>NZ_FZNY01000030.1 GCF_900188275.1 Dokdonia pacifica
CTGATCCAAGTGGCGCTATGGTGATGGATGTATCTGATTCAGGTAATGCAGCAGATGATACAGGAGCGGATGATGATGTCACTACGACACCTATCGAATCCACTCCAATGATTGTACTTATCAAGACAAGTACATATGTAGATAATGCACCAGTTGGCTTGAATGTAGGTGATCAGATAGATTATGTGTATACTGTTGAGAATACGGGCAATGTTACTGTAAATGATATTACGGTAGGAGAGACTGTGTTTACAGGAACAGGAGTAGCCCCTACACCGATATACCAAATGGGTGGTGGAGATTTAGATGGCGATGGTGATGCTTTTGATGCAGCCCCAATGGATGTATTGACCTTTACGGCGAGTTATGTATTAACTCAAGAAGATATCAATGCTGGAGAAGTGAGTAATGAGGCGTTAGCTACAGGAGAAGACCCAAGTGGTGATCCAGTAACGGATGCATCAGACTCTGGTAACCCAGCGGATGACACGGGAGCAGATAATGATCCTACCACGACAGATTTACCAGTGATGTCTGAGATTGTTTTAGCGAAAGCGGTATCGGCATTAACTGATACCAATGGTGATGGCTTATTAGGCGAAGGGGATATGGTGACCTACACTTTTACGGTGACCAATACAGGAAACACAACGGTTGATAACTTAACCATTACAGATACGACGATTGGCTTGGATGCAGCAGTAGTAGCACCATCTAGTTTAGACCCTATGGGAGTAGGAGTTGTAACAGCAACCTATACCCTTACCCAAGATGATGTGAATGCTGGAAACGTAGAGAATTCAGCAACAGTAAATGGAACAGACCCTGATGGTAATCCAGTAAGTGATGTATCAGATAGTACCAATGCAAATGATGATGAAGGACAGCCTGGTAACTCAGATGCTGATACGGATGACAGCAATGATCCAACGAACCTACCTATTATCGCAACGCCTCAATTAGACTTAGTTAAGACAAGTGCTTATGAGGATACTAATGGTGATGGTGTTGTAAGTCCAGGTGATATGATTTTATACACCTTTGTGGTGACCAATACAGGCAATGTAACGGTAACGAGCATTGATGTCACCGATACGAACCTTACCCCGAACTTGGTAGGTACGATAGCGAGTTTAGATCCTATGGCGAATCAGACGCTTGT
>NZ_FZNY01000028.1 GCF_900188275.1 Dokdonia pacifica
CCTCCTGTTACGGTTGCAGTCGCTTCTCCATTTAAACATCCTTGAGCAGTTGTTGCATCAACTCTTGTAATGTTTACACTTAATGCATTATCTGGCTCTGTGATTGTATAGTTAGCTGAAATTGTACAACCATTAGCATCTGTTACAATAACAGAATAGTTTCCTGCTGATACATCTTCTATATCTTCGGTCGTAGCTCCGTTACTCCATGCATATGTATATGGAGGGGTTCCGCCATCTACTGTAATATCTACAGATCCTGTATCTTCTCCATTACAAAGAACATCTACTTCTGTACCTGATAATTCTAATGCTTTTACTGGTTGAGTAACCGTAGCGTTTACAGTAATTGTACATCCGTTGGTATCTGTAACAACTACTGAATAATCTCCCGCTACTAAATCTACTATATCTTCAGTCGTAGCTCCTGTACTCCATGCAAATGTGTATGGGAAAGTACCGCCACTAACTGTTAAGTTAAGTGATCCTGAATTATCTCCAAAACATAATACATTATTTACTGCGATTCCGCCACTCAATACACTTGGCTCTGAAACAACAATGGTTGATTGTGCAGTACAACCGGTTGTTCCATCACTTACAGTAACTGTATATGAACCTGCTACTAATCCTGTAATATTTTCTGTCGTTGCTCCATTACTCCATAAGTATGTAAATGGTCCTACGCCTCCTGTTGTATTTGATGATGCTGTACCATCTGAAAAACCATTACAACTTACATTCGTTGCACTTGTAGTAATCGTTAAATTTTGACAAGATCCTTCATTTATTGTGACCATCGTTTGTACTTGACATCCATTTGCGTCAGTAACTGTAACTGTATAGTCGTTAGGTGCTAAACCTGTAATCTCTTGTGTTGTCTCTCCATTACTCCATGCATATGTATATGGAGGTGTTCCTCCTGATGGATTTGCTGTTGCTGTTCCATTATTTAATCCAGGACCAGTCTCATCGGTAGAAGTTGCTGAAACAGCAACTGGACTCGCTGGCTCTGTTACTGTAACACTTTGTTCTACTGCTAAACATACTGTTCCATCTATAGTAACACTTACGGTATATACTCCCGCAGTTAAATTACTTAATGTACTTGTAGTAACTCCTGCATCTACTTGACCTGTATTCCAAGTAAATGTAAATAAAGCAGCTGGATTGGCATTTGAACTTGCACTTACTGT
>NZ_FZNY01000027.1 GCF_900188275.1 Dokdonia pacifica
CAACGGAATTGTATATGGGCAGTGCGGGCGAAAATGGCTGTTACCATTCGGTTGTGCACAAGCTGATTTTTACAAATTCCGCTTTTTATTTTTTCTTGTCAAAAGTCGGATTTGTAAAAATTCGGCGACCTCCAAATATACCCAAACTTTTGGTTAAGCGACAACTCCCGCATTGCCTATATGCGTTGTTGCCACACGTATTTCTCACTCAAGGTAACCAAGTTTTTTCCATTCCTTATATTTTTCTATAATATTTGAAATTCCGATTTCACTCAATAAATATTTCGTACAACTCTTATATATTTTAAATGAACCGGTACCATCTTTGCAAGTAAGGATTTCTTGATTTTTCTCTTTTAACTCGCAAATAAACTGCCATTCTTCTGAATTCAAAGTTTCTTTTCTAAGCTTTGAAAGTCGTTTCTCAATATACCCAATTTCTTTAGGATTAGTTGCAAGCTTTTGACTTGAAAAATTGTTTGATTTTAGGCTATCTAATTCTCGTGTTAATTTGGTCAGTTCTGGAATTATTTCATTAATAATAATTTGTTTTGTTTTGTAGTCGTGATAAATCATTGCGTCAATAGCATACATACTAATCTCAAGATTTGGATTTTTAATTAGCGGTTTAATTAAATCTGCTCTATCTTCTTTCAATAATTCAATTACTCCTCTTCTTCGTTCGGTAAACCTTGGGACTGTTGAATATTCACAAATCCAACCATATTCATCACGGGAATCTGCTCCGATTAGGCTGTAATAACCTTTCAAAATATCTTTTGATTCAATTGAAGTTAGTTTTAAGGAATCATCTAAATTTGGCAATAAAGTATGAACATATTCTAACCAGACATTTTTGTCAAAATATGAGTTTTCAGTTTGTTTTGGCGAATTTGAAATTTGACTATTATACTCAAGAACTTTTCCTTTAAAACTGACAATTTCAAAATCTGCAACATACCTTACTTGAACGTAGCTATAAGTTTTTAATAAATCGCCTGTATATCTTATAGATTCCCGAGCAAAATGTCCTTCGTTTTTATCACTAAAATCTTTAAGTTTATTCCAATCTAATGAATTTAAAAGTGTTGATGTTATTATCGGTTCGTCATTATTTTTTTCAGTGGGGAAGTTTCCGAAATTCAATTTTTGAGCAAATAAAATGTTGCTGAAAAACAAAATTAATATAATGACAATCTTTTTTTTCATATGTGTGGCAACGT
>NZ_FZNY01000026.1 GCF_900188275.1 Dokdonia pacifica
ACTGGAGTTACTGTCACTGTTACCGTAGCTGTCTCTGTCGTAGTAGAACCATCTGGATTAGTTACTGTTACTGTATAATCAAAAGTATCTTCTCCGATATAATCAGGATCTGGTGTATAGGTTACTGTTCCATCAGCATTGATCGTTACTGTTCCATTGGCTGGATCTGTAACATCGGTTACCTCTACATCACTGTTTGGATTGAATGTATCATTGTCTAATACATCGATATCTACTGGAGTATCCTCTGGTGTAGTAGCCGTATCATCCATTACATCCTCTACTGGAGTTACTGTCACTGTTACCGTAGCTGTCTCTGTCGTAGTAGAACCATCTGGATTGGTTACCGTTACTGTATAATCAAAAGTATCCTCTCCAATATAATCAGGATCTGGTGTATAGGTTACTGTTCCATCAGCATTGATCGTTACTGTTCCATTGGCTGGATCTGTAACATCAGTTACCTCTACATCACTGTTTGGATTGAATGTATCATTGTCTAATACATCGATATCTACTGGAGTATCCTCTGGTGTAGTAGCTGTATCATCCATTACATCCTCTACTGGAGTTACTGTCACTGTTACTTGAGCAATTTCAGTATCTCCATTACTATCTTCTATTTGATAGAAGAATACATCTTCCCCTTGAAAATCTGGGCTAGGCGTATAGTCAATCGTATCATCTGAAGGATCATCTGGTGTTCCATTATCATTTACAACAGCTGTTCCGTTAGAAGGACCTGTAGTAATTACAATTGTACCTGTAGATGGTCCGTCAGTTCCAAAATCATCATTATCAGTAACATCAATATTTACAGCGATATCTTCCTGAGTTGTTGCTGTATCATCTTCTGGATCAGGAACTTGATTTGTAGAATCTACAGTTACTGTTTCTTCATAAATACATCCATTAGCATCTGTCACTATTATTGTATAATCACCAGAATCTAAATCAGTAATTGTAGCTGTTGTTTCTCCATTACTCCAAGAGAATGTATACGGAGGTGTACCTCCTGAAGGAACAACAGTTGCTGTTCCATCATTTGCTGTTGCTCCATTCTCATCTGTAGTTGTAACATCTGCAGTTACTGCACTATCAGGTTGAGTAACTGTAGCGTTTACAGTAATTGTACATCCGTTGGTATCTGTAACAACTACTGAATAATCTCCCGCTACTAAATCTACTATATCTTCAGTCGTAGCGCCTGTACTCCATGCAAATGTGTATGGGAAAGTACCGCCACTAACTGTTAAGTTAAGCGATCCTGAATTATCTCCAAAACACAATACATTATTTACTGCGATTCCACCACTCAATACACTTGGCTCTGTAAC
>NZ_FZNY01000025.1 GCF_900188275.1 Dokdonia pacifica
TTTTCTGTAAATGATCCCATATCTGTTTCTAATCGAAGGATATATGGTCCTTTACTTACATTAGATACTGGTAACTGTATAATTGTTGTGCCAGTTTCTGGTTTCCATTGTTGTATGACTTGACCAAGCATTGAGAATAATCTCGCATTGGTTATATTGTTACGCTCATTCTTAGTTACTGTAATGTACTTTCCTTGCGTATTATAGCTTACGGTAACACTAGTAAGATCTGTTTCTTCTTCTAGGGATACGTTTTCTTCTTGTATAGCTATCTCGGTATCTTCTTCAGTTTCCTCTTCTTCATCGTTTGTAGTCGTTCCTGAAGTACCTTCTCCTTGTTCATCATCATCATTAGAAGTCTCATTATAGGTTCCTTGCTCATCATCATTTGTATCATTATCATCTCCTGTACCTGTTTCTTCTTCTTCTTCTTCCTCCCAATCATCTGTACCTATACTTCCTCCATCTATTTCTTCGTCTTCATCCCAAGTAGTATCATCCGTAGTATCGTCATCATCATCATCGTCGTCATCATCGTCATCATCATTATCATCTGTTCTAAAGACGATTACATAACGATTGTAATGATCTCCGGCTTCTAATGTGATTTCATAATCACCTTCAAAAAGGTTGGTTACTGTATTTTGAACACGATCTTTTAAGTATACTGTTGTGGTTTCTGTATCTACATTTTCAAGAGCATCTATTCCTATTCGGATAGGTCCTGCTTGTGGTAATGTTACTACCAATGGAAACTCTGTTACATCAATAATATTTGGAACTCCCTGAATAACAAACTTCTTGTCTTCCATATCCCAAGTCATATCTTCTTGAGGGCCAAACTGAATTTCTCCATCATAGGCTCTATCAATTCCAAAAGTTGTATTAGGATCTACAGTAATTAAAAGCTGTCTGTGATATAGGCTAGGGGAGTCAAATCCAATTCTAAACTTCTCACGCATATCAGGTGTATCTAAATCTGAATCGTCTAGTTGCTGATCGATATTAGGATTACTTGTAGTACTTTCTGGTCCATTTTGTCCTTCTACAGGATCACCAAATAAGAAGATTGAAGCTCCAGATTCTCTTACAAAATTACGCTGTGAGTTACTAAATACGATATCACCATCACTATCGGCAGCAACAAAGAATCCTTGTCCTACAGGGACATAGCGCTCTGGTGTTTTAGTACCACCTCCAATATTTGATACATCTGGATGACTTACCGCCGGTGTTCCTCCTGAAAGGGTATATAATGCATATCCTGCTTGGTAATCTGCTTGGATATGATTTCCTCCTCCGTAGTGTTCCCAGAAGTAAAGCGTTCCATCAAGGTGTGGATTATCATTGATAAAATCGTTTGCATCTAAAGCAGATGGGAATGGGTTTCCTACCATATAATCTCTAT
>NZ_FZNY01000024.1 GCF_900188275.1 Dokdonia pacifica
GGAGAAGATACTTTTGATTATACAGTAACAGTAACTAATCCAGATGGTTCTACTACGACAGAGACAGCTACGGTAACAGTGACAGTAACTCCAGTAGAGGATGTAATGGATGATACGGCTACTACACCAGAGGATACTCCAGTAGATATTGATGTATTAGACAATGATACATTTAATCCAAACAGTGATGTCGAGGTAACTGATGTTACAGATCCAGCCAATGGAACAGTAACGATCAATGCTGATGGAACAGTAACCTATACACCAGATCCTGATTATATTGGAGAGGATACTTTTGATTATACAGTAACGGTAACCAATCCAGATGGTTCTACTACGACAGAGACAGCTACGGTAACAGTGACTGTAACTCCAGTAGAGGATGTAATGGATGATACGGCTACTACACCAGAGGATACTCCAGTAGATATCGATGTATTAGACAATGATACATTTAATCCAAACAGTGATGTCGAGGTAACCGATGTTACAGATCCAGCCAATGGAACAGTAACGATCAATGCTGATGGAACAGTAACCTATACACCAGATCCTGATTATATTGGAGAAGATACTTTTGATTATACAGTAACAGTAACTAATCCAGATGGTTCTACTACGACAGAGACAGCTACGGTAACAGTGACAGTAACTCCAGTAGAGGATGTAATGGATGATACGGCTACTACACCAGAGGATACTCCAGTAGATATCGATGTATTAGACAATGATACATTCAATCCAAACAGTGATGTCGAGGTAACCGATGTTACAGATCCAGCCAATGGAACAGTAACGATCAATGCTGATGGTACAGTAACCTATACACCAGATCCTGATTATATCGGAGAAGATACTTTTGATTATACAGTAACAGTAACTAATCCAGATGGTTCTACTACGACAGAGACAGCTACGGTAACAGTGACAGTAACTCCAGTAGAGGATGTAATGGATGATACGGCTACTACACCAGAGGATACTCCAGTAGATATCGATGTATTAGACAATGATACATTCAATCCAAACAGTGATGTAGAGGTAACCGATGTTACAGATCCAGCCAATGGAACAGTAACGATCAATGCTGATGGAACAGTAACCTATACACCAGATCCTGATTATATTGGAGAAGATACTTTTGATTATACAGTAACAGTAACTAATCCAGATGGTTCTACTACGACAGAGACAGCTACGGTAACAGTGACTGTAACTCCAGTAGAGGATGTAATGGATGATACGGCTACTACACCAGAGGATACTCCAGTAGATATCGATGTATTAGACAATGATACATTCAATCCAAACAGTGATGTAGAGGTAACCGATGTTACAGATCCAGCCAATGGAACAGTAACGATCAATGCTGATGGAACAGTAACCTATACACCAGATCCTGATTATATCGGAGAAGATACTTTTGATTATACAGTAACAGTAACTAATCCAGATGGTTCTACTACGACAGAGACAGCTACGGTAACAGTGACTGTAACTCCAGTAGAGGATGTAATGGATGATACAGCTACTACACCAGAGGATACTCCAGTAGATATTGATGTATTAGACAATGATACATTCAATCCAAACAGTGATGTAGAGGTAACCGATGTTACAGATCCAGCCAATGGAACAGTAACGATCAATGCTGATGGAACAGTAACCTATACACCAGATCCTGATTATATCGGAGAAGATACTTTTGATTATACAGTAACAGTAACTAATCCAGATGGTTCTACTACGACAGAGACAGCTACGGTAACAGTGACAGTAACTCCAGTAGAGGATGTAATGGATGATACAGCTACTACACCAGA
>NZ_FZNY01000023.1 GCF_900188275.1 Dokdonia pacifica
GTGACTGTAACTCCAGTAGAGGATGTAATGGATGATACGGCTACTACACCAGAGGATACTCCAGTAGATATTGATGTATTAGACAATGATACATTCAATCCAAACAGTGATGTAGAGGTAACCGATGTTACAGATCCAGCCAATGGAACAGTAACGATCAATGCTGATGGAACNGTAACCTATACACCAGATCCTGATTATATCGGAGAAGATACTTTTGATTATACAGTAACAGTAACTAATCCAGATGGTTCTACTACGACAGAGACAGCTACGGTAACAGTGACAGTAACTCCAGTAGAGGATGTAATGGATGATACAGCTACGACACCAGAGGATACTCCAGTAGATATCGATGTATTAGACAATGATACATTCAATCCAAACAGTGATGTAGAGGTAACCGATGTTACAGATCCAGCCAATGGAACAGTAACGATCAATGCTGATGGAACAGTAACCTATACACCAGATCCTGATTATATCGGAGAAGATACTTTTGATTATACAGTAACAGTAACCAATCCAGATGGTTCTACTACGACAGAGACAGCTACGGTAACAGTGACAGTAACTCCAGTAGAGGATGTAATGGATGATACGGCTACTACACCAGAGGATACTCCAGTAGATATCGATGTATTAGACAATGATACGTTTAATCCAAACAGTGATGTAGAGGTAACCGATGTTACAGATCCAGCCAATGGAACAGTAACGATCAATGCTGATGGTACAGTAACCTATACACCAGATCCAAACTATAATGGTACAGATACTTTTGATTATACAGTAACGGTAACTAATCCAGATGGTTCTACTACGACAGAGACAGCTACCGTAACAGTAATAGTTACACCAGATAACCCTTCATTAGAGTTATTAAAAGATGGTGTTTATGAAGATACCAATGGAGACGGTGTTGTTAATGAAGGTGATCTTGTTATATACACTTTTACAGTAACTAATAATGGAGATGTTCCTTTATTTGGAATCATAGTAACTGATCCATTAGTAACAGTGAATGGAGGACCAATAGATTTAGGTGTAGGAGAAAGTGATAATACGACTTTTACAGCTTCATATGCAATTACACAAGATGATATTGATGCAGGTGTAGTATATAATTTAGCAACAGCGACAGGTGCTGATCAAGCAGGAGAGCCTGCTACAGATACTTCTGAAGATCCAACACCTATGGGACCAATAGATCCTCAGTGTCCAGATTGTACTATTACTATTCTACCACAAGATCCAGCAATTGCGATCCTTAAAGTAGGAGTATTCAATGATGAAGACGCCGACGGATGTAGTGATGTAGATGAGACAATCACGTATACTTTCACAGTAACGAATGAAGGAAATGTAAGTTTATCAGATATCGTAGTAACCGATCCATTAATTGCTGGAATCACATTTGTAGATGGTGATACAGACGGTGATGGTGAGTTAGATGTAACAGAGACATGGACATACACTGCAGATTATGCAATCACGCAAGATGATATTGATGCTGGTCAGGTAACAAACCAAGCAACAGTAGCAGGAACAGATACTAATGATAACCCATTAAGTGATCTATCAGATGATACTTCGGTATTAGAAGATAATCCAACAGTGAGCCCATTATGTCAGTCACCAGCAATTGCGATCCTTAAAGTAGGAGTATTCAATGATGAAGATGCTGATGGATGTAGTGATGTAGATGAGACGATCACATATAGCTTCACAGTAACAAATGAAGGAAATGTAAGTTTATCTGACATCGTAGTAACTGATCCATTAATTGCTGGAATCACATTTGTAGATGGTGATACAGACGGTGATGGTGAGTTAGATGTAACAGAGACATGGACATACACTGCAGATTATGCAATCACGCAAGATGATATTGATGCTGGTCAGGTAACAAACCAAGCAACAGT
>NZ_FZNY01000021.1 GCF_900188275.1 Dokdonia pacifica
TCAACTAATTGTATATAAGCTCGTGATAAAGAATCAATGTCCAATGCTCCTTTAAATTCAAAAGCATTAAAAATAGTATACGCAACACTTCCCTTGTCAAACTGACTTAACGTCCACAACCTACGCTGTGATGACGTTAAAACATAACATTCCTTCTCTGCTGATACAGGAATAGAATCTGAAGTAATTTCTTCTACTACTTCCGTAATACCCGCAATCGTAGGGTTTAAAAAGATATCCTTAATAGCTACCGATAATTCGAGTTCATTTTTAATCTTATTGACAATCAAATTAATCTTTAAACTATGACCACCTAATTCAAAAAAGTTATCAGTAATCCCGATAGGATCTATACTCAATACTTCTTCCCAAATAGCAACTAGTTGTCTTTCTAAATCTGTACTAGGTGCTACATATTCATTCTTTATTACATCTTCTGCTACAATAGCAGGCAATGCTTTCTTATCTACTTTACCATTCGCATTTAATGGAATAGTATCTAGCGCCACATAATATGTAGGTACCATATAATCAGGTAACATATTACTTAATTCTGTACGCAATTCTTGTTTATTAATTTCTTTACTACTTGTATAATATGCTACAAGTGCTTGTGTTTCCTTCACTGTGGCAACCACTATAACTGCTTGGTTTATGGCCGCTAATGAAGTTAATGTGTTTTCTATCTCTCCAAGTTCGATACGATATCCTCGTATTTTTACTTGGCTATCTTTTCTACCTATAAATTCGATATTTCCATCAGGTAGCCAACGTCCTAAATCACCGGTTTTATATAGGAGTCCGCTTTCGCGAAAGCGGTTAAAAACAAATTTCTCTTCTGTTAATTCTTTACGGTTAAGATATCCTCTAGATAACCCAACACCTGAAATACAAATCTCTCCAACGACACCTACAGGCTGTAACTGCATCGTATTTGAAACAATATAGATCTCTGTGTTAGAAACTGGTTTTCCAATAGGAATACTATCTCCTGAACGATCTTTAAGATCAAAATTTGTAGTGACTACTGAGTTTTCAGAGGGTCCATAATTATTATAAATATGTATATCTAGTGCTCCTTTAGGTAGTGAAAGTGCTTCTCCTCCAGTTAAAATTTTAATTCTTTCTATGGATATATTTTGTCCGACTAATTCTTCACAAATCTTTGTTGGTAAATATGCATGTGTGATTTCGTTTTGTTCTAAAAACTCTGTAAGAAGTTGTACATCGTATCTCACTTCTGAGTCAGAAATTGGATATAAGGAAGCGCCTGCTAATAAGTAAGGGTAGATTTCCCATACAGAAGCATCAAAGCCAATCCCAGCATATAAAGTTCCTCTACTAGAAGAGGTAACATGATACGCTTCAATATGCCAAAAAGATAAATTCAATGCACTTTTGTGCTCTATCATAACTCCCTTAGGCTTTCCTGTAGAACCAGATGTGTAAATCACGTAAGCTAAACTAGATGGAGATATATGTATCTCTGGAAGTGAAGTAAGTGTATGCTCTACTGCATTAAATGCATCTATAAATGACGTATCTATTGTAATAGTACAGTTACTATCTACTTGTATGTATTCAATGCGTTGCTTTGGGTAACTTGGATCAATAGGTACATAAGCACATCCTGCCTTTAAGACTGACAAAAGACTAATGACTAACCACTCGCCTCTATCTAATTTAATCCCAACTATGTCTTCTTTTGACAACTCAAAATTTGATAATAAATAATGAGCCATTTGATTTGATAATGTATCTAATGCGGCATATGTAAATTGTTTACCCTCGTGTACTAAAGCAATTGCATCTGGCGTTTTATTTACCTGATTTACAAATACATCTATAACGGTTCTGTTTATATCATAAGATTTTTTGGTAGTATTAAATTCTGTAAGTAGTTGTGCTGTATCTTCTTTAGTTAAGAAGTTAATATCTGTAATACTTTGATCAGCATTTTGAAGACAACTATTTAAAAAGTTTTCTAAGTGTATTCCTATTTTTTCTACAAACACAGGATCATAAATATCTGTATTATAATCTATGTGTACTGCTAATTGTCCTTCGATTTCTGTAAACACAAAACTCATATCAAACTTACTAATGCTATGCTT
>NZ_FZNY01000011.1 GCF_900188275.1 Dokdonia pacifica
TTCGCTCTACAATATCCCTCGCAAAGCGGGTGCAAATGTACAACTATTATTTTATTCCAAACAAACAAAAAATGAAAAAAATTTAATCTTTTTTTATCCGAAAAAATAACTCCAAAATCAATCTAATGAACTACCCGTTTTCGCCGAAACGGACCGCAAAGATAACACCTCTTTTCTAACTAAAAAGAAAAATCACAACCTTTTTTAAAAAAAATTACAACCCACTGCAAAACAATACCATATAATGATAGAAAATAAACTATTAGTCATTACTTATTTAGATGATACTATCGCAACAAAATATCCTTATTGTTCAATACTCTCTGCTTGAAATGATTGTAGCTCGCCTTCTTCAAAAGCAACTGAAACCTGAATGGGATTACAGCAGACTTCACAATCTTCTACATAGGATGTATTAACAGAAGGATCTAGCAACATAGATATCTCTTCCCAACAGTGTGGACATTGAAAAAAATATTCATACATAACTGTATTTTTAATTTACTACTATCTACCTATTTTAGAAAGCAACATTAAGAAGTTGTCCTGTAAGTTGCAAAAGTTGTAACTCAGCCAATTTTGCAGTGTATTTTGCAGCATTTTTTGTAACCTGCGCATTTAAAAGGTTTAATTGCGCTTGCCTAAATTCAACACTTGTAATCTGACCTAGTTTTAATCTTTCTTGAGAACGCTTAAAATTATCTTCATTGGTTTTTACATTTTGCGTTTGAAGATCATAAATAGTAAGTGCATTTTTATAATCTCCTTTTGCATTTGCGATATCACGTTGCACTTGCTGTTGTAATTGCTCTTTTACCAATTCTTGGCTTTGCCTAAATATCTTTGCGTTTTTAAGCGCGACTATCGATCTACCACCATCAAAGATATTCCAACGTAAGCTTGCCCCTGCAGCTAATGAATTAGAAGTAGATGTTGTACTAGGAAAAAAAGCAGATGCTGGATTGTTAGACTGATTCCAACCATAACTTCCTGTCAGACCTATTGTAGGTAAAAACAAAGCTCTGGCACTTTTAATTTGATAGTCACTGATAATGATATCTTGTTCAGACTGAAGCAAGGTTACATTATTTTGCATTGCTTGTTCTATATGACTATCTATAACTAACGCATTTACAAAAGAAACTGTAGTATCTGCAAGAAAGGTTTTTTCTAAATCTCTATTAAGCACTACGTTTAAATCTCGCTGTGCATTTCTTAAACTTTGACGCGCATTTAATACATTGATACTATCTGTTGTGATATCTACTTTAGCATTCAATATCTGTAATTTATTTGCCTGCCCATAGTCAAATTGATATTGTGCTCTAACAGCCCTATCCTTACTTACCTGAAGCGCTCCTTCTAGAATAATTACATTTTCTTTCAATCTAGCGACTTCATAATACACAGAAAACAGTTGCAACATTGTATTTTCTATCGTTTCCCTTGCTTGAAGTTGTGTTAGATTGTATTGCTCTTTAAGTTGTTTATAGTTGTAATACCGTCCTAACCCATCAAACAATGTATAATCAAGATTTATAGATGCATTATACCTTGTAGTCTCTGCTCCTTCTATTTCTATATCTGGTCTTGGATTTCCTTCTTGATCTGTTGCGCCTCCAAAATCTGTATTACTAGTTGTTCTATCAAAGTTTGCACCTGCATTTCCAGATATGGTAGGCAGATAATCTGCATTTAGAATACTGGTATTGTTTTCTGAGATAGCCACTTGATTATTTGCTAGCTGAATGCCAAAGTTATTTTCAAGCATTAGAGATACTGCTTCTTCTTTAGGCAATACTTCCGATAGGGTTTCTTGTGCGTACGCTTTCGCGAAAGCGAATACCACAATAACAAAAGTTATAACATACTGCTTAAGATTCATGTTCATGCTCAATTATTGGTTCTGATTGCAACTCTTCATTGATCTCTAGTGATTCTTTTAATTCTTGATCTGAATACATATGGGATTCACTTTCTTTCTTTTCTTTAATAGCTCTTTCTACTTCTTCTTTAGTGACATCTCCTCCTATGTATATCCATTTTAAAGCGACTTTTATACTATTGCTAAAAGATAAAAATATAGGAAGAAGTATTAATGTAAGAATCGTAGCAAAGCCAATACCATACGCAATAGATATTGCCATAGGAATTAAGAACTGCGCTTGTCTACTTTGCTCAAAAATTAATGGTGCTAGTCCAGCTATGGTTGTAATCGAGGTTAAGAATATTGCTCTAAAACGAGCTCGACCAGCTTCATAAATGGCATCATCAAAAGACATCCCTTCTTTCAGGTTTGTATTGAATTTACCTATAAGCACCAAACCATCATTTACCATAATCCCAATAAGTGCTATAATTCCAAGCATAGACAGAATATTTACTGGAAAGTCGTGAACCCAATGTCCCCAGGCAACGGCAGGTAAGCTAAACGGCACCAACAATATTAATAATATAGGCTGACTATAACTACGGAATGTAAATGCTATGGTGATATAAATAAGCAGCAATACAACAATACCTACGGGACCTAAAGAATCTGTAAGCTTATTAGCCTCTCTGTTTTGCCCTTCATAAGACGGAGTTACTGTTGGATATTTAGAGAGTATTTCTGGCATGATTTCGTTACGTATTTCTGCTACGATATCGGTTGCACTTGTATTTTTAGGATCCTTAAGATCGGCTGATATTTGGATTTCGCGTTGTCCTTCCAAGTGATTTACAGCCACATCACCTCTTTGTATGGTATAGGTTGCTATTTCTTGAAGTGGTACACGCTCGCCATTAGGTACCAAAATACGCATGGCATCCAAATCTGCTATAGAAGAACGATCTTCTCTATCATAACGCACCCACACTCTTATTTCATCTTGCCCTCTTTGAAAACGCTGTGCTTGTGTTCCAAAAAACGCAGCTCTTACTTGCGCCATTACCGTACTAAGATTAAGCCCTAAAGCATAGGCTTGCTCTTTTAACTCCAATCTTATTTCTTTAATTCCAGCAGGATCATTATCGGTAACATCTTTAAGAAGTTGATTGGCTAGTAAAATATCTTTTAACTCTTTTTTTACCGCTTTTAGTTCTGTTATATTATTTCCTAAAAGAGAAACTGAAACTGGGCTTCCTCCAAAATTTCCTCCTCCTCCAAAAACAAGACTCTCTGCGCCAATCACCTCTCCTACTTTTTCGCGTAAGCGGTTTGTCACAAGAATAGATGTAATTTCATCTGGGCGTTCTTCTCCAGGCAAAAGATTCATCGTTAAGGTTGCAGCAGCACTACCTGGTCCTAAATTTTTAATAATATTTTCAGTGAGTTCCTTATCTGTACCTGCAAAATACTCTTCTGTAAATTCCTTATTTACCTCTATTGCCTTTTCTTCTATGAAAGAAATAATACTATCTGTTACTTTTTCATTCGTTCCATTAGGCATATTGAGCGTAATCTGAACACGATCACTTGCTATTTGAGGAAAAAATGCACCTCTTATAATTCCAGCCCCAAAGCTTCCAGCTGTCAATAGAATGACAAATATAAATAGAGAGACTGTTATTAATTTATATCGCAATGTTGTCTTAAGCAAAGGGCTATAAACATTATCCCTTAACCAAGACATGATATTATCTCCAAACGTATTGATATATCTTAATTTTGAAAATAACCTCCCTATTGTTGTTGTAGGTTTTTTACCGTCTTTACGTAATGCTTTTGAATGAGCTAAATGCGCTGGAAGAATAATTAAAGCTTCTATTAATGAAACACCAAGCGTCAAGATAACTACTACTGATACTTCTCCAAAAAAATCTCCAATTCTACCATCTAAAAACAGAAAGATTCCAAAAGCTAATAAGGTGGTTATAATTGCAGATACAATAGGAGGAATCACCTCCATTGTTCCATCTATTGCCGCCTGAATAGGTTTTTTGCCTTTTTCATAATGTTGATATATATTTTCTGCAATCACAATACCATCATCCACCAGAATACCGATTACGATAATCATCCCAAATAATGATAACACATTAATTGTCACATTAAAATAAGGGGCTAACATAAACATTCCCAAAAAGGCAATTGGCAGTCCAAATGCTACCCAAAAAGCTAATCGTGTATTTAGAAATAGACTTAAAAAGATAAGTACCAGAATCATTCCCACAATCGCATTTTCCGTAAGAAGTTCTGTACGTTGTACTAAGGTTGTAGATAAATCTGTAATTACATTTAACTCTACATTATTATACTTGACATTAAAATCTTCTATGTATTCTTTTACTTTTTCAGCACTAGAGATAAGGTCTTCAGAATTTGTACTGGTTACTACCACATTAAGTGCGGTTTCTCCATTATAGAAAGTAGCATTGGGATTTTCTGAAAAACGATCACGTACTATTGCCACATCTTTTAAGCGAACTGTTCGGCCGGTAGCATCTGCTCTTACAATAATATTTTCAAGTTCATTTCCGTAATAAGATCTATTATTTGCTCTTATCAAGTATTCTTCTGCATCTGCTTTTACAGTTCCTCCTGTAGTTAAGATATTTGTTCTTGAAACTGCTTGAGCAACTTCATCAAAAGAAATATTATAAGCAAGTAAGTTATTCTCATTTACTGCGATTTCAATTTCTTCATCTGGATATCCTGAGACATTAATTTGCGAGATTCCCTCTACGCCTCTTAAGTCATTTTCGACCTGACGTCCTATCTGTTTTAGTGTAGCTAGCGGAATGTCTTTTCCGCTTACCGCGAAAGATATTGTTTGTCGTACTGCTTCTAGTTTTGACACTACAAGTGGTTCCATACCTGTAGGAAATGAAGGAACTCTATCTACCGCATTTTTTACTTCTAGAAGCATAAAGTCGATATCTTCTCCTTTTGCAATTTCTACATTAATGCTCCCACTATTTTCTCTAGAGGTAGATGTTACCCTATCTACACCTGCTAATCCTTTGAGGTTATCTTCAATCTTTAAGACAATACCCTCTTCTACTTCTTGAGGAGAAGCTCCCGGATAGACAATTGTAATCAGTACATTTTTAGAATCTACTAGCGGAAAAAAGGAAGATCGCATCGATCTCGCTCCTAAAATACCTAAGATGGCAAAAGCTATCACAATTACATTTACAGCAACATGATATTTTATAAAGTAAGAGATTAGTTTTCTCATGACTTATTCGGTTTTTGCTGTCTTACCATCTTCATAGACCTTTATTCTCATTCCTGCATATGCTCCAGGAACTGGTCTATCAACTAAGATAGTACCATCAGGCACTCCTTTTACAACTACTGTTTTTTCAGAAAAATAAACAGGCTTAACATCTATAATATCTAAAATGGTATCTCTTACAACAAATAGTTGCTTTTCAGATTGCAGTAGATCTCTATTAATGGTAATTGCATCTGTTTCTTGACGAGCACTTAACTCTGCCTCAAGATACATACCCTCTCTTAAGGATTCATTTTTAACTTCTATAAATGCAGTGATTGTTTGTGATGCTTGTTCTATATTTCCATTAATACGTGTAACTACTCCTTTATACTCTTTTGAATCATCTAAATTCTTTAGAGTTACCTCTTTTCCTACCTTTAATAAATCTGCATAAATTTTACTAATGGCGACTGGAAGTTCATACACACCTGTTTCTATAAACTCTCCTATTTTCTGACCACTACGCACTAGTGTTCCTTCTGTTACATTTGCTTCTGTCAAGATTCCAGAAAACGGAGCTGTTATACGATACTTATATAATCGCTGTTCTAAATTTTTTACATTGTAATAAGAAGTAAGAATATTGCGACCGGTTATGAAGTAACGTTCCTTATCTGAAGTTATCTCTGGAAGTTCTGGCAATGATTTATTAACATCAAATGTATTGACATATCGCTCCCATTTTGCATACGCATCTGGATAATCTAACCTTAAATCTGGCAATAACGCTGTAATTTGATTGATCAAATTACTTTTTTGAGAGTTTACAGTTGCTCTAAACTCTGAAGCATTCAATCTCAAAAGCGTTTCTCCTTTTCGAAACACTTGACCAGGCTTAAACAATTTATTACCGGCTATAAGAACTCCCTGAACCTCAGAATATAATTCAACTCTACGTTTAGCCGTAAGATTTCCATTTGCTTCTATAACCAAAGGAACAGTTCCATTTTGAACTGTATCTACAAAAACCGTTTTAATAACGGGTTTTGGTTTTGGTCTTTCTTTTTTATCTAAGCCAAAAAGTTTAGTCATAAAAAAGATGCCTAAAACTAAAATGATTAGACTAACAACAATTTGCAAAACTGTTCTCATAGGTTATGGTTTGGTTCTGGTAAGTTGGTATAATTATCCAAAAAAATTATGATTCATCTATACCAGATGCAAAAGTATGCACCCACTAGGTATCATATCGTTAAAAAACTCATAATTTAAATGCTAGAATATAGCAGGGATTACTAACCATATAGCGACAAAGCAAATATCTACTGAGAAGTAAAAATGCAAGAAATATTATTATGCTATTGCATCTATTTGCTCTGATGTTTCTTCCCAATCTTCCATCAATTGGTCAAGTGCTTTCTTTTTATTTTGATAGTTATCAAAGAAATCTGGCTGTGCCACAGTTGCATCATAATTAATTTCCATTTCAACATCTATAGCTTTGATTTCCCGTTCAAGTTTGTTGATCTGAGATTCAATCTTACTTAATTTATTATTCAGGCCTTTCAATTTTTTCTGATCCTCGTAAGATTGTTTATTATCTTTTTTAGTTTCTACCTTAACAGGTTGATCATCTCTTTTTTCAATTTCGCGTAAGCTTTCTACTTCACGAGCATCTAAATAATAGTCTATATCACCTAAATATTCTTTGATACGATAATCTTTAAATTCATACACCCTATCTGTAAGGCCTTGTAAAAAATCTCTATCGTGTGACACAACAATAAGCGTCCCATCAAAATTTCTCAAAGCATCCTTTAATACATTTTTAGATTTTATATCAAGGTGATTGGTTGGCTCATCCATTACGAGCACATTAAAGGGCTGCAACATCATTTTAGCAAGAGCCAATCGATTACGCTCTCCTCCAGAAAGTACTCGCACATATTTATCTACCTCTTCTCCTCTAAAAAGAAAAGATCCTAAAATATCTCGTACTCGTGGTCTTGTTTTTTCATCGGCAGCATCTATCATCGTATCCTCTACTGTTTTGCTACCATCTAAATATTCTGCTTGGTTTTGAGCAAAATATCCTATTTGCACATTATGACCTAATTTGAGATGTCCATTATGCTCTAGTTCACCTACAATAATTTTTGCCAATGTAGATTTCCCTTGACCGTTTTGCCCCACAAAAGCAGTTTTTGTATCCCGTTCTACAAGCAAATCTATATCTTGAAGCACTTTCTTATCTCCATAATTTTTAGCAATGTTTTCTGCTTCAATTACTACTTTACCTGGTGTAACAGATACAGGAAACTTTAGTGTCATGACACTATTATCATCCTCATCTACTTCAATACGGTCTATCTTATCTAGTTTTTTAATAAGTGACTGTGCCATTGTAGCTTTAGAAGCTTTAGCTCT
Source organism: Dokdonia pacifica (assembly GCF_900188275.1). Lineage (GTDB taxonomy): Bacteria > Bacteroidota > Bacteroidia > Flavobacteriales > Flavobacteriaceae > Dokdonia > Dokdonia pacifica. Next base: position 7,572 of record NZ_FZNY01000011.1, read on the forward strand.
GAATTTTTCAATAAGCTTTTCCGTTTGCTCTATATGTTTTTGTTGGTTTTTTTGAGCTGCTAACTGCTGTTCTCTTAATTCTTTACGTAATACCAAGTATTTAGAATATGCTTTAGGGTAGTCATATATTCTTCCTAAGGATATTTCTATAGTACGATTGGTTACATTATCTAAGAACATTTTATCATGAGATACAATTACAATAGCTCCGGTATAATTTTTCAAAAACCCTTCTAACCAGATAATAGACTCTATATCTAAATGGTTTGTAGGCTCATCAAGCAATAAGATATCATTGCTTTGCAATAGCAGTTTTGCAAGTTCAATACGCATACGCCAACCTCCAGAAAAGGTATCCGTAAGCTTATTAAAGTCTTCTCTTTTGAATCCTAATCCTTGCAAGATACGTTCTGTATCTCCTTGATAATTGTAACCTCCGTGTATTTCATATTGATGTTGTATCTCATTAAGATCTATCATCAATTGGTTATAACTATCACTTTCGTAATCTGTACGCTCAGAAAGTTGTGTATTTATTTCTTCAAGTTGCTTTTCCAGTTTTTTAATTTCAGAAAATGCCTCATAGGATTCTTCAAGTACTGTTCGTCCTTCTGTAAAATCAATATCCTGCTTTAAAAATCCAATTTGAATTTCTTTTTCAATAGCAATAGAACCTGTATCATATTCTTGCTCTCCAGATATAATTCGCAACATGGTAGATTTTCCTGCACCGTTTTTTCCGACAAGCCCTACACGATCTCCTGCATTAAGTCTATATGTTATTTCCTCAAAAAGATATTCTCCTTGAAATGATACTGAAAGGTTATGGATATTAAGCATCTCTAAATAGATAAAAATTATAGTCTTCTCTAAAAGAAGAATGCAAAGATGCTTAAATTTGCACTGTAAATCAACTTCATTATGGCATTTTTAAAAGGAACAAAAATCAATAGTATTCTATTTGGCAAATGTCCAGTTTGCCAGAATGAATCTATGTACAAACAATCTAACCCTTACGTATTATCACAAACACTAGAGATGCATGAACGATGCTCTCATTGTGACACTAAATACAAAATTGAGCCTTCCTTTTTTTATGGGGCAATGTATGTAAGTTATCCTGTCGGAATTATTTTTGCAGCTATTGCGTTTGCGATTACTTATTTCTTTATTGGAGCTACGCTATTAAATACATTTTTTGCAATTGTAGGTACGATGATTTTGTTTTTACCTATCATTATGAGGCTTTCGCGAAATATATGGATTAACTTTTTCATGAAATATGATAAAACAAAAGATAGACTAGTAGACGTCGTATAACTATTTGTTTTTATCAAACCGTTTTATATTTACTTCTTCTAGTAAATCTTCTCCATTTTCTAGATGTTCATAAAGATTTATTGCTAGCATCGCAGACATCATAATTCCACGTGTTCCCAAACCATTAAAGACAACTAATTGAGGATATTCAGGGTGCACTCCCAGCAAAGCTCTTCGATCACTCACAGTAGGGCGAATTCCAACTTCCTGATCTATAATTTCATATTCACAAGAAACTAAGGAAGTAAATTTTTGAATAAGCTCTTCTCTAGCACTCTTGGTAGGGACAATATCTTTATTTTCCCAATTAAATGTAGCCCCTACTTTATACAAATCGTCTCCTAAAGGAACAATAAAAAACGATGTTTTTATAGCAGCTGTGAGTTTTAAATGTGTTGCTTTTACAATAATATACTCTCCTTTATTTCCCACCAAAGGCAGCTGCTTGAAATAAGGATTATTCTTCATACCATATCCTTCGGCAAAAACAATACGTTTTGCTCGGATTCCTTTATACGCTATTCCGTGCTCGGTAAATTCAATTGCTGAGTAGTCAAAGTCCGCTTTCGCGAAAGCGTTTTTAGATTCAAGATAAGCTTGATACTTTTTTTGAAGTATTTTAATATCAATCCTTCCCGTTTCTAAAACTCTACCATATGCATAGGGTGCATTAATAAATGGGTTAGTATCCGAAATTAACTCAGTAGAAACAAATCGCTCCAGTTCAGGTTTATCTGAAGCAGTAAACCAATTATTTTGATCTTCTATAGATGAAAATACTTTTTGAACTGGCAGTTCTTGAATACATTGAGTTTGAATTTTCCTTTCTATTCTTTTAAAATAAGGAATTGCAATATCTAATTGTTCTATTGCTTTCCAAGGGAGTGTGTATCGCTTTAAAATTACGGGGTTGTATAATCCAGCAGCCACACGACTAGCCCCACCTAATCCATTATCAAATACCAAAAAAGATTTTCCGGCATTCTCTAATTGTTCACAAAAAGCAATTCCTGCTAATCCCAAACCAACAATAATATAATCTACTTTTTGCATACAAAACAAAGATACTACCTATTGGATATATGAGACTACAGATAGTATTCTAAAAATTTAGGCATAAAAAAAGGTCATTTAGAACGTATCTAAATGACCTTTTATATTTTTATAGAATCACATTAATAATTCCAAAGATCTTGTTCTAGATTTCGTATTGATTCTTTAATACGAGTAGACTCTAATAATTGCATCATTGCATTGTTATTAATGTAGTCTTTCACTTGTCTATCTCCTTGTACATTATCTTCTTTATAAACAATACCGTTAAAACGTCTACTGTTTAATAAGTGATCAAAAGAAATTGGCATAGAAGTATTCTTTCTATTAAAAGCTTTTGCTTTATGCAATATTTCTCTAGCACCTGGGAACCATACCCAAAATAACTCTAGATTTTCTTGACCAAACTCATCATCACTACCTATAAAGTTAACATCTGTAGAGACAGGAGCAATACCTAATAAACGATACTTTAGCTCACCTTGACGCTTATCAACATACCAATACCCTCTTACATGGTAGGCATTGATATCTTGAGCAGTAATACGGATAGTTTCTCTGTTATAATCAGAAACTTCAAGTCCTTCATTCTGCTCTCTTATACCGTCATCACTAATTCTAGTAACTTCTAGTGCTGCTTGAATATCTTCTAATGTGATCTTATTTGTAAAATATGAATCGTCATAAATTGCATCTATCTTACCATTTTTGATGTTTTTCATTAAAACATCATATAATGAACGTCTATCAGATCCAATGTTTACTGTATCAATAGGATAATACAATGGGAAATTTACACGTTCATCTAGGTCAACTACTTCCCATGTATTTTTAGACCAAAGAACATCTCTTTTTTCTACATACCCATAAGGAAGAGGCTCGTCATTGTCATTTGCAATTTGTCCTTCTGTGCTTTCAAACATTTCATCTGGTGTTTTTGCATTAAGGATATTTCCTTGTGCATACACAGATGTTGTCATCACAAAAACAAATGCTACTAGAATTAATTTCTTAAGATTCATAATTAAATACTATTAGATTTAGTTTGATAACTCAATAATTACTGGAGAAATTCTACGTAATTTATACGTACTATTCCCTTGTATTTCAGCTTGAATTTCAAAGATTTGCACACTAGAACCTCTTTTTGCTTTTCTAAGTGCATTTTTAGCTTGTTGGTTTAGTTTATTACCTTGAACTAAAACTGTTGCTGAACCAGGAGCTTTGAATTTAAAACTCTTCACTCTTAAGTTCAAATCAAAGTCAAAGTCAGGTAGTGTTGCTCCTACTGGCGCACCTCCCACAGCTTCTCTTGTCATTTTCATTGCTCCAGAATCGTCATTACGCATTGTTCCTACTGGACGTGGAATATCCTTGATACGGAATGTTGCATTATCAGAAACAGTTCCTCCTCCATCAGGTAAGGTAGCAGAAACATTAATTGTCACTTCTTTTCCTTTACCAGGAGACATCGTATACTTAGATCCACCAGCTGGTGTTAATCCATTACCACTAGCTTTCACCTTGCTATCAGCAACTCCAGCGAAAGTAATAGTCATAGGATTTTGCACCCCACGGTATACTACATTCATTTTATCAGCTGCAATCGTAGCAGAGTTAGGCTTATTAATTGTAGTAAATTTTTGATCTACTTTTACTTCAATTTCTTTACCATCCTGAGGGTAAAATAATGATCCTGTAATATTATGATCTCCTACTCCTCCAGTATTTACTCCTAAAACTAGTTTTCCTCCATCATAACTTACTTTATCAGCAGATATAGGACGTCCATCTAATTTAAGATCAACACGAGAAGGTTTTGTAGAAGCATCTACACGACCTAAAGAAAGCACTCCATCAAAAGTAGAACCTGTATAATACGCTCCTTTTGAAGTTGTCATTACTGTTTCATAATTATCAATAGAAGCTAATTCTTTAAGATTACCTGAAAGTAACTTAGATAACAACTCATTTTCAACCACTTTAATATCATTCTGCATTTGAGTCATTTTAGTAATAGAAGATACCATAGGAAATCCAACAAAATGATAGCTAATGTAATCTTGAGTTTTACCTTCACTATCAGTAATATCATCTGTAGCGAAATCGGCAGCAATTTGATCAGCCAAATCTTTATTACTATCACCTATAAGAGCAATCATACCATTACGATATGTATCCATTTGATCTAGTAATTGTTGTCCTTCTGGAGACACTTTTCCTCCTCTATGATATCTTTCATCTAAAAATGAAGTTTTATCCATAGACTCAAAATCTTCTCTATCCTTTACATTATTTCCGGTAAATATCATTTCTTTTTGAGCACCTAAGAAATCGTAAAGTGTTTTAGATAATTCTGAAGCGCTCTGTGCTGTAACAGCAGCAGCAGCGAACTCTTCATTTTCTCCTGCTTTTTTCTTTAAATCATTTAAAGCTAGATCATTTTTAGTATTGAAACTATTATTAGCTCTATCTAATTTAGCATTTATCGATCCAAATGCCGATAATACTTCCTTGCCCATTTGGAGTGCTAGCATAGCTATAAACACCAAATACATCAAGTTAATCATTTTCTGCCTTGCAGATAATTTTCCTCCTGCCATGTCTTTATATTTTAAAGATTAGTTATTAGTTGTATAACCAACTTAAATTATTTAGACATTGCAGATAACATACCTCCATACACTCCATTAAGAGAAGAAAGGTTTGTTGCCAAACTTTCCATTTGTTCTTTAAGTTTTCCTGCATTAGCAGTTACTTGCTCATTAATCTCAGCCTGACGACTAGAAGATTCAACTTGAACTTTATAAAGGCTATTTAATGATTCCATTTGAGCTGCAGCAAGTGCCATCTCTTCGCTATATTTCTTTGTAGAATTCATTGCTTCTACTGTAGGAGAAATTTCTTTAGCTGCTCCTTCAAAATTACGAATACTACTTCCTAAGCTTGCCATTAACTCACCGTCAATTTTAGCTTCTTTAAGCATATTGTCTAATTTTTGAGAAAGAAGACCTTCAACATCTTTTGGTGCTTCTTTTTTACCTTTTGATTGACCTCCTGCTAATTCAGGATATACTAATGACCAATCTAAGTCTTCATCTACTGATTCAAAAGCTGAAACAACAAATACTCCCGCTTCAGTAACAAGCCCTATAATAAGCATTAAGTCTCCATAAGGCCAGTGCATTATTTTAAAAAGTGCTCCAATAATTACTACTGCTGCTCCTAGTCCGTAGACCATATTCATTAATTTCTTACCAGATTTTGATTTTGCCATGATAATTTAGTTTTTTTAGTTAAGGTTTAGATTTAGTTAAATATAATTTGGGGTAATTAATACAATTTATTTAGGTGCCTTACGTAAGTTCACCTTTTCATCAAGTCCTAAGAAATCTTGCACTGTTCTGAATCCAATATAGCTACGAGCTGAATCTTGGTATTCATAATCACGAGAACTTACTTGAAGAAAATAAGCTACATCTTTCCATGAACCACCTCGTATCACTTTTCTTTTATTAGAAATGTCATTCACATTAGGATTCATTGTAGACATATATTCATATGAGTTAGGGTCGTAGGATGACGCTACCCATTCTGAAACGTTACCAGCCATGTTGTATAAGTTGTAATCATTAGGCTCGTATGCATCTGCCTCTACAGTATACAATGCTTGATCTGCACCATAATCACCTCGTAAAGGTTTAAAGTTTGCTAAGAAACAACCTCTATCGTTTTTAGCATAAGGACCTCCCCAAGGGAAATCTCCTCCTTCTAATCCACCACGAGCAGCATATTCCCACTCAGCTTCTCCAGGAAGTCTAAAACGATTAACAAATTGTCTCTTCTTTGTTTTTTGATATTCATTCTTGTGAAGTGTTCTCCACTCACAAAATGCTTTTGCTTGCATCCAATCTACACCTACTACAGGATAATCTCCATAAGCGTCATGCCAGAAGTAATCATTATGCATAGGCTCATTATAAGAATATGCAAAATCCTTAATCCATACAGTAGTATCTGGATATACTTTTACTCTTTCTGTTTTGATATAGTCTTTACGCTTACCATCTTTAACTCTAGCGGCAGCTTCTATATCTAAATAGGTATATCTGAATTCAAGTTTATCCACATCAATAGTACGCTGACCATTGTATGCTTCTTCTATTGGGATATACATAGTATCCATTACTTCAGAGTAATACTCATCAGGATACTCATTTGTATCCCATATGATATCTATGTCTTTATTAAGCTTACGGCCTTCAAAGCCAGTTTCGCCTAATCCATAATAGTTATCATACATGTACTGCTGATATGGATTTAAGTTCTCTGTATCACCATCGGCAAATGCAAAGTCTCCAATACCTCCACTACCTGGAGTTTCTCCTAAGTCATCTGCCATAATAGCAAGCTTAGTACGTATTGTTGAGTCTCTAACCCAATGCACGAATTGTCTATACTCTGAATTTGTGATTTCTGTTTCATCCATGTAGAATGAACGAACAGTCACTGTTTTTGTAGGGGCGTCTTCAACAGCAGCGATATCGTCGTCACTTTTTCCCATTATGAATGCTCCTCCAGATATAAGGGTCATTCCATAAGGTTTTTCTGGATGCCAGCTCTTGCCTTTAACACCGACAAGTTCTCCTCGATCGTTTCCTTTGCCACAACTGTATAACAAAGTCATTATCGCAATAAATGCAACACACTTTTTCATAGGATATAGGTTAAGTATTCTAGATTTTAGGCCGTAAACCTATTTATTTATTTTGAAATAAACAATTTATTTGCCTAAAACCTTTCATTCTATTTTTAGTTAGTACTGGTTATACCTCATTCTTTTTGCGCGCCTTAAACCACCTTTCTGGGATATTCTGGTTACAGCCATCTAAATAGTCTTGATGCGTGCAAGGTAATAACGTATGCCTTTTCAATTTATTATTCAAACCAGAAATAAATGGTATTTCTATCCACCATCTTTCTGTTTTTTTACTCTTATAAAACGTAAGCACCTCATCATCAACAGGTACTTGATATGTAATAAAACTTCCTTTTTCTACATCTAAATCTTCATTTGTTCTATAATTCACCCCTTCTATAAAATACCACAACATTTGAGCAACCAGCATTGCTGCTGTTTCTTCATGCGCATCGTTTTTATATTCAAAGATTCCAAATGAGCTTACTTTGTCACTAATACCTGCATATCTACAGATAGCGCATATTTCTTTCCCTTCGAAACCATTAGGAATTTTATTATGTCTATAACTTAGCTCACTACTTTTTATAGATCCCATATCTACAGCAACTATATCTGCATCCCTCATCACAGGCTCCACACTCTTAATATGCGCAGTAACGTTTCCTAAGCGATATGCATCAAAATACAATCGATCCATTAAATCAATTTCTTCTTGAGGATTAAAATACGTCTGATACCCTATATTACTATAATTAAATAAATTATAAGGCTTATCAACAATAATCCTACCTACATACGAATGATTTTCTAATGGCTTACTTGTATCTCCTAAATCAAAACGGCTATCTACATTTACAAGATTTACCATTTGATCTAATTTATCATAAGATCTATATATGGGGTATACTAAATCTTGACTTCCTCCTAGAAATACAGGAATAATATTTTTTTTAACTAGTGTTTCTGTAATATTTCGAATTGCAAAATAAGTATCTTCAATACTATCCCCTTTATCAATATCTCCAAGGTCTGCTATAAGCGTATGCCAATTACCAGGGAATAATTCATAAAAAGCCCTTCTTATCTCTGTAAATGACAGTTTTTCACCTAAATGATCTTGATCCCTTCTGTTTTCGCGTAAGCCAATCAAGGCTATTTTAACACCATTTAAATCAGGAAACCCTTCACGGTCACTATGCACTCTAATTGTATTGCCTATACATTGATGGTGTAACAACTGAATATGCGCAATGGCAACATCTGTTACGGGCAATAAAAAATCAAATGTCATAGTTTACTTCTTTTTTGCAGTTGCTTTTTTACGGGTTGTTTTCTTTTTTGGTGCTTGCTTTTCTATAATGTCTTGCACCTCTTCTAACGTTAATTTTGAAGCATCTACTGTTTTAGGTAATTCAATTTTGATCTTACCTTTTATAATGTTAGATCTTCCCCATCGTGCTTTTTCTACTCGTATACCTTCGGCTTCAAAATTATGAATAACCTTATCGATCTCTTTTTGCTTCTTATCTTCTATAAGTTGGATAATATCAGCATCTGTAAGATTATCAAAGTCATATTTTTTATTGACATTGATAAACATACCATTCCATTTTATAAAAGGCCCAAAACGTCCTGTTCCTTTTTGAACTGGTAAATTTTCATAGGTATATATAGGCGCATCTGCCGCTTGTTTTTCTTTGATATAGACAATAGCCTCATCAAGATCTACATCCATAGGATCTCTTCCTTTAGGGAGAGAGACAAACATTTTTCCAAAACGCACATAAGGCCCAAAACGACCATTATTAACTTGCACATCCTCTCCTTCATATACCCCAAGATCTTTTGGTAATTTAAAAAGATCCATTGCTTCTTCAAAAGTAATGCTGTTTAATTGTTGATCAGGGCCTAAACTAGCAAATTGTGGTTTTTCTTCATCTTCTACAGTTCCAATTTGAACCATCGGACCAAACTTACCTAAACGCACACTTACTGGCTTCCCTGTCTTAGGATCAGTTCCTAGTATACGCTCCCCCACTTCTCTATCAGCATTTTTCTCAACATCTTTTACATGCGGGTGGAATTTCTGATAAAATTCTTTCATCATTGTAGTCCACTCTTGCTTTCCTTCTGCAATATCATCAAAATCCCGCTCGACTTTTGCTGTAAAGTTATAATCAAGAATATTTTCAAAATGATTTACTAAAAAGTCATTGACTACCATTCCAACATCAGTAGGGACTAGTTTTCCTTTATCGGAACCTACAGTTTCTGTATGTTTCTTTGCTACGACTTCTCCTCTTGAAAGGGTAAGCACATCATAAGATCTTTCTTTGCCATCTACTGTTCCTTTTTCAACATACTTACGATTTTGAATCGTTGTAATAGTAGGTGCATATGTAGACGGTCTCCCAATACCAAGTTCTTCCAATTTCTTTACAAGTGAAGCTTCTGTGTATCTGTATGGAGGTCTTGTAAATCTTTCTGTAGCAGTAATTACAGTATTTGATAAAATTTCTCCTTCTTTAAGTGCTGGAAGTAATCCTGTTTCTTCTGCATCTGCATCTTCATCATCTTGACCTTCTAAATACACTTTTAAAAATCCTTCAAACTTCAATACCTCTCCATTTGCAGTAAAATTATCTGTACCTGCAGACGATGCTATTTGAACATTTGTACGTTCTAATTTTGCTTCACTCATTTGAGAAGCAATAGCGCGTTTCCATATAAGTTCATATAATCTAGCTTGATCTCTATCCATATTAACCGTATGGCGAGAAAAATCTGTAGGACGAATAGCCTCATGAGCTTCTTGAGCTCCTTTTGACTTTCCTTTATAGTTACGCTCTTTACTAAATGCTTCACCATATGCAGAAATAATTTCTGCTTTTGCAGCATTTTTAGCATCTACAGACAGGTTTACACTATCTGTACGCATATAGGTTATAAGTCCTGCTTCGTATAGACGCTGTGCTAATGTCATGGTCTTACTTACAGAAAAATATAGTTTACGACTCGCTTCCTGTTGTAAGGTAGAAGTTGTAAATGGAGGTGCCGGTGATTTTGACGCAGGTTTTGTAGTAAGTGATGCTACTTTAAATTGGGCTGTAGCATTTTTAGTAAGAAAATCTTCTGCAAGATTTCTACTTTTAATATTTTTCGGAAGTTTTCCTTTAAAGGATTTTCCATTTTCATTTACAAAGGTACCATCAACTCTATACGACGCTTCGGCTGAGAATTTCTGAATTTCTCTTTCCCTTTCTACGATAAGACGCACAGAAACCGACTGCACTCTTCCCGCAGATAAACCTCCTTTAACCTTACGCCATAACACTGGAGAAAGCTCATATCCAACTAAGCGATCTAATACACGACGTGCTTGTTGTGCATTAACAAGATGGTAATCTATTTTTCGAGGATTCTCTATAGCGCGTTTAATGGCTGTTTTTGTAATCTCATGAAAAACAATACGTTTCGTACGCTCTGGGATCAACCCTAATTCTTGCTCTAAGTGCCATGCGATAGCTTCTCCTTCACGATCCTCATCACTAGCTAACCAAACCATCTCTGCTTTCTTTGCAAGATCTTTTAGTTTTTTGACTACTTTCTTCTTATCGTCTGAGACAATATAATTTGCCTTAAAGTCACCTTCTACATTTACACCTAATTCTTTAGATGGTAAATCTGCAATGTGACCAAAACTACTTTCTACTTTATAGTCTTCTCCTAAAAATTTTTCAATAGTTTTTGCCTTTGCGGGTGACTCTACAATGACGAGATTCTTTGCCATATTTTCCTTTTTTGGGATTACAAAAGTAGATTAAATATTTAATTTAAAAATCCAACTCGTATAATTCTCTGCAAAAAGGTTAAAAAAAACATCCTAAAACCAATTGATTTATAAATGTTTACGCTTTCGCGAAAGCGTATAAAAAAGAATTACTTATGCTCCAATTCGAGCAATTGTCTCGTCTTCTTCATAAAATCCAACGACTTCTTTGTAGATAAAATAAACAGGCAAGTGCACAAAAGATGCTGTAAATAAGATTCCAATACCACATAAAATAAGACCCGCCATTTGAGCTAATAAACTTGAAACAATAATCAACGCAAAAGCAATCCCCCATTTTTTTGTTCCTATATTAAAGGAGGCTGTTATTATTTCGTTTAAAGATAATTTAGGATTAAAGGCGAAAATAACTCCCACAAACTGCAATGGAATTGCTACATAAAAAGCGGGAAATACACATAATAATAGTGCAACTAATGAAATTCCTGTAGTAGCCAATGAGATTAAAAAAAGTTTACCTGCATATCCCTTTTTAAAAAACATCCCCCAACTAACACTCCTATCTTGCTTCAATCCCTGATCTCTCAAACGCACTTGTCTATAAAAGGCTGCCTGCAATCCCGTTGTTAAAAATCCCATGAATGCGATAAGAAATACATAAACCAAGAACATTCCAATAAGTAATAATATAGACGCTTCTTCACTTGGTTCTATAGAACCTGTCCCATCAATAATAAATGCTCCTGCCACCAAGGGTATATATAGAATGAGCATCACTCCTATCATCGCTCCAAATGTGATAAGTAGCATAATAAGTCCTTCCGACCATACTTTCTGAAATAAAGTAAGAGCATCGCTAAATACAGTTCCAAAATCTACAGGGGCATTTTTATGTATCCTTTTTTGTATCTCTAAAAATGTCATGTCATTTATTTTGAGTAAAATTAAAAGAATATACTTCATAAAAAAGAGTGTTATTTTACATAACACTCTTTTTCTATTTTATAATAATTTCTATTGCTTACTAATTAATCACAAACTCACTAAGTAATGACAATCCATTTGCTTCATACGTATATTGATAAAGTGTATTTCCTGCAATAGCAAGTAATCGATTTTCAAGTGGTATCACATCAAATACATTAATATCTTCAATCACTTCAATAAGCACTAAATCTTCAGGATTTGTTTTATCATAGATTTGAAATCCGTTTGGACCATCACTTACAAACAATAGGTTTTCTTTAGTCCCTAATCCATAAGGCTCTTGCATTGCATATTCTCGCACAGAATATGGATTACTCTTATCTTCAATATTAATTACTTCCAGAATACTTAAATCTTGACCACATAGATTCCCTCCTCTTAACGTTAAGTATGCATAATCTCCATCTACTACTACAGGATCACATCCTTCCCAATGACTAATCTCAGAAGTATATTGCGGTTGTGTTCTGTCTTCTATATTATAGATCAACATTCCATTTTGACTTCCTATATAAAGGTATTCATCTCTATTAAAAATAGTTTCTATTCCCCATCCAATACCTTTTTGACCTACTTGATTCGCAGTGCCAGGAGTGCTTATATCAAAAACATAGAGTTCTGAAAAATCTACCGCATACAGATACGTATCTACGATCTTAAATCTTGCAAAAGATCCACCTTGTCCCGTTACATCTCCAGAAGCACCATCAGTAGTTTCTAGAGCAATTTCACCATCAGAGGTCTGAATCTCTACTTGAATTTCTGTAAAAGACCAATCTACAATAAAGGATTCTGTAGGGTCATAATCTCCATAATCTATTTGATCAAATGATTGTTCAAAAGCGGGTTGTGAAAAACCAAGTCCGCTAAAAACATCTTCATACCTATCAATAAAAGTAATAGCATCTATATTAGATATATCAAACAACACTAAATCACCATAGCTATCTGCATATAGAACATCATTACGAACTTCAATATCAAAATTACCTGGAATTTTCAGGAATGCTATTTTCTGTGGACTTTCTGGAATACGATTATCAATAACATGTACCCCTAAATTACGATCATTAACAAAGACATAATGTGTGTAGGTATATATTTTTCCTGATTCGTTAATAGGGCGCTCAGACTCAACTGCAATAGATGCTCTAACCACATCTTTACTTTCAAGCACTGCATTTGCCACGATTCTAGTTTCAAATCTAGTATCATCATCATTACAAGAAAAAAACAAGGTAAAAACACTCAGGAATGATAAAAGGAATATCTTTTTCATAATAGTATCGTTATTAGATTAATTAGTATACTACTAAGATGTCGGAAAAGCATAATGGTTGCGTTCCTAAAATGATTGGTAACAATTACTTAACTTAGAACAGTCTTGAAATCGTGATAGCCGCATATTGCAAACGGCCTTCTCTTGCCGTTTCTTTTGTATTGTAATGATATACCATACTGTATGTAGTTCGGCCTTCTCTATATATAATACCAGACTCAAACCTACCAATAGAAGCTATGGCATCTAAAGTAAATGGAGAATCATCTCCAAACGGATGCCCTTCTATAAGCGCATTATTAACAACATATCTATAAGCCACACCTACATACCCATAAAACTCTTTCTCACTACCAATACGATTAAAGGCTGCACTCGTTGCTAAAGAAGATCTTTTCCCAATATATGCATTTACACCTTGCTCTAAATAAGTAAGACGCGTTCCTAAAGAAGCTGTAGACTGTAAGGATATACTTTTAAATAGATAAGGCTTATTTAAATCAATCGTTGAGATATACTTCCCTTGAAAGTTTACATGAACGCTATTAGCAATCTGACCTTCCCAAACAGGGACAAAAGTATTTATAAGCTTATGATATGCCACTTGAACATCGCCTGCTAAAGATTGTGGCCCTGCTAAGCCAAACTCCCCTTGGAGCAGCCAAATGTTTGATTTTTTTACTTTAGATAATTGGGTAGATATAAATAAGTAGCCTGCATACGGTCTTTCTAATAGATCAAAATCTCTTTCAAACAACTCTCTAGGTGTATACGTCTCCTGTCCTAAACGTATATTTAATTGTATAGGTGCATCTTTCTCTCTTTTAAATAAAAAATCACCCTCTAACAAACGACTATACCCTATAAAAGTTCCTGCAGAGTAATAACGATCTATTGCAAAAAGAAAATCATTATCATGTTGCAATGACACCTGTTGTTTATATGATTCTTGAGAAAAACTAACTATACTAAGAAGAAGAAAAGTGTATCGTAAAACCATATTCCTTAGAACAGACCTATAGTTAAAAAATACATTCATACAACAAGAATTGTTTTTCATAGAATTATAAAATCAATAATTCGTTAGTCGAAAAAAATAGAGATTATTTAGATTGTGATGTTTTTAATACTTCTGACTGCTCCTGAAGAAGAGAATCTACATGAACAAATTTATATTCTAGCGCAGCATCTTTTGCTTTTGAAAACAACAAAACTTTATTCCAGTCTTTCTTAAACCAAAATCCATTTCCAAGAAATACAATACCTTGATCATCTATATATTCAAATTCTGAAGTCTTATACCCAAGATCCCCACCTACCCACAACACCTGTATACCTCTGTTTTTAACTTCTAATAATTTAGGGTAAACAGTTGTATAAAAATTGTTGGCATTATGACAATGAAAACAATCGCCTTTATTCGCATTACAGACCTTGCTAATTTTTTCATCCAATACCGGATGATCATTCATAAAAATCAATTTATGCGTCATTAATAATACTGAACGAGTTTGTATAGTATCTAAAACCGAAAACAAAAACTCTTTTTGCTTTCCTACAATAGAGCTTAAACTATCTTGAGAATTTAATGTAATAAAGGTCACATCATCTTTTTGATATACATGATATTTATTTCTGAGTGTTGCCTCATAAAATCTTTTATCTGATACATTATCGTGATTTCCTATACTCCAAATTGTATTTGGGTTTTTAAAATCAAAAATACTATCCAAATGAGGAAGTATCACACGGCGTTTAGAAAACGAGCTCATCGCTAAGTCACCACCTAACAAAGTCATATCATAGTTAGAAAAATCAATATCATATACTTTACTATATAAACTATCATTAGAATTGAGTCTTGTATGCGCTACATATATATATGAGCCAGGTGGATCTATAACAGACTCTTTACAAGAAAAAAATAGCAACACAAAAGCAATTAAGAAAAGCCCTTTATACATAGCTGATTGTTATATTTAAAATAATAGTTCTCAATAATTCCCTAATGTAGTAAAACTAGGTGCAAAAATAAAACTGACACTTTGTCACAATGCGTTCTAAACTGTATCTTTGCACGATCATTGACAATTAATAGTGAGTCAATCAATAGAATGGAGAAAATAATAGACGAAAACAAACAAGGAGAAGCATTAGTTGTAGAAGGAAATGCAAGTAACAGCAAAAAACTTTTTATAGAAAGTTATGGCTGCCAAATGAACTTTTCCGACAGTGAAGTTGTAGCTTCTATACTTGCTAAAGAAGGATATAATACAACACAAGAACTCGAAGAAGCAGATTTAGTTCTTGTAAACACCTGTTCTATACGCGAAAAAGCAGAAATCACTGTTCGTAAGCGTCTAGAAAAATACCAAGCAGTCAAGAGGAAGAAAAACTCAAAAATGAAAGTAGGTGTTTTAGGCTGTATGGCTGAACGTCTAAAAAGCAAGTTTTTAGAAGAAGAAAAAATTGTAGACCTTGTTGTAGGTCCTGATGCCTATAAAGATATTCCTAATCTTCTAAGTGAAGTAGAAGAAGGTCGAGATGCTATAAATGTCATTCTATCTAAAGAAGAGACCTATGGAGATATCTCTCCTGTGAGGCTACAAACCAATGGCGTAACTGCTTTTGTATCTATTACTAGAGGATGTGATAATATGTGTACGTTTTGTGTGGTTCCATTCACAAGAGGACGTGAGCGTAGTCGCGACCCACAATCCATTTTAGAAGAAGTACAAGATTTGGTTTCAAAAGGGTACAAGGAGGTGACACTATTAGGGCAAAATGTTGACTCCTATTTATGGTATGGCGGAGGACTCAAAAAAGATTTTGAGAAAGCAAGTGAGATGGCAAAAGCTACTGCCGTAAATTTTGCACAACTTATGGATATGGTGGCAACAGCACATCCAAAACTACGTATTCGTTTTTCTACTAGCAATCCTCAAGATATGACACTCGATGTTATAGAGGCAATGGCTAAACATAAAAACATCTGTAATTACATACACTTACCCGTACAAAGTGGAAGCGATCGTATTCTTAAACTTATGAATCGTCAACACACGGCTGCTGAGTATAGAACACTTATAGATGATATCAAACGTATGATTCCAGATATAGGAATTAGTCAAGATATGATTACGGGATTCCCAACAGAGACCGAAGAAGATCATCAAGATACACTAGCGCTCATGAACTATGTAAAGTATGATTATGGCTTTATGTTCTATTACTCAGAGCGTCCAGGCACATTAGCCGAGCGTAAGATGGAGGATGATATCCCATTAGAAGTAAAAAAACGTCGCCTTCAAGAAGTTATTGATTTACAGAGAGACATGTCTCGTGATAATTTAAAGAAGTATTTACACCAAACCGTAGAAGTTCTTATTGAAAAACAATCAAAAAAGAATGAAAACGAATGGAGCGGACGTAACGACCAAAACATCGTGGTAGTCTTTCCGAAAGAGAACTATAAAATAGGTGAATATGTAGATGTAAAGATTACAGAATGCACCACAGGAACACTTATAGGAGAGCCTGTAGGATATGCCGCATACTGGCAATAATAAATAATAATATGTACGCTTTCGCGAAAGCAAAAAACGACAAGAAACAACCGATAAAGGTTTACTTAAAAACACGAACAAGTTTTCCTTTTCAATATTTAACCTTTAATAAATTAGATGATTAACTAAAAACCATTCATTATGAAACCTATATTTTACTTGTGTGCTTTTGCTTTATCATTTACTTTTTTTAGTTGTTCAACTGAAAATGACACAATACCCGAAAACGAAATTCCTGAGGAAACTTTACCAGAAGAAAATGTCGTTCTTGTTATTAAACAGGTACAAAGGCAAATTATTGGAATAGATTGCCCCCCGAGAATTATAGATTTCAATACAGATGGACAAATAATGGAAATTAATTCCTGCGGAGAAACCTATAGAACATATATACGAAATTCTGAAAGTAACTTAATTGGATATACATCAACTGTAGGATCTGTAGGATTTGGATATGAAAACGATCTATGGATTTCGTTTGGCACAGCAAATGATACTGGGGGTAGTTTTACAACAATAAACTACAATGATAATATCATGACCTTTCAATCATTACAAAATGATGGAGAACCATTTTCTACAAGAGGTGAGTTTGTTTTTGAGGATGAATCTTTTAAAAAGCCTCTATTATCTCGTGGCGTATCTAATGACACTGGAGAAATAATAGCTGTAAATGCCATATTTGGATATAATAATGATGATATGACTACAATTAGCAATTTTGGATATGACCCAAATCTAGATGAAACATATCCTACTTTCGATTGGACGTTTGCCTATGATGACAAAACAAATCCTTTTCAGGCAGGCTTACCTTCTAATCCTATCTTTTCATTATATGCACCTTTTATAGACTTTAATGGTTACGATTCTTTCTTTTATCACTCAAAACATAATATAACGCAACAAATATTTACAAGTTATATTAACGATTTTACTACGATCCACGATTATGAATATGAATATAACGAAGAAGGATACCCTGTTCTTATGAACGAATCAATAAATGGCGAACTCCGTTACATATACAATTTTGAATATTATTAATAGATGGAAGGAATACAAACTACAAAACAACGATTTGGAATTATAGGAGATGATCCTAAATTAAATCGTGCTATAGAAAAAGCAATTCAAGTAGCACCTACAGATATTTCAGTACTAGTTACAGGAGAGTCTGGTGTGGGAAAAGAAAGTATTCCTAAAATTATTCATTCATTATCTCATAGAAAACATAATAAATATATTGCTGTAAACTGTGGAGCTATACCAGAAGGAACGATAGACAGTGAACTTTTTGGTCACGAAAAAGGGGCTTTTACAGGAGCCACTCAAACCAGAAGTGGATATTTTGAAGTAGCCGATGGTGGTACAATCTTCCTTGACGAAGTAGGCGAACTTCCATTACCCACGCAAGTACGTTTACTACGTGTTTTAGAAAATGGTGAATTCTTAAAAGTAGGATCGTCAAAAACACAAAAAACAGATGTGCGTATCGTTGCAGCTACTAATGTGCACATGTTTGAAGCGATTAAAGAAGGAAAGTTTCGAGAAGATTTATATTACAGATTAAGTACCGTAGAAATAAACTTGCCTCCATTAAGAGAGCGCAAAAACGATATCCATTTATTGTTTAGAAAATTCGCATCAGATTTTGCAATGAAATATAAGATGCCTACCATTCGTCTTGATGAACAAGCTACGCAATTACTTATTCAATACAGATGGTCTGGAAACATCAGACAATTACGTAATGTGGCAGAACAAGTATCTGTATTAGAACAAAATCGTTCTATTACCGCAGACACCATACGCAATTATTTGCCAGATACAGGAAGTAAACTTCCAGCCATCATAGAAAAGAAGGAGTCGTCAGACTTTTCTAATGAACGTGAGATTCTATACAAAGTATTATTTGATATGAAAGCAGATCTTAATGATCTTAAAAAGCTAACATTAGAACTCATGAAGAATGGAAATACAGCAGATGTAAGAGAAGAAAATGAAACGCTTATTAATAAGATATATAATAAGGAAGATAGTTATGACACTGCCGAGGAAGTAATGGAAGTATTACACATTCCTGAGCAAACTACGCAAGTGACTCCTATTGCTACACCCACTCCTATTCAAGAATCAAAAGAAGACCCTTATCACTTTGCTGAAGAAATAGAAGAAGAAGAAACACTCTCTTTACACGATAAAGAATTAGAGCTTATCAAGAAATCATTAGAACGTCATAAAGGTAAACGAAAAGCTGCTGCAGACGAGTTAGGAATAAGCGAGCGTACATTATATAGAAAGATTAAGCAATTTGACTTATAATTTTATAAGATCATTGTATATTGCTTAAGGAATTTTAACAGACACTAGCCGTTATATCGGTATGAAAAAAACAACTACTTTACTTTGTGCTATTTTATGCTTCCTAACCTTTCAAGGATGTGGAATTTATTCATTTAATGGTATTTCTATTGATGAAAATATTAAGACTTTTCAGGTCAATTTTTTCCAAAACCAAGCACCTATTGTTGAACCTGGTATTGACCGTACATTCACTTTTGCATTACAAGATTTAATTCAGGATCAAACAAACTTAAGTTTAGTCTCTAGTAATGGAGAGCTTCTTTTTGAAGGTGAGATTGTAGAATATTACATTGCCCCACAAGCCTCTACATCAGAAAATACTGCTGCTCAAAATAGACTTACTATTACAGTAAATGTGCGTTATTACAACAATACAAAAACAGATGGAGAAGATGATTTTGAAAGACGTTTTTCTTTCTTCTCTGATGTTTCTGCTACGACGCAGTTGATAGGTAGTGATCTTGACACAGCATTAGAAGAAATTTTTGATCGTATTACGCAAGATATTGTTAATGAATCACTAGCTAAGTGGTAATGAACACACAAGCATTTACATATCTCTTAGAACACCCTGAAAATATTTCAAGTGTACATACAAGTGACATTAGAAGTTTAATTGATGACTTTCCATATTTTCAAAGTGCACATGCATTATATATTAAAGGCCTTAAAAACCAAGAAAGTTTCACTTACAATAAAGCACTTAAAGTAACTGCAGCGCATACTACAGATAGATCTGTTTTATTTGAATACATCACTTCTGACGTATTTATTCAAAATGAAATAAGCACTCAAATAAAACAACAAGAAACACACCTTAGAGCATTACAGGTAGAAAACCTACAAGATGTCTCTTTACAAGTGCAAGAAGAAGAGCAAGAAAAAGCTTCAAAGATTCTAGACCCAAATTTATTTGTAGAAAAAAAAGATTCAGAAATCACAAAGCGTTCTCCCAAAGAAATACTCTCCGTTGGAAAACCTTTAGACTTTGACCAAAACGAAGTTCACTCTTTTCAAGAATGGTTACAGCTCTCTAGGTTTTCACCTATTAAAAGAGAAAAACCATCAAGTGAAATCATCAAAAAGGACACCTTACCCAAACCTACAGAAACTCAAAACACAGATACCAATAGCAAGAAGCGCAAGCAAGATATTGTAGACTCTTTTATAGAATCTAATCCTAAAATTGAGTTTTCACCCACTACAGCTCCTCCTAAAAAAAACCTAGCCAAAGAATCTCTTATACCTTCTGAAGCCTTAATGACAGAGACTTTAGCACGTGTTTACGTAGAGCAAAAAAACTTTAAAAAAGCAAAGCAAGCATATCGAATTTTAAGTTTGAAATATCCAGAAAAAAGTGGTTTCTTTGCAGACCAAATTCGGGCAGTAGAGCAATTAGAAGAAAAATAAAGAATCATGAATACAACATTTTATATATTTTTAGTATTAATCGTTATCGTAGCTTTTTTACTTGTAGTAGTAATTATGGTACAAAATCCTAAAGGTGGAGGATTATCTTCTTCTTTTGGAGGAGGAGGAACACAGCAATTAGGCGGTGTTCAGAAAACAACAGATTTCCTTGACAAAGCAACTTGGGGATTAGCGACATTATTATTAGTACTTATCTTGTTAAGTAATATTTCTATTTTTGGAGCAGAAGCAAGCGAGTCTCAAGTATATGACGAAAATGCTACAGAAACAACAGCTCCAGTTACTGTACCAACAACAGACGGTAACACAACAACAGACGACACACCAGAAGAATAATATATAGCATCATAAATGCTCAGAAATGCCAGCTTTTTAAGTTGGCATTTCTGTTTTATACTGTTATGTCATCTGCGCTGTAAATTTGTCAGCATGTTATGACTGGCATAATTTCTGACTAATAAACAACTATAAAATTTAACTTATTTAACCTTAATAAATACGAATCAAAAAATGGCTTTAAACATTAAACCACTTGCTGATCGTGTAGTGATAGAACCACTACCAGCAGAAACGCAAACCGCATCTGGACTTTACATTCCTGATTCGGCACAAGAAAAACAACAAAAAGGAAAAGTTGTTGCTGTAGGCTCTGGTAAGAAAGACTATGATATGACTGTAAAAACAGGAGACACTGTTATTTATGGAAAATATGCAGGTACCGAGCTTAAATTAGACGGTAAAGATTATATGATTATGAAAGAAGAAGACATTCTTGCCATCGTATAATGTAACAACATCCAATCTTTAAAGGTATATACTTTTAAAGATATACGCTTTCGCGAAAGCATATAAATCGCAACTCAAACAAAATTATAATATAACAGATCTCCGTTTATACGGAGATGACAATCTAAAAGATTATCATGGCAAAAGATATAAAATTTGACATTGAAGCACGTGACGGTATTAAACGTGGTGTAGATGCACTTGCTAATGCAGTAAAAGTAACATTAGGCCCTAAAGGACGTAATGTAATTATAAGTAAATCATTTGGTGCCCCTCACGTTACAAAGGATGGGGTTACTGTTGCAAAAGAAATAGAACTAGAAGATGCTCTTGAAAATATGGGAGCACAAATGGTAAAAGAAGTAGCTTCAAAAACCAATGATCTTGCAGGTGATGGTACTACTACCGCTACAGTTCTTGCACAATCTATCGTAAAAGAAGGTCTTAAAAACGTAGCTGCTGGTGCAAATCCAATGGATTTAAAACGCGGTATTGATAAAGCGGTACATGCAATTACAGAAAATCTAGAAAAGCAAACTACAAAAGTAGGGAACTCTTCAAAAAAGATAGAGCAAGTAGCTTCTATCTCTGCAAACAATGATAGTGTTATTGGAGAGCTTATAGCTGAAGCTTTTGGAAAAGTTGGAAAAGAGGGAGTCATCACTGTAGAAGAAGCTAAAGGAACAGAAACTTATGTTGATGTTGTTGAAGGAATGCAGTTTGATCGCGGATATTTATCTCCATATTTTGTAACAAATAGTGAGAAAATGCAAGCTGAATTAGACAGCCCATACATTTTACTTTTTGACAAGAAAATTTCTTCAATGAAAGATTTACTTCCTGTATTGGAGCCTGTAGCTCAAACAGGAAAACCTCTTCTTATTATTGCAGAAGATGTAGATGGTGAAGCACTTGCTACACTAGTTGTAAATAAATTACGTGGAGCTCTTAAAATTGCTGCTGTAAAAGCACCTGGATTTGGAGATCGTCGTAAAGCAATGCTAGAAGATATTGCTATCCTAACTGGAGGAACCGTTATCTCAGAAGAGCGTGGTTTTACATTAGAAAACGCAACTATCGATATGTTAGGAACTGCAGAAACAGTTACGATAGATAAGGATAATACCACAGTAGTAAACGGATCTGGAGACAAAAAAATGATCAAAGCTCGTGTAGGAGAAATCAAATCTCAAATAGAAACTACTACTAGTGATTATGACAAAGAGAAGTTACAAGAACGTCTAGCAAAATTAGCTGGAGGAGTTGCTGTGCTTTATGTAGGAGCTGCTTCAGAAATTGAAATGAAGGAGAAAAAAGACCGTGTAGATGATGCACTTCATGCAACACGAGCTGCTGTAGAAGAAGGTATTGTTGCTGGAGGAGGTGTTGCGCTTGTTCGTGCAAAAACTGCTCTTACAAAAATAAAAACCGAAAATGCAGATGAAGCAACAGGAGTACAAATTGTAAACCGTGCTATAGAAGAGCCATTACGTACTATTGTATCCAATGCAGGAGGTGAAGGATCTGTTGTCATTGCTAAAGTAATTGAAGGTAAAAAAGACTTCGGATACAATGCAAAAAATGGAGAGTATACAGACATGATCAAAGCAGGAATCATCGATCCTAAAAAAGTAACACGTGTTGCCTTAGAAAATGCAGCATCTGTTTCAGGAATGATTCTTACAACAGAATGTGCACTTACAGATATTAAAGAAGAGGCTGCTCCGGCAATGCCACCAATGGGTGGAGGCGGAATGCCAGGCATGATGTAGTCACAGCGTGGCAGGCAATTATTTAGCTATTCCTGAATAGACAACTAATTGCTTTCAGTTATATATAGAATATAAAAAGGTCTTTGTTTCACGACAAAGACCTTTTCTTTTTATATCATAATAATTAATAGCACCGCGTGATTAGCTATTATACGCTTTCGCGAAAGCGTATACAACCCCTTCATTTTACTTATTCAAAAATCCGTACATTACATACAAAACAAATAATATGCTCCCTGAAGGTCTGCTTACCAAATTCATTGTACTTGGATTATATTTTGCCATTCTCGTTATTATAGGTGTTGTAGCTTCTAAAAGAGTAAAAGGAGTTAGTGATTTTTATGTTGGCGGTAAAAAACTAGGCTATTGGGCAGTAGCGTTTTCCGCAAGAGCCACAGGAGAGTCTGGATGGCTTCTTTTAGGGCTCACAGGAATGGGAGCCATTGCAGGATTTTCTGCCTATTGGGTGGTTTTAGGAGAAGTATTAGGAGTAGGTATCTCATGGTTTTTTATGGCCAAACGTTTTAAAAGAGCTACAGACAAATATGACTCTATAACAGTACCAGATTATTTAGAGAGTCATTTTAATACCGGAAGAAAAACCATACGTAAGGTAGCAGCAACAGCGCTCTCTTTATTTGTAGTTATCTATGTGAGTTCGCAAATAGATGCCACTGGAAAAGCCTTTGAATCCCTATTAGGAATTAACTATTTCACTGGCGCTATTGTTGGGTTTATTATTGTAATGGCATATGTGTATATAGGAGGTTTCTTAGCAGCTGTTTGGTCTGATTTTTTCCAAGGTATATTAATGTTTTTTGGTCTTGTATGCCTTCCTTTTATAGCATGGCTATCTATTGATGATGGCGGGAGTATTGTAAATGGCCTTACACAAATTGATCCTAATCTCACAAGTATTTGGGGAGATACTTCATCACCACTACTTACTGTATTTACTATTTTAGGTTTTGCTATGATCGGGCTTGGATTTTTAGGCTCTCCTCAGATTTATGTTCGATTTATGTCTGTAAAAAATGAAGCCGAAATAGACAAAGGGAAATGGGTTGCTATTTTATTTACATTACTTACTGATTTTGCTGCAGTTACCATTGGTTTATTAGGACGTTATTTATTTACTTCTGTTGGGCAAGATCCAGAAGCAGTTTTAGGCACCGCTGGTGAAGGCGTGCTCATCGTTATGATAGAAAATATATTCCCTATTGTTATTGTTGCTATCTATATAGCTATTGTACTATCTGCAATTATGTCTACCATAGACTCTCTAATTGTTGTTGCTTCTAGTGCGTTATCTAGAGACTTTTATCAGAAAATTATAAACCCCGAAGTAGAACAAAAAAAACTTACTAGAATTTCTAGGTTAATTACACTAGCGCTTGCTGTTGTAGCTTTAATTATTGCTTTATCAGTCGCCATATTATCACCAGATAGAACCATTTTCTGGTTTGTAATTTTTGGGTGGTCAGGTATTGCCGCTACTTTTTGCCCCGTTATTATCTTATCACTATTCTGGAAGCCTTACTCAGAGAAAGGAGCTCTTGCATCTATGATTACAGGGTTTTTATGTGTCCCAATATTTAAATTTATAGTGCAATCTATAGACGGAGTAGGTATCTATTTTGAAAAATTAGATGTGTTAGCACCTTCGTTTCTACTATCCATAATTGCTGGTATCATTTTCACAAAATTATACCCTAAGACTAGTTAGTTTTATAACACTCATTTTAACAGAGATAATCATTTCTATTTATTTATTTTTGCTATCTAAATGAAAAAGATATTTACATACCTATTCTTATGCGCATTATGCATTATTTCTTGTAAAAAAGAAATACCTGTAGCAATTCCTGATGCTAGAATAAATGATTATGCTCTTTACGACGCCTCTGGCAACTTTCATAGATTATCTACGTATAATGACAGTAAAGCTATTGTGCTTTTTGTTCAAGGAAATGGGTGCCCCATCGTGCGAAATGCCTTATCCGATTTTCATGAAATTGTAGACGATTATCAATCGGAAGGCTTTACATTTTTCATGATCAATAGCAATATGCAGGATACAAGAGGTACGATTGCTAAAGAAAGTACTGATTTTAAATTTGAAGTTCCTGTTCTTAGTGATGATGTACAACTTGTTGCAGACGCCTTAGATATTACCATCACTGCTGAAGCTATTATCCTGGACCCAACATCTAGAGAAGTTATATATAGAGGTCCTTTAAATAATAGGTTAGATTATGAAACTCAAAAATCAAAACCTACAGAAACGTATTTGAGAGATGCGCTAGATGCTATAATCGCTAACCAAACACCTCTTAATAAACAAGAGATGACCAGAGGTTGTCGAGTAACAAGACAACATACATTAGAAAAAGACACACTTACATTTACAAAAGACATTGCTCCTATTTTAACCAATCATTGTGTACGCTGTCATATAGATGGAGGAGTTGCTCCATGGTCTATGACTGATTATGACAAAATAGTAGGTTGGTCTGCAATGATAGAGCAGGTAATGCTAAGCAAACGTATGCCTCCATGGAAAGCAGATCCAGTTATTGGTTCTTTCAGTAATACATTTGAGCTTGCAGAGAAAGATAGAAGAAAACTAGTCCGATGGATAAAAGATGGGATGACCTATGGAGATGGAGATGATCCATTAAAATCACTAACTCCTAAAGAGGCCCTAATTCCAGAAACAACGCTTGTACCTGATACAACTATTGTACTCAAAAAAGAGATCATTCCAGCTACGGGTATTATAGATTATCGCCATCAGAGAATTAAATTAAACCTTCCAGAAGGCAAATGGCTTGCTGGCGTTACGATTGTACCTGGAAATCCTAAAGTAGTACATCACTCTACATTAGCTAGTTCATCAAAACCACAATTGGTCGTTGATCGCCCAGAAAGACAATGGATTGACAATCTTATTGCTGTTGTTGCTAGTGGAACTTCAAAGTCTACCATCTTCCCAAATGAATCTGGAATTTATATTGATAAGGATATCGAATTAATATTACAAACTCATTATACAACAACGGGGAAACAGGAAGAGGATATCTCTAAAATTCATCTGTATTTTCATGATGAAAAACCTGAAAAACAATACTATTCATTAGGTGTCTTTTCTGACGATTTTAAAATCGAGCCTTATGAAAAAAATACGCCTGCAATAGCTCAAGATAAAATAACTGAAGATGTATATGTTCATAGTATTTTCCCACATATGCATTTTCGCGGTAAGCAAATGAAAATTACTGCCAAAAAACCAAATGGTGAAATTATAGATTTAATTTCTGTTCCTGATTTTGATTTCAACTGGCAACTTGTATACAATTATACTGAGCCCATTTTATTACCTAAAGGAACTGTCATTACAGCCAAAGGTGTTTTTAATAATTCTTTTCAAAACCCTTTAAACCCTGATCCTTCTAAAGAAGTGGTTTTTGGATATCAAAGCAGTGATGAAATGTTTATGGGACTTGTGAATTATACAATCGCAGAAGAATAAATAATATTTCTTTAGCGTATAAATAGTGTAAGTATTTTAAAAACACTTGCACTAATTCTTTTAACTCTAGCGAAATACTATATTATGAAGTTGCAACATTACCTTATACTATTCAGTTTTTTACTTCTCTTAAACTCTTGTCATGTAGGTAGGTTTTTCTATTGGAATTTTGCAGACACCGGTGATTTAGAAAAGTTTGAAAGTGTTCCTATTCAAAAAGGAGAAACTCCTTTTTTATTTAAAGAAATACAAGACACTCAAAACTTTACAACTCCAGAAATAAATGATTTTGAAAACGTTCTTGAAAAAAGTGGCACTACTGCTTTCTTAGTTATTAAAGATGATCAAATTTTATATGAAAAATACTTTGATGAGTATACTAAAGCCACAGACCACCCATCATTTTCTGTATCAAAATCATTTGTCTCTGCTTTGATTGGTATTGCTATTCAAGAAGGACATATCACCTCACTAGAGGATCCTATTAGAAAATACCTTCCTGAACTTGATCATTCTTTTGACCCCGTTACTTTAGCCGATGTCATTAATATGCAATCAGGAATTAAATTTAGTGAAGGGTATTTCAATCCATTTGGGGAAGTTGCAAAATTCTATTATGGAACTAACTTAAAAAAATATGTCAATAAGCTGAAAGTAAACGAAACGCCAGGAGTGCGTTGGAAGTATAAAAGTGGAAACACACAACTATTGAGTCTTGCGCTAGAAAGTGCTACCCAGAGGCCGCTACATGAATATTTTCAAGAAAAAATATGGCAACCATTAGGCATGGAATATGATGCATCATGGAGTATTGATAGCAAAAAGCATCAAACAACCAAAGCTTTTTGTTGCCTAAACGCAAGAACTAGAGATTATGCAAAATTCGCAAGATTATATCTTAAAGAAGGAAACTGGAATGGAGCACAAATTATTCCAAAAGATTGGGTAGAAAAAACAACTTCATTTACAGACAAAAGGAGTAATTACAGATATTCACATCACTGGTGGCGAAATATCACAAAAGAAGATTACAAAAAGTCTACAGAGGATACTACAAAATTACAACTTGAAGAAGCAAAAGCACCCTATGTAGATTATCAGGCTAGAGGGATTTTAGGGCAATTTATGTACATCAACCCCGAAAAAGAGATTGTCATTATACGCTTGGGAGATAAATTTGGAAGTGTAAATTGGGCAACACTATTTAGAGAAATTGCTACGCTCAATTAGATGTAGTATTCTTTTTCCATTGACGAACAGAAGCCACAATCAGTACTAATAGTATAGGTAGACTCACAAATAAATCTTTACGCGTTTGTAAGCTATTTTGCAGATCATGCTCACTCAAATACAACTGAATATTACGTTCCCAAATAAGAAAAAGTACAATAAAAGCGATGGTAACTATTTGGAGTGTACTTAATTTTCTTTTTTTCATAACCTTAAACAAAAAAGCAAAGAGCTAGTGGATGCTTACCCCTTATTCAAAAAATATTATTTAATTTCTTCTTCTACGACACCACATTTAAGCATTTGATCTCCAAAATACGGATTGCGAACCTCATTAGAGTTTGACAACCAATAAGCCCCTTTACCATTAAAAGCCATAGGACAATATTGTTTATAAATAGCCCCAGATGTTATTTTCTCTTTTGCTATTTGAATTTCCATAGCCTTAGAAACTTTTTCAAAAATAGCACGTCTTTCTTTTACAGTAGTAGCTTCTGTAAATGGAATTGTTGCTGTATGTATGGCTGTATAGGCCTCATTTCCTTTTAAAAGCATAAAAAAGGCACGTGTGGTAGTTGCACTAGCCTCTTTATCTGTATTTACCAGAGATGCTTTTACATCTAAGTATGCATTATAAATCTTTGTAAACTTTTCGTTTTCAAAAGTAACATCCACTTTAGTACTTGTTTCATTTAAATCACTAGTGACAGGAACTGCTTGAGAAGAAACTTCTTGAGAAGGAGCTGTTTTCACTTCTGGATCATTGTTTTTACAAGAAAAAAGAGTGATCATTGCGAGTAGATATATGTACTTTTTCATATCGGTATAATTTACCTACAAAGATACGATGGGATTAAGAATTATTTACTTTCCTATAGTAATAAAATGCAGGTAATAACATAAACAGTAGTATAGGTTGTATTAAAAATCTTCGTACATAAAAAATGGGTAAGTATTCACCAAGCCCTTGTGTTTTTAGTAATATGCTAAATATAACTATCAACACTACAAAGACAACTCCATAAAAAAGAGAGGCAAATTTGATAATCCCTCTTTCTCTAAAAGCGACCCATAATATCACAAGTGATAAAAACATATTTAAAGCATATCTCAAAAAGATGTGAAAAAACAAACGCCATGACTCCATATCTGGTAAAGTCATTTTCTGATAATTACTCTTAAAAAATGGAATCAAGGGGTCATAGAAGAGTTCGCTTTCGCGAAAGCGTATAAAAGCAAATCCGACGAGACATAAAAAAACAACTAGTACACGTATAGCAA
This sequence comes from Dokdonia pacifica, assembly GCF_900188275.1. GTDB lineage: Bacteria > Bacteroidota > Bacteroidia > Flavobacteriales > Flavobacteriaceae > Dokdonia > Dokdonia pacifica. The sequence continues at coordinate 36,668 of NZ_FZNY01000011.1, forward strand.
TTTTCATGATTTAGGTTGTTTTTTATACGATCGAATCCACCCTAACCATAATAAAAATACAGTCCCGTATATGACTGCTGGAAAAATAGTCCCGTGAAGTAATTCTGTATATTCTGGGTATTCATATATCCCGACTGTTAGCAATGCAATACGCGTAACATTCATAGCGTAAATAAGCGCAATCCCTCCAAGAATAAATAACAACGTGCGTTTCCAACCATCAAAAAAAGCAAGCATAAACGAGGTAAAAAGAAGCATCACACTTACTGCATTACAGCCCTCTATGACACGCGCTAGAACTTTATTATTAATAGTAAGATTCATAGCAGGTTCTACCTTACTAGGAACAACTTTCATGTCATATCCCAATGAATTTATGATTGATTCACTTTGCTTTGCTACAGTATGCGTAATAATGTCTGGATAATATATCTTACTTGCTCCATAAGTAAGGTATAAATTATAAAGTAGCACAAGTACAAAATAACTTCCTATAAACGTAAGGATAAAACGAAGTACCGACTTATATTTGATAATTAATTTGAACAAGTTATTGAGATTTATCTCCCAAAAATACATTAAAAATGGCTTTTGAAGATTTAAAAAAAGAAGTTAGTGCTATTGTAGCAAAAACAACATTATCCACAAAAGATAGGCTTACTGAAATATGTGAAGCATTAAGAACGACAATCCCTTACTATGATTGGGTAGGGTTTTACTTTGCAAATCATGACACACAAACCTTACATCTAGAAACTTATGTAGGTGCACCTACAGATCATACAGTAATTCCTTTTGGGAAAGGAATCTGTGGCCAAGTAGCAGTTTCTAATGAAAATTTTGTGGTTCCTGATGTATCTGCTCAAGATAATTACATTGCCTGCAGTATTACTGTAAAAAGTGAGATCGTAGTACCACTTTTTAAAAATGGCAAAAATATTGGGCAAATAGATATTGACTCTAATACACCAGATGCTTTTACTGAAGAAGACGAACGCTTTTTAGAGTGGGTAAATGAACAAGTAGTTACCATTTTATAATTGGCAATTATCTAAACTAAAAGACCCCAAAATGTTAGAACATTTTGGGGTCTTTTAGTTTTTTATAATTAATTACATTCCTGTACGTATCGCTTCTACAGGATCTAATCGCGAAGCACCTATCGCAGGAATAATACCTGCCAATATTCCAATAAAGAAGGTTACTGATAACCCTAAAAATATATTGAATGGAGAAAGTACAAACTTAAAGTCTCCTGTGATTCCTGATGCATTTAGCCCAAGTGAAATAGACCATACTAGGAACATTCCTATAATTCCTCCAAAAATAGAAAGCACTATAGATTCGAATAAAAATTGAAATAATATAAATCGGCGTTTAGCTCCTAATGCTTTTTGAATTCCGATAAGGTTGGTACGTTCTTTCACACTTACAAACATGATATTGGCAATTCCAAAACCACCAACTAAGAGTGCAAAACCACCAATTCCCCATCCTATGAGTTTTAAAGCACCAATGATTCCATCTATAAAATCAGTAAGTCCTTTGAATTGATTTGCAAAAAAGTTACTTACTTCACTTGTTTTGATTCCTCTTTTTAAACGTAATTTCTGATCTAATGTAGCCAGAAACTCTTCATTATCTACGTCTGGTTCAGGAAGTACAATCACTTGAGGAAATGTAGATCTATTATTATCTCCATAAATCTTTCTAGTTAAATTAACAGGAAGAACTACGGCTTCATCTTTAGAGTCACCTAATGCATTTCCTTCTTTTTTAAGTACTCCAATAACCGTAAGCTTACGACTAAATATTTTTATTTTCTTTCCTATAGCATTTCCATCTTCTCCAAAGAGTTGATTCTTAATCTCATCTCCAATAACAATTACATTAGAACCACTAATAGATTCTGCCTCATTAAAAAATCGACCTTCTTGAAATTGCAAGGATTCTATATCATAATACTCATGCGTTGTAGCGCCTACCTGAACTCTCTCTAGCGTTTCATCTTCATATTTTATAGTCTGCGACGGTACATTAAGCACATATGAGATTGCTTTTGCGCCTGGCAAAGTACGCTTAAGATGTTGATACTCTTCATAGGTAACTAATGGAAATTGCTCTCTTTTCCAACGAGGAACATCTGTAGGACCAAAAGATACATGGCATAGTATAATCGTACTTTGATCTAGAGATGAAAGACTATCCTTAATCTGTCTTTCTAAAGAATCTACAGCGGCAAGTACGCCAATAATTGAGAAAATACCGACAGTTACTCCCATAAGTGAAAGAAATGTTCGGAGCTTATTATTACGTAATGCATTTACTGCAAAACGAAAGCTTTCTTTAAGTACACGTAAGTAAATAAACATCGATATATTTTGGAAAATTTAAAGATAAGACGTCTTTCTTTAAAATATGTTACAAAAGTGCCAAATTTATATAACCAAACTCCTTTGTATAAACTGTTAAATCGCTATTTTTGCCACTTATCCAAAATCACATAAAATTTCTATAATGAGCGATGTTAAAAAAGCAAGTTCCGCTTTAGTTTCTGTTTTTAGTAAAGATGGTCTTGCACCCCTAGTTCAAAAGCTTCATGACTTAGGAGTTACGCTTTATTCTACAGGCGGAACCCAAAAATTCATCAACGATCTTGGAATCCCTGTGGTACCTGTTGAAGATATAACATCATACCCGTCAATTTTAGGTGGGCGTGTAAAGACATTACATCCAAAAGTATTTGGAGGTATTCTTAACAGACAGGATCATGAAGGTGATGTTGCTGAAATGAAGGAATATGAAATTCCTCAATTAGATATTGTGATTGTAGATTTATACCCATTTGAAAAAACGGTTGCCTCTGGGGCATCTGAGCAAGATATTATTGAAAAAATTGATATTGGAGGTATCTCTCTAATTCGTGCTGCAGCAAAAAACTTTAAAGATACACTCTGTGTCTCTTCTGTAGATGATTATGCAGAGGTATTACAAATGATTACTGATGGCGAAGGAACAACAACTTTAGCAGATCGCAAGCGTTTTGCGGCTAAGTCTTTTGGCGTATCTTCTCATTATGACACTGCTATCTTTAATTATTTTAATGCAGATCATGAAATTCCTGCTTTAAAAGTAAGCGAACATAAAGGGCAAGTACTTCGTTACGGAGAAAATCCTCACCAACGTGGATTCTTCTTTGGTGATTTTGATGCCATGTTTGATAAACTACACGGAAAAGCACTTTCTTATAATAATTTATTAGATGTAGATGCTGCTGTAAATCTAATGAATGAATTTACTGGAGAAGCACCAACATTTGCCATCCTAAAACATAACAATGCTTGTGGCTTTGCACAACGTGACACTATGCATACGGCATATGTAGATGCACTAGCAGGTGATCCTACAAGTGCTTTTGGAGGAGTTCTTATTGCAAATAATACTATTGACAAAGCAACCGCAGAAGAAATACACAAACTGTTTTGCGAAGTAGTCATTGCGCCTTCTTTTGATGATGATGCTCTTGAAATTTTAAAAGGAAAGAAAAATAGAATCATCCTCATTCAAAAAGAAGTAACACTTCCAGAAACAATGGTACGTACCTGTCTTAACGGAACACTGGTTCAAGATAGAGATGGTCAAACAGATACTGAAGAAAATTTAACACAAGCAACACATACTAAACCTACAGATAGTGAGTTAGAAGATTTATTGTTTGCTTCAAAAATATGTAAACACACCAAGTCAAATACTATTGTTCTTTGTAAAAACAAACAACTTTGCGCAAGTGGTACTGGTCAAACATCAAGAGTAGATGCTTTACGTCAAGCTATTGAAAAAGCAACTTCCTTTAATTTTGATTTAAAAGGAGCGGTAATGGCAAGTGATGCATTCTTTCCATTTCCAGACTGTGTAGAAATTGCTGACAAGGCTGGAATCACTTCGGTTATTCAACCAGGAGGTTCTATAAAAGACCAACTTACGATAGATTATTGCAACGATCATAATATATCTATGGTGATGACAGGAATACGTCATTTTAAACATTAATTGTTTAGGATATTATACGCTTTCGCGAAAGCGTAAAAAAACACAATATTATTTGTACATTTAGAGAATACGACAAACCGATTTAAAATTTAATACCCTATCTCGCCCTATGGGATTTTTTGATTTCCTGACTGAAGACATTGCCATTGACCTTGGTACTGCAAATACACTGATTATTCACAATGATAAAGTTGTGGTGGATAGCCCTTCTATTGTTGCCCGTGATCGTACTACAAAAAAGATTATTGCTGTAGGAAAAGAAGCGGCACAAATGCAAGGAAAAACCCACGAAAACATCAAAACAATTAGACCTCTTAAGGATGGTGTAATTGCAGATTTTGATGCTAGTGAGCAGATGATCAGCATGTTTATTAAAGAAATCCCTGCATTAAAGAAAAAATTATTTCCGCCAGCTTTACGTATGGTTATCTGTATTCCTTCTGGAATTACAGAAGTAGAGATGCGAGCTGTAAAGGAAAGTGCAGAGCGTGTAAATGGAAAAGAAGTACATCTGATCCATGAGCCTATGGCTGCGGCTATTGGTATTGGGGTAGATATCATGCAACCTAAAGGAAACATGATTGTAGATATAGGAGGTGGTACTACTGAAATTGCAGTAATTGCCTTAGGAGGAATTGTATGTGATAAATCGGTTAAAATTGCAGGAGATGTATTTACAAATGATATTATCTACTACATGCGCACACAACATAACTTGTATGTTGGGGAGCGTAGTGCTGAAAAAATCAAAATACAAATAGGAGCTGCCACAGAAGATCTTGAAGTTCCGCCAGACGAAATGAGTGTTCAAGGACGTGATTTATTAACTGGTAAGCCAAAACAGGTACAGATCTCTTTTAGAGAAATTGCAAAAGCACTTGATAAATCTATTCTTCGTATTGAAGATGCTGTCATGGAGACCTTATCACAAACACCACCAGAACTCGCTGCCGATATTTACAATACAGGAATTTATCTAGCAGGAGGAGGTTCTATGCTTAGAGGATTAGATAAACGTCTTTCTCAAAAAACAGATCTTCCAGTATACATTGCAGAAGACCCTTTAAGAGCCGTTGTAAGAGGAACTGGGATTTGTCTTAAAAACATTGCAAAATACAAAAGCGTACTCATCAAATAACCCGTCGTTGACCCATGCAGCAGATTATCAATTTTTTGATTAGGAATAAAAACTTCCTACTGTTTGCTTTTTTATTTTTTATCTCTCTTGTATTTACAATTCAGTCACATTCTTATCATAAAAGTAAGTTTGTCAATTCAGCAAATTTTCTTTCAGGAGGAGTCTACGAATCATTAAGTAATATGCAAGATTATTTTAATCTTAAGACGTACAATCAGCAATTACTAGAAGAAAATGCACGCTTACGCGAAAACGAATCCAAATTGTACTCAATCACAAATTCATCTGATTCGCTATCTATTTATAATACAACAGAAAGTCAGTTTAAGTATATTCCAGCTAGAGTTTTAGAAAATCCGTACTCAAAAACTGATAATATTATTACGCTAAAAGCTGGAAAAAGGGATAGCATTTTTCCTGAAATGGGAGTGATTACCAGCCAAGGAATTGTTGGTTTTATTGAAAAGACATCTACAAAATATAGTACCGTCCTATCCATATTAAACACCAATTTTAAGACTAGTGCAAAATTACGCGCTTCAGATCATTATGGTACTTTGGAGTGGAATGGTCAAGACCCTAATATCATGACTGTAATTGATATGCAGGAACAAGCCCATGTAAAGATTGGAGATACTATAGAAACCAGTGGGCAATCTGCTATTTTTCCTAAAGGAATTCCTATTGGTACTATTGAGAATTTTGAGTTAGATAATAGTAAAAACTTCTATACCCTATCTGTACGTTTATTTAATGACATGACCAATCTAGGTCATGTATACATCATTAAAAATATAGATAAAGAAGAAATAAGAACACTAGAAGAAAATAACACTAATGAAGAATAGTGTCCTTATAAATAGTGTTCGTTTTTTAAGCTTGGTATTAGCACAAGTATTGATATTTAATAATATTGATTTTATGGGATATATCAACCCATATCCTTATATGTTATTTATTTTGGTATTCCCCTTTAATGCTAATCGCTCATTATATTTAATTCTAGCATTTTTAACAGGACTTACTATTGATATGTTTGGTAATAGTGGTGGCATTCATGCTGCAGCTTGCTTAGTCGTTGCATATTTTAGACCTATTGCTTTACGCTTAACTTTTGGTGTTAGTTATGAATACAATGCCATTAAACTTCCCAACGTCTCTTTTTATGAACGTTTAGTATATATTTCGAGTCTTGTTTTTGTTCATCATCTTGTACTATTTTCTTTGGAAGTTTTTAACATCTCTAATATAATTTACATCCTTAAAAAAACGTTGTTTACAGGTATATTCACCAGTATATTATGTCTGATGTTTAATATTCTTTTTAGCAGTCGTCGAGAATGAGAAAATTATTACTTCTTTTTATTGTACTTAGCACCGGCCTATTATTTATGGGAAGGCTTTTCTATTTACAGATATACGATACTTCTGCAGTTATAAAATCAGAAAACAATGCTATAAAAGTAGAATATGATTATCCACAACGAGGGCATATCTATGATCGCAACAACAAATTATTAGTTTCTAACCAGCCTTCCTATGATCTTATGGCAATACCTAAGGACATAAAACCTTTTGACACATTAGGATTATGTAAATTGTTAGGTATTGAAAAAGAAAAATTACTTAAAGAATTAAATAGAGCACAAAGAAGAGCCTCTTGGTTACCTTCTGTTATTGTTCCTACTATGTCTACAGAAGACTATGCCTATTTAGGAGAACAAATGCATAAATATGAAGGTTTTTATATTCAAAAACGCTCGCTTCGAGATTACCAAATAGATTTTGGCGCTAATTTTTTAGGATATATTCAAGAAGTAAACCAAAGTATGATCAAAAAGGATCCTTATTATAAATCTGGGGATTTGATAGGTCGACAAGGAGTTGAGCAACAATATGAACAAGTTTTACGTGGTGTCAAAGGCGTAAAAAGATTTCAAAAAGATCGTTTTAATAGAATAATCGCTCCGTATAAAGCCGGAAAGCTAGACACATTACCTGTTCCTGGACGCAACATACAATTAACTATAGATGCAGAGCTCCAAAAATATGGAGAAGAGCTTATGGTAAATAAACGAGGGGGTATTGTTGCACTAGAACCTGCTACAGGAGAAATTCTTGCTCTAGTTGCAGCGCCCAATTATGATCCTGCACTACTCGTTGGAAGAGAACGTTCAAAAAACTATACGCAATTAGATGCAGACACCATCACTAAACCATTATTTGATCGTGTTCTTAGTGGAGAATATGCTCCTGGTTCACCATTTAAAGCATTAACTTCTCTTATTGCCTTGCAAGAAGGTGTAATTTCTACAGAAAATAAAGTGTATTGTAATGGAGGCTATCGTTATGGAGGAAAAAAACCGTTAGGTTGTCACCATCATAAAAGTCCGGTACAGCTTGTAAGTGGTATTGCCTATTCTTGTAATAGTTATTTTGCTACAGCATACCGCAATACCATAGATAAATATAGTACGCCTCAAGAAGGAATTGAAAAATGGCGAGCGCACTTAGCAAGTTTTGGTCTTGGTAATTTTATGGGCTATGACCTACCTTCTGGGAGAAGAGGCTTAATTCCTAGTGCAAGTCGTTATAATAAAACATATAACTATCCTACATACCGCTGGGGAACTACAGCTACAATATCTAACGCTATAGGTCAAGGAGAAGTTCTGATGACACCTATGCAAATGGTAAATTTTACAGCTGCAATAGCAAATAGAGGCTGGTTTTACAAACCACATATTATTAAGAATATAAAAGGAGTAGACACTATTCCCTCTATATACACTGAAAAACAATTTACTACAATTGACCCGCAACATTTTGAACCTGTCATAGAAGGGCTTAATAACGTCTATAATTATAGTGGAGGAACAGCAAATTTTCTTAAAGTCCCGGGTATTGAAATATGTGGAAAAACAGGTACCGCAGAAAATAAAATGAAAATTGGCGGAAAAACGGTACAATTAACAGATCACTCTGTTTTTGTTGCTTTTGCCCCCAAAGACAATCCTAAAATTGCCATCGCTGTATTTGTAGAAAATGGTTATTGGGGTGCTCGTTTTGGAGGTCGTATCGCTTCTGTTATGATCGAAAAATATATCAAAGGCGAAGTCACTCGTAAAGATTTAGAAAACTGGGTACTTACACATAGTCTTGAAGAAGAATATGCAAAGCCTTTACTTGGAAGACCTTTTCCAATAAATGATGGAAAGAAAATAAGTGCTAAATTCTTGGCAGAAGAAAATCAGGAATTATGAGTGCCGGATCACGTAGTATAGGAAGTTTTGATTGGGCGCTTATTTTAATATATATAGCGCTTATTAGTATTGGGTGGTTAAGCATATACTCTGCATCTTTCAATCCTGAAGTTGAAAATTTCTTTAGCTTAGAGAATCTTCACTTTAAACAATTAATCTGGATTGGTCTAGGTATCCTCATTATTGTATTCATCTTATTTTTAGATAGTAAGTTTTTTGAACGGTTTTCAAGTTTAATTTATGTAGTTGCTATCATTTCTCTTATCCTTTTATTTCCTTTAGGAAAGAATATAAACGGCGCTACGAGTTGGTTTGCTTTTGGATCTTTCACCTTACAACCCAGTGAATTTGCAAAAGTAGCCACTGCATTAGCACTCGCAAAATATCTTAGTGACATCCAAACTAATATAAAAACAATTCGTGATCAATTACGGGCATTCTTAATTATTGTAATTCCAGCTCTTATTATTATACCACAACCTGATCCTGGTAGCGCTTTAGTATATGCTGCTTTTTTCTTTCCATTGTACAGAGAGGGTATTGCAGCAGTATATCTTATTCTTGGTGCCTCTGCAGTGGTTCTATTTGTTCTTACACTTTTATTTGGACCTATATATATTGCCTTAGGTGTTGCCGTAATTGCGATATTATTTTTTCTAAAAAACAGAAAAAAACGCCCTTCCAAATCCTTGTATTTAGGAATTATTCTTGCATGTACATTATTTTCCTTTTCCGTGAATTACATCTTCGAAAATGTATTTCAACAGCGTCACAGGGATCGTTTTAATATTGTTTTGGGGATAGAAGCAGACACACAAAGCATAGGTTACAACACACGTCAAAGTGAGATTGCAATTGGTAATGGCGGGTGGACTGGACAAGGTTTTTTACAGGGAACCCAAACTACTGGAAAATTTGTTCCTGCGCAGGACACCGATTATATCTTTAGTGCGGTTGGCGAAGAATGGGGTTTCATGGGAAGTGCATTAGTGATCATTCTTTTTGTACTTCTGATTCTAAGGATCATACAGCTTTCAGAAAAGCAAAAAAATGAGTTTAGCCGTATTTATGGTTACAGTGTCGCAGGAATTATATTTATACATTTTGCTGTAAATGTCGGGATGGTTACCGGCTTGTTACCTACCATAGGAATTCCACTTCCTTTTTTCAGTTATGGAGGCTCTGGCTTTTGGGGATTCACTATTTTACTATTTATCTTTATTAAACTGGATGGTAATCGAGTGAATGAATGGTGACTTCGATACAATGTTGCGCCTCTCAAAACGCTGCATTTTCAATGATCAAAATCACTCAGTCGCCTTTATAAGAATATAGATTCATTATTCCTAACTTTTTTAAAATCGGGGTGGTTGTTCTATATAATTTGTAGTTTTTTCAATACAAATTATATAGAACTTTCCGTGCAAAATATCTATTACTATATCTTCACTAAAACTGGATGGTAATCGAGTGAATGAATGGTGATTTCAATACGATGTTGCGCCTCTCAAAAACGCTGCATTTTCAATGATCAAAATCACTCAGTCGCCTTTATAAGAATATAGATTCATTATTCCTAACTTTTTAAAATTGGGGTGGTTGTTCTATATAATTTGTAGCTTTTTCAACACAAATTATATAGAACTTTCCGTGCAAACACCTATTACTATATCTTCACTAAAACTGGATGGTAATCGAGTGAATGAATGGTGATTTCAATACGATGTTGTGCCTCTCAAAAACGCTGCATTTTCAATGCTCAAAATCACTCAATCATCTTTAGAAGAAAATAGATCGCTTTGCACTCAGAGCATAAAACATAGGTCCATCACCTCTAAATTCTTTAAAAAAAACAAGTTACCCAAAAACTATTCTAGTTAAATCCAATTCCAATTCCTCCTCCTCCACTTCCGCAAACTCCGAAAAAGTAATCTTTAACAAATAATCCAGAACATGTTTCACCCGTACAGGTGTCGAGTCCATTAACTGTTGCAGTAATCTTTTTTATTTTATTACTACAGGATACAGGTATCGTCGCTTGTAAGTTTCCTTCAGAATTTATTGTTGGGAAATAAAAAAGTGAACTCTGATCTTCATATTCTACTAAAAACCTGCTTGATGTAATATTGGTTTGAGCACTTTTAACAATAGGAGCTATAAAGGTTAAACTATTGCTTCCTGAAAAATTTAAATAGCCTACATCAGTAATAGTAACAGCACACTTGGGGTCAATAGAAAATATACTTTCACAATTATTTCCTGATACTCCGCTTGCCTTTATCAATCCTCCTGCAAAACAATGATCTAATGATACTATGACACTAGAACTATTCCCACCACTTTGTATAGTCATATTACCAGATACAACTTCCCAGTTAGCATTTGAAGGGAAATTATTTAAATAGTATGTCAACCTCACGGTATTTAACTGTAAGTTATCTATACGATTACCTATTTCACAAGTAGATTCTTCTTCAACTGCTTCACCAAAAGAAGCGACCAATTCAGCATTTCCATTAATCACACAAGCATTATTTGCATTATTTTCATTACCTGTAGGTATTCCTTCGTACGCTACTTCTGGATTTGAAAAATATAGTATCCTATTTGCAGGAGTATTAGTAGTATGCATTATTGTTTGCCTCAATAGTCCTTGTGGTGTTGTAAAAGCACGTGCTCTTGCTTTATCTACCCCAGTAGTATTATTACCTGCTTGATGATCTGCCCCTAATAAATGGCCTACTTCATGCACAAAAGTTCCATCGGATACATGTTTGATATTTACAACAGCGTAAGCACTATCTATATCAGGTCCAACTGCTGCAGCAGCCCCTCTAGCGCCACTAGTGTACGCTCCATTATTCATCACATTTGCGGGGTTGCCATCTGTTAAAGCCACCACGATATCTGCCTTATAGAACTCTCTTAGAGATCTCGCATTGTTGATTAATTCTTTAGCATCTAAACCTGCACTTTCATGATAATCCCAAGAAATTATTGGAGGATTTTGCCCAATAATATTTTTTAAACGAACATTTAGTTCACTATTATCTGCTGCTATATTCCATTCATTAAAACCTCTTGTAATTTCATTTGAAATAGAAATACCATCAATTGGATTTTGAGATAATCGTTGCGAGACAACTATTAACACATCTATTTCTGTTTCTGGTATTATGAGAATGGAAGATGCTTCATCAATGTTGTTTAATGGTTCTAATTCTTGCTCGTCAATTTGACATGCTACAATAAAAATGGATACAATTAGGGTGTAAAAAAGTGATTTTTTCATGGCGATTTTTTTAATCGCAATATAAATAATTATAATACAGACACTTACCTAATCAATAAAAAATAATTATTTTTTTATTGATTAAATTAACTTGTAATAATGTGAATGAAAATTAGTAAAAGAATCTAGCTTATTACATGATAAGACATAGAATTATCATTCCTAATTCTTTTTAAATCGAAGTGGTTGTTCTGTATCATTTGTATGAACCATTATACGCTTTCGCGAAAGCGTATACAGCAACATTACCTAAAGCTCCACTGTTTGTAATCTGAAGAAGTTTCTAGTTTTTGTTCTATGGCATCATCTAATTTTGGGAAGAAATCAATTCCTGTGAGTTGTTCTATTTCATCTACAGAAGTCACAAAATCATATAAAGGGGCATCAGATTGCTTATGGTCCATCAAAAAAGCAATCATACGTGTATTACCACCGGAACGATCGTATATAATTTTGAAAAAAGAGGAAGGCACGGTTACTTTTTCTGTACCTATAGAGGTACTCTTATCTTTTAAAACACCTCCCGTTACGACAAAAACACCATCATATTTTTTGGCCCAATACCTAACTTTTTGTTCCAATCGATTCCAAACGCCTGCATTAAAATCATGGCGTTGTGGGGTGATATTGCTAGTAAAAAAGGTTTCATCATATGCTTCTTTACTAAACTCACGATCGCCAGCTGGGCATAAATGACCTCGGTCATAGCCTGAATTTTTATAGTTACGCCAGTGTGCAGATTGTGTTTTTACAGCAGGATCTATTTCAAAATAAGGACGTTTAAAATCACTATTGACTACCTGAGATTTCTTAAGCTCATACCCTACCCATTCTGCTTGCTCATGAGGTTCGCTATAACTTAATGAATAGTAATTATGATGAATGACTTGCCCCGTTGTAGAAGTAGGCAAAAAATAAGTATTCGTAGCTTCTTTTTCTTGTGCTCCAGCTTCTATAATAGGCGCATCTAATTTTTGGTTGGCATATTTTTCAAAAGCCAAATAGGCTAACATAAATAGAACAACAAGAAGCGGATAGGTGTATTTTCGTTTCATTAGCGCAAATATCGTTTACACGATAAAGAATCACAATTTATCAAGAAGTTCTTTTGCTTCGGTATACTTATAATTTGATGGATTCTCTAAAAGAGTTGTTAGTATTTCTTTGGCTCTAGTAGATTCATTAAACTTTATATAGGTTAATGCTTTATACCATAATGCACGAGAATTATCGAGGCTTTGTGATGTTTCTAAAAGGTCAAACTGTGCGATTGCTTCTTCAAGGTTTCCTTTTTCAGCATGAATCAATCCTGTATATATATATACTAACGGATCTATTTCTTTACTTACGGATAGGTATTCCTTAAAGTCTGACAAAGATGTATCTAGGTCATTATTCTTAAAAGCAAGACTTGCTTTTGATAGTAGTGATGTCTCATCTGATCTACTTGTAAATGATGGCAATTCTGAAGACTGGTAATAATCGGTATATAAATCGGTGTTAGAATTTCCAGTAAATAAAAGTCCAAATACTAAAATTACTGCAGCTGCTATAGATAAGATATAATAGAGCGGTCGTGTTTTAGATGTAGGCGCCTCTTCTTGCGAAGTCGCCTTATAGGCTTCCTTTACTTTTAAAAGTTTCTTTTTGAGCGCTTTCCCTTCTTCACTTTCTATATAGGTGTCTATTTCTTTTTTATAAGCTGTATTATAGTTTGTATCCTCAAATTCGGTTTCTGTGAGATGATGGTTTATAGATGTGTATAAGGCCACTTCTTCTTTTAAGTCTGGCTGTGTTGCCATTTCCGACTCAAATTGCTGTGCATCTTCCGCAGACATATTGCCGCTTATATATGCTTCTATTCTTTTGTATACGTGTTCTTCCATTACGATTTGAGTTTTGCGTAGTTACCATCTTTCTTAATCAAATCTGCCAAGCGCTTTTTACATTTAAAAATACGCTGAAAGGCTACATTTTCAGAAGCGTATTGGAACTTCTTTACAATGCGATCATAAGGCACTTTTTTGAAGTAGTCTTTTAATAACTCCTTACAATTAGGAGATAATTGCTGTAGTTTCTCTTCAAAAAGATCCCAACGTTCTTGTGCAATAATAGCTTCACTATGATTACTTTCTTCACTCTTAAGTGCAATAACCTCTTCATTTCTTACCCATCTTTTTTTAGAATTTAATTCTTTACGCCATATATTTTTACAAACGGTAAATAAATAGGCTTCAAAAGACGACTTAATTTCTATATCACTCACTTTCAAACGAATACTTAATTGATAGAGTGCATTTTGAAAAACCTCTTCTGCATCTTGTTGCCCTCCTTCATTTTTTAACACAAAATGCCTTACTTTTGGAAACATAGATGTATAGATTGCTTTAATGATTTTTTCATCACCAGTTCGCAATCCTTCTAAATAATTTATACCATTTTTTGTGACCATAAATTAAAAAAGGAGGTTTAGGGGGGTAAGATTATAGTTCTTTTGGAACATAAGGGCAAAATAACATATAAATCTTAAAATTTAATTATGAAAACAACATTTTTAGCTTTACTCACCTTTATTCTCCTTGTAGGATGCACTACAGAAGAAACAAATGAAATTGTAGAAACTAGTAATGCTATCATTAAAGAAGATAGTAATACAAGAGAAGAAGGAAACCCATACGCTAATCAATTTGAATGTTTTGATGTGTTTTTCGACCCTGAAATTCATGACCCATTATCTATTCAGTTAATTCGAGATGGGTATTTTGCCGATGGATATTATTGGTTTGCAGCACCTACACAACCTGACGGATATCCTTATCATCAAGTATGGTGTCGTTATTTAGGACATCCTGGAGGTCAAAATGGAGAAGATGATCCACCAACTGGAGTAACTATTGTTCCTAAAGGAGGAAGAGGATAATCTTTTATGAAAATCACTATATGATTTTCCCTATAAACTCACATAAAAAAAACCACCTAGGTTATTTTAAAATAGTAATCTGGGTGGTTTTTCTTTTTAATATATCAATAACAGCTCAAGAGAGTAATAACATCACTTCAATTCTAAATTCTTCAAGTGATAGTAAACAAAAAGAGCTACAATTGATATCTCTTTTTAATACTCTCGAAAAAAACAATACTGATTCTCTCTATACCTACTACCAAAAAGCCGCACATTGGTTTTCTATTAAAAATGATATACAAAATGCTATCATATATGAGCAAAAAGCCTTCAATAATATTAGTTCTTCCAAAGAAACAGATTCTTTAATTGCTCAAAAAAGCGTTTATACATTAGGTAATTATTACCGTAGTAACTACCAATTCAAAAAAGCTATTGAAAGCTATCATAAAAGCATTAATTTTCATAAAAGCACTCCACAAGCAGACAAAGCATACCTCGGAATAGCATATACATATTATAGAGCTAAAGACTTTTATAAATCTGATCTTTATTATAAAACACTTATAGAAAGATTGGAAAGTAAATCTCCATCTCCCTTCTTAGCAGATGTATATTGTAGAGCTGCAATCAATTTAATACAGACAAACACAGATGAAGGTCTAGAAAGAGGGATTACTTATGCAAAAAAAGCTGATGAGATCTCTAAACTAGTAGAAACACCTAAAACCATACAATATCGCATTAAGTATCGCTTAGGTTATCTCTACAATACGTATAAGACATTAAATATTAATCTTTCAGAAACGTATTATAAAGAAGCTTTACAAATAGCTATTGATCTTAACGATTCTTCCAAAATTAGGAAGACATATCTTGATCTTGGAAATTTACACCAGACAACAAATCTTAATACAGCACTCGCATATGATCAAATAGCATTAAAAATAACTCCTAAAAAAGATTCTTTAACGCGTCATAAAATAACTAGTAACATAGGGTTTGCTAACAGTTATTTTGGAAAATATCCCGAAGGTCTCACATATGCATTTGATGCATTACACATACTTACTCTAAAAGATTTTAAAAATCACACAGATGATTACCAAAAAATATTCCTAGCATCTCCCTACAAACAAAATATCTTAACACAACTTTCCATTCTTGCACAAACCTATTTACGCTATTACGAAGAAACAAAAGACCCTGTATTACTAGAAAAATGCATTGCTTATTTTACGATGGGAGATCAACTTATCGACCTTTTAAAAGTAGATAGTAGCGAATTTACCTCTCGTTTGTTTTGGAGAAATGTAAGTACTAGCATCTATGGAAAAGCCATTAGAGCATGT
The DNA here is from genome assembly GCF_900188275.1 of Dokdonia pacifica. Taxonomy (GTDB): domain Bacteria; phylum Bacteroidota; class Bacteroidia; order Flavobacteriales; family Flavobacteriaceae; genus Dokdonia; species Dokdonia pacifica. The sequence continues at coordinate 52,665 of NZ_FZNY01000011.1, forward strand.
TATCTACATCAAGATTTAGAAAAAGCACATTACTTCATAGAAAAGAATAAAGCATTACTCTTAATGGAAGATCTAGCTAGTCAAGCGTATAAACGGTCTTTGACTATTTCGCCTGAAATTATAGCGCAAGAAGAAGTTTTACAACGAGAAATTCTAGAACAAGAAAAGCTTCTTAAAACACAAGCACAAACTTCAGGCACAAATCAAGGAAGTAACCTTTATGGAGTATTAGTAGAGAAGAAAAGAGCCCTAGAACAATTACGAGAAAATATGCTCCCTGAAAAACAACTCTCATTTGAGCCCTCTATTATAGCATTATCTGAGCTTCAAAAATCACTTAAGCCTGATGAAGTAATAGTCAATTATCATCTCTCAAATGACGATGGATATGGAATTTATTCCAATAATAACAAAGGCTATATTAGTATCTCTACGAGCCAAAAAAATAAATTTTTTGAAATAGAAAACACCAATGCATTGCAGACAGATATCCAATTAGCATTAACATTTTTAAAGCGCCCTTTTAAAACACAAGAAGATATAACCCGCTATACACAACTTTCTAATTCTATTTACAAAAAACTCTTCCCAACAGAAGAAGTAAGAAGTCAAATCAAAAATAAAAAACTAATTATTTCTCCAGATAGCTATCTCTCATTTTTACCCTTTGAAGCGCTTTCTACATCTGCCGACAAAACCTCATATCTCATTCAGAATACAGAAATACGTTATGTATACTCTAATTCATTTATTAGAAATATTCACAGAGAAGTCACTCCACAAAAACATACGTATTTAGGTATTGCCCCTGTACAATTTCAAGATACACAGCTTACCTCATTAGATTATAGTTTACAGGAAATTAATAGTATAGATGCGTATTATCCTGGAGATAAATTATTGCAAGAAAAAGGAACTAAACAAGCTTTTCTGGATGCTTTAAACCAACATACCATTATTCATCTAGCCACACATGCTGATATTTCGGATACAACGTCTCCTTGGATTGCTTTTCAAGATGAAAAAATAACTCTTGAAGAATTATATCTTACAGAAAACAATGCGGCTCTTGTATTTTTAAGTGGTTGTAATACGACATTGGGAGATCACAAAGCGGGGGAAGGTGTGATGAGTCTTGCCAGAGGTTTCTTTTATTCTGGAGCACAAAGTGTGATTTCTACTTTATGGAGTATTGATGACAAATCTACCGCCTATATTACAGATCAGTTTTATAAGAATTTAAATAACGGCCTAACAACTTCAGAGGCATTACATCATTCAAAAAAATCATATTTACAACAACACTCAGGGTCTGAGACATCTCCATATTATTGGGCATCTCCCATACTTTTGGGGAAAGACAATACATTACTTATTGAAAACACTACCCTGGACTACTGGATTCTTATTAGTTGTAGTCTCCTCGTAATGGGGGTTATTTTCATTTATACGCTTTCGCGAAAGCGTATATCTTCAAAAAAATAGCCATTAATTGGCAATCAATCTTCCGAATTAGTAAAACTTCCGAATTAGTAAAAGCGTAAAATTAGGGCCACCCATGAGAAGTAACCCTAAAGTTTACATATAAATCTCATTAATTTATGATGATAATTAACAAGCTCTTTTACTGACTCGGTATATAAGGCAGTGTTTTATTTATTAGGAAATAGAAAAGAAAGAGAACCTCTATATAGAAGCTCTCTTTTTCTGAAGTAATATCTTATTTAAAATCGTAGTTACACTTGAAACAGTTAGGATTATCATAATCCTGAGTACAATATCCTAATGTTCCGCATTCTCCTTCGCACAACACAAGAGATGCGTAATGATTTGGTCCACAACCACCACCTACAGTGATCATTCCTCCATTAATTTCTTTTTGCTCTTTTTTATTTAATGATTGAGCTCCGTTTAGATTTAAAATGTTTTTTAACATAATTGTAAAATTTATAATTAATTTTACTGCGAACATTTTGAGACACTCACAGTTTGTGTCTGTCCTTGCAAGAATGTTTTAGAGCCTGGTAACCACTGGGCTCTTTTTATTTTTATTAGAATTCATTTGATGTTTTATTTCTATAGGGGCGTTTTCTTTTAACGTCTCAACAAATAGAAACAGATCTTCATATGTATAATATTTATTAGGGAATTTTTGATTCCCTATAAGTGTTTCTGGGGTATATCGAATATCATTTTGATGTGCTACATCACGATGCATTTCAAGTATACGGTCATCCATTAAAAGCATTGAGTTTGGTATTCCATATTTTTCTATCCAACGATCCACATCTCTGTGCGCAAACCAATCTTTTAAAGCACTAAAAGCATCTGAAACACTTTTGTGGTATAGTTCTAAAACTCGTTTTGCAATTTGAGTAGATGGGTTTTCTAAATCTTTTGAAGTATTGAATATGAATTGTATTCCTACGTCTGTTGGGAATTGCATTAATAATCTATCATACAATTCAAATGCAGCAACACAGTATCCACATAGAGGGTTGGTATATGCAGTTATTTGTATAGGGGCATCTCTGTTTCCAAAATATACTTGAGCTTCTTGAGGTAAATGCTTTAAATTTTCAATACTATCTTGCTGGAGTGCGTTTAGAAAAAATGCATCGTTCCTTTTAAAAGAAAGGTATTCTTTCTTTGTTTTAAGTAATTCTTTATTCTTTTGCAATAATGGTTTGCTATAGAACCATAAGAGAGTGAGTGTCATACTTACAACAAGGCCTTTTATGACATATAGCAAAGAAAAATCCCAATTTGAAAACGCAATGAAAAGCGTCACGAATTGGGATATTAAAACTACAGATATTAACAAACATAAACCGCACCATTGCTTAAGTTGTATTCCCTGAAGATATAAAGAGTATGCAACTACAAACAATGACCCTATGGCTATTGTAAATAGCGTACTTGTATGAACCCCAACTAAGGTTATTACAAAAAATAAACTTGTAAAATAGAGTAATGAAGCATCGCCTAAACCAACGTTTTTACTAATTCTTCCTTCTTTTGAGGTAATTACTGCTGAACAGCTATCTACTTTTAACGATACTATCGCACATACTTTTGATGTAACAGTATCTTTTACACCAGTACTTTCTTTATATATCAGATAACTTACAACACTACCTATTACGGTTAGAAATGTATATACTGCATGCGATATTGATGTTGTAAATAGTAGCGCCATCACTATAATAGATAGCAGTATACTCGTAGTTATAATGGTTTTAAAACTTGATTGTCTTGTTATAAAAGAACCTTTTTTTTCTTCTTGTTCTATCGCTATGATTGTACCTGTCCATTGAGAAGAGAATTTCTCTATAGATCGTATCTTCTTTTTATTTTGTAGTGTCCTGACACGTATTCCTTTTTGAAGTTGTGTTACTAAAACAAGTTCTGTGTTTTTTCCTGTTTCAATAAGTGCTAAAAACAATTTTGGAAGTTGTTGCAATGCATCTTTAGGGACATTGGCTGCTATATTTTCGATTCCAAAATAATCTAACGTGTCAGTAATCGCATTTATACTTGGGTAATCTGCATGAGAAAGCAATTGAAGATGAATATCTTCCTTAGCAAGCGAAGTAATTTTTGATTGTACTAAAAAGCGAAAAACTAACTCGTCCATACGTTGATGTTTTTGATAAACACCTATATGTTCTGAACAACAAAAAATCTTACCCTAAAAATTAAAAAAAATATTTTCCTTCTAAAAAAAACAGCAGCTTAAAGACTATAAAAGTTACTTTTAAGCTGCTGTTTTTTTAAGTATAGAAAGTCGTAATTTATATAGTATTTATAAAAACTACGACTTTCTTTTTTATTATAGGATAAGATATCCGCCATTACCATTACACATACCATCATTCGTATTTGGACAATCACAGTGTATATCACAACGATGTCCTGATGGAGCAGAACCACATACCGTAGGACAATAGTTAGTACTTGCACAACCTCCTATTGTTGGACGCATTCCTCCATTTACAACTTTCTGATCATTTTTGCTCAATTTTTGAGCCCCGTTTAGATTTAAAATGTTTTTTAACATAATCGTAAAATTTATAATTAATCTTACTATGAACTTTTTGAGACACTCACAGTTTGTGTCTATCCTTGCAAGAATATTTTGAAAACTCAATCGGCATTGAGTTCTTTTATTTTTAAAAAAGTTTTGGCTTCCTATTAAAATATATACGTATACAAATAGTATTTCGACTTTTGATATCACTATCTATTTTTAGAAACAAACAATCTTTATAGGTATTGGGTTTTCAATACCATAAATTTCTATCAAATTATAGTTGCTTATCTCCTGGATTTGATTCTAAAAAGGGTTAAAATATGATGGTAAAACAGATGCAATATTTTATTAGAAAGGTAAGAAAAAAATACGTAACCAAACACAAACCCCTAAAAATCAATTAATTTAATAATTCATAGAGGAAGTTAATTACCAAAAGGATTACAGTTTCTCTAAAAGTTCTTTTGCTTCGGTATACTTATAATTAGAAGAGGATGTGCTAATTTCTTGAAGTATTGTTTTTGCTTTTTCAGGATCATCCATTTTCAAGTATAATAAAGCCTTATACCATGCCCCCATAGGCGCATCCATCAGGTCTGTATTGCTAAGTTGGTCAAAGGTAGTATGTGCTTTTTGGAATTGATTTAATTCCATTTCTGAAATTCCTTTGTATAACAGTATACTCGCTTTGTTTTTTGTAGTAGTCTCAATTTTAGCATCAAGAATAGTGAGAGCTTCCTGATACTTCCCTTCTTCAAAATAGCGTTCGGCATTTATGAGTAATGTATCTTCTTTTACGCCACGAGTGACTAATGATGGAATATCGGAAGTATCATAATAATCTACATATAGTTCTTGAACATTTTGAGGTCCAGACATTAAAACCCCTATCGAAATAATAATAGCTATCAAAGCAGCACTTGCATAAAACAACCATACCCTCGTGCTTTTTGAATTCTTCTTTTGATAAGTACGATTTACATTTTTAAGTGTTTCTTTGAGTTGTAGTGTTTCTTTATCTCTATACAGCGCTTCATATTCTTGAATTCTTTTTTCAGCTACATTTTCTGCAGAACTCCAATTATTTTCTGGTAATGCATCAAAGAGTTGTTTTTGAATGAGTACGCTTTCGCGAAAGCGTATATCTTCAGACATTCGTTTTTCAAAAGATGCTTCTTCTGTCTTGGATAAATGACCCAATAGATAGTCTTCTATGTATGTATTTTCTTCTTCTGGATTCATAATTCTTTAAGGGAATTATAACGGTGATCGCTAGTAATGGCTTGTGTTAACTTTGTTTTGCATTTAAACACTCGTTGTCTTGCAACAGTTTCTGAGCTATAGCCCATTACCTTAACGATACGTTCATAGGAAACCTTTCCAAAAAACAGTTTGAGTATTTTTTTACAATTTTCTGATATAGCTTCTAGTTTTTCTGTAAACAATTCCCAGCGTTCTTGCTCAAAAGTAGCTAGTGCCATATCACGTTCTTCATGATGGAGTTCCAAAATGGCATCATCTGTTACCCTAATTTTATTTTTATTTAATTCTCTACGCCATAAATTTTTACAAGCTGTAAATACATATGCCTCAAAACTACTCTTAATTTGAAAAGGTTCTCTACGATAACGCACTGCTATTTGAAGCAATGCTTTTTGAAAAATATCTTCTGCATCTACTTGTTGACCTTTATTTTGTATCACAAACTTCTGTACTTTAGGTAAGATTTTTGAATACATAACGCTTATTACTTTAGCGTCATTTTCAAGTAAAGCATTGAGGGCCTCTGTATTATCGAGCATTCGTTAGAAATGATTAGGTAAACAAAAATAAACTTTTATATTTATGGGTAACAAATAATAGAATTATGTAACAAGATGGTACTATTAATTATTAACCCTAAACTTTATTTTTTATGAAAAATAGTATTTTAAAATTCGCTTTACTATTATTTGCTTTTATTTTAACAATTGGTTGTAGTTCTGAAAGAGATGACACTTTAGAACAAGAACTAATCACCGCAAACACATTTGGCATTCAACCCTTACAATGTGCAAACCCTGATTTAGATACAGAAGGATATACTGTGGCTACAGTTTTTGTAGAATTTGAACCTGGATTATCTAGGGCTGAAAAACAGGCTATACGCGCACCTTATTGTGGGGACATCATTTCTATAGAGCCTTGTACTGGGCGAAATCTAGGTGAAATCTGGACGATGAGAGGCCCATGTTACACTAGTGGCCCCTTACCTATAAACTGTCAGCCTGGTGTTGTCCCTCCAGTAGATCCAGACTTAAGACAAGCTGTAATCGCTAGTGAATGTCAACCTCCAAATGTTGATTTGATTCTACCTGATTAATAAATTTTTCAATTCCTGGGTAACAAATAATAGGATTATGGAACTATACCCTATAACAATAATCCTAAACTTTATTTTTATGAAAAAAAGTATTTTAAAACTTACATGTCTACTATCAGCTTTTATTTTAATAATTGGTTGTAGTACCGATTCTACAGAGAATTCTATAGAACAAGAATTCACTACTGCAAAACAATTTGGTGTTCAACCTAATCATAATACGCCATGTATTGATAACAATCTAGATACAGATGGATATTGTGTAGGATATATTTCTGTAGAGTATGAACCTGGATTATCAAAACCAGAAAAACATGCTATACGTGCTCCTTATTGTGGTATCATGATTGCTATAGAGACCTGTGAGTCTAATCCAAATATTGAAGTGTGGACAATCAGAGGAAATCCCGGGTGTGCTAAAGAACCTGTTTTATTACCCCCAACAGATCCTGACTTAAGACAGTCATATACACATTCGGCTTATCATTTTAGAGCTTGTGAATTTTAATAAAATCAGTCAAGCTCTTAATTCTAATAATTAAAAATCCCTACATTTATCTGCAATAGATATTATATAACATTCTTTGAGTAATTCTTAAAATTCAAAAATAAAGATTGAAATTATTACAGATTATATGTGTTTGGCTTTGTGTATTGTTTTATATAAACAATGCGCAAAGCCAAAATTATTTTGAAAACTACAACAAGCTATATACTGATCAAGGGTATACTTTCAAAACAAAAGTAGATAGTTTACTGACACTATGTGAGTCTTCAAAAAACTTTGAAGACTATAGTAATATTGCTTCCCACTTTTCTAGTAAAATCTACAAATCCCATCTCGAAGAAGCTATCAAATATGGAGAACTAGCATTAGAGAAATATCCAGCTTCAAAAGTCAAAGATTCTATCTACGCTACGTTTCGTTTTCGATTAGGTTTTTTCTATAGTGTAACTAAAGAGTATGAAAAGAGTAATAAACTCTATCTTGATATTATTGAAGCAGGAATTGACCAAGCTAGGATAGCCCAGTCGTATTCTCGATTAGGTCTTTATTATAATGTGATAGGTGATTATTACAAAGCCGAAGATTATTTTAAAAAGGGTATTTCTATTTTAGAGGAACGACAAGATTATTCAAAACTAATTAACAATTACAATAATCTTTATTTAGTATATTCCAATCAAGGTTCTAAAGCGAGGCTAAAAAGCAAACAGATATTAGATCGTATGCTTGCACTTGAATCAGATGGTTTTATCACCATAAAACCATCTAGAAAATCTGATATATACACAAGGTATGCAGATTATTATACTCGAACAGAAACGCTTGATTTTGAAAAAGCTAGAGACTATCATTTTAAGAACCTAGCACTACTTAAAAGAGCACATATTCTTGATAAAAAATGCACCATATATGCTAACTTATCTGATCTTTATAATATCGCAAAAAAAGATAGTGTGTATTACTACATCCAAAAAACACTAAAAAGCTGTCCTGAAAATGCTGCAATATCAAATCATCATCTAAGTCAGTACTATAGATATAGAACAGATCTTGACAATGCCCTAACAGCCATACAAGCGTCTCTTACCATAAGTACAGGTATAAAAAATACTAAGACAACGATGCTCTCGGGTACTGCATTAGAGCAAACAAAAAACAAAAACTATGTATTTACTGCTTTTGTAGAAAAAGCATATGTACTAGAGCAACTTTATCAAGTACATAAAGACACAGACTATCTATCACTCGCGCTAGAAAACATATTAATGGCAGATACCTTAATTGATCATATCCTAGAAGAGAGTAGTGATGAAAGATCTCAATTACATTGGAGAGACAAAGGTTCTTCCTTATACACACAAGGTGTTGGAATATGTAAACTACTTAATCAACTAGACACTGCTTTTTATTTTATTGAAAAAAACAAAGCCCTTATTCTCACTTCTGGAATCACCACAAAAGTCAAAAACAAGCAGCTCCCTGATGCTATCCAAAAACGAGAAAGAGACTTAAAAAAAGAGATCTTACATTTAGAAACGACCATTACTCAAACAGAAAATATAACACTCCAAAAAGAAAAACAAGAAACCCTCTTTAACCTTAAAATAGCATACCAAGACTTAACCGATTCTATTGACACAAACTTTCCTTGGTATTCAAAAAGCACATTAAAAGATCACCTTACAACAATTAATGAAGTAAAGTCAAATCTAAATGATCATAATGCTATTATCTCATATATATGGGGAATAAATCAAGAAGATCAGAAAGAATCTGTGTATGGAATGTATATAGATGCTACCCTTACGGATATTTTTGAAGTCAAAACTGTAGATGCACTTAAAAAACACATATCCCAATACAGAACTTCTATATCAAAACCGTTTCAAACCACCAATGATCAGAAAAATTATCAAGCTTCTGCGCAAGCATTATTTAATAATTTAATCCCTTCCAAAACGATAAAAGAAGCTATTCAAAACAAAGAACTACTTATCATTCCTGATGGAGAATTACAATACGTTCCTTTTGAATCACTCTTGGTTTCTAATGATCCAACTGACTATTTTATTAAATCAAATCAAATAAACTATTCGTATTCGGTGTCATTTTCAAAAAGCAATGAGGCTATTCAAAGAACAAATACTAATGAATTTACGGGCTTTGCTCCTATTACTTTTTCTTATGATAATTTACCTGCATTAACAAAGAGTAATATCGAGATAAGTGCTATAAAAAGTAGAATAGATGGAATCACATTTATTGAAAAAGATGCGACAAAAGAAAACTTTCTTACGAGATCAAATACAAGCAAAATAATTCATTTAGCCACACATGCAGATGCCTCTTCAAATCCTTGGATTGCATTTAGTGATACAAAATTACAAGCCCATGAATTATACTCTTATCAAAATAATGCAGAGTTGGTTGTACTTAGCGCCTGTAATACAAGTGTAGGTGATATATTTTCTGGAGAGGGTGTCATGAGTTTAGCAAGAGGTTTTTTCTATGCTGGCGCAAATACTGTAGTATCTAGTTTATGGGAAACTAATGATAAGATGACTGCAGAAATTATGGATTCATTTTATTCATATATAAAAGAAGGAGCTTCTAAATCTGATGCATTACATCTAGCAAAGCTTGATTATATAAATACAAGTGATCTTTCAAAACAATCACCCTATTATTGGGCTCCATGTATTCTTATAGGTGAGGCAGATGCTACACTTTATTCTTCAAGCCCCATAAGCAATTACATACTTATTTTAATAGGTATCATGCTCATCATCTTTATTTTATACATAAAAAGAAAAAAAATATTTTTCTTGGGTAACAAATAACAAACTTCAGGAACAACAAGGAGAAACACATAAAGAATCTTCTTGTACTACCCTATTACATATCGATTACAATCAATATCTAACATCAATGAGTTTGCCATTGACAAGGATATTCTTGTGTTTCAAAAAAAACAATATCCATTGTATTTAGACATCCTTCCTATTGTAAATATTCTTGTTTACAAATTAAATAAAAGTGGGTCTAATTTGAGAGCAGGTCTATTTGCAAGTTTAGGGTTTACGCTTATAGGCCTGATCTACAAGATATCATTAATACAATGTATCGTATGGCATAATACCAAAGTAATTATCAATACTTCAATTGCATGTATTTCACGTAATGCTTTGCTTTCTGAGTACGCTTTCGCGAAAGCGTACCAAGCCACCAATTCTTCTTATAAAAAGAACAGATTCATTCATACATCAATAAACAAACAATCAAAAATTTCAATACTATGAATAAAATAATACTATTTATTCTATGCGTTTTTAGCATATCTACACAAGCAACATCTCGTAATACGCTTAGCTCCTCTTTTACAGGGATTGTAGCAGATTTACGTTACATGGATGTATCGGTAACCCCCGGTTCAAATCAAATAAATGCTACAAATGGGCACTTATTTACAGCTGCAGATATTGGAAAATTAATAGCTATTAAAAAAGGACATCATAATCCTAGTACGACTGCCGAGATTCCTTTTACAACTCCTGGACGTATTGTCACAGTAACCGCTCAAATAATAAGTGTATCTACAGATGGAACATCTGCAAGTATTAATGGTATTGCTCCTAATCAAGACATAGATACAAGAGCATATGTATACACTAATAATTATGATGCATTACAAACCCTTATAACAAATGGCGGAGACATCACACTGAATCAAAACGGAATTATAGGAGTAAATCCTTTTTATCACGATGACTACACAGAGGTGACCAATAAGGGCTTACTATTTCCAGATAATCAGTCTGTAACTATCAGAAACACAAACAATGCACGTATTAAACTATGCTCTGAGACGATAGACTGGGAGTATACATTTGCCCTATTTGCGAGTCAAGTAAGCAATCATGATATAAAAGTAGAGGTCTCTTGTATTCCACCAGATGAAGCGACAACGCGATGGGGAGGACAATGTTCATTTTTTACAACAACCTTACTCTCAGGAAATGGCGCTGGAAACTCCGTACGAACTATTGAGTTAAAAAACACAACACCTTTAGCTGGGGATATCGATACAGGTACAGATCCTTTCTGGAATTTTTATTTTAACGGATTGCTTGGTGGTATTGAAGGCACTTCTAATTACCAAGAAATCTTTATTCTTAATGACGATCCAAATGCAGAGATTAGAACTAAAAATGGAGGTATTTATCAATTTGGAGGAGGCTCTCAAATTACGATCACAAATCTTAAAGTAAACTATAGTGGACATTATGTAGGTGAAAATGGAAGAAGTTTTACTTCTGAAAGTATCTATACTGAAGCTGATGGAGGACGCTGGCAGTTTGACAACTTTAAAATTGAAGCTGGGGTTCTAAAACCTAATCATCCTAGTACAGATTTTTCTTGGTACGATTATGTAGCTCCTTCTCGAACAATGGGTGTGAGTATAGATGGTACTACTTTCTATCAGTTTAATTTAGACCCAGCCACCATGGCTACTATCCTAAATGGACATGATTTAGACATATCCAACACACCACTTGCAAATACAGCAAATGCAACGATTACTATTCAATTTCATGATGATGACCCTAACTTGAATCTTTCTTCAAATCAAGTAAAAACATTTGGTCACCCAAATTATGTGCATCCAGATGTCGCATTTAGAATCACAAATATTACCAGTGAGTACGGACACTGGAGATATTACGCAACTGGAAATCAATATTTAATAGACGCAAATAATCCTAGTCTAGGAGAAGTGGACTCTACTATTACACCTGCTTTTTCTGAAATTTACAATTCTAACATTCAAGGTACTGGATTACAATTTCAAAACTTCGGATCAAGTAATAATAATCAAGAGGTTGCTAATGCTACACGAGGAACTTTAAAGATTGTGAACAGCGATGTAAAAGCGCGATTAATTTTTGGAGCATTAGAACTAACAGATACCGAAATAGATGGTGAGTATATCTACGTAAACAGTTTAGTAAGCCATGGCGGAAACCGTCTTGAATTTCAAGTCGTAGATGTCTTTAATTCTGATTTTATTAGTACCAATGACCACTATGACGGAAACTTAATTCGTTTTTTAAAGGATGATGTTTTAGTTCAATTTAACAACACAACATTTGGAACAAATTATGGAGGTGAGCATTTATTCCCTTATGTCCCTAATGGAACTTTACATTATCTAAATAATGCAGAGAACACCAATCGTCTTCCTAGGTTTGATAATAGCATTAATGAAACTTACTCTAATGAATTTACGGAAGAAAGCACTGTTATTTTTGAAGATTGTGAGTTTGCTCACGTAGATGGTACTTCTCTTTTTTCTAGAAGCTTTAATAATGGAGTATTAAGAGATGGTGCAAAGGTAGAATTTAGAAATTTCAAATTCAGAAATGCTATAGGTTTAGGTAAACTTATTCGTCCATACTTTGCTCCTGATCATAAAAATAATGGAATGGCAGACATTCCAACAGGTGATGAACTAGCCGTTTATAAACTTAATAAAACAGGTGGTTTACCATATGCATTTGATGGATCAGATATTAATGCTATTGGAGCTAGAGTCTCATTCTCTAATCAGCATACCTTAGCAAATAAGGTTGCAAGCATTATTGTTCCAACATTTACAATTAATGATTTTGGACATCTATTCTATACTACAGACTGGGCAAATGGTGCTTATGTAGATGGAGAATTTACGATTCGCGTTACAGATGATCTTGTTCGATTTAACCCATATTATACTAATGGGAATACAAATAATAAAAGATCAAATACGACACTTTCAAATTTAGTATTAAACACCTCTGGAAAAAGAAAAAATGGAGAAGTAATTAGCTTTAAAGTAGACCCTAAACAAAATAGAGTTATAGAAATAAATGCTACTTTAGATGGGAATCCAATAGATAAATACTATGTAGATGCTGACCCTACGGGCACACCTGGACTTGATGGAGAGATCGTATATTTGGAAGGTGATGATACTACTTTTTGGACACATGAAGTCTCACATAATAATATTTCAGGCACTTCATATTCTGTTTCACCTGAATTAGTTGATGGTCATACAGAACTTGAAACCAATATTTACTTTTCTATAAAACAAGAGTTACGTTCAGAAACGCCATGGGAAGATTTTGAATTCACGTTAACCGATGATACTGGAACTATACATACGTTTGTAAATTCATCTACTAGCTTTTTTAGAACCACAACAGGTCTAAGTACCGATGTACATCCTGAATACATAAAACATTTTTGGACATTCGAATCACAAGATGAAACTAATCATATATTATGTTATATAGAAAATCGTACTGGACGAATCATATTTGAACAAGAACTTCCTTTTGACTTAGCTGCTTCACAAGCCTTAACTATTACTAAAGGTTGGGAAGTAATTTCTCAAGAATGGATTCCAAGCATAACTACTTCAGAATGCCAAGTAGATGTGTATGGTAATTTTGACTCAGCTGATGTTACCTATGCCGATGGTGATCTATGTACCGCCTTCCCTTTTGGACACTTCAATCCTGCTTGGAATACACCTTTTCCTTGGAAAGCAACTATCTATTATGCTGCCTATCATGTATTACTAACAGAAGACTTTTACGATAATTATAACTGTGACATATTAGTAAACCAAGGCACTAATACAAATCTATGGATGAAACCACATCGCATAAAAACACCACCCTCTGGACATGAGAGTGTGATGGCATATTGGAATAATTCTAAGCATACAGATACAAACCTATCGGGTGTATACACACAAATAGAAAACTTAGAACCCAATACAACGTATCAAATAGAATTTTATGATTTACCATTGCGTACACATGCCCCTGGTAGACAAACAGCAAATTTATACTACAAAACCAAAGTCTCTTTTGATGGTCAAGAATGGGATGGACCTGATACCTATTATACCAATGAAGATAATTACTGGCATCAAAGAACGATGACCTTCACAACAGGACCAACAACAACAGCTACAACCTTAACATTACAATTTCCATTATATCCAGACCTAAACAATCCTGTTAATGATGGTTACATCGCTATAGATGATATAAAAATCACTTGTGTAGATACTGCTAATGTAGGTGAAAACGATACAAACATTCCATCTAGATATGAAAACACGGATGAGAATCAAGTGTACATATATCCTAACCCTACTAAAGAAAATCTATTTATAGAATTACTAGACCAAAAACAGGAAATAAAAACTATAGAAATATTTAATACCCATGGGCATCTTGTATGGAAAGATGAAGGAAACTTAAATACCATTACGATTTCCAAACTCAAAAAGGGAATATACTTCATTAAAATCTTAACAAGTGACAATACCTATATCACTGAAAAAATTATAAAACAATAATTCATTAAATCTTTAAACTCATGAAAAAACTAACATTACTAATCGTATTATTTATCGCTGGTATAACAACAGCACAAAATGAAATTCCTCAAAATGGAAATGTAGGAATAAACACGACTACACCAACTCAAGAACTGGAAGTAAACGGAATTACAAAAACAAATCAATTAATTGTTGGAGACACCAATACCATCCCATTTTTTGTAAATGCATGGCTTGAAGGTGGTTTTTCTTCGCAATTATTTCTTAATTCCTCATCTAGTCCAGTTGACAAAAGACTTTGGGCTGTATCTGCCATAAATGGAAGCTTTAAAATCTTTAGTGAAGCCGATGATTTCTCTGCAGTAAATGAAGCATTTGTTATTAATAGAGGAACAGGAATAGCTATAGATAACGTCTTATTCCCTAACGGAAATATGGGAATAGGCACCTCTTCTTTTGTAGATGGAGATGATACATATCGACTTTCTGTAAATGGAAAAGTAAGAGCTCACTCTGTTAAGGTATATACAACTTGGGCAGATTATGTTTTTAAAGATGATTACGAATTAAAATCTTTAGATGAAGTTGAAAATTTCATCCAGCAAAATGGTCACTTACCTAATGTACCATCAGAAGCAGAAGTTCTTGAAAATGGTATTGAATTAGGAGCTATGAATGCTAAATTATTAGAGAAAATAGAAGAGCTTACACTTTATCTCATTGAACAACAAAAAGAAATAGAAGCTTTAAAAGCAGAGGTTTCTACTTTAACGAAGTAAATAATAATGCATTTCAATAATCAAAAAAACATGTATTATGATTTTACTAAAAGATAAAATAAAAATAAGTGTCTTCATACTTATGATGATGAGCTTTTTAGGGTATACTCAACAAGAGAATACTGTAAAAAGGTATTATGTGAAATTTGCCTCTGAAGACGTAGCACCGAAATTCGTAAAAGAAGGTGAAAAATTTACATATATAGGAGATGATAAAGAAGAGGAAGCTTTTTTTGCCAAATATGATATCCATAATTTTGAGCAAGTCTATCCTACCTCTAGAAGAATTAATCTAAGAAATGCATTCTTTTTAGAAACATCTTCACAAGATTTAGTGAGCGAACTTATGAAAGCATATCCCACTAAATATAGAGTTATAGAAGATCTTACTGATGAAAAAATGGAACTAAACAATAATCCTTACTTCCCTAATGACTATGTAGTAAGTCCTGTACGTATACCATTTGATCTAAGTACTTTTGATCGTAAGGAACTAGAGTATATTGGTGCTCCTAAAGCATGGGGAATTACAAATTCATTAAACAACACAATTACAATTGGATTATCTGATGCCAAAGTAGACGATCAAGATCCAGATTTAGCAGGAAAAGTATCTTTCTTACCCAATGGTTATAGTTATGGAAATCTTACTCCCGATTGCGATAATGGGTTTTCTACCCATGGTACAGGTGTAGGAGCAATAGCCGCTGCACAAGGAGACAATGGATATGGAACAGTGGGTGTATGCTATGATTGTGATATACTAGCTGCCAATGCATTTTCGTACGGACATCTCTTGACTTTGGCACAAAGTGGTGTCAAGGTAATTAATATGAGTTGGGGAGGCACTTCATCTTTACCACCAGATCAATATATTCAGAGCTCCCAACACCGTCAAGACATACAAGAATCTATAAATGAAATTGTTGAAGATTATGGAGTAGTTCTAGTAGCCTCAGGAGGTAATAATCTTAACTTTAATGCAAACGGTTATTTCCCTTTATACAACTATCCCGCTTCTTTTGATAATGTGATATCTGTAAGTGGCGTAAATCACTGGTATGATATGGATAATCCGCATGAGGTAACCGCAATCCCAGGAACCACAAATCAATCATATTTATGGCGTATTGAAGATTCTGTGTCACAATTAGTACTTGATGATGGTATTAACGAACCTCAAGGTGTGTATACTAATTATTGGAATCCAAATGGAAGTGGCATATTAACATTAAATGACCAAATTGATATTTTAGCGCCTGGATACCAAGTGCATTTGTATGCTACTCATATATACAATTGCCCAGTAGATCATAATAATGATGGACAACTTAATTATCTTCTTGAAGGTAAATATGGAAACGCAACATCTCCAGCTGCTCCCTATGTAACAGGAACCGTTGCTCTCATGTTTATGGTTAATGAGTGTTTGACTCCTAAGGAAGTGGAAAACATCCTAAAACTTACTGCTAAAGATATAGAAAACACACATCTTAATGCTCCATTTTATGGACTCATAGGTTCAGGAAAGTTAGAAACAGGAAACGCTGTTGAGTTTGTAGATGAAATGCAAAAGTATGATGGACTAGCCGTTATTAAAAACCATAGATTTCATCGTTATGATTTTAATCTTGACAAATTCAACAATGATCTTCTTATAGAGAATGTTCAATTTGAAGAAAATACTACTGTAGATTTTACAGCAAGAAATAGTATTGAGCTTACAGAGGGGACATCTTTAAAACCAGGAGCCAATGGGTATGTCATTTTAAATACAGATACAACTATTAATGACATCTGTGTCCCATCTAATGTTTCAACTAGTGCTTCCTCTTCTGAAACCTCTAGAAATACATCGTCTGAACTTGAAAGTGAACTAATTCTATATCCAAATCCAACTCGAGATATAGTACAGTTACAATTAGTAAGTCAAAATGATAAAATAGCTTCTGTTGAGATTTATAATATCCATGGTCATCTAATTTCTGAAGTAACTGCTTTAGAAAATAATAGTTTGAATATCTCGGCCTTTAAAAAGGGAATATACCTCATTAAAGTACATACCGTAAACAAGAACTCTTTTACTGAAAAAGTAATCAAAATGTAACTTTTTTACTTCAAAGTAAATGAACAAAAAATCAATATAAATTTTTATTGGATGCTTTTATACGCTTTCGCGAAAGCGTATACATCTTCATTTTAAACGTTTGACAGCTCTTCTATATCAGAAAGCTACAGGACGAACGATGCTTTATCTCATCGATCTAAATAATATTTTCTCGCGAAGAATAGACATACTCTGTGAGTGTCTCTAAATGTTCACAGTAATTCTAATTTTATAAATACTTAATTATGTTAAAAAACATTTCAAATTTAGGAAATACACTTAGTCAAGAACAACTAAAAGAAACTTTGGGAGGCATGCAAGGTTTTGGAAAAGTAATTTGCGTTGCTCCGTATTTAATTGCAGCTGGTGAAACATGTGCTCAAGGATATCACCCACACCCAACCATGGGACATTGCGTTTGTTGTAGAGATTAATCACTCTAAACTAAGGGAATTCTAAAAAAAGTATTCCCTTAGTTTCTATATCACTTAGAATACCTAATTACCATCTCAAAACAATACTCTTCTACAGAATTCTCTTAATTCTCATCAATTAAAAACACATACAAAACATAATATTATGAAACATATAATCAAACTTATTGTCACTTCTATTTTAGCTATTCTATTTTTTACGGCTTGCTCACCAGAAACTGAAACTGAAGTATTTGAACTAGGAGAAACGACAACAGATCAAACTCTAAACAGAAGAGGCACTACGACTGGGCATGTTAATTTTTGTTATACAGAAACAACGCCCGTAACACCTGCAGAAATCATAGTATGTCCAGATGTTTTTTCTTTGGCTGATATTACTGTAAATGTACCTTATAGTGATGATACGAATGATGTTGTTGATGAATTGAAAAGTGTTTTTTTCTGTAATGATGAGTTTAGTACATGTACGGGAGCCCCACAACCTGTAGAAGTATGCTCAGTGACTTTTAGTATTGAAGATAGTCCTAATTTTTTCGGAACGTATGAATACTTGTCTGATGACATTACTCCAGCAATATCCAATCAAATAAAGCAATACTTTGCTTGTGTGGCTAAAGATTATGGAGATACAAACTATTCAGAGTATCAAATAGCGCATGTAACCTTTTATCAAGATCAGCTTTTATGTAATAACTGTACTAGATTTCTTGTAGCTCAGGTAAGTTACTATGTCTACTAAAAAATTATAAAACAACTAATTATGAAAAGAGCATCTACATTACTTTTTTTCTGTTTGTTTATTTTGGGAAACACATTCGCTCAAACAAATAGTCACACCCATACCTGTAAAGAGTTTACATATAAAAGACAGCCTTACTTACATTGTCAAAACTCGTCACATTATAATGAGAATAAAGATCATAGTAAAGAAATGTCTGTTATGGACCGTTTTGGAAATTATTATTGTACTGAAATTCTTAATGCCAAAGATAATATCACAACTCAAAGAAGAGTTTCGTCTGGAGGGCATTTTAATACTTTTTATGACAACACTCCTAGTTCCTTTAGATTAATTATAGATCAGGTTTTTGAAGACCTCGAACAACTATTGGTCTTTCAAAAAAATTGTGATGGTAATTTTCCTCAAGTAAATTTTAGAATTAAAGTGGTAGATTTTTCAGATGAAGGCACGATTGCAATAGAAGATCAACCATTAGCAACTGGTACAGCTTTATATCCTGGCAGTACACGAAGAGGTACTATTATTAGAGGAGATGTATGGAATAAAATAAATTTAGGAACAACATACAACACAAGTACTTCCGATGACGGTATCATTCAAATAAATCAAAATTTACTAAATAATTTTTATGTAGATCATTTTGTAGAAGATCTAAATAATGATGGGATCATGGATGTAGATGGAACTAATCTATCTGGAGAGCTATATGATCTTTATGGTATTATCCAGCATGAAATACTACATGCCATGGGATTTATCTCATTTTTAGATCAGAATGGTAATGGAACTACCTCTAGTAATTTTATATCACCATTTGACACTTTACTTTATAATAATACGACTCCCTTTATAGATACTTCTACTCCGTATGACTGGGATATTTCAGCTGGAATTAACCCTAGTGTAGCATTCCAAGATCCATGTCCTACAAATACAATTCAAACAACAAGTCATACATTTCCGTTACACAGTATGGATAGTGATGGTAATTTTGTACAACCATCACACATAAATGACACCAACAATTGTACAAATGGTGTAAGTTATATCATGTCTCCTTCTTATTCACATCTAGAATATAAACGATTACATCATGACGAGGTAAGTATACTTAATGAATTAGGATATCAAACAACAACAACCTATGGATCTGAATTCTTAATTACTGACAATGCAACAATAAACCCAAACAGGGATATTAACTTTCCTGCAAGTACTATCAATATGGCTTATGCAATAGATGATCCTTGTCTAGAGGATAGTTACTTTACATTTAATGAATGTGAAGGTCCTTCTTATGAAATAGATATTATACAAAATGATATCATTACTTCTAATTATAGCATTGTAAATACTGAGGTAATTAATCTATTAAAACCTGGTCATATTACGATAGCAGATAATGTTCAGATGGAAGTACAGAATAACACAAATAGTATTACAATAAATTATACAGATCAAATGCTACTTGGAAGGGAATATAAGATACGTTATCAGCTTGTAGAAAATACGACGGGTAGATTAAGTAATCCAGCCTTAGTCACATTTAAAATACTTCCTTGCTCAGATCATTTGGTGAATTTTAATTGTACTCCGGAAAGCACAGATTTCAATTTAATATGTAATTCTGAATTCATTACTGATTATGAATTACCATCGCATCCTCTAGTTTTCAATAATACTTTTTCAAGTGGTATAAGAGTTCCTTATGATTTCATGCCTGGATGGTATCCAGTAAATCATAATGCTAGATACTTTTTTGACATCTATACTCTTGCAGATGTAGTCGCTCACATTCCTGCTATTACTGATGATATCGTTAACAATAATGGTGTTTTTGCTTTAGAAGGAACAAAAGGGGTAATGACAAAATTAACTTCTAATTTACAACCTGATAAACGTTACATAGTAAGTCATTTTAGTAAAGGACTGGATGAAGATAATGAAGCAAAAAGAAGATATCGCATTGGTTTTTTTGAAGATATAGATCAAGACACCTATTATCCAGATGCTCCTCCTCAAGAAAATTCTCCAAGTTATCTAGCACAGTCAGTAACAAATTTCACCTCAACTTCCGATCAAATTTCGCAACATGTATATTCGTTTGTTGCTGATCAAGAATATGAAGGTACTTTTGTTTCTGCAAGAAACTCTGGTTTTATTTTATTTGATCACTTAGAACTTATTGAAGATACTATTGAAGATATAGAAACAGAAGTTGAAGTAGATTGTTCTCTCAATGAATTAACCACTATTGGCACCAATTTATACACCGTTAGAGGTATGAACTTCTCTTGGTGGCTAGCGGGAGAAGATGGCGTTTTTTATACAAATGATGATATTCAACTTACATCAAATGATACTGACCTAATTACTTCAGATACTATCTCACCAATAGGTAATGGTTCTGAATTAACAATCGGCACTATTACCTCCACAGAAACATATCAGTTACGACGTACTATGGGTGAGACAACTGGATTACATTATACAGAAGCTAATGGGCTTATAGACACCATAACATTACCTCCTGCAAGCACCAATAACTTTATTGATAACATAAATGTACAGGTCTCTTGCATCGAAATTTGCGAAGTAGATGTGTATGGTAATTTTGACTCAGCAGATGTTACCTATGCCGATGGTGACCTATGTACTGCCTTTCCTTTTGGACACTTCAATCCTGCTTGGAACACTCCCTTCCCTTGGAAAGCAACTATCTATTATGCAGCCTATCATGTATTACTAACAGAAGACTTTTATGATGACTATAACTGTGACATATTAGTAAACCAAGGCACTAATACAAATCTATGGATGAAACCACATCGCATAAAAACACCACCCTCTGGACATGAAAGTGTGATGGCATATTGGAATAATTCTAAGCATACAGATCCTAACTTCTCTGGTGTCTATACACAAATAGAAAACTTAGAACCCAATACAACGTATCAAATAGAATTTTATGATTTACCATTGCGTACACATGCCCCTGGTAGACAAACAGCAAATTTATACTACAAAACCAAAGTCTCTTTTGATGGTCAAGAATGGGATGGACCTGATACGTATTATACCAATGAAGATAATTACTGGCATCAAAGAACGATGACCTTCACAACAGGACCAACAACAACAGCTACAACCTTAACATTACAATTTCCATTATATCCAGACCTAAACAATCCTGTTAATGATGGTTACATCGCTATAGATGATATAAAAATTACTTGTGTAGATACTGCTAATGTAGGTGAAAACGATACAAACATTCCATCTAGATATGAAAACACGGATGAGAATCAAGTATTCATATATCCTAACCCTACAAAAGAAGATCTATTTATAGAATTACTAGACCAAAAACAGGAAATAAAAACTATAGAAATATTTAATACCCATGGGCATCTTGTATGGAAAGATGAAGGAAACTTAAATACCATTACGATTTCCAAACTCAAAAAGGGAATATACTTTATTAAAATCTTAACAAGTGATAATACTTATATCACTGAAAAAATTATAAAACAATAAAAGAAATACTCTTAATTCATTGATGAGCGTATCTATAAACATGCGCTTTCAAATCATTTTAAAATAATGCCATCAACATACTATTGATGGCATTATTTTTTTTGAAACAAGCCGTTTTATTATCCTATTTTTTTATGGTTTTATTACCAATACGTTAAATCTTGGCGTTTTTTAGTGTTAAAATTCAGATTATCAATAATTTAAATACATTTTTAAGTATTTTTAAGTAAAAACCCAACCCCAATAACAATCTGACTATCAAATTACTAAAAAAATACTTAAAAATATTCTTGCAAGGATAGACATATGCCTTGAGTGTCTTTAATGGATCAAGGTTATCATTAAAATTCAAAATTTATTTTAACCATGAAAAAATTAGTAAAACTAGGAACGCAACTAAATGTAGAGCAACAAAAATCTATTAACGGAGGATCAATAGGATGTAACATCTTCCTTTGTACACCAGAAAGTGAAGGGTGCCCATGCTATAATAACCCAAACAGTCCAGATGGAAGAGGATGTTGTATGGACGGAATGTGTACTGATTAATCACCCCTATACAAATGAAAATATAGCTTATAAATGATACTTATGTATTGTTTACGCTTAAAAACATTAATCTTAAAAAAGAATCTTATGTTAAAAAACATTTTAAAAGCAAATGGAGTTAAAGAGTTAAATAAAGCTGAACAACAATCAGTAACTGGGGGTATGATTACTACCTGTACTTCTGATTCAGATTGTCAAATTCCAGGTAATCCATTTTGTATATATGCATGTATTATCAACTTTGGAGTTTGTGTATATGACACAAGAAGTTGTGCTTAATAGGTAGAAAGATGCTTAAAAACATAAAAAAAGTAGGAGAAGTACTAACGGCTTCTACACAAAAAAGTATCACAGGAGGTAATGCCTGTATAGCCTGTTATGACCATTGTGTTCTTGTTTCTAGAAATAGAATTGAGTTAGGAGATTGTTTTGACAACTGTCAACAAACAGTATGCTAACACCCATCATAAGAACACCTATTTAACACATATAGAATACTCGTCTATATCATTAGTTAAAATACAGACACACACTATGAATGTCTATAAATATTCATAACCATCAACTATTAATTTTATTATTATGCTTAAGAAAATTTCAAATTTACAAGGAGTTCAAAAACTAAACAGTAAAGAACAAAAAGAAGTTAAAGGAGGAAAAGATGCTGTAAGATGTCCTGTTTACACTCCAGCAGAATGTACAAACTGTGGAGGCTTTCCTGTTTTTAATGGATGTTGCTTAGGAACTCAAGAAGTACACGAATGCCTTACTGGATTCGGTAATTAAAATACGTTTTAAAAAGCACGTATATAAGGCAAGATTTACATTTAAATCTTGCCTTTATTTATATATTATATTTTGTTTGAATCTCAAGTTAACTCTTTACATCTAAAGCATCTCTTAGCGCATTTCCTACCAACATAAAAGCCATAACTAATAACATAATCGCTACCCCAGGAATAACAGCCAGATATGGTTTTCCTAAAATAATATAGCTATAATGATCTTTAATCATTGCTCCCCAACTAGGCATAGGAGGTTGCGCCCCAATACCTAAAAAACTAAGACCACTCTCTATCAGAATAGCACCCGCAAAATTAGCCGCAGATATTACAATAAGAGGTGCCATGATATTAGGTAATATATGTCTTATAATAATACGCCCATGCGTATACCCAAGCGCTTTTGCAGCTGTAACATATTGCATTTGCTTAACACCCATTACCTGCCCTCTTACTACACGAGCTACCTCAACCCACATAGTGAGTCCAACCGCTATAAATACTTGCCAAAACCCTTTCCCTAAGGCCAATGTAATTGCAATAACTAATAATAAAGTAGGAATAGACCACGTCACATTAATAATCCACATAATAGCAGCATCTACTTTCCCTCCAAAATACCCTGATAATGCTCCCATAAACACCCCTATAAGAAGTGAAATAAAAACAGCTACAAATCCTATAGAAAAAGAAATACGCGCCCCCACAAACATTCTACTTAATAAGTCTCTTCCGTATTTATCGGTGCCTAGTAAAAATTTTTGTGAGGCGATATGCGCTTTCGCGAAAGCGTATACATCTACCCCTTCTTCCATTTGCAAGCGTTTAGAAATCCCTTCTATATCATCTCCTACATACGGTGTATAAATAATCGCGTCATTTTCTATCGTATAGGATGTGATAGGGATTTCTGTATCATTATTTTGCTTTCCAAAAAATAGAGAAGACACGTTAAAGGAAGTCTCCTCTACCGCTGAAGGAATAGTAAGCATCGAAACTGTAAATCCTGGTCCTCTTGAATGTATAGAAAGATGCATCTGATTTGCATTTTGACTATTATCAGGTGCAAATACATAGGCAAATAATGCAATGATCCCACAAAGTACAATGTAGCATAAACTCAAAACGCCCCAAAAGTTTTTCTTAAACTTTTGGAGCGCTAAGCTTGTAAGTGAATTTGCGGTTTGCGACATAGATTAATCTTTTATCGCAGCAATTTTACTCTTTCTAATATTATTGATTTTTAAGTCTTGTAATACATTAAGTGCCTCTTCTACATAGACATCACTTGCAAGACTTTTATGCCAACGTTCTCTTTTATCTTTTAGTACGGTATCTTTTTCAAAAAGCTTTAATTCATAAGGCAATGAATTATAAGTCAAATTAGACGTATAATCATCTATAGCATCAAAACGTTTTCCTAATTCTTCGCTTTGTACGATTCTATTTTTATACCCTTCATAACTTAAGTCCCACTCTGTATCTTCGCGACGTTCCTTAAGCCATTTTGCATACTCATTTATAAGTTTAAGTTGTTCACTTTTTGAAATACGTGCAACACTATTTTGTATTGTTTTTTCATAATCGATGTATCCGTCCCATGCATCATAGGTAGCCGCTCTGATTCGATCCCAAGGTAGTGGGTTTTCTTGATCGCGCTCTCCTATATCTATATAGCTATATACATCTGGAACAACAACATCACTTTTAACTCCTTCCAACTGAGTTGATCCACCATTTACACGGTAAAACTTCTGAATAGTTACTTTAAGAGATCCTATATCTCCATAATCATTAGATCGTAACCATCTATTTAATGGGAAGAAACGTTGTACGGTTCCTTTTCCAAAGGTTTGCTTCCCTCCTATTATAATAGCTCTTTTGTAATCTTGCATTGCTGCTGCTAGGATTTCACTTGCAGAAGCTGAGTTTTCATTTACAAGAATAACAAGAGGTCCATCCCATAAGATCCCTTTGTCTTCATCATTAAGAATATCTGGAGTATCATCGCTAGATTTTACTTGTACTACAGGTCCTTCTTTTATAAATAGACCTGCCATATCTACAACAGCCTTTAGAGACCCACCTCCATTA
Source organism: Dokdonia pacifica (assembly GCF_900188275.1). GTDB lineage: Bacteria > Bacteroidota > Bacteroidia > Flavobacteriales > Flavobacteriaceae > Dokdonia > Dokdonia pacifica. Next base: position 77,991 of record NZ_FZNY01000011.1, read on the forward strand.
TTACGTAAATCTATCACAAGACCTTCCATGCCTTGTTTTTTAAGACGTATAATTTCTTGTTTTATATCTGTAGCGGCATTACGTCCGCCTGCATTTTCTGTATCAAAGTAGAAGCTTGGTAAATTAATAACTCCATAATTACGACCATCCTTTGTAACCGCAGCAGAGCGTGCATACGTTTCTTCTAGCAATACAACATCTCTGGTAATAACAATATCTTTAATACTACCATCTATTTTACGCTTTACGTTAAGCGTTACCTTAGTGTCTTTTGGCCCTTTAATAAGTTGAATAGCATCATCAAGGCGCATTCCTTGAATACTTGTTGCTTGCTCATCACCATCCTGAGCTACTTTTAAGATAATATCCCCTGCTTGTAATTCTTCTTGTCTCCAAGCTGGTCCTCCAGAAATAATATCGGTTACATGCACTGCTCCATTTCTCTTTTGAAGACGTGCTCCAATTCCTTCAAACTGACCACTCATACGTTGGTCAAATCTATCTTTCTGTACAGGCGCAAAGTAATTGGTATGTGGATCAAACTCTTCTACAATTGCATTCAGGAAGTATGCAAAGTAATCTTTACGTTCAAGCTCTTCGGTAAGGTCAAAAAAGTTTGACGTACCATCGGCAACTTCTTCTCTTGCCTTTTCTTCTAATTGAACGTCTGTAAGCACTTCTTCCAGTTCTTCCCCTTCAGCTAGTTGCTTGTCTTGAGTATCTTTAAGATCGTAATACGTACTTAAAGCACTTAACTTTAGTTGTAATCTCCAACGCTCTTTTACTTCTTTTTTGTTTTTTGGATACGGTAATTTTTCATACTCTGTATCTATAGATTCATTTTTAGAGAAGTCAAATGGTTTTTCTAAAATGGCACGTTGTGCTTCTGCAGCTTCTTTAAAGCGTTCTTCAAAACGTGTATAGGTAAGATCAAAGAATGTGAGATCCTTTTCTTTTACCATATCATCTATTTTGTCCTTATAAGCAGCAAACTCTTCTATATCTTTTTTGTGAAAAAATCGTCTATAAGGATCCAATGCATCTATATAATCTTCAAAAACAGATTCTGAAAATGAATCATCCATTGCTTTTGGGTCAAAATGACCACGCTCAATCACATAAGATATTAGATCTAATAGTAATTTATCTTTATCTGGATCATCATCTATTTCTTTTGTAGTAAAACTACAACTCGCCACCGAAAATAGCAGGGCAAGAGCTATTAACTTTAAATTACTTCTCATAAAATTATGTATTTGCATTTTTTAACTACCAATTTACATTAAAAATTGTGCCAGAATATAAATAAACCTTGTAATATTTTGTTAAACCTTATTTAGGCATTAAAGAAAAGCAATTTACGTATTTTCGCGCATAGAATCCAACTTTACCTATTCATGGCAAAAAAACCACTTATTCTTATCACAAATGATGATGGAATTACTGCAAAAGGCATACGTACACTTATAGAAGTCATGCGTACTATAGGAGATATTATAGTTGTTGCCCCAGACAAACCTCAAAGTGCCATGGGACATGCCATTACTATAAATGACACGTTATACTGTGACCCTTTTGTTTTTGATCCAGAGGCAACGCATCAAGAATATAGCTGCTCTGGCACCCCAGCCGATTGTGTAAAACTAGCCAATCAACAAATACTGGATAGAAAGCCAGATATTTGTGTAAGCGGTATCAATCATGGAAGTAACTCATCTATCAATGTCATATATAGTGGTACAATGAGTGCTGCTGTAGAAGCAGGTGTAGAAGGCATTCCCGCTATTGGTTTTTCTTTATTAGACTATAGTGCAGATGCAAATTTTGAAGCTTGCAAGCCTTTTGTAAAATCTATTACAGAAAAAGTTTTAGAAAGCGGACTCCCCAAAGGTGTAGTTCTTAATGTAAACATTCCTAAACTTCCATTTGAGGAAATTAAGGGCACAAAAATATGCCGTCAAGCCAAAGCTATGTGGGTAGAAGATTTTGACAAGCGTACCAACCCTTATGGTCGCGATTATTATTGGCTTTCAGGCGAGTTCATTAATGAAGATAAAGGCGAAGACACCGATGAGTGGGCACTTGCACACGGATACGTAAGTATTGTCCCAACACAATTTGATCTCACAGCACACCATGCTATTCAAGAACTCAATAGTTGGGATCTTTAAGCTTAAAATGATGTGAAAAAACAAACTTTATACGCTTTCGCGAAAGCGTATACCACCACACCTCAAAAAGGATTGTTACTTTTGTATAAATAATCGAACCCTTACCTATGAAAAAAGACATCATCTCAGGAGCTATTATTGGACTCATTGCCAACGTTATAGGAGTATATCTTTATATCCTGGCATTTTCTGATAACACCTTTGATGTAACCATTAAAAAATCGTTGGATGAGGGATATTTTGGTAAGATTGTAACCCTTGGAGCCGTTTTAAATCTAGCTGTCTTTTTTCTATTTATAAAAAAGAAACAAGATCATAAAGCACGTGGCGTACTCACGATTACTGTAATTATTGCTATCTTAATAATGGCACTTAAATTCTTATAATTTGAAATATTACATACTTGTAGGAGAAGCTAGTGGAGATTTGCACGGATCAAATCTTATGAAGGCTTTATATCATGAAGATCCAGAAGCAGATATTCGTTTTTGGGGTGGTGATCTCATGCAAGAAGCAGGTGGTACACTTGTGACACATTATAAGGAACGCGCTTTTATGGGATTTATAGAAATTCTAAAAAATCTCTTTACCATTTTAGGTTTTATAAGCGCTTGTAAAAAAGATATTGCTGCATTTCATCCTGATGTGATTGTATTTATTGATAATTCTGGTTTTAACTTACGTATTGCCAAATGGGCCAAAGCTCAAGGATATAACACACATTATTATATTAGTCCGCAGGTATGGGCCTCCCGTGCTGGTCGTGTCAAAACAATTAAAGCAACCATAGATCATATGTATGTGATCTTACCTTTTGTAGAAAGTTTTTATACCAAATACCAATATCCTGTACAATTTGTAGGGCACCCGCTTATAGATGCTATTTCGGGACGTACCCAAGCAGACCCAGAAGTATTTGCCAAAGAGCATGACTTAGATGAGCGCCCGATGATTGCTTTACTACCTGGAAGTCGTAAGCAAGAAATTAATGCCATGCTCAGTGTGATGTTAAGTGTCGTAGATGCGTATCCTGAATACCAATTTGTGATTGCTGGTGCACCAAGTCAAGAGGCTTCTTTCTATGAACCATTTCTTAAAGACGCACATGTACGCTTAATCATGAACAAAACCTATGACGTACTAAGTTTTGCCAATGCTGCCCTCGTTACTTCAGGTACGGCTACGTTAGAAGCAGCCCTGTTTAAAGTTCCGCAAGTAGTATGTTATAAAGGAAGTCGAATCTCTTATGAAATTGCCAAACGAATTATTAAACTTGACTATATTTCTTTGGTGAATTTAATTATGAATAAAGAAGTCGTGACAGAATTGATCCAAAATGACTTTACCACTAAAACATTAAAAGCAGCATTAACTCAAATATTAGATGACTATCAACGCGGACAAATATTTGCAGATTACTATGATCTGGAACAAAAATTAGGAGGTCGTGGAGCAAGCTCGAAAACTGCAAAATTGATTGTGGAAAATAGTAAGAAGTCGGCAGTCGGTAGTTGAGGATTTTGGTACTATATCCTTTCGGAAAATCACACTATCTGTTTCTTCTTAAAAAAGATTTAAATAGTATAACCCGCTATTTGAAGTCAATATTCTATACTCTTTTTTCTATTCTCTTTAAAAAACTATATTTGTTTTACCCAAATTATTTAACAACACCTACTTTATGAAAAAACTATTCCTTTTCCTTTTTACAGCAGCTTTACTCACCTCTTGCGGAGGTTCTAAAAAAGCAGTCTCCAAAAACCGTACAATTCCTAAAACCGAACGTGTGGTGTTACATGCTCAGGCATTTAGTGGAACTAAGTATAAATTTGGAGGTACCACATCCAAAGGAATGGATTGTTCAGGACTGGTATATGTTGCGTTTCAAAAAGAAAATATTGTCTTGCCACGCGTATCTCGTGATATGGCAAAAAAGGGGAAACCAATTTCTAAAAGCAGTGCTAAAGCGGGAGATTTGGTGTTTTTTAGAACCAATAAAAACAGCCGTAATATCAACCACGTAGGCTTAGTGACTGCTGTAAAAGGAGGAGAGATTTATTTCATCCATTCCACCACTTCCAGAGGCGTACTCACCTCATCTCTAGATGAAAAATACTGGAAACGTGCATTTGTAGAAGTACGAAGAGTGATATAAAACAACTATTCAATTCCCAAAGATTTTTTACTTATTTCTGGTCCGGAATCGGATGCAGAACGCTTAGGAAGTTCACATATAGCAGCCATTTCAGAAACAATATATTTTAATTCTATATAATTACCCTCTTTTGAAACTTCTCTTCCTTTCATTGACAGTTCATCCCAACGTTTCTTGTCTTTAATTTTATCACCTCTAACTTTTAAAAGCAAGGCAAAGAAAATATCCTGATAGCGTTTTGGATTATTATTAAAAGCATCATTTGCAAGCTGCTCTAACTCGGCGGCTTTGGATTTGATAAGGTTTTTATTGTTACTATTAATTAGCTCATGCTCTTTGCTAAGGAAGTCTTCAAACTGTACTTTTTGATTCTCATCTGCAAATGCAGCATTCTGAAGATAATGAGTTTTTGCGGCCTTGAGATTTTCTAATTCTTCAAGTATATTGCGATGATTTAACAAGCGGTCAAACCGTTGTACCAAAGTGCGTTTATCATCATCTATTCTGTAAAGAATATCTGTTTGAATATCATTTTGATTTTCTATAGCAACGCCGTACAAAGTGACTAATTCATTTTGAATACTATGTAATTCTCGTATCACCGACTCTCTATTATCAGTATTTTCTTCCTCGTATTTTTCTTGATTAATTCGGTTTATATACGATTGAATCTCAGCAATTATCTTATCGTAATTAATTGGATTCTTAGAGGGGTTAAACACTTGAAAATCCGAATACCCAATGGAAGGAATACTAATATTAATAGTTAAATCGCGAGATTCTGAGATTTGAAAATCGAGTTGAATATCTAATCCTTTCACCAAATCCTGACTCATTTTATCACTTCTAATCTCGATATATCCTATCGTAAGATTACTCGCAGCAGAATTTCCAGAGGCTCCTTCTAATATGTTTATGATTAATTTATCACCACTATTTTTTAAGATACTTTTTGAAGCTTTTTTATAGATACTTCGTTTTAAAGGTAGAATCTTATTTTTTGTAAAAATGGATTCTAGCAAGGTTTCTCCACCATCTCCATCTAGTTCGATACTAATATCTGCTGGAAGTGGCTGACCATTGATACGATACAATCCTTGTGATATTTTAACTTCTTGTATGCTTCCAATAGTCTGTTGTCTCTTATCAAATAGTTGGACTTTAAATAGATTTTGCATCTTTTTCTCCAAGGGTACAAACGCACTAAACTTATTAGAAAATTCTTTCAATCCAGAGTCAAACCCATCTACGTTAGTGATTTGGTAGAATTTTGCTTTTTTAGAATCGGTCTTCCCTAAGATTAATTCTTCTTCGTCATTACTTTGCGTTTCATAAACGAGTTGTAAATCGACACGTTCATTTTTCTTTACCGTTTCTATTTGATCTGGAGTTGCTTCTTCTAATTTGGTTTCTACAGATCCTGCATAGTAAGCAGCACCTAATACAATAGCCGTTGTAGGGTCCATTGTGGTATCTACTATAGTTTGAGATTTTTCCTTGAGTTGTTTCCTAATTAATGGGATATAAGTTGTTCCTCCTACTAATACAATACGATTAATGCCTTCAAAAGATAGATTATTCTTGTCGAGTAGTTTCTCTATTAAATGATAACTTCGATTAAAATGGATCATCATAATTTGATCAATTTCGGCTTTTGTAATGGTCACATCTGTATCAATATCCAGTTGCTCACTATATACCTCAAAGGTGTATTCATTCTGTAGGGATAATATCTTTTTGGCCTCTTCTGCATAAGAAATAAAAGAACTCATTCCGGCAGCATCTTCTTGATGAATTAATTGTTCATATAACTTTTCTTTCCCAGTTTCATTTTCAATGGGCTTACAAATCAGATCACGTACAATATCTTGATCTATATCTTTTCCTCCCATATAATTATCACCTTCGTGATCAATGACGTCAAGAATCCCATTACGCATTTGCACTAATGCAACATCAAAAGTACCTCCTCCGTAGTCATATACCAGCCATTTATCTTCTTTGGCAAATTCGGTGCCTTCGGCATTTGCATAGGCAAGACAGGCAGCAATAGGTTCCTGTAATAGCACTACTTCTTCTAAACCTGCTCGACGAGCAGCTTCTTTGGTGGCATTACTCTGGATCGTATCAAAGGACGCTGGAATCGTGACGACAGCACTACTGGTTCCGCTTTCGCGAAAGCGTAATAATTCTTCTATTACTGCTTGTGATAACCGTACAGGGTCAATTTGCTTTTGTAAACTCCTTGCATTTGCCCCCATTAATCGTTTAAAATTCATCTGAACTATACCCGGTCGAGTTTGTAATAATGATAGGGCTTTATCACCTACAATATATTTGTCTTTACGCATGGCAACAGCACTCGGTAACGTCTCTTTTAGATTAAGCGGATTTTTATGAATAATCACCTTCCCATTTTCATAGGTAGCAATAGCGCTATTTGTTGTGCCAAGATCGATTCCAACATTAATATACTTCATACTGCTAATATACAATCTGGAAGATAATTTTTCATTGATTTATACTATTGAAATAGAAATGGTTTTAAGATTTTGATTAGATTAGTGAAGTGGATTTTAAGGATTATTTATCTATTTCAAAATCAATGGCTAATAAGCCATTTACAGCATTAACAACTGCAGAAGCAAACCGTGTTGAGAAGCAGTTGCGTTTAGAATCCAAATTATCTCAAGATCCCGAAAAGGAAGTACTTTTACACTTTATTGAAGCGATACACAACCATCCAGCGGGCTTAGATTTTTTAGTGGGCAACCCGAACATTACACATGTCCTTTTTAAAAAGCCTAAAAAATTAAATACATCTGCACGCATGCAGGTGTATGATTATGATCACTCACACATAAAGCAATTCTTTACATCATGTCTTTTATCTGAACTTTTAGAAACGGTAGGTTCAGAATTTCAAACAAACAAATTTACACGGCTTTTTGAGCTCGTAAAATTTCATAGGTTTTTACCTGATGCTGTTGTACTTGATATCATAAAGCGTATTCATGCAAGGCTTGATTATATACAGAGCAAACTAGATGCTAGATTAGAAAGTGCTAGTCAAGATATTCATGACCTAAAATCTATGGTCATTTATCTTGGCGATGAACCCTTAAAGGCTAGATGGACAAAAATGCGTGTGGTAGGCATTCAGGTAACACTTGCAGATGATGAGACAGGAGGAAGTACTTTAAACTGGATCAATAATTATTTTGATGCCTTATTTGATACAACTCCCAAAACAGAATTTGAACGTGAGAAAAGAGGGGAATTACTAAGAGGATGCAATTGTGCCATGGGTTTTATCGTTTTGATGTTTGCTTTTTTTGGTATCGTGATTTGGATTTTTACGGCAACCTACAAGTCTTCTAAGGTAAAAAAGCCCGAATTAAAAGCAATTGAAAGTACAACTTGGGATCTCCCTAAAGAATTAGCTACGTTCCGATATGATAAATTCACCACTATTTATGATATAAAACGTCCTGAGACAAATTCGGATAAATTAGGAAACGATTTTTTATCTGGAAAGATACCTTCGGTACTGGCAAATGCTTTTATCGTAAATACAACAACGAGTGATATGATTGTTTTCTCAACAAGTTGGAACCGATCAATGACTATCTTAAAACCCACCTCCAAATATATTCGTGCGGGAGACTCTATAAGATGGTCTTCATTTTTAGGGACACGATTATATATAGGGAAAAGGCCCAAACTAATCATTCAGCAAAACAGCGATAATCTTGCACTTAAATTTAGATTTATGGAAATAAACAGAAACGCAAGAAAACTGGTAAGAAAAGAGTTTTATTTTAAAGGAACATTAACTGTACGTGATTCACTGGGTTCTTTTTATTTAGATGCTACTGACACCTTAGAGCTTTCTTCTGATCATAACACTACTGAATGAATTTTTACGATTTTTTACGCACTTCCAAAACCCGTGATCCCAAACGCTTTTCCGATCTAACAGAGACCGAGATGAATCGCATTGAGAAAGAGTTGCGATTGGAAAACAAACTGGATAGTACCTCGGGGTCGGAGGCCTTATTAAATTTTATAAAAGCATTACAAGAACATGCTTCAGGGCTTGATTTTCTGATAGCTAATCCTAATTTAGCACAAGCTATCTTTTTAGAAAAGCCTCGTTTCAATACATCGGAAAGGATGCAACTTGAAGCATATCAAAAAATGGATATGCAGCGCTTTTTTGATCACATTTTACACACAGAACTTGAAAATGCGATAGGAGAAGCCACTGCAAAAAATCAATATGCGAGATTAGCTCACATTGCAAAATTCAACCGGTATCTTCCAGAAACCATCACCTTATTATTAAAATCAAAAGCTTCAGATATGTTGATGCTTATTGAAACACGCGTAAAAGGGGGAGTGATGAATGTGTATAAAGAATTGGAAGCCATAAAGCCTATTCTTATTTTTCTGGGAGATCAACATTTGATTCAAAAAGAAAAGACCGTTCAAAACATGGTCCTAAGCAATTCTCTAAAAAAGGCAGGTGAACCAGGGATTGTTGCATTTTTTAGTGCATTAGACGATTTTTTTGATGCTATTGGCACTCGATCTAATAACCTTATTGAAAAAGAAAAGAAGAGAGAGACCTTACGAGGTTGCGGTTGTGTTTTTATGTTTCTTCTTAGTCTCACTTTATTTGCTTTCCTATTTGTAAAGTATGTTTTGATAGAACCTCCTGTAAAAATGACCTCCAAAGAGTATCCTGCAAACCATAGGCGTTCGGATAAATTTCCAGCATATCTCACCGATTTTGATCGCTCTGACATTAAGGAATATCAATATGTAGGTCCGCCTTATAAACGAGGAGTTCCATTAGATAAGCAGTTTGGATCTTATCCCAAAGAGATGACATTAGAACAAGGGCCATCAATTACCAACAATTCATCATATGATCTCATTATTTTTTCAAATGAAAATCAGTTTACAACTGAAAATGCGCCTAGTGCAGCAGCTACTTATATTGCATCGGGTGAGGATGGACATGCGGGCTTTTTTTATGTAAACAGGCTTTATTTTGGGGATAGTCTTTCATTATTTAATACCCGTTATGATGAAGCTAGTGAGGAAACTATTGATAGTCTTTCTTTATTTGAAACAGATTATATTAAAAACAATGGAACGACCAAACGGTTTCTAGTACAACCCTCATTTTCTAGAGAAGCTATTTCCTATCGCACTATTTTTAGAAGCCGATCTCCCATCACTATTCGTGACACTTTAGATCGTTTACTTTTTGATGGAACTGGAAGTATTATCGTATTTGATCGAGATAGTATTCAAAAAACACAAAGACTTCCTTTTATATTTCCACCTCTATAGCTGTTTTTGGATTGATGAAACGTTTTCAATGCTGTATTATGGTTTCCCGTAATGAACACTTTCTCATATTTATTACATTAGTACATCCTTAATCTACCTTACATTAATTCGGTTACAAACAACAACAATCTAGTTTACTGAAAATCAATATATTTATTATAATTATTTTATCATAAACATAAAAATTCAAAGTCATGGGTAAACTATCTAAGTTCATTGAAGATTTAGGGCAGTGGATAACGTATATCATAAGAGAATCTAGTAATCACATGATTTCTATAGTTATTATATTTTTACTATTAATCTTATTATGGTTTTTCCCTCAAACAAGAGATTTATTATTAGTTCTTAATCAACCTACTAAAAATCATCTTGGGGAAATGATTTTATTTTTTTCATCACTAGCCGTTTTAGCTTTTTTAATAAGCAATGTCAATGATTATTTCTATGGTAATTCTAATTCTTTACTACCTAGAGATGACATTGAGAATGCTATCATTAAAAACGAAAGTATTGAGACCTATAGAAGTAAAGAAAGGGAGGATCAAAAATTATATATCAGAAGAGTATTACCAAAAGTGTTAGGCACATTCCTTATTTTATTAACTGCTTTTTCTGTTAATAATATTGGCTTTAGTGTATCAGGAGATGACACAAAAAATAGTTTTTATAAGTACCTATTTATCATTTTAAGTATTCTTTTAGTATTAACGCTTAATTTACATTTTACCCGATGGTTTACCGGTTTATTTAAAGACAAAAAATGGGCTAACTATGCTCCCATAACAATCGCAATCATATGCCTCGTCGTTATCATGGGGTTTGGCTTTTTCAATAAAGGAGATTCAGATGGAGATGTTGTTATGCTTTTTGTAGCTTTATTATTATTTGCATTATTCTTTTTTGTAGTCTCCGTTTCTTACTCAAAACCTATCCTATTGTTTAAAGAAAAAGTGGGGGGATATGCTATTGCATTATGCACAATGATTGCTTTTATAGCCTATATTACTTTTCTAATTAGCCCAAAATTATCACATGGCTTTAATCCATTAAGTATTGTCCTAATTTCTTTTATTGGTATTTTTAGCATCCTTACGTTAATTAGATATTTAGGAAAAGTAATAAAAACACCCCTCGTTACGCTCCTTACAATATTCATTTTTATTTGGTCAGGAATTATTGCCAGCAATGATAATTTTAAGCATTATGAGGTAAGCAATGTCGCATATGATCAAGCAAATTACAATCTTAAAAACCGACCTCAACTTGAAAAATATATGGCTTCATGGATTGAAGATCGCATACAGTATACAGATTCCATTAAGAAATTCCCTGTCATCTTTGTAGCTGCCGAGGGAGGGGGTTCAAGAGCAGGCTTATGGTCATTATTAGTGAACAGTTATTTATATGAAAAGGATAAAGATTATTTTGAAAAACACCTCTTATCTTTAACAGGAGCTTCTGGTGGTAATGTAGGTAATAGCATTTTTTATACAACTGCCTATCAAAATCTTTTAAATAAAGACACCATTAATTTTATTTCAAATGATAAACAATTCACTTATAAAGCCAGTGATTTCTATCAGAAGAATTTTTTATCCTCCTCTGTCGCTTCTTTTTTAGGAAGAGACATGCTATCAAGTCTTTCTGGTATCTCTTTGAGAGATGATCGCGCAAAGATTTTAGAAAATGAATGGGAAACTACCTATGAAGAAGTGTTTCATGAAAATAAAACTACAAATAAATTACTCTTGAGTAGTAGTTTTTTATCATTATCAACTAATAAAAAGAAATTAGGAATCACGCCCCCCCTATTATTGGTAAACACTACACATTTACAAAGTGGAAATCATTCTACGATTAGTAATGTTATTATTGATGATAGAAAATTTGTTCCAGACATCACTAAAGATTTTCTTGCCGATTATAAAGATGCCTATAGTGATAATAAAAATTACGACAACACCTCTATAAAGATCTCTACAGCAATGTTATTGAACGCCCGGTTTCCATATGTAAGCCCGGCAGGGAGAGTGACTAACATCGGGCAATTTGCTGATGCTGGTTATTATGACAATATAGGTTCCTATTCAACCCATATTCTCGTCAATACCTTTAAAAAAGTAGTAAGCACTCATTATCCTGAATATAAAGATAGGTTTGATGTTAGGGTTTTAATTATCGCAAATAATCCACATGAAGACAAAGAAGAGGATTCTCATGACGAGAAAAAGATGAAGGAGAAGGAAAAGAAAAAAGAGAAGGAAAAGGATACGATCAAGTATAGTTCGCAATTACAAGCCCCTATAAATACCATACTCAGCGCCACTTTTGCACATCCTAACGAACTTATTAAAACCTATGAAAAAGAATATTTAGTTACATCTAAGAAAACAGATATTTATATTAAAAATGATACCATCACCCCTATTTTACCTTTGGGAAGATATTTATCAGACTTTGCTATTCTTTCTTTAGAAGAACGCCTAAAAAACCAAGATATAATCAAAAAATTAGACAACATACTATCTAATTAAGGGTACCATGGATTATGAAAATAAAATAAAACAAGCAGAACTTGAAAAGTTAATCGCTGAGATAGAACAATCAAAAGCGGAAACAAGAAAGATCGAGTTTGATAGAGAACAATTAGAAAGGCCGTTTTATAAAAAATCAAGTTTTGTAAAAACTATTATTGCTGGATTAGTAGGTGGGATAGCCATATTGGGTGTTTTCAATAATGTTATTGAGCCCACCTATAAAAAAGATATCATTAAAAGCCAATTAAAGATTGCTGAAAAAGAAAAAGAGAACGCTGAAAACAAAAAAATGAATTCTATTTTAAATGATAGTATTCAAATTGCTGAAAAAAGTATCGATAGTCTTCAAAAAAGAAATAATAGCATATTATCTCAAATTGAAAAACAAAAAGAAGAAATTGAATATCATGAAGCTAACAATCTGAAATTAATTGATGCTATTAAAGATTATAATGCTACGTTAAAAATCAGAGAAAAAAGCATTATTTCTCAAAAGAAGAGAACTATAGAAATTATAAATGATCAACTTACCTATCTTAAAGGCCTTAATAAAGAAAATGCAATTCATGTACAATCCATTTATTTTGATTATGATAGGTCTAATTTACGACAAGAGCAAGCTGAACAACTTTTACTAATTTTAAAATTTTTAAATGCTAATAAGAGGAACTTTAACTTAGAAGTGAATGGATATTCTTATGTCAAAGGAGGGGCAGCGTATAATCAGCAATTATCAGCTAGAAGAGCGAATGTTGTAAGAGATTACTTGATAAGTAATGGTTTATCTCCACACAGAGTAACTTCGAAAGGCCTTGGAGAGGTTGACATTCATCCTCTTATAGTTGAAAACTTAGATCAAGAAACAGAAAGGAAATTATATGAATTAAAAAGTGTTGTACAAGTGTATCTCACTTATTGAGTAATAAATAAAACATCTAATCTATTATATATAATACCCTAAAGCAAGCTATCGACTCTACCATTACTTCTTCTTTTTTCTTATATATTCTTCAGCCATAAGCATCGCATTATAGGCATTTACAATACCACCAGATTTTGAGAGTTCACTAAATGGCAATTGTTGATCTGGATTCTCTTTAGTAGGGACATCTACTAGAATATCATATTTTACAGATGAATCCATAAGAATTTGCTTTACTTCTGCAGCCGTAAGAGATGGATAGTACGAACGAATAAGGGCTGCTACTCCTGATACTATTGAAGCAGAGAATGATGTTCCTTTTAAATTTGTTGCTACATTATCATTAGGACGCAATCCAATAAGTCCATATCCTGGAGCAAAAATATCTACTGTTTCTTTTCCGTAATTAGATCTATTATATAGAAGCTTTTCATTAAGACCATATGATGTTCCTCCAACGGTAATATAATTATCACTAAATTCTATACCATTGTTATAATCATTAGGGTATTTTGTATTTTCAAGTATATCTGTATTAAATTGATCGTTACCTGCAGATTTAACTATTAGAACATCTTTATTCTCAGCATATTTAATTGCATCATCTACCCATTCCTTATTCATTGAAAACCGTTTTCCAAAGCTCATATTAATTACTCTTGCTCCATGATCAACAGCATAACGTATAGCAAGAGCTATATCTTTATCATGTTCGCTCCCATAAGCAGAAACTCTCAAAGGCATTATCTTAATATTTTTAAAAATATTAACACTGTCTTTGTCTATATATTTTGTAGTTAAAAACCCTGAAGTTAACGTTCCGTGACTTAAAAAAGAAAAATGAGTATCTACATTATTATTTCCATAATTACTATAAAGTTTAGTCTGTTCAAAATCTCCAATAATTATTCTCTCTGGATAATCTTTATTAAGCATAAATTTTATAGAATTTAGTATATCATTCTTTCTTTCTTCATTCCTTTCAGGAGTAAAACCATATGTTATGAAATTACTCATTCTACGGGCATGCGTTTGTAACAATGTATCATTAGGAAATGATTTTTTTAAACTGTCTATATCTTTGATCGTATACTCTCGATTACCAAAAATATTTTTTAAAAATATCTCTGCATTAGTCCTACTCTCAATTACCATATTAGTATTTATCAAGTTATCATTGGCTTCCTTCAAATAAGATTTATATACTGTTTTTACTTTTGTTAATAATAAACTATCGGCCTTTGTAAGAGGAGTTTTACTATTATCTAACATCTTAATAATTCGTACAAATTCAAATTGTTCATAGGTTAGATTTTCACCTCTCTGATTTCCTAAAAAATTCCACCCATTCAAATCATCTACATATCCGTTACCATCATCATCTATATTATTATTTGCTATTTCATTGGGGTTTATCCAAATATTGGATTTGAGGTATTTATGATGGATATCCACACTCATGTCTAATACTGCGACGATTACTTCTTCACTTTTTTTATGCTTTAATAATTCGTCATAAGTTCTAAAAAGGCTTGTCCCAGGGACTGAATCTTTAATAATATCTTGATGATACCATTTTTTTTCTCGCTGCTCTAATAGGGATATTTCTTTTTTAATCTTATCCCATGTTATAATAGATTTTTTCTGCTGTGCTTGGGAAGAACTTACAATTAAAAAAAACACAAGAATTACACCTATTTTCATATAAAACTATTGTTCAAATTGTTAATCTTAGCTCTCCTCAAACCTGAGTACTAAAAGCATATAATTTTAATTAGGCAGCTTCACTTTTTATTCTTCACATATTCTTCCGCCATAAGCATAGCATTATAGGCATTCACAATACCACCAGATTTTGAGAGTTCACTAAATGGCAATTGTTGATCTGGATTTTCTCTTGTAGGGACATCTACTAAAATATCATATTTTACAGATGAATCCATAAGAATTTGTTTCACTTCTGATGCTGTAAGAGATGGATAGTACGAACGGATAAGAGCTGCTACTCCTGATACCAGTGGACTAGATAAAGAAGTCCCTCGATCCCATTTAGTTTTATTATAAGGAAGTAATGTTTGTATAGAATCTCCTGGGGCAAATATGTCTATGTTTTGTTTTCCATAATTACTAAATGCAGATATTAGACCTCCATTCAAATTGTTACTAGAAGAACTAATTCTCAACACATTATTTACAAACTCTATACCTTTATCATTATAATCTTTAGGATAAACTTCAAAGTTTTTTAAATCTATATTTAAATTAGAATTGCCCGCTGCGAAAACAACTACAACATCTTTTTCAAATGCATATAATAAAGCTTCTTTTACCCATTCCTGATGTAAAGAATAGTATTTCCCTGAACTATAATTAATTACTTTTGCTCCATTATCAACCGCATAACGAATAGCTAATGCTATATCTTTATCTTGTTCATCTCCGTTTACTGCAATACAAAGTGACATTATCTTTATATTTTCATTTTCATTAATCACCTCACTTACTACTCCAGCTACTTGAGTTCCATGATAAAATTGATCTATATTATCAAGCATATGATTGTTTCCATATTTTGTATCTAAAATATCATCAGGATTATCTTTGAGAGGGTATCTATCATCATAATTTACATTTAAATATATATTAATATTATCTTCTTGTAATTTTTTAAATTCATTAAAGCTCTTTAAGTTTCTACCTCTTTTTTTCCATCTAGAAACAAGCTCTATTTTTTTTAAAAGAGAAGGATATATATTTTTCAAACAATCTAATCTTTTTTCTGTTAATTCAGTTTCTGATAAATTTGACAGAGAATCTAACGAAACAAGAGCTCTAGTATATTTTTTTATTATGTTAGAAGTATTAGTAGATAATCTTTTAGAACGCTTTAACTCTAAGTTCAATTTATTTAATGAATTTTTATAAATCTTAAAATTATTTATTTCATCTGCAGAAATATCCCGCTCATCTTTTCCTTTAAATTTTTCATCATAAAACCTAACTATTCTCACATATTCATAATTAACCTTAGATAAATTCTCAGAATGAATATTACCTAAAAAGTTCCACCCATGAATATCATCTATATAGCCATTATTATCATCGTCAATATTATTACCCAAAATCTCACTAGAATTATACCAAATATGTTTTTTTAGCTGATCATTTTCAATGTCTATTTCTGTGTCTATAATAGCAATAATGACATTATTACTGTTTTTATTTTGAACATAGTTTTTAGCTTTCTTAAGACTAATTCCTGGTATAGAATCATCATTAACATCGAAATAATACCAAGGAATCTTAATTTCTTGATTTAAATTTTCTTTTTTAGAAAAATCAACAGATAAAAACTTCGCTAAAATTAATCCAATAAAAACTAGAGTAGACAAAAAATATTTCATTCTATAATTTAATAATTAATTATAACAAATTCTCTCTCAAGCAAATGGAGAGAGAATTTGTAAATTTAAACTTTTTAATTATTACCTTCAGGATCATTTCCGTCTGGATCATCTGGATCACATAAATCAGAAGAGTTAGTAGCCACAGTCCATGTTACATTTGTACCATCATTTCCTCCTATTATATATTTTTTCGATATATTATTAAGGCTTGCAATCTCAAATTTTTCAAAAAATAATTTTTTTCTTCTTTTTTTCATTTTTAATAGTTTTAAAATTCATTGAGACAATTATACACGAATTCTTTAAAATCTAAATAATGGTAGGACACAACTACTAGTCTTGATTTATAAAATAAGACTAGTATAATAATTATTTAAGTTCTTTTTTTATTTGTTTAATAAAGAAAGAAGGATATATACCATGTGTCTTATAAAATTCCTTAGAAAAAGATTCTCCACTTTTAAAACCTGACTCAAGTGCAATTGCTTTAATGGTATATTCTCTAAAGCGACGATCTGTTTTTATTTTTTGAAAAGCATATTCAATTCTAATATTTTTTAAATAAGATGAAAAATTACAATCCATATTATTATTAATGATAGCTGAAAGATATGTACTATTAGTTTTCAGTTTTTTTGATAAAGTTGAAAGTGTTATAGTACTATCAGTATACTCTTCATTTTCTTCAAATTTTTTTATTCTATTTAAAATTTTGCTTTCTATTTCAGAAGAAACATCTTTAAGAATCTTCTTTTTATCACTCTTATTATTTACTTTATTATCCTTTTTTATTATTTCCTCATAGCGCTTCATAAAAATTCTCCTTCTGTAAAATTGAAAAAAAACTATAAATATCAAAAAAAGAGTAAGTCCTGTCAGGAATATATTGAAATAATATGATGTCCGTTTTATTTTTTTTAAATCTTCTATTAATAATTGTTTAGAATTAAGGAGTAAAGGGATGTCAAATTCTGTATTTAATTTTTCATTAAAATGCTTGTAGTCTAAGAAAGTACTACTGTCTATTTCCATTAATCTATTTATGTAATATAATTGTTTATCTAAATTCTTATTTTTCCGACTCCAATCTATTAAATAAGAGTAGCTTTCTGTTGTTTCTGGTTGTATGAAATTTGTTACTCCATAAATGCTATCAACAACTTTATAATAAGAAACTGCTTTCTCTTCTAAATCTAAACCAAGATATGCCATACCTAAATAATATGAATTAACAGCTAATTCATCTATCAAACCTTTTTTAGAAAGAAACTCTTGAGTTAAAATTAATTTATTTGCACCTTCACTATAATTCCCATCTTGAGTATTTACTATTCCTTCTAATGTTAAAAATAAATTATAAAATAATTCATTTTTAATATTTTTAGATTGTTTTTTACCCATTTTAATTTTTGTCTTTGCAGAATCTAAATAATTATTTTTCCTATAAGCTTCAGATAAATTAAACAAAACACCTAAATGAGTTTCCTTACTTATCTCATTATAGTTTTTATTAAGACTGTAATCATAACATTCTCTTATTAAATTTAATGCATCTTTATTTTCATCGATTCTCAATTTTAGAATTGATATATTTTGATTAAGCAAAAATGACATATTATCTTTATTAGGGCTATTATTATACCCTAATGCATCTAAATAATCGTCTAAGGCTTTTCGAAACTTACGTTTCTTGAAATTATAATTTCCTCTTTCAAAAAAAGCTAGAGTAGGAAACTTTTCATTCTTCAGATCTTTTGTTATCTTAATTATAGAATCATAGAAGTTTAATGTTTTCGAACCTTCTGGGTCTAGATTTATTTTTAATCTATAACCATTAGCTATTCTTAACGAGTCTTTTAAAACAATTGCTTTTTGCAAATATTCATCTGCAAACTTTATTGCTGTAGATGAATCCTGGAAATGATTCTTATAATCTGTTTTGATATTTCTAAAGGATCTTATTTCTTGAGTGCTATTTTTAAATTGAGAATGTATATCTACCGAAGTAAACAATAAACAAATAAATAAGAAGAGTTTTATTTTTAAAAGCATTACAACAATCTGTGTATTCGGGTGTTCGTTCGTTCGCTTAAAACTAAATATTTAAAGTCATTTAATTTATAAAAATAAGCCCCTAATTGATAAATCAAGACCTACTCCATTTGTAAACCCTCCAAAAACTTCACACTTTTGAATTGTTGAAATTAACAAACCCAATGTGTGACATTTAAAAATTTTCGTTTGGTGCGTAATAGATCAGATTGGGTTTTAAAAAAACAACTTAATTAAAAAGTAATAGCAATTTTATATGATAGGATAGCAATATACACAGAAGTAAGTAAAATCTGTTAAATTTTGTTAAAAAACTACAGATCAGCTTTCTAAAAGAGAAAGCCTCTACTAGGTAGAAGCTCTCATCGTTTGTCAGAAAAACAAGCTAATGCCTGTTTATAAAACAAATATACTAAAGTTTTACAAAACAGGTAGTGGTTTACCAAATGTGGGATGCTCTCACTCAAAACCAAGCCGCGGTTACCGAAAAGCGAATGAGTAGGTAGTATTTAAAATAACAGTAAAATTTTAGTAGTATGAAAAATATTAAAACATTATTGACTTTTACAATTTTATCCTTTTTCCTGATTAGCATGAAAAGTAATGCTCAAATCAACACTACAAATTTAGAATCAGATACACAATTTTCTCAATTGCTAGAAAATAGTATTTCAATTTTACAGAGAGCTAAGTTTTCTGAACAAGTAAAAAATCTGGTCAAGAAAGATAATTTAAGTAAATCCGAGTTAGATTTTCTATCTAAAAGCTTTGGTTTTGAGAATGGCAATGCATATTTGGATTATATCAAAAACTATAATACCCAGATTAAATCTTTACAAAAGAAATATGATTTGGTTAACATGGATAAGACCGAATTAAAAAAAATAAGTGAAAAAGTTATTAATAAAACTAGTGTTGCTCAAAGAATGAGTGCTTGCGAAAGAATAAGAAGAAACTGTCTAGCGCAAGCTGCAGCAGGTGCTGTAGTAGCACATTTAGGCTGTGCAACTCTAGATATAACAGTTATTGCAGGTGTAATATGCCATGCTGCTGTGACAATTGGTCAAGCTGCAGCATCTGATAATTGTAATGCTGAGGCAGAAACTTGTGCAAATCAATAATGAAAATTACGTTTGCAATAATTAAAATCAAAAAAATAAAACATATTGATTTTAATTATTGCAAGCACAGACAACTTATAAGTATATGAAAAATAATCGAAACCCTTTAAAAATAGTACCTTTTGTACTATTAGCAATTTATTATTTCTTAATCTATCAAAGTAACTTGAATAATACGTATAAGTTATCTATTCTAATAGGGATTGTAGTTATATCTGTAATCAATTATATTTTTCTTATAAAGAAAGATATAGTTACTGGAGGTAATGCTAAGTATATCCTTTTGGCTTTTTTAGTAATTTCAATGATAATAGGAGCTTTCTTTTTTAAATAATCGTATATCCAAAAAGTAGTTTAACAAACAAATTTTATTATGAGTCAAATACAAACAAAAAGAATCTTAGCATTTATTATAGACATGATTATTGTAAGTATCATCACAAGTGCATTACAATCTATACTATCCAATATATTTCAGCCTAAAGAGTATCTATTTATAGGAGTGAGTATAAAAACCACCTATGGTTTTTCAATAGTATTTTATCTTATCTATTTTTTTGTATTTGACTTTTTAAATCAGGGTAAAACGTTAGGTAAAATACTTTTTAGAAATCAAGTTATTTTTCCCGATAATAGAAAACCATCTATTATTAATTTAATGACTAGAACTGTTCTTAAAATAGTGAGCATACTCATTTTGCCTATCGCTATTCTATTGTATTTGTTTAATAACCGTTTTACGTTACAAGATCATTTTACAAAAACAACCGTTATAGCCGATTAAAGGAATCTTTACGATCAAATTATTCTTATAATTCAATATAAGAGGAATTTCAAAATCATTTTATGAAACCAATATTCACCACACTACTCCTAGTGTGCACATCAACTATTGCCTTATCTCAAGAGCACAAAGCTACTTTTGGGAAATATACAGGCTGTTTACGAACAGGAGGCATCTGCACGATTGAATCACCTCCAGTTTCAGATAATAAAACAACAGTTGTTAATAACAACATCTCTTTTATCACAATCAAAGAGGGCGCAACGATTTTACGTGTCTATAGAGACCAACTTTCACAAGAAGAACTCGATCAAATTTTAGGAACACCTATCACATCAGAAAATAAAAGCTCTTTACAGTTTATCATGGAAGAAGCTTTGCCATTACCCGAAGATATTATTGCCCTTACATCAAAGACAAAATCTAAACAGCTTACTGCTCTAGAAGCAAAGACCTACCCAACTGTTATTACAGACAACTATATAGACATCACCATCGTACGAGCAGACACCAATGTAAACTCAAAAGATGAATGACAAAATAGCCTTTCTCCCTCTGGGAGAAACGGGAATGAGGGCAAAACAAATAACGTCATGCTGAACTTGTTTCAGCATCACAAAAAAATAGAGAATTAATAACGTAAATAAGATTCCGAAATAAATTCGGAATGACGGAAAAACGAATACCCTAAAGCTTTTCTTCTTCTGGGAGAAACAGGAATAAGGAAAAAATTAAAAAAACATGAAACTTATTATATACATCACCATTATCTTATCGCTATGCGGGATTCATATTTCCCATGCAATAAATGACGCTGGAAACATCAATGAAATTTCTATAGAAGCACATATAGAACAACTATATATAGAACTAGAAAATACCAAAGCGCAGTATCAAGAAAAGTATACGTTGATTTCCGTAGCACTATCAGAAGCAACCCAAGGAATCAAAGAGAGTATCACTACTGATCAAAAACTATATTGGTTATTAGAAAAGGATCAACTGAAAGAAGAGAGAGAACGCCTTGAGTTAAGCGAACTTTCTGACCTAAGTAAAATCAGATATATCAAAGGACTCCAAATTATTAAAATACTCTATGAAAAAACACTTGCCTTAGATCATCATTTTGCTTCTGTGAGTACCTTTCGCGAAATAAATAAAATAGCAAATCCCAACAATTATCCTGAATTTAAAAATATTAAGGAAACCATAGGTGTTAAAGCAGATAAGAAGAAAGGGTTTAACTTAACCAATATTCTGGGGAATAATATTTATGCCTCTGTAGCACATTCATTTATCTCATTATTCAATAATGAAGCCACTTCTAGAACTCAAAAAGAAGAAAGCTTAAAGGATGTGGAGTGCATATTAGATTTTACACTACGAATGCATAATGATTTAAACACCATCTATTTTGAAACAGTTTTTCTTCAAAAAAGCAATGAAAATATTATGGGTGAACTCCAACAACTTTTTATTGATTTCACAAAACCTATAAAGTATAGAATCTCCTTAAAAGAATGTCGTAATTCGGATGATTGGGATAATGTGCGAGACCATTTAGACACCTATCTAGAAGCACTTAATACAGCTTTGGCAGACGATAGCAAGCGCTACAAAGCACATAAAATGCAAATCAATCTAGAGTTTCCTATAGATAGATTGTTACAATTTATCACACAATACAATGCTTTTATAGATCAAGGAGCAAAGTTTTATGAGAAGTTTGGAATTATGTTAAACAGTTACGAAAACGAAACACAGTGTGCTAGTCAAATACCTGTAGAATATAAAAAGCTTAAAGAAAGTATTGCAGTGGCTATAGAAAAATTCAATACCGCATACAAACCCGTAGAGATTAATGGAAGTAAAATGAAAGAGGTTCTCTATGGACTGAATGAGTATGACTAAAAAATATAAATCCTAATAGGCACTAAGTCCTATACTTACAACTTCTTTACAACAAAGGAGAAGGGATATTACATCTTATTCTTAAAGTGCGCATACACCTAGAATATGGTATTCTCTTCTCCCTCTTATGTGTTAGTTAGGGGAGCTGCTTCTCATAAACGATAACATGCGCACTAAGGCATCGGTTCTCCCTATGCGCCAGTCCTCCTATGCCTTAGGTTATCGTTTTGAAAGCAGCATTTCTAAATACTAAAGAATATAAATATCTATCAGTCCCATTTTCTTTCTTCTTATAAACATTCATTGAAATCATACAATACACTTCTAGCGAAAGCTACTATATTCTTTATGGTAGGCAGTATCTTATATCCCTATAGTAATCTTTCCATATTTTGGTGTGCCATACTTATAGTTACTTTATACGGTATTGCAAATGTCTTTCATGCGTTAACCAATAAAAATAAAAAATGGTCACCACCCTTTGGAATCGTCGTACTTCTGTTCTTTTTAATTTTAGGTATAGGAAATAGATCGCTTAAAGATCCATTAAACAATAAACTTCATTACACACATCATAACTATAATATTCATCACACATATCTTTTTTCTATTCATGAACAATTAAAACCAAGTCAATATCAAGATAAATATATTATACAGTTACATAAGCAGGATAGTACCAAAATCACAGGCAAAGTACTTCTATCCATTCAAAAAGATAGTACTCAAAAACCTCTTAAGATTGGTAGTTGGTATTATACACGAACTCCTTTAAAAGATCTTCCAAGCATAAAGAATCCATATCAATTTGATTATGGTGCTTACTTAAAAAAGAAACATATCTATGGACAGTTTTTTATTCAGAAAGATGAACTACTAGAAGTAAATTATACTTCAAAAAACTTCTATACATTCGCTATACGCTTTCGCGAAAGCGTCATCAGAAAATTAAGAAATCAGCCTTTTACTCAAGAACAATTAACCGTCATTCAAGCATTATTATTAGGGAAACGGCAAGATATTGACGCTCATTTGAGCAATCAATACGCAAATGCAGGAATGATGCATATTCTAGCAGTCTCAGGTTTACACGTGGGTATTATATTATTATTACTCCGTTTTGTCACAAGGGTGATTTCAGGTAGAAAACTCCGTTGGGTACGATCAGGGATTAGTATTAGTTTACTGTGGTGTTTCGCATTTATCACAGGGCTATCTCCTTCTGTTTTAAGAGCAGTGACCATGTTCAGCTTTTTAGAATTGGGAAGTTGCTTAGGAGGAAAGCGCAGGATTAATGATGCATTAGTATTTTCGGCATTCATTTTATTAATAATAGACCCTTCCTTAATCTATCAAGTAGGGTTTCAATTAAGTTATTTAGCCGTCATTGCTATTTTATGGATACAACCCTGGTTATATAATTTTTATCAACCACGTTATTATATTATCAAAAAAATATGGGGAATCATTACCGTATCTGTAGCCGCTCAAGTAGGAGTATTACCATTAAGTATACTTTATTTCCACCAATTCCCAGGATTGTTTTTAGTATCAAATAGTGTCGTACTTCCTTTTCTAGGAATTATATTATCTCTTGGAATACTCGTTATAGGTCTCAGTTATTTCTCTTTACTACCCGATAATTTAGCAATAGCATATGGGAAAATAATAGACCTTCTCAATGGTTTTATTGCATGGGTTGCATCTAAAGAAGCATTTGTTATTGACCACATATCATTATCCTTTACCTATATGATATTGATGTATCTATTACTTGCATCTCTTATTTATGTTCTAAAAAGATATCAATATAAACGATTATTACTTTTCTTTTCAATTCTCTCATTCTCTCTTGTCATGCATATCTATCAAAAAACAGAAAAAGAAACTTCTCATATGACAATATTCCATAAAAATAAAGAAACACTTATTGGTCTATATTCGTCAGACTCTTTAGTCGTTTATACGAACATCATTCATAAAAATTTCAATACAGATAATCGTATTGTGGATTATCAGAATGCTTTAGGGTTAGATACTTTTCATATAGAACCTATTCAGGATTACTACCATTTTAACCAAAAAAAATTACTTCTTATTGATAGTATTGGGGTTTACAAAATTAAAAAGCTACATCCAGATTATATCTTATTACGTCAGTCTCCAGATATTCATCTAGAACGTCTCATTAACGTATACCCTCATGTGACCATCATTGCCGATGGTTCTAATTACCGTAGTGATATCATACGTTGGAAAGCCACCTGCCATAAACGAAACATCCCTTTTCATAGTACGTATGAAAAGGGATATTTTATACTAAAAGAATAAACCTACTACTTGCTAAATGTGTATTTAAATTCCTCTTGGTAGGTTTGCCATTTTTCTTGAGTAGTCAAGTCCTTATAATCATCATTGGCAATCATCTTTAGATATATCTCCAATTGACGTGGAGTTTTGTAACCTTCAATCGGTTGAATAAATGCTCCTGTCTCATCAAAAAATACAATACTAGGATAGACTCTTATTTTCATTGCCTGTGCAAACTCATGCTGGCTATTTCGGCCTCTGCGATTTGGATCATGCCTTGGGTTGGTATAGGTGTTTTCCAAATAATGGATCTCTTCTGTACCTTCAGCATTAAATTTTACAGCATAGTAATGCTCATTGATAAAATCGGCTACTTCTTTATTTCCAAAGGTATTTTTATCTAATAATTTACAAGGGCCACACCAAGTAGTGTAGGCATCTACAATAATTTTCTTAGGATTCTTTGCTTGAGCTGCTAGTGCTTCATCAAAAGTTATCCAATTAATTTCTTGTGCCGATAGCGAACTCACAAAAATGAGTGCACATATGTATAGTAGTTTTTTCATTTATTCTAAAAAGTTTATGTCTCACAACAACAGGTTTTAAGGAGTTATAAGACTTCTTATATACGCTTTCGTACTTCGATAACCTCAGTATAAACTTCACTTTCGTGAAAGCGTACCCTTATTTACTTTTCTATGTCTATTTGTTGTCTTATCCCTTACAAACAAAAAACGTTCCAAGATAAGGAACGTTTTTAAAGTATTTAATCGTATGTGTATTATTTAACACCATGCATTAATTTCTTAAGTAATGGGTGTAGTAATAAAGAAATAATACCTAAACCTATTGGGATAACGGTAAATATTAAAAAGAATCCCGAAAGGCCTCGCTCTTGTGTTATACTCTCTATATCTCCACCTACATAATGTGCTAGTTTATTACCTATCGCTACTGCTAAATAATAGACTCCAAACATTAATGCTATCATTCTAGCTGGTATTAATTTACTTAAATAAGAAAGCCCCATAGGAGATAAACATAATTCTCCTAGCGTATGAAAAAGATAGGCAAATACAAGCCAAGCCATACTCAAACTTGCTCCTTTTGCTCCTGGTTCAACATCTCTAGCACCAAACGCTAAGAAAGCGAAACCTAATCCTAATAGAAACAAACCAAGGAAGTATTTTACAGATGCAGGAGGGTTAAATCTACTATCCCACCATTTTGTAAATAGAGGCGCAAACATAATAATGAATAACGAATTCAAAATAGCAAACCAAGTTACTGGAACTTCAGTTTCATTTGACTGAAACTCTGTATATAACTTAAAAATAACAATCGCCCATACAATAACAAAACTACATCCTAGAATGATATTTGATAAACCTATTTTCTTGAAAGTTTTCTTAAACAGACTTAATAAGACATATGTTATGATAAGTAATGGTACAACGGTAACAACCAAATCTACAATCTTAAACACTGTTGCTGATCCTCCTTCTAATATACGATTTGTAAAATCTCTAGTATATAAGGGTAATGATCCTGCTGCTTGTTCAAATGCAGCCCAAAAGAATACGGTAAACAAACAAAAAATGGCGAAAGCAATCATCCTATCACGTTCAATACGCGTGTATCTTGGTATACGAACTATCAATACTATTATAAATGAAATAGCGGCTAATAATGCAAAAAATAGAGAGTCTCCAATACCCGCAACAGTAAAATTAAGTGTCTGAATATCTCCTATTTTACTTAAGGGGTCATTTATAATAAAAATGAGTGCAGATATCAAGAAGACAGCTAATAAAACAATATCAATAATTTTAAAATGATTGAGTTTAACTCCATCTGCAATCACTTTCTCTCTTTCTGCAGATTTTGACTCTATAGTAGGTTTATCTCCTATATTTCCAAAAAGTGGTTGTGCAAAATAAAATTGCAACATCCCTAGAAACATAAAAATTCCAGCTAAACCAAAACCATAACTCCATCCTACTTTCTCACCAACCCAACCGCATAGCATAATTCCAATAAAAGCTCCCGCATTCACTCCCATGTAAAAGATGTTGTAAGCACCATCTTTTTTCTCATCATGACCTTCATACATTTTAGAAATAATAGAGGTCATATTAGGTTTAAAAAAACCATTACCAACTATTAAAAGAGCTATTCCTATATATAGAAACGTAGGTGTCTCTATTGCCATAGATGCATGTCCTAAAGTCATTAATAGAGCACCAATAACAACAGCCATTCGATAGCCTATTTTATTATCTGCAAGCCAGCCTCCCACAAGAGGAGTTAAGTATACAAATAAAGCATATGTTCCTAATAAAGATAAGGCTGCCGATGTAGACCATCCCCAACCAGGATTATCACCAGTTATCACCCCTGTTAAAAATATAACAAGAATTGCACGCATTCCATAATAGGAAAACCGCTCCCACATTTCTGTAAAAAAGAGTACAAATAAACCTGATGGATGTCCTAAAACTTTATCTTTAAAAAATTGATCTGTAGAATTTGTTGACATACTATTCTATTTTAATTATCAGCTAGTTCAAATCCTTCTGCTTCTTCGTTTCTTAAATCTCTCTCATTATCTTCTGCTCCGTGCGTAAGACTTTCTAATTTCTTTCTGAAAACCATAACTAAAATTCCAAAGACAACACAAAAACCAGCAATACCAGTGAAAATAGTAAACTCACCCAATTTTTCTGAAGCTTCTCCTAGTAATCCAGCTAGTTTATTCCCAAACCCTGTCATAGCAAAATAAACACCCATCATAATTGACCCGTATTTAAGTGGTGCTAATTTGGTGATATAAGACAATGCCACCGGAGAAATACAAAGCTCACCTACTGTATGAAATAGGTACGCAAGAACTAACCAAAACATTGCGGAAGAACCAGTACTTTCATACTGAGATGAAGCTGCCGACATAAAAAAGAAACCTGTACCCATTATGATAAGTCCCATTATCATTTTAAATAATGATGTAGAAATTTTTCCTTTCAATTTCCTACTTGCCCAATATGCAGCCACTGTTGTTCCTAAGAAAATAATAAACATTGCATTTAAAGATTGGAACCAAGAAGCAGGAACCTCAAATCCCATAAGCATTCTATTAGTATTATCTTTTGCATAAATATTCATAAGACCACCTGCTTGTTCAAAAGCTCCCCAGAAAACAATAACTAATAAAAATGATATAAATAGAACGACAATTCGATCTTTTTCTATTTTTGTTAATGGTTTTTTCATAGCGGCTTTCTCTTCTTCATTTTTAGAAGCACCTAAATAATTACCTACATGTTTTAAGTGTTTTTGACCTGCAACATATTGAATTAACCCTAAAGCCATTCCTATACCTGCTAATCCGAAGCCATAATGCCATCCATAAACTTCACCTACATATCCTACAATTAAACTTGAAAGAAATGCTCCTACATTAATCCCAATGTAAAAAATCGTAAATCCTTTATCTCTTCGTATATCTCCTTGCTTATATAATCCTCCTACCATAGTCGAAATATTAGGTTTAAGCATTCCTACTCCAGATATAATAAGCCCTAATCCTGTATAAAAAGCCCACATTTGTTCGATTGCTAATATACTATGACCTGCGACTAACAAGACTCCTCCTAGTAAGACAGATTTTCGTTGGCCTAATAATTTATCTGCTATTACACCTCCAGGAATTGAAGCCACATAAACAAGCATTGTATATGTTCCATATAAGGATAAAGCATCACCATTAGACCACCCTAAACCAGCATTTTCTGCAGAAGCTTCTGCTACTAAATAAAGTACTAATATTGCTCTCATCCCATAATATGAGAATCGTTCCCACATCTCTGTAAAAAATAAAACATAAAGCCCTACTGGATGTCCAAATAATTCCTTCTCGTGAGCTTCTTTAGTAATTGAAGACATAAATTTTAATATTAATTAATAATTAGGTTGTATAATAGTTGATTATAATTTCTCTTTGATATAATTGGTCATCATGGTGTATAAATGATAACGGGTATTCCCTCCGTAAATTCCATGATTCTTATCAGGGTAATTAAAATAGGTAAACTGCTTATTTGCCTGCACCAATGCTTCTACCAGTCGTGTAGAGTTTTGCACGTGTACATTATCATCAGCACTTCCATGCACGAGTAATAAGTCTCCTTTTAATTTTTCTACATGACTTAAGGGAGAGTTACGATCATATCCGCCTGGATTTACCTGAGGAGTTAACATATACCGTTCTGTATAGATAGTATCATAAAAACGCCAAGAAGTTACTGGAGCAACGGCAATGGCCATTTTAAAGGTGTCGGCTCCTTGAAAAAGACAATTGGATGCCATAAATCCTCCATAACTCCAGCCAAATATCCCTATTCTATCAGCATCTATATATTCTCTTTTTCCTAATTTTTCTGCAGCAGCAATCTGATCGATTACTTCATACTTTCCTAATTCTTTTTGAGTGATTTTTTTAAAATCTCGTCCTTTCAGACCTGTTCCTCTTGGATCTATACATACTACAATATATCCTTCTTGCGCTAGCATTTGAAACCACATATCATTAGAACTATTCCAAGAATTTTTTACCGATTGTGATCCTGGTCCAGAATATTGATACATAAAAAGTGGATACTTTTTAGTAGGATCAAAATCAAGAGGCTTGATCATATATCCATTTAAATCTTCGCCATTAATAGGCAATGTAAAAAATTCTTTAGGAGATACTTTATAACTGTTATATAAAGTTTTTAAGGTCTCATTATCTTTTAACGTCTTAATGAGTTTACCATCTTTTGCATTGTGTAATGTATAACGCCATGGTGTTGTGGTATCACTAAACGTATTTATGAAATACGTAAAATCAGCACTAAAATCAGCATTATTAGAACCTGCATCTACAGCTAAAGGTGTTTTGTTCTTCCCACTAATATCAATAGCATATATGCCTCTGTTTATAGAGCCATTTTCGGTACTTTGATAAAAGATACGATTGGATGCTGCATCATATCCATAATATTCTGTTACTTCCCATTTACCAGAGGTTACTTGCTTTTTAAGAGAACCATCTTTATTGTAATGGTAAATATGATTCCAGCCATCTTTTTCACTGGTCCAGATAAAGCTATTATCTTCTAAAAACGTAAGATTATCTGTTACATCTACATAAGCTTGGTCTCTATCTCGAAGAGGTTGTGAGACTTTATTGGTACTTGCATTATAAAACACAAGAACCAAATCATTTTGATTCCTATTAAGGGTTTGTATAGAAAGGATGTTTGGGTCTTTAGACCACGCTATTCTCGGAATATAATAGGGATCTATATTTCCAAAACTGATCTGCTTTGTTTGCACGACATTGGTTCCTGTCAAGGCTTCTCCCAAACTGTAAACATGCAAACTTACCTTAGCATTTTCTTCTCCCGCTTTAGGATATTTAAATACGGTTTGTGTTTGATAGAGTTTATCACCATATACATCCATAGAGAATTCGGGTACATTGGTTTCGTCAAAACGTATATAAGCAATACGTTTTCCATCTGCACTCCAATCAAAAGCACGTACAAAGCCAAATTCTTCTTCGTACACCCAGTCTGTAATTCCGTTTATAATGCTATTTTTCTTCCCGTCGAAAGTAAATTGATTCGTTTCATTTCTATCAATATCAAAAACATAGAGGTTATTATTTTTTCCGTACGCAATTTTAGTTCCGTCTGGAGAAAATGTAGGCTCTTGAATAAGATCATCAGATACTTTTGTAAGCTTTCGCGAAAGCAAATCATAGACATAATACTCTCCTAATGTCGAGCGTCTAAAAATGGACTTAATCTGTGTAGAAAGCAGCACTTTTTGCTCATCAGCACTAAACTCATAGGCAATAAAATAATCAAGGCCTTCTATTTCGGCTGTACTTACTGCTGTACGTACTTTTTCTCCACTTTCATAATTATAGATATCTACCGATGCTACACGAGTATTATTATCAAAGTTTTGTACTGCATATTCTTTTCCATTTGCCATGGAATGTAATGCTTGTAAACGCTCTGTTCTAAATGTATTGACATTGGGTTTCCATATATCTGCAATGGTAATAGACTTATTTTGAGCCGTAATGATGGGGGTTGCCAGAAGAAAAAAGGCAATCATAAAGGTAGTGATTCGCATAAAAATCGTAAGATTTTAGTAAAGGTTTTCCAATTTTACTAAAAAAAGACCAGAAAACCCGCTATTTGGTGTTAAATACTATCAAAATGTTAAGAAATAATCATCATCAAAAATAATACCTAAAACTGCTTTAACAACTTTCTACCTATCTTTGTGATGACTACAAACCATATAGAATGACCAAAAAAATATCAGGTTTTTCAAAACTATCTAAAAAAGAAAAGATTCATTGGTTAACAGAGACCTACTTTTCTGGAAAAGAAGCCGCAAGCCAACTACTTAAAACCTATTGGAATTCAGATGAAAAACTACAACAGTTACATGATGAATTTATAGAAAACACGATTACCAATTATTACTTACCACTAGGTGTCGCTCCTAATTTTTTAATTAATGACACCTATTATACCATCCCAATGGCTATAGAAGAAAGCTCTGTTGTAGCCGCAGCAAGTAAAGCTGCAAAATTTTGGGAAGCTCGCGGTGGTTTTAAAACAACGGTTTTAGGTACCACAAAAATAGGTCAGGTACATTTTATGTATACAGGTGATGTAGGCGTCTTAGAAGCTTTTTTTAATGAAATAAAGCCTACACTTTTGGAAGATGCCAAACCTATTACGGCAAATATGGAGAAAAGAGGGGGTGGTATTAAAAGCATTACCTTAATAGATAAAACAGCAACCTTAGCTAATTACTATCAATTACACTGCACTTTTGAAACCTTAGATGCAATGGGGGCTAATTTTATTAATAGTTGCTTAGAGCAATTTGCACAGACTTTTAAAAACGGTTTTGATGCTGATATACGCTTTCGCGAAAGCGAACTCAGTATTATTATGAGCATTTTATCTAATTATGTTCCAGATTGTATCGTTAGAGCTGAAGTGAGCTGCCCAGTAACTGATCTTACCGAAAAAGGAATTGATGGGGAAGAATTTGCTGCAAAATTTGCACAGGCCATTGCTATTGCAGAAGTAGAACCGTATCGTGCAGTAACCCACAATAAAGGGATTATGAACGGTATTGATGCGGTAATTCTGGCAACTGGTAATGATTTTAGAGCTATTGAAGCTGGAATACATGCTTATGCTTCTAAAGATGGTATCTATAAAAGTCTTACGCATGTAAGCGTCATAGATGGCGTATTTAGATTCTGGATGGACATTCCGTTAGCAGTTGGTACTGTAGGTGGTCTTACAAAATTGCATCCTCTTGTAAAATGGTGTTTTGAACTACTACAACATCCTAATGCAAAACAACTCATGCAAATTATTGCTGTTGCTGGACTTGCACAAAATTTTGCTGCTGTAAAATCACTTACCACCACAGGAATACAACAAGGGCATATGAAAATGCACCTTATGAATATTTTAAACCAGTTTGAAGCTTCTATCTCTGAAAAAGAACAGGCCGTCACTTATTTTAAAACAAACCCTGTTTCTCATAGTGCTGTGGTGAGTTATATAGAAAAAATCCGATCGTAAATGCATTCTTTTTATAGTCACGGAAAATTACTTCTTACTGCAGAATATCTTGTACTAGATGGGGCTAAAGCACTTGCGATTCCTACCAAAAAAGGACAGTCTCTTACCATTACACCTTTAGATACATCAAAATTGGTTTGGCAAAGTATCCTACACGATGGCACTTTATGGTTTGAAACAGAAATTAGCTTACCGCTATCCCAGTATATAAAATCGGACAATCCCATCATCCAAAAATTATATGAGGTTCTTACCGAAGCACAATCATTAAATCCTGACTTTTTAAAATCTTCTCAAGGATATAAAGCAATAAGCACGTTAGAATTTCCTAGAAATTGGGGACTAGGGTCTTCATCTACCTTGATTGCAAATATTGCACAATGGGCGCACGTAAATCCATATGAGTTACTTGAAAAAACTTTTGGTGGAAGTGGTTACGATATTGCATGTGCCACATCACATACACCCATTACATACATACGTCAAAAAGCTACTCCAGCTGTAACACCTATTATATTTAATCCTAGTTTTAAGGATCAATTGTTTTTTATACATTTAAATAAGAAACAAAATAGCAGGGAGAGTATTTCTCACTATAGAAATATAAAAACTGAAGAGAGGGCCATACAAGTCAAAACATTTACGCTATTTACAGAAGCAATGATTGCTTCTCAAAATTCACTTTCTCGTTTTGAAGCATTGATCATAGACCATGAGTCTGAATTATCAAAAATAGTACAAACACCTACTGTAAAAAAACAACTATTTCCAGCGTACCCTAAAGCTATAAAAAGTTTAGGAGGTTGGGGAGGTGATTTTATACTTGCTATAGGTACTTACGAAGAAATGAGCTATTTCAGAGAAAAAGGATATACTACAATACTATCATTTTCAGAAATGATACTTTAAGATACACGTATTTAAAACCACAAAAAAAGGATCACTAATGTGATCCTTTTTTTATATGCTAATGGGTATCCTATTAATAGAATGTACCTCTATAATCTTCGATATCTGCAGCGGCTTTTAGCGCTTCAATTACCTTTGTGGTAACAGCTCCTCTAGCTTTCTGTGCTTGTTGTGCAGCATAAGAACCATAATTTTCTAAGGCTGGGGCTTCTGTTTTCTTAGTTACTTTAATAACATATACACCTCTTTCTCCTTCTATAGGTTCTGAAACATCGCCTTCATTAAGACCAAAAGCAACTCCAACTACTTTAGGCTCGTCTCCTGCTCCTGCAATATTAGGGCTGTTCATATTTAATGCTCCAGAAGTTTTTACTACTTGATTTTGGCTTTGCGCAATCGCATCTAAAGTAGTACCAGAAATCTTCGCTTTAATTTGAGCTGCTTTCTTTTGCTTACGTAAAATAGGTAATACACTAGCCGATACATCTTCAGGTCGTTTTACTCCTTCTTCTACCATACGAGTAACTTGAGCAACAATATATCCATCGTTTACTTGGAAACGCTTGATATCTCCCTTCTCTGTACCTTCTTCAAAAGCCCATTGTACAATAGAACGTTGTGGTCCCTGCCCAGGAAGGTTTTCATCCATTCTCCCGATATTATTTACAGGTCGAACTGTATAATTACCTTCTTTAGCTATCGCATCGAAATCTCCATTTCCAGCCGCAATTTCAAATTTTTGTGTTTCTGTATATACATCAGATATTGTTTTATCTGAAGGCGCAATTTCTTTTGCGATACTAGCAATCTTAAATGTTTTTTGGAAA
Source organism: Dokdonia pacifica (assembly GCF_900188275.1). Classification (GTDB taxonomy): domain Bacteria; phylum Bacteroidota; class Bacteroidia; order Flavobacteriales; family Flavobacteriaceae; genus Dokdonia; species Dokdonia pacifica. Next base: position 112,134 of record NZ_FZNY01000011.1, read on the forward strand.
TCTTTCTGATCTAATACTTCTATGATGTGATATCCAAATTGAGTTTCTACTACATCTAAATCACCTTTATCTCCTTCAAATAAGAAATCATTAAACTCAGGAACGAATTTTCCATACTCAGAGAAATCATATTCTCCACCTTTATCTTTACTTCCTGGGTCTTCAGAAAAATCTTTTGCTAAATCAGAAAATTTAGATTTATTTCCTTTAATAACGGTAAGTAAGCTATCTGCAAGTGCTTCTGCTTCTTCTTTAGTACGGGTTACTTGAGCAGATCTACCTTGATATCCTATTAAGATATGACGTGACTTAACAGAATCTGGTAATTGTTTTGTCTCAACAATACGATCTAGTTTCATATAACGACCATCTTTATATGGACCGTAAATGGCTCCTTTATCTAATTGAGCAATGGTATCTCTTACAATACCTGCAAGATCTTTTTTGAATCTGAAACGATCTACATATGGTAAATCAGAGTTTTCTGAAAGGAATTCAGCTAAATCTTCTGCAACTCTAAATCCTGGAAGTGTATCATTAATTTGTGTAGATCTGTTATAAGATATAAGCTCATCATTAAGATACGTCATCATAGATTCTTTAAGAACATTCTCATCATCTAAGGTTGCCTTCTCTTCAAATTTCACAAAACGAATATTACGAGTAGGATCTGTTTGATACTCGTCTTTATGCGCATTTATATAGCTTGTAATTTCAGATTCAGATACTGTAATATCATCATCAGAGATACTTGCGTAAGGAATTTGTACAAATTGAATATCTACAGCATTCCCATCTAATCTGTAAGCAACTTCTCCATCTTTAAGAGTAGCGCCTAATCCAGCCTTCACTAAATTATAATAGACACTTTGCTTTTCTGAATTTGCAAGTGACTCTTCATAATTAACCCAACCTCTGTAATCGTCAGGGTTTCCACTATCTCTTAATGTCGCTATAAATTCTTGCATTTTAGCCTCGCTAAAGAATCCATCAGCATCTTGAAATCTAGCATCATTCTGTAATGCGTTTTTAAGAAGCTCCGTAACACGTTCTTTCCCGACACGAATACCTAACTCTTCATACTGACCTTCTAAAACCATACGGTTTACTTCTTGGTCCCATACTGCATTCACCGCTCTTGTCGTTGTACCCGACGGGCCTAAACGACGTACTTGTTGCTCTACTTTAAGATCAAATTCTTTTCTGTCTATATCCTCTCCATTAATTGTCGCAACACGGTTTTGCTTTGATGAATCAGATCCTGCATTTTTAATCAAATCTGCAAGCACAAAAGAGAAAAGTGCTAATGCAATGATTAGGATTAAAAAGAGTGATCGTTGTCTTATCTTATTTAAAATTGCCATCTGTCAATAATTTATTCTACAATAGTGGGCGAAAATACCATTTTCTTATAAAATAAAAAACAAAAAAGTGATAGGATTTAACCTTCTTGAGGTCGTATCTCAATAAGCTCGATTTTTGTATTGGAAGTCTCTAGTATATGGAGTTGTAAGTTATCTATCAATATTGTCTCTCCTACTTCAGGAATCTCTTCTGTATGACTCACCACAAGTCCTCCTAAAGTTTCATAGTTTTCACTTTCAGGAAGGTTTAATTTATAGGTTTCGTTTAGATAATCTACTTCCAAACGAGCAGACAAATGATAAAATCCATCTTGAGTGATTTCTTCCTTTAAATCTATAGAGTCATGTTCATCTTGAATCTCTCCAAAAAGTTCTTCGATTATATCTTCTACGGTCATCATCCCACTAGTACCGCCATATTCATCTATAACCACAGCAATACTTTTCCTTTTTTTAGTGAGTACATTGAGCACATCTTTTGCGAGCATTGTTTCAGGAACATACACAACAGGCATTAAGATACTACTGATTGTTTTAGGCTTTTTAAACAGTGCGAAAGAGTGTACATACCCTATTATATCGTCTATAGTATTTTTATAGACTAGTATTTTTGAGAGTCCCGATTCTATAAAAAGAGAGGTAAGAGCTGTAGGGCTCATATTTTCCTCAACAGCAATAATTTCTGTACGCGGAATCATTACTTCTCTCGATTTTACTTCTGAAAACTCTAATGCATTTTGAAAAATCTGAATTTCTGTATCTACTTCTTCATGATTAGATACAGATTCCATTTGTTCTGAAATATAATTCCCTAATTCTACTTTGGAAAAGGCAAGCTGCACCTCATCACCATCCGTTTTAAATAGATATTTAAGAACCATATCAGAAATCCAAATCACAAAGGAGCTTAAAAAACTAAATAAAACATAAAAGAAATATGCAGGGATTGCGAAAACCTTTAATAGTCTATTGGCATAAATTTGAAAAAATACTTTTGGTAAAAATTCTGCTGTGAGAAGAATCACAATGGTAGAGATGATCGTTTGACTAAGCAAACTAAACTCTGAAACAAAAGTAGAAAGCCATTGTAAGTTTTCGCCGAAAGGCACACTTTCTAACCAATGTTGTAGCACATCTCCCATATAATACCCATATACAACTAAGGCTATATTATTGCCTAGAAGCATGGTTGCTATAAACTTTGAGGGTTTTTGAGTAAGACGTGCGAGAATTTTAGAAAGAAAGTCATTTTGCTTTTTTTCTAATTCGATATGAATTTTATTTGCCGATATGTAAGCAATTTCCATACCTGAGAAAAAAGCAGAAAGAATGAGCGAAACACAAATGACCGCTATGCTACTTTCAAGTGACTCCATCTAAGGCTGGTTCCTTTTTTCAAATTTCTTTCTAAAGTGTCTTCTAAAGAAAAACATTCCTATACTAACTACTGTAAAAAACAGGAACAGATAGGCACTATTTCTGTCTTCATTCCATTTTGAAAAGGTTTCATAACCTGCTAATATTGCTATAATAGCATATATCCATTCTGTGAATTTTGCGTAACGCATCATTGGTCTTCGGTGGTTTCTTTTACGTATTGTTTACTTACGTTGTTTAAAGATACAAAATTTGTAAAGTCTTTGTTTGAGTCAAATAAATCTCCATCATTACGAGATCCATCTGCAGTAATAAGTGTATAAGGCTGATCAGTAAATATCCAATTACTAGATTGGTCCCAATATAATTGTTGGGCATTTAATGTTACAGAGTCGCTTGTAAATAAGGTTACATCTTGTTGTAAATCTATAAGATTGGTATTCTTATAGCGTATGGCATATTTGGAAGTGATGATATTTTCTTTTCCATCGTCATCTATAAAAGTAACCTCTACACCTTCTGGGAATTCTTCGTAAGGAAAAGAAGCATTACTAAAATCTTTAAGTAACGGAGTTTTAAGATGTGCCGTCACCTTTCCTGAATCTGTATATTTAAGATTAATACCAGTTCCTTCTGCAATAGCGGCATCAGATTTAATACGCATTTTACGAATTTCTTCTCCTTTACCTTTACAACTAAAACACAAAGTCACAGCAAAAGCTGTGACTAAGTATACTATATATGTAGTTGTTCTTTTTATCATTATAGATTAGGAACTCTTACACTTGATCCAATCCAACATCCTATAGAGACTGTCTTACCTCCCATGTTTGCATTAAAGATCATTGATTTATCTGGAGCTTTTCCTCTGTAAGCTGCTGCTGTTGCATTTGCATTTTTTGCTAATGAAGGACTTACACGACCTGCACGCTCTGCTGTGTTTGCAGCTAGCCAGTATACAGCTCTTTTATTAAATACACTATCTCCACAGTTATTTGCACTTGAAGCATACATAGCTGCTATTTTCAAATAACATCTTCCCATAGATGGATCTTCTGCCAATGCTTTGTTATACAAACCTCTTGCTTTTCCATAACTTCCAGACTTTCTTGCTTTCTCAGCAAGTCTATAATAAGATTTTGCCTTTTCTTTAGGATCAGTTTCAAGATCAATAGCTTGTTGGAAATAATTTTGAGCTGCAGCATTATCACCTTTCTTATCTGCTAAGATTCCTAAGTATTGAGCTGACTTTGCAGATGGCTCTAAGTTATGTAACTGTGTTACTAATTTTTGGAATAATTCAGAATCTGTACAATCTTTTCCTGCAAGACGTCCTGCTGCTTTACGAATCCAAGCAATGTCATTTTTATTTTCTTCATATCCTTTATTATATAAAGGAATTAAGTTTTCACAGTTTCCTAACACACCCATAGTACCATCTGTACTACTACCAAACGTTCCAAAAGCTTTAAGGTTTTTAGTGTAACCATCCTTTCTTTTTGCTTCTTTTGCACTTAAAGGTTGACCTGCATTTTCTTTATCCAAAAGTTTTTGCAGCTTAACATCTAGTTTAGTTGCTTCTTTATTAAGTTTTTCCTGAGTTTCATCATACAGATCAAAAACATCTTGAAGTGGTAACTCATTCGCCTTAAATAAATCTACAGCTAGTTTAAATCTAGTATAGATACTTTTTGAACTTGAAATAGATTCTGGATCTTTTGCAAATGCTGCATTAAAAGCATCATACTGAGACTTCTTAGTTCCTACTTTATTATCAAAAAGGATTTGTGCTTGGTTTGCAGCATTTTTCCCTGATGGAGTCTTTGCTGGAAAGTACTGCTCTCTTTGCTTTAAAAATGAGATAAGATCCTGCACAACGGCTGTTTTCTGATCACCTGTAGCTTTTTTAAGATCGGCTTTTAATAAACGCTCTCCATATTGATATAAGGCTAATGACCAGTTAGGACAATCTTTTCTTAGTTTTTCAAATGATGGTCTAGCCGCTTCATAGTTTTTAACTTTGGCAGCTTCTACAAAAATCGAACCTGTAGTAATACACTCCTCGCTTATTTGTTGAGCATTTACATTTGCAGTCCCGGTCATCATCAATACGATCGCTGCAAAAAGTGTAGTTAATTTAGTTTTCATAATCTAGTTTTTGTACTATTAATTAAATTTACTTTGGATAAACCAAATATCATTGAGAGATAAACTAATCCCTGCGTTAAAGAAGTTCTCTTGAACTAATCCTGAATTTGTCGTTCCACGCTGTCCGAACTCAAAAGTAAAATTAATATTACTTAATCTTCGTCCTGCTGGTAGTCCAACTCCAAAAGATATGCCAAACTCATTTATATCTTCATTATCTATGACAATACCACTCTCTTCATATCTAAATCCTGCCCTGTAAGTAATTCTCTCAAAGTAACTTGAGACAGAATTATACTTAGGAATATAAAACCCACCTAGTCTAAACTGAGTAGCATCTTCAAATCTTGCATTCTCTATTTCAAAACCTCTATTGGTAAACGTGCTATTTTTCTGACTTGTATATTCAGCCCCAAAAAACCACTTATTAGGCTCTCCTAATCCAGCTCCAAAGGTAACAGAAGAAGGAAAATCAAAATTAGTATCTCCTACAGGAACTTCTATAATGTCTATATCTTGTAATAGTCCTAAGTTATTAAATACAACTGAAGAAACTTGCCTTTCATTTTCAGACTCTACTTCTGTAGCAGGAACATACTTTACAGAACTACGAAGCTCTAACTTATCTGTAAGCATCACATCGTATTGTGCCCCTAATTCAAAAGTAAACCCTAAGATATCTGAACGATTACGTTCACGTGTACCTAATTCGGCTCCATCTATCGTACGTAATGTTTCATTTTGGATATTTCCAAAATTATAATTAGCACTTGCACCTATATATAGTCCCTTTGTTACTTTATATCCTGCAGACAAAAATACGCGATTTACACCACCTCTCCCTGAAAACGTATTAATAGTTTCATCTTCACCATCACTTAAATCATAACCTACAGAGGTAAACGGAACCAATCCAAAACTAACACCTGCTCTTTTAGATACCGGAAAACTTAACGCTAAATAGTCTATTGTACTTATAGAATTACTATTCTCATTAACGTTATCTTTTAAGTTTACTTCTGTATGACTTCCTCCTACAGTAAATGTCACAAATCGCAAACGACCTAATTGTGCAGGATTTAATAAATTAAGATGTAAACTATCACTATAAACACCCATACCACCCATGGCACGGTTTTCATAGGTTCCTCTAAATTGTTGTGTTCCTATACCAAAAAAGGAATAAGGAGATGCAGTTCCACCCTCCTGTCCAAAGGCATTTCCAGCCATCACAAGCATTACTGCAATAATTATTTTTTTAATCATTCGTTCGTCTTAATATATAATTTAAGCCCTCCATCAAAAAATTAGAGTGCGCAAAGATGCTATTTTTTAATCGTTTTGACAAGGTTTCTGTATCTCCACCCGTTAAAATAACAGTATCAACCTCAAAATCGTGTTTATATTGGTCTATAATTCCGTCTATTTCTTTTACTATTCCTACCATAACTCCTGAATGAATAGCCATTTCTGTACTATCTCCAATAATGTGTTCTGGCATATGTGTTTCTAATAAAGGAAGATTTGCCGTAAGATTATGTAATGTATTATATCGTAATCGGATGCCTGGAGATATAGCACCTCCTTTATAATGACCTTCTGCATTTATAAAGTCATAAGTAATACAAGTTCCTGCATCTATGATCAATCCATTTTTTCCTGGGTACGCTTTCGCGAAAGCGGCCACAAGCGCCATCCTATCCACTCCTAATGTTTCTGGAGTACTATAATCATTTACAAAAGGAAGAGGAGTATTATGAGATAAAACAACCGTAGGAAATCGAAGCTGAACAGATCGAGCCTGCTCTTCTGATAATCTCCCTACAGAAGATATAATAGCTTTCTTTACAGGGTAATCTGCTACAAAATCACCTAGATTTTCTATAAATAGTGGTAATGCCATCACTTTTTTTGCGACCATAACATCATCATCAAAAATAGCGGCTTTTACTCTAGTGTTCCCTACATCTATTATAAGTTGCATACGGTATAATATGTCGCCAAAAATACAAATTGAAAAACACTAGCCTGTTAACAGAATCGTAAAAGACGTTGTGATTTTGCAAATTAATAGGTAGTTAACATAAATTATGGGTTATTAACAGACTTTTTGATTTGTTTACTTTTCAAAATCATTTTTTAGTAAGTTTGTAAACATAAGTAGATAAGTTATACAATAACATATAGCGCAATTATTTCATAAGGAAAGAGGGATAAAGGACATTTGTCCTAACAAAAACTCAAAACCCCTCAAAATTATGGAAAAAGTAATTCTAGCAATTGCATTTGCCCTTGCCGTTCTTGTAGGTACTGCTACAAACGCATCCCCAAATGAAAGACAAATTGACAAAGACAAATACGAAATCCCGCCAAACGGATAGAAAAAAGCGTCTTATTATTGGAGGTGTGATTGCATTTTTACTTGCAATCACACCTTTTTTATTCTACTTATATAAGTATGCCCCAGACAATTCTAAAACATGGGAAACTTCTTTATTTACTTTTGAAAGTAAAGGATTTAATAATGCTCAAAACTATATACATGCATTATTCACAAAAATCACTTTTGTTATCATAACTGCATTATGGTTTATTACTGCTAAACATTGGTGGAGATGGGCAATTTTAATTCCATTAATCATGTTTTTATTCCAGTTATTAGGGGTCATTAATTACCAAGTAAGCTATATGGACGAATTTGATTTTTGGTATTCACTCCCTATTATTATGCCTATCGTTGTATTCTTAATCTGGATAAGTCGTGAGCTTAATAAAATCATAGGAGATCTTGATCTCAAAGACGAGATTGAAGAAGAGTTAGAGAGTTATACAAAAAACGATTAATTGACTATTCTACCTCTGGCGGCCTGCCTTTAAGTCTTTTTCTATTTTGCGTTTTTTTCTGTAAATCGTTTCATGACTTCCATCAATTCAGGATCTTTAGTTTCCTTATAAATTTCATTAATTGCTAGTACAAGTCGTTTTGCTTCTCTAGATGCCACCACCCTATCACTCGTAGACATATTACTCATTTTAGCGTTTTCAAAAGCAGCTGCTTCTTTTAAAATGTCCATATCCATGTATTTAGGTACTATAAATATAGAAAAGAAGTTTTAGAAAGTGAAAAATAATTACAAAAGCACTTTACATTGTTAAAAATCTATAAATTAACACATTACAAATTAAAAACAATTCATCTTCAAGCAGTAAAAATAACATCAGTAACGATAAATAGATAAAGAGTTTATGGTATTCAAGGAAAACAAGAATGTCCAAAATAAAAAACGCTTCAGATAATATTGCCAATCGCTTTTTTATAACAGAAGTTGATCCTACTCAATCAGAATTTAAAGAATTACTGGAAATCAAATTAGGCAGAAAAAAGAAAAGCGGTGCTAATAGAACTTTGGATTTAAGTAGTGGGAACTTGTTTTTAGAAAACCCGCTAGCACAAAAAAATATTTTTAAACGAAAAAGAAACCTATATCGACATCATTAATTATATTGAAAATAAATGAGTTAGAGAACACATACCAATATTTAACAATAGCCTCTTTAACGGATTACGTGTTGAAGATATGGAGAAGTTACACCTTCATTCTTTAGAATTGTTTAAAGGGAAAAGAGGGAGTTTTTATTGTATTAAAACTAAAATTGGAAGACAAAGTCAGAAGTTATCATTCCTCTTTTAAAACTCGTTAGAGATATTCTTAAAGTTAATAACAATCGTTTCCCTATTTTTAACAAGTAAATTGTCAATGTGAACATTAAAAGAGCTTGTATACTTCTTGATATAGAAACCTTAGAAGAAAAAACAAAAATAAGATTTAATCAAGGTAAGATAGTAACTACTGGCATACCAAAATATGAGCTTGTATCTACATATGACTGTACACGATCATTTATCACAAACTTGCTCAAAAACAATATTAATGGAGAGGGAATTAAATATATCACTAATCCAAAGAAACAAGATTCAAACGACATGATTGCTCTTTATAATAAAGATAACTTAATAGATAAAGCTGAAATGCTTCTTATTGAAATAAACTTGATCTCTAAGTATGGAATTTATAATCATTAGATTTACTACTATTGATTTTCTTCTTTAGAGTAAAGAGGAAGAATACATATAAAAAATCAAACTTCTTATTTGTATAAATACGGTCTAGATTCAACCGGTATATGATCTTCTCTATTTGCGCTATGTGAAGCATATGACCACTCTCCAAGTCCATCTGTTGAATATTCATTGTTACTATCGTATATTACTTCTGATTCGACAATCTTTTTAACTTCCGTAATTCTATCAGAATTATTATCTATAATTTCTGTTTTAACTTTTACATCTTTTCTTTTAAAAAAAAGAGAACCAGCATATAGAATTATGCCTGTAGATATAATCAAAACTAAAAAATCCATACACTTATTACTTACAAATGCTTTAAACTAATTAGTCGTCCGACATTCAAATTCTTTGCAATATTAAGGATAATTAATTGATTTCAATAAAATTAACCAAAATAAAATACAAACATTTCATTAAATTTATAAAAAATTCACAGTTAATTAACATCATCTTCTCTCTTTTTCGAAAGAATTACTATTACACCTATAATAGCCACAAATATGTAAATCCATTTAATATATCTAGTATTAAATCCTTGTATCAAACGAATTTCATAACCTGCTTTCAAACATGAATAAATAATTGCAAGTATAATTGATATCCCTTGTAAAAACATTGGAAACCAAACTTCTGCTTTAGCATTATTCAAAAAGCCCAACTTTTTATTTGTAAAATAAAATTCTTTATCGGAAATGTAAAAATTAAAATTAACTAGAGAAATTAATATAAAAAGCAAATATTCTGCTTTTAAATTTTCATCTAATTCAGAAAGTAGTTCCCAAAAACTACTATAGTCTTTACTCAATAATGTTACTATATAAACACCAAAAAAAGGAAGGGTTGACAACCCCCAACTCCAAAGTAACTTCCTCTTTTCATTTTTATCACTAATATTCCCCATATATATTGTAAATAAGAACAAATTTATAGATATATCAAAATTTTAAACTAATTTTCCATCAGCTTATCAATTGAATTTCAACACGGAACGAATTTATGGAAAAAAATAATATGGAAAGCAATTGCTTACTTCAAGATGGAAGTCTCTTTATAGGTTTAATCTCTCTTCCTCTAGGAAAAGAAGAAGAAACTAACGCAACTCTAGAAGGTTTATTTGAAGATTATACTAAACGTTTAAACAAAAAAATATCACTTTACTCTAATAAAAAAGAAGGAGACACAGATTATGACAGTCTAATAAAATTCTTCTTTAAGGAAAAAAAATTCTATTTATTTGGAAAGTTTGACCTTGCCGTAATAACAATAATTGATGGATTCAGTTTTCCAGTTAGAGAATTTAGTTTAAAAGGATTAAATTTATTTAGTAAAGAAGATTGTATTCTAGATATATCACGCCACACTATATTAGGACCAACGCCTAAATTTAATAATGATAAAGATGATAAAGATGATAAAGATGATAAAATAACGGGGCTACATAAAAAAATATACGAAAACAAGCAACTACCTCTAATTTCCATTACTAGATTAAAGTTAAATGACTTATGCCTTTTTAAAAACGGAACTGATTTCATTAGAAGTGTTATAAAACAAATCAACTACACTTTGAAAAATCAAATTGATAAAAAACATCAATTTGATTTTATTATTATTGAAAATTATGGATGGTCCGAAATCACAATAACCATTTTTGCAGATAGTTACAACTCCATTGGGGACATAATGATAAAACTAAGGAGCTTAACAAAATCTGATTTAATTAACACTTTAGATTTAATTGACAGACCTCTAAAAAACATTTTAAAAGCAGAACAAACAAGTGTAAAGCCAGATAGTTTATTATTCACAGACTCTCATTCTGTACTTGGTTTTGACTATGATTTATTCTCAAATCAAGATGCAATAAAAAATCTAATTTCTTCTAATGATGAGATATTACACAGAATAGATATTTCAACAAAACCTGGTTACATAGTTGATATATTCAATAGTCTTAAAGAAATATCTAAATTAGATCAATTACAAATTGACGAATCAAATCACATCAAAGCCACAGTTGGAAAATCTGATATATTATACTATATAAATAAAAATAAAAAAATAAAAACACACGAATTAATAAGATGGATTACTAATTTTAGAAATAATAAGAATTTCACTTCTAAAGTAAATAGATTATCAACAACAGTAATTTTTCACCATCAAGAAAATTGTTTTCCACAAGGTTCTATCACAAGTAATTCAATATCTGATGTTGATTTACTAAAATTAAAGTTCAACTCTGATACTCTAATTAAACTAAACAAGACTTTAGGCGAACTAAATATACCACATGTTACAAAAGAAGCTATCCTGAATCTTTTCTCTATTTTTAATAATAAAATGTCAAACAGCTTATCTTTTGCTAGCTTCATAGAACTTAGGCCTTTTTTGACACATATATTACAAGTAGTAGCAAATGCTATTTATCGTTCAAAAAATACTTCTAACTATAACTTTAAATCAATATTAAAATGGCTCAATCATAGTCTACATGCATTTCATTATGCTTATTACAATAGAGTTCTAGGTCAATATAACAATGGAGATCAATATGATCAACCTATGTTTTTTAATATTGGATCTCAAACATTAGTTTCTGCTTTTGACATTTTATACAAGAGTATTACCTCAATAGTTGGGAATAAGGCAAGTTTTGTATTTGTAGAAGCTGATCCAGAATTTACTATATCAGATTTAGCTCTAAGGTTGAACTATTTTCACGTTTTTAACCCAGAATTACTTTGCGCTGTACTCTTTCAAGAGGCTACTAATCAATGCAAAAATAGATTTGAGCACGAACATCCCAATCTATTTAGATTTCACCGTCAAAAGAACAGAAAAACTTCAACAAATTATATCGATTGGAATTTAAGAAAGAATGGTATTGAAGGGGATCAATTAATAAGAGAATATGAAAATATAATAACTCCTCTAACTCCTGAATTTTTTGAACATATTTTTTCAGATCTAGTTGGTTATCGATTATTCTACCAAGACAATTCTAAAATGTATACTTATTGGTCTTGGGCATATTTTTCTACAGACATAAATAATTTTCAAAATAACCATGAAAATTTAGATATAAATACAAAATATTTAATTCCTTACCTGTTTAGACAGCTTATAGTTTTAAAATGTTACTCTGAAGAAGAATATGAAAATTACGAAGTCAAGTTTGACCCTAAATTAGATATTATTGCTAACAGAGAAATAGTATCTCTCAAAACTTTTCTGAACACTTATTTCTTAAAAGGGGAGTTCCTAGCTTGGGTAAACGAAATTAAAGAGTTTGCTGAAAATCTATATAAAAAAAATCTATTAAATAATATCGGTGATAATTCTCAAATTATAAATCAAATAAAGGAAAATTTAATTAAAGGTCGAGTTATTAACAATTATTCAACAAATGAAACTGATGAAAATAGATTTCTTTTTACTAGAAATTTATTATATGCCTATTTAGAAGCTGTTAAAGAGGTTTCTAAGGAATCTAAAAAATATAATATTGTTAGAAGACAAAAGGATTATGAAAACACTAAAAATGAAGATTTCTCAAATTTACTATTCGATCCACAAGGAGGCACCTATATAGTAAACCCTACTATTAGACGTGAAATATATAAGTTACGATCCTCATTTCACATGACTCTTATACATCTATCTTTATTAAAAAAAGGACGAATGTTTAGAGAAATGACAAATAGTAAAAGGACATCATTAGACGACATAACATTTAACGAGAAAGATTATAAAAAATTCATTGTCCCAAAAATTACTTTTGTTGATAACAAATATTAAACTTATAGAAGTTATTTGCATAGAAGACAAAGCATTTTATATCCTCCTCGATGAAGTTATCGAGCGTGTAAAAGATCAAAATCATTGGTCGAGAAGCAAGACTTAGGATAATAGTCACTCCATCTTCAAGATAAATAGCATTTTCAACATCGTGAATTGGAACTTTGATTTTGGCGATAAACCTATGCAGGTTTTTCATTTAAGAACGGTTTAAGAGAAGCTACTTCATACGCTTTGCATTAAATGCTTTCCTTGAAGTATTCTGAAAAAAAGTGTAATGCCCAAAGGCTTTCGAAATATTCATTCGTCTGGGTATAATAGAAAGCAATTATAAATAGCCCGCTGCTGTAACGGCGGGCTACTTTTTGCAAAGTGTATTAAAGCGAGAATCTATGTATCATATATCGCAGATGACTTCAATAAGATTTGTATACCAAAGTTAAGTTGTACTTAATATTCAACCTCTACTAAACAGTTTTACACATCTTAAATACCTATATTTATGCATATTAGAAATTTTAATTTATGGAATTAACTGAAAAAAGCATTATTGATTTAATAGATCAAGGAGCTGAAGAGTGGAATAATTGGGTTAAAGAGCTAACCAAAAATGTACGTGGAATTAAATTACATTCCGACAAATCTTTACGAAATTATCAATCGTATCATATCTCATTATCTATAGCATCTTTACCTAAGATGAAATTAAGTAGAAGAAAATTTAAACAATTTGATTTTTCTAGATTAAAAATACAGTCTTCAGAATTCAATTATGTTGAATTTGATGATTGTGATTTTTTTGAAACTCAATTTGATAATTCTAAATTTAACTATTGCATATTTAAGAATTGCACATTCAAAAAGACTTATTTTATAGGGGCTAATTTAAATTATTCAAAATTTAACAATTGTAAATTTATTGGATGTAATTTAAGTAAGACGGAACAGTACTTAACAAAATATGACAATTGCACTATTTTATATACGTACCTAAAATTTGCAAATCTTACAGAAACACATCTTTATAAGACTACAATAGATTCTTCCAAGATATACGGAGTCTCTACTTGGGGAATTAAAATTGAAGGTTCGATCTCAAAAAATTTAATTATCACAAATGATATTGAAGATAATTCATCTGAAATATCAGTTGATAATATAGAGATTGCTCAATTCATTTATATGCTTATTGACAATAGAAAGATTAGAGATGTAGTTACTTCTTTAACATCAAAGGTCATTTTAATACTAGGAAGGTTTACGGATGAAAGATTAGAAGTTCTTGAAGGTATAAAACAAAAAATACGGGAATTAGGATATATTCCTGTGTTATTTACATTCTCTCCTTCTTTAAATAGAGATTTAACGGAAACAATTCAATTAATTGCCAATATCTCAAAAATGGTATTTGCTGATATTACTGACCCTAAAAGTATTCCTCAAGAATTAAGCACTATAATACCTAATCTCCCCTCTTTAAAAGTACAACCATTACTATTAGAAGGGAATAGAGAATATGCAATGTTTGAACACTGGAATAGATATCCTTGGGTAGAGGATATTTTTGAATATTCTTCTGAACAGCACTTATTAAGTAATGTTCAAAAATTAATTAACAAAAGTAGTTAAAGTTTTTCCAACGCACTTTCCAATATAAAACAAAAAACCCGATCAAAAAGATCGGGTTTTTCTGTGGTACCTCCAGTACTGATGAGTTTGGCTTCAAATTGAATCAAATTGATACATATTTATTTTAAAAAACTAATTATCAATAAATAACGATTTTCATAAATCAAAAAGAAATTCATAAAACATCATATAAAACCAAATAAATACATAATTTTACGATGTATTTTCCGATGTGATATGAAACAACCTATATTAAGATTTTACCTTGATGGTCATCCAAATAAGAATGGAGAAAGACAAATTTTTCTAGATATCAATATAGGTTATTCAGAAATTGACAGGTCAAAAAAAATTACAAAATTCAACTCTGACAGGAAAAAATATAAACCTATAAAGATTTCTACATTATGCAGAATTAAACCTGAAAATTTTGGAAAACATATCCAAAAAGGGAAAAGATCTGTTTTTGTTTTTGATGAAAAAACATTTAACCAATATTCGCGCAATAACCGATCAATAAAGACGAGAATATCAAAAATAAAAAGTACTGTAGATGATGTAACTAATCATTTTTTTATTACAGAAATTAACCCTACTCCGTCTGAATTTAAAGATTTACTAGAAATCAAATTAGGGAGAAAGAAAAAAGAAATTACCAAACAAAAAACTGTTTTAGAGTTTTTATATCAGAAAATTGAGAATGACCGAGAAGCAATCAAAATGAAAAAGAAAGATGCACCGTCAGAAAACTATATAAAAACCTATGTTTCCCTATCTCGAATGTTCGAAAACTATCACATAATAAACAATACTGAAATTTTATTTTCAGATTTTAATGACACTAAATTTTATTGGAATTTCTTCAAAATTGCTGATGATGTATATCGTGGCGAGGTTGAAGTTAATAACCCTAATCAGTCTAGAAAACAGCGAAGAGATCCTACTGGTTACAGTACAAAATCTATTAATAAATACATAAAACTCTTACATCGTATTTTATCTTTAGGAAAGAAAAGTGGAGCTAATATCACTTTAGATCTAAGTGATGGGAACTTATTTTTAGAAAACCCACCAGCTCAAAAAGATATTTATCTAAATGAAAAAGAAATTCAAAGTGCCATCAATAATACAATTGGAGATAATGAATTAGAAAATGCTCGGCAATATCTTATAATGGCTTCATTAATGGGATTACGTGTAGAAGATATGGAAGCATTACATCTTTTATCGCCAGAAGTTTTTAAAGGTAAAAAAGAGGATTTTTATGGCGTTAAAATTAAAATCGGAAAAACAAAAAGTGACGTAATCATTCCGCTTTTAAAACCTGTTAGAGATATTCTTAAAGTAAATAACAATCGCTTCCCTGCTTTTAACGAACAAATCATTAATGTGAATATCAAAAGAGTTTGCAAACTTCTTGAAATAGAGACGTTGGAAGAAAAAACGAAAATCAGTTTTAACCAAGGTAAAATAGTAACGACCGGCATACCAAAATATGAGCTTGTATCTACACATGACTGTAGGCGTTCATTCATTACAAATTTGCTCGAAAATAATATTAATGGAGAACGTATTAAATATATCACGCATCCAAAAAAACAAGATTCAAAAGATATGATTGCTCTTTATAATAAGGCTAGCCTTATTGACAAAGCGGAAATGTTTTTATTTGAATTGAATACATTTAATGTATCTGAAATTTATTGTTATTAAGAATAGATAATAGAAAAAGTAAAGCTAATTTCTTTACTTTTTCTATTATCTATTCTTAATTTTATCTTAAGTCTAATTTATCAAGTTTAAATTGTAATTTACTATTAGGGTCTACTAAAACACCATACATCCACATATATTTACTTTTACGATCTAATGGGATAATTTTTTGACGCTTTGATTTTACAAATCCTTTTTTTCTTATTCTCTTATACCATTTTTCATATTGAGAATAAACGTCTAATATAGACTCCTTTTCATTATTTATTTCTTTATCAGAATGTGAACTAATTAAAATTGGAAATGGAGAATAATAAAAAGGATTTGTAAAATAAATCTCATTTATCATAAGTAAAGCTTGAATTTCCACAGAATAGCTTTTAACATCTCCAATATATAATTGAGATAAATTTCTATTACTTGATGTTATATGAAAGGAAGCTGTTTTTTTATTACCTTTATATGAGAGTAACTCCCCAATCATATCTAACTTTTCTTGTTCAGAAAAGTCAATAACACTATTATAAAAATTATAATCATCAAGTATTAAAGTACTTTGAGATGACAATTGTATCCTACTAAGACCTCCCTTTTCTATTAAATTAAAATATTTATCCTGAGTAGTTCTTCCAATTGTTTGTTTCTGCGAACTACAACCAACTAAACTGAGTAATGAAATAAAAGCAAATAATAATCTCATAATATTTTATTCTTTAATTAATTTTACAAATTCCGATATTTCTTCTTGATTTGTTATTGTCCTTACACCATTTTTGACACTTCCAAATTCAGTATCAAATACTTTATCATCGACTTTTTTGAAAAAACTCACAGAACGTTTCTTTCTAGCAGTAGAAGCTTTTAACTTCCCTTCTCCAGAAAATCCCCTAGAAGCTTCTTGTAAGCTTCGACCATATTGTGACACAAGCATTCCTGAATTATCATCATAGGTCCCTGATTCATTTCTAGTAGCTGAGTGAACATCTTTACCTATACCATCATGAAAAACAGCAATATCTGCTAAAGACTCTTCAGTTAATTCCAACCCATCATTCTCAACAATTTCTTTCACTTGATCAATTTGCAACCACAATCTACTTGATGTAAATGTCATACCATGACAATTAGTAGTACAATTAATTCCTGCATTCGCTGCATTAGGATTATCAAATCCTAAATTGTTTACTTCGTCTACTTTACGATCAATCACTTCTCCTGTTGGAGATCTAGTTTCAATTACATATTCAGAATGTGTATACTGATATGCCCTAATTGCAGTACCATTATTAGCATAAATATTACCTGTATTATATTTAGATTTCCAATATCCATATGTAACATTCCCGTCTGAAGTTTGTCCTATTATTTCTGGAGAGCTTGTTTGAAAATATATATGAGAACCTGTTTCAGTAAAAACAATATTCCCATCAGGATCTCTAACAATTCGGCCATCTTTATCAACAAATTTAACTGGATTATTCAGCGTATATACGTACGGAGAATAAGAATTATACTGATTAGCAAAAAAATCTATATTCATCCACCTACCTATAGATGCATCATAATTTCTTGCACCATAATCATGCCAGTTAAGCTTCAGTTCTTCATTAAACTCTTTTCCATTATAATTAAAATTATTCGCAAAAGAATTTACATTAGAGGTAATCGTCTCATTATACCCTTTTTGCTGAAGACCGAAAGGGTAATAGTGTTTTTCAGATATAATCTCACTTGATGGTTTAATGGCTCCATCTCCATCACTATCTGCATAGGTGAGTCTTACATTTCCTAAATGATCGGTATAGTTAAAAGCATACTGATAGGTAGAGAATGATGTGGTTTGCGATATGGAGCTAAATTTCTGAATAGATTTAGAAGTACCATAAACAGGTTCTACATATCCTTCAGGATGCGGAAACATTTTAAGTTGCTCAACCCCATTGTTGTTCTCATAGATATATCCTCCTGCATAATAGGTTGTAATGGTACTATTTTGATTTACATCATTCACTACTTTAGCGAGCTTTACTCCTGTTGCATCGTAAATATAGTTAATAGTTCCTTGTTGAGCAGTTTGTTCGGCATCAATTGTGTTAATTGTAACAGTTTCAGGGAGATTTAAATGATTATAATCTATGTTTCCAATACCTTTATTGAGATCTTCAATCATATTTCCATTAACATCATACTGATAGTCATTACCTGAAGTGTTTCCATCATAAAACCCTTGTTTTTTGATTGTTGATTGACTGTTTTCAGTAACACTCAATAATTGATTCCCATTATAGGTATACGTGAGATCATCCATTATTCCACTACTTGAGCTTGAGATGTATCCTAAACGCTCTAAACCACCAATATTTCCGTTTTTATCATAGCTTACATTAATAAGGCTATAACTATCTACGTCATTATAATTAACACCGTTTCTGCTAAATCCAGCATTGATTCTATTTAAATCATCATAGGCATATCCATAGGCTCTAGTTTGATTATCAGTATTGGCTGTATTCCACATCGTCTGAGAAATATTTCCGTTGTAGAGTGGTGTGATACTACCGGTAGCAGTCATACCTTCTTTAGAATCATAATTAAGATGGAAGTTAAACAGATCACGCTCTGTTGAATTATCATTGATGTCATTGATATCAGTGAGCCAACCACGTACATTGTAGGCATAATCTACTTTCTGTAGACTCTTTTCAATAGTAGTTGCATAGAGATTTAAACTGCTTATTTGCGTCCCTTCATCATACATCACCATATCTCCAACTAGAGAAGGGAAGTTTTGTGTCATGGTATGTGTAGCTACTGTAGTTCCATT
>NZ_FZNY01000007.1 GCF_900188275.1 Dokdonia pacifica
TTAGAAAAATAAAAGCAAAATATGTAAATTTGGCTTAGTGAGAATTCGAAAGACAGTACTTATTCCTTGCCCTACGTTCCTTACACCAAACGTTGACGGTAGTTTGAACTAAACTTTATGGCGCATAAAAAAGACATCCAAAAATTAATTATTCAGCACAAAAAAAGTACGCTGAAAAACCATTGGAATGATATGTTTTTTTACAATACAACAAAATACAGTGGAGAAGTAAAACCAAATGCACTCCTCATATGGAGATCCGCACATTCTTTAAGAGGAGCATATCCCATCTTTCATCTGACTTTTGATCAACATGGAGAGTTAAACGGTATAAAAACGGAGAAAAATCCCTATGATAAATTTCTAAATAAACTTGCTATTGGTTTTTTTACGCTACTGACTTTGGCATTATTATTTACAACTGAGATGAAAACGGCCATCTTATATATAATAGCAATGTCTGTAGTTGGTATTTTATTGCATCTGTTAGTATCGAAAATGAAAAAGTACGAAACAAAAATTCTAACAGACGAATTGAAAGAAGCCATAGAAAATATAGCGCCAGAAAATAATCCTGAACTTAAAAACAATGCTAAAACAGCATTAAAGAAAGAAAAAACCAAAGAGTGGACTTTTACAAAGGTTGTAACTAGACTACTCCTCTATCCTTTTTGCATATTGATTATATGGGTTTCAATAACTGGTTTTTTATCCGAAGGAAAGATAATACTAGCAATATTTGGAATAACTGCAGCGCTAGCATATCCCATTGCTGATATCCTATTGGCGTTCGGAAAGAATAAAAATTATCATTAGCAACCATAAACGTCATTAAAATCATATTCTTTGTACTTGGAATCTTGAAACAACAACTAGATTTCTCGACTGCGCTCGAAAAGACAAGTTGTATACGCTCTCAAGGAAGATAGTGACGTAGAAGTTGATGTGAGTTACATCGAAGTGCGAAAGCGCACTCATAAAAGATATTAAACTAAGATCCCGCTGAAAAAGCGGGATTAGTTCAGCTATCTATTTTGTATGCGTCTTACTGACTTTACAAAATAGTGTTTCACTAATAAACAATACATTATAAACTTATATCCGTACCTTGATGCTTCTATAGGAACAAAAAACAAGCAACAAAGCATGCTATGCACCCTTTGCAATACAACACTTATCACACAAATAGATACCCATTTTTATGATTGTGAAAGGTGTAAAGCGATTGTAAAAGATGAAAAACAATACCTAACTGCTACTGAAGAAAAGACACATTATGAAAGCCACAATAATGATGTAGAAGATCATAGGTATCAAAACTTTACGATGCCTATTACTCAGTATGTACTTGATACATTTTCACCTAAGCATAAGGGATTAGATTTTGGAAGCGGTACAGGTCCAGTTATTTCCAGTATGCTTAAAAAGCAAGATTATGATATTGTTCCATACGATCCCTACTTTGCTCCTGACCAAAAGGTATTACATTCATCATACGATTATATTGTGAGTTGTGAGGTATTTGAGCATTTTAATAATCCCAAGCTAGAGATTGATAGACTCGTATCCTTATTGAAACCTAATGGAATGTTACTTATTATGACTTTATTATATACGGATACCATTGATTTTAAAACATGGTTTTATCGAAAAGACCCTACACATGTATTTATGTACAGATCTGAGACCATTGCGTATATCGCAGAAGAAAAAAAACTAGATATTCTTGAACTTACCAGTAGGTTTATCGTTTTAAAGAAGACTATTTAGAAAGTACAGTATATGCTTTACCGTCTCGCTCTCGTTTACGGTCGTGCATCTCACAAGTTCGCTTTACCGTTTCACTCTCCCTATGGTCGTGAATCTCACAAGTTCGATTTCGCGAAAGCGTATAAAGTAACATATTCTTAGAAAATTTATAATAGAAAATACTGTTGCTCTTCTTTGGTCATGAGCCTACAACTATCTTTTTTTCCTAATAGCAAATGTCTTCTTTTGGCAATACGATCATAACACCAATTTCCTAATGAGCGTGGAGTAATTTGCCTCAAAAAAGAAAAATATCGCCAAGGACTATCCAGCTCTTTTGCAATATGAAAAAAGGCTGCTGCTTTTTCATATACCTTCCCATCTGAATAAAAATAAATGGTATCCAAATTACTTGGTAAGTTCTTCTTTTCTAATAGCTCCTTCCCTATTCTAGATTGCTGTGATGTAAAATATAAGCTTCGTTTACTATTCTTTTTAAACAGATAATCAACGGTACTATTACAAAAAGAACAATCTCCATCAAAAAGGATTATTTTTTTATACTGAAGCGACATGAGCTATGTTATTTTTAAGTTCGTTTACATATGAAGGTTCTTTGATCATACGTAAGTTAAAATCATTAGACGCAAGTGTGACCATTTCCTTTTGCTCTTGATCAAGGTTATTGAGAAAATAAATCAATTGATAGGTATTATTTTCTTTATCTGTCGCATATAATGCTGTATTAAATACTTTAGGAGTCGTACCTAGTTTCATCCCGCCTTGTAAACCTTTGTAACTCTTTAAATTTCCAAACCAACTCATTACGCTTTGTAACTCCTTAGTGTTCTTATGCAACGCTTGTAATTGGTTTAATACCTGTATATAATTATGTACAGAAGCATGCGGAAGTGCGTCACTCCAGTCACATTGCCTCTTATAGTCAAAGTCATTTAACAAGTTAAAATCTAACCCTTCTACAGTTTTACCTTGTAGTAATTTTTCAAAAGCACTATTGGCCTCTTTTGCTAATGTAATTGGGGTATGTGTCATCCCTTTTTTTATATCTCTCAAGAACATCAATACTGAGGTACTAATGGGCATGATTGGGTCATGGCCATCTATCTTTAATGTATCAAGTTGTTTCTGAACTTTTTCAATATGCAAAAGACTCAACAAATAATCTGTATTTGCATTGCAACTATATTCGAGCATTCCTTGTACAATTTCGCGCAAAGCGATTTGATTATTCTTGACTTTATTGGTTGCTTTTAAAGAAGCATACCAACCTGAAAAACCTGGATCTACCCAGCGTATCCAATAACATTTTAATTCGTGGATATGTACAAGATCATTAGGGTTTACATCACCACTTTTACATTGTTCTAAATATGCTTTTAAAACAATTAATTTATAAATACTAGCTAACGGCATATGACACTGTGCATTTATATCTATAATGGATTGCCCGTTTTTAATAAATATAAGTGCACAATCATCAGGTTGTTTTATAATGTAATTAGAAATAGGATTGTCCATAAGCTATAATACCCAGTAGCTAGAAAGTTGCATGCAGCAATAAATGATGGCTCCATAGGTTGCTAAAAAAGCCCATAAAAAAGAGTTTAATCCCATCACTAAAGCATTCATTAAATGAAATGCCAAGCCCCATCCTAAAAATAATATCATACCAGGATATCCTGTTACTAAAACTAGAGGAAACATCACTTCTACAGCTACTGTAGACCATGTTAAAAAGGTAATAGCTCCCTGTTTCCCTTCTAAATACTGAGCAATAGGTTTACTCCCATATGTCGCGGTATTAAAAATTAAGAATACAGCATTGGGTTTTGTTGTCCATTTTTCTCCTTTTGCTTTAAAAAAACCTGCTGTAAAATAAGAGAGTAATGATTGTAAGGCTATAAACCAAAGTCCTGCTTGTGCTACTATGGTATTTTCAGGATTGATATGGTATAAGAATAGTGTAATCAATACAATGGTAGACATTTGATCTGAACCGTCTTGTCCAAAAGGACTGCGATAATTAATAAGCAAAGATGTCACTACAATAATGAGTAATAAAGGTGCTTGTGAAAACATCCAAATTCCTGGCACAGCTAATAACACAATAACTAGTAATCTAAGGATAATGACTCCCAAAAAATTAGGGTACTTCAATAGAAAATGAGCGACTCTATAAAGGACATTAGATTCTGAGAAAGTATCTCTTGTAGCAATTACTTTCCAACTATATAAACGGTTGTCTTTAAAGTTTTTCCAATTATATAATAGTTCTATTGTAGAGATAGAAACCCCTATCAATACAAAATACTTCATACAGGAATAGACAAATTCGATATTTAAAAATTGTTCCATAACGATTATATTTTATGAAATTCTGATCTGAATAGCATTTTAGGTCCTTTATCTGGGAGGTGTCCATAGGATTCCATGATCATAAATTGAGTAACTCTTCCACTAGTATCTCTAGGTAAAGAAGCTATAAAATTTACTAAAGCGATGTAACACATAGAGGTTTTAAACTCGCTAGCTTTTAGCATAGATGATGACCGTACTAATGTTTGTACTGCATCTGATAGTGCCTTTTTATTTCGTTTTTTAGGATTCCATACGGCTCCTAATAATGTTCTATTACTCGCGATAGGATACTCTATCCATCGTCCGCATTCGTCTTCTTGGTCTTTATCTCTATACAGTAAGTGATAATCTGTCACTCCAGGATTGGGTGCAAAGAAAGACCAGCGTGGAAGTAGGGAGAAAAAATCCATACGTCTAAAGAAATTCTCTAGACGCAGGAAATTAAATTGGCAAATAATACTTGCTAATAGCCAAAACCCCAGGCATCCAACAATAACATATGTAAAGATATCTGATAGGTTCATAGCATTACTTTTTTAGCATTTTATTTGCTCTCATTAAACTACTTCTCAAATCGATAAGCTCATCTATAGAGCATTCTTTATCGACACTTTTAAGAAGGGAGATATGTTCTTTTGTAAAAACATTGTCTACCACAACTCCACCGGCAGCAACTTCGACAGCCACTGCTGTCGCTTCTTCTGCTTCTGGAGTTTCAGGAGTTGCTACTTGTACTACTTTACCAGTAACTTCAATAGCTTCCTTAGTTCCTTCTACGACAACATGAGCTGCTTTAGTAGCAACATGACCTACGTCATGAGCAGTTTTATCAACTGCATGTCCTACATCGTGAACTACTTTACCAATAAAGGACTGTGCTTCGTAAAAGTTGTGCCCTACATCGGTTTCATGTGCAGGAGACTGCTCCATAGCAGCCTGCTCAATAGATGAGAATTCATCAAATCTTTCCATGAGATAATTTGTTTAAAAGGTTAATAAATAAAAAAACACTGATCAGTGTTTTTAAAGGTATATGAATCACCCTTAGAAAATAATGAGAGATTACACGGTATTTTAAAACCCGTGGAAAATACGGGGTATGTGTACGCGCTATCCGTAATGGAGCATCAAAATCAAACTTCTATACATGATTGTAGCATATATAGAAGTTATTTGATTACATCAGGAGACTATTTACGCATAGCATTTGCTTTCATTAAGCTGCTTCTTAAATCGATAAGTTCATCTACAGAACATTCTTTATCAATGCTCTTAAGAAGTGAGATATGTTTGTTTGTAAAAACGGTATCTACAACAACTCCCCCAGCTGCTACTTCTACAGCTGCGGTTGCTGTAACTTCTGGTGTTGTTGCTCCATCTCCTTTAGTTGCCACAATATGTTCTACTCCTGTTCCTGCTATATCAACCCTATCTGTCTCTACAATTTTAGCTACTTTACCTATAAAATCATGAGCATCTGTAAAATTATAGCGTATATCAGTTTCATGTATAGGAGACTGTTCCATAGCGGCTTGTTCAATAGATGAGAATTCATCAAATTTTTCCATAAAATAATTTGTTTAAAAGGTTCATAAATTAAAAACACCGATCAGTGCTCTTAAAGATATTGGTCTCGCTATCAAAAAATAAAGGTAGATTTTACGGTTTTTAAAAACCGTTGAATACACGGTAAAATAACTAAATGATTATTGCTAATGGGTTTCTTTAAAAAATCTTTTGGGTACCTTTAAGTATTCAGAGAACACAATTAGTATATCGTTAATGAGTTATTCAATTAAATCAAGTGAGCTATATGAGCTATTTTAAATCATTTCTCTTCTTTTTCATTTTACTCATATCATTTAATACGAGTAAAGAAGTTCTACCTAGTACTAATAGTGGTATTCTAAGTTATGAAGTGAATCTCAATAAGCAGCAGCTAGATTTTTATTGGAAAGATGATCAAGACAAAAATTATGGGAGTATTCAGAATTTAAAAACAGTTGTTGAAAAAGAAGGAAAAGAACTTGTTTTTGCAATGAATGGAGGTATGTATCTTAAAGACCGATCTCCTCAAGGGCTATTCATCCAGAAAGGAGTCATGAAAGCCCCTATTGACACCTTACAAGGCGGGAAAACAAATTTTTATTTACACCCCAATGGTATTTTTTATATAACCGATAAGCATAAAGCTTCTATTACAACTACTGCAAATTTTACACAGACTCCAGATATCAAATATGCTACGCAATCTGGCCCTATGCTTCTTATAAATGATAAGATACATCCTAAATTTACAGAAGGATCTTCTAACCTACATATCAGAAACGGTGTCGGTGTATTACCTAATGGCAATTTGCTTTTTGCCATGTCTAAAGAGAAAATCAATTTTTATGACTTTGCTTGCTTTTTTAAAGACAAAGGCTGTAAAAATGCATTATATCTAGACGGTTTTGTATCTCGCACCTATCTCCCTTCTCGCTATTGGGAGCAAGTGGATGGGAATTTTGGGGTGATTATTGCAGAAACTAGAAATAAGAAATAATACTTTAAGGCTAGCATTTCGCGAAAGCGGTATCTTTATAAAGCTTCTAATCTGTAGTCTTTTTAGTATTTAAGAACATCCTACTTTGTTTATTAAGCAATTCAAGAAATTCTAATTCATGACCGTAGTTTAACATATCAAAGTCAAAGGTTTTATCCTCTTCAACGTATCTAATAAACTCCTCTACACGGTGTTCTGGAATACTAAAGTTCTTTACTAAAAAATTAGAGCCCAAATAATATTTAATTGATTTTGCAGGTACTTCTGGAATACCAACAGCCTTTTTATCTTTTACCTCAGATCTAAAAAGTGGAATCAATAATTGATCTACTACATTAATAACATTTAGACTATGTACCATCGCCTGCGCCTCAGATCGGATAGCCATATTTTTGATCTCCTCACTATTATCTTCTGTATAATCATATACATCGTAATTATTGATCCCAAAATAAACAGCATCCAGTTTGGGACTAAATAATTTTACATTGCTAATGTCTGTTTGAAGATCTCCTGTAAGCGTTCTATTGCTGACCAAAACCTCATCTAATTGATTTACTTCTTCAATTAAAAAAATATTGACTCTTTTTGAGGCGAGAATATCCTTATTAATCCTAACATCAAAATTTTGGTATTCTATGGCTCTCACTTCTAAGACATCATATAAGGCTACAGCTATGGTAAACTCTCCTTTTTCATTGGTGATTGTACCTTTATTTGATGATGTATTATAAATGGTGATATTCTCTATATCATTTCCTTCTACAATAATTTTTCCGCTAATATTTTCGCGTTTAATGCCTTGAGAAATAGCTATAAAGCCAACAAAAAACACGAATAATTGTACTACTTTTTTCATAGAATTAATTTTACTATTAAGATACTTCATTTACGATGTAATATCAATAAAAATGGCAATATTTTTTTGTTAAAAGAGCGTTTAGGAATGATCGCTACAAATAAGACAGCGACACACCATAAATGCATTTGTATTTTTTATCTTTACACTCATGAATGACATAGTTATCTACTTTCTTATTGCCATTACTTGTATTATTATTGGTGTAGTATTAGGCATGTTTATCGCTAATCTTAAAAAGAAAGGGGAGTTTAGTGGTTTACAGGAACGTTTAAAATTAGAAAGTGAGCAGTTGGGTCAGGCTAAGGACGCTTTCGCGAAAGCGGAATCTCAAATACAACAACTCCGAAAAGAAGCTACAGAACAATTAGAAGGAGTCAGAAAGCAAGCCAATGAAGAAGCGACAATCCTAAGAAAGGAAAAAGACTTTTTCCAAAACGAACTCACAGCTCGTAATGTAGAATTCCAAAACTTGGAAAAACGCATTGAAGAAAAAACAGAAGAACTAGCAACACTACAAGAAAAATTCACCAAAGATTTTGAACTTGTTGCCAATAAAATCCTAGAAGAAAAGTCAAGTAAATTTACATTGCAAAACCAAGAAAACTTAGATAAAATCCTGAAACCATTTCAGGAAAAAATTCAAAGTTTTGAAAAGAAAGTTGAAGCTACTCAAAAAGATACGATTGAGCGTAACTCTGCATTACGAGAGCAAATCAAAAACCTTACGGCACTTAATGAACAGATGTCTAAAGAGGCTAATAACCTGACTAAGGCTTTAAAAGGAGATAGTAAAACACAAGGTAACTGGGGAGAATTGGTACTAGAACGTGTGTTAGAAAAATCGGGACTTGAAAAAGACAGAGAGTATTTTGTACAACAAAGCTTCACAACAGAAGATGGCAGTCGTGTACTTCCGGATATTGTGATTCATTTACCTGATAACAAACGCATGATTATTGATAGTAAAGTGTCTTTAAGTGCTTACGAGCGTTATGTAAATCAGGAAGATGATCTTTTAAAAGAACAAGCGCTTAAAGAGCATATTCTTTCGCTAAGACGCCATATTGCACAATTAAGTGACAAGAACTACCAAGACCTTTATCAAGTAGAAAGTCCTGACTTTGTATTATTGTTTATCCCTATAGAACCTGCATTTGCGATTGCTATCAATGCAGAAAATCAATTATACAATCAAGCATTTGAAAAAAACATTGTGATTGTAACGCCTTCTACGCTATTGGCAACACTTCGTACTATAGATACGATGTGGAATAATGAGAAGCAACAACAAAATGCCCTAGAAATTGCTATTCAAGCGGGACGTCTTTATGATCAGTTTGTATTGCTTACCGATGATCTTATCAAAGTAGGAAATCAATTACGTACTGTACAAGGGAGTTATGATACTACCATGAAAAAGCTTACAGGTAAAGGAAATCTAATTAAAAAAGTAGAAAGCCTTAAAAAACTAGGAATCAAACAGAAGAAACACCTCAATGACAAGCTTATTGAGCGTGCGTCTGAAGAACAAAAGTAGATGCCATAAATATTATGAAAAAAGTACTCATCATCTTTTTACTAGCAATTGCATTATTGGCTACTGCCTACTATAGCTTCTTATATTATGTACCCTATAGTGAAGGGACTAGATCTGGTGAGTTAATCAAGTTTAGCTACAAAGGAGCCGTTGTAAAAACTTGGGAAGGAGAAATAAGTCAAGGCATTAGTGGGGCTCAAATTTTTAGCTTTTCTGTAATGGACAAAGAGAAAGAGGTCATCCAGCAATTAAAAGACTATCAAGGCAAGTATGTGAAGGTTACCTACATAGAACGCTTTGGCACTTTTTTCTTTTGGGGAGACACAAAATACTTCATTACCAATATTTCCCTAGAGCAATCTCCACATTTTAATAAAAATTAAATAAGCAATTGTATATCCTATACCTATGCTTAACTATTTAAATTTCGCTTTCGCGAAATAATATTCTTACCATATCCCATCAAATAAAGTAACGATACTACACATAATAATATCTCATCAAAACATATAGAACTTAGGCAAAGCACTACGGTCTTATTATAGCATTCATCATACAAAAATTATATTTTTTGTACCTTGTTATGTATTTCTTCATATAGAAATGTAAGATTAAACGTATAGTTCGACCTACTATTCAAAATATACTCAAATACTGTGAAGAGTATCTATTTATAGGCTTTATGGAAAGAAATCTATGATGATTTATTTTTCAGTTTTAAAGTCATTTTTTCCTTTTAAACTCATTTAATTTTATTTTATGGGTGTCATAAAGGTTCTTTGTTATGAATTTAAAAATTAAGGTTCAACCATCATAAACAAGCAGATACAAATTATGAATCAAATCGCATACAAGACTACAAGTAACTTCAAAATAACAGGACTTATTCTTACTATAGGAATGCTCGCATTTTCAAGCTGCGAAAGAAGTTCTTTATCAGAACTAGTTGGAGAAGATGACGAAATTATAGATGTAGTTACTTATGAAAATACGGCTAGAGCTATTTTAGATAATGCCTGTGTAGAGTGTCATAATGTAAATGAACAAACTGCAGGAGTACGACTGGATGCATTTGAATTTGCATTTATAGAAGCAGATAATGGCAGAATGATAACTCGTATGACAAGTACAACAAACCCAATGCCACCTAGCGGAAATCTACCAGATAACCTTATAGAAGATATCATGGATTGGATAGACGATGGTATTCTAGAAAATGAAAATTAATAACAATCGCATTTAAAACAATCAATCATGAAAAAATTAATGATACTCCTTTTATTCTTTGGATTTATAGCCCAAAGTTTTGGACAAAAATATTATACAAAAACTGGAAAACTAGATTTTGAAGGATCTGTAGAAGCATTTGAACCCGTAAAAGCTAGTAATGAAACTACAACAGCTATTCTAGACGTAAGTTCTGGAAAAATTGCTGTATTAGGACTCGTAAAAGGGTTTCGTTTTAGGAATGCACTTATGGAAGAGCATTTCAATGAAAACTATATGGAGAGCGATACCTATCCAAAAGCAACCTTTAACGGTGTTGTGAATGGTTTTTCTATTACAGAAATAGGTTCCAAAAAAGAATATACCGTAGAAGGAGATCTTACTATTCACGGTAAAACAAAAAAAGTAAGTACTACCATCATAATTGTCAAGAATGGAGATACTATAGAAGTAAGCACAAATTTTTCTGTAGCACCTGGTGATTTTGATATTGAAATCCCAAGTGTTGTAAGAGAGAAAATCTCAGGCACTATTAAAATTGCAGCTAATTTTAGTTTAGTGAAACGCTAATGAAACTGGGAACTCATGAAAAATAAAAAAATAATACTAGTAGTTCTTGTCGTAATTGCACTCTCAGCTATTATAGGGTATAATTATATATATCAAGACCATAGAGATATTGAATCTGAAAAACCAGCTTTCACAGTAAAAGCTACTGATTTTATTAAAGATTTTCAGAATAGTGAAGAAGAAGCAACTGCAAAATACCTTAATAAAACTATTGAAATAGAAGGTATCTTAAGTAGTATTGATGGAAATAGCATTGTGGTTGAAAATGTGATTTTTTTCGCTTTAAGCGAAAACGAAACACCACCTACGCCTTCTCAACTAAATACAACTATACATATAAAAGCTAGATGTATTGGATATGATAACTTACTTGAAGAAGTAAAGTTAGACCAAGCAACCTTGCTCAAATAAAATACAAACCAACACATAAACACACCAAACACCCATGAAGAAATTAGTTTTCTTACTATTACTCTTGCCTATAGTGGCCATTGCTCAAGATGATGACTTACTTAATGAATTAGAACAAGAAGTACCAGATGAACAACAACCTGTTACTTCTGTTTTTAAAGGAATCAAGATTGTAAATTTTGAGTCTACGAAGCTTGTAGGAGAAAAACAGTTACAGTTTATCATCTCACACCGCTTTGGAGATTTAAGTGATGGAATAGATAATTTTATTGGCCTTGATGACGCAACTGCACGTATACAATTTGTGTACGGAGTCACAGATTGGTTAAATGTAGGAATATCACGTTCTGGTTTTAACAAAACCTATGATGCCGCAGTTAAATATAGATTCTTACGTCAAACAGAAGGGAAATCTCCTGTAACACTTGTAGGGTATCATTTATTTAATATCAATACAGAATTAGATAGTGATCTACTTCCAGAACTTACGTTTAGCGATCGTTTAGGATATGCACATCAATTACTAGTT
This sequence comes from Dokdonia pacifica, assembly GCF_900188275.1. Lineage (GTDB taxonomy): Bacteria > Bacteroidota > Bacteroidia > Flavobacteriales > Flavobacteriaceae > Dokdonia > Dokdonia pacifica. The sequence goes on from NZ_FZNY01000007.1 coordinate 11,810, forward strand.
TCTAGAAAGTTTAATGATTGGTTGTCACTACAATTAATCCCTACGTACTTTCATGACAATACCGTCAGAGAAGACGGGCAAGATAATTCACAATTTGCCCTAGGCATAGGAGGACGTTTTAAATTTACTAAAAGACTAGCATTTATCGGAGATTATGGAATACACTTAAATAGGGTAAGTGGTTCTGATTTTAATAACTCTTTAGCACTTGGAATAGAAATAGAAACTGGCGGACACGTTTTTCAATTACACGTATCGAATGCTAGAGCTATTTTTGCAAATGGTTTCTTAGGACAAGCTAGAGGTGACTTTGGAGATGGAAATGTTTTCTTAGGCTTCAATATCTCTCGTGCTTTTAGTTTAGGAAGTAAAAAATAAAGTAAGACTATTTAATTTATAAATAGTATAATAATACACTTACAACTCGTAAGGAAAAACAAGGCATTTCGTCTATAAAATATGTATTACTTTATTCAATAGTTATTGTACGGTAAAGAAATAAACAGTAAATTTCTGTTTTAACATAGTACCATAATACTCTTTCCATTATAGAGGAAAATCCTCATTAAGAAAATAAGCGTATATACTATTAAGCACCTAAATCAAGTTCTTATATAAAGAAGTTATAAATCATATACTGTTGACGTCCCTCAAACCCATATTATATTTTTCATTATTTAAATACCCTCTTACCAAAGAGGAGATTATCGCTTTTTCTGATATTAAAAATGTGAGTTTGGTAGATCAAGAGCTAGAAACGCTTGTGAAAAATGGTGTTATTTATAAAATAGATCAGTTTTATTTATGTGAAAATGATCGTGCACAAATAGATCGAAGATTAGACGGAAATGAAGGAGCTCGCAATATTGCTAAAAAAGCAGATCGCATGTCTAGGCTCATTTCTAAATTTCCATTTGTAGAAGGCGTGGGTATCTCAGGGGCATTATCCAAAGGTTTTTTTGATAAAGATGGCGATATAGATTTTTTTATTATTACCAGCAAACAACGACTCTGGATAGCCAGAACATTACTTATTTTATATAAGAAAATTTTCTTGCTTAATTCTAAGAAGTATTTTTGTGTGAATTATTTTATCAGTGAAAATTCTTTAGAAATAGAGGAGAAAAATCTGTTTACCGCCACAGAACTTGTTACCTTGGTTCCTATGTATGGTAATGGTAGTTTTAAAAGGTTTTATGACACAAACACCTGGGCGTATACTACATTTCCAAACAGAGATTTTGGAGAAGGATTAGATGAATTAAAACCTATAAAAAAACCAAGTATCGTAAAGCTCACAGAAAAAGTATTACGTTCTAAAATAGGAGAGCAATTAGATACATTTTTTCTAAAACTCACCTATAAAAAATGGAAGTTAAAATTTAGTGAGATGAACCCTGACCAGTTTAACGTAGCCATGAAGTCTACTAAAAGTGTTTCAAAACATCATCCGCAAGGTTTTCAAAATAGAGTCATCACAAGGCTTAACGAAAAGTATAGGGCTTATGAAAGTAAATACAACATTACGCTAAACAAAGAACATGCTTGATATTCTATTTTCTCATTCCTACTACTATCCTCTTGACAAAAAACAATGGGAAAATAAAACCCCATACCCGCCACTTGGCACTTTATATGCCGCATCATTAATGCGACAAGAAGGCTATACCGTAAACTTATTTGACACTAATTTACGCAGTGACCCTTATGCTATAGAAACAGAAATAAAAGAACAAAAGCCTTCCTTCTTAGTCATGTATGACGATGGATTTAACTATCTCACTAAAATGTGTCTTACTACCATGCGAGAAGCCGCTTTTGAAATGATAGGCCTAGGAAAAAAATACAACTGTCAAGTGATTGTTTGTAGTAGCGACAGTACAGATCATTATAATCAATACCTTGATGCTGGTGCTGATTATATCATACAGGGCGAAGGAGAAATCACGCTCAAAGAACTTATTGCAGCATTACAAAACAATTCATCTATAAGTCTTATTAATGGTATTGTATATAGGAAAGATAACGAAACAAAAAAGCATTCTAAACGTGTTGTATTACGTAACCTAGACGAACTACCTCAACCTGCTTGGGATTTGGCAGATATAGATGCATATAAAGCTGTATGGGCACAAAGTGGAAAACATTTTACACTTAATATTGCAACCACAAGAGGATGTCCTTTTAAATGTAATTGGTGTGCAAAACCCATTTACGGAAATCGATACAACTCACACTCTCCAGAATACATTACAAAACATATTGCCTTTTTAAAAGAAAATTATGGCGTTACTAATTTTTGGATGTGCGATGATATTTTCGGATTAAAACCTAATTGGGTACAAAACTTTAATATTGAATTAAAGAAAAGAGACCTAAAGATCACCTATTACATTCAAAGTAGAGTTGATTTACTCTTAAAAGAAGATACGATAGATGCTCTTGCAGAAAGCGGACTTAAAGAAGTTTGGGTAGGTGCAGAGAGTGGCTCTCAAAAGATTCTGGATGCTATGGACAAAGAAACCAAAGTAGAACAGATTTATGAAGCCACACAACTTCTTAAAAAGAAAAAAGTCAAAGTAGCTTTCTTTATTCAGTTTGGATATTTAGGAGAAACCAAAGAAGATATTGCAAAAACGGTTGCGATGATTAAAGAGTTACTTCCTGATAATCTAGGGATTTCTGTTTCATATCCGCTTCCTGGAACACCTTTCTACGAAAAAGTAAAAGATGACCTTCAACTTAAAGCAAATTGGACAGATAGTGATGACCTAGCAATGATGTTTCAAGGAACATTTAACTCTAAATACTATAAAAAATTACATAGATACGTACATAAAGAATATAGAAAAAGCCAAGGGATAGCAAATTTTAAAGCGTTCTTTAAAAACCCATTAACTATTTCTAAAACCACCATACGATCTATGGCACTTTTCTTTTATTATATGCCTAGTGCTCTGATAGACAAAGCCATATTAAAGAATATGCAACACACTAATAGTTAATTTAATTCCTACAAGCTTATTTTCATAAGCAGAATACCACATTGATGAGTAATGACTTTGATATACACGCTCAAAATTACGATACTGTTTTCACACATTCCAGTATAGGTAAAGCGCAGCGTAATCAAGTATATAAATATCTAGATCGTCATGTAACTACCACAAAATCATTGCAAATTCTAGAATTAAATTGTGGTACTGGAGAAGATGCTCATCATTTTCATCATCAAGGACATCATATCATTGCTACAGATATTTCTGAACAAATGATTGCAGTAGCTCAAAAAAAATATCCGGATATTACATTTCAAACACTTGATATTACAGAGATGACTCCTACCACTTTTGATCATAAATTTGATGTGATTTTTTCAAATTTTGGAGGACTTAACTGTTTATCTGATGTACAATTACAAGATTTTTTAAAAACATCAGAAACATTACTTACAGAGCAAGGAAAGCTAATATTAGTGATTATGCCCAAACATACGCTATGGGAACGTTTTTATTTTTTGCTAAAATTTCAATTCAAAAATGCCTTTCGGCGAAATACAAAAAAGCCACTATATGCTAATGTAGAAGGTGTTCAGGTTCCTACTTGGTATTATAATCCTAAGGAGGTAACCGCTTTCGCGAAAGCGTATACCAAACCAAAAACGACAAAACCCATAGGAATTGCGATTCCTCCCTCCTATTTAGAGCCTTATTTTAAAAATAAGCCTCGTTTTATGAAGCTTTTGATTACATTAGAGTCATGGTTTCAAAACCCATTCTGGGCAAAATATGCAGACCATTTTTTAATAAGCTTTGAAAAGAAATGAGCGTTTTATTAACTCACGCATACTACCTCTCTAACGATCCTAAGGAGCACAAAATCATGAAGCCTTATCCTCCTTTAGGACAGCTATATATTTCTGGATACCTCAATGAACAACATATAGAAAACTATCTTTTTGATACTACGTTTTATGCTAAGGAAGATCAATTAGCATTTATAAAAGAAAAGCAACCAGATATTGTAGCGATTTACTCCAACTTAATGACGAAGGTAGAAGTCATTAAGCTAATGAAAATTTTAAAAACAGATGCACAATATGGGTTTCCGATTATTGTACTTGGAGGACCCGACATCAGTTACAATCTTGAGAATTATTTAAAAGCAGGCGCACAGTATCTTATTATAGGAGAAGGTGAAGAAACCATGGCAGAACTACACAATGCCATCATAAACCAAACAGACGTATCTGAAGTGGCGGGTCTTGCTTATCTAGAAGACGGTATGGTCACTAAAACAAAACCACGCGTCAAGATGAAAGACCTTTCGGTCTTACCACTTCCTAATAGAGAAGCAATCCCCATGGAGAAATATCTCAAAACATGGAAGGATAATCACGGGATGAGTTCTATGACCGTAAGTACGCAACGCGGGTGTCCATATACTTGTAAATGGTGTAGTACAGCAGTATATGGCCAAAGTTATAGACGGAGACCTGCAAGTTTAGTTGCCGCCGAATTAAAAATGCTAAAAGACACCTACACACCTGATTCTATATGGTTTGTAGATGATGTATTTACCGTAAGTCATAAATGGCTCACAGCTTTTCACGAAGAAGTCATTAAGCAGGATGCAGTGATTCCGTTTGAATGTATTACCAGAGCAGAAAGATTGAATGATGATATTTTACAACTTTTAAAAGAAGCAGGATGTTATCGTATTTGGATAGGAGCAGAAAGTGGTTCTCAAAAAATTATTGATGCGATGGATAGACGGGTTGATGTAAATGTTGTGAAGGAAGCTATTCAAAAAACCAATGCCATGGATATGGAAACAGGTACTTTTATCATGCTTGGATATCCCGGAGAAGACCTTGAAGATATTAATACCACCGTACAATATCTAAAAGATGCAAACCCCACGCATTTTACGATTACCATTGCTTATCCTATTAAAGGAACTTCTTTATACACCGAAATAGAAAACGATATTATTACAAAACCTGATTGGGAAACCTCAACCGATAGAGAAATTGATTTTAAACGTACGTATCCTCGTAAGTTTTATGATTATGCCGTAAAAAGAGTGGTAAATGAAGTAAACTACCATAGAGAAATTACGAAATCTAAAAACCGAGATCTTAAAAAAGCTGTCAAGTATAAGATCAAATCTATCCTCGCAAATGGTTTAATGACAGTGACTAAATAATATGAGCACTATAAAAGTTAAGCAACTCTCTAATAGTACTGTATTTGGAATTACAGCACTATTTTTTGCATTGAGTTTATGGGGCATTATGAATCATGAATTATGGTTAGACGAAGCACATCATTACTTATTAGCTCGCGACAGCAATTCTTTTAAAGATCTTATTACACATACACGATATGAAGGACATCCAATTGTATGGAATTTAATACTCTATTGGGTCACAAGAGTCACTGTAAATCCGTTCTGGATGCAAGTTTTGCATATAAGTATCATGACATGTACTGTGAGCGTTTTCTTAAAAAAAGCTCCTTTCTCCCTCCTCTTTAAACTGCTATTTATATTTGGTTACTTTATGTTTTATGAGTACAACATATTGAGTAGAAATTATAATCTTGGAATTCTTTTTATTTTTCTAGCGTGTAGTTTCTATCAAAATAGAACTGCAAAATTTATCCTAATTGCAACCTTATTAGGAATAGCAAGTAATAGCCATGCTGTTTTTTTAATACTAGCAAGTGCTATGATGTTTCTATTGCTCTTAGAACGATATGAGGTAGAAAAATTAAAACTATCAAGAAAGACTTGGATTGGCTTATTGATCTTTACAACCTTAGCCATTATAAGTATCATTCAAATTATTCCACCTACAGACACCTCCTTCTTTGAAAGAGGAAAAGACATTACTTTTCTACAAAAAATTCCTAAAAGCCTTTCTCCTTTTTTTAAAAGTATATTCCTTATACCAGATATAACACAACATTCATTTTGGAATACTAATATTCTTGTTAATTATAATAAGAATATTGCTGGAGGATTTGCAATTGTTAGTTTGGTCATTCCATACCTTTTATTTTATAAGAATAAAAGAATAATGTGGTATGTATATATCGGAATTATTGGCGTAGGAGTATTCTTTTTTATTAGTGCTTTAAATGCAGCAAGATATTATGGAGCATTATACTTACTTTTAATAACCGCGTTATGGTTTAATAATTATAAAAACCCTACATCAAATGCTCCTATATATGCTTTCGCGAAAGCAAAAAAAAGTTTTCTTCAACTTCCTGAAAATATTTTAAAAAAAATAAACCCTATACTTATTTATTCAACCCTCGGATTGCATTTTATTTCTGGTATGTATGCGTATACAATGGATATTATCCATCCATTTACAACAGCAAAACAAAGTGCTCAATACTTAAAAGATAATCAGCATATAGATAAGATAATTGCTTCTACAGCGTGTAATAGCACTGCATTAAGTGCTTATATTGAAAAGCCCATTTTTTTCACAAGTACTAATAATTTTGAAAGCTTTTGTAAATTTAATAGACCCGTTTCTTTAAAGAGTGCTGGAGTGGTCAATTCAATAAAATCTATTCAACAACTTCATAAAAAAAATACCCCATCTATTATATTTGTTACCGAAAAGCCTTTTTTTGACATAGAAAAAAATAATGTGTGGATATTACATAATGAAGGTATTAAAATAACATTACTGACGTATTTTGATGGAAGCATCATCAAAAAAGGAAATCATTATATCTATGAAATCTCTTTATATGAATCTACTATCTAAACACTCTATCATATACTACATATTAATTATATGCATTACTATATGTTCTTGTTCAAATAAAGGGACAACCCAAGATCCTAATATTATTTATTTAAAATGGAATAAATCGTATCCAAAAGATGCGTTAGAAAGAAATAAATCGGGACTTAAATGGGCGCTTTCTTTTTTAGGATCTACCATTGCATTAGATACAACTCTTACAGGCATTACGCATAATAATGACATTATAAAGCTTGACGTTTCTAATAGTGGGTTTACTAAAAAAGCAATTCCTCATTTACAAGAATTAAATCGCATTATTCAGAATTCTGAAGAATATCAAAAAAGAGGACATATTGATATGGGAAGATATGTAGCACTTACCATAGGAAGCTCTAATCATTACTACAAAATAGTTGACACTCCATTACATCTATATGATTTAGAAGCTAGCTATACTTTTGATACGCTTACAGCATTTATTAATAACAGTGGTATTTCCCATATAGATAGAGAAATCCAATACTCTATTAATAACAAACCAAATAGACTTGCCTTTATCTCTGCAGAGAGAGATACCGTTACGGGCGAAATACAGGAGTACGAAACTGTAGAGTTGATGCCAAATGGTCATTCAAGGTTTGCATTGTATGATATAGAGGGTAATTTAAAAACCGTCGGAGATAAAATAGTTACAAGAGCAGGGAAACCAGCTAAGTGTATGTGGTGTCATGAATCAAACATTCAACCATTATTTAGCAAACAATTAGATGTAGTAGGTTATATTCCATCAAATGATTTTCTAGATTCATTAAAAAGATATAACAATGCGCTTAAAAAATATCAACGAGAAGTTTGGAGAGATTCTGTTTTTCTTAATAGACGTTTGCATACAGAAATGGAAATTGCTTATATCAAATTTATGGAACCTTCTATAGAACAATTAGCAAATGAATGGCAACTTTCTCAAGAAGATGTACTTAAAAAAGTAGCGCATTTAAAATCACATCGTCATCATGAGTTTGATTTTTTAGGAGATTTATACCATAGAATAGCTATAGACTCACTTGCTCCTTTTAAAGTGTTGGAAGTACCTGAAAGCATTCGAGAAGCATCTAGTAATGAGAATAAGGTAGATTACATAAAGTAATCCTCTGTTCTTCAAGCACCTTCAAACTAAGTAGTCATCCTTTGAAACTTTAAGAGGCTAGCCATTTTTTATAGAGTGCCTCTTTCTCTTCTTCTGTAAAAAAATGATGCATATACTTAGATTCTAATTGACCTTCTAAATACGATTTTGAAAAACGAATATAGGATTTAAAGTTGGCATATAATTTTGCTTCTTTTTTAGCATCTGTGACATTTATATTCTGAAGTGTAAAATTTTCCAGACCACAAAAATCTCCTACTAATTTTGATTTTAAGGTGTCATTCAGATTAGTTTTGAGTACTAATATATCAACTTGATTACTTTTTATAATTGCGTGCCCTTTTGCTTTCGCGAAAGCGTACTCATACACATTTACTCCTATTTGACTTTTAAAGTGCGTATCAAACCATTCTTTACAATAGGAATGATCTAATTTACTATGAAAAGCATTTTCTATTTCTTGGAGACTTCCTTTATACAAATGAGCGGGTACTCCCATATACACTTCAAAAGCTTCAAAAAAAGCAGAAAGATTACGCTCTATGGGGTTTCTGAATAAAGAAATCACTTTAAACGTACGTTGTTTCTCCAAAAGATGAGTATGTAATATAAATACTGGTGTTCTACTTCCAGGGTACACGCCTTTTTCTTTACATAATTCTTTAGCATTCATTTCTTCTTCAACACTAAGAGTATGCATATGAAAACAAGGAATGTTTGACTGATTTTTTAAGGAATGATAGACACTAGATGAACCCACTTTTGCCATGGTAAAAATCAAAACCGGTTCTTCTTGAGAAGTTTTTAACTGCCGTTCTTGTTGCCATAGTACCCAACGGTCTTTAATATGATATTTTAAAAATGGTTTTATCAAAATTAATTAATATCTATATACTTAAGTGTAAAAGCGCCTCTTCTAGAATGATGATCTGTTAAGAAATAAACTCTTGAATTATTAATTAAAACAGGTTTTTTCTTAAGTGATATATTCTTTGTAATCAATTGATTTCCATCATACAAATGATGCTCTTTAATAGTTATACTTTCTGTATCAAAACTTGTAACAGGAATCTGTGTCTTTATAATTTCATCTCCATTTCTACCTAATGCTTTATAAGCAAGTTTCCCTTGATCATCAAAAAAATCATAGATCATAAAATGTTGTTTTTCAGACAAGACATATTTAGACGAATCTTTTTCTGTTCCTTTCAATGCGCTATAAGATAAAGGAAGCATCACGATGAAAACAAGTCCTATGTATTTTAGATGTAACTTACCTCCGACACCTCTATAAATACCTATACTTAATAAAACAACAAGCCATAACCTAGAAAATTGTATAATGAGAGGCATCCCTCCTAGTCGCTGAAATGGGAAGTTACATATGAGTAGTAGCAGTCCTAATAGTATCAATTTATACCTCATTTTTATAGCTAATGAAAAAGTTATAAAAAGTGGAATCACCCATAGTATCTGAGCATAGGTTGCAGTCCTGCTTTGTGTTAAAAATAAAGTAGTTACCCATATCATTAATAGCACTCCTGTATTGTTTTTTTTACGAAAGGATATACCTATCGCACTTCCTATAATGATAGCCTTGAGCACCCACATAAGAATAATATGTATACGCTCATTTGCTATCCATACATTAGGATTATAATAAGGATCTTCTACAAAAAGTAATTTTGAGAATACTTCTAAAGATTGATAATTAGGTCTGTAATCTGTGGTTGTTTTACTTAAAAAAGTATGAGGTAGCACATCAGTAAAGTATGCTTCCCAAAGTGGGTATCCTGTAATAGAAGCCCCTACAAGTACCAATAACAATGTGGCTCCTATACACCATAAAATTGTTTTCCATTGTTTTTGAAACGCTAATGGAATTCCATAAAAAACAGGAAAAAACTTTAATAACGCCGCAAAACCTAATAATACACCTGTGACATATATTCTTTTCTTTTCAAATAGATAATACCCTACTAGGACTAGGAATAAGACTATAAAATACGACTGACCAAATAAAATTTGATTTTTAATCGGCACATAAAATAGTACAGGAATTAAAAGTAATACCCATGGTGTCTCTTTTAATATTTTTCTAGCTAATACTAAAAGGCTTATTAAAAAGAGTAGAATACTAATGCTATTGAATATCAATTTTGCTATATAGGGATTTTCTATATACGCCAAAGGGTAAAAAGCAGCTAATGTAAAGGGGCTATTGACATAAAAATCTACCAATACATCTGTATATCCTAGCTCCCATATGTATGTATTAAAAGCATGGATATCAAAAATCACTGTTTCAGGAGCAATATCATCATGCAGTAATCTCGCAGAAAAATAACTATTTGAAAAATCATGTAGTGGTGCTGCATACGAACTTATCAAAAAATAAAGGCATAAAAATACCGTAGGTAATAAGTAAAGTAATAGTATCTTGTTTTCTTTGATAAAAGTATTCATCTATCACAAAAATAACCTTATTTCAATCAAGTTTTATCATAGACAATCTATTCTCTCTAATATGTTAACTTTGTGTATTGTTTTCGTCTATACATACGATTTAAAAAGCAATCCTAAGACGCATGATCAACAATAAAAAAGTAGTAGTCGTATTACCTGCCTATAATGCAGCACTTACATTGCAACAGACATATAATGAGATTCCCTTTGACATTGTAGATGATGTAATCTTAACAGATGATTATAGCACCGATAATACCGTTGAAGTTGGAAAATCCTTAGGCATCGAGCATATTATTGTTCATGAGAAAAATAGAGGTTATGGTGGCAATCAAAAGTCCTGTTATACTAAAGCACTAGCATTAGATTCAGATATTGTAATCATGCTACATCCAGATTATCAATATACGCCTAAACTAATTCCATCTATGGTATACCTTATTGCAAATGATGTGTATGATGTAGTATTAGGATCTCGGATTTTAAACAAAGGAGCTCGTAAAGGAGGCATGCCATTATATAAGTATATTGCAAATAGGGCATTGACACTCTTTCAAAATATATTAATGGGTCAAAAACTATCAGAGTATCATACAGGGTATCGGGTATTTAGTAAAAAAGCATTATTAGCTATTCCATATCAAGATAATTCTGAAGATTTTGTATTTGATAATCAAATGTTAGGGCAATTATGTTATGCTGGAATGCAAATTGGAGAAGTATCTTGTCCAACAAAATACTTCCCAGAAGCATCTTCCATTAATTTTTCACGAAGCGTCACCTACGGGTTAGGCGTTTTAGGTGTTTCTATAAAATATTTTTTACATAAAAAAGGAATCTTTAAATATGATTTATTCAAAAAAATATCCTAGTAATTATAATTAAGAGTTTTCTATATGTCTATTTTTTTAAAAAGAGTGAATGCAATTATTCCTAATAGCTATAGGAAAACAATAGTATTCTTTTTTTTACTATCCATACTACTACTTATACTAGATATATTTTCTGTTTTCTTATTAATACCCTTGATTGTTTCATTAATTGATACAACACAAGCTACTCAGTTTATACCTATTGATTTTTTAAAAGACAATACATATGCATTACTAACAATAGTATTCGTGTTTTTTATACTAAAGAATTATTTAAGTATCAAAATCAATAATTACCAGTCAAAAGTTGCATACCAATTAGGATCCGAATATTCTGTACTACTCTCTAAACATTATCTTTTAGGTAATTATCTCTCATTTAAAAAACAGAAAACATCATCTATCGTTAAAGAAGTTATTTTTATTGCTAACGAATTCGTAAATAATGTAGCTTTAGGTATTATCACATTGTTTTCAGAACTTTCCTTATTAATTATTGTTATTTCAATAGGACTCTATTTTTATTTCAAAATCAGTCTATTAATTATAATAGTGCTTACTATAATCACCATATCAATAAGATTATATAATAAGAAAGTTATAGAAGATATTAATAAAACTCGTTCCAAAGATTATGATGATAACATTAGTAATCTAACAAATTTGCTAAATGGTTATATCTCTATAAAATCTCCAGAACTACTAAATCACTTCTTAGAAACTTTTAGTAAATCAAACAGAAAATTAAATACTAATTATGCCGTTTTGAATGCTAAAAAATTAAATACAAGTAGACAGACAGAAATTATCATTGTAACCCTCATATGCCTCATCTTTTTATATTTAAACGTCGTCTCTTCTAAAGAAATAAATGCAGTTGTTTTCTTGTCTGTATTTGGCACATTATTATTTAAGGCTATTCCTTCCTTAAATAGATTAAATATAGCATTAACCAATATCAATGCACATAAATATACCTTAGATATTCTTGAGCAAAAATTAAGTATTATTTCAAAGAAAAAAACAACGACAACTACTATTGCTTTTGATAAAACGATAGTTCTAAAAAACATTTCATTTTCCTATGAAAATGATAATAAGCTATTAACAAGTATAAATTTAACCCTCAATAAAGGTGATTTTATAACCATAGAAGGAGATTCTGGTAAAGGAAAAACGACACTTTTAAATATTATTTCAAAATTAATAGATGCAGATTCTGGTCAAATTCTTTTAGATAACATAGAAATCACAGATGATAATAAACATAATTATTTCAGCCTTATTACTTATTTAACACAACGACCATTTATTTTTGAAGGAACCATTTTACAAAACCTCATATTAGATGATGTATCGCATAACCAAAATGAAATAAAATATATTCTTAATAAATTAGAAATTCTTGATGTTATAGAATCTTTACCAAATGGAATAAATCATTTTATAGGAGTGCAAGGGAGTAATTTATCTGGCGGGCAATTACAACGATTATGTATTGCTAGAGCATTACTATATAAACCTGAAATACTCATCTTAGATGAAGCTACCAATAATTTAGATCGTGACATTGAACTAAAAACGTTAGCTTTTATAAAAGAATATACTTCAGAAAATAATACGACAATAATATTGGTTTCTCATCATTTAAATGAAAAACAAAATATACAAACCACTCGCTTCAACTTAAACACTCATCATGAAGTTTAGTATTATTACTATAACATATAATAGAGCTCATATTATATCGAGTACTATACAGAGTGTACTATCACAATCATATACAAATTTTGAACATATCATTATAGATGATGGCTCTACAGATAATACAAAAGAAATAATAGATTCATTTAGAGACGATAGATTAAGGTACTTTTATTATGACAAACAAGAAAAAAGAAGCTACCTTAGAAATCAAGGTCTCAAAAAAGCAGCAGGAGATGTCATTTGTATTTTAGATTCTGATGACATATGGATGAAAGAAAAACTTGAAGTATTAAGTAATATATTTACTTCAGAAAAAGAAGCTACTATAATTTTCCATAATGTAATAGAGATTAATGCAGCCAAAAAAGAAAGAAAATTATACAACTATATAGAAGATGTTTATTTAGATGGGACAAAAGAAATATTGAAAAATAAGCTTTTACCATTTCCTTTTTATAGTTTTAAAAAAAGCATATTACAATCTGTAAAATCGTATAATGAAGAAACTATTGACGGACAGCAAGACTTTTTATTAAGAATATCTACAAAGTACCGTTTCTATTTTTGTTCTAAGGTTTTAGCGACTAAAATAGAGCATAAAGAAAATCTATCTCAAATAAAACAGGTAAATCAACTTATTGATTATAAAAAATCAATTGATTTTTTATTAAAAAATAAACATATAACTAGAAAACAACACTTAAGGACATTACAAGAAATTAATTTTAAAATAGCTAGAATATATGCAAATAAAAAAAACAAAAAATTGGCGTTTAAATATATTCTTATAATCCTTAAAGAACCTCCTTTTTTAAGCGTTAATTATTTCAAAACGGTTTTATTATTATTTAAAGTAATATTACGTTTTTAATTATAAATAGCATGGCTTGTTTACACTTAATTAATTATCTTTAAGAAAAAACTTTTAAAATATCCGATTAAAAAAGACAGCTATATTTTGAAAAATTATTTAAAAGAATTAAACAAAAAAGTTTTACCACAAAATTATTTTTTCCCCCCAAAATGGATTGTTTTAGGAGTAAATAATGTTTGTAATCTTCATTGTAAAATGTGTGATGTGGGAACAAATAATTTAGAAAGTAATTTCGCAAAAAATCTTGTAGGCACTCATCCAATTAATATGCCATTAGAGCTCATCAAGAAAATCATTGATCAAACAGCGCAATACTATCCACAAACAAAACTTGGATATGGGTTTACAGAACCTCTTGTTTATCCTCATCTTATAGAATCTTTAAAGTATGCTAATACTAAAAAACTATTTACAACTATTACTACAAATGCATTAACACTTAAACATAAAGCCAAGGATCTTATAGATGCTGGTCTTAATGAATTATATATTTCCTTAGATGGCCCTCAAGATATACATAATGAGATAAGAGGTCATAAAAAATCTTTTCAAAAAGCATTAGAAGGTATTGAAGAACTATTAAAGTATAAAAACCCTCCTACGATTTCTATATTCTGTGTGATTACTGAATGGAATATTGGTTATTTAAAAGAGTTTGCATCTTTTTTTAAAAAATACCCTCTTAAACATTTGGGGTTTATGCATACTAACTTTACTCCTCCAGAAATTGCCGTTATACATAATAAAATATGGAAAGATTTATATCCCGCTACAGACTCTAATATAGACGAAATAGCTATTGAAAATATGGATTTAAATGTTTTATGGAATGAGATTGATGCCATAAGAAATGATAATTTTCCATTTCAAGTAAGTTTTTCTCCTGAAATTAAATCAAAAGAACTTTTAGACATTTTTTATTTGAACCCTGAAATACAAGTCGGAAAAAAATGTAATGACATTTTTAATAATATCATGATAAAATCTGATGGAAGTGTAATCCCTGCTCATGGAAGATGTTATAATCTCGATATTGGTAATATATATAATTCAGATTTAAAACAAATATGGCAATCATCAATTCTTAAAAAAATAAGAGTAGATTTACAAAAAGCAGGAGGCTTATTTCCTGCATGTAGTAGATGTTGTAGCATAAGTTATTAGAATGAAACGACTCTTAAAAGTTCCATTTAGACGAATCATAAATTGGAATCTGTAGTATTTATTAATACTACACTTTACCTTTTATACAAGCTCATAACCGACAGCTATTTGCAAAAAAGACTTATAATTAGAGTATGTAAAAAATAATAAATCAAGAGAATACTCTTATCGATTCTCCCCTTTTAAAAAGAAGTGTCTAAAATTTTGAAGTAGAAGACAATATGTTAATTTAAGAAACTAAAAGCATCACATCTATCATACAATTGTTTCTAGTTTATTAAAATAGCAATACGTACATGTATATGTATATAATTAATAGTTTTATTAAAAAAATTATTAATTAACAAACTTTAAATTATTCCTTATCAAAAATATAATGTCAATACTTCCTAATTACATGTACACATCAGCTTTACTTAAATAAATAATGTACCTTTAGTATAAGTTTTATAACTTAAGTGAAATAAGCTAGTTACAGCATATTTATTCACTTATAATGATTAGGAATAGCATTATTCCATGTAGTCATTTATTAAAATTAAGCACCACACTCATTTTTTTTCGAATAACAGAATATTTCTGTTAAAACTTCTATGTTAGAAATTGACATTTCTTACTTATTAGGTATTGTACTATACAATTAACTTAAGTAATAAATACTATTATTTCTCACAAGGGGTAATAGGTGGATGCTGAAAAACCTTTAATAGAGTAAGCATCATTAATTAATTTTATTATTATGAAATCAACACTATTTTTTATTCTTTCTTTTTTATGCATTGGATTCTGTAATGCGCAAATACACAATTTTGACACTCAGGGGTTAATTTATGGTCATCCAAATAATGTAGTCACTATTGGAAATTCTACTGTCCAAGTCCCTGGATTTGTTAGTAGTCAAGGAAGTAATAACATTAGTCTTTTAGAAATAACAGGGAATACCGGTGGTTTTTTAAGGCTAGGTTCTACAAATCCATATTCTAGTATGTTTTTCTTAGCAAGTCAAAATACTGGACATAAAATAAATACATTACCTGGCACTCCTTTATTTATCAACGAAATACTTAGTACAGATCGAGATTATGTAACAATCAACACTTCTGTAATACCTACTGATTTAAGTGAAGTATATAGACTTGTCGTTGGTGGTAAAATCCTAACAGAAGGTGTGCGTGTAGAATTAGAAGCAAATTGGGCAGATTATGTATTTGCTCCTAACTATACTTTAAAATCACTATACGAAGTAGAACAATTTATAAAAGACAATGGTCATTTACCAAATGTCCCCAGTGCAGCAACTATAAAAGATGAAGGACTAGATATGGAAGAAATGATGACCAAACAAATGGAAAAAATAGAGGAATTGACCCTCTATATAATAGAGTTAAAGAAAGAAATAGATGCACTTAAAGCTCAAAAATAAGTGCTATGAAAACATATCAATTAATTATAATAGCATGTTGTGTTCTATGGGGTAATATAACCCAGTTAAGAGCACAAGCTGTAGAAGAATTTGAAGAACTAGATGGAGAATATTGCGTATATATACCAAATGGCGGGAGTTCTTCTTTCGGTAAAGCGGTACCTTCATCTGTTTTTGGACAAGATTTCACACCTTCAGGAGACTTAAAAGCGTTAGTCATATTTGTCGATTTTGTAGGTTCTGATTCAGGACCTGATGGTAATGGAGGACTACATCCTTTAAATCGTTGGCCAGCAGGAGAATTACCAGTTGGTATTTTTGATAGTGCTACAAACTCTTTAACGTATGCTCATGATGATGTATCAGATTTAAGTCCAATAGGAAATCCTGATACAAATGCTTTTTCAAACATATCAGAATACTATTATCATATGTCAGAAGGAAGTTTTAGATTTTTAATGGAACCTCTTAAAGACGATAATGGTAATGCTATACTGATTCAAGTAGACGCATCGCAAGTAAATTTCTATGCAAATATTAACAATTTAGTTTTCCAAGAAATAGCAACACTTTTTCCTAATAGAGACTGGGCTAGTTTAGGATTTGATATAAGAGGTGATGCTCCTAATTTTGAGGAAGATCAATCAGCTACATTCGCTAATCCACAGCCTGATGGCCAACTTGATTTTAGTATCATCATGTACAGAAATAGGAATAGTTGGAATCCACATCCTGTCGCTAATGGTGGGCCTAGTCCTGCATCTACTGGAATTGCTGGTATAGGTGGAAACTTTACTGTAAATAATTCTTTCACAGCTAGAGAAGGGTTTACCTATGTTCAAACTTCAACGAATAGAGGAAGCGCAATGGCATTATTCTTACACGAATTAGGGCATAATTTTATTGATCTCTCGCATACTTCTCTTGCCAATCAAGTACATGGGGAGTATTTTCATGCAACTAATAATTGGGGAATGATGAATTTTGCTCAAGGCCCTAGCATTTCAAATGCCTGGGAACGTTGGTATAACGGATGGATTGATATTGAGCATGATGTTAATAATGCAACTGATAATGGCACCTATATCTTAAATGATTACATGTCTTCAGGAGATGTCATGCGTTTAAAATTACCACGTATTAAAGATCAATTCTTATGGCTTACTAATAGATCTGATGCTACAAACCCATTTTATAATAGGGCATTTAACAGTGCAATAGAAGTTGTAGATGATGTGGTAATCTCAAGAATTAATGACACAGACCCTAGGGGGCTTTTTGGTTTTTTTGAACGAGTAGCACCACAAAGAAGCGACGTAGATCGTTTTGAATTTGGAGCTAATGGGATAAAAGTGATGAGTGGAAAAGGATATTATGATTTAAAATTACAAGAGGCTGAACCAACAACTGGGAATAGAACGACTGTAAATCTATTAAAAGACCTTCCAAATCCATATGGAGAAGAAGGGGAATTTACTGGATATAGATTTGATGTTTTTGATATAGATGGCGTAGCAGATCGTATTAATTATAATCGAAGCTCAAATAGTACTGCAGGTAATAGTCCAGACAAGCGCAATGAACATGGACAGGTAATCAATATTGATAACCAAAATGTGTTTTCTAGAAAACTTTTAAATTCTCAATTACCTGACAGAAAGTATAGTGTTTTTACAAATCCGCCTATTACCAATTTCATCCAATATAGTGATACCCAAGATGTACTATCCCCTGTAATTCTACATAGTTTATCATTCATCTCGCAAACCATAGGGAATCAGGTTAGTATTACAGTAAATTATGATGATGGTCATATAGAAGACGATTTTAGAATGACAGGAAATATCTTCTTACCATCTAATGAAGATATTGTTCTAGACACTAATGTAACTTTAACAGTTAATAGAAGTGGTACTAATAATAAAAGAAACAAAGATACTAATGGCACATATATTAATGAAACTGTTTTTATTGCCGCAGCAAATGCTTCTTTTGAAAGCTCAAACGACTCAACTGTTATTTTAGATGAAGCTTCCACTACTATTTTTGAAGAAGACAGTGAATTAATTATGGGAAGTGATGCTCGAATTATTATACGGGGAGGTGCGCTATTATGTATAAAAACAACAGATGTAACATTAGACCCTACAGCACGTATCATTGTAGAAGATGGTTTTTTAAATATCTCATCTGGCATTGACATAAGTGCAAATGTAGAAGGGAGTATCTTCCCTTTCCCTACCATTGCAAATAATATTACATTCTGTAATAGTTCTATCACAGGACCTATACACTTACATTCCATATATCAAACAAATACAGGAAATGTATTCTGTGGAAATGATGTCACTGTAGATGTAAGCGATGATGTAAGGCTTACTTCTGAACAACTCATCGTTATAGAACCTGGATTTGAAGCAGTTCCTGGTTCTTTCTTTGAAGCAGAAATTAGAACGGAAATACCGCAAGATTGTGATATAGAATTTTTCTTTGGAGTAGATGGAGAGCCTGGAGTGAATGGATTCAAAGGACGAAATCAAACCTTTAACAATCTGCAAAATGGAAAATCATTAGCCATTTCTGTATATCCTAATCCATCTAAGGATATATTTAATGTAGAAATAATGGATGCAAAGGGGCCGTTTACCTATCAATTAAAAAATCTTAGTGGTGTGACATTATTAGAGGACCAAACTTCAACTACAAACTTTAGAATAGATGCTAAACATCTAAAAAAAGGAGTGTATGTATTAATGGTTTCCAATAGTACATTATCAACAGGATATAAGATTATTAAATTCTAATATAATATAGTTTAATTCATAATCTAAGGAGATACTTTCACAAGTATCTCCTTTTTTAGTAAGTTATCTATGATAGTTTAGACAGATAGCTATTATATTTGTGATATTCTACATGAAAAACAAAGTCCTCATATTTAACCCTAGAAGTGCGAACCAAAAGCACCGTATTCCTAATTCTATTTTGCAAGTAGGAGCTGCTATTTATGGGATATTTGATTTTGCATTTGTAGATGGAAATTTAGAGAATGATCCTTGGCAAAAAATTGCTGCCTATTTTCAAACAGGTGAGTACAAATATTTCTGTAGTACTGTGATGCCGGGGCCTCAATTACGACAGGCTATTCCGTTTACACGAAAAATAAAAGAAGAATTTCCAGATACCATTACCATATGGGGAGGCTATTTTGCTTCCAATCAATATAAAGTATCTATCGAAGCGCCTTATGTCGATTTTATTGTAAATGGTCCTGGAGATGTAACCTTTCCTGAATTATTAAAAACATTAGAGTCTGGTAATCTAGAAGAGTTACCCAATATTATGAATCTGATCTATCAAGAAGAAAATGGGACCATTACACGTACCAAAAAAGAGAAACTTCTTGATCAAGACACATTACCACAATTACCCTATACGCACCTCAACTCCTTTTATGATTTAGAAAATTATTTAAGTCGTACGTTTTTAGGAAGTAAAACCTTCTCATACCATTCTAGTTTAGGATGCCCATTTACCTGTTCTTTTTGTGCTGTAGTACCTATTTATGAAGGCCGTTGGAAAGCAAAATCTGCGCAAACTGTTTATAATGATGTAAAATACTTTAAAGACAACTATGGTATAGATGCCATAGAATTTCATGACAATAACTTTTTTACGTCTAGAAAACGTGTTGTAGCATTTTCTGAGCTTATTAAAGATGATGGCATTACTTGGTGGGGTGAAGGTCGTATAGATACCATTAACAAATACAAAGACGAAGACCTGAAACTCATGAAAGAAGCAGGTTGTAAAATGATATTCTTAGGTGCCGAAACTGGAAATGATGAAATCCTCAAACAAATGAATAAAGGAGGAACTCAAACTGGACAAGGAATCAAAGATTTTGCAGCGCGTTTATATCCTATAGGAATTATTCCTGAGTTTTCATTTGTATTAGGCATGCCTGCCGATACTCCAGAACAAGTAATGGCACAAATAGAATGGGATATTAATTTTATCAAAGAGATTAAAGAGATTAATCCCGATGCCGAAATCATTATTTATCTATACAGTCCTGTTGCTACTGAAGGTTCTGAGTTATATGAACAAATTCAAAAAGCAGGTTTCAGTTTCCCAAAAAAACTAGACGATTGGTTAGATCCTGCTTGGGAGAATTTTGATTTACGTAAAAACCCATTAACTCCTTGGCTTACTCCCAAAATGGTAGATCGTATCATGAATTTCGAAACGGTTTTAAACGGCTACTACCCTACTGCTTCAGATTTTAGAATTAAAGGAGCTAAAAAGAAATTATTACGTACTGTTTCTAAAATACGTTACAAAACTGGCATTTATAAATATCCATATGAAATCAAAGCCTTGCATAAAATATGGAAATACCGCCAACCAGAAGAGCAAGGGTTTTACTCTGAATAATGGGTACGTTACGTAACATTCTCAAAAAAATCACCCACCCATTTCTAAAACGAGGAATGGCCTATTATTATAGAAAGCCACGTCCCTATTCGTATCAAGGAATTACAACTACTGTACATCCAGATGTGTTTCCACCGCATCTTACGCTGAGTACTAAAATCTTATTGGATTTTATCTCAGATATCCAGCTTACACAGAAGACGTTTTTAGAATTAGGTTGTGGCTCTGGAATTATCTCATTATACGCAAGTCAGAAAGGAGCAAATGTGACCGCAAGTGACATTAATAAAACCGCATTAGCATATCTTACAAAAGCTTCTGAAGAAAATAATCTTCCGGTACGTTGCGTTTATTCCAACTTATTTGAAGAGTTACAAGGAAATCATTTTGACTATATCATCATTAATCCTCCCTACTACCCAAAATCTCCAGAAAACATCAAACAACAGGCATGGTTTTGTGGTGAAGGATTTGAATATTTTGAAGCGCTTTTTCAGCAACTACCTTCGTATTTATCTAAAGAAAACACAACATATATGATTCTTTCTGAGGATTGTGAGCTTACAAAAATCAAAGAGATTGCTTCAAAAAATAATATCTCCATGGAGCTCGTTTACAAAACCAAAAAAGCTGGAGAGAAGAACTTTATCTTTTCTTTGAGTTAGGAAACATTCTTTATACGCTTTCGCGAAAGCGTATACATGCATATCACTATTTTAAAACTGCATACTATACCAGAAAATTTATACGCATAAAAAAAGGATCGTTTATGATAACGATCCTTTTATATTATTTGGTAAGAATGCTTACTTACTTAAATACATTTTACGTCTTGAATACAAGTCATAAAAAGCATCATCTCTAAGGTTGTCTATAAATAGAATACTTTCTCCAGTACTCTTCATCTCTGGCCCTAGCTTTTTATCTACATTAGGGAATTTATTGAAAGAGAATACAGGTTGTTTTATAGCATATCCATTAAGCTCTGGATTGAAGTTAAAGTCTTTCACCTTCTTATCTCCTAGCATCACTTTTGTTGCATAATTTACATATGGTTCTTTATATGCTTTTGCAATAAAAGGAACGGTACGTGACGCACGAGGATTTGCTTCAATGATATATACTTTATCATCTTTAACAGCAAACTGTATATTTATTAAACCTACAGTATCTAACGCTAATGCGATCTTACGAGTATGGTCTTTTATTTGCTCTAAAACAAGGTCCCCAAGATTGAAAGGAGGCAAGGTAGCATTAGAATCTCCTGAGTGTATCCCACAAGGTTCAATATGCTCCATGATCCCTATGATGTATACATCTTCTCCATCACAAATGGCATCTGCTTCTGCTTCTATAGCTCCATCTAGGTAATGATCTAGTAATAATTTATTATTAGGAATTTTACGTAATAAATCTACTACATGCTCTTCAAGCTCGTCTTTATTAATTACGATTTTCATTCCTTGTCCTCCCAATACATAAGAAGGACGGACTAAGATTGGAAAGTCAAGCTTATCTGCTACTGCAAGTGCTTCATCGGCAGTCTCGGCAGTATCAAACTCTGGATAAGGGATATCAAGATCTTTTAATAGTGTTGAGAAACTTCCTCTATCTTCAGCTAAATCTAGTGCTTGATAGCTTGTACCCATAATTTTGATACCATATCTATCTAGTTTTTCAGCAAGTTTTAAAGCTGTTTGTCCTCCTAATTGTACGATCACACCTTCTGGCTTTTCATGACGGATGATATCATAAATATGTTCCCAGAAAACAGGTTCGAAATATAACTTATCTGCAGTATCAAAATCGGTAGATACGGTTTCTGGATTACAATTAATCATAATCGTTTCGTAATCACATTCGGCTGCAGCTAATACACCATGAACACAACAGTAATCAAACTCAATTCCTTGTCCAATTCGGTTAGGTCCTGATCCTAATACAATGATTTTTTTCCTATCGGATACAATACTTTCATTAGAAGAAAACTTTTCTCCGTCTGAGGTTTCTACTTCATATTCAAAAGTAGAGTAGAAATATGGCGTTTGTGCTACAAACTCGGCTGCACAAGTATCTACGAGTTTATACACTCTTTTGATACTCATTTCATCTCTTTTATTGTATACTTGGCTTTCTAAACATTCTAGCATATGTGCTATTTGTCTATCTGCAAAACCACGTTGTTTAGCTTCCAACATTAAATCTCTTGGAAGTGTATCTATTGTATATTTAGAGATTTCTTTCTCCATCATATACAACTCTTCATATTGTTTTAAGAACCACATGTCTATTTTTGTGATCTCATAGATACGACTTAATGGGATTCCCATTTGAATGGCATCATAAATCACAAAAACACGATCCCAACTAGCGTGGGTAAGCTTTTCTATAATTTGCTCGTAGTTTTTATATCCTTTTCCATCGGCTCCTAGTCCATTACGTTTAATTTCTAACGATTGTGTAGCTTTATGTAACGCTTCTTGGAAAGAACGACCTATTCCCATTACTTCACCTACAGCTTTCATTTGTAAGCCTAATGTTCTATCAGAACCTTCGAATTTATCAAAATTCCAACGTGGAATCTTTACAATTACGTAGTCTAATGTAGGTTCAAAAAGTGCAGATGTAGATCCTGTAATTTGATTACTTAATTCATCTAAGTGGTACCCCATCGCAAGTTTGGTGGCAACTTTTGCAATAGGATATCCTGTTGCTTTTGAAGCCAATGCAGATGATCTCGATACTCGAGGATTGATCTCAATAGCAATAATTTCTTCTTCGTTATCTGGGTTTACAGCAAATTGCACATTACATCCTCCTGCAAAATCCCCAATACTACGCATCATATGGATAGCCATGTCACGCATTTTTTGATACGTAACATCAGATAAGGTCATTGCTGGAGCAACTGTGATCGAATCTCCCGTATGGATTCCCATAGGATCCATATTCTCAATAGCACAAATAATAACTACATTATCATTTGCATCCCTTAATAACTCAAGTTCATATTCTTTCCATCCGATCAATGCTTTATCAATCATCACTTCATGCACAGGAGACACTTCTAGACCATGAGATAAAAGTTTATCGAAATCTTCTTCCTTATATACAAATGAAGCCCCTGCTCCACCTAATGTAAACGAAGAACGTATTACAAGAGGAAAACCAAATTCTTGTGCGATTTCTTTTCCTTTCAAAAAAGAATTAGCACTAGCTTGTGGCGCCATAGGTATTCCTATATCTCGCATCAAGTTTTTAAATTGATCTCTATCTTCAGTAATATTAATAGCAGCGATATCAACACCAATGAGCTCAACGCCAAAATCTTTCCAGATTCCTTTTTCATCGGCTTCTATACATAAATTAAGTGCTGTTTGTCCTCCCATAGTTGGTAACACAGCATCAATATGTGGATGTTTTTTAAGAATCTGAACAATTGATTTTGTAGTAAGCGGTAACAAATATACATGATCAGCCATAGAGGGATCTGTCATAATTGTTGCTGGATTGGAATTGATAAGTATTGTTTCTATTCCATCCTCTCTTAAAGAACGTAATGATTGTGATCCAGCATAATCAAATTCACAAGCTTGACCAATAACTATAGGTCCTGAGCCTATAAGAAGTATCGATTTTAAATTTTTATTTTTTGGCATGTAATGAAGAAATTTCTATGGGTGTAAAAATAGGAACTGATAGGGTATAAAAAAAGGTGTTACTTAAAAAAAGTAACACCCTATATATTGATATTCAAATATCATTATTTTTTGTGACGAGGCTCTGAAGATACACTTAATTTCTTTCTACCTTTTGCACGACGACGCGCTAAGACTTTACGTCCATTTGCAGTAGCCATACGCTCTCTGAAACCATGCTTGTTTCTTCTTTTTCTTTTTGACGGTTGAAACGTTCTTTTACTCATTTTGTATCTTCTTTTTGACTAATACTAAGTCTAAATTTTTACTTCTAGAATCCTGCTTTAAAAGCTGGGGGCAAATATACGATAACTTTTTACTTCTCCAAACCCTAATTTCATTTTTTTTATAGTTGTTTTTAGTACCTTTGGCGCTCATATAAAAAAGACATCTTAAGATGACCAAAAATAACCTTTTAACTGTTTTATTTCTTACACTTTCCTATATATCTATTGGTCAAGTTCAACTTAAATATTCATTAGACACTAATGATAATTTTACATTACAACAAGAAGTTACGCAAATAATCACTCAAGACATACAAGGCACTTCGCAAGAAATAGAGAATAAACTTCAAGGCATACTCGATTTTACTGTAAAAGAAAAAACATCAGAAACGACAACACTAGATGTAAGCTTTAAAACATTTTCGATGAAAATGTCTTCTCCACAATTAGGAACGCTTATGGAAATAGATACACAAGCCGAACAACCAACTGAAGAAAGCAAAATGTTTATGGGACTCATTGGAGCATCTATTACCATCGTTATAAATCAAGTAGGTAAAATTATAGATATTCAAAATGGCGACGCTTTTATGGAGAATATGATTTCTGGGATGGGCATAGATGACGCTGCAGCCAAGGAACAGATAAAAAAACAATTAGAAAAAGAATGGAGTGGGGAAGCAATGGGAAAAAGCTTTGAACAAATTTTCTACAACTACCCTACTACTAAAGTAAGTAAAGGGGACACATGGAATAATGAGTTTGTCACTAAAATGGGTTTAAGTACTACAAATACATGGACATTAGCAGCCATTGAAAAGAATACATATAAAATAACTGGAACTGCAGCCGTAACTATAAACACTGATAATGATCAAATTAATATGAGCCTTACGGGAACGCAACAAACAGATCTTATTGCAGATGCAAAAAGTGGGCTTCCTATACAGTTAACCGTTACTTCTGTTGCAGAAGGGGATTCTTATTCTAAAGTAATGGCCAACTTTAAAATACCTACTAAAATAACATCAACAACATTGTATACAAGACTTTAATATGTTTAATAAAAATATAAAATTAATACTAGCAGTAGCTACATTAGGATTAGCTGTTTGGCAGTTTACAGAAAATGAGATTGGGAATGGCATCATGTTTATTTTACTGGCAGCTATTTTTGTACTACTCTATTTTAAGAATGAAATTATCATTCTAGCATTTCTAAGATTACGTAAGCAAGATTTTCCTGGCGCACAAAAATGGTTAGGTAAAATAAGTAATCCAGAAGGAGCACTTACCAAGAAACAACAGGGATACTATTATTATCTTCAAGGCTTAATGGTTTCTCAAACAAATATGACCGAAGCTGAAAAATTCTTTAAAAAAGCAATTGGACTAGGACTATCTATGAAAACTGATTTAGCAATGGCTAAATTGAATTTGGCAGGTATCGCAATGACCAAAAACCGTAAACGCGAAGCACAAATCTTACTTAAAGAAGCCAAAAGTCTTGACAAACATAATATGCTCGCAGAGCAAATAAAGACGATGGAGCATAACATGAAAAGAGCTGGACAACAACCTAAACAGCAATTTGGTGGTGGACGCGGAGGCCGTGGCGGTCGTGGTGGTTTTAGGAGATAAATCACACTGCAACACACCTAAATAACAACAGGTGCAAACTAGTAAAAACAAAAATGCATTTACTAGTTTGCACCTGTTTTTACTTTATTTACTCTCTTAAATACTAAGTATTTGCGTAGTTCATCCGAACTTCACACCTCCTTAACGAAAAAATTTTAACAGTATCTAGAGGTCTCATACTTTTACAAAACCAAATTATAATTGTATGAAAAGATCATTACTCGTTTTAATGTTTCTTACCGTATCTGTACTTTCTGCTCAAGAAAACACTATTTTCTTTTCTCAAGCACTTAATGCACACCTTCCTAAATACATCCAAGATGTAGAGCAAGCTATTGCCTTAAATGAGAAAGATACAATTGAACACTTATTTAACAACCTCGTTAAACGCTCTTTAATAGGAACTTATTTTGATGACTTTAACTCCAATAATCTTGGTAAAAAGAACTTATCATTTTCTAAGTTTGAAAAACCTGTTTTATTAATTACCTATTCACCATGGTCAATACCTAGTAAAGGAGAAATGCCTGCACTTAATGAGCTAGCAAAAGAATATGGAGATCAAATAGATATTGTATTACTCTTTTGGAGCGATCAGAAAACAGCTCGTAAAAAAGCCAAAGAATATCATCACAAAATAAAAATACATTATGTAGATGATCAAGACAATAAGAATACTCAGATTATTCGAAATCTTAAGCATTCCTTAGGCTTACCTCTTATTTTTAGTGTAAGTTCTAATGAAATTGTTATAAATATTGAAAAAAGGCTCGTTAATAAACTCGATCAAACTATAGAAAACTGTTATGCTAAAAATTTAGCATTATATAAAAATAGTATTGAAAGGTTATTATCTAATGAGCAGTTATTAGTAGCTACTCCATAAGAAGGCTAGATCTCGTTTATTTCCCCCAGAGCATTTTCACAGCAATCACTAGTAGTATTGCTCCGAAAATTCTTTTGAGTGTTTTCTGATCTAAATTTACAGCAAACTTTGCCCCTATATATCCTCCTACAATAAAGAAAACAGCTATAAGTGCAGCATACTTCCAATTAACATAGCCTTCGCCATAATAATTATATGCGGCAATAAATGTAACAGGAACAGCTAGAACAGCTAGACTAGTCCCTTGCGCTTCATGTTGATTAAAACCTAATAGTAAAATCATCAAAGGAATCATCACTACACCTCCTCCTACTCCCATAATTCCGCTAAGCAAACCTGCCAAAAGTCCTATTACAATAAGCGAAATAATAATTGTTGTATTCATATTTTGATGGATAATTTGCTATAAAAATAGGAAAACCATAGTCTAAAAAACATAAAAAAGGGAAATGATTTTAAAAAATCATTTCCCTAGTAATACCATAGATTTATACGAAAAAATCTATTTTCCTAAAGAGTAATAGCCTTCTTTAGGTATATCAATAAAGTATTGTTTTCTAGACTTATTATTAAGGTGAGGCTCTCTAAGCCAAGGATTGTGAAGTTTCAAAATCTTATAATTAATCCCAAAACGCTCTGAAAAGGCAACAAAATCTGTTACAGCAGAATCTACACTTACTTTATATGTAGGAATATATTCATACAAATCTTGCTTCTTAAAGTTAAAACCATATTGAGCTGGGTGATTTAAAATTTCTTTTAACGCTATAATTCTAAAGACATAACGTCCTGTCTCTTCCCCTAGTAGTAAATCATAATAGGTATCTACATTTTGACTTTTCATACGTCTACTCACCCCTGCATTTCCTGCATTATATGCCGCTGCCGCCGCTGTCCAACTTCCAAAACGTTCTTTTGCTTTTTTGAGATATGTACATGCAACACGTGTTGATTTTTCTATATGATAGCGTTCATCTACATTATCATTTACTTCTAATCCATATTCTCTACCTGTAGTTTTAAGAATTTGCCAAAACCCAGTGGCTCGAGCGGGAGACACTGCTTGTGTAAGACCACTTTCTATAACTGCAAGATATTTAAAGTCATCTGGAACACCTTCTGCCGCAAGAATAGGTTCAATAATAGGAAAATACTTGTTGGCTCTTTTAAATAACAATAAAGAATTAGACTGCCAATATGTATTAACTAGTAACTCTCTATCCATACGTTCTTTAATATCAGGATTTTCTACAGGAACAGGCTCTCCTGCAAAATTTAATCCTTCTGGGATAGGCAATGCATATACATTATAGTCATTGATCATCTTCTCATTTTCTTCAATTTGCTCTGCATCTACTTTAGCCTCTTCTTCAGGGAGTTGCACAGCATTAATGGCTACTGCAACAATGGCTAGCAATCCAATTACAGCAAATATGCGCTCTATTCTTTTCATAATTCTAAATAATTTATAACAATTTAATCATTTTCAATAAGTTGTGGAAGGTTTTCATTAAACCATTTGTATTTAGTTATCACCATAATATGCGACCCTCCTGGTAATGTAATACAATTATCAATATACTTTATAGGAAAAACCCTATCTGCATCTCCATGAATATGAATAATATCAGCATCAGGCGCTTCTTGGTCCCAACACACCATTTCTTTTACAGCCCAACTCATATAATGTCTATCATTCATCGATAAATACTTTTGATATAAGGCTACTCTATCTTTTACAGTTTCACCAAAGGCATATTTAGCAAGCTTATCGACATCTTCTATAAGACGTGTAGGTAGGATATTATACAGTTTTAGCTTTCGCGAAAGCTTCATTCGTCTGGGTAACTCATGTTTAGACTTAACACTACTAACGATTATTAGTTTTTTTAATCGGATATGCTTTGCCATTTCCTGAACTAAAACACCTCCAAAACTAACCCCAAGCAAAACACTATCCTCATGTGTTATAAATGCAGTCATCCGCTTTGCATAATCAGAGATAGTTTCTTTATTTTTAGGAAGTTGCCATTCTAAAAGATGCACCATAAAGCGATCTTCTGGTAATTTTATATGCTCAAAAATAGATGGGTTAGCAGCCATCCCAGGCATCAAATAGAGATGTGTCATCTATCTTTATTATAAGTGTTTAACATAATTAAAAACGCGTATGTAGGTATTTTTTTGTACCTTTGCAAGAACTTAATATTAAGAAATCTAAAAGTTATTAAAAACACTGTCACACATAGCGTTTTAAATTCTCCTTACAAAATTATAAAAGAGATTTCTTAAATACTCATAATTATACTATAAATACCTAAATATATTTACAAATTTATGGAAGCAATGACAGCAATTGAATTGACAGATAATGAGTTCTTGAGACAATTTGAAGCAACGTTTGACGACAAAATGGCAAAAATTGAGTACTCATTACAGGAAAGAAAAATCTTCCTAACTAAAATCTCTATGCCTGAAGGAACTGAAGGGCATATGAATGATTTTATAGTTTCTGTTTTTAATGAAGTAGAAGACCGTAATATTAGCCTTGTACCTACAAGTCCTGAAATTGCAAAGTTTATGAGATCAAATCGTCGTAAGTACAAAAAATTATTACCTGTAGGAATCAATATCTAGTAAAGGTAATATCCAAAAAAATAAAAAAGCCCGTGATTTTCATCACGGGCTTTTTTATTTCCATTAAGTATCATATCTGTTTTCATAGATTTTTTCGTCCTAAGTGAATTCTTATATACCTGATTTATAATGACATTGTAATTTGCATTCATAAATGATATACTAACCAAAAGCCCATTAACTTGAAAACTAATTACAGCATCTTATTATTATGCATACTTTTAATGTATGCTTGTAGTTCCGGACCAACTCCATCAGAAAAAGAAATTGAAAAAAACATTTCTAATATTTATCTAGCGAAAACCACATTTGAAGATATAATAGGTGGTACGCTTGGCGATTTTGATAATGTTGATGTAAAAAATGTATATGTATCACAAAGTGCTATTTTAGATACAATGAATATTAATTTTTCTAGAAATAGTATCGCTGCAATCACCTATGAAAATTTATCTTCCGAAGAAAGAGAAAGCTATGACTATATTGGAGTAGACATTTCGCAAAAAAATGGAGAAAAAAACCCATTTTCTTTCTCTACAAATACCCTAGAGAAAATGACTGCAACAAAGAAGGTTGCATATCAGTTTGCCGAATCAATTAAGAATCAATCATACCAAGAACTCGAACCTATTATGAAAATAGGACCAGATGCATCGCAAACGGCAAAAGCTATTGAAGATCATTTTTCAAAAAATACAACCGCTGCAGGAACTATTATTAACTATTACTACCATGGTGCTGGAGAGGGAGAACACCAGTCTAAAACTTATTACTCACATTTAGGCACATTTGTATACGCAAATGGCATGACACAAAACTTTTTTGTAAATATCTTTGAAGGAGCTTCTGTAATAGAAGGCTACAATATATCTGCATTATAACTATGAATGTATTTCTGTAGTTACAAAATCAAAACGAACGATTCCATCATCTCCAATAGTAGTAAGATGTATATCATGTAACATATTTACAAGCTCCGGATTCCACGGAGCTTTTACCTTCACATAATTTTCTGTGAATCCGTGTATATACCCTTCTTTATTCTCTCCTTCAAAAAGTACGGTACGTTGCGTTCCTAATTGAGATTCATAAAAAGCACGCCTCTTTTTTACAGAAAGCCCTCGTAGCATTTTACTACGTTTACTTCTTACATTTTTAGGAATCACACCACCCATCGTTGCAGCAACAGTATTATCTCTTTCTGAATATGTAAATACATGCAAATACGATATATCCAGTTCGTTTAAGAAATTATAGGTTTCTAAAAAATGATCATCTGTTTCTCCTGGAAAACCAACAATAACATCTACACCTATACATGCATGTGGCATTACTTCTTTAATTTTTGCTACCCTATCTACATATAATTCACGTTGATATCTACGACGCATTAATCCTAATATCTCATTACTTCCACTTTGTAATGGAATATGAAAATGAGGAACAAATGCACGAGAATTTGCAACAACATCTATCGTCTCGTTTTTAAGTAAGTTAGGTTCTATCGAAGAGATACGTAACCGTTCAATCCCATCTACCTTATCAAGTGCTGTTACTAATTCTAAAAAAGTATGTTCATGCTTCTTATTTCCAAATTCTCCTTTTCCATAATCACCTATATTAACTCCTGTAAGTACAATCTCCTTAATATCTTGAGCAGCAATTTCTGAAGCATTCTTAAGGACATTAGATAAGGTATCACTACGAGAAATTCCTCTTGCTAATGGAATGGTAC
This sequence comes from Dokdonia pacifica, assembly GCF_900188275.1. GTDB lineage: Bacteria > Bacteroidota > Bacteroidia > Flavobacteriales > Flavobacteriaceae > Dokdonia > Dokdonia pacifica. The sequence goes on from NZ_FZNY01000007.1 coordinate 43,496, forward strand.
AATAGGTACATTTATAGTCACACCCATCTTGCACCTTTAAAAAAGCACGTGTTCGATCACCCACAGCATAAGAACCCACATAAAAGTCGGCTTCTTCAATCTCACATGAATGCACTTCTCCATGATCATTCTTAGAAAGGTCATGAATGTAATCAGTAATTTTAAATTTTTCTGTTGCTCCCAATACAAGATCTACACCATCTACCGCCACTAATTGTTCTGGTTTTAACTGTGCATAGCAACCTACCGCAGCAACAAAAGCTTCTGGGTTTGCTTTTTGTGCCTGCTTTACAATCGTTTTAAAACGTTTATCTGCATTTTCAGTGACACTACAAGTATTAATCACATAGATATCTGCATGCTCAGAAAAGTCTACACGATCAAAACCCTCATCAGTAAAATTACGAGCAATTGTTGATGTCTCCGAGAAGTTTAATTTACATCCTAATGTATAGAATGCTACTCTTTTGCGTGAATCCATTTTAAACAAAAATAAGTAGGCAAAATTACGGTTTTTATTCTGATAAATACAGTATTATAAATGATCCCTACAAAACTTATTTTTTAGTATATGATTTTAATAAAAAGAGCACCGCTATAATGATTAAAATACCACATAACCACCATAATCCACTCAAAGAAGAAGTCGTAAGATCTAGCGGACTTGTATTACCTATAAGGGCTAATCCAGCCCAATAACTAGGGTGTAATGTGCGTCCTTGAGAGGTTTCAAGGTATGTTAATTTAGCTTGTCGTAAAGCCTCATCTTTTGACATCCCTTCTGCAAGGTTGTCATAAAAATACCCAACAATAATAGCACTAGACTGTTCGTCTATTTTCCATAGGCTCGTCAAAATACTTTCACTACCTGCATAGTTAAATGCATGCGCAAGAGAAATCATTCCTTCCCCAGCTTGATATGTAGGTTTGCCCGTTTCACATGCCGTAAGAATAGCAAGATTTGAACTTAAATTACAGTTATAGATTTCATACATATATAATGAATTATCATTTTCATCTGATATATCTTCATCTATAGGCTTAGCAAAAATCAAACGAGATAACTCAGGAGTTACGTTATTAGATTCTGCATGTGTTCCAATATGAATAATTTTATGCTCTCCTGCACTTTCAACAAATAATTGTTTAGTAGCTTTTTTATTTAGATAATGGTCACCTTTAAATACTTGATTATAATTCTTTGCAATATCAACACTAAAAGGTTGTGGCAAAAGTGTTAGATACGCCTTATCCATATCTAATGAATCTTTAATAGCTACTCGATAAGACTCTTTCATATCTTTACTAAATTCTGGAGTAAAAGCAATAAAACTATTTGTAAGAATCTTACTATCGGTAGTAGAAAGTGTATGCAAACTATAGTTATAACTAATAGTATGGTTTCTTAAAAGACTGGCATTTGCTAGTTCTTCATAAGTATCTACCTGACTTGTAGTCAACATTTCAAAACTAAGATTAAATAACAATCCATCTGGTATGATAACAACTTCATTATGAATTCCTTTATCTTCGATAGGTTTCCAAAGTTTACTATATAAAAGATGTAAATCTTCAAGTATCTTACGCTCATCAAACTGATTGGAAGTTACGTTAGCTATAGCCAAATCCAAACCTTTAAAATCTATAGGAATCAAGTCTTGTATTCCATTATGAATAACAAAAGCATATAATTGTTCCTGTATAAATACATATCTAACCACACTTACAGATGCTGATATATTTTTAACTACCTCTTCTATAGGTGCTTGAATTGTCGCATATCGCATTTTATAATACTTAGGATACTTTTCTTTAAGAGAATCTTTAAAAGTATTCCATTTTTTTTCTGCCTCAAAAAACGACATTACGTTATCTGTTTCTGTAATAGATAACGTACTAGAAAGTGATTTTTTTAATTTCTTTTCTCTCTCTAATACAGTGATAGGAATATTGGAAAAAGTAACTATATTTCTATAATTAAGCTTAGCTCTAATACGATTATAAACCCCTGACTCGTGAATAGACATCAAAGAAGAAAGGTATTTATCGTGACCCGTAATAGTATACAAATCAAAAAACAATTGCTTAAGAAACATATTTATTTGCTTGTACTCAGACAAGAGCTGATCTATATCGGCTGGAGTGAAGGTGATTGTTTTTCTTCGTTCTAAAATAGTAACTGCCATTTCTAATTCTTCCACAAATGCTAAAAGAGGTTGTTCTGAGACATTCTCTAATTGTTGATAACGTGATTTTGTATTTAAAAGAATAAGTAAAGGACGATTAAAATCTATTTTAATAGAATCTGCGTTAGTACTCGCAAGTGTTTTTTTCTTCTGTAAAAGGCTGTCAGCTTTATAACTCCATAAGCTAGCCTTCTTATATTGATCAGATTTTAGATATACTTCTGAAAGATTCAGCATTTGTTTTGAAAGTATCATACTTTCTTCTCCCGTATTTCTAAGCACATAATCATAAGCCTTTATGGCTGTTTTTTCTGCAGTTTCATGACGCTTTAAAGCCGCTTCAAATTGAGACTTATTTTCTAAATAAGATAAATATGAGGCATCTATATTAGCTCCTAATGATTCCTCATATAAAGGAGCTGCTTTATCAAAAAAATACAAAGCACTATCCTTTTTATGTTGTCCTACATATATTTCTGCCATTCCATGATATGCTGTAGCTTCCCAATAAGGGAGCCTTTCCACTTTACCTTTGAGTAACACGAGTGCATCTTGAATATGAGATTTTGCATCTTCAAACGACTTCAGTGATATCTCTGATTGCCCTATCTGGACAAGTGTAGAAATAACGTCATCATCAGTAGGTTCAAGAAATACTTTTTTCTTTGCATAGGAATATCTAATAAGCTCATTTGCTCTTGTCAAATTACCCATCTCATTATAAAAGGTAGATAGATTTGAAATGGCCCGTGCCTGAAAACGTTGTGCTTTTATCTTTACATCTGGACTCTGAATTTCAGCTATTACTTTTTCATAATTATGAATAACCTCATTTTGCACTTCTAAAGCTTTGCTAAGATGACCTTGAGAATGCTCCAAAAGAGAGACATTTGATTGTATAACCGTTGCATAATATAAGTTTTCTATAGCGTCTCCAGAGGCATCCTTTATAATCACAGATGCTTTATCATAATAATAAGCAGCACTGTCTAGTTTTGAAGACATCCACATTACGGCTCCCATTGCATTATAACCATCTGACAGTTTCTTATTGTCAATTTGTGGATACGATTCATAATCGAGTAATGCTTTTTTAAAAAAAAGTTTTGCCTTGGGAAGGTTATCTAACGAAATATAACTTACTCCTAGATTGTATTTTACTTTTCCTATGTCACTTTTAGTAACATTCTCTGCTTTTAAAATATGCTGTAACGCTTCTTCTGTAACTTTAAGTGATTTACCTACTTCTCCTACTTCATCATAAAACTGGGACATATTTATTTTAGCAAGATATAAGCTCTTGTTTGTAGCTCCATTTGTTTCCATTTGAGTAACAAAATCTTCCATCTGTCTTAAAGACTTTTCTAATGTCCCTTCTAACCTAGCTAATTTCCCTATGTAATACGGCATATTTGATAAAGAATCAGGGGTATTTTCATACTGTGCTATATATGTAAATACAACCTTCCTAGCTTTAGCAACCTCTTCCTTTAAAAGAAGATGATCTACCAGTGCTGTTCCAGTAAGGGTATCTTGCTGCGCAATGGATGCATGACCTAATAAAATAAGACACCAGACACATATATAATGCATAGGCAATCTAATATGTTGCTTAGAAGTTATCATTTTTCTTTTAACTCATTGATGAGTTTTTCACTAGACTTATGCTCACTCTTTTCTAGAAAATATATTGCTTTTTTTGTATTGTCTTGTTTTAGATAGGCTAATCCCAAATAATAAAAAGCATCAGATAAAAACACACTCTTTTCATGTGCTGTAGCCCATTGTAAAAATGTAATTGCCTCTGCATCTTCTTCATTAGCAAGATGCGCTACACCAATAAAATAATTAAGCGTATCATTATTAGGTTTTGTCTTAAGTAAACCCTCCCACTTTTCTAATGCTTGTTTATAATTACCTTGCTTATACGTCACCATTGCTTCATAAAAACCAAAATCCTGTGTTGTGCTCATTGTGGTAGGTAATCCTGGATCTGGTCTAAAATAAGAAGCATATAGGTCTTGATTATTTGTACGCTTTCGCGAAAGCGTATACCCGCCCACTAAAAACAAAATCCCTAACGATGCCGCTATCCCATACTTCAGGATAGGTTTTTGCCATAACGAATACACTTTTTCTTTTCCATTTCCTTCATCAAAAGCTCGAGAATGAATTTCTTGCATCGTCTCTCTAAGAGATGCTTCTTCAATAGCTTGTATGACTATTTTTTGTTCTTCTACAGCATTTCGTAATGCTTCCGATATTGCTAGTTCACTTTCAAACTGATCTTTTTCAACACCTTCTAGTTGACCAAGCAAGTATCTTTCAATACGTTCATATAACTCCTGCGACATATTCATAATTCAGATTTTTGGGGTATTGCCAAAGCACGTAAACGTTGCATACAGCGATATTTTTTATTTCTTACTGAGGCTGCATCCAATCCTACATCTATTGCGATATCTTGTAATGATTGTCTTTTAAAATAAAAACGAGATAATAGTTTTCTACAATCATCACCTAATTGCGCAAAAGCATCTTTGGCTTTTTTTAATTGAGACTCATAAATTTCTTCATCATCTATAGATACATCGTCATCAGACACATTTGTCATCACTATACTTGTACTACTTTCTTTCTTATATGTAGAAGATCGTAAATAATCTGTCCATTTATTCTTAGCAATCGTATAAAGATAACCCTGTATCGCGGTGGGATTTGTTGCAGTAAATTTTTCAGTTTTTACAGCTTTCCACAATGCAATCATTGCTTCCTGAAAAATATCTTTGGCTTTTGTAGTATTCCCATTATTCTTTCTGATATATGAAGCAATTTTCGGAAAGTTTTCGACATACAACCTTTCAAACACTTTTGCATCATTCTCTTTTATCGCTTGAATAATATCTTGCTGATAGTCGTCTTTTGGTTGGGTACTGGAGAGCATTACCAGATAAAGATACTATTAAAGACCAGAAATCACAAATAGAGAGATACTACATAACTATTAGGCTTTTTGTGTTTTTTTTCCAACAAAAAACCAACTTACTCCGCCTCCTATTAAAAGCAACCCTATCCAAGGTAATAACCCCGAAAAACCTGCCTCTGATGGATCTTCCATCGTAAATTTAAAAATATCCTTACCATAAGCATCTTTAGCTGTTTTTATATTATTTGCCGTTTCTGGCAATGTGATCATAAATGTTTGTTGCATTTGTCCTCCATACTCAGGAGGACTATTTACCAACATATATTTATGAGAATCCAACTCTGTTAATTGTGTGTCTTTCTCTTCAAGCTCAATGATCCAATTGCCTCTTTTATCAATTTTACATACACCGTATGCATCTAATTTTAAATTAAAAGACCGATTCATATCATCTTTTTCAAGTTTAAAATTATCAAGAAAATATCCAGGCATTTCTCGTTCTATTTCACGTTTTAAAGCAGCAGGATTATTTCCTAATGATCCTATCCATTGTTGCCATTGTTGCGCATTCATTTTCATGGTAATATCTAATCTAGCATTCCCTATAGAATCAATACGCATTTCTATTTTTTGTTGCATTTGCTGTGCGTTGAGTATACAAACACAAAACACTAATACCAACATTACCCAATACTTACTTTGTCTTTTTGAATCTTTCATTGTACTACTTTATTTTTTAATAACTTTAATTGTTTTGGATGTTTTAGCATCTAATTGAATTTCCATCAAATACATACCCGAACGCCCTTCTAAGGCTACTTGCATAGTCGTCATATTTGAAAAGGTAGATCGCTTTAGTTCTTGTCCTAATAAGGATCGTTGTATAATGGTTACTTCTTCTGAGAGATTTGCTAACTCTAACGTTACAACATCAGAAGTAGGATTAGGATATACTTTAAGCACATTGCCATTTACTTCTTCCAATGTGAGTGTTTCAAACGTATGTTCAATAGCTAACAATGCATCCAGTTTTCCGTATCCCCAACTAGCATTAGGCACATCCCCTGTTTGTTCATCTTGACGACAAGAGTCTTGAAGGATACTTTTAATTTGAATAGGTGTGAGATCAGGATTCACTTCTAACATTAATGCAATAATTCCTGTAGAGAGTGGATTTGCAGCACTTACAGCATTTTGCACGCCATAAAGCTCATTACTATTCTCGGCGATATTAAATCGGAAATTACTATAGAAAGTGTTGGGCATATATGCTCCAAAACAAATCTCTCCAGGCGCAGTAAAATCTATACCTAAACGACCATCATGTGTAGGGCCCTCACTAGAACCTAACCAAAGTTCTCCATCTTCCCCTTGTCCAGTAATATCTCTAAAAACCCCATCTATATCTGTCCAAGAATTATGAACCACATAATCACTAGGTGTAATTGCACCTTCAGCACTTGCCAAATCATTAATACTATATCCAGATACTACATCCGTTAGAAAGCGGTTATCATTAAAAAAAGCAGCAGGATTTAAAGTTGCTCGGAACTCACCAGAACCATTGATAGTCGTTCCTTCTAAAATAATTGTATAAACCCCTGTTGCTCCACTTATATCGATAAGTAATTCTCTTCTTGGAGACGTAGCTCCAAAAAATTCAACATTAGCCCCACGATGACCTAAGAAGATATCTCCTAAATTTTGATCTGCTACATCATTAGGACCAGTAGGTGCTTCAAAAGGTCCTTCTACAACACCATTAGGTCGCATGATACTTACTGTAAATCTATCTGCCTCATCATACCATAAATCAAATCGCAGGTTCCCTGCTGTCGCTTTTTGGACTTCAATCTCATGGGTATTACCTTGAGTAATGGTATTAAAGGCATGATTTGCATCTCCTCCATCGTCTCCTGTACCATTTACAAATGGATGCCCTAATGCTACAAAATCATCAATAGCTCTACTTAATGTGCTTGTCCCATCTGTGGGTCCTCCTATAGAGCCAATATTCATTAAGGTTACAGAAGGTAATCCAAGTTCTTCTATTTTTTGTGCTGCAAATTCTAACGCAATAGGAATATAAGTTGGATCAAAAAACGAATCCTGTCCAGGTTGATCTCCAAAAGCTGGAAAAAAATCATTCACCAATTTAATACTTATGATTTTTGCATTAGGAGCTACGCCTTTAAACTCTCCTGAAGTTGTTCCACTTCCATTTCCACATAATATTCCTGTAGTAGCAGTTCCGTGCCCACCTCTATCTGTTGATAAAGGCGTTCCCCCTTCTTGTAAAGATGTATTGATTTGATCTTCTGTAAAGATAGTGCCTACACCAAACTCATTATCCCCCGCTCCAGTTGGGTCAATCATATCATAGATGTATGCCAATCGAGTATTTCCATTTTCATCTATAAAATCAGGGTGTCTATAATCAATCCCCCGATCTATCATCACTACTAAAACATCTTCCCCTGTTAATCCATAGGTAGTTTCCACCTCATCAAGATGGGTTTCTTGACGCGGAAATACGCCTTGACTATAACTAGTCAAGCCACTTAATAACAGTCCTAAAAGCAGTATATATTTTATATGATTTGTTTTCATGATTATCGTATGCTATTAAAAAGTTGATTAATAACTCCTGACTTTTGATTGTAGAGGTAATCAGGAGCGCCTACTGTTACAATACGTATGTTATTTCCTTTATTGAGTACTTTTCCTACCCAATTAAGTGTACCGTAACTACTATACGTTTGTCCGACAACTTGATTTCCATTTAATTGGTAAGACACTTCTTGCCCATAACTATATAAATAGCTTCTAATAAGATCCATTGCCTCATTAGCATTAGCAGTAGGTACATCAAATACAGAAATAGAAGTAGCTTGGTCTGGAGCAATTGCATTTGCTGTAAGTACAGGAATGTCTGGATATGGTCTTCGTATCGTTTGCCATGAAGAAGGTATCGCTACAGAAAGTGATCTATTAACCGCTGGTCTTGGCGTTACGTCTCTCGTAGTGCTTGAGGTAGGTTGCACATACACTATTTGTTTTTTATTGCTTTTTCCTTCTCCCCATACCGCAACCATTTCGTCAACTTTTTTACGCAGAAAATCATCATCTTTTAATACCATGGCAGTCGCTCCATTTTGGTTAGCTACATGAATGTCTACCATTGTATATCTAGGATCTCCTTGTTGCTGTTTTGTAAAAAAGTCTTGTAATGACTTCATGCCAGTTTCAACAGCTTTATCTACCGTTTGAATTCCCCCTAATCCTTCTCCTCCTATTCCTGTAGCTTCAATTGCATAATATTGTCCATTCATTTTAAAACCTGGATACGCATGTCCTGGTACTAAAAATATGATAGGATCTATTCCTGCACTAGAAAGTATACTAGCATACAGTGTACTCAACTCAAGACAAAGTCCTGTATTTCCTGTGATTACTTCTCTTGGCAATCTATTACTTTGAGAAAATTTAGAAATATCTGTCAGACTCTCAGGAATCATCTTTGTACCACTATAAACCATATGAGATTGTCTGGTAGCTTCATAAATTCCCATTAAAAATCGCATCGCTTCTTTAGGGTCCTTAGTGACACCTGCGGATTCACCTTTAAGCATTTTCTCCTGAATATTTTGTGTGTAATATTTTACAATAGGGTCATTAGGAGTCACAAAGCAAGCTAGTAATGCCGTATTATTATGAACATCAGACCACCCTAAAATTTCTGAAGCAGGTACATTGGTAAATTTAAATTCATTCCGATCTGAAATACGAAAACTAAAACTCTCTTCAATGATATCATCTTCTTCTGCTCCATCCCAAGTAATTTCTATATCTACCTTCTCGACAGATTCTGTCATTTTTTCTGTGATATCATCTTTAAATTTTGGATATGCTCTTATAGCCGCTATTTGCCCACTAAACATTTCTCCTATCACTTCTAGTTCTGTCCACTCAATAAAACCTGGGATACGATATTTAACAGTGACATCTTCTAATATCTTGTTGGTATTATTAGTTAATCTTGCTTTGAAAAGATAATATTTACCATTCAGAGCTTCCTCATTATTATATACATTATGAGCAGCTGGCATAATGGTTTCCGTTTTTTCAATATCTAAACTTACTTCCCCTTTTTCTTTGAATCCGCCAATAAAACTTGAAGCAAGAAGAAATACTCCCAAGGCTATTAAAACAATGGATATGATATGTTTTTTCATAATGAATATATTTTTGTTGGTTATATAAATACATCGAGAAGTATTCAAAATGTCATCACCTTAGATTGACAAATTTGTTCTTTCCCAAATCAATTGATTTTTTACAGCACATTGGCCACTTTGAAAAGTATTATCCTGGGACGATATTTGGATCACAATCATTAGGATCTACCAGATTATCAAACCCATCGCCATCTTTATCTATAAACTGTCCATCTGGTCTTACAAACAATTGAAAAATAAAGGGTAAGAAGGTTTCTTGAACTTGCGTTTCATATTCTTCCTCTGGCGCCACAGAAACACTAATAGCAAAAGAACTTGAACCTAACCCATCTACATAAGTACCTATCACCCATACTTGGGCAATCATTCCATTGAAACGCAAGAGCCTTCCATTAAATTCCTGAGGTAAAATGTTATTTTGTTGTGCTGTTCTTGTACATAGAACTTCTGGTTGTCCTTGAAATCCAAAAAAGGATAACATGCTATTTATTTCTTGCTCAATAATAGTTTGAGTAGGAACTAGCGGTTGAAAGACAGTCGCCAAAGGCACCCATCGATATACTACTTGGTTATCATTTCTAATAACATCTGCTCCAACAACATTCTGTCCAGCTGACTCAAAAGCAGAGAAACCTTGTGGTAATGTAAATCCTAAAAGTGGTTGCTGACTATGAATAAATTGTCCTCCAGGGTTTTGAACAACAGGCACCCCTGGTAATTGCGCATATGCAGCACTATTTCCATTTGCCATATCCCAGTACAAGCCTGTATAGCCTACTACATTTGGATTGGGAGTTGGATTAGTACAAGTAGTAGAAACACGATTTGCAATGCTAGCCGCTTGTTGTTCTGCCATCGTATCATCATCAGTACTACAACCGTAAAATGCAATACATAGAAGTGCAAAAAAGATTTTTATTTGTTTCATAATATAAGAATGTTAATTTGTGATTATATCCTTACATCGAAACCATTTTAATATGTCATCACCACTTTTTAAAAAAATTAAAAATCTATTTCTGAATGAATGAAATTTTTAAAAAGAAATACGACTTTTGTTATAGAACTATTATAGCTTAGCACTATATTACTAATATGCATCCCAAACAAAGCATGTCAACATTCAAAAATTACTTTCTAATAGTTGTTTCAATACAACTAGTGTTGCTTGTTTTTTCATGTTCATCTGATATTTCAGAGAATAAAGACCATCTTGTTTTTAGATATAATGAGCAATACCAAATCTCTACATTAGATCCTGCATTTGCTCGTAATCCTCAAATTATTTGGCCCACCAATCAACTATTTAATGGTCTTGTACAACTAGATGACAATCTCAATATTCAACCAGATATTGCAAAAACTTGGCAAGTTTCTGATGATGCATTACAATATACATTCACCTTGCGAGACGATGTTCTGTTTCATAAGCATGCTCAATTCAAAACAAAAGACAGCACTCGTTTTGTAAACGCATCTGACTTTGTGTATAGTTTTGGTAGGTTAACTGATCCCGCTGTTGCCTCTCCTGGAGGTTGGGTTATGAATAAAGTAGACAGTTACAAAGCATTAAACGACAGTACATTTACAATACAACTCAAACAGCCATTCCCAGCATTCTTAGGATTGCTTAGTATGAGATATTGCTCTGTAGTTCCTAAAGAGGTGGTTGATTTTTATGGAAATGATTTCCGTTCAAACCCTATTGGAACAGGTCCTTTTAAATTTAAACGATGGGAAGAAGGTGTCAAATTAGTCTTGCGTAAAAACAACCTATACTATGAGTTTGATGAAAAAGGAACGAGACTTCCTTATTTAGAAGCAGTAGCCATCACTTTTTTACCAGATAAGCAAAGTGAATTTTTACAATTTGCACAAGGAAACATTGATTTTCTAAACTCATTAGATCCTTCTTATAAAGACGAATTATTAACGGCATCTGGCCGCTTACGCGAAAAATACCAAAATGATGTTGACTTAAGTGTGAGTCCGCAGTTGAATACAGAATACATAGGTTTTTACTTAGATAGCAGTACTGACGAAGTACAATCTGAATTACTCCGAAAGGCTGTCAACTATGGTTTTGATCGTCAAAAAATGATCACTTATTTACGTAATGGTATTGGAGAACCCGCCGAACATGGATTTATCCCTATGGGGCTTCCTGGATTTGATTATATACAAGGGTACGCCTACAATCCTAAGCTTTCGCGAAAGCTTATAAAACAATACAAAAAAGAAAGTGGCAATATGGATCCCATGATTTCTATAGGTACTAATAGCCAGTATCTTGATATCTGTGAGTACATACAACGCGAACTCCAAAAAGCAGGGCTGCGTGTAGAGATTAATGTGATGCCTCCTTCTACCCTACGTCAAATGAAAAGTAGTGGCGACTTGGATGCTTTTCGCGCAAGCTGGATTGCCGATTATCCAGATGCCGAGAATTACTTGAGTTTATTTTATAGTAAAAACTTCACTCCAAACGGCCCTAATTACACCCATTTTAAGAGTGCAGACTACGACTCTATATACGAACACAGCCTTTCTATGGTAGATGTAGACACTCGTAAATTGGATTATATTAGAATGGATAGTATTATTATTGCAAAGGCGCCAATTATTCCTTTGTATTACGATCAAGTAGTGCGCTTTACGCGAAAAAATATAAGCGGCTTGACCCCTAATCCTCAAAACTTTTTGGTCTTAAAGAGAGTGAAGAAATCTAAGATATAATTCCTACTACTTATTCTTGTAATAATATTTTAAAAATTCTTTCCCTTTTTCACCAAAAGAATATATACCAGTTTTACCAGAAGGTTTAATAATATCATAAGCTTCAAGAATTGCAGTAGTTTCTGTATTCACATCCAAATTTATCATAGCTCTCCCATTTTGTAATGCGTAAATAGCATTATCTATCTGTTTATTATCTATTTGATCTAGAAAAGAAAAGTCAGTTTTTGCTTCGTTATAAACGTCAACAAAGTCTTTATTACCATTACTCTTTTTAGAGTTCAAAATTTCTATCTCTTTTTTTAATAGGCTAATCTCATCATTCTTTTCATCTAACAAACCATTAAAAGTAATTTTTTGATTTTGTATTTCAGCTCTTATTTGCAAAGATTGCTCAACAGTGAGCACTTGGCTTTTTTCTACTTCAATTTTTCTTTTTTGTCTAAGGTCATTAAAAAACAAACTCAACCAATAAGCTCCATATGTTATAAAAGGAACAACACAAATTAATAAAATTGTTGAGATTAAAGGAAACCAGATTAGATACCATTGATCAGAATAATTATCAATAATAAAATCTATTTTATTCCCAACTATTTCTTTAGAATCTACAAATAATGTCAAATAAATAATCTTCCAATTTATAATCAACCAAGAAACAATTAAAGAACCATAAAAGGGACTTGACAGTCTTTCATTCAAAATTTTATTTATTGAATTTCCAAATTCTTTTAAATCCATAATAATAAACTAATTTTCATCAAATTAAGGAATATTTTTATCACAATAAGCAACTTAATCTCTTAATTAGTAATAGTTTATTCACAATACAGTTTTGTAACATTTTATCATTTTCTACTACCCATTAGTATAATCAATACAGAACGATTATGGGAGGAGAAGGAAGTATGCTAGCCGCAATGGCAAGTCTTAAAGCGAATAGAGCACTTAAAAACAAACGCAATAAAGGCAAGTTTTCTTTAGTGTCTTCTACAGATGAAAAATGGGTAGATCCAAAACAACCTACTTTTGAGCAACTTATGGAGATACGTACCAGAATACGTAAAGAAGAAAAAGTAAGACGTAGAAAAACAATACTAATAACGATTATTGCACTTACCTGTATTGTTGGAGGTATTCTATACATGATGAGTTTGTGATATGAGAAGACTGGACATGAGTAGTATTGGCTTTGCCGCTTTAGGAAGAACGCTTATAAAAAATAATAGAGCGCAACGTCCTGAATCAAAAAGGAGTATTTCACTAGCAAGTGAAAAACAACGTTATGTAGACCCTAAAAAAGCGAATCCCGAATTATTAAAACAGATCAAAAACAACATTATAAAGCAACAAAAAAGGAGAAAACAAAAAATAGGCATCATCACAAGTATCATTTTTTTAATGCTGCTATATAGTATGTACTATATCATTACTAACTACTAAAGAAAGAGTTTATGCCATTAGGAGAATCTATGATTACCGTAATAAGAAGTAATAGAAGAAAAAAGGTAAATGACTCCTATTTTAAAATTGATACTACTTCTATAAAAAATAAACAAAAAGAGAATTTTGATCATACATCCGCAGGTCCTGAACTTCTACATAAGATCAAGACTGAAATGGAAGCTCAACATAGAAAAAGAAATAAGACACTACTCCTAATAGGCGGTATCATTTTCATCATACTAGCGACTACGCTATGGTTCTTAAAAGATCAAAACTATATATAATCTAAAACAATGAGTATGCCACATGGATCAGGAACAGCCCACAAAGCAATGAAAGCTAATAGCGCATTACTACCAAAACGCAAGAAGCAAAAATTCTCTTATGCATCTTCAAAAGACGAAACAAATCGTTTTACGAAAAAAGCAACACCTGAACAGTTACAAGAAATTAGAGACCGTATTCAAAAAGAGAAGAAACAAGAACAGAAAAAGTTTATTCTCATTACGATAGTCTCCATAGTGATTCTATATTTTATAGTCACAAGTATAGACTTGAATTGGTGGTATAAAGGTTTTAGGTAATAACTATTAATTTTAGATAGTAGTGTGATCTCTCCTATCAATGAGGTAATGTTATTCGTCATTTCGACAGAGTGAAGTATGAGCGACGAGAAATCACATAACAGTAAACCTAACACTTCTCTTAGCTTCTTGTACGATCTCTCCTTACACTCGAGATGACTACAACTTGTCATTTCATTTCGACAGAACGAGGAACGAGCGACGAGAAATCACATAACAGTGAGATATAGAATTAATAAGACCTAACGACTAATAGCTATTTCGCGAAAGCGAAAAAACAATTACTCTCTTCGGTATTGTTTTGTCTCTTCAAATACATGATTTAAGATGGCTTCATCTTGCTCTGTCAATTCTATATCGCGACGAGCCATGGCAATACGAGCCGTTTCAAATGCTTTTTTAGGAAGATGCGTTACAAATCCATTTGCACCTCCCCATTGAAATGAAGGCACAAAATTACGTGGAAAACCACTCCCAAAAATATTGGTTGCTACTCCTATAACCGTACCTGTATTAAACATGGTATTAATCCCACACTTACTATGATCACCCATCATCAGGCCACAAAACTGTAATCCTGTATTTGCAAAACGTCCTGTCTCATAATCCCATAGTTTTACAGATGCATAATTATTTTTAAGGTTAGAATTATTACTATCGGCACCAATATTACACCATTCACCTAAAACTGTATTGCCTAAGAAACCATCATGTCCTTTACTTGAATACCCAAACAACACCACATTATTCACCTCTCCTCCTATTTTACAATGAGGCCCCACAGTAGTGCCACCATATATTTTTGCACCCATCTTTACAGTAGCATGCTCACATAATGCAAATGGACCACGAATCATAGAACCTTCCATAATTTCTGCATCTTTCCCTATATATATAGGACCATTTTCTGCATTTAAAGAACATAAAGGCAATGTTGCACCTTCTTCTATAAAAATATCGGCAGCATTCAGAGCTACCACCATTTGCGGAATAGGCTGCGAAGATCTTCCTTCAGTAAGTAGAGCATAATCTTCGGCTATAGCACGAGCGTTTTTAGAGAAAATATCCCAAGTATGCTCTATTTTAAATAGATCTTCGAAAGTATACTCAATAATATCATAGGTATCAAAATCTACTTCCTGATCTTCTTTTGTGTAAAAAGCAATTACTTCTTCACCATCAAAAATAGCTTGCCCCTCTGTCATTCCCTTTACAATAGTCGCCAGATTAGGGGTAGGTAAATAAGAAGCATTGATCATGACATTCTCAGGAAACTCTACCATAGGCCATTTATCACTCAAGTATTCTTCTGTAACAGTAGAAGTAGTATACCCTAAAAAATGTTCCCATTTTTCTCGTATAGTTAAAACACCTATACGAATATCTGCTACGGGACGTGTATATGTAAAGGGTAATAATTGGTTACGAACGGTTCCGTCAAAAAGAATATAATTCATGATACGACAAGCTTGATTGTTAGAAATACGAAATTAGAAAAAAGAAACAGATAACTGTATTACTTTTTAGACTTAACTTTAACTGTCCACTCAAAGTTAAACTGACTTACTTGTATGCCTTCTTTATTAACACCAATAGATTTCATACTACAAGTTTGGCCTTCTCCAGTTTGAATAGCTTTTGCTATAGTTTCCTTAATTAGGGCACCATCTTGACACGTAAATGTAATACGTCCTGTTGCCTTTTTAGTAAAAAAAGCGCTATTACTTGCCACTAGCATTGAGATCTTATAATCGCAGTTCTGTATATATGATATCACAAGTGCTCCTGTAGAAAGTTCGGCGGCCATACCTTGTACCGCCCAAAACATACTTTTAAATGGATTTTGATTAATCCATCGGTGTTTTACTTGCACTGTACACGAGTTTTCATCTATTGTTTTTAATCGGACTCCCGTAAACCATGCTGCTGGTAATTTTACCATGGTATAAAAGTTAAACTTTCTAGGACTTGGAAACTTCATTTGGTTCTATTTTAGACAAAAATAGTGATAAATTTTAGGCTAGACTTTATCTCACAAGTACTCCCCCTATTATATTTTACAAAAAAAACTCAATTATCAATACTTAACACAAAACACTAATAAACAGTAACTTAAACCAAATACTGTATATTTAAAAAAGTTAATAAAATGTTAATTTTTAGTACTATGCGTAACATAATACCTTTTAAAAGACATATATTTGTATAAGAAATTAGTAAGTAATGGAAAGCACTGTAACAACACATCAAAAAAATCTTAGCACATTTATACACTTATCTACCTTTAGTAAGTGGTTTATTCCTTTTGGTAATTTGATTGCTCCTCTCATTTTATGGAGTGCTCAAAAAAACAAATCAAAATTTGTAGAAAAGCATGGTAGAGATGCTATTAATTTTCAATTAAGTATTCTCATCTATACCATTGCATTAGTGATTATAAGTATTCCATTTTTTGTATGGCAAGCGATTAAGTTAGAAGGGACTAATGGGCATCTTATTATTAATGATCATTTTCATACTCATGGGGATTTTGCTAATATGAGTACATTACTAATTATTGCAATTATAGTAGGAACTCTCGCATTAGGGCTTGCTATTTTTGAAATTGTAAGTGTTATTTCGGCTGCGATCACAGCATCTAATGGGCAAAATTATAAGTATCCGCTCTCCATCAATTTTATCAAGTCGTCTGGAGATGAGGAAACAAATAGTACAACTCAAGAAGAAACTACTCAGGAAGCAACCGAAGAAAAAAGTAGTTCAGAAGAATAATGGATCATACTATAAACATAAAGCTTATTCTCTCGATTGGAGTCTTTGTAATTCTATCCTTCTTTTTTCATGAGCTAGCACATTACACGATGGGTACGCTATTGGGATATGATATGACAATGACTTTAAACACAGTAACCCTTACAGAAGGTGCTTATGCACATGATTGGGAACGTCAGTTAGTAAGTGCAGCAGGTCCCATATTTACAATCATTACTGCTGGAATATTCTTTTATGTATTACGTAAAAAAGACAACAAATATGTATATATATTATTATTTATCGCGTTTATTCAACGTTTTTTAGCAGCCGCGATATCGTTACTTAATCCAAATGATGAAGCACGAATAAGTGAATCACTAGGTATTGGAAAAATGACCTTACCTATTCTTGTATCATTGCTGTTATTTGGACTCGTATATAAAATGGCATCGACCTATAAATATCACTGGAAATTTAATCTCATCAATTATTTTATCATTAGCTTTTTTATAGCTGCATTGGTATTTACAGATCAAACAATTATTAAGCCTATGGTTTATAATTAAAATTCAATATACGCTTTCGCGAAAGCGAACTAGTGAGATTCACGATCATAGGAAGAGCGAAGTGTAAAAGCGTATAAAGAAAATTCATCATCAATCACAATCAATCAAATTATCTAAACATTTGTTTAGAACAATCAAAAAATGAACAGTTTAACGCATATTAAAATGGAAATCTATGAAGGTTGAAAACACCAAAGCACAGATGCGTAAAGGCGTGCTAGAGTATTGCATCCTGTCTGTATTAAAAGACGACGATGCATACGTAGCCGAAATCTTAGACACACTCAAAGATGCTAAATTACTTGTAGTAGAAGGTACAATATACCCATTACTTACACGGCTTAAAAACGCAGGATTGCTTAATTATCGCTGGGAAGAATCCACAAGCGGACCCCCACGTAAGTACTACGGACTTACGGAAACAGGACAACTCTTTTTAAATGAACTCACAACCACCTGGGATGAATTACAAACCGCAGTAACGGTAGTAACCTCAACAAAAAAATCAAAAAAATGAACAAGACAGTAAATATAAATTTAGCCGGTATTTTCTTTCATATAGATGAGGATGCGTATGCCAAATTACAACGCTATCTCACTGCGATCAAACGTTCATTTGAGGGCGTTACGGGAGAAGATGAAATTATAGCAGATATAGAAGCTCGTATTTCTGAACTTTTTAGTACTAAAATTCAAGATGCGCGTCAAGTAATAAGTGTCAAAGAGTTAGATGAAGTTATAGCCGTGATGGGACAACCTGAAGACTATATGGTAGATGACGATATCTTTGAAGATGCTCCAAAAAGTAAAAAATCAAAAAGAACACAGTCTTCTGGTAATGGTAAAAAATTATACAGAGATGTAGATAATGCATATATAGGAGGGGTTTCTAGTGGTTTAGGACATTACTTTGGGATAGACTCTATATGGATTCGTCTAGCATGGGTATTCTTAGTACTTGTAGGTTTTGGATCTCCAATATTGATCTATATCCTATTATGGATTTTAATGCCTGAAGCAACCTCTACAGCCGATAAACTCTCAATGACGGGAAAGGCAGTTAACATTGACAATATTCAAGAAAAAGTAAAAGAAGGATTTGAAAATGTGGCTGACGCGGTAAAAAATGTAGATTATGACAAATATGGAAACCAAGCTAAAAAAGGAGCGCAAGGGTTTTTCCAAACTATAGGAAAAATAATCATGTTCTTTTTAAAGGTACTCGCAAAAATTATAGGAGTACTCTTTATCATTACTGGTGCAGCCGTTGTGATATCACTATTTGTAGGGTTATTTACAGCAGGTACATTTGATATATTCTATGGAGATTTAGGGAATTATGGAGATTATATTCATACAGCTGGTATACCACTTTGGTTGGCTTCATTATTAACATTCTTTGCGGTTGGAATTCCATTTTTCTTTCTTTTCTATCTAGGATTAAAAATACTAGCAGGTAATTTGAAATCAATGCCATTAGCAGGAAAACTATCACTATTAGGAATTTGGTTGCTCTCTGTTATTGGTCTTGGAGTAATCGGAATACGTGAAGCAACAGAACATTCATTTACAGGAAAAGTAAACACTAAAGAAACCCTTGCGATTACAGCAAATGACACATTATCTATTAGAATGCAAGGAAGTGATATTCTTCCTGGAGAGTTACGTCGTTCTAATAATTTCCTTATGGAATATGACAACAATGGAGAGCGTGTATATATGAGACGTAACGTACGCCTTATTGTACGTAGTACTACAGAAGACAATGCGTATTTAAAAATCCAAAAGGAAACTAACGGACGTAGTTTTACTGCTGCCCAAGAAGAAGCGAGTCGTATAGACTATAACTTTGAAGTAATAGACAATACATTATACCTAGATGGTTTCTTTACAACAGTAGCCAGTAGTAAATTTAGAAGTCAAGAAGTACAAGTAATCTTATACCTTCCTGAAGGCACTACGCTCTATGCAGATAGTAATACTTACAGTTATCACCGTAATGACAGTCGTTACAGAGATTTACTAGAAAATGGTAATGAAGAAAAATACTTACTCATGAAAAGAGGTGAGTTAGTATGTGATACATGTACAAAAAGCGAACGTGGCTCATCTTCAAATCGTGAAGACGAATGGGAACAACGCTCTTATCAAGAAGGACAAGAAATTCCAGATTGGGAAAGAGACGAGCCCACAGAAAGCACAACTGAAGAAAGAGTAGAAACTAATATTCAAAAAGATAGTATATAAAAAGAAGTAAGTAACATTCATTCATCAATCAAAAAACAAACTAATGACATCTTCAAGACTCATAGCATTTCTTCTCTTCATTCCTTTTATAGGAATAGGACAAGTAGCTAAAGATTCTGAACTTTTTAAAACAATTGCAGCACTAGACAAACAGTATTTTGATGCATATAACACCTGTGATCTTAAAACACAAGCCGATTTATATGCAGAAGATATCAAGTTTTACCACGATAATGGAGGGCTTAGTACTGTGAAACAAGATATTATAAACAGTATTGAACGTAATATCTGTAATAAAGTAACTAGAACACTTGTAACAGAAAGTTTAGAGGTGCATGCTATTAAAGATTTTGGAGCTGTTGCTATGGGATTACATTCTTTTTATAATAATCAAGAACCCGATGCGACGCCTAAGCCTACTAAATTTATTATGATTTGGAGGCAAGTAAATGCTACCAAATGGGAAATAGCAGAAGTCATCAGTTTACATTAATCAATCAACAACAATGACCATTTATAAATCAATTATAATAGCTCTTTTTATTCCATTTTTGAGTCTGGCACAAGTCCAGCAGGATTCTGAATTATTTTTAGAACTACAAAAAATGGATGCACTTCTTTTTGAAGAAGGTTTTAACAACTGTAGTAAAGAGGCGATGGAAACAGCGCTAAGTGAAGACCTTGAATTTTTTCATGATAAAGGGGGTGTTACCAAAGGAAAGGAAACATTTATAACTTCTTTTATTACAAATATGTGTGATGAGAATAAAAAACCCATTCGCAAATTAGTACCTAATAGCCTTTCTGTTTTTCCACTTCGTAAAAACGGCGTTTTATATGGGGCTATTCAAAAAGGAGTTCATGAATTTTTTATCAAAGAATCTGGTAAAGAATTATACAAAACCGAAGTATCTCAATTTACACATCTGTGGCTTAAAGAAGACACAGGGTGGAAAATATCACGTGTTTTGAGCTATGATCACAAAGCACCAGAGATCAATACTAATGGAATTAAAGTGGCTACTAAACTGCTTGCAAGCTATGCCGGTAATTATAAAGCACCTCAGACAGGGAATATAATCATATCTATAAAAGATAATGTTATGCATCTTGATGCTGGAAAGATGCAAGCAGATTTGGTAGCAAAATCAACAAATACTTTTGCGCATCCACAAGCTCCTATTGCTCTAAAGTTTATTGCAAGAGAAGATGGAAGCATTGAAAAATTTATCGTTCTAGAAAACGGTAAAAACGTAGAAGAAGCAATTCGTATAGAAAAATAAAAGATCATGAATATACATTTCTCTTTTAAAAATCGATTATTATTTACAATAGTAGTAAGCTTATTAATGTGGTCGTTTTTAGCTTGGGATTATTTTCATGAAGGTGTTCCAACACATTATATATTACATAATGATGAATACCCAGGGTTTTCAAATTGGTGGGGAGCTATTACAATACCTCTAATCACATGGGGTTTATTATACCTCGTACAACTTAGAGTGCTCAAAGAAAAACCAAAAAACATAAGCGCATCAATAGCATATGGTTTTATAGGGTTTCTTCTTTATGGTATTGTATCATCCATTTTATTTATGATGGGTTTTGAAACAATCCTTCTATATATGACAGTAGCTCTTATAGTAAGTGCATTTTTTATCCCCATATATAGACCAGAATGTTTATTAGGATATATACTAGCAATGACATATGTATTTGGAGCTATACTACCGTTGCTATTTGGAATCATTTTTTGGACACTATATATCATCGCATATAAGCTTCCAAGAATAATTTTACAATATATAAATAAGAAAAAGTACAACTCAGCCTGAAAAAATAACAATTGGGCTTTTTACGCTTTCGCGAAAGCATATAATGGAGCACTTTTACAGTATCAATAAAGAGGAATCATTCATTACAATCAATTAAACAATCAAAATAAAGGAATCATGACAACACTAATTAAATTTATTATCGGGGTATTCACTTCGCTTTTGGTTACATCTTGTGTCTTTGACGGCTCATTTAACCAAGTACGAGGTAATGGAAATGTACAAACAGAAAACTTTAACATCACACAAGACTTTGACGGCGTAACTGCTGGAAGTGGATGGGATGTATATTTAGAAAAAGGATCAGAAGTATCTGTAATTGTAGAAGCAGATGAAAATCTTATCGAACTAGCAGATATTTACGTAAAAGGAAGCACCTTAAAAATCTACTCTGAACACAACATACGCAGTGCAACATCAAAAAAAGTATTTGTTACCTATGTAGGAAATCTACAATCTATAAGTGCAAATAGTGGCGCCGACATTGTGACTAAAGAAGTCTTAAAAGGAGAAGATTTAAGCCTTAATGTATCTAGTGGAGGATCTATAAAAGCCGAAGCTATTGTACGTAATATAGATACCGATGTAAGCAGCGGAGGCTCTATACGTCTAGCAGGAAGCTCAGAAAAATTAGACGCCGATGTATCTAGTGGTGGTGTTATAAATGCTAGAGACCTTAGAGCAAAATATGCAGATGCAAATGCTTCTAGTGGAGGAAATATAGACATCCAGGTAACAGACAAATTACGTGCACGCGCCTCTAGTGGAGGAGATATAGACTATTGGGGAAACCCTAAAGAGGTAGACAAGCCTAAGAAGAGTTACTCTGGAGGTAGTGTATCTGCACAAGACTAAACAAAACCTACTTAATATAGCAAACCAACCTATCTATGTGTGCAATCACTGCTCTTGATTCACACGATAAAGCCCGCAATACTATTGCGGGCTTTTTTATATTTATATGAGAGAAGGTTTTAAGCTTCTGCTTCTACAACACTTTCTTTTGCTGCAAGATAACGCTCTGCATCTAGCGCTGCCATACATCCCGTACCAGCTGCTGTAATTGCTTGACGATATACATGATCTGCAGCATCTCCAGAAACAAATACACCCGGTACATTTGTACGAGATGATCCAGGTTCATTAATAATATACCCCGTTTCATCAAGGTCTAAATAGTCTTTAAAGATATCTGTATTAGGCTTATGTCCTATAGCTACAAAAAACCCTGTTGCAGGAATGTCATGCTTCTCTTGTGTTTTATTATTAAAAACACGAACACCCGTTACTACTTGACCATCTCCTAAAACTTCTTCTGTTTCGGTATTAAATAAGATTTCTATATTTTCTGTATTCTTAACACGAGCAGCCATAATCTTAGAAGCTCTAAATTCATCACGACGCACAAGCATGGTTACTTTAGTACACAATTTAGATAGGTAATGTGCTTCTTCTGCTGCCGAATCTCCAGCACCCACAATCACTACTTCCTGATTCTTGTAAAAGAAACCATCACAAACTGCACAAGCAGATACACCACCTCCTAAGTTTAAGTATTTTTGTTCTGATTCTAGTCCTAAATATTTTGCAGTAGCTCCTGTAGAAATAATAATAGTATCGGCATGGATTTCAGTCTCTCCATTTACCCAGGCTTTATGTACATCTCCAGAGAAATCAACTTTAGTAATCCATCCATCGCGTACATCTGTATCAAAACGCTTTGCTTGATTCATTAATTCAATCATCATAGCGGGTCCCGTAATTCCATCTGGATATCCTGGAAAGTTTTCTACTTCATTGGTTGTTGTCAACTGCCCTCCTGGTTGCATTCCTTGATATAAAACTGGTGCCATATTTGCTCTTGCTGCATAAATAGCCGCAGTATACCCTGCAGGTCCAGATCCTATGATTAAGCATTTTACGTGTTCAATTTCCATATGTTTATGCTTTCGCGAAAGCGTATAAAACACCTCTCGCTGTTATAATATTAGTTAGTAAATATACACTACAAAAGTAGGTTTTTAAGCTATATCCTTACAAAGATGTTATCAAGAAATCCTATGAGTTAATAACATAATGTAATGATTCGTCTATTCCAAAACATAGGATAATGTTAAGAATAGGATACATTTGAAGAATATTGAGTATTTTTCGAAAAAATTAGATCATGAAAAATAACTTCCTTTTTATCTTCATGTTAGTGATCACAAGTTTAGGTTGTGCTCAAGAGACTAGAACCAACGATTTTGAATTAAAACAAAACGACAATTACACTATAGAAATGGTCGTTCCAGAGCTTGTAAACCCATGGGGATTGGCATTTTTACCAGATGGATCTATGCTTATTACTGAAAAAAGTGGAGAACTTATTCACTTTAAAGATGGAGCAAAAACAATAATTTCTGGTGTGCCAGAAGTATCTAGTCGTAATCAAGGAGGATTACTTGACATACACTTACATCCTGATTATAAAAAGAATGGATGGATATATATTACTTACTCCTCTGTAGAAGGTGATGGTGAAGGAGCACACACAGCTTTAATGCGCGCAAAACTTACAGGAACAGCACTTACCAATCAGGAAGTTTTATATAAAGGAAGTCCTAATACAAGAAAAAGTCATCACTTTGGATCTCGTATCGTATTTGATGATAAAGGGCATGTTTTTTTCACCATAGGAGATCGTGGAGCACGTGATGAAAATCCTCAAGATATTACACGTGATGGAGGAAAAGTATATAGACTTAACGATGATGGAAGTATTCCTAAAGACAATCCTTTTGTAGGGCAATCTGGAGCTAAGGAAGCTATTTGGTCATATGGTCACCGTAATCCTCAAGGAATGGCTATTCACCCTAAAACGGGAGCTGTATGGACACATGAGCATGGACCTCGTGGTGGTGATGAAGTAAATATACCTGAAGCTGGAAAGAATTATGGCTGGCCTGTTATTTCATATGGAATTAATTACAGCGGAACTTCATTTACAGACATTACAGAAAAAGAAGGTATGGAACAGCCAATATATTACTGGGTTCCTTCTATCGCACCTTGCGGAATGGATTTTGTTTCAAATAGTAAATATGGAGATTTGGATGGAAGTTTATTAGTAGGCTCTCTTAAATTTAAGTATATAGAACGTCTTATTTTAAAAGGAAATACCGTAGTAGGTCGCGAAAAACTATTAACAGATGCAGGTCGTATGCGTAATGTTGTGATGGGGCCTGATGGATACATATACTTAGGAATAGAAGGTGCTGGAATTGCACGTATGATAAAAAAGTAATGACATGAAAAAACTACTTATTATAAGTGCCATAGGTTGTTTATTAATGGGATTTACATTACAAAAAGAAACACCTGAATACATACCTCAAAATCAAGATCCGCTTAAAGAAAGTATTGAACGAGGCGCCGAAGTATATACAGAGTATTGCGTACAGTGTCATTTAGGAAAAGGAGAAGGCATTCCTAAAACCTTTCCCCCTCTTGCAAAATCAGATTGGCTCACCAAAAATAATATCACAAATGCCATACGTGTTGTAAAGTATGGGCAAACTGGTGAGATCAAAGTAAACGGCGAAACGTATAACGGTGTAATGGCTGAACTAGGTCTATACGAAGATGAAGTTGCCGATGTCATGAATTACATTATGAATAGCTGGGGCAACTCTTATGATTCAATGATTACTGAAGAGCAAGTTAAAAAGGTAACGAAAGAGTAAATTACTTTCCCTCTAAATAGTTTTTTATAAACGTTGCTGCTTTATCTATAGTATTCTTATTTACAATTCTTTGGTGTCTATGTAACCATACATATTGCTGATATGCTAATGCTTCTTGACGAGTTGCTACATAGGCCTCTGCTAGTAATCCTCTAGCTTTTGCTTCTACACCCCAATCTATATCTGGCACTGCTACAAAAGCTTGTTCTAATAGCCTTATGGTTTCTTGATATTTTTGCTTTCGCGAAAGCATCATTGCCTTTGCATAATATCCGTCCATAACAAATGGAGCAGACTGAATAGCTTTATCATATATCTTACTAATAGCTTCATCATCCTGAACTTCAGATTCTTTCTGAAGCTCTGAGACTTCTTTAAGAATCTCTATTGTTTTATAGTACGCTGTAGACCATTCTTGAACTTTAGAGGAAGGTGTAAAAACTAAAATTTTTGCAGAAGTATCCTCTTGAATAGGTTGATACGTATTTGTAGTTAGTTGTACGACTCCATTTTTATCTTTTAGCCATCCATCTACAGGTTGCATCCAATTTTTATGTTTTGTGATTTCAGGAAGTAAGTAATGATTCGGAATATATACCGCATTAGGAAATAATGTAAAATATGCATCTCGAGGATGTCCAATGATGTAATCTACATCTGCAAGTTGTGTTATTTCTTCGGCAGTTGGGACTTCATTATCTCCTAAATGTGCAATTTTAATCCCATCTATCTCAACGACCCAGATGGTATTATAATTCTGATTTCCTGATTTTCCAATTTGTTCTGCAAAACTATGTTTGCTCCCGATTCCTGTAAAAAAGATGTCATTATATTGATAAACTCCTGCATCTCTAAAAATGGGTGTGTTTTTACTAAAATACTGACTTCCATCATGGTCATAATGCGGATGTGTAATCAATACAAAATCGGCAGGAATATCTTCTGGAAACGTAAATCCCATCTGTCTATAGCTATGGTATGGATCTATGACAACTCGTGTACCTTGAGATGATTCTATAACAAATGCAGCATGTGCTATGTATTCTATTTTTGGAGATTGAGCTTGTACATAACTATGAATCAATAAAAATATGAATAGTAAGAATGGAGAGCTTCTTTTTATCATAACCGTTTTTTTTTGATAAAGATAGGTATGAATTTATAAACCCTTTATTACAAATAGAAAAGTGAAGCTATGCTTCTTACTTTTAATTTTTGATCGTTTATCAAAACTAGGTTTTGAATACCAGCAAAAGGATTTGGATAATCCTCATAAACCCTTCGTTACAAATAGAAAAGTGAAGCTATGCTTCTTACTTTTTAATTTTCGATCGTTTATCAAAACTAGGTTTTGAATACCAGCAAAAGGATTTGGATAATCCTCATAAACCCTTCGTTGCAAATAGAAAAGTGAAGCTATGCTTCTTACTTTTTAATTTTCGATCGTTTATCAAAACTAGGTTTTGAATACTCTCTAAAATTAAAAAGTGATTTACATTCGTAAATCACTTTTCTGCTTAGTCGGGATGACAGGATTTGAACCTGCGACCACACGGCCCCCAGCCGTGTACGCTAACCGGACTGCGCCACATCCCGAATTTGTTTTTGCGAAAGCAAATATAATAATTAAGACATATTGATACCACTTGACAAGCAAGTAGAAATATAATTTTTACATCATTTAATTTGTGGAGTGATTCTTCTAAAAAAGAAAAAAAGCACAACTACTATTGAAGAAAGATATATGGTTGCTTTTTAAATCCTACTAAAAAAATATAACCTAAATGTCAACTCAGAGTTTATGAGTTAAGTAATAACTATGAAAACTACAAACACAGTTAAAAAAGACATCTTTCTAAGACAATATCATTGTGCTTAATTATAAGCTAATATATACAATTTCCTACATAATTACTAGGAATTTATTTTTTTATAACAAAAGATCCGCAAGGGTTTTATTTTCAAGTACATGAAGCGTACTATCACGTACTTCTTCCATCAATCCATGCACTGTACATTTGCCTTCATCTGGACAATCATCGCATTTTTCATAAAAATTTAGACTTACACAAGGCAACATAGCAATAGGCCCTTCTAAAACTCGTATAACGGCTGCCATTTTTATGTCTTTAGGATCTTTAATAAGGTAATAACCTCCGCCTTTTCCTTTTTTACTTCCTAAAAATCCAGCCTTTCTTAATGAAAGTAATATACTTTCTAGAAATTTTCTTGAAATATCCTCAGCCTCAGAAATATCTTGGATGAGTATCATTGCATTTTCTTCTTGACGCGCTATGTACGTAAGCGCTTTTAATCCATATTTTGTTTTTCGCGAAAGCATATGCCAAAATACGTTATTTTTTTGGAAGAAAGACTTCTGCCATCATACAACGTGCACTACCTCCTCCACAGGCTTCTATGATATCAAGAGAACTTGAAAGGATGGTTGCATGTTTTTCAATTTGGTTGATTTGCTTTTTTGTAAGACTTTGATGTGCCGCATTACTCATTACCAAATAGGGAGTTTCATTTGCTCCTTTTAGTTCAAGCATATTTCCTGCAAAATGTACTACCTGCTCTTCTGTGATATCTATAATTTCTTTGCCGTCGCCCTTAAGGTGTTTGATTACATTTTTACGTTCTTTTTTATCATCTATAGAATCTAAGCATATCACAGAAATTTTTTCTCCGATACACATCATCACATTGGTGTGATAAATAGGTAATCGCTCACCATTTAACGTCTGATTTGCTGTGAAAATAACAGGTGTATATTCAAAATCTTCACAAAATTCTATGAGTACTTCTTCATCTGCTCTAGGCGAAAGTGCACAATATGCTTTTCGATGCACACGGTCTAAAATTAAACTCCCTGTACCTTCTAAAAATAAGTTTTCATCTTCGGCAGAAGAATAATCAATAATATCTGTAATGGTAAATCCTTTAGATTCTAATACATCAAAAACATCTTCACGTCTTTCAGTACGTCTATTTTCTGCAAACATTGGATAGGTAGCTATTTTACCACTTTGGTGAAAACTTATCCAATTATTAGGGAAATGAGCGTCAGGAGTATCCGTTTCTTTTGCATCATCTACTACAACCACCTGAATACCTACAGCTTCTAATTTATGTACAAAATTATCAAACTCTAGTTGTGCATTTTGCAAAAGCTTTTCTGGCGTTACATTATCTACTACTTTTTGATAATAATTATTGACTGCTGTTTGTTCATTCATCCTAAAATGCACAGGACGAATCATTAAAATTGTATCTGTAGTTTGTTTCATTTTTTAAAAGATATAATAAAGTTGTAAAGCTACAATTTACTATCGATATCTTCCAAGATTATGGTAGCATGTTCGCGTGTATTTTCTATAAATAATTTACTTGTTTGAAGTCCCGCATTGATAACACCAGCTACATATACATTTTTAAGCGGTGTCTCTAAGGTATTTGGATTATGAATAGGTGTTTTAGTAACATCATCAGTGATAGGTAATCCTAGTTTTTCAAACAATAAATAATTAGGCTTATACCCTATCATAGCAAGTACAAAATCATTTGCTATTTCTACAATTCCTTCTGGAGTTTTTATAACAACAGCATCTTCTTTAATTTCTATTACTTCACTCTCAAAGTATGCTTTTATAGCTCCTTCTTTTATTCTATTTTCTATATTAGGTTTGATCCAATATTTTGTTTTAGGGTAAATTTCTGATTTACGAATAACCATCGTCACCTCAGCACCTTTATAATACGTTTCTAATGCAACATCACATGCTGAATTTGCAGCTCCGATCACTACTAATTTTTGCCCCACATAAGGATGCGGACTATTATAAAAATGAGTTACTTTAGGTAAGTCTTCTCCTGGAATATTTAGAGTTCTTGGAGTATCATAAAATCCTGTACAGACTACGACAGACTTTGCAAATGTATTTCCTTTATTAGTTTCAATATAGTAACCATTATTCTCTGGAGTCATTGAAGACACTTCTGTATAGAGTTTAAGGTTTAGATGCCAACTTTCTTGAACTCTTCTATAATATTCTAATGCTTCTTTACGAGTAGGCTTATCAGTATGCGATATGAAAGGAACGCCTCCTATTTCTAATAATTTAGAAGTGCTAAAGAAAGTCATTTGCTCTGGAAAATTATAGAGTGAATTTACCAAAACCCCTTTCTCTACTATAATGTAGGAAAGTCCTTTTTTTTGAGCTTCAATACCACAAGTAAGTCCTATAGGCCCTCCACCTATAATGACAAGGTCATATTTTTCTAATAATTGCATAACTATCTATTACGCCAAAAGAAAGGCGTGAGTAATATTAATACCGTAAATAATTCTAAACGCCCTATAAGCATTAAAAACGCTAGCCACCATTTACCTTGACTAGGCAAACCATTATAACTATCTACTGGACTTAATTCACCAAAAGCGGGTCCTACATTACCTAATGCAGATGCAGCTCCTCCTAAGGCTGTTTTAAAATCCAATCCCATAGCCCCTAATACACTTGCTCCTATTATCCAAGAAAGCATATACAAAATAAAAAAAGCTAGAATATTAAAAATAATTGTACGATCTACAGATCGTGTATTGTAACGTACAGGAAGAATTGCATTAGGATGTAATGTACGTTTAAACTCTATTAAAGCATTTCGAATAGTTAATAAATGTCGTACCACTTTTATTCCACCAGATGTCGATCCTGCTGATCCTCCTAAGAACATCAATCCAAAAAAGATAACCGTTAAAAATGGTGTCCACATTGTAAAATCTGCTGTCACAAAACCCGTAGTAGTAATAACGGCGAGTACTTGAAAAAGACCATGTCTAAAAGCACTTTCTCCTGCACCCAACACCATAGGATGATCTATAGAAGAGGCACTTACATCTGCTCTAAAATATACTACCAATGCAGTAATGATCGTAAATCCAAACACAAAAGTCATATACAATCTAAACTCATCATCTTTGATGATTTTCTGAACCTTTCCCTTAAAAGCAAAATAACTCAATACAAAGTTCATTCCTGCTAGCAACATAAAGAATATAATAATATACTGTATGAGAGGGGTGTCATTCCAATAGGCTACACTTGCATTTTTTGTTGAAAATCCACCAGTAGATAATGTACTCATTGCATGATTAATAGCATCAAAAAATGACATTCCCGCTAGCTTCAAAGCAATAGTTTCTGCTGCTGTAAATCCAAAATAGATAAGCCATAATCGTTTTGCGGTATCTGTAATTCTTGGATGCAATTTATCTGCACTAGGCCCAGGAGCTTCTGCTGCAAATAACTGCATTCCTCCAATACCCAATAGCGGAAGTATTGCTATAGCCAAAACAATAATCCCCATACCTCCTATCCAATGCGTAGTGCTTCTCCAAAAAAGAACCCCCTTGGGAAGTGACTCTATATCTGTAAGTATAGTGGCTCCTGTAGTTGTATAACCACTTATTGTTTCAAAAAATGCATCCGTAACTGATGGAATCGCATCAGTTACCAAATAAGGCAACATACCACTTAGGGACATAAATAGCCAACCAAAAGTTACAACAATATACCCTTCCCTTTTTTTGATTTCTTTTTTATGATCTCTAGTCACAAACATTAAAAGCATTCCCGCAAATAATGCTAATAATCCCGAAGCTGTAATTTGTAATGCAACCCCATCTTTTGTGATAAAACTTACAAGCGCAGAAATCATCATAAAACCACCGTTAAAGAGTAACAGCAATCCCATTAAATGAAAAATGATCTTATAATTAAGTTTTGGCATCTAGATCTTTATTTAAACAAACATTTTTTCAACTTGTTTGATAGATCGTGGTAAACAGCATACAACCACGCGGTCTCCTGCAGTAATTTTATAATCCCCAAGAGCAATCACTCCTATTCCATTACGCACAACTCCCGCAATTGTTGCAGACCTAGGAAAATCAATATCTTTTATTTTCTTCCCTTCGGCTTCAGAAGTAGGTTTTACAATAAACTCCAATAATTCTGCATTCATATTATTGAGTTTTGTCATCGCAACAACTTCTCCTTTACGTATGTATCTAAAGATATTATTTGCCGCAAGTAATTTTTTATTAATCAGTGTATCAATCCCTATACTTTGTGATAGCTGGAAATAGTCCATGTTTTCTACAAGGGCAATTGTTTTTTTAACACCTCTAGATTTGGCAACAAGGCATGACATGATATTGGTCTCACTATCACCTGTCACAGATATGAAAGCATCCATATCTTGAATATTCTCTTCTTCAAGCAACTCTACATTACGCCCATCTCCATTTATTACCAATGCCTTAGGAAGAATATCTGCAAGATCTATTGCTTTATCTTTATCACGCTCAACCAATTTGACATTAAATTTATGAGAACATAAATCCCTACAGGTTTTGAACCCAATATTACTTCCTCCTAAGATCATGACATTCTTGATATCCTGTCGTACCTTACCAGTAAGTTTATAAAGTTCTTCCACCCCACCTTGAATAGTCATAAAGTATACCTGATCTCCTTCTTTAAAAACGGTATCTCCACGAGGTATTAATGTATATTGCGTAACTAATCGCTGTATAGCAATAGGCATAAAGTGTAATTCTGGAAAAATAGTAGCAGCCTCTTTAACACTCTTCCCTACAAAAGAAGCGGTACGAGATAAAGTAGTTCCTACCATAGTAAGCGCACCTTCTTCAAACTCATAACTATCACTAAATCCACTTTGATTTAATAATAATTCAATCTCTGATGCTGCTAAACTTTCTGGCGATATTAACTCATCAATACCAAATTTAGAAAAACCAGCAAGCTCCTTATGCTCTATAAATTCTGTATTAGAAATTCGAGCAATCGTACGTGCAGCTCCTAATTGTTTTGCAAGTACACAAACTGTAATATTAGTAGTTTCACTAGCCGTAACAGCAATCACTAAATCTACATTTTCTACTCTAGAATCTTGTAGTATAGCGATAGAAGTAGCGTCTCCCTTAATAGTCCGAATATCCAAATGCGTATCTGCGTACGCCAGGCTTTCTTTATTGGTGTCTATAAGTGTAATGTCCTGAGACTCGTATGATAGCAGTTTGGCTAAGTGGAAGCCCACCTCACCAGCTCCTGCAATAATAATTTTCATATAATATAATGAACTGAAAAGTGATACAAAGATACACGATTGATAAGAACTACGATGAAATCCTGTAGATAATTATGTTTTTACGCTTTCGCGAAAGCAAAAACCACCCGTAATCAAATCAATACGATATCTATTTGTCACAATATTGAAAAATCTAAAAACAGCACTTCCTTTTTAAGTATGTCGCTATCATCTTCGCTATTGATACCGTATATTTGTCAAAAAATATGCCATGACCAAAAAGGTAACGCCATATAATTCTTCAAATCAGTCTAAGAAAGAGCAAGTCGAGCAAATGTTTGACACTATTTCTGATAATTATGACGGTCTAAATAGAGTCATTTCTTTTGGAATTGATGTAAAGTGGCGTAAAAAAGTGGTACAACTTGTCACTGACACTAAACCAGATAGCATTCTTGATATAGCAACTGGTACTGGGGATCTCATTATTAATCTTTCAAAAAGCGGTGCTACAAAACTAGTAGGTCTTGACATTTCTGAAGGAATGTTATCTGTAGGGCGTAAAAAAATAAAAGCTGGCGGACTTGACGATCGTATAGAAATGATTCAAGCAGACAGTGAAGCGATGCCATTTGAGAATGATAGTTTTGATGCTATTACTGTTGCTTTTGGTGTGCGTAATTTTGAAACATTAGAAAAAGGACTTGCTGAAATTTATCGAGTACTTAAACCTGGTGGTATTTTTGTGATTTTAGAAACATCTGTTCCTACAAAAACGCCATTTAAACAAGGGTATAAATTTCACTCTAATGTCATCTTACCTACAGTAGGTCGTTTATTTTCTAAAGACAAAGAAGCCTATTCCTATTTAAGTAAAAGTGCTTCTGTTTTTCCTTTTGGAGAAGAGTTGAACAATATTTTACGTAAAATTGGGTTTACCAACGTGAAAGATAAACCACAAACATTTGGTGTAGCCACCATTTATACAGCTTCAAAATAAATTCATGAGAGTATTTATTGTAATCGTATTTTTCTTAGCCTTTACGCAGGTATCCCAAGCACAATGGCTTACTAGACCTCGTGTTCAAAACAATCAAAACTTTGATAAAGCACCTATCTCATGGGGGTATTATTTAGGGTTCAATTCTCTAGATTATAATTTTGATTACATAGAACAGCAAGAAGATGTGCAAGTTACACGTTCTATAGGTTTTAATGTTGGACTTATAGGAAACCTACGATTATCTGAATATGTAGATTTACGCACAGAACCTGGACTAAGCTTTACCAGACGTGACTTAATGTATGCTCCTGACCCAAGATTTGATAGTGAAGATGATTTACTAAGAGAAGTACCTGCTACCTATATATATGTACCATTACTCTTAAAGTTTAATACCAAACGTCTTAATAATGTAAGACCTTTTGTAACTGTGGGTGTCTCTACTACGATTAACTTATCTAGTAACGAGAAAAATCCTGACGACAACTTTGCGGGTCAATTTAGAACAACGACCAATCCATTCTTTTATGAAGTAGGTTTTGGTATAGATTTATACCTTCCCTTCTTTAAGTTTACGCCTAGCATCCGTGGTATATTTGCTACTTCAGATGAGTTAGTCAGAGACAACATTGCAAATAGTCCTTGGACTGGAAATATTAGTAAACTATCTACTAGAGGTATCTTCTTGAATTTTACTTTTCAATAGAAACTCCTCTCTTAAATTCACTTAAACAAATAGCGGTGGCAGTTGCTACATTAAGACTTTCTGTTTTTTGCAATTGCCCAAAACGAGGTATGGCTATTTTATGAGAAACAAGCTGCTCTATTGCATTAGATATTCCATTAGCTTCATTTCCCATGACAATAACAGCTTCATCCGGAAGAGATGCACCATAAATAGTTGTGCCGTCCATAAAGGTTCCATAAATAGGTCTTTGCTCTTGTTGTAGATATGCTACCAGATCTGTATACACAATAGAAATTCTAGATAATGAGCCCATGGTAGCTTGTACCACTTTAGGATTATAACAATCTACTGTTTGAGTTGAGCATACAAGGCTCGTTATACCAAACCAATCGCATAATCTGATAATTGTTCCGAGATTACCAGGATCTCTTACATCATCCAAAAGTACTGTTATCCCTTGTCTCACATTTGGTAATTGAGTAGGTATTTTAAAAAGAGCGAGTGCCGTTTGTGGGGTTTTAAGAAAACTTATTTTCTTTAATTCGGCAGGTGTAATCTTATGAAAAATAGTTTCGCTCCCCTTTTCAATGCGCAAAGAAGTACTATCAAGACCGTAGATTGCCTCTAGTTCAAATGAAGAATTTAGAAGTTCATTTATTACTTTTATACCTTCTGCCACAAAGAGTCCTTCTCTTTGTCGGTACTTTTTTTGAAGTAATCCCGTTATTCGTTTACTATTACTTTTGCTTAACACTATATAAAATGTACTTTTGATTTATTATCACAACCCACTTGAAGTATACATTTACAAAAATATCATTATTTATTCTTCTAGCGATAGTACTTGCCAGTTGTAATGCAACAAAGCGGGTTCCTAAAGAAGATTTTTTACTTACAGATAACACAATTACTGTTGATGGAGAGAAAATTACTGACCAACGTTTTTATAATTTCTTATACCAACAGCCTAATACGAAAGTAGCTGGATCGCCATTTAGACTTTACATTTATAACTGGGCACGTCCTAATATAGATTCTATACTTGCAGCGCAACGTGCAAAGAATGATGTACGGCGTAATTTCTGGACGCGTTTGCTTTCGCGAAAGCAAGTAGAAGCATTTAGAAAATTTAAAAAAGATTTTAACTCTGGAGTAAAAAAAACAGGAGAACCTCCCACGATTGTGAATGAAATTCTCACTAAAAAATCGGCTAACAGGCTTGCCAAATTCTATATCAACAATGGGTATTTTAATACAGAGGTAGATTATAGTATCAAAAAAGATAGTAATCAAAGAGCTACTGTACATTATAATGTAGTACGTCATCAACCCTATTTACTAGATTCAATAGTTCCTATTATTGCTTCTCCCGTTGCCGATTCTATTTATGAAGCACATAAAAATGCCTCCTTCCTTAAAAAGGATGATAATTATCAAAAAATTAATTTAGATAGAGAGCGACTTCGTATTGAAAAGTTATTTAGAAATAATGGATTATATCATTTTGAATCTGATCGGATACGTGTACGTGTAGATTCTAATGAAACAGGTCACAAAGCAAATCTTGAATATTTCATAGATAATCGAAAAGAAACTGTAGGTGATTCTATTTTAGATTTTCCATTTAAAGTTCATAAGGTCAGTGAAATTAACATCAACACTGATTATAGTTTTGCAAATAAAGATAAAGCCTATGCAGATTCTATTAGCGCCGATGGGTATACCTTTTATGTGTATGATGAATTAAATTATAGAACAAATGCTATTACAGATATTATTCCTCTAAAGCCTGGATCTATATATCGAGATATTGACAAAACACAA
The DNA here is from genome assembly GCF_900188275.1 of Dokdonia pacifica. Taxonomy (GTDB): domain Bacteria; phylum Bacteroidota; class Bacteroidia; order Flavobacteriales; family Flavobacteriaceae; genus Dokdonia; species Dokdonia pacifica. Next base: position 79,370 of record NZ_FZNY01000007.1, read on the forward strand.
ACCTTAACTCGTTTAAGTAGGCTAAATACTTTTAAATATCCAAGTATCAGTTACCAAGAAGATCCTAAGGATAGTACGGGAACGAATCTGATTGCTAATATTCGTTTAACGCCTTTAGAAAAGTATAAGTTCCGAGCCGATTTTGATGTTTCTACATCAAATATTCAGGATATAGGTATTGCAGGATTTGGTTCTTTATTAATACGTAATATCTTTAAAGGTGCAGAAACCTTAGAAATTTCAGCAAGAGGTAATATTGGAGCTTCTGATGATGCAGCAAATGACAGTGATAGCTTTTTTAATATCTCAGAAATAGGATTGAATGCAAATCTTGTTTTTCCTAGGATATTTTTCCCAGTTAATACTTCTAAACTGATTCCTGCCGAATGGCAACCCAACACTCGATTTAATTTAGGTGTAAGTATACAACAAAACATAGGTTTGGATAAGCAAAGCTTTGCTGGTGGATTATCATATAATTGGACACCTTCTGCCACAAATACATTTACATTTGACCTTTTAGATATCCAATATGTCCGAAACTTAAATGCCAATAATTATTTTAACATCTATAGAAATAGTTATGACGATTTAAATACCCTTGCAGCATCTAACATAAATAATGTCAATCCTGATTATTTTGAAGATGGTAATAACTCACCTGAGCTTATCATCCCTAATGGTGCAGATAGTTTTATTAATGATGTAGAAAATGGTATTGTGCCAGGGTTTAATGACTCACAAGTATCGGAGATTAATGCTATAAGAGAACGTCAAAATAGACTTATAGAAGACAACTTAATTTTTGCACTTAATCTCACATACACATATAATAATCGTGAAAATTTATATGATGATGCTTTTTCAAGATTAAGAACTCGTATTGAACTTGCAGGAAATGCCCTTTCATTAGCTTCAAATCTCATAAACGCTCCAAAAAATGAAGATAATAACTCACGTATTTTAGGAGTTGTATTTTCTCAATATGCTAAGACAGAAATAGACTATACAAAACACTGGGATTTAGGGCATGAAAACATCCTTGCGATAAGGGCGTTTGGAGGACTCGCCATTCCATATGGCAATGCCAACAGTATACCTTTTACACGAAGTTTTTTTGCAGGAGGGTCTAATGATAACCGTGCATGGCGTGCTTATGAGCTAGGACCTGGTAGTAGTGGAGCACCTAATGAATTTAATGAAGCAAATATGAAACTTGCTTTAAATGTAGAACACCGTTTTGAATTGTTAGGGCCTTTTGAAGGTGCCTTTTTCCTAGATGCTGGAAACATATGGAATGTCTTTGATAATGTAGAAGACACCAATTCACAATTTAGAGGATTTTCAAGTTTGAGTGACTTAGCGCTTGGATCTGGATTTGGACTACGCTTAGATTTTGATTTTTTCTTAGTAAGATTTGATGTTGGTTTTAAAACGTATGATCCAGCTTTTGAAACTGGAAATCGATGGTTTCGAGAATATAATTTTGCTAATGCCGTATATAATATTGGTATTAATTACCCATTCTAAAAGGGATCATAGCACTTTCAAACGTTATCGTAATTCGATTTTGTTTCCCTTTATTTTACTATATAATTTCTTATTTTTACCAACTTAAACATAAATCAAAAATATGGCTCATTCTATCAAGCCGGGAGTAGCTACCGGTTATCAAGTGCAAAAGATTTTTAATTATGCAAAAGAAAAAGGATTTGCACTTCCAGCTGTAAATGTTATTGGATCAAATAGTATCAATACTGTATTAGAAACTGCTGCAGCACTCAATGCTCCTGTAATTATACAGTTTAGTAATGGAGGCGCTCAGTTTAATGCTGGTAAAGGTTTAAATAATGATAACCAAAGAGCAGCGGTTGCAGGTGCAGTTGCAGGTGCAAAACATGTACATGAACTTGCAAAAGCTTATGGAGCAACTGTGATCCTTCATACTGATCACTGTGCTAAAAAATTATTGCCTTGGATAGACGGTATGCTTGATGCTAGTGAAGCTTATTATAAAGAGCATGGGCATTCATTATTTAGTTCGCATATGATTGACCTAAGTGAAGAGCCTATCGAAGAGAATATTGAAATCTGTAAAAAGTATCTTGAGCGCATGGAGAAAATGGACATGACGCTAGAGATCGAATTAGGAATTACAGGAGGTGAAGAAGATGGTGTAGATAATACAGATGTAGACGACTCAAAATTATACACACAACCTGAAGAGGTTGCCTATGCCTATGAAGAGCTTTCAAAAGTAAGCGATCAGTTTACGATTGCTGCTGCTTTTGGAAATGTACACGGTGTATACAAACCAGGAAATGTAAAACTTACTCCAAAAATTCTTAAAAACTCCCAAGAACATATCACACAAAAGTATGGTGTAGAGCATAATCATATTGATTTTGTTTTTCACGGCGGAAGTGGTTCTACAGTAGAAGAAATACGAGAAGGAATAAGCTACGGAGTTATCAAAATGAATATTGACACAGACCTTCAGTATGCTACTGCAGAAGGAATACGTGATTATTTTAGTGAAAATGCTGAGTACTTAAAATCACAAATAGGAAATCCTACAGGTGATGATGCTCCTAACAAAAAGTATTATGATCCTCGTGTATGGCTTCGTAAAGCAGAAGGTACTATGCGTACTCGATTAGAAAAAGCATTTGAAGATTTAAATAATGTAAATACATTATAAGTACGCTTTCGCGAAAGCGTATAACACAAACACAAACTCATAAATACTCCCTCACTATGGCTTGGTTTAAGAGAAAAGATAAAGGAATTCAAACTCCAACAGAAGAAAAAAAAGATACTCCTAGAGGTCTTTGGTATAAATCTCCTACAGGAAAAATTGTAGATACAGAAGAACTAGAAAAAAACTTCTATATCAGCCCTGAAGATGGTTATCACGTACGTATAGGAAGTAAAGAATATTTTGAAATTCTTTTTGATGATAATACATTTAAAGAATTAGATAAAAATTTATCATCCAAAGATCCTTTAAAATTTGAGGATAAAAAGAAATATACAGATAGACTTAAAGACGCTCAAGAGAAAACTGGTCTTAAAGACGCTGTTAGGACAGCTGTAGGTAAATCTAAAGGAGAAGATCTCGTAATTGCTTGTATGGATTTTAGGTTTATAGGTGGTTCTATGGGAAGTGTAGTAGGAGAAAAAATTGCACGCGCTGCAGACTATTCTTTGACAAATAACATTCCTTTTATGATTATTTCAAAATCGGGAGGTGCTCGTATGATGGAGGCAGCTTTATCATTAATGCAACTAGCAAAAACATCGGCAAAATTAGCACAACTTGCAGATGCTGGAGTCCCATATGTTTCTTTATGTACAGACCCTACTACAGGAGGAACAACAGCCTCTTTTGCAATGTTAGGAGATATTAATATTTCCGAACCGGGTGCATTGATTGGATTTGCAGGACCACGTGTAGTACGAGATACTACAGGTAAAGAATTACCAGAAGGTTTTCAAACTGCAGAGTTCCTACAAGAACATGGGTTTTTAGACTTTATTACACCTAGACAAGAGCTTAAAAACAAAGTAAATCTATACTTAGATTTGATCTTAAATAGGCCTGTAAGAGCTTAATTCATATAGAAAAAGTAAAAAATGTTTACTTAAGAACAAAAATAGCTGCTGTAATAGCAGCTATTTTTGTTCTTATAAACATCTAAAAACCAATAAAATACTCAATATTTTTATATAAAAGAATAAACTTTTAATATTTAATTATTAATCGAGTGTTAAACAATCATTAAACTAAAATATAATCCTTACTTTTATAGGATCAATTTAAACTACATAACAATTATGAGAAAAATTACTTTACTGGTTGCATTATGTGCAACATTTATTATGAATGCTCAAATCTTCACAGATGATTTTGAAGCTGAAACTGCTGATGCTACTACATTTGCCAATTGGACATCTGTTGACGTAGATGCTGACGGTGAATTTTTTGAGGTAGCTGATATTGAAGCAGCTGCAACTGGAGCAGAAGCATCTCCATTAAGTGGACTTGTTGCTGATTCAGATTCTTGGGAAGGTACTCCTTTTACACCAGACAACTTCCTAATCTTAACTGATCCTATTGATTTAACTGGAATTGATGATGCAACTCTTGTTTTTACAATGGGAACGTACCAAACAAACGGAACTTTTATCGCAGATAGATTACAAGTATATGTATCTACTTCAAATGATCCTGCTGTTTTAGTAACAGAAACTCCAGTATTTGATCAAACAGTTGGTGATGTAACTCCTGCTGATGATGGAGGAGCAAACTCTGGAGCTGACATTACACCAATTGATTTATCTTCTTTCGCTGGACAAGAAGTATACATCGCATTCAGACATTTTGATTCTGTTGATGAAAATTCAGTACTTATTGATAACATCGTTTTAGACGGTACATTATCTGCTGAAGATTTCAATGTTACAAACTTTACTCACTTCTACAATACAGTAAATAGTGAAGTACGTTTAAATGCTTCTGTACCTATGCAGAATGTAAAAGTATTTAATACTTTAGGACAAGAAGTAGTAAACAGAACACTTTCAAACACAGAAGAAACTGTAAGCATTTCTAACCTTTCAAAAGGTGTTTATATTGCTCAAGTAGCAATTGGAAATACAACAGAAACTTTCAAATTTATCAAAAGATAAATAGTTGTTTTTAGATATTTAAAAAAGCGACCTTAGGGTCGCTTTTTTTTGCCCTAATTTTAAATCAACTAGATCTTATTTAGTATATTGATTTTGTAATTTTAATTCATGAGTTTAGATACTAATCAATTATTGCGTTTTACAACAGCTGGAAGTGTAGATGATGGAAAGAGTACTCTTATCGGACGACTTCTATATGACTCCAAAGCTATTTTTGAAGATCAGCTGGCAGCCATTACTTCTATAAGTAAACGTAAAGGTCATGACCAAATAGATTTAGCACTATTTACAGATGGTCTTCGTGATGAAAGAGCACAAGGCATCACTATAGATGTAGCCTACCGTTACTTTACAACTCCAAAACGTAAATTTATTATAGCTGACACCCCTGGACATATTGAGTATACTCGCAATATGGTTACAGGCGCTTCTACAGCAAATGTTGCACTTATCTTGATAGATGCACGTCATGGAATTATTGAACAAACCAAAAGACATGCATTTATTGCATCTTTACTACATATCCCACACATCATCGTATGTATAAATAAAATGGATTTGGTTGATTATGCAGAAGAGGTATATGAAAGTATCCGTTCTCAGTTTGAAGAATTCTCTTCAAAATTATATGTAAAAGACATTCGTTTTATTCCTATGAGTGCTTTACACGGAGATAATGTTGTCAATAGATCACAGCATATGCCTTGGTTTCAAGAAGCCCCTTTATTGTATACATTAGAACATATGCACATAAGCAGTGATCTTAATAAAATAGATGCACGCTTTCCAGTTCAAACAGTATTAAGACCACAAAGCAAAGATTTTATCGATTACAGAGGATATGCTGGTCGTATTGCAAGTGGTATTTTTAGACCTAAGGATAAGGTAACTATATTACCTTCTGGACTCACATCTACCATCAAAACAATAGATACAAGTAAAGGCTCTTTACAAGAAGCTTATGCTCCAATGTCTATAACTATTACCCTTGAAGATGATATTGATGTAAGCCGTGGAGATATGATTATTAAAACAAATAATACTCCAACACAAACCCAAGAGTTTGATGCTATGATTTGCTGGCTAAACACACATACAGCGCGTCCTAGAACAAAGTATACAATATTGCATACCTCTAATGAGCAAAAAGCAATGATCAAAGAGGTATTATACAAAATAGATATAGACACTTACCAAAGAAATCTAGAAAACAAAGATTTAGCTATGAATGATATTGCTCGTATTAAAGTTAAAACAACTCGTCCTTTAATGATTGATGAATATCGTGATAATCGTATTACGGGAAGCTTTGTTTTAATAGATGATGGCACACATGAGACGGTTGCCGCAGGTATGATATTATAATACTAATTATGCTTTCTTCAAGAAAGAAGTTTATGCTGATCGCCGAAGTACGAGAGTTTAAAAATACCCTTCTTTTTTTCGATCTTCCATTGCAGACTCACTTCGTTTATCATCTGCACGGTTTCCTCTTTCAGTTTGTTTCATCATAGCTACCTCAGCTACAATTTTTTCAAGAGTATCTGCCTCACTTTCTATCCCACCAGTAATAGTAATATCACCAAGCGTTCTAAAACGTACTTTTTTAGAATGTACTATTTCTTCCTCCCTTTTCAACAAATATTCAGACACGGGAATCCATGATTCGTTTCTCAAAACCACTTCTCTTTGATGAGCAAAATAAAGAGAAGGTACTTCTATCTGCTCTCTTAATATATAATTCCAAACATCCATTTCCGTCCAATTACTAATTGGAAAAGCTCTAAAATGCTCACCTTCAAAATGCTTTCCATTCAAAATATTCCATAGTTCTGGACGCTGATGTTTTGGGTCCCAAGATCCAAAATCATCTCGATGTGAGAAGAATCGCTCCTTCGCTCTTGCTTTCTCTTCATCACGTCTTCCACCCCCTATTGCACAATCTATATGATATTCTTCTATAGCATCCAATAATGTAATAGTCTGCAATGCGTTTCTCGTTGCATTTTTGCCTTTTTCTTCAAGAACTCTTCCTTTATTAATAGACTCTTGAACAGAACCTACAAGTAACTGAACACCTAATTCTTGTACCAATTGATCCCTAAATTGTATCGTCTCCGGAAAATTATGCCCCGTATCAATATGCATTAATGGAAATGGAATCGCAGCTGGGTAAAAGGCTTTCTTAGCCAAATGAGTAACCAAAATCGAATCCTTCCCTCCAGAAAAAAGAATAACTGGGTTTTCAAATTGCGCTGCTACTTCTCTTAAGATGTATATAGCTTCAGATTCTAATTCATCTAAATAGTTTAAATAATACTTACCCATCCCTCATTAGTTTATTTTCAATATACTTCAAAACAATACAAGCAGCCTCTTCTATTGTACAGGTCGAAGCATTAATTTCTAGATCAGGAGTTCTAGGAATTTCGTAAGGAGCGTCTATTCCTGTAAAATCTTTGATGAGACCTGCTCTTGCTTTTTTATACAACCCTTTTACATCTTGTTGTTCACAAACTTCTAGTGGCGTACTCACGTAGACCTCTATATATTTATCACTACCAACTATTTCTTTGATACGTTTTCTATCACGATCATAAGGGGAAATAAAAGCACCTAAAACAACTAAACCAGCATGATTAATCATCAAACTAGCTACTTCTGCAATACGTCGTATATTCTCTCTTCGATCTTCTGGAGAAAAGGTCAAATCATTACTCAACCCATTTCTCACACTATCTCCATCTAATATACAGGTGTGTATTTTTTTTTCTAATAATGATTGATTAAGCGCATTGGCAATGGTAGATTTTCCAGAACCCGACAAACCCGTAAACCATATCAGAAAAGGGTTATGGTTCTTTATAGCTTTAAGTTGTTCAATATCAACGCTAAAATTATGTGGAATAATATGTTCCTGCATACAAGTTCTATAATTCCTTAAATATACGATCTACAAGAATTAAAAAAGGATTCTTTCCAAAAAATCCTTCTCGATATCACTTTAGAGAATTCACCATAAAGTATGGGTTTAATAAATTCTCTTTATTGTACTGTAATGGTTGTTGTGTTTCTTGATTAATCACCTCTACTCCTACTGCTTTACAAATAGCATGTCCAGCCGCAGTATCCCATTCCATAGTAGGTGCAAAACGAGGATACATATGTGCTTCCCCTTCTGCTATTACACAAAATTTTAAAGAACTCCCTCTAGATACAATCGCTACTTTGTGTTTATTTTCAATTTCTGAAATAAACTGTTTTGTAGCTTCATTAAGATGAGAACGACTACCCATTATTTTAATTGGATTATCTTGTTTAGAAGGAGAGATTGCAACTGCATTGGTTATAATTTCTTCTATAGAAATTTCTTTTTCAGTATCGACTATATACTTATAGGAACTTGTCGCATCTTCTGATGTAAAGTACAAGGTTTTAGATACAGGGATATAAATAACACCTAAGAAAGGAGCTCCTTCATGTACCAACGCTATATTTACTGTAAACTCACCATTTCGTTTTATAAACTCTTTCGTCCCATCTAGTGGATCTACAATCCAACAACTACTCCAATCTTTTCTTTGAGCATAGTTTAATTGCTTATTTTCTTCGCTTATAATAGGAATATGTGTTGTTTCTAAATAGTCATTAATAATAGCATTTGCATTCTGATCTGCTATGGTTAATGGAGATTGATCATCTTTAACAATAACATCAAAATCTGTTGCATATATTTCCATAATAGCTTTCCCTCCATCTATTGCGGCTTTTATTGCGGTATGTAAATATGATGTTATCATTAGTTAGTAGATTCTATTATTTAGATATACGCTTTCGCGAAAGCGTAATTAACAAGCCCAGTATTCTATTCTTACTTTTTCCTGTTAATTACGTAGTTTACCATAAGTTCCAAAGAATCACGATACTCAGACTGAGGATAACTATGTAGAATTTCCAGCGCTTCTTGCTGAATTTTTTTCATCTGAGTAATTGCATACTCCAATCCTCCTTCATTTTTCACAAAGGCAATTACTTCTTTTACCCGTTTCTTATTGGTATTGTGATTTTTAATACTATTGATGAGCCAGTTTTTCTCCTTGACAGATACTTTGTTCAAAACGTAAATGAGTGGTAAGGTCATCTTTTGCTCTTTTATATCGATACCTGTAGGTTTTCCTATTTTATCATCTCCGTAATCAAAAAGATCATCTTTGATCTGAAATGCCATTCCAATAAGTTCTCCAAAGTGTCTGAGTTTTTCTACTTCTTCTTTGGAAGCATGAACAGCGCAGGCACCTAGAGCACAACACGCTGCAATAAGTGTTGCTGTCTTTTGGCGAATAATTTCGTAATAAATTTCTTCTGTAATATCGAGCTTTCTCGCTTTTTCAATTTGAAGTAACTCCCCTTCACTAATCTCTCGTACAGCGACAGATATGATTTGTAATAAATCAAAATCACCATTATCTATAGAAAGCAATAAACCTTTAGAAAACAGAAAATCTCCTACTAATACAGCAATTTTATTTTTCCATAATGCATTGAGAGAGAAAAAACCTCGTCGTCTATTACTATCGTCTACCACATCATCATGCACAAGACTGGCCGTATGAATAAGCTCAATCACAGAAGCACCTCTATAGGTACGGTCATTTACTTGTCCATTGCCCATCATTTTAGCGACAAGAAATACAAACATAGGGCGCATTTGCTTTCCCTTTCTGTTTACAATATAATGTGTAATACGGTTTAAGAGCGCTACTTTTGAACGCATAGAGAGTGCAAACTTTTCTTCAAAAAGTTCCATCTCATAGGATATAGGTTCTTTGATTTGCGCAACAACTTTCATAGAGAATCAAAGATAACGTCTTAATGCATTATAACATAAAAACGAAGTACTAAAACTCAACTCTTAATCAATATTAAGTTTACTTTTTTACAAAAAACATAAAACTTGATTTTTTAAATAAATATTTATGTACATTGTATTGTAATAAAAAAAATGAAAAATGAAAAAAATTACATTACTATTATCGGTTATTATCTTGATTATCTCCTGTCAAAAAGATGAATTAAATGAAGAAAGTTTAAATGGAGATAATATTGCAAAATTACAATTATTAAACAATGACGAATTTGAATTTTTTCCTTTATGTGAAAGTAATGACATTCCATTATTTATAGACAATCCATTTAATCATCCAAATTATCCAGATCAATTTTTTGCTCATGATGTTAGCGGGGTCTTTTCCGGTGTAACAATCTGTGAAGATGTTTTAGGCAATAGCACCCCACGTCGTGAATGTTATCCTTCTCAATTAAAAATTCAACTTGAAAGAGAGTTTAGTAAACATACTAATAATATTTTATGTAATCAAAAAGGAGTACAATGCCCTACTAATGGAGTATTAATAGGAACATATGTAGGGATAATTGATTTAGAATCCCAATTCAATGTTGATACTACTAATGGAGAAATATCTATAGATGAAGCTAATCATATGTACCACCAATTTATGTGTGAGCTCCTTGAATTAGATACAGAATCTTCTGAATATATAGTAGTAGATACTCTACATTGGGATTTTTGGGATATAACAGTAATACAATACACAATAAAATTATATGAAAATATTTAAAAAATAATTAATATTACTACCATAAAAAATGAAGCTTTATGTATTTTAAAGCTTCATTTTTTATTTGCCAGTTGTCCACAAGCAGCATCAATATCTTTTCCTCTAGAACGTCTTACCGTTACAGTGACTCCATTTGCTTCTAGTGTATTCACATAGTTATCTATTGCTTCTGGTGATGCTTGCTGAAATTGTCCATCATCTATAGGATTATATTCTATAAGATTTACCTTACTAGGTACTGCTTTACAGAAAGATAATAATGCTTGAATATCTACTTTACGGTCATTAATTCCATCCCAAACTACATATTCATAAGTAATGCGTTTTTTTGTTTTTGCATACCAATATTGTAAAGCTTCTTTTAACTCTTGTAATGGCATTTGCTCATTAAAAGGCATAATTTCAGTACGCACATCATCAAGCGCTGAATGAAGAGAAACAGCTAGATTAAACTTTACATTCTCATCTGCCATTTTCTTAATAATCTTAGGAACGCCAGAAGTAGATACTGTAATACGCTTTGGGGACATTCCTAATCCTTCAGGGGATGTAATTTTATCTATAGCCTTTAATACATTATTATAATTCATAAGAGGTTCTCCCATACCCATAAACACAATATTAGACAAAGGCCTATCATGATACAATTTACTCTGACGATCTATGATCATTACTTGATCTACAATTTCATCAGGATTCAAATTACGCATACGTTTAAGACGAGCGGTAGCACAAAATTTACAATTTAAACTACACCCTACTTGTGAAGATACACATGCTGTAGTTCTAGTATTGGTTGGAATTAATACCGATTCTACTACAAGTCCGTCGTGTAACTGCACTGCATTTTTAATAGTCCCGTCATTACTACGTTGCATTTGATCTACCTTAATATGATTGATCACAAAATAGGTATCTAACAACTCTCGTGTAGCTTTTGAGATATTGGTCATATCATCAAAGCTATGAGCGCCTTTCTGCCATAACCATTCATATACTTGATTTCCGCGAAAGGCTTTATCTCCTTCAGAAACAAAAAAATCTCTCAGTTGTTCTTTAGATAATTTACGTATGTCTTTTTTCTGTGTAGTCACGTTGCAAATTTAGGCTTTTCGCAAGGAATTAAAGTGTATAAAAAAACTCAAGCAAATATGCTTGAGTTTTTTGTGTATTAGATTTCCACTTCCGCGGAAATTAGATAATAAGCATGGCATCACCATATGAATAAAATTGATACCCTTCTTTTATAGCTTCATCATAAGCTTTCTTCATTAAATCATGTCCTGCAAATGCAGAAACCATCATTAATAATGTAGATTTTGGAGTATGGAAATTTGTAATCATACAGTTTGCAATACTAAAGTCATATGGAGGAAAAATAAACTTATTTGTCCACCCTTCAAATTCGTTTAATGTATTTGCACTAGACACTGCACTTTCAAGTGCTCTCATCACAGTTGTACCTACTGCGCATATTCTACGTTTTTCTGTAATAGCTCTATTAATAGTATCTGTGGCTGGCTTACGGATATACGCTTCTTCGCTATCCATTTTATGCTTAGACAAATCTTCTACTTCTACGGGACTAAATGTTCCTAATCCTACATGTAATGTAACCTCAGCAAAATTAACGCCCTTTATTTCAAGACGTTTTAGTAAGTGTCTTGAAAAATGTAATCCAGCCGTAGGCGCTGCTACAGCCCCTTCTTCTTTTGCATATATGGTTTGGTAACGCTCTTGATCTTCTGGCTCTACCTCTCTTTTAATGTACTTAGGTAGTGGTGTCTCTCCTAAATCTGTAAGCTTTCTTCTAAACTCTTCGTATGAACCATCATATAAGAAACGTAAGGTACGTCCTCTAGAAGTAGTATTATCAATTACTTCTGCCACAAGACTCTCATCATCTCCAAAGTATAATTTATTTCCAATTCTAATCTTACGAGCAGGATCCACTAAAACATCCCAAAGACGTGTTTCTGAATTTAATTCTCTAAGTAAAAAAACTTCGATACGCGCTCCCGTTTTTTCTTTGTTTCCATATAAACGTGCAGGAAATACTTTTGTATTATTAAGAACCATCACATCTTCTGGATCAAAATAGTCAATCAAATCCTTGAACGTCTTATGTTCTATGGTCTGATCTTTTCTATTAAGAACCATTAATTTTGATTCATCGCGATTTTCTGCTGGGCGTTCTGCAAGAAGCTCTTCTGGTAAGTTAAAGTTGAAATGTGATAATTTCATCCGTTGGCAAAGTTTTTAGTTATGTATGGTATTTATTTGCTTTCGCGAAAGCGTATATAACAACACAATCGTTTTTGCAAGATGGCAAATATACAATCTCGGGATAGGGGTTGTCAAGTAATTAATGAATTATCTCTTGTTTAAACCCTAAAGTTTTCAAATCTTCCCAAAAATCAGGGTATGATTTTGATACAACACCGGCATCTTCTATACAAATAGGAACAAACAATCCAAGAGGTGCAAATGCCATAGCCATTCTATGATCATGGTATGTTGCTATAGTACAATTTTCCTTTATAGGGGTTATTCTTGTCTTTAGATGCAAGGTTTTATCTGTAACTTCAATATCACCGCCTAGTTTTGTGATTTCTGCTTTGAGTGCTTCTAATCGGTCGGTTTCTTTTATTTTAAGTGTATGCAATCCTGATAAATCACATGCAATTCCCAATCCAAAACAGCTCACTGCTATAGTTTGTGCAATATCTGGACTATTACTTAAATCCAATGTTAGTGTTTCTGGAAGTTCCTTATGAGCATCTAATCGCAGAGTTAATGCATGATTTTCAAAATGAGAGGTCACACCCAATTCTGTATAAATTTTTGCGAGTACTGCATCACCTTGTAAACTATCTTTTTTATAACTAGAAATGGTGATCTCTGTAGGATGACTATCCTTATGCTTATGCATTAAAGCAACTAGGCTATAATAATAAGAGGCACTACTCCAATCTGATTCTACTGTAATTGTTTTCGACAATTCACCTAATGCTGCAGGTTGAATTTTTATAGATTGTCCTTCAAAACTTGCTATTATATCTAATTGATGCAAGAGTTGCAATGTCATATTTATATAAGGAACAGATGTAATTTTCCCTTCTAGGGTTATGATGAGTCCCTCTGGAAGTGTTGCTCCTATAAGCATTAATGCTGAGATATATTGACTACTTACATTTGCTTTTAGGGTCACTTCATTTTTGGTTAAAGAAGTCCCTTGAATACATAAAGGCGGATATCCTTCCTCTTTTTGATATTCTATTTGAGCACCTAATGATCGTAATGCATCTACAAGTATCCCAATAGGGCGTTCTTGCATACGCTTACTTCCTGTTAAGATTGTTTTACGGCCTTTTTGGATTGCAAAATAAGCAGTAAGAAATCTCATAGCTGTTCCAGCATGGTGAATGTCTATAGTTTCAGCATCACTTAGCAACGCTTTTTGCATTAGCATCCCATCATCACTATTAGATAGGTTTTCTATGGCAATTCCTTTAAAAAGGGCTTGTAATAACAACAATCGATTGGTCTCGCTTTTAGAACCTGTTATTTTAATAGCACCCGTAAGGTGTGTATGTGTATTTTGTATGTTAAGAAGCATATGGTATTCTATTTAAGCTTCTCATTATTATGATGTCTATCATGATCACGCTTTGTCTTGATATCTAACTTTTTATCAAAAGCCTCTTGTAAGTTTACCCCTGTTTGATTTGCTAGGCATAACACTACAAACATAACATCTGCCAACTCTTCGCCAAGGTCTTTATTTTTATCACTTTCTTTCTCACTTTGCTCTCCATAACGCCTAGCTATAATACGCGCTACCTCTCCTACTTCCTCTGTAAGTTGTGCCATATTTGTAAGTTCGTTAAAATAACGAACACCATGGTTTTTAATCCAATCGTCTACGGCTTGTTGTGCATTTGAAATATTCATGGTTATTTTTTTTTCAAAACTACTTTTTCTTTTTCTTTAGCCACAATTTGTGCGTAGAAATTTTTGATTTCATTATAAGCATCTGCTTTCACTAAGGTACTATTGCTTTTAAAAGAACTCAGAACTTGTATGCTTTGATCATTTACTTGTTTAAAAGCTATTTTATAGGACCCTAATCCACCTGAAAGCTTTAGTTCTATAGATTCGGGCATACTATCTACCGTATATTCTTTGGGTAATTTAAAGGTAATTGTATTTTCAACAATTCTAGGATATATAAAATCTATAGGAAGTTCTCTATTTGAAGCTTTAAATGGGTTTTCAGGTTTTTCTAAAAATAAATGCGGAGAAAGGTACATTTTATCATCTACAATCTCTGTATAATTAGATGTTTTAAAACCATAAGAAATCATCGTTGGTTTTGATGAGTTTTCAAGTTCAAAAACAACATCATACACATTATTTTCATTTATGATTTCTTTCAGAACATCTTCTTGATAATCTTGATCTTCCCCTTTAAGTATATTTCTAATAGATAGCCCTTCATTATTTGAATATTTCTGACGGCATTTGCCTGAAATTTCTCCCTTTTTATTTATAGAAACTATAATAGAAGATTTATTATCAGAATGTTCACTTGAAAACAATGGAATAGACAAAGATTCTCCGTTTTCCTTTAAAAGTCTACCTTCCCAATTCATTACACGTTCTGGTAATAAACCTGGATATAAATTTTTACCAGAAGCATCCATTAGGATCCACTTATTATCATAATAAACTGCCGCTATAGCATAATCAAAACCATCTACCGTTGGAAATATAGGAATCCCATTATCTTTAGTACTTGCCATAACTGGCGCTGCTTTTAGCCCCATTCTTTTTAATAGAGATACTAATAATGTATTAATTTCATAGGCTGTGCCCTTTTTTTGATAATAAGCTTTCTTTAAATCTTGTGACCTATACTTATTTATTCCTCTATCCCAAGTCATTCTATCTTGTATATAGTTATAGGCAAAATTCATTCTATCTAAGGTTGCTACAGACTTTCGTTTTAAAGTATCACTTACACCTTCTAAAAAACTAGCTCTATCAATTTGTCCGGCAACACGTGCTGGATTATTTAGATATTCTGCTACCTCATCCCAACTTTTAGCTCTTTTTTCTTTAATCCCTTTTTTAAATTCTACCGTTGCCAATTCATAAACAACAGATATCCTATAATTTTCCATGTTATTTACAAAGGGCTCTTCTTTTAAGGCTGGAATATCTTGAAGATGATACTCTGAAACAATATCGTTATATTTTATTCTATTTGTGAGTGTCTTACTAGTTCTTCCACCAAAAGGGTTTCTGAGTTCAAAACTGGCATTTTCTTGACGAAGCTTTACATAATCATTAGAGATAATATCTCTATACCCTTTAATAAACTTATTATAATCAAAAAATTGAGGGGATTCTATGATAGCAAATGCATTTTTAACAGGAATATCTTCTTGAAAAATAACATCATCTATCTCATAATAGGAAGACTCTACAGTGTATTTATATTCAATAATAGTTCCTTGTTTAACTTCAGGCATTGTTATAGTAACTTCATCTAAATTTTCATTAATCCTATTTTTTATAATACGTTCCTTGGGAGTTTTGATTTTAACTACTTCACCACCTTCTATATTGTACGTGTAAGCTTCTACCTTTTTTACAGCCTCTGACTCTCTCCCTTCATTAAACAATTGTATCTTTTTTGTGCCATAAGAAAACCCTGAGATACTGTTGATCTTTATTACCTCATGCACTGTTGTATACAAAAGCCAACCATCAAGATCATCACGATATTCAAAATTCGTTCTTCTATACTTATTTAAAAAAACAGCAGGCGCTGCCTTTTCTTCCTTACTTAAGGGAATATCAAAATGTTCTTTACTAATCTTCCCTAATTTAAATTCCTGGGCATTTAAAGAGGTAACAAAAGAGAATATTAATAAAAGAAGAACCGTGTATCTCATTTTCTGTTTTTATATTTTTATTTGCTTTCGCGAAAGCGTATACTTAAAAAACTTACGTTTTCACTAAAACTATTTTTTCTTTTTCTTTGGCTACAATTTCTGAATAAAAGTCTTTCATTTCATTATAAAATGAAGATTCAACAAGTGTTTTACTCAATTTGAGTACGCTTGTAAGTTGTATGCTATTTTTATTGTTTTGAACAAAAGTTAATTTATATGAGCCTACTCCTTGCGGTAATTGAACTTCTAAAGGCTCTGGGATATATTCTACTTCATATCCTTCGGGTATGTTAAGTGTAATATTATTTCCAATCCACTGAGGATATTTAAAATCTATTGGATAAAATCGTTCTTCACTTTTAAAAGGGTTTTCATAATTTCCAAGAAATAGTATTGGAGAAATAAATAGTTTTTCTCCTATAAACTCAGATTTATTATCTAACGCAAATGCAAATGATATGATAGCTGGTTTTGACTTATCATCTAACTTAAATTTAAAATTATTGATTGTTTCTAAGCTTAGCCGATTCTTTACTATTCCTTGCTTTTGAACTTCATTTATTTCTGACAAATCATTTCTTATTTCTGAGCCATAATTTCTAGAAAATGACTGCCTACAATTACCTTTAATGTATCCATCACTAGTAATATTTGCAATAATAAAAGATTGTTTTTTAGCATATTTTGTAGAAAATAAATTAATGGGTTTAGATGTTCCGTTATCTGCTAATAATCTTCCTTCCCAATTCATAACTCGTTCTGGAATCAAGCCCGGAACGAGGTATTTATCTGTTGCATCCAACAAGATATAACCCCCTTCATATTCTACAACACCAATCACATAATCGAGTCCTTCTAAAGTAGGATATATAGGCACCCCATGATTTTTTGTGCTCGCTAGTACAGGACTTGCATTCAAGCCTATTTTCTTAAGTAATGCAACCAGCATAAAATTAATTTCATAAGAATTCCCCACTTTATCCTTAAATGCTTTTTTAAGATTACTTTCTTTATAAAAGTTTTTATTCCCATCCCAATTCATATGGTTTTGTATATATGAATAAGCCGCTTCTATTCGCTCACGTATCGAACCTGTGTTCTTAATTTGCTGTGCATATTCATTTAAAAAAGAAGTATTAGGCATTTTACCTTCAGGGTAATAATTTTCATACCACCTTTTCAATACATCATCCCATGTTTTGGATACAGTTTCTTTTACTTCCCTATTATATTTTAATGACACTAACTCATAAATAACAGATGCTCTATAATTTTCAAGATTATTGACATAGTTTTCTTCTCTCATAACCGACAGGTCTTTAAAAGTATATTCTGTCACTATTTCATTATACTTGAAATTTGTTGTTAAAGTACGTTGTGTACGACCTCCAAAAGAATTTTTCTGTTCTCTACTAAAATTCTCATTACGCTGTTCTATAGATTTTTTGGGTGTTACATCTAGAAATCCTTTTACAAAAGTATTGTATTCAAAAAACTGAGGAATCTCAATTTTGGCGATCATACTTTTAACAGGAATATCTTCTTGGATGATTACATCTTGTATTCTTAAAAAAGTAGATTCAATAGTATATTGATATTCTATAATAGTTCCTTTACGTACTGAAGGAAGCACTAAAGACACTTCATCAAGATGTTCATAAACGTTATTGGATAATATATTTTCTTTCTCTATTTTCTTTTTATCTATCTTTCCATCTTCTAGGTTATAGGAATATCCTTCTACTTTTTTCAATTCATCTATATTCCTGCCTTTTTTAAATATTGGTATTTTATGCGTCGCATATTTGTATCCATCAGCAGAATTGATCAGAATAACGTGATGAATCATTGTATTTACAAGCCAACCATCTAGATCATCTTTGTATTCAAAATGTGTTCTTCTCTCTTTATACAAGAATACAGCTGGAGCTGCTTCCTGTTCTCCGTTTAAAGAAATATCAAAATGTTCTTTTTTTATTTTACCAACTTTAAAATCCTGCGCATTTGCTACAATGACAAACAACATTAATAGAGTTAATAATTTATATTTTATATTCATAATTTGACAAGAACTAGTTTTTTAAATTTCTAAAGGTTCTTCAAAAATTTCTTTTAATCAAACAGTGACATTGATTAATGAAGTTTTATATATACAACAGATACCAACAGTTAATACATTCAAGAGCTATTTGCGACTCCTTATTTCATCATTTTAATACCTGCATAACACACGCAAATTATATTTGTTATGAAAAAAGATTACACTGCATATACTTAGTTGAAGCAAATACTTTATAACATTTGACATATGTAACCTATGATTTTACAAAAACAATTTTTTCTGCTTCTTTTTCTATTCTAGCTTTAAAGAAAGCTTTTAAATCTAAATATCTATCAAATGGAAATACACTCGTATTAATTTCATATTTAGATGCTATTTGAATAAAATTAGCATTTTGAGAAAGGTTTAAAGAAAATGAACCTAAATTATCTGGTAGTCTTATACTTAATGATTGCGGTATACTTTCAACTTGATACCCTTCAGGGACTATTATTTTAATAATTCCTCTTTTTCTTTTTGGAAATCCAAAATCAATAGGGTACTTACGTTCTTCTTTGAGAAAAGGGTTTTCTTCCAATCCCATAAAAAACATAGGAGAAACATATAATTTATCTCCTATTTCATCTACTACATTTTCCATTTCAAAATCAAAAGATACTGTAGTGACATTATTCACATCATCATTACTATCTATAGCAACTTCATCTATCATACAATTTGAAGTTTCATAAGGAACGATATTTTTAATATTCTTTTCACTTAAATCTTCTACATAAGATTGTATATCCATAGAGTAATGACCTGTAGATTTTTCTCTTGCATCTCCACTTACAACAAGGTCTTCATCTATAGTAACATTGATCATAGTGTCTTTAGATGAAAAAGCTGTTTTTGTCAAATCTATCCAAAAAAGGTTGTCTTTATCTTTCAAAACATATCCTTGCCAGTTTAACAGTTTTTCTGCAATCATACGATAACTTGAATCATCTTGCGCAAGATCAAAAACTTTTCTTTCTCCATTGATAACAGCAGTAGCTAGCACATAATTAAAAGCTTCTACACTAGGGGTCATAGGAATCCCATTTGCTTTTGTAGATGCAAGAACTGGGTCTGCCTCAATACCTATACTTCTAAGCATAGAGATAAACAACCCGTTTACATCTCCATTATCTCCCTCTTTTTTCTTGAAAGTATCTCTAGAACTATTATTATCTGAAATAAACCCATATCGCCCATTCCATTTTATTTCTTTCTTGAGATAATTATAAATAAGTTTTGCTTGTTTTTCTTGATCTTTTTCACCCCCCAATAAAGCTTCCACATCATCATCATACGATTTTATAGCTTTAAACGTTCTCTGAAAATCATCTAATTCCAACAAAAACTTTCCAATATCTTCAAACGAACTTAGTTTTAAAAAATCCTGAAAACCTGTAAACTTAAATTGAATTTTAGACCTAAAAAGGTCCATATCATACACATAGTTTTCTTCCTCAAGAGGTGCAACATCTGATGCTGTAATTGTGGTTGTTTTACCACTTTGCTTTCTAGAAACCAGCAAAAAAGATCTTGGGTTTTGAAGGATTTTATAATTTGTTTCTGTATTATTTCGTATGATTAGATTAAGCCTTTTTATTGGAATATTATATTGCATATCAATATCAGAAACCGTAGATCGTGTTGCTTTATATTTGAATTCCAGAACACTTCCTACACTTACCTTAGGGAAGGTAAACTTTCTAATCTTAACTCCTTTTACCACCTCATCTTCAAACACAAGCTTTCTGTTTAGCTCTGTTTTTTCAATCTTGCCATCTACAATATTGTAAGTAGCTCCTTCTACTTTCTGGACATTAGGGTATGGAATAGAAACTGTGGCATAATCATATCCATTTTCAGTAAGGATTTTATAACGTTCTTTAACAATCACATATTCCCCAACCTGAACTTCTACAGATCTATACAGAATAACAGCATCTGCTTCTGGAAATTTAAAATCCTTTTCAGCACTTATCTCATCCATTTTTACTTCTCCAAATTTATAGAGCTGAGCATGAACAGTTAAACCCGTAATAAGAAATAAGTAAATAATAAAATTCTTTAACATTAGTATGATGGTTATTTGGTTAGTATAATTTTTTGATTATCTCCTTTAGCTATTTTTCTTCTAAAGGATCTATATGCCTTATATTGGTCTTTAGGGTACATACCTTCTTGGACTTTCAAATATCGTTTATACGTCAAGTCTCCATTTTCTTCCTTAACAATAGACATCGTATATTCTCCAAAATCTGATACTACCTGAATGGGCTCTGGTACAAACTTTACATTCATACCTTCTGGTAATTTTATCGTAACCTCATCTTCATAGTTATAGCTTCTGGATATCACCAAAGGCTGTTTTCTATCTTTATAACGTGTAGGGATATAGTTCGATCGTGTTACAAAATTTGCAGGTAAAATCATTTCTT
This sequence comes from Dokdonia pacifica, assembly GCF_900188275.1. Classification (GTDB taxonomy): domain Bacteria; phylum Bacteroidota; class Bacteroidia; order Flavobacteriales; family Flavobacteriaceae; genus Dokdonia; species Dokdonia pacifica. Next base: position 100,197 of record NZ_FZNY01000007.1, read on the forward strand.
CACCTACATATGTAGCATAAGAATCTGCACTAAACGTAACGTCTTCTTTAAAGACAACCTCATCTTTATTATTATCTAGTTGAATATCTATCAGTTTTAGATTATTGATATAGTCCCAGTATTCTTTATAGTATTCATTTTTATCTTTTGCATCTAAAAACTCAAGTCCAAAATGACTTCCATATAATATCCCTGTAGATTCTAGATGTACATCTCCTTCTATAGCTCCAGCTTCATTTACAGTAACTACACCTGTAGTAAGAAGTTTATTTTCCTCAAGATCATATTTTTTTGTTTTCATGATTTTTCCTCCTTCTGGAGTAATCACTAATGCATTCCTATCATCTGTAGATGCGCCAATATAACCAAAGGGGGTTTGCTGACTTGTACATTCCAACCAAACCATTTCTTCATCATTAGGAACCGCTAGAATCACATGATTTCCCTGAATAGATGTAAAATCTGGTGTAATATCTTCTTTTTCAGAACTTGAATTAATCACCGTATAGTAAGAAGGAATTTCTGCAACATCCATCAATGCCTTTGTATAATTAGTAAGTGCCTTACAATCTCCGTATCCTAACTGATCTACATCATTTGCGAGCATTGGTTTCCATCCCCCAATTCCTATTTGAACACTAATATATCGTGTTCTATTTTGCATATACTCGTAGACAATCTTAGCCTTATCAATAGCAGTAGGAGCGTCTTTTGTCAATGCTAAAATTTCTTTTCGTGTAGCTTCAGAAACTTCTTTTGTTTCACTTAGTAGGCTCTCATTCATCCATTTACCAAAACTATTCCAATCATCACCAATGCCTTGCACACCTTTAAGTTCAAAATGATTTAATCCAAACTGAATTTTTGGCACAATGCCAGAAATAGTGAGCCCTTGATTTTCAGGAACAACAGCTTTCACATTTGTTGCTTCCACAACAATTTTACCTGTCAATTCATTAATCTTCAACACACTATCATCATCATTATATACTTTATACTTAAGCTCTAATTCCGGTAATACTTCTATGGTGTATAGACTTTTTAATGTACTTGTATAGTAATCTTGAGCAGCATAAAATGGGCTTATAAAAGCAGTAGTTTTTGATTCTACTTCAGATTCAAAAACAATTGTATATGGATATTCATCTGGAGTATAATCTGCAAACATGATTCTAGACTCAGAATAAAGTGTCCCGCCTTCTACGGCGCTTACATCATTAAAATCTCTTTTCTTAACCTCTTTTATTTTTTCGCCATTTTTATCATAAACAGTAATTCCAATATCTTTAATCTTCATATTGTCATCATAATACTCATAGGCATTTACAGCTCTATTCCCATTTTTATTAAGAACTGTGATTACTTGATAAGTATTCACTATTTGCTTATCAATAGCAGGAATGTTTACAGATATTCTTTCATCTATAATAATACTATTTGCATCCTTTTTAAGGTCTTCAGGTATCGTATTACTTGAAAAGTTAAATGAATTTTGAGCAATAAGAAGTGTAGATTGCAGTAGTATGCAACATAAGATTAATAAACGCATTTCCCCTTTTTTGGGGTTAATATAAAGCTACTTACAGAGATAGCAAAAATTTATTGTTTGTTTTTTGAGTCTATGGTAATCGTAACAGGTCCATCGTTTAGTAACCTTACTTTCATATCGGCTCCAAACTCTCCTGTGTATACTTCTTTAGTATGCTTTCGCGAAAGCGTACTTATAAAATTTTCATACAAAGGAATCGCTACTTCTGGTCGAGCAGCCTCTAAAAATGAGGGGCGATTTCCTTTTTTTGTACTAGCATGTAATGTAAACTGACTAATCACTAAAAGGTCTCCATCAATATCTTTTACAGAAAGATTCATAGCCCCATTAGCATCACTAAAAATTCGTAATCCTATAATTTTATTAGTTAGCCACTCTATATCTTCTTGTGTGTCTTCATGAGTGATTCCTAGTAAAATCAAAAAACCCTTCTCTATACTCGATTTTACCTGATCATTAATAGTCACAGACGCTTCAGAAACACGTTGTATAATTATTTTCATAACTTAATGAGATGCATATTGATCTTTTCGGTATTGCTCTTCATCTCCTTCCATAATTTGCACATAACTTTTGTAACGAGACCAATGCAATTCATCATTATCTAATGCATCTTTTATAGCACATTTAGGCTCTTCCAAGTGTAGACAATTATTAAACTTACACTCGCTTTTTAATGCAAAAAATTCTGGAAAATAGTTTCCAATTTCTTCTCGTTCCATATCAACAATCCCAAATCCTTTAATTCCTGGAGTATCAATTATTTTTGCATCAAAATTAAGATCATACATCTCTGCAAAGGTAGTTGTATGCTGACCTTGCATATGTTGCTCACTAATTGCTTTGGTTTTAAGGTTAAGGTCAGGCTCTATAGCATTAACAAGGGTAGATTTACCTACACCGCTATGCCCTGTAAACATATTTACCTTGCCTTCCATTTGTTTTTTAACGGCATCAATATTGGTTTCTTTCAAAGCAGAAATACCCATGCACTCATACCCTATCTCTCGATACATTGCTGCTAGGAATTTAATTTCAAGCAGCTCATCTTCTGTATACGTATCTATCTTATTAAAAAGTAATATGGCATGTATTCCATATGCCTCTGCAGTAATTAGAAATCTATCAATAAAAGCGGTAAACGTAGGTGGATTGTTTAATGTAACGAGTAAAAAAACTTGATCTATATTTGATGCAATGATATGTGTTTGCTTAGATAAGTTTACCGATTTACGGATTATATAATTTTCTCTTTCTTGAATATGAGTAATAACACCTGTCGCGACATCACTTTTTGTATCAAGGTCAAAGTCTACAACATCTCCTACTGCGACTGGATTTGTACTCTTTATTCCTTTGATACGAAATTTACCTTTAATTCTACACTCATACCATTGCCCATCGTCTGTCTTTACGGTGTACCAACTTCCAGTAGATTTATATACAATTCCTGTCATACTTACTAATTATAGCAAAAATAGTTACTTTTTACATACGAATTGATTTAATTTGCTTTTGTAAAAACCATTTAAATACAATTCATTATGAAAAAAATCTTACTAGCATTCGCTTTTGTTTCATTATTATCACTAGATATTCAAGCACAGCAGTATGAAGTAAAAATTGTAACTTCTATAGAATCTATCGTACCTAATGGATTAGGTCGTAGCCGCCTTGTATCTGCAAATGACGCTAGAGACTATAAAGAGTTTACAACTACACAAACCGAAGAAGACAATAGCCGTAACAAATCAAAAAGAGCAGAAATTAGAGTAAAAGGTTTTGATGAAACAAAACTTTTAAACTTTTATAACCTTGGAGGTATTCGTTTTCAGAACATTGCATCTAATGACGCACTTATCGAATCAAAGATTAACGATATGTTAGCTCAAGGATGGGATCTTGCTTTTGTTGCTAGTGCTGTAGAAAGTGAAGGTGGAAAAGGAGATGGAAAAGGTATTTTCATTACTAGATACATCTTTAAAAGATTAAAACAATAGTAACGATTAGAAACTTTTTCTAAACGAGTATAAAGTAAAGCGTCCAATATGATTTTAATATATCATATTGGACGCTTTTATTATAGATACAATCTCAAAGAATATATTCTTATTTTGAATGCGCTATTTTTTGTTGATGATTAATAGATTCCTGGTGTATTGCTTTGAACACTCTAAGAATAAACTCCTCACTAAGGTTATTTTGCTCCCCTTCAAGAATCATTTTTCCTAAAATTTCATTCCAACGTTTTGTTTGCAGTATCGCTACATTATTATCTTTCTTAAGATGTCCTATTTGGTCTGCAATCTTCATACGTTTTCCTAAAGATTCTATAAGCTGATGATCTACCACATCTATCTGTGTACGTAGGGTATTAATTTTATTATTATACTCTACCTCACTTCCTTCTACCTTTCTAATTTTAAGATCAATCATCATTTGGATTAATGTATCCGGAGTAATTTGCTGTGCAGCATCACTCCATGCATTATCTGGATCATAATGTGTTTCTACCATTAAACCGTCGTAATTCAGATCTAATGCAGTCTGGCTCAGGTCATGAATAATATCACGACGTCCCGCTATATGAGAAGGATCTAAAATCAATGGCAGATCTGGAAAACGATTTTGAAGATCAATCGCTATTTGCCATTCAGGATTATTTCTATAACGTGTTTTCTCATAGGTAGAAAACCCTCTATGTATAACTCCTAAATTTTTAATATCTGCTGTATAAAAACGTTCTACAGCTCCTAACCATAATGATAAATCTGGATTAACAGGATTTTTTATCAATACTGTTTTATCAGTTCCTTTAAGTGCATCTGCTATATCTTGCACAATAAAAGGAGACACTGTAGTACGAGCTCCAATCCATAAAATATCTACATCATGCTCTAAAGCAAGTTCTACATGATTTGCATTTGCCACTTCTGTCGTGGTAAGCATTCCTGTTTCTTGTTTTGCTTTTTGTAGCCATTTTAATCCCAAGGCACCTACCCCTTCAAAATTACCTGGTCGTGTACGAGGTTTCCAAATACCCGCTCTTAATACAGTAGCATCCGTATCTTTAAGTTGATGTGCAATTTTTAATAACTGCTCTTCTGTTTCGGCGCTACATGGTCCAGCTATTACAAGTGGATGATCTAAACCAAAAGCATCCAACCAATTTCTAAGTTCTTTCTTATTCTCCATAGTATTACAAATTTATACCTCTTCAGGCTTATTCTATTCCTTTTAATATTTCTTTAATATGATTTGTATTTTCCATTTCTTTATGCACTCCCGTAAAATTATCTTCTTGCATTAATTTTTTAAAATGTGTCAGATTAGAAATATACTCATCTAGTGTTTCTAAAATGTTCTTCTTATTCTGTTTAAATATGGAGGTCCATGTAACGGGGTTACTTTTTGCAAGTCTTACGGTAGACGCAAAACCACTCCCTGCCATATCAAAAATATCTCGTTCGTTTTTCTCTTTATCGATCACTGTTTTTCCTAACATAAATGCACTTATATGCGATAAGTGTGATACATATGCAATATGCTTATCATGAGACACGGGGTCCATATATCGAATACGCATCCCTATAGACGTAAATAATTGCAAAGCCTTTTCTTGAAGTTTAAAACTTGTTTTCTCTACTTCGCAAATAATATTAGTCTTACCTCGGTAAAGTCCTTCTATAGCTGCCATTGGACCAGAAAACTCGGTTCCAGCAATAGGATGACAAGCCAAGAAATTTCTTCTTTTTTCATGTGTGGTTACACAAGCACAAATAGATGCTTTTGTAGACCCCATATCTATCACTAGGGTTTGATCAGTTATTTGATCTAATACTTCTGGAAGTACTTTTACAGCAGTATCTACTGGAATAGAAAGCACTACCATATCTGCATCTTCTATGGTAGAAATAGTCGCCTCCTCATCAATCAATCCTATTCGTATAGCTTCCGTTATATGACTAGGTGTTGTGTCTATTCCAAAAATTTGCGCTTTTGGATAGCATTTTCTAAGGTCTTTTGCAAAAGAGCCTCCGATAAGTCCTATTCCTATGATGTATATTTTTTCCAAAAGTTATTCTTCTTTATATGCTTTATCGTTACTCTCTCCCTGTGGTCGTGAATCTCACAAGTTCGATTTCGCGAAAGCGTTATTAAAATCGATCTATAGCTTTTTGTATTTGATCTTCTGTCACGCATAAACTAAAACGTATGTAGCCAGCTCCTTGACTTCCAAAAATAGTTCCTGGTGTTATAAATACATGTTTTTCAAGCAATACCTCATCTATAAAAACCTCAGCATCTACCCCATCAGGAAGCTTTGCCCACACAAAAAGACCAACGCCATTTTTCTCATACGTACAGCCTAATTTTTCTACAAGTGTATAGATACGCTCACGACGTTTTCTATATATGGTATTCATTGAGTCAAACCAAGAGGCATCAAGTTGTAACGCTGCAATAGCGCCTTGCTGAATACCGTAAAACATCCCACTATCCATATTTGATTTTACTTTCAGAATATGACTTATATGTGCTTGACTTCCCATAACCATACCTACACGCCAGCCTGCCATATTAAAACTCTTACTTAAAGAATTGAGTTCTAATGCAACATCTTTTGCGCCTGCTATAGAAAGAATAGATATTGGATGCTCATTAAGGATAAAACTGTACGGATTATCATTTATAATAAGGATCTCATTTGCTTTTGCAAAAGCGATCAATTCTTCAAAAAAACCATCTTTTGCAGTGGCCCCTGTAGGCATATGCGGATAGTTCACCCACATGAGTTTCACTTCACTCAAGTCCTTTTTCTGTAAAGCATCGAGATCTGGTAACCAATGATTTGTTTCTTCCAAATCATAAAATACAGGGACCGCTTCTACCAATTTTGTAACGGCACTATACGTTGGATACCCAGGATTAGGAATTAACACCTTATCTCCTGCATTCAGAAAGGCCATACTTATATGCATAATCCCTTCTTTAGATCCCATTAGAGGTAACACCTCTGTAGTTGCATCTACCAACACATTATAGTGTGTTTTATAAAAAGCAGTCATTGCTTCTCGTAGTTCTGGAATTCCGGTATAGCTCTGATATTGGTGCACTTTAGGGTTTTCTAAAGCAGTATGCAAAGCAGTTACAACCGCATCTGGCGCTGCTATATCAGGGCTTCCTATTCCCATATTTATGATAGGATGACCCGCAGCTTCTAAGGCACGTACTTCTTTTAGCTTTCGCGAAAAGTAATACTCCTTGGTCTCTTGTAATCTATTTGCTGGTTGTATCATCTCTTTTGATTTTTATATTCACCCAATACTTTAAAATCTTTAGACATAATTGATAAGACCTTTTTTGCTTTTTCATAATCGCTATAGGCATCAAAAGTTATATCTACAAAAAATGCATATTGCCAAGGCATCTCTATCACTGGCATTGACTGAATTTTAGTGAGATTAAGCTTGCAATCACTCATGATATTAAGAATGGTTGCCAAGCTTCCTCTTTTATGATCTGTTCTAAAACATATAGATGCTTTATTACAATCTGTATTGATTTGTTTTTCTTCTGTATTTAAAATGAAAAAACGAGTTTCATTATGTTTTATCGTTTGTATTTGAGGTGCTATGATATCCAACTCATAAATCTGAGATGCCGTTTCACTAGCAATAGCAGCAATTCCTTTGAGTTGTTCTTTTTGAATTTGATGTGCTACAGCAGCAGTATCTGTGGCTTCTACGAGTTTTATAGATGGATACTTTTCAAAAAACGAACGACATTGTATTAATGCCATAGGATGTGACCATACTTCTTTAATATCTTCTATTGTCTGTCCAGATAATGCCATCAGGTTATGCTGCACATCTAAGTAAAACTCTCCTTCGATGGTAAGTTTATGTTTATCTATAAGTGCATAATTAGGCAAAATGGCTCCTGCAATAGAGTTTTCTATTGCCATGACAGCAGCCGAAGCATTTCCAGACACCAATTGATCAACCAATACAGGAAAAGACATACATTCCAATACAGGTGTGGTAGCGTCAAAAAATGTTTGAGCTACTTTATGATGGAAAGAACCTTTTACCCCTTGAATTGCTATTTTCATTTTATTCCCGCGAAGGCGGGAATCTCATCCCACATCCGACTTTTTTTTATGAGCGAAGGCGGGAATCTCATCCCACATTCGTCTTTTATTTTATTTCCACTTTCGTGGAAATCTTATTTTACTTCATGTCTTTAATAACAATTCATATTTTAAAATGAATACCCGTAAAAACAAAAAAAAGTCCTGATAAATAAATCAGGACTTTAAGAGTTTTTGAGTGTATTTATTACAATCACCGTCCCGATTTCAACTGCCCGAAGAAAAAGAAATAGTTATTCCAGTAATAAACGTTTGTAAACATTATGAATTTGTTATGTTGTAAAAGTAGAAAAAAAAGTAAGGTAAACAACATATGTGAATTATTTTTTATCTTTTTTTTCGGTAGTTTCAATTTTTACGCTTGTAACTTATATTTTCACAAAAAAACTACTTGAATAATATAAAATATGTATTATTCTTATTCGTTAGATTTGTAAAAACCTCGCATATGTCTATCGCAGTAAAAAATATTACCAAAACATATCATACCCAAAAAGCATTGGATGATGTTTCTTTTACGCTCACTAAAGGAGAGATTGTAGGTTTTTTAGGACCTAATGGAGCAGGAAAGAGTACAATGATGAAAATCTTAACAACCTACCTTTCCCCTTCTCAAGGAACTGCTTCGGTAAATGAGTATGATACATTAACGCAAACACAAAGTGTACGGAAATCTGTAGGATACTTACCGGAACATAATCCGTTATACTTAGAAATGTACGTACGCGAGTATCTTACATTTAATGCAAATGTGCATAAAGCCAAAAAAGAACGCGTACAAGAAGTCATAGAACTTACAGGTCTTACTCCGGAAGCACATAAAAAAATAGGACAACTTTCAAAAGGATATAGACAACGTGTTGGACTAGCCAATGCCTTATTACACGATCCGGAAGTCCTAATTCTGGATGAACCTACTACGGGTTTAGATCCAAATCAATTATTAGAGATACGAGGACTTATCAAATCTATAGGTAAAGAAAAAACGATTTTAATGAGTACACATATTATGCAAGAAGTAGAAGCTATATGTGATCGTGTCATTATTATCAATAAAGGAAAAATTGTAGCCGATAAAAAACTACAAGAACTTCGAGAAGGACAACAGCAAACCGTTATTGTAGAATTTGATTACCGAGTAGAAACAGTTGCCTTAGAAAGATTAGATAAAGTTGCCTCTGTAAAGAATACACATGATTTTATCTATGAGATTATTTTTAACACAAAAGAAGATATGCGCTCTAGCGTATTTGATTTTGCACATGATAATGAACTTAAAATTTTACAGCTTAACCAAAAAAATGCAAGCCTTGAAAGCCTTTTCTTAGAACTCACTGCAAAATAAAACCCCTTTACATAGTATTACATAAAGGGATTCTAACGCTTACATCAAAAATCAATTCATAACTGAATCGTAAAATCTTGATTCCCTATTGTAACGATGGCAATATTATCACATACGCCATCCCCATAGTTTAGTGTACCGCTCACATTATTACGTGTGATTGCTAAAGTCCCGCTTACAAAATGAGGACAACTAGCTTCTCTACGCAACGTTTCTAACACCTCTCCACTTCTCATAAATCCGTTACTTACTGATGTATTCCAATTACCCGTCACATGAAAGACATTATCTGTCCATGTACCAGATCCTACCCCTTCAATCCACTCTCGCACTCTATTGGCATCACGAATAGCAGTAACATCCTGCTCAGGAAAATACACAGTAATGGCAGAAGTCACATCAGATTCTGGATTGCCATTTTCATTCTCAAAAACGCGTTGTACGGTACCACCCCCAGACACTTCATTTCCATTGTAGGTAAAATTAGTATAGGTATATGTAATGGTACGTGAATTGCCTTGCTCACTAGCATATACTAAATTTACTTGTCCAGATACAATAGCACCATTGGTAAGCTCACAACCATCACCAAAATCTACTAAAACACTACCACTACCATCTCCATTAGGAGTTACAGTAATAACAGCACAATCTGCAAAAAACGAATTTGCAATAGAAGCGCGAGTCTCATCTACATTCTCAATGTATAAATTTTCTACAATAGCATAGCTAGCATCTTCTGTAGTATCTACTTGTGCAGATAATAATAAATCGGCTGCTGTTGGTTCTGCATCTAGACTCGTTACCTCATCTTCATTGTCAGAACATCCAATAGCAATAAGCACCATTACCGCCATACTCAACATTTTAATCATTCCAAATTTTCTCATGGTATTCTAAATTTTATGGTTTACGATTCTATGACTTTAAAAAAAAGAAAACGTTTAATTTCTTCCTGAAATTTGTTTTTCAACCACACTTCATTTTATGTTATTAAATATTGTATCTTTGCACGCTGATAGACAGTCTATCATATACATAAAAATCATTTAAATAATATTGGAATGTATTTAACAAAAGAAGTTAAAGAAGAAATTTTCGAAAAACACGGTAAAGGAAAAAACGATACAGGTTCTGCTGAAGGACAAATTGCATTGTTTACTCACCGTATTAATCACCTAACAGAGCACTTAAAAAATAATCGTAAAGATTATAACACAGAGCGTTCATTAGTAAAGCTAGTAGGTAAGCGTCGTTCACTACTTGATTATTTAATCAAGAAAGATGTATTAAGATACCGTGCTATTATTAAAGAATTAGGTATTAGAAAATAAGAATTACAAGGGGTCTATATGGCCCCTTCTTTTTTACGCTTTCGCGAAAGCGAACACACAACGAAAGTCCTCCGAGACAAGAGGCAGAGAAAGCTAAAGAGCTAGTTTTTCATTGGTCACCACAACTACAACTACAACACAACAACACACGGTTAACCAAAAGAGAATAAATGGTTGACTAGATCAAATGAATTACGCCTAATGAATAGGCGAAAATGAAAAACGAAATTATGATTCCAAAAGTTTACAGAGAGGTTATTGACCTCGGTGATGGTCGTGAGATCACACTAGAAACAGGAAAACTTGCAAAACAAGCGCATGGAAGCGTTGTTGTGCAATCAGGAAAATGTATGCTACTTTGTACAGTAGTATCTAACTACAAACAAGCAGATGTAGATTTTTTACCACTTACGGTAGATTATCGTGAAAAATTTGCTGCTGCTGGACGTTACCCAGGAGGTTTCTTTAAAAGAGAAGCACGTCCAAGTGATGGAGAAGTATTAACAATGCGTCTTGTAGATCGTGTTTTACGTCCATTATTTCCAAAAGATTATCACTCAGAAACACAAGTGATGATCCAATTAATGTCACATGACGAAAATGTAATGCCAGACGCAATGGCTGGTCTTGCAGCTTCTGCAGCTATACAGTTATCTGACTTCCCATTTGAATGCCCAATCTCAGAAGTACGCGTTGCGCGTGTTGATGGTGAGTTTGTAATCAACCCATCTAGAGCACAACTAGCTGATTCTGATATTGACATGATGATTGGTGCATCTGCAGATAGTGTGATGATGGTAGAAGGTGAGATGGATGAAATTTCTGAAGAAGAAATGACAGAAGCGATCAAAGCTGCTCACGAAGCTATTAAAGTACAATGTGCTGCCCAAGTGCGTCTTGCAGAAGCATTTGGAAAGAAAGAAACACGTGAGTACGATCCAGAACGTGAAGATGAAGATCTTAAAAATAAGATTCACGAAATGGCATATGACAAAGTATATGCTGTTGCAAAAGGAGGTTCTTCTAAAAAAGAAAGAGGAATGGCTTTTTCTGAAATTAAAGAAGAAATCAAAGCTACTTTTTCTGAAGAAGAGCTTGAAGATATAGGTGATCTTGTTTCTAAGTATTATAGCAAAGCTGAAAAAGCGGCAATACGTGATTTAACTCTTAATGAAGGATTACGTTTAGATGGTCGTAAGACTACTGAAATCAGACCTATTTGGTGTGAGACAGATTACTTACCATCTGTACATGGATCTTCTGTATTTACACGTGGGGAAACACAAGCACTTGCAACAGTAACATTAGGAACTTCTAGAGAAGCAAATCAAATCGATATGCCATCATATGAAGGTGAAGAAACATTCTATTTACATTACAACTTCCCTCCTTTTTGTACTGGAGAAGCAAGACCAATACGTGGAACTTCTCGTCGTGAAGTAGGACATGGTAATCTTGCACAACGTGCTCTTAAAGGAATGGTTCCTGAAGATTGTCCATACACAGTACGTGTCGTATCAGAAGTATTAGAATCTAACGGTTCTTCGTCTATGGCAACCGTATGTGCTGGAACTATGGCAATGATGGATGCTGGTGTTCAAATGAAAAAACCAGTTTCAGGTATTGCTATGGGACTTATCTCTGATGCAGATTCTGGAAAATATGCAGTACTCTCTGATATCTTAGGTGATGAAGATCACTTAGGAGATATGGACTTTAAAGTAACTGGAACAGCAGATGGTATTACTGCTTGTCAAATGGATATTAAAGTAAAAGGTCTTTCTTATGAGATCTTAGTAAATGCACTTCAACAAGCAAGAGATGGTCGTTTACACATCCTTGAAAAGCTTACAGATACAATTGCTGCTCCAAGAGAAGATGTAAAAGATTACGCTCCTAAAATGGTAACTACTCGTATTCCAAATGAATACATAGGTGCTCTTATAGGACCTGGAGGAAAAGTAATACAAGAGCTTCAAAAAGAGACAGGAACTACTATTGTAATTAATGAAGATCCTGTAACTGAAGAAGGTGTTGTAGAAATTCTAGGAACTGGACAAGATGGTATTGATGCTGTAATGGCAAAAATAGATTCTATTACATTTAAGCCTGTAGTAGGAAACACCTACAAAGTAAAAGTAATTAAGATGCTTGACTTTGGTGCTGTTGTAGAATATCTAGATGCACCTGGAAATGAAGTTTTACTTCACGTTTCTGAAATTGCTTGGGCACGTACAGAAAATGCAAGTGATGTACTTTCTATGGGAGAAGAATTAGAAGTAAAATACTTTGGTATTGATTCTAGAACTCGTAAAGAAAAAGTATCTCGTAAAGCATTACTAGAAAAGCCAGAAGGATGGCAGCCTCGTCCTCCAAGAGATAATGGTGGAAGAGATAATAGAAATCGTGACAACAACAGAGGTCGTGATAATCGTAATCGTGATAGAAAGAGAGATTAACTCTTAAACGATATATAATAGTAAAAGCGGCTGTCTTAATAAGACAGCCGCTTTTTATTTTACTTATTTTATTATTTAAAAAATAATCTAGAATTACTTTTCCTTATTTAATTCTCTATACGCCACTCATTATCAAAAGTGTCGTCAAAACCAACAATTCCATAATTCTTATCATAATAAATCGTATGCATATTTCTTTCTACTCCAAAATAAGTACCTATAGATGCTTCATTTTGTGAATAAATAGTAATTACATTTTCATACACCATACCATTAAAAGATAATTGAGTGGTCGATGCATCAAAATCCAGAACTATCGTTTCTGTAGAAGATATAGTACTGTCATCAATAGCATTCCACAGGACAAACTCAATGATTCCTTTTAATTCATTATCTGGAGTCTTTCCTATCGCAAACGTAAAAACCTTAGAAGGATCTGGAGACCCTAAAAAATCCATTTCAATATTCTGGACATCATATCTAAAAGTATTCTCTCCAGCTCTAAAAGCAAAATTTATTAGTGTAGAAGATCTTGTAGGGCCATTAATGCTCCTTGAGACCTGAAATGATAATTCTTCCCCTTGTTGATTAGTATAGGTCAACACATCTGACACTTCTGGAACATCAACCAGTAAATTTTCTGTATCGGCAGCAGTAAATGGATAGTAATCCACACTTAAATCAGGTTCGTTATCATCATTATTACAGCTACTGAATACAGCTAGTATGATTACTAAAACACAGGTTTTTATATATTTAATTTTCATGATATACTTTTTTAATTATTAAAACATCTTTATCATTTAGAATTCAAAAGCTTAGGCTAAAGTAATTGCAATTAACACTATGAGTGCTTTATTATTCGCCAAATTTTAGATTTAAAACTTGTAATAATTACAAACCTATCTGATTAGATCAACTGTACTATCAAAAAATACAAATCGTTACTAAACATAATTAAAATTATGACAATCAGATATTTACACTAAATCAATTTAGCTATTATTGCTCTCAAAGTAATTCCCGATAATAGTTACCATTGGTTTTTTTTTCAAACCTGTATTTCTTTAGTAATTTGGTATCATCAATACATAAACACATAACTATGAAAATGAAAAAAATACTATTACTTATGCTTGCAACAGTAACTTTATGGAGCTGTAGCAGTGACGATTCTAATGTTCTTCCTGAAAGCTTTGAAAATGGAGTTATCATCTCTATCGCAGATATTACTACAAATGTTATCTTCAATAATAATTTAGATGGAAGATTAGATATAGATCTAGAATATAGAGATGCAGAAAATGGAAGCTTATTAGACAAAGTAGATATTTTTGTTACATTTTTGGATAAAACAGATAACACAGGAAATAATAATGGCGTTATTGAAGAAGAAGTGCTCTTACGCACGGTAGAAAACACAGGTTTCTCTATAGGAGATAATGATTTCCCTGTTCACAACCTTGTAATCACAACTGAGGATTATTTATCTATTACAAATAACACCTTAGATGGCATTACAGCTGGCGATGAATATATCACTCGTTTTGAGGTTACATTAACAGACGGACGTGTATTCTCTACCAATAACACTGGAAGCAACGGAGGACTGATCAGTAACTTTAATGTTGTTACATCTGTAGAATAAAAACTAATAATTGTCATAAAAAAGGGATTGTCTTTTCAAGGTGATCCTTTTTTTATGACCAATATTTCATAATCAATGTAGCTTTTTATAAAAGCTCTTTGACTTATGTGATGGCCCAGCAGTGATAAGAAAAATATTGCCCTCTTTCCTGAAGTATTCTTTTACAATAAGATCTCCATTCTCCATCAACTTAATTTTAATCTTTTCAATATGATTAGTTCCATAAATAATTGGAACTAAAGGAGGCACCTGAACACGTTCTTTGACTAAAGTAATTTTATACTTCTCTTTACTTTTAAATTTCCCTTCATAAATTATGGTCTGTTTTCGTTTAAGGCCCTGTATATCTTCTATAAATGACAGTATTAACTCTCCATTAGTAGTAAACTGTAAATTGACAGTATCTACTTTTTTATCATATAGATTAAACAAATCAAGCAGCTTATATTTCCCGGTATTCAGTATCGTATCATTTTTAATTTCATAAGAATTATTCAATACAGATATTTGAAAACCAGTCTCAAATTCTTGGATATTATCCTTATGAAATGCCGCACTACAGGAACCCAGAAAGCAACATAAAAACAATATTCCTATACATTTATAAAACTTCATAACGATATATTTTAAAAACGATAAAGTACTTTAGGTAAAATAGCGAGTCCTCCTAAATCTTGCTCTATAGCACCTTTTAGTTTATAAGGTGAGTACTGAACATCTGCTCCTATGGTTATATGCGTATTTTCTGTGGGTTGAAATTTCCAATGTAAGCCTGGTGCTACTAAGAAAGACACCAATCCTCTATTTGCATTTTCACCTTCATCATTAAAAAAACTAAATGGTGTTTGAACAAACATACTTGAAATTCCAACGCCTACCCCTAATTCAACTTTACTAACACTGTTTTTTGCAGTAAGGTTTTGACTGAATCTCAAAAATGAGTTTATGATAAAGTCACTTGAAACAGCTTCTACTTGATCTATATTATCTTGATTTTGTATCACAAACTGATCATTTTGAGAAGGTCTTATAAATTGAACTACAATTGAAATAGATTTATTTCGTTTTGCAGGGATATATATATTAATATCTACAAATGGAGAAGGGTTAATAAAATTAGTCAGTTTGCCTTGTGGTAAAAACACCCCTAATCCTATTTCAAATTTGGGACGTTGCCATTCTTTTTCATAGTCCCAATATTCTTTTGTAGTTTTTTTAGATGGTATGGAATCTGATTGAGCAATGGTCAGAAAAGAACATAAACTCATTGCTATGATAAAACATATAGTTTTCATAATTTTTAATTTTAAAAATTTATTAGTGTTTGTTATAATTTTTGGACTTATATTTTCTTCTCTACCTTCCTGTAGTTTTATCAGCACCCTTCTCTTCTTTAGCTCTTAGCTTTCCCATATTCTTCAAATGTTTAAAATGGGATTTCATCATCTCTAGCAATGATTTTTTATGATACGGGACATTAAACTCGCTAGTCGTTTTTTCAATGACTTCATTGATTTGATTATAATTTGTATGGCAAATAGATGGAAATAAATGATGTGCCGCATGGCAATTTGAACCACCACTTAGAAAGCGAGCAAATTTATTATTAGGATTCCAGTCACAACTAGTTTTTAATTGATGTATCGCCCAAGATGATTGCAGCTCATCTGTAAGTGGCTGGTAATATTCTGCTTCATCAAAAAAATGTGTCCCTACTAGCATTACCACAAATACCATTGATGTAAAAGCTGATGTACTAATATATGCAAGAACTATTAACTCTATTGAGAATTCTGAAAATAGGATTGGAACAACAAGAACCAAACTGAAATATAAAATTTTAAATAAAAAATAGCGAACATATAACTGTGAACTAGCTATTCCTTTTCGCATCCATTCATATTCTTTAGAGAATAGATATATCCAATCTCCTACAAATACAGAATGTAATAATGCCAACATATACACAAATGGAGCGTATATATGTTGATAGGCATGTTTTCTAGACCAAGGATGTGATGGAGCTAATCTAAGAAAAGGGTTTTTGTCAATATCTATATCACTTCCTTCTACATTCGCATATAAATGATGAGAACGTATATGTCTTAACCCCCATAATAACGGGTCAATACCTACAGTCAAAAAACTAAAAAAATGTAAGATCTGATTTGCTTGTTTATTCTTAAATGCAGTATTATGAGAAGCATCATGCCCCAAACTAAAACCAATAAGTAAGCCAGAAATTTGAAATACAAAATACAATACCCAAAAAGTAAGATAAGTATCAACCGATAACAAAAAGGCATAAGCCGTATAAGATACTGTAATCCAAAAAAGACCTTTAAACCAAAAAGCGACTCCTCCATATTTTGAATACTCATTTTCTAATTTTTTATACACTCTTTTTCTGAGAGTCGTAAAAAACTCCTTTTCTTCCTCCGATGTTTTAAATTTTCTAAATTTCATAAGTAAATAGTTAAAGTGATTCCCGTATTAAACAGTATTGTATTTGCGCTTAGGTAAGATGTATCACTACATGATTCATTTTAAACTCATAAGCATATAAACACATACCTATTTTGAATTTTATTCTATGCGTTTAAAATGATTTTGATTGCGACGTACTGAGCTATTGAGGAACACGATTATCATAAAAGCTCCAGAATTTTGATTGGCTCCTTGAACAAATAAATCTCCATTAGGTAGGGTTGTTAAGCGAGTTCTTTTAAAATCAAATCGACCTGCTATATATGGAGCACCTATTAATTTTACATTTTTATATTTTAGGTGTACAAATCCGTCTTTTCTTAATTTATATTTTATATCAAATTCATATAAAGATCTTGTAGCGGTATTAAACCTAATTTTCATTTTACGATCATCTATAACATCTATTTCAAAAGATTGTACAACCGTTGTATCTGCTAGTGAAGAGTGTTTACGTAAGTTAAGATGTAAATAATTATAGAATGATTCTCTAAAATCACCATACTCGCTCCGAACTACCTCATTAGCTTGAACAGCGTATGTCCCTTCAATTTCTTTTAGATTTGACGTATTTAATACATTGGGATTGATTGTCTCTTTAGAAAAAGAAGCACAACTTGATAATAACACAAGACCTGCACAACTTATCACAAACAGAAACCTGATGCTAGATATTTGGTAGAAAAAATAGTATAATCTTGAATATTCCATATGATCGTTTTTATTTTCAATTCAAAATTATTGCGGTATTCACATATTTTTAAGTTCAAAATGCAAGATTTTGATTTAATTTTTGTGATTATCACAAAAATTGTATTTTACAACAATGGAACAAGAATTATTTTTAAAAGAAATAAGACAGCTAATACCCACTAACACATCTCTTATAGATGCTGTTGCTGGAGCATTAGATATTAGCTATGATGCAGCTCATAGGAGGACAAATCTTAAAAGCAAGCTCTCGCTACAGGAGAGTATTCAACTTGCAAAACATTTTAAACTATCTTTAGACAAGCTATTTGTAAGCAAGCAAAGTAATTGGGTATCTGTAGAAAAAACCGCCCCTATACGTAATGAAAAAGAGCTTACGGCCTATTTTGAAAATTCATATGCAAACCTCATCCCATTATTAGGTAAAAAAGGATGTAAACTTATCTACTCTGCAAAAGATATTCCTATTTTTTATGATTTAAAAAGCGATACTATGATGCGCTTTAAATTATATGTATGGTTAAAATTACTAGACCTTGACTTTCATTCCGTGAGTTATACTGACTTCACTCCTAGTCTTGACATTCAAGAAATAGCAAAACGTCTAGGAGCGCTCTATGAGGATTTACCTATTACAGAAATATGGGATCTTACAACTATTAATGGTACTTTAAAGCAAATCTACTTTTATTTTAAAGCCGGTCATCTTACAGAAAAAGATGCACTAATGGTCACAGCGAGTCTTAAAGAAACCATCACAACCATCTCTCAACGTGTCATTAAGGATAAAACCTATATGTTTTATTATAATGAGTTGTTATTAATGAATAATAATATTTACGCTCAAGTGGAAGATCAACAATCATTATATATTCCTTTCACATTACTTTCGTATTACCGCACATCTGATAGAATAACCTGTGATCATGCAAAAACATATTTAGATAAGCAATTACAACATTCTAAGCTCTTGAATACGGCAGGAGAAAAGGAAAGGAACTCTTTTTTTAATAAAATTCACAAAAAAATTCAAGCATTAGAACATCTTATAAATGCTTCAGAGACATTAGATTTTGAGTAAAATATACCTGTATACGCTTTCGCGAAAGCAAAATTATATACATTTAATACATGAGTGACGCAACCTTTTTTTATTTAATAGACTATTAAGGTAAGTTTAATAGCTATAAACTGAATAACAAATCATTGGAGAAAACACAACTTATTGCTGGATGCAAAAAAAATGATCTAGCAGCCCAGAAAATGTTATTTCTAAAGTATAAGGATCTTGTATACACAACATCCCTAAAATACTGTAGAAATGAAGCTGAGGCTGAAGATAATGTGCATGATGTTTTTATTGTCATTTTTGAAACGATCCATAAATATAAAAACAAAGGGTCTTTTGAAGGATGGATAAGACGTATTGCAGTTCATAAAGCTGTAGATAAGTTTAGACAGAAAAAAACGACAGACTTACCCTATCAAATAGAAAGCGATACTAGGGAAGTGACTATTGATAAAGAAAATATAGATATACCTGTTGATTTTATATTTAAAGCTATTCAAGAATTACCAGATAGGTATCGTCTTGTATTTAATCTATATCAACTAGATGATTACTCTCATAAAGAGATTGCAAAAATGTTATCTATTTCTATAGGGACTTCAAAGTCTAATTTTCATCGTGCTAAACAAATTTTAAAAGATAAAATACTAGCATTTTCTAGTACCAAAATATTGAATTTATAACCTATGAAACCACAAGAAGATATAGGAAGTTTAATTAAAACGAAACTTCAAGCAACGGAGAAAGTTTCTAATGAGGCTACTTGGGAGCGAATACAGCATTCTTTGGAAAAACGTAAACAAAAAAGAAGATTTGCCTTTTATATAAGATTAGGTTCTGCTGGTTTATTAGTTTTAATAGGCGCTTTATTTTTAATCAATTACGTTAGTGACACCAATAAAAATACAACAACTTTTGATGAAGAAATCGGTATAGAAAATCCTGACACAAAAAGTGTCTCTAAAGAAAAAAAGGCCGATTATAAAGTCTCAACAGAAATCACTACAGGCACAAATCTTGAAAATAAGGAAACCACAGAATTAAAATCTGACATCTCAAAACAGCAAGAAACATTATCCAATACAACTGTAAGTAAAACAGCTACAGAGGGTATTACTGAGACAAAAAAAGAGTCTACAAAAAATACTGAAATACAAACAAAACCAATAGCAATTGCAGAAACTAAAGAAGAAAAACCTGAAACAAATCATTCAAGAAAAGATGGATTAAATACAAAGGTTATAGATACAATTTTAAATAGTAATGATGTTCCTGTTACTCAGACTACTCAAAAAGTATATTACTATTACAATAGTAAAAATGGGCAAGAAATAAGTAGTATGGATAAAGGCGTAATAGATTCGATTGTAAAAGCAAATCAAGTAAAACCAGATTCTCTTAAAACAAACAACTAAGTCCTACTAACAAGAAGAAAAAAATAAACAAAGTAACTTTTCTAGTAAAGGTTACTTTTTTTTATGAAACAACGCAACCATTTGTTGTGATTGTAGTCTATTAAGTATGGAGATATAACCATATTATGGTTATCTTTAAATTTAGAAACAATTATAAATTATAAAGAAAACTAATCTAACTAAACAATCAATCAATATGAACGTTAAAAAATTACTCTTTACTGCCTTAACTGGGTGTATTATATTTTCCTGTGACAGTGATGATAAAGTAACAGATACTGTACAAGACAATGTAGAAACAGGAGCAGTACTTAGAACTATAGAAATTAGAGAAAATTCAATTCCTATAGGTATAGAAAATGGAGAAACTATTATTACTGGAACTGCTCAATTATCTATTACTCTTGAAGAACAAGATCAAGAAGAAGGAGCTTTACTAGAAAGTGTAGATGTATACACTACTTTTACAGATGGTTCTCCAGATACAGGAGATACCTCTATGGCTGTAACAGAAGAAGTATTTTTAGGTAATATCCCTGTAGATTTATTTTCTGATGGACCATTTGGATTACCTAGACTTGATTTTACTATTGAAGCTACAGAATTAATTAGTGCAGTAAATCTTACCCCTAATGCTCTTTTTGGAGGGGATACATTCACTACTAGATTTGCTTTAAATCTAAGTGATGGTCGTACATTCTCAACAAATAATGCAGGTGGAATCATTACTGCTGGTTTCTTTAACTCGCCATTTCAATATGTGACTCCAGTTGTTTGTAATCTAGATACGAATTCTTTTGTTGGAGATTATTTAATAGAAGAGCTTACTCCTTATGTAGATGGACCTACGTTTGCAGATGGTTCTATAGTAGAAGTAACTGTAGGAAACACGGATACAGAACGTGTATTTTTCACTCCAAACTATCCAGATTATTGTTCTACACCTAATGATTTTAATTTATTATTTGTTTGTGGAGAAATTATTATTCCTTTACAAGAAAGTAATTGTGCTTGTAGTTCTGGAGCAGATTATTTTGGACCGACAGATACTCCTGAAAATTATAATGCAGATGATGATACTGAATTCCTTATCACATTTTTAAATGATGTGCAATCTGATTGTGCTACTCCTGAAATCACAACATATCGATTTACTAAACAGTAAATTATCAATAATAAAAACGGGTATTTTAAAAAAAATACCCGTTTTTATTTTATAATGACGCAACCATTTGTCATTATTCAGTCTATTCTAAAACAAACCAAAGTATTGGAGCTCGTCCAACTCATAGAAAAATGCAAAAAAAGTGATCGCAAATCACAGCAAGCCTTATACAATATGTATAAGGACAGGCTTTTTGCACTTTGTTTAAAATATTGTAAGAATCGTGCAGAGGCAGAAGACAACCTTCAAGATTCTTTTATTAAAATATTTCAAAGCATCAAGACCTATAATGGCAAAGGGTCTTTCGAAGGGTGGATGAAACGCATTACTATTAATAGAGCTATAGATCGTTATAAAAAAGAACCATTTATAGAACCTATAACAGATCAACATTTAAAAGAAGACACAACGGTAGATATTGATGAAGCTCCTATAAGTCTGCAACAAATGCTAGCACTTATACAAGAACTTCCTAGTAGATATAGATTGGTATTTAACCTTTATGAACTAGACAATCATACGCATGTGGAGATAAGTGAAATCTTAGGAATTAGCGTAGGCACTTCAAAATCAAATTTGCACAGAGCCAAACTAATTTTAAAAGAAAAAATCACAGCGACACGTACAACCACCCAAAAAAACTCAATTGTAAATGGGTAATAGAAAAGACATAGGCAAATTATTCAATGAGCAGTTCAAAGATTTTGAACAGGCACCTAGTGCAGACTTATGGGATACTATTGCTTCCGAACTAGATCAGAAAAGTGATCGAAAAATAGCTCCATTTTGGTTATACTTTGGAGGTGTTTTAATTGTAGGAATGTTAACAGGTATATTATACTGGGCTCCTTGGGACACACTAACATCACCAAAAACAAATGATCAACCTATAGTTAATGCTACTCAGGCTCCTATACCTGATGCTACAACGCCTACCTCATCATCGTCTTCTATAGAGAATACCACAACTAATGCAGAACATACTTCTAATACGTCTTCAAGTAATATATCTTCAAAAACAACTTCAGATCAAAATATAACAGAAAATACAACAGTACAAACCGATACTAATAATACATCTTTAACAACAAATACAGCTGGTGTTAGTACACCTCCTCAAAACACAAATTCAAATAACACGCAAATAGTAAGTACTGATAAAAATACTAGTCGCACCAATAATGCTACTTCAAATCAAACGGGTAGATACACTACTGCTCAAAACGATGAAAAAACGACATCGATTATAGAAGTGTTGCGTACTATGAAAAGTGCTTCTCAAGAAGCGCGAGAGAAAAAAGAACTTGAGGCAAAAACAGCATATCAAGCAAAAATTAAAGAAGAATTAGCCTTAGCAATAGCCGCACAAAAAGAGGATAATAAAATTGCAGCTCAAAAATGGCTAGATTCTTTACAAGCAATAGAAAAAGCTGAAAAAATAAAAAAAGCTGCTCTTGCTACTACTACTAAGGAAGAAGAAAAACCAATTAAGAAAAAAGTTCCAAAACTTCCTAAAACAGAAGAAGAGCGAGAAAAAGATCGTAAAGAATCTGTAAATTATAAATTTGCAGTATCACCATACACTAGTATATTAAGCTATGGATCTCTTACTAAAGGATCTTCTATAGACAATAGACTCGTAGATAATCCAAGAGATGCTATAGGAACTATAGGATATGGGATAAGAGCAGATTATAGGCTTTCTGAAAGATCCAGTATTCGTTTCGGGATAGGTCTAGCCCCATTACAATACAGAACAGATGATTTTCAAGTACTTATTACAAATAATAATGTTAATATATTTCAACTTTCCGGGATTGATCCTCAAAACCTAGGACAAACAGGTGGCATTGAACCAAGTCCTGAAGCGTTAGCTTTTTTCAATTCTAATAATGTTGTTAGTATAGAACAAAACATATCGTATGTAGAAGTCCCTATTGATTATCAATATCGTTTTTTAAACAAAAGGGTTTCTATGAGTTTTAATTCGGGATTAAGTTTATTTGTATTAACAAACAATAGGGTATTTGCAACTGCAAATAGCGGAGAAAGTATTTTTATTGGTAGAGAAACTAGCCTGAAAGATTTAAGTTTAGCTCTAAATTTAGGTCTAGGGACTCAATACAATTTTTCTAAAAATTGGAGATTTGATGTAGAACCTGCTTTTAAATATCAACTTAATCCGTATACCGAAAACATAGGTAATTTTAAACCTTATTATTTTGGGTTGCAATTTGGCATTTCATACAAATTCTAGATTTCCTGATATAGTAACCCATGTTCATACCCTTCTCTTTTGAGTAGGTTGATATGTGATTTAAAAACTTGAAATAAATTTTCTTCCACTCTATAGTTTATATTGTAACGAAATGCTACATCTTTCAAAATAGGTGTGATATTCACATAATGCACATGATTTACCTCCGGAAAAAGATGGTGAATTACATGGTGATTAAAGCCTCCAAAAAAGAAATTAGTTAACTTATTTTTTGTACAAAAATCAGAGGTAGTAGCTATTTGATGCGTAGACCAGGTATGATCAAAATTCCCATCTATATTAGGAGTAGGAAATTCGTGATGATCTCCTACATGAGTTGATACTAATGCAATACTAATAATCATCCCAGAGAAAATATTCATCATTAAAAAACCAAGAAATACACTCCAGCTAATCCCAAGTACAAAAAGTGGAATAAAAAGTATAATTCCTATATACAAACATTTAAATAAAATTATTTTTGAGAATGTTCCTTTTGGATGTTTCTTTATAATTTTCTTCCCAAATCGTTGCGTATAGAAATCCTGAAAGTCTCTAATCAAAAACCAATTAAGGGTATAACTAAAAATTAAAAGTATAGGCGTATATATATGTTGATATTTATGAAACTTCAAGTATACATCTTTAGGGAAAATACGCACCAATTTTGACTGTTTAATATCACTATCAAAGTCTATCACATTTGGATATGGATGATGCGCATAAATATGTCTTATGCGCCATATATAAGAGTTACCTCCTAATAAATCAAAAACAATAGCATAGCGTTTATTTACAGATTGCCTTTTTGAAATAGAACCATGAGCAGCGTCGTGCCCTACATTTAAACCCAATAGTATTGCCAAAATTCCTAAAACCGCATAACAAGTATATAATACAACTGTATACTTTCCAAAAATGATAAGACTACTATATGTCAATATATAGATACTTATAAGGCTCCAAGCTTTCACATACCAAAATGATGTAGCTTTCTTAGTTAACCCCTTTTCTATAAAGTACGTATTAACCTCTGCTCTTAAATACTGAAAAAAAGCATCATCTTTTTTAAATCTAAGTGGTGGCATTTCTTTTTTCATAATCTCTTTTTAATAACCATAAAGTATAATCTCCAGAAGTATTTACAACGCTATCATAACATTCAAAGCCATAGCGTTCAAAAAGAATTTTATTTCTTCTTACAGAAGTTTGTATATAAATAGGCAACTGCTGTTTTTCACTTTGTTCAAATAAAAAATCTCTCAATTGAATAATAGTTTGCGTACTTTTTTCTTCAGGGCTTACCGCAATAATTAAACAATAGAGATGAGGAATATTTGGTGTCTTTTTCTTAATTAATTGTTGCAATCTGCAAATTCTAGGTATTTTAAAAATGTCTACTACAGAAGAAATAAAAAAAGAATAGACTCCTATTTTTTTCATAACATCACTAAGTGTACTTCTTCCGCCTCTTTTGTAAAATAACAAGACTCCTTTAGTATCAGAATGCAGATATGCACCTTTATATAACATAGCAAATCGTATACAAAAGCTATATAAGTTGTATAACCTCTTTTTACAAGCCCCAGTCATCCATAAAAGATTTGGGTTTTCAATCATTGATTTTCTTAAAACCTCTAGCGCTATAATCTTATTATGTGGTTGTATTGAATAAATCATCTTGACACATTTTAAAGTTTATATTTAATTCCTAATGAAATAGCTCTATTCTTAATACTTTCTCCTCTAAATTCTCCACTATTTAAGTAGCTAGAATCTAAGTAGACAAATGTAGTATCTGTAACAACAGCATAAGAGAGAATCACATTAAAAGCATACCCAAGATTAGTGGCATCACCCGTAGAAAAAACGTCTTGTTGCACATTATCAGAGAGCACAAAACTATACATAGGGCCTAATGCTGCTTGTCCTCTTAGTTTTCCTTTTCCAAAAGCAAACATCAATTGTACAGGGACTGATAAGCTATTTCTTTCATATCGATCTGCATTGAACTCTTCAAATGATAAAATGGTGTTACCACCTGTAACATCTACAAATGTCCCTAATGGTTCAACAGACACTTGAGCTGTTTGATAGTATTGTATTTTTGAACGTATCCCCCAGCTATTAGCAAAGTAATACTCCCCTAAAACACTAATCATAAAACTTCGTTCATCATCATAAAGATTAGGAGGCGACGCAAGTGGAGATATTGAACGATCTACAAAAGGACGTTTTATGATATCTGCATATGTGTACCCTATATCAACACCTACAAATACATCACCTTTTTGACCAAAAACTAGTGTACTCATACTTATACATAGTATTAAAAATAAACATTTCATTTGCTCACTATTTTACGATTAACTCCATCCAAATTAACTTTATATGCTTAATTGCTTTTCCATTTATTACCAAATTCTTATCTTAAATTTTGCATTTTTTGCAAATACAATATCAATTAAGTGTTATATTTTTAAAATATGCAACAAACATTCATACAACATCTTAAAAATCAATTACCTGAAGATCGCTCTATTATAGATGAGATAGCAGACATTCTTAATATTAACTATGACGCTGCATACAGAAGGGTAAATAACAAAACAAACTTATCGTTAGAAGAAGCGGTTATTTTAGCAAAACACTTTAAGATCTCTCTTAATAAATTATTTGAGGTAGGGTCACAGCAAACACTCATTGCTGAAAAATCACCAAAAATTGTAAATACAGCAGGTCTAGAAGGCTATTTCAAAGCCTCTCTACAAAACTTAGCACCACTCACTAAAATGAAAAGTGCTTCTATTACGTATTCAGCAAAAGACATCCCGCTATTTTACACGCTTACAGATTCGTTTCTAACTCGATATAAAATATACGTATGGCTTAAGTTTTTAAATGAAGATGGCAGTATGGCTAAAACTACTTTTGAAGATTTTATAAAACATATTCCAACTTCTTTATTGGAAAGCGCTTTTGCCTTAGGAGAGACCTACAATTATATTTCAATTACTGAGTTTTGGAATGACAACACGATTAATGGAACATTACAACAAATATTGTATTACTTTGAAACAGGCCTATTATCTAAAGAGCTAGCATTAAATATATGTAAAGACTTATCCTATATTGTAGATCATGTAGAAAGACAAACCATTAACCAAACGATTATCAACTCTAAAAATAATGCAGCTTATAAATTGTATAAAAGTGATTTATTAACCATGAGTAATACTATTATGGTAAAAACAAATCATCAAAAAGTATTCTTTACTCCATTTACGGTATTGACCTATTTTAAAATTCAGCACGGGCAAACCTGTGAAGAAATGGATCGTTTTTTTCAAAAACAGATGCTTAATTCAAAACTCCTTGTAAACGCGGGAGAAAGAGACCGATCTCTATTTTTTAATAAAATGCATCAAAAAATAAAATCAGTCATAGAACGTATCAATGCAGACAATGATTCTATTGTATTTTAAGGGGTTACGTACGCTTTCGCGAAAGCGTATAGAAGATTATTTTAAAAAAATATAAAAATAAAATAAAGTTTTTGTAACATTATACGACTTTAATACGTATAACAAGTACAACACTCAAACTAAAGTTGATTTTTACATGAGACAACTCAAAATTACCAAGCAGGTTACTAACCGTGAGACTGCTTCCCTGGACAAATACCTACAAGAAATTGGAAAAGTTGACCTGATTACCGCAGATGAAGAGGTGGAGTTAGCACAGCGTATTAAAGCAGGAGATCAACGTGCATTAGAGAAATTAACAAAAGCAAACTTACGTTTTGTTGTATCTGTTGCAAAGCAATACCAAAACCAAGGGTTAACATTACCAGATTTAATTAATGAAGGAAACCTTGGACTTATCAAAGCAGCACAACGTTTTGATGAAACACGTGGGTTTAAATTTATATCATATGCTGTATGGTGGATTCGTCAATCTATCTTACAAGCTCTAGCAGAGCAATCTCGTATTGTACGTTTACCATTAAATAAGATTGGTTCTATAAATAAAATTAATAAGACATATGCTTTTCTTGAGCAAGCTCATGAGCGCCCACCAAGTGCTGAAGAGATTGCAAAAGAACTAGATATGACTATTAATGACGTAAAAGAATCTATGAAAAACTCTGGTCGTCACGTAAGTATGGATGCACCTCTTGTAGAAGGAGAAGATTCAAACTTATATGATGTATTACGTTCTGGAGAATCACCAAATCCTGATCGTGAATTATTACACGAATCATTACGTACAGAGATTGAACGTGCACTTGAAACATTAACGCCTCGTGAGGCTGATGTTATTCGTTTATACTTCGGTTTAGGAGATCAACATCCTATGACTCTAGAAGAAATAGGTGAAACATTTGACCTTACTCGTGAGCGTGTACGTCAGATTAAAGAAAAAGCAATACGTAGATTAAAACATACATCTCGTAGTAAAATATTAAAAACTTATTTAGGATAATATTCCTAATTACGGCAACAACAGTTTATCATAACTGTTCGTTTTTTGATTGATGAATGAATCCTCGGCTGATTACCGGGGATTTTTTTTGTACCTTGTCTTTATAATAACTAATCCCCCAAATTACACTTATGCTTTATAGTATATGTTATGTAAGCACTTTAAGCAACACCCTAGAAGATAATGAGTTAAAAGAATTATTTGACTTTTGCTCTTCTAAAAATATTTCTAAAGGCATCACTGGTGTATTATTACATAATTCTGGTAATTTCTTACAATATTTTGAAGGAGATGAAGTAAGAATAAAAGAGCTTTATTATTCAAAAATTAAGAAAGACACTAGACATAAAAATATCATAACCCTTTTTGAGAAGACTATAGATGTTCAATACTTCACAGGGTATGAGGCTGGTTTTACATCTATTATAGGTGAAAATCAGACTAGAAGTTTACGCTCCTACCTTAATTTACTTAACTATCTAGATTCGGCAGAAATGGAAGCGCTTTCTAAAACAGTGAATTCTTTTTTAAGTGCTGGATAGAATTCTAAAAAAGATGTAGTTTTACAATAAATACAAACTCCTATCTATGTCTGAAAAATTAATAGCCCCTTCCGTACTTGCCGCAGATTTTGCAAATCTACAACGTGATGTAGAAATGATAAACAATAGTGATGCAGATTGGTTTCATATAGATATCATGGATGGTGTTTTTGTACCCAATATCTCTTTTGGCATGCCTGTATTACGGGATATTGTAAAACATGCTTCAAAGACAATTGATGTACATCTCATGATTGTAGAGCCAGATAGGTATATTCAAAAATTTGCAGATTTAGGGAGTAACATCCTTACTGTACATTATGAAGCATGTACGCATTTACATCGAACTATACAAGCAATTAAGGCTACAGGAATGAAAGCTGGAGTAGCTCTTAATCCACATACTAGTGTTCACTTACTAGAAGACGTTATTCAAGATTTAGATATGGTTTGCCTTATGAGTGTTAATCCTGGTTTTGGAGGGCAAAGCTTTATAGAAAACACCTATGCTAAAGTAAGTGCTCTTAAAGAGATTATTACTCGCAAAAATGCATCAACACTTATAGAAATAGATGGAGGTGTCACAAATAAAAATGCAAAACAATTAGTAGCTGCTGGTGCAGATGTACTTGTAGCTGGAAGTTATGTATTTAAGTCTGACGATCCGATTACTACAGTAAAAGAATTAAGAAAGCTTGTAAATTAATTATTGAGATTGAGTATATTACATAGAATAATGTAATATATGTCAGAACCTGCTTTTACAACTTGGACTTCATTGTTTTTAATAGTGAGTGCGATAGGGTCTTTCTTATCCATCCTTTTATTTACAGATAAAAATGGCAAAAAAAACAATTGGCCTATTGCCTTTATTATTTTAGGATTCTCATTAGTCTTAATTCAATATGTTCTGATTTGGACACACTATAAAAATGAATACCCATATGTTTATTTTTTTGATGATGTATGGTACTTTTTCTTTGGCCCTCTGTTTTATGTATACATTCTAAAATTCTATATAAAAGAATACAAAATCAATGTTATCCATTTTATCATACCTGTCATATATTCTGTAATGGCTGTCATTTACTTTGTAAAAACAGCAGGTTTTACTCAATTTGAAGGAATTAAAGAAGAGGTTTTATTTAAACTCTATTGGACATTAAAATCTCCTTGGGTAGGTATAGGTATACTCATTATATATATCATAGTATGTTATGATTTTATAAAAATACACAAGCCATCAAAAGAAAATTTAGCGACTCAATTACGTAGTAAATGGATTACTTTTCTCCTCTCTTTATTTAGTCTTTTTGTCTTTGCATATATAAGCTATTATGTACTAGTTAAATTTTCGTTCTTTAATGCTACATGGGATTATGCAATTAGTTTTACTATGGCAATAGGAGTATATGGTATAGGTTACATGGTATATATGGAACCAAAAATATTTAATGGAGAATTACTTACAAGTCTTTTTGAGCCTCCTAAAAAAGAAAAAGAAACATTACGTTTAGAAACTAAAAAAGAATTTTACAAACAACTTACCCAATACATAGAGACCACTAAACCTTATTTAAATAATGATTTAAGACTGGTAGATATTGCATCTCATCTAGGATTACCTACACATATTGTCTCACAACTTATCAATGAAATAGCTCAAAAAAACTTTAATCAATTTATTAATGACTATCGTTTAAAAGAAGCTGAGAATCTTCTAAAAAATGAACCTGACATGAGTATTCATCAAATGTATTTTCATCTAGGTTTTAATAGCAGAACTACTTTTTACAATGTTTTTAAAAATAAACACAATTGTACTCCGCTTGAATACAAGTCTTTAAACAGGAGTAAAACTTTGTCGTGACATGGTAACCTTTATAATTTTGGACAACTTCTTGTGAAATAACAGAGAAATTAGTTTTCATAACCTTAAAACCTGATCTTATGAAAACATTAAAATTACTCTGTATTTTTTGCTTCTTTTTTATTGTAACAAATAGTGTTGCGCAAGAAGAAGAAATCTTTTATTATGTATCCGATGCTGGAAACTTTAATAACCCACCTTGGCAAATACTTAAATTTGATGAAAATGGAGAAAACCCAGAAGTCTTTATAGATGATGATGACGGGCATATTGCTTGGCCACAAGACATTGTTTTTCTCGAAGAAAACAACACGGTTCTTATCTCTAGTCTTAATACTGGTCTTATAACAATACATAATGCAGCTACTGGAGAATTCATTGAGAATTTTGCCTCTGGCATTGGAGGACCTACTCGAATGACAATTGGGGCAGACAATCTATTATATGTATTACAATGGCAAGGAAATGGAAGGGTGTTCAGATATGAGCTTGATGGTACTTTTGTAGATGAATTTACAGATATAGGAGTTCCTCAGAGCATTGGAATAGATTGGGATAGTGATGGAAATCTGTATATCGCTTCATTTACTGGAGACTCGGTAGAAAAATTTGATCAAAATGGTATATTCATAGAAACCTTTATAGACAATAATCTAGAAGGTCCTACTAACATTTGGTTTGAAGAAAATGGAGACTTGATTGTTATAGATTATAATGGAGGTGCCATAAAAAGATTTGACAGTGAAGGTAATTTTGTAGGGATCTTTATTGATGGAATAAATTTTGCTGAAGGCTATGCTTTTCATACAAGTGGAGATCTTTTAATAGGAGACGGAAATAATAGCGCAGTAAATAGATATACTAGCGACGGCGCTTTTGTCGAGGTATTTATTGAAAGTGGCGCTGGTAATTTAATTACTCCAAATGCTATTGTACGTAGAGAAGAAACCCTTACTATAGAAGACTTTTCAACAAAAAATGTATCTATATACCCCACTGTAGGAACTACCTTTACGATAGATCTTACAAATAAATCAGACATAGAAAATATAACCGTATATAATGTTCTAGGACAAAAAATAACATCCCTTGATTTACAAAAAAATACGATACTCTGGGATGCGTATAATTACACGGAAGGAATATATTTTATTAAAATTACTGGGAAAAATGGATCCCAAAATTCACAAAAAGTTATCGTAAAAAAATAGCACCACACCCACAATTTATTTCTTAAAAAAAGCGATCATACTTAAAAATATGATCGCTTTTATTTATAATAGTTAATATAGTTAGTCTCTTGACATAAAAATTCTAAGAATGTACCAGAATAATAACATTAATGAAGCAAATAACCCTAAGGCTGCTGCCACATATTGTTCTTCATCATATTTATGAATCATATTTGATGTAGTATAAAGTATAGATCCAGCAGCAAGAATTACCATTCCTACACTAAACCACAACCCTAAGTCAAATCCAAATATAACACCTGAAACTATAAGGCCCAATGCGACAAAAAAGCCTATCGCTAATATTGATTTTAAAAACGAAAAATCCTTTTTTGTTACAAATACGATAGTAGATAAACCGGCAAATAAAGCAATTGTCATAATGGCCGCTTGTTGTAGCATTTTTTCTCCATCTATTGCTTGTAATGCAAATAACAACATTGGAATAAAAATAAAAGCTTCTGCCACTACATATATCCCTAATGCGAAATAATGTGTATTCTTATCTTTAGATTTTAATGCTAAATTTTCTGCATAATTGGTAACAAACATAAAAACTCCTAACAGAATCAACCAACTCCATCCTCCTAGTAAAGAAAGTGCAAAATTCACAATTGCGGGTGTTTGAAAAAACAAAAACTCTATTATTATAAAAAGAAGCACGGCTAATGCAACATGCGTATATGTCTTCCTGTAAAAAGTAGCACGACGCTCATCGGTTAAGCTACTCACACGTATTGTTTTAGGATATTCCATTGACTTAATTATTAGTTGTTTGTTATTATTATATTTTCTAACTAGATTTAATAGCCTGCAAAATTAAAGTTTAATAAGCATTTCTGATACGCGTATAATTGAGGGAAATGAGTCGCAAAATCTTTTGGCGATTCAATAAAATACTCGGCTAGCACTGCCATAAACTCAAATTCATTTGTAAAAGCATACGCTCTGAAATATTTTACTTCATCTAGTTTATCTTTAAGATCTTGATCAGTAAGTCGTCTTAGGATTTTTTGAAACTGACGCTCAAATCGTAACGCATCTACATCACTACTTTGTTTTGCACCTAATTGTAATGCATGCATAAACTCATGTATTCCTAAATTAAGATTATCATCAGTTATACGGTATCCTTCTTCAAAATCTTCCCATGATAGTACAAGTGCTTTTTCTCTAGGATTGAACTCTCCTTTATGATACTCTCCATTCATACTACTATAGAAAGCTTTTGGATAAATTAAGATATAATCAATTAGTTTATATTTATAATTTTTCCTTCCAAAAGTAAGCATACAACCTACTGCAGAAATAAGTACAATCATACGATCTGTAACCTCTAGATCATCTCTTCCTACGAACTCTTTGTCCTTTATAAAGCTAGCAATTCTATGTTCAAAACGTCGTTTTTCTTTAGAAGTTAGTAAGGTATAAAAGTGAAACTCATTAGAAAGAATTTTTTTTTGCTTTCGCGAAAGCGTTCTAAAAATGATGATATCTCTATAGATTAAACGGTCATATTTTTTGGCATACCAATTTTCATAAATCCGAAAGAATATATAAAGAAACCATAGAATTAAAAATCCTATTAAATATGGTATTATCCAATCGTATTCTTCAACATATCCTTGAGTAATTATAAGCATACCATAACAACGTAAAAAAACATTATCTATTTTTTAGAGCTCTCTCCTTTAAAATTCTGAGTCGTATTTTTAAAGAGAACATTAAACGTTGTTAAGCTTCCATAAATTCTTGTGATATACTGTTGTAAATCTATTTTATCTTGGTCATCAAGTGTTTTACTAGAATTAATTTTTTGTTCCATAACACGTATACGGTCTCGTACCATAACAATTTTATGAAAAAATGTATCTATAGGAATTTCTTTAGAACTTAGATTTGTATCCTTCGGATTTAATATCATAGTTCCACCTTTCCATTTATCTGCAATAGGTACTACTTCTGAGATATCACTATAGCGTTTAAGCATTTCTCTTAAACTTTTTTCTACTTCATACAGACTTACAGTATCTACCTCATCTTCTACAGCCTCAATAACTTCAAACGTATCATCTATCGTGATGGTTTCTAAACCGTCTTTTATAAAAGTAACCCAATACAATTCTGAGGTTACATTGGTTACTACACCTACTCCATGAGTTGGATGATCTATTCTAGATCCTATTCCTAAAATTTTTTGCATTTATTCAAATTTACTATCACTTAGCTTTAATGCTAATTTGTATCCTAATTCTTTACTTCGCTTATAATCTTTAGCGGCTTTGCTTTTCTCTCCTAATCTCTCATAAGCAAGTCCCCTATTATACTCAGCTCTACCATCTTTATATTTTTTTGAGTCTATGACCTTCGTAAGATGTTTTACGGTAGCTTCGTATTCTTTTAGTTTTATTTCTATAATTCCTAGGTTAAGGAGCGTGGGATTATTAGAAGGGGTTACTTCTAATATTTTCAAGAATTCAGTTTTTGCTTCGGCATATTTTTTTTGCTCTATAAATTCAAAAGCTTTTGCATACCAATCTTTTATGTCTGAAGCACTATTTTTTACAGTAAACTTTTCTTTATGTTTAATTAATTCTTCATCATTTGGATTTTTCTCTAATGCTTCATCTATTATAGCAATAGCTCGATCAGCATCTTTATAAAACTCCATGATTCGCTCACTCTTAAGTTGCCACTGACTAATATCGTTAGGGTTGCGTTTTAGAAATGTATCGATTGTATTAAAATACTTTATTGTATCTCCTTTTGCTCTATATGCATTTAGTAAGATGACATAATTATTTTTTATAGCAGGATATTTTTCAAAACCCTGTTTTGCATAAAAAATAGCACTATCATGATTAATTTTGCGTTGTCCATAAATAATCCCTTTAAGCATTTTGGATTCATAATGATTGGGAGCTTGCTCGATAGATTTATCGAGATGATATAATGCTTTATCAAGCCTTCCTTCACTCATAGCATACATTCCCTTTACATGTTCATTAGGTCTACCTACTCCTGCTATATTAAAAAACCCTGAAAGATCATTTGCTATTTTATTATAAGAAAGTACATACTTATCTTTCATGAGATTTTTACCCGATGTATCTGCTAGCACATAATTTTGCGTTACATACGATTGATATTTCATAAAAGAAATAACAGAAGCACTTAACGCAAAAATTCCTATTATAATTATTGTTGGCATCCCAACAGACACTTTTTTAGCATCATCTTTCTTATATGTACTATAAAAGAAAGCTAAAATTAAAGAAGCTAACACTACAAAATGTCCTTGTATAGGAGTTCTCTCTAATGGAAAGTTAATCAAAGCATCAAAACCATAGGCTAATAAAGAAAGAGTGATAACTGCATATATCCATCTATCATCATGATGTTGATGTTTAAAAAATAGCTTTAGAATAGAGAATATAAGTACAATAAAAACAAGTAAATATGTAATAAACCCAACGATTCCTACTTCTGCAAGAATTTGTATAAAATCATTATGAACACGTAATGGATATATAAATTTATCTCGTTTTGCACTTGCAAAGTATTTATCTTTATTAGCAAGTTTCCAGTTTCCTAATCCTAACCCTAGGATAGGATTCGCTTTAAAATCATCAAAAGCCATTTCATAATATATAGCTCGTCCACTGCCATAACTTACAACACTTTTATTCGTATTACTGGTATCAGTAATAATAGATGGAGCAAATAACAATTCTTGAAATGTATTAGGCCTAGATGGATCTATCCTATTAATATTTGTTGCAAAAAGATAAGACACTATAAAGATTCCAATGAGAGGAAGTATTATCTTTTTAGAAGAAATAACCATTGATTTCTTAAAGAAATTATCGTAAAGAAAATATAATAAGAAAATAGTCATATAAATTATAGTTCCTAAAACTGCAGTTCTAGCACCTATAAATAATAACGAAGTAATTCCTAAAAACAAACTTAAAAAACTTACTACTTTCCATCTTCCAGTATGTTTTAGAAGTCCCCACAATACAAAAGGAAGTTGTATGGCTAATGAGGCAGCAGTAGCATTTTGAGTTCCAAAAGTATCTAATGCAGTATCCTTTAATAACAATGCATTCCTAAAAGTATCACTATCTAAAAAGACCCAAATTACTTGGATTGCTATATAAATTATTAATATATGAGATACCTTAACAATATATTCAAACAATGCTTTGGGTGCTACTTTCAAAATCAAAAAGAGATTCATAACAGCAATAAGAGCTATCGCTATTCTTGCTAAATCTTTAAGTGCTTCTGAGACATTAAAAGCTCCAAACATAGAAACACCACCTAGTAGAAAGAAGAGGATATAGCTTCCAAAAAATAAAAATACCTGTCGTTGTTTTCTAAAAAAAGCGATCTCTTTTCTATTTGCATAGATATAAAAAAGACTCAGCAAATTAATTACTGAAAAATAAAACCATTGAGAGCCAATTGGATCTACGGCTTTAAACCTTGGCACTACGCCAATGATAAGATATAATAAGACTAATACTTTTGGAATGAGAAGGTCTAATTTTGGCTCATTTTTCCCCACAATAATATGTTTTTGATAGTGAACTAAATTAGGTCTTTTCTTTCAAAAATGAAATATAAAATACAAGTAAGAAAAGAGCATCTCATTTTCTTGTTATGAAAACTTTAACATTTCATTGAAAACCGCCTTCAATACATCTTCGTAAGTCTCGGCGTAAAACATTTTAAAACAACTATTATGAAAAAAACAAGTTTATTAATTTTAGGCGGTTGCATGGCACTGGCACTTACTTTTGGTTTGGTCGCTGCAGACCATGTTGACGCACCCGATGTAGCTGGAACTACAGCAGACATTACAGATTTTTATGCCTTTGAAGGTGCTACACAAGATAATACCGTATTTGTAGCTAATGTTCAAGGACTTCTTCCTCCAGGAAGTACAGCGCAATTTGATGAAAATGTGCTTGTCGAAATTAACATTGACAATGATGGTGATCTTGTAGAAGATCTTATTATTCAGGCAATTCCAAGAGATGGAGTGATGTATTTCTTCGGACCTTACACTCCTAATACTACTGGTCTTAACAGTACTATTAATGAAGACACTCAATTTACTGGTCAAGTAGATATCTCAACAGGAACTGCTGCCACTACTGCTACAGAAAATGGCATCTCATACTTTGCAGGATTACGTGAAGACCCTTTCTTCTTTGATTTTAACCAATTCAATGCAGTTGTAGGCGGAATGGCTCCAGAAGGATTTAACAATCCAGGAAATGATGACTTTGATGGAACGAATATATTATCCATTGTAGTAGAAGTCCCTAATACACTTTTAGGAAACACATTCCCACATCCAGCTGGAACAGGAGTCGAAGTATTTAATGCTTGGATAGAAGCAAAAAGAAAACAATAATCAATTTATAAAAAACATATTATGAAACTTATTAATTTAAAAACACTATTTATACTATTAGCCCTCGTCGGATTTATGAGCTGTAGCAATGACGATGATGCCACAATTACACCGGATGATATGATGATGGATGATGATGGAGGTATGGTGGTTGATTTCTCTGGAACCTTTGTACAAGAAGATCAGATGGGACGTCCAGGAATCAATACTGTATTAAGTCCTGACAACACCACAGAAAATGCATTCAATGTAACCATCCCTTCAGAACAAGGAGCTGCATTTCAGTCTACATTTTTACAACGCGCTGTAGACTTACATGCTGCTTTTGGAGTAGAATATGAAACGAATATTCTAGGTCTTGATGCACCAACGCTTACTACTATTTTAGCATCAGATGTATTACAAGTAGCGCCCAATGCACCTACATCTTATTTTGACGGGACGAATGTCTTAACTGGACGTACGCTTACAGATGATGTCATTGACATTTCTCTTATCCTATTTTTTGGAGGTCAAAATGGAGATCGCTTTAATGGACAAGACTTAGATGGCGACGGAACTCCTGATCTTCCTATTCTGGTTACAGATGGGGTGAGTGCTGCTGGAGAAACCCCATCTAGTTCATTTCCTTACCTAGAGGCACCTCACAACTAAAAGCCTCTTTTAAAAGGAGTTTGCCACATATGCAAACTCCTTTTAAAACAACATTTTAACAAACCAAGTAACATCAAAACAAACACATCATGAAATCAATATATCTAATACTTTGTATTTGTTTCCTATTTTCATGTCAAGAAGAACAAATCACAAACCCAGAAGACTATAACCATTACTTACAGGAAGAAAACACACAAAATAAAGAGCTAGCATTACAACACTTACAATTTTGGAATACTAGAATCAAACAAGATAGTATTCAAATCATAGCACTAGGAAAAAGTGCGCAAGTATACACAACGCTATTTGAGACCAATGGATCTATTGAATCTCTTAAAAATGCAGAAATAGCATTACAAAAAGCAGCAAATAATGCTCATATTGCTAAAGATGTATATTTAAGAGCACTCGCTAAGAACCTCATCTCACAGCATAGATTTAAAGAAGCTGCCAAAGCATTACAAAAAGCTCAATTCTTTTCTCCTAACAAACCAGAGACTCATTATATGCAATTTGATGTCGCTATGGAGCTTGGCAACTATAAAGCAGCAGAAACTTATTTACACTTAATCACAGATTTTTCAGATTTTAATTACCTAATTCGCCTTGCAAAATGGAAAGATTACATAGGTGACCTAGACGCTACCATTCATTATATGGAACGTGCAGAAAGCATTGCAGATTACAGCAATAATGAGACATTAAAGTTGTGGACCTATACAAATCTTGGTGATTATTATGGACATGCAGGACGTATTAAAGATGCTTATACCTATTACTTAAAATCTTTATCTATAGATTCAGGTAACGCTTACGCGAAAAAAGGGATCGCATGGATCACTTATTCTCATGAAAAAAATCCAACGGAAGCTCTCCGTATTCTCAATATTATCCAAAATCAACATCAAAGCCCAGACTATTACCTATTAAAAGCTGAAATAGCCGAATATCAAAACGATCTAACCGCCAAAGGTGAATACCTCAGCCAGTATTTTGAAGAAATCAAAAAACCTGAATATGGAGATATGTATAATACACATACCGCAGAGATTCTTGCACAAGAAAAAAACTCCTATGAAAAAGCATTAGCTATCGCACAAAAAGAAGTTAAGAATAGACCTACACCGCTATCTTATGATTTACTAGCCTATGTATACTATCAAAAAGGGGATTATAAAAAAGCGCTTGATATTGCAAACACCCATGTTGCAAATCAAACTTTTGAACCTGTAGCTCAATATCACCTCGCAGAGATCTATAAAGCCAATAAACTTTATTACAAAGTCGCATCTATAAAAAAAGAATTAGCAGATGCAAGTTATGAATTAGGCCCATTAACTACTACTGTGGTTAAAAAATTATAAACCCACAAGTTTGATTTGATTTTTGGTTTTGTTTGACGTCCTATTCTGAGTAGTTTGGATAGGGCGTCTTTTTATAAAATAGAGTTAGTTATTTTTTAGCTTTCTAAATGAGGATGGTGTCATTCCTTCAAATTTTTTAAAAGCACTATTAAAAGAAGACAAACTACTAAAACCTGTATCAAATGCAATAGATGAAATTGTATATTGCAACTTAGTCACATCAAGTAAGGCTACTTTTGCATCTTGCACTCGATAATAATTTATAAAATCATTAAAATTATAACCAGATTCCTGGTTAATAATTTTTGAAGTTTTCTGAGCACTAACTCCTATTAGTTTACCTAAACTCGAAAGAGAAATATCAGATTCTAGATATAATTTTTGATTTAGAATAATTTGTTTCACTTTAGTAAACAATAATGTGTGATCATTTTCTTTAAATACGCCTCCATCAATATCGGTGATTTTTAAATCATATGCTTTGTAGCTCAAAAAATAAATAACCACAGAATATACAATGGGTCCCACTATGTATGGAATGGTATCTTCAATAATATTTAGAACATAAGAAAACCAGATAATAATAAAACCAATTAAAAGTATATACAACCATTCAAAAATCACTTTTGATGTTTTTATATGAAGTCTATCTGCATACCTTTTTTTTGCTTTTTTCATTAATCTTCCTGAAATAAAAATATACCCTATGAAATGCAGATAAATAAAGAGAAGTGTGCTACCAAATATGACAATAGCTAGTTTATCATGTGCATCAAACCAGTTTTTTGAGATAAAAAAACTCATTCCAAACACAATAGTAAATGGAATAAGTTCTACATAATAATGAGCAGGCAATTTAAAATCATATTGCGTCATTCCTAAAACATACCATCGCAATAGAGGTCCTATAAGAAGTAAGAAAGCTAATCCTGCAAATATAAATAAGGGTTCTAATTCATGTCCAAAATTAAGCATCACAGATTTCCCTATTCTGAATGCCATACATATTAAAATGAGTCCTAATAAAAGATTAGGTAGTGTTTTTTTCTTTTTGATTACACATAAGTAAATAGCAAATAAAATCCCATGCAGAAGTCCTGCACTACTTATGACAATTAAAAGAATATCTAAAAAACTCAATGAAACATTTTTTTCAAATGTACTTATATTTCAATTAGCTCGACACTTGCTTTTTAGCATATGACACTAAACCAATTATATCATAAAACTGTCCAATATCACCTTTCATGGCAGCTATAATACTATGAGAAGCAATGAGCACCCTATTTACTTCTTTATGTTCAGTGACCATCATTTTTTTGATCAACTCTCTAGCTTTTTGGGATCCTTGTTGATGATATACGGATAATATACGAACGGCATTTTCTTCTGCTGTAACTTCTCTATACTTAGGCGTATATCCCAACTGTTTGATCATGGTCTCTGCAAGCTCCCAAGTAGACCAAGGATTTTGACCCGTAATCAAATTAGTATCATGACTAATTTTCTTTAAATACATCGTTCCTTCATTTACGTGCGCTCCTTGCGCAGTTAATTTATCTTGTAATAAGAATGGAAATATGGCTTCGGCATCAGGAATAAGAAGTAACTCTTCTTCATTAGTAAAACCACTTACCATTTTATCCTCTAATAAAGGACGATTGTTATCTAATAACACATTCACCAATGCTGCAGGACCATGACATACCGCTCCTACTACTTTATTAGATTGATAATAC
The DNA here is from genome assembly GCF_900188275.1 of Dokdonia pacifica. Taxonomy (GTDB): domain Bacteria; phylum Bacteroidota; class Bacteroidia; order Flavobacteriales; family Flavobacteriaceae; genus Dokdonia; species Dokdonia pacifica. The sequence goes on from NZ_FZNY01000007.1 coordinate 141,107, forward strand.
TCACGAACAATCGCTTGAATAGCCTTATTATCAGGAAAGTCAAACATGGCACCTTTTCCTCCTGCAAAAAATACCGCTTGATATTCACTAGGATCGATATTTTCAACTGCAATTGTATGGCTTGTTTTATACTGAGCAATTGAATCATTTAAAAAAGCATAATCATAAGCGCCCATATCATCATCATCTATAATCACGGGTGGTTTCCCTCCTAAGGGACTTGCAATATCTACTTCAAAACCATTAGCTTCAAATACATAATAGGCTCTGGCTAGTTCTGTCAATTCATATCCCGTTGATTTCTCACTAGCACCCATTTTATCTGTACTTGTGACAACAGCTAGTATTTTTCCTCGTTTCGTCACTTTATTTTCTGATAGATAGGGTAAATGCTGCGCTAAAGAATTTTCTAAGCCTATTTGTTTAGGTGGCAATAAACTTTTAAACCATAACCCAAAACAAAAAAGTATGACTAGTAAAGCAGAAAAAGTAATTAATGACCATTTAAGGATGCGACGAATGCGACGTTTTTTAGACATAATCATATATTTTGATGATGCTAAATACGTGATAATACCCTATAAAGACTGACGAAATGATAATTCCGTCATAGTAAAATATGATTTTAATATATCAAGGCTCTACAACTCCAAGGACATAGAGTTGTTCTAAAGTAGGAGACGCACTTCCGCCTTCTGGTTCTAATGTAATTCCAAAGGCTTGAGAAGCATTTGGATTATCAACTTCAAAAAGCTGCGTTCCATTTGCATCATATTGATCAAGTACCGCCATACTTGTAGGGGTTAATGGATCTAGGGTTAATGACCATAATTGATATACTTTACCTTCTGGAGGGTTTGGTAAACCACGTACATCTACATAGGCCTTTTCAGTGTCTTTATTCCAATAGATAGAAGCATAGGCTTCCGGTGCTATTTCTTGTGCTCCTAATGGTACTGATATGATATCTTTAGTACGTAAGACATCTAACAATTCATTTGCCTTAGCCAATTCTTCTTCGGCCATATCTGTTTTACCTTGCTGAAGGAGTTGTTCTCGCTCTAAGGTGGTAATTTTATCTTCTAGTTTCTGACCTTCCGAAAATTGATATCCTATCACAATTAATAATAGTACAGCGGCAGCCCATCCTAAATAGGCAGCTATTGGTATACGCTTTCGCGAAAGCGGAATCACATACTTCTCCTCTTTTGATTGAATTTTAGATCGTATACTTTCAAAACTTGAAGGGGTAGATGGCGCAGCGGCACTTGTGAGTTGTTGTAATGCAGTCTCAATTTGCTCTACTTCTGCCTTGAGTTCAGGGTGTAACGCCACTAGTCGGGATACCTCAGCACTTTCTGCTTCGGAAAGTGTCCCGTAGACATAGAGTTCTAAAACTCCCGAGTCGATATATTCTTTAATATCTATCACGTTACTCCTAATACTTCTCTTAATTTATTGATACAAATTCTGTTTCGAGTTTTTACGGTTCCTAATGGAATGTCCAACTCTTCGGCAGTTTCTTTTTGTGTATACCCTTTAAAAAACAGCAATTGTATGACCTTCTTGCAAATAGGTTCTAGTACTTCTATATACTTTTTTATACCTATTGCATCTACTTTTGAAGAAAAATTATTTTTGTCTTCAAGGATATCTACGAAAAAAGCAGCACTCTGGTTTTGCTTACTGTCTTTAAATGCTTTTGAACGTGTTTTATCAATAGCTGCATTACGAGCAATATTGAGTAACCACGTAAAAAATCGACCTTTCTTAGAATTATAAGAACTTGCATTATTCCATGCTTTAACAAACACATCTTGTAATACTTCTTCAGACAATTCTTGATCGTGTAATATACTATGAATAACACCCAGTATATTCTCACTATAGCGTTCATAAAGTTCTGCAAAAGCACTCTCGTCCTTTTGTTGAAATTTTGCTATAAGTTGGTCTGGTTGCATGGATCGTTTTACTGGCATCAAATGTACTGTATTCCTGCCAAAAAAAATAATTCAAACCATGTATATCTTATCTTTTAAAATGTTTGTTTGAAAGATAATAAAAAGAACTTTTTAAATGTTTTTTCTGCCCAAATACGTTCTTGCTCTGGCAACGGATTATGATCCAATATTAGCGCCATCATCGAATAGTCTTTCTCTTCATACGATCTTGGAATTGTAGCAATCGCATTATTATTCATATGCACTAGAAATAGTCCTGGTATCCCCATTAACTGTTCTGGTAATGAAGTAAAACGATTATGTCCTGCATGTATCACCCAAGTGCTTTTCATTGTAGATAGATCTGGCAAAGTAGCTAACTCATTATGGTCTATATATAAATAACGTATTTGAGATAGTTCTCCAATGGTTTCAGGAAGTGTCTGTAACTTATTATGATCCAACCATAATGAATATAAGTTAGGCAACTTACCTAAATACGTATAACTGGCTATATCATGCACTTCGTTATAAGACAAATTAAGGTCTTGTAGGCTTTCTAAACGCGTTATGGTTTCGGGTAGTTGCGTAAGTCGGTTTCCTTTTAAATTCAAAAACTCTAAGGGCATTCCTTCAATAGCTGTAATTACTTCTGTTAATGAAAGCGATGGATTATACCCAATTGATAGTTGCTTTAAATTTTTAAAGGCATTTAATTGTTTGGGGAGTTTAGTAAGGTTCAAACTATCTAAAATAAGTACTTCTAGGGTTTCTGGAGATGGGAGTGATTCAAGAATAGCTCCAACATCTAATTGTGTATTACCTGATACGTTTAGCATTCGTAATGCTTGTAATTTTTCAAATGCAATGGGGGTTTCTTTTAGATCTTGATAACTTAGATCTAAACGTCTTGTCTTAGAATCGACTGCTGTGGTCCTTACCGTTTCTCCATAAAAAGTATCATATGTACTACAACTAGATAGCAGCACAAGCAAAAGGATTGTAATGACAGTTGCTCTAATCATGGGGTACTTCTGAGTTATAAATGATACTTCCTGCGATTTCAAAAAACAAGGTGTCTTTTTCTTCTATATTCCAAGGGAAACGAGGGTTTAAACCAAAACCGTCATGCAATGTATTTTGTACATAGGCGCCTATCCATTGGCTATTGATTCCTAGTTTGGAATGTAGTACATAATTTTCATCTTGATAGGTCCCAAAAGCATAGAGGTTTGCATAAAAAAGGTCTTTAAAAGGAGGTAAGGTAAACCATACATTTTTTCGACCATCATCGGAATTTATACTATTTCTGGGAGATCTTGAATAATCTTGTTGTGGGGTAAATAATTCTAATCCTAATCCTGCTTGATATATACGATAATCACTTTGAATATGAGCAAATCCTACCGTAAGTGATCCTGTGGTAGCATAATCTGTACGTTCACCATTAAATAGGTTACCGAACTTAAAGTCGTTTGAGAATACTGCATGAACACTATGATTTGCATTACTAAATCGCATGATAAATTGCCCTCTTTTTATTCCATAACTCTTTAAATCTTTAGGCAAGTAATCTTTCCCAAAACCAAACCCTAATCCATTAAAACCTCCTTTTTTACTTGGATCAAAAATAATAGCGGTATTCATTTCTGAAACAGAAGACCCCAAAAGATTGGTGTTTTTACCGATACCTCCTAATGCAAAAAATTCATAACTATACGCAAGGCCTGATCTCTTTTTGGTATGCTTTTTAAAAAACTGATAGGATGCAAAAGACAAACCACTTTCTAATGATACATCGCCATAATTTGCAATTCCAAAACCAAACGCTCCTATTTTAAGCCATTGGTTTTGATTTCCTAATGTGATTTCTGCTTTAAGTAATACACCGCCGTCTATTTGTAATTGTTGACTACTAAGTGTATAACTCAACAAAAAGAAACTTATATATATAAATGTACGAATGTTCAATTCAAGAAGGTTAATGATGCATATTATGTAGGCAAGTTACTATTAAAATTACAGTAATAGCCATCTATTTTTTTTCCTTACTAATTAGAGACAAGTACTAATTTTAATAAACATTTAAAGTTTGCATGTTATTTTTTGCTGTACTTTTAAAAAGTTCTAACAATACTACCTCATGAAACGCACTTATATAGGCATTATACTATTTGCTATTTTGCTAATCATTTTTAGTGTTTCTGCATTTACAACCACTTCAAAAGATAATGCATCACATAAGAATATTGCATTAGCACAAGAGGAAATAGTGCCTCCGCCTACGCGTCGTGAATTAAGACGTAGTTTTTTTAACAAACGAGAAGTTCTTATTGTGTATGGAACTAAAGATGCTAAGCTTCAAAATAAATATAAAGCGCTTCTAGATACTATCAATCAAATTCCTCAAAGCGGAAGACGTAGAAATGCGACCTTTTCCTATAAAGCAGCATCAGAAATTACAGCATCAGATATACAAAACAACATTCTTTTTTTAGTAGGCACTCCTAAAGAGCACCCTTTACTACATCGGTTTACACAATCAATACCTATTAAAATCTCTGATCAAGGAATTTCATTTCATTCAAAAACACATACCAGCAACTCACACATCTTATCGGTTTCTTTTTATCCTAATCCAGAAAACAACAAACTTCCATTCAGTTTTTTTACGGGAAATGACCCTCAAGCACTTTATGACTTTTTTGAAGGTAGTATTCAAAAAGCTGGTGCTTCTTTTTTCTGGCAAAGTATGGATTATGAAGTATACAACGCTTCTACTAGAATAGTTCTTGGTAATTTCAATACATCATGGCAGCTAGACACCACTAGCCATTTTGATTATTCAGAAGGGAACAATACTATATCGCAATCGGAAAATTATATTATTACGACACACCAAAAAAAACTATCACAAGAGGCTACAAATACGTTGGTTTCTGATTTAGAGAACACCTACCAAAACATCATTAATTTTTCAGGACATAAAGGAAGTATTCCTAAGATTACCTATCATATCTATAATACCGCAGAAGACAAAGGTTTAATGCTAGGCAATACGCAGCAAGCACATATTGATATTCAAAACAATACAGTACATACGATCATTAATGATAAGTATTCAAACAATTATATCGAGAAAGAGAATGAACTCATTTTACATCACACCCTTGGAAATGCTTCTTCTATAACACTTTCGAAAGGGCTTTCGGTATATTTTACTGATCAATGGCAAAGAGAAGGATATCCTTATTGGACTGCAAGACTTTATGAATCAAAAAACACTCTTACTCTAAAAGAATTATTTGATAATGAATTGATGGAGAAAGAATCTCCATTACTTACAGAGTGTATGTCTGGATCACTAGTTACCTTCTTAATAGATCACTTTGGAAAAGAGTTATTCTTGCAACGATTTAATGATTGGATCCCATCAGAAAAAGAGTTACAATCTTTAGAGCCAATATGGCAACAATATCTTGCGAGAGAAGCTACAAAACACCCTAAAAAGAAACGAGTAAAACCTACGTTAACCTATCTGAAAGGATTCAATTTTGCTCATGAAGGATATAGTATTTACAATGGCTACTTATCTCAAAAAGCAACCGAAGCTATTGCAAAACAGCAAGACATGGGAAGTAACGCACTTGCCATTGTACCTTATAGCTATATCCGTATGGGTAACCCACCCACCTATCTTTCTATAGGAAGCAGAGCTGGTTCTGAAAATGACCAAGGTGTTGTACATAGTGCTTATGAAGCTAAAAAAAGAGGGATGCAATCACTATTAAAACCTCAGGTGTTTTTTGGTAATAGCTGGCCTGGTGCTCTTGAATATGAAACCGAAGAAGATTGGAATGCATTTTTTGATTACTATTATAGATGGATTCGACATTATGCTTTTCTTGCAGAAATTCATGAAATAGATGCTTTGTGTATGGGGGTTGAGTTTGTAAAAGCTACACTTACTCATAGCGAACAATGGAAAGAAATGTTCCAAAAAACAAGAAGTTTATATCAAGGTAATCTTACGTATGCAGCCAATTGGGGAGAAGAGTTTGAAACCATCGATTTTTGGAATGAATTGGATTTTATCGGGCTAAATTCTTATTATCCTTTAAGTAAAAATGACACTCCTACAGATGAGGAATTAAAAGCAAATTTTGAGACTATTAAGACTAAGATTGAAAAGGTATACCAAACCTATAAAAAACCAATAGTTTTTACAGAAATAGGGTTTAGAAGTATTGAAATGCCTTGGAAAAACCCTCATGCAGATGGCGATACTCCTTTTAATGATGAGCATCAGCGACGTTGTTATGAAGTCATTTTTGAAGGGATTCAAAATGAGCCATGGTGTAAAGGGATTTTATGGTGGAAATTCCCTAGTTATTTAGAATATAGAGGCATAGAGAATACTGCTTTTACGCCCAATAATAAAACGACCGAGGCTACTGTACGAAAATGGTTCAGTAAGTAGGATTGCTACCTTACTAGTATTGTTTCTGGGTACGCTTTCGCGAAAGCGTATAAAAAGATCTCCATGGGATTACTTTTGTGATCCATTAAAGTTAGTTATATTTCGATCATATAGCTTTTTCTATGCCCAAAATTGAAACAAGAACTCTTACAAATATAAATGGATGTAGCATAGAAATATCTAATTATGGAGCTACTATCACATCTCTAAAGGTTCCTAATAAATATGGCGAAATCACCAATGTTGTTGTAGGACTTGCTACTCCTCAAGCATATACAACACCTTCACACATAGCGCATAATTTATATTTAGGATGTACTATAGGAAGGTATGCGGGTCGTATTTCAAACACTAAAGAAGATAAACTCATTAAAGACATAAATCTCACTTTTAAAAATGGAGTTCATTTACATGGAGGTACACATGGATTTGATAAAAAATACTGGACATTTAAATCACAGGAAAATTCTCAAGAAATCACTTTAAGTTATGTAAGCAAACATCTTGAAGAAGGATATCCTGGGAATTTAGAGGTATCTGCAAGCTTTATACTTACAGAAAACAATGAAGTTACTATAACATATACTGCAATTACAGATACTACCACTCATGTAAATCTTACCAATCATTCTTACTTTAATCTTAACGGATCCGGTAGTATTCTTGATCATTATTTACAAGTAGCGAGCAAGCATTATTTAGAGGTAGATTCAAATCTTATCCCAACAGGAACCTATGTTCCTACATTACATAGTTATTATGACTTATCACAGAAATCACAAATAGGCAATTCAACATTTAAAGGATATGATGATACATTTATTCTAGAAGATAAAATAACAAAAGCCTCTTTATATGCTCCTACGTCTGGAATTCAAATGGACGTTGAAACGAATCAACCTGCAATGGTTATTTATACCCCAAAAATATTTCCAGAACTACCTTTTAAAGATAATCTTTTATACACCGCATATCCTGCTATATGTTTTGAGAATCAATGTTTTCCTGATGCGCCAAACAATACTCATTTTCCGTCTACTGTCATACATCCAGGTGATGTATATAAAAACAAAAGCGTATTCAAGTTTTCTATTGTAGATTCATCTTTATAAAATAAAAAAGCGAACTTTTTAAAGTTCGCTTACCCAACTTGGCTAATGCCTGCATTATACTGGATCACCAGGAGCCGTACAAATACAAGCAATGCATTCTTGTGTAGGATGACATTCTTCATCGGAGTGACAAATATTTCTAGGAATCCATCCTCCTTCTATTTGTCTTTGTGACGCATTATTTAATTCTTTAACTCCGTTTAATTTTAAAATTGATTTTAGCATAATAGTGTGTTTTATGAGATTAGTTATTCTATAAAATTAAACAAATTTTACTGATTATCAGCATGTTACGTGTTATCCGTACATTTTTTAATTCTTTCCAGTAATTTTATAATAAAACCCCTTGAATGTAGAAGAAGAGTATATATATACGTCTATTATATACTATCAAGTCTCTATACAAAATACCCTTTAAGACCTATCTTAAAGGGTATTACTTCTTTTAAAAGTTGAACCTAGAAAACACATCACACTTTTATACAATCTTTTGTAACTCCTTTCTATAAAAACAATAATTCAAAAGTGCTAAGATGTGTTTCTTAGGTTTTACTAATTACCAATTATTAATCAACAAAATATTTATTATTGCTTTTTTTATTCCGCTGCTTGACCGCCGTCATCTGGAGCGATGATTTCACCGCCACCGCCGCCACCGCCGCCGCCAGTGTCTATTGGGTCTCCTCCTCCTGTATCGATAGGATCTCCTCCGCCAGTATCAATAGGACCTTTATCACACGATCTAGCAACACTAAAGGCTGCCACTGTATCGAACCATGCACTAACCCCTCCTGCAGTTTCAATTTGAATACCCATATCATAGGTTCCTATTAAAGGAATATCTGGGGTTTGTGGATTTGATACCGTTACCGGAAAAAGAATCCAGTTTACTTCTCCAGATAGTCTATATCTCCCATTGATTTTAAGAATAGGATCAACAGTACTCTCTGGTACTACCGCAAAATTTATACTACACATAATTTAAAATTTATTTAATCTATTATACTTATTCTATTTATTGTATTCACGATGCTTATTACACATCTATTATTTAGGATATTAATGTTACACAACATGCAGGGTCTGGGAAAATAACTCCGACAACTCTTGGTGTTATTCCACCTTCCTGACAACAATTATCTGGAAGGAAATTAACAGCATTCACTTTTGGAGTTATATTCTCTACACAACAATTACCTGTTGAGAAATTAACAGCACTAACTTTTGGAATTATATTCTCTGCACAACAATTACCATCTGGAAATAAGATCTCAGAAATCTCAGGATTCAACTGAATATCTATTGGAACTTCAAGAATATCTGAACATCCATTTCCACTTACTCTTATCTTCGTTACTGGTATTTCTAAACTTTTTGTATTCCTAAAATTAAAGAAGGTATAGGTAACAAGTCCATTAGAAGGTATTACTGAAACATAATTATCATTCCCTAAGAAATCAAATTCATATTGATAATCTGTAATGTTTAAACCTTGAATTCTATAAGTCACGAAAACATCAGTTTCATTTTCAGATGGTATGATTTCTTCGATTGTAATCAGAACATTAGGTTGTGATACTACTCGTATTGTTGTTCCTGTAGCTTTACCATTTACAGAAAACTCGATATCTGTATTATGAAACACTGAACTTATGAGTGTTGGGTCAAAGAAATATTGCTCTCCAATTTTTATAACTCCTCCAGTCCCTCTTATACCATTCACAACATCTACAACACCATCTAATGGAGATACTGTAAAAGGAATTGCTTTGCTTCCGCTACAGATTTCATCTACAGGTAAGCTTAGACTCACGTCTACTTTTGGACCACAACATAAATATGGCAGTGCAAAATCGGCAATTACCCCAGGATTTGTTTCCGATTCATAAACAACTACAAATGTCCCTCCTGGTTCGACTCCTGCTATATGCTCTATTCCAGGATGTTTCTCTACATATTCTTTAAAATAGGCTTTAGAAAGGTCTTTATTATTACTCAACTCTTCTAATGAGAGCGCCATTATATCAAAAGATAATTGAGCAGCATCTTTTTTTAAGTTTAATACCCCTGTAACAGTTTGATAGGGTTGAGATTGATGCCCCTCAATTCTATAAAATGTATTTTTTTCTAAATTAAAGTTGATCGCATCACTTATAGATAAATCATTAGAAAGTAGAGGGTTTAAATTATTATATGTCAAATTCCTATCAGCAATTCTATGTCTTGTTTTATCAAAACTCCATCGTTTTAAAAACGTTTCATCTATATCATAATAAAACGGGATAGCTTTTGTCTCTAATAACCCTGATTTTCTTGATGGTGTAATATTAATTTCAAGTTCTTTTTTTGTCACTACTGGCAATCCAAAGTTGTCTACCAATTCATTAAATCGTTGAATTAACACTTTTACTTTAGCTTCTATCTCTTCATCATCCAATACTGGAGAATTATAAAATCTATGCTTATAGTTGTCTGGTGTATTGTCTACAGCTTTTCCTATCATAATATGTTTAGGAAATGCATTAAAGTTTGGAAAACAACTTGTAAATGACTTAGGTAATAATGTTTTGATTTCTGTATAAGTATCTACTAAATCTTTTATGAAATCATATGCATATTGAAATCCTGTAGCCCCATCATTATCAATTGCTATTGCAGTTTCTAATTTTGAAGTAACTGAAGCAACATCAAAATTATTTTCTAGATTAAAATGTGAGGTGATTGTAGCAATCCCTTGCGACATTTTATTTAATAAACCTTCATCTAAGGCAATTTTACTATACGCATTTTTAAAATCACTAATACTATCAAAGTCAGTATCTACAAGTGCTCGTCTTAATTTTAGTTCAGGAATAGAAGTATTTAATGGATGTGGGTACAGTGTATCCCCCTTCTCAACAATATTCCTAATTCCTGCCAAAGTAGTGTAAAGTATTTTTACATTTTGCACTTGTTCCAATCCATGATTATCACAATCTACCCCTCTACAAGGGCGCACCTCTTTTTCATAAGATTCTATATATACAAGTAAGTATAGTACATTTAAAATAGCTTCATCTGTTGCATTTACGGGTTCAAATTCACCTGCGCTATTATTAGTTTCTGATAGCTCCCAAAGAGGAATTTGATTCCCATCATCATAATAAAAAGGAGGATAATTTACCTTAGAATTATCATAAGGTTTAGAGAAAGAATATCTTTTACTTTTTAGATCTATTGATTTAAGATCACTTACACCTAACTCATCACTTACTTGAATAATATCACTTAGTGTAATAAGATCACCATCTGTTGTGACACCAATTCCTTGAGATATTTCCACCCCATTTACTGCTCGTACTCTTCTACTATTTATAGAATTTGTATAGGTAAGTTGATGTTCAAACCCACAAGCAATTCCCACTCCTCGCAATAAGGTTTTAGAAAGGCGATCTTGATCTTCAAAATAATCTAAAAACTCATTAAATTGTGTATGCTCTACATATTGTCCTTTGCTGAACTTTCTATATTCTGTTGTTATATTAGTTAATCGATTATTCATCATCTTTTATTTTTTTAGCAATTATAGCGTTGAAGGAGGAGTTGGATTAGATGGTGCAGCAACTCTTAATGTACTATCTGGTATGTCATATCCGAATGACTCTAATGCTGCTTTAATAATATTAAAGTAGTTCTGAGCTGTATCTCCATCTTGAATATCATACTGGAATTGTACTTGACCATCTGCTACTTCTGTAATTAAATTATTACTTACTGAAGCATAATCCGATTGATTACCTGTTTCTACCGCTTGCATTAATGTTTTAAATGTTCCGTTACCATCTACTTGGAATACAATTCCTCTATAATAGTTTGGATTTCCTGTTCCAAAATTATTAGACAGTCTACTCTTAAATGCTGCTATATCTGTATTAAATTGAGTTCTTCTTGGTGTAATAGCACTTGAATGATAAACAGGACTAGCTTCATCTTGGAATACTAATACAATCACATTACCTTCAGGAGCTGCTTCCCCTTCTAAATTCAAGACGTTGAATGTTCTCTCATTTCCATAATTACGTATTCTAACCTTATCTTCATAAGCCGCTACATCATTATCATATAATGGCAATAATGTATTCTTAAGCACTCCGTCCTTCATTGTTGTTAAAGGTGCGAGAGAGGAATTCATAGATCCTGATGAATCAAAGTAAATACGTATTTGTGTATTTCTATTAATCACAAGTTTAAGAGATAATGGTTCTATACTTACCATTGTACTACATCCATTTGCATTAGTAATTGTAAGCGTCGGGTTATAAATATCTTCTTGTCCTACGACTAAGTTGTATGTATGCTTAACAATACCATTAACTGGTTGAGTTGCTACTAATGGACTACCATCACCAAAGTTCCATTGATATGTATAACTTGCATTATGTCCTGTTACTACAAAATCTACTTCTGCGCTTTCTGCATTATCATCGTACACAATATTATCTGCAACAACAGTTACTTGCGATTGAGGTACTACTGTTAATACTGTTTCTACAGGATCATCATTTACTGTAAATGTAATTTGATCTCCATGATTTGCTGTTGGCACTAAGCTTGGATTAAAGACACTTTGTCCTCCTCTATTTGTAGTAATCCCAGGAATTGCTACTCCATTTGCAAAGGCTTTAATCTCTCCATCTAATGGAATTACTGTCATTAGGATAGGGTCGTCATTCTCACAAAGCTGAGTTACTGGTAATACCAAGAATACTGGGTCTTTTTTATCACAACATAAATATGGTAATGAAAAATCAGCAATGACTTGAGGTCTATCTTCAGATTCATGTACAAGAATAAATGTACCTCCTGGTTCTACCCCTGCAAAGTGTTCTATACCTGAGTGTCTTTCCATGAAGTCACTCAATAATTCACTTTCTATTTCATCTTCTTTCTGATCTTGCGTCACTACAGTTACACCTCCGTCTTGAGTTAATGGTGGTTTTGTTAGTGCCTCAACTTCATTTAATAAATTTAGTTGATAATCCAGATTCGCAATCGTTTGTAATGTCTCTTGTTGATCTGCCTCTGCATTACTTACAAACGCTTCAGAAACTTCCAGTAATTGCTGTCTTAAATCTGCAATTGAGATTTCAGTTGCTTCAGATTCTAATGATAATTCTGGGAGCTCTTCTGCTCTTCGTAAAACATCTTGATCACTTACTAAATCTGCACTCACTATTTGTGCATCATTTACATCTGCAGTAGGCTCTAATGAAACTATTTGAGTATCTAATGCTCTTGTCGGAGAAGTAATAGGAAACCCTCTTACTGGACCGCTAATTACATCTACTGCTTTTCTACGAAGCATTAGTGTTTTAATATCAAATGACAATCCATAATCTGTTTTAATCTTATTGATATTTTCGTAGGCAATCTTATATGATTGGCCTAAATGACCTTCTATTCTAAAGAAGTTATTGTCATCTAGTGTATAATTTAATGGATTTTGAATAAAATCTTCACTTGATAAATTCCCTTTATGATAACTTAAGTTATGGTCTTCTTTATCATTTTCTGATTTTTCATAATCCCAAGTTTCTAATAGTTCATCAGTTACATTGTAATAAAAAGGAACTGCTTTTTCTCCTAAGCTTGCATCTTTTTTAGAAGGTGTGATTCTAACAGGACCAATAAATTTTCGAAAGCTTTCAATTTTCTGCACAAAACGTTCTGCCAATAACACAACTCTTGTATAATTCTCATCTTCTTCAGAAAGTATTGGAGATTTATAAAAGTCATGACGATATTCTGTATTTTCTCCTAACTCTAAAGAAGCACTTACCGGTCCTAACATTAAGTGCTTAGGAAAAGAATGAATACTTGGACAGCACTCTGCTTTTAAGTGTAAAAGCAAATCTTTAACCTCATTATATGTTGCTACTAAATCTTTTAGTACATCATAACGATACTGAAAATCTGTATCAGACGTATTTAAAAGATTCGTTAGTAGTGTATTCAATGTTTGACCACCTAAGTTAATTTCTACATTAAAAGTCTGGCTAATAGATTCAAAACCTGCGCTTAACTTACTTACAACATTATCTCTCTCTATAGCATTTGTAAACTTTGCTCTTACTTCATTATTTGTTGTTACATCTGCTGTTAAAAAAGCTCTACTCACTTCTATATTTGGTAGTGCATCATAAAGTTCTTCAAACTCATTATGTTTATTATAAATGGTATCCTGAGTATTCCCATCTATGATATTCTGAGCATCTGCAGAATCTACAAGTAACACTCTTAATTCTGAGACTTGCTCTTCTCCTTGATTATCACAATCTGCATCTTGACATGGAGATTCTTCATTTACATAACTTTCTAAATACAGAAGAACTACTTTTCCGTTCAGTAGGTTTTCATCTACAACTGCAAATCCTGTTTCTCCCTCTAAAATATCATCTTGACTTCTTAGCTCAATAATACTTGTTACTTCTGAAAAATGCGGATACTTGAGTATATCTGTATACGCTTTATAATGCGTAAATACTTTTCCATCAAAATCTATTGATACATCTTTTACGCCATCAATATTATTTCTCAAAGTAATGATATCACCATCTGTAGTAACTCCAGCTCCCTGACTGATACCTAAACCATTTAAACTAGGATCAGGTAACCCAAATGCAGTTGCTGTTTTAAAACCACAAACAATACCTGTACCACTAAGTCGGGTTCTTGAGAGGCGATCTTGGTCTTCAAAATAATCTATAAATTCGTTCAACTGGTCTTCTGTAAGCGCCTGGTTCTCGTTGAACTTTCTATACTGTGCTGTTATATTATCTAATTTAGTATTCATCTTTTATTTTTTTTAAACGCTTTTAAATGTTTGATTGTCCTAAGATTATTTTTCCATTCAAGTCATCACTATCGTCTTGATCACAATCTAGAAGTCTTCCTGGAGGGTATATATTATTTAAGTTATTCATTGCTGTTATGAGATCTCTTGTACTTTCAGCTAAACTCACAAGATCTTCTCCGGACTTATCTATTAAGTATTTCTTGTATACTTTCTCAAAATCATAGAGATCATTTGCAGCTTCAGTACCATCCTGTCTATCTCCTACCCAACAAATTTTAGCTAACACATGAGCTGGCAATTCTTGTCTAATTACTGTCTCTGCATATTTTCTAAAGTCAGGATTGGAAAAACGAAATGTATAGCCTGGCAATACAATACTTACTCTATATGAATACGGATCAAATACGTCTTTTTCACAATCTTCTTCACAGGAAGTCATAAACTCTTCACTTCCTTCTTCTGCTTGTGTTTTAATATCTGAAGCAACAATAAAGCTACTATCTACATCCATACATCCAATTCCTAAAAGCTCATAATCAAGAGCCGTTCTTGGTTTTAGCAATAAATGCTCTACTAGGAATATTCCTTCTTCTGAAAACTCAAACTTGAAGTAATTAATGAGTGTTCGGATAACATCTTTTAACTCACTTTGGGTATCGTAATAGTTATTGTGATTAGCTATGATCTCTTCAGCATCATCTGCCGTTGCTCTTTTAACTACTTTAAAATAGTATTTGCCGCCACCAGATACACATATTTTTAAGTTCCCGACATAATCCCCTTCTGCTAGAGGCCCTTCAAAGATTGTTTCTAAATCTTCCATATCTATTTGAATAGATAGAAAGACAGCCTCATACATTTCTTGTAAAGCAGCATATTCTAGCACCTTTGTATTTACAGATGAAAGCGCAATATTTCCATTTGCATTTTTAACCTTCCAAGTATACGTAGTATTACCATCTGTATCTGTAGTGCTATTAATAACTACTGGCGAATCTGATAAATGTCTACGATCATAATTTTGTATTCCTAATAATCGTGCTATTCTTTTTTGCGCTCCAGATATATTTGATGTGTCCCATAATTCTGAATCTGGCTGCATATAATAATTATACCCTAAACCTCTCTCTGCACTTATATCTTTATAATCTTGTAGAAATACTTCTTTATTATTTAGAATAATTTCATCTGAAGCTCTTCCATATAAGGCTTTCATTAAAAAAGTATACTCATTAAATTGCTCTGAGAATCTTGAAATTAGGTGATCTAAGATTTGATTTCTTCTTTCTACACTATTATCTAATGCTTTATACAGCGTATCTGTAAGTTGAGTATCATCAGAAGTTTCATAATCGTTTACTAATTCATCAAAACCTTTAACACCTTTTATAGCTTGTGTAAAATACGTACGCTTTAATGATCCATTAACGCTTAGTAATTCTTTTACTTTTCCTAAATGCTGAAAGTAACTCGCAAGCATTTTATCAAAGAATAACAAATACCCCTTGAGTTGTTTTGCTAATGCTTCTCTTTCGGGTGTCGATTTTGATATAATACCAGCTTCTCCTACTCCATATGTATCTGGAAGATCATTTAATATCGTTGTATGATTTTCAATATCAAAAGCTGTTCCTAGAGGAATTTCCAATTCCTTATTAAGTCTTGCATTTTCTCTAGCTAATGCCTCCTCTTCTCGAATTTGTTCTTGAAAAGCTTTTACTTGCGCATCATTAATATTTAAAGGCAATGTCCCTTTGCTATAACTAAAAGAACTTAAATCACATAATACAGGTTTCTTTCCATAATCAACACATATTACCCAATCATCTACATTAATCTTTCCATCACAGTTATTAATAGAAATTTCATTAATGACCTTTACACCATCTACAGACATGATTTCTTTAATAAGATCAGAAACGCGTATTTCTCTACGCAACTCACTATTCTGTAACTCTTCTGTCTTTATGAATCCATTATCTAATAAAGGCCCTTCAAATATTGTATCTGTAGTATACCCTTCTTCTAATAATTGACTTAGGGAATAAAAGTTAATATCTGGTGCTAGGTAATTATTAATTACTTTTAAGACATTTGCATGTACCCACTCTTCATCTGCATTGTTTTCTACTTCAATTCTTGTACAAACAGCAATATTTTGAGTAGGCACTTCTTTTATTTCGATAAGATCTTCACATAGATTTCTATTATCATGAAAACGGTTTAATGTCTCAGATAACACTGTAGATCTACCGCAATCATCGATCTCGTCATTATAATCAATTAAGACATCGTAAAGTCCTTTTACATTAAAGCTTTGCGGATTACTTGTTTGTAAATCTGTACTATCAAAAGCAATATCTCCTGTCTTACAGTCTACAAATAATGTTTGTTCTCTAGGCATAATCCAGCAATTTTTTACTAGCTTTTCTCCCATGGAACTATCACCAATATCCAAGATTAACTTTCTATAATCGATTTGCGTCAAAGGTTTTGCAGGTAAAATTTCTGAAGCTTTGATAAATTGATTTTGTATTCCTTTGTCGGCTTCATTTGAGGCTAAGATATCTGCGGTATCTAGATCCATTCTCATACCTAGGTCAGTGATCGCATAACTCAACACTTCCAATATGGTAATACCCGAATCATGAGAATTAAAATCAGTCCAAAGCCCACTCCCCAATTGTTCTATATAATTAATACCCGTTCTTCTCAAAAACTGAAAATCCAAATCATCTTGAGTCTCAACTTTTTTAGGTATACTGATATGCTGATTTTCTAACATTTATTTATGTTTTTTCTAAGTACAAAACCAAGATGACATGTACTTGTAATTAATATTTTTTTGCTTTCGCGAAAGCGTAAACACCTACTATAAATCATTCTTTCCAGATCAATAAATGGTTGATGTTATGCTTCTTTTATATGATTATTTAGAGGCACATACTCTTTGAGTGATAGCTACTTGATGTTGTTTTGCTGATACTAGAATAGATCTAGGATCTGCTGTTATCGAAGCACTACTTTGCAATTGCCCATCTACATATACCGCTATGCTATCTATGTAATCTACATATGGTAAATGCTCTACATAATTTAACATAAGGTTTGTGTTTAAAGACACATCAAAAACAATAGAACGATCTGCTTCAAAAGCCCAAGGAGAAATGTATTTCTTGATATCTTGATCTAGTTGCTTTTTATAGAATTCTTCATCAAATTGTTCAAAGAATTTTACCGTTATAGACACTTCTACCTCCTGGTAATTAGGGTTCATAACAGTTGCATTTACATGCGCAGTATTTAAACTATTGATATACTCTTTTATAGCGCTTAAACTATTTCTACTCACTCTAGGTTGATAGATGTCAAAAGCATTTTTATTTCTTGTATCTGGCACAACAACTAAACTTACATAACCAGGTACCATAAAAGAATCTTCAGAAGTGTGGTTTAAACATTTTACTTTAAATACTTCTGGGAAGTTTTCTAAAATAAGTTGTTCATAATCCCATGAAGTAATGGCTCTGTTTTTATGTCTTAAACGCTCACTAATTCTTCTATAATACTGTGCATCTGACTCCTCATAAACCCCTCCAAAAGAGTTGTAATTTTGACTTACAGATTTGATTTTAGGAATTCTAGTAATGAGCTTACTAATGGTTTCTGCTGCCAGCCCAGTTTCTAGGTGGGACACCTCATTTTCATTATTTTCAAATGTGGCCAAAATTGCCTGTGCAAAAACACCTTGTACTCTACATACAGCATCATAACTTCTTTTCATACTGGCTTTTACCCAGATAAGATCTTTAGAAAGACGTGTGTTATTTACATCTAAATCTCTAGGAATATCAAATTTTACAATTCCTGATCTTAGGAAATTATTAGTATCATCTTCTAGAATATATTCTGACAAATTCCTCCAAGTATTTCCTGAAAGGATTTCCCATGTTATTTTTTCTCGATCTTCAAAGGTTTCTACTAATGGATTTTCACTTCCTTCTAATGTTTGAATAAGTAATGATATTCTCTGATTAGGCATTGCTTCTAATCCTACATAAAACTCTCCACCAGGACCATATACAGGCACTAACTGTTTAGAATTAAAGGTCTTTGCGTATTGCCCAAAAACATCTTCACAATATATAGTAACCTCTTTGTTTTCTGAAGGTCCTGCACTTATGCTTCTAGATAAATAAGAATATGCTACATCTGACGCTGTATAACTTAACTCTATATCCTGAGCTTCTGGAATATATGGCTCATTAGGAATGAGTGTGTCAGAATTTCCTTCTTCCCCTGTATTAGCATCTAACAATGCTAATGTGTACAACTGTGGATATATATCTTGTAAAGCTGTTTGATTTAGAGATAATCGTATTGCTTCTGCAGTCCCAATATCACTTGTTGTGTTGGTAATAGTAAAAGCAGTATTATATCCATCTGTTGTTTGATTAAACAACACTACATTGGCATTTTTCAAGTTCCATTCTTTTCTATCTAACAGAAAAGCATTTGCTCTAAAATAAGAGTCTGAATTTACCACCGATCCTGATGGTTGTGCCGTAGCTAATGAAAATGCTTGTAATGATGATGTTTCTACATCTGACTCTAATCTCGCCGTTGGTGCAATGGTATTAAAAGTTTGCTGTGAAAGATTATCCCCAGAATTAAAAACATAGGCCTTATAATGATCTGTTATAGAATTTGGGGTATTTTTCCAATTTATTTTCACATTCACATTTTTCCAGTTTTTAGAAAATATTTCTGGATGTCTAATGTAAAAGTTGGACCCTCTAGTAGGCTGTCCTGTAAATGGGAAATAAGGTTTTTCTGCATTTAGAGCTCCATTATCATTCTCAATCATTGCTGTTGAAATACCTTCTACATCTACAGTAACTGTTATATTTCTAACTGCTTTTGCTGATAATGCTTGATAAAATTCATAGCGCTTATTTCCTTTGATTAAAAATCGAGCTACTGGAAATTCTGTATCAAAACTTTCTAATAACACTTCTGGATTATAACCCACTACCGCAGGAAAATCTTTTGCCAATTCAAATGATAGTGTTAAAGATTTGGTTGCATTTGTAACACTTTTTAATGTGATACCAGACAACCATTCTTCCTCTCCACTACATTGAATCTCAATCGTATTTCTAAAGTCATTTGTAGTAAAGTCTAATACACCTCTTGAAGAGGTTTCATAATCAATCTTTACAGTGACTGTTCTTTTTCCCTCCTTTAAGTTTAACAATGATGACGCAATAGAAAATCCTAGATTAGCATCTGGTAATTCTTCATAATTAGTTTCATCAGAATTATATCCAAAAGGCCACCAAAAATTACTTTCTTCTGGCAGTTCTTTTTCTAAGCCATCTAATGAATCTGCTTTTCTAGCAAGTTTGAGTTCTTGTTTGTTTTCATCATTCAAAAAACTTTTCAACTCGACAACTTTTGCTTGATTTGCTATGAGTTCTTCATTTGTTTTATATACTCGTCTTTTTCCAAGAGCATCTTTATCTCCGTCTAGAGCTGTTCCTTCTGGGATTCTTTCCTGCATTGCTTTTTTAGCAAGTTCAAAAATGATATATGCTTTATCTTCAACGGCTTCTTTCTTTTCAATTTTCAACACTTCTCCATAATAGAAATCAAGATGTCTCTTTGTTAGGTTATTAAACTTTTCTTGAGAAAACTCGAGTAGTCTAATAAAGCATACAAAAAGACTTAAGTGTGGTGTAAGTGCTCTTTCATTTTCAAAATCAGAGAGTGTCTTTAAAACATTTTTTTCTAGTTTTTTGTACGCAATAGTCTCTCTTCTAGGAATACTTTCCTGATCAATTTCAAAATAATTAAAGAAGTCCTGCCAATTTCCTTCAGGAATTGTATTATTATCTTTATCAAAGTAATTTACATGCTTTGCAAAATTGTATGCAAAAAGCAACCAATCTGCCATGTTTAAATCATGAAGTTTGAAACTCTTAGGATCTAATGTCTCTAAAAAGCGTTGCGATTGTGACTTACCGTCGCTATAGTGTGAAAATGTATCTATTTGTTTCTTCATGTTTTTAGATTTCTGTTGCTTCTCCTTTATAGAAAGGGAAGACGATATTACTTCTTGTATTTGTGTTTCTAACTTCATAGTCTACAACTATCAAGATTTCTCCTTCTAGTTCATTAGCGCTATCAATATCAATACTCAAAATATTCACTCTTGGTTCATGGTACAGAATAGCTCTTTCTACTATTCCACGTATCTGTGTTGCAAGTGTGAGTGTAAGTGGTTTAAACAATAGCTCTTGTAAATCACACCCGTATTCAGAAAGCATTACACGTTCTCCTAATCGGGTAGAAAGTAAAATGATCAAACTATTATTGATATCTTCTACATCAGTTGTCATGACTACTTCCTTTTGAGCCTTATTGAATTCAGGAGGAAAACTCCACCCTCTTCCTAAAAAATCTCTATCTATTTTCATAATTATCCTCCTATTAAAACCGTTGCTTCTCCTGCTACTATCATACCTCCATGAACTGTAGTGTCGCCCAATCTTGCGGCTGGTTTCCCTCCTATCAAGACTGTACCAGATCCTGTTGCTATTGTATCTGGAGGCCCTGTACACAGAGCTTTATCTCCTACTCTAGCAGCTGGCATTTTACCTATCAAAACTGTAGGTTCTCCTGCTGGTAGTATAGGACCTCCTACGTGAGGAGTAGTTCCCGTTACTAATGGGCAGGTATGCATATCTGTAATTCTGGCTGCTGGTTTCATTTATTATTTTATTAATTAATTTGTACTTGAGAGCCTTTAACAACTGTAACTGCTCCTGATGATATTTCTGCTCCAGCACTGCCTTCAACTTTTAATTGGGCATTTGCTTTTCCATTAATATTCATACCTTCTATATTAACATCTCCAGTAGCTTTAATGTTTATATCTCCTGCGCTTTCCATGGTAATACCATCGCTATTAAAAGTGAGAATATTTGAATGCTCATCTTCAATTTGGACAATATCTGCATCTTCATCTAGTGTCACTTTTTTACCAGCTGGAGTTTCTAAGACATAGGAAATTTTATCATCATTAAAAATCATTTTCATCTCACTACGAGTTACAAATCCCTTTTCATGATTATCATCAGAAGCTGTTAGTGGAGCAGGTTTTGTACTACTATTGAGCATTCCTAAGACAACTGCATCATTAGGGTCATCATTGATAAAACCTATAATAACCTCGTCCTCTATCTCAGGTCTAAAAAAAGATCCTCTATTTTCACCTGCATCAAGTGTAGCTATACGAGCCCAAATACCCTGTTGTTCATTATTAATGATTGGAATTTGAACTAAGATTCTATCTTCTCCATCTGGATCTGATTCTAATTGTGTCACCACACCAATGTGTAATCCACTTATGGCTGGTATAATTCCTGAACCAGGCATATCTGTTACGTCATATGTTTCTGAAAACCATGTTGGACATAACCCAAATTGTGCATCTACTAGCCAATTTCCGTCTACAATCTCATGACGCACTCCCGTTACATAAATAGTACCGTTATAGCGATTACCAACACCTTCTAATTGTAAAAGTGTACCTGGCTTTACAGTTGAAATACCTTGAAATTTTACACGACCTCTTGTCTTTGCTAATTGTTGATACAATGCCTTTGCATCACTCCAATCTTGTAATTCTTCTTGAGTAAGATTTCCTCCGTGTCTTAATTCAAAGTTTTCTAATTGCAACACATTTGCTAAATCACTTGCAGTTAAATCTCCATTAAGATTTACACCTGGATCTTGTGCTTCTGTCTCTAATAGTTCCTGATCTGTATAACTCCAAGAATATGATGTGATTCGATCAAATTGATCTCTTGCATCTATCTCGCCATCAAACTCATGAATTGACGATCCGTATACTACTGTTTCTATTGTATCACCGTTTAATTCTGGCGCTGCTACTTTTATAATTCCATCATCAACAAAACACAATTTCCCATTTACTTGTGCTCTTGTAAGCATAAAATCCCAATCTGAAGTACGGTATTGTATTAATTCTTGATGTTCGTTAGTAGTAGCTTCAACATCGGCTGTTAAACTCTGATTTCCTATGAGTTCTTCTATAATAGCACTGTCTGTACTATCGTAGAAATAGTTACTTTTTCTACCTACCGTCATCTTGACAGCTTCATCTTTACACTCTACAACTAGATAAGACATCCCTTTTCTTACTTTGATGTTATGTTTAATAACAATCCCTTTAAAAATGGTTTCTTCATCAAGCTGATATCCTGCTGTAATTTCAATTTCTTTACCAGGTGTAAGTAACTCTTCATTACTCAATTCAAACTCCCTATCTGAAGCACTTCCATCTAGTATAACAATTTGAGCATGAGGAACTCTATTGATTTCCTTCTCTACTACAATGCTTTTTACACCATACTTTCCAGGCAATTCATTTCCTCCTGATAGTACTTTATAAGTAACTAGATCAGCAGTTTTTGATGTTTGTATGTATCCGCTATTATTCATATTTATGATACTTTTTCAATCGGTGGAAAGAAAATTTCCGTTCCAGGTTGTAATTGTCTAAAACTTGTGATGTTATTGATTCTTGCTACTTCTAAATAGTATTTATCATCTCCATAAATACGTTCCGTCATTAGCGGTAGAGTATCTCCCGCTTTGACCATTCTTGTATGTGTGAGATCTGGAGAATTTGTTTTGCATTCGGCTTCCGCTAAAGTAGAACTGATAGATTCACAAAATTTTGCTTTCCCTACAGCTCTTAATGGAAGTCCCTCATTGTCAAACAATTTATATTCTATAGTAAACTCTGAAAGGACACCTCTAAATAAAAACTCTCCCCAACTAATAATAACATGATAAGGTCTGTGAATGCCTCCATTATATTGCCCAGTAGCTTGATAGAAGTCGTCTAATTGTTTCTTAACGGTTTCTCTTGCAAAATCACTACCTCCTGTAATTAAATTCAACAATCTATTTCCACTGTTTTTCTGTACGACTCCTGTTCCATCAAAAAGAAACTCAAGATTAAGATCCGTTGGAGGAGAAGCTATATATCTTTGCTCACTTTTTGGCGTACCAATTGATTGCTGCGAATCAAATTCAGTTTTATAAGTAACCGAGTAATTTTCAGGATTTATGAACGCATTAAATGCATTACTTGACACTTTGTTATTATAACTAGAATCCTTGTAAGTAATGATTTCTAGTTTTGCTAATTCTCCTTGCATTATCTTTCTTTTTTACGGTGTTGTATTTTCATTATTTGCTCTACATTCTCATGTATCAATCGTGTCACTTTTTTCTGATCAACAGTAGTTGCTCCTGCACTTCCTGTAGTATTCTCGTCCACATTAATTTTTATGTGTAACTCTTTAATTTCTATTGGCATATTGTTTTATTTACTTATGTTTTTATTCTTTTTTAAAACAACATCTTCAAAAATCAAACACATAGCACGCCCTCTCAGCATCATGAAATACTCCATGAATCTCTGCATGTATTATTCAAAAAATGTTTTTGATTTACCTCTTATGAATCAGCGCCCTATGTGTTGTTTTTTGATCACTTACAGGCCAAAGCTAGCGCTAGGTATTGTAAAATATCTATATTTTAACTCTACAGTTTCTATTGCCAATTTGTTTTCTTCAGCATTAAATTCTGACACATCCCATTTAACAGGATACGCACCTACTACATTCCACACCATCAAAGGCGCTGTAGATTCTGCTCCTCCATTAAGTGTTATAATTAGGTCTCGAGGTTCAAACTGAAATTTTTCCATAGCATCTCTACTCCATTTAATCAAGCCAGAGTTTGTAATCAACCCTCTTTTCAGAACTAAGTTTGGATACTTAGGACGTGTTGGTAATTGATGTAAGAATCTGTTTTCTCCACCTTCGGCATACTCCTCAACTCCAATCTCAGTACTAAGTCCTGTTACCGATTGAAATTGAGAATCAATTCCTTCTAAAGTAGAGACTCCGTTGACAATAAAAGAGAAACTAGTGGGTGGATATATTGCTGCCATGATTTTAGTTGTTTTCGATGACTAATCCTTCGTGTGCAATCTCAATAGATTCTACAGCTACTTCGTTTCCTTCTGCTTTTAGGTCTGTTGATTGTACTTTGATTGGAAATGCTTTATTTACTTTCCATGTAATTGCTGGAGCGCCATCTTCTGCTAATAATGAGATGGTAAGTGTTCTACGCTCTACCGTATTTAATTGGATTGAATTAATCCAATCAAAGTACTCATTATCGCCCTTAAACGATCCACGTTTTAAGGTAATGTTACTAAACTTGATCATTCCTGGCATCTTGATTTTTGTAAAATCAGGACTTGCACCTTGACGATATTCAATTACTTCTGTTTCTATATCTAGACCTGAAACCTCTTGAAATCCTATTTGAGTTCCTCCCCAATCTACTTGAAAGGAAAACTTTACTAATGGGTATTCATTCATAACTTTCTGTTTTAATTTTTACTGTTTAATTTTTCTAATTTAATTTGTAATAAAGAATATAAATTACGTGTGGTGAGCCTTCTTACGCTTTCGCGAAAGCGTACGCCGTATTTATATTTTTACATCCTTAAATTATTTTTATGATTCCTGTAGTTTGTGAGAAAAACGAAGGATAATAAATTCTGCTGGACGCACTGCTGCCATTCCAATCTCTACAATCATTCTTCCTTCTAATACGTCTTGTGCAGACATCGTTTCTCCTAATCCTACTCTTACGAAATACGCATCTTCTGGTGAAGCTCCTGCAAGTGCACCTGCTCTCCATTGTGTATTTAAAAAGTTCTCAATCATCGCACGTACACGTACCCATGTATTAGAATCATTAGATTCAAAAACAAAACGTTCTGAAGCTTTCTTTACAGACTCTTCAACCATGTTAAAGAAACGACGAACAGATACATAACGCCATTCGTTACTATTACCATCTAGTGTTCTAGCTCCCCAAACTAAGGTTCCTTTTCCTGTGAATGTACGGATCGCATTTACTGATTTTCCAGCTACTGGATCTACGTTAAGGTCTTCTTGATCTTGGCTAGAAATTTTTACTGTAGGAGCTACTACATAGTTTAATCCTACATTTGCTGGTGCTTTCCAAACGCCGCTAGTGCTGTCTACTTTTGCATACACTCCTGCCATAGCTGCCGATGGTGCTAACACTACACGTAAAGATGAAGCGATTTCATTTTTTGCTGCATTATAAGCTCCAGAATTTTCATTCTTTAAATCTGCTAAGTTTTCTGCTGCAATTACTCCTCCACTACTATTTGTACTTGAAGTAACAACTACATCTGCATCATTATATTCATAGTTTAAGATCGTCTGTAAATGTGGATAATATACTGCTCCGTATTTTAAATCACTTGTAACTCCTGTTCTAAAACTATCTACAGATGCCTGATTATCTGCAACGGTATCCATAATCACAAAACGATCTTGTAATAGTGTACACTGATCTAATGCGCTATTATATACTGAATGTGCATCACTTTCTGATAATGATACTGCATCTGGAAAAACTAATAACGTAGGCTCATCTTCTTTAGCTACTTCTGCAAGTCCTGTTTCAAAACCAGTAACTGCAACTCCCATTGCACTATAATCTCCTACCGATACGATATAACAAGGACCGCCTCCATTTGCAAAATACATTTGCATCGCATAGTACATTTTAAAATCACTTACACTTGCTGTAGGAAGAGATGCTGTTGCTACTCCATCTGTAATTGTCAAAGAAATGCCTGTTTGAGCTTCTGCTCCTCCAAATAATGTTTCATACTCCAAAAGAGAAGTAATTCGAGTAGGATCATTTACGGGTCCTTTTTCCGTATATCCCACAAATGCAGGGATCGCTGTTTCAACTTGTGCTACTGAAGGTGGAAATATTGATACCTCTTCTATGAATGCACCTGGTGTTTTATAATTCATAATATAAAATGTTTAATGTTTATTTTTAATGTGTTATTAACTGTTTTCGATCACTAATCCTTCGTGAGCGATTTCGATAGATTCTACGGCTACTTCGTTTCCTTCTGCTTTTAGATCTGTAGATTGTACCTTGATTGGAAATGCTTTATTTACTTTCCAAGTAATTGCTGGTGCTCCTGTATCATCTAATAATGAGATGGTAAGTGTTCTACGTTCTACTGTATTTAATTGGATACTGTTAAACCAATCGAAGTATTCATTATCTCCTTTAAACGACCCTCGTTTTAAGGTGATATTACTAAACTTGGTCATCCCAGGCATCTTGATTTTTGTAAAATCTGGACTTGCCCCTTGGCGATACTCAATAGGCTCTACTTCGATATCTAATCCTGATACTTCTTGGAAACCTATTTGAGTTCCTCCCCAATCTACTTGAAAGGAAAACTTTACTAATGGGTATTCATTCATAACTTTCTGTTTTAATTTTTACTGTTTAATTTTTATGATTCTTGTAATTTATGTGAGAATCGAAGTATGATGAATTCTGCTGGACGTACTGCTGCCATTCCAATTTCCACAATCATTCTTCCCTCTAAAATATCTTGCGCAGACATTGTTTCATCTAATCCAACACTTACAAAGTATGCGTCTTCTGGTGTCGCTCCTGCAAGTGCACCAGCTCTCCATTGTGTATTCAAGAAATTTTCGATCATTCCTTTTACTTTGATCCAAGTATTAGCATCATTAGAATCGAATACAAAACGCTCTGAAGCTTTTTTTACAGACTCTTCCACCATGTTAAAGAATCGACGCACTGAGATATAGCGCCACTCATTACTATTGCCATCTAATGTTCTTGCCCCCCATACTAAGGTGCCTTTTCCTGTAAATGTGCGAATAACATTAATAGATTTTCCTGCATTAACATCTACATTGAGTCCATCTTGCTGTGTATTATTTACTTTTTCTGTAGGTCCAACTACATAGTTTAAGCCTACATTAGCTGGTGCTTTCCACACCCCTCTTGTGCTGTCTACTTTAGCATATACTCCTGCCATTGCTGCCGATGGAGGTAGTACTACCGGATCAGCATTAATTAACGCTTGAATTTCGTTGTAAACAGTAGTTCCTTTTAGATCTTCTAGCTTTTGTCCACTAAGTGCTCCTAAGTTATCACTACTAAATCCTCCTGCATCTATCACATTATTAAAGTATGCCGCTACCAATTCTGCTGAAGTTGTAGCATCTATATATGGAGTTAAATCAAATGGAAAATCATATGTTTCGTTGATTGTTTCAAAAATGGCTAGAAGCGCTGTTCGATTCTCTTCAAGATCATCTCCTGCTGTATCAGCATTAATTTCAGCTATTAAATTATTTAATAGTGTTTCTTCAGCACTATAATTATATCCTGTACCTGTGTGCGTAATTGCAGCAGTTTCATCATATGCATAATTTAAAATGGTCTTTACATGCGGAAAATAGGCTGCTCCATATTTATCTCCAGGTATACTATCTCTTAAATTAGAAATTGTATTATTACTAGGTCCTTCTTCAATAAGCTGAGTTAATTCAGTGCTATTTCCTTTATAAGTATCTATAATCACAAAACGATCTTTTAGCTCATTTGCTTGATCTAATGCGATTTGATACATCCCATAAAAATCTCCTTCATTAAGTGTTTTTGTAGCATCAGGAAAAACCAATAATGTGATCTCATCTTCTCTAGATACTGCTTCTAAACAGGTTTCTATTCTTGATTTTAATGCACTAGAATCAGAAGTATCTTCAAAATCACCTATGGATATGATATAGCAAGGTCCTCCTCCATTTGCAAAGTACATTTGCATTGCATATGGCATTAGAAATTTTGTATCAGGAGTTACTAGTGTAAGTCCATTTACGGCGTCATCTTTTAATTCTAATGTTTCTTTGTTTGCTCCTCCAAACAACGTTTCATACTCCAATAATGAAGTAATTCTCACAAGCGACTCTAACAAATCACCATCTACCTTTCTTGTAGCCTTCTCAGTAAGTCCTATAAATACAGGAATTGCTGTTTCCACCTGTGCTACTGAAGGAGGAAATTTTGATACTTCCTCTATAAATGCACCTGGTGTTTTTAATTGTGTTAACATATTTATCTATTTTAAAAAAGTTCTTGTTTAAATATATATTTGTGTTTCTATGGGCTGATTTGAATCTTCTGGATAGTTAAAAGCATCAAAAGGAGTTGCCATTCTGTGAGGGATATCAGCATTTGCTGCATCTTTAGGAATGATATTTCCTTTTTGAGTAAATGGTAATGTTTGCCCCGTTTGTGAAGCTACTGTCCCATCTTGTTCCAGATATACCCATATTGTTTTTCTATTTTTGAGAACTATCTTGAACTCTGTTGTATCACCTACAGCTCCTGCCACTAATAATTCATCAAGTTTTATCGATACAATCCCTAATAAAGAGCGTTGTTCTTTCCCTGTCAATGTTCCTAGAAGCTCTTGGTATTTACTCATAGGATCCATACTAGATACTACTTTATACTCGTCAAGATTTGATGCTGTATCACTTAAAGCATTGATTTCATTATCAGGTTCTGTAGGATCATTTGTAAAAAAGTAAACCCCCTTTGGACTCGCCTTTATATCTGTATACTTTTCAAAAAAAGCATCTTTGCTATATACTAAAAGAGTTACTGTTACATTTGTACTATCAATTACTGGTTTTGAATCTTGATCTACCGAGATAAAGCATGTTCCCCCATCTGTAGTTGTTTTAAAAACAACTTTATGGTTTGCAAGAACTCTTTTGGTGTCTTGACTAGGTGTTATGTGTAGAAATTCAGATACATTATAGCTAGATAAATTAGCTGGTTTCTGTGTATCGTCAAAGATTTTAGTATCTCCTACATCTAGGAAATAATTATGTAATATATTCAAATTGAATATAGGCAGGTATGTTATTGTACTACTCATTTTCTGTAAGATTAAGCGTGGTTTCTTGTATTGTAGTGATTGCCGGTCCTACACCTTTAATTTTCTGTCTTTGCACTTTTACAATACTCACTTTATATAAAGCAGAAGGCATTGTTCTTCCTCCTAATACGGTCCAAGCATAGCTCAATTCTTCGATACGAAGTGATTTGAGATCAACCATAAATTTGAATTCCTCAATTTGAGAATCTTCATCATCAAGTGTAAAAATGGAAGGATCTGTATTGTTGTTTGTAAAAATGGATTTGTCTTGAAAAAATTCTACCACTTTAGAAATAGATTGCAATGATTTTTCATACGTACTTCTATTAGCCGCTACCATCATATACACATTGAGATACGCCGCACCACTTTTATAAATTTTGGTTCCGTTTTTAATCTCGTGTCTTGGTGTATTTTTCAGAGTAGACTCTTCTTCTGTACTTAATAAAGTAACGATCACTTTATCATTTAATGACGTATCACTTGCGTCTTCTGCTTTGGCAATATTTTCTAATACCACTAGGTTTTCATCATCCAGATAATTTCCTATTTCCTTTTTGAGTATTCTTAATACATCGTAGATCATGGTCTCCTTTTTATTGATTTATTGTTATATAAAAGCATTTAGTATGTAGCCAGTGCCACTAGCTTCTCTTGTCTTGGTTTCTAGAATGGTAAGACAAATGTGATTGCTAATAAGTGAAGTACTTCTTGTGTTATTTGTTAATCACAGTACAAACATACGTAGAGAGCCCAGTAAAGCCAAACATTTTACAGCGTCTAATCCGTAGTTTCAGTAAGTAGAATACAAAACAACCTCAAATACCTGTAAAACATGAAGTTATATTTTGTAATATTCTTGTTTAGATATCACATTTTACAAGTTTTATACGTTCCGATAATGTATTGAAACGTTAAAAAACAGTACGATTTGTAAGGTTGGTATTAAAAGAGATTATTAGATGCTTTATAGCGTTTTCACAAAAGCATATATACTATTTCATATCTCTTGAATTCTATGAAAAGACGTTTTATAGGGTTACAGCAAGAATCTGTAGTTTTTGTTTGAGAAAGTATAATAGTGCTCCTATTAGTTTGTAACTGATGGTGATTTGAGTAAGAAATAGTACCTCTTCAATTTACAAAGTTTATATACATAATCTCAACCATCCTATTTACTTTTTCACGCTTTCGCGAAAAGAAAAACCCCACAAGTTACTGTGGGGCATATATCTCTATTTATGTAAATTTATTTCTTTGAAAGTCTTAAACTCTCATACTTCTCAATAAAACCTTCCCATGTCCAATCTGAGAATAATTTAGGCATTTCTTCTTTAAATAATTTTGTTTCTTCTTTTCCATATTCCCAACCATCATAGTGAAGTAATATCCGTTGCCAACCATAAAAAACTCTAGCTTCAACCGCCATTTGAGTATATCCACTAAAATTTAAATCTAACAAATGCAAATCAGGATCACCGGATATATGATAATATAAGTATTTAGAAATTGTATTGTCTTCTTTATTAATAAGAAAACCAACTTGAGATTCATCTGTACATAGGTCAAAATCTCTAAAATCAGCTAGTTCAGGATTTAATGACACTATATACTCATCTGGCTCGTAAGGTGCATTAAACATAAACTCCGTGTCATTAAGTCTCATTCTACCTCCAACTTCCGATTCACTATCCCTCCTCCATTCTATATCATAACCATTGCAAGCATTTTCATAAAAATCTTCAATCCCGAAATGTACTTTATCCAAAGCAGTTAATTGAGGTAATTTGGATTCTAAATTATTAGGGATTTCAAAATTAAGGCTTTCAATTTTTTCTTCATTCTCAACTTCGATTAAATAATATTCTAAATATTTATTAAACCTATGCTTCATTATGATTTATTTAATTCTTTTAATATCTTAGAGATTCTACTTATAGTAATTGGATCATCAGTAACCTTAGGCAATTTAGTAATTATTTGATTAAAATCTAGTGGGTTATCTACTATATTTGCTGCTCTTTTTACAATTTTCGCCTCTTCAATATCTAAACTTGTATTTTTCTTTATTTCTTCAATTGAATTAATTTTAAAATCAACAATACTCTTCTCTGGTTTTATTTTATAATTATTAATATCTAAATCTACTGGATTTTGCACATTAGTTTGTTCTACAAGAAGTTCTGTACGTTGATACTTTCCATTAACTTTCTTAAGCATGTAGGAACGTAATATCATTTTTTCGGGCACATATTGTTCGGCTTCTCTAAGACTATTAATTTTTTCTTTTTCTTTACCACTCTTAAATCCAGCTCGTTCTAATTGATTATCACTAATTTTAGAAACATTTCGATCATATTTCACAATTAAAGTATAATCAACTACTGCTCCTGACTCTACTGCGGTTTTAATCGCTTTCTCAGCTTTTCTCAAATGGTTTTTATTTCCTTTTTGAGATAATGGAGTCATATTATACCATTCGCCAGGCCCATGAATATTGTGATTTAACATATGCCCTCTAACATAATAACTTCTTTTACCTTCTTTTCTTAAAAGTAGAGAATCCATAATTTTATGAGGAACTGTGGTAGGTTTACTTCCACCCGATCCTTTCTTAGTAAGAATTTTAGCATACATTCTAGTTCCCATAAGCGCTCCTCCTATAGTTTCACTATTGTGTAAAACTTCTGTGGTAGGCAATCCATTCTCATCAATCCCAAAGAGTACAGCAACATATTTAGACAACGCCTTAACCATACTTTTTATATCTCTTTCTTTTTTAGCTTTTTTTGCCTTATCATCTCCGACTCTATCTTTTTTTCTTTCATCGATATTTCCTGCAATACTTTTTGCCTTAGCATGAGCTTTTCTTAATCTTTCATCATCATTATCTATTTTCACCTCATTAATAAAAGCTTTAAATGTTTGTGGGTTACTTGCCACCATCAATACCGTTTCACTTCCTTTTTCGTCAAAATATAATGTATGTGTTTTTTCATCTTCTGTTTGAAAAGGCACTCTAACATCATCCCAATCTTGCTCTCCTTCTTTCCCTTTATCCTTCTTCTTCCCAAATCCAATCTTACGTAAGAACTTCTTCGCTAGTTTCTTGATTTTCTTCCAAAGTTTTACCAGTGCTTTTTCAACACGTTTTTGAATTTTCTTAAAGAGCTTGATCACTTTTCGCGCTAAGCCACCAATGCCTAAAATAGAGGCTAAGAGTCCTATTACTACGGGTACTGCTTTCCCTAAGGCTTTTTCTATAGAGGCTGCAACCGCGCCTACTTTTCCAGAGGCAATGGCTGAGACAGAGTCTATAAAGGCATTCACCAACTCTGCGATTTGTGCGGCACGTTCTATAAAGAATTTTACCACATCTATAATCGCCATTACCGCTTTTACAAAGGCGCCTACTGGAGAGAGCAATCCTAATAACCACTTGATACCTGCTTGTACGACTTGTGTTTGGATCAGGTCCATTACCGCATCTATAACGGTAGCTTTTAGATCTTGGAATTGTTCTTTTATGTATTCCCACAATCCTGCGAGTCCTTCTGTACGTAGGATATTAACGAGTTCGAATCCTGTTTCTAAGGCTTTCATCACCGGTTCTCCAATGACTCTGGTTCCTACTCTACGCACGGCTTGCCAGGTAAAGCCCATGATTTGTGAGGATAGCGAGAAGATTCCTTTCAGAGAGAATACATCTTCTGGCATGGTAATACTCAAACCGCTCATGGCTCCTGTAAGCCAACTTATCAAACCGCTTTGTAAATGCTTGACAATATTAGAAGAGAAGTTGGAAATTCCTTGTCCTACGCCTGCCATCATATTGGATAAGAATCCTATTGGATCTGCAATAATGGCCACGACTACTTCTACTATTTTTGCTAGTAAATTGGTTAAGGTATTTTTTACTTTGATAATAAAATCAAAGACTCCTTTTAAAGCTCCTAAGGCTTTACTCACCAATCCTTCATTGGCAGCTTTTAATTCTTCAATACGTGCATCTATTCCTTCTACATTGGCTGCATATTGCTCTGCTAATGCTTCAATGAGCGTATCTTTCTTATCATTTACGGTTTGCTCTAAACTATCAAACTTATCTTCTATCGCAGAAGCGGCTTCTTTACCAAGTTTACGTAAGCTAGGCGATAATGAATTTACATACGCTTGTACTTCTTTTTTACCGTTTGCAATTTCTTGTTTTGCCAGATTTAACTTAGTAGCTACCATATTTGCAATGGTTTCAATATACCCATCCATGGTAGCGATATATACTTCACGTCCAGTCACAAAGAATTCATTGACTTCTTCTGGGAGTCCTACAAAGAAATCACCCACACGACGAAATTGCTTGAAGCTAAATATAGAATCACCATAACGTTCTTTTTTATAAGCTGTCATTTTGGTTTCTATATGATCTTCAAAGGCTTTCTTAGCAACATTAGATCCTTTGACAAATTCTTTAGCTACATCGGTATCTAATTGATCTAGGATAGCATCTACTTTAGATTTGGTAACTTCATACTTTCCATTAATGGCATCGGCGATACGTTTACGTTTTACCGAGTCTTTAGATGCTGTTTGTTTTTGATTTCCTGCTACTTTATTTAATCCAGAAATACGTGCCGCATTCATGCCACCAATTTGAGCATTGGTTTGCTGTTGTGCATTTTGCTGTACGTTTTGTTGTTCTTGTTCTTCTTCTGTTCTAAACTGTTGTGTGGCTGCATCACTTTGTGCTTTGGCTGCATTCTTTTCTGCCAATGCGCCTGTGAAAGAAGCTTCGTTTGAGTTGGCTAGCATATCATCGGTTACTCCGTGTGCTGCCATCTCATTATCTACGGTACTATTTTGTTCTTGTAAGGGTTGTTCTACCTCAGCAGCAGTACGTTTAGGCGGCATGGCTTTTCCAGCTCCTGCAACCGTTGGTTTTTTACCAAATTTAGGCGTTGGCATTTTTGCAACATTTCGTTTTGGAGCAGCTGCTGTATTTGGTTTTGCAGAAGTGGCGCTTGCAATCGCGCCTGAAGATTCTTGTGAGGCACCACTCACATCTCCCATCGCATTTTTATTTACCTCTGCAATATTATTATTTTCTTCAAAGTTATCTGCCTCCTCTTCATCTTTAGGTAATTGCATTTCTGCAATACGGCTTTGTAATTGTATTTTAAAAGCTGCTGCACTAAACGCTCCAGCTTCTTGCTCATCCATAACATCTACTTGTCTAGCTTGTGCAATACTCTCACGCTCATTACTTGGTGAAGGTGCTGCTGCTTGCGCTTTTGCGCTTGCTTTGCTAGACGACTCATGTTGTTGTTGTCCTTTGGCAGTCTCACTCACTTCCATTTTTAAAGCCTGGAAGTTTTCATTTTCTTCTGGGGTTTTTGCTATGGTAATAGGCACCACTGCTTTTGCGCCAGTTTTTGGAATTGGTTCTCCTTCTATTTTTTCTGTAACTACTGGCGCTTCTGCTACTTTTTTTGTAGCTGGCGCTTCTTTTATTACTGGGTCTTTTGCAACGATTGGTGTTGCTTTTGTTTTAGGGATACTTGCGATATCTATAAATTGCGCATCTAGAATATCTGGTATTCCTACGGTAGGGTCTGCTGCCAATTGCCCTACTTGTTGTGCATTAAAGTCTGAATCTTTAATACCTGTAGTATTCACTTTTTGAGGTGCTCCAAAGAGGACTTCGTCTAATGACGGAGGCACTCCTTTAGTTGCTTTTTGCTGTTTCTTTCCTTGAAGAGCAACAGCTTTTTTGGCTTTTTTGTTTTGTTGAGCAGCGCCTAATTGAGACGCTTTTATTTCGGGTTGCGTACCTGTTCTCATAGTATTGTTATTATGGTCTTTTACAATATGTCATGACATATGTATACTTTCTCACGGTTATTACTAGTCATTTTTGCGTGAGGGATTGCAATGAAAATCCCACAGCCTGACTGTAAGGAAGTGCGAGGAATTGTAGTGTAAAGCCCGACCTTACTTCTGAAAGTATTTCTGAAGTAAGGGCACGCCCAAATAAAAAAGAAAGGTGTTGTTAAAACGCTTTATCTTCTTTATGGTATTCTTTTTTTATACTCTCTAACACCATTGCCTGCGTTAGTATTCGATCTTTATTTGCCAATGCCTTTAAACTTGCATCTTGAATACAGTTCATAATATTTGAACCATTCAAGACATATTTTGAGGCAATTTCTTCTAGTTTTAATGAAGGATGCTGTTCTAGTTTTTCTGGAATATTATGCTTCCAGATGCGTAAGCGTTCTTTTGCTTTTGGCAATTCAAAATTGATGATAGACTGGAAACGACGCATGAATGCAGTGTCTATATTATCTTTATAATTTGAAGCTAAAATCACCATCCCTGGATAGGATTCTATTTTTTGTAATAAATAAGATACGCCTTGGTTTGCATATTTATCATGAGCGTCTCGTACATTGGTTCTTTTTCCAAATACCGAGTCTGCTTCGTCAAAAAAGAGAATCCAATCCTTTTTTTGTGCTCTATTAAATAGGTTTGCTAAATGCTTTTCTGTCTCTCCAATATATTTAGAGACCAATACAGAGAGGTCTACTCTAAATACCGATTTTCCAGTATACTTTCCTAGTAAGCTTGCTGCTAGTGTTTTTCCTGTTCCTGGTGCTCCATAAAAGAGAACTCGATAGCCAGGTTTGAGTCGTTTTTTCATTCCTAACTCCTCTAGTAAGGTATCGTTATGCTCTAACCACATCTTGCTATTCTGTAATTTTTGCAAGGTACTTTCTGTTAGGATAAGATCATCCCAAGTCATTTGGGTTTTGATTTCTTGTGCAGGAAACTCCTCGCTTAATTTAGGAATATGAGTACTCCCTAGTACAATTTCTTGAAAGGCATCTTGATACACTAATAATTTTCCGCGTACAGCAGGTTCTCCTTTTTCTGTAGGAGCGGTATGTAAGACTTGCAGGTCATTAAATAATCTATTATTCTGCAAAAACTGAATAGCAGCTATTCGTCCTGGTATATGGTCTCCTGCTATTGTATATAACAGGGTTTCTGCAGTAGGGTCTGCATTTTTTTGATCTGCACGTGTTTGTGAAAAGAAATACAATACACCATTTTCACTTTCAACACTCACATCCCTCAAGAATGTAGGATATACATGAGTGACTAATGAGAGTAAAAGTGCCATAATTTCTTCTTGATTTAGGCTGTGCTTTGCGATATAATCTCCAAGAGAACTCTCTTCATATGCTGAAGGTGTATACTTTAAAGGGCACTCCTTGAGTGGTGTTTGCGTATTTTCTAATCGCCAAAGAATCACTTCTTTTAGGTGTTCAAAAATTTGTTGTGCGCCCTTCTGTTCTGAAAGCATAGTGTACTGTTATTTATATTATATTCAACTTTAAAAAACACAAAATATAGCCTCCCTAATTTTACTACTATATCTTCTATATTTAGTTTACAAAGATGCTTTCATGACCTCTCAAAAGCAAACAAATACCCTTCTAGAATCTGTAGTTTCAGTAGATTTGATTTTTGATATAAGCAATTAACCATTACCAGTTTACATATAGGAATTCTTTCTTCCATGGGAGCCGTATAAGTCCCATTCCCCAAGAAAGCTTTTTTAATAAAATATCTTGCGTTTTCTTTTCTATCTGGATGGTGATACCACTACTATTCTTTTCTATTTTACCTAAACGTTGTAAGAATTCGTTTTGCAATAATGCATGTGATGTTTTCTTTAAAGCGCCCCAATTTTCATTGACCGCGTTTAAAAGAGTATTTACTTGTTCTTTTTGCTTTTTAGTAATGGTAATATTTCTATTGATAGATTGATTGATAGGGATATTACATAAGAATTTTTCAAAAACCATATCACTCTCGGCTTGCTTTGTTCTTCCTGTTGCGATATAGTGTAGCAGGTGTGCACAGCGTTCTGGATCTTTTAACTGTTTGTCTTCATCTAGGAGGTTACAATGGCTAAAGAAATGCTTTAAAAAAGGATGTATGAGTACTAGTCCTGCATTTTGAACATACTCGCCTTCTATCACTTCTTCATTTTTTATAGAAGTCTCTCGTGTAGCTACTTCCTCCTTTTTAGGGTTTACAAGGGCTTCTATAAGCTTCTTATCTACCGTTTGTTGTTTGGTTTGATCTGTATCTTGTGTACTATTTGCTGTTTCCTGGTTTTCTCTTGAGATTGTCTTTTC
The DNA here is from genome assembly GCF_900188275.1 of Dokdonia pacifica. Lineage (GTDB taxonomy): Bacteria > Bacteroidota > Bacteroidia > Flavobacteriales > Flavobacteriaceae > Dokdonia > Dokdonia pacifica. The sequence continues at coordinate 178,625 of NZ_FZNY01000007.1, forward strand.
TTGAGATTGTTTCTGGGTATGTTTACTCAAGTCCACAGCTTCCTTAACAGCTACAATGATGGCTGTAACATCTACAGCTTCTTGATGTGCTATTGCAGTCAATATTACTTCCCAAATGCCTTGTTGCTGTTGGATAGGTCGTTTACTTATTTTCTGTACTTCTGCTTCTTTTATATTTAGTATCTCACTCTTTTGGGCAATAGCTAAACACAGTTCTTTTACAGAGGCCATTGTGAGTTGATTTATGAAACGACTTCTTACTTTTTCATCTCTAAGCACACGTACTACTTTTGGTATAAAATCACGCGTAGTAAGTAATTTCTTGAAGTTTTTAGGAAGTACTAATTGTGTTATTGATTCATTACTCCACCAGGGATTGGTCCCTGTTTTTAAAAAATGAATAAATGTCTCTAACTGATGTTCATTTTTATTTCCTAATTTTCTTTTTCTAACAATACTGTCTTCCGTTTTATGATTGTCATTAATAGTTTGTAGTTCCTTTTTAGTTTCAGTTTCAACACGCTCAATAAGCGTATACTTTAAGTCATCATTTAACCGAATATTTTTTTCGGCAATCTCTACATGAATTTGATCTAATTGGATGGTATATTCCGGAATCTCTTTATCGATAGCATCCATTTGTTTTTCTAATAATGGGAATACTTCGGTATTTAAAAAGCTACCTATATTCTCTTTAATTTTTTTTGCTTCAGATACACTTGAAGTCGTGAGTTCTAGATATACTTTATGTATAATATGTGTTTCCATAGGAGGCACTCTTATTTGGAACTAAACTCATCTCCCCAAAAACCTGCCGGACACTTACTATATTTTGATTTTTGTTTTGCGCTTAATCTACAGCCACACCCTCTTACAAAGCCTTTTTTACCCATTTTTGCCGTCTCCATAGTTGTAGGATGAATCCACAGATTGGTATTACAGGTGTTATTTATTTTAAGGGGACAATCATTACATATTTTTTCGCGAATAGTAAATACCTCTGCATCATTTTTACTGGTCATTCCTGCGAGGGTATACAATTCATTCATATGCCCATTAATAATCTCTTTTCGTTTTTTATAAATCTCCTTTAAATCCATGATAAACCGTGTTTTATTGTATATAACAAAGAACTCTGTATATCTTGATTTTTGAAAATAATAAGGCGCAGGAAATCAGTCTTTTCAGCGGAATTATTTTTAATTTTTTCTGAATTAAAGAGGATCAAAAAAATGGTGTTAAAAAAGCGGTAGCTTCAGTGTTTTTTTAAGATTCCATTATTTAAATAGCAGGTAATTTCTTATGAGATATAAGTGTATACGCTTTCGCGAAAGCGTATAAAGAACCTCACTACTGCTAGTGAGGTTATAGGAATAAAAATTTATTTAGTAGGATTATCGCTTGAAAACGTATCTTTTTGAGGTTTTCAACTTTGTATTACTAATAATAGAGGATTAATTATCAGATCTAGCAACAGTCCATCGGTCTAAATAGATTCCATCATAAAAAACTATGATTGCATTTCCTGGTTTTAGTATGACATCTCCTTGAAGAGAGAATTGATTTTCAGGGTTTGAAGCCGAATTTCCTCCCGCAAGTAATTTTAAATCATTCGTAGGATCTCCATTATATATATAAAGGATTCTTCCATGCACACCTCCAATTATACCGCCTAAATCTGCGCCAGAGTGTTCAATTCTAAAGACATTGTATGTATAATTTACACCATCCAGAAGAAAATCTACATCATTATTTGCACTGGAAGGAAAAGGTAATGTTATGGAGGTAAACTGTAAAAATTGTGGCTCAGAACTTAATCGAACCCACCTATCAGTAAGCCAATAGTAAAAGCCTGGTCGGACATCATTTACAGTTGTTGTATTATATACAAGTGTGCCATCTTCTAAGGGATCTCCTTTAGGGTTTACTACTGGTAATGCTTGAGTCGTTATTACTAATTCTACTCGCGGCATTAAAACACCTTGAGTCTCACTATTAATGTCTAACAAAGCACCTGGATCAGTGGTATTTATACCTACTTGTGAAAAACAAACTTGTGCAATCAAAAGTGCTACAAACGTAATATATTTCATAATGGATGATTTAGGGAATCATGATAAAAAGAGCCTATAGATTTCTTATTATACAGATACAATATATCTGTATAATAAGAGCTAAATAAGTACTATTTCATTTGAATGTAGTATTGATTTACACATTAACAGTATTAGTTTACCTATTACTCAAAATAGGTTCTTTTATATATGCATAGAAGGCATCCATATATGCTTTAATAAAAACATTATACTAGTTATTGTCGTTAATTTACTTATGAGTTTTCACGAATTAGTGCTTCTAATTCTAATCGTTTCTGTCTAGAAATAGGAAGTTGTTTCCCATCTTGCATAATAACACTACCGCCTTCAGATCGATCTAATTCTTTGATATAATTAAAATTAATTAATGTAGATGGATGGATACGCATAAACTCTCTATCCCATAATTTTAATTCATAAAATTTCAAATTTTTAGATACTAAAAGTTGTTTTTGATTTCTAAAATAAACCTTTGAGTAACTGCCATTTGCAATAATATATTGTATATCACTAATGTCTTCAAACCTGAATCCTTTTTGCAGAGGGAAAGCAATCTTTCCATATAAACATTCAATAGACTTTTTTGAATTATCTGATACTTTATGATCCATATAGAGCAATATATTTTTTTAATCACATCAAAAAGGCTCTCTAAAATAGAGAGCCTATATGGCTTATTGACGGTGATTTTAAGATAACTTACATTTGACTAGAAAATTTATTAAATAAATTACTCATTATCGATGTAGTGCTTTAAAATTAATTCTTCTGGATTGTATTATAAAGTATCTCAGAACTTCTCTCAACTTTGTTAGTACAATATTGAAAAGGATTGTATACTTCTTTTGGTGTTAAGACTGGATAAATATTTAATAGATCTGTATATATGCTACTTGGTATCTGTAAGCTAATTTTAGATGAATATATTATTTTCTTAAAGCAAGTGCTTGTTCGTAAAGTGCTTGGTCCTTTTTGTTATAAGATCTAATTAATGCTTTTGTTTGTTCGTCTACAACAGGTTTGTTAACCGTACCCGTCTTATTATGCGTTACAATCTCAAGAGTACTCCAATTTAATTTTCTACTTAATTCTTGAATGTCTTCATCATAGTTTTCTACGATGCCAATAAAAAAGAAATCTTCAAGGTCAATACCATTTAAAAACTTTGACATTCTATTACAATTTCTTTCGTCTTGTGCATATTCAAGTAAAGAACGTCGCATTTTTGAGAGAATGTTAAGTCCTTTTTTTTCTTCATTTAATTCTTCATCCAATCGTTTATATAGATAGTAATAATTAGAGATAACACGTTCAACAGGGTCTCGTAACCAGGTAATAATGGGTATACTGGGAAAAAGGTTCAAATGATTATGCAACAAACCAATGGTAAAGTGCCCATGAATTACTGTTGTGTTTTTATACAGATAAGCTTTACTTACAGGTATTTTATTGATTCTTGCTCTATTATCATTAATATCAATACGTGCTACTTTTTGATGACCATATTGCTTTTTCAAACTATGAATAAAGGAGGTTCCTGCTGTTTTAGGAATATGAATCGATATAAGTTTAACTTTTGACCAATCTGCATTGCGTTGGTGAGTTCCAACAAGACGACGATGTATGTTAAGTAATGAATAATATATATGCATAAAATCTATTTTCTACTGAAAGAATAATCAAACATTTCGATATCCTCTTTATAATGTATTCGTACTAGTTCTTCCAATTCATCGGTATATGCTTTGCTATAATGTACTATAGGTAGACTCTGATTAACATGAGGCAAATCTATTTTCATGTTTAACAATTGCCCAAGTTTAGTAACATCAGTTTCTAAATTTTCAAACCTCCCGATAAAATCGACATCTACTGTATCATCAAAATTCTTAAGCCATGCGACTTGAGATCTTATTTTGTCATAAGGATTCTCATATTCTTTTTTTAATGTAGACTTAAGCCATAATTCAAATGTATTCCCTTGTTCTTCACTTGCAATTTTATGTTTTCGTTGTTGAAAACGATAATAGGAATAGAGTCGATCCCATGGGTTACGCACAAATGTAAATTTAAAAGCAGCATCCCAGTGTTCTTGACCTACAATCTCGATCACTTCTTTGGAAAAATAGTGTTTTTTAGTTTTACTGGATTGAGCACTTCTATTAAACTGCATACTATGACGCAAGCTTGTTCCTGCTGTTTTCATAATATGAATAAAAATCACGTCTTCTCTTTTTTTTATGTAAAAAGGATACGGGATTTTTCTGTTGAATAAGTGAAAGAAGCTCATTATCTAAATCTTTAATGCTACTATTTATTGTTTTTGGAGATTTACAATTATGCTAGTTTGCTAAGTAATCTCGTATACCTTGAGTCACATCGCGGGTTGTATTTATTATGTTACCATTTTCTAATACAATCATTCTATTTGCTATATCGTTTATCTCTTCAAAACGGTGCGTGGCTATGATCAATGCTTTTCCTTTATTATAATACTCTTCTTTTAAAAATGCATAACACTTTGCTTTAAACTTTGAGTCTGAAAAACTGAATCCTTCATCGATAAAAAGAATATCACTTTTTATCGAAAGTACGATAGCCATGGCAAGTCGAGTTTTCATACCCGAAGAATATTTTCCTATAGGAGTATCTAAATAAGGAGCTATTTCAGAAAAAGATATAATGAAATTCATATTTGCTTCTGTTTCCTTACGCGACATACCATAATAAGCAGCTTTCAAATATATATTCTCCCTACCTGTCAATATTGAGTTAAACCCAGATTTAATAGCAAATACGCTAATAATTTTTTTAATCTTTTTGTGATATTCAATAGTGCCTCTTTCTGTTTCATAAATTCCTGCTAGCATTCTAGTCAATGTTGTTTTCCCAGAGCCATTAACACCCGCTAAAATGACAATATCACCTTCATAAATATTAAAATTAATATCGTTTAATGCCCAAAATTCTTTTTTACGCAAAGAAGAGTAACCTGGCTTTAAGCCAAAGAAATAGGTAATAAGATCTTTTATACCATAGTACATATTATAGGTGAGATCTTTGCAAAATTTCTTATAAAGACCAGTTACTTTAAGTAATACGGTAGGTTCTAAAGTTGCCTCGTCAGTGCTCATTGAGATTTGTTTGTTAATTGTGTTCATTACACCCCTTCTCTTTCTAATATCCTTGCAGTATTAATTACAAAAAATCGAGTTAGTAACATAAATAATATGGTAACACATAATGCACAAATCAAGCTAATCATTGGTTGGTATAATTCTCCATTTAATAATAAATTTCTAGGACTACTAATTAAATACGTTAATGGATTGTATTTAATAACTTTTGTTAATAAACCCGTCGAAACTTCTGGAGTATATACTACAGGACTAAGTAGTAAAAATAATTTAATGAAATTATCCATTAAAAATGTAAAGTCTTTTGCTAAAGCACTAAAAAGTCCCGTTAATAAACCAACTGCAGCTCCGAAAAGTTGAAGAGGCAGTAATACTATTGGAAAAATAAAAACAAATGGGTGTAATGAGATTCCAATGTACAAGAAATAGATGATGATGAAAATAAATGGGATAAAAAATTTAACAGCTCCTACAATAAGCTCATTAAAGATAATTATATTAATGGGTAATTTATTTACCAAAAGTGTCTTACCATATGTTATAAAAATTTGACTGCAATTTTTATAGGTATCAAAGAACAGCGCCCAAATAGTAGTGCTCAACAATACAAAAGCGGTGTAAGGAATTTCCATTTTACCAGGCTCAAGTATGCCTGCGCCTTTCATGAAAATCCATGTTAAAATTGCAAATACAGGAAGTATTAACAACCATAACCAACCAAGGAATGATCTTTTAAGATCTGCTAACAATCTAAGTTTTATTAACTCTTGTAGTAAAAACTTCTTTGATTGTTTAGGGAAAGTATAGGTGTAATTATCCATCTATCATTTCTTTATACAAATGTACATATTGTTCAACACTTTTATCTAAAGGGAATTGCACGCTTTCTTTATACTGCCATTCTTGTTGTTTAGCTTTCATTAATGCATTAAGCAACCCTTCTGATGTAAGGGTATCCATAGTTATATACTGCCCACTCACAACTTCTTTTAAAGCTCCACAATTTGAGCTAATAACTGGAACGTTTAATGCACAAGCTTCTGCAGCGACAAAACAAAACCCTTCGGAATACGAAGGTATTACAATAAAGGATGCTCGTTTTATTTGTTTATATAATTCTTCTTGAGTTAAATGATGCATCACCGTAATTTGATGAACACATGGAAGTGTATTAATTTCGTTAAGTATCTGACCATACATTTTTTTCGGAAGCGTAGGTATAACTAGTGTTAACGTAGCATCGGGGTTTTTTTGAAGAAAGGTATCTGAAGCTTTTAGTAAAATATCTAAACCTTTTGAAACTCCAAGTCTCCCCACAAAAATAAAATCAAGCGTTTTGCTTTTCTTGGTAGTTTTTACATCTGAAGTAAAACTCTTAGTACTCAATTGCTCGATACTATTATAATTTACCCCATTATAAATCATACTGATTTTTGATTGATCAACTCCGGCTTTAATAAGTCTTTGTTGTGTGAATTTTGAAACGGCTACAATTTTAGAAAAAGGTAAATAAGACACCATGCGCTCAAAAGAGCTATATAAAAATCTTTGTGTGAAATTAAGATATGGTAATTGTTTCCATAAATCTCCCCAATACTCGTGAAAAGTTAACACACTTTTTTTATTTCTCAAGCGAGATACTAACCAAGTAGGTGCTGCCGCAGTATAGGTTGTTGTATGAACTAAATCGAATTTTTTAATATTTTTAAATATACTAGGAACACTCCTTATAAAAAAAGAAAAACGGTTGCTACAATTAACACGGTAAATTTCTACTCCCTCATTACATTCTTTTTGAGGAAGCTTCTTGTCAAATCTTGTTGTGATGACTTTAATTTGATGACCCTGAATAGTTAATGCTTTTGATAATTCCCAGAACAAGTGCTCTACGCCTCCAATATATGGGTGAAAATGTTCTAAAACGAATAATATTCTCATGAATCAACATCATCTTTATCGGCCATCAATAAAGATAGCTCTATAGTTAATTTTGTAATAGTTTTTTGTTGTCTTTTGTATAAATCATAAAGTATAATTACAGCAGCAAACAAAAACCCAATTAAAACAAAAATGATGGCATTAACATTACTTTTAAAATCCAATGTTTTAGCCAACCAATTTGTTGTAGCATCTGGAAATAATGCAATGATGGAAATAAACACTGCAAATAACGCACCTGGCCATACCGATTTCCATTTTGTTTTAAAATTATAAACTCTCCATAGTTGCCATAAAATAAAAATAACGGAGAGTAATGGTACTATTATCTGAAATGTTCTAATGTTCATATAGTCTATTTTTAATTAAACGGTATGCAGTTTGTACTCCTCTCATTAAATTTTGTCCTTTACTTTGAGAGTATTTAGTGTATAGAACTTTAATAGGTGTTTCTACTAAATTTAGTTTCTTAGTATTGGCTTTCCAGACCATCTCCGTACAAATACCGTAAGCATCTAGTTCAAGCTCTAAATTATCTATAGCTACTTTATTTAACAATCTGAATCCTGATTGGCTGTCAGTTACTGTTGATTTCCCAAAGTACGTAAACATATTTGCTATCCTATTATAGATAATCCTAGAGAATGGCATTTTAGACTTCTGCTCCAAAAAACGACTGCCAATTACAATATCGGCTTTCTGTTTTTGTAATTCATTTATTAGTTTTTCAATTTCACTTGGGTAATGCTGTCCGTCTGCATCCATCAAAACCATAAACTTAACACCTTTCCTTTTAGCAAAAAGTATAGCAGCTCTTGTAGCTGCTCCAACGCCTCTATTTATACATAAGTGTAATACTCTAGCTCCTGCCTCCTCAGTAAATTTGCGAGTGTCATCCGTACTTCCATCATCAACTACAACAATGTTTTTATAGCCGCAGGACTTTAAATCTTTGATGACATCTCTAACGACAGTAGCCTCATTATAAGCGGGTAAAAAAATCCATATGTTGTCTTTTACTAACATAGACATTATAATATTTCAAAAATAGCAAGGTTCCCTTGTTCTACAGTCTTACCAATCAGACCATAACTAATTTTTGTTTTATTAGTTTTTGGATCTGTTCTACTCACTTTATTATTGGTCATCACCAATCGAATTCTATCCTTATTATTTAAAACTTTTACAAGCCTTGTTGCTTTATCAGTTAATGATTTTTCTGGTGTTTGATCTATTGTTGCTACTTTTAAACTAAAAACAATATACTTAATATCATTTAATTTAAGTACAGTTAAAAAATCATTTGGGTTTTGTAATTTATCACTTACCTGATCAAATAGATTTAGTTGGTTGTCTTCATAAACTCTAGTAGAATTTTCTTTTATATGGTAATTCATAAATGTTCCAACGCGATAGATTTTTGTTGAAACATCCTTATTAAGTACCTCAGCCGCTGGAGCAATAATAGAACGTGGATTATCAAAATTTTGATTGGTAATAAAATTATTGGAATAGTGGCTTATAAATGGCTCGAAGAAAACGTTACTTATTTGGTTTAAGTCATTGTTGGCATTAGAGAAGTGTACCAATAAATTCAATGTTACAAAAACTGAAAATAATATCTGAATTGATCTTTTAGTAAAAGAATCTAGCCCTTTAGAAATAAAGAGCGAGATATTTTCATAATAATAGGCAATCAACAACGAAGATAAAGACCAAATAATTAAGGCATAATGTGGTATTCCATTTCCGAAAATCCACCACAAAAATCCATAGGTCATTATAAATGTCAAAATTAATTTAACTGACTGATTAAACTTTCGCCAGTTATCTTTTGCAATCCAAGCAAAAAGTATACAAAACAATATAAGGACACATAACGTTACAGGAAATGTCATTTTTGAAAATACTCTAAATAATGGTTGGATCAACTCACTAACACTCGTTTGCAACTCCAGAAATGGCAAGTAAATATCTTTGCTTAAATCAAGAAAACTATTACTTGAATTTGGATAAAAATTACTTAGATAATCTGCAATACTTAATGTAGAACCTTTAGAGATCATTGCAGCTTTCCAACTCAGTAAAAGAACGATCCCAAAAACAAAAAGACCTATACTATTTTTTAAATCAAATATTTTTTCTTTTTTAAGGGATAATACTAATAATGGGAGAAAAAGCAGAAATAAAAATCCAATATTCACCCCTCTTTTATTTGGAATATTTATCCCCATACTCACATCGTAGGGTAACGATAAATAATCATTTAATCCTTTTTCATACCCTAAATACCTAAGTATCTCTTCTCGTTTACCAGTATTAGTTCTATTTTTTTTAATCTTCTTTTTAGCACTCTTTTTTTGATTTTTCAACCTTTCAAATTGATCTATAAAATCCTCATTATCAAAACCCAAAACTTGTTCTTCACCAAGATATCTAGTGATCCCTTCTTTATGTTGTTCTGATATTTTGTTTGGAATATTATTTTCGGTTAAAAAAGAATATTCATGATTTAGTGGTTCTTGAGCCGTTTTTCCGTACAATATGGTTTTTGTAGAAATATTGTCTGTTTCAATAGTATTTTTAATTATCCAAGGCATAAAGCTCAAGGTTATGACAACTAACATAATGCCTATATTTTGTGCTAACCGAAAACCGCGTACCCAATCAAATTTTTTGAAATAAAACAACAGCGAGCCAATACCTAAAAGACTGAAAATACCAACAATAGTAAAACGTTGTGTCGAAGAAATATCTAAATAACCAAAAGTATTTATTTTTAATAAAAATAGAATTGCTACCATAGTAAGCATCATCCCAAGATAGGCTTTGATTCCTCCCCATTGATATACAATCATTAATATGATTGCAATTATAATTAATACACCGAGATATTTAATCCCTAAAGCGAAGCCCATTAAAAAACCTAAAAGACTAAAAAACGTAATTGAAGTTTTGTTTTTTATTGAAAAATCATACTGAAAAGATTTAGCATAGTTTAAAAAGAAAATAACAATAGCGATACAAATAAAAAGAAAGCCAAGATCCACTTTTTCGTCAATAAAATTATGAAAACTAATAGCAGGAAGTGTGTAAAAAATTGCTATTCCTATCAAAGCTCCAGTTATGCTTAAAAAAATACGTCCTAGATGAAACATAGCCCACATAGAAAGTACGCCCATGATATGTGAAAGAAAAATAGAAAATGTCATGCTACCGAAAAGCAAAGGACCTAAACTTGTAAATAGTGACCAATTATAAGCTTGTCCTCCTTGCTCTAATGATTGAGAGTCAACTATGTTTTTTGTTATATTTTGATATAATACAGCTCCATCGTAACCTAGTGGGAAAATTTTCAACATTCCCACTAAATTAAAAGCTGTGAAAATTAAAATTATCGCAACAACAGCAAACGTCCAAAAGGATACATCTTTAGTATTGATAGGGTTCCAAAAAACATATTTTATAAAGGGCCAGCAAACCTTTCGTTGCCATATTAATAACACTACTAATATGGGAATGATTGTCCAAGTTTGTAAGAAACCTATAGCGGCCAATCCCATTAATAATAAAGTAAGTATTCCCATTCCTAAGGCAACTCCTAGTATGAATTTATGATGAACATTTAATATCCCTTTAAATTGTTTTAGAAATTTGTTTCCTGCCGCATAACAACATAAAAAGATTAAAAATGTACCAAGGTGAAGAGAAATACTATTAATCAAGAAGAATCCTTGATTTTTAAATGAAAAACCATCAGATATTGATGCCTCTTTAGAAAAACTGTTATAAACAATCATTAATGCTATGAGAAGAAAAGTATATATCATCCATCCCCTCCATTTAAAATGTCCCTTAGAAAATAAAAAGAAAATCCCTATCGAAATAAAAATCAGAATAAAAATTGTTTTAATATAAGGGGGGTGGGTAGCTGCATAAATATAGGAAGAGTGGTGTATCAGATAATTAATAAAAACCCATAGCGTCCATAAGATTAATCCTAACTTTAAAAAAAGTATTTTCTTTCTAGCGCTTAACATTATTTTTTCTTTTAGATTTTCTTCTTGGGTATAATGATAATTGTTCTGGAGTAAGAACTTTTGATTTTATATACTGTGCCATTCTTCTTTGAAACATACTACAACTATGCTGGTTTTTAAAAGTAGTTACTTTCATACCGTTTGCTCGTTCATTAATTTGATTAATTTGTTCCTCAGTAAGTGGTGCCTTAGGATTATTACACTTCGCAATCAACATCTCTACAACAATGGCTTTGTTTGCATATTTTGGAGGAGCATTTGGATCGATAATTTCTCTTGATTTTTCTTGAAATTTGACTGATTTCACAGTATCAGTTTGAAAAGAGGTGTTGCTTTCATGAGCATCATTGGTCGAAGCTGAATTTTTATTACAGCTTATAATGAACAAGACTAAAGATACAATTAAACTAAAACGAAGTATTTTTTTCATAAAAACGAATTCTTATTTAAAGAAGTAAATTATTCATAATTATACCGATTTAGAAAGTCATATTGTCTAATATCTTTTAAAAAATTTTCAACTCTTTCTGTTGTCCAATAGGATAAGTCAAATCTACTATGATTTGTTTTTTTCCAAACAATTGATGCGCAATCATCAATATATTTTTGGGATACTTCTATTTCTAAAAATTGAAATATTCTTGTGAGCTCTTTTTTTGGAGCTGCAATAAAATCTTCTAAATGAACATCACAAATATCATTTGGAATTTGTGCTTTTAGCTTTGCATTTGTTTTTACTTTTGACAAGTAAAGTTTTTTTCTTTCCTGAAATAAAGTTTCTGTCAATGGGTATCCTATTTTTACTTGTCTAGAAACCATAGCGCTTACATTATCAAAGGGATTTCGTATAACGTGAATAATTTTTAGTTTAGCTTGACTGATCTTTTGTATATCATCAAGTAATTTCACATAATTCTCATCTCCCAATATAGCTGTGCTTTTCCCCCCTTTTTTATCTCCTATTCCAATTAGTTTGGTATACCTACCTTGCCATTGATTAGGGACTACATAGTTATAATTCGAGTTGGATCTCCCTAGTTTAGAGTGTTCTTGAGAGTTTCTTAGTATGTAATAGAATATTTGATGGCGAAAATATTTTTTTTTAAAAAAATGAAGAGCATTCATCTCATTTGAGATGATAAGATTAGGATGAGCATCCAGTAATGAACCTATTAAACTATGCCCACTTCGAGGATAACCAATAAAAAAAATGTATTTGTCAATTTGAGAAAAACATTCTTTTAGTTTTTTACCCTTATAATATGATACTACATAATAATAGAACCAAAAAAAACCAGAAACAAGCTTAAATCTTTTTGCTTTCTCACTTTCCATTATGTAAATAAACTAAATAAACATCATTATCTGAAATTATTTAATGGTCTATTTTAAAATAGAAGTGCATTAATCATTAATCATATAATCGAGAGTGTCTTTTATTTATAATCTGATTTGGCATGTATCTTTTCCTATATCCAGAGATGTTTTTTGAAAAATTCTTTTTGAAGTCTATGAGATTTCATCAAGTTATTATCATTAAAAAAAAAGTAAAATATTAATTTTTCTTATACACTCTTAGAGTGTATAGATTTAGTAAGAAGATACATTGCTGGTAATTCAACAAAATCACCAGAACTCAATATTATATTTGTTTTTAGAGATGTTTCCTGTATAACAAGCGTCTGATATTCTTCTTTTGGAAACCAAGAAAGTAGTTCTTTTTTTGATACTCCTAATGGAGGGAAATTACTAGATAAAGTGTTCTCTAATGCCTGAGGTACTTCAGGATGATTTTGCACAAGCTCAGATATGTACTCCCTGATATTTGGTGCGGTCTCAATCATAAATATAGCTCCATGTTGGCCCAATAGAATTTTTAAATTTTGAACAAAGGATGTTCGATATTTATATGGAATTTGATGTAGTACTCCACGCATATAAACATTTGAATCACCTACTTTTTTATGAATTTTTATGGAAGTCTCAGTATCTAGCATATCCATTACTTCAAATCTAAGTCCTTTATGATTTGTTAAATGTTTTGCAGAAAAGATAGCTTTTTTAGAAGCATCAATGCCTGTTACATTAGAGTAGTGTTTGCTCAAATAAAGAGTTTGTAGCCCTGTGCCACATCCTATATCAATAAGATGGAGAGAAGAATTAAAATGTGGTTCAAATATGTGGAAATCTTTTTCAATAGCGCGTGAAGGCTTCACATCCCATAGTGCAGGTTCATTGCTTTCATTTAATTGCCTATATAATTGATCCCAGTATAATCCACTCTTTAGTTGTTTTGACATGCTTTTGATATTAGGATTTCATGATAATTAAGAAATCTCAAGGTAAAACTATAATAGCGTTGGTGCTACTAAGTCTACTTCTTTCACTTCTCTACTTACACTATTACTTCCCAACAGTTTATTGAGTGTTTCGAATCTACCTGTCATATTAGATTGAGCCAGAATAAGTAATAATTCTTGTTCACTAAAGGAGTGGATAATCTTTTGTCCCAATTTGAATAAATGATCAGGGATTTGCTTCGAAGGATATGCCAATATTTTGAATATTTTTAGCCGCTTATCATATTCTTGTGCAAATGTATTTTTATAGAATTCCTTCCTATGTGGTTTTCTCAAACTGTTACTGACTGCCCATGCAGCTAAATAGCCACCATACATGGATACAGGTACGCCTTCAGAACTGATAGGATCTACAAAAGCTGCGGCATCTCCAGCAAGAAAACAATTTTCATAGACTAAGTCCGTTGACTTATATGCATAGTCCCGAATTGATTTTACAGAACCAGATATAAGACTACTCTCTAGCAACATATTTCCGATAAGAGGAATTTCTTTACTAAACGAATCAAACCTTTCCTCCAATGTTGTTCCTCCACCTTTAAAACTTGATTGATGTTTCTTAGATAAAATGATACCAACACTCACTTTCTCCCTCAACATTATTTTCCAACTCCATCCCCAATTTCCTATATCAGATACTACAGTCATTCCTCCGTGATCATATCGTTCTTTAAAGGTTCTTATGTTTAAATTTTTATCATAGAAATTGCTTTTGTCAAAATATCCCCATACCGCTTGAAAACCAAAATCCTTATCAAATTCTCGTGATCGCTTTTGCTTAGAAAATAGCGCTCTTTGTCCAGATGCATCAATCACATATTTGGCTCTTATTACATGTGATTCATCGGTGATGGTGTTTTGATAGCTAACGATTGCCACATTAGGATTAGAGATATCTACATGTTCCACTTTCATCTGCTCAAATACAGATCCACCTTTTTCCTTAACCTTATTAAGCAATATCTGATCAAAACGATCTCTTTCTACATGTAGTGCATTTCTGTTTATACCAAAAGATTTGAATGAGAGTGTTTTTGCCTGACCTTCCCATGCTACTATTCCTCCTGTTTTTTGTAAAAAACCTTCATTTTCGATATCCTCTGATGCATCTATAAGATCAGTGAATTTCCAAAAAGTAGGTATGATGCTTTCCCCTACCGTATTTCTTGGGAATTTTTCCTTTTCTAATACTACTACTTCAAATCCTTTTTTTGCCAATATTCCCGAAGCAATAGACCCTGCAGGACCTCCTCCTATTACCACTACATCACATTTATCTGGGATATTACTATTCATATTGTTGGTTTTGAAATTATAGACTTCTCAAAATTAAGTTTTTTTGAATTTCAGAGGTACCCGAATACATGGTAGAAGACATGGCATCTCTCACAGACCTTGCAATATCTGTATTTTCCACATAACCACTTGCACCATATATCTGCAATATATTTGATGATGCATTTTTATATAACTCACTAACATACAATTTTGCCATTGATGCCGCGGTATTCGCTTTTACATTATTTTCTATAAGAAAAGCAGCTTTAGCTATTAGTAGCTTTGCCGCTTCTATTCTTGTTTTTATATCGGCTAGTTTATGACCTATGGATTGGTGATTTATAATGCTTTGATTTGCAATCTTTCTTTTTTTTACGAATACAACCACTTCATCCAAAAGCCGTTGCAAGGTACCAATATGAATTGCACTCAATCCAACACGTTCCCACATCATTGATTTTGTGAATTGTACTGTTCCTCCACCTTGTTCGCCCATTAATGTGGAGTTTGGCACTTCTGAGCTCTTGAAAGTGACACCACCCATCAATGCAGTACGAAGACCCATTTTTTCAATTTTTTCGCTTACTTCAAAGTATTTTTTTTCTAACACAAAACCACTTACACCTCCCAGTGCACCTTTTTCCTCATTTGTCATTGCATAAACGATAGTTAAGTCTGCTAAGGGTGCATTTGTGCAATAATATTTTTCTCCATTAAGGATATATCCGTTTTTTGTTTTACTTGCAATGGTGCTCATCTTAAAAACGTCAGAACCACTTTTTCGTTCTGTGATCGCATTTGCAGCTATCCAAGAACCATCACATAACATAGGTAAATATTCTCCTTTCTGCATTTCAGAACCATATTTCCAGATCGGAATAGTACACGCGAGTAGGTGAGCACCTATAGAGAAACTCAAACCATTATCTGTACATCCATACCCCAAAGCCTCTAATGCTATGATCATATTTTCAAAATTCAATCCTCTTCCTCCATACTCTTTTGGTATGCAAAGACCTTGTAATTTTAGATCACCACATTTTTTCCAAAGAGCTCTTTCAAATCTCTCATTTCTATCTCTGTCTTCTACTCCTTCATTGAGTTCAGATTGAGAAAAATCTATGATCTCATTTCTCAAAACCTTTTGCTGTTTATTCAATATATAGGTCATAGTTTTAATAAGCTCTGATAATCTACTTTATGTGTACTCGTTCTTGGAATTGAAGATAAACAAACAAATTTATCTGGAAGCATATACTTTGGAATAAATTTGAAGCAATGTTCATTCAGTTCTAGTATCTGCAATGCTTTATTATATGTTTCTTTAAGCTGATAAAAAGCACTTATTTCAATTTTCCCTTCATGCTCTTTTGCTATGACTGCCGCTTCAAATATGTTGGCATGCTTTTGAAGTGCAGATTCTATTTCTGCCAATTCTATTCTGTAGCCATTCTTTTTCACCATTCTATCATTTCGACCAATAAACACATAGTTGCCCGATTCATCTAACCTTACCCAATCACCTGTTTTATACCATATTTCACCTTCATCATCTTTTATGAAAACATCTGCATTTTTAGCACTATTGTTCCAATATCCTGGTGATACAGATGAACCCTTGATGAATAGTTCGCCTTCTTTTATTAATGAGGCAGTATTTTTCTCATCATACAATTTCGATTTTGCATAAGGACAAGGTAGACCTATAGGAAATGTAGATTGTCTTCCGTCGATCACATTCGGGATCTTATAATATGTTACAACATTCGTTTCAGTAGGACCGTACAAATTATAAAAATCTCCAGTTGACCACTTTTCTTTTATCTCTGTAAAAGACTCTATATTAAATACTTCTCCTGCAAATAACACATGCTTTATTGAAGTATGATCAAATCGTTCAATTTTACCAAATCTTAGCATCAATTTTAAAAGACTAGGTGTTGCGTATAGAACAGAAATTTTTCTTTGTGCTATCAATGAAGATATCATCCTTGGGTTTCGAGAAGTAGCTGCATCTATTAGGATTAGATGCGCACCATTCATCATGCTTACATAGAGATCAAATGTCGATAGATCAAAGTGATAAGGAGCAATCGATGAAAAAACATCTTCATGACTTACATCTAGTAATTCATTTGACCAATTTACAAAGCTTATTATATTTTTATGAGTGATCATTACTCCTTTTGGTATCCCTGTAGATCCTGAAGTATATAGAATAATAGCCAGATCATTAGGTTGTTCAATAAGATTTTTATCTGATGATCCGTTTATGACTAAGACCAGCCCATCCAAAGGTACATCTATTTGGATAGCATATGTTTTTAGATAAGGTTTTAAAACATCAACTAAAGCTTCTTCAATAATTATCGCTTTTGGTTGAGCATTATCAATTATAAAAGACATACGTTCTACAGGAGATTCTGCATCTATTGGCACATATGCGGCACCAGATTTTAATATGCTAAATATTGAAATGGTAGCATTAATAGTTTTTTGAGATATGATACCAACTCTAACACCATCTCCTATTCCGTTAGAATTAAGAACATCTTTTACAATAGAAGTTTTGTGATGTAACTCATCGTAAGTAATGAGATTATTAGAAGCGTCAGATAACGCAGTATTATTAGGATTTATATTGAAACCGTTATGCAATATGTCTTGTATCCTATTCATTCAGGTAATTTTAGAAACTAAGGGATGTACTACACAATGTTTACTTTTACTATTTAGAAGCCAATCAATATTTTCCTTGGATGGTGGTATTCCCCAAGGATTTTTGACAACATATGAAATAGTATAATGTTTTGATTCTAAGTAGCTATTTGACATTAATTTTTTAGTTTCTTTAGCTATGATTTTTGGCAAATCTACCCAAGGAGTAATATTTCCCGATTTTGTATTTTTCTTACCTTCAAGAAGATCTGTGGTGTTCAAAACTGTGTTTTTTAGATCACTACAAATTTCATGTACATTGTATTGAAATTCATAAGAATCTTTTGGCTTCCAACTAGGTTTTGGAGCAATCAATAAGTTGTATTCAATAATTTCGTGTAAGAGAAGTTTCTCTTCTTGGGATCGACAACAATCATATTTTTCACATAATGCAGTATAAAAATCATGAATGAATGCTTTTAGGATAGGAGTATTATTTTCTTTTAACCCTGTTTTTTGGTTGGTTTTAAACCAAATAGAATGACTAATTGTCATCATATACTGGTTATCATCTACACCAAATTTATCAATGAAGTATTTAAATATCTTTTTTAGTTCAAAAAGGAAATCTTGATAATTCTCATTAGATGAAAGTAATTCATCGTTCTGAAGGACATCATTCATGAAGAGGAATACTTCCTTATTAGTAATATCATACTTGGATAAAAAGTGATTAGTCATCTGACCTAAATTATGATTATGAAGAAAGTGAACGATACCCATAAAGTATCTCCCACTTTTCATATCCTCTACCTTCAATAGAGGATTGCTCATTACAGTACAATCATAATAATCAGATTTTTCAGCATCAGGTACTGGTTCTGTAACCACATCAGCCGTAGTCAAAAGACCTAATTGTTCTTTTTTGTCATAAAATTCCGTCCCTGGTATTAAGACTAATTGATGTATCTTTAATGATGGTACTAGGCTACTTGTGACAATGTAAATTCCATTTAAGAAGTCTTCTAATGATTCCCCAGGTAGACCAATAATGATATCCGTATAGGTGTCGATATTTCTCTTGTCTGCACTTCTTAAAAGATTCATAAATTTATAGGGAGACATGGAGTATCGTTTAGAAAATTCTTCAGCCTTTGTAGTTACAGTTTGAAGTGCAATAGTGGTTGCACAAGAGATACCTCCTTTTTGGAAAATTGAAGCTATTTCTAGGATTCGATCACTACTGTTTTTAGCCCAATTTACACCTACAGATTTAAATGGCAGTCCATTTTGTTTATTGACATCTACAATGATCTCTGCAATTTCTGCATCACTCGGAAAAATCCCAAAATTGGCATCTGCCAACCAAAATGCTCTGACTCTATTTTTAGCAAAAAATTCCATTTCTTCTCGTACTCTTTCAAGTGACATTCGATACACTTTGGAATTTCCATTTCCCCAATAACAAAAGGAACACCTATAGGGACAACCTCTATTTGTTTCATAAAATACTGGTGAGGGCCTAGGCTTAATAATACCCGAGATATAGGGAGACGGGACGTCATCTAACAATTCAATTCTATGACCAATATTGGGTCGTACTATTTGTCCGTTTATATCTTTAAATACGCAATTTCTTGAATTAATAAATAACTCCTTATCTTGAACTAGTGCAAGACATATATCTGCAAATGCAGGCTCACCTTCACCCTCTACTAGGCAAGATACAATAGGATACTTTTCAAGTATTTCTTCACCTTGTTTGCCTGAACAGTTTGGTCCACCTATGAGTATTTTTGGCAATTTTCCCTCCACTGAAAGTATGTTGAGGGTATCACATATTTTCTTATGATTCCATGAATAATCTGAAATGGCAATTAAGTCAGCATCTACCTCTAATATGTCATTTACTATTTTTGAAACGTCCGTTTTTCTTGGATATTCAAGAAAGAGAAATTCCACATTTTCTTTTACTTCTTGCATTTTGTTAGCGTACGCCACTAGCAAACCCAACTGGTAAGGTGGTGAAGAGTAGTATGACTTGAAGTCTAGTAAAATGATCTTTTTTCTCACTAAAGTTGATTACTATGTTTGTTTTTGTATAATAAAATCCGATAATGTAGAGATCGAATTCAAATTTTCTTTATCTACTTCGTGTGCTTCAAATTCCACATTGAAATTTTCTTCAATGAAGTCTACTATTTCTAATGCTGAAATAGAATCAATGATACCACTAGTTAATAATTCGGTGTCAGTGGTCAATGAATTGGGATCACCACTAAAAAAATTACTTACAATGTATTCTTTTAATTTGCTTTCAATTTCAGTTTTCATTCAAATTTATTTTTTTATTGATTTTCAAATAGAGTGCATCAGCTATTAATTCATGACCCTTTACATTAGGGTGGTTGTCCCATTTTGCTATTCTTAAGAGGCTCTTATTATAGTTTGAATAAGCAGTGCTTATGTCATAGTACTTAATCTTATTCTTCTTAGACAACTGTTCTATCTCATTTAGATTTTGCGTTTTATTGTCTAAACTAGGAAATAAAATTAATGAAAAGTTTATACCCTCATCTATACACTTTTTATTGAGATGATTTAAACACCAATCTATTAATATATTTCCTTTCTTAATTTCTTCCTCTTCTTTCATATTAGGGTCAAAACTTAAATTCTCCTTCTCTATAAAATCTACTAAATCACGTAGCCAGGGACTATTTTTAAATATGCTTTCTAGATTTTCTTTGCTTTCAGATTGTTCTTCAATCCATCTCAATGTTTTTTGAAAATGAAAAACTTCTTTTTCGTGCATACTTAATAACACATGGGTAGGTTCAAAATCTTTTACTTGTTTATCAAATTTTTCAATATTCTTAATTATTGAGGAACCCGATATAGAAAAATTTAAAACCTCATAATTAGGATCACTAGCGTTTCTATTATTATTAAGTTTATCTTCAACCAAATTTTCAAATACTTCATTGTTGTCTACTCCAGTACCCATTTCTAAAGACCCGCCTAGAATAGCAATTCGCACTGTATTTTCTGGCCTTTTTTTGGTATATTCTTTGTCTCTCATGCCCCAACTATTAGTTGTCAAATACCCATCTTTAAATATGATGTCAATATTTGGCTTTAAGCTAACAAACAGGTCTTTCTTAATCATAGCTCCTGTTTTATTCAGTCGAATCCATCGTGCTGGTCTCTTTGATTCATTTTGCCAAGATTGAGAATTAAATTGATCACCAGTTAATATCTCTTCATAATATCCTTTAGATTGAAACTCAGTGTCAGTTTTATTTAACCGATGCGAAATATAGCTTTGCAATGTTCTTTGATTCTTTCTGGATAACAAATTGCTTGCAAATGAACTAGTAATGAATAATATTCCTGTCAAAAAAACAAACTTGTAGATATCTTGACTTCTATAAAAAAAACGAAAGAGGGTTCTAAATTTTTCATTTTCGTACATCCAGACACCTAAAGCAAGTATAAATAATGCTAAAAGAAAAATGAGAAGCACATATCCTATTTCAACCATCGATGAACTTTTCATTTTTATTAAGAGGTTCATCCAATCAGAAAAAGAAGGGCTGTTATAAAGACTATAAATAATAGCAATGACTAGATTTGTAAAGATAATTTGAAGCGCTCTAGTAAATGCAAATTTCCAGGTTTTATTATTTAAGTGAGATGACTTTGATTTTCCTCTATTTTTAGTTTGATAAATTACAGCAACTAATACAAGGATACATAGTATGGACCAAAACACTATTTCAGGTCCTCTTAAAGAGAATTTCCCCAAAACCCAAAACCACTGATATGAGTGTAAAAACCAATTAAAAAAAAATGTAAGTATTGTACCAATTACGAGTGCTATAATTGTACTTTTCTTACGAAACTTAAAATAGATAGGATAGTAAAATATTTTCACCATAAAATCTTTCCAATAAATATTTACCCTTCTCCAATAATCATCAAAACCATGTGCTAAAAACATATAGTTAAAAATATCAGGTAAGTTAAAGCCAAATAATCGTAGTATCCCTATTGCAATATTTAATAGTCCATTTAACCTAATTAGAAATAAATATGAAACAATTATGTAATAAAAAAACATAAGAACTCCATCTACTTCATTTATTAGAGGTAAGAGATAATAAACCACACGATAGAGTAATAGCTGTAATAAACCAAGTATGATAAGGTTAACTCCTCTTTCATATATTTCTGTATCTCGTTGATTATAGTATGTGCTATTAAATAATTTGAAATCAATAATTGGGAAGATCGGAAAACTAAAATTTGGCAAAGTAAAAAAATATGAAAGTGATTGCCAGATCGAAAGCTTTTCCTTTTGATACTTTAGTTCATGTAAGTATAGAATAATTCTAAACATAAACATGACCCCAAGCAAACTCACAAAATTTGAAGTTAAAGCAAGACCTCCTACAAAACCCGTCTTTTTAATAGCATACTGACAATAAGCTAAACCAATTCCAAAAAGGACGACGAGTAATTTTCTTATTGTTATTGAAAAAGGCAAATGACAAACACCTATCAATGCTAATGCTATTCCTATAAATATAAAAGCTTGAACAAGGGGGAAAAAATAAAAAATAGGGACTAACGAGACTATAAAAAAAAAGAAAAGTCTATATGAGATTGGTAAAAAAGCGTTTAAAACAAATGCCACACATACTATTGTCATAATAGCGGGCAAATTTAAATCATCCTCTATATCAAATGCATAAATCACCCAAGTGGATAAAAAGATCAAACTAAGATTCTTGAGAAGCGAAATTATTTTTCCCTTCTCAAAAGAATTTTCATTCATTTTTATGATTTGTTCATTTAAATTATACTTGAATAAATTTATAATTTGATTCATAAAAAATAATGGTTACTAACGTAGTTTCTACTTAATAACAAATGTTTTTGGGTAAGTACATAAAAGCAATAAGCTCTTATAAAATAAGGCTAAACAAAGTATACATTTGCTCCTCTTTTAATAAGGTATATTTGCATATCGGATAAATATAAAACTTTTAAATGATTTGGTTAGCATCTTTTCCTAGGTCAGGAAATACTTTTTTTAGAAATATTCTTTTTGATGTATATGGCATAGCATCTAGTGAGTTTCATATGGAAACAGACAAAAAAGTGCTCGAGAATTTTTCTTCATTCCCTATAGTTAAAACGCATTTATTACCTCATCAACTTCCAAAAGACCTTCAATCTATGAAATCTGTATATATAATTAGAGATGGTCGAGATGCTTTAGTATCTATTGCTCATCACAGAAAAGACATCATCGCTCCTGGCTCTAATTATTACAAAAATCTGACGGAAGCAATCCTAGCAAGAGGAGGTAGTTTTTTTGGAGGTTGGTCTATAAATGTAGAGAAATGGGTAGACAAAGCAGATCTTGTAATTCGCTATGAAGATTTAATTAATGACCCCATTGGTCAAGTAGAACGTCTCAGAGAAATAATGGAACTTCCAGCGCCTAATTTAAAAAAACTACCAACGTTTCAATCCTTAAAAAAAGGTACGCCACAATACGGAAGTGGAGGAAAAAAGATAAAGCATACAGAACAAAAAGTAGAACGCGCTAATAAATTTTTTAGAAGAGGAATCGTTGGATCTTATAAAGATGAAATGCCTAAAATATTTCAGCTATTGTTTTGGTTAAAAAACAAAAAGCAAATGAAAGCAAATAATTATTATTGATTCACAATTCGTTTATGAAAATTGCCATACTTGCCGACACTTTAGATAATCAAAATGCAGGTATTCATGTATATACTAAATCCTTGATTAAGGAGTTGTTAAAAAGAAATGATGAACATGAATACATTCTAGTTCGTCAAAAAAAAGACAACAAATTACAACATATAAAGCAGATTGCGATTCCAAATATCAACCTACCTATTGGCTTTGCATCGTTTAGATTGTTTTTTATAATTCCTTATATACTAAGAAAGCATAAAGTAGATGCTGTTTTTGAACCTGCACATTTTGGACCTTTCAATTTACCAAAAAAAATAAAACGTATTACATTTATACACGATCTTACACCTATTATACTTCCTGAATATCATCGTTGGCATAGCCAAGTACTGCAGCGGATATTTTTGAAAAGAATATTAAAAAACACACATTTAGTTTTTACAAACTCTAAAAATACTAGCAAAGACCTAGAGCAGTATTATCCCTTCACCAAAGGTAAAAGCAAAGTGCTTTTACTAGGAAAAGATAGTAGATTTCAACCCAGTCAAAACAAGGATTTAATTCATAGTTTTGGTATAGAATTACCCTACTTTTTATCTGTTGGAACAATAGAACCCCGAAAAAACTTAGTTCGTTTACTTAAAGCCTACACCATTTTTATGAACGAGACAAGCATACCATACAACCTTGTATTTGCAGGTGGACTGGGATGGAAGACAGAAAACTTCAAAAAAGAACTAGCAATACATCCCTATAGAGAGCATATAAAAATATTAGGGTATATAAAAGAAGAAGAGTTACCAATAGTATATAGCCATGCGAGCGCTTTAATTTACCCTTCTTTATATGAAGGTTTTGGCCTTCCTATATTAGAAGCCTTAGCTTGTGGTACAGATGTAATTTGTTCAAATACTTCTAGCTTACCAGAAGTAGCTGGAGCAGTAGCACACTACTGCAATCCAGAATCTGTTGATGAAATAAAAGAGCAAATGATTAAAATCTCTCAATTTTCATTAACTGAACAGAAAATAAATAGTCAAAAAAACATAGAACAAGCACAGCTATTTTCGTGGGAAAAACATGCTGATTCTTTTATAAATACTATTGAGAGATTGATTACAGATTAGTTTCTATGATATTTATTAGAACTACTCTTACACTTCTCAAATAATAGTTGTGGTAATAAACTCACCTACCTTCCTTCATAATAGAATACATTTGACAAATTGTGATCTACCATAGTAATATCAAAAATTAAAGGATGTTATTGAGAGTACTAATTAGTTTTAATTTGGACTCAGGTTATAACATCAAGAATCATAGTAGTAAAAAAAATATAAGCCTATATAGCAATATGTTACGCTTTCGCGAAAGCGTATACACTAGAAATGAAAAAGTAGTTTCAAAAAGTAACACATTTAACATTTTTGTCTTTAAAAACATTTTTTGTTAAAAAATCCTAAAATTTTATTTTTATTTTTTTTACATTTGATTTTTTAAAGACTAATTATTTTGATATTATTTCAGCATTTAGTATATGATGCACAGAAAAATTAAAATAGTAAGCTTTAAAGTCATCCCAACAAACTCAACTAATTATGAAACTATTCAAATTATTTACTTCCTTGCTTTTGGTGGGAGTATTATTTTCTTGTTCTGATGAAGAACCTATCGAAAACACAAGTGCTGTGGAAGCCCTTGATCTTGTAGCAGATTTAAGTACATATACAGATTCATCTCTTGGGATGTATAAGGGTGTATTTACAACAGCTGATAGTCAAGATCGTGGTACTGTAGAAATTAAAGTAATCAATGAAGATGTTGCTAAAGCTAGCATTACTTACCTTAATGGAGTAGTTGAGTATTTTGAAGGAACTATACGTGAACAAGCTGGATTAGCAATTGGCAATGAAATGAGTATAGCATTTTACTCTAACACTAGATCATCTTCATTTGTTTTTAACGTAAATGATAATGGATCTAATCCAACGATTACTGATGCAAATTCAAATTCAAAAGCTTCTCTTATTACTGTAGTAAAAGAAAATACACGTGGGGCTGTTGTGCCACTTACTGGATCTTTCACTACTGATGATATGAGTGTAACAAATGCAAGTGGTACTTGGAGTATTATCTTTAATACGGGTACTGGAGAAGGTAATGACACAGATATCACAACACAGACAATCTTTAATACATTAGATTTTGGATCTACAACTGGTAACGAGCAAAGTGGATGTACTGCATCTAGTGGTGGTGGATCAACATCATGTACTGTAGAAGGAATGTATACATCACAAGGAGTTGATATTACTTGGAGTGGAACACATTCTTATACAACAGTTTCAGATTGTTCTACATCTTCTGGTACTTGGAGCACTGCAAATGGTCTTTCAGGAACATTTAATACAGATTTATCATGTGTTTTCGGTTGTGAAGGAACTCTTAATACATTTGCTGGTGTTGTTGTAGATGCTGATATTTTTGATAACCAAACATTAACTTCTACTGCTACAAGCACATCAATGGGAACTATTGGTGTAGATGCAGATATTGACAATGTAACTGTTGATCTCTTTCATACATTTACAGGAGACTTAGAAATGACATTAATATCTCCAGTTGGAACGATGCTCGATTTAACTTCCGATAACGGAGGTTCTGGTGAAAGCTTCACAAATACTGTGTTTAGAGATGGAGCCCCTAATATTACAACCGGATCTGCACCATTTACAGGAGAGTTCCAACCAGAAGGAGGCACTTTTGCAGCTACTTATGATGGTGAAGCTATTGCTGGTAATTGGACACTAAGTATATTTGATGATGCAGGTGGTGATACAGGAACATTAAATAGCTGGTCTATTGGATTCTGTGATGAGACTATTGTAGATAATTTTGGATCTCCTGTGGATCAAGAGGATACTAATAGATCAAATGAGGAGTCAGGGCTTACCAAAATAGAATTAAAAAGACTTGAAAAAATGAAAAGTCTTACTCAAGAAGAAATTGAATTAAAAAGACTTAAACATAAAGGATTAAATAACTAAAGCTTTATGTCTTTTTACCTAGTCTATAAATAACCGATATAGGTAATTAATAAACTTATTAAAACTGAACAATGGTATCATTGTTCAGTTTTTTTTATTTGTACTGTTTTCTTTTAGGGCTTGGTGTTTGTGTATTTGTATTGGGGCACAACCTCTAAGACACTTTTAAAACACAAAATACACACTTACAAATGCAAGCAAGCTTGATTAGTTTAAATTAGGATTACCTCGCTACGCTCGGTGATCCCACAAAGCGCAGCTTTGAAAATAGTTTCAACAAAAAAACGCTCAAGCAAGCTTGATTAGTTTTAGTTAGGATTACCTCGCTACGCTCAGTGATCCCACAAAGCGCAGCTTTGAAAATAGTTTCAACAAAAAAACGCTCAAGCAAGCTTGATTAGTTTTAGTTAGGATTACCTCGCTACGCTCAGTGATCCCACAAAGCGCAGCTTTGAAAATAGTTTCAACAAAAAAACGCTCAAGCAAGCTTGATTAGTTTTAGTTAGGATTACCTCGCTACGCTCAGTGATCCCACAAAGCGCAGCTTTGAAAATAGTTTCAACAAAAAAACGCTCAAGCAAGCTTGGCGTTTTTTCTTTTGAAACTATTTATTCGTGACCTCGAAGGGATTCGAACCCCCAACCCTCAGAGCCGAAATCTGATATTCTATCCAGTTGAACTACGAGGCCATTATATACATTCTTTAATCTAAATAAAGAATGTATAAAGTCTTATACTAGTTTTTCTTTTACAATTTTAGCAATAGTACTTCCATCTGCTTTTCCTGCAACTTTTGCATTTACTTGCCCCATTACTTTCCCCATATCTTTCATACCCGTAGCACCCGTTGCAGTGATTACTTCATCTACAATAGTAGCGATAGCATCTTCACTCATTTGTTCTGGAAGAAATTTTGAAATAACTGCTGCTTGTGCAAGCTCTGGATCTGCTAGATCTGTACGGCCTTGCTCTGCAAATATTTTTGCGCTGTCCTTGCGTTGTTTTACAAGCTTCTGTAATAATTTAAGCTCTTGCTCTTCAGTTAATTCTTCTTTAGCTCCACTTTCTGTTTGTGCTAATAATATAGCAGATTTTACTGCACGTAAAGAAGTTAAGGCATTCTGATCCTTTGCCTTCATTGCTTCTTTCATGGCGGTCATTATCGCTGTTTGTAAACTCATATTTATTTTGCTTTCGCGAAAGCGTATACACACGCCTTCGCATTAGGATTGCGAAGATAAAAAAGAAACCTGAAAGCTACTCTATAACTTCCAGGTTTCAAATCTCAATTAAGTTGGCTCTTTCTCTAATCTACATTATCATGTAAAAAAGAATTATTACTTCGTAACTGGATATCTTCATTGTCATCAGTAGACAAGGTTGTGCGTGATAAATTCCCTTCTTTATCCGGAGTTTTATCATCAAGATCAATTCCCATACGTTTATACGCTGGTTGCTTCTCTATTTCTTCAATACGCGATTGGTTGTGATGAAACTTATAATTAAATTCTTTCATCTTACGCTTACGCTCTGCCGCACGATCAATTAAAAGCTTTGAGATAGGACTATTCATAGGATCTACCTCTTCTTCTTTTTGTTCTTCCGAAACTTCTTCAGGTGCTACCGTTTTTTTCTCAAAAACAATCGTTTCTTCTTCCACCTGTGTTCCTTCCGTCTCTGACACTTTTGCCGAAGCCAAATTTTCTTCTACTTCCATATAATCTTCTAGACTATATCGTTTTTCACCTTCTGTAGAAAGTTCTGTAACTGGAATAATTTCTATTGCATCTTTTACTTCTATATCTACAATATCTTCATCGAGATCAAAAAGAACAGGAGCTTCTACTTCTTCTTTCTTTACAGGTTCTTCTTCTACATGCATTGGAAGGTCAAAAGACAACATTCCCGTTACTTCTTCTTGAACAGATTCCTTTTCTTCAAAAGTTGTTTCTTCTTGGCGTACGGTTGTATCTATGATTTCAAAATCATCTTCAGAAGCAGCAAGTACTTCTTCATAAACCACATCAATATCTCTAATAATATCTGTAGTAGGAATCATTTTTAAATCTACCGCATCTTTATGTACAGGTGCAGAAGGTTTTTCTTCAAAATCATCCAAATCTAAAGTGTGTACTATTTTTTCTGGCACTACAACTTCTTCTACTTCTGGAGTTTCTGGCACTACTTCTTCAAGTAGAGAAGAAGCTTCTTGCACAGTTGCTTCAGGCATCAAATCATGTTGCGCTTTTTGCTCTTCTTCTAGTGTATGTATGATTTTCTTTGATTCTACATTTACAATATCATCTTGTTGCTCTACATTAAATCCAGTAGCAATAATAGTTACCGAAATAGCATCCCCAAGAGCTTCATCTTCACCTACACCCATAATGATATTTGCACTATTTCCTGCTTCTGCCTGAATGTGGTCATTAATCTCCCCTATCTCATCTATCGTAATTTCATCACTTCCAGATACAATAAGTAATAGTACATTTTTAGCACCCGTAATCTTGTTATCATTCAATAATGGAGAGTCTAATGCTTTTGTAATAGCTTCAAAAGCACGATTAGAACCACTTGCTGTAGAACTTCCCATAATGGCAGTTCCACTATTACTCAATACTGTTTTTGCATCACGAAGGTCAATATTTTGCGTATAGTGATGTGTAATTACTTCTGCTATCCCTCTAGATGCAGTAGCAAGTACCTCATCTGCTTTGCTAAATCCTGCTTTAAACCCTAGATTTCCATAAACTTCTCTTAGTTTATTATTATTTATAACAATAAGAGAATCTACTTGGGATCTTAATCGATCTACTCCTCGTTGTGCTTGTTCATTACGCATTTTACCTTCAAACTGGAAAGGAATGGTCACAATCCCTACGACAAGGATTTCCATTTCTCTAGCCATTTTTGCAATGATAGGTGCTGCACCCGTTCCGGTACCACCTCCCATACCAGCAGTGATAAAAATCATTTTGGTATTGGCTCCTAGCATCTCTTTGATGTCTAGTTCACTCTCTATAGCTGCTTGCTCCCCTACTTCAGGGTTTGCTCCTGCTCCTAGGCCTTCTGTAAGCCCAACGCCGAGTTGTATTTTAATAGGTACCGTACTGTTTTCTAATGCTTGTGCATCTGTATTACATATCACAAAATCCACCCCTTTTATACCTTGGTGAAACATGTGATTTATTGCATTACTTCCTCCTCCTCCTACGCCAATAACCTTAATAACGTTACTTTGGTTTTTAGGTAGATCAAATGTAATTCCATCAAATTCTGTCGTACTCATATTTTTGATTTTAGCCCCTTTATTACTTTTCTGTTTCCGCTTCCGTACTTCGACCTTGCTCAGTATAAACTTCTGCTCTACTTCGTTTCGCGAAAGCGTATATCTCTTTATTTCTTATTAATTAACCTTCATTCTTTTGTAGCAAACGCTACTCTGCATTATCCAAAAAGTCTTTAAACTTCTCTGCCCATCGATCAAAAATGCTCTTTTTGGGTCCGGTTGGTGTTTTAACAGACTCTTTAAGAGGTGTATTTACCTCTCCATCTGTGATTATATCTTCCTGAATATCCTCAACCTCTTCTATACTATTATACAATCCTTGCTCAAGGCTATTCATCACAAGTCCTACTGCTGTTGCAAACAACGGACTCGTAGTTTCTGAATCACTATCTCCAGCAAGATGTTCATTAGGATACCCTATACGAGTATCCATTCCTGTGATATATTCTACTAATTGTTTAAGGTGTTTTAACTGAGAGCCTCCTCCCGTTAATACAATCCCAGCGATTAATTTTTTCTTCTGCTCTTCGTGACCATAGTTTTTTATTTCCAAGTATACTTGCTCTATAATCTCCACGACTCTAGCATGTATAATCTTAGATAGATTTTTTAACGTAATCTCCTTAGGATCACGTCCTCTAAGCCCAGGAATAGAAACAATCTCATTGTCTTTATTTTCTCCTGGCCAAGCAGATCCGAATTTTATTTTAAGCAATTCTGCTTGCTTTTCAATAATAGAACAGCCTTCTTTAATATCTTCAGTAATTACATTCCCTCCAAAAGGAATCACTGCCGTATGTCGTATAATTCCATCTTTAAAAATGGCAAGATCTGTAGTACCTCCTCCTATATCAATAAGTGCTACTCCTGCTTCTTTTTCTTCTTGACTCAATACGGCATCTGCAGATGCTAATGGTTCTAATGTAATTCTATCTAAATTCAATCCTGCACTTTTCACGCAGCGTCCTATATTTCTAATAGAGGCGACCTGCCCAACGACAACATGAAAATTAGCCTCAACACGTCCGCCATACATTCCTATAGGCTCTTTAATCTCACTCTGTCCATCTACTTTATATTCCTGTGGTAATACATGAATAATTTCTTCTCCTGGCAGCATTACTAGTTTATGAACCTGATTACATAAGGCGTCTATATCTTTACTATCTATAACGGCATCTGCATTTGATCTTGTGATATAATCACTATGCTGAAGACTACGTATATGTTGTCCTGCAATACCCACAACAACATCTTTGATCTTAATTCCAGACACATTTTCTGCTTCTTGGACAGCCTGTTGTACAGATTGTATGGTCTGAGTAATATTATTTACAACACCACGATGCACTCCTAGACTTTTAGATTTTCCAATCCCTAGAATCTCAACTTTATTATATTCATTGTAACGACCTATCATAGCCACAATCTTTGTTGTACCTATATCTAGTCCTACTGCGATATTTTGTTGTTCCATATTGCTATCGTTTAGAATACTCACTATCTGTTATTTTTATGAATATTCATGACCCCTTATCTTTTTTTACAAACCACTTGATTGGCATATTTAAGATTAATATATCTATACGTATCTAGTGTTTTGTCTTTTTGTGCTTTTTGGTAAAAGGCTTTATAATTTGTAAGCTTATGTGCTAAGCTTGTTACTTCACCTAATACAATTTCATAATTCAATTTTCTTGGAATAAGTATATATTGATTGTCTTTTTGTTTGTTGACACCAATAATATGTTTATTCAGAAAATCATCATTTTTTATATATAAAATCAATTGTGTTATTGTTGGGATATCTTGTTTTCCAATCCCATTTACAATAGGCACTCTTGCTGAAAAATTCTCAGAGAGCGGCATTTCCTTACCATCTTGATCTATATAAAATGACGTATTACCATATACACGAGCAATGGGCATTCGTTGCTCAATAGCGACTCCCACTGTTCCTGCTACGGTAACATAAACATCTGCATTTTTGACAATAGGATGCGACTTTACTCGCAACTCCATCTCATTCAAAGCTAATTTTTCTTTAGGCATACCCGTAACATTGCCTTCACTTTGTATTAACAATTTATCAACGGTATTTCTAGTAACAAAAGGCTTGCTTTCATCCTTAAATTGAATCGCAACATTTTCTACTAATCGCGCACTATTTCGATGTGATGCAAATGCATACAATAGCACTGTCACTAACAGTAATCCAGAAAACCGTATGTAATTCCAGTTAAGACGCATTTTTTAATAATTGAGTTACTTTCATGATCTCTACCCCTATATCTCCAGCCCCCATCATAACAACGACTTTTTGAGAAGCTTGCTGTATTTTTTCTAATAAATTATCTTTAGTTACTAATCGTTTTTTTTCAAGTTTTATTTTTTCTAATAAAACACTACTTGTTACCCCATCAATAGGTAATTCTCTTGCCGGGTATATATCTAATAAAAAGACTTCATTAAATTGCGAAAGTTGCATCGCAAAGTCATCCATAAAATCTTGGGTTCTGCTAAATAAATGTGGCTGAAAAACAGCTAGTACGGGCACATCTGGATACATCTCTTTGACACTTTGATATACCGCAGCTATTTCTGTGGGATGATGTGCATAATCATCAATAAGCACTTGATTTTCTGTTTGTATTCTATACGTAAATCTTCTATTAACACCAGAAAAACTCAATAAAGCTTTGGGAAGCAATTCGGTCGGGGAACCATAGAGCATTGCCATACCCAAAGCTGTTATCGCATTAGACAGATTGTGTCTGCCAGGTAGGTTAAATTGCATTTGAGATATCACCCCATCAGGGTGTTTAAAATCAAAGTGATAACATCCATTTTTTACAACTACATTCTGAGCACTATACATAGCATCATCTTCTATTCCTACAGTAAGTCCATCTATGGGTAGTCCATTTTGCACAAATAGTTTCTCTTTTGAAACCAAACTACCAAACTCTTTAAATGTATTTTCTAATGTCGTAGCATCACCATATATATCAAGATGATCTGCATCCATAGACGTAATGCAAGCAATATCAGGAGTTAATTGTAAGAAAGAACGATCAAATTCGTCTGCCTCTACCACAATAACATCATTTCCTTTCTGAATTAAATTTCCTTTATAATTATTAGTTATTCCTCCTATAAAAGCTGTTACTGGCGCACCTGTTTCGGCAAGTAAATGCCCTAATATACTTGAGGTGGTTGTTTTTCCATGTGTTCCCGCTACAGCTAGGCTATAATGTGCATTTGCAATCATTCCTAGCACTTCTGCTCTTTTTTTGATGGTGTATCCGCTTTCGCGAAAGCGTACCAATTCTCCAAAATTACTAGGCACCGCTGGAGTATATATCACCAATGTATTATCGATCTGATATGGCGCATCTACTTCAGGGCCTTTATCATTAAAATGAACAGGAATTCCTTTTTCTTCTAAAGAACGCGTCACATCACTAGGCGTTTTATCATACCCAGCAACATGTTTTCCTATTTCATGGAAATAGAATGCTAAGGCACTCATACCTATTCCACCTATACCGATGAAATAAAAATGTTGTATGTCTTTTAATGCATTCATTTACGCGTTATTCTTTAATAGTTTTTCAACTTCATCTACAATATCTTGAGTAGCATCTGGTAGTGCCAGTTTTTTAATAGCAGTCCCTAAAGCTTCTCTTCGTTCTTTATCTTGAATCAAGTTTTTTAATTCGGTTTGAAACTTGGCATCTAATTCCGTCTGACGTAACAGTATTGCTGCATTTTTTTCAGTGATCGCCAATGCATTTTTAGTTTGATGATCTTCAGCCACGTTAGGCGACGGAATAAACACGGTTGCTTTTCCTACAATACATAATTCAGATACAGAGCTTGCTCCTGCTCTAGATATAATGATATCTGCTGCCGCATATGCCATATCCATCTGATCTATATATGCCATAATTTTAACATGCTTAGAAGCAAGATGTTTGTATTGTTCGTAATACAACTTTCCAGTTTGCCAAAGTATTTGCACCTCGTGACTCGTAAAGAAATCAAGTTGTTTACTGATCAATTCATTAACGGCTCTGGCTCCAAGACTTCCCCCAATAACTAACAGTGTTTTCTTATCTGGAGAGAGTTCATATATAGACAGAGCTTCTGCTCGTTTATTTGTAATGGTTAACAAATCATTCCGAACAGGATTTCCTGTTTTTATAATTTTATCTTTTGGAAAAAAGCGATGCATCTCATCATAGGCAACGCATATTTTCTGAACATTTTTTGAGAGTAATTTATTTGTAATTCCCGCATACGAATTCTGTTCTTGAATGAGTGCAGGTATTTTTTTACTAGTTGCCCGTTTAAGCAAAGGACCACTTGCGAATCCTCCTGTTCCTATGACGACATCTGGTTGGAAACGCTTTAGGATTTTATTGGACTTCCAGAGGCTGCTTATTAACTTGAAAGGGAATTTTAAATTCTCCAGAGAGATCTTACGTTGAATTCCTGAAATCCAAAGGCCTTCAATATTATACCCTGCTTTTGGCACTTTTTCCATCTCCATACGATCTTTGGCACCCACAAAAAGGAACTCCGTATTCGGATATCGCTTTTCTATTTCGCGTGCAATAGCAATAGCAGGATAAATATGTCCTCCTGTACCACCTCCTGATAATATGACTTTATAAGGTTTCACTTAATATATCTAATGGATTAAGTTCTTTTTCGTTAGTTGTTTCTTTACTTACTTCTTTTGGATCACGTTTGGCACTCACACTTAACACAATTCCTATCGCCAGACATGTCATCCATATAGAAGTACCTCCACTACTCACCAGCGGAAGTGTTTGTCCTGTTACTGGAAATAACTCGACAGCAACAGCCATATTAATTAGTGCCTGGAATACAATAGGCATCCCTACACCTATGACTAATAATTTTGCAAATATGGTTCCTGCTTTATGTGCAATCACTGTAATTCGGAAAAGCAACAAGAGATACAATAGCATTAAAAATAATGCCCCCAAAAGACCAAATTCTTCTACAATAATGGCATAAATAAAATCTGATGATGATTGAGGCAAAAAGTTTTTCTGTACACTTTTACCCGGTCCTAATCCAAAAGGACCTCCAGATGCTATCGCAATTTTTGCCTTTTCTATTTGATAATCGGCATCGGCATCTACTTCTTCACTTGCAAAATTCTCTACCCTACTAATCCATGTATCTACCCTATTTGGAAACATACCAGGAAAGGCTTTAGCCATTAATACGAAAAACAATAGTGCAACAATACCTGAAGCTATAATAATTCCTAAATATTTTAGAGGATATCCCCCTAGAAATACTAATGTAATTACCATGAAAAAAATAATCGCTGTTGTCGAAAAGTTTGCTGGTAAAATCAATGCTAAAACCACTCCAACGGGCAACCACAAAGGGATTAATGTCTCCTTAAAAGTTACTTGCTTGTCTTTTATTCTTGAGAGATACCTTGCTACATATACCATAAGCACCACCGCAGCAAGTGTTGAGGTTTGAAAACCAACTCCCATAAAAGGAATCTTAATCCAGCGTGCAGCATTAGCTCCTGAGACTGTTGTTCCTTGTGCAAGGGTTACGATTAACAATAAAATAACTAAGGGTAAAAAGATAACAGACAACCCCTTAAAATAATGATATGGTATTTTATGTACGCCATACAGCATCGCAAAACCTAACACAAGATGCATTCCATGCTTAATGAGAAAACGCAACGTATTTCCATCACCACGTATATAAGCAAGATTACTTGCAGCACTATATACTGGCAAAAAGGAAAACAAGGCTAATAGTGCTACAATAGCCCATATAGCTTTGTCGCCTTTTAATCCTGCAAATATTTTTTTTGCGTTAAACATTTTCTCTTTTATCTAGATTATAGGTTACGTACTGCGTTTTTAAACTGACGCCCTCTATCTTCATAATTATCAAATAAATCAAAACTTGCACATGCAGGTGACAATAACACATTATCTCCTTTTTCAGTAACCTTATAAGCAATCTTAACCGCTTCTGTCATAGACTGTGTTTCTATGATAATATCTACCATATTTCCAAAATGACTCATCAACTTTGCATTGTCTACACCTAAACAAATAATAGCCTTTACTTTTTCATTAATTAACGGATATAAATCACGATAATCATTCCCCTTATCTACACCCCCAACAATCCAAACAGTGGGTGCAGACATACTATCCAATGCATAAAATGTAGCATTTACATTAGTTGCTTTACTATCATTGATATATTGTACATTCCCTATTTTCAGGACTTGTTCTAAACGATGCTCAACACCTTGAAATCCTTCCAGACTTTCACGTAT
This sequence comes from Dokdonia pacifica, assembly GCF_900188275.1. GTDB lineage: Bacteria > Bacteroidota > Bacteroidia > Flavobacteriales > Flavobacteriaceae > Dokdonia > Dokdonia pacifica. The sequence goes on from NZ_FZNY01000007.1 coordinate 214,565, forward strand.
TGTTGTTTTTCTTATACTTAAAAGGTTGGCTACAGTAGATGCTGCCATGGCATTTTTTGTATTGTGCTGTCCTTTTAAGGCTAAATCTTGGATTGTCATACTAAAATGGTTGTTATCTGTATTTATATATATTTTATTATCTTCTTTATAGGCTCCATAATCAAGCTTTTGATGCATTGAAAATGGAACTAGTTTTGATCTGACTGGATGTTTTTTTAACCAATCTGTAATCACAGGATCATCTGCATCATAGATGAGGTAATCCTCAGGAGTTTGGTTCATAGCGATTCTAAACTTAGCTGCGATATAGTTATCAAACTCATACTCATATCGATCTAAGTGATCTGGTGTTATATTGGTAATCACAGCAATATGTGGTGCAAAATCTACCACGCCATCTAACTGAAAACTACTAATCTCTAACACATAGGTATCAATAGACTGCTCTGCAACCATCTTTGCAAAACTATCCCCTATATTTCCTGCAATACCCACATTGAGTTTTGCTTGTGTTAAGAGATGACCAATCAGTGATGTTGTTGTGGTTTTCCCATTACTTCCCGTAATACCAATAAGCATTGCATCTGTATATCGCGCTGCAAATTCTATTTCAGAAATCACAGGAATTCCATGCGCCAAAATGGCTTTTACAATGGGTGCTTTATCTGGTATCCCAGGGCTTTTCATAACTATTGCTGCTTTCAATATTTCAGCTTCCGTATGACCGCCTTCCTCCCAAACTATGTCAAAATCTGTCAGAACTTTTTTATAGGTTTCTTTTAATTTTCCGAAGTCAGAAACCAAGACTTCGTATCCTTTCTGCTTGGCAAGTATCGCCGTACCAACACCACTCTCTCCTCCTCCTAGTATTGCGATTTTCTTACTCATATTTTAGGTTGCTTTATACGCTTTCGCAAAAGCGTATACCACATTTATCTAATTTTTAATGTTACAATAGTGAGGATTGCTAGTAAAATACCGACAATCCAAAACCTCGCTACAATTTTACTTTCGTGTATGCCCTTTTTCTGATAGTGATGATGTAATGGCGACATTAGAAAAATACGTTTCCCTTCTCCTGTTTTCTTCTTTGTGTACTTGAAATACCCTACTTGCATGATGACCGAAAGGTTTTCCATTACGAAAATACCTCCGAGTATAGGGATGAGCCATTCTTTACGAGTTGCAATAGCTATCACTGCAATGATCCCACCTATTGTAAGGCTTCCTGTATCTCCCATAAACACTTGCGCTGGATAGGCGTTATACCATAAAAATCCAATAAGAGCCCCTACAAAAGCAGTTATAAAAACGACCATCTCACCACTACGAGGGATATACATTACATTGAGGTAATCACTAAAAATGATATTACCAGAAACAAAAGCAAACAGTCCTAGCGTAAGAACAGCTATAGCAGATGTTCCTGCCGCGAGTCCATCGATACCATCTGTTAAATTAGCAGCATTAGAAACGGCTGTGACAATAAGAATCACAATCGGAATAAAAATAATCCATGCATATTTTGCCCAATCAGGATTGATCCAAGTAACTAATTTTGCATAATCCAACTCATTGTTTTTAACAAAAGGGATCGTTGTTTTTAAACTTTTTTCTTCTTCAGTAAATCTTGGATTATCTTGATTTGCTATAACTTCAGTTTGAACAGATACAGGTACATCCACACGCTCTTCTTTAATAGTGATATCTGAGTGAAAAAACATGGTTGTTCCTACAATAATTCCTAACCCTACTTGACCAATTACTTTATATCTACCAGCAAGACCATCTTTATTCTTCTCCATCTTCTTCTTATAATCATCCAGAAAACCAATAACCCCCATCCAAAGTGTTGTGACTATTAAGAGAATGATATATATATTATCCAGCTTCGCAAATAAGAGCACGGGTACTAAAGTTGCTAGGATAATAATAAGACCACCCATGGTAGGAGTTCCTGCTTTTTCAGATTGACCTGCAAGACCTAAATCTCGGATAGTCTCCCCCATTTGTTTACGTTGCAAAAAGCGAATAATACGTTTTCCATAAATTGTAGAAATAGCTAGGGATAATATGATCGCCATCGCCGCTCTAAACGTACTGAACTGAAATAGCCCTGCTCCAGGAAGGTTGTAAGCTTCGTCCAAGTATTTAAATAGATAGTACAACATTATTTTTCTAGTTGTTTTAGGGTTTCTTCTACAATTTTATAATCATCAAAATCAAAGCGCTCTCCTTTAATCTCTTGATATGTCTCATGACCTTTACCTGCAATAAGAATAATGTCATGTGGATTTGCTAGTTGGCATGCTGTTTTGATAGCCTGCTTTCTATCAGCAATGGATACTACTTTTTTAAAATTTTGAGGCGCTACACCTGCCTCTATTTCTTCTATAATTAAATTAGGGTCTTCACTACGAGGATTATCACTAGTAAAAATAGTTTTGGAACTAAGCGCTGAAGCTATATGCCCCATTTTAGGTCGCTTTGTAGTGTCTCGATCTCCCCCAGCGCCCACGACAGTGATCAATTGTTCGTTTTTGGTCCTTATGTCATTAATGGTTTCCAACACATTTTTTAGAGCGTCAGGGGTATGAGCGTAATCTACAATTGCAGTGATATTGCCTTCAGAAATTAAATACTGAAAACGCCCGCTTACACTTTCTAATTGACTAAGCAACTGTAGTGTTTCCATTTGTTCTAAACCGAGTAATTCAGCAGTAGCATAGATTGCTAATAAATTATACGCATTAAAGGAACCAATTAAACGTACCCATACTTCTTGATCATTTATTTTCAACAACAAACCAGAAAGCTGGTTTTCAAGAATCTGAGCCTTAAAATCGGCTACTGTTTTTAAAGCATAGGTTACTTTTCTTGCCTTTGTATTTTGAACCATGACAGGACCGTTCTTATCATCAATATTTACAAGAGCAAAAGCTTCTTTTGGCAATTCGTCAAAAAACTTCTTTTTTACATCTCTATACTCTGCAAATGAGTTGTGATAATCTAAATGATCATGACTTAAATTGGTAAAAATCCCTCCAGCAAACTGTAATCCTTCTGTGCGTTTTTGATGAATTCCATGAGAGCTTACTTCCATAAAGCAATACTCAACACCCGCGGCATTCATTTCTGCTAGATATTTATTAATAGTCAATGAATCTGGCGTAGTATGCGTGGCCTTAAATTCTTGATCGGCGACCATAATCTTTACAGTAGAAAGTAAGCCAACAGTATAGCCTGCTTTTTCAAAAAGTTGATATAACAAAGACGCAATGGTCGTTTTACCATTGGTCCCTGTTACACCTATTAATTTCAAATTATGAGATGGGTTTTCGTAATAATTTGCTGACATTACCGCTAGTGCCGAAGCACTATCTACTACTTTCACATAAGAAACTCCGTGTATGATTTGCGCTGGTAATTCTTCACAAACAACAGCAATTGCTCCTTTTTCTACAGCTTTTATAATGTAATCATGACCGTCACTTTGAGTTCCTCTTATAGCCACAAAAACATCATTTAATGTTACAAGACGCGAATCAAAATGCAGATTAGTTATTGCCACACTTGTATTACCTACTACACTTTCTAGCGGTACTTTGTATAATATGTCTTTAAGTAAAATCACAATAACTCTAGTGTAATCGTTTGGTTTTTTATTAGTTTCTCTCCTGCTTGCACAGATTGTGTAGTTACTTTTCCGCTTCCGCGAAAACGTACTTTCATTCCTAAGTTTTCTAAAAGTGCAATGGCATCCATACCACTCATTCCTTTTACATTAGGCACTGTTTTATGATCTTTATTTACTTTACCGTAATAAGTTTCATAATCACTTTCTGTATTCTTATAATTTTCTTGTAATAGATCTACCTCATCTACCACAGGAGTATCTGTATAAATTTTCTGAGCAATTTGTTTAAATACAGGAGCAGCAACAATATTCCCGTAATACCCTAATGATTTTTCAGGTTTATGAATCACTACAATACAAGAGTACTTTGGATTATCTGCTGGGAAATATCCTGCAAACGATGAGATGTATCGATTAGGCTCTATCCAATACTCCGTTTGACAGGTTCCTGTTTTTCCTGCCATAGAAAAGTCTGGACTATATATATTTTTTGCAGTACCACGACGCACTGTATTTTCCATCATTTGTCTTACTGCGTTTATAGTAGACTCTGATGCTATACGAGGATTGATAACTTCTTTTTCAAAAGTTTCTACAATCACATCCCACTCTTTTACTTGTTTAATAAATCGTGGTTTTACCATTTCCCCATCATTTGCAATGGCGTTATAAAAAGTAAGTGTCTGTAACGGAGTAAGCTCTATCCCATATCCAAATGCCATCCAAGGTAATGTGGTCCCATACCAATCTTTATCTCCCGGATACGGGAAATCTGGCTCTCCTTCACCTATTATCTCGAGGCCTAGCTTTTCATTAAGCCCCATATTAAATAGTCGCTTCACAAAACGTTTAGGATCTTTTGAATAAGGTTCATTAATCATTTTGGCGAAAGCCGTATTACTACTCAACTCAAAAGCTCTGGCTGCACTTATTTTACCATACCCCCCTCTTTTTGAATCAATAGCGGTACGATCATAGAATTTAACGCGCCCATTCTCTGTATCGATTACCTTACTTGTATCAATCACTTTATCTTCTAAAGCCGCAACCATTGCCATCAATTTAAATGTACTTCCAGGCTCATGCGACTCACCCACTGCATAATTAAGACGCTCGTAATATTTACCTTCTGAGGTACGACCCAAATTAGAAATTGCTTTAATCTCACCAGTAGCTGTTTCCATCACTACAACGCAACCATGATCTGCTTTGAATTTCTCCAAACTAGTTAACAATGCATTATGCGCTATATCTTGAATATTTACATCTATTGTTGAGATGACATCATAACCATCACGAGGCTCTACAATATTCCCAACCCCTATAGGTTTCCATTCACCTTTAGCAATTTTTTGTTTAAGACGACGTCCTTCTTTCCCTCTTAAGTAATGTCCGTACGCTCCTTCAAGACCTACTCGTGTATAATAACCGCTATCATCTTTACGCTCATAACCCACTGTACGTTCGGCCATTTTATCTAATGGATGCTCTCTTTCTGTATGCTCCTCTATAATTATCCCTCCTTTAAACTGTCCTTTATTAAAGAGCGGTAATGATTTCATTTTTATGTAATCACTATAACTGAGGTTACGAGCTACAAATAAGTATCTATTTTTAGTAGCACGTGCTTTACGAAGACGTTCTTGATAATACGAAGGTGATTTCCCTAAAAGATCTGAAAGCCCTTTACTAAGGGGCACAACATTTTCATTAAAGTTTTCTTCAGAAGGAGAAACAGCATCCCAACGCACATCATATTTAATTACCGATGTTGCCAGCAAGCTCCCATCACCTGCATACAGATTTCCGCGAGTAGCAGGAATAGTGACCATTTTTTCTGTGGCAGTAATAGCCATTTCTCTGTACTTGGCACCTTGAAAGAATTGAATACTGATCAGTTTATACGTCACAAGAAGGGCGAAGATGAACATACATCCTGCCACAAAATACAATCGGTTTAATATGTTCTTTTCGCTGGTTGCCATTAAGAACTACTCTTGCTTTGTTTTAACTTTGATTTTCTTTGGAGGTGTGTTAGATGGTAGAACACCTCGCGACTCCATCTTACGCGCCACATTACTTTCTATTTTCAACTTCCAGAGTTTCAGACGCGCATCTACAGACTCGCTTCGCAACTCTTGAACTTTTTCTTTTAATCTTGCTATTTCGTGTACTTTTTCATCTGCACGATGCGAACTAGCAATCATAATTAATGCGAGTACAGAAAGAAAAATAATCATACGCCAATTCTTAAAGGCTTCTTCATCTACAAGAAACTTCCCTTTTAGTATGTTATTAATCTTCTTCTTCATATTACAGACGTTCTGCTATACGCAATTTTGCACTTCGTGCTCTATTATTTTGTTTTATCTCTTTATGATCTGGGACAATCAGTTTTCCTACTTTTTTAAATGGCACTTCAAAATTGCCATACATATCTTTCTCTGGCTCACCTTCAAACAATCCGTTTCGTATATATCGTTTTACAAGCCTATCTTCCAATGAGTGGTAGGATATCAAACTCAAACGACCTCCTACATCTAATAACTGCTCTGTTTGCAATAAAAATTCTTTCAACACTTCAATTTCTTGATTTACCTCAATCCGTATGGCTTGATAAATCTGAGCTAAAATTTTATGCTCTCGATGCTTTGGCAAAAACGGACGCAATACTTCTTTAAGTTGCTCACTTGTTTTAATAGGAGTTTCTTTTCTATCTCCCACAATTGTTCTTGCGATCTTAGGTGCATTACGCAACTCTCCATATTGCCAAAAAACTTGTCGTAATGCTTCTTCTTCATATTCATTAACGACGTGATATGCAGAAAGTGAATCATTTTGATTCATACGCATATCGAGGTCACTTTCAAATCGTGTAGAAAAACCTCTTTCTGCAACATCAAATTGATGAGATGAAACTCCAAAATCCCCTAGAATGCCATCTACCTTCTTCACCCCATGAAAACGCAAGAAACGTTTGACATATCTGAAATTTTCAGGAATAAGTGTAAACCTATCATCTTCAATACTATTTTGCTGAGCATCTTGGTCTTGATCAAAAGCATACAGCTTTCCTCCATCACCAAGTCTTTTTATAATTTCTCTAGAATGCCCTCCTCCTCCAAAGGTCACATCCACATAGACACCATCAGGTTTTATATCGAGACCATCTATTGTCTCATGAAGTAGTACAGGGTTATGATACTCCATCTGGTTCATCATTTTGATCTCCCATTACTTCTTCGGCTAAATCTGCAAAATCAAGCGCAGCTTCATCAATAGCTTTTTCATACAGCTCCTTATCCCATATCTCCAGAACGTTAATTGCTGCATTCACCACAATTTCTTTTTTAGTTTTTGCAAACGCATGTAAATCCTTAGAAATAAGGATACGACCCGAACCATCTATATCTACAAGTTTTACTCCTGCATTAAAACGACGAATAAACTCATCATTCTTTTTATTGAATCTATTGAGCTTGTTTACCTTCTGAGACAATGCATTCCATTCTGCCATCGGATACAACTCCAAGCATTTTTGAAACACAGCACGCTTAAGCACAAACCCGTCCTGAAGGACAGAAGCCAGTTGCTTTTTAAATGCTTGAGGCAACATCAATCTGCCTTTTGCATCTATTTTACACTCGTATGTTCCAATAAGGTTGAGCACTACTTTTTCTAGAAAATTAGATTTATTGATCAAATATATAAGAAAAAACTGCACATTTTACCACTTTATTGCACTTTGTTGATAAGTTTTACCACTAGGGCTACTTTACCAACAAACTGTTCACAACTATTTTGAGGTTATTTCATTCGCTTTCGCGAAAGCGAATAGAGAAAAAATTAACGTTTATAAGATGATAGTTTTACTAAAAAATCTCGACAACTTTATACTTTCAAAGCATTTACAAAATAAAGATTGCAATACGAGGGAAATACCTATATTTGCCATTGAGCTTAGGCTTAACCACAACTATGAAGCACGAACTAAAAACCGAAGGCAAATTCACTTATTTAGAAGAAGGTGAAGGCACTCCAATCATCATTTTACATGGATTGATGGGAGGGCTAAGTAATTTTGACTCTGTTACTGATTTCTTCTCTAAAAATGGATACAAAGTGGTGATTCCAGAACTCCCTGTATACTCTATGCCTCTTATTAAAACTGGCGTAAAGAGTTTTGCAAAGTTTCTAAAGGAGTTTATTGACCACAAAAACTATGATCAGGTTATTTTACTAGGAAACTCTATGGGAGGCCATGTTGGTTTATACCACACCAAGGTATATCCTCAAAAAGTAAAAGGTCTTGTGATTACTGGAAGCTCTGGCTTGTATGAAAGTGCTATGGGAGAAAGCTATCCAAAACGTGGTGATTATGAATATATCAAGAAAAAAGCACAAGGTGTTTTTTACAACCCTGATATTGCCACTAAAGAGATTGTAGATGAGGTATATGATACTGTAAATGACAGAAACAAGCTCATAAAAACGCTAGCTATCGCAAAAAGTGCGATACGTCACAATATGGCACAGGATCTTCCTGATATGAACACTCCTACTTGTATTATCTGGGGGAAACAAGACAGCGTAACACCTCCTGAAGTAGCTGAAGATTTTAATAAGTTACTTCCGGATTCTGATTTGTTTTGGATTGACAAATGTGGCCATGCAGCTATGATGGAACAACCAGCTATTTTTAATGATATATTATTAGACTGGTTAAAGAAACGTAGTTTCTAAAATATTTTACCATGCAAATTAAATCGGCAGAATTTATAGTAAGTAATTCTGATGCTTCTAAGTGTCCTAACACGATGATTCCAGAGTATGCATTTATAGGGAGATCCAATGTTGGTAAATCTTCGTTAATCAATATGATTACTAGCCGAAAAAACCTTGCTAAAACTTCTGGAAGGCCAGGAAAAACACAGCTTATCAATCATTTTTTGATTAATAAAAACTGGCACCTTGTTGATTTACCTGGTTATGGATATGCGCGTGTTTCCAAAAAAGAAAAAAAATATTTTCAGAAGTTTATTACTGATTATTTCGAACAACGTAGACAACTCATCTCTGCATTTGTATTAGTAGATTGTCGTCATGAACCTCAACCCATTGATGTTGATTTCATGGAGTATCTAGGGGAACGAGAAATTCCGTTTTCGATTATTTTTACCAAAGCAGACAAGCTAAAACCCAATGCTCTAGAACGTAACATAGAGCATTACAAAAAAACATTATTAGAAGGTGCTTGGTATGAATTTCCAAATTACTTTGTAAGTAGCTCTTCTAAAAGCATAGGAAAAGAAGATATTCTCGACTACATTACACAAATAAATGCTAATCTTGAACAGTAGTATCTAACTGCACTATAAAATCTTTAATTTTTTCAATTAACTGTTCTACAGATGCCATTTTTTTGAAATCTGTTGCGGTCATAAAAGATTGCAATCCTTGTTCATCAGAATAAAGAATTACTGGAAATGTATATTTAGGCAGCCACTTGGATTTAAATTTTTTAAGGAATTCATCTTTATGATAAAATTCCATAGGAATAAGGTCTGTATCTCTAAATTTCTTCCAGCGTCTTTTTTCTGAAAAGCTTCCATGCGTCAAACCACACAAATCACATGCATAGGTTGTTGGACTCACTATTTTGTGAGCCATATCCAGCCATGTATTTACGACTCCTGAATTTGCGTTATACACAAAGATTAACTTTCTCATACTTTAAAATCGACAAGGTGTACAATCTTTGTCGTATGTTTTAAGTTATTCCTTCTTCAAATTAAGATGTTCTGCAAAATAATCGCAAAAATCTTTCATCGTATCACTCATCTTATCATTACCTGTTGCTCTTCTAAAGGTGTTAGTCATTCCTACCAGTGTTTGATGAAAGAAAACCTGCATTTCATCTACAGGCATATCTTTTGTCCATAAATCTATGCTTACAGCTTCTTGATTTTCATGATCCCACAATGAAAGTAACATTGATTTTGCAGGCTCATCAGCTACACCTCCATCTCTTGCTGTCCATGCCATTTTTTCTGGCACTCTATTTTCATCAAGTTCTATAGCTATTTTTATATCAGTTTTATGCTTAATTGCCATTATTAAGGTTTGTATTTTGCATTATTAAAAATTGTCTCTGCATCTTGCAGCAACATTGTCTTAAGCGCCACATCATTTGTATTCATATACGATGCAACAATCTTATACCCAATATATCTTCCTAATCTTCCCGGGGTTTCATTATCAAAAGCGAGATAAAACTTAGAAAAAGGAGCTGGGTCTATAAATCTTGAAAGTAATTTTCTATCAGTACTATATAAGCTTTTACTAGAAACAAAATATTCCCACATGTTTACTTCATTTTCTTCTGCAAATGCATACTCAGCGGCTGTATAGGAAAAAATTTCATGAATAGGTTTCTGACTCAATAAGGTTTCCATTAAGTACAATTGCTTTCCTTCATAAATTATTTGATCTAAAAATGTAGACGTTAGTGGTCGAGATACTTTTGCTTTCGCGAAAGCAGACGCCACATCTACATCAATCTGTTCTTTTCTAAAGTTTTTAGATTTATACTTTTGAATTCCTTCATAGAAGTAATGATCTTCTCCCAAATAATTATCTAACCCTATAAGCAATAAACTATCTGTTAGCACCACCTTATTCCTCACTTCTGTTATAATACTGATTGTTTTAGGCACTGATGTACTAGGGTAATAATACAAAATATGCTTATACAGAAGCTCTAAGTCTCCTTCTATCTGCGCTGTACTTTTGAAAGCAATATCTACCTCTCTCTCTAATTCCTTTTGTAAGGTATCCGAAAGTTTTGCTTCCCAAAATTCATCACTATACTTTTGAGAAAATAAATAAGGGTATTTACTTTTTAAAACTGGCAAATCCTTTGGAGTTGCACTTGCAAATAACCTATCAAAACGCTCTATAGGTATATCTACAGTGATATTAGCAATATCAGACTTTAACTCTTTATCATTTTTGCATGCAACAAAAGCAATTAAAATCAATATAACACCAAGTATTTTCTTCATGTGAATTTGTATCTTTAGACTTCTTAAACGCAAGAAAATAAAATTCATTTTTTTACCTGTCATTTTAAAATGCAAAAATACGGGTTACAAACTTAAAGACACATATATGCAAGCCGATAAAGTAGTAGATCATATCGTAAATTGGTTAAAAGAATATGCCACTAACGCAAGAATGAGTGGATTTGTAGTAGGAATAAGCGGAGGAATAGATAGTGCACTTACCTCTACTCTTTGCGCAAAAACAGGATTTCCAACACTTTGTGTAGAAATGCCTATTCATCAAGCGCCAAGTCAAGTTTCTAGAGGAAGAGAACATATTGCGCAACTCAAAGAACGTTTTTCAAATGTATCTAGTGTTGAGGTGGAGCTCACTCCGTTTTTTGAAACTTTTAAAACAGCAGTTCCCGATGCATCTGATAATGAGAACTTATTTTTAAGTCTTGCAAATACTCGCGCAAGAATGCGTATGACGACGCTGTATTATTTTGCAGGATTACATAAATACCTCGTTGCAGGTACTGGAAACAAAGTAGAAGATTTTGGTGTAGGTTTTTACACAAAATATGGAGATGGAGGCGTAGATCTTAGTCCTATTGCAGATTTAATGAAATCTGAAGTTTACACGCTTGCCGCTGCTGTAGCGGTACCAGAAAGTATTCAACAAGCAAAACCTACTGATGGATTATGGGGAGATGATCGTACAGATGAAGATCAAATAGGCGCTTCATATGATCAGCTAGAATGGGCTATGAGACAAGATGAAATAGGAAAGAAAGAAACCGATTTTGAGGGTGAAGAAAAACGTGTTTTTACACTCTACAAAAGGCTAAATAATGCAAACAAACACAAAATGAACCCAATTCCAGTATGCGAAATACCCGTTCATCTATTTAAATAAACGTTTTATCGATTTGTAATTAAAAATTGCAACTTCCCATTCTTTTCTTTGTAAGTTTGAGAACCCTAAACAAGTTCCCCCCTTAAATGACTTGTTCTGTAACATATTGAAACACATATTACCATGGACAAAGTTCTAATTGCGGATCATCACCCTATCACTAGAAAAGGGATTGCCTCAATTTTAAACACAGAAGGAAATTACGAAATCATAAGCACTTTAAGTGATGGAAATGATTTATTAAAAGTACTTACAAAAACAGAAGTGGATATTCTAATACTTGAAATAGATATCCCTAATCTTAATAGTATTACAGCTATAAAAGCTATAAAGAGAGAGTTCCCTCATGTGAAAATTCTTGTTCTAAGCTGTCATCCTGAAGAAATGTATGCCCTCAGTGCTATTAAATATGGGGCTGCTGGTTATGTTTCAAAAACAGCATCCATACAGCGTGTGTTAGATGCTATAAACCAAATTCAACGAGGCGGAATTTACCTAAATGAGTCATTAAGCAAACGACTTATTAGTGACGGTAATACAACACAAGGACTTGCTTATAAATACATGAAATTATCCAGCAGAGAGATTGAAGTACTTAATCTTTTATCAAATGGAAAACGCAATAAAGAGATTGCTGCTAATTTAAATATTAATGAAAAGACAGTAAGCACTTACAAAATGCGTTTACTTAAAAAATTAGAAGCTCAAAATGTTGCTGAATTAATTAAACATGCTCGTTTATTACAAAATACAACGACTATTTAACCCATTTTAGCAGAGAACACGCGGCCTAGTTTTTCATGAATTAATTTCTTAAGGTTGATATAATCTCTTATATCACTTAATAACTCACTATTGCTTGCTGTACTTGATACTTCTGTAGATAAATCATGAATCTTCTTTGAGATAAGATACCCTCTTAAACTAAGTACAATTTCTGAAACAAATTGTGCAATAGATTTATCCCTTGTCTTTACATACACTTCCCTATCTACCCAACGATGTAAATCGTATTTTTCATAACTAAGGATAATATTAGATATTTCAGAAGCCTCTTCGGGTGCTAAATCATTAATAAATGTTTCTATTCTAAATTGATCGTCTTGGTGTAGTTTTTCAATGATTTTAGCATACAATGATCTAAACAGATCATTTGTAAACGCCACCTCATCATCTTGTAAGTCTAAATATATTTTTTCAAATACTCTTGCTTTACTTACAACAGGTTCTAACTCTAAATTTCCATCTTCAGTTTCTTTTAATACTAGATCTTCAAAGTCTTCTTCTTCCTGGCCGTATACTAACAATGCCTCAATAAGTTTACGCTCTAATTCATAAAGCATATCTACTTTCTCTATTTGATCAGGCATCTGATCTGGCACTTTAGAAAGAGGTTCTGAAGCAGTCGCTGTTTTTTCTTTTTTTACAGCTTCTTTTTTATTTTTTTTAAAAATTTGCGCGAGTGTATCATACAATACCGACTCCGACACTTCCATAATCCGAGAACACTCTTGCACATAAATTTCTCGTTTTATTGTATCGGGTATTTTAGAAATACTCTCTACCATATCACGTACAGTACTTGCCTTTTTGATAGGATCTCCTGCCGCTTCTTCCACCAAAAGATTTGCTTTATACTGTATAAAGTCTTTTGCGTTTTCATTAAAATAAGCAAGAATCTCTTCTTGACTATGCTTTCGCGAAAAACTATCCGGATCTTCTCCCTCCGGAAATGAACATACTTTTACATTCATTCCTTGTTCTAGAATCAAATCGATTCCTCGTATGGCTGCTCTTTGGCCAGCTGCATCACCATCAAACAGTACCGTAATATTATTGGTAAGTCTATTAATTAAACGTATTTGCTCTGGAGTGAGTGCTGTTCCTGAAGAGGAAACCACATTCTCTATACCTGATTGATGCATTTGAATTACATCCGTATATCCTTCTACTAAATAACAATTATCTTCTTTCGCTATAGATTGTTTTGCATAATAAATACCATAGAGTACTTTACTTTTATGATAGATATCACTCTCTGGAGAGTTGAGGTATTTTGCTGCTTTTTTATCACTTGTTAAAATACGACCTCCAAATCCCAATACGCGACCACTCATAGAATGAATAGGAAACATAACACGTCCTTTAAAACGGTCAAATTGTTTTTCTTCTTTTACAATGGTAAGGCCTGTTTTTTCTAAAAACTCAAGTTTATATCCTTTACGTATCGCTTCACTTGTAAAAGCATCCCATTGATCTGGATTGTATCCTAATTGGAATTTTTTTATGGTATCTGGCGTAAACCCACGTTCTTTAAAATAGGTTCCTCCTATCGCTTTTCCTTGCTCGGCATTTAGCAACGTATTATGATAATAGTCACGTGCATACTCACTTACGACATATAGATTTTCTCTAATGGTAGCTTGTTCTTTCTGCTCATCACTTTGCTCCGTTTCCTCTACCTCTATATTATACTTTTTGGCAAGGTATTTAATAGCTTCTGGGTAGGTAAAATGCTCATGCTCCATTAAAAAAGCTACTGAGTTACCTCCTTTCCCGCTTGAAAAATCTTTCCAAATCTGTTTTACAGGAGATACCATAAAACTAGGAGTACGTTCGTCTGAAAAAGGGCTCAACCCTTTAAAATTACTCCCTGATTTTTTTAACACTACAAAGTCTCCTATCACCTCTTCTACACGAGCTGTTTCAAATACTTTGTCTATGGTTTCTTTTGAGATCAAGTTAAAAAAGAGTTAGTGTGTAAAAATAGGAAAAAGCTAGATGATACATTAAAAAAACTACAAGTAAAGAAAAATCTGTTTTCGCGAAAGCGCACCTATTTATATTAAGTTTTCAAGAGTAAATCAAATTCCAAAATGCGATTTTGCAGCAGACAAACAAGTCTTAATCATCACAATAGCACTATCTATAGTTGTTATTTTTGTTCTAAAAGACAAAATCGCCATTCGGATAACAAATTTGCCATCAATTTTTGTAGAACTTAAAAATATCCTCCCATCCTGATGTATCAATTCCATTAGCTTTTCATTAAAAGCATTTTCATCTCCTTCTAGTACTGGATACCAAAAATAACTTACTGATAAATCAGGCGTTGGACCTAGCTCAAAACCTATCATTTCTAATTGACTCCTAAAATACGTAGTTAGCAATAGTTTTTCTTTTAAACAGGCAACAAAAGGTTGGACACCATGAAGCTTAAGAGGTAACCATAATCGTAATCCTCTAAAATGTTTTGTCAGCTCTGGTGATACATCAGCTGGGTTAATTTGCATATTTGTGACAGCATCCTGCATATAATTTGCGGTGTAATGATGCGATTGAAAAACGGCTTCTTTATCTTTTATTAGAACCGCACCTAAACCATATGGAATAAACAAACTTTTATGGGGGTCTACAACAAGAGAATCTGCCATTTCTATTCCTTTAAATAGTTCTTTTTTCTCCTCATCAAGTATAAAAAACCCGCCATAAGCTCCGTCTATATGATACCAAAGATGATGTTGTTTTGCAATAGCTCCTATTTCTTCTAGAGGATCTACTGCACCAGTATCGGTCGTTCCCGCTGAAGCAATAATCATAAATGGGCGGAGTCCATTCTCAAGGTCATGCGCAATCGTTTCTTTTAGTTTTTCTGAATCAATTTTTGATAAGGCATCTAGTGTTAGTAAACGGATTTGCACATCTTCCATTCCTATAATTCGGATGGCTTTATGAATGCAATGATGCACTTGAGGACTCATATAGATAACACTTTTGGTTATCTTCTCATTTTTAACCCCATATGCATCTCTAGCAGCTGTTAATGCAATTAAATTGGCAATTGACCCTCCTGATGTTAAATTCCCTATAGCATTCTTAGGAAAACCAAACACACCTTTCATCCAATCGAGCAATTCATTTTCTATGGTTACTGCTCCTGGAGATCCATAATACATTCCCGCATATTCATTTGTAAAAGCTGCCAAAAAGTCTCCTAGAGCTGCTGTATAAATACCGCCTCCTGGAATATAGCCAAGATGTCCTCCAGAGGCTGGTTTTATTCCTTGATCTGCCACTTCACTTGAATAGTGCTCCAATAATGTAGTTAATGAATGTTGATGAGAATCAATTTTTAAAGCATCGCTATTCACCTCTCCTTTGGTATAGGCTGGCTTTGTTTTTAAAGCTTTTATAAAGGTATTTGCATAGGCCTGAACTTCTTGATTAAGACGATCTCTTTCTTTTTCAGTAGGCTCTAATTCTTTTGATATACTCTCTAATGCTATGATCCTATCAATTAAATCTTTCATGAGTTTTTGGTTGTTACCCAAAGATACTCCATATCCGGTTAATGAATAGTGTCTCAAAAACCGTACGTCTTATTTAAGATAATACCTCAAGAGTCTATTTTCACGAAAGTAAAAGTATATGCCTGATTGTAATGGTATGAATTAAAAAATTCCGCTTTCGCGAAAGCGTATACCAAACCTATCTAAATAACCCACAAAACATATCTAAAAAAAAGACCCCGCTATTCAGCGGGGTTAGTTCAACTTACAATCTTGTGAACGTCATCCTGACTTCACAAGATTGAGTTTCACTAATAAAACAAAGTAGCTTCTTAGTGCTTAATCCAAATCAAATCGAAGACCTAACGATATATTTCGCTCATCTACCAAATTATCTTTAAAGACCGGATTAAGGTCATATTTCACATATATTCCTATATTATCATATCCTAAATAACCGCTCAAACCATATACAAGATTATTTGTATTCAGACCTCCACGGCTTTTCTGCTTCACTTTATCGCCCTCATCATTATCAAATTTTAATTTTTGTACGGTTCCAATATTAAAACCTGCATATCCTCCTAACCCAATTTTAAATTTGTTATGCGTTGAAAAACTTACATCATCCCCTTTTTCTTTTCGTCTTGAAGGGCCAAATTCAAAATGAACTGGGAATACTAGGTTATCAATTCTTAATTTACTCTTATCTAAACTTCTATCAAATTCTTGCAGTACAGTCATATCTCCATCTCTTACAAAAAATTGATCATTTTCAAGTTTTAACCCATTAAATTGGAATGAAAATCCATATTTAACGCGTAGCCAGCCACTATCTTCAAAAACACGAGTAGTCCAAGCCCATCCTAATTCTGCAAAACGACTCCCTCCTATTCTATATGGAGAATCATCTAAAGATCTTCCGTCTGCAAGCGTATTGTTTAATCCAAACGCAAAAACAAAATCAGAACGTGTGCGTCTATAGTGCTCTGGTTTTCTATTTTTCCTTCTATTAATTATTTTATTTACAACTTTACTGTCACTAGCAACATCAGCAACCCATACACCATTACGTTCTAAAAGAGCAATTTGATTATCTAAAACAGCTATTCGGTTTTCTATATTTAAAGCGCGTTTTTCTGCAACTTCTTTTTTAAGTTCTTCAGCTTTCTCCTCAGTAATCTCTCCTTTATCCAGACGATTCATGATTGCTCTCACTTCGCGTTTCAGCGCTTTCTTCTCAAGCTCGACAACCTCATCTTTTCTAGCTTTTAAGACTTCTATTTTCTCCTCAGAAGTTTCCATTTCCACCTTCTGGGCTTGTACATTTTGGGCAAAGAAACCCATGGTCGTCACTAGGACGAATACTATTATTTTTTTCATAATGGTAGTGAATTATGTTTTTTAAAATTATGCGTGATTAAGGCTTTTTAAAAAACTTGTTGATGAATTAATTATTCTAATTGTTTCTATTAACGACTGCATCTTTTGCTTTTTCATATCCTTCGGCTATCACTTCGAATATTTTATTCCTAAAAGATGTTGGTGCCACCTCTGCTTCTACGTCTAGAAGTAAGGCATTTGCATCTACTGTGTTCGTATTTTGATTGAATATTTGTTTACTTATAATGTCTCTTTGTGCATTCTTAAGGAGTGTTTCAATTTCTGCATCTGTAGCAGATTCTTTATTTTCTACTTGAGCAACTGTTTCTTCTGTATTTTGAATTATTATTTTCTCAAGATCTTTTGGGTCTTTTAAAGCGACAGCATTTTGAGATTTCTGTTTTTGAACAGATACAATTGCAGTCTCTTGATTTACACTAGTGGTCTCTTTATCATTTTGGGCAATAGCAGTTCTCTCATTTATTCCTGAGGAAGCAGTTTTTATATTTTGCTTACTTACACTCTTCGTTTTATCTTTTTGTTTTTCAGCTTCTAATTCTTGAGTTGAAGTGCTTGTTTCTTGTACAACTGCCTCTTCTAGTTGCTGCAAATTTTGATTTTTAATCTCCTGATCTTTTACAGTTTCTTCTGTTGGATCTAAGAATAATGACTCATTATCAGTATCAGTATTTACTATTTCTGGTGATGTATCCATCGTATCCATATTTTGAAAGACAAACAATGCAATCAAAGCTCCTCCAACAAAACTTGCTGCTATAGACATCCATAATAGGCGTCTATTTTTTTTCGTCCCTTGTTCTACATCAAGTTTTGAAGAGATTTTATCCCAAGCAGCCATTGTAGGCTCTATAGTACGCTCTTCTAAACGCTCCTTCATATTATCTTCTAGCTTAATCGGTGCCATAACTTAATTTATTTTGTGCGTTTAACTTAGATTGTAATAGCTTACGTGCTTTAAATAATTGTGATTTTGAAGTGCTTTCCGAGATCCCCAATGATTTTGCAATTTCCTGATGTTTATATCCTTCTATTGCATACATTACAAAAACAACACGGTATCCTTCCGGCAATTCATCTATGAGTTGCTGTATATGCGACACATCCAACTCACTTTTTATATTATTTACACTATCTCCTGTTTCAAAATCTCCATCTTCAGAGAAATACAGTTTTTTGACAGTGCGCAAATAAGAAATACTCTCCCTCACCATAATTCTTCGAATCCACCCTTCAAAACTCCCTTCATGTTTATAACTCTGTAAATGCGTAAATACTTTTAAAAATCCATTACACATTGCTTCTTCCGCTTGATGAATATCCTTTATATAATACCTACAAACGCTTAGCATTTTTGGCGAATGCAATTCATATAAACGACGTTGCGCAGATCGATCTTGCTTCATCGCTTTTTTAATGAGTTGTTTCTCGTTTGTAAATTGTATGACTTTCATCAATTCTAAAAGATGGTTTCTATTTACATAGACGCAACGTTTTTTAAAAAGGTTGCCTGATTAGTAAAAAAAAGTAGTTTTATTTTTAATAAATCACTTAACTATCTGATTTTCAATAATATTATTCAACAAAAAAAAGAAATAAAAAAAGAAATAAAAAAATCAACCTTTATACTTCATGGGTAGATATACTACCTTTTTTGTTTCAAAAAAGTCTTCTTCATAATAATCTGTAAGATTATAAATTTGAGCACTTGAAAATTTTGCAAGCTCTTCGGTTAAGTCTCCTCCTTTTAAATAAAGAATCCCATTTTTAAGTTCGTGGGTATTTTTCTTTTTAATATGACCTCGCACCCAACGAACAAAAGTTTCCATCTGAGCGACAGCTCTACTCACAATAAAATCATATTGTCCAGGGACATTTTCAACACGATCATTTGTAGTTTTAATATTTGTAATTCCTAACCCAGCAACTACCTCATCTACTACTTTAATTTTTTTACCAATACTATCTACAAGATGAAATTGAGTTTCAGGGAATAATATTGCCAAAGGAACGCCTGGAAAACCTCCACCAGTTCCTACATCCAACACATGAGCTCCCTTCTGAAACTTCATCACTTTTGCAATCCCTAGAGAGTGAAGCACATGACGTAAATAAATCTCATCAATATCTTTTCTACTTACTACATTTATTTTCAGATTCCAGTCTTTATACAAATCTTTAAGCTTTGTAAACTGCTCTATTTGCTCTTCAGTAAGATCTGGAAAGTATTTTTTAATGATATCCATAAGGTAAAATTCTTTCACAAAAGTACCTAAATTACACGTTAATTTTTATAGAAGACAGGTATGATTCTGGAATATATCGTTATTTTTGTAGGATACGTTTTGAGTTTCCGCTTTTCATAAAGCTACCCCCTTAAAACTATTATAATTTACCTTAAAAAAGTATAAAACTAAAAAGGTACTATTTATTATTATATGGAAACCACTATTAAATTTTCACGCGTAGATTCTGCTAAATTCTTTAGAACACTAAACAAACGCGTCAATACTTACTTTAAAGACAATAATATAAAGCGAACAGGAAACTGGAAATTATACGGTAAAGCAATTGTCATGTTTGCTATGTATCTCACTCCTTATTTCTTATTCCTAACACTTGATATGCCTGGATGGGTCCAGTTACTCTTAACTGTTGTTATGGGTATTGGAATGGCAGGTGTAGGAATGAATGTCATGCATGATGGAAACCACGGCTCTTTCTCAAGTAAGAAATGGGTTAATAAACTTATGGGAAGTAGTATATATATTCTTGCTGGTAATGTATATAACTGGCAAGTACAACATAATGTACTACATCACACATACACAAATATACATGGGCATGATGAAGATATGGAAGCTGGACGAGTTTTAAGATTCTCAAAACACGGAGAATGGCACAAACATCATAAATTCCAACATTACTATTCATTTATTCTATATGGACTTCTTACTATAAATTGGGTCATTACTGCAGATATCATGCAAATGAAGAGGTATCTTAAACGCAAACTATCATATGGTAAATTACAGAGCCCTACGAAACAATGGAGCACATTAGTGATTACAAAGCTTATTTATATAGGTATGTGGATTGTAATCCCGCTAGCTGTTTCTGACATCGTATGGTGGAAAGTATTATTAGGGTTTTTCATTATGCATTATACAGCTGGAGTGATTTTAAGTTTGATATTCCAATTAGCGCATATGGTAGAAGAAGCACATATGCCATTACCAGACGAAACTGGTACTATGAAAAATACTTGGGCTATACATCAGTTATTTACTACGGTAAATTTCTCTACTAAAAACCGTATTATGAATTGGTTTTCTGGTGGTTTAAATCATCAAGTTGAGCATCATATATTCCCACATGTAAGTCATGTACATTATACTAAAATTAGTAAGATTGTAAAAGAGACTGCTAAGGAATTCAATTTACCATATTTTGAGTACGAAACGACACGTAAAGCTATTATGGCACATTTCCGCCACTTACGTGAAATGGGAATGCAACCTGTAAAAGTGACTGCTTAAATAAAAGCAAATAACTATTATCCAATCCATCATATTATTATAAATGAGCACACTTTCTAATCGCGTTATGAGCATGGCAACATCTGCCACGCTTGCCATGGCTGCAAAAGCAAGAGAGCTTCGTAGCGAAGGAAAAGACATCATAGGCTTAAGCCTTGGAGAACCTGATTTTAACACTCCAGACTTTATTAAAGACGCTGCCATACAAGCTATCAATGACAATTACAATTCATATACCCCTGTTGATGGTTATGGAGAGCTAAAAAGTGCGATTATCACAAAATTCAAACGTGATAATAACCTTATATATGATCCAGCTCAAATAGTAGTTTCAACAGGTGCAAAACAATCTTTAGCAAATGTTGCTTTAGTTGTATTAAACCCAGGTGATGAGGTAATTTTACCGTGCCCTTACTGGGTAAGTTATAGCGATATTGTAAAAATAGCCGAAGGCGTTCCTGTAGAAGTTAAAACTTCTATAGAAACTGATTTTAAAATGACTCCAGAACAACTGGAAGCTGCTATTACTCCAAAAACAAAAATGTTATGGTACAGCTCTCCATGTAATCCTTCTGGATCTGTATATAGCAAAGAAGAGTTACGCGCACTTGCAGATGTACTCGTAAAGCACCCGCAAATAACGGTGGTTAGTGATGAAATTTACGAACACATTAATTATGTAGGAGGTCATGCAAGCATGGCTCAATTTCCTGACATGTATGACCGTACAGTTACCGTAAATGGTGTCTCTAAAGCTTTTGCTATGACGGGATGGCGTATCGGATATATTGGAGCTCCTAAAGAAATCGCTAGAGCTTGTAATAAAATGCAAGGACAAATCACAAGTGGTGCTAATTGTATTGCACAACGTGCTGTAATTACTGCATTAGAAGCAGATCCAAGCAAGGTTCAATACATGATAGATGAGTTTAAAAATAGACGCACACTTATCCTTGGACTTCTTAATGATATAGAAGGCTTTACGTGCAATGAACCCGATGGTGCATTTTATGTGTTTCCAGATGTTACTGCATTTTTTGGAAAAACATTCAATGGTGTTACTATTCAAAATGCTTCAGACTTTGCGATGTACTTATTAGAATATGCAAATGTCGCTACGGTAACTGGTGATGCATTTGGAAATCCAAACTCCATTAGAATATCCTATGCCGCGAGTTCAGATCAAATAAAAGAAGCCATCAAACGAATTAAGGATGCTGTTTCTTAAGCTAAATACGCTTTCGCGAAAGCGTATATAACATATAAAAATGAAAACCTTCTTTTAGTAATAAGAAGGTTTTTTTATTCTCTAATCTGTATCTTTAAAGACTCTTAATATAAATATACAATCATCGTAAATTCATATGTATTTACAGATGACACCCTAGAAATTATGAAAAATTTATTCTTAGCAAGCTGCATCCTATTACTATGCATTAGTTGTAAAAATGATACAACAGCAGAAACTTCAAAAGAAGAAACAACAACAATTGCCTTTGGAGATTTTCTTGACAATTATTATGAAGAAGGCCTTAAATTAAACCCTCTAAGCGCTACAATGGCTGGAGACAATAGATATAACGATCAGTTTCCAGACGTATTATCGGCAGCATATAAAACAAAGTTTAAAGACTACTACACTTCTTATAAAGCACAACTTTCTAATTATCCAGACGAAGCATTAACACCTAGCGAACAGTTAAGTAAAGCTGTATTACAATGGGACTGTGATGTAAATCTTGAATTATTGAGTTATAAAAAAGACTTAATGCCTATTGATCAAATGTGGTCTCCACATTTAATGTTTGGCCAATTAGCAAGTGGTGCAAGTGCTCAACCATTTAAAACTGCAGAAGACTATAGAAACTGGCAAAAAAGAGTAGATCAATACTTGGTTTGGCTAGAAAGTGCTGAAAAAAATATGCGTCAAGGAATGGAAGAAGGATATGTTCTTCCAAAATCGTTGATCAAAAAAGTAATTCCACAAATGGAATCGCTTGCAAAACCAGATGTAACGACACATTTATTTTATAAGCCTGTTACTAATTTTCCTGAAAGCATTTCTGAAGAAGATCAAAAAGCGATCACATCAGAATATACTACTATGATTCAAGATAAAATCATTCCTGCATATACAAAAATGGCTAACTTCATGAAAAATGAATACATGGATGCAGGGCGTGAATCCTCTGGATTTAGCGATCTTCCAAACGGATCTAATTATTACGACTTTGCCATCAAATATTTCACAACCACTACCATGAGTGCTGATGAGATACATAATTTAGGATTAAGTGAAGTTGCTCGTATTCGATCAGAAATGGAAAAAATTAAAAAGCAAGTAGGTTTTAAAGGAGATCTTAAAGCCTTTTTTGACTATGTACGTAACAGTAAGGAACTAATGCCTTTCACTACACCTGAAGAGGTAATTGCAAACTTTAATAAAATGCACGCTACAATGAAACCAAAAGTAGATGAGCTCTTTAGTCTTCAACCTAAAACGCCTTTTGAGGTACGTCGCACAGAAGCTTTTAGAGAAAAATCTGCGAGTGCAGAGTACAATCCAGGGTCATTAGATGGTACACGTCCAGGTATATTTTACACACCTATTCCTGATGCCTCTAAGTACAATGTATATTCAGATGAGTCTTTATTTTTACACGAAGCAATTCCTGGTCATCATTTCCAGATTTCGCTTACCCAAGAAAGCACAGAACTTCCTCAATTTAGAAAAACACTTTGGTACAGTGCTTACGGAGAAGGATGGGCATTATACACAGAGTCTTTAGGGTCTGAATTAGGGCTATATACAGATCCTTATCAACTTTTTGGAATGTTAGGAGCAGAAATGCATCGTGCAGTAAGACTTGTCGTAGATACTGGAATTCATACTAAAGGATGGAGTAGAGAAAAGGCAATCGCCTACTGCTTAGATAATGAAGCAGAAAGCGAAGCAGGTATCACTTCAGAAATTGAACGTTATATGGCAAACCCAGGCCAAGCATTATCTTATAAAATTGGTCAGTTAAAAATACGCGAACTCAGAGCCAAAGCTACAGAAGCCCTTGGTGATGCATTTGATATTAGAGAATTCCACAAAGAAGTATTAGAAACGGGATGTATCCCTCTTGCGCTTTTGGAAGCTAAAATTGACAAATGGATTGCGAGTAAAAAATAAGGGTACGCTTTCGCGAAAGCGTATACAACCTACATAATTACTGTTTAATAATGCGTCTCACTGTAGACGCATTATTATTTTGATCTGTGAGTTTAAGAAAATAAATGCCCGACTCAAAAGCACTAACATTAATTACCGCTTCACGCTGAACTTCTATATTATCAATAACTACTCTTCCCAATACATCATATAAAACTCCCTTTGCATATGGAGAAGACGTTTGTATTGTGATTAAATTTTGAGCTGGGTTGGGATATATAGATATAGCTTGCAAGGCAACATCATCTACACCTAGTGTAGCTGACCTAAACTCACCGCCCTCTGGAGTTAAGTAAAAAACATCAAAAGGTTGCCCATCATTATTTGCAACAGGATCTTCAAAACCAGAAAGCAGCATAAGGATTGCTTCATTTTCTAGTCCTAAATCTTCAGTAAAAAGAGGAAAATTAAAATCAAAACTAAACGCAGAGAGTAAATTACCTCCTATATTCCCGCCGTAATCACCAATTTCAATACTAATATCTGATTGACTTTCCCACATAGAATAAGGATTCCCATCAACCTCATCAGAATAATCGGAAAACGAAAGTAATCTACCCATCTCTAATGGAAAGGCTAATACCTGGGTCCCTTGTACATCTAATGTATGATCAAAGCCAATGGCGCCGTTATGTACTAAAATATCTAAATCTAATCCAGAGTCTGGGTTAGAGGCTTCTAGTTGTGCCCCAGCATATAAATGCATCTCAAAAGGCTCTACATCTTCATAAGCATCTGTATCAAAAATACCGTCAATGACTAGGTAATAATTTTCTTCATCTACAAATCCAAAAAAATCATTAAACAGTAAGTCATTTGTATCGCTATCTCTTACTGTTATAAGAGCTACACCTTGATCTAACAATATGTTTAAAAAGGGTGTTCCTGTTTTAAAACTTAAATCATCTGCCACCAACATTCCATTTGCATATACATCAACCTCTTCTACAGAAGTATCTGGAGCGTTATGGATAAATTGAATATTTGCAGTTTCTTCTTCACTTAGTAACACAAAGTCTCCTCCTTCTACAGGAAGGTACCAAGCATTTAAAGGTTCCCCATCATTATTATTTTCGGGATATCTAAACCCTGTCAATAGCATAATAATTGCTTGCCCTTCTAATCCTAAATCATCTGTGACAAGAGGAAAATTATACGGAAAGTAAAAAAATTGCGGGATGGTGTAAGACTCGCGTACTACACAATAAATATCATCATTACTCACCCAAGGAGAATACCCAGAATATTCAGAAAAAGAGACTGAATTTCCAAACGAAATAGGTGCCGCTAAAATTTGACAACCTTCTACAATTAGTGTATTATCAAATCCTAAAGCACCATGTTGGACCATCACATCAAGATCTACCCCTTGATCAACTTCTTCTGCTTCCAATCTCGCCCCTTCATATATAGAAACATCAAAAGGTTCAGCATCTTCATATCCTTCAGGATTATATATTCCATTTAAAACCACATAATAATTCTCTTGATCAACAAGTGTATACTCACTAGATAGTAATACATCGTTTACATCTGTAGGATTTGTGATCACAATCTGAGTCATGTCTCCATTAAATGGAATATCTAAAAAAGCAGATCCCGTTTTAAATGTAAGATTATCTACTACCAAATTATCATCAATATATACATCAACTTCTTCTATAGAAACATCAGGAGCATTATGGATAAATTGTATTTTAGCAGTCTGACTATATCCCAATTGGATACAGCACATAAATAGCAAGAGTAGTTTTAATTTCATAAGGCTTAATATCAATAAGTTAAATATACACAATAATATGGCTAAAATCCTCCTTTTAGGTTCTGGAGAACTTGGTAAAGAATTTGTAATTGCCGCACAACGTTTAGGACAAACTGTTATTGCGGTAGATAGTTATGCAAATGCACCTGCAATGCAGGTTGCGCATAGTGCTGAAGTTATCAATATGCTAGATGGAGATGCTTTAGATGCTCTTGTTGCAAAACATCAACCTGATTATATTGTTCCAGAAATTGAAGCCATACGTACAGAGCGTTTTTATAACTATGAAGAGCAAGGATATACAGTAATTCCAAGTGCAAAAGCTGCAAATTACACCATGAATCGTAAATCTATTCGTGATCTTGCTGCAAAAGATTTAGGATTAAAAACAGCTAATTATAGATATGCCGCTTCCGCGAAAGAATTGTCAGATGCTGTTACAGAAATAGGAATGCCTTGTGTTGTAAAACCATTAATGTCTTCTAGCGGTAAAGGACAATCTACTATTAAAACGGAAGCTGATATTCAAAAAGCATGGGAGTATTCTCAAGAAGGATCCCGTGGTGATGTTGCAGAGGTTATCGTTGAAGGGTTTGTAAATTTCAATTATGAGATCACACTTCTTACTGTCACACAACGAGAGGGAGCAACATTATTTTGCCCTCCTATAGGACACAGGCAAGAAAGAGGAGATTATCAAGAAAGTTGGCAACCTGCCACTATGCAATCTGAACATCTACAAACAGCACAAGAAATGGCTAAAAAAGTAACCGATGCTTTAGGAGGTGCTGGTATCTGGGGTGTTGAATTTTTCATATCAGATGATGGCGTTTATTTTTCAGAACTCTCTCCAAGACCACACGACACAGGGATGGTCACCCTTGGAAATACTCAAAACTTCAATGAGTTTGAATTACATTTACGTGCTGTTTTAGGACTTCCTATAGCCGAAATCACACAAGAACGCATAGGAGCAAGTGCCGTAATTTTAGCAAGTGATCATTCTGACAATCCCACATTTGAAGGTATCTCGACAATAGCCAATGCAAAAAAGTCTGATTTTAGATTATTTGGTAAGCCAACTTCAAGACCATATAGACGTATGGGAGTTGTAGTTACCTATGATTCAAAAGAAGGTGACATTACTAACGTCACTAAAAGAGCAAAAGAACTAGCTTCTAAAGTGCGTGTATTGAAATAAACGCAGTACACATAGGCATCCATAACTTATAGAGATATAATTATTTTGTATCTTTAAGTAATTGCAGATTCCTATGAAAGCACATATACGTTACATCAGCTACCTTATTATCCCATTATTATTATTTTCTTGCTCTAATGAAAAAGAAGAAGAAAACATCATTGAAACTGGCTCAATAACAGGTACCGTAAAACTATTTACATCAAGAGGTGGTTTTTATCCAAATGAAGATATGAGAGTAACCATAGAAGGAACCGATCCAGTTATTTCTGTACTTACTGACACTAATGGTAGTTATAGGTTTGATGATCTACCACACGGGCGTTATGATTTACGTTTTGAAAAAGAGGGCTTTGGAACATTTAAAAGAGGAGACATTGTACATATTAATGAAGAAACCAATCTTGAAGCATTTGAAACATTAGGAAAAAAATCTACTACAGAAATTAGCTCATTACAACTCTTCGAAACAGACACTGGCATCACACTATCATTAAACACTTCACCTCCTTCTCATACAACAAACATACGCTATGTGCGAATATTTTTTAACATAGGCAGTGAAGCAAGCAATCAAACTTTTGAGTACTTCACACCTGTATTGCAATCTGAATTCACTCCGTTTTTTAGGCAATACACTTACGAAGAATTTGAAGAATTAGGATTTATTTCTGGGGCTACAATACATATAAAAGCATATGGTGAATCTTTGCTTAGCAATGAATATAATGATCCTAATAATGGAGCCTTTATATTTCCCAATCTAAATCCAAATACAACAACTGGAATTTCTTTTGTTATGCCCTAATCTCTTACTAAAGGAAGAGTGCTACAACGCAATAAACCTTCTTGTTTTGCTATCTCTGCATAAGGCACTTCTTCTACAGTAATATTATGAGATCTTAACCAATTATTTAATCGGGTAAAATTCTTTTCTGAAATTACAACGTCGGGAGCAATACTAAAAATATTACTATTCATATTATACATTTCATCTTTAGATATCTCAAAAACATTTTCTTTCCCAAATAAGGCAACTAACCATTCATATTCTTCTTCTTTAAGAAAACCATTTTTATGAATAATTGCTTTATCAGTACCTACTGGTTGAAAACAACAATCTAAGTGAAGTGCATTTTCTTTTGGATCTGTATTGTGTTTTCTAAGCTCAAAAGAAACTACTTTTTTCTTAGGAAATAATTCAGCTAGATAATGTACTGCTTCTTTATTAGTTCTTGCCGTTATAAAATCAGGATAATCTTCTCCAGTATAAGTTCCGACAAAAATAAAATCCCCCCATGGCATTACATCACCTCCTTCTACATGAGCATCTTCTGGCAACCGAAATACATGTGTTGCCGGCATTTGATCTATAACATACTGTATTGCATCTATCTCCCGCTCACGATCGGGAAGAATATTAGCCTTGATAAACTTATCATCAATAACAAAACCGATATCTCTAGAAAAAATCTGATTATAATCTTTTAATACTTCTGGTCTAAAAACTTGAACATCGTATTTTTCAAAAACAGCAGCAACAGCATCCATTTCTTTTACCATATCCTTTTCTAAAGGATACGTTCCATCTTTAATATGTTGTGCGCTTTTTGGATCGTAAGCATCCTCAATTTTTGGGGTAGGTCCACAGCTTTCTGCAGTTCCTAAAATAACTGCACGCAAACGTGAAGTTTCATCATTAACATGTAATTTAAGCATAGGACTAAGATACTAATCTCGATGTTTGAACACAAAAAATAAGAGCAAACACCTCGAGATAATTTACAGCATTATTATTTGATAGCGTCTAATTATAAAATAACTAAAAAGCTTTTTAAGTTAATTTTCGCGAAAGCATAATAAACAATCAAAAAAAAATAGCAAGCTATCTAGCTTACTATTTTTAATATTGTATAAAGAGTTATTATTATCTTTCTGATACAGGTGCAAACTCTCTAAAATTTTCTCCTGTATAAATCTGACGCGGACGACCGATAGGTTCTTTACGCTCACGCATTTCTTTCCATTGTGCAATCCATCCAGGCAAACGTCCAAGTGCAAACATTACTGTAAACATCTCTACTGGAATTCCGAGAGCTCTATATATAATACCTGAGTAGAAATCTACATTAGGATATAATTTACGATCTACAAAATATTGATCTTCTAATGCTTCTTTTTCTAATCCTTTAGCTATATCTAATACTGGATCTTCTATTCCTAACATATTTAAAACATCATCTGCTGCAACTTTTATGATTTTTGCTCGCGGATCAAAGTTTTTATATACTCTGTGACCAAAGCCCATTAAACGGAAAGGATCTTGTTTATCTTTTGCTTTTGCCATATACTTTTTAGTATCCCCTCCATCTTCTTTAATTGCCTCAAGCATTTCTATTACTGCTTGATTAGCTCCTCCGTGTAGTGGTCCCCATAATGCTGAAATACCCGCTGAGATAGATGCAAATAATCCCGCATGAGCAGATCCTACTATACGTACTGTTGAGGTAGAACAATTTTGCTCATGGTCTGCATGTAGAATTAATAATTTATCAAGTGCATCTATAACTGACTGATCAGCTTTATACTCTTCATTAGCTTTTGAGAACATCATCTTATGAAGGTTTGCAACATACCCTAAACTATTATCTCCATAATCTAATGGCTGACTCTTCTTCTTGCGTAAAGCCCAAGATGCTAGTACTGGGAATTTTGCCAATAACTTTACAATAGTTGTATACATCTCTTCTTCTGAGTCTACATTTACAGAAGTAGGGTTAAAAGCAATAAGCGCTGATGTTAAAGCACTCAGCACACCCATAGGATGAGCCGACTTAGGAAAACCATCTAGGATTTTCTTCATATCCTCATCTACATGAGATTCTGCTTTTATATCATTATGAAATTTATCTAATTGTACTTTTGAAGGAAGTTCTCCAAAAATTAGTAAGTATGCTACTTCTAAAAAGTCTGCTTTTTCTGCTAAAGCTTCTATAGAGTATCCTCTGTAGCGCAAAATTCCTTTTTCTCCATCTAAAAAAGTAATACCACTTTCACAAGAACCCGTATTTTTATATCCAGGATCTATTGTAGTGACGCCGCCTGTTACTCCTCTAAGCGTTTTTATATCAATTGCTTTTTCGTTTTCTGTGCCTGTTATAATAGGAAAATCATATGATTGATCGCCTATGGTTAGCGTTGCTTTATCTGCCATTCTTTTTTTGAAAAATTTAAGGTGATTATTCCTTTGTTTAGAAGGATTGCTAATTTACAAAAAAACAGTCGGTTTTTTTAATATTTCCCTACAGTAAAGCATATAAAAAAAACTTAAATTATCAATTAAAAGTATTTATAAGTCATTAATTAAAATAAAAAATACTCTGCAATCTATTAGTATGACTAGGATAAGAACAGCTTTTTTATAAGTAACAAAAATAATTTATAATTTCTTATACGCTTTCGCGAAAGCGTACCCAATCCTCATATTTGTTAAAAAACAGATAAATAGTTTCTAAAATTGACCACCAATTTTTCCCTTTTATAGAAGAAATAGATAAAATAAAAAAGAGCTTATACCATAGCATAAGCTCTTTACCCAACTTCAAACCTAAATTTTGGTGTTTTTATATACCAAAAAATAATTCTTAAAAAGAGCGAGTTACTCAGCGTTGAAGCATCATCTCCCGCTCTTTACCCAACTTAAAATCATTTTGCTTGTTTATTCACTAACGTGCAATACAATCGTTGAGTTAAGAATTTAAAAGATGAAGTTAGTTTTGTTATAACTTTAAAATAATAGTAAACTATTATATCAAACTAAATAGGTGATCTTTTAAGTTCTAATAGATTTGGATGATAAAAGTATATAAAAAGTACACAAGCAACAAAAATAAAAAGAAAGATAATTCTTACATATGTTAATATTTAATATAAATATTTGAATATTAAATACTTATGTTTTAATTTATTTTATAATTGTTTTTGATAATGCTCAAAAAATAGTAATACAATTGCCAATAAATTTGTATTTAATCTATTAAATATGTCTTTTAGCGATAATTTAACATAAAAAAGCCTCCCGATTGGGAGGCTTTAAATTCTTCAGTTTTGACTATTATTTTAATTTAAAAGCATTTTCACCTGGAAAATAAGCTACTTCAGATAGTTGTTCTTCAATACGAAGTAATTGATTATACTTAGCCATTCTATCTGATCTTGAAGCAGACCCTGTTTTAATTTGACCCGTATTAAGCGCTACAGCTAAATCTGCAATAGTATTGTCTTCTGTTTCACCCGATCTATGCGACATTACAGATGTATAGCCTGCATTATGAGCCATATTTACAGCTGCAATTGTTTCTGTTAAGGTTCCTATTTGATTTACCTTAATAAGAATTGAATTTGCAATTCCGTTTTCAATCCCTCTAGATAAACGATCAACATTAGTTACAAAAAGATCATCACCTACTAGCTGAACTTTACCTCCTGCTTTATCGGTAAGGTATTTCCAACCATCCCAATCATTCTCATCCATTCCATCTTCTATAGATATTATTGGATAATTCTCTGCTAATGACACTAAATAATCAGCTTGCTCTTCGCTTGTACGAATCACTCCTGAATCACCTTCAAATTTTGTGTAGTCATATTTTCCATCTACATAAAACTCGGCTGCTGCACAATCTAAAGCAATCATGATTTCATCTCCCCACGAATATCCTGCTTTTTCGACAGCAAGTTTTATAGAGTCTAATGCATCTTCAGTACCATCTAATGCAGGTGCGAATCCTCCTTCGTCACCAACAGCCGTACTTAAATTACGATCGTGTAATACTTTTTTAAGGTTATGAAAAATCTCAGTTCCCATTTTCATTGCTTCCGTAAAGTTCTTTGCTTTTACTGGCATCACCATAAATTCTTGGAAAGCAATAGGGGCATCACTATGAGACCCTCCATTAATAATATTCATCATAGGCACTGGTAACGTATTTGCGCTCACCCCACCTATATATCTATATAATGGTAAATTTAACTCAGCTGCTGCTGCTTTTGCACAAGCCAAAGAAACTCCTAAAATAGCATTTGCTCCTAATTTAGATTTATTAGGTGTTCCATCAATATCTATCATCATTTGGTCTATCAAGTTTTGTTCAAAAACTGATGTCCCTAATAATTCAGCAGCAATAATTGTGTTTACATTACTTACCGCTTCCTGCACTCCTTTACCCATATAAGCATCTCCACCATCTCTTAGCTCCACTGCCTCATGTTCTCCAGTAGAAGCTCCAGAAGGAACTGCTGCTCGTCCCATCACTCCATTTTCTGTATATACATCTACCTCTACTGTAGGGTTTCCTCTAGAATCAAAAATTTGTCTTGCGTGAATGTCTATTATTATACTCATAGTATTTTATTTGATGGTCGAAAGATACAATTTGTCACCTTTACAACCTGAAAAATTGGTCAATAGTCGCGATAACGTTTTCGCAAAACTGTTATCTAAAAATTCAACTACGACAGTTACAATTTATGCTTTTACTTTTTTGATATTTTCTATAAACTGATCAAAAAGATACGTAGCATCATTAGGTCCTGGACTAGCTTCTGGGTGATACTGTACAGAGAAACAATTCTTATCTTTAATTCTAATTCCTGCAACAGTATGATCATTCAAATGCACATGCGTAATCTCTACATTCTGATTTGCCTCAGTTTCTTCACGATTAATAGCAAATCCATGGTTTTGAGAAGTAATTTCTCCTTTACCCGTAATTAAGTTTTTTACAGGGTGATTTATTCCTCTATGTCCATTATGCATTTTATACGTAGAAATACCATTTGCTAATGCAATAACTTGATGCCCTAAACATATTCCAAATAATGGTTGATCATCTGCTATTATATCTTTGGCCACCTGAATTGCGCTATCTAAAGGCTCTGGATCTCCTGGCCCATTAGATAAAAAATACCCATCTGCATTCCATTCTTGCATCTCTTTATAAGAAGTGTTATATGGGAATACTTTTATATATGCTCCTCTTTTTGAAAGATTACGTAAAATATTACGTTTAATTCCAATATCTAAAGCAGCAATTTTTATTTCAGAATTTTCTTCACCAAAATAATAAGGCTCTTTTGTAGATACCTTTGATGCAAGTTCCAAACCATTCATACTTGGAACTTCAGCAAGTTTTTCTTTAAGAGCATCTATATTATCCACATCTGTAGAGATAACTGCATTCATAGCACCGTTGTCTCTTATATAAGATACTAATGCTCTTGTATCGACTTCAGATATTGCAAATAAATTATTAGTAGCTAGAAACTCTTCTAAGGATTCTTGAGCATCCTTCCTAGAATAGGTGTAACTAAAATTTCTACAAATAAGACCTGATATTTTAACTCCTTCAGATTCTGTTTCTTCATCTGTAGCTCCATAGTTTCCTATATGTGCATTTGTAGTAACCATGAGTTGTCCAAAATAAGAAGGATCTGTGAAAATCTCTTGATACCCTGTCATTCCAGTATTAAAGCAAACTTCCCCAAAAGATGTACCTTCTACATCACCAACAGATTTTCCATGGAAGATAGTTCCATCTGCTAGTAAAATAAGTGCTGGACGTCGAGATTGATATTTCATATGATTATAATTTGTGCAAATATATTATATAGCTTAAAATACTAAGGCAAAAAAAAAGAGCTTTTTATCAAAGCTCTTTTTTAAAATGTTAATATCTATTATAAATTATTGTAATGCAAAAATAATCTTTTCACATCTTTATCTTTCTTAAAAGACAGTTTGTTCTTTTTTGCAAAGGACTTAATCTCTTCTGACTTAGAGCCAAAGACCTTAAGCAACTCTGCTTTTTTTAATTTTATAGGAGTAATTGAACCATTTCTTTCTAAATAGTATTTATAGGATATCACATACTCATCATTACCTTGACCTGTAGTAGGCGAAAAAACACCTCCTCTTACAGTTAGTTTATAATCTTTAAGTAACGACAACTCTTCACTCTCACCTACTATCTCCATAAAAATGCTACCATTTTCATCATTCTTATGCACTACTTTAAAATTCTTGTTATTAATAACAATCTTTTTAAAGTTTACGGTATTAAATTCATGTACTGAATCTTTACTTATTTTAGAAACAAATACATCTTTTTGAACATCATAATTGAGGTTACCAATTCTGTATTTTTTATTTTTTGCGGTTTCTAAAACGCCTACATTTTTCCAATCATCGTATAAATACTTGGAACCTTCTATATTAGTAGGAGCAATATAAGATATCGCAAAAGTAGGGCTTGCAGGTTGATCATTAGTAACCTGACCTAAACTAAGCGTATTTCTAAAAGTATCTCCTCCAGCATCGTCTCCTTGTGAAAACGAAACAAAACCTGTCATAACTAGCACTAAAAAAATTATCTTTTTCATATCAATTTATTTTTAGAGAGTGCTGTTATTATAATGTTCTGTAATAGCTAACGATCTTTTGTAAATCTCTTTCGTTTTTGAAATTAAGGTTATTGTCTTTAGCATATTGCTCAACCACTGAAGATTTAGAACCTGCTGCCTTAAGGATTTCAGATTTTTTAAGCTTAAGTCTTTTGAAAGACTTTCCTTTCTTAACATAGTAGCTATCTCTCATGATATATTTATCATTTGCGCGAGCTAGTAAAGGGTTAGGATTACCTTCTCTGATATCTATAGTGTAATTCTTATAAATTTCAAAGTCATCAGTTTCAGCTATAACTTCAAATACTCTATAACTACCATCTACAGGAGAGTAAATATTTTTGAAAACTCTATTGTTTATTACAATTTTTTCAATGTTTGTAAAATTAAAAGTAAAAATAGTTTCCTTATCTATTTTTGATTCAAAAACATTACGTTTTGCATTAAAATTAATATTACTATTAAGTCTAATAGGTTTTTCTTGAGTAGTTGTTACAATAAGTGTATTATTATACCATGTATCAAATAAGTATACCGTCCCTTCTATAGGTCTTGGTGGATTACGCACAATACTAGATGCTCCAATATTTGCGCCATCAGGTCCATATGTTGCAAGTGCGTTTAATGCATTATTATTTGCATCTACAGCTTGTGCATATCCGTATCCCATCGTAAACATTAAGGATACTAAAACAATCATTAATTTTTTCATAGTTTATGTATTTCTAAATTATATTTCATCTCAGTCAAATAGTTTGCCAAATTCAACTTAATAGTGTAAAAATAAAAAAAGGGACTCACCTTGCGGTAAATCCCGATACTATTTAACCTTTTTGTAACAGGTTTACCGATCTATTCTTCCTCGTTAGAAGTTGTTTCTGTCACTGGAGCCACCTCAGTTTTCTTAGATCTACCACGACGAGTAGATTTCTTTTTAGCAGGTTTTCCAGCATTATAAATCTCATTATAATCAACAAGTTCTATCATTGCCATATCAGCATTATCCCCAAGACGATTACCTAGTTTAATAATACGAGTATATCCTCCTGGACGATCTCCAACTTTTACAGCTACTTCTCTAAAAAGTTCTGTTACGGCATCTTTTTGACGTAAACGAGAAAAAACAATACGTCTGTTGTGTGTTGTATCTTCTTTAGATTTTGTAACTAAAGGCTCAACAAATTGCTTAAGAGCTTTTGCTTTAGCAACTGTTGTATTTATTCTTTTATGCTCAATTAGGGAACAAGCCATATTAGCCAACATTGACTTTCTATGTGCTGTTTTTCTTCCTAAGTGATTAATTTTCTTTCCGTGTCTCATTGTTGTTATTCTTTATTCG
Organism: Dokdonia pacifica; assembly: GCF_900188275.1. Taxonomy (GTDB): domain Bacteria; phylum Bacteroidota; class Bacteroidia; order Flavobacteriales; family Flavobacteriaceae; genus Dokdonia; species Dokdonia pacifica. The sequence continues at coordinate 250,373 of NZ_FZNY01000007.1, forward strand.
CTTTCGCGAAAGCGTACAAATCGTAATTAATCTTTATCTAATTTATATTTTGATAAATCCATACCAAAATTAAGCCCTTTTACATTTACAAGTTCTTCTAGTTCTGTCAATGATTTCTTACCAAAGTTTCTAAACTTCATAAGATCATTTTTATTGAAAGAAACTAGATCTCCTAATGTATCTACTTCTGCTGCTTTAAGACAGTTTAGAGCACGTACCGAAAGGTCCATATCTATAAGCTTTGTCTTTAATAACTGTCTCATGTGAAGTGACTCTTCATCATAAGTTTCAGTTTGAGCAATTTCGTCTGCCTCTAATGTGATACGTTCATCTGAAAATAACATGAAGTGATGTATCAGTGTTTTAGCAGCCTCAGTAAGTGCTTCTTTTGGATGAATAGAACCGTCTGTAATAATTTCAAAGATTAATTTCTCATAATCCGTTTTTTGTTCTACACGGTAATTTTCTATACTATATTTTACATTTCTAATAGGTGTATAAATAGAGTCTGTGAATATAGTACCTAAAGGTGCATTAGATTTTTTGTTTTCCTCTGCAGGAACATAACCTCTACCTTTTTCTATGGTAATTTCCATGTTAATAGAAACTTTCTTATCCATATTTGCGATAACAAGGTCAGGGTTTAGCACCTGAAAACCTGAAATAAATTTTTGGAAATCTCCAGCAGTAAGCTGATCTATTCCTGAAAGAGATATAGTAACAGTTTCGTTATCTATTTCTTCAATTTGTCTTTTAAAACGAACTTGTTTTAAATTAAGAATAATCTCAGTTACATCTTCAACTACTCCAGCGATCGTAGAAAACTCATGATCTACGCCTTCTATACGTACAGAAGTGATTGCAAAACCTTCTAAAGAAGAAAGTAATACACGTCTTAAAGCGTTTCCTACGGTTAAACCATAACCTGGCTCTAGAGGTCTAAACTCAAATTTACCTTCAAAATCAGTAGAGTCAATCATAATGACTTTATCAGGCTTTTGGAAATTTAATATTGCCATATCGTGTTTTCTAGCTTTAGTTAATTTTACTTAGAGTACAATTCGACGATGAATTGTTCATTGATATTTTCAGGTATTTGAAGACGCTGAGGAACAGCTACAAATGTACCTTCTTTCTTATCATTATTCCATGATATCCACTCATACACATGACTAGCATTAGATAATGAGTTTTCAATTACTTCTAATGATTTTGACTTTTCGCGAACCGCTACAACATCACCAGGCTTAACTTGGTAAGACGGGATATTTACAATACCACCGTTTACAGTAATATGGCGATGAGAAACTAATTGACGTGCTCCACTTCTAGATGGAGAGATCCCCATTCTAAAAACTACATTGTCTAAACGTTGCTCACAAAGTTGAAGTAAAACTTCACCTGTAATTCCATTAGATCTATTTGCTTTAGCATATAGATTTCTAAATTGACGCTCTAGTATACCATATGTATACTTTGCTTTTTGTTTTTCTTGTAATTGAACAGCGTACTCAGATTTCTTTCCTCTTCTTCTGTTGTTTCCGTGCTGTCCTGGAGGATAATTTCTTTTTTCAAAAGATTTATCTTCTCCAAAAATTGCTTCACTAAACTTACGAGCAATTTTAGTCTTAGGACCAGTATATCTTGCCATTAAAAATTGTTTTTTTGAGGGGGTTAGGAATTAAGGTCAATCCTTCGCAAACCATATTCCCTCTAGATATTAAATTAAAATTAAACGCGACGTCTTTTTGGAGGACGACACCCATTATGTGGAGCTGGAGTTACATCAATAATTTCAGTAACTTCTATCCCACTATTATGAATAGATCTGATAGCAGACTCACGTCCATTACCTGGTCCTTTCACATATACTTTTACTTTACGTAAACCTGCTTCATGAGCAACCTTAGCGCAGTCTTCTGCAGCAGTCTGAGCAGCATATGGAGTGTTCTTTTTAGAACCTCTAAAGCCCATTTTACCAGCAGATGACCAAGAAATCACATCTCCTTTTTTATTTGTTAATGAAATAATCAAATTATTAAAAGAAGCTGAGATGTGTGCTTCACCTACAGACTCTACAACAACTTTACGTTTTTTTGTACTTTGCTTTGCCATTACTACAAGTTATTATTTAGTTGCTTTCTTCTTGTTTGCAACAGTTTTACGCTTTCCTTTTCTTGTACGAGAGTTATTCTTTGTACGCTGACCTCTTAAAGGAAGTCCTGTACGATGACGAATACCTCTGTAGCATCCGATATCCATTAAACGTTTAATGTTTAATGAAACCTCACTACGTAATTCTCCTTCGATAGTGTAGTTTCCTACTGCATCACGAATTCGACCTATTTCGTCATCATTCCAATCAGAAACTTTTTTATCTTCTGATACATTAGCAGTAGCCAAAATTTCTTGAGCTCTACTTCTACCGATTCCAAAGATGTATGTTAGCGCAATTACACCTCTCTTATGTTTTGGGATGTCTATCCCTGCAATTCTAGCCATAATTCTTAACCTTGTCTTTGTTTAAACCTAGGGTTCTTTTTATTAATTACGTATAATCTGCCTTTGCGACGTACAATCTTGCAATCGGCACTTCTTTTTTTAATAGACGCTCTTACTTTCATATCAAGCTTATTTTCCCGTTAATAACGGTATGTTATACGAGCCTTTGACAAATCATAAGGGCTCATTTCTAATTTTACTTTATCTCCAGGTAATAATTTAATATAGTGCATACGCATCTTACCTGATATGTGCGCAGTCACTACGTGGCCATTTTCTAATTCAACTCTAAACATTGCATTAGACAATGCTTCTATAATTGACCCGTCTTGTTCTATAGCTGCTTGTTTTGCCATTATGCTACTGCTTTACGGTTTTTACCTGATTTCATAAGACCATCATAATGTCTATTAAGCAGGTATGAATTTACTTGTTGCATCGTATCTATCGCTACACCCACCATAATCAATAAAGATGTACCTCCATAAAATAGAGCCCACCCTTGTTGAATACCTATTAGCTTATGAGCTACCGCTGGGAAGATTGCAATGAGAGCTAAGAATATAGATCCTGGTAATGTAATTTGCGACATTATCTTATCAAGATATTCTGCCGTTTCACTACCTGGACGAATTCCAGCTATAAATCCTCCGCTACGCTTTAAATCATCAGCCATTTTATTTGTAGGAACTGTGATAGCAGTATAGAAATATGTAAATACGATAATTAACAATCCAAATACAAGATTATACCAGAAACCAAATATATTTCCACCAAACTCTTGTTGTAACCATTGCCCAGTAGCAGTATCAGCTAAGAAGCTTGCCCCTCCAATTAATCCTGGAACAAACATAATAGCTTGTGCAAATATTATTGGCATTACTCCAGATGCATTTAACTTAAGAGGTATATATTGTCTACTTCCAAAAACATTCTTTTCGTATGCTCCACTAGCAGTACGTCTTGCATATGATACTGGAATTTGACGAACAGCCATTACTAAAAGAACAGACAATAGAATGATAACAAACCAAAGTGCTACTTCAACAAGTATTAATATTGGCCCTCCACCACCAGCTTCAAGTCTAGAAGTCAAGTTTTGAGCAAATGAAACAGGTAAGCTAGCGATAATACCAACCATAATTAATAGTGATATACCATTACCTATACCTTTATCAGTAATTTTTTCCCCTAACCACATTGCAAAAACACAACCAGTTACAAGTATCATCACTGAAGACACATAAAAAGTAGTTGGATTAAATCCTGCAGCTAAAAGTTCACCAATACCTGATGCTCCCGAAAGAGACGGTAGTGCAGTTATATATCCAGGTGCTTGTAATAAACAAATAGCAATAGTTAACCATCTTGTTATCTGGTTAATTTTACGTCTTCCACTCTCTCCTTCTTTTTGTAGTTTTTGTAAATAAGGAATTGCTATTCCCATTAACTGTACTACAATAGATGCAGATATATAAGGCATAATACCAAGTGCAAATACAGAAGCATTCGAAAAAGCTCCACCAGTAAAAGCACTTAAAAGGCTTAAAAGATTATTTTCACCTACAGTACCTCTTAATCCTGCTAATTGAGAAGCATCAATTCCTGGTAATACTACTTGAGCACCAAAACGATAAACGAGGAGAAGAGTTAACGTAAGCAAAATGCGATTCTTAAGCTCGTCAATCTTCCAAATATTTTTTATTGTATCTATAAATTTCATCCTCTTATATCGATTATAAAGTTACAGCTTCACCTCCAGCAGCTTCAACAGCTTGTTTTGCTGATGCTGTAAACTTGTGAGCAGTTACTTTAAGCTTAGCCTTAAGTTCTCCTCTACCTAATATTTTTACTAAGTCATTTTTACCAACAAGACGATTTTCTATTAATACATCTAGAGTTACTTCGTCTTTAATACGACCCGCATCCACATATTCTTGAAGCGTATCTATATTAACACCGGCATACTCTTTACGATTAACATTTTTAAAACCGTACTTAGGAACACGTCTTTGTAAAGGCATTTGACCTCCTTCAAAACCAAGTTTCTTAGAATAACCAGAACGAGATTTTGCTCCTTTATGACCACGACCAGCAGTACCTCCGTTACCAGTTGCCTGGCCACGTCCTTTACGGCTATCGTTTTTCTTAACTGAACCTTTTGCAGGTTGTAAGTTACTTAAATTCATCTATACTAATATTTATGCTTCTTCAACAGAAACCAAATGACTTACTTTATTTATCATACCAAGTATATTTGGAGTATTTTCATGCTCCTTAACTTGGCCCATCTTTCTTAATCCAAGAGCCTCTAGGGTTCTTTTCTGATCAACAGGGCGATTAATCGCACTACGGATCTTTGTTACTTTAATCTTTGCCATAACTACTTGGTTTATCCTTTAAAAACTTTGTCTAACGAAATTCCTCTTTGTTTTGCAACAGTTTCTGCACTTCTCAATTGAAGTAATGCATCAAATGTAGCTTTAACAACATTATGAGGATTTGATGATCCTTGGTTCTTAGATAATACATCATGTATCCCTACAGATTCCAATACAGCTCTAATAGCACCACCGGCAATTACTCCTGTACCGGCAGCAGCAGGCATCAATAAAACTCTTGCACCTCCGTACTTTCCTTTTTGTTCGTGAGGAATTGTCTTTTTATTTAAAGGAATACGAACTAAATTTTTCTTTGCATCTTCTACTGCTTTTGCAATAGCAGAAGCTACTTCTTTAGATTTTCCTAATCCTTGACCAACAACACCATTCTCATCACCTACAACAACAATAGCAGAAAAACCAAAGGCTCTACCCCCTTTTGTCACCTTAGTAACACGTTGTACTCCTACTAAGCGATCTTTAAGTTCTAAACCACTAGGTTTAACTAACTCTACGTTTTTATAATTCTGGTACATAATTTATTTAGAATTTAAGTCCGCCTTCACGAGCGCCTTCTGCTAGTTGTTTTACTCTTCCATGATACAGGTAACCTCCTCTGTCAAATATAACAGATTCAACTCCTGATTTTACAGCTTGCTCAGCAATAGCTTTTCCTACAAGTTTTGCTGTTTCAGATTTATTAGATCCTGCAACAATTCCTTTATCTCTAGAAGAAGCAGCACCTAATGTTTTACCAGATAAATCATCAATTATCTGAGCATAAATCTCTTTATTACTTCTAAATACACAGAGTCTAGGGCGCTCTGCAGTTCCAGAAATAGTCTTACGAATTCTTAAATGAATTCTATTTCTTTTTTCACTTTTTGATAATGCCATAATCTATGTATTATGCAGATTTACCTGCTTTTCTTCTAATGATCTCACCAACAAACTTAATACCTTTTCCTTTATAAGGTTCTGGCTTACGGAAGGCACGTATTTTTGCCGCTACCTGCCCTACTAATTGTTTATCATGAGATGTTAATTTCACAATTGGATTTTTACCTTTTTCAGATACAGTTTCCACTTTCACCTCTGGAGCGATTTCAAAAACTATATTGTGAGAGAAACCAACAGCTAAATCTAACTTTTGCCCTTGATTACTTGCACGATATCCTACTCCTATAAGTTCTAACTCTTTGGTCCATCCTTTTGATACACCTTCGATCATGTTAAATATAAGAGAACGATATAAACCGTGCTTTGCTCTAACATCTTTCTTATCAGAAGGTCTTTCAAGAGTTACAGTTCCATCTTCTACTTTAATAGTAATGTCTGAAAACTCTTGTGTAAGTTCACCTAATTTTCCTTTTACGGTTACAACACCTTCAGCTACATTTAAAGTAACACCATCTGGAATTGTAATTGGACTTTTACCTATTCTTGACATTTCTTTGTCTTTTTAACTGGGTTAGTAAACGTAACAAAGTACTTCGCCACCTACATTAGCTTGTTGAGCTTGCTTTCCTGTCATAACTCCCTTAGAAGTAGAAACAATAGCAATACCTAAACCATTCAATACACGAGGTATATCTGAAGATGAAGCGTATTTACGTAAACCAGGTTTACTTATTCTTTGTATATCTCTAATTACAGATTCTTTAGTAAAACCGTCATACTTCAAAGCAATTTTGATAGTATCTTGAGATTTACCTTCCTCAAATTTGTAACTTAATATGTAACCTTGATCGAATAAGATTTTTGTCATCTCCTTCTTAAGGTTAGATGCAGGAATCTCAACGACTCTGTGATTTGCTGCAGCTGCATTTCTAATTCTAGTTAGAAAATCTGCAATTGGATCTGTGTTCATTTATTTATGTTTCGGAGGGGGTTTTTTACTTTATATGCTTTCGCGAAAGCAAAACCTTCCACCAGTTTATACTTTTTTTACCAGCTAGCTTTCTTAACTCCTGGGATCAAACCTTGATTTGCCATTTCTCTAAATGTAACACGAGAAATACCAAATTGTCTCATATATCCCTTTGGACGACCTGTTAACTTACAACGGTTGTGCATGCGTACAGGTGATGCATTTTTAGGTAGCTTTTGTAATGCTTCATAATCTCCAGCTTCTTTCAAAGCTTTACGTTTTTCAGCATATTTAGCAACCGTTTTTGCTCTTTTCACCTCACGGGCTTTCATTGATTCTTTAGCCATAATTAATTCTTTTTGAAAGGTAAACCTAGTTCTGTTAACAATGATTTTGCTTCTTTATCGGTAGTAGCAGAAGTTTCAAAAGTAATGTTCATACCTTCAATTTTCTTAATTCTATCGATATTGATTTCTGGAAAGATAATTTGCTCAGTAATTCCCATACTGTAATTACCTCTACCATCAAACCCTGTAGCATTAATTCCTCCAAAGTCTCTTACGCGAGGTAATGCAGATGTAATCAATCTATCAAGAAATTCATACATACGCTCACCACGTAAAGTTACTTTTGCTCCAATTGGCATTCCTTTACGTAACTTAAATGAAGCAACGTCTTTCTTAGAAATTGTAGAAACAGCTCTTTGTCCAGTAATTAGAGTAAGCTCTTCTACTGTATTCTCAACTAATTTCTTATCTGCAACAGCAGCTCCAATACCTCTAGACACAACGATCTTATTAAGTTTAGGAACTTGCATTACATTCTTATAGCCAAATTCTTCTGTAAGAGAAGCCGTTATACGGTCTTTAAACTCTTGTTTTAATCTTGGTACATATCCCATGACTATATGATTTCGTTTGTTGTTTTTGCGAAACGAACCTTCTTATCTCCTTCCATACGGTAACCTACACGAGTAGCTTTACCATTACTGTCTATTAAAGACACATTTGAAATTTGAAGAGGTGCTTCTTTTTCTTTAATACCACCTTGAGGATTTGCAGCGCTAGGCTTTTCATGTTTTTTAACCATGTTTACACCCTCAACGATAACTTTATTTTTATCTACAAATACCTTCACAACCTTACCTTCTTTCCCTTTTTGGGCTCCAGCAGTAACACGAACAGTATCTCCTGATTTTATTTTAAGTTTTGTCATCTTCTTAATGTATTAAAGCACTTCGGGTGCTAATGATACAATCTTCATGAATTGCTTATCACGAAGTTCTCTCGCTACTGGTCCAAAAACACGAGTTCCACGCATTTCACCTTGAGCGTTTAAAAGAACACAAGCATTATCGTCAAAACGAATGTATGATCCATCTGGACGACGCACTTCTTTCTTAGTACGCACAACTACTGCTGTAGAAACGGCTCCTTTTTTTACTTGACCGTTAGGAGTTGCATCTTTTACAGATACAACAATTTTATCTCCTACAGAAGCATATCTTCTCTTAGTACCTCCCAACACACGGATAGTCAAAACTTCTTTTGCTCCTGTGTTATCTGCTACTTTTAATCTTGATTCTTGCTGTAACATTACTTAGCTCTTTCAATGATTTCTACTAATCTCCAACATTTTGATTTACTCATAGGACGAGTTTCCATAATCCTAACAGTATCTCCTTCGTTGCAGTCATTTGTTTCGTCGTGTGCTACGTATTTTTTCGTTTTTAAAACGAATTTTCCATACATAGGGTGTTTTACTTTTTTAACCTCAGATACAACAATTGATTTTTGCATCTTATTACTGGTTACAACACCAATACGCTCTTTTCTTAAATTTCTTTTTTCCATCTTAAGCAGCGTTATTGTTCTCTTTTAGTTAATTCAGTTGCTATTCTTGCGACAGTACGTCTTAAAGCACGCAATTGAATAGGATTGTCTAATGGAGAAATTGTATGTGCCATTTTTAGATCTGCATAAGATCTTTTAGCTTTTCCAAGTTCTTCTTGTAATTCTGCTACAGATAATCCTTTTACTTCTGATTGTTTCATTATCTTATAATTTATTCAGCTGAAAAGTCTCTAGCTACAATATACTTTGTTCTCACAGGAAGTTTTTGAGCTGCAAGTCTAAGTGCTTCTTTAGCCACTGGCTCAGGCACTCCACCTACTTCAAATAATATACGTCCTGGTTTTACGACAGCTGCCCAATACTCAACAGCACCTTTACCTTTACCCATACGTACCTCAAGAGGCTTCTTAGTAATAGGCTTATCCGGGAATATTTTGATCCATAATTGACCTTCCCTTTTCATGTAACGTGTTGCTGCAATACGAGCTGCTTCTATCTGTCTAGCAGTAATAAAATTAGAGTCTGTTGACTTAATTCCAAAAGTTCCGTTTGAAAGTGTATGCCCTCTTTGAGAGAGACCTTTCATACGACCCTTCTGCTGCTTACGAAATTTTGTTTTTTTAGGCTGTAACATTTTCTTGTTCTTTTAAAAAATTACTTTCTACGGCGAGATCCGCGGTTATCTTTACCCGAACCACCTTTACCTGATTTTTTCTGTAAACCAACTAATGGAGAAAGTTCTCTTTTGCCATATACTTCACCTTTCATAATCCACACTTTAATACCCAGTCTACCGTAAGTAGTATGAGCTTCCACTAAAGCATAGTCTATATCGGCTCTAAATGTTGATAAAGGAATACGTCCATCTTTATAAGACTCTGAACGTGCCATTTCAGCACCATTCAAACGTCCAGAAATTTGGATTTTAATACCCTCAGCGTTCATACGCATTGCAGCCGCAATTGCCATTTTTATCGCACGACGGAAAGAGATACGACTTTCAATCTGACGAGCAACACTAGACCCTACCAAGAACGCATCAAGTTCTGGGCGTTTGATCTCATGGATATTAATTTGTACTTCTTTTTCAGTAATTTTCTTAAGCTCTTCTTTTAACTTGTCTACCTCTTGACCACCTTTTCCGATAATAATACCAGGTCTAGCAGTAGTGATAGTAACGGTTACAAGTTTAAGCGTACGCTCAATAATTACACGTGACACACTAGCTTTACTTAAACGAGCGTGAATATAACGTCTAATCTTATCGTCTTCGGCAAGTTTATCACCGTAGTCGTTACCTCCGTACCAGTTAGATTCCCATCCTCTGATAATTCCTAGGCGATTTCCGATTGGATTTGTCTTCTGTCCCATCTAAATTAATTGCTTTGTGTGTTATCGTTTGCACCAAGCACAACTGTAACGTGATTGCTGCGTTTTCTTATTCTGTGTGCACGACCTTGTGGTGCTGGGCGCAATCTTTTTAACATTGCTCCACTATCCACTTTGATCTCTTTAATAAAAAGATCTGCATCCTCAATACTTGCGTCTTCGTTCTTTGCTTCCCAATTTGCAATTGCAGAAAGAACTAATTTCTCAACCTTGCGAGATGCTTCTTTATTACTAAATTTTAATAACTGAAGTGCTCTCTCCACCTTTGCTCCACGTACCATATCTGCTACTAGGCGCATTTTTCTAGGTGAAGTCGGGCAGTTATTCAATTTAGCGAAAGCTACTTGCTTATTAGCAGCTTTACGTGCCTCTGCTGATTCTCTTTTACGAACTCCCATGACTTCAATTATTTTTTACCTTTATTTTTTGCACCAGCATGTCCTCTGTAAGAACGTGTAGGTGAAAATTCTCCTAATTTATGACCCACCATATTTTCTGTAACATATACAGGAACAAATTGGCGACCATTATGTACTGCAATTGTTTGCCCCACAAAATCTGGAGTAATCATTGAAGCTCTAGACCATGTTTTAATTACAGTCTTTTTGTTAGCTTCAACATTTGCAGCTACTTTCTTTTCTAACTTATAGTGAACGTAAGGTCCTTTTTTTAATGAACGTGCCATATCTTATTATTTCTTTCTACGTTCTACAATATATTTATTACTCGCTTTCGTCTTAGAACGTGTTCTGTATCCTTTTGCAGGAACTCCATTTCTATTACGAGGGTGACCTCCAGATGATTTACCTTCACCACCTCCCATTGGGTGATCTACAGGGTTCATCACTACTGGACGTACACGAGGTCTTCTTCCTAACCAACGGCTTCTACCAGCTTTACCAGATACCAATAACTGATGATCGCTATTGGAAACAGCTCCAACTGTTGCCATACAAGTAACAAGAACTAGTCTTGTTTCTCCTGAAGGCAATTTAACCGTAGCGAATTTACCATCACGCGCCATTAACTGTGCAAAAGCACCAGCACTACGAGCCATAACAGCCCCTTGTCCCGGACGTAATTCGATACAAGAAATAATTGTTCCTAATGGAATATCTGAAAGTGGCATTGCATTACCAATTTCTGGAGCAACATTTGCTCCCGAAACGATATTTTGACCTACTTGAAGACCATTCTGAGCAATCACATAACGCTTTTCACCATCTTGATAGTTAAGCAATGCGATAAACGCAGTTCTGTTTGGATCATATTCAATTGATGCAACTGTAGCAGGAATTCCTTCCTTGTTACGTTTAAAATCAATAATACGGTACCTTCTTTTATGACCACCACCTACTTGGCGAATCGTCATTTTTCCCGTGTTGTTTCTACCTCCCGAGCGTTTTCTTGGAGCCAAAAGGCTCTTTTCAGGCTTATCAGTTGTGATCTGGTCGAAACCATTTACAACTCTAAATCGCTGCCCCGGAGTGATAGGTTTTAGTTTTCTTACTGACATTTTAAGAAATTAAATGTTGTTATAAAAATCTATTGTATCACCTTCCGCCAACTGTACAATTGCTTTTTTAATAGCATTTGTTTTACCAGTAATCATCCCAGATTTCGTGTAACGAGATTTGCGATCTGGACGGATATTCATTGTTCGAACTTTTTCAACTGAAACGCCATAAGCAGACTCAACTGCTTTTTTAATTTCAACCTTATTTGTTCTCATACTTACTTCGAAAGTATAGCGATTATTAACCTCACTATCCATCGTAGCTTTTTCCGTAATAACAGGTTTTATTAAAATACTCATGACGTCTTATTTAGCTAAGTTAGTCTCAATACCTTCTAAAGAACCTTCAAGTAATACAACATTATTTGCATTCATAATCTTGTAAGTACTTAATTCTGAGCTAGTTATAACTTCAGAGCTCTTTAAATTGCGTGACGACAAATATACATTATTATTTGACTCTCCCAACACTATCAAAGATTTTTTATTCTCAAGCCCTAAAGCCTTAAGCACATTAATAAAATCTTTTGTCTTTGGAGACTCAAAATTAAAGTCTTCTACGACTGTGATTGCTTTATCATTTGCCTTTAAAGAAAGTGCAGAACGACGTGCTAATCTTTTCATTCCTTTATTAAGTTTGAAGGAATAGTTTCTTGGTCTAGGACCAAACATTCTTCCTCCTCCTTTAAAAACACCAGACTTGATACTACCCGCACGAGCCGTACCAGTTCCTTTTTGTTTTTTGATCTTACGAGTAGATCCTGAAATTTCAGCTCTCTCTTTTGCCTTATGAGTTCCTTGACGTTGATTAGCAAGATATTGCTTAACATCTAAGTATACAGCATGATTATTAGGCTCAATAGCAAAAACAGCATCAGAAAGGTTTGCCTCTCTCCCTGTTTCTTTTCCTTTAATATCTACAACTGCTACTTTCATTATTTCTGAATGGTTACATAAGCGTTTTTGTGACCAGGAACACATCCTTTCACAACAAGTAGATTCTTATCTGCTACTACTTTTAAAACTCTTAAATTTTGAACTTTCACTTGATCACCTCCCATACGACCTGCCATACGCATTCCTTTGAATACACGTGCAGGATAAGAAGCAGCACCAATAGAACCTGGAGCTCTTAAACGGTTATGTTGACCGTGAGTTGCTTGTCCAACCCCAGCAAAGCCGTGACGCTTAACAACCCCTTGAAAACCTTTACCTTTTGAAGTTCCAGCTACATCTACAAATTCACCTTCTTCAAAGTGATCTACAGTGATTGCATCTCCTAATTTAAATTCTCCTTCAAATCCTTGAAACTCGACAACTTTGCGTTTTGCAACCGTACCTGCTTTTTTAGCGTGACCGCTAGCAGCTTTGTTTGCCTTTTTTGCGTCATCGAAACCAAGTTGAAGGGCTTCATACCCGTCAGTTTCTTTGGTTCTGACTTGGGTAACTACGCAGGGACCTACCTCTAAGACTGTACATGGAATGTTTTTCCCATTTTCGTCAAAGATGCTGGTCATACCTACTTTTTTTCCGATTAACCCAGACATATTTATTTATATTAATTATTAAAATTCTATTCAAAAAAAACAGGGTCAAATACCTTCAACCCTGAATGTATTTTCTCCGTTTTTCCCTCGCACGCAGCTCAGGACATTTTATAGTGATGAGTACGCTTTCGCGAAAGCGCACTCAATCTATCACACTTTTATCTCTACTTCAACTCCACTAGGCAATTCTAACTTCATTAACGCGTCAATCGTTTTTGAAGAAGAACTATAGATATCAAGCAAACGCTTGTAAGAGCTAAGCTCAAACTGCTCACGAGATTTCTTGTTTACGTGTGGAGAACGTAGTACTGTAAAAATTTTCTTATGCGTAGGAAGTGGAATTGGCCCAGTTACTACAGCTCCAGTTGTTTTTACTGTCTTTACGATTTTCTCAGCAGACTTATCTACTAAGTTGTGGTCGTAAGACTTTAATTTGATTCTTATTTTTTGACTCATATCCTTAGTAAATTAATTTGTTCCTTTAGATGCTGCAATCACCTCTTCTGATATATTAGAAGGAGTTTCTGCATAGTGAGAAAATTCCATTGTAGATGTAGCACGTCCAGAAGATAATGTTCTTAATGTAGTTACATATCCAAACATTTCTGAAAGTGGCACAGTAGCCTTTACAGTTTTTGCCCCAGCACGATCACCCATATCACTCACTTGTCCACGACGACGGTTAAGATCACCTACAATATCACCCATATTTTCTTCAGGAGTAATTACCTCAAGCTTCATAATAGGCTCCATAATAACTGCTTTTGCAGCTTTTGCAGCATTCTTAAATCCTAATTTCGCAGCAAGTTCGAAAGATAACTGATCAGAATCCACATCATGGTAAGATCCATCTGTTAATGTTACCTTCATAGCATCTACCTCGTATCCAGCTAGAGGACCGTTAACCATTGCCATTTTGAATCCTTTTTCAATAGAAGGGATAAATTCCTTAGGAACGTTACCACCTTTAATTGTAGAAACAAATTCAAGACCTACTTTTCCTTCTTCAGCTGGCTCAAGAGTAAATACGATATCAGCAAATTTACCACGACCTCCTGATTGCTTCTTGTAAACTTCACGATGATCTGCTTTTTGCGTAATCGCTTCTTTATACTCAACCTGAGGTTGTCCTTGATTTACCTCTACCTTAAACTCACGCTTAAGACGATCTACAATAATATCTAAGTGAAGCTCACCCATTCCAGATATAATAGTCTGTCCTGAAGCCTCATCAGTTTTAACTTGGAATGTTGGATCTTCTTCAGAAAGCTTAGCAAGCGCCATACCTAGCTTATCTACGTCAGCTTTTGTTTTAGGCTCTACTGCGATACCAATTACCGGATCTGGGAAGTCCATTGATTCAAGAACAATAGGATGCTTCTCAGAAGACATAGTGTCTCCAGTTTTAATATCTTTAAATCCAACCGCAGCTCCAATATCTCCTGCCTCGATATACTCGATAGCATTTTGTTTATTAGAGTGCATTTGATATATACGAGAGATACGTTCTTTCTTTCCTGAACGGTTGTTCAAAATGTAAGATCCAGCATCTAAACGACCTGAATACGCACGGAAGAATGCCAAACGACCCACAAATGGATCTGTAGCAATCTTAAATGCAAGCGCCGCAAATGGCTCTTTTACATCTGGCTTACGAATCTCTTCCTCTTCTGTATCAGGATTAATCCCCACAATACCTTCCTTATCTGTTGGAGAAGGCAAGTAACGACATACCGCATCAAGAAGGAATTGAACTCCTTTATTCTTAAATGCAGATCCACAAATCATAGGAATTATAGCCATATCCATTACCGCAGCACGAAGTGCAGCATGCACTTCTTCTTCAGTAATAGAATCTTCATCTTCCATAAATTTCTCAAGAAGATTCTCATCGTAAGTTGCCACTTCTTCAATAAGCATCGCACGATATTTTCTAGCCTCTTCCTTCATATCTTCAGGAATATCGATTATATCAAATGTAGACCCTTGCGTTTCATCATGCCATACAATAGCACGATTTTTTACAAGATCGATAATTCCTTTAAAGTCTGCCTCATCACCAATATTCAATACAATTGGCACAGCATTAGACTTCAACATGTCTTTTACTTGCTGACATACAGCAAGGAAATTAGAACCCTGACGGTCCATTTTATTTACAAATCCAATACGTGGCACTTTGTAATTATCAGCTAGTCTCCAGTTAGTTTCAGATTGTGGCTCAACACCATCAACAGCACTAAATAAGAATACTAACCCATCAAGAACACGTAATGAACGGTTTACTTCAACCGTAAAATCAACGTGACCTGGAGTATCAATTATATTAAAATGATATCCTTTAGTTTCAGGAGTAGACTGTCCATTTTCAAGTGGGAATTTCCACTCACAAGTAGTAGCAGCAGAAGTAATCGTGATACCACGCTCTTGCTCTTGCTCCATCCAGTCCATTGTAGCAGCACCATCATGCACCTCTCCAATTTTGTGACTTACACCTGTATAATAAAGAATACGCTCAGTAGTAGTAGTTTTACCAGCATCAATGTGTGCAGCAATACCAATATTTCTAGTGAATTTTAAATTTCTTGCCATTTCTTAGAATCTAAAGTGTGAGAATGCTTTATTTGCTTCTGCCATCTTGTGTGTATCAACACGTTTCTTTACAGCAGCACCTTCCTCTTTTGCAGCAGCTAATATTTCTGCAGCAAGCTTAGAAGCCATAGATTTTTCATTTCTTTTTCTTGCATATCCAATTAACCACTTCATAGCAGTTGAGATCTTACGATCTGGACGGATTTGCATTGGAATTTGGAAAGTTGCCCCTCCTACTCGACGACTACGTACTTCTACGTGAGGCATCACATTAGATAATGCATCTTTCCACATTTCTAATGCTGTTTTCTCTTCGTCTGTTTTCTTCTCTTCTACGATATCAATTGCATCGTAAAAAACTTTAAAAGCTACCGATTTTTTTCCATCCCACATCATCATGTTAACGAATCTAGTCACTAACTGATCGTTAAAGCGTGGATCTGGTAAAAGTGGTCTCTTCTTGGCCTGTCTTTTTCTCATTTCTTCTCTTTAAAAGTGTTGATGATTTACTTTTTAGGGCGTTTTGCACCATATTTAGATCTCGACTGTAGTCTTCCCTGAACACCTGCGGTATCCAAAGCTCCACGTACAATGTGATATCTAACTCCTGGCAAATCTTTTACCCTTCCACCTCTAACCAATACTATCGAGTGCTCCTGAAGATTGTGTCCTTCACCTCCGATGTATGCATTCACCTCTTTACCATTTGTTAAACGAACACGCGCAACTTTACGCATAGCCGAGTTTGGTTTCTTAGGTGTAGTCGTGTAAACACGAGTACATACGCCGCGACGTTGTGGGCACGAATCTAAAGCAGCCGATTTACTCTTCTTGGTTATTTTGGCTCTTCCTTTTCGTACTAATTGTGAAATTGTTGGCATAATTTCTTTCTACCTAAATTTTGTTAAAAATTAACTAACCCTTTTCTAAGGGCTTGCAAAAGTACAATTATTTTAAGATTAATCAAATAATAACTCACTTATTTTAATTTGCTTTTCCATTAAATAAAATTAAAAACACTTTTTACCTACAAAAACCGTTAGTTTTACATTAAAAAATCAAATTCAATTTGAGACGCATTATCTATATTTTTTTCCTTTTGTATATATACAACACTTCTTACTGCCTGTCTCAAGAAGGAAAGCTAATTCTTACCATCAAAGGAGAATCTCCTACTGAAACAAAATTAATTGACAGTATAGGATACCAAAAAACATTCAAAGAACTCACACCCCTTTTCAAAACCATAGACAGCCTTAAAAATGACCTCTCCCAATTAGGGTATATAGATATTATAGAAAAAAGAAATAAAGACAGCGATTCTTCCTATACATCCAGAATGAGTTTAGGCAAGCATTATAAATATATAAGAATATACACAGGTAGCGAGTCGGTTATTAAAGCATATCTCAAAAAAGGAAATCTCACTATAAAAAACGATAGTATTCTTATTGAGACCGCTTTCGCGAAAGCGGTTTTAGAAAATTTAACCTCCATTGTTGCAAATAGCGGAAATCCATTTACCAGCTTTCAAATAACATCCATCACCAAAGACAACTCAAATACACTTAACGGAAATCTATCTATAGAACAGGATGTAAATCGCTATGCTGATCGCATCATTATAAATGGTTACAAGAAAGTTCCGAAAGGATACATAAGACATTATGCAAGAATAAAAGAAGGCAACGTATTTAATCAAAAAGAATTACTCGAACAAAACGAGCGATTAAACAATCTAAGTTTTATCACCTCAAAAAAAGATCCTCAGGTTTTATTTACAAAAGATAGCACTACATTATATTTTTACCTAGAAAGAAAAGTCAACAATCGTTTTGATGGTTTTCTTGGTTTTGCAACAAACGAAGAAACTAATAGATTACAATTAGATGGTTACATAGACCTCATACTAACAAATAATCTTAATTATGGCGAAACATTACTCTTAAACTACAAGAGCGATGGTGATGATCAAACACAATTAAATGTAAAAGCCACATTACCATATCTATTCAGAAGTCCGCTTGGGCTTGAAACACAATTATCATTATTCAGAAAAGACAGTACATTTTCTGAAAACAGTCAAGAAGTTAGCTTATTCTATCAAATAAATGCGAATAGCACCATTTCATTAGGATACAAGTCAAAACAATCTGAAGATCTTATTGAATCTACGAATACAGATAATGAGATCATAGAAGATTATACACAACAAAGAATACTTGGAGGTTTCACATTTTCAAAATTACAATCCGATTTTTTCTTTCCGATCAAGACACAATTTATTCTAGAGGGTGAAATAGGAAACAGATCATCTACCGCAATTAAAGAAGAGCAAGTTAATTTTGATGCTACCACAAGTCATATATTTCAGCTCAACGAAACCAATCAGATTTACCTCCGAAACAAAACACAAGTGCTTCTATCTGACTCATACTTAACTAATGAATTATACAGGTTTGGCGGAATCACTAGTATCAGGGGATTTGAAGAAAATAGCATTTTTGCAAATCTCGTAAGCACATTAAACACAGAATACAGATATGTTTTAAATTCTAGCATATATGTACACAGTATTATTGATCTAGCATATTTTGAAAATGAAATTACTGATCAAAAAGAAAAACTCGTAAGTTTTGGACTTGGAGCCGGATTAAGAACTAAAGCAGGTATCTTCAAGATTAATCTCGCCAATGGAAAAGCTGAAAATCAAACATTTCGTTTTTCTAACACGAAACTACATTTCCAACTAGCAATACGCTTTTAATTAAGGAGCTATATTTTTTTATGTTAAAATTAACATAAAAGTAAAGCTTTATCGGTGTTATCTAAAAACCGCCATTAAATAGCAATCTTGATAATGAAATAGAAAAATATCAGGAAGCACCTCCTTACTATTTTATGTTCAACGTGAACAAGAATATTGACCTGATATGCATTTTAAAAAGAATTGCAAATTCTGCTTAAAAAGAATTACACTACACTTTTAAACCTCCTTATGCTTTTCAGCCACTGAACAAGCAGTAATTCAACAATTAAGCATACAACCTATCAAAAAGAAAAAATCAATTTCTTTAAAGATAATTCACTTAAAATGCATATAATTTCAATATTTAGCAATAAATAGTTGTGTAAATAACTTTTTATTGTGATTTTTATCAAAAATTGTAATTTAAAAGAAAATGAAAAAAAAGTTATGCTTAATGCTGACACTATTTCTAGTGTTGGCAGTGCAGACTGCGTCTGCACAAGAAAAAACAGTATCAGGAACAGTCCTAGAAACTGAAGGCCCTTTACCAGGCGCAAATGTTTTAGTAAAGGGTACATCCAATGGTACACAAACAGATTTTGATGGTAAGTTTACCTTATCCAATGTAAATTCCACAGACATTCTTGTCATAAGTTATGTAGGATTTAAAAATGTAGAAGTTCCAGTAGGCAATCAAACTTCAATTACTGTAACACTAGAACCCGATAATACGCTTGAGGAAGTAGTTATTGTAGGGTTTGGTAGTAGAACGAAAGAACTATCTACCTCTGCTATATCTACCGTTACTGGTAAAGATATAGAAAACTTAGTACCGTCTACTAGTTTAGATAACGCTCTACAAGGTAAAGCCGCTGGTGTGCAAGTTGTTGGAGCTAATGGTAGACCTGGTCAAACTGCATTTGTACAAATACGTGGAATTGGGTCATTAAGTGCATCTACCACTCCATTATATGTTGTAGATGGGGTTCCTATAGACGCCAATGACGTAAACAACATCAATCCAAATGACATAGAAAGTTTCTCTATCTTAAAAGATGCAGCTACAGTAAGTTTATATGGTTCACGTGGAGCAAATGGGGTTGTTCTTATTACAACTAAGAAAGGAAAAAGTGGAGAAGCAAGAATCAATTTCAATTCTTCCATAGGATTTTCCCAACGTATTCCAGACCCTTTTGATCTTTTAGACGCAAGAGGTAAATTAGATATCGAAAGACAATTTGCCGAGCTTGGTGTTGCAGCTGCCCAAAGTTTACCTGGAGCCACTTCTACACCAGAAGAGCTTGCCGCTCTTATTGACTTAGATACAGATTGGGAAAACGAACTTCTTCGACAAGGGTTTATACAAAACAACTCCCTTTCTATATCTGGAGGAGATGATAAACTAAACTATTTCTTATCCTTGGCATATAGTAAAAACACTGGTATTATTGATCGTATTGATGGTTTTGAAAGAACCTCATTACGTCTAAACACATCGTACCAAGCCAAAGAATGGTTACGTGTAGACACAAAAATATCTTTATCACGTAATACATCTGACCTCCCAAGAGACAGAAACAATGTTCAAAACCCATTTAGGGCTTTATATGACTACAATCCTTATGAACCATTATTTCTAAGAGATGCAGATGGAAACATTCAAACAGATGAAAATGGGGATAATGTATTCAATCCAACTTCAACAGGTTTTCCAATTGCCAGAGCTCTTGAAACAGAACCAGAAGACAATAGAAATTTCTTAATTATAGGTAGTTTAGGTGCTAACATCAAATTATCTGACAAATTTTCTAACAACTTCTTAGTTGGAGCAACGTCTAATAGATTTAATAGAACCAATAGATCACTTCCTGGAGGAGTTCTTCAAGGGTTTGTAGGAGATGCGAATTTTCCAGGAACTCAAACAGATAATGCATCTATCGATTTACGCTACAATGTAACAAATACATTGAGCTATAAGGACACCTTTAATGAAGTACATAACCTTCAAGCTGACTTTCTTTTAGATTATGTTGAGCGTATTTTTACAAGTCAGTTTTCTACAAGTAGAGGATTCCCTTCACCTGATATTCCATTTCAAGATGTTGCAACTGAAGCACAAACAGCTGGTTCAAATGAAATAAGAAATAGATTATTCTCTCAAGGATTATTTCTAACATATGATTATAATAGAAAATATGTTGCCTCAGCTAGTATACGTCGTGATACATCAACTCGATTTGGGCCAAATAATCAAGAAGGGTACTTTTGGAGTGGTAGTTTAGCATGGAACTTAACCAATGAAGACTTTCTAGCCAACAATTCTACTATTAGCAATTTAAAGTTAAGAGGTTCTTTAGGAACGGCTGGTAATCAAGCTATTGGTGATTTCCAATTTTTAAACCTTGCTGGGTTTAGCACATTTAATGGAAATCCCGCATTAATTCCTTTCGGATTAGGAAATCCTAACATTCAATGGGAAGCACAAAGAACACTTGATATAGGTGTAGAATGGGGGCTTTTCAAAAATCGTCTAAATGGGGTTGTAGATTTTTTCCAAAGAAACTCAGACGAATTATTATTACCTAGACCACTTTCTTCAACTCAAGGAGACCTTGATAACTCTGTAGTTACAAATGTAGGAGAAATTGAGAATCAAGGATTAGAAGTTTCTTTAA
The DNA here is from genome assembly GCF_900188275.1 of Dokdonia pacifica. Lineage (GTDB taxonomy): Bacteria > Bacteroidota > Bacteroidia > Flavobacteriales > Flavobacteriaceae > Dokdonia > Dokdonia pacifica. The sequence goes on from NZ_FZNY01000007.1 coordinate 271,447, forward strand.
ACTATGATGTTGTAAGAAATAGTAATATCAGATTTTCTGTAGGTGGTAATATTTCATTCCAGCTAAATAATGAAGTAGTTTCATTATTAGATGGAGCAGATATTATCAACGGGAATACCATACTAAGAGAAGGTGAAGAATTAAACACATTCTTTTTACCAAGATATGCTGGCGTAAACCCTGCTAATGGAGCACCTTTATACCTTGATCAAAATGACGCTATCACTGACAATTTCAGTGCTGACTTCCAAACATTACTAGAAGGCAAATCACCTGCTCCAGATATTCAAGGAGGTTTTTATACAGATTTTAGTTGGAAAGGGTTTAGTGTACGTTCAGATTGGGCATTCCAAACTGGAAATTATATTCTCAACTTCCAGCGACAAGCAGGTGTTGCTATAGGCAACATAGATGCCAATCTTAGAACAGAAGCATTAAATTTCTGGAGACAACCTGGCGACACAGATGTACTCCCTAGCCCATTGTTTCAAGCTACTGCTGATCAAACTTCAACAAGATTCCTTGAAAAAGGCGATTTCTTACGTCTTAGATCATTAACTGTAGCCTATAGCCTGCCTAGCTCATTTACTGAAAAGCTATTTATAAGCTCATTAAGAATATACGGAACCGGACAAAACATACTTACAGTCACTGGTTTTGAAGGAGATCCAGAAGTAGGTATTGGATCTGCAGAAACATCTGCACCTGGTAATGCTGGTTTTGTAGCTGGAGCATTCAATTTATTTAGTTACCCACAAACTCGTTCTTATACGTTTGGCGTAGAAGTAGGATTTTAATAAAAAAAACAAAATGAAAAAAATAAAATTAACAATAGTATCAGCACTAATATTGAGTATGACATACTCTTGTAGTGATGAAATAGACAATTTAGAACCATTTACTTCTGTTAATCCTATAGATTTCCTACAAGGTACTACAGAATTTCAAACAGCGGTAGACGGAATGTACAATCAACTTTTTGGATATTACTCAGCACCAGGATCAGCGTTACAAGGTATTCCAGATATTTTATCTGATAATGCTATTTTAGTAACTACTGGTCGAAGATCTAATGAAGCATACTTTGACTACGAATACACAGCAGCAACCGGAGGTGCAATAAATCTATACTTTAGTCAAGCTTACAATGCCATAAATATTTCTAACATTGTTGTTTCTCAAATAGACAGACTAGAAGCTAGTGAAACAAGAGACAATATTTTAGGACAAGCATTAGCAGGAAGAGCTTGGGCTCATTTTGATCTAGCTCGTATATATGGACCTATACCAACACAATCGAGTGATGCTATTAATGCGCTAGGTGTTTCGTATATTAAGGTAGAAGATGGAGATGTAAATTTTGAAGAACCTGCTCCTATTTTTCCAGAACGAGAGTCTATAGGCTCTAATTATGAAGAAATTTTAGAAGACCTTATTACTGCTAGCACTTTGATTTCAGAATCAAACTCAGAAGGGAGACTAACTCGTAATGGGGTATTTGCGTTATTATCTAGAGTATATTTATACTTAGGACAATATCAAAATGCTATTGATGCCGCAAATGAAGTAACCACTGCGCTTGCTACTCAAGATGATTTAGAAAACATCTATATAGATGCTTCTAACGATGGTATCGTTATAGAACTCTCTGTTAATACAGCAGGACCAGAAGCAAACTTCAATAATGTAGGTGTTATTTATAGTCAAGGAAGCATAGAAGCTGGAGAAATCACGAATACAATATCTGAATATGCTGTAGACTTTGAATTCTTAAACAGCATTAGTGATGACGACGCAAGAAAAAATGTAATTCAATTTGATAGTGCTAATGGAGATGCAGAGCACAATGGAATCCGCAAGTTTCTGGGAGAAGCAGGACAAGTAAATGGACGTCTAGATATAAAAGTCATGAGAGCTGCAGAAGTTTTACTAAACAAAGCTGAAGCTGAATTCGAGTTAGGCCTTGAAGGATCTGCTCTAACTACACTAGACTTACTAAGAGCTCAGAGATACACTCCATTTACACCAGGGACTGAAACCGGACAAGCTCTAGAGGATGCTATTCAATTTGAACGAAGAGTAGAACTAGCATTTGAAGGACATCGATTTTTTGACTTAAAAAGACGAGGAGAGGCTATTCAACGATCTTCATTTGGGGATTTAAGAGATGGTTCAGGAACACCTGCAGAAACACAAACAATACCTAGTGGTGATTTTAGATTTCAATTTCCTATTCCTATAGCTGAAATAAATGCAAATCCTAACTACACTCAAAATACTGGGTACTAAAAAAAATGAAAAATGAAAAAAATTAAATATATACTATTAATAACAATAAGCATTATCGCATTTACATCATGTGATGATGACTCTGAATTCGGATCAGGAATCCAAGATTCAGATCCTTCCATAATTAGTCTAAGTCAATCTAGTGCTAATTTATCAATTGAAGTCGGAGAAACTAGAGAGATGATGTTTTCTGTAAACGCATCTAAATTATCAGATACTCCAAGAACTATTAATCTACTAATTAATGATGCATCAACACTAAATCCTGATTCTTATAGCATATCTACCACAAATGTAGTTATACCTGCGAATGAGTTTTCTGGTTCTTTCATTGTTACGATAACAGATCCTACAGGTTTTCCTGCATTAGCTGAAAATTTAATTTTAGATATTGAAGATTCTCCTAATTACACAACTTCAGAGATACTATCATCTCTTACAATAAGATCTGGTATATTAGGTCCCTTTTCAGGTTCGTATAAATTAGATGTATTGGAAGGCGTTTTTCCTGGTTTCGGAGCAACTGGCTCATACGAAACAGGAAGAGTAATTGATATCGAATTCCTCTCACTAGAAGATCGCAGAATAACAGACTTATGTTACCTGCCTTCACTAGGAAGCTTTTGCGGTCCATTTGACTTTTCAATTAATGGCGATCAAATTGAGGTGCCACTCCAAGCCCCAGGAGGAGGAGTAGGTTGTGGAGCAGCATTATTAGCTCGATCTTTCCCTGAAGATCAAGCCACAATTGATTTAGAAGACGACAGTGTGTTTCAAATTATATTCCAAGACAATGTAGACAATGCTGGAGGTTGTAATCTAGATCCATATAGAGTCGTATTTGAATTAACAAAACAATAAAAATTATTTTATTATTTAATAAAAAGGCTTTTCTGTTCAGAAAAGCCTTTTTCAATTTTATAAAACACCATCAAGAAACAAAAACAATAACAAATAAATGATAGCTTAAAGAACATCTATTAAAGAAACTACAACCCCCATATAACCTATCTCTAACAAATAATGAAAAACACATAAGAGTCAGTAAAATAAATCATTAACACTAAATTAACAGGCAAGGCAAGACACCATAAGCGATACTTATTGTTAAAAATTTAATAAATGAAATCTGTCATATTATATACTTTAATCATTAAAACATAAAAAGATCAAAGCTTCCCATATAGCTAGAACTCTAATTTTAAATACATCTCACCTATTATTCAGATATATTTAAAAATTCTAAATTTTAGGAGTAAATAGTTGTGTAATTAACTTTTTATTGTGATTTTTGACATTGGCTAATTCAAATAATTTATAAAAATGAAAACAAAGTTTAGTGGAATTTTAACGCTTTTGTTAGCGTTTGTCGTGCAAGTTTCATTTGCACAAACAACAGTTTCCGGAACAGTTTCTGAAGAAAACGGACCATTGCCTGGAGCAAGTGTCCTCGTTAAAGGAACTCAGACTGGAGCTCAAACCGATTTTGATGGTAACTATACTATTCAAGCAAGTCCTAATGATGTACTTGTTTTTAGCTATGTAGGTTACGCAACTCAAGAGGTTACTGTAGGTAATCAAACTACAATTAATGTTACTCTTGCTTCAGACAATCAACTTGATGAAGTAATCGTAACAGCTCAGGGTATAAAGCGTGAGAAGAAAGCGTTAGGATATGCTGTAAGTGAGGTTTCTTCTGAAGAAATAGAAAACCGTACAGAAGGTGATGTTGGACGTATACTTTCAGGTAAAGCGTCTGGGGTTGCTATTACATCTCAGAGTGGTGCATCAGGATCTGCAACTAACGTTGTAATTCGTGGTTACAACTCTATTAACGGTAGTAACCAAGCACTTTTCATCGTAGATGGTGTTCCTTTCAGTAGTGACACAAATACCGATGGAAACTTTGCAAACGGTAACAATGGATCTTCTCGTTTCTTAGATCTTGATCCAAACAATATTGAAAGCGTTAACGTACTTAAAGGTTTAGCAGCAGCTACTCTTTATGGTACAGCTGGACGTAATGGTGTAATTGTAATTACTACAAAATCTGCAACTTCTCGTGGACAAGGTCCAAAGAAAACAGAAATTACAATTAACCAATCTTATTTTGCTAATGAAATTGCTTCATTACCAGATTATCAAAACACCTACGGTGGAGGATTTGACCAATCATTTGGATGGTTCTTCTCTAACTGGGGTCCTGCTTTCAACCCTGATGGAGTTGATGGATATTTAAATGACCCAGCGCAATTAATTGCTGCTGATGGAACTGTAGAGCATCCATATTCTTCTTCAGCTTTCTTAGATGGATTCTTAGGAGGTAACAACATCCTTGAAGATGAATTCCAAGATCAGCGTTATGAGTGGAGACCATATAATAACGTAGATGCATTTTTTAGAACAGGAGCTGTTTCTAACACTTCTATTAATATAAATGGAAGTTCTGAAGATGGAAAAGTATCTTATAATGTAAACTACGGTCATTTAGATGATCAAGGATTTATCCCTGGAAACAGATTAAGAAGAAATAACTTATCTATTGGTGGTAGAGCTCAATTATCTAACAAGTTTACGATCTCTGGATCTTTAAACTATGCTAGAACAAATTTCGCTATTCCTCCAGTTGCTGCTTCTTTAGGAAACGGAACAACAGGATTCTCTGTATTTGCAAATGTATTCTTTACACCACGTAACGTAGATTTAGTAAACCTTCCATTTGAAATTCCTGAAACAGGAGGAAGTATATACTACCGTGATGGAAATGACATTAACAACCCAAATTGGATTGTTCAAAATGCACAAGATTCTCAATTAACAAACCGTGTATTTGGTACTTCAACTTTATCTTACCAATTATCAGATAACTTAAGCCTTCAGTATAGAGCTGGGGTTGATTTCTTCAACCAAAGAAACGAAAGTTACATTAACAGAGGTGGTGTATTAGGTGCTGCTCGTGATGATATTCGTGGAGAGTACAACACATTTGATATTAACACTAGAATCTGGGATCACTATGCTGCTATAAGCGGAGATTATGATTTAAGTGAAAAAATTGGTTTAACATTTATCGCCGGTGCAACTTCTAGATCTAGAGAAGTAGACGCACAAGGTGTAAATAGTACTGATCAGATCGTATTTGGTGTTCAAAGACACTTTAACTTTAGACAACAAGTTGCAAGACAATTCACTACTTTTAGAAATATTGTAGGGGTGTTAGCTCAAGCTGATTTTGATTATGACAACTTTGCTTTCATTACACTTTCTGCTCGTAATGACTGGGTTTCTAACCTTCCAACTGAGAACAACTCTCAGTTCTACCCAAGTGCTAGTATCTCTTTCTTACCAACAGCTGCATTTGATGGCTTAAAGAGTGATGCATTAAATTACTTAAAAGTAAGAGCTGGTTTAGGAACATCTGCAGGATTCCCTCAAGGATTCCCAGTATCTCAAATTGTAAACCAAGGAATTAACCAGCAACAAGTTGGTTTAACAACAAATGCACTTAGTAGCTTTAGAGCAAATCCAGACTTACAGCCTGAGCTTATTAGCGAATTTGAAGTAGGTTTCGATGCTCGTCTATGGAAAAATAGAGTTAGTTTAGATGTATCTTATTTTGATCGTCAAACTGAAGACTTAATTGTAAATAGAAACTTAGCACCTTCAACTGGATTTACCGCTACACAAGATAACATTGGTAAAGTAGAAGGAGATGGATGGGAAGTTGACTTAGGTGTTGACATCTTTAAAAGTGATAACAATGGATTCAACTGGAATTCAAGAATTAACTTTACTCAATCTGAGCAAATCGTAACTGAGCAAGCTGAAGATATCATTGTATATGCTGGATTCGGTAACTTAGGAAATGCTGCTATTCAAGGTGAGCAATTAGGGGTAATCGTTGGAGATCGTATCTTAAGAGATGCTAACGGTAACTTTGTAGTAAACGGTGCTGGTAACTATGTATCTGAGCCTAACATTACTTTAGATGATGGTCGTAACATTCAACCAATCATTGGTAACCCACAGCCAGATTATGTAATGAACTTTATCAACACATTATCATACAAGAACTTTAACTTAGGATTCCAAATTAACCACACTAAAGGAGGTGACATTTATGCATCAACTATTTCTGTACTTCTTGGTCGTGGATTAATTGTTGAAACTGAAGACAGAGAAAACACGTTCATCCTTCCAGGTGTAAATGTTGATGCTGCTGGAAATTCAACTCCTAACCAAACACAGATTAACAACTCTCAGTATTACTTCTCAAACATACTGTTCGGACCATCTGAATTACAAGTATATGATGGATCTGTAGTTAGACTTCAAGAAATTTCTTTTGGATATAATGTTCCTAAGAAATATTTAGAAAAAACACCATTCGGTTCTTTCAGCATTACGGCTAGCGGATTCAACCTTTGGTATGATGCATACAACACACCAGACGGAGCAAACTTTGATCCAAACGTAGCGGGTGTAGGTGTAGGTAACGGACGTGGATTTGATTTCCTTAACGGACCATCATCTAAGCGTTACGGTGTAAGTGTTAAAGCATCATTTTAATTAAAAATTTATAAAATTATAATTATGAAAAAAATAATTAAATTCATAATGGCGGTTGCAGTTGCTAGTTCTGCTATGTTTTACTCTTGTGAGACAATAGAACTTGAGCAAACTGAAAACCCCAATGGACTTAACCCTAGTCAAGCTGATCCAAACTTATTGGCTAACACTATACAAATAGGGTACTTAGCTAATATGTCTAGCTACAATGGAAATGCTGCAGGATTAGTTAGAATTAATGCATTCAACTCTAGAGATTATTTTGCTGGAGTAACTGGTAATGCATTAAATGCAAACTGGAATAGAATCTATTCTACTGCTATGATTCCAAATATTAATACTATTTCTGAATTAAATGCAGCAGCTGGTGATGGTTCTCTTAATTTCCAAGAAGGAACTTCTAAAGTAATGTTAGCTCATAGTTTAATGTTATTAGTAGATTTTATTGGAGATGTCCCTTTATCTGAAGCTGTTCAGCCAGATGAATTCCCTGCACCTAATGTAGATTCAGGTCAATCAGTATATACTGCTGCTTTAGCTATGCTTGACGAAGCTGAAGGTTTATTAGCTGGTACAACTGGTGCTGATTTATTTTACGGAGGAGATTCTGCTTTATGGATTAGAGCTATCAATACGATTCGTTTAAAGGCAGCTGTGACTGTTCAAGATTATACTACTTTTGATCAAATTATTGCTGGAGGTAACTTCATCGAATCTAATGATCAAGATTTCCAATTTACATTTGGAACTAATGAAGTAAATCCAGATGAACGTCATCCTGATTTTATTGCAGATTACACTCCTTCTGGAGCTGGTTTCTACAAGTCTAACTGGACTATGGATTATATGTTAAACTCAAATGATCCAAGAATTCGTTACTATTATTTCAGACAAACTGATTGTACACCAGGAGCTAGCTGTAATCCAGCTGGTAATGGAGAAACATTACAATGTTCTCTTCAACAACCACCTGCACACGTTGCTGCAGCTGGATTTGGTGATATCTTCTGTTTCGTAGAAAATGGATACTGGGGTCGTTACCCTGGAGATGATGGAGGTGCTCCACCAGATAACTTCTTCAGAACTGCTGCTGGTGTATACCCTGCAGGTGGATTATTTGATGATGATCGTTTCTCTAACGTAGGCTTAGGTCTAGGAGGAGGAGGAGCAGGTATAGAGCCATTCTTACTTGCATCTCAAGTTGATTTCATGCGTGCTGAAGTTGCTATGGCTCAGAATAACCCTGGTGCTGCTTCTATGCACATTGAGAATGGTATTACTAAGTCTGTAAACAAAGTAGTTTCATTTGGAGCTTTAGATGCTTCTAGAGATGCATCATTCGAAGCTACTGCTGGAGACATCACTGCTTTTGTTGACGCTCAAGTAATGGCATTTGATAATGCTACTAATGATACTGATCGTATGAACTTGCTTGCTGAGCAATTCTGGATCTCTCAATTTGGAGCTGGAGCTGAAGCTTATAACTTCTACAGAAGAACAGGTTTCCCAACAACGCTTCCTCCAAACTTAGAGCCAAATCCAGGAGGATTTGTAAGGTCATTCCCTTATGCTACGTCTGAAGTTGTAGCAAATCCAAATATTAGTCAAAAAGCAGATCAGAGTGTTCAAGTATTCTGGGATACTAACCCTCCGTCTTCACCTAGTGGTGGATTCCCTGCAGCAAACTAAAATTTAATTTAAAGAAAAATTAAACATGAAAAACTTATATAAATATTTCTTCATAGGAATCTTAGCATTAACGCTAGGTTCTTGTGATGACGATGAAGAAAATGTAACAGTGGTTGTTCAAGATACTGTTGAAACTGGAGCTGTACTTCGTACAATCCAAATAATTTCAAATGAACTTCCTATCGGATTAGACGCTGGTTTCTCTGTTCAAATAGAGGAGCAAGATGGAGAAGAAGGAGCTTTATTACAAAGTGTTGATGTATTTGCTACATTCTCAGACAACTCTCCAGATGATGGAGATACGACTGGAGCAAACTTCAATGAGTTCTCTATAAGAACTATTGATGCTTCTGAATTTACAGATCCATCTCCTTTTGGTTTACCAAGACACACACTAGCTATTTCATCTGATGAATTAAACGCTGGTGCAGGTGTAACTGGAGATCAACTTTTTGGAGGGGATACATTTACAATTCGTCTTTCTTTAAATTTAACTGATGGACGTGTATTTTCTGTAAATAACGCTGGGGGTATTATTACTGCTGGATTCTTTAATTCTCCATTCCAATATACTGCGACAGTAACTTGTCCAGTAGATTCAGCATTTGCTGTTGGAACTTATGCATTATCAATTCAAGAAGGAGTATTCCCAGATTTCGGAGCTACTATTGATTGGAGTGAAACTACATATAACATGGTAGCTGGAAATGGAGATACTGAAAGAATTATCGAAGACGTAGTATTCTTACCAGAATTTAATGGTGGAGCTGGTTTCGTTGGAGATTTAGTATTTAATCTAGTTTGTGGTGCCACTATATTCCCTAACCAATTCCCAGGAGGCGGTGTAGGTTGTGGAGGCGCAATGGCTGCTGGTTCTTTCGGAACTCAGTTTGGAGTTTATGACGCTGCAGATGACAGTGTAATAGACTTAAGCTTTATTATCACTACTGATGATCCAGGAGCAGGAACTTGTCCTTCTGCACCATACGTTTCAACTATTAGATTTACAAGACAATAAGAGAACATAATAACTCTTATATCTTATAGATATATTTGAGATCGCCTGAAATAATATTTCAGGCGATCTTTTTTTTTAAACATATAGTAATAGTTAAACATGATTCTAATAAAGAGTATCAAAAAATAATTACTACATCTTTTATTTTTAAAAGAGTAAATTTCTCAGAAACTTGTACTTTTACAAACTCTATGAAAAAAGATCTTCAAATATTTGGAACAAGAGCAATAATAGAAGCTATTGAATCCGGAAAGGAAATAGATAAGGTATATTTACAAACTGGACTTACAAATAATCTAACCAGTGAATTAAATACACTTATTAAAAAGAAAGGAATACAAACCTCCTACGTTCCTATACAGAAATTAAATAAGCTTACACAACAAAATCACCAAGGAGCTATAGCCAATATCTCTGTTATAAAATTTCAAGATTTTGAAGAGCTCGTTAATCAAACTATAGCATCTGGTGTTACCCCACTATTCATTCTATTAGATCAGCTTTCTGATGTTCGAAATTTTGGCGCGATTATACGTACCGCAGAATGTACAGGAGCTCATGGTATTATTATTCCAAAAAAAGGGGGCGCCCCACTTAATGCTGTTGCTATCAAAACATCTGCTGGTGCTGCTTTTAATATTCCTATTGCAAAAGTAGATCATCTTAAAGATGCAATTTATTACCTACAAGGTTCGGATATAAAAGTTGTTGCAGCCACAGAAAAAACAGAAAACACATTATACAACATAGATTTTAAACAACCTACCGCTATTGTCATGGGTAGAGAAGATAGTGGTGTTTCATCTGGAGTTCTTAAAATTGTAGATGAAAAAGCAAAACTCCCATTAATGGGTTCTATTGCTTCTTTAAATGTATCTGTAGCTTGTGGTGCTTTTTTATATGAAGTTGTAAGACAAAGGCTTTAATCTGCCTTAGTATTAGAATCTGATGTAGAATTCTCTTCTTTGTATATATAATTTATAGTCGGAGCATCTATAGTTTCTTCCTCAGGTATCTCTTCTATTATCTCAATAAAATTTCCATTTTCGTCAAATTGCTTCATAAATGGATCATCTTCTTCGTTATAATCTATGGATTCCCATTCATATTTTGGCGGCTTAGCCACGCTTTCGCGAAAGCAAAAACCTAATATTGCTCCTGCTATAAATCCTGCTAAATGCCCTTCCCAAGAAATCTTTTCATCCATTGGTAACGTTCCCCACACCAAACTGCCATATAAAAAGACAACCAATAAAGAAAGTGCAATTAATCTAAAATGTTTTGCTCTTATTCCTTTAAAGAATAAGAAAGAGACAAGTCCATAAATCACACCACTCATCCCTATATGATATGCAGAACGGCCAATAAGCCAAGTACCAACACCACTTAGAAGGATAATTAAGAAAAATACACGCCAAGCTATCTTGTGATAAAAATAAAAGAGCGCTGTACTTAATACAAATAAAGGTACCGTGTTATGCCATAAATGAGCTAGACTCCCATGTATAAAAGGAGAAAACAAAACACCTCGCAATCCCAGCATTGTTTGTGGCTTCACTCCATACGGAGTAAAATTTATACCAAAACGTATTTCAATCCAATACACTACCCAAATAAGTAGCACAAAACCAACTGGGTATAATATGACCCCGTTATAAAATTGAAAAGAAGAAGGTTTTGAACGCATACATTACTAAAAGCAAACAATTAGCCAAATATAACATTCCAGTAATATTGTCATTCTATGACTCATAAAATACCTATTTTTATGATATGAATACACCACTTGCAGAGCGTTTACGACCCAAAAAACTGGAAGATTACTTGAGTCAATTACATCTTGTTGGAGAACAGGGATCATTACGTCAAGCCCTTAATGTAGGTGTGATACCATCTCTAATTCTTTGGGGACCTCCTGGAATAGGGAAAACAACATTAGCAACTATTATATCTAATGAATCAAAACGACCGTTTTATACGCTAAGTGCTATTAATAGTGGTGTAAAAGATGTAAGAGAGGTCATTGACAAAGCAAAACAAAGCGGTGGTTTATTTACTCAAAAAAATCCGATTCTCTTTATAGATGAGATACACCGTTTTAGTAAATCGCAACAAGATTCTTTATTAGGCGCTGTCGAAAAAGGATGGGTAACACTTATAGGAGCTACAACCGAAAACCCAAGTTTTGAAGTTATTCCTGCCCTTTTGTCGCGTTGCCAAGTTTATATTCTTAAACCATTTGGCAAAGAAGATCTAGAAGCACTACTAAAACGTGCTATAGAAGAAGATAGCATTATTCAAAAGAAAAAAATATCCCTCAAAGAAACGGAAGCATTATTAAGACTGAGTGGTGGTGATGCGCGAAAATTACTAAACATATTTGAACTTGTCGTGACAACAGAAACAGCAGATCAGGTGATTGTAACAAATGATCTTGTAATGTCTAAGATTCAAAAAAACACCGTTTTATACGATAAAACAGGTGAACAGCACTATGACATCATTTCTGCTTTTATAAAATCAATAAGAGGGAGTGATCCCAATGCAGCTGTATACTGGCTTGCGAGAATGATTGAAGGAGGAGAAGATGTGAAGTTTATTGCGCGTAGACTCATTATTGCTGCCTCTGAAGATATAGGGAATGCAAATCCAACCGCTTTGGTGGTAGCGACCAATTGTTTTCAAGCTGTAAATACAATAGGATATCCAGAAGCAAGAATCATATTAAGCCAATGCGTAACTTATCTTGCAAGCTCTCCCAAAAGCAATGCTTCTTACATGGCTATAAAAAAAGCGCAACAACTCGTTAGAGAAACAGGAGATCTCAGTATTCCGTTGCATTTACGCAATGCACCAACAAAGCTTATGCAAGATTTAGGCTATGGAGATAATTATAAATACGCTCATGATTATCCTGGTAATTTTGTAAACCAAGAATTTTTACCCGAAGAAATCACAAATACGAAGTTATATGACCCAGGTACTTCATCAAGAGAAAAAGCATTACGAGATTTTCTTAAAGTACGATGGAATGACAAATACGAATATTAAGCTTATTTGAAGGTTAATACTTTAAGGGCGCTATCATTTACACCTATCAATAGTATTTCTTTAGCTAACGCTTCATGAGTCACCTTCAGGAGAGTCTTAGCATTACCATCAACATACAATCCTGATTGTACAGCAGATAGTGCCGTATATCCATCTTTTTGATTTGATAATAACACCACTCCATTTCCAGCATCGTAACGTGGCGTCTCAACTTCGGTTTCATAAATATTACCTATCACTATAGCATCATCAAAGCCATCTCCATTAATATCTTTAGATATAACACTCAATACGGGTGCAGCTTGAGCTATAGCTGGTAATTCTGAAATTACAAAAGTACCATCTCCTTTATTAATTAATAATTTAGAAGAAAATGTAGTTACTTCTTTTTGATAAGCAGTTTCTAATTTTTCTCCATAAATGTCTTGTAAAGTAGCATTTGCAAATGCATTGTATGTTTCAAATTTTTCTGAGATAAAAGGCATTTGTTGTGTGGAACATTCCTTACCTCTAGCAGGCACATAATTTCCGTTATAGTTATTACTTAGTACTAAATCAAACGTTCCATTATCATCAAAATCGGAAGCAAAAACTTTAAAAGGTGTTTTTACACTTGCTTTATACTTTATATTATCTCCTATATTCCCAACAATATAATCTGGAAAACCATCTTTATTTACATCAGTTTCAGTGATTGTAAACCACCAACCTTTTTCTTTTTCAAGACCTACCTCTTCAGAAACATCTGTAAATAGGCCTTCATTATTTTTAAAAACACCTATATGAGACCACTCGCCTACTACCATAAAATCGGCATCACCATCGGCGTCATAATCTGTAGTAATTACTTTATTTACAATACCAAAGTCTAACAGCCCTGGAGCGACTTGAGCAGTTACATTAGTAAAAGAACCATCATTATTTTGATAAATCTGAGAAGGCGCGCTCGTTGGAAAATGTTGAGGTTCAATCCTATTCCCCACAATAACATCTGAGTCCCCATCGGCATCATAATCAATAATAGCAATAGACTTACTTGACATAAACCCAGTTGAGTCATCGGTATCAAAAGAGGCTTGCGTAAACATTCCTTTTCCATCATTTTGATAATACCTATTCTTATATTGCGAAGCATTAGAAGCAAATTCGTTTCCGCCACTTACAACAATAAGATCTAGGTCCTGATCACCATCGGCATCAAAAAGAATAGATTCCATATCCTCATGTATAGCATCAGCAGTAAAAGCAGGTTGATTAGATTTTGAAAAACCACTCGAAGTTTGGAAATATAATTGTCCTGCCTGTCCTGAAGCACCGCCTATATAAACATCTTCAAGGCCGTCACCATTCACATCACCTTTTGTCATATGAGGACCTAAAGTAGATTGCTTATACGGCAATAAGACTTCTTTAGCAAAATCATCATAACTATTCTCTTTATGAGTAAAATCGAGTCCGTAAGTTGTTTCCGCTTTCGCGAAAGCGTACTCAGCATTACCATCAACTATAAAAACTGGCGCTGTTGAAATAGTTGCATCTTCTTCAGAAAACACGAGTGCTGTATTTACTTTTACATTGGTACGTTCTTCACTTTTACCAGAAAGCCATTGTACAGTCACCTTGTCTATCACATCGATATCCCCTAATCCAAAATGCGCACTATTTTCTGTAGCAGAAAGATATCCTTTGGCTCTTTTAGATTCATACACTTGAGATTGATTTCCATAAGCAATAGTAACTTTAGCAAATGTCTCTGAAGTTTTCCCTTTCAAAGAAACGCGTACATAATTTCCTGTCTCTTTTTCTACACTGGTATTTTTAAATAGGAATGCTTCATCATCAATATTATTTACGACAAGCTCTAAATCACCATCGTTATCTAAATCGGCATAAGCACCACCGTTTGAGTAAGAAGCTACAGCTAGCCCCCATTGATAGCCTTTATTTTTAAAATGAAGATTTCCGTCGTTATGAAACATGATATTACTTAGCTTTTCAGTAGGCATTGCATCATACAACTTTTGCTTTACGTCTATAGGTACTTGACCTCCAAAAGCTTTTTGAGTGTCTCGCACTTGATTCTGAATATCATTATCTAAAGCATATCGTCTATAGCCATTGGTTACATATACATCACGATGAGAATCGTTATCTAAATCGGCGATAAGGCCTGCCCAACTCCAATCGGTTTTTGCCATTTTTGCTTGATGTACAGCATTATTAAAGTGATTTCCACCCATATTTAATTGCAATGAATTAAACATATACTGGTGTTGGAATCCAAAATCATCTACAAGCATGGAAAATCTATCTACATCCATACTTGCCATTAAAGTCTTTGAACGCACATGGTCACTAGCTGCCATATCTAGCACAAAAATATCTTGAAGTTTATCATTATTGATATCGGCAATATCTACTCCCATTCCAAAGAAAGACACTTGCTTAGTGTATTCTTTAATACGATCTGTAAAGGTTCCGTTTTTATTATTGATATACATTGCATCTGGCACATAATAATCATTTGCAATATAGATATCCAACCATCCATCATTATTGATATCAC
Organism: Dokdonia pacifica; assembly: GCF_900188275.1. Lineage (GTDB taxonomy): Bacteria > Bacteroidota > Bacteroidia > Flavobacteriales > Flavobacteriaceae > Dokdonia > Dokdonia pacifica. The sequence continues at coordinate 286,629 of NZ_FZNY01000007.1, forward strand.
TTACCGTAATCCCTAATCCAAATGCTGCTTTAAGTAATCCTGCTTTCTTTGTGACTTTACGATACGATGTTCCCGTATTTTCATAAAGTTGCACACTACTTTTCTCTAGGTTATTTCCTAATTTCATTGTAGCAAAAAAACGTTGTGGATCTAATCCATAAAATTCGTTTTCATTAGAAACCACACAATCTAGGTCGCCGTCATTATCGTAATCAAAAAACACAGATTGTGTACTGATCCCTGAATCTGCGAGATTATAGTCTTGTGCGCTTTCGCGAAAGCGGTTATCTTTTAAATTAATGTACAGTAGGTTTTTACGATCTTCTGCTTGCTTAGGGCCTCCTTGTGAGACGTATATATCTAACCATCCATCATTATTTACATCGGCAAAAGTGACTCCATTTGCCCATTGTTTACCTGTATTAATTCCAGCTTGTTCAGAAATATCTTCAAACTGGAGATTTCCTTTATTTAGGTATAATTTGTTTTCTACTTGATTACCTGCAAAAAAGATATCTTGTAGTCCATCATTATTAATATCGGCAATACCTACTCCTGCTCCATTATAGAAATAATCAAAGTCAAATAGGTTTTCTATAGATCCCACATTTTCTTTAAGTGCATTTGAAAATGTAATCCCACTTTCTGCACTAGAAATACGCTCAAATAGGTTTTGGGTTTTATCTACTTTTTCTTCTGATACGGTAGTTGTAGTAGTAGTCTTTTGTTCTTGACCACAGCCTAAAAAAAGAAGTGCTAAACTTATGGTTAAAAAGTATTTCATTAGCTTTTAGAAAAAATCATTTGTACAACACCTATTCCTTTTACAATACGATCTATAACAAAGTTGTTATTCTCAAAGCGACCTTTTCCATTAAATTGAGTAGTAAGAACCTCATAGTTGAGGTTATCATTTGTAATAGCAGTACCAATCTTTTTTGAGCCTTCATAGATAATGAAGTTTTCCTGAGAGACAATCATTTTATAAGTACCATCTGCACTTTGATAAGTTCCGTCCAGACTCGTCATCTTCTCTACGATCTCCTCTTCCACTACCTTTTCAACTTCCTCCATTTGCGAAGTAGTCGCTTCTTTTGGAGGAATTACTTCTTCTATTTCTACCTCTGTTACTTCCTTAATTTCAGGAGTTTCTTCTACCTGAGTAGTTGTATTATCATGCGTTGTACCATTGTATACATATTTTAATTCTTCTAAAGAAATAAATGCTTTACGTAAAGCTTCATGATACGCTCTTTTAAAATCTTTATCTTTACTTTTCCCTTGTTCAGTGATAAAGATTACTTTTCCATCACAATCTTTTAAGATCACTTTTAATCTAGCAACAATAAAGTTAGAATCGCTTTCTACATCTGCATACAATGCACTACAACTTCCATTTTTAAGTCCTAATGGCTTTTCATCTCTAGCTCTATAAGAGTCAAATCCGTACTTATTAAATAAGAATTGTGTGAGTGAATTTAATTGATATTCGTCTATACTTTTTGCAAAGTCATATTTCTCAGGTATAATGACATATTGATAGTCATTTACGTTTTGTGAAAATGAAGAAAATTGTATCAGTAAAAGTAGTGCAATTACTAGGTGTTTCATTGTTTATTCAGGATCAAAAATTAACTGAAAACCAAACTGTACTGAAGCGCTTTGAGCCTTTGCCAGATTGGTATAATCTAATATATTATCTGCTGCAAGATAAACATTAAATTTGTTAATTTTTGTGGAAAGTAACAGCCCTATATTTCTATTAGAAAACGCATCATAGGTATAGGTCATTTTCGTTCTTAAAAACCGATTCCAGGTTCTATCAACATACAGTGTAGCAGCTCCTTGAAATCCTCTTGGACGTTTTATAGCATATAATTGAGCACCCACATTGGTTGCATATCGGTCTACGCCGCTATTTGTACAATCACAATCACCATTAAGATTTGTACCAAAACCTCTATTTATAGAAGCATTAAACTTTGTGGGTCGCCAAGTTGTATAGGAAGCTTGCAAAGAATCTTCATAAGGAAGATTTTCCTCAAATTCATCTTGTAGATTTTGCCAGTAATCGGTTAAATCTTCTCCATTTAAAACATCAGGAAATTGTAGTTCTATTCCATCAGTTTCATAACTTCCAGATAATCTATAATTTTTTAAATCTTTAGTATGAAATATAGCTCCTACATCAATGATACTTCCTGTTGCTGTCCAATGATCGTCAATTGTATAGGTTGCCCCTATATCAAATCCTACTCCAAGGTTATTACTAAGTATCGCTCTTCCTACTGCTTTACCAGCCCCTGCATTATCATCTACAAATGAGCGCAATCCTGAAGTATTAGCCGTTACATTTGCACCTTGCACCTGATGTTGTAAAAAATTAGGACCGTTGGGTGTACTTCTAGTTATGAAAACACCTTCGTTGTCTGTACTATTGATATTTACAATACTCATATATAGTTTTGCCCTACCTCCCACTCTAAGTTTTTTAGAAATCTCCTTATTAACTCCAAAGTGATAGACTGAAATAACTTCTGCAGCAACAGATATATCTGAAAATTGGAAAGGAACATCTATAAAATTTGCATTTCCTTCATACGCAAGAATTGCAATATCTTTAGGAAAATATGCAATTACATCTGTTTCCTGATACAATCCTGCTGAGTAATAATTCTCTGTAAATTTACTTTTCCATCCAAAAGAGACGAGTTCTAATTGTTGATTTACAACAAATGAATCTTTATTATCTAACCTAAAAATAGCATCTCGTATACGCGTATTGATATCTCCTCCTTCTTGGAAAATATCATATGTACTGACTCCACTAGACCCTGCACTTACCGAAAAACCTGATAAAAATGGGATTCCGATATGTTTTTCAAAAGCAATTGAAGCTCCTGGGTTACTAAGTAATGTTTGTGGCAAATCGTCTACATTATAGAGTAACTGTTTATTTTGAGCACACACCTGTGTAACTACAAAACTCATGTATATAATAATTACTGCTCGCATACTATTATAAATCAGAAAATTCTAGTTTATAAATTGCTTTACTTTGAAGTGACAGCTCTCCATTTATAGAAGCCCCATTTGTTGTAAGAATCACTTCATTAGCCAGTTGATTTGCATTACTTATTGCTTGAATATCTTCTTCACTTAATACTTGAGTAAATTCGGTTCTTTGTACAGAGCCATCAGGAGAAGAAATAATATCAAAAAACACTACGAGTTGTTCTTCTCCAGCATTATTTATAAAAGCAGCACGATTTACAAGGGATTGCCCAAAGGTATTATCTACCTGAAAATCTAATGTTACTTCTATTAAATTTTCTCTTATAAAATCATCATTCAGAAATTCTAAACGTGTGGTATCTCTTACCGTGATTATTGCATCTTGCGTATCTACACTTTCAAAATCTGATGTATCTATCGTAAAGAAAATTAAAGAAGCATCTACCGTAGGACTAAGAACAATATCTTGTGTTTGATCAAAATCTACATCGTCTACACAAGACGTATATAGTAAAACAGAAGTGATAAGTGTTACTACACTTACATATCGCAGGAAGTATTTCATAATTTGGAGGGGTTGACTGTATTAAACAAAAACGCTTAATTACTGAGTATATTGCTACAAATAGTTACGTATCTCCAACAAATGATTCACAACCACTTGTTTATCAGGCATTTTTAAATCGTGATAATTATAACAAATTGTTTTCATATTCATTCCTTCGGCACCTAAAATATCTGCCTCATACGTATCGCCTATCATCATACTTTCTTCTGGAATTGCGTTCGCTCCTTGTAAGGCTACTTTAAAAATACGCGGATTAGGTTTTTTAACCCCCACTGCTTCACTCGTAGTGACCGTATCAAAATACATGTCAATATTTGAGTTCTTTAGTTTTTTTAATTGTACTTCTTCAAAACCATTTGTAATGATATGTAGCTTATAGTGTTGTTTTAAATAATCTAAAAGTTCTATGGTCCCATCAAACAAATAATTATGATCGGGGAGATGTATGATATAATCTTCAGATAGTTTATCAATAGTATCATCTGTCACTTTGATACGAAGCGCGTCAAAGGTTTTTTTAAATCTCCCATAACGCAACTGCGCCTTAGTGACGCGTTCTTCTCTATACCATTTCCAATATTGAAAATTAATAGGTGAATACACTTCTAAAAATGCTTCTAAATTTATATTTATACTATTCTTTTCAAATATTTTGGAAAATGCCAATCCGGAATTACGATCAAAATCCCATAAGGTATGATCGAGATCAAAAAAAACATCTTTTATTTCTTTATTCATCTGCTGTTAATAATGTTCTGAATACTTTCTTACTATATATATTTGTAAAATCTGAATTTGAGAATGCTATTATAAATAACCCATTTACATTTTTTACAGCATTTTTAATCTTATTCAAACTTACACTATCTACGGTTTGTTTGTGTTTATCTATAATGGCATTTATATGAATACAAAAAGGATATATTACTAGAGGGGTTTGTATTTCATAATCTAAATCATAAAACAAAAATGGAATACTTGTACTTGCTCTAAAACCAGGAGTGTCTGGATATCCCATTGTATAATCTTCGAGCACTTCTTGATCTAAAAGATTTCTATAACTGGTGGGTACTGTTATTTTATAATCTGTAATCCTCGTTTGTTTTAAAGGTCTGTTTGTGATATGCTCTATCCGTTTTTTTTCTTCCTTGAGTACTACCGTAGATTTAGAAGCGCTTTTAGAGATTAATAATCCCACACAAGAATAATCTCCCACCATTTTTATAAGCGATTGAAAACTTCGTTTACTGTATTTGATATTCTTACTATCCTCTGTATAATCTCCTAATTCAAAAAACACTTTAAATCGAGAGGAAGATTGTTTTTGAACATTTACCAACCAACTAAATATATCAAATGGGTCTTTTCGCAATCCCAGTAATACTTGAGTACGTATAAAATTTCGCTTTAAGCGAAAGTTTACAAAATCTCGCCCATAACCGCCTACTGTCCTTAAAAAACCGATCTTTCTAAATTCAAATGCTTGCGGTACATCTACAATAACGTGGGTTTCAAATTTCAATTCTTTGAGTACATATGAAGGAAAAGATGCAGTGATTATTTTTTTGAACCGCAAGATCCACTCATCTACAACAGGACGATCTAAAAATCCATGTTTATGGGCAATACTTTCACTAGCAGGAAAACGTCCTAATCCATCTTTTACATGAGGCAAATATTCTTCATACCTACTCAACATATAAAAAGCAGCTCCAAATATATCGTACGGAAGCATTGCTTCAGAAGTCTTTGATGCAAAAAAGCAAGGAACTCCATCCCAATCTTGTAATTGGATGTCTACATCCATCACTCCTTGTTCAAAAAGAAGATCAATAGCACTTATATGTAATTCATTACCTAACTGCTTATGTGTATATGATAATTTGGGTCCATCGTGTGCTACAAAATCTTCCACCTTAGAGGTAAAAGACACAGCAATCCCCATAGTCCTAGTACATATATGCTTAAATATATAGGTGACTCTAGGTGTAATTTTATGCGTATAGACCAGTAGCATTTAAGAAAGAAATTTAAAGCAAGCCATCATCGGCAAAGCTAAAATACGCCTTTTCGGTTACAATAATATGATCCAACACCTTTACATCCAAGCTCGCTGCAGCTACCTTTAATTTTTGAGTAAGCTGCTTATCCGATTTACTGGGTTTTAAGGTTCCTGAAGGATGATTATGAGCCAAAATAATCCCCACCGCATTTAATGCCAATGCAGTTTTAAGCACTAATCGCACATCTACTAATGTACCTGTAATACCCCCTTTACTTAATTGTTGTTTTTCTAGGATTCGATTGGAGTTATTAAGGTATATTACCCAAAACTCTTCGTGTGATAAGTCTCCTATAATAGGTTGTAATACTTCAAAAACCGAAGAAGAAGAGGTGATACGCTTTCGCGAAAGCGTACTCCCATCATTTCTCCGTCTTCCAAGTTCTAATGCCGCTACAATAGTCACTGCTTTGGCTTCTCCAATGGGTTTCGTTGCCCATTTGTTCTATAGACTTACATACTACAATTCCTCATCCAGCAGGCTATCCAACATCACTTGATACTATTTATGACCATATAAAAGCGCGTCGTATAGATAGAGGATTATCTAAAGTAGAACTAGCTAAAATACTAGATGTAAATCCACTTACTATTGGAACATGGGAGAATCATCATAAACACTTAATTCCTAGGATGCGAAAGAAAATCATTAACTGGCTGGGGTATGTGCCACCGCTTGGTGTTGATGAAAATACGCTTTGGGGAAGACTTTACATTTATAGAAGTATACATGGGCTTACACAGAAAAATATTTCAGACACTCTTAAAATCGATAGCTCTTCAATTACTAAAATAGAAAAGAATGAAGACGTAAATCCTAGTTATTATAAAAAGATAAAAGAGTTAATAGAAAATCGGTAAGATTACGGGAAACCGTACTAAAACTAAAAACTATTAGATTATTTTAATCTATGCAGATTTTGAATTTATTATTCTGGTAAAGTAATTTATTATGGAAAAAGGGATATACTATTTATTGATTTTATTTTTTAGTTCATGTGGAGTTTTTAAAGAAGATCAAACAGTAAATAATATTAATAATAGAGCAAACGATGTAACCTTAGCTATGAAAGGTTACCAACCAATAGATCCTATTAAAATTCTTGTTAAAACACAAAATGATTCAATTAGTATGAATCAAATCATTAATCAATTACCTAATGAGGCTACTCGAATAGCAATTGGAAAAATTAATCAAAATGGGTCAATTGCTTTTGGTCCATTTAATGTTGCAAAAGCAGGAGAAAGTTATACCGTAATTGTAGATTATATAAAATACATTACAACTTCTATACCTGCTGAATACAACGAAGAATATCAAATTGATGATTATGCTACTAATAGTTTAAAGAGAGATTGGTTGAAAATATATAATGGTGAGGCAAATCCTAAGAAGGAATTATTTACAAAATTAGATACTACTTTAATTGGTAAGAAAATAATTAATAGGCAAACAGAATTAAGAACAAATCATGGAGTTGTTAGTACTCAAAAAAGAGAATATAGATTCATAGTAGATACTAAAAAAAAGTCTTTCAGTCACAAAGTCAAAATACCAGTTTATGTAGGAGTTGGTTTAAGAATACAAGCCTCTGTTACAGTAGTAAAAGATTCGCTAAGTTTAAATTTAGGAAGTCTTTATGGGCTTGCGATAGCAGCATCTAAAGATCAATTAAATGGTACTTTAGTGATTCAAACTTTAGGAATAAGTGGAGAAAACATCTCTCCAGCAGTTCCAATTCCAGATAGAATTAATGAAACTACTATTCAGGCAGCAATGCAATCATTAGCTACAATAAAGTCTAAAATTTATGATGTTAAAACTCAAATAACACCACAAGTTGTTGCCTTTGGACTTCCTTATAGTATAGAAGGAGCAAAAGATTTAATAGAATCATCACTACATACTGATCCTCCGTTAGTGATTATAAATAGTAAAAGGGAAATAAACTTTCAAGAGAAAAACTTAAATTAAATCCTTTTAAAAATTATAAACGGAAGTGATTTAAGACTCTACCAAAAAAAACAATATTCCTCCTTTTAGTAATTATACTTTGTGCTAACAATAGATTAGAGACTGTTATACAAAGGAATTATAGAATTAAAGCATGAAACAATAGCTTTCTAACTTAATCTAACCAAAATCAGATTGTATTTCAGTTACATTTATAATATGAAATTGAAATACGACACAACGCTTTTTTATATTCCAAAAAAAATGCAGGTTAAAGCAATAATAATTATTATTGCTTTAACCTGCATCGTATTTGTAGTTAAGTGTTTATTCTTCCCAAATCATTAACAACCTACTTCTTAATTCACTACGGTATGATCTATTTACTTTAAATGTATCACCGTTTGTAAGTTCAATGATCGCAAGGTTAGATTTCCTTTTTATATGAAAAAGGTTCACCGTTAGATTTTTGGCTATTTTACAAAATTCTTGCTTTCCAGCAATTCTTATAAAGTTTACCATACTGCGATTTTCATATAAAAGCTTCTCATGCTTTATAGCTTTTATTTTAATCCAATTTTTTGCCATATTTTCAGTACTTATCCAGAGTACATCTTTAAAGTGTATTCTTGTTTCTTTTGGATTTTCTTTTAAATATTCAATTGTCTTATTTTTTGCATTTGTTAAGAGGTAATTTATATATACGAAAACCCCTTTTTTCTGGTTGATTTTTTTCATTTTATGATTTTTTATATAAAAACCTCCTATTTACAATAGTAGGTTTAATCGATTAGTTTTAATTTAAACAAAGGCTGGATGTGCTATTTCAATAGCTATTTCCAATATTACTTCTACTATTGATGATTCTACAAAAGCGCACTGTTCTATACAATCAGTAATAGCTAAAACAACTATAATAGCGATATTACACCATCTTATATATTTAAACATACTATGATGTTCACTCTTACAGGCTTTAGGAAAAATAATATTGAACGTAGTCATTAACATAAGAATGAAATAAACTACTAATAGGTATTTAGAAATATTGAGATCAAGCATATCATGAGATACATGAAATGCTCCATTTCCATTAACATATCCTAAACTTAATCTCTTTATAGCATTAACTACAGGAGATTTAAAAATCAATTTGTAGTACCGTCTTATCAAGACCATAACTACGAGAAAGAATCTTTTTTTCATCTTCTTCTAAAAGTTTTAGTTAATTTTTCCGAAAAAGATGTGACAACTAATCATACAAAGTATCGTTTAGAAACTTGCAAAAAACCATATTTACTGTAATATGTTCTTTGGATTTTCTTTTTTTGAATATCTTTATAAAATTAATTGGTGTCTCCGGAGGTTGAAAATCAGGAAACACACACCTTTTAATTTCACCCAATATCTGTGAGAATAGATATTGGGTTTTTTAATTCCTATGTTTTGAGTGTTGTTTCACTCAGCGCAGCCTTGGAATTAAAGATCAGAGAGGCTGTCGTCCTTTCGGTATAGAGAGGTACGAAATATCAGTAAATCAAAGAACCCAATGCTTACGAATAAACATTGGGTTAAATATACTGTAGGATGTATCTTTTAATATCTTATCCTAACTTTTATAAAATATGCGATTGTTTTTTTGTAGAAACAATTATAAAATTTAATTAGATTCCAACTTAGATTTTTTTTTCATTTTCATATATTTTTTCAAATATGCTTTTTCAATTTCACATAAACTGTCTTCTATTAAATTTTTAATATTATGCTTGTTTTTTTCGTAATTACTATTCTGTATAAAAGGTATGAACCTTTCAGTCCATAAATAAGCATATTCTGAATTGCCATATTTATCATTGACCATAGAGTAAATCCCGTCTTTAAGAGCTCTTTGGAATTTTTTAGGTTCTAAATTAAATAATAGAATTCCTATCTTATAAATTTCTCTAAAGATTAATAAATCTGCAAAATATTTTAAATTCTGATTTGCACTTCTTAAGCCTTTTACAGAACATTTTGGAGATATTTTTTTTAAATCAAAACATCTTACATTTTCATCTTTAATAAAATCATCTTGATGTTTAATTAGAAAAGTAATTACTTTTTGACATTTATCAAATAACTCTTTTTCAAAAGCAACTTTAATTTTAATATTTAAATAGAGTTCATTATAGAAATCGATTATTGTTTTTGAATTGATTTTTGAAAGTGGTTTTGATAATCTATCTGAACCTTTTAAATTTTTAAAATCTGGTATAAAATTATTATTTACCTGTGATTTAAGAACCTCAAGTTTCATAGAATTAAGGTTGTAATCTGATATTTCAGTTATTACTTCAAATCCATTAACTTTATACCAAACCCTCATATAATCATTTATAATCCTAGTATAAAAATATTTAGATTTTGGAGTATTAGTAGCAAAATGCATATAAAGATTACCTAATGCTATATGATCAACTCCATCTGTTACTGCAATTGGTTTTACAATAAAACAGACATTAGGGTAATTTCTAAAATCAAGTTCTTCCAATAAAACTTTTGAATAATAATTTAGATACTTTAGTATATCTTCTTCTGTTAATTTCTCTTCTAAATCTGCATATAATTTTCTTTCCTCATTTTTTTTCACTTCTATTTCTGGAGGTGTTCGCCAATCTGAAGGACGTTTATCACTATGATTATGATCCTTATTTTCATGTAAGAATATATAAGAATTACGGTTATACCACTCATTATATTTAGAAATACCTTCAACCAAACCAGGTGTTTTCTTTATTTTTTTTACAATTTCCTTATACTTATCTATATAATCAATTATGCTTCTTCCTTGAAACTGTGCTCTAACTAATGTTTTTCCAATAGCATTACTATCATTTAATGTTACTGTCTCAATGAGGCATAATATTAAATCTTTATTGTTAATATTACCATCCTTGTCTTTTTTAAAATCAAAATGCTTATTAATTACATTTTGATAATCAGATGGCATAGTATTAACTTCTCTAGGAAGTAAATAGTAATCATAATCATTTATTTCCTCAAAACTATTCATTATTTATTTTTATACCAATCTTTTAGACTACCAAGACTATATGTAACCTTTGTTTCTGCGGTGTCATCACTAGGACCTCTTGAACACACACATAAATGCTTTGCAGTTGATTCTACATAAACTCCTTTTGCGTTTAATACTCGCATGATATCATCTGCAATATCTTTGTTAAATATTTCCTGAATTTGAAGGCGCTTAGCATGAACATCTCTAACAAGTCGGACAATTTTACCAAGTCCAGTGATAATCTCATTAGGTTGATAATAGACGTCGCAGGTGCCAAAAAAAGGAGCAAAATGATGTTCGCAAAAACTATAAAAGTTGATATTTTTAATCTCTATAATACCTGTGTAATTCTTTACTCTTAAAACATCATTTAAAACATTGTCAGCTGTTAATGAGTATCCAGAAAAAAGTTCGTTATATGACCTTCTAATACGATCTTCTGATTGAATTAACTTTTCTCTTACTATTGGATCTTCTATAAAACTAAAAAGTTTGTCTAAATTATTTTCTTTCATAGATTAGAATGTCTTGATTTATTGTAAATTCTGGTTTTTCTAAATGATTTTTTAGAAAAAACACTGTGTCTTTCAATTTTTTTGAAATATCTATTATCATTAAATATGATACTTGCTCTGCTAGTTGTTCAAATGTTTTGCATTGTAACTGAGCTGAAAAAGATTTAGATTTTTTTAAATAGTATTTTTTAGGGAAGTTTAATATCCGTACCTCTGGATTAGGCTCTGGGAATACTTTTGTAACCCATTTAACTAATTCTCCCATTATTCCATCATTTTTATTAGCTATAATTATTATGGTCTGAGCCTTTATTTCTTCAATTTTTCTTTCGAGTTTATTTAAGTCATTATCTATATATTGTAAGACATGAGATAATAAAAGAGTATTGTACTGTTTCTGTGTTGTAAAATCAAAGAAATCTTTTTTAAGTCTCAAATGTTTATCTGCTAATGGAAACTTTTTAGGAGTCGCATAATTAATATCAATTCCTGTTACTGGTATATCAGAAAGACATAAATAAGCAATATCTCCCATACCGTAACCTACATCTAATACTGGAGGAACAAAAAAGTTACGTAATTCTTTATTAATTATGTTTATGATAACTTCATTTTCATTACACCATTTTTTTTTAAAAACTGCCACGTCTTTATTTAGGATTATTCTTTCCATTCTATGATATTTTAAATGGGTTATAATCTACATTTTTGTCAAAATGATCTTCATTCTCTTTCTTCTTTAGCCATTTAACTACAGGTATTGTTATTGGTAGAGCTATTATTTCCCAAACAACTTTAAATGCCCAGGCTGATATAAATACTTCAATTAAATCACCAAAAGACATTAACCCAAATAATGCTATAAAAATAAAAACACTTGTGTCTACTGCTTGTCCAAATATTGTAGATATAATAAAGCGTATCGGCATTGATTTACCTTTAGATTTTAATTTCATTTTAGATAAAACATACGAATTAGTGAACTCTCCAAGAAAAAAGGCAACAATTGAAGCAAGCGCTATTCTAGGAACTTTGCCTAGTATATCTTTAAATGCTTGTTGATTCTCCCAAAATGGAGCAGGCTCAATTATTTCTCCAAGTTTAAAGAACACCACTGCTAATATAAGAGAGAAAAAGGCTGTCCAAATAGCTTTTCTCGATGCATGATATCCATACACTTCAGTAAAAATATCTCCAAATAAATAAACTATTGGAAAAAGAATAATTCCAGCGGGTAATGTTAGACCAAATAAAATAAAAACTTTTGTATCTAAAATATTTGAAATTAATAATGAGGCAACAAATACACCTGTAATAATCGAATAAAATTTATAATTTTTCATTTTTTATTGTTTTATGCAAATAACACCTCAAAAAACTATTTTGCTTAGTTAGAATAAGTTAGAAATCAAATTAGAAATCATTGATCCAAATAAATGAAGATTAACTTCACTTTATAAATTAATTATTGTGAAGAGATAAATATTAATTGTGAACTTTATTATTTTTATTGAGAAACTCTTTTAGTTAGTTTTCTAAAATAAAAACCATTTTTAGAATTTCAGGAGCAAATTGTTAGAGCAAAAGAATAATAACAAGTAGCATAACTATTGGAATTAAAGCTATTATCCTATAATTAGACATAGTGTTATATCTTTTGAATAAATATGTCACGTCGATATCCTTACAAGATGATTCATTTATTTCATTACTAACTTTTTTTCTGACATTTGCTTCAAAAAGAAACCATGTGAAAGTAGGAATTAGAATATATAGAGTATATTTCCACATTCCTAATATTAAATTTATATCTACAAAATAGTCAATTGCAAAAATAAACAGACACAAAAGACATAATGTTAATAATGGAGTTCCTAGTTTGCAAAAAATAATTTTTTTTAAAGATTTAGATAAGGCAGTTTTAATACGATCAGCATAATTTTTATTAATTATTCCATCTTGGATTAGAGAAGATTTTGTTGCCATCGTATTAATTTCTGACTCTAGCACTCGCCCTACATTATCTGAGAGTTCTATTAGTGTACCCCATAACTTATATTTTGAAAGATTGAGAGTTCTCTCGAGTACTATTAAATCTGCCTCAAGTAATATCGAGACGATATTATTATAGTTAAATATTATTTCATTTTCTCCATAACCAATGAAAATAAGTTTTTTATCTAATATCTTGATTATTAATTCAGTTATACTGCAATTAGAATTATAATTTCTTGTGATTGATTTATTGTGAATTTTTGATTCTATCCTATGTACTTTGGATATTTTTTGTAAATCTTTAAGATTACGTCTGTTAAGTTCTTGAATGATTTGTTTATTTTTCTCTTTTGGATTTGGGATGTATTTGTAAACTGTGTTTACCACACAAGTTAAAATCATTAATTCGTGAAAAAAACCTGTATTACCACAGCTTCGACAGCTTATTGTTCCTGATCCATTACATCGTTTACATCGTAAATTTCCTTGACCCTGACATTTATTACAAGTAATAGTTTTTCTTCCTTGACAAGTTGGACAAGTTTCCCCTTTTATTTTTCCAGTATTATTGCCCCATATATTTATACACTTTGAACATTGTATATAACCTTTAGTATTACATTTGTCACAAGTATTTGAGCCTTTACCCCTACAATTTCCACATTGATTCCAACCCTGACCACCACAATCTCTACATTGAAAATGATATCCGTATGTGATAGGACCTTTAAAACAATCGTGCGGGGTTAGTTCTTTATCATTTGTTTTATTTAATTCATCCCATTTAATTAATTTTTGTGGTAAATCCTCTAATGCTTTTTCATAATCTTTAGTAGTCTGACTATTTAAATCCTCCAAATCATTTTTTGGAATTGCTGTGTAAGGTATTTTTCCTTTACCAGATTTTTTCTCAATGGATATTATAGGTCTAAAACTCCAATTTACTTCTCCTAAAGAGTTTCTTTTTCTACAGCTAACAACTTTTAATACTTCTATATCAAATCTCGTGAGTGTTTCTACTTTTTGTGATATTTGATTTAGTGCGTTTGTACAATCTTTCTCCATAATTTTTTTAAAATAAATTATCTAAAATGAATTTCACTTACTGCTTATTAAATGTGAATAAGTAAATAAATGAAGATTGTTATTCTCTTTACTATAAAACTTTGTGATTAGATTGTTTTTTTAAGTGTACTCTACTATTCTGACTGATAACATTCAAATAAAAAGATCAAAAAAGCTAATTAGTTAGAGTATTTTTTAAAGTAGTTATCCTCTATAATATTCTGCTTATCCTCGTTAAGGTTCTTTACGTCACGTTCTATTTTTATAGCAAATATGCATACATATTTTTATGCCATAATCGCTGTTTATGAAATTTATTAAGGACGTTCAATTTTATCTCCAGAGATTATTTGAAGCTTCAAAAAGAAAGAATAAAAGTAAGATGTATATCTGTGAGAGGAATGATTAAACCTTGCTTTTATTTCTTTCAAAAACTCCTCTCAAACTGAAATGGCTTCTTAAGCTTTTTCAAAGAACATCAAATAATAATTCAATTCGGGTAAATCCCGTAAGGGGAAGGTTTGCCCAATTCCTAAAATAAAAAAAATGGAAAAAATTAAAAATAGAATACTCATATTAAGCCTTATAATTGGATTTTTCTCATGTGAAACTGAAGAAATAAACTCTTATGAAGAACAACAAAAAACATATAACATAAGGTCTGAATCAGATTATTTAAGTAATACAGAGGGCAATGACTATGAAGGGTTCTCTGTGTGTAAAACTTGTAGTGAGGGATATAGTATTAATGAATTCAGTAGTGATACACATAACCCTAAGCGAACAGGTGATCAGGCAGATGATCATGGTAATCCAGAAGATGGAGATAATAAAGTACTTTTAATATGTAAAGTCTGTAATCAAAGTTTAGATTCTGAGGGAAACTATAGTAATACACCTAATCCTAAGCGAACAGGTGATCAGGCAGATGATTATGGTAATCCAGAAGATGGAGATGGTAAAGAATCTCTAGTATGTATAATCTGTAATCAAATTTATGATTATAAGAATTCTTATAATCATAAATTTTGTGCTAAGTAAACAAGAATATATTAAAATGATTACACTGAAGTGAAATATTTAGACTAGATACACAAAAACAAAGTAATTCTTTGTTAATCAACATAAAAGACCTGAGGCCATGTTACCATCAGGTCTTTTGTATTTATGTTAAGAAGAAATTATTATAATATAGCCTCAGATTTATTTTTTTCAATGATACCTTTTGCTTCTATTTTCACATCTGATTTTTGAATAGAATTACAGAAGAAATCTATCATATCTAATAAACGTTTATTCCCTTCAAAATCTATAGAATCAAATATAAATAAAGCCTTATCTACTGTTTCAGTTAACATTGTTCTTTTAGAATCCTTGTGATTCCATAACCAACATACTATAGGATCATTATCATTTTCATCAGCATAGACTATGTGAGAAGTTTGAATCTCAATGTTTTTTGAATTTCCTAATGGAATAAACTTATCAGAAGATTTTGCATATCTAAGAGTCAAAGAATTTTCGATCTTTGTATAGTCATAACCTCCTGCTGACAATATATATCTTGCAGATATATAATTATAAAAGTCTACTGATGGGATTATGGGATTATACTTTCCTTGAATAAATCTCCTTAATAAGGATTCAATAGAACTTTTATATGTTTTAGGTTTTACATCGCAATCCCTATATACTTCTCTCCATTTACTAATTGTAGAAAAGTCTGGTAAATTTTGCAACTCTAAATTATATCTATTTATTCCCTGAATTGGAAGACTTTCTAGTGATTTTAAAGAAAGTGAATTATTAATCTTTTTAAGATTACTAACTAGTATATATCCGATTTTAACATCTGGATATTTCTCAAGAATTTTATTATCTATTTTTAATTTTATAGTGTTCATATATGTTTAATTTAGTTAAATATTTGATTCGCCGTTTCAATAGGCGATTTTGACTCAATAAGGTCATTCTGTATATTAGCATGCTTAATTAAATAATTGTGAGCGTTTTTTAAATTATACCCTGGTATTGATGCTATTAAATGATGTAGTTGATGATATCCGTCGTTATGAGGATGTAAAAAAAATCTATGAAATATTCCTATATTATTTCTGCTATTTGAATATTCTTTTGATAGTTCAACATTTGTATGTTCTGCTGATTCTGCTATAAAACGTATATATGGCAACCAGAAAAAATAAGGAATTAAATATCCCAGTAAAAAAGAATACCAAGATGAAGAAATAGTTATAATTGAAAAAAGTAAAAACCAAAATATTAATCTTGACTTTATTGACTTTTTACTAAAAAAATGAGGGATAAAGCTATGTTTTAGATTATCAATAAAATAAAAAAGAGTAACCTGTCTCAAAAAATAAAATTTAAATATTTTATGCTTCTTTTTTTTATTTTCAAAATTTTCTAGCCCCCACCGTCTTAATTGTAACGTGTCAGGATCATCATCTAAGTTTTTCCTATAATTTCTATGATGTTTCATATGAGATACTCTATACCCCTCTAGTGTTTTCATAACAGGAAAACATATAATACATTCTAAATTGTTATGTAATTTTTTAGAAGAGAAAAGATTGTAATGAGATGCATCATGAGTTAAATTATCAAGACCTCTTAATGCGCATCCAACTAAGAATGAAAGGAAAAAATAACACAATACATTGAAGGGGAATATTAAACGTGAGCTATAAACTATTATAATCATTAGTGTTATTAAAACTATCCAATTACTCATTAAAGAAACTATTCCTTTATAAGTAGACGGAACACCATAAATAGCTTTTACCTTATTCTTTAAATCTCTATGCTTATTCATAACTAAATCCATTTAATTATATAAATGAACTTAATAATGTGTGAAGTTAGATCGTGATTTTTGCGAGCTAAGTAATTCTTTTTGTGAAAGAATTAGTTTTTAATGCAAATGTATTTTGAGTAAGCTAAAGATAATTACTAAGTGTCTGAAGTATTTATATTTTTTTCAATATAAATACTCTTATCCCCATTTTGATTAACTTGATGAATATTAATGAAGTTTAATTTGTTGTTAGTAATTAATTTTTGAATATTTTGCTGAACATTGATTTCAGATAATTTTTGATGAAAATCTTCAGTAGATAGACTATTTCCAATCGGATTAATAGAATTGATCAAGGCATTAGTATCTTTCTGCTTCCATTCTCCTATGGCTATTAACATTGAAGCTCTAAATGAAATTGTCATCAATGATATAATCCCATTTAAACCATTAATGAAGTAGCTTTTTCCTTTAGACTTATTTAGATAATTCTCAAAGTTTATAAACCCGCTCAATAATTCTTTACTTGTGGATGTTAACAAGTCGAAAAAAAAGTCTTCCGAAATATTTTCATCAGAAAAATAAAAAAAAGTAAATATATTAGAATTCCTTTCTACAACTTCAACTCCTAAATTCCAACCAGTATGTACCGTAAAAAAGTTAGAATATGTCCTTGTGATTTCATCTATTAAAGCTTGGTTATTTTCCTTAATATCTATTTTTTTTTCTGGAGTTTGTAATCGATACTTTATACAGCCTCTTTCTATTATTATCTTTCCAGTTGATTGTAATTGTATTATTTCCCGTCTATCTTTTTCATCAATATTAGAAAGGTTTACATTTTGAAATGTGATTTTACCTTCAATTCTTTCTAAATCTATTTGAAATCTTGTATAGCCGTGAAAAATTCTATTGTTGTCTTTCCCAGAGAATAATAAAGTTCTTTTTACCGTTAATGGACCTAATATGAACTGTTGTTCAGGTTGTATTTTATTATTACTAAATACTGTTTCACCATTAAAATGACAATCACAGAAATTAACCAATGTAGATGTAATATCTAGATTTCCAAATATAGTATAGTCTTCAAATGTAGAAGTAACTTCAAATAAACCATCATCTAATAATCGATTATCTAAAAATATAAACTGCTCTAAGAAATGACAATCTTGAATAGACAAAGATCCTTGTATTCTATTATTACAAAAATCAACAGAGGCATTGAATTTACAACCTTTGAATTCGAATGTGCCAGAAGTTTCGCATCGGAAATCTATATTTGAAAAAATAACACGAGATTCAAACGTACAATTCTCAAAAAAAACATCCGATTTAAAGTTACAATATTCAAGATTTACTTCATAACTAATGATTTGATTATGCATATCAATATCTTCCCAAAAAACAGCACCGTGTAGATTACAAGGAAAAAGATCTTGCAGATAACTTATTGAAGTGTTTTCTGTTTTTGAAATAAAACATACTCCATTTAAATCTACTTCTTCTTTCTTTATTAGATAAATCTCAATAAGAATAAAGAGGAATCTGTAGAAATCGTTTTCTCTTTTCCATTTTATGTGATTACTATGAAATATACACTTTCCATCGCTATCTAAAATATCTAGCGATTTTTCTGTATTAGAGTTTATTAATTCATAATAATTGCAAAATTTAATTAAGTCATTTGGTTTGTAATTATTAACAGGAATAGTGTAATTGCACATTATGAGATATTTATAGGTGCAGAATTATTTTCTAAATAAATACTTTTTTCTCCATTTTGATTAACTATTCTCGTTACCATTTCCATAGTACTATCATCATTTATTTGAACATTGTTTTTAATTACAAAATCTTCATAACTATCGAAACCTATGTATTGACTAACAGCATTTAATAATTCTGTCTTAGGACTAACAGGTTCTTTTTTTCCATCAATATATTTATTGAAACATCTCAATAAAGTTCTGTCGCTAGCTCCATAACCGTTCATACCTAACTCCAATAGTTTGTTTGATAAATACTTCACAATACCATTAGGTTTTTCTGATCCACTTTGGTTTTGTGCTTTTTCAAATGCGACTTGAAATAATTTCTCTTTATTCATAATTCATTTGTTTGATAATCAATATACTAAAAGTATGACAAAACTCCGAAAAACTTTTCTGAATTCTGTCAGAGCTCTAGAAAACGTAATCTTTTTCTTTGTAGAAGAAATATTTCAAGAACGTTCAATCTCGATTTGCAATAGAGATTAGAAGCTTCAAAAAAGAAGAGGGAAAGTAAGGCAGAGTATCTGTCTGAGAGCAGAAACAAAACTTTGCTTTTACTCTTTTTTCAATACCACTCTCAGGTTGAAATAGCCTCTCAGTATTTCAAAACATAATCAATAATTCAATTCGGACATATTCCGAACAGGGATCAGTTTGTCCAGTTTTTAAATACTAAAAAAATGAAAAAAAATGTATATATATTGCTGATAACATTATGTGTATTAGGAATTACTTCTTGTGAGGCTGATGATTTAGATTCAAATGAAATAAATATAGAACTTTATGAAACGAATTATCAAATAGATGATCAAGAAGACCAGGAAAAACCTGAACAGGATTGTGAAAAGGAATTACAACCTAAGAGGACAGGAGATCAGGCAGATGATCATGGTAATGCAGAGGATGGAGATGACAAATAAGAAAAATAATAATTATTAACTAGGATTAAGGAACCTAAATAATGGAAAGTCTGGTGTTTATATTCTGTCAGGCTTTCTGTTTTATTAAATATTCAATGAAAATATGGTAGCTTTGTTAACTTATGAAAGTATATTTAAAAATTATTCTTTTAATATTTACAATATGTAGTTGTTTTAATTATAGAGATAATACAACTAGAACGCAAAAATCAACAACGGTAATTCATACAGATAGCATTAGTTACTATTTAGGTCAATCGAAAATTGATAGTTTAGAATTAAAAAGACGTGTATTAAGTGCTGAAAAGGCATATTTACTATCTACTAAAGTAAATATTGATACATTAACTAGAAAGTCATTAAAACAGATACTCAAGACGTCGTATAAGTATGGTGATAGATCTATTTTTTTTAAATACTATCCTAAGTCAATATCATTTTCAAAGATTAAAAACGATACAGCTTTACGAGCATCTACGCATAATTATGTTGCATATTTTTATTTGAGAAATGATGACATGGATAGTGCATATCATCACTTTTATAACGGTTCGAAATTTTATAAACATTTAAGAGATTCTTTTTCTACTGGAAAAATGCTTGCTAATATGGCAATCATACAAAAAAACAGAGGAGATTACGTCGGTAGTGAATCCGTTTGCGCTGAAGCTCTCTCATATCTGTCAAATACTACTAATCGAAGATATTTAGCTTCTGTCTATAATAATATAGGAATTATTAGTAATGAATTAATGAAATATAATAAAGCTTTATCTTATCATAATGAAGCCTATAATATTAGAAAAGAATTAAAAGACAACATTCTGATCATACAATCGCTTAATAATATCTCTGTAGTATATAAGAGGGCGGGAAACTATGCTAAAGCTATTAAAACATTAGACACCTTAACCTACAATGAAGACACTTTTATTGATAATCAGAGAGACAAAGCTCGAATAATAGATAATCTATCACATGCCAGATTATTACAAGGTGATAAAGATCTCAAGATTCTTAGGAAACTTGAAGAAGCGTTATTTATAAGAGAAAAAGAAAAAGACATCTCAGGTTTGATAGTTAGTCTTCTAAATATTGCTGATTATTATAAGGTAGTAGGACAAGAAAATATTGCAAATGAATATGCAATTAAAGCTAGGGAACTTTCTAAACGACAGGGTAATTACAGAGACATTCTCAACTCATTAAAGTTTCTATCACTATCATCAACTATAGATCAAACTCCTTTCATAAAAGCATATTATAAATTAGCTGATAGTTTAGAGTTAGAAAAAAATAATGTATCTGATCATTTTGCTCTTATACGATATGAGTCTGATACTAAAGAGGAAGAGATTAATAAGGCTATAAAAAAAGCAAAAATACAACAACGTAAAATTAAAGAAAAAACCACACTTAATATACTCTTAGTTATTGTAGTAATCCTTGTTCTTTTTACGATATTTCTTCTTAGAAGATCATCAAGAACAAAAGAAAAACTTTACAAAGAATTTAATCACAGAACTAGGAATAATCTCAAGAATATTATTCACTCTATTTATAGAACAAAAAAGAAACATAGCGGAAGCTCTGAAATATTGAATGATGTCGAGGGAATAACTCAATCACAGCTATTAATATACTCTATTTTGGAAAAACAAGCAGACTCTTTTCATGTTGATTTAAAAGATTACCTTCAAGAATTATTTAGGGCTATAATTGGGCAACATCAAGATATTAATTTGGATATAAATTATCAAATGGATACTTTTAAAATCGAAGCAGAAAGAGCTTCTATTATTGGTCTTATATGTAATGAGTATATGACTAATGCCTATAAGTATGCATTCTCTGAAAAAAAAAATAACACCTTCACTACCTATCTTAAAAAAGAAACTAGATATAAAGTTTTACTTATACTAGAAACTTCTGGAGTAAAATGGACTCCTGAAATATTGATTAATAATGGGAGTGGTTTAAAGATAATATCATCGTTAGCTGATAAAATAGATAGCAAATTGAATATTAGATATGATGACAAAACTGGAAAAACAATATTGAGTCTACAGTATAAATAAACGTGTATAAATATGGAGTCTGCTGCTAGTATACTAATTGTTGAAGATGACTATCAGGAATCTGAATATCTTAAAGATATATTAGAGGATATTGGATATAATGTAATAGGCAGTTCTGCTTCTGGAGAAGAAGCAATAGATTTATATAAAGAGCTCTATGCAGATGTCGTTATAATGGATATTGATTTAAATGGAAAATTAGATGGAATTGAAACAGCTAAAATAATTTCTGAGAAATATGGTTCGTATATCATTTATTTAACATCACTGAGAGATAAGATAACCTTTAAAAGAGCAAAAGCAACTTTTCCAAAATTCTTTATTTCAAAGCCCTTTAATAAATATCAATTATTAGATGTAATAGATCAAGTAATTGATTCTCCTAAGGCTGTGAAGAATAGTAATTATTATAATGATCATTTCTTTATTAAAAATAATCAAGGAGTTTATGAGAAATATTCTATAGACCAAGTCAGTTATATAAAAGCCGATAATACTTATTCAGATATAATGTTGATTATAAATGACAAATTAAAAAAGGTCACAATAACAAAAGGTATACAAACACTATTAGACAGAATTAACAACTCTAAAATTCAAAGAGTAAATAGAAGTTATGCTATTAATATAGATAAGATTGAGTTCATAGAAAAAATGTCGGTTAAATTATATGGTTATAACAATATGATTACAGTAAGTAAAGCTTATCAGGTAATTTTTGAAAATTTGATCAAAAAACTATAACATCATTTTTAATGATATATAGTAATTCTCAAGATCAATATAGATCATGAAGCTAATAATTAGAGATCATTTCTCCGAGATTCTTATATATCTGTAAAATCAGTAAAGAAGTCTTCTAAAGTCATTTCATGTGCATCAAGAATGCGTAACAGGCTTGTAATAGTAAAGTTTGTTCCTTTTTCCATTCGCCAATAGAGAATCCTGTCAATTTTTTTATCATAACTAAATGTTTCAGCAGCAGTATAGCCACTGTCTTTTCTTAGCTGTTTGATTTTATCAGCAATCTTCTGTATCCGTGAGTCAAGTGGTTTTTTAGGTTTATCTTTTTTTGTCATAATTAACAGTCATTTATAGTTAATACAAAGGACGCTTGCTTGTTATTTCTATGTAACTGTATAAAAAAAACAGTATTTATGAAATTTTTAGTATGTTTGCTTTATTAGTAACCTTAAAATGAACATCTAATGAAAAAATCACTCTACCTTTTTGCCTTTCTTCCCTTATTCCTTACAAGCTGCATTACTACACGTACAATGAATGCTACTGCAACCATTCCTGCTGGCACAGAAGTCAATTACTCTAAAGTCATTAATCCTGCCTACGCTAAAGATTACATTGATGCAGATATTATCACCCAAGTTGAATTTTATAGCGCAGGTAAAGCCAACAATGACTTAACCAAAGTACCAAAAGGTAATGTTGTCTTTCAAGTAATACCCGTAGGTGGTTCTGCAAAGAATGCTCCCTTTGGTGGCGGGCAAGTTGGCGACTATGTATTTCTGCCTAAAGAACAAAGCGACCTCATATTTGATTTACAACGTGGTGACAAGATTCAATTGAGGGGAGGGACACGCGTCAAAAAATACTATATCAATGGTGCTGAAATCATAGTATTCATAGCAAGTTCTGTAACAAAATTATAATTGCCTTTCATCCCCATACATATACGAACACTCTAACTTAAATCAATTTATTATGAAAAAAATATTATACATCTTTAGCTTCATTTTTCTTTTTACTATCGCTTGTAGCAGTGACGACTCAGAAGAAACACCTATGGGAGAGAACCCTATGGAAGACACAAACCCTAATAATGATGATGACCAACAAAACACATTCAGTTGTAGTACAGGTAATATTTTAATAACACAAGATGATGTTATCGCCTTTGGTAATCTTGGATGTAATTTTGTACCAAGTCTACTTATCGGTGACCTTAACAATACTAACTCTAACATTAATGACATTAGCGCGCTAAGTAGTTTAACTGACGTAGGCGTATTAGCGATTGGCAATACTACTAACCTGACTAATCTTAACGGCCTACAGAATATTACTGAAATAGATATTTTAATCATTCGTGAAAACACAGCACTAGAGAATATCAATGCACTGAGTTCATTAATAGAAGTGACAGGAAATATTCAAATTTTTGATAATGATAACCTGACCAATTTGGAAGGGCTTAATTCACTGGAATTGGTCATTAATGGTTTAGATATTGCAAATAACGATGGCTTAACGAGTATTGATGGCTTGGACTCTTTTACTCAAGCTTTCGGAGGTGTTCGTATTATAGATAACAGTAATCTGCAGAATGTAGATGGTCTCAGTAATCTTATCCATATAGATGAAGGAGTTGCGCCTAACTCTGCATCTCTGCCTAATGATGATGACATGGTTATCAGTAGTAATCCAATGCTGAATGATTTATGTGGTATTACCGCTTTGATAGAAGCTGATAGTGACCCAAATACTTCACAAGGAATTAGTGGTATGTATATTGTTTCAGGCAATGCTTTTAATCCATCTGAAAATGATATCTTAAATGGGGACTGTAGTAATTAATATTTAAATATATCTTATCAATACCTAAACCCACTTTGTTATAATGAAAATTTTACTTGAGAAACATTTGTATAAAGAGCTTTATATTTCTATTAAGAAAAATTTAACTTAACAAAACATGTTAAATTCCAATGATTTAAGAAAAATTGACAAGTGTATTGTGTTAGTTTTCAGTAACAAAATGTTAATTGTAAGTACTAATTCTATACATTTAAAGTTATAAAACTGAAATCACGCTTCTAACCAATCGTATTTCATTTTTATATCTAAGCACCACACACTCCTTTTATTGAATTAACAGATACGTCTGTTCGTAATCTATGTATGTTTAGTATATGGAATAGTTATGTTCGTATCTTAAACTAACTAGTAACATTATGATACGTATGTGGAATTATCTTCAATCTTTTACTCAAGTAAACGTCTTGTTTACGCATTATAAAGCATCACAGCCTAATTCATCTTTTTTACAAAATAGATAATCAGTTAGGTTTGAATCAAAACACCCATTTTTCTAATTTTCTAATCATCATTTTTATGAATCGTAGATTTTTTATGCAAGTATGTTTGCTATTGTTTCTAGCAACTTTCAACCCATTACATGCGCAAAATGATCCTGGAGGAGAAAACGCATTTTCACCAGAGTATCTGGATTATCATGCAAATTCAATACCTCCCACACCTAATGCAGCATCGTTTACTATCTATGGAGATACACCTGTTAATACAGCGACCGGTATCCCTCAAATCAATATCCCTCTATTTAATCTTGTAGACGATGGCGTAAGTATTCCAATTTCACTTTCTTACCATGCTTCTGGTGTGAAAGTAGATGATTTAGCTAGTGTAGTAGGTCTTAAATGGACACTCAGCGCTGGAGGAGGAATCTTTAGAGAAGTAAAAGATAAACAAGATGAAGTAGGTTGGCTTGATCCTAATTTAAGAGGATATATTGACCCTGACTGGGTAGCTCAAAACCCATTAAGTGAGGTAAATACTCAAAATACAATTGCAATATCAGATGATACTCATGATTATTACCCTGATGATTTTAATTACAACTTTCCTGGAGGAAATGGAAATTTTATCTTTAATACTGATGGTTCTATACTAGAAGAATATCAAACAAGGGCATTAATTGAAACAACCACTGGTGTTGGTAATACTTTTAATTTCAAAATATCTGATGATACTGGAAATACGTTCTTCTTTGGAGAGAATGATAAGAGAGAATATAATAGTAAAAATATTCTCTCTGGTGGTCCTGCAAATATTAGTCACAGTTTTGAGGGTAATCTAACAGGATGGATGCTTGATCGTATTGTGACCAAAAACAACAAGCAAATTAATTTCAGCTATCAGCAGTATTTAGTTGATTACAGTATTAATGGAGCTGCACATAACATTGTTCGTGCACGTCTTTGTCCTTTAGGAACAGACCCTACATGTGGATGTCAAGGATCTGGTAGTGGTTTTGAAACTACCACTTCTATCACTAATATCAGTTATAGTGCTGTGAATAAACTTATATCCCAAATAGAATCTGATAATGTATTGGTAACATTCAACTATCAAGAAGATACTTCTTTGGCTGATTGGCAAATGAAGTTAAATTCTATAGATATAAAAGATAAAATTACTAACAAAACAAAATCATTTAACTTTACTTACAGTTCCTTTAGTGGAAATGCAAGATTACGATTAGATGAAGTTCAAGAGATAGGCTTTGATGGATCTACTAAACCCCCTTATAAATTTACATATGAATCTGGTAATCTTCCAGAGATTGGAAATAAAGGAAAAGACATCTATGGCTATTATAATGGGCAAAGCAATTCTACTCTTATCCCATATGCCCAAGAAATAATAAACATCTTAGGAAGTTCTTATGAGAGTAGCTTAGCTGATAGAAGCCTTAATGAATCCTATCTTAAAAGAGGAGTACTTAAAAATATTAAGTATCCAACAGGAGGAAGTACTGAGTTTATTCTTGAACCTAATGCTGTACCTGTTATAGCAACTGTTGATGGCACAAGTTCTGTTTCTGTATCCCCTGTATCTTTTGATTCACAAAATACAGATGGAATTTATACTGTTTTTAGAAGGTTTTTTATGATTGAAGGGTCTAGTTTGAATTATAGTTCATATTCAGATATTTGTGACACATCTGATCCAAACAGTGTCAATTTTGAGTGTTCATCATTTAATATATATCCTGCGGCTGGCGATGGTGTTGTTTTGATTAATGCAGAACCATTTTGGGATCCTGATCGATATATAGGACCTTCAGGAGGCGTTCCTAATCTTGAATCAGGTTGGTATTTTGTAGAACTTAGAGTGAAAACATCAAATTTAGTTGATCCAGTAACTGGTAATACAATCTATCCAGTCCCTAACATTGGAATTAATGTAACTTTTCCAGTAACCTATGAGGACGAAGTACTAGCCTATCGTGGAGGGCTACGTGTAAAAGAAATCTTAAATAAAGATACTGATGGAAATACTCTTACTCAAAGCAAATATAGTTATGAAGGCTTACACGGTTTCACTTTTGGTGGAAATATTAAAGGATATAATAATGGAGAGCGTACTGTTTTTTCCTCTGATAATGTTTCATTAAATCCATTACTTATTCGATATGGGCATTATTATGATAAGGTGACAACAGAACGTATTGGAGATAATGAAACTCTGAAATCTATTGAATACTTCCAAGAGAAGTTCATGAAAAATTCACGAGATGCACAACTTATTCGTAGTGAGTATTATAAGCCATCCGACACTCCATCAGAAGAGGACCTATTAGTAAGAACGGTAGATGTTACGTATGAGAATATCACTCAAAATACAGTTCAATTTTATACACTTGGAGATAGAGATTTTTGTTTTAATTCTAACGCCCCTACTGGAAATGGCGCAGGAGCTTTTTTAGGCTATGGGAATCCTAACTCTGCAACATATTTTTTTAACAAGAAAAATGTTATAGCTCAAAATAAAGAGATAAACTATTTCTACGATGATCAGAATAATCTTTCTACAAGTATTCAGATAGTTAATTCAACATATAATGATAATCTTCAAATACAATCTCAGGAAGTTGAAGGAAGATATTATGCAACAAACTTAACTGATATTGAAACAAATAATTTAAACTTTGATGCTGATGGTGAACATGCACTTATTAATTATACCTATGTAAATGATCATTTAGGAGAGGATCCTATCATGAATACTCTAATGAATAAACATTGCCTTGGTGCTATTGTGAGTAGAACAGTAACTAATAATAATACACTTACTAAAGGACAGTTCTTTGACTTTGATAATAATGGCAATGTTATTGCAACTTATAGATATAATAAAGGATTAGGAAGTAATTCAGGATCGGCTGGACATATACCTTCAAACTATGATCTTTTTACAACTTACGATGTCCATGTAGGTAAAGCTGTAGAGATTCAACGGGAGAATAGTTCTAAAACAGTTTTTTTATGGGATATCTCTAAAAACTATCTTTTAGCTCAAATTCAAAATGCTCCTAGTTTTTTAGAAGTATCAGGTGCTGTTGGTGGTGTGAACTTAAGTGCCGAAGGACTTACTGCCATTCAAGAAAATGCAATAAGATCACTACCCAATACTTTAGTTACAACATTTACTTATGATCCTTTACTTGGACTTACAAGTCAGACAGATCCTAATGGGTATACTACCTATTACGAGTATGATGATCTTAATAGATTAAAACTGGTCAAAGATCAAGACGGAAATATCTACAGTAAAAATGAATATCACTATAATATCAATAACTAAAAAAATCGGAAATCTAAATGAGAAAATTTATAATTGCCATCGCATTATTACTTCCGATACTTCTTATCGGGCAAACAGATACAGAGAACTATATTAAAACAACCACCTATCAAGTACCAACACAAACAGGAGTTGTAGCAGATATAAATAAAATAGAGACAATTACCTACCATGATGGTCTTGGAAGACCTAAACAATCTATTGCTGTAGAAGCAGGAGGAGATAAACAAACTATTGTAATACATAGAGAATATGATGCTTTGGGGAGGTCAACGAAGCAGTATCTCCCTTATGCTACAGCACCAAATATTGCAAATCCAATGACAATTACAGCTCCTCACGCGCTTAAAACACAAATTGGGAGTTTTTATTATACTGAGAAATATGAATATACTTTAAATCCTTATTCAGAAACTCGAATAGAAACATCTCTTTTGAACAGACCTATAGAGAAAAGTGCTCCTGGAAATTCATGGGATATGAATGCTACAGGTGACACTCACACCATTAAGCTGGACTATCAAATGAATACAACTGATGAAGTGCTTTTCTTTAGTGTAGTATTTACTGGGGGAAATTCTGAAAATCCGCAATTAACTTTATCAGGGTACTATACTGCAGGACAGCTCTATAAAAACATTACTAAAGATGAAAATTGGACTCCAAACTCTGGAAAAAATCATACAGTGGAAGAGTTTACTAATAAGCGTGGGCAAGTGGTTTTAAAACGCACCTATAATGATGATTTAGCACACGACACCTATTACATCTATGATGATTTTGGAAACCTCATCTATGTACTTTCTCCTGAGGCGAGTGAGCAAATAGTAAGTGGTAATAATTTAACTAGCAACTATCAGGAAGTATTAGATAAGTTAGGATACCAATATAAATATGATTATCGTGATCGCCTTATTGAAAAGAAAATTCCTGCCAAAGGATGGGAATATATTGTTTACAATAGATTAGATCAGCCGATCCTTACTCAAGATGCAAATCAACGAGCACAAACCCCAACGGCTGAATGGCTTTTTATCAAATATGATGCCTTTGGAAGAGTAGCTTATACAGGAATTAAAAGAGCAAATATCTCAAGAGCTACTTTTCAAATAATAGCAAATGATCCTGCTAATTTGGAGCAATATGAGCAAGTGTCTACCACTGCTAATGTTGATACAGGAATTTATTACAGCTCTGATGCAATACCATCTGCTTTTGACTCAACTTTAGATGAAATCTTGACGGTAAATTATTATGACAGCTATGCAGATATAGGTAATTATAGTTTACCAACTACAGTATATGGACAAGCGGTAACGACAAATACAAAAGGAATGCCCACTGTATCAAAAGTACGTGTCTTAGGAACAGATCATTGGATTACCACAGTAACTGGATATGATGAAAAGGCACGTCCTATTTTTAGTGCTACATTAAATTCATATCTAAACACCCAGGATACTTCAGAATCTCTTTTAGACTTCACAGGAAAAGTACTAGAGAGTAGAACTTCTCATCAAAAGTCTGGGCATCAAGAAGTGGTGACCAAGGATTTCTTTAGCTATGATCATCAAAATAGACTTGTGAATCATTTACAACAGATCGATCAAGAACCTATACAATTGATAGCAAATAATACCTATGATGAATTAGGACAGTTAGAATCTAAACGTGTGGGAGGGCAACTCTTTGAATCGGGATATACAGATATCACAGCAGGACGTATTGAGATATCAGAAGATGGAATTATTACGAAAATTGATGGAGGTGCTTCTTATAA
>NZ_FZNY01000012.1 GCF_900188275.1 Dokdonia pacifica
CCTCCTGTTACGGTTGCAGTCGCTTCTCCATTTAAACATCCTTGAGCAGTTGTTGCATCAACTCTTGTAATGTTTACACTTAATGCATTATCTGGTTCCGTGATTGTTATTGTTATATCCTCTGTTCTTCCAAGAGCATCAGTAACTGTAACTGTATATACACCAGCTAATAAGTTATTAAATATACCACTTGATTGATTTGAACCTCCATTAATGCTAAATTGATATGGCGCCACACCTCCTGTAGCAGAAACCTCTAAAGAACCTGTTGCCTCTCCATTACAAAGAACATCTGTTTGTCCTTCTGCAGAAATAATAAGTTCAAATCCGTCTACAAAATCATTATCACAACTAGATTGAACATTAATTGTTCTACTTATTAAATTATCATTTGCACCATCTGCATCAGAAATTGAGATGTAACCCGTTAAGTCAGTTTCTCTTATCTCATAGTCTACAACAGCATTGATATCGTCTATTTCAGTTAACGCTCTATAATTTCCATCTGCATCAGTAATAACCGTTGTTGATGTACCGTCATCTCCGTCTACTACAACCTGCACATTTGCTAAAGGATTTCCTTCTTCATCACTTACATTACCACAAATTACTGGTGTAGTGATAAATATAGATACTGGATCTACATACGTTGCATTTGTTAAATTGAAAGAATAGAAACGATCAGAATCATCATCTAATTTTCCTACTCTATATTTTAAATTTGAATAATTTTCATAATAATTACTAAAGGTATATCTAGGATCTGTAGATATCCCGTTTCCATCATCTGGAGCATTACTATCTGATTGTGCTTCTCCACGTACAAATGCAGCATCATTGCTAACATCTAAGAGCGTTGTACTTGATACATAATATGCATCAGGAAGTGATAACTCAGCATATTCTCTGGCATTTTCATCATTTCCATCTATATCCAATGGTGTACCAAAAAATGAAAGTAATATTTGATCAGCAGCAGTTCCTCCAGAAGTTACAAACTTAATATCAAAGAGTACACTCTGATCACCATTATTAGTACTGTTTATTTGTGGTTGGAAAGCACTACCTATTCCAAAACCAGCAACATCTATTTGTAATAAAGACGCACCGTTTGTAAACTCTTCTACCTCAACTAATGCATCTATATTAGGAAAGACATTTGAGAAACGATACACCGCCCCTACTTGTAAATCTGAACCAGATTCTAATGTTGGATTACTAAAATTCCCATTTTCTACAAATGGGCTACAGGTACAATCTCTCGCAGATGCTACTGCATTTATAACATCTACTGTCACTACAGCTTGATCACAAGCTCCTGTGCCATCACAAATTTCATATATAAATTGGTATTTTCCTGTCGGAGTATCGGGAGCTACATCTACAGTACCATCAGAATTCAATGTTATAAACCCATTAGGTTCTGGCTGTACAAGTGTTAATGTAACATCATTAGGATTTAGAAATTCTCCGTTAAGTTGGTCATTATCTAAAACATTAATCACATTATTTTGTCCTGTATTCCCATCAATAATACCTGCATTATCAGGTCCTGCAGAAATAGAGCTTACAAAGAATAATAATTTTCCATCTGGCTCATTAACACTAATAACTCTAAAACCAAAAATTTGCTGACTCGTATTGAATAGAGCAGCACTGAAAGCAACTAAAGATTGTGTTTGATTAGGTATATTCGTTTGATGATTGACGCCTGTATCCCAGTCAAAACCTCTTACTTGAACTTGGGTTGCACCAGAGATGACATTTCCATTAACATCAAGAGGTACAAAATCAATTCCTGAATTTCCATTCCGTTCACTCACCAATAAATAGCCATTCCTTGGAATTTGATTTGTATAAACCATATCAACAAATCGCTCACCAGTAGGTATTGAACCTGACTCTATAGTCCAATAAGATCGTAAATCTGTATTCCCTACAACACTCTCTAATTCAGATAAATAATTAGCATTCGTATGTGGTATAGGCTGTGTTTGATTTGCTCGAACAACACCTACACTATTAGAAGGAATTGAATTAGATCCAATTAAAGGATTGGGATTAGAAATAGCAGGCATTGTATTTGTAACAAAAATCTGGTCCCCGTTTTCTAATCTAATGTTATCTATAGTAACAGATGCATTATTAGGAGTAGGATTACTATTACCAAAAGAATTATTTTGGACAATAGTACTTCCATTCACTTCTAATGTCACCTGATCTATAGCAGCATTATTTTGTGTTCCAGTCACGGTGATTGTTTGGGCATTCGCTGAAGCCACAAACAGGATCATAACACTTAGTGCTAAAATTTGCGATTTTAAGACTTTTAAGTAGTTATAATTCATATTACTTATATTTTTCATTAATGAGTGTAATCAAAAATTACGACACAGTTCTCTATTATAGATACCTGCATCAATATTGTTGCAATTTTATGTTAATTTGTTCAGAGGGTCTTTTATTCTTATCTAATCGTTAGATTTAAGAATAATACTTGCATCTTTTAGATATGCAGTAATAATTGAAGTTTCCCCATGAGCAAATAGATGAATATGTCTATTTCTATACGCTACCATAATAATTACATTTATACTTATATAAATTGTTTTTTTCTATTAATACTCAAGTTGGGTGACCCAAATATATCTGATTAATATCAACTTAAAATGTATTATTTTAGTTTTTAGACCTTTGTGTACAAATCATCGATGAACTACACAAATTATGGTATTCCCGTAGGTATTATTACGGAATTCAGACACACGTATAAGTACCCCCCAAAAATAATGTTTGAGAATTTTGCGATATTGCTTAAATACTAGTAAATTCAATAGTTTCAGTAGTTTTTTATACGCTTTCGCGAAAGCGTATACCCAAAAAAAAGAAAATTTCAAAAAATTACGACATTTATCCATAATAGATAGTTATTCAGTCACTTAAAGTTATTATGGTTAATAAATCACTTGATAGAATTTATAGATAAAAAGTTTCTAAATGATCTATATCTTTTTACTTAACAGACTCCTTTTTATTTAAATACCTGTAAGGAATACTCTAGAGAAATAAATACTGTTGTTAATGCTACTTTTTTAGAAGTTTGTATACTCATAATTGTATGATTTGGGTTTATAAAATAGGGTTGTGGTACTATTAATGGTCACAAATCAACACCAAAATTTTTGAGATAAACATTAAAAAGGAATAGAAGCCTTTTTTTTATGCATGAAACTCTAAAAAACAAGAATTAATACAGAATATAGTATTTCTTTACTCATATATAGTATATGATTTTAAGTTGGTCATAAAATCAATTCATACATTAATTATTAATTTTAAGCAACTCCTCTTACCTTAATATAGTGGTTTGTTTAATTATATTTGCATCTTTAAAATTATCTATCATTCATGAGTGTAAAAGAAGAGATTGCAAGAAGAAGAACCTTCGGTATTGTATCGCATCCAGATGCAGGTAAAACTACATTGACAGAAAAATTATTACTGTTTGGAGGGGCAATCCAAGAAGCAGGTGCTGTAAAATCTAATAAGATAAAAAAAGGAGCTACGAGTGACTTTATGGAGATAGAGCGTCAACGTGGTATTTCTGTTGCCACATCAGTGTTAGCATTTGAATATCAAGGAACTAAAATTAACATCTTAGATACTCCTGGACATAAGGATTTTGCAGAAGATACTTTTAGAACGCTTACCGCAGTAGATAGTGTAATTGTTGTAATTGATGTAGCTAAAGGGGTTGAGGAACAAACAGAAAAACTTGTGGAAGTATGCCGTATGCGTAATATTCCTATGATTGTGTTTGTAAATAAATTAGATCGTGAAGGAAAAGATGCATTCGAACTATTGGATGAAATAGAACAAAAATTACATCTATCTGTAACACCTCTAAGTTTTCCTATAGGAATGGGATATGACTTTAAAGGGATTTATAATATCTGGGAAAAGAATGTAAATCTCTTTAGTGGTGATAGCAGAAAAAACATAGAAGAAACCGTAGAAGTATCAGATATTCAAGACAATATACTTGACAAACTTGTAGGAAGTGATGCTGCAGACAACTTAAGAGAAGAGCTAGAATTAGTACAAGGGGTATATCCTGCTTTTGATAAAGAAGCCTATTTAGATGGACATCAACAACCCGTATTCTTTGGATCGGCATTAAACAGTTTTGGAGTTCGCGAACTCCTAGATTGTTTTGTAGAAATTGCTCCTACCCCACGTCCTAAGCAAAGTGAAGAACGCCTAGTACTTCCGGATGAAAAAGATTTTTCTGGATTTGTATTTAAAATTCATGCCAATATGGATCCAAAACATAGAGATCGCTTGGCCTTTATAAAAATTGTATCTGGTGTATTTGAACGTAATACTCCTTATTTACATGTACGTAATAAGAAGAAATTAAAATTCTCTAGTCCAAATGCATTTTTTGCTGAGCGAAAACAAATCGTAGATATATCCTATCCTGGAGATATTGTGGGATTACATGACACTGGTAATTTTAAAATTGGAGATACGCTTACTTCTGGTGAAGAAATTCATTACAAAGGAATTCCATCATTTTCACCAGAACATTTTAGATACATCAACAATGCTGACCCAATGAAATCCAAGCAGTTAGCTAAAGGGATTGATCAACTAATGGATGAAGGTGTGGCACAATTATTCACCTTAGAACTCAATGGTCGTAAAGTCATAGGAACTGTAGGAGCCTTACAATATGAGGTAATTCAGTATCGATTGGAGCATGAATATGGCGCAAAATGTACCTACGAACCGCTTAATGTTCATAAAGCGTGTTGGGTAGATCCTGAAGATCCTAAAAGTGAAGAGTTCAAAGAGTTTTTACGTGTAAAACAACGTTTTATGGCAAAAGACAAAAGAGACCAACTTGTTTTTTTAGCAGATTCAGCGTTTAGTCTTCAAATGACACAACAAAAATACCCATCTGTCAAGATGCATTTTGTAAGTGAATTTGATGTAGCCTAAAAAGTAAATTCTCATATAAAAGCTCAATATTGATTTAAAATACAAAAGTCGTCTTCTTGTATTCTTTATTTTTAAAAGTTGCTTAAAACAGTTTTAAAGAAGCGTAAATTTCAACGTAAATAAGAATTAATTATCAAATATTACAGCCACTATAATTTTTTATTATAGTGGCTCTTTTTTTAGTGTTATTAAAAAATAGATGAAGTATGTATACGCTTTACTATTTTCATTCTCCCTATGGTCGTAAATCTCGCAGGCTCGATTTCGCGAAAGCAAAAAAATAGAGATTCCCATTTTGTATAGATGTAATACTCCATATACGATATACAAAAATCTACAGTTATCTTTATGAATAGAGTCATTCATACAAACGTTTGTCATGAAAATATATATTGTAAGTTGTTATCTGTTGTTTTTAAACCTATCGCTCTTAGCACAAGACACTATCCCAATAACGATAAGAAACGATAATAGAATCTACTTAAATGCTACCGTAAATGGGTCTCAAGAATTAGATGTTATATTTGACACGGGTGCTTCGGCAATGGTTGCAAACACTACACAAACAGACCATAAGCTTAACTTAAAGTTTAATGGATCTACTGAGAATACAGGCGCTAATGGCGTAAGTACTCAAAGGGTAAGCTCAGGAAATACCATACAAATTGGCACTTTTAAACGAGAAAATGAAGAGCTTATAGGAATTGCATACCCCGAAGAGCACTATTCTTTTGATGGTGTGATAGGGTATCCATTCTTTGAAGATTTTATTATGGAAATAGATTACCAATCTAAAATTATTGTCTTACACCGTTCAAAAAATACAATTCCAAATCGTAAGACTTATGAAAAGGTATCCTTAGATTTTATGAATAATCTCTTTTATATGGATATGACCATATTCAAAAAAGAAACTCCAGTACTATTCCCAGTAATGATTGATACAGGTTTTAATGGAGATCTCATTGTATACCATAAAATGGTTTCTGAAAAAGGGCTTGCAAATCAGTTTGAAAAAATAAGAAACTCGCGATCTGAAGGGACCGATGGTACTGTTATGAAATCTGATTTGGTCATCATTCCAAAAGTAATGTTGGCAAAAACAATCCTACAAGACATGGAAGCTAGTTTGAATCTGACGCCTGTTTCTACCGATTTCACAGCCATACTAGGCGGAAATATTATGAAACAGTTTCATTGGATTTTTGATTTTAAACGGCGAGTGCTTTACATAAAAGTAAATTGATTCGCATTTTATATCCAACATTAAGAAGTTCATATCTATGTTTGCCTGTAATATAAAGATTCAGGCAAATATCAAGTTATACTATCTAACTCTCTTTTAAAGGTTAAAAAAATTGTACACCAAATGGTTATGTAGTTTAGAATGGAAAGCAACTTTTATTTCTATAAATAATAACTTAAGGTAAACTGACTATTATTACCACAATTAAAATTTTATTTTAATTATAATGAAAGCCCTTATGAAATTAATTCACACATTTTATAATTTATACTGTATTAGTAAAGAGAGCTTTTATATATTCAATTTTTAACTATAAAAGTTAAAATATCTAAAGTTTTTAGGGTATAAATGATGATGATGATTTATTAAGAGATATCAAAAAAGTATAGTAACTAGTCAAAATCTAAATCAATAATTCCTAAGATAAAATTATATGGAGATAATAAAAGACCTCCAAGACTTCCTATAAGAATACAAGCATAAAAAATAGGTAAAATGATTTTGAATAATAAGAAAAATAAGATCATTCCAATAATACTAGTAATGTCTTTTGACAGAGAATCTGTAAAAGCGTCATAAATTTTTATGTTCTCTGCTGTGTCTGGGAAAAAATAAAAGTTAACAGAAAATGGTATTCCGATAATTAAAAAAAAAACTGCTTTAGTAAAATATTCTTTATCTTTAATTGAGCGGTAAATTTTTAATAATATCGTGATAATCTTATATCCAGTTAAAAACCCCATATTTATATAATATGTTTTAAATCAAATATATAAAATCATTTTAAAGTAACTAAATTAAAATTGCAGTATAAAACATTAGGCTTTTTTTATATGTAATTCTTTAAATTCTTTGGGAGATTGTTGGGTCATTTTTTTAAAAACTCGCTGAAAAGTGGCTTGGGAGTTAAATCCGCAATCATATGCAATACCCGTGATGGTTAAATTTGCTGTAGCAGGGTCCAGAATACGTTTTTTAAATTCGGTAACACGA
The DNA here is from genome assembly GCF_900188275.1 of Dokdonia pacifica. Classification (GTDB taxonomy): domain Bacteria; phylum Bacteroidota; class Bacteroidia; order Flavobacteriales; family Flavobacteriaceae; genus Dokdonia; species Dokdonia pacifica. Next base: position 7,244 of record NZ_FZNY01000012.1, read on the forward strand.
TAGGTATTTACATACTCATTAAAACTTTTACCTAGATGCTGATTCAATACACTAGAAATAGTTTTTTGTGGAATACCCGTGTGTTGCACTATATCTTGTAACTTGAGTATTGGATTGAGGTACCATTGTTTCTTATCCATAAGCTCCTCCAAAGCGGTAACCGTTTTTGTTATCTCTTCTGGAGAGATTACAGTTGAGACAGATGATTTAGAGATGGTTTTATACCCAATAATATAACCATTGACCCCCAACCAATACACCAAAATTACTAACGGAATATACACAGGATACCAACCCACATAGGACAACAAATAGGCTGACACACTTGGGATTGTATACGGAATCAAATGTAATGCCCATATACCTGCGAATATGGTAAATCCCATCAGAAAACGTTTTATCCAGTTTCCATGTGAGCTTTCTTGTTGTTGCTTGGGTTGCTCTTGCCATAATTGGTATGAAAACCATAAATATACTACCAATGATACCCATCGCGGAATATCAACATAGGTATTATAATCATCTACCCAATAACTAAAAGTATCTAAAACACTACCTGGTATCAATCCAAAAAAACCACCCACAATAAGTACAAGGAATACCATATGTGGCATCACATCAAATATCACTGTGTAAAAATGGCGTTTATCTTTCTTAGACAAAATATCCTCCGGATACAATAACGCACGGATATAAAAATAAATCAACGGACCTACCGGCATAATCACGACCAAAGGCACAATAGCTTGTATCAGATCTAACAAAAGACTCGATGCCGTAACCGCATTCAACAAATACAAATTAAGACACGCCAAAGAGATCAAAAGGATAATCCATGCCAGTCGTCTATTAGCATTCCTATTCACTCGCAATCGATACAATACCACCACAGTGATGACTCCTTGCAAGGTACCTAGCAATAATAAAATAGTTAATAAAGTGCTACTATTTGGCATAAAAGCAAAGGTATCTTTTTATACGCTTTCGCGAAAGCGAACTCAGAATCAAAAGCATCATCATGCATTCATCAGAAATCCAATTCTAAGTTCATTGTACTATTAAAAAATAACAGATTCGTAGACAATTCGTAGACAACAACAATTTATACACTACAGAAAGTATTATATCTTCCTAATTATAAGTAATTTGAAGGTATGAATACCTATTCAGATAAAACACAAATATCCGAACGGCAATCCGTAGCTAATGCCATTGTTCAGAAAAAAGACAATAGCTCTTCTGGAATGTATCTAGAAGATAACCGTCCTGAAACCCTAGCACAACGAAAATTGCAGAAGGCAACAGATACGTATACGTCACAAGAATCCATTCAGAAAAAAGAAAACAACACAGGCTTACCAGATAACTTAAAAACAGGAATAGAAAACCTCTCTGGTATTGCTATGGATGATGTGAAGGTGCATCGAAATTCTGATAAACCAGCACAATTACAAGCACACGCCTACGCACAAGGCACTGATATTCATTTAGGACCAGGACAAGAAAAACATCTTCCTCATGAGGTCTGGCATGTAGTACAACAAAAACAAGGACTTGTCAAACCTACTGTGCAAATGAAGGGAAAAGTAAACATCAACGATGATGATGGCTTGGAGAAAGAAGCAGATGTAATGGGAGCAAAAGCATTGCAATTAGTTAGTATTTCACCAAAAACAGAGTACAGCCATCAAGGAAATAGCACAAGCACAGTCACTAAAACAGTACAAAGAATGGCTGTTCACCCTGAAGGTGATTATAGAGAAAAATTAGGAAACCAAGAAACCGTTATTAATAAATTGGACCTACTCATTGCAATTATGCAAAGAGCCCTAGCTGGAGTTTTCCCAGAAGATTCTATGATAATAGAAATTACGAATAAAGGAGAAATGACACCTGCTTGGAACCACCCAAAAGGTACAACAAATAATCCCGGAAAACTTGGAGATATTGGGGTACAGTTTAATAAATGGTATTTAGAAAGAGTTTCTTTGGGAGATTTAATAGGGATGTTTATACATGAGGTTGGGGTACATACGTTTGCTGATAAACTTATGGGGAAAGAAGTACAACCAAATGGAAGTTGGACCGCTGATGGCGATTCTAATGCTGCTGCCGAATACCATGATCAAAGCAATCCTCATGATAATCAACTCGGAGGTACCATTGAAGGATATCCAAATGCCGCTGAAGCTCCTGGCAGTAGAAGCTGGAGAAGGTCAAGACAACGTGATCATGTGAATCTAGCTAAAAGCCTTTCTGGAGGGAAAAGTTCCAGGGCCAGTATATATACAGAACTATACCTTAATACTGGAGATGCAGTAAATGAAGAATTAGAAGAAGGAATAGCAAAAGATACAGTTCTAAAAGATTTAACTCGATCTTTTCTATTTGATTTAGGGCGATTGGCCGCTACAGATGATGGTGGTGCTGTATCTATATTTTGGAATACAGAAACTATTGGACAGCTCATGGATTACTATCTAGTAAATATTCTAAAACCAGAGGAAGATAGCCATAAATGGTTAAAAAGGGCTTCACTCAATATTAGATCTGGGAAATGGCAAATACGTGGCTATTTACTAGGCGTACTGGGTTCTTTAATGATTTCTTCTAACCCCGGTTCTCAAATAGCTCGCTCTGCTGTTGCAGGAACAATAGCTGGCGGAGTTATGTTAGCTACAGGAGCTACAGCCGCTGTTCCTGCAATTGCGACAGCTGCTGTTGTAGGTGGTGGATTATATCTCTTACAAAAACTTTTTGGTTATTAACAAAAGAATGAGATTTAAAATTGTAGCAATACGTTTTGATTTTTTGCTTTCGCGAAAGCGAACCTGTGAGATTCACAACCAAAGGGAGAATGAAACGGTAAAGCAAAAAAATATAATAAATAATCGTCAACCTGAACTCGTTTCAGGTTCTCATCCAGTTGCACTGCTATTTGCATTGTGAGCTTCCAAAATAAATTCGGAATGACGCCTTATCACACAAAAACTCAAAAATGAAATTCCAAATCTCTATTTTCTATTTTCTCTTCTCTATTTTCTAAACAACAACCTACTTCCCATCAAAAGGACAAGTCGCAAAATACTCTTGAATACTAAACTTACGATCTTCAAAGGTGTCTTGAAGGATTTTATAATGTTGGATCCGGTCTATACGGAACGCACGCATATCTTGACGTAAGTGACACCATGCAATCAAGATCCATTTGTGATACGCAGAATACATCGCACAAGGTTCTATTTTTCGAAAAGTGATATTGGGGTCATCCGCTTTTTGATAATTGATTTCCATATACTTAAAATGCGTAATTGCCAACTGAATTTCAGACAAGGCATTACTAGAAAATTCCTCTCGCTCCCAATTAAACACCAAGATTTTGTCATTTAGTAATTCGCTTTTTTCTTGAATGGAGGTACGAAAAACTGATTTTATCTTCGTCAATGCCTCATTAAATTCATTGACAAAAGAAGCATCTTTCGATTGACTTACGAGGTGTTGTGCTGTAATTAAAGCATTGGCTTGTTGTTCTGTAAACTGTACTGGAGCAACCGTATAAGTATCTACTAGACTATACCCCCTACCTTCAATCGTATAGACAGGAATTCCCGCTTCTTCGAGTTTACGAATATCTCTATAGATAGTACGAACACTCACACCGTATTTATCGGCGAGTTCTGTTGCTGTTAGCAATCGTTTGGAGCGCAACAGGGTTAATATCGATATGAGTCTAGATAGTTGTGACATAACATTACAAAGATAGCAAACGCTTGATCAGGGCGTTTGCTATATTAATATAAGTCCAATATAAATTATTCCGTTTTTATCTCTTTTTCTTCAGTATAACCTGAGGCTTTCGTTAAAAATTTTCGAAACCTTGGAGAAAATTTAGGAAGTCTCAGGTGGTTTTTCGCTTTAAGCGAAAAAATACCTTAGAAAAAGTGTCTTTTCTTTTGGTTCGTTTTCTTTGGACAAGCAAAGAAAATGAACGAAGAATATAATTGCTATTACTAAGATGATAGTATTATATAGTTAAAACAGTTATTTATATCAAGCCTACAAAAAATCACTCATTACCCCATAGAATGGAGGGCGACGCGGTTTCCCTCTGTATCGGTAAACTGAGCAATAAATCCATTTTCTTGAATATCGGTTTTAGGCATCAAAATTTTTCCACCAGCACCTTCTACTCTACTTAGTGGTACACTTAAATCTTCACCTCCATTCAAATAAATGGTAGACCCATCGGTAGATGGATTCATACCTTCCATTTGCAAAATAGCACCGCCTACTTTGTTATTTTCCATGTCATACGGGAAAATACCATACTTCATATGCTTATCTTCCATATGGTGGTCAATAATTTCGGCTCCTATTACTTCTGAATAGAATTTTTTTGCTCTTTCGTAATTGCTTACTGGTATTTCAAACCAATTCACTGCGTTTCTCATGATGTAGTTGTTTTTAAAATTTTACTACTGCAAAAATATTTGAGTCATTGACAGAAGATGTCAGGGGTGGTTTTTAAATTCTATTTTTTTACGCTTTCGCGAAATCGAGCTTGCGAGATTCATGACCAGAGGGAGAGTGAAACGATAAAGCTGACTCAGAATTAAAAGAATCAAGAATCTATCTAAGATCTCTTCTCTATTTTCCACACCCTATGTTCTCAAAGCTTGAAACCTGAAACCTGAAACTTAAAACCTGAAACTTAAAACCTGAAACTTAAAACCTGAAACCTGAAACCTGAAACCTGAAACCTGAAACCTAAAGCTTGAAACACAAAATCAGCTAACAATCAGGAAACCAGTATAAATACGCATATAGAATTGAGAACACAGCAGTATTTTTAGAAACTCAAATTTTAAAAACAAAAACATGAGCCAACCTAAGTTTAGAATTTATCCCTCCATTGGAATCGCTCGAATGGGAAATGGTCCTGCTACAAAAGACCAAGTCATTTTTAGTCCAGAAGTTCCTTGGGAAAATTTATACGACACCCAACAAAACTATATTACCGAAGATGGTGCTTTAAAGAAACAAGCACAGCGTTTTTATATTTATGAATGTGATGATGATGGGAAACCTATATGTGCGATTAGCGAAGAAGATTATGATATTCATTGGTCTGTAGAAGTTGCTAATAAAAAACCATTTTGGTATGACTTCAATAATAGTTTAGATCTTTCGGTTGTGGCAGATAATCAAAACTTATCTCCCAACTTTGTCGAAAAAAACATTGCCCCCGGTGTAGGAGCAAAACGTAGAAATCCAAATGTATTAGATCAAGGTATACGTCAAGAAGGAGGTTATGACTATCGTAAAGAACTAGTCAATAGCCCAGATGCTGTAGCGGTAAATGCATCACACAAGCGACAAGAGATTCGAGGCAAGTTTCCTTTTACGAAAGGGAAGGCCTTAAGCTTGCTTGCAAAAAGTCTACATACCAATGCAAAGCAAGTAAACCTAGGAACTGCCGAATATGATGACGGCACGCTTATTTTTTACCCAGCAGATGGAATCTCTGCTTCTTTAAATCCATCAGACTTAAATACTGATTTTGCAGATAATTCAAATTGGTATGACGATATCTGTGATGGTCGTATTACAGCAACTATCAAATCTAAAGATGGCAAAACAGAATACCAACTCACAGATTCAGAAAGTGCTGCTTGGGTTGCCTCTGCCCCACCAGATTATGCACCTCAAATCCAGCCTATCTCTACAATGTTTGATTTAGTATGTGGTGCTGCAAATGATACGTATGAGCCAGAATTAAGCTTGGTATTTCCTATGATGTATCGCTTGTATAGAATGCAATGGGTAAATCTTGGAGATTTCCTTTCGCCTTCTTTTAAAGAAACGATGGATAAGCTAGCCAAAGAAAAGAAATTTAAATACATCTACGATAAAGGAAATACGCCTGAAGAACGCAAAGAAGCAACCGAAATACGTGAAATGATCTTTCACCTCTTCAGAAATCCTATTTATAATTATGATAATGAACCGATCATTCCGAGTAAGGATATGACCAATATTAATAATAGAGGGAGCGGTACTGAGGAATTAAAACTTCCGTACTACCCTGGAGATGGAATTGATTACCCAGGAAGTCCGGCGCAATGGTTTGCCATCCCTCCTATGATTTATGAGGAACTCCGTAAATGGAAAGACGGAGAATTTGAAACTCCAGATAGTTTTGATTTTAAGAACATCAACCAGATGGGGAGATTCTATCGTAAACGCTTTAAGCAAGCAGCAAAAGATGAGGCTAGAAAACCCTTATTGATGACACGTGCCGTTCTAGAAACCTTATACGGTGGAGGGTTTCACCCTGGCGTAGAGCTTACATGGCCAATGCGTCATAATCTGATGTATGCAGAAAATAAGATGATTTATCCTTGGGTATCAGAGCACAAAAATTATACCTATGGTTTTTATGGCTTACGCGAAATACGTCTCAATACGGCTTCACCTGAAGAACAAAAAGAAATCTTCTATAATGACTTTGGATTTCAAATGGATTCAGATAATATAAAAGCATCTATGAAAAAAGGAGCCGATCATTGGTTATGGAAAACAACACCTGGTGATTTAACCAAATGGATGGGAATCCCATGGCAATCGGATGCAGGAAGCTGTCAGGCCGTATTTGTTGAAAAACAATATCCTATTCCTTCTTGGTGGGCAGCAAATTTACCTGTTCAGGTATTACCAGAAGATGCGTATCACAAACTTCTTGACCCGACTATTTTACTTGAAACCAAGCATAACATTTATGCATCACGCTTGGCATGGTTGCATACTACAGATACAGGTTTTATAGGATATCATGCAGAAGGAGGTTATATGAACGGACTTATTAATATGGTCTATAAATGGAAAGATATAGGCGTCGTTACAGGGAGAAGACTTCATGTAAAAGGACTTCCAAAAATTGTATATGTAGCCTTCAATGGAAAACAATCATAAGTAGGACATATGATTAAAACCGATGTGATTATTATAGGTAGCGGGATTTCTGGTCTCACCCTCTCGCTACTCTTACAGAGAAAGCAAATACCACATATTGTTTTAGATCGTGTACAGAAACAAAAAGTCATGGCTTTGGGAGAAACACTTCCCCCATCGGCCATGGCTTTATTGGAAGAACTGGAGTTACTTTCATTCTTTCAAGAAAATGCACTACGTAAAACGTATGGATATCATTCGGTATGGGGAAGCAAAACTTTACAGACTACAAACTTCTTTACAAGCAATCCCTTTAAGTACGGACTTAAAATAGATAAGCAGGGTATTCAAACAGCATTAAAAGAAAAAGTAGCAAGTCATATCTTACCATTCGACCAATTAGATACGATAAACCATACAACAAGCAAGGTAACTGTTACCCTCTCTCATAAAAAAAAAAAACAACACATTGAAGGAAACTATATCGTAGATGCTACTGGACGAAATCGAATAGTACTAAACGTATTACAAATTCCTATCAATCTATATGATGAATTATTAGCTTTTAGTTGTCATCTTCCCAAAAAGAAGCATAAACATATGATTCATGAGGTACTTACAGAATCTTTTGCTGGCGGATGGGGTATTGTCTCTGGCTTAAATAAAGAGACGCAAGTAATGACCTTGTATACTACTAAAAATACAGGCTTACATTCACAACTTACCAACTATTCCCATTGGAAAACGATTCTTGCAGACACAAAATATCTACGGAAATACCTAGCAAAAGAAGCACCAAGTAGTATACATGGAGGAAAAGCAAATTCATCTGCACCTCAACAGATGGCTGGAGAAAACTGGATCGCTATTGGCGATGCTGCGATGGCATTTGACCCATTATCCTCTCATGGCATTACCAATGCTATCTATACAGCACATCGTGCAAGTGAAGTATTCACAAAGACATCATCCTATACCTTGAAAAACTACCATCAAGATATGCAAGCCATTCTTACTACCTCTCTAGAGACAAAAAACACCTTATATCTGCGAGAACAACGCTGGCCAGAAGAGGTGTTTTGGGAAACGTATCATTCATTTCTCTCCCCTCCATCTGTATCTCGTTCTCTCCATACAGCCACCTCCTCTAGCTGAGGTAAGAAGCTTTTTGTTTTTCATTTTAGAATAAGACTTAGAATTAAAAGAAACAGGATTTATGGAATATAATAATAAATAACACCTCCCTCAATCCCTCCTTTTTAGGAGGGAAGTGTTTTAATTTTCGTTTTAAATTAAGTTTTAGTGAAGTTCCTCTTTTGAGGGTTAAGAGGCTCTACCCTCCTATTCTTCCTTTTTCATCTTCTAGGCTTCCGTTGCGTTTGCGTGCTTTTTTGACATCATTGTTTCCAAAAGCATACTGTAAATAGAAATTGACATTTCGGCTGTCACTTCCTCCACGACCATCGATAAATAAATCACCAAACTGTGTCGTACCATTCCAAGGAATCGTATATAACACATCATTTATAGTGATTTTACCTGTCCATTGTTTCCATGTTTTCTGTACGGCAAGATTTAAAGAGCCTATACTTTCGGTTTCATAAGTACCTCCCCATATAGACGGACTGCTATACCATCCGCTTACTTCTAATTTAAAGTCTTTAGGTAATCTAATGGTATTCTGTGCATAAAACCCAAAGGTTTCTTGTGAAGTAGAAATAAAGGCATCATTGGTGGCGGTAAATACGTTATAAGACCCGTATACATTTGCATAGACACTCCACCAAGAATTCACTTTAAAAGGATACGACACACTGATGTTATACACTTCTTGATCGGCTACATTTCTGGTACTCAAAAAGTTTCTAGAGTCTCCAATAGCTTCGGTTACCTGTGCAAAAAAGTCACTTACGTATGAATAACTAAAACTTGTAGTTAGCGTATACTTATAGGTATGCGATAGCTTGACATTATTGGTGTACTGGGGTTGTAAAAACGGATTTCCACGTCTAAAGCTTAATTCATCTATCTGATATTCAAACGGGTTCAAATCTTGGTAATTCGGACGTTGAATTCTTCTACTATAATTCAATGCAAAAGAATTATTCCTATTGGCTGCATAGGTTAGTCCGGCTGATGGAAATAGATCGGTATACGTACGATTTACAGACTCGTTATTGGTTTCGGTAGCAGCAATGAGATCTCCTTGAGAATCGGTATGCTCTACGCGGAGACCTCCTTGAAATTTCCATTTCCCGGTGCCTGCGTTATATTTCGCGTAAGCGGCATAAATCTTTTCATCATAAATAAACTCATTACTTCTCTCTACATTGAGAATGTTTGTACCATTAATGATATTAAAGAAATCAAAGATATTATCGGTACGAACTTTAGAAGCCTTTACACCCGTTTCAAAAACGCCTTTGCCTAGTTTTTGCTCATAATCTGCTTTGGCAGCATAAATATCAATAGTGATAGGCGTGTCTTGCAGGGTAATATTCTCATTAAGTATCTCTCCAGAAGGAGTAACATAAAAGTTAGGTTGATTATTCAATCTGTCACGCGTATAACGGCCATAGTCAACATCTGCACTAAAAGTTGTTCCTGTAGTATCTTGATAACGATAGTTCAAATTAACTCCTACATTTACTGTGGTATTTTCAGAACTATTAGGAGCGCGTAAAATACTATCGATAACTCCTGTATTTCTATCAATGATAGGCGTTTGACTATTGGAGAAGCTTTCGGTATCATTAAAATTGGCTGTAATGACGCCTCCTATAGTACTACGTTTTGTCAAGTAATGATCTGCGCCAAAACGGATGTTATTTGAAAATCCGTCCAATTCTGAATCGGTTTGAGAATCAAAAATTTTATCTCCTTGAATTCTAAACAGATCAATAAAACTGGTAGAGCGTCCTAAGTAATTAGAATAAGTTCCATAGAGGTTCCATTTTTTGAGTCGGCTAGTTAGGGATACCGAGTTATTAGTTCGCAAATAATCTCCTACAGTGACCGTACTAGAAATGCTTCCACGGGTTCCTAATCCTTTTTCTCTCTTCAAACGGATATTGATAATTCCCGCATTACCTGCTGCATCATAACGTGCGGAGGGCTGTGTGATGATTTCAATACTTTCTATAGTATCTGCTTGCAAAGCCTGTAAATAGGCCGTAAGATCGTCTCCTTGCAAGAAACTCTGTCTTCCGTCTATATAGATAAGTACGCCAGTTTTACCTTCTACAATCACATTATTGTTATTGTCCAGACGTACGCCAGGAGCTTTCCGTAATAATTCAATGCCATTATTACCCGCACTACTCACCGTTCCTGCGACGTTAAACACTGTTTTGTCTGGCTCTACCTGAATGATAGGTTTTTGTGCAACTACGGTAACTTCTTCTAAAGATTCGGTAGCAAGTGGTAATTGAATAGCGGGTAGTATACGTGGTGTTGAGGTGATGGTAATTGTTTGTTCTACGGTTGTATACCCTACAAAAGAGAGTACAAGTGTATAGGTATCTGGCGCTAAGTCTGCAATCCTAAAAACACCTTGTTCATTGGTGATCGCGGCTTTAACTAGCGTCCCATCTACGGCATTGATAATCACATTTACATACGGTAAAGGTTCTTGTGATTCTGCCACTACAGTGCCTTGTAAGGTTTGCGCTTTCGCGAAAGCGGATACTATAAAAAATAATACTAAAAATAGGGTTCGAGTGTTCATATCTGTGTTTGTTTGGCACAAATATGAAGTACTATGATCCCACTCTAAATAAAGAACCGACAGAGCGTCTCATAACTCGATGAGTTGGCAAAAGTCCATTGAACGGTCTATAGGGCAACTCGTCGAAAGTTATTTTATAAACCTATAATTCATCGTAGTTTTGAGTATCTTCTTATCCATATGGGTTCTTGAAGAAATTATCGTACATATTTTATGAAAAAAGGCTTAATTAATATACGGATTCCAGAAGTAATCGCTGTTGTAAGTGTTTATCTTGTACTATCCTTTTGCTATCATATGACGCTTTATTTTAATAGAGGTGGGCAAAATGATCCAGCTGATACACTATGGGATATAGGAGATTGGTATTTTACAAAAGGGTTACAATATACTTTTATGTTTGTAGCAACTGCCATTGTGTGGTTTGTGATTTTTAGAATATGTAGATCATGGCCTCTTAAATACCGACTACTTCTCCATTTTTTAGGGCTTCCATTTTTTATTCTATTTGCTAAAACGCTGTTTTATAGGATTTGCGAGTATTTAGGATATTGGCACTTAGATGGAAATGCAGAGATTTGGGATGTATATATTCCAGGGCTTTTCTATTTGATACAGTTTGCCGTTTTTCATGCCTATGAGCATTATATTATTAATCAACGTAGGTTACAATATGAAATAGAGCTTAAGAACTCAGCACTTAAGAGTGAATTAAGTGCCATCAAAGCACAGTTAAATCCGCATTTTTTATACAATGTATTTAATACTATTAATGCGAGTGTTCCTAAAGAAATGGAAGAAACTCGTGAAATGATTGCAGAGCTTTCTGATCTTTTTAGGTATCAATTAAAAGCGAGTCGTGAAGATTTTGTAACGCTTGCAGAAGAGTTAGAGTTTGTCAATAAATATTTAAAACTAGAGCAAAAGCGTTTTGAAGATCGTCTTTCCATACATATCAATGTGGATGATAGTTTGCTTTCGCGAAAAATCCCACCCATGATCTTACAGCCTTTGGTTGAAAATTCGGTAAAGCACGGTATTTCTCCGCTTGTAAAAGGAGGTCGTATTGATATTAGTATACACGAAAAAGAGAACAAATTGTGTTTTGAGATAAGTGATACAGGCATTGGTGTAGAAGACAAAGAAGCCATCTTTACGTTAGGTGTTGGTTTGAGTAATACTCAAAAGCGTCTTCAAAAAATGTATCAATCTACTTTAAAAGTAACCGATAATCTCCCTAGCGGACTCAAAGTGCAATTTGAGTTATAAAACTATAATGAATGAAAAAAGTAGTCATAGTAGATGATGAAAAATCAGGCCGTGCGCTTATCAAAGAATATTTAGAAAATCACAAAGAACTTATTCTTGTAGGCGAAGCTAATAATGGCGTAGATGCTATAAAAATCATTAATGAATTTCAACCTGATTTGGTATTTATGGATATCCAAATGCCTGGATTGACAGGTTTTGATGTATTAGAACATCTACAAGAATTGCCTACCATTATTTTTAGTACAGCTTATGACAAATATGCCTTACAAGCTTTTGAAGTACATGCAGTAGACTACCTCTTAAAACCGTATACCAGAGAACGTTTTGATAAGGCAATCTCTAAACTAAAAGATAGTTCACCTCAACATATTGTTCCGCTAGCTGATCAACATATCATGTCTAAAACAGAATATCCTGATCGTATGATTGTGGAGAAAGGATCTAAATATGTAACCCTCGCTACAGAAGATATCTATCATATAGAAGCTTATGGTGACTACTCTAAAATTTATGACACAAAAGATGTATATATAAGCAATCGTGGGATTAGCCAACTGGAAGAAAAGTTAAATCCAAAACAGTTTTTACGCATTCATCGTAGCAGTATCGTGAGTTTGCCTGCCATAAAAGAGGTCTCTAAGTATGGAAAAAGCTATTTGCTAATTCTTAAAAATGATGAGAAAGTAAAAGTAAGCCGCAGTTATGCAGATAAGATTAAGGAGCTGATTTTATAGCCATTCATCATAAATTACTGAATATGCATTATCATTTTGTGCTCCTTGAGATCGTGAACCTGCCAGTCGGCAGACAGGAGCGTATAAAAAAACATTATTTAAAATATTCATCAGATTTATTAAAATCTACATCTATAGATTTATAAAAAGGACAGAAACCAGAAAAACTAGCAACTAAAAAAAGTCCAGAAAGTATAATTAAACAAAAACCTAAAAAATTCCAGAGAGGTCCAAAAATCACTACAGATAGAAGAGCAATCGCTACAATAAATCGAGCAACACGATCCATTGTATTCATATTTCTTTTTCGCTTAAACATAAGGGGCTGAATTCATTAACAGTACAAAAATACTGTTTTTACGTATAAAAAAATAGAAATATCTTACAATTTGAATATTTGACATTTTTTTATGACATTTTATAAAAAATCACTTAATAAAACTATATTTAAGGAGAATTTAAATAGCAAATCACGCTCATAGTATATGTCATTCGTGTATTTGCTTCATCAATCAATCCTAAGAATCACCTATGTTATTTGGCTTTGGACTTAAGAGTTCTATTTTACTTATTTTCTTTTTTCATGGGATCGTATTCTCTTTTTTGTTATTTAAAAAAGGCATACAGAATGATATCAAGTCTAGTAAGTGGTTAAGCCTTTTTACATTCTTATGTACCTTATATATTACCCCGTTTATGTTGGGGTATGCCAATTGGTACTCTGAATCACCTTATAGGGAGATCTTATTTTTCATACCATTTCAACAGCTATTTCTTATTGGACCTGTACTCTATTTTTATTCGCAAAGTCTATTAAATGCATCCTTTAAAATTTCAAAAAAAGATTATATCCATCTCGTTCCCGCTATAGTCTATATGGGGTATAGCCTTATTGTTTTTATCACAGATGTATTTATCGTAGACGAGCCTTATTTTTATGCAGATGGTAGAGATAAAGATTTTGACTTATGGTATCAAATTGCAGGCTTAGTATCTATGGTGTTCTACTTAGTTTTAAGTTTACGTTTTTATTTAAACTATAAAAAAATAGCTTTTGAAACCGTAAGTTTTGCCGACTCTATTTTGTTTAAATGGCTACAACGTTTCTTTATTGCTTTTTTAGTTATTCTATTGTTAAGGCTATTGTACTTTATTATCAATCCTGAATGGGGTCAATTTGGACGTAAGTTCTGGTATTATCTCTGTTTTTCGGCATTATACTATTATATAGCATTGAGCGGGTATTCCAATACGGTAAAGGCAATGATTCCTATAAATCCTTCTATAGATGAAGAGGTGCCAGAAATATCTATTCAAAATACAAAAAAGAAAAGAATAGAAATTACCATTCCAGATACTGAAACTTGGAAACAACGACTACTAGACTTAATGTTGGTAGAAAAGCTTTATGAAAACCCTTCCTTAACCGTCTCAGATATAGCTTCACAATTAGAGACCAATACAAAATTTATCTCTTCTCTGGTGAATAGTGTGTTTCAAATGAATTTTAATGATTTTATAAATTATTACCGAGTAGAAGCCGTGAAAGAGCAACTAAAAAACGATGCTCAAAAAACAAAGACCTTATTAGGAATTGCGTTAGAATGCGGCTTTAATTCTAAAGCTACTTTTAATAGAGCATTCAAAAAACACACATCACTTTCTCCTAAAGAATTTCTTGCAACTTTAGCATAAAAATAGGTCTCAAATCCAGATTTGAAGCGCGCATGACCTATAAACAAAGGATATTTGTGTATCAATTTAAAAACACGTCATGAAAAAAATAATCACACCTATTCTTATTCTACTATCTTTTATAAGCATTGCACAAACCATTGCTACAGATAAAATAGACGCTATTGTTTCTTCAAAAATAGAGGCAAATGATCCTAGTCTATTTGTAGGAGTTGTTAAAGATGGAGTTATTGTATATGAATATTATAATGGCCTTACCAGTTTACAACATCAAGTAAAAGCAACTAAAACTTCTCGTTCTAATATAGCATCGGTAGCTAAGCAATTTACCGCTTTATGTATTTTACAATTAAGCATAGAAGGTTCGCTCAGCCTAGAAGATGATATACGTACCTATCTTCCTAATTTATATAAAAATATAAAAGAACCTATTAAAATAAGGCATCTCATCAATCACACAAGTGGTATTAGAGACTATCCCGATTTAATGGGGGTGCAAAGAAATCCTTGGTGGCGACGCGTAGGAATAGATAATGATGATGTAATTGAATTACTAGAAAAACAAGAAGATCTTAATTTTGCGCCTGGATCTGATTATACGTATAGTAATTCTAATTATACCCTATTGACAAAAATTGTAGAGAAAGTCTCTGGAATAAATTTCCATGACTATTCAAAACAGTTATTTGAAAGGTTAGGAATGAAAAATACATCATTTTTGAAAAACTACATGGCGGTAATGCCAAATCAGGTACTTCCCTACTCTGATTGGGGAGATGGTGTATGGCAACAGTTTCCTATGCTTACCAATTTATATGGTGATGGTTTTTTATATACAACATTAAAGGATCAATTAATCTATGAGCAAGCCGTTCAAAATGCGCAGAAAACAAATAATCAATTATTAATACAAAGTCAGCTTCCTATACCTAATAGTGAGATTACCAGCTATGGTTTTGGATTAGAGCTCACCAATAGACTTAACTATAAAGCAGTACATCATTCGGGAGGTACAGGTTCTTATAGTGCAGAGATGGTACGTTATCCTGAGGAGAGGCTTTCTATTTTTGTAATGAGTTCTAATAGTAACGTTTGGAGTGGCGGTATTGCAGATGAAGTAGCAAACGTCCTACTACCTAAAAAGGAAGTAGAAATCACTCAAACAGATTTTGAAAACCTAACTCTCGGTGATCCATTATCACTAGAAGCATTTACAGGAACCTATGCCACAGCCGATGAAAATATAATCATAACTATTTTTGAAGAAGATGGGAAAATAAAATACCAAAGAGGTAACAACAATCCATTTATACTCATAAAAGAAAAAGAAAATCTATATACTTTTGAAGAGTCTTCTGATGCAAAAATTACATTTACTCGAACTACTGGACAGCCTATAGATCTTACGTTGTATCTGCCAGGAGCAGCACCCAGACATCATACAAAGTTGATCAATAAAAGTTTAAATAGTTATGAGTTAGATGCCTACACAGGTCATTATGAAAATACAGAGTTAGATGTTGCTTTTGAGATTTTCAGAAAAAATGACGCATTATTCATCAAACAAACAGGCAGAAAACAAACGTCAGAAATTACCCAGTTAACACCTTCATTCTTTTTAGTATCTGGTTATAAATTAAAAGTACAAAAAGATGCTTTTAACCGAGTGCGTGAAATTTTACTTACCACAAATCGTGTGGCGAATATCAAATTTGTAAAGAAAACATCTTTAGAATTTCAACCTATCATTCCTACAGACAATGGCTCTATACAAGTAACTACCATTGCTTCTAAAGGAAAAGGTTCTAATATTTTATTGACTAAAAATTATGAAAATGGTAATGAAATTTGGTTTAAACAATACGGAGGAAGTAGCTACGATAAAGCCAACTCTATTATTGATACCAAAGACGGAGGCTATCTTCTAGTAGGATTTACAAGCTCGTATGGCAATGGAAACTATGATGTCTATGTGATTAAAGTAGATGCCAAAGGAAAAGAGCAATGGAGTGCTACCTATGGTGATTTTTATAATGAGTATGGGAATTTTGCTGAAGAAACTGAAACAGGATATATCATTAAAGGAACCAAACAAGAATGCAAATCAAATAATCTAGCCTTAAAAAACAATTGTAAAACCAATGTATGGGAGATTACAATTGATAAAAAAGGAAATCAACTTTCTGATTCGGTACAGGAGGAGATTATAGAAAAACCAGCTTATCAAAAAGAATGGCATAGATAGGTAAACTACCTCGGGGCAAGTCTAAGGGTATTACCCTTTAGTAGCGTCAATAAAAGTATCGTGGAGGTATACGCTTTCGCGAAATCGAGCTTGCGAGATTCACGACCAAAGGGAGAATGAAATGGTAAAGCGAACTCTGACACATATAAATTAGATAAGGATATAGTGTCTATCCAATACAATACACACCAAAGCCTGGTTTCTTGCTAGAAATCAGGCTTTGATATTATAAACCACTATAAAACCAATAGTTACCTCCCTATTTATAGATAGCATAATTATTTTTTATTGTAATAAATTATTAGGAATCATTTAATTTGTTTAATTTCCATATCTAAAGAATAAACAAAACAACCAAATCATTATGACAAAAAAAATAACCTTACTCGCTTTTTTAATTTTTGGAACCATGAGCTATGCTCAAGATTACTTAGATGTAGTAAAAGCGACCTACCATTCAGCTACATTAGGTAATGTAGATAATGACGAAGAGACTGATGTTGGGAATGCTAATGTCGAAGTGTATTTCCCATTACCATTAACTAGTGATATTACGTTAATTTCTGGTTTTACCTATGAAAACACACGATTAAGTTTAAATAATTCTATAAGTAGAACCAACTTAATCATGACCCGACTTAATTTAGGTGTCAAGCTTGATCATGGTAATAAATGGAGTGGTACCTATGTAGCGCTACCTAAATTTGCATCAGATTTTAATAACATAGGAGATAATGATTTTCAAATGGGAGGTCTTGCATTATTAGAAAAAAGATATTCAAGTAAGTATAGTTTAAAATTTGGTACGTATGTCTCTTCAGAAAATTTTGGAACAACGGTAACCCCACTCATTGGTTTATGGTATAAGTCAAAAAACAAGAAATTTTACATAAACGCTACATTACCTATACGAGCAGATGCAAATTATTCTGTAACTGATCACTTTAGTGTAGGAGGAAATCTTCTTACTTCTGTAAAATCATATAATATCGCATCACAACTAGGTGATGGATTTTATGTACAGGAAGAGTCTATACGATTTTCTGCATTTGCAGCCTATGGGTTGCTAGATGACAGTCTTATTGTACGTGCGCGCGTTGGTTTTGACACCACAGATTATGGTTTATATGCACAAGGAGATGATGTAGGAGTGCAAGTACTAACATTTCAAGTGGGAGGCGATGATAGAACGAGGCTTAATTCAGAATTTGAGGCGGCACCATTTGTTGGGTTAGACCTTATTTTTAGAACTGGGCTATAAAATATTTGATACTTATGATATAAAATCACCGCTATCGTATGGATAGCGGTGATTTTTATTTTTAAACTGTAATCATTTTTAATCTTTTTACACATAAGGTATCACCTTAAAAATAACATAATTCTAGCGAAATCTATACGATCCTTTATGTATACGCTTTCGCGAAAGCGAACTTGTGAGATTCATGACCAAAGGGAGAGTGAAACGGTAAAGCGTACTCATGAGACCTGCCTGCCGATAGTCAGGTTCACAAGCATAAGGATAGCAAAGCGATAAAACGTATTCTAAGTGCACAAAAGTTCAATTAGCATTTGCATATATACGACCTACCTCAAAGGCTTTTGAAGCGTCTATATTGAATACATTTTACACCACACATAAAACGATATTGATAAGAAAAACATCTAGATATACTGGTTTTTAAATTAATTTTTATAAATTCGAACCATAACAGAACAGAATGGATGTAAACGAATCAATATTACAGATAAATCATGACAGTGATGTCCCCAAATATCAACAAATTGTAACATCAATAGTTGATGCTGTTGCAGAAAGCTCTATTAAAAAAGGAAGTGTGTTACCATCGGTAAATGCCATTTGTAAAACACATAAGTTATCCAGAGATACAGTATTTAAGGCCTACTCTATTTTAAAAGATAATGGTGTTGTAGATGCGGTACCTAATAAGGGATACTTTGTCGCTCATGACACAAAAAAAGTATTATTAGTTCTAGATACTTTTAAAGCATATAAGGAAGTTCTATACCATTCATTTATCAATAATTTACCTGAAAACATTATTTCTGATGTACAATTTCATCACTATAATATTGATAATTTTAAAACGATCATAAATAACAGTCTTGGTAAGTATTATAAATACATTGTCATGAATTTTGACCACAAAGAAGTGAAAGATGTGGTGTCAAAAATTAATAATGATAAGTTACTACAAATAGATTGGAACATCTATACAGATGCTACTAACAACTATGTTTTTCAAGACTTTGGAGAATCTTTCTACACATCAATAACTAAAGCTGAAACAGCACTACGAAAGTACAAAAGGCTCGATTTCTTATATCCTTCTTTTACCTATCATCCAACAGAAACAGTAGTCTATTTTGAAAAATTTTGTAAAGATTTCAATTTCGATTATCAGATAATTACAGATCCTAAGAATTTCAAGGTAGAGAAAGGAGTTGCTTATCTAAGTGTTAGTGACCGTATGCTAGGAAGATTTCTTGAACAGAGTAAAGACAATAATTTTGAACCTGGAACAGATGTTGGTTTCCTTTCATACAATGAAACCCCTATGAAAAAATTTATTTATAAAGGGATTTCTGTGATTTCAACAGATTTTAAGGAATTAGGAACTAAAGCCGCCGAGTTTATTACATCAGATGATCCTATGCAGCACTATGTACCTACTACCCTAACACTTAGAGAGTCCTTATAAACATGTATAGTATAGGATTAGATATAGGGAGCTCATCTATTAAAGTAGCTATCGTTAAGATTACTACAGGTGAATGTATGATTAGTTTACAGGAGCCTTCTATAGAGATGGAAATTCATGCACCCAAAAAGGGTTGGGCAGAACAAGATCCTGCAACATGGTGGGAATATACCTGTAAAGCCATTAAACGCGCTCTAAAAGAAACACAAATACCTCCCAAAGACATTCAATCTATAGGGATTGCATATCAAATGCATGGATTAGTACTGGTAGATCATAAAGGAGCAGTTTTACGAAATTCCATTATATGGTGTGATAGCCGTGCCGTAACAATTGGTCATAAAGCTTATGAAGATTTAGGAACTCAAAAATGTATGAATCAACTTCTTAATGCTCCGGGTAATTTTACAGCATCCAAGTTAAAATGGGTAAAAGACAATGAGCCAGATGTTTATAATGCTATTCATAAATATATGTTACCTGGTGACTATATTGCTTATAAATTAAGTGGTACTATTCATACCACTAAAAATGGACTTTCAGAAGGTATTTTATGGGATTATAAAAATCATACCATTGCCGATGTGTTACTAGAACAGTATGGTATTGCTAAAGACCTCACTCCTACTATTACAGAAAATTTTACACTACAAAGTAAGGTGAACGCAGAAGCATCTGAAGCAACAGGATTACCCGTGGATACACCTATAACATATAGAGCTGGTGATCAACCCAACAACGCACTTTCATTAGGAGTTTTTGAATCAGGACAAGCAGCACTCACAGGAGGAACTTCTGGTGTGATCTATGCAGTCACCGAGCAATCTACATTTAAAGAAATTCAACGTGTAAATCAATTTGCACATGCCAATTACTCGTTTGAAACTCCTACCATAGGAAGGTTGCTAAATATAAATGGTGCTGGTATACAATACCGTTGGTTACTCAACAATACAAAAGCCTCATCATATGAAGAAATGAATACAAAAGCAGCTACGATCCCTATTGGATCTGATGGCATTATCTTATTGCCTTTTGGTAATGGTGCAGAGCGAATGTTTCATAATCGTATCATAGGGACACACATCAAAAATCTTGATCTAAACCGTCATCAAGATGCACATCTTTACAGAGCTGGGCTAGAAGGTATTGCCTTCTCCTTTGTATATGGTATGGAATTATTAAAAGAAGATCATACTCAGATACATACATTACGAGCGGGTAATGACAATTTATTTAGATCAGAAATTTTTGGAACAACGATCGCTACATTACTTGGAAAACCCATTGAAATTTATAATACAACTGGTGCTGTAGGCGCTGCCAGAGCTGCGAATCTTAAAGATTATGACTTTACATTCTTTAGCAAACAAATAGTTTCAAATGATCATATCATGACCTATCCCCCTTCCCAAGATATTTCTCCATATCAAAAAGCATATCAACACTGGAAAAAAGAATTAGAACATACATTAAATAACAATTAAAATTATGGCTAGCCAAGAGTATTTTAAAGGTATTCCAAAGATCGCTTATGAAGGACCACAATCAGATAATCCTTTGGCGTATAAATATTACGATCAAGATAAAGTAATTGCAGGAAAAACAATGCGACAGCATTTTAAGTTTGCCATTGCCTATTGGCATACTTTCTGTGGTCAAGGATCTGATCCTTTTGGACCCGGCACGCAAAGTTTTGCTTGGGATAGCGCCTCAGACCCTATACAAGCCGCAAAAGATAAGGCAGATGCTGCTTTTGAATTTATTTCAAAATTAGGGTTTGATTATTTCTGTTTTCATGATTTTGACCTTGTACAAGAAGCAGCCACATTTACTGCATCTGAAAAACGTCTTCATACGATTGTAGATTATATCCAACAAAAGAAAAATGAAACAGATATTCAACTCCTTTGGGGAACTGCTAATTGCTTTTCTAATCCGCGATATATGAATGGTGCAGCTACCAATCCTCAGTTTGATGTAGTGGCTAGAGCAGGTGCACAAATAAAACTAGCACTAGATGCAACTATTAAGTTAAACGGTGAAAACTATGTGTTTTGGGGTGGTCGTGAAGGCTATATGTCTTTACTAAATACAGATATGCATAGAGAGTTAGACCATATGGGACAGTTCTTAACAATGGCAAGAGATTATGCACGATCACAAGGTTTTAAAGGTACTTTCTTCATAGAGCCAAAACCTATGGAACCTATGAAACATCAATACGATTTTGATGCTGCTACGGCCATTGGATTCTTAAAAGAGTATGGACTTGACAAAGATTTTAAATTAAATATAGAAGTGAATCACGCGACATTAGCACAACACACGTTCCAACACGAACTGGAAGTAGCAGCTAAAGCAAATATGCTAGGTAGTATAGATGCCAATAGAGGTGATTATCAAAATGGTTGGGATACAGATCAGTTTCCAAATAATATCCAAGAAACCACCGAAGCCATGTTGGTATTTTTAAAAGCTGGTGGTTTACAAGGAGGTGGTATTAATTTTGACGCTAAAATAAGGCGTAATTCTACCGATATGGAAGATGTTTTTTATGCACATATTGGAGGCGCAGATACATTTGCCAGAGCACTTATTACTGCAGATAAGATTATGACATCATCATCCTATCTAAAACTAAGAGAAGAACGTTATAGTTCCTTTGATGCAGGAAAAGGAAAAGCATTTGAAACTGGTCAATTGAAACTTCAAGACTTGTATGAGATCGCAAAAGAAAATGGCGAACTTCCTTTACAAAGTGGTAAGCAAGAGCTTTTTGAAAACATCATTAATCAATATATCTAAACACCCATTTTATGGCTTCTTCTAAGAATTCTTCATACCTAATTAAATTAGCCATGATCGCTACTTTAGGAGGGCTCCTTTTTGGTTATGATACGGGAGTTATCTCAGGAACAGTGGGTTCTTTAGAAAGCTTTTTTGTGACACCAAAAAACCTTAGCGAAAATGCAGCAAGTGCTTTTAAAGGGTTTATTGTTTCCAGTGCTTTGATTGGATGTATTATAGGAGGCATACTGAGTGGTTTTATTAGTACTGCCGTAGGTAGGAAGAAAGGACTTGTTATAGCGGGTATTTTATTCCTCATTTCTGCATTAGGATCGGCGATGCCTGAACTATTACTAAAACCTATTGGAGAAGCAGATCATACATTTTCTACTATTTTCATCATTTACAGAGTGATCGGAGGTATTGGTGTAGGACTAGCGTCTATGCTATCTCCCTTATATATTGCAGAAATAGCGCCTGCAAAAAAAAGAGGTCAATTAGTATCGTATAATCAATTAGCAATCATTGCTGGGTTTATGGTGGTCTATTTTGTCAACTATTTTATCTCTAAGTTTGGCGGTTCTGACCAATGGCTCAATACTGTAGGCTGGCGATGGATGTTTGCTTCAGAAATCATACCCGCAGTATTATTCTTACTATTGCTATTTTTTGTGCCCGACACGCCACGATCGCTAATGCTTAAAAATAAACAAGAACAAGCATTAGAAGTATTGATCAACGTAAATGGTGAATCTGAGGCCCATAAGATACAGGAAGAGATAAAAACCTCTATTCATAAACCAGATTCAAAAAAACTACTTTCATTTGGTTGGGCGGTTATTATTATTGGAGTACTACTTTCTGTTTTTCAACAGTTTGTTGGGATTAATGTGGTTTTATATTATGCCCCAGAAATCTTTAAAAATATAAATCCAGATACCGATGGTGCTCTTTTACAAACCATCATTGTGGGTATTGTCAATTTCTTATTTACCATTATTGCTATCAAAACAGTAGATAGCTACGGAAGAAAGCCTTTAATGATGATAGGTGCCTTAGGAATGTCCTTAGCAATGCTTTCATTAGGTTTTGTTTTTTATGCCGAATCTACAGGCTATCTCGCTCTCGTATGCATGATAATTTATGTCGCTAGTTTTGCACTTAGCTGGGGACCTGTAACCTGGGTATTATTATCAGAGATATTTCCAAATAAAATTCGTGGACGAGCCATGGCAATTGCAGTGGCAGCACAATGGATCGCAAATTATGCAGTCTCTTTTACATTCCCTATGATGGATGATAACCGCTATCTTACTGAGCATTTTCACAATGGATTTGCTTATTGGGTATATGGCATTATGGGCATTTTAGCTTTTCTATTTGTCAAGAGGTTTATTCCTGAAACCAAAGGAAAAACACTCGAAGAGATGGAAGAATTATGGAAATAATATATATAAGATACTATAAATAATCATCGTATGAATACGCAATCAGATCGAATTATATTTACTTTAAAAACTGTCCACAAATTCTTAATAGGTGTTATTTTAATATCGCTATTTTGTGCCTGTACCGAGCATACTACAACTACCTATGAGTATACATTTCAAAACCCTAAGATATCATTTGAGGAAAGAGCTACAGATTTGATCCATCAGATGACATTAGGTGAGAAAGTATCACAAATGCGATATGATGCTCCAGAAATAGAGCGATTAGGAGTCCCTGCCTACAATTGGTGGAACGAATGCCTTCATGGTGTTGCTCGTGCTGGAGAAGCCACTGTATTTCCACAAGGAATTGGTATGGGAGCAACATGGAATCCAACGTTAATCCATGATATGGGCGTTGCCGTTTCTGATGAGGCGCGTGCGAAACATCATAAATTCGCCAAGGAAGGAAAGAGAGGTATTTATCAAGGGTTGACCTTTTGGACACCTAACATTAATATCTTTAGAGACCCTAGATGGGGACGCGGTCAAGAAACCTATGGAGAAGATCCCTATTTAACCAGTAGAATTGGCGTCAATTACATCAAAGGACTACAAGGAGACGATCCTAAATATTTAAAACTAGTCGCAACTGCCAAACATTTTGCGGTACATAGTGGTCCTGAGAAGTCTAGACATCAAGATAATTATCAGGTATCCAATAGAGATTTGTATGAAACCTATCTCCCTGCATTTGAAGCGGCTGTCAAAGAAGCTAAGGTACACTCCATAATGTGTGCCTATAATAGATTTAGAGATGAAGCCTGCTGTGGCAGCAATTTATTACTTCAAAAAATCTTACGAGACGATTGGGACTTTCAAGGGTATGTGGTATCAGACTGTTGGGCGATAGCAGATTTTTGGGAACCTAACAGACATGGTCTTACTGAGACAGCTGCAGAAGCTGGTGCATTGGCTGTAACTAGTGGTACCGATTTAAATTGTGGTAATGTATACGACCCTAATTTAAAAGAAGCTGTACTCAAAGAGCTCATAGATGAATCCAAATTAGACATTGCTTTGAAACGCTTATTTACGGCTCGTTTTAAACTCGGTATGTTTGATGCAGCTGAAGATGTAAAATGGGCACAAACCCCGTATGATGTGGTCGCAAGTGATAAACACTACCAACTTTCTGAAAAAGTTGCAAGAGAATCTATGGTATTGCTTAAAAACGAGGACCAATTGTTACCGCTATCCAAAGACATTACCTCCATTGCAGTGATTGGTCCAAATGCAAATTCAAAACAAGCCTTACTAGGAAACTATCATGGAACACCTCATCAATTTATTACTCCTCTGAAAGCTATCAAAGACAAACTCCCCAATGCACAAATCAATTATGCATTAGGAAGTGATGTAGCAGAAGGATGGCCTATTTTAGAACCCATTCCCACTTCTGTACTTAAAAATGGAGATAAAAAAGGTTTAAAAGGAGCCTATTTCGCCAATAGATCTTGGGAAGGTGAACCCGCATTGGTAAGAAATGATACTGCCGTTCATTTTATCTGGATGCCAGAAAAACCTGTAAAAGATATTCAGAATGATGAATTTTCGGTTAGGTGGACAGGGCAAATTATTCCTAAAGAAACAGGTTCCTATCGAATAGGATTGAAAGCAAGTAGCGGTGGAAAAATCTATTTTAATGAACAATTACAATTTGAGTTTAGTGATGATCATGAACCAAAAACTAGATATTTTGATACTGAGCTTACCAAAGGAGTTGCCTACGATATTAAAATAGACTACTTCAATTATCACACAGACCCTCAAGCTCATTTGGTATGGGCAAAAAAGGATCAAGACTTATTAAGCCCTGCTATTGAAGCAGCTAAAAAATCAGATGTGGTGGTGCTTTGTTTAGGCTTATCTCCTAATATAGAAGGAGAAGAAATGCCCGTCTTACTCGAAGGGTTTGATAAAGGAGATCGTTCTGAGATTACACTTCCTAAAACACAAATAAGATTACTCAAAGAGATTCATGCGCTAGGAAAACCTACCGTATTGGTACTTATGAATGGAAGTGCCCTAGCAGTCAATTGGGCAGATGAAAACATTCCTGCTATTCTTGAAGCATGGTATCCCGGAGAATTTGGTGGAAAGGCTATTGCCGATGTGTTATTTGGAGATTACAATCCAGCGGGTAGATTGCCGGTTACTTTTTACAAATCTGTAGAGAACTTACCAGATTTTAAGTCTTACGATATGGGAAATAGAACCTACAAATATTTTAAAGGAGATCCCTTATATGCATTTGGCCACGGACTAAGTTATACTAATTTTATCTATACAAATTTAGAAGTATCTGATGTTGTAGAAGCCCAAAAAGAGATCGCTTTAAAGGTTGCAGTAACCAACGCTGGTAAGGTAGATGGCGACGAAGTCGTACAAGTGTATATCACCCATATCAATAGTACAAATGATGCTCCTATACGATCGCTAGTAGGTTTTAAACGTATTCATTTAAAAGCAAATGAGACAAAAACAGTTGATTTTAGCATCACACCAAAACTGTATGCACAATTAGATGAAGCAGGTAACAAGATATATCTAGAAGGGAAAATGTCCATCAGTATTGGTGGTAGACAACCTACTGCCGATGAGCTCAACAATTCTGTGGCTACTAATTTAGTATCTAAGGTGGTTACTATAAAATAGGGAATTCAATAAGAATGTCACCTCGAGCGCAGTCGAGAGCTCACTTAGTACTCATTATCTTTCAGAAAGGTTTCGACTGTGCTCGACCAGACAAGAAGTAAAACAGATGTTGTATTTTCATTCTTTTCCTCAAATCCTAAAGGATGGAATGAAAATTTTTACTATTTCCCCTTTAGCATTGGAAAAATAGTAGAAATAGCATCAAATGCACAACGGATTCAATAGTACATATTATTAAATACTAGTAATTAAATAGTCGCACTATACTGTCATCTCGAGCGCAGTCGAGAGCTTAGTTAGTACTCATTGTAATTCAGAAAGGTTTCGACTGTGCTCGACCAGACAAGAAGTAAAACAGATGTTGTAGGTGCAAAAGCGACCACTACCCTATTTAGAATCATTAAGATAATGGAATACGATATATCTATGAAAATGTATCTAAGTACGCTTTCGCGAAAGCGTATAAAGTCAAATCCTATGTATTTTAAAAAATTCGATACAACATAAACGATGTCTTATAACTTATTCATTAGCAGAGGCAATAATAGACGTAGATAAACGTGTTCCTTTTTTCTTATTGAAATAATGACGTAAAGCTCCTCCTTTTACATTATTAACATCAAATTCAATGATAAAGGCAGTCTTATCTATTTTGGTTAATAATCGATACAATTTCCGAATATCAATACGATTTACTACCGTATGAATAATACGTATCTCTTCTTGCTGCCCTGAACTACCATATCCTGAAGCGCCTTTATAAACAGTAACTCCTACCCCTATTTCGGCTAATAATGCACTTTCAATTTGGGTAGCTTTTTTAGAAATAATAGTAAAGCCTACAAAATCTTCAAATCCTTCTATGACTAGATCAATTATTTTGGCGGTAACGATATACGTCAATATAGAATACATCGCCACTTCGGTAGAGATCACAAAAGCAGTAATCATAAAAAGGATACTATTAAATATAAGAATGTTCTTTCCGATACTAATCCCAAATCGATCATAAATAAAAATTCCCAATATTTCTGATCCGTCCAATACAGAACCATTTCTAATGGCAAGACCAATTCCTAAGCCTAAAAACAAACCTCCAAAAATGGCAATTAAGAGTTTATCATCGGTAATTACTGGAAAGGTTTCTAAATGAATAGAAATAGAAAGCAATAGGATAGAAATGATTGATTTAATTAAAATACGTTTGGATATCGTAAATATCCCGATAATTATAAAAGGAATACTTGCGCCTATCAGAATAAAAGAAATATCTATCTCAAGAATTTTACTCAATAAAATAGCAATTCCTGTAACACCACCGTCTAAAAAACCATTAGGCAGTAAAAAAGCTTTTAGCCCAATACTTGCAAGGATAATCCCAAATAGAATCTGAATATATTCTTTTATAAAACCGATGAGTGTGCCTTTATTCATTGTGTTTATTATCTCTAATTACGAGTGCAAATATCTAGTTAATTTTACATATATTATTATTTATAATTATCATATGAAGCATAAGATTTCCTTATAAATAAGAAATGTATTGCTACTATTTTTATCAATTCGATACTCTGTGATACTATATAAACGTCAACCTGAACTCGTTTCAGGTTCTCATTAAAATGATCTAATACAAACACTATGAGATTCCGAAATGAATTCGGAATGACGCTACTGCTACTAATGATGCGTTTACAAGACGAAAGGTTTCATTGTTTTGACAGGAATACTGTTTTTTTTAGAATATTTATTCTCAAAAGTTTTTTAAAAAGAAAAAGCGTCATATATTTGCACCCGCATTCAAGGAAATACCTTGATGAGGCACTCAGGAGAAATGGCAGAGTGGTCGAATGCGGCAGTCTTGAAAACTGTTGAGGGTCACACCTCCGGGGGTTCGAATCCCTCTTTCTCCGCTTAGAGCAAAGCTCGATTTCTGAATAGAAATCGGGCTTTTTCTTTTTATGTGAACATTAAAAGCATCGCTTTTAAAAGAGAACAGGAAAAGAAAAAGCCCAGAGATCGCGATAGCGAGATTGAGCTTTATTGTCACCAGCGTGTGATGCAGGGATCTGTAATCCCTCTTTCTCCGCATCAAAAAGATGCAAGGCGTAGCCTGAAGCGTTTTGATGTATTGGATTTCCTATTTGGGATCAACATAGTTCATCCCTCTTTCTCCGCTTAGAGCAAAGCTCAATTTTTACTTATGTAACTCAAAAAGTAAGTACTAAAGGTGGAAGTACAACACCTATAATTTCCTTTTTCCAGCAACATCCTAAAAATTATCTCGTATTTAGTATACTAACAACATATAGTGATAAAATGTAATTTATTGCGTTGAAAAGTCCTATTATAGAACAAATGACACCTACATGACATCTAAATGTCGCTATAAAAACAAGGGGACACCCATACCTTTGTAATATCAAAAAACGAAACATATGGAAACTAGTTCAATCGGAAAAAATCTAATCTATCAAAGAAAACGAAAAGGGTATACACAAGAACAATTATCGGAAGAAACTAAAGTAACAGTACGAACTATTCAGCGTATAGAAAAAGGAGATGTCACGCCACATCTTAAAACCATCAAATTATTAGCAGATGCATTACAAATAGAGGTTGATGATCTGGTGGTTTTAGAAAACCCTAAGGAAGAAGACATTCAAAAGAAATGGCTTATTCTATTACACAGTACGCCATTTTTAGGGTTTATCATTCCATTATCAAATATACTATTTCCGTTATTTCTGTGGATTCACAAGAGAGAGGATAATAGCATCTATGATACACATGGTAGAAAAATCATCAACTTCCAGATTAGTATGAGTATTCTTTATCTTTTAAGCCTCATTACATTAGTGACTATTGAAAAATGGGGGTTTTTCTTTTTTATAGCGGTGATTCCTTTTAGTATGCTCATCATGTTAATCAACATCGTAAAAGTAACCAATACACTCACCTGTTTTTATCCATTGGCATTTCCTTTTATTAGGAAAAAGAAGAAAAGCAAGTCTTTTGCAGCTCCTAGTTTGATCATTATTGGATTATTACTTTTTACAAGTTGTAACCATACAAGTGTAACATCCGTTGAACGTTTGGATGGGACTCATATCTCTAAAGATTCACTAACTCATAAGATCAATAACCTCATAAAAGATGCCGAAGTACATGGATTGGCCGTTACGGTTTTTAATGATAAAAGTCCTGTGTACCAACAAACATTTGGCTATAAAAATGTTCCTAAACAATTGGTATTAACAGATTCTACAAACATCTATGGGGCATCTTTAAGTAAAGCTGTATTTGGTGTTCTTGTGATGAAATTGGTAGAAAACAATGTGATTGATCTAGACACACCACTTGAATCGTATTTACCCAAGAAAATTTATGAATATGAGCCACTCACTAGATGGCATGACAACTATACTGATCTAAAGACAGATAGTTTGTATCATAAGATAACAGCACGAATGTGTCTAGCACATACTTCTGGATTTAATAACTGGCGATTTTTTGAATCGGACAGGAAATTAAGAGTGAATTTCGAACCAGGGTCTCAATATTTCTATAGTGGTGAAGGTCTAGTGTATCTTCAGGTGGTTTTAGAAAAACTTACAAATAAGTCACTTGAAGAACTGGCACAAGAATTTATCTTCAAACCCTTAGAGATGCACAACACATCATATCAATGGCAACCGCAATTTGAAAAAGATTTCGCGCATGGACATAACATTAAAGGTGAAACCTATGGCAAGGATATCGATAACGAACCTAGATCTGCCAGTACGCTAGAAACAACAGCCAGTGATTATACCAAATTCTTAACTGCTGTCTTAAATGAGCAAATTCTAAGTACAACATCTTACGATGAAATGTTTCGTTCTCAGATTAGAATTAACACCTTAGCGCATTTTGGTCCTAATTCTAAAACAATCACCGATAAATACGATGATATTCAATTAAGTTGCGGATTAGCGTGGTTATATTTTGATACGCCCTATGGAAAGGCAGTTACAAAAGGCGGACATGGCGATGGATTTCAGCATTATTCTATCTTATTTCCTGAAGTAGGTAAAGGAATGTTAATCATGACCAATAGTGATAATGGAGAGCGTATTTATAAGGAATTACTAGAAGTTGCTTTAGCCGATGTGTATACGCCTTGGGAGTGGTCTAACTATATTCCTTATGATTTGAAAGAATAATGCCGAATACAACGATCCATATGTGTATGTACTATTAGCATCAATCAAAGGAATGGTTTTTATGCATATGGTTTCTATTTTAAAATTTTGAACGTATGAATCTCTTATGTCTAAGGTTTTTTTCGCTTAAAGCGAAAAGGTATACAACTTGCCTGTTGTACATTTGATATTATTTTTACTAATGTTCCTTAACGTAAAGTACCCTAGTATGAATTTTCATTCCATTCTTTAGGGTTTGAGGAAAAGAATGAAAATACAGCATCCTAATGCAATTTATTTTTCTACGACATAACAGGTAAAATGAATACAACTTCATATGTATGACGAATTCACTGAAATGGTAAAACATCATAAAAACTTTTATAAAAAATTGACCTAAACATATACTCAAATCTAGATTTGGATAGGTTGATGTCTTATAAATCAATTCATTTGCTTGAAAATAAACACAAATGAAAAAATACCTTTTACCACTACTTCTAGTCATTATTTCGCATTCAAATTTCGCGCAAAGCGAAAAACAACACTTAAAAACTATAGAACAATTTTTAATTGAAGAATACCCAAAAAATGAACCTGGAGCTGCTGTTCTTATTGCTAAAAATGGCGAGATAATTTTTGAAAAAGCATATGGTTTGGCATCGTTAGACCCCAAACGAAAGCTAAAGAAAGACATGGTTTTTCAAATCGCTTCGATGACAAAGCAATTTGTTTCGGCGGCTATCCTGCAATTAGTGGAAGAAGGTAAAATGAGTTTATCAGATACGATTCAAAAATACGTCTCCTACTACCCTACCAAAACACATCCTATCACCATTCATCATTTATTATCTCAAACTTCAGGAATCCCTAATTATTTTGATGTTGATGATAATGAGTTTTACTTATTAGCTCAAGAACATACCCCACAGCAATTAATACACTATTATAAAGATGAATCGCTTACATTTAAACCAGGATCAAAGTGGAGCTATAGTAATTCTAACTACCCATTACTAGGCGCTGCTCTTGAGAAAGTAACAGGACAATCGTTAAAAGACTATCTCAGAATTCATATTTTTGAACCTTTAGGAATGACTTCTAGTGGTCTTTGGTATCCTGAAAACATCAAGAAGAATAGAATCCCTGTAGGATATAATGAAAAAAATGGAAAGGTATATCCAGGTCCTAAAATCGTAGGTTCGGCATTATATGCACCTGGTGGTATCGTATCTACTGTACAAGATTTATTGCTATGGAATAGAGCCCTCGTACAAAAAACAGTGATTTCTGAGTTTGTTGTTGAGCAATTAACCACCGAAAAGACCATTGATTCTGGCGAAGGGACTGGGTATGGATATGGTTTTTTTATCAAAAACCTTAAGGGAAGTCCCACCATCCAGCATGGGGGAAACCTATTTGGGTATACTTCCAGCGGACTATACTTACCCAATGAAGATCTCTTTATTTGCATTTTAGCCAATAGAAAATTTGATAGAACCGAAGAACTCGCAAATTATCTAGCAAGTGTATTACTGAATAATCCTATCGAAATTTTCAGTAAAAAAGAAATCTCCAAAGAACAATTACAAGACTATATAGGAATCTATGAGTTACAAAGTGAAGAATTATCAAGAACTTTTGAAATAAAACTATATGACAACCAATTACTCCTGAGTGATCCTAAAGCACCTGCAAATGATGCAATATTAACCCCGTCAGATAAAGATATTTTTATTCTAAAAGCTGTGAATGCCTCCTTCAAATTTCAACGGAATGAAAAAGGTCAAGTTACTGGTTATGAAGTAATCCAAGGAGAAACCTTTGTATTTAAAAAAGTGAAATAATCCTATACCCAATAAAAATATCACACTGATAAATTCAGTAACATGAGTTGCAGGGAACTTGTTTTAAACAAGTTCCCTTCTTTTTTACTACATTAGACATCCCAAATCAGTACAACTATGATGAAAAATACTATTTTCTTCACGTTTATTCTTACCTGCATTTTATGTTCTTGTGAAACTGACCAAGATGAAATGATTCTTCAAGAAGACACAACTACAGAAATAACACCTGTCACAGAAATTGATCCTACTATTATTACTGAGTATCATATCATTTCTAATGATCAAACGACACGTGTGTATTACTTTGATACTCATGGCAACATCTTCAAATACCGCGATGCAGCAAATGATTTTGAAACCCATTTTGAGTTAGACGATAACTTAAAAATAACAGCCATTGTAAAAAAAGATGTTTCAGGTAATACTATTGAAGTATTACAGGATATTACATATGATTCTAATGGTAATATTTCTCAGATAAATGATAGAACCTTCTTCTATAATACAGAAGAAAACACCTATTATGAGGACAGTGAGCATATGCAAGATGGTGTACTCTTAAATACACAAGAAGATGTGTTTTACAATACCTATTATTATGAAGAAGGTAATCCAATGCTTCAGTACTGTAATATGGAGACAATCGTAGAGCTAGATCCCTATTATTTTTATGAATCTTGTCATGAAGATTTTGGTTGGACAACAGGTTTTTACAATGCAAACCTCACCTCTATCTTCCCTCATTATTACACATATATGTTTGACAATCAAAGAAATCCTCTACATTCAAATACAAACCTTAAAGATATCATTGCTTTTATCCCTGAATTAAGACAAGAAATGAGTCAATTTTATATGTTCTTTTCTGAAAATAATAGAATTCGCGAGTATGAACCGGGAGGACCACCAGATGAATGGTTTAGTGACTATGAGTTTAATGAATATAATTTACCTACACATAGAAATTCAAGTTATTTTTACGCAGGAGAACAGGTAGGAGAAACACAAGTAACTGCGATG
Organism: Dokdonia pacifica; assembly: GCF_900188275.1. Lineage (GTDB taxonomy): Bacteria > Bacteroidota > Bacteroidia > Flavobacteriales > Flavobacteriaceae > Dokdonia > Dokdonia pacifica. The sequence goes on from NZ_FZNY01000012.1 coordinate 40,583, forward strand.
TATTATTATCAGGAAGAGTGATTACTACCTACGCAATGCAAAATGTCCTATCAACACATTATTACTTAAGGTAGAAGCTTTATACCAAAATCCAGCGTCTAACAAACGCCTTCCATTAAAGGTTCCATCCCATCCAATACTACGAGGGCTAAAACTTGTAATACGCTTGCCATAACGGTCATAAATTTCTATAAATGTAATCGTCTCTCCTTTGACTACCGTACCACGTACTTGCCAATAATCATTGATCCCATCTCCATTAGGCGTAAAGTATTTAGGAAATCCTAAATCAATATCAAAATCAAGTCGCTCACTAGCAATACCACAACCATTTCTATCGCGTACAAACACCTCAACATCAGATGCTCCTAGATTGGTAAATATAGGGCTATCCTGATACGGTCCTTCTGCCGAAACAACTGAATATTCATAATCGCCTATACCACTTGCTTCCACATTTATACTAATATTTAAATTCTGTAGCGTTGGATTTAAATCTACAATCACTGGGACTTCTGAGAATGTCACCGTAAATGTATGTGAACTATCACACATAATAATGCCTTCTTCTATAGGCACTTCTGAAATAACATCTAATCGATACGTACCACTCTCAGTAATCGTAACATCGCGTGTAGAAGAAATTTCTAATTCGGTATCATCTACAAATTGAATCCAAGAAAATTCTTGCCCTACGCCATTATAGTTTAAAGTAAGAGGTCCTTCATTGGTACAAAAGCTATAACTATCCTCTAAATCGATTTGTGGGTTTAAATCAACCGTTTCACCTGTAATGGGGTCAAAATAAGGTCCACAACCCAAGGTGGTTGTAAAACACGTTTGCGTACAATCTATAGCATCACCGGCACTATTATAAGGAGTAATGGTAACATAATATTTGATCCCTTCTTCAAAATCTACCACAAATGTAGAAGTAACATTCCCAAAATCTATATCATCAACCACATCAGAATTTGTAGGACTACTGCCTATGGTGAGTCTATATCCATCTGCATTTGCAACAGGAAACCATGTAAGCAAGGGAGTTAATGCCACATTATCCTCTCCATTAGAGGGAGAACTAAGCATGGTACAATCTGGGACTTCAGAAGCATTAATTAACGTTGTAAATGAGCTGTCATTAGCACAACCTACGGCTTCCCCTATAGCATTACGAGGTGTTACACTTACGTAATATAAGGTGCCTTCTGCTAGCGGAGTAACTACTTGAAAGGAAAGCCCTCCATTTGTAATAAGTTGATCTGCAATGACATCATTACCGCCTAAAGTAGTTCCTAAATTTAATAAATACTCAGTAGCTCTAGGTGCATAACTCCATGTAATCAAAGGAGTTAAAGACACATCTATGGTACCGTCTAGCGGACTCGTAATCATATTACAGCCAGGTAAGGTTGTGATCATCCCTGTGCTAAATGTTTGTGAATTACAAATAGTCGTAGGATCTGGATCGGCAGGATCTTCCCTTAGAGCTATAACAATGGTGTAGGTTTCATTTTCTGGCCAACCTATTGCTGGTATATATGATGTTTGAGAAGGTGTTCTTTGAATCGTAGATGTGACTCCATCAGAATCTGTAATGGTAAGAATATATCCTCCAGCAACCCCTTCATCTGTCCACGTTACAGGATCTTCAACAGGCAAGACATTTGGACTTGTCAATATGGCACAATCTTGCGCTTTCGCGAAAGCGGAAACAACGCATAATACAATACACCAACTGATTTGTTTTACTATGTAACCTGTTTTAAAAATAGCTATAGTTTTAGTTAAATATAACGTATAACGACCAAAAAGACTACAACTTTAACAGCCTACTGTTCAAACTTCATAAACGAAAATTAACGAAAACGTTGTAGTGTTGATTATGAAAAACTGTTATTTATCAAAACAGTGTAATTTGCCCTTCATCATCCAACTCTTCCCCATTCTCATTTTCGGAAGTGTTATTTTCTGAAGTTGAGGTATCTGTTTTTGGAACTGCCGTCGTTTCGGAAGCTACCGAAGGTACGGTTTCTTCATCAATGACTTCCATCTCTTCTTTTGGAGTTTCTACAGGAGCTTCGTACGGTAATGATTCTAACCAGTTAAGTTGTTTCAGTTTTTGAGGATATAATTGATTTCCAAGAGCGCTTATTCCTTTTACAGCAATAAAATCTTCCATACTGACAGATTCATTCTCTTTCTGGTCTTTACCTCGTTCTTTGTAGAATACCAATTCTGCAACGGGTCTATGATCTGTAGAGACTAGTTCTAATTGGCTATTATCATGATCAGAAATAAATGTTTCTGTTTTTTCTGGATTTTCAATTAAAAAGCGTTTTCCATAATATCGTTCTTTATCTCCATCCCAATAGATAGCCGTAATTGGTTTTTGAGGTTCCCATTTTTCAAGAACAATCATATCGTTATCAAAATGTGCTGTCACATCAGGAACAATGGTTCGTACATTTCCGTGTTGATTAATAATAAGCAATCTATCTTCAGATCTAAATTCGCCTAAAAGCTCCCCACGCTCATCTACATTGAGACGCTGTACTGTCTCATCAAACCATATTTTACGAGGTTTAAGTGTAGACAATCCTTTTTCTTTAAGTTCGACAGATTTTACAGAATGTTTGGTCACAATATTACCCCTAGAAGCACGTCCTTTAATGAGAATATCTGCTAAATCAATTTCTAATCGAAGTTTTTTAACACTGGCTACTGCTCTTAGGTACACGGTTAATAATTCGGCTTCTCCATTGGGGTTTGCTGTAAAATAATACATGATAGATCCTTTCTTACCATTGGTAAGATCGTACTCTTTATCACGTGTGATAGAAGTAACATTAAAACGTTTTACATAGGTAGCACCTCCAGTGCCATCTTTGTAAATCATATTATAGGTAGTACGCTTATCTTTTTTCTTAAAAACAGCAACATGAATAATATCTTTTCCTATAAAAGTTTTAGTGCCTACACGGGTCACCATCATTTTACCTTCTTTAGTAAAAACAATGATATCATCTATATCTGAGCAATCTGTTACATACTCATCTCGTTTAAGTGATGTTCCTATAAACCCTTCTGCTCTATTCACATAGAGTTTTGTATTACGAAGCACTACTTTTGTCGCTTGAATATCATCAAAGATTCTAATCTCTGTTTTACGTTCTTTTCCTTTTCCGTAGTCTTTCTTTAAACGCGTAAAGTAGTCTATAGCATATTCAGTAAGATGCTCAAGGTGATGATTTACTTCGGCTATTTGTTCTTCTAAGGCATCAATTTTTTGCTGAGCTTTATCGATGTCAAATTTAGAAATACGCTTGATTCGTATCTCTGTAAGGCGTGTTATGTCTTCTTCAGTCACAGCACGTTTTAAATGACCTACATGTGGTTTTAACCCTTTGTCTATCGCTTTAATAACACCTTCCCAAGTTTCTTCTTCTTCGATATCTCGATAGATTCTATTTTCAATAAAAATACGCTCTAGAGAAGCATAATGCCATTGGTTTTCAAACTCGTTACGTTGTATTTCTAATTCTTGACGAAGTAACTCTTTAGTACGATCGGTACTTCGTTTCAACATTTCTGTGACGCCAACAAATAGAGGACTATTATCTTCAATAACACATCCTAAAGGAGAGATAGAAGTCTCACAATTCGTAAATGCATATAAAGCATCTATCGTTTTATCTGGCGAAATACCAGAAGGGAGGTGTACTAAGATTTCTACATTTGCAGAGGTATTATCTTCTATCTTTTTGATTTTAATTTTCCCTTTGTCATTCGCTTTTAGAATAGAGTCTATCAAAGATCCTGTAGTTTGCCCAAAAGGAACTTCTGTAATGACAAGTGTATTCTTATCTTGTTGAGACATACGTGCTCGAACACGTACTTTTCCTCCACGAAGACCATCATTATAATTTGAAAAATCTGCAATTCCTGCTGTTGGAAAATCAGGTACTAGTGTAAATCGTTTTTCTTTAAGATGCTTTATAGAAGCATCTATAAGTTCAATAAAATTATGTGGTAATACTTTGGTACTTAACCCTACGGCAATTCCTTCTGCTCCTTGTGCAAGGAGTAATGGAAACATTACGGGTAAATTAATAGGCTCTTTTTTACGTCCGTCATAAGACGCTTGCCAGTCGGTAATTTTAGGATTATACACAACGTCAAGCGCAAACTTAGAAAGTCTAGCTTCTATATATCTGGAAGCTGCAGCACGATCTCCTGTTAATATATTTCCCCAGTTACCCTGAGTATCTATTAATAGATCTTTCTGACCTATCCCTACCATTGCATCTCCAATACTTGCATCTCCATGTGGATGATACTGCATGGTGTGTCCAACTACATTTGCCACCTTATTATAACGACCATCATCTAGCTCTTTAAGTGCATGCATGATACGTCGTTGTACAGGTTTAAAACCATCTTCTATAGCAGGAACTGCACGTTCTAGAATTACATAAGATGCATAATCCAGAAACCAATCTTGAAACATCCCAGATACTCGGGTAATTGTTTCTCCTGTAGCTTCACCACCTTCCAGAGGCTCCATATCTTCGTTTAATTCTTCTTCGTTATGCTCGTTTATTTCTTCACTCATTGGGCAATAAAGCGCGTTAGTTAGTTATAATATTAGGCAAATAAGTGTATCTATATTCGTTAGAGTTCATCCACTCTATCTAATTCTACTTTTAAATTTTCAATAATAAATTTCTGACGATCAGGAGTATTTTTCCCCATATAGAAAGAAAGTAATTCTTCTATCATTAATGCTTTATCTAGCATTACAGGTGCTAGACGTATATCTTCTCCAATAAAATATTTAAACTCATCTGGAGAGATTTCACCAAGTCCTTTAAATCGAGTAATCTCTGGTTTTGCTCCCAATTTAGCCATGGCATCTTGACGTTCTTGCTCACTATAACAATAAATCGTTTCTTTCTTATTACGAACTCTAAATAATGGAGTCTCCAAAATGTATAAATGTCCTTCTTTAATAAGTTCTGGAAAAAACTGTAAGAAGAAGGTTATTAATAACAATCGAATGTGCATCCCATCTACATCGGCATCGGTAGCAATCACAATATTATTATACCGTAAATCTTCTATAGATTCTTCTATATTAAGTGCCGCTTGTAAAAGGTTAAATTCTTCATTTTCATACACAATTTTCTTGGTCAACCCATAACTATTGAGTGGTTTCCCTTTTAAGCTAAAAACTGCTTGTGTATTCACATCTCTTGACTTTGTAATAGATCCACTTGCAGAGTCTCCCTCTGTAATAAACAACGTGGTTTCTAGATTACGTTCTTTTTTACTATCTGTAAGATGGATACGGCAATCTCGTAATTTCTTATTGTGCAAATTTGCTTTCTTAGCACGCTCTTTAGCTAGTTTACGTATTCCAGAAAGATCCTTACGTTCACGTTCTGCTTGTAAAATTTTTCGCTGTAAAGCATCAGCAACCTCCGTATTTTTATGAAGAAAATTATCTAATGAACGTTTTAGGAAATCATTGATATAGGTACGTACTGTAGGTAAATCACCTCCCATATCTGTACTCCCTAACTTTGTTTTTGTTTGAGATTCAAATACAGGCTCCATTACCTTGATACTTATGGCAGAGACAATAGACTTACGAATATCTGAAGCATCATAATTTTTGTTATAAAACTCACGTATGGTTCTAACGATGCTTTCGCGAAAAGCTGCCTGGTGTGTTCCTCCTTGTGTTGTATTCTGACCATTTACAAAAGAGTGATATTCTTCAGAATACTGTGTACGGCTATGTGTCATAGCTACTTCAATATCATCTCCTTTTAAGTGAATGATTGGATACAAACGATCTCCTTCTGCTATACTTTCTGAAAGAAGGTCTTTTAATCCGTTTTCTGAAAAATACTTTTCACCATTAAAGACAATGGTTAGTCCTGGATTAAGGTATACATAGTTTTTAATGAGACGCTCTACATACTCACTACGGAATTTATAATTTTTAAAAATACTCTCATCTGGAATAAAAGAAACTTTTGTTCCTCTTCTTCGTGAAGTTTCATCAAGATGTTCTTGATTGGTCAGTTCTCCTCGTTCAAATTCTGCTGAAGCCGACTTACCATCACGTGTAGATTCTACTCTAAAGTAATTTGATAACGCATTAACTGCCTTTGTACCTACACCATTAAGGCCGACAGATTTCTTAAATGCACGGGAATCATATTTACCACCCGTATTCATTTTCGAAACTACGTCTACTACTTTCCCAAGAGGAATACCTCGTCCATAATCACGTACGATGACTTTATCTCCTTGAATAGAAATTTCGATCGTTTTTCCGGCTCCCATCACAAACTCATCGATACAGTTATCTAGTACTTCTTTTACTAGAATATAGATACCGTCATCTGCACTAGAACCATCGCCTAATTTTCCAATATACATTCCTGGTCGCATACGAATATGCTCCTTCCAATCAAGCGATCGTATATTATCCTCGTTGTATTGTGTTTCTTTCGTCATAATTGTAGGTAGAATGGCTAATATAAGACATCATAAGCGCTTATAAAACCTGACAAAAGAGAAGTAATCAACAATTTTATGCTCATAACTGTTGATTGTTTTTAACACACTACAAACATTAGAATTATAGGTTTCATTTTAAAATAAAAATCCCGCTCTAAAGCGGGATCAATAAATCACATTTTGTATGGTTAGCTATTACTACAACCATAACGTATAAATTCCCCAAGAAGTTAGTTATATACAAATCATTAACACACTTAAACCCCAAATTCAAGTGTTCCACTTCTTTATAAACTTCCCCAAATCTTTTTATGGTCCTACTTGTAATTAAACAACCATATGGTGATTATATAAGTTTATATGAATTCCTGGGGAATTATCATACTACTGTAAACCCCTATAGTCATGATTGGTATAAATGTAATCATCCATTCATTATATACCTTAAAAAACATATATACAATGTATATACAAGAGAAAAAAAAGCACCTATACAATCTATATACAATTCTTAAAATGTACTAATGTACTTTGTCAAACTTTGCTCTTTAGAAAGCCCTAGTTTTTTACGTAGTCGTGATCTGGCAATCAGAATACTATGGGGTGTTTGATTTGTAATAGCTGATATATCTTTTGTAGATAATCCCAACCTTAAAAAAGCGCTTATCTTTTTTTCATTAGATGTAATTGTAGGGAACTTTTTTAATAAGTTATGGTAGAAATTTACATGAACTTTTTCAAAAACATGTTGAAACTCTTCCCAATTATAACTTGCTAATGAGGCTTTGGTTTCATTTATAATTGCTGTGATTTTAGAACTCGCATCTTTATCTTCACTTGTGTGACGAATATCATTCAACTTTTCTACAAGGGACTCGTAATGCTTTTTTTGTTGTAATAACGACATTGCATTTGTAGTGAGTTCTTTTTCTTTCAACTTCAATTCAAGTGCTATTATTTCTTTCTCCTGTTGTTGTTGTTTAGAAAATATTTTCTCATTCTTAAGACGTAACTCAATAAGAGCATTACGATCTTTTTCTGAAGTAATTTCTAATTCTTTCTGTTTTAATAAAAATGTATTCTTCTTCCTATTATAAAATCTATTGTAATAAAAAAACAAGATCACCAAAAGACTTACTAATATCCATATGATAGTATTCCTCCTATGGATACTATTTTGTGATATGAGCTGTTGAATCTCTTGTTCCTTTTGACTGGTTTGATATTTTGCATCTAGCTCTAGCATAATGCTATTCTTATCTTCATCAAAAATATTTTGAACAATCGCTATATATTCATTTTTTAATCGAACGCTATTTTTAAAATCTCCAGAAAGTTCATATGCCTCTCCTAGATTACGAGTTGCGTCTTCAAGATGATACTGAAGTTCAAGCTGACATGCTAGGTCATAGGTTTGTTCTCCAAATTTCACAGCTTCATCATAATGATTTATTGCTGTATAAAGCGTTGTTAATTCTTTTAAAGATGCTAATTTTCGTCTAGGAATAGTAGACCAAGCATCTATATTTAGCGCCTTATTTAAATATGTTTCGGCAGCTTCATACTTCCCACTTATAATATAGGACCTACCTAAATTATGATAGATAAGTGCCTCACTAAATGGCTTGTCTTTAATAGCTATAGGAATAGTAGCCTCAAGAAGCGCTACTGCTTCTTCTCGTTGATCATTGACATCATAAGCTAGTGCTAGATTTAACGACATTGCAAATTTTGTATTCAGATAACTATCATCAAGTGTAGCTGCTGTTTGTGAAGCAAATTCCATATACTCTACAGCTTTCTTACCATTACCTTGCAATCTATATACGTCTGCAATACCAGAAAATGCATATGCTTTTTTCTTAGCATCTTTTAGACTATCTGCTATAGGAATGTTTTTTATATGGAGTTCAATTGCTTCTGCAAATTTACCATCACCTTCCAGTACATATGCTTTAAGTGCATTAAGACTATACATACTGTTTTTAGATTGTAACTGTTCATTTATCTTGTTTCCTATTGACATATAATACCAAGTAGAGTCTTTATTTGATACTTCATGGTAATATTTTTTTGCTAAACTTACAGAAGACACAAGACGGATAGAGTCTAACGTATTATGCGTTGCTATTTGATATGCTTTTCTGAGGTGAAAAAGTGAAGAATCTATCTGTTCTGATGAAAAAGAAGCACTAATAGCATAATGAGCATTAGCTAGTTCACTTGGATCTTTGCTTCTCGCAAGGACCTGTTGCAAACTATCATATGTTGATTCTTGCGCAAAATTAGGCAGCACAAAAACACAACACAATAATGTGATGATTTTTGACATTTTTAGTTGGGTATTATATAGCTATATTTAGACACCTTATAGCTTATATGCTATACAATTTATAAAAAACAGACAGGAAAAGCAATTATAGTATATTTAACCAAAAATGAATCATGGCAGAAAAAAACAAATCTGATGTATTTATTTATATCATAGGAATCGCAATTATTGGTTTTATTCTCTTTAAGATTATCGGGTATATCTTACCTGATCAAGAACCTGAGTATACAGGAACATCTTTACTGCAAGCTGTTATGGATAAAAATGGAGGTAAAGATGCGTGGAACTCTATAGAAAAGATGTCCTATAAAAAATCTTTTCAACTATATCGTGAAGATGGATCGATAGAAATAGACCGTAAAGAAAATCACATCTATGACTTTATAAACGGGATTAATCGTGAAGTAACTTGGATTGAAAGAGACACACTATATGAAATACATCGTTCGGACAGCGCGATTTATCAAATTAAAAATGGGGTATCTGATACCTTAATAACATCAAATCAACTACAATCAAAACTAAATGCTGCAACTTTTGTAGTAGGACTTCCATATACCCTTGATAACCCTTCTGCCTCGCTTACTTATGAAGGAATTACAACATTTCAAGAAATGCCTTGTCATGTATTAAAAGTTACTTTTGAAGGCTCTAAAGATATATGGAGACATTATTATGATGAAGAGGATCTATCTTGGAAAGGATATTGGGTACAAACATCAGATCACTACAGTCTCATTATCAATGAAAAAATGATAGAAGTAAATGGGTTTACGCTTTCGCGAAAGCGTAAAAGTTATAGAACAGATGCTTCACAAAACCCAACTTATCTAAGAGCCTCATATGAATATGAAGACTACCAAATAGAATAGGCTTTTATTACGCCCTTTCTAATTTCATAAATTGCGAAGGAGTCAAATTACTAAAACGCTTAAAAGATTTATTAAAAGTCACTTTATTATTATAACCTACTTCATAAGCAATATCAATAATATTGAGGTTTTCACTATTAGACCTTAATAATTCCATAGCTTCTTCTACTCTATACTTATTGATCAATTCGAAGAAGTTCAGTCCAAAATGCTCATTAATTACCTGTGAAGCATTGTGACGTGTTGTACCTAATCTTTCTGCTATCGTTTCAAGTTTAATAGAGTTTTGACGATATACTTTCTCAACTTCAAGTAAACGCACTAATTCTTCTTTAAGCTCACTAGAGAAACTAGGTGTTAAACCAGAGTTTTTATACTTAACAATCTTCTTTTTAACTGCCTGAACAGTTCCTACAAGTACTTGAGGGTTTGCATATGCAATATATCCAACATACAATACTAAGAATGACATTGCCACAAATTGAATACTCGAAGCCGCATCTTTAAAGTTTTCATTTTGAATGAAAATATATGCATATAGAATATACGAAACTGCATATACTGTATGAATGATCATAATCGTACGCTGAAGTCTTACTTTCTTAGGAGATGTCTTGGCTGCTTTCTTAGCATTTTTACGATACAATTTATAGGTAAAATAGCCATACACTAAAAGTGAAGCAATCTTTATTGATGTTATATATTCTATATAAGGATGTGTCTCATATTGTCCTACTCCTAACATTACTTTTAATTTCTCTTCGGCAGATAAGGTATAGATTGGAATAAATACTATGATAAATCCAAGTGTTGGTAATAGGTGAACTAAATCAGACTTTTTAAATTTATAATTTTCTGTAATTCTCTTAAAATAGAAATATAAAACTGGGCCATACATAAATGACAAGAATGTCGACATGTTTTGTGTATGAGGATAGTTTAAAGTAAAATTACTTATAAAGAGAGTCGTATGGATTAAAAAGAAAGAATGCATCAGTACAAATAGCCCAATAAGCCCGTTAGCTACTCTGTCTGTTCTTCTTCTAAGGTTCAATACAATTGCAATAAAAAATCCAATAAGTCCTACATACAAATAAAAGAATGAACTCATTCCTAATTTTACTTGATACTTTTCCTTTAATTCAATAAAACCAGCATCGGCATATATATACTCAAAAGCACTATTATTTAATATCTCAAAGTCTCCTGTAGCAAGTATATAATTTCTAAGATTTTCTACCGCCGGTCCTGCTTCTCCAATTCTTGCACACTCTAATGACTCGTTCTTATAAATAGCAGCTTGTGTTGTTTGAGAATCCGTTGAAACTTGAGTATCATTCAATACTATATCACTAGTAGTAAAACTAGAGATACTAAAGAAGAATAAGAGTAAAAAGACGGTTCTAAGAATATTTTTAAGGACTTGCATATCGGATGGTATTATGTATATGAACAATCTAAAGGTACAAAATTGTCGTACATAACCAAGTAATACGGTATGCACCGATAAAAGTTTACATTGGTATTCATGAATTTTAAAAGTTACCTTAACAATCCGAAAAAACACAAATAATTCAAAATCAACATTTTAAAAAGTAAACTTTTGTCGGATGCGAAAAATAAAGAAGTAAATTATAGTCGGTTTAAATAAGTGTTAAAATTGCAATAGTTTCAATTAAACATGTCATATTTCTTCAAAATGTCAGTAAAATGACGTATTTCTAACTCTCTATTTAGCAACTTTTTGACTAATAATCTCTAAGGCACTTGCTACAGTATCCATTTTTTCAATCTCATCATCTTCTATAGTAATATCAAAATGATCTTCTACATCTAAGACTACATCTACTAAATTTGCAGAGTTAATATTCAACTCATTAATTAAATGACTATTAGGTGTGATATCATCTACAGAAACATCTTCAGGTAAATAAATTTTAATAATCTTTTTTAATGCATCATAGTTATCTGTATTCATAGTCATCTAGTTTTGTTTATGAGTTATATTTTTTAAATAACATACAGCAATTTACATCTCCAAATCCGAAACTTGCTTTTGCCGCTATATGTATTTCTTTATGAATGGTTTTATTGGGTATTTTACTTTTTGCTATTATAGCTGTAATGTCTGGATGAATATCATTACAATTTATGTTTCCAAAAACCATTCCATGTTGTAATTCTAAAATAGTAGCCACAGTTTCTATACTTCCAGCCGCAGCTAAACAATGACCTGTCATACTTTTAAGAGAGTTAATATATGGGAAGTTTTCACCAGATCTTCCTAATGCGTCACTCCAATTTTTTATTTCGGTAGGACACATTCCTGTTGCAGTAAGATGTCCATTGATAGTATCTATATCCTGAGGATGTGTAGCCGTGTTTTTCATCGCATCTTTAATACAATGTTGTACGGCAATACTATTAGGAGCTGTCATACTCCCAGATTGTCGTTGTCCACCACTATTAACAGCACCACCTAATACTTCAGCATAAATAGTCGCATTTCTTGAAAGAGCGCTTTCTAAACTTTCCAATACTAAAGCTCCTGCCCCACTTCCTGGTACAAAACCACCAGCATCACTTTGCATCGGTCTACTTCCTTGCTCTGGTTGATCATTATGTTTTTTATTAAGTACACGCATGGCATCAAATCCGCCCCATATATAGGGTCCTGCATCATTACAACCACCTACAAGCATACGTTTTGCATATCCATTTGCAATTCGATCATATCCCATCAAGATACTTTCTGTTCCCGTAGTACATGCGCTAGAATTGGTGGTTACTTGATTCCCACACCCCAAATAACCTCCTAAGTAAGCACTTATACCACTTGCCATCGTTTGGATCACTGTAGTGCTTCCTAAACGTTTTACTTTTCCTTCATCTGTAAGATAAATAGCTTTCCTAAACTTTTCAACGCCAAGGAGAGAGGTTCCAAAAATGATCCCGCTATCATAATCTACAGTATCCTTATCCGTAATCGCAAGTCCAGCGTCTTTCCATGCATCTACACCAGCAATCATACCATATGTAATTCCTGTAGCCTCTAAATCCCTTAGTTGTAAGGGGGTAAAATATTCTTTTAATAAGTCATCTGGGATTTCTGGTTGTCCAGCAATTTGACACCCAAAATTTAAATCGGCAAGTTGTTGTTGAAATCGTATTCCAGAAATTCCATTTTTAATAGCTTCGGTAAACGCAGGAATTCCTACTCCATTTGGTGCACATACTCCCAATCCAGTAATCACTACTCTTTGTTTACTCATACTTTAAAAACTCCTGCTAACTTGCCTTGACAGACCAACTCATTAGCTTGATTATATAATTTTACATGGCACTTTAATTTATTAAACCGAAAGTAATCTACTTCTGAAATAACAGTTACTTTTTCATTAGGGTATACCGGTTTTAAAAAAGAAACATCGGCATTTGTAAAAGCCACCTGCATGGTGTGCAAGGATGTTTTATCTCTTAGTAGGTATATGCCTAAACAGACGAGTCCTATTTGCGCCATGCATTCCGTTAAGATAACACCAGGGGTAACTGGAAAATCTTTAAAATGACCTTTATAAAAATAAGATTCTTCTTTAAATATGTACGTTCCTTTAATATATTGTTCAGTAACCTCTTCTATCTCGTTTACAAATAAGAAAGGCTCCGTATAGGGCAATAACGCTATGATCTCTTCCGTTTTCATCGTATATGATCTCCTCCATCTACAGGCACAACAGCACCATTAATCCAAGACGCTTCATCTCTACACAACAAGTATACTGCATTTGCTACATCTTCTGGAAGTGTAAGTCTACCGTATGGGTTTCGCTCTATTGATTTTTCTTTCATTACATCACTTCCTGGTATTAAACGCAAACTTTCTGTATCTGTCACTCCCGCTTGAATACAATTTGCTTTGATATGCACTGGTGCAAATTCTAAGGCAATACTCCGTGTAATACTCTCTAATGCTGCTTTAGCGACTGCCACAGCGCCGTATTGCTTCCAAGCTTTACGACTTCCTTCACTAGTAAATGCAATCACTCTCGCATCTGGTGAAAATAAGTTCGCTTTCGCGAAAGCGGATACCCAATCATATAAACTGATGGCCATCGCGTCTACCGTACGCATAAAATCGTCATTACTCAACACCGTTCCTTCCTCACTATATAAAGGTTTTAGGTTTCCTCTTGCCACACTATGAATAAGTGATTTTACTTGGGATGTTCCTACTATTTCTAAAAGCTCTGAAACTACCTGTGTTCGTTTTTCAGCATTTAAAGCATCGGTATTAAATGCAATTACTTGTACACCAGATAATTTCATCTCCTTCATTGCTTCTTCAAAAACTGCTAAAACACTTCTCCTACTACGATGTACGATACAAATATGCATTCCTTCCTTTGCAAGCTTTTGTGCGGTAGCTAGTCCTAAACCGCTACTGCCCCCTAAAATGACTGCCCATTTACCAATATAATCCTGTTGTGTGGTCATGTATTATTTACCATTTTAATAAAACCCGTTGTGCTGAAAATCCAGGTCCAAAGCTTAACATAATCCCGATATCATTTTTAGGCAACTTCTTATCTAAAAATCGTTCTAAAACATATAATACCGTAGCACTACTCATATTTCCATATAAACGTAGGACTTCCTTGGTATCCTCTATATTTTTACCCAATTTACCAAAAAGATCTTCTACGGTCTCCACAATTTTTCGTCCACCAGGATGAAAAATCAAATGCGCTACATCTTGAATATTTAGTTTATTTTTTTCTAAAAAAGGATGTATAATATCTGGGAATTGTTGGGCTATTGTTTCTGGCACTTGTTGATCAAGTATCATTTGCAATCCTGTATTTACAAGCTTAAACCCCATCATGTGTTGTGCATCATAAAAATGATACATTTCTGTATCTACTATTTCTGGCCCCGTATCTTCTTCTTTTGAAGATAATAAAACGCAGGCGGCTCCATCTCCAAAAATGGCTGCACTCACTACATTTACCATAGAAAAATCTGTATGTTGAAATGTAGCTGTAGGGCTTTCTATAGCAATTACAGCGGCTCTCTTTCCTGGATTTGCCTTCAAAAACTCATTGGCATATACCACACCAGAAACACCTGCTGCACAGCCCATTTCTGTAACTGGCAAGCGTACAATATCTTGTCTTAATTGTAAGCTATTAATCAAATAAGCATCTAAAGATGGAATCATAATACCTGTACAACTTACTGTAATAATATAATCTAATGATTGTGACTCCCAATTTGCCTTTGTAAGTGCTTTTTTAAGTACTTGTTCCCCTAGTTTTACAACTTCGCGTGTGTAAATATCATTTTTTTCTTCAAAACTGGTTGCTGTAAATACTTCTTCTGGAGACATAATACTATACCGTTTATCTACCGCTGCATTTCCAAAAATCTTTTTTACTTTTCGTTTAAAACGATCGTCCTGTTCGTGTAACCAAACATCAAGAAAAGGAATAATTTCATCGGTAGTTCTGTGGTATTGCGGAAGTTGTTTTGCTACAGTCGTAATTTTTACATTCATAGGGTCTTAATTAACCACAGGTATCGAAATGCCCACTTCCAAGTAATCTCAGAATGTTTTAATTTCAATTGTTGTGCAACTTTTTTTAGTTCATGTTTTTTAAATCCGCTTGCTATAGATACAAGTCCATCATTTTTAGCTACATGACTCTTGATAAAAATACGACTAAATAATCTAAATAACTGATAAGCGATTTTACTTCTTTGTAAGTCGTTTATAACAACAGCAACTTGCGCTAATGTTACAAATTGTTTCATAAAGGAGAGAATCTCCTGATCTTTAAAGTGATGTAATGTTAATGTGCATATGATAATATCACAATGAAAAGACGTATGATTTATTTTTAATATATCTTTTTTCAAAAAGCGTATATTTTTATAGGAATGAGACATTTCTTCACCCATTACGATGCTTTGCTCGCTTATCTCTATACCTATAAGTTCTATCTCTAAATTTTCAGATGTAAAATAATCTGCAATAAGACGTAACATCTCTCCATCTCCACATCCTACATCTACGATAGTCCATTGCTTTTTTAATGGGTTTTCGTTAAAAATATTACTTAATGCTTTTAGTGTAATACGATTACCCCCTAGCATTCTATTGGTTTTAGAAATATCATAAAGCGCTTCTTTTAAATCTAATAGAGAAATATCTGGATCATCCATAAGTTCTCTTTCGGTAGCTCTATAGGTCAAGTTTCTCATAAAGGTGTACCGTGTGTAGATTTAATAATTGTTTTAAGAAGGTATGGTGAAGTACTTACGATAGATACTCCCATACGCGTTATTTTTTTGTTTTGCAGTGCATTTTGTATCCAACGTCCTACTTTAAGTCTTTTTTGAAATGTATGACTCCACTGTTTGGTGTATTGTTGTTCTAATTCTAATCGGCTATATGTATTTACTTTCTGTGTTGTGAGTAAACTAGAAATGATCTTTGCACTATGGATTGCCATTGCCATCCCATTACCACATAATGGATGTATTAAACCAGCACTATCACCTACCATAAATATATGGTTAAGAACGGGTTCTTTTTTGTCAAATGATATTTGACTTATAGCTACTGGTGCTTGAAATGTAATTTGACTATTCTCAAAAAAGGATTTAAGGGCTTTGTTTTTGTAGAGTACTTTTTGTTGATATTCCTCTATGTTTTTATATGCTTTGAATGACTTATAATCAGCCAGATAACATGCGTTTACATTGCCTGTCTCGACTTTTGATAATCCACAATATCCACCATTAAAATTGTGAAGTGCTACTAAATCATCAGGGAAATCTGATTTGTAATGTGCCTTTACCCCTAGCCATGCAGATTTTTTCTTTATAAACTTTCGCGAAAGCGTACTATCCAAATTACTCCGTTTTCCGTGGGCTCCAATTACATAATTTGCTATATATTCTTGATGGTCATTTGTAATTACTTGAAAATGATTCTCTTTAAAAAGTATATGAGCAACTGTTGCTTGTATTACCTCAACACCTAAAGCTATAGCTCTTTTTACCATTATCTCATCTAAGGCATACCTACTGATACCAAATCCTCCTAAAGGAAGTGTAATATCTAATGTATTGCCAGATAGGCTTGAAAATTGAAATTTTTCAATCTTTTTTGCTTGATGGTTATAGGGGTGAACACCCAGAGATTCTAAATAAGAAAAGACTTCATTAGATACATATTCTCCACAAACTTTATGTTTTGGGTAGGTGTTTTTTTCTATGAGAACAACGTTAATGTTTTCTTTTGCGAGATGAATAGCACTTGTGAGTCCTGCAAGACCACCTCCAACAATTAAAACCTTGATTTGTTTTTGATTCATATATAGTTACACATCATACAAAGTAGTCGTTAATATACTAATGAATTACACTAAAGATAACATAGTCATCCATCTTTTCTGAATCTATTGTTTAGAAAAATATGAGTGTATAAATCAACCAAAAAGCATAACTTTTTAGTAATCAACATTTAATATAAAATTCGCAATTTTTAGTCAATTTTGTTAATTATTTGATAAATAACACTTTAAAACTAGCATATTTTAAACATAAAACAGAAAAATTGATTTTTTTTTACAAAATAAAATGTAAATTAGAGACTCAATATTAACACTATACATACATCAAAATATACATGCAGGATCAATTATTTAATATTCTTGACAAATTATTAGTTACTAATAAGATTAGACTGAACAAAGAAGAATTAAAACTTCAATTATTAAGTCACCCTTCTTATCCAAGTTTACACGCATTAACTGGAGTCTTAAAGCACTTTGGGGTTCCTAACCTTGCTTTACAAGTACCTACAGATCAAGATACATTAGATCAATTGCCTCCAACTTTTATAGCGAATGTGAATGGTGATAAGGGAATGCACTTAGCATTTATTGAAAAAAAAGGGAGTTCTATTAATGTCTATACAGATCACAAACAGATAAAAACGATATCTAATGATGCATTTTTTGAGGTATGGGATGGTATTATTGTTGCTGTAGAGAAAGATGAAACTATTCGGGAAGAAAAAGGATCTAATGCTTCTAAAATATGGCAGTGGGCATTTATAATTATAGCATTAGGTGTTGGAATTGCACTTTTAAATAAAGCGTTAGTATTTGAAGGCATTCACTACTTTTTAAGCGCTATTGGATTAATTTTAGGAGTACTTATTGTAGGACATTCGTTAGGATTAGAATCTAGTAGTACAGCCAGTATTTGTAATCTCTCTGAAAAAACAAGTTGTGATGCTGTTTTAAATTCTAAAGGAGCAAAAATAGGAGGTTTATTAACGCTTAGTGATGCTAGTATTATAGCATTTGCAAGTTATACACTCGTATATTGTTTTTCATTACTAGGAGGTATTTCTATTAATGGGGTTATCGTTGCATTGTCATTTTTAGCAATCCCATTTGTTTTATACTCTATCTACTATCAAGGTAGTGTTTTGAAGAAATGGTGTCCATTATGCTTAGGTATCGCTTCTGTTCTTATACTTCAAGCAGTAGCTGCGCTTGTAACAGGAAATAGTACTGCTTTCTTGTCTATAGGTTTAGAAGAAATTGTGCTTTATGCACTAAGTATTGTTATTGTTGTGAGTTTATGGTTTATGATAAAACCATTATTACATAAAAAGGTAGCATTAGATAAATTAAAAATAGAAAGTAATAAATTCAAGAGAAACTTCTCTATTTTCAATACGTTATTAAAAGAGAACGATAGCATTACAAATGATCTTGAACTTCCGAAAGAGATTGTACTAGGTAATAGAGATGCTTCATTAGAAGTTGTACTAGTAACAAGTCCTTTATGCTATTACTGTAAACAAGCACATACAGATATTGAAAACATATTAAAACAGACGAGTAATGATATCAAAGTTATTGTTCGATTTAATGTAAATGTAGAAGATACTGAAGGCGAAGGGTTCCAAGTAACTTCTCGTTTAATACATGCTTATAATACCGAAGGTGAACTTGCATGTATTAAAATGATGCATGAAGTATATGAAAGTGATGTTGATCTAAAACAATGGTTGAAAAAACAGCAAGCTTTAGATACTGATTATAGTGATGTTCTCAGTGCTCAAAAAGAGTGGTGTACACAAAACAATATTAACTTCACTCCGGCTCTTTATATACAAGGAAATCAATTCCCAAGAGAGTACGATAGAAATGATTTACCATTATTTATAGAAGATCTCATTGAGCAACAACAAAGTCAAGAAATAGATAGTCCAATGATGACTTCCTAAACGTATATTATATTAAAGACATACGATTAAATGTCTATAAATGTTTAATCACTTATTAATTTTAAAACTTAATTACTTGATATTGAATAAAATATATTTTGTTAATCCCTATAATACAAACGCATAGACACATTCCTGAGTGTCTTTAAAATGTTCAGGATTATTAACTTAATATTTTTATTGTTGTGAAGAAGTTAAAAAACCATCATAGGGTACACTCTTTTAGTACTCTTAAAAAGAAAGAAAGAACACTTTTCAGACTCATCCTGAAGGAGAAACAGATGTATCATTTATAGCTGCTCTAATAGTACGCTATATATTCTTTTTTCAAATACAACCTTATATATAATACATAAGAATGCAAATCTTGCATTCTCGCATAGACTATTTTGTTAATCCCTATAATACAAAGGAATAGACAGTTATCTGAATGTCTATAAATACTCAGAATTATTAACACAATATTCTATTATCATGAAAAAATTAAAAAATCTTAAAGGAGCTGTAGCTTTAGATAAAGCACAGCAGAAAGAAGTAAATGGAGGTGCAAAACTATGCAATGGTAACTGTGCTGGAAGACCTAATGGAGCTCGTTGCTATTACCAAGGACACTGTGGTTGTCCAGGAGAATGCTCTTCAAGTTCTCACGGCTTTGAAGGCGGATGTATTCCTTATTAAAAGGTTTAGGGTAATGAATTAACAATCTATGACGGTTTAATTTATTACCCACTAGAAATCACTTAATCAATCATATTTTTTGATCTATTACTTCAATATACATTCATCTTGAAGATACAGACATTGCGATTCCAGATGTCTTAAAATAATAGGGAATAGTAACAAACAAAAAAATTAGAATTATGAAAAGTTTAAAAAATCTAAAAGGAGTTCAAGAATTAAACAAAGCGCAACAAAAAGAAGTAAATGGAGCTAGAATAGGTTGCTCAAGTAATTGTAGCGGAAGACCACAAGGATCACGATGTTATGCCGGTGGTCATTGTTTATGCCCTGGCGTATGTTTAGGCGGAGGATGTCTTCCATTATAGTATAAGATCTAAAAACATTCAGAACTAAGTAATATAGTTCTGAATGTTTTTTTCATGGCTATATAAGACTTTCAAACCATTTATATACAACCATCAAAAAACTATCGATATAGACATGACCCTGAGTGTCTTTAAACTATTCAGGATTAACTAACATAAATTTTTATCTCATGAAAAAATTAATGAATTTAAAAGGAGCTACGTCATTAGACAAAGCGCAACAAAAAGAAGTAAATGGAGGACTTCGCAAACTATGTAATGGTAATTGCTCTGGAAGACCAAATGGATCTCGTTGTTATATGGGTGGTCATTGTTCTTGTCCTGGAGATTGTATAAGTGGAGAATGTATCCCTTGGTAAGATAATGCAATCTATAACATTCAAACTTAGGTAACGCTACCAAAGTTTGAATGTTAGTTTTCCTTATAAGATACTTAAAGCAACATTCTTTTAAAATCTTATAAAAGATAGACATGAACCTGAGTGTCTTTAATTATTCAGGAATAACTAACTTAATTTTTATCTCATGAAAAAACTAATGAATTTAAAAGGAGCAACGTCATTAAACAAAGCTCAACAAAAAGAAGTAAATGGAGGTGCAAAACTTTGTAATGGTAATTGTGCAGGTAGACCTAATGGAGCTCGTTGCTATTACCAAGGACATTGTTCTTGTCCTGGAGAATGTTCTAGTTCTTGGGGTTGTATACCTTACTAAGAATTAAATATACTATTCAAATTTGGCATGTATGATGTCAAGTTTGAATAGTATTTTAATACGCTATAAGTTCCTTTAGACTATCTTCTAAACGCTTTCTAGAAAGGTATTGTTCTTCTAATTGCCCAGCAAAAGGTACTGGTGTATCTAAACTTGTCACACGACGTATAGGAGCATCTAAAAATTCAAAACAATCTTCAGAAATCATCGCAGAAATATCAGACATCACACTTCCAAAACCTGAATCTTCAGTAAGTAATAAAACTTTACCTGTTTTTTTAATCGATGTAAAAATTGTCTCTGTATCTAGTGGTTGTAAAGTTCTTAAATCAATGAGATCAGCAGAAACAGTTATTTCTTCCAGTGTTTCTAAAGCCCAATGCACTCCAGCTCCATACGTAACAATCGTAACATCATTTCCTTCTTTTAATGTAACAGCTTTTCCTATAGGTAATGTATAATACTCTGTAGGTACATCTTGACGAATGCTTCTATACAAAGCCTTATGCTCAAAAAATAACACAGGGTTAGGATCTTCTATAGCAGTTGCTAATAATCCTTTTGCATCATATGGGAATGCTGGATATACCACTTTAAGTCCAGGGGTATGTGTAAACCAAGCCTCATTGGTTTGCGAATGATAAGGTCCTGCCCCCACACCTGCTCCACAAGGCATACGCACTACCACATCGGCTGCTTGTGACCAACGATAATGTGATTTTGCTAAGTAATTTACAATAGGGTTAAAACCAGAAGTTGCAAAATCTGCAAATTGCATTTCCATAATGGCTTTCTTCCCATTTATAGCAAGTCCCATAGCTGCTTCTACAATAGCACTCTCACAAATAGGTGTATTACGTACTCGTTCTTTTCCAAATGCTTCTACAAAACCATCTGTAATTTTAAATACCCCACCATACTCAGCAATATCTTGCCCCATAATGACCGTATCATCATTACGTTCCATAGATTGTTTAAGACCAAGAGAAATAGCATCTATTAAACGTAGTTCTTCTGTTGCTGTCCCAGCTTTTATTTCTGAATATGTAAAAGGCGCATATACATCCGTAAGTTCTGTTTCTAAATTTGGAATTATTGCCTCTTCACTATATGCTATATCTAGATTTTTAGTGATTTCTTCTTTTATTTGAGAAGCCATCTCATCGTGTATTGCCTCGGTAAGCACTTCTAATTCTAGCAAATACTGTTTGTAATTTTCTATTGGATCTTTTTTAGCCCAAGTCTCCATCAGTTCTTTAGGAACATACTTTGTTCCACTAGCTTCCTCATGACCTCGCATTCTGAAGGTTTTAAACTCCAATAATACGGGTCTTGGATTCTTACGAATATCTTCTGCAAGTTTTTGCACTGTGGTATACACCTCTAAAATATTATTTCCATCTATAATATGGCTTTCCATACCGTATCCTAAAGCTCTATCTGCTAAGTTCTCACAATTATATTGTTCGCTAGTAGGTGTAGAAAGCCCATAGCCGTTATTCTCTATACAAAACAATACAGGTAATTGCCAAACAGAAGCGACGTTTAATGCTTCGTGAAAATCTCCTTCACTTGTACCTCCTTCTCCAGTAAAGACAGCAGTAACAGCTTTTTCATTACGCAATTTATGCGCGAGGGCTATCCCATCTGCTACTCCTAATTGAGGTCCTAAATGAGATATCATACCTACAATATTATATTCCTGTGTTCCGAAATGAAAACTACGGTCACGCCCTTTTGTAAAACCACTTGCCTTCCCTTGCCATTGCGCAAATAAGCGATACAAAGGAATCTCTCTTGTTGTAAAAACTCCAAGATTACGATGCATCGGAAGGATGTATTCTTCTGGTCGCATTGCTGTGGTAACGCCCACAGAAATAGCTTCTTGACCAATACCCGCAAACCATTTAGAAATTTTACCTTGTCTCAATAAAATAAGCATCTTCTCCTCTATTAATCGAGGAGTAAGCATGGCTTTATATAATTGTAAAAGCATTTCATCCGTAAGCGATGTACGGTCGTAATCAAAATGAACTTTAGCTGTAGTTTTTGTTGCCATTTTTAGATATGTAAGATCAAATCAAATGTAGAAAAATAAGTAACAATAGAAACGATTTATTTAAAAATTAATCAATAGTGTTTTTTATGTTATACGCTTTCGCGAAAGCGTATACAACCCTACTAAAATTTGTATCTTTGTCTAACACCTATTTAAGACTATAAAAATGAATAATATCCCAAGTGTAGATCTCGCAGATTTCTTAAGTGATGATCCCAATAGAAAACAAAAATTTGTTCAAGAAATAGGAACAGCTTATGAAGAAATAGGCTTTGTTTCTTTAAAGAATCATTTTTTGGACGATGCGCTGGTAGATAGTTTATATACAGAAGTAAAAAACTTTTTTGCACTTCCAGTAGAAGAAAAATTAAAATATGAAATTGAAGGACTTGCTGGGCAAAGAGGATATATCTCTTTTGGAAAAGAACATGCAAAAGGAAAGAAAGAAGGAGATTTAAAAGAATTTTGGCATTTTGGACAAGAGCCATCTGCCGATGCAAATCTTGCTGAAGAATATCCAGATAATGTGCTTGTAAATGAGCTTCCAAATTTTAACCCAACTGGGATGGAAGCCTATCGTATGCTTGAAAAAACAGGTATCTATGTATTAAGAGCCCTTGCTATTTATATAGGAATAGACGAGCACTATTTTGATCATTGGGCAAGTAATGGTAATAGTATTTTACGCCCTATACATTACCCACCTATCACCGAAGAGCCAAAAGGAGCGGTACGAGCTGGAGCACATGGAGATATCAATTTAATTACTCTTTTAATGGGAGCCTCTGCAGGAGGATTACAAGTATTACGTAAAGATGGAGAATGGATTGATGCCATTCCTAATGAAGACGAATTGGTGATTAATGTAGGCGATATGTTAGAACGTCATACCAATAATAAATTACGTTCTACGATCCATAGAGTAGTAAATCCCCCAAAAGAGCAGTGGGATACCCCTCGATATTCTATTCCGTTTTTTATGCATCCGCGTAGTGATATGAAATTAAACTGTTTAGATGCCTGTGTTTCTGAAGAGCATCCAAAAGCATTTGATGATATTACCGCAGGAGAGTTTTTACACCAACGCCTTGTAGAAATTGGGTTGATTAAAGAATAACAATAATGGATTTACAAGATCAACTTAAAAACCTGTTTCCAGATCATACCCCATCTGAGTCTGAAGTTCAAGAAGAGGCAGAAGATATGCTATGGATGCAGGATGACCCGCTTATTTGCAAATATGAAAAACGCAAAGGGAAACCTATTACCATTATAGAAGGATATACAGGTGCCGATAGTGATTTTAAAATGCTTGCCAAAGAGATAAAAAAAATGCTGAGTGTAGGTGGGAGTTTTAAAAATGATCAAATCATTATACAAGGAGATTACCGCGATAAAATCATGAGCTTCCTTAAAGACAAAGGTTTTAAAGTAAAGCGTGTGGGTGGATAGTCTCTAGTCTCTAGTAATAAAACATATTTCTTCAACCACAAAAACGATTATAAAAACATACGTATTGACCACTAAAACACTTCATATTACAAATGGTGACAGCCTTAACGATTGGTTATTAAAACTTCAAATTAAAGGAGATTTTGCCGTTTGGAGAGAGATGCTTTGCGAAGGAAAAACTACTTATAAAGTAGGAGATCAACATTTTAAAAATGCCCGAAAAGCATTTCTGAAGGAAGATTATGATATTGACACCTCTAGATACGATGAGATATTTGGCTCTCAACTAGAACTCATTAATAACTTTCAAGAATATGATGAGTTAGTCTTATGGTTTGAATACGATCTCTTTTGTCATATCAACATGATGGCATGCATAAGTTATTTAGTACAACGAGAGTGTAAAAAACCTATCTATCTTGTTTGTAGCGGGCGTATTTCTGGAGAAAAAGAGTTAAAAGGATTATCTGAAATTACAGAAAAGCAATTACTAGATCATTATAAAAGCAAAGTATTACTTACAGGTAATGACTTACTACTATCTGATAAAATCTGGAGATTATATTGTAGTGACGATCATTCTCAATTACAGCCTATACTAGCAAAAGATAGTAGTTTTATCTATTTATCTAACTGTATTAGTGCTCATAAAAAACGTTTCCCAGAAGAACATTCTGGATTAAATACTTTAGAATTACATATTTTAAAACTCCTTAAGAAACACCAAATTACATCCGAGCGTCAACTATGTGGATATGTTCTCAATTATCAAGGATATTATGGCTATGGAGACACGCAAATATCCAAAATGATAAAAAGATTACATTCCTACTATGAGCATAAAGAAGGGGTTTTAGTTGTCAATCAAAAAGGAGAAAATGCAATTAAAGGTGAACAAATGCCAGCACCTGGGCTACACAAGGAATGTTACTTTGGAGGCGTTTCAAAATATGCATATACCTACAATAAGGATTCACATCAAATTACAAAAGTCTAACTGTATATGACAATACCCGCATCCGAACTTATTCTAAACCCTGATGGAAGTGTCTATCATTTACACCTTCATCCAGAACAGATAGCATCTACTATTATAACTGTAGGTGATCCCGATCGTGTAGATACAGTAACTTCTCATTTTGATACGATTACACATACGGTACAACGTAGAGAGTTCAAAACAACGACAGG
The DNA here is from genome assembly GCF_900188275.1 of Dokdonia pacifica. Classification (GTDB taxonomy): domain Bacteria; phylum Bacteroidota; class Bacteroidia; order Flavobacteriales; family Flavobacteriaceae; genus Dokdonia; species Dokdonia pacifica. The sequence goes on from NZ_FZNY01000012.1 coordinate 66,093, forward strand.
AACCTATAAAGGAAAAGAAATTACCGTGATTTCTACTGGAATAGGCACTGATAATATCGATATTGTTTTTAATGAACTAGATGCACTCGTAAATATTGATTTAAAAACAAGAAAAGTAAAAGACACCCATACATCGCTAGATATTATTCGTATCGGAACAAGCGGTGCAATTCAAGAAGATATTTCAATAGATGCATTTCTTTTAAGTGATATGGCTATAGGGCTTGATGCATTGCTTCATTTTTATGATAGTACCCATATTCAGCATCCAGAAATTCAAAAAGCTTTTGTAACGCATATGAATTGGTCTGCACAAAAAAGTGAACCCTATATCGTGACTTGTGATCGCGATCTTGCATCACATTTTTTATCTAATCAAGTTATCAAAGGAGTTACGGCAACTAATATTGGTTTTTATGCACCACAAGGCAGAGTCCTTCGGTTACAGACATCAGATCCTGATATGAATAAGAAATTGGGCGAATTCCGCTTTCGCGAAAGCAAAATCACAAACTTAGAAATGGAAACGGCTGGGATATATGGACTTGCTAAACTACTAGAACATAGAGCGATATCATTAAATGCTATTTTAGCAAATCGAGCTACAGGTATTTTTAGTAATCAACCAAGTGAGACCGTAAACAGTTTAATTATATATACCTTAAACCGCATCGCTACTATGTAGACAGATTTGCGTAATTTTACAATAGATTACACATATACATGAAGAACATAAAAATAGGCGGCGTTCCTGAACATTTTAATCTTCCATGGCATCTTGCCCTAGAAGAAGGATTATTTGAAAAAGCGGGTGTATCTGTAGAATGGATTGAATTTCCTGAAGGTACTGGAGCTATGAATAAAGCGCTACGCGCAAAAGAAATAGATCTTGCAGTAATTCTTACTGGTGGAGTCATTAAAGATATTGCAAATGGCAACCCCTCAAAGATTTTACAATTATATGTCTCTTCCCCTTTATTATGGGGCGTTCACGTTCCATATGATAGTCCTTTTAAAGCAATAGATGAATTACAACATGCAAAAGCTGCGATAAGTCGTTATGGGTCTGGATCGCATGTAATGGCTCATGTACAAGCAAAACAAAGAGGTTGGGATACTTCAAAACTAGAATTTGAAGTAGTAAATACATTAGAAAATGCTGTCGAAGCACTTACCAATGGAAAAGCAGATTATTTTATGTGGGAGCATTTTACAACAAAACCTATCGTAGATGCTGGTATTTTTAGAAGACTAGGTGATTTCCCAACACCTTGGAGTTGTTTTGTGATTGCAGGAAACCCTGAGGCAATTGCCACAAAAAATCAAGCTATAAAGCACGTATTAGAAGTTATAAATAATGTGACTCGTGATTTTAAAAATATCCCTTCTATAGATCGTACACTTGCACATCGTTATGAACAAAAGCTAGAAGATATTCAAAAATGGTTATCTGGTACAGTTTGGTCACAAGAACAAATTACTTCTAAAGAAATTAATGATGTTCAATCAAAATTAATAGAGTTGCAAATGATTGAAAAAGAAATAGATACATCCAATTTTTACGTTAATTTATAATAAATTATATTTTTTTTAACTTTAGACGCAACCTTTTGCAAATTTGTGCATCTATAGGGTATAATTATTAAATTGGGGCTATGAGTACTTTTTTTATTGTAATAGGCATTTTAATAGTAGTAAATTTTTTGCTACTTCAGTTTAGTTGCAATAAAGCTATAGAGACCGAGCCTGACGAAGAATAAGTTTAGATTTCTATATATAACACAATACTAAATGGCGCTGAAGCTTAATTCAAATTTTCGGCGTCATTTTTTTATGCAAAAAAATCAATTGTAAAAATAAGCGCTCGTACTTACAGTTACCAAGCTATCTCACGCTCCCCAAAAGATTGTAATAATTCATTTGTTTTACTAAAATGTTTATTCCCAAACCAATAGCCTCTATTTGCACTTAAAGGTGATGGGTGTCCAGAAGTGAGCACATGATGTTTGGAGGTATCGATCTTAGCCCCTTTCTTCTTTGCATAGCCACCCCAAAGAAGGAAAATGATATTTGTACGCTTTCGCGAAAGCGAACTTATCACAGCATCCGTGAATGTTTCCCAGCCTTTACGTTGATGCGATCCAGCTTCATGTGCACGTACCGTTAAAGTAGCATTAAGTAATAATATACCTTGTGAAGCCCAGCGTTCTAAATTACCCGTTTGAGGAAATGGAATCCCTACATCGGTTTCTATCTCTTTAAAAATATTAATAAGTGATGGAGGCATTGCAATGTGATCATTTACAGAAAAGCATAATCCGTTGGCTTGCCCTACTCCATGATAAGGGTCTTGTCCTAAAATAACAACTTTTACGTCTTCAAATGGGCAATAATTAAAAGCATTAAATATATGATTCCCTTTAGGATAACAAGTATGTGAAGTGTACTCTTCATTAACAAAAGAAGTCAACGTTTTAAAATAATCTTTATCAAATTCTTCTGTAAGTTGTTGCTTCCAACTTGGGTGTATATTTACATTCATTTATTCTGTACTTTTGTGGCGCTATAATAGCTATGAACTAAAATTTATAAAGAAAAAGAATATAGCGTAATTATTAAAATATTACTAATAATTACCACATCAAAACGATGATAAACATACATCAAAAAACACTTAAAGATCTTGAATTCCATACGGTTTGCGAACATGTCTCAGAGCGATGTGTAACAGAGCATGGGAAAGAAAAAGCATTGGCCATTGTTCCCTATACATCTTCAAAAGAAGCGCTTTTTGGATTGCATCAAACTAATGAATATGTGTCTTCCAAGTTTCATGAAACAGTGATTCCTAACCATGGATATGATCCAATAGATCGTGAAATCAAATTCCTAGATATAGAAGACAGTGTTTTAGAAAGAGGGAGTTTTAAGAAACTCTCTAGCATTTCTGAGACTGTCAATATTCATTTAAAGTTTTTCAATAAATACCAAGAAAAATACCCTACACTCCATCAAACAGTAGTAGAAACAGAGTATACCACCATTATTATAGATGCTGTCAATGCCGTTTTTGATAAGTATGGTGAGTTAAGAGATGATGCCTCTCCCCTTTTACAAACAACACGCAGAAGCATTAATCAAGTTAAAGGAAGGATTAATTCTAGTTTTGCATCGGCATTAGGGCAATATCAAGGGTATGGCTATCTAGATGATATTCGAGAGTCTGTGGTTGAAAATGTACGAGTACTAGCGGTTACTGCTATGCATAGACGTAAGGTGAAAGGTGCTATCATGGGAAGTTCTAAAACTGGAAGTATCGTGTATATACAACCAGAAGCCACCTTACAAGCACAACGAGAACTCAATAATTTGCTTTTTGAGGAAGATGAAGAAATCAAGCGTATCTTAAAAGCACTTACTAATACAGTACGTCCCTTTATTTCCTTATTTACAGAATATCAAGAACTATTAAGTACCATAGATGTCATTGCAGCCAAAGCTAAATATGCAGAAAAACTTAATGCCATTTTACCAACCATTACAAAAGACAGAGAACTCACCCTTAAAGATGCTTATCATCCGCTACTCTATTTAAGTAATACAGCAAAAGGAGAAAAAACCTTTCCGCAAGACATTCGTTTAGATGCCAATCATCGTATTATTGTGATTTCTGGACCTAATGCAGGAGGAAAAAGTATCACACTTAAAACAGTAGGTTTATTACAGATCATGCTACAAAGTGGAATGCTTGTCCCTGTACATGAATACTCTAGAATGTGTCTTTTTAATAGAATACTCACAGACATAGGTGATAATCAAAGTATAGAAAACCATTTAAGTACCTATAGTTATCGTCTTAAGAATATGAATTACTTTCTTAAGAAATGTGATAAGTATACATTATTCCTCATTGATGAATTTGGTACAGGATCAGATCCTGAGTTAGGAGGCGCCCTGGCTGAAACCTTCTTGGAAGTATTTCATGAGCGTGAAAGCTATGGAATCATTACAACCCATTATGCCAATCTTAAAATGATGGCCAATGAGACCAAGGAGATTGTTAATGCCAATATGCTTTTTGATGCCAGAACATTAGAGCCTTTATTCAAATTACACTTAGGAGAAGCAGGAAGCTCATTTACCTTTGAAGTCGCTCAGAAAAATGGTATTCCTTACTCACTTATCAATCGCTCTAAAAAGAAAGTAGAGCGTGGTAAAATACGTTTTGATAAGAGTATTGCCAATCTTCAAAAAGAACGTAGTAGACTCGCTAAAACAACTTCTACGCTTAAAGAAAAGGAACAAAAAGCGGTACAACAAGATCAAAAGTTACAAGAGATTAATGCAAAAGTACAGGCAAAATTAGAAAACTATCAAGAACTCTATGATAGCAATCAACGTCTCATTTATTTAGGTCAGAAGTTAGATACTGTGAGTGAGAAGTTTTATCGTGATAAAAAGAAACGCGAACTCGTTGCCGAACTCATGAAAATTGTTCAGATAGAAAACTCTAAACGCAAGAAACAATCGGCAAAAGCTGCAAAAGCCCAAAAACAAAAAGAAAAGCAAGTAAAGCAAGAGGTTGAAAAGAAGGTGGCTGTGATTCGAAAAAAGAAAGTAGAAGCCAAAAAAGAAGCGCCTAAAGTAGAAAAACCAAAACCTATTTTAAAAGTAGGCGATCGTGTACGCATGCATGATGGAAAAGCAGTGGGTGTGATAGACCTAATCGAAAAAGGAAAAGCAACTGTAGATTATGGCATGTTTACCACAAAAGTTTCTGTAGATCAACTGGAATTGGTACAAGCTAAAAAGAAAAAGTAATCAGTGATCATACATTTGAAGAAATGAAAGTCTTAGTAATAGTTCTATTTTTATTTATAATAACAGGTATAATCTCTTGTCAGAATTCAAAAAATAATTCTCAAGATCTTTTTGGAAAATGGAAATGTCACCATAAGGAACTTGAAGATGGCACTACAAAAAGTACAGATATATTTAGTGATGAAGAATTTGAATTTTCATGTAACAGATTAACCATTATACTTAAATCCGATTTTACAGGATCAGAATCTCTTAGTGAATCAAATTTTAAATACCACATAAATGATTCTATTCTTACATTAGGAAATCGACAATATATAATTGAAAAGTTAACCAACACTGAGCTTATCATAAGAGATTATGATTCTAAACAAATTAGTCTGTCTACTTTTAGACAAAAATTAAAAAAGGTTAAATAATGCTTTCAAGGAACGCAGAAATGCAGAAGTTTAAACTGAGCGTAGTCTAAGTACGAAAGCATATAAAGAAGCTTAACAAGATTTTAGAATAACTCTATCATACGGGTAGTATCTTTGTAGTAATAATTAATAACAAGTGAAGTTTCGGGATGAGATTCCCACCTTCGCGGGAATGAAATGGAAATACCAAAAGGCAAAAAAATAATTCTATTTGATGGTGTTTGTAACCTCTGCAACAGCTCTATCACTTTTGTCATCAAGCATGATCCAAAAGATTTGTTTCGATATGCGCCTTTACAAAGTGATTTGGGAAAATCACTGATGAGCAAACATCAAATCGATGCTGAAAAAGTAGATTCTATTATTCTTGTAGATCAGGGCAAAGCCTACACCAAATCTTCAGCAGCACTACGCATTGCACGTTCGCTTTCTGGTGGATATCCTTTACTGGCTGCTTTTTTAATCATCCCTCCTTTTCTTAGAAATTTAGTGTATGACTACATTGCACGCAATCGCTATAAATGGTATGGGAAAAAAGAATCTTGTATGATTCCTACTCCAGAATTGAAAGCGAAGTTCTTAGACTAGCCTATTCCGTATATCCCGTTTACGAACTAAAAGAGCCATTTCCCTCATTATTGGTTTTTAAAAAGATCTCATGCGCTTAGTTTTGAGATCAAATCAAGAAACCATGAAAAAAATAACACTCCTAGTTTGCATGTTTTTTATATACGCTTTCGCGAAAGCGTATAACGAATCCAAAGAATTGGTATGCATAGAAGATATCGCAATAGAAAATGCAATCTCTTCAGAAATCTCTCAAGTAACCGTGTATCTGAATGGAGCACAAGTAGAACGTACGAGTAATACATTTATAAAAGCAGGCACTACAACTTTAGTCTTTAACGATCTTTCTAATACCATAGATGAAAATAGCATCCAAGTTGCTGGGCTTGGAGAAGCTTCTGTTCTTTCTATAAACTATGGAATAGATTACCTCACCAAACAAAAAAACTCAGAAGAAGTAGAAGCACTTCAACAAAAGAGAAAAGAGATTTCATTTCGTATCAAAAAAATTAACAATCAAATTTTAGGGCTTCAAAAAGAAGAAGAAGTCATTAATTTGAATCAAAAACTAGGAAGCACTACACAAGAGATAGATTTAGAAAAAATCAAAGCATTGGCTACCTATTACAGGCAACGTGTAACAGCGATTAAAAATGAAATCTTAGATGCCGAACAAAAGAGACAAGAGCTTAACATAGAACTTCAGGATATTTTAAAGCAGTACAATGAATTGAATATTATTGAAGAAAAAAGTACGGGGAAAATTACTTTAAAAATAAATAGTGAACAACAAACTACACTTCCGCTTAAACTCACATATACTGTAGCAAATGCAGGTTGGTATCCAATTTATGATCTAAAAGCAAAAACTATAGAAGCGCCATTAGATCTTTCCTATAAAGCACATGTATATCAAAATACAGGCGCTCCATGGGATGATGTATCGCTCGTGATCTCTACAGGAGATCCTAGCACTAATAACATCAAACCCGAAGTCAACACCAAATACTTGCAGTTTGTAAATAACTATTACAGAAATACTAGTAGAAGGTTAAAAAAAGCTCATAATTACAAATATAACCCTAGTATAAAACGTGTTACTGGTGTTATTATGGAAGAAAATGGACCACTTCCAGGCGCCAGTGTATTGATAAAAGGAACCTCTATAGGAACACAAACTGATTTTGATGGACGGTATACCATTGATGTGCCAAAAGGAAAAGAACTAGTGTTTTCTTATATAGGATATCAAACCTATGAGCTTCCCATATATGCAAGTACAATGAATGTAACATTGGATGGTGATGTTAGCTTAGACGAAGTGATTGTAACAGCTCAAGGAATGAAAAAAGATGGGAAAGCACTAGGATATGCTGTAAGTGAAGTCTCTTCTGAAGATATACAACGCGCTTTATCGGGTAGAGCAACTGGTATAGCTACAAACCAAACAGCTACGGGAGACCTCAAATTAGAAGGACTTACCGCTACTCGATTTGAAATTAAAAAGAACTATTCTATTCCTTCAGATGGTGATGTAACGGTGATAGAAGTAGATACATTTGAGATTCCTGCTACTTATGAATATTTTGCTGCGCCTCTTATTAATGAAAATGTATTCTTAACTGCAAGTTTTAAAGATTGGGCGCGTTACAGTTTATTACCAGGAGAAGCCAATGTATACTTTGAAGGAAGTTTTTCAGGGAAGACATTTATTGATCCATTAGCTACTACAGAAGAACTTACCATTTCCTTAGGTGTAGATCCAAATGTTGCAGTCACCCGTGAACAAGTAGACAATTTTAAAGCTACTTCTTTTATAGGTTCGCAACGCATTGTAGACAATACCTATGAGATTAAAATTAAGAATAATAAAGCAACACCTATCCATCTAAAGCTTGTAGACAGAATTCCAAAATCACAACATAAAGAAATCAAAGTAGATGATATCGAAACTGGTGATGCCGCTTATGAGAAAGAAACGGGCATCTTAAAATGGATACTCGATATTGATTCAAATAGTAACGCCGAAAAGGAATTTTCATATGAAATACGATATCCAAAAGCAAGACGCATTAATTTATAAAACAGAGTATTATAAAGCAAAAAGGAGAAATCCTATGAGAACTTCTCCTTTTTATTTTATTAAGTACAATATATACTAGTAAGGAAGACAATAAGGGTCACCATTATAATTTGTTGTACATACGCCTGGGCAATGTGGTGGTCCGCAATCCCAGCCAATAGTGTTTGCGGTACAAACTACAACACTTATAAGTTTAATTCCTCCTTCAATGCTTTTTTGCTCAGTTTTGTTTAAGGCTGAACCTAAACTTGAAATTTTCTTTAACATGACGTCATTTTTTATGGTTAATAATAACACTAAGATAACAAAATTAACTGAATATCAGTAAGTTACGGTAAAACCGTAGTTTGATAGTAAAAGGAATGTTTTTAGAAGAAATAATTGAATTTAAATAAAGAACAATTTTTAGGTATTTATGAAAATATCATGTAAAATATTAATTATCAAACACTTACAACTTTGGCACGCTCCTTGGTTTATACTACCCAAGAAACGTACGCCGAGAGTCGGTAACGTAATAACCCTAATATTTTTATATATGAAAAAGTTAGTCGTATTAGTAGTTTTATTTCTAGGAGGAATGACTGCTCAAGCAAATGAAGTGACGAATCTCGATCACGCAAACACAACAGGGATACGTTACAATGTGCCACAATCAATCAAATTTGTACAACGTGGTGTGAAATTTACTGTTTTTCCAAATGGAGAGTTTGATTTTAGATTTTTAAATCCTCAACATCACGGAAGACGTGGCTATAATGCTCCAGGCACAACCTATAACAATCGAAGAAGAGGCTATGTTTCTTATGATTATTATGGAAATGTCACTAAAGTAGGACGTAATTACATTTATTACAACCGTAACTGTGATGTAAATCAGATTGGGAATATCACATTAAGATATAGAAATGGCAGATTGGTACGAGTAGGGAATTTAAGAATATTCTATAACCGTTATGGAGAAATTGCTCAAACAGAGGGTCATGTGATTTATAATGACCATTATGGTACCAATGATTACTACAATGATGATCCGTATAATGGAAGAAAAAGAAACCGTAAAAGCGTAGGCGCTAGAGGCGGTAAAAGATAATAGATTTTTGGTTGGTTAGTTTTGGGAAACCTCGTAAAGCATTTGTTTTACGGGGTTTTTCTATTTAAATACAGACATACTCTTAGAACTCCTAGGATAGTTCTCTCTTCCTGAAAACGATACTCAAAAGCAAACCACATCTCCCCTATACGATCTTACTGGGTACGCTTTCGCGAAAGCGTAATTATGAGATCTACAACTTAAAGGAGAGTGAAACGGTAAAGTGTAAAAGAACCATAAAAAATACAGTCTCTTCCGTTTACTACATTAGGCTTTATCTAAAAAGCATTCACAAGGAACTAACTTTTAAATTTCGAAGCAGGCCATGGAATATGTAAGTCTCGATTATCGAGTAGAAAACACAATCCACTGAAACTACGGATTATACCCTTCTGAAAACTTTAAATTCAGCCTATAAGACCCCATATTTGTAGCGAAGTATATGTAAATATTGGGGTTGTTTACATGCAAAATAGGCGCTTTCTAAAAAGCGTCTATTTTCATCTAATGATCCTTTAAAGTGTAATAAAAAGATCATCTATGTACGAATTTAAGCCAAGACCTAAAGTAGTACCGCAAGCGAAAGCTGCTAAACCGTCATCCAAAATAAAACCAGATCCTGAAATAGAAAAGGAAAAAAAGGAAAGTACCGTACAATCTGATATTCAAACACCAGAAAAAACAGACGGGATGAATAGTGTTGGAAATTCAGAGACTACAAATACGGCAACTGGGCTTCAAGATACTACAACTAGCTCTGAAACTGGCGGAGATGCGTTTCAACAACTCATTGCAAAAGATCCCATTACACAACTCCTAGAAAATGATCCTATTACACAACTCTTGGATAATGATCCGTTTATCCAATTGGTAAATAAAACCAATGCTCCTACACGTAAAATAGCTGAAGAAACAAAAGACAAGAGTGAAGCTACTACTGTAGAAGAAGATGCATCTGATAAAGCTGCTATCAAAGCTATAAAGGAGAGAGAAGCTGTTCAAGACAAACCAAAAATAAAGATTGAGAATTCGTCTCCTGAAGCAGCCATAGGAAGTGTAACAAAGCTTCCTCCTTTACAGATGTTTGATGCTATGAATGAAGCAAGTACTGCAGCTACACAAGCACAACAAAATCAGCTAAATAAGGTACAAGAAGGAATGGAGGAAATCACCATTCCAACAGGTATAGATGCCGCATCTGAAGCCAAACAACCAACACCAAAAGTAGTTGCCAAAGGGAAAACACCAACGATTAAAACCCCAACAACAGCAAAGAAAGTTGCCTCTGATAAAGCAACAAAAAGCCTTGACAAGGAAACCAAAAAAGCACCTATTGGAAAAGTAACAACAAAAAGAGGTGCGTTTATAAAAGACATACAAAAGTCCCGAGAAAACCTTGGTAATGTTCAGACAGCTGCACAATCAGATCTTGGTGCACAACCTGCTGCAAATTTTGATGAAGCGTCAAATCCAGCACAAATCCAAGCAAATAATGCTAAAGCACAGCAAAGTGTAGGGAATGAATTAGGAAACGCGCAAAAAGCCACAACACAAGACTTTGGAGAAAGTGGTATGTTCCCTAAAAAAGCCAGTAAGAAAGCGAAGATTGCGATTAAAACTGAGCTTACGGAACAACGTGAAAGCTTACTTTCAAAAGAAACAGACATGCCAAGTTTTAATGATGCAGAAACCGCAAGTCTAAACCAAGAATTACAAGCGCGTTATCAAAGTGAGATTGATACTGCTGAACAAGACATGCAGGTTGCTGGTGCAGATAAAGACCAAAACATTACTAAAGAAAAAGATAAGCATCATCAAGATATGATGGCTGCTACCGAAGAAGCCAAAGCAACGCAACGTTTAGAACGTAGTAAAGGACAACAAGAAGTTGTCAACCAAAAAGAAAACTGGCAAGCCGAAAACCAGAAAATAAAAGAAGATGCTTCGATGCAACTTGCGAAAGAGCAAACGAAGAATGAGGCAAGTATTACTAAAAAGCAAGCTGAAGGAAATAAACAAATTGCTGATACGTATGCAAAAGCCGATAAAGATATTGCGGCTAAAACCAAAAAAGCTGATGAAGAAGTAGCTCAGCAAGAGAAAGAAGGAGTAGAAAAAGAAGAAAAAGGATGGTTTGATAGTGCAATCGATTGGATAGGTGATCAATTTGATAAAATCAAAAAAGCAGTCAATGTTATTTTTGATAAGTTACGAGCTGCCGTTAAAAGTCTTGTCAATTGGGCAAAAGAGAAAGCTTCTGGCATTATCAATGCCGTACGAGACTTTGCGATCAAAGCTGTTAAAGCGTTTGGAGAGATTGCAAAATCTGTAGTAAGCGCAGCCCTCTTTATGTTCCCAGAAGCTGCTAAAAAATTCAATGCTTTTATTGATAAAGCAGTAGCCCAAACGATAGAGGTCATCAATAAGGTAGCTGAAGCGCTGGAAAAAACAGTGCACGCGTTATTAGACGTTATAGGAAAAGTAATAGATATGATTCTAGTACTTTACCAAAAAGCCATTAATCTAGCCTTAGATGTATTGGAGGCTCTTACCGTAGGTGTATTAATCATCATTAGATTCTTGGCTAATTTAGGAATTGGAGCGAGCTACTCAGCCTTAGAGTTTTTAGGTGCCTTAGGAGAAGAGGCGTTAGGAGGTAATCCTGGAGAACCACTACAAGACACAGAGGTCTCTACTAAAAATGAGAGCAAATGGTCTGAGGCCATGGGCTTACCAGAAGGAAGAATAACCTTTGATGGAAAAAGAAATGGCATCTCGGCAGAAGGTGCATCAATACCAGATGTGTTAACAAAAAGTGTCCTCGCAGACGAAGATGTTTCTGTTACTCCAAATCCGCTTGTAGAAATGGACCCATCTTTAGCGTTACAGCAGTATGAAAGCATGAAAGATGGTGAAGTATTTGGCTTAGGAGGATCTGCAAGTCCCATAACAAGAGAACAAATTCAAGAACAAGCCGCTGGACAAGAAGGATTTGCTAGTGGTTTTGATCAAGAGACTACAGGTGCAGAAAGTGCCACAGGAGAAGGTGCTGACTTTTACAACATGAGTGATGAAAGTAAATTGACCTATTATAATGATCAAATGCTTCAAGAATCTGAAGCTGCAGGGAGTAAAGAACCTAATGGTGCAGAACCTAAAAGTCAACCCGTAAATGATACAAGCAGAGCCGCATTGATCGCAAAAACTGGACGTTTAAGTATAGGCAGAAGAATAGAATATTTTGGACAACAAATGCTCACAGGAGTTCAGGTATTATGGGCTAAGTATAAAGCCTATATCATTGGAGGACTAATCGCTGCATTAATAATTGCTGGTGTCGCTGCATTCTTTACAGGTGGTGCCGCTGTACTAGCCGCTGTACAACTTATTATGAATGCATTGATCTTAATTTTTGGAGCGATCGCGATATACCGCGCTAGTGGAAAAATAAAAGAGTATGTACAACTAGCATGGAACAACAATCCTAAAGATGCAGGAAAAGCACTGGCCTCTGCCTTTGCCATTATCGTTGTAGAATTTTTAATAGACCGTATTTTATTAGGGATGGGTAAAGTGCTCAAAACAACTATTAAAGCCGTTAAAGCGACAAAGGTTGGTAAGTTTGTAGTCAAGAACACCAAAGGCATTCGTAAAGTAACGAAAGGAGCTATTAAAGGAACTAAAAAAGGAATAACAACAATAGGAAGCAGAATAAAAGGAAACAAATTAGTATTAAATTTTAACAAGAAAGTAGGCACAGGAATTAAAAAGTTTAATACATTTAGAAACAGAGTTCTGGATAAGCTTGGGTTTGAAAAAATGTGGTTTGAAAAACATGGTAGATACCTTGAAATGTGGGCTAGTTTTAATCCAAAACTCTTAATCATGCGTACAGATCCTAATACTGGAGAAGAAGTTGTGAAGGCGGAAGATCTAACGGATGATATCATTAAGAGAATACAACAAAATAAAAAGACGAGAGGTGTTAATGACAAAAAGCTTATAGGAGAAAAAATAGATGATGGTGTAATTGTGTCTGATCGTTATGCAAAAAAGCATCTTGCAGGAGATTCTAAACATTCACTAGATGATTTAAAAAAATTAGACGAAAACGATATTCGCAAATTATCTGGTAATGCAAGTAACACAACATTATTACGTAAGGGAATTGATACACCACAACCTAAAAATTTCCAAGCGCATCATGTTGTTCCTAGAGAATTACAAAAAACATATCAGAAGTTTTTTGATGATATTGGGTTTGATATAGAAAATGGTGCTGTAAATGGTATTATGATGCCTCCTAATAAAGAGGTATTAAAAACTGCTAAACAAGCGGAAGATATAGGTAAAATGTTTGATGATTATGCCTTTCACCAAGGAAGTCATGGAGATTATACTAGAAGAATAAACAACGAAATAGAAGAAATTAAAAAGTTTTACGACCAGAATATGTTCACTAAAACTGAAGCCATGGATGAATTAGTAGATTTAACTGATCGAGTAAAAAATGCCATAAAGAATGGAAATAATCAAAGAATAAATGATTTAATATTTTAAACCAATGAATATCTATAGAATTACCCAATACACTGGAGAAAAGTTTTCCTATATGGATTTTGAAACTGGTCTAGATTCTGATTTTGTCAATGAGCTAACAAATGGAAAACTTATGTCTTTTGATAATAATACTCCAACGTTTAAATTAAAAAACAAAACAAAAGAACTACCAGATGTCATAGGAACTAGTTTATCACATTTTTTTATAAATGACAAAGTTAAAGCAATATTAAAAAAAGAAATAACCGAACAAGAAATTAATTTTCTACCTGTAAAACTTGATATACATACGTTTTGGTTGGTAAATATTGTTGGTTTATTAGACTGTTTCGATTATAAGAATTCGGAATACACAACATTTAAAAACGGTTTGCCACGTAAAATATTTGATATTAAATTTATAGAAAATAATATTCCAGAAATAGCTATATTTAGAATAAAAGAAAGTCCAATTAAACTTTTTATCACAGAAAAACTTAAAAACATACTTGAAGAAGCTGGAGTCACAGGAGTAAAGTACAGTGATAATATGGATTTAACAATGGGAATTTAATTCATTGAAAACTATATAAACAATAAAAAATGAGCTTAATTTAATAGTTAGGCTCATTTTTTTATAAAATGTTTTCTCTTAACTAAAAATTAAATTATTTAGATAAAATGTAGAAATCCCTATAGGAAACAAATTTGATGATTATGCATTCCACCAAGGAAGTCATCCAAAATATACAGAAATCATAAAAGACAAAATGGATGATATATATGATTTTTATAGAAAAGGAGAATTAGACAAAATAGATGCTTATAATGAAGTTTTAGAGATTACTAACAATGCAAAAGTAGCTATTGCAAATGGTAATGGTATACCAATAAACAGTATAAAGTTTTAAATTATGAAAATATTCAGGTTCGATTACACAATAGATGAAGATAAAAACTATACATATATTGATCCTAAAATTGAATTTTTATCACTTGAAGAAGAGATGCTATTGAGAAATGGAGAAAAGCTCACTTTAAATGAAAAAAGAAAAATTCCAGTAAAGAATAAGAAAAAAAAAATACCAGACATATTAAAATCTGGAGAAGTTCTTGTTAACGAAAAAGTAAAAAAACTATTAGAAGAACAAACAACTGCTATAATTAATTATATTCCTCTGAAAGTTGACAAATATGACTATTGGTTACTTAATATTATAAATCATCTAGATTGTTTTGATTATGAAAATTCAGAATTTACTACACTTAAAAGTGGTAAGCCATTTAAAATAACAAATCTTAAATTAATTACTCAAAACATACCAGAGATTGCTATTTTTAGACTTAAAGAAAAATCATCAACACTTTTTGTTACTGATAAGCTTAAAACTATTTTAGAAGAAGCCAATGTAACTGGTATTCGTTTTAATGAAGATATGAACTTGACTATTGGATTTTAATAAAAAAAATAATTACAAATAAAGCGAGTTTGACTTAATCGTTAGACTCGTTTTATTTTTATAGATTTTTTTCACCTAACTAATAATTAAATTATTTAGGTAAAATGTAGACATTCTTATAGGTAAAATGTTTGATGATTATGCCTTTCACCAAGGGAGTCATGGAGATTATACTAGAAGAATAAACAACGAAATAGAAGAAATTAAAAAGTTTTACGACCAGAATATGTTCACTAAAACTGAAGCCATGGATGAATTAGTAGATTTAACTGATCGAGTAAAAAATGCCATAAAGAATGGAAATAATCAAAGAATAAATGATTTAATATTTTAAAGTATGAGTATATACAGAATTAAGTCTTATTCAGGTGATAATTTTTGTTACGTGGATTCTAATACTGGTTTAGATATAGATTTTATTGACGATTTAACAGAAGGGAATCTAATGTTTTTTGACGATAATAGAATTCCATCTATAAATTTAAAGCGCAAAACAAAAATATTACCAGATATATTGGGTACTGGTTCTGCAGAGTTTTTTGTAAATGATAAAGTGAAAGAAATATTAGAACTTAACATAACTGAGCAAAAAATAAATTTTTCACCCATAAGAATTGATAAATATAATTATTGGTTACTTAATATCATTGGATTATTAGATTGTTTTGATAATGAGAAGTCTGGATATACTACTTTTGAAAATGGAAATATTGAT
Organism: Dokdonia pacifica; assembly: GCF_900188275.1. Lineage (GTDB taxonomy): Bacteria > Bacteroidota > Bacteroidia > Flavobacteriales > Flavobacteriaceae > Dokdonia > Dokdonia pacifica. The sequence continues at coordinate 81,790 of NZ_FZNY01000012.1, forward strand.
GATGTGCATAACCTAAAATTTAAAAAAGAAAAAATTCCTGAGATTAGTATTTTTAGAATAAAAGAGAATACTGTTAGACTTTTTATCACAGAAAAACTTAAAAACATATTTGAAGAAGCTGGAGTCACGGGAGTAAAGTACAGTGATAATATGGATTTAACAATGGGAATTTAATTCATTGAAAACTATATAAACAATAAAAAATGAGCTTAATTTAATAGTTAGGCTCATTTTTTATGCATCTTTTTTACATAACTAATAATTAAATTATTTACTTCTTTCTCAATACCCCATCTATCGCTCCCGTAACATCCTCAGAAACTTTCAAAAAGTAAATAGCCAATAGGTACCCAATACCTAATAGTACAGACTTTACGACTATATTAATAAAAGGATGAAAGGAGAAATCCCAGAAATAAAAACCACAAAAGAAGGCAATTAATAATAGTAGTGTCTTAAGAGAGCCTTTCGTAAACGGTTGCATCTCAAACTTCTTATGAACGATATATATCTTACATAGCGTATAAAGCACCGAAGCTACAAACGTAGCAATCGCAGCACCATTAATTCCGTATATGGGTATAAAAATAGTATTAAGTACAATGGCAATTACCACTAACACCACCCCTAATACCAAAATGATTCTGTAATAATCACTATTGTATAAAATCGCATTATTAATGCCCAAACAATTATCTAATAATTTTGCAGCACCTATAAACAATACCACATAGAGTCCGCTTCTATAACTAGCGGTCACCATATCATATAAACTAGCCAAATTACACGTAATCAATAGAAACAATAAGGAAGCAATCACAAATAAGGTAAGCGAACTCTTATGATAGAGTTTACGCATATCGTCGTATCGTTTTTCATTAAGCATCTGCGCTACCATAGGATACGTAATTTGGTGCATTGCTCTGGCAGGAACAGCTATTACAGTGGCAATATAGATGGCTACACCGTAAAACGCCACATTCTCTATATTTTCATACAAGCCTAACATAAACTTATCTAAATCCAGTAATAAACTCGCTACAGAACCCGCAATAATAATAAGTATGGTGTATTTTATAATAGAAATAAACCCTTGAGGTCGCTTTGAAGGATTACTAATACTTCGTATAGTATGCCTAATATACTTTGGTCTTTTAAGGCTAAACGCATATAAGCTCATTACCAGCATACGAGAGACATAAACCCCGACAAGAAGTAATAAAAAAGTATGTATGGTTATGTTATCAAAAGCTAAAAGCACTAAGAGTATCGTAATTCCTAACCGATGGAATACTTCTTTCATAAAGTTCCCAAAAATGGTCTTAAACTGCACTTTTGACCAAGCAAAAAAGGCTTCAAAATAAGCCGAAGAAACTGCTATGATAAAGATATACCATACATAATCATAGACAATGGCATTCTTAGTAGCCAAAAAAGACGCTATCTGTTCATAAAAAAAGAAACAAATAAAAGTTCCTGGAATTGCAACTACTAGCGGCAATAAAAGCATCCAATTTAAAAAAACACTTTGTTCTTTATCTTGATAAGCAGAGTAAAATTTCACTAAGGTATTCTGAACTCCAAACGCCATAAAAGGCATCAAGATCATAGCTGTAGACACAATAAAGCTCACCAAACCATAATAGGTTTCTGACATGAAATTGATATACAAATACAACGTATTAAGCGCACCTATTGCAAACCCTAAATAGGTTGTGAGTAGATTATTAAAAGATTGCTTAATGACAATACCCATATTATAATTGATGAATAAGTGTTGCTAATGTATGGGTTAATTCTTTACGATGGTATTTTGAGATTGCCTCTTCATTACTTTCGGTATCATTAGAAGCTTTATAATTTTCAAATAATGTTATTAAAACCTTCTCTAATGATTCTTCCTGATCATAATCTAAATAATAACCGCTTTTAGTCGAGGTAATAATCTCTCCCACATCTGCATTTTTGGGACCTATTCCCAAAATAGGACGTTTCGCCGCAAGGTATTCAAAAACTTTCCCTGGGATGATTCCTTTCGTAATTTCGGCATTAATTTCAATAAGCAATAAAACTGCGGCTTGTTGTTGTAATTTGATAGCCTCTTGATGTGAGACATATCCAACAAGTGTGAGGTATTTTTCTAGTCCGTGATTTTTAATAGTATCTATTACTTCTTGACTTACTTTTCCAACAAGTTTTAAACTAAAATGTGCTGCAAACGGATCATGTTCTTTCACCAGTTTTGCGAATACTTTCCAGAGTATTATTGGGTTTCTATCTGACAATAATGAACCGATATGGGATACTGTAAACTTCTCATCGCTGTCTACTGCTTCCGTATGTGAAGTATCAAAACCATTGGTGATCACGGTAATAGGTTGTTGAGTAATTGCACGAAACTCTTTCTTTGTGGTTGGACTTGTGACAATTACATGATCGGCTGTTTCTAAAACATTGCGTTCTAAGTTCTTATGCTTCCGCTTTGTTTTAGCGGTCATCTTTAGTTTATCATGGTAGCCTATTGTTGTCCAAGGATCTCTAAAATCGGTGATCCATTGTAATTTTCTAGAGCTTTCTGCGGTAATTTTCGCTTTAAGCTGTAAACCAATTAAATGCATACTATGAGGTGGTCCCGTTGTTATAACTGTATTAATAGCGTGCTCCTTCATATAGTTTTCAAGAAATGTAACCGAAGGTTGTACCCAACCTACACGCGCATCGGGCACAAAAAAATTACCCCGTATATATAGTAACAATCGTTGTATAAGAGATTGTTTGGTGTTCTTAGGTACAATACCTGCACTAATGGTTTGGGTTTGCTTTCGCGAAAGCATACTCGCAAAGCGGTACGGTTCTTTGATAGGACGTTTAATAATCGTTACCGAATCAGGTACCTCATCAAGCATCGAAGTATCTACGATGGGATAATTTGGATTTTCTGGTGTGTAGACGATAGGTTCTATATCAAAATCAGATAAGTACTTTACAAATTTAAGCCATCGTTGTACACCAGGTCCTCCAGCAGGAGGCCAGTAATAACAAATGATAAGTACTTTTTTTGACATGACTATTTATGCTTCGTCTTCAGTCACATCCTGATCCCTCTTTCTAAAACTCATATAGAAACCTCCAAAAACAATAAGTAACAATATGATAGAACTTGATAGGGTAATCATGCTTCCTTTTTTAACCACTGGAGGATCAAATGTAAATTGAATATCATGTGTTCCCTTAGGTACTTTAAGACCTCGTAACATATAATTAGTTTCTACGATAGGTGTTTCTTGTCCATCTATTGTAGCCACCCAACCATTCTTATAAAAGGCTTCAGAAAAAACGGCAAATCCATCTTGACTGTTGGTTGCTTTATAAGACATCGCATTGGGAGATGCTTTGATTAATTCGATAGTTGAAAGACTATCTTTTTTAGGTGTATAACTCCCTAACGCATCTTGGTATGCATTTCTTATAACTGCTGTTTTCTTTGTGTCTATCTCATCTAATGCATCATATACCTCATTGTAATCAGGTACTAATTGAAGTTCTTCTACAAACCACGCAGGACCATTTACATATGGGTTACGTTGTGCATACATATTGCCCTCATTTTCCTGAATAATATACTTTACATTCAGCATATTTAATACGCCTATTTTACCCGTAATGATTTTTTCATACATATCTTCCATACGCTGAGGACGCACGGCAGAATAACCATTCAAAGAATTAAAGAAGTAGGATGTATGTGAGTTATTAAATCCTCTAAATTGATCTAGTACTCTAAAATACCCATCGTCTTTTAAAATAGTTTCGTCGGCAGGTGTTGGCACAAAGTATTCTCTATATTCTCTTTCTGAAATAAAGTTTTCTTCATTTACACTTCGTCTATCTACCGCTACGAGATCCAAAACCACAAAAAGTCCAATGAGAACAATAGCGATATTTTCTGATAGTTTCTTTTTAAAGGTAAGCCACAATACACCGGCAACACCCAATATAAATAGAAACGAACGCAGACTATCACTTTTTAAAGCATTAAGACGATCTTCTTTAATTGCATTTAAAATAGGTGCTTGTTCTCCTACAGCCATTCCCGCTTCTCTAGACGAACGTAAATCAAACAAACTACCTCCAAATAGATAAAACAGTAAACATAAGCCTCCTAAAATTCCAGAAGTGATGTATAATTTTTTAAGGCGTTCTTTTTGATTTTCTTTATCATTAAAGAATCTATATAAACCAAAAACAGCGGCAATTGGAACAAGTAATTCCAAAATCGCTTGGATACTTGATACAGCTCTAAACTTATTATAAAACGGAACAAAATCTATAAAGAAACGCGTAAGTCCTTCAAAATTCTTTCCCCAACTAAGCATTAAAGAAAGTACCATCCCTCCTACTAGCCACCATCGCAAGCGACCTTTTACCAGCAATAAGCCTAGTAATGCCATAAAAACAACGGTAATTCCTAGATAAGGCGGTGCTTCTACAAAAGGTTGTTCTCCCCAATATAACGGAACTCCAGAGTAGTATTTTGCCTCTGTAGGGGAAGCCCCTAATTCTATATATTTATTATAAAGTGCCGATTCATTTCCTAAATCTGATGCCCTACCCGCTCCAAATAGTTTAGGTACTAATAAGTTGAGGGATTCCATCTTCCCATAACTATATTCGGTGATATAGTCATATGACAAACCATCACTTTTATCACCTCCAAGTGTATTTTTAGGTTGTAGTAATTTCTCTCCTCGTATACTCGTTTTTGCATATTCTACTGTAGAAAGTAAAGTCGTAGCATTAGTCGCCAGTCCTAATAACACAGCAGCTATTAATACACCTACGGACTTAAAGAAATGAGGAATCTCTTTTTTCTTATAAGCATCTACCAGATAAGCAATCCCCATAATAACAACAGCAAGTCCTAGATAATAGGTCATCTGATAATGATTTGCTTGTACCTCTAGCCCCATCGCAAGAGCTGTAAGTATAAAACCCCATAGGTATCGCTTTTGAAAGGTGAGTATAATACCCGACAAGACCAATGGAAAGTAAGCAATCGCATGCGCTTTTGAATTATGCCCTACCCCAATAATAATAATCAGATAGGTAGAAAGTCCAAATGCCAAAGCCCCAATCACAGCATATTTCCAAGGGACACGCATCACCAACATTAATATATAGAAACTCAAGAAGTATAAAAACAAATAATCGGCTGGACGTGGTAAAAACCGAATAAGTTTATCCAATTTATCCATATAATCATGTGGAAACTTAGCACCCATTTGATACGTGGGCATTCCTCCATACGCACTATTAGTCCAGTAGGTTTCTTCTCCCGTTTGTAATCTGTGATCATTCTGTTGTTTTGCCATACCCTCGTATAGCTTGATATCATTCTGGTAAATCATTTTACCCGATAATACAGGATTGAAATACAGCAATGAAATCACTATAAATCCAAAAACAACAAAAAGATGTGGTAAGAAACGCTTGAATTGAAAATTCATATAAGTGGCTTAAAGTATACAAACAAAAATAACAGAAAAAAGAAGAAGATACACTACGGTATGCTACTACATTCTCAAATGCTATTGATAATTAATAGTCCATTCAAAATCTAATACATCGCTCAAGCTATTAAGACTTGTATCAGATATAGTTTTAAACATAAATTTAATTAAAACGAATCTGAAAAATAATATCAATCCAAATCCCATTACATAAAAAGCAGGAGGAAAATTTTTAGCACCTAGCAAAAGAGGTAGCAATATTGCTATACTAAAGACAAAAAGAAAAATACTTATTAATAATTTTAAGGGTTTATAAATTTCAACTTTCACATACCCCTTTCCATCTTGTATATCTCCTTTCATTACGCATAAAGGTCGCTTACTAACTGCAGAAGAAATTAATTGAAACTGATTTCCCGTAATGATTCCTATAAAAGATTTATCTGTATGTTGAGAGGTTAAATTTTCAGATCTTTCGGTTTTACGCTGTAAACGTTCTAACGATTCTATTTGTTTTCCATGTAATTTAAACGTGCGCTCTTTAGTGGGAAAAAATGTCATTCTAGTAGAATCTCTAATCAATAATGGTGAAGGATGTAGGGTACGCTTTCGCGAAAGCGTATAAAGAATTAATCAATCTCTTCGAAATCAATATATTCTCCTACTACTTTTTTAGATTTTTTTTCAACAGGCTGTGGTTCAGGAGTTGCTTGCTCTTGATAACCTCCAAAGCCCTTAAAAGCAGTCTCCATTTTTTGTCCTGCTTTCATCGCAATGTAGCGCATAAGATACGGTAATAGTAGTTTTGCTAAAAAACGTAGTACCACATATACCAAGACGATGATTAAAACCGTTTTAAAAAAACCATCTAGTGCTGAAAGTAAAAGCATTGTTTGAAATTTTAGTTTAAAAACTGCTCAAAGAAAGCCTAATAAGTCATCTATCAAGAAACTGATTTTTGAATTTTAGGGCAAACCATAGAGCATTAAATCTCGATTATCGAGTAAAATTAGGGAATATGATTAATAACAACTCCCTAATAAAGCATAAAAAAATGATAAATTCTTATATATTTGAACGCTAACTCCAATCAACATGTGCAAACCTATTCATAGACTACTCCCATTTTTATGCCTCATCGCAAGCATAACAATGTATGGTCAATATACTGAGACGATTAACTCAAACCGTCCTGGGGAATCTCAAGGGGCATTTTCTGTAGGAACTCAGGTCTTACAAGTTGAAACTGGACTTGATTTAGGAAATGATACGCATAGCCTTCTAAATACAGATATAGATATCACTGGTTTTAATTTAGATTTGAGATATGGTTTCTGGAAAGAAGCTTTAGAAATAAGTTCTTTTTTTAGATATCAATCCAATAATATTGCATTTACTACTGGAAGTTCTGATCCCCGAAGAGTGAGTGGGATAGAAAATTTACAGTTAGGTGCCAAATATCTTATTTATGATCCCTATAAAAAAGGAGAAGATGAACCTAATTTGTATTCATATCATGCCAATTTTAAATTTAAATGGAAAACATTAATTCCTGCTATTTCTGTATATGCAGGGGGTGTTTTTGACTTTACAAATGATTTGGATACACGACGTCCAGATGGTATAAGTCCTAATATTGCGATTATTACTCAAAATAATTGGGGTCGTTGGGTATGGGTAAATAATATTATCGCAGATCGAGTTACGAGTGAGTTTCCGGGATACTCTTGGATTACAACTATGACACATTCATTCAATCCTAAAATAGCAGCCTTTTTTGAGTATCAATTGATTACAGGAGATTTGTATGCTGATAATTTAATACGAGGTGGTGGTGCTTATTTAATTACTAAAAACTTACAAGTAGATATAAGTGGATTAATTAATTTTAAAGACACGCCTTCTCGATGGAATATTGCTACGGGACTTTCTTGGCGATTGGATTTACATAAAAAAGATGAACGCATAGAAGATACTAGTGGAGATGAAGACGAAGATGGAAAGAAAAAGAAAAAATCGGCTTCTCAGCGACAAGCAGAGAAGATAAATAAGAAGAATAAGAAAAAAAGAAGAGATAGCGTTGACCCAGATGGTGGAGACGATGGTGATAATTTATAAACAGACGTATTTGACTACATGATTACCCTTAAAGAAATGAAAACCTCTGCGGAACTTAAACAGTTTGTTAAGTACCCGTTTTTATTATATAAGAATGAACCTAATTGGGTACCCCCTATCATTGCTGATGAATTAGATAGCATGGATCCAACAAAAAATCCTGTTTTTAAAAACGCAGAAGCACGGTACTTTATAGCCTATAAAGATAATGCTCCTGTAGGACGTATCTGTACTATTATAAATCATATAGAGGTTAAAGAGCAAGGAAAACCAAAGATGCGTTTTGGGTGGTTTGATGTGATAGATGATATCGAAGTAACCAAAATATTACTAGACAAAGTACGTGAGATAGGAAAAGCGCATCAACTTGAATATATGGAAGGGCCTGTAGGTTTTTCTAATATGGAGAAAGCTGGTCTTCTTGTAGAAGGATATGAATACCTAAATACCATGATCACATGGTACAATCACGCATATTATAAAGATCATTTTGAACAATTAGGATTTGAAAAAGCAGCAGAATGGGTAGAGTTTAAAATAAAGATTGACCCGCCTGATAAGCAAAATCCTAAAGTCAAAAAATTTGCTGATATCATCGCAAAGCGATATGATCTTACACCTTTACAGTTTAAAACTTCTAATGAAATTAAACCGTATGTAGATGAGATGTTTGGTTTATTAAATAAAACCTATGACAAGCTATCTACCTTTGTACCTATTCAACAATATCAAATAGATCACTACAAAGAAAAATATCTAAAATACGTACATCCAGATTTTATAAAATGTGTTCAAGATAAAGACGGAAATTTAGTTGCCTTTGCTATTACAATGCCTTCTTTTTCTAAAGCACTTAAAAAAGCAAACGGAAAACTGTTTCCTTTTGGTTTTTATCACTTATTAAAAGCTAAAAATAAAACAAGTACTGCAGCATTTTATCTTATAGGAATTGATCCCGAATATCAAAATAAAGGAGTAACTGCTGTGATTTTTCAAATGATGCAAGATCTATTTAATAATAGAGGGATTACTGACGTAGAAACCAATCCGGAATTAGAAGAAAACAAAGCGATACAACAGCTCTGGAAAAATTATGAGCATGAGTTGCATAAACGTAGAAGAACCTACAGAAAGGATCTCTAACTACCTTATTCTAAAATTTCAATCTCTACCCTCCTATCATATTTACTTCCTTTTCCTAAAGGTTCTAGATATGCTCTCCCTTCATATGTCAATCTATCGTTAGAAATTCCTCTTTGTATTAGATAATCATAGATAGCCTTAGCTCTATCTTTAGAAAGGGTAAATGTATTTGTTATATTATTTAATCCATCATCACTAGAGGGTGTCTCTCCATGACAACATATATGTCCAATGAGATGAATACGTATATTTTTATGTGTATTCAAATAGGTATGTAACTCCTGAAGTGCAACCGTACTTTCTGGTAAAATACGATCAGTACCGCCTACAAAGAGAATTCCTTTTAATACAGCTTTATCTCCAACCTCTAAAGCAGAAAGATCGTTAATAGTTACATCCTTAGTTACCTCTTTAGTACTAACCTCTTCTACTACATCTATATATGAAAATATAATATCTACTCGCCTATTTTGTGCAGAAGTGCTTTCTAACTCCCCAAAACCCTGAGTTTTCACTATAGTCTCTTCATCAAATAAGGAAGCAACCTTCATTGCTCGTTTTTTTGATAAGTTTAAATTATATCTATCGGTTCCATATGCATTTGCATATCCTTCTATACGTATCATTACAGAATCCGATACGGCAATCACCTGCTTTATACTATCAATCTTTTTATAATGCGTATCAGTAAGTTCATACATATCATTTTCATAATACAAACGTACTTTATGTTCCGTTTGTGCTAACACAACAAAGGGGAAACACAAGCATATAAAATGAAGAAACCTCATAGAAATGATTTCTTTACAAACGAGATAATTACAGACATAGTATATGTAATAAGCCTTTAAAAAATAAGTAAAACCAAAACTCTTTTATATCTTAGCTATCTAACCTATTAACATGAAAAACTGCTCTATTTATAGCTTTATTCTATGTCTATTTATCTTCACAACAGTAATAGCTCAGGAAAAGTTTTCATCTTTTGACGGAACTACAATTGCCTATGTAGATGAAGGAGAAGGAACACCTATTGTCTTAATACATGGATTTATAAATGATGCAAGCTCTTGGAATGGTACTGTTATAAAAAAACAATTACTGGACTTAGGATACCGAGTAATCATTCCTGATTTACGAGGAAATGGGTTATCTGAAAAACCGACTGATGAGAAAAGCTTTCAAGATAATGCTGAGATTAAAGATTTAAAAGCGTTATTAAATCATCTTCATATAGAGTCTACCATTGCATTGGGCTATTCTAGAGGTGCAATTGTTCTTGCAAAATGGCTTACAGAAGATCCACGTATAAGCAAAGCAATTATAGGAGGTATGGGATTAGATTTCTCAAATCCTGACTGGGATAAACGCATCATTTTTGAAAGAGCATTCTTAGGCTTAGACCCGTTAAACGAGATGACCGAAGGGGCTGTTACGTATGCAAAATCAAAAAATGCAGATCTAAAAATATTAGGATGGTCTCAACGTTACCAACCTGTTACATCAAAAAAAGAACTTTCAGAAATAAAGATTCCCACACTCATTATTGCAGGTGATCAAGATACCGATAACGGAAATCCAAAAGAGCTAGCGGAATTAATACCAAATGCAACCCTTATTATTATCCCAGGTGATCATAATACCACCTACAGAAAAGAACCATTTGCAACCGCTGTTATGCGTTTTTTAAAGAAATAAATCATTCTAAAAATAACTCGTGAAATATCATATACTCTTCTTCTTAATAGGTATCACTCAATTATCATTTGGTCAAGAAATCTATTATAATTTTCAAGATGAGGTGTATTCTGAAGTACGATTTCGCGAAAAGCTAAAAACTATTGAAACCCTATACGGAGAGCAAGGAAATTATAAATACACCACCGCTAGCTATAAAGTACGATCTACAAAAGTACAACAGGACTCCATTATTCAATATGTAGAAGTTGTACTCTCACAATCTAATACAGCGCCTTTAGATATTAATACAGGAGTGCAACGTTTTATTAATAAACCACTCCCCGATTTTGAATTGCAAAATCTAAAAAAACATCTCAAAAATAATAATGATTACATGGGCAAAGTTACTTTAATCAATTTATGGTTTACTTCTTGCCCACCGTGTATTACTGAAATTCCATACCTCAATTACCTGAAAGATTCCTATCAAGATGAAGTGAACTTTGTTGCAATTACGTTTGATACAAAAGACAAAGTAGATCGATTTTTAGAACGTAAACCATTTCATTTCGAACATTTAGTAGATGCCACGACATATCTTCATAAAGACCTCAACAATAATGCATTTCCCAAACTTATTTTAATAGATAAAAAGGGAACGGTACGTTTTGTAGAAAATGGTGTCATTTTAAGTAGTACAACTGCTTCTCAACCTGAGACTGCTGTTACAGGACTTAAAGAACAACTAGATTTCTTATTAAAAGAGCAGTAATGACACAGAAAAAAGCTGCAACATATAGTCCGTTAGAAGAGGCTTGGAATGTCTATACTCACGGAATAGGTTTTGTCTTAAGCTTAGTGGGGTTAGGTTTTATATGCTTTCGCGAAAGCGTAACTAATACCTATACCATCAGTGCTATAGTATTTGGACTTAGTTTATGCATACTGTATTTTGCTTCTACTATCTATCACAGTACAAAAACGCCTATTCGAAGAGCTAGATTGCAAATTTTTGACCATGCAGCTATTTATATATTAATTGCAGGTACCTACACACCGTTTACATTGGTCACATTAGAGGGAGAAACTGGGTTTATTATTTTTTGTATTACTTGGGGAATTGCTGTGTTTGGTGTACTTCTTAAACTCTTTTTTACAGGGCGTTTTGATATTTTATCGACTATTCTATATGTCGCTATGGGGTGGCTTATTGTTTTTGTATATACACCGCTTGTTACTAATTTACACCCAACGGGAGTGCAGTGGTTATTTGGTGGTGGTATTGCGTACACTGTTGGTGCAATATTGTATAGCATAAAAAAGATTCCGTTTAATCATGCAATCTTCCACATCTTTGTGCTTATAGGGAGTTTTTGTCACTTTATGTCTGTATACTTTTATGTAGGTATCTAAAAAACAAAACCCTTCACAAATAGTAAAGGGTTTTATAAAACATTCTCTAATCTATTATTTTTTCATAATACGTTTTACAACTTGTCGCTCTCCAGACTGGATGTGTGCAAAATAAATACCACTTGCCATTTCAGATAAATCAATGGTTATATCTTGAGTAGTTATATCTATAGTATAATTTGCAACACGTCTACCTTCTATAGTGTATAGTATTACTGTTGTTTCTTGTGTAAATGATGAAGAACTAATATGCACTATATCTTGTGTAGGATTAGGATACAATTGCAAGTCTACAAAAACATCTTCTGCAATTGATAAGGCTACATCTGGGTCAAGAAAATCAGGTAAATCGTTATTATTTAAATCATCATCAAGTGGAGATCCATTATTGTTATAATCTTCATTTATGGTAGGTATGGTATCGCCATCATCGTCATCATCTAGATAATTTTCAATAAGGTCTCCATCGGTATCTATAAAATCTTGAGGAGCAGCACCAGCACCTATTCCTTCTATTTCGATGCTTGTATCTACAGAATCTCCATCATCATCTACATCTAAATAATTAGGAATGGTATCTCCATCGGTATCCTCATCTTCCAGATCACCATTTTCATTAAGGTCTTCATCAATATCTGGTATACCATCTCCATCAGAATCGCTAAAGCCTGATGTTAGACTCAATAAAAAATCACCTATTGCAAAACATCCATTAGTCACATTTTCTAATCGTACAAAAATAAGCTGAGGGTTTTGTATGTTAGTATATGCTGTAGGATTTGCTATAGGATTTGTATTATTTAGTGCACTTTCAAGAGTAATATGATACGTAAGTATTAAACCTGTAGGGTCTTGTGCTCCTATAATTTGTGCTTCATTTACTGTAAGATTAAAAATCTCAACACCGTCATTACCAACATCGTCTAATACAAGATCATTTATAGGGTCAATAATTATAGGAGAATCGTCTACAACTAGATTTAGAGGAGCTACATCAAAACATCCAGTATTTACATTTTCTGCGCGTGCATAGATCGTTTGTATAAAAGGAACTGTGTTTGTATATAGATCTGGTAAAGCTAGGATATCTGCAAAAGCATCTGTTTCTGTTTCGTGATATGTAACGATTAGGCTAGCATCTCCATTTGTAATTTCATCATCTTTAAGAGATAATGTAAATTCTGCAATTCCGTCATTTCCTTCATCGTCACAAATTATATAATCAGAAGGAGTTACAATAGTTGGAATTGGATTAAAATTAACATTGTATTCTTCAAGGATAGTTGTACTATCAAATATATATTCTATTCTATACAGTCCGCTTTCTGTCACTGTAAGAAAAGGTGTGGTTTCATCGGGTATGATCACATAATCATTTCCATCAAAAACTTCCCATTGATAATCCATCCCATCTGTCATTGTTGCTTGTATACTTACTTCGTCACCCTCACAAGATTCTGTTGGGCATGCTACTTCGCCATTTCCTCCAGTTTTAGTTACTCTAATAAAACCTTGAAGTTGCGTAAAATTTGTAATGAGTAGTACATAACGTTCACCTACTTGTGTAGAAGGAATAGATACATCTTCTGCTGCTGCGGCAGAAAAACTACAGTCTACTATATTGGTATTAGATAAGCTATCATAATCACATAAATCAGCGCCATCAGGAAAAGGGCCCCATACAATAAAATCTACATCAAGAGCGGTTCCTATAGGATTTCCGTCACTATTGAATTCTGTGTTTTGAACAATTGAGAACTCTAAACCTCCAGGTTCACTAACTTCAAGATATTGCCAAGTAGGAAACGGTAGAGATTGTAAGCATCCATAATCAGGCCCTACTTCGGCAAACATTTCGCAATCACTACTCCCATCAAAACAATTAGGAAAAAGGATCGTGTCATTTGTAAAACATAATGGTTGTATGTCTGCACATAATCCGTTTTGAGCAATGAATGTCTGTGATGTAAATAGAATAATACAAAAGAGTAAAAAAGAGTAGTGTTTTTTCATAATGATAGCTAGTTGATTTCTAATATATTAATAAAGTCTGTACTTTGTACAAATATCATATAGTATTGATATATCAATACTATAAAGAACACTAAATCAATAATTACTATGGTAATAAACGATAATATCTTACTATTTAATAACCTGATTACTTATGTTTTTTAATATCTATATATCTAAAGGAATCACACTACCTTTGCGATATGATAAGTCATCAAAAAAATCAGCAGCAAATATTAGCTAAATTGGGTATTGATACTCTTAATGAAATGCAAGAAGCGGCACAACTAGCCATTCATGCATCAAAAGAAGTGGTACTCCTCTCTCCTACTGGAACAGGAAAAACACTTGCTTTTTTATTACCTGTTATTGCTGAATTAGATCCTAGTATACACGAAGTTCAATTACTTGTAGTGGTTCCTTCTCGCGAACTCGCAATACAAATAGAACAAGTAGCTCGCAACATGGGGACTGGTTATAAAATACATGCAGCCTACGGTGGTCAATCTTTTAATACCGATAGACAAGCCATCAAACATAGACCTAGTATTCTTATTGGAACCCCTGGAAGACTTGCAGACCATTTACGTAGAGATACTTTTTCTACAGAATACCTCACGACCTTAGTACTTGATGAGTTTGATAAATCATTAGAAGTTGGTTTTGAAGGAGAGATGACAGAAATAATTAGCTATTTACCAAAGCTTTCAAAAAAAGTACTTACTTCTGCTACTCAAGGTCTTTCTATTCCTTCTTTTGTAGGATTAGAAAAACCTGTCACGGTAGATTATTTACATCAAGGAAGTTCTAAGCTAGAAATCAAAGCTATGATCTCGCCAGAGAAAGATAAGCTCGCTACACTTGAAAAAGCCTTACGCCATTTAGGGAACCAACCAGGGATCATTTTCTGTAATTTTAAAGATACGATTGCTCGTATAAGTGACTATCTTACAGAATACGGTATTGCACATGGGAGCTTTTATGGAGGCATGGAGCAACGTGATAGAGAATTATCATTACTCAAATTTAGAAATGGCACACATCAATTATTACTAGCAACAGATCTTGCCGCTCGTGGAATTGACATTCCAGATATTAAATTTATTATTCATTATCACCTACCTGTACGAGAAGAAGAGTTTACACATCGTAATGGTCGTACGGCTAGAATGCATAATGATGGAGTTGCTTATGTCTTACACTGGCGTAATGAGCGTTTGCCTGATTTTATGCCTACTATGGAGGAAGAATATTTACTAGATAAAGAAACTCCCACCTCCTCTATTTGGGACACTTTACACATAACAGGAGGGCGTAAAGACAAAATATCTAAAGGTGATATTGCAGGTCTTTTCTTTAAACAAGGAGGTATTACGAAAGAGCAATTAGGTATTATTGAACTCAAACAGCAAGACGCATTTATTGCTGTACATAAAACGGTAAGTAATCAACTTATTCAAAAGCTCAATAACACCCGTTTAAAGAAAGCCAAAGTAAGAGTGAAATTAGCTTAGTTTTTTCCTTTTATTCTTACCCCAGGCAAAAACCTTTACTCCTTTAGAATAATGTATTCTATGAGGCTCATTTTTTATGAATCTATTGAATTTTGGATAATCAAATTCAAATGTTTTTAGTTTCATATTTTGAATATCCCATTCTAAATGATGAATCTCAAATGCATTTATATAATCATTAGTATCCTGAAAAAGAGCATATCTTTCGGTGAGCCAATAATCTATAGGCTGTTTATCTTCCAACCTCTCTTCAATTGAAAAATCAATAGTTAACTGATCTTTAGAGGTGTTATTTCTCGCAGAATAATGCCCTTCTAATCTTTTCATTTTAGAATATCGATAGGGTAATTCAGAAATAGCTTTTGCTATTTTACAAGATAACTTAGTCCCACCTTCAATACTTAAAAAATAAACTCCCGATTTGCCTTGTGATTTCACATATGTTCTAATATTTATTTCATCAAAATTAGAGATGGGAGAAAATGAAGGGGTATACTTAGGTCTGATATTTTCCATAGTAAAAGCCACTACAGAAACCCAAGGTTTGCCTTCAAAAAGATCTATTTCAAGGTCCTTAGGAATATGTTTTTCTAATTCACTAAGTTCAACTTCCCAATGTAAAAATATTGCTCGGTTCCATTCTTGATAAAATTTCCAGCTTCCTTTGGGAATTTCCCAAGGTCTATGTGAGGTCGAGTTTATTATTTCTTTAGACTTCACAAAAGAGTACTATTCAGGTTTTTTATCCTTCTTAGGTGGCATAGGCCCTCGTAAATGAATAATCAATCCGTTTAAGAAATTACGTAAAAACTGATCGCCACATTCCATATATTTTGGATGATCTTCTTTACGGAAGATAGCACCTAGTTCACTTTTGGTCACTTTAAAATCAACAAGACTACATATTTTAACGATATCATCATCACGTAATTTATGAGCTACACGTAGTTTTTTAAAGATATCATTATTGGTAAGTGCCATAGTATACATTTAGAATGGCAAAGTACGGGAATTTAATGCAAAGTGGGAGATAGAAAGTACTCCTTAATTGTACCTATCTGTATATTTTTTCGCGAAAGCGAACAGCTAACAATTAATTCTCTTAATTTTGCCATCTATGGAAGAACAGAAGACCACACGTATTAATAAGTATCTAAGCGAGGTAGGATACTGCTCCAGAAGAGCAGCAGATAAGTTGATAGATCAAGGTCGTGTAACGATAAATGGTAAGGTACCAGAAATGGGAACTAAAATTGTTACAGGTGATGAGGTGCGTGTTGATGGAGAGTTAGTTTCTGCGCCTCAGGATGACTTTGTGTATTTAGCATTTCATAAACCTGTAGGCATAGTATGTACTACAGATACACGTGTGGAGAAAGATAATATCATAGAGTATATTAACTATCCTAAGCGTATTTTTCCTATAGGACGTCTAGACAAACCTAGTGAAGGGCTTATATTCTTAACCAATGATGGAGATATCGTTAACAAGATATTACGAGCGCGCAATAATCACGAAAAAGAATATGAAGTAACTGTAGACAAACCGATTACACCTTCTTTCATACAACAAATGAGTAATGGAGTTCCTATTTTGGATACCGTAACACGCAAGTGTAAAGTAGAACGTATAAGTCGTTTTAAATTTAAAATTATTTTGACCCAAGGACTCAATCGTCAAATTAGACGAATGTGTGAATATTTAAACTATGATGTGGTGCGCTTAAAGCGAAATCGTATTATGAATGTATCCCTAGATCTTCCAGTAGGGAAATGGAGAGATTTGACACCTTCAGAACTAGCCGAGATCAATAGGTTAGTAGAAAGCTCGACCAAAACACATCAACCATAACAAACTATCAGGTAGTTATTTATAGTAAAAAGTTTAGCGACAACTATGTTCGTATATCCTAAAGTTATTTGATTACGTTATATTTAGCTTAACTATAACCATCAGATATGATTATTTACGGAACAAAACCCGTTCACTTAAAAACTATTGAAAACAAAATTGTAAAATGCGGTAATTGTGATAGACAAGGCTATATGGCCTTTCATTACTCTAGTAGTCATTTTCATGTGTTTTGGATTCCTATGTTTCCATATATACGCAAAGGAGGATCTAGCTGTACAAATTGTGGAGAAGAATTAAAGCCTAAACACATGCCCGAGCATGTAAAAAGGGCATATAAAGAAACCAAAAAAAGTGTAAAACTTCCCATTTGGCAATTTTCTGGACTTGCGCTTATTGCGTTAATTATTGCATATTCTGTTTATGCAAGCGGAAAAACAAGTGACCAAAAAGAAGCATACATTGCAAGTCCAAGAGCGGGTGATGTGTATTCATACGAAACCGAAACTGGATATTCTACCCTTAAAGTAGCCGAAGTGACAAGCGATAGTCTTTATGTCATTCCTAACGAATATGAAGTAGATGGTGTTATGGGTGTTTATAAACTCGATAAACCTGAAAACTATGCCGATTTTATGTACGGTATTTCAAGAGATGAAATAGAACGTATGCATAGAGATAGTGAGATTTATTCTATAAAACGGGAGGATGATTAATCTACATTGATTGAATCTTTAAAGCCAGAATATCTTATAATATAATAAAGAGAGGAAACTACTATTTCAACTCAAAACTAGCGGAGATACTCACGATAATAGATAGTTCGCCAGGTGCAATAGTTTCACCGCCATCAGAAGAGGCTTCCATGGCAAAATTAGCACTTCGTAATTGTGGTCGAGGCACACTAGCAGAGGCTTCACTTATCTGTACAGCTTTTCCTATAGACTGTCCAATAGCTGTGGCATAGGTTTCTGCGCGTTGTTTGGCATCGAGTATTGCTTTTACACGAGCTTCTGCTTTTAATGATGTTGCTTTTGAGGACTTAAATTGAACACCATCTATGCGATTAATCCCTGAATTTAATAATCCAGAAATAATAGTTTCATATTGTGTAATATCTTTCAGAAGTACGGTAAGTGATTGATTTGCTTTGTAAGAATATGTCTTTGTATTATAATCGAAATTCTTATTTAAATTGATATACTCCGTTTGTACATCTTCATCTTTCACTCCTTCTGAACGCAAAAATTTGATCACAGCGTTGATAGAAGTGTCGTTTTCATTTTTTACAGCCACTGCATCTTTGCCTTCACTCTCTACACGTACTTTAATAGCTACCTGGTCAGGAGTAACTTTAACAATTCCTTTTCCAGTTACATGAACAAGAGGTTCTGTGGTAGATGTTTGTGCTGTAAGACTCATAGTACATAATAGTATAAAAAGACGTAATAAATTCATAACTAAATAAGTGTAGTTAAATTTTACCTAATTTAATCATTACAAATAAGATAACAATAGGAATGGCTAGTAAAACAACCATAAGTGTACTGGTTTGTAATAAAGTAGGTACCATAAATAAAGTGATCAGATAACCTCCAACAGCGCCTCCAAAATGGGCGTCATGACCAATATTATCATTTTGAGCTCTCATCCCATAAATAGAATATAAAAGATATCCTATACCAAAAACATATGCTGGCATAGGAATCACAAAAAAGAGTCCCAACATCATATCAGGCTTTAACAAAATAGCCGCATATAATATACCTGAAACAGCACCACTCGCTCCCAATGCCGAATAATGATATTCATCTTTATGAAAGTAATAAGACAGTAAGTTACCTATGATTAAACTTCCTACATAAACAACAACAAATTGAAAAACTCCCAGCTTACCTATTACTGTATTTGCAAAGAAATATAGTGTAAGCATATTTACAAAAAGGTGTTGAGGATTTGCATGTAGAAAAGCTGAACTAATCATACGTACTTGTTCTCCTCTTCGTATAGCTCCTATTTGGAATAAGTACTTACTTTTAAAACTATAATCATTAAAACCCTTCATAGAGAAGAGTACATTAATAGCAATAATAGCTATTGTTACAGGATGTAAATCCGCCATAATTTATTCTTATTACGTAGTAAAGATACCTATATTTGCGCTATCTTATATAACTATTTTTCTAAATGCAAGCGATCGCTTTTTGGTTAATATACCCATTACTTTGGGGGTTATCAAAATTACCATTCAAAGTATTATACTTTATTTCTGATATGGTATATATTCTAATATACCATATTATAGGATATCGAAAAAAAACGGTTCGTTACAATCTTATAACGGCATTTCCAGAAAAATCATCTCAAGAATTAAAGCAAATAGAAAAAAAATTCTATCATCATCTATGCGATTTATTTATAGAGATGATTAAAACACTCAGTATCAAAAAAGAGCAACTTACCGCTAGAATGACATATACCAATATTGAAGTTGTTCAAGGCTATGAAGCTCAAGGTAAGAGCGGTATTGTAATACTAGGGCATTATGCCAGTTATGAATGGTCATTTGCTATACAATTGTATATGAAAAATACTGGGCATGGCATTTACAAGAAAATTAAAAACGCACATTTTGATGGTTTAGTACGTCGCATCCGAGGACGGTGGAATACAGAACTCATTGCCAATAAATTTGCCGCAAAACGAATGAAAAAAAATCAAGAGCTAGGCATGACTAGCATGTATGGTTTTGTAGCAGATCAATCTCCAAGATTAGGAAAATCTCATTACTGGACAAGCTTTTTAGGTCATGAGTTGCCTTTTTTTACAGGTGTTGAACGCATTTCAAAAGAACTTGATCTTCCTATTGTCTTCCTCAAAGTGAAGAAGACAAAACGAGGACATTACGAAGGTACTTTTATTGAACTAGCAAAAAATCCCAAAGAATTTCCAGATTATAAAATTACGGATGCTTTTGCAAAAACATTAGAAGACCAAATACGAGAGGCGCCACAGTATTATTTATGGACGCATAAACGTTTTAAACTTCTCGGAAAAAAACAAGAGTCAGCAGGAAAAGACAAAACTACTTAGGGATTTGTAGTCAATTTAAAAATAAGAGGTGGATTTCTTTTTGCACCTTTCTCCTCAGAAGTAGCATCTTTAATATCAAAAACTTGAATCTGTGTTCCTTTTTTTGAAGATTTTAAATGCTCTAGCGCCTCTTCATTAAGGGTATTACCTTGTACAGAAACGGTAGGATATCCTGGGAATTTTATTTTAAAACTGGTCGTTGCTGCATCTCCATCTTCATTAATAACCAAATTTGCTAGCGCTTCTTTAGAAACTTCTAAACGACTATCAACAGGTTTCTTTTTAGGTGATTGAGCATATGAGCTAGCAATTGTAAAACATGCAACTAAAAGAACTAATACTATTTTTTTAGCATTCATAATGAGATGGTTTTTAGTAAAATCAGATTGATTTCTGTAGTAAAAACCTATAAATCAATAAAATATTGTTTATTCATCAACTTTATATAAAAGAAAAACCCTTCTTAAAAATGAAGAAGGGTTTCTTATAAATAAATACTGCTAGTTTACAAACCAGCAACTTTTTTAATCTCTTGAATCATAGCATCTGCAACACGAGTTGCTTCTTCTTGAGTACCAGCTTCCGTATAGATACGAATAATAGGTTCTGTATTAGATTTACGAAGGTGTACCCAATGATGTTCAAAATCTATTTTCACACCATCTATTGTACTAATATCTTCATGAGCATAGGTAGTAGCCATCGTCTCTAATAGCCCATCTACATCTAATTCTGGAGTCAACTGGATTTTTTGCTTACTCATAAAATAAGGAGGATAACTCGCTTTAAGTTCGCTTACTGTTTTATTTCCTTTAGCAAGATGCGTTAAGAACAAGGCAGTTCCAACGAGACTATCACGTCCATAATGAGATGCAGGATAAATAATTCCTCCGTTTCCTTCTCCTCCGATCACGGCATTCGTGTCTTTCATTAATTGCACTACATTTACTTCTCCTACAGCACTTGCGTGATACGTACCACCGTGCTTACGTGTAATGTCTCTAAGCGCGCGAGAAGAAGATAAATTTGATACCGTATTCCCTTTTGTTTCGCTCAACACATAATCTGCACAAGCTACTAATGTATACTCCTCTCCAAACATTTCTCCTGTCTCATCTATAAAAGCAAGACGATCTACATCTGGATCGACAACAATTCCGAAATCAGCCTTTTCTTTTACGACTAAAGCGCAAATATCACCTAAATGTTCTTTAAGCGGTTCTGGATTATGAGGAAAATGACCGTTAGGCTCGCAATATAGTTCTACTGGAATCACACCTAATCTGTCTAATAATCTCGGAATCGCAATTCCTCCCGTCGAGTTTACACCATCTACGACTACTTTAAATTTAGCCGCTTTAATAGCATCTACATCAACCAATTCTAGATCAAGTACCTCATCTATATGTAAATCTATATAGGCATCATTTACAGTAATTTTTCCAAGATCATCTACTTCTGCAAATGTAAAGTCTTCATTTTCGGCATACCTTAAAATTTTCTCACCTTCTACTCCATTTAAAAACTCACCCTTACTATTAAGTAATTTAAGAGCATTCCATTGTTTCGGGTTATGAGAAGCCGTTAGAATGATTCCACCATCTGCATGTTCCATAGGGACTGCCACCTCTACAGTAGGCGTTGTAGAAAGTCCCAGATCAATCACATGGATTCCCATCCCTACTAATGTATTCATTACCAATTCTTGAATCATAGATCCAGAAATACGAGCATCGCGACCCACTACTACACGGTAGGTTTCTTTAGTACGATCATTTTTAAGCCATGCGCCATAAGCAGCTGCAAATTTCACAGCATCTATAGGTGTCAAGTTATCACCCGTAGTACCGCCTATGGTTCCTCGTATACCAGAAATGGATTTTATTAATGTCATAGATTAAGTTATTTGTTACGTTGTATATTCTTATGATAGGGGATTGCAAAAGTAAGAAAAGACAAACAACTTTTAACCTCTCGCCTATGATGTTATCATTTCTTAAAAAACAAAGCAATCAGCTTAGGAAATATGACAATAGTTTTTAGAGATCATTTATAAAAGGTATCTTCACAGAAATGAATTTTCTAGCACATATATACCTTTCTGGTGATGATGATATGATTACCATTGGTAACTTTATAGCCGATGGTATTAAGGGAAAAAAATACCTAAAATATCCAGAAGGAATTCAAAAAGGAATTCTTATTCATAGATGGATAGATAGTTATACAGATAGTCATGTTATCACCAAACAAAGCACCAAGAGATTACACGCAAAATATGGGCATTATAGCGGTGTTATTGTAGATATATTATATGATCATTTTTTAGCAAAAAACTGGCATCAGTATCATGAGCAACCTCTAGAAACATACGTAGATGACTTTTATGAACTTCTCAAAACCAACCATCATTTACTTACTTCTCGAATCCAAAAAATGATGATTCCGATGATGAAGCAAAACTGGTTACTTAGCTATGCCACATTAGAAGGGATTGAGACGGTACTTTACAATATGAATATTCGTATTAAAAATAGAGTACCAATGGATGAAGCTATTCAAGATTTAAAAGAGCACTATGACGCTTTTGAGAAAGAGTTTACTTCTTTTTTTGAAGAATTACAGGCCTTTGTGGCTGTTAAAATAAAGGAAGTATAGTATGGCTTCAGCATTTGGTCACGCATTTGCTGCAATAGCACTAGGAACAAGCGTACCTAAAACGTACAGAAGTACAAAATTCTGGATACTAGCTGCTATATGTTCCATACTTCCTGATGCAGACGTTATTGGGTTTTCATTTGGAATTCCGTACGAATCTTTTTGGGGACATCGAGGTTTTAGTCATTCATTACTCGCAGCGCTACTTATTGGGATGATCATCACCATTATCTTTTACAGTACTATTATACTATCAAAAAAAGGAATATTACTTATCCTATTTTTCACACTAGCTACTGCTTCTCATGCGGTTTTAGATGCTATGACTACAGGCGGTTTAGGCATCGCTTTCTTCTCTCCATGGGATGATACTCGTCATTTCTTCGACTGGAGGCCCATTCAAGTTTCTCCTATTGGCATCGAAAATTTCTTTAGCAAATGGGGATTACGAGTCATCATGAGCGAACTCATCTATATCTTCATTCCTGGTACGATATACATCATTACACTATATATAATTCGCAAACTAAAAAAGTAGATGTATACGCTTTCGCGAAAGCAAACTTATGAGATTCACGACCAAAGGGAGAGGGAAACGATAAAGCGTATACCACATACATAGTATTTATAACAATAACTTAACATAACTATACACAACCTTTTTCATAATTTTACGTCTTATAAATAATAGCTACTAATACCTTGAAAAACAGTCTGAATAGTGTGGTGCTTATTGAGACTGTTTTTTTATGTCTAATCTTAAGTAAAATACTGCTATTTTATGTTACTCTAATCATAACAATCAAGTAATAAAATACTCGTTTCTCAATTCACTTATAAATACGCAAGTAAAACACTTTGTATTGATAATCAGGTGTTTATACTTATTTAAATATCATAATACTCCTGTAATTTAGTACTCGTTACGTAGAAGATATAGCGCGCAAATTGATCAATGATATCTTCAATATAATATAAGCGTATACTGAAAAGCTTTAATAGAGTAAGTACAAAATTTAAATTACAAACATTATGAGTAAGACAATAAATATTCAAGTAACCTTGGACGCGCAAGGAATTATGAGACAATACCCTAGTCCAAGTAAAGATCAAAATAATCCTACAGGAATTGCCCACAGCTTTGGGTATATGGTAGCCACTTCAAATACGATATCTGGTAGTGGTACAGGTGATCTTACATTTTCTGCCAATGTAGGAGACGTCGTACGTTTCTTTGGAGTAACGGCTTCTAACAATTTTGAAAATTCAGCACTTATTTATGGAATTAATAAATTTAGTGGAACACAAGTTTTTTCAGAATTTGAAAGCAAAACATTTACAAAATCTGGCGTTTCTCCTTCTGGAAGAGATGTACTGCCCGCAGATATAAGTGATCAAAAGTTTTGGTTTTTTGAAGCCGATGTAATCAACAAAGGTACCGAAGGATATAGAGTTGTTTTTTCTTTATATTCTAGAGACGATTCTGGACAACCTGTATTATTTGGATACTTCCAATGGGATCCAACAATTCAAGTTGCTGGATAAATAATTACTAAGATTCTTATCTTAAATAGCCTTTTAAGTACAGTTGTACTTAAAAGGCTATTTTTTGTCTAAAAGTAAAATGACAATAAACCGTTTTCTATAAAAAAGTATTCCAGATTCCATTCTTAAAATTTAAAATGTGTTAGATACATTACATTTTTTAGTAAATGCTATTGAAAATAAAATAATTACAAAACACACATTAACAGACACTTACTTCCGCATTTAAAAAAATTGTAAGTAACGCTTTTTAGCGTCGACCATTTTTACAATTAAAATTACTATTGATTATTTATCGGTTTGAAATAGAGAATACATACAGTTAGTATCTCATTTTAAATGGAACGACAAAACCCCAAGTCATGATAAAAATAAACACACTAGTAGTTGTATTATGTATGCTGTTGGCATATACAATACAAGCTCAAGTAGGCATAAATACAATTACACCAGATCCTAGTGCTCTATTAGATATTGTTTCTGATAATAAAGGGATTTTAATTCCCAGAGTATCTCTTAATGGTAAAGATGATATCACTACAATCACGCTAAATTCAAGTGAAACAAAACCCACCACTGGACTTTTGGTATATAACCTTGCCGATGCTGGCTCGGGTGAAAACACAATTGCCCCTGGGTTTTATTATTATGATACTGATTCTTGGGTGCGACTTCACGATGAAGGGTTTAGTCTAGCGTTTAATCAGACCGAAGAAATACAAGCATCTAGTGATCCAAACACATACATAGCCATACCAGGATTAGACACAGGAGTGATAAAACTTCCCTATGCAGGGGTTTATAAAGTATCTGGAAATGGATTTTATTCTGCGGGACCACGATCAGGTGGTAATGGAAATGGAAACAGCAATGGAGATGGTGTAGGCATTGCTTCTATAGCGCTTGAGATGGAAGTAAATGGAACAGCATCCATTGTTAAAGAGCGATTTGTAAATGGTGTTTCTACAGATTTAGGAAATAACAGAAGGTTTGATAGTATAGGACAAGAGATATCGTACTCTTTTTCTTTTGAAGGAAACCCAGCAGAGGAATATCGATTTATTGTAAAAGGACGCGAATGGAATGCTGTAAACACTACTGAAGAAGGCATTTTCGGAAAAGACACCAATGGATTTACACGCTCTAATGGTCAAAATGACGCCTATAGAGGTGCGCTTATTATTACATTAACTAGACAATTTTAAAACATCTAAATCCCTATAAGGGATCCTGTTTTCATATACAAAACATACAAAAGCCCCAAATCATGAATAAATTGTTACTCTTTATAGTATGCATATACTCCATTTCTAATATAACATATGGTCAAGTTGGTATTAATACAGATCAAATAGACCCTAGTGCCGTATTAGAAGTAAAAGCAACAGATAAAGGTATTTTGACTCCTAGAGTCGCATTACTATCTACAGATAATACGGAGACTCCCATTCAAAATCCAGCAGCTGGGTTGTTTGTATTTAATACCGCAACATCACCATCAGGAACCAATGTTGCTACAGCGATTTCTCCTGGTTTTTATTATTTTGATGGTAGCAGGTGGCAACGTATTTTTAATAATGGTTTTGCTTTGGAGTTTAAACAAACGGCAGAACTCATGGGAATCGTTACTTCTGAAGCATTACCAATTCCCGGTCTAGATACAGGTGATTTTACCGTTCCGTTTAAGGGTACTTATCAAATAAAAGTCACCGCTTATTATACTGCTGGAGATCCTATAAATAATACAGATGCTGCTTGTCAAGGAGATTTTAGACTCTATCAAGTAGACAGTGATAACTCCAGAAATTTTTTAGAAATGACCTACGTAACCTCCGAATCTAAATATATAGATACGGCCGTTGGAGAATTTAACAACCTAGGAAATCAATATACTTTCTTACATAACATCGACTTAGAAGCAAATACAGACTATCGTTTCTTAATAGCTGGAAGTCAATGGATATGCCATAATACCAATATCAGTTACTTTGGAAAAGAGACTTCTAGTTTTAATGGATCTAATGGAATTGATGATGGTCAATATGGAGAAATGACCATTACACTTGTAGAGCAAAAGTAAATAGCCCAAAAAATTACAGCATGAAAAAAATACAACAATATCCTTTTTTTATCATCCTTATTATTCTTCTAACACAAAGTCAATGTATAAGATCACAAGTAGCTATAGGAACTACACAATTAAATGCAGGTGCCATTTTTCAAGTAGAGAGTGATGACAAAGGAGTGCTTATCCCTAGAATAGCCCTAACATCAAATACAGATACAACTACCATTCAAAACCCAGCCGAAGGGCTCACTGTTTATAATACTTCTACTGTAAATAGCCAATCAAATTCGGTTACTCCAGGATTATATTACTGGAATGGAATCCAATGGAGTCGTGTATTGTCTAGAGGATTTAGTAGGCAGTTTCTTCAAACAAATCAAAACTTTGTAAATACCCTAGCAGATATTCCTATTAATGGATTAAATCAAAATATAGAAGTGCCTTTTTCAGGAATTTATAGAATCATCGTAACATCACACTTTGGAGTAGCCACCGTATCAAATCCAAATGTTGCAGATGATAATGTCGCTATAGCATCTATGCGTATAGAGGTAGACGATGAAGTTATTGGAGAAAAACTAATTACCACCTATTCAAAATTTGTAGATGATACCGCAACAGGTGGCGCAGGATCTATCAACTTTTTTGCTTTATCACGCCAAGTAGTCATTACAAAAGATATCGAATTAATTGCTGGTCAAACTTATAATTTTAATGTAATTGGACGTTTATGGGATTGGACTAATGTAGCACCCGCTATTGGTGCATTTGGATACTTTGGCTTAAATACAACATTATATTCAAGGAATCCAAATCTCACAGATGATGCTTCAAGAACAGAATTAACAATTAATCTAGTAAGACAATATTGACATCTTATTATACAGGCCTTTAAATAACAAAGCAGTTATCAATTATGATAGCTGCTTTTTTTATGATTTTATAACCTATTGATCCATCATGGGTAACAAAATCTAGAAAAAAGCTCTTCTATATATAAACCTTAAAAATAATAAGTTATGTTAGAAAAATTCAGAAATCAAGAAATCCAAAAGCCACAAGCTATTTATGGAGGGAAAGACATTGTCATTGAAGATGATGTTATATTAAAAGCAGACATTGTAGTAGATGATCTCATTGATGGTGTCTAATCTTATATGTATCTATCATTCATTCATTAATCATAAAATTAAAGTTATGTTAGAAAAATTTAGAAATCAAGAAGTCCAAAAACCACAAGCTATTTACGGTGGAAAAGATATTGTCATTGAAGATGATGTTATATTATTAAAAGCAGACATTGTTGTAGATGATATCATTGATGGTGCGTAAGTATTTAAAAATATGTACAAGAATAGAATGTAATTATATTTTATCTCTGTTGTATTTCAAGCCCTCTAAAAAATTTAATTTTAGAGGGTTCTTTTTTAATCCTCTTTTCTATCTTCTTAAGAATCCCTATTTTTAAAAAGTGAAGAAACTAAACCCTTCACTATAATTATGAAATACACCATCGCATCCCTTTGCACCCTTCTATTCCTTATTACAAGCTGTAAAACAGAAGCTCCTCAAGAAAAAAGAGAAATTAAACGCGGACTCATTACCCAAAAAGCCATGGTCGTTTCTGCCCGTGAAGAGGCTTCAAAAATTGGATCTATGATAATGGAACAAGGTGGTAATGCTTTTGATGCTATGGTAGCTACCGAAATGGCACTTGCCGTTACTTATCCCTATGCAGGCAACTTAGGCGGTGGAGGTTTTATGGTATACAGAACCAATGATGGAGCCATAGGTGCATTAGATTATCGTGAGAAAGCGCCGGGTGCAGCAGATAAAGATATGTACTTAGATGAAGAAGGCAATGTCATTCCAAACCTTAGCACAGAAGGTGCCATGGCAGTGGGTGTACCTGGAACTATTTCTGGCATCTTTGCTGCCCATGAAAAATTTGGTACCATGCCTATAGATAAATTATTACAGCCTGTAGTAGACTTGGCAAGAAACGGATATATCGTTACAGAAAAACAAGCAGGACGTTTTGAAAAATATAGTGAAGTCTTTAACCGTGTAAATGGTGATAGTACAATGCTATATAGCACCGCTTTCGCGAAAGCGGAAACCGTAAAAAACCCTGCACTTGCTGCAACTTTAGAACGTATCATCGCAAACGGTAAAGCCGAATTTTATGGGGGAGAAACTGGACAGAAAATGGTACAATACCTCCAAGACAAAGGAGGAATTATGACCGTAGACGACCTAAAAGCCTATGAAGCACAATGGCGTACACCTGTCACCTTTGAATATGACAACCTAAAAATTGTTTCTATGAGTCCGCCGTCTAGTGGAGGGGTTTGTCTAGCACAAATTATGGAAATGATAGAGCCCTATGATGTCTCACAATATGGACACAATTCAGAAAAAGCCATTCAAGTGATCACCGAAGCAGAACGCCGTGCATATGCAGATCGTAGTTTTTATTTAGGAGATCCTGACTTTGTAGATATTCCTATTGAAACTTTAATCTCTGACGATTATAGTAAAAACCGAATGGATACCTTCTCTTGGGACAAAGCAACCCCTTCCAGTGAAATTAATCACAGTGACTTACCGGGTTACGAAAGTATGGAAACCACCCACTACTCTATTGTAGATCAATTTGGAAATGCTATTGCCGTAACAACAACACTCAATGGTGCTTTTGGTTCTAAATTATATGTAGATGAACTTGGTTTCTTTTTAAATAATGAAATGGATGATTTCTCTTCAAAACCCGGTGTTCCTAATATGTTTGGATTATTAGGTGCCAAAGCCAATGAGATTGCTCCCGGAAAACGTATGCTATCTAGTATGACGCCTACATTAGTAGAAAAAGATGGAGAATTTTGGATGACGGTAGGAACACCTGGAGGTTCTACAATTATTACATCGGTTTTACAAACCATTTTGAACGTACACGAATTTGATATGGGAATGCAAGAAGCGGTAAATGCCCCTCGCTTCCATCACCAGTGGTTACCAGATATCGTAATGTTTGAACCAAATAGCTTTGATGCTACATTACTCGAAAACTTAAAAAACAAAGGATACAATCCTAATGAAGATGTATCACCTGTGATTGGAAAAGTAGATGGTATTCTCGTCCTACCTGATGGTACCTTAGAAGGAGGCGCCGATCGTCGTGGTGATGATACTGCGGTTGGGTTTTAACTTTATACCTCGGTTAATAAACGTATATTTTCTACATATATATCAATGGTAGGTTTTACTTCAAAAACTTCTCCGTCTTCCCATACGATATAATAAAGATCATATGTTTTTTTTAGTTTAGAAGAGCGATACTCATAAGTATAAGTAACATTATATTGTTGTCCTTTACGTTTTATTTTTCTGTGATTAGAAAGCTCTTTTTTTCCTTTTACGTTTTTTGACTTTACAGTTACATAAAATAAATAGTCATCAGTAGATGCAAGCATTGTAATACCTTCTCTCAATAAAAATTCTGAGGCTTCTATTGGCACAGAACTTTTAGTAATCTTTACACTCTTAGTTGTATCCTTATAAGGTGAGGTAAATGATGCAAGCATAATTGCTAAAATGGGTATTATTACTTTAATTTTTACAAACATTATTTTCTTTTATATATTTTAATAAATATACATCTTAATTAAATACAATATGAACTTCGTTATTGACCACATATCAAACCTATAAAATATACCTTCACTACATCTTATAATTCCCAGTAGCATATGATGCTACAATACTACTATTGGGTGTCTTACAATTTCTAGGGAAATCAAAAAAGTACATACACGCAGGAAGACCATTTTCAAAAGTAACGCGTACACTCCCCTTACTACTTCCAAACATACTACTATAGGAATAATTTGCAGTCATTTCTCGAGGTCTAGACTGACCATCTCTTGCGGTCACTCTTACACCATTTACACTATTAGTAACATATTTATTCATCGCCCAAGTTTTACTTTGATTAGCAACAAGATCATTAAGTAACTTCGTATAGTTTTGATTTCCTGTTGGACCTCCAGAATTCTTCACTTTTTGATACATACTTTGACTCGTAAGTCGTGTGGGTTTGGTTTGTAATGCAAACGCTTTTAAATTCTTTTCAAATAATTCAAGAACCGCTCCCTTACATCCATTCAAACGAAAGAACTGCTGCATATCTGCTTTTAAACCTTTTATTTTATGAATTTTATCTACCGAATTCCCAATAGCATTTTCATCAAATAATATCCCAAATTCTGCTCCAGCAACATCAAGGGCAACTTGACTTACAAATTTTTCTTTCGCATTGTACAAACCAGGTTTAGCAAACAAACCGCTTTCTACTTCCGTCCAACCAACACAAGTTCTGCTCACTTCATTACCATAAAAATCTTTCTCAACCATCCACTCATTACATCTATCTACCATAATTGGCACTTTATTTTCAGGTAAGTAAGATGCACACTGTCCACCATACGCCTTTAAATAACTATCAAAAATATTTACGAAATCAGCACTATTTCTAGTAATCTTTATGTGTTCAAAATGCCCCCTGTAGATATAATCATAAAACTCAGCATAATAGAGTCCTTGTGTATTGAGTTCATTATTTTGAGCTGCAAGATTTTGAAAGGATAGACTATACGTACATACAATCAAACCTATGACAATGATTCTTTTTTTAGTATTTTTAAAAAAACGCATATCCCAAATGATTTAAATTACTAATTATAAGATAAATATACATTACTAAAAACAAATTAATAAGTGATTGAGTAATGTATTGAAAACAAATTGTACCAAAATCACTCAATTTAAAATAAAATGAACTTCGTTCCAGATCTCATCTCACAACTCAAAGTAATAGCAAACTCAACACTTGCTATAGAGATGAAAATTTATATGAGAAATCGGTATGCATTTTTTGGTGTCAAAGCCCCCGAACGAAAAGCCATTTTAAAAGAAATCGTAAACACATACAAACCACAATTAGACAGACCAACAGTCATTCAAATTGTAAAAGAACTTTACAAATACCCAGAACGCGAACTCCACTACTGCGCTGTCGAACTTACAACTCGATTTCTCAAAAAGAAATTCCATAAAGAAGATATTTCTTTTATCGAACATCTTATCACTACACATTCGTGGTGGGATACGGTAGACATGATTGCCAAACATCACCTAGGAGATTATTTAAAATTATTCCCAGAAGAAACCTCTAAAGTGATTCAAAACTATAGCAACACAGATCATATGTGGCTCAATAGAAGTGCTATTCTCTTTCAATTAGACTATAAAGAACAAACGAATAAAGAACTCCTATTTCAGTTATGTTTAAAACACAAAGACACTGGCGAGTTCTTTATCAATAAAGCCATTGGTTGGGCATTACGAGAATATGGAAAAACAAACCCGCAAGCAGTGATTGCATTTGTCTCTGCCAATTGTCTAGCCCCTTTAAGTGAGCGGGAAGCAATTAGAAAACTACAATAAGCACCCAACATAACCTTTTAAAATTCAGATTATTACACTATTTATCTTACGAGATATAAGCCTTTCTTATATTTTTACCGACAAATCATAAGCAATTAACAATCAATACTTTATATTAACATCAAATCATTTTAATTATAGTTCAATCTTACTATCTTAATGAGGTAATTAACTACATATCAAATATTTAAAATTAATTATTAATCATTAAATTTTATACTATGTTAAAGAAAATTGGAAACCTCGGAGAATCATTATCTAAAGATGCACAAAGAGAAGTAAACGGAGGAATGTTAAGAGAAGATACTTGTAATAATCCGTACATCAATGAAGGCGGACCTTGTGACCAAGGATATTACCCACATCCAATATATGGACATTGTGTTTGCTGTGCCTACTAATAGATACACAAACTCATAACAAAAAGAGGCTATTCTATATAAGGTAGCCTCTTTTTATTTAATAGGACTCAGATATACGTTTTCAAAGAGTATGGCGACGTAGAAGTTTATACTGAGCATAGTCGAAGTACAAAATCGAGCCTGCGAGATTCACGACCAAAGGGAGAGTGAAACGTTAAATCGAGCTTGCGAGATTCACGACCAGAGGGAGAGCAAAGCGCTAAATCGAGCCTGCGAGATTCACGACCAGAGGGAGAGCAAAGTGTTAAAGCATAATTATATAGAATTTATACTGAGTACAGTTTAATTACTAAAGTCCAAATTATAACCCGTTGTGCATTTAGATATTCAATACGCTAATTTTCTAGTGAAATTTTTAGTTTTACCTCAATCCTAAAGGAAGAACTAAAAATTTCGTCGATATTCCCTTTAGGGTTAGGGAAAAATCGATGAAATTACTCAAAATGCGCAAAAGGTTAATTATTATAGAATCTATACTGAGCGTGGCTGAAGTACAAAACATATACATCTTGCATCACATTCTTAACTTCCTTATATTTAAGAACCATAACTACATCATTCGTAAAGTGTAAGTATACATCTTCAAAACTGCAACTTTACATTTCGCTTAAAGTGAGTATTTTATAAAAATTATAGTATTTTTATTATGCATGCATAGTATTTTTATGTATATTTACAACGATTTCGAACCTAATCATCCCTAATGAGAGATAAAACCATAGATTTTTGTTTGCGATATACTTGGCAAGCTGTTATTAAAATGTATAACGAACAAGCATCAAAGTATGATGCTACCATGGCACACGCTTTTGCTTTATTAAGTATAGACCCTGAAGAAGGAACTCCTTCTACAGCGTTAGGTCCGCGTATGGGTATGGAAGCTACTTCCCTATCCCGTACACTTAAAACCATGGAAGATAAGAATCTCATTGTACGTAAACCTAATCCAGCCGATGGGAGAAGTGTTTTAATATACCTCACAGAAGATGGACAACGCAAACGTCAATATGCAAAAGACCACGTACTTCAATTTAACGATACCATACGAGAAAATGTATCTGAAGAAGAAATCCTAGGTTTTTATAAGGTAATCGAAACTATAAACGACTTAGTACAGAATAAGAAAATATTTAATCAAGAAGAAACGATTCATAAATAATGGCAAAACGTATAATAAGAAAAGTCGCTGTAATTGGTAGTGGTATTATGGGAAGCGGTATCGCTTGTCATTTTGCTAATATTGGTGTAGATGTACTGCTACTAGACATCGTACCACGCGAATTAAACGACAAAGAAAAAGCAAAAGGACTCACATTAGAGGATAAAGTGGTTCGTAACCGCATGGTAAACGATTCCTTAAAAGCAGCTTTAAAAAGCAAGCCCTCTCCTATTTATAGCCAAGCTTTTGCAAAACGTATCACTACAGGAAACCTAGAAGATGATATTGCAAAGGTAAAAGATGTAGATTGGATCATCGAGGTAGTTGTAGAGCGTCTAGATATCAAACAACAAGTTTTTGAAAACCTAGAAAAACACAGAACTCCTGGTACACTTATTACGTCAAACACTTCAGGGATTCCTATTCAGTTTATGAATGAAGGACGTAGTGAGGATTTCCAGAAGCATTTTTGCGGAACACACTTCTTCAATCCAGCACGTTACTTAAAGTTATTTGAAATCATTCCAGGTCCCAAGACAGATCAAGGCGTATTAGATTTCTTAAATAATTACGGAGAGCAGTACTTAGGAAAAACATCGGTTGTTGCAAAAGACACGCCTGCCTTTATTGGAAACCGTATCGGTATCTTCTCTATCATGAGTTTATTCCATACTGTAAAAGAAATGGGATTAACCATAGAAGAAGTAGACAAATTAACAGGACCCGTTATTGGACGTCCTAAGTCGGCTACCTTCCGTACTGTAGATGTTGTAGGATTAGATACACTCGTACACGTAGCCAACGGAATCGCTCAAAACTGTAAAGACGATGAGCGCAAAGAACTCTTTGATTTGCCAGATTTCATCAATACCATGATGGAAAATAAATGGTTAGGATCCAAAACAGGACAAGGGTTTTATAAAAAGACAAAAAACGCCGAAGGGAAAACAGAAATCCTTTCGTTAGATTTAGATACCCTAGAATACCGCGCTAATAAACGTGCAAAATTTGCAACACTTGAACTTACAAAAACCATCGACAATGTAGCCGATCGTTTTAAAGTATTAGCAGGTGGAAAAGATAAAGCGGGTGAATTTTACCGCAAGTCATTTGCACACCTATTCGCTTATGTACAAAACCGTATCCCAGAAATCACTGACGAGCTTTATAAGATCGATGATGCTATGAAAGCTGGTTTTGGATGGGAACACGGACCTTTCCAAATTTGGGATGCTATTGGTGTAGAAAAAGGAATCGAGCTCATGAAAGCAGAAGGTCTTGACGTTGCCACTTGGGTAACAGATATGATCGCTTCAGGAAGCACATCTTTCTATACTGTAGACAATGGAGCTACTCATTTTTATGATATCCCATCTAAAAAGCAAACCAAAGTACCAGGACAAGATGCCTTTATTATTCTAGATAACATCAGAAAACAAACCGAAGTTTATAAAAACTCTGGTGTTTCTGTTCAAGATTTAGGAGATGGGATCTTAAATGTTGAGTTCCGTAGTAAGATGAATACCATTGGAGGTGATGTATTAGCTGGACTAAATAAAGCCATTGATATTGCTGAGAAAGACTTTGCAGGACTCGTTGTAGGAAACCAAGGAGCCAATTTCTCTGTTGGAGCCAATATTGGAATGATTTTTATGATGGCTGTAGAGCAAGAATATGATGAGCTCAATATGGCGATCAAATATTTCCAAGATACCATGATGCGTATGCGTTACTCAGCCATCCCAACCATTTCTGCCGCACACGGTATGACTTTAGGAGGAGGATGTGAGTTATCACTTCACGCAGATAAAGTAGTCGCTGCTGCCGAATCCTATATCGGACTCGTAGAGTTTGGTGTGGGTGTGATTCCTGGTGGTGGAGGTTCTAAAGAGATGGCATTACGCGCCTCAGACACCTTCAAAAAAGGAGATGTAGAGCTTAATGTATTACAAGAAAACTTCTTGACCATTGGTATGGCCAAAGTATCTACATCGGCATATGAAGCCTTTGATACTGGTATCCTACAAAAAGGAAAAGATATTGTTGTTGTCAATAAAGATCGTCAGATTGCCACGGCAAAAGCCCACGCAAAATTGATGGCAGATGCAGGATACACACAACCTGTAAAACGTAATGACGTCCTAGTATTAGGAAAGCAAGCCTTAGGAATGTTCTTAGTAGGAACAGACAGTATGGAAGCAAGTCACTATATCTCAGAGCACGATAAGAAAATAGCAAACAAACTAGCCTATGTGATGGCTGGAGGAGACCTTTCAGAACCTACCAAAGTATCAGAACAATACTTATTGGAT
Source organism: Dokdonia pacifica (assembly GCF_900188275.1). Taxonomy (GTDB): domain Bacteria; phylum Bacteroidota; class Bacteroidia; order Flavobacteriales; family Flavobacteriaceae; genus Dokdonia; species Dokdonia pacifica. The sequence continues at coordinate 117,795 of NZ_FZNY01000012.1, forward strand.
CTAGAACGTGAAGCTTTCTTATCACTCACAACAGAACGCAAAACCCTAGAACGTATCGAGCATATGTTAAAAAGAGGGAAACCGTTGAGAAACTAATTTTTTTCGCTTTCGCGAAAGCGTATAAAAGAAACAAGAATCAAGAGTCAAGACTAAAATAAATGAAAAAGACGTAAGATTTGATTGCTGCGCAATCTGACGTAAGACATAAGACTAAAACAAATACATCTTACGCCCTAAGTCAACGAGCAAAGCGAGTTAGTCGTAAGTCTATTAAGAAATATAATATAAAAGATGTGAGATTTGATTGCTGCGCAATCTGACATAAGACATAAGACTAAAACAAATACGTCTTACGTCCTAAATCAACGAGCAAAGCGAGTTAGTCTTAAGTCTATTAAGAAAATCAGAACATGGCTGCAAGGCATAACTTTAGAAAACTAAATATCTGGCGTGAAGGCATCGAACTCGCAAAGGATACATATAGTTTTACTAAAAAATTTCCAAAGTCAGAAACATATGGTTTATCAAGTCAATTACAAAGATGTGCCATTTCTGTTTCTTCAAATATTGCCGAAGGAACTGCAAGAGGAACCGACAAGCATTTTAAGCACTATTTAGAAACAGCTTTAGGAAGTGCATTTGAATGGGAAACACAATTGATTATAGCTTTTGAAATAGAATACATTTCTGAAGATATATTTAAAAAATTAGAAAAGAAAATACAATCTATTCAGGGTATGATTACCCGTTTTATGGAAGCACTTTAGTCCTACGTCCTACGTCACTAAGCGTAGCGAAGTAAGTCTTAAGTCTAAATCGAAGATTTATGAAAACAGCATATATAGTAAAAGCCTACCGTACAGCCGTAGGAAAAGCACCAAAAGGAGTATTTCGCTTTAAGCGAGCAGATGAGTTGGCAGCAGAAACCATTCAGTATATGATGAATGAGCTCCCCAACTTTGATAAAAAACGCATTGATGACGTTATTGTTGGTAATGCTATGCCAGAAGGCTCACAAGGACTCAATATGGCACGTCTCATCTCATTAATGGGATTAGACATTATTGATGTACCTGGTGTAACTGTAAACCGTTTTTGCTCTTCAGGAATTGAAACTATCGGAATGGCAGTAGCCAAAATCCAAGCAGGAATGGCAGACTGTATCATTGCTGGTGGTGCCGAGTCTATGAGTTCTGTACCCATGACAGGCTTCAAACCAGAACTCAATTACGATATCGTAAAATCTGGACATGAAGATTACTATTGGGGCATGGGTAATACTGCAGAAGCCGTAGCCAATGAGTTTAATGTATCTCGTGAAGATCAAGATGAGTTTGCCTATAACTCACATATGAAAGCCCTAAAAGCACAAGCAGAAGACCGTTTTCAAGATCAAATCGTACCGATAGATGTAGAGCAAGTATATGTAGATGAAAACGGAAAGAAAGCCACAAAAAAATATACCGTTACCAAAGATGAAGGACCTCGTGCAGGAACCAATACAGCAGTATTAAACAAACTACGTCCTGTATTTGCTGCCGGCGGAAGTGTTACCGCTGGAAATTCATCACAAATGAGTGATGGTGCCGCTTTTGTATTGGTGATGAGTGAAGAAATGGTCAAAGAGCACAATCTAGAACCTATTGCACGTATGGTAAATTATGCTGCGGCAGGGGTACCACCACGCATCATGGGAATCGGACCCGTAGCTGCCATTCCAAAAGCATTAAAGCAAGCAGGATTACAACAAAAAGATATTGAGTTGATTGAGCTAAATGAAGCCTTTGCCTCACAATCACTAGCTGTAATGCGTGAGTTAGATCTTAATCCAGATATCGTAAATGTAAATGGAGGAGCCATTGCCTTAGGACACCCACTAGGATGTACAGGAGGAAAACTATCTGTACAACTCTTTGATGAGATGCGTAAGCGTGATATGACTGGAAAGTACGGAATGGTGACCATGTGTGTAGGAACTGGACAAGGAGCTGCTGGAATTTATGAGTTCTTGAAATAATTTCGCTTTCGCGAAATTGACCTAAGACGAAGAGTACTGGCGTACTCTTGATGTAAGACATAGGATTTTTCGCTTTCGCGAAATTGAATTAACGTGTAAATACTAGTGCATTCGCACACTAAAATTAGAGTAACACTCTAATATGCAACACAAATAGAGTAATACTCTATTATATAAACAAAGTAAATTTTCGCGAAAGCGAACAACATATAAAGTAATACTAAATTAATAATCAGACGAAAGACCTAAGCTAGTGACACATGTCCTACGTCTTAAGTCTTAACGTCCTAAGTCAATAGAGAAGATGAGCACAGAAGCAACAGAAAAAGAAATCCTACGTGGTGGACAATTCCTAGTAAAAGAAACGGCGTGTGAAGATGTATTTACATTGGAAGATATCAGTGAAGAGCAAAAAATGATGCGTGATAGTACCAAAGAGTTTGTAGATCGTGAGATCTGGGCACATTGGGAACGTTTTGAGCAAAAAGATTATGCCTTTACAGAAGCATGTATGCGTAAAGCAGGTGAATTGGGACTATTAGGTGTTGCTGTGCCAGAGGCCTATGATGGTCTTGGAATGGGCTTTGTCTCTACCATGCTAGTATGTGATTATATCTCTGGAGCAACTGGGTCTTTTAGTACTGCCTTTGGAGCGCATACAGGAATTGGTACCATGCCAATTACGTTATATGGTAACGAAGAGCAAAAGAAAAAATATGTGCCAAAATTGGCAACTGGTGAGTGGTTTGGAGCTTACTGTTTAACAGAACCAGGTGCAGGATCTGATGCCAATTCTGGAAAAACAAAAGCTGTCCTGTCTGACGATGGAAAAACCTATAAGATTTCTGGACAGAAAATGTGGATTTCAAATGCAGGATTCTGTAACCTATTTATCGTATTTGCACGTATCGAAGATGATAAGAATATTACAGGATTTATTGTAGAAAACGATCCTAGCAACGGAATTAGTCTGGGAGATGAAGAGAAGAAATTAGGAATTCACTCCTCCTCTACCCGTCAGGTATTCTTTAGTGATACCGTGGTACCTGTAGAAAATATGCTTTCTACACGTGGTAACGGATTTAAAATTGCGATGAATGCCTTAAACGTAGGGCGTATCAAATTAGCTGGAGCATGTCTTGATGCACAACGTCGTATTATAGATGAGTCTATCAAATATGCAAAAGAACGTATCCAATTTAAGACGCCTATTATTGATTTTGGAGCGATTAAAGCAAAATTAGCGCTCATGGCAACCAATGTATATGTAGATGAATCTGCATCCTATCGTGCTGCCAAAAATATAGAAGACCGTATCGCTATGCGTGAGGCTGCAGGAAATAGTCATCAGGAAGCAGAATTAAAAGGTGTTGAGGAATATGCCATTGAGTGTTCGATCTTAAAAGTAGCTGTCTCTGAAGATGTACAGCAAACGACTGATGAAGGAATTCAGATTTTTGGAGGAATGGGCTTCTCTGCCGATACCCCAATGGAGTCAGCTTGGCGTGATGCGCGTATCGCTCGTATTTATGAAGGTACCAATGAGATTAACCGTATGCTTTCTGTAGGAATGCTCGTGAAGAAAGCGATGAAAGGACATGTAGACTTCTTAGGCCCTGCAACCGCAGTAGGAGAAGAATTGGTAGGAATCCCTTCATTTGAAACACCAGATTACTCAGAAACACTATCAGAAGAAAAAGCCTTATTAGCAAAGCTTAAAAAGGTATTCTTAATGGTGTCTGGATCTGCCGTACAGAAATACGGACCACAACTGGAAGAGCACCAACAATTATTGATGAGTGCAGCCGATATCTTAATTGAGATTTATATGGCAGAAAGTGCCATCTTACGTACAGAGAAAAATGCAAAGCGTTTTGGAGAAGAAAGCCAAGCAACGCAAATTGCGATGACCCGACTGTATTTATTTAATGCCGTAGATATCATCCAAACCAAGGCCAAAGAAGCGATTGTCTCTTTTGCCGAAGGGGATGAGCAACGTATGATGTTAATGGGATTAAAGCGTTTTACCAAATATCAAAACCAACCAAATGTGATTGCGTTACGTAATCAAATTGCTGCCGATCTAGAAGAAAACGGACAGTATCGTTTTGATGGATAATACCCAACTTAATCTCTAAACAAACGATGAGATAGTTAAAAGCCACTTTGTAATGAAGTGGCTTTTTTTATTGGTAGAAGTTTCTTGTAAATACCTCCTACGTCTTACTTGTCTTATGTCCTAGGTCCTGACTCCCTTGCGTCGTGATTCTTTTTAAGCTCGCTTTCGCGAAAGCGTATAAAACCTTAAAAATTAAAATTATAAAATATCTTCTAAAGGACTTTTTACATCTAGCATAGATCGTTTTGAAACCTGAGTATAGATAAGTGTTGTCTTTATGTTATCGTGACCTAATAATTTTTGAATCATTCGAATATCTGTGCCTCGATCAAAAAGATGTGTTGCATAGGCATGACGTAAGCTATGAATTGTATGATCATTAGATATGTTTGCTTTTTTACACGTATTCTTAAAAACTAGTAAAAGACTGGTAGATGTATATTTTCCACCTTTTTGACCCTCAAAAAGAAATTCTTTAGGTTGATACTTTTTATAATAGCATGTCCATATTATTCTGAGTTTTTCTGGCAATGGTAGCACTCTATCTTTATTTCCTTTAGAAGCTTTTATATGTATAAGCTGTTGATCTTTATGAATATCATTTATTCGTAAATTAATAAGTTCTCCACTACGTAAACCTAATGCATACACAGTAGCAAGCATTGCCTTATGTTTAATATTTGTAACTGCAAGAAGTATTTTTTTCACTTCTAAAGTAGACAATATGATGGGTAGTTTTTGTGGTTTCCTTACTGGATAAACCGGTTTTAAATCGATATCACGGTTATGAATTTCTGATAAATACAATTTGATAGTGCTCAGTAATTGCTTCTGAGAACTATAAGAGTATGCTGTCTTTTCTATGAGTTTTACTATTTCATTATAAATTTCTCTATCAGAAAGAGACTCGACTGTGTTTTCAAACCCTATATGTTTTTGAAAATTCTGAAGTAAACTTACATAGGTATTTACAGTATTTTCTGAATACCTCTTTATAAGTAACAATCGCTGATATCCTTTAAACCTTTCGATAACCCACCTTTTTATAGTTATAAATTCAATATATAAAAACTTTTGATAACCACATTAAACGAACAGGTTAAAATATAAAATATTGTATATTAGCTTTATACTAACGTTGCCACACATATGAAAAAAAAGATTGTCATTATATTAATTTTGTTTTTCAGCAACATTTTATTTGCTCAAAAATTGAATTTCGGAAACTTC
>NZ_FZNY01000006.1 GCF_900188275.1 Dokdonia pacifica
ACTGGCACAACAATTATACAGTTACCAGTATCTAATGTAAGTAAAGGACCATATATCCTTCGATTAGAAACAGATATGGGATCATTTACAGAAAAGCTTATTATTTATTAGAAGTATTTGAAATAAATTATATTAGCAATGTAGATAACCTCCTAATTTTAGGAGGTTATTTTTGTATATATAGTATCCTATATTTAAGAAATAAAAAAGCGTTTAGAATATTGATTCTAAACGCTTTTTAAAAGTATATAAACTCTTTATTAGATAGACTTAAATAAAGATTCCATTTTTTGTTGTTCTTCAGTAGCAAGTACGCTATCTACTAGGATACGCCCACTGTGCTCATCAGTTATGATTTTTTTGCGACTCGCAATCTCAACTTGTACTTGAGGTGGTATTGTGAAGAATGAACCTCCAGACGCACCACGCTCAATTGCAACTACAGCTAAACCATTGCGTACATTAGAACGTATACGCTTATAAGCTTTAACTAGACGTTCGTCTATTTCTTTTTCAAAGTCGTCACTCTTTTTGATAAGTGCTTTCTCTTCTTTCTCAGTTTCAGCTAGAATTGCGTCCAATTCACCTTTCTTGTGTTTAAGGTGTTTTTCACGTTCTCCTAAACGTTCTTTAGTCGTGGAAATAACTTCGTTTTTCTGCTCAATCTGAGCTTTAAATTCACGAATATTTTTCTCTGCAAGTTGTATTTCTAATTCTTGAAACTCAACCTCCTTACTAAGTGCATTAAACTCACGGTTATTACGTACGTTTTTTTGTTGCTCAGAATATTTCTTAATAGAAGCTTTTGATTCTTCTATTTGAATTTTCTTTGCCTTGATTTGATCTTCAATAAGGGATAGTTCATTATCCAATTTTTCAATACGCTTATTTAGACCAGCAACCTCGTCTTCAAGATCTTCGACTTCTAGAGGTAATTCTCCTCTTACATTACGTATTTGATCTATTCTAGAATCTATAAGTTGTAAATCATACAAAGCTCTTAGCTTCTCTTCGACAGTTGACTCCTTTTTCTTTGCCATACTTTATAAATAGTTGATGGGATTGGTATTTTCTTCAGATAAAACGACTGCAAAATTACGAATTTTTTCTGTAAGATAATCGGCTATAATGGTTTTTGTAAAGCATTCGCTTTCAAAATGACCAATATCAGCCAATAAAACTCGTTTTTCAGCTTTATAGTAGTCATGATATTTAAGATCTGCAGTAATATAAATGTCGGCACCACTTCGTATTGCCTGTGATATACCAAAAGCACCACTTCCTCCCAAAACAGCTACTTTTTTAATGGGCTTTCCTAATAAGGCAGAATGTCTAATTCCACCTGTTTTGAATGTATCTTTAACGTGCTTTAAAAACGCTACTTCTGAGATAGATTCTTGAAGAGTCCCTACCATTCCTAGACCAACATTTTGAAGAACGTTTTGCAGTGAAGTTATTTCATAGGCAACTTCTTCATATGGATGATTAGAAAATAATGCTTTTAAAATTTTTGATTCGTGATGTTTCTCATAAATGACATGAAGTTGTGTTTCCGGTTCTTTATGTTGTACTCCTATATCTCCAATGGTGGGATTTGCTTTTTTGCTTGCGCGAAAAGTACCTTCTCCGGAAACCCCAAAACTACACTGATCGTAATTTCCTATTTGCCCAGCCCCAGCTTTGAAAAGGGCTTCTTTAATATTCTCAACAGAAGCGTGAGGTATATAAGTGACTAATTTATTAATATGAGCTTTTTTAGGAATAAGAATTTTTGGATTTATAAGCCCTAATGCATTTGCCATCCCATAATTCACGCCATGGGATACATTATCTAATGCTGTGTGCAAGGCATAAATTGAAATGTCATTTTTAATGGCTTTTAAAATGGCTTTTTCTACATAATTTGAACCAGTTATTCTTTTTATGCCTGAAAATAAAATAGGATGAAAACAAACAATGAGATTACAATTCTTATCAATTGCTTCCTGAACTACATTTTCTAATGCATCATGAGTTACTAGAATATTTGTTAAGTTAGTAGAAGCATCGCCTACTAATAAGCCCACATTGTCAAAGTCTTCTGCATAGGGCAATGGAGCCCATTCTTCAAGTATATTGATTACATCACGTATTGTCATAATTGTATCTTAAAAAAGTAAAGATAAAAATTATACCTTCGCTCTTTATGAAACACCTACGTAAAATCTTATTTCCTTTCGCAGGGCTCTATTATATCATTACTTTATTACGAAATAAGGCATATGATAATGGGTTTATGTCCTACAAGAAATATCAACTACCTGTTATTTGTATAGGGAATTTAAATACGGGAGGTACTGGGAAAAGCCCCATGACCGAATATCTTATTCGGATTTTAAAAAATAATTATAAAGTCGCAACATTAAGTCGTGGGTATGGTAGGAAAACAAAAGGGTATTTTCAAGTAAACTCAAATAGCCTTGCCGAAAATGTAGGTGATGAGCCGTTACAGTTTGCAAAAAAATTTGATGATGTTACAGTTTCTGTATGTGAAGATAGACAATCAGGAATCTCAAAACTTTTACAATTAACGCCTCCATTAGAAGTAATCATTCTAGATGACGCCTATCAACATAGAAAAGTAAAAGCCGGGTTTCAAATTTTGCTAACGGCTTACTATGATTTGTATACAGATGATTTTTTATTACCAGCAGGAAATCTTCGCGAAGCTAGAAAAGGAGCTCATAGAGCGCATAGTATCATTGTGACAAAATGTCCAAAAAGGATTTCTCAATCGGAAAGAGATGTGATCATTTCTAAACTAAAACCTTTACCTCATCAAAAAGTATATTTTACAACTATAAATTATAGTGATATGCTTATGTCTGATACATCTCATTTGCCCGTCTCAGAATTAAAGAATCGTGCATTTACATTAGTTACAGGAATTGCAAACCCTAAGCCATTGGTAACGTATTTGCAAAACCTAGGATTGAATTTTGATCATAAAATCTATGGAGATCACCATAATTTCGCTTTAAGCGAAATAAAAGAGTTAGAAATGCTTGATCTTATCGTAACTACAGAAAAAGATTATGTGCGTCTATCACCCTTATTGGTTGATAAGAGTTTGTACTATCTTCCTATTGAAGCTTCGTTTATAGACGAAGCATCTATCTTTGATAACCAAGTGTTGAGTTTTGTCAAAGACTTTAATTAAAGACTTTAGCCTGCTTTAATCCATTATGTATTTTTTGGAAGAATTCTTCAACTTTATATGGTTTAGGAATTATATCGTTAAAGCCAGCTTCATGGAATTCGTCTATATTTTCATCTATAGTAACAGCAGTTAATGCAAGGATAGGAATCTCTTTGTCAAACAAGCGTATTTGTTCTGTGGCTTCTATACCACTTATACCTGGCATGTGGATGTCCATTAAAATAAGATCAAAATCTTGATTTCTTGCTTTTTCTACAGCAATTTCTCCATTGTCAGCAACATCACATACCATCTTATTTTTCTCCAAGATTTTACGTGTAATCATTTGATTAATCTTATTGTCTTCAACAACTAAGATCTTTCTGTTTTCTAAAGCCACATAATCTATATCATAGATGATATTATGTGGATTTGATTCTTCCCCAGCTTGTTTTGTAAGGTTGTATTTTATGTCAAAAGAAAACTTAGATCCTTTCCCTAAAGTACTTTCTAACTCTACTTTACTACCTAGTAAATCTAATAGGTTCTTAACAATAGATAATCCTAATCCAGTACCTCCAAATTTTCTATTGATTGCAACAGATCCTTGTGTGAAGTTTTGGAAAATATTTTTCTGTTTCTTTTTTGAAATACCTTCTCCTGTATCTTCAACTTCAAAATGTAGATGGGCTTCACTCTCTGTTTGACGTATTTTTTGAACGCGCACATTTACATTACCGTCACGAGTGAATTTAACAGCATTACCTACAAGATTGATTAGTATTTGAGAGATCATTAATGGGTCTCCTAAAACTTCTTCTGGAATATCTTCATCAAATTCAAAGTTTAATTTATTTCCTTTGTCTTTTGCAGATTTTCCTAGTGCAAATAATACATCTTCAATACGCTTTTTAAGGTTGAAAGCTGTTTGTTCAACTTCTACTTTGTTAGCCTCTAGTTTATTGAGATCTAGTATATTATTAATTAAGGATAGTAAATATTCTCCAGAAAACTTAAGAGAATCTAGATGTTTCTTTTGTTCAGGAGTAGGGTTTTCACTTAATAATAAATGAGTAAGCCCTGTCACTGCATACATTGGTGTACGTAGTTCGTGAGTAATCGTAGATAGGAATTGAGCTTTAACCATAGAGGCTTTCTCTGCATTGTCTTTTGCAACGATTAACTCTGTATTTTTTGCTTGAAGTAATTCGTTTGCCTTCGTTCTAAGGTTATTATTTTTATATAACGACAGAATTAATAATGATAAAATAGTAATCATAGCAATACTTAATACCGTAGTAAGTGTATTTGCTTTAGACGACCTAGCTCTTTCTAATTCTATGTCTTTTTTAAGTTGATCATTTAATGATTGATTGTCATTAAGTTGATTGATAGAAATCACTAAATCTTTATTCTTTCTATTTTTCTCGATGTAATTATTGTAAAGTGTAATATGCTCATATGCTTTAGGAATGTCGTTCTGTTCCTTAGCGATATGACTACTTATTCTATAAGATTCTGATAAAAGTGAAGGGTAATTTTCTGCAATACTTATTTCTTGCGCAGTATTTATTGCAGTACTAGCATCATCAATTTTTTTCTGAAGTAGTAATACTTCTGCTTTTTGGATATTGCTTTTTGCAATAAGAAATTTACTTCCAGCATCATTGGCTTGTGAAGTTGCCATATCAAATAACTCTCCGGCTTTTTGCGTGTTGTTTTTTGTTAGTGCAATAATGCCTTGGTTTAAATATATTTTAGAAAGCAATTCAGGGCGTCTTTTGTTTTTTAAGACTTCTGTTGCTTTTTCAAAATATTCAGAAGCTTGCGGATAGTTTCTCTCGTGTAATTCTATTTTTCCAGCTGTAATATAACTTTGCCCTAAATTTTCTTCATAATCAGTAGAGCCAAGTTGCATTTTGATAGCAAGCTCATTTTCTTCTTTTGCTTTCTTTATATTACCAGTAAGGAGGTATAAACGTGATAAAGCACTTGAGGTGATACCTATTCTACCTTTATTATTTGTTTTTTCTGCTAAGATTCTGGCTCTTGTCATAATTTGAGCAGAAGTATTGTAATCATTGTTCTCAATAGCAGTAGCAGCTACAGTAAGTAGGGAGTCAATTTTTTGATTAGTAACCTTTTGAGTAGCAAGGTCTATCTCTTGTGCCACAAGGGTTGTGGGAAGATTAAATAGCATGAAGAGCAGAATGCGAATTAAATACTTGCTCATATAATAAGTTACATTTAACAAATACGAATATATATTATTTCCTGCTAATGGATAAAATTAAATCAATAATTCGACTAGAATATCCAATTTCGTTATCGTACCAACCTATAATTTTTACCATTTTGCCAATAACAGAAGTCATCTGAGAATCAAAAACACAAGAATGTGTGTTGCCAATAATATCTACAGAAACTATAGGTAAATCAGTATACTCAAGTATTCCTTTTAGGTGTGTTTGAGATGCTTCTTTTAATGCTTTGTTTACTTCTTGAATAGTTGTGTCTTTTTTTACATTAAAAGTAATGTCTGTAAGAGACCCATTGGCTATAGGGACTCTAATACCACAACCTCCTATAACATCTGCTAGGTGCGGAAAAACCTTAGTTAGTGCTTTTGCAGCTCCTGTCGTAGTTGGTACAATACTTTGTCCAGCAGCTCTTGCTCTTCTGAGATCTCTATGTGGTTGGTCATGAAGACTTTGATCTGTAGTGTATGAGTGAATAGTGGTGATGTATGCTTGCTCAACACCACAGAGTTCATCAATAACCTTGATCATAGGAGCTGCATTATTTGTTGTACAGGATGCATTAGAAACAATGGTTTCTGAATGATCTAAAATATGATCATTCACCCCTAAAACTACCATTTTAATATGGTCATCTTGGGGAGGCACTGCTAAAATCACTTTTTTGGCCCCATTAGAAACATGATGTTCTAATTCTGGTGTTGTTTTGTATTTGCCTGTAGATTCAATAACAATATCTGGTGCAACCGTATGCCATGGGATATCTTTAATATGAGCATTATTAAATAAAGGAATCTCTTTAGTGTCTACAATAATTGTAGAAGGGCTTTGTGCGCTTTCGCGAAAGCTTACATCTGCATTAAAAATTCCGTGAATGCTGTCAAATTTTAATAAATGACTTAGTGTCTGAGCGTTTGCCAAATCATTTATAGCAACTACTTCAATATTTTTGTGATTATGAAGTAATTTGAAAAGATTACGACCTATGCGTCCAAATCCATTAATAGCAACTTTGATAGTGCTCATATATATTTAAGTAAGATGCTTTTGAGCTTTATATGATGAACGTACAAGAGCTCCACTCTCTACATGTCTAAAGCCCATATCAAGTCCGATCTCTTCATACTTTTTGAATTGATCTGGTGTGATAAATTGTTTGACAGGTAAATGTTTTTTGGAGGGTTGTAAATATTGTCCTATGGTTACGATATCTAGATGTACAGATCGCAAATCTTTGAGGGTTTGAATAACCTCTGCTTCAGTTTCTCCAAGGCCTAGCATAATACCGGACTTTGTTCTAGAAATACCGTTATCCTTAAGATATTTTAAAACACCTAAACTACGTTCGTATTTTGCTTGTATGCGTACTTCACGAGTTAATCGTTTTACGGTTTCCATATTATGGGAAACAACTTCTGGATGTACATCAATAATTCTATCAAGAAGATCTTCTCTTCCTTGAAAATCTGGAATAAGAGTTTCTAGTGTTGTATCTGGATTCATACGGCGTATAGCTTTTACAGTTTCACCCCATATAATCGTTCCCATATCTTTAAGATCGTCTCTGTCTACAGAAGTTATAACGGCATGTTTTATTGCCATGATTTTTATAGAACGAGCTACCTTTTCAGGTTCTTCCCAATCTACTGTTTCTGGTCTCCCTGTTTTTACACCACAAAAACCACAAGACCGTGTACAGATATTTCCTAAAATCATAAAGGTGGCTGTACCTTCACTCCAACATTCTCCCATATTTGGACAACTACCTGAAGTACATATGGTGTGTAAATCATATTTATCAACAAGACCTCTAAGTTCTGTATATTTTTTTCCAGTAGGAAGTTTGACACGTAACCATTTAGGTTTCGGTTGTCTAACAGGTGATACAATTGTTTCTTCTTGCATAGCTTTTATAAAGAATAACAAAGATACAAATAAAACAATTTTAGATAGGCGTTCTATTATGATAACCAAACGTTAAAAACATAATTCTAGTTCTTTTAGATCATATTCATTAATACGATTGTCTTCTTCTAGTAAAAGAAGTTTTCCTTGATCAGTTACTCCTTGGATAATGCCTACAAACTGCTCTTTATTAGCATTTAAAAAAGTAGAAGGTTTATCTTTTCTAAAAAGGAAAGACTCATAATCTTCTTTGATTTTCTCTAAATCTCCATCAAGTAGCATTTTTACATAAAAATGAAATTGTTCAAGAAGCATATTTAATATTTCTTGAAGATCAAAATGAATCCCTGTTTGTGTTTTAATAGAAGTAGCTCGAGGTACATTTTCCCAAACGGTTTGATTGACATTTAGTCCGACACCAATGACCATAGCATTTAATTCTCCTTTTTTTATGACATTTTCTATAAGAATGCCGCATATTTTTTTCTTGTCTGACAATATGTCGTTAGGCCATTTTACAGCTACATTTTTAATCAATAATTTTTTTAAAACATCTTTTACAGCTAATGATGCTGCCATTAATGCATAAAATTGTTGATCAATCGTGATTTGTTGGATTTTCCTGAAAACACTGAAAGTAAGGTTTTTACTTGGTTCTGTGGCCCATTTGGTTCCCATTTGGCCACGTCCATTAGTTTGTTCTAATGCCCATACTACAGTGTCTTCCTCGAGATTTTCTTCCTTAGCTAAAGACTTTAGATAGTCATTAGTTGAATCGGTGGTATGAAGTTTGACTATACGCATATAAGTTTTTATGTTATTTAAACTTATGTTAAGAAGGTTGATAAACGTAAATTTGTAATAACTTTGTGTAAATAAAAGGATTTAATGACAAAAAAGGAAACGAACGCAGATCAATTAATTGCAAAAATTATAGAAGGGATAGAGGAAGTAAAAGGGCAAAATATTGATATTCTTGATTTAAGGGATATTGAAAATACGGTTTGTGATTATTTTGTTATTTGTGATGGTACTTCAAATACTCAGGTAGCAGCTATAGTAAATTCTATTCAAAAAGTTGCCAGTAAAGAATTAAAAGAAAAACCTTGGCATGTAGAAGGGCTGGATAATTCTGAATGGGTACTTATGGATTATGTGAATGTTGTAGTTCATGTGTTCCAAAAACACACAAGAGAGTTTTACGATATAGAAAGTCTATGGGGTGACGCAAAGATTACCTCTATAGCAACTAGTTATTAATAAAAAAACACTGAATGTCTAAAGAAACGAAAAATACCCCCCCGGCTAATAAACCTAAATTTAGTAATTATTGGATTTATGGATTAATCATAGTCATTTTTATCGCTATTAGTATGTTTAGCGGTAATGGAGGTTTTGGAGAGCCTAAGAAAATAAATAATTCTGAATACACACAATATCTTAAAAATGGAGATATTGATTTAGTATTTATAGTTACTAATAGAAAAGAAGCAAAGATTTTCTTAACTCCAGATGCAAAGCAAAAGGAAATACACAAGAAAAATAAAGGAACCCAATTAATGCCGAAATCACAAGGCGTAGCAGATTATGTAATTAGCTATGTAGATGGAGGTGATTTTGTAAAATCTTTTGATGAAACTGTTGAGAAATATAGTTTAACGGCTACTAGAAATGCAGACGAAGAGCATAGTTTCTTTGACATGATAGCTCCTATTTTACCAATTATATTGATTGTTGGAATTTGGATTTTTATCATGAGACGTATGTCAGCTGGTTCTGGTGGAGGACCTGGAGGACAGATTTTTAATATAGGTAAGTCAAAAGCGAAGCTTTTTGATGAAAAAACTGATGTTAAAACTTCTTTTAAAGATGTCGCTGGATTAGAAGGAGCAAAAGAAGAAGTACAAGAGATTGTAGATTTCCTTAAAAATCCAGAAAAATATACAAGCCTAGGGGGTAAAATTCCTAAAGGAGCGTTATTAGTAGGGCAACCTGGAACAGGAAAAACATTACTTGCTAAAGCAGTAGCTGGAGAAGCGAAAGTTCCTTTTTTCTCTCTGTCAGGATCTGATTTTGTTGAGATGTTTGTAGGGGTTGGAGCTTCTCGTGTAAGAGATTTGTTCAAACAAGCAAAAGAAAAATCACCAGCTATTATTTTTATAGATGAGATAGATGCTATTGGTAGAGCTCGTGGAAAGAATAACTTTTCTGGTTCTAATGATGAAAGAGAAAATACACTGAATCAGTTATTAACTGAAATGGATGGTTTCGGCACTAATACTAATGTGATTGTATTAGCCGCTACTAACAGAGCAGATGTACTCGATAAAGCATTGATGAGAGCTGGTAGATTTGATAGACAGATTTATGTGGATCTTCCAGATGTAAGAGAACGTAAAGAAATTTTTGAAGTGCATTTACGTCCTTTAAAGAAGATTGATGACGAATTAGATATTGATTTTTTAGCAAAACAAACACCAGGATTCTCTGGGGCTGATATTGCTAATGTTTGTAACGAAGCCGCTCTAATAGCTGCGCGTAAAGGAAATAAAGCAGTAGGGAAGCAAGACTTCTTAGATGCTGTAGATAGAATAGTAGGTGGTCTTGAAAAGAAAAACAAGATCATTACACCAGATGAGAAAAAAGCAATTGCATATCATGAGGCTGGACATGCAACAGTAAGTTGGATGTTAGAGCATGCTGCTCCTCTTGTAAAGGTTACTATCGTTCCTAGAGGGCAATCACTAGGAGCTGCTTGGTACCTTCCAGAAGAACGTTTAATTGTTCGTCCTAAGCAAATGCTAGATGAAATGTGTGCAGCACTAGGAGGAAGAGCTGCAGAAAAAGTCATCTTTAATGAAATATCTACAGGAGCACTTAGTGATTTGGAAAAAGTAACTAAACAAGCTCGTATGATGGTTACAGTTTATGGGCTTAATGATAAAATAGGAAACCTTACCTATTATGATTCTTCAGGTCAGTCTGAATATAACTTCAGCAAACCTTATAGTGAAAAAACAGCCGAATTAATAGATAAAGAAATCTCTGCTATTGTAGAAGAGCAATATCAAAGAGCTATTGATTTACTAAAAGAGAATAAGGAAAAACTAAGCCAATTGGCAGATCTACTTCTAGAAAAAGAAGTCATCTTTAAAGATAATTTATTAGAGATTTTTGGAGATCGTCCATTTGGAAAGAAAGAAGATGTTGAAGTAATAGCATAAACTTTTCTTTAATAACAGAATTAAAACTTGATTTAATTTATCGTTAAATCAAGTTTTTTTATATTTGAAGAACTTGTACGCTCGAATCTAAATCTCACCATGAGTCTATTTAGAAAGTTATTTAAAAAAGAATCTAAATCAGACAGCACTCGTCCAGATAAAAATCATGACGAGCGCAGTAAGTATATGCCAGATATTCACACTCCGGCTGATGAGCGTTTTACAAAAAATTTTATTCTTAATGGTGGTAAGTTTTTATATGCGGTTAATTTAGAAGAACTCAAAGAAAACTTTGATGATATCTTACTGGAAAATGATTGGTATGAGCAAACAGCGTTTTGCTTTGATGAGCACTTAGAAGATACTTTTAAAGGATATAATCTAGAATTTACTCAAAAAAAAGATGCCTCATTTTTTTTAACAACATGTGAGAGCCTTATTGCAGATAATGGGTCTATACTCGTAAGTTCACACCAATTAAAAGAATTAAAACTTCAAGAATTTCCTAAATCTATGGTGGTGTTTGCCACAACAAGCCAAATTGTAAATAATATTGGAGAGGGGTTGCGACTTATTAAAAATAGAAATAAAGGAAATATACCCAGTAATATTACAACAATAAAACATTTTGAAACAGATGAAGAGGAAAAAGACTTTATGTCTTACGGAAGCAGTACAAAAAATTTATATTTGCTACTGTTAGAAGATTTATAATATGCGTGAAGTTTTCATAAGGGCACTTTCTGGATTGTTGTATGTAGCATTTTTGTTACTTGCAATATTTTCTTGGGAAACTAGCTATCTAATTTTGATATTGATTTTAGGTTGCGTGTGTATGTATGAGTATTTGAAACTTGTGCAAATAAAATCATATTTACCTTATTTTCTTCTAATTGCAATTGTACTAGCTTTATGTTATTGTGAATTGCCTAAAGAAGTAACCTTAGCTTTCTTGTCTCTTACTATTATGACAAATCTCTACCTTATTAAAAACTTAATAAGGCCATCAGAACGTTATATAACAGTAGCTCAAAAATACATATACCTTCTTTTTTATATTATAGGTGGTTTTGTATTTACAATAGTACTTCCATCATATAAAGGGGAATATACTTCATATCTAGTGGCAAGTGTATTTGCTTTAATTTGGATAAATGACACATTTGCTTTTATTGTTGGGAAAAGTATTGGAAAACACAAACTTCTAGAACGTATCTCTCCCAAAAAAACTGTAGAAGGATTTCTAGGCGGACTCGTTTTTTCTTGTATTGCTAGTATTTTTATTTATAAATTTACAGCGCTTTTAAGTATCCAGTTATGGATGACGGTTGCTGTTGTGACTTCAGTCTTTGGAACACTAGGCGATTTGATACAGTCTCAGTTAAAAAGGCAAGCCGGTGTAAAGGATAGCGGACAGTTAATGCCTGGACATGGAGGTATATATGATAGATTAGATAGTATCATTTTTGCAAGCCCATTTATTTATTTGTTTTTAATAGTATTAGATTATGTTTCATAAAGAAGGAAGTAAAATTATCACTATTGCATTAGGTCTTTTTACCATTGGGCTATTAACTGCGAGTAGATTTTTAGAGAAAGGATGGTTGTTTTACTTGATCATAACAACACTTATAGTGTTATTAATACTGATTCTTCAATTTTTTAGAAACCCAAGCCGTATTGCGCCTAATGATGAAGGGGTTATTGTTTCTCCAGTAGATGGTAAGGTAGTTGTGATAGAAGAAGTATTTGAAAAAGAATATTTTAAAGATAAGCGTCTACAAGTATCAGTTTTTATGTCTCCGCTTAATGTTCACGTAACAAGGTATCCAGGAGCAGGAGAAGTTACATTTAGCAAATACCATCCAGGTAAATACTTAGTAGCATGGCATCCTAAGGCCAGTGAAGAAAATGAGCGAACAACAGTAGTTGTAAAAACAGAAAAGTTTGGAGAGGTTATGCATAGGCAAATAGCAGGAGCATTAGCTAAGCGTATTGTAAACTATGCAGAAGAAGGAGATGCTGTTGAGCAAGGAGGTGAAAGTGGTTTTATTAAGTTTGGATCTCGTGTTGATATTTACCTTCCTGTTGGGACCAAAATTGCTGTAGGATTGAATCAAAAAGTAAAAGGTGCGTCATCTATAATAGCAACCGCATAATGGAAAAGGAAGCACTCCATACTGCATTTTGGGAGGCTTTTAGAAAAGTAGGTGAGGCAAAACAAGCGTTTCCGCCTGACGTATTATTGAGATTTTATGCACTTTATAAGCAAGCTACACAAGAAAACACCTTTAGTTATCAAAAAGGAGAACATGAGTTGGTGAGTGCATTTAAAATGAATGCGTTATTGCAAGTCAAATCAATGACAAGTGATGAGGCGAAATTGGCTTATATAGAGCAGGCAAATAAATACGTGAAATAAAAGATATCATTCATAAAAAAAAGCGCTTATTTCTATAAGCGCTTTTTTTTATGAATTTAATATAGTGAGATTAAGATAAGCTCTTTAATCTTTTTTCTAAGGTTTCAATTTTTGCTTCTGCATCGGCTTGTTTTTGTTTCTCAATGGCAACTACTTTTTCAGGAGCATTATTCACAAAACGTTCATTGCTTAGTTTTTTAGAAACAGATTGTAAGAAGCCTTTTGTGTATTTTAATTCTTCTTCAATTTTAGCGATTTCAGCGTCTACATCTATGGCTCCAGCTAGTGGAATAAAATATTCATTAGATTTTACTCTAAATGAAAGGGCTCCGTCTAATGGCGCTTTCGCGAAAGCAATCTCAGAAACATTACCGAGTTTAGCAATAATGGCATCAAAATCTGAAGAAACGTTATCATTGTTTATAACGTGTAACGCTATAGCATCTTTAAATGCAATATTCTTGCTTTTACGTATCGTTCTAATACCAGAAACAACTTGAGAAGCATAATCGAAATCTGAAATAATTTGCTCATTTATATCACTATGCTTTGGCCAGTGATTAATAATCAATGCTTCTTCTGGAGTACGATCTGTGATTGTTTGCCAGATCTCTTCTGTTGCAAAAGGAGCAAAAGGATGTAGGATACGTAGATTATTCTCAAAAGCTACTATTACGGCATCGTATGTTTTGCGATCTATAGGTTGTTGATAGGCTGGTTTAATGATTTCTAATAACCAACCGCAGAAGTCATTCCATACTACTTTATATGTTGTCATAAGTGCATCAGAGATGCGATACTTTGAGAAGTGATCTTCTATTTCAGTTAGAGCTTCATTAAAACGATTTGTGTACCATTCTAATCCTAGAGCACTATGTGCAGGTTGAGGTATTGTGTCATCTACTTCCCACCCCTTTATGAGGCTAAAAGCACTTAAATTTTTTGTTACTAGCCCTTTCCCTTGTTTTAGAAGGTCTTCATCAAACATCAGGTCATTTCCAGCAGCACTACTTAATAGTAATCCTACGCGTACACCATCAGCTCCATAATCTTCGATGAGCTTTAATGCGTCAGGAGAGTTTCCTAATGACTTAGACATTTTACGACGTTGCTTGTCGCGTACCAATCCAGTTAGGTATACATTTTCAAATGGACGTTGGTCTGTATATTCATATCCAGCAATAATCATACGTGCTACCCAGAAAAATAAGATATCTGGACCCGTTACCAAGTCATTGGTAGGATAGTAGTATTTAAATTCTTCATTGTCAGGATTACGTACACCATCAAAAACGCTCATAGGCCATAACCAAGAAGAAAACCATGTGTCTAATGCATCTTCGTCTTGACGTAAGTCTGTAAGCTTTAGGTTTTCATTCTGAGTACGCTTTCGCGAAAGCGTTAACGCCTCTTCTGCAGTTTCGGCGACTACAAAATCTTCTTTCCCATCTCCATAATAATACGCAGGAATTTGCTGTCCCCACCATAATTGACGAGAGATATTCCAATCACGAATGTTGTCCATCCAGTGACGATATGTGTTTTCAAACTTTTTAGGGAATAACTTTACTTCACCCGTTTCTAAAACCGCTTTCAGTGCTGGCTTTACCAAATCTTCCATTTTAAGAAACCACTGGTCTGAAAGTCTTGGTTCTATGACTGCTTTTGTACGTTCTGATGTTCCTACCTTATTGGTGTGGGTTTCTGTTTTTACAAGATGCCCTTTTTCTTCTAGTTCTTTTTTGATATTCTTACGGCACTCAAATCGATCTTGACCCTCGTAATGAAGTCCAAAACTATTAAGGGATGCATCTTCATGAAAAATATCAATTACTTCTAGGCTGTGTTTGTCACCTAATACTTTATCATTTTCGTCATGTGCAGGCGTTACTTTTAAACACCCTGTTCCAAACTCAATGTCTACATATTCATCTTCTATAATAGGAATCACACGCCCACAAATAGGAACAATTGCTTTTTTTCCTTTTAAGTGTGTAAAACGTTCGTCATTTGGATTGATACAGATGGCAGTATCACCAAAAATAGTTTCTGGACGCGTAGTGGCAATTGTTAAGAAGTCTTCAGAACCTTCAATTTTATAATTAAGATAGTAAAGTGTTCCTTGTCTTTCTTCGTGAATTACTTCCTCGTCAGAAAGGGTTGTTTTTGCCTCAGGATCCCAATTTACCATACGATATCCTCTGTAGATAAGTCCTTTATTGTAAAGATCTACAAAAGTTTTAATAACCGCTTCAGACATATCGGGGTCCATCGTAAACTTTGTGCGTTCCCAATCACAAGAAGCACCTAGTTTTTTAAGCTGTTCTAAAATAACACCACCGTACTCTTCTTTCCACTCCCAAGCATGCTTTAAAAACTCCTCACGCGTAAGGTCAGATTTTTTAATACCTTTTTTAGCTAGTTTTGCAACTACCTTAGCTTCAGTAGCAATAGAAGCATGATCTGTACCTGGTACCCAACAAGCATTCAAACCCGTAAGACGTGCACGTCTTATTAATACATCTTGAATAGTATTATTAAGCATATGCCCCATATGCAATACTCCAGTGACATTAGGAGGAGGAATCACAATGGTGTATGGTTTTTTTTCATTGGGTGTAGAATGGAAATAATTGTGTTCCATCCAGTACTTGTACCACTTGTCTTCTACCTGTGAAGCGTCATATTTTGAAGCTATGCTCATAGTTTGGTCTGATTATTGAATATTAATCAGCAAAAGTACTGATAACAGTAGGATTAATAAATAGTGTAAGTGAAATTTTTAATGATAAATATATTCGGTCATATCAGTTGATTGTTAATATCATTATTTGGTAGAGGCCTTATTTCTAACTATTTTTAGCGTCCTCAAATATTGGAAATTATGAAAAAACTAATGTTATTGCTGTTTGTAGGTCTGATGACTATGACCGTAACAGCCCAAGAGAAAAAAGCCGCCATTACTTTTGAAAGTGATGTTGTAGATTATGGAGAGGTAGATTATGGATCAGACGGTGTACGTGAATTTAAATTTACAAATACAGGAACAGACGTGCTTATTGTGGCTCGTGTATATTCAACATGTGGGTGTACAATTCCCAAAAAACCAAAAGATCCAATTCAGCCAGGAGAAACTGGAGTCATTGAAGTAAAGTATGATACAAAGCGCCCTGGGCCTATTAGAAAAACAATTACAGTATACTCAAATGCTTCTGAAACTCCTTATACACTTAAGATAAAAGGAGTTGTTAAACCACAAGCAGGAAAGTAAAGATGTAAAAAATTATTATGTAAAAAGCCACTCATTGAGTGGCTTTTTTGTTTCTATATTGGGGTGTTATTTTTTATATATGTAGTCTGTAAATACCAATATAAATTTGCATTTTTGTAATGCAAAAAATAAAATTACGATGCCAGCAATTTCTAATAAAGGGCAGATCATGCCACAATCTCCTATCCGTAAGTTAGTACCTTATGCAGAAGCTGCAAAAGCTAGAGGTGTAGAGATACACCATCTTAATATAGGACAACCAGATATAAAAACACCACAAGTAGCACTAGAGGCTGTTAAGAATAATGCTATAGATGTATTAGCATATTCACATAGTGCCGGTTTTGCCTCTTATAGAGAGAAGCTTGCTGCCTATTATAATAAAAATGGTATTGCTGTTACTTCAGAAGATATCATTGTGACTACAGGAGGTTCAGAAGCTTTGCTTTTTGCGATGGGAAGTGTTACCGATCCAGGAGATCAAATCATTATTCCAGAGCCATTTTATGCAAATTATAATGGATTTGCAACGGCAAGTGGAGTAGAGGTAGTCCCTGTGATTTCTGATCTTGATTCCGGATTTGCATTGCCACCTATTGCAGATTTTGAAAAACTAATCACTTCCAAAACAAAAGCAATTGTTATTTGTAATCCTGGAAATCCGACAGGATATTTATATAGCGAAGAAGAAATAAAACAACTAGCAGCACTTGTAAAAAAGCATGATCTGTTTTTAATTGCAGATGAGGTTTATAGAGAATTTGCCTATGATGGTTTAAAGCATCATTCTGTGATGACACAACGAGATATAGATGCGCATACCATTATGATAGATTCTGTATCAAAACGATATTCTATGTGTGGCGCTCGTATCGGATGTATAGTAAGCAGAAACAAGGAATTAATTAGTACAGCAATGAAGTTTGCACAAGCGCGATTGAGTCCGCCTACTTTTGCACAAGTAGCTAGTGAAGCAGCATTGGAAACACCTGCTTCCTATTTTACAGACGTGATAGATGAGTATGTGTCTAGACGTAATACATTAGTAGAAGGACTTGAAACAATTCCAGGAGTAAAAGTGGCAAAACCAAAAGGGGCTTTTTATTGTATCGCAGAACTTCCTGTTGAAAATGCAGATGCTTTTGCACAATGGTTATTGGAAGACTTTCAATTAGATGGAAAAACAATCATGGTAGCACCAGCTGCAGGGTTTTATTCAAGTGAAGGAGTAGGATTGAATCAGGTGAGAATTGCCTATGTCCTTGAGGAAAATTTATTAAAAGAAGCAGTGACCATTTTACGAGAAGCTTTACAACAGTACAATGCCTAATCTATGAGTGAGCAAAAGAAGTTTTCCTTAAAAGAATATAATACGTTTGGTATAGATGTAAAGGCACTCGCTATTTTGTCTGTAACATCAGTATCAGATTTGCAAGATGTTCTTCAAGAAAAAGAGGCTTCTGAATTATTTGTTATTGGAGGAGGGAGTAATATGCTCTTAACAAAAGATATCAATAAATATGCTGTACACATTAATATAAAAGGATACACTATTGTTGATTTGCCTTGCGGCGAAAATGAAATTATTCTCAAAGTTGCTGGAGGTGAAAACTGGCATGACTTCGTTTTATATTGTATCAATCATGGATATGGAGGTGTTGAAAATTTATCGCTTATTCCTGGTAATGTAGGTACAGCTCCTATTCAAAATATAGGTGCATACGGAGTAGAACTTAAAGATGTGTTTTATGAATGTGAAGCTGTTTCAAGAGATGATGGATCATTAAAAACTTTTTCTCTTGAAGATTGTGCCTTTGGATACAGAGATTCCATATTTAAAACGACTTTAAAAGACCAGTATGTGATTACCTCAGTAACTTTTAAACTGACTACAAAAAATCACGAAGTAAAAACAGCCTATGGCGCTATTGCTGATACATTACGCGAACAAGGAATTACAACACCTACGATAAAGGATGTATCAGATGCTGTTATTAAAATACGCCAAGCAAAACTTCCAGATCCTAAAGAAATAGGAAATAGTGGTAGTTTTTTTAAAAATCCAGTTATATCTCAAGCTGCCTTTTCTGCTTTGCGTAAGAAATATCCAGATGCTCCCTATTATCCAGTAGGTTCAGATCAAATTAAAGTCCCAGCGGGTTGGTTGATAGAACAAGCAGGCTTTAAAGGAAAGCGATTTGGAGATGCAGGAGTACATGATAAACAGGCATTGGTGTTAGTTAATCATGGAAATGCTACAGGGAGTGAAATATGGGATCTTGCGTTAAAAATTCAAGATAGTATAAAAGTAAAATTTGGATTGATCATTACTCCAGAAGTAAATGTTTTCTAAAAAGCTTGAATGATTACTAAAAACAGAAATAGCTCTATTTGTAAAATCAAATAGAGCTATTTTCTTATAAAAAGTACTTACCTACTATTTATTTAGGCAGCACGACGCTGTCTATCACATGGATTACTCCATTAGAAGCTTTTAAATCTGTTCCTGTTATAATAGAGGTATTTCCATTACCATCTATTAATACAACTTTGTCTCCCTTTAAAGAAGCGGTAAGTGTACCACCATTAACGGTTTTGATAGTAAACTTACCACCCCCTTTTTTAATAGCGGCTACAACATCGGCAGCTTTAAAGTTTCCAGCTACTACATGATACGTAAGAATAGAAGCTAATTTGCTTTTTGATTCTGGCTTTAAAAGGGACTCTAAAGTTCCTTCTGGAAGCGCATCAAATGCAGCGTTTGTAGGAGCAAATACAGTAAACGGTCCCTCGCCTTTAAGTGTGTTTACAAGGTCTGCGGCTTTTACTGCTGCCACTAGTGTAGTGTGATCTTTAGAAGATAATGCCACATCTACGATGTCAGATTGTGCAATAGATACTGTTGAAAAACAGAATGTTAACATGGTGAAGATTAAAACGATCTTTTTCATAATAAATTTTAAATTGTTGAGTTAATAATTAAAAAGTTGTTTTCATTTGTAATAGATACGCCGTAACTTTAAACAATGGATTTCTATGCATTCACAAACTTTTGTTAAATCAAAAACCAGCCATTTTTGAAACCATTTATAGAACAACATATCGTTGAGCTTCTTAAGGCTCAAGACGAGCGTGCTATAGGATTACTATATGATCATTATGCAGACGCATTATTTGGAGTTGCTATAAAAGTGACAAAAGATGAGGTGCTTGCACAAGATGTATTGCAAGAATCGTTTGTAAAAATCTGGAAGAATGCTCATAAATATGATTCGAGTAAGGCGCGTTTGTTTACGTGGCTTTTTCGTGTAGTTCAAAATACCGCTATAGATGCTGTACGAAGTAGGCAAAGAAAGACTACAAAAGAAATCCAAATAGAAGAATCTAACGTATATAGTATACCAAGCACAAAGTTTGCCATAGAGCATCTTGACATCGCATCGCATGCAGATGGCCTTGAAGATAAATATAGAGTTGTTATAGACGCACTATTTTTTCAAGGAATGACACAGCAAGAAGCTAGTGATGAGTTAAATATCCCACTAGGAACTGTTAAATCAAGATTAAAAATAGGTTTAAGAGAATTACGCAAGCTTTTTGGTATAGTGATTGTATTTTTGTCGATATGAATGAGAGAGTAAAGATATTTTTGGATGGAGATTTGCTGGAGCGCTACTTAATGGACGCCACTTCCCCTATGGAGTCTAAAGAAGTAGAACATTATATAGAAAAATATCCAGAGGTAAAGAAAACATATATAGAATTACAGGAGAACTTAGAAGAATATGCAACTTCATTTGCAGTACCGGCTCCTTCAGAACTTAAAGATAAGATTTTAAAAGAGGTTCAGTCAAAACCAAAGTCAAAAACATCTATCCCAATACTAGCAATCACAGCATGTGCTGCGACTATTCTTTTTGGAATGATGACATTTATGATTTGGAATCAAAATCAAGAATTGCTCAATGATAGAAGAGTAACCACACAACTTATTCAAGAACTTAATGAAGACATTGTTTCTAATAGAGAAACATTACAATCTGTAGAAGAGCAGTTTATGATTCTTAATAATTCTTCTACAGAAAAATATGTATTACGTGGAAATACAAAAGCTAGAAAACTAGAAACTGTTGCCTATGTAAATATGCTAGAAAAGAAATCATATGTACATGTGGTAGCACTTCCAGAATTGCCAGATGATCAAGTATATCAAATGTGGGCAGGTGTAGATGGTCATATGGTTCCTTTGGATATTCTGAAAATTACTAAAGAAAATCTAGTTGAGATTCCATATGAAGAGCGTATGGCAAGTCTTAATATCACCATAGAGCCAAAAGGAGGTAGTGAAGAAGCTACTGTAGATAATTTGGTTGCGAATATCTCCTTCTAATTTTATGTTTTTTTAAAGGATTCATCTTTTATAATCTTTGTATATTTGCATAAAATATATCCTATGAAATTACTCCTTCTTACCCTAGGACTTTTAAGCCTCGCTGTTGCAGGAATTGCAATAAAAATATGGGCAAAAAAAGATGGTAAATTTGCTGGAACATGTGCAAGCCAAAACCCCTTTCTTAATAAAGAGGGCGAAGCATGTGGGATGTGTGGGAGACTACCATCAGAAATGGGAGATTGCAATAATGATCAGTAATCGCTGACGATATTGGAAGTACTACTAACGTATTTATTTTATACTTTTATAGGGATAGTGGCTATTAATACAAGCTACTATTTGTTCTTTTATGTGTTTGCTTTCGCGAAAGCAAAAAAAACCACACCCTCATACCTTCCACCAGTTTCTCTTATTGTATGCTCAAAGAATGAAGCAGAAAACTTACGCCGAAATATTCCTCATTGGTTAGCACAGAAATATTCCAATTTTGAAATTGTACTTATTAATGACGCTTCTATAGACGAAACAAAAGACGTTATAGAAACCTTTGCAGAAAAACATCCTAATATTGTGCAAGTGCATGTAGAAAACAATGAAGCCTTTTGGGGGAGTAAAAAATATGCACTGACTTTAGGTATTAAGAAAGCAAGTTATGAGCATTTGCTTTTTACAGATGCAGATTGTACACCCGCATCAAATTATTGGATTCAAGAAATGGCAAATCATTTTGTAGGCAAGAAAGAACTGATTTTAGGATATGGAGCCTATGAAAAGATAAAAGGATCCTGGTTGAATAAGTTGATTCGTCATGAAACAGTGCTCACCGCTATACAATATTATAGCTATGCTATTGCAGGTAGACCGTATATGGGGGTAGGACGGAACTTGGCATATACAACCCATCTCTTTTATGAGCAACGTGGTTTTATAGATCATATGAAAGTACAGAGTGGTGATGATGATTTATTTGTAAATCAGGCAGGAACTAAAGAAAATGTAGCTGTAAATTTTCACCCCGATAGCTTTACTATATCAACCCCAAAGAAAACATTTGGGCAATGGTATACTCAAAAACGGAGACATGTAAGTACAGCCTCTCATTATCGTTTTAGAGATAAATTCTTCTTAGGATTATTTTATATCAGTCAGTTATTATTCTTCATTTTTGCTATTGGATTATTGGCTATTACCTATCAATGGGAGTGGGTTGCTGGTGCAATCGGAATACGATACCTATGCTCTTGGATTGCTATTGGAGCTAGTGCTAGTAAACTCAAAGAAAAAGATGTAATACTTTTATATCCAATAAACGAACTATTTTTATTATTTTTCCAATTGAGTATTTTTATCACAAATTTGATATCAAAACCTAATCGTTGGAAATAAACCCCGATACAATTCTTTCAGAAATAGAAAAAGCAAAAGAAGGCAAACAAAGTGCTTATAATTTTTTGTTGAATACCTTTTGGAATGAAGTGTATAAGTTTCAATTAAAACGAACGAAGGATGAATATGAAGCAGAAGAGATCACTATTCAGACCTTTTCAAAAGCCTTTGATAAGATACATACGTATAAAGAACAATATAAGTTTAATACGTGGCTCATTACCATATCCAAAAATATTCATATAGATCTTCTGAGGAAAAAAGAATCTTCTATTCGTTCTCAAATTACAAGAAAAGAAGAAGGAGTTTATAAGATACCTGATGAAAATCCAACCCCAGAAGATGCATTGATTAAAGAACAAAATCTAGCACAGCTTTTACGATATATTAAAATGCTAAAACCTCATTATCAAGAAATGATCAACTTGCGATATTTTCAAGAGATGAGTTATAAAGAGATGGAGGAAACGCTAGATGAACCTATGAATAACGTAAAAGTAAAATTACTGAGAGCAAGAAGACTTCTTGCAGACATTATTCAAAAAGCAGAAGGATGAGTGGTATTTCTCTTAAAAAATTAGGGCCAGGACTCCTCTTTGCAGGAGCGGCGATAGGGGTTTCTCATTTAGTACAAAGTACAAAAGCAGGAGGGTATTATGGATTTGGATTATTATGGGCTTTACTACTTATTAATATTATAAAATATCCTTCATTTCAGTTTGGGCCTCGATATGCTGCGGCAACAGGTAATAGCTTATTACATGGTTATCACAAACTAGGGAAAGGAGTACTGGTTACATATTTCATTCTGTCATTACTTACCATGTTTACAATCCAGACGGCTGTTACTATTGTAACTGCAGGATTGGCCGTACAACTTTTTGGACTTGATTGGGATATCGCTGTTTGGAGTGTTGTTATTACGCTGTTTTGTGCAGCAATTTTAGCATTAGGACGTTATAAGCTTCTGGATAATCTCATGAAAGTGATCATTCTAGTATTAACTGTGAGTACGTTATTTGCTGTTTTATTCGCTTTTCGCGAAAGCATAGCCACAGAGGGTATGGGTTCTTCCGATGGTTTGATACAATTACTACCTACAGATGCTGTAGGAATTGCATTCTTAATAGCATTTATGGGGTGGATGCCTGCTCCTTTGGATATTTCGATTTTCCATTCTTTATGGACTGTAGAAAAAGGGAAAACTCAAAAAAATGATGTCAAAACATCACTTTTTGATTTTAATGTGGGATACCTAGGTACTGTAGTATTAGGAATCTGTTTTGTGACGCTCGGTGCCTTAGTGATGTTTGGAAGTGGCGATACATTTTCAGATAAAGGCGGTGTTTTTGCAGGACAACTTATCAGTATGTACACGACAAGTTTAGGAGATTGGGCAACCATACTTATAGGCGTTGCTGCTTTTACAACCATGTTTAGTACTACCTTAACTACCTTAGACGCCTCTCCAAGAGCGATGTCTACAGCAACAAGCCTTTTAGGAGTGAAAAGTATATTTAAAAGCTATTTATTTTGGTTGATCCTACTTATTGTTGGAACCTGTATCATCCTATTCTTCTTTGTAAGTGAAATGGGACTATTAATTAAAGTAGCTACGATATTATCATTTTTGACAGCACCATTTTATGCAATTTGTAATTACTTGGTGTTTAAAGATCCTGATGTCCCTGAAAAAGCACGATTGGGCATACCTATGAGAATCTATAGCATTGTAAGTATCGTACTTTTAATAGCTTTTAGTGGTTATTATGTGAGTACGTTGCTTTAACTCAGCTGGCAAATCATTAATCTTTTTGCTAAATCTATGAGAAGGTGTGGTCAACACAATGACCTTCTTACTATTCCTCTATTCTTTCATTGATTTTTAAAGCGTGATTTTTCAAGATTTTGATGCGTCGCTTTTTTGAGTATGTAGCTGTGAGACTAATAGCTAATAAGATGTATAGAAATGTTAATTATACACTCTGTTTTAATTAAGGTTTGGTAGAAATTTCTGAAAATCAGGTGTTTTCACTCGATTTTATATACATCTTTATTAAGAGATTTGTGGAAATGACTTACACCAAAAAGCAAGTATTATGACTAAAGCAGAATTAAACAGCCCTGATTTTCCATCTATTATCGCCGAACCCGTTTGGGATAATGAAGTTCAATATTTCTTTGATGAGCAAGATTATAATTGCATGATGCATGCAGATAGTGGCAATAGGACTATTGATCTTAAAAGTTATTCTCAGGTAAGTGGCTTGAGTGCCAAAATATATTATTATGTGTATTATAAACTCATGCCTATGGGAAAGACTAAATGGAACCAGAACAAGTTGTTCTCTTTTCGAAATTGGCTTACTCATGGTTGTCCAGAAGATCAAGCAGCTTTAGAAGCATTTAAAGACAAACAAACGGCTATAGCTCAAGACACTAGCCTACGACAGCGAAAAAATATAAATGATGTCCAAGGTACTGAGAAGGAAAATCTCATTAAAGCGTTTCAGGGCATTATGGCACTAGATAATGATGATCCGAATAGTTTTTACCAATTAGGAGGAATCCATTGGTATCCAGGCACCACCTATTGTGAGCATCATATCCATCCATTTTTAGCTTGGCATCGCGCCTATATTCTCCAATTTGAAAACGCACTACGCTCTATTCCAGGGTGTGAAGATGTGACGTTGCCATATTGGGATATTTCAGATGATCAATATCCTGAAATCTTTTCAGAAGCACCATTTAATACATATACAGTTCCACAGGAATTTCTTGATCAGTACCCATTTGAAGCTGGTGCTGGGAATCAGCCATTTACACCAAATGGAACCATTAAGAGATATGATGAAGCAACATACAATACGAAAAAATGGACATACTTCAGAGATGCAAATCATAATCCTACAGACAAGACTAAAATAGATTTAGCTAAACTCGTTCATTTTCCATCATGGAATACTTTTAATGGATTGGATACAAATGGAAATTTTCTAGGTACGTTAGAATCCTTAATGCATGCGCATGATGTAATCCATGATATTAATGGACTTACTACCGCTAGTCAGGATGTGACTGGTTTTGAACCTGTATTCTGGTTATTCCATGCAAATTGGGATCGTATGATGTGGCAATGGCAAAAGTTACAGAATACAACAACTGTAGAAGGGTTTAAGCAAAATGTAAAAGCTGCTGGTGATAGTACTGATTGGATTGACGGAGCTGGATTAAATATTATAGATCCTTTTACAAAAACCTTAGGACTAACTTTAGATCAGACCATCAATCTAAATGATATGGGGGTCAACTATGTGGAACCTGCACTTCCGCTTACAGCGCCTGAAAATTTTTCAGAAGATGAAATAGCGTTACATCGTAAAACTAATAAAGGACAGTCCAAAAAAAGTAAATTTAAAATAAATGATTTCTCTCATGTATCGCTGAGAGTGAAAAATGTAGACCGCCTTAAAATACCTGGTGCTTTTACAGTTTCCTTGTATTTAGGAGGAGAATTATTACAAAAGAGAGCCTTTTTTCAGGCAACAAAACCCGGAAATTGTGCAAATTGTGTAAAACAAGCACTAGTGAGCTTTGATTTTGAATTTGAAAAAGAAAGACTGCAAGAAGCAGATGGAGAAGTGAAGGTAGAGATACAGCTTTCACGAGCAGATGAAAATGGTAAACGTCCTGTAATTCCTTTTAGAGAAATAGGCAATCCTACTATTAATATTCGCCTCATTCATTAATAATTATAACATATAAGAAGTAAGATGTTTATTTCGCTTTAAGCGAAAATGGATAATTCTTTACATATAACATAACTATAATATCAAATATCATCTATTATGAGACGCTCTTTTGATTTTAAACGAATACCTATTTTACGTACAACCAGCCTAAGCATCGTTTGTGTTATGTTGGTAAGTATGGCTTTCTTCTCATGTGAAAAAAATGAGGGCTATGATAAAATTCCAGCACCTGTGGCATTTTCACCTACTATTCCAGTAGATGTAGATCCAGCACTTCAGGATAAATTAAAACAAGCAGGAGATATCTACCAGCTAAATGAAGTTTTCAACGAATACAGTTGGCAGGCCTTTGTGGCGATTCATTGGCCATTAGACGCAGACGGAAATCCAATGCCGAACTTTACGGATCAAGGAGCACCAACATGGCTAGGTTGGAAAGAAGCATTTCAAGTATATCGTGCCGATGGACAGAAACCAGCACCTTGGGGAGCCCCAAGAACAGCATCAGGTTTAGGACTTCCTTCGCATTTAATTGGAGAAGCTCAATCGAGACTAGTGTTGTCTTCTAAGACACCCACACATCCTGGAAATTTCAATATCGCTGATGAAGTAGATCAAGCATTTGCAGGAGAATTGTTCGATCAGAATGGGAATCTTGTGGTATACGAAGTGCTTATGAATAAAGAAGAGTTTGACTATGTGGTAAATAATTCATTGTATAATATTAATGGACAGATTAATTTTTCAGAAAAGAACGATTCCATTGCTAATTTTCCTAAAGGGAATTATGAAAATGGTGAATTAGGAGCTATCGAGATTAAGTTCGCATGGAAAGTACTAGAGAAGACCGATATCAAAGAACGTTATTATAGTGAAGAAGGTTATGTAATTGGTCCTGATAGTGTGCTTGTAAAAAAAGATTTAGGAATGATTGGAATGCATATTAGTCAGAAAACCCCAACAGGTAAACAATGGGTTTGGTCTACGTTTGAGCATGTTGATAATTTAAGACAGAATGTAATTGAAAAAGATGGTAAGAAAATTATGATCCATCCTACCTTACGGGATCCAGATTGCGAAATTTGTCCAGCTAATCTAGATCTAACGAATAGTGTTAGTTACGAATTTATTGATGATAATGACCGTCCTCACTGGTTAGTAAAAACACTAAATCCTAACGATCAGAAAGATACGATTAGCACGAAATATTTCTCACCAACAAACATAAAGAAAACTCAGGCTAAAAGAATGGTGGATATACCTGTTCGTGTACAAAATATCAATAAAATGATGCAAAAATATTTCCATCAACAGAATAGTGTTTGGCAGTATTATGAATTGATTGATACGCAATACCCATTGGATCAAAATATACTACCTGCACCAAATTTAGCCTCTAATTATGTGTTACCAACATCGGTAACTAATAAACCTGGTGGCGATCCAAACATTGCTTTATTAACGAATATGACTATGGAAACCTTCTTTCAAAAAGGAGGGCAAGGAGCAGGAGGGCTTATTGAAAATGGTGATCCAGCGGTAGAGGATATTCAGATTTTTGGAACAGAGAGTTGTATGGGATGTCACTCTAGTGCTGCTATTTATGATGGATATTACTTTAAAGGAGATGTCCTTAAAACCAGATCTGCAGGACAAACCTCAGGAGATTTTAGCTGGTTATTAGGAAAAGCAAAATGGAATCAAGATTCTATCCCCGTTATTAGTAATTAAGTAGTTTGGAGATTTTTTGCCATACTTAGTAGTAGGGTAGCGATTCTTTCTTTAGAAAATTAATTTAAACAGAAAATGCTATGAAAGTAACAGCTAAAAAAAATGCCTGTGACTGCGGTTGTAGTACTTCAGAAGAAACAAAGCCAAAAGGAGCTAAAAGCATGAGTATGCTAAATATAGGAACAGGTATTTTATTTTTCCTGTTTCCAAAATGCCCTTTTTGTTGGGCGGCCTATGCTTCTTTTTTTAGTTTTATTGGGTTAGATACCGTAGCTTATAATTCAAGCTGGAAGTATATTATATTATCTATTTTTCTAGTAGGTAGTCTCTTTGTATTGTGGCGACACTATCGCAATAAGTCTTGGCTCAATATCATTTTATATACAGCAGGGTTAAGTCTCTTAATGGTTACTTACTATTTGAATTTCAATCAAACATGGTGGTTGTATGTAGTGGCGGTGTTAATGTTGCTGAGTAATTTAAAAATGCAAAAAATGAGTCAGCTATTTGGATTTGGCGCTAATCATTAAAGTAATATAGAGACTGTCTCAACTTTTTAGACAGTCTCTATTTTTATAGACAGATATCAGAAAACTATTCTTAAACACGCAATTCTTAGAGCGTTTGTTTATTTCTTAGACATCTATCTATAGTTATTAGAATATGACACATCTTCCATTATCTGGACCAGAATTTGCTCCAAAGTAGCAACGGTCTGTTCCTGCTGCAAGACAGTCAAAAATGTTAGAACATCGTATATTAGTTATAATGAAGTTACTACCTCCGTTAATAGAAGTTTGTTCGCTCTTACTCAATTCTTGAGCTCCGTTTAGTTTTAAAATGTTTTTTAACATAATTAAAAATATATTAGTTAATAAAGTACCTACTCTAGTAAAAGGTTTTCGGCTCCCCCTTATTAAAAACTGGTTGTTAACAATACCCTGATTTTGATACTAAAGTAGTTTAGACTGAAAGGCTAGGAAAGTAATGTATCCGTATTTTAAACAAAATACCGTATGAAAATGTGCTGTAAATCAGTGCTTTTTAAAATAGTTCGGTACTTTTAAAATTTTGAATGATTAGAACCTTCAAACGAATTCCTCTCTACAACCCAACCTCTCTTTAACGAGATTTTATTAAAACAGCTATAGCACATCGTATTTATAAAAACTATCTTTGCGCTCTATGCAATTTGACCTTCTTACAACAGATCCTGCAAGTAAAGCCAGAGCAGGAAAGCTTACAACAGATCATGGAGTGATTGAAACTCCTATTTTTATGCCTGTAGGAACAGTAGCTTCTGTAAAAGGAGTACACCAACGTGAGTTAAGAGAAGATATCAATCCAGATATTATTCTTGGAAATACTTACCATTTATACTTACGTCCAGGAACAGGAACTTTACAAAAAGCAGGAGGCTTGCATAAGTTTATGAATTGGGATCGACCTATTTTAACAGATAGTGGTGGTTTTCAAGTGT
The DNA here is from genome assembly GCF_900188275.1 of Dokdonia pacifica. Taxonomy (GTDB): domain Bacteria; phylum Bacteroidota; class Bacteroidia; order Flavobacteriales; family Flavobacteriaceae; genus Dokdonia; species Dokdonia pacifica. Next base: position 29,004 of record NZ_FZNY01000006.1, read on the forward strand.
ATTCTTTGTCTAATCGTAGAAAAATTAAAGAAGAAGGTGTGCGATTTAAATCACACGTAGATGGATCCATGCATTTATTTACACCAGAAAATGTGATGGAAATCCAGCGTCAGATAGGTGCCGATATTATCATGGCTTTTGATGAATGTACACCCTACCCATGTGATTATAGATATGCAAAACGATCTATGCATATGACACACCGTTGGTTGGATAGATGTATTACACACTTTGAAAAAACACCTGCATTGTATGGATATGAGCAAGCCTTATTTCCAATCATTCAAGGAAGTACCTATAAAGATTTAAGAACACAATCTGCAGAGTATATTGCAAACTCAAATGCATTTGGAAATGCTATAGGTGGACTCTCAGTAGGAGAGCCTGCTGAAGAAATGTATGCCATGACAGAAGTGGTGACCGCAGTATTACCAGAAGAAAAACCAAGATATTTAATGGGTGTAGGAACGCCTATTAATATATTAGAAAATATAGCCTTAGGGATTGATATGTTTGATTGTGTCATGCCTACACGAAATGCACGTAATGGAATGTTATTTACAGCCCATGGAACCATTAACATCAAAAATCTAAAATGGGCAGAAGATTTTTCTCCTATTGATGAAATGGGTATTACGTGGGTAGATACAGAATATAGCAAAGCCTATTTACGCCATTTATTTAAATGCCATGAGTTATTAGGTATGCAAATTGCAACCATTCATAATTTAGGTTTCTATCTTTGGTTAGTACGAGAAGCTAGAAAACAAATTCTTGCGGGGACTTTTACAGCATGGAAAGATAAGATGGTAAAACAAATGGATAAACGATTATAAGTATATACATGAAAATTCTAGATTGGTATATTTTAAAACGTTACGTCGGGACTTTTGTCACGATGCTTTTGCTATTTATACCTATTGGAATTACTGTAAATCTTGCAGAAAAAATTGATAAGATTTTAGCCAATGAAGTTCCATTTATAGAAGTCGCTATCTATTATTTAAACTTTACGGTATATTTTGCCAATCTCTTATTTCCACTATTTCTTTTCCTTTCTGTAATTTGGTTCACCTCCAAACTAGCTAACAATACAGAAGTGATAGCCTTTTTGAGTAGTGGGGTTTCCTTTTGGCGTTTTTTACGTCCGTATATGATAGGAGCTACCTTAGTTTGTTTTGGAGCTTTTGTTCTAGGTGCCTATTTAGCACCAAAAGCAAATAAAGGCTACAATGAATTTATTTATGAGTATCTCAAAAGTCAACAGAAAAAGAATAAAGCACAAAAAACCAAAGATGTATATCGTCAGATAGCCGAAAACGATTATATCTATGTGAGTTCGTTTAGTACTAAAACAAAAACAGGACGAGACTTTACATGGGAGCATTTTGAAGACAATATAATGACCTACAAAATCTCTGCTAGTAAAATAAAATATAACCCTAAGGATACAACGTATACCTTGTTTACCTATAAAAAGCGTACCGTTGGAGTAGATGCCGATATTTTAGAAACTAGAGCCAAAGTAGATACCACATTTGCTTTTGATATAGACGATTTAACACCGGTAGAATATATTGCAGAAACTTTGGCTACACCAGAATTACGTGAGTTTATTAAAAAAGAAGAGTTAAGAGGCTCATCCTATATAAGCCGTTATAAAGTAACCCTTCAAAAGCGCTATAGTTTACCCGTTGCTGCATATATACTTACCATTATTGCGGTAGCCGTATCGGCGATGAAGCGTAGAGGAGGGATGGGGGCCAATCTAGCTTTTGGGATCATGCTAGCCTTTATTTTTATCTTTTTTGATAAAGTATTTGGTACACTTGCAGAGCAATCAGATTTCCCACCCTTTATTGCAGTGTGGTTTCCTAACTTCTTGTTTGCTATTTTAGCAGTATATCTATTGCGCAATGCAAAACGCTAAACTTCGCAGTTATCTCCATTTTCATCTCATTGTATTCATATGGGGTTTTACCGCTGTATTAGGATCTCTTATTAGTATAGATTCTGTGCCGCTGGTGTGGTTTAGAATGGGAATAGCCTCTATCTTTATATTTATATATATCAAATGGAAAAAAATAGATATTTCGCTTTCGCGAAAAGCGTTCCTTTCCTTTTCCATTGCGGGAATCATCATTGCAGTACACTGGCTCACTTTTTTTGGCGCCATCAAAGTATCTAATGTCTCTATTACATTGGCTATGATGAGTACAGGTGCTTTTTTTACAGCTTTATTAGAGCCTATTTTCTATAAACGAAAACTTATTTGGTATGAAGTCTTATTTGGCGTGATTGTTATTGGGGCACTTTATCTCATTTTTGAAGTACAACCCGAATATCGATTAGGTATCGGGCTCGCATTACTATCTGCGTTACTTTCGGCGATATTTACATTAGTCAATGGAAAATTTGTGCATGACCATAACCCTACTAAGATTTCGTTTTATGAACTAGTAGTGGGTACCCTTTTTATTACGGCGTATTTAGCTTTCGCGAAAGCGGACACCTTCTTTTCAACGTCCTTTTTTGATCTCCCTTATACAGATTGGATCTATCTCTTCATACTTGCATCTGTTTGTACGGCCTATGCATTTATTGCTTCGGTCAAAGTGATGAGACATTTGAGTCCGTATACCATAATGTTAACCATAAACCTGGAACCTGTTTATGGGATTTTACTAGCATTTATGGTGCTAGGAGATAAAGAGCAAATGAGCCCAGAATTCTATTATGGAGCGATTGTGATCCTACTCGTGGTGATTGCAAATGGAATTCTGAAAAATAGAAATCTTTTACGTTCAAAAAAAGAGACAGCAGTCAAATAGAAACTATTATATTTGTAAGATAAACCTAACAACTCATTACGAGCAATCGTAATAGGTAATACACTGAAAATGGAATATTTAGATTTCGAATTACCCATTAAGGAGCTAGAAGAACAACTAGACAAATGCGTTATTATAGGAGCTGAGAGTAATGTAGACGTAAGTCAGACCTGTAAGCAAATTGAAAAAAAGCTCGCACAAACTAAAAAAGATATTTATAAAAACTTGACAGCATGGCAACGTGTACAATTGTCAAGACATCCTAACCGTCCATATACATTAGATTATATCAATGCGATTTGTGGTGATACATTTCTTGAACTACATGGAGATCGTAATGTAAAGGATGATAAAGCAATGATCGGAGGTCTTGGTAAGATTGGTGATCAGAGCTATATGTTTATAGGACAACAAAAAGGATATAATACAAAAACTCGCCAGTACCGTAATTTTGGAATGGCAAACCCTGAAGGATATCGTAAGGCATTACGTCTTATGAAAAGCGCAGAAAAATTTAATGTACCTGTTGTAACGATCATAGATACTCCAGGGGCGTATCCAGGATTGGAAGCAGAAGAACGAGGCCAAGGAGAAGCTATTGCTCGTAATATCTTAGAGATGACACGTCTTAAAGTACCTATTATTGTACTAATTATAGGAGAAGGAGCCAGTGGAGGAGCTTTAGGGATAGGTGTAGGTAATAAAGTAATGATGCTTGAAAATGCATGGTACTCTGTAATCTCTCCAGAAAACTGTTCTTCTATCTTATGGAGAAGTTGGGAGCAAAAAGAAATTGCTGCCGAAGCATTAAAACTTACCGCAAAAGATAGTCTAAAACTAAAGGTAATTGATTCTATTATTAAAGAACCTTTGGGAGGTGCGCATGCAAATAGAGAAGAAACATTCAAAACCGTAAGAGAAGCAATTGCGTCTTCTTTTAACGATTTGAAAAACTTATCACCAGAAGAATTGGTGAATGATAGGATGAAGAAATATTCAGAAATGGGAGTCTTTAAAGGCTAGTCCCCATTTTTTCACTTACTACCAAATCCGAAGCTATTTGAGTTTCGGATTTTTTTATGACTATTAACAATAAAAGAGAGTTATTAACAGTTGAATTGTTAATGAGGTGTGGAGATTCATCCCTTAGGAAGGGTTTCAACCACTTAACAATTTGTTTACATTCGTAGCCATGGAAAAAATCAAGCCCACTCCAGCATATAATGTATCTTCAGGACAAGTAATTTCTTTGGAAAAAGGAAAAATACCACCACAAGCACTTGATTTAGAGGTGGTTGTGCTTGGTGCTTTAATGATTGATAAAAAAGGAGTCGATGAGGTGATCGATATTCTTTCACCAGATGTTTTCTATAAAGAACAGCACAAACACATTTTTGAAGCCATTAGAATTCTCTTTGAAGAAGGGCAACCCGTTGACTTATTAACGGTTTCTGAGCAATTGAAGAAAATGGCAAAATTGGATATCGTAGGGGGGGATTATTATTTGATTCAGCTTACGCAAAAAGTAGCCTCTTCTGCTCATATTGAGTATCATGCACGTATTATTTTACAGAAATATATTCAACGCTCTTTAATTAAGATTTCGAATGAAATTATTGAAGAAGCCTATGATGATACTACTGATGTTTTTGATTTACTAGATACCGCAGAAACCAAACTCTATGAAGTAACACAAGGAAATGTAAAACGTAGTAGTGAGTCTGCACAAAACTTAGTAATCCAAGCAAAGAAAAAAATTGAAGAGATTTCTAATAAAGAAGGACTTTCTGGAATTCCTACAGGATTTACTAAAGTAGATGCCTTAACCTCTGGATGGCAACCTAGTGATTTGATTATCGTAGCAGCACGTCCAGGTATGGGTAAAACAGCAATGACCTTGACTATGGCACGTAATATGGCTGTAGATCAAAATGTGCCTGTAGCATTCTTTTCGCTGGAGATGTCCTCTGTACAGCTAATTACGCGTTTGATTTCTTCAGAAACAGGATTGTCTTCAGAAAAATTACGTACAGGTAAATTAGAGAAGCATGAGTGGGAGCAGTTAAATGTAAAAGTAAAGAGCTTAGAAAAAGCTCCTTTATTTATAGATGATACACCATCGTTATCTATTTTTGACTTGAGAGCAAAGGCGAGACGTCTCGCTTCTCAATTTGGAATTAAGATTATTATGATTGATTACCTGCAGTTAATGACAGGTGGATCTGCACAAAAAGGAGGTGGAAATCGTGAACAGGAAATCTCGATGATTTCGCGTAACCTAAAAGCATTAGCAAAAGAACTTTCAGTTCCCGTAATTGCACTGTCACAGTTATCACGTGCGGTAGAAACCCGTGGAGGAAGTAAGCGTCCGTTACTATCGGATCTTCGTGAATCTGGAGCGATTGAGCAGGATGCCGATATTGTATCCTTTATTTACCGTCCAGAATACTACAAGATAGAAGAATGGGATGATGAAGAGCGTAGCCCAACTGAAGGACAAGGAGAATTTATTGTAGCTAAACACCGTAATGGTGGATTGGATAATATTCGTTTGAAATTTATCGGACACTTAGGTAAGTTTGATAACCTCGATGATTTTAGTACACCGTACGAGTTTGCAAGTAGTATGAATGCTGCGGCCAATGATGATACCTTTAAACCAGATAGTCTCCCTTCGCCAGATCAAGCTTTTGGTAGCGAAGAAGAAGATGATGGGGTTCCTTTTTAATTAAAATCGTATAATACAATAGAAATAGAGTAGTATTCTAATGTAGAGTATTACTCTATTTTCAAAACGTGATTTCCCCTCATTACTGAAACGAGTTCAGCACAGGCACTAACCTTCTCCCCAAGGAGAAGGGATTCATTAGAATTAATAATGAGATTTGTGTTTAGTCTTGATTCTTTAAATACAGTACAACTGTTAACTAGATGCTAATCTCTGAACATGGCATCACTTTTGTCATAAGAAAACCGTATTTTTAAACGTTACATACTATATGAATACCTAGTGTGTATTATTGCTTATGAAAAGAATAGTTACAATACTTCTGTTGGTGCTGTCGTGCCATTTCGCGCAAGCGTCATATATCTTAATACCTATGGATGTAGACAGTCAGCGAGAGCACTTAAAGGCATATGGGATTACCTATTGGACGCTCGATCAACAAATCAAAGTAAAATGGTTACTCAATTATAGAGGAGGTTCCTTTTTAGTGCCCGATACTGAAGAGATTCGAAGAGAATGTACCATCCGAGGTGTTTCCTATGAAGTTCTCTCTGATGGAAAAACAGAAGAGTTACTTACCATGATTAGTAGTCCTTCTCAAAACATGGAGGCAGTAGTACTTGAAAAAGCACCTAAAATTGCCGTATATACTCCTGATAGTAAAGTACCATGGGACGATGCCGTGACAATGGTATTGACGTATGCTGAGATTCCTTATGAAACTATTTATGATGAAGAAGTGCTCAGTGACCAGTTGATACTTTATGATTGGTTGCATTTACATCACGAAGATTTTACAGGACAATTTGGAAAGTTTTATGGCGCCTACCGAGCAGCACCTTGGTATATAGAAGAAAAGAAAGCTGCTGAAGACTTAGCTACAAAACTAGGATACGATAAAGTATCTGAAGCCAAAAGAGACGTCTCTTTAAAAATACGCGACTATGTAGTAGGTGGTGGTTTTATGTTTGCTATGTGCAGCGCCACCGATAGTTTTGATATTGCATTGGCGGCCGAAGGTGTAGATATTTGTGAGCCTATGTTTGATGGAGATGCATCTGATGCCGATTACCAATCTAAAATTGATTTTAGTAAAACCTTTGCCTTTAAAAACTTTACGCTAGAACGCTCACCAACAGTATATGAATTTTCATCTATCGATATGACACGTAAACGTCGTATCCCTTTTGAAACCGATTACTTTACCCTAAAAGATTATAGCGCAAAATGGGATCCAATTCCTACGATGCTGTGTCAAAATCATACTGCTTTAGTAAAAGGATTTATGGGGCAAACAACCTCATATGATGCTAATGTCCTGAAGTCAAATGTACTTGTGATGGGAGAAAATCTTACCAATGGAGAGGCGCGTTATATTCATGGAATTAAAGGAAAAGGGTTCTTTACTTTTTATGGTGGACATGATCCAGAAGATTACCGTCATCGTGTAGGTGATCCCAAAACAGAATTGGAATTACACCCTAATTCTCCGGGATACCGTTTAATACTAAATAATGTACTCTTTCCAGCTGCTAGAAAGAAAAAACAAAAAACTTGATATGAGCACACGACACTATAAAGTACTTGGGATCGCATTGGTGATACTATGTTCTTTTACAGTAGCACCAGAGCGTATTGCGTGGCAACCGAATAAGACTTTATCTTGGGCAGATTTTAAAGGAAGTCCTAATGGAGATGGCAGTTTTGTAGCAAGCACTAGTAGTGGAATGAGTCAGTCGTATGTCATAGATGGTAAAGGAATGTTAGATAAAAATGAAACCTATGTAGTAGCTCATTTCTACCCAGAATATTCTTGGTATAGAGAAAAAGATACGACGGCACGTTTATTAAAGCATGAGCAAACCCATTTTGATATTACAGAGATTCACGCGCGATTATTAAATACCCGTATTCAATCCTATAATTTTACTTCAAATTCTAAAAGTGAAGTAAAGGCATTGTATGAAGAAGTAGAAAAGCAACGACGTGCCATGCAACGAACTTTTGATGAAGAAACCAACCACTCTATAAACAGGGAAGTCGAAAAAAAATGGGAAGAAAAAATCGCTAGATTATTACTTCCTCAATAGGTAATTATTAGTTCCGTCAAGCTGAACTTGTTTCAGCTTCGCATTACAATAAAATTTCTTCCAAGACTTTAAAAATTTTTGACGAAAACACCTTGTTGTAGATTAGAAAAAGAGGCAATACTAATATCTAATTACGTACTTAAAATACCAACTACGCAAAATCATTTCGTTGTTACAAGCTACTATTGCCATTTTAAAACCAATAGTAACGAAAACAAATGAATGATTTATACGATAGAAAAAGCAAACTTAGTTGCAACACAATTAAAGAAGTTTACTACAGGATATGCGCATCATGTAGTAGGGCAGTATGCTAATATTGACTTTTGGCTAGAAGAAGTCATTACAGCTCAAAGAACCATAGATGCATATAGATATCGATTTAATGATATGCGTGATGCTCAGAAAGAATGGGTAGAAAAACACGATACACAAGTATTTAGTTACTGTCATATCTGTAGAGGGAAATGTGAACTAATTGGCGATAATCCGCTACCGCCATCACCGCCTAAGCGTATGTCTAGCGCTGTATTGGATACGACACGAAAAGAATTGGTCAATGCAATGTATTATTTTTTAACCCGCTGTTATAGAATGGGACTTCTAAATGATATACAGTTAAAGCAAAAATGTGACAGGATAGGTACGAGTATTGATCCAAGTGATTTAGAAACATAAAAAAAGCCTTCCAAAATGGGAAGGCTTTTTCTATATAAAAAATGTGTTTCTTAGTTGTAGAAAGGCACTTCAACAAGTGTCATGTCCCATCCTAATACCATATGGTATCCTTTGTCTACAGGCTTAAATCCAATAGAAAATGCTTCTATAGTCTCTTTTGCTTGTGATACAGGTACTGTGATACGAGCTACATCTTTACCTTCATCATATGAGTATGCACCCCAAGAATCAAGATCAGAATTAATAATAATTGTCCATTCTTTTTCTCCAGGAATTGTAAATAAAGAGTATGTTCCCGCTTTTACGGTTTTGTCTCCAAATTTATAATCCTTCATTAATTTGATTTCAGTAGCTTCATCTGCACCTGTACGCCATACTTTTCCATAAGGCTCAAGTTTTCCAAAAATCTCACGTCCTTTTTTCTGAGGACGACTATAGATTACTTTAATAGTTGGTTTTGCACGACGATCTGCTTTTGCATAAGCAATATCTGTTGGGCTTTTTTGAAGACCTGCAAACTGAGCGTTAACCGAAGGAGCAACCATAAAAGCCATAGCTATAAGAGCTAGTGTAAATAATTTTTTCATTGTGAGTTTAATTTTGGTTTAAAGATACTATAGGCTATAAATCTATGATGTTAAATAAAGCTTAAGATTTATCCCTTTATAATAGGTCGTAATTACTGATCAAAACTTTCAAAATTTTTCTAAATACGCTTTCGCGAAAGCGTATATCTTATGTATTGAACTTATAATGTTGTTTTTTGTTTCATATTGTAATTGAAAATACATTTATAGTTTTATTAATGAAACTATAATGAGACATTTGAACTATAAATTATAAAAAATATTAGTTATGTGTGGAATTGTATGTGCCTTCGAACTAAAACAAGATATGACAACCTTACGTCCTCAATTATTAGAAATGTCGAAAACAATTCGTCATAGAGGACCAGATTGGAGTGGGATTTATGCTACTGAAAAAGTGATTTTAGCCCATGAGCGTTTAGCTATTGTAGATCCAGCTTCTGGAAAACAACCCTTAGTAGATGTTTCTGGAAATTTAATTCTTGCAGCTAACGGAGAAATATACAATCACAAAGAACTTAAAAAAGAACTTACTACTGATTACGAATTTCAAACGGAATCAGACTGTGAGATTATATTAGCCCTATACCAAGAAAAAGGAGTTGACTTCTTAGATGACCTTAATGGTATTTTTGGATTTGCGTTGTATGATACAAAAACAGATAGCTATTTGATTGCCCGAGATCATATGGGAATCATTCCTTTATATATGGGGTGGGATGCTCACGGAACTTTTTATGTAGCATCAGAATTAAAAGCATTAGAAGGTGTTTGTTCAAAAATCGAATTGTTTCCTCCTGGGCATTATCTTTCTAGTAAAGATGGTGAGTTGGTACGATGGTACAAAAGAGATTGGATGGAATATGACGCTGTAAAAGATAATGAAACAAGTATAGAAGAGTTGCATGATGCACTTGCAGCTTCTGTTAAGCGTCAGTTAATGAGTGATGTACCATATGGAGTATTATTATCAGGAGGACTTGACTCTTCTATCACCAGTGCTGTTGCAAAATTATACTCAGAAAAACGAGTAGAATCTGGAGATGAGCAAGATGCTTGGTGGCCACAATTACACTCATTTAGTATTGGGCTTAAAGGGTCTCCAGATCTCGCAGCGGCACAAGTAGTTGCAGATCATATAGGAACGGTACATCACCCTATAGAATTTACGATTCAAGAAGGACTAGATGCTATACGAGATGTGATTTATCACCTAGAAACCTATGATATCACAACGATACGTGCTAGTACACCTATGTATTTGATGGCGAGAGTCATTAAATCTATGGGAGTAAAAATGGTACTCTCTGGAGAAGGTGCCGATGAGATTTTTGGAGGATACTTATATTTTCACAAAGCACCCAATGCTAAAGAATTTCATGAGGAGACCGTACGTAAATTAGATAAACTCCATATGTATGACTGTTTACGTGCAAACAAATCACTTGCTGCTTGGGGAATTGAAGGGCGTGTACCATTTTTAGATAAAGAATTTATGGATGTCGCTATGCGTTTAAACCCAGTAGATAAAATGATTACCAAAGAGCGTAGAGGTATGGAAAAGTGGGTATTGCGTAAAGCATTTGAAAAATACTTACCAGAAAGTGTTGCTTGGAGACAAAAAGAGCAGTTTTCTGATGGAGTAGGGTATAGTTGGATAGATACACTAAAAGAAGTAGTGGAAAGTGAAGTAAGTGACGTGCAAATGGAAAATGCACACCATCGTTTCCCTGTCCACACACCTCAAAATAAAGAAGAGTTTTATTACCGTTCTATTTTTGAAGAACATTTTCCAAGTGATGCTGCTGCATTATGTGTGCCATCGGTACCATCGGTGGCGTGTAGTACACCTATTGCATTAGAATGGGATGAGGCATTTAAAAACATGAATGATCCATCAGGTAGAGCAGTAGCCATGGTGCATGAAGATGCCTATTAAAATAATGACTTTCCTCCCCCTTTTAAACGCCGGCATTTGCTGGCGTTTTTTGCTTGATTTTATGCCATTTACAAACAAAACAGAATTTGAATGTATACGCTTTCGCGAAAGCGCATAAATACTACACTTCCCGCGTTTTTACTTTTTCACAAATTGTTGATAACTTCAAAGGTTTTGGCATGCTTTTAACCCTATAGAAGAAGCCCTTTTTTTATATTTGTTAACCTTAGATTTTTAAGACAATTTTAAGAAGACTATATATGAGCGAAGACGCTAACAAAAAACAGTATTCAGCAGATAGTATTCAGGCCCTAGAGGGGATGGAGCACGTACGTATGCGACCATCGATGTATATTGGGGATGTAGGTGTAAGAGGACTACACCATTTAGTATACGAAGTTGTTGATAATTCAATAGATGAGGCGCTTGCAGGACACTGTGATACCATTAATGTAACTATAAATGAAGATAATTCAATTACGACACGTGATAACGGTCGTGGAATCCCTGTAGGAATTCATAAAAAAGAAGGGGTATCTGCACTGGAGGTAGTAATGACCAAGATTGGTGCAGGAGGTAAATTTGATAAAGATTCATACAAAGTTTCTGGAGGACTTCACGGAGTTGGGGTTTCTTGTGTAAACGCACTTTCAGATCATTTAAGAGCTACCGTATACAAAGAGGGTAAAATCTGGGAACAAGAATATGAAAGAGGAAAAGCATTATATCCTGTAAAGGCTATTGGAGATACTGATTTTACAGGGACAGAGGTTACATTCTTGCCAGATAGAAGTATTTTCCAACAAACAATAGAGTATAATTATGATACGCTAGCATCTCGTTTAAGAGAGCTTGCCTACCTTAATAAAGGGATTACTATAACACTTGTTGATAAACGACATAAAAAGGAAGATGGAGAGTTTGAAGGAGAAACATTTCATAGTACCGAAGGGCTTTCTGAATTTGTGCGATTCTTGGATGGTACGCGTAATGCAATCATAGGAGATGTAATCTCTATGGAAGGAGAGAAAAATGGTATTCCTGTAGAAGTCGCTATGATTTATAATGATAGTTATTCTGAAAATTTACATTCTTATGTAAATAATATCAATACGCATGAAGGAGGGACACATTTAGCAGGTTTCCGTCGTGGATTAACTGGGTCGCTTAAAAAGTTTGCGGATAATTCTGGAATGCTAGACAAGTTGAAGTTTGATATAGCAGGAGATGATTTTAGAGAAGGACTAACAGCAATTATATCTGTAAAAGTTGGAGAGCCTCAGTTTGAAGGTCAAACCAAAACAAAATTAGGAAACCGTGAGGTAACATCAGCCGTTTCGCAAGCAGTTGCAGAAATGATTGAGATATACATGGAAGAAAATCCAAACGATGCTAAAACCATTGTTCAAAAAGTAATTCTTGCAGCACAAGCACGTCATGCCGCTAAAAAAGCGCGTGAGATGGTACAGCGTAAGACTGTCATGAGTATTGGAGGTCTTCCTGGGAAATTATCAGATTGTTCAGAAACCGATCCTGCATTATGTGAAGTATTCCTTGTAGAGGGAGATTCGGCAGGTGGTACTGCAAAGCAAGGTCGTGATCGTGAGTTTCAAGCAATTTTACCATTACGTGGTAAAATTTTGAATGTAGAAAAAGCAATGCAACATAAAGTTTTTGAAAATGAAGAAATCAAAAACATATTTACAGCATTAGGAGTAACTATTGGAACCGAAGAAGATAGTAAAGCTTTGAATCTTTCAAAATTACGTTACCATAAAGTAGTGATTATGTGTGATGCCGATGTAGATGGTAGTCACATTTCTACCTTAATTCTAACGTTCTTCTTCCGTTATATGAAAGAATTAGTAGAAAATGGATATGTATATATTGCTACACCTCCATTATATCTTGTTAAGAAAGGACAGAAAAAACAATATGCTTGGGATGATGAGCAGCGTGATCAAATAGCGGCTTCTTTTGGAACTCAAGGAGTTTCTATACAACGATACAAAGGTCTTGGAGAGATGAATGCAGAACAACTTTGGGACACTACAATGAATCCTGAGTTTAGAACACTTAGACAAGTAGCTATTGATAATGGTACCGAAGCAGATCGTATATTCTCAATGCTTATGGGAGATGAAGTTCCACCTCGTCGTGAGTTCATAGAAAAAAATGCAGTTTATGCAAATATTGATGCTTAATAATAAGTGTCATTTATATGCTGTAATCTGATAATTAATGGGTTGCAGTCATTATAAAGAAAGGTGAGTAACTATGCGGTTATTCACCTTTTTTATTGCAGAAATATTTATTAAATGTGTCTATAGTTTGATTTAATTAAATTCTCTTATTTTCGCTCGATAATAAACTATATTTATGCAAGCTAAAATCCTACTTATGCTTTCCTTTTTGGGAAGTACTACCTTACTATTTTCTCAAAACAACCTATTAGAAACAGAACTTATTTTAAGTGATATGTTGCTCATTTCTGAACGTTATGTCGCCCCTGGAGCAGATGCAGCTGCATACCAAGCAACAGGCGGTTGGGCAAGTACAGCAAAGAGTTTAGAATTATTTGAAATAGATGCTTCTGTACATGTGAATGCCTTATTTATTCCTAATAGACGAAGGTCATTTACGGTCGCTAATAGTGACTTTAATGCATTGCGTATTAGAGGCGGTGAGACAGCGAGCATTCCTACAGTGTTAGGAGGTGATACTGCAGTTTTCTTTGATTTTGAATTAGGAGGAGAACCTAATGAACTTCAGGCGTACGAAGGGATCAATGAAAATCAATTATATCATCCTTTTCTTCAAGCCTCTATTGGACTTTGGAAAGAAACAGATCTTACAGTGCGGTATTCACCAGATATAGCAATTTCTGATACTGAATATGGTATTTTAGGACTAGGTGTTAAACATTCAGTGAGTCAGTATTTTAATAGAAGTCAAGATCAAGATGGAGCTATTAAAAATCAGCTTGAAGTAGCTGTGCAAGTTGCATATTCAAGATTTAATTCAGGGCTTACATTTGACCCTTTTCAAATTGAAGACCCAGATGCAGAAGATGGAGATTCTCCTTTATTATTAGTTAATCAATTAGATGTAGAAGTAGACTCGTGGTTGTTTCAAACAATAGCTTCAAAGCGATATCAAAATTTTGAATTTTTTGGAGGAGTTGGAGTAGTCTTTAATGACGCTCGTTTTATTATGAATGGAGAACCAGGTCTTGTATTAGGACTGTTGAATAGTCTTTTGGGTAACCTAGATGCTTCTAGAACAGTTGTAAAAGGGGATGTAGGGGTAAACTATCACATAGGTGATTTCTATTTGTCAAATGCATTTACTTTTGGTGAATTTGCTAATTATAATTTATCTATTCATTATAAAATTTAAGGAACCTATTTTTAGTTACCTATAACTGCGTTTATTACTCTAGTTCTTTTAAAAGCTCTTTTGCAGAAGAGTACTTATAATATGTAGGATTCTCCATTATAGTTTTTAATGTTTTTACGGCATTTTCTTTGTCTTCTTGTTTTAAGAAGGTTAATACTTTGTACCAATACCCTTTATGGAAATCTAAGCCATCACTTTTTGTGAGACGGTCAAAAGTCGTTAATGCATTTTTATATTGATTTGTTTCTAAGTAAGATACTCCTATAAATAATAATACTTGTGGATTGGTTTCATAAATAGTAGGATCTAATGTTTGCGACAGTGTTATAATATTTTGATACTTTTTAGAACGAAATGTAGCTTCTATTTCTTCTAAAATTTGATCTGTATTTTCTCCTTTAGAAACATAAGAAGGCAACTCTTCCCAATTGTGATATTGTTCATATAAATCTGGTAAGTCAGATGATCTTGGATACAAAATAAAAACACCAATAATTACTATAGCGGCAATAGCACTCCATCGTTGCATCTTGAACATTGATTCTTTTTCCTTAGTATTTGCTTGTCTGTATTGTTTGAGAGATTTTGAAAATTCTTTAGTCTCTTGAGATCTAAATAATGCTATTTCTTTCTTCAGTAATTGAGGGTTATCTTCTATAGTAATCCAATCGTCGTTATCTTGGTCAATATTATAAAGTGCTTTGTATAATGCAACCTGTTCTTTTAGTTCAGGATTTTGAATCATTTCTTCTTCAAATTCTTCCCGTTCATTAACTGTCATCTTTGTGAGTAGATAACGCTCAATTGCCTCATTTTTTAATTCGTCATCATTCATAATTCAGGGTTTAAGTCGCAGATATCTACTGTCATTTTTTATGAGTTTTATTAAACGTGATTTGCACTTAAAAACACGTTGTCTCGCTACTGTTTCGGATGCATAATTGAAAATCACTACAATCTCCTTGTATGGTATCTTTTTAAAACTCAGTAATAGTAATTTTCTACAATTCTCTGATAATTCTTTTAATTTTTCTTGGTATAAGTCCCATTGCTTTTGCTCAATTGAAAATTTAGCTAAGTCAACCTCCTCGTCCATAAGAGGTGTAGCGGGTAAATTTGTTACCCTATTTTGTGAGCATTCTCTTCTCCACAAATTTTTGCATATGGTAAATAGGTAATTATTAAATGATTGTATTTGTAATTCGTCATTCTTTAATTTGACAAAAAGTGTGACTAATGCATTTTGAAAAATATCTTCAGCAACAGCTTTAGAGCCACCTCTTCTCAATATATAGCTTAGTACGGCAGGGAAAGATTCTGTATATAGTTTGGTAAACGTTTCTGGTTTCCCTTTTAGAAAACCATCAATAAAAGGATCTTTTTTATTCATAAAATAAAATGCCGTGAAATGGCGTGATTAAAATTACTTGAAAAATATCGGGTAACAAAATGTTTATACAAGCTCTTAAAGGTAAATCGGTTTTTTGAAAGGCGATATCTGAAAAGCCTGTAATAGAGTAAGAATTAAACTAATACAATTATTATGAAAAAAAGACAAATACTATTTTTATTTATATGTATTACCATACTTTTTTCTAGTCAGAAGGGATTATTTGCTCAAAATTGTACACCTTCGAGTACGCAACAAGAAGCATGGATTTCTTTAGTTCAATCTAGGGATTTTTTACAGTCACTATCTTTACTTTATGAAAACCCAAGCGGTGCTTCTGCCTATTCTGATTTTACTGGAAATTGCATGCCTGTTAATTATGATAGTACATCACAGCAAATTAATATTACCGTAAATAGAGAGGAACTCTTTATTGGAGTATGGGTAGATGTAAATAACGATGGAGATTTTGATGACCCAGGTGAAGAACGAATTAATATTCAGGATACTGGAAGTCCAGGTATAGGAACTAATCTTAATGGTTTGAACCTAACTGGAGGACATCTCTTGCGTATTATTGTAAGTGATCAACCTATTACAGGACCTTGTGACCCTGTTATTAATGGTGAAATAGAAGACTATATTCTTTGTGGCGGTGAAGAATGCCCTTGGATATCACGTGTGCGCTTATTTGACAATAGTTATGTGAATGAATCTGAAGCGTCAGACGGAAACTATGCTGACTATAAAGATCCGTGTATTCCAGTATTTGAGTCAACTTTTAATCAAATTAATGTTCATCTTTCTCAAGATAATGTATATAGAGCATTATATATTGATATAAATGGTAATGGAGATTTTAGTGATCCTGGAGAACAATTTGTAAATGGTCAAGGTGATGGTTTTGGATTAGGATTGTCTGGTCAAATTAATGATGGAACAATTCAAGGAGGAGAGATGGTACGTGTTATTGTAAGCTCAGAACCAATAACCGATCCTAATGCTATCCCAGCATGTGGTGAAGTAGAAGATTATACACTTTGTGGAGGTAAAGAATGTCCTTGGATTTCAAAAGTTCGTTTATTTGACAATAGCTATGTGAATGAATCTGAAGCGTCAGATGGTAATTATTCTGACTATAAAGATCCTTGTATACCAATACTAGAGTCAACTTTTAATCAGATTAATGTTCATCTTTCACAAGATGATGTATATAGAGCACTATATATTGATCTAAATGGGGATGGTGATTTTAGTGATCCAGGAGAACAATTTGTAAATGGTCAAGGCAATGGATTTGGGTTAGGACTAAGTGCTCAAATTAATAGTGGTATTATAGAAGGAGGGGAGATGGTACGTGTTATTGTAAGCTCAGACCCAATAACTGATCCTAATGCTATTCCAGAATGTGGAGAAGTAGAAGATTACACGCTTTGCGGTAAACCTAATTGTGAAAATATAGAAGTATCTATAAGTAATATTCAATGTTATAATCAAGGAACTTCAAATCCAAATGATGATTACTGGACTTTTGAAATTACGGTGACAGATCTAAGCGGTGATGGTACATTTTGGAGAGCAGGAGATCCAGTAGGAGAAGCAGGTTCTTATGGAACAAAAACCATTTGGATGGATGGTGCTATTGTAGATTATGATGATACCATAACATTTGATGTGTATGATGATGCCGATCCAGATTGTGTATACACAGTTACTGTAGACACACCAGAACCTTGTTCAGCGCCTTGTGAATTAGACATATCCTATGAAATAGGCAAATGTGAAGGGAATGATGAATATTTTGTAACCTTGAATGTTACAGGAACTAATGGACAACCATGGATGGCCAAGCAAAAGCTTGAAAGTGATGGTAGTGAGACCGTATTGTTTAATGGTACTGGAGATATGTCAAATGTTCAATTAGGCCCCTTAGATATCAATGATGGTGATTGGACACTTTGGGTGCAAATAGTTGGATATTATGATTGTTTAATTGATGTATATATAAATGCGCCAGAAGCTTGTGAAGATGAGTGTAATTGTAGTGCTACACTACAACCAATACAAGCAAGTCAAGCTCGAGGCTGTGTTTATTTAGTAGCAGCAGCTTCTGTAGGCGGTTGTGATGGTGATCAGTTTAGTGAATCATATACTATCGATTATGGAGATGGATCACCTATAGAAACTACAAATTCTAATGGAGGCTTCCATGAGTATCCAGGAAGCGGTGCCTATACCGTTACGATGACTTATACCGTAACAAATCTAGAAACTGGATGTGAGACAACCACAAGTCGAACAGATCCAGTTACTATTAATTGTGAAGGAGGAGAGCCTGGTAAACCTAGATTTAATGCATATCCAAATCCGAGCAAGGATGTTGTAAATTTTGAAGTTACTACTACAAGCAAAGAAGCTGTAACAATTCAAGTGTATAATATATATGGTAGAGAAGTATATACATATAATGGAACTGCAAATAATCAACGTTTAATTGATAGTGTCTGGGATGCTAGAAAATTACAATCAGGTATTTATATTGCTATTCTTACCATAGGAGATACTAAAATTCATAAAAAGATTATTATAGAATAATGATTTTGTAATCGAGAGTATATATCTATATTGATATTTTTATGAAAACGGGCATTCAAATAGAATGCCCGTTTGTTTTTTGTGCAATATGAAGATAGTAGAAAGGAAAAGTTTAATGGCTATTGGATATTACAATTTGATGTATGTAAAAGCTTATTTATAAATAAGAAGTGGTATAAGTAAAATGGGTTCAAGAGATAAGATGTAATTTCCTCTTAGATAATAATATATCTATGATTGTTTTAGAAAAGAAATACTTGGTTTGTATAAAGGATAGTATATCTAGCAATCTACTAGCTTAATACATTAAATTCATAAAAGTCTTTTCTATTGTTTTGAATTATTTACGTAATGCTTTTTTAGTCAATAAAAACAGTAGTATTAATACACAAATAACGATGAGCACCCATACTGTAGGACTCATAGAAGTGATACTTAAATCTAATGTGTTGTCATGCCCCGTTAAAGTAATACCACTCCAATAATATGGAGAAGCTTCACTTGTATTTGCATGTTTTTTAAGATAGGATAATTTTGCATTTCTAAGAGCTTCCGATTTTTTCTTTCCAGCTGTAATTTCTTTATAAAAAGAAGTGGTAATCTCCATATTTGCTTTTTCATTTACGTCCCATAGCGTTGAGATTACACTTCTTGCTCCAGCTTTAAAAAAACCTCTTTTAATACTAAAAACCCCTTCCCCTTTTTTAATGTCTCCTACATCTGTCTTACAGGCGCTTAGTACAACAAGTTCCTTCCTTTTTGTTGTGGAGTAAAGCTCTTCCAATCGTAATTTATCGTCATAAAAAGCAAGCCATGGGCCATTCAGGTCGGTTCCTCCATGTGTCGAAATATGAATAATACTATGATGATCAAATTGATTTAAAAATGAAGATTTATTGGCCTTTTTCTCAGTATAAATATGATCTTGGTAATATTCAATAATTTCATCAGCTTCTTTTGTGCTGTTTGGAAGAGATGCTAAGTAGTCGTCTTTGAAATGAGTAGGTAAGAAACTAGTACTTTGATTTTTTGAAGGCTGTAATTGTGTGATGTGTTCGTCTAAGGAATGAGAGTATTTATACGATATAGTGTAGTTATTGATAAGATAAGCGTCGGCTATGATTGCTTCTTCAGATAACATAAGTGCTTCAAAAGGCACTTTTTGAATACTCCCATCAGGAATAATAATTAATGAAGTTGCTGGTACGCTTTCGCGAAAGCGTATAAAGGGAAGTAAATTACTAGATAGATGGGTCGCAATTTTTTTATAATCTGTAGTTTCTTGAAGTGTTGTAAGTGGACGTGTTAGTACCTGTTGGAATTCCTCAATCTGTTGTTGAAGAATTGGAATAGAAACAGGGATTTCTTTAAGTTGAATCTCATTTTTTGTGATGTTCATCACATATCCCAAACTATCCCCTAAAGCATAACTAACAATATGCTCATTAGTACTGAGTGCATTCTGAATCTCTTTTAAAGAAGAGATATTGAATTGTCTTTTAGAGTTTACATACACAGGATATAAAACTTCTATAGAATCTATAAACTTTCGATAACGCCTTTTGATAGAAAATAATTCTGTTTGTAACACCTTCGTTTCTTTAGATTGTGTTTCTGTAGCAGAAGTATTTTCTATGGAATTTAAGTGACTTCTAATGTTTGATAGCATGCTTTCTTCAATATCCAGAATCTGTTTAGGTATATTTGCTCTCTGTTTGGCAAGCGTTTCGGTGGTGTTTTCCAATAGAAGAAGCCCTTTCTTTTTTTCCATGTAATAGAAGGCAATATCATTTCTTTTAAGGAGATGAGCCACTTTAATAGCACTCATATATATATCTGATGCTTTCTTACGCCAGTTTAATTTTGATAACTCCTCTTGGCTTTCTAAAAAAAGTTCGTCTATAGTTCTATCCGTATATGCCAAAATATCAAGTGCTTGTAATAAGTATTCTTCTTTTGGATGCTTTTGATAATATTCCATCCACCCATTTGAAACATCATATAAATACGTAAACAGACGTTTTTTGTCAGGTGAAATACTTATTTCTTCTTGGCTAGGCAGTTGTCTTTTAGGGGATGCTGGAGCTCCATTATTTACCAATGAAATAGCATCATAAAAATGATCTAATGCTTTTTCATAATTTTCAGATTTTAACTCAAGACTACCTAGATTATTTGAAATGTTGCTTAACAAAATCTTATTATTTACAGCATATGAGGAAGATTCATTGAAATAGTTTCTGGCCATTTCGAAATCACCTTTTTTGGTAGCTATAATACCTAGAAGACTTATTGATTTAAATGTTTCATCTGGATCATTTAAACTTTTACGCAATGAGAAAGCATGAAGTGCACTTTCTTCAGCTTCTTTTACGTTTGCAATATGATACATGACAGCCGTATTATAAATAATGTCTGCCTCACTTTTTTCAGATATGGTATCTTTTGGTAATGCATCTATCTTTTCTTTAATTTTTATAAAATCAGGCAGGTATATGGGGTCGTTTAATTCTACATAGCTCGCTAGCATATTATTTAAATTATCTACAACTCCTTTATAATATTCTTGATCACGAAAAATCTGTTCTGATAATAAATAATGTTCAAAAGCATTTTGAAAATCTCCCCACTGTTTATAGATATTTCCTAATACTTGGTACGTCTTTGCTATGCGTAAATCGTTCCCTTTAGAGACAGAAACTAAGGTGTCAAAATAGGCCTTGGCACTCCATAAATCTGGTGATGTGGAGCGACTATGAAAGAGCCCCAGATTATATAAATTCCGTGTGGTGTGATTTGCTGTTTTAGTATATTTTTTTACTCGTATAACACGTTCTTTTTTAGCATACAGCTGTGCTTTTTCATAATTTCTATAATATTGATAGCACCATTTTGAATATTCGTAATATGCATCTTCTAAGTGAGCAGTGTCCTTAGGAAGAGATAAAAAATAGTGTTCTATTTGTGAAGCTATCTCATCATAACTGATTTTTTGTGCTTTAATAGAATCAACATAGGCAACAGGTGAACTTTGAGAAAATACAGAATATGCAAAAAGATATAATACTAATGTGAAAATTACTTTTTTTATCTCTCTCATAAGTAGTGTTTTATATTGTAAATATATACTAATTTAGGGAAGAGGTATTACCCCCTTCCCTAGTGGTTTAAACAATAAAAGTCTACCTAAACCTAATTATTCAAACCTGATTAATAGTATAAGTATGAACCGTATTTAATACTCGTTAAACTGTCATGCGGAATAGTAGTAGAGAGTATCGTTGAGATATGTTGATCTGGAGTAATATTGGGAGTGTATAACTTCCCTGCAATAGCAGCGGCATATGCAGCAGCATATGAAGTTCCAGAAATCATAATATATTCATTTTCATTGATGAAAAAAGGAATGTTTTCTCCTGGAGCTGCAATATCAACAGATTCGATTCCAAAGTTTGAAAATCTCGACAATTCAAAATCATAGAAACTCCCATTCCATGATGTGACAGAAAGAATATTATGCATATCATATGAAGATAGGTAGTGAGGAATAATATCATTATCATTAGTATCATTACCTGCAGAAGTCACAATAATAACATCATCTTGTGAGTCTTCTATAAAATGCTTCAAGAGTGTATAGTCTGTATTATACCATCCAAAACTCATATTAATGATATCTACATCACTATTATTTGTCGCATATTTAAAACCACAGAGAATATCAAAAATACTAGCTCTTCCATTTACATCAAAGACCTTTATAGGGAGTATTTGAAAATTATTATTTTGTGCTTTTAATTCATCATATATCATAGAAATAGCTTTAGTTCCATGGCCATGATCATCATGAGGATCATTATCACTATTTACGAAATCCCATCCAAAATAGTCTGTCATGCCATTTTCTGAACACACGTTTGTATTTAATTGACTGTTGTAGAGAAAACCAGCATCAAAACCAAAGTAATTATAATCAATACCTGTGTCCATAACAGCAATCGTTACACCACTATTAGATGAAGCTAGTAGATTAGACGCTAGAGCTATATCTGGAGATCCAAAAAGGTCGTCTA
Organism: Dokdonia pacifica; assembly: GCF_900188275.1. Classification (GTDB taxonomy): domain Bacteria; phylum Bacteroidota; class Bacteroidia; order Flavobacteriales; family Flavobacteriaceae; genus Dokdonia; species Dokdonia pacifica. Next base: position 51,314 of record NZ_FZNY01000006.1, read on the forward strand.
GTTTGGAGCCATCGTGTTTGATATAAGTGTCTATTTGAGATCCTTCTACATCGGGAACCGAGGTAGAAGACTCGGCAACTGTCTCTAGGGAAATTCCACTAGATAATATATTGCCATTATCATCTAGATCAAAAAACCATTGCTCAAGAGTAGGATCAGCACAAGTACATTTTTTATAATCAGTGACTTGAAATAGATCTCTTATCACTTGTTTTTCGGCTTCATTAGTACCAACTACATATTTTATGACAATTTTCCCAATGGCAAACTGAGAACTAGTAGTTACAAAGTTGGCAGTAGTGTTTTCTGTGTCAGCATCTAAGATGTTATCTATGGTATCATCTTTTTCACATCCAGTGATACTACATAAAAAGAATAAGGCTACTAAAAAAAATAATTTGTTCATAATTTTGAATTTAAATTAGGTTTAGGATTTTAATAAACTTCTCAAGTTTTAGATACGTGATAAGCCTATATAATGGGTAGAGACAGATCCTATATTTTTGTTACCCATCATTTTATTAGTAATTTAAAAAAATGAATAGTTTCCAATGTCTTTTAACCCTTAATTAGTAATTAAATGTTAAAGAAGCCGTATTTTTGCGACTAGTTGAAAAAACAATAACAAATTCAAAAAAATAAATTTATGAAAGTTACCGTAGTAGGTGCAGGAGCAGTAGGAGCAAGTTGTGCCGAATATATCGCTATTAAAGATTTTGCAAGTGAGGTTGTATTATTAGATATTAAAGAAGGATATGCCGAAGGTAAGGCTATGGACTTAATGCAAACAGCTTCTCTCAATGGTTTTGACACAAAAATTACTGGTTCTACTAGTGATTATAGTAAAACAGCAGGGAGTGATATTGCGGTAATTACTTCTGGAATTCCTCGTAAACCTGGAATGACTCGTGAAGAACTTATCGGAATCAATGCTGGAATTGTAAAATCTGTAGCAGCTAGTTTGGTTGAGCATTCTCCAAACGTGATTTTAATTGTGGTTTCTAACCCAATGGATACCATGACATATTTAGCACATAAAGTAACAGGACTTCCTAAAAACCGCATTATAGGTATGGGAGGAGCATTAGATAGTGCACGTTTTAAATATCGTTTAGCCGAAGCATTAGAAGCTCCTATTTCTGATGTAGATGGTATGGTGATTGGAGGGCATTCTGATAAAGGAATGGTACCTTTAACACGCTTAGCTACTCGTAATAGTGTTCCAGCTTCAGAATTCTTAAGCGAAGAACGTTTACAACAAGTACTTGAAGATACTAAAGTAGGAGGCGCTACTTTAACTAAGTTATTAGGAACATCTGCTTGGTATGCACCAGGTGCTGCAGTATCAGGACTTGTACAAGCAATTGCTTGTGATCAAAAGAAAATATTCCCTTGCTCTACTTTATTAGATGGAGAGTACGGACTTTCAGATTTATGTATCGGAGTGCCTGTTGTATTAGGTCGCAATGGGATTGAAAAAATTGTAGAAATTAACCTAAGTGATGCAGAAAAAGCACACTTAGAAGAAAGCGCTGCAGGGGTTAAGAAAACCAATAGCCTTATATAAACGTATAATTTCTATATCACATAATATATCAATAAAAGCTATCTTCGGATAGCTTTTAGTATTTAAAAACAATATGTAAATGTCTGTAAAATCAATAAGTATTATTTGTTTTATGCTTTGCTTGATGTCTTGCACACGTCAACCTAAATATGCATATGAGATCCAAGTCACTTCAAATTCCATAGAAGATAGTACCATAGAGCGTCTTAAACAACGATTACAAACCATTACGGGTACTGGAGAAGTTCATATCGCCAAAGAGAATGATACAGACATATCCATCAATTTTAAAAGTTCTGCGATAGATAGTATTGTAAGAGATATCATTACCACCAAAGGGAATCTTTCGTTTTATGAAACCAAAAATTATATGGATATATATCAAGTTCCGGAAGAACTTCTTAAGATGATTTCTTCAGATACAGTATATATCGAAAATACTTTTTCACCTTCTATATATTTGTCAGACATTGGAATTGCAGATGTAAGAGATACTATTATACTTAATAAACTACTCAATACGTCAGAAATTAATCATATTCTCAATAAAGAGAAATTACGAATCAAGTTTGCTTGGGGAACTCGAAATCCAGGAACATCATTAGTATCATTATATGCTTTAGATATAGGAGCAAAAAGACAACCCGCAATGTATGGCAATATCATCTCTCAAGTAAAAGCGGGACGTACCCAAACAGGAAGACCTAGTATTTTAATTAGTATGGAAGGCTTACAAGCCGAAAAATGGGAGCGATTAACAAGACGTGCGGCAGAAGAAGACTTTGCTATTGCCATTGTGATAGACGGAACGGTAGTTATGGCACCAGTAGTATCTCAGGCTATTAAAGGTGGAAAAGCCGAAATAAGTGGCGATTTAAAAGAAAGAGAAGTATTTGCTTTAGCTGTTATTTTAGAAAGTGGCCCTATACAACAACTGGAAATTGTACAATTTGATAAACAAGTATTATAATTTATGTATTCCTGAGTACGCTTTCGCGAAAGCGTATAAAGCCAGATATAATTAAGCAGAATCAAAATGTATTTTTAAAGTAAATAGTCACTAAATTTAGAACGTGAAAAATATTGGCAAATCATAATTGAAACCCTATATTTGCACGTTTTGTAAAAAGATTGGTAACAACGAAAAACAAAACAGAACTCTTATTTTTTGAAAATTAGACGCGTGAAAAACAAATGGTACATCAGTGCTTTTATTTTTACTCTAGCTATTCTTGGGATTAGCTTAGAGCGTGTTAATGTGCCTAATCAAGAGATTGTTATTCAGTTTGCAGATATTGAGGTTACGCCTAACGAAACTCAAAATGCAATAGCACTTGTTAAAAGCCAGCTAGAAACTGTAGCGGTAGATAACATAAAAATTCAAGAATTAAGAAATGGAACCTTAAAAATCACTTACTACAGTGATGTTAAAGTTTCTGAGATTAAAAAAATATTTTCAGAAGGAATTGAAATTGCATTCAATACAACTTCAGACAAAAAGGATACAGAAAAACCTTCCGAAAAAGAACTAACATCTTATCAACTTGATGTTTATGAGATTCAAAATGGGAGTGATCTTGTTGGGTCTAGCGGAAATGTTTTAGAAGCTAAATCAGAAATCATTCGTTTTTTTACTCCAGATGTATATGCCACAATAGGTAAACAGAGTAGTGAAGAAAAAGACAAATTAGAGAAAACAGCATATGTGCGTTACAGAAATAACGCCATTGCAATAGATAATACTACCTACAAAATTCCAGAAGTGCGAGCTGGACCTATAGCTTAAAGAAATTCTCAAATTAAGTGATTTACATCTTAATATCACTTACATACGGCTTATAGAATAAGCCTCAACTAAATTACCTAATTAAATCATTATCAAAAAAGTGTTGGAAATCATAGATTTTCTGTCACTATTATTTGAATACTAAAAACAACAAAATGCAAAATAAAGGACTTGTAAGAGTATTTGCTATTATTTTTGGATTGGTATGTTTATACATACTCTCATTTACATTTATAGCAAATAATAAAGAAACAGCAGCAAAAGAATATGCCATTAGTAAGGCAGGTGACAATGCTGATGAGAGAGATGCGTATGAGCGTATCTACCTAGATAGTATAGGGAAACAAAATATCTTTGCTGGAATTACCTATAATGAAGCAAAAGAAAAAGAACTTAATAAAGGTCTTGACCTTAAAGGAGGAATTAACGTAATTCTTCAGATTTCTGTTAGAGATATCTTAGGAGGATTAGCTAATGGAAAAAGAGATCCAAAATTTATCGCTGCTTTAGATGCTGCAGACGAAGCACAAAAGAACAGTCAAAACACCTACCTAGATGATTTCTTAACAGCTTTTGAGGCTCAAGGAGGTGATAAGAATCTAGCAGATCCAGACATTTTCTCAAATGTAATTCTTGGAGATAAAGTAAATAATACGATGAGCAACGATGAGGTTGCTGGCGTTCTGAGAGAGCAAGTGAAAGAAACGATTAAATCTGCTTTTGAGACATTACGTAATCGTATAGATAAGTTTGGGGTTACACAACCTAATATTCAAAGTCTTGGAGATAATGGTCGTATCCTTGTAGAACTTCCAGGAGCAAAAGATATCCAACGTGCCGTACGATTTGTAACGGCAAAAGCACAATTAGAGTTTTATGAAACACATTATGCTGAAGATGTATACTTGTATTTGTTATCTGTAGACCAAGCATTAGCGGCTAAGATTAAGGTAGAAGAAGAAAAAGAAGCAGCAGAAGTAGTACAAGATTCTACTGAAAATTCAGATAATGTTGTAGATGAATTACTAAAAGACGTTGAAGAAGATGTTGAAGAGGCTGCTGCACAGGCGTCTCCACTTTTTGATATTTTAAAACCAAGTATACAATACAGAGAAGCAGCAAGAATAGCATATGCGGCTGTAAAAGATACTGCTCAGATAAATGGATATTTAAGAACTCCAGAAATGGTACGTTTGCGTCCAGCAAATCTACGTTTTGCTAAGTTTGCTTGGGGAGATATAGAAACACTTCCAGTACCAGAAGGGGAAGATGAAGAAGAAGGAGAAGAAGTGGTGTATTTATATGCATTAGAATCTAACCGTTCTGGAGAACCAGCAATGAGTGGTGATGTAGTAAATGGAGCAGTTCAACAATTTAAACAAACAGGAGAGCCAGCTGTAGGTCTTGATTTTGAAGGTCAAGGAATAGGACAGTGGGCTAAATTAACACGTACCGTATCACAAAAAAGAAATGCGATTGCCATTGTTCTTGATAATACAGTACAATCTGCACCTACTGCTAGACAAGAAATTAAGGGTGGTGGTACAGAAATCTCAGGAAGCTTTACCGTACAATCAGCACAAGATCTTGCAACGGTATTAAATGCAGGTAAATTGCCAGCTTCTGCAGATGTCATTGAAGCAGAAGAAATTGGAGCAACATTAGGAAAAGAAGCTATTAATAGTGGTGTGATCTCATTTATTATTGCACTTGTATTAGTACTAATATGGATGGTATTTTACTACGGTAAAGCAGGATTATTTGCAGATATCGCCTTGATCGTAAATATCTTATTCATTTTTGGAGTATTAGCAAGTATCAAAGCTGTATTAACACTTCCTGGTATTGCAGGTATTGTACTTACTATTGGTATGTCTGTAGATGCGAACGTACTTATCTTTGAGCGTATCAAAGAAGAGTTGCGTAAAGGGAAATCTCAAAAAGATGCAATTAAAGATGGATTTAATAATGCATTGTCATCTATTCTTGATGCCAACATTACTACTTTCTTAACAGCATTAATCTTATTCTTATTTGGAACAGGACCTGTACAAGGATTTGCAACAACCTTAATGATAGGTATTGCAACTTCTTTATTCTCTGCAATATTCATTACACGTCTTTTCATAGATAACTATGGTAAGAATGGAAAGTCACTTGAGTTTGCAACAGGAATGACTAAAAACCTATTTGCAAATACAAAAATAGACTTCTTAGGAAAGCGTAAGATTGCTTATATCATTTCTACAGCATTAGTAGCTATAGGTATTTTCTCTCTAGTTACGGGAGGATTAAATGCAGGGGTTGACTTTGTAGGAGGACGTTCGTATACCGTTCGTTTTGAAAAAGCAATGAACTCTTCAGAAGTAGGAGAGCTTTTAGCAAGTGATGCTGTATTTGGAAGTGCGATTGTAAAAACATACGGAGCCGATAATCAATTAAAGATTACTACTAAATATAGAATCCAAGAAAGTGGATTAGAAGTAGATGAAGCAGTAGAGCAGAAGTTATATGAAGCACTTAAAACCTACTTACCTGCAGATTTAAATTTTGCAGACTTTAGTAGATCATTTGATGGAAAGGAAATAGGTAAAATGAGTTACAACAAAGTAGGACCTACCATTGCAGATGATATTAAGAGAGGCGCTTTATTTGCTGTCATAGGATCATTAATCGTTGTATTCTTATATATCTTATTACGTTTCCGTAGATGGCAGTTCTCTTTAGGAGCAGTTGCGGCGGTATTCCATGATGTATTATTAGTACTTGGAATCTTTGCTATTTTCAAAAACATCATGCCATTTGATATGGAGGTAGACCAAAACTTTATCGCGGCTATCCTAACGGTAATTGGATACTCTCTGAATGATACCGTGGTTGTATTTGACCGTATTCGTGAATATATTAAAGAACATGGGTCAACACGTGGATTTGGAAAGCTTATCAATCAAGCATTAAATAGTACATTAAGTCGTACATTAAATACATCGGTAACTACATTAATCGTGTTATTAGCAATCTTCTTCCTAGGAGCAGATTCTATTAGAGGATTAATGTTTGCATTAATTGTTGGGGTAATCGTAGGAACGTATTCTTCACTATTTATTGCAACTCCAGTAATGTTTGATACGGTACAGAAGAAAGCATTAAAAGAAGAGAAAAAAGAAGAAGAAACAGAAGAAGCTTAATCTTTCTTTTCTATTAGAGATACAAAAACCCGTTATACAATTGTGTAACGGGTTTTGTTTTTATGTATATATGAGTCCGCTTTCGCGAAAGCGTATAAAAAACCTGTCAAAACAGTAGATAATAAAGCAATAAAAAGAGATACCTACCTGACATAATTGCATTCTCAGGAAAAGGCATTATTTTTGACATTCTATCCAAAAAAGAAACATGAGTTTTTTCAAAAAAATATTCTCAAAAGACAAAAAAGAAACCTTAGACAAAGGACTCGAAAAATCAAAGACTAGCTTCTTTGAAAAAATGAGTAAAGCCGTTGCGGGAAAATCTAAGGTAGATGATGACGTTCTCGATAACTTAGAAGAGGTGTTAGTAACTAGTGATGTAGGCGTAAAGACTACCCTTAAAGTGATAGAGCGTATCGAAGCACGTGTTGCAAAAGATAAATATTTAGGAACCGATGAGCTTAATAAAATCCTTCGAGAAGAAATAGCAGGATTATTAAGTGAAACCAATACCGGAAATGCTACCGAATTTGAAGTGCCTGAGGGAACAAAACCTCATGTAATTATGGTGGTAGGTGTAAATGGTGTTGGAAAAACAACCACCATTGGAAAATTAGCTTATCAGTTTAAAAAACAAGGCAAAAAAGTAGTTTTGGGCGCAGCAGATACCTTTAGAGCAGCAGCAATAGATCAATTACAAGTGTGGGCAGATAGAGTAGATATTCCTATTGTAAAACAACAAATGGGAAGTGATCCAGCCTCTGTAGCTTTTGATGCTTTAGAAAGTGGCGTAAATCAAGGTGCAGATGTGATTATAATAGATACTGCAGGACGTTTACACAATAAAGTAAACTTAATGAATGAGCTTACAAAGGTAAAACGTGTGATGCAAAAAGTAGTAGGTGATGCACCGCATGATGTTTTATTAGTATTAGATGGTTCTACAGGCCAAAATGCTTTTGAACAAGCCAAACAATTTACCGCAGCGACCGAAGTAACATCACTTGCTGTTACAAAACTAGATGGCACTGCAAAAGGAGGCGTTGTAATTGGTATTTCAGACCAATTTCAAATTCCTGTAAAGTATATAGGAGTAGGAGAAGGAATCGAAGATTTACAGGTATTTAATAAAATAGAATTTGTCGACTCATTCTTCAAATAATGAGATTGTATATAAAATATTGAAAAGGCTTTGCATTGCTATGTAAAGCCTTTTTTTATACCTTGAAAACAAAAAGAAAATATTTGCACATTATGAAAAAATCGTTACTCCTGTTTTTAAGTATTAGTTATTGTCTATTCTCATGTAAACAAGCTCAAGAAGAAACACCAGTTATAAAAAATGAGCCTATAGTCTGGCAAGCTTATGACGAGACTGAAGATCTGGCAGGCACACAGCAATTAGAAAACCCTAGAATGCATCTCAAACTAATAAACTCTAAAGTTCGAGATAAAAACGAAATTTGGAAACCTGTTCAAGGTATTTTACAAGGTTTTTCAATAGCGCGTTATAAAGAACTTTTACCACAAATTTTAGAAAAAGATATTCCTACATTACAGCAAAGTATTAAAAATGGAATATTCACTTATGAAGAACTTACGCTATTCTATTTATACCGTATTGCTAGTATAGAAAGTGATAATGATCGTGCGCTTAATGGTGTGATAGTCTTAAATTCAAATGCGGTAGCAAAGGCTCGAGAATATGATCAGGTAGATAAAAATCAAATTGATACATACTCTGTTTTTGGAATGCCTATTCTTTTAAAAGATAATATTGGTACTGCGGGCATGAATACTACTGCTGGAGCAATCGCTTTACAAGATAATCAAACAGGAAATGCATTTATTACAGAAAGACTAGAAGCAGAAAATGCTGTTATACTAGGAAAAGCAAATTTGAGTGAATGGGCTTATTTTCTTTGTACAGGATGTCCTGTGGGATATAGTGCTGTAGGTGGTCAAACCATTAATCCCTATGGGAGATTGCAATTTGAATCTGGAGGATCAAGCTCTGGAAGTGGCGTTTCTGTAGCAGCAAACTATGCGGTAGCAGCTATAGGAACAGAAACTGCCGGATCTATCTTATCTCCTTCTAGTCAGAATTCTGTGGTTGGTTTAAAACCTACTATTGGAGCCTTAAGCCGAACAGGAATTGTGCCTATTTCTAGTACGTTAGATACACCTGGACCTATGACTAAAAACACAATAGATAATAGCATTATCTATCATGCTTTGGTTGGGAAGGATTTAGCAGATTCAAAATCTGTAACACTTCCTACCTTTAATGCTTCGGAAGTAACAAAAGGGTCCGTAAATGGAAAACGATTTGGAGTTATAAAATCATATTTTGCAGATACACTCTATGCCAAAGCAATTGATAAAATAAAAGCGAATGGAGGAGAAATAATAGAAATAGAACCCGAACGTGTTAATCTTCCTGGCTTTCTTACGGTGTTGAATATAGATATGAAAAAGGATTTACCTGAATATATAGAGAAGCATGCAGGGACTTCGGTAACCATTAAAAACATAGAAGATGCCGTGGCATTTAATAAGAAAGATACACTACTACATGTACCTTATGGGCAGCAATTATTTGAAGGTATTTTAGCAGATACAACAACAGATCAGGAATTAGAAAAAATTAAAAACAACTTAGAGACTATTTCTAGAGCATATTTTGATGTGTTCTTAGATGATTATGAATTAGATGCATTTTTATCTATCAATAATTATCATGCGGCTTATGCAGCGATGGCAAAATATCCTGCACTTACGGTTCCTATGGGTTATACTGAAGATGGCGAACCTGAAGGACTTACTTTTATTGGAAAACCCTTTACAGAAATGGACCTCTTACAATTGGGATATGGCTATGAGCAGATTTCTAAAGAACGTAAACTCCCTAAAGGGTATGAAGAGTAACTTTTTATTATAGAGAGGTTGTCGTATACGCCATTTCGATAAGCTAAATATACGCTTTCGCGAAAGCGTACCCTTACTCAATCACAGCATTGATTTTTTCCCAAAGCTCATTATCAAATCCAGAAGGACCTAAAACCTCCATTCCTGTGCTATCACCCATCCGAATGATCACGAGGTTTTTGCTAGGTGCGATATATAGTTTTTGGTCATTAGCTCCTAAACCAGCAATAAGATCGTCCGGGGCATTGGGGATAAGGCTTCCTGAGAATTGAGCAGTGCTACTAGGTAATCTATAACTGTCTTTTCCATTAAGCCACCAAAGATATCCATAAGCAGGATTCAAGTTTTGAGAAGTAGTTGTCATCTCATCAAAATAAGAAGACGAGATAAGTGGTGTTCCATCCCAATTTCCTTCGTTAAGATGTAATAATCCAAAGCGAGCCATGCTTCTGGCTGTACTAAAATAAACACGATTAAAACCAAGATCAATCCATGCGCCATTCATGCCAATGACGTTTTTAAGTTGGCTGTCAAAATAAGCGTCAAACCCTTGCGGAATTGCTTGATGTAGTACAGGCTGTAGTAAGGTATAAAATGCATTATGATAATACCAGTCAGTACTAGGTGCATTGAGATATAAAAGACATTCCGGATCTGTACAAGAAGTATTTGAAACCGTATAATCACCTCCCGAAGTCATGGTTAATTGATTTCTTATGGTAATGGCTTGTTCTTGTTCTAAAGTCATAGCGGTCCATTCATCACCTAAGTATGAAGATGTAGTGTCATCTATAGATAAAAAACCATCATCTTGCGCCATTCCTGTTATAAAACTGGTGAGTGTTTTTCCTGCCGAAAACCAAGGATTGTTATCACTTATCGCAGCACCATTATAATAGTCTTCGATTACAATCTTTCCATCTTTTAAAATCATGAACGCTTTGGTGTTATGGTCTATCAAAAATGTACGTAGTGATGCTAATTCCGAGACATCCCATCCTATTGTTTCTGGAGTGATTGTTTCCCAAGTGTCACTATCTATGGGAGGGAAATACAAAGTTGTATTTGAAGTGTCACCGTTAGTAGGTGTAGGCTCTTCTGTGGTCATCTCTTCAGATGTGATATCTGTAGGATCATCAGAAGAAGAACAACTTAAGCATATTAAAAACGCAATGAAGTACATAACTCTCATCTAGATTATATTGATTTTGGTTATCTTTTGGACTCTGTAAATCTCAAATAGTTTAATAGTAACCCATTGTGCATTTGATTCTATTTCTACTATTTTTCCTACCCTAAAGGGTAAATAGTAGAAATTTTCATTCCATCCTTTAGGATTTGAGGAAAAGAATGAAAATACAGTAACTAAACACAATCTATTCTTCCCAAATGTACAAGTGTTAATAGTCGTATAAAAAAGTATGATGTTGCCTAAGACTGACTAGCAGCTTGTTTTACTAATTTATGTGTTGCTCCTATTTTTTATAACGTATCTTTGCACCCCGAATAAAAGATAGGTATGAGAACGAAAACCCTCAAAAAGAATAAGATCAATGTAGTCACTCTTGGATGTTCTAAGAATGTATATGATAGTGAAGTATTGATGGGACAACTAAAGGCAAACGGTAAAGATGTGGCTCATGAAGAAGAAGGAAATATCGTAGTGATTAATACCTGTGGTTTTATTGATAATGCCAAAGAAGAGTCTGTGAACACCATTCTTGAATATGTAAAACAAAAAGAAGAAGGTGAGGTAGATAAAGTATTTGTGACAGGTTGTTTATCTGAGCGTTATAAGCCAGATTTGCAGAATGAAATTCCAGATGTAGACCAATATTTTGGTACTACAGAATTACCAGGTTTACTAAAAGCATTAGGAGCAGATTATAAACACGAACTTATAGGAGAGCGTCTTACCACGACACCTAAAAACTATGCTTATCTTAAAATAGCCGAGGGCTGTGATCGCCCATGTTCGTTTTGTGCCATTCCTTTGATGCGTGGAAAACATAAATCCAAACCTATCGAACATCTTGTTACAGAAGCTCAAAAACTGGCAGCCAACGGAGTTTCAGAATTAATTCTGATTGCACAAGATCTTACTTATTACGGATTAGACTTATATAAAAAACGAAATCTAGCAGAATTGCTAGAAGCACTCGTAAGAGTAGAAGGGATTGAATGGATTCGTTTGCATTATGCCTTTCCAACAGGATTCCCTATGGAGGTTTTGGAGGTGATGAATCGCGAGCCTAAAGTGTGTAACTATATTGATATTCCATTACAGCATATCTCAGATCCTATCTTAAAGTCGATGCGACGTGGTACCACCATGGTGAAGACCAATGCTTTGTTAGACCGCTTTCGCGAAAGCGTACCCAACATGACTATCCGTACTACTTTAATTGTAGGATACCCAGGTGAGACCGAAGAAGATTTTCAAACACTGAAACAATGGGTGAAAGATCAACGTTTTGAACGTTTAGGTTGTTTTACATACTCTCATGAAGAAAATACACATGCTTTTAACTTAGAAGATGATGTACCTGAAGAAGTGAAAATGGACCGAGCCAATCAAATCATGGAAATTCAGTCGCAAATTTCTTGGGAATTAAATCAGCAAAAAATAGGACAAGAATTCAAAATTGTAGTCGATCGTAAAGAAGGAAATTACTTTGTTGGTCGTACAGAATTTGATAGCCCAGATGTAGATAATGAAGTGCTGATAGATGCCACAAAGTATTACTTGAAAACAGGAGGCTATACCACGGTAAAAATAATAGAAGCAGAAGATTTTGACCTATATGCAGAGCCTCTAGAAATATTGGAAAAACCAAAACCAATGCATGCCAAGTCTAAAGCTACTAATTAAGTAATGTCTATATATGAGATACTTTATTCTATTACTCATCTGTGTGTCTTTTTCGTGTAAACAAAAAGAAGATACCCCTCAAGTAGAAGAAAAGGTACAAGAAGTTGTATCAGGTTCGTTATTTAAAACTATAGAAAACCCAAGTACAGGAAAAGCACATTTGCCTAGATTAGTTGCTCAAAATGGCACTTTGCATATGAGTTGGGTAGAAGAGGAAGACTCACTTGCAATACTTAAATATGCTTCTTACAACGATGCAAAATGGACGACTCCTAAAACCATTACTTCTGGTTCGGATTGGTTTGTGAATTGGGCAGATTTCCCAGCATTGGCTGTCAATGGAGAAACGATACTTACCAATATCCTTCAGAAATCTGCACAAGGTACATATGACTACGATGTGAAACTGAATTTGCTATCTGGAAATGAAATTATAAAATCTAATTTTCTTTTAAACACGGATGGCATTCCTGCCGAACATGGTTTTGTTTCTATGCAACCCTATGATGATGGTTTTTATGCCACATGGTTAGATGGACGTCATACAAAAAATGAAAACGAAGAGCTTAATCAAATGAGTTTACGAGCGGCTATTGTAGGGCTAGATGGAACGATAAGAGAAGATGCCGAAATAGATGCCAGAGTTTGTGATTGTTGTAATACGGCTATTGGGATTACCTATAATGGACCAGTAGTTGTGTATCGTGATCGTTCTGAAGATACAGAAGAAATACGTGACACCTATATCGTACGTTGGGAAGATGGTGCTTGGGGACTCCCTACAGCAGTGTATCATGACCAATGGAAATTAAATGGTTGTCCTGTAAATGGACCAGCTTTAGATACGAAGGAAGAGAATGTGGTTATTACTTGGTTTACCGCTTCCAATGATACTCCTAGAGTTTTGGTCACTTTTTCAAAAGATAATGGTGTAACCTTTGGAGACCCTGTACGAGTAGATGCAGGAATGGCCATTGGGCGAGTAGATACCTCGTTTCTTAATGATGGAAGTGCCTTGGTAAGTTGGTTAGAACCCAAAGAGAAAGCTGTTGTTTTGCAAATGGTGCGTGTGTATCAAGATGGACATAAAGACGCTCCCATGACTATCACAACAACATCTGCACAACGCGCCAGTGGTTTTCCTCAGATGGAAACTATTGATGATACCGTATATGTCGCCTGGACCGATCTTCAAGGGGATGCTTCACAAATAGAGATGGTATCTTTTAAACTATAATTGCTGTTTTATACGCTTTCGCGAAAGCGAACTTGTGAGATTCACAACCAAAGGGAGAGTGTAGCGTTAAAGCGTATAAAGAATTTTTCAGCTTTAAAAAAGATATTAATTCAATTCTGCTTTTCCAAAACCAACAGTGTCTCGATACATTTGCGGAGAAATAGCAGTATTGTTTTTAAAGAACCTGCTAAAATAAAACTCGTCTGCATACCCTAATTCCCATGCAATCTCTTTGATTGTTTTTCGAGTCATATATAATTCCCGTTTTGCTTGAATAATGATTCTTTCTTTAATAAGATGCGTAAGCGTCTTGTTATAATGGGTTTTTACCAGTTTGCCTAACGCATTGGGTGATATGTTTAATAAATCGGCATACTGACTGGCGGTGTGTTTTTCTTTATAATGAATTTCTATGGCATCTTTAAGACGTTGAAGCTTGTATGGTGTTTTTGTGTCAGCAAATCGTATGTGTTGAGAAGAAGATTTCTCTTTTGCTCTAGAAGCCTGAACTAATAGAATTTTTAAATGAGGAACAAGTAATTCATAGTTCTCAAATTCATTTGCAGTAACTTCTGTTTTTAATTGTGAAACATACATTTCAAATTTTTCTTGATAAAAAGAAGTAAGTGTGAAAAAGGGAGCTTCATATATATTATTAAAAAGAATAGTATTACAATTGGTTTCAGTAGGATTTCTATGAATGCAATAAAAATCTGAATGAAATTGTATCGCGATTCCTTTAAAACGATCATTAGCCGAAAAAAAGAAAGGTTGAAAAGGAGCAAAAGAAAGCAATGTGTTCTCTTGAATGGTGTATTGTGAGAAATCTACTTTAAGTAATGCTTCTCCTTTTTGTAACCAGATAATAGTATAAAAGTTGTTTTGTTGTAATGTATCAAAATGACTGTTATCCTGAAATGAAAATAATTTAAAAGCAAGATTGCCATTTTGTTGATTTACTAACGTAAAAACATCTTTTTGTGCCATGGTACAAATATAAAACAGTTACTACATCTAGTTCTTTTTTAAAAGTTTTAGAATGGATGCTGTATGAATCCAAAGGAATAAGACTCCTCCAAAGAAAACAACATATTGCATATTATGATGAGGCCCTATGTCTTCCCATACAAAGAAGCAGATACTCGTAACTATAATTAAAATATCAAGTACACCAATAATATTGGCAATCCATAATGCGGTGGTTTTTAAAGACGAATTTTTTACATAGAGTATGGCTGCTATTAATGCTGAAAAGGCAGAGATGGCATGCATAAAACCATCTAAAATTCCAAAATAAAGCGGAATAATACCTAAAGCTGCTTCTGTAAAGAACCCTGCTGAAACAAAAATACGCACCCCTTGAATCATTTGTAAATGTTCTTGAGAAAGATTAAAGAAAGGAGTTCTTAGTGTGAAATAAAATGTGCCTACTCCAAGAGTAGCAACTCCTAAAATAATTCCAAAAAAAGAGAGGCCAGAAATGGTTTCAGAAAAGAGAATATGACTTCCAATAAGCCAATGCTCTAGCATAATGTATACTAAACTTATAACTCCTGTGATACGTATTGTCTTTTTAGATGCTTTCCCAATATGTAGAAGTAATAATAGGCAACCTGCAAGTAGGATGTTGAGAATGATGACATAGTAGGTCGTTGCAGCATAAGTTGTGATATCCATGTTTTAAAGCTTTTATGTAATGTTATTAGTGGCGTTACAAAGATGTATGAGCTTTAAAAATTATAGAATGGATAATTTATGCTTTGACATGGATGATTTAAAAAATGTTTTTCAAGTTATTTAATACTGTTATAAAGTTTTTATCTCTTAGTTCATATTTCTCTTTTCCGTAACTTTTATATAAAAGTGTTATTTCTGCATGATCACTTTTGATGATTATTTTATCTTTTTCAATAATTTGGATGTCGGTTATAACATAGTTGGGAATATTATTCTCTTTAATGGACTGTAAAACATTACTATTATGAAATAAGAATTTAGTACTACGACCTCTATAATAATCATAGCCAGAAATTAAGATGTCTTTTTCGTTATGAAATACCTTCAAATCAATATCATTTAAAATGTGAAGGGAAGAAAACGTAACTTTTCCTATAATTTTAAACTGATATTTATATCTGGTTTCTAAAGTTTTTAAAAAAGTATCAGTAATCTTATTCTTTTTGTGAGTATAAAAAACATTAGATATAATAATTAAGACAAAAACGATAATAAGAGGAGAAACATATATCATGAATTTTCATTTAATTAAAACTCAAGAAAAACTCGAATGAGTAGCGCAAGTGGAATTAAAATAAGGCCTATGTAAAATATATATTTCCCGTGTTTTCTATCTTTTTGAGCATATGAATATACTTTTTGACCATTAGGTAATACTTTTTTAGAAGTCCATAAGAAATACCCTATAATGAGCCCTAAAAAGCCTCCTAGAAATGAAAATACATACCCAGCGATAATCCATGGTTTTTGATTGCCCTCTGGTGCTGCAAGATCTTTTAAACGTTCATTTTTTAAGGAGTTTAGTAAACTTTCGTCAACAGGTTTTCCTCGTTCCAAAAGTATATTTTGAGCAAGCGTATAGTCAAAAGCACTCCACTCATCAGATTTCAATAAGATTTCATAAAGTTCTTCATTTGTAAAATCAAATAGATAATAATCACGATCTATTTCATTAATGATATTTTTTGCATTTTTTTCTAAAAGCTTTGTGGCGGTCTCAAAATCTTCTTGTGGAATGCGTACTTCAACCTCATGTTGTAATGTATTTCCAGAAAATGTGACATCTACAGATGGTACATTATCACCAAGAAGACAAGGAATATTATGATTTTCTAATAGTTCTTTTAGTTCAGTAGCTAATTCTAAATTGGGGAATTTTCTGAATATTGCGTATTGTTCTTCCATAGCTGTTGTGAGCAAATTTCTCAACATATTATATCGTGTAAGATATATCTTTTATGTGAGGTATATAACTGAAAATTCGCCAGAATTTGTATTTTAAAATTTACAAATTCTGGCGAATAGTCAACGTTACGTTAGGTAAAGAACGTGTTATTTTTAGATTCTAAATTTATTATTGTTAGTAAAGAAAACAGCATTGGCAAAAAATAACTTTCCATTTTGCCAGAATGCACGGAATAAAGGATCATCAGCCATATAGATAATACTACCGCGCCCCATACGCTCTTCTCCAAAAACTAGGGATTTTGGCAACCTGTCTTTCGCTGCATCTCCAGCAAAACCAGAAACATTGGTAGGATTTTCTCCAATGTATGCTACATTAAAACCATTATCAAGATATTTATAAGCACTACTTCCTAGTTTTAAGCTGTAATAGGTGTCTCCGTATCCAAAAGCCATCGGATGTGTAGGATCTACAGTAGTTTTAAAAATACTTCCAGTAATAAAATTAGTAACACTTGCTTCCTCACGATCTGCATAAGGAGTTAAGTTTTCTTTTTTGTCTTCTTTCTTCTTATCGTCTCCAGAAGATGTATTTCGCTTTAAGCTAAAACCGCTTTGTCCAGCAAAAGAATTTAATGCATTTCCGGTTGCAATTACTTTTCCGCCTCCACGCACAAAGTCTTTTATACTACTCATAGTGCCTTCATTAAGAACACCTCCATAATATCCATTAGGGATGATGATAATATCAAACTGGTCTAGATTCACACGTCCAATACGATCTGCTTCTATAGAAGTAACTGGGTATTCTAGATTTTGTTCAAAATAATACCAAGTAGCTCCATAGCTTAGCGATGAAGTACCTTCCCCTTTTAATAAAGCTATTTTTGGCGGGTTGATTAATTTTATTTCTGGAGAGCCAAAATCAGGACCTTCTTTAGAAAAACTAGAAGTAGCAGGAATTAATTTTCTGTCATGCGAAGCCGCTACTTTATACACATCACTTACAAAATTTGGATTGTTTTTATTATCGCTTTTAGTAATGATAAGCGATCCGCGATCAAATTTCTGACCACTATTAGTCATAGGTTTTTCTGTAAAACGTACTTTGATACCAGCTTTTAATAAACCTGCAAGGAATTTCGCATCATCCATACTGTCCCATTTTGCGATATAACCAGGAGCATCTATACGTTGTTGATTGACTACCTTCGAAAAAGGATTGCTACTATTTGAACTTACTTTTGAAGTACTAGCAATAGCATCTAGGCCATACGCATGTGGTAAACTCCATGCAGTAATATCATAGGTAAGAGGTGTAGATAGTTTTGCATCTGGTTCAAATAATACCTTCACCATTTTTCCTTTAGGCTGATCAGTCTGAACAATCATAGCAAGATCATAATTCATGCTACCTTGTCCATTATTCGTATAGCTAAAACCACTTGCTTTTCCGTTAATAGCAAACTCATACGTAATTTCGTGGAGATCTAATAAACTCGCTAATGCCATAAGATTGTCTTGTGAGCCTTTTAATACATAACTCTTATACTTTAAATTACGATTGTCAAAAAACTTAGCAAACTCGCTATTTATTTTTGAAGCTGTTTTTGAAGAGATTTCTACCGTAGAAAGCCCCGTAGTTTTATGATGAGCCACACGATCAAAAAGTGTAAGTTCATAGCCTTCATCAGTATTAATCCCTAATCCTGCGCGACCATGACCAGCTTGTTCGTAGGTCATTCCAATAGCCCCCATATAAGTTGGGTAAGTATCTCCATAACTAGGGTATAGTAAATCAAAACGTTCACGTGTAAAAAATAACCATCCCTCTTGATCAAAGTAGCGTGCGTGATTTTGTCCTATTTGTGTTTGGAAATCACGTTGCCAGTCTGATATAATCTCATGAAAAGGCTCGGCGGCTGGCGCAAAATAATAAGGCTCATTAATCCCTTGCTCATGAAAATCTACGTGTACATGAGGTAACCATTTGTTGTATATTTTTAAACGTGCTTTAGACTCTACTTGTGTTGCCCATGCCCAATCACGGTTCAAATCAAATAAATAATGATTTGGTCGACCTCCTGGCCAAGGCTCATTATGTTCTGAAGCTACTTGAGAAGGGTCATAAGGTGTTGAAGCAACTTGGTTGAACCAATTTGCATAACGATCACGCCCGTCTGGATTAATACACGGATCAATAATAACAACCGTATTGTCTAACCAAGCTTTTTTTGTAGTGATAAGTTCATATAATGTCACCATAGATGCTTCTGTACTAGAAGCTTCATTTCCGTGTACGTTATAGGATAACCAAACAATAGCTTTATCTGCAGTTGACGAGGAAGAACCAATACCAGCTTGCGCAAGATTTGCCGTTCGTATATTTTCAAGATTCCCATGATTTGCTTTTGAGGTAACCACTGCATACGTAAGTGGGCGACGCTCATTGGTACGTCCATATTCCTGATACGTTACAAGGTCACTATTTTGAGCAACATGCTCAAAATAACGAACCACATCTGAATGTCGAGAAAATTGAGAGCCAATCTCATATCCTAAAAATTCTGAAGGAGATTGAACCTGTGCTTGAAGTATTCCTGTAAGTAAGAATAGGAATAAAGTGAAATGACGCATAAAAACTTCTTTAAGATAAAAGTTTAAATATACCTATTATAGGAAAATAAATACGTGTTTTTAGACAAATTTAGGTTTTGTAAGTCCTTAAAACTATGTAGGAGATACAAATGCTAACTATGAGAAAAACCAGTTTTAACGATGTATTATATCATGCTATGATTTTCATAGAATGAAATGTAATTTTCATCGATACATTCAGACAGACCATATTATGTAATCATCATCAAAAGACCTATTTTTGAAAGGAAATTGTTATACCAAGATGCAAAAAGACACCATTACGTATTCTGAGACGGGATATTTTTCAAAGCTTATTTGTCATTATCTAGATCAGGATGAACGAGTAACTCCTTTTTATCATAGATTCCCATCATTAGAGAATTTTGAAGCACAGATTATAGAAAAGCAAGCTTGGTTTTCATCGGCTTCTAGGAATGCATTGGTGACCTCTTTAGAAAAACAATACGAACAATTTTCGGTATCTGATGCCACACAATTACATATAGAAAAACTTTCGGCAGCTACGACTTTTACTATTACAACAGGGCACCAGTTAAACCTCTTTACGGGACCGTTGTATTTTTTATATAAGATTATCCATACGATTACGCTTTCGCGAAAGCTAAAACAACAACACCCCAATTATGATTTTGTACCTGTGTATTGGATGGCTACCGAAGATCATGATTTTGATGAAATTAATTACTTCCGATTCAAAGGATCAAAAATTCAATGGAATCGGGAAGATGGTGGTGCTGTAGGCGAACTATCTACCGAAGGTCTTGATGCTGTTTTGGAATTATTTTCGACAGCTTTAGGGAGCTCAAAAAATGCACAATATTTAGCCTCTCTTTTTGAAGAAGCCTATATAAAACATAGTAATCTTGCAGATGCGACGCGATACCTGGCTAATGAGCTTTTTGGTGAATATGGTCTTGTGATTGTAGATGGAAATGATGTAGGTTTAAAAACACTATTTGCACCTTATGTAGAGCGAGAACTATTTGAAGAAGTTGCTCATCAAACAGTAAATTCACAAACAGAAAAACTCACTGCTTTAGGGTATCCAGAACAAGTACACCCTAGAGAAATTAATCTTTTCTATATCATAAAAGGGATTAGAGAGCGTATCATTAGAGATGGCAATGATTTTGTAGTAAATAATACAGAGATTCGTTTTACAGAAACTGAAATTCGTTCTGAATTGCAAGCATATCCTGAGCGCTTTTCTCCAAATGCATTATTGCGCCCTTTATTTCAAGAAATTATTTTACCTAATCTTACCTATATAGGCGGAGGAGGAGAATTGGCTTATTGGTTTCAATTGAAATCTTGTTTTGAAGCAATGGAAGTTCCTTTTCCTATGGTATTGCTTAGGAATTCTGCATTGATCAGAACAGAAAAGCAAAAGAAAAAAACGGAAGCATTATCGATTACAGATTCACAATTGTTTTTAAAACAAAATGAGTTAGTGAATCAGAAAATACGCGCCATTTCAAATATAGATATAGATCTTTCTAAACAACGCCAATTTTTACAAGAGCAGTTTAAAGAAATGCATACTCTTGCTGCCGAGACTGATGCTTCTTTTATAGGCGCTGTCAAAGCACAAGAAGTAAAACAATTAAAAGGGCTTGATCACTTAGAACAACGGTTATTAAGGGCTCAAAAAAGGAAGCTGAAAGATCAGGTGCAACGCGTTGTTGATATTCAAAATGCTGTATTTCCATTACAAAGTTTACAGGAACGCAATACCAATTTTGCAGAATTCTATTTGGAATTTGGAACTGATTTAGTGCCTGCATTACTAGAATGCTTAGATCCTTTAGGTGGAGAATTTACATTAGTTACTTTGTAGATAACTGCCGTATGCCTTCGTAGACTACAATACCAACAGCATTTGCGAGATTTAAACTGCGTATATGCTCACTGTATAAAGGAATTTTGTAAAGTGCCTCTGAGTGCTTCTCAGTAATTTCTTTTGGCAGTCCTTTTGATTCTTTTCCAAAGACTAAGAATAAATTGTCTTGGAATGGAATCTCATAATGAGATTTTGTGCCATGACTGGATAGAAAGGCAAATTTTGCAGAAGCATTTACAGAAAAGAAATCATCGATACTATCATAATAGGTAACCGATAGGTGTTGCCAATAATCTAAACCTGCGCGTTTAAGGCGTGTATCTGTAATTTCAAAACCTAGTGGTTTTACAAGATGTAAACGACATCCAGAACCCAATGCAAGTCTACCAATATTTCCTGTATTATTAGGAATTTCTGGGTGTATAAGAACAATGTTGAGCATAAATTATAACAGTAAGTTATCGTAAGATATGATCTTGCTTATGTGTTGATTTATTTTAAGATTTTTCAAATCATAGCTTAATATATACTTAACTAAATAAGTGCAATATTAAAATGAAACTCTCGTGATTCTACTTTTTAGGTAAATTTCCTTTTATTTAATGATCTCCTAATTTTTTTGCAATGTTATCATAATATTCTTGCGTAACTACTTCAGTCCAAGTTGTTGGTTGTCCACCACCATATAAAGCTAAATAAGTTACATCACTATTCTTAGTTGATGAGTGCCAATGTTCGATATCTTTTTCACATTTAATTAAATCACCTTTTTTTAAAATGACTGGTTTTTTACCTCTTTCTTGATAATATGCTTCTCCATCTACAATTATTAAGACTTGAGCAGAACTATGTTTGTGCCAATCTAACGTTGAATTTGCTTTAAAGGTAGCTTTTGTGATATTGTAACCTAATTCAGTGTCATCGTGAATAATTGCATTTAACCAAGCTTCCCCTATATAATGAGTATTTGGAGCTTTTATTCCTTCTGTAAAATATGAGGAAACTTTATAGTCAGCATCTTGGGAAAACCCAGATAAAGAATTTAAAATTAACAGTGCTAAAATTATTTTTTTCATTTTGATAATTTATTAAATATTTATTTTTAAAAATAATACCAAATTTACATTTTCAATATCCTAAAGGGATGGAAAATTTTTAATCATGACAAGATTGAGAAAAAGTCCACCCTTCAGGGTAGGGGAAAAAGCTTTTTCGGATTTTTGGTGCGTTTTAACTAAATCAAGTCAATAAATTCCCATGTTCATCCCATTTTGCGATGTCTCCGCGTTTACTTTGATCAATGCATTTTGCAATCCATTCTGGATCATAGGCAACACCATGCTGATCGAGTACGTCTTGTGGTACACCATCCCAAACATTAGGTTGATTTCCTTTGTAACCTAAGTCTTTGATTCCCCACTCAGAAGTGTAGTAACCTGTCATGGTAAGATTTCGCATCAAACTAAACCATTGAATTTCAAAAGGACGTTTTCTAGACGGAACCTCAGGATCGTAAAAAGCAATGGGATCTAAGATTTGCTTTTGTTGCGAAAGCTCTAGGGATTTGAACTCCTTATTAAATAACTCAAGCGATTGGTTGTCAAGCCACAATAAACCACCCAATAAGGTGTTTTGCATTCTTGGCATGTCTTTGCCAATAAACTCTATAAATTCAGGAACACCAGCTTCTAATGGGCCTCCTACTTCAGGTTTTGGAGGTAAAATTACTTCGCTTAATACAGCAATAGTTTCTAATTCATGCTCATTAAAAAGTTGTTCGGCATTCAGTTTTTCTATGCGTTCTAATTCTTCTGGAGTTCGTCCAAAAAAACCATCGGCGCTTTCAATAATTTGTTCTTCTAATGCAGGTTCTCCTTCACTTACACAACTGTGTAAGCCAAGGCTTATGGCGCCTGCGCCTAGTAACATGGTTTGTATACTTTGTCTTCTGTCCATAACCAACAGTTATTTTTTTATTATATAAATTTCTACTCTCTGATTTTTTGAATCATTTTTTAAGGAGCTAACAGGTTGAGTATCTCTATTATCATTTATTTCAATATTTCCTATTTTGAATCCTAATTCTTCCATCAAAGTTGCTATTTTTTCTGCTCGTTTTAATGATAGTTTACTATCTCTTAGTAATTCATTTGTATTACAATGACTACTTAACTCTATAGAGTGAATGTTATTTTCTAGGAGTATGTTAGTAAAAAATCTTAATGAATCTTTATGAGGGTATTCAATAGAATACGTCTCAAAATAAAATACAGGTAATCGTGTCTCATTATTAATACAGTTTGAAATTTCTAATTCTTTTCCTGTTTCTTTGCTCGTTACTTTAATTGTATTTTGAGAAATTACTTGATGTCCTATTAATAAGTAAGTAAAGAATAATAAAGTACTAATTCTATTTTTCATTACTTAAATATTCTGTTGTTTCAACTGCTCAATAATATAGTCTGATGCTCTCCAAGAGAGTGCCAATATGGTCCATGTACAGTTTTTATCTGCTTGGGAAACAAAAGGCCCGGCATCTACAATAAATACATTGTCTACATCGTGCAGTTGATTAAACTTATTAGTTACTGATGTTTTAGGATCATTCCCCATACGGGTAGTTCCTACTTCGTGTATGATTTCACCGGGTTTATTTAAACCGTTGTCAGGTCCTCCAGGTCTGTCACCTAATACTTGCCCACCCATATTATGGATAATTTCTTCAAAAGTATCTTGCATATGAGTCGCTTGTTTACGCTCTAAATCACTCCACTTGTAATTAAATTTGAGTACTGGAATTCCAAATTGATCAACAGTAGTTTCATCAATTTCACAGTAATTATCTTTACGGGCAACTCCTTCGCCACGACCAGCCATTCCGACAACAGCTCCATAATATTTCTTCACATCATCTCGTAAGACATCGCCATATCCGCCTACTTTAGTTCCAAAGAATTTATTGAATTCATTGGCATTAAATCCAAAACCATAACTAGGCATTCCCATACCTCCCCAGACTTCAATATGATATCCTCTTGGGAAATCTAGTTGAGAGTTGTCACCCCACCAAGGTGAGTAGACATGCAGTCCGCCGACACCATCTTCATTGTAAGAAGGTTTTCTATTCATTAACTGAGGAATAAAACCTGAGCGACTAGACCCTGTAGAATCATGTAAATATTTACCCACCACATCAGAACTATTTCCTAAGCCATTAGGATGCTGAGGACTTTTACTATTCAATAATATACGAGCAGAGCTACAAGCAGAAGCAGCTAGTACAACCACACGAGCTTTTAATTTATATTCTCTACGATCATCTTTACTAATGTACGATACCCCTGTTGCTTTTCCTTCTTCATTTGTTGTCACTTCACGTACGACACAGTTGGTATATAAGCGCACTTTTCCGCCACTTTTTTGAGCTGGAAAAATAAGGCAACTTCCTGAAGAAAAATCGGCATAAGCAGAGCAAGAACGTGCACATTGCCCACAGTAAAAGCATACCCCACGATCATTATTTATTCGTTTGGTAAGCATAGACATTCTACTAGGAATCACAGGAATTCCAGATTTTCTGGCGCCTTGTATATAAAAAAGTTCGTGTAATCTTGGTTTAGGAGGCGGTAAAAAGAACCCATCAGGATCATTTTCTAGCCCTTCATTAGTACCAAAAACACCAATGAGTTTATCTACTTTATCATAATAGGGTTTGACATCTTCATACCCTATAGGCCAATCTTCTCCATATCCATCGCGTGTTTTTCCTTTAAAATCTTTAGGCCCAAAACGTAAAGAGATCCGTCCCCAGTGATTGGTACGTCCTCCTAGCATATGCGATCGAAACCAACGGAACTCGGTTCCTGGTTCATGCGTATACGGTTCTCCTTCTATCTCCCAGCCGCCATATGCCATATCAAATTCCCCAAAAGGACGATCTGTTCCCGCACCTCTTCTAGGCGATTGATGGGGCCATTTCATTTGTGTCATTGTTTTGGGATCGGCGGGATCAAAAAAGGGACCTGCTTCTACAACAGCAACATTAAAACCTGCGTCTGCTAATTGTTTGGTGGCCATACCGCCACCAGCACCAGAACCTACAATGATCACATCATAAATTTCGGAAGATTCTTTTATTTGCATAGGATTGGAATAGTTTCCCCTAAAATACTAAAAAAAGAGTCAAGAAGAATTTACTTTTTCGCTTTCGCGAAAATGTATGCTGTTTAAGGGTTTAAGGGTTTAAGGGTTTAAGGGTTTAAGGGTTTAAGGGTTTAAGGGTTTAAGGGTTTAAGGGTTTAAGGGTTTAAGGGTTTAAGGGTTTAAAAAAGATATATAAGATACAAAGAATAGGATTCGTTTCTTCAATGGAACTACATAGATTATGTTAGATGATTGAGTGATTTTCGCTTTTCGCGAAAATAGTATCGAAATTATCTGTTAGAAATAGAGTAACACTCTATTTTATGTGCTAAAAAAACTCATTTCTATAGAGAGGGAAGGGTGGGTGATCTCTCAACTGCGCTTGAGATGACTAGTTCTGTCATTTCGAGGGAAACGTAGTGGCGAGAAATCGCATAACAGTGAGTACGTCTAGGTTGACTTGTTTGAGATCTTGTTAGCTACTTTTCTGAGCTAGCCTATGTGATCTCTCGACTGCGCTCGAGATGACTCATCTTTTGTGAAGTGTATGTAATGATGCTGTTTTTTCTCACCCTTTGGGAGAGATGTCCGTAGGACAGAGAGGGAAGATTATGCAAAAAACCAATAATCTTCTACGGGTTTTTTGGTCCATTTTTGGAGGTGTTCTAAAATTTCTTTCTTCCCATCTGGGGACGAAACAACAATAAGGATTTGTGGATTTTCTATGGTTGGAATAGCTTCAAAAGACTGCATGCGTACCTCATAAATATCTTTGCCTATCTGTTTTGAATTATTAGATACCCAATGGAATGTATCTTGGTACGACTGTAAGATTTTTGCCATATCTTTTCCATTACGACCAGCACCCCAAAGTACCAAGGGTCTACTATAATCTCGATCGATCTCGTAAAAAAAACGCATTTTTAAATCAAAATAACGATTGTCTTTATATTCCTCCCACGTTCGGGATATTCTATTAGAGCGATCTCTCCAGTGATGTAAAATAACATTTATTCCCATAACTTTTAAACCATGACGATACATTCTAAAACAGAGATCATAATCTTCTGGATATACAATGGGATTAAAAGCACCTACGGCATCAAAATCTTCTTTATGGATAAGCCAGCAATGTGAAGGAATCACACATTCCTTATAAATTTGTTGGTAATGAGTACTTGTTTTGGCTACTTCATTCAGCCAGCGTTCATAGCGTAAAAAACCATCTCCTACTTCACCTTCGTCTACAAAATGTTCGGTGCCTCCAGCAATGACATGACCTTTGCCGTATTTATGCCACTCATCTACGAGTACTTGAATTTTGTAGTCTGGCATTTTGTCGTCAGAGTCCATTCTATTAATGAGTGTGCCTTTAACTTCTCGATATCCGTATTGTAAGGTCGGAATAAGTTTAGGCGTATCACTATGAAATACACGTATTCTTGAGTCCGCTTTCGCGAAAGCGTCCAAAATATCAGGCGTAGCATCGGTACTATGATCATTTACGGCAATGAGTTCCCAGTTTTGATAGGTTTGTGCTATGATAGAATCGATACAGTCGTGTAAATACGGAGCCGTGTCTTTTACGGCCATGATAATAGAAACGAGGGGTTCTGGATTCATAGATTTATAATTTTCGCTTTCGCGAAAGTAACTAAAGCTTCTAATATAGTCATAAGAAATGCTCAAGATAAAAGAGAGAATTTGCACGTTATGACTTCCAAGACTCAGGTAAGTTTTTAGTAATCTCTATGTTTTCAAATGTACTACTTTCTCTAGCGCCATGACTGTATACCCAATCTACCATTTTTAAGATGCCTTCTTGTAAAGGAGTTTCTGGCGAAGGATTAAAAATGGATGAAAATTTGGAATGGTCTGAATAGGCATGAACAACTTCTTCTCGTTGTTCGAGATGTTCTATATGTACTTCTGTTTTCATTGCCGTAGCAATTTCTTGTGCTAAGGTATTGACGGTAGTAGGAATGTCACTTCCTATATTAAAGGTTTGATTATACGCTTTCGCGAAAGCGGGAGCCTTTGCTATATAAGGCGCAACATCATCTATATAGGTGAACGCACGACTTTGATTGCCATCTCCAAAAACAGTTAATGATTTATTTTGAAGGATTTGATTCATGAAAATACCCACCACATTACGATACTTATCTCCGATATTTTGATTCGGACCATATACATTGTGAGGTCTAAAAGTGATATAATTTAATCCAAAGAGCTTATGCGCATTCTCAAGATCCATCTCTACGGCATATTTGGCAATGCCATACGGATCTTCGGGTTGTGGTTTTTGTTGTTCCTGTAAAGGAAGCTTCTGATCTCCATATACAGCAATAGAAGAAGTAAACACAAAACATTTGATAGCGTGATTTACAGATGCATTAATGAGGTTGATACTTCCTATAAGATTGTTTTGGTAATTAAACTTGCGAATAAAATGACTCAAGCCTTCTGCGGCATAGGCGGCTAGATGATATACATAATCAAATGTGTATTCCTCAAAAAGAGCATTGACGAGTTGTGTATCTGTAATAGCGCCTTCTTTAAAAATAGCTTTAGGATGTACATTTTCTTTAAAACCACCAGAAAGGTCGTCTAAAACAATCACTTTATGATTTTGCTGTATAAGATGTGTGACGACATGAGAACCTATAAAACCTGCGCCTCCAGTAACTAAAGAAGTGTATTGCATATTACAAACTTACGAATAAGCAATAGAGTACTAAAGTGTAATTGTGTACAAAAAAAGAAATGAAATTATAGAATTATTTGAATTACAGTAAATAATGTATAACTTTATAAAAACCTTAAAATCAAAATATTATGAAAAAACTATCATTGATTTCTGGCGCTGTTACTTTAAACAGCAAACAACAAAAAGATGTTTTAGGGGGTGCAGGCGGTGGTCCAGATGGAGAGGCTATGGTATGCGGGTGTGATTGTGCAGGAAATGTTACAGGGCCTTCTTATTGCTCTTTTATTATATCCTGTCCTCAGATATATACTTGCTAGCTACTATATTTTAAGTTGTTAGAAAATGCTTGTAATGGAAACACTACAAGCATTTTTTTAGTTTTTGCATATGATAAAATTGTTAAAGAAAATAAATCAAGTACGTTTCTATTTGAATTGCAGTAAATTATATATAACTTTATAAAAACCTTAAAATCATAAGATTATGAAAAAACTAACAGCAATTACAGGAGCTACTATTCTAAGTGGTAAACAACAAAAAGACATTATAGGAGGTGTTAGTGGTGATCCAGATTTATCTAAATGCGGATGCGATTGTGCAGGACGTGTTACGGGTCCATTTTACTGCTCTTTTTATATGGGATGTCCGCAAGTATATACGTGTGATGATGACTCTTAGAATGTAGTTATAAGAAGTAAAAGGAAAGCCTGTACGATATGTACAGGCTTTTTATATGTAGTATATTTTCTTTTATTTTTTTACTTGTGCTTTTGCTTGCTTGAAATATTTGATAGGAGGGAAGAGCATTCCAAAGGATTCTCCGTCGTGTTTTCCTAAATGTTTATGATGCATTTTGTGTGCACGTCTTAAAGCTTTTCCATACCAACCATCAGCATTTCTAAATAATTTAAAACGCTGGTGTATAAAAATATCGTGTACCATAAAATAAGCAACACCGTAAGCAAAAATTCCTAAGCCAATAGGAAGTCCAGCCCAAAAACCTTCATAACGCCATAATAAGAAGCATCCAATACTTATTAAGGCATAAAAGATAAAGAACAGGTCATTGCGTTCCCACCAAGAATCATGTTTTTTATGATGGTGATCTTTATGTACTGACCACATAAAACCATGCATTACATATTTATGGGTAAACCAAGCCATAAATTCCATGATACAAAATGTGATTAAAAAAATTGAAATCCAAAGAAAGGTTTGCATTGTATAACTTAAATAAGATTTAAACGATATTTTACATAACTACGTGCCAATAGACTCACTTTTACATGATCTGGCACACGTATTCTGCTATTTTTAATTTCTGAGGAAGGAACACGCTTTAGCTTAATTAATAGTTGTTTGTAATATCTATAAGCTGCGTATACGCCAAACTTTGCTTCTATTGGTAATTTATGAATACCTTCAAGTCCTTTTTCAAAATCTTCTTCTATTTCTTTAATGATGCGTTGTTTGGATTCCTCATCAAGTTCTTGAAGATTTGTGTTTGGAAAATACGTTCTGCTCAATCCTTCAAAATCTGCTTTCAAATCTCGTAAAAAATTTACTTTCTGGAAAGCAGAACCTAAACTCATTGCACTTTCTTTGAGCGCATCGTATCGCTCTTTATCTCCTTTTACGAAAACAGTAAGACACATAAGCCCTACAACATCTGCCGATCCATAAATATATTCTTTGTATTCTTCGTCCGTAAGATAATCAGACTTGGTAAGGTCTAAACGCATACTCTTCATAAAAGCATCAATAAGGTGCTTTTCTATATGGTATTTATGAACGGTTTCTTGAAAGGCATTTAAGATAGGGTTTAGACTTATTTTATCTGTTAATGCATGTTCTAGGTCTTGCTCAAATCTTTCAAAAAGAATTGCCTTATCATAGTCGTGAAAAGAATCTACGATTTCGTCTGCAAAACGTACAAAGCCATAAATATTATAAATATCCTGTCTAATGACAGGAGACAGCATTTTTGTAGCACTTGAAAATGACGTGCTATATGACTTGGTTACGGTCATTGCACACTTTCTGGATACGATGTCAAATAGTGATTTCATGATTCTTAGTTGTTTTTGGCTATTAATTGTGCAGTGAGTTTTCCTGATATTAATGCAGGAGGAACTCCAGGGCCAGGAACAGTGAGCTGTCCTGTAAAGTACAAATTTTTAACCTTTTTACTTTTAAGTTTAGGTCTCAGAAATGCGGTTTGTGACAGTGTATTTGCCATACCGTATGCATTTCCTTTATAGGAGTTGTATTCTTTTACAAAATCATTTACACAAAATGATTCTTTAAATAAGATATGCTTTTTAAAGTCTTGCCCAGAAAGTCGTTCTAAGCGCTCCATGATGATATCAAAATATTGATTTCGTAGGGCTTCCGTATCTTCTACACCAGGAGCAATAGGAATTAAGAAGAAGCCATTTTCCTTTCCTTTAGGTGCCATTGTCTCATCATTTATAGATGGAAAATTTGCATAAAATAAAGGTTCTTTAGGCCATGCAAGATCATCATAGATAGTACGCGCATGCTCATCAAAATCGGTATCAAAAAACAGATTGTGATGCGCTACGGCATCAAATTTTTTATCAAAACCAACATAAAATAATAAAGAAGAAGGCGCAAATGTCTTTTTGTCCCAATAGGCTTCAGAGTATTGCCTGTCTTTTTCAGAAAGTAATGTTTCAGAATGATGATAGTCTGCACCAGAGACGACAATATCTACTTTATGGAATGTACCATTTACTTCAAGTCCTTTTACATTTCCGTTTTCTACATTTATTTTTGTAGCAGGGCTATCGGTATGCATTGTAACTCCTAATGATTTTGCAAGATCAATCATTCCCTTAATCACCATATGCATACCCCCTTTAGGATGCCAGGTTCCTAAACCAAAATCTGCATAATTCATAAAGCGATAAAATGCAGGAGTTTTGTTTGGTTTTGCGCCTAGGAATAATACAGGGAACTCTAATATAGAAACTAGTTTTTCGTTTTTAAATGCTTTTCGAACATCATCGCTAATCGTTCTAAAAAACTGATCAACACGCACAGCTGTTTCTGGAGTGACTAATTCAAAAGGAGAGATGCCTGGTTTGTTTACCACATCATTAATAGCAATGTCATAATTCACACCTGCCTTTTTGATGAATTTTTTTAATGCTGGCGAACTTCCAGGTTCTATGCGTTCAAATTCTACGGCTATTTTGTCTAGGGTATCTCCTATGGTTACAATTTCATCCTGGAACCATACTTGGTAGGCAGGATTTAATTTTTCTAAATCATAAAAATCAGAGACATCTTTGCCAAAATCTTTGAAGAATTTATCAAAAATATCTGGCATCCAATACCAGCTTGGTCCCATGTCAAAAGTAAACCCGTCTCTTTTATATTGACGTGCTCTACCTCCTAATGTGCTGTTTTTTTCAAATACCTCTACAGTGTTACCTTCTTTTGCAAGATAGCATGCAGCTGCTAGTGAAGAAAATCCAGAACCAATAATGGCAATGTGTTTAGACATATTTTGCAGCAGATTTATTAATAAGGTTTACAAATTCTCTAATACTCATCATGACTCTAATATTCTGAGGAACGGTTCTTTCATCAATCGTATTGGTCATACTTCCTAATACATATAGATGTAAGTTTTGTTTTCCAAATAACTTATTAAAATCCTTGAAGTACTGTGGGATTTCTTCTTTAGCTGGTTGTACCGTAAAATACGTGACAAATGCTAAGTTAGGATGGTTTATGGATAAATACTTGAGGTTTTCAAGCATAATACTTTGTCCTAAATAAATCACTTTATATCCATGAGAAACAATCTCATAATTAAGGAACAAAAGTCCTAATTCGTGAATTTCATTTTCAGGAAGGTATAAGGCAAAGGTTCTATCATTACGAGGTAATGTCTCACGTTGTTTCTTTTCAATATTGATTAAAATCTTTTGCTTAATCAAGTTGAAAATAAAATGTTCATGAGATGGATTAATCGTATCTGTTTGCCATAATAATCCTATTTCGTGTAATAAAGGGAGGAAAGACTCATAAAAAATCTCCTCAAAGCTTTTGACTTCAAGAAGGGAATTATAGGTTTTATAAAATAGGTTTTGATCAAAATTCATCATGGCAATCTTAAACGAATTGATGGCATGATTTTGATTGCTGACACTTTTTTCTGATACAATTTGTGCTACAATAGCTGCAATTTCTGTCGAAGAATATTGTGCTATTTTAGAAATCTTATACCTGTTTTCTGTAAGAAATACGACATTTAGTAATTTTTGAAGATCACTAAGAGCGTAGGTTCTAATATTCGTAGTAGTACGTTCAGGTTGTAAAAGATTATATCTTTTTTCCCAGATACGTATCGTATGTGCTTTAATACCACTAAGACTTTCGAGGTCTTTAATGCTAAATTTAGTCTTTACTACATTATCCATAAGCATTTTTTAACATCTCAAATTTAAACAATAAGTTTCTTTTGTTTAACAAAAGTTAGTTAAAATTTAAACAAAACTGAAAATCAATAGATTTACGCTTTCGCGAAAGCGTATAAATAAAATTAACTATATGATTTATAATTGATAATCAACTTGTCACCTCTTAAAGAAGTTTTTTTAATTTGATATAGTAGTAATATTTGGATTTAGATACTCGAAAAAGTATTGTTGTGTTAGCTGTTATCTTCTGTTGATTTTTTGCGAAACATCTTATCATATATTATCAAAATATACTTAGCAGCTTCCTCAGGAGGGAGGTCTTCTATAATTGCAAGTGAGACATCCATTAAGTTTTTTTCTGCCCATAATTTCCTAAGCCAAACTATTATACCTAATAAGGAGAATATTGACCCTCCTAAAACAACGCTCATTGTTGTAGGTTCGTCTCTATAGTAAATGGCAAAATAAACTCCTAAAAAGAAAAGAATGCATAAGAGAACAATCGAAATGATTAATATAGAATTATTGAATTTTGATTGTTTTATTAATCTTTCTTTTAATGTATTTGTATTACTTGGTGCCTGCTGTTGCCCACCCATAGAACCAAGATCTGAAATTTTACTTTCATCCAAGTATTTCTTAAATATGTTTTTTAATGTGCTCATTGTGTTATGATTTTATAAATTTTGATGTTATTATATTAAATGCATTTAAGTAGGTTGTATTCATTTCTTTTAGATGCTTAAATAATTCAGCATAAAAATTTAACCATACAAAAGGAATAGCTTCCTTCTGATTGTATATGCAAATTAAATCTTTAGATTTAGTTTTTCTAATTAATAATGCTAGTTCTGTTTGACTGCAAACACTAAGGTCAATTACTCCTGAGTAATCATCTGGTATTAGGCTAGCTATGTGATTATAATCAACCAGTCCATCATAAAATTCTATTTTACTTTTTTCCTTTTTCCAATGTGAAAATAAAATAACAACTTCATACTTATCAAATAATGGTTTAAACTCGTCAAGAGTCAAATTTTGTTTAATCACTATACCAGATCTAGAGAGTTTAGGTAATATTGCATTTAGCTCACTAACTACTTCACGATTATATTTACTCCAAGTATAGAAATTTTTTGCAAAATCTTTATTTGGGTTTTTCAAATCAGAAAAAAAAGATTCTTTATCTGTTGGTATTCCAAAAGCCAAGACACATTGGTTGGGTTTTACAGTTTTTTCTTGGGTACTCATTTACTATTTATAATAAACACTATTTTTAATTCATCTTTACTAAATAAACTTAAATCATCTATAATTACGATATCTTTTTGTTCAAATTGATTTGTAATTATATTTTGATAGTCACTATTATTAAGATCAAATTTTTTCAGAATTCTCTTTTTTGTATCAAAAAAGCTTTCTGAAAAAGTTGCTTTATTTTTTACTTTTCTGCCAAAAAACTTAAAAAAAGATTTAATAATTTTTTTAGATTTTTCTCTTGTGATTTTTGGCTTAACATCTATATCTAATCTTATCTCTTTTGGAGTGTCTCCTACTTTAACTACATAAGAATTAAATCCAGAGTAGTCATTAATTAATGTGTATTTTGGATTTAAAATAGATTCAAGAGTCCCATAAAAAAAAATATCTTCATTATTTTTTGGGTATCGTTTAACCTCAATCTTTATTTTTTTTGCATTTATTTTATTTGAGATAGATGAGAATATACCATCTTCTTTAATTTCACTTATCCCTTTTACTTTTAAGAATTGTATAGTTTCGTTTGAATTTGACTCATTTACTATATCATTGATGAAATCATCTTTATTTTGAATATTATACTCTTTTTTAGGATTTAATCCATCAAATACAGAAAAGGAAGTCCTATTCTCACTTTCTTCAATGTACTTAATGTTATAATTTGAATTACTTTTATTATTTAGGTCTTTTATTTTTAATAACGTATTATTCTTTTCATCTAAGTAGGAAATATCTTTGTCTGGATAATTTACATTAAATTTATTTATACTCTCTTTAGCCAATGTAAGATTGGCTTCATCTATTTGATTAGAAATATCAATTTGTTTAGCCTCAGATGTTATATCATTGTAATTCTTAATAATTCTGTTTTGAGCTTTAAATTCTGAGTGAATTATCGAAAGATCAAAGTCTGATTTTCTTTGGTTAACTTCAATACTTGATGGTGTTATACCAGAATCATCTATGCTTTTTAGGATATATTTTTCTATTAATTTAATTTCTGTAGGACTAAACTTGTGCTTAGTAGCGGGAGAATCATTAATATACTTTATTGGAATTTGACGTACTTTATTATTAGATTTTATTACTACATTATTATTTATAATTGAAATACCATCTTGTATAATATCTTTATTAGGAATAGTGCTTTTAACAGAGGCGTCATAAATTATTACATTACCATGCGTTATAATTTGTTCATCTACTCTAGATAAAGGGAATTTACTTCTATCAAGAATTTTATCACCCAAATAGTTTTGATACATTTCTGAGCTATAGAAAGAATCACCCGATGGCTTTCTAACTTTAGTTAAGGAACTTTGTGGATAGGCACTAAAACTAAATAAAACACAAATAAATATTCCGATTTTTGAAATTCTGTTTACTTTCATTGTAACTTAGTTTTTTGAATATCTATGATTTAAGGGACTTGTTAAGTAACTAATTCCAATTTCCTTATCTATTACTTGAGCAAAATTTCCGCCAGTAATTTTATATGGGGTTATTTTAAAAAAATCTCCTTCAGATGTAACTTTAAAAAAAACATCATCTGCATGGAGTACTCCAGCAAGTTTGTCATTAACATCTAAATTAGGTGTTTTTGATAGAATATATTCCCATACAATTTTTCGTTTAGATAGATACCAATCATCCAATTGTGTATTTAAATTGTCATCTTCGGTATTAAATGCCCATCCTCTTAAAAAGGCATCGATGATATAATTGATATTAGTTTTATTTGAATATTCTCTTTTAAGGTCTATCAAATTATTTAAGTCATTTTCTACTTTACTAATTTCATTATCAAGATCTAACCCCCCGAATTCTTGTTCTGCTAAACTTGCTATTTTATTTTTTACTGATGCTGTAAATTCACCTTTTAAATTATCTTCTTTATAAGTTTTCGAGACAAATTCATTAAATACTACACTCTTATTATATGTTCTCGTTTGTCTATTGTGAAGAAATCCATATTCATCTTCCTCGCCAGTAATTTGAGTTTGTTGAATAGAAATTATATCAAACTCTCTATAAGCATTCAATCGGTTTAAATATCTTTTTATATCCTCATTTAAATTTTCGTTTTCAGGATATTTCAATCTATTGCTTGCGTTTAATCTAGGATAGGATGAAGCGATGTTTTCGAATGATAAGTTGTCTAATGAATATTGCAAATTTTGTAATCTTTTTAATTCAGTTTCCCTGTCATTTATGTAGGTAATTATATTTTTTAATACTGATTTTCTTGCAAGTTCAATTGGGATTTCTCCAAATAGTGATTTAGGTACGCTTAAAGTTATTTCTTCATTAATCTTGGTATCATAAAAAGGGGTAATTATAGGATATTCAGGAAGCTTATATTCAACAATATGAGTTCCCCATTCATTAGACTTATTTGCTAAATTAATATGGGATTTTATTAATTCTTGTTTTGAAATATATTCTTCATAATCAACGTCACTCACGGTAACTTGTCTTAAATGTATTTTTGCTAGTTCTTCAAACTTAGCTTTCATGTCAATTATAATGTCATGGTATTTTTCTTGTTGCTTTTCATCAGAATTAAAATTATAGCCTATGCCAAATGAAAACATAGAGTTGTCTTTTGCACCTAATTTCTCTATTTTATTAGCTATTTCTAGAGAGGCTACTTCGCAAATGGCTTTTTCTGCATGCCCAGCAATAATAAATCCTACATAAGTAGTGTCCTTTTTAAAAAACCAAGCACTTATTGGATCTGTATTAATATCATAATTTGGCAATCCATATTGCAAATTCCTACCGTTATATTCACTTTCTGAAAAAATACTATTTTCATCATTATAAATCTGTGACCAACAAAATGATGATTGGTATAAGAAAAGTAACAATGTTAATGTAAATAATAATGGTTTTCGTTCTTTCATTTTATGGTTAATTATCTTAAATAAATATTATAGTATGCGTTCTACTTTTATGTGAATCTAACTGATTTTTAGTTGTTTGAAATTACTAAAAAAATGATAGATTACTAATGACTAAGCATATTAGATTCTAATTGTACGTTATCATTTTTCTTAAATGTATGAATATTACACTAAATTATTTTACGGTATGCCGTAAGAAATAATTCATATGTACACTGTTTGCTTTCAATGGTTTAACCTCTTTAAAACGATTTAAAAAACGAAGTCATGAGCTTGAAGGAGAGCAATCTGAAGCTATAAAACAATTGCAAGAATTAAAAAATATTGTCACCAAAGATTATATTGTATTAAAAGATAAAACCAAAGTTTACATCTCAGATTTAACCTATATAAAGTCTGAAGATCATTATTTACGAGTATTTCTTACGAATGGGAAACACAATTTTGTACGCGGAAAATTATCTCAAATCAGTGACGAGTTCCCGCCTAATTTTAAACGTTGTCATCGGTCGTATATCGTCAATGAAAATTATATAAAACAACGTACTGTTTCTTTTGTGGTAATGAATGATCATACTCAAATTCCAGTGTCTAGAACGTATAAGAGTAATTTGTAAGGGGATTTTTCCTTGGTACGCTTTCGCGAAAGCGTATAAAAGACTCCTCCTAAAAGAGAAGCCTTTTTATAGTTTTAGTACAGATTGAAACGTATTAAAAATAGTTAACACGCTACATTCCAAGAAGGACATCCTCTTGTATGATCTGGATCTGGTGGTTTTGGGCAAGTTTTTGCAGGTGATGAATCTGCTGCACCCGATTCTCCTGGAGCAGGCGGAGGATCCCCAATACCACCTACTATTTTAGCAATTTTCTCTTTGTTAAGAACTAACATGTTAAGCTTCTTTTCTTTCATAATTATGGATTTTATATACATATGAGTAGAAATAAGAAATATGTTACCAAGTAAAAAAGAAAATCGCCGATGTCCCACGCCATATAAAGTAGGTCTTATTATCACAGCAACAGTTAAAAGTAGGATTCTATAGGAAACAGGTGTTTTGTTAAGAGTGATCTACCCATCTAACGCCACATCTTGTACATACAGTGCCATCACCCATAAAGTAGCCACAGTCGCCAGACTTTATAGACGTAGAAGAGTGAAATGTTACGTTTTCTTGAGTTGTGTACATGAGTTGTGTTGTGTCTTTCATAATTGTAAGTAATTGGTTTATACTTACTCATCGAGAAGAATGAAAAATGTCATCACGTAGTTTGCAATTATTTGAAATAGTACAACTTGACTAAGTATTTTTTGAAACACGTTTAGAAAACTAATATGCGTAATAGATAATAGTATAATGAAGTATGCAAAAAAAAAATAGCGAACCGAAGTTCGCTATGCAATATGGATTGATTTAGAAACAATGTTCTGATATAACGATAGGAGGACTTCCTAATACACAATGTGCCACCAATTGCCCGTTTAGGCATTGTACAATCCCTCGATATCCACCTGGGCATATATAAGGATCAAAACCTCCGTTAATGTCTTTTTGTTGCGCCTTTTTTAATGGCTGTACGCCTTTTAATCTTGAAATTTTTTTTAACATAGTATTGTTTTTTTTAATTAATAATAGCATCAAGTTAGTGAAATTATTTGATAATCAGTAAATTACGGTTTTACCGTACTTTTGACTATAACAGTAAAAAAATAACCCTCCGAATTCGGAGGGTTATTTACATATGAACGGTGTTTTGCCTTTCATAAGTAAAAACTAATGGGTACGATTAACAGTATAAATCGCAAGGTTGTTCAATACCGTCACAAAAGCACGTTGCTAATCCTGGGATATCTCCGTGAATTTCTACATCATACTGATCAAGATCATACGTATGCGAAAATCCTGCAGTAATGGTTCTTTGTTCTGCTTTGCTTAAAGCAGTTCCTAATTTTGAAATTGATTGTAACATGATTCTAATTGTTTATTGGTTTATATACTTCTATGAGTAGAAAAAAGAAGTTTGTTACCTAATAGCAGTAAGATATCATTAGAATAGTAGTAGAAATACTAGTTGTAAAATCAATAAAAACTAGAATAGACTATAGCTATGCTTTGTAATTTTTAATAAATAAAAAATAACCAATAGCAACAAGTAATAGATAGACATAGTCTCTTAAAAAATAAAAAAATTCTCCTCTTAAATAGATAAATAATTCTAGGGTGACTATCACTACAAAAAGACCAAATCCTGCAATCAAAAACTTACTTGCTAAAGATCCTTTAGACTTTACATAGAAATAAATAGATAACCCCAAGAATAAAATGTTCGCTAAAAGGTAATAAAAAGGGTAGGTGTCTAAAAAGTGACTTAATTTCATGGTGATGATTAGTTTACGTAGAAAATTATTTCAAAGATTATTCAATGGTATTTATAAATAAACTCATGATAATAATAAAGAAGCTCCAAATAATTCCACCAATAATGAAGATGATTCCTCCTATATAAAATATCATGGTAGGCAAAGAACCTGAAGTGCCGTATTCATGAGCTTCAGATGGGTTATTAGCATCGTAAACTACTTCTATTTCACTACCAATAGTCCTAGGCATACGCATTCCAAATTTCATTCGTAGTTTTAATGTTCCTTTTACAGGATCATTTACTTCAATGATAGGAAAATAGTAGTCTTTGTCCCCTATGAGTGTTTCGTCATTATCAATCACAACTCCTTTTGCACGACCGCCATCCTTTGTTAATTGTTCTCTTTTTTTCTTCACCTTAGAACTATAGGCTATTAGTAATACGCCTATTACTATAAATAACAAGGCTGGGAGTAAGAAAAAAGAAGTAATCATTTTTTAAATCGTAGTTTTTAAAATGGATGTACAAAAGAATACTATGATAGTTGTTCTATCTATCATAGTGGAGATAATCAAATATAGTTTATTTCATAAATAGTTGCGAGATATGTGTATTGGTAATTGGAAAGTTTTTGTATTGCTAAAGCTCTTGGTGTAGGAGTAGCAGTAGGTTTTTCAAAATAATTGTTTGTTGGAGAAGAATAAAAAAGTAGGAAGAATGAAAAATACTGCTGACAAGGCTTTATAGCACTCGTCAGCAGTAGCAGTTTGCATTAAAGTTTAACACTCATGACAAGGTGGATTCTGATTGCCATTACCGTTTGGATTGCCTGAACAGCTACATCCTCTTCTACCGCGAATGGTTTTTAACTCAGATGGTTTTAAAACTTTTGCATTTTCTAATTTTTTGATGAATTCTAACATACTAATAAAGTTTATATGATTTATATACCAGTAAGAGGAGAAAAGAAGAATTCGTTACCCAAATGGTTTGTTTTTTGAAGGCTTATAGGGCTCTTGGAGTTCTTGAAAGGGAGTATTGTATATGAGATATAGATTCCTTTTTCTGGAATTAAATAAAACTAAAATTAATAAGCTTAAGAATGACCCAAATGGCAACAAATACAACGATTAGTATGTAGAGAACAGGTTTGGGTAGTTTGGGTAAAACGCTATCAAAAGCATTTTTTCCTAAAAACAAAATTTTAAAAATAATAAAGATGCTAATTACGAGTAGTAACGTCTTTAAAAGTAATATTCCTAGTTCTTCAATGGAGAGGTTCATTAACGATCAAAGTTAGTAATAACAAATGAAATCTTTTGATATAGCATTGTAGGGAAGAAATTACTGCTAGCGCTCGTTTGCAACGAGTGCCGAGATTTACTTTTTTAGTTGTACCCGGAATGGGATTGAATCCCTCCGTATTTTGTACTAAACAACCCCTCGTACACCCCTATTTTACTGCAATTGTAATTAGTATATTTTAGTGATTTGACCCAAATTTGACCCAGACCAAATGCTGTAACGACTTGTGTTTACAGGGTGTAACAAGATTTATGAATGCATTTAAAACGTCATGTATACCTATATACCCCCTCAAACACCCCTAAAATACGATAAAACAATGTAGGTGAGATAAGAGCTACACTCCCTAAAGATTACTCTGATAAGTATACGATTGAGTTTTAACGGACTCGGCTATGAATAGTTGCTTGGGTTAGTACGGACTTTTGTAAGTACACGACAAGCTGAAAAATCCTGCAGGATTTTCAGGATAAGCCTGTAATAGCAATTGTTTATAGCCATTGTTAGCGATAGTTATTATTTCAGATTTTTTTTCAGATAGTCAGTTACATCTTGGCTAAATGATGTCAACCAAGCTGAAGGCGCACTTGTTGTTCCAACATAGATTTTATCTCCAGAAATTAGATTCTTTTTTAAGTTGTCACGAACATTAGCGGCAGTTTCTTCTGTCCAAATTATACAAGCATTGTCCATAAGAAATGCAAACTTTCCATACTCTCGAATCTCGTTTCTTAGAGTATTCTTTTTTTCGAGAGTTGGATTCTTGAATTCAAATACTATTATTAGTTGATTCATTTCTCTTGGCTTATTTTATGGATTTCACTTGCAATAAGCTTTACCAATTTAATACATTTTGACGCAGATCCTTTGTCTATTTCTATTTCTGTAAGTTCTGTTTGTGTTAAGTCGTGGTCTCCACAATGAACAATCAAATGCCTTCTTTGGGTGAAATTTTCAATTGAACTTAAAATATTATCTATACTTTTATCTGCGCTAATCGAAATTTGTTTAAAAACCTGATTCATACCAGCAAGTTTCATAAACTTATCAATTGATTTTTGTCCTTGGAATGAGCGTTTTTCAAAGTCAGCATCAAATTTTTGAATTACTTTATCATAAAAATTATTCTCTAGTACTACTT
The DNA here is from genome assembly GCF_900188275.1 of Dokdonia pacifica. Lineage (GTDB taxonomy): Bacteria > Bacteroidota > Bacteroidia > Flavobacteriales > Flavobacteriaceae > Dokdonia > Dokdonia pacifica. The sequence goes on from NZ_FZNY01000006.1 coordinate 92,598, forward strand.
GGTGTAATTCTTCTTTACTAAATAATTCTTCCTTGATATATTTTTTTAGGTCGCCGGATAAAGTTCTTTCGTTCAGATTTTTCTTAATCTCTACTATTAAAAATGTTTTTATGTAAGAATCTAATGCGGAAATAGACAATACCACAACAGCACGATATGAATCCAACAATTTATCTTCTCGAATTCCAAGAGAATCTCCAGAAGAATTAGTGTCGATTTCAAGTAAATTTTGGGCTCTTTTAATTCCGCTTTCAAAAATTGAATAAGCTTGCTCTGATGAACTTCTTACGGTTTCAGCAGAATCATTATCAGATTCAGAACTGGGAATATCCTTCCCAATTTCATCATTTATATCTTTGCTCATTGTTTATATATCTATTGGTGTTAATTATCGCTAACAAGAATATAAACGACATACGTCCCTTATATCCCATATACTTTCCTCTATAAAAATAACAGATTTATTTGATATCTAGTAATTTACGTTTCATGACGGTGTGTATGTGTAGAAAAACTATGTATATGAGATAGGAGCGACACTCCCGAAAGATTATTCTGATAAGTATACGATTGAATTTTGAAGATTCATAAATTTTAAACTTATACTATTTAATACCACTTTGTTCAATTAGGAAAATAATATTTGTTCCAGTTAAATTTAAACCATATCTAGTCATTTCGTCATCTACTTTTTGTGGTACATGACCTTGTCCGTGTCCCCCTAGTTTATTTCTAATTGTAGGTATTCCACTTTCTAATAAATTTTGTAGTGAAGTAAATTGATTTTGAGTGAATGTTGGCACTAGTCCATTATTAAAAGCTATTTGGATTAATTTTCTAGCTGTATCGTTAGGTGTATAAGACCATTGTTTTTTGTTACAAATAATTTTTAAAGTACTTTCAAACGCTTTAAGACATTCTGTAAGACATTCTTTGTTTCTCCCATTTCTATAATGTTCATGGGCTTTTAAATATTCTTCATTTGCTCCTTTAAATTGCTTATTCCAAAGAAGTGACAATGTTGGTTTTGTGATTTCAGTATGAATATATGTGGAATCAATTTTTATTATTTCCCCACCTTCGAAACCATAACCGATTCCTTCTTCTTTGAATCTTTTATTCAATTCATCAATAGCTTCATCAGGTGTTGATTTTGTATTAGTAGATTGCATTTTATAGTTGAAATAATTTTCTCTTATATTTTCGTTTATATATTTGAATATTAATTCAATTACATCAATCACTTCTTCATTTTGCTTTGTTTGAAGTAGAAAATTTAGAACTTGCTCCTCAGGTCCATGATTATTATTTGTCAAGCTAAATTTTCCATATTCTCTACAAAGAGCCTTTTGTATGTAATTATATGATTCATTTATTCTGTAATTATCTCTTCTATAATCATTCTCACCGATAACGTCTCTTATAATATGAATAATTTTTATTCTAACATTTCCTGGTATATCATCATAAGTTAGAATATCAGGAACTTCTCCTTGTAATCTTTTTTGTCTTTTTGAAAACAAATCAAATATTGCCATTATTTATTTTTTCTATTGTATTACTACAAACCTACAACTATTTAATTGATGTATAGATGCTTACAGAACTATTCTGTTCACAGTTTTCTTCACATATACCTACACCTAAACACATTCTTAAACACGATAAACATTGGGGTTGAGATTCCTGTTTCTACAGATAAAGCCCTCCCAGAAGATCTAGAAGCATCAAATAAAATGCCTTTTAATTCTAATTCCTGATTTTGACATTTATTTGTTTTATAGTACCCAACGTTTTGGCTAAACTGCGTTATAATGTAGTTTAGGTTTTGTTAGGTGTAATTTTTAATTTATACTTTCCCTTAAAGTATTCAGTGGCTCCAGGTATTTTATCTCTCATAGCCCATCTCACAATCCCTAATTCATTCAAATTACTTCCATCAGGATTATACCAGGGCTTTTTAAGTAAATCCCTGAATTGTTTGACAGTTTCAATATTCATATTTTGTAAATCTTCAAGCAACTTAGAGTGACCACCTTCACTTGTGTGGTGTTTTTTCGGTATAAGCTTTCTCATTAAAAACTTCAACATGTCCACATTAAGCTCATCTGAACTATCTGTTTTATTTAAGCTAGATAGGAATTTATCTCTTTCAGTCTTTACTCTACTAAATTCAAGGTCAACTGTTTCTAGTAGTGCAGCAGTTCGATTGATAGTCCTTCTAAGTGGTAATGGTATATCGTCTTCTCTTTTGTACTGTAGAATATGCGAAGTGGCAGCCCAAATATGTTGAGCAGCGGTCCTTACTTGGATTTCAATTTTTAGCTTTTTTAGGTTGCTCAAGGTTGGTAAATTGAACCATTCATCAGGTGGGGTTACTTCATAATGTATAGACCCATATCCAAATTGATTATCTTTTAATCTCCCTTCTGTGTTTTCCTTACGTAGGACTTTGAAATTTCCATCTATTATTTTTTCTATGTTGTCAACATCTTCTTGGAAAAGAGAGACTAGCCTAATGCCTGCAATGTCATTGATTTCAGAAATATCGTTAATAGTTATATTGTATCGGTTGCATTTGTCCAAAATTGAATCTAAATCCTTGACCCTTGATTCGATAGCAAAACCAAGCTTTATATCCTCCTTTTTTAGAAGATACTCAATCTGTTGGACTGACTGTTCCACTAAGCTATGATATAGCCCGATTTTTGAGTTGTAGTTTGATTCTATTTTTTCCATTTACAGTTAATTACATCTAAAAGAACATAAACGACATATGTCCCTTATGTCTCAAATATATTCACATGTAAAAATAATTGATTTATAGGATGTTAATAGGATAAGCTCTAAAACGTTATCCACACTCTGTTCAATTTCATTTTACCTATACCATCCTCATACACCCCTAAAATATACGGGAACTATTATTCGTAACATTACGGAAACCCACAATGGACAATCTACGGTTGCAGAAATATTTTTCCTTCGGAAAAGAAAGCGGATTGTACTTACATATTTTGATGTAAGGATGAAAAATGATATGATATAAAAAGGAAATTGAGAGGTATGATAAAGGTTGTAGAATATTTAAGTAATAGTTTATGGTGAGTTTAGATTTATAAAAACAAACCTGTTATTTCCGATATACATTTCTTTACGGAAACTCGTAAATGCTGTATTACAGTGTATTGCATTTTTATTGTGTAAGATATTATAGTATATTAGAGAATATTTCTACGCAATGGGGAGCGATAAAGAAAAAAAACTTAAACAAAGAATAGAAAAATTAAAAAAGAAAGCTAGTTTCCCAGATAGACTATATAAATTATTTACTCTTATTGGAGTACCTTCTCTTGTTGTATTAATTGGTATTTTATTTTCCCAAAGTGAAGATTTAGATGAAAAAACTCTAAATGTTAAAGAAGAAAGAATTGTTTTATTAGAAGAAAAGATAAAAGACCTCGAAAAAAGACAGTCAATTGTTCTAACTCAACGTATCATTACAATAGAACAAAATTATGAAAGTATTGTCTCAAAACTTGAATTCAAAAATAATGAACTTCGCAAAATATTATTCAAAAATAAAATTGATTATGATTCATTAAAGTTAGCTTACGGAGTTGATGATTTATTTGATGATGTGAATCCAGATTACAATAAACCAATATTACCTTGGGAGTTTGATACACGAGAAGTAGCACTATTATATTCAGAAGAAAGGAAAAATTATATCTCATCAAAAATTAATGGTTTTATCGGCCTAACTAGATCTAATAGTGATCCAGAATTTAATGGATTTAAAAAGTATTTGTATTCTCTTATACCTACAAGTGAATATTCAAATATATCAAGTATAGAAAAACATGACAATAATATACAGTTTTCAATAAATTCGATTGAAGGTTTTAAGAGTACAATTTCTAATTTTTATATAGAACAACAAGTAATAGATTATTGTAATAATCCTAATAATTCTATTTTAAACAATAAAGATTTTTTGAATCCATTTGAAAGCCCTTTTTTTTATGAAAAATCTGTTCTAGAAAGATCAGAAAAATGGGATTCATTAGAAAGATATTATGATGAATATAAAGATTTGATAGATTTATATTTTATCTATAACAAATACTTTTATGGTTTGAGAATAGGGGATTCTTTAAAGCTGGATTAATTACTAAAACCCCCGCTACCGCTCCTTTGCAACGAGTGCCAAGATTGAGTAAGCAAAAATGAGTAATTCCTGAATAGTTAATGTGAATATGAAAAATGGAAATCTCCCAATATCGTATACCGATTATTTTTTGCAAAAAGAATCACACTAGTTGCTATTTCTTTATATGTAAAATGTAAAAAACCCATCAAGAAATGATGAGCTTTTCGTTGTACCCGGAATGGGAGTCGAACCCACACGCAACTAGTGCACACGGCCCTCAACCGTGCCTGTCTACCAATTCCAGCATCCGGGTAGACAAATGTGTATAAAAGTAAAAAAGTCGTGCATTATGCGACGACTTTTTGTGACCTGGCTGGGGCTCGAACCCAGGACCCTCTCCTTAAAAGGGAGATGCTCTACCAACTGAGCTACCAGGTCTTTTCCTGAATGCGGGTGCAAATATACAGCCAATTAATTTATATATCAAAGCCTTTTTAAAATAAATTTTACATTTTTTCAATCTTTTGACAATACCTTTGCTTTTTAATTCAAAATCACCACATGGATATTTATTTAATGGGATACATGGGATCCGGAAAAACCACTATAGGACAGCGATTAGCAAAACAAATAGGGTACACCTTTGTCGATTATGATCAATTTATTGTCGAAAAAGAAAAAATGTCCATTCCCGCTATTTTTGAATCAAAAGGCGAAATTTATTTCAGAAAAAAAGAAGCACTTTATCTAAAAGAGATCTTACAAGAAACAAACACCAAAAAAATTGTAGCCCTAGGAGGAGGAACGCCTTGTTATGGAAGTAACTTACAAGAAATAAAAGAGAGTGGAGTACTTTCTATATATTTAAATGTACCCGTACCTGAACTTACCGATAGGTTATGGGAAGCAAAATCTGAGCGTCCTGTAATTGCTGGGCAAGAGTCTAAAGAAGCATTAGAAGAATTTGTTAGAAAACATCTATTTGAAAGAGCCTTCTATTACAATCAAGCGGGTAAAGTGATTAAAGTACAAGGGCAAAGTGAAGCAGCTATTGTAGAAGAAATCGTTGCGGCTTTATTCTAAGATCGCCATATCGTTTCCTTTTCTGAACGTAACTTTAACAGATTCATTCAGCGATGTACTTAAAGAGATGCCCTTAAAATCTGCTTTTACAGGGTATTTCTTATGATTTCTATTCACAAGTACAGCGGTTTTAAAACGCTTTAATGGCACATTTAAAAAATGTTGCACACCATAAATAAGTGTCGTTCCAGAGTTCAATACGTCATCTATAAGAACAATAGATTTGTTGGCATAGGCTTCTTCTGTAAGACTTGTTTTCACCGTTCCTAATGGATTTTCCTTATTCATGGTTACTTTACACAAAACAGTTTTAAAGCTCGCAATTTCTGTAAGTGTTGATTGAAGACGCTCGGCAAATTTATAGCCATTGTCTGCAATACCTGCTAAAATAATTTCCTCTTCATTGGCATTGCTTTCATATATCTGATATGCAATACGACGTGTTTTATGTTGGATCGCAGTATGATCTAGGATTTTGTCAAGTTTTACTTTCATAATCGTATAATTAGTACAATACTAAGCATTATTCTTCTTCATCGTTAGGAGCATCTGTAAAAAAATCATCATTTTCATAGACTTCATCTATATCTCTACGATCTTTTTTGGTAGGGCGTCCCGTTCCTTTTTTTCTATAATAATCCTTAGAATATTTGAGTAATTCTAGTTTTTCTAAATTTTCTTTAGGAGTTGTGTCTTTTCGATAGATATCCACCAGCTTAGCTCCTAATCTGCTTTCAGGTAAATCTAGCACTTCTAACGTGTATGTAACCTGGTTTTTACGCACACTAATATGGTCAGAAGGGTAGACGTCTCTAGAAGGTTTTACTACCTTGTCATGTACCTTTACTTGCCCTTTTTTACAGGCATTGGTGGCTATAGATCGTGTCTTAAAATAACGGATACACCATAAATATTTATCAACTCTCATATAAAAATGCTTAAAAGCACGTTAATCTATGTAATTATTAGGTCAAAAATACGTCAAAATTGTATCTTGCACCCTCGAAAAAGAATTTTATGAATATTAAAAATTATCTTAGTATACTAGCGGTATTGGTTTTATTTATCTCTTGTGGAGAAGATGACAATACCCCAGACGCCATTCCTTTTAGAGATAGAGGAGAACAATCTATAGCAGATGATGCCTTTATTAGAGAATATCTAGAAACGCATTTCTATAACTATGAAGAGTTTGCAAATCCACCTGCAGATTTTGATTACGAAATTCGTTTTGATACCATCTCTGGAGAAAATGCAGATAAAACACCTTTGATCAATCAAGTGGTTTCTAAAACCTATGATCGTTTTGAGGCTTCCAATACATTATATATCCTAACAGCTAGAGAAGGAGTAGGTCCTGCTACAACACAAGTAGATTCTACATTTGTAACCTATAGAGGAGAAAACATTTTAAGTAATGTATTTGATAGTGCCTCTAACCCAATTTGGTTTAACCTTCCAGCAACCATAGATGGTTTTGCAAATGGAATAGAAGGTGCTAGAGGAGGATCAGGATTTACTATTGCTCCAGATGGAACTACAGAATTTAATAATGATTATGGTATCGGTGCAATATTTATCCCAAGTGGATTAGCCTATTTTGCACAACCACCTAATAGTGATATCGGAATTTACTCATCGTTAGTATTTACGTTTTCTATGTATGATAGTAAGGTAACCGATCACGATGGTGATGGTATTCTTACCATAAATGAAGATATAGATGGTAACGGATTCTTATTTGATGATATAGACAATACCGATGACGATACACAGGCAAACTTCAATGATCCTGATGATGATAATGATGGCGTGACAACACGTTTAGAGATCGTACGAGATGACGAAGGTAATTTTGTAGCGTTTATAGATACCGATAATGATGGTGTGGTTGATCACTTAGATACAGATGATGATGGTGATGGTATTGATACCGTAGATGAGATCAATATCAACTTTAATACAGGAGAAATCACCTATCCAGATACAGACGGTGATGGTACCCCTGATTATTTAGATTCGGATAGTTAATAGTCCGCTTTCGCGAAAGCGTATACACATATAATAAAAAAGGCAACTCATAATTGAGTTGCCTTTTTTATTACCTATGAACTTCTTGATGAGAAAATCCACCATGACTTGCACATATACCATGTGGAGAATAAGGGATTCCTGTGCAACATCCAATACTAACCCCGTAACCATCATGACACCAGACAGTAACACCATCACATCCACATTCAGAAAGGCCTTCTCCATTCATTGCTAATTGTTCTAAATTTGATAAGACTTTTACACCTTTTAGATTTAATAATTTTTTCATTTTAAATATTTTTTGAATTAAACAATATTTAAAGCTGTAAAAAAAAATATACATCCACAATAGTGAATGTATATTCGTATAGATAAATTTAATAAGTGCTTTAGAATATTTAAATCCCGCATCTCTCAAATAGATTGAGCGGTTTTATCTTGTTGATATGCTTATTTTTTATCTCCGTTACCTTTTAGTTGATACGATAAACTTAAAATCCATTGTGAAGGCCTAGAGTCTACGACAAATCCAAAGTCTTGAACATTTGTATCAGAAATGGCATCATTATCTTGAAAAGCGCCCTCATAGCGTAAATCAATACCAAGCCTTCCTAATTGAACTCCAGCCCCTAATTGATACCCAATAGTAAATGAATTTTCAGGGTCTTCTATAGCGACTCCTAATCCATCTAGATCATTGTTGAGTACTAATTGAAAGGATGGTCCTGCTTTGATATTTAATGGTCCTACTATATCAAGCCCTACCAGTAATGGAATATCTATTTTGGAAAAGTTATAATCAGCACTCGTTCCGTCTTGACTATATTCTGTATTTAAACGTGTGTATACAAGCTCAGGTTGAACAAAAATTCCTAGAAGTTTAAACTTAGAGTACAATCCCACATGGAAACCTACTTTATCATCTCCATCTATTGAAAAATTTTCTGCAAATGGTGCGAAGGTATCTAATCCTCCAGTAGATCCATAGTTAAGTCCTCCTTTGAGTCCAAATTGTGCACTTTGTCCAAAAGCAGTTACGGATGATACAAATAGTATCAGAATCATTAGTTTTTTCATAATTGAGTTTTAGTGTTTGAATGAATGACAAAAATAAAGGCAGAATGTTACACTCTGCCTTACAATGTTTTATAAAAACGTAAAATTACATTCTTTATTTTCTAGTAATCGCTTTCTTTGAAGCTTTTACAATAGCTGCGGCATTAAGTCCGTATTTTTCCATAAGTTGTGCAGGAGTTCCACTTTCCCCAAAGGTGTCTTGTGTAGCAACAAACTCTTGAGGAGTTGGATGTGATGTCGCTAATGTTCTCGCAACACTTTCTCCTAATCCTCCTAAGAAATTATGCTCTTCGGCGGTAACGATGCATCCTGTTTTCTTTACAGAAGCAATGATAGCTTCTTCATCTAGCGGCTTGATTGTATGTATATTGATCACATCGGCAGAAATTCCTTCTGCATGTAATGTTTTAGCAGCTTCTAGTGCTTCCCATACAAGATGTCCTGTAGCGACAATAGTTACATCATTTCCTTCCTGTAAGTGTACTGCTTTTCCAATTTGAAAATCTTGATTTTCTGGAGTGAAATTGGCTACTTTTGGGCGACCAAAACGTAAATATACAGGTCCTTTATGTGCTGCAATAGCTATCGTTGCGGCTTTGGTTTGATTATAATCACAAGTATTGATAACAGTCATCCCAGGTAGCATTTTCATAAGCCCTATGTCTTCTAAAATCTGATGGGTTGCACCATCTTCTCCAAGGGTTAATCCTGCATGAGAAGCACAGATTTTTACATTTTTTCCAGAATAGGCAACACTTTGACGTATTTGATCATAGACACGTCCCGTAGAGAAGTTGGCAAATGTTCCAGTAAATGGAATTTTACCTCCTATAGTCATCCCGGCAGCAAGACCAATCATGTTTGCTTCGGCAATACCTACTTGAAAGAAACGTTCTGGATGATTTGCTTTGAAAGCATCCATTTTTAAAGATCCTGTAAGATCTGCACAAAGTGCCACTACATTTTCATTGGTTTTTCCTAGAGCTTCTAGGCCTGCACCAAATCCTGATCGAGTGTCTTTGTTTCCTGTGTTTTCGTATGTTTTCATTCTGAGATTTTAAAGCTGTTATTGATGCTTATTTTTAAAGGTGTATCATCTACGCTAATAGCACGGAGTAATACATTATCTGATTGATCTATTATAGAAAGAATAAGCCCATCGGGAATTTGTCCCTGAATATCACCTTTACTATTGGTAGATGTTAGCATAAGTTGAAAAAAACTTTGGAATAAATTATTGTTGTCCATTGCTTTAGATTCGTCTAGTGCTAATTTGATTATACTTTTATTTTCTATATCTGGATAGATTTCATATACTGGGAAAATGTCGCCATTCATATCATATGTACGACTTGTTTGTCTTGATTCTAAAACGACAACTTCATCAAAGGCATCATCTTGTGTTGTTGTTTCTGACATGATTAATTGGATATCCATATCCATAATCATATTTAAAGAACCTAAATATAATCCTATAAGAAATTTACCTTGTTCACTAGAATACACAAAATGAGCTGCTCCATCAGGAACGTCTTTTATGCTAGGAAGAATTTCTCCTGCAAATTCTTGAGCTAGCCCTTTATAATCAGACCACAAATATTTTCCATTTTTTTCAAAACCAACAGTAATGGTGTCTTTTGCTCCCTTTTTTGCATTATCTATCACATATTTAACTGTGTAGTCAATGGTGAACTCATGATTTTGGGATTGCCCCCAAAGTGTCATGGAATATAGAAAGCTTACTAAGAATAATAGTGATCTCATGATTAGTAATCTCCTAATGTTTCTGCGTTTTGAGCAAGACCTGTAGCAAGTTGCTCATCATTAGGTGCTTTTCCATGCCATGCATGTGTATGCATCATAAAATCAACACCGTTCCCCATAATGGTATGCATTAATACACAAACAGGTTTTCCTTTTCCGCTAAGGTTTTTTGCTTCTTGTAATCCTTGAACTACAGAAGCCATATCGTTTCCTTTTTCAATATCTAAAACAATCCATCCAAAAGCTTCAAACTTTGCTCTCATGCTTCCTAATGCAAGTACATCATCTGTACTTCCATCTATCTGTTGTCCATTAAGGTCTACAGTAGCAATCACATTATCTATATGATTTGCGGCAGCATACATAATAGCTTCCCAGTTTTGTCCTTCTTGTAACTCTCCATCTCCCATAAGGCTATACACTTTATGACCGCAACCATTTAGCTTTTTTGCTTCGGCAGCACCTAATGCAACGCTGAGTCCTTGACCTAAAGATCCAGAAGCTATTCTAACACCCGGAAGTCCTTCATGTGTAGTCGGGTGTCCTTGTAATCGAGAATCTAGTAATCTAAATGTATTAAGTTCTTCTACAGGGAAATAACCAGATCTAGCTAAAACACTGTAAAAAACAGGAGAGATATGACCATTTGATAAGAAGAATATATCTTCTCCTAATCCGTCCATATCAAATCCTTCTTTGCGATCCATAATTTCTTGGAAAAGGGCTACAAAGAATTCTGCACAACCTAAAGATCCTCCTGGATGACCAGAATTTACTTTATGTACTTGTCTTAAAATATCTCTACGTACTTGTGTAACTAGTGCTTCGAGCTTCTGAATATCTGCCATTAGAATAATATATTATTTTGATGTTCAAAAATACTTTATTTGCCTCCGACAGCCTATATAGATACTAGGAGGTTATCAACTAATATGAATAAATAGTAAACAATTTTTAGTCTTTATTGACCAATACGGTCCATATTTGTAGCTAACGTTTCAATAAATTTAGTGATTGGTCCTTTGATCATCATAGACATCATAGGATTAAAACTTCCTTCAAAAATTAATTTAACTTCACTTTTCGTGTCTTCTATCTGAGTAATATTTCCCGTAAGGGTAAATGGTAATTTATCACTAGCAGCACCTAAAACTACTTTAGAATGTGGAACTCCTTCTTTAAGATCTAATACAATTTCTGGCATTCCTTTTAGAGCAAAAAGAAAACGTGTATCGTTAATTTTTTCAAATTTTGTGTTTTCTGGCATCAGTGCTTCAAAATTTTCAACGTTCATTAAAAATTCATAAACTTCTTCGGCAGATTTGTCAACTACTTTTGTTGGACTTTCTAAATTCATTTGGCTATTTTTTTAAATAGGTGTTATCCCCAGGTTGCTGGATCTTTACGCCAGTTTTCTAATGTTATTTGTTCTTTTTCTGTGATGTAATTTGTGTCTGCTGCTTGCTCTAATAAGTGTGAATAATCACTTAAAGTATGTAAATCTACATTTGCTTCTTGAAAGGCAGAGACACTTTTTTCAAAACCATACGTAAAAATGGCAAGCATTCCTTTTACGTTTGCGCCTGCTTCTTTTAGTGCATCTACTGCTTTAAGACTACTCATTCCTGTACTGATTAAATCTTCTATCACTACGACAGAGCTACCAGATTCTAAATGTCCTTCTATTTTATTTTGACGTCCATGCTTTTTTGCTTCGGGACGTATATATACAAATGGTAGGTTTAAATAGTCTGCAACAAGCATACCAATACCAATAGCTCCCGTTGCAACACCAGCAATGGCGTCTGGTTTGCCGTATATACTTTCAACTTGCTTTGCCATCTCTTGATGTAGGTAATTGCGTATTGCAGGATATGATAGGGTAATTCTATTATCACAATAAATAGGAGATTTCCATCCAGATGCCCATGTAAAAGGGTCTTGTGGTTGTAATTTTATTGCATTAATTTGCAATAATAATTCGGCAGTTTTTTTTGCCGTTTCTTTGTCTAAAATCATACTGCAAATGTATAAAGTTTTTGTGAATGATATTCCTATAATTCTATCTACAGAAAAAGAGATTGGGAATAATTATAAATCGATTCCGCTTAAGAAGGTTAGGCTGAAAAGAATTATAAAGAAAATGATCAATGGAGAGCTCATCTATGTGAATCTATATCACAAAAAAGAAGAAAAGCTACTGAAGTTTCTTAAAAAGAAATTACCGGTTATTGTTGCTGGTGGAGGACTCGTATATAATTCTAAAAAAGAGATTCTTTTTATTTATAGAAATGGAAAATGGGATTTGCCTAAAGGTAAAATTGAAAAAGGGGAAGATATTCAAACGTGTGCAATTAGAGAGGTAGAAGAAGAAACAGGAGTTTCGGATATCCAATTGAAAAAATTTATCACAAAAACGTATCACGTCTTTAAGCGTAATGGAAAGTTTCGATTAAAGGAAACCTATTGGTATGAAATGTATACCGATTATAATGGTGAATTGACACCTCAAAAAGAGGAAGGGATCAAAAAAGCCAAATGGAAAGATTTCCAAAAAACGCAAGAAGCTTTAGAAAAATCGTATAATAATATCAAACTTCTTTTTCCAGCAGCTTATTTAACGAAGCATCCTAACGATCGGGTATCGTAAGTGTGCTTTTTCATAATTAGGTGATTTTTTATGGATCCAAGCTAATTGTGCATACCAGTTTTGCGCAAAGGATGGTTCGGATGCTTTCTTAGCTTCAAATTCAGCTTTGATATCAGGATTCTGGTGTAAGAACTCCAAGGCTTTGTCTTCCCAAACATAAGGAGAGAAGCCTTCTTTTTGCTGGAGAATAGTGTCAAAAAAGTTCCAGTTGAAAAAGCTGTCATTTGCTTCAGGTTCTAGTGTTTCTAGTAAATAGCGTAATCCTTTTTTATTTTTTTCTAAGAGTACCATATATCCATCTCTTGGAATGGTAACTTCTTCTTGTGTTTTTCTTACCTGAGTACCGTAATGTGGATAATGACCTTCATATGGGTTTCGGGAGGTTTGGTAACTGTCTATATGATAGACCTCAGCCATAAATGTAGTGTCTTTTTTTAATTGCTTAAACCGAATGTTATTTTCGCGTAATTTTAGCACAATATCTCGATAGCCTCTCGGAATGAAATAGGCCTTAGGAATGGTAACTTCTTTAGTGGGCTTAAAGTAATTGTAATAGGTGACTTCTTTTGTAAAGGGTTTGTCTCTATTATATTTTAAACGCTGTTTTCCTGTGATTTCGCTTGGTATCATTTCACCTTCATATCCTAAGAAGTTCAGGGTAGATGTTTGCGTGCTATCTATGGCGTATGCTAGTGGGTAGGTATCCGCTTTCGCGAAAGCGTTAAAAGCATCTTTACGTAAAACTTTGATCTTTTCTCCTTCCTGAGCAGTTACTTTCAAAGCACTTTTCATCAATTCATACGTGCCTTCTACTCTAGATTTATAAGGCTTAAGCATATGAGTTTCTACCATTAAACCGATGGTATTCCATAGGGTAGTGTAGCCTGTAGAATATCTAGGATGATCCATAAACTGACTAAATCCTTTTTCTGGTGTACGGTTAAATACATTCACATACGGGGTAATATCCCAGTTTTTTGATTTTAAATCTAGCTCTAATTTTGGCTGAAAATCTTGATAGGTATAATCCCCTAACACGCCTCCTAGTTTGTTGTGTTGTGTAAATAGATGTGTGAGTGTGTATTGGTAATCGGCTCCATTACTCACATGATTGTCAATAAAAACATCTGGTTCTACGAGATGAAAAACCTCTGTAAATGCTTGTGAGTTTTTAGTGTCATTTTTTATAAAATCACGATTGAGGTCATAGTTTTTTGCATTGCCTCTAAAACCATAAGCTTCTGGGCCATTTTGATTTGTTCTTGATGTACTGTTTCTAGTAAGAGCACCCCCTATGTTATAAACAGCAATTGCACCTACCCACGTATTTTGAGGGGCTTCTATAGTTCCTTGTGCTAAATCACGCATGAGCATCATTGTGGCATCAATCCCGTCAGATTCTCCTGGATGAATCCCATTATTAATCAATACCCGACGTACATCTTGATCTTCTGAAAATTCACTCTCTAGTGTACGACTAGGATTAAAAGTAATGAGCGTTAATGGTTTTCCAATATCTGTAGTTCCTACTTCATAAGTTTTTATAGAAACATAGGCATTGTCTAAATCTTTGTAAAACTGAATTACCTCATCGTAGGTGGGTGTTTGAGTACCTCCACTTTTTTCAAAAGTAGTTGTAAAATCAATATTTTCAGGATTGTCTACAGATTTTGAACAGGAGAATAGTGCAGCTATAGATAGAAGGTAAAATGCGTATTTCATCTATTGAGTAAAAGGTTGATTGATGCTGTGAAGATACGGAATGTGCATCAACATTTTTTTATTTTAACGTTGTTGCTTATATCTATATATCGTATTGCAAAAAAAATCCCAAGACTGCAAGTCTTGGGATTTTAACAAAGGAAAACGCTTCCCTTATTGTTTTATAATACGTTTTACAGTACTACTAGTAGCAGTCTCGATACGAACAAAATAAATGCCCGATGCATAGTTTGAAATATCGATCTGTCTCTCAGTAAAATTGTTGTTAGTTGGAATAGACTGTAATATACGTCCATTCATATCTATAACGCTCATTTGAGTGATAGATGGAATTCCTGTATAGGTAAGGGTAACAATATCTTTAGCAGGATTTGGATAGATGCTAATCGTATCTTCCAAAGTTTCATCATCTACACTTAAAGAAGATAATACAGTAATATCAAATGTACATATAGATTCATTACCAGATTCATCTGTTGCTGTGAGTGTAACCGTTTGTACGGTGTTTTGATCTAAGATAGTTCCCGCAATAGGATCTTGTGTAATGGTCACTTCACTACAGTTATCACTTGCAGATACAGTCGCTGTAAAGTCATCTAGCGGTACCGTAGAATTTCCTTCTTGATTTACTTCAAAATCTCCAGGGCATCCTATAAAGAAAGGCTGTGTTTCATCTAGGATAGTGACATTAAATGAACAGCTTAAAATAGAACCATCATTTCCTTCTACTTCATAAGAATTGGTTGTTGTTCCAGCAGGGTATAGATCGCCGCTTTCTAATCCAGCAGTTTGCACAGGAGTATTAGATGTTCCTGTAGCTGTTGGAAAATCAAAAGTTGCAATAGCATCACAAGCGGTACCTACAAAGGCTATTTCTGCAAATCCAGCATCGTCATCTCCATAATTACTAATTACTTCTAAACGGATAAAAGCTGCTTCTGTGGCCATAAAACCAAACTGTTCTGGTCCTATAGGTCCATTTTCAATGACTTGAGAAACAAGTGTAGGACCATTAGGAATTACGGTAAAGTTTGTACCGTCGAGCGAAGATGATAAAACAATCTCTTGAATACCAGGTTCTCCTTCAACACCTGGGCCTCCATTATTTTGATTCCATATAGCAACTCCATTCAGCATGAATGTTCCTCCTAAATCAAAATCAAAACTACCAGCTACTTCGTTTTCACTTACAAAAGAATTACCTGGCGAAGTATCGTCATGTGTAGCATCTACACTTGGGAATTCAGAAAGTCCTGATCCATCTATAAGTGCTTCTGGTAAGGTGCCAAAACCTGGGGTATATGTTGTTGTTACGCCTACAGGAACAATACTAGGGTTATTCACTACTTCAACATCTTCAGGACATAAAATCGCAAAAGAGACAAAAGTCATACAGAAATTATCAAGTGTTCCGGCCTCACTACTACTAAAAACATCAATGATTGTTAAGGTCCAGTCTCCATTTATTTCTTCTCCCATAAATGTATCTGCAAATGTTCCTCCTTGCGGTTCAAAAATTCCTGTAAAAGGAGCAGATGTTGCATTAATAGGGTCGCCACCATCTTGAAAAACCGTATCGGTATAGTTGTTTCCACTACCTCCATTTTCATTAGATAAGATTAGGGTAGTTCCCATAGGTGAGGTTAAATTTATATCTAAATCACCTACAAAAGTATGGGTGATATCTAGCATTAGGCTTTCTATAGAAAACTCATTACCTATTGTTCCATTTTCTGCAACAGTAATTACAGAAGTAACGGTGTCTCCTTCATTTGAGCCATCAGGATCAATAACTTGACCTGTAGGTCCACATACTGTAAAAGTTTCATTAGCTAATGAATAACGTATCGCACTTATGCCATCTAACGGGATGGGATCATTAAATGCATATTGATAGACAGTAGTTTCACTTACCACACCAATAGATGCGCTTTGCCCATAGTTGAAATCTGGATCATCAAAAAAGACATCTTCATAGACAAAAAGAATATCGTTTGTTGTTTCAAATAATACTACTTGAAATGTAGCTGGATCAATTTCTGTTTGCCCTGGGAAATGAGGTCTGTCTTCCCATTGTATGATCACACGTCTTGCGGGTGCTGTACCTCGTACTTCCCAGTATACATCACCAGTCTCATCATCAAAATCATCCCAAAAAGGAACAATTCTAGGAGATTCCCCATCTAATGGTAAGTTGCCAGCAAATAAATCACCTTCGGTGACTCCATATAAGATACCACCGTTATTTCCAATTCTAAGATCTGAAGAGATTTGCCCATCCAGATTGAATTCAAAAGGAATTACAATATTTTCTTCTCCATCATCTGTAAGGCCTAAAGCAGTACCGGTTGTACTAATATCTTCAAACGGAGTGGTGTCTGTATCATCCACCATGAGTTGCCCGTAGGAAACCATATAAGTGCATAATAAAAAAAGTAGTAGGGTAATTTTTTTCATAATATGTAATAGATTTAGGTAGGATAAAACTACTGAATATTTTTAAATAAGTGACCTACAGTAGTAAAGAAGTAGCTGTTTCTTAAAAGAAAAGGAAAATTTGATATTAAAAATTGTACTTAAAAAAATGGAGTGTATTGTAACACTCTAAAATCAATAGTAGTGAATTTGGGATTTTCACTTTTCATTTTTTTATAAAGCGCTAAACTACCTACCGCTCTATTGGCTGCTCCCGAAGGTGCTGTCAAGGAGACTGTTTTTATTGTCCGTCCTGCCCATATAAATGAATGTATACGAGGTACTTCATTAGAAAGTATATGAAGTGGGACATTTTTTTCTTTTGCCTTTCGGCGAAAAAAGTATTCGGGGCCATTTTTACTGTTTCCTCCGGTGAATAATAAGGTGTCAACGTTAGGATATGCCTCTAGGTAACCAAAAATATCTCGTAATTGAACGTTTTGCATTCCGAGATCTGAGGCATCTATTTTTGTCCTTTCTGAAGAGGCTACAATATCACAAACCCCTATTTTTCGCGAAAGCAAAAAATGCTTGCGTTGCTCAATCGCTCTATGGGTGTTTTCATACACAAGTCCTAAATCAAATATTTTATCTAAAATAGGCCATAACTGACCATTGCTACTTCCGTAACAAAAGTCTACATCTTTATCATTTAAAGCTCCTGTTGTAAATCTAGGAGGTGGTAAGGTGCCTACAATGAGTTTGGTGGCCCCTTCTAAATTATAAGGTTCGTATGGGTGTGTATGAAGAAAAATAGACATTTATTTAGGCTGTGAGTTCGTCATACAATTTATGGATCTCTACAAATGTGGCTTTATGTAATCGCTTATTAGGTTTGGTCATATAATTTCCTTCAGTTCCTAATTCTTCCAGCAATTCTTTTGCTTCTTCCAGTTTGTTATTGTCTTTGTAAAAACGAGCTAAAATTAAACGTTCTTCATAATTAGAATACCGCTGATCTATTTTTTTTAGAATGACCTCAGCTTCTTGATCTCTTTCCATTTTTGATAATGATAGACCGTATAAAAACTGTGCTTTAGAAGTTTCAAACTCAGGTTTGTCTTTAATAACTTGAGCGGTATTAATAGCTTCTTCATATGCCTGTGTGTAATAATAGGCTTTTAATAGTTGTGCCGTACCATAATAATCTTCACTGTGACTTCCAGTTAATGCTTCTTCATAATTTTTGATGGCATTTTCTAAATCATTGATTTCGGTATAAGCATCGGCGAGATCTAATCTGTTTTGGTAGGTGTCTGAAAAGGCAACTTTAGCTTCTAAGTCTTTGACTTTTTTTGTTGGATTAATAACTGCTGTAATTTCTTTCTGAACAATTGCTACATCTTTCTGGGTAAATACTTGTGTGATTAAATAGATAATAGATCCTAAGCCAGGTGCAAAAAGAATGATAAAATACCAATACAATTTGTTACGAGTTGTATACGCATGGTACAAGCAATATATCTGAATTCCAATAACTAAGTAATAAAGCATATCTCAAAAATAAGGAAAGGAAGTAGATAAACAATCTATAGAGGAAATATACTAGATATTTACATTTGTTGTATATTCTTAATCTAGTTGGGATTTTTGCATTAAATAATTGAAGAAAGCCTTGTCTCTTTTTCGTTCGCTTGAAACGGGAAATCCTATTTCAATACTATCTTTTGTGTAAACAGTTATATAGCTATCTTCAAGGAAGGAGTCGTCATATTCAACATCTAAATGAATGATTTCATTAAAGGGAACAATTGTCTTTGGTTCTTCCCAATCTTTGCAGTATACTACAAGCTTTCTGTCGGTAACAAAGTAAAGCCCTTCCTTAATATCTAAAAGACCATCAGAATAAAAGTATTTTATCTCTTCGTTATTTTCTAAAAGATTAAGCGCCTTTACTTCTTTTACATATTTCTTAGGCATTTGATTACCTAAATAGACAAAAGTGTCTGGCGAATCACAGCTGTAAAGGAAAAATATACTGGTAATAACTAATAGAAATTGTAATAGCGTAGTCTTTTTTAATTTCATAAAGTGTTGTTTTGAATGATTCATAGTATCAATAAAATATTGATACTAAAATAGGTATGCTATACTGCAAAACAAATAACGATAATCTTATTGGAAAATCCTTATTTAATTTATAATGGATTGCTTTAATACTATTAATGATGTGATTCTTGAATACTATACATAAAAATAGCTGCTTCTTACGAAGAAACAGCTATTAGAAATAATAATATATGAGATGTGTTAGCGTATGAAAACCAACTCATTTTTCTCTAGATTAGAATGCTCCTCACTAAATCCGTAGCCTTCATAATCAAATCCTTTTAACCCTTCTAAAGTAGTAATGTCTTTATCTATGATGTATCGTACCATCATACCTCTTGCTTTTTTAGCAAAGAATGAGATCACTTTGAGCTTGTCATTTTTAAAATCTTTAAAAATAGGAGTGATCACAGGTACTTTTAAGTTTTTAGGTTGAATCACTTTAAAGTATTCATTACTTGCCAAGTTGATAAATAACTCATTATCGGCGAGTTCTTCATTTAAATGATGGGTAAGGATGTCTCCCCAGTATTTATATAGATTTTCTTTACGGCCTACTTTTAATTTTGTGCCCATTTCTAGGCGATACGCTTGCATTAAATCTAAAGGTTTTAAGATACCATACATTCCAGAAAGAATGCGTAATGTATCTTGAAGTTGGTCTAATTTTTCTTCAGGCAAACTATATGCATCCAAACCGTTGTACACATCTCCATCAAAGGTATATACAGCAGGGCGTGCATTTTCGGTAGTGAAAGGGGTATTAAAATCTAGTGTACGTTGCTTGTTAAGCTCTGCAAGTTTATCACTGATGTGCATTAACTCTCCAATGGCCTTTTTTGATTTTCGCGAAAGCGCACCATTTAGGGTACTCGCCTGTTCTAGAAAAGCAGGTTGTGTAGCACGTGTAGTTGGAATTTCTGATTCAAGGTTTAGTGATTTGGCAGGAGATACAACAATTTTCATCTATTCAATTTTTATTTTCTTTCTTCTCTTCAAAAATAAGAAATCTCTGCCTGAAAAGAACGCATATAAGATAGATTGTATGTACGTTGGTATAGAGGGAAGTTATAGGTTTAGGAATCGGTAATTTCGGTACGCTTTCGCAGAAAAAGCGAAGGCACTCAATCATCTTGATTTAAATCTATGTTTTCTTTTCTATATTCTTTAAAAAATCACTGCTGATGCGTAGCATATCCTTTCCACTTAGCGATACAAGCCGTCATATCTTCAGGAACAGGTGCTTCAAAACGCATAAGTTTTCCAGTGGTTGGATGCACAAAACCTAGTGTTTTTGCATGTAGTGCTTGACGAGGTAACACTTTAAAACAATTATCTACAAACTGCTTGTATTTTGAAAAAGACGTTCCTTTCAGAATGGCATTCCCTCCATAACGCTCATCATTAAATAGTGTATGGCCTATATATTTCATATGCACTCTGATTTGGTGCGTACGTCCTGTTTCTAATTTACAAGCTACAAGGGTTACATACCCCAAGCGTTCTATTACTTTATAATGTGTTACTGCAGGTTTGCCTAGATGAGCATCGTCATCTTTGTATACTGTGTTTTGTAATCTGTTTTTAGGATGGCGCCCTATATTTCCTTCTACAGTGCCTTCATCATCTTCTACATTTCCCCAAACCAAAGCCACATACTCACGCTCTGTTGTTTTATCAAAAAACTGTTTAGATAAATGTGTCATTGCTTGTTCTGTCTTTGCAATCACAAGCAACCCGCTAGTGTCTTTATCGATACGATGTACAAGACCTGGGCGATCACTACTATTGTTTGGTAAGTTGTCAAAATGATAAATTAATGCATTGATCAAAGTGCCAGAGTAGTTTCCGTGTCCTGGATGTACTACCATACCCGCTGCTTTATTTACAACCAGTACGGTGTCATCTTCATATACAATGTCTAATGGAAGATCTTCTGGGGTTAATAAATACTCATAAGGCGGATGCTCGAAGAGCACACGTACTACATCATTTCCTTTGACTTTGTAATTTTGTTTAACAACCTTTCCGTTTACCTGTATGCTTCCATTTTTTGCCGCTTTCTGAATTTTATTACGAGTTGCATTTTCTATAAAATTCATAAGGAATTTATCCACACGCAGCGGTTCTTGTCCTTCACTGGCTGTAAAACTATAATGTTCGTATAGCTCGTCGTCTTGTGGTTCAGGTCCTATAGGACTAGTTTCCTCCATCCGTATCGTTGTTTTGAGAATCACTATCGTTGTCACTTACACTAGATCGGTACGATCCTTTTCCATTTCCTAAAACAAGATCTATCGTAGCTGTTTTTTGAAGTTTATCTCCAGGTTGAATACGTTTTCCCTTGTGATACATTTCGCGCAATTCATTCTCACCTATATAATCGACAAAGGTGATTTTTCCGATCTTAAAACCAAGAGATATTAAGGTTGGTTCGGCTTGTCTACGTGTTTTACTTATCACATTAGGAATTGTGATTTTACGATATCCAGATGGGTTTAATACCAGATAAATCTGTCTGTTTTCTTTTACAAATTTACCAGCAGCAGGACTTTGTTCTATCACAGAAAATTTAGGGTAATTAGGATTGTAATTTGCACTGTCCATAATAAAAGGACGTAAGTCTGCATTACTTAATTCTTGCTCTACCACATCAAGTGTCATCCCTTTAAGGTCTGGAACTGCGATAAGCTCATCATGATTGGTAGTGCTTCCTAGCCACCACTTTACAATAAAGATAAAAACAACAAGTATCAATAGGGCAAGACCAAGTTGTTTTAGAAAAGTCTTACTAAACAGAAAACGAAATATACTCATAGGGTCATTAGGTTAGTGTAGCAAAGATATAAAATTGACTGCCTTTTGATAGCCTACTTCGTATCTAGTATTTTTGATATTCATTATGACAACGTAAATAACTGAATTTTCTTTTAACGTGTCTCTATAAATTATACTATTTTTAGGTAATAATTCTATATATTTTAAAAACAGTAGAACTCTTTCTTTTATGTCAAAAAATGTTGCCGTTCTCATGGGAGGTTATAGCAGTGAATATGAGATTTCTATTCAAAGCGGAACCACAGTTGTCAATGCGTTAGATCCTGAAAAATATACCGTATATGCCATCCATATATTAAAAGATAAATGGATATGTATGTATGAAGGAGAAGAGTTTTATATGGATTTGGGAGAATTTAGCGTCTTACTTCCATTTGGGAAAGTATATTTTGATGTATGTTATAATACCATTCATGGTACTCCGGGTGAAGATGGAGAGATTCAGGCGTATTTAAAGATGATGGGAATTCCACAAACCAGTTGTGATTTTTATCAAAGCGCCCTTACATTTAATAAAAGAGATACCTTGAGTGTGTTGCGTCCTTACGGGATTGATATGGCGCAATCTGTATATATCAATAAAGGAGATGTGGTAGATGACGCTTTCGCGAAAGCTATTAAAGAACGCATCCAATTTCCATGTTTCGTAAAACCTAACCGAGCAGGATCTAGCTTTGGGATTAGCAAAATATATAACGAAAAGGGACTCGCGCCTGCACTCGAAAAGGCCTTTGCTGAAGACGATGAAGTTCTCATCGAATCTTTTTTGAGTGGCACCGAAGTTTCTGTAGGTGTCTGCACCTATCAAGGAAAAACCAAAGTATTGCCTGTTTGCGAAATTGTATCAGAAAACGACTTCTTTGATTACCAAGCCAAATATGAAGGCAAATCTCAAGAAATTGTACCCGCACGATTAAGTGACAATCAAACTGAAAGTGTGCAATCCCTAACTGGCGCTATTTATGAAGTATTAAAATTGAAAGGCATCTGCCGTATAGATTTCATTTTCCATAATGGGAAACCGCACTTTGTGGAAGTAAATTCGAATCCTGGGCTCTCTCCAGAAAGTATCATCCCAAGACAAGCGAAAGCCGCAGGGATTTCCTTAACAGATTTGTTAGGAGAAGCTATTGAAGCGGCGATGGGGTAGCGAGTAGTCGGTAGTTTTTAGTTGGTAGCCTTGGGTAGTTTTGAAATACATAATTTGATTCAAATTCGTCGCTCATTATTCGTCGTTCGTCGTTTTCCCTTCTTTCTTCAGTATAAACAGATCATTCCTCAAAAATAAAACGCTATCATCTATAAATTCCGTATTTTTAATCTATGAGAAGAGCAGTTTTTCCAGGATCTTTTGATCCTATCACTATAGGACATTACGATATTATAGAACGCGGTGTAACTTTATTTGACGAAGTGATTTTAGCCATAGGTGTTAACTCCGCAAAGAAATATATGTTTTCGCTAGAACAACGTCTTAGGTTTCTAGAAGAAACTTTTAAAGATGAACCTAAAATCAAAGTGATGAGTTATAAAGGACTTACTGTTGATTTTTGTAAAGAACAAAACTCAGAGTTTATCTTACGTGGCCTACGAAATCCAGGAGATTTTGAATTTGAAAAAGCCATTGCTCATACCAATAGAAAACTCTCTGGTATAGAAACTGTTTTCTTGCTGACTTCTTCAGGTAAAAGTTATATCTCCTCTTCTATTGTACGAGAAGTGATTCGTTATGGAGGTGATTGCTCAGATTTAGTTCCTGAAGTAGTACGCCCATGCGCCAATGATATCTGGGTGAAGGAACATCAAGGGAAGTAAAGAAATAATTTAGATAGTAAGAGGTTCAGATGAAAACTATTCTTCTGAACCTTTTAGTTTATTACTATTTAAAACTGATCATTCAATTTCTTCAATTTTTCTTGTAACGCTTTTACAGTATACGCTTTAAACTCTAAGTCTAAATCTTCTATACGATCTGTATTTATATCTTTAATAGCCAATTGATACTGATTATCTACTATTTTTATAGCAACCAATGTGACTTCTTCTCCTTTGGGAACGTATCCAAAGTCAAAACCATCTGTAGTAAATTGGCTTGGTAAAATAGATCGGATACGCTTAAAAACTATTTTTACATCCGTACCATCGCTATCTTTGATTTTGACTTTGTACTTCGTGGTAGTATTACTTCTTACAAAACGATCACAGTTAATCCATCCTAGTCGAGAAGCCGTAAATAAGTAATTACTAGCTCCCGGTTGCCTAGGGACCAATCGAGCAAATTGCCTATCTGGAATTTGAGTTTCATCCCATCGCTTCCGAATCACATTACCGCCTCTCGTAATAGAATCAGTAGGTAAAATAGTAAACCCTGAATTTGGGTCATCTAAGACAGCTTTTCGTATAAAAACATAACGCTCTCCTTTTATTCTTCGTTCTTGAATAAGTCGTTTCTTTTTATAATTTTCATACCTATCTACAAAAGCAGTGTCTATTTTTACATCATTAGTATGTAGTATTTCTTTTATGTCTTCTATCACAGTTCTTCCTCCATAAAATACCGTGTCATTAGTGATAATGGGTAGTTGTATCGTACTTGTTCTAAAATTTATTGTATCTTGATTACGAGTATTTATGTTCCTTCTTGTAGCTACAGTATCTCGATTAGCAACATCCCTTCCGCGATTAGTTGTTGATCCTTCAAACTTGACAAAAATAGGTAATGAGTAAAGGGTGTTTACCGCAATACCTCTTTGTTTTCCTGGAGATAGTCTAGGAACTAATCCTAGTACTCTTTCTACTTCTTCTTGAATTCCTGGAAAAGCAGGTCTGGAATTAATCTTGGTAATATCTCCATTGGTGTCTATGGTAAATGAAGTGAAAATTCGAAGGTTATTATCTGACGTACTACGTTGAATTGCATCTGCATTGAAAGACCTATTTACGATACGCTGAAATACGTTTCTGACACATTCCATTTGATCTTCTTTAGATAGATTCTGACATTCAGGAAATGACGGTACTTCTTCAATAACGGCAAAAGGAACATTTACAATTTCTTCCAGTAATTCATCTACTTCAACTACTTCTGAAGCGTTATCCAGTACCCAATTAATCCCCTGAGTAGTTTCTTGACCTGTGAATAACTGCATGTCATCTTTTTTATCCTCAGTAGGTATTTCGATAGTGATATCTTTATCAAGTGCTAGTAATGCTTCACCAGAACGAGCTTCTACATATAGCATGCCTCCAGTTTCTAATAATTGCTCATTTGATTTTGTAGAGAGATTTGCTAAAAGGATATCAGACAACTGATAGAATTCTGAGAGCGCTACAGTTACTATTCCAGTCGCAATTTCATCAGTTCCTGTATGTTTAAAAGAATTGGCTTTAATGGTAAGTTTTGTTCCTTCCTTACCAATAATTACAGTATCCCTTTGTGTATTGATCATATATACTTCAGGAGTTTTCTTTGGATATGTGTGTAGTGGATTCTTTATTTGAGCTTCATTAGTATATAATACTGTGTCTTGATTTTCCTGGTCAATAATAATACGATCCTTAGTTTCTGCAACTTTTATATGTGTAATGCTGTCATTACTTTTTATTTCTATACTGGAAACAGCGTCTTTTCCTTTTTGAATTGTATGCTGTCTTTGAGTGGTTGTAGGCGTTGAGGTTTGTACAGGATCTTCTTTAGAGACTACACTATAAATAGCTATAGAAAGACCTATAATTCCTATACCAATCACTAGATACTTGATCCATTTTGTCCTAAGATATCCTTTGCGTGCCGTTTGAATTTCTTGCTTCAATTCAATACGTTCTACACCTCCTAAAAAGGTTAAGTGCTCTTCGTAAAGCGAGTTGAATTCGGCGTCGTTTTCTAATTGCTTTTCAAATACCTGTCTTTCTTCTTTAGATAAAGTATTGTTTATATATTCATTAATATGTTCTATGTCTTGTATGTACTTTTCCATGATGCTGCGAATTAAGATTGAACCGTTTTGTAGTTGGTTTTAAAGATGTCTTTTGCTTTTTGTAAGCATTTATACTTCTGGTTTTTTGCAATCTTTTCAGATTTAAATTGCATCATTTGAGCAATCACCTTAAAGGATAATGCTCTTTGATAAAACAGTTGTAATAATTCTTGACATCGTTCTCCTAATTCGAGAAACGCTTTTTCAGCACATTGATATTTTTTCTCCTTTAATATGCTGTGGAATGTATCCACTTCCTCAGGTTGTAAGGAATGTAATTCTTGTTTGGTATATTGTTTTTGAGTGTCCTTCCAGATAAAACGTGATACCGCATAGATATACGTGTAAAAAGAAGAAGTTAATTTAAAATCTGATTTTTCTAGATTTTTACTTACTATGATTAATGCTTCTTGAAATACATCTTGTGCATCATTTTTAGAACCGCCTTTAGAAAGTACTAATTTTTCAATTCTGGGATATAGACGATATAGTTGTCGAAACGCTTTGTCTCGCTGACCATTTTTAAAAAGCGCCATTATTTTTTGATCACTCATAAAAGTATGTTTTACTTATTAATGGTCATTTTGTAAAAAGGTCTCCCTTCTTTAATAAAATATTTTATAAAAGTTGTCTAATTTCTTTTTCAATGCCATGTACGCTATATTTTTCTAGTGCGATAATACTACCGTTAGTATCATAAGTGAGTTTTGTATAATCCTTATGCTCTTCATTTAGTTTGAAATTTGTTTTTATTTCCCCTTCTTCATAAGTGTGAGAAAATGATAAAAAATAAGTGCGTTGCTCTATCATGTGATCATTCTCATCATACGTTAATGTATACCCCCAAGGTAACTGTGAACAAATCATACATCCTGAATACTTATATTCAATTAACCTCCCTTTTGTATCATACGTATAAGAGTCTGACCAATTTGCTTGCTCATTTTCAGGATTTGACCATTCTACGATTTCTTGGTTTTTATATTTCTTCTTAATAAGTTGTTTAGGAAGTCCATAAAATAGATGAAAATGCTTTTTGTAGAAGTGCACATCTAGTGTTTGCTTCATGTCTTTTATTGCGATAGTATCTGTTTTATGCAGTAGATTATTTGAATAATAAGAAGAAACAGAAAAATATAGAGAATCTGATTGAGCATTACCATTTAGAGATAGTAGGACTGTTATTAAAATGATAATGTATTTATACATGTTTTATAGTATTGTACTAACCAGCAATTTCTTCCAGCGCTTCTACCAGGTAATCAATATCTCTTTTCGTAATAAAAATGGCAAAAGAAATACGTACTCCATTCAATCCAAAAGTATTCATAGGCCGAGTGTCTATACCATAATTTTCGGACAGTTGTTTTTTCACATCTTGCACATGCTTACCCACAACCGCTACCGTTTGTATAGCACATGATAAGTCATCATTAGCCGGAGTTTTAAACGTAAAGGTTGGATTGTCTTTTAGCTTCTCTCTAAAATAATGTTTTAGCTCATACGATCGTTTTGTAATCTTTTCCTTTCCAATCTTAGTGTGGAAATCTATGGCCGCACCCAGTCCTAAGTATTCTGGTAAATTACGCGTATTATAATTTTCAAGACGACGTATACTAGGATCATCATACCCATATGCTACCACCAATGGTTTTAGATAGTGCTGGCTCTCTTTTTTTGCATAAAATACACTAATGCCTTTCGGCGAAAAAAGCCACTTGTGAGCACTCGCTGTATAAAAATCACACCCTAAATCATGGAGGTCTATTTCAAACATTCCTGAACTTTGTGCACCATCTACAGCTACCAGAATTCCTCTCTTGTGTGCCATTTCTGAAATCTCTTTCACGGGAAGTATCATTCCATTGGTATTTACCATGTGGCACATCGAAATCACTTTGGTTTTAGAAGTAATCGCATTTCTGTACACCGCAACAATATCTTCAACAGTTTTAGGAAGGATAGGAAGTACAGGACGTACTAATTTTACTCCTTTTGACTCTTGCCATACTTTCCAAGGGACGGTACCACTGTAATGTTCATGATCTGCAAGAATGACCTCATCACCTGGTTGCAAATCAAAACTACGTGCAATTAGATTCATCCCTTCGGTGGTATTATGTGTAATGGCTATTTCTTCATTAGAGACAGTAAATAGATCAGCAACTTTTTGACGAACCGTTTCTTTCTCATCACTCCAATCTCCCCACATGTACTTAGAAGGAAACCCATCTAAGGTAGCTCTAAACGTATTGGTTGCCTCTTGTACTGGAATAGGTGAAGGTCCTAAAGACGCATTATTAAAATAATGAAGTCCTTCAGCAAAAGAAAATTGTTGTTTTATCTGTTCCCAGAAAGCTTCAGAATCATCTTTATAATCTATACTGGATACTATTTCTTTTTTAGAAGTAGAAGCATTTGCAGTATAAGAAGGTAATAAAGTAGCTCCTGTCACTCCAGCGAGTAACTGTTTTACAAAAGACCGACGACGATTGTTTTTCATAAAAGATTGATTTGTCTACATGTCTGTATTAAGATAGCTCCCTTGATAATGAGGTGTTATACGCTTTCGCGAAAGCGTATAAAGAATCAACATCAAAGGTATGCGCTGTTTAGAATGTAATTTAATTATTCTAAATCGTATGTAATATACGCAGAAACCATCCAATAATTATTTTCAGTGTCAGTAGCTATTTGTGCTTCCGGAATGGAAATGGTTAAGGTATGCTTTCCTGCTGATAAATTGTCTAAAGGAATAACTTCTGGTATTACATCACTTCCTGGACACCAATTAGAACGTGAGAAATCTGAAGATGCTATCTGTTGTGTAGAGGTCTCATCTTCCATAATTTTATTGGCAGGCCACGTAGCAGATGTGGGATTGAAACGCCTAAAACTTGCGCAATCATCTCTCCATGGGATAAATGATTTAATCATTGTTCCGTCTAGTGTGATGATATTTTCTTTTTTCACAAACTCATCACCACCTCCATGTCCGCCATGACCCGTAGTGATATAATGGAGTTTTGCATTTTTAAAAGGCATATTTATAGAAAAATCTACACGGATGGTATCTTTAGAAAAGGCATCAAACAATCGTTGTCCAGAAGCATACTTAGTTGTATTCACAAGCGGTAATACTTCTTGTTTCCTACTTGTGTGATTAGGAAAATCACTTTCATCAAAATCTAAGGAAACAGAAATAGTATACCCTTCTTTTGTCCAAGTATCTATAAAAACCCCTACATATACCTCATCGTGTAATACCGGTAAAAGATGAGAAATATCTTGCGACCAAGAAACTTTTTCTTCCCAATGAGGAATATAAATAGGCTTACGATCTTTTACGCGTTCACTATCTGTAAAATGTCCTACGCCAAAAGGGGTCATAAATCGGAGTAATTCTAGATTAGGTTTGTATGTAATACTATCTTTTGTAAAGGAAGTGACAGCCGGATAAGTTTCTTTAAGTTGCGCTAGGTCAAAGTTACCATTTTCAAAATCTAATAATGAAATATCAGTATTCGTTGGAATAACAAATAACGACCCCGATTTATCCCAAGGATCTCCATTAGAAGTCAATGAAACATTAACTGTCGCTTCTGTTTGTAAGGTGTAGTTTGGAATTTTTACTTTTTTTACAATTACACGGCCTGCATCCAAACGCAAAATAGCATCCTGTAAAGGAGAAGGTCCAGACTTAAATGCCATATCAAAATACAAATTTGTGTCTTCAAAAACATCTACAGTTGTATCTCCTAATGGTTCAATAATGGATTCCTTACAGGAGAAAAATAGTACAACTAAAGAGATGTATAAAAATGATTGTGTTTTCATAGGGTGTATTTAACTAGTAATTTAAATTTGATTTCTCCAACCTCTTTTTTCAAGACTTCTTATATTTTTTAAATCTTTTATTGATGAGAGATACTTCACAAGTAATTGTAATTCGCGATCTTCTTGATCACCTTCAAACGGATTGACATAAATAGCGTTACCGTAGTTGTCTTTTGTTTTTTCAGGAGAATCATCCACAATTAGCATACGCTCTATATTATAGCCCTGTTTCTTTACTTTCTTAAGACGTTTTTCGTGAACATAGATGTCTAAGCTATAATCTCTCCTTGTAGTACAACGTGACCTTCCCCAAATGAATTTAAAATCTATTATAGGCGGTGTGATTTGAGCTACAATATCTTCTACATATCTATCGTCTGCAGATGACCATATAGCTAAATCAAAATCGACACTTATCGTCTTTAGGAATTCTTCTAAGCCAGGTCTATTATAAATAAAATAGTCAGCATAGGTGAAACTATAGGGGATTTCTAATTGTGTTTCTGTTGCATGTATTAAGGTCTCATCAAGATCTAATACGAGTAATATATTTTTATTGTTTTCAGATGCCAATTTTGAAAAAAAATAGTTTAAGGGAAGTTAAGAATAATAATCTTCATCTTCCTCTTTGTTTTTTTTGAAAAGAATTTCAGCATTAATGCCAAATATTCTAGTACCCTTTGGGAAGAAATATGCAAGTGCTACTAACCAAATAAATACAATTATAAATATACAAGTTACCATACACGATAAGTACACCGTATTATAGGAATGTTACATTGTGTCTTTGACGCACTTTGGGAGTTTTAAATAAAAAAAAACAGAAACACTTGGGGAGATGTTTCTGTTTTAGTATTGATTTGGGGTAAATTGATTTAGGGGTAACTAGTATTAGGGGTGTTGTAATCAATATACAATTGCGAGTGTATGTGTCGTATCCATTGTTATATGAGTTGCATACATACGAACACGTCTTAAATTAGGTAGCTTACTAATTTTTTCTGGGAATACTCCTGTAAAATCATTGGCATACAGGTATAGGTATTCAAGGTTTTTTATTTTTGAAATCTCTTCGGGTATATTTCCTTCCAGTGTATTAAGAGAAAGGTTAAGGCTTCTTAAGTGATTTAAGTCTCCGATAGAAGCTGGAATTTCTCCTTTTATAGTATTGTTGTGAAGATTTATAACTTTTACATGTATTAAATCACCTATAGATGCAGGAAGCTCTCCATTAAGATTATTATTTGTGAGTTGTAAAGCAACTACTTTATGATCGATAATAGTAACTCCTTTCCAGTTTTCTACGGGTGTAGTTAAGTCCCAAGATTCTGTCCAGTGATCTCCATCTGTAGCATAGTACAAATCGATAAGCGCTTGCTTTTCAGAAGAAGATAGTGTTGTGGCTGTCGTAGTAAAAGAAAAAAACGATAGCATTAAAATAATAACAATTTTCATATTCTTGAGTTCTGTGACTACAAAAATATGAGGTGATTCACTTATCGGTATATTTTTACACAGAAACATCGATGAACCGACAAGAGGTTAATTTTTATCGATGAAATACACGGTAATATATATATTCTTATGAAAATGTAATTTTAAAAGAAAGCTTTTAAATGTTATTATTTGTTTTTGACAGCTTGAGGTTTTAGGGTCTTTACTTTATTTAATTACCGTATCGTTTTTACAAAGTCTGCAACACTATTTGCTCCGTGAGCAGTGATATGTTTTATGAATGCACTTCCAATAATGGCACCTTTCGCGAAAGCGGTAGCCGCCTGAAATGTATCTGAATTACTAATACCAAAACCTACAATTTGAGGGTTTTTAAGATGCATAGCATGAATACGTTCAAAATAAGCAGATTGCGTATTGCCAAAACCACTTTGTGCTCCTGTAGTACTCGCACTACTTACCATGTATATAAATCCATCACTAGCAGCATCTATCTGCCTGATACGCTCATCACTAGTTTGAGGTGTGATTAAAAATACATTAAGCAAGCCATACTTTTCAAAAATTGCTTTGTACTGTGCTTCATACTCAGCAAGTGGAAGATCTGGCATAATAATCCCATCAATACCAATTTCAGCACAGGTTGCACAGAACTTTTCTACCCCATATTGTAGCATAGGGTTAAAATACCCCATTACAATCAATGGAATATCAATGGTTTTTCTAACATCTTTTAGCTGCTCAAAGAGCAATTGTGTAGTCATTCCATTTTTTAATGCGGCCGTACTGCTTTCCTGAATGGTAGGACCATCTGCTAATGGATCTGAAAATGGAAGTCCAATTTCTACCATATCAACCCCACTATCTTGTAATTGTTGTAAGATAGACATCGTATCATGAATAGCAGGATAACCCGCCGTGAAATAGAGACTGAGTAATTTTTTATCTTCTTGTAATTTTTGTTGTATTCTGTTCATTTTATTCTCGCGCAGGCGGGAATCTTTTCCCGTTTACGACTTTATTATTTTCTGTCATTTCCGCGAAGGCGGAAATCTCATTCTGTTGTGTGTTCTCTTATGCTTTAACGTTTCGCCATTCCTACGGTCGTGAATCTGCCTGCTGGCAGGTCCCACAGCTCGCCTTCGAGGAAATGAAAAAAGTTTTAATAATTTACAATTTAAAATACTCGATATATGTATTCAAATCCTTATCTCCACGTCCCGATAGATTAATTACAATCACGTCATCAGGTTTGAATGTGCGTTCTTCAAATATGGCGAGTGCATGACTGGTTTCTATAGCAGGAATAATACCTTCTAACTTACTCAATTCAAGACCCGCTTGCATTGCATCATCATCTGTTACAGAGATAAATTCGCCACGACCTGTTCTAAATAAATTAGCATGCATAGGGCCTACACCTGGGTAATCTAATCCAGCTGAAATAGAATAAGGCTCTGTAATTTGTCCATCTGGTGTTTGCATTAAAAGTGTTTTACTTCCATGTATAATCCCTTCACGTCCTAAGGCCGATGTAGCAGCACTTTCGCCAGTATCAATTCCTTTTCCAGCGGCTTCTACAGCAATAATACCCACCTCTGGTTGATCTAAATAATGGTAGTAAAGTCCAGCAGCGTTACTTCCGCCACCTACACAGGCAACTACATAATCTGGATTTTCACGTCCTTCTACTTCCTGTAATTGTTTCTTTGTTTCTGCCGAAATTACTGATTGAAAACGAGCTACCATATCCGGGTAAGGATGTGGACCAACTACAGATCCTATTATGTAATGCGTGTCTACAGGATTATTGATCCAATCACGTATGGCTTCATTAGTAGCATCTTTTAATGTTCTACTTCCAGACATAGCAGGACGTACAGTAGCACCTAGCATTTTCATACGTGCTACATTAGGGGCTTGGCGTTCTATATCAATCGCACCCATATATACAATGCATTCTAATCCCATTAAAGCACAAACCGTAGCGGTTGCTACTCCATGTTGTCCAGCTCCTGTTTCTGCAATAATTCGATTTTTTCCTAATCGTTTGGCCATTAATATTTGACCAATCGTATTATTTACTTTATGCGCTCCTGTATGACATAAATCTTCTCGTTTTAAGTAAATTTTTGTGTTGTATTTTTTACTAAAACGCTCTGCATAATAGAGAGGTGTAGGGCGCCCTACATAATCTTTTAGTAATTGATTGAACTCCTCCTGAAAAGAAGGTTCTTGCATGATCTGAATGTATTGAGAGCGTAACTCTTCTACATTTGGATAAAGCATTTCAGGAATAAATGCACCTCCAAAATCACCATAATACCCTCGGTCATCTGCTTGGTATGTTTCTGTAATCATAATATTTTCGTGTTACACCTCCCTCAATCCCTCCTTTCTAGGAGGGAAGCGAGTTGAGAAGTGAAAGTTGTCAAATTTTCAATATTTTTCTGTCCAGGTCTATCTTCAAATTTACTATTTACATCTAGTGCAAGAATAGGAAGATCGGTCGCTAGGATTTCTTTTATGTTATCTATTTCTTCTAATCCAATACCGCCACTTAAAATAAATGGTTTTTTAAATGGGTAGTCTTTTAAAACATTCCAGTCAAACGTATATCCATTACCCCCTTTGGCTTTTCCTTTGGTATCAAATAAAAAAGCACTTACGTGATCTTTATATGGAGTTAATCTTTTAAAATCAAAGGAATCTTTAATAGAGAATACTTTCCAGATTTCTGGCCATGTTTCTGAGGAGTCTATGAGAACTCTTATTAAATCTTTTATATACTCTGGAGATTCACTTCCGTGTAATTGGATAATGTCTAAGTTGTATTTTTCTATTTGTGCTTTCGCGAAAGCAATCGTAGCATCTACAAATACACCTACTTTTTTTATATTTTTTGGAAGTATCTGGATTTCCCCATCAAAATTTCGCGGACTTTTCTCATAGAATATAAACCCAAGATAATCTGGCTGCAATGCAGCGACTTCTTGCGTGTTGTATTTCATTCCACAAACTTTGAGCCCCACGGAGGTGGGAATCTCACTCTTATGGCTATTATGTATCTTATTTTTCGGCATTTAATCTTTCAGCTAGTTCTTTAATACTATCATGATCATAAGGTGTAAAACTTGTTTTTCGTAAAGTGATTTTCCCACTTTTTCCATAAAATGTATAGTCACCTGCATATTCATCTATATGTTCAATCTCATCAAAAAAGAGACGATTTAGGTATAAAATTTTATTTTGAGTAATGCTCTTTTTATCAATGATAACATATGCATTGAATTTAAAAACTAACCAGAAGAGTATGTGTATACCACCTATTGCGATTAATACTTTCCAAAACGGAATAGATGTTAGTAAGAATCCAAAGTCCCTTTCGAAGATGATACCTTTAAAAAAAGGTTGAAGAAGAATTAATACTAAGATAATCACACCTAATGTTGTCCATGCTATACCCATATACAAAAAATAACGTAGTCGTTTATAGCTAAATGGGATACGTTTTTCTGAGATCATAATTGCTGTATAAATGTAGTGGCACTTTCTCCTGGATTGTCCGTTTTCATGAAGTTTTCTCCTATCAAGAAGCCTTCAAAACCGTAGGGTTGTAGCTCTTTGATAGCACTCACATTGCTAATCCCGCTTTCTGATACTTTTACAAAATCGTCAGGGATAAATGTTACCAAGTCTTTACTCGTTTGGATACTCACTTCAAAGGTCTTTAAATTTCTATTATTAATCCCTAACATATCTACCGTAGGAACAATAGATTTTAAGAGTTCTTCTTTGTTATGAGATTCACATAGTACGTCGAGGTGTAACGCTTTCGCGAAAGCAGAAAAAGAAACAATCTCTTCTTTAGTAAGGGATGCAGCAATTAAAAGAATCGCATCTGCCCCATGTGCTTTGGCTTCCAGAATTTGATACTCATCAACAATAAATTCTT
Organism: Dokdonia pacifica; assembly: GCF_900188275.1. Classification (GTDB taxonomy): domain Bacteria; phylum Bacteroidota; class Bacteroidia; order Flavobacteriales; family Flavobacteriaceae; genus Dokdonia; species Dokdonia pacifica. Next base: position 127,667 of record NZ_FZNY01000006.1, read on the forward strand.
TGCGTAATAATGGAAAATGAGTAGCTGCTCTAGCGAGTAGTAAATCATCTAAAGAACCTCCAAAATACTTTCCATCTGTCAATACAGACATACCACTAGCGCCTGCAGTTTCATAACCTCGTGCTACGTCTTGAACACTTAAGCTATGATTAATGACAGATTTACTAGGAGATCTTCGTTTATGCTCAGCAATAATTCCAGAACCTTGTTGTAATGCCTTAGCCAGCGAACTCGTCTCACGATCAAAAAGTGGATACTGCTCCAGTTGTCTAGTGGAGATCAATTGTTTTTTTAGCGCTACTTCCTTGTGCTTATCGGCTATTATTTTGTCTAATATTGTCATGTTTACATCTCACCCTAGCCCTCTCCCTGAGGAGAGGGAATTAGTATTTTATTTACTTAATTCCTGTAATTTCTTTAATTTTTCTAGCGCTTTCCCAGACAGTAGACTTTCCTTTGCTTGTTCAAATCCTTCTTTCGGACTTAATCCTTTTACGGTGGCAATCGCCATTCCAGCATTAGCACATACCACATTGTTTTGTGGAGCTGTCCCTTTGCCAGAAATTACATCTACAAATATCTTTGCTGATGCTTCTACACTATCTCCTCCATAAATATCTTGCTGTGTATGTGCTGCTACTCCAAAGTCTGCTGGAGTAAGCATAGTTTCTGTCAGGTTTGTAATGGTTTTGGTGGGGCCCGTTAGTGAGATCTCATCATAGCCATCTAATGCATGTAAAATGGTAAAGTTTTTATTTCCTTTTTGGTAGAGGTATCCATACATTCTAGCTAATTCTAGATTGAAAACGCCCACCAATTGATTTTTAGGAAATGCTGGGTTTACCATAGGCCCAAGCATATTAAAAAAGGTTTTCACTCCTAATTCTCTACGTATAGGTGCTACATTTTTCATAGCAGGGTGGAAGAGAGGGGCGTGTAATACACACATTCCCGCTTCGTCCATAGATCGTTTTAAAAAATCTTTATCATTACTAAATTTAATGCCTAAATATTCCATGACATTACTACTACCACTTACGGATGATACCCCATAGTTTCCATGTTTTGTTACGTGTGCGCCTGCGCCAGCAGTAACAAAACTTGATAGGGTAGAGATATTAAATGTGTCTTTCCCATCACCACCTGTACCACATAAATCTATGGTGTTATAGTCAGAGAAATCTACAGAGAGGCATAGGTCTAGTAACGCATCTCTAAATCCTTCTAATTCTTCTACTGTAATGCTACGCATCATATATACCGTAAGGAAAGCAGCAATCTGACTTGGATTGTATTTTCCTTCGGATATGTTGACTAAAATTTCACGGGATTCTTTTTTAGAAAGAACATCGTGTTGTATAAGTCTATTAAGTATCTTTTTCATAGTTGTTTTCTGTAAAGACAGAAATCTTATTTTAGTTATTCTATAACCCTTTATTCTTTGGGTCTATTGATATATATAATCTCTAGCTCTTTTGAATCTGCTACTATATTTTCTTGTCCTTTTTTAAGGATGTTTTCTTGTTTAGGAATTCCTTTCCCAAATTCTTTACTATCTATATAGTTATAGATACCTGTACTTGTAGAAGCGATCCATCCTTTTGCAAAAGCTGATTTATTAATGTTTACACTACCACTTTTGTAGCTAGACATTAGTTTTTTTGCAGCTCTTACTGCATCTTTTTCTGCGGTATTATTTGGAAACATTAGATAAGTTCCATTTTTAAAAAGTACCCAGTTTTTTCTATCTGGATGAATCCCTAATTGTACATTAAAAATAAGGGATTTATAATCTTCTCTTTTTTTGTTGACAATATCCGTTTTCTTCTTTTTTGCAGCAGGTTTTTTAATCTCTTTTTTGACTACAGGTGGGGGAGGAGGTTCTGGGATAGAGTCTTCTATAGATACTTCTGGGATTTCAGGTGTTTTTGTTTCTGAAGTTGTTTCAGGTGCTTTAGGAGGTTCAGGTGTTTTAGGTGTATCCTTTGCACAAGAAAAAATCACACTACTAAGTACTACATAGAAAAAGAGACGTCTCATTATTTTGGGTTTAATTAGTTATTAATCCAATTTTTGATCATTGATTTTCCATCGGGAGTTAATACACTCTCTGGATGAAATTGCACACCACGTACATCATATACTCTGTGGCGTAATCCCATAATTTGTCCCGTACTATCTACTGCAGTGATTTCTAAGCTTTCTGGAAATCCCTCCTGTGCAACTACCCATGAATGGTATCTCCCAACATTTATTTGGTGATCTAGCCCTTTAAAAAGAACGGTGTCATCTTGAGTAATGTCAACTTGGGTAGCGACTCCATGAAATACTTGATCTAAATTGATAAGTGTTCCTCCAAAAACTTCTCCGATAGCCTGTTGTCCTAAACATACACCTAATATACTTTTAGTAGCTGCATATTTTTGAATAACTTCTTTCAGTAAGCCTGCTTCTTCTGGAATACCTGGTCCAGGCGATAATAAAATCTTATCATAGTCTTCACAATCATCAATATGAAATTGATCATTACGCTTCACTATTACGGTACAGTCTAGTTCTTCTAAATAATGCACTAGATTATATACGAAACTATCATAGTTATCTATAACGAGTACTTTTTTCATCTATTTTATTTTTAGGTCATATACTGAAGATATATTAGATCTCTTCAGCAAGTTCTAGTGCTTTTGTCAAAGCACCTAATTTATTATATACTTCTTGTAATTCTTTTTCTGGATCGCTACCAGAAACAATTCCAGCTCCAGCTTGATAATGTAATGCATGGTTTTTACTTAAAAAAGAGCGAATGATTATCGCATGATTAAAATTGCCATCAAAGTCCATAAAACCGATTGCACCTCCATAAAATGTGCGATTACGATTTTCATATTTTTCTAATAATTGCATCGCCATATGTTTTGGAGCACCACTCAAAGTTCCTGCTGGAAATGTATCTGCTACTACTTGTAGTGTACTAGAAGATGCATGTTTCTGAGCAGTTACTTTACTTACCAGATGTATCACATGTGAGAAAAATTGAACTTCTCTATAGGTTTCTACTTGTACGCCATGTCCATTTCTAGAGAGGTCATTACGAGCAAGATCAACAAGCATTACATGTTCACTATTTTCTTTTTCATCTACAGCGAGTTCTTTTGCAAGTTGTGCATCTTGTTCATCATTTCCAGTACGTTTAAATGTGCCTGCAATAGGGTGAATTTCTGCTTTTCCATCACTCACAATAAGTTGTGCTTCTGGAGAAGAACCAAATATTTTAAAATCCCCATAGTCAAAATAGAAGAGATAAGGAGATGGATTTACACTACGTAAGGCTCTATATACATTAAATTCATCTCCTTTAAATTGTTGAGAGAATCGCTTACTAGGTACAATTTGAAAAACATCTCCCCGTTGGCAATGTTTTTTACAAGTTTCTACGAGTCCTTTGAAATCTTGATCAGAGATATTAGTATCTGGTGATCCTTCTCGATTAAAATTATACTCAGCAAAGTTTTTAACTTTTAATAATTGTTCTATTTGTGCAATGTTATCTTGTGCTGCTGTAGTATGACAAAAAATATAGGCTTCATTATTAAAATGATTAATCGCAATGATGTTTTGATACACCGCATAATACATATCTGGAATTGCTAAATCCTGTTCTTTTTTTGTGATTTCTATATCTTCAAAAAAATGCACAGCGTCATAAGATAAGTATCCAAAAAGACCATTATTTATAAATTTAAAATCGGATGATTCTGTTGAGAACGCTTTCGCGAAAGCGTCCAAAACACCAACAACGTCAGTTTCTGGAGTAATTTTTTGAGATGTAGTATTACCATCCGGGAATTGTTGTACAATTTCATCTCGATCTACTTTTATAGAAGCAATAGGATTACAACAGATGTAACTAAAGCTATTATCATTTGCATGATAGTCACTACTTTCTAGAAGTAAACTATTGGGAAAACGGTCGCGCAAACGTAAGTATACAGATACAGGCGTAATGGTATCTGCTAGTAGTTTTTTTGAATATGTTTTTAATACGTATGTCATTGCATATACTTTTATAAAAATGAAAAAGCCTGTCGTAAGACAGGCTTTTAATATATTTTAAATACATAGGAGCTTCTTACGATAACGTTTGTTTCGTATTCCACCACCAAGTATGTACTGTATTGTTTCTCATTTAGAGTGTAAATATAGGAAGCTGTTTTAAATAAAAAAAGCCTTGATACTAAATTTTGAAAAATAGTCTCAAGGCTTTTGCAATCCTTACATTAAAAATAATTAAAACTTTAAATTTATAGCAAGTTCAAAGTTATCATTAATGGCTTTGTCTTTTAAATTGTCAAAGAAACTTCCAGAACCGTATGTGATCCCATATTTTGTACGATCTACTGTAAGATTTGTAGAAGCTGAATTTCCATTGATACTCATACGAATTTTCATAGATTGTGTAATTCCTTTGATAGTCATATTTCCAACAACACTGTATCCATTACCACTTTTGGCAACTTCAGTAATTACAAATGTTGCAGTAGGAAAATTATTTACACCAAAAAATTCATCAGTTTTTAAATGTCCTTCTAATTTTTCTTTTCCTTTTCCAGCTTCTAGATCTGTTACTTGAATAGAAGTCATGTTTACGGTAAAACTTCCTCCTACGAGTTCATTTCCTTCCATAATAAGTGTTCCTTCCTGTAACTCAATAGTACCTGTATGTGATCCCGTTACTTTTTTTCCAGTCCAAGTAATTGTCCCTTCTTTTACTTTTACTTCTTTTTTAATTGGGTTTGTTGCAAAAGCTCCTGTAACGATAAGTGCTAAAATTGCTGTAAATAGTTTAGTTTTCATTTTTTTGTTTTAAATATTTATTGTCTAAGTTTATTGAGTAGTTTATTGAGCGTCTCCAGCTCATTGTCGTTTAATTGATGGGTAACTTTCTTTTCGGCATTGTTTACTACAGGGTCTATAGTTTCTAAAATAGTCATTCCTTTTTGAGTAATTGTAATTTCTACTTTTCTCCTGTTTGAAGGACAGATAGTACGCTCTACATATCCTTTAGTAATTAATTTATCTACGAGTCGAGTGGTGTTACTGGTCTTCGCTACCATACGAGAATTAATGGTAGAAAGATTTGCTGGATGATTGCATTGCCCCCTTAAAATACGAAGTACATTAAATTGTTGCAACGATATGTCAAAGGGTTTGATGGCTTCTGTAATGATATCATTTGCCCAATTTGCTGAATATAAAAGGTTAATCGTTAGCTTTCGCGAAAGCGGTAATGTCTTAGTTTGTATGATCTCCTCTATTGTCATTACAATTGTTGTATATACAAATGTAATATATTCTTTATTTCTATTTGGAATATTTAACAATTTTTTAAAAATTTGAAGCATTGAAGAAACCAATGCAACAATTTTTTAACGAATAACTCCTAAAGTTTGTTAATAGCACATAGAAAATACAAGCAGTACTATACTTTTGTAGTAATGAAATTTTATACATTCATAGGGTTATTACTTTTGATAAGTTGCAAAGGTGGAAACCAAGAGATTGTTTCTTTTGAAAATTTAGAAGAAGATACGCCATTTATAACAGTAGATTATGAGGGATTAGAGGCGTATCTAGAAACTTCTGAAGCAGAGGTGCATGTGGTGAATTTTTGGGCTACTTGGTGTAAGCCATGTGTTAAAGAATTACCGCATTTTGAAGAGTTAAGAGCTGTATATGATACGGAAGATGTGAAGGTAATTTTGGTAAGTTTAGATTTCCCTGAGCAGATAGAACGCCTTACTCATTTCATTGAAAAGTGGAATATTCAATCAGAAGTAGTATTTTTAGACGATGGGGATGCTAACACTTGGATACCAAAAGTAGATGTAAATTGGTCTGGTGCTATTCCTGCAACGATTATATATAACGATGAAAAACGTTCTTTTCATGAGCAATCTTTCACCTATGATACGCTAGAAAAAGAGCTTAAATTATTTTTATGAAAACATTAAAAATTTTAACTGGTGTTGCTTTTGTAGTGATTTTATCAGCTTTTGTTGTAAGATCAATCAACCCAAATAAAATAGTAGGAAGTGGATATGGAGTTGGGGATATTGCTGATGATATTTCCTTGAAAAATATTGATGGGAAGATGGTATCCTATTCAGATTATACAGATGCAAAAGGGTTCATTGTTATTTTTACGTGCAATACCTGTCCTTTCTCGGTGGCTAATGAAGACCGTATTATTGCATTAGATGCAAAGTATAAAAATATAGGATATCCTGTTATTGCTATCAATCCTAATAATCCAGCATCAAAACCTGGTGATAGTTTTGAAGCAATGAAGCAAAGAGCAAAAGAAAAAGGATTTACGTTCCCTTATCTTGTTGATGAAGGACAGAAAGTATATCCTATGTATGGAGCAACAAAGACACCTCATGTATACTTACTTCAAAAAACACCTAAAGGGAATGAAGTAAAATATATAGGCGCTATTGATGATAATTCTAGAAATGCTAGCGCTGTAAAAGTGAAGTATCTTGAAAATGCAGTAGATGCATTACTATCTGGAAAAACAATTAAAGTAACAGAAACAAAAGCAATAGGTTGTTCTATAAAAGCATAACCGATTGATTCTTTCTAAATAATTAAAAATCGAAACTTAATCAAGTTTCGATTTTTTGTATCTCCCTATTTTATTTCCTTAAATTTGTACCAAACTACGCGTGCTTATGATCTTAGAACAGATGTACACAAAATGTTTAGCTCAAGGGGCTTATTTTATAAGTTCTCAAGGAGAAGCTATCATTATAGATCCTTTACGAGAAGTGCAACCTTATCTTGATCTTGCTAAAGATCATGATAGCACTATTAAATATGTATTCCTTACTCATTTTCATGCAGATTTTGTGAGTGGTCAAGTAGACTTAGCAAAAGCAACAGGTGCTACTGTAATACTTGGTCCTAATGCAAAAGCAGCCTATGATTATCATGGAGCAAGGGATGGAGAAATTTTTGAGGTAGGCGCACTTCAAATAGAAGTTATTCATACACCTGGGCATACCATGGAATCTACATGTTATTTATTACGTGATGAAGAAGGTAAAGAACAAGCACTTTTTACAGGCGACACTTTATTTATAGGGGATGTAGGGCGTCCGGATCTCGCTGCAAAATCGGATCTTACCAAAGAAGATTTAGCAGGACATTTATACGATAGTTTACATAACCGTATCATGCCATTGTCAGATGATATTATTGTATATCCTGCACATGGAGCTGGCTCTGCTTGTGGTAAAAATATGAGTAGCCAAACCAGTGATACTCTAGGAAATCAAAAAGAAACGAATTACGCATTTAAGTTACATAAAGAAGACTTTATTAAAGAGTTAGTAACGGGCTTAAGTGCACCTCCTAGCTATTTTCCTGAAAATGTAGCTATGAATAAACGAGTAAATACAGACTTTGATACCATTATAGAAAGAGGAACAACCCCTCTTTCAGTGTCAGCATTTGAAGCATTAGCATTGCAAGAAGATGTGCTAGTCTTAGATACAAGAAGTGTTTCCGCTTTCGCGAAAGCGTCTCTGCCAGGAGCTTGGTTTATAGGATTGAGTGGGCAATTTGCTCCGTGGGTAGGTGCAGTGGTGAAAGATATCAACCAAAAAATTATAGTCATTGCCGAACAAGGGAAAGAAGAAGAAGTGGCAACACGTCTTTCAAGAGTAGGTTATGATCATAGTTTAGGCTATTTAAAAGGAGGTGTTGAGGCATGGATTTCGGAAGGAAAAGAAGTGGTAGAGACACAAGAGGTAACAGCACAAGAGTTTATAGATGGATTATCTAACGGTAGTATTGCATATCCAATAGATGTACGTAAAGATGGAGAATTTGCGACGAGTCATATAGATGGAATAACACACATGTCTTTAGATGAAGTCCATACAAACAGTAAGGATTTAGACCCTTCAAGGACCTATCATGTACATTGCGCAGGAGGTTATAGATCATTAATATATGCTTCTATTGTACGATCTCAAGGAATTAATATGGTAAATGTATTAGGTGGGTATGGAGCCATTAAAAAAACAGAATTAGGAACAATTAAATTAACAGAATGAAAGATATAACAGTAGAAGAGTGGAAATCACTTATAGCAAACGATGATAATGCAGTGATTTTAGATGTTCGCACACAAGACGAAGTTGATGAAGGCGCTCTTGAGAATGCACATCACATCGATATATATTTAGGACAAGGCTTTATAGAAGAAGTTAAAAAATTAGATACAGCAAAGAACTATTATATTTATTGTCGTTCTGGTAACCGTAGTGGTCAAGCATGTGCTATTATGGGGCAATTAGGTTTTGAAAACACCTACAATATGTTAGGGGGTTATACCGCTTGGGCAGAAGAATTAGAAGATTAATAAGATGCGTATTCTTTTATCTATATGTTTTTTAGTAGCTATTGTAGCTTGTAAAGAGAAGTCTACTACACCACGTGTTGAAGTTATTTCTGTTCAAGAAATGAGAGAGGTGCTTAAGGAAGAGTCTGTACAATTAATTGATGTGCGTACACGTAACGAATATGCTTCTAACCATATTAAAAATGCTAAAAACATCGTATATCAAGGAGATGATTGGGAAGCTCAGATTGCAACGTTAGATAAAAAAAAACCTGTATATGTATATTGTCAAAAAGGTGGAAGAAGTGCCAAATGTGCTTCTTTGCTAGAAGCAGCAGGTTTTGAGAAAGTATATGATTTAAAAGGAGGTATATCGCAATGGATAGCTCAAGGATATCAAGTTGAAGAATAATTTTTTATTTCATGATTTCCTAAAGATAGATATAACAGATATAAAAAAAAGCGTGCTTAATAGCACGCTTTTTTGTTAAACCGTATTTGTTATTTTACTTTTTCAAAAATTGTTGCACATATGTTGTGTTGTCTTGAAGAATACGGATAAAATAATTCCCTGTAGCGAGGCCACTAACGTCTATTGTTTTTGTGTCACCAAGTTTAGCATTCATTACACGCTTTCCATCTACTGTAAATACAGAGTAGATAGCATTATTTAATTGAATTGATGTTTCTAGATTGATAACATTATCTGCTGGATTTGGATAAACTTTTAGATCATTTCCAGTAGTGATTTCATCTATACTTAGGGCTTCACTTTCATAAATAATAAGTGTATCATTAATATCAGGATCTTCTACTAAAGAAATTAACCCAGAAGGCCAGTATACAGTTACGGTTTCGATTTCTTCATCTTGACCAAGACCAAAATGTGTATTGAGCGAACTCATATATCTAAATCCTTCACCACTTCTTACATCTCTAATTTGAGTTCCTAATCCAGGAGAGGTTATTTCTACACGCGCCCCAATACCATTTAAATTACTTTCGTCTCCTACAGTAACAATTTTAATCCAATTGTTATCATTTCCATTGTTTAGGAAAAGACCATTACTAAAAATATCAAGGAATCCATCATTATTTGCATCACCTATTGCACCACTTTGAGGTACTGTTTGTGTGATAGTTTCAAAAGATAATCCGTCACCTCCATTTAGGAGAATTTGTCCATTTGAAAATATATCAATGTGTCCATCATTATCAAAATCGGCAGGTGCATTTTCAATACCTAAAGGAGTATTAGATAGATCTACAGAACCAGAAATATCTGTAAAAGTTCCGTCTCCATTATTACGCATATACTTTGTAGGTCCATCTGAAGTAGAACTAGCACCAATATATCCATCCATATCTCCATCATTATCATAATCTCCCCAAGCAGAAGACCATGTTTGTACTGGGTCAGCTAAATTTACACCAGCATCTCCAGCTACATTTGTAAAGGTGTTATCTCCGTTATTTCTGTGTAACTGATTAATTTTTGCAGGAGTATTTCCTCCACGACATTTTGCAATAAAGAGATCCATATCACGATCATTATCATAATCAATCCATACAGTACCATAATTACCTCCATTTGCGACAAGACCTAAACCAGAAGGAATTCCATCTGGATCTGCTCCTTGGTAGAAAGTGAGGTTTCCTTCTCCATCATTAATGTAGTATACATTAGGAGCAACATCGTGACATACAAAAGCATCTAAATGACCATCATTATTAAGATCTACAAAGTTAGAACGTTGAGAAAAGACATATTCTGGTCCAGATATTTCAGTATATGCTGTACCATCTTCATTTGCCATCATAAATGTGACACCACTACCACCTCCGTATAAAAGATCATTATATCCATTGCTATCTATATCTCCAACAGCAAGACTCCATGAAGGCGTATAGTCTGCGGGTGTAGTATTTATATTTACAGAATCAAAACCACCAGCTTCCAGTTGGTAATTGATATTTATGTTTGTAGCAGATACAGAAACCAGATCATCAAGATAATCCCCGTTCATATCTACCATTGCTAGTCTAGATCCGCTTGTAGAAGTGCCTTGTGCTGTAAAAGTAATTTGTCCTGGAGGTGGTTCATCGGCTTCATTGATTTCAAAATCAAAACCAGCTGAAGACCATCTATTATCCCAAGCGATATAGTAAGATTCTCCTGCCGTTGCTTGAAATGAAGCTACAGACAAAAATCCATTCCCAACATTTCCTGCATCATCATCGCCTATAAGGCAATTTAAATTATCACAGTCACCTGTATATATTTGTACACGGGTATCTCCTCCAGAGTTTACTTCTAGATCAGAAGTTACGGTTACGTATACATCATCTCCAGCAGGGGCGGTATAGATATACCATTCTCCATTACTTGCAGGATCTGTTGTTTCTGTAGTACAGACAGGTGTTGGAGCTTCTCCATCAATACCGTCTACAGTATGTGTTCCAGCTGCTACAGCAATTGCATTTGCACAGTCTTGTTGTGCATACATTGCAAAAGGCAAGCATAACAATGAGGTGTAAAGTAGTAGTTTTCTCATAATTGGTTTAGTTTAGTTTAGTCTATTCGCATTCTATATCTAATTCATTGATAAATTCTTCTAATAATGTTACTGCTTCTTCATGTATAAGTGTTCTACCTAATAACGGCATACGAGCTTCTTCGGCTGTTGTATTTAATCTAAAATAAAGGGTAGATCTCTGTATATTTCCAGGACGTATAATGTGTGTAAGTCCATTTCCTAAATCTTCATCAGGTTCAACACATACACCTATATTTTCATCAAGAAGTGATGATGTGTAATCTAGACGTATAGGTCTATAAGAACAATGTCCATCATCTATATGACAATGAGCACAGTTTACTTCAAAGTAATTACGAACTCTATCTTTTAAGGGGGCACTTGTGTCTTCCCAATCTATAAGTGTATTTATATTTGCAGGAGCAGATTGTAAATACCCTTCTTCAATCCATTTATCTAATTGGTTTGAGGTAGTACCGTCTGTATACGTGAAATCTCTATTGAGGTTTTGAGGTTTTGGACCAATAGGAATGGAGGTGTCTCCCGTTTTATGACATGTTTGACATTCGGTTACATTTGGAATTCTATAATTTACAGATCTGGTCTCTCCATTTAATTCCCACATAACATCTACATTACTACCATCAAGATTATAAGTAGCTTCTGTTTGGGCTTCATTCCATATATAATCTGCAAATTCCCAACCATCTGTAGTATTAATAAGAAGTCGAGTTTCTAAAATACGTCTTGAGTTTGAAGGGAGTGCATTGTCATAAAAAAAGTTTTTTATAAGAATGGTACCTACAGGAAAAACTAACAATTTATCATCTGCGTCATAGGTAGCGCTTACGCCTTCAGGCATCCATACAAATCGTTTTTTTATAGAGTAATCAGAAAATAGTTTATTGATAAGAGAATATTCAAGTACTCCTTCATTTGGAGCAAGATTTGCCAAGTTGCCTTCAAAAAAACCATATTCAGATAGGGTGTTAAAGGGAACAGCAGTTAAATCAATGGTAACTCCCATATCAGTAGCACCTCCATCATCATCTGTCATCATAGGATCATCATCTGTTTCACTCATAGGAGTGTAATTGTCGTCGTTTCCGCAGGATAATAATAATGTAAAAAGTATCATTGTGAGTACAAAAGGATACGTACGCATAATTGGTGTAGTTTTGAAAAGTTTAGTTATAGTTTATAGTTGATTAAACTTCTTTATCACTGATAATATAACATATAAAATGTTATTGTTATATGCATTATAATGCTAAAGTGTTAAAAAGGTTTTGATCTGTAAATGTCTTACTAAAATAACAACTCAATGTCAAAAGTTCCTACCTTGTTCTGTTAAAAATATTAAAATTACCTTTCATCTCTGTTTTATAGTGGGTTATACATTGTTTGTCTGTCAATAATTCCTATAATACTTGTCATGTGATGAGAATGAGGTTTTACATGCTTTAATGCTTCGCTCTTCCTATGGTCGTGAATCTCACAGGTTCAATTTCGCGAAAGCGTATTCAATAAAAAAACATTAGAAGAGAGTGTTAATTATTATGGTTATTAAGAGGATATGTAGTATTTTAATCTTATAAAAATAGAGTTATGTATACGCCTAAAAGATTAGAACAAGCGATTACAAAATTGTATACTGCTTTTCATACTGATATGTTGCATCCTGAATGTTGCAAATCCTGTGCGGTTGGGAATATTCTAAATAATAGCGAGGCTTGGAAGCATCTTTCTGATGCACATGGTTCTGTGCTTTTAAATTATATAGGGAAAGTACATCAAGGGCTAGGAAGGAGATTTAATGGGTATACACCGCAAGAGTTGTTACAGATAGAAGCTGTTTTTTTAAAAGCATGCGGATATTCTTTACCTCTTAACCATAAAGGTGTAAAACCTTCTAATCCTAATGATAAAGAGTTATTGTTTGAAGGGCTTTCAAAAACTATTTCTTATTTATGTATGCTTGATGGTGTGACTAATGTGATGGATTACTCTAAATTATTTGAGTTTAAAGAAGATCACGCACCTGTTCATGAGCTTGCTTTTTAGTTCTTTTTATGGTACTCATTATATTCTTTAATATAATTTTCTAAGGCATTTCCTACTGCTACTTTTTTCCATAATTCAATATCTTTTTCTATGACTCTAGGGTCATAAGAGGCATTGATGTATTTTTTTAATGATGTAATGTATTGTCTATTATTTGTAGGTATTTTTATGATAGATTGTCTTCCAGTTATTGCATAATCACCTTCGTAGGATACACAGAATACAAGAACTTGATCTCCTTTTGAGAGATTTGTTCCTTCAAAACAATCTGTGGAGATACTTCCTATGGTATTCATATCTCTGTTATGTGATTTTGAATCTAAGATTACTTCTTCTATTGCAATATGCCCTTCTACAGAAGTATAAATAGCATCTTCAGCAACCTCAGCAGGATTTTCTATTTGGGTTACGGTACCTACTATGATAAGGCTATAGCGAGATCCAAAACCAAAAGGTGTAAAGTCATTGGCCCAGTACATATAGCCAAGATCTAGTGTATCTGTTTTTATTTGTGTGTTCTGAATCTCTTTATGAGATTGACATGCCACTGTAGCAAACAAAGTGATACTAATTAATAAACATGTGTATAAGAGTTTCATAGTGTATGAAAACTAGTGATACTCTAAAATACAATTTAATTTAATAGCGATCTACTTGATCATCTGTCAATGTTTTAATAAAATCGATAAGTGATTGTTGTTCTTGGTCTGTTAACTGTAATTGGTCAAAAGGTAAAGTTTGATGTTCTAGTTCAAAGCCTAGACCACCGCCACCTCCTTTATTATAAAAATCTATTACTTCTTCTAATGTATTATAAACACCATTGTGCATATAAGGAGCAGTTAAAGTAGCATTACGTACGGTAGGAGTTTTAAACATTCCTTTATGCAGGGGTTCATTAAATTTCCAATAGTATCCTAAATCATCATCAAGAGTTGTATTTCTTGCAGTATTTGGAACACCTATGACTTCTCTTTCTGTTTCTTTAAAAAAAGGAGGAACGGTTCCATTGGTTAAAGGAATGAAATGACAGGTAGCGCATAGTGCTTTTCCCATGAATAAATTCATACCATCTTTTTCACTTTGAGTAAATGTATTTTCTTCCCCTCTCATATTTCGGTCAAATTTTGAATTAAATCCATTAAGTGTCGATACGTATGAAGAAATAGCTTTTACAACATCTGTATTACGATTAGAAAGACCTCCATAGGCTTCTTCAAAAAGGGCTATGTATGTTGCGTCTTGTAAAATGTCTTTTGAAAATGTATGAACATTAGAGTCAAACTCTTCACTATTAGTAAATACAGAGGATACTTGATCAATTAAGGTTTGAGAACGACCATCCCAAAAGAAATTTTGCTGGAATATTGTATTGATTAATGTAGGGGTGTTTCTTTTTAAATTCCCTCCTGTATTATTTTTATTTACAATAAGTCCATCTGTGTAGCCTTTAGATGGAATATGGCAAGTAGCACACGCCATTTCTTTCGTAGATGATAGATTCTTATCAAAAAATAGTTTTTTACCTAATGTGATTTGTGTCTCAGTTGTGTTTTTATTGATTCCAGAGGTAAAAAAAGAAATGTTATAGCTGTTATTTTCAAAAAAGGTTGGCGCATCAAAATTAAATGGTTGTGTATGGGTTCCTTCCCATAATTGAGAAGCTTTTCTAATATTGACCCATGAGCGTATAACAGGATTTAAATATTCTCTGATGAATGTGTATCGGTCAAAATTTTCAAAATCAGTATGAGTTGCTGTATAAGTAATTGCAGATTCTATTTGTTTAGAAAAGCGTCTATCCAGATCGTTGTTTTTATCTTGAATAATTTTCTGAATGCTAACCGTATAACTATCATATAGATTTTGTAATGAAATCGCACTTTCCTGAATTCCTAATTGACTTACTGGGGTGTCAAATCCTGAGATAGAGAAACTTAAAATACGGAACAGTTGCTGATGCGTTGCAATGAAGTATCGTTGGGCTGTAAGTTCTCTTTTCTCAATACTTTTTTTAAGGCTATTTAATAAACCAAGTGTAGTTTTTAATTCGTTTTGATAATGCCTTGGATTAGTGACCCCTTCATAAATGCTCTCTTCTATTTTTTGTAAACCTATAGGAGGTAGTATTTTTCCATTATCTTCTTTGTAAATAGGTAATGCAGGACCATTTACACGGTGCCCTACTTCAGGGTTAAGATAGGAAGCATAGGGTTCAGCTTTTTTAAAAGCAACACGAACTTCTTTAAATATTTTTTTTGCTTTTGTAGCACTATCTGGAATATGTTGTAAACTATCCAATAGTGTAATAGCTGTATTAATTTCTTTTAAATAAATAGTAGTACGTGTATCTTGCCAATTAGGCTCTAATGCTAGCGAATATGAGCTGTCTTTCATTTGTTCTTTACAAGAAAAGATTCCAGTTATAATGCTTATAAAAAGTAAACTTGGAAGAATTAGATAGGGTTGTGATTTGGATATTACACGGTGCATAATAAGAATGGTATTGATGTTAAGATAGCAACCCTCAATTAAAATGAGGGTTGCTTAGTGGAATACTAAAAATAAATTGATAAGGCTAATTTTATCTTGGTAAACCTCGAAGAATAACTACTTGGGATGCTTGATTATCTTCATTTACAGTATTGATATGTCCGTCTAATCCTGCAAAGTCATCACTTCTCCAGTAATGAGGTTGTATGTTAAGTAGGAATGTATTTGGCTCTCCTATTTTATCAGAGATATCTATAAGAGCACCAAATTCTCCATTTAGTCCAGTACTATTATCTTGTGCAAGATCCATACGAACTACAAGTTCAAGAACTACAGAGGGATTGTTTCCATTTATATCTGTTTGATAAATGTAAGCTGCATGCCCTCTATCAAAAGAATTAGGGTCTTCTTGTATGTATACAAAATTTTCTGTTACAGTAATGTTATCCGGACTTTGTAATTCAGGAAGGTTTCCGTCTGCATTATTTGTATCTGTATTACCACTTACGATTTGAGTTATAGTACCTTCTAGAGGATTTGTTGGGTTTAATTCTAACTTGTAAACCGTTCCCCAGTCATTATAAGTTCCTTGGCCAGGACCTCTTCCAGTTACAGCCACAAATATATTTCTTCCATTTACGTCACTTCCTTTTTGATAATCTACATCTTCTACACGCATAAATTGTGAAGCAAATACATCATTACAAGCATCTTCCATTTCATTTTTAGTAAGGGATGCTCCATTTGGAATTTCTACAAACTCTATCTCATACGTATTTCCGAAGTCTAATGAAGATTCATTATATTGAGTATTTGCAACTACATCTTCTACACCTCCAGTACCGTCAGATATTTCTTTTAAGCGTAATACATAAATACTCCCATTGTCAAAATCGTCATCGCCATTAGTAGAGTAATACATTGTAATTTGCCCTTCAGATCCACTTGAATCGTCATCGCCACCTACAATAACAGTAGCATTAGGATATGCATTTTGAGGAAGTGGCACTGCATTTTCCCAAGAAAACTCCCCTAAAGCGTCTAATCCGAAATCAGCTTGTGGTGTTGGAGTTGTAACACGCGGGTCTATTGCTTTTACATCATTACTAATGCTTTCAGATGCAGATAGAAAGATATCTTGAGAACCTCCATGGATATCTGCTTCCCACATAGTAGCAGAACATTGTCTTGCAAAATCTGCTACTCCAGAATCTAATAAGTAATCTCCTGAGATCGGAATAAGATTTTCATCTAAACGGATACGAGCAACTGCATAGCTGTCTTCACAGTTTGTAACAAATATATACTCATCACCATCTACTAAGAAACCTGCCCCATCTGCAGATCCTGCAAGTTGGAAGTCACCTCCAATTACATCAGGAGTTGAAATTAATGAATATGCTTCTACATAATTGAACTGAGGAGTAATTGCAACTAAAGGTGGCGTAGGAGATTTGTCAGCAAAGATAGTCTCTTCCATAACAAAATCTTCACCATCTTCACCATCAGCACCGTCTTGCCCATCTACACCATCTTGACCATCTACACCGTCAGTTCCGTTAAGACCGTCTTCTCCATCTTCACAACCTATAGTAAAAGATGCTATAGCAGTAAATAGAAAGATTTTAAAAAAGAATAATTTGAAATTTTTCATGAGTTTTTTTGATTTAATACAGTTGATTAATTATGAGGTCATAAAATTAATTTCAGTATGTATAAACCCTGTTATCTCATTATATATTCTAGTTTATAAAAAGGTTGATTTTATGTTATTGATTTTACAGAATCTTAACGTGAGATTTTACAAATCCTTAATGAATTTTAAAATTTTGATTCCGAATTTTATAGGTTATCATTAGGGTATGTTTTCTTTCTCTTGAATATGGTGATAGTAGAAATCTTTGATCTCTCCTTTACAAAATGAATACTAGGAGGTGTCAATTTTGTTATTTTATTAATACACTTTTGAGGTGGTATACTACACATTTGTAATTCATACGCTCTTATATGAAATAACTATTTTAATTAGCGTGTAGTTTTTATAGATTTAAGGAATGAATTTTAAAAGTATATATATGAAAACTAAAGTATCAGCTTTTCAAGAGCAAGCATTATCTAGTATAGAAGAGTTAAAAGTAAGAGGTGGAAAAGGTATCGCATCAAAACCCCAAAATTGGGGAAGACCAACAGAAGAATTATTTGGATCTTATCATTTTATTACAGATGGAGATTAGTATATTTTTATAAATAGTAAGGTCGTAATAAACTAAATAATACGACCTTACTTTTTGTTATTAGCAGTTTACACAAATGTGTGGACATCCAGAAGGAGGATTGCTACAATCGCAAAATGCTACACGGCCGCAATTTGGATCCCAACCTCCATCAATACCTTTTTGTTCTTCTATACTTAAAGTTTTTCCAATTCTCAATAGATCTTTCATATTTAAAATTTTAATTGATTGTTTTTTACTACCTGATCATTTATAGACACTCAGATTTTATGTCTGTTTAATTTTTTACTACTAGAATATTCTACATTCTTCACCAGATCCAAATATATCAGAACATGGGACGCATATACCGCCTAAAGAAGCACATGTTGAAGGGCAAGACGGAGCGCAACCACTACCTATGAATGGGCGACGAGCACCTTGGATTTCTTTTTGCTCTATAACGTTTAGGATTTTTCCTAGTTTTAATAAGTCTTTCATAATTTCATTGTTTGTAAAAAGTAGATTTACTTCAAAAGGTGTTTACCTACTTATAAGTTAATACTTTATTAGACTGGAGAGTCACAATTCATCCCAACATTTTCAGGGCAGATTCCACCGCCTCCAGGATAGTCTCCTCCTCCAGGCACTATACATTGTTCTGTAGTGATTTCGCATACTAGACCATCAGGACAACTTATTCCAATACCTATTCCGCATCCTCCAGATGAACCATCAGATATAATAACTTCACCAAAACCTGCTGTGATGTTTTTCATTTCAGCGTTACTTAAGCTTCTTCCAATTTTTAATAAATTTTTCATGCTTTACTTGTTTATGATTACTAAAATCTTGAACTTTTAAAGACACTCAAGATGTATGTCTGTGTAATTTATCTACGTCATGGTATTGTGTTAAATACCATGGTCTTACACTCAAACATCCCTTTTTTAATATGGCATTACAAGAAAAATTTACAGGAATTCGCGGAATTTCAGTATTTAAAAACATGCTTAAATAGCTGGTTTTTAGTGTGTTGTGTTCTTTTTGAGTCAAATAGATAACTGATGGTAAAAAAACAGCGGTACGACTATTATATCCTACAGTTTATAAGCAGAACATTTATCTTTATAAGATGTAGATGC
This sequence comes from Dokdonia pacifica, assembly GCF_900188275.1. Lineage (GTDB taxonomy): Bacteria > Bacteroidota > Bacteroidia > Flavobacteriales > Flavobacteriaceae > Dokdonia > Dokdonia pacifica. Next base: position 146,532 of record NZ_FZNY01000006.1, read on the forward strand.
TGATTTTTAATATTTTATCTTTTGAATTTTGTTATTCAGGATGGGTACGCTTTCGCGAAAGCGTATACTAGATATAAAGAAGTATATTCCTTAAAAAAGATTAGATAACTACTTTATAGTACGTGTATATTTTTGATTTCATTATTTTAGAGAAAAATAAGCTCCCCTAAAACAAACATTTATGTGTTTCATTAAAATTCGATCTTTTATATTCTGGAGTTTATTATGCTTATACACTAGCAGCAACGCACAAGATGAAACACAACACATACCCGATTCTTTAGAAGGAAAGAGTTATAAGTATTTAAATGATCGTTTTTTAGAGAACAGAAATGATACTACACTAGTTAGAATATATTTAAATACCTTAATTGCTAAAGCTATTATTAATGATGATAAGATTGCTAAATCTCATGGATTAATCAGGTTGTCTTCTTATGCAATTAATGATGAAGAAAAACTTAATTATATACAAGAATCAATAGCAGAAAGTAATGCTGTAGATTCTACTTATGCTATTCCTTCATATAATTCTCTCGGAATATATTATTATGTGCGTTACGATTATGAAAAAGCATTACAGCAATACATAACAGTGTTGAATTTATCTATTAAAAAAGGAATTAAAAGTTATGAGGTAAATGCATTAGATAATATTGGTAAAATCAAATTAGATATTGGAAAGTATAAGGAAGCTTTAGCTATATATAGAAAGTGTTTCTACCTAGATCAATCAAGTGATGATGAAAAAGAACTATCTATTTTAGAATCTTCATTAGGCCTTTCTGAATCTTTTAGATATAATAAACAATATGATTCGGCTTCTTATTATTATGAAAAGGTTATAAAAAGAGTAAGAGAAGAGTACCCTTTAAGATTGAGTAAAGCTTTAATTAATGAAGGAATAAACTTGTATCATAAAAATGAAAAAGAAGCAGCAGAGATATTATTAAGAGATGGAATGTCTCATGTTAATTTTAACTCTCAATATGAATTGAAATATTATACGCTTGCAAATTATTACTTAGGTGAGATGATACAATCAAGTGATCGTAAAATGGGAGAAAACTATTTTCTAAAAGTTGATTCTTTAGTAACCAAATATGATTTTAGTATTGCTGAAGTAAAAGGTGCCTATACGACATTGATAGCTAATTATAAAGCTAAAGATGATTATAAGAAGCAATCGTATTTTCAAAGTAAACTACTTCATTTTAATGAAGTAATTACTACTAGGAATTTAACCGTTTCTAATCAATTAAATGCAGAGTTTGATACACCTAGACTTTTAAAAAGCAGACAAGAACTAATTGAAAGTTTAAAAAATAAAAATAGGCAGTTATCTTTAGAGAAAATCCTTCTCGCAATTGTTTTAGTTCTAGCTATCGGGTTATTTCTATTACAATATCTAAAAAATAAGAAGTATAAGAAACGATTTGAAAATATAATTAAAGAGATAGATATAACAGCTAAACAAGAAAAAGATTTTGATAAGATCCCAAATACATCAAAACTTACTATTGATGTTCAATTGGTAAAAGATATATTAAATAAGCTAGATGTATTTGAATCAAAAAAAGGATTTTTAAAGAATTCAATAACCATAACATCCTTAGCTAGAAAATTATCCACCAATACAAAGTATTTGTCTAAGATTGTAAATACATATAAAGGGAAAACTTTTATAACGTATATCAATGATTTACGTATAGAATTTATTTTAAAGGAATTAAAAGTAAATTCGACTCTACAACGGTATACAATGATGGGGATTGCAGAAGAAGCTGGTTTTAATTCGGCAGATTCTTTTTCAACTGCTTTTAAAAAGAAAACAGGTATTTCACCTTCCTACTACATAAAAAAAATTAAAAATATCGAAAAAGAAGAGATGATGCTGTAGTATAACTCTTCATACTATTTTATTAATTTAACACTGATTTCTATTATGAAAAAATCAACATCTTTAAAGAAGTTATCTTTAAAAAAGCTCACAATTTCAAGATTAACTAACGCAGATAGGATACAAGGAGGTTCAGGTATATGTGGAGGGACTAACTCAAAGAGTGATCCTGTTGAAGATTGCCCTTTAACCTGTAATGCCTTTTTATCAGGGTGCAGATCTTGTAATAGTCAACACCATACGGAAGAGAATTGTTAATATTTAATAGCTTGTCAAGCTAGATATATAAGTTCTTTTAGAATATTGAAACAATTATATTATTCATTATAAAAGGGGCTACTTATTTATGAGGTAGACCCTTTTAAATGCTAAATTTTATGATCTCTATTTAACACTGCATCCCTGGATTTTCAGGACAGATGTCACCTCCACCACCACCTCCAGGTGATATACAATAACCATCTACAGTACATACCGTATCACCAGGACATTCATAGGCACTGCATGGCCAATCATCGCCAGGCGTTGTGAAAGTTATTCCAGCACTAGCAGTAATACTTTTTAACTCAGTAGTGTTTAAACTTCTTCCAATGTTCAATAAATTTTTCATAATTAATTTGTTGTATTAATTGATTTTATCTTGACCCTTTAAAGACATTCAAGTGTATGTCTGTCATAATTGGTATGGAGATTTTATGATGAAAAAATCTCATAGTCTGACACTCAAATGTCATTTTTTTAAGGGCGATTGACAAGAAATACTAGTAACGATTCCGCGAATCGAAACAAGGAAATTAGAATGTAAGATATTGTTTGTTAGGTTGTTGTGTGTATTTTTTGAGAGAGAAATGTAGTCTATCAAATTTTGCTGTTTATCTCAATTTAAAAGCGTTTTTTTATATATGAAAAGTGCTACTGCGGTTATTTTTTAAGGAAAGATATATGCTAATAGTATCTGTTCAGAAAGTGTCAATTTTTTAAAACCTACTTTTAAGATTGATATTTACAATTTGATTACTTTAGAACATTAAATAATATCCCCCTTACCATTGAAAACATATGTACTATTATCTAAAAAATTCTATTTTTCATTAGGGGTATTTTTGTGTGTTAGTAGTGTTGTATTGGGGCAAACTAACCCCTTTGAAATACCAGACACGCTTATTGGAAAAACATATGTAACTCTCTATAATGAATATAAAAAGCATATTTCAGATACCACATATGCTAAATTATATCTCAATACTTTTCTTCAAAAAGCAACAGAAGAGGATCATAAAATAAATAGAGCTATCGCATTAAATGAACTTTCTTATTATGCAGTAACTAAGAAAGATAAACTACGTCTTATACAAGCGTCATTATTAGAGAGTAATAGTGTAGATTCTATGTATTCTATTCCTACTTATAATAATTTGGGATTGTATTATAAGAATTATTATGATTATGAGAATGCTTTAGAACAATATCTCAAAGTTGTAAGACTTGCCCAAAAGATAAATGATAAGACATATGAAGGAATTGCTTTAAATAATATTGCTAAACTCAAAACGGAGATAGGCGATTATGCAAGAGCATTAAAATTATATAAAAGAGGGTTTGATCTAGAGAATAATCAAGGAAATATCTCTGAAGAGGCGTTGGTGATTGCTTCTGTTGAATTGGCCGAATCTTATCGATATAATAAAAAGTACGATTCGGCTTCTTATTATTATCATACTGTCATAACGCTTGTAGAGAAAAATTACCCTTATGTATTAAGTACAGCAAAAATTAATGAAGGAATTAATGCATATTATAAAAGAGATTTTAACCAAGCACAACTTTTATTAGAAGAAGGAACAGCTCTTATAAATTTGAATTCTTCATATTATTTAAAATACTATATACTCGCACAATTTTATTTAGGAAAAATAAATGAATCTCTAGATAAAGATCTGTCAATGTCCTATTATCAAAAAATAGATTCTTTACTCACACAAGTAGATATTGTCATTCCGGAAGTAAGAGAAACCTATGAGTTTTTAGAAATCAATTATGAAAAAAATAATGATTACGAAGGACAACTTTATGCGATAGATAAATTATTGAAATTTGATAGTATTACTGCAGCTAGAAAGATAAATACATCTTATAAACTAAATGCAGAGTTTGATACTCCAGAATTACTTAGAAATAAAGAATTACTGATTAAAAAATTAGAAAATAAAAACCATCATCTTAACTTAAATTTTATTTTTCTATTTGCTATCATTATAATAGCTCTTATCGTAATTATCATTCAATTTAGAAGACATCGATTATACAAAATACGTTTCGATAAATTGGTAAGTGAATTAAATAATAAACCTGAAGAACTTCAAAAAATAGATATAGAAAAAGCCTCTAAAGATTTAAATATAGACCCAAGAATAGTTACTTCAATTTTACATAAACTCCAGGTTTTTGAATCAAAAAATGGGTTTTTAAAAAATACAGTTACCATCACATTATTAGCTAAAAAACTCTCTACAAATACAAAGTATTTATCAAAAATCATAAATACCTATAAAGGGAAAACATTTGTTCACTATATCAATGATTTACGTATTGAGTATATTTTACAAGAGTTAAAGGTTAATCCTAGGTTGCGTCATTATACAATTTTGAGTATTGCTAAAGAGGCTAGTTTTAACTCAGTAGGTGCTTTTACGGGAGCATTTAGAAAGAAAACAGGCATTAGTCCTTCCTATTATATTAAGAACTTGTAACATAGAAAAGGATGAAGTGTAATTTTTGTATATTCATTTTTCTTCAATCGTAAAATCAAAATCATGAAAAAACCTCTAAAAAAATTATCACTCAATAAGCTTATTATTTCTAAAATCAACATTTCTGATCAAATTAAGGGTGGATCTGGAAATGTGATATGCAAGCCTAGAAGTGAACCACTTAATAATTGCCCGCCTCCTCATAGTTGTTTAAGAACAGCTTGTCCATCTTGTATAACAGATCAGGTAAATGGTTGTTAAGCAAGTCTGTTTTTAGGATGCTCGTCACGTTGCCATGCTGTAAGATTTTCTATAGTTGTAGCAGCAATATTAGAAAGTGCCTCTTGCGTCGCAAATGCCTGATGTGGCGTGAGTAATACCTTGGGATGTTTTAATAAAGATTCCAGTAGATGATCTTCAGGAATGTCTGATGATCTATTGTAAAAAAACACACCGCTTTCTTTTTCATACACATCTGTTGCATATCCAGCTAATCTATTAGAATCTAAAGCTTCTAAAATAGATTTTGTATGTACGACAGCGCCTCTTGAAATATTTATAATATAGGTGTTAGGTTTCATGCAATTGAGCATTTCCTTATCTATAAGCTGGTAGGTACTTGTATTTAAAGGAATACTTAATAAAATAACATCACATTGAGAACAAAGTTCTTTAATAGTAGTATAGCGCACCCCATAATTATGAATCAAATTTTTATTTAAATCAATATCTGTAGCCACTATTTGAGTATCAAACCCATGGAGAATTTTTGCAATTACACTGCCAATTCTTCCTGTGCCTATAATTCCTATTGTTTTCCTCTTTAAGTCCATACCTACCAAATTGGAAAGTGTAAAATTATACTCTTGAACTTGCTTATTGGATATGGTGATTTTACGATTTATTGCTAGTAAAAGTGCTATTGCATGCTCAGCAATAGCATTAGGAGAATAATCTGGAGCATTTGCTACTTTTATGTTGAGCTTTTTAGCTTTATTAAGATTTACATTATCGTATCCAGCAGATCTTAACGTAATATATTGTACTCCAAAATCTTTAAGTTTTTCTAATACATTAGCAGATGCATCATCTGCAGAAAATATAGAAATGGCATCATACCCTATAGCTTTCATGGCAGTATGAGTTGTGAGCCTATCTTCTATAAAATCTAGTGAGTGAATGCTATCTTGACTTGCATTATTTAAATACGGAATTTCAAAATCTTTAGCAGAATAAACAAGTGTTCTCATAAATTGTTTTTAGTCGCTTGTAATAAGCAGTTTTTGTTCTTCAAGTACCCATAGAAGTACATTTATGTAATCTTTAATAGCCTTACGTGTGCTATCGGGTTGTGTAATATCTATACTCCCTCGCCAAATAATTTCTCTGTCTTTTGTAGGACAGATACAATAGAGAGAAGATTCTGCATGATATACCGTGTAGACATCTGCATATTCACCTTCCGTATAAATTTTTTGATTGGAATAGTAATCTTCTTCAAAACTATTAAAGAGTGTATCGAAGCCTTCATAAGATTGTAATAAGCTCTTTCTATCTTCTGCTCCTATAATTTTAGATACCAAAATTGCGTCATATCCCTCTTGGAGCATTGCATTTTCTAATGCATCTAATTCTTCTTGAGTGTGTGGACGTTGTGTGTAATTTTCATCAAAAAATTGATCGCTCTCTATGGCTTTAACTCCTTTACTTTGAAGTTGATTTACCAATCTTTTTTCAAAACGCTTTCTATTATCTACATCATTAGTCATCGCTATGACAAGCACTTTTTCGGCATAAAATGTATCAATGTCTGGATTTTTCCAGTTTTCAACTAAGTCGCTTGAGGTACAACTCATCAATAGTGTTAACATACTGCATAACAGGTAGTAAGCAATCGTTCTCATAGGTTATTTACTTAAAAGTGTTTTTTGTTTTCTTTTTTTAAGGCTTTCTTTCATGATATCAAAAGCGTCATTTTTAATACGCTTATAAGTATCATTAAAGTCCTGTATTTTTAATTCTAATAATACATGTCTTTCTTTAAAAGCTTTTTCTTTTTGAAGTTCATTTACCTCGTCTATCAAAACTTCTAGTGCATTCCGATGTTCTTCCAGTAGTTTTTTAAGGTCAGCTATTTTTGTTTTATATCCAGAGAGCTTACTAATATGTTTTTTAGTTTTTTCAAAATCTGTTTCAGAAAGTAATAGTAAGGTATTGTCGCTTAAAAGTTCTTTTAAAAAATTCCACTCTACTTCAATAAACTCTATTTCAGACTGCCATTTTAAAGTGGTATTGTGTATCTCTTCTGGGCTATACCATTCTAGGTATTTAAACTTATATTGGTTGGTATACATAGCGTTAGATTTTTAATGAATTTGCTTTCGCGAAAGCGTATAAAAACGATAGCGATTGTAAAACAACCCCTATCGTTTTAAAGTGGTTTATGCTATCTCAATCTTACGTGTTTGTGATGCTTTTGTTACTTCGTTTTTCTGAAGCGTAAGCTTGAGAATTCCATCCTGATAATTAGCAGAAACCTCTTGATCTTGATCTACCGTAGAAGGTATTTGTAGTTTGCGCTCAAAACTATTATAACTAAACTCTTTGCGCGAATAATTTTCTTTTTCTTCTACCTTTTCATCGCTTTTTGAAGCGGCTATAGAAAGAATGTCGTTCTCTACAGTGATATCAATTTCATCTTTTGAAAAGCCAGGTACAGCCAGCTCTATCTCAAAATGATCTTCTTTATCCTTTACATTCATTGCTGGTTGGTTTTTACTTTTTGTAAAGAAATCATCAGCAAAAAAACGATCTGTGTTCATCCAATCTGTTACATCTCCGGATAACCATGGAAATTTATTTCCATTAAATTTAATAAGTGACATACTAATGTGGTTTTTAAGTTACTATTCAATTACTCTGTAAAAGTAGCTGTCATAATTCAAGAAAAATATGACGATAGTCAGTTCTTGAATTAATTTTATTATTCTGAATGTCAGCGTTTTATTAGCGGGGTGACAATTAAGGGTGCAAGTGTTTAACCCCCTGGAATTAGGGTGTTATAAAGGTTTGTTATACGCTTTCGCGAAAGCGTATAAAGAAAAAATACATTGTTAATGGTAGGATTTAAAAAAATCGAGAATCAATGCTTTTACTTGATTTTCTGTCATACTATCTGCCACTTGTAATGTGACCACTTTACTAGAAAGTGTTTTGTATTGTTCACTTAATTCTTTTCTGAATTTTTTAACGGCTTCTGCAGGTCCGAAAAGTGCTAATTGATCTACATCTTTAATGTGTTCTGTGATTTTTTTAAAATACGTTTTAAGCTGTTGATTTTCATAAGCCAGATATTTACTGTCATGTACAACATCCTGCGGACCACCTTTTAATTTTGTTCCGGATCCACCTTGAATATGAAAATCATCTACTTCAGACATAAGTGTTAAAAACCCGTTTTCTTTTGTAGTGTCAAGTATAAATGCTTGACGTTTATCCATCCAGATTCCTATATTTTTCATAAGTTCTATTTTTAATTTCTAAAATCGTGTAAGGCCATGATTGGGACTTTTGAATAGAGTCCAATTTCTTTAACCATGGGTTTTGAAAAGACACTTCCAAAAAAGGCATGCTTTTTATTTATAAAGGCTATCATATCGCTTTCGCGACTTTCTACAAATATTCTTACAGCTTCTGAAATAGATGAGCCATGAAGGGTGTGAAATGTATAAGTGACTTCTTCAAAACACTCTTCTAGTAGCTGTTTGTTATTTTTTTGAACCTTATCTAAGGTATCATCAGTATCTACATGTATGACACGTATAGGAGCATTTGCATGTTTAGCAATAGTAGTAAGGTACTGTAGTTCTCGGTGTTTGAAATGTGTTTTGAAACTTGTAGGAAAAACGATCTCTTTTAAGCCTCCATATCTTGCTTCTTCTGGAATTGCAATGACAGGACAGTTTCTTAATTTTTCCATGGCAGTAATAGCATTACTACCAAAAACAACACTTTTAGAATTTGTACTCCCTTTGGTACCCATGATCACCATATCGATGTCTTTTTTTTCTACAATATCTTTAAGTGCTTCTAGAAGTGAATTAAATTGTGAGATGGTATAAAACGTATGTTTATCATCACGATCTCTAAATGAGAGCATTTCTAATATTTTAGAGAGTCCTTTTTCTGAAATGGTTTTTGCTCTTTCAAATTCAGTTTCACCAGGTTCAGGAACCATCATACTTTCAAGTACATAACCTTTGGATGTATATGCATTAAGGATATAAAATTCACATTCTTTACCCTTAAATAAGTCTGTTGCATAACTTATAGCATTCCACGCATTTTTTGAAAAATCGGTAGGTAATAAAATTTTAGTTTTCATAGTAAGTTGATATTTGATTTCTTAAAACTATTTGTTATTACATAGTATTACTATGATATTTATCAGTCTTGTGTAGTAAATATTAATACAGGTATTGTTGTGTGAAATCCTATATTTTTCACAATATCTTCTTTAAATAATCTTTTTAATAAGCTGTGTTTGTGGTAGGTAAGCACTAGCATATCAACATTCATTTTCTTGATAAATTCATCTAAGACCTTTTCTTTCTTTGAAGTGTTAGATAGCCAGTGTGTTGTGTGTTCTAGTCCAGAAAGGCTGTTCTTTATTTTTTTATAATTAGATTCTACAATATGTTCAGGACTTTTTTGGTCATATACGTGCGTAATTTTTAGAACTCCATTGTTAGATTTTATAATATCTTCTAATGTTTTTATCTCATGTGGTAAAATAGATTCTTTAAAATCTGTAGCATATGCAATAACTTTCGGAGGTATGAAATTTGCTTCGTTAGGAATAATGAGCAAGGGGAGTTTTTTAATTTTTTTGATGAGTTTGATTGTTTGACTCCCTATGAATATTTCTTTTAAACCAGAAGCTCCTTTTGTTCCCATTATGATAAGAGTAATTTCTTTTTCCTTTTGTAGTTTATGAATGCATTTAAATAATGGGAATCCTGTTATAATGGTTTCAAAATTGATTTTTATGTCTTCTGTGTCTCGAGTGATTGAATGGGTTAGTTTTTCAAATTCTTTTGATACTCTTCGTTCTATATCCAAACACAAATCATCATTGCGTCCAATGTCGATTCTACTTGTTGACATTGAAAATTCTTCCTCATATGAATGAACAAGCGTTATGGTGTAGGTTTCGTTTGGATACAGTCTAGTAGCATATAATAAGGCATTGTATGCATTATCTGAAAAATCTGTAGGAACTAGGATATGTTTCATGTCTATTAGTATTTATTTAGTATAAAACTAATAGATGAGCAATGCTAAAACTATGATATTAATCAGTTAAAGAAGGAAGTACTAAAAATGGAATGGTGGTATGATGAACCATTTTTTTTATTACAGGTTCTCGTACCAATTTTTCTAATAAACTTTTTGGATAATTAATCATCGCTAATACATCTATTTCTAATTCACTATTAAAAATAGAGATTGCAACTTCTATCGTATTAAGATGCGGAATTACATGAAAGTTACAATCAATATCAGTTAATAAATCTTCCAGTACTTTTAGATGTTTTTCTTGTTTAGGAGAAAGTATTCGATCATAATATACTTCTACCATACGTAATGAGGCGTTCCATTTTTTAGTAATATCAATAAGAGGTTGTAACTCTTCTTTCGAATAATTCCTAGTGAAATTTGTTGCAAACCCTATCTTTTTAGGCCTTCTATACATTGCTTTTTCAGGAATGATAAGCAGGGGCTTTTTTATATCTGCATTTACAATACGATATGTGTTACTTCCCCATAATACATTTTGAAGACTGGTGGCTCCTTTTGATCCCATAATAATGAGATCATAACTATCCCTTGGAATGCTTTTAATAGCGTCTTCTAATGTTGCTCCATATGCTTGTACTTTATACGTATGCTTAGAGTTCTCATTTAAACTATTGATTTTTGATAGAAGTTGTTGTAGTTTTTCTTGAGCAGTTTGTTTGTAACTGTTATAGAGTACTCCTGTTCGATGCGGACTTTTGCCAAGTAATTTTATAGGAGAAGGTTCGTATGCATGACATAATGTAAATACCACTTCATCATCTTGTAATAGAAGCCTTGCATAGCTAAGGGCATTGTATGCGTTTTTTGAAAAGTCTGTAGGTACTATAATATTTTTCATGATTACTTTTTTTGAATAGCAGGAATTACTAAAAATGGTGTTTTTGTATGATGTGCAATTTTATTAATGACGGGAGTAAATAATAGGTTTTCAAAAATGTTATGTTTGTTATGTATCATGACTAGAAGATCTAGATTATGCTTTGATTGAAAATCATCTACAGCTTCTAATACATCCATGCCATCGCTTATATGAAATTGATGTGCATTTCCTGTAAAATAAGAGTCTAATTTTTCTTTGATGTCCAATTGATACTCATCTAATGAAACACCATAATATGCATTTAGAAAAATAACCCTCGAGCCATGAGAAGTAGCGATATTTTTAATTAATGGTAATCCTTGGTTAGCAATGGAGAGTTCATAATCTGTAGCAAAAACAATATCTTTTATAGGACGATATGTATATGTGTTTGGAACACAAATTACAGGCACTGTAGTTTTTTTAATTATGTGCATTGTTTGTGAACCTAGAAATATTTCTTTAAAACCTGAGGCCCCTTGCGTACCCATCACAATAAAATCTATATCATAAGTATTTACACATTCTATAACTTGTTCTGTCAAGAGGTTACAAGAGCTGATAAGTTCAAACCCATGTAGTTTATTAGAGAAGGTTTCTGTTACTTCTTTAATAGATTGTTGTAATTTTTCTTCTGATGTTTTTCGATATAATTCACCTAAATCTACATTTAAGGAAGTATGATACTCATAAATGGTTGAGGTATATAATGAGATAGGAGTATAGGTGTTGAGTAAATAAAACCTGCATCGCTCATTTTTCATAAGTTGTACAGCATAATGCAGTGCATTTGTTGCGTTTTCAGAAAAATCGGTGGGGATTAATATATGTTTCATAACCTTGTTTTTTGGATATATACGATCTATCGACGAGTTAAATTTTGAAAAACTAACAATGGTATTTTTGAATTAAGACTTATCGTATCGATATTAGATTTGTTAAGTAACTCTTCCATATATGAATGCCTTGAATTAACCATGACTATCATTTCTATTCCTTCCTTGCCAATATAGGCGTTGATAGCCTTTGTCATTGGTTCATAATCTCTTCTTGTATATTGAACAATAGTATCTTTTAAACAATATTCTATTAACGCTTTATTATCTTGTTGACGTAATGAAAGTCTATCATAATTTGAAAAGTGTAATAGATGAATAGTTGATCTGTAACTTTTTGCTAAACAGGATAGTAGTTTCATTTCTCGTCTTTTATAAGGAACCATAAAATCAGAAGGAAAGACAATGTTAGAAGGGCGTTCGTAAGTGTACTCAGATGGAATTCCTAATACAGGACATTTAACATATTTAAGTACTTGTAATGTATTACTACCATAGGTAATCTTACTATCATTGGTCTGGCCTTTTGTTCCCATCACAATAAGATCTATATTCTCAAGCTCTACAAAATCGTCTACCTCATCTAGTAAGCTTCCAAAAACGGCTTTAGGGATATACGTATGCTTTGGGTTTGGATAATAATCTTGAATTTTTTCTAAAACAGTATCTAAACCTTTTTCTGCTTGTTTTTTGTGAATTTCTTTATGTTCTTCTAAAGATTCTTTAGATACTACTGCCGGGTTATTATATACCTCATCTGCATATGCGTGAAATATATATACTTCACATTTTTCATATTTGAAATATTGGATCGCACACTTAAGAGCATTCCATGAATTTTCAGAAAAATCTACTGGGACTATAATCTTTCTCATTTGAAGAGTTTTGAATTTGTTATATCCAAAACTACCTCATTGGGGTATAAATAAATATGATTTTTATCAGCTATATACGTTATTCGTGTACAATTAAAAAGGGAGTTCTTTTATGATAATTAATAGAAGTGTCTGTAGAAGGAGAGAATAATAAATGTTCAGAGAAATTCATGTTTTTTGCAAATAAAATCACAAGATCTACCTCGTGAACATTTATAAAAAATTGTAATGCTTCATCCATTGTTTGATTTACTACAAAATGAAAACTATGTTCTAAATCTGAAAAGGCACTCTTTAAAAAGCTTTTATTTTCTTTTTGATTTGTATCGGTATATCCTTCCTGTTTTACTAAATTCAGAATAGTAAGATGTGCATCTGCTATGGTAATGATTTGCGATATTGTTTCTAAAGCTTTTGAATTATGTTGAAAGTTAAAATCTGTTACTAATGCTACTTGTTTTAATTTAGGACAAGGGACGTCTTGTGGAACAATAATAGTTGGGCATTGTATACGTGTAATTACCTCTCGAGTATAACTTCCTATGGTAGTATCTTTAAGTACATTAGCTTGTTCTGTACCCATTACAATAAGATCTATATTCTTTTGATGAACGGTCTCTTTTAATGATCTTATAAAACTTCCTGTTTTTTCTATAGAAGAAATTGTATGATGTTTGCTCTTCTTTTTATCTAAAAGTTGAGTCCATTCTTCTAGTTGATAATGACTAGCAATATTCTTATGTAAAACTAACTCCCCTGTATTTTCTTCAAGATCATTGCTGGGAATATCAATATGGATTACATGAAATGTAACAGCTATATTCTTAAAAAAGGATTGGACGCAACGTATAGCATTCCAAGATATTTCAGAAAAATCGACAGGTATTAATATATTTTTCATCCCCTACTATTTGTAAAATAACAAATATATCTTGATGAAATTAGGACAACTATGACAAATATCAGTTTGTGATATTTTTTACTGCATTGTTTTGAGCCCTTCTATGTTTAGGATTTTAATGTTTCTTCCTTCTATCTCTATATATCCATCTTTTTTAAAACCAGATAAAGTGCGTATTAGACTTTCTGTGGCTATACCAGCTACACTAGCGAGATCATTTCTGGAAATACGAATACCTTCTTCTGGTGTTTTACTAAGAACTTCCACAAATTGTAAGATGGTTTGCGCTGTTTTTTTGCGTACAGAACTATATGCCATCTGTAATAATTGAGACTTAACATCAGAAAGTGTATCGGTTAAAAGTTCCATAAGCTCAAAGGATACTTTTTGACTTTTTTCTAGAATACCTTTTAATTCATTTTTTGAAACTGCAGCTAGCGTCACATCTTCAATTGCCATTGCAGATTCTTGATATGGAACATTATCTATAAAAGAGGTAAATCCTAAAAAATCATCGGGCCTGAATAAAGAGGTAATCAATTCTTTACCATTTTCGTCCATTTTTGATGTTTTTATAATTCCTTTTAGGATTAAATAGATAAGATTTGAATTAGCTCCTTCTTTAAAAATCTCTTCACCATTTTTATACGTAACTACGTCTCCATGATCATCAAAAAAGTTTTTTAATTCGTGTAAACTACGTATTTCGTCGTCGTTTGTTTCATCTTCTTTTACTTGAGATAGATTGGAAAGTATTTTTGCTTTTGCAATACGACTTTCTATAGCACTTATAAGATCTTCCTCTTCAAATGGTTTGGTGAGATAATCGTCTGCACCTAGATTCATACCCTTACGTATTTCTTTATGTTCTGTTCTTGCAGAAAGAAATATAAAGGGGATATGACTCGTTGCTTCATGACTGGATAATACTTCTAGTACTTCATAGCCATCTGTTTCTGGCATCATAATATCACATACTATAATATCCGGAAGGTTTTCTTTCGCAGATGTAATTCCCAATGTTCCATTTGCTGCTGTAATCACAACATAATCATTAAGTTCAAGGAGCTCTGCTGTATTTTCGCGTAAAGCGGTATCATCTTCTATTAATAATATAGTTTTCATCTACTATTGTTGGGTTATGGGGTTAGTTTTTTATAAGAGGGATATGTATCGTAAAGGCGGAACCTACATTTTCTTTACTCTGAAAAGAAATTGTCCCTCCTAAATTCTCGAGATGGCTTTTTACAATATTGAGACCTATACCCGTACCTTGATTCGTTAATGCATTTTCTGCTCTAAAATACCTTCCGAAAATAAATTTTTGTTCTTTGTCAGGAATCCCAATTCCTTCATCATTGATTGTAATTTTTAATTGATTTTCATTCTTCTCTAGAATAATCTCTACAGTAGAATTTTCACTAGAATATTTTACGGCATTATGGATGAGATTGGTAAGTATTAATTCTAATATTTTTTCATCAAACTCTATGATGACATCCGTCGCATTTTTAGGATATTTAATAATCTGACCATCTTTGAGGTGCATGTTAGCATCATAGATGACCTCATCAAATATTTTACTTATTGGAAACGATGTGAATTTATAATTGACCTTGCCAGATTGTAATCGTTCAATAGATAAAAAATCGTCTATAATCGTATTTAAATACTTTACTTTTCCTTGTATGGTTTTTAAATGTTTTTCTCTCTTCTCTTGTTGTTCTTCCTTCGTATACTTTCCCGCAAGGGTAGCAGAAGTAAGAATTCCAGAAAGGGGAGTTTTAAACTCATGAGAAACTAGTGATAAAAATTTAGTTTTTAATTCATTTAATTCTTTTTCGGCAGCTAGTGCTTCTGTAAGTTGTTGTGTGCGTTCAATAACTTTTGCTTCCAGATTTTTATTGAGATTGATAATTTCTTCTTCTTGTTTTTTTCGTACTGTAATATTAGTTATTAACGCCATAATGTATGAATGGCCATGCAGTATAAAAGGGTTGAGACCTACCTCTACTGCAATCTCTTGCCCATCTTTGTGTAGTCCATAAAGATCCCTTCCTATACCCATTTGCCTTTTATCTTTATGTACCATGTATTTTTTGAAATGGCCATGATGAGCATTGTGGTATTTTTGAGGAATTAATGTTTCTAGCATAGCCCCTTCTATTTCTTCTTTTGTATATCCAAAAATATTTCTAACTGAAGTATTACTAGCTACAATTTGTCTTTTTTTATTTACAATAATAACGCCCTCAGATACACCTTCAAATAAAATCAAAAACGTGTCTTCTATACTTTCTTTAAAGAATTCCATACTATAAAAATACAATTTATAAATAGGATTTTTTATGCTGAGATGACAAATATCATAGATCAAGATTAGTATCAAAGTTATTTTTACAATACATAAAAACAATAAGAACATGCCTGTTAGAACAAAAACATTATTGTATCAAAATTTAGGTAAATTATTTTATGCGATAGCCGCTTCAGATACAATAATTCAAGATCAAGAATTTGAAGCTTTGCAACAATGCGTACAAAAATATTGGAAAGATTATAATGACCTTAATCAAGTCTTTGAAGAAGAGTATACACAAGTTATTGAAGCAGTATTTGAAGGTGTGGAAGCGTTTGAACTATCTGCAGAAGAAATGTTTCAAGATTTTATCTCTTATAAGAGAGAACACCCTCAACTTTTTACCAATGTACTGAATACATTGATTATGGCAACTGCAAAGACAATTGCATATGCCTTTGAGAATGTAAATACATCTGAGCAGAAATTCCTTACACAATTAGAAAATGAACTAAGTATAATAAGTTGATATCTCAATTAGTATACACAAACAAGCGAACCATAAACGGAATACTAATACCAAATTAACTTATGGAATATTCGATTAAAGCTCAATCTTTTTCAAGAAATAAGGCTACAATACATGCAAAACAATCTGAAATTGTTTTTGGGATTACTCCTGAATCTGCTGATCTTTTACCAAATCCAGCAGAATTATTTTTAGGATCATTTTTAGCGTGTATTCTTAAAAGTGTGGAGCGCTTTTCCATATTCATGAATTTTGAATATTCAAAGACTGAAATAACCGTCAATGCAACACGGTTTGAGAAACCTCCAAGAATGGATGCTATAAATTACGAATTGAAAATTTATAGTCAAGACCCTAATTTGAATAGTGAGCTCCTTAAAAAAAACATTGAAAAGTTTGGAACTATTTATAATACTGTAAAAGCTTCTTGTGCGATTACAGGTAAAATAACAGTTATAACGACCTAAGAAGAAAGACAAAATCAAAATGACAATTGGTTGTATATATTCTAAAAACACTTCAGTGAATTATAATTTTAAAAAATAATCTCATGTCAAACGAAAATGTAGGATTAGATAATTATTTAGACAATCATTACATACATAGAAGTAATTGGTTGAGAGCAGCCGTATTGGGTGCTAATGATGGGATTTTATCCACTGCAAGTATAGCAATTGGAGTTGCTGCTGCTAGCGATATTAGAGACCCAATTATATTAGCAACATTGGCTGGACTAGTGGCTGGAGCCTTATCAATGGCAGCTGGAGAATATGTTTCTGTAAGTTCACAAACTGATGTCGAAAAAGCAGACATTGAACGTGAAAAGAAAGAACTACAGGAAATGCCCGAAATCGAATTGCAAAGACTTGCTGAAATTTATGAACAACGTGGATTGAAAAAAGAAACAGCCATAATAGTAGCTAAAGAATTAACAGCATATGACGCTCTCGGGACACACGTCAGAGATGAATTAGGAATTACTGAAATTTCGCAAGCAAAACCTATTCAAGCGGCATTGGCTTCTGGTGCAGCATTTACAGTAGGAGGATTACTCCCTTTTTTAGTGACATTATTTCTCCCCTTAGAAAGTCTAGAATATTCCCTTTATAGTTCTGCCATTTTTTTCCTTATTGTTTTAGGGATGTTAACTGCAAAAACAGGAGGGTCAAGTATCACAAAAGCAATCATTCGAATTACATTTTGGGGAACAGTTGCCATGGGACTAACGGCTCTAGTTGGTTACATATTCAATGTAAATGTTGGATGATATCTACTTTTAAAAAATAAAATATACCTCTTTTTAAAAAGTAAATTTCTTCTTGATTTGATAGATGTTCATATGACATTTATCATAGAATCCTAGAAACACTATAAATACATTTGAAACAACAATTAATATTTTGAAATATGGAAACCCAAGAGAAAAAAGATATTTACTTCTATCAAAACTTAGGAAGACTTTTTTATGCTGTAGCTTTTATAGATAATGTAGTTAGAGATGAAGAGGTGGAAACACTCAAAAAATTTGTTTCATCTACTTGGGTGTCTCTAGATAATGAACCCGACGAATACGGTTCTGACAGTGCTTTTCAAATAGAAGTAGTTTTTAATTGGCTAGAAAGCGAAGTGTTTGATGCGCAAGAAAGCTATGATAGCTTTAAAGAATATTATGTCAAGCATAAATCATTATTTACAGAAATGATAAATCGTAGAATTTTAAAAACGGCAAGTGCAATTGCTGGAGCTTTTGCAGGCACCAATAAATCTGAACTCATTTTACTTACACAATTACATCTTCTCATAAAAGATTAATTAGAAAAAGAGTGTTGATGAAAATAAACAATTACCGGGTAAATCAATAACAATTAAAATCTAAACAAATGAAGCCTACACTCATAGTATTAGGAATTCTTATAAGTATCTTTTCTTGTAAAAATAATGATAAGGAAATAGAGCAATCATCTTTTGAAATTGAAATAGAAGAAGTGGTAGATACAGCTTTTAATGAAACTTTAGATAAAGATATCTTAGAAAATCAAGTATCAAAACAATCTATAAAAAAAGCACAGCTCGTTCGTCAGGAAGATGAAAAAGATGCGCTTCAAGAATTGGTCACTTCAAAAAAGATATATCAAGAAGATGATGCATATATATTAGATTATACCTACCCATATTTAAATGAAAATATAGATGCTGGTTATATAGCTTTCAACTCCTATTTAAAAGAAAGCTATCTAAATGTAGAGCGTACTATTAATGAGATTCTAGAAGATAAAGAACTATTATGTGACACCCTTAAAATAGATCGCTTTCGCGAAAAGCGAATTATAGATTACAAACTACATTCTACAGCAAATAATCTTATTAGTATTTTACTGTACAAAGAAAACTTCTACTCTGGTATGAGACATTCTGCATACACATTTGACTGTCTTAATTATAATACAGAAACACATTCCTTTATCTATTTTAACGACTTCTTTATACCTAAAGCAGAAGACAAACTTTTTACTATTATTAATGAAACTATTACTAATGATATTGAGTCTGGAGACATGTATTATGATTGCTGGCAACTCACAGAAATGGATTTTAGAGCTTATAAGAATAACTTTGTCGTCAATGGAGATTTTATAGAATTTTACTTTGATGATTGTGTGATATGTCCTTCCTATACAGGTACATATGGGATTAAGCTTCCAGTGCCTAAGATTTTACATTTAATAAAACAATACCAACAACCTCTGCTATTATAACTTAATTATTTTATGCTAATTAATCAATATATAGATCATACATTACTAAAGCCCACGGCAACAATAAATGATATAAAAAAGCACTGTCAAGAAGCCATTAAATATCACTTTTATGCTGTATGTGTTAATGAATGTTATGTTACGCTTGCGCGAAATTATCTCGGCGAGAGTCCTGTCAAAGTAGTGGCAACTGTAGGATTCCCTCTTGGGGCAATGGCCGCCGAGACAAAAGTTATTCAAGCTAAAAATTGCATTCTCAGAGGGGCTAGTGAGATAGACATGGTAGTTAATTTAGGATATATAAAATCTGGATTATTGGATGCTGTAGAAAAAGAGATCGCAAGTATTAAAAAAGCAATAGGAAATCACGTCTTAAAAGTAATTATTGAAACAAGCTATCTCACAGACGAAGAAAAACGTTTAGTAACAAATCTTGCCATAAAAGCTGGAGCCGATTATATTAAAACTTCAACTGGATTTGGCACTGTACCAGTTACTCTAGATGATATTGTATTATTAAAAGAAGTCACAACCAATAAAATAAAAATAAAAGCTTCAGGCGGCATTAGAGATGCTCTAACAGCAAAGCAATTTATACAAGCTGGTGTTCATCGGTTAGGAACATCTTCGAGTATAGCGATTGTAACACAAAAACAATAATAATGAGTACACATATAGAAGCTCAAAAAGGAGCAATTGCAGAAACTGTTTTACTTCCAGGAGATCCTATGCGAGCCAAATGGATTGCCGAAACATTTCTTGAAGATCCTATTTGTTATAATAAAGTTAGAGGAATGTATGGATATACAGGCTATTATAAAGGAAAGCGCGTTTCTGTACAGGGCACAGGCATGGGAATCCCATCTGCATTAATATACTGTCATGAACTTATCAATGAATATGGAGTAAAAAATTTAATTCGTGTAGGATCTGCGGGTTCTTATCAATCTGATATATGTTTAAGAGATATTGTAATTGCTATGGCTGCTTCTTCTACTTCCGGAATTAATAATTCTAGATTTATCAATGCAGATTATTCACCAACAGCAAATTATGAACTTTTCAAGAAAGCTACAGACTATGCAATAACACATAACATTCCAATAAAAGCAGGTAATGTCCTCTCTACCGATGAGTTTTATGAAGATAATTTTGATGATTATAAAAAATGGGCACAGTTTGGTGTTTTGTGTGTAGAAATGGAAGCCGCGGGCTTGTATACAATTGCTGCTAAATATAATGTGAAAGCATTGGTGATATTAACGATCTCAGATTCATTGGTTACTGGAGAGCGTACCTCATCTATAGAACGAGAAACTTCTTTTACAAAAATGATAGAAATAGCTTTAGGTACTATTTGAGTTCAAGATTATTCTTATCATAAAATAAAAGGGAAACTAACTTAGTTAGTTTCCCTTTTATTTGAATACATATATCCAATTAAATTTTAAATGTAAATACAGGTAATTCTGCATGATTTGCAATATCCTCACCTATACTTCCATTAAAAAAATGTGCTAAACCTCTTCTTCCATGCGTAGGGATTGCTAATGCATCAGCCCCGGCTTTATAGGCATAATCAAAGATAGCTTGCTCAATACTATAACCATTTAAATAGACAACCTCATCAGGACGAATAGGAGCATCAAAATCGGCAATAGTAAGAAATTCTTCAGCCCTTTGATCTATTTGTGTAGAACTCTTAAAGGCAGTACCAGGTAAATTTACATACACGAGATCTACTGCAGCTCCTAATAATTGAAATAAACGCATTGCTTTGCGATATGCCAATACATTTTCGGTTTTAAAATCACACGCAAATACAACTCTATCGAGCATAAAGTCGGTAATTTCTTTTTTGATCACTAATACAGGAATATCAGAGGTCCGTACTACCTTCTCGGTATTAGATCCTACGAAAACTTCAGAGAGTCCTTTACTACCATGTGACCCCATGATGATTATATCAACACCTTGATCATTAGCCACCTCATTAATCTCATTAAAATCTTTATAATTCTGTACAATTTCTGAAACAGAAATCTCATCTAGAAATGCATGTGATTTTATATCTCCAAATCGTTTTTTAGCTAGCTTCATATAGTAAATAGCTTCAGCGACTTCTTGCCCTTCATTTTTTGTTAAGATCGCTTGTGACAATCCTAACATATGTAATAATATAATTTCTGCATCATGTCTTTTTGCAAGTGTTGCAGCAACTTTTAATGCATATTCTGAGTGATTTGAAAAATCAACGGGGACTAAAATTTTTTTCATGACATGATATTATTTAATGAGCTGTGAATATTTGCTTACGTTTTTTAAGTTGTTTTTCTATGTCAGATAACGTTTCTTTTACTGCCATTTCAAAATTTTTCTCAACAGAGGAAGCATAAAGACGAGGTCCAGGAGCACTAATTTCTATTTCACACATACAATGATTACCTGTGTGATCATTTGTTTTTTTTATAAATACCTGTGCTTTAATTAACCAAGGGTATTTTTTGAATAATACATCTGTTTTATCTTCTATGTATTGTGTTAAGGTCTCACTAGTAGCAATTTTTACAAATTGTATTTCGATAGTCATAGTTGTTTAGTTTTAAATTTCTATTTCAAAATTAAGAGACTCTTTTATTAAAAAATATGATGCATATCATACTATGAGTATTTAGATAAAAGAGTTTGTAAACTCTTAAAAAATAATGGTAAGTGTCCCGATATTATCAAAATCGGTACATAGCTCCAGCACTTATAGTGATGAACTCTAAGTTTAATACTTGTTCGGTAGTATCAATGAGTATTATTGTATTTGGAGAGAATCGATAACGTAGTTCTGCAGTAAATGTCCAATGGTCAAATACAGGAACTAAGACACCGCTTCCTAATTGCCAATTGAATGTGAAATCAGTTTTTTGATCATTTGAAGGCGTGTCACTTGTGACTTGTATTCTGCTATAAATAGTACCTGCGCTTAGATAATAACCTACGTTACTTTTATTTAGAGGTAAACGTAAGCGAGCTCCTAAAATATAACCACCTTGATTGAAATCTATATGGTCTTCATCAAAACGTTCGTCCGTATCAACCTGACTCCAATGTACACCTCCATACAAGGCTAAATGAGGCATGATATTATATGTTGCTTCTAATTCTAAGCCATTTCCAACTCTAAGATCTTTATTCATAAAAGAAGTAACTGGAAAATTAAGTTGAGGTCTGAAAACCACACCCCATCGTTCTTGTGCAGAAACATAGCAGGTAGTGATTAACATAATGACTAGACAATACATCTTCTTTTTAAAAAGAAACCCTGAGAAATAGTCAGATGATAGATGACTAAGAATACTCTTTTTTTTATTGTTATAACGATCATTCATAGTCCCTAAATTGTATTTGTTTATGTACTACTAAAGTAGGAGTAGACCTCTTTTAAAAAAATGATCTTTATCAGTTAATAAGCTTTTTAACGATGTGTTTTAAAAGGGAAATGGGAGTGAAATTTTAAAAATAAAAGCGACCTAATACATAAATGATTAGGTCGCTTTCTTCATGATACAAAATCTTACATCTTTTTTTGTGGGTAATTTATTATAGAATCTATGCTATTAAATGAAATCAACTGATCAAAAGCGCCTTTCATAAAGTATATATATGCTCAATCAAAAGTTTAGTCACGTAGACTTTATAAAACTTATTGAGTTTCTATAAACTACTATAGGATAGTTTTTCTTAATAAACCCCGAAGATGTATAAGAGCGTTGTATAATTATAGTATAAAAGTAAATTGTTTTTACCTTAAAAAATATGATATATATCATATTTCAATTTTTTAAATCTCTATTTTTTCTTTTTAAAGCTTCTTTTTCTATTTTCTTAAAGTATCCTCTAAAGAAAATAGAGTGTTGTAAAGCTTCCATGTTCTCATTAAACTTAGCAGTGCCTTCTTTAATACTCTGCATAGTACTATCTATATCTTTAGTGAAATTTTCATTCATAGTAAGATGATGCATAGCTCCTTTGTTATTAGAAATACGAGTCATTACGGTATCTAGTGTGGCGCTTACTTTTTGTATATCTTGACTTGCTATTTCTACATTTTTGATAATAGTTTTTACTTTCTGTCCCTGTATACTATCAGCAAGTAATACACCCGCAACACTATGTTCCATATCGATACGCTCTAATGTTGTAGAAATTTCATGGGTCATTGTTGCGATGTGATTGCTGGACGTTTTTAAGTTTTTCATTGTAGTTTTAATATCGTCAGATAATTGCTTGTCATTTAATAATGATGCTATTGTCCCATCTCCATTCAATATTTCGGCGGTAATTTTTAGTAAATCGGCAGAGAGTAATGCAAGATTTTGATTTGTTGCATTAAGTGTTGTCATCATATTATCGGTACTTATACGACTGTAACTAGCTATTGTATCTCCAGAAGTTACTAATGGAGATACTCCTTCTCTAGGAATAATATTTATGATCATATTTCCAACTAATCCATCAGAACCTATGGTGGCTACGGCATTTTTTTTAAGATAATTGCCCATATGTTCTTTAAGCATCATTTCTACAAAGAGAAGCGTATCTGATTCTATTTTAATAGCATGTACTGTTCCAATATCAATTCCAGAATACCGTACATTATTGCCTAGTTGAAGCCCATTTACATGAGTGAAATGAGCATTGATTTTTATAGTATTTGAAAATATGTTTTGTCTATTTCCAATGAGATATAATACAATAACTAGCAGTATTGTCCCGGTGATTACAAAAATGCCTAATCGAACTTTATTTTTAGAAGATGCTTCCATAGTTTATCGTTATTTAAAAAACATTTTAGTCATAGAATCTTTAGAAGAAGATAACTCATCATAAGTTCCTTCTGCATAATTGATGCCGTCTACTAGTAAAATAATTCTATTAGATATGACGCGGGCGCAATCTACATCATGAGTAATAATTAGGGATGATGTTCCGTATCTATCCTGAATATTTCGCATTAGATGTATAATTTCCTTGGCAGTTATAGGGTCTAAGCCAGTAGTAGGCTCATCATAAAGCATAATACTAGGTTTAAGTATTAATGCTCTGGCTAATGCTACCCTTCGTTTCATTCCACCAGATAATTCGGAGGGCATGAGATCTATAGCGTCTACTAAACCTACATTTTCTAATGCTTCGTGTACAAGGTCATGTACGCTTTCGCGAAAGCGTAATTTGTCTTTATGTCTGCGTAAAGGAAATTCTAGATTTTCACGTACTGTCATCGAGTCGTACAAGGCACTGCCTTGAAATAAAAAACCAATTTCGGTACGTAAAAAATCCAACTCTGTCTGGCCTAATATTGAGATATCTTTGTTTTTAATTTTAATAGTTCCAGAAGTAGCTTTCATCAGTCCTACTAAACATTTGATCAT
Source organism: Dokdonia pacifica (assembly GCF_900188275.1). Taxonomy (GTDB): domain Bacteria; phylum Bacteroidota; class Bacteroidia; order Flavobacteriales; family Flavobacteriaceae; genus Dokdonia; species Dokdonia pacifica. The sequence continues at coordinate 171,021 of NZ_FZNY01000006.1, forward strand.
CACAGATTTCCCAGAGCCTGATTTCCCCATAATGACTACGTTCTCTTGAGGATATAATGATACATTAAACCCTTTAAGCACTTGGTGGTCTCCAAAGCTTTTTTTTAAATCTTTGATTTCTAAAACAGGAGATATGTTATTTTTTATAGACATTAGATTTCAAAAAATATATCAGATATAAATACTGCAATAAAGTCAACTATAAATAAAAGCATAGAAGCATACACGACTGCAATATTGGATGCTTCGCCCACACCTAGAGTCCCTTTTTTACAATGATATCCTTTATAACACCCTACAAGACCTATTACAAAACCAAAGAAAAAAGTCTTTATCGTTGCGGGTAAGATATCTCCAAAGGATAAAGCTTTAATTACTTTATTAAAGTACAGCGTAAAGGAAACACCTCCTTTTGAGTACTCAACTAGCGAAGAGCCTATCAATGCAATAGTATCACCAAAAATAACAAGTAGTGGTAACATTAAAGTAGTCGCGGTAATACGTGTTACCACTAGATATTTAAAGGGGTTGGTTCCAGACACTTCCATTGCGTCTATTTGTTCTGTAACTCGCATAGATCCCAGTTCTGCACCTATGCCAGAACCTATTTTTCCTGCACATATAAGTGCTATGACTACAGGGCCAATCTCTCTTACAATAGAAATACTTACCATAGATGGCATCCATGATGCAGCTCCAAATTCTAATAGAGTAGGACGTGACTGAAGCGTAAATACAAGTCCGAGAATAAATCCAGTAACCCCAACTAAAAAAAGAGACCTATTTCCAATGATATAGCATTGTTTTATCAATTCACTAGTTTCATAAGGACCTTTAAAAACTTCTTTAAAATACCGTATCGCAAAATGCGATAAATCTCCAATCTCAATTAGAAAATTGTATAAACGTGTTGGATATGTATTTACAAGAGACATGATGCTATATGATTTCAGTACATTCTAGTTTTTAAGAAAAATAGTAGGTTTCTCTATTTTTAAAATCAAATCATCAATACCTGTGTTTTTTAAAATTCTAGATGTAAAAGATGTTGGACTAGTCCTCACGATATTAATATCGGTTTTTAATACCTCATCGACCACTTGGAGTTGCTTTCCTTTGTTTTCTGTATGCTGCGAAAGATGAAAATAGGGGATGTTATTTTGATCAAAATCTTTTTCAATTTGATGCATTTCTTCTTTTTGATATAAAGGCTCTGATGATGATAATCTTAACACAGATACCCTTGTAGTTTTCCTATCTATTATTTTAAAAGCTTTGTCAAAAACATGGGTTGTGTAGGTAGTGTCTTTATCAAGGACTAAAAGAGCATTGTGTATAGGCTCATAAACATAATTTTCAGGAATAATAAACACAGGACAGTTTACTTTACGAATCACTCGGGTACTATGACTCCCAAATATTTTTTCAATAAAATTGGATTGCCCATTTGATCCCATTATAATACAATCAATATCATGATTTTTAACAGCTTGTTTTACAGCATCTGTAAATACATCATAATCTAATAGATCTGTAAATGTATAATCCTCATGTGTATAGGTTTCTTTAAGAAATGCAATCTTAGTATCTAACTTTGTTTTTGAAGAAGATAAGATGGTGTCGTATAGCGTCTCATCTTCACTAGCCGTTATGAGATTATCTGTAGTATACTCCCATACTTTTACAATATTTAAAAAATAAAAATGACACGATTGACCGCTAAAAAAATGCATGGCATATGTAGTTGCATTTATAGAATGAGGTTCAAAATTTGATAAAATCAATATATTTTTCATAATAGCTCAGCATGGTTGATATGTCCAAAACTAAAGCCGAAATATGAATTAGGGTATGATATATATCAGTTCTCTAAGAATAGGGTGTGTTTTGAGGGTTTTTGGAAATAGTCTTTAAAAGAATAAAGCTGGAGATGCACCTTCGAGCTTCCGTTAAGGGAATACAGCTGTCTGTCCTTTCAGTCTAGATGTATTAAATAAAACGTTTGTTCATAAACGCTCTGCCAGATCCAGATTTAAGATATTTTTCAAACTGATACGCTTTATATTTATCGTTAAATTGAATACTAGTAATAAGTGTTACAGGAGTTCGATATTTAGTAGATGTTACTTGTTGTTTATTATGAGATTGAAGTCTTTTGTCTAAGTAAGATGTACAACCTACATAATGCGAGTTGTCATTACATTTGATAATATAAACAGTCCAAGTTTGTATCATAGTAAAGTGGACGTTGTCCACCGTAGCTCAACGTATCAATATAAGTTGAGTGAGATTAAGTTGTAATAAAAACTCGCCGTCGCTTCATAAAAAAATGAAGCTATGGCGAGCGAAGGTGGAGTCGGGCGGTATTGAACTATTTATATGAGTTTTTACTTTAATATTAGTGTTTATAATAAATTAACCTATTTTAAAGGCTTTTATATCACTAATTAGTACCTTTGATATATAAAGATATAAAACATAATTGTCAACGATTGTGTAAACTTATATGTCAACGCATGAAAAGCAGTACATTTTTTTTAAGAAAGCCTAAAGGAGATAAAAAGACCTTAATACTATTCTCATGTAATTTCCAGAATGAGGGCAAGAAGTTTGTTTATTCTACAGGAGAAACTATTCTACCTATGCATTGGGATTTTAAAAACAGATCACCAAAAACACAAGGCAAGAAAGACGAAAATTGCAATACAATAAAAAACCAGATAGCTAGGTATTCCAAAAAACTTGGAGAAGTAGAAGCGAGATGTACTGCAATGGATGAAGATTTTACCTCACAAATATTAAGACGTGAGTTTGATAAAGAATTCAAAAAGACAAAAGTAGGTGCAAGTGTATTTTTTGATGCTTACGATGATTTTATGAGTGATAAGATAAAATTACATGAGTGGTCACATTCTACTATAAAAAGATATAAGAACATTAAGAACATCTTAAAAGACTTTGAGAAAGACCGTTCCTACAAACTGACATTTTCAAAAATTAATAGCTCATTTCATAGCGAATTTACCGACTACTGTTTAAATGATAAAGAGCATATAACAAATACATACTCTAGGAATTTAGGACTTTTCAAAACGTTCATGTTTTGGGCATTAAAAAAGCATTACACCTACAATACAGAATTTGAGAGTTTCAAAAAGAAAGAAAGGGTAATCACAAAGCAGATCGCACTTAGTAAAGATGATATTGATAAGTTGCTACAAACAGAATTTAAAATCGAACGTCTGGAGAAGGTGCGGGATATATTTATTTTTTGCTGTGTTACGGGTATGCGTTTTGGCGAACTAAAACTTGTAAACATTCAAAATATTATCAATGATAAAATAATATTGAAAGAAGAAAAGTCTGTATCTAAAAAAGAGCGAAAGATACCTATCCCATCTATCGGTAAACAGATACTTAAAAAATACAATTATAAACTTCCCTTAGTCAGCAATCAGAAAATGAATAAGGCAATAAAAGAAGTTTTTCAAGAAACAGGGTATACTTATGATGTTGAGAAAACTACGACTAGAGGGAAAGAAGTTATAAGGGAGAAAATGCCATACTTTGAGCGCATAGGAACACACACAGCAAGACGTACCTACATCACTATGATGAAGTCAAAAGGTAAAAGCGATAAACTTATCTCAGAGATCACAGGACACCGAGACATCAAAACTTTAAATCAATACTACCAAGTAGACGACACGCATACTGCTAATGCTGTTGATGATGTTTTTGGGGATTTTGAATATCAAATGAAAAATATAAGCTGATAATGTTTATTCCTGCAATAATAAGAGAGCAATTAAGCGTGTTGTTTGAAATCCTAAAAAGGGATAAAGAAAATGAAATACATGTTTGGTATTACTTCATTCAAAGAAATGAAGTTCCTTTCTTGGATTCACATGAACTGGATATATGGATGACTAATAATAAGGTTGAAAGTGCTATTGCCTTTAAAATGATATTGTGTCTATCCAGAGATATAATAAGGTTGTATGAAGATATATATTTTGATAGGGATAATAATATGCGTAAGCCAGACGACGAAGTGATAAGAGTTTATAATTTGCGTGAAAAAAAGCCAATGGTTTTGGTTTGTGATAGTCGTACAGAAATGCATGATAGAGGAATGAAAGACATCGTTTTTAATGGTAAGTTTTATACCTTTTACGCTATGAGAATAATTGCAACAAAAATATGTCAAAATATACAAAGCGTTGTTATAAGTCACATGCCCAATCTAGCTTATTTAATTCAATTAGATTTTGAAGATTACGATTTTAAAATACCTAGTCCTAAAAATGAGGAAATAAATTACATCTACAACGGGAAAAAAATTCCTGCAAAATATTACGCTCTATATCATTGGATTTTAATTGCTTTAGGTCAAGAAATACCTTTTGTTCCAAATGAAAACGATCAATACAGAAGATCGGAAATAGAAGATATTGCAAAGACTAAATATTCTGGAATAGGTAGTCAGAGTTTTTATAGGTCTTTTATAGAATTAGATATAACCAGGGAAAATGAAATTGCAATTAATTTTGGAAAAGATTATAAAAAAATAATTAGTCATATATCTAATAATAATGCAAAAGTGATACAAAAACTTAAAAAGTTACCTAACTAATTTACCTGAAAATAAAAATATTTATCTAAAAATCAATCACTTGTGTTGAGGTAAAATACCTATAAATTACCCGTTTAATATCTGTCAAACCTTTGTTGTGAACAAAAAACACAATAAAAATGACAAACAATTTAGTATTAAGCACAAGGAACATTGACGACTTAATTTTGGATATAGCCAATGCGGTTGTAAGTCAAATAAAATCGGGCAAGACTAAAGAAGATTTATCGAGCAAAAGGTATTCGATAAAGGAAGCTGCAAAAACTTTAGATGTAACAGCATTAACAATTCGTAACTACATTAAAAACGGTGTGTTAAAAGCTGATAAAATTGGAGGTAAATATTATATCCCTCATGCCGAATTATACAATCCTTCTAATGAGGTTAAATCACTTAAATACCAAAGAGCATCATAATGAGCGGGCAAGAAAAAAGCCCGAAAGCTCTAGGAGATAATTCGGGCAATGCTTCTTTACAGGGAAAGCAAGGCGAAGATACAAAGAAACTTATAAGAAAAAAAAGAAACTATCCTAAAGACAGGAATACAACACTATCTCAGTACACTAGTTGGGAAGCTGTTAAAAGTTCGGATACTAAAGCAAGTCAAGAGAATTATATACTTGCTATCCTACAGGGATCTGAAACACCACAAACAAGACGACAACTAGAAGAAGCTTCTGGAATACGAGTAACTAACATGACTAGAATTATGAATGATCTAGTTAAAGGAGGTTATGTTAGAGTATTGGATGAATTGATTATTTGTCAGTATACCAAAAGACCCGTACAACAATATCAGACTTTAAAAGATGGAGAAACGGGTATTTCAATAGAAACAGGAACAGTGATTGTTCCATCTGTAGATTTAGAAAGAAGGGAGGTGTATAATGCCAGTTGATTATATCAAAGCAAAATTAAGCCCTAGTGATAGTACTAGGACTTTCTTTGAAAGAGTGATTGTGAGGTGGGATTCTTTGGAGAGAAAAGAGGTACTAGATTCCGATACAGGAGAACTCAAAAAAAGAACTATAGGGAAATACAGAGATTTAACCTTTTCACTTTATGAAAGTGGTATACTTATCATCGACGGTAGTCTACATAAATACTCAAATAATGGGATTCATAATTATGATGTATTCTCTTATCAAAGACTAATAAATGTACTTAATGATTTAAGAGAGGTATTCAATATCGATTTGGAGAAAGTTATACTTCTGAATATTGAAATTGGATTGAATATAACTACTCAATTCAAAGCATCTAAAATAGTAGAGTCAATTTTGCTCCATAAGCAGAAACTAGCAAAGTATCAATCTATAAATAATTCAGAATTTAAAAGATGCATACATCAACGCTACGGCATAAAAATGTATGATAAGACTTTACATTATCTAGGTAAGCCCTATACCGATTCTAAAGGCGTTAAGCAGTCGCATAAAATACAGGGCGAGATATTTAGATTTGAAATGCACCATAATAAAATGATTGCTTTAAATGGATTGGGGATATGCACTTTAAATGATCTCTATGATAGTGGAAAATTAAGATTAGCACTTGAACTACTTTGCGAGCAATGGAACAATCTATTAATCTATGATTGGACTATAAGAAAGAATGAGCTAACGAAATACAACAGAGGTGTTAAACTTAATCAATGGAGTAATCCTGTTTATTGGAATAACTTATCAAAAAGTCATAGAGGAAATCAAAAGAAAGTGATGCAGAAGCTCATGCAGTTTCATTCACAGAATATCAAGCTTCTAGTTATGAATCAACTTAAACAAATGGTTCAGAATGTGCTTCAAGAAACGGCGGTTAAAAGGTACACAGATACAAATAATAATAGTGTACCAATTAACCATTCATATATACTGTTAAAAGGTACACAAAAACGATCTGCAATTATAAGCACTCATTTTGATATTGAAAGTCTTGTTTTAAGACGCCCTAGAATCGAGAGAAAAGCAAGTTAAATTAAAATCACTACATACCCCTTTACGGGGGTTGTGTTAGTGTCATGCATAAGTACACATGAAAACAAAAATAATATTAAGAAATACTCTATTTAAAGTCGATATGCTGATAGGGAACATTAAATCATCTATTCAAAAAGAAGATGCTCAGAAGGTGCTACGTTATAGAAGCGATTTACAGGAGTGTTTTAATAATCTTCTTGCACAACAAATCCCCAGGAGGCAACAACTAGAAATAAGTAGGCTTTGTGTTGAAATTAATAAAACACTTGCCAGTGCTTACAACTACATAGAAACCTATAGCAACAATCTATATCAAAACAAGGATAGCGACATCTTTAGGAGTATTGATTGCATCATTGATGATACTAAAGGGATAAAAAAGAGTCTTGAACGGGGGCACATGGTAATGGCTGAAATATACTTAGATGATTATATAAAACATTCTCAAAGATTAATAACCAATCACAGGGATGATATATGTATTACTATGCAGTTTAAAACTGAATTAGGTGAGGCAAATTTCAATATGTTCATGGAGTATTTAGACCATGTATCTGCTATTGAATTAATGAAGGCTTAAAGACTTTTTCACAGTCAAATACACGCGAATGATAATGAGTTATCTTACATATAAAAAGCAAAAGTAAAACAATACGCGCACGCATTATGCGCAAGGAATACAAATCTAAACAACATGAAAAAAGAAGGTCAAACAAAACAGGTTAAACCAGAGAAAAAAAAAGAAGAAAAAAGCGAACGTGTAAAAACTAGGATTTCATTTAAAAGTCGTAGAATTTAATTACTGAGGCAAAGAAAATCAAAAAGATACGCATACGCATCATGCGCACGCGAGGCAATGAAATACACTAAGTTTTACTAAGGTTACCCCGAGGTTACCCCAAGGTTTTTTTGGAATCACAATGCATACACGAGCAATAGTTGATAAAGGTTTTTCACGAGTCATAACAAGCACATGAAATCAAATGTTTTAGCTGAAGAGTATTTAGGGGTCACAATATGCGCATGTTAAGTAATCGACTTCGAGCCAATAAGAAAAGACTTTGTCCTAATCAATGCACGCGATAAATAATTGTTTTCGAGTCAATAAGAAAAGAGCATGATTTTTGGGCAATCACAACGTGTGTACAAGAGTTTTCGTACTCGATAAAAAATAAAAGTTCTTTAATTATCTAGGTTACAAATAAAAAAAGAATATGCCAAAACCCGCAACATACCCTCCAATATTAGATAGCCTTCATAGGATTTCAATAGCATTAGAACGAGATCAAGGGCATTTTAAAGAAGGTAAGAAAATTACAACCTTATTAAAATGGGAATGTAGAGGCGTTGTAAATGCTGAGGCTTATTTCACTAGCGACATGATTAATGATGTTTGCAGTATTGTATACATATTCAACGATGAAATAGTGAAAACTAAAATATATCTGGAGCGTATTAAATCAAATCTAGGGAAGGGAGATACGATCTATTTTGTTTGCCCCTTCACAGGTTTAAGGTGTCGCGTATTATACAGGTATGGAAAGCATTTTAAACATAGAACGGCGTACCCAAAAGCAATGTATAGAAGCCAGACAGAATCAAAAAGAGATAGAGAGTTTAGGCAAAGTTTTGGTTGGCACTATCAAAATCAAAAAATTGCAGACGAATTAAATAGCAAGCATTTAAAAAAAACATACAAAGGAAAAGTTACTAAAAGATTTGCAAGGCTTTATAATAGATTAACACAAGTGAATAGTATTACGATGGAAGATTTTAAAGATTGGAGCAAGTTAAATTATTGATCGAAATAACATAAGACTTTTCGACGGTCAAATTGTCATGTAAAACACTGGTAAATAATAGGTTTTAATAGTGATAAAACGGTGTAAAATTTGTAATTTCATGTAAGTATATGAAGTTATTAAGTGAGCTTTCTTAATTACTTTATAAGTGTGTAAATACCTCTATTAATTAAAATAAGCCATTCTTACGGGTTTTTATGCATATATAGTGTAATTGTATGCGTGGGTATTAGATAATCCATCTAAAGGCTTTAAAAAAGCAACAAATAATCTAAATAGTTTTAAAATGAAAAATGACCAAAACAAAGAAGTAAAGGAAAAATCGAGCAATAAAAACAAACTCATAAGCCGTAAAGAGGGTTTTAGTAGATTGAGCCACGAGGAAACTGTAATAAAAAATAATAGTGTAAGATTTAAGTAATGGCAGACTTATTTAAACTAGGAAAGGTAAAAATATTCTTAGACTTTATTAGTGATGGTCATGGTCGTGTTCAGATAGCCGAGCCAGTAGGTTTTGATTCTCTTAATCCTACACTTGAAAAAGATGACAATAGGCTAGGAATTGATGTATTTTTTGCGGGGGGTGTTTTAGGGCTTGAGTTTTACGCTAATCAAAGAATTGTGATTGATGGTGTAGAGTTAACACATCAATTTGATAGATTAATAAATAACTGGAAGACATACGGCGCAGAAGCAGAAATAAAATTCATTGTAGAGATTGATGGTATCGATAAATATTCAGGGGAGCTTGATTTTGATACAGGAACAGAAACGGACTACATTAATTTTATAAAGTGTGGGGTACTTCAAGATACATTACAGGCGGTTGTAAAAAGGCGTAGCGGGGTAAAAGTAGACTTATTTTCTGATGAAGATTTAGACGGTAATACTATTACACCATTAACAACTACAAATGTATTACTAAAGGCGACACCCGAGCGACTAACTAGCGAGTGGGTTTCTAGTAATGAGGAAATAATTGTCAACTTTAATGTGAGTGACCCGAGTAAAATTGTAGGATTTGTTCCTTTCCCTACAAAATTTGAAATACAAGGAACTAAAAGCCCTTTTTTCGGTATATCCGTTGAAAATTCAGACGCCGAAAAATGTGTTTTTTTGACGGCTGAAACAAATCTTTCAAACGTAGTTTTCAATATAGAGGATTTCACGTATAGTTTTTCAAGTTCATCAAGCCAAAATTACGAGTTAGTTTATAGAAAGGGTGTAGATTTTTCTACGGCAGAAGTCACAACGGTTACAATACCTTCAGGCAATACTGATGCGTCTTATGAATTTGGAATTGGTAAACTAGATAGAGGCGAAAGCTTTTGGTGTTATATTGGAACTTTCGCACCTACTCCTAGTGGTTTGGTTTATACTTTAACAAGTGTAAATACCTCCATAACTTCAATTAGTACAGCTATAGACAGTATTACACAATCTTTCAGGTTTATTGATATAATGCGTCAAGTGGTTAAAAGCGTATCGGGTGCGGATATAGTAGCACCTAGATTTGATGTAGGAGGTGAATTTTATAATGATTTTACTTTTAATGGTATACTTATTAGAGGTATTACAGATCGCGCTTTTAACATCTCAATAGAAGATATAGTAGAACAATTAGCAGAATTAAACGGAGATTTTCAGATAAGACCAGATGGAACGGTATTTTTTGGCATCTATGATGATTTCTATCCTGACAATGAAATAGCAGATTTAACAAGCCAACCGTTTACGAGCTATCGAAATAAGTTAAGCCCAAAGGCGTCATACAATCAAATTGTTTATAAGTACAAGAATTATGAAAAGGGAAGAAATGAAGACGCTCAAAACTCATTAGAGGGAATCCATACAGAATGTCAAATGTTATTGCCTAATATAAGAAATCACGATATAATTGAAGTTGAAGTACCTTTTTCTCGTGATCCTTTTCTAATTGAAAAAATAAGATTGCAAGGTATACAGGTGAGCGACAATACCGCGAAAGAAGACGACGACGATTTTTTTATGATTGATGTGTATGAGGAAACGAGCGCAATTTCAAAAAGTGAAGGTATGGTAGTGAATATGGTTGTAATAAATACCACTGTATTAGAGTTGTCAAACGATGGGAGTTTTAGTTTTAATTTATTAGGGGGAACGGTAAACGATCAGGTTTCAATAACTGGAGAAAATAACGGTAATTATATAATAGTGGGATTTTCACCGCAAACAATATCACTAGCTCCAGTGACACCAACTCCAAACCCAACTTTTACAGGTGTGACACGTATAGTACTCAATTATAATGTAACAGCTACAAATTTAGTGACGGCTACAAATCAAGACTTTGATTTTATAAGCGGTACAACAGATCCTACAGGGTTTGCAAACATGAGATATAGCACTAAGCAAAACATAATTAATAGATACGGAAAGCATTTAAAAACATCATGCCAGAGACACCCCACAGGAGTAATTAAGAATATAGTTTACAGGCATAACGGCGAATTTCAATCAAGAAGAACAGGTAGTGCGGTAACTATTACAGAAGATCAAGACATTGATGTAAATACACTACCTACAGCAATATTAAAAGACACATATACAATTACGCAAGTACAAATGGATATAGAACAGGCTTTTGATATTATATATGAACAGCAAATGATGGGGGGATGGTTAAAGGTGTTAAATCCATTACAAGAAATAGAGAAAATACACGCAACTAATTTAGAGTACGATGTCGTAACGGGGTTAATGTCTATTGAGGGTGACGAAAGAATTTAACCTTGACAACCTAAAAACAAAGCGTTGTCTGGTAGTGGTGATTCTGGTCTTTCGCCTGTTTCACAATCTACATCATTAGCAGAAAAAGTATTACCCATTTGGTCAACTCCATTTATTAAGGTGTATTCACCTATGCAAGTACAGGGTTCATCATCTGAAGAACAAGAGTATAGAGATATAAAAGCTAGTATACAAAGTAATTTTTTCATTAGTTTTTGTTTAGTATTTTTTTCTTTTCAGCTTCATATTCTTCTTTTGTTAAAACACCTTCATCGTAAAGCTTTTTTATTTTGGCAAGTTGATCGTATTTATCTGTTTGATTAACAATAACAGAGGGTTCTTTCGGAGTACATGGTAGTATTTCACAAGTTGAGATAGCACCTTCTATATTTAAAGTGTAGTTAGTAATATTCCCCCCTCCAATTGTAAAAATAACACCTCTGAAATTACGGCCATTATAAACTCTTATCTTCTTTAATTTAAATCTTAAGTTTCTGTTTGAAGCACCTAATCTATTTGCTTCTGCATTGGTGCTAATTCCCCAACCTCCTATATTGGCATGAACAAACTTTCCATTAGTATCTGATCCCTCATTAAGTTCGTAAAATTCACCAACCTTGTAAGTAATCCCATTACTAGCTTTGTAAACTTTTACTCTTCCAGATTTTAAAGTATCTCCTGAAAGCTCTCTCTGTCTTTTCTTTTCTGCTTTTTCTTTTCTGTATTCTATTAGAGCATCACTTTGAGAATAGGACGCCAAAGAACATAAACATAGTATAAGTATCAGTAATTTTTTCATTTGGTCAGTTTAAGACGGCTAAAGTATTAATAATTAGTTTAATGCTATTGTGGTTTTCCTTAATTTAGATTCAATGTCAATATCTTTTTTATGACATTAAGTTTTGATGCGTTTGCGTGTTTGATAATCATTGCTGTCTTTTTTATCATTGATAAAAATCAAAATCAAGTATTTGATCTAAGGTGTTATTTAGGTCTTTTTGCGCATTGTCTCTGAGGCTTTTTAACATACCCTCTATTTCTAATGGTGTTTTATTTTCAAACAATTTAGTTTTGAGTATTTCAGTAATAACACTTTGTAGTAGTATTTCTTTTTCTAAATTGGTTTTAAGGTCTTTGGTGTTAGAAAAAGGGATTTTCTTATAGTCAGCCAAGAAGTTTTCTAACTGCTCCAATACAAGTTCCGAAAGGTCGATCTTATCAATTGGTAAGTTTTTGAATTGTTCAAATGTTGTGATTACTGTTTTATTAATTTTCATGGTGGGGGAGTTTTAAAGTTTGATTGATTTTTATAGTATGCCAGTAGATCATCTACCTAGCACATTTCTTTTAAATGGAGAGTTATTTACTTTGTTAAAGTTGTATATGGTAATACTTTTGTGAGTAGTTGGGTTAACTGTCACTCTGCTACCGTCTAACTCATAAGAAGCATTCTTATCCAGTGTCATAATAGCTATTCCAAAAGACCATAAAGAAGTATACATATTGTTTACACCGTCCTTAGATATTATAAGGGTTGTCCCTCTTAAAGATTCTTTTCTTTCTTTCAATTTGATTAATAGCCCTGAATGTGTCATTATTTAGTTTAACTGTTATTATTACGATTCAAATATAGTAAAACTTGCATTATTATACAACTAAAACTATATTTTTATTAAAATAATTTAGTTTAACAATAATTTTGTAGGTTTGTATAAACTAAAATTTTATAATTAAATGAATATCATAAGACTAAAGGAGGTACTTAAAAAAAAAGGTGTCACAGGCAAAGAATTAGCCGAAAAAGTAGGTGTAACAGCAGGATCTATATCTAATATATCTAATGGAAGTATACCTAGGTCTGAAACCCTTGTAAAGATAGCTCAAGCATTAGATGTTGATATAAGAGAATTGTTTGTTTCGACTAAGAAAAATAAAACGGACAATGAAAAATTAAAGGATGCAGTTAGGAATATTCAGGAAGTAATATCGTCAAATGAATGAGAGATAAAATAGCATCTATTAAATAATTATATTTAAGGAATGATAATTTAATACTGCTATGAGTGAATCAAAAAAGGAAAAGATTAGCGAACCATTAACACAACAAGAAATAAATGATTTACGAAAATTATTAAATCGAGAGAAGCTCCAGGAGGAAAGTATAGTTCCTGAACTTACCCCACAACAGAAGAGAAATAAAAAATGGGAGGCTATTTGGAATAGTGGAAAGCGAGTAACCAAAAAAGATATACTAGGAAAGTAAGCATAAACCTTTATTATAAATGAGTAGAGAATTATTTGAAAGAGACTTTAAACCTTATTTTGAAAATAAAAAAGAGGTTGCAAAAATTAACAGAAGCTATCCACCAGAAATAATTGTTGTCTTATCATGTGGATATACGCAAAGATTTGCGCATCAAATGGACGATGAAAATGCAGTTGCTAGATGTAGAATGATGAAGCGTAAAGGGATTGAAACAAAGACTTTAGAAAACCTATGAAAATATAAGTACGTATATTGTCTTAAACCTAGATTATATCCAAAAATTGATTATAAATGCTTAAAAATGGTCAAAAAATAAACATTTATTGATATAAAGCAAAAGGCGCAAGTGAGAGTTGCGCCAATTAAAAAGACATAATTTTTTCAGTAAAAAAATATGAGTGAAGATAAGTATTTTAACTTCCCTATCATAATGCTAAAAGGGTTTTTATTGAAGCCTAAAGTAGTTCTAAATAATATTTTAGACTACGCTATATATGCAAACTTTGATAAGAATATAGAGTATTACCAAGATGATGAAGAAGGTATTAATTCATCAATGGAATATTTTAGTGTTTCAGGTGATGCAGGGATTATATGTCAAAACGGACTAGAACAATACGAAGCCTACAGGTACGCCAAAGTAAAAGTAGGTATTAGGTCTGGTATGTTTTGGGATTACTTCAAAAATTCAAAAACCGAATTTCAATTAGTATGCTTGCTTGCACACATAGCAATACGTAGCATACTACAAAATAAATCATACTGCAAGATAGATAACGCCTTTCTTTTTTCACGTATGGCAGGGTTTGAGAAATCCCTTAAAGGTTGGGATATAGAAAAGATACCCGATTCACTACGCAAGTATATGATACCATATAGAGTACGAAAGATTAAAAGTGAACTAGTGAATGATTGGAAATTAAAAACATACTCCAGATATACGCGAGGGTTTTATGTGAGCTATAAAATGAGTTTAGAAGATTTGATCTATCAAGCAGAAAAAAGAAGGAAAAGCACTAAGGAGAAGCAACAGAAGAAAGCGCAAAATGACGCACTTAAAAAGGTGATGAAACGAATTGAAAATGATAATAAAAATGACAACCTATAAAAAAAGAGATGCAAATTTACATTGACAAGCATGTGAAAAGCATGTGAAAACTTTTTTTATTTTAATGATATATTAGTGAGATAATAATGAAATATTAATGACAACCTATAAAAATATATTTAAGTAACATATTTAAATAAGTCTTTTAAGTAAAATATAAAAATAAGAGTCTCAACTTAACGAAATTTTCAATTTCCCTATGTTTGAGACATATTTTTTAAGTGAATAAAAGACCTATTAAAAAAAGAAAAAGCAAACTAGGCGCGCGAAATTTCACCAGAGTTAAATGGCTTATGAGATTATAACCCCCCTGAGGGGGAATTGGTGAAAACATAAATATAAGGCATCAATTTTGAAAACTCTACAAATCAAGTGATTGCAAATTAAACAACCTACGATCATAACTCGTATGTGTTGATAGTGTCAATATTGCCGAAAGTATTTGTAATAAAAAACTATTACAGAGTATACCCCAAAACAGGGGTATTTAATTGTCGTTGCCGTATTATGGCAATGGGGATCGCGTATCACGACCTCCTTGTAACATCGCCCCAAATTTGGGGGCATTTAAAAAGGGTAATATTTGGACCTATGTACAACCCTTGTAAACACTAGGATTTTTAAGTAAAATACTTTGAAATTGTATACAATGTGGACTATGTAAAAAGGGCAATAATTTACCCATTATCTAAATACCCAGAATTATGGGGTTTTAAAAAATACGCTCTATGCGATTAGCAGGGCAGATGCTACAGCAGACGGATTTATCTACTAATATAGGTAGTAATCAACACGTACTACCAGATCAAGAAAAACCAACCCTTTCACAACTAGGATTAACAAAGAACGAAAGTATTACCTACGGGATAATCTCGCACCTTATCACTTTCGCAATTTCGCGAATACGATTATTACCGTATTTACATCATAAGGTCAATAATCCAAATCGCAAATATTCGATTTCATTAATCAAAAGAATCTGCCTTTATCGATACAGGAAAACCTGTATCGGTTGACTAAAATTAGCTTTGAAAGTATCTTAAGTGTAAATCTATTATTAAGAATGATTCTAAATTAAAATATCTAAAAATTAGTAAGTCAATATACTATTGTCAACGATTATGTCAACTTTTATTATAAAACCCCGTATATAAAGAGATACGGGGTTATTTTGTGGAGTCGGGCGGACTCGAACCGCCGTCCAAACAAGTAACGAAATAGCTTTCTACACGCTTAGTTTCTAATTAGTTTTCGTGCAACCACCGGTCAGAAACTACCAAGGATTACCTTATTCTCAATGAATTTTCGCTTTCGTATCAAGACCCTACAAAAACTAGGTTTACTTTTACGAAGTCACTATATCAAAAACCGCAAACCAAGGTGTTTGAGTGACTTCCTGCTTGTCTACCTTGTAGACCGAGGCGTAATCCTACTATAATTCGGATTATGCAGCTAGGGCGTAGTTATTATCGCCGTTTAAAAAGTTTGAAATATGATATTTACGAGCTATATCCCAGCGCTCGACGTGCTTACCATTTGGTTAATCTCGCTGTCAAAACCAAATCGACCCCTTCAATGAGATAGATACGCTATGCATACCGTAATCGAATTAAATCCCGAACTTATTTCGGGAACCCATCGATACCTCATCTATTTTCAATGAACTTTTCCATACTCAGTGAATCACATCATTTGGAAAATAGTGTTATTTTGTATACGCTTTCGCGAAAGCAAAACAAGTCCGCAAATATAGGACTTAAACCCATATATTTGCTATCTAAATTAATGACAAAAGGTGTACCAAAGTAATCACCTGACAAATCAACCGAAAACTAAAGAGATATCTATGAAGTTTGCCATTATAAAAGAACGTAAAAATCCACCAGATCGTAGAGTTGTTTTTTCACCTCAGATGCTAGCCGAAGCGAGATCTCAATTTCCCGATGCCTCTTTTGTAGTCGAATCTTCAGATATTAGAATTTTTTCAGATCAAGCCTATGCTTCAGAAGGATTTGATGTATCACAAGATATAACTACTGCCGATGTTATGTTAGGCGTAAAAGAAGTTCCTATTGAAGCACTTATCCCTAATAAAAAGTATTTCTTCTTTAGTCATACTATAAAAAAACAGCCTTATAATAGAAAACTGTTACGTGCCATACTTGATAAAAATATTGAGATGTATGATCATGAGGTGATTATTAAAGCAAATGGAGCAAGACTTATAGGTTTTGGACGCTATGCAGGTTTGGTTGGAGCATATAATGGTTTTCGATTATTAGGAAAACGAGATGGACTCTTTGAATTACCTAAAGTAGAACACTTACGAGATCTCGATGAAGTAAAACAAGAATTAGATAAAATAACACTTCCTAACATTAAAATTACACTTTCAGGAACAGGGAAAGTAGCTCGGGGAGCACAAGAAATTTTAGATCACTTACAAATTAGAGAAGTGACAGATGAGGCGTATTTATCTCAAGATTTTGATGAGCCCGTATATTGTCTCATTGATGTGATGGAATACAATAAGCGTAAAGATGGAGCAAAAGGAGATAAGTATGCTTTTTATAAAGACCCTTCTCCTTACGAGAGTGATTTTATGAAATATGCAAAAGTGACAGATTATTTTATTGCAGGTCATTTTTATGGAGATGGAGCCCCTTTCTTATTTACACGAGAAGATGCTAAACATCCAGATTTTAAAATTAATCTAGTAGCAGATGTATCTTGTGATATAGACGGCCCCGTAGCAAGTACCATTCGTCCGTCTACCATTGCAGATCCTTTTTATGGGTATGATCCTGCAACAGAGACAGAGGTTGCTATGGATGCTCCAGGAGCCATTGCTATGATGGCAGTAGATAATCTTCCGTGTGAACTCCCTAAAGATGCCAGCGAAGGATTTGGAGAAATGTTTGTAAAACATGTGATTCCTTCCTTTTTTAATGGAGATGCAGATGGTATTTTAGATCGAGCCTTGATGACTCAAAATGGAAAATTAACAACGCGATACGCGTATCTACAAGATTATGTAGATGGCAAGGAGTAATTGTACGTTAAGATTCCTATAAATATCCAGAATTTTCTAGATGCCCTACGTATCTTTGTAATGCTATGAAAGTACTTATTACAGGAGCGACGGGACTTGTTGGGAGTGAAGTGACTCGATTATGTCGAGCACAAGGTATTGTAGTACACTATCTCACGACTTCTCAAAAAAAAATAACTTCAGAACCTGATTATAAAGGCTTCTATTGGAATCCTTCTAATGATGAATTGGACAGTGCTTCTTTAGAAGGGGTTGATGCGATTATTCACTTGGCGGGTGCTTCTATTGCTCAAAAATGGACATCAAGGAATAAACAGCTTATTAAAGATAGTCGTATTAAAAGTGCACAATTATTGTATAATGTCTTGGCACGCTTTCGCGAAAGCGGAAACACACCTACTGTAAAGCACATCATATCGGCAAGCGCAATAGGATGTTACCCTTCGTCACCTACCAAATTATACAATGAAAAATACCCAGATTATGCATCAGGGTTTTTAGGAGAAGTAGTACAAGAATGGGAAGAAGCCATTATAGAATTTCAGAAACTGGACATTGCTACTAGTATCATACGTACCGGGATTATTTTAGATAAAACACAGGGCGCTTTACCTCAAATAGTAAAACCCATACAGTTTTTTGCTGGAGCACCTCTTGGCAATGGACAACAATGGCAATCTTGGATTCACATAGAAGATATGGCACGTATGTATATTCATGTACTAGAAGAAGCACTTACGGGCATATATAATGGTGTGGCTCCTAATCCTGTGACTAATGAAAAACTGACAAAAGTAGTGGCACAGACTCTAAAAAAGCCACTGTTTTTACCCAATGTACCCAAAAAAATGCTGAAACTATTGCTAGGTGAAATGGCTACTATTGCATTAGAAAGTCAATTGGTTTCTGCCGAAAAAATTCAAGAAAAAGGCTTTGTGTTTAATTACACTACTGTAGAGCAAGCCATCGAAAATATCTTATAATAAAAAAGCCATTTCATAAAGAAATGGCTTTTTATATCGTTGCAATGAGATTTAAGCTTTTGTTGCTTTAATAGAAATTGTAATTTCCATATCATCGCTTATAAATTTATCCTTAAGATCATCAAATACACTTTTTGACATAAACTCAATACCCCACTTAGTACGATCTATGGTAAAAGGTTTACTACCTAATGTCATTGTTTCACCACCTACTGTATATGCTACAGGAAATGTTATATTTTTAGTGATACCTTTAATGGTAAGGTTACCATCCATCATTTTTACGCCTTCTTTTTCTGAGATACCCGTTACCTCAAAAGAAGCCGTTGGATGTTTTGCTACATTAAAAAAGTGATCTTCTTTTCCTTCTGCTGCTCCTTTTAGATGCGCCTCTAGACTTGCTTTCCCATCGCCTTCAAGATCGGTAACTGTAATTGTATTCATATCTATTACAAAAGATCCTGTGATAGTATTGTCACTAGCTACTTGCATAGCGCCTGATTGTACAGCTATAGTTCCTTGGTGTGTTCCTGAAGGTTTAGACCCTACCCAAGAAATTGTAGAAGCGGCTGTGTCTACATTGTATGTAGTTGCTTGTGCTTCAGGAGTTGCTACATCTTTTGCATTGGTAGCATCTGTCTCATTTTTTTGATCACCTTTGCATGCAATAGTACTTATTAAAATGGCTGTAATAGCAAGAGTGTTTACGATCAATCGGTTCATTATAAATTGTTTTGATGTTAAAAAAGTGACGAAGGTACATAATAACAGAAACTACCTGCTTTAAATTTATATTAAAATATGCATGTACCTACTAAAATTATACTGTGACATTTTGACATTTTTTCAGAAATGGCAGTACTTTTGCCACCTCAATTAAAAATTGAAGTAGTCACCAATTATGGCAAAAAAAGATAATACACAAGAAATAGAAGATACTCAGGTTGATGGTAACTTACAAAATGATGTTGCTACAGAAGCAGATACAACCGAAACGTTAAGTGAAGTAGATCAATTAAAGAACGATCTAGAAGCAGAGAAAGATAAATTTCTTAGACTATTTGCAGAATTTGAAAACTATAAGCGTCGTACAACAAAAGAGCGTTTAGAGTTATTTAAAACTGCTGGGCAAGAAGTGATACAGTCATTACTTCCTGTTATAGATGATTTTGATCGTGCGCTTACTGAAATAGAAAAAGCAAAAGATAAAGAGCTTGCAAAAGGAGTAGGGCTTATCAGTAATAAACTTAAAGAGACTTTAAAGTCTAAAGGACTTGAAGAAACAAAAGTAAAAGCTGGAGATGCTTTTGATGCAGAGCTACATGAAGCTATCACACAGATACCTGCACCTAACAAAAAGATGGTAGGTAAGATTGTAGATGTAATAGAAAAAGGGTACACATTAGGAGATAAGATTATACGTTTTCCTAAAGTAGTGACAGGAAAGTAAATTTGGAAAACCAATATATAATCGGATGCTTGTTATTTTAAAAGAGGTAAAAGATTATATTAATACAATACTCAGGTAGGCTGAGTACTATATATGAAAGAAGATTTTTACGACATATTAGGCATTTCAAAGGGTGCTTCTCAGGCAGAAATTAAAAAAGCATATCGTAAAAAAGCGATTGAATTTCATCCTGATAAAAATCCTGGTGATGCTACTGCCGAGGAGAATTTCAAAAAAGCAGCCGAAGCTTATGAGATATTAAGTGATGAGCAAAAACGAGCTCGTTATGATCAATATGGACATAAGGCATTTGAAGGCGGCGGCTTTGGAGGCGGCGGTGGAATGAATATGGATGATATTTTTAGCCAGTTTGGAGATATTTTTGGAGGTGCCTTTGGAGGTGGCGGTGGATTTTCTGGATTTGGTGGATTTGGCGGTGGCGGACAGCGACGTGTTAAAGGAAGTAACTTGCGTATTCGAGTAAAACTCACCCTAGAGGAAATAGCACAAGGAGTAGAAAAGAAAATTAAAGTAAAACGTAAAAAACAAGCACCAGGAGTTACCTATAAAACGTGTGAAACTTGTAAAGGTTCTGGTCAAGTAACACGTGTTCAAAACACAATTCTTGGCCGTATGCAAACCTCAGCGCCTTGTTCTACGTGTGGAGGTGCAGGACAAAGTATTGATAGACGTCCAGATGGTGCAGATGCCCAAGGACTAAAAGTAGAAGAAGAAACTGTAAGCATAAAAATACCAGCAGGCGTTGTAGATGGAATGCAACTTAAAGTGCAAGGTAGAGGTAATGATGCACCTGGTAATGGGATTTCTGGAGATTTACTAGTTGCGATAGAAGAACTTCCTCACGAAAATCTTCAACGTGAAGGAGATAACTTGCATTATGATATGTACATCAGTATTAGTGAAGCTGTTTTAGGGAGCTCTAAAGAGATAGAAACAGTTACTGGAAAAGTACGTATTAAAGTAGAATCTGGTGTTCAAAGTGGAAAAATATTACGCCTTAGAGGTAAGGGGATTCCATCTATAAATGGATATGGAAAAGGAGATTTACTAGTACATGTAAATGTATGGACTCCAAAAACACTTACGAAAGAACAAAAACAATTCTTTGAGAAAATGGCTAAAGATGAGAACTTTACTCCTAATCCAGAGAAAGAAGACAAATCTTTCTTTGAGAAAGTAAAAGATATGTTTTCATAAGGCTTGTTAAATTGTCAATTTTTCTAAAGGTTTTCCTTATAGGTTGATAAAAAAAAGTTATATTTGAATAACGTTAAACACTATTTAACGTTATTTTTCTTTTTCATAGCAATTTTTTTCCCATCCTAGACATTCGTCAAGGGTGGGTTTTGTTTTTTTTAATATATTGATTTTCAGCGCTTTGATGTGTTTTCTGTAATCTTTGAAAAGTAAACGTTGATCGGTTGCACCTAATACTATCTTTTGTTTTTTGATTTTAGCTAGTAACTAACGAGATAACACTAAACCAATCATTATGTTCAAAAATTACATTGTAGTTATTGTCTTTCTATGTATTTGTTCTTGTACTACAGATGATACTATTCAAGAACCAGTAGCTAATATCTTTGATGGAGATGTTGAATTATTTACACAACAAGAGGTAGATGATTTTGGTGCTATGTTATATACAGAAATAACGGGTAATCTTATTCTTAGTGCACAATTTGAAAATCCTGACCCTATATCTAACTTAAGTAACTTGTCTACTATTGAGGTAGTAGGAGGTGATTTAAGATTGACAAATCTTTTTGATGTGCCAAACTTAGATGGTTTGCAAAATTTAACGAGTGTATCTGGAGAAGTATCCTTGTATGGAAATTCTATGATTTCATCATTAGATACTTTTAGTAATATTAATAGTACGATACAAAGTCTTGAGATTATTAACTTCAGAGAAATACAATCTTTACAAGGTCTAGAAAATATCTCAATAGCATCTGGAGGAAATTTAATTATAGAAGGGAATGATAAATTAGCAAGCTTAGATGCAATTCAAGATGGAATGCCATCTGTCATGGAAACTATAAGATTTAAAGAGTTCATATTAGATTGTGGGCCTTTTGTAGATTGCCTTCCAATTATTCCAGAACCTCAACCATTTACATCTTTGGCATTTTTAAGTAATGTGAATGAAGTGGATTGGTTGCGACTTAAAGGTTTTCAAGGAACAGATCTTACGGGGCTTGAAAATATAACTTCTATAAATCGTCTTTCGGTTTGGTTAGCTCCTAATATTACAAATCTTCAAGAACTAAGTAATGTAACGAATGATATTCTTTTTCTTTTTGTATCACAAAATGATCAATTAGAAACATTAGGTGGATTAGAAAATATACCATTAGTAACAGGAGGTTTTCAAGCTGTAGCTAACCCCGTTCTCACTGATTTTTGTGCTGTACAGAATAGCGTTACAACTCTTTTGGAAGAAGATGTTGAAATACTTTTAAATGCCTTTAATCCAACGCAGCAAGACATCATAGATGGAAATTGTAGTGAATAATCATCAATCATATTTCTCATAGTAACGAACCATACCATTATGAAAAGAATATTCCTTTTAAGTTCCTTATTCATCTTTTTACTGTTTTCTTGTGAAGAAGATGATTTTGGTAATAGCATTCCTGAATCTGAAATTATCAACCAGCAAGATGATATAAGTTTTCAAGTAGCCAATTTTGGCGATGCTGTTACTGCAGATTTTACAGGGCATGTTGTAGATGAGTCTGGAAATGGAATCTTTGAAGCACAAATTACAATAGGAACGAGCACAACACAAACAGATGCTAACGGTGTTTTTATAATTCAGGATGCTTCAGCTTTTAAGCATTTTGCATTTTTAAAAGTACGTAAAGAAGGATATATAGTAGGTTCTAGAGTACTTATTCCAGATGTGAATACGATAAACGATGTGCAAATTACCTTATTAGAAAAAAATATTGTGACTACTGTCCAATCTGGAGAAGCTAGTATTGCTACTTTAGGAGAAAGTAGTGTTTCTTTTACAGGCGCATTTATAGACGAAAATGACAATCCATATACAGGAGACGTTGAGGTATCTATGCATTATTTAAAACCCAATGAAAGTGCGACTTTTGAGCAAATGCCAGGAATGCTATTTGCGCAAAATATAAGTAATGAAGCTAGGAGTTTGGAAACGTATGGAATGCTCGCTATCAATTTATTTTCACCTAACGGTGATGTGCTTAATATAGCAGAAGATGCTCCTGCAACTATTGAGTTTCCAGTAGATAATACACAAATGGGAATAGCACCAGATGTAATTCCTCTATGGTTTTTTGACGAAAATGTTGGGTATTGGAAAGAACAAGGAGAAGCAATAAAAGTAGGTGATAAATACATAGGAGAAGTTACGCATTTTACATGGTGGAATTGTGATTTACCTATAGATTATATAGAAGCTTGTATAACAATACAAGACGAAAATGGAGCACTTGGAGGTGTTCCTATTCAAATCATTCGTAATGAAACGGGACAGATTATTTTTGATGGATTAACAAATCAAGATGGAAATGAATGTGGATTGTTTCCAGCAAATGAGGAGATTACACTAAAAGTATTAGGGGCTGATGATTGTTCAGATGAACAAACTTATGAAGCACAACTGGGACCCTATAGTGCAGATACATTGATAGTAATTACAATACCTGTAGAAGCTGTTAATCAAACCACATTGATAGGTACTGTTACCAATTGTGATGGAATACCTCTTGAGAATGGTATTGGGTTATTGGTAAATAATAATGGTCAAGTAACAAGTATTCCTTTTGTTGTAGAAAATGGAGTGCTAGATTATACGTTTACATATTGTACCCAGACTACTTATGAATTTATAATTATAGATCAGGACCAAAATGAAAATACAGGTTTATTACCTATATCGATAACAGCAGAAGTTACAAATGTTGGAGATGTGAGTATATGTGAACAAGAAGAAAATACGTATGTAGGAGATCTTTATATAGATTCTCAAGAAGACTTAGATGAGTTTGGAGCAAATATGTATACAGAGATTATTGGAAATTTCAATATTCAACCTTTTAGTGGCGGTAATACAGATATAACAAATTTAAATAGCCTTTCAAGTTTAAAAAGGGTGACAGGAGATTTTTCAATTCAATCGAGTCCTTTATTAGAAAATCTTCAAGGGTTAGAACAGTTAGAATCTGTAGGAAATCAATTTGTGCTTAATAACTTAGAAAGTATTAATACTCTTGAATTATTACAATCTTTACAATCAGTAGGAAGGCTTACTATATTTAGTTTAGATCAATTGGAAAATTTATCAGGCTTAGAAAGCCTTACCTATATGGGAGGTATTCATCTTAGTGGAAATGAATCTCTTGCCTCTCTAGATGCGTTATCAAATGTGCAAAATGAAACATTAGAAGTACTTAGTATTTGGCATAGTCCTTCATTAACTTCTATTGAAGTTTTTGATCAAGTAACCACAATAGAAAGTAATTTAATTCTGTTTGTTGTAGAGAGTTTACTTTCTTTAGATGGATTACATAATATAACAAGCGCAAATGGTGTAAGAATTACGAGCTGTGATTCAATAACTTCTCTACAAGGTCTACAAGGATTAGAATCTGTTATTGGTACTTTACGATTAGAAGGAAATACACTTCTAGAATCTTTAGATGGATTAGAAAATCTTTTATTTCTTGATGGAGGAATTCTTATAGGAGGAACCCTTGATTATAATGGGAATCCAATACTTTCTGATTTTTGTGGACTTTCTAATTTATTTATTAATGGTACGATAATGTTTTATAACAATAATAGTTTTCTTATACAGAATAATGCTTATAACCCAACAGAACAGGATTTTTTAAACGGAAATTGTAGTGAGTAATTACTACTAATTATTTTAAAATAATATATCATGAGATTAATTACAACCCTTTTATGTGCTTTATGTATAGTTTCTTGTAGTACGGATGATACTATTCAAGAGTCTAATATTTTTGAAGGCGATCTTACTTTAAATACCCAAGCGGAAGTAGATTTTATAGGATCTATGGGATATACAGAAATAACGGGTTATTTGTCTATTCAGAGTTCGGGTTCACCTATTACTTCTTTAGAAGCTTTAAATACCCTTACAAAAGTTGACGGAGTCTTCTTAAGTATTAATGGTACTCAAATAACAAATCTTAATGGCCTTGAAAACTTAACGACTGTTGCAAATAAATTACAAATAACTAATAATTATGAATTAACCTCGGTAGAAGCATTGTCAAATGTAACGTCAGTAGGAGGGCTTTTTGTAAAAGAAAATCTACTATTAGAAAGTTATAATGGTCTTGAAAATGCACAAATACAGGAGAATGGGTATTTAGGACTTACTGGAAATATACTCATAGATGATGCTTCTATGTTATCAGATATTATTCCAGCATCTTTGGCATCTGTGAATATTGCAGAAGGTTTCGCTAGTTGTCCTAGCTGTCCTTCTATTTCTGTGCCACAACCACTTGATGATTTGTCATTTCTTTCTAATTTAACGAGTGTAGGAAGCCTTAATATAACTTTTTTTCAAGGGGAAAGTTTACATGGTTTACATAATATTACGATAGCAGATTATGTGGGTATAGGTTTTGACAGTAATCTCATTTCTTTAGATGGGTTATCTGGGCTTCAAACTGTAAATAATAATTTCCTTATTCATAGTCTTTCTTTGATAACTGATTTGTCTGGATTGGAAAATATTACAACGTTAAATCAGTTACAGATTTCTAATAACGATGCGCTTACAAATTTTTGTGTCGTGGAAGATTTAATTGTGAACGGTGTTGTTGAGAATTTGTATATACAGGATAATGCATATAACCCAACAGAACAGGATTTTTTAAACGGAAATTGTAGTAATTAATTCTGTTGCTAAAAAACTCTAAAGTGCATTCATGCTCTGCCTTCTTATTCCTATCTTTAGCACACTAAAGATCAACTATGAATTCATTACTTGTTGCCGATACGGTTTCTAAGCAATTTGGAAACTTTACGGCACTTAACGGAGTGTCTATAGCAGTACCTAAAGGAAGTATTTTTGGGCTTTTAGGACCTAATGGAGCAGGAAAGACGACACTTATCCGTATTATCAATCAAATCACCATGCCAGATGTAGGATCTGTTACATTGGATGGAGAGCCTTTACAACAACATCATATTCGTGATATAGGCTATATGCCAGAAGAACGCGGTCTTTATAAATCAATGAAGGTTGGAGAGCAAGTTCTATATCTAGCACAATTAAAAGGACTGGATAAAGCAGAAGCGAAGAAAAGAGCAAAATACTGGTTTGAAAAATTAGAAATTGGTGCTTGGTGGAATAAAAAAATTCAAGAGTTATCTAAAGGACAAGCACAGAAAATTCAATTTGTAGTGACCGTTATGCACAATCCTAAATTGCTCATTTTTGATGAGCCGTTTAGTGGCTTTGACCCTATCAATGCAAACCTCATCAAAGATGAAATCCTTCAACTACGCGATGAAGGTGCTACGGTTATCTTTTCAACACACCGTATGGAATCTGTAGAAGAATTATGTGACCATATCGCATTGATTCATAAATCTAATAAAATCTTAGATGGAGAGATCAACGAGATAAAGCGTCAGTACAGGAACAATACGTTTGATATAGGCGTGGAGATGGATGCGTCCGCTTTCGCGAAAGCGGAAACAGACCTACAATCTATGTTTAAAGTGAGTCCAGCAGAATTTAAGTCATTGGGTGATGAATTGAAATTGCGAATTCAACTTGGAGAGCAAGGAAACTCCAATGATCTGTTAAAACAATTACAGTCGTATGGGCAAGTAACGCACTTTACAGAAGTGATCCCAAGTGTAAATGATATTTTTATCCAAACCGTAAATGAAAGTATATGAGTGTATTGTCATTAATTATAAAAAGAGAATACAAGGCAAGAGTGCGTAATAAGTCATTTTTGATTATGACGTTTTTAAGTCCACTGATACTTGTTGGAATGGTTTTTTTAATCACTTACTTAACACAATTAAATAGTGATACCAAACGAGTCATTGCATTTGTAGATGATTCTAATGCGTTTGAAACGATATTTAGCAATACAGATCAGACTACCTATATCAATCTTTCTAGTCAAGGTCTAGAGACTGCTAAGGAAGTTTCTGAAAATGAAGAATATTATGGGCTTGTCCATATCTTACCTGATACAGAAGATATTGGTTTTGATATCAAGTTTTATGGAAAAGAAACGCCATCTCCTGGAGTGGTTGAAAGCCTAGAAGAGAAAATAGAAAACAAACTCACAAATCAAATTTTAGTTAATAAAGGGATTAACCCCAATACTATTGATGATGTGAAAAAAGAAATCAATATTGGTATTGAAAATTATTCTGGAGAAAAATCTTCAAAAATGAGTAATTGGGTTAAAGCTGGTTTTGGAGGAGCTGCAGGGTATTTATTGATGATGTTTATTATCATTTATGGAAATATGGTTATGCGTAGTGTGATAGAAGAAAAAACAAATCGCATTATTGAAGTGATTATCTCGTCTGTAAAACCATTCCAATTAATGTTAGGGAAGATATTAGGAACGACCATGGCTGGAATTACACAATTCTCGATATGGGCAATCCTAGGAGTTGTTTTACTTACTGTAATGCAAATAGTCTTTGATATAGACCCTTCTGCTACGACAAGTGTTGTAAATTCTGAAGCACAAGCGATCGCTAATGATCCTGATAAAATAACGGAAATATTTATTGAAATAGGTAAACTTCCACTGTTACAATTGATAGTAGGGTTTTTAGTGTATTTTGTAGGTGGTTACTTTTTATATAGTTCTATCTATGCAGCTATTGGCGCCGCAGTAGATAATGAAACCGATACACAGCAATTTATGTTACCTATTATTATGCCGCTTATGCTTGCCATTTACGTTGGCTTTTTTGCTGTAATAGATAATCCTCATGGAACCGTTGCAACTATCTTTTCTATTATTCCACTTACGTCTCCTATTGTAATGCTTATGCGTATTCCATTTGATGTACCAGGATGGCAAATTGCATTATCAGTAACATTATTAGTTGCTTCTTTTATCTTTACGGTATGGTTTGGATCCAAAATATACCGCGTAGGAATTTTAATGTATGGAAAAAAACCTACGTATAAGGAACTTTTTAAATGGTTGAAATATTAATATGCTTCAAGAAGATACAGTAGATAAAGTAAAAGAAGTGATCACTCAAGATGTTTGGGGGAGTGTTAAGGAATTTCTTAATTGGGGTTTCCATTTTGGTTCTGGTAAAGAAAAAATTCATATTACTATAGGAACGTTTTTACTTATCATATTCTCTTTCATTTTAGTGCATAGATTGCTTTTGATTTCTAGAAGGATCGTTACTAAAAAACTACCTGAAGATGATAGTAATAAATTTAATAGCATTTTTACGTTTTTAAAATACCTTATTTATATTCTTGTAGTTATTGCTGTTTTAAGTGCTTCGGGAGTAGATGTAACTGTATTCTTGACTGCATCTGCAGCGTTATTTGTAGGTTTAGGATTTGCATTGCAAACCTTATTTCAAGATGTACTTTCAGGGATCTTTATTATACTAGATCAAACACTACACATAGGAGATATTATTGAGTTTGATGATGGAAAAGTGGGGCGTGTTTTTGATATTAAATTAAGAACGACAAGAGCGTTAACCAGAGATGATAAAGTCATTGTCATTCCTAATCATAAGTTTTTAACCGAAAAAGTTTATAATTGGACTCAAAACCATAAAACTACTAGAGAAAGTGTATCTGTAGGTGTTGCATATGGAAGTGATACAGCACGCGTATCTCAATTACTCCTTAAAAGCTTAGAAGGACAAGAAGGAGTACTTAAGCATCCAGAGCCCTTTGTGTTATTTGAAGATTTTGGAGACTCGGCATTACAGTTTAGCGTTTACTTCTTTACTAGTAATAGTTTTGCTGATCCTCGTATAAAAAGTGATTTGCGATTTAAAATAGATGAATTATTCAAAGAGAATGCTATTTCTATACCTTTCCCACAAAGAGAAGTACATCTATACAATAAAAAGGAATAGTATTTGATTCTATTCTTAATAAATTAAAAAAGAGATATGTCTAAAATATTAATAATAGAAGATGAAGCTGCAATACGCAGAGTACTCACAAAAATTCTTTCTGAAGAGAGTAAAGAGTATCAAGTAGAGCAAGCCGAAGATGGTTTAGAAGGAATAAACAAGATAAAAGATAATGATTACGATCTAGTACTTTGTGATATAAAAATGCCAAAAATGGATGGTGTTGAGGTTTTAGAAGCAGTTAAAAAATTAAAACCTGAAGTCCCTATGGTAATGATCTCTGGTCATGGAGATTTAGATACAGCGGTAAACACGATGCGTCTCGGAGCTTTTGATTATATCTCAAAACCACCAGATTTAAATAGATTGCTTAATACAGTACGTAATGCACTCGATAAGAAAAACCTTGTAGTAGAGAATAAATTACTCAAAAAGAAAGTGAGTAAAAAGTATGAGATGATAGGAGATAGTGCTGCGATTTCTCAAATTAAAGAAATGATAGAGAAAGTAGCAGCTACAGATGCACGTGTATTAATTACTGGCCCTAATGGGACAGGAAAAGAGCTAGTTGCGCATTGGTTACACGAAAAGAGCGATAGATCTAATGGCCCTTTAATAGAAGTGAATTGTGCAGCTATACCATCTGAATTAATAGAGAGCGAATTATTTGGACACGTGAAAGGGGCATTTACATCTGCAAATAAAGATAGAGCTGGTAAATTTGAAGCAGCAAACGGAGGAACTATATTCTTAGATGAAATAGGAGATATGAGTCTTTCTGCTCAAGCAAAAGTGTTGAGAGCACTTCAAGAAAGCCGTGTGCAACGCGTAGGAAGCGATAAAGACATCAAAGTGAATGTACGTGTTGTTGCCGCTACGAATAAGAATCTTAAAAAAGAAATTGACGAAGGTCGATTTAGAGAAGATTTATATCATAGACTTGCTGTAATACTTATTCAAGTACCAGCACTAAATGATCGTAGAGAAGATATCCCATTATTGATTAGTCATTTTGCAAAGAAGATATCACAAGAACAAGGATCTTCAGAAAAGAAATTTTCTGATAAAGCCATCAAGTTATTGCAAGATTATGATTGGACTGGAAATATTAGAGAACTTCGTAATGTAGTTGAAAGATTGATTATTTTAAGTGGAGCCGAAGTTTCTGAAGATGATGTAAAACTATTTGCAAGTAAATAAATAAGAATACTTATCTAAAAATAAAAAGCCAAAATCATTACGATTTTGGCTTTTCTAGTTGTTGAGTTGTGTTTGAATAAAAACTAAAACGCAGTTTTAGTTTTTGATAAATTTAATGGTAGTTGTTCCAGTCTCACTCGATATTTGAGCAAAATAAATACCATTAGCTAATTTGCTAGTAGCGATTGAATTGTTTCCAAAACCTTCGATAGAAGCATTTAAAACTTTTTGACCATTTACATTTATAATATCAATGTTTGTTGCTCCAAAATTTCTAGTAAAGTTGATATTTAAATCACCATTAGTTGGATTAGGGAAAACAGAAACATTTTCTGATAAAGTGTTTTCATCAGTAGAAAGTACACCATCTTGAAAAGTCATGTTGTCATAAAAAGCTCCACTTTCAAGATTATTGAAAATAGTTACTAATTGCTCTACATTAGTTCCTCCAAATACAGTTCCTGTATATATTAAGTTTTCATCTATATAATATAGAATCTCTCCATCATCAAATCTATGCTCAATCTCTAATGTAAACCAAGTGTCACGAGTAAAAGTAGCACCAGTGTCTATAAATGCTAAAGCTCCAGAACCATCATCATCTAAAACAGTAATAGTGTCATCTGGATTGAAAGCAATTCTAGTAGTAAGTAAACCTTGAGAAGGGCTTTGAGTAGCAAATTCTATAGTAGATAATGCTCCATCAGAAGATTCTACAAACATATCTGTAGTAACAAATACCTCAGGCTCAACGCTTACTTCTTGTGGCGCTAATCCTCCACCTAAAGCTCCCGTATTAGTAGGAACTAATTGTTGAGATTGATCTCCTTCTGACGATTGAGCAGCAGATACAAAAGTATTTGTGTTTCCACCAATTGCTCCCCAACCATTTTGTCCATTTATATCCCCTTCGGTATAACCTTCTGATACCTCAAAAGAGATTACAGTTTGGGAATTAACGTAAAAACTTGTCGTTAAGGCAAGTAGTAATAAAGTAATTTTTTTCATATTTTTTTTAGTATTTATGATTATAATATGCTAATATATTAAATAAAATGATAGTGTTTTTAACGTATAATACGCTTTAACAATACTATATTGCATAAAAAACAGCTTTTTACTATATAATTACTAATTTTTATGGAAGGATTGCATCAGTATAAAGTCACTGAAAAAATTAATCTAAAAGACTTTGAGGGAGCGAAGATTTCTGAACTATCAGAAGAAGAGTTAGAAAAGAAACTTCGTAAAGTTCGAAAAAAACTAGGAAAGCTTCAAGATACCATATATGCGCATGATAAGTATAGTGTTTTAGTATGCTTACAAGGAATGGATACTTCTGGAAAAGATAGTTTAATCCGAGAAGTTTTTAAAGACTTTAATGTGAGAGGTGTAGAAGTACATAGTTTTAAAGTGCCTACAGATTTAGAATTGGGTCATGATTATTTATGGAGACATTACATTGCCTTACCTCAACGTGGTAAATTTGGAGTGTTTAACAGGACACATTATGAAAATGTACTGGTAACAAGAGTACATCCTGAATATATTTTAGGAGAGAATTTACCAAATGTGCATTCTGTAGAAGATATAAATGATGCTTTCTGGGATCAACGATTTGAACAAATTAATGCTTTTGAAAAACACCTTGCCGAAAATGGCACCCTTATTTATAAGTTCTTTTTACACTTATCTAAAGAAGAGCAAAAGAATAGATTACTACGCCGTTTAGATAAAAAGGAGAAGAATTGGAAATTTTCTGCAGGTGATTTGAAAGAACGTAAGCTATGGGACGACTATCAACATTGTTATGAAGATGCTATTAATCGTACATCAAAGCCTCATGCACCTTGGTATGTAATTCCGGCTGATAGTAAACCTGCAGCTAGACTAGCTGTGGCTACTATTTTGTTGGAAACATTAAGTGCTTATGAAGATATAAAAGAACCAGAGCTTGATGCAAAAACAAAAGCAAATATAGAATTATATAAGGACCAATTAAATAACGAATAAATAGTTAGCTATGATAAAAAAAATGATGATTCTACTTTTAATTTGTGGTGTTTCCGCTTTCGCGAAAGCGCAAAATGATTCCATTCAAATTAGAAAAATATATGATGAAGCATTAAAAAATGGAAACAGTTATGAATGGCTAAATTATCTATCTAATCAGATTGGCTCACGTCTCAGCGGTAGTTTAGGTGCCGAAAAAGCAGTTAACTGGACAAAAGAACAATTAGATAGTGTAGGGTTGGATAAAGTTTGGTTACAACCCGTTATGGTTCCTAAATGGGTGAGAGGTTTGCCAGAATATGCTTTTATTGAAACAGATGCTGGAAAGACCACTAAAGTACCTATTTGTGCCTTGGGCGGTTCTGTTGCGACTCCTAATGGAGGTGTAAAAGCACCTGTTATAGAAGTACAAAGTATTGAAGAGATTGAAAAATTAGGTGCTGCTAATGTAGGCGGCAAAATCGTATTTTTTAATAGACCCATGCAAGCAGATGTTATTGATACTTTTAGAGCCTATGGAGGTTGTGTAGATCAGCGTTATAGTGGAGCTGCTAAGGCAGCAGAGTATGGAGCTGTTGGAGTCATTGTAAGATCAGTAACACATAGCCTTGATGACTATCCTCATACGGGTTCTATGTCTTATGGAGATTTGAAACCTGCGCAGCGTATACCTGCAGCTGCTATAAGTACCAACGGAGCAGAATTGCTAAGTACGCTCCTTAAATTAAACCCAGAAACAAAGTTCTTTTTCTCTATGTCTTGTAAAAATTTACCTGACGTGCAATCCTATAATGTAATTGGTGAAATCACAGGAAGCGAATTTCCAAATAGATATATGGTCGTAGGAGGGCATTTGGATTCTTGGGATTTGGGAGATGGTTCACACGATGATGGCGCTGGAGTGGTGCAAAGCATGGAAGTATTACGCATTATGAAAGCCATTAATTATAAACCAAGACATAGTATACGTGTTGTCCTTTTTATGAATGAAGAAAACGGTTTGCGAGGTGGACGTAAATATGCAGAAGTTGCTAAAAGTAAAAGAGAAAAACACGTCTTTGCATTAGAAAGTGATGCGGGTGGTTTTACACCAAGAGGTTTTTCTTTTGATACTGATGATAGAAATTTTGATGAGATCTTAAGCTGGAAACCACTATTTGAACCTTATTTTATACACTCTTTTGTAAGAGGTGGAAGTGGGGCAGATATAGGTCCTCTTAAGGGGAATGGTACTGTACTTGCTGGTTTACGACCAGACTCTCAACGTTACTTTGATCATCATCATGCCGCAAATGACACCTTTGATGCTGTCAATAAAAGAGAATTAGAACTAGGTGCAGCCACCATGACAGGTCTCATTTATATGATGGATAATTACATCCAGAAGCCTGGTAAACTGATGACATTACCTATTAAGGATTAATAAACTTTTACACATAAAAAAAGGGAGCCAATTGGCTCCCTTTTTTTATGTGTAGTATTTCCTTTATTGTCTCCATTTTACCCAAATAATAACAGTGACATTATCAGTGATTGTACTAGTATCTCGCCCTCTTGCCGTAATATAATCTCCAGCATCAAAATCAAAATTTGCAGCCGTATCTATATAACGTAGACCAGAAAGTGCAAATGTTTCATTTACAGAGTTTGTATTTGTGGCGTCTCTAGCTCTAATATTAATATTGGTATCATCTCCAGAACCTCCCATAGCAGAAATAGCTACAATAGTTCCATTTAAGGGCATTAGAGCGCCTGCGGTACCACTAGTCAAATTTCCTCCGTAGTGTAAATTGTCATTATCTACACTTCCGTCACGTCCAAATTGAATTGCTGTACTTTCTACAGTGAGCCATTTACTACGAGAACCATCATACATATATAATGTATTACCAATTACGGCAAGTTGCCCATTAGCAAGGTTTGTCGTGGGTGTTGCCTGAGCAACTAACTCTAGTGCTGCTGTAGTTCCTGAACTGGCATCTACGGTGAGCATTCCATTAGGAGTTAATGTTCCAACACCTACTTGTGCATATGCGAAAAATGGTAATAATAATAGTATCAGTAATTTAAGAAGGGCCCCTTTCATCTTTTCTTTTTTAGAATTCTAAATGTAGATACTTTTATTAAAAAGGCAATTTTTTTTTAATGCTATTCGATCAAAACCAGTAAATTTTCGATGAAATCCCATAATTACCATGTGGTTATGGCGTAATGAAGTACGGTTATAGCGTATTTAAGTATGGTTATGTTGTTAAGAGCTCTTTGTCTTGATAGGTCTTAATTCCAAGCGCAATCATTTTTGTAATATGAGTTTTTAAATCATCATCCATTTTTTTTATATGGAAGCAACTTTTACCTTTTAAACACTTGCGTAACATAGGATCTATGTCTTTAAAAACGGTTGCATCTGTATAAATAGGAAAAAAGTATAAACGTACATCTTTAGGCTTTGGCATCACGCTAGCAAAATAAAAGCCATCTACTTTTTGTTTTCCCTGCATTGTAGGAATGGTACCAGCAGCTTCTAATACGTTTGCTTCGTCTTTTCTGATTTGAAGTGGTCCTACATGTTCTTTAATAATAGTACGTAGGATTTGGTCTATTTCTTTCGGATCTGTAATCATAAGTCAAATTTGTTTTCTAAATAAGCGCCGTCTTGTACATTTTTCCATGCAGTGATAAGACGCGTATATTCGGTTCGAATAAAGTTGAGTGTATGTTCTGTTAAGGTATTCGGATAGGGAAGGTTATTTTCTACTAAGATTTTTTTAATTTCTTTAATAAAATCAATAGGACCTTTTGTGTTAAACTGTTCAATAGTAAGTAGATTCACAAGGTGTTCTGTTACTAGTGATTCTTTAGGTAAATTAGGGCCTCTTAATGCCTCGGGTTTTTGAGCTTCAGGTAGTTCAAAATCTGAAATTCCTACGCCTTGAGAGACAAGTCCATAAAATGCGTTTTTAAACCCCAGTACTTTTTCTACAGCAATATGAGCTAAATCATGGTATTCTGTATTGGGGTGTAATTTAGACCATGTTTCACTTTTATCGGCTCGAATACATTTTAAAATTGTTGGTTTGTTCTGACGTTTATGTAATTGTATTAAAAGCATAATGGGAAGGTACTATTTTTTTAAAAATAATTAATAAGTTCATGAAACTATCCCATAGAAGTTAGGATGCAAGTCTTATTTTTGATGCCTGTAAACTCATGCAGACTTTACAATAATCCAAAACAGGAGTAGGAGGGGAAATTCATTATGCAAATTCAAAGATATACGAAGGAATTTTGGCAAAATACGCTTATAGCGGCACCCATTGCATTAGGGCAATTGGGGCATATTTTGGTTGCCTTTATAGATAATTTGATGGTAGGACGCCTTGGAGCTGCTCAACTTGCAGCAGTAAGTCTTGGGAATAGTTTAGTGTTTATAGCACTATCATTAGGAATTGGTTTTTCTTTTGCAATCACTCCTTTAATTGCAGAGACAGATGGTGCAAATGATATAAAAAAAGGACGATTACATTTTCATCATGGTGTGATTATGTGTGCCGTCAATGGCATAGTGTTATTTCTTGCTCTATTAGTAGCAAAACCTATTTTATATTACTTAGATCAACCAGAAGAGGTGGTAGAACTAGCGATTCCATATTTAGAAATTGTGGCTTTTTCTATGATTCCTTTAATGATATTTCAAGCATTTAAGCAGTTTGCAGATGGCCTTTCTCAAACACGATTTGCGATGTATGCGACGCTAATTGCTAATGTGATCAATGTTATTTTTAATTATTTCTTGATTTATGGAATTTGGATTTTTCCACGACTTGAGGTAGAAGGCGCTGCATGGGGCACTCTGATTTCACGTTTTTTCATGCTAGGGTTATTGGTGTATATGCTTTCGCGAAAGCGTATGTTTACTCCTTATTTTCAGTTTTCAAATTTCTCTCATATCAAATGGTCAGAGTTTAGAGAATTATTTCGTCTTGGTTTTCCTACGGCATTACAGATGCTTTTTGAAGTTGCCATATTTACAGCAGCTATATTTTTATGTGGTCTTTTAGGTACAAATGCACAAGCGGCAAATCAGATTGCACTTAATCTTGCGTCTATGACATTTATGGTAGCAGTAGGATTAGGAGTGACAGCAACCATTAGAGTAGGAAATCAAAAAGGGAAAAAAGATTACCCTAATTTAAGGCGTATCGCAATATCTATATTTATACTAGTCTTTTTGATTGAAGCCGTATTTGCAGTTTTATTTATTGTATTTAAAGATGTTTTTCCAACGATTTATATAGATGATATCGAAGTGATAGTTATTGCATCTCAACTACTTGTAGTGGCGGCATTGTTTCAATTAAGTGATGGTATTCAAGTGACTATATTAGGAGCTTTAAGAGGGTTGCAAGATGTAAATATTCCAACAGGAATTTGTTTTATTGCCTATTGGGTAATTGGGTTTCCTATAAGTTGGTATTTAGGTAAAGAAGATCAAATGGGAGCACAAGGAGTATGGATAGGATTATTAGCAGGATTAACAGCATCGGCAGTGATGCTCTATTTTAGATTTAACTACCTTAGCAAAAAATTAATTAGAAGTTCATCACATCAATACACAACGACTAGTTAACATATCAAAATACTATATATTGATTAACCAATACGATATTTAGAATGACGGTTCCAAAGTTCCTTTTAGGCGATCACTCTGAGCATGAAGATGCCATTTTTGTGATACATACAGAATTTCCAAGATTTATAATAGATCTTACTAAAGATCAAATAGAGTGGTTTGAAGAGTTTGATAAGCAAGATGAAGCCGAACTCGCCACCGAAACCGAAAATGCAATCAAAGAAGCTACCGCTTTTTATGATGCAGAAATTGCAAAATACGAAGACGGATAATTACCTATGGAAACGCTTGTAGCATATGATCAAGAACTTTTCTTGTTTTTGAATAATTTAGGCTCAGAAACTTGGGATGGATTTTGGCTAGTCGTTACCAACAAACTGTCTTCTATACCCCTGTATGCTTTATTGTTGTTTTTTATATATCAAAAATTTGGATTGAAAGGGATGCTTATTACCATGGTGGTTGTAGCTGCAATGATTACTGCAACAGATCAACTTTCAGATTTTTTTAAAAACTTCATTCAAAGACCTCGCCCTTGTAAGCTATTTTCTTGGGAAGAAACGATGCGTTTTATAGCACCGCGTTGTGGTAGGTATGGTTATTTTTCTGGTCATGCCACAAGTAGTATGGCAACGGCTGTTTTTGCAGGACTTGCTTTACAATCAAAATATCGAAACCTCATTTTTATCCTTTTGTTTTGGGCAGTTTTTGTAGGATATAGCCGTATATATGTAGGCGTTCATTATCCATTAGACGTTCTTACCGGAATGGTAGCTGGCGGAATACTAGGATTTACTTTTTATAGAATACAGCAGTTCTTTGTTGCTAAGTATACATGATTTATGTTATTCAGATTCAGAAGTAAATTCATGGGAAGCATAGTTAAGACCTAAGTTGTCATATCGATCTTTAAAATGCTGTAACCTTGATTTAAAATCATTCCAATCTCTTGATGCGGGCGCAGACCATAATACTTCAGATAATGCCGTCATTCTGGGTAATACCATATATTCTATATGATCTGTAGTTTTCATATATTCTGTCCATACATTTCCTTGTGCTCCTAAAATATATTTTTGTAGTTCAGGACGTAATTCTTTAGGTGTAGGTTCATAAGAATATACTTTTTCAACTGATGTAAATCCTCCAATCGCTAATGGCTCTTTGGGCTGTAGGTCTTTGTCTACTTGGTAATGATCAAAATAACAATGAGACCCTGGTGTCATAATTACATTGTGATGAAGACGTGCAGCATCTATACCACCTTGGATACCTCGCCAAGACATTACCGTCGCATTGGGAGCAAGCCCTCCTTCTAAAATCTCATCCCATCCTATAATATCTCGTCCTTTGCTATTCAAAAATGTTTCAATACGTTTTATAAAATAACTTTGAAGTTCATGCTCATCTTTCAATCCTTCTTGCTGTATTAATTCTTGTGCAAGGGTACTTTCTATCCATTCTTTTTTGGGAGCCTCATCGCCTCCTATATGAATAAGTTTACTAGGAAAAAGGGATATTACTTCTGTAAGAACATCTTCTAAAAATTGAAAAGTCTCTTCTTTTGGAGCATAAATTTGCTCATAAACTCCCCAACGCGTTCCTACTTCATGAGTTTGACTTGTATTCCCTAGTTCAGGATAAGATGCAATAGCAGCAAGCGAATGACCCGGCAATTCTATTTCAGGAATAATAGTAACATGCTTACTCGTTGCATAGGCAACTACTTCTTTAATCTCTTCTTGGGTATAAAAACCTGAATACGGTTTCCCATCTCCTATGTATGGATTAAAATTCTTTTCAAGAATAGTCTCTTTACGAGTTGATCCTATTTCTGTAAGTTTAGGATACTTCTTTATCTCAATACGCCACCCTTGATCCTCAGTAAGATGCCAGTGAAAAGTATTCATTTTATGTAAGGCAATTAAATCAATATACCTTTTAATAAAATCTATTGGAAAAAAATGTCTTCCAACATCTAAATGCATTCCTCTATATACATATTCGGGTTGATCTTCTATATAAACAGACGGAATCGTAATAGGATTCTCATTTTTCTGATTTGATTCTATAGTAGAAGGTAGTAATTGCCGTAAGGATTGTATGCCATAAAAAATTCCTGTTGCTGTTTTTCCAGAGATAACCACCTTGTCATAGGTGACAGAAAGCGAATAACTTTCATCATTCGGTAATGATGAGTCTAGTAGAAGTGTAATACTGTTTTTTTTATACTGATCGCTGTCCTTGTTAGAGACATTTATAGCGTATCCAGATGCAGTTTTTAGCATCTCTGATACATAGTCAATCTCATTAGATAAAGCAGCATCTCCTATAATGGTTGTTTTTTCAGTAATTAAAAACCGACCTTGTGCAGGTTCTAGTTTTAGTGGTTTTGGTATTATTTGATAATCAGAAGCTGTATTTTGATACTCTTCAAATTCATTTGAGCAAGAGGTTATATGTAAAGAAAAAATGATAACGGCGAGATATACTACAAGATGCTTCATATTAAATATATAGATGCTCTAATTTATAAAATGTTTTGTAGAGGTCTTAACATAAGTGTTTTTTCTTTTTAAGTATCTTCGAATCCTAATTTTAAGTATACCCTATATGAAAACGTTTCGCTTGTTAATCCTACTATGTGGTGTTTCTATTATTTCTTCTTGTGGAGAAGATAAAACAACTACAATTACAGAAGAATCTCAAGAATTTAATGTCCCATTTGAAAAATTTACACTAGAAAATGGTTTGACAGTTGTCTTGCATAAAGACACCTCAGATCCTGTAGTAGCTGTTGCATTAACTACACATGTAGGTTCAGCTAGAGAGATAGAAGGCCGTACTGGTTTTGCACATTTATTTGAACACTTATTATTCTTAGAATCTGAAAACCTTGGGAAAGGTGGTCTTGATAAAATGAGTGCACGTATTGGAGGATCTGGAGCAAATGGTTCTACAAGTCGTGACAGAACAAACTATTTTCAAACGGTACCTAAAGACGCATTAGAAAAAATGATATGGGCGGAGGCTGACAAGCTGGGATGGTTTATTAATACCGTGACAGATCCTGTATTAGCGAAAGAAAAACAAGTAGTAAAAAATGAAAAACGCCAAAGTGTAGATAATAGACCTTATGGGCATGTGCAATATGTTGTAGATAAAAATTTATACCCAGAAAATCATCCATATAATTGGCAAGTAATAGGATCTTTAGAAGATTTGCAAAATGCGACACTTCAAGATGTAAAAAACTTCTATAATAGATGGTATACACCTAATAATACTGTATTAACCATTGCTGGAGATTTTGATACAGAACAAACAAAAGCATGGGTTCATAAATATTTTGATGAAATTAAAAGAGGAGAAGAAATCCCAGCATTAGAAAAACCAACAGTTACAGTAGCAGATACTAAAAAACTATATTACGAAGATAATTTTGCTCGTATACCTCAACTTACAATGTCATGGCCTACAGTACCTTTATACCACAAAGATTCTTATGCACTTAATATGCTTTCGCAATATCTTTCAGATGGGAAACAAGCTCCTTTTAATCAAGTGTTGGTAGATGATAAGCAACTTACTTCAGGAGTCACTATGTATAACTATGCATCAGAATTAGCCGGGCAATTTAGAGTGCAAATTCGCGCTTTTAGTGGAAAGGATTTAGATGAAGTAGCGCAAGGTATTAATGACGCTTTCGCGAAATTTGAATCAGAAGGGATTCCTCAATCTGCTATAGATCGTATTAAGGCTGGACAAGAAACCAACTTTTATAATGGCCTCTCGAGTGTGCTAGGAAAAGGATTTCAATTAGCACAATATGAAATATTTGCTAATGACCCTGGGTTTATTGCTAAAGATATCGAAAACATCCTAGCAGTGACTGTTGAAGATGTAGAGCGTGTATATAACACATATATTAAAGGACAAAATTATATTGCTACGAGCTTTGTTCCTAATGGACAAGTAGACTTAGCATTGAAAAACTCAAAACTAGCTGAAATTGCTGAAGAAAAAATAGTAGATGGAGCCGAAGAGGCATTTGATGCGAGTATTGTTGCAACCTATGAAAAGACCCCTTCTTCATTTGACCGTTCTGTAGAACCTCCATATGGGAATACTCCTGCACTTACAATTCCTTATGTGTGGCAAACAGATCTTTCTTCTGGTATGAAAGTATATGGGATAGAAAATAAAGAAGTGCCATTGGTGCAATTTCAGATAAGTTTTGATGGAGGTTTATTATTAGAAAGCCCTGAAAAGGTAGGAGTTTCTAATATGATGGCTCGATTAATGACAAAAGGAACAGCTACTAAAACTACAGCAGAACTTGAAGAAGCCATTGAACGCTTAGGAGCTTCTATAAATGTATTTGCCGGAAATGAAAGTGTCGTTGTCTCTGGAAATACACTTGCAAAAAATTATGACGCTACCATGGCATTGGTAGAAGAAATAGTATTACAACCTCGATGGGATCAAGAAGAATTTGATATTGTCAAACAAAGTGTGATGAATCAAATAGTACAGCAACAAGCAAATCCTAATAGTATTGCTGCTAATGAATATGCAAAACTTATTTATGGTGATAAACATATACTATCTCATAATAGGTTAGGAACACTTGCTTCAGTAACAAGTATTACACTAGAAGATCTAAAAGCTTTTTATAAAAATATTTCTCCTACAGTAGGAAATGTGTATGTAGTAGGAGATATAAAAGAAAGTGATGTAGTGCAATCCCTATCTGGAATTAATGAAAATTTAGAAGCTATTCCTGTAACAATTCCAACATTTGAAATGCCAAAACGACCAGAGCAGTCTAGTGTATACTTTTATGATGTGCCAGATGCAAAACAATCGGTATTACGTTTTGGATATCCAGCACTAGCCGCTACAGATCCAGATTATTATCCAGCTCGCGTTATGAATTATCGTTTAGGAGGAGGAGGATTTGCTTCACAATTGACACAACAGTTGCGAGAAGGGAAAGGTTATACGTATGGGATTAGATCAAATTTTTCAGGAACAGCACTTCCTGGTGCGTTTACAATTTCTAGTGGTGTGCGCTCTAATGTAACCTATGATAGCGCCGCTTTAGTAAAACAAATATTAAGTGATTATGGAACTAATTTTAATGAAGAAGATTTAGAAGTGTCAAAAAGCTTTTTGATTAAAAGTAATGCACGTGCTTTTGAAACTTCAGGAGCAAAATTAGGAATGCTTTCTAATATCTCTGAACTAAACCTTCCTGTAGATTACGCAAAACAGCGTGAGGCTGCCGTTAGAAATATGACCGTAGAAGATATCAAAGCCCTTTCTGCTAAGTATCTTGATCCTAATAAAATGATTTACCTCGTGGTAGGAGATGCAAAGACACAACTTAAAAAATTAGAACAATTAGGATACGGAACCCCCGTGTTGTTAAATCCTAAGGAAGAGATTAAGAAGTAATGCGTATATAAGTAAAAAAGGATCTACAGAAATAAACATTTGTAGACCCATTTTTAAGAACGCACCACACATCCTATATTTTCATATTATAAGGTAAAAGTATAGAGAATAACAAGAATAGATGTCTAGTAAAGTATAAGCGTTTATAATAATTTTATAAGCGCTTGTATTTTTTTGATAAGATGAGAAAACAAATTTTAAATGATATAATATAAAACTAAGAAAGTAATTGTATCAATTGTATAAGTTTATTCTTATTTCTAGTAGATACATGTATTTTATCTTTATTTGTAAGAATGATTGTTTCTTTTTTATAAATGGAAACGATGTGATTGATATTAACAATAACAGATCGATGTGCTCTAAAGAATGAAGTTTCAGGAAGTAATGACTCATAATATTTTAAAGATTTAGAAGCCAATAATTTTCTGCCATCTTCTAAGAGTAAATAGGTGTAATTTCCATCAGCATCCAATTTTATAATGTTTGCAGTTTTCACAAGAATATGTTCATTGGAACTCTGAATGAATAATTGCCCATTCTTATTTTGAGTTAAATTTTTAAA
This sequence comes from Dokdonia pacifica, assembly GCF_900188275.1. Classification (GTDB taxonomy): domain Bacteria; phylum Bacteroidota; class Bacteroidia; order Flavobacteriales; family Flavobacteriaceae; genus Dokdonia; species Dokdonia pacifica. The sequence goes on from NZ_FZNY01000006.1 coordinate 214,075, forward strand.
GAGCTCAAATTTTTCTAAACTAAATAATCGTTCCTTTAGTTGTAAGTAATGGCCTATTGAACCAATTAGTTTTGGAGGATTAATTGGTTTTGTGATATAATTAAGGGCAAAATGATCTAAAGCTTTTTGAAGATAATTTTGAAAAGCGGTGATAAAAATAACTTCAAAACTAGGTTGTTCAATTGCATCAAAAATTTCAAAAGATAATCCATCAGTTAGTTCTATATCCATAAAAACTAATTCAGGATTTGATTCATTGATTAATTGTATGGATGTTTTTATAGAAGAGGCATACCCCAGTATCTGAATTATAGGGAAATTATTTTTAATAATGTCAGTTAAATATTCTTGCGCTTCTATATTGTCTTCAATAATAATTGCAGAAATCATCTAGGGAATTTTTATACTAAGATATCTTAATCTTTTGAAGATAAAAAAGAAGGAATCAGTTACTTTTATAAGATCTGTGTATATATTATTTATAAGTAATAAACTTTGCTCAAATGAAATCTAAGATATTCTTTATAGTACTATTTTTAAACGTAATTCAAAATTCATATTCTCAAGAACTTAATCTCGAAAAATACAATCCAAACTCTATATACACACAACAAAAAGTAGATTCGATTTTAGAGTATTATATTAAGAATGCAAGAAAAATTAAAGACTATTCTGAAATTAAGAAAATATTAGCGTCCAATGAAAAATTATCAGGTTGGTCTTATTATTATTTCCTAAAATCAAAACAGTATAGTTTAAATCAGGTATATGATTCTTCTATAATCTATGCTAATAAAAGTATAGCATATTATGAAGAACTAAAGAACAAGAGAGATTTTGATGAAAAGATTATGTTGGAAACATATTTATATAAGGCTAGATCTTTAAGTGCTTTAAAAAGATATGATGAGTCAATAACAAACAATCATAAAGCATTAGACTACACAAAGAAATTTCCTTATAAATGGAAGAGTTTTATTGTTGCTAATATTGCAGATAGTCATTTAGAGATAGGTAATGATAGTATCGCATTAAATTATTACAACGAGGTATCTAAAGATTCTCTGTATATGAATTTAGATCGACCTGCTGTGGTTACACATACAAGAATTGGCGTTATTTATTCAAAATTTAATCAATTAGATAAAGCCAAACAATATTATGAAAAAGCCATCAGGAGATCAGAAGAGTCAGCATATAAGAACAACTTGTGGATACTATACTATAATTTAGGTGATATTTATCAAAAAAAAACGAATACAAACTCAACACTATTTTTTTATAAAAAAGCATTAGATTATTTTGATGCTAGAGGTGATACTCGTCTTTTGGCTGTTAATGGGGCTAATTATTTGAAGGGTTATATAGCATTGCATGATGGAAATATCAATACTGCTATTGATTATTTAAATACTATTAAAAGTTCATATGATTTAAAGGAAATTAAAACAAAAGATGAAAAAGATTTAATCGTAAAGGTTTTTGCTACATTATCAGATGCATATAAAAAGAAGAATGATATTATAGGTTTACAGGAAGTCTTAAAAGAGTCTAATGCTTTTTTAGAAGCATTTCATGAAAACCAATTAAAAATCAATTTAAATAATCTAGAAATAAGATATCAAACAAAAGAGAAAGATACTTCTATCGCATCATTGGAGGAAAAGACAAAGAGTCAGCAAACCATTATAAGTCAACGAAATACTATTAATTGGGTGTTGAGTGGTTTATTAGTGTCATTTATAGGTTTAGGATTTTTGTTTTATAGACAAAGACAATTGCAAAATAAGTATAGGGCATCAAATCTAGAACAACGTTTATTACGTTCGCAATTAAATCCCCATTTTTTATTTAACGCGCTTAATTCAGTAAGTGGTCTAGTTCAAAAAAAATCAGATAAAACGATTCCATATATCTCAAAATTGGGGAACCTATTACGCGCTATATTAGAAAATTCACGAGAAGAATTTATTACCCTATCAGAAGAAATAGAAACGTTATCTACTTATTTAGAACTTCAATCTGCTTTTTCAAAGAAGTTTACATTTACAATTGAAGTAGATGAGAAACTAGCTCATGATGACATCTTAATGCCTCCTATGTTTGTACAACCTTTTGTGGAAAATTCGATTCAACATGGTCTCCAAGGAAAAGATGATGATACGATTGTAATTCATTTTTATCAAGATGGAGAAACACTTTGTTGTAAGATTGAAGACAATGGTGTAGGAAATTATAAAACAAGTACCGATAAGAAAGACCACCAATCTTTATCAGGTACTATTTTAAAAGAACGATTAGACTTATACTCAAAAAGATTTAAGACAAAAGCATACTATACAATAGAAGACCTTAGTAGTGAGCAACGTAATGGTACTCAAGTTTTATTGGTTTTACCTCTTATAAAAGATTGATAATATTTACGTAGCAATAATGCTGCACTTATCCCCGAAATTAACGATGCATTATTTATGAGAAAAGTATATTTGACACTAGAAATTCATAATTAAAAAATATAGAATCTATGCGATTTGTTTTAACCCTAATTATACTTGCTAGTCTAATAAGCTGTTCACATAATAGTTCTCTGGATAATGTTCCATCTTCTTATTTTGGAATGGTAACTTCTGAATTTAATGGAGATGTAGCGATGGAAACCACTGCTTTTGTAGAGCAGTTTTGGAGAGTTGCAGGGAATACAGGGTTTAATCAAACAGTATATAGAATTGTAGAAAAGTTAGAAACTGCTGGATTTGTAGAAGAGTCTAGAGCCAAAGAAGAAGATATTCTTACCTATAGAATAGAGAAAAGACCTATGAAAAGTCCTACTTGGGAACCTGTAGATGCTAAACTTCGTATTATGGGCGAAGAGATCCCTTTATTAGAATACAAGACCAATAGAAATATGATCTATCAATATGCAAGTTCAACCCCAAAAGAAGGGGTTACTGCTGAGGTTGTATATGTAGAATCTATAGAAGACCTTGATGTATTAAATGTAAAAGGGAAGATTGTGTATGCAAATATTAATCCTTATAGATTGTATAAGAAGGCCATTATAGAAGGAGGTGCTTTAGGGTTGATTACTTATAATAATCCGGACTATTTACAACCAGAAAAAAATGTAACCTCTATTCAGTTTAGAGGAATTCCATATGATGAAAATAATCCTGTTTGGGGAATTGCATTATCATACAGTGCTAAAGAACGGTTAGAAAAAGCATTAGCTAAAGGTAAAGTTACTGTGAATGCTTTCGTGAAAACGAATATATACCCATCAGAAGAGTTAACAGTAGTTGCTAATGTGAAAGGGGGAGAGTTGCAAAAAGAAAGCCTTGTTTTTAGTGCACATATTCAAGAACCTGGAGCAAATGATAACGCAACTGGAGTGGGAACACAATTGGAAATGGCTTTAATTACAGCAACCTTAATTAAAAATGAAAAACTGGATTTTAAAAGAACGCTGACATTTCTTTGGGGAGATGAGATTATTTCTACACGTCGTTATATAGAAGAAAAAGAAAAGCGTACTTCCGATATTAATTGGGGAATTAGTTTAGACATGGTAGGAGAGAATACAGATATTACAGGAGGTACTTTTCTAATAGAAAAAATGCCAGACCCTAGTGCTATTTGGACACGAGGAAATGATAAACATTCAGAATGGGGAGGTAGGCCATTGAAGTTGGATGAAATGAAACCTCATTATTTAAATGATTTTATAATAAACGTTTTTGAAGATCAAGGTAAGCGTGCAAATTGGGAAGTACAAACAAACCCTTTTGAAGGTGGTAGTGATCACATCCCTTTTTTAGATGCAGATCTTCCAGGCATATTGTTATGGCACTTTACAGATCAATTTTATCATACAGATAATGACCGTATTGATAAGGTATCTAAAAAAACGATGACTAATGTAGGCATCGCGGCTTTAGTAAGTGCTTACACATTACTTAATAGTGATGCGTCTACTTCAGATTGGATGAGACAAGGGATTGTTGAGGCTGCCAAAGAGCGATTAACGACAGAATTTGAGCTAAGTAAAACAGCCATTATTGATGGAGCTACTAAGGAAAGCCAAATAGAAATTTTGAATGCTTGGAGTGATTGGTATGTAAAAGCAATAGGTACCACAAAAGATATGACTTCTGATCCAGATATAGACATTGAGATTAAAAAGTCTCAAGGAGATATACAGGTTTTTACAGATGATCTTTTAAAAAAGATGTGATGTTTTATATGCTTTCGCGAAAGCGTATAACGTCATCCCTTCCGTTTAATCCAAACATTGAGAAGCATTCCAAAGACAACAAGAGTCATCCCAATAATAGGCCAAAAGGTATATTTCTCATCAAATAAGAAAAAACCAAATAGTAATGCATATACTAACTCCATATACTTGATAGGAGCTACTGTACTGGTATCTGCGAGTTGAAATGCACGTGTCAAGAAAATCTGACCAATAAGCCCTAAGACTCCAATAATAGAAACCCACCACCATTCTTGACCCATAGGCATACGCCAAAACTGAATAAAAAATAAACTACCTACAATCGAAAACACCATAAAGTAGTTAATGATAGTTAAGTAATGCTCACGTGATCCCAAATATCGTACAATAGCAAAAACACCACCTACAAGAATGGAGGATAACATAATGAGTATAAAACTCATCGTATCTATTCTCAAATCAACGCCTTTCATAATAAAAGCACCCGCTATAGAAATAATAAGACTGATCCATTGCCCTAGTTTTACGACTTCTTTTAAAAAGAAATAAGCAAGAATGACACTAAAAATAGGTGCCGTATAGCGTAGTGCAACTGCCGACCCTAAAGGGATGTCCTGAACTACCTTAAAGAATAATGCAAGTGATACAAAACTTAGCACACCTCTAAGACTTAGCCACATAACATTCTTTCCTATTACGGGAACTTTCTTAATAAGCATGTAAGGAAAAATGAAAATAAAAGTACCAAAAGCTCTAAAGAAAACAACTTGCAAAGGATGAAAATCATCTAAGTATTTTGCCAGAAGATTCATCCACGCAAAGGCGAATGCGGCAATAAGCATATACACAATTCCTCTACCCACAGAGTTGGCTTTTGTTTGCCATACGAAAGTACGATAAATATGAAAGTTAACTTTCATATTTATCAGCATTATATACATATAGAGTGCAAGAATATTTAATTCTATAAAATGGCAGTCTTTAAATATATAATTAGGAAAATATCGATATGTAAATTATGAAAAATGACTGTTATGATTCACGTGTTTTCTTTTGTTCTTCTATTCTATTAGTTACAGAAGTTAGAAAAATATGACAAGAGGTGTTTATTTTCTTTTAGAAGTTTATGTTTTATCCAACAAAAAAGGAGAACCTATTACAGGTCCTCCTTTTGTTTATGTGGTATACGCTTTCGCGAAAGCGTATAAAAAGTAAATCTTATTCTTTGATCAAACTTCTAGAGATTACGATTTTTTGAATCTCACTAGTTCCTTCATAAATCTGAGTGATTTTTGCATCACGCATTAAACGTTCTACGTGGTATTCTTTTACAAAACCATTTCCTCCGTGTATTTGCACAGCCTCTACACTATGCTCCATAGCTACTTTCGAAGCATATAATTTTGCCATAGCACTTGAGCGATCATAGTTGTTACCTTGATCTTTATCCCATGCAGCTTTCATAACGAGATGGCGTGCAGCATCTATCTCTGTATACATGTCGGCAAGTTTAAAAGCAATAGCTTGGTGATTGCATATTTCTGTTCCAAAAGCTTTACGCTCTTTAGAATATTTAAGAGCTAATTCATAGGCTCCAGAAGCAATACCTAATGCTTGAGCTGCAATCCCTATACGTCCACCAGAAAGTGTTTTCATGGCAAATTTGAAACCGAATCCATCTTCTCCGATACGGTTTTCTTTAGGTACTTTTACGTCATTAAATTGTAATGTGTGTGTATCACTACCTCTAATTCCTAATTTATCTTCTTTAGGGCCTATCTCAAAACCGGGCATTCCTTTTTCTACAATAAATGCATTAATACCACGGTGTCCTTTTGATCTATCAGTTTGAGCGATTACTAAATACACATCTGAACGACCTCCATTGGTAATCCAGTTTTTTGTTCCGTTTAATATATAGTGATCTCCTTTGTCTTCCGCAGTAGTTGCTTGTGAAGTTGCATCAGAACCAGCTTCTGGCTCACTTAAACAAAATGCTCCTACAAATTCACCTGTAGCAAGTTTTGTAAGATACTTTTGTTTTTGCTCTTCATTACCATAGGCTTCAAGACCGTAGCATACTAAAGAATTATTTACAGATACAATTACAGAAGCAGACGCATCTACTTTAGATAACTCTTCCATAATTAATACATATGAAATAGCATCCATGCCACTTCCTCCATATTTTGGATCTACCATAATACCTAGAAAACCTAGGTCTCCCATTTTTTTGACAAGTTCTGCAGGAAATTGCTGCTTCTCATCACGTTCTATAACACCAGGAAGTAATTCTGTTCTAGCAAAATCACGTGCTGCGTCACGTATCATTAAATGTTCTTCAGTTAAACTAAAATCCATAAGAGGAAAATTTTTTTAAGAATTATGTAAAAATTGTATGCAAAGATACTAGAATCTTACATTTTTCTCAATAATTTTAACGTGATGGAAAGAAAATACTATAACGTTGTCGGGGTCATGAGTGGCACTAGTTTAGATGGGATTGATTTTGCCTATATAAAAATTACTGTAAAACCTACTTATAGTGCTCAAATCATTACCGCAGAAACCCAGTCATACCCTGATTTTTGGGTACAAAAACTTCAAGAAGCGGTTCATTATAGTGCCAATGATCTTCAAGAATTAAATGCATCTTATACTCAATATTTAGGGACGGCTATTCATCAATTCATTGAAAAAAATAAAATTTCTCGCGATCATATTGATGCTGTATGTTCTCATGGACACACCATTTTACATCAGCCAGATCAAGGATATACCTTGCAGATAGGAAACCTTCCAGCAATAGCAGATATTGTAAAATGTAAAATGGTATGCGATTTTAGGGTGCAAGATGTTGCGTTAGGAGGGCAAGGAGCTCCTTTGGTTCCTATTGGAGATCAGTTATTATTTCCTGCTTATGATTACTGTATAAATTTAGGCGGTTTTGCAAATGTATCTATGCAAAAAAATGAAGCACGTATCGCTTACGATATCTGTGCTGTAAATACAGTGCTCAATACGTATGCACAACAATTAGGAAAGGCGTATGATGATAAAGGCGCTTTCGCGAAAGCGGGAACAATCCATACTGCATTATTAGATGATTTGAATGCATTGCCATTTTTTAAAAAATCACCACCAAAATCTTTAGGCATAGAATGGGTGCAAGAAAATATCTTTCCTTTACTAAAGAAGTATTCTATACAACCAAAAGATGTACTGGCAACTTTTACAGAGCATATAGCACAACAATTAGCAAATCAAATTAAAGAAAATAGTTCTGTTTTAATGACTGGTGGAGGCGCATACAATGCATACTTACTGCAACGATTACAAGCACTGAAAAATTGTGAAATTGTAGTGCCAGATAACTTACTGATAGAATATAAGGAAGCCCTTATTTTTGGGTTGTTAGGTGTTTTAAAGTTAGAAGGAGCTATCAATTGTTTGGCAAGTGTTACGGGAGCAAGTAAGGATCATAGTTCAGGGGTTGTTATAGATTATTCTTATTGATTTAGCTCTTCTGTATAAGAAGAAAATATAACTGTGATTTTCGGAAAAGTACTTTTCTGAAAACTAACTATTTATAAAACGATTGTGTAAGCTAGGATACATTTTTAACATTCTGATTTACAGGTGTGTAGTAAGGATTTGGTTTTGGGTTTGACATATTAAACAACAATGAGTTAGTTTTTAACCCCAAAACATAACAACTATGTATGTAATTTACCATGATCCAGGATGTGTTTATTCTCTTATATGTTTAGCAATTTTAAGAAGTAAAAAAGTAAATTATAAAAAGGTACAATACCTTAAAGAACCGCTTACATTAGAAACTATTCAAAGTCTTATCGAAAAATTAAATATTTCTGCAGTAGATCTTATTAGAGAAGATCATCCAGAGTGGAAAAAGTTTTATAAACACTTAACATTAACAGAAGAAGAAATCATACATCTAATGCTTGAAAACCATGGTCTTATTACAAGGCCTATTATAGTGAATGATAATCAGGCTGTTATAGGACGTCCTCCTAAAAAAGTGATTCGTTTGATAAAGAAGAATAAAAAAAGTGTTTCTAATTATATAAACAAAAACGCGATCCTCTCATAAATAAGATATTGATCATTTAATCTTTATTTTTCTATTTATATTATAGATTCTTTAGCGCATAAGTACATTGTACTTTTTATATTTGTAATACACTAATCACTTTTTTAGGTGTACATACTATATGAGAGAACTACTTGCAAAGTACGAAGATAAAACTCCAGAAATTGTTTTTCATTGGAATGACCCAGAAACAGAAGCAGAAGGCTGGGTAGTTATTAATTCTTTAAGAGGTGGTGCTGCCGGTGGTGGTACTCGTATGCGTAAAGGGCTTAATATGAATGAGGTACTTTCATTGGCAAAAACCATGGAAGTAAAATTTACAGTTTCAGGTCCAGCTATTGGAGGCGCAAAATCAGGAATTAATTTTGATCCAAAAGACCCTCGAAAAAAAGGAGTTTTAGAACGTTGGTATAAAGCCGTTTCTCCATTACTTAAAAGCTACTATGGAACAGGAGGTGATTTAAACGTAGATGAAATTCACGAAGTAATTCCTATTACTGAAGAAAGCGGAGTTTGGCACCCTCAAGAAGGCGTTTTTGCAGGGCACTTTCAGCCTACAGATGCAGATAAGATTAATCGTATAGGGCAATTGCGTCAAGGGGTAATCAAAGTAATAGAGAATCCAAAATTTTCTCCTGATGTTACTCGTAAATATACCGTAGCCGATATGATAACGGGATATGGTGTAGCAGAAGCGGTACATCATTATTATGATATTTATGGAGGTGATATAAAAGGAAAACGAGCTGTAGTACAAGGTTTTGGAAACGTAGGTGCCGCTGCTGCATATTATCTTGCTCAAATGGGAGCAAAAATAGTTGGAATCATAGATATTGTAGGAGGACTTATAAATGAAGAAGGCTTCACTTTTGAAGAAATACAAGCAATGTACCTCAACAAAAAAGGAAATACATTAGGAGGAGATAACCTCATTCCTTTTGCCGAAATGAATGAGCGTATATGGAATCTTGAAACCGAAATATTTGCACCTTGTGCCGCTTCTAGATTGATTACTCAAGATCAGATAGATCGTATGATAGATACTGGCTTAGAAGTGATTTCATGTGGAGCAAATGTACCTTTTGCAGATAAGGAAATCTTTTTTGGACCTATCATGGAACATACAGATGCGAAGGTAAGTTTAATACCTGATTTTATTTCAAATTGTGGAATGGCTCGTGTATTTGCCTATTTTATGGAACGTAAAGTGCAAATGACAGATGACGCTATTTTTAATGACACTTCTACGATTATTAGGAATGCCATTCAGAAGACATATGATCAAAATAAAAACAAAAAAAATATTAGCAATACTGCTTTTGAAATTGCTTTAAAACAACTACTTTAAAAGCTTCTTAAAAACCCACTTTTATGGAATCTGTTATTATACTCATTTTTGTCATTGGCTACTTGTCAATTACCCTTGAACATCCTTTAAAACTTGATAAAACTGTACCAGCACTTATTATGGCTTCCTTGATGTGGGCCTTTTTAGCAGTAGGGTTTAGTCAAGGATGGTTTAATGTAATTGATTCTCACGAGCATGTATATAGCTTTTTAACAGGAGGGGATGATGCATTACACGGTTTTGAAAATACCTTATTACATCACCTTGGTAAAACTGCAGAAATACTCGTGTTCCTTATTGGAGCTATGACCATCGTAGAGATTATAGATTTGCATCGTGGTTTTGAGATACTTAAGTCGGTAGTGCGTACAAAAAGCAAGAAAAGGTTATTATGGATTATCGGAATCTTAGCCTTTATCCTATCAGCAATTATTGATAACCTAACAGCTACGATTGTTCTAATTACGCTATTACGTAAATTAATAAGTAATAAAAATGAAAGACTTTGGTTTGCGGGTATGGTTGTAATTGCTGCAAATGCAGGAGGTGCGTGGTCACCTATTGGAGATGTAACAACAACCATGTTATGGATTGCTAATAATGTATCTGTAATGGGACTTATTAAAACATTAGTAATACCATCTATATTATGTTTTGCAGTTCCTTTTGGAATTGCCATGTATTTACCCGCTTTTAAAGGAGATATAGAAGTAGAAGAACTAGAAGATGATGTAGAAGCTGGACGTTTATTAAGTAGTAAAACAATGCTGTTTTTAGGATTAGGGATGATTGTTTCTGTTCCTATATTTAAAACCTTAACGCATTTGCCTCCATATATGGGAATGATGTTAGCGCTAGGTGTTGTGTGGTTAGTTTCAGAATATATTCACCCTGAAGAAGATTTTTCAAAAGAACGCCGTCATTTATATTCAGCTCATAAAGCACTATCACGTATAGAGATTAGTAGTATTTTATTTTTCTTAGGGATATTAATGGCTGTTGGAGCGTTAGAAACCCTTGTGTATGGAGCGATTGGAGGACAAGAAGTAGGGACATTGCGTTATTTAGCTGAAGTACTACAAGCTGCTATTCCAAATGAAGATGTAGTAGTTGCCTTATTAGGAGTATTCTCAGCAATTATTGATAATGTACCATTAGTAGCTGCCTCTATAGGGATGTATAGTGAACCAATAGATAGTAATCTATGGCATGCTATAGCCTTTGCAGCAGGAACAGGAGGAAGTATGTTAATTATTGGATCTGCCGCTGGTGTTGCTGCTATGGGAATGGAAAAAATAGATTTTATTTGGTACCTCAAAAAAATATCTTGGCTCGCAGCTGTAGGGTTTTTAGTGGGTTACATATACCTAGTCATTATGTTCTCATTATAACACATACTTATTCCCCAGATAATTCGTTATAAACCTAACTAATCCTGAATTATGATTAATATGTTATTGCAAGATGGCGCTCAAGATGCTGCCGATGCACTTACTGCAGAAGAGCCTGTAGAAAAAACACTATCTATAATAGACCTCTTACTCACTGGTGGTACCTCTGGTATTATTATTATAGGTGTTTTGTTTGTACTACTTTTTGTAGCCATATACATTTATTTTGAACGTTTATTTGCAATCAAAGCCGCTTCAAAAATAGATGGAAACTTTATGAATCAAATACGTGATAACGTTTCAAATGGAAATATAGAAGCAGCAAAAATACTATGTGCTCAAACAAATTCTCCTGTTGCAAGACTTACAGCAAAAGGAATCTCTAGAATCGGAAATCCGCTTGAAGATATTAATACAGCTATAGAAAATAGTGGACGACTAGAGGTATACAGATTAGAAAAAAATGTAAGTGTGCTAGCAACTATTGCAGGTGCAGCTCCTATGATAGGATTTTTAGGAACTGTAATCGGTATGGTACTTGCTTTTCATACACTAGCAACCAGTAGTGGTCAAGCAGATATGGGAACACTAGCCGAAGGTATTTATACCGCTATGACAACAACAGTAGCGGGTCTTATTGTAGGTATTATTGCATATATGGGATACAATCACCTAGTAGTACGTATAGATAAAGTCGTACATGCCATGGAAGCAAATGCTGTAGACTTCTTAGACTTACTAAACGAACCTATCTAGTATGAATCTTAGAGGAAGAAATAAAGTAAGCCCAGAATTCAGTATGAGTTCTATGACAGATATTGTATTTCTGTTATTAGTATTCTTTCTATTGACCTCTCCTGCTATTACTCCAGATGCATTAGACCTTATCTTACCAAAAGCAAAAGGGAAAACAAGTAATAAGCAAAACTTATCTGTGAGTATCACAAAAGATCTTGATTACTATGTAAATAAAGAACGCGTTAGTGAGCGAGGAATCGAAGCATATATTACAAAAGAGCTTAGTGGCGTAGAAGAACCTACCATTATTTTAAGAGCAGAAGAAGGTGTACCTATAGAAAATGCAGTGAAAGTAATGGATATTGCAAATCGTAATAAATACAAAATTGTACTAGCAGTACGACCTAATTAATAAATAAGATATACGCTTTCGCGAAAGCATATAAAAGAATCATACACGTGGCATACCTAGATACCCCACATAAGAAAAAGTCGTTTACCATAAGTAGCATTATTATGGCTATCATATTATTGCTTATGTTTTGGGTAGGAATGGATTATCTAGATCCCCCACCAGAAGGAGGTATTGCAGTAAACTTCGGAACTTCTAGTGTTGGATCAGGAAATGTGCAACCCACAAAACCTGTAGCATCTGCGCCTAAAAATACAGCGCCAGAGCCTGTGCCTACACCACCTCAACCAGAAATTACAGAAGAGGTTGTTACTCAAGATACAGAGGATGCGCCAGTCATAGAAGAAAAACCAGAAGAAACACCAAAACCGGAGGTTGAACAGCCAAAAGAAAAACCAGAAGAGAAGCCTGTAGAAGAAGCAAAACCTGATCCTACACCAGATAAGAGCACTACAAATGCACTAGATGCCTTAATTAATGGGCCTAAAAAAGATGGTACTGCACAAGGAGGAGAAGGCGATGATAATCAGGCTGGAGATAAGGGAGATCCTAATGGAGATCCTAATGCATCTAGTTATTATGGTACAGGAAAAGGTCTAGATGGCGATGGTAATTACCAATTAGGTGGTCGCAAGGCTTTAGGGAAACCAAAACGTGTACAAGAATGTAATGAAGCAGGTATTGTAGTAGTTAGTATAGAGGTAGATCGTACTGGAAAAGTAATAAAAGCGGTACCTGGAGTACGCGGTACTACCAATAATACAAAATGTCTCCTTGACCCTGCAAAAGCAGCGGCACTTGCCACTAAATTTAATGCAGATGCTAAAGCGCCTTCTAAACAGATAGGGAAAATCGTTTACCGTTTTAGTCTTTCTGATTGAAAATCACTTCATTTTAGTAAAATTGACAAGCTTTATGTCTGTATTGACATCATAAAGCATGTAAGCGAATTTTTATTTGCCGACTCAATGGGCATATAAAAATTAACTTAAATCATACACGTAAAATGGAAAATCAAATTAAAAATGCACTATTAGATCTTAAGGAATTACTAGGAAAAGGACAATTTATAGAAGCAATGGAAAAATACCTTGCAGATGATGTAGTTTTGCAAGAAGCAAATAACGAACCTAAAGTAGGAAAAGAAACAGCACTTCGTGCGGAAAAGGAACTTTTGGCAACTGTAACTGATTTTGGAGGATATGAGATGAAGAATATTGCAGTGAGCGGAGATACGTCTTATTATGAGGCTGTTATGGAGTTTACAACAAATGATGGTGTATCTCATAGGTTTGAACAAGTAAACCGTACTGTTTGGAGAGACGGTAAAATTATTAATGAACGTTATTTTCACGCGTAAAGCAAGAAATTTTAATAGTAGTAAGGGTAATTCAGGATACTGAATTGCCCTTTTTTTATGTTTGAGACTTTGGTTTTTGGTAGCGATGTAACTGTATCATTTGTAAATCTTACAAATGATAGCTCTCTTTTTTGGTAATTTTTATTAGCATGACATTGTCTTCTTCTTGTATCTTTAGGTAATCTTTAAAGATGTTTAGCTATGAAAAACACATTATTACTATCTACATTATTACTTGTCTTTAGTTTTTTTTCTTGTAAACAAGAAGAAAATGCTACTGTATCCAGTGATGAAAAATTACCTTTTGACCTTATGTTTATGCAACGAGCTTATCCTACTGGAGAATTAAAACCGGGTGCTTATAGGGAAGCGGCAAAATGGAAAAAAGATTTAGAGCAAACGAGATCCGATGATGTTACTCCTTGGGAGTTTGTAGGTCCTGTCAATATTGGTGGACGTATCACGGATGTAGAAGTGATATCTGGAGCAAATGATATTATATATGTGGCGGCAGCTTCTGGTGGCATTTTTAGAACCGAAAACAATGGTGCGAATTGGGAACCTATCTTTGATGATCAACCCATGCTTGCCATTGGTGATATGGATATTTCTAAGAGTAATAATAGCATTATAGCTGTAGGTACAGGAGAGGTAAATGCAGGAGGAGGATCTCTAGCATATGATGGAGATGGTGTGTACGTAAGTGATGACGGTGGAGATACATGGGATTCCAGAGGACTTGAAGAAGTAGGAAGTATTGGAAAAGTAATTATAGATCCAGATAACCCTTCAGTTATGTATGTGGGAGCTATGGGTCCTTTATTCCGAAATGATACGAATAGGGGAGTGTATCGTACTACAGATGGAGGAACTACTTGGGAACAAGTTTTATTTGTAAGTGAGAAAACGGGAGTTGTGGATATGGCAATTCACCCAACTAACTCAGCGGTTTTATATGCTGTTGCTTGGGAGCGTGAACGTACTCCAGAAAATAGAAGTTATGGAGGTGATACTTCTGGGATTTATAAATCTACCGATGGAGGTGATAACTGGGTAGAATTAACTAATGGCCTACCTACAGTGGGAAGTCAAAAAGGAAGAATAAGTATTGATATTTCCCAATCTAATCCAGAGGTGCTTTATGCTTCTTATGCAGATGCTATAGGTTCTGTACAAGGGTTTTACAAATCTACAGATGGAGGAGATTCTTGGTCTGCTATTAATAGTTCACAAATTACAAATGTAGGTTTTCATTGGTGGTTTGGTGGTTTATTTATTAACCCTGAAGATGAAAATGAAGTATATCATGTTGGTTTTGATATACAAAAAACAATTGATGGCGGTGCTACTTGGCAGTCTGCATTTCCGGGTGTTCATGTAGATCAACATGCGATGGCTTTTCACCCTGATGATGCATCAAACGTTTTTCTTGGAAATGATGGCGGATTATATATAAGTGAAGATAGTGGTGCTAGTTCGGTAAAAGATTTGACACTTCCTATTACGCAATTCTATCGATTTACCGCAGAAAGTTTTGATAGATTATATGGAGGTTCGCAAGATAATAGTACCATTAGAACTACTACTGGAAACTTAGATGACTGGACAATTATTAATGGTGGAGATGGTTTTCAACCATTAATTAATAAAGATAATGGTGATATTATTTATGCATTATCACAACGCGGAAATTTAAGAAGATCAACCAATGATGCGGCATCTTTTCAAACAATCTTAAATGGTGTAGATCCTGCAGATCGTAATAATTGGGATACGCCTATCGCATTTGATCCTGAAAACAATGATATTTTATACTATGGGACACAGCGTGTGTATAGAAGTATAAATGGAGGAGATTCTTGGACGCCTATTAGTGATGATCTTACCAATGGACCAAGTACAGGAAACTTAAATTTTGGAAGCTTAACCAGTATTGATGTTTCTACACTTGATAGTAATATTATTTATGCAGCAGCAGATGATGGTAATGTATGGCGTACATTAGATAGTGGGGCTACTTGGGAAAATATATCTTCAAGTTTACCTAATCGTTGGGTAACCAAAGTAAAAGCATCTCTAGTAGCAAAAGAAGAAGTCTTTGTGACCTTATCCGGATACCGTTTTGGGGAAGATGACGGTCATATATTTTATAGTGATACCAATGGAGATTCATGGGAAGATATTACTGTAAATCTTCCAGATATTCCTGTAAATGATATAGAATACAGTACATGGGAAGGATATTTTGTGGCTACTGATATAGGAGTGTTTAGAACATTTTCTCCTGGAGATGAATGGGAAGTTTTAGGAGATTTACCCTCACTTGTTGTAAATGATTTATATGTGATGGATGATATACAATTGTATGCAGGTACTTATGGTCGCTCTGCATATACTAGATATGTAGGAGAATTAAGTGTAGAAGAATTCTCTGGAACGACCAATATTCTTTCTGTATTCCCTAATCCAGCTTCATCAGAAGCAACATTGATTTTGGAACGATTAGTTCCTAATGCAGAAGTTATATTGTATAATCAACTTGGACAAGTAGTTCTTACTCAAAAAATGGAAACACTCACCACTACAATTTCTATTCAAAGTTTACCAAAAGGGATGTATTTTGTGCAAGTGAAAGGAAACAATGAAGTATTTTCGCGAAAGCTTTTAAAAAACTAAATTAGATTACTATCACATATCAAGAAACACTCGATTGGCTATTCATTCAGCTCCCTATGTATCAGCGTCAGGGAGCTACTGCTTATAAAGTAGATTTGGATAATACCATACTACTTGCAAATCATCTTGGAAACCCACATACCCAATTTAAATCTGTACATGTAGCAGGTACCAATGGTAAAGGATCTACAAGTCATATGCT
Organism: Dokdonia pacifica; assembly: GCF_900188275.1. GTDB lineage: Bacteria > Bacteroidota > Bacteroidia > Flavobacteriales > Flavobacteriaceae > Dokdonia > Dokdonia pacifica. Next base: position 230,547 of record NZ_FZNY01000006.1, read on the forward strand.
TGCTTCTGTTTTGCAAGAGGCAGGGTATAAAGTAGGATTGTATACGTCACCTCATCTTAAAGATTTTAGGGAGCGTATACGTATAAATGGTATCCCTATAAATGAGCAATACGTTGTAGATTTTGTAGGAAATAATAAATCGTTTTTTGAAGAGCATAAGCTGTCATTTTTTGAAATGACCGTTGGATTGGCATTTGAGTATTTTGCAAACCAAAAAGTAGATATTGCTATTATTGAAGTTGGACTAGGAGGGCGATTAGATAGTACAAATATCATTACTCCAGAAGTATCTGTGATCACAAATATAGGATTAGATCATATGCAGTTTTTAGGAGAAACACATTCGGAAATTGCATTTGAAAAGGCAGGGATTATCAAAAAAGGAGTTCCTGTAGTTATTGGAGAATATCATGCTAAAACGGAAGAGGTTTTTGGTACGCTTTCGCGAAAGCGTAATGCGCCACTACACAAGGCATATGAGTTTGATGCCATCCCAATGAAATCTGATTTACAAGGAGCTTATCAACAACATAATATCCGGACGGTACAAGTAGTCATTGCTCAATTACAACAAAAAGGGTACGGTGTAGGAATACAACATATCGCCAAAGGCTTATTACATGTTGCAAAAAATACAGGACTTCAGGGTAGGTGGCAATTATTAGATGAAAACCCTACAGTTATTTGTGATACAGCTCATAATAAAGAAGGTCTCTCTTATGTATTACCTCAACTCGAAACCATAGCGTATGATCACTTACATATCGTATTAGGCGTAGTCTCAGATAAAGATTTAGAACGTATCTTACCTATGTTTCCAACACATGCTACCTACTATTTTTGCAAGCCTTCTGTGGCTAGAGGAATGGATGCAATGGCATTACAAGAAGTGGCTTCTGGTTTTGATCTAAAAGGAGATGTATATACCTCTGTTATTGAAGCTTTTTCAACGGCAAAAAATAAAGCAAACCCTACGGACTTGATTTTTATTGGTGGAAGTACATTTGTAGTTGCAGAAGTACTTTAATTGGTGTTATTCATACAGAAACTATTCTATTTTCCATAAAGCGAGTTGTAAAAATCGGTATATAAAGACTCGATAGGTTTTAACTTTTTTGCTTCTAAATTTTGAAGTTTTAAAGACTCAACACTTCTATGGAATTTAGTGCTTTTTGCAGATCCTGAGTTATCTTTAAATGGTAGCACTTCAATTTTAGCTGCTGTAGAGAGTGATTTGATCTCATAAATGTTAGAGATGTCTTGTGCTCTAGTAAAATGAGAAAATTTAGAAGATGTAAAATCATTTCCAGCATAAAAAGCAATAGAATCTCCTTGTTTGAAATTTAAAACAGTTTTATCTTCTTTAGGGATTATAATAGCTTCATCCACCCCATTTTGAAGCTTAAAAATAATAAGTTCTTTTTGCGTGCTATTTGTAACCTCTAGTTGGTCAGTATTATTAGAGAGGTTGGTTTGTATCGTGTTAAATGTTTTGGGATATGGGTTTGTATAAGGAGTTACTCTTATGATTTCTAAAGCATCCATATCGTCTCCCTTCGAAACCTTATTTTTTAAGCTGTAAAGAAAACGTATGTGCGAATCTTGACTGTAACCCTTAGATTGTTTCGGAAGAGTTATATACTCAGGATTTATGGTTCTTTGGGGTTTTGCTTCTATTGTTTGGACTTCATAGATAGGTGTTTTTGAAATTATTGGTTTCTTTTCATCATCTCCTTCTGAGGATGCATCTTCATCTGCATTTGTATCATCATCGTTACTAGCATTTTGTTGGTTATCTTTAAAGACCTCTTCAATAGGTACGTCAGTGTCATCTTCGTAATAATAATCAATTGTGCCACTTCTATTAATAAATGGGATGGTAGCTATGATTGCTATAAAAATAACACCTACAAATGCAATAATGATATAGGTTGCTTTTGCGTTGTTGTTTTGAGAATTTGAGGTGTCAAATCGTGCAATGTCAGGATTAAACTTACTAGATTTTGCCTTAGAAGCATTTTTTGCAAATACTTCTTGTTGCTCCTTATTAGGAAGTGATAGTTTCCCAAATGCAGTCATAACGGAGATTGCAAAATCCCACTCATGATTTCTAGTGTTTTGGTTGAGATTATACATACGTATTACAGTACTGTTAATTTCTGTAATTTCATCTGTTAATGACGCTATATGGATATTGAGACTTGCTATAAAATCAGAATGGTGTAAAAAAGAAATAGACTCTTGGGACTCCTTTAATTTTCTTTCGGATAGGATATTTTTTGCATTGTTAATCTGTGTAGCTAAAAAGGTAATAATAGTTTGATTTACCTCATCTGAAAAGAAACGTTTTTGAGAAACGATTCTTGTAAAGAGTTGTAGTTTTCTTTCTTTAAGTAAATAAGATAATGTATGTGTAAGTGTGTTTAATAAGAAAGGAGTTGTGTATGCTTTGCTATACGGAGTTATAGCTCGCGGATCGTATGTAGAATCAAATGATGTGTTATCTAAATCTTCTGGACGTCCTAATAAGATTTTTTTCAGCCATAGATGTCTTTCTATAAAAATAGTGGCTTCTATAAAATCTGGACTTTCCAGCTGGCTTATTAATTGAGACAGTTCTGTGATCTTGATATCTGTGTCTAGTACTGCTTCAAATTCGAGTTGTTTTTGTAATTGCTCGATTCGGGTCGTATTGATAGCCTGTATGCTATGTACTGAAATGCCTAGTTCATCTATTAAAGAAATATATTTCAAAAGTGCTTTTTGAGCTAAGATATTAAATTTAATAATGTAGTTTTTAATTCTATATGAGTGGGTTATCCTATGGATTTAATTTTTTTTCAGAAAGAATTAATTATTTTTTGCTAAAACATTTTACACTCACAAACTTTAGCTTATATTTGCACCCGCATTGTAAGAAAGGGCGCGTAGCTCAGTTGGTTCAGAGCACTTGGTTTACACCCAAGGGGTCAGGGGTTCGAATCCCTTCGCGCCCACAATACTTTCTTCAATACGACAAGAAGTCCAACTTGTAAAAAATAGGGCGCGTAGCTCAGTTGGTTCAGAGCACTTGGTTTACACCCAAGGGGTCAGGGGTTCGAATCCCTTCGCGCCCACAAAGGCTTTCAGAAATGAAAGCCTTTTTTTATGGACTTATTTTAACTCCTACTAAGGTTAGGTTCAAAACTTTAGAAACGTAACTTCTATTCTTATGAATACGCTTTTGCGAAATTAGTTACTTGCGACTAAAACTATAATACACGTATCAAATTATAAAGAGTATGTTTGCTAAGTATCTTAAAATGATATATACTTTTACTGGATAAATAAAAAACGTTTTTCTTATAAGAAAAACGTTTTTTAAATTGTTTATTTTAGAAGGTAATCGAGTTATAAGGCTAGGTCGTTAAGTGATGTTGTAGAATATGATCACCTAAAGCGTACACACAATAAAAAATGCTTATCGACGGTTGAAGTAGTATCGAAACTTCCTAGCCTTAAAAACTCACCCCAAGTTATAGTTCCTTTATATTCTTATTATTGATTTTTCTCTTTGAATTCTCATAACTATACATAGTATTTATATGCTTTATTTTGAGATGTAAAATTAGGTAAGCAATTCCTTAAAACAGAAAGAAAAACAAGCAGGTTTCAGTAGCTTCAGTAAAACCACTTATTTGCTGAAACTACTGGTTTACTAGTAGTTAAAGTTTCTGAATGGCCATCTTAGATAGTATTTTTGCTTCTCGGTTTTTGTTGTGCTATTAACAAAAATTGTGTTGAATAATGGATGAAAAAGAATGTTTTGAGATTTCAAGATTCGTAGGTAATTTAATATGAATGCCTATTTGTTTTTAAATAAAAATAGCCTTGCTGTTTAATAAAATACTGTCCCGGCCGAAGGAGGCGTTATTGGTATCTCTCTACCACTTCTATCAATAATACTACTCCTTCGGTGTCCGCTGGAAAAGGATACTGAACTGTATTTTATTTTATATATATTATTTAGTGAAGCTATTGTTTTTTAGGAAGTTATATTTTTTTAATAAAAAGGCTTCATCCTATTTTTACATTCTTAAAATTGGAGATAATTCTATAAAGGCAATACAGTCTATCTCTTTTTAAATCCCACATATTTAGTTTAGAATATTTGTAAAATGCTAGTTATAAGCATGATATTATGTGGCTTTTTACTCAAAAAATAAAATATTAAACATATAAACGAATGAAACAAACAAGAAGTACTTTAAAAACATACTTTGAAACAGGAGACAGACCTACTGAGTTAGAATTTGTTGATCTTATTGATAGTATGGTTCTTGATGAAGATTTAGCAGAAGGAGCAGCTACAGAATATAGCTATACAGACTTAAATATATTAATAGAAAATAATGCATTAATTGTAGGAAGGAAATACACGATATCTGATTATCAAACACGTTACTATATTCAAGGAACCAATACAACAAACATTAATAGAAATGCATCTAGTCAAGGATTGGTTTCTGGTTTTGCATTTTTTGATCCTCAACTAACGGATGTAAATAATGGAACTCCTGTAGAAGTGGTAAGTCTTCCAGATGATTATGCAGGAGCTATTCAGGTAGGAGATACAACAACTATTGTAGATTTCTTTTCTGGTTTTTTTATGAAATTTGCTAATGGACTACATAACGTTCCAGGTGCTGTATTTAAATATTCTGTAAAGCGTTTTGACACTATAGATGAAGATGCTTTTGTTTTGGATGCAAACCTAAAAGTAATGATGAAACCTAATGGCCTTATTAATACAGAGGTACACGATGGTACTCCATACATGCAAATGACTGCCGAAGAAAATATGGCAGTACCTACTGAAAAAATAGTACTCACTGCTATTTCTGGAAATGCGTTTGCAAAAGAAGCAGAGAGTGTTACATTTCCTGGTGAATTACTGGAATATGATTTTACAGATGTAGATATTAAAAATGAAGATGAAGTTGTTATAGGTAAACGTAACGGAATTATTAAAAGAAGAATTTCTGCAGATGGATTAATAGACGTAAATAAAGATTGGCGTGTACAACGCTATAGACGTTATACACCATCAGAAAGAGATTGGGGGAATTATATTCTTCAAAATGAAGTAGATAGCTCTGTGTATAATGTAGGAAGTAATAATGCATTTACATTAGGAAACATAAATACAACAAATGAGCATAGGTATATATTACCTAGTGTAGAAAATAAAAACTTCTACCAAGATTTTAGTCAAGTAGGAACGATTCCAAATTTATTTCAAGAAGGAATCACTGATGGAGCTTCTATTGTTTATGGAGCCCGAATGGAAACAGCAAATGATACAATTTATAGGTCAGATATTATCACTTCGACAGTAAATAATGGAAAAGATCTTTTCATTTTTCCAGTAGATGATAAGACAAATCCTATAAAAGAAGTCGTTCTATTTAAAGTAAATGCTTTAGAAAATACAGTCTTTAGAAATAATAATGGGCAGTATGTAAATAACCCAAAAATTACAGTAGATATTAAAGATGGAATTTCGTTTTCTAGTATTATGGCTGGAGGGTCTTTCTACTCATCATCTCCATATTTTGATAATGGATTGATAAGAATTACGGCTATAGATAATGTGGTAGAATTAACAAATAGAGGTCGTATAGAAGATTTAATTGTTTTAAGCACATTTTTGTTAACAAATAGCGGAAATGTCGCTTTCCTAACATTAGGAGGGATGGCTGCAAATGCTACTGCTTTTGGAGCAACCTATGGTGATGTGAGATTTGATGATGGATGTCAGATTAGAAATACTATGATAGGAGCAAAACGTGTAGATAAATTATCTTTTAATAATGTGTTTACTAATAAATGTTTGTTTGGGTATAGTAGAGGGCAATACCTTAAGATTTCTGATAGTATTATGTTTTTAACGGCATTTAAACATGCAGGAGATTTTTATACAAATAACTTAAGTATAGATACTTCAGATCAGAATATACCTAAAGGACGTTTCGGATTCTTGTATGAAGGTATGCCTAACCTATTTGGGCAATATATTTTTAATACTAAAGATGGAGATCTTGTATATCGCGATGTATATGTAGATAGTAGTCCTTCTGATATAATAAACGAATTAAAATTATTAGTTCAACCTAAATAAAATATTGAAAATGACGCCAGAAGAAATAACACGATTACAAGAACTTAAGACAGCTATTCATAATTGCCCAGAAGGATTTGCTATGCAATTATTAGGAATGCCTGTACTTGAAGAGTTTTTAGCTTTATCTGTCAAAGAAAAAGAGAGTAATTAATCACTGCGATATAAGTAAGAACATAGGGTATTGATCTAAAGTATTTCATTATTAAATAACACCTTTTAATTTGATATGTATACGCTTTCGCGAAAGCGTATATGTAAAAAACAGATGATTGATTTTAATGTTATAAATAATCTTTATTCCCTGTAGTAGACTTACGCTATTTCATAATAACTAAAAACAAATGAAACAAACACGAAATATTTTAAAAACATATTTTGAAAAAGGAGATAGACCTACTCAACAAGAGTTTGAAGATCTTATTGATAGTATGATATTAAATGAAGACCTTATGGCAGGAGTCTCATTTATAGATAATTTAGATAGTGATTCTACAGAAGAGGGACTTACTGCAAGACAGGGTAAAATCCTTAAGGGGTTTATTGATAATCTTACGTCTATTTTAAATAGTAATGATACAACACTAGATGAATTACAAGAAATCGTAGATTTTATAAAACAAAATAAAGATGATTTAAGTAATCTTACTATAGATAATATTATAGGTTTACAGGAAGCTTTAGATGCTAGTTCGGGAGGAGGAGATGTTTCTTTAGATGATAGTGTAGATACTGTTTATGACCCTTCATCTTTTACCGGACAAGAAGGTAATACAACACTAGCACTCACAAATAGACTAGGAGCACAAGAAAGATTTAGTCAGATTCTTTTTGCAAATGGATCTGCAAAACAATCTATTTCTAGAATTGTTTCTATCTATGAAACAACCACAAGAAATAGATTAGCATTTATAGTTGAGAATGTAGGTGTTGTACAAGCATTAGTACTTAAAGGTAATGCAGCAGATTTTGCAGTGCCCATAAATGTCGCTACAGTAAATGTTAGTAATGGTATAAACGTAAGGAATGCGGTACCTTTTATAAACTTTTTTGGGGAGGACAGTGATGAGCTAGATGGCGATGAAATAGGAAAGTTATATTTTGAAAGTAGTACAAGTCAAGATTATCATTTACAAGGAGAAGTAGGTAGGATTACAGTAGAAGTAGATGGCGATGCCACTTTTACAGGACGAAATACAACCAATGGTTCTAGATTAGTTTTTCGTGTAAAAAATATGGGCGATGGAGTAATAGAAGGCCTTAGAATAAATAAAAAAGGAGTCAATATTCCCAAAGCTTTAAACTATAAAAACCTTCAAAAATTCACAAATGATAATGAGGCTATTCAAAACTCTTTACTAGATGGAGATGTCTATATCAATTCAAATACAGGAGCCGTTAGAGTTGTAGGAGTAAGTAGTATTACCACAGCAAGACGACAAGCTTTTTCTTCTAATAATACCTTGACAGGGGCTATAGATGGTAGTAATATATCTTTTAATACACCAGAAAAATTTATGCCTAATAGTGCCGAAGTCTTTCTAAATGGAATCGGACTTAGTGTCATAGATGATTATACAGAAGAAGGAGATAATAGTATTTCTTTTATAGAACCTCCGTTAGTAGGAGATAAAATAATAGTTCGGTATACTGCAGAGCAATAATGCTTTTTTATTTGTAAAATTGGGAGAGTACGTGGTAATACGTATTCTCCTGAAACTACGGATATAGAGAGCGAAAATTTGCTTTTAAATTTGATTGTTTTCCTACTTTTACAATGTAAATGATAAAGAAAAAAATAAAAAAGTTAGATAGAAAAATAGAGTTACTCTTGGCTTGACTTTACAAGAATATTGTTTTTTATATCACTTTATAGCGCTAAAGAACGATTAAAAATGATAGAAGAAGATAACAGCTTGAAATGTAGTAATAAGAAATAATCTTTGATGTTAGATTATTTATTCTGTTTCTAATTTTACTATAAAAAATAGAAGACAAAGTGCTTCTTATAAGAATCGATTTTACAACAATGTAGGAGAATGTCTTGATCTCTTGGTTACTTTTTAAAGTAAGGCGCATTGTCATATGATTTAAGTTCAAAGTATTGGTAATGTGTGTTTTGTAAACACGCAAGAGGATAATTATGTCAAAAAATAAAAGTATTAATTAAAATGAAAGCAAGTATAACAACTTTAAAATCTATGTTTCAGAGGGGAGATAAACCTACTGAGAAAGATTTTGAAGACCTTATTGATAGTTTCTTACATAAAGATGAAGGAACTGCTATTAAGAGTATAAATTTAGATGCAAGTGGTAATCTTGTGTTTGATTTTTCTGATGGAACTAAAGAAGTAATAAAACAGTTGCCTGATGAAATTCCAATTAGTTCAATAGTAGGACTTCAAAATGAACTTAACTCTAAAATAACTAATGATGCAGGTAGACAATTATCTTCAGAGGATTTTACTCCTGCCTTGAAGTTAAAATTGGAAGGATTAGAAAATTATGAACACCCACCTACACATCGTATTGATGAAATTGAAGATTTGCAACCTTCTCTGGATGGAAAAGTGTCTACAACGGCTAATGAGACCATAGCTGGTCAAAAAGTTTTTAGCGAGATTGTAGAGCTCATTAATGGTTTGAAGATTTCAAACTTTTCAGGTTCAGGCCTTCGCAATTTAGTGGTACAAGCTGATGGTACGGTAGATGTAAAAGCTATCGCTACAGATCTTTTTGTAGGAAATACAACCTTTGATGATACTACGAAAATATTGACTTTAGAACTTGTAAATGGGTCTACTATAGATGTTGATTTATCTAGTTTGGAAGAAGATTTAACAGGTTTAAGAACTAATATCGCTGCTTTAGAAGCAACTACAGCCTCTTTACAAAGCGCAAAATTAGATAAGGGAGGGTATGCAGGTACTGCACAAGATTTAGATACTATAAAACGTGATAAATCTTCTTTTTCAAAATCTATTACAGATGTCTCTGGAAACCTTGAACTACAAGGAGATCAGGAAGCTCCAGGAGCGAGTCGTTATTACGGAACAAATGGAGAAGGAGTAAAGGGGTATCACGAGATAGAACCTATCTATTTTAATGTTACTAATATTTTCTTAGGAGGTTCTTCTAATAATACAGGAGATCAAGAATTTTTTGTAGACCTCTCTTCTTATGGGGTCTTGAAATCTGGACATCAACTTGAATTAAATAACATCGAGTTTAGAGGAGATTTTAGTGGGACTAATGAGTTTGTAGATGTCGCTTTAAATACCACTACTGGTGATAAAATACGCATAGGGGAAGCTGGTGGTAGAGATTCTAGCCAATGGCAAAGTGCGCTAGGTATAGGTGATGGTGGAATCGTAGATATTATACAATTACCCACAGAAGAAATAGGTTTTACCATTTATGTGTCTCCTACTAGTGCAATCAATTTTAGACCACGAGGAATGCGTAATTGGTGGGAGTTAAGAGCAGACGTGCAATTTAAAATAATATAACCATGAGTATTTGGATAGGAAAAGACACAGATAATAACGTAAGAGCACAATTAGATTTTCAACCAGAAAATGGGCACTTAGGATTGGCTTGGGAAGAGGTGGCAGTATATGAAAACCCAGACCCCAAACATCTTTTAAAAACACTCGTAGTGCCTTCTCAATATGATAAAGAGATTACAGCAATAAATTACGTAACAGAATTGCAGTCAGGAATTAGACTGGTTGAAGATGTAACACTAACCAATGATGGTTTGGTAAAGGAAACTATTTATTCATATAAAGATGGAGAAGAAAAGAGACCTGTAGTTATGGTTTCTGAAAAGTATGAGTATAGAAATACAGACCTTGAATTTTACCCAGCTGAAAGAGGTATGTATTCTCGTGAAAAAAAATGGCAATATTACTTCGAAAATGGAATGCTAGATACCAATGAAGAAAATACAAAAGTGCGCTATAAAATATATGAAACAAACAGACAAATTCTAGAAGTCGGACTTAAAAGAAGAACAAATATTACACGCGTACTGTCAGAAAAGGTAGGAGCAATTCTGGTAATTCTTGGGATTTTTGTAGATGATGAAAATTCTACGGCAAAAAAGAAAGCTTATGATGAATTAAGGAAGCTATCCAGAGAGTTTTCTACAGATTTTACAGAATACAAATCGTATGCAACTACAGAGCTTTATGGATTAATAGAGACAGAATCATCCTTGCCTTGGTTGAGTGCTTTTGTTCCTACAAAGGAACAATTAATTGGATCAGGAAAAACAGAAGAAGAAGCTACCGTATTTCAGTCATATATAGATGCTCTTGAGTTAAATGATATGCAAGGAAATACCATACGCCATTATTTTATAGAAAAATTAAAAGGAAACGTGCGCTAAAAATCGCTATGATTTATGGTGTGTAATACAGAAATATGAATCTATTGACACTTGAAAATAGATTCATATTTCGATACAAATGAAAAAGATTCAAACTCCCCAAATCAGATTTAACCCTTAAAAAAATGTTATGAAAACTGTAAAAGTTTTATTTACAACAATGGCATTGCTATGGCTTGTCATCACTGTAAGTTTTATGATCCCTGTAAGTTTGGGATTGACCCCGTTTTTATTAATCTCAAAAAAATATTATGGAGAATGGATTCTTTTCTTCTTTGCTATTATTAGTGCTATAGGAATATACCCTCTCGGTTTTTTGTATAGAATAGTAAAGTGGGAATCGTTTAAAAGTTATTTAAGAAAAGTTAGCCTTACTATTGATATAACAGGAAATATCGTTGTTGGGGAGCTTTTAAACGACAATTTTATAACCGAAGCATCTACACATAAATTTGGTGTTCATCAAGAGACTATTAGCGATAACCTAGGAGAAAATGAAAGAGATGAAACCTTGACATCTTTTGGCAAGAGGTTCTCCAACCTATTAAGCGTCTTTGATTTTGATCACGCAAAAAAATCTATTGTCGAAGATAATTAATTGAGAACCAGATGTACGAAAAAATATTAGAATGCCCGAATGAATTAAAGATTCTCATTTATACCTTCTTTGTATATATAGATATTGATGTAGAGTTATTAAAAGTGTTATTCTGTCTTATCCTGATAGATACATTTTTAGGAATTGTTAAAACCTTTGTTTTAGAAGAAGCTTTTTCTTTTAAAAAATTAATACTGGGATTGGTCTCCAAAATAGCGGTATTACTTATTCCTATGTCTTTAGCACTTATGGGAAAAGGACTTAATTACGATTTTAATTGGTTTGTAACACTTGTAATGGATCTTCTTATTGTAAGCGATGGAATTTCCATATTTAGTAATGTAATTGCTATAAGAACAAAAAAAGAAGTGAAAAATTTTGATGCACTTACAAAACTATTAAAAACAATAAGAAGCTCATTGATAAAACTCTTTAAAAGGTTCTTAGACACTATTGATGAAAAAAATAATTAAATGTAGCGATAACTCAACCTTCTAGAAAGATTATAGCTGTATTGACAAACCTATTTATGTTGTTGTTTACGCTTTCGCGAAAGCGTATATAAGCTGCAGAAATAATAAAAGTAATTCTCAAAATTCATAGCAGATTTTTAAAGAAAATAAAGAATGATAAAACATATGAAATATGCCTTTAGTCAGTATGGCATACAAGAAAAAAAAGGGACTAAAAACAACCCCGAAGTAATTAAATATTTTAAAGAGTTAGGATATAAAGGAAAACAACTAAAAGAAGAAACTGCTTGGTGTTCTGCCTTTGTTAATTGGGTGTTTAAAATGAGTGATGCTCCATATACAGGTAAATTAGACGCAAGAAGTTGGTTGGAATTAGGTATGGAAACCAATAATCCTCAATTGGGAGATGTTGTTGTTTTTTGGGAGGAAAGCAAAAGGAGTAAGAGAGGTCATGTAGGTTTTTATATAAACCAAATAGATGATGAGGTTTTTGTGTTAGGAGGGAATCAAAACAATCAAGTAAATATTTCCAGTTACCCAGTTTCCAAATTATTAGGATATCGAGTAATTATTTAAAGAAAAAATGTTTGCATTTAAGAAAGAGTATGTGTTTGTGAGTTGTTTGTTGTTATTTATTCTTTTCAACGAGCAATGTCAGACTGATTACAAAAGAAACACTCAACGTGAGCAAAATATAGATATGCAACATGAACTTGATAGCATGCGACAAGCTCTTGATACGTGTAATACTGCATCTAAAAACTCTCCATTGTAATAGCATCTTGTAATGCACTATTTATTCATTTGTATGCTTCTGTATTTGGTTTAGGTGTTTTATTATTTTGTAAAAAAGCAAATAAAAACATATTGCAAAGTATAAATTATTTGTGATATGTTTTTATTTGTGATAATTTTTAATTTATTACTGATAATAAGTGGTTTATAATTTGTTTGATTTGATTAAGTATTTGGTTTTAAAACAAAATACATGTTAAATATTCAATAAAAATTGTTTTTTTACAAAATTTTCTTTGTCAATATAAACATATGTTGTATATTTGAATCAAAGAAACAAACAAATGATTCTAAAGGAATTTTATTTAAATAAAAAAGAGTGTATTGAAACTGAAATGAGTTTTAGCGGTTTTATACCAGATGTAACGCTTTATAACACAAATGTTTTAAAAAGTGCTATAAAAACACCTACATTATTATTTAAGTACAATTCTGTTCATTGGGAAACTTTTTCGGAACAAACTCGTAAGGCAGATGTGTCTTTTTGCATATACGTTATCTTACCCAAAGAAGGTACAGGAGAACATATGCAACAGTATGAAAGTGTATTTGATTTTTCTAAAAGTATTGATAAGGCTATTCTTTCTACTAATGAAAAAATAGAGGGTATTACAACTATTTATAGGGCAATTTCAACGTCTAAAGTAATGGAAAAACAGTATATGCCCCATAATCAAGAGGGTTGGGGAGAAAGTGCAGAACATTTTATTTGGGAGTTGTCATATAAAACTATTCTTACAGAGTCTAATGTCAAAAACTACTATAATGTGATTGATAATCAGGTTGTCGTAGATAGTCAAAATCACACTCACATACAGAATTTTTCAGGTCCGTTTGTTTCTTTAGAAAATCATGAGATGTATGAAATCATCAATACGCCATTAAATAATAATTAATTAAAATAAACTATAATAAGCTATGAGACGAAGTAATGTGTTATTAGAAAAAAGAAGAGCCTTTGTATTGGAGTATATACAGGAAAATCAAGAAAAACAAATGAAGGTAATAGTGAGTGAACTCTCAGAAAAGTTATTTGTAACTGAGCGTACAATTTATACTATTATTAATCAAGGATCACAACTTAAAGCATCCTGATAATTCTTTCTAACTACTGATTTTATATGTAATATGTAGTTGTCATTTTTAAATAGTGTATTTATGATATTAATAAGCGCAAATTTTATCTAAATACTACTATCAAACATCATTTGAAACGCTTCTTAAATTCTTAAGAAGGATCCCATTTTAATTTTTTGAATAACAAAGATTAATGAAGATATATACTTCTTCGTATAGATCTCCTATGCCCAAACTGAAACAAGATACTATGAGTACATTAATAGATATAGTTGTAGAAGATATTCCTGACGTCTTAAGTAAAAGAGACCCAAATCATGATATGATATCTGGATTGCTATTTAATGGTAGCATTACTCCAGAAGGATTAATACATAATACTATTTTTCGACTAGCATCATTAGAAGATGCTGAAAAATTAGGTATAACAGAAGCTTATGATGTACAAGGACAATCTGCATATTATCAAATTCAACAGTATTACAGGCTTAATCCAGTAGGTGATTTGTTTATAATGGCAACTGAGAGTACTTCGTATGGGGAGCTAGCCAGTAATGCCAACAAAATGCAAGAAGCTACAGGAGGAGAAATACGTCAAATGGCACTCGTGTTTTCTGGGAATGCTACTTTTTTTGATACAAAATTAGCTATTCAAGAAGCGCAATTGCAAGTAGATAATGCATATCAAAATTATATGCCTTTTGAAGTACTTGTAGAGGGAAAGGGTTTTCCTGAGGTATATTCAAAAGGAGTATCTGCACTAGATGATTTAGCAGATTATAATGCAAATAATGTATCTGTTGTCATAGCGATGGATGTAGAGGATGCTATGAAGTATCCAAATACAGCAGCTGTAGGAATGGCATTAGGAGCCGTTTCTTATGCAAAAGTATCTGAGAATATTGTATGGGCAGAACAATTTAATCTTCAAGGAAAAGGGTTTTTAAAAGCTGGGCTTATTGGAGGAAAAGAAATTGTAACCCAAAAAGATCTTAAGGTTTTAAATCAAAGAAGGTATGTGTTTGCAAGAAAACATGTTGGTGTACCTGGATTATATTTTAATGATAGTCATACTGCTACATCTGGAACTTCTGATTTTGCATATATAGAAAATAACCGTACTGCAAATAAGGCTACACGATTATTGCATAAAGCATTATTACCAAAGTTAAACTCTTCCATTTTGATAAATGCTAATGGTACAGTTGCCTTATCTGTTTTAAAGGGTTTTGAAGTGATATGTTTAAAAACATTACAAGGGATGATGTCAAGTCGAGAAATTTCAACTTTCGACATTTTTATTGATCCTTCTCAAGATGTTTTGACTCATTCCGAATTGCGAATTAAGGCAGAGATAACCCCCATAGGAATAGCTCGTAAAATCGTAATAGATCTTGGATTTAAAAACCCTTTTAGGTTAAATAAACAGGAACGATTACATAGCAATTAACTTTAAAATATACAATCATGAACGAACTACCATTCATAAACGGACAAAAATATAACTGGTCTACGATAGAAGTATGTGTTTTAGATCAGGTGCTTACTGGAATTACTTCTGTAAATTATAATGATTCACTAGGAGAAGAAAGTCATTATGAAATAGATGGGTTTCCGGTATTTTCAAAAAGCAATGCCTATGAAGCAAAAGCTTCAATTACATTAGATCAAGATAATGTAAATGTAATTCTTAAAGTCCTTTCGGAAGATGAGGAGTTACAAAATATTCCGGCATTTGATATTGTAGTGAGTTATTTAAATAATGATAATATCATTACTCAGGTAGTTCGTAATTGTGAGTTTACTACAAATTCATTATTGATTAATCAAAAAAATGAGGTCGCCCTAGATCTTATTTGTTCACATATTGAGTGGAACTAAAAAATATTTTTAAAATCTCACTAATGTATAAACAATATGTTTTGTTGTACATGCATCATATAGTTAGATTTTTATATGTAATTCTCCACAAGACCCTAAACGGGCAAAACAAACATAAAATGAGACGTTTGTAGCGTCTAGATGGACTTACATATATAGTTGCACAATTAAAAGCTGCTTTTAAGATTTTCTTGCCACATATCTTAAAGCAGCTTTTTTATGTTTATGATTAGTTAAAGATTTGCTTGCATGTTTGTCATTGCGTTAGGGATAGCAACGGCATCCTTTTTTGGGTAAGATGTATGCCCAAAAAAGATATAGTGAATAGCCCGCCCCGCAGGGAACGCCCATTTATAAAAAATAGTTAGATCCAATACTTTTCATACTCTTCTTGAAATGTAAGAGTCTCCATAGATTCCATTCTGTCTATTAATAAGGTTCCATTAAGGTGATCAAGTTCGTGTTGCGCTACAATGGATGCAAAGTCATCTAATTCTTCCTGGAATGATTCTCCATGTCTATCGGTTCCTTTCAGTAAAACTCGTTTATAACGTTTTAATTTGCCACGTATGTTTGGGATAGAGAGACAACCTTCCCAACTATCAACAAGAGTATCATCTAAGATCTCTATTTCTGGATTGATAGCAATATATAGTGGAAAAGGAGTTTTATTTGGGTAACGAGGGTTTTCTTTCATTTCCATGGTGAAAACTCGTTTTAGAATTCCTACTTGTGGCGCTGCGATACCTGCTCCATTTTGAAAACGCATAGTCTCAATTAAATCATCTATAGTTTGTTGAAATTCGCTAGTCTTTAATTCTTCATGTATGAGAATAGATGTTTTACGCAAGAGAGGATTTCCCATTTTTATTACATCAAGTACTGCCATGTGATTTATTGTTATAAATGTATAATTCCGTTCGGGGTGTTTAATGTAATCTTTATAGAAATTTGCTGCTTTTCTTCTATCTTGAGATTGTATCCGATTTCTTTTAGAAAGGGTAGTATTTTTTCAGGAGTAGGATGTGTAGCTTGTATATTTACTAATGAACATCCCATGTTTGGAAGTATATCATGTGGGTGTGTATCACTTTTTGACCAATCTAATACAAAGGGAATAAGCTCTACTTCTGGAGTAGGGAGCGGCATGAGTAATTCCCATTGTAATACCTGCGCACTTGCTGTATGTCGGGATCCTTTTTTGAAGGTACCCATGGCTGGATGGTATTTTTTTAAAATACGGCTGTCTTTTATTAGGTCTTTGGATTTTAAAGCAAATCTTGTGACTTGATTTCTCGTTAAAACATCTACACCCATCCATCTATTTTGGATTAGATTTTTATTGTTATGATCTATAGCAATAAGCTCTAAATACATGCCATCTTGTAGATTAATAAGTGCATTTTTTGTGCCTTCTGTAGTATGATGTCCTCCAAAAACAGGAGCAACTCCTATTTTTTTTTCAAATTCTTTACTGGCAATATCGAGATCAGAAACAGCGTACACAATATGATCTATGGAGCGATTTGTATTCATAAATGGTTATTCAGAAAGAGACTGTTTAAAAAATAAATCAATTATGATTTATTTTTTAAACAGTCTCTTTTATATAATTTACTTACGTGAAAAAGTAATATTTATGGTTTTTTACCTACAGATGCCTCTGTTTTGCCTTCTTCTCTCTCTAGACGTCTTTGTATTTTTCTAATAGCAGATTCTATGGATTTTTCAGGTTCTATTACATTATACTCTCCCCAGAATTTTGGATCAGAAAACCCTGAAGCTTCATCAGACATGATAATTGAAGCGCTTAATGTGTTTTTTGAAGTCCAATCTTGAGTATTGTCAAAAAGCTCCCAATCAGTAACGGCCATTTCACATGTTAATGAATATGTAGATTTAAATAATCTACGGCGTTTTTTGACTTCAAAAGCCATATTGGCTTTACTATATCCATAATACCATTTTCCATTTTTTT
The DNA here is from genome assembly GCF_900188275.1 of Dokdonia pacifica. GTDB lineage: Bacteria > Bacteroidota > Bacteroidia > Flavobacteriales > Flavobacteriaceae > Dokdonia > Dokdonia pacifica. The sequence continues at coordinate 247,902 of NZ_FZNY01000006.1, forward strand.
CGCGATAGTCAACAGTATAGTCTATATTTTTTGCTTTAATGCGTACACCATCGGGCTTTCTTTTTACAAGTAGTTTAATCACTTCACTCTGATTAGAGAGATTTAAACTAAATGTTGCTTTAACAAGCGCTAATGAGTTTGTGTTTATGTATAGCTTTCCATTATAGAGAGGGTCTATTACATTATCTTTTTGTTTGAAATTTACAGTATATACGGGAGTTCCATTAATCTCGGAAGTAGGGCCAAATTCAAAGTCATATCCTTCCATTGTATAAGAAGTAAATACATATTCTGGATATTTCATTAAATCAATATATAAGGTGCTAAAGGGACCTCCTTGGAGTTTTAGGGCGATTGTATCAAGTTTTGAGTAGTCCGTATTTTTTCTTGATTTAATTAATTTGATCACATCGTCTTTAGTGTCTCCATAAGGTTGTTTATAGACGTTTAATACTGCTTCTGCTAACGACGCATTCTTGTTTCTTTTCTTGATGGTTTCTCTATAGAAAGTAGTCATCAGTGTTTTGTCGTCTAAATAATTAGAACGCTTCTTCTCAAAAACTTTATCAACGAGATCACGTGCGTTTTTATACGAAGTGATGTTTACCTCTGTAAGCTCTATTGATGAGGTTTGCAACGAGATGCGTAAATCTGTTGCATTGTCTTTACTTACATTGATTGTTTTTGGTTTATAGCCTAGGGCATCAATTTTTAAAACAATAGTCTCAGTATTGTCAATTTTTAATAAAAAGGCGCCTTCGGTATTGGTGATGGTACTTGTGTTGCTGTTTACTTCCTGAATGGAAGCAGCAATGATAGGTTCTCCTGTCGTAATGTTTACAACCTGACCATTGATCTCAAGAAAGGTATTGTCAGTTTGTGCATTTAAGTTCGTGGCATAGGTGCCAAGGAAAATTAATAAGAAGATGGTTGACATTAATTTTCCTATTTTTTCTGGTAATAAATAAGAAATTTTCATACTTGTGTCTTTAAAGGTATGTATCAGAATAATAATACCTGCATTATAAGATACGAATTTTTTAATTTTTATCCTAGGTGATCTTTATACTAAGGAAGTTTAGAATAGTTTTTTAACAACTTTAGCTAAGATATGACCTTGTTTTAGGATTTGTTTCAAAAAATAATCCCTTATGAAAATGTTCATAAGGGATTATTTTTTGTGTCATATATATTATTATAACGAATTATAATAGTCCATGATTTTTTTCAAGTCATTAGGTTTTTTAACCTTCAGTTTTTTACTTTTTATATAAGCTTCTACTTTATCAGCTTTATCTCCCATAACTTTTAGGAGTTTAGATTTTTTAAGTTGGAATTTTGAAAAATTCTCACCTTGTACAATGTAATAATCGTAACGTAATAAGAATTTGTCATTAGGAGCTCCTCGTTGAGGATTAGGGCTTCCTTCTTTTATTTCTATACGGTAGTCTTTATATATAGAAAAGTCTTTATTTTCTACGAGCACTTCAAAAACTCTACTTTTTTGATGAATTGGAGAGTAGATGTTTTTAAAGGTTTTATTCTTAATAACAACTTCTTTTAAATTTCTAAAGTTAAATGTAAATAAAGAATCTGCTCCTATTTTAGATTGAAATGCGTTACGTTGTGCATTAAAGTTTAGGTTGTTTAAACGCACATTAGTTTCTTCAGAAGATACAGTAGCATAATTAGACCAATCTTCATAAATGTATACAGTACCGTCTATAGGTTTTTTAGGATTTCTGATAATAGAAGAAGATCCAAAGGCTGCTCTATTTGCTCCTAGGTTTGTAAGTCCAATAAGAACATTGTTGTTTGGGTTTACACCTTCGTTTTGTCCACACACTACAGTAGAACATAATAATAGTGCGATGATAAGGGTTCTTAACATATTTGTAGTTTTTTAGGGCGCTAAAATAAATAAATATGATCTATATAGAGGTAAACCCCGACACAAATTAACTTCTTGATAACAGTTAAAACTAAAATTTAACATAACAGAGGGGTGTCTTGTCAGAATTAATTCTGATAAAACAAATAATTTGGATACAGATCTTACGTAAGGAGATGTAAAATAGAATTATTTACTACGTACTTTTTGCTCCCAAGTCCATGCAGATGCCATGGCTTCATCAAGACTACTATTTGCTTTCCAACCAAGATCGTGATTTGCTTTGTGCGTATCTGCATAGGCAGCAATAACATCTCCTTCTCGTTTATCGACAATTTTGTAATTAAGTGATGTATTTGTAGCTTTTTCAAAAGAAGTGATTACTTCCAGAACAGAACTTCCAACACCTGTACCTACATTAAAGACCTCGTAGTTGTCTTTATTTTTATCTTGTAGCAAACGTTCTAGTGCTACTACATGAGCTTTTGCTAAGTCTACTACGTGAATATAATCTCTAATGGCTGTACCATCTGGAGTAGGGTAGGTATCTCCAAATACAGATAATTGATCTCTTAGTCCTATAGCTGTTTGCGTAATAAATGGTACTAAGTTTTGTGGTACGCCTATAGGTAGTTCTCCAATCTCTGCAGATGGATGTGCTCCAATAGGATTAAAATAGCGTAGTGATATTGCTTTAAGATGTGATGTAATCTTACAGGTATCTCTTATAATTTCTTCTCCAATTTGTTTGGTATTACCATAGGGAGACTCAGCAGGTTTTACAGGGGCATTTTCTGTAATGGGTAATTCATCTGCTTGGCCATATACGGTACAAGAAGAACTAAAAATAAAACTGGCTTTATCCTTTTTTTGTAATTCTTGAAGAATGTAAATTAATGTTGCGATATTATTTTCATAATATAACAGCGGTTCTTTTACACTTTCGCCTACAGCCTTGGATGCTGCAAAATGAATCACTCCTGCAATATCTTGATGTCTATTAAAAAAGTCATTTACTTTAGATTTTTCTCTTAGATCAAACTCTTCAAAAATAGGTGTGATCCCTGTGATGTTTGTGATCCCTTTTAAGACCTCTTTTGACGAGTTAGAACAGTTATCTATAATAACCACTTCATGTCCATTATTTTGTAATTCTACAACGGTATGAGATCCTATAAAACCTAATCCTCCAGTAACGATTATTTTCATCTATTTTTCATGATTTTTTAACTGTACAAAGATACAGTATGTATTGTGTTTTATACGCTTTCGCGAAAGCGTATCATGAACTTTTATTTAAAATATTAAGTAAGTACTCAGTACTAACAGCGTAATAAGTCCTCCTACGATATAGGCATACTTCCATGGGGTTGTATCTATAGCTTCTGTAGTTTCTGGAACATAAATATCTGTTTTTGGTTTTATCATTCCAATCACTAGCATGATAATAATATTAACTACAAATAGAATTCCCATTACATGTAAAAAATGAGGAAAAGCTTCAGCTTTGATAAGAGCTAACTCAGCGATGTCAGTTATTCCATTTGTTTCAGCTTCAGCAAGAGCTGCTTTTTCATATGTAGGTCTCATGAATATTGTACAAACGTACATAATAACACCAGCAATCATAACAACTTTGGCTCCAAGGGCAGGTACTCTTTTTGTAAGTATTCCAATAATAACAACGGCTAAAATAGGAACACTTAAACTTCCTAATGCTTGTTGGATGTAGTCAAATAATCCCGCTGGAGCATTGGCTATAAATGGCGCAATGATCATCGATACAATGGCCACTAATAGTCCAAATAATTTCCCTGCTTTTACGGTTTGATGCTCTGATGCATCTTTTTTGAAAAACTTTTTATAAAGGTCAAATCCAAATAGCGTAGCACTACTATTTAATAAACTATTAAAGGAACTTAAAACGGCTCCAAAGAGTACGGCTGCAAAAAATCCTAATAAGGCTGGAGGCAATACTTCTTTTACTAATTGCGGATACGCTTGATCAGCAGAACTAAGCTCTCCATTAAATACATTCCAAGCGATGATACCAGGAAGTACTACAATTACTGGAATTAAGAATTTTACGAAAGCAGCAAGCATCATTCCTTTCTGTCCTTCTTTTAAACTTTTGGCTCCAAATACACGCTGTAAAATAGATTGGTTCGTACCCCAATAGTACATTTGTGCAATCATCATTCCTGTAAAGATCGTTCCTACGGGAATGGATGAGGTGGCATCTCCAGTAACATCAAATTTATCTTGGTTTTCTGTCCATAGTGTACTAAGTCCTGCAAACATATCTCCATCTCCAATGAGTTTTAAACCAAAATATGGGATTAATAATCCTCCTATTAATAATCCAATAGCATTGATCAAATCAGAAACCGCAACGGCTTTAAGTCCTCCAAAAATAGCATATACAATTCCTATCAGACCGATACTCCAAACACACAAAGCAATTACTGATGATTCTTCCCAACCTAGCATACTAGGTAAATCAAACATAGTACTAAAGGCTAAAGATCCAGAATAAAGGATGGTAGGGAGTAATACAATGGCAAAGGCTATTAAGAATAATACAGATAAAATAGCTTTTGTATTTTCATCAAAGCGTTTTTCTATAAACTCAGGAATGGTGGTAATTCCTCCTTTCATATACTTTGGAAGAAACCATACTGCGGTAATCACCATAGCTATGGCGGCAAGTGTTTCCCATGCCATTACAAGAATTCCTTCGCTAAAGGCTTGACCATTTAGCCCTACAATTTGCTCTGCAGATAAGTTGGTGAGTAATAATGATCCTGCAATAGTAATGGCGCCAAGACTTCTTCCTCCTAAATAATATCCGTCTGCAGATTTTTCATCGGTTCCTCTTGTTTTCCACCAAGCAAATCCTGCTACTAATAGTGTAAATCCAATAAATGAAATGATTCCCATAGGTTGTTTAGTTTATAGTGTTGCAGTGAAAATATGAAATTTCATTGAATATAAGGTTGCTTTTTGAGTACGCTTTCGCGAAAGCATACCCTTTATGATTTACTATAACGTTATAGTTGTTTTGTTGCTTAGGCTTCCATTTCTTTATCATAGTAATGTGATGCATCTTTTACTAAAATATCAAGCCACTTGTTTTCATCGATTACTCGTGCTTCGTCCCAACCTAAATATTTGATGAGGTCTTCTTGTACGAGTTGTCTGTATTTGTGTACACTGTGTATATCAAAATAGAGTCTTCCCGTTCTTCGTACAAAGAAATCGGCTAAAGAATTCGTCATTTCATGATGGACACTATACCAAACTTCGGCACGTATCAGGCGTTCTTCTACAGATTCATTTAAGAAATAATCTATTTTTTGTATGATATCATTTGCTTGTTTTCCATAGGTAGTCGCTAAATACTCGCTTTGGTTTTTATCTTTAACTCCTAGTGTTTTAAGTTGGGCTGCAATTTCTTTTTCATACGTATTTACCTCTTTTGTGTTTGACAAAGGGCTAGAGGTAAGAGGTATGCGTTCTGTATGCGATTTTACAAGATGTTCTTTTTTCTTCTCAGGTACATTTTTTAATACCGTATCAATAACACGTTGGGCCATTTTTCGATATCCTGTGAGTTTTCCTCCAGCAATAGAGATAAGTCCTGTTTCTGAAACAAAAATTTCATCTCTTCTAGAAAGTTCGGATGGGTCTTTTCCATCTTCATGAATAAGCGGTCGTAGCCCTGCCCAGTTAGATTCGATATCTTCTATAGTGAGTTGTACGCTAGGAAACATATTGTTTACGGCATCTAATAAATAGGTGGCATCATCTTGTGTAGCGACCACTCTATTTAAGTTACCATTATAATTGGTATCTGTAGTTCCTACATAAGTAGATCTTCCTCTTGGAATTGCAAAAATCATACGTCCATCGGGGACATCAAAATAAATAGATTGGGTCAATGGGAAACGTTCTCTTGAAAAAACAATGTGTACACCCTTGGTAAGGTGTAGGTGTTTGTTATTCATAGAGTGATCTTTCTCTCGTACTAAATCTACCCAAGGCCCTGCTGCCGAAACATAATTGTTTGCTTTTAATTTAAAACTGCTTTTGGTATTGTAATCATAACAGTGTAGGTTTTTAATCTTTCCTTCATCATCATAATTGAAAGATTTCATTTCACAGTAGTTAATTACGCATGCTCCAAATGAAGCCGCTTTTTTCAAGAGCTCGATGGTAAGTCTAGCATCATCAGTACGATACTCTGCATAGTAACCACCACCTACAAGATGTTCTTTATTTAATAATGGTTCTTTACTAGCGGTTTCTTCTGTAGTAAGCATTTTACGTTTGTCTTCTCCTTCTACATTGGCAAGAAAATCATATACTTTTAATCCGATGGCAGTCATCATTTTACCATAGGTGCCTCCTTCAATAAGAGGAAGTAGCATTTTTTCAGGAACTACGAGATGAGGTGCTAATTTATGTACGGTTGCTCGTTCACTACCAGACTCTTTTACGAGTCCAATTTCCATTTGTTTTAAGTAACGTAATCCTCCATGAATGAGTTTTGTAGATTTATTACTTGTGCCAGAGGCGAAATCATTTTTTTCTATCAAACATACATTCATTCCTCTAGAGGATGCATCTAAAGCAATACCCGCTCCAGTAACACCACCGCCAATAATGATGAGGTCAAAACGCTCTTTTTTGGCTCTTTGCAATTGGGTGTCTCTATCTAAAATAGAAAAACGAATAGGTCCTTCTTCTTTAACAGATAGCATATTTTGATTAGAAGATTTCGTACGAGCTACTGCTTGTTTCCATCCTGTGTATTTCTTAGTACGCGTATATTCTGTAATTTCAGGAGTAAATAGAGTATCTACTTCTCGTAATTTTGCGATATCCTTTTTGGTCCATAAACCTGCTTGAATCCCTGCTAAAAATGCAGCGCCAAGTGCTGTTACTTCCAGCATTTTAGGACGATCTACCTCTACATTTAAAATATCCGATTGAAATTGCATGAGGTAATTATTAGCTGTAGCACCTCCATCTACTTTAAGCGATTTCATTTGCTTACCACTATCTTCTACCATAGCTTCTAGTACATCTCTAGATTGATATGCAAGAGCGTCTATGGTTGCTTTAATAATCTCATTTTTGCCAGAATCTAGTGTGAGACCATAAATGGCTCCTTTTGCTTTCATGTCCCAATGGGGTGCGCCTAATCCTGCAAATGCAGGTACTACATACAAGTCGTCTGCAGCAATTGTTGCTTCACAAATGGCTTCGGTTTCTTTTGCGTGATCAATCACTTGGAGTTTATCTCGTAACCATTGCACAGAAGCTCCAGCTATAAATACACTTCCTTCTAAGGCATACTTTATATTGTCAGATTCTAAGCTTGCACAGAGTGTTGTTAAGAGACCATTTTTTGATTGGTATGGTTTTTTACCTGTGTTCATAAGCATAAAACAACCGGTTCCGTAGGTGTTTTTAGCCATTCCCGATTTATAGCCTCCTTGACCAAATAAAGACGCCTGCTGATCACCTGCAACGCCATAAATAGGTATTTGATGTTCTTTGTACGTAAAATGTCCAAAATTAGATGAAGAATGCTGTACTTTAGGAAGCATTGCTTTAGGGATTTGTAAAGCATCTAGCATTTTGGCATCCCAGTCTAATTCTAAAATATTATAAAGTAATGTGCGTGATGCATTCGAATGATCGGTTACGTGATGTTTTCCTTGCGTAAATTTCCAAATTAGCCAACTGTCTATAGTTCCGAATAAGAGTTCTCCTTTTTCTGCTTTTTCTTGTGCACCATGTACATGATCAAGAATCCATCGTGCTTTGGTTCCAGAAAAATAGGAATCTATGACAAGACCTGTATTTTTTGCAACATACTCTTCTAATCCTTGTGCTTTTAATTGCTCACAAATACCAGAAGTACGTTTATCTAACCATACAATGGCATTGTGTATAGGTTCACCCGTGACTTTGTCCCATATAACTGTTGTTTCTCTTTGGTTGGTAATACCAATGGCTGCAATTTGATCTATAGATATAGAAGATTTTTCTATTACTTCTTCAAAAACTTCTTGTTGATGGGTTGCAATTTCTATCGGGTCATGTTCTACCCATCCTGGTTTAGGATAATGTTGAGTTAATTCTTTTTGTGCAATACCGCAGATAGTGCCTTTCTTATCAAATATTATAGCACGTGTGCTTGTAGTGCCTTGGTCAAAAGCAATAATATATTCTTTACTCATAGTTTACCGAACAAATTCTTTTGTGATTAAAGATAAGTATTCTTTGATAGTTTAATTACTCCACAAGGAGGCACTTCCATTTTTAAAATTCCTTTTTGTAACTCTATAGATGATTCACTCAATACTTTTCCTGTACAGTTGTAGATTACGATATTATAACTCCCTAAATTATGAGAGAAGTCTATAATCACATGATCCTCTAATTGACCGTTTATGATATCAATCTTTGTAGCCTTTGAAGTAATACGTGCAACATAACTATCAAAAATTCCTATAATGTGTTGATCATTTAAAATGGACTCACAAATAGGATAATTTGCTAATGGTTTGTGAGGTGTAAACTCTCCTTTTAATAGTGTAGTGGCGTTTTGGTTCCAATAATTTGTGTAAAAACCTATCATACTCGCTTCTTCTTGCGATGCGTCTTTTAATAAAATAGACAATTGAGGTACTCCAAATAATGTGTTTACTAGTTGTAGTGCTTTTATTTCTATAGGTTCTTCTTTATGATATGTAAACATATCACTATGTACAGCAGTATTCCCACAGATCATTTTTATGTCTGCAATACGTACGCGGTTCATCGCAGTATCTCCTGGGCAGTCAAACGCTCTAAACATATTTCCATATTTGCGCATTGCAGGTCCTGTATATTTCTGTCTAAATTCAATAACAATATCTTCTTTGATAGATTTTAAAGAAGTGATAACATCTGTTAATAATTTATCTACTGCTTCATTAATGGAAGAAAAATCTCTTCCATTTTCTTGTGTTAATACAGTGTCGGGATATGCTTTAAATTCATCAATAAAATCAAGTTTGAAGCCATCTAGATTCCATTCTTTAAGAGCTTTTGTATATAACTCAATAAGGTGTGCCCTTACTTCAGGATATCTAGGATCAAACACTGGAGCCCATCGATGGTTTTCAGTTAAAAATTTCCCTTTAAATTTCTGGTAGGCCTTACTGTGCTTTCCACAAAAGGGTACTGAGTACCACAATGCCAACTTCATGCCAGTGTCTTGAACTGCTTTTGTAAATTCAGCAAGCTTTGGAATGCGCTCTGGTTCCCAATCTCCAGTATAATCATAACCTCTATTGCTGTCTTTAGTTTGCCAACCATCATCTAGAATCATGAGTTTATATCCTAATTTTGATGCTAATCTACATTCTTGCAATAGTACTTCAGGTTCCAAATTTTGATGAAATTGATACCAAGTTGAATACACAGGTTGTACTGCTAGTGCAGGTGTTGGAGTAGGAGTAAGGTGTTCAAATTGTTCCCACCAAAAGCTTATATTTTTTAATGCTTTAGAAAAATGATAGTTATTTTGATCTATTCGCAGTTCTGTGCGATATTCTGTAATTTCATGATGAGGTTCTGCAAATAATGTGATATGACAATATATACAATTGTCTTCTTCTCTATACAAGGCATTTAAAGAAGTTGTATTTATTGCATCAGAGCATGCATATGTAAGAACATTTGAATCGTCATGTCCATATAGAGCTATTATAGGAGCATCTACAGAAATACGAGATTCCATATGATCTAATTCCCAATCGTCCATAATACGTTTAGAAAAATCTGAAGTCGGTTTCCAAACTCCTTTCACATTGATGGCAGGGATTTTCCAACGTATTGTCACAGGTACAGGTACAAATGCTTTATAGGCTGAAAAATTAATAGTATAAATATCTATATTTCCTTCCTTAGTGTGTGGTGCTATTGTTACATCAAAAGCATCTGAATCTTTGATGATGTTAAAACGATGTGTAATTACTTCTTCCATGTAAGCCTATTATTCATTTATAGTCGGGCTATCTCCTTTATTAATTTCAAATACGCATATCTTTTCGTTATGCTGAGTGGCTATTATACGTATTTGCTTTTCTTTACTAATTGCTGCGGTGATATGATTTGATTGTTTAGGTACTATAAAGCCGCTTTCTTGATTATTAATGACTGTAAATCCTTTATCACTTCCCTTTAAAAATACACCTATTAGTGCATCATGCCTTCCATAATTGGATTCGGCGGTATAATCGTTTCCTACAAATAGGACATCTTTATAACCGTCTTGATCAATATCTTCAATCAGAATATCTTTGATGGAAGATCGTTGACATTCTTTAGGAAGTGGGTGAATAACAAATGTATTATTACCTATGTTTTCTGCATACACAGACTCAAATGTTGTTGCATTAAATGTGTCATTATCGAGATCCTGAATGTTTAAAAGCGTTTTGAAATCTACTTTAGCAAACTCACTGTAGGTTCCGTATCTCTTTTTTAGGGAAACTAGTTGTTTAAAAATATCATCCCTTGTATGAATAGGTTTTAATGTTGAGGTTTGGTGATGCATAAAATATTGTGCTAGTACAGGGTCTACACTACCATTACTATCAAAATCTTTTATATATACATATACGGGATGTTCTTGAGTAGGTTTTGTAAAGCCATTTATACCTTGGTTTCCTAGTATTAAATCTATATCACCATCATTATCTATATCTGAACTCTTTACAGTATTCCACCATCCATTCATTGATACATCTTTCCCTTCTTCATTTTTGAATTGTATAGGAAGTTGTTCTAGTGTATTGTCTTTTATAGTGTGTACAGTGATGCCATTCCAGTGTCCAACGGTAATCAACTCTTTATTTCCATTTGTAGAGAGATCAGCCCAAATAGCATTTTTCAAAAAACCGCTAGTACTTTTTATAGTATCGGCTATATAATACTTCTTGTTTTTATTTTCTAATAGATAACTTTCCATTCCAAGAGGATAGCTTCCAGCAAGCACACCTCCAGTAATAAACAAATCATCATCCCCATCTTGATCATAGTCTATTTTACTTACGCTAGAAGTATTAATGCCCATTTCTGGTAACCGCACTTCTTTAGGTATAACAAAATTTCCATTTCCATCATTTAGTAAAATATAATCTTGCAAGTCTCGTGCATCAGTACCTCCATATCCGATATATAAATCTAAATCACTATCCTGATCAATATCTACAAAGAGTGCTGAGGTTACATCAGAGTTTGAAGTAAATGTTTGAATGACATTATAAACTCCTAAATCATCTTCTTTTAATAACTGACTTGAGGTTTTACTATTCCCTCCTATAAATAATTCATCACCTACATTACCATCTATATCCCCTGAAATAATGACTGGTCCATTTGCATGAAATTGAGAGGGTAGTAGTGACTGTTGTATAAAATCGTTTGCTGGATTTTCAGTATGTGTATAGGATAAGATCGCTTCTTTTTTTTGTATGAGTGTCGTTTTTTCTTTTTTAGATACACTTGCTGTTATAGCATCTTTATAACTTAAAACAGAAGTCATATTTGGAGTAATATCTTTAGCAGTATACACTTTACCGTCTGGCCAAATCACTTCCAGAGAATCTATTGGCGATGTATTTATCCCAAAATAAATAGTAGGTTCTACAGAAGAGAGATATCCTTTTACTACAGATTGATACTGTGTTTGTGATATTCCTTGTTGCCACAAGGTAACTTTTGCTCCGATAGCCGTTTTGTTTTTTGGAGCACCTTTTAATTGGATACGTATATAATCAATAGCTTTTTTATCTGTATGATTTTCAAGGATGAAAGTAGCAGTATTAATGTTGTTTACTATAATATCTAAGTCCCCATCACCGTCTAAATCGGCATAAGCAGCGCCGTTTGAGAATGAATCTTTTGATTCCATCCATTGATTAGATACATCTTCAAATGAAATATCTCCGGTATTTTTAAACATATAATTAGGAAGGTAAATACCTGGTAGGTCATTTACAAGTGATTGTAATTTCTTAGTGCGTGCTTCAGGAGTTCCAAAAACATTATTTTGCCCAGAATAATTGATAAAATCTAAATCTGTAATATCTTTTACATAGCCGTTTGTAATGTATAAATCTTTCTGGCCATCACCATCATAATCAGCGATAAGTGGCGCCCAACTCCAATCTGTTTTTGCAATACCAGCTTTATATCCAACTTCAGAAGCAGGCAAAGCAGTACCTTGGGCTACTCCATTATGTATCTGTAAGGTATTTTGGACATATTGTGGCGTGTAACCATTACGTTGAGAGAGTAAGAATTTGTCATAGTTATTGAAACCAAGCATCTTTTTTTGACGCTCATAGTCATTTGGAAGCATATCTACAACAGCAATATCAGGTAATGCATCATTATTAATATCGGCAATATCTACGCCCATCGCATTATAAGTTTGCGTGGTGAGGATATCTGTATCCGCTTTCGCGAAAGCGTACCCAGCAGCATCACCTTGATTTATATATAATACATCGTTTGTAATAAAATCATTCGTAATGTAAATATCGGGCAATAGGTCATTGTTGTAATCGGTAATAGCAATACCTAGCCCAAAGCCTTTGTGTGTGATTCCTTTTTCTAGTGATACATCTTCAAAAACAGGGTGAGAGGCTCCTTCTGGAGTTTTGTTTTCTAGAAGAACATCTTTTAGATGTTCAGGAAATTTATCTTTAGGGATTGGATTGTTTCTGCCGTATTTTGTGTTTCCATTTCTAACAATAAAGGCATCTAAATCATGATCTGAATCATAATCAAAAAAGAGTGTTTGCTGGCTGTACTGTGTATCGTTTAGACCATACGCTGCTGCTTTTTCTTCAAAGGTTGGAATACCGTCTTGATTAAGTCCTTTGTTTATGTATAATAGATTAGGGCAATCATTATTGCAATGTACCCCGCCTACATTTATATAAATGTCATCATATCCATCTGTATTGATATCTACAATACTTACCCCTGTAGTCCAACTGTTAGTAGCTATGCCAGAGATCGCAGTAATATCTTGAAATTTCATTTCGCCTGTATTGAGGTATAATGTACTGGATACTTGATTTCCCGTAAATACAATATCAGGTAAACCATCATTGTTAAAATCACCAATACCGACGCCTCCTCCATTGTAGCAATACTGAAAATTGATAGCATTTATAGTATCATTCTCAGTAATCGTATTTTCAAATGTTATTTGAGAATGTGATGGGGAGACATACGAAAACAGATGTGTTTTCGAATTTCTTTCTTGGCAAGACCAGAAAGATAGTGTGATAAGAAAAATATACAGGCTATTTTTCAAATTGTAGGGTGTTTAAGGGATTATTTTTAACGTCGAGCAGATCACAAGATAAGACCTGCTCGACAAATTAAAAACAAACTAAATTCAAATATTGTTATTAAAAAGAAAAACGCACTTAATATCCTTGGTTCTGAGTAAGATTAGGATTTGCTTGTAATTCGGTTAATGGAATCCATAAAACTTCGTCTTGACCTGGTGTAAAAAATGCAGCAGGACCTGCTAAAGATTTAGGATGATTTCCACCAGCAACTGTAGATCCTTGTCCTAGGATATCGTCTGCGATTCCCCATCTTACAAGATCAAAGAAACGATGCCCTTCTCCTGTTAACTCCATTACACGTTCATCTCTTATTGCTTGACGTAATTCTGTTTGTGATATGTTATTAGGTAATTCGCTGATTTGCGCTCTATCTCGTACTTGATTTACAAATCCAACTGCTTGTCCAGTAGCGCCACTTTCATTAAGAGCTTCTGCAAGCATTAGTAGAGCATCTGCATAACGTATGATACGCCAGTTAGTTCCAAGATCATTTCCAAACCCAGAAATGGCAGAACTAGATAATCCTGATTCGATACCTGTATATTTTACAGAAAAAATAGGTTCTACTCCTAATGCATTTATCGTTTCTATACTAGGTGCAAAGTCTTCTAAATAAGGAACTCCTGCATATCCTGTTGCTCCTGGATAATCAAATACCATGGTTGCATTACGTCTTACAGTATCTCCATTGGCGTCAAAAATGTCACGAATATGTGGGTTGATTACGTGACCTTGATCTAAACTTACATGAGGAGGTGAGTAATCGATATGCCAGTTTGATTGCGTTCCAGTAAGAGGCGCATCTGATCCCCATACAAAGTTATCTTGTCCTACATATTGTAATTCATAAATAGACTCATTATTATTTTCGACTGATGAGTCAGAAGAAAAATTATCTCCATAATTAGCAGCTGGGAGTAGTGAATATCCTAATGTAGTAACAGTAGTTAAATCTGCAGCGGCATTTGCCCAATCTTGCATGTATAGGTAGGTTTTACCTCTTAATGCTAATGCAGCACCTCTAGTAGGACGACCCAAATCTTCAGATCCCCATGTGTCAGGTAATCTATTAACAGCCTCTGTTAAATCGGCAATGATTGCTTCATTAAACATTGCTGGAGTTGCATTTGATGGAAAGAATTCATCTGGATTTTGTGGATCTGGTGTTTGCATCACTAAAGGAGCAGTTCCAAAAAGATTTAATAAATACCAGTTACAAAATGCCCGTTGGAAATGTGCTTGTCCTAAGATTTCATTTTGTACTTGTCCTGAAAGCACCCCATTCTCTGCATCTTCTTCAATAATTTTATTGGCTCTGGAAATAGATTGATATAATTGTGGATATAAATCTACAGCCCATCTAGAAATACCAGGTTGTCCTTCTAGCGTAGACATTGTGGTATTTTGTTGAAAAGGGATCACATTATATGCATCAGAACGAAGCATAGCCCCTGTATGGATTACGCGTCCCCAGAAGAAAACGGCAGTAACTGGGTGATACATACCATTTACAGCGAGTCTAAAATCTGCTTCAGACTGAAAAAATTCAGGTTCTGCTACATTATTTGGATTTGAAATGTTGAGGTCTTCCTCATCACAACTATAATAGAGTACTACAGCAAGTAGCAACATTATAAAGGGAAACAGTTTTTTAATTGTTTTCATATCGTATTCTTTTTATTTTTTTAAAATGACATTTGTATACCCATTGTAAAGGTGCGAGGTCTTGGTTGTGCTCTAATATCCAACCCTCTATCGAAGACAGCATCAGAAGCAAAAGTAGGATTGAACCCGAAAAACCCTCGATTTGTACCTAATCCAGCATTGTTAGATCCAACTTCTGGATCATAACCAGAATAATTTGTAATTGTAAATAGGTTTTGGACATTTACAAAAGCACGAGCATTTGAAACCCATTCTTTTCCTATAAAATCTGTAAAGTTATATCCTACTTCAATTGTTTTTAAACGAAGGAAAGAACCATCTTCTACAAAGAAATCTGAAGGTAATTGATTTCCAGCAGGATCTTGTACAGATACTCTAGGTAGGTTTGTATTTGGATTTTGAGGAGTAAATGCATTTCGTACAATACCTAATTTATTGTCATCTAAGAAAAAGTATCCGAAGAACTTCGTCACATTATAAATTTCGTTTCCTTGTACACCATTGAAAAATGCTGATAAATCCCAATTCTTATAATTTGCAGAAAAATTAATACCATATGTGAAATCTGGGGTAGGATTTCCGATAGATGTTTGATCTTCGTCATTTATACGACCATCACCATTAATATCAACTCTTCTAAAATCTCCTGGTTGTAATAAAGCTCTTCGGTCTGGGTCATTTGCAAGAAATGGATCATTATCTATCTCTGCTTGATCGTTATAAATCCCATCTGTTTTAAATCCAAAGAAGAAACCTAAAGGTTGTCCTACTTCAAAACGATTTGCTCTTAATCCTTCTTCATTATATGAAGGTCCTACAATTGGATTAGGAGAACTGGTAAGTTCATTTCTAATGGCAGATAAATTAAAACCTACATCAAAAGTAAAATCTCCTCCTTTATCATAGTGATATTGTGCTTCAAATTCAAATCCTTTATTATTGATGGATGATGCATTTTGAAATACTGGAGTTACAGACCCATTTGAATCTGGAATCGCAACTGCTTGTATCACATCATCATTATCTCTATTGAAATAATCTAAGCTTAACTTTAAATCATTATCAAGTAATGCAGCGTCTATTCCTACATTAACTGTTGTAGAGGTTTCGAAACTTAAAGTTGGGTCTACAATAGATGTAATTGCAAAACCTGGAATTTGTCCTGAAATACCGCCAACAGTGATAGGAGAGGTAGACCCTACAACAGATTGATTTGAGAATGGCGGAACATTTTGCGAACCTAATTCTCCGTATCCAGCTCTAAGCTTTAAATTATTAAATAATCCATCTTTATTAAAGAAATCTTCATCACTAATTACCCAACCTGCAGAAAAAGAAGGGAATGTTCCTTCATTAAATCCATCTGAGAATAGTGAGGTTCTATCACGACGTACAATAGCTGTGAACAGGTATTTTTTGTTGAAGTTATAATTGATACGTCCAAAAACAGAGAAAAGTTTATTATCAAAACGACCTCCACCAGAGTTGATAATATTATCAGCAAACTGTGCAATATTTGTAATACTATTACTTGGCAAGCCTTCTGCATATATAGCAATACTATTATCAGTAATATCTTGACGAGCACCTCCTAATAAGACATCAAAGTTATGATCTCCAACACTTTTCTTATAATTTAAAGTAGGTTCGACATTGGTTGCATAACGTTCTCCTCTAAATTCTGTTAAGTCATTGAGGGCATTAAGATTAAATACTTGATCAAATACAGGTGAATCTAAAGTTGGTCCTCCTAAGTTGAAAATAGGTTGGAATGTATTTCTATAGAAACTAGTGTACTCAGTACCAATATTTAATTTGGCCGTAAGTCCTTCTATAATTTCATAAGAAAAGTTTAGGTTTCCTAAGAAGTTACGTTCTGTATTTTGGTCATTAACAAGTTGTGCTTGCGCAAATTTATTAGCTCCTCCAACACCGAAAACATTTCCATCTACAGCTTCAAAGCCTCCTAGATTTTCAGGAACATTTGCTCTGATAATTGGTACGGTACCTCCTTGATTACCAAATGCATTGTTTCGAGTAAAGCGGTTTTCAGAAAAACCAAATGATTCTTGAATTTTTAACTTGCCTAAATTAAATTCACTATTTAAACGTATATTTTTACGATTAAAATCTTCACTAATTAATAAACCTTCTTCATCATAATAATTTGCACTAAAGAAAAATCTTGAATTTTCACCCCCTCCAGATACATTAAATCCATAATCTTGAATAATGCCTGAATTGATGGTTAGGTCTTGAAAATCAGTATTGATTCCTGGGTCTGCTATATTTCCTTCAAGTCCATCATTAATGAGACGTTGATTAAGAAAGGCAATATATTCAGGGCCATTTAATAGGTCTAGTGTTCTTCCTTGGGTGTTAACTCCGCTTCTTATATCAATATTTACGGTAGTGGCAGTAGCGGTTTTCCCTCTATTAGTTGTTACAATAACTACTCCATTTGCTGCACGAGATCCATAAATTGCGGCTGAAGTTGCATCTTTTAACACTTGTATATTTACAATGTCTTTGGCATTTAAATAATTAATGTTGTCTGAGATGGCTCCATCTACTACATATAAAGGCGCAGAGTTGGTTAAAGAACTTACACCACGTACAAAAACATTGGCAGGGCTCCCTGGAGCACCTCCAGCGGTTTCAACTTGCACACCAGCTAGTTTACCTTGTAGGGCAGAGGTAGGGTTTGCAGTTACAACTTGTGCAATATCTTCTGTTTTTATTTGTGAAATAGCACCTGTAACATCTCGTTTGGATTGAGATCCAAATCCTACAACAATTACTTCATCTAGAGCTGCGGCATCTATTTGCATTACGATGTCAATGGTTGTTTGTCCATTTACGGGTACTTCTTTTGTAGTAAAACCTGTATAAGAGAATACAATGATGGCATCATCTGCAACATTTGAAAGTGTATAATTACCATCAAAATCAGTAGTTGTTCCATTTTGAGTGCCCTTAACAAGAATATTTACCCCAGGTAATGGTCCTAATTCTTCAGTCACAGTTCCAGTTATTGTCTGTTGTGCATACAAACAACTAGAAATGATGACCAGAAGAAGCGTAACAATGGGTTTGAGTTTTGTTAGATTCATACAATTGGTTTTTATAAATTGATTATACATGCTTGGTTAATTTGTAACATTTATCATGCTATGATACTCTATGCTACTTTTCAAAAGTACAGTATTTTTTCTATTTTTAATAATTAAGTATTAAAAAAATGATAATATGGCAATATTAACCATATTTATATGTAGATATAATAATTGTATTCTGTAGGAAAAAATAGCGAATACGTTGTGTTTTTACCCTACTATTATGTTTTATAGAGAATTTCTTTGACTTAAGTGAGTAGGGATAGTTTCTTGAATAGGCGTACCCTCTTTTACATATAGAGCTGCCTTTTTTGCCATTAAGGTAAAATCAGTAGAGATTGTTGATATTCCTCCGAATGCAATTTCTTTTACAATATTGTCATCGTGGGCTAATATTCCGATATCCTGTCCAATTCTATATTCGAGTTTTCTAGCATCTTTTAGAATTTGCCAGAGACTTGAATCTGCAATAGTGAAAAAAGCAGTTCTTTTTTTAAGTAATTTAGATCGATAATCAGGGAAAACTTCTCCTTTAATATTATAATCTGTTATAAATCGTTGAAATGCTTTCAAGATTCCTTTTGGTAAGTCTGTATTTGCTTTAAAGAATAGGATCATTTTGTCATATTCTTTAAGACGAGGCGCAAGTTCTACTAATTTTTTATAGGTTACTTCCTCAAATTCTTGTGTTATATAAGAATAGGTTGGTGGTAATTTTAAATATCGATCTACAATTAAAAGTCTATCAGATGGTATGGCTTCCATGAGAGGGATAACTTCAGGATCTTGAATAGGGGCAATTACATATGCACCATATTTTCGATTAATATTATCCATGATCGTTTTGAAAAGGCTTAGATTGTTATGGTGAAAAAAAACATCAATTTGAAACCGCTTGCCTAATTCTTTTCTAAAAGTGTTGTAAAAATCTTCCTGAAAACTATGAAATGCAAATAGGATCAATGCTACTTTTAAAGTCGTATTTGTTTCTTGACTTATTATAAAATACCCTTTTAGGTTTTTAGATTCTACAAGTCCTCGTTCTTTTAACTCTGTATATGCTTTTACAATGGTCTTGCGAGCATAACCTATTTCTGCAACCATTACATTAATAGAGGGTAGTTTATCACCCACAGTGAGAACACCAGCATCTATAGCATTCATAATCCCATGAACAATCTGCTCATGCTTAGAAATAGATGGGATATGTTGTAAATCATATATTTTTTCAAATAACGAAGACATAAGGTATGATATAAGATACTTTGCTAAAGTATTATTTTAATAAGTATAACTCAAAATAAACTAGAAATTCTATATTGATATCTTTCTAAAATAAGGAATATTCAAACTTTAATAGCTATTGTAGATCGTTTTATTGCATAGGTTTGTTATTTTTGTGAGTAGACTAGAGTAGCACAGATTTTGAAATCTAGTATTTATGATTATGAATAAACAAATAGCTTCTTTCTTAAACTCTTTTGAAAGTCAATTAAAAGTTATGTCGCCAGGTAGAATTAATTTTATTGGCGAACATACTGATTATAATAATGGCTTTGTACTTCCTGCTGCTATCGATAAGAAGATTACATTCTCTTTTAGGAAATCAGTGTCTAAAACCCAGTGCACTATTTTAAGTACTACATATCAAAAGCTTTTCACTTTCTCTATTGATAAAATTTCTATTAGAGAAGCTACTTGGGAGAATTATATTGTAGGTGTCGTTGC
Source organism: Dokdonia pacifica (assembly GCF_900188275.1). Taxonomy (GTDB): domain Bacteria; phylum Bacteroidota; class Bacteroidia; order Flavobacteriales; family Flavobacteriaceae; genus Dokdonia; species Dokdonia pacifica. The sequence goes on from NZ_FZNY01000006.1 coordinate 267,734, forward strand.
AGAAATGCAAAAAATAATTAGTGGTATAGGCGCTTTTGATTGTATTATAGATAGTGATCTTCCATTGGGAAGTGGTGTGAGTTCTTCTGCGGCATTAGAATGCGGCATTGCATATGGGCTTAATGCACTTTTTAAACTGAACCTTTCTACATTACAAATGATAGAAATATCACAAAGAGCAGAGCATGAGTATGTAGGGACTAAATGCGGTATTATGGATCAATATGCTGTTATGAAAAGTAAAGAAGGGGCTGTATTACTTTTAGATTGTTTAATTAATAAGCATTCATATATAGAAGCAAGTTTTGATCCCTATGTCATTGTTCTTTTAAATACAAATGTATCTCACAATCTAGCTTCTAGTGAATATAATACACGTAGGGAAGAATGTGAATTTGTTGTAAATACGATTAGAAAAGATAGTAATAATGTGTCTTCTTTACGAGATGTCACATTCTTGCAATTACAACAATATAAAGATCAATTGTCAAAAAATCATTATGAAAGAGCTGCTTATGTTCTAGAAGAAAATGAACGTGTCTTAGCCGCAGTTGAGTGTTTGAAAACAGGAAATTTAAAGCAATTTGGTTCGTTGATGTATGCTTCTCATAGAGGGTTGCAATATCAATATGATGTGAGTTGCCCTGAGTTAGATTTCTTAGTAGATTTTTCTGAAACTAATAAAGAAATTCTTGGTTCAAGGATGATGGGCGGTGGTTTTGGTGGGTGTACCATCAATTTAATTCATAAAAATGCTGTAGATGATTTTGTTAAAGAAGCTTCAAAAGCGTATAAAGAAAAATTTGGTATTGCATTAACTTCATTTGTAACTGTTCCTAGTCAAGGAACTTCAATGTATTCATAATATGGCGTCTTTACAGGAACAACCACATAGAAGATTTAATATTTTAACTGGAGAATGGATTCTTGTATCTCCGCATAGAACAAAACGACCGTGGCAAGGTAAAAATGAAGAGCCTTCATTATTGGCGACAGTAGCATATGATAAAAACTGTTATTTGTGCCCTGGTAATGAGAGAGCAGGAGGCGTTGTAAATCCAGATTACAAAGCTCCTTATGCATTTACAAATGATTTTGCGGCTTTACTTTCAGACACATCTACATCAATGATAGAAGATGGTTTGCTACAAGCAAAAGGTGAGCTAGGAGAGTGTAGAGTAGTTTGTTTTTCAGAAAATCACTCTTTAACCTTGCCTCTTATGGAAGTAAAAAATATTATAAAAGTGATCTCTTTATGGCAAGACGAATATGATGTATTAGGAAATAAACAACAAATTAATCATGTGCAAATTTTTGAAAACAAAGGAGCTATTATGGGATGTAGTAACCCGCATCCACATGGTCAAATTTGGTCTCAGAGCACAATTCCTGAAGAAGTAATTAAAAAAACAGAAAGACAATTATCTTATTGGAAAAAAAATAATCGATCTCTTCTAGAAGATTATATAAAGCAAGAACTTCAAGCAAAAGAGCGTATCATTTTTCAAAACGAGCACTTTGTCATTTTAGTCCCTTATTGGGCAATATGGCCTTATGAAACCATGATTATTCCAAAGCGAAAAGTAACTGCAATTACAGGTTTGACTGAGGAAGAAAAAAAGAGTTTTGCAGAAGCAATTAAAAGACTTACCATTAAATACGATAATATTTTTCAAACCTCTTTTCCTTATTCTTCTGGAATTCATCAGGCACCTACCGATGGGAAAGAATATTCTGAATGGCATATGCATATGTCTTTTTATCCACCATTATTGAGATCTGCGACAGTAAAGAAATTTATGGTTGGTTATGAATTATTTGCAAACCCGCAACGAGATATCACAGCAGAACAAGCAGCTGCTACTATTCGGGATCAAAGTGAGATTCATTACACTCATAAGGCGTCTTAAACCTTCTTTTTTAATTAAATTTACATATATGGGTCATTAACTCAGTTGGTTCAGAGTGTTACCTTGACAGGGTAGAAGTCACTGGTTCGAATCCAGTATGACCCACTATTATTCGATGAGTTCTAAAACACGTTCCATAGCCATACCGCGGGATCCTTTAATGAGTATAGTGGTATCTGATGGGATATTTTTTTTATACGCTTTCGCGAAAGCGTTATATGTCAGAAATACATGCTGTGTATTATTCTCAGGTGTCGAAATGCCAAAAGTAGGTCCTACGGCATATACTTGATCAATAGCTAATGAATTGGCATAATTAAGAATGTGCTGATGTTCTTGATTTGTGGTTTCTCCAACCTCAAACATATCTCCTAAAAAAGCTATTTTATGTTTTGAGGTTTGCTTGCTTAAGTTATTTAATGCAGCTTCCATGCTTGTAGGGTTCGCATTATACGCATCTAAAATAATAGTATTGTTATTCTCCTTTTTAATAATCTGAGATCTATTATTTGCAGGGATATAATTTTCGATACCTAGTTTTATCGCCTCTATATTTACAGAAAAATATGATCCTATTGCAATGGCTGCTGCAACGTTTATAGCATTATAAGCACCTGTTAATTGCGTCTGTATAGTAAGATTATTGCAGGCTAGTTGCACATATGGCGATGCTTCTTTGAATGCAATACTATAGTCTGCATTATGAGGCGCAAATGTTTTGCTATCTATCTCTGCAGATTGTTTTATTTGTATGGGGTCTTCTTTATTTATAAATACAATACCATTAGTTTTACGTATGTATTTGTATAATTCACTTTTTCCTTTAATAACTCCTTCTACACCTCCAAAACCTTCTAAATGCGCTTTTCCAAAATTTGTGATGTACCCAAAGTTTGGTTGTGCAATTTCGCTTAATGCGGCAATTTCTCCTTGGTGATTTGCACCCATTTCTACAATACCTATTTCTGTTGCTTTAGTCATAGACAATAGAGTGAGTGGTACTCCAATATGATTATTAAGATTCCCTACTGTAGCAGTAGTTGAATACTTTTGAGATAACACAGCATTGATGAGCTCTTTTGTAGTTGTTTTTCCATTACTACCCGTAAGTGCGATGATAGGAATGTCTAGATATAATCTATGATAAGTAGAAAGTTCTTGTAGTGTTTGTAATACATCTTCTACTATAATTGCATTGTCAAGATTTTCTTGTTTCTCGTCAATGATCGCATATGTAGCTCCTTGATCTATTGCTTTTTTTGCAAAATGATTCCCATTAAAATTAGCTCCTTTTAATGCAAAGTATAGTTGACCTTTTTCTAATTTTCGAGTATCAGTACATACTCCTGTGCTTTGCAAAAACAGATGATGTAGTTGTTCTATGTTCATAATTTATGGTATTAAAAAAGCCCTACAAGAGGGCTTTTTTAAATATGTTTATGCTAATATTATCTAGCTCTTTTTCCGCTTTTAGATTTTGAACCTACACGTGACATAGCACATCTAAATCCAATATCGTCAGTAGCCATCCCTTGTGGTAAGAAACGACGTTGCGCAGGATCTAACCAGTAAGCTCTATCTCTCCATGATCCTCCTTTGTATACTCTTACTTCATCATTAATAAGAGTTGTTCTATTGTTAGACTCATCAAACTCACGGTTTAATGCACCAGCACTATCTTTTTCGACTCTATGTCTAGGAGCATCATACATAGCAGGTACTTCACTTTCATCTTCATCTTCATCAAAAGATTCAAAGTAGCGTGTAGATCTTCTGTCACCATCTCTAAAGTTACGGTTGTCACTTTGAGAGAATTGCGTACGTAAATAAGTTTCATCTTCATCTACAGGTATTTGAAGAATTTCTCCAGGTAAATCTCTAGCCACTACTTTTCCGTTTGCTAATGTGTCATATACAATAGAATCTACAGTTATAACTCTAACCTTTCCTTCTTCGTCTATTGCGTTTTTAGTATATACATTACCTCTATAATAGTTAAAATCATTAAACTCGTCATCTACTATTGGGCGGTATACATCAGCAACCCACTCAGAAACGTTACCAGCCATATCGTATAATCCAAAATCATTTGGCTCATACGTTTGAACTTCAGCAGTAATATCTGCATTATCATCAGACCAACCAGCGATTCCTCCGTAATCTCCGTCAGCTTGCTTAAAGTTAGCTAAATGATCTCCTCGAGTACGACGAGAAGCAGATCTAGTATAAGACCCATTCCATGGATATTTTTTACGTCCTCTGTATACATTATAACTTCTTAATTCAGAAAGTCCTAATGCAGCATATTCCCACTCAGCTTCTGTTGGGAGTCTGTATTTTGGTAAAAGGATACCATCCTTACGCTGTACATATATATTAGTACTGTCTTCATTTCTTCTTAATCTTGACTCACTCGCTCTTCCGCCTCTTGCAAGACTATCGCTTCCTCCGTAGGTAAGAGTAGGTGAGTTTAAATACGTTTCTGTGTCGAATGTTGATGCAGCATCTACATCATTACGTGCTCCACGAGCAGTAAATCCTTGTTCTTCAAGAATTAACTCGTTTACACGATTTGATCTCCAATCAGAAAATTCTACAGCTTGTAGCCAACTTACACCTACAACAGGGTAATTAGCAAATGCTGGGTGACGTAGGTAGTTTTCAGTCATCGTTTCGTTAAATCCTAAACGATTTCTCCATACTAAAGTGTCAGGTAGAGCACCTAAATAGATATTACGGTAATTTTCATCTGTAGGTGGGAATACTTTCTTTATCCAATCTAAGTATTCTAAATACATTACATTGGTTACTTCAGTTTCATCCATGTAAAAAGACTGAACGTGTTGCTGATTTGGAGAATTGTTCCAATCATGCATAACATCATCCTGAACTTTTCCCATAGTAAAAGTTCCACCTTCAACAAACACTAGCCCAGGACCAGTCGCTTGTTCAGTGTAATCTGTATTGGCTTTAAAGCCGCCATCTTTTCCATCGATTTTCCACCCGGTGCCTCGAGAGCTGTCTTTGTAGTTGTTAGATTTACTACAGCTAGCAACGGTTAAGGATACTGCAGCTACAGCAAAGATTTTTAGAGCAAGATTTAATTTCATCGGTTTTTGCTTAAGTAGATTTGGGATCGCAATATAACAATTAACACGAAAATGACAATATTAATTTATTAAAAGCGGTCATCAAATTTATTTTTTAGTGGTTTTAGTCAACCCATTAGTAACGTAGGTATTTATTCTTTATTATTGTAAACAAAAAAAAATAATCAAAATATCACCTTTTTTGATACTATTGATTAGCATTTATCGTTACGATATATGATGAAAATACGCTACGCTATACTTTTATTTTTTATTTGCTCCTTTGGTTTTTCTCAAGAAATGCGATTGACGTTAGATTGGGAAGAAATACTAACAGATGCAAATGCTCCATTAAATAGCGCTTTAGAGCTTTCTCAAAATGAAGATGGTTCATGGAGTTATTTAGCGCAATGGGAAGTGAATCAACCTGTTTTAGAAACAAGCGTACGTCTAGAAGATGTTGTATATGAATCCTTACCCGCTTCTCAATTATCTAAATTAAATAGGAATAGTATTACTTCAGAAGTATCCTACTCATTACAAACAGGGCGGGCAAGAGATCAAAATTATGCTGTTTTAAATGTAACGCCTTTTATTGTTGAAAACGGTCAGTATAAACGTATTAAAAGTGCTACGGTTACATACGCTTTCGCGAAAGCGTATAACACAAGATCCTCCATACCACTTACAAACTCAATATTAGCAAGTGGTGATTATTATAAATTTTATGTAGAAGAAACAGGGGTTCATCAAATCACACGTAATTTTTTACAAAGTATGGGGATGTCACTTGATGGTATCGACCCACAAACCATAAAAGTATATGGACTTGGAGGCTCGCCATTACCTCTTCGTAATAGTGATAACGGTGATGAGGTCTTTGATTTACGAGAAATACCTATACAAGTGGTAGGTGGTGAAGATGGATCTTTTAATGGAAATGATCATATTCTCTTTTTTGGTGAAAGTTCTCGAAAATTTCATGAAGAATTAAATACCAATGTCAATCCATATACAGACAGATCTTATTATTATGTTACCGCAGGAGGGAATGAAGGCTTACGAGTACAACCTATGAGTCAACCTCCGGGAGCACCTAACGCGACGTTTACAACCTTTGATGACTATCAATTTCATGAAGAAGACTTAGAAAATATTGTTTTGGTAGGTCGTAGATGGTTTGGAGAGCAATTTAATATCGAAAATGAACAAACTTTTGAGTTTTCTTTTCCTAATGTAGTAACAAGTCAGGTTGCTAAATTGAGAGTGCTTCTCGCAGCCGCATCCGAATCTCAAACATCTTTTGAAATTGCTGTAAATGGTTCTTCTGTAGGTACAGCAATACTACTACCTATAAATAATATAGAATTAGCACAAGGAAGAACATTTGAGGTAGATATTCCTATCTCTAGTCCGGATGTAACGATAACGCTTACCTATAATAATGGAGGGAATCCTTCTAGTTTAGGATATTTAGATTATATAAGTCTAGACGTGCCTAGAACACTTCAAGGTACTGGAGAGCAAATTAATTTTAAGAAAAATGAAGCAGCTACTTTAAGTGGCTTAGGGGAATACGTTTTTAGTAATGCAAGTGATTATACTCAAATATGGGACGTGACTGATCAAACTTCTATAACGACCACCATAAATGATGGAGGTCAAGGAGAGGTTAGATTTAGAAGTCAATTAGGAACATTACGTCGTTTTGTGGCAGTGACTCCGTCAGATTATTTTACCCCTTTTAGAGAAAGTAATAATACAAGGGTAGCCAATCAAGACTTAAAAGGAACAGTTTTTCAAAATGACAATGGGGATTTTCAAGATGTAGATTACCTTATGGTTACTGGTGATTTATTACGTCCACAAGCAGAGCGATTGGCAGCGCACAATAGAAATTTCAGAGGTCTTAATGTAAAAGTAGTGACACTTACTGAAATCTATGAAGAGTTTGGAAGTGGAAGTCAAGACATAGGAGCGATCCGTAATTTTGTAAAGTATATATATGATAATGCATCTTCCGAAGAAAATAGAATTAAGTATTTATGCTTATTTGGAGATGGCTCTGTAGATTATAAAGACAGACTCTTTGGTAATAATAATATCATCCCAACTTTTCAAACATTTCAGAGTTTTAGTCTAGCTACCTCTATTATGTCTGATGATTTTTATGGATTTATGGACCCCAATGAAGGATTTGTTGAGAGTCCAGGAAATGGAAATCCAAATCCTTCTGGAGCCAATGATCGATTGGATATTGCTGTGGGACGCATTATAGCAGATACACCATCACTAGCTGCTACTGTAGTGGATAAGATTATAAATTATGATGCAAGAGAATCATATGGTCGTTGGCGTAATAATTTGGTGATGATTTCTGATGATGCAGATGAGCCTGGAGTTGCTCATTTTGGATTACAAGTAAATCTGGATGCTTTAAGTGATGAAATTGAAGACCAGAGACCTTCTACCAATGTTATAAAAATACATAGTGATGCATTTCAGCAACAATCTTCTGCGGGTGGAGATCGCTATCCTCAAGTAAATGAGACGATTTCGAATGCCCTAGAAGTTGGTTCTTTAGTTGTTACATATTTAGGTCATGGAGGAGAGGAGCTTTTAGCTTCCGAGGCAATTATCACACAAAATGAAGTAGATGAACTTGCGAATGATGAACGACTTCCATTACTAGTTACAGTAACTTGTGAGTTTACAAAATTTGATAATCCATTACGTCCTACAGGTGGAGAAGGTTTTATCTGGAGTCCCGAAGGAGGGGTGGTGGCTATGGTTGCAACAACAAGAGAAATTTTTGTTAGTGTCGGGTTAGATTTTAATGACGAGATAGCTGCAGAAATTTTTGGTTTTAATAATAGTAATCTTGTTAGTGTAGCAGAACACGTAAGAAGAGCAAAAAATCAAGTGGCAAATGGTCAACGTAGAGTAATTTTCTTTTTAGGAGATCCAGCCATGCGTCTGGCATTTCCAAGGCCTGATGTCCGTCTAACTGCTGTAAATGATATTCCAGTAGGGCAGGATCTTCCTACACTAAGAGCTTTAGATCGAGTAAAGATAAACGGGATCGTCACCAGTGAACAAGGCCAAGTAATTTCTAATTATACAGGTGTTCTTGCAGTTACTTTATATGATAAAGATATACAGCGTCAAACATTAGGAAATGACGGAACTACAGATACCAATGGAGATTTGTTATTACTCGACTTTAAAACACTAGGAGCAGTATTATACAGAGGACAAGCATCTGTTGTTAATGGTCAATTTGAGTTTGAATTTATTATGCCACGAGATACGGCAATTCCACTCGGACAAGGAAGATTAAACTTTTATTCAGAACGATTAGGAGTTTTAGAAGATCAGGCAGGTGTAAATAGAGATATTGTTATAGGTGGTCTTAATGAAGATGCGCCACCAGATAACTTAGGGCCTCGTATTCGATTGTTTATGAATGATGAAAGTTTTGTTAATGGTGGTATCACAGATGACTCTCCAATTATACTAGCAAAATTAGAAGATGAAAACGGGATTAATACGGCAGGAGGAATTGGTCATGATATTGTAGCCATACTAGATGGTGATGAGACAAATCCTCTTATTATGAATGATTTTTATGAAACCGAAGTAGATGATTTTACAAGAGGAACTGCTACTAGAAGACTTCGAGATTTAGAAGAAGGATTGCATACACTCACTTTTATAGCATGGGATGTGTATAATAATTCTTCTAGAGCAGAATTACAGTTTGTAGTTGTAGGTGATGGAGAATTGCAACTTGAAAATGTGCTGAATTACCCGAATCCTTTTGTAAATTATACGGAATTCTGGTTCAATCACAATAGACCTTTTGAACCCCTTGATGTACAGGTTCAAATATTTACAGTGAGCGGAAAAGTAGTGAAAACAATTAACCAAACTGTCATAAATGAAGGCTTCTTATCTAGAGATATTGTGTGGGATGGATTAGATGATTTTGGTCAGGCGATAGGAAAAGGAGTATACGTATATAAGATAACAGTAAATTCTACGTTAACTAACAAGCGAGTAGAAAAGTTTGAAAAGCTTGTAATTCTATAAAATATAAATCTATAAAAAGTCTATATTTGTTCAAATTTGAAATCTTTATGAAGAAAATGATGATGCTGTGCTTAGGAGCATGTTTTGCTTTTAATGCAACGGTGCAAGCCCAAGACGAGCCTAATACAATTACAACGGCGGTCCCATTCTTAGTTATTGCTGCAGACGCGCGTGCTGCAGGACTTGGAGAACAAGGAGTAGCAACAAGCCCTGATGTATATGGGGTGCAATGGAACCCTGCAAAACTCGCCTTTTTAGATAGAAAGCATAATGTAGGAGTTAATTATACACCTTATTTAGGAAATTTAGTAAATGATATTGCTATTTTACAAGCTGCCTATGCAAATCGTATTAATGAGCGAAGTGCTTTTGGAGCTAGTCTTAGATATTTTAGTTTAGGAACTATTACGACCACTACAGGTCCTAATGATCCAGGATTAGATATCCGTCCTAATGAATTTACATTAGATGCAACCTATGCACTTAAATTGAGTGAGCGTTTCTCAATGGCAGTATCGGGACGTTATTTACGAAGTGATCTTAGAATCCAGCAATTAGATCCAGATGCAAGAGCAGCAGGGTCTTTTGGAGTTGATATCTCAGGATATTATCAATCTGAAGAAATTACATATAACAGTTTTGATGGTCGTTGGAGAGCTGGATTCAATATTTCTAATATAGGCCCAGAAGTATCTTATAGTGATGCCGATAATGATGATGATTTTATTCCTACTAATTTGAAATTTGGTGGAGGATTTGATTTTATCTTAGATGGATATAATAGAGTATTTGTTGGATTAGAGTTCAATAAATTATTAGTGCCTACACCTCCTATTAGAGATGGAGAAGGTAATATAATTGCTGGACAAGATGATGATGTGAGTTTCTTTCAAGGAATCTTCCAATCATTTGGTGATGCGCCAGATGGATTTAGTGAAGAGCTAAAAGAATTTACTTGGTCATTAGCAACAGAGTATGTATATGATGATGTATTCTCATTACGTGCAGGATATTTTAATGAAAGTGACCTTAAAGGAGCACGTAAGTTTGCTACCTTAGGAGCTGGATTTGAATTTAATGCTATTGATATTGATTTATCGTATCTTTTCTCTACAGGATCTGTGCGTAGTCCATTGGAAAACACATTACGTTTTGGACTTACCTTCCATTTTGGAGATGAGTATGATGAATACTAGAAATAATATTTCCGTGTAAACGGTAAATACGTATGAAAAAAATAAAGATCGAATCGTTTTTGGAAGTGTACCCATCTATAGATGAGCTTCCAGAAACGATTTTTTCATTGATGCAAGAAGCTATTCTTGCAAGAGATACTGCTTATGCACCATATTCTGATTTTTATGTAGGTGCTGCTATTTTACTAGAAAATGGTGAGATAGTAAGAGGGAGTAATCAAGAAAATGCAGCCTATCCTTCGGGTTTATGTGCAGAGCGTACTGCCATATATTATGCTTCAGCTCAATACCCAAATACTACCATAAAGGCAATAACAATTAGTGCACGAGGAAAAGATAAAGTAACTTCTCAACCTATTCCTCCATGTGGATCTTGTAGACAAGCTATTGCAGAATATGAGATTAGACAAGGAGAGGCGATTCCTATCTATTTTATGGGAGATCAAGGTGAGGTATGGAAAAGTGATTCATTAGAGAATTTACTTCCGTTACTATTTACATCTAAATACCTTTAAAAAAATAGGTTTGCCAATTATATTCTTCATGAGTGCGCTTTCGCGAAAGCGTATATCCAAAATATTACAATTATCTTAACAAAATAAGTAAGATGAAGACAATTACTATTTCGTTTTCGTAACTTTTATTCAAAACCCTTTTTGCGGTATCTGTCTAATACCTTATTTTTGTTAGTGGCTTTTTTGTAGAGCCATTTTTATACTCGTTATAGATGAAGAAAATCACTAAAGAAACGTATCTCAATTGGTACGAAGAAATGCTCTTCTGGCGTAAGTTTGAAGATAAGCTAGCTCAAGTATACATCCAGCAAAAAGTAAGAGGGTTTTTACACCTTTATAATGGTCAAGAAGCTATATTGGCAGGATCATTACACGCGATGGATTTAAGCAAAGACAAAATGATTACTGCCTACCGTAATCACGTTCAACCTATTGGTATGGGAGTAGATCCTAAACGTGTAATGGCAGAATTGTATGGAAAAGCTACTGGAACTTCTCAAGGTCTCGGTGGGTCTATGCACATTTTCTCAAAAGAAAAGGGCTTTTATGGAGGACATGGTATTGTAGGGGGGCAAATCCCATTAGGAGCTGGAATGGCTTTTGGTGATAAATACCATAAAAGAGAGGCCGTAACATTATGTTTCTTTGGAGATGGAGCTGCACGTCAAGGTTCTTTGCATGAGACTTTCAATATGGCAATGAACTGGAAATTACCTGTAGTTTTCTGTGTAGAAAATAACGGGTATGCTATGGGTACGTCGGTAGCACGTACGGCAAACCATGAAGATATTTGGAAATTAGGATTAGGTTATGAAATGCCTTGTGGTCCTGTAGATGCTATGAATCCAGTAGCAGTAGCAGAAGCTATGGATGAAGCTATAGACAGAGCACGTAGAGGTGACGGTCCTACATTTTTAGAATTAAAAACATACCGCTATAGAGGTCACTCTATGAGTGATGCACAGCACTATAGAACAAAAGAAGAGGTGGCAGAATACCAGAAAATAGATCCTATTACGCAGGTAAAAGATATTTTATTAAAAGAAGGGTATGCTACAGAAGATGAAATTAAAGTGATGGACAAACGTGTAAAAGAACGCGTTGCAGAATGTGAGAAGTTTGCAGAAGAAAGTCCATTCCCAGAGAAGAATGTGATGTATGATGTTGTATACGAACAAGAAGATTATCCATTTTTACCTCATAAACTATAAGCTATGGCTCAAGTAATAAACATGCCGCGACTTAGCGACACCATGGAAGAAGGTACGGTTGCAACTTGGTTAAAAAAAGTTGGTGATACTATTTCTGAAGGAGATATTCTAGCAGAGATAGAGACTGATAAAGCAACCATGGAATTTGAATCTTTTTATGAAGGGACATTACTTCACATAGGAATTCAAGAAGGAGAAACTGCGCAAGTAGATAAATTATTGGCTATTATTGGTGATGAAGGAGAAGATATTTCTGCATTATTAAATGGAGAAACAGCTCCTGCTCAAGATACAACAGAAGAGGCTGTAGAAACTGCTGCTGAAACTCCTGCTACAGAAACAACTACAGATGCACCCGCAATTCCAGAAGGTGTTGTTGTTGTAACGATGCCTAGACTTTCTGATACCATGGAAGAAGGTACGGTTGCTACTTGGTTAAAAGGAGTAGGCGATACTGTAGAAGAAGGAGATATTCTAGCAGAGATAGAGACTGATAAAGCGACTATGGAATTTGAATCTTTTAACGAAGGGACATTACTCCATATAGGACTTGAAGAAGGGGCTACTGCAAAAGTAGATGCACTACTCGCAGTATTAGGACCTAAAGGAACTGATGTTTCTGGTGTGGTAGCAAATTTTGTGTCTGGAGCGTCAGCTTCTAAAACTCCTGCCGAAACACCTAAGGTAGAGGCTCCTAAAAAGGAGATGCCAAAGGCTGCGGCATCTAAAGCTGAAGCGCCAAAAGCAACAACTCCAACAACCACTAGTAGTGGACGTATATTTGCCTCTCCACTTGCTAAAAAAATAGCCGAAGATAAAGGTATTAACTTGGCACAAGTAAAAGGTTCAGGAGAGAATGGGCGTATTATAAAATCAGATGTAGAAAACTTTACACCAAGCGCTGCTAGTGCAGGAGCAAGTGTGCAACCATTTGTAGCTACAGGAGAAGAAAGCTTTGAAGAAGTGCCTAACTCGCAAATGCGTAAAGCTATTGCAAGAGCACTTTCTAATTCTAAGTTTACTGCCCCACATTATTACTTAAATGTGGAGTTTAATATGGAAAATGCAATTGCATTTAGAAAACAGTTTAATCAATTGCCAGACACAAAAATATCTTACAATGATATGATTGTAAAGGCAACTGCAATAGCATTAAAGAAACATCCTCAAGTAAATTCTCAGTGGTTTGATGATAAGATGAAATTAAATCATCACGTACATATTGGAGTGGCAGTTGCTGTTCCTGATGGATTGGTAGTGCCTGTAGTTAATTTTGCAAATGAGAAATCATTACCACAAATTAATGCTGAGGTAAAAGAACTTGCTGGAAAAGCACGTAATAAAAAATTAACTATCCCGGAGATGGAAGGAAGTACGTTTACAATTTCTAATCTTGGGATGTTTGGTATCACTGATTTTACATCTATTATCAATCAGCCTAATTCAGCGATTTTATCGGTAGGGGCTATTGTAGAAAAACCAGTTGTAAAAGATGGCCAGATTGTAGTAGGAAATACCATGAAGTTAACAATGGCCTGTGATCACCGTACTGTAGATGGTGCAACAGGAGCACAGTTTTTACAAACATTAAAAACATATATTGAAAATCCAGTATTAATGCTTGCTTAATACCTGTTGATTTTTTCTAATATAAAAACCCATCTTTTAAAGATGGGTTTTTTATTTGGGGTAAGAAAAACAAAAATGTCACACTATTATGAGTAGGGGCTTAATCCTATATTTAATTAATAAGGAATAATATGAAATTACAAAAACTATTTATTGGACTTATCATGTTTGTTGTAAGTCATAGCTTTTATGCGCAAACATTAGTTTATGGTTTAGGTTCAACAGAAACAAAAGCAGAAGTTACATTTAATGATGGGCATACAGAAGAAGGTGTGGTATCTGGATTTATCCAAAGACGCTATATGTATGTAGATGTGGAATATCCATTTAAAACTCTTGAGAGAGAATTAAATTTAGATGATAAGGTATTCACTTTTGAAACTAGTTTTGAAGGAAAACGAAAGATTAAATCTAGCGAAGTGCGAATAGTAGAAGAAATATATGAAGATGGCTATAGTTTATTTAAACGACTTACTATTAAAACAGTAAATTCTAAAGGTAAGATCATAGATTTAAAGAAGCAGGTTTGGTTACCTTATCTTATAGAAGATCGAGTAAACATTCTTGGGTTCAGTGTTTTTGGCGATAATGGCACCTATCTAGGTACCTATATTTATTTAAATAGAGAAGGTGAAGATTTTGCCATTAACCCAATCGATTTTAATCGATTAAACTTATTTAATATAGGTAAGACAGATGATAAAATGAAGATTGCTCTTAAAGAAACTTTTGCAGATTGTGAAGCTACATTATCTTATATAGATGAAATGTTTGCTAAAAAAGGAAAGAAAAGAAATAAAAGAGTCACGCTTGCAAAGGAGGATCTTGATAGTATTAAAAAACGAAAATTAAAAGGAAAAGAGAAGGCCTATGAAATTGGGAAATTATATGAGAAGTTTATGATTGACTTTTACCGCAATATCGTTGATCATTATAACGAGCATTGCCCTGAATAGATTGTATATAAGTTCTAAAATCATTAGGGCTAAGCTATCGTTTTTTTTATCTTTAAGCCCATGAGAAAAATACTTTTTTATATCCTGATAGGAAGTCTAATTACTTCGTGCGGTACTGCACTACAATCTGTAGATGAGTCTAAGGTTCCGCCACCGCCACCGCCTGTTTCTATACCAGATGTACCTAAACCAGACCCGACAAAAGCTCAGGTGACTATGGTGTTTCCTGATGTAGATAGAATGAAATCGGTTAAGAGGACTATAGAGTTTCTTGCAGCAGATGAATTACAAGGAAGAGATACTGGGAGCCAAGGAATCGAAATTGCAGCTCAGTTTATAGAAGCACGTTTTAAAAATGCAGGTGTTGCGCCTTATTTTGAGACGTATCGGGATGACTTTAAAGCAAAAGATAAAGATGCTTTTAATATTGTAGGTGTAGTAGAAGGAAATGATCCAAAGCTTAAAAATGAAATTATCATTATTGGTGCGCATTATGATCATATTGG
This sequence comes from Dokdonia pacifica, assembly GCF_900188275.1. Taxonomy (GTDB): domain Bacteria; phylum Bacteroidota; class Bacteroidia; order Flavobacteriales; family Flavobacteriaceae; genus Dokdonia; species Dokdonia pacifica. Next base: position 282,838 of record NZ_FZNY01000006.1, read on the forward strand.
AAAAGCAAAACCTGTGGGAGATGATGTTATAGCAAATGGGGCAAATGATAATGCAGCTGGAACAACAGCAGTGTTGGCACTTGCAGACCATTTCGCGAAAGCGAAAACTAATAAACGCACTATTATTTTTACATTATACTCTGCTGAAGAAAAAGGACTTTTAGGGTCAAAACATTTGGCAAAAAAACTTAAAAAAGAAAATATCACGCCTTATGTGATGTTTAATATCGAAATGATAGGGGTGCCTATGAAAGATAAAGATCACTTGGTATATATTTCTGGGTATGATCTTTCTAATATGCCTGCAAAGTTTAATGAATATGCAGGAGAAAAAGTAATAGGTTTTTTGCCAAAAGCAAAAGAATTTAATCTCTTTAGACGTAGTGATAACTATCCTTTTTACCAAGAGTTTGGGATTCCAGCACATACCATTTCTTCTTTTGATTTCACCAATTTTGATCATTATCATGGCGTAGGTGACGAAGCAGATAAAATGGATATCGCATTTATGGAAAATGTGATAGAGAAGCTTATTCCTGGGCTAGAGCGTATGGCAAATACACCTAATCAGGAAATTAAAATGAATGAAATAAAGAACTAATGAAGCGAATCATAGTTACAGGAACAAGTAGAGGAATAGGGTATGAGTTAGTTCAATTATTAGCCGAACAAGGGCATCAGGTTCTTGCGCTTTCGCGAAATGAGACTCCGTGTAAACTCTTGAATAAACAAAATATCACGGCTTTTTCTTTTGATATCACAGACATGAGCCATTTTCAAAAAGTTATAGATTTTATAGAAAGTGATTGGGAAGGTGTAGATGTCTTAATTAATAATGCAGGCGCTTTGTTGAATAAGCCTTTTGCCGAAACGACGATGGAAGAGTTTGAGGCTGTTTATAAAGTGAATGTATTTGGTGTGGCAGAATTGACGCGGGTGGTACTTCCGTATATGAAAGAAGGTAGTCATGTGGTGACGGTAAGTAGTATGGGAGGCGTACAAGGAAGTATGAAGTTCCCAGGACTTGCGGCTTATAGTTCTAGCAAAGGAGCTGTGATAACATGGAGCGAACTTCTCGCTGAAGAATATAAAGAACAACAAATAGCATTTAATGTAGTGGCATTGGGAGCTGTGCAAACCGAGATGTTGGAAGAAGCATTTCCTGGTTATCAAGCGCCACTTTCTGCAAAAGAAATGGCTGTGTATTTGGCTGATTTTTCTCTCACAGGGAATAAGTTTTACAATGGAAAGCTGTTACAAGTCTCTGCAAGTACGCCTTAAACTTCTACAATATATGGGGCAGCGGCTATATATGATTACAATAGATACTAAGAAGATTCAAGAAAACTTAGCTCCTTTTATTGATAAAAAGATCGAGTCGCATCTTAAAAGATTTTTGAAAGAGTATTGGTATAAGGTGTCTAAAGAGGTATTGCTTGATAAAGTAATTGATAATCCAAATGCATTTACAATTCTTGAAGTAGAATGTCTATATTTTTGGTTAGATGATTTACATGACACATTATATAGAAGCTACCAGAATAGAATACGTAAAATTCGAAAAACGGGTAGTATTAGGGCAGATGTTTTAAAAATGAATAAATTAAAGTTTTTAAAGCATTATGGTGTTAATTTATTTTTTGAAATACCTTCAAAAACTCCTGTCAGAGCTTTTTTAGAAATCTTCTACTATTATTTCTGGAACTATGAAAAGAAAATATCTTTTTTTGAAGACATAGATGATTTAAATAAAATGGAAATCTGTTTGATAAAAGACTTACATCATTTTTCTAATTATTTTCTAGTTTATTGCGGTCAGATAGTTATTCATTTTGGGGATGATGAAGATGATAAGAAAGAAGCGAAAAACATTTTAGAGGACATAAAACTAATAGATCTATATACTTATAAACTTGCTGTAGAGGATACTAGTCATTTGATGAATACCACAGGTGAAGGATTCAAATATTCATTAATACAACTGTTTTATTATGCGCAAGGTTTTGAAAAAGAAATTGTGAACTTGCCAATAAATACAAGGGTTTGGAATTTCCATACCTAGAAATGGATATATAAAACATAATATATTAAGATATATATGCAGAAAGAAACCATCATAATTCTTGCAAGTTCTCGTTCTCATGGAGATACGGCAAAAGTAGTTCAGCAATTACAGCAGATCATACATTGTGATATGGTAGATCTAAATGACTATGATATTAGTTATTATGATTATGAACATGCTAATAAGGATGATGATTTTCTGCCTTTAATGAAGCGTATTATCAATGACTATCAGAATGTCATTTTTGCAACACCTGTGTATTGGTACACTATGAGTGGAATTCTAAAAGTGTTTTTTGATAGAATTTCTGACCTACTAACTATTGAAAAAGATCTAGGTAGACAATTGCGAGGGAAAGGTTTTGGCGCAATTAGTTGTTGTATGAATGGGAGTATTGATCAAGAGTTTTGGCACCCTTTTGTGAAAACTGCGGGTTATTTAGGAATGAGGTATTTGGGAAATATTCATGTTGACTCATTAGAGAATCTACCATTACTTGAAGATTTTAGGAATAAGATTATTACATAGTAACACATAAAAAGTCATCTAGATGTTTATATCTAGATGACTTTAATTATTCTTTATTAGAATACCTTTAATTAAATTGACATACATCAAAAAATTCTATAGGTCCTTGCGGAGTATCTACTGTAATTCCGCAGCTACGACCACAAGGACAGTCATTGTCATCAAAACATTGGACAAGTTGAGGTTGACAACCTCCCCAAAATCCTCCTTTAATTTCTTTTTGTTCGGTGTTAGATAATGTTCTAACACCTTTAAGATTTAATGTTTTCTTTAACATAGTAATAAGGTTTTTATGAGTTTATATCTTTAATAAGGTACGTTCTTTTTGATGTTAAAAACCTTAATTTTAGGATGTTAGTGTCCTATTTTGTTTAAAATGAGGAAGTGTTTTTATAATCGTATTATTCTTTATAAGCTTTTAAAATCACTTTGGAAGAAATGATTTCTTCACCATCTATAATCACTTTAGTACGTGTGATGTTTGAAAGAATAGTGTCTTGTTTATTATTAGCATATATAATTACTGTACGTATATTTTTGTTACTAGCATTTTCAAGAGTGATAGGGTCTAATAATATAATATCAGCTATAGTTTCCTGATAGTTTAAGTTTAATAATGCCATCGTATCAACATTTTGTTTAAAATCAGGATATTGCGATTGAAGTTTCTGAGTGTCTATATGATCTTGAATTTTCTCTTGGATTAATACTTCATAAGCATTTTCTAATGAAATAGTAACCGGTGCTTTTTCTTTATAGATACGGTCAGACATAGAATTATTGTTTTTAGAACATCCTCCTAATAACACACATAAACCTATAAAGAGAATTACTTTATTCATGGCTAGTTCTAAATTTAAGTTTAACAATCTGATTGCCTTCTTTGATAGATTCTATAATTTCAAATCGTTGTAGGCTTTTTGTGGGAGTCGTAAGTTTATCTATAAACTCTTCTTTTGTATACATTTCAACACCTACATCATAAGGGAGTACTTGAATTAAAATGGCATTCTTTGCAATGAGTTGATGTAATTGTTGTTTCCGTTTTTTCCAATCATTTACTTTATTATTTGCATAAAAATGTAACATGAGATTGTAATCATCTGTACGCAAAGGGATGTCTTCGGTAATTGAAGTGTTTATATGTCGTTTGATGGTATCTGTTTTGTGATAGGGTGATTGCACTATAAATTGTATATAATCTGCTTTTGCTTTCCAAGAGAAGCAACCTAAGCTATCACTTTTTATATAGGTAGGTGATTGATTGTTATTTAAAATGGTAATATCTAAAGGGATAGTATTAATATACGCACCCCTATCTGTATCTATAAAACAAAACCGGAATGTATTCTCTGTTTTAAAATAAGAGCTCATCAATACAAGAATAGTAACGATAAGTAAGAGTCCAATACCTATGTATTTGTATAAAGAATTTGTTTTCTTTTTTTCTTGAGTTGTTATTTTCTGTTCTTTAGAGAATGCAGACCAAGAGCTAGCTCCTGTATAACGGGATAATAGATTAAGAACATCAATTCTTGGAAGTTTTTTTGGTTCATTTTTAAAATACGTATAAAATGATTTTTCACTAATACTTCCATTTACTTGCTTTATTAAATCTTCCTGAAACAACACAATATCTTGTCCTTTCCAAGAAGCAATAGGTTTCTCTACCGTAGGGTGATTTTTCCTAAAAGTGGCTAATACTGCTTGTGTTAATGTGGTAAATAGTATGTATTCTTCCTTTGTGATAATCTTCTTACTATTAGGTTATTGCGTTTTGTAAATTAATTTACAAAGCCTTTACAAGTGTTTTACAATACTTTTCTAAGGGTTGGTTTTATGTTTGACTTCAGTAATCAATAAATAAAAAAATGAAGACACAAACATCAATTTTAAAGGTACTATTTCTTTTTATAGTTTCATCACTTTTCTATATTTCTTGTAGTAGGGAAAATGAATTTAATGATTTTGCACCTGTCGAATTAGAACGCACAGGAGAAACTGAAATGTTTAAATCTGTTGGAGCAAATGAAAAAGAAAGCACTATTTCTAAAACAGCACAATCAACAATAAAAATTATTAAAAATGCTACACTTAGAATGGAAGTAGATGATGTAGTTTATGCTACTCGTGTAGCTCGTGATTATGCACAGCGATATGAAGGATACATTTCTGATGAACGAATGACCACAAATACCTACCGTAAAGAAAATAGATTTACCATACGTATACCGCAGACTCATTTTGATACCCTATTAGATAGTATAAGTACGCTTTCTAAAACCATAGAAACAAAAAATATCACAACCGTAGATGTGACCGAAGAATATATAGATATTCAAAGTAGACTACAAACTAAAAAAGAAGTGAAAGAACGCTATGAATCTATATTAAGAAGTAAAGCAAAGACAGTAGAAGAAGTGCTTCAAGCCGAAGAAAAAATACGTACTCTTCAAGAAGAAATAGAATCTGCAGAAGGGAGATTACGCTACATGTCTAATAAAATAAGTTATAGTACAATACAAATAGATGTGTATCAGGAACTCCCTGTTATAGAAGAACCTATAGATAAAGGGCCTTCTTTTTTAACAGAAATAAAAGAAAGTTTACAGATAGGACTTTCAGTATTAAAAGTGCTTGTTTTAATATTATTTCGCATCTGGCCTATACTAATTATTGGCACAGGAATTTTGATATATTATCGCAAGAGAAAAAGTAAGCGTTTAAAATAAAATGAAACACTTTGCAGACTTGTCAGACATATAGAATATTCTTACTTTAGAAGAAGATTCCTATGGTAGAGATACTTGAAAAATATATTCCTGAACGTGCTGTACAGCCTGCTTTTGAACTTATCAAAACACATGGCGTGTATTTGAAAATCGTAAATGAACGTATTACTCGACATGGGGATTATAGAAGAATGCCAGATGGTCAACATCAAATTACAGTAAATGTAAGCCTAAATAGATATCGGTTTTTAATGACTCTTATTCATGAGATAGCTCATTTGGTCGCTTTCGAAAAATATGGACGTTTTATAAAACCGCATGGTAAGGAGTGGAAGCAAACCTTTCAATTACTAATGCTACCATTTATTAGACCAGATGTTTTCCCCCAAGAAGTTTTGCCATATATAGCACGTCATTTTAAAAACCCTAAAGCAAGTAGTGATACAGATGCGCATCTCTCTGTAGCACTTAAAAAGTATGACCCTCCCACTGATAAAAACTATATCTTTGAGATACCTCAAGGGTCGAGATTCAGAATTTATAATGGTAAAATTTTTAAAAAAGGAAACAAACGTGTAAAACGCTATGAATGTGTTGAGGTAGCCACAGGAAAGGTGTATTTGTTTCAGCCTAATGCTGAAATTGAACAATTGGATTAAGAAAATATGAGTATAAAAAATAAAAACTATTACGCATTATTAATGGCTGGTGGTGTTGGTTCAAGATTTTGGCCTGTAAGTGTAGAAGCTTACCCTAAGCAATTTCACGATATGTTAGGAACAGGAGAGACCTTATTACAAAAAACCTTTAAAAGATTAGCAAAACTTGTTCCTGAAGACCAAATACTTATTCTGACCAATAGTAAGTATAATGAATTAGTGAAAGAGCAAATTCCTGAGATCAAACAAAAAAATATTGTGTTGGAATCTGCAATGCGTAATACAGCTCCGTGTATTTTGTTATCTGCACTTAAAGTAGAAAAAGAAAACCCAGACGCTGTCATGATTGTAGCACCTAGTGATGCTTGGATTGAAGATGAAGATGCTTTTGTACATGATTTACAAATTGCATTTGATGCCTCGCAAGAAGAAAATGTGATTACCACATTAGGTATTCAACCTACATTTCCTAATACGGGATATGGATATATAAATTATGACCAGACGGATTCCGCTTTCGCGAAAGCGGTGAAACGTTTTACCGAAAAACCAGATTATCCTACAGCAAAACAATTTGTTGAAAGTGGGGAATATTTATGGAATGCCGGAATGTTTATCTGGAGTGCACAAACCGTTTTAAATGGATTTAAAGCACATCTTCCTGAAATGTATGCGCTATTTGCTAATGGAATACCAGTATATAATACTCCGGAAGAGCAAACATTTATAGATCGATACTATCCAGATGCCGAAAATATAAGTATTGATTATGGTATCATGGAGAAGCATGAGCAAGTAAAAGTAGTGCCCGCTACTTTTGATTGGAATGATTTAGGAACTTGGGGATCTTTGTATGAAAAAATGGATAAAGACCAAGACCAGAATGCAATTATTAATGCAAGAGTTGTTACTACAAATACATCAGGGACCATTATTAGAACATCAGGCAATAAAGTGGTTGTGGTAGATGGACTTCAAGATTATATTATCGTCGAAAAGGAAGATGTTCTCGTTATAGTACCAAAATCTAAAGAACAAGATATTAAAGAAATACGCAATACAGTACAATCAAAATTTGGTAGTAACTTAGGATAATGTAAGATCAAATTTATAGTTTGAAGAATATGGACGAAGCAGATAAAGAAATACAACAAAACAAAGAAGCGGTAAAACAAGATGCAAAAGGGCTTTGGGAAAGTTTGAAATCTTTTGTTTTAGAACTTCTTGACTTTAGAGCCGACACAGATCGTGAGGTTACGATCGAGCATATAAAAAATGATATCCCTTTTAAAGGAGCTACCGCTTGGATTTTGATATGCTCAATTTTTGTGGCATCTATTGGATTAAATGCAGATTCTACTGCGGTAGTAATTGGAGCCATGCTTATTTCTCCTCTTATGGGACCTATTTTAGGAATGGGAATGTCTATTGCAATTAATGATATCGATACTCTGAAAAAGTCATTAATCAACTTAACAACAATGATTGTGTTAAGTCTTATGACTGCCTATTTGTTTTTTAAGTTTTTCCCATTAGGAAATCAAGAAACATCTGAGCTTTTAGGAAGAACACAACCAGATATTAGAGATGTACTTATTGCTTTTTTTGGAGGACTAGCATTGATAATTGCTAGAACAAAAAAAGGAACCATTGCTAGTGTGATTTTTGGAGTGGCGATTGCTACTGCCTTAATGCCGCCTTTATGTACAGCAGGTTATGGACTCGCTAATGGGAATATGAAGTTCTTTTTAGGGGCGATGAACTTGTTTACTATTAATACTATATTTATTGCTCTTGCAACATTTATTGTGTTAAAAGTCTTGCGTTTTCCAATGCGTAAGTATGCAAATTCTAAAAAAAGAAAACGTATTGCACAACTAGCATCTCTTGCTGCTATCATAGTAATGATTTATCCTACAATTACATTTTTAAGAGTCTTGAAGGATAGTGGGTTTGAAAGAGATTATACAAATTATCTTAAAACAGAAATTGATTCTAATAATGAGCTTTGGTTTCAAAAAGGGATCTTAGATACAGATAAAAAAACGATCACTTTGTATTTTAATGGAGAGATAGCAGAAGCTACAGAAACCGACTTAAGAAATGAGGTGAAGAAATATGATAATATTGGTGATTTTGAAGTGAAAGTTAATGGAAATAAGAATAGAAGTTTCGATAAAATTTCAGATGCATATGATAGGGCTATTGTCGATTTAGATAAAAAAGATAATATCATATCAGGCTTACAAAATGAAATAGAAAACTTAAAAATCCAAATCGCAAATATTAATAAAAAGAATAATTCATTTTCTTTTTCTGAAATGTCTAAAGATGCCAAAATACAATTTCAAGAGTTAGAATCTTTTGGGTTTTCAAAAATGTTGATATCTGATGATTTTAGGACTGTAGATACAGTTAATGTAGCTACCGTAAAATGGAAATCTTCCTTAAATGATAGTGTCATTAAGGTCAGAGATAATCAATTAATAATTTGGTTGAAAGAACAAGTAAAAGCAGATTCGATAGTACTCAAAAAATAGATTTAAATGCTTAGTAAACTGTAATGGTTTACTGAGCATTTTGTGCTTTTCGTACCATCTTAAACAAATTAGAAGAATATACAAAGTTGGTTACTTCTTCATTATCTGTTCTAAAGATTTGAGTTTTGTCACCTTCCCAAGCAAGATTTCCCTCTTTTAAGAAAACAATTTTTTCCCCAATTTCCATAACGGAGTTCATATCATGGGTATTAATAATAGTGGTGATGTTAAATTCCTTTGTTATTTCTTGAATCAAATTATCAATAACTGTTGCTGTATGTGGATCTAAGCCAGAGTTAGGCTCATCACAGAAAAGATATCTTGGATTGTTTACAATAGCTCTAGCTATTGCAACACGTTTTTGCATCCCTCCAGATATTTCTGAAGGTAATTTATGATTTGCATTTTCAAGGTTTACACGATCTATAACAACGTTTGCACGCTCTCGCATTTCTGTTTTTTTCATCTTAGTAAACATCTGTAATGGAAACATTATATTTTCCTCAACAGTCATAGAATCAAATAGTGCACTTCCCTGAAAAACCATCCCTATTTTTTCTCGTATAGCACGTTGCTCTTCAAAATCTAAATCAGAATAACAAATTCCATCATAGAGAATTTTACCACTATCAGGTCTGAATAACCCGAGCATACTTTTTATAAAAACAGTTTTTCCAGATCCACTTTGTCCAATAATAAGATTGGTCTTGCCTTTGTCAAAAGAAGTCGTAAGTCCTTTAAGAACTTCTACATCACCAAACCCTTTTCTTAATTCTCTTACCTCTATCATTAGCTTAATAACATTTGGGTTATAAAATAATTAACAACGATAATAGATACACTTGTCCATACAAAGGAAGTTGTACTTGCTTTTCCTACTTCTAGAGCTCCTCCACGCATATAAAACCCATGAAAGGAAGGGATAGTGGCTAGCAAGAAAGAAAATATAAAAGTCTTTATAAAAGCATATGAAATATGAAAAGGAATAAAATCATCTTTTAGACCTGTTAAAAACTGATCGGCGGTAGTAAAGCCACCATATACAGCAGCAATATAAGCACCTAATATACCTAGAAACATAGCAATTGCAATGACAAAAGGATAGAAGCACATTGCTACAATTTTAGGAAATACGAGATAGTTTAAAGAATTAATTCCCATAACTTCCAGTGCATCAATTTGCTCAGTTACTCGCATTGTTCCTATGCTAGACGTGATAAACGACCCTACTTTTCCCGCCATAATAATAGATAAAAACGTAGGCGCAAATTCGAGAATAACAGATTGCCTTGATGCAAACCCTATCAACTCTTTTGGTATAATAGGATTGGTAAGGTTCAGTGCTGTTTGGATAGCAACCACACCACCTACAAAAAAGGAGATAAAGGCTACAATCCCTAAAGAACCGATAATTAGATCATCAATCTCTTTAAAAATTAATACTCTCAAGACTTTTCCTTTTGTCGGTTTGACAAAAGTCTCTTTAATCATTAAGAAGTACTTACCTATATCGTGTAGATATGTCATGTAATTGCTTTGAGAAAGCTAAATTAACAAAATAAACTCGCAGAGCGTTATTTTGCTATAGCTTTATGAACGTTCTATAACTTGAGTAATGCTTTGATTTTTTTGTAAATCTCTGTGTTTTCATAGATTCCAGAAAATTCTTCGGCACCAGGGCCATATGCAAAAACAGGAACCATAGTGGCTGAGTGTCCTCCGGTTGAAAATGAAGGTTTAATTTTATTGTAATTTCCATCGTCAGATGCCAATGTAAAGCCACCAGTTTCATGATCGGCGGTAACAATGACTAAGGTGTTTTTATCTCTTTTTGCAAAATCAAGTACTTTTCCTAATACCTTGTCAAAATCTATCATTTCTCCAATAAGATAATCTGCATCATTGGCATGTCCTCCCCAATCTATTTGAGAACCTTCTACCATCAAGAAAAAACCATCTTTGTCTTCTTGTAAATAAGAAAGTCCTAATGCTGTAGCATCATATAAAAACGAACCTCTTCCGTCTATCTTTTTAGGCATACCCCCATCAGCAAGTAGGAATCCATATTTTTTATCTTGACGCATAAACATATCCGTGTTAAGAAAGGTGGTATTTACTTCAAAGTTGTTTTTTTTCAATTGTGCTAAAAGATCTTTTTTATCTGATCTTTTATTAAAAAATTTAAGTCCGCCTCCTGCAAAAAAGTCTACAGAAGAGTTGGTAAGTGCTTCAGCAATTTCTTCTTCCATTCTACGTAATTTTACATGCGCATAAAAACTTGCAGGCGTTGCATGCGTTATTGTTGAGGTTGCAATCACTCCCGTGGCATACCCACGTTCTGATAACTCTTCTAGAATAGTTGGTGTTGCAATAGTGTCTGTATTTACTCCTATGGCACCATTATATGTTTTAATACCTGATGCAAATGAAGTTGCTCCTGCGGCAGAATCTGTAATAAGATCACTCGCAGAAGATGTTTTTATAAGCCCTATATATTTAAAGCGTTCATAATTTGAAGGCTCAGAATGGTAAAATTGTGTAGATGATATTTGAGTTAATCCCGTTCCATCAGCAATCATCATAATGATGTTTTTTGGTGCTTTTTGCTGTTGTACAGTTGTTTGTGGGGGAGTAGGAGGTTGTGGTGTTGTTGTAATTTTCTTGGTTGCACAAGAGAATAGTGTAAATAACGAGGCTATCGCTATAAGTTGAAATCTAAATCTAGACATAATGTATGCTTTATAGAAATGTAAAAATACTAATATATAAAAGGTAATGTATCAGGATAGTGTTAAGAATTTACGGAGTAATTTTAGAAATGATACCTTGCCATCTTAATTTCCTGATAAAAATCCCTTCTTCTTTAGTTACAAGATATGGTTGTTGTTCTCGTTTTGCACGAAAATAACCACTCATATAATCAAAAAAGAATTTTATTTTTTTCTTACGAAGTGCTAATTTTAAAGATGCAATGGTTGTTAGTATAAAGCCATATCGCATTCCATAAAATGCTTGTCCCTGTTTATATTTTGCAGCTTTTGTATAAGTGTTTCCTGTAGGTTTTAAATGTTTTACAGCGAGCCTTTCATTTGTGACAATATGCCATCCGTAATATTTTGACTGCAATTCATCTACGGTATCCCATCCCATTGCAGCTTTAAGGCCATTTATTTGTTTAAAACACGCTTTTCGATATGCTTTGAGCGCTCCTCTGATATGATCTTTATTCGTTAAATTTTCTAAGACCCATTTGTCCTGTTGTTTGATATAACAAAATCCTCCAGCCATTCCTACTTTTGAGTCTTCTTTAAAATGCTCAATAATGGTTTCTATGTAATCTGGTGGGAAGATAAGGTCTGCATCAAATTTGCATATGATATCATAATTTTCATCTAAGGTATCTAAACCTTTTTGAAAGGCTTGTATTACTTTACTCCCTGGTAAGTGTTGTGATTTAGCATTAGAATTAACTAGAGTTATGAATGGGTACGCTTTCGCGAAAGCGTATATCACCTCTTCAGAATTATCAGTACTGTGGTCATTTACAACAACAATTTTTTTTGGAAGTACTGTCTGAGTTACTAGAGAATCTAATGTTTGAGTTATGAGTGTAGCTTCATTATGACACGGTATGACAATGTAAACATCCATCATTATATTGGTTTTTTAAACCTCATCTTGTAGGGAGTTCCGTGTTAATATCTATAGGCAATTGCATTAATATTCATTCCAGCACCAACACTAGCAAATAAGATTAAATCTCCTTTAGCTATTTCTTGATCTTTTATTTTCCCATTGATAACAAGGTCAAATACCGTAGGTACTGTAGCTACAGAGCTATTTCCTAATTTATGAATACTCATAGGCATTACATTTTCAGGCATTGGATACTCATACAATTTGAAAAAACGCTCACAGATGGCTTCATCCATTTTTTCATTTGCTTGGTGAATAAATATTTTTTTTACGTTTTCTATTTTTTCTCCGCTCTTATCAAGGCAAGATTTCATAGCCTTAGGTACATTTGTTAGTGCAAAATTGTAAATTTTACGACCATGCATTTTTATATACCTAGTATCTTCAGGTTCTTCTTGATTATTTGATTTTCCAAAAAACAAGAAATAAGCTTCGTCATAGGTGTAGGTTGCAGATTCAAAGGAAAGAATGCCTGTGTCATTATTTTGATCCTCTTCTATAATGGTTGCTCCAGCACCATCACTATAAATCATACTATCTCTATCGTGCGGATCTACTACACGAGATAAAGTTTCTGTACCAATGACAAGACATCGTTTTGCCATCCCCGCTTTAATGAATGCTTGTGCTTGTATAACACCTTCTATCCATCCAGGGCATCCAAATAAAATATCATAAGCAACACAACGAGGGTTTTTAATACGTAAACTATGTTTTATACGAGAGGCAAGACTCGGAACAAGATCACTTTGCTCTCTGCCCTTTTGTACATCTCCAAAGTTATGAGCAACAATGATATAATCTATCGTTTCAGGATCTATATCTGCATCAGAAATTGCTTTTTCAGCTGCAAAAAAGCCTAAATCTGAAGAAGTAAGGTGATCTTTAGCATACCTGCGTTCTTCAATCCCAGTAATAGCTTTAAACTTTTCTATAATAATTGTGTTTTCATGCTTTATAGAAGAGCCATCACTATTTAGAAATAAGTGGTTATTAAAATCTTCATTTTTTTCAACCGCGCTAGGAATATAGCTTCCTATTCCTGTAATCTTAATACCCATATATTATGGTCTTTTTATTAATATTTTGTAAAAGTAATGAAACTCAATTGAATAGTTAATTCAAGATGAATTTATGATTATATTTTTGTGAATTTATAACTAATTTCAAGAAAATGATAAAAGATTAATTATAGTGAGTTTTATTTTTATTTTTTTTTGAGGATACTTAAAAAAATAGCAGGTATGTGTATACCTGCTACTCTATATAATGTATGTAAAATATGTTATGCTTCTTCCATATACTCTTCAATAGGAGCACATGTACATATTAAGTTGCGATCTCCATAGGCATCGTCTACACGTCTTACCGTTGGCCAGAATTTATTTTCAGCGATATATGATAATGGGTACGCTGCTTTTTCTCTGGTGTATGGGAAATCCCACGTGTCAGCAGTTAACATTGCAAGTGTATGTGGTGCGTTTTTCATCACATTATTAGGATCACTTACCGCTTCGTCAATTTCTTTTCTAATACTAATCATGGCATCACAAAAACGATCAAGCTCTTCTTTACTTTCACTTTCTGTTGGTTCAATCATAATTGTTCCAGCTACAGGGAAAGATACAGTAGGCGCATGGAATCCATAATCCATAAGACGTTTTGCTATATCCGTAACTTCAATACCATTAGTTTTGAACGGACGACAATCTATAATCATCTCGTGAGCTGCACGACCACGTTCTCCAGTATATAAACATTGATAGTGTCCATCTAAACGTTCTTTAATGTAATTAGCATTTAGAATAGCATATTCTGTAGATCTACGAAGTCCATTTTCTCCTAGCATTGTAATGTATGCATAGGATATTAAACAAGCCAATGCAGATCCCCATGGCGCTGCAGATATTGCAGTTATCGCTTTATCTCCTCCTGTTGTAATGATTGGATTTGATGGTAAGAATGGAACTAATTGACTAGCTACACAGATAGGGCCAACTCCAGGACCTCCTCCTCCATGAGGGATGGCAAATGTTTTATGAAGATTTAGGTGGCATACATCTGCACCAATAGCACCTGGATGTGTAAGTGCTACTTGGGCATTCATATTTGCACCATCCATATATACTTGACCACCATTTTCATGAATGATACTTGTAATTTCTTTAATAGCACTTTCATATACCCCATGCGTAGATGGGTATGTTACCATTAATGCTGCTAGATTGTCTTTGTGTTCTTCAGCTTTTGCACGTAAATCATCTAGATCTATATTTCCATTATCTAATGCTTTTGTTACAATTACTTTCATTCCAGCCATTACTGCACTGGCAGGATTTGTTCCATGAGCAGAAGATGGAATTAAGCATATATTTCTGTGAGCATCACCTCTTGATTCGTGGTAAGCACGTATCACCATTAATCCAGCATATTCTCCTTGAGCTCCAGAATTAGGTTGTAATGATGTTCCAGCAAAACCAGTAATTTCGGTGAGTTGATCTTCCAGTTTCTTTAACATTGCTTGATACCCTTGTGCTTGCTCTAAAGGAGCAAATGGATGGATATTTCCCCATTGTGGATTACTTAAAGGAAGCATTTCTGAAGCAGCATTTAACTTCATAGTGCATGATCCTAAAGAAATCATAGAATGATTTAGAGAGAGGTCTTTGCGTTCTAATTTCTTAATGTAACGCATCAGTTCTGTTTCAGAATGATAACTGTTAAATACATCTAACGTTAAAAAAGAAGTATCACGAGCTACTCCTCCAGAAATACTAGATCCTTCTATGAGTTCTTGTACTTTAATAGGAGTCTTGTCTAAGGCTTTTGCAAAAACAGCAATGATAGCATTGATGTTTTTTAATGTGGTTGCTTCATGTATTGATATAGACACCGTATCGGCATCTGGATAATAAAAGTTAATATTGTTTTCAGTAGCTATTGCTGCTACTTTTTGGCTATCTGTTTTTACTTGAATGGTATCAAAATAGGCTGTATTTGTCTGGTATAACCCTAATTTTTCTAATGCATCTGCAAGTGTTGCTGCAGCGTTATGTACTTTATTAGCGATATTTTTCAATCCTTCTGGGCCATGATAGACTCCATACATTCCAGCCATTACAGCTAGTAATACTTGTGCTGTGCAAATATTTGAAGTTGCTTTATCGCGTTTTATATGTTGTTCTCTGGTTTGGAGAGCCATGCGTAATGCACGATTTCCATTCATATCTTTTGTAACACCAATGATACGACCAGGAATATTACGTTTGTACGTTTCTCTTGTAGCAAAATAAGCAGCATGAGGACCACCATATCCCAATGGAATCCCGAAACGTTGTGTTGTTCCTACGACAACATCAACACCCATTTCTCCGGGAGCTTTTAATTTTACAAGACTTAAAATATCTGCTGCAACAGCTACTTTAATTCCAGCATCATTTGCTTGATTTACAAATCCTGAGATATCGTGTACTTGTCCTGATTTTCCAGGATATTGTAATATAGCTCCAAAGAAATCTTGAGAAAAATCAAAGGTTTCATGATTTCCTATGACAAGTTCAATACCTATCGGGGTTGACCTTGTTTGTAATAATGATAAGGTTTGAGGTAGTATTTCTTCAGATACAAAGAATTTTGAAATTCCAGCCTTTTTCTGATCTCTACTACGAACAGCATATAACAGTGCCATGGCCTCAGCAGCAGCAGTTGCTTCATCTAATAAAGATGCATTTGCTAGTTCCATTCCTGTTAGATCAGTGATCATTGTTTGGTAATTAAGCAATGCTTC
The DNA here is from genome assembly GCF_900188275.1 of Dokdonia pacifica. Classification (GTDB taxonomy): domain Bacteria; phylum Bacteroidota; class Bacteroidia; order Flavobacteriales; family Flavobacteriaceae; genus Dokdonia; species Dokdonia pacifica. The sequence continues at coordinate 298,845 of NZ_FZNY01000006.1, forward strand.
TAATCTCCCTTGGGCTATTTCTGCTTGATAGGGTGTATATGCAGTATACCAACCTGGATTTTCTAAGATGTTACGTTGTATTACAGCGGGTGTAACTGCTTGATGATATCCTAATCCAATATAGGAGTTAAATACTTTGTTTTGTGAAGCAAGGTCTTGTATATGTGCTGCAAATTCATGTTCACTCATTGCAGGATCAAGGGCAAGGGGTTGCTCTAGTCTAATATTATCTGGGATGGTTTCAAAAATGAGTTGATCTATAGTTTCAACACCTACTTTTTGAAGCATGGCCGGAAGATCTGATCTTCTAGGGCCAATATGGCGTAAAGCAAATGAATCAGTATTCATATTGTTTTGAATTTTTAAGTAACAAAATTACGACTTATAACTGTAAAAAATCTATCTTTTAAGACTACAATTGGGTAAGTTGTAAACGATTTTGTGAGCTTATTAACAGTTGTCTTATTTTTGTTTAATGAAATGGTTAAAACGTATTTTTAATTTTTACATCAATAGTAGTATTCACGTGAGTTTAGCGGTGGTTTCTTTGGTGTTTATAACGTATGAAACTTTCAACATTTTATATCACAAGGAATTTATCTTTTTTGTTTTTTTTGCAAGTATAACGGGGTATAATTTTATTAAGTACTCTCGTTTAGCAAAACTGCATCATTTGAGTCTTACAGAATCACTGCGTGCCATTCAATTATTCTCATTACTATCTTTTGTTTGTATGATTTATTATGCAATGCAACTTTCTTATGATGTGTTGTTTGTATGTGGTGTTTTTGGCTTATTAACATTATTATACGCGTTGCCTGTGCTTTCGCGAAAGCGTAATTTACGATCCTTTCATGGGGCAAAAATGTATACGATTGCTATCGTGTGGTCAGGTGTAACGGTATTGTTGCCAGCAATAGATGGTATGTTGGAACTACAGGTAGATGTGTGGATTACTTTTGTACAACGATTATTGTTTATTATCGTTATTACATTACCATTTGATATTCGAGATCTGAATTATGATCGAGAAGAAATAAATACTATTCCTAAAAGTTTAGGAATAAAATATACTAAGCTTTTAGGAATAGGTTTATTGATATTATTTTTTATACTTGAGTTTTTTAAAGATCAACTTCAGTATAAAAATGTGTTTTCTATATGTTTGATAAGTGTGCTTTCTGCTATATGTTTACTAGCTTCTTCAGATAAGCAATACAAATATTATGCTTCTTTTTTTGTGGAAGGGTTGCCTATGATTTGGTTTGGTATATTGAGTTTATTATATGCTTTATTGCCCTAATTCTCTTGCAAGTCTTTCTTTAAGAGCATTCTTTTCATCTTTACTTACTGTTTCAACTTTAGGATTATTCATCGCTTTTGTAAGTTTAGTATTGTTTGCAGTATATGTTCTACAAGCCCTACAATACAGTAAGTGAAAGGTAAGCTTTACTTTCTCTAGAAAGCTAGCTTCTTTGTATTGATTTTTGTCACATATATGATTTGCTTCGTGACATTCTAATTTTACTTTCATAAGTCTTTTTCTTAATAGTTTTGAGTCTTTAGAACCAGTCTTTTTCCATACAACTAGCCATAGCTGTACGAGCTCTATGTATTATTACCCAAAAGTTAGACGGGGTAATATCAAATTCATTACAAATTGTTTCTGTATCAAATCCGTCTATTGTTTTCATTCTGAAAATACGCGCTTGTTTTTCTGGAAGCTTTGAGAGACAGCCATATATTGCTTCTCCTAATTCTTCATTTTGAATCTGATCCTCGGCAGTTTTATCAAATGGATCAGCTACGCGTTCTTCTAGCCAATCTCCTTCGCTCTCATCGTCTTTATAATTGATATGAACTTCGGCCTTTCCTTTTTTGGAATTAGATTTACGATAATGATCAATAATTTTACGCTTAAGGATAGATATAAGCCATGTACGTTCACTGGCATCTCCTTTAAAGTTTTTCATAGACTTAAGACCAGCAAGAAAAGTTTCTGATATTAAATCTTGAGCCATCTCTCTATCATTAACGCGAGCTATGGTATAATTAAATAAATAATCTGAATATTGATCGACCCATTTCGTAGGATCTATTTGGTTTGATGGCATAGCCTATTTTATCGAGGATTCACGCAAAAATAACAATTTTGATAATATTGACACGGTTAATGCAAATTTTATGTGATTTATATATAATTTCTCTCAAATGAATAAGGCATTTTTAGTTAATAAAGGCAAGTTCGCACCACACACAACTTGCCTTTATGATACTAAACATTATATGTAATTATAATGCTTAGCGATTATTTTCTAGTTCCTTTTTTAAAATTGAATTTCTGTTTACAATAAAATCTTTCATATGTTTTTTAAGAAGTAATCGGTCAAATAATTTCCCAAAGACACCGTAAGGGGTTTGATAGGTGATCACATCTTTCATATGAACACCATCTTCTTTTTGTTCAAAATAGTGTTGATGTCTAAACGATTTAAAACGCCCATCTATCATTTCATCTACAAAATAGGTAGGGGCATCATAAGCCGATATGATGGAAGTATGGGTCAAGAATACACCAAAGTGTTTTCCTCTCCAAGTAACCGTCTCGTTATGTTTAATAATCCCAGAAGTTACACCTGCAATGGCTTCTTCATTTGTTTGTGAAGCGGTTTTCTTATGAAAATCAATATCTAAAGAGAGTTGAAAAGCGTCTTCTATAGTACTATTTATTTTAGTATGTAAAGTAATTACGGTCATTTGATTAATTGCTTTAATGCTTTTTCTAAATCTGTATGTGAAAATGTATATCCATAATCGAGCAATCGTTTGGGTACTACATTTCGGCTTTTTAGTAGCAATTCAGTTTCCGTACGAATTAGAAATGCTCCAAACTCTAATATAGGCTTATTTGCAGGTATTCCAAAAGGTACCTTAAGTGTTTTACGTAATAAACTCATTAATACTCTATTGGTAGATGGATGAGGAGATACTACATTTATGACACCTTGAATTTGATCATTTTGAATGCAAAAATCAATGATTTGAACAAAGTCTTCTTCGTGTATCCAACTGAATTTTTGATTGCCAGATCCTTGCTTTCCACCAAGACCTAATCGGGTCATGGTGACCATAGGTTGTAAAGCTCCTCCTTCTTTACCTAATACAATAGCGGTGCGTAATGCAATCTTTCTTGTAGTAGGTGTATTGGTTTCAAAAAATGCTTTCTCCCAAGCTTTCGCCACTTCTACAGAAAAACCACTCCCAATCTCTCCATGTTCTTCATCCATTTCTTTATCCAGTGAGTGCCTATAAATAGTCGCTGTAGAAGAGTTTAACCATATTTTGGGAGGATGCTTAGCCATTGCGATTGCTTCACCAAGAACTTTAGTGCTATCTACTCTAGAATTTAGAATGAGGTCTTTGTTTTTTTGATGATATCTACAATCTACAGACCGTCCTGTCATATTTATAAGAACAGTTGCATCCTCTAATTCAGAAGCCCAATTACCTATCGTTCTGGCATCCCATATCACCGTTTTATAGTTGGTAGAAGGCTGGGTGCGCTCTCGCGAAAGCAAAACAATTTCGTCAAAAGCGTCTTTGAAATAAGAAATGATAACCGATCCTAAAAAGCCAGTACCTCCAGCAATAATTAATTTTCTCATAGTTTACTGCGTTACGGTAGGCCCTTGAACCCGTTGAATAATAGTAGATTTTGATTTCTTACGACCTCTTAAAAATAAGAATAAATTTAGGAAGAGCATTACTCCTAAATAAATAGAAAAACCACCAATTTTAGTGCTTAATACCTCAATAAGTTCTTGATAAGTTTCATTAAAATGATAACTAGGGATTCTTAATATAGAAAGTCCAAAACCTAGGTTTAATAAATAGAACCCGACTTCAAAAAGCTTATTGGTAGAAAGTGCAATTTCTTCTCGGCCTTTAAAAATTTCTATCATAAAAATGCGACCATTCTTAAATAATGTTTTTGATACAAAAAAAGTAAGTAAAATAATAACTGGTAAGTAGATAAGATAACCGATAATGATTTTTGAAGTTTCCATAGTAAATGTATTTAAATGTGTTGTTTTTTTGATTTGAAAAAAAGTTGCAATACGATAATATTCATATAATGTAACACCGCAAGGGTAAGCACAATACTTCCCACATGTGATGCTATAGTATCTATCATGCTATAGGTATTTTGTATAGTTTTCCAAGTAGATATGCTATATACAGCATACCCTATGTTTAGTAAATAATACCCCGTTAATAGTATGTTGTTTATATACAAGCATAATTGTGTATTAGTAGGCATAAGATGTAAGACAAAGACATTTCCATTACGATAGCAGATAAGCCCTACTTTGTATATGATATATACCATGATACAACCATAAATAAGATATGAGAGGATGTTATAGTTCATATACTTATATGTTTATGCTGTTTGTAAGAGAGAAATAAGAAGTAAAAAGCTAATATTCCTGAATACCCTATTAATGTATTTAAAAATACATCAGAAGAGACAAAACAATAATATGGGACTAAAAGAGAAATTAAAATTCCATAAATAATAAAATAAGGCTTTAATGGTGTTGCTATTTTTTCCCAATTGAAAATATAGATGCCAAAACTAATGAGCTGAATAACCCCTAAAACTGCCTGAAATAATCCACCTATAATCATTCCTATTATACTTAGATATAATATTGATGTAGTAATGATCCACCATTTATTTATTTGATATAGATTTTTCATAGTATTTTATTTTTCTGCGGTGATGAGGTAATACCCAAAATCTTTCATATGAAGTCCAGAAGTCAACGCATAAAAAGAAGCTTTTAGATTATCCCAACTTTGTTTTTTGATAGGTTCTCTTTTAAAAAGTTTCTTTATGAGAAATAAAGGAATGGCAAAAGGCACATGAAAAACAGAAGGTGCTACTCTAGGAGAGATGTCTTCTATCGTAATTTTGGAAAAACCTATGTTTTCTAAATCGCGTTTAACCTCATGGATCACTCCAAGACCTTCCAAACTCCATTTTTCACAAAGCTTTTTATAACTATACGAACTTCCGATGCATAATTTATTAGGGTCTTTTTTTATGAAAGCATCTGCAATTACTAAACGTTTTCCTGGTGTAAGTATACGATGTGCTTCTTCTAGTGTTTTATAACTATGTCCTGTATGACAAAAACTTTCCATCGCAATAGCCCCATCAACACTATTTGAGGGTATAGACGTATTTCTAAAATCTTCTTTAACAATAACACCTGGATATTTTTTTAGTAGTTTGTTTCCTTCTGTTACTTGAAAATCAGATAGGGTAACACCTATCATAGAGGCTAATGAATGTCTCTGTAAAAGATAGCGCATGGTTCCTCCCATACCACATCCTAAATCTGCTATAAACTGTTTTGAAGAAGAGAGGTTAAGTCTTTTTAAAACCTGAGAGTTCATCTCATTAAGCATGGTGTCACGTCTCAGAGGATTTGTTTTTCCAAATAAGAAATACCCAAAATGCATATTAAAATCCTGACTCCAAAAAGTGTAATCTTCTGTTGCTTCATCATAAAATGTTTTTATCTCTTTAGGTGTAGCATGTGTCTTTTTTTGATAAGTCTTTATGATATGTGAAAGTGGAATATTCATGGTGATAGTGTTTAAATGATTCCTGAAAGGTTGTGTATAAATAATACGGTATAGACTATTGCGAATAGAACAAACAAGGTATTCATGCAATAACTCCCTATTTTAAAGATGGGTTCTTGCGGAATTTCATACATAGGGTAATACGCGATTTGAGTACCTACTTTTCCTACCCAGTAAGCTCCAATTAACCCCGTGATTGCTATGGCTAAGGGCGTTTGATTTTTAAGATCCTCTGTGAGTAAAAGAGCGATCAGTCCAAAAGAAAAATTAAGCCCTTGAATATAACGTCCATACGTTTTTGCAATTTCTTGATTAAGTGGTTTTAATTGTTTTACATCCGTATACCAATCAAAAACACGGTGACGTATGTAGGGATAGATAAGCGCTGTAAATATTTGACCACAACCTCCTACAACGATAAGCCAATTTGGAATTGAAAAATTCATAACTTCTCTGGATTTATAGTGTATAACATAAAGGTGAAATAAAGCGATAATGGAATAGGTAAAAACATCCAGCTTTTTTCCCAAGGCAGATAACAACTTCCTAGAAATAATAATAAACCTCCTATATATAATTGAAAACGAGTGCTAAAAGGTTTGTACATGAAAAGGAACAAGCCTGTAATCCCTTGAAAAATCCCAAGAAAGAATGCAAATACAGCAGCGATCAACCAAAATCCATTTGATATTAACCCTAATAAACTTAAAAGGATACCGACTCCCATTAAAAAGTAGTTGATGTTTCTTGTTGTTCTCATAATCAAAGTATTTTAAAGTTTCAGAAAATATTGAAACTTATAATTAAAAAAATAGTTTAATACCTGTCAGCGCATTAATTTTAATATGGTTTTTGTGATCCAGTTTTCTTTTTGTTCTGTTATTTTTTCAAGCATATTATCGGCTCTCGAAACAAAGTCATATAACTCTTCGGTCTTTGCTTTAAAATGAGATGCTTTTGTAGACTCTTCTCCATCTATAGCACTAATATCTTGTAGTACTCTTAAGGTAGGTTTGATTTCTCTACGACTGCGCTCTCTAGCAATCTTACGTGCCAACTCATCTATGTTTCCTTCGGCAGAGAAGAACTCTTTTCGCTCTCCAGGTTTATACTCTTTAAATACAATCCCCCAATCCATAAGTGACCGCAAATTCATACTAGTGTTTCCTCTAGAAATATGAAGCTCCTCCATAATGTCCTCCATACTTAAAGGCTCAGGCGATATCATCAATAAGGCATGTATTTGTGCCATGGTTTTATTAATACCCCATTGTGAACCTAGTGCTCCCCAAGTTTGAATAAATTTTGATTTTGCTTCTTCAAATTTCATATGTCAAAGATACTACTATTTTTGAACTTTCAAAATATTTTGAAACATTTATAACTTTATTTCATTTTTAATGAAAGGAAAGAGTGCTGGATGTAATTTCGCCGAAAGGCAGAGAAATAGAAAATAGAAAAGAGAAAAAAGATATTTGAGATTTGATTTTTATAATTCGATACATATTACCTAAGTAATAGCTTTAAAAATGATCTATTCCTTATTTTTACCATGTGAACGTATTAATCATTTCTAGTGTTTGGGTAGAACCACAATCATCGGCAGCGGGAAGTCGGATGTTGCAATTAATAGGGTTGTTTCTTTCTAAGGATTGGAAGATCACCTATGCATCTACAGCATCTCCTAGCGAATATGCTACAGATCTTACCAAAAAGGGAATTGATACAATTTCTATCGCTTTAAATGATGCTAGTTTTGATGTTTTTATAAAAGATAACTCACCAGATATAGTGCTTTTTGATAGGTTTATGGTCGAAGAGCAATTTGGATGGCGCGTTGCACAACAGTGTCCAGATGCCCTACGTATACTCGATACAGAAGATTTACATTGTTTACGTAAAGCACGACACCAAGCTGTAAAGGAAAATCGCATTTTTAATGAGAATGATCTTCTTTCTGATATCGCCAAACGAGAAATCGCAAGTATCTATAGATGTGATCTTACACTAATGATCTCTGAATATGAAATGGAGTTGCTTCAGGAGTTCTTTAAAGTTCCTAGAAAGCTTTTGCATTACCTGCCATTTGTGCTCTCGCCTGTATTAGGAGACTTTATTCCTTTTGAAGAAAGAGCTCATTTTATTGCTATTGGTAATTTTTTACATGCACCCAATTGGGATGCAACATTACAGCTTAAAAAGGTTATCTGGCCAGAAATTAGAAAAACCATTCCGGATGCGCAATTGCATGTGTATGGAGCGTATGCTTCAGAGAAAGTACTGCAATTACATAATCCCAAAGAGGGATTTTATGTAAAAAGAAGGGCTGAAGATGCTATAGAAGTTATTTCAAAAGCGAAAGTATTACTGGCTCCCTTACGTTTCGGGGCAGGTCTCAAAGGAAAATTTATAGATGCTATGCAATGTGGTACGCCAAGTGTGACCACTCAAATAGGGGCAGAGGCAATGCAAGGTGATTTTACATGGGGAGGTGCTATTGAGGATGATGTATACGCTTTCGCGAAAGCGGCCACCGCCTTATACACTTATAAAAACCTGTGGAAAGTAGCGCAAGATCATGGGCGTATTCTTATCAATAATCGTTTTCAACGTGTAGATTTTGAAGATGGTTTTTATGATGTCATCATGCAGTATAAAAACACATTGACAGCTCATAGACAAGCTAACTTCACAGGACAAATGTTGTTACATCACACCTTACAAAGCACTAAGTATCTCTCTAAGTGGATTGAGGAGAAGAATAAAAAAGAGAATGTAAAAAAATAATACTACCAAGAATGTTGCAATTTGATTTCTTAAAAAATAAGTATGGTAAAGAGTTGCTTATTGATTTAGGTCGGATAGAAAGATTGCATGGCTACATTCTAGAAGATACACTTCATTATATAACTTTTTATGAAGTATTAGTTATCACAGATGGTAAAGGTACGTTTTCATTAGATGGAGAAATCAAAGAACTACGACGAGGAACGGTAATAGTTGCTTTGCCTAATCAAGTACGTCAATGGAACGTTAAGGGAGCTGTAAAAGGATTTGCTTTTTTCTTTGAAGGAGAATTTTTAAATACACACTTTAAGGATAAATTTTTTTTAAACCGTTTTTCAATATTTGACTACGATCGGCCAAGAATTGGATATGATTTGGAAGAAGAGCACATACAAAAGTTACTGTGGTCTTTTGAAGAAGTCGAAAAAGAATTTCTTGAATTAGAAGGAGATAGTTCTCATATATTTCGTTCCTTATTATATTTTGTTATTAGTCAAATTGACCGATATTATCGTAAAAATGTCGGACAACAAAATGAAGAAGCTCCTCTTCATATATATCAATTTAAAAAGCTGTTGGATAAGAACATTTATCAATGGCAAACTGTTCAAGAGTATGTTAGTGCAATGCAAATAAGTAAGGATCACTTAAATAATCTAATACAAGGTTATTTTAAACAAACCCCTTTACAGATTATTCATCGTAGAATAGAACTCATCGCCAAACGGGAAATTCAATATTCTGATAAGACAATGAGTGAAATATCTCACGAACTTAATTTTTCTGATGTTTCCAATTTTAATCGCTTTTTTAAGAAAAGAACAGGACTCACTCCTAAATCATTTAGAGTCAAAATGACCAGGTAAAAGTCTTTTTGACCTGTTTTGGGTTTGGTAAATGGTGCAATTTTGCGCTAAAGATTTATGCCATTGAAGAGTGTTAGATTCTTATTATTTATATGAACAAAATCCTATTATGCTATGGGTTTGAGTCAGTATGAGATAAATGGTATTTCAGATTAATTATTAGAATAATGAAAAAAATAAGTTTATTGGTAGTGATTGTCATAATAAATATGTCGACACTACTTGGACAAGAAAAAATGGATGAAATTCCATTAAATGAGAACACTTTGATTTTTAGTAAAAGTACTCAGTATGCTTTTGAAACTATAGATGGTAAAAATACCTTAGTACTTAATGGAAGGGCTGAAGTTAAGAACGCTTTTTTTTCAAATGGTACAATTACAGTAGATGTTTTGGCAAATCAAAAAAGAAGTTTTGCAGGTATTACTTTTAGAAAACAAGATGATACTTTTGAGGAAGTTTATATACGTATGCACAAATCTGGAGAACCAGATGCATTACAATATACTCCAGTATTTAATAATGAAAGTAATTGGCAATTGTATCCAGAATATCAAACAGTAGCAATTACAAAGAATGAAGGCTGGAATACATTAAAAATACATGTTATGGATAATGTAGCTGAAATATTTGTTAATGGAAAAAGCATGCTAATCGTAGACGATTTAAAAACTGACCATAAAGCTGGTAGTATTGGTTTATTTGCTCTTTTTGAAAATCGTTTTGCTAACTTGAAATTTTCAGAAAATAAAAAGGTGATTAATGCTAAAAAACAAGATGATAAAACTATAGAAGGGTTAATCACAGAATGGCAATTATCAGATCCAAAACCTTATAATGAAGTAGATGACTTTGATAAATTATTGAATGTTGCTCATAAAAAAAATGTAAAAACAGAATCTAATGGTCTTTTACTTATTTCAAAATATGTTGTAAAACCCTCAAGAGGAATGTATGAAAGGAATAGTGAAGATTATGTTATTGTTGAGACATCAATAGATTCTAATTCGGAAATAATAAAGAGTTTTTCTTTTGATTATAGCGATAAAATAATAGTATATCTAAATGGAGAATTATTATATATAGGTAACAACGGTTTCCGTTTTAAAAATATTCAGTATAAAGGACATTTAAAAATGGATACAAACCGTATTCCTTTAAAACTAAAGAAGGGTAAAAATTTATTACAATGCATAGTTGTAGAGAAAGCTAATGGTTGGGGCTTAATGGGACGTGTTACAGATTTATGATTAACAAAAGAATCTTTAAACTGAAACCTCAGAATACTTTAATTAAAAAAATGCCATAAAAAAAGCGCAGTAGTACTGCGCTTTTTTTATGGTCACTAAATAAGTCCCGCTCTCCTAAGTAAAGCATCAGGTTGAGGTTCTTGCCCTCTAAATCGTTTGTATAACGTCATTGGGTTTTCTGTACCTCCTTTGGATAATACATGCTCCTTAAATTTTTGAGCTATCTCTTTATTGAAAATACCGTGTTCTTTAAAATATTCAAAAGCATCGGCATCCAATACTTCTGCCCATTTATAGCTATAATATCCAGAAGAGTATCCTCCTTGGAAAATATGAGAAAATGAAGTACTCATACACGTTTCAGGAGTTGGAGGGTATAAACTCGTTTCAGAAAAAGCTGTTGTTTCAAATGCTTTTACATCGGTAATAGCAGATGGGTTTTGACTATGCCATGCCATATCCATCAGTCCAAAACTCAGTTGACGTAAGGTTTGCATTCCTTCTTGAAAGGTAGCAGAATCTTTTATTTTCTGAATCAGTTCCATGGGGATTACTTCCCCAGTTTCGTAATGTGTTGCAAATAATTCTAAAGCTTCTTTTTCATAACACCAGTTTTCTAATACTTGACTCGGAAGTTCTACAAAATCCCAGTACACAGAAGTGCCAGATAGGCTAGGGTAGGTAGTATTGGCAAGCATTCCGTGTAATCCGTGTCCAAACTCATGGAATAAAGTGGTGACCTCTCCAAAAGTAAGTAAGGAAGGTTTGCTTGGCGTAGAAGGAGTAAAATTACATACGTTAGATACATGAGGACGTTCATTAATCCCATCCTTCATCATTTGTGATTTAAAAGATGTCATCCAGGCGCCACCACGTTTTCCTTTACGCGGATGGAAATCTGCATAAAATAAAGAGATAAAATTCCCATCTGCATCTAGTACATGGTATGTTTTTACTTCTTCGTGATATGTATCTACATTAAATACTTCTTCAAATTGAAGCCCAAATAGTTTTTGAGCTACGGTAAATACACCAGCAATGACATTTTCTAATTTGAAGTACGGTTTTAATTGCTCGTCATCCAGATTAAATAATTTTTGCTTTAGTTTTTCAGAATAATAAGAACCATCCCATTTTTCTAATTGTTCAATGTTGTCTTCCGCTTTCGCGAAATTTTCTAACTGAGCAAACTCTCGCTGTGCTGCAGGTTTTGCTTTTTCCAATAATGTGTTTAGGAACGCAATGACTTTACTAGGCGTTTCTGCCATACGTTCTTCTAATACAAAATGTGCATGGGTTTCATACCCAAGAAGATTCGCACGTTCATGTCTTAATTGAACAATTTCTAGTACATTTTTTTGATTGTCATGCTCATTTCCTTTAAAAGCTTTGCTTCCAAAAGCAATAGAGAGTTCTTTACGTAATGCTCTATTGGTAGCATATTTCATAAATGGAATATAACTTGGGTAATCTAATGTAATCACCCATCCTTCTTTATCTCTGCTCTTAGCTGCACTTGCAGCGGCTTCTTTAGCGCTTTCTGGTAACCCCTCTAGATCGCTTTCATCTGTAAGATGTAATTCATACGCATTTGTTTCTGCCAATACATTTTCACCAAACGTAAGTTTTAATTTTGCTAAAGATGCATCTATTTCTCTCAGTCTAGATTTCTTGTCTTCAGCTAAGTTTGCGCCATTGCGCGCAAAACTTTTATATCTTTTCTCAAGAAGAGTTTGCGCTTCTACAGATAGCGTAAGAGTATCTTTTTGATCATATACATGCTTTATACGAGCAAACAATTGTTCGTTAAGCGTGATGTCATTTCCAAATTCAGAAAGTAATGGAGATACTTCTTGTGCTATTTTTTGAATGTGATCATTCGTTTCGGCACTATTCAAATTAAAAAATACACTAGAAATACGATCTAATTGTGCCCCTGCATAATCAAGTGCTACAACGGTATTTTCAAATGTAGGTGTATCTGTATTATTTGTAATCGTATCTATTTCTTCTCTAGCCATGGTAATGGCTGTTTCAAATGCAGGCTTAAAATGTTCATTTTTAATACTTGAAAAAGGAGCTTCGTTAAAAGGAAGTAAGAGTGGATTATCAGCTATGTTCATAATAAGCGGATTTAAAATATAATTTAATTGTGTGTTTCGTCGATGTTTTTGCGTATTTCATCTGTTTTTAGATAATGGTAGTCAGACTTTTTCATGAGTTCTGTAGCTACATAATATCTTTGACGTGAGTTTTAGTGAGAATTCCCCAATTCAATGTAAAAACATAAGGTTTGATACTATTTAGGATGGTTAATAAATACAAATTCAATACCCCAACGTTACATTGATTGATAAAAGGCCACTCGGAGGAGTGGTCTTTTTTATTTTAGACTTTTAGCCCCGTCAATCACTTTTTGTTTTAGTTCTTCTTTATAGGTCATAATTCTATCTTGTATTTCAGTATTTGTTGCTCCCAAAATTTGAGCAGCTAGAATACCTGCGTTTTGAGCTCCATCTAAAGCTACAGTTGCTACAGGAACACCACCAGGCATTTGTAAGATAGACAATACAGAATCCCATCCATCTATAGAATTACGAGATTTTACAGGAACGCCTATAACGGGAAGAGGAGATAATGAAGCAACCATCCCTGGTAAATGAGCAGCACCTCCAGCGCCAGCTATAATAACATTAATCCCTCTTGTATGTGCATTTTGACCATAATCAAAAAGTTTTTCAGGCGTGCGATGTGCACTTACAATATCTACCTCAGTAGCAATTCCTAAATGTTCAAGGATATCGATGGCTTTTTGCATAACTGGAAGGTCGCTTGTACTTCCCATAATGATTCCTACTTTCATATGCTTTTGTATTTTTTATTATTCAGAAATTACTTTAATCATCTTTTTGACATCTTCAGCAGTAGCTCTAGCAACACTAATATCTTGGTCTACAATAGTAACATGTCCCATTTTTCTATAAGGGCGTGTTTCTTTTTTTCCATAAATATGAGCCGTGACACCATCCATTTGCATGATGTTTTCAATGTTTTTATATAAAACTTGCCCTTGGTGATTTTCTTCGCCTACTAAGTTTACCATCACAGAAGCTACTTTACTAGCGGTTTTCCCTAAGGGCAAATCTAAAATAGCACGGATGTGTTGCTCAAATTGATTTGTATAACTTCCTTCTATGCTATAATGTCCACTATTATGTGGTCTAGGTGCAACTTCATTGACTAAAATATCATCATCTTCTGTTTGAAACATTTCAACAGCTAGTAATCCTACATGTTCAAATGCTTTAGATACTTTTTCGGCAACAGCTCTTGCTTTTTGGGCGACATGGTCATCAATACGAGCAGGACAAATTACATATTCTACTTGATTTGCTTCCGGATGAAATTCCATCTCAACAACAGGGTAGGTGGTAACAGCACCCGAAGGATTACGAGCTACAATCACAGCAAGTTCATTTTTAAAAGGAATCATCGCTTCTGCAATGCAGGGTACTTCTGGTAATTTTTCCAAATCTTGAGCCGTACGAACTACGGAAACCCCTTTTCCATCATATCCGCCAGTACAGGATTTCCATACAAATGGAAAAGTAGGTGCATCTTCTAGGAGAGCACTCGCAGATGGATATCTTTTAAAAGAAGCTGTTGGAATGTCCTGATCTATATAAAATTGCTTCTGTATCCCTTTATCTTGAATATTACGCAATGTTTTTGAAGATGGATATACAGTAATCCCTTCTTTTTCTAATGCCTCAAGTGCATCTACATTTACAGACTCTATCTCAAAAGTAAGTACATCTACTTTACGGCCAAAAGCAACCACAGTATCATAGTCCATAAGACTTCCTTGTTCAAAATAATTACAAGCAATTCTTGAAGGCGCTTCAGCACTAGGATCTAGTACATAGGTTTGGATATCATATTTTCGAGTGTCATAAAGCATCATTTTGCCTAATTGACCACCACCTAAAATACCTAATTTAAATTGTGAAGAAAAATAGTTTTTCATAGGAGTACGCTCTCAACAATGTTGAGGTTTATGCTGAGCCTGTCGATGCACGACAAGCATAAAAAATTAAAACCCAAAAATACAAAAAACCTTGTTTCTAATCTCTTATCTATCTGCCAGAATTTAGAAGCTTTTTAAGAGTTTCTATTTTAAAGAATCCTAATTTGTGATTTGTAGTTTTCTGGTGGTATCTTTGCGCCTTTGTAAAAGGGTATGAAAACAATACAATTACACGATTTGACTTTTGAGCAGTGTATCTCAAACACAGAAGTACAGCAAGCTGTAAATGGTGTTGCGGTGCTTATTAATGATGAGTATAAAGATAAACGTCCCGTGTTTTTGACCGTCCTCAATGGTGCTTTTCTTTTTGCTTCAGAACTTATTAAGAAGTTTGATTGTGAGTGTGAGATGAGTTTTATCAAAGTGGCAAGCTATGATGGACTAGAACAAAGTGACGAGATCTTTACGGTTATGGGCGCAGAACCTTCTTTAAAAGGTCGTGATGTTGTTGTAATAGAAGATATTGTAGATTCAGGTAATACCATAGAGACGATTATACAAATTCTTGAACAGGAAGAAGTAGCTTCTTTTAAAATTGCCACCTTATTTTACAAGCCAGAAGCCTATACAAAACCATATACGATAGATTATATAGGCCTAGAAATTGCAAATGACTTTGTTGTTGGATTTGGACTAGATTATAAAGGACTAGGACGTAATCTTACAGCTATTTATAAACTTAAACAACCACACATGAAGAACCTTGTTTTATTCGGCCCTCCAGGTGCAGGAAAAGGAACACAAGCAGATGTATTAAAAGAAAAATACGATCTCGTACATATTTCTACTGGAGATGTATTTAGATATAATATAAAAAATGCAACCGAATTAGGAACATTGGCAAAATCATATATGGATAAAGGACAATTAGTGCCTGATACCGTGACGATTGATATGTTAAATGCAGAAGTAGAAAAGAATCCAAATGCAAACGGATTTATTTTTGATGGCTTCCCTAGAACCGAAGCACAAGCAGAAGCATTAGCAACATTACTTGCTTCAAAAAGTACCGAAGTTGCTGCTATGGTGGCACTAGAAGTAGATGATGAAGTACTTGTGCAGCGTTTGTTAGAAAGAGGAAAAACATCGGGTAGAGCTGATGATGCTGATGAAGCAGTAATCCGTAATCGTATCAAAGTGTATTATGCAGAAACAGCGATCCTTAAAGGATACTATGAGAAGCAAAATAAATACTTTGGAGTAAACGGTGTAGGAAGTGTTGAGGAGATTACAGCACGTTTAAGTACTGTGATTGATGCGTTATAAGATACATTATTAAGTAATGATATAGGTTTGGTACGCTTTCGCGAAAGCGTATAATTATAAATTGTAACTCGGGATACAACTTCCCGCCTACGTGAGTATTAGAAAAAATGACTGAAGGAAATTTTGTTGATTATGTGAAAATTCATGTTACTTCCGGAAACGGAGGTGCAGGTTCTGCGCATTTACATAGGGAGAAGTTTATTGAAAAAGGTGGCCCAGATGGTGGTGATGGTGGTCGTGGAGGTCATATTATCATCAAAGGAAATAAAAACCTTTGGACATTATTACATCTTAAATTTAAACGTCATTTACGTGCTGGACATGGGGGTAATGGGGCAAAATCTAGATCAACAGGTCATGATGGTCAGGATGAATACATTGAAGTACCACTAGGAACCACACTTAAAGATTCTGAAACTGATAAAGTGATTTTTGAAATCACCGAAGATGGACAAGAATTTATCGCCGCCGAAGGAGGAATGGGAGGTCGAGGAAATTGGCACTTTAAAAGTAGTACCAACCAAACACCACGATATGCACAATCTGGTATAGATGGTTATGAAGTAAGTCTTACTTTAGAACTTAAAGTGCTGGCAGATGTAGGATTGGTTGGATATCCAAACGTAGGAAAATCTACATTACTCGCTGCAATTACAGCCGCAAAGCCTAAAATTGCTAATTATGAGTTTACGACACTTAAACCTAATCTAGGGATTGTACAATACAGAGATTTTAGATCGTTTGTGATGGCAGATATTCCCGGAATTATAGAAGGCGCAGCCGAAGGAAAAGGAATAGGACACCGATTTTTACGTCATATAGAACGTAATTCTACGTTACTTTTTATGATTCCCGCCGATGCCGATAGCATTGCTGGACAATATGATGTATTACTTCACGAGTTGCAGAAATATAATCCAGAAATGCTGGATAAATCACGCATTATTGCTATTACCAAAAGTGATATGCTAGATGATGAGCTTAAAGCAGAACTTACCGAAGAATTAGATAGAGAATTACCTATTCCTTATTTATTCATCTCTTCTGTTACACAACAAGGCCTAACAGAACTCAAAGATGCACTTTGGAAGATGCTTAATGAAGAATAGTTAAGAAATCCTAAAATACAATATAACTCAATTCGTTTTGTTTACATTTAGAGAAAATACGAATGTAATGCGAGTATTATTTTTAATAGGTATAGCCGTTTTTATAACGAGTTGTGGATCTACGTTTGTAGACTATGATTATGATGAAAAGGCTTCTTTTGAATCATATAAAACATATCAATATGATTTGCGCGAACCAACGGGACTTTCAGAGTTTGATGAGCGACGTTTTATAAAATTCACAGATAGTATTTTGGAAGCAAAAGGATATACCCGTACAGATTATAATAGTCTCTCTATTCTTATTCAAGCTTCAGAGTATGAAACAACCTCTCGAAATACAATTGGAGTAGGTCTTGGCGGAGGTGGAAGAAATGGAGGCGTTGGTGTGAGTGGAGGAATTCCTATAGGAGGACGTGAGCAACATCAACAAATTACATTAGAGTTTTATGATATGGATCATGGCGGAAAACTTGTTTGGCAAGCTATAAGCGAAAGTAATGTAAAGGTGAAATCAACACCAGATCAAAGAGATACTTACTTTAAAAAATTGGTCGAAAAAATATTCAAAAAATACCCTCCTAAATCTTAATTTTAATCTAAACCAAGCTTGGCATTATTTTCGTATATATTTGCAAAAATTACACATTCTATGAAGTGGATTCTCTTCTTATTGTTATTCCCTATCTGTAGTTTTGCTCAGGTAGATACTTCTAATACCGCTTTCGCGAAAGCGGAAACCTTTTTTAATAATAAGAAATACACACAAGCAAAACCTATTTTTCAATCCTATCTAAAACAGCATCCTAATGATCTCAAAACACTAGAGTATTTAGGAGATATTTATGGATATGCCGAAGACTGGGATGAAGCTATAAATTATTACGAGAAGCTAGTAGAACTAGCTCCAAAAGTAGCCAATTACCATTATAAGTATGGTGGTGTGTTAGGGATGAAAGCACTAGCAATAAGCAAAATAAGAGCTTTGGCTCTTGTAGGTGATATTAAAGAAGCCTTTGTGACCGCAACCGAATTAGATCCTACACATATAGAAGCACGCTGGGCATTAGTAGAATTTTATATTCAATTACCTGGAATTATAGGGGGGAGTGAAAGTAAAGCAAAACGCTATGCTAATGAGCTTTCTAAATTATCTCCAGTAGATGGGTATCTAGCACATGGATATATCGCAGAATATAACGATAAGCCTAAAGACGCAGAGTATAATTATAAGAAAGCGGTAGCTGTAGGAGGCTCTGTGGTTTGTTATACCAAATTATACGAACATTATGAAAAAAATGATGCCCCAGATAAAGCACTACAAGTACTAGATGAGGCACGGAAAAAATACAATTCTGAAAATCGATTACACTACCAATTAGGGAAAATAGCAGGGCAATATGGTATCGGACTTGATCAAGGAATAGAATGTCTTGATAAATATATCATGAATTATACGCCAGCCGATGGCGTTCCTAAAGATTGGGCGTACTATAGACTTGCGCAGATATATAGGCATAAAATGGAAAAACAAAAGGCATCTGTTTGGATTTCAAAAGCACTGGAAGATCGTCCTGACTTTAAAGAAGCATTGGCAGAAAAGAAAATTATAGAGTTGCTTTAACCTATTAAATATGGATTGATATCCAATATATTTTCTTGAATGTATCGATCAATAAATGCTGAGGTAAGATGCTCACTTCCTAGTAATTTGTTTTCTTGTAATATTACTTTTATGTCTAATTCTTTATAACTTTTTAAATACGGTATAGATAATGGTGCATAGCTATAATGCCATGGTTCATACTTAAATCCTTTTCTATCTTTTCTATCTGTATATACTAAGTAAAACCCAAAAGAATTTGCATGTACATCCATCCATTCTTTAAACTTGCAGAAAGGTCCAGTACCGTGAAACTTTGAAGGCACAAGAACATCTCCAGTTACTTTTGGTCTACCGTCTATAAGATCGATGTCTGTTCCCCAATGATGTCTAGATGTTCCAGGAATGGTAGAATACGCTATAATCTTTTGAATCGCTTGAGTAGGAGAGAGCCCGCTTTTGCGAAAACGATTATACTTGCGTTCCCAAATACTATTCTGATGCGCATAATTTCGGTAACTAGACACTACTTTAACCTGAATTTTATCTTTTAAAGCAGCAGCTTTTAATCGCTCAAAAGCACTAGCAGCATCAGGGCGTAATTTATATCCTGTTCCAGAAGTTAATACTGGATTTCCTTTCCCTAATAATTCATTTCCAGAAATTTGATTCTCTGTAATAGATGCATAAAGTTGTACAGGAATTGTAGCGGCGATGCTTCCTAAAATGGCAGTTTTGGTAAATGTTCTACGATTCATTCAAGTTCTTTTTTCATTAAATAATGAGGACCTATTAACGGAATATCAAATTCAGGGCCAATAGTCTCATACCCCATATTTTTATAAAAAGAAACAGCTATAATTCTAGCATTAAACCACAATAAGGTACAATTTCTTTCTTTAAGTATCTTTTCTCCTTTTTTCAATAAAAGCTCAGCAATGCCTCGCCTACGATATTCAGGGAGTACAGCCATCCCTCTAAGTCTGTATTGAATGCCCTTAAAAATAGGTTTGGAATCATCCATAAAGGAAGCAACACCTACAATAGCTTCTTTGTGAAAAATACCTACGTGAAATGTAGATTCTTTTTCATCGGCTTCCATATATACATCTTTAAGAGGTCTCCCTTTACGTAATACAGGATGCCGAACCGGCCAGGTTTCTTCAGCAGTAATTTGCTTTAAGATATAATCAGGGTTGTCCTTACGATAGAGCTTTGCAGGCAGTCCATCATAATCAAAATCTTTTACAAAATGCATATCGCATTTTTTGATCACAGTATGTGAAGCCAAATTATGTATATGCGCATGTGCCACTAAGAATGGATATTTTAAAGAGTCAAAGGCAAATTGTATTACGGCTTTCGCACTTTCTGTTGCATACCCTTGGCCCCAATAGCATTTATAAAAACGATAGCCTATATCAACTACGCGATCTTGAGAATGATATTTTAAACCGCACCATCCTAGAAATTCTTGATCAGATTTGCGTATAACCGCCCAGCGACCAATACCTGTTTTTTTATAGGCATCATACGTTTTTATAAATGTATGTGCTTCATCAACATCTTTAAATGGAGTATCTCCAGTATATTTTATTACTTCTGGGTCGGCATTCATTTGAAAGAAATGGATACCATCTCCTTTTTGAAATTCGCGTAAGAATAATCTATCAGTTTCTATAATAATAGCGCTCACAAATGGTGTCTCTTAGTTTTGCTTTAAAAATAGAAAGAAACGAGTAGGCTACCTAAAAAAATAATTACGCATTATTTATCTATTGATGTAAAAAGCGCCAGCAAGATCTTTTTGATCTTGTAATTTTAAAACATAAAAATAAGTCCCTACAGGAAGTTCTGAACTGCCATCTATAGTTGCTCTTCCATCAGAAATACCGCCAAAAGAATTATCATAGTTCTTTTTTCTAAATACTTCTACACCCCATCTATTAAAAAGAATCAATTCATTATCTGGACTTGTTTCAAGCCCTTCAATAATTAATGTGTCATTTTTTCCGTCTCCATTTGGTGATATCAAAGTGTATACAGTAATAGCTCCGTTACCTCTTAAAACAGAGCCAAAAGTAAGCGCACTGTATAAGTTCGGTTCAATAATATCAGAAGTGATTTCTCCCGATTCCATAGTTCCAGAAAAAGAGCTATTCCCTAAATTCACCCATTGGTTAAGTGCTGTAGAAAAACCAACAACTCTAAGAGATGATAGCTCATCAGCCAATATAGGAATTTCACTTTGCTCGTCCCAAGTTAATGTCACTCGAGCGGGCAATGTGCCATCTAGATCCCAGTATTCTTTTTCACTAATAATAGACAGTGTATTTTGAAATAAATCTGTATTGAAGAAACCAGTAAGGGTAGAAGGGGAGTTCGGATCTTCAAAGAAGTATGCCGCTTTATATAACGTAAACGTATTATCTAATGGTAATACAGTCATTGTCCGAAGCCTAAAATCATCCCCAATAGGAAACCTGAAATCTAAATCTCCTGCATTGTTTATATATCCATCTACATGGGTATTGTCTCCTTCTCCAGTATAAATACCATTATTCCTAAAATCTAACGTAACTCCTATAGTATTTCTAGGGGTAATGATTCGTCCATTTATAAAATCAAAGAAGTTGGTGACACCTGTAGAAACTTCAAAAAATAGGTCGTCAGGAACATCTACTTCCATATCAAAAAAGATAGGCTCATTGGTTCCAGATATAGTAAGACTGTTGTTCTGATTGTAAAACCCAGCTAAGCCAAGATTATTATCAAAATCTCCATCATTAATTAAATCAATATGAAATCCAATTTGTCCTTGATCGTGTATCTGTACATTTCCAAAATTGTGAAATGCTGTTTGCGCTTTCGCGAAAGCAAAAACAGAAATTAGCACTATAGTGATATAATATTTCATAGCCTTTTACTTGTATGCAGTGAATAATACAATTACAGATTCGTCTAAAATATCATCTTGCCTATTAGCATTACCAGAAGTTCCTTCAGTATACGTAATGTCTAATGTAAACCCATCAGATTCAAAGGAAGTTATTCTTGCTGATATAACCCCCATATTATCTCCATCATTATCAGTATAACGTAACCCTATGCATTGATCGTCATTAGAATATCTTGAGATATTATTTATGGAAGACCCACTCCCTCCGACAAAAATAACAGCTTGACTGATAGGGCTTCCGGCACGTGCAAATCCATTCATGGTTCCGAAGGTATTCTCTAAAAGTGCTGTGTTATTATCTGTATTAGCAGTTGGAGTATCTGCTAGGGCATTGTCTTCATTTAGATCAAAAGATCCAATATTAGGATGAGCGACAAAAGTAACTTGAGAAGGTTCAAAAGGAATCATATCAATTATTTGCTCATAAGTACCCGTATCTGTTAGTGTAGTATTATCTATTATAAAGAATCCAGTATATGCATTAGACGGTCCAATTTCACCTTGAGGTCCTTGCGGTCCTGTAGCACCATCTGCTCCGTCTGCACCAGCTGGTCCTGTTGCTCCAGTTTGTCCTTGTGGTCCTTGAGCTCCAGGGACTCCTTGTGGCCCTATAGGTCCTTGAGTTCCTTGCGGTCCAGTAGCACCAGTTGGCCCTGCAGGTCCTTGTGGTCCTGTTGCTCCATCCACTCCGTTTGTTCCATTAGTTCCAGCAGGTCCTTGTGGTCCAATCTCTCCTTGCGGTCCCTGTGGTCCTGTTGCTCCGTCTGCGCCATTTATTCCATCGACACCTGCTGGTCCCTGTGGTCCTTGATCTCCGGTATCGCCCTTTGGTCCTTGAATTCCTTGGTTACCTTGCGGTCCCTGCGGTCCTGTTGCTCCATCAGCACCCGCTGGTCCTACCGGTCCTTGTGGTCCGACATCCCCTTGTGGTCCTTGCGGCCCTGTTGCTCCGTCTGCGCCATCCGTTCCGTTTGTTCCATCAGCACCTGCTGGTCCAATAGGCCCTTGTGGTCCGACATCACCTTGAGGTCCCTGAGGTCCTGTTGCTCCGTCTGCACCATCCGTTCCATTTATTCCATCAGCACCTGCTGGTCCAATGGGTCCTTGCGGCCCGACATTCCCTTGTGGTCCCTGCGGTCCTGTTGCTCCGTCTGCACCATCTATTCCGTTTGTTCCATCAGCACCTGCTGGTCCCTGCGGACCTGTTGCTCCGTCTGCGCCATCCACTCCGTTTATTCCATCAGTACCTGCGGGTCCTATCGGTCCTTGTGGTCCAACATCCCCTTGTGGTCCTTGCGGTCCTGTTGCTCCGTCTGCGCCATTTGTTCCATTTATTCCATCAGCGCCTGCTGGTCCAATGGGTCCTTGCGGTCCGACATCACCTTGTGGTCCCTGCGGTCCTGTTGATCCGTCTGCACCATCCGTTCCGTTAGTTCCATCAGCACCCACTGGTCCTACCGGTCCTTGTGGTCCGACATCACCTTGTGGTCCCTGCGGACCTGTTGCTCCGTCTGCACCATCTGTTCCGTTTGTTCCATCAGCACCTGCGGGTCCTATCGGTCCTTGCGGTCCGACATCACCTTGTGGTCCTTGCGGCCCTGTTGCTCCGTCCGCGCCATCTGTTCCGTTTGTTCCATCAGCACCTGCTGGTCCAATGGGTCCTTGTGGTCCGACATCACCTTGTGGTCCTTGAGGTCCTGTTGCTCCGTCTGCCCCATCTGTTCCGTTTGTTCCATCAGCACCTGCTGGTCCAATAGGCCCTTGCAGCCCGACATCACCTTGTGGTCCTTGCGGCCCTGTTGCTCCGTCTGCACCATCCGCTCCATTTGTTCCATCAGCACCTGCGGGTCCTACCGGTCCTTGCGGTCCGACATCTCCTTGAGGTCCTTGCGGTCCTGTTGCTCCGTCTGCACCATCTGTTCCGTTTATTCCATCAGCACCTGCTGGTCCTATCGGTCCTTGCGGTCCGACATCACCTTGTGGTCCCTGAGGTCCTGTTGCTCCGTCTGCCCCATCTGTTCCGTTTGTTCCATCAGCACCTGCGGGTCCTATCGGTCCTTGTGGTCCGACATCACCTTGTGGTCCTTGCGGTCCTGTTGCTCCGTCTGCACCATCTGTTCCGTTTATTCCGTCAGCACCTGCTGGTCCAATAGGCCCTTGCGGCCCGACATCACCTTGTGGTCCTTGCGGCCCTGTTGCTCCGTCCGCGCCATCCGTTCCGTTAGTTCCATCGGCACCTGCTGGTCCAATAGGCCCTTGCGGCCCGACATCACCTTGTGGTCCCTGCGGTCCTGTTGCTCCGTCTGCACCATCTATTCCGTTTATTCCGTCAGCACCTGCGGGTCCAATAGGCCCTTGTGGTCCGACTTCACCTTGTATTCCT
This sequence comes from Dokdonia pacifica, assembly GCF_900188275.1. Taxonomy (GTDB): domain Bacteria; phylum Bacteroidota; class Bacteroidia; order Flavobacteriales; family Flavobacteriaceae; genus Dokdonia; species Dokdonia pacifica. The sequence continues at coordinate 322,813 of NZ_FZNY01000006.1, forward strand.
TGGTCACCTTGTGGTCCCTGCGGTCCTGTTGCTCCATCTGCGCCATCTATTCCGTTAGTTCCGTCAGCACCAGCAGGTCCTACCGGTCCTTGCGGTCCCTGCGGTCCTGTTGCTCCGTCTGCACCATCCGCTCCGTTAGTTCCATCAGCACCTGCGGGTCCTATTGGTCCTTGTGGTCCAACATCGCCTTGAGGTCCCTGCGGACCTGTTGCTCCATCTGCGCCATCTATTCCGTTTATTCCATCAGCACCTGCTGGTCCAATGGGTCCTTGCGGTCCGACATCACCTTGTGGTCCCTGAGGTCCTGTTGCTCCGTCTGCACCATCCGCTCCATTTGTTCCATCAGCACCTGCGGGTCCTATCGGTCCTTGCGGTCCAACTTCACCTTGTATTCCTTGGTCACCTTGTGGTCCCTGCGGTCCTGTTGCTCCGTCTGCACCGTCCGTTCCGTTTATTCCATCAGCACCCGCTGGTCCAATAGGTCCTTGCGGTCCGACATCCCCTTGTGGTCCTTGCGGACCTGTTGCTCCGTCAGCACCATCTGTTCCATTTGTTCCATCAGCACCTGCGGGTCCTATCGGTCCTTGCGGTCCGACATCACCTTGTGGTCCTTGCGGTCCTGTTGCTCCGTCTGCACCATCTGTTCCGTTTGTTCCATCGGCACCTGCTGGTCCAATAGGCCCTTGCGGCCCGACATCACCTTGTGGTCCTTGCGGCCCTGTTGCTCCGTCAGCACCTGCTGGTCCAATAGGTCCTTGTGGTCCGACATCTCCTTGTATTCCTTGGTCACCTTGAGGTCCCTGCGGTCCTATTGCTCCGTCTGCGCCATCCGCTCCGTTTATTCCGTCAGTACCTGCGGGTCCTATCGGTCCTTGCGGTCCGACATCACCTTGTGGTCCTGTTGCTCCGTCTGCGCCATCTGTTCCGTTAGTTCCGTCAGCACCTGCGGGTCCAATGGGTCCTTGTGGTCCGACATCCCCTTGTGGTCCTTGCGGCCCTGTTGCTCCGTCTGCACCATCTGTTCCGTTTATTCCATCAGCACCTGCTGGTCCTATCGGTCCTTGCGGTCCAACTTCACCTTGCGGTCCTGTTGCTCCATCTGCACCATTCACTCCATTTATTCCGTCAGCACCTGCGGGTCCAATGGGTCCTTGTGGTCCAACTTCACCTTGTATTCCTTGATCCCCTTGTGGTCCTTGCGGTCCTGTTGCTCCGTCCGTGCCATCTGTTCCGTTAGTTCCATCTGCCCCCGCTGGTCCAATAGGCCCTTGTGGTCCGACATCCCCTTGTGGTCCTTGCGGTCCTGTTGCTCCGTCTGCACCATCTATTCCGTTTGTTCCATCAGCACCTGCTGGCCCAATGGGTCCTTGCGGTCCGACATCACCTTGTGGCCCCTGCGGTCCTGTTGCTCCGTCTGCGCCATCAGTTCCGTTTATTCCGTCAGCCCCTGCAGGTCCAATCGGTCCTTGAGGTCCGATATCCCCTTGAGGTCCCTGCGGTCCTGTTGCTCCGTCTGCGCCATTTATTCCATCAGCACCCGCTGGTCCAATAGGTCCTTGCGGTCCAACTTCACCTTGTATTCCTTGATCTCCTTGTGGTCCCTGTGGTCCTGTTGCTCCGTCTGCACCATCTGTTCCGTTTATTCCATCAGCACCTGCGGGTCCTATCGGTCCTTGCGGTCCGACATCGCCTTGTGGTCCCTGTGGTCCTGTTGCTCCGTCTGCACCATCTGTTCCATTTATTCCGTCAGCACCTGCGGGTCCAATAGGTCCTTGAGGTCCGACATCACCTTGTGGTCCCTGAGGTCCTGTTGCTCCGTCTGCGCCATCTGTTCCGTTAGTTCCGTCAGCACCTGCTGGTCCTATCGGTCCTTGTGGTCCGACATCCCCTTGAGGTCCCTGAGGTCCTGTTGCTCCGTCTGCACCATCCGCTCCGTTAGTTCCATCAGCACCTGCGGGTCCTATCGGTCCTTGCGGTCCAACATCCCCTTGTAGTCCCTGCGGACCTGTTGCTCCGTCTGCACCATCCGCTCCGTTAGTTCCATCAACACCTGCGGGTCCTATCGGTCCTTGTGGTCCCTGCGGTCCTGTTGCTCCGTCTGCACCATCTGTTCCATTTATTCCGTCAGCACCTGCGGGTCCTATCGGTCCTTGTGGTCCGACATCCCCTTGAGGTCCCTGCGGTCCAGTTGCTCCGTCTGCACCATCTGTTCCGTTAGTTCCATCAGCACCAGCAGGTCCTACCGGTCCTTGTGGTCCGACATCCCCTTGTGGTCCTTGCGGCCCTGTTGCTCCGTCTGCACCATCTGTTCCATTTATTCCGTCAGCACCAGCTGGTCCAATCGGTCCTTGTGGTCCATCAGCACCTGCGGGTCCTATCGGTCCTTGCGGTCCAACATCCCCTTGTGGTCCTTGAGGTCCTGTTGCTCCGTCTGCTCCATTTATTCCATCAGCACCTGCTGGCCCTATCGGTCCTTGTGGTCCGACATCCCCTTGTGGTCCCTGCGGTCCTGTTGCTCCGTCTGCACCAGCTGGTCCAATCGGTCCTTGCGGTCCAACATCCCCTTGTGGTCCTTGAGCTCCTGTTGCTCCGTCTACACCATCTGTTCCGTTTATTCCGTTAGCCCCTGCAGGTCCAATCGGTCCTTGCGGTCCAACTTCACCTTGTATTCCTTGATCTCCTTGTGGTCCCTGAGGTCCTGTGGCTCCGTCTGCGCCATCTGTTCCGTTAGTTCCATCAGCACCTGCGGGTCCAATAGGTCCTTGTGGTCCGACATCTCCTTGTATTCCTTGGTCACCTTGTGGTCCCTGCGGTCCTGTTGCTCCGTCTGTTCCGTTAGTTCCATCAGCACCTGCGGGTCCTATCGGCCCTTGTGGTCCGACATCACCTTGTGGTCCCTGCGGTCCTGTTGCTCCGTCTGCGCCATCTGTTCCGTTAGTTCCATCAGCTCCTGCGGGTCCTATCGGTCCTTGTGGTCCAACATCCCCTTGAGGTCCCTGCGGTCCTGTTGCTCCGTCTGCGCCATCTGTTCCGTTTATTCCGTCAGCACCCGCTGGTCCAATAGGTCCTTGAGGTCCGACATCACCTTGTGGTCCCTGCGGTCCTGTTGCTCCGTCTGCACCATCTGTTCCGTTTATTCCATCAGCACCTGCGGGTCCTATCGGTCCTTGTGGTCCGACATCACCTTGAGGTCCCTGCGGTCCTGTTGCTCCGTCTGCACCATCCGCTCCATTTGTTCCGTCAGCACCTGTGGGCCCTATCGGTCCTTGAGGTCCGACATCCCCTTGTGGCCCCTGCGGTCCTGTTGCTCCGTCTGCGCCATCAGTTCCGTTTATTCCGTCAGCCCCTGCAGGTCCAATCGGTCCTTGAGGTCCGATATCCCCTTGAGGTCCCTGCGGACCTGTTGCTCCGTCTGCACCATCTGTTCCATTTATTCCATCAACCCCCGCTGGTCCAATAGGTCCTTGCGGTCCGACATCACCTTGTGGTCCCTGAGGTCCTGTTGCTCCGTCTGCTCCATCCGTTCCATTTATTCCATCAGCACCTGCTGGTCCAATAGGCCCTTGTGGTCCGACATCCCCTTGTGGTCCCTGCGGTCCTGTTGCTCCGTCTGCACCATCTGTTCCATTTATTCCATCAGCACCAGCGGGTCCTATCGGCCCTTGCGGTCCGACATCACCTTGTGGTCCCTGCGGTCCTGTTGCTCCGTCTGCACCATCTGTTCCGTTAGTTCCATCAGCACCTGCGGGTCCTATCGGCCCTTGTGGTCCGACATCACCTTGTGGTCCCTGCGGTCCTGTTGCTCCGTCTGCACCATCTGTTCCATTTATTCCGTCAGCACCTGCGGGTCCAATTGGTCCTTGTGGTCCAACTTCACCTTGTATTCCTTGGTCACCTTGTGGTCCCTGTGGTCCTGTTGCTCCGTCTACACCATCTGTTCCGTTTGTTCCGTCAGCACCAGCAGGTCCTACCGGCCCTTGTGGTCCCTGCGGTCCTGTTGCTCCGTCTGCACCATCCGCTCCGTTAGTTCCATCAACACCAGCAGGTCCTACTGGTCCTTGTGGTCCGACATCCCCTTGTGGTCCTTGTGAAGTTGGTAAGGTGATTGTACCACCTCCATTACTTAATGTAAGATCTGTACCCTCTAAAGAGAATGTTTGTAACTCGTTTGTTGGGTCAGTGTCTAAATCATTGGCAATAATTTCATCGATTGCATCTTGAACATTGGTAGCTCCTAATCCTGAATTGGTATTATTATATGGACTTGATGTTGCATTAGTATCTATAATGACTGTATCTCCTAATACATTTGTAAATGTAAAAGTGCCATCTTGATTGTCTACTAATGTTGGGGCGTTGTCAATATCACAGAGACTTGTCCAATTAATGCCATTGTATTGAAACACACAATTTTCATCGGTATTATATACCATACCACCAGCTAATGGTGTAATTGTATTCATTTGAGTATTTGTAACTCGAGTAATGACAAGTACTTTAGAAGTGTTTTCTAATTCTAATAGAGAATTGTTATCTATTGTATCTGGATTATCTCCTACTTTTATTTGAGCAATACTACTTAATGTGCTAAATAGTATTAGAAATAGCGTAATTTTTTTTAACATGTGGAGGGCTTTATGTTGTTTATTTGGGGTTTTACCGTAATTTTTTAATAATCAAAAATAGTTAATGAGTTGAAAAATAAGATTTTATGCCTTTCAAGGTGTTAAAACATCGATAAAATGCACATTTGTATCGATAAAATGCAAATTCATGTAGATTTGTAAAATTTGATATTTTTTGTAAAAAATAAATTTTTTCTATTTAAAAAACATATATATATTTGCCACCGCTTAACCAGCGGGAGTAGCTCAGTTGGTAGAGCGTCAGCCTTCCAAGCTGAATGTCGCCGGTTCGAACCCGGTCTCCCGCTCCAAAAAAAGCCTCATCATTTGATGAGGCTTTTTCTTTTATGTAGTTGAGACTAAAATTACGAACGTTAGAAGTCTTTCTTTACAGCATTATTAATTAAACGCTGTATGAAATTTCGCGAAAGCGTACTTTTAAAAATCTAATATACTGCCAGTATCTATTTCGTATGGAGCTTTACCTTTTTCGAAGATACGTGCGGTTGGTGTTCCTTTAAGTTGTATGGTCTGGTTTTTTACTTCCAGCCAACTGCCTTCTCTTATTCCTACAACAGGAATTGTATTATGAGCGTGAAATTCTTTAATTCTTGTTTCGCGAGTTTCTCCCATATGGGTGCTTCCTTTAATGGGGTCTAGATAATGAGGATTAATATTAAAGGGTAGTGCGCCTATGGTTTTAAAGCTTGGAGGATATGTGATAGGCATATCATTTGTGGTTTGCATGGTGAGTCCGCAAATATTACTGCCTGCACTTGTTCCTAAATAAGGAGTGCCTTCAAAGATTTTTTTTCGTAAAGCAGGAAGGATATTTGTTTTGTATAGTTGATTTACAAGAACAAAAGTATTGCCTCCTCCTGTAAAAATACCTTCTGCATTTTCAATAGCTTCTATCGTATCTGTAAAGATGTGAAGCCCGATTATTTTTTTGCCAATCTTTTTGAATGCTTTAGATGCTATATCTGTGTATTGATCATGTGATATTCCTCCAGGTCTTGCATAGGGTATAAAAATGATTGTATCTGTATTTTTATAAAAGGTTTCTAATTCTGGTAAAAGATATTCTAAATAGCCACTTCCATGTATAGTTGAAGTACTTGCTATGATCAAATTTTTAGGCATGAGTGTTAGATTTTTTTAAAAGTAGCTATTAGGCTTCAATTAACAAAAGTTTATATACGTATTAAGTTTTTCATGACATACGAAAATGTTTCTTTGAGGGAACTAAATAATCTATGTATAAAGTACTATTCCTTTTTTTATTATTTATAGGGACTACCGTTTTTTCTCAGGAAACTATTCTTCTGAAAGGGAATGTGCTGAATGATACTATTGAGAAAGCTTCATTGAATGTTGTGAATTTGAATTTACGTAAAGGGGCTATCACGAATGAGGCTGGTGTTTTTGAAATTCCTGTACGTCTACATGATACTATACATATAAGTGCGGTTCAATATGAGTCTAGGGAGTTTATAGTTACTCAGAAAATTTATAATGAGAAAGAAGTTTCTTTGTATCTAGTTCCAAAAATTAATGAGCTGGATGAAATACAGTTGAGTAATAGGCTTTTGTCAGGTAATTTGGAAGAAGATGCTAGTAGTTCTTCTTTAAAAAAACAGTTAGCTCTCGTGAAAGATATGAGTGACAAAGGGCTACTTCAAGATATAAAGGTGCCTACTAAAGAAGCACGGAGGTTACATACTGCTACAACAGGAATAAATGGGAAAGGAGGGATAGGTATTACGGGGTTTATTGTGCCCCTTCCGTTAATAATTAACGGAATAAGTGGTAAAACAAAACGCTTAAAAAAACACATTGCTGTAGTAGCATATCAAGAGCAAATAGAAGGAGCTTTAAATCGTTTTCCAGATTCTATACTAATAGCTTATTTAAAAATCCCAGAAGAACAATTGGAAGATTTTGTTTTTTATGCATTAAAAGATGAAAAGAAATTAAAGACAATAAATGTAGATAACCCTATCCTTTTTTTAGATTATTTATATGAAAAATCTATAAAGTATCATGCATTAAGAGAGAAAGAAGTGTTTGTAAAAAACAAAAATAAGTAATGGGTAGTCAGCGTTGTTTTTTACTACTATTTCTCTTGATGTCATGTGTTTTAATGGGGCAAGAAGCGGTCATACTTAAAGGGCAAGTTCTTAATGATTCTATTGAGAAAGCTTCTCTTACAGTTGTCAATATCTCTTTAAAAAAGGGAGCTATCACGAATGAAGCAGGTGTTTTTGAAATTCCTGCGCGTGTACATGATACCATTAATATCAGTGCAGTTCAATATGAGTCTAGACAGTTTGTAGTTACTCAAAAAATGTATGATCGTAAAAGGATGTCTTTATATTTAGTTCCAAAAATTAACCAATTAGACGAAGTTGAGATTAGTAACATTAATCTTACGGGAGATTTACGTAGAGATATTTTAAATACGCCTCTTAAAAAAACACTTACAGCGGCAGATCTTGGACTTCCTGCAAATAAGCATGCTCCTTTTACACCCGAGGAACGAAGAATGTATAGTGCAAGTCCGGCAGGGGCAGGGGCTTTTGGAGCACTCATGATGGCTATAAATGGACAAGCAAAGCAATATAAAAAACAATTAGAAATCATGCGTTTTCAAATTAAAGTAGAGAAAGCCCGTTCAACGTTTTCCGACACACTTTATATGAAATCTTTAAACATACCTGAGACTCTTATTGAAGATTTTGTTTATTTTGTTTTTGAAGAAAAAAAGGCAGAGGGAAAGGATGATAAAGAAAATGCCATAGAATTGTTAGATTATATGCTTACAAAATCTAAAAAATACTTAGTTTTAAAAGAAAAAGAAGGAGTGCTCACTAAGAATAAAAAACATGAATAAAATTATAAAATTTAGTGTATTATGTTTCCTTCTGATGGGGTATAATGCATATTCACAAAGAGCTATAGAGTTAAGAGGTCAGGTTCTTAATGATACTATTGATAAAGCACAACTTACAGTAGTTAATATCTCTTTAAAGAAAGGGACTACTACAGATGCAAATGGAATCTTTACTATAGAGGCACGCGTAAATGATACGATCAATATAAGCGCTGTTCAATATGAATCTAGACAGTTTGTAGTTAACGAAACCATGTATAATCGCAAAAAGATATCGCTATATCTTATTCCAAAAGTAACAGAGTTAGAAACAGTAGAGATTAGTAACATTGATCTTACAGGAGATTTGAATAAAGATATTCGTTCTACAAAGTTTAAAAAAGAAGTAACAGCCAAAGAGTTAGGTATTCCTGAAAATACAGCGCCAAAACGTACTATAGAGGAACGTAGATATTATACCGCTGTTACTAGTGGCTCGGGTATTCCATTAGATGGGCTTATTAATTCTATTACGGGAAGACTTAAAATGCTTAAAAAACATATTGAGGTGTCTCGATTTGAAAAGTTAGTACAAGAGAGTCGTTATCGTATTTCAGATACGGTGTATATGAAGAATTTAAACATTCCAGAAGAGTTGATAGAAGATTTTGTGTATTATGTTTTTGAAGATACTCATGCAAAAGAGCTAGTAGATGCAAATAATGCGCTAGGTCTTTTAGAATTTATGATGCAAAAATCAAAACCCTACATTAGGTTAAAAGAAAGCGAAAAAGAATAACGGCATATTTTTTGGAAACAAGAATCTTATACCTTTGTTTAAAATTTTAATAGTACGCTTTCGCGAAAGCATACTCAACCACATATCATGAAGAGATTAATTGTTATTACCTCATTTGCTTGTTTGTTTATATGTACATCTTTTACGGTGCATAAATATTATTTAAGTGTTACAGATATTGAGTACAATAAAGAGGAAAAGTCTCTGCAAATGATTACACGTCTTTTTTATGATGATTTGGAAGATGTGCTGCGTGAGCGTTATGACGAAACAATTATTGTAGATGCTACTTCAGATCAAGAAGTACTAGATAATTTTATTAAAAAATATTTAAAGCGAAAACTTAAAATTACTATTAACGGAGAGGAGAGAACTCTGTCTTATATAGGAAAGGAATATGAAGATGATTATGTGGTATGTTATATAGAAATTGCAGATGTGTCATCTATTCAACGAGTTGAGATAGAGAACACTTTACTTATGGATGCATTTACAGAACAAAAAAACATGGTGCATACCAATATTCTTGGAAAAAAGAAAAGCTTATTGCTTGTAGATGGTAATGCCAAAGCTGTGTTAAACTTTTCTGAATAAATTCCCAAAAACTTGGGGTTTGGCTATTTTAGAGCTCTAATTTAATTACAAAAACTATGATTCGTTTTAAATACGCATTATGCGCAATGCTATTCTTATGTGTTTCAGTGGGATATGCTCAAGAAGAAGAGCGACAAGGAGGCCATGAAAATGAAAATAAATTTAGACAGCTTTATAATGAGATGTCTACCCCAAATTCCTATCGTACCGCTTCTGGGGCACCTGGACATGAATATTATCAGAACGAAGCAGATTACAAAATGAGCATCCAATTAGATGATGCTAGTCAACGTATTACGGGATATGAGACAATTACTTATAGAAATAACTCCCCAGATGATTTAGAATATTTATGGGTACAATTAGATCAAAATATTAGAGCACAAGATTCACCTGCTAAAGATAAAAATGGTGGAGGTGTTGGAGCTGTTAGTCAGCCAGGTAGTTTTGTATCTTCATATATGACCGAAGGTTTTGATGGAGGATTTAATGTGAATAGTGTTACTTACAACGGAAAACCTTTAAAGCACACCATTAACTTTACTATGATGCGTGTAGATATGCCAGAAGTTTTAAAGTCTGGTGACTCTTTTGAATTTTCTATTCAATGGGATTATAATATTCCAGATCATACAGTAAACAGAGCTCGTTCTGGATATGAAACTTATAAGGATGGTAATAAAGGATATATTATTGCACAGTTTTTTCCAAGAATGGCTGTATACAATGATGTAGAAGGATGGCAAAATTACCAGTTTTGGGGTAATGGAGAGTTTGCATTACCATTTGGAGATTACGAAGTAGATATTACCGTTCCTGCAGACCATTTATTGGATGGAACAGGAGAGATTACAAACTTAAAAGAGGTTTACAGTAAAGAAGAATATAAACGTTGGGAAAATGCTACAAAATCGTTTAATGCACCTGTTATTATTCGTACACAAGCTGAGGCAGAACAAATAGCAGCTGGTAACTCTACAAAAACAAAAACATGGAAGCTTAAAGCTAAAAATGTACGTGATTTTGCATTTACATCTTCTCGTAGATATATTATGGATGCACAAGCAGTACGTTTTCCAGAACGTAATGTGATGGCTATTTCCATTTACCCACCAGAAGGAAACCCATTATGGGAAGAATATTCTACAAAAGCAGTTGTACAAACATTAGAGACCTATTCTAAATTTACATTTGATTATCCTTATCCTAAAGCTATCTCTGTACATGCACAGGGGCAAGGAATGGAATATCCAATGATTTGTTGGAATTATGGACGCCCTAATGAAGATGGAACGTACAGTGATCGTACTAAATATGGAATGATTTCGGTAATTATACATGAAGTAGGTCATAACTATTTCCCAATGATTGTAAACAGTGATGAGCGCCAGTGGGGATGGATGGATGAAGGATTAGACACCTTTATGCAATATCTGACTGAGCAAGAGTTTGGGGAAAATTTCCCAGAAGCTATAGGGGATAATAAAGCATATCCATCACGTAGAGGAGCACCTTCAAGAATTGTAAATTACATGAAAGGGAATCAAGATTTTATTTCTCCTATCATGTCAAATCCAGAAAATGTATATCAGCTAGGGAATAATGCCTATGGAAAACCAGCAACAGCTTTAAATATCTTAAGAGAGACTGTTATGGGGCGTGAATTATTTGATCACGCTTTTAAAACATATGCGCAACGTTGGATGTTTAAACACCCAACACCAGAAGATTTCTTTAGAACAATGGAGGATGCATCTGCAGTAGATTTAGATTGGTATTGGAGAGGATGGTTTTATAGTACTGAAAGTGTAGATATAGGTGTTAAAGAAGTAAAATCATACTATGTTACTGATAAAGTAACTAAAGCTGGAAAGGAACGATTAGCTCGTTTTGGAATTACAGACCCTAGCACTATAGACGCCGTATATGTTGTAGATGAAGATAGTGAAGATTTTGATCCTGCACTTAAAGGAAAATCGATGTTAGAAAATTCAGAAACGCTTAAAGAATATCTTATGGATAACTTCACTCCAGAAGAGCGTGCTGCAATAAAAGAGCCTAAACATCTTTATAAGATTGTTTTTGAAAAACCTGGAGGAATTCCAATGCCAATTATTGTAGAATATGAGTATGCCGATGGAACAAAAGAAAAAGTGACATATCCAGCTCAAATCTGGCGTAAAAATGATAGCGAAGTAAGTAAAGCAATCGCATCAGATAAAGAGATTGTAAAAGTAACAATAGATCCAGATCTAGAAACTGCAGATATTGATACTGCTAATAATAGCTGGCCTAAAGCTAAGAAATTAGGTAAGTTTGAAAAATTCAAAGAGAATGTAAAAGGCTAGTCCTTTTCTATATTTTAAAGTTTTATATCTAATAAGCGTCAACTATTATAGTTGACGCTTATTTTTATCCTAAAAACACCTACTAATATATAAGGTTCAAGACATAACAATTATTATCTTTGCACTATGGTTACACTTCCTTTATTTATAAGCGGAACTGAAATTGCTTTCATTATTTTTATAGTGATTATGGTTTTTGGTGCAGATAAAGTTCCTGAGATTGCTAGAGGTCTAGGAAAAGGAATGCGCACTCTTAAAGACGCAACAAACGATATCAAAACTGAAATTACTAAAAGCGCAGAAAAACAAGGTATTGATATTGATGTAACTAAAGATATTAAGAAGGAAATAGATAAGGCAAAAGAGGATATTAATGATATCACAGGTCCTATTAAACGTCAGCTTTAATGGATCATATTCTTGATTGGGATAAAGAGCTTTTTCTATACCTTAACGGACTTAGCACTGGGAATTGGGATCAATTTTGGTTGTTTGTTACCAAAATAGAAAATTGGATTCCGCTTTATATTCTTTTCTTTCTTCTTTTTTGGAAAAAGCTTTCGCGAAAAAAAGCATTGATTTCTACCATTTCTACAGTTACCTTAATGGGGGTTACTTTAGGAATAACAAGTCTCGTAAAAAATTATGTTACCCGAATAAGACCAAGTAATGAACCAAACCTTAAAGGATTGGTTAGAGTACTTCAAGATACCATTGATTTTAGTTTCTTTTCTGGCCACTCTGCCGTTTCGTTTGCAGTGTCAGTATTTGTTATTCTAGTTTTAAAGAAACATACCAAATGGATATGGCTTGTTCTTATATGGCCTTTCCTTTTTGCTTTAAGTCGAATTTTTGTAGGAGTACATTACCCTAGTGATTTGTTAGTAGGTGCAATAGTAGGTATTTCATTAGCAATTATTAGCAAAAGAATCCTCCGTACTATAGTCTAGTGTTATTCAGTTTTAGTTGTGATATTCTTTTTGTAAGAATATTCCATGTGTAAACTATATCTACTAAATACCTAACTATTCATAATTAAAAATGGGTATTTATATATAATTGATAATTAATTAGTATTTATTTTGCGAAATTATTACTATGCATGCATAATGATTGTGGATTTTTAGTATATTAGAACCATAACTAATTAACCAAAAACCATGAAAAAAACACTAGCCATTGCCGCAGGCATATCTTTGCTTGTTCTAGCTTCTTGTTCGCGTGATGAAGATGTCATTGCTCCAATTACAGAAGAAAATGTAATACTTATAGAACAGGAATCTGACGAGTTCTTAACTATAGAAGAAGTAAATACCATTATTAATAATCAATTATTAGAGAGAGGAGTTTTCTCATGGGATGAAGTGCCTGCAAATGTATTATGGAGCGCTGCTGTACATGGAAACGAATTAATAACGGTAGGATATGGAAACAAAGGAGAGAGTTTTAGAGAAGGAAAGAGTAGTCGTTTAGAAGGTATACAAAATGATATACTTTTAACGGTTGCTGCTTCAGAAGAGCAAACACGAAGTGACCTTAAATATATAAGTGATGATGTTCTAAATGTTATAGATATTCATGTAACATCATTAGAAACAATAAGAAATTTAAAGGCAATGTCCAATATTAGATATCTAGAGCCTAATGGATATTCTTATTTTACTGCAAAACCTGATGTGACTGTTTCTCAGCAAGAGCGTTCTTCGAGTGGTTGCGGTATGTCAGGATCTACTTTAAATACGAATGATTATCGTACCATCGCACCAGGATCGTTAGTTTCTTGGACTTTAGATAACCATAATGTAACTCAAGCATGGAGTCAAAGTACAGGGGCAGGAGTTACTATAGCTGTAATTGATACAGGAATTTCTCCTAATCAGCCTTTATTAAGTCCAGGAAGTTCTGGTTTTGGAGATGGTTACTCTATAAATAATCGTACTGTAGAAAAATATGGAACATATATAGATTCTCCTTGGTGGTGGTCTAATAATTTAGATGGACCAGATGATAAATGTGGTCATGGTACAAGTATGATATCGGCAGCTACAGCACCTCGTAATAACGATAATAAACCTGTAGGAGTTGCCTATAATGCTAATTTAGTTTCTTATAGAGGAACTGCCGATGTTTTATTAAATGATTACCATGAACGTAAAGGTGTTTCAAACGCACTACGTGCTTTAGGAGATAGAAATGATGTGAAAATTATTTCCATGTCTATAGGATACTTATGGACTATAGGAAATGTGAGAGATGCCGTTCGTTATGCTCATAATAAAGGGAAATTAATTTTTGCAGCAGGGGGTACATCTACTGTTGTGACAAATTCATACCCAGTTATTTTTCCTGCAAGTATGCCGGAAGCTATTGCTGTAACAGGTGTGACTGATGCTGCTAATTATAAGAGATGTGATACTTGTCATGATGGCCCTCAAATTGAGTTTACAATTATTATGGAGCGCGATAATGATAGAAATAGAACAGCAGCTGTTTTAGGATTTTATGGTGGAGATAATGATTATGTTGGGGGATCTTCTGTAGCAACAGCTACAACAGCAGGAATTGCAGCATTAGTTTGGGGAAAATATCCTAACTGGAGTAGAGCGCAGGTATTAAATAGAATGCGACAATCATCTGAATTATACGGGAACCCTAGTAATAATTTTGGATATGGTAATATAGATGCTAATCAAGCAGTTCAATAATATATCCTTTCTGTAAAATTAAAAAGAGCCTCGTATAAGCGAGGCTCTTTTTTATACTTTACTAAAATTGTTTAAACTAGCGAACTCTACTTATGGTCAAACCATCTCTAATAGGAAGTAATACTGTCTCTAGTCTTTTGTCTTGATTGAGAAGTTTATTGTATTCAAGAAGTGTTTTTGTATCTATGTCTTTCTCTTTTAATGGAGCTACTACTTTTCCACTCCATAGAACATTGTCTGATAGTATCACTCCTCCAGGGTTCATTTTATCTATAATGACATTAAAATAATTAATATAGTTATGCTTATCTGCATCTATAAAAACAAGGTCAAATGTTGTATCTAATATTGGAATGATATCTAAGGCTTGTCCTAGGTGTTGCTGTATTTGGTGTCCATATGGCGAAGCATCAAAGTGCTTCTTTTGAAAATCAACAAGTTCTTCTTTAATATCTATTGTATGTAGTATGCCTTCTATTGGTAATCCTTCAGCCAAACATAGTGCACTATATCCAGTAAAGGTTCCAATTTCAAGAATAGTTTTAGGATTGATCAATTTTGAAATCATACTTAATACACGTCCTTGGTATGGACCAGAAAGCATGCGCGGTTGTAATACCTTTTGATAGGTTTCCCTTGTGAGGTTATTAAGATACTCAGGTTCTTGCGCAGAATGTGCTACAACATATTCGTCTATATTTTCAGGTAGGAAGTGCATATGATTGTTAATTGGACGATGTGATTTTTAGTAACTCTTTTTGTTTAATAAGAGACCATCATAAAACTCGCCCCTTTTTCAAAATTATTAATAAAAGATTTGTTGAATTCTTTTTTCCTTTCTTCTACCATAATACGTGTGTCGGATTCCCAGTAATAATCAACACATAATAATGAATAGTCAAAATCTTCTTTAAGAGCAAAATTATAAATATTACTTGAGCAAAATCGCTTATAAAATTTGTTATTCATTCCTTTACGTTGATATCCGGATTTTTTATAATAAAACCCCTCTTTTTTTATCGTCTTATAATATTTAAGAATAGTCCAACCCATATATTCAAAGTCATCCAAACACTTTGCTGTATTTGAATAGCCAGATGACTTTTCAAATTCGGTTAAGTCATGATGTAATTGATTTTCGTTTTCTTTTACAAAAATTTTACGTCCAGATGACTTAAAATGTTTTTCTATTCTTTTTGAATCTTTTTTATCATTTACTATTATCACAGAGTCTAATTCAACTGGGCAATCAATTTCTTGAATATAATTTTTAAAATAATCAAACCTTACATTAAATCCAGAAAAATTTTCACGAACTATACCGCCAGTATCTGCATAGATACCTTGGTCAATATAAAATAGAGAGTTAATTTCTGCTTTTTCAAAAGTAGCTTTGTAATGAGTGATATCTAACCCCATAATATTTTATTGTAGAATTACTAGGAAATTAATTGCTTCTGCTTATTTTCCCAGTATCCTATTTTTAAAAGCTTCTTTTTTCTTTTCATTATCTCCGTATAACCATCGTACTACATTATCATCCCATATTTGATCGTATTCTGTAGCATTGATTATTTTTCGTTCTAAAGCGAGATCTAATATCTTACCAGGGTAACTACTTTGAGAGTCACTTTCCATTTCTCCAAGAGGATATGGATCATCTAGTCCCATTAAAACTTGTTTACTGCCTTGATTTTCTATGACTAGTTTTAAAGAATTTGTATCATGTACTAAGGTGTCAAAAAAGATATTTGGGTGTCCTACAGATTTTCTAGGATGAGATTTTCCTTCAAAGAGGTCTGGACGGCCATCAAATCCTTGGATACGTCTTCCTAGATTTATTTGTGCAAGTTGTCCTCCATGCGCAAAACAAACTCGCATACCTGGATATTTATCTGCATATCCATTTAATGTTAGAAAATGATATGCATCTGCACATTGTGCTAACATCCATATAAGATGAAAACGCCAGTTTGTGTTTTCTAATTTTATAAACTTCTCTCCGTCGTATGGATGAATCTCTACAGCAAGATTATATTTACTTGCGAGTTCAAAAATAGGTTCGTTTTCTTCATCAAAAATGCAGCGCCAAGTTCCAATGGTATCCATGTAATGCGTAGGGAGACATAATAAATCCATGCCTAATACTTCTACACATCGCTCTATTTCCCATAAAGCGCCACGTACAAACCCTGGATGAACTACAAATCCTGTTGTAAATTTAGAAGGATGGTCTTTTTGTACTCTAGCATTAAAATCATTTTGAAAACGTAACGCTTGTTTCATTTCTTCTAGACGTAACCCATTTCCATACAGTTGTGATAGATTTAAGACCACTGCATGATCTACATTATTACGTTCCATCCATTCTAATTTTTCGTGCAAGAAAAAGCTAGAATCTGTTACGGGTCTGCTCCAATTTTTTTGAAGCATAAATTTACGGTCTTTATCCACCCAAAAAATTCCTTTGTCTTTCATAAACTGAGGAATCTCTTCTGGATAGGGGAGTAAATGCGAATGTCCGTTAATACGTAGTTTTTTCATAGGTATTTTCTGCAAATGCAGAAATGGTGTTAGTTAGTTAGTAAAAATACAAAATGTAAATACAGGCCTCTATTTATAGAGATTTTGTACGTCCTCCATCTACAGGAACATTAATTCCATTAATATAACTCGCTCTTTCACTAGCTAAAAAAGTAATGGCATTTGCCACTTCTTCAGGTTGCGCAAAACGTTTTGCGGGAGATGCATTTTGCATAGCAGTCTCAATCTCTTCTATGGTTTTTCCTGTTTTCTTTGCCTTGTTCTGTATGATTTCAGAAAGACGACCCGTAGCTGTAGCGCCTGGAAGTACATTGTTTACCGTAATTCCAAAAGACCCTAACTCATTGGCAAGAGTTTTGCTCCAGTTGGCAACCGCTCCTCGTATCGTATTACTTACACCCAGTCCATCAAGGGGTTGTTTTACAGAAGTCGAAATCACATTAATAATTCTACCATAGCCTAGTTCTTTCATGCCGGGAATCACTGTTTGAACTAGAAGATGATTGGTTTGTAAATGTTGTGTAAAAGCTTTCGCGAAAGCGGAAACATCTGCATCTACAATAGCACCACCTGGAGGGCCTCCTGTATTGTTTATAAGGATATGATAATGATTTTTAGTTGCGGCAACTGCTTGTGCTACCTGTAGCGGGTTTGTGAAATCTGCAAGGACATACGAATGTTTTTGAGATCCGTTATTTGAAAGCTCCGAAAGAACAGCTTTTAGTTTGTCTTCATTACGAGCAGCTAGCGTTACATTAGCACCTTCTTGCGCAAGCACTAATGCTGTAGCTTTTCCTATACCGGCAGTACTACCACAAACTAGTGCGTTTTTATTAGTAAGATTTAGATTCATATATTATAATAGCGTTTTATAAACTAAATATTTTATTCTCTGTATCAAGTATGTAACTATGTTAGTTATACTTTATACACACATTTTTAGGTTCCGTAAAAAAGCGCAATGCTTCAAAACCGCCTTCCCTACCTACACCACTAGCTTTTACACCTCCAAAAGGCGTGCGTAAATCTCGCATCATCCAAGTATTTACCCAAACAATACCAGCTTGTAATGCGTTACTCATTCTCATAGTTCTATCTATATCTTTAGTCCATAGTGTAGAAGAGAGACCATAAGTAACATCATTTGCATATTCAAGTACTTCTTCTTCAGTGTCAAATGGCATGATCGTAACAACTGGTCCAAAAATTTCTTCTTGATTGAGTTTGCAACGATTGCTTTGTACTTCTATGACTGTAGGCTCTAGGTAATACCCTTCTTCATATTCTGGTATGATGACTTGATTTCCTCCGCATAGAATAGTACCTCCTTCGTCTGGAGCTAATGCAATATAAGATTGAACTTTTTCTAGATGTGATTTAGAAACTAATGCTCCTAAGTTTGCTTTCGCGGAAGCGGGATGCGCAACAACCAATTCTTTTACACGCGCCACAAAATCTTTTTTAAACCTATCATATAATGGACGTTCTACAAAAATGCGACTGCCACATAAGCATATTTGACCCTGATTTGCAAAAGAAGAATGAAGTGTTGTTTTGAGCATACGGTCATAGTCACAATCGGCAAAGATGATGTTTGGATTTTTACCTCCTAACTCTAATGATAGTTTTTTAAATTTAGGAGCACAAGTACGTGCAATATGCTCTCCTGTTTTGGTACCTCCCGTAAAACTAATTGCTTTGATATCTGGATGATCTAAGATTGCTTGTCCCGTTGAAGTTCCTAAGCCATGCATAATGTTCAAAACACCCGGTGGTAATCCAGCTTCTGTACAGATCTCTCCTAAAAGGAAGGCTGTCATGGGTGTTACTTCTGATGGTTTTGCAATGACACAATTACCCGCAGCAATGGCAGGTGCAATTTTCCAAGTAAATAAGTACAATGGAAGGTTCCATGGGCTTATACAACCTACTACACCAATAGGTTTACGTAGTGTAAAATTCATGGCTTGTAACCCTACGCTTTCATGACTTTCTGATGCAAATTGTGTAATGGCATGTCCAAAAAATCGAAAATTGGAAGCGGCTCTTGGAATATCTACTGCTTTGGCTAGTTTTACAGGTTTTCCATTATCTCTACTTTCGGCTTCTACTAATTCTTGTAGTCTGTTTTCTATTCCTTCTGCGATCTTTAAAAGAATATGACTACGTTCATCAATAGTCGTGGTAGACCATGTGGTAAATGCCGCTTTCGCGAAAGCTACCGCTTCCTCAATATCTTGTGCATTACTGTTAGGAATCTTACTATAGATTTTACCAGAAGCAGGTTCGTAATTATCGATCCAATTATTTGATTTAGGGTTTGTATACTTACCGTTGCTGTAATTCTGTATGATAATGTTGTCGTGCGTATTCATAGACCGTTAAATTACAAATTTTAGATTTCGATATGCAATTATTGTTATAATAAAAAAACGGTGAGCATGTGCTCACCGTTTTTTTATTAGTGTAGACTAAAAGAAATTAATCTTCTACAAGTACCCACTGTCCTTTAGCAAGTAAAGGCTCAGCTTGTTTGTATTTTACTTCTTTATTTTCGCCAGTCATTACATTCTTTATAGTAACGCGTTCATTACGTCCTATTTTTGGACGATCACGGACAATAGTCTCAGTTACTTGCTGTTGCTGAGGTTGTGTATTTCCAGCAGCTCTTGCTTGTGCCGAGCGTTCATCCATATTAGGAATCTCTTCTTTTGAAGTTTCTAATTTTTCTTTTGGACGTCTTACTTTTTCGGCATCTGAAACTTGTTGCTGATTTCCTTGAGGGATTTCTCCTTTAAATAAGAAAGAGATCACTTCCTTATTTACTTTGTCAATCATTACTTTGAAAAGTTCAAAGGCTTCAAACTTATAAATTAATAAAGGGTCTTTTTGCTCATGAACGGCAAGTTGTACACTTTGTTTTAACTCATCCATTTTGCGTAAATGCGTTTTCCATGCATCATCAATAATGGCAAGCGTAATATTTTTTTCAAAATCTGTTACCAATTGTTTTCCTTCAGATTCATAAGCCTCCTTCAGATTTGTTACAACACGTAATTCTTTTGTTCCATCAGTAAAAGGAACGACGATACGTTCAAAATTACTTGAAGGGTCTTCATACACTCTTTTTATAATTGGAAGTGCAAGATCTGCATTACGTGTCATTTTATCTTTATAATGATCAAATGCTGTGTGATATACCTTGTCTGTAATTTCTTTTGCCGAAAGGCTACCAAACTCTGACTGTGATATTGGACTACTCATAGAGAAGTAGCGTATCAATTCAAATTCGAAGTTTTTGTAATCTTGAGCTTGCTTATTTGCTTCTACAATTACTTCTGAGGTATCATAGATCATGTTTGCAAGATCTACACGTAAACGTTCTCCATGCAATGCGTGACGACGACGTTTGTATACAACTTCACGTTGCGCATTCATTACATCATCATATTCTAGTAATCGTTTACGAACCCCAAAGTTATTTTCTTCTACTTTTTTCTGAGCGCGTTCTATAGATTTAGAAATCATACCATGTTGTATCACTTCTCCTTCTTTAAGACCCATACGGTCCATCATTTTAGCGATACGTTCACTTCCGAAAAGGCGCATTAAATTATCTTCTAGAGACACATAAAACTGTGAGCTTCCTGGATCTCCTTGACGTCCTGAACGACCACGTAGCTGCCTGTCTACACGTCGTGAGTCATGACGTTCTGTACCTATAATGGCAAGTCCACCAGCATCCTTTACTTGATCTGAAAGTTTAATGTCTGTACCACGTCCTGCCATATTGGTTGCAATAGTTACAATTCCTGCATTACCAGCTTCTGCAACAATATCTGCTTCTTTTTTGTGAAGCTTTGCATTCAGTACGTTATGAGGAACTTTACGTATAGTAAGCATACGACTTAATAACTCAGAAATTTCTACAGAGGTTGTACCAATAAGCACAGGTCTTCCTGCATTAGAAAGTTGTGTTACCTCTTCAATAACGGCATTATATTTTTCACGTTTTGTTTTATATACAAGATCGTCTCTGTCTTTACGAGCTATAGGTCTATTTGTTGGGATTTCAATAACATCAAGTTTATAGATCTCCCATAATTCTCCTGCTTCTGTAATAGCTGTACCCGTCATTCCTGATAATTTACGGTACATACGGAAGTAATTCTGTAAAGTTACAGTAGCAAATGTTTGTGTAGCATCTTCAATTTTTACATTTTCTTTTGCTTCAATTGCTTGGTGAAGTCCGTCACTGTAACGTCGTCCGTCCATGATACGCCCCGTTTGTTCATCGACGATCATTACTTTGTTATCCATCACCACATACTCTGTATCTTTTTCAAAAAGCGTATATGCTTTTAGTAACTGATTCATAGTATGAATACGTTCAGATTTTACGCTAAACTCACGGAAAAGCTCTTCTTTTTCTTCGGCTTCTTGTTCTGGCGTAAGTCCTTTGTCTTCTATTTTGGCAATTTCCATTCCCATTTCTGGCATTACAAAGAAGTTTGGATCTTCTGTTCCAGAAAGGTATTCTATCCCGCGATCTGCAAGCTCGATTTGATTATTCTTCTCATCAATAGTGAAGTATAATTCTGCATCAATTTTTGGCATCTCACGATTATTATCTTGCATGTAGAAGTTTTCTGTCTTTTGTAATAATTGACGAATTCCTTCTTCACTTAGATATTTAATAAGTGCTTTGTTTTTTGGGAGACCACGATATACACGTAGTAATTGTACACCTCCTTCTTTTGTATCTCCAGATGCAATTAATTTTTTTGCTTCGGCAAGTGTACTTACTAATTGCTGGCGTTGTATAGAAACTAATTTTTCTATTTGAGGTTTTAGTGCATCAAATTCGTGAACATCTCCTTTAGGTACAGGTCCAGATATAATAAGTGGTGTACGTGCATCATCTACAAGTACCGAGTCAACTTCATCTACGATGGCATAATTATGAGGGCGTTGTACTAAATCATCTGGTGAATGTGACATATTATCACGTAA
Organism: Dokdonia pacifica; assembly: GCF_900188275.1. Taxonomy (GTDB): domain Bacteria; phylum Bacteroidota; class Bacteroidia; order Flavobacteriales; family Flavobacteriaceae; genus Dokdonia; species Dokdonia pacifica. The sequence goes on from NZ_FZNY01000006.1 coordinate 344,313, forward strand.
GTAATCAAAACCAAATTCATTGTTTGTACCATACGTAATATCTGCAGCATAGGCTGCGCGACGTTCCGGGCTATTTGGTCTGTGATAATCTATACAGTCTATTGTTAATCCATGGAATTGGAATATGGGTGCCATCCATGCGCTATCACGTTTTGCTAAGTAATCATTTACGGTTACTAGGTGTACTCCGTTACCAGTAAGTGCATTCAAATATACAGGCAATGTCGCTACAAGTGTTTTTCCTTCTCCTGTTTGCATCTCAGCAATTTTTCCTTGATGCATAGCAACACCCCCAATAAGCTGTACGTCATAATGGATCATATCCCAAGTAACCTCTTTACCTGCTGCATCCCAACTATTTGCCCATATGGCTTTATCACCATCTAGTGTAACATAATCTTTAGAACCACTTAAAAGTCTATCATATTCTGAGGCAGTAACTTCTAATGATGTATTATGTGTAAAACGCTTTGCTGTTTCTTTTACAACAGCAAAAGCTTCAGGAAGGATTTCATTTAATGTTTTTTCAGAAACCGTATATGCCTCGTCTTTTAAACCATCTATTTGCGAGTAGATTTCTTCTCTATGATCTATATCTTCTGTAGTTTCTGCTTCAGACTGTAATGTCGCGATACGATCATTTATATCTTGTAATGCATCAGCAAGACGTTGTTTGAAATCTATGGTCTTTCCTCTTAACTCATCTAAGGAAATAGCTTCAAACTCACTTTCGTATGACTTGATTTTATCTACAATAGGTGTAATAACTCCAACGTCTTGTTTAGACTTATCACCTACAAATACTTTTAATACTTTGTCTAATAATCCCATAATGTATGGTGTCTGTTATGTGTAATTTATAAACATCAAATTTACTCAAAAAAAAAGCCTCTATGCGAGACTTTTTATAGTGTTTTAACGTAATGTTTTATTAATATTCATCTTCGTTCCAGAGATAATCTTCATCAGAAGGATAATCTGGCCAAATCTCTTCGATTGAATCATAAGAGTCACCCTCATCTTCAATTGCTTGTAGATTCTCAACTACTTCTAGAGGTGCTCCAGTTCTTATCGCATAATCGATCAACTCATCTTTTGTTGCCGGCCAAGGTGCATCACTTAAATACGAAGCTAGTTCTAATGTCCAGTACATAGCATATATGTTTTTAAATTTTGTGCAAAAATAATTTTTCTAAGCAGAAAACCAAGTGAAATGCCGATTATTTCAAAATAAATTTAAGAACGTATGTATCAGAGGCATGTCAGTACGGGTGTTATTCTTACTTGGGAGTACTGTTTTTGCTTGATATAGCAGGGTATTCTTTATTCTAATTTTTTTGGGATCCATTTGATCTCATCTGCCTGTAAATCGTTGGACAACTTCCGTGCCAGTACAAAAAGGTAGTCAGAAAGTCGGTTAAGGTACTTTAACGTGTGTTCGTCAAATGGCTCTAATTCATAAAGCGCTGTGGCTAAACGCTCTGCTCTACGGCAAACACAGCGAGCAATGTGACAATATGACACTGTAGTGTGTCCTCCAGGTAATACAAAATGTGTCATTGGTGGTAAATGATCATTCATTTTGTCCATCTCTGTTTCTAAAAGTGTAATGTCTTCTTCATCTACACGCGGAATATTAAGTCTGTCTTTCCCATTTTTTAAGGTCATTTTTTCTGGATCTGTAGCAAGTACAGCACCTACAGTAAAAAGCCTATCTTGAATATGTACTAAAATTTCTTTACTTCTCGGATCAATTTCTTGGTCGCGTATAAGCCCTATGTGCGAATTTAATTCATCTACAGTACCATAACTGTCTATACGGATATGATGTTTAGGAACGCGTGTACCTCCAAAAAGTGCAGTGGTTCCTTTATCTCCTGTTTTTGTGTATATTTTCATTTCTTTTTCATTTCCGCTATAACGGAAATCTTATTTTGATTATTAATCAATAATTACCCAATTTGCATCTTTCAATAAAAATCGGTGACTTGCTTTTTTAAGATTTATACCATATGGAATTGGAATTCCAGTTCTCGTAATACCAGATTTAGGGTCTTTACTTCTTCTAAATACAGGAAGATCATATTTTTCAATTAATACACCAGAAACTTCCAATGTTTTTGATTTTCCTTCACCTAGATAATAATTTTCTGGCCAGCTTCTTAAACCGTTAATCCAGATGTTAATACTATCTTTTTTTATCAACAATCCTGCACCTATTTTATAATTAACAGCTTCGCCAGTTAAAGTTATTTTTTCCCCTAATAGAGGTGTCCATTTCTGAATTTGTTTTTTTTTATGCAACATATATTCTGAAGCAAACTGCGAACGACAAGAGCACAACATAAGAAATATGATACTCAAAAATCCATATTTAAAAGCTGAACTCAATTTGATTTCTCTTTCTTTTTAGCCTCGTAGTTATCTTTAAAATTACGCTTTTTACGACGGTATAGTTTGTTTTTATTACGGTTGTTATTAGCAAAAACAACCATAAATAAAACGGCTAAGCCTATAAAAATGACTAATACTTTTGTGGGATTTGATAATGAGTCAAAGAATTCCATGGCACTATTTCTTTGTGATGAAGATACGTTCATCTAGATCAAATTACAAATGCTAGATAGGTAATTTGATAGCTCATTTTTCTTTATGATAAGAAGTGCTATTGTATGGTGAAAAATTAAGGGTACGCTTTCGCGAAAGCGTATAAAGAAACATACTTATAAGAGATGAAAAGTGTGTTATTTCTTATTTCTTACGTCACTTTCTATAATACCATCTCGTAATCGTATAACACGATGTGCGTGTTCTGCGATCTCTTCTTCGTGAGTTACTAAAATAACGGTATTTCCAGCGGCATGAATTTCATCAAATAATGCCATGATCTCTACAGATGTTTTAGAATCTAGATTTCCAGTAGGCTCATCTGCTAGGATAATAGATGGTTTGTTTACTAAAGCACGACCTACAGCTACACGCTGTCGTTGTCCTCCAGAAAGCTGATTAGGTTTGTGATCCATACGATCTGCAAGACCTACATCCGTAAGTACCTCTTCAGCACGTTTACGACGATCTGTTTTTGAAGATCCAGCATATACCATTGGTAAGGCTACATTATCTAAAGCAGTAGTACGTGGTAATAAGTTAAATGTTTGAAAAACAAACCCTATTTCTGTATTACGAACATCTGCAAGTTCATCGTCAGACATACTACTTACATCACGATTGTTAAGGATATATGTTCCAGAAGTTGGGGTGTCTAAACATCCTAAAAGATTCATTAAAGTGGATTTTCCAGAACCAGAAGGTCCCATAAATGCTACATATTCACCTTTATCAATATCTAAATCGATACCTTTAAGTACATATACAATTTCACTTCCTAAACGAAAATCTCTTCGAATATCTCGAATCTTAATCAAATTACTCATACTGTAAATTACTGTATTGTTAGTTGAGAAATAACAAATGGTTTTGCTATTAGAAGACTAAAGTAAAAGATTGTTACAAGTTTCTTCATAATATTTTCCCATTAAGCAAAAATATTTTAAAAATAAATGGGTAAGAAAGTGTGTGTGTCCTAACTACTATGTGTAAGATATGATCCGGAAAACTTGCATAGTACTACTAACTTATATTTTTAAAATTATGAAAAACAATACATTACAAAAGTATGTCATACTCGCTTTTATGCTGAGTTTACCTATAACAATGGCATTTGCTCAATCAAATACGTATCCTTTAAAAAATTCCAATTGGTATATAGGTGACACTTGGGAATCTAATGGTGGTTCTAGAGGGGTTGAATTTGCAGGAGGAACGTCTTTTCCTACAGTATCATTAGATTATCAAGCCAGTAAAGATCCTAATTATAGACATTTTATGGAAGAAAATTATACAGCTTCTGTGAGTGATGGATTAGGAAACCCATTATTTTATACAAATGGGTTTAGAGTGTGGAATGGAAATCATGATCAAGTAGCTCGCGTTTTTGATTATGATAAAACAGAAATTTTACCTATTCCTGGGCAGGAAGGGAAATATTATATCATGGGAAGTCGTCAACTTAAAATGGGGCAAGAAGGTGCTTTGGTGTATAGTATTTATGATGTAGATGCAAATGGAGGACAAGGAGCAACAGTGTCTGGAAAAGAAAACATAGAAGTTACACCATATATGAGTATGCGTATGACCAGTTTTGTAAACCCTCATGATGGATTGCCTTACCTCATTGCTGTAGGACCTAATCCAGAAATAGCATACCACGAACAACGATTGGTTTTTGATACGTTTTATGTGTATAAAATAGAAGATGATAATGGTCCTGTATTGGTTAGTCCATCATCATCAGAACCAGGCGTTTTTGAATATGATCGTTTTAGAGCAAATCCAGCGAGTTTGGAATTTGGACCTAATTTAATAGAAGAAGATAGGCAGTCACAGATCAAGCTATCACCAAGTCTTACAAAATTAGGAATGTCTCACCCTGATTTTGATGACGGGACATTTATGTTGTTTGATGTGCAAGTCACATCAGGAGGTGTTCGAATTTCAGGACAGAGAGATTTACAGTTGACAGATTTTGATGCTAATTTAATTTATGTAAGACCTGTAGCAATCGAGTTTTCTTCTTCTGAAGAGCTTGCATATATTTCCTATCAATGGAGATCACAATTTCCAAATATTACAACAACTGGATATGCAATGTCGCAGTTTAACATAACGGCTGCATTAGACCCTTCTAATACAACGAATCCATTTACTCCATTGTATTTAGATGTTAGAGAGGTAGGGGCGTCAGATGAAGATGCAGTCTCTAATCCTCATCAAATACAACGAGGAATGGATGGGAGGATATATGTTGCGTATGGTTTTCCAAATGCAATAAGGTCACGTATGGGGGTTGTTTTTAATCCAGACACGGCAGGATCTGGTGCTAATTTTGATCCCAATGCATTATTTTTAAATAATACTACTTCTTCTGGATATTTTATTAATGATCAACGTATTCCACCTATGGTAGGCGATATAGATGGTCAAATACGATCAGGGAATACTGTACATAGTACAAATGTCGATTCAGAAAAAATAAGTGCGCTATCTCAAGATGTGGTTGTTTATCCAAATCCTAGTAGTGGGATATTTGAAGTAGTGATGCCTTCCTATTTTGATGGTAGTATAGAAGTGTTGGATGTAACAGGAAGGTCTGTATTTACTTCAACTATTAAAGATCAATTACGCACTCGCATCGATTTGGAAAAAGAAGCAGCAGGGATGTACTTCGTGCATATTATTTCTGATAAAGAAACTATTGTGAAGAAGTTTCTGAAGCTATAAAGAATTAGTTTAATAAAAAAGAGGCGCATAATGCGCCTCTTTTTTAGATCTTAATTGCAAAATGCTCTTTACGCTGTTCTTTTCTGAAAAATACAAATCCCAACCAAAAAGAATCTATAGTTACTGTTACCTCAGGGAATTCTTTTATAAGATTCCATGCTTGAGTCATTTCTGAAGACCAATGAATATCATCAAAAATCCAAACAGTTTCATTCGTTACCGTTGCTAATAAGCTATAGGCATATTGTAAAGTAGCTTCCTTAGAATGATTCCCATCAAAATAAATGAGGTCGTAGCTGTTATTCTGTAGTTTTTTTATGCTTTTGCTAAATTCTCCAACGATAATCTCAGTGTTTGTAATCCTAAAATTTTGAAGTTGTGTTTTTGCTACCTGTGCCGTTTCGGGGCATCCTTCTAAGCTGGTGACTCTTGCCTTAGGTTGTGAGGCAAGTGCTATGGTGCCCATGCCTATAGAAGTGCCTATTTCTAAGATATATTCAGGAGTAAAATAGTTTACAACGTGTTGTATCAAACGCATCCTTTTATGAGTAGCTCCTGCGTATTGTGCTATTTTTTTTACTTTTCTTTCGTTTGATGTAAAAACTCTTGAGCCTGCTCCAAAATCTGTTACTGAGATTGTTTGATTGTTTTTTAAAAGCGCCTTTCTGTAGTTTGTGATAATGTGATCTGAGTCTTTTTGAGTTGTATTCTTAAGGCAATCTTTTTTAAATGAAAATACAAAAGGAGAGTGTATCCCATGAAGATGAAACGTAGTAGGTAGCCATTTTATATATGTGATTAGTTGGTGTAGCAATACCGTAGTTTATTTTTTAAATATTCCTCAAATCTCAAATCTCAAATCTCAAATCTCAAATCTCAAATCTCAAATCTCAAATCTCCAAGGGTTATTCTTCCATTTTTGCAGAGAGTTCAAACCAGCGTTCTTCTTTGGTATCTATATCCGTTATAATTTTTTCTAGTTCTTTTGAGGCCTCTGTAATTTGATCTTGTGTTAAATCAGGATTTAAGAATTCTTTTTCTTTTTCAATTTTATCTCTCTCCAGTTGTGCGATTTCTCGTTCTAATTTGGTGTGTTCTTTTTGTTCTTGGTAGGAAAGTTTTCCTGTGTGTTGTTTTTCTTTCCAGCTTTTTTTAGGTTCGGATACTTCTATTGCAGCGGTTGTGTTTTTTGCTGCATCCGCTTTCGCGAAAGCGGAATTAATATCTCCTTCATAGGTTCTGAAGTCGCTATAATTTCCTGGAAAATCTTCTACAATAGCATCGCCTTTGAATACAAAAAGGTGATCTACGATTTTATCCATGAAATAACGATCGTGTGATACAACTACGAGGCAACCAGGGAAATCAAGAAGGAAATTTTCAAGTACGTTAAGTGTTACAACATCTAGATCATTAGTAGGTTCATCGAGAATAAGAAAATTAGGATTTTGAATGAAAACGGTACATAAATACAGACGTTTGCGCTCACCTCCACTTAATTTTTCTACATAATCGTATTGTTTTTTTCTGTCAAAAAGAAAGCGTTCTAAAAGCTGTCCGGCTGAAATAGTGCGCCCCTTTTTAAGGGGAATGAAATCACCAAACTCTTTGATAACTTCAATAACTTTTTGTCCTTCTTTTATATGGATTCCTTTCTGGGTATAGTAACCAAATTTTACGGTGTCACCAACAATTACTTTTCCTGTGTCTGGCGGTAATGCACCTGTCATAATATTAAGGAACGTTGTTTTTCCTGTTCCATTTTTTCCTATAATTCCAATACGTTCTCCAGTTTTAAAAACATATTCAAATTTATTGAGTAAGGTAAGGTCACCATAGGATTTGCCTACATTATGAAATTCTAGGATTTTACTTCCTAGACGTTCCATATTGATTTCTAATTGTACTTGGTGGTCATTACGACGTTTGTGTGCTCTCTCTTTAATTTCAAAAAAGTCATCAATACGAGATTTTGATTTTGTAGTACGTGCCTTGGGTTGTCTACGCATCCACTCCAATTCTTTTTTGTAGAGCTGTTTTGCTTTTGCTGTTTCGGATGCTTGAGCAGCCATACGAGCATCTTTATTCTCTAAATAATAAGCATAATTCCCTTTGTAACTGTAGAGTTGCCCGTCTTCAAGCTCTACAATTTCATTACACACATTTTCTAGAAAATAACGATCATGTGTAACCATAAAAAGGGTGAGGTTTTCCTTTTTGAAATATTCTTCCAACCATTCAATCATTTCAAGATCCAAATGGTTTGTGGGTTCATCTAGAATGACTAAGTCTGGATTGTTTAATAATAAAACAGCAAGGGCAAGACGTTTTTTTTGGCCTCCACTCAGTAAATTTACTTTACGACTTAGGTCATCTAATTTTAGTTTGAAAAGAATTTGTTTGTATTGCGTTTCAAAGTCCCATGCTTGCGCAGCTTCCATAGCATCAAAAGCTTTTTGGTAAGCTTCTTGATCTTCCATATGGAGTAGGGCTTTTTCATAGGCGGCAATAATTTGTAATATTTTATTGCCACTAGAAAATATGGTTTCTTCTATACTTAATGTAGGGTCTAGATCTGGCTCTTGAGGCAAAAAAGAAATTGTGATTCCTTTTCTAGAAATCACTTGTCCGTTATCAGGAGTGTCTAATCCAGCAACAATATGTAATAGTGATGTTTTTCCCGTTCCATTTTTTGCGACAAATCCTATTTTTTGATCTTTATTAATTCCAAAGGAAATGTCTTTAAATAAGGTGCGTTCTCCAAATGATTTTGATATTTGCTCAACCGAAAGGTAATTCAATGTATGTTGTATTTTGAAGTTTGAATAAACCTGAATAGGGCTGATTCAAATTAGTTGTTTCTAGATGTTTAAAAAAATGAATTTTTAACGTTGCTAAAATACCTAATCTATAGATAGCATTACAACTTATCATAATTCCTTTTTAGAAAATATTAAGTGTAATAAGCGTTAAAGCTCTATGAAAGTTTCATTATTAACGATGAACGCCTATATTTGTTATTCATAACCTTAACCTGATGAAATACCCAGCTGTGCTTATATTGCTCGTTATCCTTGCGAGCATTTCTTCCTGTATCCCTACTAAAAAGCTCACGTATCTTCAAGAAAATACTGAGAAAGTTAATGATAGTCTTATAAGTTTACATTTACAACAACAACCCTATAGAGTTCAGGTGGGTGATGTATTAAGTGTGCGTTTAAAAGCTTTAGATCAGGAACTTGTGGAGTTTTTTAATCCTGTCGGATCTGGGTCTACCAGTCTTAATGAAGGGTATTATTATGATGGTTTTGCAGTAGATAGACACGGGAATATACGTATGCCTACTCTTGGAGAAATGAATGTACTAGGACGTACTACAGAAGAGATACGAGGCATTGTAGAACAAAAATTGTTGGAAGATTATTTTGAAGAAGAAGCCAATATTTTTGTAACAGTGAAGTTGGCAGGAATACGATATACCATGGTTGGAGAGATAGGAAGTCCAGGTATAAAAACGGAGCTCACAGAAAAACTATCTGTCATGCAGGCGATTGCAAACTCGGGAGATATTCCTTTAACAGGAGATCGTACAGATGTTATTATTATCAGACAATATCCTGGAGGGCAAAAAATACATCATATCGATTTGACAACTATTGACGCTATGAGTTCTCCTTATTATTATATACAGCCCAATGATATGATTGTGGTAAATCCATTACCTCAAAAGAGTTTAGGAGCAGGAACAACTGGTTTAGATAGTTTTAGAACAATCCTTACGGTAATAACAGCGCTTACCACAACGATATTATTATTTACACGTCTATAAATTATGGATGAAGATTTTGACATACAAGATTCTGGTAGCTTCTTTGATTTTAAAGGCTTTTTGCTAAAAGTCTTAAGTTTTTGGCCGCTATTTATTATTTGCCTTGCTATTGCATTTGGGGTAGCTTATGATAAAAATAAGCGTAAACTACCTGTATATAGACTTACTAATATGATCTCTATCAAAGATGATCAAAATCCTTTATTTACAGGAAATACAAGTCTTGTTTTTAATTGGGGAGGTACTACAGATAAAGTGCAAACCAATATTATTCTTTTTAAATCTCGTACACACAACGAAAAGGTAGTCTCTTATTTGCAATATTATATAAGTTATTTACGGCAAGGAGAATATAATTTGATTGATGTGTATGGTAAAACACCTTTCAAAATTAAGCTAGACGATACGAAAGCTCAGTTATATAATCAGCGCATTACAATAAAAGATAAAGGGGATGGGCTTTTTGAATTATCAGTTCCTTTTTCAAATAATAAAGCAAGGGTGTATAACTACAGTACTCATAAATATGATTATGTGTCGGTACCAACACCAGAGTTTAAGGAAACTGTACAATTAGGAGATACTTTAAACTTTCCTTTTCTGAAAGGTGTATTTCAAGAGACAGAAGTACTTCCTAGATCTGGAAGGGAATATTTTGTCAATTTTGGTGGTTTTAATAGTACTGTAAAACGTTATCAAGGTATTTCTGTTACGCAAACTCCAAGAGGGTCATCAATTTTAGAATTAAGCCTTACTGGGGGCAATAAAGAGCGTATTGTAGATTTTTTGAATGCTTCCGTGATTGTGAGGGAGAGAGATCAATTAGAGCGTAAAAATCTATTTGCAACTAATACCATAAAGTTTATAGATAGTAGCTTGGTAGATCGTAATGAAGATTTACAGAAAGTAATTGATGAACTAAATGAATTTAAAAATAATAATGTAGATGTTGCACTCAAAGGGGGATCGGCTACATTAACGGGTAAATTAAAAGAGTATGATCTTGAAAAAGATGAATTAGAACAGCGTTTATCTTACTATAAGATTCTAGAAGACTACCTCACGTCAAGAACAGACTATACAAGTGTGCCAGCTCCTTCGGTATCAGGGATAGAAGAAGCAGCCATTTCTGCTAGTGTCACAAAAATTATAGCGTTGTCTGTAGAGCGTAGTGATTTACGATATTCAGCCAAGGAAAGTAATCCGAAGTTTAGAGAGATAGATCGAAGTATTAATGCAGAAAAAGAGGTGCTTCTTGAGAATATAACATCTTCTACAGACATTATTAATAGAGAGATTCGAGAAGTTAATAGAGATATAAGTATTGCCGAGTCAGAGTTGCGAAAATTTCCTGAAGCAGAGCAACAGTTGGCTAATATTCAACGAAAATTTGCACTAAGTGAAGGTGCACGTAATTTGTATTTAGCAAAGCGAAGTGAAGCAACAATTATAAAAGCTTCTAATGTTTCTGATATTTTATTTATTGATGAAGCAAAAGATGTAGGAGGAGGGCAAATTGGTCCGAATACACGTCTTAACTATATTATTGCTTCTTTAGTAGGTGGTGTGATTCCACTTGTGCTCGTATTTTTATTGGTGTTTTTTAATACAAAAATTGGTAATCCAGAAGAAATTAAAAAATTATCTAAAATTCCAGTATTAGGTATTATAGGAAAAAGTAAACACCGTAATAATTTAGTAGTAAGAGATCGTTCTCGATCTGCTATAGCAGAAGCCTTTCGTGGGATACGATCAAGCTTACAGTTTATGTACCGTAAGCAGGACATAGAAGGAGCAAAAACGGTATTGGTTACTTCTTCTGTAAGTGGAGAGGGAAAAACATTTACTTCTATTAATATAGCATCTGTTTTCGCTTTAAGCGAAAAGAAAACCGTACTTGTAGGTCTAGATTTACGTAAACCTAAAATCTTTGATGATTTTGAATTGTCTAATGAAATGGGGGTTGTGAATTACTTAATAGGTCAAAATTCAATTGATGATATTAAACAAGAAAGTGGGATTCCATTTTTAGATATTATTTTATCAGGTCCTGTGCCACCTAATCCTTCTGAGTTATTACTAAGTGATGCCATGAAAGATTTTATGGAAGAATTAAAGAATACTTATGATTACATTATTCTGGATACACCTCCTGTAGGTTTAGTAGCTGATGCCTTAGAGATTATGAATTATGCAGATGCTTCTCTGTATATGATCCGACAAGGGTATACGAAGAAAGGGATGTTAAATCTGATTAATGAAAAACATACTAAAGGAGAGGTGCGTAATGTAAGTTTTGTATTAAATTATTTTCAAAACAAAGGAAAGTATGGCTATGGGTATGGTTATGGCTACGGTTATGGCTATGGGTATGGAGCTTATGGTAATGGATATCATGAAGATATTAAGAGGGCTCCGTTCTTTAAGCGTTGGCGTAAGAAAATAAGTAAAGCTTTTAGAAGAAAGTAATTTAAATCTCTTAAATAGAATATTTTGAGTAAAGTAGAAGAGACAGAATGGTTATACGAGATAAAACCCAAAGGAAAGTTTATAGATCTTAATTTTGGAGAAATTTGGAGATATCGTGACCTGCTGGTTTTGTTTATAAAACGAGATATTGTTACAGTATATAAGCAAACTATTTTAGGTCCTTTATGGTACTTAATTCAGCCCTTATTTACCTCTGTAATTTTCACATTGGTTTTTAATAATGTAGCTGGTATAGATACAGGAACGGTCCCTGCATTTCTTTTTAATCTTTCAGGGTTAACCATTTGGGCTTATTTTTCACAGTGTCTTACGAATACATCATCTACTTTTAAACTTAATGCAGGTTTGTTTGGTAAGGTGTACTTTCCTCGATTTATCTCGCCCTTATCTAGGGTGCTTTCAGGATTGTTTAAGTATACGATTCAGCTTTTTATTTTCTTTGTGTTCTTTCTTTATTTTCTTTTATATGAAGGAAAGTCAGTGAGTGTAGGTAGTAACATTTATTTATTGCCATTAGCTGTTCTTACAATGGCTATGTTAGGATTAGGAATGGGAATGATTCTAAGTGCGCTCACTACAAAATATAGAGACTTTAATATTTTTATAACTTTTGGTATGCGATTGTTACTGTATCTATCTGCAGTAATGTATCCATTAGCATTAGTAAAAGAAAAACTATCAGAATATGCTGCGATAGTTGAGTATAATCCTGTAGCTCAAGTGGTAGAAGCGTATCGCTATATGTTGTTAGATACAGGAAACCCGAATATAAAAGGATTATTAGTAAGTTTTGCTCTTAGTATTCTTCTAGTTTTAATTGGGCTGGTTATTTTTAATAAAACTGAAAAAACGTTTATTGATACGGTATAATATGAGTAAACAGATTCCTCTTTTCTATTGGTCTTCAAAGGTTTTTGAAAAAAAAGACCAAGAAAATTATGGAGATATCTTATCTGCTCAAATTGTGTCTTGGGTATCAGGAAAAGAAGTATCTTTTTATAATGCCCCTCAAAAGAAGAAAAGCTGGTTTAAAAAATCATATTTGATGGCCATAGGGAGTATCATGAATTATACGCAACCTAAAGCTATGGTGTGGGGAAGTGGTATTATATCTAGGAAAGATCAATTCTCTAATGCTACATTTTGTGCGGTTCGGGGTCCGCTTTCGCGAAAGCGTATACTAGAACTTGGCTATTCATGTCCTGAAGTATATGGCGATCCGGCTATTTTATTGCCTGATTATTATGTGCCAGCTATTGAAAAGAAATATGCGTATGGGTTTATTCCACATTACGTAGATTATGATGTTGTGTCTGGTTGGTATGATACTGAAGAAAATACAACAGTACTTAACTTGATTAACGATGATGTATACCACACTACAGATCGGATTTTAGAATGTAAAAAGATTATAAGTTCATCATTGCATGGAGTTATTGTGGCTCAAACGTATGGAATACCGGCGGTTTGGGTGCAATTTTCAAATAAACTAAGTGGCGATAATGTAAAATATGATGACTACTTTTTATCAGTAGGAATCACGCCATACAAACCCATATTTATAGAAGAGAAGATACCGTTACAAGAATATGAGGCGATCTTTTCTACTGTAGAAACGATTCCAGATATAGAAAAATTAAAAGAAGTGCGAATAATGCTTAAAAATGCATTTCCAAAAGAATTTTTATGAGCGATATTATATTAAAAGTAGAAAATATATCTAAGCAATACCGACTAGGACTTGTAGGGCTAGGGACATTGGCTCATGACTTTAATAGATTTTGGCATAAAATACGAGGCAAAGAAGATCCGTATCTTCAAGTAGGTAGTGTCAATGATCGAAGTGCCAAAGCGAGTTCTGACTATGTTTGGGCATTGCAGGATATTAATTTTGAAATAAAACGAGGTGAAGTTCTAGGTATTATTGGAAAGAATGGTGCAGGAAAATCAACCTTGCTTAAAATCTTATCTCGTGTTACTGCTCCTACCACAGGAAGCATAAAAACACGTGGAACTATTGCAAGTCTATTAGAAGTGGGGACAGGAATGCATCCTGAATTGACTGGTAGAGAAAATATATTTTTAAATGGTGCTATACTTGGTATGGCTAAAGCAGAAATTGCTAGTAAAATAGATGAGATTATTGCCTTTTCAGGTTGTGAAATGTATATAGATACTCCTGTAAAACGGTATTCTAGTGGAATGAGAGTGCGTTTAGGTTTTGCGGTAGCAGCATTTTTAGAACCAGACATCCTAGTAGTAGATGAGGTACTAGCCGTAGGTGATGCTGAATTTCAAAAGAAAGCGATTGGTAAGATGCAAGACATTTCAAATACAGGTGGACGTACTGTATTGTTTGTAAGTCATAATATGGCTGCTGTGAAGAGTCTATGTACTAGTGGTTTAATTATAGAAAACGGAAAAATAATTTACTACGGATCTGCAAATGATGCGGTTAGTATTTATTTAGGGGGAGCACATTCTGAAGTTAATTATACAGAATATAGTGAAGATTTTAAAACAGAGGCTCTTGAGTTAAAAACAATTAAGGCTTATGATATTAAAAGCCCTAATGATTCTGTAGTGACAGAAAAGAGTACCGTAGTATTAGAATTTAATTTCAACTTGTTTGTTGATGATGTAAAAAAGTATACGCTTACCTTTCATTTTAAAAATGAGACAGGAGAAACGTTATTTACATTTTCGCCTTTTAATTTTGGCTTGGAATTAAAGAAAGGTCAAAACTCAATTCAGGCAGTATTTCCTAAGGATTTTATAAAGCAAGGTACCTATTACATTAATCTATTCTTAGTAGAAGATAGAAAAAGATCTATTGTAAGATTTGATGATGTGTTTTCATTACAAGTTATTCATGCTAAACGTGATATAGGCGTATTTATGGGTAAAGAACCGGGGTATATTAAACCTCATGTAAAATGGCTTTCTAATGATTAATGTAACTAAATCTTTTTTGCCACCCTATGAGGAGTTTATTGATATTTTTAAAAAATCATGGGATAGCGGTTGGTTAACAAATAGAGGTGAGCTAGTCAAAGATCTTGAAAAACGATTATGTGATTATCTTGATGTAAACGGTTTATTAGCGATGTCTAATGGGACATTACCATTACAAATAGCTATAAAGGCATTAGATTTAAAAGGGGAGATTATAACAACTCCTTTTAGTTATGTCGCTACAACATCTGCTATTAAATGGCAAGGTTGCATACCCGTTTTTGTAGATATTTCACCAGATTGTTTAACAATTGATCCTACTAAAATAGAAGCGGCTATAAATAAAAATACGTGTGCAATCCTAGCTACTCATGTGTATGGGAATCCTTGTGATGTGATTGCAATTAAAGAAATAGCAGATAGATACTCCTTACCCGTTATATATGATGCAGCACATTGTTTTGGTGTAAAATATAATGGAGAATCACTTTTTAATTATGGAACTATAAGTACGTGCAGTTTTCATGCAACTAAAGTTTTTCAGACAGGTGAAGGAGGATGTACAATTACTCAAGATGAAACATTGTACAAGAAAATATATTCGTTGCATAATTTTGGACACAAGAATAACACAGAGTTTCAAGGAGAAGGTATAAATGCAAAAATGAATGAACTACAGGCAGCATTAGGCCTATCTGTACTTCCATATATGGATGATGTGATTTTAAAGCGAAAAGCGATTAGTGATCATTATGATCATTTATTGACTTCAGCGATTAAGAAATTAACATATCGAGAAAATACTATTAGAAATTATTCTTATTATCCTGTACTATTTGATAGCGAAGAAGTGTTATTAAAGGTTTCAGCTGGTTTAAGTGATCATAATATAAATGCTAGGCGATATTTTTTTCCTAGTTTAGATGAACTTCCATATGTAGAACTTGCAGATGTTCCAATCTCAAGAGATATTTCAAAACGTATATTATGTTTGCCATTGTATCCTGATTTAGATTTGATTGATGTGGAAAGAATTTGTGGTATTGTAAATTCTGCGTTGGTATGAAGTCAGCTATAATGCAACCCTATTTTTTACCTTATATAGGCTATTGGCAACTTATTAATTGTGTTGATGAATTTATAGTGTATGATAATATAGAATATACTAAGAAGGGGTGGATCAATCGCAATCGGTATTTGTTCAATAATGAGGATAAATTATTTACGATTCCTTTAAAAAAGTCATCGGATTTTGAATTAATTGAGAATAAATTTCTAGCCGATGATCATTTAAAGTCAATAACCAAGCTATTAAGGCAAATAGAATCCTCATATAAGAAGGCACCCTATTTTGAGGAAAATTATGAACTCATAAAGTCTATCTTTCTATTTGAAAACAATAATTTATTTGAATATATATACAATTCAATAAAGTTGATTGTTGAATTTTTAGAAATTAAAACAAAGATTATCAGATCATCAACATTATCTAGTGATCTGCCTGATTATAAAGGGAGAGATAAGATTATTCATCTTTTAGAGAAAATAAATTCAAATAGTTATATTAATAGTATTGGAGGACAAAAACTCTATAGTAAAGAAAGATTTGCTAAGGACGGCATTACATTAAATTTTTTAGAGTCTACTTTACAAGAGTATAAACAATATAATACTGAATTTGTTTCAGGTTTATCTATAATAGATCACTTAATGTTTAGAAGTAAAGAGGAAATCATTAATAGTTTAAATGAATATAAAATTATATGAGGATACTTATAATAGGACAATGTACTTTACATTGGGGTAGAATGGAGTTTGGTAATATAGGTAACTATTATATTATTGAACCACTAGTTAGATTATTACACAAGGAGTTTGGTAATGGTACTATTATTAATACTACGTTTCAACTTAGTGATCGTTTTCAAAATGATGAAAACATCAGTGTTTTACCAATGAGTCTCTATTATTCTTGGTCTAAAGACGATATTGTAATAGCTAATCGTGAACTAGAAATAGCAAAAAGATTTGCTAGTGATTCTTTTCTTGAGGAAGAAACTCCATTTATTAAGGAGGTACTAAGTTCTAATTTAATAATAGATTTTAGTGGCGATATATGGGGAGACAATGCAAATTTTTTAGGAGAAAATAGATTTTATGTTGGATTAGTCAAGAATAGAGTTGCACAACTTCTTGGCAAAAAAACGGCAATGATATGTGGTTCTCCCGGTCCTTTTTCTAATAATGATACGTTAGATTTTGCTAAAGAGGTTTATCAAAATTTTGATGTAGTTACAAATAGAGAAGCAATCAGTAAGAACTTATTAAAGGATTATGGTTTTGATGTCTCAAATACGCATAGTTTAGTATGCCCTTCATTTTTGTTTCAACCATCTAGTTCGGAAAAGATAGATGCGGAAGTTGTAAAGACAAATGCTTTTGATAACAATAGAAAAACAATAGGCTTTGTGATATGTGGCTGGAATTTTTTAGAAGGTCCCTTTGATAAAGAAGATAGAAATGAAAAGGATTTCTTACCTTTTTTAATTGCTGTTGAAGATTTTTTACAAAAGAATAAAGATGTTAATTTTTGTGTCTTTTCGCATTCTAATGGTTTTCCAATACCTCCACTTGAATTTGAATTGCAAAGAGGAAGAGATTACCCTATTGTTAAACAATTTGAAAAGTTTCTTAGAAGAAGAGGAAATGTTGATGAAACAAGGATTAAGTCAATAGATAATGTATTAAATACATGGGATACAAAAGGAGTTGTTGGTAGATTTGATATGTTGATCTCTGGTAGAGTGCATGCCGCAGTAGCTGGTTTATCTCAGGCTGTACCAACAGTTATTATTGATTATGGACATGAACCTAAAGCACATAAATTACTTGGATTTGCAGGAGTAGCTGGAGTAAAAGAATTCTTAGTAGATCCAAATGACATAGACCTAATGTCAAAAACATTTGAAAAATGTTGGGAGAATAGAGTAGAAGTAAGGAAAGGTTTGAATGAAAGACTTCCAAAAATAAAAGAAGAGTCTAAAAAAACGTTTAAATTATTAAAAGAATTATTTGTCTGAAATAGTTAGCATAAAAGAAAATACGTCTTCGTATGATATGATCTATCAACATTTAAAGAATGTTGAAGGATTATATGTTCCACCATTAAGTACTTATGTTAACCTTGAAGATTACAGTCATAAATTATCAAATAAGGCAGATACCATAGAAATTTTATTCGATAATAATTTGGTTGGTCTAGCTGCATATTATAATAATGACCAATATTTATATCTCTCTAATATTAGTATTGAAAAAGAATATCTTAAAAGAGGCTATGGTACTATTTTAATAAATAGATTAATAGAGAAATCTTTACTTTATAAAAAGAAAATACTTTTAGAAGTCAATAAAGGTAACACGAAAGCTATAAAATTTTATAAAAAGCATGGTTTTATGGTTCACAAAACTATAGATGATTCTTATGAAATGTGTTTGCAATAGATAAACCTAAACAAAGAGTAAATTGGACTATTCAACTACGATATTACATGTATTTCACGATGATAAGTTCATTGACGCTGCCATTGATGTTTTTTCAAGAGTTCCTTCTAAATTCAAAGAAGAATATCATTTAATAGTAAAATCACAAGATCATGTGGTTAAACATGTAAAATCTAATCTAGCTATTAAAAAAGTTATGTTTAGTGAAAAAGCATTCAAGGAATACGCACATAGTATTTCATTGAATAATTATAGCGCTATATGTTTTCATTCTTTGTCAGGTACTAATGTCCATATTTTGAATTTCTATAATGGGAACTCAAAAATTATTTGGTTTTCATGGGGCTTCGGTATTTATAATAAATGGTTTCCTTTTCAATCTCGATTATTAGAACCTAAAACAAGAAAACAGTTAAACTTAAAACTTTCTGTATTTGAGAGGATAATATCAAATAATATCATTTACCGAATATTTGGAAGTATTCCCTATAAATTTATCCCTGGAAATAAAATCTTTGAAAAAATAAAGAGTAAGCATCCTAATAGCTATCTGAGAGCAATAGCTAAGATAGACTATGTTGCGCCAGTTATTAAAAATGAAATGTATTATATAAATAAGGTCTCAAAAAGACTTTCTTATATTCCTTTTAATTATGGCTCTTATGAATTAAAGTTTAATAAGTCTTTAGAAAAAGATGTTACTCAAGAAAAAGATGTTTTAATAGGTAATTCGGGCGATTATTCAAACAATCATTTGGATATTTTTGAAATGCTAAAGAACATTGATATAACAGATAGAAAGATTATTGTACCATTAAATTATGGAGGAGATAAAGAGTATATAGAAACAGTAATCAAGGAAGGTGAAAAATGTTTTGGGGAAAACTTCGAACCTCTTACAGAGTTTCTGCCATTAGTTGAGTATGATAAGATTTTATCTAAATGCGGTATTGTTATTTTTAATCATCGTAGGCAACAAGCAGGAGGGAATTTTGTTGTCATGTCTTATAAAGGCGCAAAGATTTTTTTAAATAAAAAAAGTCCTTTCTATAAGCTTTCAAAAGAAAATAACTTAAAGGTTTATGCATTAGATGATATTACACAAAAGGATTTTGATACAGTGCTCACTATGTCAGAGGTCGAAAAACAACGCGTAAAGATTAAAGCACTTTTTGGTATAGAAGAAGTTAAAAGAAAAATCCAAGTTTTTTACGAAATTATAGATAAGTGAAAAATCTAGTATCCATAATAATACCAACGTATAATAGAGCCTCTTTTCTGGAAGAGACAATAGTGTCTATACAAAATCAAACGTATACAAATTGGGAGTGCATTATTGTGGATGATGGTTCTACAGATACTAGTATGGCATTACTTACAAAAATAGCCGAAGAAGATACACGTATTAAAGTACTACAACGTCCTGCACATCTCAAAAAAGGAGGGAATACTTGTAGAAATATTGGTTTAGATCATGCTCAAGGAACCTATATTCAGTTTTTTGATAGTGATGATCTGATGAAAAAAGATATGCTACAGGAAAAAGTAAGTCTATTACAATCTGATGATTTTGATTATGTTATTTCAAAAACTGAAAGTTTCCAGCACCCAGACCCTTTGGATATTATTGATAAACAAGATCATTATTATACGTTTGATACTTGTGCAATCAGTCATGAGAATTATGTGACACAAAAAATCAATTGGCTTACACCCGATTTTATGGGAGTTTCTACTCTTTTTGAAAGCCTGAGATTTAATAATAAATTGCCTTCAGGTCAAGAGTATAATTTGTTTTCAAAACTCACACTTCAAAGTAAAAGAGGAATTGTTCTAGACCGTTTTACAACACTCAGAAGAATGCATGATACCTCTATTAGAGCGATGCTCAATAAAGATAAAGATCGATTAAAAAGAGATAGAGCATTACTCTATAAAGAAACGTATAACGAACTAAAAAAGAAAAATGCCCCTTCTGAAAGTTTGAAATTCCTTCTTAAAAGTTTATGTAAATTGTATTTAAATGATAAGCCTTCATTCAAAAATATGCTTTTTATACAAAAAGAATTGTCCTATCTATATTCTTTTAAAGTAGCATCTCATTATGTATTGTACCAAATAAGTGCTGTTTTTTTTAATAAAGGCTATCAATTTAAGAAACGTATTCTATCGTCTTTATGATGCCTATAGTAACTATTGTCATTCCTACGTATAATCGAGCGCATGTGATCGAAGAGGCATTACTGTCTATACAAGGTCAGACATATACAAATTGGGAATGTATTATTGTAGATGATGGTTCTACTGACAATACATTAGAAGTCTTAAAAGGATTTGAAAAAAAGGACAATAGGTTTAAGATACATACACGCCCTAAAAATAGAACTAAAGGGGCAAATGCTTGTCGTAATATAGGCATTGAAAAAAGTCAAGGTGCTTATCTTGTCTTTTTAGATTCTGATGATACATTAGCTAAAAAGTGTCTTGAAAACCGCATCCAATGTTTTGATAAAAACAAAAACATACAAGGGCTTATTTTCTCTACGGGAATATTGAGTGACGATGGTAAGACAGTAACTCCTTTTTCAAAAAAGATAGAGAAAGATTTAGATAGTCAAGCGTATGCAAAAATGTTGTTGTCATATGATATCCCCTGGCAAATTACTAATCCTATATGGAAACGAGAAGTTTTTGATAACTATGGAGGTTTTGATGAGCACATGTTAAGATTTCAAGATGTAGATCTTCATACAAAACTGATGTTATGTGGTGTTAACGTAAAAAAACTAGATGATATAGATTTCTATTATAAGTTAGAAGACGGATTTGAAAAATATCAAGATGATGTATTTATTAGTAAAGCCTGTACTGCTATTCTATATTATATAAAAAAATATCTACAACCATCACATGATTATACCTTAGATACTCAAGAACGAAAAAAGTACTTAGCCATCATGTTTCTTAAAACAATTCATAAGTTTATATACGCCAAAAAAAGACAAGCATTATTTAAAACCTTTTTGAAATTTGAAAAACAACATAAGCTTCTTTCTGGAAAAACTAGAAGATTACTTAGATTGTTATATATAATAGATACCTATCAATTACTTGAAAAAAAAGGATTAGGTTTTTATAAACTTGAAAAATACGCTAGGAATCAAGTTTTTAATTTCAAATGAAACAAATCTATCCACACATACTATGGTAAAAAAGAAACCATCTGTTTTATTCTGGGTACATACCTTTCCGAGGTTTTCAGAAACATTTATACGTGACCAAGTATGTCAGGTAATAGATCAAGAATGTAATGTTTTTATATATGGAAAGTCATTTGTGACAAATCAAGAAGACGCACTCAAAGGCTTCGAAAAATATCAGCTAGATAAGCGGTTTGTTTCTAAGCATGATGTGAGAGCTTCTAAATCAGGGAGCAATAAGTATAAGAACTATTTAGAAAAACTCTTCTTTTTAAGGAAAAATAAACGATTCTCATTAGCAAAATATTTGAAGTTTATACTTAAAAAAAGATCATTAGAAGTACAATTTTTATGTATTGCATATTTTTGCGTAAAGAATGATATATCGGTTATTCACGCGCATTTTGGTCCTAATGGAGAATTAGCAGTACAGCTTAAAGAACTAGGATTGCAGATAAAAGTAGTCACTACATTTCATGGATATGACGTGAGATTAGGACTAGAAACTCCTGAAATATATAAAGACTTAATACATTTAGGGGATGCTATTATTTCGATCTCAACTTATAATAAAAAGATTTTATTGGACATAGGTTTTAAACCAGAGGTGATCGTTGATCTTCCCAACGGAATACATACAGATTTCTACACGCCTACTACCAATACGGTAGCAGATTCTGACACTATTCCTATCATTACTGTGGGGCGTTTAGTAGAAGAAAAATCAATTCATATCGCTATAAAAGCACTTAAAATAGTATCGGATAGCGCCCCTCAATACAATTTCAAATATAAAATTGTAGGAGAAGGGGAGTTACGCCCATCTATAGAAAGTCTTATCGCAGAGACGCATCTTGAAGATAAAATACAATTGTTAGGAGCTAAAAATAGCTTAGAAGTTCGTAACCTATTACAAGAAGCGGCTATTTTTATCCTTTCAAGTTCTAGAGAAGCTTTTCCTACGGTACTCATGGAAGCCCAAGCGTCAGGACTTGTAATTATTGCAACAGATGTAGGAAGTGTTTCTAGCATTGCAGTAAACGGAACGATAATTCCTCCTAATGATGAAGAGGCCATGGCAAATGCAATTATAACCACTCTTGAAAATAAAGAAAACTGGAATCAAATAGGTTTGAAAAATAGAAACTATATTGTGTCTAATTATGATAGTCATACGCTTACGCAACAATTAATTGCGATATATAATGAATAACCCCTTAATTTCTATAATCATACCGGCATATAATAGGGCGACACTTATTAAAGATACGCTTCAGTCTATTATTGCGCAGTCTAGTTCAGATTGGGAGTGTATTGTTATAGATGATGGGAGTACAGACACTACGGTTGAGGTTGTTTCCGCTTTCGCGAAAGCGAACTCAAGAATACAACTGCATAAAAGAAGTGAAAGCTATCAATCTGGCGGTAATGGTGCACGCCAAATGGGACTGGATATTGCATCATCTGACTGGGTGCTTTTTGTAGATTCGGACGATGTGCTTGCTGAAAATTGTATAGAGAATCGTATCAATACTATAGATGAAACATTGGATATGACGGTGTTTCATACAGCGACATTTAAAAAAAATATAGGTGATCATCAGATTTATTGGAATCTACTACATGAAAAAGAGACCAATGAAGAATACCTCATACGATTTCTTATTCAAGATATGCCATGGCATACAATGGGTGTGTTATGGAGAAAAAAGTTTCTCCAACATATAGGAGGATGGAATCAAAACCTTACTGCTTGGCAAGATTGGGAACTCCACGTAAGAGCACTTACCTATAAACCAAAGATAAAATCCAATAATACGATCGCTGATAATTATTATAGATTGGATGTCGTAAATTCTATAGCTTCTAAAAAAAGATCTCTTCAGTACAATCTAACCATAAAGAAAGCGATTGAATGTGTAGAGGCAAAAGTACTTCACAGTTTTACGGCATCAGAAATTAAAAAACGAATTCAATATTTGATTTATCGTAACCTTATCGCAAACCCCATAAAGTGGAAGTTGTTTCAACTCCCTTTTGCATTAAAAACTTCAGATATGTCGTTTTCAACGGTTTCTAAACAAAAATTTTTACGTGCCTATTGGAAAGAACGTTTTTTTTCTATAACCATTATAAAACGAATCTTGAAACATAAATGTAAGTTGTCTTACTATGATTATTTATATCCAACAACTACTTTTTTAAAAAAGAGATTTTAGGATGCAGTATATCAAACAACTAGATAGTATAAGAGCTGTAGCAGTATTGTTGGTTATTGTAAGTCATTGGCTTCCAAAACAAAATATCCTAAATAGCATTCCTAATGGACAAATTGGTGTTGATATATTTTTTGTGTTAAGTGGGTTTTTGATTTCAAAAATATTATTTGATAATAGAGATAAAGCAATTGCATTAGGGCAACCCGTATCTAATGTTTTAAAGGGTTTCTATATAAGGCGTTCGCTACGTATTTTTCCTATATACTATCTTACAATTATTGTAGTATACATAGCGGCAGATAGTACAAATACTTCTATTAAAGATGCTCTTGTATACTATCTTACATATACATCAAATTTTTATTTTTTTAATAGACAAGCTTGGGATGGGATATTGTCTCATATGTGGTCATTAGCAGTAGAAGAACAATATTACTTGATATGGCCTTGGTTAGTTTTATTAGTTAGAAAGAAATATATACTTCCTATAATTTTTATTTTTATAGCTATAGGAATAGGGAGTCAATTATGGCTTCATGGCGTTAAAATGAGTAGAATACTTACGTTTACTTGTTTTGATGCTTTTGGGATTGGTTCATTATTAGCATGGGGAATTACCTATAAGAAAGAAAAAATGATTTTCTATTATAACCGATTAAGGATTATAGCAGTTATTGCTTTCTTGTATTTTATATGGGGAGTCACTACAAAACAATGGATGGTTGTATCTATAAGAACTACGGTGTCCATGATTACGGTTTGGCTTATTTGTTATATATATTTATATCATCAAACTGAAAAATTAAGAGGCAAGCTGATATTAAATAATCCGATGCTTATTTTTCTTGGAAAAATAAGTTATGGCATTTATTTATATCATAATATTGTACCGAAATTGGTAGTTAAAAAGTATATAGATGTATATGTGAATCCATTACTGCCAGATTTTTTCAATGTAAAATATAAGACACTACTTTTGTTAGCAGAAAATGGGATGAGTGTTGTTTTAATTTCTTGGCTTTCATTTATGCTTATAGAAAAAAGGTTTTTAATGCTTAAAAAAAGATTCAATTACATAACCAAAAAAGATCATTAATGAAGGGGCAAAAAGAAGGTATATCCGTAATTATTTGTTGTTATAATAGCGCAGAACGACTTCCAAAGACGTTGGAGCATATGTTTGCCCAAAAGCTCTCTGATGGTGTTTTAATGGAAGTTATTGTGGTAGATAATGCTTCAAAAGATAGTACAGCTAAGGTTGCTCAGGATCTTTGGGATATGCAAGAGGAGTTACCGCAAGTAACATTTCAAGTGGTTCCAGAAACAGAACCAGGTCTAAGTTATGCAAGAGAGAAAGGTATGGATACTGCTTCTTATGAGTACTTACTTTTTTGTGATGATGATAATTGGTTTAATGAAGAGTATGTGCAACGTACATATACTTTTTTAAAAGAGAATAAAGAGTATGGAGCTGTAGGTGGGAATGGGAAAGCAGCTTGTGAAGTGACGCCACCTTCTTGGTTTGAAAAATTCTCTAGTATTTATGCCTTAGGGTGCCGTAATGATGGTGATGTGACCAATGTTTATGGGGCAGGAATGGGTGTGCGAAAATCATTGATTAAAGGATATAAAACACAGCTTTCAGATCGTAAAGGAAATTCTTTAGCTTCAGGAGGAGATAGTGAATGGTGTATGCAAGTTCGTAAACAAGGATATAAAATAAGACAAGTATGTGATAATACTTTTTTTCATTTTATTCCTAAAGAACGACTAACGAATTCGTACTTATATAGAATGGCAAAAGGAAGAGGAGAGACTAAAGCACAGCTTACCTTGTTGAAGTATAACAATAGTGCATGGGCAACAGGACTGGGATATCGTTTTAGGACAGATGCTAAAATCCTATGGAAAGCTTTAGGTACTGGAAATCGAGTGTCTATTACGTATACTTGGTATACTATAACATCATATTGGAAAAGTTTATTAAAGAAATAAATTAAAAGATACAATGCGTCGTTTATTAAAACATATAGGTTTATATATACTCCTATTTCTAAGTTTTGCAACTATAGGCGATCTTTTGGTGTCTTATAGGTTAAAGTCTCGTATCCATATGTCTAGAGGGGAATTGCATACTTGGAGAGATATCTATAAAGGTACTATTGATGCAGAGATGGCAATATATGGATCGTCTAGAGCATGGGTTCAAGTAGATCCTGCTATTCTAAAAGAAGGTGTGGGAAAAGAAACCTATAATTTTGGTGTTAATGGGTTTCCATTCCCTATGCAATTATATAGACATCAAGAATACTTTAAACATAATAAGCATCCAAAACAAATTGTGCTTTGTATAGATTGGTTTAGTCTAACTAGACGAAGTGATTTGTATAATGAGACACAGTTTTTACCTTATATGCTGTTTAATTTTGAGTTTTATAATAAGTTTAAAACTTATGAAGGAGTGAATCTTGCTAAAACAACAATTCCTTTTTATAGATATTTAGGAGATGTAGATTTATATAAAAAACTCTTTAATGAATCACATGTATATAGAGTAAAGGGGTATAGGGCATTTGATAAAGAATTTGAAAATGGTAAGAATACTTCAATTGAGATTAAAGTGTATGCTGAAGTTGTAGCTAGTTTTAAAAAATTTATAGAAGAGCTAAAAGAAGAAGATATTGGTCTGACTCTAGTAATTGCTCCTTTTTATATAGAAGGACAAGATAGGGTGACAAATAGAAGAGAGCATCTAGAAGTGATTTCTTCTATTAGTAAAGAATATGGAATACCATTATTAGATTATACACAAGATAGCTTAAGCTTTGATAAAAATTTATTCTATAATAATATGCATCTTAATAAAACAGGAGCAGAACTGTTTAGTACAAGATTGGCATTAGATTTAAAATCTATTATAGAAGACGATATTAAGTAAGTATTATTTACTCTAAAATAGCTTGTGAATATGCCTTTTCAATCTCTGAAACACTATAATTAGTCGTATAGATAGTACGTAACTCTTGACTTAGTTGTTCTGTCTCTTGTGCAGTTAGATGCGTAATAGTTGTCATTAGTTTAGATAATATAGCTCCTTTTTCTTCCTTTACAAAATAAGGGTAATCTTTACCTAATCTTGTGGCCATTGCCCCGACATCTGTACTTATAATAAGACGACTACCAGCCATTGCTTCAATAGCTGTATAAGGACCTCCTTCTATGGATGAAGCAATAAGTAGGCAATCATGTGTTGTATGAACTTTAGCTATATCCTTTAGGGCAATAGCTCCATAAAATTGAATACGGTCATCATTAGAAGCTTGCTTTTCTAAATCATTTTTTAAAGTCCCATCTCCATATATGTGAAGACTTAAATCAGAGTTTTTAATACTTTTAAAAGCATCAATAATTAGATCAATGCGTTTGGTTTGTTCTAAACGCGAAATACAATAAAATTCAGTACTTGGTTTTTTGATAATAGGTGCATTTAGAAACTGATCTTCCCACATCGCACATTGATCAATAATACTATGTTTGTTTTCAGGTAGTGCTTTTGCTAGTATATCAAGATTACGCTTTGAATGGTGTATAAAATGTGATATACCTTTGAGCCAGGATAATTTTTCTGGCAAAATGTGATGAGGAGCTATTTGTTGTGTAACTCTTATGTAAATAGGCTTTTGTAACTGTTTGGCAAGTTTGATAACCTCTTCATTCCAAGTCCCAGTAAGTTGAGAACAAATAATGATACGATCATAATTTGATATATAATTTTCAAGCACTGAAAGACGCTTATTGTAAATATCTATAAAAGTTTTTGTAAAAGCATTATTTAACCTTTGGTGTAAAGGAATAGACATTGGCTTTACAATTCCTAAAATTCGTAAGGAGGCTTTTACTAAAAAATTATTTTTAAAAAGTATACGATCTACAGAGTCATAGGCAGATGAATCTATAAAATCAAATAAAGAGCAATCGTCATAATATGTACCTACACTAAGTACAAATACATCTTGATTACGATGCAATAGAGATTGTGCAATAAAGCCTACATCTAAATTTACACCACCCCATTGATTAATAGGTGAAATAATAAGACATTTTTCTGATGTACTCATAGAGTGTTTAAGAGTGGTAGATTCTACAATCAAAGGTATTTGATATTTTAGAAAACTAATAATTTTACATAACTTATATTTGAATTCTGAAAAACAGAGCCTAACAGAATAACCCTATACCAATCATTTGCAAACAAAGACAAAAATATTAATAGCTGTAGAATCTATAGATGTAGATGATAGTAGTGGTACAAAAGGTAGGGTAGCGCTTATCAAAAATATGGCAGAGGTTGGCTATGATGTAACCGTATTGCATTATACCCAAAAAGAGATGTCGATAGAAGGTGTACACTGTATTTCTGTAAAAGAAAATAGATATTCGAGACATTTCCTATTAAGTAGAATACAACGTTATATATATCGTTGGTTTAAACATAATATAGGTGTGCGACAAGAACGAAAACATGGATTTTCATATACATGGGTTAATGATGCTAGGACGATAGCTAAAGCTATAAATTCATACCATCCTGACGATTTTGATATGCTATGGACTTTTGGGAAAGGAACAAGTTTCAGAATGCATGCTGGTGTTTTGCGTTTGCCTAAGTGGTATCATAAATGGTATGCTTATATACATGATCCATACCCACAACAATTGTATCCTAGACCTTATAACTATGTTCCTGAAGGCTATAAAAAGAAACGATACTTCTTTAGAGAAATGACTCAGGTTGCAAAAAAAATAGTGTTTCCAAGTTTATTACTTAAAGACTGGATGCAAAGTTATTTTGTAGACATAAATGGAAAAGAATTAATCATTCCACATCAAATCGCAGAAGTCTCTATAGCAGAAACTACGTTGCCAACGTATTTTTCATTCTCTAAATTTACCATCTTACATGCCGGTAATTTGCTAGATTTACGTGACCCAAAACCTTTGGTGATAGCATTTGCCAATTTTTGTAAACTCCACCCAGAAGCCAAAGAAAATAGTACACTTATTTTTTTAGGAAAGCCTTCTATTTTTGATAATTACTTACAATCAGAAATCAAAAAAAACACGGCTATATATGCTAGTAAAGATTATGTCCCTTTTGAGCAAGTGTATAAAATGCAACAAGAAGCAAGTGTTAATGTAATTCTGGAAGCATCTTCAGAAATAAGCCCTTTTCTTCCAGGTAAATTTGCACATTGTGTTGCGGCAAATAAGCCTATTTTATTGATAGGACCTTATTATAGTGAAAGTAAACGTCTATTGGGAGAAGACTACCTGTATAAATTTGAGTTTGATCAGATAGATGCATTAACTCAAGCAATAAGTACACTTTACGCAAAATGGAAAACAGATAAGTCAATACCATTAAATAGACCAGATCTTGAAGCATATCTTTCTGAATCTTATTTAAAGAAAATAGTAGATCAAAGTATAAAATAAATAAACCTTACGTAATTTAGCATATATGCTACTCACTATTGTTATTCCTAATAGAAATAGAAATCTTGATACAGTAAAACGTACCCTTGACTCTATTACAATTCAATTAAATAATGAGATGAAAGTTGTAGTGATAGACTACGGTAGCGAATCTACATATCAGAAAGAGCTTCAAAATATTATACAACCTTTAGATGGCGTGACACTAGTTACGTGTCCCACCCAAGGGCAATTGTGGCAAAAAACAAGAGCAATTAATATTGCATTGAAACAATGTGATACACCTTACTTTATGGTGGCAGATATGGATATGTTATTCCATCCTGATTTTGTGATAAAAATCCAACAATATGTACGTCCTGATGAGGTTCACTACTTTAAAGTTGGAATTCTTACCGAAGAAGAAAGTAAATTAGAAAAACCTTTTGAAGCTTATCAGGTGAAGTTTTACACCAATGAAGAGGCGACGGGAATGACATTATTTCCAACAGAAATTTTAAAAAAAGTAAATGGTTTTGATGAGTTTTATCATGGATGGGGCTCTGAAGATACTGATGTTCATGTGAGATTGCGTAACCAAGGCATTGCAGTATACTTCAATGAAGAAGAAACATTGCTTTTACATCAATGGCATCCTAAGTTTTATAGATCTAAAGATAGTACAGCGCCGTATCACCACAATTTAGAGCGTATTAATTATGAATATATATCGCTTTCGCGAAAGCATAAAAAAGTAGTAGCAAATGTAGGTAGAGCATGGGGTGTCTTTCCTGATAAGGACCTGTATGTAGCGCTTGAAAAGCCAGAAACTATTATCAATTGTAACAGCACATTTGATGCAATTACGGCTTTTTGTTTTCAATTGTCAGAAGGTGTTTGGAAGGGTGTTATACAACTTATTGTACAACCACATCCAGACGAAAAGACACTAAAAACAAATGTGAAAAAAGCGCTTAAAAAGAGAACCCCTCTTTTTCTTTCTCTAGAAGAAGCCAATAGTAAACTCCTAGAAACAATTATATTAAATCATCGCAATGTACCTTACTACTATTCTTTTGATAGAAAGAAACAGAGAATAACGTGTACAATTAACTTGTCATCTGTAGTATGAAAATAGTAATGGTATCTATGAATTCTATACACTTTCGACGTTGGTCAGAACAGTTGAGAGATAGCAAACATGAGATACATTGGTTTGATGTAAATGGAGGTCCTGAAAATAAACAGTTAGATTTTGTAACACAACATGTAAATTGGAAGTACCGCCTTAAAAAAGGGCATTATTTTTTTAAAAAAGTAACGAGTAAACTTCCTTTTTTGAAGCCTATTTTTGAAAGAGATATTGAAAAAGTTTTTAGAAAAAAAATAAAAGAAATTCAACCAGATGTGGTACATAGCTTTGCATTATACGTTTCTTGTACTCCAATTCTTCAGGTAATGAAGCAATCAAAAATTCCTTGGATATATTCATCTTGGGGCAGTGATTTATTTTATTTTAAAGAGGTTCCTCGTTATAGACGAGATATTGAAGCAGTATTACCAGAAATAGATTATTTGTTTACAGACTGTCTTCGAGATCAAGAATTAGCAAAATCACTAGGCTTCTCAGGAGAATCACTAGGAGTTTTCCCAGGTGGAGGAGGTTTTCCTATAGAGAAATTAAAACAATACCATACACCTATTTCAGATCGAAAGATCATCCTTGTAAAAGGATATCAAGGAAGGTCTGGAAGAGCTATTCCTGTATTAAAGGCACTCAAAACATTAGAAAGTAACCTAGTAAACTTTGAGATTGTAGTATTTGGTTGTAGTCCAGAGGTGATAGAATATAAAGATGAAAACAATTTAAAAGGAATATTTCACAAGAAGCTATCCCATGATGAGGTTTTAAAATTAATGGGAGCAGCATTAGTATATGTTGGGAATAGTAATTCTGATGGTATGCCTAATACGTTGTTAGAAGCTATGTGTTTAGGAGCTTTTCCTATACAATCAAACCCAGGAGGAGCTACAGCAGAAGTGATAACAGATGGCATAAATGGGTATTTAATTTCAGATTGTGAAGATGTAGATGAAATTAGTGATATCATACAGAGAACAATTAGCAATCTTGAAATGATTGCTAAATCTTTCGAGATAAATCAAAACTTATGTAAACAGTGGGATAGAATGGAAATCCAACAAAAAGTAATGCAGTCTTATAGCAAGATTAGCGTATAAAATATTTAAAATATGGCAACTAGTTTAAGACACAAAGTCTATACGATAAAACAAAAGCTCAAAAGAAGCTTAAAATCGACACAACCACATTATAAAACAGTTAAAGAATATTGGATACAGCGATTACCATTCAAAGAGGTCGGTGATAGGTTAGATCTTTTTAAAGCTGAATGTGAAGGAAAAGATATTATTCATTTTGGATGTACAGATTGGCCTGTGTTTAATCCAGAAAATAACTTACATATGACTTTGTCTAAATACACAAAATCTATTGATGGTTTTGATATTGATGAAGAAGGCATAGAAAAGTTGCGTAAATATGTAGATCAAGATTATTTTTCTGATTTTAAAAGTATTCCAGCATCAAAAAAATATGATGTATGTCTAATTCCAGAAACTATTGAGCATGTTGACAATGTGCAGTTGTTTTTAAGCAATGTAGCTACTATTAATGCTTCAAAATTCTTAATTACAGCACCCAATTGTTTTTCTAAAAATCGTTTGGAAAACTATCATAAAGATGGAGATACATTTATAGAAGTAGTTCACCCAGATCATAATGCTTGGTATAGCCCGTATACATTAAAAAATGTAATAGAAAAATACTCAGATTTAACTGTCACTAAAGTATATCTAATGAACAAAGGAGGAATGATATGTTGTGAGGCAAAAAAAATAAACAAATAGAAGACATTCTAATGATCCATATATTTCTAGTAAAACCAATGCCATATACCCCTTTTGGAGGATTTAATCCAATAGATATTCCATACCTAGAGTCTAAAGGTATCTATGTAGTGAAGGATATAAAGCAAGCAGATGTGCTTGTGGGTGGTCATCGTAAATTTTTAAAACCCTATTTCAGAAAGTATTTAAACAAGAAAAAATATGTAATTTGGACACAAGAACCTCGTTTTGATGTTTCATTTAAACCTGTTCGAAGAGAACTTTTTGGTTTGGTTTCTTGTCATATTATGAATTTGTATACAGAGGATGTTTTTGTGAGTCCTCTGTCATTTCATGCACAATTAATACAACAAGAACTCGAAACACTTCCTG
This sequence comes from Dokdonia pacifica, assembly GCF_900188275.1. GTDB lineage: Bacteria > Bacteroidota > Bacteroidia > Flavobacteriales > Flavobacteriaceae > Dokdonia > Dokdonia pacifica. The sequence goes on from NZ_FZNY01000006.1 coordinate 376,625, forward strand.
ATGATTTTACATTGCCTAATAGAACAGTAGTAGGGCTGATGAGTTTTTTTAAAGGAGAAAAAACAGAAGCAGTGTATAAAAATGGAGAAGATATTGACTTGATTAAAACACGTACACAGATTGCATTAGCAGGGCAAGATGAAGATTCTTTTCACGTATATGGGAGAGGATGGCCAGAAGGTGTTTCTAGAGAAGATAGTAGGTCAGGAGATTGGGTAACCAGAAAAAAAGCCTTACTGGAAGATTATTACTTTAACCTTTGTTTTGAAAATACATCTACAAAGAATTATGTGACCGAAAAAATATGGGATAGTATAGAAAATTACTGTCTACCTATCTATTACGGAAAGCATAATGGTATCTACGAGTTGTTCCCTAAAGATAGTTTTATAGATTATAGTACATTTAATAATCCAAAAGAACTATTTTCATTTATAGATGGATTGTCAAATAAAGAATATATAGATAGAATGAATAACTGTATAAAAGTATATCAATCTATACAATCTAAAGGAGAATCGTTTGCACATGGTGAACGCCAAAAATCACTAGAAGCAATTGCAGATAAATTAAAAAACATAACCCGTTAATCTATGCTTAACTCTATAAAGAGATATATAAAGATGATATTACGTTCTAATGGGCTTTATGTTGAAAAAAGCACTTCAAAGAATGCCGTATTATCTTTAATAAAATCTCTTTATCCTATAGCAATAGATAAAGACCTTATTCGTTTAGGGCCAGAGTATGATGGAGGATATTTAGTGCCTGATGATTTAGAAAATATCAAAGCATGTTTCTCTCCTGGGGTAGGTAGAATGAGTAATTTTGAATTCTCTTGTTTAGAATATGGGATGCAACTTTTTTTGGCTGATAAATCTGTAGACGGTCCAGGCATAGAAAACAAACAACTTAACTTTTTAAAAAAATATGTAGGCCCTATAAATAATGATGATTACACTACACTTGATGATTGGGTAGCATCTTCTATGGGTAATGATCCCGGAGACCTCATGTTACAAATGGATATAGAAGGCTTTGAGTATTTCACCATATTAAATGCCTCAGAACAACTCTTAAAACGTTTTAGAGTTATAGTGATAGAATTTCATAACCTACATAAATTGTGGAATAAAGAATTCTATTTAACGGCTAGTCTTGTTTTTCAAAAAATACTGCAAAACCATTATTGTATCCATATACACCCTAATAACATTTCGCCTCTGTATGTTCAAAATGGAGTTGAAATTCCTAGTGTAGCAGAATTTACTTTTATTAGAAAAGATAGATCTGAAAATAAAGGATTTAGAACAGATTTCCCTCATCAATTAGATAGAGATAATACTCCTAATAGTCCTGTTGTTTTACCTAAAATATGGTATAAGGCATAATACAAATAATTCAAATATAATATGAGTGTTTTTATCATAGCAGAAATAGCGCAAGCGCACAACGGAAGTATCCAAAAAGTATACGATTATATTACTGCTTTAGCAGGAACAGGAATAGATGCTATTAAGTTTCAAACTCATATAGCTGAAGCAGAGAGTAGTATTCATGAGCCCTTTAGGGTAAAGTTTTCAGATCAAGATGCTACCCGTTTTGATTATTGGAAACGTATGGAATTTTCCAAAGAACAATGGGTGGAAATAAAGAATCGTTGTGATCAAGCTGGATTAGAATTTATGTCTTCTCCATTTAGTAATGCAGCGGTAGATTTGCTAGAAGAAATAGGAATACAGCGATATAAAATAGGCTCTGGAGAAGTCAATAATTTTCTGTTATTAGAGAAAATTGCAGCCACAGGAAAACCTGTGATTGTATCTTCAGGGATGAGTTCTTTTCAAGAACTGGATGAGACAGTTGCATTTTTAAAAGATAAAAATGTAGACTTTTCTATCTTACAATGTACCACCAGTTACCCTACTGCTCCAGATCAATATGGATTGAATGTAATTCAAGAGTTAAAAGATAAATATCAAGTGGTAATAGGATATTCAGATCACTCAGCAGATATAGGAACCTGTATTGCCGCAACGGCATTGGGGGCTGAGATTTTAGAATTTCATGCCGTTTTTAATCATACTGATTTTGGACCCGATGCGACATCTTCTATAGAGATCAAAGATATTCCAGTAATGACAAAGAGTGTTAGGAATATTGCGCTTTCGCGAAAGCATCTCATTGATAAATCAAACAATAGCCAATTTGCCGAATTAAAACGTATTTTTGAAAAATCTTTATCGGTAAATAAAACATTGCCGAAGGGACATATACTCACTTTTGATGATTTAGAAGCAAAAAAACCAAAAGGATATGGTATAGATGCTTCTCAATTTGAAACCGTAATTGGAAAATCAATCACAAAAGCATTACAAAAGTGGGACTTTCTAACCGAATCTGATATTGAACATGAGTAACCGAAAAGTATGCGTGGTTGTAACAGCAAGACCTTCGTATAGTAGAATTAAAACTGCCTTACAAGCCATCAAAAAACATCCTAATTTAGAATTACAACTTGTGATTGCAGGTTCAGCCTTATTAGGACGCTATGGTAATGCGGTAGATTATATAGAACAAGACGGATTTGAAATAGCAGAGAAGGTATTTATGGTACTGGAAGGAGAGAATAAAACGGCTATGGCAAAGACGACTGGATTAGGTGTTATGGAGCTCGCAACTGTATTTTACAAATTACAACCCGATATGGTTGTTACCATTGCAGATCGTTTTGAAACCATCGCAACTTCTATTGCTGCTGCCTATCAAAATATCCCTTTAGTACATATTCAAGGAGGTGAGGTCACAGGAAATATTGACGAAAAAGTACGTCATGCCAATACCAAACTAGCAGATATTCATCTCGTAGCTAGTGAAAGTGCAAAAGCACGTGTTCTCAAATTGGGAGAACAAGAAAAAATGGTCTACAATACGGGTTGTCCATCTATAGATATAGCTAGAGATGTAAAAGAAAATCCGGCACTTACATTTGATCCTTCTCAAAAATATGGAGGTGTAGGAGCAACCATTGCAAAAGATGCAGAATACCTGGTAGTGATGCAACATCCAGTAACTACAGAGTATGGTCAGGCCAAAAAAGATGTAATGACTACCCTTGAGGTTGTGCATGAATTGGGAATTCCAACCTACTGGTTTTGGCCTAATGTAGATGCAGGATCTGATGGAACGAGTAACGGAATCAGAAGTTTTCGCGAAAGCGTAAACCCTAAGAATATACGTTTCTTTAAAAATATGGAACCTAATGATTTTTTAAGGCTTCTTGTAAACTCAAAATGTCTCATAGGAAATAGTAGTGTTGGGATTCGAGAATGTGCATATCTAGGAGTACCTGTTGTAAATATAGGAACACGCCAGCATGGACGAGATAGAGGTGATAATGTTATTGATGTAGATTATACCAAAGATGCCATTAGAGATGCCATTCAGCAACAAATAACGGCGCCTAGTAAAACGTCATCACCTATCTATGGAGATGGAGAAGCAGGAGAGAAAATAGCCGATATATTAGCAACCTGCCCATTGTCTTATCATAAAACTATTACATATTAATGAAAGTGCTAGGGCTTATACCTGCTCGAGGCGGAAGTAAAGGAATTCCTGGTAAAAATAAAAAAATGCTAGGAGGAAAACCTTTGTTGCAATATACTGTAGAAGCAGGGTTAAAAGCATCTCAATTAGACACACTTATTTTTTCTTCTGAAGATGAAGAATTAATGGCTCTTGCTAGAGATTTGGGGGTGTCCGTTCCTTTTGCTAGACCACAAGAATTAGCCGAAGATACCTCAGGGTCATTGGGTGTGGTTCAACATGCATTGCGATATATGCAAACGCAAGGAAAAGCGTATGATGCTGTATGTTTATTGCAGGTAACAAATCCTTTTCGAAGCGCAGGTATGATAGATGAAGCTGTTTCCGCTTTCGCGAAAGCAAACACAGATTCATTAGTCTCTGTATTAAAAGTTCCTCATGAATATAACCCACACTGGGTGTTTGAAGCCACAGAAGATGGAAAATTGAATATTGCCACTGGTGAAAAAGAAATCATCAAGAGACGACAGGATTTGCCAGATGCATATATACGTGATGGTGCTATTTATATCACAAAAAGTGAAGTACTACTAGAACAAAATTCTTTATATGGCTCTAGTATTAGTTATATAGAATCTGATCCTGAATGGCATGTGAATATTGATACCATGGAGGATTGGAAACTAGCCGAAGAACTTGTAAAAAAGTTTCAAGACTAATGTGTGGAATTGCAGGAATCATAGGAAATGGTGTTTCTCAAACACAACTAGATGTAATGCTACGAGCACAAACACATCGGGGTCCTGATGACACTGGAAGGTACATAAACGATAGCGTTGCATTAGGACATAATAGATTGGCTATTATTGATTTATCTCCAGAAGCTAATCAGCCTTTTTTATCTCATGACGAAAGATACATTCTTGTTTTTAATGGAGAAATCTATAATTATATAGAACTTAAAAAAGAGTTAGAAAATTCATTTTCTTTTAAAACAACTTCAGATACAGAAGTATTAGTAGCAGCATATCAAAAATGGGGCGAAGCGTGTGTATCCAAACTTAATGGAATGTTTGCCTTTGCGATTTGGGATACGAAAGAACAATATCTTTTTGCAGCTAGAGATCGCTTTGGTGTAAAGCCGTTGTATTATACAATGATGAATGATACTTTTTATTTTTCTTCAGAAATAAAAAGTTTATTTGCAGCAGGAATCCCTAAACTTCCTAATGAATCTGTATGGGCAAGTTATTTTGCTTATGGAAGTTATGGATTGCCTGATGAGACATTTTGGGAAGGCATACAGCAATTGCCAGGGGGTCATTTTTTAAAACTAAAGAATACATTACCTGAAATATCCAAATGGTATCATTTTGAAGAAGAAGTAAAGAAATACAAAACAGCACTTTCTTTTGAAGAAGTCAAGTCGCAGTATTTACAATTGCTAGATAATAGTATTCAACTTCGTTTTAGAGCAGATGTGCCTATAGGATTTAATGTGAGTGGTGGGTTAGATAGTTCGGCATTATTAGCTTTGGTAAATCGATTAGAAGGAGGAGAAAATATAGAAGCCTTTACATTTTATACAGGAGATGATCGGTATGATGAACTTCCCTGGGTAGAGGGGCTTATTTCACATACCAATAATCCATTAACCAAAGTTAAACTGGAGGTTGATGATCTTGCATCTCTAGCTGAAAGTATGGCTTCTCATCAGGATGAACCTTATGGCGGTGTTCCTACTGTAGCCTATGGAGAGCTTTTTAAAGAAGCACGTTCAAAAGGAGTGAAGGTGTTATTAGATGGGCAAGGAATGGATGAACAGTGGGCAGGGTATGATTATTATACGAAGAATTCTAATAGTGTGATTCAGGGAGTGACAAAATCTCCTTTTAGAACTTCTGTGCTGTCTGAGGACTTTTTCGCGAAAGCAAAAAAACCAATATATCCAACACCATTTGATGATCGTATATTAAACCTACAGTACAGAGATTTGTTTTATACAAAGATTCCAAGAGCATTGCGTTTTAATGATCGTGTGTCTATGCAATCTAGTACAGAATTAAGAGAGCCTTTTCTAGATTATAGGTTGGTTGAGTTTGCATTTTCACAACCACTAGCTTATAAAATTCATGAGGGTATTCAGAAATATGTATTGCGATCTATTGTATCAGAATACTTATCTGATACGATCACCTATGCACCTAAACGCCCTTTACAGACGCCTCAACGTGAATGGCTAGCAGAAGATTTGAAAGAATGGGTGTCTGATACAATAATATCCCTTAAAGATCACTCGTGGTTTGATTATGAGAAGTTACATAAAGAGTGGACTATGTATATAAATGGAGATCAGGATAGTAGTTTTCATATTTGGCAATGGATCAATGCTAGCTTATTACTATCTTTGTAAGAAAATTAATACCCCAAATCAAAATTCATCCCCCCATATGCTTACAGTAAGTAACTATCACTATGTTAGGAACAATTTTGTTACACCATACCCTAGTATTTTTGGTGTAACCCCTACATTTTTAAAAAACCAATTAGTAGCCCTAAAAAATACAGGGACCTTTATAACTCCGCAAGAATTATTGGAAAATCACGAAGAAGTGATTCAGTCTTCAAAGCATTATATATTAATCACCTTTGATGATGGGTTGAAGGAGCAATATGTGAATGCAAAGCCTATTTTAGATGCACTAGGAATCAAAGCGTTATTCTTTGTAAATAGTCTCAATTTTATTGAAAAAGAAGTGACGCTTGTGCACAAGATACATTTACTTCGTTCTCAAATATCGACTACAGCTTTTTTTGGAATTCTAAAGACATTTGATACAGAAGGAAAAACACAACTTTCTAATAAAGAAAAACAACAAGCTGTCGAGCATTATAATTATGATGATGAAGAGACAGCTTTATTAAAGTTTACACTCAACTTTAAATTATCACTTCAAGAACAGCATAGCCTTATACAAGCTATTTTTGATACTCATTTTGATAGTCATCAAGTGGTGAATGATCTATACATGACTGAAGAACATCTTATACAGCTTGCAAAAGAAGGGATGTTGGGTAATCATACACATAGTCATGTACCATTAGGATATTTAGATCGTCATGAGATTATGAAGGAGTTTGTAACTTCAAAAAATTATCTTGAAGAACTTACCCATAAAGAAATACCTTATGTGAGTTACCCATACGGTAGCCAAGAGGCGTGTGCTTCTCCTGTAGAAGAAATAGCTAAAAGCACAGGACATCAATTGGGATTTACTATGGAGCGTAGTATAAATACAGGGAATGAACATCCTTTATTGTTAAAACGTTTTGATTGTAATGACTTACCTTTAGGTAAAAATCAAAAAGCATTTGAACATGCGCATCGCCTTATTTACTAGTACTCATCTTAGGCACAAATATATTGCTGCACAATTGAAAGCGCAGTTAAATCTTGTGGTTGTTATTACGGAAGAAAAAAGTAAAAAGATTGAAGATAGTAGCGCGTACAATACAGAAGATCAGCACTTATTAGATACACATTTTAAGGATAGAACCGCTGCAGAAGAGCAGTTTTTCGGAACTTTTAAGCAGTTCCCAAATGATACTCCGCATGTTTCTTTGGCGTTTGGGACCATAAATTCTGAGCAGACCTTAAGGTATTTAGAAGAATATAAAGTGGATTATATTTTGCTTTTTGGAACATCTATTATAAAACCTATTATTCTAGAAAAGTTTCCTAATAAAGTAATCAATCTTCACTTAGGGTTATCCCCTTATTATAAAGGATCTGGAACTAATTTTTTTCCAATTGTTAATAATGAGTTTGAATGCATAGGTGCCACCATACATATAGCAACAGTAAAAGTAGATGCTGGTGGTATTTTACATCAGTTGCGTTTAGAAGAGTTATATAAAGAAGATACCATTCATAGTATAGGAAATAGATTAATTAAAAAGGCTGGGGTACTTTATCCTAAAATTGTAAAGGATTTTTTAGAAAGCAAAATAGTACCCATACTACAAGAAGATACCAAGTTGTCTAAAGAATATCGAATTAAAGACTTTACACCTGAAGCTATTCGAAAAGCACATAATGTATTAGCAAATCGAGGGATTGTACTATATTTGGAGCAAGCACACCTGCATAAAACAAACAAACCAATCATTACTGCCTCGTATGAGTAAAAAAGTACTTGTGTTATTACCTGATGGCGTGAGCCTTAGAAATTTTGCATACACTTCTTTTTATAAAAAAGGATTAGAAAAAGGACACGAAATCTTATTTTGGAATCATACTCCTTTTGACCTTGAGGAAGTAGGATTTAAACAGGTAGTTTTTAAAAAAGAAAAGCCACACTGGCTAACAGACATATTAAAAACGGCTTGTATTCGTATTGAATTAAATCTTTTTTCTAAGCGAGATACTGATCAAGTATATCAATCGTATAAATTCCCTTTATCTAAAGCTTCTTTAAAAGCAAGATTAAAAACTACACTGGTCAAATGGTTTTGTTTTGCATATGGTTCTGAATCTGGATTATTAGCGATACGAAAACGTATGATTGCTCAAGAGCGTAAAACATCGTATTATCGCTCATGTAAAGAAATGCTTCAAAAAGAGAAGCCTGATATTTTATTTTGTGCGAGTCAGCGATCTGTGATTGCAATATCACCGCTCACAGCTGCACAAGATTTAAACATACCTACAGTATCCTATATTTTTTCATGGGATAATGTTCCGAAAGCCACAACTGTTGTGACGAGTGATCATTATTTTGTGTGGAGTGACCATATGAAAGAGGAGCTATTACACTATCAACGTTACATACAACCAGAACAAATTATCGTAACAGGGACGCCTCAATTTGAACCTCATTATCAAAAAGAAGCCATAGTAAGTAAAGAAGCATTCTATAAAGAATATAACTTAGATCTTACCAAGAAATATATTTGTTTTAGTGGGGATGATATTACAACATCGCCAAAAGACGAATTATACTTAAGAGATGTTGCAAGTGCTGTACGAGTTTTAAATAAAAAAGGAAACGCTATAGGACTTATCTTTAGAAGATGTCCAGTTGATTTTTCTACCCGATATGATGCCATTATTGAAGAGTTTAAGGATGAGATTGTACTGCTTCCACCTCTGTGGAATAAGATAGGAGATGGTTGGAATACAATACTACCTACAAGAGAAGACATCCATTTACAAGTAAATTTAATAGCGCATACAGCATTTGTTATCAACTTAGGATCAAGTATGGTATTTGATTATGTGACTGCAGGAAAGCCTTGTGCGTATATGAATTACAATTATCTTAATGAAAAAGAAACGGTAGAAGCTGGAGTATATATATATGATTTTGTTCATTTTAGATCTATGCCATCACCAGAAGCTGTGATATGGTTAGATCATCCCGATACTATTGCCGATTCCTTAGAAAAGATGCTGAAAGGTGTTCCTGAAACAGTAGCTGCCGCTCAGGATTGGTTTGCTGTAATTAATAAACAACCAGCGATAGAAGCCCCTGAACGTATATGGGGCGGAATAGAAAAACTTACTTTATAATGTTTTTTAATTCTATAGAATATTTAATCTTTTTACCCATATGTTTTACGATATATTGGTTTGTAGTACAACGTAATTTAAAATGGCAAAATTTATTTGTACTAGTGATAAGCTATATTTTCTATGGATGGTGGGATTGGCGATTTTTGTCTTTAATTGCTTTTAGTACGATTGTAGATTATACTGTTGGGATATATATGGAGAAGTCTTCTTCTAAATCACAACGAAAAAGGTTGCTATGGATCTCTCTTATTGTAAATCTAGGGTTACTAGGCTTTTTTAAATACTATAACTTCTTTGTAGATAGTTGGGTAGCTTCTTTTGATGCTATTGGGATTAGTATGAATACAAGTACACTATCTATAATTCTGCCCGTAGGAATATCTTTTTACACCTTCCAGACATTAAGTTATACAATAGATGTGTATCGAGGGAATTTAAAGCCTTCCAAAAACCTGATCAATTTTGCAGCATATGTAGCGTTTTTTCCGCAATTGGTAGCAGGGCCTATTGAACGTGCTACAAACTTACTGCCTCAGTTTTCGCGAAAGCGTGTATTTAATGAAGATCAAGCAATTTCTGGATTACATCTTATTGTTTGGGGACTCTTTCAGAAAGTAGTTATTGCAGATAGTTGCGCCGTATATGTAAATGCAATTTTTGAAGATTATAGTACCTTAAATGCAACGAGTTTATTATTAGGTGCTTTTTATTTTGCTTTTCAGATTTATGGTGATTTTGCGGGATATTCTAATATCGCTATCGGAACAGCAAGATTGTTTGGTTTTGATTTGATGCGCAATTTTAATTACCCATATTTCTCTAGAAATATTGCAGAGTTTTGGAGACGTTGGCATATTTCTCTTTCTACATGGTTTAGAGACTACGTATATATTCCTTTAGGAGGATCAAGAGGAACAAGAATGTATCAATTACGCAATGTGCTTATTATCTTTTTGGTAAGTGGTTTTTGGCATGGTGCTAATTGGACATTTGTAGTTTGGGGAGGATTACATGCATTGTTCTTTATTCCAGTTTTATTAACCAATACAAATAGAAATCATCTAGATCAAGTAGCTGGTAATCGTTTATTACCTAGTCTGAGAGAAGTATTTCAGATGGTTTTTACCTTTGGGATGGTACTTGTAGCATGGGTGTTCTTTAGAGCAGAAAGTGTCTATTTAGCACTATCATATATAAAACGCATGTTAGTAAATCTTCAATTCTCTATAGAATACTTGAGTATAGGACGTTATAGTGTAGAGTTTTTATTAATGATTATTGTATTTATAGGGATAGAGTGGTTTCATAGACAATATGAACACCCTTTTATAGGACGCTTTAAATGGATTAAAATAGCAGTAATCATTATACTATTATTAACTTTAGGAGTATATTCTGATCAGCAAGATTTTATTTATTTCCAATTTTAAACGAATGTTTAATGTGTAGTATGATGCTACTATTTTGAAAAACATAAAGCCAGTGATATACCTTTTATATTAGTCAATATTCCATTAATATTGCATCTAGAAGTTAGTTGCTTTTTTAAACATACGTTTAACGATTTTATTCAAAACTAAATGCATATTGCTTTCCTTACTCCAGAATACCCACATCCACGTATACAACGTGCCGCTGGAATAGGAACTAGTATTAAAAATCTTGCGATTGCGCTTTCGCGAAAACAGATACAAGTGACCGTATTTGTATATAGCCAGTCTGAAGATGTAGTAGTAGAAGATCAAGGCGTTACATTACACCTTATCAAACATAAGACTTATCGCATAGGAGGCTGGTTTTTATACAGGAAACACATTAATAGATACATTAATACCGTTGTTAAAAAACAACATATTGATGTGATAGAAGCGCCAGATTGGACAGGTATTACATCATTTATGAAATTTAAAATACCTGTAGTCATAAGACTTCATGGCTCAGATACGTATTTCTGTGAGCTAGAAGGAAGAACCCAGAAAAAGAAAAATTTCTATTTTGAAAAAAATGCATTAATAAAAGCAGATCATATTTTATCTGTAAGTGCCTTTACTGCAAAAAAAACTGCTTCACTTTTCGGGATAAAAAATACAATTACAACCATTCATAATGGGGTAGACGTAAGTATGTTTACACCAGATCATAGTAAGATGATCCCTAAAACTATTTTGTATTTTGGAACAATCATCCGAAAAAAAGGGGTGCTAGCATTAGCCGAAGCATTTAATAAGGTAATTGCAGAAGAGCCTTCAGCACGCTTAACATTTATAGGGAAAGACGTTACAGATGCAAAAACTGGTACTAGTACAATACAACTATTACAATCAATACTAACTAAAGAAGCATTAGCACAAGTAACGTTTATTGCTCAAATTCCCTACCATGAAGTAGCAAATGCTATTAGAAGTGCACACGTAGTATGTTTACCAAGCTATGCAGAAGCATTTCCAATGACATGGTTGGAAGCAATGGCATTAGAAAAAGCAATGGTAACCTCAGATATTGGTTGGGCAAAAGAATTAATGATAGATGGTAAAACGGGATATATAACACATCCAGATGATACGCATAAATTGGCAAATGCTATAGTAATGTTATTACAGGATATTGATTTATCTAAAACCCTAGGAGTTCAGGCGCGTAAACAAATTTTAGCACATTTTACGCAAGATCAAATAGCAGAAAAAAATAATGTGTTCTATAAAAACCTTATTGCTAAATGATCTTTTTATATCACATACATGATACTGTAAAAGAGATTGTAGATGAGCAAGCAATACCTATTTCTATTCAAGAAGAAAAACCTGAAAAAGCTATAGTTGCCATTGCAGAAAATTATCCAGATGAATGGATTATTTGGTGTCATATAGATCATAAAGAGACGCTTAATACAAGTGTATTACCTACATTATTGCATCATAAAAGACTCATGATGAGTTTAGGAGACGCCTCAGTTCCTTTTTTAACTCCAGCAATAGGATATATAGAAGATAGCCCATTTATAAATATCAATCCTACAAAAAAATACCCAACTTGGTGTATGAGTAGTGCCGTAGGAGCTATACATGCGAGTGTGGTCTTAGCGACTGGAAATGTGATTACAAACACTAAAGGATTTGACTATTTTTTAAATTCGCTTGCGCGAAAAGGGCAAGCTTTAGGAATACACTGTTATCATGAACCTTTACTTTTACAATCTGATTTGAGTAAAAATGCTGTAAAAAAAGCAAGCCTGCAATTACAATATACTTTTGTAAAAGAGCATTTTAAAGCATCATGGTTATATTTTTTGTTTTTTTGTCATATACGATATGAAAAGAAGTTTCCTATTCTTGCATGCCTAAATGCATTATTTTTTGTCAAAAATAATAATAAGCCTATTCAGGTAAATACAATTCCTTTGCAATCTTCAAAGGCACTCTTAAAAGAATTTGAGATAGACATTATCATTCCTACCTTAGGAAGAAAAACATATTTGTATGATGTTTTGCAAGATTTTACTAAGCAAACGATACTTCCACAAAGAATAATAATTATAGAACAAAATCCTGACCCCAACAGTACTTCTGAATTGGATTATATTACAAATGAAAAATGGCCTTTTCCTATAGATCATCAATTTATTCATCAAACGGGAGCTTGTAATGCACGTAACATTGCATTAGAAAAAACAACTTCTGATTGGGTGTTCTTATTTGACGATGACAATAGATTTGCTCCTAATTTGTTAGAAAAAATCTCAAACGCGATTAAAGAAACGGGATCTCATTGTATCAATATGTCTTACTTACAAGAAGGAGAAGTAGAAAAATATAAGACCTATAAACAATGGGAAACGTTTGGTTCAGGATGTTCTGTAGTACATCGAGATATTATCAATAAAGCTTCATTTGATATGGCTTTAGAACATGGATATGGAGAAGATGTAGATTTTGGAATGCAAATACGTAATTTAGGATATGATATAATTTATGCACCACAAATACAAATTCTACACCTTAAAGCACCTGTAGGAGGATTTAGAAGTTTACCTACATTTCCTTGGAATGAAGACAAGATATTACCCAAACCGGCACCGCAAATCTTATATCACCGTATTAAAAATACTACAGAGAAGCAGTTAAAAGGATATAAATGGGTGCTTTTTATTAAATACTATTTTAAACAACGTATCAAAAATCCTTTTTCTTATATTTCTTACTTTAAAAAGGCATGGAACAAAAGTGTCCATTGGGCCCAAAAATTAACTTTAGATGCATAACAGGAAGCTAAGTTTAATTGTTTGTACATATATGCGACCTGTAGCATTATGTACATTATTAGATAGTGTGCAACTTCAATCAAAATACCCAGATGAGATTTTGATTATTGATGGCTCTACAGATAATGCTACCGAAGACCGCTTTCGCGAAAGCGTATACAAAAATCTTACGTATTATAAGGTGCCTCCAGAACATAGAGGACTCACAAAACAACGTAATTATGGAATTGAACGTGTAGGCGATACTATAGAAATTGTCTGTTTTCTTGATGATGATATTGTATTAGAGCCTACATATTTTGAAGAGATTTTAAAAACATATCAAAAACATCCCGAAGCATTAGGAGTAGGAGGATATATTATAAATGAGGTTGCTTGGAAAAAAGTAAATGAACCTTTTACACCAGCAATCAATCAGTTTTATTATGATGGCCATGTACGTTCTGATGGTTCTCGATTTGTATTACGGAAAAAACTAGGCTTAGATTCTGATAGACCTCCAGGATTCTTGCCAGATTTTTCACATGGACGATCTATTAGTTTTTTGCCACCTTCTGGAAAAATATATCAAGTAGAACAGCTTATGGGCGGTGTCGCCTCGTATAGAATATGTGCTTTGAAATCTCAGAAATTTTCAGAATATTTTGAAGGATATGGCTTATATGAAGATGCAGATTATACCTTGAGATTATCAAAGAAAGGACATCTTTATATTAATACAAATGCACAATTACATCACCATCATCATCCAGATGGACGTCCTAATAAATTTAGTTATGGAAAAATGGTGGTGCGTAATGGTTGGTATATTTGGAAGGTTAAATATCCTACACCTAGCTTGAAAGCAAAACTAAAATGGAATGCAACATCAGGATTGCTTACATTAATACGTTTTAGTAATAGTATTTCAAAAAATAAAAAAACAAGAATAGAAGCATTTACAGAAGCCTTTGGTAGAGTAGTGGGGTGGTGGAGTTTGTTGTTTAATAAACCAAAAATTGAAAATAAATAGGAGTCAATCCGATAGTATGAATTTTCTTATAATCACACATGTAAAACACAAGTTGAAAGATGACCATTATTATGGGTATGGTCCTTATGTGAAAGAAATGAATATTTGGAATGCACATGTAGATCATGTTGAGGTTGTAGGACATAAGATAGATGAAGAAATTACTCGTATTGATCTACCCTATACATCTAAAGTTCGATTTACAGAGATTCCTCAAATTTCACTTACATCTTTAAAAGCTATTTTCACTAGTTTTTTTTATACACCTATTGTTTTCTTTAAAATAATAGGAGCTATACGTCGTGCAGATCATATTCATTTGAGATGTCCTGGTAATATTGGATTATTAGGATGTATTGCACAGATTTTTTTTCCAAAAAAGAAAAAAACAGCAAAATATGCTGGTAATTGGGATCCTAAAGCAAAGCAGCCTAGGAGTTATAGATTACAAAAATGGATACTTCAAAATACGTTTTTAACTAAAAATATAAGTGTGCTTGCATACGGAGACTGGCCTGATCAAAGTAAGAATATAGTTTCTTTTTTTACAGCAACTTATAGAAAAGAACAAATACCAGAGATTAAAAAATCAACATATAGTATGCCTTTCCATATAATGTTTGTAGGAAGTCTTGTTCCTGGAAAGCGACCTATGTATGCCTTAGAGTTTGTGAAAACATGTTTTGATCAAGGTATTGATGTGAAAATTGATTTCTATGGAGAAGGAAATCAGCGTCCTTTATTGGAAAAATATATACAAGACCATCAACTTCAGGAAGTAGCTGTATTACATGGTAATCAGACAACGGAAACAGTACAAGAAGCATATAAAAAATCACATTTTTTACTATTACCTTCTAAATCTGAAGGTTGGCCAAAGGTTGTTGCAGAAGCTATGTTCTGGGGCGTAATTCCAATAGTCACGCCTATTTCTTGTGTTTCATGGATGTTAGGAGAAGGCTCTAGAGGGATTCTTATGAATTTGAATTTGGAGTCTGATGTTACCGCTTTCGCGAAAGCGATAAAAACCCCTGAAATATTACAGAAAATGACTGTAGAAGGACAGGAATGGTCGCATCAATATACCTTAGATACTTTTGAATCTTCTATAAAAGAATTGTTATGAGAGTGTTACAATTAATTGATAGTTTAGATTTAGGAGGAGCTGAACGTTTGGCAGTAGAGTATGCAAATATGCTATCAAAGCATATAGAAGGATCTTACTTGTGCGCCTCACGTTCTGAAGGAAAATTAAAATCAACAATTAGTAATGATGTAAACTATTTCTTTTTAAAAAGGAAACGTACACTAGATTATAATGCAATAAAACGCCTTAATGCTTATATTAAAAAAGAGAAAATCACCATCATACACGCGCATAGTACTTCTTATTTTATTGCAACTATTTTAAAAGTTAAAAATCCATCAATTATATTGATTTGGCATAATCACTCTGGCGCTAGTATAAATTTGAGCGGTATTAAAATGAAAGTGCTACGGTTTTGTTCAAAATATTTTAATACTATTATATCTGTTAATGAAGATTTAGTAGCTTGGGCAAATAAGAAGTTAAAAAGTAAGAAGGCGATCTATCTTCCTAATTTTGTAAATTTCGATAAAGAGATAATGCCTTTACAAGAGAAATTGAAGGGAGAAGATGGTAAACGCATTGTTTGTTTGGCAAATTTAAGAAACCCAAAAGGGCATCATTTTTTAATTGAAAGTTTTGTCTCTGTTCAAAAAGAGATTCCTCAGGCTACATTACATTTGATAGGTAAAGATTATAATGATGAATATAGTAATACTCTTAAAGTATTGATAAAAGAACATCAATTAGAAGAAAATGTATTTATATATGGACAGCTATCTAATCCTGAATCTGTATTAGAGCAATGTGATATTGGTGTCTTGGCATCATCTTCAGAGGGTTTGCCTATGGCTTTATTAGAATATGGAAGAGCAAAGCTGGCTGTAGTTGTTACTGATGTGGGATATTGTTCTGAAGTAGTTAAGGATTATGGTACCTTTGTGACTTACGGAGATATACCTGCTATGTCAGGAGCTATTCAGGAATATCTTACTAATACAGAAAAAAAAGAAGCATACCGTAATTTATTTACAGCGCATATTAAAAATCACTATAGTGAAACTCATGTTCGTGATCAAATTATAAGTTTATACAATAGTAGTTTTGAAAATATTTAAGAATCCATATCTGTTTTTGATTGCTGTACATATTGCAGTAGGATTTGGCGTGTATTTGTTTAGGCCTTTTGCAAAGGTTTATTTTATGGCTACTGTAGGGATTTTTCTTTTCTACTTATTCAAAAACGGAAATAAAAATAATGAAGCATTATATGCAGCAGCTTATATAACTGGAGCTGAGGTTTTTTTTAGAATGACTGATGCTTCACCAATTCCTATTTATGAAGCTGGTAAATATGGTGTGATTGGTTTTATATTATTAGGGCTTTTCTTTAGTGGAACTTCTAGAAAGTCAGGCCCGTATTGGTTGTATTTACTATTACTAATACCTGGAGTTGTGTATGCATCTTCAACACTTGGGTATGATACAAATTTTAGAAAAGCAGTAATTTTTAATTTAAGCGGCCCGTTTTGTTTGGGTATTGCTGCTTTATACTGCGTAGATCGTAAGATTACAAGAAAACAGTTACAGTATATAATATGGTCACTTTTAATGCCTACCATAGCTATGGGGGTTTATCTGTTGTTTTTTACACCAGATACACGATCTGTATTGACAGGAACAGGGTCTAATTATGCTGCTTCAGGAGGATTTGGACCTAATCAAGTATCTACAGCTGTAGGAATAGGTATGTTTTGTTTAGTGATACAACTATTTAATAATAGTAAAAATATCATTTTATTAGCTATTAATTTAGGCTTACTTTCTTTACTAACCTACAGAGGTATCGTTACTTTTTCAAGAGGAGGAGTACTGACAGCTCTTATTATAAGTGTTGCTTTTATTTTCTTTTATTTCAAAGCAGTTAATATTAAAACTAAAAAAAGAATTATTGGCCCCATATTATTTCTTGTTTTGACTGCCTCATTTACTTACTTACTAACTTCAGTAAGAACATCAGGACTAATAGATAAGCGATATGCAAATAAAGATGCTGCGGGTCGTGTAAAAGAAGATTTAAGTACGGGAAGAACAGTGTTAATATCTTCAGAGTTAGAAGCTTTTTTTAAAAATCCAATCACTGGTATTGGTGTAGGAAAGATTAAAGAATATAGAGAAGAGACTCAAGGAATATCTGCTGCATCCCATAATGAATTAAGCCGTATGTTATCAGAACATGGCCTATCTGGATTATTCGCCCTTCTTATATTGGGTGTCTACCCTTTGATTTTTAGATTAAGTAATAGGCGTAATTTCTTGTTTTTTTCGATGTTAGGTTTTTGGTTTTTAACCATAAATCACTCCTCCATGCGTATAGCAGCCCCTGCTTTTATTTATTCGTTATGTCTTTTAAATATTGTAAATGAAAAGAAAAAAAATCCTATACATAGGGAACGCATTATCTCGTAAAGGCGCAACAGTTACTAGTGTTGAAACCTTAGGTGTTTTTTTGCGAAATGAAGGGTATGAGGTTATTGTGTCTTCTTCAGTGCAAAATAAAATACTGAGAATGCTGGATATGATAAAGGCAGTGTTCTTTCTTAAAAATCAAACCCAAACGGTATTAATAGATACGTATAGTACAACAAATTTTTGGTACGCGGTAATAATAGGATTTTGGTGTAGGTTTTTTAAATTGGATTATATTCCAATTTTACGAGGAGGAAATTTACCATATAGGCTTAAAAATAATCCTAGTGTTTGTAAACGACTTTTTGAAAATGCAAAATGTAATATAGTACCATCTCAATATTTACTCCGTGATTTTAAAGATGCTGGCTTTACTAACTTGAAGTATATACCTAATACCATAGAGACTACAAAATATCCATTCATTGAGCGTAGTAAAATTAAGCCCAATCTTCTTTGGGTGCGTTCTTTTGCAACATTGTATAACCCTATAATGGCTATTAAGGTGTTACAAGCGTTACAAAAGGAATATCCTGATGCAACATTGACAATGGTAGGACCCAAAAAAGATAATAGTTTTGATGAATGCCAGTTGTATGTAAAAGAAAATAATTTGCCCGTGACCTTTACTGGAAAATTATCAAAACAAGAATGGATGGCATTAGGAGCATCTCATGATATTTTTATCAGTACAACAAATTTTGACAATACACCTATTAGTGTTATAGAGGCAATGGCACTTGGTTTACCTGTGGTATCAACAGATGTAGGAGGTATGCCCTTTTTAATACAAGATCAAATAGATGGTGTATTAACACCTGAAAAAGATATCATGGAATTTACATCAAAATTGGTTACCCTTTTAAAAAATCCAACTTTAGTAAATACAATAAGTAAAAACGGAAGAGCAAAAGCAGAAAGTTTTGATTGGAGACTTGTCAAAATTTCTTGGAACGAGGTGCTCTCCTGAAAAATTATAATATCTTTACCGTAACTAACCCCTATATGGCACTATTACCAGATATTCATTTTGAAATCTCTGAACGCAAAATCCTTTTACGTATACTGGATACATTGTTTGTGCTTGCATGCCTGCAATTGGTAGGTAATTTTTTCGATTTTGATTATTTTAAAATAAGTCAAGAAAATTGGTTGTGGATTATTTTGTTAACTGGTTACTTGAATATTTTTGGGACCGTATTTGAATTGTATAATTTACAACAGGCATCAAAGTTTCAAACCATCCTTAAAAATACCATTCTTACCGTATCAGTAACAGCATTATTCTACTTGTTAACTCCTTTCTATACACCTGAATTACCAGAGAATAGACTTCAAATTATTTATTTTTTCTTAGCCATGACTTTTGGGATATTAGTGTGGAGATGGTTGTACATTACACTTATATCGTCACCACGTTTTTATAAAAGAGTCTTGATTGTTGGGGATTCATTTGATATTAAGAAAATCATTAGCAATCTAGAAGGTGCAGATCCTAATTATAAAATAGTAGGATATATTAATACTGATAGTTCTAATGAAGTAGGGGATATGCCAGAAACTGTGCAAGAATATCCTATAGAAAATTTAACTTTTACGGTGTCTAGAAATGGTATTTCAGAAATTGTAGTTGCAAGTGATTATAGTGATGGAGTTTCAAAGCCTTTATATTTACAACTTATCAATTTATTGGAATCAGGTTTTTCTATACGAGAATATATGCAGGTTTATGAAGAGATTACACAACGTATTCCTGTACAACATGTAGATAAAGATTTTTACCGCTATTTCCCTTTTAGTAGAAGTAATCAAAATAAATTTTATAAGCTATTTCATCGATTATTCGATATCATCATGGCACTTATTGGTATTGCCTTTTTTTTGATCATCTTTCCATTCGTATTAATAGGTAATTTAATAGGGAATAGAGGACCTATTTTTTATACGCAAAAACGTATTGGACGTAATGGATTTGCTTTTAAAATCATAAAATTACGTACAATGGTTACAGATGCAGAGAAAGATGGTGCGATGTGGGCTAAGAAAAATGATACGCGAATTACTCGTTTTGGTAAGTTTTTGAGGAGATCAAGGATAGATGAAATACCACAATTTTTTAATATTCTTTTCGGTGAAATGAGTGTTATAGGTCCTAGACCTGAACGTCCCGTTTTTGTTAGAGAACTCTCTGAACAAATTCCTTTTTATGAAACTAGGCATGTTGTAAAACCTGGATTGACAGGATGGGCACAAGTAATGGGAAGTTATGGAAGCTCTACTGATGATGCTTTAGAAAAACTACAATTTGATTTGTATTATATAAAACACCGAAATCTATTTATGGATTTAAGTATTGTGCTTAAAACAATAAGTACGGTTGTGTTTTATAGGGGACAGTAAATTATTTTATTGAGAAATCTCTCTATTTTTCTTTATTACTTTTAATATGTAGAGATAACGTATCACTAATGCAATGTATAAGGGGATAAGTGCATATGCAAATCGTTGTACACCTACTATCCAATGAAAACACAATAATGCTAATAAGATAATAGATAGCTTCATATATGGATATATCCACTTAGGTGGCGAAACTTTCCTAATTACAAAACTTGCGATCATATGAAAAGGAAATGCCCATAGTAAATCATAATTCCATTTTGTCGTACTATGTTCTGTGCCAAACCATAATAATACTAAAAGGATTCCTATCAATCCAGTACAAAACAATAGGATTGTATCTACCAACCCTAAAGGATTATCATTCTTATAATCTTTATAGGTTTTATAAATTAAAAGTAAAGCAATCAAGCCTATAATAACGATAGGGCTAATCATAAAAGATTCTTTATAGGTGTTTTCTTCTTCTGGTATGTGTAGTGCTTCTGTTTTTAAAACAAGAGGTCTTTTAGTCGTTCCGTCAGTTATTACAGAATTAGTAAATGCCTCCATCGTATAATCAGGTAGGAACGCATATTCTTTTTTTGTGGCAAGTCTATCTGTTACAGATCCAATAGCTACATCCATACCTAGCATTCCCCATGTATTCCAATGTACATTATGGCGTATTAAATCTCTATGTGTATAACCTTCAGGAAAACTACTATAATCTATATGCAATTGTTTGCCCATTACTTTTTCTAGTCCATCTACGGGCCTTGTAGCACAATTGTCAAAAAAGAAATCATAGAGATATTCTCTATTTTCATCCCTAGCATTATTTTTTAAAAAATCAAAAAACTGTTTCTTTTCCTGAGTATTTAAGGATAATACTTGTTCTTTTACCCATCTACGTTGGTATACGTAGTCTTCAATAAAATCATCATATGGAGTAACCCACAAAGTGTATAGTAATTTGCCTCTAGCAAACTTTAGGTAAAAATTGGGTGTATTAAAATTAAAACGCCCATAATTAAATACCCAATCTATATTTGTTGCATCATCATGTACTCGTATGGCAGTATGTCCAAAAGAATCATATAATTCTGGTCCAGGGCCTATGGTAATCAAGCTTATTTCTGCATTTTCAGAAAGTCGTATAAATTGATTTTGAGCATGTATGTTTGTGGTAAAAACACATACTAAAATAAGCATCACATACTTTAGAGATAGCTGTTTCATCATAGGGTAAAGATAGGAAGCAAAAGTAAATAAGCAATATGTCTATTCATAATGTATTTATAAAAATAAAAGCCGAGTGATGAGCTCGGCTTTTAAAAATGTGATTATTTACTAACCTGTTATTTAAGCAGCTGGTACAATACGTACAGGTAAAACCCACTCTTCACCTGTTTTAAGTGTGTTTAATTTTTTGTAGTTAAGTCTACTTTTAATAAAAGCATCTACACTTTCATTTTTAGTATCTACGTTTATAACAACAAGTTCTTTATTGTCATTTACCATAAACGTAACTTTTGCTTTAATGTCTTCATTGATTTCCATTTCTGGATTTTTAAGTAACTCAGCAATTTGAGTGGTGACATTTGTTTCTTTGTTTTCAACTTTTGGAGTTGTGTTGTTTGCAAATACGGTTGTTCCTGCTGCTAATAAAATAGCTACTAAATAAATTTTTAGATTTTTCATAATTGTTCGTTTTTAAAGATTAAAAGATTGATATACCAAAGAGACGAACATTTCTTGTACTTCGTTACATAATGGAGTGTAGTTTAACCATTGTTTAACGATTATTAACGCTACTTAACATTCGGGTAAAGCTGAGGTAACGCTTTCGCGAAAGCGTATAAAACATCTTTCTAAAAGAACATATAAATAGGTATGTAATTGATACTAAAACGCTTAAAAACAAAAAGCTCTTTTAACGTTTTACGCTAAAAGAGCTTTTATTCTTATTGTTAAGATGGTTTATGCTAAAACCGCCTGAACTTTATCTGCAGCCTCTTGGAATTCTACAGCACTCTGTACATCAAGACCACTATTATCTATTAATTCTTTTGCTATATCTGCATTGGTTCCTTGTAGACGAACAATAATAGGAACTTCTATATTCCCCATGTTTTTGTATGCATCTACAATACCTTGAGCAACACGATCACAACGTACAATACCTCCAAATATATTTACAAGAATTGCTTTTACGTTAGGATCTTTAAGAATAAGATCAAATGCAATTTCTACACGTTCTGCATCTGCAGTACCTCCTACATCAAGGAAGTTTGCAGGCTCTCCACCAGCTTGTTTGATAAGATCCATCGTTGCCATAGCAAGTCCAGCTCCATTTACCATACAACCTACATTACCATCTAGATCTACATAGTTAAGCCCTACAGCTTTTGCTTCTACTTCTACAGGGTTTTCTTCACGCTCATCACGCAATGCTGCAAGATCTTTGTGACGGAATAGTGCATTTTCATCTAAAGATACTTTAGAATCTACTGCCATGATTTTATCATCACTTGTTTTAAGTACGGGATTAATTTCAAATAAAGAACTATCTGTAGATACATATGCTTTATATAAGGAAGCAACAAATTTTGTCATTTCTTTAAAAGCTGTACCGCTTAATCCTAAATTAAAAGCAATCTTACGTGCTTGAAATGGTAATAATCCTGTAGCAGGATCTATTTCTTCTGTAAAAATAAGGTGTGGAGTCTCTTCTGCAACAGTTTCGATATCCATACCACCTTCTGTAGAATACATAATCATATTACGACCTGTTCCTCTGTTTAAAAGTACAGACATGTAATATTCTTCTGGTTCATTATCTCCTGGATAGTATACATCTTCAGCAATTAGTACTTGGTGTACTTTTTTTCCTTCTGCACTTGTTTGAGGAGTCACAAGATTCATTCCTATGATTTGACCAGCGATTTCTTCTACTTGTTCAAGATTTTTGGCGAGTTTTACACCACCACCTTTACCACGACCACCGGCGTGAACTTGTGCTTTTATAACGTGCCAACCCGTTCCAGTTTCTTCAGTAAGTTTTTTTGCAGCAGCAACAGCTTCTGCAGGTGTAGTGGCAACAATACCTCTTTGGATACGTACGCCAAAACTAGCTAACATTTCTTTTCCTTGATACTCGTGTAGATTCATAATACCTTTTTATATGGTGCTTTATTTATGCTGTGCAAAAGTAACAAAAGCGCTACGGGAGCACAATAGTTTTTAGATTAAAATTGAATGTTATGTCTAAGTATTTATAGAAAGCTTACTGATTACACAATTTCTGCGCTTAATCCAGCTTGTAAAAGTTTAGAACATCTAGGCTTAAGATCATCATAATCTCCGGTTTTTACAGTGCATTTCCCTTTGTAATGAACAATTAAAGAGCACTGATGGGCCTGTTCTTCTGTGTGATCACATGCACCTATAAGACAGTTAATCACATGATCAAATGTATTTACTTCATCATTATAAAGAATGATTTCGTGTTGTTTCTGCTCTTCAGTGAGGACGTCTAGGTCTTCTTGATATTTTTCTTTTGTACTCATAAGAGTAAAATTTTTGACTAGAAATTTACAAAATAAATAGCTTACTAATTAAATTAGTAATGTTTTATAACATAAAATTTAGGATTGCCTTTTTTCAAATTTACAAGCGACCCAATTATTACGTTCGTAGTTACCAACGAAGTAAAGCCCATTTTCATTACATTTTTCTGTAATTAAGGCAATGTCTTCTGTATAAAAACCACTTAATAATAAAATGCCATCTGTTGGAAGTGTCATTGCATAAGCAGGAATATCTTGTAGTAAAATATTTCTGTTAATATTAGCAATAACTAGATCGTATGTTTTGTCTTTAAGTAACGAGACGTCGCCTTCATAAACTGTTATATGCTCGCAGTGATTTCTTTCAGCATTTTCTATAGAATTAAGGTAGCACCAATTATCTATATCAATAGCGTCAATAGGGTGTGCTCCTTTCATTTCTGCAAGAATAGCAAGAACCCCAGTTCCGCATCCCATATCTAATGTCTTTTTATTCGTTACATCTAGTTTTAATAGGTGTTTTATCATCATATGTGTAGTCTCATGATGACCAGTGCCAAAAGACATTTTTGGCTCAATGACAATATCAAATTCGACATCTGTTTTTTTATGAAATGGTGCTCGCACAGCACAACGTCCATCTACTTCAATTGGATCAAAGTTTTTTTCCCATTCTTCATTCCAATTTACTTGTTCAATTTCTTGTGCAGTATATGTGATGGTAAACTCATCAGATTTTAAAATTTGGATATCAGTGAGTAAGCTTTCAAAATCTAAAAGAGTTTTATTAGGAAAGGCTTCTTCTTTTTGAATATATGCGATAACCCCAGTTTCTGTTTCTGTAAAACTTTCAAAACCAGCATATCCTAATTCTGCTATTAAAATTTCTGTTGCTGGTACAGGAGGGCTTACGGTAAAGGTATATCCTAAATATATGGGTGTCATTCTTTAATCTCTTTGCAGTTATACGACGTATTTGGATCAATTTTTAATACTATTTCTCCATTTTCGCCAGGCAAAAGTACTGTTTCATTTTCAATTAAAATTTCATTTTTTGCAGTAAAATTTACAGAAACGCTGTCTGTAAATTTTTGATTTTTGATTTTAACTTTATAAGGAGCTTCTAATGTAAACTTCCAACGGCTAAAATTTTGATTTTCTATAACTGTATAGAGCTCCGGTTGTAACATATTATAACTCATTTTTACAGCTCGTCCTGTATGCAAGCTACCTGCTCCGTACATCCCTTTAAATGCAGCATTTGCTTTTATGTAATCTATATTTGTAGCCGATAGTTTTATAATACTATTTACTTCATCTACTGATAGGCAGGGGTTAATAGAAAACATAAGTCCTATAGTGCCTGTAACCAAAGGAGCCGCAGGAGATGTTTTTTCTACCTCATTATATAAAATATCTCCATCTTCTAGATATTTACTATATCTAAATATAAAAGTGCCGGGCGCCAAAATATCTACATAAGTATCTAGATTGTTTGTAGATGCTTTATAAATAAATTGTTCTCCATCTATATCGTTTCCCTTAAAACCTACAGCGCGTCCTACATAATTTTTAAGTCCAATGGCATATGGATTTCCTTTTCCATTTGTATGTAGTGTTTCTCTAGGGTCATCAAATCGATGTTGGACACTCCCTACAGAAATAACATGCTCATAGGCTCCAGGATATCTAGGAACCTTTCCTTTTGTTTTATTGAATGATGGATTGTGTGGTACAGAAACAATAACAGTTCCATTGTCTCTCATTTCATTAATGGCTTCTTGTGCTGTTTCGTAATAACGAGTGCTGCCCCAGCTACAATTAATAACTTTTGCTCCTGCTCGAGATAATTCTAATAATTGATTTAAAAATTTAAAATCACCATAGGTAGTAGTATAAATAGTACAATTAGAGCAAATACCCACAATGCCATAGCCATTATCACCACTAGCGGCAGCTGTTGCAGCTACACTCATACCATGACCTTTGGAATAAGAACTTTTTTTAAATACGGTGACTCTATCTTTAAAGTCTGGATTCTCCGGATCTACATAACCATCAGAAATACCCATTATTACATCTTTACTTCCAGTAGTATAATACCAAGCCTCGGGAACCCCTAAAAAATCATAATAATCAAGATTTACTTGTAGGCCTTGATTACTACCTACAGTACTTGTTACTCCATAATCATTAGGTTCATATATTTTAAGTGTTTCTGGAAGTAGGCTTTCGCCAAATTCAAAAATGTCAGGGACTTCTTCTAATAGTTCTTTTTGGAAATTAGGATGGGATGCAATAACAAAATATGTGCGTTTTAGTTTATCGCGATCAGCATACTTAAACCCTTTTCTAAAAACTTTTACCTGATATTTATGAAAGAGCACTTTTAATTTCTGATGATCTCCTGTATACGAAACAACAGAATCTTTTGTGATTACTGGAATCTCAATATTTTGATCTAAAGAACGAATGTAAAAACGATCTTCCTGAGCATAAATGGAAGGTATACTTAGTATTCCAAAAACGATATATATAGCTATTGTTTTTAACATACTAGCTTTTTATAGATTCTTGTATGTGTTTGATTTGTTGTTGAAGTTCATCATACTGTTTTTGTAGTTTTTGAACTTGATGCTCTTTTTCTATGAGATATAATGTGAGTTCTTCTATCTTTTTAAGAAGTAGGACGTTCATCTGACCTAATTCAATACCATTTTCTTGTACTTCTTCCGTTGTAGGAACTTCAGGTAAGTGACCATGGGTATTGATGTATTTTTCTATTTCGCGTAAGCGTACTAAATCATAACCATCTTCAAATACATAATCTGCCCATTCTTTAAGATCTAACTTTGCAGATTTAGCATGAATTTGTCCATTTACTTCAAGCTTGTCTGTTGGATTTTTTTTACCAATCCCTACACGTCCATCTTTAGTAATATAAACAGCATTTTGCTCTTCTTTATTTTTAAGGAGCGTAACAGAACCATCAGTATTTGTGATTGTTTGTTGTGCTTGACAAGAGAAGCAAATACCAGCCAATAAAAAAAGGAGTAAAAAAGAAACTTTCATAGTATATAGTTATAGACCTAAGGTATAAAAATACTATGAAAGTTGTCTTAAAATATAATAAGCGCTTTATTAAAAAGCATTTACGATTTCAAAAAAGTCGTCTGCTTTAAGGGAAGCCCCACCTATAAGACCACCGTCTACATCTGGCTTTGAAAAGATTTCTTTTGCATTTCCTGGTTTTACAGATCCGCCGTATAAAATAGATACTTGATCTGCTGTATTTGCATCATATGAAGTACCTACAGTACTTCTAATAAAAGCATGCATTTCTTGAGCTTGATCTGGTGATGCCGTTTCTCCTGTTCCTATTGCCCATACTGGTTCGTATGCAAGAACAATATGTGACCATTGAGAAGCAGTAAGATGAAAAAGCGCATTTTTAAGTTGGCTTTCTACCACATCAAAATGTTTTCCATTTTTACGATCTTCCAGCTCTTCTCCAAAGCAAAAAATAACAGTAAATCCTTGTGCAATGGCAGTATTTACTTTTTGGGCAAGTAATGCATCATCTTCATGAAAATAAGCACGACGCTCACTGTGTCCTAAGATTACAGTGTTTATTCCAATACTATCAATCATACTAGCCGATATCTCGCCCGTATATGCGCCACTTTCTGCTTGATGCATGTTTTGAGCAGCTACTTGAATATCACTACCATTTAATGCAGTCACAGCAGCATGTAAATTAATAGAAGTAGGGGCAACAATTACTTGCGCATCTCCTGTGTTTTTCTTCTCCTTAAGCGCAGTTAATAATGCTTGCGTTTCAGAAAGATTTTTATTCATTTTCCAGTTTCCAGCGACAATATGTTTTCTAGACATGTATGGTGTGTTTTTTATTGAATCACAAAAATATCAATAAGATTCATAATCTTCTTATAAAATAGTAGAAGAAAACTATTATTATGAAAGTCTTAATAGGGGAGCTATCCTATTATAGATACCTGAAAAAAAAGAATCTTTTCAGTATTTCATTGCATAAAATGTAAAGAAACAAGAAGAATCTATTTGTGGTAAATAATTATGATAAACGTATTTTAGGATCTAACCATCCATAAATAAGGTCTACAAAAATATTAATCACTACAAATAAGGTTGCGATTACAATAACGGCTCCCATGATAATAGGTAGATCTAGCGTGTTAAGCGCATCTACAATTTCTTTTCCTAAACCATTCCAACCAAAAATGTACTCTACAAATACCGCCCCAGCAAGCATAGATGCAAACCATCCAGAAACAGCTGTAACTACGGGATTAAGTGCATTTTTTAAGGCATGTTTGCGTATGATTTGAAAAGGGCTCAGTCCTTTTGCTTTTGCAGTGCGAATGTATTCTTGATTATAAACCTCTAATAAAGAATTACGCATTAACTGTATCACTACGGCAAGAGGTCGTATTCCCAATACAAAAGCAGGAAGTATTAAATTTTTCCATTGGATAGTGACGTGTTCTCCAAAATCATCCATCGCATATAAACTCCCCGTCATGTTTAAATTGGTATACTTATGGAGAACAAAACCAAAGAGCCACGCAAAAAGTATAGCACTAAAAAAGCTTGGAACGCTCATCCCTAAAGTGCTTATAATTTGGATAGTTCGATCTACCCATGTGTCTCTCATTTGAGCAGAGATAATACCTAATAAGATCCCAATGATGATGGCAATACTAATAGCACTTATGGCTAAGATAAACGTATTAGGTAAAGTTTCTCCTATTACTTCTGTCACTCGTTTACCAGTTTTTTGAAAACTTTCTCTTAAATAAGGAGACTTTAATACAACAGTTGTTTTTGCTATTGTAAATAAAGAAATAGCATTGTACTTCCCACTACTTAAACTGGTGTATTTGTCTGGTTCACTTGCGTGAAAAGATATAGGAGCTAAATCATTAAGGTAATATAGATATTGTTTGTAAAGTGGTTGGTCAAATCCATACTTTGCACGTACAATGGCTAGTTGTTCTGGATCTTCATTTTGATCAAGCATCATACTTGCAGGATCACCAGGTAATACATTAAATAAAAGAAATATGACAGTAACCACTCCTATAAGTGTACCAGTTGCATACCCTAATTTCTTTAAAATATATGAGATCATTCGTGTTCTTTGATAGAGGCAAGTCTTCTTATTTCTGCTTCTTCTAGTGTGATAGGAGTATATTCAAAATCTTCTCCAAAAAGATCTTTTGCATAGGATTCTATAGTACTGCTAAAACCTGCTTCTTCTCTGCGTTTATTTACTTCTTCAGGATTTTCTATAGGCCATATAAAAGGAGTGCCATTATTATAAGTCATTCCTTGGGTACCATATATTTGGTGTTTCCCTTCATTCATTAAATATCTATCTTCCATCATAGCAACCAATCTAAATGGAAGTTCGCCGGCTTTCCCTGCTTTTTTCATAAGATCGAGATACTTTGGAATTTTATTAGAATGTTGAATAACAGACCAAGCTGCAGTATTGGTAGGAGTACCCACTAAAGATTTACCAGGATATACCCCATTCTTTAATATGGATTCTATTTTTCTAAGGTTACTAGTATCTAATGCTATCTGACGTTTCCATATATCCCCTGAATATTCTGCAGGATCAAGCCCCATAGATTCTCCTAATGCTTTGCGCTCTGGACCTTCAGGCACTTGCATTAGTTTACGATATTTTTGATCTAGTACAGCAATACTATCTAATTGAAACTTTAGATTAAAATTTAGATGAGGTTTAGCGGTAGGTAATGAATTTAGAATCAAATCTGAAGCATCATTATAGTGTAATTTCTGAAGGATAGTACCTTTATCCATACTCACAATACCTGGACTTGCACGTACAATAGTTTTTAAGGTAGTCTCGTCTGTGTAATAAAAATCAAACGGAAGTTTATAATCCCTAACAAAGGGTTCATGCACACTCGGACTTGATGAAGTCAAACCAATAACGGTATATCCTTTTCGGATCGCCTCTTCTGTGACTTTCTTAATGTTATAATATCCTTCTCGCTCAGTTTTATCAATATTATAAGCTACAATCACAATAACATTTTCTTTTTCAAGAAAAGTTGTTGTAAAATTTTCATCCCCTTTTTCTATCGTAAAATCATGTACAGGAGGAATATAGCCTTCTTGTACTTGTTCTGTTTCATACCCTATAAATTCACCTTCTACTTGAGGATATCCACCAGAAGTAGTTACTATTTTCTCTTTTCCATTGACATTAAACTTCCAGTGATAATCAAAAATAGCTTCTGGAGCACCTTCTGGAATTTCCATGTTTTTGGCAATATTAGAACCTTCTTTGTAAGCTCTAAAATCTAACCAAGGCAAATGCATTAATACATAATATCCAAAACACATACAAGCAGCAAATGATAAGAATATAATGCTGTTTTGTACAATCTTATTTTTAAATATAGGTCGTATATGTTTTTGGAAAAATAGTAAGAATAGAATGCATACTAGCAGTACTAGGTCCTTTATAAAAGATTCCCATGGCACTAGTGGGATAGCATCTCCAAAACATCCGCAGTCAGTTACTTTATTAAAATAAGCTGAGTAAAAAGTAAGAAATGTAAAGAATACAATCATAGCTAGTAATAACCATAATGTGAGTTTTTTACGATAGCCTATCAGTAATGCAATACCTAACAATACTTCTGAAATAACTAGGCCTATTGAGATGAGTAATGCATACGGTGATAAGAATTCTAAATTCAATACCTCAGGAGCAAAATATTCTTGAAGTTTATATGAAAACCCTAATGGATCATTTAGTTTTATGAATCCGCTAAAAATAAAAAGGGCACCAACAAAAAAACGTGCCATGTGTACAGGTATGTGCATTTTTTAGTATGTTTTTATACGCTTTCGCGAAAGCGGACTATTCATGTATTACTAGATATTTGTAGCTTATTCTTCCAAATGGATTAATGCAAACACCGCATAATTAATCATATCCTGATAATTTGCGTCAATTCCTTCTGAAACCAGTGTTTTTCCTTGATTGTCTTCTATTTGTTTAACGCGTAATAACTTTTGAAGAATAAGATCTGTAAGTGAACTTACTCTCATATCTCTCCAAGCTTCTCCATAATCATGATTTTTATCTTCCATGAGTGCCTTAGTAATAGCTACTTTTTTGTCATATGCATTTGTAGCTTCTTCTAAGTTAAGGTCAGGTTGTTCTACAACACCTAAATCTAATTGTATGAGTGCCATCACAGAATAATTGATAATACCAATAAATTCAGAAACTTGTCCTTCATCAACCTTTTGCACATCATTTTCTTGTAAACCACGAATGCGTTGTGCTTTAATAAAAATCTGATCTGTAAGTGATGGTAGTCGTAAAATACGCCATGCACTTCCATAGTCTTTCATTTTATTTATATAAAGGCTTCGACATTTTGTAATTGCGTTGTCGTACTGTGTTGAGGTATTACTCATAAATGGATATAGAATTTGCGTAAATTTCGCTTAAAATTCGTAATATAAAAAATGGGGTTGTAAGTTTGTTTGAAAGAAGTACTCACAACCGAGTTTTAAAATTTATAGTAAAAGTACGTATTGTAGTTGATTATGTATATTAATTGTAAAGGAAACCTTATCGATTTATCTACTCCCAAAGTAATGGGCATTATAAATTTAACCCCAGATTCTTTTTATGACGGTGGTACATATAAAGATATGGATGCTGTAATTGCACAAGTAGGGAGTATGCTAGATGAAGGTGCTACTTTTATAGATATGGGCGCTTATAGTTCTAGACCTGGTGCTGCTAATATTAGTATAGAAGAGGAGGAGAAGCGTATAATTCCAGTTATAAGAGAGGTTTTAAAACATTACCCAGAGGCTTTAATTTCTGTAGATACCTTTAGATCGCATGTTGCTAGAGAAGCTATTTATACTGGGGCTTGTATGGTAAATGATATAAGCGCAGGAATGTTAGATAGTGATATGATGTCTGTAGTGGGAGAACTCCGAGTTCCTTATGTATTAATGCATATGCGAGGGACTCCGCAAACCATGAAGCAGTTAACAGATTATGAAGATATCTTGAAAGAGCTCACTAGTTATTTTAGTGAAAGATTGGCATGCGCAAGACGTCATAAAATAAATGATCTTATTATTGATCCAGGTTTTGGTTTTGCTAAAACCACTGAGCAAAATTTTAAGCTTTTAAAGGAGTTACGTTTTTTTCAATTTTTAGAAGTTCCCTTATTGGCAGGGCTGTCTCGCAAGTCTATGATTTATAAAACATTGGAAGGAAACCCGCAAACTTCTTTAAATGGCACTACAGCACTGAATATGATTGCTTTGCAAAATGGCGCTTCCATTCTTCGGGTTCACGATGTGAAAGAAGCCATAGAGTGTATACGGCTACATAATGCACTTGGTTAATGTACGAGATATTATATTTTAGATATAAATGTAATATAGATAACTTTTTTAATGAGACATACCAATTCTGTTTTTTAAACGTTTTCACATACAAATGGGCTGATATTTTAACAGAATTTTGACAAAAAATCCCTATTTTTCGCCCACACAAACCTATTTATGATGAAAATCCTACGCGAAGGCCTTATTTTAATATGTTTATTTTTCTGTTTTACAAATAGTTACGGGCAAGATATTGGTGGTCCGACTTGTGCAGATGCTGTACCTTTTTGTACTGCAGAACTTAATCAACCTTTTAATAATTGTTTTAATGGAAGCCCTGATCCTAATTGTACTGCTTCTGGTGAAGCAGGACCTGATTATACTTGTTTGGGGTCTACACCATTTCCAACTTGGTATTTCTTACAGATAGAAACACCTGGAGATTTAAATTTTACAATCTTTCAAAATACTGATATCGCTGATGATGGAACTTTAAACGGTACACCTCTAGATGTAGATTTTACATTATGGGGACCATTTTCAGATACGGATGTTTGTGACAATTTAACGGCAGCAAACACGGTAGACTGTAGTTTTTCTGCAGCAGCTGTAGAAACAGCAAATATTCCTAATGCACAAGTAGGCGAAATTTATGTATTTCTAATTACAAATTTTGCGCAACAACAAGGTGAAATTTTTATAGATCAAGCAGATAATGATACAGGAGCAACTGATTGTGCAATTGTAGATCCTACGCTAGGAGCAGATATAGATGCGTGTGAAGGTACTATAGTGACATTAGATGCTACAGACCCTACAGCAGCTAATTATACTTGGACATTTGATGATGGTACGGGTCCAGTTGCTATTCCTGGAACTGATGGTATGCCTATGATTGATGTGACTCAAACAGGAGTTTATGAGGTAACTCTTACCACATTTGATGGAGATATGGGAACCGATGATATTTTGGTTACATTTTTTGAAGTTCCTATGGCACCTGCGATGGTTGATACATTAGAGTTATGTGATGGAACTGATGATGATGGTTTTGCGATATTTGATCTTGATGCTTTAATCCCAACAATTCTTAATGGTTTAGATCCTTTAGACTTTACAGTGACATTCCATTTGTCACAAGCAGATGCAGATGATATTACGAATACAGGTCTTGTAGGTACTGATGCATATAACTCTATGGATGATACCATCTTTGCCAGAGTTGAAAATAATGACCTTGCAGATTGTTTTGATACTGTTTCATTTCTAATAGATGTTTTTGATACACCAGATGCAATTACACCTGACGATATTAATATTTGTGACAATGACCAAGATGGAGATCCTACTAATGGTTTTGCGCAATTTGATTTAACAACGACCATTGCTACAATACTTAATGGACAAGACCCTACACAATTTATTTTAACATTTCATACATCACTTGCTGGCGCTAATGATGGAGTTACAGATTTAATTGGAAATCCTGATACTTATATAAATGGTGTTGTAGATCAAGAAGAAATTTTTGTTCGTGTAGAAAATAATGCTTTTACAGATTGTTTTTCTACAACTAGCTTTTTGATTACGGTAGATCCACTACCAATTATCAATCCAGTTGCAGCACTAGAATCTTGTGATGATGGTACTAATCCTAGTGATGGTATCTCTATATCTTTTGATACTTCAGGTGTTGAAGCAACATTATTGGGCGGACAAACAGATATTACAATTACATACGTAGATGGTAATAATGTGCCTTTAACTTCGCCATTACCAAATCCGTTATCTAACACTGTATTATTTACAGAAACAATTACTGCAACGTTAACTAACGATATTACAGGTTGTCAATCTACGAATACTATTGATTTAATTGTCAACCCTAATCCTATTGCAAATACAGTAGCAGACCTAATGAATATGGGAGGTTGTGATGATGATGGTTTAGGACTTTTTGATACCTCTACTGTTCAAGCAGATGTAATAGGTGGTCAAACTGGAGTTTCTGTTACTTATTTAGACGGTAATGGAAACCCTCTTTCAAGTCCATTACCAAACCCATTAGCCAATACAATCCCAGAACTTGAAACAATTACTGCGACTGTTGTTAATGATGTTACGGGTTGTTCAACGAGTACGACATTTAATCTTATTGTAAATGTTAATCCAACAACTGTTACACCTACTACTTTAGAGATTTGTGACGAAGATGGTACTCCTGATGAAGTTACAATTATTGATCTTACAGTAAAGAATACAGAGATTACGGATGGTTTTGATCCAACAGTTACCGTAAGCTATCATCTTACCTTAGCAGGCGCTAATGTAAATGATGCTTCGATTCCTGATCCAACAATGTTTATGAACATGGCTGGAACAAATCCACAGATTGTCTTTGCAAGAGTGACCAATAATATTACAGGATGTTTTTCAACAGAAGCTTTAGCTGTAGAAGTCTTTTTACTTCCAGTTCCTGTTGTTCCTGCAGATTTAGAAGTTTGTGATGTCGATAATGATGGTATTTTTGATTTCTTCATTTTATCAGATGTAGATGCCGAGATCACAGGAGGAGACACTTCTCTTACAGTGGTATATTACCTAACAATGGATGATGCCAACAATGCACCTGTCGGAGGAGAGATTGATAATATGATGTATATCAATGTTAATGATCCCTTCTTCCAGAC
>NZ_FZNY01000029.1 GCF_900188275.1 Dokdonia pacifica
CCTGTGAATGTAGATGTATTAGACAATGATACTTTTGAGGGAACAGATAATGAGGTGACTGCTGTAACTGATCCAGCTAATGGAACAGTAACGATCGAGTCTGATGGTACGGTGACCTATACACCAGATCCTGATTTTAATGGTACGGATACCTTTGATTATACGGTAACGGTAACTAACGCAGATGGCTCTACAACGACAGAGACGGCTACGGTAGTGATTACAGTAGATCCAATAGCTGATGTTGATGCGATGGATGATGTTGCTAGTACGGATGAGGATGATGCGGTGAATATTGATGTATTGGCTGATGATGATTTAGATGGTGGGGTTGGAGTAGTGACTGAAGTAACAGATCCAGCCAATGGAACAGTAACGATTGAGTCTGATGGTACGGTGACTTATACACCAGATCCTGATTTTAATGGCACAGATAGTTTTGAATATACAGTAGTGGTAACGAATCCAGATGGATCTACCTCTACGGATACTGCTACAGTTGTTGTGACTGTGAATCCAGTAGCTGATGTAGTTGATGATGCTGATAGCACCCCTGAGGATACTCCTGTGAATGTAGATGTATTAGACAATGATACTTTTGAGGGAACAGATAATGAGGTTACTGATGTAACTGATCCAGCTAATGGAACAGTAACGATTGAGTCTGATGGTACGGTGACCTATACACCAGATCCTGATTTTAATGGTACGGATACCTTTGATTATACGGTAACGGTAACTAACGCAGATGGTTCTACAACGACAGAGACGGCTACGGTAGTGATTACAGTAGATCCAATAGCTGATGTTGATGCGATGGATGATGTTGCTAGTACGGATGAGGATGATGCGGTGAATATTGATGTATTGGCTGATGATGATTTAGATGGTGGGGTTGGAGTAGTGACTGAAGTAACTGATCCAGCTAATGGAACAGTAACGATTGAGTCTGATGGTACGGTGACTTATACACCAGATCCTGATTTTAATGGCACAGATAGTTTTGAATATACAGTAGTGGTAACCAATGCAGATGGATCTACCTCTACGGATACTGCTACAGTTGTTGTGACTGTTGACCCAGTAGCTGATGTAGAGGATGACTTTGAGACGACTAATGAGGATACTCCTGTGAATGTAGATGTATTAGACAATGATACTTTTGAGGGAACAGATAATGAGG
>NZ_FZNY01000015.1 GCF_900188275.1 Dokdonia pacifica
TGAACTACCCGTTTTCGCCGAAACGGACCGCAAAGATAACACCTCTTTTCTAACTAAAAAGAAAAATCACAACCTTTTTTAAAAAAAATTACAACACACTGTAAAACAATACTATATAATGATAGAAAATAAGCTATCACTCCTTAATATATAGGCTACTAAAATTAGTTAATGGACAAAGAAAATTTCTAGAGTATTAATAATCTACTCAAAGTAAATAGCCTACTCGTCTTTAACAGGCTGTGCTTTCCATTTATTTGATAAATCCCAGTAGTCAAAATCTAAGACTGAGTTACGTCTTTCAAGGATTCCTGATTGAAATGATCGCTGTAATATATCTTCAATCAAATAGTCTTCTTCTATATTTACAGGATCATACTCTCGCTTAAGGGAAATATCAAAAGCACTTGCTGTAGTATTATACCAAAAAGCTTTCCATCCGCTTCTTAAGCGCTTGACCAATTCAAAAGTAGTTTCTCCTGTTTGCCTATGAATAAGTTTAATTAAAATCTGACCTTCTGTTCTTGTCAATTTTTTCAGCTCTGCTGAAAACTCATTTTCAAGATACTTATGGATTACCTTTGTATACTTTTTCTTTGCGCTTTTCTTTTCGATAGCTTCTAGTCTTTCATTTAAAGCCACCAATCTATCAGCGGCAAGTCTTGCATATGGATATACTTTGCGTGTTTTTCTTCTAAGAATTAAGTAACGTCTTCTCGCCTCTTTAGATTCAAACTTTAAAGGTTTAAATACAATCACTTCATTAAGATCTATAACACTTCTAGGTATTGTATCACCTTGTATTATATAGTATTCTATGTTTTCTTCAGATTTTACAATAGTATCTTGTGCCATTACTGATAATGGAAAGAATATAAATATGACTATTATTATGATGCGCATACTTTTATTTCGCTTTAAGCTAAAATCATTCCAAAATTAAAGATTACAGCGTTATAACACTATTAACTTCTTATTAATATTCTTATTTTTATAAAAAAATATTTAAATGTCTTCAAAAAGTATACTGAACAAAAAATCATTAGATTTTCTAGAAAAATACCTTAACAATGCTGCCCCAACGGGTTATGAATGGGATGGGCAAAAAATATGGATGGACTACCTAAAACCTTATGT
This sequence comes from Dokdonia pacifica, assembly GCF_900188275.1. Taxonomy (GTDB): domain Bacteria; phylum Bacteroidota; class Bacteroidia; order Flavobacteriales; family Flavobacteriaceae; genus Dokdonia; species Dokdonia pacifica. The sequence continues at coordinate 1,138 of NZ_FZNY01000015.1, forward strand.
AGACGAATTTATTACCGATACATATGGTACAGCTGTAGCTGTAATTAATCCAAAAGCAAAATACAAAGTAGTCATAGAAGGCCACGCAGATGAAATTTCTTGGTATGTGAATTATATATCAGACAACGGACTCCTATATGTTATACGTAACGGAGGAAGTGATCATCAAATTGCCCCTTCTAAAGTTGTAAACATCCATACTAAAAAAGGAATTATAAAAGGCGTTTTTGGATGGCCAGCTATTCATACTCGTAATCGCGCAAAAGAAGAGCCACCTAAACCAAACAATATATTTATTGATGTAGGAGCAAAAGATAAAGATGAAGTTCATAAAATGGGGATTCATATTGGATGTGTTATTACATACCCTGACGAATTCCACATTCTTAATGATGATAAATTTGTATGTAGAGCTATAGATAATAGGGCTGGAGGTTTTATGATAGCTGAAGTAGCTCGATTGCTACACAAAAACAAAAAGAAATTACCGTTTGGTTTATATATAACTAATTCTGTTCAAGAAGAAATAGGTCTACGAGGCGCCCAAATGATTGCAGAACGAATTCAACCTAATGTAGCTATTGTGACCGATGTAACTCATGACACAACCACTCCTATGATAGATCAAAAGGTTCAAGGAGAAGCTGCTATAGGCAAAGGACCTGTTGTTGCGTATGCGCCTGCAGTACAACAAAAACTTAGAGATCGCATCACAGAAACCGCAGAAAAAAACAAAATTCCTTTTCAGAGAGCTGCTTTATCGCGTGCTACAGGAACAGACACAGATGCATTTGCTTATAGCAATAGTGGCGTGGCTTCTGCCCTTATCTCCTTACCATTACGATATATGCATACCACGGTAGAGATGGTGCATCGCGAAGATGTAGAAAATGTCATTAAATTAATATACGAGACACTCTTAACTATAGAAGACGGAGAAACGTTTAGTTATTTCGAATAAATACGCTTTCGCGAAAGCGTATACACAAAAAAACAAAATCATAAATAGTACAATAATTACACTTGTATTATTTATGATTTTTTATTTAATAGACTTATAAGTATCAAATAATTAATGATAAAGTAATATAAAACTAATAAAATCCATCTATTTTTGTAGCGCATAATAAACAACAAATCAATATTATAATGAAGAAGGTTTTATCCTATTTTCTACTAGCTATCATAATGATTGCGTGTAGTACAGAAGAAAACATAGATAGCAGTACAGATATTGCTAATCTTGAAATTGAAAATTACAAAGGAATATTTACTACAGCAGATGGCGGAAGTAGAGGTACTTTAGATGTAACATTATCTCAAGACAATCTTACGGCAACTGCAAACTTAACTTTAGCTTCTGGTGAAGTAATAAGTATTAGTACAGATCAAGTTTCTAATCTAGGAGATACAAAAGAAATTACATTTGCATCAAATGAGCTTTCTTTTACAATGACTACTGGGCAAGAAGGAGAGACACTAGAAATTAATACTGTATCTTTTAGAGGTTCTGAAAGTTCGATTTTAGCTGCTAGAAATACAGAAAGAGCTCCTGTAACTCCTGTTACTGGAACATATACATGTACTACTTGTGCAGGACCTGTAGACAACTCAATGACACAAACATTCAATTTTATGTTTGTAACTGCAGATGGAGATAGCTCTATTGCAACTCAAACCACATTAGGAATGACTGTTTATAATGGTATTGGTGCTCAAGATAGTTGTGTAGTTAACGGAACAGATACTACTTGTGACATAAATAGTGGTGACGGAATGACTACTGTAGGATATACTGCTGGTGGTGGAGATGTTACTTGGACAGGAACTCACATATTTAACAATGAACCTACGGGACCTAATGATTGTTCTGGAATTTCTGGAACTTGGTCTTGGGCTTCTCCATTAGTAGGAACTGTAGATGGTTTATTTGTAAGTGATGATTTATGTACTTCTTCATTAAATACAATTTACCAAGAAGATTTCCAGTCATTTGACGGAAGTGGTTTTGCACCAATGCCAGCTGCTGGACAATTAGATTCTGATATTATTATAGCTAATGGTTTTAGCGGTTCATTAGATTACGGAGGTACCCAAACTTCTGGAGATTATGCTAGAGGATCAGATGTAAACGGAGGAGTAGGTACAGGTGGAGTATATGCTTTTGATATAAACACTGGAAATATAATCTTAGGAGTTCAACCTGGAGGGAGTGATTTTACACCTGGAGAATTCGATTTTAGAATAGAAAATACAACTGGAGGAGATCTATCTAGTTTTTTAATTAGCTATGATCTATATGTAAATAATGATCAAGGAAGAGCTAATAGTTTAAACTTCTCTTATTCTACTGATAATGTTACTTATATTTCTGTATCATCATTAGACTTCACATCACCTGGAACTTCTGATAGTGCTGGATTTGTTAACAACAGTATGTCTGCTAGTTTTTCTGCAGCAGTAGCAAGTGGAGCATTTATTTATATTCGTTTTGAAGGTAATGATGAAGCTGGTAGCGGTTCTCGTGATGAGTTTGGTATTGACAATATTCTTCTACAAGCAAATTAATAGTAATTTGTATACATAATACATATAAAGGGGAGCATTTATAATGCTCCCCTTTTTTAGTTACGTAAGCTATTATTCTATGCTTCGACGAAATAGGTATATTTTTTGATGATTTTAAACTCAAAAAACTATTGCTATGAAAAAAAATACCTTACTCCTTCTTACTTTAATTTTTACAATTTCTACAACAATTGCGCAGACCTTTACAAAAGGATCTATCGCTACTTCTTCTAATGAATCTATTAAAGGACGTGTTCTTATAGATTATGACACAGAAAAAATTACTTTAAAAAAAGATCTAAAAACAACTACGTATTCTTTTGATCAAGTAAATACTGTTACATTAGGGTCTACCCAGTTAATAAAAAAAGATATCGATGGAGCCTCTTATTATGTTTCAAACATTATATCAGGAAAAGGAAGCTTGTACAAAATAAATGACTCTCAATATCTAGTTACTGGGAACAATGATAAAAATGCTATCATTACTACCAATAAAAAATCCAATACAACGTCAGGTATTCTTGCCATTCTATTTGATGACTGTAACAGTATTAGAACTACTTTAAATAATGAAGATAATTTTAATGGTCCTGCACTTAGAAAAATTGTAGACGCATATAATTCATGTGATTATAGTGCATATGCGCCTACCGAAAAAGAAGTCAAAGACGCCGCTAAACACAATACAGACCAAGCTAGCTTTTTTGCCGGTATAGGAACTGGATTAAATACCATTACTTTTTTTGACAATAACGATACAGAAACATTAGCATCTATTCAAGTACAAGCTGGCGTTATTACCTCTCCTAGCTTCTTTGGGCGTTTACAAGGAAATCTTTTTGTAACATTAGAAGGAAGTGCTAATTTTTCTGGTGAAAAAGATTTTAATACGAATACTTCAGAAACCACCAGCTTTAGAGTAAATAGTTATAGAGCCTTCTTAGGATTAGAATATTTATTTAACAAAAAAGGAAAAATCAAACCGTTTGCAGGTCTTAGTATTGGAGTTACCTCAGATTCTTTTAAAGGAAACATAGACGACTTCAATTTTGACATTACCGGAGGTAATACCATTTTAGCTCCTAAAATTGGAGCGCGTTTACAACTTCCTAATCAAAAGCATTTAGGAATTACATTTGCATACATATCAGAATACGAAAACAATTTATCGTTTCCTGTGAATAATACCGTAATACCTCTCGTTGTGAATAATGAGAACATTACATTAAGCCTTAATTACTACTTTTAAAACACGTGATAAACCGTTATAATTAAAAAGGTCATCCTAGTGATGACCTTTTTAATTTTGAAAGCATTTTATTTACTCATTATAAATTGTATTTTTACTTTTTAAATTTCCTCAAATCTATATGGGCAAAATAATTGCTATCGCAAATCAAAAAGGAGGTGTTGGAAAGACAACAACTTCTGTAAACTTAGCAGCATCGCTAGGAGTACTTGAAAAAAAAGTACTACTCATAGATGCTGATCCTCAAGCCAATGCCACATCTGGCTTAGGTATTGATGTAGACAGTATTCAAATAGGAACGTACCAACTTCTAGAGCATACAAACACTGCCGAAGAAGCTATTATTAGTACAAGTTCGCCTAATTTAGATTTAATTCCTGCGCATATAGACCTCGTTGCTATTGAAATAGAGCTTGTCGATAAGGACAAACGAGAATATATGATGCAAAAAGCAATAGGGCATTTAAGAGATCAATATGATTACATTTTAATAGACTGCGCTCCTTCCCTAGGCTTATTAACGTTAAACGCACTTACTGCTTCAGATTCTGTAATTATTCCTATACAATGTGAGTATTTTGCACTAGAAGGTCTAGGTAAATTGTTAAATACTATTAAAAGTGTGCAAAAAATACATAACACAGCACTAGATATAGAAGGACTTTTACTAACTATGTACGATTCTAGGTTACGCTTATCAAATCAAGTGGTTGAAGAAGTTCAAAAACACTTTAGTGAGATGGTTTTTAAAACGATCATACAGCGTAATGTAAGATTGAGTGAAGCTCCTAGTTATGGAGAGAGTATTATAAATTATGATGCTGGAAGTAAAGGAGCTACAAATTATTTAAGCTTAGGACAAGAGCTTATTACAAAAAATAATAGCTAAAGCATATGGCTAAAGCAACAAAAAAACAAGCACTAGGTCGTGGTCTTTCTGCATTATTGAAAGATCCAGAAAATGACATTAAAAGTGCAGAAGATAAAAATGCAGACAAAGTTGTAGGGAATATCGTTGAGCTAGATCTCAAGGATATTGAAGTAAACCCTTTTCAACCTCGTACAAGCTTTAATGAAGAAGCTTTACGAGAGCTAGCTTCCTCTATACGTGAATTAGGAGTTATTCAACCTATTACGGTTCGTAAATTAAGCTTTAATAAGTACCAACTTGTTTCTGGAGAGCGACGTTTTAGAGCTTCAAAGCTTATAGGGAACGAAACCATCCCTGCCTACATACGTATTGCAAATGATCAAGAGAGTCTTGAAATGGCTCTTGTAGAAAATATACAACGTCAAGATTTAGATCCTATAGAAATTGCACTCTCTTACCAACGCCTTATTGATGAGATACAACTCACTCAAGAGCAAATGAGTGATCGTGTAGGTAAAAATAGGTCTACAATTGCTAATTATTTACGGTTATTAAAACTAGATCCTATTGTTCAAACAGGTATGAGAGATGGTTTTCTATCTATGGGACACGGTCGTGCGCTTATTAATATAGAAAATACAGGAGATCAGCTTGACATTTACGAGAAAATTATTGCAGATAAGTTGTCTGTAAGACAAACAGAAGCATTAGTGAAAAATTACCACGCTACTTCTGAAACTCAACTTCCAAAAAAACAAGATACTCCTGAGTTTATCCAAAAGGGGAATAAAGAATTTGCTGATTATTTTGGAGCCAAAGTAGACATCAAAGTATCTAAAAATGGAAGAGGAAAAATTACGATTCCGTTTTCTTCAGAAGAAGATTTTAACCGTTTACAGAAATTGATTAAAGGTGCTAAATAGAAAAAGCATATTACTTATAGGGTTTCTTTGGATATACGCTTTCGCGAAAGCGCAAACAGGAGATACCATTATTACAGACGACACAGATCCTGATACGATAAAGACGCAACAGTCTATTGACCCTCTCAGACCTGCTAAAGCTGCTTTTTATGCCGCTGCGTTACCAGGATTAGGACAAGCCTACAATAAAGACTATTGGAAATTACCTATTGTTTACGGGGCTTTAGGAACTGGTGTGTTTTTTGCCATTGATAATGATAGAGAGTTTAAGCGATACAGAACTGCTTTTAAAGATAGACTTGCAGGTCGTATAGATGAATTTACTATTGTAAATGAAGACGGAAGTACTACAGAAGTTTTTACCAATGATGGTCTTATAGATGCACAAGATTTTTTTAGAAGACAAAAAGAACTCGCTATTCTTATAACAGCAGGAATGTACGTACTTCAAATTATTGAAGCCAATGTAGATGCTCATTTATCACAATATAATGTAAGTGATGACTTGACATTTGCCCCAGATATTCAACCAGATGATTTAGGGCAGGCATTTCGTTACGGGTTTAAAATCACTTATCATATAGACTAATGAAAATTGCACTTTTAGGATATGGAAAAATGGGAAAAGCCATTGAAAAAATAGCACTTACCCAAGGCCATGAAATTGTAATAAAAAAAAATGATCATACCCCTTTTGATTTTAAAGGAGTAGATGTTGCCATAGATTTTAGTCTACCTACTGTAGCTGTATCTCATATCAGTGCTTGTATACATGCTGGAATTCCTATTGTTTCAGGAACAACAGGATGGCTTGCACATTATGATGAAATGATTGCCTTGTGTGAAGAGAAAAATGGCAGCTTTATTTATGCATCAAATTTCAGCATAGGAGTAAACATTTTTTTTGAAATCAATAAGAAATTAGCTCAATATATGGCACCTCATCATAGTTATAAAGCAACTATGGAAGAGATCCATCACACGCAGAAATTGGATGCTCCAAGTGGTACAGCTATTACACTAGCTGAAGGAATTATAGGAGCTTCAAATTACTCAAACTGGAAAAATGCAGCTACTGAAGAAGCTGATACGATTCCTATTATTTCTAAAAGAGAAGGAACTGTTCCAGGTACGCATGTGGTTACTTATAAAAATGAGATAGATACTATTCAATTATACCATGAAGCACACTCTAGACTTGGTTTTGCACAAGGCGCTTTGGTTGCGGCTTTATGGCTTGTTGGAAAAAAAGGCGTATTTTCTATGACGGATGTATTAAATATTTCTTAATTGCGTAACAAGAACAAATACTAAGACACTAACTACCCATAAATACAATATATCATGACAATTACACAGTGGTTTATTTTTTTCCTAGCCATACAAGTCATTCACTTTTTAGGGACTTGGAAATTATATGTAAGAGCTGGAAGACAAGCTTGGGAAGCAGCAGTACCTGTATATAATGCAGTGGTACTTATGAAGATTATTAATCGCCCATGGTGGTGGACGATTTTACTTTTTATCCCTATTGTGAACCTAATCATGTTTCCTGTAGTATGGACAGAAACCGCAAGAAGTTTTGGTTTCAATTCTTATAAAGACACTGCTCTGGTTGTTTTAACCTGTGGGCTTTATTTATTTTATATCAATTATGCCACTGACACTCCTCATATTAAAGAGAGAGATCTAAATCCTAAAAGCAGTAATGGGGAATGGGTAAGTTCTATTCTATTTGCAGTTGTTGCAGCCACCATAGTTCACACCTATTTTATGCAACCTTTTACAATACCTTCATCATCTCTTGAAAAAACATTATTGGTAGGTGATTATCTTTTTGTAAGTAAGTTTCATTACGGTGCAAGAACACCTATGACAACGGTAGCTACCCCTATGCTACATGATTCTATTCCTGTCGCTCATGTAAAAAGTTATGCGTCAAAACCACAATTACCTTATTTCAGGTTACCAGGTTTTCAAAGTATTAAACGCAATGATATTGTTGTATTTAGTTGGCCCGTAGATACGCTTATTGACATTCGTCCAGCACATATGTATGGTAGTGTTCGTAAACCTATAGATAAGAAATCAAATTATGTAAAACGATGTGTAGGCTTGCCTGGCGACTCTCTAGAAGTAAGAGACGGCTATGTATATATTAACGGAGAACGTAACCAACTTCCAGATAGGGCAAAATTACAGTTTTCATATCGCATGATAACTAACGAAAATATCTCCCAGAGTACCTTTATAAATCGTTATGAAATTACAGATGGCGTTGGTAGATTAAGAGATAATTCTGGTTATTACTTACCTGCAGCTACTGAAGAAGCTGCCGATCGATTAGGTAATAGACAAGGGCAAGTAAATATGATTAAAGATATCACTCCAAAAGGTATTGCCGATAATGATATTTTCCCTTATGCTGCATCTATCCCTAATAACAGAGATAATTTTGCTCCTATATACATTCCTGAGCAAGGAAAAACAGTTGCTATCACACCTGAATCGATTCCTTTTTATAAACGCATTATTGAGGTGTATGAAGGATATGAAATGGGATTGGATAACACGATTGCAGTAAATGGTTCTGAAGTTACCTTAAACGGTAATCCAATTACAGAATACACATTTAAGCAAGATTACTATTGGCTTATGGGAGACAATAGACATAATTCTCAAGATGCACGTGCTTGGGGATATGTACCCTATAATCACGTAGTTGGAAAACCTGTGTTTGTATGGTTTAGCTTAGATCCAAACAAGAAAGGGTTTTTAAATCGTATCCGTTGGGATCGTGTATTTACAACTGTAGGCGGAGATGGTGAATTAACGAGCTATCGTTATCATTTCTTAGTTGTATTACTTTTATATTTTGGATTTAACTTCTTTAGAAAGAAAAAGAAACAGCAGAAAAAAGCATAAGTACTATCATGAGTATAGATACCATTCTTATACATCCTGGATACTGTATGCCTATTTCGCATTATGCATGCATGGCACAAGCCAATACTGTTATTTTTGAAGCTTTAGATAATTATCAAAAGCAATCCTATAGAACACGTACAAAAATTGCCACTGCAAGTGGTATGCTACAATTAACTATTCCGATAAAACATAATCGTACTTCCAAAAAGCATCAGCTTACTTTTGAGGTACAATTAGAAAATAAATTTCACTGGCAGCGTGATCATTGGCGTTCCTTAAAAGTGGCCTATCAAACTTCTCCTTTTTTTGAATACTACGAGGATTCGTTTGAACCATTATACACAACTGTTTATGACAAACTCATAGATTTTAACTTGGCATGTCATGAAACCATTATGGAGTGTCTACAATTAGAAAAGGATAGTATCTATACAGAAGAGTATTTTAGGAATCCAAAACCTCCTATGACTAATCTTCGCCATTTGATTACTTCAAAAAAGGAACCTGATTATAAGCTTCCTGAATACCACCAGTTATTCCACGATAAACATGGGTATTTACCTAATTTATCTATTTTAGATTTATTATTTAATGAAGGTCCAAATGCGCTATCTTATCTAGAAAATGTAGACCTATCTACTATGATTGCGCAGAATCACTAGAATTTAAAGTTCTTGTTAAAACTAGTTTCTATCGGATAATGATCAGATAGATTTACATCATAATTTTTAAACTGTAGTATTTCAAATTTCGGATCAGCTAGAATAAAGTCTATACGTAAAGGAATAAAGTCAAAAGTAAATGAACGTCCAGTTCCAGAGCCTACTTTTTCATAAGCATCTTGTTTTTTTCCTTTTACCTTACGGTACATATATGAAGTTGAACTATTATTAAAATCTCCAGCTACAATAACTGGGTATGGCGCATTTTGTTCGCTTTCAAGAAACATCATCACTTGTTCTTCTTGTCTTTTGAATGACTCCCCCATTCTACCTAACAGTCGTTTTGAACCTTCTTCATTAAACGTATCAAATTTTGGAGATACCCGTAATGATTGAAAATGCACATTATACACTCGTATCGTATCGTTATTGATAACAACATCGGCATAAATCACATTATTCCCTGTATTTTTAAAATCTAAAGCACCAGTAGCTACAATCGGAAATTTAGAATAGATGATTTGCCCAAAATTTTTAGACACCGCACTCATTTTTTTATATTGATATGGATATTGCTCTTTAGATAATGCATATTTAGGATAATACTCTTGCAAACAAACAATATCTGGATCTTTCTTAGCTATAAACTCTATAATACGATCTCCAATATTCTCTTGTTTAGACCAACCATGGATATTAAATGAACGCACATTATAGCTCATTAACGTAACCTCATCTTCAGAAGCCACTTCTACACTATTACCAAAGTGATACAACGAACTTATATGACCTATGCCTATGATAAGTACAAAGGCAGAAAGAAATAATTGTCGTTTCCCTCTCAGAATCCAATAAATAAGAAAGATGGCATTAATAAGCAGTAATACAGGCAACAAAAGACTTAATACAGATAATCTAGGAAAGATATGCGGAGGAATATAAGGTAAGGCATACCCTAACACCAAGAGAATGGCAAATATGCTATTTAAAAAGAAAATAGCTTTTCCAAAAAAGGAGAGTCCTTTCATTAATTATCTTTTCCAGCCTTAAATAGAAAGTCTTTTTCTGCTTTAGAAAGACTATCATAACCACTCTTACTTATTTTATCTAGAATAGCATCTATTTGTTGCTGTTGCTCACTTTTAGTAACGGGTCTTTGTCTAGTTTTCGTACTTTTTGTTGTGGTCTTTTTTGTTTTGCGATGTACTGTATGCATCTTTGCTTTCTTAGTTTTAGGTTTTGAAGAAAACCAACTAGCTACCGTATCCATTATTTTTTCAAACCAAAGTCCTATATCATTTCCTTTAGCAAGCTGCATTGCATACATATATCCAAAAGCCGCTCCTCCTAAATGAGAAATTAATCCTCCTGCGTTACTTGAAGATTCTAATGTTAATAGATCCCTTAATACAACAAAAGCAGCAATATGCCAGAGTTTTAAATTAAACACAAAAAATCGTATGGGCGTATTAGGACTATACGTCGCTATAAAAATGATAATAGCATTTACAGCCGCCGAAGCCCCTAGCAAAATACCATTCCCTTCGAAAGCGGGAAATAGGTGGTATGCTATAATATAAGTCAACCCGCCAAAAATACCACCTAATAAATAGATCGTAAGGAAGCGTTTTTCTGTAAAAAGATTTAAAACAAATTTTGAAAAAACATATAGGAATAGCATATTAAAAAGAATATGCAAAAACCCACCATGCAAAAAGGCATAGGTTAGTATAGACCATGGTTGTGTTACCAATCGTGATAATTCTGTAGGTAATACAAAATACCTTGTTAATACACTATTGTCCATCTGAACAATCCAAGGTAAAAGGTTAAATATCAAATAAACAACAACGTTTATTACGATTAGTTTGATCGCAATATTGGATGTTTTATATTGATTTATAAATGAATTGGCCGCCATATTTAATACCAGCGTTTATTGTTAAAACTATTTTTCTTCCAGTAATACATCATAATAAAGCCAAATAATGCCCCTCCAATATGCGCCCAGTTAGCTATATTTTGACCAAAGATTGAAAAGCCAGTAAGACCCGAAAACAAATCTAATAGTATCAATCCAGGGATAAAAAACTTTGCCTTTATAGGAACAGGGATAAACAATAAGCCTAAAGATGCATTAGGGTATAGCATTCCAAACCCCACTAAAATTCCATAAAGCGCTCCTGAAGCCCCTACAGCTGGGGTATTATATGATCCAAAAAAAGATTCATGCAATTCAACTGGAATATCTGGAGATGTCATATAAGAACCCGCTTGAGTTGTCTGTACTAACATATCTGCAATTTGCTCTGGTGTTGCCCCGATGCTTAAAAGAGTTTCGTATCCCGCTTGAAAATGATAATAATTCACCAACGTATGAATTAATGCTGCACCTAATCCTGCTGAAAAATAAAAGAATAAAAACTTTTTCTGGCCTAGTGACTGCTCTACAGCACTACCAAACATCCATAACCCATACATATTAAAAATAATATGCATAGGACTCCCTAAATCATGCATAAACATATGCGTTAGGGGTTGCCAAAACTGGAAAGAAGGATGTTCTACAAACCATAATGCAAATAACTGCATTGCGGGTCCAGGTCCTATTACAAATTGGGACCCTAAATAAAAGATCACATTTATAATCAGTAAAACCTTAACTGTCTCTGTTATTCTTCCCATCTCTCTATTTAAATTTTCGATCTAATTCTTCTCCACTCATTGTTATAAAGGTAGTGCGATTATCTGGAGATACACTAGGTTCTTTACAAGCAAACAAACTATTTACCAAATGCTCTCTAGAACTGCCATCTAACGTTTCTCCTGCTTTAACAGCCATACTCTTTGCCATACTCTTTGCCAAAGTATCCGTCTGGCTAAATCCTGTATCTGGCACCTCATTTTCTAGATCACTTAATAATTGTTCTATAACAATAGGCACTTCAGATTCTGGCAACGATGTAGGAATTCCTGTAATTTCTAATGTCTCATTAGCTACTTTTCCAAACACAAATCCTGTATTTTCAAGTCCCTCCTTAAGCTGTACCAATAAAGCTAATTCTGATGAATTATAATTCAATACTAAAGGAAATAATAATTGCTGACTCACAGATTCTTTTACTGTAATATTTCGCAAGAGTTCTTCATACAAAATACGTTGGTGTGCTCTATGTTGATCTATAATCACCATCCCACTCTTAATCGTACTAATGATGTATTTATTGTTTAACTGGTATGTTGAAGATTCCGCTTTCGCGAAAGCGTACTCAGTATCTTTCTGAAATAAATTACCCGTCACCTCATCACTTTCATAGGTAACGTTACTTGTTCCGTCTGAAGGAGGTGTCTTCAACCCTTCATATAACTGTTCCCAGCCTTCTACATTTTGCTTTGTATAGCTTGGCATAGTAGCACCTTTTTTAGGAGGTGGCACTGTTTCAAAGGGATTAAACGTACGATCTACTTCTACTTTAGGAGTATGAACATACTTGTCTTTATACGCATAGGGAGTGTCTAGATTTGCATCTCTATCAAAATCTAGTACGGGTGCAATATTGAATTGCCCTAGGCTATGCTTTATAGTACTTCGTAAAATAGCATATAAAGAATGTTCATCGTCAAATTTAATCTCTGTCTTTGTAGGATGAATATTAATATCTATGGTACTAGGGTCTACTGTTAAGTATAAAAAATAACTTGCTCTTGTTTTATCTGGCAATAGTCCTTCAAAAGCGGCACTTACCGCATGATTGAGATATGCGTTCTTTATAAACCTGTCATTTACAAAAAAGAACTGCTCCCCTCTTGTTTTTTTAGAGAACTCTGGTTTTACAACAAACCCTTGAATAGTTACGATATCTGTCTCTTCGGCAACAGGAACTAATTTTTCATTTGTCTTTCCTCCAAAAATTCCAACAATACGTTGCTTTAAATTTCCAGCAGGCAACTGAAATACTTCCCCATCATTATGAAACATCGCAAACACAATTTGCGAATGCGCCAATGCTACACGTTGAAATTCATCGATAATGTGGCGTAATTCTACATTATTAGATTTTAAGAAGTTCCGCCTAGCGGGTATATTAAAAAAAAGGTTTTTAACTGCTAGTGATGTTCCTACTGGAGTGGCACAAGGTTCTTGCGTAATAATTTTACTTCCCTCAATTTCGATACGTGTTCCTACCTCATTTTTATGAATCCTAGTTTTTAACTCCACATGAGCTACAGCGGCTATAGAAGCAAGTGCTTCTCCTCTAAACCCTTTTGTACTAAGATTAAAAAGATCATCGGCAGAAGTGATTTTTGAAGTAGCGTGACGCTCAAAACTCATCCGAGCATCTGTCTCGCTCATTCCCTTTCCATTATCTATAATTTGGATAAGGGTTTTTCCTGCATCTTTTATAATTAATTTAATGGAAGTAGCGCCTGCATCTATCGCATTCTCTAGGAGTTCTTTTACAACCGAAGCGGGTCGCTGTACAACCTCACCAGCAGCAATTTGGTTTGCTACGTGATCTGGTAAAAGCTTAATAATGTTTGCCATCTATGTACCTAAAATATGGATAGATCGAAATCTATAATCCACAAAAATATAAATGTGAGTATTGTAATTATAATCAATATCGTACTATTGAGGCCGCTATTATTTCTTGTTCTAGAAGATTTTCTAGCCTCATTCCAATGGGAACTAAAATCATTTTTATTATATGATTCACTATAAGCATCTATTTTGGTAGTATACTTAGTTTCATCTACATCATCTTTACCATCGTAATAGCGAGGTGTATAATTAAACCTATTATTGGTTTTGAGCTTTTTTATTAATGTAAACTTTATTGGTCCCATAACGTACTTGGTATTATATCAAATATACGTTTTTTACAGTCAAAAAGCATGCCTTTTTAACAGTTTACACCCTAAGATTTGGGAAAATAGTATAGAAATTAAAGTTGGATTTTGTTACCTATTTTAAAATTTCGACTCTTTTTTGAGTTGCGCCATTTTTATAGCTGCAATAGCAGCTTCGGTACCTTTATTACCATGCTTACCTCCACTACGGTCTATAGATTGTTGTAACGTATTATCTGTAAGCACACAAAAAATGACTGGAATATCGCCTTTAAGATTTAATTCTTTGATTCCTTCTGTGACACCCTGACATACAAAATCAAAATGTTTGGTCTCCCCTTGGATTACCGTCCCTATAGCAATAATAGCATCCAGCATATCATAAGATGCAGTCATGCGTTTACATCCATAAATAAGTTCAAAAGCACCAGGAACATTCCAACGTACAATATTATCATTGATTGCTCCACAATCTTTCAGGGCGTCAAAAGCGCCTTGAAAAAGACCTTCTGTAATTTGACCATTCCATTCAGAAACAACAATCCCAAATCGAAAATCTTTCGCATTTGGGATTGTTGTCTTATCGTAAACAGAAAGGTTATTTCCTTCTGTAGCCATAATTGTTATGTTTTAAATTTTAATCCAGTAGATAGTTTTCTATCTAAGTATCAAAAACTAGTTTCCTGCTTGTGCTCTTCCTAAGTACAAATCTACTTGACTTGCATAATCCGAATCTTTAAACTCATCTTTGATTCGGTTAAGGTAATTTACAGCAACATCATTTTTACCTAAATCTATCGCTGCAACTGCTGCTTTAAATAAGAAGCGAGGCGTTGTAAATTCATTTTTATTTAATTTAAACGCTTGCTCGTAATAATCTAATGCTTGTTCTGCTTGATCTAATTGCATAAAAGCATCACCTATTGCTCCTTTTGCAAGAGGTCCTAGCATCATATCACTAGAAGAAAAATCTTGTAAGTGACCAATTGCATTTTTATAGTCTTTAATTTCTAGGTAAGACATTCCTGCATAATAGTGTGCAAGATTTGCAGATGGTGTACCACTGTACTTATCTGCAATGTCTAATAAACCAAATTTACCTCCTGCACCATTCAATGCAACTAGGTATAAAGAATCTTTTACGTTAGTATTTGTAGTCTCAAGTGCTGTAGTAAAATTCTCTTGTGCAGCTGTAAGTTCATTAGCAGCTTCAGCGATTTTAGGCTCTTTGATAAATTTACCATAAGCCATATACCCTAAGGCAATCACTAAGATTCCTATAATTACTCCAAAAATACCTTTTTGGTTCTTTTCTACCCATTCTTCGGTTTTAGAGGCACCTTCATCCAGACTAGCAAAAACTTCTGCAGTAGTACTGTCTTTTACATCGATCTCTTCCTCTACTACTTTTTCGGCTTTGGTTTTTGGTTTATAACCTCTTTTATTATACGTTGCCATATACTTATTTTGTTAGTGGCGCAAAAATATAATTTTTATTGAATTTTGAAAGGGAATTTATTCCTTATTTTTCGATATTTTGCAAACCATTTCTGAGAAGTCATACGCTTTCGCGAAAGCGTACTCATAACAAACCCTATGATTTTAAAATCTCTATCCTTAATTAACTATAAAAATTTCACCTCAAAAACCTTTGAATTTGATGCAAAAATCAACTGTTTTGTGGGAAATAATGGCGTAGGAAAAACCAATATTCTTGACGCTATTTATCACTTATCTTTTGGGAAGAGTTATTTTAATCCTGTAACAAGTCAAAATATCAATCATAACGCTGATTTCTTTGTGATAGATGGGATTTACGACAAAAGTGAGCGTGAAGAGAAAGTAGTTATTAGTGCTAAAAAAGGGCAAAAAAAAGTTATAAAACGCAATGCAAAAATGTATGAACGTTTTGCAGATCATATTGGTTTTTTACCCTTAGTTATTATTTCTCCTGCAGATAGAGATCTCATTACAGAAGGAAGTGATATGCGACGCAAATTTATAGATGGAGTTATTTCGCAAAGCGATAAAAATTACCTATCAAATTTACTTTCATATTCAAAAGTTTTGAGTCAACGAAATGCATTATTGAAGTATTTTGCGGCAAATAACACCTTTGACCAGGATACATTAAGCGTCTATAATGAGCAATTAGTCACCTATGGACAGCCAATTTTTGAAAAAAGAAAGGAATTTTTAGTGCATTTTGCTCCTATTTTTCAAGAGCAGTATAAAGCCATAAGTGGCGAGGCAGAACAGGTGTCACTCACCTATCAAAGTGCACTGCACGATATGCCATTAGAGCATTTGCTTACAAATGCATTGGCAAAAGATAGAATGTTACAATATACAAGTGTAGGCATTCACAAAGATGATCTGGCTTTTGAAATAAATGGATATCCTGTCAAAAAATTTGGATCTCAAGGACAACAAAAAACATATCTCATTGCTTTAAAACTAGCGCAATTTGATTTTATAAAAAAAGAAAGTGGTGTCAATCCTATCTTATTACTGGATGATATTTTTGATAAATTAGATGAAAACCGAGTAACACATATCATCCAATTAGTGAATACAAATAGTTTTGGACAGCTCTTCATTAGTGATACACATCCAGAGAGAACAGAAGGTGTTGTTAAAAAAATTCATCAGAGTTATGAATTATTTCATTTAGGACATCAAGAATAATCCACTCTTTTTCACGTACTTTGTGAATACCATATGAAACGAGTACATCTTATCTATTTAGTCATTGTTACAAGTCTATGTGCTTGTACTCAAAATCCTGAAGAACAGTTGACATATCTTAATGGATATTGGGAAATTGCAGGTGTAACGACACCCGATGGTAAAGCAAAAGAGTTTTCCTTGAGTCAAAATATCGATTTTTTTGAGATTCAAAATAACCAAAAAGGGATTCGTAAAAAAGTGCAACCTTCCATTAATGGGAATTTTACTACCTCTCAATCTTCAGAGAATATAGATATAGAAATTCGTAAAGATATGCTGGTATTAAAATATACAACAGCCTTTGATCATTGGGAAGAAACCGTAATCGAAGCAACTAAAGATGAATTAATCCTTCTTAATGAGAATGGAAACATTTACAGTTATAGAAGATATGAGCCTATACTCCTTTCCCAATGACAAAACGTAATACAGATCCTATATCTATAAGTGATGCCTTAGGCGAGTTTGTTTCAAAAAACAAGCTTCAAAAGGGAATTGATAAACTTGACGTAGAAAGTGCTTGGTATGCACTTAACCCTGCTTTTAAAACGTATACTACTTCTGTACGATTAGAGCGTGATACATTATTAGTAAATCTTAGTTCTTCCGTTTTCAGAGAAGAATTAAGTTACGGAAAAGAAAAAATTCTAGAACGATTAAATGAAGAGTTAGGTAGAGAAGTTGTAAAGAAACTAGTCCTACGATAAACACCATAACTACATGGTAGTTGTGTCTAGAAATGCGTAATTTTTAATACGTATTTCTATACACTTTCTAACCCTTATATCCAAATACACATACGAAATACTGACAGTTACCATCTCTATAAAATGTCACAAAAAACACTCGTAAATCTACGTATAAATAGACCACGTAAGAATACCTGTTTTTAGTCATATACGTAGGTCTACGTATTTCTTTAGATCACTCATCTCTATACTTTTAACTCATTAACCCTTAAAAAAATAGAGGCATGAGTTCTTCAAAATCTAATCTTTCACTTCCAAAGTATGGGTACGATATGGTCGTATCTGTTACCCAAGCATCCATTAATGCTACTACAAAAGAGTTTTTAGACAAGTTTAGCGGTCATCAATTTGTTATGTGTTACACATATGACGATGATGACAACATTCATCCTATGAATTATGAAACTCTCAAAACAGCACTAGGAGCAGATCCATTTGATATTCCTAATGGAGAAACACAAGAAAACAACCTTGTTCAAAAACTAGATGATTTGGGATTTGCTTTTGCATTTAGAGCAACCATGGGTCTTCCTTTAGAGTTTGACCTAGATGAAATCCCCAATATCATTACTCTAGATAAAGGAAGTAGTATGGTGACATACAAACTCGTTTGTAAAGAATTTGAAATCCTAAATTTAAGTTATCGCAGAAGAAAGCTAAGTTGGAGTAACATAAGACAATCTGAGCAAGAAAAACCATGGATTTTTACATTTAATGTCAATTTAGATTTAAGATCTAGTGACTCTGCTTTTAACAAACTACCTATTGAAGTACAGCGAAAGGTAAAAAATCTAAATCCAGATACGATGTTTAGTGTACAACAACTCTATCTAGATTTAAATACTGCTGGTTTAGAGTCGAGTCCTGAAGTTTCTGGATTAGAACCTACAGATACTGCTTTTATCTATTTAAATAAAATTTTCATCAATCAATATTTTGAAAACTTAAAACAACAAAATCAATCAGGTGACAACCCCAATGGGGATTTTTTATTAGGGTATAGTGTACAGCCTCAAGAACCTACAAAAAAATCATCTATTACCCCTACAGATCTTAACTTTATGGTTTCTCCATATGTAGATGAGCATGGAGTACCTACAAAAAACTATGACTTGTTCACACTAAACTACTTAGTGATGACTAAAAACAATCATATGCCTGCACCTGTAGCTTTTGAATGGAATTGGGTAGATACATCTCAAAAACGTGATTTTAGTGGTACAATGGCTATTCGAAGAGGGGTTTTTGTTTCTTATCTAAACGCACTTTTAGCCCCTTCATTAAATGCAATCTCTTTAATTCCTGAGAGTAGTGTAAAATGTCGTACTGAATTAGAAGGAGCTATCAAACCTTTCATATATACTTTTGACGCAACTCCAGATACAACTCCAAAATCATATAATGTAATTAACGATGGCACCTCACATGTATTAAGCTTTAATTTCAGTAGAACTAGTGGAAATAAATCAGGCTTTTGTTGGGGTAATGGTAGCGAAGTAAAATTTAATTATAGTGTAACATCAGATATTTATTTAGAAAGTAATAAAGTCAAAGTGATAACAAAAGCCATTGCATATATTTACTTTGAAGCTGATTTCGGGAAAGTAGATGGAAATCTCATCGATTATACTATTGAAACCAACTACCTCATAGGTGTAGATGCTTATGGAAATTTTACAGTTACCATAGAGAATGGAGAATCAACTATTACAGACAATTCTGTAGATATAAAAGCAGATGCCTGGTTAGATTTTATAACTGCTGGAACTATAGATAAATTCTTTGATCATCTAAACAACAAAATAGACTCTATCAAAACTGCTTATGTAAACGGGTTTGATAAGAAAATTTTAAGCATGCTCAATGGAGCTGGTGTATGGGTATTTCCAGGAGGAAAAACATTTGTCTTCAAAGATGCTAATTTCTCAAAACATCAAGACTTAGTGACTCACGTCACCTATACATCACCTACTTCTACTTCATTTAAAAACCGTTAATCTCTAGAACATATGAAAACTAATATAACATACTCTTCGGAGTTAATGCAGCATTACAAGCACGCCGAGATTGTAGCGCCAGACACAAAATTTGAAGCCTTACAAACCAAACAAGGTCATTCTTTATTCTTTTCTATAGGAACAGACGATGTGTTTTATGTGACTAGAGAGGCAATTGGGTCAAAAGTTGGTTATATAAAAAGTGACCAAAGTAGTGCCATTTCTCGTTTTCACGAAGGTGAAAAAATTAAAGTAAAAACATTTAGTGTTTCTCAACAAACAAAAACAGGAGCCATTGTTATTGTACTTGCCGTAAGCGTAAAAGATACTGATTTCATTTATTCAGCTACCATTACAAAAAACAATGACGAACAATGGAAAGAAGATATCCAATGGAATGCGATTCCTTTTGATGACAAAGACCATGAGTTTTCTAAAATTGTAGTTACCGAAACCTATATTCATCAAACTCCTAGAAAACAATATATTGTTGTTGACATTCTAAAAGACCCTAAAAGCACACAAGGTTTTGTATTTAGATACTTTATAGATTTACAAAAAAAAGTAACAGGCTCATATTGGGTAGCGCATGACCTATCTGCCAATTTACATGCTTCAAGTATTACAAGTTGCGCGGGACAAAAAGACCCTCGTATTGGAGGTATTTATACACTCGGTACTATCAATAAGAAGCAAGAACTTATTTATACACCTTTCTATAATGCATATGACCTATCTGTAGCTCCTACAGCGACAAGGCTTGAATTTCCAAAAGGTGCTTCTGCAATTGCAAGCGTTTCTACAGATCAAAAAACCACACATCTTTTTGTAGCTGGAGGTACGCATTTAAGTTATTTCCCTTCCGGGAAACAACAAGATGGAACTGCTCCAGTTAGACTTATGGAACATCCATTATTTGGGAGCGTAGAAACTTTATATGCATTATTTCAAAAAAACAAAGTGGTCATCTGGGGGCTTAATAGAGCACAAGAATTATTTTATACCACTTGCGATAGTGACAAGTTAGGAATTCCAGCAGCTTGGACACATCCTATTATACTAATAGAAGGTGTACAAGAACTTACTCCATATATAAATAGAGTTAACCAAGGGAATACTTTTTTTGCTCACGTAGGTGAAAATAGATTAACCAAAGCAACGCAAAGCCCTACAACAACAGTATGGTCTTATGAAGATATTCTTTTACCACCTCTAGATAAAAAAGACACTGAATCTCTCAAATTCAATTCATACACTACTAGAATTAAAGTAACAGACGAGAACAATCAACCCATATTTAGAGATGAAAACAAGCATCATATTACCTTAGAAATTGCCTCAAGCTCTCGAAATAGTGTGTATATAAACAATAGGTATTACTTATTAGACACTACTCCTATTCCCATAAAAGTAGATCACCTAGGAGCATTGACTATTGTAGAGCTAGTAAACAACTCTTTAAGTGCTACTTCTTATGAAATTTATGGAGCAAATGGTCAAAAAATCACCATTGACCCAATGCAAGGGCCACAAGAAAAACTGACATCATTAAATACTTTGGAGAAACTAAATGATGCAAAAATTAGATATAATGATGGTTCAGAAAAATCATTAATTCATACATCAGTATCTGAAAATGATAGAAAAGAAATTGTCCGATCTATCCAACAGCTTACGGAAGTATCTGATTCTTTAAAGAAAAAGCCTGTCACTAGAAGAATGGCTGCAAAAACAAGACCTATAAACTGGGCAGCCATACCTACTCAACAAATACAAAGCTTTAGTTTTGGAGTTTCCTCTATTCAACAAAGGCGCTCTTTACAACAATCTGGTGTATTACTAAAACCAAAACTAGCTAGAGGTAGAGAAGTTCTAGATTTTTCTAAAGCCATAGAAGTAGCCGCTGGTGATGTCATTAGTTTTTTTGAAAACGTAGCGCATGATGTTTCAGAGTTTTTTATAGTTAATGTTCAAAATGCATGGCATTTTATTGTAAATATTGGAAATGAACTCGTACGATTTATTATTAGCACTACTCAAAAAGTAATGAGTGCCCTAGAGTTTGTATTTAATGCTATCAAAACGGGTATTGAAGACTTATTAGATTTCTTAAGCTACTTATTTGATTGGGAAGACCTAGTAAGAACTAAAGATGTCTTTAAAAACTTATTAGTGCTTACCATGCACAATAGTGTAGATATGGTAGAATCTTTAAAAGGAGAACTTGCCAAATTAACAGGAATGTTAAAAACACATATTGATGAATGGGCAGGCATTGAAAAAGACACTTGGCAACGTATAGATTATAGTTCTAATGTAATGTCACATGCAAATAAAGGAGTAGATTTTACAGATGCCTTCTCTGCCCCTTCTATGTTTTTTCAACAACATTTTTCAGATAATATCGATCAATTAGAGGAAGGAGAACAAAATCTTGCTGCAAAAACAGGTTTATTAGGGCTCATAGATGTATTATATACAGCACTTATGAATCAAGGCACTGTATTCAGTAGTGCTATAGAGCGCATCGATAGGGAAATCTTGCAAAAAGACCCTATAAACATGAAGCTTGGTGATTTGCTTAAAAAAATTGCTGGAATTGTGTTTGACGCTATCATTAATACTGCAGAAAATTTTATTGACCTTATCATTGACCTTTTTGTATTAGTTGCAAGAACTGCTATTGAGGCTATAGATGAACCTATTAGATTTCCTATTATTCATGATATATTAGAAGATGCTTTAGGCATTAAAATACGCTTTTCTTTATTAGATATTATTTGCATGATTGGTGCTGTTCCTGCTGCTATTATTTATAAAGCAGCTCTTAAAAAAGCACCTTTCTCTAAAGATGATGGATTTAGTCAGAAAATAATAGATGCAACATCTGTTGCCGATCTGAGAGCCAGTTTCCCTGATACTCCTACTCCACAACGTCGTATGGCACAAAGTCTTTCTCGTACCGAAAAAGAAACTGCATTTTTCATTCCTATTAATTTCTCACATGATGCCAGAGAAGTAATTTTTATAGTAGGGCATATGATCTCAGGCATTGTTGGGGTTATAAGTTCTGGATTTGTTTTTGCTCAAAATGCTACCGAATTTGGTGTAGGACCTCTTGAAGGACCTATTTCTGTTACTGGAGCTGTAAGTGCTGGGGCAACTGCCATCACTGGTTTTATTGCAGAACCTAATCCTATTCAAGACCCAATCTGGTCTGCAATCTCATCTGGAGCAGGAGGCGCTACTTTATTAGCTAAAATAATTTTCTATGGTCTTGGTAAAAGTAAAGAAGGTTTTGATGATGGCGGAGCTGCAAAAGCTACTGTAGGAAAAGTAGGAGCTGGTGTTAATTCTGTAATTGGTATTGTATCAATGGCAACTTCAGTCTATCATATTGTAGAATTATCAAAAGCACCTAAAACTACGAATAGAACACTGGCTGTTGTTATTGTAACTGGAAGTATGTGCGGATATCTTAGTAGAATGACTGAATTTGCAGCATTGGTAGACCCTGAGCCTATTTCTAAAGCTGTTTTAGGATTTCTTACTGGCGAATTAGTTGCACTTAATGGTTTATTAGAACTTGGTGCTGGTATTGGAAATATTGTATACTTAGCAGAAACTTCATCATGATGCGATGATTTAATAAAAAAGGCGCTATCCAAATAGATAGCGCCTTTTTTTATATAATAATGTCTTTTATTAAAACATCTCTCTTCCAGAAAAATGGAAAGCGCCTTCAATAGCAGCATTCTCATCACTATCACTACCGTGAACAGCGTTTTCTCCCATAGAAGTTGCATATAATGCTCTTATGGTTCCTTCTGCAGCATCTGCAGGATTTGTAGCTCCAATTAACGTACGGAAATCTGCTACTGCATTTTCTTTTTCAAGAATTGCTGCAACAATAGGACCACGTGTCATGAATTCTACAAGCTCTCCAAAAAATGGACGCTCATTATGTACTGCGTAAAATGCTTCAGCGTCTGCTTTAGTCATTTGTGTAAATTTCATTGCTACAATACGAAATCCACTCGCTGTAATTTTTTCTAAAATTGCTCCGATGTGTCCATTTTCTACACCATCAGGCTTGATCATTGTAAAAGTTCTATTTGTTGCCATAGTCTTAATTTAAATTCTCACGTTAGGAGAATCTTGATTATTTAATAAAATATTTCTTTTATATGCTTTCGCGAAAGCGTATAACTCTTTTTAAATTTTGCGCAAAAATAGTGCTTTTCTACATTATGCAAATGTTAAGCTTTACCAAATTATGTTTCTACATTCACTTTTATAAATTTAGTAGGCATCTTCCTTACGCATCATATTCATAAATTGTATCTTCGTTGCCTATGAATTCTAATGATATAAAGACTGTACAGTCATTACTAAGTACTTCTAAATCTATTGTTATTGTCCCTCATAAAAATCCAGATGGAGATGCAATGGGGAGTACACTTGCCTTATGTAAATATTTAAATGCTCAAGGACATACTGCTGTAGTTGTTGCGCCTAATGAGTATCCTCATTTTTTGAAGTGGTTACCAGGCAATGATGATGTCATTATCTATAATGCAACGACCAAAATAGCTACTCAAAAAATAGAAAGTGCTGATCTTATTTTTACATTAGATTTCAATGATTTTTCTAGAACTGGAGACATGGAACAAGTACTAGCGAGCGCTAGTGCCGATTTTATTATGATAGATCATCACCAGCAGCCTTCTAATTATGCAAAGGTTACTTACAGTGATACGAGTATGAGTAGTACCTGCGAAATGGTTTATCATTTTCTAGATGCTTTACAAG
The DNA here is from genome assembly GCF_900188275.1 of Dokdonia pacifica. GTDB lineage: Bacteria > Bacteroidota > Bacteroidia > Flavobacteriales > Flavobacteriaceae > Dokdonia > Dokdonia pacifica. The sequence goes on from NZ_FZNY01000015.1 coordinate 25,481, forward strand.
CCACAGATCATATTGATGCTGATATGGCAGCCTGTTTATATACGGGTATCATGACAGATACCGGATCGTTTAGATTTCCATCTACTACTGCGATTACGCATGAAGTAATTTCAAAATTAATTGCAAAAGGAGCTGATAATTCTCACATACACCGTAATATATACGATACAAATAGTCACACAAAACTACAACTCTTAGGAGTAGCGCTTAAAAACCTTAGAATTCTTCCGGAGTTTAAAACAGCATATATCACATTAACTCAAAAAGAGCTAGACGATCATAATTTTCAGAAAGGAGATACAGAAGGTTTTGTAAACTATGGATTGTCTTTAAAAGGAATTATTTTTGCAGTGATTTTTATTGAAAATAAAGCAGATAATATTATAAAAATGTCTTTGCGATCTAAAGGTGATTTTTCAGTCAATGAATTTGCTCGTACACATTATCATGGTGGTGGACATACAAATGCTGCCGGAGGAAAAAGCGATCTTTCATTAAAAGAAACAGTAGACCAATTTATTAGTATATTACCACGTTATAAAGACAAACTATAAGTAATGAAAAAAGGAATTACTTTCATCACAATCATCTTATGTCTACTTGCGTGCAAAGAACCAGAGGCAAGACGCCCTATCTCTCAAAAAACAGGATCTTATATTACGGAATCCATAGAGCGAAATAAAGAGCTTATTGCAGCAGAAGAAATCATCATAAAAAAGCGTATTGAAAAAGATACTAGCACTACCTATCTAAGTTCGGAAAGTGGATTTTGGTATACGTATGTTACTCAAGATTCTACAAATACAAGAACCCCAAAAAAAGGAGATATTGTTAATGTTCTCTATGATTTACAAACGCTATCTGGAAAAACGATTCTTTCTAAAGAAGAGATCGGGGTACAAGCCATTAAAGTAGATCAGAGTAATCAAGAGCTTATCTCAGGAATACGTGATGGAATTAAGCTTTTAAAAGAGGGAGAAACAATTACATTTTTATTTCCTTCACATAAAGCATATGGTTACTATGGTTTTGAGGATAAAATAGGAAGTAATATTCCTATTCGATCTACAGTAACCCTACTTAGTATAAAAGATAATGAACCAAAATAATTAATACATTTTATAACCCATGAAAAAAATATCCATGTTACTTATTGCAGCCCTTTTTGCATTGCTTTCATGCAATGATAAATATCCCGATTTAAAAGATGGTATCTACGCAGAATTTATTACAGATCAAGGCACTCTAGTTGCCGAATTATATTATGAAGATGCTCCTGCTACGGTAGCAAACTTTGTAGCCCTTGCTGAAGGAACACATCCTATGGTAGACAGTGCTTATGCTAATAAACCATATTATAATGGTTTAAAATTTCATAGAGTTATGAAAAACTTTATGATTCAAGGAGGAGATCCATTAGGTACTGGTTCTGGAGGACCAGGTTATAAATTTCATGATGAAGTAACTCCTACAAGAAGACATGATACTGTAGGTATTCTTTCTATGGCAAATTCTGGTAAAAACACGAATGGAAGTCAGTTTTTCATCACTCATAAAGCAACACCGCATCTTGATGGTTTTGATCAAAATGGAGGTAGAAAAAGATGTGGTGAAAGAGGTCCAAATGGAAGACCAATAAGCTGTCACTCAGTTTGGGGAAAAACAGTGCTTGGTTTTGAAATGATCGATGCTATTACCGATGTAGAAATGAAACCTGGTACAACCGCTCCAAAAGAAGATGTAATCATGAGAGAGGTAAACATCATTCGTATTGGTACTGCAGCCAAAAACTTTGATGCTCCAGCTACTTTTACAAAAGAGCTAGAAAAATATGAAAACAGGTTTGCAGAATTTACAAATAGATTTAAAGAAAAATCGGCTAAAGCAGAAGAACTTCCTAGCGGTCTTAAAATACACTGGGATCAAAAAGGAAGAGGACAAAAACCTGCTATTGGAGATTCTGTACAAGTAAAATATGCTGGATTCTTTGCTGAAAGTGGTGAACTATTTGATACAAGTATCGAAGAAGTAGCAAAAAGCCAAGACAAATTTGATCAGCGTCGTAAAGATGCTATTGGTTACAATCCATTAGGAACACTTTACAGCCCAGAAGCAAACCTTATTACTGGTTTTAAAGAAGGTCTTCAATTAATGAGTATTGGAGATAAGATGACTGTATTTATTCCTTCACATTTAGGATATGGTCCTTCTGGATATCCTGGTTTTATACCTCCAAATTCTGATTTAGTTTTTGAATTAGAACTTGTAGGAATTATAGAGCCTCAAAAATAATCTGAAATACTCCTTATAAAAAAAGGCTAGCGAAACAATCGCTAGCCTTTTTTATTTTTATGAATACTTCGTATTTATTTTACAGGAATATCCTTTAATATCTCAAGTACAAAATTCCAATATTTCTGAGCTGATGGTATATTTGCTCTTTCATCTGGAGAGTGAGCTCCTTTAATTGTAGGTCCAAAAGAGATCATATCCATATCTGGGTAATTTTGTCCTAAAATACCGCATTCTAATCCTGCATGACAAGCAGCAACATGAGGTGCTGTATTATTAATTTGTTTGTACTTCTCGACAAGAACTGCAAGAATAGGGCTTTTCATATTAGGTGCCCATCCTGGATAATCACCAGACAACTCTACTTCACAACCTATTAATTCAAAAGTAGCTCTAAGTGCATTTGCTAAATCCATTTTAGAACTCTCTACAGAAGACCTTGTAAGACATCCTATTTTGATAGCTCCTTCTTTTACAATAACACGTGCGATATTATTTGAAGTCTCTACTAAATCTTCTATATCTGGACTCATACGGTATACTCCATTATGAGCTGCATATAATGCTTTCGTGAGTCCTTCTTGAACACCTAACTCCATTACTTTTTCAGGGAGTTCAGCTTTAGATAACACCATTTCTAAATTAGGCTCTAATGTTTCATATTCTTTCTGAATAGTTTTTGCTAATGTCCCAAATTCAAATTCAAAAGCATCTTTTTGTATGGCATCTACCACCACAGTAGCAAAACTTTCTCTAGGGATTGCATTACGAAGACTTCCTCCATCTATTTGAGCAATCTGTAATCCAAAATTTTCAAAACCATTAAATAGTAAACGATTCATTAATTTATTTGCATTCCCCAATCCTACATGAATATCCATTCCAGAATGCCCACCTTTAAGGCCTCTTACTGCAATAGTATATCCTATTTTACCTTCCCCAACAACTTCTTCATTATAAGATCTTATTGCAGTCACATCTATACCTCCTGCACAACCTACACCTATTTCATCATCTTCTTCTGTGTCAAGATTAAGTAGAATATCACCTTTTAAGACGCCTTCTTTTAATCCCATAGCACCTGTCATCCCAGTTTCTTCATCTATAGTAAACAAAGCTTCGATTGCTGGGTGCACAATAGTATCACTTTCCAGTATTGCCATAATAGTTGCAACACCAAGACCATTATCTGCTCCTAAAGTAGTACCCTTTGCATGTACCCAATCATCTTTTATATACATCTCGATACCCTGTGTATCAAAATCAAAAGTAGTATCTGCATTTTTTTGATGTACCATATCTAGATGTGATTGCATCACCACCATCTTACGATTTTCCATTCCAGCAGTAGCAGGTTTACGTATAATTACATTTCCTACTTCATCTTCTATAGTTTCTAAATTAAGATGGTTTCCGAAATCTTTCATAAACTGTATAACACGTTCTTCTTTTTTTGAAGGGCGTGGTACCGCATTTAAATCTGCAAACTTATTCCAAAGCACTTTAGGTTCTAGTGCTCTTACCTCTGGATTTGTCATAAAAAGTGTCTTTTTTGCAAAGATACTTCCTTATTCGTTTTTAGTAGAATAATTTATATCCTTATCCGGAAAAATTAATGATAGCAGTACATACAATACAATGAGTAATGGAATTGCTAGGTATTGTAAAAAGATAATAAGTACAATACTGGTCAGAATAAATAAATAACGAATTTTATTTTTTGCAAAACCCCACGTTTTAAATTTAAGCGCAAACAAATGGATTTCTGCATTAAGCATATAGCTACTTGCTATTGCAATCCCTATTAAAGCATAAGGGTTTGTGAATACCGCTTTCGCGAAAGCGTACTCACCATACATCAAAATAAGAGGAATACTAATAATGAAAAGTGTATTAGCCGGGGTTGGCAAACCTATAAAAGAATTTGTCTGGCGATCATCCACATTAAACTTTGCAAGCCTATACGCAGAGGCTAAAGTAACTATAAACCCTACATAAGCGATATTAAAATGATGTTCTTCAAGAGAAGCTCCCCAAGGAATATCTGTGGCATCCAATAACAACTGATACATAACAACACCAGGCACTACTCCACTTGTTACCATATCTGCAAGCGAGTCCAATTGAAGACCCACCTCACTTTGAACATTGAAAAGACGTGCAAAAAAGCCATCAAAGAAGTCAAAAAAGATTCCTAAAGCCACAAAAAATGCGACGTACTCCATTTGATCATGTACAGCAAATAGTACAGCGATACAACCACTTAAAAGGTTCCCCATTGTAAGGGCATTAGGTATATATTTTTTGAATCCCATTCCTAGTATTTGTGTAAAAATAGAAAAGAAAATGAATTATGTAATTATATATACAATATCTCGATTAAAATAAAGTTTAAAATATGTAATAAAAAGGGGATATTTGCCCCGTAATTACTGCCATTGAAAAAGAACATTACCATAATTTTTATATTACTTACCATTTCTGTAAGTGCACAAGCTGTCCGTAAGTACTCAAATGAGTTCTTAAACATAGGTGTAGATGCTGCTGCTTTGGGGATGAGTAACGCTGTTGTCGCGAGTACAAATGATGTAAATTCTGGTTATTGGAATCCCGCTGGGCTTGTACATCTAGAAGACAACCAAGTTTCTATTATGCATGCTTCCTACTTTGCGAATATTGCTAACTACGATTATATCGCTTTTGCAAAACCGTTAGATGATAAAAGTGCCATAGGTGTTTCTGTTATACGTTTTGGCGTAGATGACATTTTAAATACTACCCAACTTATAGATGCAGAAGGGAATATAGATTTTAATAGAATTAGTTTATTCTCTACCGCAGATTGGGCTGTTACCTTTTCATATGCCCGTAAATTACCTTTAGATGGTCTTAATATAGGTGCCAATGCAAAAGTAGTACGACGTGTTATAGGAGATTTTGCAAATAGCTGGGGATTTGGAATTGATATAGGCTTGCAATGGCAAAAAGGAAATTGGAATTTTGGATTAATGGCTCGTGATATTACAACTACAGTAAACGCATGGAGTATTGATGAAGAACAATTTGCTACAATTAGTGATGCTGTAGAAGGGCAAAATCAAGAATTACCGGAGAGTACAGAAATTACAATTCCTAAACTACAAGCTGGTTTCGGAAGAACTTGGGTTCATCATTATGATTATAGTTTCAAAGCCGAGATTGATCTTAATGTTCGCTTTGCTCAAACAAATGATGTTATATCATCTTCAGCAGTAAGTGTTACTCCTGCTTTTGGATTTGAATTTGGTTATTCTGAACTTGTTTATGTACGCGCTGGAGTAGGAAACTTTCAAGAGATTACAGAATTAGACAACTCCACATCTATAGGGTTTCAACCAAATATAGGCGTAGGGTTTAAATACAAAGGTATTCATGTTGATTATGCACTTACAGATATAGGAGATCAAAGTGCTGCTATTTATTCTAATGTGTTTTCTTTAAAACTAGATTGGGAACTCTTTAGGTAATTTATTTAATATCATAGAATGCTACGCTCATTACATTCTATTTTCATCTTAGTTTTCATTATATACAAAACAACTCATAAGCAACTATAGTTTCTTTTAAGCAGGAAGCTGTTATTAAAGCTTATTACTTGAATCATTCACCTTTAGATTATAATCTTTTATATCATATATAACATAGTTATATAATTTTTCATAACACTTAATCAGTCCTTAAGGAAGTTTAATAATTTATATCTCTGTTCTTCTTAAAACACATTGTAATTTGTATCCATAAAAAAACTCCTAGTGTATTACTAGGAGTTTTTTATGTTTATTATAATATGTTTAGTTGTAGATTTTCCTTTTACCTTTTCAGTGTAAAGTGTCCTACAAACTCTCTTTGAGTTC
>NZ_FZNY01000013.1 GCF_900188275.1 Dokdonia pacifica
TAGGTATTACTAGCAATAAGTTGTACAGGCTCATTATCGATCTGTTGCATATGAGTAATCAGCCTATTTTGATGATCATAGCTAAAGAAATCTTTAGTGATAACTTCTTGATGTCCTGATTTTTGATGAGAAGTTCTACTCTCTAGTACTTTTCCTGTAAAATCTAAAAGAGATTCTGAAGTATCAATCGTACCTAGATAAGTGTTTTCACTACGAGCAAAAATAGGGCGTGCTTTCTCATCATAGAGTGTAAGGGTTGTAATCCAATGATCAGTTCCTAATACACGTACTTTTGATACCGTAGGAAGTCCTTTGGTATTTGTCGTTACAGCTTGTCCATATACTGAAGTAGGTAAGGTATATCCACCTAAATCCTTATAGGTGTCATAATAGTTTACTGTAAGGATTTCATCTAGCGCTGGATCAAAAGCAGCTGGTATTGCATCAGAGCTGTAATAAATTCCTGTATCAACGTTAAGAGTAGGAGATACTTGCTCATATTGCTCCAAATTAGCAGGATCATTAGCTATTATTTGAAACGTTGTTCTAGAGATATTAGCTCTTTTAATTCCTGTATAGACCACTCGTCCAAATGCATCATACTTGGTAAAAAGCCACTCTCTTTTAGGGGTTTTAGTATACTGATTTGCATCCTGAGTTAGGATAGGTTTATCTAGTCTATTGTACACAATAGATTCCCATCCTTTGGCAGGGATTTTCTTTTTAATAAGACGGTTTCGATAGTCATATTTGTATTGATATCCAAGTTTATCTAATACCTCTTGATGATTACTTACTAGATTATTTCCGCTTACGATTTGATTACTTGCTTCTGGTGATAGAACATAGGTGAGATTTCCAAAGTCATCATAAATATAGTACGTATCATGAGCTATATCATTGTTATAGGTTCTTTTTAAAATAACTTGTCCTTTTTTATTAGTAAACTCTTCACTGGCATGATTACCACTCTCTACTATCTGATGTTCTTGTAAAGGAGGATCAAATGGGCCAGAGGGTCCTGTAGGAGCCAATACTTGCTCGAAGTTTTCATCCTGAATAATGGTTCTTGATAAATTGTTTTCTGGATGAATTCCAACTAATTGCAATGATGGTTGGGTAATATCGTTCCCATTAAAGATCACTTCAAAGTCTAGTACATCATCGCCTTGATCATTCGCATCACTTACAGTGTTAGTTGTGTAGATGTAATGAACAGTATGATCGTATATTGAATCCTTTTGAATTTTCCAACTATTTCCGGGTGCTCCTTGCCTTACTGGTCTATTAAGTGGAGAGTTTTCAAAAAGAGTTTCACTATAAGGGTTCAAGGTGTTTTCATATTTAGTAGTATTATAAAAAGTCTCGATACTACTTTTTAAAATCCCTTGATTTGTAAAATCTAATGAATTTGGAATCTCTGCTCCTGTTGCATAAGGCAAATATTGCTTGTTTGTTCTTCCTAAAGAATCATAGGTAATGAGTTGTACAATATTTTGTTTATCTCCACCCGCTTTTGCTGATACTGTTTGTTTAGCTCTTCCTAATCCATCATAATATGAAATAGTTTCTATTTTCTGATCGTCCGTAACAGTCCCTGTTTGAGTTGCTATTTGATATGCGGTTGTTTTTACATAATTTTCTGTTGTTGTCTGTCCAATACTAAATACTGGAAAAAGCAACAATGCAAATGCTATTAATTTTTTCATCTTTAAATATTGGATATTAGTTATTGAATCTGTAATTATATTCATTTTCAGTAAGGATATTTCCATCTGCATCTTTGACATATTTAAGCCTATGTAGATTGTCATATTCGTAATACATGGTATACCCTCTAGGATCGGTCATAGAAGTCACTCCGATAAGCGGATCATAGGTATAGGTGCTTATTTGGGTATGACTGAGTGATGGATTATTGCGCATCGCATCAAGTGCTTGACGTAAAGCTCCTTCATTTCCTTGATACCCTAGAGTTCTATCGTTGTCAGCTTGAGCAAGACTAACTAAAGAAGACACATAAGAAGCAATCTCTGAATGCGATGCATTAGCTACTTTAACAATAGGGTATCTATTATCATATCCCCATATATAAGATACCTTGTTTATTTTTTCCGTTGCACTAGGAGTTGTACTATTTGATATATCTAATTGATATGATTCCTTAATATTACCATTGGTATAATACTCAAAATATATCCGTCCTTCTTCTGGATGGCTTGACTGTATTCCAGTTACAGGATCGATAAGATTATTAGCAATTTCAATAGAAGTGGGATAAAACCCATTTCCTACTGCCGTGTAATTACTCTTTCGCGTATTTATTGCATTATCTGACGTAGTAGTTATCTCTACGGGCATCTGAAGTTGATTACGAGTTTGCATTTGAAGATATACAGGATCCGTTAGCTCTAAAGAATACACATATTGTTGAGTGATTTGTTCATCATCTTCAAGAGTTGTTGTTTTCTTTCTTAAAAGATGTCCAATATTATTGTCATACTCAAAGGTATCTACTGTTTGTAATTTTTTGCCTTCAGACATATTTCCAAAAAATTGTGTGGAAGTTTGACTAATCATACCTCCTACAGCTCCTTGTACTGCCGACGATCTAAGTTCAAAAGAGGGTACATAATTTCTTATATGTAAATGCCAGTCTAAAGGTCTATCTGGATATACATAGGCACATGCTGTAGACCCATCTCCAGCACCAGTACTAAAGAGACCATACTGTTTTTGCTGAAAATCATACGTATATCCTCCTAAATATGGTTTAGAAATCAATAGATCAAAGTTCTTTTCAGGTTTATTGATTACATAGAGTCCAAAACTTCCAAAATACTTATAAGAGGAAGAATTTGTGGCTAGTTCAGAACTTATTTCTTGAAGAGCGGTATAAGAAGCGTCAAAAACAGCACTCCCTATTTGTTGTCCAACGGCAAGTGATGGTCTATAAGAACTTACATTAGGTGGAACTCCAGAAGAGTGTAAGCCTGTATTCTGATCAATATAAAAATCATGTCTCGTATACCCTCCATTATCTTCTGGTGTTGTTCCTTTTTTTAAGATTTCATATACACGAGAATAGGCAACATGGGGTTGACTTCCTCCACTGGAACTTCCTACTACAGATATAGAGGTTGCGTCGATAATCTCACAACCATTGAGACCACCAAGACTAATGCCATTATTAATTGTATAAAATTGTGGATTGAAAATAATATTTCCAGAAGAATCAGCCGTAGAAGTTCTAGCTACTTTGTAAACATATTCTTTTTCCGTTGCTAATTCATTAGCATTAGTATAATTCTTAATCGTTTTTATACGAATACCTGCTCTTTGTACATCAGCTAGTTCTCCAGGAGAATCTATTGTAGTTTCCACTCTACTTACTTGCAAGAACTGTGTGATTTGATTATTAGGATTTACTAATAATATTTGATAACACCCAGGAGTTAAATACACACTCATTTCTCCATCTACATCAAGTTGATATTGATCATCGTATTTACTAAAAACAACATCAGCACTATCGATTAACAAGTTACCATTTCCACTTGGATTGAGAATTTGATCTGTATCAAGAATAGGAGCTGGACCACAGTTGGTATTGTTAGACACTTTAAAAGCATAGGCTTTCATTCCTGTTCCTCCTGAAGGAACATTTCCTCCATTAGAATTTGTTTCGATATATTTTAGGGTATAGTTTCCTGCTTCTTGGACATCAAAACTAGTATTAGTAAAATTAGGGCTTTGTCCTGGACCGTACTCATCATTACACCAACCACTATTACACTCGCAAAAGGAATCAGCGTCTGTACAAGATATATTATTATCAATACCTCCTACTAATAATTGACTTGCATATACCTGAGTATGCGTGTTCTCATCAACATCCGAAATCTCAGCAGGGGTAGTATGCGGTTCAAATTCAAAGTCAGTATATCCACCTGTTGGATAGTAAATTCTTGAAAGTGTTCCTTTGATAGCATCGCTAAAATTAATGGAACGATCTGCACCACCAAACGTATGCTGCCCTACAGTTACTTCAGGAAAAAGCACTCCATTTGATCCTTTTCCGTTATAATAGCCCATATAGTCTTGAGCTTTACTAACTACAGAAGGTACCTGATCAGGAGAGAAATATTCAAATCGATACTTTTGATATAAGTCATTGGTGTTTGATCTAATATCAATACCGTTGAGTTTTAATCTGATATTCGAGGCTTGTTGTCCACTTGGGGATTGATTGTCATTAATCCCAAAATAAGATGTAAGAAAGTCATAGGTTTTATAATCTTGAGTAGTGCCGTTTTTGACAGTAATAGCATCGATAGCATCGGAGGCTCCAATGTCATATCTGTTTTCATATGCAATAGAAACAATTTCTTTTCCATTGTGTAGTATATTATCTAGTCGTTGTTGTTCAATTCTTATAAAAGGTACAGAACTTGTCACAAAAGGAGGTGACGGAACATTAGCAGGAGTGTTTTCATCAATAGTATAGGTATAAGCCGAATATCCAGAGACACTAAAATTTTGAGACCAAGGTGCTAATTTGGTGTAATTGAAAATATAAGTATCTTTTCTATTAGCTGATTCTACTTTGGTAAGTACCCATGAAGAGTTATAGGTTTTAAAGGTCGCATATTGTTGATTCATATCATCTCCATCAAAATCTGTGATTTCTGCTTCATCAAAATAATATTTTGTTCCATCTGCGCCTGTTACAGTCCACTTAGTAATACTCCGCATACCATTAGCACTTGCAGGAGTTGTGATAAAATCCACTTTGATATGTGGATTGTTAAGTGCATATGCTTGACGGGTTTCAACGTCAAAAGCGATGTAATCATTAATTCCAATTGCATTTAAACTATAATAATCAGGCTGGGTATCAATTTCATTAATGCTGATACTATTCATAAAATCAAAATACATAACAATAGAGTCTCTAGTAGCAAAAGAAGTTGACTCATCGTAATATTTAAGCATTTTGTCACGAATATCATTATTCCAAAAGCTTACATAAGGGGTTATTCCTGACTGGATATAATCATCAGGATTTCCATTAGCAACACGAGAGATACGACCTCCAACTGCTAGATTCCAGCCTAATCCTGCACTTGTAGCTAATTGTTCTACTTTAACCCCAGATGCATCATAGCTAAGATTTACTGGAAGATTGAGTTCCCTTCCTTGATGGGTGTAAATAGGAATACCTATCTCTGGTGATCCAGCATACATATTTACAGGTGTATTTCCATACTGAGTGAAAGCTTCAGCCTCTGGAGAGTTTGGAATTGGAACAGAACGATTAAGTTCTGATTCATAATTAAAAGCAGCTTCATTGGTTGTTTCTTGAGCATATACGCTCATTGAAAGACATAACAAGGCTTGCAAATACAAAATAAACCTTCGATTTAAGCACAATGATTTTTTAATCATAATTGAGTATTATATGAGTTACTAATTTAGTTTATAGACACAAATACAAATAACCCCATGAGTCAAATAAGAAAATGACACATAGATATATTTACAGACGTATCTGTTGTTTCGATAAAAAGGGGTGTGGTGCTTTTTTTGTTAAAAATGAAGCGATGGTATGATGGTTAATCAGTTAATCAATTCAATTTTATAACTTTAAAAGTAAAAAATTATTACTTGTATTTTTACAGTTACTTACTGAAAAGATTGATTTAATGATGTCAATATTCCTTAACGTATTGAAGTATATAGTATTATTGTGTGTTATTTTTTTGTTAATACTAAATATAGGCAGAAAAGAGAATGTGTTGTAAGCAATAAGAAGAGAAAAACAAGGTTGTTGTAATCTATAAAAAGTAAATGCGACGTATATACCTATGTATTTTTATGATTAATGACAATGACATAAAATACAAAGCACCACACCACCACACCAGAGAAAAAGCACCTGTAATAAGGTGCTTTTTTAGTATTGAGTTATTTAAGCCAAATCTCTTTGGCATTGTTAAATCCAACCCATTTCATTTCCTTGTCATACCCACGAGCAGATAAACTATAACGAATAGGCTTTTCAAGAGGGATATTATTGACAAGAATAAAACGTAAGAGTTCTCCATTCAATGTTCCAAAAGTACCTTTCAACTCTTCCCCAAACCATAATGGATTACGATCTGTAAAGATCTCTGCAATCCTATCATAACAAAGGAAAGTGTAGCTATCGGGTAGTATCTCAAAAGTTTCTCCAACAACCGTTGGATGATCGACAGTTATAATTAAATAATCGTGTTCAATACTTTTGAATAACTCCGTATTCTTTATCAGTAGTACGGTTTTCGAAGTTGAGCCATAAGGCGTTATCTATTGCCTTACTTTTCCTTTACTGTGGTATCATCTTTCTTGTCTTCATTTAATATACCTTTTTTAAGAGCAATGGTTTTAGGAGCTCCTTTTTTTATAGGCGTCCCATTTAATGAAATGATGTCCTCACGGGACGAGAGTCCATCTGCTGCTTTTTTGCGAAGCAGTTTTTGAGAATTAAACAGTGGTCTACACTTAATATTAAAAGCGGTATAGTTTACTACCTCTTTAGGATTTGGATGACTTCCTGCATAAATGGTATAGAGCTCATCATTGGTAAGGAAATTACCTTTTGCTTCCATAATAATATTTAATGCATGTGTGGCCACATCATTTAATCCGCTTTTGGTTTGAACGGTATCAAACCCAAAGGCTTCAATCTGTTTCTTTTGTTCTTCATTGGCATACTTTAAAAAAACTTCTACTTCTTTTCGATAGCCTTTGAGGCGATCTGCAACAGTTGCTTTTTCTTCTTTGGCTTGAGTGATCTTTGCGTCAGCATCTTTTAAGAGTTCTTGATCGGTGCTGATATTCTGTATCAGCGTATCAACAATACTTGGTGTTTCCATAATATTCAGTTTTAAAAATTAGTAATTATTTGTTTATGTTATTCAATAGGGTAATTAGCGGTTAGTACTTCTATTTTTTTAGAAGTCCGAGCCTCACCACTTTTTCCAAGACTGGCATTAAGTGGTTTTTCAAAATGTTTGGTATACCATCTATTTTTTTGGATGTATTCATCGAGAATTTCAGAAGGGTATGAAGACAAGAGAAATTTTCCTTTGATATTAGAAAGCGTATCAAGTAACTTACGATAATCGTTTTCGGTATACCCGCCATACAATCCTTGATCAGAATTTATATACGGAGGATCGATATAATGAAAGGCATCATCAGCATCACGACTAGTAATTACTTTTAAGGCATCGTTATTTTCAACCTGTACATTCTCTAACCGTTTATAAATCGACTCATCAAAAGCAATCTTCTTATTCCTAAAAGCTTTTACCCGTTTTCCATACTTATCATATCCCCACGATCCTACGTTACAGGCAAAGCCCATATTGGCAGCAATGTAAAACGCCCATGCTTGCTGTAGTTTGTTAAATAAGTGTGGCATTCGATAGATCGCAAGGGCAACAGAATAGGTTGCTCTTGAAAATAGAGTTGCCTCTATTTTCGCTTTAAGCGAAACAAAATCAGTTTTAACTATCTCATAGAAAGTAATGACAAGGTTATTCGTGTCATTAATGGTTTCTGATTCAGATTTCGCTTTAGCGAAAAAGACAGCACCTCCACCAAAAAAGGCTTCGGTGTAGATGGTATGTTCTGGAATTAAAGGGAGAATATAAGATAGCATATTGAGTTTGCCACCGTAATATGTAATAGGGGTTTTAGGCATAAAAGATCAAAAACTATAACCATCCTTCATCAGCAAAGGAGGTATAGCTTTCAGTAGTTAAGATAATATGATCGAGTAATTTAATATCAAGTAACCCAAGGGCTCCTTTGATACGTTTTGTAACTGTCTCATCTGAGGCAGATTTTGTGAGTTCTCCAGAGGGATGATTGTGGCATACAATGACTCCTGAAGTATTAGTTAAAAGTGCTTGCTGAACAATTTCTTTAATATTTACTATTGTTCCATGAGTGCATCCTATAGATACTTCGCTAATAGCAATAACTTGATTTGCATGGGTAAGTAAGAGAATTATAAAGAACTCTTTATAGTCAAGGCGATCAGTATCTATAAAGCCACGAAAGATTTCAGCAGCGGATTCACTTTTAGATATTTTTTTAGAAATATCATAGATTTTACGTTTGTAATGGATTTGGATTTCATAACACGCATCAAGATCGAGCGTGGTTCGTTTTATTGGTTTCATAGACTATTGAATTAAGGTTCATTTGAAACCAGTATGAATGACAAAAGGGCTACCTTATAGATAATCCTTTTTGTAACCGATGTCTTGAAGAGTAAGAGTAGTAGCAGAGAATCCTTGAGATACGCGTCCATTAATAAGAAGTTTTATATATACGTGATATTGTGGAAGGTTGATAAAATCAGTCGCCGCAAATACAGGATAGAAAATGCGCTCCATTATCTTACTATCCGTTCCCAAAGTAAAGGCAACAATCGTACCTACGTTACCAAGTATCGCTTCGCGAATAGAATTTTTTAACTGCCCGACATACTGGTGAGCAAACACAAATCCGATAGAAAATTTTCTCAATTCTGAAATCATAAAAATTAGATTATCAGAGGTGTAGTTATGAAACTCATCTAAATACAGAATAAACGGCTTACGTCTGTTTTCTGGTGTATCAATACGAGAAAATCCAGCAGATGCCATACCGCCAAGTAAGAGGGAAGCAAGAAGATGTACTCCATCATTTCCAATTTTTCCCTTAGCCACATTTACAAGCAAAATTTGCTGACGATCCATAATTTGACGCAATGAGACCTGTTCTGTATTATCTACAAGTATCTTTCGAAGTATGGGAATAGATAAAAACCCAGAAACTTTATTAAGAGCAGGGAGAGTATCTGTCTTTGAGAATTTAGGAAATTCTTTTCCCCAAAATCGAATCAGTTCTTCATTCTCAAGATAACCTATACATTTATTCCTATACACATCATCCAAGAGTATCTTAGGAATATCAGCAAAGCTTACCTTAAAGGGCTGTTCTTGGAGAGATAATAATACATTTCTCATAAGATATTCAACGCGAACACCCCAACCTTGTTCTCCCCATAGCTTTTTAAAAGTATCGAGGATACTAGAAGTAACTAAGGCGTGATTGGCTTTGCTAGTTTTTCGTAACGGATTATACCCAAGACTAATATTCGGATCAGTAGCATCAAGAAGCACAATATCTTTTCTTCGATATGTCGGTATGATTTCAAGTACTTCTTGGACAAGTTGCCCAGAAACATCCATAAGGCAAGCACCACGATGTTGGAGAATATCTTGGTACAGTAATACTTTCATTACATTAGATTTTCCGCTTCCTGTACGTCCTAAGAGATACATAGCTCCATTAATCCTGTCGTGTTGGTAAAGACCTACGAGTCGTCTATCATCCCTAAAATCAGTACGAGCGAAATATGAAATGTAGGGATTGAGATACTGCATAACACTATGAGTGTAGCGTGGCAAAGGAGGTGTATATAGATATCCTGTTTTGCTAATAGTAGTTACAAAATTGGTTATCTACAGAAAGTATAAAAAGTTCTACTATACTGTGAATATTAAAAGTTTGACTTGCTAGTCTTATTTTTTCATGTCATTATGAAAATGCTACACGGACAACGACATAAAGAGATCATTGAAAAAGGACCACTTCCTGAAGAAGCATTACTTATTCTTTATGAATTATCACAGGTACTTAAACGTATTCATATCCGAATGCGTAAGGAGGGATATACAATGATTAATGGAGAAATTCAGAAGGTAGCCATTGATAAAAATGAAGTACCCCCAACTCAGTAACATTGAAAGAGCGCTTTTAAAAGATATTCAAAACGGTACTTATACGCATCAATATTTAATTTATGTGCGTAAAAGTACCGACGAACCAGATAACCAGAAAAATTCTATCAGTTATCAAAAGTCTGAAAATATTCGTTTTGTTAAAAGCGCAGAGCTTGCCATCGCACCTTTAACGATCAAGGGATTTTGTGCTGATGGAATTGTCTCTGAACGTCATTCTGGATTTAAAGAGGATGATGATGTCTTCTTTACGAAAGACGGAATGGTGCAATATCGTATCGAACGCCCAAAATTTCAAAAACTATTAGAAATGGTAGGAAAAGGTTATTTTAAAGGAATAGTGGCTTTGTCTTGGGATCGTATGAGCAGAAATAAAGGTGATGATACTATTATTCGAAAATTAATGCGTTCAGGTGTAGATGTTCGATTTTCCTATGCTACCTATGAAGATACGAGTGCAGGAGCTTTGCATATGGATATTGACAGTATGTTTTCTCGTCATCGTTCGAGGGTAACGAGTGAGAAGGTAACCATTGCTACACGTAACTTACGCAGTAGAGGAATTTGCACTTATCGCGCTCCCATTGGTTATTTAAATACAGGATCAATGTATGAAAAACCTTTTGACCCTGTACGTGCTCCATTAATAAAAAAACTCTTTGAACGATGTGCAACAGGAAATTATAGCTTAAATGATTTGGTACGTTATGCAAAAGAAATAGGGCTAGTAGGAGTGCCTATGAGGCGTCAACGCACTTCAGAAGAAATGCTTGCCGAAGAAGAAGATATTGAAGAAATTCCCAAAATCTCTCGCCCTTTAAATGCAGGCAATATTAGTCGTATTCTTTCTAATCCTTTTTATTTGGGAATGATTAAAGGAACAGATGGGGATTATGTTGATAGTAATAGTCACAAAGCTTTGGTAGAAAATAAAATTTATATTCAAGTACAACAAGCTCTTAAAAAACGAAAAGTAAGTGTATATTATGATAAGAAGCTTAACCTCCCATATCGTGGGATATTTCGTTGTGGGGTTTGCAAGCGTTCCTATACTCCATATACAAAAAAAGGACACATATACTATTCGACGCGTTGTCAAAAGGATTGTAGTAATACCTTGCGAAGTTGTAACCTATCTTCTATAGAAGAGCAAACAACTATTTTAATCCAAAAACTACATTTGAGCTGTGATGAGCTTTCTCAATTTAATGCTATTTATCAAACTGATCTTGCCCTTTTAGAAGAAAAACGTCGAAAAGAATTCGACGAAATAGATTTAAAGAAAAAGCAACTTCGTGATAAGCTAGCATTCCTTTCGAGTAATAAACTTACTTTGTTACAAACAGGCGTATACAGTTCGGAAGAATACTTACTAGAGCAAGATAGTATCAATACTAAATTATTAGGATTTCAAGAACAAGAGCAAATTTCAGATATAGCTATGATGGAAATGCTCAAAGAGATTGTTGAACTTTCCGAACTTCTTAAAACCATTGCTAAATACTACGATTTTGCAGAAACTAATGAAAAAGAGGAAATCTTAAAAATCCTCTTTCTCGAACTTTATATTTCTGAAAAAGGCTTAAAATATAAGCTTAATTCAGGTTTAGAGTGTTTTGAACACCGATTTGGTGCATTGGGTGACCCCAATGTGTCACTTCTTGAACTCTTACCGAAAAGATCATCGATTCAAACAATGATCCATACCCTAAAAATAGTACTTTCTGCGAATCATAGTATTTCCACAAAATAGGTTACCTATATCTCATAATTAGCTATCAGTATAGTAATGAGATGTCATACTACCCATTTACTAATGTTCCTAATCCTTTCTTTCACCTTCTTCCCAAGCTCGGCTATGCAGAACTTAAAGTCCTACTTATCATCATTCGTCAAACCTATGGATTTGTAGAACCTGGAACTAAAAAGCACAAGCAATGGGATTGGATTTCAGGACGGTTTTTTGTCAAAAAAACCAATCTATCACAACGCTCCGTCTCTGAAGCTCTATCCTCATTGCTTGATAAAGGCTTGATTAAAGCTAAAAACGAACAGGGAAGGCTAGTTACTACCACTAGAGAACGCAGAAGGGCATACAAGCTCTTTTACTGCTTTATACCACCACCTTAGAAGTTAACAGCGTCAAAGTATAGAAGTAAAGTCAGACTACAATAATTATACATACAATATGTACTTGGAAGTAACGACTATCTCAATAACAACTTCTCATATCACCATACTTTTTTTAAATCGTACTACTTATTCCCAAAGCATCCACAAAAAGCGGAGCGTGAGCGAAGAAATTTTGTAATATATACAATCTCGTCTATCTAAGACATAATTTTTAAAGCGTCTATGATGTCACGTAGGTGTTGGAACAGAAATAACATCCACACCCCATTAATTTCATATGACAAACGCACAAAACTTTTTAAAAATTAATAGAGAACGCACTGGATTATCATTGCAAGATATGGCAACGATAATCGGCTATGATGTTGGCAATCTCTCAAAAATAGAATCAGGGAAACTCGATGCCAATATGCGTATTGCTCTTGCATACCACATTATTCTCAAAATACCTCTTGAACGACTTTTTAAATATCACTATCCCGAAATCACTTTTGATTGTATGGAACGAGCAAGCAAACTAAAAAGTGTCTTAGAAGAAGGATATCCTACAACAACGGTTGTTAAACGAATAACAAATCTTGATATCGTAATTGAACGCTTAGAAGGGTTACATACACACTATGCAAGCGCCTGAGTTGACGCTAGTACTCTATCCTAATTATTTTGGGATGGGGTATGTGATATGCGAAAACCCAAAGGAACTATTGAATTACGGAATGGCTAAAATACGTCCCTTTACCACAGACCGGTATATTAAACGATTGCATAAGTATTTAAAACAGTATCGTCCTACGCTGATTATTTTACGAGGATACGAGAATGATGATAATCGGATTAGTAAACGAACAGTAGGGGTTATTAATAGCTTTATACAAGAAGCCGAAGCACATGACATTCCTGTTTACAAGTATTCACGAACACAGATTAAAGAAGTATTTTCAGATTTTGGTGGTAAATCAAAATTTGCTATAGCAAAAACGATTGCAAGTTGGTATCCCGAGTTAGAACCGCGTAAACCACAATTCAAGAGAAATTCAGATTTAGAGGATTACAATATGGGATTGTTTGATGCTTTCTCGTTGATGTTGACGCATCATTATTTAGAATAATTAACTATCTCAAAAAACACATTTTCAAAATGTGTTTTTATAAACTGACAAATTAGTTTAAATACACTTAATTGTCGTTGAAATACGTGTTATTAAGTAGCTAATAATAAATATATGAGGATATTAAGTCTGTTTTATTTTGTTTTTGGTAGGGTTTTTAAAATGGCTTAGTTATTGACATTCTACTATTAAAATAACTAAATGATAGATCAAAAAATTAAAATACTTTCTCTTGATGGGGGTGGAATTAGAGGGGTATTTCCTGCTAAAATATTATCATTAATTGAAGAAGAAATAGGAGAAGGGGAATTGCATAAACACTTTAATGTGATCTGTGGAACATCTACAGGAGGGATTATAGCCTTAGCAATATCTTTAGGGGTTCCAGCAAAAGAAATTTTACAATTATATCAAGAGAATGCTAAAACGATTTTTGGAAAGAAAAGGAATAATATATTTAAGAAAGCATTTTATAGTAACAAACCTCTTGAACACTTAATAAGGGAATTATTTAAAAAATACCATGACGGTAAAAATGACCCAAAGATTAAAGATGCTAAAACTAAATTACTCATCCCAACATATAGTTTACTTGAAGGTAGTACACAAATAATTAAAACACCACATAAAGAAGATTTAACGACAGATCAACATATACCAATGTATATGGTAGCAATGGCAACTTCTGCGGCACCTACATTTTTTAATGCTTACTCTGGAAGTTATACAAAAAAAGAAACGGACTCACATTCAGAAGATTTTTCACATAAAGTAGACGGTGGAGTATTTGCTAATAACCCTAGCATGATTGGAATTGTAGAAGCTCAAACTCGATTACAAAAAGATCTCTCACAAATAAAAATGCTTTCTTTGGGAACGGGACATAGAAAGTATAGTCAAGCAAATTCAAAAAAGAGATGGTCAGTATTCTATTGGATTTGGAAGAAAAGAATTATTGATCTGTTTATGCAAAGTCAATCTCAGATTACACATAATTCTGTTTCTGTACTGAGTAAATTTAATAATGACTTTGAGTATCGACGTATAGACCAAAGTTTTGACCAAAATTTCAATGTAAAAATGGATGAGACAAATCCTGATAAATTAAAAAAGTTTATTGAGCGCTCATCAAGAATCTTTCAAACACAAAAGCAAGATGTATTGGATACCTATTTTAGCAATAGGTAGTTACCTATTGTTTAAAGACAAGAAGAAAGAAAAGAAAAGCAATAATAAAAAAAAGAAAAAAGAAGAGAATGGCTAACTGTAATGGACTTATTCTAAACTATAGTAATAACTTAAATATTTCTAAAAAAAAGAAGGATAAACTTAGAGATTCAAAAAACTTTTTACAAGATAAGATCACATCATATTTTAAAAAGAATCATCCTGACTATATACCAGAATTTTATATACAAGGCTCGTATAAAATGAAGACTATGATTCTAACAAAGGATAATGAATGTGATTTAGATTACGGTGTATATTTCAAAAGAGATGTGGACGTTACTGGAACTACTCTTCAAAAATGGGTGAAAAAAGCATTAAAGGATGTAACTTCTATACCTACAGAACATCGAAAAAAATGTATACGAGTAAAGTATAAAGCAGAATATCATATAGATTTCCCTGTCTATTATTTCCCTGACGACTGTGATCATCCATTACTAGCTGTAAAAGATGACGACTTACAAGAAAGTGACCCTAGAGAAGTCGTTGATTGGTATAACTCAGAAAAAGATGAAAATGGTCAGCTCAATAGAATTGTAAAATATTTAAAGGGTTGGGGTGATTATAAAAGAAATAAGATGCCTAGTGGTTTAGCTATGACAATACTCGCCACAGAAAACATTCAGTATAATGATAGAGATGATATAGCATTAAAAGACACATTGATAGCAATTCATAATACTCTTTTGGAGGATTTTGAATGTAAAGTGCCTGGGACTCCTTATGATGATTTATTTGCAGATTATGACTCTACTCGAATGAATAATTTTCTAGACAATTTAGATAGTTTTGTTGATGATGCTATAGAAGCTGTAGAAAATGAATCAAATCAGCGCAAAGCAAGTAAGTTATGGAGAAAGCATCTTGGAAGAGATAAATTCCCATTAGGGGAAGATGTTGATGTGGATGCTAAAGAAGTTTCTCTTAGAAAAACATCTAAGAATATTTTAACAGGTACAGCATATTCACAGAAAGATGGATCAATTTCAAACAATTCATCAGGAGTAAAAAACAAAATTCACACAAATTTTGGCGGGTAGATTTCATAAAAATAGAATTCATAAAAAGAATACTGTTTCTCCTATTAGATTAATTCTTATTAGGGAAATGAAGTTATTGAAATCATATTATCCATTCTTAGATTGTAAAATTATTTCAGACAAATTAATTTGTATCGGAAAAACAAAACCAAGTGATTTATCTGTAGAATATACATTTAAATTAATTTATGATGGTGTTACAGTCCCAAGGGTATATATAGTTTCTCCCCAAGTTGAATATAATGATGATATACATATCTATCCTGAAGAAAAAAATTTATGCTTGTATCATCCCTTGGTAGATAATTTTATATGGAATTATAAGAAAGATCATATCTACGACACCATCCTGCCTTGGACGCTAGAATGGTTCGTCTATTATGAATTGTATTTAATTTCAGGAAAATGGGAGCATCCTTTCATACCTCATACAACCAACAAATCGATTGATTAAAATATAAAAATAAAGTTTTGTGCAAGAAATAAGTTTTATAAATCTCTCAAAAGAGAAATCGAAAGGACTGCATCAGCATATATATAATAATGCTGTGCGGTTACAAAAAGACTCTCAAACATTAGCAAAAATAAATGAATCATATGCGAGTGCTAGTTCATTACTTATTTTAAGTTCAGAAGAAATAATTAAATCAATTCTAGTTTTACTACATAGTAAAGGATTTAGAGTATACCTTCTTAAGGACGCTAATAGATTCTTTAAAGACCATGTTATTAGACATAATTTACAATTGTTCATAGAGACAGGAATGTCACTATTTCAAGGTCTCGAGAAATGGGATAAAAGGGAATCTGAAAGATCATTACCAGTTACTTCTAAAAATTGGTTAAATAAATTTTTAGAATTCACATCCGATGCACTTCTCGTTATTTCGGAAGCATCGCAGACAATATCACGTATAAACGATATTCTCAAATTCAATGATCAAAAAAATGCTGGCTTTTATGTTGATTATAAAAATAAAATTCTTAACCCCAATGAGATTATTTCTCAAAAAGACTATGATTCTATTGTGTTGATTCATGCTCGACTCAAAACATTTTATAAGCAATTAAGAATATTTTTTCATCCATCAATAACAAAGCATTTATCCAAGAAAGAGATTAACAAAATAGAAGAAGGATTACATTTATTTATAAATGACGGTTTAAAAGAGGTCTCTATAAAAAACATTCATAAAATTAATTAAATGGATAGTATAACCACTAAATTCTTGAAGAATTTACATCAAGATTCAGAGTATTATGAGTTTTGGGAGGATTTCAGAAAGTACTGTAATAATTTTGACATATCCGACAAAGAATATTTCGTTGAATCATTGCCATTATTATATAATAGAATTCAAAATGATGGAGCAGGATATTCTATATATGAATCTATTAGAAAATTTGCTAAACAAAAACCTAATGAAGCAATTAAGGTATTAGAATTGATAGAGCAAAAGAACACCAAAGAAACTTTAGAATTTGGTCACTCAATATTAGGTGGTTTGTATCAAGGTGAAACTGACTATCCTATTACTAATAAAATTTTATCATTAATAAATAGTGTTGATGATAATCAAATTAATACAGGTATTAGAGCAGCTTGCCAAATCAATATTAAAAATGAAGTGGAGGACGTAACTTTTTTAAACGATCTTAATAATAGTTTAATTAAAGTTATAGATAGTGAATCAACAATGAACCTAGGTATTATAACAAGGTTCTATAATAAGCACTTGGATAGGTTAGAAAAAGGAAAAGAAATAGTTTTAAAATTATTAAGATTAAAAAACATAGATGTTCAAAATGAAGTAGCTAGATCACTAAATGAAGAATTTAAATACGAAGAAAATCCAACGTATTTTCAAAACTGTTTAAATCTTCTATCATTTACTGATCCGAAATATGATGGTGTTTACGGATTAATAAAATATAGATTAGAACCTATAATAGCTTCTAAACCAAATATCATAGTTGAATTTATAAATAATTGGCTTGTAAATAACAAAGTAAAATTAAAGAACATCTCAGTTTTAAAAGGAATTATTCACGATTTATATTTTACTCATCCTGAAGTAGTCAAAAAAATGTTTTTAGATTGGCTAAACTCAGAAGAAAGTTCATATAAAATTGCCTTACAACTTATTATAAGTGATTTAAGTTCGCAAGTAGATTCTGTTGGATTTCCAAAAGACATCTTAAAAAAAACATCTGAAACTGATTCTCTTTATTTAGTCTTCATGACCGTTGGATATGTATTAGATCGTAAATATGCTTCGGAAATGCTTTATAGTATTCTTGAAGTAAACTATAACAATGAGCGAATAAGAAATCAGATAGCTAGCCTCTATGCAAATTATCTAATAAGAAATTATTATTCTGTAACAGACATATTAAAGAAAAAAAGAGGAAAAGCTAATAAAATAATTAAATCAATTATTGATCAGATAATTGAGGTTTCAGAAGAATACTATACAAAAGTTTCCGATTTAGAATTAGTAAATGAATTTGAACCTTCTGACAAACGAATGAGTTATTTCTTAAAGCAACAGAATTTTCAAATGCAAAAACTAATGGATGAGTCTGAATCAAAACGTAATTCTTTTTTAAGTATGTTTACCAACATTAATCTAAGAGCTGGTAAGACTTTTTTTTCAAAATATGGAGGGGAATATACCCAAGAAACAGAAATGCAAAAATTCAGTAGTAGTGTTGAAGTTCCGCGTATTCAATATATTGACGAAATAGGGCAAATGAAACTTAGAGTAATGTGGCAAAATATCCAGAGAAATGAACTTCCTAACTAGCGAATATATAGCTCTTTTAAAAGAGGATGGCGAACTAGATGCTCTATTAATTGATATATTAATTAGTAGGGGTATTACTCCTATTTCTAAACCGCAAAAAGGCAGACAATATGGTGTAGATATAGCTGCTATTGGGAACGATACTGACGGTATAAAAAAAATATTTTTAATTACGGTAAAACAAGGAAACATAAGACGTTCTGTTTGGGACACTGGTCCTAATAGTGTTCGTCAGTCTTTAAATGATATAAGAGAAACTTTTATAAACATATCATTAACTTCTAGTCAAAAAAAACTTCCAAAGAAAATTATTTTGGCAACTAATGGTGAATTAGAACAGACAACACAAGTTAGCTGGGCACAATACACAGAAACATACAAAGCAAATAACTTAGAATATCAGTTTTGGGGTATAGATGATATTTCAAAAATGGTTTCAGACAACTTACTTTCAGAAAGATTATTTAATTCTGAAATGCGATTATTATTAAAAAGGACTTTAGCTTTTTTAGAGCTTAAAGATTATGATTTAAATCATTTCAAAAAATTAGTAGATTTAATATTAGACAAGCCAATAAAAACTAAAAAACCACTTCTTAAAAGATTAAAATTATTACAAATATGCTTGAATATTGTTTTCAAGTGGGCAGAAGACAACGGGTATATTAAATCTGCAATCTATGCAGCAGATAAAACAATTTTAAAAACGTTTGAATGGTTAAATGAACAAGGTCATTTTAAAGAAAAGTATGTCCATTTAGAGTTTTATGAGATTCATATATTAAGAAGAAGAATAGGTATTGCTTACTTTAAAAAAGTAAGTGGTCATTATTATATAGAGCATAGTTTACAACGTTACTCGCGTAATCAAATTGAATATAGCTTAACTGTTTGGGAAGAAATTGGAATTCTTGCAAATATTGGTTTAACTGAAATTAAGCATTATCAATATCATTATGATTCTAAAGCACCAGATGCAGCTTCTATATACCACGAAGCAGCTATTACCATTGCCGAAGCTCTCATTGAATTAATTAACAAAAACCCACCTTCTCATTATCCATTGTATGATGACCATATAATTGACATAGCACCAGCATTTCAATTTTTATATTCTATAGGTTTTAAGGAACAATGTGTAAAATGGTTAAGAACTCTAGTTGTTGGAATACACGATTCGCAATTACTAAAAGATTTCTTTCCTCTATTCAGAGCAAATTATGAGAACTTAGTAGATTATTATGTTGGGACTAAAAAGCAAGATGAAAAATCTTCTATGCTGTTAACACTTCTTGCAGACTGGTCGGCAATACTTAATAGTACAGAGGCGTATAGTGATCTAAAAAAAATCGTAGAATTATTTAAGAATAAACTTAACTTACAAATTTGGTTTCCAAAACCTGAGACAGAGAATTTTTATTTGAGTAATGATTACAGCAGAAAATCAGGTAAAGTCAAACATTCAATTAATCTTTATGATTCTTTAGATGATTATAAAAAAGAAATTGAAGATGAAATTAAACTGTTTACAGTAGAAAAAGACTTTAGCGCGGTAAAGATTGGATATGATTTGATCTTTACTATAACTAGCGGTTATCATAGGGAACTACCTTTTCCTATTTTTTGGCGAAGATTTATTAAATGATAATATTTTGCTGTGTGTGCCCTATAGAGAGGAACAGCATCAGAAAGGTATTTTTTAAGGATAATTAAAACTCGCCTTAGTTCACAAGGTTTCATCATAGCTTAAACCTTACTAATCATCCCAAAAATAGCACTCATCACTTTTTAATGGCAGGACTAAAAGGCTAACATATTTTCGAGTTCTATTAACTTAAAAACTTTTAAATATGTTTACTTTATTATTAACTCAGTATCGCAGAGGAAGACAACTCGAATCACTTGGCGATTACATTTTAGAATCAAATGTGTTTTGGATGATCGTAATACTTGCAATCACATTTATTCTTATTAAAAGAACTCGTAAAGAGTATCATTCACATTGGAATACTTTACTTGATGAATGTAAATTATCATCAAGAGATTTTTATGCTGAATTAAAATCTGAACTGGCTCGTACGAGCATTTCAGGAATGAATAACTATAACGTGTATCTTAAAGAAGGGAGCATCTTTTCAGGAAGAAGACTCTACCTCAGAGTGAATTGGAAAAATTATCGGTATGACATATGTGCAGCACCATTTGGTAAAGGTTTCTTCATCAGCTCTTGGCTTTTAAACAAAACAGGAATTATAGAATACTTCATATCTCGTTTCCCGTTAGGTCTTAAGATCGTTAAAATGCTTAACCCTGTCACGTATTACAAAATTGATACCGCTTCAATGTTTCAAACCTATTGCCATCAAGCCGTACTCAATGTCATTGATCGCATGACTAAAGACACAGGAGTACGACCACTTTCTGAAGACCAAAAGAAACCAGTATTCAATCACAATAACCTTTTTAAGAGATAGGACTCATGGCAAAAAGTAATATTGACCCAAAAGTACTCGAAGCTTTAGCCGAAGCCGTCAGAGTAAAAGGAAAGTTTACCAAAGCAGAAATGGAATCAAAAACCTTTAAAGATGCTCTTGCAAAAGAGTTGAAAGGTTTCGGGAAGGAATTTTCAAATGAACTTGGTGGATGGCGTAAGGCAATATTTGGATTTTAAGCTATGAACCTTAACGCTAGTGAACATGCAACCATTCATTTCTATGAATGGGAGAAGCGAATACGCGGTCATTACCATTTTGATGTACCCGTAGAGCTTGAACCATACTATGTGCCGTTTGAGCATAGAGATACCAATAATCATCATGTCGATGATGGCAAGGCAATAACACTTTTTGATCGTATTGGTTCTTTGATACGCCCTCAAAAACAAGAAGAACCAAAGGAATCAACATCAGATTATATTGTACATCAATACACCCCTACAACGGAACTTGTAGGGGTTCTTCTTCGTTTTCCAATAGGAGCTGAAATATATCCGCAATTGTTTCGTGAGTTTCTACAACTGATCACGCAAACCAAAAGTCCAGTATCATTTGAGATTCTGGCAAAAAAAGGAACGATGGCTATTCAAATAGTATCAAGTCAACAAGACTATGCGAGAGTTCAATCACAACTACGAGCCTACTTTCCTAATGTAAGTATAGAGACTATTGAAAACGTTTTTGATTATGGTATTGATCTTGAAAGTGAAACCGTTACCATTGTTGATTTTGGATTATCACAAGAAACAATGCGCCCTATTGCAATGACTGATAGTTTTAGGATTGATCCGTTAACTTCAATCATCGCTACAATGGATAACCTTGGTGATGACGATGTAGCCATATTTCAAATACTCTTTCAAGGAGTAGAAAATCCGTGGGCGTACGATATGCAAAACGCAGTATCGGATGGTACGGGTGGCAGTTTCTTTAGTAATAGTCCTGAAATGCCAAAACTCGCATATGAGAAAACATCAGACTCATTATTCTCAGTCGTTGTACGTGTAGTTGTTGAGAGTAATGATACAGAAAGAAGTGAATATGTCACTTCCGAGTTTATACAAAGCATCACAACCGTATCGGACTCTGGGTATAACAAGCTGAAACCTCTTGATAACAAAGACTATGATTACAAGCAGCATTTACGAAATATATTTTTGCGTTGTTCTAATCGTTTAGGTTTTCTACTAAACTCTAAAGAACTAGTACAGTTTGTCCACTATCCTAATAGAACGGTCAATAGCGCAAAGCTTGGTATAGAAGGAAGCAAAACAAAATCGCTTCCAAAGGAATTGATACAACAGCCGTATTATATCGGTATCAATGAACATAACAGGGAGCTTAATAACGTAAGTCTTAATGATGATATGCGTTTACGTCATACACATATCATAGGAGCTACAGGCGTAGGTAAGTCAACATTGATTGCTAATATGGTTTTGCGTGATGCAGAGCATGGAAATGGCTGTGCAATCTTTGACCCACATGGTGACATCTGCGAAGACATTTTAGCCCGTATTCCAGAACACCGTATTAATGATGTTATCCTTGTTGATCCGTCGGATATTGAACACCCAATAGGTTTTAATTTATTAGGCGCACATACCGAAGCAGAAAAGATTGTCCTATCATCAGACCTTGCATCATCATTTAAACGATATGCGACGGCTTGGGGCGATAATATGACCTCGGTATTATCCAACGCCATTAACACCTTTTTAGAGAACCCAAACGGTGGAACGATCATCGAACTCAAGCGTTTCATTCTTGAAGAAAAATTTAGAAATGAGTTTTTAGAAAATGTTGAGGACCCATCATTGCATTACTATTGGAAAAATGAATATCCAATGGTTAAGAAGGGAATAGCTCCACTCTTAACTCGTATAGATACTTTCTTACGTCCAAAGACGGTAAGGTATATGCTCGCTCAAAAAGAAGGAATTGATTTTAAAGCCTGTATTGAGCAAAAAAAGATCATCCTTATCAAGCTGTCACAAGGACTCATTGGAGAAGAGAACAGCTACCTATTAGGCTCATTGTTTCTGGCAAAATTGAATCAGGTAGCCATCGGACGGCAGTCATTAGCAAAATCACAACGTCACCCATTCTATGTATATCTTGATGAGTTTCAAAACTTCATTACACCAAGTATTACATCTATCCTTTCTGGGGCGAGAAAATACGGTCTTGGACTTATCCTCGCTCATCAGGAACTGGCACAAATTGACGATACCAAAACGCTTAATTCAGTTATGTCAAATCCATACACACGTATTTGTTTTAGACTTGGCGATAGTGATGCAAAGAGACTAGAATCTGGTTTCTCTTTCTTTGAACAAAATGATTTACAAAGCCTCGGTATTGGTCAAGCTATTATGCGTGTTGGAAGCAGTAACAATGATTTTAATATCCAAACTGACAACCTTCCTGAAATCAATACGGAACATGAAAATACAATACGTGCATCGGTTGTAGTGCAAACGAGAGCAAAGTACGGTAAACCGCGATCAGCAATAGAACACATTTTAGTTAACTTATTACCCAATCTTTCAAAATCCAAAAAAGCAAAAGAACTACCAAAAAAGCAAGAAATAATACCTGATTATAAAGAAGAAGAACTTGTTATTCAAAAAAGGGAAGTCACAACAGTAACACCTACAGCAACATCTTTAGAAGAACAAAAAGAGAGCTATCTCAAAGGCCTTGAGAAACAAAAAGAGATAAAACGTCATAGCTATCTTCAAGAACATATCGCGCAACTTGCTCGTCAGCGTGGATTTAAAGCAAGTATTGAAAAGCAAACATCTCGTGGAGGAAGAATTGATGTTGTACTTGAAAATAACCAGACTCATATTGCAATAGAAGTCGCTATTACCAATACTCTTGATTATGAGGTGAAGAACATCCAAAAATGCTTAGCTGATAATTATATACATATTTGGGTTATATCAGATAGTGACGTTCACCTAAGAAACATAGAGAAGAAATCTAGTGAAGTAGTAGATGCTAATACACTTGAATCAATTCTTTTCATCAAGTCAGATGAGGTCGTACACTACCTCGATACAATGATAAAAGCATCAGCTCCAAAGCAAAAGAAAATCCAAGGATATCGAGTTACAACAAGCTTCCAAGATGAAACAGCATTTTCTGCAAATACAAAGCAAAATGAGATTACTGATATTATTCTCAAAGCCTTGCAAAAGAGTAAAAAGAAATAGTATCTGGCAGTTAAAAACTAAGTAAATATTCCCTAGGAATGGTTGCTTTTGGGAGCTAACTTAGAGTATAAAACAAGTCAAAATGAATAAAAAAAGAATAGGTGTTTGGATACGTGTAAGTACCGAAGACTCTGCAAAAGGGGAATCTCCAGAGCATCACAAAAAACGAGCAGAATTGTATGCAGAACTACAAGGTTATGAGATTGTAGAAATATATGATCTTGCAGGAATGTCAGGTGAAACCGTTATGAATTATCCTGAGACACAACGGATGTTATTGGATATTAAAAGAGGTCATATATCAGGATTGATATTTTCTAAATTGGCTCGTTTTGCACGTAATACTATTGAACTGCTAGAATTTGCAAATTATTTTCAGAAACATAATGCAAGCCTCATATCATTACAAGAGCGCTTTGACACAAGCACTCCAGCAGGCAAACTTTTCTATACCATTGTTGCAGCTATGGCAGAATGGGAACGAGAGGAAATTGTGAGCCGTGTTAATGAGTCAGTAAAGGTACGAGCAAAAATAGGGAAACGACTTGGAGGTAAAGACCCGTATGGCTATCGTTGGGAAGGGCATGATTTAGTCATCCATCCAGAGGAAGCTGTGGTACGTAAACTAGCGTATACGCTTTTCCTTCAAGAGAAACGAAAGAAGACAGTCGCTCGTATTCTCAATGAACGAGGATATAGAAATCGAAAAGGAACAAAATTCTTCGATACTAATATTAAACGTTGGTTACGTGACCCACTTTCAAAAGGTCTACGACGAAGCTATTTTAGTTACAAAGAAGTTGTTGATGGAAAAACAGTCGTTAAATATCGCGATGAGAACGAATGGGAATTCCATCCTGCACCTGCTATCGTTACTGAGGAATTATGGCAACAGGTAAATGATATTCTTGATGAGCAAGAAGCTAAAAATAAGAAGCCTTTAAATAGAAAAACACATACGTTCACAAGATATATCTACTGCGGTTGTGGTTCTCGTATGAATGTTCGTTCAGGTAATGTCCATTATCGTTGTTCTAAAACAGGATGTGGTAACAAAATTGAACGAAAAATTCTTGATCAAATCTACAAGGAACAACTTATGGGATATGTTGAGTCAAAAGAAAAAGTTGCAGAGTATTTAAAACTATCGCATTCAACAATTGAGGATAAAAAGGATTTGCTTAAACTATCAAAAGACAAACAAACAGACCTTGAAAAACGTATTCAGAAAATTATTGATCTGCATGTGAATAATAACATTACCGAAGAAGCATTTAATGATTATTATGATGAGCCATATAATCAACTTCAAGAAGTCAAAAAAGAAATCTTAAAACTTCAAACTGAAATTGAAATTTTGGATGGAAAAACTTCTTCTATTGATCTTGTTATGAAAGAAGCCTATGACCTCTACACCAATTGGGATAAACTCGGTGATATTGAAAAACGCAGAATTGTTGAAATGGTTACTGACCGCATAACCATTGGTACTGATGATAGTATACACATTAAACTCTACAGGCTTATGCCTGAACCTTCTTTTTCCGAATTCGGAACAAATGGGCAACAAAACCCATTCCCTTAAATTTCATTAAATCTTTAACAGATTGCTTTCCTAATTCTGAAAGATTATTTGAAGAGGTGGCTAAAATACGTTTACTCAATCCTACAGCACTTTCTGTTCGATTTCCAGAGCCTATGAGAATGGCTATGAGTTCTGCATCTGAAAGAGCTAACCTTCCTTTATTTACTAATTTTTCACGCGGTCTGTCATCCTCCGACCAATACTTGATCGAGAATGAAGTTTGTTTTTCTGACATAATTAAACTTATTTTTCTGACATTGCTAAAATAAAGATTGTTATGCTAAAATGCCTGGCTTTTTTCCATCAGAATTATTTGTAGTAACTTTAAAAAGAGATATTTTAAAACATCTTTTAACTTAAATAAACGAATTGCTTATGAAATCCCTATTTGATGCTACTGCGTATGAAGAAATTAAATCTCGTTTGGAAGCCTTACACGAAGAAAGTACACCTACTTGGGGTAAAATGAATGTAGGACAAATGGTAACGCATTGCCAATTTCCTTTAAAAATTGCATTGAGCAATAAACCAAGGAAACACAAATGGAATCTAGTCGGTTTTTTATTTAAAAAATCATTGTATAATGACAAGCCATGGAGAAAAGGATTACCTACAGCTAAGCCTGCAAAGATTACAGATCAAAGGGAATTCTTAAAAGAACGTGAAGCATTAGTATCTATGGTAGACGCTTTTCATGCCAAAAAAGAACAAACCGAATGGCAACCGCATCCTATGTTTGGCACATTCACTCCCGAACAATGGGGTCAATTAGAGTATAAACACCTAGATCATCATTTAAGACAATTTGGTGTATAACAAAATAGAAATTAGAAAAACAAAATCTTGAACACTCTCTTAAAACGGGGTGGTTGTTTTCTATTTTTTGTAATCTGCGAAGCACAAAAAAGGGAGCTATAAGCAGCTCCCATTATATTAATTATGCGCAACCATTATCAGGTGCAAGACATATTCCGCTTGGAAGCCATATACCACAAAGACATACTACACATTCAAATTGTGTAATTTTTCCTCCGTGACCCCCTTGTACTCCTTGTTGTTGATTCTTGTTTAATTTTTCAACGCCTTCTAATTTTAAAATGTTTTTTAACATGATTGTAAAATTTATGTATTTATTAATTTTACTATGAACAATTTCAGACACTCATAGCGTATGTCTATCCTTGCAAGAATATTTTTATTGCAGTACTGTATTCCTTATGACTAAGGAAGTAATAACTCACTATGAATAAACAGACTACAGGTTGTTTTTCTTTTTCATTAAAGGAATAAAAAGAATAGAGAGAAGTCAACACCTACTTAATAAGTGCAATAAAAAATTACATATTTGCGCTTATTAATTATAAAAAGATTATTTATTAAGAAAACGTTATTGAGGAAAGTTAAAATCTATTAATCGTTGTTCAAAAACATGTATTTCTGTAGACACAAATGAAATTCTATATAATACTTCACCTATACCATCTGCATATAAATATTCATCACGCCCAGGAGATACCTCCCCTTGATCATTAAGAACTGCATACACTTCATTTACTGCACACTGAAAGTCTCCTGCAGGCACTTCTACTTCTTCTTCAGTATCCAATAAAACACCAAACACTCCTAAAAACAGTTCTTCGCTTCTTAAATACTCTTGATTACTTTCACTAGAAAAAATAATACCTTCATTTAAACGCACCAAATAGCCTAATGAATCTTTTACTTGAAATGTAGTTACATCTTCTGCGGGGAAATTACTTGAACTTTCTTCAACTCCAGAAACGGTAACTTGAAATGTAAAAATTTGTTCTCCATTAATTTCTTGCGAAGCTATAATTTCTTGTTCTTCAGTAATACCGGTTGTACTAAACTCACTAGAAGGATTATTAAACTCATCCCTTCTAAAATATTCATACGTCCAAGTATTTCCAACTCTTAAATTGTAAAACCCTACATCTTCTACTTCTACTTCTACTTGAGGTACAGAAGTGTCATTATCGTCATTATTACAAGAAATACAAAGAAGACACAAAAAGCAAATAAAAAAAAAGTGTTTCCTCATAAGAAGTAAGTTTGTATTAAAACGAATTAATCAAATATTTAGTATGCCTTTACAGCTACTCCATTTCTTCTATATAATAAAAAGGATATTTTTCTCTTACGTCAATAGTAAAGTCCTGCAACTCATTATTCAAAAGATTTTGTGTCGCCCTTAAATCATACACACTTTGCCTGTAAGAAATCATAAAATCTAGGTACTGTTGAAGTGTTATTTCTTTATTTATTTTGATTTTAAAATACACACTATCTGATACCGAT
Organism: Dokdonia pacifica; assembly: GCF_900188275.1. GTDB lineage: Bacteria > Bacteroidota > Bacteroidia > Flavobacteriales > Flavobacteriaceae > Dokdonia > Dokdonia pacifica. Next base: position 27,782 of record NZ_FZNY01000013.1, read on the forward strand.
TCTTGAAAATAGTCAGATACTTTTTGTTGATCTATGTTATCTTTTAGTATAAAAGTATCGAGATCTATGACTTGCTCCTTTTTATCTTTGAGATAATCTTCCCAAAAGACAGTTGTAGGTAACGGAGGTAATTTAAGCTCTTCTCTAACTTCATCTAGGGCTTTTGTGTAGTGTAAGAATTTAGGGTACAGAAAATCATTAGCCTCATTAACTGCATGTATAGCATAGTATACTACATACATACCTCTTAAAGTAGCTTTTTGCTCTAACTCTTTCAACTGATAATACTGTATACTTCCATCTGCATATATAAAAAACTCTGGATCTTTAGACCTAGAATATGGACAATCATAACCATGTGGAATATTAATTAATTCATCAAAAGAAACTTCATTACCAAACAATTTGTATCTTATAGTATTAGTATCATGGAGTACTTTTACTTGTATATCACAATAGTTACCATATCTAGATCTTAATACTTTGTTCTCATATGATACCGTATCTAAAGTCTTTGGAATTGACACATAAGGATGTGATATATTGTATACATTTCCAAGCCTGTTATAATTTGACTTTTTAAGTAATGAACAGGAAAATACTAACGCCAAAAGCAACAAAAAATGCAACAGTAATATTTTAATAGTATACCCTTTAAATGTACGTCTTAATTCTTTTGTACTCTCTAAGAATAATACAATAAAAAGCAAGATGCACATCACCTTCATTTCTTCAAACATCTGATATTTCGAAAGTAATAATGAAGATCCCGCTACAAAAGCAAACACTTCTGAAAACCAAAAAAAGTAATTCCCGACCAGAAAAGATTGATTATTTAAAATGTTTCTCCGCTTAGAACGTCGTTTTAGATCTTTAGAAGTTCCCGACATATAAAATGCAATACAAACAGAATTCCCTAAAATCACTGCGTTTCCTGCAAAAATAAATGACAAAAAATCCACATAACTCTCTGGTAAAATACTATTCACATTAAATTTAGAAGGAAAAAGCGTTATAGATGTATACCGGTATAGTGAAAAAAGATATTGTTGAAAGAAATAGAAGATAAGCATGCAACTTAACCCCAACAGGACACTCAAAAGAAACTTTCTTGAAGAAAAATCTTTGCGCCTAAGTGGTTTGTGCATATAGAATCTACCCATATATATATATAGGTAGTAACACTTAAATAATTGTTACAGCAAACTATACAATCTCCTTCACCTCTTCAAAATCTAACCCACCATAGTTTCCACTACTCATTAATAATAAAGCTGTGTTTTCAAATTCTTGATCAAACAGAAATTCTTTAAACTGTGTAGGGTCTGTATAAATAATTAGGTCTTCTCTTTGGAAGGCTTCGGCGATTTGTGCTTCCGTTACTTTTTCTAGTTTTTTAATTTCAACCGCATGTGGAGAATAAAAAACTACAGCTACATCAGCAGCATCTAGAGCACCTTGATACTCTGATAAGAATTCAGCATTCAAACTACTGTAGGTATGCAATTCTAAACAAGCCACCAACGTACGATTTGTATATTGCTCTTTTACAGCTTTGGTCGTCGCGCTTACTTTGGATGGGCTATGTGCAAAATCTTTATACGCCACATTAGTCGTGCTTTCTGCTATTTTTTCTAAGCGTTTTGACGCTCCTTTAAAACTCGCAATGGCCTCATAAAAATCTTCTTCAACTACTCCCATATGCTGGCAAATCCATTTCGCTCCAGCCAAATTATTAAGATTATGTTTTCCAAATATTTCTATAGGCATAGGCCCTTCAGGCGTATCAAGTAAGGTCTCTCCATCCTCCACTTCATATACAGGAGTTTCATAGGGATATTTCTTGATATGTGCCGTTGCATTCTCAACCACCTTTACCACCGCTGCGTCTTCTGTATTATATACCATTGCTCCCCCATTAGTCATGCTATTGACAAATATTTGGAACTGCTCTACATAATTTTCAAATGTGGGAAACACATTAATATGATCCCAAGCAATACCGCTTAATAACGCAATATTCGGTTTATACAAATGAAACTTAGGGCGCCTATCAATAGAGCTGCTCAAATACTCATCACCTTCTAATACAATAAAGTCATTCTCTTCGGTAAGGTGTACCATGGTCTCAAAACCTTCCAGTTGTGCTCCCACCATATAATCCACTTCCTTTTCCCAATAATGCATCACATGCAATATCATAGATGTAATTGTAGTCTTTCCATGAGATCCACCTATCACAACACGTGTTTTATTTTTTGATTGTTCATACAAATACTCAGGATACGAATACACAGTAAGCCCTAATTCTTGCGCTCTATGCAATTCTGGATTATCCTCTTTTGCATGCATTCCTAAAATAACCGCATCTAGATCATTGGTGATTTTTTCTGGAAACCATCCAAAAGTCTCTGGCAATAATCCATATTTCTCCAAACGAGATTTTGAAGGATCAAAAATAGTATCGTCACTTCCCGTAACTTGATATCCTTTATGATGTAATGCTAAGGCTAGATTGTGCATTGCTGCGCCTCCTATAGCTATAAAATGTACGTTCATATATCGTATGTATAATCGTCTTTAAAAATAAGATTAATTCTAGAAAAGATGTTTCTTTATTTGGTGTTTCCGCTTTCGCGAAAGCAAAATTAGAAGCAATCCCTATAAAAACTTTAAAAATGAGTTCTTATTACGGGATATTCAAATACTTATGGGTTTGTAATGAAATTTTCCATTTTGGATTTGCCATCACATAATCTACAATAAGTGGCACCATCTTATCTCTCACAGACCATTCCGGTTGTAGATATAGAATACAATTTTCAGACACTTTGGCTGCTTGCTCTTCGGCAAATGCAAAGTCACTTTTGTTATATACAATCACTTTAAGTTCGTGTGCTTTTTGAGACACCTCATCTTTAGGCAACATTCGTTTCTTTGGAGAAAGACAGATCCAATCCCAATCTCCAGAAAGGTCATAAGCTCCTGAAGTTTCTATATGCACTTGGAGTCCTCTCTCTTTCAACAAAGTTGTAAGCGGTTTCATATCCCACATCAAAGGCTCTCCTCCTGTCACTACAATAGTATCACTATATTTTGCTGCATTATCTGCAATTGTCACTGCTTCGGTAGGTGGGTGAATTGCGGCATCCCAACTCTCTTTTACATCACACCAATGACATCCTACATCACAACCTCCTACACGTATAAAATACGCAGCAGTCCCTTTGTGATATCCTTCCCCTTGAATCGTATAAAATTCTTCCATAAGTGGAAGTAATTCTCCTAAATCTACACGTGATTGTATGGCCTCTTTTGTCATAAGATGCAAAGATAGGAAGTATTAAGATAGTAACGGGACATATTATACCCCACGAAGTAACCTTTTTAAAAAAGAGATTTATCGTCTTTTAAGAAATAATAAAATGGCAGCTACAAGTGCAATACCACTTGAAATTCCTAATGCTAAATAGCTTGCCCATAAAGAAAAGGCATCTGCTAAAGAACCCATAATAGCTGGTCCCGCCATAAATCCTACAAAGCCCATTCCCGCAACGATAGAAATTCCTTGAGAAGAAGTAACTCCTTTTGCTTTTCCCGCCACTCGAAATAACTCCGGAATAATGACAGAAAACCCAATTCCAACGAGACCAAATCCAACTAAACTTAACCCTTGCGATCGGGATAGAATAGCAATATATCCCGCAATCGCTATAAGCAGTCCATATATAATAATACGATAAGAACCAATACGTGAACTCACCTCATCGCCAAAAAACCTACCTAGTGTCATTGCTGCACTAAAAATAACAAACCCAAAACCAGCTAGCCATTCTAAAGATACACCTACAACATCTTCAAGATATAATTTACTCCACTGCTCTAATGATCCTTCACTACCCATCACAATAAAAGAGATAATAGTTAACGCAAAAATGGGTTTTAGTAATTTTAATGAAAACCCTGTATGTTCCTTTTCAATGGGCTTGTTTGCAATAGCTATAAAGTTTTTAGATAGTAAAACATTGGTTACTATGAGCACAAGTGTAACAACAACTATATGAATAAAAGGAACAGTTACAGACCCAATCACAAGACTTCCTATTCCCGCACCTAAAACACCTCCTAAACTAAAAAAAGCATGTGCCGCACTCATAAAGTGAACATCATCTCCTTTTTCTAATTCAGACACAAGAGCATTCATCGCTATATCAGTAAAAGCGCTACTCATTCCTGCCAGAAATAGACTAACACATAATAAAATCAGTGACGGAGCTATAATAGGAAATAAAAAAAGTACTGCAAAAACTACAATACCATACAAAGTTGCCTTTCCTACTCCTATAGCATCGATAAGCTTTGATGAAAAAGTAACTGCAAAAAGCCCTCCAATAGCATAACAAAATAAAGCAATCCCAATATCGCCATCATCTATCATCAATTTTTCCTTTACCCTTGGAATATACAGCACCCATGTTCCAACCATGATATTGATGGAAGCAAACACCCATACTGGGGCAAAATACCGCTTTCGCGAAAGTATTAACAACAGAGAATTCATGGTTCTAAAACTACTAAATCCTATGCTATAACACACCTAAATCATACCGCTAATTACGAAAACGTTTACGTAAATTCCTTTTTACATCACACTATAATGCGTATTTTTATAGTCATTAATTGTATCTAATGACCATATCAAAAACTACGTATCAAAATACACTCGCTTTCGCGAAAGAACAAGACGTAAAAGACCCGCTTTCTCATTTTAGAGATCGTTTTCACCTCCCAATAGACAAAGACGACAATCCGCTTGTTTACATGTGCGGAAATAGTTTAGGATGCCAACCCAAATCGGTTGCAACGTATCTGGAGCAGGAATTGAATGACTGGGCAAACCTAGGTGTAGAAGGACATTTTGAAGCCGAAAATCCTTGGATGCCCTATCATGAGTTTCTTGCAAATCAAATGGCAGACATTGTAGGGGCACTTCCTAGTGAAGTTGTTATTATGAATACATTGACTACAAATTTGCACCTCATGATGGTCTCTTTTTATAGACCTACTGCAACACGTCATAAAATCATTATTGAAAGTGATGCCTTTCCATCAGATAGGTATGCGGTTGAGAGCCAGATTAAGCATCATGGATTTGACCCTTCTGAAAGTCTTGTTTTATGGCAACCTAGAGAAGGAGAAGAATTATGTCGTTATGAAGATTTAGAAGCTATTGTAAAAGAACATGGAGATAGTATTGCGCTCTTCTTAATAGGAAATACAAATTACTATTCTGGACAATGTTACCCGATTCAAAAAATTACAGAATTAGGACATCGTAATGGCAGTAAAGTAGGATTTGACTTAGCGCATGGCGTAGGTAATATTTTGCCCGACTTACATAAAAACGGACCTGACTTTGCAGTATGGTGTTCATATAAATACCTGAATAGTGGTCCCGGAAGTTTAGGAGGTTGTTTTGTACATGAGCGTCATCATAGGAATACAAAACTCAACCGTTTTTCAGGATGGTGGGGACACAATAAGGATACTCGATTTAATATGCGTCATGGTTTTGACCCTATTCCTTCTGCTGAGGGATGGCAATTATCCAACCCTCCTATTCTATCAATGGCGGCGGTAAAAGCCTCTTTAGATATTTTCGCGGAAGCGGGAATGAAAAACATACGAGCAAAATCAATTCATCTTACAGGATACTTAGAATTTTTATTAGACGATCTTAATCATGATCGCATTTCAGTAATCACTCCTAGAGATCCTGAACAACGTGGTTGCCAACTCTCTATTCAAGTAAAAAACGCAGATCGTAGTTTGCATGATCAATTAACCAAAGCGGGAGTTATTTCAGATTGGAGAGAGCCTGATGTGATTCGTGTGGCACCAGCACCATTATACACAAGCTATGAAGATGTGTATATGCTAGTTGAAAAATTAAAACAAATTTTATAATTAAGAATTGTTCTCTCCCTTTGGGAGAGATGTCTGAAAGACAGAGAGGGAATGTATATACCTGAAATTTATAAAAATGAAAATCCAGAACAAATCAGGGCTTTCTTAAAAGAAAACAGTTTTGGAATTTTGGTTACCAATAAAGATGGTGTCTCTTTAGCTACACATATTCCTTTAGAATATGCACAAAAAGAAGATGGCACAGAAATTCTACATGCGCATATTTCTAAAGCAAATGAACAATGCAAGCATATAGAAGATGGCGCTGATGCCTTATGTATTTTTAATGGACCACATAGTTATGTTTCTAGTAGTTGGTATGATTTTGAAGAAGTTCCTACATGGAATTATATTGCTGTGCAAGTGCGCGGGAAATTCACCGTATTGGATAAAGAAGGATTATGGAATTCTGTAAAAGCCTTAATGCATAAATATGAAGATGGACAAGAACACCCGGTACATATGGAAGCACTCTCGGAGAAAACATTGAGGCAAATGAATGGTATTATAGGTTTTGAAATCGCTATATCATCTATTGAGGCAGCTTATAAATTATCTCAAAATAGAGATGATAAAAATCATGCAGTGGTGGTTGATCAGTTACACAAAACTGGGGATACAGGAAGTAAAGCTATTGCTGAAGAGATGCAAGAGCAAAGAAAGAATAAAAACTAATTAATTAAGATTTTCGCCGGAGTTTATCCTGAGCGATAGTCGAAGGCGGGAATGAAAATATATGGATACTAAACAACACATATTAATTATTGGGGCTGGTCTTTGTGGTTCGTTATTAGGATTACGTATGGTACAAAGAGGCTATAAAGTCACTATTGTAGAAAAACGTCCAGATCCAAGGCAAGTACATCAAGATGCAGGACGTTCTATCAATCTCGCTTTTTCAGATAGAGGTATGAAAGGGATCAAACTGGTAGGCCTCGAAGATGCCGTTCGCACCTTATGCATTCCTATGAATGGGCGTATGATTCACGATCCAAAAGGAAATACATTTTTTAGTCCGTATAGTGGTCGTACAGATGAATATATTAATTCTATATCTCGTAGCGACCTTAACTTGATGTTATTAAATGAAGCAGACAAATTTGATGATCTGACCATTCATTTTAATTTAGGATGTAAAGAGGTAGATCTTGAAAATGCTACAGCTACTTTTAAAGAGTATACGACAGGAGACATCCAAACATTCTCTGGAGATATTGTTTTGGGCACCGATGGAGCTGGCTCATCGCTTCGTAAAAGTATGTACCTAAGTAAGAAGTTTTTATTTAGTTTTTCTCAGGAATATTTAGGGCATGGTTATAAAGAACTTTCCATTCCTCCTACTGAAGGTGGAGGATATCGTACTGAAAAAAATGCGTTACATATATGGCCTAGAGGTCGTGATATGATTATAGCACTTCCAAATTTAGATGGAAGTTTTACAGTAACGTTATTCCTAGATTATGAGGATGCACCTGATAGTTTTGCCTCTCTAAATTCTCCAGAAGCTATTACAGAATATTTCACGCGACAATTTCCCGATGCTGTAGCGATGATGCCTAACTTAATCCAAGAGTTTCAAGAAAACCCAACGGGACCGTTAGGAACTATTAAATGTAGTCCTTGGCATTCCTTTGGAAAGACGTGTATCCTTGGAGATGCAGCACATGCGATTGTTCCTTTTTATGGGCAAGGTATGAATGCTAGTTTTGAAGATGTTGTTGTTTTTGATGCTGTCCTTGAAAAATACCAAGGAGATTGGGAAACCGTATTTAAAGAATACGAAAAGGCACGTAAAAAAGATACTGATGCGATTGCTGACCTTGCTGTAGATAATTTCCATGAAATGAAAGAGCATACCGCAAATCCATTATTTCAAGAAAAACGGAAATTAGAAACGGCTTTTGAAAAGGAGTACCCTAATGAGTATTATTCAAAATATAGTTTAGTAACATTCAATGAGGATATAGGTTACAGAGAAGCCATGTTACGAGGAAGAGCTCAAGACAAAGCAATACTAAGCTTACTCAGTGAAGGAGCCCTTTCTGATGATCTTTCGCTTAAAGCGAAACTAGAAAAAATCCAACAAGAAACAAATGACATATTGCATGATGATGCAATTGTAGAAAATTTATAACCATGAGTAGTAATTTAGTAGAAGGCAAAGCGAGTCCGCGAGGGGCATATCCACACGTAAAACGTGCGGGTGATTTTTTATTTATTTCAGGAACCAGTAGTAGACTTCCAGACAATACATTTGCTGGTGTAAATAAAATAGATGACATGGGAACCATGCATCTGGATATTAAAGAGCAAACGCGTGCTGTCCTAGAAAACATTAAGGACTACTTAGCTACTGAAGGGGCAACGATGGCAGATGTGGTAGATGTGACTTCCTTTTTGGTAAATATGAATGATTTTGCAGGATATAATCAAGTGTATGCTGAGTATTTTAGTAAAGAAACGGGGCCTGCACGTACTACCGTAGCGGTACATCAATTACCGCATCCGCATTTAGTGGTTGAAATCAAGGTGATGGCGTACAAGCCTTTGTCATAACGAAAGTAATAGACGCTATACGTCAATAAGTAAAAAATGAGAGCAATTATATCAAAAGAGTTCATTCCTTTAGCCCTTTGTATTGCATTGCTCTTACTTTCAGAAATAAAAGGAGTAGGTTTTACGTATAATTTTAGTGAAAAGTATGATATCGGATTCCTGTTCATTTTAATTTCGGCTATATCTTTCTTTTTACACAGAAAAACATACCTCATTTTATTTACAATCACACTTTTCTTAGGTAGTTTAAACTTTATAAATATCTTTTATAATACCTATACATTTGGCATTGCTGATATTATTCATTTTAACCTCATATTTATCGGTATTTTTATTTTATTTTTCGTTACCAATAAAAAAAGTATGAACACCATTTTTCCTAAATAAATTACTATGAATTATAACCACATTTGTACAGGTATAAATGATACACTACTCAATTCAAATCGATATTTAAAATAAATCGCAAATGGAAATTTTAGAATGGATACAGAATTGGTTTATACAAAATTGTGATGGCGAATGGGAACACAGTGATGGTATCCAAATCACTACGATAGATACTCCTGGATGGGATGTTGAAATTGATATTTCCAACACTTCAATAGCTAATATTCATGTACCATGGATACTTAATGAGACCAATACACAGGATTGGTATGGAGTTAAGATTGAGAACCAAAAATTTAACGCTTCAGGTGATCCTGGAAAATTAATATATCTACTAGGTTTATTTAAAGAGATGATTCAGAAAATTGAAAATTAATATAACTCCTAAACATAAAAATGTATCACCTCATTTGCACAGATATAGACGGTACGTTACTTAATGCAGATCGGTATTTGAGTGATCTGACGGTGTCCGCTTTCGCGAAAGCAAACCTACCTACCATATTAGCTTCCTCCCGTATGCCGAGTGCCATGCATTACCTACAAAAAGGTTTAGATATTCAAAATGCTCCTTTGATTGCCTATAATGGAGGTCTTATTTTAGGCAAAAATGGTATTTGTATAGAAAGTAACACCATGCCTTTAGGAGTCCTAGAGGATCTTCTTACACATCATAAAAAGCACACCTACAACTTAAGTATTTATGCTGATGATGATTGGTTTACAGATCAGGAAGATTTCTGGAGCTTACGCGAAATAAATAACACCAGAGTTACTCCTATTTACCAAGAAGGATTTGAGAGTCATGCTTTTTTAAAAACAAACCAACGAGCGCCCCATAAATTGATGTGCATGGGAGATGCATCTGAAATAGATAGTATTGTTTCGTATCTCGCAGATCGTCACAATAAGCAAGTACACTTATATCGCTCTAAAGACACCTATTTGGAAATCACTCCAAAATATATAGACAAAGCAAAAGCACTTCGAATCTTATTAGATCATAGCTTTGATTTTGAGATGGACAACGTCATTGCGTTTGGAGATAATCATAATGATGAAGAATTACTCAAACATGCTGGTTTTGGGGTTGCTGTAGCTAATGCGACCGATAAACTCAAAGCGATTGCAAATCACACCAGTGCATTTACTAACAAAGAAGAAGCGGTCGCTAAAGCTATTGAGGCGTTTCTCTTATCAGATAAAAGAATATAGATCGCTTCACGTATAGAATATAGACTGTTTTTTATCACAATCTTTACGTATTTAAAACCTTTCGATAACTGCTATTATGTGGTTATGATTTTCACATCAAGAACCTTTTGATCACAGTTATAAAAAAGCAGGTTATCACATAAAATATTGTAAATTAGTTTTATACTAATGTTGTGTACAATAAAAACAAAAATTAATGATTCCAGACTTTTTAAAGAAATTTGAATCAGATTTAAAAAAATACGAACGAGAGTTTGTTCGAATAAAGGCAAAACCCAGAAAGGAAAAGCTTCTTGAAGATAATTTAGAATTAACTGATAGTAAATTCTTAGGATTTCCTTTTTTCCCAAAAGAGAAAGAATACCCGAAAGATAAAAGCGGAAAACCTATGATAATGATTGCTCAACTGAATTTTGAGCAAATCCCTAAACTTGAACATTTTCCTGAGAATGGAATTCTACAACTCTTTCTTTCATCAACTGACTGGTATGATGAAGATTCTAAAATTATTTACCACTCAAAAGAAGAATTAAGTAAACAAACATTAGCTGACTTTTCATTTCTATCAATTAATGATTATGAAGAAATGCCAATATATAAACTTCACCAACTTTCTTTTGAAAAAGGAATTGATAAAGGAGGTTCTGAGGACTCTCAGTTTGACTATCTCTTTGATGAAACCGATTATTGGGATTTCACAGAAAGCTTGAATGAAGAACAAGAAAAACAATTCGGAGAATACTTTGACTCTATGGGACATAAAATTGGTGGATATGCTGAATTCACTCAATCAGATCCAAGAGATTATAATGCGGAACAAAGAAATGATATTCAAGTTTTACAAATTGATGTTGATGACCACATAATGTTTGGGGATAGCGGACTTGGGCACATTTTTATAAATAAAGAGAATCTAATTAAAAAGGATTTTTCAAAAGCTTACTTTTATTGGGATTGTTGTTAAAAAATTACTGTACACAACACGGTGTATAAAACATAGCTAATAAGTGCTTAACCGAAATGCTTGTGTATATTTAGGAAGTCCGCCAAATTTTTAATTTGGCTTTTAAAAAGAGAAAAATTAAAAACAAAGTATAAAAATTCGGCTCTGTGTTATTCCAAAAAGTTAGTGTCTTTTTGCACGCTACGTTTCATACAAAAGTCCGTTGTAAATAATGCCTAAAAATCATAATCTGAATTAAAAATTATATTTTAAGGAAATGCAAATCGTTGATGAAATACTAAAAATAAAAAAAGTAAAAAACACAGCTGTACGAACTGTAGTTTTACGCCACCTTTTAAGTCAAGAAAAAGCACAATCACTAAAAGACATCGAAAACGCATTAGTTTATACAGACAGAAGTTCTATTTTTCGAACTTTAAAAACATTTGAGAACAATAAAATTATACATAGTATAGAAGATGGTTCTGGTATGATAAAATATGCTGTTTGTGTCAAAGGCTGTAATTGTGACCCAAAAGACTTACACTACCATTTTTATTGTAATAATTGCGACAAAACATTTTGCCTTTTTGACGTTCCTTTTCAAAATATCGAACTTCCCGAAAACTTCAAAATACAACAAGCTAATATGGTTGTTAAAGGATTATGTAACAACTGTAACAAATAATCTTTGCAATCGAGTTGCACCATATGGTAATTACATTTGTAATATCATTAAAACGATATTATGAAACTTTATACTTCTATACCAAAAAAATTAAAACCTTATTTCAACACAGAATTAGAAAAATACAGAACTGAAAGTATATCTGGAAATTTAATAAATGCTTGGAATCATTTGGAACGCGCTCATATAATCGGACAGAAATATCCGTACTCACATACGCTAGTACATTGGAAAATGCTAAAATTTGGATTTAAAATCAAAAGCGGAAAAGAAATCTTTGGTCAGATTCCAAGACTAATTTTTGGAGGAGTTAAATCGTATGTTGGAAAAATTCCAATTGGTAATCCAGGAGGAGCAAATGTTCCTCCTCTAAAATCATTTCCAATAGAAAAGGAATTAGAAGATATTTTTACAAACGCTGGAGTCTAATTCTAACAACTATGAAAAAAACAATATTTGAAATAACTAAAATGGACTGTCCTTCTGAGGAAAACCTTATTCGAATGAAATTGGACGAAATTTCAAGCATTGTGAATTTGGACTTTGATATTCCGAATCGAAAATTAACCGTTTTTCACAGTGGAAAAAGTGACCAAATCGAAAAGTCAGTTATCGAACTGAATTTAGGTGGAAAGAAAATCTCGACTGAACAAACCGGCCAAACTGAATTTAAAGAAAATAAAAACCAAAAAAAACTACTTTGGTCTGTACTTATTATAAATTTTGCGTTTTTCATAATCGAAATGACAACAGGAATTATATCAAAATCTATGGGACTTGTTGCCGACAGTTTAGATATGCTTGCGGACAGTTTTGTGTACGGAATTAGTTTGTTTGCGGTTAGCGGAACAGTAATAAAGAAAAAACGGATTGCAAAACTTGCTGGTTATCTTCAAATAATACTTGCGATTATTGGATTTGTAGAAGTTTTAAGAAGATTTTTTGGAGACGAAAAACTTCCCGATTTTTCAACAATGATTATTGTTTCAATTTTTGCACTTATAGCAAATGGAATTTGTCTTTTCATATTACAAAAATCAAAAAGCAAAGAAGAGGCACATATGAAAGCGAGTATGATTTTCACCTCGAATGATGTTATTATAAATTTGGGTGTTATAGTTGCTGGACTTTTGGTTAATTGGTTGAGTTCAAGTAACCCTGATTTGATAATCGGAACAATCGTTTTTGTATTGGTAATTCAAGGTGCGTTTCGAATACTGAAATTGAGTAAGTAAAAAAAAGCACTACTTACAACAATGGCTATAATTAATACGGGTTTTGGTGCTTAATCTAAAGTTTAGTGTATTTTTATAAAGTCCGCCAAATCTTTTGATTTGGCTTTAAAAATGAAAAAGTAAAAACAAAATAAAAAGTTTTGGCTAAGTGCTAAATCGGAAATTAATCGCTTTTTAATTTCCATGCTAATCATAGCCGAAACCGTTGGCAGTAATTAAAGAATATGCAGATACTATTTATAGTTTTAGGGTTAATTGGATTGACAATGACCTTTTTTGGACTTAAATGGACTTTTAAATCATTTAAAGCCAAAGAAATTATTGGCTTCCCATTAAGTTACCTGAAAAAAGAATTCGAAATTATAAGACCTGGACTATTCACTCTCAGCATTGTAGGAGGAGGATTCGTTGACAATTCTGGTAGTTTTCGCGTCTTGGTTAAGCGCAAAGACAATCAAAAGGTAATTGACCTTAAAGAAAATTTCATGAAACCACGATTTAGTAAAAACTGGAAAATAAGGGTTGAATATCTTCAATTCAACATTTCGCATCCTGGTCTTTATAAAGTTGAAATTGAAAACGCAGAAGATTTAGTTGTCAAAAAATCTATGCTTAAGACAAAACAAGTTTTTCAATCACCTTTGCCTGTTGAAAATATTGAAATATCAATTAGAGAGACCATACCGATTAGCAAGAAATTATTAGGAATCATATTTCTTGTTTTAAGCGTAAATATGTCGGCTTGGGGAATAATGTTAGGAATTAATCCTGAATTGTTTGGATAAAATAAAAACGTTTATTTTGGCTTAGTGATATACTGAAAGTGAAGTGTTTCGAATCTGCCCTACTGCCAATATACTAAACGTTCTCTGCAAGCTAAAAAAGCCGATACATAAATAATATATCGACTCTTAATAGTACGTACCTATTGAATTTAACACCTACAAATTCACCACACCGCCATCGGCAATAATTTCTTCGCCCAAAATAAAGGTAGAATCCTCTGAAGCTAAGAAAACTGCCACCCTACCCATATCAGTAGGCTTACCAATTCTTCCAATTGGAATTAATTCAGTAAACGATTGTTTTGCATGAACCGATTGTTCTTCGGGAATCCCAAGGTTTTCAAACAATGGCGTATCAACGGTTCCTGGACTCAATACATTTACCCTTATTTTTCTATCCAGTAAATCTTTAGAAAAAGTTCGAGCAAAAGAACGAACACCAGCTTTTGCAGCAGAATAGACTGTTAATCCAGGCATTCCTTTATGAATGGCAATTGAGGCAACCAATATTACAGAAGCCCCATCTTTTAAATACGGAAGTGCATTTTGTACAGTAAAAAACACACTTCTTAAGTTTAAATCCATCATTCTATCGTAGTCCAATTCGTTGGCTTCTTGAATGGTACTTAACGAACCTTCGCCAATTGCACCACCTGCATTTACAACAAGAACATCTAATTTCCCAAACTTTTCAGCAGTTGTTTCAAAAATGTTTTCTAACGCTACTTTATTGGTAACATCTGCCTTAATTCCAATAAAATCATCGCCCAAAATGTCTAGCGCTTTTTCCATTTTGATAGGATTTCTACCTACAATTGCACCTTTTGCACCTTCTTTCTTAAATTCTTGGGCTATACCTAAGCCTATTCCACTGTTTCCGCCTGTAATTACGGCTACTTTGTTTTCTAATCTCATGTTTGAACTTATTGAATATTAATTTTTGTAAACACAGGATCAAATGTGTCGATGGCTTTCATAAGAACGGGAACGGCTTTGGTTTTAAAGTCTTCGTTTGCAAACAATTTGTCTTTATCCTCTAAACTTCGCCACTCAACAATAAACTGCATTTGTGGACTAAATGTAGCTTGACCTTTACTGTCTTCTAAACTCTGAAAAACAATTTTAAATTCTGGATAATCACCACCATAACTGCGCTTAATAGGCTCTGCAATTTGATTGTATTTCTGCAAAATTTCCCCACCGTCTTTTACAAGATTTGCTGTGCTAATTTCATAGATTTTGTCCGATTTAAACTCAATAGGTGAATCTTCTTTTACCATAAACCATCCAAATTGCATTTCATCTTGAATTGCAGCATCTCTAAGATGTGTGATTTTTTGGTAGTCTTTATCCGCCAAAAGATTTAACCGAGATTGTGGACTATCCCATTCAAAAATGGCTACCGTATTTACCTGAAATTTTTCGCTTTCCGATTTTACAACCGAGAATGAAGTGAATGGTTTTCCACCATATTTTGCGGCAACAGGAATTACTTTTTGAATGTATTCACCCAAAATTTCTGCTTTTTCTGGGTTCACTGTGGCATAAGCAAATTCATAAACCTTGTTACTCTTAAAAGTAACTTTTATCGATTTGTTGGCGTGCGCACAAGTTTTTGCACAATCTTCTTTCTGTGCATATAAACCTGCTGACAATACTACTAAAAACAGTAATACACTAATTTTTTTAAAGTTCATTTTTTCAATTTTTATTATTAATACCGCAAACTTATTTACTATGTTTGTACCATACTATTTTTACGGTACATACAATTTAGTTCGTAGTTATGAGGAAAGAGAACTCTACCAATGCAGAAAATCAGAAAATCCTAGAAATGTCTTGTGGGCTTACCTATGCCGTTGAGTTGTTAAACGGTAGATGGAAAGTAAACGTCATTTGGAATCTTTCCAAAGGCATTAATCGATATGGACAAATCAAACGAAATATCCCAGGGATTTCAGAAAAGATGCTAACTCAACGTTTAAAAGATTTGGAAAAAGAAGGTTTGATTATTAGAGAAGACTTTAAAACCGTTCCACCTCGTGTAGAATATCATTTAACAGAAGCAGGAAAAGAATTGGTACCTGTATTAAAAAAACTGTGTAATTGGGGAGCTAAAGTAAGAAAGGAAACTAGTGTATCATTCTAAGCTAGCAGAGAACAACGTTAATAACTAATTACGCTTTATTATAAACAACCACTCCGTAACCCAGTTGTTTGATTTAGTAAATGTTCAACAGTATATTAGGATCGGGACAATTCTCTTTGTAAAATTCCAACATATTTTACGTCATAAAACGGAAAGTTTAAAATAAAACGTTCCGAAAAGATTATCATATGAAGAACGGAAAGTTTATAATAAAGCGTACCAAAAATTACGCTTTATTCTAAACAACCACCCCGTAACCCAGTTGTTTGATTTAGTAAATGTTCAACAGTATATTAGGATCGGGACAATTCTCTTTATAAAAAGGTAGTGAGTTTTTAGAACACACACCTGGGTAGTCGCCTTGGTTTCCTTGCATATCTATTACTAGTTGAAAATGTAAATGAGGTGCATAATCTCCATTTTCAAAAGGACGTCCTAAGGTAGCGATTTGTTCCCCTGCTTTTATTTCTTTGCCTGTTTCTAAATTTTCTAAGGAGCTCTTACTTAAATGTCCATAAAGTGTATGGAAAACAAAACCTTCTACTTCATGACTAAGTATAATGGTAGGGCCATAATCTCCAAAATTGGTATTCTCTTGAAAGCTATGAATCTTTCCATCTAATGGAGCTATTACACTTGTTCCTGCGTCACACCATAAATCAATTCCTAAATGAATATTACGGGTATCATCTGGATGTGCCGCTTGAAAATAGTCAGAACGATCATATAACTTACGTTGTTCTAAATAACCACCATACGCCACTTTTGCTTGTTTTTCTTTTAAAAACTCTTGCAATTGTAAGTGATGCCTTTCCGGATCTTTTAGAACGTCTACATCTAATGCTTTATTAACACTTGATAAATCTAAAGGTGTATAATCAGATGGCTTAAAATCAGGATTAATTATAGGTATAAAAGAAGAAGACAACTCTTGTAACGTCATAGCAAAATGAATTTTAAATTCAAAAATAGGGATTCTCCTGTAACGAGATTCATAAAAAAGTAGTCTTAGTAGAAAAGACTCTTATGAAACAACATCTTTGGATTTTAGAACTCATGTGTCGTATCTATGTTTGGGCAAAAATTTGGGCATATGGTATTGGAAAAATAGTAGGAGGTCAATTTCATCGCGCTGGACAAATTCCTGAAGAAATTGCTACAACTCCTATTGCTGAGGTGGGAAGTTTTGATTTAGCGTGGACCTTTTTTGGATATTCCGAAGGGTATATATGGTTTATAGGGCTCTCGCAAATAGTAGGTGGTGGCCTATTGCTTTTTAATAAAACAAAAATGATAGGAGTAGGAATTCTAATTCCAATACTCTTAAACATTATTGTAGTAGACTTCTTTTTTGAAATTTCAGCGGGTGCAATGCTTAGTGCTATTTTGTATTTCTTAATGTGTTGTTACATTCTATATTACAACAAAAAACAGCTCATCGAGGCTGTAAAAAAGATAGTAGGTATCCAGAAAGTTTCTAGAACTAAAAAAGGAACTTGGCTAGGGTATAGTTTGGCTATAGTTGCTGTGTTAGGGATTACTGTTATTGAGGTGTTTCTAATAAATTGGGTAGGCCGATAATTATTTTAATACAACATCACTATACTTTGCTGTAATTGTAATCACATTAGAAGTATTGCGAGATTTATGAAATCCATTTACCATAGAAATTTTATTGTTTTTTATGGTCTGTGTTTCTAATTGTCTTGGTACTAAAAACTCATTTAATTCTCCACTATAATTAAAATTAAATGCACTATTAGGAAGATTCAAAACAAGATCGCTATTTTCAAGAATAATAGATAATGAACCAAAATCATCTACTACATTAGAAATTGACAATTGACCAAAAGAACCTGTAAGCAACCCTGCTCCTGACAGTGTATTAATAACCACATTACTTGAATTTGAAGTAAGTGCTATATCTCTTGCATTTGCAATAGTACATTCTTTTACATGACTTGTTTCTAGTGAACCACCATTCCAAGCACCTATTGTAACTGGGCTGTAAGAAACATTGATGGAGGTATCTCCTCCATCAATGTTTGTAGCAGCAAGACTGCCATGTGATATCATAGCTTTTGGGTTATATACCGCAGCCATTTTTACTTTCCCGTATCGTACATTAAGATCTAACTCTGCCTTTTTAGGCATTTTAATAATGATCGTACGTTTTACGTTACTACTAGGTTTATCATCTGTATCATAGTTAAAGTGGTAGCTAGAGCTTTTATTTCCATGCTCATCTTCACTATGACGCTCTTCCCATTCAGCTTCGTGTTCTTCTGCCCACTTCTCTATTTTACGACCAAATTCTTCTCCCCATTTCTCCATATCTTTTCCGAAGTCTTCTCCCCAATCTTCAAAAGCTTTTCCAATAGATTCTCCAAAGTTTTCTCCCCATTCTTCCATTGCTTTTTCAAAATCTACCATTTTAAGTTCAAAGTCTTCTCCCCACTTCTCCATGTCTATTTCAAACTCATCACCCCACTTTTCCATATCTTCTAACCAAGCATCTACCTGACGTACTTTTACATTCGTATCGTACTTTCTATTTAGTTTATCTACATATGCTTGCTTGTCTTTACGATATTCATTGTCATTGAAGTTCATATTTCCATCATCGCTAAAAGGCCATCTTGGAATATCTTTAAGACTACTCAAGGCTCCTCCTAAAAAGTTATCCCCAGAGAAATCATTTTCTTTCTCCCACTTTTCCATGGCTTTATCAAACTCAGGTCCAAAGCTTTTCTCCATTTCTTTTTCATAACGCTTAAGGTATGCTCTACCCTCTTTACGATATGCTTCATGGTCAAATTTTGTTTTTCCTAATTCTTCATAAAATTCTGGTGGTAATGGTGTTCCAGTAAGACCTTCTAATACAGGACCTACAACATTTTCTAATACTGGTTCTACGATATTCATAGTGCTGCCTATGATTTCTTCCAGATTAAGATTGATGTTCATATCTTCTAAGTCTTCTAGATGGATAACCGTGTCATTTCCTCTATATCCACTAGAACTACTTACACGAATACGATCGCTATCACCACTTACAGATAAATCCCAATCACGTATCGCTCTATCTGCATCTTCTCCTTGTACATAGGCTTCTACAGAAACTTCATTCTTGTTCCATGTTTCAAAAATCACATCTGCATAGCGAGTGTCTACTTCTATTTCGACATCTTTATTGGTGTCAAAACGTTCTTTTAATTTTTGTTTTTTGGCTTGTGCTAGCACATTTCCAGATAGCATCATACAGACAGCTAATAGGAACCAATATATTTTTGTTGTTTTCATTTTATTAAAAATTTTTATTGAATGAGTTTATTAAAAATTTTCTGCTAAAATCAACCGCTACGCTTTCGCATAAAAAATTTAATTATTTCGATTGATAAACAAAGAATTAATTTTGTTTATACTCATTTCATTGTATTAATATTTTTTAGATCGTTTGGATCGCATCTTGTTGTGATGCTTTTAATTCGGCTAATTTTCGTTTCAGTTTTGATAGTAGTTCTACACGTAACTTTAAGTTATCTATCATGGCATTTACCATCTCTTCACTGATTCCGCTTTCTGAAATCTCTTTATTTAATCGTTGATATTCTTCATCTAGCACATTTAACTGCTTTAAGAAAGAATCGATAAGCTCTTTATTCTCATCATTGATTTCTAGTCGCGTTAATTCTAGATTGATACTAGCTAGGTAATAGTCTTCTACTTTTTTAAAGTCAGGAGAAATCTGACTTAATTGGATTGTTTTCTCTTCTTTTACTTCTACGTCTGTTGAAGCTACGGGAGCTTCTGTAATCGCTTTCGCGGAAGCGTATTTAGAAATACTCCATACAATACCTGCTGCTAGGATAAGCATTGCTGCTATCTTCATAAAAAAGAAAACTCCTTTTTTAGAACCGCCAGTTTCTTCTTGTTGAGGTAATGCTTTTGCGAGTCGGTCTTCAAAACGAGATTGATGTCCTTCTCTTAATTGCGTTACGTCTGTATCTTCTGCTTGCTTTAGCATTTTTCTAAGATCCTGTGCCATAGCTTTCTTTTTTTAATTGTGCTTGTAACTTTTTCTTACCGCGGTGCACCATGGTACGAGAAGCTACTTCTGTTATATTTAAAATTTCTGAGATTTCCTGATGATCGTATCCTTCAATAAGGAATAGCATAAGCGGATAACGATATTTTTCGGGTAACTCAGCGATTGTTTTCTTGACGTGCTCTACCGTGACTTCATCTCCTACATCCCAGTCTTCGGTATCTTCGTCTACTTTGCCTATCACTTCTTCATTAAGTGGGATAATGGTAGCTTTCTTTGCCTTAATCATATCGAGACTTTTATTAATCACGATACGTTTTAACCAGGCTCCAAAAGTAACATCACCTGTAAACTGATGTAATTTTGCAAAAGCATTTATAAATCCTTCATGCATAGCTTCTTCTGCTTCAAATGTATTTTTCAAAAATCGGAAAGCCACGTGGTACATACCATCACAGTATTTATTGTACAGTTGCAACTGTGCTTTTCGGTCGTTGCGTTTACATTGTTCTATAATATCAGTTGTAAGCAAAATGTTGTTTTTGGTTAGTGTATACACCTTTTAAAATGTGGTGCTTTTTATTTGCTATTCGATCTAAAGACGAAACGAATTTTATGATGTTGCAAAAAAAATAAAAAAAGTTTCATCTTTTCAAATGTACTACCTTTACTTTATACTAAATTTACTGTATTTACAGGAGTTTCCATTAAAAAAGTAAAAACAAAAAAATAATTTTTGGATTCTAATAAAGAACATAAAAAGACTATTAAAGGCATTAATCCTGCTTTTACTAAAGGGAGTAAGCTGCAAAAAAAACAGCCTCTTGATATCACTATTCTTGCTAATGATATTATTGCTGGTAATCATACAGCCTTATCTAAAGGAATCACTTTAGTAGAGAGTACTGTTCTAAAACATCAAGAGCAAGCACAATTACTGATAGAGAAATGTCTAGCCCACGCTAATGCTTCTATTCGTATAGGAATTACGGGCGTGCCGGGTGTAGGAAAAAGTACTTTTATAGAGTCTTTTGGGAGTTATCTTACGGGTATAGGAAAGAAAGTTGCTGTACTTGCAGTAGATCCTTCTAGTTCTTTATCTCATGGAAGTATTCTAGGTGATAAAACCCGAATGTCAGAACTCTCGCAAGATAAAAATGCTTTTATAAGGCCTTCTGCATCTGGAGATTCTTTGGGTGGTGTTGCTCGTAAAACAAGAGAAGCTATTATATTATGTGAGGCCGCAGGTTTTGACACCATTATTATAGAGACTGTTGGAGTTGGACAAAGTGAAACAGTCGTACACTCCATGGTTGATTTCTTTTTACTTTTAAAACTTGCCGGAGCCGGTGATGAGTTACAAGGAATCAAAAGAGGTATTATAGAAATGGCAGATACCATTGTGATTAATAAAGCCGATGGCAAAAATGAAAGACCTGCGAGGCTAGCTAAAACTGCTTTCGCGAAAGCGTTACACTTATATCCACCAAAAGACAGTAGTTGGACTCCTAAAGTAAGTACCTGTAGTGCATTAGAACATAAAGGAATTTCAGAGATTTGGAAAGATATCCTTTCTTATAAAACACTTACGCAAGAAAATGGATATTTTATCTCAAAACGACATGAGCAAAATACCTATTGGTTATTACAAACCATCGAAAATAGTTTAAAAGAAAATTTCTATAGAGACCCAGTTGTAAAAGAACGGTTACCTATACTATTAGAGCAATTGTCTAAAAACACTATATCACCATTTATTGCAGCCCGAGAATTACTAGCATTAAGAAAGAATGATCATTAAGTATAACCGTTATAAAAAATAAATGGCTCGCAATTGCGAGCCATTATATGTTTAAGCAGTATCTGGACGTCCTTTAAGACGCTTTTCTATCTTACGTTTTTTTTCTGTAAGCCTCTTCATCATATCCATCAGCTCCGGTTCTTTTGTTTCCTTATAAATTTCATTAATTGCTAAAATGAGTCGTTTTGCTTCTCTTGAAGCTACCACACGATCACTTGTCGACATATGACTCATTTTGGAATTTTCAAAAGCCTCCGCTTCAGTTAAAATATCCATAGTTATGTTTGTTTATTCAATAGTTGTTTGAAAGTTTGTAAATGTAAATAAACAAAGTTTATTAGACAAAAAAGATCTATTGATTATGTTTATGTTAACATAATCCTTATATAGGAAACCAAATCAAATTAAATCAAATACATGTTAAAATACTGATAATCAATAATTTATATTAATTTTGAAATATCTTATTTTAAACTATAAATAGTTATTTTATTTTAACATTCGCCAGTAAAAGAAAGATTTTTTGACAATTACAGCTTATTATTTAATCATTTTGTTTAATAAGAGCACCTAATTTATAGTAGTAATTGCCTTATACTATAAACAAAAAATGGAATAAGCCTTATTTATTTAATACGTATTCAAAATACGAGATTACTCTTTTTCTACTGTTTTCTTTACAAATAGATAATAGCCATTTACGACTAAAATAGCCACGTTCGTAATGATAATTGGGATGCTTGTGAGTAAGATTCCATACGCAACAAAAAACGCACATCCGATAGAATTTACAATTCGAAGTTGTCTTATATCTTTTCTAAAAAAGGATAGTAACACAAATAAACTAGCTAAATACCCTACAACTTCTACTGAGTTAAATTCCATGATTACATATTTTAGAATCTACAAAATTAAGCATCCTTCTATGATATTATACTACTCTTTGAATATTAGTTTTCTTATTTTTCTTTATGAATTTTAAGTACACTATGTAACTATTGTTACTGTACAAATATGTAGATCATTTTATTTTTGCTTTAAATACACTTGATTAATTTTAAGAAGAAAGGTATGGGATATAAAATCTGTAAATTCACAAGATGATTCAAGAACTAAAAAATAGTTACGGACATCTTTTTGAAGAATCACTTCTTGAAGAAATCTGCAGAGTAGGCACATTCAAGGAAATACCTGAAGGTTTTAAGATGATAGAAATAGGGCAATATGTAAAATCTATGCCTTTATTAATAAGTGGTGCCATTAAGATTTTAAGAGACGACTCCGATGGAGATGAATTATTACTATACTTCTTAGAAAAAGGGGATACTTGCGCAATGACATTAAGCTGCTGTCTTGGAGAAACAAAAAGTGAGATTCGTGCTATTGCAGAAACAGATACCAAACTTATCATGGTTCCTATAGAAAAAATGGAAACTTGGACAGCAACCTATAAGAGTTGGAGAAACTATGTTTTTGAGAGTTATCACACGCGTCTTATGGAAATGCTGGAAACCATTGATAGTATTGCTTTTCTAAAAATGGACGAGCGTTTACTAAAATATCTCAAAGACAAATCAAAAGTGAATGATAGTGATACAATTCATAGCACACATCAAGAAATTGCTTATGAACTCCATACATCACGGGTTGTTATTTCTCGTCTTTTAAAGAATTTAGAAAATCAAGGAAAAATAGAATTACATAGAAACAGTATTTACATAAAGTCATTATAATATTATAGAGGCCTGAGATTTGATTATGAAAACTATTAGTACATTTACAATAAACTACTCCTACTAAACTATAATGGATATTACCCAAATTCTTGGTTACGTTGGTGCCTTGTGCATAGGTATTATCTTAGGTCTTATAGGTGGTGGTGGTTCTATACTTACTGTTCCTATATTAGTATATCTTCTATATCTTAATCCTGTAACAGCTACTGCATATTCACTATTTGTAGTAGGAGTATCTGCACTTGTGGGGGCTATCCATAATATTCGAAAAGGACTCGTTGATTTTAGAACAGCTATTGTGTTTGCTATTCCTGCACTACTCGCAGTATATGCAACTAGGAAATTTGTAGTTCCAAATATTCCTGAGCGATTATTCTCTATTGGAGATTATGTAATTACTAAAGATATTGGGATTATGATCTTTTTTGCGATCATTATGCTATTTGCATCTGTATCAATGATCTTCTCAAAACGTAAAGAATTACCCAAAGAGACTATAGTTCGTTACAATTACCCAATTATTTTTCTAGAAGGTATTATAGTAGGGGCACTTACAGGTATTGTAGGAGCTGGAGGAGGTTTCTTAATTATTCCTGCATTGGTATTATTGGCAAAACTTCCCATGAAAAAAGCAGTAGCTACGTCGCTGTTAATCATCGCAATAAAATCATTAATTGGTTTTATTGGCGATATCGAAAATCTAGCTATAGATTGGACATTTTTACTAAAGTTCACAAGCCTTTCTATACTGGGTATTTTTATTGGAATGTGGTTTACTAACTTTATAGATGGTAAGAAACTCAAAAAAGGATTTGGATGGTTTGTACTCATTATGGGAATCTATATCATCATTAAGGAGTTTACAAAATAGTTCTGTAACTAATGTTACTGCTTTCTAGAAGGGAGATGGTTAATTTAGCTTTCGCGAAAGCGTACTCACAAACACATGTATTATGAAAATTGAGCAAATCTACACAGGGTGCTTAGCACAAGGAGCCTATTATATTGAAAGTAATGGGGAGGTAGCTATTATAGACCCTTTACGTGAAATACAACCTTATATTGAAAAAGCACATCAGGCAAATGCAACGATCAAATATATTTTTGAAACACATTTCCATGCCGATTTTGTAAGTGGACATGTCACACTTTCAAAACAAACAGGAGCGCCTATTATTTATGGCCCTAATGCAAATCCATCTTTTGATGCAATTGTGGCTACAGATGGCCAAGAATTTCAACTTGGAGAGCTTACCATAGTAGCACTTCATACTCCGGGACATACCATGGAAAGTACAACATACCTTCTTAGAGATGCTTCAGGAAAAGATCATGCAATTTTTAGTGGGGACACCTTATTTTTAGGAGATGTAGGGCGTCCTGATCTCGCGCAAAAAGCAGCCTCCATGACACAGGAACAGCTTGCTGAAACTTTGTATGACAGTTTACGCACCAAAATTATGCCGCTTGCTGATGATGTAATCGTATACCCAGCACATGGAGCGGGCTCTGCTTGTGGAAAAAACTTAAGTAAAGAAACGGTGGGAACTATAGGAGGTCAAAAACAAAATAATTATGCATTAAGAGCCGATATGACAAAGGAAGAATTTGTTAAAGAAGTGACTGATGGACTTACACCGCCGCCACAATATTTTCCGCTCAATGTCAAAATGAATAAGGAAGGGTATGAAGATATAGATACGGTTATCAAAAGAGGATCGCATGCGCTCTCACCTAAAGAGTTTGAAACCGCTGCTAACGAAACAGGGGCTGTCATACTAGATGTACGCCATCAAAAAGATTTTGCTTCTGGGCATATTCCTCGTTCTATTTTTATAGGAATAGATGGTGGGTTTGCACCTTGGGTAGGTGCTTTGATAGGCGATGTCACACAACCCATTCTATTAATTACTCCAGAAGGTAGAGAAGAAGAAACAATTACCAGATTATCTCGGGTAGGGTTTGATCACACCATAGGGTATTTAAAAGGTGGGTTTGAAGCGTGGAAGAAAGCAAGTATGGAGTATGATACTGTAACTTCTATAACAGCTACTCATTTTAAAAACATTCTTGAAGAAAAAGAAATTCCAATAGTTGACGTGCGTAAACAAGGAGAATATATTTCAGAACATATAGAAAATGCACATCACACGCCTTTAAGTTTTCTAAACGATTATCTTACTACATTCCCCAATGACACTAACTTTTATATACATTGTGCTGGAGGATACCGTAGTATGATTGCTGCTTCTATATTAAAAAGTAGAGGAATTCATAATCTCATAGATATTGCAGGTGGTTTTAAGGCGATCAAAGATGCTCAAATTCCTGTAACTTCGTATGTATGTCCTACTACTTTAAAAGAAAAATAGTCATGAAAAACATATTGCTTATTGCGCTCTTTATGCTATGTATTTCTTGTAATGCACAAGAACACAAAGACATTCAGATCATAGATATTCAAACCTTGAAAACAACGGTTATTGGAAAAGATGTGCAACTGGTAGACGTACGATCTGAAAAAGAATATAATCAAGGACATATTGATGATGCAATAAACATTAATATTGCTGATCAAGAAACGTTCAAAAAAGAAATCCAGAAACTGGACAAAACAAAACCTATTTATATTTACTGTCATGCTGGAGTACGTAGTCGTCGAGCTAGTAAAATTATGACTGCATTAGGTTTTACAAATATTTACGACTTTAAGGGAGGTTGGAGTGCATGGAATAGACAATAAAACTGACAATAGCTTCTATGGAATTTAATGGCGATTATTGGGAAAATAGATATCAAGAAAATACCGCTCGTTGGGATTTAGGAAACATATCTACTCCTATTAAAGAGTATATTGACCAATTAGAAAATAAAGATCTTAAAATAATAATTCCAGGAGGAGGTAATTCTCACGAAGCAGAATATTTATTTAACAGCGGGTTTAAAAATGTATACGTAATAGATATAGCTACTTCGCCGCTACAAAATATTCAAAGACGAATTCCAAGCTTTCCCAAAGAGCATCTTATTCAAGCTGATTTCTTTTCATTAGACATGACCTTTGATCTTGTGATAGAGCAAACCTTTTTTTGTGCTTTATCCCCTACGCTAAGACCAGCATATGTAAAAAAGATGCATGCTATATTAGTTCCTAATGGGAAAATAGTTGGGTTGTTATTTGGTGTTCCGTTGTATGAAAATCATCCTCCTTTTGGAGGGAATAAGAAAGAATACAAAGAGTTATTCAAACCCTACTTTGATATTAAAGTGATGGAAACCGCTACAAACTCTGTAGAAAGTAGAGCGGGAAGAGAGTTATTTATAAACATGCATAAAAAATAACATCCTTGATAGCAGAAGCCTTACATCAATATTTCCCAAAACTGGCAACCATGCCAGCACTTAGGCAAGATCTTATTGCTATAAGTAAAGTGATTACACTCAAAGCTGGAACTGTTATTTTAAAACAAGGCGAGTATGTAAAAGTGATTCCGTTAATGCTTCAAGGACTTGCAAAAGTATTTAAGGAAGAAGAAAACGGAAACGAAGTATTATTGTATTATATCAAGCCAGGTGAAAGCTGTATCATGTCTGTTACAACCCTATTACGCAATGGAGCTAGTAAAGTAAAAGCCGTTATTGAAGAAGATTCTGAAATTGTTGTTATCCCAGCAGATAAAGCCCTAGAAATTGCAAGGAAATATCCTAAATGGAATGAGTTTGTATATGAGCTTTTTAATGTGAAGTTTGAAGAACTCCTTAACGTTATTAAGATTCTAACTTTTTCCAATAAAGACATTCGTTTATTAGAATATTTAAAAAAAGAAGCTACGCTCAAAGGAAGTAAGATACTACATACTACGCATCAACATATTGCTTATGATCTAGGATCTTCTAGAGAAGTGATTTCTAGGTTACTCAAAAAGCTAGAAAATGAGGGAGAGATTATCTTAAAACAAGGAACTATTGAAGTGTTATAAACACGTATCACTTTGTTTCTTTGGTTCCAAATCCATATGTATTCTGCCCTATAAAATCTTTTGGAAAATGCTCATCACCTTCAAAACCTAATACAATTTTCCCACTATCTTCAGGAATATAATTTGTTTTAAATATATAATCCCAAATACTTAAGCTAATCCCAAAATTAACGCCATACTTCCCTTCTGGCAATTCATAAGCATGATGATATAAATGCATCACGGGATTATTAATAATATATTTTAAAGGGCCCCAAGTAATTTTAATATTAGAATGGTTAAAATGCCCAATAATAATCGCAATAAAATGAACGATATATGCCTGATCAGGTTCAAAACCTCCTAAAATCATAATCCCAAAAGTCTTCAGAGGCTTGTAAAGTACATTCTCCATCCAGTGATATCTTAAATGCGCGGCAAACCCCATTTCTTTAACACTGTGATGTACTTTATGAAATCTCCAAAATAAAGGAACTCTATGTAGCAATGTATGTGTAAACCATTGCACAAAGTCTAGCACAATAAAAAACACCACTAATTGAAGCCACATAGGCCAACTAGACGGATCTATCAAAGCAAGACTCTTAGCGGTAATAGAAACTTCACTAAATAGCACTTCTAACACTTTATAAAATCCGCTAATAACTATTGAGAAAACGAAAAAATTAAAGAACATATAAAACCCATCCAACCAGAAATCTTTTCTAAAAACAGCTTGTTCTTTTCGCCAGGGAAATATGATTTCTAATCCCCATATAACGATAGAAATTAAGATAAGTCCATAAAAATAATTGGTATACCAAGGCACTTCAAATAGTATAGATTTCCAGGTCCAATCTATAGTTCCTAAAAAGGCATTGACAAATGCGTCTATATACTTCATGATACTTCGTTCTTAATTAAAATGCACAGCCATCTGGTAATGGTGTTTGGGTTTCTAATTCACTTGCAAAACCTTCAGCAATTTCAAACTCTTCAAATCCTTGAGATATGGAGCCTTTGTACCCAATCATTCCATAACCACTCGAATTCATATGCACTCGTACAATCACTACTGTAGCTGCTGTTATAGCTACGCCTCCACCAGATCTTACAAAAGGTTGCTCATTAACATGACTATGGGCTAATATTCTTCTGTAAAGTAATTCTCCATCTTCAGAGATAACCTCCCACCAATCTGCATATTGTTCGCATCCTGTATCTGGGCTCAATACACCTACTTGAAATGTATATTCATTTTCATTTCCTGAGGTGACCACACTTACAATGGATGCTTTAGCTTCAACATCTGGGCTTAAAGCAACGTTTGTATTATCTTGATCACAAGCTCCAATGAACGCTGCAAATAAGAATATCATCATTTTCATCTTCTTAAGCATTTATTTTATTTCAAAAATACTAATTAGTACATAGCTATTATGTAACAAAAGTCACTAATCATGGTATTGTTCTTTCATCATAGTCGAAAAAACTATGGTTTTATTTCTTGATTTTCAATTCTTGTAACATATGTCACAGGAATTGGCAGCGCTCCCATTTACATTTGTACCGTTATATATATCCAATGAAAAAAGGAATTAAATTGTTACTCGTATGCCTAATATGTTCAGGCATATTTACAGCTATTTATTTCTTAATAGAAAATACTTAAAAACCAAATTGCTATGAAAAAGAATATGGGAACAACAGATCGAATTGTAAGAATTCTAATTGCTGTCGTAGTAGGAATATTATTTTGGCAACAAGTAATTACTGGTACATTAGCATATGTACTTCTTGCCGCGTCAGGTATATTTCTCCTCACAAGTTTTATTAGCTTTTGTCCACTTTACAGTTTGGTAGGTTTAAAAACCACCAAAGAAGCTTCTAAAGATCACTAATTAAACATAAAAGCTCGTGTTATGAATCAACCGAGCTTTTATAGTATCTTGTCATTATGAAATTACAAACAGCAGATGTTATTTTTGTTTTGATTCAATTTGCATTGTTTTTTCTATTCATTTTTGAAATCCCTTCATTCCAAATACACATTCCAAGTAGTATCAAACTTGCAGGAATAGGTGTAGCCATAGTAGGGTTGTTACTCATCCTTATTGCCTTGCTCCAACTCAACAAAAATTTATCTCCATTTCCCTCTCCAAAATCAGGTTCACATCTTATTCAGAATGGGGTTTACAAATACATACGACACCCCATTTACACAGGAATCCTATTTCTTTTTTTGGGATATAGTCTCTATGTATCATCAGGGTATAAATTAGTAATTACGCTCCTACTTCTTATGCTATTTATCTTCAAATCTCGTTATGAAGAAAAGCGATTAACACAAACTTTTAAAGAGTATACAAACTATCAAAAAAGCACAGGTCGTTTTTTACCAAAAATAAACCGTTAATCGTTCTTTTTAGACCCTCTAGGGTTCTAAAAATCTATCATTCCATAGTATCTTTACAATAGTAAATTTTAAGACGATATCGTATGGAAAATTTAGATGCTGCAAGACTTCAAATGGCGTTTACACTTATCTTTCATATCGTGTTTGCTTGCATCGGTATGGTCATGCCTTTTTTTATGGTAGTTGCTCATAAAAAATGGTTAAATACTCGAAATCAAGTATACTTAACCCTTACAAAATCTTGGCAAAAAGGAGTTGCTATTTTCTTTGTTACTGGTGCTGTTTCTGGCACAGCGCTATCTTTTGAACTCGGACTTTTATGGCCTGAATTTATGAAGCATGCAGGACCTATTATTGGGATGCCATTCTCTTTGGAAGGCGCTGCCTTTTTTGTAGAAGCGATAGCACTAGGCTTTTATTTATATGGATGGAATAAAATACCTGAAAAATTTCACTGGTGGACAGGAGTTATTGTAGGTATTTCTGGGGTTGCCTCAGGAATTCTTGTGGTGTCAGCAAATGGATGGATGAATGCTCCCTCTGGTTTTGACTATATAAACGGAGAGTTCTTAAACATAGATCCCATAAAGGCATTATTTAATCCAGCTTGGTTTACACAAGCCCTACACATGACACTTGCCGCTTTTACAGCTACCGGATTTGCTGTTGCAGGTATACATGCCTACCAAATTGTAAAAAAACGTAACATAGAACTTCATAAAAAAGCATTTAAAATTGCCATTACTTTTGGAGCTATTGCTGCTATTTTACAACCCATAAGTGGAGATTTATCTGCAAAAGATATTGCAGAGAGACAACCTGTAAAACTTGCCGCTATGGAAGCTCATTTTGAAACATCAAAAGGAGCTCCATTATACATAGGAGGTATTGTAGATGAAGAAACCCAAGAAGTAACTCACAAAATAGCCATCCCAAAAGCACTCTCTTTTCTTGCTTTTGGAGATCTAGATGCTGAGGTAAAAGGGCTCAATGATTTCCCTGAAGATGAGCGCCCTAATGTAGCGATTGTTCATTATGCATTTCAAGTGATGGTGGGATTAGGAACGCTGCTCCTATTTGCTGGAGTATTCTTTTTTATTACGCTTTCGCGAAAGCGTACTTGGTTTCATTCCAAAAAGTTTTGGCTCCTATTTACCATACTAGCGCCCATGGGATTTATTGCCCTCGAAGCTGGATGGATTGTTACCGAAGTAGGTAGACAACCTTGGATCATTCATGATATTATGAAAACCAAAGACGCCGTAACTCCTGTTCCTGGGATCGTTTATAGTTTTTATATGTATGTCGTTTTATACAGTATTCTTACCATAGCCGTGACTTGGTTAATGAGTAGGCAAATCAAAGCATTAAATAACACAACACCTGAAGCAACATGATCTATGTAGTTCTGTTTTTTTTAGCTTTTTCTTTATTGCTATATGTCCTTTTAGCTGGCGCCGATTTTGGAGCTGGTATCATTGAATTATTCTCTTCTGAAAAGAATCAGGTGATAACTAAAAAAACAGTCTATCGAGTGATGGGACCTGTCTGGGAGGCAAATCACATCTGGATTATTATCATGATTGTGATATTATGGGTTGCCTTTCCTGCCTATTATCATATTATCGTGATCTATTTACATATTCCGCTTACGCTTATGCTATTGGGTATTACATTACGAGGCGTTGCTTTTGTATTTAGACATTATGATGCGTATAAAGACAAATCGCAAATAGTCTATGACTGGATGTTTAAGATTTCTAGTTTTGTTACTCCTATATTCTTAGGAATGACCTTTGGAGCAATGATAAGTGGTCATATTATTGATAGTTCTGAGGGCATAAATTATACTTTTAAAGCATTATACATAGATTCTTGGTTTCATCTATTCTCATTATTAACTGGATTCTTTTTTGCGGCTTTATGTGCTTTTTTATCTTCCGTATTACTTATTGGAGAAGCTGCGGCTATTAATAAAAAAGTATATGTAAAGAAAGCGACCATAGCTACAGTTATTGTTGTACTAATAGGCTTTATTACTATACTATATGGGTATTATACAGCGATCCCATTTGTAATTGATTTTATACATAATCCATATGCCATTATTGCTGTTATCATATCGGCAGTATTACTAGTTCCATTATGGATGAGTATTCGTAAAGGACGTAGAATTTTAAGTAGAATATTTGCAGGCAGTCAAGTGTTACTCATTTTAATAGCTGCGCTTGTCCCACATTACCCTACTATTTTGTTTACCTCAGAAGGAGGTATTTCTATTTTAGATAACATTGCACCAGATAGCGTGATTAAAGTTTTAGGGATATCACTTCTCATAGGTGGGTCTGTGATTTTACCTGGACTTTTTCATTTACTAAAATCTTTTAAAATGATTAAGATTTTGGAACGCCCTTAAGAGGTGGATACCACCTTATAATTTTTCTCCTATGTAACTTAGGTTACCAACATCGGGATATAAAAAGTGTTTTTTTGTAAAAACTATTTTACAAATGAACTGGATATACGAGCCTTGGCCTTGGTATATAGGTGGTCCTATGATTGCTTTAATTCTATTTTTATTGCTCATGATAGGCAAAAATTTTGGAATGTCTTCTAACTTAAGAACCCTCTGTACGATTTGTGGTGCAGGTAATGCTTCCCATTTTTTTAAGTTTGATTGGAAAACACAACGTTGGAATCTTATGGTTATACTAGGCGCAATTATAGGTGGATATATAGGGGCTCATTTTTTATCAAATAATGATGCAGTAGCTATTGATCCAACTACCCTTAGTGAATTACAAGAGATGGGGTTTGCAAGTGCAGGGAAAGCCTATCTTCCATTAGAATTATTTGACAACGCAATTTTCACAAAACCTAAAACGCTTCTCTTACTGAGTATAGGAGGGTTACTCGTTGGTTTTGGCGCTAGATATGCAGGAGGGTGTACTTCAGGACATGCTATTTCTGGTTTAAGTAATTTACAGCGTCCTTCGCTTATCGCTGTGATAGGTTTCTTTATAGGAGGATTACTAATGATTCATCTTATTTTTCCTTTATTATTTTAAATTATGAGAACACTTATTTACTTAGGTATTGGTATTTTATTTGGTATTACGATGTACAAATCTGAAGCGGCTTCTTGGTTTCGGATTTATGAGATGTTCTCTTTTGACTCCTTTCATATGTATGGTATTATAGGGTCTGCGCTAGCTATTGGTATTACGATTACACAACTTATAAAACGGTATAACATCTCCTCTTTTTATGGAGAAAAAATACATATTATTCCTAAAGAAAAAGGATGGAAACGGTATTTATTAGGGGGTATTATTTTTGGTTTAGGTTGGGCTTTAGCGGGTGCTTGTCCAGGGCCTATGTTTACTCTTATTGGAGCTGGGTTTCTTCCAATTTTTATAGTTATTATTGCCGCTATAGTAGGCACATTCCTATACGGTCTTCTAAGGAATAAATTACCTCACTAGGCGAGTTGAAAACAGGCTTGGTATGCTTTCGCGAAAGCGAACTTGTGAGACCTGCCTGTCGGTAGGTAAGTTCACGACCATAAGAAGAGCGAAGCGTTAAAGCGTATCAAATAGTATTAAAAACAAAAAACTCACCCCAGTATACGATGTACCAAGGTGAGTTTTCAAAATTTATATAGCGCCTATTGTCTGGAAAGACACCTAAAACACTACGTGCATATCTTGTGCATTTTTAAATTTGCTTTTTGAAGTAATGGAGCAATATTTATTGTCCATTTTAAAGCTTTTTGTATACCAAGTATTATCGTTATAGGTGGTAGACTCTTTATCAATTTTTATTTCTGTAAGCGGAATAGACATTCCCTTCCCTATGGCTTTGATCACAGATTCTTTTTTAGTCCAATATTCATAAAACGTATCGAGTCCGTTATCCTTAATATCTTGAAGCTCTTTAGGTGTAAAAACATTTTCAAACAGATCATAATCAATATCATTAATTTCTTCTATATCTACACCTACTTCTTGCTTGCTAAACACACAAACAACCGTATTTCCACTGTGCGAAATATTAAAATTAAAATTACTGTCTTCCATAAATGGTTTTCCGTAACTGTCTTTTAGGATTTTATTAAATTCGAATGAATCATTTCCAAACATAGTTGCTCCTAGGTAAATCATTAATTTCCCAAAGAGACAGTTGTAACGGTCATCCCACCTTCTATACTTGAGTACTTCTTCTTTAAATCCTTGAGGTAAAAAATCTAAATAGTATTTCAAACTATTTTGATCTATCCCATTTTCTGTAGAATATTGAAATAAGTAATATTCGTCTTCTTTCAGATCAATCTGAGGAATGGATTTAAAATCACTAAAGGCTACGCTATATGTTGAATTTTTTGTGATCATAATAATAAGTTTATAAGAAAGCAATACAAGTATTGTTTCTATCTGGTTTCAGTCACTAAGTGCTTTGTTTTATGAAGCTAAAAGCTTCCTTAACGTTATTAGCACGTATCAATATTTTGTTATATAGATGAATGAGGTATAAAAATCACACATCTATTTCTATAGATATTTACGTTTTTGGATTACTGAAATATCTTTTAGTAGCGTTATAAGAAGTACTACTAAACAGATCAAGTCTTACATCACTATCAAGTGATATTGGGTTTATTTTTTATAATAAGCTATTGATATGAGATCCTTCTGCTTCTAGAAAATGAATAAGTAATAGTATATCATATAAACAGCTACATACGGTAAGTTTATTGAGTATCTTTCCGAGTATTCCTTTGAGTTTAACTCCCAAAGCTGCATGTCCAAATTGCCCTCTGGATTTATGTACCGTAATATGTACAAAAGCCAGATTCCAAAGTAATTGTGTTAATTTAAAAGAAGTAGGTTCATCTAGTAAGATGTTTTTGATTTTTGTAAAGTTCCCTTCTTCATCTATTCGTATTAAAAATTCTGTTCCTAATATATTGATAGCGTCTTTTCTTATTTCTAAAACCTCAGGAATTATTTCTTCTAAAACGAAATCTGTTTTCTTTAAAACAATATCTGTTGCATATTCTAATTCAATGCTCATAATTTTATGGCTTTGTTATTTATTTAGTAATAGAGGTTCTACTTATAGACCACTACTTCACGCACTATTTACAACTTAAATGCAATAGATTAAGACTGTTATATACCCATCACAAATCTATATAACTGACTTATATAAATAAGATATTTCTGGGCGTATATAAATAGTATGATGAGTAGTTTCATGTGATATTATTTGTATTAAAAGGCAAGGGATCTTAGCATTATAATAAATCCAGGTTACGCTAAAACAATAATTGTAATCTAAAGATGAGCGTAATTTTAAGTACGCTTTCGCGAAAGCGTATAGCTATACATTAAGAAGTAATCATATGCGGCTATTTCAATTTCACTTATAAACAAACAGTATACTCATGTATAGTTGACGTTATTTATGAATAAAACTAAGATCCTTGACCTTTACAATAAATGTGCTTGATATTCATATAAGCACTCTTAGAAGATACACGTACAAGAGCACGAATGTTCTACATCTTGATGTGCTGGTTGTACTAGAAGTCCTCCTAGAATAGTTCTTTGTTTCAATTTTGAGATTTTAATTTTTTCAAAATTGAGGGTCGCTTTTTTAAATATTTCATTTTTCATATTGAAAAGTATTTAGGTAGAGACAAATTCTTGAACATTAAAACCCTATCAAGATTTAGGTATCATATATTCTAACAATCGTTTATCTCGCAAAAAGTACAATCGCAAGTAGTTTCTGTAGGTCTTGAAAGTGGCCATATACCACCGTTAATCGTAGTTTGTTCTAACTTTGAAATAATTACTTTCTCAAAGTTGAGTTCTAATTTTTTAAGCTTTTGATTTTTCATTTTTCTGATTTTTTTTAGTTATTATATTCTGAACATTTTAACGCCCATCAGAACTTCAGGCTATTTAAATCATAGGGGGATTCTTATAAAACCTAAATAGATAGGTTTTATATATGATTTTAGGAATGTGACGTATTGTATATGTTGTCTTTTTACTAAGAAAGGTATTCTGCTATTAGAAAGGGCAGGTAAAAAATTGGGGGAGTACCTCAATGACAAATCTTATTAGATCATCTATCATTGAGGCACATACAGATTCTAAAACCTAACAAATATCTGGGTCAGATCCGCACAAACAAGTATCACTAAGTCTTGTTTCCTGTAGTAAAGCATTTCCTCCTTCTACTTTGTCTAAATGGAGTTTGCTAATCAGTTCTTTACTAAAACTAAGTTGTTTTAATTCTTTTTTCATGATGCTTGAAATTTAATTTATACGTATCCTGAACATTTTAGAAGTTCCTCAGGATTTAGAACTTTTGATTACTTAACACACATTAAAATTGGTAACGTACGTTCTTTTTGCTATTCTTCTGCAGGAATTGTTTTTCTAATAGATACTACTTTACCTAATGTATATCCTGTAAAGAATAATACGGTCATATTTATAGCATTAAAAAGAATAAAAGCAACCGGAGATAGTAGGGCAGGTAATTTTAAATTTTCAAAAATACCATTGAGATAAAACACTCTATCATTAAATACCAAAAACAATATTGCACATGTAACAAGTTCTAGGACAAAGAGTGTCACAAATACATTTTTAGGTCGCACTACAAATTTTGCAAGAAAACCTATTGCGATGATTATAATCATATACCAGAGGTAGTCTGTAATAAAAAACTGTGGTAATAAGCAGATGGCATAAGGCCATAATTTAATTGCATTTTTCATTAGTTAAATTTTATAATGTTATCAATATTTTTCAGTTCATTAGGATGACTTTTGTACTGAGACTCTTTATACTTTCCGTCTTTCCAAAGACCTAATTGGTTTGTATAATTTTTAGAGTTAATTTTTCCACTTTGTCCTCCAGCAAGAATTGTATACCCCTTAATACTCCCTTTATCCATTTGATAGATAGATCTAAAAACGGGGCGAGAATATTTTGTGTTAAGATTTATTGTATTTGAATTACCTCCTACATTTTCTATTTTTTCACCTAGACCTGGCAGAAAAGAAATACTTCGTATATTAATTAAAGCTAGGTTTTTATAGGTTTCATCTTTCCATGCATCTCCATGGTATTGTTTTAAAGTTTCATCTACAGTAGATAGGATTTCATATAGAATTTCTTTTTTAGAAGGGCTTCCTGCTACTGTATATTCTTTATCCTTTAAATACTTTACAAAATATTTAAAGGAAGGTGCATGACTTACTTTTAAGTGCTCTTGAGCAAAGTTAGAAGCTTTGTCTTGTACCGTTCTTCTTAATAGTTCATATACTAGGGCTTCATTTTTGCTACTCTTCATATCTCCATCCCAGTTTTCTAATCTTTGTACGAGTTCTTGATATTCTTCAGGGATTTCATAAAGACTTAAAAGCTCTTTAAATTCAAAGAAGGAAAGATCTACCTCATCAGATTGCATGGATTTTATTTCTTCTATTCCCCAATCGTTCTTGGTTTCTAATAAGGAATTGATACGATTTACTCTGTAATCATCTTTCAAGCCGTGATAACCGAAATAGGTATTATTTTGTACAGGCTGTTGGTTTGCAGAAAATAAAAAGTTATTGGAAGGGTTTTTGGTATGCCATAAAGTATCTAATGCTGTACTAGCTACTACTCCTTTTGTACCATCTAGAAGCTGTCCCACATGAATCCCTTCTCTATTGGGTAATTTACCCGCACAAACAATTCCTATATTATCATTTATATCATTATAAATAAAGTTTTGTGGTGGATATGCATACTCCTTTAAGGCATCTGTAAAGTCATTCCAGTTTTGCCCATGCATCATTTCATATATGGCTTTTACCGAATAGCTTTTATTTGCTGCATACCAATGTTGTGCATAGTATGTATTATTCTCTCCTTTTATTACTTTTCCATGCGCTGTACTATTATTTTTTATAGTAATTGCATCGCTCCCTTTTACATTGATTGTATATTTCTTTTCATCAAAGGGCACCCATTCACCTTCATATAAATATAGATTTTCATCTTTTACTTCAAGTTTATAACGGTCTACCAAATCCCATTCTCCATTTGTGATTCCCCAAGAGATTACATCATTATGTCCACTTACAATTACAGGAACCCCTGGAATTGAAAATCCATATGCTGTTAAATTATCTGAGACGATGTGTGCTTCGTAAAATGCTTCTGGTAATGCTAGATACAAATGTGGGTCGTTTGCTAAAATTGATTTCCCATCTTTTGTTTTTGTTGCATTCACTACCCAATTATTACTTCCAATATTCTCATGAAAACCGAAAGGGTCTTCCATTTTCTCTTTTGGTTTTTGAACAATAGCTTCTTCAATTAATTTTGGTTGTTCTAGTTGTATACTGTGATCTGTAGAAGGTAAGATTGTTTTTAATCCTTTAGGTTGTAGTGGGTAAAAATACTCTTGCTCCTTTTCCGGAAGTTTTGTTAGTACTTCATTTAATGTAATATGCTCATCAAAATAGGTAAGTGACCAACTCATATACCAAGTAACTAATAGGGAATATTCTGGTTTCCATTCTCTAGGCGCTTC
This sequence comes from Dokdonia pacifica, assembly GCF_900188275.1. Taxonomy (GTDB): domain Bacteria; phylum Bacteroidota; class Bacteroidia; order Flavobacteriales; family Flavobacteriaceae; genus Dokdonia; species Dokdonia pacifica. The sequence goes on from NZ_FZNY01000013.1 coordinate 66,274, forward strand.
CCCAAAAATTTTATATAGAGGATCTGTTCCTTTATTACTAGACAAATACGTATTTACGCCTTCAGAATAAGCAAGTAAATAGTCATAAAATTCTGGAGCATTTACTTTATAATCCTCTAATAACTCTGCAGATTTTGCTTCAAATTCATAGGGCTTCCAGAAACTATCAGTTCCTACCGACTGTTGTCCAAAAATTTCTGATATTCTTCCTTGAACAGTTCTCGTTACTAATTCCATTTGAAAATATCGATCTTGAGCATGCATATACCCTAATCCAAAAGCAACATCGTTTTTTTGGTCACCATAAATATGAGGGATCCCAACATCATCTACATAAATAGTAGGTTTATAATTACTGGAGAATTCTTGGATTTCACTTTTCAATAGCGGTACAGATAATAATCCTGTTTTGTATGTAGTTAAAGCTCCTAAAGAATCAATGGGTTGGTATTTTACATTAGTGATATATATCCAACCAGCACATAGTATTAGGACGATCACTATTTTGACTTTTTTCATTTTTCTACTTTTTAGGCATCAGTCAATCTTACTTAGCATATAAGTATCATCCATATGCTAAGTAAAATTTATTCTGAAAAAATTAAACTTAATGTCACTCATTTTAAAGAAAGTTATGAGTGAATTCATGGTATATAATTAGTTATATACCTAAAGTGGCGTATTTTACACGAGCATTTTAAAAAACAGTTTCTAATACTCTATTTACTTCTACAAGTCTTCCATATTCCATTTTGAGTAACTTATCAGACTTGTCGTAATATCTATCATCATGCGTAATTGCTATGATCGTTTTATCTTCTTGTTCTATAATAATAGGTATAATCTCTTCATAGAATTTCTTTCTAAAATGAGGATCTTGATCTGCTGCCCATTCATCTAAAACAAGTATCGGTCTATCTTCTAACAACGCACTAATTAACGCTAAACGTTTACGCTGACCTGTAGATAAATTTGTGGTAGAAAACTTATTATTTTCGACAGTTACTTTTTCTGTAAGTTCAAATAAATCAAGATAATGATTTACTTTATTGACATCTACATCTTTGATACCATAAAACTCATCAAAAAGATAAAAATCACTAAAAACAGGAGAAAACATTTCTTTAATATTTTCAACTCTTTCTTCAGGCACAGGAATATCGTCTACAAGTACATTACCACTTTCTAAATTATAAAGCTGTAAAATCGTATTGATGAAGGTTGTTTTTCCTGCTCCATTTCCTCCATAAACAAAAACTACTTCATTTCTGTCTATTTCTAAACTTATAGGTCCTACTGAAAATTTATCTTCTCCATATGAGAATGAGTAATCTTGTATCTCTAACTTATTGAAGTTATAATACTTTTCTTTATTTGAAGTCTCTATGCTAGATTCTCCTTCTATACTTTGAAGTTCTGTTTTAAGTTTATTCATTTTTGAGAATGACACCTTAGCTCTATTGATTATTGGTATTGTTGTCATAATATTTACAATAGGTCCTAAAACATATAATAATACAAATACAAAACTCACAGTAACATCTAAAGGAATACTAAACACTTTGTCACCATAAACAAGAATAAAGGTAACTAAGGCATAAAATAATAACTGACTAATGATTTCACTATTCAGATACTTTACAAAAGCTTTTACATATGTTTTTTCTCCTGTAACTGTTATACCTTTAAGTCTATTTTCATAAATATCTTCTCCTTTATCCTTATTGATATTTATCTCTTTTGCACCACCTAAAATGCTATTGAAAATATTCACAAAACCTCTTTCTAATTCTCTAACTTCCTTGATTTGTTGATTACTCTTACGAGATCTCACTAAATATATAGTAACTCCTATGGCTATTACTCCAAGACACATTGCAAATAAACTAATTGACAAATATGCCATATATATTAAACAGGCTGCAATAAGAATAATAGACGAGAAAAAATTAATAGCTATTAAAGATGCGTTTACAATATTATTTACATCTGAAGTAAGTGTTGAATACACCTCATCTTTATATTCTTGAAGCTTTCTATAGGGTGCTTTCAAGATTAACTTCACAACATCTCTTCTCATATTCCAAAACATTTTCTGAGAAAGTTTAATAATTCCAGAAGACAGCCATTTTCTTGTAATAAAGAAAACTGCTATAGTTCCTAAAAACATGAATAAGTAGTCATTTTTTGTAGCCAATTCACCTTTCATAGACATACTTATAATTTTATTAATGATTGTAATAAAACCAAAACCTGATAGTCCAGAAATAATCGCTAATACTGAATACCCAATAATAGATTTTATGGGTATTAAATTTGCCGTATTATTTTTTAAAACATTTTTTTTCATTTTGAGTATAGTTTAATGTTGTTAATAGTTTAGTTATGGTAGAAATAGGCCTGATCAATCTTTATATAGAATGCTAACAGCACCCTACATAAAGATTATTCAAACGTTATCTATTAATCATCCTATGATAAGAGGACAATATCTTTATCTAAAAATTGGATTTTATGATTGTAAACAGGTTTAAAAGTATACACCTCACTTATGAGGTTCTGTTTACTGATTTGTTTTTTGAACACCCATGATAAGGTATTTCAAATACGTATTATTTATCTAATCACTAATAAGTGATTACAACTCTTTTTTATAATGTCTAATACTTGTGTCGAAGCATCATAAATAAAGAAATGATTTCCTGGAAATATTTGATACGAAAAATCAACTGTTGTGTATTGATTCCAGTTTTCTATATGATCTACGAGTTCTTCTTCATCTCCCATTAAAGCAATGATATGCGTATGAACTGTAAGACCCTTTTCTAGAAAATCATCTTCCTCAAGCACCCTAAAATCTGCACGCATTATAGGTCCAAAAAAACTATATAATTCGTCATTTTCTAATACTTCATCTGGAATTCCACCTAATTTTCGCAATTCTTCTTTAAACATTGCATCTTCCATTAAGTATCTTTTCTTTTCTTCTCTTTCTATCCCAGGGCCTGGATTTCCTGATACAATTAAAGCTTCTGGAGCATCTCCATATCCTTCCATTTTTTTTGTTACAGAAAGCCCTAATGTTGCTCCCATACTATGTCCATAAATGATATATGGCTTATTATTTCTTAGAGATTTAATTTGACCAACATAATCATAGATGGTATCTTCTTTTTGATATAGAAGCTTTTCATCATTTCGTTTTCCCCTTCCAGGAAGTTCTAGAGGGTAAAACTCAAACTCCATTTTTAGATCGTTTTTTAAGAACTCATATGAATAAGAACTCCCTCCCGCAAAATGTAACAGGAATATCTGTATTTTACCTTGTGAAAACATGACATTCTAAAATTTATTAAACAATCAACGAACATGAATTAATTACCCGTTCTTCCTTTTTCTTCTTCATTACCAAATCCTCTACCTCTTACTCTAATTTTCTTATTACCAAAACTATATGATAGAGATACTCTTGCAAACCTACTACTGTAATTAAAATCACCTACTTGCTCTACTCCATTTATAATGGATCTATTATTATTTAGGAATCCTTGATTAAACACATCATTCACCAGTACTGCAAGTTGTAGATCTTTATTTAAGAAGCTTTGTTTAAACCCTAGATTTAAACTAAAAGTTTCTCCTGTATCATTCAACCCTCTTTTATGGCTTGAACTATACCAAAAGTTTGCTTCAAACTTTGTCGTCTTACTTAATGAAAAAGCATTGTTAGTTGTAAAGTATAATCGTACTCCATTTTGAACCTCAGCATTAATGGTCTCTAATAATTCTGTCTTAGAACCTAGTAAATAAACACTCGACATACTTTGCCACCAAGAAATCTTATTGAAACTATAACTCTCACCAATACCGTAGTAATATTCCTTTGAATAGTTCTGTCTCGTTATCACCTGTGCATTATTTTCTGTATCAGAATTAAATACTATTCCAAAATTATCATTCGTAATTCTAAAAAATGCACTTGTTCTTAAACTTCTCTTATACGCATAGGTAAAGTTAAAACTATCTGTAAATGAGGGTTGTAAAAAAGGATTTCCTTCAGAAAAACTATTACTATTTATAAAAAATCGAAAAGGATTAAGATCATTAAAACGAGGACGATTTACTCTCTTTCCATAATTGAATGTAAAGTTATGATTATCGCTTTTTGCATATGCAAGATAAAATGTGGGGAATAATCTTAAATAATCATTTTCATTGGTTTGATTTAAAGTTCTAGAAAATCCTGTTGTGGTTGTATTCTCTAATCGCAATCCTACTTGAACACTTAGTTTATCACTAAGGCTCTTTGATCCATTTACATATAATGCCTGAATACTTTCATCATATTCAAATACATTTGATTGATTAGGATCTAGCACTGGTGTTCCCGTAGTTGCATCAAAGAAATTAATATTACTATTACTTTCTATAAAACTTAATTTACCTCCATAGGATAAATCAAAAAACTCAACGGGATGTTCTACATCTACTTTTGCGCTAAAATTCTGAATATCTAACTCTGAATTATTTAATGCTGAAAAAAGATTATCAGGAGATTGACTCCCAGGTAAAAATGTTTCTGTTGTAAAACTATTATCCTGATCTATATTATAATCTAAATAGTTAACATCTACTGATATTGATCTCCCAATAGTGTCTAGTTCTGAAGTCATATGTACATTATAAATATTACTTCTAGCTTCTCTTTCATTGACACCTGTATTTAGTAATACCGCTTCCAGCGAATTGGAAGCGTCAAATATTGTTGTTGAAGACTCGTTATCTTGATCTGGTTGTCTATAGTTTCCTAAATATTGAAACCCAATCACTGTTTTTTCTGTAAGGTCATAATCAAATAATACACGTCCAGAAACATTATCTTTTTTCTGTCTGGTATCTGATTCTAATACTTGGGTAACCTCTGGAGAGAAAGCACTAAAGTTTTCTATAGATCTATAATCACCTGTTGTTCCATTAAGGCTAGCAGAGAGTCTATATTTATTCTTATTATAAGAAAAGTTATTTCTAAGAGCTATCGACCCGTACTCGTTTTGCTCATAAGTTAGTGACGTTGTATTCTTCCAAGAGTTTCTTACTCCCTTTTTGAATATGATATTAATCAATCCTCCATTACCTCCAGCTTCATATCTAGCTGGCGGATTGGTTATAATTTCTATTTTCTTAATATCACTTGCCGAAATGGAGTTTAAAAACCCAACAAGATCATCTCCAGATAGATTTAATAAACGTCCATCTACCATTACTTGAGAAGCTCCTTTTCCCAAGATACTAATCGAGCTATTTTGAACAATTAATCCTGGTGCTACCTTTAATGCATCTATAGCATCTCCGGTACTACCGGCAATACTATTTTCTACATTAAAAACCAGACGATCATTCTTTTGTTCTATAATTCTCTTTTTTGCAGTAACAACGACCTCTTCTAGATTTTCAGATTCTGGTTCTATTTGAATAGTTTCCATAGTTGTATCTGCTTCTAGAACAATTTCTTTTGTCCAGTTTTTATATCCTAAATAACTCACAGTAACCGTGTAAGTACCCTTTGAAGTTGTTATAGCAAAGGCTCCAGATTCATCTGTAATAACTCCCCCTTTTACCGTTCCATCTGGATTTGTTAAGACTACATTTGCAAAAGGAATAGGCTCCTCTTTACTCTTTACCTGTCCTTTGAGCTCTACTTGAGAAATTCCCCAATATGGAACAAGAAGCATTACTACGAATGCTAAGACTTTATTGATTTTCATCTTACTATTTTTTATTATTAATATTGAATTTATGTTTTGTAAATACTACTTTGGGTTGTGTTATTTTAGAATCCAGATATGTTATAGTGTGTTGTAACTACGATTCAAAAATTGATATGTTGCAGTTTTATCTTATTTTAAATCAATAGTTTAAAATATTTCAAACTATTGATTTAAAATATGGCTATCATCATTCTGAATATTTTATTTCGAAAATTTTATGTAAATAAAGTATCCGTATATCTCCTTACTTTTTAAAAAACTAATTACAGCAAGCTCCACTACAAATCAATGACCAATCACAATGATCATTCACTGTACAACCTCCTAACTCTATATCTAACTCTGCCTCTAATTCTCCTGCTCCACCTTTAATATTGATTTTTTTCAGTTTAGAAATTGTAATCTTTTCAAAATTGAGTTCTTTTAATTTTTTCTTGTTTTTCATCTGTACTACGTTTTAATTAAAGTGATTCCTCAACGTATTTTGAGTCCATCAAGGTTTTGGACTTTTGAACTGAATGAAGTTTTATTACGATATTCTTTGATTTTTCAAGTAATCATTAGAATAACCAGATCATTAACAAAGAATCTTGCTATGATTCTCTGGTGGATTTGTACACACCTCATAAGTATCTGCGGCTGCTAATCCTCCTCCTTTAACTTCATTTTTTTCTAGACTAGAAATGGTATCCTTTTCTAGTCTAAGATTTTTTAAGTTTTTCTTGTCTTTCATCTGTACTACATTTTAATTAAAGTAATTCCTCAACGTATTTTGAGTCCATCAAGGTTTTGGACTTTTCATTTAAAAAAATCAGTGTTCCCTATTCACAAAAGTCATTAATGACCTCGCTTATCATCACAGATTGTGAGTAAGTTGTGTACGCTTTCGCGAAAGCGTATAAAGAAAGAATAGTACTTTGATTTTATGCTAGAGAATAGCTAGTGTTAGATGCTAATTTTATTAAACACATTATCCAGGACCTCATCTAGTTTGAAAGAATGTTGTGTATTTTCTTCATAAACAACACTAATTTCAATTCCATTATCACGTTGTTTGCAAATGATATCTAATGGATGATTCTTAGAAAGAGTTTGATTATTCTTTATCAAAACTCCTGAGTTCTTTTCATCAAGAGCTCCTGGTATTTTTTGAAAATTAACCCCTCCTGTTTTACACAGATCAATATCGATTTTTGTTTCATTAAAGAAATCTTTTCGTATCGTCTCATAAGGTATTGCCTGATGTTCTCTGGCTTTAAGATAATTTATAAACACCTCTTGAGATGTGGTATAAAAACTATTATTTACTTGAGGAATTAATCGTAACAGAATCGCATTATTAATGGCGCCTATCACTTTTGAAGCATCAAATCCGTTAAGCACATTTTCTCTTCCCGTAACCGTTATTGTTTGAAAATGTATGGCATTCTTAAAAAATCTACTTGCTAGATATTGATGGAATCCCATAAACAATCCTGGTAAAGGAACTTTTAGTTCTTTTGCAGTTTTTAAGATTTGTTTAAATCTTGAACCAGTGATGACTACTTTTTGCTCAGTATGCTTTATCCCTTTGGTTTTAGTTTTTAAATACTTGTATTCTTTTAATTTTGATGTTTTAAGATTCGTATCAGATTCTAAATGCATCTCTTTTAAATTATTTATCCAAAAGTATCGGTGTTCTAGTCCTGATTCTGATATGAGGTATTTTTGTTGCCACACAGCAAAGTCAAAATTAGAAACATCATATGGGTGTTTTATAACACCTTTATTCCCCATAAATTCACCTAACATATTTTTTAGGATTCTGCAAGAATCTAAATCTGCTATTGCATGACTAATTGCTATCTGGAAGTAGGTCTCTTTCCCTTTATGGAACATAAAAAGTCGTAGCAACTCTCCTCCAAAAAAGTCATAGGGTATTAAAGGAATTTCATTTGTTATAATTTCACCTATTCCTAAGGTAGTCTTACGGTCTACCTTCTTCTCATAAATTGCGATTTTAAATTCTTTTGGAGACACATATCGCTGATAAACACCATCTTCTTTACGTATAAATTGAATCGTAAGTGCTGGGAAATTACTTAGAAACTTACGTAATTCTAATTCAATAGTTTTACTCTTACGGCGTGGTATTTTGAAAGGTCCTATAAATCCTTCAGAATTTTTAAACTTCATCAGGTATTTTTGGTTCTCAGAAACTTGTATCTCATCACCTACTTCCCAATACTTCTTCTTCTCATTAATTATTCCTTTAGGTTTTAAAATACCTTGCACATATTCTTCTTGTATATGTAAAGGAGTTGATTGTTTTATAAGAATATTAGCTAATCCTTCAAGATCTGGTGTTTTAAATATTTGTTCTACTTTCACCAGATATCCTTCGTTTCTCAATTGATTCATTAATTGAATTATTTTTAATGAATCTCCTCCTATACTATAAAAGCTTTCCTTTATACTTATGTTTTCTCTTTTTAATATACGTTCACAAATAGAGACAATTAGCTTTTCTTCTTCTGTGCGCGGGGCTACATATTTTTTTGAAGAAGTAGTTACAAGATCGATCGCTAGTAATGCTTTCTTATCAATTTTTCCACTTGCATTTAGTGGCATTGCTTCTACGTTTATAAAGTAACTTGGTAGCATATAGCTTGGTAAAAAGGCCGCAAGTTTGAGACGAATTGTATCTGTTTCTATTGTTTCCCCTTTTACATAGGCTACAATACATTTCTCTGTATCATTTTCTTTAATGAGAACTATAGCCTGCGCTACACCTTCTTGTTTAAGAAGCGTGTTTTCTATTTCGCCAAGTTCTATACGGTGTCCTCTAATTTTTACTTGATCATCTTTACGGCGTATATATTCTATATTTCCATCTGATCTCCATCTTGCTAAATCACCTGTTTTATACATTTTACTTCCTTCACGATATGGGTTATCAATGAATTTTTCATTTGTAAGTGCTTCTCTATTTAAATATCCTCTGGCTAGACCATCTCCAGAAATACAAAGTTCCCCAACAACACCTATAGGTTGAATCTCTAAGGTATCAGAAAGAATATAGATCTCTTCATTTATTAATGGTTTTCCTATACTTAAATAGTTACTTGAATTGATATGTAAACTTGTACTCCATATGGTCGTTTCAGTAGGACCATAAACATTTATAATATCTAAGGTTGAGAATGCATCTATAGCATCATATACCGTTTTTGGAAAAGGCTCTCCTCCTATTAATAATTGTTTTAGATATGGTGATGGAGATGATATTAAGATCTCAGATATCTGACTCAACCTAGATGGGGTTACTTGTAATACTTCTACTTGATGCATATACAAGTGAGTCATAAATAATTCTGGAGATATGAGTTGTTCTGTAGAGAATAAGACTAATTGTCTTCCGCTACATAAGCTACCAAATATCTCTAAGAAAGAAATATCAAATACCATATTTGTTGTTCCTGCTACAACCGTATGGTTTTTAAATCCTAATTGAGTATCTAAATTATTTAAAAATGAAACTGCACTTCTATGTTCAATCATTACGCCTTTAGGCATTCCTGTAGATCCAGAAGTATAAATTACATAGGCTAAGTTTTCAGGTTTTACTTGTACAGACGCTACTAAATCTTGCGTATTATTTGCTTCAAAATTGAGTATTAAGTTTTGATCAATGACCACCTTACAATTAGCATCTTTCTCAATATACTCCATTCTATCTGCTGGATATGTAGGATCAATAGGAACATAAGCTGCTCCTGCTTTTAATACAGAAAGTAATGAAATCACTAACCATTCATTACGATCTAATTTAATTCCTACAAAATCTTCTACTTGGATAGCATGTTTTGACAGAAGATAATTTGCTAAGCTATTTGAAACCTCATCCAGCTCTTTGTATGTCATTTTCTTATCTCCAAAGACTAACGCTATATTTTCTGGATTTGTTACTACAGTGTTTGAAAATAAATCTAAAATAGTTGTTTGATGTAAGTCACTTATCTTGTTGTTATTAAATTCTTGTAGTAATTGTCTTTTTTCTATTTGAGAAATATAATCTACACTACTTATTTGTATGTTTGGTGATGTAAGCACTTCTTCAAGAAATGCTTTATAATGTTTCATAAACCCTACAATGATGTCTTCATCATATACATCTGTATTATAGTTGATTTGAAACGAAATATAATCTCCTACTTCTTCAAAATTAAATTCTATATCAAATTTAGAAATTGAATTCCCTAAAGGGGTAATCGTATTTGTATGCTCGTTTGCTATCTCAGATTCTTGTAATTTCTCGCCTACATTTTGAAGCATTACGACTACATCAAAAATAGCACTTCTACTTACGTCACGTTGCAATTCTAAGTCTTCTACTAAACGATCAAAAGGATATTGTTTATGTTCATATGCGTCTAGTACGGATACTCTAACCTCATCAAAAAGGGTATTAAAATCATTTCCTGCATTGACTTTATTTCTTAAAGCGATCATATTTAGATAAAACCCTATTTGATTTTCTAAATCAATATGATCTCTACCTGCAACTGGACTTCCTATAATAAAGTCTTCTTGAGAAGTATATCTACATAATAATGCATTTATTGAAGCGATAAGTCCCATGAAAAGACTACCTCCTCTATCTTGGCAAAAAGACTTTAAATCACTTGATGTCTTTTTAGATAAATAGGTCCCAAAACGTTTTCCTCTATTTGTTTTTACAACAGGACGTTTTTTTGTTGAAGGTAAATCAATTATTGGTAATTCTCCTTTAAGAAGATCTAACCAAAATGATTGATTTTTCTGATATGACTCATGATTTGATTGTGCTAATTGCCAAACCGAGTAGTCTTTATATTGTATTCTAAGTTCCGGTAATTGTGGATTACTACCAGAGATATAGGCATTATAATATGTCATAACATCCCTAGCCAATATTCCTAATGACCAACCATCACTTATGATATGATGCATATTGTAATAAAAAATACACGTATCATCTGACAATTGAAATAAAGAGACTTTTACTAATGGTCCATTTTCTAAATCAAATACTGATGTTGATTCTTTCTGAATGTACTCTTTAGTATATGACTCTTGATCTTCTATATCACGGAGGTCAAAATAATTAACATTAAAGTCCAGCTCTTCTTTTGCAAGTACCCATTGCCTAATTTCTCCATCTCTATTTTCCTTAAAAACAGTTCTTAAAATCTCATGTCTATCTATAGTTGCATAAATTGCTTTTTGAAGTTTTTCTATGTTATAATTTCCAACAAGAACTTTTTGTGATGGCATATTATATGCTATTGAGTTTTCATTAAACTGACTCAACACCCAAAGTCTACGTTGGGCATCTGATAATGGATAGTTTTCTGCGACAGGAGTTTTCTCAATCTCTTCATAGGTTAATTTTACTGAATCAGAGATTAAATTTGCGTGAGCAATCAATGTTGTATTTTCAAACAAATCTTTAAAGTTCAATTTTACATTAAACTCTTTTTGATAGGTATTAATCAATGTTCCCAGTGTAATACTATGTCCACCTAATTCAAAAAAGTCATCTCTTACTCCTACAAGATTTCTATCTAATAACGCTTCCCAAATATTTGCTATACTCTTTTCTATATCACTAGTAGGAGCTACATATTCAACCCCACTAGATAAGTTTAGATCTTTAGGATTAGGTAATGCACGTTTATCAACCTTACCATTTGTTGTCATTGGAATAGATTCCAATTGCACAAACGATGAAGGCACCATATATTTTGGAATTCTATTAGATAAAAACTCGCGTAATTCAGCTATAGTTTCTTCTTTATTGGATACAAAATATGCTACGATTTTTTTATCATTTTCGGTTTCAATAACTTTTGCAACCACTCCATCTATGCTCTCTTTTAGCGCTAGTTGACTTTCTATTTCTCCTAATTCAATTCTATACCCTCTTATTTTTACTTGTTGATCGGCTCTTCCTAAAAATTCTATATTTCCATCAGGAAGCCATCTCACTAAATCTCCTGTTTTATATAATTTTTTATTTTGATTGAACGGACTCTTAATTAATCGTTCTGCAGTTAGTTCTGGTTTATTAAGATATCCTAAAAACAATCCTTCTCCTGATGTATATAATTCTCCCACTCCATTAATTGGGCATAATGACAGGTTATTATTAAGAACATATACTTTAGTTCCTATTAAAGGTTTTCCAATGGGTATCGCTCTTTCTATATCTGTAGCATATGGCACTTCATAGCAACATGTAAACGTTGTGTTTTCTGTAGGCCCATATCCATTGATGACTTTTACTCCTGGTATTTTTGAATATATCGTACTAATTGTTTTTGGACTCAGTATATCTCCTCCTGCCAAAACATACTCCAAAGGAAGGTCTTCGATATCTTCAAGCGCCCATTGATCAAACAATGCCGCAGTAAAAAGCAGTGTATTTACATTAGCATCTCTTACAATCTGATTCAGCACTTTCAAGTCCATTTCTTTATATGGATATAGCACTAATTCTCCTCCATTTAATAAGGCATACCAAATTTCAAATGTGGCTGCATCAAAAGAAATCGAAGATTGGTGTAAAATTGTAACCTCTCTCTCTATTGCTATATTTGATAGCTTACTTAACCTAACAATTCCACTATCTGGAACAATTGCTCCTTTTGGAAGCCCTGTTGTACCTGAAGTATATATTACATATGCCAGGTCATTTGGAGTACGTACAATATTCGTCTTAGTAATAGGATATGTAGCTACTTCAGGATTTAAGTTATCTACATAAATCTCTTCTATAGCATTCTCTTCAGAAAAAAGAGCTGCAAGGTTATATTGTGTCAATATGATTCTAGCACTAGAATCTTTAAGCATATAATTAATCCTTTCTTTAGGATATTTCTGATCAATTGGAAGGTATGCAGCTCCAGCTTTAAGTATAGCTAATATCCCAACCATCATTTCTATAGACTTATCCATAGAAACTGGAATAATATCTCCTTGCTTTACTCCTTTACTTTGTAAATAGTGGGCTATTTGATTTGATTTTTCATCTAAGGTTTTGAAAGACATTTTAGTGTTTTCACAAGTTAATGCCGTTTTATTAGGCACTTCTACTACTTGTTTCAAAAACAAATCCAATACAGAGCAACCCTTTGAAACATTACGATCAGTTTCATTAAATTCCTCTAATAATTGTTGACTCTCATTTGACGAAAGATAATGAAGAGCCTCTAGACGTTGCTCTGGTGAATTTAACTGACTACTCAGTAATTGCTTATAATGTCTCAACAACCCATCTATCATTTCTTGATCATATACATCTGTGTTATAGGTTATTTGAAATGAAATATGATCTTGAATTTCTTGAAAAGTGACTTCTATATCAAACTTACAGTTTGTGACTCCATAATCAGTTACAACAGTATGAGGTGTTCTTGGTGCCGCATTATTATTTACATTCTGTAAAGACATAATAACATCAAAAATGGCACTCCTACTACTATCTCTTTTTAGCTTTAAATCCTCTACCAATTTATCAAAAGGAAATTGCTGATGCTTATAGCCTTTAAGGGTTGTACTTTTTATAGTTTCAAAAAGTGTTTTAAAGCCATCTTCAGGATGTACAGTGTTTCTTAAGGCTAGTGTATTGATGTAAAATCCAATTTGATTTTCTAGATCTAAATGATCTCTACCTGCCATTGGCGTTCCAATAATAAAATCTTCTTGCAAAGTATATTTATGGAACAGCACATTTAAGTTTGCCAAAAGCCCCATGAATAAACTTCCACCATTTTCTTGACAGAATGTTTTTAAATTTTGAGTTACTTCTTTAGAAATATATGTTCCTAAACGTCTTCCATTATTTGTTTTTAATAAAGGTCGCTTTTTTGTTACTGCTAATTCTAGTACAGGTAATTCACCAGAAAATTGATCTAACCAATATGCCTGATCTTCTTTATATGATTCGGTGTTTTCTGAAGCTAACTGCCATGCAGCATAGTCTTTGTATTGTATGCTGAGCTCTGGTAATTTTGGCAAGCTCCCAGTTACAAAAGAAGTATAATATGTAAAAACATCTTTTACCAATACATCCATAGACCATCCATCACTTATAATATGATGCATATTATAATAGAAGATATATTTATCTTGACTCATCTGGATTAAAGTTGCTCTAAAAAGCGGTCCATTTTCTAAATCAAATGCCTTATTCGTATCTGCCTGCATATACTCTTTAACCTTTGCATTTTGATTGTCTGCATCTACAAGATCAATGTAGGCTACTTTAAATCCAAGATTCTTTCTAGATACGATATGTTGTTCCACTTGCCCTTCTTCATTTGCTTTAAAAACAGTTCTTAAAATCTCATGTCTATCTATAGTCTTATGAATTGCTTTCTTAAAACTTTTGATGTCATAGCTACCGTCCAATACTTTGTAAAACGGCATATTGTATGCTATTGAATTTTCTGGAATTTGACTTAATATCCATAGTCTCTTTTGAGCAGATGACATCGGGTATGATGCTTTTTCTTCAGTAGGCTTAATCGTAAGATGATCTACTTTTTTGTCTTTATATGTATTAATAAAGTTGATAAGATCCTCTTTATGTAGTTTGATTTCCTCTAATAACAAAGCATTAATCACTCCTTTAGGAGCTTGAATATCTAATTTTGCATTAACTACATGTATCTTGACATTAAGTCTCTTTAACTTATTTATTAAATTGCTTATCATAGAAGGTTTATTAAAAGTTTATCAAAAATCATGTCTATAACTTCAATTACAAAGTCATAAATCGCTTACATAAACCCATGGAGTTATGGCACTTTGCATTTTTAAAAATGCAAAACCCCACAGGTTTTTAAAAATTAATTAGGAATCAGGTTTTGTCTTTTAAAGACATCTGAAATTCATGAAACAAAAAGAAAAATTGACCTCTTTCGATGTCTGTTTCTAAATAGAAATATTCTCAAAGTCACTAACCTCTTCTTCTACAAACAGGTCATTATTAGCCCATAAAGAATTTTCTATTTCTGATGCCAATTTTTCAATAGTAGGATTACTAAATAAAGTAACAAAGTCAATTTTCACATTGAATTCTTTACTTACTCTTGATGTAAATTGAATTGCTCTAAGACTATTACCTCCTAGCATAAAGAAATTATCTCGAATTCCTATACGCTCTCTCTGTAACAACTCTTGACATATGGATGCTAATTTTTCTTGAATATCATTTTCTGGAGCTACATATGGAATTTCTTTAGATAATTTCACCCCTTTTATTTGGGCTAATGCATCCTTATCTAATTTACCATTCTCGTTCAATGGAATTGTGTCTAACTGAATATAAACATCTGGTATCATATAATCAGGAAGACTTTCTGACAAAAACATATTTAATTCGTTAACGTCTTCTTCTACCTCAGATACAAAGTAGGCTACAATTTGCTTCCCTACACCTTCATTTTCAGTAACAATCGCTACTTTACTGACACTCTCTTTTAAGGCTAAATGATTCGCTATTTCACCTAACTCTACTCTATATCCTCTGATCTTTAACTGATCATCATTTCTTCCAATATATTCTATAGTACCATCTGATAACCATCGTGCTAAATCACCCGTTTTATATAAACGTTCTCCTTTTTTAAATGGATGTGCAACAAATTTGTCTGAAGTCAACTCTTCTCGATATAAGTAACCTCTTGACAAACCTTCTCCAGAAATACAAAGTTCTCCTTCTACACCTATAGGTTGTAATTCTAAATCTTCTGATAGAATATATACCTCTGTATTAGAAATAGGTCGACCAATAGGAATTACTTCTCCTGTTCGGTCTATAAGATCAAATGAAGTGGTAACAATTGTATTTTCAGAAGGCCCATAATTATTATAAATATTCAAGTTTATAGGCTCATTAGGAAGTCTCAATGCTTCTCCTCCGGTGACAATTTTTGTGTTTTGTAAGTCCACTTTTTGGGCAACAAATTCTTCACATATTTTTGTTGGCAAATATGCATGTGTTATCGCATTATCATTTAGAAAATCTACAAGAAGATTGATATTATATCTAACATTTTTATCTGCAATAGGATATAATGATCCTCCAGATAGCAAGTATGGATAAATCTCCCAAACGGATGCATCAAAACCAATTCCAGCAAATAATGTACTTCGACTAGATGTGTCTAACTGATACTCATTGATATGCCAGTAACATAAATTGACAAGACTTCTATGCTCAATCATGACACCTTTAGGCTTCCCTGTAGATCCAGACGTGTATATGATATATGCTAAATTAGACGAAGACATATTGATATCTGGACGTTCTTCTGAAAGCCCATCTACGTCATTAAAAGCATCTAGTAAACTTGTAGTAATTGTAATTTTAGAATTACTATCATCTTCTATATACTTAATTCTTTGCTCTGGATAATTAGGATCAATAGGCACATACGCTGCACCACACTTTAATACTGCTAATAATGAAATCACTAACCACTCACTTCTTTCTAGTTTTACAGCTATTAAATCTTCCAATCCAATAGCATACTTAGATAATAGATAGTTTGCTAATTGATTTGATAAAACATCTACATCATTGTATGTAAATTCCTTGTTATCAAAAACTAAAGCAATTGCATCTGGCGTTTTTAATACTTGATCACTAAATAAATCAATGACCGTTTTATCTGAAGGAAATTCAACCTTTGTAGTATTAAATTCTTCTAAAAGCTTATGCTGTTCTGCTTCAGGAATGATATCTAATGTATTTATTTTATTATCTGAACACTTTAAAAATGCCTGTAAGAAATTATCATAATACACCATTAGATCCTTCAATGTATGATTTGATCTAAGCATCCTTTTATTCTTAATTGTAATAGAACAAAAATCACCTGTTAAGTTTACACTAACATCTAAAAATGTATTCGTAGTCTCAAAACTCTCATGTGAAAAACTTTCATTTTCACGATCAGATTGTGTTGCTATAAACTTTTCATCTTCAATCAATTCGTGTAAAACATGGAAATCTACATAATTAAATATGGTGTCAAAAAATGGATTTTCATCTATCGTGTTCTCATCTACTAATTGTGAAATATCAAGTAAAGAAATACGATCCTTCCCTTTCAATTCTTGAAGCTCTATTTCTATTGCCTTGATATAATCTAACCAAGAAGATTCTTTTGAAAACTCATTTTTAAATCTAAAAGGCACCGTATTTAAAAAGCAACCCATTAACTTATCTCCATCTTCAACAAAAGGTCTTCTATGTGAAACCATCCCTACAGTAACATCCTTTTTTGAAGATAACATACTTAAACAATACACATAACCACTAAAGAAAAGTGCCTTCAGAGTAATTCCATTTTCTGTACACTTTTTCAGGATATTATCTTTAAATTCTTTACCGTATCCCTTAGATACTGAATCTGTTTGATTTTCATTTGTAAATATGTCTAATCTATTATAATTAGTCATTTTACTTTTCCAGTACGTGATATTACGCTCATTTTTTCGTTCTAAAATATCTGAAATAATACTATCTTCCATGCTACATTTTAAAGGCATAGGACGGTAATTCTCATCTACCTTTAATGACTCATATATTTCAAATAGTTCTTTTCTTATATTTTTTTCACTCCATCCATCTAGTATTGCATGATGGAATTGGAATACAAAAATGATTTCAGTCTCATTTATTTGAAACAGGTTAATTCGCCATAATGGTGCTTTTGTAACATCAAAAGGATGGTTTTCTCGTTCATTTGTTAAAAAACCTTGAATGTAGTTTTCTCTTCCTTTCTTATCCTCAATAGTTCTCAAGTCTTCAGAATTGATTTCAATAGGAATTTCATTATAGATAATTTGAACTTGTTGTTCATAGTCAGATAAATGATATGAAGTTCTTAGCGTTTCATGCTTATTAACCAATAAACGCATGGCTTGTTTTAACAATTCAATATCTAGTAATGCTAATTGAAACAAAAATTGATCATGATAGATTCCTAACTCGCCATTATTTCTCATTAACTGGCTTGTCACAATCATTCCTAATTGTATATCACTTAATGGATATACATTAGCAATTGTACTCGCTAACGGATGATCCTTTAAAACATCATATTCAAAAGCCTCTAATGAAGTCTTTGCTTCCTCTACCAATGCTTCATAATTACTTGTATTGTCCTGTGAAAACTCTTCTATGAATAAGGATAAATCTTCGATCGTTGGATTTTCATAAAACGATGCTATTGGGAATTGAATATTGAAAGACTTCTTTATTTTACTTACCAAACGAATCATCTTTATAGAATCACCTCCTAGCATAAAATAATTATCCTTAATTCCTATTTTTTCTATTTTAAGATCTTCTTGCCAAATAGTAGCCAATTGTTCCTGTATAGGAGTAGCAGGTGCTACATATTCTTCAAAACTTAAATCAGAAGTTTCAGGATCAGGAAGTGCTTTTGTATTGATCTTTCCATTTGCTGTTAATGGGAAACTATCCAGTTTAACAAATACTTGTGGTACCATATACTCTGGAAGATTCTCTTTAAGAGTAGCAATCGTTTCTTTTTCATTAAAATCATTTTCATTGATCACATAGGCTACTAATTGCTTACTTCCATACTCATTTTCTTTAGCTACTATTACCGCCTGTTTTAGGGTAGGTAATTGTTCTAATTGGTTTTCTATTTCTCCAAGTTCAATTCGATATCCACGTATTTTAACCTGTCTATCAATTCTCCCTAGGTATTCTATAGACCCGTTTGGAAGCCATCTTGCTAAATCTCCGGTTTTATATAGGTTTCCGCTTTCGCGAAAGCGGTTAAAGACAAATTTTTCTGCTGTTAATTCCGGACGATTTAAATAGCCTCTCGCTACCTGAACACCGCCTATCAATAATTCTCCAGCAACACCTACAGGTTGTATTTCCATTGCTTTATTTACAATATATAATTGTGTATTTGCAACAGGACTTCCTATCGTTACTCCTAGTTTTTCTGTATCTACAAATGTTAAATCTACCGAAGTAACATCTATCGCAGCTTCTGTAGGTCCATATAAATTATGGATACGCGTAGTTCCTAATTTTTCTTTCGTTTTAGATACTAACGCTGATGATAATGCTTCTCCACTACATACAATATGTTGTAATTCTTGACATCTTCCAGCTCCCAAATCTTCCAGGAACATTCCTAACATTGACGGTACAAAATGAACAATCGTAACCTCTTTTCCTTCTATAACATCTTGCATATAACTAGGATCCTTATGCCCTTCTGGTCGCGCAAGTACCATCTTACAACCTACTATTAATGGCATTATTAATTCCCATACAGATACATCAAAAGTATAAGTGGTTTTTTGTAGAATTACAGATGCCGTATCAATAGTTAATTCATCACGCATCCATAACAAACGATTTACTAATGCTTGATGCTCATTTAATACTCCTTTTGGATTACCGGTTGTTCCTGAAGTATATATACAATAGGCTAATTGATTAGGTAAAATTTCATCTCCTGAGAAAGTAGTAGCATAAGACTCATATGTAAAATCATCTAAGCAAACTACAGGTAATACTTGAATTGCACTCGCATGTTCTTTACTACTTACTACTAATTTTGCATGAGTATCTTCTAGGATATATTGTATACGTTCTTGAGGATATCTAGGATCAATAGGAACATAAGCCCCTCCTACTTTTAAAATAGCTAGAATACCTATAACCATTTCTAATGAACGGTCAATACATATTGGAATTAAATTTTCCTTTTCAACGCCTTGTTCCACAAGGAAATTAGCTAGTTGATTTGTTTTTACATCTAGTTCTTTAAAAGTTAATTGAGTATCTTCAAAAAGCAACGCTATTTCATCAGGATACTGATTTACATTTTCTAAGAATAAATCTAACACTGTTTGTTCCAGGTTATAATCAGTACCCGTAGCATTAAAATCTTCTAATAACTCTTTTCTTTCTGAAGTTGTCAAATAGTTTAATTCTTCTACCGTATTAGATTGGATAATACTATCTAATAATTCATTAAAATGCGCATGAATTCTTTTGATATCTTCTTCTGAAATCAACGTTGAATTATATCCAAAATCTATGGATAATTCTCTCTCAGAAGCATGACCTATAGCAAGGGTTAATGCATAATTAGTTTGTTCTTTCCCTTTAATATTTTCTATTGCCAAATCTGTTTTAACAGACTGGATAGATTCTACAGGGTAATTTTCAAACACCATCATACTATCAAACAATTCGCCAGAAACAGCACTCACTTTTTGAATTTGAGATAATGAAGAATGACCGTATTCTTCTCTCGATGTGGTATACTTCTTTTGAAGATCTACCAACCAATCAACAACTTTCATATCATCTTGCACTGCTGTACATAATGGAATGGTATTGATATATAGTCCTACACGAGTTTCTATATCTTCTATTTCGGTAGGGCGTCCAGAAATAACCGTTCCAAAAGCAACTACTGAATTTCTTGTGTAACGTGATAATAAATAAGACCATACTCCTTGAACAATCGTATTAATTGTAATATGATTAGATTGTGCAAAAGACTCTAATTGTTTTACATAATCACTTCCCTTAGATAATATTAGATTCTGATTTCCAAATGTCTTATTTCGATCCTTCTTTTTATTAATAAAAGGCAATAATGTTGGCTCCTCTAAATCTTGTAAGTGATCTTCCCAATACGTAAGTGTCTGTATTTGATCTTTCGATTGTATATACTTAATATAGTCTTTGTAATTATCTTTCTTTACGTTGGTATGTAACGTCTTTTTATCTACTAACGTTTGATACGACGAAATAAACTCTGAGAAAATAATTGGGAGCGACCAGCCATCAAAAAGAAGGTGATGATGTGTAAATACTAATTTTGTACGATCATCTGCTATTTTGAGTAAGGTCAATCTAAATAATGGTGGTACTTCTAGATCAAATGGTGTATTTGCATCTCCTTCTAGAAACGTAGCAATATCTTGCTCTAACTCTCCACTACTCTTATCTTCATAAGACACAACTGTAATAGGTATATCTACATGGTTATATACGCACTGAACAGGAACACCCATCGTTTCATAATAAAAAGAGGTTCTAAGAGTACTATGCTTTTTCAATAATAACTCCCATGCTTCTTTAAAGAAATCCAATTGCAAATCTCCTACCATATCAAAACTTAACTGAACTACATAGGCATTTGCATCTTCATTGTATAGACTATGAAATAATAATCCTTCTTGTAATGGACTAAATTTATATACATCTTCTATAGCATATGGATGGTTACTTTGTTTAAAAGCGCTTAGTTCATCATATGTAACAAGACCATTCAACCCATGATCATACGGTGTGGCAATAGGAGTATCTATAGAAGTACATAAAGTGATTATTTCTAATAAAGAGGCTTTAAATCTATCTGCAATAGTGGCAATAGTAGCTTCATGATATCGATTAGTATCGTATACCCATGTAAATCGCAATACATCTTGAACAATGCTTCCGTTAATAATAAGTTTACTTGAAATTTTATTAGCAGCTCCTATATCATTGCCTTTTGACTCAAACGCAAAATCAAAAAGCCCTTCTTCATTTTGGTTATTTCCAAACTGACCTAGATAGTTAAATTTAATTTGCTCTATATCTTTAGAAAGATCTGATCTTACATCTTTTTCTGAAGACAAATACCTTAATACACCATACCCAATACCTTTATTAGGGACAGCTCTTAATGCTTCTTTTGTCTCTACTAGTGTTAGTGCCAACTCTTTTTTATCACTAAGTAATAAAGGGTATAATGAGGTAAACCAACCAGCCGTTTTACTTAAATCTACATCATCAAAAATATCTTCTCTACCATGTCCTTCAAGTCCTATCACTGTTTCTGACATTCCAGACCACTCTGATAGGCTTACAGATAATGCTGTTAATAACAGGTCATTAATCTCTGTTCCATAAGCATGATGACACTCTTGTAATAAGCTTTGTGTTTCTTCTTTAGTAAGCTGTATATTGAATGTATCTGTTTCTGTATATACTGTAGCTTCCTCATACGCAGTATCTTGTGGAATTACACTCGTCTTTGCAATAATAGATTTCCAATAAGGAAGTTCTGATAGTAATTCTCTACTATCTGCATATTCTTTTAATCGTTCTTGCCATTGTCTATATGAAGTTGTTTTTTCTTCTAAAACCACTTCTTTTCCAGACATTAATGCGGTTATATAAGAAGATAAATCTTCTACTAAAACACGCCATGAAATTCCATCTACTACTAGATGATGTGCCACCATAAAGAGTCTATTAAACTCATCTGATGGTGGGGTTTCTATAATCACAAATTTTGCAATATCGCCCTTTTCAATAGCTATATTTTCTTGATAAAACTCACATATTTGAGTAATCTCTTCATCTATTGAATCATCTGTATCTAGCAACGATTTTACAGCTATATCTGGAATTGTTGTTTGATAAACTCCTTGATATCCTGTAGCTGTTTTTTCATATTTCAATCTCAATGCATCATGCTGTTGCATAAGGTATGTTACAGCCTTAGTAAGTATTGCAACATCCACATCTTTTGAGAGTGTCAATAAAACAGACTGATTATAGTGGTTATAATTGACATACTCTTTTTCAAAGAAAGAATGGTGTATAGGTAATAATCCTGAAGTACCTTCTAAAATACCTTGTTCACTAATAACAGTTACATCTGTTTTTAAGTTTTTAGCAATTTCATAAATAGTTTGATTCGTAAAAATGTCACGTACTTTTAATACAACTCCTTTCTTTTTTGCTCTACTCACCAGTTGAATTGCCATGATAGAATCTCCTCCCATAGAAAAGAAATTATCATAGATACTCACTTCTTTCACTCCTAGTACTTCTTGCCAAATCGAAGCAAGTACAATTTGCTCATGAGTTTGAGGAGCTACAAATTTTTCTGAACTACTAGTAAAGTCCTCAGGTTCTGGCAGTGCCCTTTTATCTATTTTTCCATTGGTAGTAAGCGGAAATGTGTCTAATACCACATATAATTGTGGAATCATATATTCTGGTAGTTTCTGTGCTAGTTCTTTTACAGCTTTATGCTTATCAAAAGCCTCTCCTACTACATAGGTAACTAATCGCTTAAGGCCATTTGGTCCTTCTTTTGCGATCACAACTACTTGATCTACCTCAGAAAGTTCTTCTAGTCTTAATTCGATTTCAGCTAGTTCTATACGGTGTCCTCTTATTTTTACTTGATCGTCTTTTCTGCCCATATATTCTACAGAGCCGTCAGGAAGCCATCTCGCTAAATCTCCAGTTTTATATAGGTTTCCGCTTTCGCGAAAGCGGTTAAAGACAAATTTTTCTGCCGTTAGATCTGGACGATTTAAATAGCCTCTCGCTACTTGAGTACCAGACAAACATAACTCGCCTATAACTCCTACCGGTACAAGCATCTCAGACTCACTAAGAATATAACAGGACGTATTATCTATAGGCTTTCCTATAGGAATTACTGTTCCTAATTTATCTTCTGCAGTTATCGTGTGCATTAATGTTGTAATGGTTACTTCTGTAGGTCCATACTTATTAATACATACAATGCCGTCTCTCCATTTGTTTACCAGGTTTACAGAACAAGCTTCTCCTCCTGAAACAACACGTTTTAAGCTAGGGTATTCCTTTTCTGGAACTAACTCAAGAAAACTAGGTGTTGCATGTAGATGCGTAATCGAATGGTCTTCTAAATAAGCACCTATCTTTTCACTATCCATGATCGTATCATATTCTGGAATATATAAAGTAGCTCCAGAAGAAAGGCTTATAAAAATTTGCTCGATAGAAGCATCAAAAACATAGTTGGAAAAAAGAAGAACGTTCTCTTCATTAGTCATTGAAAAATAATGCAATTGATGAGCGATATAATTCATGAACCCTTTATGTTCTACAAGAACTCCTTTAGGTGTTCCTGTAGTTCCTGATGTATAAATAGAATATGCTAGATTTTCACCTGTAACATTAATATTTACTTTAGCTGTTTTAGAACTTAAGCTTGTAGTGTCATCTACACATAGAATAATGTGTTCTTGATCTGTTTGTAAAACATCTAGAAGTGAAGCCTGAGAAACTATTATTTTTGCCCCTGAATCTTCCAGCATAAAATCTATTCTAGCTTTAGGATAACTAGGGTCTATAGGAACATAAGCTCCTCCAGCCTTCATAATTCCTAAAATACCAATAATCATTTCTAATGATCTATGGATACAGATAGGAACCAGTGTTTCTTTTTCTAGGCCGCTTTCAACTAAAGAGTTTGCTATTTGATTAGATCGTTCATCTAACTCTTTATAGGTTACTTGCGTATTTTCAAAAACAACAGCTACTGCATTAGGCTGTTCTATTACTTGTTTTTCAAATAGATCTAAAACAGTCGTATCTCCTAGACTTTCTTTATAAGTATCATTAAATTCATTAATTAGAATATCTTTTTCTTTGGTAGATAAGTAATCTACTAATCCAACACTTTGGTCGGTGTTCTCTAATAATGCGTTTAATAATAGTTTATAGTGTTTGATGAAGGTCTCCATTAGATGTTGATCGTACACATCTGAGTTATATTTCACGCTAAGTGAAATATACTCTCCTACTTCTTTAAAGCTAAAATCAATATCAAACTTGCTAACTACAGCTCCATAGTCTACAATACTATCTAATGTTTCTGTTACTAGTGGAGTCTCTGTGTCTTTGACATTATTTAGGTTTACCATCACATCAAAAAGTACACTTCTGCTCACATCTCTTTTTAAGTCTAAATCTTCTACTAATCTATCAAATGAATATTGTTGGTATTCATATGCTTTTAAGGTAGCTAGCTTTACATTTTCAAAAAGTGTTTTAAAGCTTTCAAGAGGTTTTACTTGGTTACGTAGTGGTAATGTATTTACATAAAATCCTATTTGATCTTCTAAATCAATATGATCTCTTCCTGCTACTGGGCTTCCTATAATAAAATCTTCTTGTGCAGTATATCTATGGAATAATGTATTTAATGAAGCTACTAATCCCATAAACAGACTTCCGCCCTGATCTTGGCAAAAATCTTTTAATTGATTAGAAAGATCTTTAGACAAATACGTTCCTAAACATTTACCATTTGTAGTTTTTAGCAAAGGGCGTTTTTGTGCGGTAGGCAAGTTTAGCAATGGTAATTCTCCTGAAAATTGACCCAGCCAGAACTCCTTTTGTTCTTTCACGTCTTCTTTTTCAAGTTGTTTTAATTGCCAAATTGCATAATCCTTATATTGAATTTTTAATGGTGCTATTGATGGCTCTTCATCTGCTTCTAATGCTTCATAGAAAGCTAGTACATCTTTTACAAGTATATCCATAGACCAACCATCACCAATAATATGATGCATATTATAATAGAACACATATTGCTCTTCTGATAATTGAAGTAAGGTTGCTCTTAATAATGGTCCGTTTTCTAAATCAAATAATCTATTGGTATCTTTTTGAACAAAGTCTTCTACAGCTTGTTTTTGATCTGTTACATCTCTTAAATCACATGTGTTAATAGCAAAGTTCACCTCTTCATTAGACAGGATATATTGTCTTATAGCTCCTGATTCATTTTCTCTAAAAACAGTTCTTAAAATCTCATGTCTATCTATAGTTGCCTTAATTGCCTTTTCAAGATTTTCTAGTGTATAATTACCTGACAAAAAGTGGTATGTAGGCATATTATATGCTATCGAGTTTTCTTCAAATTGACTTAAAACCCATAATCTATGTTGTGCATCTGACAATGGGTAGCTTTCTGCAATTTCAGCTTTCTCTATAGGTTCATGTTTTGACTTTATTGAATTAGCAATTAAATCCAAATGAGAAACCAATGAAGTATTTTGAAAGAGTTCACTAAACCCTAGTTTTACTCCAAACATTTTTTGATACACATTAATCAACTTAGCAATTTTAATACTATGCCCTCCAAGATCAAAGAAGTTATCATTAAGACCAATTGGATTTCTATGAAGTAATTCTTCCCATACTCCCACTACTATTTTCTCTGTATTTGTAGTAGGCGCCACATACTCAACCTCACTAGATAGTTGTTCTACAGATAGAGCTGGTAACTTAGAGGTATCTATTTTACCATTATTTGTTAGAGGCATTGAATCTAATTGCACGTATGTCCCAGGTACCATATAGTTAGGCACCTCTTTTGACAAGAATGTTCTTAATTCTGAAACAACTTCTTCTTGATTTGATACAAAATAAGCTGCTAGTTGCTTTTCTCCTTTTATTTCAAAAACTTGAACCGTAACTTCTTTAATACTCTCTTTAGCTAGTAATTTACTTTCTATCTCTCCTAGCTCTATTCTATATCCTCTTATTTTTACTTGATCATCTTTTCTACCTAAGAAATCTATCGTTCCATCCAATGCCCATTTTCCTAAATCTCCCGTTTTATAAAGTCGTTCTCCTGTAACAAATGGATTTTCAATAAAACGTTCTTTGGTAAGTTGAGGTTGATTTACATATCCTTTGGCTAATTGGTTTCCTCCTATATAAATTTCTCCTATAACTCCTATAGGTGCAAGATCTTTATTTTCATTTAAGATATAAATAGAGATATTATCTGTCGGTTTTCCTATAGATGTACTATTACTTTCAAGACTTTCTATTTTATTACTGATACATCCTACCGTAGACTCTGTAGGTCCATATTCATTCCATATCGTAACTTTTTCTCCATAATATGAGAATAATAAGGATACAGTTTCTGGTTGTAATGCTTCTCCTCCAATAATAAATGTCTTTTGTTCTTTACCTTGATAAGGAGTATCATTTAATAACATTTCTACAAGCACATTTACTTGAGAGGGTGTTAACTTAATTACATCAAAATCACTTTTTGAAACTAATTCTAGTACTTCTATTTGATTTTCAAAAGAAGGAAGTATATCAATGACACCTCCCGTTACAAGAGGGGTGAAAAGCGTTGTGATCGTTAAATCAAAAGAGAATGATGTACAAAGTATATATCGCAAAGGATTCTTTTGAGAATAACTATTACTAGCATAACATATATAATTATATAATGCTCCGTGAGATATTAGAGTTCCTTTAGGATTTCCTGTCGTACCAGATGTATAAATAACATATGCATTTTGAGTAGGCTGTACTTCAAATTCAGGACGTACTTCAGAATATTCCTCATAATCAATAGTATCTAAATGAATAACATCTATCTTATCAAACGTATCTGCTAGCGTAGTAGTACTTAATAGTAATGTTGACGAAATATCTTCTAGTATATAATGTATTCTACTCTCTGGATACGATGGATCTATAGGAACATACGTCGCTCCAGCTTTTAGAACACCTAGTATTCCTACAATCATTTCTATAGAACGATTTACGCTTATTGGAAGTAATTGTCCAGAAGTAACTCCTTTCTCTAATAAGAGATTAGCCAACTGATTTGATTTTACATCCAGCTCATTGTAAGTCAACTCTTTCCCCTCAAATAGAATGGCTGTATGCTGAGGATTTTTAGATACTTGATGATAAAACTCATCAAGTACAGTCACATTGTTAGGGTAATCAGTTTGAGTTTCATTAAATGTTTTTAATAGTATTTTCTTTTCTTCTGATGATAGAAAATCTATTTGAGCTATTAGTTGTTCAGGTTGATAAACTACTTCTGACAGCAATTGTTTAAAATGCATCATGAAGCTCTCTATCATAGATTTACTATAGATATCCGTATTATATCTGGTTTCAAAACTTAAACATCCCCCTATTTCTTTAAAACTAACTTCTATATCAAACTTACTAGCGTCTTGCCCGTAATCTACAATCGTATCAACTTTTTGAGGATCAATAATAGCCTCATTGCCTCCAATATTCTGAAGAGATACCATAATATCAAAGATCACACTACGACTTAAATCTCTCTTTAATTGTAAATCTTCAACAAGTCTATCGAATGGATATTGTTGATGTTCATAGGCACCTAAAGTAGTTTCTTTTACACGATCAAATAGGGTCTGGAAATTATCTTCTTCTTCAATTTGATTACGTAATGCAAGTGTATTTACATAGAATCCCATTTGGTCTTCAAGATCCATATGATCTCTACCTGCCACAGGTGTTCCTAGGATAAAATCTTTTTGAGAAGTATACTTATAAAGTAGTGCATTGAACGTAGTAATTAACCCCATGTAAAGGATTCCTCCGTTTTCTTTACAAAACCCTTTTAAAGCTTCTGTAACTTCTTTTGACACATACGTTCCTAAACGTCTTCCATTACTTGTTTTAACAGCTGGACGTTTTTTTGAAGCAGGTAAATCTATAACAGGCAGTGTTCCTGAAAATTGCTGCATCCAATATTCTCTACGCTTTTTTGAAGACGCTTCTTCTAATTGTGATAATTGCCAAGTAGCATAATCTTTATACTGTATTCTAAGTTCTGGTAAATTAACAGGTGTACCTGTTTCATATGATGTATAATATGCTAAGACATCACGTGACAGGATATCCATAGACCAACCATCACTTATGATGTGATGCATATTGTAATAAAATACATATTGGTCATCTTCTGTTTGTAATAGAGATGCTCTAATTAATGGACCATTAGCAAGATCAAATTCTTTAACTGCATCTTCTTGTATATAGGCTGCTGCTTTACTTTTTTTATCTTTTTCATTTCTAAAATCTTGATAATCTATCGTAAAGTTTAATTCTTCTGTAGCTAAAACCCACTGGCGTATTTCTCCAGATGCATCTTCTCTAAATACCGTTCTTAAAATCTCATGTCTATTGATTGTAGCATCAATTGCTTTCTTGAAATTTTCGATGTCATAATTTCCATCTAGCACACTATCTAAAGGCATATTATAAGCTACAGACCCTTTGTCAAATTGACTTAAGATCCAAAGTCTTTTCTGTGCGTCAGACAAAGGATAATTAGCCTGCTCTTCTACAGCCTTAATTTCTTCATACTTTTTAGTGTCAGTATATTTCTTAAGAAACTTAATTAATGCCTCTTTATTGGCTTTAATTTCTTGTAGAATTTCATTATCAATCTCGTCGTCATAACTCAATTCAAGTTTATCTCCAACTAATGAAATATAAATATTTTTACGCTCTAATTTGTTAATTAAGTTGATCATCACTATCTGAGAATTTTTCGTTTTGTAGTCACTATTAAGTCCATTAGCCTTAACACTTTATTTGTTTAATCAGCTAATATGTTGAAGTAGAAAAAACCTTCACTATTGAAGTATACAATAGCTGTTCAGGCCAAAAAGATTTTTAAGGATTACATCCATTTCTTTTTGATAATTATTCTAAAACTTCACAATGGATATTGTAAAGTTTCGTCTGGTATTATTTTACATCTTGGTAAGAAAATTCAAAATCTATATCTCTATTTTGTGTTTTCCTTTTTTATTATTTTGAATAGCGTCAATAAGCTTTTGAGCCATTTCAATTTCACTTGCCAATGCTTTAATGGTAGGTTTGTCAAAGAAATCTTCAATGGTAAGCTCTATATTGAACATCTTAAACAAGCGGTTTGATAAGGTCATTGCTTTTAATGAATCTCCTCCTAACTCAAAGAAATTATCCTCAACACCAATATTTGTATAGCCAAAGAAATCTTCCAATAACGTACTGATTTCCTTTTCTATCTCTGTACTAGGAGCGACATATTCATTGGTTAAATAAGCTCTGTCAAATTCTTCATTAGTAATGTCTAATGGAGTATCAGTTTGAACAACACTTGGTTCGTTTGTTTGAGCTACCCACTTCGCTATTCTAGCAGAAAGATCTGTAGTAGAAACTACGATCTGAGGCATTGTATCTATAGATAAAACTCTTTCTAATACATCTACAACTGTGGTCGTATTTAATCCCTTAGCACTCTGTTGAGATTCTTTTAGTTGTAAACCATCATAGTTAATGCTCACACTGTTTTTAATTTTTCCCGCTTGCGCGAAAAAATCCATAAAAGTATTCCCCGAAGCATAAGAAGCATATTCTTTTCCTCCTAAAACTGAAGAAAGCGATGAAGACAATACGCAGAAATCTAATGTCTGATCTTTAAATATTTCTGCAAGAACCTCTACTCCATTTACTTTAGGTTCAAATTGTTTTTCGCAGTCTTCTACTTTTAAAAAGTTGATACTTCTAAAAGATGTACCAGTAAGCACTCCTGCTGTATGTATAACACCATGAATATCTCCAAAAACAGAGGTTCCTTTTTCAATAGCATTTTGTA
The DNA here is from genome assembly GCF_900188275.1 of Dokdonia pacifica. Taxonomy (GTDB): domain Bacteria; phylum Bacteroidota; class Bacteroidia; order Flavobacteriales; family Flavobacteriaceae; genus Dokdonia; species Dokdonia pacifica. Next base: position 96,368 of record NZ_FZNY01000013.1, read on the forward strand.
CTTCTTCTAGATGATTAATAGACGCTTTATAGTATAATACATGTCCCAATTTTTCTAATTCACTTAATCGAGTATACTTTGCTTCATCTTCCTCTTTATTTACATCTGTTCGACCAAGTAATATTAAAGATGCATTATAGGTTTCCAGTAAATATTTTGAATAGGTAAATCCAAGATCTCCGAGTCCCCCAGTGATTAAATAAACTCCACCTCTTTTAATTTTTGTATTAGTTGGTTCAGACTTTTCTATTTGTATAGGATTATAATCTTTAATCCATCGTGTTCCCAAACGATACGAAATACAAGTATCTGAAACATTTGCAGTACTCTCCTGAAGAATATTTTCAACACTTCTTGTTGTATCATCTTGTGACGAAATATCTATAGCCGTACACTTTACAGATGGGTTTTCTTGTGTAATTACAGGCACTAATCCCAGTACCATTGAGGTATAAGGATTTGTCTCCTCGTTACCAAGTACAACCTGTACATCTCGCGTCACTACAGAAAGATCAACTACCGATGTTAGTTCAAAACTCTGTAAGCATTTAGCGATATGTAATAAACTATAAACGCCAAGTTCTTTCTCAGCTTCCTTATCATCTATCGTAAATAGGTGTATGATATTGGTGAGTGCACAATTTTGTTCTTTAAGATCTAAAAACAATTTTTCATAATCTGTATACTCACTTGTATTTAGTTCAAATTGAGTATCTGATTTTTTAGTAAAATCATTGCCTTGTCTTACCTCGATAACCTGCGCTCCTTTTTCTTTTAATTTTTGAACCGTAATCTCGCCATAACCTGAATCATCCATAAAAACCAAGTAGGTTTTTGTATCAGACACCTCCTGATGATCTCCTAGTAATCTAGATTTTTTCCAAGTAGGCTCATAAAACCATTCTGAGATAGGTTTTTCTGATGTACGTACTTCCAAATTAGCAAGTGCTTCAAAAGGATTTACATTGGCATCCAGTGTATGTGTATCAAAATTGTATGTTGGAGCAGCTACTTTATTACGAGTTTCAGCTGCATAGTATGCTTTCCAATCTATGGCAACGCCAGAACCCCATAAATTTCCGATAGCTTCGACTAATGATTGGTTATCATTTTTAGTTTCTTTTGGATGTCTTAATAATCCGACAACAGTACTGTTTTTGGTAAAATTTTCACTTTGCTTACAGAACGTTGATAATGTTTTTCCTGGCCCTACTTCAATACATATAGCATCTCCTTTTTTAAGTAAGAAATCGATTCCATCTGCAAAATATACAGTGCCTCTTAAATGTTGCACCCAGTAATCAGGAGAGGTTGCCTCTTCTGGTAAAATCTCTTTCCCTGTCACATTAGATATAAAAGGAAATTGAGGTTTTGAAAAAGAAACCTTTGTCAGTACTTCTTTATATTCATCTAGCATCACTTCCATCATATTTGAATGAAATGCATGCGATGTTTTTAATTTGGTAAATGGTATATCATTTTGCGATAAGACTTCGGTAAATTTCGCGACAGCGTGTTGATTACCCGAAACCACACAAGAGTTATTCGTATTGATCGCTGCAACAGATAATGCCTCATTCAAGAATGGTGTAATTTTACTTACTGGCATTCCAATTCCAAGCATATCCCCTTCTTCAATTTCACTCATTAAAGAAGCTCTCTTTACAAGAATACGTAATGCATCTTCAAAAGAGAATACCCCACTTATACAAGCTGCTACATACTCTCCTAAGCTATGACCTATCATATACTTTGGAGTCGCACCCCACTTCATTAATAGTCTAGCAAATGCATACTCAATTAAGAATAGTAGAGGTTGTGTGTACTGTGTTTGATTAATTTGTAGCGGATCTACGGTTTCATCGTTTGTATATCCTACTATACGTTGGTAATCTTCTCCAGTAATTGTATTCAGGATTTGGAAACCTTCATCCATGAACACTTTAAAATCAAGCTCTTGAAAGTATACATCTTTTGCCATTTGGAAGTATTGACTTCCTTGACCTGAAAACATAAACACAAGATTCTTTTTTGTATTAGCTTGGTATAATGGCAACTTGTTTTTGAGTCTTTTTAATGCCCCTTCATTCGTGTCAGAAACGACAACATTTCGATACATAAAAGGTTTTCTACCTACTTTAAGTGTATAGGCAATATCGGCTAGGTCATTTTCTTCTTTCGTACTTAAATACTCCGAGAGATCATTTTGATATCTTTCTAGAGAAGATGTTGTTTTTGCTGAATACACCAATAATTGAAAAGGTCTAGAAGGTGTTGTTTCTTCTACTTCAGGAGCTTCTTCTAAAACGACATGTGCATTGGTTCCTCCGATTCCAAAACTACTTACTCCCGCTCTAATAAGGTTTTTGTTTTCAGGCGTCCAATCTTTTAATTGCGCATTTACTTCAAAAGGACCTCCGTCAAAATTAATCTCAGGATTAGGGTTTGTAAAGTGTAATGATGGTGGAATCTTTCTGTTTTTTATAGCTAAACTAGTTTTGATAAAACCTGCGACTCCAGCGGCTGTATCTAAATGCCCCATATTTGTTTTAACAGATCCTATAGCACATTGATGATCTGTATCATAATTGAACGCTTTATTTAATGCCTCAATCTCTATAGGATCTCCCAATTTAGTTCCTGTACCATGTGCTTCGATATACGATATCGTATCGGGAGTTACATTTGCAATTCTGTGTGCTAACTTAATACAATCAGATTGTCCCGTTACACTAGGTGCTGTAAATCCAACTTTTCGTTTCCCATCATTATTTACAGCAGAAGATCGGATCACAGCATAAATATGATCTCTATCTTCTATAGCATCTTCGAGTCTTTTTAAAACTACAACACCAGCGCCATCTCCTCCAATAGTTCCCGTAGATTCTTTATCAAAAGCTTTACAATGCCCATCTTTAGAAGAGATCATCCCTTCTTGATAATGGTGCCCTTTGTTTTTAGTACTATCTAAACTCACACCACCGGCTAATGCCATTGAACATTCTTTTAACAAGAGATTTCTACAAGCTAAATGGATTGCAACTAATGAACTAGAACATGCTGTATTAATATAATAACTTGGTCCTGTAAGATTTAAACCGTACGAAATTAAAGTATGGGCAAAATTCTTATTTGATAATTGTGATGCATAATAAGGATTTACCTTATCACTAGGGTTTACCATCGTATGTGCGATCCAATTAAGATTATCGGAAGCAGAAACAAATAAGCCTACCTTTTTCTTATAGGTAGATACGTCACAAGAAGCATCTTCAAGTGCTAACCAAACTTGCTCGTGTAAAAGCCTTGTTTGTGGATCCATGCAATTTGCTTCATCTTTTGTATATCCAAAAAATGAGTAATCAAAACTACCTGGATGATCAATCACTGGTTTTGCTTTTACAAAACTTGGATTCTTAATGACTTCCTGACTTAAACCAAACTTTTCTAGCTCTTCATCACTATAAAATGAAATCAGTTCATTTCCAGCCATCAAATTTTGCCAAAATGCTTCTGGGTTTTCAGATTGAGGAAATTTGCAAGAGATTCCAACAATTGCAATGTCTTTTTTTCTAATTGCTTTACTCATGTTACTGTTTTTTTATTCTTCCATTAAATCCATGATGTCTTCCATCTCCTGAGAAAAATCAATATCTTCTTCCTCTTCTTCTTGAGTTTCATAGAAAAGGTTTTCTAATAATTCATTGAGGTTTGGATATTCAAAGATGGATACTACACGTATATCTGTTTGGAACTCTTTGTTAATTCTACTTAATAGTTTTACTAGCTTAATAGAGTTAATTCCTAGATCAAAGAAGTTGTCATCCATTCCTACGACTTCTTTTTCGAGTCCTAACTCACTTGCCAAGATGGTCACTAATTGCTCTTCTATTTCATTTTTTGGAGCAACATATGCTACGCCACTAGACAATACCTCTCCTTCAATTTCTGGTAATCGTTTTTTATCAATCTTACCATTTACTGTGAGTGGTAATTCTTTAATCTGAACATAGAATGACGGAAGCATGTATGATGCAAGATTTTGAGATAAAAACTTGCGTACATCTGATGTATTCTGACTTGCATCTGACACCAAATAGGCGACTAACTCTTTATCTCCTAATTCATTTGTTCTTGCTAATACTATGGCTTCATCGATATCTTCTTTTAGTTTTAATTGGTATTCAATTTCTTCTAATTCTACTCGATAGCCTCGAATTTTTACTTGATCATCTGCACGACCTACAAACTCAATAGTGCCATCTGGCAACCAACGTCCTAAATCTCCTGTTTTATATAAGAGTTCGCTTTCGCGAAAGCGGTTTTCCACAAATTTCTCTGCTGTTAATGCTGGTTTGTTCAGATATCCTCTTGACAATCCATTTCCGCCGATACAGATCTCTCCTAAAATTCCTTTCGGTAAAATTCTATGATGCTCATCTAGAATATAGATTTGTGCATTTGCAATAGGATATCCAATCGGAATATTTCTGGATGTAATCGTACTGCCTTTCGGTATTCTTAATACAGATCCGCAAATACTCACTTCTGTAGGACCATAGGCATTATAGAAATCTCCATAGGCTACATACTCTACTACTTTTTCATATACTGCAGCTTCTCCCGCAGTTACCAAATGTTTTAATGTTTTGATATTTTCCATCTCCATCGATCTGATATAAGATGGGGGAATCGTAGCGATATCAATTTTATTTTTTGTGATATACGTTTCTAATAGCTTAGGATCATTTCGATGTTTTGTATCTATCACATAAAGACTTGCGCCAGATAATAATGTGATGAAAATCTCTGACACAGAGGCATCAAATGAGAAGGAAGCAAATTGCAAACTTCTTTTACAATCTTTAAGGTTAAAGATGTCTATCTGTGATAACATTGTATTTACAATTCCCTTATGTTCTATCATAACGCCTTTAGGTTGTCCTGTAGAACCTGAGGTGTAGATCACATAGGCTAAATCACTAGCCGCTATCTCCACAAGAGGCCTCATAGTGATCTTTTTCTCTGATGCCATAAAGGCTTCTATAAAAGCAGCATCTATGCTCACCTTACACTTACTATCTGACTCTATGTATGCAATCCTATCTTCTGGATAACTCGGGTCGATTGGAACATAAGCACCTCCTGTCTTTAAAACAGCGAGAATAGCTACAATCATCCACTCACTACGATCTAACTTAATCCCGATTAAATCATCGGATGCTATCGTATAATTCAATAGTATGTAATTGGCTAGTTCATTAGATAACGTATCCAATTCTCTATACGTCAATTCAGTTTCTTCAAAGACAACTGCTACTTCATCTGCACTTTGCTCTACCTGTACAGCAAAAAGATCTACCAACGTCTTATCTTCTGGATAAGCAGCTTCTGTATCATTAAATGAAGTTACTACCTCCTGCGCTTCTTCTGTAGACACACAATCAAACGTATCCATTGCTGCTGTTGAGTCTTCTATAAATTGTTGTACGATATACTCAAAGTGAGCAGCCATCCCTTTCATAAGAGAGGTATCATAACAACTCGCATTATATTCAAACTTCACAACCAATGAATCACTCGTTGGATTCACCACAACACCAAAATCATAATTCGTCTGCTCATAACTCTCACTAGAGGCAATCGCTAGGGATAATCCTTCTTCTTCTTCTTTCTTACTCTCTACTTCTTCCTTGATCAAATCCTGTACTGGATAATTCTCAAATACCATAATATGATCCATCAAATCCATCCCCAAATCACTCTGAGATTGAACCTCTGATAAATTCAAATAATGATGTGAACTCCCAGAGATAGATAACGACTGAAGACGTAATAATAAATCCTCTAAAGATTCTTTACCATCATACGCCACTCGAACTGGGATCGTATTGATAAACAATCCAACCATTCCTTCTACACCATGTAAATCTCCTGGACGACCAGAAACCACAGTACCAAACACTACATCATTCGTATTGTTATAGCGAGATAGTAAATATCCCCATACTGCTTGTATGAATATATTCTGAGTAACTCCTACTCGATTACATAAAGACGTTACTTGGGTGAATAAACGATCTGATATCTTTAAAGTCTCTCGGGTAAGATCTACCTCTGTTGTTGCAGCATCTTGTAACTTAAATGGAACTGAGGACTTCTCTGTGTATGAAGATAAATAGTCTCTCCAATACGATACAGAGTCTTCCTTATCTAACTTAGATAACCATTCTATATAATTAGAATACTTAACCGGAGTTGGTAAAACGACTGTCTCTTCTTTATGAAGTCCATTTAAAATCTGATAGAAATCATTAATTAATACACTAATACACCATCCATCCATTAATATGTGATGGAAACTCCAGATAAACTCATAGGCATCTCCTCCTAAATCTAATACCTTTAAACGCATCTGAGAACCTTGTTCTAGATTAAAGCCTAAAGACCTATCTACTATCTTAACTTCTGAAACATAAGCATCAATAGCTTCTGCAGATAAGGATGTATTAGGATGATCTATACTAAAACCACTAGTAACGCTCTTTTGAACTACCTGTAAGGGTAAACCAGCATAATCATTGGTAAAGCTTGTACGTAATACAGCATAGCGAGCTATTAAAGTATCATAGGCCTGTTTGATCAAGTCTGTACGAAGACCTTCGCCTTGAAGACGATAAGACAACTGCTCAAAGTATAAAGAACTAGAACTATCGGCTAACCAATGGTAATACATCCCTTCTTGTAAAGGAGATAGTCTATAAACATCTTCAAGAGCAACACTCGAACTTAACTGCTCAAACTCCGAAGGGCTCAAACCTTTAAAGGTTACATCTGATGGGGTTACATAACTATCCTTAATCTGAGACAATCGTAAAATCAAATCGCCTAAGTGATGCTCATAAGAATTTAATAAACGAGCAATCGTCTCTTTACGATAACAACCACTAGAATACTTAATCGAAATACGTAAAGCACCAGAAACTAACATCCCTGAAATACTCAGATCAACATCACTGCCATTCTCCTTGGCCATCTCTGAACCAATATATTCATTACTATAATCAAACACCGATTCAGAAGAACCAGCTTTTGATCCAAAGTCGCCTAGGTAATTAAATACAATAGAATATTCTGGAGAGGCTGCAAAACCATCCCCTAAATGATGTAAAATACCATAACCAACTCCTTTGTTAGGAATCGAACGAAGCGATTCTTTAACCGATACCAATACACTATCGGAATCATTAGATCCAGATACATCTAATACAAAAGGATACATCGAGGTAAACCAGCCTAAAGTTCGGCTAATATCAACACCATCTATGATCTCTTCTCTACCATGGCCCTCCATCTTTAAGGTACTCTTGCCTACGCCAAAGACCTCTTCTAAAGCAAGACCCAAGCCTGTCAATAAAATGTCATTAATCTCTGTATTATAAACAGTGTGCACTTGGGTCTGCAGTAAATCTGTCGTCATTTCATCTAATGTAAATGACAGTGAAGTATCTATATTACATACTTCTTCTGTAACTATATCTCTTGGTAATGATGCTGGTAAATCTGCTATTACAGTTTCCCAATAAGGACGCTCTGATAGTAAAGCATCACTACTCGCATATGCTAATTGCATAGATGACCAGCGCTGAAAAGAATCTGTCTTTAAGGGTAACTTCACCAATGTTCCATCGCTACTATAACCACTATAAAGAGTCGCTAAATCTTCTAATAAAATACGCCATGAAACACCATCAACTACTAAGTGATGAATAATCAAGGCTAAACGATCACCATCCGATAATCTAAAGTGACCTACCTTTACTAAGGGGCCTTCTGATAAATCAAAACTCGATTGAAGCATTGAGCCGATCTCACCCATCTTAGCTTGTTCTTCTGCTTCTGATGTTAAATCGTAAAACAATACCTCATAACTGTTCTCTGAAAATAGCTCATTATGTTGTTGCCATTTACCATCTACCTCACGATATGTCATACGTAAAGCATCATGATGGGAAACTAATTCTGAAATACAACGATCTATAACAGCAGTATCTAATCCAATCGTGCTTTGTAATAAAACAGATTGATTAAAATGTGAACGATTCTCAATATGGGAATCTGTGAAAAAATGAGCTTGGATAGGTGTTAATGAAACAGCTCCTGATACCATAGATTGATCAATCACATGGGTGTTCTCTGATAAAAACACAGCTAATTCCTCAACAACAGGTGTATGTAATAACTGGGAGACTTTAAGACTATAGCCTTCTTGTTTTAAACGAGAAACAACTTGAATAGACTTAATCGAATCACCACCTAAATTGTAAAAATTATCTTGTAACCCTATTGATGGTCGTTTTAAAACAGTCTCTAATACGCTTACTAAAACCTGTTGCTCTTTGGTAACTGGAGCAACATAGGTTATACCGCTAGACATCCCAACGGATAATGGAGAGGGTAAAGAACGTTTATCAATCTTACCATTAGAGGTTAAAGGCATTGCCCCTACTTGAACATAGTAGGAAGGAAGCATATAATCAGGTAAAATATCCGATAAATAGGAACGAAGTCCCGATACATCTTCCTCAGTGTCTGAAACTAAATAGGCAATCAATTCCTTAGTACCCATATCTGAAACACGTGCTAATACACATACCTCTGAAATACCTGGCTTAGAACCTAAATGTTGTTCTATCTCGCCTAACTCTATTCGGTGACCTCGAATCTTTACCTGATCATCCTTACGACCTAGAAAATCAATACTACCATCGGGTAACCATCGCGCTAAATCGCCTGTCTTATATAGGAGTCCACTTTCGCGAAAGCGGTTTTCTACAAATTTCTCTGAAGTTAGCTCTGGACGATTTAAATATCCACGAGCCAATCCATCGCCGCCTAAACATAATTCTCCTATAACTCCTACGGGTTGTAGTGAGTTCGTATCACTTAATATATAGGCAGTCGTATTATTGATTGGGTAACCAATAGGTACTGAATACGCATCTTCTTGAACATTCTCGATAGTATAATATGTAGAGAACGTAGTGTTTTCTGTGGGTCCATACACATGATGTAATGAAACCTCAGGATATTGTTGTTTAAATTGTTTTACATGATTAACTGAAACTTGCTCGCCTCCGAACAAGATATATTTTAGGTTAGATATATGTTTTAATTGTGACTCTACAAGTGTATTAAATAGTGCAGTTGTTATAAAGAAACTACTGATCTCTTGTGTTTCTAATAGACTATCAAATTTGTCTAAATCTAAAAAGATATCTTTTGATGAAATAACTAATGCAGCTCCATTTAGAAGAGGCATAAAAATATCGAATGTAGATCCATCGAATGAGAAATTAGATAATCCTAAAATTTTATCTTGTTTCTCTATCGCTATATAATTAGTATTCTTAACTAATCTCACAACACTTCTATGTTCTATCATGACTCCTTTAGGTTGTCCTGTAGAACCTGAGGTGTAGATCACATACGCTAAATCTGTAGAAGCTATCTCTACAAGAGGCCTCATAGTGATCTTTTTCTCTGATGCCATAAAGGCTTCTATAAAAGCGGCATCTATGCTCACCTTACACTTACTATCTGACTCTATGTATGCAATCCTATCTTCTGGATAACTCGGATCAATTGGAACATAAGCACCTCCTGTCTTTAAAACAGCGAGAATAGCTACAATCATCCATTCACTACGATCTAACTTAATCCCGATTAAATCATCGGATGCTATCGTATAATTCAATAGTATGTAATTGGCTAGTTCATTAGATAACGTATCCAACTCTCTATAGGTCAATTCAGTTTCCTCAAAGACAACCGCTACTTCATCTGCACTTTGCTCTACCTGTACAGCAAAAAGATCTACTAACGTCTTATCTTCTGGATAAGCAACTTCTGTATCATTAAATGAAGTTACTACCTCCTGCGCTTCTTCTGAAGACACACAATCAAATGTATCCATTGCTGCTGTTGAGTCTTCTATAAATTGTTGTACGATATACTCAAAGTGAGCAGCCATCCCTTTCATAAGAGAGGTATCATAACAACTCGCATTATATTCAAACTTCACAACCAATGAATCACTCGTTGGATTCACCACAACACCAAAATCATAATTCGTCTGCTCATAACTCTCACTAGAGGCAATCGCTAAGGATAATCCTTCTTCTTCTTCTTTCTTACTCTCTACTTCTTCCTTGATCAAATCCTGTACTGGATAATTCTCAAATACCATAATATGATCCATCAAATCCATCCCCAAATCACTCTGAGATTGAACCTCTGATAAATTCAAATAATGATGTGAACTCCCAGAGATAGATAACGACTGAAGACGTAATAATAAATCCTCTAAAGATTCTTTACCATCATACGCCACTCGAACTGGGATCGTATTGATAAACAATCCAACCATTCCTTCTACACCATGTAAATCTCCTGGACGACCAGAAACCACAGTACCAAACACTACATCATTCGTATTGTTATAGCGAGATAGTAAATATCCCCATACTGCTTGTATGAATATATTCTGAGTAACTCCTACTCGATTACATAAAGACGTTACTTGGGTGAATAAACGATCTGATATCTTTAAAGTCTCTCGGGTAAGATCTACCTCTGTTGTTGCAGCATCTTGTAACTTAAATGGAACTGAGGACTTCTCTGTGTATGAAGATAAATAGTCTCTCCAATACGATACAGAGTCTTCCTTATCTAACTTAGATAACCATTCTATATAATTAGAATACTTAACCGGAGTTGGTAAAACGACTGTCTCTTCTTTATGAAGTCCATTTAAAATCTGATAGAAATCATTAATTAATACACTAATACACCATCCATCCATTAATATGTGATGGAAACTCCAGATAAACTCATAGGCATCTCCTCCTAAATCTAATACCTTTAAACGCATCTGAGAACCTTGTTCTAGATTAAAGCCTAAAGACCTATCTACTATCTTAACTTCTGAAACATAAGCATCAATAGCTTCTGCAGATAAGGATGTATTAGGATGATCTATACTAAAACCACTAGTAACGCTCTTTTGAACTACCTGTAAGGGTAAACCAGCATAATCATTGGTAAAGCTTGTACGTAATACAGCATAGCGAGCTATTAAAGTATCATAGGCCTGTTTGATCAAGTCTGTACGAAGACCTTCGCCTTGAAGACGATAAGACAACTGCTCAAAGTATAAAGAACTAGAACTATCGGCTAACCAATGGTAATACATCCCTTCTTGTAAAGGAGATAGTCTATAAACATCTTCAAGAGCAACACTCGAACTTAACTGCTCAAACTCCGAAGGGCTCAAACCTTTAAAGGTTACATCTGATGGGGTTACATAACTATCCTTAATCTGAGACAATCGTAAAATCAAATCGCCTAAGTGATGCTCATAAGAATTTAATAAACGAGCAATCGTCTCTTTACGATAACAACCACTAGAATACTTAATCGAAATACGTAAAGCACCAGAAACTAACATCCCTGAAATACTCAGATCAACATCACTGCCATTCTCCTTGGCCATCTCTGAACCAATATATTCATTACTATAATCAAACACCGATTCAGAAGAACCAGCTTTTGATCCAAAGTCGCCTAGGTAATTAAATACAATAGAATATTCTGGAGAGGCTGCAAAACCATCCCCTAAATGATGTAAAATACCATAACCAACTCCTTTGTTAGGAATCGAACGAAGCGATTCTTTAACCGATACCAATACACTATCGGAATCATTAGATCCAGATACATCTAATACAAAAGGATACATCGAGGTAAACCAGCCTAAAGTTCGGCTAATATCAACACCATCTATGATCTCTTCTCTACCATGGCCCTCCATCTTTAAGGTACTCTTGCCTACGCCAAAGACCTCTTCTAAAGCAAGACCCAAGCCTGTCAATAAAATGTCATTAATCTCTGTATTATAAACAGTGTGCACTTGGGTCTGCAGTAAATCTGTCGTCATTTCATCTAATGTAAATGACAGTGAAGTATCTATATTACATACTTCTTCTGTAACTATATCTCTTGGTAATGATGCTGGTAAATCTGCTATTACAGTTTCCCAATAAGGACGCTCTGATAGTAAAGCATCACTACTCGCATATGCTAATTGCATAGATGACCAGCGCTGAAAAGAATCTGTCTTTAAGGGTAACTTCACCAATGTTCCATCGCTACTATAACCACTATAAAGAGTCGCTAAATCTTCTAATAAAATACGCCATGAAACACCATCAACTACTAAGTGATGAATAATCAAGGCTAAACGATCACCATCCGATAATCTAAAGTGACCTACCTTTACTAAGGGGCCTTCTGATAAATCAAAACTCGATTGAAGCATTGAGCCGATCTCACCCATCTTAGCTTGTTCTTCTGCTTCTGATGTTAAATCGTAAAACAATACCTCATAACTGTTCTCTGAAAATAGCTCATTATGTTGTTGCCATTTACCATCTACCTCACGATATGTCATACGTAAAGCATCATGATGGGAAACTAATTCTGAAATACAACGATCTATAACAGCAGTATCTAATCCAATCGTGCTTTGTAATAAAACAGATTGATTAAAATGTGAACGATTCTCAATATGGGAATCTGTGAAAAAATGAGCTTGGATAGGTGTTAATGAAACAGCTCCTGATACCATAGATTGATCAATCACATGGGTGTTCTCTGATAAAAACACAGCTAATTCCTCAACAACAGGTGTATGTAATAACTGGGAGACTTTAAGACTATAGCCTTCTTGTTTTAAACGAGAAACAACTTGAATAGACTTAATCGAATCACCACCTAAATTGTAAAAATTATCTTGTAACCCTATTGATGGTCGTTTTAAAACAGTCTCTAATACGCTTACTAAAACCTGTTGCTCTTTGGTAACTGGAGCAACATAGGTTATACCGCTAGACATCCCAACGGATAATGGAGAGGGTAAAGAACGTTTATCAATCTTACCATTAGAGGTTAAAGGCATTGCCCCTACTTGAACATAGTAGGAAGGAAGCATATAATCAGGTAAAATATCCGATAAATAGGAACGAAGTCCCGATACATCTTCTTCCACTTCAGAAACTAAATAGGCAATCAATTCCTTAGTACCCATATCTGAAACACGTGCTAATACACATACCTCTGAAATACCTGGCTTAGAACCTAAATGTTGTTCTATCTCGCCTAATTCTATTCGGTGACCTCGAATCTTTACCTGATCGTCCTTACGACCTAGAAAATCAATACTACCATCGGGCAACCATCGCGCTAAATCGCCTGTCTTATATAGGAGTCCACTTTCGCGAAAGCGGTTTTCTACAAATTTCTCTGAAGTTAGCTCTGGACGATTTAAATATCCACGAGCCAATCCGTCGCCGCCTAAACACAACTCTCCTATAACTCCTACGGGTTGTAGTGAGTTCGTATCACTCAATATATAGGCAGTCGTGTTATTGATTGGATAACCTATAATAATAGCATCATCCAATGAAATTACTTCATGAACAATACATCCAACTGTAGATTCTGTAGGTCCATACTCATTAAAAATCTTAATAGAAGGGTTTATCTCCTTTAGTGCTTTTACATGGGTTTTCTGCAATTCTTCTCCTCCTACTATTACTACCTCTACACCACATTGTTCAATATTCATATTTGCTAGTAAGCTAATATGAGATGGCGTCAGTTTAATACACGAAATTTGATTTTCTATATACTCTTTTAAAATTACAGATGTTTCAATTTCGCTTTGATATACCTTTAAAGTCCCTCCATTAATCAATGGTAAAAATATACTGGTAACTGTTAAGTCAAATGATAAAGATGTAAATAATCCAAAATCGAAATTTGATATTTCAGTACTTAAGTATTGTGAAGAAGCTTGCGTTAAATAATTAATTAATGAAGCTTGTTCTATCATGACTCCTTTAGGTTGTCCTGTAGAACCCGAAGTATAGATCACATACGCTAAATTGGCAGGCGTTATCTCTACATTGTGATTTGTATTTATCTTAGTTTCTGATACTCTGAATGTTTCTATAAAAGCAGCATCTATACTTACTTTACAGTTACTATCTGACTCGATATATGCAATTCTATCTTCTGGATAACTCGGATCAATTGGAACATATGCGCCTCCTGTCTTTAAAACAGCAAGAATGGCTATAATCATCCACTCACTACGATCTAACTTAATCCCGATTAAATCATCGGACGCTATCGCATAATTAGACAATAAGTAATTTGCCAGATCATCAGATAACTCATCTAATTCTCTATACGTCAATTCAGTTTCCTCAAAGATAACCGCTACTTCATCTGCATTTTGTTCTACCTGTACAGCAAAAAGATCTACTAATGTCTTATCCTTTGGGTAAGAAGCTTCTGTGTCATTAAATGAAACCAATAGCATTTCTTGTTCGTCTTCAGACAGATAGTTGATTTGTGCTATCGCATCTTCTGATTGTATCATCAAGACTTGTAACAATTGCTTGTAATGTTTAATCAAGCCTTCTATAATATATTGATCGTAAACATCTTTGTTATAGCTCACATCAAGGTAAAGACATTCTCCAATCTCCTTGAACTTAATATCTACGTCAAATTTTGCTTTACAAGGGCTAACAACAATATCCTGTATGTCATTTTCTGAAAGTTCAATCTCGCCTACAATATCATTTGCATTCTGAAGCGTCATCATTACATCAAAAACAGCATTTCGACTTGTATCCCTTCTTAACTCTAAATCATTAACTAAGCGATCAAATGGATACGATTGGTGTTTATAAGCTGCCAATGTTGATTCCTTAACTTTAGTAAAGAAATCTTTAAAGGTTTCTTCAGGATTTACGTTATTCCTTAAAGCTAAAGTGTTTATATAAAAGCCTATTTGATTTTCTAAATCTATATGATCTCTTCCTGCAATAGGTGTTCCTACTATAACATCTTTTAGAGAAGTATATTTATAGAATAATACATTCCATACTGAAAGGAGTCCCATAAATAGACTTCCTCCATTATTTTGAGTAAATAACTTTAAACGATTCGTATCTTCTGAAGAGATATATGTGATTAATCTCTCTCCATTATAATTTCGAACCTTTGGTCTTATTTTTTTAGTAGGTAAATCTAATAATGGTAATTCACCTGATAAATTTTCTGTCCAATATTGACGAGCTTCTTTACTGGATGCTGTTTCTAATTGAGCCAGTTGCCAAGCGGCATAATCTTTATACTGTATGTTAAGTTCTGGTAAGTTGACCTTCGCGTTTTCCTTATATGCTTCATAAAATGCAAGCGTATCTTTAATGAGAACATCTTTTGACCATCCATCACTAATAATATGATGTAGATTGTAATAAAACACGTAATGATCCTGCGCTAGCATTATTAAAGTAGCTCGCAATAAAGGTCCATTCTCTAGATCAAAAGCTTGAGAGGAGTCATTTGTTATATATTTTTTTACATCTTCTTCTTTATGATCATTTTTACTATAATCAAGGTATGTAATTTTAAAATCTAATGTATTTGTAGGTAGAACATATTGATATACATTACCATTTTCATCAGCTTTAAAAATAGTGCGTAAGATCTCATGACGTTCTATTGTAGCATTGATTGCTTTATCAAAACTTTCTATATCGTACTCTCCGTGTAAAGTTTTATAGTCAGGAATGTTATAGGCAATAGAGCTTTCTTCTAATTGACTTAATAACCATAATCTTTTTTGTGCATCTGATACAGGATAATACTCTTGATCTGCTACTTTTTCTATCTTTTCATAATCAACTACTGTAGATAAGCTTATGAGATTAGCTTGATCTTCTAATGTTGGATTGGCGAATATTTGTTTTAATTCTAATCGAACTTCAAAAGCCTTATGAATGGCTGCAATAAGCCGTGTTGCTTTTAAACTATGACCTCCTAATTCAAAAAAGTTATGCTTTAATCCAAAACGTTCTGTATTTAATAAACTACTCCAAATCTCATGTAGTTTGATCTCTAGATCAGTTGAAGGTGGTATGATTTCTTGAGTTTCATTACTCTGACTATCTAGTGGAGAAGGCAATTTTGTTTTGTCGACTTTTCCATTACTATTTATTGGGATTTCGTCCATTTTTACAAAAAATGACGGAATCATGTATTCAGGTATCTTAGTAGATAAATGTAATTTCAGATCACTGATACTATGCTGGTTAGTTAAAGTAATATATGCAGCAATACTTTTATCCCCATCTGGCATTTCGATTAAACTGACTGCACTCTGTTGTACACCGCTATAAGTATCTATCTGTTTTTTTATTTCATCTAGTTCTATTCTATAACCTCTTACTTTAACCTGGTCATCTATTCTTCCTAAATATTCTAATTCTCCAGAAGGCATAAAACGTACTAAATCTCCTGTTCTGTACATCTTTTCATTGTCATCAAAAGGACAAAGAACAAATTTATCTTCTTGAACATCTGGACGGTTTAGATATCCTCTAGCTACTCCTTCTCCTGAAATGTATAACTCTCCAGATCTTCCATACGGTAATAGGCTTTGCTCTTGATCTAACACATAACAGTTTGCAAATAAGAGTGGTTTTCCAATATTGCTAAGCGAAGATGAAAGCTCTTCTCTAGTAAGTTCTTTATATGTAACGTGTACCGTTGTTTCTGTAATACCGTACATATTAATAAGCTTCACTTGAGGATTAGCATCACTCCAATCTTTTATTTTGAATGGGTTCAAAGCTTCTCCTCCAAAAACAACATAACGCAATGTAGGTATTTGGCTCTCTAAGGCTATAAAGTTATAAAAGGCTGAAGGTGTTTGGCTAAAAACCGTTACTTCATACTCCCTCATTAATTGCGTAAAAACTTCTTGATTTCTAGCTTCTTCATTACTAATAATTAAGACGTTTGCTCCTGTTAATAAACCTCCAAATAGTTCCCATACAGAAAAATCAAAACAATATGAATGAAACAAAGTCCAGACATCCTTTTCTGAAACTTCAAACTCTACAAAACAAGAATCTAGTAAACTTAAAACATTACCATGTTCAATCATTACTCCTTTAGGTCGTCCTGTTGTGCCTGAGGTATAAATGATATAGGCTAGATTATCATTCTTAATAGCAACCTTTGGTAGGGTTGTACTTTCATTAAGAATAAGGTCTAATGAATCATTGATGAACGATTCATCAATTAACACTTTACACGAAGCATCTTCTATTATAAACGTTTTTCTATCTTCAGGATAGCTAGGATCTATAGGTACATAGGCGGCTCCAGTTTTTAAAACCGCAAGAATAGTAATTATTAAATTTTCAGTTTTAGGTAATACAACCGCCACTTTATCTTCTAATCCAATAGCATTTGTATTGATTAAAAAATTAGCTAATTGAGTCGACTTTTTGTCTAATTCTTCATACGTCATTTCGCCAGAAGACCATGAAATTCCTATGTTATCAGGATGTACTTTTACCTGATCTAAAAACCTTTGTACTATTGACGTTTCACCTAATTGAATTGACTCATTAGTTGTACTAGTGAGTTTATTGTATTCTTCTTCAGATACAAGAGAAATATCTTTTAGAAGTGTATTTTCATTTTCTATCGTAGTAATGATAATTCTTTGAACTAAATCTAAAAGGGATACTACTGTATTTTTATTAAAATACAGGTCATTGTATACTAGATTTAATTCAAACTTGTTTTCATTTTCTGAAACTAACAAGTTGAAATCATATTTTCCCCAACCTTGATTTGTTGTTATATCTACTTGAGCACCATCATTATTTTCGTACATAAATAGCACATCAAACAATGCTGTTCTACTCATATCTTTTTTAGGATTGATTTCTAGAACTAACTTATCAAAAGGCATTGTTTTAAAGCATTCGGCTTCATTCCATTCGTTTTCGACAGTTTTATTAAGATCAAAAAGACTTTTATTACTATCAATAAAAGAGCGTAATACTACAAGATTTTCTATAGGACCTATTAAAGTATTGATTTGCTCATTACGCAAATCCATTAAAGTTCCAATTACTATATCTGATAAACCTGTCAATCTTGACAGCGCCATTTTATAAGCTGATAAAAATAGATTCCTAGAGCTAATCCCTTTCGCTTCACAAAAAGATGCAATCTTATTACGATCAATGCTTAAGGAGGTATGATTTGCTTTATAAATATGAACTTGTTCACGTTCTCTATCTGTTGAAAAATATAAAACTTGAACATCTTTCAATTTAGATTTCCAATGAAATAGTAACGATTCATAGTCTTCTTCTGTCAATCCATTTTGCCAATTAGAGAAATTGCTATATTGGATATTTGTGTCAGAAAGTGAGTTTTCATTAGTTAATAATGATAGATATTGTTCCTGTATTAATTTAATACTACGTCTATCAATTAATGCATGATGAATTACAAAATATACAACTGTTTGATTTTCTCTATGCTCATAATAACACTTTACTAGATGATCATTATCAAAATCAAAAGGAATACTACGCAATACTTCTAAAGCTTCATTAAGTCCATTTTGATGAACGAACATTTCGTCAATTTTCATTTCATCTATTGACGAAACACATTGAAAAATTCCTTCATCTTCTTTATGAAGACGTGTTCTAAGAATGTCATTGTTTTTCAATAACATTATAAAAGCATCTTTTAAAAGAGAGCTATCAACATCCTTGTCAATATTTACAATAATTGGAATATTATGATAAATAGGGCCTCCTTCATATAGATCATCTTTTTCAAAATGATCAATAAACCATAAACGCTGTTGGTGATATGAACTAAGTATTTTCATCTTTTATAATATTTGAAGTAAAGTATATCGTAAGTAATTCTTTATCCATTTTCCTGAAAAGGAAATAGAATATTTGTAATTAGAGATCTAATTATAATTTGCTAAATAAATGGGTAAAACAGTATTGAATTACCCTAGGCTAAACACTGGAATTGAAGTTTTTTCTACCAGGTTAACACTCTGTACAGGAGTATTTGAAGTTTTGATTATTTTTTCAAGACATAACATAAAACGCTCTCCAATTTTTGAAATTTCTTTTTGATTGAATTGGCTTGTTTGGTATTCAATTCTTATGGAGAGTTCTGTATCACTATTATTTATATAAAAACATATTGGGAATTTACTCATTCTCGCTTCCCTTTTTCTTGGAGTAATTGTTACGTCCTCTAACGTATTACCAGAAGTATCTAGATGATTGATAAAATTCATATATACATCTATTCTATCTAAAAGGTTTAGACCGTTCAATTGTTCAAAGTCTTCAACAATGTTATCAAATGGATAGAATGAGTGATCCATCATTTTAACTTGATCTCTTGATGTTGCATCTAAAATATGCTGTACATTATTATGTGTATTTATTGTTATTTTAAGTGGTAGTACATTTAAATACAATCCCACTTGATTCATAAGGTCTGGGTGATTTCTCAAATTTATTGGCAATCCAATAACAACGTCTTGTTGGTTATTAATTTTATGTATCAAAATACCTAAAGCCGTTGCAAAAACTCCCATAAGGTTTTGATTAGTTTCTGTACAATAGTCTTTGATTTCCTTTGTTAATGTTTGCGGTACTTTTTTTACAAAGTACTCCCCTTCATAATTTGTTGTAGGAATAGGTATATACCATTTTTCTTGTTTAGATATACCTTCTAAGTGAGTTGTCCAGAATTTCTTCTCAGCAATGAACTCATTATTTTCTAATCGATTTACCATCCAAGCGGCATAATCTTTATATTGAATTTCTAATGGATTTAGCGTTACAGTTTCATTAGCTTTATAACCATTATATAATTTTAAAATTTCGCTTATTATAATCTTATCTGAAGTGTAATCACCTATAATATGATGCATTACGGTAGAAAGCGTAAATTTTTGATTTCCTGTCTGCAATAATTGTAATCTAAACAGAGGAGCTTCCTCTAAATCAAAGGCATAATTGCTAAACGATTTAATATATTCTTTAATCTCATCTTCATTCTTATTTTCTTCTATTATATGATGAGAAAGCATATTATCAACATCAATATTATCCAGTACTTTCTGCACTACTTCTCCTTGATCATTAATTAAAAAACTTGTTCTTAATATCTCATACTTCTCTATAACTGCTTTAATTGCATTTACAAATAATGACAGCTCAAAATTACCTTCTATATCATATGTATAATACATATTATGAGCAATAGACTCTTCATTAGATTGGGAGGTTATCCATATTCTTAATTGTTCATTAGATACCACATATCCATCTGGATTCTTTGCAATCGGTTTGATTGTGTTATATGTGTTTGCAGATTGAGATACCAATAATGACGATATCAAAGAAGCTTGTTTACTAATGGTAGCATGTGTGAATAAATTTTCAATAGTAACCTGTACACCAAATTCCTTATAAATCTTAGATCTCAGTAAGACTTGCTTTATACTATTACCTCCTAAAGAAAGAAAGCTATTTTCAGTACCCATTTGCTCTTTGCTTAATACTTCTTTCCATATTCTTAGTACATTCTCCTCAATATCATTTATAGGTTGTGTATTATCTTGGGTAAGATCCGTTACTTCTTTTAATTTATTATTCAAATATGCAGTATCTACCTTTCCATTTGCATTGGTTGGAAATGAAGCCACATGTATCATTAAAGATGGTATCTCGTAATGTGGCAAATATTTGAAGCAATGATTCCTAATTGTTTCTTCTAAGGGTTCTTTAGAAGAATAAAAACAAATAATAGATGTATTATCATCCTCACTCTCTTTCACTAGGCATTTAACCATAGCTACTTTTTCAAGTTCAAGAATAGTACTTTCTATACTGTTAATATCACATCTAATTCCATTGATTTTAAGCACTCCATCTTCTCTTCCTAAAACAGTAATATTACGTGATGCGTCATACGTACCATAATCCCCCGTTTTATATATAATATCCTTTTCTGAACTTAAAGGGTTTTGTATAAACTTTTCCTTTGTTAGTTCTTGAGCTTTATAATATCCACTTGACAAAAAAGGTGTTTTAATATAAATACTCCCTTTTTCGTGGATCGCACATAATTTATTTTCTGAATTTAAAATAATTAAGGCTGTGTTTGAAATAGGTTTTCCAACACTAATACCATCTGAGGGTTTCCCTACAAGAGGATTCTCTACTCTATGAAAAGATTTAACTAAAGTAGATTCAGTAGCTCCATAAAGATTAACAATACAGGTATGATCCCCATTCTTTTCTCTCCAAGAGGTAATATCTCTATTGTAGAGTTTTTCTCCTGCTAGTAACAAATATCTTAGTGAAGAAAAGTTAGTTTTATTATCAAGAAGATCATCATCTGCATTCAACAGCAATCTTAACATGGTAGGAACCGTATGCACTATAGTGATTTCTTCCTTTTGTAACCATTCATTTAATTGATTAACATCTTCTTTAATTTTTGATGCAGGAATGCATATGGTAGCTCCATTTATTAATGGTAAAAAGATGTCTCGCAATGAAGCATCAAAAGACAGTGATGTTAATTGTCCAATTCTATCATTCTCGGCAAGTTGCAATTCTTTTGTTTCCCAATGAATAAAATGACTTAAACTTTTATGATTTCCAAGTACAGCTTTTGGTTTTCCTGTAGATCCAGAAGTAAAAAAGATATGATTAGCATCCTCTCCATCTATATCCAATTTTAAGTTACCATCTTCTTTTACATTCTCAGATTCCATTTTAATATAAGTACTATTAGTATAAACATATACATCATATTGTAATTCCATTTCTGGACTTATATCAACTATAATTACTTTTGGTATTGAAAACTCATATTCCGCATTATATTTTTTTACGATGTCAAAGTACTCCTGAGAAATCAATAAAGCGTTAGGTTGAATCTTTGTAAATAGTTCTCCCCAATGATTTTGTTTATACTTCTTATCTAAAGGTAAATAAACACCTCCTTTTTTGAATATTCCAATAAGAGATAGGATTTGTACTAAAACTTGATTAAAGAAAACAGCAACAACATCTCCTTTTTCAATATCTAAACTTTTAAGAATATGTGCTATTTGATTAGCATAGCTATTTAATTGGGAATATGATATTTTAAAACCTTCCGTTTCAATAGCAATGTTAGTAGGCTTTTGAGCTACTATATTTTCAAATACAGTATGTATTACTTTTTTATTGACCATCGTATTCTATATTAAACAGGTTAATTTCTCTTTAACTTTAAGATTCATTTTTTCGATTATTTCTTGAACCAAAACATCTATTACATCTATATAATGAAAATCTATATCCAAGTTTTGTAATCCAATTTGAACTTCGGTACAACCTCCTATAATTACATCAGGTTGTTGCATTTTCAAACGATCTACTGCTTCTTCAAAAAGGCTATAGGCATCTGGTGTGATTTGTGACGATTTAAGTCCTCCTTTCATATACACAGACTTCATAAATTTTGATTCCTGATCTTCTGAATTAAGTGTTACTAATTCAATATTTGTATTCTCAAATTTTCTATGGAATAATCCAGATGTAATAGTTCCTGTAGTTGCTAAAAGTCCCACTTTATTAATGTAGTATGGATGCTCTACTAGCTCTCTAACTACTAAATCAATAGGGTTTATAAAATTCTTAGTAATTCTTGAACTTAACTGACCTAAAAAATGATGTGATGTAATACAGGTTGATACCATAAAATCAACATCACAAGCATTCATCAATTCTATTGATCTGAGTAATTCATTTTCTGGAGATTCTTGACCATATATAATAGATAACGTTCTATCTGGAATTTGGCTATTATTATGTAATATAAATTCAGGAAAATCTTGATCGGTTGGAGCTTCAATACTATTTATAAGTTTATCTATAAATAATAAACCCGCTCTAGTACCCATCCCAGATATTACACCTAATTTTTTACGATTACTATTTTTCATATTTTGTAAATACTCTATTCAAT
Source organism: Dokdonia pacifica (assembly GCF_900188275.1). Classification (GTDB taxonomy): domain Bacteria; phylum Bacteroidota; class Bacteroidia; order Flavobacteriales; family Flavobacteriaceae; genus Dokdonia; species Dokdonia pacifica. The sequence goes on from NZ_FZNY01000013.1 coordinate 119,381, forward strand.
TTTTTGACTCCAATAGGAGCTAGTCTCTTTTTAGTACAAAAGAGGTTGTGGTGTAAATTGTCACACTACACATCAAAAAATTATTTTTTAATCTTGGGAATACGTAGGAAGAATTTCTTTTTAGAAATCTTCACTTATAGAATTACTTAACTCTTCAATAAAAGAGTTATACTCGATTCTCTCTGTCTTATCTATAGTACTATTGACATACTCTTTAATTGGTAATGAAGTATCGTCAAGCGTTTTCTCTAAAATGGTCATGAAACTTTCGAATAGCTTTTCGATAACCGTTTCTGAATATATAGTGGTGTTATAAACCAATCTACACAAGATCTTATCATCTAACTCTTTAAAGAAAAAAGTAATATCTACTTTACTATTAGAACTTGGTAATTTAATATTAGAAAGCACAGGGTTTTCTAATGGCACATGATGTTCTTTATTTGCATTTTGAATCATTACTACCATGATATCAAATAAAGGACTTCGAGATAAATCTCTACTATATTTTATATCCTCTAGTATTGCATCAAAAGGATAGCTACCATGATATTGGGCCTCTAATACTGCTTGTTTTACCTCTTCTAAAAAGTCGTCATAGATCTTGTTTTCATCTACAAATGATCTAATAGGAATTGTATTTATAAAACACCCTATTTGATCTTTTAAATCTGGATGATCTCTTCCTGCAAAAGGACTTCCGATTATAATATCATTTTGATAAGAATATCTGTAAAGCAATACATTAACAACTCCCATAAGACTCATATAAAGTGAGGTTCCTGAAGTTTCTGTTTTATGCTTTAACTTATCAAAAATCTCTTTTGATATTTCTCCAGAAAACGAATTTCCATCAAAGGTTTTTATTGCTGGCCGCTCATCAGAAATAGATAAATTCATTTTAGGAATTTCTCCAGAAAAATGTTGCTTCCAATACTCCTTATGACCTGTTGTGGTTTTACTATTCTGGTACCAAGACACATAATCTTTATATTGGATATTTAGTTGTTCCAAACGCACTTCAGTATTCTTTTGATATGCTTCATAGTATGCTAGTACATCTTTCGTTAACACTTCTATAGACCAGCCATCACTAATGATATGATGCATATTAAAATAAAACACATAATTTGTAGCAGACACTTGCAATAATGCCCCTCTTAATAAAGGTCCATTTTCAAGATCAAACATTTTATTCAGATCATTTATTACATATGCTCGTACATGCGCTTCGATGTTTTCATATTTTCTATAATCCAATGTTTTGATTTCAAACTCAAATGCTTCAGGAGCTACTATATATTGTCTTATATCTCCATTACTTTCTTGTTTAAAAACTGTTCGTAAGATTTCATGCCTACGTATTACGTCATCAATAGCCTTTTTAAAATGAGTAGCATCTATAGATAGCTCTAAACAAGCTGGTATATTATATGCGATAGACCCTTTATCATATTGACTAGCCACCCACATTTTTTTCTGTGTATTTGATACAGGATAACTCGTATCAATAGGTGTTTTAGGAATCGCTACATAAGTCACTTTTTGTGCATTCTCAATAAGTTTACAATGTGCTTCTATAGTTGTATGACTAAAGATTTTTTGCATTTCAATTTTTACATTGCAAAATTTCTGATAATCACTTAGTAATTTACTAGCCTTTAAACTATGTCCTCCTAATTCAAAAAAGTCATCGGTTATTCCTATGGTTTCTATCCCTAAGATATGCTGCCATATTTCTACCAGTTGTATTTCTAAAGCGGTACTAGGAGCTATATATTTTTTACGAACAATATCTTTCTCGGTTACTTCAGGCAATAACTTGGTTGCTATTTTTCCATTAGAAGTAAGTGGCATTTCATCAAGCACCACAAAATAACTTGGCAACATATAGTCTGGTAATTTCGTTTTTAAAGATGCTCTTAATTGCTCTTTATCAACAAGAGATTCACACACCATATACGCAACAATCTCTTTTGTATCGTTTACCTCTTTGATCACCACAACAGCTTGTGGGATTTCTTCATAAGACAGTAAAGCCGCTTCTATTTCTCCTAATTCTATACGGTATCCTCTTAGTTTTACTTGATTATCTTTTCGCCCCATAAACTCTATGGTCCCATCAGGTAACCAACGCCCCAGATCTCCTGTTTTATATAAAATTCCGCTTTCGCGAAAGCGATCACTGACAAATTTTTCTGCGGTTAACTCAGGATGATTTAGATACCCTCTTGACAATCCATCTCCACCCAAACAAATCTCTCCAATAACTCCTATAGGTTGTACTTCTAAATAATCTGAAAGAATGTAGGCTGTACTATTACTAATTGGGTATCCTATAGGAATATCTCCCACTACTTCTGGGATTTCATAGGTAATAGAGAATGTAGTATTCTCTGTAGGCCCATATCCATTAATAATAGTTAATTCAGGATAGGTTTCTTTTAAAATAGCAATGTGTTTTGGAGAAAGTTTATCTCCTCCAGATAGTACTGTGGTTAAAGGAGCAAATAAATCTAATGCTGTATCTACCAACATTTGAAGCCAACCTGCAGTAAACCACATAATGTTTACATTCCTATTTTTTATTTCTTGTGATAACACCTCACTATCTAACAATGTTTCTTTTGGGCATACGACCAAACAACCTCCATTTAATAATGTTCCCCAATATTCAAAAGTAGTTGCGTCAAATGAAAATGCTCCTGTACTTAATAAAATATCTTGGGTAGATAGTTGATAGAAATTTGCAGATTTTACTAAACGTATAATGTTCTTATGTTCTACCATAACCCCTTTAGGAGTTCCAGTAGATCCAGACGTATACATGACATACGCTAAATGATTGGGCTTTGTATCCACCAGAGGTAATGTATCCGAAAGTTCGGTTTCATTATTAAAATCATCTAATGTATCTTCATCTATAGTAAGTTTACACTTACAATCTTCTTCCATATATGCAATACGTTGTTCTGGATACGATGTATCAATAGGCACATATGCGCAACCTGCTTTTAATATTGCGAGTATAGCAATGATTTGCCATTCGCTATTATCAAGTTTAATACCTACTAAATCTTCGGTAGTAAGGTCATGATATTTTAATACATAATTTGCTAATCTAGAAGAGGCATTATCTAATGCTGCATAGGTATACGTTACATCTTCAAACATAAGAGCAGTTGCGTCTGGTGTCTTTGCAACTTGTTCTACAAATAAGTCTATAACTGTTTGATCTTTTGGATACGCTATTTCTGTTTGATTAAAATCATTCAGCAATTGTGATTTCTCTTCTGTACTTATATACGATATCTTTTCAATAGCATACGTTGGATTGGTAATACACTTCATCATAAATGCTTCTAAGTGTATTCCTATTTTTTCTACAAATACAGGGTCATAAATATCTGTATTATAATCTATGTGTACTGCTAATTGTCCTTCGATTTCTGTAAACACAAAACTCATATCAAACTTACTAATGCTATGCTT
>NZ_FZNY01000008.1 GCF_900188275.1 Dokdonia pacifica
ATTTACATCTTTGATAGATTTGGGAAGTTATTAAAACAGATCAGTCCAACCAGTGAAGGATGGGATGGTACTTTTAATGGTCAACCAATGATTTCAGATGATTACTGGTTTAGAGTGAACTATACAGAACCAGATGGACTTGGAACTCAAAGAGAGTTTGTAGGACACTTTACACTGAAAAGGTAAAAGGAAAATCTACAACTAAACATATTATAATAAACATAAAAAACTCCTAGTTATACACTAGGAGTTTTTTTCAATAATTAACTAATCAAAATCTGTATTACAATAAATCTTCCAGTCTTGGTCTTTTAATTGCCTGAACAAAAGACACATCAAAACCTGAGAATTTTTTCAAATAACTTTGTATAGAAGTTCCAAAACCATCACTAAATCCTATCTCTCCCCCTGAGCGTAAAAAACGCTTCACGCTTCCTGGTCCAGCAAGATGTGCTGCTGCTAAAATGCCAGATTCTGTAATTTTAACACCTCCTACCCATTTTCCTGAATAACGTTTAATATCACGTCTCAACACCCATTTATTACGAGAGGTGTTTAACAAGAAAGCTTGTTCTTGTAGAACAGGATTTTTTATAAAGTTCTGAGTATTTTTAATACCAATTAAATCTAAAGTAGATGCCCCGAATTGATACTTCCCCATATACCCAAAAGTATTAATGCTAAAGTAATTTCCTTGAGACTCTTTAAAAGCTAAGGCTTCTTTAAACCCTATGTACATTCCACCAGTAAATGCAAGTGGAAAATAGGAAGGGTTAACATCCTGAAGTGTCTCTTCAGGTAAAGGCACTGTATAATAAAGGTCTAAACCTTTTGTTGAATATTGAGAAAAGTCTTCCGTTTTAGTGAGTTCCCGTTCCTTTTCTGAAATATTTCCTAGTGATAAAAGTCCTATCATAAATGGAAGGACAGTAATTTTTACCAGGCTTCTTACCATATAATCGCTTTTCGACTGCTAAGATTTTTTTAACTTTTAAAACCTTATATAGTGCTGTCTATTTCGGCCGGCAAAAATACAACAATAAATGAATCTACCAAACAAAAATCGACAAAGGAGATGAAATAACTGTTTATTTAACAAAACCCTTTATTTTCAATGCTTTTCGTCGATTTAGCGTTAAGATTCTTTTAAGAAAATTACTCAAAAAATCATAAATGACATCTTTGCCCCCATTTAAAAACGTCAAGTGCAACACTAAATTGCAATCATATTGATACTCAAAATTACTATTTAAGTACTCTCAAGAAACGTAATCACCTTAAAAGTTAAGAACAGGGTTATTAACAGTTTTTAGATGCTTTTATCTTCTTATCCCCTGATTGTTTATCCAGCGTTTATAGGCTGCGCTGTTGGCATTGTGTTGTGAAAGTGTTTTTGCAAACTTATGATATCCGAATCGTTCAATGTCTGCAACAAAATAATAGTAGCTATGTTTTTCTGCATTAAGAACAGCATCTATAGCTGAAATATCTGGCATAAAAATAGGGCCAGGAGGAACTCCTACATTTCTATAGGTATTATATGGAGAATCTATTTCCAAGTCTTTATAGAGCACTCTTTTTATAACTACATCCCAATCATTTGCTTTTTTCTTTAAAGCATATATAATTGTTGGATCTGCATCAAGTTTTATTCCTCTCTTTATTCTATTAAGATAGACTCCTGCAACACGCGGTCTTTCATCTACTTTTGCAGTCTCTTTATGAACTATAGAAGCTAATGCATATACTTGCTCAGGTGTCAATTTTAGTAGCTTTGCCTTTGCTTTACGAGATTCATTCCAAAAACGCTTATGTTCTTTAAGCATACGATCTCTAAATCCCTTTGCCGAAATATTCCAATACAACTCATAACTATTAGGAATATACATAGTCAAGGCTGTCTCTTCTGTAAACCCATTTGCTTTTAAAAAATTAGGTTCCTTCATAGCCATAAGTAAAGAAAGACTATCCGCATCTATCTGTGTAGCGATTCGCCCAGCAAGATTCTCTATACGCTCTTGATTATTAAATGCTATCTTAACAGGCTTATTTTGACTGCGGATGGTATTAATTATATCGTTATTACTCATCCCTTTTTTAATAGCAAAATGTCCTGATTTAATATTCGTTGTATATTTTTTACGTTCTGCTACTTTAACAAATGATTCTACATCCTTCAATAAAGGAGCAATATCTTCTGCTACTTGCTCAAAAGTAGCGTCAGAAGCTACAAAAAGATAGGCTTCTTCATTTTCAAAAGCTGTATTTGAAGAAAAAAAGGCTCCATAAACATTGTAAGCAAAAATACCGCATACCAGAATTCCAATAAGTGCGACAATGAATAAAATTCGTTTAATATACATTATAATAGATGTTGAAATAAAACTTCATTTTTATAGCTTTCGCGAAAGCGTACTCCTTCCCCATTCACTCGCCTCCAATCTTTTTTGACGCCTATTTTCACAAAACCAGCGTTTGTGAACAACTGAATACTCGCTATATTATCTTCAAGAATATTGGCATATAATTGGTGTAATTTCAAATGCGATCTCACATAATTAAGGATTAAATCCAACGCCTCTTTTCCATACCCTTTACCCCTATTTTCTTTAGCTTCAATTAAGATCCCTACACCAGCTCTTGCATTGTGAGGATCATAATCAAAAAGATCAATAAGACCTATAAGCTCTTTTGAAACTGTATTACAGATTGCCAGGCGCAACTGTTTTACTTCATAAATATCTTTATGAGCATTAGCTATATATTCTTTAATACTATACACAGAAAAAGGAACTACTGTCTCACTTACAGACCAGAGTCGTTCATCATTCTCTATACGATGTATTGACTGCAGATCTTCTGGCTCTAAAGCTCTTAAAAAAATAGTATTTCCTTTAAGTGTTACCATGTAATTTCACCTTCAAAAACATACGTTGCCGGACCTATCAGGAAAATATTTGCATACCCATCTCCATCCTTTTCAAAACTCACCTCAAGCTCACCTCCTTCTACATCAAGACGCACACGTTTTTCGTTTGTTTTGCCTTGATGATGCATGGCTAGTGCTACTGCTGTAACTCCTGTTCCACAACTTAGGGTTTCATCCTCTACTCCACGTTCATATGTGCGTACAGCAAACACATTTGGCTCTTTTTGGGATACAAAATTAATATTACTTCCGGCACTTCCATACGTATCACTGTATCGTATACAGGCTCCTTCTTTCTTTACATCAAGTTCTGACAAATTTTCAGCAAACTGAATATGATGTGGAGACCCTGTATCTAAAAAACTATAAGATGGTGTAGCTTTTATACCCGTTACATCTTGCATTTTTAAATGTACAATACCATCATTAGCAATAGACGCTTCATGCAAACCATCTATAGCCATAAATGTTGTAGAAGATTGTATAATTTCTAACGCTTTCGCGAAAGCGACAATACAACGCCCCCCATTACCACACATACTGCTTTGTTTACCATCTGCATTATAATATACCATTGTAAAATCTACAAGATCATGATTTTCTAATAGTATCAAACCATCTGCACCTATGCCAAATTTTCGATCACAAAGCTTAGAAATAAGTTTGGTATCATCTTTGGGGAAAAATAAATGTCTATTGTCTATAATAACAAAATCATTGCCGGTTCCTTGATATTTTTTAAATGGTATCGTCATGCTTTACTTAGATGAACGACAAAAATACGGAATTAGCATATTGCCTGCGCTGTTAAAAGGCAGTTAAATATGAATTCCGTGTATACTAAAATTTTAAATTTAACATTATATAATCACCTAATGAAAATGACCATGAAAAAAATAGCAAGTTTACTTTCTGTTGCTGTCCTAGCAGGTGTTATAACCCTAGGCGCTTACAAATTATTTATTGAAGAACCAATCTCACAACCTAAATTCACTCAAAATCAACCTTCTAGCATTCCTGTATATACCCCAACTACTTATACAGCAGCTGCTAATTCTGGAATTGATTTTACAGATGCTGCAGAGCGTACTGTAAATGGTGTTGTGCACGTAAGTAACAAACAAGAATATAGACAACCCCGAAATATGATGGAATTTCTTCGTGGCGGTGGACAACGAGAAGGCATTGTAGGAGCTGGAAGTGGGGTTATTATTTCCGGAGACGGCTTTATTATCACAAATAATCATGTTATCGCCGGAGCTAGTGAAATAGAAGTAGCATTAAATGATAATCGTAAATACACAGCAAGACTTATAGGAGCAGATGAAAAAGCAGATATTGCCCTTATTAAAATAGATGCCGAAGGAGATGAATTACCATATATTCCATTTGGAGATAGTGATGCAGCAAAAATAGGTGAATGGGTACTCGCAGTAGGAAATCCTTTTAATCTTACTTCTACTGTTACAGCAGGTATTATCTCTGCAAAAGCTAGAGACTTAGACGAAAGGGATTCAAATTATCAATCATTTATACAAACTGACGCTGCTATAAATCCTGGAAATAGTGGTGGTGCACTTGTAAATACGTATGGAGAACTTATAGGCATCAATACGGCCATCACATCACAAACTGGGTCTTATGTAGGGTATGCATTTGCAGTACCATCAAACAATGCTCGTAAAATTGTAGAAGATATCATGCAGTTTGGATCTGTACAAAAAGGAATTTTAGGAGTACGAGGTACTTCTGTAAAATCATTGCGCCCACAAGATATAGAAGATTTAGAAATAGCAACTACAGAAGGATTTTATGTAGGAGGTGTTGAGTTTGAAAGTGGTGCTGAAAAAGCAGGTATTCAAAGCGGAGACATTATTAAACGTATAGACGATATAAAGATTAATAAATTTTCAGATTTATCGGGGTATATCAGTTCAAAACGCCCTGATGATGTTGTTCAAGTGTACCTATTAAGGGAAAATAAAGAAATAACTGTTCCTGTGACATTAGTAAAATCTATAACCTATGATATCGAAAGGTTAGGAATACAAGTCAAAAATGCTTCACCTAAAGATTTGAAAAAATATAAAGTCAAGCATGGAGTTATAATTTCTGATGCGTCACCAGAAATGAGACGTTATGGAAATATTGTTGGACTTATTATCTCTGAAATTGACGACGAAAAAGTTTCAAATATAGAAGATGCAAAAAGCATAATAAGTAGAAAAAGGAATAATGAAACTATAAGTATTGTATTTGTAGATAGAGATGGAGAAAGAAATCGATATATTTTTGAAAATTAAACTAAACACTCCCATATACTTTTATAATTATAAACCATAAAGATTAAAATTATGATTTTAAAAAAAATGAGAAAATTTGAAATTAGTAAAGAAACATTAAAACTAATTAATGCAGGAAGCATGACTTGTGTTAGATCAAAACCGGGGAGTGCAAGTGTACCAGTAGAAATGGATGAAGACTTAACCGCATCATGGCAATCAGCTTGGCAATCATTAGGTTGGAGTACAACTTGTTACACATCTGGCTCTCCTTTTCACCAGACTACTTAATAAAATAAACTTACCTAAAAAACATCTTCTCAAAAAGAAGATGTTTTTTTTCTTTTTTTTTGCTACGAAAACGTTTGAAATCTATACTTTTGCCGAAAATTTAAGAAGGGTGTCCTAAATAAAAACAACACTCAAAAACAAAAATAGTAGCATGAGTCATCTAGATACTTACGAAACAGAACTTTCTTTTCAAGCAGATCGTCGTAAAGCGGCGGTTGCCTTTATTAAAATTGCAAGCGACCTATGGTATGATAAATCTATAGAGCTAGTACTTTTTAGAAATCAACTCATTGACAGAAATGTCAGTGAGATTTTAGATTTACACGAGTACGCAGGTGCTTTTGTAGAAAAACCTATCTCTATTTTTGACAGTGTTGAGATAGCTGAAGCCATTAAAACACTAGAACTTCCTCCAGCAAAATTAGATATAGGAAAACTTACCTATGAATATCACCTTGAGGAAGATCATATTAGCGCAACTTCATTTGTTGCTAAAAAATTAAAACCAGCTAAAACGAGTAATAACATCACTCCAAAAGATGTTGTACTTTATGGTTTTGGTCGTATCGGGCGCTTATTAGCGAGAGAGCTTATGACACGCACTGGTAAAGGAGCCCAAATGCGATTAAGAGCTATTGTAACTCGAGGTAAAATAGATGCTACTGTTTTAGAGAAAAGAGCTTCATTACTTAAGAGTGATTCTGTACATGGAGATTTTGCAGGTACAATTGCAGTAGATATCGATAAAAAAGCATTAATCATTAATGGAACTACGGTACATATCATTAGTGCCAATGCACCTGAAGATATAGACTATACTACGTACGGAATCAATGATGCACTTGTTATAGATAATACAGGAGCTTTTAGAGATCATGAAGCATTAAGTAGACACCTAGCTGGAAAAGGAGTTGCAAAAGTATTGCTTACAGCTCCTGGAAAAGGAGTTCCTAATATAGTACATGGTGTAAATCACCTAGAACACAATCCAGATGAAACATCTATTTTCTCTGCAGCTTCTTGTACTACAAATGCAATCACACCTGTTCTTAAAGCAATGGATGATTCTTTTGGAGTAAAATATGGACATTTAGAAACGATACATGCATATACCAACGATCAAAACTTGGTAGATAATATGCATAGTAAATACCGTAGAGGAAGAGCTGCAGCACTTAATATGGTTATTACAGAAACTGGAGCAGGAAAAGCAGTTAGTAAAGCATTACCAACATTTGAAGGAAAATTAACCTCAAATGCTATACGTGTACCTGTGCCCAACGGATCATTAGCTATATTAAACTTAGAGCTTGACAAAGAAACTAGCATAGAAGATCTTAATACTACTTTAAGAAAGTATGCTCTTGAAGGAGACCTAGTAGAGCAAATAAAATACTCAATAGATAACGAACTCGTATCTAGTGACATTGTTGGATCATCAGCGCCAAGTATTTATGATAGTAATGCAACTATCGTAAGAGAAGGTGGAAAAAACGTTATCCTTTATGTTTGGTATGATAATGAGTATGGATATAGCCATCAAGTAATCAGACTCGCAAAATACATCTCTAAAGTAAGACGATTTACATATTATTAGTAGTTTATTACGTATTCAAAAGAATATGAAAATTCTAAATTTAAAAGCTCACTTTTGTAAAAAGTGAGCTTTTATTTTACATCAAAAGAACCAAGTCTTATTTTCAAACGTATTTAAGTTGATTATTTCTAGTATTTTTGTCACCGAACAGACCTATGAACTAGTCCATCAAAATAATATAACCGACTAAACACCCTAAAACCCATGACAAAAAGAACACTCTCCCTACTTATCTTATGTTTTGGTGTGCTCTTATATGCAAACGCTCAAGAACCACAAACTGAAGATGTAGCTCCAAAAACCGTTATAGAACAATACGATCAAGTAATTAAATCTAGCGGTAATTATAATAATGGCCCTAAACGATACAAAGTAATCGAACGTCCAAAATTAGAACGTTACAGAAAACAACTTAGCGATAGTGTTACTACGTTAAAAACTAAAATAACAAACCTCAATAAGCGCATAGAAGATCAAGCTTCTGAAATTACTGGATTAAACACAAACCTTTCTAGCACTCAAAAAACACTAGAAGATACAAATCTAGAAAAAGATAGCATGAGCTTTCTCGGTTCGCAAATGAGTAAAGGAAGCTACCAAACAATGATGTGGAGCATCATTGGAATCTTATTTTTAGGACTCCTTCTATTTATCTTTCGATTTAAGAATAGCAATACATTAACGCGCCAAGCCAAAAGAAAATTAGATGAATTAGAACTTGATTTTGATGATTACAAAAGAAAAGCTCTAGAAAAAGAACAGAAACTAGGTAGACAATTACAAGATGAACGTAATAAACTCCTAAAGCAATCAAAAAGCTAAACAAATCAAAATAATAGCTATAAAATCTGTACTTTCGAGTACAGATTTTTTTTATGTATATACGATTAGCAACTCTACAAGATTTAGAAGTTTTAGTCCCTTTATTTGATGGGTACCGCGTTTTTTATAGACAATCTTCTGACTATGACAAGGCACACTCATTCCTTAAAGAACGACTCATAAATAAAGACAGTGTTATTTATATCGCTTTCGCGAAAGCAGATTCAGAAATAGCTGTAGGTTTTACTCAACTCTACCCCATCTTTTCTTCTGTAAGTATGGAACGTATGTATATACTCAATGATTTATATATACATTCCGACTACAGAAACTTAGGGATAGGACAAGCACTTATAAATGAAGTAAAAAACCTATGCCGTAAAGAACATCAAAAAGGAATTGTAATACAAACAGAAACTACAAATCCAGCACAACACCTTTATGAGCGTTTAGGATTTACAAAAGACCCAGATTTACATTACTTTTGGCCCACAAATTAATAAGTCATACAAAAGACTCCAATAGTCTTAGACTTCAAAATCATAATTTATAGTACGCATGCGTATAGATATCATCACCGTTGTACCTGATTTATTAAAAAGCCCATTTGAGGCCTCTATTATGCAACGTTCTATTGCCAAAGGTCTGGTAGAAGTACATTTTCATAACCTTAGAGATTATGTAACTGATAATTATAAGCAAATAGATGACTATCAATTTGGTGGTGGTGCAGGTATGGTCATGATGATAGAACCTATAGATAAATGTATTTCAAAATTAAAATCAGAACGTGAGTATGATGAAGTCATTTATATGACACCAGATGGAGAGACACTTAATCAAGGAATGGCAAATACTATGTCACTAAAGAAAAACATCATCATCTTATGTGGGCATTATAAAGGAGTAGATCAACGAGTACGTGACCATTTTGTTACCAAAGAAATTTCTATTGGTGATTATGTATTAAGTGGTGGAGAGTTAGGTGCTTTAATTTTTTGTGACGCAGTAATCCGACTAATTCCAGGCGTTTTAGGAAACGAAACCTCCGCACTTACCGATAGCTTTCAAGATGGTTTATTAGCACCTCCTATCTATACCCGCCCAGCCGATTACAAAGGTTGGAAAGTCCCTGAATTGTTAACTAGCGGTAATTTTCCAAAAATAGAAGCATGGCGAGAAGAACAAGCCTATCAACGCACCAAAGAGCGTAGACCAGATTTGCTAGATGAAGATTAATCTATAATCTCAAAGGTTGCATCCATAGAATAAGAGACTATAATAGGGTCAAAACCACCCAAAATCTGACTCATCGTTGATGCCGAAGGTTTATATGAATTAGAGCTTCTCATCGCATTTCTATACCTCTTATATTCTGCATCTTCATTAATGAGTTCTTTTAAGCGCAATAACTTACCTAGCTTTGCATCTATTGCTTCCAAAAGATAATTGGCTTTTTCTTTTGTAGCTTTAACTGCACTAGCTTTTACTTGTTTTCTATAATTAATAATATCTGTATGTGACTTGCTTAGCAAATAAGACTCCATATCTGCTTCATTAAGTTGCTTTAGCAAAGCAGTCGCGACCACAATATCATCTAACTTAACTATGTAGTTCTTCGTAGCAAAAACATCCGTTTTTCGTTTCTTATAAGTACTATAATCACTTGAAAATTCATCTAGAGTAATGTTTACAGGGTTAATATTTAAATCCTGAGTGATTGCTTTAAATTTGGTATCTAAAATCGCAATATCTAATTTTTGCTTGCCTACATACCTTTCCTCTAAAGTGACATTTATTTTTATGATATTAGGTACAACTTCCATCGTAGCAGTACCACGAACATCAATATGTCTCATATCACTAAATTCAAATTGTTGCCCATAGATGTTATGAGTGATAAAAATCAGAAAAAAAATAGCTGCGTATTTCATAATAATACTTTGTATGATTGTTATTCCTTAAATCTACAAATTTTAAGTTTATATACGCTTTCGCGAAAGCGTAAACATAAAAAATCCTCTCATTGCTGAGAGGATTTATATTTTATATGTGTATTGAATTATTGATTCATAGAGATCAAAAACTCTTCATTATTACGAGTACTCTTGATACGATCACTCATAAACTCCATTGCTTCTACTGGGTTCATATCGGCTAGATACTTACGAAGCACCCATAAACGCTGACTTGTATCTTTAGAATGTAATAAGTCATCACGGCGTGTACTAGATGATGTAAGATCAATAGCTGGGAATATACGTCTGTTAGAAATATTTCTATCTAATTGTAATTCCATGTTACCCGTTCCTTTGAATTCTTCAAAGATCACCTCATCCATTTTAGAACCAGTTTCTGTAAGTGCTGTTGCAATAATACTTAGAGAGCCTCCATTTTCTATATTACGAGCAGCTCCAAAGAAACGCTTAGGTTTATGCAATGCATTGGCATCTACCCCTCCAGAAAGTATCTTTCCAGAAGCAGGCTGCACGGTATTGTATGCACGTGCTAAACGTGTGATAGAATCTAATAGAATCACAACATCATGGCCACATTCTACAAGGCGTTTTGCTTTTTCTAGAACAATATTTGCCACTTTTACGTGCTCATGTGCTTCTTTATCAAAAGTAGAAGCTACTACTTCTCCTTTTACATTACGTTGCATGTCTGTAACTTCTTCAGGACGTTCATCTATAAGAAGGATCATTTGATACACTTCAGGATGATTTGCTGCAATAGCATTTGCCACATCCTTAAGCAACATTGTTTTACCAGTCTTAGGTTGTGATACAATCATACCACGCTGTCCTTTTCCAATAGGAGCAAACATATCCATCACTCTCGTAGAAATGCTAGACTGTCTTGCTGCCAAATTGAATTTTTCAGTAGGGAATAATGGTGTTAAGTGTTCGAAAGAAACGCGATCTCTAACAATATTTGGACTTAATCCATTAATTCTCGATACTTTAATCAATGGAAAATACTTCTCTCCTTCTTTAGGAGGACGTATAACACCAAGTACCGTATCTCCTGTTTTTAATCCAAATAAACGAATTTGAGATTGTGATACGTAAATATCATCTGGAGATGCCAAGTAGTTATAATCTGATGATCGTAAGAATCCATAACCATCTTGCATAATATCCAGAACACCTTCACTTTCTATAATACCCTCAAATTCAAAATCTGGTTCACGGTAGCGATTTCTGCTATCCTTATTCCCATTTCCGTTGTTTCGGTTATTATTTTGGTTACGGTTATTATTGCGATTATTGTTATCGCGATTATTATCACGATGTTGACGCTTATTATTGTTATTATGACGATTATCGCGCTGATGATCTCTAGATTTCTGATCATTAGAACCAGTATCTGAATTCTTCTCTTTGCTTTTATCGTTATTCTGAGTTGGTGCCTTCGCTTTAGGTTCCTCCTTTTTAGGAGCTTTTGAATCATGAGCTACGGGCTTTGCCTCTTCCGACTTATTGTTTTTTGGATTTTGACTTCTAGGTCTTTGGGGCTTTTCGCGTTTAGGCTTATCCTGTGATTGAGTAGCCGCTGGCGTTTGCTTTTGTTGCGCTTGAGGCTTTTTAGTATTTGGGCCTTTGTTTTCTGCAGCTGCCTTCTTTGAAGGCTCAGGTTGAGATGGTTTTACAACTGCTGTATTAGCCACCTTTTCTGGTTCTGCAGCTTGCACGTCTAAAATTTTATAGACTAAATCTAATTTTTTTAACGTCCTAAACTTAGGAACCTTAATACCTTTTGCGATTTCCTGTAACTCAGGAAGTTTTTTTGCTTTTAATTCTGAAATGTCAAACATCTAGTAACTAGAGTGAATTAATAATTGTGTGATTTTGAAAATATATCGAAAGAAGAAATCGATAAATAAACTAGCAAGAAAATAACAAGCGGAGAGCTTATTACGTTATTACATTACAATGATACAATTTTATTTTTAAACTTTTCCAAATAACTCATAAAAGAAACTTATTTTTGCATCTGAAATTTATTTTTAAGCAGTGATACAACGTATACAATCTATATATTTAGCTTTAGCTGGCATTGTTTCAATAGCCTTACCATTTGTTTTTAGCCTTTATGCTGATTCTGAAGGAAATGCTGTATGGGCAAAAGATGATCCTGTCATTATAGGTTTGTTTACATTGATAGCTGTACTGTCATTTATTATTATATTTTTATACAAAAAAAGACAAAATCAGTTCGTTTTAGGACGACTAACGATCATATTAAACTTTGTTTTATTAGGTGTATTGGTATACCGATCACAAATCATATCCGGAGGAACGGCGGTTCTTGAGAAGGGTATTGGGATGATCATCCCGCTTATTTCTATCGTTTTACTAGCCTTAGCCAATAAGGCCATTAAGCGTGATGAAGATCTCGTAAAATCTGTAGATCGATTGCGATAGACCTATAAATCTTAGTTATTAGTGCGTAAAACCCTTCATGTATAATGAAGGGTTTTTCTATTTTAAGAATTAAAAAGTGATCATCATATGCTTCTATTGCATAAAAAAGCCGATTCTATAATCTAGAATCGGCTTTTCACTATATATTATACGTTTTTAAGCTCCTAATGCTGCTTCTACTCCAGCAGATAGTCTCTTATATGTTCCATTTTCTAAACGGGTTCTAATCGCTTCAAATGCTACTAATGTCTCTTCTACATCAGTAAGTGTATGTGAAGCAGTTGGAATCATACGTAAAAGAATCAATCCTTTCGGGATTACAGGATATACAACAATAGAACAGAAAACCCCGTGATTTTCACGTAAGTCTTTTACAAGAGCCATTGCTTCTGGTATACTCCCTTTAAGATATACAGGAGTAACACAACTTTGTGTTGTACCTATATCAAATCCTCTCTCTTTTAATCCTCCTTGTAATGCATTTACGTTTTCCCATAGCTTTTCGCGAAGCTCTGGCATCGTACGCAACATATCTAAACGCTTAAGAGCTCCTACTACTAATTGCATCTGTAATGATTTTGCAAACATTTGAGATCTTAAATTATATTTTAAGTAATCTATAATTTCTTGATCTCCTGCAATAAAAGCACCTGTACTTGCCATTGACTTAGCAAACGTAGCAAAGTACACATCAATTTCATCTTGTACTCCTTGTTCTTCTCCTGCACCAGCACCTGTAGCGCCTAGTGTTCCAAACCCATGAGCATCATCTACTAATAAGCGGAAGTTATATTTTTTCTTAAGTGCTACAATTTCTTTAAGTCTCCCTTGCTCCCCACGCATTCCAAACACACCTTCAGAGATTACTAAAATCCCTCCTCCAGTTTGTTCAGCCATTTTGGTAGCTCGCTCAAGATTCTTTTCGATACTATCCATATCGTTATGCTTATAGGTAAATCTTTTACCCATATGCAAACGAACACCATCTATAATACACGCATGTGTATCTACATCATATACAATAATATCATCCTTCCCTACTAATGCATCAATTGTAGAAAGAATCCCTTGGTATCCAAAATTTAATAAATACGCTGCATCTTTACTTACAAAAGCTGCTAGTTCATCTTGTAATTGTTCGTGTAGGTGTGTGTGACCACTCATCATACGTGCTCCCATTGGGTAAGCACTTCCATAATCTGCTGCCGCTTGTGCATCAACTTCACGTACTTCTGGACGGTTAGCTAATCCTAAATAATCATTAACACTCCAAGTAATCACCTCTTTTCCTTGAAATCCCATACGGTTAGAAATAGGTCCTTCTAGTTTAGGAAAAACAAAGTAACCTTCTGCTACTGATGCCCACTTTCCTAATGGCCCTTTATCCTTATAAATCTTATCAAATAAGTCCTTCATATTCAAATTTTCAAACGAAATGCAAAACTACATAAATAATATATGTTGACCTAATTGAAAATCATAATCAACTAGTCTCTAAATATAAAAAACTCCTACGTTTATTAAGTAGGAGTTTTAATTATGTAATAAGTATTACTAGTATTACTTTATATATTCTATAGTTTGTACTTCTTCATTGTGCTCACTGTCAAAGAAGCCTTGAGCACGCATCCATTTATCACTGAATACTTTACTCATATATCTACTTCCATGATCTGGAAATATGACTACTACTTTACTATTGCTATCAAAGATTCCTTCTGCTTCAAGTTGTTTCAAACCTTGAATAGCAGCTCCACTTGTATACCCTACAAATAAACCTTCTGTTTGTGCAATTTCTCTTGCAGAATGTGCTGCAGTCTCATCAGATACTTTTACAAAAGAGTCTATTACATCAAAATCTGTAGCAGTGGGTATTAAGTTTTTACCTAATCCTTCTATTCGGTATGGGTAAATCTCGCTAGCATCAAACTCACGTGTTGCATGATATTTTTGAATCACAGACCCATAAGCGTCTACTCCAATAATTTTAATATTAGGATTTTTTGATTTTAAAAAACGAGCTGTTCCAGAAATAGTTCCTCCCGTTCCACTACAAGCAATCAAATGTGTGATTTCTCCATTGGTTTGGTTCCAGATTTCTGGACCCGTTGTATTAAAATGAGCATCTATATTAGATTCATTAAAATACTGGTTTATATATACAGATCCCTTTGTTTCTTCGTGTAATCTTTTTGCTACACTATAATAAGAACGTGGATCATCAGCACTTACATTTGCTGGGCATACATATACCTTGGCACCCATTGCTTTAAGAGCATCTATTTTATCTGGAGATGATTTTGAGCTTACCGCCAAAATACATTCATATCCTTTAATGATACTTACCATAGCAATACTAAATCCTGTATTACCAGATGTAGTTTCTATAATAGTATCTCCTGGTTTTAATACTCCTTTACGTTCTGCTTCTTCTAAAATATGAAGTGCAATACGATCTTTTGAAGAGTGACCTGGATTAAAGGCTTCTACTTTTGCGTAAAAGTCTCCATCAAAATCTTTAGTAATTCTATTCAGCTTGATAAGTGGTGTATTACCTATAAGTTGTAATACATTATCATATACGTGAAGTTGATCAGCCATAAAAATTAGGTTAGATGTTGAGTTTATTTCTGGTTAAAATCAATACTCAAATCGGCACAAAAGTACTATATTTTTTTAATTATTTATCGATATTTTCTAAATCTAGTAAGAAAGCATAATCTTTTGCAATCTCTTTTAAGGCTTCAAATCTTCCTGAAGCACCCCCGTGACCAGCATCCATATCACAATAAAATAGAATTTTATTTTTACTGGTATTATGTTCTCTTAGTTTTGCAACCCACTTTGCTGGTTCCCAATATTGTACTTGACTATCATGATATCCTGTAGTTACAAATATGTTTGGGTACGCTTTCGCGAAAGCGTTATCATAAGGGCTATAACTCTTCATATACTCATAATACTCTTTTACATTAGGATTTCCCCATTCGTCATATTCACCCGTCGTTAATGGAATAGAATCATCTAGCATTGTCGTAACCACATCTACAAAGGGTACAGCTGCTATCACTCCATTATACAATTCTGGTGCCATATTAATCACACTTCCCATTAATAGCCCTCCAGCAGATCCTCCTGATGCATATAAGTGCTTTTCAGAAGTATATTCATTTTCTATCAAATGTTTAGATACATCAATAAAATCTGTAAATGTGTTTTTCTTTTTAAGCAATTTACCATCTTCATACCACTGCCTTCCTAGGTACTCTCCTCCTCTTACGTGTGCAATAGCATATATAAACCCTCTATCAAGCAAGCTTAATCGTATACTTGAAAATGAAGGGTCTATAGTACTACCATAACTACCATATGCATACTGCAGAAGGGGCGCTTTTCCATTTTTCTTTGTGTCTTTATGGTATATGATCGATACGGGAACTTTAACACCATCTCTAGCAGTTGCCCAGATACGCTCCATGATGTAATTTTCTTTCTTAAATTTTCCGCCTAAAACTTCTTGTTCCTTTTTTACTTCTTTCTCTTTTGTGACCATGTTAAAATCAATCACAGAGCTAGGTGTATTTAGCGCATTATATCCATATCTAAGTATTTCTGTATCAAAATCTACATTTGTACCTGTATATGCTGTATAAGTTTCATTATCAAAAGGGAGGTAATAATCTACTGTTCCATCCCAACGTGTAATTCGTATTTTGTTAAGTCCGTTGGTACGCTCACTTACCACTAAGAAATCTTTAAATATATCTACATCTTCAAGTAATACATCATCTCTATGCGGTATTACTTCTGTCCAATTTTCTTTTCCAGTAGCTGTTTCTGAGGTTTTCATCAGCTTAAAATTAGTGGCATTATCTTTATTGGTAAGGACATAAAAATCCTCTCCATAATGCGCCACACTATATTCTAAGCCGCGTTCTCTCTTTTGCAGCATCGTAAAATCACTATCGCCATTTTCTGCTGTCGTAAATTGATATTCGGAAGTAAGGGTACTACTTGAACCTATAACAATAAATTTTCTTGATTTTGTTTTATAAACAAACGTATTGAAGGTCTCATCGTTCTCCTGAAAAACCAGTGTATCTTCTTCAGGGGAAGTACCTAATATGTGCTTAAATATTTGATTGGAACGGAGTGTTTCTTCGTCTTTTCGTGTATAGTATACTGTTTTATTATCGTTTGCCCAAACAGCTCTACCTGTGGTATTTTCTATCTTTTCCTTAAGTAACTCTCCTGTCTCAAGGTTTTTGAATTGAATGGTATATTTACGTCTACTTACCAGGTCTACTCCAAAAGCTGCTATCTTATTATCTTCAGAAATTGAATAACCAGCTTGATTAAAATAAGCCTGACCTTCGGCCATTTCATTATTATCAAAAAGGATAATTTCGCTGTTATCTAATGAATCTTTTTTTCTGCAATATAGCGGATACCCCTTCCCCGTTTCATAACGAGTATAGTACCAATATCCATTTCTTTTAAAAGGAACAGAAGCATCATCTTCTTTAATACGACCTTTCATTTCTTCAAACAATTCTGTTTGAAATTCCCTTGTGTGTTCAGTAAGTTTATTATAATAATCGTTTTCTCTTTCTAAGTAATCAATCACTTCAGGATGATCTCGTTCATTCATCCAGAAGTAGTCGTCTACTCTTATATCGCCATGTTTTTCAAGATTTACTGGTTTTTTCTCTGCTTTTGGGGGAGTGCTATTTTTTGCCAAATTCCTCGTATTTTTTTTATTACAACTACTTACAAAAATAAGGGTAAGTATTAATAGGGGTACTATTTTTTTCATACTTTATTCATAGATTCAGAACTGTCAATTTAATAAATTTGCAGCAATCATTTTAAAATAAAAAAATATGTTTGGAGATATGATGGGTCTTATGGGCAAATTACAAGAAGCAAAAGCAAAAGCTGAAACGACCAAAGAACGTTTAAAAACAGTACTTATAGATGAACAATCTAATGATGGTCTCCTTAAAGTTACGGCTACTGCAAATGGTCGTATTAAAGAAATAGAAGTTTCTGAAAATCTTTTACAAGATAAAGAACAACTAGAAGATTATCTTATTTTAACACTCAATAAAGCACTAGAAAAAGCACAAAATGTGCATGATACAGAAATGGCAGCTGTCGCTAAAGAAGGAATGCCAAATATACCAGGTATGGATTTATTTAAGTAATATCTATAATATCACTATCCTTTTCTGTAGTATTTACTTCCTTCTTTGCAATAACATAAGTATATATCCACATTAGTGTAAAAGAAGGAATAATATCTATTCCCGGGAGTAATTCTTCGATAAAGGTAACAGCACCTGCTATTTTACCACTATTGCCTTTATACATTTTGGTCATGATCCAAGCACTAAGTGGTGCCCAAACAATATCTGCAAAATCTCCAACAAGTGGCAAGATCCAACTAGATGTTAAAATTCCTAACCCATCTATAATAAGACCGATAATTAATAATTTGTATTTACTCATAATTGTACTAAATATAACAATTTTGTATAAGCAATTGGCATGCCAAGTACAATTATAAGTAGTTCTGACTATACTTATGACAAATCAGAGCTTATTAATTTAAGGAATTCGGTACGGGTTTCAATTTTTTCAAACTGCCCTCTAAAACCCGATGTTGTTGTTGTTGAATTTTGTTTTTGAACACCACGCATCATCATACACATATGTGATGCTTCTATAACCACCGCAACACCTTTAGGCTTCAATGTATCATTAATACATTCTAAAATATCATGAGTTAATCGCTCTTGAACTTGTAATCGTCTTGAAAACAC
The DNA here is from genome assembly GCF_900188275.1 of Dokdonia pacifica. Lineage (GTDB taxonomy): Bacteria > Bacteroidota > Bacteroidia > Flavobacteriales > Flavobacteriaceae > Dokdonia > Dokdonia pacifica. The sequence goes on from NZ_FZNY01000008.1 coordinate 18,177, forward strand.
ATCTACAATACGAGGGAGTTTACTCAAACCTACAATATGACCATTGGGTATATAAGCGATATGTGCTTTTCCAAAAAACGGTAATATATGATGCTCACAGAGAGAATATAATTCTATATCCTTTACAATGACCATATCATCATAATCTTCTTTAAACATCGCTCCTTTTAAAATTTCGGCAGCATCCATTTCATATCCTGATGTAAGGAATTGCATAGCTTTTGCGGCTCTTTCTGGCGTTTTTACAATTCCTTCTCTAGCCGTATCCTCTCCTAAATCATCTATAATAGATTCAAAATTTTTCTTAATGCTCTCTGTAACTTCTATATTATATTCTTCAAATTTCTTGTAAGGCATAACTTTCTTTATTCAGCAATTATTTTTTATTCTTTTTTGTTTAAGTCTACCTACATAAAAACGATGCATTAAGTAAGAAAAGATAAACAAAACTGTTTTTTTGTTTAACTAAAATAGATAAAAATTTCACAAAAACAGTATTTTACAAATATACTTTTTTTGTTAACTAAGCTCCTTCTCTTTTTAACTTTTAATTAGTATTATGAACCTATAGACACCTTTAGATTTGCAACTTCAACAAAAGTGCATATGTTTAAAGGGGTATCTGTTTTTTTATTTGTTTTTACAATTTTAGTATCTCAGTCTATACTCGCTCAAAAGAAAGAGTTAACGGCTACTAGAATAAATACCCCACCAAAAATAGATGGAATATTAGACGATGCTGTATGGAATGAACTTACAACATATGGTGATTTTAATATGTTTGAACCTGGTAATGAAGGAGAGATAGAAGATGCTTTCCGAACTGAGGTTAAAATGGCCTATGATGATAAAGCTGTTTATATAGCTGCATATATGTATGATTCGGCGCCAGATTCAATTCCTAGTCAATTTTCACAAAGAGATGAAGTTTTTGCACAAGCAGATAATTTTGTAGTAGCACTTAATACTTATGATGATGGTATTAATGAAACACGTTTTTATGTGACCAGCGCAGGTACAATAGGTGATCAACGTGTTACTCAAAATGATCGTGATTTTGGTTTTAATGTTGTTTTTCAATGTAGAGTATCTCGTGATGATAAAGGGTGGTATGCAGAGTATCGAATTCCATATAACGCTTTACGCTTTCCAGAAGTGGATGTCCAAAAATGGAGTGTTAACTTTTACCGCAGACTTTTACGTAGAAATGAAACTCACACATGGAGTCGTATTGAACGAGGCGTAGGTAGAGATACACAATATAACGGTATTGTTAATGGCGTAGAAAATATTGATCCTCCAGTTCGGCTGACTTTTTTCCCTTTCGCGCAAGCGCAAACGGTAACATTTGACGGTGAGAGTGAAACAGATTTTGCAGGAGGATTAGATATTAAATATGGATTGAGTGATAGTTTTACACTAGATGCACAATTAATTCCAGATTTTGGCCAAGTGGCTTTTGATGCAGTACGATTAAACTTAGGACCTTTTGAGCAAACCTTTAGTGAGAATAGGCCATTCTTTACTGAAGGAATTGATCTTTTCCAAAAAGGACGGATTTTCTTCTCAAGACGTATAGGTGGTAGCCCTACTGGTAGCGTGGGAGATCTTGCAGAAAATGAAGAAATCATAGATCAACCCAATAATGTAAAACTTATCAATTCTGTAAAGATATCTGGTCGTACTAGAAAAGGACTTGGGGTAGGTTTTTTAAATTCTATAGGAGAAAATACGTTTGCTACTATACGTGATACTGTTACTGGCATATCTAGAGAAGAACGAATAGAACCTCTCACAAACTATAATGTATTTGTACTAGATCAACAATTCAATCAAAACTCATCTGTATCTCTTATCAACACAAGTGTGATTAGAAGCGGAAGCCGTTTTAGAGATGCAAATGTAACAGGTGCTGTATTTGATGTAGCCGACAAAGGCAATAATTTTAGAGCATCTGGTCGTGCTATTTTTAGTAATGTACGTACACCAGAGGGGTTAAGTACTGGTTTTCAATCAGAGTTTGATTTCTTTAAAATTAAAGGAAAATGGCGTTATCGTTTTGGTCATGATTTTGCAAACACCACACTAGATATTAATGATTTAGGGCTTAATTTCAGAAATAACTTTAACAACTTTGTTGTTGGTGGTTCATATGAATTAATTCAACCTAAAGGAAAATTTAATGGATATCGCATCAACTTCACTGCAAGGCATCAACGATTATATGATCCAAGTGTTGAAACCAGAAATAACTTTAGATTAAATTCATTCTTCTTCACACAAAAGCGTTTTGCGTTTGGAGCAAATACAGATTACAATACACGTAATAATGATTATTTTGAACCAAGAGTTGAAGGAAGGTTTGTCATTTTTGAACCCAATTTAGGCGGAGGTGGTTTTATCTCAACCGATTTTAGAAAGAAGTTTGCTTTTGATTTACGTGCTAATACACGTGTATGGTTTGGCAACCAAGATCAAGTAAATTACAATATCAACTTTTCTCCAAGGTATCGTTTTTCAGATAAATTCCTTTTAATTCTTTCTACAGATTATAGTACCCGTAAAAAGAATTTTGGTTGGGTAGATAATACAGATACTGAGGTGTTTTTAGGTCTTAGAGATGTAACTTCATTTGAAAACACCATTACAGCTAGTTATAACTTTGACCCATTTAAAGCCATTGATTTACGATTACGTAATTTTTGGAGTGTTGCAGATCATAGTAGTAATGTATATTATATTCTTAATGAAGATGGTACAAGAACAGAAATAGACGATTACGACACAACAGTACGAAGAGATCCAAATACCAATTTCAACATTTGGAATATGGATTTGAGCTTCAGATGGAGATTTGCCCCTGGAAGTGAAGCCACTTTGCTATACAGAAATCAAATTTTCAATAGCGATGAGCAATCTCAATTAAGCTATACAGAAAGTCTTGGCAATCTTTTTGATCAACCCGTACAACACACAGTATCACTACGCGTAACTTACTTTATAGATTACAACAATATTAAAACCATCTTTAAAAAGACATCTTAGTCTTTTTCTCATTGCTTGATGTCATATATTGTAGTACTTTCACTTCGTAAATAGATGGGATGGTAACAGCAAAACATATTTCAAAATCATACGGTGATCTTCAAGTACTAAAAGATGTATCACTAAACATAAAAAAAGGAGAAGTCGTTTCTATTGTGGGGCCTAGCGGTGCTGGTAAGACTACATTACTTCAAATATTAGGAACCTTAGATAGACCAGACACATCTCAAAATACATTTCTAGGAATAAATAATCAATCATTACATACGCTTTCGCCAAAAGAACTCAGTCAGTTTAGAAATAAACACATTGGTTTTATATTTCAATTTCATCAATTGCTACCTGAATTTACTGCCTTAGAAAATGTATGTATTCCTGCCTATATAGCAAAAACCTCAAAAGAAGAAGCAGAAAAAAGAGCTAAAGAACTATTAGATTTCTTAGGCTTATCACATCGATATAACCATAAACCTAACGAACTCTCGGGAGGTGAGCAACAACGTGTTGCTGTGGCTAGAGCACTCATGAATAAACCATCCCTTATTCTTGCCGATGAACCTTCTGGAAACCTCGACACAGAAAGTGCTGAAAATCTCCATGAGCTATTTTTCAAACTCCGAGACGAATTTGGACAAACACTCATCATTGTAACCCATAATGAAGAGCTTGCAGATATGGCAGATCGTAAATTAACCATGGTAGATGGCTCTTTTGTAACCCAATAATATGATCGCTGTTCTTACATACTGGTGTTATCTATTTTTAATCACAAGTATCGTAGGTGTATCATTTCAAAAAGTTGTAAAACTTAAAAAATCACATCCCGTAATCCCATTTTTCTTAGGTGGTTTTGCTATTTCACTTATGGGAAGCTTGTGGGCTATATTTTATGGCCTAGGCTTTTATTTTGAAGTCTTTCTATTACTCATATCAATAGTATTAATCATCTGGAAACAGAAAACATACTTCTTTTTTTTAGGTTCGCTTAAAGCGAAAATAAACGCACTCCCCTCCTATCTTAAACTACTGTTGGGAATCATTACTGTTTTTGCTATAGCGCAATGCGCAAGTGCTCCTTATATTATTGATAACGAATCTTATTACATTCAAACTATTACTTGGCTTGATACGTATGGATTTGTAAAAGGGCTCGCTAATTTTCATTTTTTCTTAGCTCAGAATTCTGGTTGGCATATTTTACAAAGCGCGCTTAATCTTGATGTCATTGCCTCATTTTTTAATGATATTAATGGGTTTTATCTAGTGATAGGTAATATATATGCCTTAGATAAACTAGCCCATTATTTGAAGCAAAAAGAAACGCATCTATTGATCATTGGGTTATTTCCCATTTTTAATGTTTTTCTATTTCAATTTATAAGTTCACCGTCTCCAGACTTACCTATCTATTTACTTTCATTTGTAATTTTCGGAGAGTTTTTATCTCACTACACACCCCATAAAGGGGCTAGTTACAGTACGCTATTTATATTGGGAGTCTTTGCTGTTTTTATAAAAGTAACTGCTGTTTTCTTACTTATATTTCCTGTTATTTTATATATAAAAAACAAAAAAACACTACAACAAGATCTCTCAAAATTAAGCCTACTATCTGGAATTGCTTTTATTCTTTTTGTGATTAAAAATAGTATCATCTCTGGATATCCTTTATATCCTATTGCAAGTTTTAGACTTACCCATGTAGATTGGACACTACCGCTAGCGCTTCAAGAATACCTAGTAGAAACCACAAAGCATTATGCGTTCTTTTTAACGCCAAAAGAGTATGAAAATAGCACCTTAATACAACGAATTATTCATTGGCTTCGACTACCAAAACTTCACGGATTATTTAATGTAGGTATGTGTGTAGCGCTAGTTATTTTCCCATTATGGATAAGAAAAGTTCGTTTTAAAAAACCCCTATACATCTTATATAGTGTAAGCATTTTACAACTGCTCTTCTTATGGCTTACTTCTCCTCAATATCGATTCTTTTTAGGTTTTTTTATGTTACTATCACTTACCATCATAGCTACACGTATTAAAAATGAACGCATTATTAAAATAGGCCTTGCAGTAGCAACCATAGCCATTGCGGTTCCTTTATTTATACCATTTAATCTAAATGCACTCACTAAAAATGAATTTCAATTGCAATTAAGTGTGTTTTCTCCAGAATATCTCATACAACCGCATCCTCAAACAAAATACACACAAGCAACCTATACAACTCACCAAGAAGGAAATATGCGCATACAAACACCCACAAATATTGACTTCTTTTGGGCAACAGGTGATTGTGAGCTTCCCTGTATTCAATTACAACATCTCAATGATTTTAAAGCCTATTTTAGATCGGTACCTCAACTACGCACCGAGCATTTAAAAGACGGCTTCTATTCATATACGTTTGATAAAAAAAATGAATAAAAAAGAACTCAAGATTTTTCTAGACGAAAAAGCAGTACAATATGAACGTCCTGATTTCATTCCACATGATCCGATTCAAATTCCACATCGGTTTGAGAAGAAAGAGGATATTGAAATTGCTGCTTTTTTAACAGCTACCATCGCATGGGGAAATCGAAAAAGCATCATCACCAATGCTACAAAACTCATGGATATAATGGGCAATGAACCCCATGATTTTATTCTCAATTATCATCCAGATCAAGCAGAACGTTTTGAAGGTTTTGTGCATCGCACGTTCAATGCTACCGATCTAGAAACCTTTATCAGAGCGCTTCAAAATATTTATCATCATCACAACGGACTCGAAGCTCTTTTTGCTTCGGGTATTACCACAGGAGGATTACAGCCTGCTATTTCGCATTTTAAGGGTGTATTCTTTGAAGTACCGCATCAGCAACGTACACAGAAACATGTTAGTGATCCGTTGCGAAATTCGGCGGCAAAACGGATCAATATGTTTTTACGATGGATGGTTCGGGATGCTAAAGCAGGTGTTGATTTTGGGATTTGGAAAAACATTTCTCCTTCCCTTCTTTCCTGCCCTTTAGATGTACATACAGGGAATGTGGGAAGAAAGCTAAAATTGCTTTCGCGAAAGCAAAATGATGCCAAATCCCTTGCAGAGCTTGATGCATCTTTACGAAAATTAGATCCAAATGACCCCGTTAAGTATGACTTTGCGCTATTTGGGTTAGGTGCTTTTGAGGGATTTTAATAGTTGGTAGCCGTTAGCTGTTAGTCTTTAGTGGGTTTTCGATGGGATTTATCCTGAGTGTCACTGAGCATAGTTGAAATGCAAAAAGACTCAGGGTCGCTGCGCTACAGGAATCAGGAATCAAGACTAAAAGTCATTTCGACAGAACGAAGTATGAGTGACGAGAAATCGCATAACAGTAATCATTCTAAATCAAAATCGAAAACTAAGCTACTTGTGTAATCTCTCCTATTGTCGAGATGACTTTAATATCGTACTTCATGAGTAGTATACGCTTTCGCGAAAGCGTATAAAAAATCATAACTCTTAAGATAGACTTAAAACTACAGGTTTCCTTCTGTACGCATTTCTTTTTTTCCTACTTTTGACAAAACCCTTTTTAGAGGAATGCAGTTTAAACATCCAGAATTACTTTACGCCTTATTTTTACTGATCATTCCTATTCTCGTTCACTTATTTCAGCTTCGTAAGTTTCAGAAAGAGGCATTTACTAATGTTGCGTTTCTAAAACAAATAAGCATTCAAACTAGAAAGAGCAATACCATCAAAAAATGGTTGGTATTATTCACACGTTTGGGGATTATAGCGATGATGGTATTGGCTTTTGCACAACCTTTTTTTACTCAAAGCGATACGGCTACTAAAGAAAAAGAAACGGTCATTTATCTAGACAACTCGTTTAGTATGCAAGCAAAAGGACCTTCGGGTCAGCTTTTCCGACAGGCATTACAAGATCTTATTGTCAATGTCCCAGAAGAAGAAACGTTTACACTACTTACCAATACGGAGACCTATAAAGATATTTCTATAAAAAATACGAGAAATAACTTATTGAAATTAGGGTATGCCGCCGAGCAATTAACCCCTAGTGCTATTGCTTTAAAAGCACAAAAAGAATTTTCTTCCAATCCGGCAACAGAAAAACAACTCATTGTTATTTCTGATTTTCAAGATAAAGGACAACAACAAAACCTTAGCATAGAAGATGTGTCTTTGCATTATGTACAGTTACGTCCAGTAATAGAAAATAATATTGCGATAGATTCTGTGTATCCAACACAGTCTGAAACTAATAAGCTCTCCCTTGTAGCAACACTTTCTACACAAGAGCGCAGAGAAACCAATGTGCCGATCTCTCTCTATAATGGCGAGCAACTCATTGCTAAGGCTACTGCTTCTTTTAATGAAGCAACCGAAACCGAAGTTGAATTTGACATTGATACGCAAACAGATTTTAATGGTCGTCTTACGATAGAAGACCCATTATTGCCTTTTGACAATACACTATATTTTAATAATAATACAGTACAAGCTATTAAGGTGTTGTCTATAAATGAAGGAGAACAAGACTTTTTATCACGTATCTATACAACACCAGAATTTGCATATACAGCTGCAAACCACGCAACCTTAGATTATAGTAAAATACCAGATTATAATTTTATTATCCTCAATGAGGTGAAAGTACCATCACAGGCTTTGGTAAATGCACTTGCTACTTTTGTTTCAAACGGAGGTAGTGTGTTGTGTATTCTAAATGAAACTGGAGAAGCTTCTAATTATACTACCCTACTTTCTCGACTAGGAGGATTACAAATAGGCGAACTAGGAAGTGACGGGCGACTAGTAACAACTATTAACTATGATCACCCTTTGTATCGTAATGTCTTTGATAATCGTATTCAAAACTTCCAATATCCATCAGTGAGTAATCGATTTGTTGTAAATAATGGAGAATCTATACTAAACTTTGAAGATGGAAGTGCTTTTATCACAGGAAAAGAAAAAGTATATGTTATTACAGGTGGTTTAAATATCAATAACTCAAACTTTCAGAATTCACCATTGATTGTACCTACGTTGTATAATATGGCAAAGCAAAGTTTATCATTACCTACCTTATATTTTACAAATGGAGTTTCTAATACCTACGATATTCCAGCAGTAGTTCAAGAAGATGGTATTTTATCACTTGCCAATATTGAAACTCCTGATAAAACACAAATTCCATTACAACGTACTTTTGGTAATAAAGTAAGCATTACCACGCAAGAACAGCCAGAAAATGCAGGAATTTATAACGTACTACATAAAGATAGTATCCTACAGCAAATAAGCTATAATTACAATAGGGATGAAAGTGTCTTACGATATCAAAACATACAAGCCACAGAAGGAGTAAGTTATAATACATCTGTTGTGACATTATTTGATACGCTCAAAGAAGCAAATAGTATTCAGTCGCTTTGGAAATGGTTTGTTATTTTTGCGTTAGTATTCCTCCTATTAGAAATGCTTATCTTAAAATTCTTTAAATGAACGCACTTATAAAAGCGGCCACAATTATTGATAGTAAAAGTTCGTATCACGGTTCTACCGTTGACATTCGTATTAAGTATGGAAAAATTCGGTTAATTGGTCAGAATTTATCTCTTGAAAAAGGAGAACAGCTCATAGAAAAAGAACATCTATTCGTATCTCAAGGTTGGTTTGATAGTAGTGTGAGTATAGGACAGCCTGGGTATGAAGAACGAGAAACTATTGAAAATGGTCTCAGAGTGGCTGCAAAAAGTGGTTTTACAGGAATTGCTGTAAACCCAAACACCTACCCTATTCTAGATACCAGTGCCGACATTACATTTGTTTCAAAAATGAGCGAAGGATATGCAGCAAGTATCTTTCCTATAGGTGCGCTTACGCGAAAAAGTGAAAGTGTGGATCTCGCAGAGTTGTATGACATGCAACAATCGGGTGCTGTCGCTTTTGGAGATTACCAACGTGCAATTACCAATCCCAATCTCTTAAAGATTGCTTTACAATATACCCAAGGTTTTAACGGACTTGTATTGTCTTTTCCTCAAGAAAATAAGATTGCTGGTCCTGGAAAAATGAATGAAGGAATTGTAAGTACACGTATAGGATTAAAAGGAATTCCAGCAATAGCCGAAAGTTTACAAATAGCAAGAGATCTTCATATTTTAGCATATACTGGAGGAAGATTACATATTCCTACAATCTCTACAGCAGCTTCTGTAGCACTTATTAAAGAAGCAAAAAACAAAGGATTAGATATAAGTTGTAGTGTTGCGATACACAACTTATTTTATACAGACAGTGCGCTTGAAGAGTTCAATACTAACTTTAAAGTGCTCCCACCATTACGTACACAGGAAGATGTAGATGCCTTAATTGCAGGTATAAAAGACGGAACAATAGATATGGTGACAAGTGATCACAATCCATTAGACATAGAGCGCAAACATGTAGAGTTTGATAATGCTGCTTTTGGAACGATTGCACAAGAGGCTACCTTTGGAGCCTTACTCACCTTAGTAAGTGAGAAAAAAGCAATACAACTCTTAACTAACGGGCGTGAACGCTTTACACAAGAAAACAGTAGTATTGAAGAAGGAACTGAAGCTAATCTTACTTTGTTTACTACAAAAGGGAGTACTGTATTTAGTGAAGAAAATATCTTATCAAAATCTAAAAATGCATGTTTCTTAGGTGCTAAACTAAAAGGAAGTGTTTATGGAATCATTGCAAATCAAAAATTAGTACTTAACTAATATGGATCAAAATACCATCTTTGAAGGAAAAACAGCAGCGGTATGGAGTTACTTTTCGTTCCTAGGACTTCTTATTGCATTCTCTATGAATAGCGAACCTAAAAACCCTTTTGCAGCTTTTCATATTAGACAATCATTAGGCTTAACGCTTTTGTTTATATTATTGACCCTACCATTAGGCTTTTTTGATACATGGCTTGTAAGCGGCCCCTTTCTTATTACATTTTTTGTATTATGGCTCTATGGTATTATTTCTGCTTTTCAAGGACACACACAGCCTATCCCATTAGTAGGCGAATTATTCCAAAAAGTGTTTACCAAAAAGTAATTATATATTATCAGAATGTAACGATGTAACATTCTTAAAAAGTCTGCGTCAGATCAAGTACAACAACTTAATCTTATACATCATGGCTACTCCAACATCTGACGAAAAAACAACTTCCATTATCACCTACTTTACAGTTTTCGGACTTATTATAGGTCTCATTATGAATCATTCAAAAAAAAGTGAATTTGTATCGTATCATATCCGTAATATGATAGGACTTTGTCTTGGTATGGTCGCATTAGGTATTCTACACTGGGTAGGAATTCCTAGTATGCTGATAAAAGGATTACAATTAGTTCTTGTTATTTTGTGGACTATCGGTTTTATAGGTGCTTTAAAAGGAGAAAGACTAGAAATTCCAGTCGTTGGAAAGTTTTTTCAAGATTCGTTTAAAAGCATCTAATTCTTTCTATTTTTACGACCGTGAATTGTCATTTATTTTGACGTATTTTTTAGTATCTATAATCATACCATGAGCACACTGTCTTTAGAACATATTATTCAGAAGCCTACAAAAACAACAGAAGGAAAAACACCATTATTATTACTATTACACGGATATGGGAGTGATGAAAATGACTTGTTCAGTTTTGCTTCAGAATTACCAGAGCATTATTTTATAATTTCAGCAAGAGCGCCTATTCCTATGCAACCCTATGGCAATGCATGGTATGCCATCACTATAGATTATGATGGTGTAAAGACATCAGATAATGAAGCTGCAAAAGAATCTAGAGATTTAATTGCAACGTTTATCACAGAAGCTGTAAAGGAATATGATTTGGATCCTTTTAATGTAACATTATTAGGTTTTAGTCAAGGTACTATACTAAGTTATGCTGTAGCATTAAGCTATCCTGAAAAAGTAAAAAACGTGATTGGACTAAGCGGCTATATTAATGAAGAGATTATTAATCTTCAGTCTTCAGCATCTTATGCGCATCTTAACATCTATAACTCTCATGGTACGGTAGACCAAGTGATTCCTATTGATGCCGCTCGTAAAACACCTGGATACCTGAGCAGCTTAGGAATTGAAAGCACTTTAAGCGAATTTCCCGTAGGTCACGGTGTTCACCCAACTAACTTTTATGAATTCAAAGAGTGGTTATTAAAATTATAAATCTTCATCTATACGCTTTCGCGAAAGCGTATACAACCCACCAAAAATTGAAATAGAGCGATCATCTCATAGGAGAATCACACTCTATTTCTAACAGATACGTATAATAATCCTACTTAACTACACTTTAGGTTACCTACCTGTTTTTCATTTTTCATAACATAGCGTTTTACATATGTATTGTTATTTTTCTAGACTAAATGTAGCGTAAACTAGCCGCTATTCAGTAAATAACGATAAAGTATTACGCCATAAATGGTTCTTATGTATACACCTAAACGATGAATAATTTATAAAAGATGCATATGCACAAGAAGAGATTAGGACTTCTTGTAGTAATGAGGTTTTGGAGTCATTATTGAATTTGAAAATCAGTTTACTATCTCCAAATTCTTTAGCAATAAGAATACATATTCGTATTTAGTTTATTACATTGCTCATTATAAAATGTGTAGAACGACTACGCTTCACTAATACTAACCAGAAAACCATGCAAAACATTCAATTTCCAGTTAATTTCGAATTCAATATTTCAACCCTTGCCAATGATTTTAAAGCAACAGATGCTAGTGGACAAACCATAGCCTATGTAAGACAGAAAATGTTTAAGCTTAAAGAGGATATTCAGATTTTTAATAATGACTCTAAAACAAAGGTGAATTATAGAATAAAAGCTGACAAATGGTTGGATTTTTCTACAGCATATTCTTTTTATGATGAAAGCGCAGAAAACAAAACCAAAAGTTTTGGAAAAGTAGTACGTAAAGGATGGAGATCTATCTGGAAAGCGCAATATCAAATCATTGATCAAAATGAAAAACAACAATATACCATTAGTGAAGAAAATGCTTGGGTAAAAGTAGGTGACTCACTATTGGGTGAAATTCCGATACTTAACTTCTTTACCGGATACCTATTTAACCCTTCGTATATCGTTGTAGATATGAATGGTAATCAAATTATTAGATTAAAGAAACTCGCTTCTTTCTTTGGGAGAAAATTTGAGTTATCAAAATTAGGCGATATGGATGCAGATGATGATGATAGAGTGATGCTTAGTTTAATGATGATGATCTTATTAGAACGTAGAAGAGGATAAATTTTATCGCTTTATAAAATAAAATAGACCATTACTATTTTTAATATTTCAAAAATAGTAATGGGCTTATCTATCTACCTGAATCACCTCTAAGTTGTCGATCTTACCAGCATCCACTGTAAAACGTAACATCGTACGCACTTTATGAAATCCTGTAAAAAGAGAAACGCAAAGTTTTCTAAAATTTGTGCTTCGCAGTTTACAAATTTTTGAAAACAACCACCCACTTCCAGGTGCTTGATTTCGTATTTTCAGTAACTCTCTTTGATAACAAATCAACGATCTACCTGAATCACTTCTAAGTTGTCAATCTTACCAGCATCCACCGTAAAACGTAACATCGTACGCACTTTATGAAACCCGTGTTTTCCTATCGCACCTGGGTTCATGTGGAGGAGGTTTAATTTTTTGTCTGGCATCACTTTTAAAATATGACTATGTCCGCAAATAAATAATTGTGGCGGATTTGCTCGTATTTCTTCTCTAATTGCTGGTGAATAACGACCAGGGTATCCGCCTATATGTGTTATCCAAACATCAACACCTTCACATACAAAACGATTATTCAGTGGAAACTCTTGACGTGCTTCGGTATCATCTATATTCCCAAAAACAGCACGCAAAGGCTTTAAATTTTTAAGCGCATCTGTCACTCGCAAATCCCCGATATCACCTGCATGCCATACCTCATCTGCCTCTTGAGCATGTTTCAGTATATGATCATCTATATAACTATGCGTGTCACTAAGAAGCAGTATTTTTTTCAAAAGCTATGTTATTTTTTTCGGCATGTCACTTATAAAATAATGGGATTCATTATATGATAAGCAGCTACCCTATAAATTGTTTTTTTATACGCTTTCGCGAAAGCGTATATTTGCTCAAAAATAATACACTTTGCGGTATTTTATACAACTATCTTATAACGGAACTCCATATCACGGCTGGCAACGACAACCGAATGCTATCACAGTGCAACAAACTATTGAAGAAGCACTCTCTACATTAGTACGTACACCTACTACAATTATGGGAGCTGGCAGAACTGATACGGGGGTTCATGCGCAAATGATGTATGCTCATGTTGACCTTGAACATAAAAATGAAGAAGGCATTGATGTTGCTTTTTCTAAAGCAGATCTCACAAAACTCACTTATAAACTGAATAGTTTTTTACCGCCAAGTATCGCTATTACTCAGATTACTTCTGTAACACCTGAAGCGCACGCTCGTTTTGATGCGACACATAGATCTTATATTTATAGAATAAGCCCAATGAAAAATCCGTTTACACAGGAACGTGCTTTTTACTATAAAATTCCTCTGAATCTTGAACGTATGCAAGAAGCTTCACATATCTTATTAACATATTCAGATTTTGAATGTTTTAGCAGGTCAAATACAGATGTCAACACCTATCTTTGTGATATAAAAGAAGCTTCGTGGTCTCTTGTAGCAAATGAATATCATTTTAAAATTACAGCAGATCGTTTTTTACGTAATATGGTACGTGCTGTTGTAGGCACATTAATAGAAATAGGGCAAGGTAAAAAACCTGTCTCATGGATGCACGAAGTGATTAAAGGAAAAAATAGAAGTCTTGCTGGTGCTTCTGCCCCAGCCCATGGATTATATCTAACTGATATTGGATATCCAAAACATATATTTATAGACGAATGACAACAACCAAAGGAAAAGCATTTGATACAAAACTATTTAAGAGGCTATTGCAATTTGCAAAACCTTATAAATGGCAATTGATCATTGCCGGAATTGGTGCCATTTTACTTTCTGTATTTGCAGCCTTACGTCCAAATTATATGGAAAAGGCAATAGATATAGGTATAGAAGATAAAGACCCAGAAAGCCTTCTATATTATATAACGCTTATGGGACTTGTACTTTTAGGACAAGTAACATTTAGGCTATTATTTATCTATTATTCCAACTGGATAGGGCAGCAAGTGATACGAGATATACGTGTAAAACTATTTGAGCATATGCTCAAATTTAAAATGCAATACTATGACACATCTGCTGTAGGAAGACTTGTTACGAGAGCTGTAGGTGATATAGAAACAATTGCTAGTATTTTTAGCCAAGGCCTATTTATGATTATTGCAGATCTCCTTACCATGGGAGTCGTATTAGGATTTATGTTTTGGAAAAGCTGGCAACTTACACTTATTGTACTAGCTGTTTTTCCTATTATACTTTATGCAACTAGAGTTTTTCAGCGTGCTATGAAAGTCGCCTTTGAAGAAGTGCGTACCCAAGTTGCCAATCTAAATACTTTCGTTCAAGAGCGTGTGACAGGCATGAAAATTGTCCAAATTTTTAACCGTGAAGCTATTGAACACAAAAAATTTGGAGATATTAATAAAAAACACATGGATGCTTGGAATAAAACGGTATGGTATAACTCTATATTTTTTCCAATTGCAGAAATGTGTACTTCTATTACTATCGGTCTTATTGTATGGTATGGTGGTCTTCACGTAGCAGAATCTGAAGCTATTACACTAGGAGTCATTACTGCTTTTATAAGCTATATTCAAATGCTGTTTACGCCTTTACGTCAAATAGCAGATAAGTTTAATACACTCCAGATGGGAATGGTTGCTGCAAATCGTGTCTTTGGTATTTTAGATACGGAGTCGCAAATAAAAGATATTGGCACCAAAGAACTGACCAAGATAAAAGGAGAAATTACATTTGAAAATGTACATTTTAGTTACATCCCTGATGAAGAAATATTAAAAGGAGTTTCTTTTACAGCGCAACCCGGACAGACTATTGCCATTGTGGGGTCTACAGGTGCTGGAAAATCAACTATCATTAATTTATTAAGTCGTTTTTATGAGATAGATAGCGGTGTAATCTCCATAGACGGCACCTCTATTGCTGATGTCAAACTACATCAATTACGTAAAGAAATTGCAGTAGTACTTCAAGATGTTTTCTTATTTGCTGACTCTATACTTAATAATATTACGCTTAATGATCCAAGTATTTCTGAAGAAACTGTTATTGCATCTGCAAAAGAAATAGGTGTACATAAGTTTATTTCTAGTCTTCCTGACGGATATCATTATAATGTAAAAGAACGAGGAGCTATGCTCTCTAGTGGACAACGACAGCTTATCGCATTTTTACGAGCATATGTAAGTAATCCTTCTATACTCATATTAGATGAGGCAACCTCTTCTGTAGATTCTTATAGCGAGCAACTTATTCAAAAAGCTATTGGTAAAATTACCAAAGGACGTACCTCTATTGTGATTGCGCATCGTCTTGCTACTATTAAGAAAGCTGACCTAATCATGGTGATGGAAAAAGGGAAAATAGTAGAAAAAGGAACCCATAAAGAGCTTCTAAAAAATGAAGGTGGGCATTACTTAGCACTTTATGAAGCTCAATTTACAGAAGCCGAAACTGTATAAACCACCACAATTATATCTCACGATACGTTACTAATGTAATCTCTTCTGCTTTACCTCGTAATTGCACACTACCGATAGTTTCCTTTTCGAGACCCTCTGGAAGTTGATATACTATATTTGCAAAATCATTAGAAACTAAAATATTTACTTGGTTTTCATTGCATTTTGCCTGAATACGAGCGGTCGTATTAAGTACATCTCCAGAAAACGCAATATCACGTTTAATCTTTCCTAATTCACCTACCATCACAGCTCCATAATGAAGGCCTACTTTAAAAATAGGAAGATACCCATAAGTCTTTGTATAATACGTTTCTCGTTTTTTAATAGCATCTCTCATCTTATAAAAGCAACGTAACGCATTTCCACGTTTCAATCCATTTTTCATCTTCCATGTCACCACCACCTCATCGCCTACATATTGATATACTTCTCCTTGAGATTGTTGGATTGGAGAGGCTATATCTTCAAAGAAATCTTTTAAAAAATGGAAATATTTTTCTTCCCCTAATGCTTCTGCAATTCCCGTAGCATTACGTATATCTGCAAACATAAAAATACGGCGTTCTCTTTTAGGGCTAAAGTATTTCCCTTTCAAATAATCTGGAAAAACACCCGGACCATATTTATCATTAACCATAAATATGATAACGGTTCCCAATACTATAAATAACCAGATAATAATATTTTTTATAAAAAGCCAACTTTCAAAAAATAGTTTAAGGGCATCTATCACTTCTTGACTATGAAACGGTTTTCCAAAAGAATCACTATAAAAATAAGCACTGCCAATAAGGCTAACGAGGAGCGCTACAAACAGGTAGGTAATTGCGATTACAACAAGTGCCTTTCCAAAAGCATACTTCCTGAGGCTTCTCTCCATAAAGTTTAGTGTAAGCGTCCCTCCTATGAGTCCTGCTATCACTGAAACCAGAAGATTGGTCCGGAAAGAAATCGTAAAATCATACTCTGAGGTTAGTGCATTATTTTCTACTAATGTCAAATACTCATACAAAAACAAGGAATTCGAAATAAGTACCCATGCAAACAAAACCCAAAAGGCCCTTTTTGTGTAATACCAAAGTTCTTCTTTTGAAAATTTATGCATACTTTTTTTATTGCTTTCGCGAAAGCGTATTCTTACTGAATACTATCTTTAATAAGTTTGACTGTCTCTTTAAGGGTATCGCCATTTATGGAATCCCTAAGAGCCTTGGCTGCTTTTTGTGCTTCAGCTTGTTTTTTAATTAATTTAAAAAACTCTGTATCATTTAAAGCACCTGTCTTGGCCATAACAACCCCTATTATAGCTGTGATAATAAAAAACAAAACCAAAATGACACCTCCTATTAAAAAGAAAAGACCCGTTTTTAATACCAAGCTACCAGAATCTAACTTAAATAATCGTTTTAATACATACGCCATATAGGCAATCGTGACAAATGGTGTGACCATTCCGTAGATTTGGGATAACGTTTGATTCCATATAACAAACAAACCAAGTACAGTTGTGATTAAGGCTATATGTGAATAACCATACAGATAGATAACAAAATGCTCTACAAGATTATATTGTTTATAATTCCAAAATACGATTTTAGATAACACTGCTAATACAGGAATAATAGCAAAATATACAATAGATTGATTTTCCATGACCATACTCAGCCATTTAGTAGCAAATGATTTCTGAAACTCTGCCGTAGCACTACCATCATAAAAACTAGTTTGTGCTTGTATCATGTCATCCAAAAACCAATGCTTGATAATAAATGCATATACTCCAGCTACTGTAAGTGCTACAGCAAAATAGCTAAATGCAGGAAGGTATTTTTTACGCATTCCTTTCATATAACCACCTATAACTTCCTCAGGTCTTTTAAAAAGCGCTAAGAACGTTCTTAAAAATGCGTTTTCGATATTTAAAAATCGATCTACAAAGTCTTCAAAGAGGTTACGCCATGTAATTCTATTATACATGCGTTTTCCACCACAATTTGAACAGAAACGTTGATCTAATGCGAGAGGAGAGTCACAATTGATACAAACATTACTTACTTCAAGAAGTTCTTTTTTGCGTTTGGATACCTTACCCATAGGGATATAAGTTTGATCAGTTAGTGATGGCAAGTTACTATAATGTTACTAGCTTCCCAAAAGTAACACCGTATCCTTTATACTTTTTGATAATTGTTTAATACTATCTATTTGAAGACTATCTGTAATAGCTTTACTTGTTTCTTTTGCTGCTTTTGCTGCTTTTTGAGCTTCCCTCATTTGATCTATTTTTTCTATAAATGTATCAAAAACACCTAATTCATATAATAACCAACCACCTACACCAAAAAAGGCTATACTAATGACCAAACCAATAGCAAAAAACAATAATGTCTTTAAAAGTATTTTTTCAATCGTTAAATTAAAAAGACGCTTCAAGACATAAGCGGTATAAATGATATATAAAAATGTTACTAAAGAACTAATCATTACTTGTATAAAGCTCGACCACATAAAAAGGATTGATATGACAGAAGTAATAATTTGTGTGTGCGAGTATACATATAAGTAAATCACCACATGCTCTATAAAATTATATTTTTTATAATTCCAAAATACCAATATTGAAATCAATGCATATAGAGGAATATTAATAAATGTAAGAATAGATTGATATTCAAATACCCAATTTACAATTTCCATAGTAGGACCTATGGTGTTAACTACAACTTCTCCATTACTTTCCTTTGCAGCAGCTTCAAACATAGCTTCATTTAGAAACCATTTTCGTAAAACGAAGGTATACAACCCTGTAATGGTAAGAGAAATTGCAAAATAGCTAAAGGCAGATAGATATCGTTTACGCATCCCATCTATATATCCCCCTATAACATCTTCTGGTCTTTTAAAGAGGGCTAAAAAGGTTCTAAGAAAATTATTTTCAATATTTAAAAATCGATCTACAAAATCCTCAGTAAGATTACGCCAGTTTAATCTATTATACATTCGCTTTGCTCCACAATTTGAGCAAAAGGCTTGGTCTAAGTTTAATAAGGTATCACAGTTTTTACATCTATTAGAAATAACACGAAGCTGCTCTCGTTGTTTCTTTTTTTTCTTTTTAGATGGTACGGGTGTTTTTTTTTCTTCTGGGAGTAGATCTTCTTCCATACACTTAGCTTAAGTCTAATGTAATTAACTCGCGTAATTCATCTATTGTTTTGTAACGTACAAACTCTCCATTCTTCACATAACTAATTTCTCCTGACTCCTCACTTACCACAAGTGCTAGTGCATCTGTCTTTTCTGTAATACCCAAAGCGGCTCTATGACGAAGTCCAAATCGTAGAGGAATATTACGTTCTTGTGTAACTGGTAAAATTACCCTTGTAGCTGTAATCTTATTATCTTCTATAATCATAGCTCCATCGTGTAGTGTAGAGTTTTTATAAAAAACACTTTCTAAAATTGGTCTATTAACTTCTATTTCCATAGCATCTCCAGATGCTTTTACAAATTCTAAACTAGTTGTTCTTCGTATAACAATAAGAGCACCTGTACGTATCTGTCCCATATTGATACAAGCATCTAACACAGCATTAACATCTAAATCTAAAATTGTATCATTCTTAGAAAATTGGAAATTTTTAAAGACGCCTTTTCCTCTAGCTAAATTGGTACTCCCAATCATTAATAAGAACTTACGTATTTCTTGCTGGAATACAACAATTAAGGCAAACATCCCTACACCTATAAACTGTCCAAGGATAGTACTAAGCATTTCCATCTTTAACAGCTCAGTAAGTTGCCAGATAAGATAAATCACAACAATACCTATAAATATATTTATGGCTACAGTACCCTTTACTAATTTATATACATAGTAAAGTAATGTAGCAACTAAAACAATATCTATGATATCGAGTATTCTAAAATTTTCAAATATTTCCAAAAAAAAATGCTTTGTAGTAAAAGTAAAGGAAAAAATGACATCCTAAAACTGAACGCATAAAAAAACCGTTCTCAAATTATGAAAACGGCTTTATAACAAAGATTTATATGTTTCTATTTATTAATAATAATTTTCTGAGTAGTCAATGTTCCTGAACTATTCTGTAATGATAAGAAGTAAACTCCATTTCCAAACCTTGAAACATCTAGTGATGTAAGATTATCTATAATTGGAAAACGCGACACTTCTTGCCCAGTTACATTATAAAGTATAGCTTCTTTTAGGTTTGCTACAGACTTTATAAATAATTCTCCTTGTGACGGATTAGGATACACACTTACTCCAGTAACTAAAGAAGCATCTTCAGTTGAAAGTGCTTGATCAAATAAAATTTGTAATTCATCAATTGGTTCAAAAATTTCACTTGTAATCCAAACATTCAGATCTAGTGATAGGTTTCCATAAGAACTATCGGTATCAGAAGGGTCTGCTACACGAATAAATGCAGAAGCAGAACTAATTCCTTCATCTAAGCATCTAACATCTGCGCCTGGACGTTTAGCCCCTTGTAAAGCGGCCATTAGTTTTTCTGCAAGAGTTCCATCGGTATTTAAAAAAGCAGTTTCCATATCAGTAACAACATCTTCTGATATCAGTATATTTCCTGCTATTGAATAATTAGGACCCGTCACATGAATAAATTCTTCAAAACAATTAGGACCTGTAAATGCCGCACTCAATGGATCTCCATCATTTAAAGTAACTGCAGTATATTGACGTGCAGAAGGGTCATTAGATACATCATTATCTTGAAGCCATTGCATAATTTCTTCTGGAGTATCTCCAGCAATCATACGAGTTCGAGCATTATTTTGATTTGTTGGGCTATAAAAGGATTGTGTATGGATTGCTCCAACACCTAATACAATGTCGCTTATAGCTTGTGCGCCATCTTCTGCAGCTATACAGGTAGCTCCAGCACTTCCTATTTCTCCTGTAACAGGATCTACAGCAACGATAGAAAATGTATGTTGCCCGTATGAAACAGTAATAAATAGAAAAAATAGTAGGATAAATGTAATTTTTCTCATAGTTGTAGTTTATAACTATTAAACAATCTATCAGAGAATTTCCCTACTGTTAAAAGGGATATTTTTTAATTTATTTCCACTTGATACCACAACCCATACTTGGCTTTTGGATCATGGTTTGCGGGCGACTATTAAACACATTATCTAAAGCCTCTCGTAAATCACGCCCGTTTACTGGAATTCCATTTCCAGGTCTAGAGGCATCTAACTGTCCTCGATATACCAGTCTATTATCGGCTCCAAAAAGATAGAAATCTGGAGTACATGCAGCATCATACGCTTTTGCTACTTCTTGAGTTTCATCAAACAGGTACGGAAATGTGAAATTATTTTTACGCGCATTTTCCCACATCAATGCAGGGTCATCTTGCGGATAAGCAACTATATCATTACTACTTATCGCTACAAAACCAAAGCCTAGTACACGGTAATCATTAGCGATTCTTACAATCTCATCTATCACATGCACAACAAAGGGACAGTGATTACAAATAAACATCACAACAGTACCACGTTCTCCCTTTATATCTGCATAACTACATTGTTGATTTGTAATGCTATCAATGAGTTTAAAATCGGGAGCTTTTGTACCTAGCTCAATCATATTTGAAGGTGTAAGTGCCATAGTCTTTTTATATTAAGTATACGTTTTAAAGATACGTACTAATTGGACGCAAAAAACATGAGAATGTTACGTGTTAGCTTGTTTTATTATAAGTCGTAGTAGGTATTAATTCTTTTATACGCTTTCGCGAAAGCATAAAAAAAACCACTCCCTAATATACAGAAAGTGGTTCTTCTTATATGTATTTACGTTTTAATACGTCAAACTGGACTTGTTTCAGTTTCTCATCCCAATACACCTGACTCAGTGAGATTCTGAAATACATTCAGAATGACGAAAATCTTGCTTTTACATTTTATTTAATCATGCTATACGAACGTTTGATAAAATCGGTAAGTTCTTCTCCTTTTAAAAGGTTTTGAGATAGCTTAGCCAAATCAAAAGATTGTTTAATTAAGCGATCTTTCTTTTTAGCAGTTTTTGTATTCATAATTTCAGAAACCAATTCATGGTTTGCATTGACAACTAGGTTATACATATCTGGCATGTTACCCATACCAAACATACCGCCTCCACCTCCAGTTTGTTGCATCTCCTTCATACGACGCATAAACTCAGGTTGTGTAATAATAAATGGTGCTGCTTCACTATCCATCGCTTCCATTTGCACAGTATATGAAGTATCTCCAATAGCATCTGTAATTACTGTTTTAAGAGATTCTTTTTCTTCATCAGAAAGCTTACTGATTTGTTCTTCTTCTTTCTTTATAAGGTTATCTACATGGTCTCCATCTACACGTACAAAAGAAACATTTTCTTTACTAGTTTCTAGCTTTTGAATTAAGTGACTTACAATAGGAGAGTCTAGTAATAACACTTCATAACCTTTGTCTTTTGCACTTTGAATATAAGCATGTTGCTCATCTTTATTACTAGCATATAAGACAACAAGTTTATTGTCTTTATCTGTTTGTGTATCCTTAATTTTAGTTTCTAACTCCTCCCAAGTAAGGTAGGTATCATCTACAGTAGGATATAGCGCAAATTTATCTGCTTTTTCAAAGAATTTTTCTTCCGATAGCATTCCATACTCTATCACTACTTTGATATCATTCCATTTCTTTTCAAAATCTTCACGATCATTATTAAATAATGATTTAAGCTTATCTGCTACTTTACGTGTGATGTATCCAGAGATTTTCTTTACGGCTCCATCTGCTTGTAAGTAACTACGGGAAACATTTAAAGGAATATCTGGAGAATCAATCACACCGCGAAGCATGGTTAAGAAATCTGGTACAATTCCCTCTACATTATCGGTAACAAATACTTGGTTTTGATATAATTGAATACGATCTTTTTGAGCATTCATATCTTGTCCAAGCTTAGGGAAATATAAGATTCCTGTAAGATTGAATGGATAATCTACGTTAAGGTGTATATTAAATAGTGGCTCTTCAAACTGCATTGGATACAGCTCGCGATAAAAGCTTTTATAATCTGCATCTTCTAAATCTGTAGGCTGCTTTGTCCAAGCTGGATTAGGATTATTGATAATATTATCAACTTCCTGTGTTGGAGCTGGATCTTCTTCTTTTGCGTCTTCTGGTTTTGGAAGTGTTTCTGTTTTCATACCAAATTTAATTGGTACTGGCATAAACTTGTTGTACTTCGTTAACAACTCAGTAATACGTCCTTCTTCTAAAAATTCTGTACTATCTTCTGCTATATGAAGGATAATTTCTGTTCCTCTCTCTGCTTTATCAGCTTCTACAAGTGTAAATTCTGGAGAACCATCACAACTCCAATGAGCTGCTGGTTCGTCTTTATGAGATTTTGTAATGATCTCTACTTTTTCTGCTACCATAAAAGCAGAATAAAACCCTAATCCAAAATGCCCTATAATTCCAGCATCTTTTGCAGAGTCTTCATATTTATTTAAAAATTCTTCTGCACCAGAAAATGCTACTTGATTGATATACTTCTCTACTTCATCTGCTGTCATACCAAGACCTTGATCTATGATATGTAGTTTTTTACCTTCTTTATCTACTTTTACTTCTATAAGAGGATTTCCATATTCTACTTTAGATTCTCCTATACTAGTAAGATGCTTAAGTTTAAGTGTAGCATCTGTTGCATTTGAAATTAATTCTCTAAGAAATATTTCATGATCGCTATATAAGAACTTTTTAATAAGCGGGAAGATATTTTCTACCGACACATTAATTTTTCCTGTTGACATATCTTTATTTTTTGATAATTAGTTGTTCTACTTTGGTGATCAACTAGACAAAAAAAATACCAATTAACAGAATATGACAAGATGACATTATAGCAAACACAAAAGCCAAGAGTAAAATAACATACTCTTGGCTTTTGCATTAATTGTCAGAAAGTTAATTCTTATCAAATAGAATTACGCTTGTCCGGTTGGACCAAAGTTTAAAGGAATAGGTTGTTTTTCATAGTCTTTGATTTCACCATGTGCATTTTCAAAACGTTTGATGTTTTCTGCCAATGCCTTCGTTAATCGTTTTGCATGTTGAGGCGTAAGAATAATTCTAGATTTCACTTTGCTTTTTGGTGTTCCAGGCATAATATTTACAAAATCAACTACAAATTCTGATACCGAATGATTAATAATTGCTAGGTTAGAATATGTGCCTTGAGCAATTGCCTCATCTAGTTCTATATTAATTTGTCCTTTTTTCTTTTGGGTGTTCTTATCGTCAGCCATCTTATATGTATTTCCGCAAGGGTGGAAATCTTATCCAGCCTAGAGCGATTGTTATTTAATTTACGATGTACATATCGTAATTACTATATGTATGAAACTCCTAACTTACAGGAAGGTTTTCATTAAAAAATCCCATCTTACAAAATGCAAGATGGGATTGTTATTATGAAATAGTCTGCTTTTTTAAAAGCGGACTAGTTATAATTTACTTCTTGCTTTTCAGCCATCATATTCTGTAGATCTTCTTTGCTACCTACAATAATATTATCGTAACGTCGCATTCCTGTTCCTGCTGGGATTTTATGTCCAACAATTACATTCTCTTTAAGACCTTCTAAGGTATCTACTTTACCGCTTACAGCAGCTTCGTTTAGTACTTTAGTTGTCTCTTGGAAAGAAGCTGCAGAAATAAATGATTTCGTTTGAAGCGATGCTCTCGTAATACCTTGAAGTATTGGCGATGCTGTTGCTGGAGTTACTTCTCTAGCTGCAACAAGGTTTTTATCTTCTCTTCGTAGTAATGAGTTTTCATCTCTAAGTTCACGTGGTGATACAATCTGACCTTCTTTAAGGTTTTCTGAATCTCCAGCATCTTCAACTACTTTCATTCCGAAAATAGCATCATTTTCTTCAATAAAATCATCTTTATGTACTAATTGATTTTCAAGGAAAATAGTATCTCCCGGATCTTCAATACGTACTTTACGCATCATCTGACGAACAACTACTTCAAAGTGCTTATCATTGATCTTCACTCCTTGTAAACGATATACTTCTTGTACTTCATTTACTAAGTATTGTTGTACTGCCGATGGCCCTTTTATGTTTAAGATATCATTTGGTGTTACAGAACCATCAGAAAGTGGCATACCTGCGCGTACATAATCATTTTCTTGAACAAGAATCTGATTAGATAACTTCACTAAGTATTTCTTTATTTCTCCTAGTTTAGACTCTACGATAATCTCACGATTACCACGCTTAACTTTACCAAAAGAAACAACACCATCAATAGCAGAAACCACTGCTGGGTTAGAAGGGTTACGTGCTTCAAATAGCTCTGTTACACGTGGAAGACCCCCTGTAATATCACCTGCTTTCGCAGATTTACGTGGTATCTTAACAAGAATTTTCCCTTCTTGTACTTTATCGCCATCATCTATCATTAAGTGAGCTCCTACAGGAAGGTTATATGAACGTAATGCATTACCATCACTATCTTCTATAATCAATGTAGGGATTTTCTTCTTATCTCTAGATTCTGAAATTACTTTTTCTTGGAATCCTGTTTGTTCATCAGTTTCAACTCGATATGTAATACCTTGTTCAATACTTTCGAATTTGATTTTTCCAGAGAATTCAGAAATTACGACTCCATTAAATGGATCCCATTTACATACAATATCTCCTTTTTTAACAGTAGTTCCAGGCTCTATAAAGAGTTGAGAACCATAAGGAATAGCGTTTGTACTTAATGTAATTCCTGTTTTAGGATCAGTAATTCTAGCTTCAGAAGTACGAGAAATTACAATCAATGCATCATTCCCTTCATTATCCTGACCGTTTACAGTCTTTAAATCTTCTATTTCTAGTTTTCCAGGGAATTTAACAGCAATGTTACTATCTTCAGAGACACCTCCTGCAACCCCACCTACGTGGAATGTACGAAGCGTAAGCTGTGTACCAGGCTCTCCAATAGACTGTGCAGCAACAACTCCTACAGCCTCTCCCATTTGCACTGTCTTACCAGTAGCTAGGTTACGACCATAACATTTAACACAGATACCTTTCTTAGCTTCACAAGTAAGTGCTGATCTTACTTCAACACTTTCTATAGGTGCAGCACCTATAGCATCTGCCATATCTTGTGTGATCTCTACCCCTGAATGTACAAGAATATCATTTGTTAATGGATTAACAACATCATTTAATGATGTTCTACCAACAATACGATCTGCAAGTTTTTCTATAATTTCTTCATTCTTCTTAAGTGCTGTTACTTCAACACCTCTTAAAGTACCACAATCTTCACTGTTAATAATAACATCTTGTGATACATCTACCAGACGACGAGTTAAGTATCCTGCATCTGCCGTTTTAAGTGCGGTATCTGCAAGTCCTTTACGAGCACCGTGAGTAGAAATAAAGTATTCAAGAATTGAAAGTCCCTCTTTAAAGTTAGAAAGAATTGGATTTTCAATAATAGCACCACCTCCATCATTAGACTTCTTAGGTTTTGCCATCAGACCACGCATACCTGTAAGCTGACGAATCTGTTCTTTAGATCCACGAGCTCCAGAATCAAGCATCATATATACTGAGTTAAATCCTTGCTGATCCTCACGAATACGCTTCATAGATAACTCTGTAAGCGTAGCATTTGTAGAAGTCCAAACATCAATCACCTGATTGTAACGTTCAGTATTCGTAATAAGACCCATATTATAAGATCCCGTAATTACATCTACTTGAGAATTTGCTTCGTCAATCATACCGTGTTTTTCTTCAGGAATAATGATATCCCCAAGAGAGAATGATAATCCACCACGGAATGCATAACCATATCCCATTGTTTTGATACGATCTAAAAACTCAGCAGTTTGCGGTACACTTGTAACTTTTAAGATATTACCAATAATATCACGTAATGACTTTTTAGTCAATACTTCATTAATATATCCAGCTACTTCTGGTACAGCTTCATTAAATAATACACGACCTACTGTAGTATCGATTACTTTGTATACAAGTTGTCCTTCATCATTATAATCTAAAGCACGCACTTTGATCATTGCATTAATGTCTACACGCTTTTCATTATAAGCTATCGTTACTTCTTCTGCAGAGTAGAAGGTAATTCCTTCTCCTTTTACATGAAATTCAGGAGTCGATTTTCTGGCCTTTGTCATATAGTAAAGACCTAATACCATATCCTGAGATGGTACCGTTACTGGTGCTCCATTTGCAGGATTTAAGATATTATGAGAAGCAAGCATTAATAATTGTGCTTCAAGAATCGCTTCTGGCCCTAATGGTAAATGCACCGCCATTTGATCTCCATCAAAATCGGCATTAAATGCTGTACATACCAATGGGTGTAACTGTATTGCTTTACCTTCAATAAGTTTAGGCTGGAATGCCTGTATACCTAGACGGTGAAGCGTAGGAGCACGGTTTAGAAGTACTGGATGTCCTTTAAGAACATTTTCTAGTATATCCCAAACTACTGGCTCTTTTTTATCTATAATTTTCTTTGCAGATTTTACAGTCTTTACAATTCCTCTTTCAATCAATTTACGAATCACAAAAGGCTTATAAAGCTCGGCTGCCATTCCTTTAGGAAGTCCACACTCAAATAATTTAAGCTCTGGTCCTACAACAATTACTGAACGTGCAGAATAATCAACACGCTTACCAAGTAAGTTTTGACGGAAACGCCCCTGCTTTCCTTTTAAAGAATCAGAAAGTGATTTAAGTGGTCTATTACTATCTGTTTTTACTGCAGATGATTTACGTGTATTATCAAAAAGTGAATCTACAGATTCCTGTAGCATACGCTTTTCATTACGTAAAATTACTTCTGGAGCTTTGATTTCCATCAAACGTTTCAGACGGTTATTACGAATAATTACACGACGATATAAATCATTTAAATCTGATGTCGCAAAACGCCCTCCATCTAATGGTACTAATGGACGTAATTCTGGTGGAATCACCGGAACTACTTTCATAATCATCCATTCTGGAAGGTTCTCACGGTTTTTATTTGCATCACGCAACGCTTGAACAACTTGAAGACGTTTAAGTGCTTCTGTTTTACGTTGCTTAGAAGTTTCATTATTTGCCTTATGACGTAATTCATAAGAAAGACTATCAAGATCAATACGTCTTAATAATTCAATAAGACACTCAGCTCCCATCTTAGCAATAAACTTGTTAGGATCTGTATCATCAAGATATAAATTTTCTTGAGGTAAAGTATCTAATATATTAAGGTATTCTTCTTCTGTTAAAAAGTCCATTTTCTGTAATGGCTCTCCTTCTTCATTATTTGCAATACCTGGTTGGATCACCACGTAACGCTCATAATAGATAATCATATCAAGCTTCTTAGAAGGAAGTCCTAATAGATATCCAATTTTATTTGGTAAACTTCTGAAGTACCAGATATGTGCTACAGGAACAACAAGACTAATGTGTCCTACACGATCACGACGTACTTTTTTCTCAGTTACCTCTACCCCACAACGGTCACATACGATTCCTTTGTAACGTATTCTTTTATATTTACCACAAGCACATTCATAGTCCTTTACAGGGCCAAAAATACGCTCACAGAACAACCCGTCACGCTCTGGTTTATGCGTACGATAGTTGATAGTTTCTGGCTTTAAAACTTCACCTTTTGAAGCTCCCAAGATAGACTCTGGAGAAGCAAGACCTATAGAGATCTTGTTAAAGCGCTTTTGAGTTGCATTATCATTATTTCTTGCCATAATTCAATGTATGCGAATTAATTAAAATTGTGTTGTTTGATGGTCCGCTTTCGCGAAAGCGTACTCAGTAACATACGCTTTCGCTATAGGGTATATCAAACTACTCTTCTAGACGAATGTCTAGTCCAAGTCCTTTAAGCTCGTGCATCAATACGTTGAAAGATTCTGGTAAACCTGGCTCTGGCATAGGCTCTCCTTTTACAATACTTTCATACGTTTTTGCTCTACCGATTACATCATCAGACTTCACTGTTAAGATCTCACGTAAGGTACTTGATGCTCCATAAGCCTCAAGAGCCCATACTTCCATCTCTCCAAAACGCTGACCTCCAAATTGTGCTTTACCTCCAAGAGGTTGCTGAGTAATTAACGAGTATGGACCGATAGAACGTGCGTGCATCTTATCATCTACCATATGTCCTAGTTTTAACATATAGATCACACCTACAGTTGCTGGTTGATCAAAACGATCTCCAGTACCACCATCATATAAGTATGTATGACCAAAACGAGGAATTCCAGCTTCATCAGTTAATGCATTAATTTCATCAAGAGAAGCTCCATCAAAAATAGGTGTTGCATAAGTCTTACCTAATTTTTGACCTGCCCATCCAAGAACCGTCTCATATATCTGTCCGATATTCATACGAGAAGGTACCCCTAATGGATTTAATACAATATCTACTGGTGTTCCGTCTTCTAAGAAAGGCATATCCTCCTGACGAACAATACGAGCAACAATACCTTTGTTACCGTGACGTCCTGCCATTTTATCTCCTACTTTTAGTTTACGCTTTTTAGCAATGTAAACTTTAGCAAGCTTGATAATTCCTGAAGGAAGCTCATCTCCAACTGAGATCGTAAATTTCTCACGACGAAGATTTCCTTGAAGATCATTTTCTTTAATCTTATAATTGTGAAGTAAATCTGCAACAAGTGTATTAGTTGCATCATCTGTAGTCCAAACTCCTTGTGTAAGGTGTGTGTAATCTTCTACAGAATTTAACATCTTAAGAGTATATTTCTTTCCTTTTGGAAGTACTTCTTCCCCTAGGTCATTCATTACTCCCTGTGCAGTTTTACCATTTACAAGCTTGAATAATTTATCAATTAATGTAGCCTGTAATTCATCAAATTTCACATCGTATTGAGATTCAAGTACAGCGATATCCTCTTTGTCTTTAGCTCTCTTACGTTTATCTTTTATAGCTCTTGCAAATAACTTTTTGTTAATTACAACTCCGTGAAGTGATGGTGATGCTTTTAATGAAGCATCTTTTACATCTCCTGCTTTATCTCCAAAGATAGCGCGAAGTAATTTTTCTTCTGGTGTAGGATCAGATTCTCCTTTTGGAGTAATCTTACCTATTAATATATCTCCAGGTTTTACTTCGGCACCAATACGAATCATTCCATTTTCATCAAGGTCTTTTGTAGCCTCTTCAGAAACATTAGGAATATCATTAGTTAACTCTTCATTACCTAATTTTGTATCACGTACATCTAAAGAATACTCATCAATATGGATAGATGTAAAAATATCATCACGAACTACCTTTTCAGAAATCACGATTGCATCCTCAAAGTTATACCCTTTCCAAGGCATAAAGGCTACTTTCATATTTCGTCCAAGAGCTAGTTCTCCATTTTCTGTAGCATACCCTTGAGATAATACTTGTCCTCTATATACACGATCACCTTTCCTTACAATAGGTTTAAGGTTGATACTTGTACTTTGGTTTGTCTTACGGAATTTAATAAGATTGTACGATTTGATATCATCATCAAAACTTACAAGCTTTTCATCTTCTGTACGATCGTAACGTATATCAATTCTATTAGCATCTACATACTCAACAGTTCCATTACCTTCTGCATTAATTAAAACTCGAGAATCTGTAGCTACTTGACGTTCAAGACCTGTTCCAACAATAGGAGCATCAGCTCTTAATAATGGAACTGCTTGACGCATCATGTTTGACCCCATCAATGCACGGTTTGCATCATCATGTTCCAAGAAAGGAATTAATGATGCTGATATAGATGCAATTTGATTTGGAGATACATCGGCATAATGTACTTCAGATTTTTCAACCACAGGGAAATCACCTTCTTGACGAGCAATTACCTTATCTAATTCAATAGTACCGTCATCATTCATAGGATTATTTGCTTGCGCAATTAACATTCCTTCTTCTTCTTCAGCACTTAAGTATCTAGGTTCTGTAGTTAAGTCTATTTTTCCATTTTCTACTTTACGATATGGCGTCTCTATGAATCCCATACTGTTCACTTTTGCATATACAGAAAGTGAAGAGATCAGACCAATGTTTGGTCCTTCTGGTGTTTCAATAGGACATAAACGACCGTAATGTGTGTAATGAACATCACGTACCTCAAATCCTGCACGCTCACGAGATAAACCTCCTGGTCCAAGTGCAGACAAACGACGTTTATGAGTAATCTCAGCTAGTGGATTGGTTTGATCCATAAATTGAGATAACTGGTTTGTACCAAAGAAAGAATTAATTACAGAAGACAACGTCTTTGCATTAATCAAATCTATTGGAGTAAAGACCTCGTTATCACGAACGTTCATACGCTCTCTAATGGTACGAGCCATACGAGCAAGACCTACACCAAATTGTGCAGATAATTGTTCACCTACGGTACGAACACGTCTATTAGAAAGGTGATCAATATCATCAATCTCTGCTTTTGAGTTAATTAACTCAATAAGATATTTGATGATTGTAATGATATCTTCTTTTGTTAGAACTTGCTTATCCATATCGATATCAAGTCCTAATTTTTTATTCATTCTGTAACGACCTACTTCACCTAAGTTGTAACGTTGATCAGAGAAGAATAATTTGTCAATAATACCACGTGCTGTTTCCTCATCTGGCGGTTCTGCATTACGTAATTGACGATATATATGTTCTACAGCTTCTTTTTCAGAGTTTGTAGGATCTTTTTGAAGCGTATTATGAATAATAGCATAATCTGCTTGTTGATTGTCTTCTTTATGTAAAAGAATTGTTTTGGTTCCTGCCTCTACAATTTCTTCAATGTGTTCTTTCTCTAGTATCGTATCACGATCTAAAACAATCTCATTACGCTCTATAGATACAACTTCTCCTGTATCTTCATCAACAAAATCTTCATGCCATGTATTCAATACACGAGCAGCAAGTTTTCGTCCTAAATATTTTTTAAGTCCGGTTTTAGAAACTTTAACCTCTTCTGCAAGATCAAAAATTTCAAGGATATCTTTATCTCTTTCAAAACCAATAGCACGGAAAAGTGTTGTTACAGGTAATTTTTTCTTACGATCAATATATGCATACATTACACTATTGATATCTGTAGCAAATTCTATCCAAGAACCTTTAAAAGGTATTACTCTGGCAGAATAAAGTTTTGTTCCATTAGCATGGAAAGATTGTCCAAAAAATACGCCTGGTGAACGGTGTAATTGAGAAACTACAACACGTTCTGCCCCATTAATAACAAACGTACCGCTAGGAGTCATGTAAGGAATTGTACCTAAATATACATCTTGTACAATGGTTTCAAAATCTTCATGCTCTTCATCTGTACAATATAATTTTAGACGTGCTTTTAAAGGCACACTATATGTAAGACCTCTTTCTATACACTCTTGTATAGAATATCTTGGCGGGTCTACAAAATAGTCTAAAAATTCTAGTACAAAGTTATTACGGGTATCTGTAATAGGAAAGTTCTCAAGGAAAGTATTGTAAAGACCTTCATCACCTCTTTCATCTGGTTTTGTCTCCAATTGAAAGAAATCTTGAAAGGATTTTACTTGAATATCCAAGAAATCTGGATAATCAGGTCTATTCTTTACCGATGAGAAACTAATTCTTTCTGCTTGTTTTGCATCTTGCATCATCAACGAACGGAATTTGATTAGAAACTAGATTTACTGTTGGGGTAAATCAATTTTTGATTTTAAAACTTAAGACATTAAAATCATAAAACGTCTTTGTTACAGTATCGTAACCTATATATACGACAAATGGTTTAGGTCAAATTATGCTTTTATACAAGCACAACAGACCTAAACCTTTATGTCTTTATTGTAAGAGCTTACTTAAGCTCAACTTCAGCTCCTGCCTCTTCTAATTGAGCTTTAAGTGCTTCAGCTTCATCTTTAGCTACACCTTCTTTGATTGGAGATGGAGCGTTATCAACTAACTCTTTTGCATCTTTAAGACCAGCACCAGTTAATTCTTTAACTAGTTTTACAACTGCTAATTTAGATCCACCAGCTGCTTTAAGGATTACGTCAAATTCTGACTTTTCCTCAGCGGCTTCACCTCCACCAGCACCACCAGCAGCAACAGCTACAGCTGCAGCAGCAGGCTCGATACCATACTCGTCTTTTAATATAGTAGCTAACTCGTTTACTTCTTTTACTGTAAGGTTAACTAATTGTTCTGCGAATTCTTTTAAATCTGCCATTTTCTATCGTTTTAAAAAAAAATAATCTTAATTATATAATTGTTAATAGTGCGTACTGCTTAACCTTCCTTTTCTGAAAGGGTTTTGATAATACCAGCGATTGTACCTCCCCCTGATTTAAGAGCGCTAATAACGTTCTTAGCTGGAGATTGAAGTAATCCAACGATTTCTCCAATAAGTTCTTCTCTCGACTTGATATCTACCAGTGCATCCAGTTGGTCATCTCCAACATAGATTGCTTCTTCTATAAATGCTCCCTTTAATAAAGGCTTTTCAGATTTCTTACGAAATTCTTTAATTACTTTAGCTGGTGCATTACCCGTCTCAGATAACATAATTGCAGTATTTCCTTTTAAAACTTCTGGAAGTTCTGCAAAATCTTTATCTGATGCATCCATTGCTTTTGAAAGCAATGTATTTTTAACTACAGCTAGTTTCACTCCTGCTTTAAAACATGCACGACGTAAATTTGAAGTCGTACCTGCATCAAGACCAGAGATATCAGCTAGGTATATATTAGTGCTATCTGCTAGTTGTGTAGTTAAATTTTCTATTACTATTGATTTTTCTTCTCTTGTCATAATTTCTAATTTAACTAGCGTAACCTTTAGAATCTACCTCAATCCCAGGACTCATTGTACTAGACATGAAGATACTCTTAATGTATACCCCTTTTGCTGTAGTAGGTTTTAATTTCACTAACGTAGTAAGTAATTCTTTTGCATTACCTGCAATTTTATCAGCATCAAATGATGCTTTACCTACAGATGCGTGTACAATACCTGTTTTATCAACTTTAAAGTCAATCTTACCTGCTTTTACATCTGAAACTGCTTTAGATATATCCATAGTTACCGTACCTGTTTTTGGATTAGGCATTAAACCACGTGGTCCAAGAACACGTCCTAATGGTCCTAATTTACCCATTACACTAGGCATTGTAATAATAACATCTACGTCTGTCCAACCACCTTTGATTTTATCAAGGTACTCATCAAGACCAACATAATCTGCACCAGCTGCTTTCGCATCTGCCTCTTTATCAGGAGTAACAAGTGCAAGCACTTTTACATCCTTACCAGTTCCATGAGGTAATGTAACTACACCACGAACCATCTGGTTTGCTTTACGAGGATCTACATTAAGACGTACAGCAATATCTACGGAAGCATCGAAATTTACGTTGCTTACTTCTTTTATTAAAGCAGAAGCATCATCCAGACTGTATGCTTTTCCAGCTTCAATCTTTCCTTGATTCTCTTTTTGCTTTTTTGTTAATTTTGCCATTTTAATTTTCTTTTTGGATGTTAAGCTGGAGCATCTCCACCTTTAACCGTAATACCCATTGATCTTGCAGTACCAGCAACCATTTTCATAGCGCTATCAATTGTAAATGCATTTAAATCAGGCATTTTATCTTCTGCAATTGCTCTAACTTGATCCCAAGTTACTTTTGCAACTTTTTTACGGTTAGGTTCACCTGAACCACCTTTTACTTTAGCTGCTTCCATTAATTGAACTGCTGCTGGTGGAGTTTTAATTACAAAGTCGAAAGACTTATCTCCATAAACAGTAATAACAACAGGAAGTACTTTACCGGCTTTATCTTGTGTTCTAGCATTAAACTGCTTACAGAACTCCATTATATTTACTCCGGCCGCACCTAAAGCAGGTCCTACTGGTGGAGAAGGGTTTGCAGCGCCTCCTCGTACTTGTAACTTTACAACCTTACTTACTTCTTTTGCCATTTTTCAAAATTTAACTTTGACTTGTTCTTAGAGTTGGAAGCAATAGAACAAAATCCAAAATATTAGCGTAACACTTAATTATTTATACTTTTTCTACTTGCATGTAGCTTAATTCTAGCGGCGTCTTTCTTCCAAATATCTTCACCATCACCTCTAGTTTACGTTTTTCTTCGTTCACCTTTTCAACAGTTCCATTAAAACCATTAAAAGGCCCATCAATTACCTTGATAGTTTCACCTACCGTATATGGTATTGCTACATTATCTTGTTTTACAGATAGCTCATCTACTTTACCAAGCATACGATTTACTTCTGCTTTTCGAAGTGGTACAGGATCACCTCCTTTAACCTCTCCTAAAAATCCAATAACCCCATTTATCGATTTAATAATATGAGGAATTTCTCCTCCTAAATGAGCTTTAACCATAATATAACCTGGAAAATAAACTCTTTCTTTGTTTATCTTCTTTCCATTACGGATTTGGATTACTTTTTCAGTAGGAACTAAAACCTCTTCTATATAATCCTCAAGATTAAGCCTACCTATCTCTTGTTCTATATAAGCTTTAATCTTATTTTCTTGACCACTAACGGCCCTTACTACATACCAATGTTTGGTGTTGTTTGTTTTAGCCATAGTTAAAAATTAAGCGCCTACCACGTTTTCAAAGTACAGCTTGATTACATTACTAAATACAGAATCAACACCCCATATTGCTAAAGAGAATATAATCGAAAAAACAGCAACTACTACCATAAGACGCTGAGCCTCCGCAAGAGGAGTCCATGTCACATGATTCTTTAACTCGTTGTACGATTCCTGTATGTAATTTATAAATCCAGCCATAATTTTTTAGTTCTTATCATTAAAAGCAACAAACAATCATCTATTACTTTTTCCTAGCACGGGTTGAGAGACTCGAACTCCCGACACCTGGTTTTGGAGACCAGTGCTCTACCAACTGAGCTAAACCCGTATAATTAATTAATCACAAAAAGGAGACTTAAACACAGACACCTTTTAAACAAAAGTCAAGGCGTTCCGAATAATCGGAACACCTTTACCTTTTTATAATTCACTTAAGAGTCTTAATCTAGGATTTCAGTCACCTGACCTGCACCTACAGTTCTACCTCCCTCAC
Source organism: Dokdonia pacifica (assembly GCF_900188275.1). Taxonomy (GTDB): domain Bacteria; phylum Bacteroidota; class Bacteroidia; order Flavobacteriales; family Flavobacteriaceae; genus Dokdonia; species Dokdonia pacifica. The sequence goes on from NZ_FZNY01000008.1 coordinate 54,199, forward strand.
GGATTGCAAAACGTAAACCTATATTTAATGCGATAGGTTGAATAAGCTCAACAGTAATTGTTAAGTTATCTCCAGGCATTACCATTTCAATTCCTTCTGGAAGCGCAATGTTTCCAGTTACGTCAGTTGTACGTACGTAGAACTGAGGACGGTAATTATTATGGAATGGAGTGTGACGTCCACCTTCTTCTTTTTTAAGGATATAAACCTCAGCTTTGAAGTTTTTATGAGGAGTTACAGATCCTGGCTTAGTAATTACCATACCACGAGAGATCTGAGTTTTCTCAATACCTCTTAATAAGATTCCTGCATTATCTCCAGCTTCTCCTCTATCTAATATTTTACGGAACATTTCAATACCAGTAATAGTAGAAGTTAATTTCTCAGCTCCCATACCGATAATCTCTACAGGATCTCCTGTATTTGCAACTCCAGTTTCAATACGACCTGTAGCAACAGTACCACGACCAGTAATAGAGAATACATCCTCGATAGGCATTAAGAAATCTTTATCTGTATCACGTAACGGCTCTTCAATCCAAGCATCAACTGCAGCCATAAGCTCCATAACTGTATCTACCCACTTTTGCTCATTGTTTAAAGCACCTAAAGCAGAACCAGCAATTACAGGACCATTATCACCATCATACTCATAGAAAGAAAGAAGTTCTCTAATTTCCATTTCTACTAGCTCAAGTAATTCATCATCATCAACCATATCCACTTTATTCATGAATACAACGATACGAGGAATACCTACCTGACGTCCAAGAAGGATATGCTCACGTGTTTGTGGCATAGGACCATCTGTAGCAGCAACCACAAGAATAGCACCATCCATTTGAGCAGCTCCAGTTACCATGTTCTTTACGTAATCGGCGTGACCTGGACAGTCAACGTGCGCATAGTGACGGTTTGCAGTTGAGTACTCAACGTGTGAAGTATTAATAGTAATACCTCTTTCTTTTTCTTCAGGAGCATTATCGATAGAATCGAATGATCTCAGTTCTGATAAACCTGCGTTTGCAAGTACTGTAGTGATCGCAGCAGTAAGTGTAGTTTTACCGTGATCTACGTGCCCAATTGTACCGATATTTAAGTGCGGCTTCGAGCGGTCAAAAGTTTCCTTTGCCATGATTTAATATTTAATCTTAGTTATTATTAGTGTTTATTCTTTTTGATCGTTTTTATCTTTTGATTAAACACAAAAGAGAGTATGACCAGCACTCTTATTTTTTTTTGAGCCAACGACGGGATTTGAACCCGTGGCCTCTTCCTTACCAAGGAAACGCTCTACCCCTGAGCTACGTCGGCTAGTTTACGCTTTCGCGAAAGCTCAATACCCAAAGGCATTTAGAGCGGGAGACCGGGTTCGAACCGGCGACATTCAGCTTGGAAGGCTGACGCTCTACCAACTGAGCTACTCCCGCATTTATTAATACTACATATAATAGTACTAAAAGGTTATTTTCAATATTTCAAAATAGATCACAAACAAAACAGCGCAGTGATACAAAAAATTTTCAAGTAAAAATGCAGTACATTTTTACTTGAAAATAGTAGTGTGGGGAGAGCAGGATTCGAACCTGCGAAGTTAAAAACAACGGAGTTACAGTCCGTCCTCGTTGGCCGCTTGAGTATCTCCCCTTCTTATCAATTTTTCGGATGCAAAAGTATGCATTTTAAATCGATAATAAACAATAATTTTAAAGAACTTTTTTAATCTTTTATTTTGAGCCGATGGAGGGACTCGAACCCACGACCTGCTGATTACAAATCAGCTGCTCTAGCCAGCTGAGCTACATCGGCTTTTTAACTTTCAATATCTTTAATGAGACATAAAAAAAGTCCGTTATTTCTAACGGACTGCAAATGTAGACAATTTTAATATCTAACAAAACATTTTATTTATTTTTTTTACGCAATTCTAGCTCTTAATTTTTCTTTTCTTTTTTTAAGCACTCTTTCAAGCGATTGCACGCATACATCCGTCCCTTCTTCAAAAGATTTTGTGTTCTTTTTTACAATAAACTCGTCACCGGGGACACTTATCAATACTTCTACAATTTTATTTTCAGGTTTATTATTAGGTTCTAGCTTCAAAAATACATCTGCGTGTATTATCTTATCATAAAATTGCTCTAACTTATTTAACTTCTTCTCGATAAATTCAATCAATTTTACATCTGGGTCAAATTGTGGTGCTTCAACAGTTACTTTCATATGCCACTATATTTTAAGGGTTAGAACTTGGTAGTACTACTACCATACTTTGGCAAACAAAATCACTTCTTATTTCGAGGATGCGCATTATTATAGACGTTGCGCAATGTTTTAATACTATTATGTGTATAAACTTGCGTAGAAGCTAAACTTGCATGGCCCAACAAATCTTTTACAGTATTTAAATCGGCGCCTTGGTTAAGCAAGTGGGTAGCAAAAGAATGTCTAATAATATGAGGACTCTTCTTGATTTTGTTTGACGTCTTACTAAAATAGCGATTTATTATTCTATAAACAAGTGTATCATACAATTTAACGCCCTTCTTTGTGATAAGTAATGGAGCATCATTCATATTTTGAGAAATCTCATTTCGCTTTTCTAAATACTTAGAAACTGTCTTACAAACATTAGGCAACAAAGGCATGATTCGCTCTTTGTTGCGTTTACCCACTACTCGGATTGTTTTTTGAGAAACATCTACACTACCTATTGTGAGACTAATGAGCTCTGCTCGTCTCATTCCTGTTCCATACAACAACTCTAACAGCAAGAGATCACGTACTGATTCAAAATCATTAGAAACAGTTAATAGGTCAAATACTCCAGACACTTCTTTTTCAGAAAAAGGAATTTGAAGTTTTTTTGAAGTTTTTAAGGCTTTATGCTTTACCAAAGGAGACACCTTAAGTACTTCTATTTTCACAAGAAATTTATAGAACGATTTTAACGACGAAACCTTTCTATTAACACTCCTATTAGAAACCCCTTCATCTACAAGCGATACTATCCAACTTCGTATTTGGTTATAATGTATTGTTTGAAGTTCTGTTTGATCATAATTTGCTTTCGCGAAAGCAATAAAAACCTCAATATCTTTTTGATAAGCTAAGATCGTATGTTTACTATACTTCTTTTCTAATGTAAGATAATCTATAAAAGCATCGAGATACATATTCTACAATAAGCGTTCTTTAAAGGAATTTCGCTTAAAGCGAAAATAAAATAACCGTTACTTCACAAAGATATACTTTATAAAGTAACGGTTATATATTTTGAAAGAGGTACTCCCTTTCTAAAAATCCAGACATCTCATAAAAAGTTATGAGTGACGGATACTGTTTTTAGATATTTTCTTTATCTCTAAGACCTTGGATATATGCTGCCTTTTGGATTTCACGTCTTCTACTTACAGAAGGTTTTGTGAACTGCTTACGCTCTCTAAGGTTACGCATAGTCTTTGTACGATCAAATTTACGCTTGAAACGTTTAAGCGCTCTATCTATATTTTCTCCGTCTTTTACTGGTATAATTAACATAGTGGGACCTCCTTTCTTTAAATTCTTATTCTGTTTTCAGGCTGCAAATATACTACTAATAGTTATTCCTGCAACTTCCTATTGAATTATTTTATGCTTTTGTTTCAGTTTGCACTTTATATTCTTTTTTGTCGATAATCATTTTAGCAATAATCTCTCTAAGAATATCTGATGTTCCGCCTCCTATTGGTCCTAATCTACTATCTCTTAAAAGTCTAGCCATAGGATATTCTTCCATATAACCATACCCTCCTAACATCTGAAGACAATCATAAATTACTTCGTCAGCAATTTTGGTAGCTGTCAATTTTGACATCGTTGCTTCTTTTACCACATATTCTCCTTTATCAAGACGGTATGCAATAGCATAATTAAATGTTTTTGACATCTCTACTTCAGCTTTACGCTCTGCTATTTTATGACGTAATGCCTGAAAACGATCTATGGTTTGTCCAAATGCCGTACGTTCTTTCATGTATTCTAATGCATAATCTATAGCATACTCTGCCCTTGCATGTGCATTAATCCCCATAATTAAACGTTCTGTAGCAAAATGTTGCATGATATACCCAAATCCTTTGTTTTCCTCACCCATTAGATTAGCTACTGGTATACGAACATTGTCAAATGCAATTTCCCCAGTATCTGAAGCTCTCCATCCTAATTTATCTAATTTTGTAGCAGACACTCCAGGTGTATCACGGTCTACCACAAAAATACTCATTCCTTTTCCTCCTAACTCAGGCGCTGTTTTTGCTGCAACTACTAGATAATCTGAATAGACTCCATTTGTTATAAATGTTTTGGAACCATTTAAAACGTAATGATCTCCTTCTTTTACAGCAGTAGTTCTCATACCCGCTACATCACTTCCACCAAAAGGCTCAGTAATACATAAACATCCTATTTTTTCTCCCGTAATACTTGGTGCAAGATATTCAGATTTTATTCTTGTATCCCCTTCAGCATTAAGGTGGGTCATAGCAAGATACGCATGTGCCCATATAGCAGCAGCAAAACCTCCAGAATTTATTTTCTGAAGTTCTTCAAGAAGAATGACTGTATAAAAGAAATCTAATCCCATACCTCCATATTCTTCTGGGTATGCAATTCCAAAAAAGCCCATTTCTCCAAACTTCTCCCAGATAAAACGATCAATCTTTCCGGTTTCTTCCCATTTATCTATGTGAGGAACCACCTCCTTTTGAAGAAAATCCTGTAAACTTTCTCTGAAAAGATTATGTTCTTCTGTAAAATATAATTCGTTCATCTTTATTGTTAAATTTAGGCCTAAAATTGTAAAATTGTTAAACAGATTTGTAGTTGTTCTATTTAACAGACAAATATAACTTAATTCTAGCATATTTGTAGTCTGTCATACCATCTAGTCCTGACAATTCTTCTAACGATTTTATACCTTCGTGTAGTATTCTATAATCTACAATTTCTTTTGCGAGGTCAAAATTAAGAAGTGGAATTGTAGCTAAATCTGATGCAGAAGCTGTGTTTACATTTATAAATTGTACTGCAGGCTTTTCTTTTACAGTGTACTCATTAAGTATAGCCCGTTTTTGTTTTGTAGTAACACCATACACATCATACAACTGTCCATCCATTTGATACCCTCCAATTTTTTGGATATGCCTCAGTATTCTATCTGCAGCAACTTCATCTATACCATCAATCACTAGCAAAGATTCTAAAGTTATCTTATTAAGGTCTTTCTTTTGATCGTACGTTTTCCATTTTGGCTGAGAATTATACGTTCTTTTGGGTTTTGGATTTGTCACCCATTCTGGAAATTTAAAATAAGGAGAAATAATAGTTAGTAATGAGTCTGAGACTTTAGTTACTTTCTTAAAGTCTGAAATAGAGTTGATCCATTGTCCGCTTTCGCGAAAGCGGTGTAAGCGATCTACCTCTTCTACTTTCATGCCTAGTGTGTACCCTTTATAATCTGTAATATAATTAGGGTTAAAAGGATATATTTTAGGTTTTTTATTTTCTATCGCAATTAATTTAAGCGAATCTATTTGCTTTTGAAATGCAAGAACTTCCAATTGTTCTTCATCTGAGATAGCAATATCTTGTGTAGGTTCATACAAGAAGGAGACTCCAATAAGCAAAAGAATGAGTGCACTAAAAACTAAAATCCCACTTCTTTTTTGTCGATCATAAAAGAAATGGGATTTGAAGTTATTCATTATAGTATATTTTACTATTGACTATTACCTGCTTTTATAGCATCTAAGAATCTTTTTAATTGCTTCTTAACTACTGGGAATAAGAAATAGAGTCCTACCATATTCGGGAATACCATTGCAAAGATCATTGCATCAGAGAAATCCCATATAGACTGCATACTTGCAGATGCTCCAACAACTACAAAAGCTAAGAATAAAAATTTATAAACTAAATCTGCTGTCTTTCCTCGTCCAAATAAGAACTTCCAAGATTGCAGTCCATAGTATGACCAAGAAATCATCGTAGATACAGCAAATAAAACTACCGCGATAGTCAAGAACACATTAGAATAAGGAATATACTCAGCAAATGCTTTAGAAGTGATCCCTGCTCCTTCATAAGATATTCCATCTATAAGAACAGCACCTGAACCATCTCCTCCGTATTCAAAGAATCCTCCAAAGTTAAATATCACAATCACCAATGCTGTCATTGTACAAATCACTACGGTATCAATAAAAGGTTCTAATAAAGCCACAAGACCTTCACTAGCTGAATATTTTGTTTTTACTGCCGAGTGTGCAATAGAAGCAGATCCTGCCCCAGCTTCATTTGAGAATGCTGCACGTTTGAAACCTACCAATAACACTCCTATAACACCACCAACTCCAAAGGCCGTTGGATTAAAAGCTTCTTTTACAATTAAACCAATTGCATCATCTATTAATGAGAAATTGCTTAATATAATATATAGACAAGCTACAATATACATTACAGCCATAAGAGGTACTACTTTTTCTGTCACAGAAGCTATACGCTTAATACCACCTATTATAATAACACCTACTAGAACTGCTAAAACAACTCCAATCCAGAAACCAGCTCCTGTGCTTTCTAGATTAAAAATTTCTTTTAAAACTATAGTTGCTTGGTTAGACTGCGCTGCATTACCACCTCCAAAAGATCCTCCAATACAAAAAATCGCAAAAAGAACTGCCGCTATCTTACCTAGAACAGCAAATCCTTTTTCTTTCAATCCTTTACTAATATAGTACATAGGACCTCCATAAACTGTTCCATCTGGTCCTACATCACGATATTGTACCCCGAGTGTACATTCTACAAATTTTGTAGACATACCTAACAAGCCACAAATAATCATCCAGAATGTAGCTCCAGGTCCACCTAATGCAATAGCTAATGCAACTCCAGCAATATTACCATTACCAACGGTACCAGATACTGCTGTAGCCAGCGCCTGAAAGTGACTTACTTCCCCATCTTGACTTTCATCTCTAATCGTATCAGGAATATCTCCATCTACACCAGCACGCTCATCACCTAGAGAATGCCCCCCTTCAATATCATCGTATTTACCACGAACTACATTAATTGCTTTTCCAAAATATCTGATATTAGGAAATCCAAAATAAATAGTAAAAAATAAAGCACTTGCTACTAAAAGAACTAATACAAATGGAATATCCGGGTCTTTCCAAACAAGAAAGAATATCGTATCACTAAAAAAATCGGAAACTGGTTTGAAAGCTTGATCTATTTTTTGATCTATCCCTACTTCTTGACTTTCTTGGGCAAAAATCAAAAAAGGAGTTAAAATGGCTAAAAGTGAAAGAAGATATTTCTTCATCATTTAATGTATGTTAGGTTATTATTAAATTCAGCTAGCAATATGCAAAAAAAAGCTCCTTAATCAAAGGAATGACTCTTAAAATCGGTTACAAATACTAAATTCCAAAAATACGATGTAGGTTTATTATTTGTTCTGGACGCCCTATAACAACTAGTTTAGAGTCTTTTTTTAGAATAAAATCTGCACTAGGATTCACCGTATATTTTCCTTCTGGAGATTTATAGCCTATGATAGTACACCCCGTTTTATAGCGTAAATCTATGTCTTTGATACTTACCTCTTTTCCATCAGGACAAAATTTTTCAAACCCAATTTCTTCTACATTAATAGAGTCTTCTTCCCCAACAACAGATAGATTATCTAAGAATTCTATAAGATCAGGCACCACTACAAGCGAAGCCATATGATCTCCTCCTATTCTATTAGGCATGATCACATTATCTGCTCCTGCCAGTTTTAATTTCTTTTGAGAAGTTTCATACTCTGCTCTACTTATGATTTTAAGTTTTTGATTTAATTGCCTTGCACTTAATACAACAAATAAATTATCTGCATCATCTGGCAATGCAGAAATTAGTGTACTAGCTCGTTCTACTCCTGCATTTAACAATATCTCATCTTCATTAGCATTTCCATTTACAAATAATGTATTGGCATCTTCATAACGTTGTACGACATCTTCTTCTTTGTCTATAATAACAAAAGATTTATTGTAGGCACGCAGTTTTTCTACTGCCTGCTTACCATTACGTCCATAACCACATACAATAATGTGATTAGATAATTTATCTATTTGTTTCTGCACTTTTTTATGTTTTATAGTATCATAAGCGTTTCTACTTATAATATATTCTGTAATTACGGAAATAGCATACCCCACTATAACAACACTACACAATATAAGAATAACTGTGAAAATTTTTGCTTCAGGAGTAAGCGGGTTTACTTCACCAAATCCAACTGTAGTTACTGTAATAACAGTCATATATAGTGCATCTACCCATTCATAACCAGCAATCACCCTATATCCTAAAACTCCAATCAGTAATGTCACCAACACTAGTGTGATCGCTACATATATTTTAGATCTAAAAAATTCAAACATATACTATAGATCAAAAACCGAAGTTCGTTTTGTATACACTAAATCTTTGAGCTTTAATAAAAAAGCAGATGTCAGATATAATGCAAAACCAACACCTAATGTTGCAAAAGACATATATATAAAAAACAATCGCACATTTTTTGCTCGCATCCCAAGCCGATCTGCAAGTCGAGAAGAAACATAAAACCCATGCTTCTCAAAATAATGCCTGATATTATATACAAGTTTTAACATTACTGCAAAATACAAAAGTATATGTACATCCTTTGTATCTTTTTGCATCATAATATCACAAATATCCTATTAAAGACGTATTTTTAAATAAAAAACTATGTTTGGACTTTTTGGAAAAAAATCACCACTAGAAAAACTACAGAAACAGCACAAAAAAATACTTGAAGATGCGTTTAAACTTTCAAAAATTAATCGTTCAGAAAGTGATGCGTTATATGCAAAAGCTGCCGAAATAGAAAAAGAGATTGCTACACTTTCTGTTAATAAATAAATTAGAAATCTTTTTAGCAATAGGTAGTTTTTGAAATCCCTATTTTATATTTGTAGCTATGGAACATTTCATCGTATCTGCTAGAAAATACCGCCCTCAGACATTTAAAGATGTTGTGGGTCAGCAGGCTATAACCAATACGCTTGAAAATGCCATTGCCAATAATCACCTCGCACAAGCTCTTTTATTTTGTGGCCCTCGTGGTGTAGGGAAAACAAGTTGTGCGCGTATTTTAGCAAAACGAATTAATCAGGATGAAAATACACGCCCAGATGAAGATTTTGCTTTTAATATTTTTGAATTAGATGCCGCTTCTAATAATTCTGTAGATGATATTAGAAATCTTATTGATCAGGTACGTATTCCTCCGCAAGTTGGCACCTATAAAGTTTATATTATTGACGAGGTTCATATGTTATCACAAGCCGCTTTTAATGCGTTCTTAAAAACATTGGAAGAACCACCTAAGCATGCCATCTTTATACTTGCTACTACAGAAAAACATAAAATCATACCTACTATATTATCGCGTTGCCAAATTTTTGATTTCAAAAGAATCACGGTAACAGATGCAAGAAAACATCTTGTTCAAATTGCACAAGAAGAAGGTATAGAAGCAGATGAAGAGGCTTTGCATATCATTGCTCAAAAAGCAGATGGTGCGATGCGAGATGCTTTATCTATATTTGATAGAGTTGTGAGTTTTAGCGGTAAAACGCTTTCGCGAAAAGCGGTAACAGAAAACTTAAATGTTTTAGATTATGACACCTACTTTACGGCTACAGATCATATTCTAAAAAACGACATTCCACAATTGCTTTTACAATTTAATGATATACTATCTAGAGGATTTGATGGTCATCATTTTATTGCAGGACTTGCCTCTCACTTTAGAGATTTAATGGTTTGCAAGAATCCACCAACCATACATCTACTAGAAGTAGGCGATGGCACAAAAAAGAAATATTACGAGCAATCACAACAAACTGAACTTGCTTTTTTATTAAAAGCAATTGATATGGCAAATAGTTGTGATCTCACCTATAAAACAAGTCGTAACCAAAGACTACTTGTAGAACTTTGCCTGATGCAACTTGCCTCTATCACCTATGATGGAGAAAAAAAAAATGACCAACCTTTCATAATTCCACCGTCGTTTTACAAGCTATCACCTGAAAGTGCTCAAAAAGCAGATAGGACATTAAAAGCATCTGTTCCTATTACCAAGACTACTGAAGCGCCAACGCAACCAGTAGCGCCCATAGAGACTTCAGTCCAACCTGCTATTGAAAAAGAAGAAAATAGTGTTGCCATAAATGTTACGACTCCAGCACAACCAGCAGCACACATAGAAACTTCAGTCCAACCTACGGTTGAAAAAACGCATACAGAAACACCACCTGAAGCCCCAAAAACAACCCCTAAACCAGATGTGGTACAACCTAAAATTGCCATTACAAAAGAGCGAATTTCTGGGCTATCTATAAAAGGCTTACAACGTAAGAAAGAGTTAGAAGAAAAACGTAAAGAGCAGAAAGTAGATGTTACAAATCTACCTAAAGAGCCTTTTACAGAAATAGCAATGCAAGCAGCCTGGAAAGAATACGTCGTTAAATTATCTAATAGAGGAGAAAAAATCATAGCTTCCAATTTAGAAGCAGACACTCCAAAACTAGATGGTACCATCATAAAATTAGAATACCCTAATGCAACTATGAAGGTAGAGGTAGAAAGAGCGCAAGGACCTTTACTAGAATTCCTTAAAAGGAAATTGAATAACTATGACATCACTCTTGATATTATCGTAAATGAGGAAGTACAACGTAAATACGCTTATACACCTCAAGAAAAATATGATAAATTAAAGGAGTATAATCCCGATTTAGAAATTCTTAAACGTGCATTTGATTTAGAATTATAATCTATGGAAGAAAAAGAGCCTATACAGATGCTACATCTTAAATTGCCCACAGATCCAAGATGGGTAAATATTGTAGAAAAAAACATTGACGAAATCCTTACAGATCATGCATATTGTGAACAAAAAGCAGCCTCATCTGCTATTTCATTTATTATTGGTTTTCCAGAGTATTCAGAACTAGTATCAGAAATGAGCGACTTAGCACAAGAAGAAATGAGTCACTTTAAAATGGTACATGATATTATGACTGAGCGTGGCTTAACACTAGGAAGAGAACGTAAAGATGCATATGTACATAAATTGCGTTTTTACTTCCCGAAAGGGGGATCAAGAGTAGAGAGTTTAATTAATAGGCTTCTTGTAGCGGCCCTTATTGAAGCTAGAAGTTGTGAACGTTTTCGTTTACTTTCTGAAGAATTAGAAGATAAAAAATTGGCGCGATTTTATAAGAAACTAATGATTAGTGAGGCTGGACATTACACCATGTTTTTACGCTTTGCTCGTCAGTATGGTGAACGAAAAATAGTAGACGCAAAATGGCAAGAACTTCTTGAATTTGAAGCTCAAGTAATGAAAGATCTTAGCGTAAGTGAAAGCATTCATGGGTAGTATCTTATCATTATAATAAAACAAAAAATCCCGAATCATTAGATTCGGGATTTTTTGTTTTTATTTAAAATAGTTTACTTATAATCGGTAACCAATACTTATGGTAAAGTAACTATTTTTCCCTTCAGCATTTGTTAATATATTATCTGTGTTTGGAGTAATATCAGCAGTCTGAGAGAATAACGGCAGTACTACAGCAGCATCGTCTTCAAATACATCTGTAAAACCAATTGTATATCTAGCTTCTACAAATATATTCTCTGTAAATTGATATCCAAACCCTCCAAATCCTGAAAATTCAAAACTTGTAAAATTAGCAGATTGCTCAAATGCAGATATTTTTAATCCAGCTTGAGGTCCAACATTTACAAAGAATTTATCAAGATTAATTTTAAGCCCTAATGGCAATTGAAGGTATTCATAACGAAGTCCTTCAAATTTATTTCCTTGAGCAGAATATGCAAATTCAGGTTGAAAACTTAAACGCTCACTAAGTGGTATTTCTGCAAAAAACGAAGCTGCAAAACCAATTCTACTCCCTTCTTGAGAATCAAATCCACCTTGTCTAGGTGTATCGCCTGCTGTATTTACAATATCAAAAGAAAAGCTATTAATCTGACTTACATTCAACCCTAATTTAAAACCATATCCTATTTCTTGTCCATAGGATAATGAACAGAATACAAACATAAAAATGCTAGATAACAATGTAATTTTTTTCATAATCTATAAGTGTTATATACTATAAAATTGTTGTTCTAATACAACTCTTCTATAGCTAAAGTATTTATCTTCCGAGTGAAAGATACATTCTTTTGTGGGTTTAATGAAAAAAAACAAAAGAAGGATGACTATTAATCTTTGAATGTTTAAAAAACATCGATTAATGACCAGTATTGGTTTCAAGTTGAACGATAAAACCCTCTATTTTGTCTTGTATAATGTCTTTATAATACCATCTGAGAGTCCAATACTAGGCACAACAATATGTTCTGCATTAGACCATTTCATAGTTCTCAAGTAAATTTCAAGTGCTGGAATAATTACATCAGCTCTATCGGGATTAAGACCTAATTTAACAACACGCTCATCATAACTTAACGCATCTAACATTTCATAAAAATTGAGCATATTTAAATAAGAAAGAGATTTCCTTGATTTCTTCCTATTCATTTTAATAATCTTATTGATATTACCTCCAGAACCAATAACTGTGATTTTAGAATACCCATTTGTATGTTCCTTAATCCAATCAGATAGTGCTACCCACTTAGATTCATCTACAAGGTTTTTTAAAATACGTACAGTTCCTATTTTAAAGGATTTAGAAACTTTAACCTCTCCTTGATCATATAAAGTACATTCTGTACTTCCTCCTCCAACATCAACATACAAATACACTTTATCTTTTTCTATAACACTATATAAGTCTGTTGCAGCAATAATAGCTGCTTCTTCTTTTCCATCAATAATTTCTATCTCTACAGAAGATGTTTCTTTTATAATTTGCACCACCTCATCTCCATTTGAAGCTTCACGCATAGCAGATGTTGCACAAGCTCTATAATACTTAACTTGATGAGCATTCATAAGCAATCTAAACGCCTGCATGGCATCTATCATTCTTTGCTTATTTTTTTCTGAAATTTCACCTACAGAAAAAACATCCTCACCTAAACGAATAGGAACTCTGATTAACTCATTCTTTTTAAATAATGTAGGACTATTTTCTTGTTCTATAACATTAGCAATCAGAAGTCTTATAGCGTTAGAACCTATATCAATAGCAGCATATTTTTCAATAGTCAACATTAATCATTCAGCGCATTTAAGTAATAATCATAAGTCGCAAATTGAGATCTTACCTTTGGTTTATCATTCTCTACATATGCATTATCCTGTCTCTCATTAAGTTTTCGTGCCTTTACATTATCATTCCAGCATATATCTAGTGTTTTTAAGATTTCTCTTTTAACATCTTGATCATAAATAGGGCAACTCACCTCTACTCTATTGTCTAAATTACGAGACATCCAATCTGAAGAAGATATATAAACTTTAGACTCGTCACCTTTTCCAAAAACATATACTCTAGGATGCTCTAAGAATTTATCTATCACGCTAATAGCACGTATATTTTCACTTAATCCAGGTACTCCAGGAATCAAACAACAAATACCTCGTATAATTAAATCTATTTTCACTCCAGCTTGACTAGCTTCATACAACCTATCAATAATAGCATAATTAGATAGACTATTCAGTTTAAGACAAATATATCCTTTTCCTCCTTCTTCTACTTTTTCTATTTCTTCATCTATTAATCTATAGAACGTATTTCTACTGTAATGAGGAGATACTACTAAATGCTTATACTTATTGACGATATAATTTGTATCAAAAAACACAAATAACTTAGACAAATCTTTTAGGATTTTTTGATCTGCTGTAAACAAGGTATAGTCTGTATAAATATTGGCTGTCTTATGATTAAAATTACCTGTACTTATAAAGCCATATCTCACTATTTTTTCCTGTTCTTCTCTCTCTATCACACACACTTTACTATGCACTTTTAATCCAGGTACACCAAAAATAAGTTTCACTCCTTGGTTTTCCATTTGCTTAGCATACATCATATTTGACTCTTCGTCAAAACGCGCTCGCAACTCTATTTGAACAGTTACTTCTTTTCCATTTTGAGCTGCATTAATTAAAGCACTGGCTATATGAGATATTTTTGCAAGTCTATAGATCGTAATTTTTACCGACCTTACTTTTGGATCTAATGCCGCCTCTCGTAAAAACTTAATGGTATAAGCAAATGTGTGATAAGGAGCATATTGCAAGTAGTCTTTTTGAGCTATTTTCTCAAACATACTACAATCCAAAGTAATCCCTTTTATAGGAAGCGGTTTCTGTTTTGGGTATAATAAATCTTTTCGCCCTAAACTAGGGAATCCCATATAATCCTTTCGGTTATGATATCTCCCACCTGGAATGATACTATCATCATTTTCTATATCCAGTTTTTTAAGCAAGAAAGCTAATGTCTCCTCCTCTATCGTCTTATCGTATACAAAACGTACAGGCGCTCCATCTTCTCTACCTTGTACAGACTTTGATAGTTTTTCTATAAAACTTTTACCTAAATCTGATTCTATATCCAGCTCAGCATCACGTGTAATTTTAATCATGTGAGCTGAGATAAATTTATAATCAAAAATATTGAAGATACTATCCAGATTATATCGTATGACATCATCTATCATAATAATACGATCCTGATCATCTATTTTAGGAAGCACAATAAAACGATCGATACTACTAGGAATTTCAAGCAATGCATACATAGGCGCTTCCTCACCATTCATCACCATTTTTATAGTAAGGTATGCATCTAAATCCTGTATACGTGGTAACTCTACATCTTCACGTAAGATAATAGTTTCAATCGCTGGGCTTATCTCTTCTGTAAAAAAGTCTTTTACAAACCTCTGATGCTCTTCATGCTCAATCTCTGTTTCTTTAATTACATGAATTCCTTCCGCTTCAAGCTTTTTATAAATATCCTGTAAGATATGTAAACTTTCTGCCTGTTGTTGTATCACAATATCTGTAATCATGGGCAGAAGCTCTTCTGCTGTATATACCCCTAATGCTTTTCTACCCTTACGTCCAGCTCGCACAATACGACGAACTGTAGCATAACGAACTTTAAAAAATTCATCAAGATTATTAGAAAAGATACCTAAAAAACGGAGTCGTTCTATTAAAGGGACGGTCTCATCGGCAGCTTCTTGTAATACACGCCCATTAAACTGTAACCAACTTAACTCTCTATTTATATACTTGCTCTTCTGGAGTTCATTCATTCTTTATAATTCTTTAGGTATGCATGTAAAAATAGTCTCTCCCAGACTTATATCCTTCCAATGATCTGTATTAAATTTAATAGCTGTAAACCCACATGTTGGTACATTATCTACATAATTATTTCCATATGTATTTACAAAATTAGTCATTGCATTATTATGTCCAAAAACCATAAGACAGCTTACAGAATCATCACAATTCCGAATCACTTCTAGCAAATCACGTCCATCAAAATCATACAGTTTGTAATCCAATTTGATTTCTTCTTCAGGTATTTGATACGCTTTCGCGAAAAAAAACGAAGTGGTCTTAGCACGCATCGCATCACTACTCATCATCAGGTCTGGCTTTGGCATCTTACTTGCCACATGAGCTGCCACTCTTGGCGCATCATTGAGTCCTCTATCATTTAAAGGGCGTTCGTGATCTATCACATCAAATTTCCAACTTGACTTCGCATGTCTAACTAAATACAATGTTTTCATATCTCAGGGCGCTAAACGTTCTTTTATCCATTGCTGATCTTCCAGTTTATACCGAATCCTATCATGAAGTCTACTCGGTCTTCCTTGCCAAAACTCCATAGAAACAGGTGTTACTATATAACCACCCCAATGTGATGGCCTTGTAATATCTTCATGCTCATATTTCGCTTTAAGCGCAGTCATTTTATCTTCTAAAACCTGACGATTTTCAATAACCGTACTCTGATCTGAAACCAAAGCGCCTAACTGACTATCTTTAGGTCGTGCATTAAAATAACGATCCGACCGTTCTGGAGTTACTTTACGTACCTCTCCTTTAATCACTATTTGACGCTCCATACTAGGCCAAAAAAAAGAGAGCCCAATCTTCGCATGCTTTGCCATACTCACCCCCTTCTCACTCTCATAATTTGTATAAAATACAAATCCCTCTTGATCATACTCTTTAAGCAATACAATACGAGATTTAGGGAAACCATCTTCTCCTAATGTAGCAAGCGTCATCGCATTAGGTTCTTTTACCCCGCCATCTTCTTCTATTTCCTTATACCAAATAGCAAATTGCTCCATAGGATGTGCGCTCATATCGTCTATAAGCAAAGCTCCTTTTGCATAATTTTGTCTAAATGCATGTAAGTCTCTATTCATACGTGCTAAGGTACGAGAAAGCTAACGAAGTTAAAAGAAGTCACTCAGGGTTTTACACAGAATTAACCTTATATAACCCACTTTTAAATAGGGGCATTCACCCCTTGCTATAATCTATTGACTTTTATAACTTTACAAGTAAACTATTCTCACATGAAATCACAAAGACATTTCCTACCATACTGCTACATAGCATGTACCCTATTTTTGCTTAGTAGTATCACCTCTTGCGTTAGTACTCGTGTCGAAGCAAATCCATATCAAGATGGTGCTGTAAATATTGCATGCCAAAAAAAAAGTAGCTGGAGCTACTTCTGGGGATTAAAACAAAAAACGGTAAGTGCCAATCCAGAAATAGAAGGCACCGAATGTCCGTGTAGAAATAAAGCCATGACTTGGGTTCAAACAAAATCATCTTTAGGAGATTTCTTATTAAGCTTAGTCACTGTAGGAACTGTAAATCATAGAACCGTTACCTATGGCTGTGCAAGAGATCAAGAAGGTGATGGAGGATTAGACGATTAATACCACATAGTATGATACCAGAAGGATTAGAAAAACTACCCATTCAAGAATGGACCAATAAGCACGAAAACTTTACGCACAATCTTGTTCCCAATACTTCCTTTAAAGTATTTAACCCAACTGGAGCAAGCAGAAGAGAGCGTTATCATAAAAGCACTAAAAACTTTCAATGGCTCATCAAACACGGAATTGATAATAACATTAGACTCCGTGCTATGGGAAGTGGTTGGTCATTTACCAAAGTAGGTGTCACCGAAGGGGGGCTGATTGATACGGCTTCTTTAAATTTTTCATTTCCGCTTACGCGAAACTATGTAGCGACCGACTACCCAAAACAACCACAAGACTTATACTTCCTACAGTGTGGTAGTATTATCTATGAAATCAATAATCGTCTTTCGACTAAAAACCCTGCTCGATCTATTAAAGCATCAGGAGCCAGTAATGGCCAAACTATTGCAGGAGCTTTATCTACCGGAACACACGGAGCTGCTTTTGAGGTAGGTGCTATCCAAGATTTTGTAGTAGGATTACACATTATTACAGGACCTAATGAACATGTGTGGTTGGAGCGAGCTTCTTATCCAGTTGCGGCACCTAAATTTGTAGATTGGTTGGATGCCAAAATCATTAAAGATGATGCATTATTTGAAGCGGCTTTAGTGAGTTTCGGAAGTTTTGGTTTTATACATGGCGTCATGATAGAAACCGAACCTATTTTCTTATTAGAAGAACACCGCAAAGGAGATATCCCATACAATGCCGATCTAAAAAAAGCCATGACACAACTAGATTTCTCTGGTCTTAATTTACCTGGAGCTGGTTCTAATAAAGAATTATACCACTTTGAAGTACTCTTTAACCTTCATAAGTTTGAAAAGAACAATCCTAGTAAAGGTGCCTTCTTAAAGTATATGTATAAAAAACCCTATCAGCTTCCATACACTCCGGTAGTACGTGATAATAATTTTACCTATGGGGATGATTTACTGGGTATTATGTCTTCTACTTTAGATCGATTAGGCGTCATTTCGGATCTTTTAATTCCTCCAATGGTCAATACGATGTTTGGATTGGCTTTTGCTCCGCAACCTCCACAAACAGGAACTATACGCGAACTCTTCAACTACACAAAATTTAGAGGAAAAGTAGCCAGTGCCGCTATAGGAATAGACATCAAAGATTCAGCAAAAGTAGTAGAAGAAATTATAGACGTCAATAAAAAATGTCCATTCCCAGGAGGACTTTCGTTACGCTATGTAAAAGGAACTAAAGCTACCTTAGGATTTACAAAATTTACACATACCTGTGTCCTAGAAATGGATGGTGTAGATAGTAAAGCCGCACGTACTTTTTATGAAGCTGTCTGGAATCGATTGGAAGAAAAGAACATTCCATATACACTTCATTGGGGAAAAATCAATTTCAACCTCAACAAAACCCGTGTTAAGAATATGTACGGTACCGCTAATGTAAATGCATGGATCGATGCTCGTAATACGTTATTATCTAATGAAACAGCAAAGGTATTTACGAATAAGTTTATAGAGCGTTGTGGTTTAGATACGCTACTGGGACCTATTGTTTAATTTTTAGAAAAGAGTCTAGATCATAGAATATAGATATTTACAAAATAGAATAGCACTCTATTTTGTGTTACTCTAAGTGCACACCTCTTACTATATTCATTATGGGAATGTGACTAGGTACGCTTTCGCGAAAGCGTATAATGAATTATAAAATTACAATAGTTTTACACCTCCCTTACCCTCCTTCTTAGGAGGGAATACTCAGATGAAAACATAATTAGTTACACTACTTCAACAGATTCGGCATGACATTTCGCGAAAGCGGAAAGAAAATTTTTATGGATATGAGTTTCCCTTCTAAGAAGAGGGGATTAAGGGGTGTATTATTCAAAACAAAGAAATCTATATTCTAAGAACGAAGCGGTCTATGTTCTCTATTCTTTTTCGCGAAAGCGAAAACCACTTACTTTTTCTTCTTCTTCCCTTTTACAAATCCTTTTTGGATAAGGAGATCACGGATGGCTTTATTATGCTTTACGATGCGCATATGCTCTTCATAAGAAAGTTCTTCATCGTCATATAATGCTTCGTAATTTTCAAGTAATTCCACCTCATCAGAGGCTAAAAAATAGCGTCTGTGTTCTGTATAACCATCTGCATCAAGGAAATATTCACAGACATACCCATTATCTTCTATAATCTTAAAAGCAATGGTAATATTATTTTTTACGGCAGTAGATCCTGCAATTCGATATACACGATCGAGATAGGTGTCTTGTTTTACCAAAAAAAGATTACGCGGAATTAATTGATCAAAATGCTCTTGAAGTTGAGCAGCAGCGGCTTTGGATATTTTTTTCTTTTCTTCCATGATCTTTTCTTATCTCTTTTAAAACGTAAATACTTTCCCATCATCTGCTAGATGAACATTTGGGTATATTGTTTCTGCTTCTTCTCTAAATGCTTCTAGGTCATTATATCGTGTAGAGTAATGTCCTAAAATAAGGTTTTCTACATTGGCTTGTTTGGCAATACTAGCGGCTTGTTTGGCAGTACTATGTCCCGTAGGTTTGCACAGATGCTCATGACTATCCAGAAATGTAGACTCGTGATACAGAGCCGTTGCATTTTGAATCTGATCGGCAATCACAGGTTTGTAACGCGTATCGCTACAATAGGCATAGCTCTTTGGTTTAGGTGGATCAAATGTAAGCTCTGAATTAGGTACAATAGTACCATCTTCTAGCGTCACATCACCTCCTTGTTTGATTTTATTGAAATAGGCTTTATCAATATTGAGATTCAGTACGGCATTGATGTCTAATTTGCGATCTCCTTCTTTCTCTTGAAAGTAATACCCATTAGCATAAATACGATGTTGCAACGGAATGGTAGTAACCGTCACTGCATCATCTTCATACACCAATTCAGGTTCTTTACTACTCAGCTCTTTAAAATGTAATGGGTAGCTCGTAAAATTTTGCATCAATTTCAGCTGTAGCAACACAATTTCTTTAATTCCTACAGGCCCATAAATTGTAAGCGGGGCCGTTCGTTTTAATAAACTAAAGGTAGAGATCACACCCATCAAGCCAAAAAAATGATCACCATGTAAATGCGAGATAAAAATATGCTTGATGCGCACAAACTTTATTTTATTTCGCCGTAAGGCAACCTGTGTTCCTTCTCCACAATCTATTAAAAACACATGATTACGGATATTTAATACTTGCGAAGTAGGGTTTTTAAACGCACCCGGAGCAGCGGCATAACAGCCTAAAATAGATACGGTGCAGGTACTGCTCATGAGTGTTTTTTGTTTATGAATAGGAACGCGAAAATAAATATAAGTTGAGAGAATTAGATTCTTTCTTTTCTTTTTTTCATTGACAAAAAAAGAAACAAAAAAGTCTAGGCTGGCGAAACCTTGTCTAAATTTATTGTTCGTCTCCTAAATTTCAGAAACTCGCTATGCTCAAACAGTCTGAAATTTTGCGGAACCTTCACGTCAAATTTCACGACAACCTTTCGAAGGCCAAAACCAAACTAGCATGTAGTTAGATTTGGAAAGTATTCTAATTCTGGAAAACGATATTGAGATTCCCCCCGAAGTTAATGCTGAGTGAAGTCGAAGTACAGCAATGAAATTAAAACCCAAGATCACGCTCGATTTCCTCCATTTGGATGATATCTTCGGCTTCTTGTAAGGTAGGTACCACAACCATTTCGTCTGGGATCACATCATAATCAATCCCTGTATTTACAAATACAAATGATTTTTTATCGGCGCGTTGGTAATTTGAAAGTTTAATAAAAGCTACAAGTTGCTCTAATGTCAATTCGGTGTATTTTAAAAGATCAATTACTAAGTTTAAATCTTCATATTTTTCAGGAACTACATACTCCAAGTACGACGCAAACTTTAATACATCATCATGTTCATCTTCAAGAATGGTATACGTATCTTTTTGTGTGACCTTCATTATTGTTTGATTTTAGAAGCTAATAAATATAAGACCGCCATACGAACAGCAACTCCGTTTTCGACTTGATTCAGGATAATTGCCTGATCAGAATCGGCGACATCACTGGTGATTTCCACACCTCGATTAATGGGACCAGGGTGCATAATCACAATCTCTTTATCTAACGAATTTAATAAGGCTTTATCTACTCCATATTGCTGGGTATATTCTCTAGTACTTGGGAAGTAACTAATATCCATACGTTCATTTTGCACACGTAGCATATTAGCCACATCACACCATTCCAGTGCTTTTCGGAGGTTTAACTCTACTTCAACTCCTAAGCTTTCAATATATTTTGGCATCAAGGTTTTAGGACCACATACTTTGACATTAGCCCCTTGTAATTTCAGCGCATAAATATTGGATAATGCCACACGACTATGTAGAATATCACCTACAATCACCACATTCTTCCCTCCTACATCGCCCAAACGTTCTCGTATCGAATAACTATCTAGTAATGCCTGTGTAGGGTGCTCATGTGCTCCATCACCTGCATTCACAATACTCGCATTAATGTGTTTCGATAAAAACACACCCGCTCCTGGATTAGGATGGCGCATCACCACCATATCTACTTTCATAGATAGGATATTATTTACCGTATCAATAAGTGTCTCTCCTTTTTTCACGGAAGAAGCCGCTGCTGAAAAGTTAATCACATCGGCACTCAATCGTTTTTCAGCAAGCTCAAAAGAAAGTTTGGTACGCGTACTATTTTCAAAAAACAGATTGGCTATCGTAATATCACGTAGGGAAGGCACTTTCTTGATCGGTCTATTGATCACCTCTTTAAAGTTATCGGCGGTTTGGAAGATCAGATCAATGTCTTCTTTGGTGATGTATTTTATTCCTAGTAAATGTTTTACACTTAATTCACTCATGGCTACTTATTAATGACATACACGGTGTCTTCACCTTCATTTTCTACCCAACTCACTTTTACTTTCTCTTCGTTAATGGCATCTACTTGACGCCCTCGGTAATCAGGTTGTATAGGGAGGTGTCTGCTAAAACGTCTGTCTATCAAACACAATAATTCTACTTCTTTAGGTCGTCCAAAACTCTGTACTGCAGTCAACGCCGCATTGATACTACGTCCTGTATAGAGTACATCATCTATAAAGACCACTTTTTTATTTTCGACTACAAAATCGATCTGCGTTTTATTGGCGGCTAGTATTTTTTCGCTTCTGCGAAAATCATCCCGGAAGAATGTAATATCCAAATACCCCAATTCTACATTTTCAATCTTGTAGGTATCGGTGAGTAATTGTTTGATCCGTTCGGCTAGAAATATCCCACGTGGTTGAATTCCTATCAGTACGGTATCGGTAAAGTCTTCGTGATTTTCAATGAGTTGACAAGCCAGTCTATTGAGGATAATATGTACCTCGGTCGCATTAAGTAATACTTTTTGACTCATAGATGATTCCAAAACAATGTTCGGAGAGCAAAGATAGGGAGTTTTTTTGTTTTTATTTCCGCTTTCGAGGAACAACGTGACGAAGAAGTTTATACTGAGCTTGTCAAAGTACGAAATTGGATTTAGGACATAGGACTGGAAGACGTAAGACGTAGGACACTATTTCTTGTGAATTGTCTTATGTCCTATGTCTTATAGCGAAGCGGTCTTACACCATTTCATCAAAAAAAGAGATCCCACATCTAATTCACTCTTATGCGATTTCTCATCATTCGTTCCTCATTCTGTCGAAATGACTAAGGAAACGTCTATATTCTTTTTATGACTTGTTATCATAGCATTGATACTTTCTCAACCTTTCGACAACCCACCATTTTCTAGTTATAGGTTAAAGATTTAAAAACATATGATAACCTCATCAAACATAGACGTTAGCATGTAAAATATTGTATATTAGCTTTATACTAACGTTAGCATTAATAAAAACTCAAACCTTGAAAAAAAGCTATAAATGGAAATAAAAGAATTATCAGATATATTAAGTCATAATTATACGAATGCTTATAATGGTGAAAAGGTTGTTCAAATACATTTATTCGGAATTAAATATGGTGAGATTATAAGAAAGGAAAAATATTCTTCTAAAGATATTATTAATCAATCAGGATTGAATGAATCTTATGTCACGGAATTAAATAAAGGAATAAAACTAAGAGAAAAAGTTGTCTTTGAAAATGATGAACTAGAACTAAATAATTTAGGAAAAATTCTAAAAGACAACTATGAAAACGCTAAAAATGGAGAAACTGTTTCTTCTATCTATTTGTTTGGAATTAAATACGGAAAACTCATTAAAACGAAAAATTATTCAATCAATGAAATTATAAGCATCTCGGAAATTAATGATTCTTATTTTGCTGAATTAAATAAAGGAATAAAATTATCTGAATACATTACGATAAAATAAAATGGCATTAAAAGATTTAATAAAAGACCAGTTAATTATAATTGATGACCATAAAAGAGGTACTCAAGAAATTAAAGATTTTGACAATCCAGAAAATGATGTACACATTGATAAAGAAACCAATTTTCCTATAAATGGAAAGAGACAGAAATTAAAAATTAGAATACCTATTAATTCAGACCAACCTATAAAAGTTGAAAATAAAAGAAAAAAAATCGAACTACCCAGGAAACTAAATAAGGAGATTAAAAAAGCGTTTGAAAACAAAAAAACTAGAACTGAATTTATAAGAGATGTTATAGAAACACTTTCTGACTATGAATCAAACTTAAGATCGGAAGAACAGGTTATAATAGTTTTAAAAAGACTATCAAAGCATTTTGGTTTAGAATGGGATGAAGAAATAATAAAAAAATATAAAGAAGAAGTTCTTTTAGCATACACACAATTTTTCATAGATGATCAAGGTAGAAAATTTTTTATAAAATTGGATAGACAAAGAATAAGTATTGGAGAAAATAATGGTTATACAAAACAATTTAGAAAATATAATCCGTAAAATTACTACTGCCAACAACGTATATAATTTATTGCTAGTTCTTGCCTACTAACGAAAATATTCGCAGATTTTCTATTCTGTTTTTATTTACTAAATTCAATGTTTAAACCACTCTACAAAAAATATACAAACCCGTTAGCTGTAATATGAAACAAAATAGAATCCTGATAAATGAACCTATCTGAAATTGTAAAAAACCCATATTACTTAAAAGACCGAGAGGAACTATTCAATTATCAGTTGTTTTATGAAATAAAGAAAACAGGGCTTGAAAATAAAATTGATTTTGAGTTATTGGAACCCATTATAGACAAAAATGGATATGACTTATTAATTAAATACAGGAATCATTCAAAAGCAATTCAATTAAAATCTGCTGAGAGAAATGGAACAAGTAGTTGGAAAATAAATAAAAAATTTTTCAAACCAATAACACTACTCGAAGCGAGTACTATTATTCCAAATTCTAATGCAAGTCATATTGGTCTTGGCGGTGGAATAATTTTAATTGAATATTTTATTACAGTTGAAAATAAGGTTGAAATAAAATACTATTACACTGACTTTGTTTGTATATCCTTTTTCTTGAGAAAAAGAAAAGAATGGCCTCTTCAAAAATCACTTCCGGAATTCATAAAAGATATTTACGAAGAGGGAAATGGCAAACATAAATTCAGTATCCCAAAATCATTGTTTTTTGAAGTTAATATAGAACAAATGTTGTACTTAGCAAGAATTTTACCAGTCACAGATAGTTTAAAAAACCCAGGAAGTTGGTTTTTTAATTATCCTAAAATTGATGAAATTATTGATTGTGATAGACCCGTAAAAAAATTTAAAACTAAAAAAATGCTTGAAAGCGGAGAGTCTATTAGTTTTAACTTAGAAGTTTATGATATATTCAATTGCAATTATGTACATTCTGAAATATCGATAAACGGAAAAATGAAAATATAAAATACTACAGCTAACAATGGCTATAAACAATTGCTTTTACGGGCTTATTTTGAAAAGGCAGTACTAAACCACGCAACTGTCCATAACCGAAACCATTAACTTTAATTTAATGCACGACTTCAAAAATCGAAAAATACAAGAATTATATAATTATTTAGTCGATGATTTTGATTGGAATGACTTTACCTATGGCCAATCCTATGTTTTAGAATCGTTTGGAAAACATATTGACAAGTTAAAAGATGAGGATTGGAATTATTTCGAGAAAAACATAGATTTATGGGCTTCGGAAGTTCTTCATCGGTTAGCCATAGTAATTGCCGAGTACAATTCAAAAAACCTAAATTATGTTTTGCAAAAGAGAGTATATTGTCTTGCTTTGATAAACTGTTGGGATAAAGAAACTTGTGATTTGTGTACTAATTTATCTGCAGAATTAGGTTTAGTTATAGATTTAGATATAGAAATTTTAGAAAGAGTAATTGAACGACTTGAACAATTACTGAATCATTATAACGTTGTTGCCAATTATCAAGCCGAAGAGCATACAAAGCGTACAATAGAATTTGTTAAAAAAAAACTAACCTTAACAATTGAAAAAACTAAAGCTAATAAGGTATAAAATCCCCCGCCAGCACTCATTTCCAATCAGTACTTTCTAAGCTATACCTATAAAAGTAACTATTGTAATCGCAACGCATCTTATGTTGTTTTCGAGCGCGTTCTTACTGTCAGGCAGGAGTAGAAAAACGATAACAATTTCTGTTAAAACTGATGTGCATTAAAAAGCCCAAAAGCGACATGCTCTTGGGCAAAAAATCATATTTTAATGAAATAGATTATGTAGTTAACTGACAAACATATTCATATGTATATGTACTGTCATTGGTTTTCAGAATAATGGCACAACTATACCCTGTACCCCACACAAGATCAGTATCAAGTACTTCAATGTGTTGTTTAATAGGCTTTCCTGTAACATAATCTGTGTCTGGATTTGATGGAAATCCATTTTGGTAAACCTCTATGTACATGTTATACGGAACCATGGTTGCCGCTGATGTTAATCGAAGCTTCCCTTGATATTCTTCAGCAGTAAGCTTAAAATCGATTTCTCCAGTTCCAACAACTGGACTTGCTTTCATTTCATTTGGGGCAACAGCCGCAACCAAACTTTCTGGTCTTTTTACTTCTTGATTCATAATTTTAGTTTTAGATGTTAATATTTGTAATAAATGGCCTATAAACTCCAACATACTAGTACATTACAAATCTCATTCTTTTATGAGTTCTTGAATAACGTTAAACTACCTGAATTAAAAAATCAGTCTAAATACCTGACTTATAGATTATTACATGCAAGGTAAGATCAAAGAAAAGCAACAAAAAGATATTGCTATATGCAAAAATGGCTAAAAAATGTCCAAATACCGAAGACTGAATCCTCTCTAGTGCTTATTTGTTATGAGTGCTTTAAAGTTCTATATTCATAAGTACTACGACCATCATTAGATATTGAAGAATTAATAATTATTTGACTAGGCAACCTTTTACGAAAAATTTGCGTCTATATAGTGTATAACGTTACTCTAGAAAGATGAGATCAATCAAAAAAGATGCAAGAACTGCAGGTTTATTGTACCTAATTACTGTAGTAAGTGGAGTTATTAGCCTTGTGTATGTTCCTTCTAAACTCATTGTATGGGATAATGCAACCGAAACTTATAATACTATTGTAGCAAATGAATTCTTGTTCAAAATAGGTGTTTTAAGTGATCTGATATTATATACTACATTTATATTCTTATCACTAGCGTTATATGTATTACTCCGAAAAACGAATGAGAGTATTGCAAGAATTATGGTTATTCTTGTCTTAATAAGTGTTCCTATTTCTTATGTAAACCTCATTAGTAAATTAGATGTACTGTCCCTTATTAATGACGCCGAAATTCTGAAACATATCGATCTTAACGTACAACATTCGCAAATGATGGCGCTTTTAACATCTCATAATAATGGGATTATTCTGGTTGAAATATTTTGGGGACTTTGGTTATTCCCTTTCGGTTATTTAGTATTTAAATCTGGGATTATACCAAAAATAATGGGTGTTTTCTTAATGCTTGCATGTTTTGGTTACCTCGCTGATTTTTTGGGCTATTTCCTTTTTCCAGATAGTTTTGGAGAAACTATAATTCCAACTATTGCAAGTATAACTCAAGCTTTGGGCGAGATGGGTATTTGCTTATGGTTACTAATTATTGGAGCTAAGGAAAAAGCAGAAAACTAAAAGAAAGTTACGATTTGAAGATTGGATTTCGAGATAGCATGCTTACTATTTAAAAATGATATTGTATTACAAAACTCAAAGAATAAGAAAACATGGACACGCAAAAGACGATTTTAAAAAACAAGAAGGTTGATATAAAAATCAAATTAGCAGCGTTATGGCTCGTATTCATACTACTATACGTATATACCGATTTTTACAAGCTATACATGCCTGAAAAAATACAAGCCGTAATGTCTGGAGTAATAGACGGCTTTGAAGTTACTCAGATGTCGCTTTTACTTATTTCTATCGTTACCATTATTCCTGCTTGCATGATTTATTTCTCATTAACTTTAAATAGCAAAACCAACCGTATTCTGAATATTGCTATGGGTATATTTCATGTAATTATTGGGATTGTAAACATTATAGGTACGACATGGTATTTCTATATGTTTTATGGAGCTTTACTCATTATTGTTGCAATTCTCATTGTATTGAATGCATGGAAATGGCCAATTGAACATGAAAATAATAGCATTTGATTTTTTATTAAATGCAACGATCATAATTCCATTCTTGTTTTTTTTCGCAAAAAACCTTCTAGCGCTCGTTTGTACCGAGTGCTTATAAAGCATATACAACTACTAACTCAAAACACTACTTCAACCCGTCCTAGGTAAGCTTTCGCGAAAGCGAAAAACACCTATTTAAAAGTAATAACAGACTAATACTATGATTAAACCTTCTTTTATAACTAGCTAGCTATAGAAACTCTACCATTATACTTGTTATTTCAGGACTAATTAATCATTCATGATTACCAATACTTTACATTCTTTCTTAAAATATTTCAGGTACTCAAGCGAGCCGTTTGAAATAAACTATATCAGTATCTGGTAAAGAATCTACTTATGAAAACCGTTGCAAATGCTTTATTCCATTTGTATTTACTAATTTAGGTACTTAAAACACCTAACAAATTATACACAAACACGTTGGTAGTAATTTAATGAACAGCTTAAATCAAATAAAAAGAATAAAAATAAAGTTAGGGCTAGCTAAAAACACAGACACTTTTTTTGAGGTATTTGGTGCTACATCTCACCAATATGTTTTAGACACACCTATACTAACTAATGAGCTGAGCAATTTTGAAAACACTTATAATATTACTCTTCCAAAAGCTTATAAACTATTTTTAACTGAAATTGGAAATGGCGGACTAGAATATAAAAACTCTGTTGTAGGCAATTCAGGTGCTGGGCCAGACTATGGTATTTTTAAATTAGGCCATCCATTTCATTTCATTGTAGAACCTTCATCAAAATATCTTGAAAAAGAACCATTTTTTAATGAGAACACAACAGTAGAAAAATGGGAAGGAATACAAGATAAAATGGATGATAATATTTCAGATGAAGATTATGATAAAGAGATTGCAGAGGCTTATTCGGGTATTTTAAACATTGGTTATTCAGGGTGTTCCGGATACCTAGGAATTGTAATTAACGGAAAAAACAAAGGACGTCTAGTGGTAACTTATGACCAAATAGAGTATTGCCCTAGTTTTTTTGAAGAAAATAATTTTTTAGACTGGTATGAGAATTGGCTAGATCGAATTATATCTGGAGAAGAAATCATGAAAAATGATTTTATATCTCAGTCAGAAAAAGAAAAAGATATTGTCACTCAATTTATATCTAACATTGATCATGAATATTGGCAATTCAGAAGACTAAATTATTTAAGAAGCCTAAAAACCTTGACTAATAACTCACTCAACAAACTTTGGAAAAAATATAAATCTATCGAGCAAATTGAACAAAAAATTTGCATCTTAAACTTCTTAACTAAATTTGATTATCTTAATTCTAAGGAAGAAATATCAAAGTGCTCAAAAATGAATCCATTAGCATTTTTAAGAAATATCCATTTATATGCTAAAGAAAAAACGAACGATTGGGCAAATGAAATCAATTCTATTAAAACAGAAAATTCAAATAATTTAGAAGTCATGGAATATATAAAATTTGTGACGGAATTAGATTTAAAAAACTACTAACCACAACGCATATAATCAATTGCTTGTTCTGCATCTACTCAAAAAATACTACGGATTTTCTATTAAATTAGTATTTACTAATTTAGTTGCTGAAACGCACCGTCAATACTATAAAAGCGCAGTCCAATAAGGATCAAAACACCTAAACTGATGAGTAAATACAAGGAAATATTGGATCATGTAGCCAGATATGTTGAATTATCGGATAGCGAAATAGCAGCGTTTACTTCCATATTAAAAACCACTAGAGTAAAGAAAAGACAATTCATTATTCAACCTGGGTTTGTATCTGAATATCGAAACTATATTGTAAAAGGTGCTGTACGAGTTTTTTATTTAGATGATGCTGGAAAAGAACATACGGTGAGTATCGGAATAGAAGACTGGTTCTTCACAGACTTTCATAGTTATCTAAATAGAACTCCTGCAGAATACTATGCAGAAGCGCTTGAGGATTCTGTAATCATACAAATGAAGTATGACGATGTAGAAGAACTTTGTGGAAGAATACATGCTTTATGCCAATACTTTAGGCTTTATATAGAAAAGGCCTTATCCTATTCTAATCAAAGAGTGATTACCAATATCAGTAAAACTTCTGAAGAGCGTTATTGGGAGTATGTTACTAAATATCCGCAAATTGCCAATAGAGTACCGCAGTATGTCTTAGCATCTTATTTAGGCATCTCTCCAGAGTCAATAAGTAGAATTCGTTCTCGCTCATAACAAAAGTTGATCTACATCAATTTTACACCTTGATCTAAGTCAAGCGTTTTTCTTAACACATATCATATTTGCTTCTTCAGCTATGACGCAACTTTGTCCTGTCAATAATTGACAGATACTCGTTTACGTTGTATGTGACTTTAATTCTATAGAACGAAACGGTATTCTTTTAAAAGAAAAAATAAAGAATTTATTATGAAAGCAGTAGTTTATAAAGAACGAGCAAAAATTGAGGTGGTAGATATACCCAAACCTCAACTAGTAAAAGACGATGATGTTATTGTACGTATAACCCTTGCAGGTGTTTGCGGCGCAGACTTAGAATTTACTCAAAACGGACCTGAAATGGGCTTATATGAGGGAATGAGAATAGGTCACGAATTTGTAGGTATCGTTGATCAAGTAGGGAAAGATATTCATTCGTTAAAAGTGGGTGATCGTGTCATAGCATCGGCCATGTTTGTTGATGGAGATTGTTACTATTGTAAACGTGACTTACCCTCTGCATGTGATCACGGAGGTTTATTTGGAACTCCCCTATTTGCACAACATGGTGGTGATGATATTCAAGGAGGACAGGCTGAATTTATACGTGTTCCCTATGGTAATTCTTCACTATTTAAACTTCCAGAAGGATTAACAGGAGATGAGCATGATACAAAAGTGCTTCCATTAGGAGATAATTTTGCTACTGGGTATCACGGTGCATTAAATGCCAATATCAAAACAGGAGAAACTGTAGTGGTTATTGGTGATGGTGCAGTAGGACTAAGTGCCGTAATGGCCGCTACATTATTTGGACCTTCTACTATTATTTTGGTAGGACGCCATGACAGTAGATTAGCATTAGCCAAAACAATTGGAGCAACGCATGTTGTCAATTCAAAAAATGAAGATCCTGTAGCATTTGTAAAATCACTTACAGAAGGAAGAGGCGCAAATTCTGTGATCGATTCTGTAGGTAATAAAACAGCAATTGCACAAGGTATGGAAATGACGCAAGCGGGTGCATCAATTAGTGTTCTAGGGTTTGGTCATCTTTATGAACCTGTTGAGCAACCTTATTCATCGGCATTATTTAGAAATATAACAATTCATACAGGGGTTGTAAATGTAGCTGCATATATGAAAAAATTACTTCCTATCGTAGAAAGAGGTGTGATTGATCCTAGTAAAATCTTTACGGATATTTTACCATTAGCAGAAGCAGTAAAAGGATATGATTTAATGCGCGACCGTTCTTCCGGAACACTTAAAGTGGCTTTACGCCCATAAACATTTTCATATCAAAAATTTAAAATAAACCATTTATCATGAAAAAAATATTTTTCGTGTTCATCTTAATCACAAGTTTTATGACACAAGTACAAGCTCAAAATAACGATCTACAATTAATTGAAAAAACGATCAATTATTATCTCGATGGAATGACTACGCACAATGCTACTTCTTTTGAAAAGGCATTCCATCCAAATGCCACTATGAAATGGATAGACAAAAAATATGAAGATGTGAATGCTATTGAAGCGTTAAGCTCATATGTCAAGGCAAATGATCCCGTAAAAACAAAAACCCGCATTATGGCTATACATATAGCTGAAGATGCTGCAAGTGCTCAGTTAGAACTGGAATATGACACCTTTTCTTACATTGATTTTATGCATCTATTAAAAATTGACGGAACGTGGAAAATTGTTAGCAAAACATATGCTACAAGAACAAAGAGTCCTAAGGAATAAAAAATAAGAATAGACCCAGGTGTCATTTTTTACAGTTATAATTATGAATACGTATTTACTTCCAGTTTTTGCCATTGTTATAGGCGTTGTTATTGCTTTTGTAACCAAAAAACAAAAGTCAATAGGCACTAAACTCCTATTATCATTTAGTGGTGCATTTCTATTAGCACTAACACTTTTTGATTTATTACCAGAAGTATATCATCATTTAAGTGCCAAACAAACTGGACTTTTTATAATGTGTGGTGTCTTATTGCAAATTATTTTAGAGTTTTTATCTAAAGGTGTAGAACATGGTCATGTACAAACACATAAAAAAGATAAAGAATTTCCCTGGGTACTATTTATAAGCCTTTGTATCCACAGTTTCTTAGAAGGGTTTCCTATTCACCAACATAACGATATGGTGTATGGTATCTTGATTCATAAAATTCCAATAGCGGCATTAATCACTACTTTTTTATTGCAATCTAGTTATAGCAAAGTACAAATTATTAGTTTCTTGATCGTATTTATGGCAATGACACCTTTAGGCACTTATATATCCAATAATATGATCTTAGCTACTGAATATATCGATTTTATTAATGCGATAGTCATTGGTATCTTTTTACATATTGCTACAACTATTTTGTTTGAAACTGGTGAAGGTCACAGCTTTAATTTATCTAAATTGGCAATGATATGCTTTGGTGTTTTTGTTGCCAATTTGATTTAAAAACCCTCATAAGAAAAGAAAATGAAAACTATGAATGTGTGAAAAAGAACAGGTTCAAAAAAATACACACATCATCAAGACTGAATACAAAATAAGCTACCTTAGTACATTCTACCGCAACCTGCTTAACAGCAGAGAGGTATACTATAAACGCTATTTACGAACCTATGCTTTCTAATATTTTTGCATTCTTCCTTAAAATTTCTCCAGGATTCAAGCGAGCTGTTTGGAAAAAACTATATCAGTATCTGGCAAAGAAGTATCCTACAGAGGAATGGACGTATATGAATTATGGATACCAATCTAGTGACACATCTATTAAAATCCCTTTGAAAGAGGAGGAAGAGAAAGATCGATACATGATTCAGTTATATCATCATGTGGCGTCTGCTGTAGATCTTAAAGATAAAGATGCTGTAGAAGTGGGAAGTGGTCGTGGCGGAGGTGCATCGTACATCAAGCGATATCTTCATCCAAAGACGATGACAGGTATTGATTATTCTAAAAACGCCATCAAATTCAGTAAGGAACATCATTCGGTAGAAGGATTAACTTTTATTTATGGGGATGCAGAGAACTTACCGCTAGCAAATGAAAGTATAGATGTGATTGTGAATGTTGAATCTTCACATTGCTATGGGTCTATGAAAAAATTTGTGGCGCAAGTATATAGAGTATTACGTCCTAATGGATATTTTTTGTTTGCTGATCTTCGTCCTGCAGAAGAGATCGATGCACTTGATACGACCTTTAGTGATGCAGGATTTGAAGTTCACAAAAAGGAATTGATTTCAAAGGAAGTAGTCAATGCTATGGAGGCATTTCATGAGTTCAAATTAGCGTTCTTTCAAAAGATGGTAAAGGGCTGGCTACGGAAACCTCTAAATGATTTTGCAGGAGTGAAAGGTTCAAACATCCATACTGAATTTAGTAATGGAAAGATGGTATATTACCATTATGTATTGCGAAAACCCAAAGCTTAGCTCCTGAAATTTTGTAATGAGTGTTCGTAAGACACATTAGCATTTTTCGTTAATAACTATAAACTAAATTAAAGGATTTACAAATCGATATTCCTCATATTTGTGCTAAAATCAGGCTTACAAGCAATATGAAATTAAATGAGAAAGTTATTATTTTTTCAGCACCTTCAGGAGCAGGGAAAACTACGATAGTCAGACACTTACTTTCAGTGAATAATACCTTAGCATTCTCCATTTCAGCTTGTAGTAGAGAAAGAAGAAATACCGAAATTGATGGAAAAGATTACTATTTTCTATCTGTTGATGACTTCAAAAGAAAAATACAATCAAAATCATTTGTTGAATGGGAAGAAGTTTATAAAGACCATTATTATGGTACGTTAATTTCTGAAGTACACCGGATTTGGGAAGGGCATAAAATTATAGTATTTGATGTAGATGTTGTGGGAGGTCTGAATTTAAAAAAGTACTTTGGAGATAAAGCTATTTCAATTTTTGTAAAAGCACCATCTTTGAAGGAATTAGAAACTCGATTAAGAAACCGAAAAACTGAAACTGAACACACATTGCAAACAAGGTTAAATAAAGCTAAAAAAGAAATGAAATTTGCGAAAGAGTTTGATTTTATTTTAGTGAATGATTATCCAGAAACTTCTTTTAAAAAGGCGGAAAGAATTGTAAATTCATTTTTAGATTCCCATTAAAAGTAAGTTGTACACATACAAAAACTGTAAATCATTTCCAGCGTTTAATCACAACTAGTGTTCATAACACAAGTTCAGACCATCCTATGTAAGCTTTCGCGAAAGCGGAAAAACACAACACACTATTACATAGCACACATTTCATTTATTAACAATAATCATCATAGTCTGGTATGTTTTTTGTGACAGCATCTACTCATAACGCACTTAAAATCAAACACAATGAAAAGAAATATTCTCACTTACTCTATTCTTTTTGCTTTTATTTTTACATCCTTTCATGCATTTTCTCAAGTCCAAAAAATCGTTTCTGATACCAATGAGTTTGAGTATCTCGTCGGAATGGAATATTCTGATGTAAAAGAACTGGATAACCTTGTATATCAAACCAGAACGAGCATGATAGATGCCCAGAAAGAGACGAGCTCTACAAAGTTCACAAAAGGAACCTATCAAATTATTACTTCTGAAATAGTACGATACGAGCCAGACTCTCTTAAAAAAATATATACAATTCAAGATATCATTGTTTTAAATGGCACATATTCTACTTGTGAAGGTTGTCTTATCTCAAAAGTAAAAGACTATACGATTAAATCGGTTCACCAAAATGGGAAAGTAAAAAAAGAATCTGTTATCATAGCTTTTAAGAAAAATGATCTTACAGGCGTATTCACACAAGTAGATCCAAGAGCCTATGAATGGAATGAAAATACGGATCGCTTAGAAAAGCTTATGAAGAAACCTATTATAGGTAAGTTTTAAAATGATTTTATACTTTATCATAGTAGTTTCTTTAGTTCAGTATGTGATCTATTTTATAAATAGTAGATACACCATCAAGTTTCCTGATTCTATGTTGCTATTTTTTATAGTTATCGCACATTTCTTTTTATTTCCAAAATTGTTTTACCCAAAACTCGATCCTGATGAAATTAATTGTGGATTACCCATGCTAGGAGTAACCTTGTCTTTTTGGGTTTTTGGTACGTTAGCTAGTTGTTTTACACATATGCTATGGAAATTAAAAAATCGTAGTAAGACAACTGTTGTATAATATCACACAACTTCAATCTATCCTACTTGCGCTTTCGTACTTCGACTACGCTCAGTATAAACTTCTTCGTCATATTGTTCCTTGAAAGCGGAAAAAAGAAGACGCTACTTCTATTAAAATACCTGTAATTGAAATGATTATAACATTCTAAAACTACGCTCCTTTCAAAAAAAAGAAATAAAAACTCTTAAATAAGAAGTGATTTTCAAATGGATTTTATAACTTTACCATACCACACCAGAACAGTATGGTTGTTTAAAAATAAAAACTAGCTAAAATTCACACACTATGAAAAAGTATTACTACCCCCTTCTTATAGCTGGGTTGTTTAGTCTACTCACCAATGCACAAGTTATTTACAGCGATCAATTTGATGATTTCCTGACTACTGAATCCAACAGTGCATATGATGTAAGTCTTGATAATGGCAACCTCAACATTCAAGGAAATGGAACCGCAGGAGCTTTTAATGCCTTTGAATATGATGTACATACTGCAGGCACTCCTACTACTTTTGATATGACATCTCCCCCACAAATTTTCATCAAAGCCAGAGCAAATGGCGTGGGCGTATTACGTATAGACGTAAAAGATGCCGAAGGATATGTCTCTAATCTTTCTGCAAACTATGCATCACTCACAGAAGAGTTTGCGGTATATACACTTGATTTTGATGGAGACTTCAACGATGGTGGTTATGGAGGAAGTCCTTGTGAATCTGCAAATGCACCTTGTCCTGTAGATCCTACTACAATTACCAACCTTGTTTTCTTCGTAAATGATACGACTGGTGGGTATGATGGCCTTATTGAAATCGATTGGATTTCGGTAGGGGAACCTTTGGAAGAACAAGCTACAGATTTGTTATATAGTGATCAGTTTGATGACTTCCTGACTACAGAGTCTAATGATGCCTACACGTCTTCTCTAGTTGATGGAAATCTAATGATTGTTGGAAATGGAACTGCAGGTGCATTTAATGCTTTTGAGTATGATTTACATGATATGGGAGCCTTACAAGCCTATGACCTTTCTGCAAACCCACAACTCTATATCAAAGCAAGAGGCACTAGTATGCCTGAGTTTCGTATTGATATGAGAGACACTGCTGGCTTTGTGACCAATCTGCAAGCAAATGCAGTAACGTTGGATGATGATTTTGGGATTTACCAATTGGATTTTACAGGAGATTTTTTAGATGGTGGTTATGGAGGTAGTCCCTGTGAGTCAGCAAATGCACCTTGTCCTGTAGATCCAACTACAATTGCTCATCTTGTGTTTTTTGTAAATGCTGCTACAGGAGGATATGATGGGACGATTGAAATTGATTGGATCTCTGTAGGAGAACCTCTTGAAAATGAAGATGAACCAGAACTTTTATATAGTGATCAATATGATGACTTCTTAACAACAGATTCTAATGATGCCTATACAGTCTCTCTTTTAGAAGGAAATTTAAACATTGTTGCCAATGGTACAGCTGGTGCTTTTAATGCGTTTGAATATGACCTACACGATATGGGGACTCCTATGGCTTTTGATGTTTCTTCTGCACCACAATTATATATCAAAGCAAAGGGAACAAATACTCCTACCCTTCGTATCGACATGAAAGATGCCGAAGGTTATGTTACGAACTTACAAGCGAGCTCTGCAACACTTACAGAAGATTATTTTATCTATACATTAGATTTTGATGGAAATTTCTTAGATGGAGGGTATGGAGGAACGCCTTGCGAAGCTGCCGATGCGCCATGTGCAGTAGATCCTACCATGATTACTAATCTGCTATTGTATGTAAATGATGCGACAGGAGGTTATGAGGGAGTGATTGATATTGACTGGATTTCTATAGGGCAACCGCTAGAAGATGCATTGCCTGCTGGTAAAAACATACGATACAATCAAGTGGGATATCACTTGAATAGAGAAAAACTTATCAATCTCACTTCCGAGACCGATTTTGAACCACTACCCTATACGGTTGTGGATGCTGATGGAGTAACTGTAGTTTCTGGAATGACTTCAGCGACGCAATTATGGAACGAATCACAAGAATATGTAGCGACTATAGATGTCTCTGAAATTAGTACGGAAGGCATCTACGTTATTACAGTAGATGATGAAGAAGCAGAATTCCGCGTAAGCGAAAACGTATACGAAGCCTTAAGCGAAGCTGCTTTTAAATATTATTATTACAATAGAGCTTCTACAGAAATTACTGCTGGATATGGAGGAGATTATGCAAGGCCTTTAGGATTACCTGATACTGAAATTTTAGTACATTCTTCTGCGGCATCAGATGCACGTCCAGAAGGGACTGTGATTTCTGCGCCAAAAGGCTGGTATGACGCAGGTGATTACAACAAGTATATCGTTAATAGTGGTATTAGCACCTACACATTACTTGCTGCATTTGAACACTATCCAGACTATTTTGAAACAAAAGCCTATGATATTCCAGAAACATCTAATGCTATTCCTGATATTTTGGATGAAATAAAATGGAATTTAGACTGGATGCTTGCCATGCAAGATCCTAATGACGGAGGGGTTTATCATAAACTAACAGGACTAAACTTCCAAGGAATCATCATGCCAGCAGATTATACTGCAGATCGTTATGTGGTACAAAAATCAACATCGGCGGCACTAAACTTTGCAGCAGTAACGGCAATGGCATCTCGTATCTATGCCAATTATGAAGCTGAACTTCCTGGATATAGCGCACAACTTATTGCCGCATCAGAAAGTGCATATACTTGGGCACAGGCAAATCCGACGGTATATTATGACCAGCCAGATGATGTATTTACAGGAGAGTATGGAGATAACAATGTCTCTGATGAATTTCAATGGGCTGCGGTAGAGCTTTTTATTACGACTAGTGATCAAACGTATAATAATGATATTGATGTAGAAGCGATTGGTAATGGTGTTCCATTCTGGGGATATACAGCGCCACTTGCACTTATTTCGATTGTAAATAATGCAGAACAGATTGATAATGATGTTGATGTAGCTAGTGCTACGGCAAAATTCCTAGAAACTGCAAACCAATTAAAAGATAAAGTAAATAACAGTGCAATGCGTGTTGCTATGGGTTCTGGAGATTACAATTGGGGAAGTAATGGGCAAGCAGGAAATCAAATGATGTTATTAATCCAAGCCTATCAGATAGATGGGGACGATACTTTTCTGGATGCGGCCTTTACAGCTTCAGATTATTTACTAGGTCGTAATGCAACTGGTTATTGCTTTGTGAGTGGATTTGGTGATCTATCTATGAATAATCCGCATCACAGAATTTCTGAAGCCGATACGGTATTTGATGCAGTACCTGGTATGGTCGCTGGTGGTCCTCATTCAGGACAGCAAGATGGATGCCCTGGATATCCAAGTACAGATCCTGCACGTTCATATGTAGATACATGGTGTTCATATTCTTCAAACGAAGTGACAATTAATTGGAATGCGCCTCTATTTTACTCGACAGCGGCACTATACAGAATTCAAGAAGAAGCCCTATCCATAGAAGATGTTGAAATTACGGATGCAAATCCGTTACAGCTTTATCCAAATCCATCTACAGATATTATCAATATTAGTTTAGAAAATGCCTCTAATCTATCGGTAAAAGTATTTGCAATGGATGGGAAACTTATCATAGATCAAGCACTTGAATCATCAAGAGCGCTAAACATCAATTCCCTATCAAAAGGAATGTATGTGATGCAAGTAGAAAATGAAGGAGAAAAATACGTTGCGAAGTTTTTCAAAATGTAATTTTTACGAATTCCACTAAGGAAGGTGCTTATCATATGATAAGCGCCTTTTTTTATGTGACCCTTTTTCCGCTTTCGCGAAAATGGAAACAGGAAGCAATGAGGCCAAGATTCATGGGTCAAAGGAAACAAGACTATTTTAAAAGCCCCTCAGATTTTCTATTCAGTTTGTATTTGTTAAATTTAAGTGCTTAAACATGTAACGAAATCATACAAGAATACGTTAGCAAGCATTAAAACTAAAATACAAATCATGAAAAATCTATTTGCATTCTTATTTATTTTAAGCGTTTTTAATTTCTTACATGCACAGGTAGAAGAGACTTTTTATTCCAATGGAAATATTAAAGAAAAAATATCATATAATTCAAATGGGGAATTTAACGGCGTTTATGAATCTTATTATGATAATAAACAGCTAAAAGAAAAAGGGTATTATAATAAAAGAGAAGAGCAAATTGGAGAATGGTTAGAGTATTACAAAAACGGACAAGTATCCAAAAAAGGGAGTTTCAACAAATCTGGCAATGAAATAGGAATATGGCTTGAGTATTATCCAGATGGTAAAAAATATTCTATTACTGAGTATGACAAGAAAGGGAATCATAAAAAGACTCAAAAATTCCATGAAAATGGTGAGGTTATTGGCTTAGCTATTGATGGAAAAAATATAGGGACATGGAAATCATATGACTTTGCCACTAAAAAATTGTCACATATATCCAATTACAATGACCTTGGGGAATTACATGGTATGCAAAAATATTTCTCAAAAAATGGTGAATTGTATAGTGAATCCAGTTATGTTAATGGAACTAAGGATGGAGAGCATAAAACATATTATAATAATGGTAATGCTAAAGAACTAGTGACATACAATAATGGTAAACTATATGGTAAGCAAGCTATGTATTATGAAAATGGGCAAGCGCAACTTGTGATTATGATTGATAATAGAGGTATTCCGACGAGTAGTAAACGTTATACTGAAGATGGGAAATTAATTGATTGATTTTTTTTGTAAGTAACATAAAAATAGTTGCTTACTAAATATAAAAACAATACTAAATTGGGTTCTTAATCAAAGATTAGTACACGCTTGATCACACTGATTTTCTTACTAAAAATCCTTACTAGTACTTGTTATAATGATTGTTCATAACATAACCTCAACCCATCCTAATTAAATTTTCGCGAAAGCGAAAAAACAAAAACCATCAATATGAAAAAATCTGACATCTTATCTAATGTATACGTATTTGTTATTTTACTCTTTACCTCATTTTTTTTCTCTTGTTCTAATGCTGATTCTTCAGGAGATATAGGAGGCATTGAATTTTCCTTTCCAACAGAACATTATAAAGAAGCATTGGATGGAAGATTGATTGTGTTGATTTCTAAACAAATCGAAACGGAACCTCGATTTCAGCTTAGAGACGACTCCAAAACGTGTCAAGCGTTTGGAATGGATATTAACGACTGGAAACCTGAAGAGTCGCTACAGTTTGATATGGGAGCATTTGGGTATCCCATTCGTAACTTTAAAGAATTGCCATCAGGTGAATTCTTTGTACAAGTTTTATTTCACAAATATGAAACCTTTGAACGAGCAGATGGGCATGTGGTCAAATTACCTATGGATAGAGGAGAAGGACAACAATGGAACAAAGCGCCAGGTAATCTCTATTCTACACCTCAAAAAATCACAATCAATAATGGACAGTTTCCTGCTATCAACATAAAATTAGATCAAAAAATACCTCCAATTCCTGAACCTGAAGACACAAAATATGTAAAGCATATAAAAATTAAAAGCAAGTTGTTGAGTGATTTTTGGGGAAGAGATATGTATTTGGGAGCACATATACTGTTGCCTGAAGGATGGGATACGCATCCTGATGTTAGCTATCCACTTGCTATTATGCATGGGCATTTTCCGGGAGATTTTGGAGGATTTAGAACGACGCCACCTGATCCCAATTTGAAACCTGAATATAGTGAGCGCTTTGATGTTGAAGGCTATAATGTAACCGTCCAGCAAGAAGCGTATGATTTTTATACAACTTGGACGGGTCCTGATTTCCCTCGAGTCATTGCCATTAAAATCCAACATCCAACACCTTATTATGATGATTCATATGCTGTCAATAGTGAAGCACAAGGACCTTATGGAGATGCGATTACGTATGAGCTTATTCCGCATATCGAGCAACAATTTAGAGGAATCGGAGAAGGTTGGTCACGATTTGTTTATGGAGGAAGTACAGGTGGATGGGAATCGCTGGCTGTGCAAGTAAAATATCCAAAAGAGTATGGAATGGCTTTTGTCGCTTGTCCGGATCCCATTGATTTTAGAGCGTATTGTTTGGTAAACATATACGAAGATGAGAATGCCTACTACCAAGAAGGTACATTTAGAAAAACACTGGTTCCTGGTCATCGAGATTATTTAGGAAATGTAGATGCTAGCTTAAAAGATATGAATTATCGAGAATTA
The DNA here is from genome assembly GCF_900188275.1 of Dokdonia pacifica. Lineage (GTDB taxonomy): Bacteria > Bacteroidota > Bacteroidia > Flavobacteriales > Flavobacteriaceae > Dokdonia > Dokdonia pacifica. Next base: position 95,763 of record NZ_FZNY01000008.1, read on the forward strand.
GTATTAGGTACAAAAGGTAGGTCAGGACAACAATGGGATATTTGGGAAGCAACCTACTCACCTGTAGATGAAGAGGGCTATCCTAAAAGAATCTGGGATCGCCTCACTGGGGAAATAGATAAAGAAGTCGCTTCCTATTGGAAAGAAAACTACGACCTCGCTTATATTCTGAAACGAGACTGGGCAAAAAACGGTAAGGATTGGGAAAATAAAATTCATATCTATTGCGGTGATATGGACAATTATTATCTCAACAATGCCGTATATCTCGCCGAAGAAATCCTATCAGAAACCGCTGCTCCTTATTATAATGGCGAAGTAGATTATGGTGACAGAGCAGAACATTGCTGGAACGGCGATCACGATAATGGAAATCATATTAGTAGACTCCGATATCACCGTATGTTTATCAAAAAGTATGTAGATAAAGTTCATAAAGTTGCTCCAAAAAATGCTGACTTGAAAAGTTGGAGGTATTGATATTTTTCCGCTTTCGCGAAAATGAAAACAGAAAGCATAGCTATGTATTAACAGAACATTCAAACAAACCATCAAAGACTTTTCTTCTTTAGAATTGTAACAGTATTCAAATTCATAGGTCTCTACTAGGAAACTTATGTAACACAAGAAACTTCAAACCATATCTGGACATTGAAGTTAAAAAATACTGCTATAAAAATGAAAAGAATCACTGTTATAACACTCCTATTTCTGATAATTACGACTGTAAAGGCCCAAAGTAATAGACAACTTTTAGATTTTGAATTTGAAGGTGTAACATTAAACGGCGTATTGAATCTTCCCAAAGATCAAAAACCCAAAGGAATTATACTGATCATTCATGGATCCGGAAAAACCAATGCTGTAGCTCAGGAATGGTATTTAGATATAAGAGAAACCATTGTAAAGACTGGATATGCTACTTATATGTGGGATAAAATGGGATGCGGGAAAAGTGAAGGCACATTTAATTACAATCAATCGGTTCAAAATAGCGCACTGGAAGCGATAGCTGCCATCCATATGCTACAGAAAAATCAAGAATCCGCATCAAATACTATCGGTCTCTATGGAGGTAGTAGAGCGGGTTGGATAAACCCAATTATAATAAATGAATACAAAGACGTCGCATTTTGGATTTCAGTAAGCGGTGTCGATGACAAAGAAAACTTTAGCTATCTCCTAGAAGAGAATCTAAGAATTGAAGGACTGCCTAAAGATTCCATTAATCTAATTGTAGATCAATGGTTGGAAGGAATAAAAATCGCGCATTCAGGAGGAAGTTTTGAAGCCTACATGAATGCTACAAAAGACCTTCAAAACAATGCACTTTGGAAGCGATTTGTGAAAGAAAATTATGGTAAAATGAATGAAGAAGCATACACAGGATTTCAAGTACCGCTCATGAAAGAAACTCTTGATGAAGAAACAGGCTTACCTATTTATATTGAAGATTTTGATAAGATTTTATCTAATGTAAAAATTCCAGTCTTGGCGTTATTTGGAGAAACAGATACGAATGTAGACTGGAAAAAAACCAAATCATTATATAAAAAAACAATAGGTCAAAATACTAGCTTAACCATAACATCATTCCCTAATTGTAATCATAACATACTTGAATGTAAAACTGGAGGGATCTATGAGTTTCGAGATAATAACTTACCCTACAAGAGATGCGATGGCTTTCTTGATGCTATTGAAAACTGGTTGCAAGCAAAATAACATACTTCCTTAAACAAGGAATGAATTATTGTAAAACCAATAAATTAATCCCCAAAAATGCTATCTTAACACCATAGATGACCTCATCATGGCAACGCAATCCTTTTCTATAAAAAAAGCAAATCGCTTCTTACCACATATGCTATTTGTGGGAATAGGAATAGGTACTGCTAATTATGTCATGAATGCCAACTTAAACTGGATTCAATGGAGTATTCAATCGATAGTAACAAGTTTTCTAATTGGATATACACTTGTAGCTATTGGATTGAATAAAACTTGGTTTACAACTCACTTTACATCTAAAGTCAAGTTATATCTCTTCTTATTTTCTGTGTTCTTTTTAATAGGGATATTAGCAACAGAAGTGGAACATTATATCAGATCTTTAATTTTCCAAAGTCAGGATTTCCAACCATTCTCCTCAGGTAAAATGTATGTATTTAATGGAATTATTGCATTGATTTTAGGATTTAGTTTCTTCCTAAATTATATCCCTAAAAATAGTACTTCTGATGAAAGCCTCGAGCATTTAGAAAGGCAAAAAAATGACCCCACAAAACCGCTGGATGTTACAGGAGCTATGACAAGCATTCCTGTAAAACAAGGAGAAACCATTTTATTGATTCCTATTACCGATATTGTTTATTTTGAAGCATATGATAACTATGCTTTTGCACATATCGTTTCAGGAGAAAAACGATTGTGTGATTATTCACTAGCTTTTCTTGAAAAACGATTGGACAAAAATTTTTCTAGAGTTCATCGAAAGTATATAGTAAATGAAAGTCATATCAAAAAAATCAAACCACATCTTAATAGTAGGTATATCATTGAATTTGATAATGGAATTGATGCTATTACGAGTAGTAAAAGCTATATCGCTACCATTCGACGGCTTATTAAAATTGAATAACCCATTTTAATACAAATACTAGCTTCCATCTCTCTCTTTTTGAAGATTCATTCACCCGTTGTATTACATCACTCACCCATTATTCAGTCCCCCTACCCGATTCTTCTTTTATAGTAACCTGCACTTCAGTTATTTGCAATGAATTTGTTTTAAAACAGAATATCATCAATCAAATACAAAGCATATGGATATTGCACACAACTCAAACATTTTACTTCACATCGTTACAGGAATCGTTGCATTATTATTGGGGATTATAGCACTTCTAACTACTAAAGGAGGGAAAATTCATAATAAAAGCGGGAACTACTTTCTGAAACTAATCGCTATCGTCATTGTAACCGGAATGATCGGTGTGTTTGTTTTTAAAAGAAACACCTTCTTATTAGTCATTACTGTATTAAGTGGATATGTTTCTTTTTCAGGGTATCGGGTTCTCCGTACTAAAACCAATACACCCAAACGTATAGATATCATTGTAGCAATTCTAAGTTTACTGGTATTGACATATTTTCTTTATTACTTCAAATCTATCGGGATGATCTGGTCTCCAATCATTATTTACAGTACTGTGGGTGCTTTGCTATTGGTTATTAGTTATGATTTTATACGTTATCTCATTCCTAAAGAGACTTACAAAAAGCATCATATTTGGCTCTATGAACATATCTACAAAATGACTAGTGCTTTTTCTGCTTTATTATCTGCTTTTACAGGAACGGTATTAGATGAATATCAACCCCATAGTCAATATATCCCATCTGTTATAGGCATACTTATTATCATTGGATTTATGATATATACATACAAATACGGATTGAAAAGATTACCTCGTTAAGGCCGAATTATACCTGTAGGATATAGATCTTAAACTACTCAACTATGTAGAGTTTTAGTATCTTTCCATAATAATATCTAATACAGATAGATTAACTCATTATAATACCATTTCTGTAATGCACAAAAGAAGCTTCGTATTTATTCTAATGATAGCGGTTTCAAATATCTTGAGTTTTGAAACACATGCACAAGATCCCAATTTTCATATTTATTTGTGCTTTGGACAATCTAATATGGAAGGACAGGGTATTATTGAAGCTCAAGACAAAGTAATAGAAGATCGTTTTCTAGTAATGCAAGCACTGGATTGTCCTGAATTAGGTAGAACAAAAGATACTTGGTATCCAGCTGTTCCTCCTTTATCACAATGTTACTCAGGACTTTCTCCAGCTGATTATTTTGGGAGAACATTAGTTGCAAACCTTCCAGATAGTATTAAAGTAGGGGTTATTAATGTAGCCGTTGGAGGTTGTGATATTCGGTTATTTGATAAGGATCTATATCAAGAGTATCAAGACACCTATCAAGAAGATTGGTTTACAAATAAAGTAAAAGATTACAACGGAAGTCCTTATGCATATCTAATGCAGATGGCTAAAGTAGCGCAACAAAAAGGTGTCATCAAAGGGATTTTATTACATCAAGGAGAGACCAATACAGGAGACCCACGTTGGCCAGCATATGTTAAGAAAATTTATCAAGATATGCTTACAGAACTTTCTCTAAATGCTGAAGATGTCCCATTGCTAGCTGGTGAAGTCGTTTCTATAGAAGGTAGTTGTTGTGGGAGTATGAACCCTATTATCAATACCTTACCTGACATTGTAGAAACTGCCTACATTATCTCTTCTACAGATTGTACTGCTCAAGATAATGCCCATTTCGATTCAGAAGGATATCGAGAAATGGGAAGAAGATATGCTACCAAAATGCTTACATTACTCCCTGAATAATGCAGTAAGACTAACCTCTTTTTCTTACAGGTTGATGTATACGCTTTCGCGAAATCAAACTTGTGAGATTCAAGACTACAAGGAGAGTGAAACGGTAAAGCAAAAAAAGGTTCTTATATTAGTACATACCATATCCATATGGTTATCAAATACAAACCACTCCAGCATATGAAATTTTATAAAAACATACTACTACTTATCACCATGGGAATATTGAGTTCTTGCAACGCACAAGAGAATGAAAAACGTATATATCTTGCAGGATGGGAAGCGGAGTTTAATGGAGATGAAGACTGCCAGAAATTTATAGAAACGCAAGTCATAGATAAAAAAACAGCCCTTACTGTCTGGTCATCTATAGAGCTCGTATTTGAAAACAATAAACTAGTCAAAGCTTATGATCATGAGGAAGGTCAAAAAACAGAACGGAAATTAAACGAAAGCGAAATAGGACTTGAATACACAGCTATCAAACCTCATCAAATTTATGAGTTTAATCGCGTTAGAGACTCTCAAAGTTATTTAGGAGGAGAAGCACCTCCAGAATTTACAACGCCTACATTTACGTTTAATGCTCCATTTCAATATCTAGGAAAATTTTCTAAATCTGATGAAGCATTTGCTTGGTTACCTTTTGATATTCATCTCGTTGCTCCTATCTATCTAAACTTTGACAAATTATATATTGACTATTCCGACCCCATGAATCCTAAAGTAATCGATGAAAAGAAATTGAGTGAAACAGACAATTCATACGATGACTTACAACCAGATTCTGAAATAGTGTATGAAAAAGTATATATAAAAGGACAAAAATCTAATGATTACAATAACAGTGTAGGACATACAGGGGTACCTAGTTGGATACAATATCCAGATATTCCAACCTGTCCAAAATCCCAAAAAACCATGCGCTTTTTAGGGCAAATAACGAGTGATGTAATAAATACTAAACGCACCAGTGTTCAACCTGAAAACGAATGGTACAGAAGAGATTTTGAAGGGATGAACTTCTGGGGAGATGGCGATCTTTATATGTTCTTTGAACCCGAAAGTAAAGTAATCTGTTTTTTGATTCAAAATACCTAATACCTTCCTTATAAGATATTACCCTACTTTCCCTAAATTAGTCTTCAAAAATAAGCACATGCATCAAACGTGGTGGAAAGAAGGAATTGTCTATCAGATATACCCTAGGAGTTTTAAAGATACAACTGGAAACGGCATTGGAGATTTACGAGGGATTATTGAAAAGCTGGATTATATCGCGAGTTTAGGCATAGATATTATTTGGCTCAATCCTGTATATGACTCCCCTAATGATGACAATGGGTATGATATCCGAAACTATCGTACCATCATGGAAGAGTTTGGCACCATGAGTGATTTTGATGAGCTATTAGCTGGAATGAAAGCTCGCAACTTACGCCTAGTGATGGACTTGGTTGTTAATCATTGTAGCGACGAGCATGAATGGTTTCAACAATCCCGATCCTCACGTGATAACCCGTATCGAGATTATTTCCACTGGTGGCCCGCCGAAAAAGGAGCGCCTCCAAAACGCTGGAGTTATTTTGATGTCAATGAAAATGCATGGCAATACGATACACATACCGATGCCTATTACTTACACTATTTTGCTGTAAAGCAACCCGACTTAAAATGGGAAAACCCGAAAGTACGTCAGGAGATTTATGATATGATGCATTTCTGGTTTCAAAAAGGTGTTGATGGATTTCGTATGGATGTCATACCATTTATTAGCAAAGACACTACCTACCCTGAGATAAATGCCACAGCTCCTCATGAATATATTGCTTATTATTCCAATGGACCTCGTATACATGAATACCTCAACGAACTCAATCGTGAAGTAATTTCTAAATATGATGCATTTACAGTAGGAGAAGGACCGGGTATTCATATAGATCAAGCATTAGATTTTGTGCATGAAGATCGAAAGGAAATAGATATGTTTTTCCATTTTGATTTGATGTCTTTAGACCGTAAACCGGGCGAGGTATTTACGATGCGAGAAGATGCGTGGAAACTCCCAGAGTTTAAGAAAATTTTTAGTGATTGGGATACCGCTTTCGCGAAAGCGGGTTGGGGAAGTTTATTTTTAGCAAATCATGATTTCCCAAGATCTGTAAGTCGCTGGGGAAATGATAGCCCAGAACATTGGAAAAATAGCGCTACCCTACTCCACACCTTTTTATTGACTATGAGAGGTACTCCCTATTTCTACCAAGGAGATGAAATAGGAATGACCAACGTACGCTTTACAGACATTGAGGACTATCGAGATATTAATACCATTAATCGTTATGAGCATGTAAAAAATAGCGGTGGTGACTTAGTTGCCTTTATGGAAAGTGAGCAACATGCCGCACGCGAAAATGCCCGTACTCCCATGCATTGGGATGCTTCACAAAATGCTGGTTTTACTTCAAGCACCCCGTGGATTCGTTTGAATCCTAACTACACTAATGGCGTTTCGGTGGCACATCAAGAAACCGAAGACTATTCAGTACTTTCTTATTTTAGAAAAATGACGGCTGTGAGAAAATCGAACCTTGCACTCGTATATGGCGATTATGAATGCTTACATCCAGATCATGAGCAAGTATATGCATATACTCGTACCCTAGGAGCAGATCGTTTTTTAATCTTACTTAATTTTAGTGATGATACCGTTACTTATATACTCCCGCAACATATCACCTATAATAGAAAAGTAAAAGTAATTTCGAATGCACTTATCTTAGATGATCAAACCTATAAAGAATTTATGTTAGGTGCTTGGCAAGCTGTTGTGTATCGATTAGAAGATTAAAGTCACTTAAAGAATACGGAAACCATGAACATAGTCCTAAAAGATAACATTGAAGTAAGTATCCGAGAGTTACATCAATGGGGAACATACAATGGTCTTCTTGAAGGACTACCCACCGATGCATCTAATAAACGTACTATTGAAACAGTCATTAAAAGAGCACAAGAAATGTCTTTTTTGAATGACTATTATTTAATTGAACCTGAGCAAACACCCATAAAAATTAACAGGCCCTATCGTTTCGGTACGCCCATGAGTTTACCCTCTACGGTATGTATTGCAGAGCTATGGCATCATCAACCCGCAAGAAATGAAGATATGCATGCATCTTCATTATTAGTAATCTGGTTTCAAGAAACATATTGCTTTCCAATAGAAGATGATATTCTTGAAAAATTCAAAACGATAGATTGGGGTAAACATGCCTATGATTTTGAGTATTGATAGCACCCCAATAGATCACTTAAAATTGTGACGAGCTATAATGAGAATTAAAGAAACATGTACTTTTAAAAAGTAGTATTTCTTGATGTAGTTGTATTAGATAACTCTATTGTGAAATTCGACAAGATAATTACCTAAAATGACATGTAATTTAGTGTTTAAAAACAAGGAAATCCCTTTGTGATTTTGTATCTTTATTGCAAACATTTTTAATGAACATTCCCACTATCGATTTACCTCGAATCGTTGTTATCGGGGCAGGATTTGCAGGGCTTCAAGTTGCAAAAAAGATTGACACCAATCAGTATCAACTCGTTCTCATTGACAAAAACAATTACCACACTTTTCAACCTTTATTATATCAAGTTTCTTCAGCAGGATTAGAGCCAGATTCTATTGCCTATCCTATTCGGAAAATATTACATAAAAAGAAAAACACGTTTTATAGATTGACAAATGTCGAGCATATTGACACCGAAAAATCTATCATCAAAACGGCTATTGGAGATATTTTTTATGATCAACTTGTGATTGCTACTGGTGCTACTAATAACTTTTTTGGAAATGATAATATTGCATTGCACTCACTTCCAATGAAGTCCCTTACAGACGCACTCAATTTACGTTCTAAAATCTTAGGCAATTTTGAAAAAGCACTTAACACAACAGATCTAGAACGTCGTGAAGAGCTCATGAACTTTGTAATTGTAGGCGCGGGTCCTACAGGAGTTGAGCTTGCAGGCGCACTTGCAGAGCTTAAAAACAAAATCCTTCCAAATGACTTTCCTGATTTGGATTTACGAGTCATGAAAATTCATGTTATCGAAGCAGCACCAAGAGTGCTCGCTCCTATGCATGAAAATTCTTCAGAAAAAGCGTTTGCAGCACTTAGAAAGTTAGGAGTACATATCTGGACAGAAACCTTTGTGACCGATTATAAAGACAATATAGTAACCACAAATGGAGATCAATCCTTTAGAACCGACACTTTAATTTGGGCAGCTGGTGTAAAAGGAGATTTTCCCGAAGGGTTAAATGCTGCCGAGATTGGACGAGGACACCGTATTATTACAGACGATTTTTGCAAAGCAAAAGGAGTAGATAATGTTTATATATTAGGAGACGCAGGTCTTATACAATCAGAACGATACCCACAAGGCTTACCAATGCTTGCCTCTGTAGCCATGCAACAAGGTGTATATCTAGCAAAAGCATTGAATCGCTTAGCGCGAAATAAAAAAGCAGTCCCATTTATATATAATGATAAAGGATCTATGGCTACTATTGGACGTAATAAAGCTGTTGTAGAACTTAAAAAATTCAGATTTCAAGGATTCTTTGCATGGCTTGTATGGATGTTTGTACATCTTATGCTATTAGTTGGCTTTAGAAATCGCGTTGTAGTATTTGTGAATTGGATGTGGAATTACTTTAGATATAATAATGGTTTACGATTGATTGTAAGACCTTATAAACGTCCTACAAAAGCATAAAAACACTTTAAACAGACTACAGCATCATTAAAACAAGGATGTATAACTATTCTTTATATATAGTTATACATCCTTTTCTATTTTAAAGAAATTGCACTTCTCAACAAACTTGTCAATTATCCACTTTTCACAAGTATAAATTTCACATATTATATATACGCTTTCGCGAAAGCGTATAAAAGCAGTTCATTCTCCTTTTAAAAAGGGGCAAATACCCCTAAACACCTATATATCAATAAAATAAATTTGCTCTGTATTTAAAAATCATCTTTTAAAACGAAAAGCCCATTGTTTATAGGCTTTCATTGCGATTTGGGGAAAGAAAATTCAACTTATTTACATGAAAATCAGATATATAAAGAACTGAAACTACTGATTAAACCGCTATAAATCAGCATATTTCAGGCTAATCTGGGTTATCTTTAACCTATAAATTATGATGAAAAAATCAAAATAATCAATTGTCAATATTACAAATATCAGAACGTAATTTATTAACTAAAATCAATAAAAAAAATGAACAATTACAGAAGAGAGGAAGCTCGAGAAAGAAGAAGAAAAGCAGCGCAAGTTGCGTATGATCGTCCGCATTTACCACACATTGATAATGGAGATGAGCAGTGTTTTAGACATGACCAAGAAAATGCTGAACGTCATGGTATTGAAAAAGGGGAACCATCATACCTAATGACCTTTACAAAAGGGATGCCTCATAATGAGAAAACCGGATTAGTAAACACACCACTTAACGTACAAAAATTTATCAATGCGATTGATAGTGGTGATGAAAGAGACTTTAGAGACACGCCACTAGGACGTGAAGATAATGTAGGTTATGAATGTAAGCTTCCTGACTGGTTATCAGAGAAAGCAAAGACAGGTAACGGAGGCAGACCTGTAGGCCTACGAGCTTGGGAAAGTCAGAGTGCAGGACTTGCATTTGATCTAGAAGGACCAGATGCACAGGCTGTTACTATGCCTCCCGCACCTCGCCTAGGTAGTGAGGAATTAGAAGGAGAAATGGCAGAGGTGTATACCCAAGCGTTATTAAGAGATATCCCTTTTCATGCGTATACCAATGGTGTTATGGGATGTGGAGACGGACTGGATATAAAAGAAGATATATCACCAGATTATGTGATAGATGCTTTTGATACCAAAGCCGATTATGTAAAACAAGTACAAGAATTTACCAGTAAACTACAAAAGCTTGATTGGTTTAATGAAAAAGTAGATTTAAAATTAAACAGTCAAGAAGAAATACGCAGATGTGACCGTTTATGTCCAACTCCAGCTACAGCCTATAGAGGAATCACTCCTGGAGATGATATAGGTCCTTACTTATCTCAATTTTTATTGGTAGGAAACACTGGTATTAATGGAAATGACGCAGAGCGTAGAACTAGAGATGGATTAATCACCTATGGAGCTATTTCTATAGATCAGCGTGTGCGTACAGCAACGCCTGGTCAAAATTATATGCAAACTTGGGAAGAATGGTTGGATGTACAAAATGCTGCTAATGTAGGCGGACTTGAAACATACCTTCCTGGTAATTCTCCACAAGGACGTAGATTTATCTACACACCTCGTGATCTTGCAACATATGTGCATTATGATGCTTTATATGAAGCGTACTTAAATGCATGTTTAATTCTATTAGGAAACGGAACTGCATTTGATCCAGGAATTCCTTTCCAAGGAAATGACAAGGTTGATCACCAACAAGGATTTGCTCATTTTGGTGGACCACACATCTTATCGCTAGTTACTGAAGTAGCGACACGTGCTTTAAAAGCAGTTCGTTTCCAAAAGTATAACGTACATAGACGTTTACGTCCTGAAGCACTAGCAGCTAGATTATTTAAAATTGATGAATTACAACACATGGCTCCAGACTTAAGAGAGCTGTTTGATAATTTAGAAGAGTGTAAAATCTTAGATGCTGTAGCAAATGAAAATGGAAAAGCTGGCAACTATTTATTACCTATGGCTTTTTGTGAAGGATCTCCTATGCACCCAGCATATGGTGCAGGTCACGCTACTGTAGCTGGAGCTTGTGTAACCATCCTTAAAGCTTTCTTTGATCATAAGAGTCTTCTAGAAGTAGTTCCTAAAGATGAATTACAAAAAGAAGATTTTAAGATCCTTGAAAAAGTAAAACCAGGAATTACTGAAGATAAGGTTCATTCATCTAATCTTGCATACGTTTCTGTAGATCAAGGACAATCGTTAAGCGTAGTACCTGTATTAGACAGCAATAATAAAATTGCAAAACTTACAGTAGAAGGAGAGCTTAACAAATTATGTTCTAATATTTCTATAGGACGTGATTGGGCTGGAGTACATTACTTTACAGATTATTATGAGTCTATCTTAATGGGAGAAGAGATTGCTTTAGGCATTCTTGAAGAACAAAAGTTATTGTTTGGAGAAAACTTCTCAATGACAGTTCCATTATTTAATGGAGACACAAAGAGAATATAATAATCTCTGTATATATTAAAAAGGCGCTACTCATTTTGAGTAGCGCTTTTCTTTATATATGCCAGTTATACGGTGTAAGTGACACAGAATATCCTTGATATTTAGTATCATTCAAATAACGATTTCCAAAATCTTCTTTATACCATTCAAATAATGCTGAACATTGAATGGTTTTTTCATCATGATTGACTATAAACTCCTGAGAAACAAAAGAAGTTTCAGCTTGAGTTAATTCTTCTTCTAATCCTACTGCTGTATAATAAGCAATTGCAGGACATGATGTTGCTCCACAATTGAGTACAAAATGAATTCTATAGTCTACTTTATCAACCATGAGTCCTAATTTGGGGTCATTATTAGATATATGTTTTCTTGCATTACAGCGTAGTATACCGTGCTCTATATCATCAAGAGAAAATTCCAATTCACCTATCATACACAATGGTCTTTTAAAGAAATCTGCTTGTTCTTTCATAGATTCTTTAATACCAAGTTTGATAATACCGTAATTGGTCATCCCATTATACACATTGATCCAAAAAGCTAGTTTTGCTGCATCATTTATTTGTCGAGTAAGATCAACCGATTTTAGATGTTTAAGATAATCTTTTATCAATACCTCATTCACCGTATCACCATACTGATATGCATAGCGTGCTATTTTTAAATCTCTAGAAAATAACGTAGCATCAAAACCCATTATACGACTATCTATTCCTTCTTCTATTACGATTTCTACTACTTCGAGAGTTTGTATTGTTCCCTTCACTTTTTTGTGAATTGTTTCTAGATCTGTTATTTCGAGACTGTCTATGTTGTTGTTTATTTTCGGCAGCTCTTGCTTTTAACTCTTCGATGGTATCTGTAGGTTCAAAACCTGGTACAATGTTGCTGGGTAATTTTTCTCCCAATAACTTTTCAATCCCTCGTACATATTCTTTTTCATCTACTCCTACTAGCGAAATTGCTTGACCACTAGCACCAGCTCTACCTGTACGTCCTATACGATGTACATAATCTTCAGGAACATTAGGCAATTCATAATTAATCACATAAGGCAATAAAGGAATATCAAGACCTCGAGCAGCAATATCTGTAGCTACCAATACCCGTATGGTGCCTTTTTTAAAACCAGCTAATGCTTTTGTACGCGCATTTTGTGTCTTATTCCCATGAATAGCAGCCGATGTTATTCCTGCCTTATCTAATTTCTGACTTAATCGATTAGCTCCATGTTTTGTACGTGTAAAAACAAGTACCTGATTCCAGTTTCCTTCTTTAATAAATTTAGTAACAAGTGCTGTCTTCTTAGATTTATCTACTCGATACGTTGTTTGATTTACCTTCTCGGCAGTAGTATTTTCTGGAGTTGCCTCTACCAATACAGGTTTATGCAACATACTGCTTGCTAATTCTTTAATGCTCTTAGAGAATGTAGCACTAAACAATAAGGTTTGACGTTTTCTAGGAACTAAAGAAATTACTTTTTTAATATCTCTCACAAATCCCATGTCCAACATACGATCTGCTTCATCCAGTACTAGAAACTCTATTTTGGATAGTGATATTTCCCCTTGATTTTGTAAATCTAATAATCGTCCGGGTGTTGCAATCAAAATATCAACACCTTGTCGTAGAGTTCTTACTTGTGGTTTCTGATTAACACCTCCAAAAATAACGGTAGATCGAATATCTAAAAACTCACTATACGCTTTTACATTATCATATATCTGTGCAGCAAGTTCTCGTGTAGGTGTAAGTACCAATGCTCGGATAGGGCGTCTACGTCTGGCTTCTGTTTCGGTTAATAATTGTAGCATAGGCAATGTAAACCCTGCTGTTTTACCGGTACCTGTTTGTGCAGAAGCAAGTACATCTTTCCCTTCCAATATAACAGGAATTGCTTTCTCTTGTATCGGTGATGGTGTAGTATATCCTTTTTTGCTTATTGCTTTAAGCAAGGCTTCGGATAAGCCTAATGATTGAAATGACATAAATAGGTCTTAAGAAATGACGCTTATGTAGGTTTGTATCATTTCGTGTATTTTACAAAGGTAGTCTTATTTTAAGTCATACGCTTTCGCGAAAGCGTATACAACCATCATAAAAACTAACTATTTACTGAAAATACGGCACTACCGCTTCCAGAACTTCAATTTTTTCTTGAGTCGTTTTTTTCGATGGAATGCTTTTTGAAAGTCTTGTACTTCCTGCCACATGGCCTTAAAAACTTTTGAAGCATCTTCTCCGCTAGCTTCGGCATAAGCATCTGCCGTGATCTTTACCTGAGACTCAATAGACGATAATCGTCTAAAATTTGTCATACGTGTTTTAAAATCCATCGGTCCAAATTCCATTCGATTCAAATCAACTAAATAAAAATCATATCCATTATCCTTGATCACAATCAATGTATTTCCGGGAGAATGGTCTAGAAAATGAATGTTTTTTTCATGAAGACCGTAGGTAAATTTCGCGAAAGCGGACAGCATATTTTTATCACCTACATATTCAGAATCTCGTATGAGCTCGCGATACGTTAAATCATATGACAAATGTTTACTCACATAGTAGCTTCTACCAAAAAAGAGTCCTCGTTCTTCAAAGTAGCCTATAGGTTCTGGTGTAAGCACGTCATTTTCTAACAAGCGATTGCCATATTCAAAAGAGCGTCTTGCTTTTGAAGTTCTAAAATAACGATAGGCAATCTTATTAATAAGATTAGGGACTTTAAAAGATTTGATATTAATCGTTTCTCCATCCAGTTCAAATAACTTCAAAGAATTACGATCACGTTCATCAAATTTCTTACCACGTGATTCAAAATGAGTCACGATATCCAATATACGATCAGCCTTATCCTGATATGTGGGTGCTATATGATAGTTCACGTTGCAAAACTACAGAAACTACTGTTTATAAAACAATGAACAATCAGGAGTTTTCATTTATCTTTGCCTGCATGTCTAGAATTCCTACTGTTTTTTTAGAAAGTCATAACCTCAAAAACCTAAAAACAGGTTTTGGACAGTTTAATTATCACCTTATTAAAGGGATGTATAATGTTCATGCTACTGACATACAGTGCACATTATATGCAAAAGATACTGCGCCTTTTCAGAAAGAGTTTGGCAATTATTTTGACTATAAAAAATACTACACATTACATAGACGATCTCCATTTAGAATCCGAAAGAAATATGATGTATGGCATTCGCTTAACCAAAATGTAAAGATTGAACCACATCATGACATCCCATATGTACTTACAGTACATGATGTCAATTTTATAGATGAAGTTTCTACAGATTTGAATCATGAGAGTAATCAACGTTTTCAAGCTAAGCTAGACAGAAGTCATGCAATCACGTATATTTCTAAGTATTCGCAAGCATCTACTCATCAATATTTTAAAGTCCCTGATGTCCCTGAATATATTATCTACAACGGTAACACTTTAGAAACAATTACGCTTCCAGAACATCACACACCTAAAATCAAGGTGGATGGGCCATTTTTATTTAGTATTGGGGAGTTTAGTGAACGTAAAAATTTCCATTCGCTCGTAGAAATGCTTGCCCTTATACCTAAGTATACGCTTGTGCTATCTGGAAATAATGGGACCGACTATGCAAAAACAACATTGCAAGAAAGTATTCAAAAACACAAACTTCAAGATCGTGTGATATGCACGGGAAAGATTTCTGAGTTTGATAAGCAATATTACTTAAAACATTGTACCGCTTTTGTATTTCCTTCTTTACGAGAAGGATTTGGTATACCGCCTATAGAAGCGATGCGGTTTGGAAAACCCGTTTTCATATCTAATAATACATCTTTACCTGAAGTAGGTGGCACACATGCATTTTATTGGGATCATTATGATGCAAGATATATGGCCGATGTATTAACAAAAGGACTAGAAGATTATTCAAAAAATGCAGAAACACTTTCTGAAGCATATATAACACACGCCCATAGTTTTAGTTGGACAAACGCTGCCAAACAATATCTAGACGTTTATAGAAGTCTTATATCTTGACATATATATTATGAGAGAAGAACACGAAAAAGCAATTGCAACACTCAAAAGAGGCGGACTTATACTCTACCCTACAGATACGGTATGGGGAATAGGCTGTGATGCTACAAATTCTGAAGCAATAGAGAAAGTATATCAACTTAAAAAACGTGCTGAAAGCAAGGCGTTAATTTGCCTTGTTAGTGATTTTAAAATGTTACAACAGTATGTAGAAGAAATTCCTGAAGTAGCGTATGATATTTTAAAGTATGCAGCTAAACCTACTACGATTATTTATGATGATCCTATTCGTATTGCTGAAAATCTTATTGCAGAAGACAATACATTAGGGATACGCGTATGTCGAAATAAATTTTGTAATATTTTATTAAAGAAATTTAGAAAACCTATTGTTTCTACAAGTGCTAATATTAGTGGTGCTCCTACACCTAGAAGCTTTAAAGAGATCGACCCTGTTATTTTGGAAGGCGTAGACTATGTTGTAAATTTGGATCGAGAAAAGAAAAGTCTTTCACCTTCTGCCATTATTAAACTAACTAATGACGGAAAAGTCTCTGTTATTAGAAAGTAAAAGTTATCAAACACATACAGACGAATGCCTAATTACCAAAACGCCTTATCTGACCCTATTTTTAATACGATTTCTAAAGCTGCTGACGCGTTAGGATTAGAATCTTATGTGATTGGTGGGTTTGTGCGTGATTATATTTTAAAACGAGGTACTGCAAAAGATATTGATGTAGTGGCTGTAGGGAGTGGTATTGAACTTGCCCAAAAAGTATCTCAACTGTTACCTAATAAACCCAAGGTTCAAGTATTTAAAACCTATGGAACAGCGATGTTACGTAGTGGACAAACCGAAGTAGAATTTGTAGGTGCACGTAAAGAATCTTACACTAGAGATAGTCGTAATCCTATCGTAGAAGATGGTAGTTTACAGGACGATCAAAACCGTCGTGACTTTACCATTAATGCGCTTGCTATACGGTTAAACGATGCTCATTATGGTGAACTTATCGATCCTTTTGGAGGAGTAGAAGATCTTAAAAAAGGAATTATACAAACTCCTTTAGATCCTGATATTACGTATAGTGATGACCCATTACGTATGATGCGTGCTATTCGTTTTGCGACGCAACTCAACTTCACTATTGAAAAAGAATCACTGGCATCTATTACTCGTAATGCAGAACGTATTAAAATCATTACAAAAGAACGTATTGTAGATGAGCTTCATAAAATAATGCTCAGTCCTATACCTTCTAAAGGCTTTTTACTATTAGAAAAAACAGGATTACTTCCCTATATACTTCCTGAGCTTATCGCATTAAAAGGTATAGACGAAGTAGAAGGACAAAAGCATAAGGACAACTTTTATCATACATTAGAAGTGGTAGATAATATCTCACAAAACACAAATGATGTTTGGTTACGTTGGGCAGCATTATTACATGACATAGGAAAAGCACCTACAAAAAAGTTTAGCAAAAAAGTAGGTTGGACATTTCATGGGCACGAGTTTGTTGGATCTAAAATGGTATACAAATTATTCAAACGACTTAAAATGCCATTAAATGACAAAATGAAATTTGTTCAAAAAATGGTATTAATGAGTTCGCGACCTATTGTCATTTCTGAAGATCACGTAACAGATAGTGCTGTACGAAGATTGGTATTTGATGCAGGAGATTATATTGAAGATCTGATGACGCTTTGCGAAGCCGATATTACAACTAAAAATCCTAAACGTTTTAAAAAGTATCACAATAACTTTAAAGTGGTACGACGTAAAATAAAAGAAGTAGAAGAACGTGATCATATTCGTAATTTCCAACCACCTGTTTCTGGAGAAGAGATTATGAAAACATTTAATCTTAAGCCTAGCAAAGAAATTGGAATTATAAAAGAAGCGATTAAAGAAGCAATTCTAGAAGGCGTCATTCCTAATGAATATGAAGCGGCACAAGCTTTTATGATCCAAAAAGGAAAAGAGATAGGATTACAAATTGCATAAGATTACTGGGTAAACTAGCTCAGGGCAAGTCCATGAGCATTTATACGAAACTGAGTTTTAATTTCGAGGCAGGCTTCGGAGTATTAAACCCTTTGGCGGTGCCAATAAAAAAGGCTGATTCGTATGAATCAGCCTTTTTTATTATGATCTATAAAACTCTTAATTATTATGCGATCCATCGCAGTACGGAGGGTTCTTCGTTAATTTACATGTACATAAATAAACAGTTCCTGTTTCTTGTGCTTCAAAACGTAAGTTAGGGGTACTTTCTGCAGCTTTATGACCGCCATCACAAAATGGCTGATTTTCACTGTGACCACAGGTACACCAAGAGTATTTTTTTCCTGCTTCTACTTCGCAAGCAATAGGAGCATCTCCTCCTCTTTTTTTATTGTCTTCCATAGCTTTTTCATTTCCGTGTAAACGGAAATCACATTTTTATAAATTAGTATTACATGCCTAATATATAAATAAAGACTTTTGGAATTATTCTAAATTATTACTCGCTTACATCATTAGCTGTAAATAATCGAATCGTATAATTTAGTAACGACACATCTCCCCTACCGCCATGACCTGGAATTACGGTTTGCACTTCTGGGTATGCTTCTTTTATTTTCTGAACAGTTTGTGGCCATTCTTGCACGTTTGCATCGGCTAGATTTCCTTTAGTAGCATTCAATGATTTGATCATACATCCACCGTAAAGAAGTTTTTCTTCTGCTATATATGAAACGATATTATCTTCTGTATGAGCAGCTCCGAAATAGGTGTTTTCAATGATTGCATCTCCCACTTTTATCTCTTGTTTGGTTTCAAAAGGGTGTGTGATAGTTATGGAATCTTTGGCTAATAGTTGTGCTGTTTTATTAGAAGCATAGGAGTTTATATTTGCTTTCGCGAAAGCTTTTAATCCACCAGCGGCATCTGCATGTGCATGATTAACAACAACTCCCTTTATTTCAGCTTTCAGGTTGTTTTTAAGAAAATCTATAAGCTGTGACGCCTCCATTTCAGTAATAGGAGAATCAAAAATAATGGCCTCCCCTTTAGACATGTACACATATCCATTGCAAGGATAGTAGCTAGATTGCTTTAGTTTTAAATATGAAATATGCTGGTAATGATCTTCAGATAATTTCACAATTTCTAAAGGTCTTACATAAGAATCTGGATCAAATTTACTTCCCCCTAAACAAGATGTTAATACTAGTGCTATAACACAAAAAATACTACATCTATAAAGTAATTTTTCTATCATTTTCGCTTATTCCTTTTATTGTAATTTTTATCTCCCCTTGTTTTAGGCTTTTTATATTTCTGCTTTATAGTGCGTTTATAAGAGCCGCCTAAGTTGACTTTTTTATTCTTTTCTTTTTTCTCGTGAAAAGCGGGTCCTGGTGCATCTTCATCTTCCATATTCTTTCTACGAATAGGATTATAGATTTCTTTTGCTTCTGGACGCTCTTCAGGTGCTAATTCTTCAGATATAACAACTGTATCTGGTAATATTGTTTGAGGAACTTTATATTGCATTAATTCCTCTATATTTTCTAATTCTTTTTCTTCTTTTGGTGTTGTTAGTACAATAGCTGTTCCTTTTCGTTCTACACGACCTGTTCTTCCTATACGGTGTAAATAGTTTTCAGGATAACTAGGTGTATCTACATTAATTACATGTGAAATATCATCTATATCTAATCCTCTAGCCATCACATCGGTTGCCACAAGAAT
The DNA here is from genome assembly GCF_900188275.1 of Dokdonia pacifica. GTDB lineage: Bacteria > Bacteroidota > Bacteroidia > Flavobacteriales > Flavobacteriaceae > Dokdonia > Dokdonia pacifica. Next base: position 115,247 of record NZ_FZNY01000008.1, read on the forward strand.
ACGCACCACACCTTCTTCAAAATCTTTAATACTATTTAAACGATAGTTTTGTGTTTTATTAGAATGGATAACCTCACATTGTGATGGAAATGCTTCGTCTAGTTTCTTAAAAAGACGATCAGCCATACGTTTATCTCTTGTAAAGAGTAAAGCTTTTGGGTATGTTTTCGCGGAAGCGAGTTCATCTATTAAAAAGTTAACTTTTGTATAAAAATTAGGAATCTTATACCCAATTTGTGTAATATTTTCAAGTGGCGTACCACTACGTGCTACAGAAATACGTTCTGGTTTTTGAAAGAAATCAGAAATTAACGCATCTACATCATCTGTCATGGTAGCAGAAAACATAATATTTTGTCTACGTGGAGGTAGAATATCAAAAATATTCATAAGCTGAGGCCTGAACCCTAAATCCAGCATCACATCTACCTCATCTATCACGAGTTTTTGAATTGTTTTAAGTTGTAAAACTCTACTCACGGCAAGATCATACAAGCGCCCTGGCGTAGCAACAATGATATCCTGACCTTCTGCAATGAGCTTTTTTTGTGTATTTATATTTGCTCCTCCATATACACCAGCAACACGCACATCTAGGTAGGTTGAAATCTTATGTATTTCATCAACTACCTGAACAACAAGCTCTCTTGTAGGCACTAATATTAAAACTCTAGGAGTCTCCTGACGAGAGTGTGTCAGAATTCGTAAGATTGGGAGCATGTAAGCATACGTTTTTCCCGTACCTGTTTGTGCAATTCCTACTACGTCTTTACCAGACATTACAGGAGCAAAAGCAAGTTTTTGAATAGAGGTTGGCTTTGAAAAACCAAGGTCTTCCAACGCATTCCACAAAGAATTATTAAGATTAAGTTCTCTAAAAGTCATAACATTAGAAGGATCGGGCAAAGCTAGTGAATTTTAACAAATTTTTGTAAGAAATTCGTATTAACGATTTAAGTATACCCAGCCTACCATATCATCGATGTTTGGATCTCTTAGTTTTAGTACCCAAAAGTACACTCCTGTAGGAGCTTCTGAACCTCCAATGCCTTGATTAGGAGTCCCGTCCCAAAATGGAATTTCATTATCTCCTTTATAAATTAGATTTCCTAATCTTGAATAAATGGAGAGTTCATAGTCAAAAACGTCTTTAAGATTACTAATTTCAAAGACATCATTTAGATTATCTGCATTAGGAGAAAATCCGTCAGGCACAAAAGGAGGGCAATTTTCTATTGTTAAAGTAAACTGGGCCAAACTATAACAACTTTCACTTGGTCTATCTGTACGGATATAAATAGTCTGCGGGTTTGTACTATTTGTATATACAAACGGATCATCTATCTGATTTACTTGATTAAAAGCATCGTCAGGGTTTTCATAATATCCTGTTATGACTTCATCATCAAATACGACAAGGCCTTCTGATGCTTCTACAAGATCAAATGTGGCCATTTCAAACCCTTCATTACAAGCTTCTAAATCTGGTAATACTTGTGGAGGATCTATTGTAAGTGCTTCTATTGAAAAAATACCAAGATCAAAACATGCTGTATTATTAGGATTTTCTATACGTACGTAGATCGTTTGTGGGTTTTCTATATTTTGATAAACATCTGGGTTTTGAATTGCCCCTATATTTATTTCTGCGTCTTCTAATGTAGTATGATAACTGATCACAACATCTTCTTGTCCATTTAATATAGTACTTTCTTGTTGTGTAAGATTAAATAGTAAAATCCCATCATTACTACTATCATCACAGGATAAAATATCATTTAATGAAGGAACTATAGGTTGATCAAAAACTTCTAGTATAAATGAGTCTATAGTTACACAAATTGCATCATCGTCTTGTTGTATACGCAAGTAGATAGTTTGCGGTGATAAAGTGTTATCAAAACTATCAGGGTTTGGAATTGCATTTTCACCATTAGTTGCATCTGTTTCTGTAAGATGAAAAGTAACCGTCACATTTGTTTGCCCACCCACTGCGAGTACTTCATTTGTAGTCAAATCAAAAGTAAAAATCCCGTCATTATCCTGATCATCACATACCAAAAGGTTTTCTAATTCATTAGCTATTACTGGCACATCTTCTACAATAAGTTGAAAGGAAGATATATCAAAACAATCTGTTGCCAATGTATTAGAAAGTCTTACAAAAATAGTTTGTGGGTTTACAGTATTTTGAAATGCTGTCGGATTTTCAATAGGATCTGTTTCCGTTTGGGCATCTACTAGACTTGTATAAAACTGAATAGCAACTTCAGTTTGCGTTCCAATAATCAGCGCATTCTGAAGCGTTAAGTTAAACGAGGCAAATCCGTCATTACTCACATCATCACACACGATACTATCTTCTAATTCAGGAATGATAGGCTGTGTCTCTACTTGTAATAGAAAAGATTCTATACGTACACACAAAGGATCGGCTTCTAAACTAAATCGCATAAAAATCTCTTGCGGATTTGAGCTATTGGTATAGGCATCAGGATTAAGAATAGGGTTATCTCCCGTTATGGCATCTGCCTCATTTTCGTGATATGTTACTATAATACCTGTCTGCCCACCTAGTGCTAGATCTTCATTTATTGTAAGGTCAAATATGGCAATCTCATCATTACTTTCATCATCGCATACGTGTATATCTTCTAATGGAGTTACTAGGTCTATGACATTAAGATTTATAGTAACTCCTGTAGATTCATTATTTACTTCATTGGTTTCTGTGACTTCGCCATTTCCTGTTCCGTTATCATCTATAACAGCTATCAAGGTAAATATATCTGGAATCCCATTGGGAATGGTAAGTGTAATCATTCCAACAAGGGATTCTCCTGGTGCTATAGCCTCTACAGTCATGGATGTTCCTACAAGTGTTCCATCTGTATAAAACGCAATGGGTGTTCCAACTGGCAATGGGTCAGTACCTTGATTTGATACTGTATATGTAACTTCTACATCTCTACTTCCACAAGCAACATCAAAGGCATCTATAGCAATGATACCATCTGGTAACTGACTATTTAATACGGTAATTATATTATTAATCATTACAAAATCTTGCCCAGAAGTAAGCATTATGGTAGCCGAAGTATCTCCTATATTAATATTGTTTTCGATACTATAAAAATCAATATCCATATTAAATAAATCATCCTGTCCTGTAAAACTATTAGTGCCATTAAACTGATTATCGGCCGGATTAAGAGGTGGGTTACTTAATACATTTCCATTAATAGATAAGGTTTCATTTACAGCAATACCTGCATCTCCTTCCCAAGCTACAAAACCAATACGCGCATTTTCATTATCCAACACATTGAGGTTTTCAAGTTCTATAGTAAGCTCATTATTAAACTGAGAGACATTTTCAAGACCATCAAATACATTGACAAGATTCAAGGGTAAATCTGGATCTTCAAAAATCACAGTAATGGCCCATCCTGCAAAATTAGTTCCCGTAGGACAAAAAGGAGGAATCACATCGGTTAAGTCTAAATCTCCAAAAGTATATGTTCCAGATCCTGTTTCTTGAACAATGGTTGTTACATCTACAAATCCTGCAAAAAATACACGATCATCATCTATTTGATCTGCAAATGTACGCTCTGCAGTAAGTGGGATATCATTAAGTGTAATATCAAAATCACCTGTTCCAGATCCTGCCCAATATAAGTATGCCGCTTCTACCGTTTGATCTGATTCAAGAGTTAAAGTAGCAGCACTTTCTGTAAGAATTTCGCAAGGAGCTCCTCCTCCATTCTCATCTGTATTGAGGGTATTTCCTATAGCGGTATAATCAAAACGTCCTGCAAAAATGGTAAACTGCTCTATCTCTTGCGCCTCAAGAAAGGGCGAAGTAAGCAAAAAGAAGAGTAGGATTTTAAAGTAGTTTTTTTGCATAACTGCCTAGTATCCTATAAATGTACCATTTCTTTTTTTTATGTGCTATACCAAAACCTCCTCAATGTAGGTATGTTTTTTCGCTTTCGCGAAAAAGGACTAAGAATCAAGACCGCTTTGCTATAAGAATTAAGATGCCTTTTTCTGATAGTATGCTCCTGAATATGTACTTCGTAAATAGATGAGTCATCTTTCGCGGAAGCGTAAAAAAAGAGCCAAGACATATATTCTGTCTTGGCTCTTGATTGTTTTGTATCCTGATTCATTTTCGCGAAAGCGAAAAGAAAATTATAAATCACGTTTTTTCAATAATGCAAATGATGAATAAATAAATATAAAAATCCATACAGATACGATCGCTACTTCATACCAATGTACTGCATAATCAAAACCTATGTCTGTTTGTAATTGATTTGCTGCAGACTGGATGACATTCAATCTTGTGAAGGGTTGTTCTATAAGATTACTCATAGACTCTAATGGTAAAAACTGAACCACAGAAGCTCTTAGTCCCTCTATTTTATGTGTATTTTCAAAATATAACATAATGAGTTGTATGATCCCTTCTATAAAGTACCAAAAGAGTAAAAACCCTATCGCAAATGCTGATCGTTTTATTAAAATTCCTAAAAACAAACAGAAAGAAAAGAAGCCCACTAGTTTTAAGAAAAATGCAAATAGATATTCTAAATCTTGTACTATGATACTGAGCTCATTATAGTCTGAAAAAGATAGACCTAGTAACAAACTCACCACAAAAATAAATAGTGTCGAGATTGCAGAAAAGACAATAACGGTAATAAATTTAGAGAGAATAAATTCTTTTTTACTTAATCCATCTATTAGGTTTTGCTTCAATGTTCTATTACTATATTCATTGGCTGTCATAGACACAATCACGACAGCAAGGAAAAATTTAAGAATTGCAGCGATGTAGGTATTAAAATGCCATATATATGGAAAGTTAAAGATTCCTTGATCTGCCAGTCTAAACTCTGCACCAAAAAGATTAAATTTTATAGATGCTAAAAGTGCTATGGCAGACAGTAATATAAAGTATCCTAAGATGAGAACTCTTGAGACTTTATTATGTTTAAGTTTATAATATTCTATAGTTAAAAGTCGTAGCATAGCGGTTTAGTTTAAGTTGTTAGTCAATTGTAAGAACTGCTCTTCTAGGCTTTCCTTACGTTGTACAAGGTAGCTAAGAACGATGCCCTGCGCATGAAGTTGACTATTCAACTCTCTTGCACTCAACGGATTCTTTAAAAATCCAGTAACTAAATCGCCTTCAGTTTTTACTTCCCCAAAAAGTGGATTGTTTTTAAGATAAGCAACCAGCTTTTCTGTATCATCACATTTTAATTCAAAGAAACCGTGACTTGCATTCATAGCGTCTACACGTCCTGAATACAACTTTACCCCTTTACGTAAAATCACTACGTGAGAACATACTTTCTCCACCTCATCAAGCAAGTGAGAAGCCAGCAGAATAGTAGTTCCTGATGATGCAATTTTTTTTATGATCTCTCTAATTTGATGAATTCCTTGTGGATCTAATCCATTGGTAGGTTCATCAAGAATTAAGATCTCTGGATCGTTTAATAAAGCTGATGCAATGGCTAGACGTTGCTTCATCCCTAAAGAATAGGTCCTGAATTTACTATCCTTACGATCTAAAAGTCCTACAACTTCCAGTTTTTCGTCTATTTTATCTTTAGACACTCCTTTTATTTGACATACCAGTCCCAAATTTTGAGTAGCTGTCATATATGGATAAAAATTAGGGCGCTCTATAATTGCTCCTACTTTCTTGAGTGCGTTATGTGTAGAATCTGATCCGTCAAACCAATGATAATCTCCTCTAGTAGCATTTACGACATTGAGCACCATTCCTAAAGTAGTAGATTTTCCACTTCCGTTAGGGCCTAAAATACCGTATACATTGCCTTTTTCTATGGTAAATGAAAGATCATTTACAGCACGTACGGCACCATAGTGCTTGGTAAGGTTGTTTAATGTGAGTATTGTTTCCAAAAAGATATTGTTTTTTGATTGTGTTATGTAAACTAGACGGTTACTCAAACTTTTTGTTACAAAAAAAGTCCCGCATTGCGGGACTGTATTTCGTTAAGCCTTGCTATTGCTGCTCTTTGTTAAAATAAACTAAATAGTAATACATCTGTTTTTCTTCATCCCAACCTTTTTCTACAAACTTTTCAGCACTTTCAGGATTGATAAAATCTAGCTTGATTTGAATGTTTGTATCTAACTGAATTAGGTTCTTTATTTTTTTACGTTGCGTACTTACGGCTTTATTACTAATAGGAAACTCTGTTAAGTCTTCTATTTTATATTTGGGAGCTTGCTCTGTTTTGTAATGTTTAAACTCAGGAATTAAATCTGGATTATCCAGTACTTCATTCACAAATGCACTTTCATTAAAAGCATCATTTTTAGCAAAATGATTAACAGCACGATTCATAAAAAGCACCTCTTCCTTCTTATCTTCAGCAGGAAGCACAACATCTTTTGCAAAGTCTTGGCAGAATTTCAAATACTTTTTTGTGTAAAAATTATCATCTTCAAAAATCTCAACACCTAAGAAATTTTCAAGCCAATACTTTGTATCATAGCGATTTGAATCTACTGATAGGATTTTATATCCTTCTTCTGGTTTATGATTCACAATCAAACACCCTTTATCTAACTTATTAAGATTGATTCCTTGTTCTAAAAGCATTTCTAAATTAGACCCGCTTTCGCGAAATTGTAAAAAGTCTTGCTTTAACTCGCTTTTAAAAATCCCAATAGCATCCGTTTTGATATTATCAATCATCACATTTTCTAAATGTGCGATATATAATTCACCCGCTTTAATATGGGGATGTTCGCTCTGGTCGTATAAATGCTTTGCGATCTCTTCAGATAATAAGTGTGTCGCTCCTGGGTTTTCAAAAACTTTCTGTGCAATTCCAAACAACGTATGGAATTCTAAATCTGTTTCATGATCAAAGCGGTAATAATTTTCTTCTTTTTCTCTAAATGGCTTAAAAAAGAACTCCTTAATCAAAGGCGTTATTTCATCACTTAAAGGATATGGATCATTAGACACAAAAAGACCTTCTGATTTACTTTTATTCCCAATTCTATGAATAGAAAGGGACTCAATTTGTGTGCTGTATAAATTAATCATGTAATTGGTTTGTTATAAATATGCTACAAATAGGAAATAAAATTAGTTCCAGTTTTGATCAAAATTAAGGTTATCTAGATCATCTATATCAAGATCATCATCAAACTCTGGTCCCATATCATCTTCATCAGCTTCAAAAGCAATTTCTGGTGCTTGATCAGGAATTTGCCCGTGTACAAACATCAAATTAGGGTACGTAATACCTTCTTCTCGCTCTGCTATTTCACCAAGCTCTACCATAAAACGCCACATGCTTAAGAAATCATACACATATAATAAGCGTGTTTCTGCCTCACTAATCACATCTTCTACGAGCGTTTCATTCATTAATCGTACTTGCATTGCTCCATCACTCATATCAAAAAGAGAAATCTCCTCTCCTTGATTCCATTGATCATCACTCTTATAAAAAGAAGCCATCTCCCCTCCATCAAATCCAAAAGATTGATTGATGGCATTATGAAAGTCTTCCAATGTTGCCGTTTGATCAATCTCTAAGTCTCTAAATACATCCTCTTCAGTATCTAGAATGACTCTAAAACGATATATCATATCTTCAAAAATATTAGAGGGTAAAGATACTAATACCTTTACGAGTATACAGGGTCTATGTATAAGAAGTTATTAAGAGAATATTTCTTTATAAATGCATATCACTTCTTATCTCTTTTGCATCTTGATAATTAATCAGTTAGATTAACATCTATACTTTGTTTCCAATAAGTATTTTATCATCAGACTTGTTCTATTTATGATAGAACAAAAATTTCTGGATCATTGAATTTATTTAAAAAAAACAGGAAGTGTATTTGTCTTTCTCATCACTATTTTCGGTTTAGCTGGAATAGTCACAGATGGTATTGATAAGCATATTGAAAAAACTTAGAAACATCAATCCATTTAAAATTGTAGTTTTACTTTTTATTACTTATGAAATATCTCTATGAATACAAACAAAGTAGTAGCCTATTTATTTGGACTTTTAAGCTTAGGTGGCATTTCCGAAACCTATAGCATCCTAACTTCTTCTGCTCCAGATATTACGCCGCAACGAACATCATTAACAGTTATGTCATTATGTATGACCGGCTTATTTATATATGTAACTATAAATTTTTGGAAAAAAGGAAATAATTAAACGTATAAATATTCTCTCACAATGATAAAATTTATAAAAAAGTATTCTTTTCTAATCATTTTTCTGGCGATTACTACAGTTGTAGAATTCTATTTTTATCCCGCAGAAGAAGAGAAATACGCATACTCAGATATTAAGTATTTGGAAGAAAATAGGTTTTACATCATTATCATTACACAAATAGTACTATTATTGATTATATTCTTTTCTAGTATTGTTAGATCTTTCAAAGAAAGAAACATTAAAGAAATCTTGAATATGATAGCTACCTTTTCTATACTAATATTATTTTTTTACACTTCTACGAAACCCTTATTTATAGGGCTTGAGTTATTTTTAAATAGACAAAAAAATATTGAAGAAGTAACTGAAAAGTATATCCTAGCGCAAAAATCAAATATTGATGGTCACTATTATTTAAACTGGCTTATGAAACCTGAATCAGATGAATTTTTAAATAATAAAATAAAAATCAATAAAACAGCCTATCATAAGTTAAAGCATAGAGACACTGTAGAAATCCTGTTTAAAAAAGGATGGTTAGGGACAAAACATTCCCCTCAACTAATAAAAATACAATCATCTGATTAACAATTATTTACAAGTAATTATCTGTGAAATTCTAAAAAAACTATGTATTTCATCGATTTTAACATTTTTGTAGGAATAATCGTCACATGTTTTTAATTAATTATCGCTTAAATACACATATTTAACTATATTTGTACTTCCCAAATCAAAAATTAAACGTCATGACACAAATTACACTTCTACATCCTCGTATCCACATTACTTCCAGTTTCAAATAAGTAATAAGCAAAATTCTATTGTATAATTACTAGTAAATATTATAACCATAATATTGCTTTTCATGTTTTATAGCTAGATCATTTTTCATACACATATACTATGTATGAAATAGAATACATCTAGATAAAAATAGCAAAAAGCTAAAATTCATGGTCATTTTCTATAGTAATTATACCTACTAATTATTCATAGTATACTCATCCCCCAAATCAAGATTATTATGTCACCAAGAATATATAAACTCACTTTTATTTTATCATTTTTCATTCTCACTTCGTGTGTTGATGAGACAGGTATTGAAGATGCTCCACCAGCATATGAAGTAAACATCTTAACCCTAGGAGATTCTAGAGTTCAAGGTAATAGACCAAACCATGAAAGCTATCGTTTTGAGCTTTGGAAAAACTTTATAGAAAATAACTGGACGGTCGATTTTTTAGGACCTAATGTAGACACTAGCGAATATCCTCCAGTAGAAGGAATAAACTTCGACAATAACCACGGAGGTGTAGGCGGATATACTACAAAAAGTTTATTATTTTCTCTAGAAGAAATGTTAGCAGAAGTAGAAATGCCTGATGTTATTTTATTAGGTATTGGAGGTAATGACCTCGTACTCAATGTGCCTAATGAAGATGCTATTGAAAACATACATGGAATCATTGATATTCTACAAGATCACAATCCTGACATAACCATATTTATAGAACAAATTGCACCAGCTGTATCAGAAATCTATACCGAAGAAAATTTAGCAATCTTTAATGGATTTAATGATGCCATCGCAACTATTTCTCAAGAACGTACAACCCAAGATTCTGATGTTATCTCTGTAGATATGGCATCAGGATGGTATGATGTATTACTAGCTGATGAAGTACATTATAATACGCTAGGAGCAAAAGTAGTAGCCGATAAATATTTTAATTCTGTAAATTTGAATCTAGAAAGATAAATTCATTGAATATACATCATCTAGCACATACACTTGAGAAACAAGGATATTTTATTTTAGATGATGTATATTCAATTTCTGAGATACAACAAATAACGACACATGTAGACCAAGCTTCTCAAAATAGCGAAGGTTTCTTAAAAACAAATGATTTATTTGCTGTAAGACAGCTTCTTAAAAACATTCCGAAACTCAAAGAAGTTCTTTTTAACACCCATCTTATTTCATTATTATCTACTATTTATAAGACAAAATACTTTTTAACAAAAGCAATATATTTTGACAAACCCCCAACTTCAAATTGGTTTGTACCCTATCACCAAGACTTAAGTATTTCTGTAAATCAAAAAATAGATACGCCAAATTATAAAAACTGGACCTATAAAAAAGGGCAATATGGTGTACAGCCACCACTAAAGGTTTTAGAAAACAGCACCGCAATTAGAATACATTTAGATGACACAACTCTAGAAAATGGTGCATTAAAGGTAATACCTACCTCACATTCAAAAGGAATTATCCGTACAGATTTAAAAGATTGGGATATAAATACAGAAAAAATAGGTAATGTAAAAAAAGGAGGAGCAATGCTCATGAAACCATTAACATTACATGCTTCTAATAGAACCACAAATGGAAAACGTAGAAGAGTAATTCATCTAGAATTTTGTGATCAAAAACTAGAAAGTCCTTTAGAATGGTTAGAATACCATTCCCTATAGCTCAAAGCAAACTTTTATGACTCCATAACGTTAAAGCTATTTTAAAATCTATTATGCATCAATTTTAGATAGTACCTTAGAGGCTTATGTTGAAACCAAAACCAACGTTTTATGTCTAAGAAAGTACTCCTATTAGCAATTTGTATACTATCAATTACTGTACAAGCACAAGACCTCACCTTTGAAGAATACAACCCTACTTCTACGCTCGTCGTTCCTGGGAACATTGTTAACCAAGCAAAATTCCCATTTATAGACGTACACGGACATCAGTACCGAATGCCAACTCAAGACCTAGCTCCAGTGATTGCAGCAATGGATACACTTAATATGGGAATAATGGTAAACTTAAGTGGTCGTTCTGGAGAAAACTTAAAAAAATCTGTTCAAAATATAGCAGATCATTACCCGAATAGATTTGTGGTTTTTGCGAATATCGATTTTAGTGAAGTGGGTAGCACAGGATGGACAGAAAAAACGGTAGCTCAATTAGAAAAAGATGTGCAAAATGGTGCGAGAGGTTTAAAAATATACAAGAGCTTAGGATTACGATATAATGACACACAAGGAAATCGTGTTACAGTAGACGACTCAAGACTAGATCCTATATGGGCTAAATGTGGAGAACTAGGGATTCCTGTATTAATCCATACCGCAGATCCAAAACCATTTTGGGATGAATTTGATGCAGATAATGAACGATGGTTAGAATTAAAAACCCGACCTAGAAGAAAAAGAGGTGAAGATAACCCAGCTCCATGGGAAACACTTATCGCTGAGCAACATCGTATGTTTAAAAAACACCCAAACACAACGTTTATCAATGCTCATATGGGATGGTATGCAAACAACCTCCCTAAACTAAGTCAACTATTAGACGAGATGCCTAATATGAATGTAGGCATTGGTGCTATTATAGCAGAACTAGGTAGACAACCAAGACAAGCCAAAGCTTTCTTTATAAAATATCAAGATCGCATTCTATTTGGAAAAGATAGCTGGAAACCTGAAGAATTCCCAACCTATTTTAGAGTATTAGAAAGTGATGATGAGTATTTCCCATACCATAAAAAATACCACGCATTCTGGGCTATGTATGGATTAGACTTACCAGACGATGTTCTTAAAAAAGTATACTATAAAAATGCATTGCGAATTGTACCTGGATTAGATAAAACATTATTTCCAGAATAATTATTTTGTTAAACTTTTTTGAATTTTTATTAAACAAAACTAATATTTCATATTTTAGGAGTGTAAAACTAGCTAATTATGAAATCTTCAAAGTTTATTTTTCCAGTCCTTTTGTCTGTCATAGCATTTAGTAGTACTTCTTGTGGCGATGATGATGCCGATATTACTCCAATAGAACCAACAGCTCAAGAAGTGCAACGTACGCTTATTCCTGACCCTGCTTTTGAAGCCGCACTCATTGAATTAAACTTAGATAATGAATTAGATGGTTCTGTTCCTACAGAAAATATCGAAGATGTCATGGATTTAGTCCTTAATGAAAAAGGAATTTCTGACCTCACTGGAATAGAAGGATTCACAAACCTGTATAACTTATGGCTTAATGATAATCAATTATCAGAAATAGACCTTTCTCAAAATAATAGAGTAAAGTTTATCTTCCTAGAAAACAATTCTATCTCTACAATTGACGTAAGTAATATGCCTAATCTAGAGAAGTTAGAATTAAAAGGAAATACTATTTCTGAAATAGATGTTACTACGAATCAACAATTACAATTTTTGATTTTAGATGGGAACAACATCAATGCATTGGATGTGTCAAACAATCCAGAACTCTTTACCCTAGAAGTCCTTAATAATCCTTTAAGTTGTATTAAAGTAAGTCAATCGCAACTGGAAAACACACCATCTAATTGGGTTTTAGATACCAACGACACCTTATCATTAGATTGTAATTAGAGTCACATCACCAGTGAAATTCGCGATCTTTTACTTCTAAGTCATCTCGTACTAAATAATCCGTAATTCTGCGACGGTTATTGAATTGTTTGTGCACATAAGAAAGCGTAAGAGAGTCTTTACTTAGATACAGGATTTTAAAAAACTTCTCATTAGATTCTTGCTGTAATAATTCAGGAATTTGATCACTAGTTAATTTTAAATAATAGTCTCCTTTTTCGGAAGATGTGATTTCCCAAGTGGCTTCTAAAGAAGGACCACAATCTCTTTGCAAATCATTGTTATCCTTTACGAGTCCGCTTTCGCGAAAGCGTTGCCTGTATTTTAAAAAGCAATCCCCCATATTCATTCTTGTTTTTCCATTATATCGCTTTGCAATTTTCCAAGTCTTGACTGAATCTGCCGTTAATAAGTGTACAGCATTTTCAGGAATGATATAAGGTTCTTTTGTTTTGTCTTTACACGATATAAAGACGCTGAAAAGAATACAGGAAAAAATTGCATATGGTTTCATATCTCTAAAATACATATTCTATATTTCTATAAGGTATTAACGTATCGTATCACACCAATTAGATAGTGTATTTGTATCTTAGGAGGAAATTACGAAGTATGTCCAAATTATTTTCAATAATTGTAATGGTATGTATTGCATCATTTAGTTGTCAAAAACACACACAACAACAAAATGGTATGATTACAACGGTATCAGGATTACAATATAAAATCCTGAAAGAAGGGACAGGAGAGGAAGCAAAATTGGGTCAAGATGTTCAGATACACGAGAGTACTTCGTATAGAGATGGAACACTTATCTTTTCTTCAGAAGGAATGAAACCACTTCAATTTACACTGGGAGGAAAAATGGTAATTCAAGGAGTAGATGAAGGCGTACGCGGTATGAAAAAAGGAGAGATTCGTAAACTTATTGTTCCAACTTCACTAAGTAAACGCTCTAGTTATCCACCCATATTATCTAAAGATTCCATTTTAGTTTATAGAATAGAACTTATTGATATCATACACTAAACATCCTACTATGAAAGAGGTTATTGAAAAATTTTATACTGCATTTGCGGCCAAAGATCCAGAAGCAATGATTGCTTGTTATCATAAAGATATTCAATTTGAAGATCCTGCATTTGGCGTGCTTACGGGCGAAAAGCCAGGTCAGATGTGGCGTATGTTATGCGCATCTCAAAAAGACAAAGAGTTTCTAATTGCTTTTTCTGATATCACGTATGATCAAGGAAAAGGAACGGCACATTGGGAAGCCAAATATAACTTTAGTAAAACCGGACGTAAAGTACATAATAAGATAGATGCTACTTTTGAGTTTAAAGATGGTAAAATCATCAAACATATTGACACCTTTAATCTTCGTAAATGGGCCGGACAAGCATTAGGTTTTAAAGGAGCCTTAATAGGAGGCACTAACTTCTTTAAGAATAAATTACAAGCGCAAACTAAGAAAGCACTGGATGTATTTATAGCAATGCAAAAGGATTAATTCGCAGTATTTGATGTTACGGTTTTTATTTTGATTTAGTACGACAACTACCTCTTCAGGTATTTTATTATGTTGTCAATTATTCCTTGTTTACATTTTTACACGTTAACACTAATTAACATAAGAGGAAGTAGGAGTACCATAAAATGAATTGTTTAATAATAAAGAATTCATTATTCAAAAAAAAACAATTATGAAAAAGTCCCTTTCTCTCTTATTCGCTTTATCCTTAGTATGTATGTCTTTTCAGTGCGAGGATGAACCCAATGAAGTTATCATAACAAATAACTTTAAAGCTACTGTATCTACTACAAATGTATCTCTAAATGACACCTTGTGGATTACTGGCAGAGTATCTTCACAAGCCTTTAATGAAACACTTGGAGACTCCATCCCTAATGATTTTAACAATGGGGATTTAGTTTCTATTTACAAGCTAAGACCTGCTATGGATCAAAGTAATAGTGTAGACGCTATTAATAATTTTGAGATCATTGAAGAAGTTGGACAAACTTCCCGTTTAGGTGCATGTCCCAATGGTGGTTTAGCTATTGAAGGGACACTTTCTGAAGACAGTTCTGAATATCGTTATGAAATTGGTTTAAAACCAGTGGAAGAAGGAGACTATGTACTCAGTTGGAATTTTGATACTTCTATAACAAATACCGATAGGAATACAGAAATCTTATCTAATTATCCTGTAGATGGCAATCCAAATACGTTAGAGTTTGACAATTGTGGTATTGTTTCTACATTACCTAACATTGATACTTCTACAAAATTATATTTCTTTTCTGTGGAATAACTAAAGGTTAAAAAAATGCCTAGTCATTTTGACTAGGCATTTTTTTTATGAATGTTTGATCTTTACGTACTATTATATAGTCGTATAAGAATATTATGAATTACCTACTATAATTAGGTGCCTCCTTTGTAATGGTTACATCATGTGGATGGCTTTCATTAATACCACTTGCAGTGATTTTTACAAATCGGCCATTTTCTTTTAAAGCTTCTATAGTACCAGCCCCACAATATCCCATTCCTGCTCTTAGGCCACCTACAAATTGGTGGATGCTTTCATTCAATTCTCCTTTATAAGGTACGCGTCCTACAATTCCTTCTGGTACTAATTTTTTAATATCATCTTCTACATCTTGGAAGTAACGATCTTTTGAACCTTTTTTCATGGCCTCTACAGAACCCATTCCGCGGTAAGACTTAAATTTACGTCCTTCATAAATAATAGTTTCTCCAGGAGATTCTTTGGTACCGGCTAGTAGTGATCCTAGCATCACACAATCTGCTCCAGCTGCAATCGCTTTAGGAATATCACCTGTATAACGAATACCTCCATCAGCAATTACGGGTACACCAGAACCCTTAATAGCTGCTGCGCATTCTAATACTGCCGAAAATTGTGGAAAACCTACACCAGCAACAACACGTGTTGTACAAATAGATCCTGGTCCAATTCCTACTTTAACAGCGTCGGCTCCAGCTTCTACTAGGTATTTTGCCGCTTCGCCTGTAGCTATATTTCCTACCACACAATCTAAATTTGGGTATGCAGCTTTCACATCTTTCAATACCGTTACTACGCCTTTTGTATGTCCATGTGCTGTATCGATTACAATCGCATCAACTCCTGCTTTTACTAAAGCACCAGCACGCTCTACAGCGTCACCAGTAACGCCAATAGCAGCTGCAACACGTAAGCGTCCAAATGAATCTTTATTTGCATTTGGTTTTAAGGTAAGCTTCGTAATATCTCTAAAAGTAATCAGCCCTACCAATGTATTGTCATCTTTAACAACGGGTAGTTTTTCTATTTTATGATCTTGTAATATTTCTTCTGCTTGTGCAAGTGAAGTTCCTTCTTCTGCAGTCACTAGATTTTCAGAAGTCATTACTTCTGATACTGGGCGATCGTTATTTTTCTCAAAACGAAGATCTCTATTGGTTACAATCCCTAATAGTTTTCCTGCATCATCTACAATAGGAATACCACCTATACTATGTTCGCGCATTGCATTTTTTGCATCAGACACGATAGAGCTTAATGGTAGTGTTACTGGATCTATGATCATTCCGCTTTCTGCACGTTTTACTTTACGCACCTTCATGGCTTGTTGCTCAATCGTCATATTCTTGTGAAGCACTCCAATACCACCTTCTTGTGCAATCGCAATTGCCATACGGCTTTCGGTAACTGTATCCATAGCAGCAGATACAATAGGCACATTAAGTGTAATGTTTTTAGTAAACTTTGCGCGTATACTTACGTCTCTTGGGAGTACTTCAGAAAAAGCTGGGACAAGAAGTACGTCATCATAAGTAAGACCTTCTCCTAAGATTTTGTTTTCGTGTGCAGTCATTGCAATTATGTTTTATTAGTTCGGTACTTCTATATACTATTTTGATAAAATCAGTATATGCTTTCGCGAAAGCGTAAAAACTAAGAAAAGTTCCTACTAGTTAACATTTAATTGCGTGCAAAGATAGTGATAAAATGAAGACTTTAAGCAAAGGAAACTTAATTCTTATAAGCGATCCATTCTTTTAAGTGCATAAAATTCTATACTATTATTAGTGATTGCATTATTGACCTTTATAAGTACGTTTTTTAAAGTCTATATCGTATTTATACTACATTATCTTAATTCAATCTAAATACAAATGCTTTGAAAACAGCTATTTATATTGTTTCTAAAATTATTGGTTTTTAAATTGTATGTACTTAATCACTAAAAAAAAGAATTATGGCTATTAGACTCGCACACAATTGTAGTAATTGTGATCAATTAAAAGACGGAAATTTTTGCGCAAAACACAAGGTGCATGTAAATACTCATTATACGTGTGATAGCTTTGAAATGAAGGCTTCACTTAAGGATGAACGTAATTGTGTTACTTGCTCTCGATACGAAAAAAGTGATTGTGCAAATCCAGAAAAATCTGCTCCAGGTATGTTATGCGCTTCATGGGCTCCACAAGCGCAAGCTTAACGAAATACGACATAAAAAAAGCCTTATGGTATATGTCATAAGGCTTTTTTTATGTCGTATTACTTGTTATTAAAACTGGTGTAAATTCTAGTTCAAAAAAAACGTATAATCAATATCTAATAACGATAGATTTTCAAATGGCTTTTGGGTCTTTTGCATAATCAAATCTTTTAATGATAATAGCTCTTGTTTATTAAACATCATAGATAGGTTTTGTTGCATAGTCTGAATAGGAATTTTACGTTTTATAACCATACGTTCATACTTCATTTCCCAATATTCTACTTCAATACCAGATACATACCGCTTAAAAGACTCTAGTTCTCTAGCAGTAAATTCTATATATAAATTATTAAATGTCAAATGATATACTTGGCAATTTTCACAAAAAGAAAGTTGTCCGTCACAGTTTTTAGCAATTGTTTTTACTTGATGACACATACTACTATTATTTTTTTAATAACAATCCATGAATAGTTGTTGATTCTTTTCAAAATATATTAATGGACGTTTTAATTCTTCATTTGAAACCTGTTCTAACAGCTCTAACACTTGATACTGCATTGCTAATGATCCGCATATCATAATCGCACCTCCTGTAGTCAATACTTCGGCTATAAGAGCTCGTTTTGTAGCTAAAACATCTTGCACATACTGTTGATTTCCTTCTCTGGAATAAGCATTTTTATAAGATTTTATACGCTTTCGCGAAAGCGCACGACGCATAAACTTCTCATACATTGCAAAAGACTCTTCTGTACGACCTCCCCAAAATATATGCATTGGGATTTGTTTTGTGTTTTCTTCTATCATTCCTAAAAAAGGAGCGATTCCAGTTCCATTTGCAATACATATAATAGAACGCGCATGTTTAGGGAAATGAAACTTCGTATTCTTTTCTAGAGTACCACTTATTTTGTTGCCCAACTCAAGCGTACTCATGTATGAAGAACATTTCCCTTGGTCATGCTTCTTAACACTTAACACAATTTTCTTATCTATTTTCGCTACAGAATACTGCCGTGCTTTTGTTTCATTTTCTGGCGTAATCGCTACCAAATCCCCAGATTGAAATGGTACTCTTTTCGCACTTTTTAACTGAAGTATAAAGGTGTCATCCTTATTAAGATCTGTCTTTTCTACAACAGTAAAGCTGTGTAGCTTCTTTTTATTTTGACGTATAGATGCTTGTAGTGACATTTCTGTGTGTGTATTCCAATCGTGTACCCAATGCTGAAAGGAATCTTCAGATTGATCATCTATTTTATGTAAAGGCATCACAGGTTGATACATAGGGTTTTTATGTAATAATGCATCTACACGTATTGCAAATCGACAATACTTTGGATAAATAGATGATCCGAAGCCTACTACTGCAAATTTTAAAGGAGTTATAGGGGTGATTTTTGCTACTAATTTTTCAAAATTACGAGCATTTGTAGGGGCATCTCCATCTCCATACGTGGCCGTAAAGATGAGTAAATGTGTGGCTTTTTTATAGGTACTATACTCATTTAGTGAAGACATAAAAACAGTTTTCCCTTGTTGAACAAGCGATCTATGCACCGCTCTTGCAAACGTATATGTGTTTCCTGTTTCTGATCCTACCAATAAAATATATTCACTAGCATCTTTACCTTGAGAAACTATTGGCTTTTCTGATTTTGATTTTTTACTACGCTTTAAAGTCATAGCAATACCAGAGTATATAAAAAACAATATACTCATACTAGCGACTAGTAACACCAATGACCAAAGTACACTCCCCTGACCTGTATGCAATCTAAAACTTAATTGAGATGCTACTCGAACAAATGGATATGTTAACTCGCTTACAACAGCACCATTATATTGATGTATGAATAACTCTTTATCTAGTAATGCTACTTCATAATAGTCTTCGGTATCTTCAGAAAAAGGAAATGTTATTTTTCGCACTTCATTAAGAGAAGTTTGCTTAAAGATTGGGAAATCAATAAGATCTAGTGATGGTTTATTTTCAGTTCCATCAACATCCCAATGATGCTGTAAATCACTTTCAGGTAGTAAGGAAAACTTCTCTGCAGAAAGATACACTCCTGTGATCGCAAGTATTAAAATAGGATATAACAACCACCTTCCTAAAATAACATGATACCGCTGATTAAAATTACGTTCTTGAACCTTTGTATAGAGTTTTAAAAAACCTCCTTGTCGTTGTGCCAATACTAAAAGTCCTGTGACTGCGATCAAACAAAGCAATAGAGATACCAATCCTATAAAAAACCGTCCTATACTTTTTAAGAAAAGTGACCTATGAAGGTTTGTTGTAAAACTAAAAATAGGAGCTCTCTCCTTTACTTCTCCAAGTATCTTTCCTGTAATAGGGTCTATATACCCTGTCTGACTTTCTCCATCTTTAGTAATGACAGATGCTATGACAAAATCTGAAGGTGTTACTTCAAATTCTAATACTTCATCATATTCATTTTTGAGCGTTTGGATAGTTTCTCCTAAAGATATTTCATGGAGGTTGTTTACAACATAAGGTTGTATACTATTAGATATAGGTTCAAATGCTAGAATAATTCCAGTGATAGAAGCTATAATTAGAAATAAAGCAGAAGATATAGCCAGTACTAAGTGACTATACCTCCAGAGAGAAAGTACCATATATGAATGTATTATTGAGGTATCATACGGATATATCGAATAAATCCTTTTCCTTCTACTTTACTTTTTACACTTTCTGATGTCAACTCAAACTGAACATCATCTACATAATACTCCTGGTCTTCTACAGCAGTTTCAAATCGGATGCTATAGCCAGCATCTATTTTATCACTTGGAATTTTCAGCACATTAATTTTACGCTCTCCACCACTTATGGTTGCTCCAGAAATCGCATCTATATCTGGACGGCGTTTTCCGTAAAATTTCCACCATTCTGTAATATCACTATACCACTCTTTATCTTTTCCCTGCACATATAAGGTTTCTTCATAGGCTCCTTCAGGGTTGATTAATGAAACTACGATATAGGCTCCTTCCCCTGTATAATTTACCATTTGAATCATACATTTTACTGAAGTAGTTTCTCTAGGTTTTGTAAAAGCAACCAATAAAAAAATAGCGCAAATGGCGATGGTGCTTTGTTTGATAATACGTTTCATATTACTTAAGAAAATTTAATGGTGTTTGTTGTTGTTGTAAAAGTTCATTTTCACTAGCGAGATCTAATACCGTTTCATCAAAATCCGTTTTTATGGTTTTATCGGCTCCTAGACTTAATAGGCATTTAAGGATTTCATCATTTTCTGCTTTCATTGCTGCAATATGCAATGCGGTATACCCTTCATTATTTTTAGCATTTACATCTATATCAAAAGCAACTACTCTTTTTAATAAAGCAAGATTATTTTTCTGTGTCGCAAGGTGCAATAATGTATTCCCATCATATTGTGTTTGATTCATCGACAAACCATTTTCTTGAAGTAATTTCAATTTTGCATCAAACACTTTTGAATCTTTTGCCCTAAATGTATTCAGTAAATAGTATGCTAGTGAATTTCCATCTTTATCCT
Source organism: Dokdonia pacifica (assembly GCF_900188275.1). Taxonomy (GTDB): domain Bacteria; phylum Bacteroidota; class Bacteroidia; order Flavobacteriales; family Flavobacteriaceae; genus Dokdonia; species Dokdonia pacifica. The sequence goes on from NZ_FZNY01000008.1 coordinate 135,993, forward strand.
TGGTTTGGATATCGGCTCCTTTTTCTAATAAGAAGGCTACTACATCAGAGGTATTCCGATTGACAGCCATCGCAAGTGCAGAGCGTCCGTTTTCATCTTTTACATTGAGATCCTTTACATACTCCGATAAAAACTGAACAATTTCTAATGTATTGCTATTTGCAGCATTCATAAAAGGAGAATCTCCGTCTTTATCTTGTAAATTCACATCCACTCCTTTTTCTATAAAATATGAGAAAATAGCAGAGTCATTAGATTTATAAGCAATCGCATGTAAAGGATTACGACCACGATCTCCTATCACATTAGGTTGAATTCCTAAACCTTCTAAAAAAGTATAGGTTTCCAATCCATTTTGCGAGCGACGTGTCCCTTGACTTGCAAACAAGATGGCATTACCTCCTTCTTTATTGACTGTATTTGGATCGACTCCTTTTTTAATAAGTAATTTCAAAAATGGGACATTTCCATTTCTAGCCGCATACGTAAAGAGCGTGTTTCCTTTGGGGTCTTTTTCTTTTACATCAAATCCTTTCGTTATAAAATAAGCAAGCTCTTTTTCATTTTCTAAAGAAGACGCTATTAAGAATAATGCGTTTACACCATCCTTATTTTTTTCTTGAGTAAGTATCACACCATTCTTTTCAAATAAATCATACACTTTTGTATTCTTTTGACCTGTTGAGGCTGCAAAGGTTACTGGTGTATTTCCATGACTATCTGTGATATCAATAGCTGCTCCTTTTTCAAAAAGATGCTCCATAATTCCTGTATTGCCTTTGTATGCAGCCCAGAAAATATAGGTACGACTATCATGCGTTCGTTTCTTTACGTCATTTCCTTCTAGCGAAAGAAGATACTTTATAGCATTCTCATTTGTGTTTTCAAGTAACGCATATACGACAGCATCAAAAGCATTACCATTGAGCTCAGAAGGATTATTTCCTGCTTTGATATCTTCTTTTATTTTTTCTACAGAAGGATTTTCTTTCCAGTAATCTCGTTGTAAGAAAACATTATTTTGAGCAAATACGAGTTGCGAACATACAAGTACTACTCCTACACAGATATATTGTATTGATTTCATATTATGGTTTTTTTATAAAAGATTCAATGACAGGATTAATCTGTACAGATTCAGTAATGGCTTCATCAAAAAGGTGTTTGTATAATGCTTTATTATCCACTTTAGCTTCTAATGACAAATCACTTTTTCTCCCATATACTTCTTCCCATTTAACACGAACTAACTCCCATTTTTGGGTATGCTCTTGCCACCATTTTGCAGCAGCAGCGCAACGACTCTCGTCTACTCTCTTATAGGTATTGTAGCCTTTTTCTTGGGCAATCACCATATCCTCTTTTCCTGCTTCACGTATCACTTTATCATTATCCTGATCATGAATCCATCCTTCTGAGGTAATCTCTTGACGATTTCCACGTACGGTAATATTATAATCACTACGGGTTGTATATTCTCTACGTGGTAATGGTGCATCTGTTCTATTTTCCCAAAAACTCTTGCCATCTACATGTACCCATGTTGCAGATCCTTCATATCTAGGACTATCATCTACTTGATATACTTTCTGCGTCCATTGTCCTTTTACATGGTCTTTAGGTTTTTGTTCGAAACGCCACTTATTATCTCCATCGTACATATAAAAATCTTGGTTTTCAAACATCCAATCTTGCCTCCAATGCTTTACAATATGTGGTTGAGAAGGGTTTCCAACTTGCAAAAGATGCTGTATAGACACCTTATTTTTTTCATCAGCCACCAATGCTGCATATTCTAGAGCTGTAGAGGTTTCTGGGTGGGATGGTTTATATAAAGAATCTCCACTGTATTCAAATGTTTCAACAAAATTAAAAGTCACTTCAAAACAACCACACATTTTCTTTATAGCCGCTGCGTCTTGTTTTTTTTTGTTTTGTGCATGTACTATTCCTAGCATAAAAATTGCAATAAGTGCAATCACAGTTCTTTTCATGATATCTCTTTTTAATTGGATTAATTGTTCGTGTGCAAAAATAATTATTTTTATTAAATCTAAATAAGAATAATTTATATATTTGCTCACTATTAAGAATCATTCTAGATAAAATGAAAGCTAACTACCTACTAATCTTAACGTTATATTTTTTTGCTTTCGCGAAAGCGTATACACAAGAAATACAACCTCAAAAGAAAAAAGACACTACGCGCGTCTCTGAACTTGATGAAGTTGTTCTTACAGCAACCCGCACAGAACGCCAATTATCATCATTACCACTACCCGTTACATTAGTTTCTGGCAAGACTATCAAACAATCTGGAAGTTTACGAATAGACGATATTCTGGCAGAACAAACTGGTCTCGTTCTAGCTACAGATGAAAGTGGTTTTGAAGGCATACAAATACAAGGAATAGATTCTGATTATACGCTTGTATTAATAGATGGAGTTCCTCTTGTAGGAAGACGGGCTGGTAATTTTGACCTAAGCAGACTTACCGCTGGGAATATAAAGCAAATCGAGGTTGTAAAAGGGCCTTCTAGTAGCTTATATGGTTCTGAAGCATTAGCAGGCGTTATTAATATCATTACTAAAACACCTAAAAATGAGAAGTTAAAAGGAGAAGCTTCTTATCGTGTAGGTTCCTTTACAGAACAGGATATTAACCTTTCATTCCAACAAAAGAAAGGAAAAATACGATACGCTATTTTTGGGAATCGTTTTTCAAGTGAAGGGTATGATCTCACCCCAGAAACAGTATCTCAGACGGTAAATCCATTTGAAAACTATACGTTTAATGGCAGATTTTATTATGATTTTTCAGATCGATTAAAACTATTTGCTTCTGGGCGTTATTTTGATCAATCACAAGATTCTGGATTTTCTTTTACAGATACCAATACCAATGGAGAACAAGTAATTATTACTGCTGCTGGTGAAGCTAATGAACAAGACTGGAATGGGCATGTACGATTGGATCAAGAGTGGAATGATAACCTAACCACTTCATATGAATTGTACTATACAAATTACATCGCTGAATCCCTTGCAAGAGATACTGATACCGATACAATTATTACCGATACATTTTTTGATCAACAATTAGTACGACCTGAAATACGCAGTAATTACACTTTTGAAAATGAAGGTACTCTAACAGCAGGTGCTGGGTACCAATACGAATCATTAGATCGTTCGTTTTTTGATGAGCAAGTGAGTTTTAATTCGCAATATGTATATGCACAATATGATTTTAATCCTATTGAAAATTTGAATATAATCGTTGGAGGGCGCTTTGACAATCACTCTGAATACAGCAACCAATTAAGCCCTAAAGTAGCTTTACGCTATAATATTACAGATGAACTAGCCTTAAAAGGTTCTGTAGGGTATGGATTTAAAGCGCCCGATTTCAGACAACTTTATTTCAATTTCACCAACTCAACAGTAGGATACACAGTATTAGGTTACAATGCTGTACCAAATGAATTACAAACATTATTTGAACAAGGGCAATTAGCATTAGGACAAAATATATCTACTGTAGAAGGGCAAGCAAATGTGAATGAAATCATTTCTCAATTTGATGATGCATTAAAAGCCGAAAGTTCAGTAGGATATAACATAGGGTTTACTTATCACCCTTTTAATGAACTTACCCTAGATATTAATGCCTTTAGAAATAACTTTAGCGACCTTATTGACACCCAAGTAATCGCAAGAAAAACAAACGGTCAAAATGTATTTAGTTATAAAAATTTTGACCGCATTTATACAGAAGGACTTGAGCTGAATGCTACTTATAAAATCACACAGCATATTAAAATTAGTGGTGGTTACCAATTATTATATGCCTTCAATAAAGATATTAAAGACCAAGTAGAAAATGGAGAACTCTTTGTAAGAGACGAAGACTTGACCTCTATTCCACTCTCTGAAGATGATCACTTTGGTTTTTTTAATAGATCAAGACATACCGCTAATCTCAAACTCTTTTATAACATTCCAAAATGGACATCCAATATCAATGCTCGCGTCATTTATCGAAGTAAATACGGATTAGGAGATACCAATGGAAACGGAACATTTGATGCCTTTGATGACGATGCCATAGTAGTAGATGGTTTTGCTACTGTTAATATAGCTGCTAGTAAAAAGCTATTTGACCACTTTGAAATACAAGCAGGAGCCGATAATCTGTTTGATTTCCAAAATACTAACATTCCTGGAATTCCAGGAACTCGAGGATACGTGAAAATTAATTACCAATTTTAATATATATACAACAATGAGAAAAGGATTTTATTTATTAGTACTAGTTAGTTTCATTATTGCTTCATGTAGTAATGATGATGACGGAGGTGAGGTAGCTTGCGCAGAAAACACATTCTTTGAAGATAGCGATGGCGATGGCTTAGGAAATGCCAACGAATCACAAAGTGCCTGCGAAGCTCCAGAAGGTTTTGTTGCAAATTCGGATGATAATGATGATACGCAAGCATTAGCAAATCTGATTACTGCATCTATTACAGACGTACATGCCCCACAAGAAGGAGGACAAGGGCAACCCATTTCAGGAGATTTTACCAAGTTTGATCTTGATACAGGACAAATCACAACTAGCGATACAGATTGGGATATTGCTTTTAGAGCAACGACCATTATTGTAAATGGTGGTGTCTCACAAGGAACCACAGACGAGCCAGAGAGAACTGGTAATGCTGGCGCTTATATCGCTACAGGAACGATGAGTGATATTACATCTGTAGACACCAATTTGTTTGTTCAAGATGCTGCCGATATACTTGCTATTCCTTCAGGAAGTGATAATGGTTGGTATAATTATTCAGGACCTCCATTATTCTTAATTACTCCTTTACCAGGGAAGATTTTAGTATTTAGAACTACAGAAGGTCGTTATGCAAAAGTCGAAATTTTAAGTTATTATGAAGGCGCTCCTTCTAATCCTGATACAACAGTAGATGCTAGTAGGTATTTTACATTTAATTATGTGTATCAACCTAATAATAATGTTACTGTTTTTTAAATCAAAAATTAATCACTTACTAAAAAAGCCTCTCATTTGAGAGGCTTTTTTAGTATCATATCGATATCCTTTTATTACAACTTCACTTGCAGGGTCGTATAAAACGCTAGTGGCTCTGCAGGAATAATTCCTGGTCCAGGATACCCAGTGGCTCTTCTCGTAAAATACGATTCATCTAGTGCATTATTAATACCTGCTTCTAATCGCCAACGTTTATAAGTATATGCCGCAGAGATATCTAAAATACCATACGACGGAATACTTCCTTCTATACCACGTTGATTATCATTTACATCTTGAGGAGCATTAGTTGCATCTGTAAATTGTTCTGTCAAATAGGTATATTGAATACTTGCCGTTAAATTTTTATATCCAAAGTTTATACCCGTTTTAAGGTTTACATCAGGAATAAATTCTACTTGATTCCCTTCTACCCCTATTTCTTCAGAGTTTACATATTCAGATTGTGTCAAAGCTAGGTTTGCAAATAGATTTAGTTTGATATTTTCTTTTTCTTCAAAGAATGTATTTCTCACATTCCAATCTCCAAAAAATTCTAGTCCATAAATAAACGCATCACCTATATTTCCTCTTCGTCTCTTAATACTATTATCAGTATCTGTAAACAATACTTCCCCCAGACGTTCGTCATAACGCACTCCAAATAAGCTCACATCATAAGACAATTTATTATCGATACGACCTCTCGCACCAATGTCAATGGTAAATCCTTCTTCATCAGTAATATTTTCATCAATTACAAATGATGGATTTACAATACGAATATCACTAAATGTCACCGATCGGTAATTTTGACTTACATTTCCATACAATTCTATTGCCTGATTTAATCTGTAGGTTATACCGGTTCCTAATAACACAAAGTCACGTTCAAAAGTTCTGTTATCTGGTACTTCTTCATTTAATAAAGGATTTCCAGCTAAGTCCAACACAATATTTCTAAACGATCCTTCACTTTCTGTTTTGATATATTCAAAACGAAATCCTGGTGTTACCGTAAGTCTATCTGTAATATTAAAAATATTTTCTCCAAAAACAGCTAGGTTTCTATTTGGGAGGTCAAACTGTGCTTGACGTTCAAAATTTGGAAATTGATCATCTGCAAAAGAAAAATCAGCATCTGCGGCGGTGGTACCTGGTCCTTGACGTTGATTATTATTAGCGTCATAATATTTAGACCCTACCAAAAGTACAGCATCTTTTTTTCCTATGTTATAACGTGTCAATAATCGTGCTTCTGCTCCCCAATTTGAAAAATCATCTACCAAAACTTCTCTTGGCTCTTCTAAATCATCTGACTGAGAAACTCTATTTTGACGAAATCCTACAGCACTTCGCCTCGCATCTAATCCGAATAGATGTAAACTAAAATCTGTTTTCTGACTAAATTTATGATCTAAACGTAACGAATATACTTTCCAATCGATATCAAACCAATTACGATCTCTATTACTAAAATCTGGATCTTCTAAAAATTGAACATCTGTAAGTCCTCCAGCTTGTTTTGCTAGGTAATTAAATAAGGTAAGCTCTCCTGTAATAGTTGTTTTCTCGCTCAATTTATAACCTACGTGTGCAAAATAGTTACGGCTATTAAATTGGGAATTGGGGCGAAAACCATCCCCTTCTTTATAATTAAAATAGGTATAATAGCTAAATTTCCCAACTGTTCCACTTATACTATTAAAAGAAGTAAGCAACCCAAACGAACCCGCAGTTTGTCTTGATATAAGTTCTATTTTCTTATCTGGATTTGGTTTTTTAAATTTGAAATTTATCAATCCTCCAAACTGTGTTCCATACTGTAAAGACGCGGCACCACGTACTACTTGTATCTCACTCAATGCTTCTGCAGGAGGTGTATAATAACTTTCTGGATACCCCAACACATCTGCGCTGATATCATAATTATTCTGACGAATATTAAAATTGGCCGAACGATTAGGATCCAATCCTCTCCCTCCAATATTTAATTGTAATCCCGCATCTCCATTCTCATAAATATTCAACCCTACTACTTGGCTATAAATTTGACGAGGTGCATTTGCCGCAAGGTTTCCTGTGATTTGATCGATCAGTACTACCTCACTTTTTTTACCTGCATAAATAGCTGTTCCTTCTACCTTCTTTAAAGAACGTAATGCAAATATTTTTTCTTTACGCGTACTTAAAACAACTTCAGACAAAGATTCTCCTAGAGGTACTAGACTGTAATTCTTTTGAGTATTTCCCTGAACCGTAAGTGGCTCTTCTACGAGCTCAAAGGAAAGTCCGAAAACAGTAAGCACATACGTACCTTCTTGTACATTTTCAAAAACATAAGCTCCTTGTGTATCAGTTGTGACTACTTGATTCCCGCCTTGTAGATAGAGTTCTACGTCAGCCAATGGGGTATTGGTATCGTCTGTAATAACACCAGAAACAGTATACTGTGCTTGTGCATAAAATGATAGTAGTATAAAAAACAATAAATTATAAACCTTTAATCTCATCAGTGAAGGGTTTGATCCAATTTTTGTGTGTAAATGATTCTTTTATTTCTGCCAGATTTACATCTGGGTCTATATATGTGGTACTCAACCGCCCATTAAGAGCTACGTATGATTCTACATACACCTCAACATTTTTATGACCTTGCGCTGTAAAATGATCGCGAAGATAATGTGCATATTCCAATATAAAGTCAGGCTGAAAGCTCATTTGTTTTTCTTGTAAGGGTGTCAAGAAATCTGCATTATTCACATAAAAGCGTTTGCCCGTCACTCCATCTTTGATTTTGAATTGTGCATATCCTGATTTTTCCATGAGCATCACACGCCAAGAAAAACGATACCCTTCTTCTGTCCAAAAAAGCTCTCCTGGATAAAAAGCATATCGCCAAGGGAGTAGTAATTGGATACAAAAGAACACGACCACAACTCCTACAGACAGTTTGTATCGTTGTACAGAAAGGGGTTTCCAAACGGTAGTTCCTTCTAAAAGTTCTTTGGGATATTTTATCGCTTTCGCGAAAGCGTATACCACTTTCTTATGCAAACTAGCATCAAAAAATATCAATGCGCTTACAATCATGATGTATGGGAACATTCCTATCGGGAATAAAACGCGTGTCAATACATGAAAGATCACCACCATCACAAAGGCAAACGTACGCGTAGGCTTCCAGAGTAATAAAAATGGAATAAACAGATCATAGCCAGCGCCTATCCAACTAAAGGCATATTGCGCCCATTCTTGACTTACTATATCTCCAATCAAAGGAATATCAAATTTTGAAGGTAGCCATATTTTAAGGGGCATTGCTTCTAGTAACCAATCACTGTTTAATTTGGCAAGTCCTGCATACACATAGACAATTGCTAATACTAATTTAATGCTATCAATGGTCCAACGCGGTACATATCCAATAGCCATTGTTGTAGAAAGAGGATCTTTTTGTTTACGCTTTCGCGAAAGCGTATCTAGCGAAAAATAATGCCCTGCAGGTACAAAAATTAATAAGAAACTAAGTATAGAAATGAAATAGTAATGATTGAGATACATGGTTTTATCCATCAACTCTATGTATGTAAAGCTCAGAAAAAAGGTAATCATTGCAAAGCGACACTTCCATCCTATTGTGATCATCACAGCACTTGCGGCACAAATACCGAATAAAAGATAGGTCCATTCGCCCCAAGGTCGTACCCAACTAAAGCCGTAAAATGTAAAATGAAATTCTGGAGTGATGTAAAATTTTTCAATCCATCCATAACTCCAAAAACGAATAATACTCACAAACATCAGAATACCAAAAAACACACGAAAGACCGCTAATGGAGCGGCCTCTATGTGGCTATTCAAATATGTTTGGAGTTTTTTATTCATGAAGTCCTAATCTCCATCTGCATCTGCAAAGTCAATGCTTATACTTAATGCACTTACTGCATCTACTTTTAATAATGGTACAATACGTTGTACCTCGTCATATGCATTTAAAAATGTAGTGGGTGGATTATTTTGTAATTCTTGTTCAAAGCTTCCTAAACTCTGAACAGCTTGTCTTGCTGAATTAAACTGATTATCTATAATCGTACTTAAATCTGCACCATCTTTGATGATATTCAACTCATCAAGGTAACTACTTAAACTTTCGCCTAATGCATTTCCATTATAAGCGCGACCATTAAAAAAGTCTTGTACTGCATCTAATCCTTCTAAAAAGAATTGTTTAGATAGGTCTCCTGCATAGAGTGCTTCTATAGTATTAGGCTCTACAGAACCTGAGAATACACCTCCTGGAATTCCCATTTTACCTGCTCTTAAATGTCTTTCATAATAAAAGATATAATCGTTTACTAGGCGATCTACAGAAGCGGTAGAAGAAGAACCATTATTATTTACAAAGGTATCTCTAAAACCTCCTTGCCATTCGTTTAATACAGTTGTGATAAGAGTTTGCATATCTGCTACAATATCTTGAAGGTATTGCTTATATAAATCTCCTTCTGCTCCATTGTAAATAGAAAGTATCGTTGCTTCATCTGCTCCAATTCCAAAAAGAAGATAATCTAATGCTGGAAACCCTTTAGCTGCTCTATTAGAAGATAAAGCTAAGTCATAAGAACCCGAAGCGATATTAGTTTCTATGGTAGTAACATTTGCAGGAAAGATATTTACATTTAAACGAAGCCCTACAATTTCGGCAGGCCCATTTTCAAACATAGATACACGTTGCCAGGTAGTGTAGGCATCTAACCAAGCAGCTCTGATGGCTGTTAAGTCATTTGAATTTCCTACAAATGCAGCAGTTTCTGTTTGAAGTGTATTTACCTTAGATTGAAAATCTACATAGCCAGGAACAATAATATTATCTGCCCAATTTTCTAATAGCGCAGTTCTATCAAAAGATGAAGGTGTTGGATCTGGTCCTCCTGTTGGATTGTCACCGTCATCACTAGAACATGCATATGCAAATAAAACTAACGCAATAATTCCTAAAAATCTTTTCATTCGTATTGTTTTTTACCACCAAAAGGGAGCACTAAGGCTCCCTGTATTTGGGTTTTTCTTTTAATTAATTTACAGCTTCTGCTTGTGATACTGTAAATGAAAACCTATTTGCAATGGTACTAGACATTTCATCTAATGTTGCTGGTGTTACATCCCAGAATCCATTTCCTTCAGTTAACTGATCAATAAACCCTTGTACTTCTACTGCTGAAAAATAAGGAGCATTCGTTTCTGGATTTCTTGTAAACTGTAAACTATAGATAAATCCAAATCCTTCAGAAAGATCATGAAAAGCACCTCCTAAGTCATTAGATTCAATTCCGTTTTTACCTTGTTGTAAATAATAAACAGCACGTATTCCAACCACTTCAGAAATTAATTGTCTTAAGATGGCAGCTTGCTCATCTCTTACTTCATAATTCTTGGCAACAATAGCTGCACGTCCTAATTTATATGCGTCAAAAATAGCAGCGGCAGTTCCAGCAAAATCGCTGTCTCCTTCTACTCTTCCAATATATTTATTTAAGAAGCTATCATCGTCTCCGATAGTAGGGTTTGGATTTGTAAGATCTGCTGCAGTACCATATGCATATCCATAAGCTTCATCCCACTTATGTTCCATATTGGTATATGGTTTTCCTTCTGCTACGATATCATTATCATTATCTGCTATATTAGTTCCTGCATCTAGTACTGCAGTTCCTAAATAATTATTAAGCGCTTGGTCTACCATTAAAGCTCCTATTAATCCCTTTGTTACTGCTTGATTATATTCTAATCCTTTAGAATTAATGTAACGTGTACTTCCTCCATCTGCTATTTGACCCGGAACACCAGCTTCTGCCACAGTACTTTCTCCTGGAAATACTTCATCTATTTGGGCAGAAATAAGATCTGCAAAAAATTGTTTGATGGTTGCAGATGCTGCACTGTTATTACTAAAATAATCTTGAGAAGCTGCTACTTTTCCTCGTACGTTTTTATCTGAAGCATTTAAATCTTCACTTGAAAAAGGAGTGTTTTCATTAGCATACATATCTAATAACAATTGCTCTGAGGCTGTATCAAAATCTAACATGGTAGCGATTAACTCTTCTCCCATGAGGATACGTGTAGTTTGTCCTGAAAAACTTACGGTAGACTCTCCGTCTCTTTCAAAAGAATAGGTAACAGGAGTTTCAATATTTACAGGATCTGGACCCGGATCTACAATGACTCCGTCATCATCATTGCTACAAGAAGTAAAAGCTAAAGTCGTAATGGCTAGTGTGGAAAATAGGATTTTTTTCATTTTTATTTAGACTTAATATAAATAACGTTTTTAATTACGACGACAAAAATAAGTCAGAGAAATCATTTAGCCAAGTTTATTTAGATTAAATTTAAATAAGCAATGTTAAGTTTTAGTTATGTGCCAGCAATTGTAGATTATAACTGGGTTTGCAACTCTGCTCGTACAGACTTCACCCAAGTTTCCAAGAGCTCTTTTTCTTCTTCAGAGAGGTTTCCGTGTATCAATGTATAGGATTCTAATGGCATTTCACCTTCTTCTACTTCTTCCACAAGCTCATCTAATTTATGATCTTTCTTCTTTACAGAATAGCTTTCCCATTTTGCAAAATCAAGATGTTCTTTACCCTCTTCTACATGATCTGCCAGGAAAAATGAAAAAGGAGCTACTTCTGCATACCAAGGATATACAGTTGTATTACTGTGACAATCGTAGCAGTTATTTTTAAGAATTGCTTTTACTTCTTCAGATGGTTTTGTCTCTGCTTCAAAAGCAGCAATATCAGAATAGTCTCCTATATTTTTATCAGGTCTGATAAATTGAATAATAACCAATGCTATAAGCGCTACAATTGCGATAATCTTTACAACTTTACGAATCATGAGGTGTGTATATTTTCGACAAAAGTAAAAATATATGAACGTATTTACAATACTATTTTTAATTATTCTAAATAAAAGAAAGTTAACAATAAGTATCGTAATACGTTGCTCGTTTGGATACTTCAGATTTAATAAAGACTTTTACAGCAATGAATATATACACAACGCTCCAAATAGGAGCTTTCCACACGAATCATTGCGAAGATTTCCTTATTACCGAACAAATTTCCTCCCATCATAAATTAATAGCAGTGCTTGACGGATGTACTATGGGCACTGAATCTGTTTTTGCATCTATGCTTTATGGAAAAATTTTACGAAAGATTGCTAAAAGCACATTCTATAAAGAGTTTGTTACCAACAAAACTCTAGATTTAAAAACAACTCTTAAAGAGGTTCTTAAAGAAGTAATGAAAGAAACGGTTGTTATCAAAAACCAATTGGGACTAGAAATAAACGAATTACTAGCTACTCTTATACTAGGAATTATAGACACAACATCTCATGCAACAGAATGTATCACCATTGGAGATGGTTTGATTTATATAGATGGAAATACGTATGAGTATGAGCAAAATGATAAGCCAGATTATTTAGGATATCATTTATATGACGATTTTGACACTTGGTATGATCATCAAGAACAAAAATTATCGATCCCAAATTTTAAAGATATGTCGTTTTGTACTGATGGAATATTTACCTTTAAGCATTTAGAAAATAAAGAAAAGCAAAAACCAGTATCAGAAATTATTGAATATGTATTACAAGATACTGAGCATATGGAATATGACACTTTATTAGATAGAAAAATACGTCATTTAAAGAATCAATGGAAGCATGTTGTCACAGATGATCTTGCTATTATAAGAATTATAAATACCCCATGAAACTAGTATATCTCAAACAAAATTGGTCAGGTTATTTTACATATCCTATCTATGATGAGAAAGGAGAATTCGTAAATCAAGAACATCGTATTCCATTTGATATGACTATTAGTATACATGACAATGTATTTATAGGAACTGCTATTGACCAAGAATCAAAGCATCTCTTTGACAAGCCCGCAGAAGTAAAAGGATTTATAGAAAAAAATCTGATTAGCTTTACTAAACAATACCCTTGTCTTTATTTTTTAAATGATCAAGGAGAACTTGCTATAGATCCAGATAAACCACATCCCGAAATACGATATACAGGTTTTTTAAATGATGATAAGAATGAGATTATGGGGAAATGGGAAATGAGTATAGAACCTGAACAAGGGGATTGGGGAGAATTTGAATTAAAAAAAGTATAATGAATGATTTTGCTATAGAGTATTTAGATCATGTTGCTATACGTGTGAAAGATATAGAAGTTACTGCTTCATGGTATGAAAACGTTCTTGGACTTAAACGCAAAGTAGTTCCAGAATGGGGAGAATATCCTATTTTTATGCTGGCAGGCAAAACGGGTATTGCCATATTTCCTGCTACACTAGATGACCCACCTCTGAATGCTTCTTCAAGAAACGTAAGAATAGATCATTTTGCTTTTTATGTAAGTATGGAAAATTTCGCGAAAGCGAGAAAAAAATACGAAGCCTTACAACTAGAATATATTTTTAGAGATCATACACACTTCCATTCTATCTATACAGAAGATCCTGATGGCCATACTGTAGAACTTACCACTATTATTGGAGATTCAGATACATTTTATGGGTAAGTAGTATGTAAGATCCATTCAGATGTAAACATAAAAAAGCCTTCTAAAAAGAAGGCTTTCATTTATACATATTTCAATATGTTTCTTTTTAGTGACATCCAGGGCTCAATTTGGTGTTTACTTTATGTTTCATATCTGAAATAGGTTAAGTTATTCAAAGTAACTAACGTTTGTTAGACTATTTTATTGTTTTACTATTATATAATCAAATAGCGTACCAATTAAATATTTAGTACTGAAGAGATTGATCTGAAATCAGTATCTTAAAAAACGTATATCATATACCCTTTTTTAAAAATTAAATAAGAAGAAGAAGCCAAGAATATTTAAAAAAGAAATATTTTTTTTACTTTTTGTCCCCTTATTAAAAAACAGCTTCGTCTTAGAAGTAAACAATCTTTAATTAAAAACGACAATTATGAAAGAATTTATGATGATTTTTACGGGAGCTGATTATGCTGATCTTGGATTATCTCCAGAAGAGTTACAAAGCCGCATGGGAAAATGGTTTTCTTGGGGTGAGAAAATGGAGAAAGCAGGTGTTTTACGTGGCGGTAATGCACTTACACCAAACATGCGCAGAGTTTCTGGTCAAGATAGAACGGTAACAGATCTTACCTCTGCCGAAGTAAAAGAAATTGTAGGTGGTTATTATATTGTAGAAGCAAAAGATGTAGACCAAGTACAAGACATTGCACAAGATTTCCCTGATTATGATTTAGGAGGTACTGTTGAAATTCGTGAAATCATGGTTTTTGACAAATAATATGGAACCAAAACTTATAGACCATCTTTTCAGGCACCACTACGGGAAGATGGTCTCTGTTTTGGTACGTATTTTTGGATTACCACATTTAGAAATTATAGAAGACGCTATACAAGATACATTTATCAAAGCCACACTTTCCTGGAAAAATAATCAACCAGACAATCCAGAAGCATGGCTTACACAAGCAGCAAAAAATAGAGTACTAGACTTATTTCGGAAACTCACTGCAGAAAAGAAACGGGTTCCTCATATCGCATCTGGTATTGACACCATTGCTATACAAGAACTCTTTTTGGACAGTGAGATTGAAGATAGTCAGCTACGTATGATCTTTACTGCTTGTCACCCTTATCTCAATCCTAAAGATCGTATTGCTTTTGCTTTAAAAACGGTTTCTGGGTTTAGTAGTAAAGAAATTGCAGCAGCATTACTTTCCAAAGAAGAGACCATAAAAAAACGCCTGAGCCGAGCACGCACTTCCATTCAAAAAGAACATATTTCTTTTCAGATTCCAAAAGGAAAGACATTAGCATTACGTTTGGACAGTGTTTTAGAAGTATTATATCTCATTTTTAATGAAGGGTTTCATTCTACAAAAAAAGAAATTATTGTTCGCAAAGAACTCTGCGCCGAAGCAATGCGTTTATGTAAAATGCTTCTCAATCATAAAAATACAAAGACCACAAAATCCTACGCCCTATTTGCTATTATGTGTTTTCATGCAGCGCGTATAGATTCTAAAACGACGCATGACAATCAGCTCTTAGATTTACAACATCAAGATCGCTCTCAATGGTATTTCCCGCTTATCAAACTAGGAAATACTGCCATGCACAAAGCCGTAGAAACCGATACCTTCTCTACCTATCATTATGAAGCTGCTATTGCTGCCGAACATCTCAAAGCAAAAACATTTAAAGATACCAATTGGAAAGCAATCTTACATTGGTATGAATGCTTATATGCGTTACAACCTATGCCTATACACTTGCTCAATATCGCGGTAGTTCAATTACAGGATTCCCGCTTTCGCGAAAGCTACCAACTCCTGCAACAATTAGAGCCAGAAACGTTGGGACAACGTAGTTACCTTTATTATGCGACACTATCGGATTATTATCTAACACAAGAAGATTACAAAAAAGCAATAATGCACATGGATATCGCTATAGATCTAGTAACAAATCAACAAGAAAAAGAATATTTAGAGAAGAAGAGAATTGCGCTCATTCTTTAAGTCATTAACCTCATCTTTGAGCATTTTTTCAGCCCAAATCATGGCTTCTTCTAAACCATTATTAAAAAGTTTAAAAGGTTTTCTACAAAAAATTTGTTCTATAGCTGTGGTAGAAGGATCTGTTCCAGTAGGAACAACGATTGAAAGTGCTTTTAATGTTCCTATTCTATGAAGATACTCATAGTCAGTGGGCACCACAGAATACGAATGAACGCGATGAGAAATATACACCCAAGGTCTATTTTTCAAAACCAATAATCCTTTAAAGAGTAATGACGCTGCTGATGCATAGGATAGATTAACGCCTTCGTTTACCTCTACAACAAGAATATTTTTATTGTAAACATATACCGTGGCAATCTTACTTGTAATGGTTTTCGTCAATTGAAAAGCACTACTTACATTATGTGGATCTAGGGGCTCCATTGCAAGCAAGATAGCGCATTCTATTCAAAATAGAAAAACTAAAAAACAAAAATCTAGTAACCCTGTGAAATACAAAAATTTACAGATGAAATACCCTATTTGGTATTGTTTAATCCTGTAAATTATACTTCTCTACCACTCTGTCTACACAATTAATTCCATCTATAGCCGCCGAAATAATACCACCTGCATACCCTGCTCCTTCCCCACACGGATATAATCCTTTTATTTCTATATGCTCTAACGTAACAGGATCACGAGGGATAGACACCGGAGATGATGTTCTACTTTCCGGAGCATGTAATACAGCATCATTAGTTAAATACCCTTTCATCTTTCTTCCAAAAGCAAGGAATGCTTTCTTAAGACGCTTTGAGAGCATTGGAGGTAATACCTTATTTAAGTCTACCGAGACAATTCCCGGTTGATAGGAAGTCTTTGGAAAGTTTTTTGAAATACGTCCATCTACAAAATCACGCATACGTTGTGCAGGTACTGCTTGTGTTTTTCCAGCAGCTTCCCAACAAGCACGCTCTACAGATTTTTGAAAATCTAAGCACACAAACGGGTCGTCTTCTTTATAATTGGGTAAATCTTCTGGAGTCACACTCACCACAATCCCAGAGTTTGAATACGGGTTATCACGTTTGGAAGGACTCCATCCATTGGTTACTACTTCTTCCTGTGCCGTCGCACATGGTGCAATAATACCGCCTGGACACATACAAAAAGAATACACCCCCATCCCATCTACTTGTTGTACCAAGCTATAGGAAGCTGGTGGCAAATACGGATTATCACTATCACCATGATACTGGATATGATCAATCAATTCTTGCTGATGCTCTATACGAACGCCTATCGCAAAAGGCTTTGCTTCTATCTTTACGTTTCTTTTATGTAGTAAGTAAAAAATATCACGAGCACTATGTCCTGTTGCTAGGATTACGTTTTTAAAAGATAACCAGTCTGTATCATTAATTTGTATTTCTGAAATCTGCTGATCTACGATTTTAAGATCGGTAAGTTTACTTTCAAAACGAACTTCACCGCCTGCTTCAATAATCGCTTCTCGCATGGCAGTAATAATTTTTGGCAACTTATTAGTCCCGATATGTGGATGCGCATCTACCAAAATATCTTCTACAGCACCAAAATGTACAAACCATTCTATCGCCTTTAGTACATTACCTCGTTTTTTAGATCGTGTATATAACTTCCCATCTGAATACGTACCCGCACCCCCTTCTCCAAAACAATAGTTAGAGTCTTCATTTACAATATGATCTTTATTGATAGCTGCAAGATCTCGACGTCTTGCTCGTACGTCTTTTCCTCGTTCAAAAACAATAGGCTTCAATCCTCCTTCTATAGCACGTAAAGCAGCATATAATCCAGCGGGTCCTGCACCAATAATGGCAATTTCAGGAGCATTATGTACCTCTTGAGGTACAAACACAGGAAGAGACTCTCGTACTTCATCATGCTTCCAAAACTCAATTTGTAATGAAATCTTTACAGGTGATTTACGCGCATCAATACTACGCTTTCGGATATCCCATTCTCGTACATCATCTGCGCGTAGTCTCGCTTTCGCGAAAGCTTTCTCAGCAATATAATCATCATCTTCAGCTTGATGCGGTAATACATTTATTTGAACGAGTGTACTCATGGAATAGTCCTTAGTCTTTAGCTATTAGTATGTATTTCTGCGAAAGCGGAAATCATTATTATTCAGTCATCTCGATCCTTCGACTTCGTTCAAGATAAACTTTAGGAGAGATCACACAAACAGTTTCAGGTGATGCTCACTGCCATGATATTTCTCGTCATTCGTTCCTCACGCTGTTGAAATGACTCTTTTTTACTTAAGCATTCAATATTTTTAAGTTCAAAAATCAGCAATCAACAATCGTTAATCTCCAATCAAAATATTACTTCAATCGTTCAATTAAAGCATCTAGTGTTACGGTTTCCTGTTCTCCGGCTACCATATCTTTTAACGCAAACGTTTTGTTTTCCATCTCTTCGCCACCCGCTAAAATTACAAATGGAATTTCACGACGATTGGCATACGTCATTTGCTTTTTCATCTTAGCCGCATCTGGATATAACACCGCAGTAATCCCGTTAGAACGAAGCTGTTTAATTGCTTTCATAGCATATAATGCTTCTTCTTTCCCAAAGTTGATAAACAACACTTTGATTCCTTCTATCGCTTCTTCTGGAAATAAATCTAATTGTTCAATTGTATTATAAATACGATCTAATCCAAAAGATATCCCTACCCCACTTACATCCTTTAAGCCAAAAATTCCTGTAAGATCGGCATAACGGCCACCGCCACCTATACTTCCCATCTTCACCGCTTCTGGTGCCGCTACTTCAAAAATGGCGCCTGTATAATAATTCAAACCACGAGCCAGCGTAACATCAAGTTGTAAGGTAGCACTTTCCAACCCTAAACTTTCGATTGCTTCATTAATAAAGACTAACTCCTCAATTCCTTGCATTCCTGT
This sequence comes from Dokdonia pacifica, assembly GCF_900188275.1. GTDB lineage: Bacteria > Bacteroidota > Bacteroidia > Flavobacteriales > Flavobacteriaceae > Dokdonia > Dokdonia pacifica. The sequence goes on from NZ_FZNY01000008.1 coordinate 154,608, forward strand.
TTCTGAAGTAGCCAGCAGTCCTTTGAGTGTTGCTAACTGGTCTCCAAAACTACCTGAAATCGTAAATAGTGGATCTACGGTTTTGATAGCCTCCTCAGAAATACCTTTAGAAAGCATTTCTGCGATCACTTTCTCTTTCCCTATTTTATCAAGCTTATCTAAAGCCACTGTAAAATCTATGAGTTTATCACTTGCTCCAATCACCTCAGCAATTCCAGAGAGGATTTTACGGTTATTCATTTTAATGGTAACTCCTTCAAGTTTCAACGCAGTAAATACAGCATCATACAATTGTACAAACTCTACTTCCTGCCATAAAGAATCACTCCCTACTACATCGGCATCACATTGACAAAACTCTCTGTAACGATTATTTTGCGGATTATCTGCACGCCATACTAATTGCATTTGAGAACGCTTAAATGGCAATACAATATCATTTCTATGTTGTACTACATAACGTGCAAAAGGCACGGTTAGGTCATAACGCAAGGCTTTTTCTGAGATTTGTGGCGTAAGTGCATTTGAGTTTGCTTTCGCGAAAGCGTCATCCTTCACTTTACTTAAATAATCCCCACTATTCAAAATTTTAAAAATCAAACGGTCTCCTTCTTCCCCATACTTTCCCATGAGTGTACTACTTTTTTCAAAACTCGGAGTTTCAATAGGCTGAAATCCATAGTGCTGAAATTGTGTACGAATGGTATTCATAATATAGGATCGTTTTGCGACCTCTATCGGTGAAAAATCGCGAGTTCCTTTAGGTATCGAAGGTTTTTGTGCCATTTGTTTTTAGTCGTTAGCTTTTAGTCGTTAGCTAGTTGTTTTCATATGCTATATAGTATAAAAATCAACCTGCTATCATTTTCTTTTCCTTATACAGTGAATCAATGCATAGAACTTCGGTGTTATTTTCGAATTTCAACTTTGATTTGAATGAGTGCAAATATCATAAAAATTAGACATTATTAATCTGTTTATGATTAGTATTTATAGTCTTTTCTTATGGTTTATATAAAGGAAGAAAAATTACACGCCACCAATTTTCCCATTTCCCTAGCCCTAAAGGGTAGGGAAAATTGCCTGAGAACTTATCGATTATTTTTTACTTTTGAGAATGGATCATTTAAAAAATGAAGGGATGCACGGAGAGGCAAAAAGTGACAAATTTGCCTTTGCCGAATATTTACGAAAAAATGCTACTCCAGAAGAAACTAAATTATGGGAATATTTAAAACAACGTCCTAAAGGTTATAAATTTAGAAGACAACACCCCTTTAACGATTATATACTAGATTTCTATTGTCATCGAGCAAAATTATCTATTGAAATTGACGGCCCTATACACTCAACTCAAAAACAATATGATAAAGATAGGACATCAGTAATCAACGAATATGGAATCTCTGAAATACGATTTTCAAACGAAGAGATACGTACTAACTTTAGAAAAGTAAAAGAAACTATTATAGCTACTATAACCTCAATCACAAAAAATCACTCCCTTTAGGGTTGGGGAAATTGATTTTTGGCTAAATTATCTAATACTATTTGTCTTCAAAAAATGGAATATTAGTAATTACTCAGAATAATTTTCAAACTTCTCGTAACTTTTTTACTCCTTAATAGTCTTATCACAAACAACTATTAAAACTTGTATTGATGAAAAGAATTGTATTTGTTGTTTTATTGGGGCTTATCAGCCATTTTAATTTCGCTCAAAATGCGACAGGAGATTGGTATGGAAACTTAGAAGTACAACCAGGCATGACACTCCCGTTAGTGTTACATATTACAGAAGCAGATGGAACTTATAGTGGAACGTTAGATAGTCCTGACCAAAAAGCATTTGGAATTCCTATTACCACTGTTACTTATACAGACGCCATCCTAAACATTGCTATCACCAATATGGGACTTACCTATGAAGGCACCGTAAATAGTGACAAACATATAGAAGGAACCTTCAAACAAGGAGGACAGACATTTCCATTAGAATTTGCTCGTGAAGCCGTTACTGTAGAAGCGCCTAATAGGCCACAAGAACCTAAAGCGCCTTTTCCATATACAACAGAAGAAGTAACTTTTGAAAACACCGCAGCTAATGCTACTTTTTCAGGTACGATCACCCTTCCTAAAGTTGTTTTTAAAGGTAAAAAGAAACTTCCTGCAGTTATTTTAATATCTGGATCTGGACCACAAGATCGTAATGAAGAGTTATTAGGTCATAAACCTTTCTTAGTCATTGCAGATTATTTAACCCGTAATGGTATTGCGGTATTGCGTTATGATGACAGAGGTACAGCAAAATCTACAGGAGATTTTCAAGGAGCTACTAGCGCCGATTTTGCTACAGATGCACAAGCAGCTTTTGATTTTTTGAAGAATCATCCAGATATAGATGCTTCTAAAATAGGATTTGCGGGTCATAGTGAAGGTGGATTGATCGCTCCTATGGTGGCTGCTAAAAATAAAGAAGTTTCATTCATAGCACTGTTAGCAGGAGTAGGACAACCTGGAGACGAATTACTTATGGATCAAGGATATCTTATTGGGAAAGCTCAAGGGTTTGATGATGAGATGTTACGTAAAAATCGTATTGCACAAGAAATGATGTTTGGCACCGTAAAAGAATATTATGGCGATACTCCAAAAATTAAAGAAGAACTCACGAGATATTTAAGTAATGCTTTAGATGAAAATCCAGAAATGATTCCAGAAGGAAGTTCTAAAGAAGCACTTATGAAACGTGAAATTAACACGCTTTCTTCAGACTGGTTTCAGTATTTGATAGTTACAGATCCTAGACCTACTTTAGAAAAGGTGACATGTCCTGTATTAGCTATTAATGGATCTTTAGATTTACAAGTACCCTCAAAGAAGAATCTTGAGAATATCGAAAGTTCTGTTAAAAAAGGTGGAAATACCGATGTCACTACCGTAGAATTTCCTAATTTGAACCATCTATTTCAAACCACCACAACAGGAAGCCCAACTGAATATGCACAATTAGAAGAAACATTTTCACCAGATGCATTAAAAGTCCTGAGTGATTGGATTATAGAAAAGACTAAATAACACACCACACTATGTTTTCACTTTTTAGAGAAAATTTCCGTATTTCATTAGATAGTATCAAAAGTCAATTATTGAGAACTATCTTAACCGTACTTATTATTTCCCTTGGAATTTTTGCGCTGGTTGGAATACTTACATTTATAAAAGCATTTGAAAATACACTTACCAATGATTTTGCTTCTATCGGAAGTAATACCATCACCATACAGCGTTATGAATTTTCAAACCAACGAAGAGGGGAACGTAAAATCATAAATCCTGTTATTGGATACCGAGATGTAAAAGAATTTGCAGAAACATATTCATATCCTACTGCTCAAACAGCTATATCTTTTACAGGTACTCGAAATGCTGAAGTAAAATATGAAAGTGAAAAAACAGATCCTGAAGTACGTGTGGTTGGAGTAAATGAAAATTTTCTTCAAAATGGAGGGCTTAAATTAGACAAAGGAAGGAATTTTACTCCTTTTGACATTAGTAACAACACTCGTGTTTGTGTATTAGGTAGTGATTTTAATAAGAATCTATTTAAAGATGATAACCCTATTGGAAAAACAATAAGTATACGTGGTACAAAATTTAGTGTTATTGCCATTCTAGAAGAAAAGGGCGCTACTTTTGGTAATAATCAAGATTTAAGAGTGCTTATTCCTATACAAGTAGCTCGCACTATGTTTACACAGCCCAACATTAATTATAATGTAAGTGTCATGGTAGATGACCCCGAATACTTAGATAGTGCAGAAGAAGAGGCGGTACTTACCTTTAGAAATATCCGAAAGCTATCACCTGTTGAAGAAAATAATTTTGGAATAGGTCGTAGTGATGATTTAGTAAATCAGATTGCTACCATAACTGGAGCATTAGGAATAGCCGCATGGGCAATAAGTTTAATTACCATTTTTGGATCTTGTATCGCTTTAGTAAATATCATGCTCGTTTCGGTCACGGAGCGTACCCGAGAAATTGGAGTTCGAAAAGCATTAGGAGCTAAAAAATCTACGATTGCATTTCAGTTTTTATATGAAGCAATTATTATTGGACAATTAGGAGGAGCATTAGGTATATTTCTAGGAATTGGCGTCGGACTCATCATTGCAATATCCTTTGATCTTGTATTTACAGTTCCATGGAATGCTATTATCGCAGCAACAACCATTACATTTTTTATAGCAGTGGTATCAGGATTATTCCCAGCATTGAAAGCTGCCAAATTAGACCCTATTGAGTCGTTGAGATATGAGTAATTTAGTATTGGTAATTATATAAAGATCTAAAAACCCTCATATAATTACCTAAAATACTACTCTTTAATATCTACAAAACGAGAAAACCATTGATATAAATCACCTTTTGTGATAACAGCACCTTGTTGAATCAATTTAAATTTATCAGCATTGGGTTTTTCGCCATAGTTTTTACTAGCACTCATAAACACCACATTATCGTCTCCTAAATTTTGCTGCAACCACTGATACCCTTCTTTTGTAGTAATATCGATGCCCTCTTTATCAATTTTTACAGCAATTAATGCCATTTTATCTTCTCGCAATTCAAAAAGATGCATTTGGTTAGGAGACATATGCTCCAGGTAACTAGCCTTTGTTAATACATTTTCCCAAACGAGATCAGAAAAGACATCAATCTCTTCTTCGGCAACATGAGGTTTATTGGTTTTGATCTCCTGCCATTCATCTGCGGTGATGGATTGTGTAGCAAGAAAGTTAATAAACTCTTGGTGTAATTCTTCTAATTGTTCTTTTGTAAGTCGAGCGTATTGCATGCTATACCTTGTTTTATGTGTCTGAGTACGCTTTCGCGAAAGCGTATAAAGATGTTTTATTTTTAGGGATGCAAAGATACTTATAAAAAACCCATTTCATAAGTAGTTACAGGGTTGTTTATCAATATATGTCATAAAAAAATCGCTCCATATGGAGCGATTTTAAATATGTATGATCAGAAATTAATAGTAACTTCTAATACCTATGTTCTTATTTTGCTTCTGCAATTACATCAAATGCAAATGGCACAACAACATCTCTATGAAAACGTATACTCGCTTCATAGCTACCTAAACGTTTGATGTTATTACCAGGGATAGTAATGAATTTCTTCTCTACAGCAACGCCTTCTTTTTCTAAAGCCGCTGAAAGGTCTGCATTATTTACAGATCCAAAAAGTTTATCTCCATCACCAGTCTTAGAACTGATCTTCACTTCTAATCCTTTTAATTTATCTGCTTCTTTCTGAGCATCATCAATTATTTTCTTTTCCTTATAAGCTCTTTGCTTTAAGTTCTCTGCAAGAACCTTTCTTGCAGAAGGAGTTGCAAGTACTGCTGCTCCTTGAGGAATTAGAAAATTTCTTCCGTAACCATTTTTCACTGTTACGATATCGTCTGCAAATCCTAGATTCTCAACGTCTCTTTTTAATATAAGTTCCATGAATGTCTAGTTTTTATTTGTATAAATCAGTCACGTAAGGCATAAGTGCTAAGTGGCGTGCACGTTTTACAGCTACACTTACTTTACGTTGATATTTTAATGATGTTCCAGTAAGACGACGTGGTAACAATTTACCTTGCTCGTTTACAAAAGACAATAACCAATCTGCATCTTTATAATCAACGTATTTAATACCTGATTTCTTAAAACGACAGTATTTTTTTGTCTTATTAGTTTCAATGTTTAAAGGCGTAAGATATCTGATATCTCCGTCTTTTTTTCCTTTTGCTTGTTGTTCGATAGAAGATGCCATAATTACGCTTGTTTTTTGTTTCTAGCTACTCTTTTTTCAGCCCAAGCAATTGCATGCTTGTCTAATTTTACAGTAAGATAACGCATTACACGCTCATCACGACGGAACGTAAGCTCATACTCAGAGATTGCCTCTCCAGGTACTGTAAATTCAAATAAGTGATAAAAACCACTTTTCTTGTGTTGGATAGGATAAGCAAGCTTTTTAAGCCCCCAATCCTCTTTGTTAACCATCTTAGCACCCTTGCTTTTAAGAAAATCTTCGTACTTCTTAACTGTTTCCTTTATCTGTTCATCAGATAAAACGGGATTCAAGATGAAAACAGTTTCATAATGATTCATATAGAATGATTTTAATTTAAAAATGAGTGCAAAATTAAGTATAGTTATTGATTTAGCAAAGTATATTTTAGATAAATATGCTCTTAAATACTCGTTTTTATTGAATACGTGTAATAATTAACCCTAATTAATTATAATAAAACAACTTATAGCCATATAGAACTCACATCATCACACTCAAAGAGTCGATAAAAAACATAAAAATCCGACGAAATTCACTTTTTTATTGGTGTTTCCTTTTTTTTTGAGTATTATTGTATCACTTAACCTATTTAAATTAAAGACTGTGGAAGGAGTAATTCTAGATTGCGCTGTTGTTGACGACTCAAGTCTACAACGCCTTGCGATTGTAAAAATGATCAGTGATCATCCTAATTTACGACTCGTAGCCGAATACAATAATGCCATAGAGACAAAAAATGGTTTACTTGAAACAAAAGTAGATCTGATTTTTCTTGATATTGAAATGCCTATTTTATCTGGATTTGATCTCCTTGATGATCTTATCCATAAACCACAAATCATATTTGTTACAGGAAAAACAAAATATGCGTACAAAGCATTTAATTATAATGCTATTGATTATTTACGCAAGCCTATAACGAAAGATAGATTTACAAATGCGGTATACAAAGCAATAAGTTTATACAAACTAAAAACAGAAGGAGCTGTAGATGATGATGATTACATCTTTGTAAAGAGTAATCTTAAAAAGAAAAAGGTAATGCTTAATGAGCTAAAATATATCACCGCATTAGGTGACTATGTAAAGCTTGTTACAGTACATGACCCTATCGTAGTACTTGCTACTATGAAATCTTTTGTAGCACAACTACCACCAGAACGTTTTATGCGTATTCATAAATCTTACATTATCAATATAGATAAAGTAGATAAATACAATAGTAGAAACATTGAGATTGATGGAGAAAAAATTCCATTAAGTCGTCATAAAAAGACAGAGTTAATTGAAGCATTATCTGCTTAAATTAATTCCAATTTACAACAGTAAAATCCGCTCCCCCAAATAAGCGGATTTTTTTATGCGCTATTTTTAAAGACGAAGCTAAATTTATTTGTGCAAGTAGGTTGACGACATACGCTTTCAGAGAACATTGTGACGTAGAAGTATGCAGAGCGAGTCGAAGTACGAAATCGAGCTTGCGAGACCTGCCTGCCGGCAGACAGGTTCACAACTATAAGGTAAAACCTAAAAGTATAGACTAATAACAGTCTACGTCTATTATAAGACGTACGCTTCTGTATTGAGGTATGGCCTTAAAACTAGTTTGTACCCTAGCAATAAGCCCTTTTATTTGTTTTAAGTTTTGCCTTCTATTAATCTTAATGAGCACATTACGACGGTATTGATTACGAATACGCGCTACAGGTGGGGTTTCAGGGCCTAATACAGCATCACGCCCTAATGCTTGGCGTAAAGCTTTTGCTACCCATATACTAGATTCTTCTATTTTCTGATAATCTCGATGTCGTAAAGTAATACGCACAAGTCTATAAAAAGGCGGGTATTTAAAATCGTGTCGTTCTTGCAGTTGTTCTTCATACATCGCATCAAACTTATTGGCAGATACCTGTTGCAATATTTGATGATACGGATTGTATGTTTGCACTAATACCTTCCCTTGTTTTTCTGTTCTACCTGCCCTACCCGACACTTGGGCTATTAATTGATAACTTCTTTCATGTGCCCTAAAGTCTGGAAAATTAAGCATACTATCTGCATTCAGTATGCCTACTAAAGTTACATTTCTAAAATCAAGACCTTTGGTAAGCATCTGTGTACCTACCAGAATATCAATTTCCTCTTGCTCAAATGCTGTTATTATTTTTTCAAACCCATATTTACCCCTTGTTGTGTCAGAGTCCATACGCGCAATGGAGTATTCAGGATATAATTCTTTAAGCTCTGCTTCTATTTGTTCCGTGCCAAAACCTTTGGTTGTTAAATCCGGACTTCCACAAGCCATACATTTTAATTGCATTGCGATATGATGTCCGCAGTAATGACATCGCAACTGATTTCTATATTTATGATATGTCAAACTCACATCACAATTAGGGCATTGTGGAGCATGCCCACAAGTCTTACACTCTAAAACAGGTGAGAAACCTCTTCTATTTTGAAACAAGATAACTTGCTCTCCTAGCTGTAATGCATCTGTGATTGCCCTTAATAGCGTGTCACTAAAATGCCCTGTCATCTCCCGCTTTCGTTGTTTTTCTTTAATATCTACTAGGTTTATTTCTGGCATTAAGATATTACCATGCCTATGCCCTAAGTATACATAACCATATTTTCCATGTCTAGCATTGTAGACAGTTTCTACACTAGGGGTTGCCGACCCTAGTATCACTTTTGCTTTAAACAAGTGCCCTAATACCACTGCAGCATCCCTTGCATGATAACGAGGCGCAGGATCATATTGTTTAAAACTACTTTCATGCTCTTCATCAACAACAATTAATTCTAGTTCATAAAAAGGGAGTAACATTGCACTACGAGCACCAATAATAATCTGAGCTTTCGAAGCATTTTGAAGTACATTATTCCAAACTTCTACGCGTTCATGTACAGAATATTTAGAATGAAAAACAGCCACCTTTTCTCCAAAATAATTTTGTAATCTAGAAATTAATTGCGTGGTTAATGCTATTTCAGGTAATAAGTATAAAATCTGTTTTCCTGTATGGAGCAACTCTTCTATTATAGATACATATATTTCTGTTTTTCCTGATGCTGTAACACCATGGAGTAAACATACATTTTGTGTTTCAAAACTTTCTTTGACTTGCGCTAAAGCTTCTACTTGATGTTCATTTAATGTTTTTGTGCCGCTTGTTTCTCCTTCAAATTCTACGCGGTCTTTTCTTTTTTCATATGTTTCAAAAATACCTTTTGCAACAAGAGTTTTAACTTGTGTTGCTGTTGCGTTTGCCGCTTTTTGTAATGCTAATGTTGTAATGGGTTTATTGGTTTTCGCTTTAAGCGAAAAAAAAGCAAGTAATAATTCTCTCTGTTTAGGAGCCCTCGATAAAGAATCCAACAATGCTACAAAAGCCTTTTCTTCTTTATAATGGGAGTGTAATTGCACAAAAGTAACAAGCTTAGGTTTGTATTGTTCATATACTTCTTCTTGTACAGATATTGCTCCTTTATCTAGTAATTTTTTAATGGTGGGTAATACTTTACGCTTACCCAATATATCCATGACTTCCTGTATTTTAATCACAGATTGATGTTGTAACGCTTCGTAGATTAAAAACTCATCGTCTTGAAGATCTTCATCTTGAAGAACAACTTCAGGTTGTAATCGTATGATTGTTTCACTTTCCAACAAGAAAGCACTAGGAAGTGATGCTCGCATGACCTCTCCTTCTGTACACATATAGTAGGAAGCCATCCAAGACCATAGTTCAAATTGTTTTTGAGTTACTATAGGTTTTTCATCAAGAATATGTTCTATTTCCTTGGCTTCGTATAGTGTAGGTGGCGTTGTATGTATATTTTTTACTAAAGCAGCATACACTTTTGACTTTCCAAAAGGAACTGCTACCCGCATACCTGCTTGTAAAAATTTTGCTTCAGCTTCGGTAATACTATACGTAAAAGCTTTTTCTACAGGAATAGGAAGTATGGCATCTATAAAGTATGGCATTTAGCATCAAAATATAAACGAAAATACAAAGTAAGTAAGATGTTCTTGCTGTATCTGGATAAGAATTATAAACAAAGTAAAAACAGTAACAAAAAAAGGAAGCTACCCGAAGGCTGCTTCCCCTTATATCTTTTCAATTAAAAATTGAAAATTATTTATTTCTAGTTTCTACTTGGGAATACCCCTTGTAGTGCTATGATATAATGTACTCCCAAAAATGGTTGTAAGTTATTATATGCTTGTTGCCCTCCATTCATACCTACAGTAGTCGCTGTAGTTACTGCAGAGTCATTTAGTTTATTTCCTGCTGATGCGCTTGTATATACATCTCCCTCTCCTAAGAAGTTTCCATCTGGATCAGATTCTCCTCCTGTATCACCAACATTTACTGAAGTAGTAGAAGTTACTGTATGATTATGAGAAGGTAAATTTGTTATATTAAGAGTTATTGTTTCTCTTCCTCCCTTTTCTCCTAATCGATAAGCACTTAATCCTGGCCCATTTCCTGGGTGGATAGCAGCCCTACCTCTTAAATCTGGTAATGCAAATGTTGTTCTTCCGTCTCCGCCATAGGTAGTTCCTAAGATAGAGAACAAAGCCGAGTATTGGCTTATAGCTAATAATTGTCCGTCACAGTATGCCCAAGCTCTTGGTGCAAAATTTCCTGCAAATAGTTTAATTTCTCCTAAAAATGGATCCATGATATATTGTTTTTTTGTATTGTTAGTAAAATTGATTAGATAGCTATTAATTTCTAGATGGATACGATCCAAACATGCAAATAATATAATTAGCCGTACCAAAAGGTTTCATGGTATTAAAGCTTTGACCTCCGCCAGTGTTAGTCATAGAACTAGCTGTTGTCATAGCTCCACCGTTAAGCTTATTTCCTGCTGATGCGCCTGTATAAGCATCTCCCTCTCCTAAGAAGTTTCCATCTGGATCAGATTCTCCTCCAGTATCGCCTACATTTACGTCTGTATTACTTGCTGCTATGTGATTGTGAGTAGGCATCTGACCAATAGTAAGGGTATGTTCTTCAGACCCTCCTTTTTGTCCTAATCTATATGTAGATAGTCCAGGACCATGACCAGGGTGAATAGGTGTTCTACCTCTCAAATCAGGTAATGCAAAGGTTGTTCTGCCATCTCCTCCATAGGTAGTTCCTAGGATAGAGAATAGAGCTGTATTTTGTGCAATAGGCAATAATTGTCCATTACAAAATGCCCAACTCCTAGGCGCAAAATTCCCCGCAAACATTACAATTTCGCCAATAAATGGATTCATAATTGTGTGTGTTTTAGTGTTAGTTAATAATTTTCTCCATCAAATAATTTTTAAATAATTTGACATTCCACCAAATCTAAAACTTATGACCAAGAAAAAACCCCGTATTTTTACGGGGTTTTATAATTAAGTAATTATTTACTAGTATTATTCTATACGTATCCAATCTTGAGTTCTGTAAAAAAAAGCTATATATCCTCTTACATGAAGGATAGAAGCATCCTCCTCATCTAGCCATATTTTTGCCGTATATTTCTTTCCTTTTTCAGGATCAAAAATGGTTCCTCCTTTATATTCTCCATCATCTTCTTTGAGGTTTTTTATAATATCTAAACCTATCACAGGAGTATTCTTTTCATTGCCTTCACATTTATTACAGACCTCATCTTGACGAGTTACATCTGTAATTGCCACTACCTTTCCATATACAGCATCTCCTTTTTTATAAATCTCAACAGTAGATTTTGCTTCTCCAGTTTCATCATCTATTGTTTTCCACTTACCAAAAATAGTTCCTTGTTGCGCATAAGCTTGCACAAAAAACAATAGGCATACAAAAGGCATTAAAACTTTACTATTCATCTATTTCAAATTTCATATAAAAAATAACGGTAGGCTAAGGCCTACCGTTTATCATATCATATAAGGATATTAGCTCCCTAACATTCCTTCTTTAAGATCGTCATCTGCAGGATCTTCTCCTAACCAAATTCCAAAAAGTGCTTTTTTGAAATCTAATCCTTCAATCATTCCTATTTTAGTTCCATTTTTGTAAACAACAGTTCCTTGTCCTTTGATATATGCAATATCAAATACATTTGTCTTTACAATCTTATCACTAAAGAAGCTTTTAAATTTTTCAATTCTCTCTGCAAATGGTGCAATATTATCATCTGTAGAAGCTTCAAATCCATCATCTACTGCACTTTTCATTTTCTTACTTGATACGAGTTTAGAAACGATATCAAGTTTTATCACCATCGTTTCATCTGCATTTATGATACGTTGTGCATCGCTGCTTTTAGATTGAAGGTATAATCCTCCTGCATATAGATCAAAAACTACTTTCTCTCTCATTCCAGCTCCATTAAGTACAAGATCTGTACCTTCTAATGTCATTTGATTAGGAAGTGTTGCATCTCCTACCTGTGTTTGCGCATTTGCAAATCCAATACTAAAAATCGCCATTAAGGCTAACATAAAATTTCTCATTGTTTATTTATTGAGGGTTTGATTCATTTTCAATTTTTGTAATGCTGCATTCAATTCAAAACCGAGTAATAACAGATTTGAATTAAGCCAAATATATAACATCATAATTAAAAGAGCACCTATAGAGCCATACAACTCATTATAATTTGAAAAATTATCGATATAAATTCCAAAAAGATAGGTTGTTAACATAAATAATATAGTGGTCATTAAGGCACCTGGAGAGAAAAATTTACTCGTCTTCCCTTGTTTTGTTCCAAAATAATATAATGTTGCTACTGCAATATATATCATAATAACGAAAAATATATAACTCCCTACAGAAACTAACGTAACATCTGCACCATCACTCACCATATCACTATCTCTTAACATATGTAGTACATATTCAAAATATATTAATACTGTTATAGTAGTAACCAACAACAATGCCAAAACGATTGCAACACCTAATGCAACCGAGTATTGCCTAATAAAGTTTCTATTAATACTTACATTAAATGAACCTTCAAAACCACTAAAAATAGCATTAATTCCATTACTCATTAATACTAATGCCAAAACAGCTCCAAAGGATAACAAGCCTGTTCGCGGGTTTTGCGAGATATCAGAAAATACGGGTTCAAAAAAGGCCAGTGATTGTTTAGGGATTAATTCATAAATAAAATCCATAAACTTCTTTTGAAATCCTTCCACCGGTATTAAAGGAATTAAATTCAGTAAGAAAAGTAAGGTTGGGAATATAGCCATAAAAAAACTATAGGCTATAGATCCTGCTCTTGCAGAAAGTGTACCTCGTATAATTCCTGTGAGATATGTTTTAATGAGATGATAAATAGTCATCCCCTTAAAACCAGGAAGTGTTACTTTTTTAAGACAATGCACACAGAATCTAAAAATAGCAAAGCGTTCTAGTTTGTTTTCTAGCGATGCCATTTTATACTGCTTTCAAACTTAAATCCAAATTATATACAGAATGTGTGAGTGCTCCACTAGAAATATAATCTACACCACATAATGCATACTCACGTATGGTTTTTTCATTAATCCCCCCAGAGGACTCCGTAAGGCATAAGTCACCTATACGGCGTACGGCTTCTTTGGTATCTTCATAATTAAAGTTATCTATCAAAATACGGTATACATCATTATGACTTTGTAAAATCTCATCTATTTCGTCTAGATCCCGAGCTTCTACAATAATTTTCAAATCACGTTTTGTTTCTTTTAGATACGCTACTGTTTTTTGAATCGCTTGCGTAATACCTCCTGCAAAATCTATATGATTATCCTTAAGCATAATCATATCATATAATGCAAATCTGTGATTTTCGCCTCCTCCTATTTTTACAGCCCATTTTTCTAATGCGCGTATACCGGGTGTTGTTTTACGAGTATCTAAAATGCGTGTTTTTGTACCGTCCAGTAAATTCACAAAAAAGGCTGTTTTCGTTGCAATGGCGCTCATACGCTGCATGGCGTTCAGCACCAATCGTTCTGCTTTTAAAATAGATTGTGAAGGACCTGTTACGTAAAAAGCAATATCTCCATGCTGTACACGACTTCCATCAGGAATACGATCTTCTACTTGAAGTAATGGATCTACGTAGGCAAAGACCGCTTTCGCGAAAGCTACCCCAGCAAGAATCCCTTCGTCTTTTACTAATAATTTTGCCTTACCCGTGGCTGTTGCTGGAATACAGGCTAACGAACTGTGATCACCATCACCTACATCTTCACGAATAGCATTTGCAATAATACCTTCTATCTCTTGATCAAATTGCGTTTGAGAAATCATATATATAACTAGTTTATGTAAAAATAAGGAAAGCCCTACAAATAACGAATAATGAAATACGAAATACGAAATACGAAATACGAAATACGAAATACGAAATACGAAATACGAAATACGAAATACGAAATACGAAATACGAAATACGAAATTTAAAAAATCAACTTTTATACTCCAAACCTGAAACCTGAAACTTGAAACTTGAAACCTGAAACTTGAAACTTGAAACCTGAAACCTGAAACCTGAAACCTGAAACCTGAAACCTGAAACCTGAAACCTGAAACTAAGTACTCAAAACTAACTACTAATAACATTCAGAGTAAGAAAGTAAGAATTAGTATTTTTACCCCATGAATATCAAACTACTCTGTATAGGAAAAACAGATGACAAACGTTTACTGGCACTCATTGAAGAGTACACCAAACGCCTGAATCATTATATCAAATTTTCTATCGAAATTATTCCAGATATTAAAAATGTTAAAAACCTTAGTGAAGCACAACAAAAAGAGAAAGAAGGGCAGCTTATTTTATCTAAAGTAGGATCACAAGATCATTTGATTCTTCTAGATGAAAATGGAAAAGAGATGAATAGTATTGGTTTTTCTCAATATTTACAGAAAAAAATGAATGGCGGATACAAAACACTAGTATTAGTGATTGGCGGACCTTATGGATTTTCTGAAACGGTATACAAAGCATCTCAAGGAAAAATAGCCTTATCACAAATGACTTTTAGCCATCAGATGGTGCGATTATTTATCACAGAGCAATTATATAGAGGTTTCACAATCCTAAAAGGAGAACCCTATCATCATAGATAGTCTTTAGCTATTAGTCGTTAGTTAAAAAAGACATCATCTCTATAATTTAGGGTGGTTGTTTATTTAAAAATGTAATTTTTAGCACATTTTTATAGAAACTTTCCGTTATCAAATCTTGTTATAAAAGGAGAACCCTATCACCATAGATAAATGAATACATACCGTCATTCCGAATTTATTTCGGAATCTCATCATACAAATAACAGATTCCTTTTGATGAGAACCTGAAACGAGTTCAGGTTGACATAACAATAATCTATAGTTGAATACGTCACATAAAAAACTACAGTATCTGAATAAGTATTCTACTGAAAATAATGTCATTTTCTAAAAAAGAGCACTACTCTATTATAAGAATCACTCCGTACAATACACCTCCGTTTTATGTTTTCCTCTCACATAGATATATCGGTGTCTACGAATCACAAATTCAGACAATCCTATATTTGAAGGGTTCTCAGGACTCCAATCATAGGTATATCCTAATTGTGTCCATGGGTATCCGTATTCTTTAAATTCGGTATCTGTGCAATCATTATACTGAACTGCTCTTGTGTGATTAAACCATGCTCGGTATTCTTCAGAGATATCATTAGGCACATTTAAATCACAAATGGTGTCATCTGTTCCATTATCTGGACATGGACGGTATATATCTTCCGGTTTTACCCATAATTCTAAAAAGAAGGTTTCTTGAGTAAACGGTTGTAATCCCAATAATTGTCGTAAACGCATAATAGGATCCTTTTGTGTTTTAAAAAAGCTTCTACAACTATCTTTGATGATAGGAGCTAATGTCACCCAGATATCATATCCTTGCGTACTATCTATCCCTTTTTTAGAATAATTGTCAGGATGCGATTTCCAAGACACTACTTGTATATAACGCTCTCCATTAATGAGTGTATCGATGAGATTAGGGTTTCCCTCTATAGGTAATAGATGCGCATATCGCTCTGTAGGAGTAGGATTTTGAGCATCTATCATCGCTTTTTCAAATAATTCTCCTAAATGGGCTACTTGCACACTATCATATCCTGGATGGATATTCTTTTGCTTTATGAAAGTTTTTGAGCTTTCAACTTCTACTTTGGTATCTCTACTGTGCTTACAACCCACAAAACTGATAATAAACAACACCAAAAAAACAAAAACAATAAATAGTCGCAGGGAAGATATTTTATAGTTAACATTCATCATCACATGTATTTTAAAATGTTATAATAGTGCAAATGTAATATGCAACAAGCACCTATTTATACGTACTTCTACGGGAAAACCACAGCCTTATATAAGACAATTCTGAATACTAGCATATAATTTACATTCGTTTTTCTTACAGCTATAAGAATAATGCAATACTCTAATTTCATGTGCTTTATTATGCCACTTTTTAGATATAGAATCAATTAAAAACAGTAGCTTAGAAACCCTTTTAAAAACAACACCCCGTAAAACTACCTGTTTTTAAGAAAACTATTTTTTAATCAAGCAATTTTAACGAACTTGGAGACTTATTAACCAAAAACCTCTAAACTTATGAGTACCAAAACAATTCCATTTGATGATGCTACCGCTGACACTGACTTATGGCAAAAACTCAACCCAGATCACGCAAAAGCTTTTTTAATCCCTACAGGTGATTTATTAGCTATGCTTGCTGAAATGGAAATTATTGCTGTAGATCCTGCTACGGGGAACATAACAGGTAACACTTCAGCTGCTAATAATCAAGAAGTAAGAGCTTATATGGGTATTGACACATCTATCTATTCTTCTTACGGGGGAGGAAAAGACCCAGTTAAATTCAGAAAAAATGGATTTGGCGAAAAACTAATTATGGTAGGAACTATGCCTGATCCATTTACACCAAATGTAGATATTGACGTTATGGTAGACGAAAAAAATAGAGTGACCTATCCTCCAGGAGCAAGATACTCTATTGAAGGTAGTGGTATTTATGATTTTACAAGACCATGTCCAAATGAGTGCGATCCTAATAGTCCGCTTAACCATTAATAAATATAATTTGCAAAATTAATGACAATTACAGATTTAAATAATGTCTTTCAATATTTAACGTTAGGCTTATTATTTGTGAATGTTGAATTGTATTTGAGAAGCCATAATCTTTTCTCAAAGGTTATGGCTTACAACTTACTAATAATATACATAATACTAAATCTAATTAACTCTTTAACAATAGAATATTTGTATCACGAAAGAATTGAAAATTTATATTTATCTAATTTCTATTTAATATTTCAATTTATTTTATTCACATATTTCTATTTACACTTATTCAAAAACAAAAAACAAAAAATATATGTAAAGGCTTCATTTATAATAGTCATATTAATTTTAATGATTCAATACATACTGACTCCTTTGAGCTTTTTCTATTTTAATTTATTAGAGGTACTTTTAACTTCTTTTCCATTAATAACTTACTCAATTATTCACCTCTATAATTCGTTAGTAACAGAAGGAAAATTCTTATATATAAATGCTGCTATTCTAATTTATTTAACCGCGAGCACATTAATTTTCATACTAGGAAATTACATTAGAGGTATAGATAGAGAATTAGCAAGAGGTATTTGGCTCATATTAAAAATATTATATTCTATCTTTTTAATCTTATTAACATTAGAATGGAAAAACAGTTTCTCATCACACAAGATGAAAGTACAGTAATAGCTGCACTCGTCTATGGAATTATATTCCTAGTCTTATTGACTACGGGACTGCTTTTGTTTTTCCATTATTCAAGACGTAAGATCATTCAAAAAGAGCTTGAAAAGGCGGCTTTAAAACTAGAACACCAAAAAACCATCTTACAAGCAACCATTGCTACCCAAGAAGAAGAGCGCAAACGTATTGCACAAGACTTACACGACGCTATTAGTGCGCGCCTCAATGTCGTGAGTCTTACCACCAACTTATTACTAGATGATGATGATATCAATGAAGAGCAAAAAGCATCACTAGAACACATTTTAGGCGTGACGACCACCACCCTGGAAAGCTCTCGTAAAATTGCACATGACCTCCTCCCTCCTATCTTAGATAAATTTGGACTTAAAGTAGCCTTAGAAGAACTCTTTGAAGATTTTACAAAGAGCAAACAAGTACAAATCAAATACGATATAGACGAACTTGATTTTTTAAGTAAAACAAACAACCTACATATCTTCAGAATTGCACAAGAATTAATTAATAATGCCATACGTCATGGAGATGCCAGCCGTATGAACATCCAATTAAAGAAAGAAGGAGAGAACCGTTTTATGTTTACCTGTAAAGACAATGGTAACGGGTTTGATATTAAAAAAATTAGAAAGCAATCAGGGATTGGTTTACAAAATATTAAAAGCAGAACTGCCATTCTAGAATGTGACTTAGATGTAGAAAGCGAAATTGATAAAGGAAGCCTATTCACTATACAATCAAAAAAACAATGAGTAATCAGATAAAATTAGCCCTTGCAGATGATGAATTATTATTCAGACAAGGCTTACGCGCTATTTTAGCCAGAGAAAAAGAATTTGATGTTCTTTTTGACGCCACAGACGGCCAAGACTTAATGGATCAATTACGTAATAATGACACACTCCCAGACGTCATCCTTACCGACCTTAAAATGCCCGAATTAAATGGTGTAGAAGCCACAAAACTCATACATAAAGAATTTCCAGATGTAAAAATCATTGCTTTAACAAGTTACTTTAGCAAACCTTTTATTGTAAATATGATATCTATAGGCGCTGTCGCATATCTAGCAAAAAACAGCAGTCCAAAATTAATGGTGAAGACTATTAAAGAAGTCTATGAAAAAGGATTCTATTACGATACGCAAGTACTTAAGTTTATTCAAGAAGGGCTTTTAAACCCTTCTGAAAAGAAACTGAAATCTAATTTTGACACCACCTATTTTACTAAGAGAGAAAAAGAAGTACTAGAACTTATCTGTAAGCAACATACCACCAATGAGATTGCAGAGGCTTTATTTATAAGTCCGCGTACGGTAGAAGGACATCGTAATAATTTATTACTCAAAACAGAATCCAAAAACATTGCAGGTCTTGTGGTGTATGCCATACAACATAAAATTGTTGATTTAGATAGTAAGTTTTGAAAAAGTAGAACATAGAAAAAAGAGTAAAGAATATAGATTTCAAAATAGAGTAACACTCTAATTTAGAGCACTACTCTATTTTGAATACTAATTTTAATATGACTTACGCTATGCCAGTTAGAGCGCAGTCGAGAGTAGTGTTGAGTGTTAAAATATAAAAACCATAAGCTTTTAAAATTTTTATAACAAAAGGCTTTTTCAAGTAACATACTGACTAAAAACTCGTCATATTCAAAAATACTTTATCATTTTAGTAATTTATTAGTACAGATTACGTCTACTATATAGTATTTTTACAGTTCCTAAATTGATAATCAATTTATAATGAATCCTACAAAAACAAGAAAAAAGAGTCGTTTGCAATTATTGCATCAGTATTATAGCTATACAGGTTTTTATAGTTTTATTAAAGATGCCTTAAAAAAAGCCGTGCCCGCTATTCTTGTTGTTGTTGGAATCTTATTACTTATCAATTATTTTGTCATTGATGTAAATACTGCATTAACCTACGTTATTGATAATTATTCTGATCTTACAATTATCCTGACGTTTTTGTTATCAGAATCTATTTTAGGAATTATCCCTCCTGAGTTATTTATTGCATGGAGTGGTAAAACAGCAACCCCACTCATTAGTCTTACACTATTAGCTACAATGTCATATGTAGGCGGTATATTTTCTTTCTTTATGGGAAAAGGCATTACCAAAATACCGGCTGTGCATGAATATTTAGAGGTGAAAATGAAAAAGCATATTAAGAATACTCGTAAATGGGGTGGCCTTATTATAGCTGTAGGTGCATTACTTCCTATTCCTTTTGCAATGACGAGTATTGCTGCAGGAATGATTAAGTATAAGTTTTCCAATTACTTACTCTTTGGAGCTTTACGCTACATACGTTTTTATGCCTATGCATTGGTCATTTTTAAACTCGTATAGCGTAACGATCACAAACTTTAGAAAAAGTATCATTAGTTGTATTCCAACTATTCTTTTTAGGTAATGGTATGACAGCATACGCTTTCGCGAAAGCGTATACAATCAACATAAAAAGTTTTATTAAAAAATCTTTAAAAACTATACTACTTTACCTACCAAACTCACTAAAAACCCTACCCCATTATCAATACTTGCGATAGCAGTTGCTTTTTGATTATTAGTACGTGTGGCATTATTTATTTCCTGTAATACTTTTACAGCGTTTGCATTACTGATACTACTTTCTGCAATAAAATTAGTAATCTCAGTTGTATTTAAACTTGTAAGTTTTGCGAGTTCATCACTAAACTCATTATCTGTTTGTTGTGCAGCTTTATTTGCAAGCGCATCCCAATCTATAGGCATAATATTTATTTTAAAGAGTTAGCTATTTGAAGTAATTGATCTATAGTCGTTCCAGACTCTGTCAAGAGTTTTTCTAATTTGGATTCTACATTACTTACAGTTCCTGGTGAAACCCCAGTAAGTTGTTCTAAAGCAGTTAATGCATTACTCTCTGATGCTTTTAATTTTACCGCAGAGTCTATCAAACCTTGTAGTGCGGCAGATGAGGTTGTGTAGGTTGTATAATTAGCAGTCAATTGTTTTAAAATATCTTGTTTTTCTGCACCTAATACTCCCTGAAGTGAATCTCGTTTTTTATTAATAACGGGTACAATACTTTTTAAAATATTGGGAAGTTCTGTTTTATAATCCAACGAATCTGGAAGTAGTTTTTGATAATTATTAAGTAATGCTGGTGTATACTGATAGGTTATAAAATCATTAATGCGCTGCTCTCGCTCTGCATATAATTGATTGATCAATGCAATATTCAATTGATGCATCCCATCGGCTTCTTTAATAACTTCTTTACTTAAGGTAGAAGTAGAAGCGGGAATAGATGCGCAAGACACAATGACTAAAAGTGTCAAGAAAAGCATGAGTATTCTTTTTATTGTTTTCATAATACTTACGAATTAGATACTGTATAATTTTTTATATTCATCTAAGAAATGCTGTCTATGCTCAAGACCATTAAAACCTCCATTAATGCGCTTGGTGACCATATGGATATCATCTGCATCTGCATATCTATTGATATTTCGTTTCTTCCAAAACCAACCTGCTGAAGATAATGCCCATTTTGGTTGCGTTACCAAATCTGGGTTAGACACAAAATCTTGTCCTGTGGCTTCAGAAAATGTTTTATAATTATCCTTTCCTGTTAATTGTATCAAACCACGACCTCTATATTTCCAGCCTTCACCACTTGCTTCACTTCCATTTCCTATTCTATTTGCATATACTTTGTTTGCTATTTTTTCAGGTTGTCTGGCATATCCTTCGGCAGCTGCCAATGTTGGAAAATACTTTCTAAAAACTGCAAACAACGCTTTAGCCGAATAGTTTAAATTTTCTGAAACATATTTAAAACTCCCACTCTCATGAGATATTTGAGCAAGAAAATGTGCCTTACGTAAAGGTGTATTGATTTCATACGTATCTAAAATCGCTTCATAAATATCTAGATAAGGCTCTATATATTTCCAGTTTACATCAGGGACAACGGTTTGAAATTGTTCTTTGGTTATCATATTATTGTGAATTAGATGGTGCAAATATGGCCTTAAGACGATCTATAAGTCCTTGTAGTACTGTAAAGATAGCATCTGAAGAAAAACCACCTATCAATGCCAGCACGCTTTTATTGAAAAGATTGATACTTTCTGGATCTTTTGTATAAAAATGAAGTATTTCTGACATAATCAATCCAGAAATAACTCCTAATACAATCAATGCGATATAGTAAATGGTATCTTCAGGTACTAAATTCCCATTTTTTACAGACGCACTTACATTTTTAAGTAAATAAAACAATACTCCAAGCCCTGCAATAGAAGAAAGATACGCAAGATTAAGCAATAAAGACCTCCCATGATTATTCATCACTCCAAGATCTAGCGAGGTGTTATTCACATCTTCAGAAGAACCTGTAATAATAAAGGTTGCTAAAAAAACGAGAGATAGTATAATGAGATTACGTACTAAAGGTAGTTTACTAAAAAGTGTTTTTTTATCTGTATTTTCTCGTAGTTTTCTAGTATATGCAATCGATTTTGGTGTTGCAGGAGCTACATTCTTACACAACATATTATGAGCATTTACTAAATTATCTACAGAGCAATTCTGAATAAGAGACACAACATCTGTATTAATTGTAATCCCATTATACACTGCAAATGAGAGCATTTCATTAATCTCTTCACTCATTTTTCCTTTCACCTCATCAGAAATTCCATAAGTGGCAGAGGTTTTTTTAGCAGCATCTGTTGTAGTTGTAGCCGCTGTTTGTTCAGGATCTGTTTTTGTTGTTGCCGAAGCCTTTGAGGTAGTTGCCATAGGAAGGTTTGTTAGTATATGATCAAACTTACTTGAATCATACGCTAGATTTAAAGGGGTTGTTATCTGTTTTTAAAATCAGGTAATTTTACGGTGTTTTATGAGTTCAAAAATTAGTATAAACACAATTACAAATCACTCAAATACTTTTACATTCTTATTTTTCAACACATTAAAACACTTATAATTTTCAGCACATCGCTATAGCACTTGTTCGCTTTCTCACGTATCTTAGCAATCTGATTAGAGATTTACACATATGACACTCGTTTTTGCTACAAATAATCCCAATAAACTAAAAGAAGTACAAGCTTTATTACCAGACTTTATCGAGTTAAAAAGTCTTGAAGATATTGGATGTACAGAAGATATCATTGAAGATGCACCTACTATAGAAGGGAATGCGCTTTTAAAAGCCCAGTTTGTAAAAGAAAAATATGGGTATGATTGTTTTGCAGATGATACAGGTCTTGAAGTGACAGCTTTAGATGGAGCTCCTGGTGTATATTCGGCTAGATATGCAGGCCCACAGAAAAATGCTTCAGACAATATGAATAAACTCTTGATTCATTTAGCCACTCAAACAGATAGAAGTGCGCAGTTTAAGACTGTGATCGCTTTCGCGAAAGCGGATAAAACATATACATTTGAAGGGATATGCCAAGGTCAGATTACGAGAGAACGTATGGGAGATGGAGGTTTTGGATATGACCCTATCTTCATGCCAGATGGATATGACGCTACATTTGCTCAAATGGCGCTTGCCTTAAAAGGAAAAATAGGACACCGCGGAAAAGCTGTAGCTAAGTTTGTAAACTATGTTGCTACACAGGAGTGATTTTTAATTTTTCACCATACATATCGCCAATTCATTAATTAACCGTACTTTTGCACCTTCAAAACCTCAGGGTGAGGTTTGTATCGATATAAATTCGATACACATGTGTTGATCGAAGCAAGTGGTTTTTATACGTCGTTGCGCTTCCTACAGCACACTAACGTATAAAATACATCAAATGACATTTGATCAATTAGGCTTAAACGAGCCTTTACTTCAGGCTATTGCCGACATGGGGTTTGTAACTCCATCAGAAATTCAAGAAAAAGCAATTCCTACATTACTCGAAGAAGATCGAGATATGGTAGCACTTGCGCAAACCGGAACAGGTAAAACGGCTGCTTTTGGTTTTCCATTATTACAAAAGATTGATGCTTCTAGCAAAACTACACAAGGTCTTATCATAGCGCCTACTCGTGAATTATGTTTACAAATCACCAATGAGATGAAATTATATGCAAAGCACGTAAAAGGATTGCGTGTAGTTGCGGTATATGGAGGAGCAAACATCCAAGAACAAGCCCGTGAAATCTCAAAAGGAGCACAAATAGTGGTAGCTACTCCTGGGCGTATGCAAGATATGATGCGCAGAGGAATGGTGAATATCACAAAACTGAGTTATTGTGTACTTGATGAAGCAGATGAAATGCTTAACATGGGGTTTTATGAAGATATTACTACGATTCTAGCAGATACTCCTGAAGACAAACTTACATGGTTATTTAGTGCAACAATGCCTAGAGAAGTAGCACGTATTGCGAAAGAATTTATGGTAAGCCCACTAGAGATTACAGTAGGGTCAAAAAATGAAGGCGCAAAAAATGTATCGCATGAGTTTTATGTAGTTCATACGCGTGATCGTTATCAAGCACTTAAACGTCTAGCCGATGCAAATCCAGCTATTTTTTCTGTGATTTTTTGTCGTACCAAAAGAGATACTCAAAAAGTAGCAGAGCTATTAATAGAAGATGGGTATAATGCCGCAGCTCTACATGGAGATTTAAGCCAGAATCAGCGTGATCTGGTTATGAAGAGCTTTAGAGGAAGACAAATTCAAATGCTTGTGGCTACAGATGTAGCTGCGCGTGGTATTGATGTAGATGATATTACACACGTAATTAACTACCAGCTTCCAGATGAAATAGAAACCTATACACACCGATCTGGTCGTACAGGTCGTGCCGGAAAGACAGGTACTTCTATGGTTATTGTGACTAAAAGTGAAATGCGTAAAATCAAACAACTAGAAAAAATTCTAGGTAAAAAGTTTGAGCAAAAAACAATTCCTGACGGAAAAGAAATTACACAAGTACAACTTTTTCATCTTGCTAATAAAATAAATAATACAGAAGTAAATCATGATATAGATAGTTATCTTCCAGCAATAGAAGAAGTACTTGAAGATCTCTCTAAGGAAGAATTGATCAAGAAAGTATTTTCTGTAGAATTCACACGTTTCTTCAATTATTACAAGAAAGCAAAAGACCTTAATCAAAATGCTGTTGCAGCATTTAAAGAGGAATCTGGAGATACCACACGTTATTTTATTAATGTAGGTCGTAAAGATGATTTTGACTGGATGAAGTTAAAAGACTTCTTAAAAGAAAAAACAGGACTTGGTCAAGATGGTATTTATCGTGTAGATTGTAAAGACAGTTTTTCTTTCTTTAATACAGATACAGAACACAAAGAAAAAGTAATTGCACTTTTTGAGGACTTTAGTCTAGACGGACGTCGTGTAAGTGTAGAAGAAACACAAGGCGGTGGAGGCCGTGATCGTAAACGTGGCGGTGGAGACCGAAGACGTAATGATAGACGCGGTGGCGGAGATCGTCGTAGTAGTTTTAAAGGAGGTGGAGATCGTGGTCGTAGAAGAAATGACGATGATAGACGTGGTGGCGGAGACCGTCGTCGTAATAGTGATGATCGTTCTTCTGAAGGTGGACGTCGTCGTAATGATTCAGATAGATCTTCTTACAGAGGGTCTGAAGGAGGAGAAGGAAGACGCCGCTCTTCATCTGAAGATCGTAAACCTACTCGTGCAGAACGCGGTGGACCAAGATCACCTCGTAGATCTAGTGATTCTACTCCAAATTCCCCTTTTTCAGGAAAGAGAAGACGTCGTAGCTAGTCACTATAGGGCAATTTAATTGTTATATTTATGGTAAAAATGTAGTTTTGACTAGATTTTAACGACATAATCCATAAATTGACCCCCGTTATGAAAAGATTATTATTTATAATAGTAGTATTAAGTGGATTAAGCATCGTTAATGCTCAGGAAGATACTGCTCCTGAACAAAAAAATGATTCTGTTCCTGCTTTGCCTAAGGGTTATATTAACGGATCCGTTTTAAGCTCATCTACAGATCAAGCATTACAAAATGTAAATATTGTAAATCTCACCAACTTAAAAGGAGCGATTACTAATAATGAAGGTCTATTTGAGATTAAAGCACAAGTAGACGACACCTTATTTTTCTCTTATTTAGGATATAAAACATTACAAGTACGTGTAAGTGCCGATTGGGTAAAGTATGGAAATGTAAAGATTAAAATGACCGAAATTGGTATTGCATTAGAAGAAGTTGTGGTACAGGAAATACAACTTACTGGATATCTAGAAATAGATGCAAAGAGAATTCCTATTTACAACAATTCTCGTTTTAGTATTTCTGGCTTAAATACAGGATATGAAGGAGGGAAATCTCAACCTGGTGCTGTTTCTAAAGTGATTAACGCTATTTTTAATCCTGCAGATTTACTCTATAATCTCTTTGGAAAAAAACCCGAACAGCTTAAGAAAATGCGTAAAATGAAGGAAGATGACAAAGTGCGTAACCTTCTAGAGAAAAAATTTGACAGAGAAACCCTTGTAGCTTTACTTCAAATTGACAGAAATGATATAGATGCTATACTTAACAATTGTAACTATTCTGACAACTTTATTGTAACTGCAAATGACCTTCAAATACTAGATGCAATTAGTGAGTGTTATGAAGAATATAGAGTCCTACAAAGAAAAGATTAAGTAAGTATACTTATAAAATAGAAAAACGGCTATCTGAAAACAGATAGCCGTTTTTTATTAAACTGTCATATAAGAAAGGGAACAATTAACCTGTACTATGCAATGCAATACGATTACCTTCTGAGTCCATAAAAACGCCCATATAGCCATGCTCTTCACTAATTTGTGTTTTATTTTGGAGTATTTCTCCTCCAGCTGTACTAACTCGTTCCAAACAAGAGGTAATATCTGCCGCATAAAAATATAGTAAGGCACCTTCTTTACTTGGGACATAAGATTTCTGCTGAATTAATGTTCCAGACGTCTTATCCATACTATCTGGCCTAGGAAAGAATCCCATAAGAACACCTCCAAAGTCTTGCAACTGTATCTTTATCCCAAATACAGCTTCATAAAATGCAATAGCGCGTTTCATATCTGTTACAGGGATTTCAAACCAATTCAATTTCATTTCCATAATTTATGCTTCTACTATTTTCTTTAAATTTTCTAACCCCTCTTCAAAATCTTTTCCGACTGCTTTATCCATATTAAAGAATAGCATAAATATAGTCGTGGGGAATTTATTTTGCCCTCTAAATCCCCAGACAACTTTGGTTTGTCCAGGACTTCCATCTGCTACTGTATAATATCCATCGCTTTCAGATTTCCAGGGCTTCAGAAAAACTAAATGGTTATCAATTCGTTCATTTTCTACAATAGCAGTAATGGTTTGGCTCCCTTCACCCACATCTTTATTACCTACCCAGCTTGCTTTAAAACCTACTTCACCATCTGTACCTTTATACGTTTGCTGCATATTAGGGTCTTTCTTTTTCCATGGGGACCAATGGTCTTGATTTTTGACCATTTTCAAATACGGAAATACAATCTCTTTCGGTTTATCAATTACAATACTTCTACTTACATCGTATGTTTTAGGGGCTATAGCTGCCAAAATGATGATTAATACAACGATAGCGGCAACTATATAAATGAGAGTTATCATAAGGTTTTAGTGTGTTGATTATTCCTTTAAAGTTAAACAAAATAGAATAATATATAACCAAAAAGAGACTTACCCAATACGGATAAGCCTCTTTTTGATATACTTTTTATACTTAAAGCGCTGCTATAATGTCAGATGGATCAGCTCTTAGCTTATAATCCTCTGCTAGGTAATGATAACTTACTTTTCCATTTTGTTCAATGATATAGGTCGCAGCAATAGGTAATTCACTGGCTTCATTCCCTTGACTTTCTATCAAGTCAATTCCAAACTTTTTATACAGCGTTACTAAATCTTCTGGCAATTGGTATACGAGCCCTAAAGAGCGTGCTAATTCATTATTTTTACTAGTCAGCACATAAAAATCTAACTCGTTTTTTTCTTGAGTGGATATGCTATTGTCTGGTGTTTCTGGAGTAATTGCAACAAGATTTGCGCCCTTAGCTTTTATTTCTGGTAAGGCATTTTGTAATGCTTTCAAAGCAATATTACAATAAGGACACCAACCGCCTCTATAAAATGTAAGTACTACTTTACCTTCTTGTAAAAGGTCTTCTAATAAAATTTGCTCTCCTTTTGCATTGGGTAATGTAAAATTAGAGAACTGATCTCCCGTTTTAGTTGCTTTTGCTAAAATATCTGTGGCTTCAAGTGCAGCAATAGCATTCTTCATAGTATCCTGAGCAGCGCCTGGATGCCTTTTTACACTATTATCTGCATATTCTTTAAGTTGTTCTGTAAGTGTCATTTCTGAATTTATTTTTGCATATAGTCTCTACTATGATTCAATAATTACATAGTAACACTCATTAAAAAGTGTTAAATTTTCCTGAGTACGCTTTCGCGAAAGCGTACCATGAATCTTTCAAATTAAAAGCAAAATCTTCAATACTATTTTCTAAATACATTTTTTCTTCTAAATATTATAAGACTCTCTAAAGGATCGTTTACGAATTCAAAAAGCTCCTTTACTCATTGTAAATACCAAAACGGAAAGATTTCCTTTATGTTTGGCAACATACGATAATCCCTTAGTTACATGAAACTATTTATATTCTGTCTTTGCATATTTATATCCGTTGGAGAAATGAGATCTCAAGATATTGATCTTTATAAAAATTATGAATTTCAAGAGTTCCTAAAAACAAAAACTGTTGATAGTGGATATCAGTATATAAAAACAATATATAGAAAGATACTTACCGAATATCCGTATTTCGAAAATCAAGGAGATATTCATATCAAAGTCTTATTAATTAATGATGGAGATCAAGAAGGAATTGAAATAATACCAATTGATGAGACAAATAATTTTCGAAAAGATATTATAAGAACTTTAAAGATTGCTAATGAAAACTTAGTGCAAAACGATAATGAAAAATATATTACTGAGTTTAACATCACCTATGATTACGAACCACATATAGAAGATTGGAGTTGGAAAAAAGAACTTCCTAAAATCAGACTACAGCTATTCAAATACAAAAAACGAGAAGTTATTCTACATTAAGGTTTAAGGAAAAGTACTCTTTAATAGGATGCTTAGATATTTTGATCTTCTTCCCATCTCTCAACAATACGGTCTACATCTTTGATCATTTTTTTTGTCCATTCCATTTTCTTTTCGAAAATTTCTGCTGTAGATAGTTGCCAAGAAATATCAGTGCTTTTTAATCGCGTCATAATATATTGCAGGGTAATTGCCGCAGATACAGAAATGTTAAGGCTTTCTGTAAATCCTACCATTGGAATGTAAATAAAGTCATCGGCCGCTTCTAATACCTCAGGGCTCAATCCTTCGGTTTCTCTTCCAAAGAAAATAGCCGCCTTCTGGGTGATATCAAAATCTTCTAAACGATATGCTTTTTTATGAGGTGTGGTTGCTATAATACGATATCCATCTGCTTTTAGAGATTGCACACATGCTTTTGTACTGGTATGCCTATGCACATCTACCCATTTCTGTGCTCCCATAGCAATCTCCCTATCAATACGTTTTACATTTACTTCTTCTATTACATGAAGGTTTTGTACACCAAAAGATTCACAACTACGTATGACAGCACTGGTATTATGTAATTGATATACATCTTCTACTGCTACTGTAAAATGATAGGTCCGTTCTGACAAGACACGGTCAAATAGGTCACGCCTACGGTCTGTTAAATAGGATTGTAAATAATCAAGTAATTTATGATTCATGAGCATTGTTTACAAGGTAAAGATACTGTACTTTTAACTTGTAAAACCAATGTTACTTTGAGTTAGCTCATGCAATAACAACATTGGTATAAAGTAATCTTATGCAAAAACAACGTATTGTCGTCATTACTGGTGCAGGTATCAGTGCAGAAAGTGGTTTAAAAACCTTTAGAGATTCTAACGGGTTATGGGAAGGTCATGATGTTATGGAAGTAGCATCGCCACAAGGTTGGGCGGATAATATGGAATTGGTCTTAGATTTTTATAATCAACGAAGAAGACAGTTATTAGAAGTAGTTCCTAATGCTGCGCATAAAGCTTTGGTTGCTTTAGAGACAAATTTTGATGTACATATCATCACGCAAAATGTAGATGATTTACACGAGCGAGCTGGAAGTACCAACGTACTTCACTTACATGGGGAATTATTAAAAGTGCGTAGTACCTTTGATGAAGATCTTGTACTAGATTGGCGTACTGATCTAAAATCTGGAGATCTATGTGAACACAATTTTCAGTTGCGACCTCATATCGTATGGTTTGGGGAAATGGTTCCATTGTTAGAACCGGCAGCACAATTGGTATCTCAGGCAGACTATGTAATGATTATTGGAACTTCTATGCAGGTATATCCAGCAGCAAGTCTCATAGATTTTGCACCCTCACACGCCTCTATTTATTTTATAGATCCTAAACCTGCGGTGGCCCCTAGAAAAAATCTTACTATATATGCCGAAGCTGCTACTACAGGAGTACCGAAAGTGGCAAATGAATTATTAAAATAGTTTATTCAGCTTTATTCAAACTGTACTGCAATCGTGCAGCTTTTGCCCAGGTTATAATTTCTTTAATTTGAGTGTCACTTAATTGTGCTTCTTTATGTGTCCAAGTATAAGAATCTAAAGGCATTTCTCTGTTTTCTACTAATTCTATAATTTCATCAAGTTTATGATCTTTACGTTTTACTGAGTAGGAAGACCACTCTGAAAAATTAAGCTCTCCTTTTCCATGACGAATATGATCTGCTAGCCAATATGAAACAGGAGCCACCTCAGCATACCAAGGATATCTCGTCTGATTACTATGACAGTCAAAACACGTTTCTTTTAGGGTAGCTTCAACAGATGCAATAGGCTTTGTTTCTGATATAAAGGGTTGCACACTATCATAATTCCCTTCTTGATTTTTATCAGGACGAAAAAATTGCATGACAACAAGTACAAGTAATGCGAGTACTAGAAATCGTTTGATCCACTTCATTATCGTAGAGATTAGTTGGTCTGTCTACTAAGTTAGTTTTTATTCTATTAAAATCACGTTTGGTATTGTGCATTTAACAATCATAAGAACTAAAACGATATAATAATAAATAAATTTACCTACTTTAGTCTTCTGATTTACTCGTTTTAACATACTATCAATGTCTCACTAAGAGACTCCCTAACTCAAAAAGGGATAATCGCAATAGATACCACCTATACTATCTATTGCTAGGATAGTTACATCTTTCTATAAATAGAACAATCATTTATTATACAACTGAATATGAAATCAATATGCCTATATGCATGCATATTTTTTATGGTATGCTGCAAACAAAAAAACGAGAGAAATATCATTATGGAACAAAATAGTAATAAACAAATAGTAATCAACTTTTATAAAAAAGTAATTGGAGAACAAGATCTTGAATATGCAAAAAAGATAGTTACAGAAAACTATATTCAGCACAATCCACAAGTAAAAACAGGAAAAGAAGGTTTGTTAGAAGCTATCACATATTTAAAAGAAATTCCCAAACCAAAAAAAGCTTTTAAGCCATTTATGCGAATCATAGCTGATCATAACTATGTAGTAGTGCATATGAATATTGAATTTAATGGACAGAAAAAAATCGTACTTGATCTTTTCAGGCTTGAAAATGGATTCATTGCCGAACATTGGGATGCTATTCAAAATGAATCAGAAATAAGTTTAAACGGAAACTCAGAAATAAAAGGTCCAATTGTTAGCGAAGATCAAGAGGCCACTTTAAAGAATAAAACAAGAGTTCAAGAGTTCACAAAACAAGTACTTATCAATAGAGATTTTGATGCCTTAAAAAAGTATATGGCTACAGATTTAATTCAACACAATCCAAACATGACTAATGGATTACATGATATGAAACAGTATTATCAAAAAAATAACATTCAAAAAGTATATAAAATAATAGGGCAAGGAAATTTTGTTGTAACTCAATCAAAGGGTATTGTAAATAATCAAGACAATGTGTTTTATGACATCTATCGATTAAAAAATGGATTAATAGTTGAGCATTGGTCTGTATCTCAAATAATCCCTGAAATAATGGCACATACCAATGGTATGCTTTAAAATGTGTAGAAATAATTCCTACATAATAATATAACTAGGCGATTAGTTTTTAATCAGAAACTAATCGCTTCTTTTGTTTTAGTTTTTAAAAATGTAAATTGTGAAAAACAAAAATGGCATATAGAAAGGTTAAAAAAAGTATTCCTGTTATGCATTATTTACTATAAAATAGTCTGTGACTCAAAATGAATTATATAATGAACTCAACTATGTAAATCATAGTAGAGAAAAACGTGCGTATTATGCGCAATTGGTCATTAGTACACCTGAATTAATGCCACACGTTTTGGATATTTTATTTAAAGTAAATGATCCTATCTCCAATAGAGCTGGATGGTTATTAGAATTTGTATGCAAAACAGATATCACCATGCTGTATCCATATTTAGATGTGTTTACAGAAAAAATGCATTCGGTATATCAAGATTCGGCGCTTCGACCTGTGGCTAAAATCTGTGAGTATCTTACATTATCCTATTATAAAAAGAAACATCCTGAAACCATCAAATACCTTACAAAGCTTCATAAAGAACGAATTACCGAAGCAGGATTTGATTGGTTAATTACCGAACAAAAAGTAGCTGTAAAAGCCTATACACTGACCTCTTTGTTTTTATTAGGCACTGAAATAGATTGGATTCATCCTGAACTCAAACGCATCATGGAAGATGATTATCATAAAGGAAGTGCAGCCTATAAAGCCAGATGCAGGCATATGTTTGAAGCATTAAAGAAATTTGAAAATCGATAACGCCTTTCTATTTACCCATCAACCAATTACCTACAGCGCATTGCAAACATTTGTTTTCTGAGCAATAGGCTGATTTTAGTTGTATCAATGCTTGAGACTGTAATGCATTTTTTGTTTTAGGGCGTATCTCATTATACTTTTTTATGATATTATTCTGCTCTGATTTTATAGCTGTCATAAAATCTAAAATCATATCGGTACATTCTTTTCCTATATACTGACTGTATGCAAATTTTATAGGGATAATAGTGTTAATCAATAAGAGATCAATAAAAGCTTTAGAAAGTTTTTTAACTCTCTTTTTCTGAGTTGTCGTAAAAGAATAATGTGTATCCCAATAGGTGGATGCCTCTACCTGAAGAATGGTATAGAAATTATTTAAATGCTCTACCTCCATGAGTTTCTGGAATAATCCTGGCACCTTATAATACAACATAGCTAGTTGCGAAAGCCTAATTGTTGGGAAGTTATCTGGTCGTAGTTTAAAAAACTGAATCGGTAGTATTCCTTCTGTATTTAATTGAAATTTATGATGTACAAATTCGTACTCTCCTTGTAATTGCAATACATAACTATCTACACTATCTTCTGACAACAACCCACCAGCGCCTAGTAATAATGCTTCTAACCGAAACGGTTCTTGAGCACATTTTCTAATAATGGTAAAGTCTATATGTGTTGCTAATGATTGAAATGAAGGACCGTTTACTTTGGTACCAAACGAACGCATCAGCATCACAAACAATACTCCTTCCCAATCGTTATTAGATTGCGATAATATTTCTTTTATAGCTGTTGTTTTTCGTTCTAAACGTTCTAAATACAAGCGTTCATGCCAGTGATTCCAAATAGGATCAGGAACCTCAGAAAGTGTTGCTTCACAATTAATCCATTTTTTAGATTGGTTTTCAAAAAGCGTTGCATAATTATTGAGTGCATCTTGAGTTACATAATCTTTTAATTGTAAAGTAGGAATGGGTGTATTATCCGATCTATAAACATCTACATCATGTTCCCAAACCACATGGAGAATTACATTATTGTATGCCGCATCGGTTTCATGACCATGTGCATACCAATCTGAAGATTTGATGTGAATTTCTACATTTCCTGCCCATTCTTGATCACCTATAGCGAGACGAGCATTAAAAAAGTCAGGACCAGCAAGATGATTATGGTCCCCTAGTTTGATAATCGTTATAGAAGTGTTGCTTGTTGTTTTTGCTTTCGCGAAAGCAAACTTTTTATATTTCCATAAGTAATGTAAAAAATCTTCACGCATCTTGTGAAGATACGTGAAAATATATTTTTTTTACAACTGCAACTACTACGTTTTTAAGAGATAACGATTTTAAATTGCACTTATAATATCATGCTTTGTTATGATATGATGTTTACCATTTCCTAAATCAACAAGTACTGCATTGTTTTCTTTGGTAATTAATTTTGAAACCTCTGCAATAGGTGTCGTTGCACTTACTATTGGATAAGGAGCTCCCATCACTTCTTTGATAGGCATTTCGGCAATATCATTATTTTCTAAATATGCTCTAAAAAGGTCTGCTTCATCTACACTTCCTACCATTCCTGTAGTATCTGCTACTGGGATTTGTGAAATTTTAAAAGCGCGCATACGCTCTATAGCGTGAGAAACCAATTCTTCTGTTTTTACAGTAATTAATGGTTTATCAATATGATTTTTAATTAAATCTTTAGCTACAGTAATCTCTTCTTCTAAGAATCCTCGCTCACGCATCCAATCATCATTGAACATCTTTCCTACATATCTACTTCCGTGATCATGGAATAAAACAACCACGACATCACCAGGTCCAAATTTACCTTCTTCATTCAATTGTAGTAATCCTTTAATAGCAGATCCAGCTGAGTTTCCTAAGAACATTCCTTCTTCTTTCGCAAGACGACGTGTATACACAGCAGCATCTTTATCGGTCACTTTTGTAAACCCATCTATAATGTCAAAATTCACATTCTCTGGAAGGATATCTTCTCCAATACCTTCTGTGATATATGGATATATTTCATTTTCATCAAAGACACCTGTTTCGTGATATTTTTTAAATACAGAACCATAGGTATCTACTCCCCATACTTTTACATTAGGGTTTTGTTCTTTAAGATATTTTCCTACTCCAGAAATAGTACCTCCTGTTCCCACACCAACAATAAAGTGTGTTACTTTCCCTTCTGTTTGTTCCCATATTTCTGGTCCCGTACTTTGGTAATGCGCCTTTGCATTACTAGGGTTATCATATTGGTTTACATACCAACTATTTGGTGTTTCTGTAGAAAGGCGTTTTGAAACAGAATAATAACTACGAGGGTCTTCTGGCTCTACATTGGTAGGACATACGACTACTTCACTTCCCACTGCTCGTAGGATATCCATTTTTTCTTTAGACTGCTTATCAGAAATTACGCATACCATCTTATATCCTTTAATGATAGCAGCAAGGGCTAGTCCCATTCCTGTATTTCCAGAAGTACCTTCTATAATAGTACCACCTGGTTGTAGACGTCCATCTGCTTCTGCATCTTCAATCATCTGTAATGCCATACGATCCTTTACCGAGTTTCCAGGGTTAAAGGTTTCATATTTAGCTAGTACAAGTGCAGGAACATCCTTTACAAGTGCATTCATCTTCACCATAGGTGTGTTCCCTATAGTTCCTAATATATTTTCAGCGTAATCCATACTCTTTTTTTGAGATTGCAAAGATACTTAGTACTTCTTGAAATTAGAATTAATATCATATAAAACTCATATGCAATAAAAAATCCTGTGTACTTCTCAGGAAGCACACAGGATCTATAGTTTTATAAACTGTAATGATATACTATTTTGCAATATTTACAGCTCTTGTTTCTCGTATCACAGTTACTTTTACTTGACCCGGATACGTCATATCTGTTTGAATTTTCTGAGAAATTTCAAAAGAAAGCGCCGCTGCCTTTTCATCATTTACTTTTTCACTTTCGACAATCACACGAAGTTCTCTACCGGCTTGAATAGCATATGCTTTTTTAACGCCGCCAAAACCAAAAGCAATATCTTCTAGATCTTTGAGACGTTGTATATAGGAATCTAGTACTTGTCGCCTTGCTCCTGGACGCGCTCCACTTATGGCATCACACACCTGAACAATAGGTGATAATAAAGATGTCATTTCTATCTCATCGTGGTGTGCTCCAATAGCATTACAAACATCTGGTTTTTCACCATGTTTTTCTGCCCATTGCATTCCAAGAATAGCATGCGGAGTTTCTGTTTCTGTATCTGGCACTTTTCCTATATCGTGTAGTAAACCTGCTCTTCTCGCAAGTTTTGGATTTACACCCAATTCTGCTGCCATTACAGAGCAAAGTTTTGCTACTTCCCTACTATGTTGTAATAAGTTCTGTCCATAAGAAGATCTATATTTCATTCTTCCTACTGCCTTGATTAATTCTGGATGTAATCCATGAATACCTAGATCTATCACGGTACGTTTTCCAACTTCTACAATCTCTTGCTCTATTTGTTTTGTTGTTTTACGAACAACTTCTTCAATACGAGCTGGGTGAATACGTCCATCTGTCACAAGCTTATGTAATGATAGTCTTGCTATCTCTCTACGCACACTATCAAAACAGGATAAAATAATAGCATCTGGAGTATCATCTACAATAATTTCTACTCCTGTTGCGGCTTCAATAGCACGTATATTTCTTCCTTCTCTACCAATGATTCTACCTTTTACATCGTCACTTTCTAGGTTAAAAACAGAAACACAGTTTTCTACGGCTTCTTCTGTCCCTATACGCTGTATGGTATTTATAACAATTTTTCTAGCCTCTTGTTCAGCTGTCATTTTAGCTTCTTCCATAGCCGTTTGGATATGAGCCATAGCATCTGTCTTAGCTTGTGCTTTAAGAGACTCTACAAGTTGTTCTTTAGCTACATCGGCAGATAGTCCAGAAATCACTTCTAATTGCTGCACTTTGCTTTTATGTATCTTATCTATTTCTGATTGCTTCTTTTCTAGATAAGCTATTCTATTATTGTAGTCTTTTACTTTGTCTTCAAGACTTTGATTTAGTTTTTTATTTCTTGAAAGCTCACTACTTACTTGTGATTCTTTATCTCTAGTTCGTTTTTCTGCTTCAGAAATCTTTTTATCCCTATTAAGAATTACTTTTTCGTGCTCTGATTTAAGTTCTATAAACTTTTCTTTTGCTTGTAATATTTTGTCTTTTCTTGTTGCTTCAGCTTCAATTTTTGCTTCTTTAATGATGCTTTGCGCATTCTTCTTTGCATTTTTAACTACTTGAGAAGCATTATTACGCTCCAATAGTTTTGCTATAAGAAACCCAATAATGAGGGCAACAACACCCACAATTAACGCGAGTAAATTTTCTTCCATATTCATTTTTATATATCGATACTCTTAATAAAGAGTAATACAATGGTTAATATTAAAGGTATACACTACCTTTTCAGTTGGTTATTCCCTAAAAATAGGGTATAAAAAAAGCCTGCATTAGTTGGGTTTTTGTATAAACTCCTAAATAAAAGGATTAGAGCTAGAGGACTGATCAAGAATCCGTGACGAAGACGGCGCGCTTTTACAATCCAGATTCACTCTTTACAAAAATATATCTGTTGAGTTTATCAAAAAAAGACCAATGCAGGCAGTAATATGCTGTATGTAAAGAACGTTATAATTGCTCATCCAAGAGAGCACTCAATGCTTCTAAACGCTTTGAGATTTCTTCTTGATTTGAGTTTTTATCTATATTTTTTTGGGTAGCCTGAGATGCAAATTGCAAGGCACACATCGCCAGTACATCCTGTTTATCTCTAACGGCATAACTTTGCTCAAATTGTTTAATCATAGCATCTATTTTTTTTGCAGCTTTACGCAACCCTTCCTCTTGTTGTACAGGAATAGTAAGCGGATACACGCGATCTGCAATAGATAATTTAATTTTAAGCTTTTCAGACATAAAATTTCCTTTTATTCAGAAAGTGACACCATACAAGCATCTATCTCTCTAATTAAGGTGTTTATTTTGAGCTTGGTTTCCCTTTTATAATCGTTACTGCCTAGTAATGCATTTGCTGCTTTGAGTGTATTAATCTCTTTTTGTCTTTCTTCTAGAGTATCTTTGAGATTTTTATTCTCGGCATCTAATGATGCAATGGTTCCCTCTAGAAGTTCGTGTCTTTCCTTAAGCGCTTGATAGTGCTTCAATAAAGTATCAATTCTATGCTCTAGAGAATCAACAACTTCTATAAGATTACTCATATTAACAATACATATACTACGTAACACAAAGTTAACATTAGTGTGATAGAATAACAACTCGAAACGTTAAAATTTCAAATAGATTATAAGTAATTACATTACAGATAGTTACATGTTAATTAAAATCAATTATACGCTTTCGCGAAAGCGTACCCAACCACATAGCCTAAAGTCTACCTTTAATTCTTATTTTTGAAGCTTAAAACAACTACTTGTGTCTTTTACTAAAACTACAGAGCAAAATTCTCATTATGACCATTTGGAAACAATGTCTGTTTCAGACATAATTACCCATATAAATAATGAAGATAAAACGGTTCCTTTGGCAATAGAAAAAGCGTTACCAGAAATTGAGACGCTTATTCATCAGGTTGTCCTAAGATTAAAAAAAGGAGGCCGTCTATTTTACCTTGGGGCTGGAACCAGTGGTCGTTTAGGTATTGTAGATGCTTCAGAATGCCCTCCTACTTTTGGTGTGTCTCATGAGTTAGTAATTGGTCTTATTGCTGGAGGTGATGATGCCATTCGAAACGCAGTAGAGTTTGCAGAAGATAGTAAAGAACAAGGTTGGAAAGATCTGGAAGCATATTCGATCACCGAAAATGATTTTGTCATTGGGATTGCCGCTTCTGGAACTACTCCTTATGTTATTGGAGCTTTAGAAGTTTGTAATACTAAAAATATAGGAACAGGGTGTATTACTTGCAACCACAAAAGCCCATTATCGCTTACAGCTACCTATCCTATCGAAGTTATTGTTGGACCTGAATTTGTGACAGGAAGTTCTCGAATGAAGGCTGGAACAGCTCAAAAATTAGTGCTAAATATGATCTCTACCGCCACTATGATTCAATTAGGGAAGGTAAAAGGTAATAAGATGGTAGATATGCAATTAAGTAATCATAAGCTTGTAAATAGAGGGACACGCATGATTATGGAAGCTTTACATATTGAAGAATCTTTAGCTAATGAATTACTTCTTAAATATGGGAGTGTACGAAATGCAATAAATAAGTATGAGCACAAATAAAGAAACATTACTAAAAGGCATTAAAATTATGGGAGGCACATTAGCCTTACTAATTGCAGCGCCCCTTATTCTTAATTCCTCATTTAAGAATCAAGATCATCCATTTTTTATTCCAGTATTAGGAATAGGAATTATTTGTTTAATTGGTGCTATCTATTTTGGTTTTAAGGGAATTAAAACACTTATGAAGGCTTTATTTAATGAGTAAGCTTATATCCCTTCTCTCTTAGGAACTGGTGTAGAGGGATTGTATCCAAAACCAGGGATTACCACTTCTACATTTAAAGTTTGTAGCATATAACTTATAATTGCATAATGATGCGTGGCATGTGTATTTGCTTGTGCTAGGATACTTTCTAAAGTATACATGATTGTTACCTTTCCATCACCTAAATTATCTGTCACATGTAATAAGTAATCGGTATTTACATCTACATATGAAGCTAGTCGTTGTTGTATTTCTCTTATATGATTTTTGGCAGCTTCTGGATTGGTAGAGATAATTTCATCGCGCTTACGAGCCGTCAAATCAATATCATTTTCTTGAATACCATGTATAATACAATCAAAAAAATCTAACGCATGTCTTACATGAGATCCTATACTACTATAATAAGGACCTACAGTCACATCTGTATATATATTAGTATCTATAGCATCGATTAAAGAAATGGCATTATTTAAGTTATTGTTTATAGCAGATATTACTGAAGCGCGCATAAATTTTTGTTAGATTGATTGTAAATATAGGGTAAATTAACGGTTCTGTCGTTTAGATCATACATCGCTTGCACTTTCTAAAAACTTTTTTCAAATAAAAAACGTTTAGTTATTAGAATTGGTTATTTTAAAAGGTAAGTTGACACACTACTGTAAGCAAGATACTCGTATAGAGACTTATATTTTTTAATCACCTATCATTATTTCTTATATTATATTTTATGAAAACTATATACACCTTTATTTTAAGTTTAAGTTGCTTACTAACATTTGCACAAGAAACTATTGAATACCCTTCTAAAGATGGATTACTAATTACTGCCGACTTATATGAAGCTTCTAATAGTGATACCTTTATTCTTCTTTTTCATCAAGCAGGTTGGAGTCGTGGAGAATACAAAGAAACTGCTCCAAAATTAAATGCATTAGGGTATACATGCTTAGCTGTAGATCAACGTTCTGGAGGAGAGGTTAATGACATAACAAATGAAACTAATAAAAGAGCACAAAAAGCAGGAAAGAAAACAGCATATATAGATGCATTCCAAGATATAGAAGCTACCGTTTCTTATGTTAAAAAAACATATAACCCAAAAAAAATAATCATCTGGGGAAGTTCTTACTCTTCTTCATTAGTTTTAAAATATGCTGGCGATTATCCTAATTCAGTGCAAGCTGTAGTATCGTTTTCTCCTGGAGAATATTTTGAAAATAAAAGTTTTATTACTTCTAGTGCAAAATCTATCCAAATCCCAACTTTTATTACTTCAGGTAAAAACGAAGTGAAGTCTTGGGCACATATGTATAATGTAATTCCAACAAAAGCAAAACAATCATACATTCCTAAAACAAAAGGGAATCATGGTTCTAGAGCCTTATGGAATACCTTTGATGATAGTAAAGGATATTGGGACGCGGTACAAAAATTCTTAAAAAACATCTAGTTATAAATCATTTCAAACAAGAAAAGGCTATCAAAAACTGATAGCCTTTTCTTATTAAAGATATTACTAGCTTAAGCTTTCTCTTGTTTTACCATTTCTAAACGACAATCTATACGAACTTCTTTTCCTAAAATATAACCACCTGCTTCCATAGCTGCATTATATTTAAGGCCAAAATCATAACGATCTATCTCACCAGTTATACGCAAACCAGCTCTGGTACCAAAGTTACCTTGAGTTATAATTCC
The DNA here is from genome assembly GCF_900188275.1 of Dokdonia pacifica. GTDB lineage: Bacteria > Bacteroidota > Bacteroidia > Flavobacteriales > Flavobacteriaceae > Dokdonia > Dokdonia pacifica. The sequence continues at coordinate 195,539 of NZ_FZNY01000008.1, forward strand.
TCCAAACCTAGCATCTAATGTCACTTCTTTAGTTACGCCATGCATCGTAAACATACCTGTAACTTCATATTTCTTACCTGAGATATGCTTAAAGCTATTTACTTTAAATGTGATTTCAGGATATTTTTCTGAATCAAAAAAGTCGGCACTACGCAAATGATTATCTCTTCTTTCATTTTTAGTATCTACACTTGTTGTCTGAATAGTAATATCAAATGTTGCATCAGAAAAATCTGATTTATCAGCCTTAATAGTAGCTTCATACTCATTAAAAGTTCCTTCTGTTTGTGATACCACTAGATGGTCTATATCAAAACCGATAGAAGAATGGGATTTATCTATAACCCAAGTGGTTTGCTGTGCATAAGAAACTACTGATAGTATTGCGAATAGTAATGTGCTAAACCTTTTCAAATAATTATTTTTCATTTTGTAACTGTTTTTAATTATATAATTAGTCAATCTTAACTCTATGTCGAAATAGAAGTTTAAAACAAACATTTTTAAAACTGATACTTCACACCTAATTGTGCTCTCCATCTAGAGTTTTGCAAATCTGTTACATACGGAGAAGTTCCTTCTGGAATATTAAATTGAAATTGTGGTTCGTTATCGACAATACCTCTAAAATTAAGTAAACTAAAACTTGAATTCACTACGTTAGGAACAAATACTAACTGCCCCCAATTTTTATTAATAAAATTAAAAACATTAAGCATATCAAAAGATATTCCTATAGAATGTCCATTCTCAAAACTATGGGCATATTCTAATTTCATATCTAACTCATGATTCCATGGCGTTCTAGCTCCATTCCGCTCTGCTATTTGCCCTCTACGTTCTCTTAAATAAGAGTCATTTTCAATAAATGTATTTAAACGCTCCCATTGTTGAGCCGCTGTAGTCACTACAGTTCCATTTGTATCTACAATATCAATTAAGTTAATTTCTGATGCGTTTCTAGGTACATAAATCACATCATTCCTAGAAGATCCATCTTGATTAAGGTCCCCTTGATATACATAAGAAAAAGGGCTTCCTGCTCTTCCATTATATAAAAAAGAAACAAATCCTTGATTATTGGAATCAATTTGAAAACTATACGATTGACTACTTACTATTTTATGTCTTAAATCAAAATTTGAAAAAGATAACCCAGGATTATTACCAAAAACAGCTTGATTCCATTCAAAATTAGCTGCCGGGGAATTACGCACTGTACTGGAAATATCTTTACTTACTCCGTAGGTATACCCTACATATCCATTATACCCTCCAATATCTTTAGAAACACCTGCAGTCACATTATACCTGTAGCCTTTATCTGTATTAGTTAATAAAAAAACGTTTGTAAAGTTTGAATTGATCTTTATGTCATCACCTGTTTCTAAAAAGTATGGACGATTATCTGCTCCTTCAAAATTCCCAAGTGTTTCTCTTCTATTTATAGATTGAAAGAAAATACCTTTTACTACTTCTGTATAGGTTCCTTCTAGGTTTAAAGTCCATTTTTTGGGAAGTTTTGCTTGAAAAGCTATGTTTGTTTTCCAATCTCTCGGCAATGTAAAATTAGTATCAATAAGATTGATTTCTGTAAGATTAGGTTGCACCTCTCTTAAATCACCTAAATTTTCTGTAAGTGTAACAGACTCTTCTGGCCTAATATCTATATTAAAATATTCAGTACCAGAAATGTATTCTGCATATGCAAACCATAGATAGGGAATTCGACCAGAAAATAATCCTGTCCCCCCTCGTAAGGTATATTTTCCATTTTCATCTATTTTGTAATTAAAGCCTACTCGAGGGTTTAATTGAGGCGCAGCAGATATTTTATTATCAAATTGACTAAAAGCGGGTGTGTTTTGAACTTCTTGACTAATCGGTAATGGATCTGTTAAATATTGTCCATCCAAACGTATACCGGCAGTAATAGTAAATTGATCATTAACACGAAGTTTATCCTGAATATAGACTGCTGCTTCTAATACGTTGACCGTTGCTGAAGGCTCACTACTCACAAAATCAAAATCGTTATTAATAATATTATATACTCCTCGTATTCGTCTTGGTGTATCATTGAGGAAATCATCTACAGATCCATATTCCCACCTACCATTCCATGCAGATAAGAATCCATAATCGATGTTATTAAATTGTGCAAAACCGCCTGCAGTAATAGTATGGTTATTTTTAGAATATGTAAAGGTGTCTGAAATTTGAAAAGTAGAAAAATCTGTATCATACACTGATGCCTCTCTATAGGTTCCTGCAAAAATTCGTCCAGCAGAAGTCGTTGCTATCTGAATATGCGGAAAAACACGTCCATCAAATTCACGGTTTTCCTTTACTGTATTATATCCGATAGATAGCTTATTTGTACTACCATTATTAAAGTTTGATTTAAGTTCTAAAGCTAGACTATTTGCAATACTATTATGACGATATCCCTGATTTCCAAAATTAAAGATGGTACTATTCCATTCTAGGTTATCTGCATAACTATTCACATAATTATTTCTTAGCGTAAGCTTATGATTTCTAGATAAGTTATAATCCAATCTAGCAAATAACTTTGTACTTGCAGTTTTTACAGACGCTTCTCTGAAAGCACCTGGATCATAATCATACACATTAACTAATCGATCTCTAATAGCTAATACATCTTCTATTTCAATGTCTGATGTTTCACTTCCGGGAGCATTTAAAACTGGAGTATCTGATAATGCCTGTTCAAAATTTACATAATAAAACAACTTATCTTTTACTATAGCCCCGCCTACACCTGCTCCAAATTGAAGATCATAAAAAGATGAAACCTGTTGCTCTACTCCATTTGCAAAACGCCCAATCAACGCTTGATTATTTCCATAAATATAAGCTTCTCCTTTTGTTGTATTTGTACCATTTTTAGTCACTAGATTAATACTAGCACCATTAAAATTACCAAGACTTACATCAAAAGGGCTTAATTTTACTGAGATTTGTTTTACAGCGCCTAAACCTATAGGTTGAGATCGTGACAAACTTCCTGGCGAACCATTTGCAGATGAACCAGAAGCACCACTTGCAGGTTCTTGAAAACCTACTACATCATTATTAGCAATTCCGTCGATAGTAAGATTATTAAAGCGATTACTTGCGCCTCCAAAGGAATTCAAATTATTTTCAGGTAAATTCTTAGTCAAATCTTGAATACTCCTATTTATGGTAGGTGTAGACTGTAACTCTTTTTTTCCTAATAAAGTTTCATTTCCATTTTTTTGTTTTTGTCCTTTTGTAGTGAGTACAATTTCATCTAAAGTCTCATTTTCTTCTATAAGCACAAAGTTTTTAACTGTAACTACCCCCAGGTGTACTTCTATAAAAGGTTCTGTAATTGTTTTATATCCTAAAAAAGAAACTGTCATTTCGTATGAACTTCCTGGAGGTAAATTTGTAAAACTGTAAAATCCATTTTCTTGAGAAATTACGCCATATTTATAATTAGTTTCCGTATCTATCACTGTAATCGTTGCAAAAGATATCGGTGATTTATTAGAGTCTTCAAGGATTCCCTGAAGTGTTCCTGTGGTTTCTTGTCCGTATACAAAAGCACAAGCAAATAAAGCTACAAAAATGTAGAGTATATTTTTCATTCTTAAAAGATTAGAAATAAAAGTGTGTAAATGAGTATACGCTTTCGCGAAAGCGTACTCTTATTTAATCACTATAGAGAATTATTTTAAAAAAGCTATTATCTAAAAAGCTTTAAAGGAGAGCCTCGTGTACCAAGTATATATTGATATACAAATGAGGTTAAAAGTTTATTCTCGAAAAATATATTATTAGCTATAGAGCGTAATGAAGAAAGCAAAAGAATTGTAAACTGAGCTAAATCTCCAAGTTCTATTAGTTTTATCTTTAATAAATCTTGAAAACTATCAACATCGTAAAGTGTACGTAAACAAAAAACATTGGTAGCTTTTTGATGCATCAATTTTAAAAACGAACTACTTAATTGTGAATCTTCCCAAGCTAATTTTTGGAACTCATCTCTATCAAAAGATTTTTTAGAAATACCAATAAGATACAAACCTCCGTCTTTAGATAGCCCTATAACATTTGTATCATTTTTAAGACATTTAGAAGTATCCTTAAGTATTTTGGAAGTCAGCCCTGGAGTATCATTACCTATAATAATAACATTTTGATATCCTTTATCAAAAATTGCTTGTGTAGCATGAGTTATACGGTCTCCAAAAGTATTTCCTTGCTGTAGATATTCATCAAAATGATAATAATCTAACCCTGTATTTTTTACTTTATTTAAAGTTGATATATGAAGTACTTCTCCTAAACTTTGCAATGCCATAAATGGCTTGCGCTTATTCTCTGCTTCTTTGGAAAGAGCAAAAATAAGTATAGCAGTATCAAAATAGTTACTTTTCAAGTAGTGGTTCCTAGATAGATTGTTTAGTGTACTTATGTCTAATATAAAGCATATATCTTACACAATTTTTAAAAAATATTTTTAAGTTGTATTAAATCGCTTCGATGTAGTACTCTCTTCATAAAGTCATAAAATCTTAATGTAGCATATATTTTAAAACAAAAAACCCTCACCAAATAAATGATGAGGGTTTAAAAAGGCGGCGACCTACTCTCCCACGATTGTAGTACCATCGGCGCTGGCGGGCTTAACTTCTCTGTTCGGAATGGGAAGAGGTGAGCCCCGT
>NZ_FZNY01000004.1:0-269602 GCF_900188275.1 Dokdonia pacifica
AGTGGACTTGCAGGTTTTCAAGTATCAGACAGTATGCTTATAGGTTTAGCCTATGATCGTGAGACAACAGATTTAGGAGATACCACATTTAATGATGGAAGTTTTGAAGTTTTCCTTAGATTTGAACTGTTTAACGAGTATGATAGGTTATTAACACCTAGATTCTTCTAATAAAAGAGAATAGCATATAATTATTATTTAAAACTAAAATTAATGAAACTTCACGTTTATATACTAACAGCTTTATTCTCACTAGTAGGAGTGACTAGCTTTGCTCAGGAAGGGAAAATATCTAGAGCAGATAAGAAATTTGATCAGTATGCTTTTGTAGATGCACGTAAAATATATCTTGACGTTGCAGAAAAAGGATATGAATCTGCCGATTTATTCCAAAAACTAGCAGACTCTTATTATTTCAATGCTGAATATACAAATGCAGAAGTATGGTATAAAAAGTTAATTGATACCTACCAAGAAGAAGTTCAACCGGAATACTATTTTAGATACTCACAAACATTAAGAGCTTTAAAAAATTATGAGTTAGCAGATGCTATGATGACTCGATTTAATGACCTTAATGGAACAGATACAAGAGCGACATTATTTAAAGAGTCTCCAGATTATTTACGTGAGATATCTGAATACAAGAAAAGTAAATATACGCTTGAAGATATAAGAAGTATTAATTCAAGATATTCAGACTTTGCACCTACCGAATTTGAAGGAAAATTGATTTTTGCATCAACAAGAGATTCTGGAGGAAGTGTTAGACGTATTCATAAATGGAATAACCAACCGTTTTTAGATCTATATCAAACTAGAATAGGTGAACAGTCAGGATCTTTCTCAAAACCATCAAAGTTTAATAAAAAACTAAATTCAAAATTTCACGAAAGTACAACTGCCTTTTCAAAAGATGGAAGTACAGTATATTTTACACGTAACAATTATACAAAAGGGAGTTATAAGAAAGATAAAAACGGAACAAACAAGCTAAAGATCTATAAATCTACTAGAGAAGAAGGAAAGGGATGGACAGAAGCCGTTGAGATGCCTTTTAATAGTGATGAATATTCTACAGCACACCCTGCATTAAATGCAGATAATACAAAATTATATTTTGCATCAGATATGGAAGGAACTATAGGTCTTTCTGATATTTGGGTAGTAGATATTAATGAAGATGGAACGTATGGTACGCCTGTTAATGTAGGCCGCCCAATTAATACAGAAGGAAGAGAGACATTTCCTTTTATGAGTAAAAATGGAAACCTATATTTTGCTTCAGATGGTCATCCTGGCTTAGGAGGATTAGATGTATATGTGACAAGTCCACAATTACAAAACGATGAACAAGAAATTATAAATGTTGGAAAACCTATTAATAGTTCTTATGACGATTTTACATTTATAGTAAACGATGAAACCAAATTAGGATACTTTGCTTCCAATCGTAAAACTGGAATGGGGAGTGATGATATTTATCGCTTTGTACAAGAAATAATACCATGTGATATTCTAGTAGATGGTAAAGTGATAGATAAAGACTCAGGAGATCCAATCTCAGGAGCAACTGTGCAATTAATAGATAGTTCTGGAGAAGTGGTTACTTCTATGCTTAGTGAGACCAATGGAGGTTATAATTTTGATACCGCAAACTGTGAAGAGCAATATATCGTAAGAGCTATAAAAGAAACTTATAATGGAGATGAAGTAGTATTCACTACACCAGATGAGTCTAAAACGATTACTAATAATTTGAGATTAGAACTTGCTCAAAAACCTATTGAAGTGGGTGATGATTTAACAGTACTATTAGAACTTAATCCTATTTACTTTGATTTTGATAGATTTAATATCCGTCCAGATGCAGCTTTAGAGTTAGAAAAAGTAATATCTGTAATGAAGCAATATCCAACTATGGTGATAGATGCTAGATCGCATACAGATAGTCGTGGAGTAGACAGCTACAACTTAAGCCTGTCTGATAAAAGAGCAAAATCTACAGTAGCATATATTATTAGTCAAGGAATAGAGAGTAGTAGAATTTCTGGAGCTGGATATGGAGAAACTCAATTAGTAAATGATTGTGGAAACGATGCTAACTGTTCAGAAGAAGATCATCAACTTAACAGAAGATCTGAGTTTATTGTGATCAAAAAATAATCAAATAAAGATACGTACACATAGAAAGCCTTTCAGAAATGAAGGGCTTTTTTTTGTATACGCTTTCGCGAAAGCGTATAAAGAAAACATATAGTATAGCAGTAACTTGATCTTATGACCAAACAAACAACGTGTCACTATATGCAAAAAGCTTATAGATAAACAAAACAAGGAATATAACGGTGACAATAAACTTCATAAAGGTAGAAGCTACAAAACCTAAGAAAGAGCCTACAGCGGCTTTAAAAGCTGTTTTAGAGTCACTCTGATTAAAGATAAGCTCCCCAATCAATGCACCTACAAATGGGCCTATTAAAATTCCAAATGGAATAGGAGAAAAAATACCTACAAATAATCCAATCATAGTTCCTATTGCACCAGCCCTACTTCCTCCAAAACGTTTGGTCCCTATAGAGGGGATGATATAATCTAAAATAAAAATGAGAATTGCTACAAATAAGGTAATCCCCAAAAAGGTATAATCCATAGGTACCCCTTTGGTAAAATGTAAGACCAAAAGCCCCAACCAACTCACTGGAGGGCCTGGCAATACAGGAATAAAACTACCAATAATGCCTAAAAGTACAAGCAATAAACTCAAAAATACAAGAAGTAAATCCATCTTAACGTGTGTAATTACAGACCATATGACGCTTTAAATGTTAATTTGTTACAATTTTTTAACTAAAAAATTAGTTTAAACTAAGAATTTAGTTATATTTGTAAGACAATCTTTAAAATACAACTTTTAAAAAGAATCATTTACAGATCACTAATAGATATATAACTAATGAAACAACTCACAAAAGCCGAAGAAGATATTATGCAAATCCTATGGGATCTTAAGGAAGCTAATGTTGCTGCTATTATAGAAAAGTTGCCAGAACCAAAACCAGCTTACAATACAGTATCTACTATTGTTAGAATTCTTGAGAATAAAGAATTTGTAGGATATCGTAAAGAGGGAAGGGGACATATTTATTTTCCTTTAGTTCAAAAGGCAGACTATAGTAATCAAACGCTTAATAAATTAATGAATGGCTATTTTCAAGGGTCATTTAAAAGTATGGTATCCTTCTTTATGAAGAAAAATGACATTAATATGTCTGAAATGGAAGAGATTATGAGAGAAATTAATAAAGAAGAAAACCAATGATACACTATATCCTCCAGATTGTTGCTTATCAATTGCTATTTTTAGTAGTTTATGATGTCTTTTTAAAAAAGGAAACCTTTTTTAATTGGAATAGGTGTTACTTACTTATCACACCTATACTCAGTTTTATACTTCCATTTATTCAAATAGATGCGATTCGAGAAACGGTTCCAGCTTCTTATACAATTACATTGCCAGAAGTATTACTGCAAACCAGTCTTACAGATACAACCTTAAATGGAGGAATGCTTGATGAAGTAGTACTTACAGGTACAAAACCTATTAATTTTATTACTTGGATACTTACTATATGGGTAGTTGGAATGATTCTGAGTTTAGGCTATTTTGCTTATAAGATTATAAAAATCCAGCTATTAAAAAATAAAGGAACTTTACAGCAAATAGGAGCATTACAAATTATCACACTACCTAATTCAGATACTGCTTTCTCTTTTTTTAATACTATTTTCTTAGGAGCAAACCTTTCAGAAATACAACGAGATAATATCATGCTTCATGAGACCATTCATATCAAGGAAGGACACTCATTAGATATGTTGTTTTTTGAAGTGCTTCGTATTGTGTGCTGGTTTAATCCATTGGTGTATATATATCAAAATAAAATGATGCTCCTCCAAGAGTACACAGCAGATGCTAAAGTAGTTTCTCAAAACGGGAAAAAAAGCTATTACCAAAGCTTGTTATCACAAGTGTTTAAAACAGAAAATATTTCATTTATCAATACATTTTTTAATCATTCACTCATCAAAAAACGAATTATTATGTTACAAAAAGCAAAATCAAATCAAGTATCTCAATTAAAATATTTGGTCCTCGTCCCTTTAATTTTTGGGATATTAATCTATACTTCCTGTAGTAATGACAATAGTCTTGAAACTCCTACAGAAGCAAATATTGAAAGTTTAAGTTATGAACTTGCAAAAGGAGAAGATCTAGAAGGTGAGAAACTAAAAACACATCAAGCCTATGAGGCATTTTTAATAGCAAACCCTGATTATGTAGGATGGACGTCAATAAACGAAGAGGGAACTAAACTTTCTTATAGTGTTCATAAGCTAAGCGAAGGGAAACCAGAAGGATATGCTGAACTTACATATAACAAAGGAGATGAAAGCTATACTGTCTATATGAATCTAGGAACTCCTAAAGCTCCTCCTACAGATGATATTACTATGATTAAAGAAACAGTCATCAATCCAGAAGCTGGAGATGACATTCCTTTTGCTATTATAGATCAAGTACCTGTTTTTCCAAATTGTACAGGAACAAATGAAGAGCGTAAAGAATGTATGAGTAATAGTATCTCTAAGCATGTAAACAGAGGATTTGATACTTCTTTAGCAACGACACTAGGTCTTACAGGTGTTAACAGAATTTTTGCTTCCTTTAAAATAGATAAAAACGGTAATGTTGTAAATATTAGAACTCGCGCTCCGCATCCTGCACTAGAAACAGAAACAAAAAGAGTGTTAGAAACACTTCCTCAAATGCAACCAGGAGAGCAAGATGGACAACCCGTAGGCGTATTATATAGTCTGCCTATTACATTTAAAATCCAATCGTAATATAAACACCACAGATTAGGAGTTATGACAAGATACATTATAGAAATACTATGCTTTCAAGCAATATTCTTGGTAGGCTATAAGGTCTTTTTAAAAAAAGAAACCTTTTTTACCTATAACAGAATGTATTTACTCATAACTCCTATACTATCCATCATATTACCTTTTTTAAAGATTGCCGCATTACAGGCGATGGTTCCTATCCAGGAAGTAGCTACGGTGCTACCTGAAGTAATATTAGAGAGCTATAATACACCCAATATAGATACTGTAAAACCGACTACTGTTTTGATATCAAATACACCTGGCTATAGGTTTAGTTGGATGCATGTATACTATTTAGGTATGGCTATTAGTGCACTTCTATTTAGTTATAAGCTGTTTCAATTTACACGCCTTTTTCGTTTTAAAGAAAAGCAAAAACGAGTCATTATATTACCAGACAGTACTCAGGCATTTACATTTTTTAATTATGTATTTCTGGGAGAGAAGTTAAGTTCGCTTTCGCGAAAGCATATATTGGCACATGAACGTATACATATCAAGCAAAAACATACATTGGATTTACTGCTTTTTGAAATGCTGCGTATTGTATTTTGGTTTAACCCATTAGTATACATCTTTCAAAAAGAAATCACACTTATACATGAGTATTTAGCCGATGGGTATGCCCTAGGAAACACCACAAAGAAGCAGTATTATGAAGAACTATTAAATACAGCTTTTGATACAAAACAATTTTCGTTCATCAATCCATTTTTTAATCATTCAATTATCAAAAAACGAATTATTATGTTACAGAAAACAAAATCAAAACAAATAGCAAAAGCAAAATATTTATTCTTAGTACCAGCACTTTTTGCCATATTAGTATACACCGCTTGTACAGATGCTACAGCAGGAGGAACAGGTTATAGTACTTCAGATAGTGAGATCATTAAAAATATTGAAGTACTTAAAAACTCAATAGCAAAACAAGGAAGCTTAACAGAAGAAGAAGAGAAAGCTCTTAAAGTATTAACCGCAGTAACTTCAAAGGATGAGAATATTCTAAAAGATAGTACCTATGACGATGTACTAAACGATTTAGATATTCCATTTGGAGTACTAGAACAAGTGCCAGCTTATCCGGGATGCTCGGGCTCTAAAGAAGAAATAAAAAAGTGTACTACTCAAAAAATTAAGGAGCATGCAACCAAAGAATTTAATGGGAAACTTCCAGAACAGTTAGGACTTACAGGAATAAAAAGAGTAGTAGCTGTTTTTAAAATAGATGTAGAAGGGAATATTGTAAATGTGCGTGCCCGCGGAGCACACCCAGAACTAGAAAAAGAAGCCATTAGAGTCATCAAAACATTACCAAAAATGATACCTGGTGAAAAAGATGGGAAAAAAGTAGGTGTATTATATGAACTTCCATTTACGTTCTCACTTTAACATACGGCAATAAATAACTGCCTAATAATGGGTATAAATCATTTTATGACAAGAGTACTAGTATGTATTGGGTTTATTTGTATAAACTTTTGTGCAATGGCACAGTTTTCTCAAAATAAAGACAATGAGTTAATTCTAGGAACTGTTGATTCACTCTTTTCAAAAACACTCAATGAGCAAAGAGAAATTTGGGTCCATCTTCCAGAAAAAATAGAAGACGGAAAAAAATATCCTGTCATTTATGTATTAGACGGGAGAGGGCATTTCCATACAGTTACAGGTATTTTAAAACTCCTTGAAAAATGGAACCTACCCAAATCTATTGTAGTTGGAATTTCCAATACGGATAGAACAAGAGATTTTACACCCACAAACGTTCCTTTCCAAAGGGGTCATAAGTCTGAAACCTCTGGAGGAGCAGCTAATTTTTTGACATTTATAGAAAAAGAATTGAAACCTTTTGTAGAGAGTAAGTATCCTATCGATACGATGAGTACTATCATAGGGCATTCTACAGGAGGTCTTTTTGTACTCTATACCTATACACATCATCCAGATGTATTTGATAATTACTTAGCAATTGACCCAAGTTTATGGTGGGATAAAGAAAAGTTAGTAAAACAATCAGAAAAGTTGCTTAGTACATCTACATATCAAAACAAACCATTGTATGTTGCAGTGGCTAATAGCGTAGGGGTAGATACAGTTAAGGTGCGAAAACTTAGATCAGAGCCAACAGAAATGTTAAGAGCAAACCTTAATTTTCATGATATTTTAGTAAAAAATAAAGGTCATATAGAATTTACTTGGGATTATCAAGGAAGTGAAGATCATGGAAGTGTAGTGGTACCAGGAATGTATAATGGATTACGATCATTGTTTTCATGGTATCCATTTCCAGAAAGATGGAGATTTAATACGCCAAAAGCATATACTGCAGAAGAATTAACAACGCCTTTTTATACTCATTTTGAAGAGTTAAGTAAACGTTTTAAGCGAGAAGTAAAACCCGATTGGCAGTTTATAAATGATGTTGGCTTTTTTATAGTAACATCACATAAATTACCTAAAAAAGCACAAGCCTATTTAGAAATGAATTTGAAGTATTATCCAGAAGAATCAAAGAGTTATGTTGCAATGGGAGATTATTATGTCATGATCAAAAAAAAGGATGAGGCTATAAGTCACTTCGAAAAAGCAATTGCCATTGATGGTAATAAAGAAGCTCAAGAAAAATTAAAAAAATTAAAAAAATAGACAGATAAAATAGTATTAAAAAATATAACAATACATGAAGAGATACCTCATACTTCTTTTTTTTACGAGTATTATTAGTAACGCCGAAGCACAGTCTTCGGCTTTAACTATTGCAGATAGTTTGTATGCAGTAGGAAGCTATACAAAAGCTATAGAGCAATATCAGTTAATACCAGATCAAAATGCAAAAACACTACTGCAAATTGCGCGATCGTATCGTGGTTTAGGAAATAAAAAAGCAGCAATAGAAGCCTATGTAGCATCACTTACTCAAAACAAGGAACAACCTATCGCAGCTACAGAATATGGAAGGCTTTTAATTTCTAGAGGAAAACATAGTACTGCCGATACTATTTTTATGGAGTTGTCACAAAAGTATCCTGATAATCCAGAATATTTTTATCAACGGGGGAGAGCATTAAAACTACTTGAAAAGAAAGGAGATTCTCTATGGAAGAAAACAGCAACTACAAAGAGTGAAGAAATATTTTCTAAAGCTGTACAACTAGATTCTACACATCAAAAAGCACTCTATCAATTAGGATTACATTATTTGGGAAAACGTGATTATCCTGTAGTAGATAAAATCTGTTATAAAGCTTTAGAGATAGATCCTGATAATGTAGAAATGGTGAATATTTTAGCACAAAATTACTACTTGAGAGGGTGGCATGATGAGTCCATCACTTGGTTTGAAAAACTAATAGCATTAGGACAAACATCACCTTTCATTCATAATAATTTGGGAGTGAGTTATCGTCAAACAAATAGATATCAGAAAGCAATAGAACAATATTTGATTTTATTAGGGATAGATGATGAAGATTACGGAGTTCATCATATACTAGCCGAATTATATGGAAAAATAAGAGATATAGAAAAAGCAGAGTATCATGCCAAACAGGCATTATATTTTAAAGACCTACCATTAGACGATATCTATTATACATTAGGAAACGCTTACCAGATCAATAAAAAATTTGAAAAGGCAATAGTTCAGTATAGAAAAGTCGTTAAAATAAATCCTTCCAATATACGAGCACAATATAACATTCCTGTGTGTGCCGATAATTATTATGAAAATAAAAAAGAAGTCGTAAAACTCTATGAACAGTTTTTAGAAAAACATAAAGAGTCCAAAGATAGAGCAGCCACATTTTATAAGACAATGACAGAAAGACGGCTTACTGTATTAAAAGAAGAGCTTTTTTTAAAAGAAGGAGAAGATAAAAAAGACTAAAAACACCTTTTAGGAGAACATCATATAATATTGTAAATTTCATCCAACAAATAAAATGGTATGAATATGCGTCTTTTGTCTTTAGCTCTTTGTATGCTTATAGCATCCTGCTCAAGATGGGAGACCAAAAAAATTACTACTGAAGATTTCTTAAGTCAAGAGCAATATATCATAGATATTACTAATGTAGATACCTATCCTATTTTTAATACCTGTGATGAACTCTCTGAGAGCGCAGCTCTAAAAAAATGCTTTGAAGACCAAGTAACAAGTACATTGTATCAAGAGCTTAGCAATCATACTATTGTAGTACAAGAATCTATAAACGATACTGTTTGGCTAGACTTAATTGTGAATGAAACAGGAAAATTCTGTTTGGATAGTATTCATCTTAAACCTATGATTCGCAAAGAAATTCCTGAATTGAATGCGTGGATTCATGATGCTATACAAGTAATGCCAAAACCTGAGCCAGCTATAAAACGAGGAATATTAGTAAAAACTCGATTTAAAGTACCTATTGTCTTAAAGGTAGATTAATACTATAGTACAAACTTATATCCAATAGTAAGATCAACAGGGAACTCCCCATTATCATCTATAATAAAAGAATACGCATCATTATAGTTAAGAGATAAATACCCTTTTCCTAGTTTAATATCAGCACCAAGGCCAAAAATAACAGGCCCCTGTAAATTTGAACCAGACGAATCATCTACAGCGATAAGCCCTAACGTATCATCATCTATTTCTTCAGATCTTTTTGCCGATGTAAAAGTAACGAGCTTTGTGTTGAGGTATATCTGATAGATAGGGGTTTTTATAAACTTAAAACGATGGTTGATAGAAAATTGAGCAGCACTATAGTCAAATTCATCACTTGATAAGGTCTGTTTGTATTGAAAAACAATAGCATGACTTGGAAGTGCGGTCGCATCATACAACTCAAAGTCAATTCCAAATTGCGTATTTGAAGTGTTGTCGGGATTATCTACAAAAACACTATTAGTGATTCCTACAAATCCACCCAGGCGATACTCCATATTTGTAAGAAAACTGTTCTCTTCATAAGAAGCATCTACTGCTTTATTATAGGCATTAAAAAAACGACGCAAACTCGCTAAGGTTAATTTCACCTTATCGGTATTCATCGTTACATCGCCTGTAAGTTCTTGTAGCTGTTTTTTATACTCTTCCTGATATTTTTTACCCTCTTTGGTATTGGTTAATTCTGTAATCGTTGTTCCCTTTTTGGCAAAGTAACGATACTCTTGATTAACGATATTCCAGAGTAGTGTAATAGGGCCTTCTACATCAGTTTTAAGCTCATAAGATTGATTGTTTACAGAGTAGGTATCTGTTTGCGCGGTAATCGTTGAAAGACCCAATAGGAGTCCACAACAAAGTAGTGTAAAGCGTTTCATTAAAAAAGATTTGGATTTTAAAGGTAACAAAAATTCTTATTAGTGAAACCCAATGTTGAGAAGTCTATAAGACGCGCTCCATATTGTGAGTTGAACTAATCCCGCTAAATGGCGGGATCTTCTTTATTTTTTAGAATAACCCAATGTTGAGAAGTCTATAAGACGCACTCCATATCGTGAGTTGAACTCCTCTGGTTTTTTCTAGCAATGTATACGATTTAATAGCTTTCATCTCTTAAAATACCTGCCTTTCCAAGTAAATCCTCCTTTTAAAGAAATCAGGGCAATGTAAGAACTTATAAAAGGGTACCATAACGCACAGAGAGGGTACCATAACAATAATTTTTGCTTATTAAAAAATCGTGAAGCTTGTATCAGTAAAATAAAATCAGCTACTATTTTTATGAAGAGTAATATTAAAAACGGTAATGAATGTGTATACGCTTTCGCGAAAGCAAAAACAACACCTACCACAAAGGTCAGATTAGACGCTAAAATAAGCACTCCGATGCCTTTTGTCAATGTTTTGGTATATCCCGTAGACTTGGCCGCCCAACGTTTTCGTTGCGTTATATAGGATGACCAACGCTCTTGAAATGTCGTTGTAACAATAGCTTGTGGCGACTTGAGATAATGAATCTGATTTGGAAATGTTTTTGTAAACTTTTCTAATAGAAAATGATCATCACCACTAGCAATATGAGTATTCCCTTGAAAACCGTTTACCTCTATAAAACTAGCTTTTTCATAAGCCAAATGCGCTCCATTACATAAAAATGCCTGCTGATTACCAAAACCACCTATCGTAGCCCCAGCAAGACTTAGTGTGTCCATCTGCTCAAAAACGTTCAAAAATGTAGAAGAATGTACCGGTAATGTAACAGGACCCGCCACTAGCTTTGCGTTAGTATGCTCTATAAAAGAATCTAACTCACGAAGCCATAAAGTTGGCACCATACAATCGGCATCTGTCGTTACAATCCAAGAATAATTTGTGACCGCTATAGCAGTTTGAATGGCATCTTTTTTAGGAGAATTAGAAGTACGTATACTGTTTAAAATCTTGATGTTTTTTTGAGAATGCTTTTTGATATACAACTCGATACAAGTAACCGACGCATCATCAGAATTATCATTAACCAATAAGATTTCATACAAAAATGCAGGGTAGTCTAATTGCCTAATACTATCAAGTAACCTAGGGAGATTCTTTTCCTCATTTCGAAAAGGGATAATTATGGAAAATCCTTGTTTAGGAATATTTGCTGAAGAAGTAAAAAGAGGCACTTTCTTATACCCATACGATAACCAAAGGATAAAAAACACATACCCAATAATGATAGCATACATGCAGATAAGTACCATCATATAGACATCGTTTTTTGAGTACTTAAAGAGGTGTCTGTAAGTATAAAATAACTCCCTGGAATTATAGGAAGTACCATGTTAAAAAACCACATGATACATGTGATGCTCACGATGGTAATTTCTGGTGCATCAATCCACGAAAATACCGCAACAGCTACGCCCGTTTTAAGGACCACGTCAAAGAGTTGAAGCATCGGTATGATAGAACTTAAAACGTACATAGTAGCAATAAGCCCCATCGCAAGGATATAAGAAACATCCACTTGAAATAGTACTAATAAAAAGTAAAACTGATGTGCAAATATGAGATAGCGAGCAAACGAAAAAAACAATGCTTTGTGCTTATTAGAAGAAGCAATGGTTTTCATAAAATCACGTATACGTTGCCAAGAATACCCTTTGATACTCCAATGGATATGATGTAAAAGTTTAGGAGTGCCATAAAACAAAACGATGAGTACGAGTACTAAGATGAGGTAATAACCTATAAATGCAGGAAATAAATAATAACTACAAATCCCAATGCCCAAAACTCCAAAAACAGTCGTAGCAAGCATTTGATACCCATTTCCTAATAAGGTCAAAAACAGCGTCTTTTTACGTAATGGAGCAGGAAAAAATAATGCTTTAGCTCCATATTCTCCAATTTTGGCAGGAGTAATCAGCGATACGATATGCGCTTTTAATGATTGTAAAAGACTTTCTTTTGTAGAAATAGGACTGCAATGTTTTGCTAATGTTTTCCATTTATAAACTTCGAACAGCCAATTGAGAATAGATAGTAATAGTAATATTGCTATATTGCTATATGTAAATAATGTATTAACATTGCTTTTAAAAACTTCTAAAATTGTAGTCGTATCACGTGTCACACGTTGCCACACAAAAAGGAGCACCATAGCCAAAATCAAAATTTTGATACTATAGCCTAGGAATTGTGTAGCTTTGTGGGAGTAGCCTCGCATAACAAACAAAGTAACGAATAAAACATATAATTCCTTTTGAAAGAAGAAAGAATCATATTAGGTATTGATCCAGGAACCACTATCATGGGATTTGGCTTGATCAAAGTAGTAGGTAAAAAAATGGAGTTTTTACAACTTAATGAACTCTTACTTTCAAAATACAAAGATCCTTATATAAAGTTAAAACTCATTTTTGAGCGCACGGTCGAACTTATAGACACCTATCATCCGGATGAAATTGCCATTGAAGCACCTTTCTTTGGAAAAAATGTACAGAGTATGCTTAAGTTAGGACGCGCGCAAGGAGTTGCGATGGCAGCAGGATTAAGCCGTGAAGTTCCCATTACAGAATATCTCCCTAAAAAAATTAAAATGGCCATTACAGGGAATGGAAATGCCAGTAAGGAACAGGTTGCAAAAATGCTACAATCCCTCTTAAAGATTAAAGAACTTCCCAAAAATCTAGATAGTACCGATGGACTTGCCGCCGCGGTATGTCATTTTTATAATTCTGGAAAAATAGAAACGGGAAAGCATTATACAGGATGGGAAGCCTTTGTAAAACAAAATGAGAAACGGGTGAAAAAGTAATCTTATGGAGAAAGATGCTCATAATACGGTATGTAAAAACTGTAACACAGCTGTTTTAGGAAATTTCTGTGCCCATTGCGGACAAAGTACAAGTGTCACTAAGATTACATTAAGAGATACTTTTCAGGATTTTTTAAATAGTATTTTTTCTGTTAATGCACCATTGCTGGTCACTTTAAAGTTATCTTTTCTTAATCCAGGAAAATTATACCGTGAGTTTTTAAGCGGAAAACGAAAAACATATTATAAACCAGTTCCCTTTTTTATACTCACGACCATTGTATTAATACTCATGCGTATTGTTGTAAACTATGATCCTTTTCAAGAAGTCGCAAATAATGGTCTTGATAATCCTAGTTTTGAACGTATGATTGCTACCGCAAAATTTATGTCAAAAAACATTAATAATTTCTTACTGTTTTTTGTGATTTCATTGAGTCTGTCATTAAAATTGTTTTTTTCAAAATCATATACGCTCGCAGAATATCTGGCTATTTCTTTTTACGCGGTAGGTATTTATACTTTGTTGGCAACACTAGGCCTTTTCTTAAATAAATTTATAGCGTACACGCTTCAATATGTTCCATTTCTTATAATGGGTATCTATTTGATATATGCATTGAATTCGCTTTTCCCTCAGAAGAAAATAAAAGTCACAATAAAAACATTGTTGCTATATCCAATGGCTCTTTTTATCTATATAGTGTTAGGATTTGGAGTATCATTTTTAATTATTTCATTTAAAAATTAAATGTCTAGCATCTACATCCATATTCCCTTTTGTAAACAAGCCTGTCACTATTGTGACTTTCACTTTTCTACCTCTATGGGAAAGAAGGAAGCGATGATTACTGCATTAATTCGAGAGCTAGAATTACGCAAAGAAGAGTTCCAGAATGAGACGGTAGATTGTATCTATTTTGGAGGGGGAACGCCTTCGGTATTAGAAACGGAAGAAATTAATCTCTTGATTCAAACGGTATATGAAAATTACCAAGTAACAGATGCGCCAGAGATCACATTAGAAGCAAACCCTGACGACCTTTCGGAAGAAAAGATTGAAGCTTTATATGCATCACCCATCAATCGGTTGAGTATTGGGGTACAATCTTTTTTTGAAGAAGATTTGAAACTCATGAATCGGGCGCATAATGCCACCGAGGCTATAGATTCTATTACGCTTTCGCGAAAGCGGTTTCAAAACATATCCCTAGATCTTATTTATGGTATTCCAGAAATGAGTAATGACCGATGGATCAAAAATATAGAACAAGCACTAGATCTAGGAGTTCCACATATTTCTGCATATGCACTCACTGTCGAACCAAAAACAGCACTAGAAAATTTTATTAAAAAAGGAATCATTCCCCCAGTAGAAGATGAGGTAGCACAAGAGCATCATGCTATTCTTGTAGAGCGATTGGAAGCAGAAGGATATCATAATTATGAGTTTAGCAATTTTGGGAAACCCAATTTTTTCTCCCGTAATAATACAGCCTATTGGGAAGGAAAAAGCTATATAGGTATTGGTCCCGGAGCGCATAGTTATAACGGAAAGCGCCGAGCTTGGAACATTAGTAATAATCCAAAGTATATCAAAGCGATTGAGAAAGATGAGTTGCCCCAAGATGTAGAAGCACTCACAACTACAGATCAGTATAATGAGTATGTGATGACACGATTACGGACGCAAGATGGTGTTTCATTAAAAGAAGTAGCGATGCTATTTGGATCAAAAATGCATGCCTACTTACTCCAACAAGCCCAAACACATATTGAAAATCATTTTCTATTTTTAGAAGAAGATCGCTTGTACGTTACTAAAAAAGGAAAGTTTCTGAGCGATGGCATTGCAAGTGATTTATTTATGCTGAACTTGAGTTCGTGATTTTTGTTACAGAAAGGTATTTTGCTTTCTAAATATATTGCAGAATGAGTACGTATTTAATTATATTTTAAAAACGTAATCCAATACCTTGTAACATTCTTTATCTTTAAAGACATATAGGTATACATATATAAAATCATCACGTGAAAGCTACCATCCATCACAAAAACCAAACACTTTCAATTGACTTATCACAACCTATAGATATTTCTATTCCGTTAAGTGATACAGAAAACCCATTAGCTTGGTATTTAGAAAAACCCGAAATCACACCTGTACGATCGGAAGATTGGGTAGGAAAAGTAAGTGAAGGAGGCGATGTCAATTTTAATACTATCACATTCAACCCACATGCACATGGTACACATACCGAATGTGTAGGGCATATTACAGAAAAAGTATACAGTATTAATAAGCATCTTACACAATTCTTTTTTACAGCCGAATTGATCACAGTAGCTGCAGAGCCAAGAGGTGAGGACTTTGTGATTTCAAAAAAACAATTGCAATACGACCTCAAAGGAAAAAACCCAGAAGCATTGGTGATTAGAACGATTCCGAATATAGACGAGAAAAAAACAAAAAACTGGTCACATACCAATTGGACCTATATTGAAGAAGAAGCCATGGTATTTTTACGAAGATTGGGAGTAAAACACCTTTTGGTAGATGTACCTAGTGTAGATCGTGAAAAAGATGAAGGCGAGTTGAAAGCGCATAAAGCCTTTTGGAATCTAGAGGGCAACATACGAATGGACGCCACCATTACAGAAATGATTTATGTACCCCATCAAATAGCCGATGGACGATATATCTTAAATCTGCAAATTGCTCCCTTTGAAAATGATGCAACACCCAGTAAACCTATTTTGTATAAAATAGAATGATTTATTAAATAGTAAACCCTCCAATCACTGAAGGGTTTACAATATCTACCAAGAGTAATTTCTAATTCCCTTGCTGATTAATACAAAAATTCATCTTGATTCTCTGAGTGAGAAATCAAATTTAATTGGCTGTTCTTAAACAATCAATACAAATTATTTAAGAACAGTTATATTTTTATAGTTATTTCTTCAATTGCCAGACATTCCCCTTTTTTTCTAAAAAAATTAGACTTCCAAATGTATTGTCCTTAAAAGCATAAGTTGTAGTCATAAAAATAACTCCCTGATTTCTTTTTTCATTAGTATATAAATCACTTAGTTTTATAATTACACTTGATGGGTCACGAAAAAAACTTCTGTATTTAATCCTATCATTTTTCAATTCTTGTACTTTGGAATTT
The DNA here is from genome assembly GCF_900188275.1 of Dokdonia pacifica. Classification (GTDB taxonomy): domain Bacteria; phylum Bacteroidota; class Bacteroidia; order Flavobacteriales; family Flavobacteriaceae; genus Dokdonia; species Dokdonia pacifica. The sequence continues at coordinate 16,367 of NZ_FZNY01000004.1, forward strand.
GTAATATTTTTAAAATTGAAATCTCTACAATTTGATTTTAAAAATTGACCGCTAACAGGCATTCTCTTTTTATAAATTTTGTTCAAACTATCATAGTTATCTTTAAAAGAGAAAAAGCTATTGGGTTCAAAAGTTTCATCCAATAGGTATACTAATAAGGGAGACAAGCTATCAGGTCTCTTATTTAATCTGTAAGGTTCTTTTCCTAACTTAAATTCATCTGGTGTAGGTATAATATTTAATCTATGATCTATTTTATTTTTATTAAAAGTATTACAGATTAAATTATCTGAAAATAAAATTTCATTTGTTTGATTTTTACATCCAATAATCAGATTAATTAATGCTATTAAAAAAAGAACTTTGGTCACTATGCCATTCATTTGTTTATGATATCGCTACTACTTTAACCTTATCTAGATACCACACATTTAGTTTTTGCTTTAAAATACAGATATAAGATTGCCCACAAAGCTTTCCACAATTATATGTGGCTTTAAAAACTATCAATTTTTTACTTGGGGAATAAAATAAATTTTCAATATGTAATGATCCGCCTAGATAATATTGTTTTTTAGCTTCTTCTTCGTTAAAATTTTTAAAAGTCTCAATTTTTGTATTTGAAAGATTTTTGAAAACCATATTATCTATGTTCAAATTGCATGACTTTTTGACTCTTAAAGATGTTTCTTTTAGATAGATATTATCAATATTATTGATATCGATTTTTACATCAGATGGAACAGAAAAAATATTAATAGTATCATTAATTAAAAATAATATTGGTCGATCATCAATAATTAAATCTCTTTTTTTACTGTACCTTCTTTTAAATCTTTAGGGGAAGGGATCGTTAATTTTCTATCGTCTCTGGTCGTTTCTTTTATTAAATCTTCAATCGGGAAATTAAATTCATTGCAAAAAGAAGAAGGCTCACTTTTTTGCTCACAAGAACAAAAAAGTGAAGCTACTATTATTAAATAAACTGCCATTTTTTTAATCATCACAAGTGGTTTCATGGTTGTCATTATAGAGAGGTAGAGTTCATAAACTCTCTCATCACTGAAGTGTTTATCGTTTTTTACCTCTTATTTTTAGTATACAGTAATAGTCAGTTTCTTTTCTCAAATTTAAAACTGTTATTTCCATAAACTATTAGATTAACACCTCCGTTAATATTAAAAACTTCCTCTACAAAATTCTTATCATCAATTATGACATTTCCTTGCGCATCTTCTACATATAATGGATTTTTTTTAGGAAATGTCTCTAAAACAAGATTACCTATCAATTTTTTACTCTTTTCTGAGAACTTTAAAGGTATATTAAGATCAGAATAAATTAGAATAAGTTTAGTTTCTACATAGGTGTAAAAAAGAGGGAATAAATGATCTTTATCCAGATTATCGTATCTATGGTAATTATCAACTAATCGATAAATTGACATGATCTCGTCTGATTTTGCACTATTATTTTTATAGGTTAGGCGTAGTTGAATATAGCCATTCTCATTAAAGAATGTCTTTTTATTTTTAGTCTCATTTATAAATTGAATGATAGCTTTATGAAGTGTTGTTCCTTGAAGATTAACCTCATTAATGTCTATCTGTTGCGCATAACTAAACCCAGAATAAAGGAAGCAGATATATAAAAAAGTTATAGAAAGTCTTGTCATTAGTTTATATTATTACAAAGATCGTCAAGATCTCCAAGTTGTACATTAAACGTTTGATTAGAATTGCCGTCAAATTGAGCAATGGCATTACACCCAATAATATAGTGGTTTATTTCATCAAATATCCCAGCCATTTGTTGATCATCTTCAATAATATTATTGCTTACTCCATCTGTTCCATCTTGAATGCATGGTGTATGACTGTGAACTGTTGCAACTATAGGAATAAAATATTTATTTAATTGTTGGGCAAATATTTGTCCTTCGTAGGTCCTATTAGGTGATCCCTGTTCGGCATCATATTGATAATATGTAATACCATTATGTTCATACAAACCTTGCACAGCAACTCCATTATTATTACCTTCTTGAGTTATAAGAATAGCTCCATCAAGTGTAAGAACAGAAAACCACTCATTACCATTTTGGCTTAAACTCCATAACTCAATAATACCTTCACATTTATCATCATACTCGGCAAGAGGTTTATCGCCTTCATCATAGAAAACATTATTGAAGTCATATGCAAAACTATCTTCAAAACTAACATAACCTCCATTTGATAAAGTCTCTAATAGTATAATTTTTACTGGATTTATAAACAAATCCCATCCATAAATTCCATCTCCATGTTCTAAATCTCCTATAATGAACTGCATTGCATAAGGTGAAAATTTAATGGTAAATCCTCCTCCTGTATAATTAAAATCAAAAAGCTTGCCATAATCGATATTATTATTAGGCGCAAAACCAGGAACGTTTCGATCAAGAAAGTTAACGATACCTGCTCCATCTCTAAAATCGTTAGGGATATTAGAAAGTTCATCAAGCAATAACCCTGCATGTTGATAACCTGCAGTAATACCATCATTATCCCATTGCATATAGAAAATACGATCTGGTCTATCTAATGTTTGTCCACTCACATCTTCTCCATAACTAGCAAATGTAGGCACTAATTGATCTCCAGATTGAAAATTTCCTATAATATCCTGTACATTAAAAATACTATATGGCGAGAAGTCGCTATTAGCCATAAAGCTTGCGCTTCCAGGTATAGTATTGGGATTATCTGTTAAAAAATTATAGGTACTTGGACCTATGTTTTCAATTTCTGTCGAATATGTATACATCAACTCTTCTGGACTATTGTTTTCAAGATTTGGTATATATCCTTGTGCATGATCACCTATTAACTGATTAATGTGCTGATCTGCAAAGAAATAAAATTCATTGTAAGAATAATAGTCTAAACCATCAAAAAGCCCAGGAGTGTTTGCATAAGGACCTGGTTGATTTGTGTTAGCATAGTAAATTAAATACGCTGAAATCTGTTGTATTTCCTGATAATCAGAATAACTTTTGTGATGATTATACATTAAATCTGCTAGATAATCTGCTAGTAAATTGTTATTATTAATTATTCCTAAAGTAGTATGTCTTATCTGCATACTTGTTGCTTCGTTATATAAATCTACTTCTTGTTGAAAATAATGCTCATTATATAAATCAAAGGCTTGTGAAGGAGGCATATTTTCTAAAAGGATGCCATTGTAATTCAATCCACCAAAATCATATAGATTATTATTCCCATGTACCAATTGAAATAAACGAGATTTATCTCGTTGTATTTGACTTTGTGCGCTCAATTCCTCAATAATTGCTGGAAGGGGTGCTCTTAGGTTATTTACATAATCATTTTCAAATTCATAAATAGTCTCTCTTTTGAAAAGCTCTTTAACAGCTTGTTCATAGTTCGGAAAGTTCTCATTTAATCGTTGCTCAATTTCATTTTTTATCGCATTTCTTTGTGCTTGATAAAATGCTTGATATTGAGCTTCTACCAAATTGTTATAGGCATTTAGCCATGCATTGGGATCAGTAACAAACTCAAAACAAAAACATGTCTCAGAATCTCTTGTTGGTGGTGGATACGTTGGCCCTCCTTTAGAATTTCCTGTACTAGATAATTGTCCGTACCCTGTAAAAGATATGAGTACTATGAATATAAGTGTGTATATATGATTGTTTTTCATCTCCTAGTTAGTTTTAATGATTTGATTACTGAAAGTTGATCCATCTACAATGAGTACTGATAAGTAGACTCCTGTTTGTAGTTGGGGAGCGTTCACGTGAATAGCTCCATCGCCAGTAGAAAAATTTGAACTAGGAATTTCTAGTTTTTTTATTCCGTTTAAGTCATAAACCTCTAACCCTACTACAGAGGGTTTTTCCAATGTAAATGTAGTCTCAAAAGAAGTTTGAAAACTATTCGGATGTAAACTAATAGAAGATTGGATTTTACTCTCTAATAACTCTTGACTCATAAAATTACAAAAGACAGGTAATCCAGGTTCATTTAATTCAGAAATCCATGTATGGATTTTTGCAATAAATTGGTTTTGTTCTAAATCGTTGAAAAATTCAATTTCTTTAACTTTATAAGTATAATTCTCACATAATAAGTTATCTTGAATAAGCGCAGGGAACGACAGATCTAGATCATTAGGAATTATTTTATTTCCAGTAATTTGAAATGAACTCGATAAGCTTAAGTCGTCTTCTGTTAATGTTAAACTATTATTTTCAGAATCAAGATAAATTTGTATAGCGTGCTCAGAGATTACTTTCTGACCAGACCATTCCAATTCATATAAGCCTCCATAAAGTTCTGTATCCAAAATTTCATTTGTGTTATTTAAGGGTTCATTGGTATTAACTGAGAACCTTAATTCCTTCAAACCTTCTAGTTCATAACCCTCTGAATTTAATTTCTCTAAAAGAATTTGACTGTTACTCACATCATTTGAAGAGAGTAGATCAATTCCAGATGTTACATCTTGGTCACAACCCAATCCAAATAAATGATGTATTGCTAGCCAATGTTGAGCCATTGGATTATTACTTTGTGCAAAGAGATTTATTGCGTTTTGGTAATTCTGATTATTCTCGGTCAATCCTTTGAAATAAAAATATCCTAAAGCATATATTGCCGTTGGATCTTCCATTTCCACAGCTAATTCAAGATACGTTTGCGCTATATCAAAATCTTGATCTACACTCCAACCATTTTTGTAGAAGTATGCTAAATAGGTAGTAGCTTTTGGATGTCCTAAACCACTAGCTTGCTCAAACAAATCAAAAGCTTTTGAGTAATCCACTTCTACATTTTGGAGCATTTCTATTAGTCCTCTCAAATAAAGAGAATTTGGAGTATCAGTCAAACATGATGAAATGTTTAACTCAATAGAATTCAGAGTTTCTTGTTCTATCTCTATGACTGATGATAGCTTATCAGCAATTTTTTCTACTCTTCTATCGCAGAGATTACTGTCAATTTGAGCAAAAGTGGTTCCCCAAATAAAAAGGAGAGCTTTACATAATGTAATAGTTCTTTTCATTGATATTAGTTTAAAATATTAATAAAGTGTTCAAAGATGTTTATACAATCTTGTTTTACATAGTTAAATTGAGCAAAGTCATGAGATCAATGAGCAAACAAACCATATTCATGACAATACAATTTAATAGTCATGTTTTAGGTATATATGTGTTGATTACGACGATATCAATATGCACAGATATATCTACGATAAAATATAAGGGGTGGGAAGCTTAAATATCCTTGAAATAATGATTAGTTAAATAATTACTTCATTTATATTGTTTTAAAATTAAATAATAAATTTACGTAATTTATTATAAATTCAATTGTCGATTTTTCTTAAGTGTCTGTTATGTAATTGGTTAATAAGTAATAATGCTAAAGCTTTAATTAATTACCTTATGTAGCATTCAGAATATTTTTTTATGTTAGTTGAGGAAATACTAAACTTTCTTTTATGAAAACAACTTTAAAACTAGAAGAACTGGCACAATTTGGACTCGGCATTTACTTTTTTAGTGTACTTCCATTTGCATGGTGGTGGTTTTTAGTATTACTACTTGCCCCAGATATCGGGATGATTGGGTATGCATTTGGAAATAAAACAGGTGCTTTTTTATATAACTTGTTTCATCATAAAGGAGTTGCCATAGCTATATATTTGACAGGAATATATCTTCAAAATAATATCCTTATGCTTGTAGGCGCTATCCTATTTGCACATGCTGCTTTTGACAGAATACTAGGCTATGGTTTAAAGTATGAAAAAGGCTTTAAATTCACACACCTCGGAGATTTGTAAATTAAAACTTCGATATATTTGAAATAATACAAATCTATGAGCGCAGCGATCTATCATCTATAATCTATCAGCAAAGCGGTCTTTATAGTATCTTTACAACATGGAGTTTTTATTTTTAGGACTTGCTTTAGGCGCTATTGTAGCCTATTTTTTATATGGACGCTTTGCTAAACGAGGTAATAAAGCAAAAGTGCATTCGCAATCTATGGTGCTTATGGAACGTATCCGTTCTGTATGTAAATTCATTACGGTAGAAGGAGATTTTGCTGAAATTTACCACTATGAAAGCTTGCGCGAAAAGTGGATTCAAAAGCTATTAGGCACCAAGAAAGCATTAGTGCTAATAGATGCCAAAGCGCATATAGGTTTTGACCTTACGAAAGTTCGCATGGAAGCAGATGAAGAAACAAAAACGATTCGTCTGTACGATTTTCCTTCACCAGAATTACTTTCTATAGAAACCGATTTTAAGTTTTATGATAAAAAAGAAGGCTGGGCAAATCCGCTTACAAGCACAGATCTCACCGAAATTAATAAAGAAGCCAAACAACATATTGTAGATAAAATCCCAAATAGCGGACTCTATAAACAGGCTTCTCAACAGGCACTAGATACGATTATTCTTATTCAAAAATTAGTAGAAACTATAGGGTGGCAATTAGATTATGACGCCTTAAAAATTACAACTCCAGAAGAACCTCCAAAACTCAATCCCTAGTGATACATATGATTCTCGGAAATACAGGAGCTGGTAAAACCACCTATGCACTTTCGTTAAGAGACAAAGAGCAAGGGGTTATTTTTTCTATAGACCACTGGAATAAAACACTTTTTTTGGATGATAAAACCCCAGAAGATGGCGTCGATTGGTTTTTAGAACGTATAGAACGGTCTGATATCATGATTCAATCTATAGTGGCACAAATGGCTACTGCAGGAACCCCCGCTATTCTAGACCTTGGATTTGCCAAAAAAGAGCGGAGAGATCGTTTTTACGCTTTCGCGAAAGCGTATAACATCCCCATCCAATTACATTTTTTAGATATTCCGTTAGAAATCCGAAAACAACGGGTGATGAAACGTAACCAAGAAAAAGGAGAAACTTTTCAGTTTGAAGTATCAGAAACCGATGTAGAATTTATGGAAACTTGGTTTGAAAAACCAACCCCTAAAGAGTTAGAACATGCGCATATTATTTCAGCATAAAATACAAGCTCGTGCAGCATTAGTCGTGACACTCCTATGGAGTACACTAGTGATAGGTCAGGAGTATGCCAAGGTAGATGCAACGGTGGCTTTTTATCCAGAGCATTTTGCGACAGATCAGGCACTAGCCACTCAAATCAAAAACGATTTTACCAACCCTAAAGAGCAATTGCTTGCTGGGTATTCATGGCTTATCAATAATGTTGCCTACGATCCTCAGGAATATTATACCTATAAATTTCAATACCGTATTCTAGAAGAACGCAATGAGAAAATGGCAGAAACGCGAGAAGGTATTATTGAAAGAACCCTACAACAAGGAGTAGCCGTGTGTGAAGGATATGCATTGACATTAGAACGTCTTTGTGAATTATTAGGAATTCAAGCGTATGTGGTACGAGGAGATACCAAAACACAACCTTCAGATATAGGACGTCCTTTTGATAAAAATCATATGTGGATGATCGCCATTATTGATGAAAAACCAATGTTACTGGACCCTACTTGGGGAGCAGGTAGATACAACGGAACGTTTATAAAATCACCTTCCTATGATTATTTTGATACGCCTGCGTCACAATTTATAAAGAGCCATTATCCAGAAGTTTTTGATGATGCCTATATCGATGTTAGCTTATCTAAAGAAGCTTTTAGTAAACAGCCCTTAGTGATAGATAAACGACTTTCGATAAATCAGATAAGTCCTTTAGAAGGAACAATAAAAGCTAAATCATTATCCAAAGGTATTATCTTTTCTTTAGAAGGAATCACAGGAAAAAAAGTAAGCTACTCTTTAGATGGTTTTGAAAAAGTAACGACTGATTTTACGATAGATAATAATACATTACAATGTATGATTGCTACTAGAACAAAAGCGCAATCATTAGTGATTTATGTAGATGACGCTCCAGTAATTGGATATAAAATAAAAAAATAGAATTCATGCATATAGAAGACGTACGGAATTATTGTATGGCAAAAAAAGGAGTCACAGAAGAGTTTCCTTTTGATGAGGTGACCCTCGTTTTTAAAGTAATGGGAAAAATGTTTGTTTTAAGTGGATTAGAACGGATACCTTCGGCCATCAATTTAAAATGTGATCCTGAACGTTCTGCTGAATTACGAGAGCAATACGACGGAAGTATTACAGGAGCTTTTCATATGAATAAATTACATTGGAATACACTCATACTTCAAGATTTGCCTCCAAAATTAATTACAGAGCTTATTGATCACTCCTACGACCTTGTCGTGAGTAAAATGACCAAAAAATTGCGCGCAGAATTAGAAAATTTAGAATAAGATATTTAAAAGTAATTTAGCACGTCATTCAGAATTTATTTCAGAACCTCATTGTACATTCGTTATCCGTCTAATGAGAAACTGAAACGAGTTCAGTTTGACAAGATTTAGACCTTTTTACAGTAAAAAAACGCCCATACTTTTTAATGAATCACCCATCTCAATTTTATATACATCAAAAATCAATACATCTCAGTTCTCTTAGTAGTATTAAAGGGAAACTGAATGTTTCTAGTACAATACGCGTCCTGTTGTTTCTAGCAATTATAGGAAGTGCTTATATCACTTTTGGAAATTGGAAAGTTATGGCGGCAGTCTTGATGGCAGAACTTTCTATATTTATTTTCTTAGTTGTTCGTCATGGGCAACTTGCCTATAAGCGAGACCTCTTAAAAGCGTTGATTGCTATTAATGAAACAGAATTAAAGGTATTAGATCGTGATTTTTATGACTTGCCTTCCGGCGAAAAATACCACGATCCGGAGCATTTTTATAGCCAAGATATTGACCTATTCGGGAGAGGGTCTTTTTTCCAATACCTCAATAGAACTGCATTAGAAAGCGGTGCCAATGTACTTGCGGCAATTACGAAAGCAAATGAGATTACAGACATTCCTAAAAAACAAGCAGCCATTCAAGAACTGAGTTCACTTCCAGAATGGAGACAAGAGTTTTCTGCTATTGCGTCCCTAGTAAAAACAGAAGTTCCAGCAACTGCTGTCACAGAATGGTTAAAAGAATATTCCCCATTTGTGCCCAAAAAAGGAAAGTTAGGCGCTATCATTTTCTCTAGTATTACATTGGCGCTATTAGCAATATATTTTCTAGGCTTTATACATGGAGGTATTGTGATAGGATGGTTTTTATTGGGACTTGCGATTATAGGAAGGTTTGTCAAAAAGATCAATACCCTTTCGGCACATACAGGTCAAATTCAGAGTACTTTTGATCAATATTATAAACTACTTGCCAAAATAGAAGAACAAACCTTTGAGAGTGATCTGCTCAAAGAAAAGAGAGAAAGGATCATCAATACTACTCAAAAGTCTTCTGCAATACTCCAACGATTTTCTAAGCATTTAGATGCATTAGATCAGCGTAATAATATCTTAGTGGGGATTATTGCAAATGGATTGTTTCTAAGAGATCTATCCATTGTTACTCAAATAGAAGCATGGATCAACACCCATAAAGACGATGTTGCTATTTGGTTTGAAATCATTACTTTTTTTGATGCCTATAATAGTTTAGGAAATTATGATTTTAATCATCCTACGCATAAATATCCTGAAATTACAGATACCCCCGTAACCTTACAAGCAACGCAAACAGCACACCCTCTATTAGATCCAAACAAAGCAATTCTGAATGATATTACCATAGATACAGAACAGTTCTTTATTATCACAGGCGCAAATATGGCTGGAAAAAGTACCTTCTTGCGTACGGTAGCTTTACAAATCGTGATGGGAAATATGGGACTACCGGTATGTGCTCAAAAAACAGCCTATACGCCTATAAAACTCATTACAAGTATGCGTACTACCGATAGCTTAACGGATGATGAGAGTTACTTTTTTAGCGAACTCAAACGTCTTAAGTTTATCGTAGATGAGATTAAAAATGATCGCTACTTTATCATCTTAGATGAAATCCTAAAAGGAACCAATAGCACCGATAAAGCCAAAGGGTCTCGTAAGTTTGTAGATAAACTCGTCAACTCAAAATCTACAGGGATTATCGCAACACATGATCTGAGTTTATGTGAAGCGGCTCAAGATTTATCGCAAGTCAAAAACTATTATTTTGATGCCCGTATCGAAGATGACGAACTCTATTTTGACTATACCTTTAAAGAAGGGATTTGTCAAAATATGAACGCAAGTTTCTTATTAAAGAAAATGGAGATTGTGGATTAAAGAATGATTTCTAAATGAAATGAATCAAGTACATGGAAACCGCCATATATATAAAAACGGAGCTTTGGAATCAGCTGATTCAATATCATATCAAAGAAGGATGGAAAGTCACTTACAGGTATGATAATTTTGATGTTGGAATTGATTTTGATTTAGTGATACTTGAGAAAAATGGAGAAGAGATTTTATTTGGTTGGGATAATTGGGTAGAGGGAGAGTTACAATGCGCTACACATCGAATGACTGAAATCGAAAAACAATTTGATCAAAAATTTAATAAAGGAACCCCAGAAAACCTGAAGCCAGAAATCATAGCGCAAAATAGAAAATGGCAGTTAGAAAGAAAATTGAATTCAAAAAATATACTACATCGTGTTAAAATGTTTTTCGGTTTAGGAAATTGAATAGTGCTTCTTTATAAAAAGCGTGAGGATTCTTAAAAGTAGGCGAGTCCTAGTAATGAATTATGCACTTTGTTGAGTAACGTTATTATTATAAATCTGATGGTTACAAGTTTTTATATTCCCAATAACTTTCTACAGAAGACACATCGGTTTTTAACTTTTCATTAATCAACTTTTTCAGTAACAGGAATGCATTAATATATCTATCTTTATATTGGCTTACACAATTATCATCACCTCTCCATCTTGAATTTTTTACTTCCTCATTAATTTCAGATTCATCTTTAAATGCGTTTCCATTCTTAAGTAAAATTTGTAAAGCATTTCTTCGCATTTCTCTAAAATTCCCATTAGAAATATAATTTTCACTTGAACTTATTTTTTTAATTATTTTATTGATAAGTTTAACTATTAGTTCTTTTCGTTCTTTGTCAATCAAAAATTCATCTAAACTCATTGACATTCCCCCATAAATTAAAGGTAATGACTGTAATGCGAGCTCTTCTTTATATTTAATTATCCAAGAACTAGAATCAAATTCAGTTACTTCAATTTCATTAATAAGACAGTTTTGCATTGCTTCTACAAAACCATCTTTTGCCCAAAAACCATAATCTTTGAATTCAATAAAACTTGATGCCATATTCTTATCGTTTGTCTCAATATTACAACAACAACCTCGGTTATGAGTAGTTGCATGGTTTAGTAAGTAAGCGATAACAAGCAATTATTTTTACACTTTGTTACGCAACATTTTTTATTCAAACATTTTATGATTTTTAGTCCAATATTCCGCTATAAAATCATATTTGCCTTTCCAATACCCTTGTTCTCTTTTTATGTATTTTAATAATTTTTCGTCGTTTTTATTTACTTTGTAGATATAAATTCCGTTTATGTCATTTTCTAAACAACCTAATCCTTCTATTTTTCCTAACAAGGTTATATTCGTTTCCGTTAATTTATATAATTCACTTCCCCAATCATTATCTGCACATCCACTCCCGTGATAGGAATAATAAAAGTGTGATTTGTTTATTCTTTTCGAGTTTGGGTAACTATTGAAAGATTCCACGAACTCAAATTTATCGGTTTGAATATTAAATAAAAGTAATTCTTGGATTCCAGGTGTATTTGAAACATAATTCATTAAGATATCAGAATAACCATCTCCATTAAAATCAGAAAATTCAAAGTTAAAAGGATTGTCTTCATGACTATAAATAACTTTTCCATTTGAGTTTTTAATAGTGAATATTCCGGGGCGTTTTATACATGCCTCATATTCAATTCCATTTATGATTTGTTCTTTACAATCGAAATAAAATTTGTTTAATGTGTCAATTTCAGTTTGTTCGTCAAGTTTTTTGTCCAATTGATTTTTTTCTTTTTTACAAGAACTAAAAGAAATCAGACTAAATATTAATGCTATGATGAATGTTTGTTTCAAATGTTAGGTAACGGTATTGTATATGGCACGTTGCCATATTGTTTAGCTCATATTATTCAGTCGAGACTGAGTTTTATTTGTTGGGGAGATTTTAAAGTTAGCCAAATTTTGGCAATGTGCTATATACGTTGTTAGCGTGCGTTTTACATCAATCCAGTTAGTTCATCAAGTCCGCCGCTGATGAGTCTTTTAAATAATTCTTTCTTTCCAGCTTCATAGAATTCACCTAATAATTTAATGCTTGACTTTCTAAGTCTTGCAAATATTTTACTGAATTCTGTGACTATTTTTTTCTTTGTGGTTTTTCCTAATTCTCCTCTTAATAACTTGATATCCTCAACAATTTCATTGATTTCTTCATTTTGTTTTGATTCAGGAAGTAATTTAACCTCCATATAATTCAAGTATTTGTCGATTAAAATCTGTTGCTCTGTTGAAAATGTTGAAGTGTTTGCGTCCTCATCAATTATTTCAAATTCAGAATAAAATTCTTCTTGATAATTTTTCAAGAATTCCTCTTCAGGAGTCAAGTGGCTTTTATCAAAAACTTTTAACCAACTTATCCATTGTTGAAATTCGCCAATTACTTGTTTTTCATTTAATCGCTTTACTAGGCTACTGTTACTGTTTTGGGAAGAAGGAGATACATCAATATTGAAAATGGGTGTATTGCCTGGAAATTCTAGTTTGACTAATTCAAACTTAAAATTACTTGAACTATCATTATCGTCAAATCGAATTAATTTTTTTTCGTTGTACGTTTTTATTATTAGGCCATCATTATCAACTCCCAATTTTGATAGTTGAACATTTAATCTGTTCAATGACTGTAATTGTATTAATGGTAAATCTTTTTTATTCATTTGGTTTTAATGTATGCTAACTAGTGTATATTATCACCCAAAATACTATAAAAATCATAACAGTCACATTTTTAAGTACTTTAATTCAATAATCAAAGCGTTAGTAGCCGTTAAAAACGACTCGATGTCACCTCGAGCGCAGTCGAGAGATCATTATAATCTTCACTATTTTTATGAAAAAGATCTCGACTGCGCTCGATCAGACTATAGAAATACAATTTTACATCAGTACATTATGCTGATGTAAAATCACTCACTCACTTAGCTTTAGTAATATCTAAAAACGAGATAGAAGGTGATGGAGTGCTTTCGCTTTTTCTGCGAAAGTGTATCGAAATTACCAGCCCTTAAACTTTTAAAACAATTCATTACTTTTAAACCTGGATTATGCAATAGAACTTCGTCATGAGGATTGAAACTGCAATAAAATATAGCATTTTCTTAGTTTTAGCATAGCATGGCTATGGTTAAACTTAAAAATGTAGTGCAGCGATATATTTTGCAGCAGTTTCAAGACAGAATAGATTTTCTATTGTATAATACGGGTTAAACAACAATCTAAAACCAATTCATATGAAATTAGGAGCCTTTTCTAGTAGTTTGAGTGTGAAAGACATTCATAAATCCAAAGCCTTTTATGAGCATTTAGGATTTGAAGTATTTGCAGGAGATATAGAACGTAAATACCTTATTATGAAAAACGGCAATGCACTTATCGGGCTTTTTGAAGGCATGTTTGAAAACAATATTCTGACATTTAATCCAGGATGGGATGAAAGTGCAAATCCACTAAATAATTTTGATGACGTACGAACCATTCAAAAACATCTTAAAGAAAAAGGAATTGCCTTAGAGCGTGAAGCAGAAGAAACCACCACTGGACCTGCCAGTATCGTATTGATGGACCCAGATGGAAATGCTATTCTCATTGATCAGCATGTGTAAAACTTCATTTTCATTCCCGCGAAGACGGGAATCTTATTTTAGTTTTAACCAAAGCGGGAATCTATAGTCGGAAATGAAAAAAGAAAATAAAATATTTTTGAACGAATGAATATACCTTAGCTTGACTATTGCCATCATTTAAAAGCAAGAGTGATGTTTTTAAATTTAAATAGAAATTCGGCATTCGAAAAGTTGTCGTAAAATTTGAAGTGAAGATTCTGTAAAATTTCAGACTGTTTGAGCATAGCGAGTTTCTGAAATTTAGGAATAGAACGATAAATTTAGACAAAGTTTCGCCAGCCTAGACTTTTTGTTTCTTTTTTGGCAATGAAAAAAGAAAAGAATGATTAATCATAATTAAAAAAACAGATTGGATAGTTTAACACAAGTCGTTTTAGGAGCAGCCGTTGGAGAAGCGGTATTAGGAAAGAAAGTAGGAAAAAGGGCTATGCTTTGGGGAGCCATTGCAGGCACTATTCCTGATCTAGATGTTGCGGCACGCTTTCTTACAGATACCATCACTGCCACCGAAATGCATCGAGGATTTAGTCATTCTATTCTCTTTTCAGTTATAATGGCACCCATATTAGGTTGGCTCGTTCATCAAATTAAAAAACGAGATGATGTGGGCTGGCAAGGCTGGGCAAAACTCTTTTTCTGGGGATTATTTACACATCCTTTATTAGATGCATTTACCACTTGGGGAACACAATTATTCTGGCCTTTTGATTGGCGTCTTGCGTTCAATAATATTTTTGTGATAGACCCATTATATACCCTCCCATTTCTTATATGCCTTATCATAGCAGCGTTTATGAAGAAGGGTACGCTTTCGCGAAAGCGTATAAATAACCTTGGTATATATTTGAGTACAGGTTATCTGGTCGTGACATTATTTTTAAAATGGGCAGCACACACACAAATTACAGAGGCATTAGAAGAACAACAAATTGCCTATTCAAAAGTATCCACACGTCCAGCACCGATGAACACCATTTTGTGGAATGCCAATGTAGATGCGGGAGATCACTATTTGATAGGGGATTATTCCTTTTTTGATTCAAAACCTGTTTCCTTTACAGCCTATCCCAAAAAACGAGAAGCATCTAAAGAACTAGCGTCCAGAGATGAGGTGCAACGTCTTATCAATATATCTGAAGGATGGTATATTCTAGAACAAGAAAACGGACAATGGATCTATAATGATTTGCGTTTTGGCTTAATCTCTATTGATCCAGCGCGTCCTCAGTTTGTATTTCGGTATGTATTAGAAGAAAAAGAAGGAGTGATTACCGCTACTGAAGATCGCCCTAATATGGAAAATACCGATGCCGTTTTTGGCAAACTTTGGGAGCGTATTTTAGGGAATTAATCATTTGGTTATAACAAAAGAAGGCTGCCCTTTCGGACAGCCCCCTAAAATCAAAAATTACTCTTTTTAATGAATAATACCTTGATATATTATTCGTTTCTTGGTGCTCCAATTTGAGTTCCAATTACACTTGCATCTGGTTGTGTAATTACTGGACAGTTTATAATCGCTCCTGTTGCTGTCAATAAGTTGGATAAAGAGTTTGCCAATGGACCAGGATTTGAATTTCCTCTAAAAGGAATTAAGGTACCGTCTTCTAAAAGATCATTAATCTGATCAAAACTTGTTAATATTACGCGCTCTTCTGCTGGTACTGTAAACTCAGTGATATGTGCATCCCACATTGGTGCATAACGTGTATCACTTGGGTCAATTGGAAAGGTATTTGTAGGATCATTTACTTGACGATCACTTATAGAAGCAGTATTTAAACCTTGAAATCCTTGTGGGTTATTAGCATCTGGTGTGATTCCATTTGCTGTTGGGCTAAAAGGTAACATAGACCCTCCTGGAAATAAACCAAAAGCAGGTAAGTTATTTAATTTAGGCGCATACACTCCTAACTCAATCGTTGCCGGTCCTGGATCTGATGTATCTGTTACAATGTGGAAGTAGTATGGTTGACCATCATGCCATCCATCTAAAAGTTGCATTACTACAGATGCTTGATCTATCGCTAAGTTTGGATTGTTTAAATCATCTTCATCAGCTTGACTATTTCCATTTGGATTTGGAATTCTATCGTGTATTCCTGTACTGTTCGCTACTAATTGTGCATTGATCACAATATTACTATCTGGTAATACTACATATGAAGACCAGTTTGCATCGGCAATTGCTCCAGGATTTACTTCAGCAGGAGGGAATCCCACCAAAGCTCCATCTGCAGATGCTGCTCCAGGTGTTAAACTTCTTGTAGGAGAAAAATCTACAGACCCTTCAAAAATAAGTCTTCCATCTTCTGTCCATTCAGAATTTTGCTCTCCACCAGAACCAATTGCTTCTGCCATTCTAGGCGCATAAATAATTCCAAGTTCTCTTGCAAAATCTTCGTCAGAAGCTTCTGTAATCACATAATATCCTTCTCTACGTTCTCCACTAGGAAGTGTTTCCCATCCTTGAAACATTGGGAATCTTGCTGTAGGACCTGCGGGTACTACATTTCTATCTACACGGAAATCTATTCCTAAAATACTTGGTAAAAATACGTTTTGTGCTTCTGTAAAACTCAGTGCAGGATTGTCTACGTCAAAAGGAGTTCCTCCATCTGCTGCAATACTGTTTAATAATAAACTTGCGGCTGTTGGCGCATCTGCTGGAGGGTTTTCACCTCCAGGAGTTGAGTTGTTATCGTCAGAACTACAGCTCGTAATAAATACGGCTCCAGCTACCATTAGTGTGTATATAATCTTTTTCATGATTTTGTGTTTAATTAATTTTTTTCTGTTTATTTTTTTTCTGTATTAGGTTTGTTTGAAAATAATGAGCGCTTTATTTTTAATACATCGGTTTAGACTTTCCGAATAAGTCATACTTTCTTTCATATTTCAAGAATTGTAATAAAAAGGAAGTTTTTCATATGGTTGATACCTACGCTTTTTTAGCTTTAAAAAAGATGTAAGTGCTTGTTATACTGCACTTTTTAATTTTTTGACATGTTTCAGAAAGAAAATGTTAAAAAATATAATTAAGGTAATACTGGTAAGAATTGGTAGAAAAAAAATGTAATGGGTCTTACACAAAACACTCATTTTTAGACTTATAATGGTATAAGAAAAACTTATAGTTGTCTAATTATTGATAGTTTTATTGAATGTGCAAGTTATGCAACTTTCAAAATAGGATGTATTTGAGTCTTTTTTATGGATAGGAAACTCTATATATAGAAGGACTTACTTTTTTGTGATATTTAAATTTTCTATTAAAATGCGATAAGGTTTGAAATCCTGAAAGCTCAGCAATCGCTGCAATAGATAATTCTGGATTTTCTTTTAATAGTGTACATGCTTTGGTAATTCGTATTTCAGTTAAGAATTGAAAATACGTTTTGTTCGTTCGCTTTTTAAAATATTTACAAAACCCATTGGTGCTCATTGCGGCTATATGAGCAATATCTTCTAACTGTATAGGATTTGAAAAATGCTGTAAGGAGTATTCAAAAATACGATGTAACTTTTTTCCATCAGCTTCAGATATGTTTTTGGGATATACAAAAGTAGAGAGAGGCGTGTAGGCACTTTTAGTGAGTAATTGTATCAGTAACAAAAAGTGAGCTAATCGAGACAAGCCTTCTTGTTGTGCTATGGCATCAAATATAGTAACGAGTTCTTGCGTTGCTGTTGTTTTGAATCCCGCTTTCGCGAAAGCGTAAAATTCCTGAACCCCTTTTCCTTCATCCAAATCTAGAAACGAATCACCAAAGGATGTCGGATTAAAGAAAACCGTATGCATTAATGCATCTGTAGCTTCACTTCTAAAAACATGGGGTTGTTGCCCGCCAATTACAAAAACATCCCCTTTCTGAAAATGATGTATAGTGTCTGCAATGAGTAAAGTACCATTCCCTTGTAAGATATGACTAATCTGAAGCTCTTGATGTTGGTGTAATTGCCCATAAAATTCTCCAGCATCTATCTGAAAAATAATAGCCGTATTACTAGGTTTCGGTATTTTAAAAGGCAATACTTTCATGCTTCAAAGATACTTTATTGTTTCAAAATGAGTAATTAATTAATAAAAATGGATAATATTGACATAGTATTGGATAATTGACACATTATCGATAGCAGTAATCTATAGTATTTTTAACCTCAAATTTGGAAGTCTTTTTTGATAGTATAAGACAATACCGTATAACTTTAGAAATTTACATATGTCAATTCAATGGAAAGGAGTGATGCCAGCCGTCACCACAAAATTTACAGAACAGGATACCTTAGATCTTGATATGTTTGCTGTAAACATTAATGCACAATTAGAAGCAGGCGTACATGGAATTGTATTAGGAGGTACCTTAGGAGAAGCCAGTACTTTGAGTGATGCAGAAAAAAGCACCTTAACTCAGGAAACTGTAAAATTGGTAGATGGGAAGGTGCCTGTACTTATTAATATTGCAGAACAAACTACAAAAGGAGCCATTGCTGCAGCACATACTGCAGAAAGAGATGGCGCTACGGGGTTAATGATGTTGCCACCTATGCGTTATAAAGCAGGAGATGCCGAAGTAGTTGCATATTTTAAAGCCGTTGCTGAAAGCACATCATTACCTATTATGGTGTACAATAATCCGGTAGATTATAAAATAGAAGTGACATTAGATATGTTTGATCAATTATTAGCGTGTGATAACATAGAAGCTGTTAAAGAATCTACCAGAGATATTTCGAATGTAACGCGTATTAAAAATGCATTTGGCGACCGATTAAAAATAATGACCGGTGTAGATACTTTAGCATTAGAATCCCTCCTTATGGGAGCCGATGGTTGGATAGCAGGACTCGTAGATGCATTCCCAGCAGAAACGGTAGCTATCTATGAATTGCAAAAAGCAGGACGTATTCAAGAAGCTATTGCTATATATCGTTGGTTTTTACCCTTGCTAGAGTTAGATATAAATCCGAAATTAGTACAGAATATAAAATTAGCAGAGGTTCACACAGGAATCGGTACAGAACATGTAAGAGCTCCAAGATTACCATTGTCAGGAGAAGAAAGAGCACATGTACTAGAAGTGATTAAAAAAGGACTAGAAAGTAGACCTACCTTACCTGATTATAAGAACTTATAAAACCACACAGATGTTAGAAATACGACCTTCTTGTGAGCATTGTGATACACCACTTCCGTATGATGCAACCAATGCTATGATCTGTACTTTTGAATGTACCTTTTGTAGTGATTGTGTTGAAAATATATTACAAGAAGTATGTCCTAATTGTGGAGGTGGTTTTGAAAAAAGACCCATACGACCTGCTTCGTTACTAGAAAAGTATCCAGTATCTACAAAAAAGGTTCATAAACCTGTAGATATTGAAAAGCATTTAGAAAGAATCAAGAAGCAAGAATAATCTTAGAATGAGTGTAAAGCTATTTATTCATTAAAAATTTAATCATTCATACAATGATCACAGGAAAAAATTATATAGGAAATACGTTAAGTGCAAATGGAGTAGTAACGTATCAGACATTAAATCCAAAATTAAATACACCAAATCCGACCTCTTTTGTAGAAGCAACTTCAGAAGAAATTGACTTGGCTGTAGCCTTAGCTTCTCAAGCTTTTGATGCCTATCAAAACATATCGGGAGACAAAAGGAGTGCTTTTTTACATGCGATTGCAGATGAGATAGAAGCATTAGGCGATACACTTGTAGAAACGTATATGTCTGAAACAGGATTGCCAGAAGGAAGAGCCAAAGGAGAGCGAGGTCGTACGTTAGGGCAATTACGTATGTTTGGAGATTTAGTAAAAACAGAAGATTGGCGTAACCCTACCATTTCTGGAGAAGCAAATGAATTACGTCAGTATTTAATTCCATTAGGACCTGTGGTAGTTTTTGGCGCAAGTAATTTCCCATTAGCATATTCGACAGCAGGAGGAGATACTGCCAGTGCATTGGCCGCAGGATGCCCAGTTATTGTAAAATCTCATCCAATGCATGCTGGAACAGGAGAGTTGGTTGCTAGTGCTATTCAAAAAGCAGCACAAAATACAGAAATGCCAAAAGGTGTTTTTTCAAATTTAAATAGTGCCGGTATTGAAGTAGGAGTACAACTTGTAAAACATCCCATGGTAAAAGCAGTTGGATTTACAGGAAGTATTCGAGGTGGGCGCGCACTCTATGATCTTGCTTCTCAAAGAGATGAACCTATTCCTGTTTTTGCAGAAATGGGAAGTATCAATCCTGTAATCATTACACAAAAGGCATTAGAGGCACGTGCATCAGAGATTGCACAGACTTATGCAAACTCCATAACATTAGGAGTAGGGCAATTTTGCACAAATCCAGGGCTTATTTTAGGGATTAAAAGCGCAGAATTAACGATCTTTATAAACGACTTAGGAGAAAAAACCGCTGCAATAGATGCCCATTGTATGTTACATCCTAATATTCATACAGCTTATGAAAAAAATGGAGAAGCTGTCATAAATCAACCTGATGCTAGAGTCGTTGCTGTACATCAAGGAGAAATAGAAGAAAATTATGCGCAAGCAAAAATAAGTACCGTATCTGGAGATGCTTTTTTAAAGAATCCGAAGTTACACCAAGAAGTATTTGGTCCATTTTCATTAGTAGTACAATGTGATGATGATAACCAATTATTACAAATTATAAGTCAGCTAGAGGGACAGTTAACAGGAACTATTCTAGCTGAAAAGGAAGATTATAAAGACCTTTCACCCCTTGTAGAAAGGCTGCAAAACCGCGTAGGGCGCATCATTTTTAATGGAGTCCCTACTGGGGTTGCAGTAGTAGATGCCATGACACATGGTGGCCCTTATCCTGCTTCTACCGATAGTCGTTTTACCGCTGTAGGAAATCAAGCTATCAAAAGATGGGTGCGTCTTTTTAGTTATCAAGGATTTCCTGAAGAATTACTACCTGGATTTTTAAAATAAATAATTATCAAATATGGGCTTCCCTCCTAGAAAGGAGGGATCGAGGGAGGTGTTTTAAGATTAAAATATGGATATGAATAAAGTACTAAGTTTATTATTGATGATGGGATGCCATCTAGCAATATATGCACAATCCCCATCAGAAAATCTTCAAACTATTATTGAAGAAGTGCAAAATCATAAAGGGTATGATTCAGAAGTGTATCCTATGGGATTATTTTCTAAAGTATATTTTGAGGCGGAGTCCGCTTTCGCGAAAGCGCAATTAGAAAAACTCGAAGCGATTTCTGAAAACTCACTTTCTGAAACCGAAGCGATCTCACTAGCATTGCTACGCTTTAAATTACAAGAGACTGTTGATTATACTACCTATGAACGCTATTTAAATCCATTGCTTTCTGATTCGGGATTTCATAGTAGTTGGAATTATATGGTACGTCCCATTACCAATTATGCGCAAGCAAAATCGTATCTCAATAGGCTAAATGTACTTCCTGATGTGGTAGATCAATATGTGCCTTTATTAAGAGAAGGACTTGAGAAGGGCGTGTCACAACCTAGGGTGATTTTTAATGGGTATGAGAGTACGTATGATTCTCAAATTGTAACCGATTATAAAGAGAGTTTCTATTATGAACCCTTTAAGAACTTACCAAGTTCGCTTACAAGTACTCAGAAAGATTCTTTGCTTAATGCTGCAAAAGTGGTTATAGAAACTAAGGTAATTCCTTCGTTTAAACGAATCAAAACATTTTTTGAAGAAGAATATTATCCTAAAACACGAAAAACCATTGGCGTTTCAGAAACCCCCAATGGGAAGGAGTATTATCAGAATAGGATTCAATACTATACAACACTTGATCTTACAGCAGATCAAATTCATCAAAGGGGATTGAAAGAAGTAGCACGGATCAAATCTGAAATGGAAAAGATCATTGCTGAGGTAAACTTTAAAGGATCATTTGCAGAATTTCTAGAATTCCTTCGTACAGATGAGCAGTTTTATGCAAAGACACCAAAAGAGATTTTAATGATAGCGCGTGACATGGCAAAACGTGCCGATGCACAATTACCTCGTTTTTTTAAAACGCTTCCGCGAAAACCATACGGAGTGGCTCCCGTTCCTGATGCCATTGCTCCTAAATATACCGGAGGACGCTATGTTGGAACAAGCAAAAATAGTACAGATCCTGGATATTATTGGGTGAATACGTATGATTTACCAAGCCGACCACTTTATACACTACCATCGTTAACGGTACATGAGGCAGTTCCTGGACATCATTTACAAGGAAGCCTTAATAATGAATTAGGAGATAGTATTCCAACATTTAGAAGAAATATGTACCTCTCTGCTTTTGGAGAAGGATGGGGACTTTATTGTGAATTTCTAGCGGAAGAGATGGGTATGTATACCACACCTTATGAGCATTTTGGAAAGCTTACGTATGAGATGTGGCGTGCCTGTAGACTGGTGGTAGATACAGGAATTCATGCCAAAGGGTGGACACGCGATCAAGTAGTTGACTATATGGCATCTAATACTGCATTGTCATTACACGAAATCAATACAGAAACAGATCGCTATATCTCTTGGCCAGGACAAGCATTATCCTATAAGATTGGAGAGATTAAAATACGCGAACTCCGAATAGAAGCAGAAACAGCTTTAGGAGCTGCTTTTGATATTCGAGAATTTCACGAGGTGATTTTAGAGCAAGGAACCGTAACCTTAGAGATTTTAGAACAACGCGTGAGGGATTGGGTGAAGGAGTCTAAAAAAGATAATAGAAAATAGAGAAAAGAGTAAAGAAAAATATGAACATGAGAAACTAAGATTCGTCGTTCGTATTTCTAATTTCGTATTTTATATATGACACATAAATTCACTTGTATAGATGCACATACCTGCGGAAACCCTGTTCGGTTAGTGAGAGAAGGAGGCCCAGAACTTATAGGGAATTCTATGAGCGAAAAACGACAGCATTTTATTAAAGAATATGATTGGATACGTAGAGGATTAATGTTTGAACCTCGCGGTCATGATATGATGAGCGGAAGTATCTTATACCCTCCACATGATGCAGAAAATGATGTTGGCGTATTATTCATTGAAACTTCTGGATGTCTACCTATGTGTGGTCATGGCACCATCGGCACCATGACTATTGCTATTGAAGAGGGACTTATACAGCCTAAAATACCTGGTAAAGTCCGTATGGAAGCTCCGGCTGGATTGGTAGAAATAGACTATCAACAAACAGGTGATAAAGTAGATTGGGTGAAACTAACGAATGTTGCATCCTATCTCGCAGCAGAAGGTCTAATAGTGGATTGCCCTGAATTAGGAGAAATTACTTTTGATGTTGCTTATGGAGGGAATTATTATGCGATTGTAGATCCGCAGAAAAACTTTTCTGGGGTGCATAATTTTACGGCAAGTCAAATTGTGCAGTACAGTCAAGTAGTTCGTAAACGTATAAATGAGAAATACCCAGACCATTTTATTCATCCAGAAAATGAGACCATTCGTGATGTGACTCATTTACTTTGGACTGGAGATCCTATAGATCCAACATCTTCAGGAAGAAATGCAGTGTTTTATGGTGATAAAGCTATTGACCGTAGTCCATGTGGTACAGGAACATCAGCAAGATTAGCTCAGTTATATGCAAAAGGCAAATTAGGAGTCAATGAAGCCTATATCCATGAAAGTTTTATAGGTTCTACCTTTGTAGGACGTGTTGAAAAAGAGGTGACTATAGGCAACCATAAAGCAATCATCCCTAGTATTCAAGGATGGGCTCGTATCTATGGGCAAAATACGATTACAATAGATGAAGATGATCCTTATGCATTTGGGTTTTCGGTGATATAATGAAGTAATGAAATAATGAGTTAGTGAAATAATGTAGAAATGGATAAAACCACTTTCATAAATGCGTTTAAGAGAAGAACAAAAACTTTTGCAGGAAGAATTGTGTTATTTTACGATAAACTCCCAAAGGATAGTAGTACCCAAGTTATGGGGAAACAACTTATAAGATCTGCTACTTCAACTGCTGCAAATTATAGAGCAGCTTGTATTGCAAGGTCAGATAGAGAGTTTTATGCAAAACTATCTATAACTGTAGAGGAAGCTGATGAAACACTATTTTGGTTAGAGCTTTTTGAAGAAACCAAAAAAGCACCACTACAAGAATTAAAACCTTTAATGGATGAAGCATTAGAAATTTTAAAAGTATTGGGTTCGGCAAGAAAAAATAGTAAAAATAAAAACTGATAAATAATTATCTATCGAAAAAATGTTTGTAGTATTTAATTAACCCATTAACCCATTAACCCATTAACCCATTAACCCATTAACCCATTAACCCATTAACCCATTAACCCATTAAAATAATAAACCATTGAAACATTGTATTATCATTGGCGGCGGTATTATAGGATTATCCTGTGCCTATTTCTTACATAAATCAGGACATCACGTAACGGTGGTTGATCAATCTAAAATGGATGGCGGCGCCTCGTATGTAAATGCAGGGTATTTAGCACCTAGTCATATGATTCCATTAGCTGCTCCTGGCGTTATGAAACAAGGACTCAAATGGATGCTTGATAAAAAAAGTCCGTTATATATCAAACCTCGATTAAATTCAGAGTTACTAAAATGGACCTTGGCTTTTAATAAATCATGTAATTCAAAACATGTACAACGTGTGGTGCCAGTCATGCGAGAGATTGCTGTGATGGGACGCGATTTATATAATCAAATAAAGCAAGAAGAAGGGTTTGACTTTCAGTTAGAGAAAAAGGGACTCTTTATGCTCTGTCAATCAGAACATATGCTAGAAGAAGAAAGTCATTTAGTAGACTATGCATTAAAGGAAGGATTAGTTGCTCGTACGGTTACACCACAAGAAGTACAGCAAATGATGCCTGATGCTCAATTAGATATTGTAGGTGCAACCTATTTTGAATGTGACCACCATACGACTCCCGATGAGTTTATGGAAGATTTAAAATCCTACTTAATCCAGTCTGGTGTTACGATTCGAAAAGAAGAAAAAGTGATTGATATTGGGGTTCAAAATGGAAAAATATTACATGTACAAACAGATAAAGAGCAACTTAAAGCAGATGAGTATGTACTCGCAGCGGGATCATGGACAAGTACGCTTTCGCGAAAGCTGAACCTGAATCTTTTATTGCAAGCAGGAAAAGGATATCGTATCCAAACCACAACACCAACCGGAATTACCTATCCTTCCATTCTCGCAGAACGAAAGGTTGCTATTACACCTATGAATGGATTTACACGTTTTGCAGGCACTATGGAGATAGCAGGGATTAATCATACAATTAATACAACGAGAGTAGAAGCTATTGCAGAAGGTGTCGCACAGTACTTTCCAGAAGTACAGATTTCTCAGGAAGAAAAAAATCAAGCAGCGGCTGGTTTACGTCCCGTATCTCCAGACGGAATGCCTTATATCGGGAAAAGTGCAAAATGTAAAAACCTAACGATTGCGACAGGCCATGCGATGATGGGATGGAGTTTAGGCCCGTCTACAGGAAAGTTAGTTCAAGAAGTTATTGATGAGGTATCACCTAGTATGGATATGACACTTTTTCACCCTGACAGGAGGTTTTAATATCAAATGGGATAATAAAGTAATGATATTATGTAAATAATGAATATGAATACTATAGGGTAATTGAGTAATTTTAAAACAAAATAGCGTGAAGCTTAAAATTGTATCGAACTGACAAGACTAATGACTGATATTACCCTACTTACTTGCAAAGCTTATTTCCAACCGAAAGAAGTTACACCTTATATCGCTACTATTTTACATGAACGAAAGCTTTTACAAGATGCTTTAGAAAAACGAGGACTAAACGTAGATTGTACCTATTGGGATGATCCTGAATATGATTGGTCACAAACAAAAACCGTTGTTTTTAGAACCATATGGGATTATTTTGAGCGATATGAGGAGTTCTCTACATGGATGAACAAGATTAAAAATAAGACGCAATTAATGAATCCAATATCATTAATTAATTGGAATATTGATAAGCATTACCTAGCAGATTTAGAGAAAAAAGGAATCACGATTGTTCCTACGGCTTATGTAGATACGGGTGCGTATCGTTCTATAGATAGTGTGTGTGAAGAAAATGGATGGACAGACGTAGTGATCAAGCCTGCTATTGCTGGTGGCGCTTTTCATACCTATAAGGTGCAGCAAAACGAGAGAACTTCTTTTGAAGAACTTTTTCAAAAGCTAGTAAAAGAGCGTGATATGTTAATACAACCATTTCAAGAAACAATTACGAGTTTAGGAGAAGCGTCTCTTATGGTATTTAATGGGAAATACACACATGCGATTCTAAAAAAAGCGAAAGCTGGTGATTATAGAGTACAAGATGATTTTGGCGGGAGTGTACATGATTATATACCTACTCCTGACGAAATCGCTTTTGCAGAAAGGGTTTTTAAAGCTTGTGATCCCATGCCAGCTTATGGGCGTGCAGATATTATTTGGGATACCGATGGAACTATTCTTTTAGGTGAATTAGAAATTATAGAACCTGAGCTTTGGATACGTAATCATCCCGAAGCTGCCAATGATTTTGCAGAGGGTATTTTACAGTATTTACAATAAAATAACTATTAAGTTTCTTTAATTGAGACTGTTGTCTTATACGCTTTCGCGAAAGCGTATAATATCTTAAAACCATTGAACGTCCCTAAAATACCACTCGTCTATAGTTGCTGATTGCTTAACGAATTTTATAAAATAGCGGGTCTCTTCGGTCTACATTTGTTCCTATAAAACAAAAAGACCCGAGCCATGAAGAGATTATTACTTACAACATTTGCACTTGCAACTTTTGCAATACAAGCACAAGACGTTCCTTTTAATTGTGATTATAACGCTTACTTGTTTCAATACAATGATGTATATGCAATTGATCTCGCATCGGGAAATTCATATGTAACAGCAGAAAATATTACGGAAGGAAATATTAATGCAGCTGGATACAATAGTGCCGATGGTTATATATGGGGTTCTTTATCATCTCCATCAAAAACATTGGTAAGAATAGGAAAAAACTTTACCACGACAACATATTATATACCAGAATTACCCAATGGTAATAGGTACATTGGAGATGTAAGCTTAGACGGTGTGTATTATCTCAAGTCTGGAGGTACTACCTATTACAAAATAGATGTACATCCAGAATCTGCTAATTATGGAGAGTATATGGCTACTGAGAACTTATCACAAGGAATTAGTATTCACGATTGGGCTTTTAATGCTGCCGATGGAAACTTATATACTGTAGAAAAGAATACAAATATTTTATATCGTATAGATCCTTCAAATGGAGTGGTACAATCATTAGGTGAAGTGCCTATCCTATCTGGCTTGAATTATACCTATGGAGCAGTATATTTTGATGTTTCAGGACGTTTTTATGTGTCTGCAAATCAAACAGGAACTATTTACGTGATTCAAAGTGTTCAAGATTTAGATGGAACCAATGCGATAGATTCAAATTTATTTGCTTTTGGACCTTCAAGTGCCAGTAATGATGGTGCACGTTGTCCTACAGCTCCTGTGCCACAAGAAATATGCGATAATGGAATAGATGATGATGGTGATGGTCTTATTGATTGTGAAGATCCTTCATGTTCTGGATATGGGAATTGTGAAGTAATTGAGCCTCCAACATCTAGTGCCAATAATGGTGGATTAGAAAGTAATAACAGGCTTTCTGATGTAATCAATAAACGTAATTATAACCGCACTAAAACAAATTATAGTTTTAATAGAACGCTAGCACCAAGAGTAGATAAAACTACTGCTTACGGACAAAGAAATGCAGATGCCTCTATCGTATTAGAAGATTTTATCCCGTTGGAAACTATTCAAGAAGAATATGTAATAGAATCTACTCCAGAAGATTTAATCAATATCACAAATGCAACCGAAGTATATGCCGTAGATTATATAAAAGAAGAAACTTCAATTGCTTCTATCCTAGCTTTAAAAACAGAAAATGGGGTATATGAGCACACAAAATATATCTGTGATCGTTTATTAGGAGGAGAGTTGATTTCTGTATCAACCATAGATATTAATGAACAAACATTTATAAAATCATTGATCAAAAACCCTGATGGTACGGTAGAATTTGTATTAAGCCTTTCGGCGAAAGTAATATCAAATGAATCTGAATTTGCCGTAGAGAGTCATTGGAATCTCGATCAGTATGAAGAAAATATAACGTATTACAATTTTCAAATATGGTCAAACTCTATAGATGATCTATATCTATTAGGAGAAGAAGTATTAAATCTGCTTAACGTAGAGAAGCCTATTACTGAATATAATAACTCAACACCACCTACGGTATTTGTGAGAAAAGGAGCTTATGTAAATGGGGCATTAGATTTAGAAATTATTAATACCAATCAAACGGAAGAAATCACCTTTGATGCTGGAATCCGAACCACAGAAACTAATGAAGTTACGACTATGACAGATGTAATTGATCTACAAGGCGATTATATTACAAATGTTACAATAGAGACTGGAAACTTATTTGATATTGGATTTAGAATCGGTGATGGGATCGCTACACCAGATGACTTATTTATGTCTGATGGACCATGGGGAATAGATGATAGTCAAGAAGGAACAACAGTACAAGAGTATATCGTAAGCCCAAATACAGAAGTGTTTGAAACAGATCAGTTTCCGGTAGAAAGAAATGTGCATCTAGAAGCAAGTACCAATACCTATGTTGCTGCTTATAGAGCTCTAACGCCTCGATTCCAAGCAGTAGATGTATCTGAATATAGCAGTTTTGCATTAGAAGCAAGAGGGACAGGAAATTTAGAAATCACATTTGTAAGACAGAGTATAGATGCGTGGGAAGATCAATACAGACAAACCATAGCATTAACAGATGATTTTCAAGAGTTTGTTGTACCCCTAGATAATGCATCTTTAAATGATGTAGTGACCATCGTATTTACAATGATTTCAGAAAGCGGTTCTTTAGAAACGAAAGAAATGGATCTTCAGCAACTTCGCTTTTCAAATGAATCTGTATTGGCAGTAGATGCCTTTGAAACAGAAAGTACAACCTTAAGGAATTATCCAAACCCTTTTACAAGTAGTACAACAATACAATTACCACTAATGGCGAGCAACATAAAAATAGAAGTATATGATATGTTGGGGAGAGTAGTAGATCAAAAGGATATACAGCCCCATTCAAGTAACCAAGCTATCTCGTATAGTGCACCACAACTGGTTACGGGGATGTATGTCTATAGAATTACAGACGATCAACAACGAACCTATACTGGACGATTTATGATTAAATAGTGAGTAAA
The DNA here is from genome assembly GCF_900188275.1 of Dokdonia pacifica. GTDB lineage: Bacteria > Bacteroidota > Bacteroidia > Flavobacteriales > Flavobacteriaceae > Dokdonia > Dokdonia pacifica. The sequence continues at coordinate 45,732 of NZ_FZNY01000004.1, forward strand.
TTATGAAATGCGCTTAAAGTAGGGAAATTGCTTTTTTATCTTACATAAATTAAGAGGGAAATAAATAAGCAGACATGGCGCATTTTATAGTTTTATAATTAAAAATAGTGAATAGTAATTAGTTTTTAATTGATTTTATGGTGAGAAAAAGTCTCCTTGGGGTAGGGCCCGTGGGGGCTTTTTTGTATTTGAAAATAGAATGTGATACATATTATTACTACATATTATGTTTAGCTTTCCATTCATTCATAAGTTGCGCCAATGCTTTAGCAGACATTCCATAAGTATCAGGTAAAGCCCCTTCGCTTCCAGAAAGTATTTTAGCAATCTGTTTTCCGCTTTTATATTTTGTGTGCTCTTCATTATAGTTTAATATGACCATTTTATTAGGTCCGATATAATCTGTGCTGAACTCTTTAACATCACTCCATTTAGTAAAATTGGACTTGAAAAGAGTTCGCATTTCAAACCCCTCTTCGGTTAATTTTAAATATGAAGTGTTTGGGAATAATTGGATTGTAAATATGATAACACCTAGTCCAAAGAAAATGATAGCAATAACGCCTACAAAGAATTTTTCTTCAAGCATCAGAAATCCTCCTAATACAAATAAAATACTAACGACTATAAGTATTATGCTTTTTGTTTTTTTCGGTCTTAATGTTTTGGATTCCATAAGAGTATATGATTTATATATATGAAATAAGTATCATGATAAAACATTTAATGACGGTTTATTCTAATCCTCTAAATATTCCATCAGTATCTGCTTCGTTTAAGAATTCTTCGAAATCCATATTTGAATTAGAAAGGTTGTTCTCGACGTTCCACATTTGAGAAGGGATTGCTCTAAAACTTTCTCCTGGATGATCATACAAGTCAATGCATAAAATTGGATGTTCATTGTGGTTTACGGTAGTACTATCAATCATAAAAATATATAGGTGAGTATAACTTTTATTTCTATGTAATAACCGCTCCTTTTTCAACCCTTCATATTTCGTATCACTTAAAAACTCAACATTCGGTTTGAAACCAAGTTCCTTAACAGATTGAGTGATTAAACCACAAATTTTGTCCCATTGCTTGTCATTAGAAAAATCAGTTCTTAGAACAAGCACTTCTTTTGTGTCCGGCAGATGTATGATAGTATCATTGGGTTTGGTCATTTCATTTTTAGAGGCCGTTTTGTTAGATTGATTATTCGCATCATTATGTGAATTGCAAGAATAAAAGCAAACAGTGACTATTAAAAATAGAATAACTCTCTTCATTATAACTACTATTATATTTTTGTGTAAGACAAACTACGTTATTAAAGCGTCTAATTTAATAAATGCATACTCAGTATAAAACTTTAAAAAGCAGTAAGAAGTTGATAGTTATAGTTTTGAGCATATTTTAATCCAGACCCCACCATAATATACTTGTTAAAGCAAAAACAACAAGCACAAAGAGTAGTCCGTTGGTTCTTTTAATTTTAAAAATTTCTAAGACTTTAATCCGATTTAAAAAGTATACGATTCCAAATAAAACTACAAAACGTAAAATGATACTTAAGATAGTAGGTCTTGGAATTAAAGTGTCTAGTATTGTAGAAAGTCCGCCAGTACTCTCCATAGAATATTTATATGAAATTATTCCAGAATAAATAGTTGAAAATGCTAAGTATGTTTGGAGTCCAACGATTAAATACCATCCATATTTTTTACTTTTCCATAATCCATATATACCTATAGGAAACAGTATATAGGGAAATAAATATTCTATATAGCTTAGATCCCAATTTGCAATGTCTTCAAAGAAGGCTATGATCATCCTAATATCATTAAATAAATAGTATATGTAGGAGATACTCAAAAAAATACAAAGGGAAAGTATGGTTTTTGGAAGCGTATCTTTTTCTGTGGGAATTAGGAATTTACCATAACTGATTGCTTTATTTTTGAGTTCAGTTTTTTCTTTTTCTTTTTCTAATTTTAGTTGATTAGCTTTTTGAATCTTTTGTTCGAATTGAGCAATTTTTTCTGAACTAATAGCTCTCGCATTAAATTCATTTTTGGCAGCAACTAATGCTTCCGGTTTGTAACTGCCTTCTTTATAATAAATAATCTCGTAAAGCTCAAAATCTGATCTTTCAGACATTACAGTGTCAAATTCACTCATTTGTTGGCTTATAATTTTCTATTTGCTTCATAAATAATTCCAGCTGCTTCATATGATTTACCTCTTAAATCCTTCCATATAGGACTTGTAGTTTCTTTGAGTGAAAATAGATTTGGCGCGGCACCAGAAATTAATGCAATAGCGGTTTGAGTTTCACCAAAAGCGGCAGTAATAATAGAGCCTAAAGCTAGTAGAGAAGTTACTACAGCTTTACTTTTTTTGAATTTCCCATTGTTTATTTCCTCTTCATATCTATGAAGCATTTTTTCAAATTCTTCTTTTGCTAAATTTATATTCTTGATCGATTTTTCCCCAAGAACTTCGGGCATTTTTTTTAATTGCCATTCTTTAAACGCTTCCTTTGCAGAGATAAAACTTTTGCTATTTCTTAAAGCAATTATTTCTTCAAGAGGAGCATTTTTGTCTGGAATACTTATTAATTGACTTAATTCTATAATTACACCTTCTTCAGTTACGTGATTTAGTTTAGAATAAGTTGTTAGAAATTCTTCTTTAGCTCCATAAACTGGTAAAGATGTTATTTCATTTACTCCCTGAGGTTTCAAGTCTTCTGTTTTTTCTTGAAGCATTAACCTTGAATCATAGAAACTATCTGTGCTTTTTACAGAGAGTGCTTCTCTTAAAACATCTTTTTGCCAATCTTGAAATTCATCTGAATTCCAGTTGTAAATTATTGCTGCATCATTTTTTTCTAAATATGAAGCATCAGCATATAATTGTTCAAGCTCTTCAAGTGTTTGATTTCCGATGGGTTTATTGGGAATTGGAATGACAATCCTATCAAAAGTAATTAATGACTTCCTGAAAATTGCATCTCTGTGATCATATATTGAAAATGTTCCCCATAATTCATTTGCCATAATATATGTTTTTAGATTATTCTTATTTTGCTCATCATTAATGAACATTTAAAGTTACTTCTTATATTTTTAAGGACCTCAATGGATGTATATACAAAACTAAAAGAGGCTCCTATTCACAAGCGAATAGGAGCCTCTTTCTTTAAAACTATAAAGTAAAATATGCTACTTCTCTATTTTAAATAGAGGTTTCTTTGTAAGCTGCCATCTTAATTTTACACCTATTTCAGTAAATTCAAACCCTGCAGCAGTTTCTGAGGCGATAGTACTGTATTTTCCGTAACCACCTACTTGAAAACGTCCAGTGAGATCATAGGTCAATTTCGCTTCAGCTCTAAAAAGACTGGTGGCGCTATTGTTTTCTATAAACTGATACCCGCCTGCAACATTGGCACTATACGTCCAGTTGTTCTTTTTTCCCTGAAGGTCTAAAAATGCTTCTAACGCCTGGTATTTTGAAGGACTAAAATATAAAGTAGGCACTTGGTTTTTAAAACTTAAGAATTGGTAATTAATACCTCCTTTAAGTACAGGGCGTTTTGTGAATGTATAATACAGCGAAGTAAATAATAAATTACGAGTATTTCCATCGGTTTGCGAAGTGTAGGTATATCCTGTGTACCAGCCTAAATTAAAGTTGGTTCCCATATTGTAATTCAGCGTATAGTTATTCATAAAGATTTTCTCATCAATAAGAGAGGCATTAAAGTTTTGTAACTCTCTGCTGTATCCCACTTTTAGATACTGTAAGGGTAATGGTCTTGACGTTATAAACAAGGAACCATTTACATCAGTATACTCATTAGAAGGAGCATTGGCTTTTACAAAACCTAAAGTGCTTTCTACCCAAGTATTATTGAGTAAACGATAATGTGCACCCAGACCCAGTGTCGTATTGTATGCCATTTGCTGGCTTACCGTATTTTCTGTAGTTCTATATCCATATTGAGCAAACGTTTTAAATCGCTCAGAAAAAGGAATAGTTACACGCGCCATTATAGCATACGCTTCATTATTTCCATTATCTACCGTATATGATGTATTTGTATGTACTACTGGAGAAAGGGTATTTTCAATAGTTTTGATTAATCCTTTTGCATCTTTTTGATTTGGATAAAATTGTAATGTCTTTTGTGCATACCTGTAAGCTTTGGTAAGATTTCCTTGTGCTCTATACGCATTTGCAATACCAAGATTTCCATCAAAAGATGTCGAATCTTTAGCAAGCATCTTTTCATAGGTAGCAATGCTCTTTTTAAAGTTTCCAGTATACATTCCATAAGTAGCCAGTAAGCTAGCTGTTTTTGTGTTTTCTGGAAATGCTTCTGATAATTGTGTGATAGCTATTCTTGCTTCTGCATATTTGCCATTCCATAATAAGGCTTGTATATATCGCTCTTTAGCGATTACTATTTTTGTACTATCTGTAGTTTTAACCGCTATCGTAACTGCATTTTTTGCTAAGGATAACGCTTCTTTTTCTTTATGATTAGTATGAGCAACAAGTGAACGCCCAGTATAAGATGCCACCGAGTCTGTCATGGCTGTATATACCGTAGTTGCTTTCTCATATTCTTTTTGAAAAAGATAGATATTTGCTAACAAGCTTTGAGAATCTTTATCTGTTGGAAAATCTACCATGTTTTCATTTAAAAGATTGATAGCTACACCAAAAGCCTCTTCTTGCATATGTGCAGAAGCTTTTCCTAAGCGGATATACTTACGAGAATTCGTAGCATTAGCATTGCCAGGTTGTACCTCTAAAGCTTTGTTTACATAGATCAATGCTTTGTCATAGGTTTTTAAATTTGAAAGCGTATTGGCATATCCTAATAAGGCAGAAAAGCTTTCAGGTTGTTCTGTAAGTAATACTTTATAAAATGTAGCAGCTTCTTGATAGTCATTATTCCAAAGTAAGGCTTCTGCATAATTTAAAGCTACTTCAAAATCTGTAGGGTAGTCTGATTTTAACGAAGTAAACCATGCTTTTGCTTCTTGTGTTTTGTCGTGTAATCCTATAGCACGTCCATAACATAAACGCGCTGTCTTGTTAGAAGGGTATTCCTGTAATACTGCTTCAAAAAAATGTTCGGCTTTTTGATATTGACCCGTTTCTAAATAGGTGAAACCTGTTTCCATCTCTTGTGAGTGACCGTATATTCCTATACATAATAACACTATTGTAAGTACTAATTTCATGGTGATTGTTTTACAATAGCAAGGTACGTTTGAGTTACTCTGATACAATCTACAGATACGTACGTTTCGTCGAAGGTAAATGGTATTTGGCGGTCAGACGCTAGCTATAAACGTCAATTGGTCAGCTACTTGTTGTTTATGTTGACCTCTAAAGTATACTTTGTAAGACATTGTTTCCTATAGTATTGTATATGTTGTGTATACGCTTTCGCGAAAGCGTACCCAGTATCCTAATTCTATCTAAAAAGTAAGATTCTTACCATTGAACTACAGAGAATGACCACTCGCCGAAAAACAGCTCGGCAGTTGACGTTGATATTCCATATTTGTATCAACATTAACACACAGACTATGGAATTTACAGTAATAAAAAATCAAACGTGTCTTAAAGTAGTACACAAGAATAGCAGTCAAAATAACCAACTTGATACATTACAAGTGGTATATAAACGTCAAGAAAAACCAGTGTATTACTTATATCAATAAATAAGTAACCCCAAAATAACATCACCATGAAACTCACTATTAAAGAAAAAAATACCGTGCATTATTTAAAAGGTATTTGTGAAGAAAGTCAATTAAAAAAGCTCAAGTGTTATATCCTTGAAAAGCTTCAAGAAGGCAGTATTGTAATGATCAATTTAGATGAACTAGAAGATACAGATCATAAGGTTGTTTATATGATACAGCGTCTTAAAAAAGTATTGACTAATAGAAGACAATTACAGTATAGCAAACTTGCTTCTTAAAACACAAACGCACCACTAAAATCAACCTTATGTTAGCCCTTACCAAACAACTTAAACGCCGAATTACACCAGAGCAATTCTTTATGATCAGTGTGTTTCTAGTAAACGGCGGGAATTATCTATATAATCTAGTATTAGGGCGTGTGTTAGGCCCTAAAGCATTTTCTGATGCAGTCATACTGATTACACTATTATTAGTGTTGTCTTTTATTGCGATGACTTTTCAACTTGCAGTAGCAAAGTTTACTGTCATTTTTGAGTCGGCAACCCTTTCTCGTTTTATAAAAATGTGTTATACCTATGCTGTTTCTTTTGCATTAGTACTAGGTGCTGGTGTTGTATGGTTTGCAAAAGATTTGCATGCTATTTTCCGAACAGAATCGCATAGTATGTTTGTGATCTTTGGTATTGCAATTCCTATTTATTTTATCATGAGTGTGCGTAGAGGAGAGCTTCAAGGAAGTAAAGATTTTATCAATCTTTCTATTACGTATCAGTTAGAAATGTTTACACGATTAGCCCTTACCTTTTTGTTAATTAGTATGTTTCAGATAAGTTCATCTATAGCAGTAGCGATAGGGATTGGGGTGTCATTTCTTGCAGGTGTTTTTCCGCTTAAAAAGAAACAAGGTAACGTGTATCCTACAATTCAACTGTCTGCCAAAGACAAGAAATCTATTCTCAACTTTTTTATACTTACTGGCTGTTATGAGCTTACTCAGATTATCTGTAATAATAGCGACATCTTATTAGTGAAGCATTATTTTCCTGCTCAAGAAGCGGGATTATACGCCTCATTAGCATTAATAGGTCGTGTGGTATATTTTGTAACATGGATGTTTGTGATGTTACTATTACCCACCGTCGTAGATAAAAAGAAAAAAGGAGAAAATACAAAACCTGTACTTCTCAAATATACGGGATATATTATCGTATTAGCATGTGCTATTGTTGGGTGTACATTTTTATTTCCTGTATTTTCAGTTCAAGTATTATTTGGAGATGCATACATATCTATAGCTCCTTTATTAGGGTGGTATGCACTTGCCACTTCCTTTTTTGCGGTGTCTAATATTTTTGCATATTATTTTTTATCATTAGATCATTATATCCCTGTTCTTATTGCAGCACTTATGGGAGGTTTACAAATTGTGCTAATTGTGTTTTTTCATCATGATCTATTTCAAGTAGTGCTTATGCAAGTACTAGCTATGGGGTTATTACTTGTATTACAAGTAAGTTACTTTTTGCTAAAAAAGAATGGATTGTAATAGACTATTCTACCACTTGAACTCCTTTCCAAAAGGCAACATGGTTTTTGATACTGGTAGCCAGCTCGCTTACTTCTGGATAGAACCAAGCAGCGTCTGCATTTTGTTTCCCGTTTACATCTAAGGTGTAATAATGTGCTTGTCCTTTCCATGGACATATAGAATGGGTGTCACTTGAGGTATAAAATTCTTTTTTGATACTATCGTGTGGGAAATAATGATTCCCTTCTATAACAATAGTATTGTTGCTTTCTGCGATAATAGTATCGTTCCAAATGGCTTTCATAGTAATTTATATTTCTGCGTTTCGCAATTATTAATTTAGATTTAAATTTAAAAAGGGATATATCTTTTTTGCTTTCGCGAAATCGAGCTCGCGAGATTCACGACCAAAAGGGAGAGCATAGCGTTAAAGTGAATACTACTTCTTTTTAAATAGGTAGTTCTTATAAAACCCTTTACTATCTGTAAATTGATTTGCAATTTGCAATCCTGCTTCATCTGCAAGCCAACTTACCACGGCGTCATCATATTTCTGACTAATTTCTGTATGAATGGTTTCCCAAGCTTTGAAATTCACATCGAGTTCCAATTTATTAATACGTACTTCTTGCTCTTTTTTACTTACTAAGTAACTCTTTGCAGTACCCGTTTCTGGGTCATATACTTCCCAATGTAAAAACTCATCTACATCAAAATTGGCATCTAGCTCTCTATTAATTCTATGGAGTACATTTTTATTAAATGCAGCAGTGATTCCTTCTTTATCATTATAAGCATCTAGTATAGTTTGCGGATTTTTCTTTTGATCAAATCCCATAAACACTAAATCATTAGGATTCATACCTTCTTGGATATTTTCTAAAAACTCAATAGCTTTTGGGTGTAGTAAATTCCCAATATTAGATCCTAAGACCATAATCACTTTTTTGCGTGTATTATAGGATGCTAGATCTTCTAAGACTTCAAAATAAGTACCTTGTTGCGGTTGGATATCTATCCCTGGAATTTCTTTTTCAACGCTTTCTTTTAAGCCGTCTAATACATTTTGACTTATGTCTATAGGTAAGTATGAAAAATCAATGTTTTGTTCGGCTAAATATTTTAATAAGACTTTCGTCTTTTTGCCATCACCCGCGCCTAGTTCAATAAGATCAAATCCGTTTTCTGCCTGAAAAGATGCACTTATGGCTTCTTTTTGAGAAGAGATAATTTCAAACTCACTATTGGTAAGATAATACGTAGGCATTGCCATGATATCTTGAAAAAGCTTATCCCCTTTTTTATCATAAAAGTATTTTGATGATAATGATTTTGGGAAAGCAGTAAGCCCTTTTACAACGTCTTCTTCAAAGGTAGAAGTATATGTGATTGTTTTTGTAGTCATATGATTAGTTGGTCGTAATAGCTGATGTGATCTTTCAATTATTTAGCAAGACGGAGGCCTGTAAATTGCCAGCGTAATCCCGTTTGAAAGAAATTGCGATAGGTGGGTCGTGTATGGTGAGTTGGTGTAGCAACAGAACCTCCTCGTAATACTTTTTGATTTACCATAAACTTACCATTATATTCTCCTAAAGCGCCTGGTTCTTTTGCATATCCTGGATACGGTAGGTAGGCACTTTCTGTCCATTCCCAGCGTTGTCCCCAATTGAATTGTGATTGGGCAACTTCCCATTCAAACTCAGTTGGAAGACGCATTTCTTTCCATTGCGCATAAGCAAATGCTTCATAATAGGAGATATGTGCTAAAGGAGCTTCTATATTTATTTTTTGAAGCCCTTTAAAGGTATATTGATGCCATTTATTATCTATAAGATGCCAATATAAAGGGGCTATAATTTTTTGTGTTTGTACCCAATCCCAACCTTCTGCATGCCATAATAAGGTCTGTTTATAGCCTCCTGCATTTATAAACTCTAGATACTCGCCATTAGTAACTAGCCTGTTAGAAATCTCAAAGTCGTGAAGATATACTTTATGTCTTCCTAGTTCATTATCATAGCAGAAATCAGTGCCTTGATGTCCAATTTCATAAATACCTTCGGTTATAGAAATCCACTTTTGGGATTGTGATTCTATACTGTTTTCAGAAAAATGCCCATCATATACAGGCATCAAAGGATTGTTGCCTAATATGTATTTGATATCTGTAAGTAATAACTCTTGATGTTGTTTTTCGTGATGGATACCGATGGTCAACAGTTTTACGATCTCATCATTGGTGTTTTCTTCAAGTAGTTCTATTAATGCTTCGGTGACATAGTTGCGATATGCATATACTTGGGCAACCGTAGGTCTTGATAAATTACCGCGATCTGTACGAACTACTCGTTTACCAACACTTTCATAATAGCTGTTGAATACAAAAGCAAAGTCATCACTAAAGATGGTGTATCCTGACTTGTGGTGTTTTAATATAAATTCTTCAAAAAACCATGTGGTGTGTCCTAAATGCCATTTAGGCGGAGATACATCTACAATAGGTTGTACGACGTAATCTTCTGTTTGTAAAGGGGCACAGATGGTTTCTGTATGCGCTCTAGTTTCTTTAAAAAAGTCGAGGAGGGTTTGAGTTGTTATCATAGCAAAAGAGTGACCATCTATAGGTCACTCTCAAAGTTACTAATTTTATACGCTTTCGCGAAAGCGAACACACGTTAAGACATAGTTAAAGTGTCTTTTGAAGTAATTTTATAGAAAAAACTTCTTACCCTCCTTTACGATTAGAATCACCTTTTGGTATATTGAATGTAATAGGTAATGTATATAATACGGCTACGTTTTTTCCTTTATCCTGACCTGGAATTAATCTAGGGAGTAGTTGCACTACACGGACAGCTTCTTTTTTTAGTGCTGGACTTGGTGCTTGAGTTGGTGTATAACTTTTTATGTCTGTAATAACACCAGTTGTATCTATTTTAAAACTTACATAGACTCTGTATTTACCGTATGTTACCATTCCTTTTGAGGCTTCATCAACATTGAAATTTTCAGCTACATGTTTTGAGATATTTTTTGACATACACTTTTTTAACGTAGCGTTATTTTCACCTGTACATCCAGGAAATACAGGGACTTTTTCAACAGTTGCAAAAGGTAAGCCTTCAGGAATAGCATCTTCAGTGACTTCAATAATTTCTACGTCTTCTTGTGCAAGTAGTGCATTTATTGGAATAAAAAATATAATAAAAAGCAACAAGGTGATTTTATTCATGATTATTCTTTTCTAGTTGTTATTTTGTTTCAAATGAAATAGGTAAGGAATACAGGACGCTTACATCTTTTCCCTTTTGTTGCCCAGGTTCCATTTGAGGAATTTTTTTCATTACTCTGATGACTTCTTTTTCGAAATCTTTTTCTGATTTTTCTTTTGGGGCTCGGACTTTTACATTTGTCACATAGCCTTCTTTATTTATTTTAAAAACAACATAAAGATAATGTTTACCAGGTTCAAGACCCTTTGATACTTTTTTTATATCAAAGTTTGAACTCACAATAGCAGAGATGTTATAAGAAAGACATTCCTTAAGTTTTTTATTATCATCTCCAAAACATCCTGGATATACAGGTGCTTTTTCAACGACAGCAAATGGAATATCCTTTGGTGTTGTCTCTTCTGTTATTTCAATAATTTCTACATCTTCTTGAGCAAGTAGTGCGTTTATTGGAATAAAAAATATAATAAAAAGCAACAGGGCAATTTTATGCATAACTTCTCCGTTTTCGATTTATTCTACATTAAATGTAATAGGAAGTGTGTAAATAACAGCAACTTTCTTGCCTTTGAATTCTCCAGGCTTCATTCTTGGAAGTTTTTCAATTACTTTAATAGCTTCTTTTTCTATTTTCTCATTAGGAGCACGACTTCTTATATTTGTAATGTACCCTTCTTTGTCTATTTTAAAGAATACAAAGATTTCATAATTACCTGGTTCAAGACCTTTGGAAGCTTTTCTTAAATTAAACTTCTTATTTACAAATGCAGAAACATTATTAGCCATGCATTTTCTTAATACATCATTGTCTTCCCCAATACATCCAGGATATACAGGGACATTTTCTATGACAGCAAAAGGAACATCTACTATCTCTCCTGTATCTTCTACCTCTTCTACATCTTGAGAAAATAGCTGGCCATGGGAAAAGAATAAGAATGTTATAATAAGTAAATTTCGCATCTTTAAAACGTAAACGGAAGCTTGTATTTACGTACTTCTGGAGTTCCTCCAGAGTGTCCTGGTTTTACATCGGGCATAGACATGATTTTGCGCTTGATCTCTGCTTGTAGCTCTTTAGATCCACCTTCCATTCCTTTGATTTCTGGACGTCCTTTTGTATTGATAATCATATCAACCACAACACGAGTTCCACTTTTATGTCCTGCAGGAAATTTAAAACCACGTACTACGTGATTTGCTAATTTCTGTCTAAAACAATTGTTCTTTTGATTAATAGAACCATCACATCCTGGCCATGTAGGTGGTACTTCACTAATGGTAAGTGTGGTGGTACGTTTCATAGATACACCTTCTTGTGCAAAGGATACAGTGCTTGCTAATACGAAAAGAACTAGGGCTAATTTCTTCATTTTTTTGATTTGCTTTTTAGTTTATATTGTAGTTTAAACTGCGACAGCTCCTTTAATATGAGGATGCGGATCATAGTTTTCTAAGGTGAAGTCATCAAATTTGAAGCCAAAAATGTCTTTTACCTCAGGATTTATTTTTAAAGTGGGTAAAGTACGTAATTCTCTAGACAATTGTAACTCCACTTGTTCAAAGTGATTACTGTAGATATGAGCATCACCAAAAGTGTGTATAAAATCTCCCGCTTCATACCCACATACTTGTGCCATCATCATAGTGAGTAGGGCATAACTGGCAATATTAAAAGGAACACCTAAGAAAATATCGGCTGAGCGTTGATAGAGCTGACAGCTTAATTTTCCATTGGCTACATAGAATTGGAAAAAAGCATGACAAGGCGGTAATGCAGCTTTTCCATTGGCTACATTTTCTGAAAATGATTTTGAGGTATCAGGAAGCACACCTGGATTCCATGCGCTTACAAGCATACGTCTGCTATTAGGATTGGTTTTAAGCGTTTCTATGATATCCGCAATCTGATCAATTTCTTCACCATTCCAACTACGCCATTGATGACCGTATACAGGTCCTAAATCTCCATTTTCATCAGCCCATTCATTCCAGATACGCACGCCATTTTCTTGCAGGTATTTTACATTGGTATCTCCATTCAGAAACCATAAGAGTTCATAAATAATAGATTTTAAATGGAGTTTTTTTGTGGTGACCATTGGAAAGCCTTCAGAGAGATCAAAACGCATTTGATACCCAAAAACGCTCTTGGTTCCTGTACCCGTACGATCTCCTTTTTCATTTCCGTTTTCGAGCACATGGCGCATGAGGTCGTGGTATTGCTTCATATGAATTGCCCGTAAAGACGGGTAACTTTTTATCCCTGTAAAACAGGATTGGATTATTTATTTTTCTGGTATACGCTTTCGCGAAAGCGTAAAATGCACCCTCGCAAAAAGTGCTCTAAAATATAAACACCTTCCGAGCTATACAACGGAAGGTGCTTGTAGTTATTATAAGTTGTTAACTAATAGTATTACGATCTGCTTTTCTATTATTAGGTTGCAAAATAGTGTATAGTTAAACTCCTGATTTGAAGCAAAAGAAAGGGATATACTGTTTGCTAAAAAATATTGTAAATAAGGTGGTTAGGTCTTAAGTGTATAATTTTTTTGTCTTCTAAGGGTAACAAAATTTTATGTAATGGAACATTATAAGTGAGACGCAAATGTGAGTGTCTTTAAATGTTCACAATCAATTATTCATATCGATAAAATTTAATTTATGAAAAAACAGTTGTTAAACTTTGGAAAAGCTTTAAGTAGCTCAGAGCAGAAAAAAATTAATGGAGGGTTTGGAGTTTTCTTTGATTCCTGTAGCAATATTACCACAAGTCAAGAGTGTCTTAGTAACCCAACTTGTGCTTGGAATGGAAGTTCATGTTATACTAAAACTCCACACATAGTATAATATAATCTGAGACATAGAAGAAGATATATATTGTAGTTTTTGTATGTCTTTTTCTATGTATTTAACGTATTAGGCAGGCTAGAAATAGCCTGCCTTTTTTAATGTGTATACTATGCATTTTCGTAAAAGCACACAATTACCTGAAGAGTTATGTAACTAGTAAGGTATCTGTAGGTATTATCAGTTGTTTACGAGGGTATGATTAACATGCATGACCGCGAATGCTTGGACAATTCATACAAGTCTCGCTAGGATCAGGAGCGCAAACAGGAACACCTGGTATTCTTGACTCTGTTGGAGAGCAATTTAATTCACTACCTCCCATTATAGTTGAAGAGTTTGTCAATTTTGATATGACTAGCTTATTAAGATTAAGTGTTTTTTTGTTTTTTTTCATAAGGATAATGTGTTTATTAAAATTGATGAAATCTACTTCTTATTTAATTTTATTGAGGTAATATATATCACTAATTAATCGTAATTCTTAGAATTACGACTAATTGCCTTCTTTTTTTTAAGATTTCTAATGTAGTAAGAAGGTCTAATCCCAGTCTTATTCTTAAAGGCCCTTGCAAAGGATTCTGCAGTATTAAAACCTGCCTCTTCACTAATGGTCTTGACGGTATACTTTTGTAGTATAGTGTTCTCCCTTAGCTCCTTTAAAATATAATCAATCCTAAGGCTATTGATGTAATTTACAAATGATTTGTCTTTGTGGATATGAATGATTTTAGGTAAGTATTTTGTGTTAGTAGCACATTTTTTAGCAAGAATGGCTAGTGTAATATCTTTTTGTAAGAATCCTTCTTTTTTTTCAAATTGATCTAATTTATGTAAGATAGCAGTAATTGTAGTGTCATCAATACCTTCTAAAAGTAGCTTGGGAGTATTAGATGTGTCATGATTAAGAGTGCTTTTTATTTCTTTATTATCTAATTTTGAAATGATACTGTTAAATCGCTCTCTATATATTTTATGCCTATTGAATTGTAGTATAAATAGTGCAATAAGAAATATAATGAAAATGACCAAATAAACTGATCTTGTTGCAAGAGTACTTGCTTTACCCTCTAATTGTTTTATAAGTAGCTCTTTCTTTTTTAGAAGTTGCGGAGTATCAAATTCTGAATGAAGCATATCAACAGTATTTAAATTTCTAGAAGAAATAGTTGTTCTTAGTTCATAAAGTTTTTTGATTATCTCTAGTTGTTTTTGTCTATCACCTTTTTTGTCATAATAGGTCATTAGGAATTCATAAGCCTCAATAGTACTTGGTACAACTGCATTTGTTTTTGAAACCAATGAATCTACCTTAGTAAAATAGGTTGTTGCTTTTTCAGCATTATTATAATGTGCTAGTTGTATTTTTCCTAAATAATGTGTCGCTAGGATATAATATTTTTGACTTTCCTGATTTAGGTCTATTTGAGAATATCCTTTTAGTAATAGTGACTCTGCTTCTAGGTACTTTTTTTTAAAGAAAAGATTAACCCCTTCATTTATGGTTATAATATCTCCATATGTAGTATTATTTCTATAAGCCTTATCTATGATAGTTTTGTAATAATAAGTAGCAGAATCGTACATTTTATTGTTACGCATAGATTCTGCAATTTCAAGAGTAGTCCCTATGATTCCTATCGTATCATTCTTTAATATTTTATATGTAAGACACTCTTTATGTAACTCTAGTGCCTGATCATGTTTGCCTATATTTTCTTTTACTAATGCAATATTATTTAATATGATATATTTAGATTTTTTATTATCAATACTTTCAGAGAGTTTACGTGCCTTAATGTAATTTTCTATAGCTGCTTCATAGTCGTAATAATCATAATAGACAGTTCCAATATAAATATATAGGTATATTTTATATATGTCATCGATATTTTTGCTTTCCCGTAATGCTTTCTCTATATAATTAAATTTGGTGTCTTTGTCTCTTGCATAATAAGAAAGAAAAAGATATCCATAGTGCCTTCTAAAGGCATTGTCTTCTCCAATTGCTTTTGCCAAATAGCTATTTATATATACTATAGAAGAAATGGTATCAGTAGGATTCTGTTGGATTTTATTATGTAAATAATCATATGATTTTCCTGTGAGAGAGTCTGGAATAACATATGTTTTTTCTTCTTGAGCAAGAATAGTGTATGAGATACATAGGGTGAATAGCAAGAAAAGATAACTTCGTCTATATCTCAACAAATAGATCATTAACATTATGTTTTTTGAAAAATAGTCAATTTATTTTAAAAAGAAGGGAAGGTTTGTCTTTAGCATAAAGTGTGCTTGCAATAAGTGTTGTAACTTGATGAAAATTAGTTTTTTACACTGCCTTTTCTTTTTTTCGAATTCTAAGAATTCCGACTTTTAATTCTAAGAATTCCGATATTCATTTCTTGTTTATCTATTAAAAGCCTTTCATATTTGAGTTTTATAGAGGTACTCCAATCATACTATTTTAAGGAGAGTAGACATAAACCTTGAATGTCTCTAAACGATCAAGAGTTCAATTAATTTATTAAAAAACAACGAATTATGTTAAAATCAATTTCAAATTTAGGAAAGGAATTAAACAAATCTGAAAAAGAACAAATTAACGGAGGCTTTGGAGGTGTTTTCTTTGATTATTGTAGTAAAATAGTACTACAACATGAGTGTATTGCAAACCCAGCTTGTGCTTGGAATGGAAGTTCATGTTATACTAAAACTCCACACATAGTTTAATATTACCAACAAAACAAGATAGACCGTTAAGTGTTTATCTTGTTTCGTTTTTTTGAATTTAACGAGGCCTTATACCTTAATTGATATAAGGTAACTCGAATCAATAGAATTATTTTTAGTGAAGGGTAGACATAGACCTTGAGTGTCTTTAAATGGTCAAGACTTTTATTATTTTTTAAATATTATGTATTATGAAAAAACTAATTTCAAACATTGGGAAAGTTAAGGTTTTAAATAGAGAAGAACAGAAATCAATAAACGGGGCAAGTCAATGCTATTTTGATTGCCATAACAGTTGTCTTGCTAGTTCTAATGGATGCAGATCACATTATGCTGCTTGCATGGATGTTTGCACTCTTGGTTGTTAGCATCATTAATATTAAAAATAAATTGGCATTTTTGAACATAAAGATGCTTAATTACATACTAAAAGAGGGTGTTTATAAATTAAACGCCCTCTTTAATTTTATTCTAATAATATGGTTTTTAATAAGACAATTAACAATTTTGTTCGGTCATAATTTGATTATCGCAATCATTAAAACAAGATTTACAAGTAAAATAAAATGTTTCTGGACAAGTTGCAGTTCCCGTTGGGCAGATATCGGGATTTTTAGTATGTCTTGTTACAATACCTCCCGTACCTCCAATAATAGCTACTGAATCATTTAATCTTGATATAGTTAATTTGTTTAAGCTTAGTACTTTTTTTGATTTTTTCATGAGATTTATTTTTTGTTTTTTATTTGGAACAAATCTATCTTTTTCAACGAGCTATGCAAAGGAAAAATGCCTTGTTTATCTCGAAATTTCAGGAATTTCGACTAAATAGTTGTATCATTTTTAAGGTTTCTTATGTAGTAAGAGGGTTTGATGCCTGTTTTCTTCTTGAAGGCAGTAGCAAAGGATTCAGCGGTATTAAAGCCCGCTTCTTCACTAATACTTTTAATGGTGTATAACTGTAAAGTCTTGTTTTCTTTTAATTCTTTTAAGATATAATCAATTCTATGATCATTAATATAGTTAATGAACGATTTTCCCTTATGAATATTTATAATTTTAGAAAGATACTTAGTATTAGTACTACATTTTTTTGCTAATGAAGTAATATTAATATTAGGTACTAAAAACTCATTTTTAGCTTCAAACTCATCTAATTTTTTCAAGACAGAAGTAATTACCGTATCATCAATATTTAATTTCTGAACAGGCGTTGTAGTAATAGGAGTTTTGGGACTAGTTGTTTTTGGCTTTTCTTTATTGTTGAGCTCTGAAATAATAACATTATACCGTTTTCTATGTTTCTTGTATCTGCTATATTGAATAATAAATAATAGCATTGATAGTAAAATTAAGAGTCCTAGATATATGGTTCTAGTGTTCGTTTGATCTTCTAATTTGTCTATTAATACTTGCTTGCTTTTTAATAATTGTGGCGTATCAAAGTCAGCATAAAGTCTATCTGTTGTTTTTAAATTTCTAGAAGAGATGATTGTTTTAAGTTCTAGAAATTTATTGGTAATATCCAATTGGTTTTTAAAATCACTTTTTTCTTGGTAATATGAAATAAGAAAATCATAAGCAGTACTTGCTTCTGGAAGTACAAGTTTTGTTTTAGTAAGTATAGAATCTACTTTTAAATAATAGGATTTTGCTTTTTCCTGATTTTTATATTGAAGTTGCTGTATTTTGCCAAGGTATATTTGCGATAGGATATAATAGGTTTGACTCTCTGGATTTAATTTTAATGTTGAAGATCCTTCTTTTAATAATTCTTGTGCGCTTATGTAATCTTTTTTATAATAAAGATTTATTCCTTCATTAATAGTTAAAATCTTTCCATATGAAGGGATTACTTGATTAGCAATATCTATAATAGTATTATAATAATAGGTGGCAGAATCGTATTTTTTATTATGACGGAGGGACTCTGCGATGTTTATAACATTGGTAATAGTTCTTATCGTGTCAATAGGTTGTTTTGTGTTTCCATATTCAAAACATCTTTTGTAAAGTTCTAAAGCTTCATCATGCTTTCCTATACCTTCTTTTACTTTGGCGATATTGGTAAGTAGAATATATTGATATTCTTCTATTTCATATTTTTCAACAAGCTTTAATGCCTTTAAATAATATATGAGTGCTTTGTCATATTCATAATAATCATGATAGATACCTCCAATATTTGTATAAACGGGAATTAATTCAATACTCTCTAATCCTTCACTTTCAAAAATGGCATGTTCAATAAGTGCAATTTTCTCGGTTTTATCTACTTCATAAGCAGAAAGTGTATTTAATGTGATTGCTTTTTTTAGTTTATCATCTTCATTTGTCGCTTTTGCTAATGATGTTTTTAAATACAGCATGGCAGAAACAGTATCCTTATAACTTGTACGAAACTTGCCAAACAGATATGAATAAGACTTATCAGAAAGAGAGTCTGGAATTTTAAAATCACTCTTTTCTTGTCCTATACAAATACTACTTAAGCATAAAAAGTATATGATTTTAATATGCCAACTCGTGGATTTTAAGGGGGAGGTCATTAATGAATTATATTTTTTGGGAAAATAATCAATTTAAATTAAAGAATTATAAGTGATATTTAAGAAGATCCTTAATGAGTTTAGGTATGATTTTATTAAAATTAAAAAAGAAATATTTTTAATTTTAATTATTTGATTGTTAGGTATTTATATGTTTTTTGGTTTTTTAAAATTCCGCGAATCTCGACTTAAGATTCACGGAATGTCGATTGCCTTCCCTTGTGTTAGCTTCAAAAAAATCCAACTTTTGAACTGTTCAAAACGGACAACATTTAATTAATCTTTTAAAAACAATAATTATGAAAAATTTCAAGTATTTATTTTTAGCATCAGCATTTGCATTCTTCTTTAGCTGTAGTACAGACGAAAATTCTAATGAGTCTTCTTTAGAGGCAGAAAACATAGAAGTTATTACTACTACTATAGATGATGATTCTACAGACGACCAAGTTCCACAAAGCACATTGCGTTATGGGGATATTACATTCCAGACAAATAGTGATGGTACAGTAACAAGAACAGCACCAGGGCAAAAAACGTATACGATCATTAATGAAAGTGTTAAAAATTCTTCTTTAGAAATACGTAGAGAAAGAGGAAGTGATGTTATTCAAGAGTATGTAATTACAAATCCAATTACAAGAGAATCTTTAACGATAAATAATATCAAAGAGCATAATGGGTATTATACGTTTGATATGACAAGCGATTTAGGAATCACTGCAGAAAATGTAACTTTTGAAGGAGATCTTTCTTTCTTACAGTCCAACCAAAGAGTTTGCCCTCCTTGCGTTGTGATTATTGTAGTAGTAATTATAGATGCCGCTGTAGAGCTTCTTTCTGATAGCCCATTAGAACAATGTGCTGCAGCTATGAATGCGCTTAACTGTTCAAGTGGAAATCCATATATGGACTATGATGAAGGAGGGTGGTTTTCAAACCCATCTTGTGAAGTAGGGTGTAACTAATCATTACATTGTTAAAACAATACTAAACGAATTGGAAAGGCAAGATGTCTAGATATCTTGCCTTTTCAATTATATCTTTTTAAAAATCACATATAAAAAATAGCATAAGATAATGTAGTAGTAATGTGTAGGCTATTGTAGATAAAGGAAAAATAAAGATGAAAAATATATTAAAATATGCAAGAGGCATCCCTTTAATTTTATTGTATATATACTACCGTTTTATAAAAAACGGACTGTATGAATCTATCTTAAAATTAGGAGTGTTAATTTTAATTTTATTGATTTCTTTAAACATTTTTATCTATGTAAAATATCATACTGAAAAAAAAAGAATATCTAATATCATAACATTTATGCTCATAATTATAATCATAATTATAACATTAATATTTCTGACAAATCTTTTTTTAAATTGGGATCAAGGATGATTCAAATTGTAAAAAAGAGACATGATTTCCCTTTTTTCTATCGTATGATTACGTAAGAAAAGAAATTGATAAGCTTAGTATTCGTGGTGCGATATTAAGCTTTTTTTGCTTTCGCGAAAGCGTATGAAACTTCAAATAAAATAAGTTATTCCCTATATTTCAGGAGTATATCTTAAAATGAATCCTTATTTTTATATCTCTCAACCGACTTAAAAATAAATGATGTATTCCCCCTCCCGATATAAAATATATCTAACAAGTATTCATATACTTATTATTTTCTTCTTGCCTATACAACATAAGGTATTTGCACAACTACAAGATATACCTAAAGATATAAGGCAAGAAACAAATGATCAGCTTAAATCTAATATTCTAGAATTATCACAAGAAGAGGCAGTTATCTATGAAAAAGAGTTGTTGCGAAGACTTGAGAGTAATTCTGATAGAGTTGCTTTATATGAAGAGTTAAGTCGCGCATTTTCAAAACAAGGAGATAATAAACGATCTATAAGATATGTCAAAGAAGCTATTTTATATGCTCAGTTTATAAAAGACAAAGAAAAACTTATTGAATTATATAGGTTATTAGGAAATTCTGAATTATTTGCTTGGCATGATCAAGAAGCACTTGATGCTTATTATAAAGCATTAGAAATTGCCCAGAAGCAAGGTAATATTGATCAAAAAGTGATTTTTTTGAACCCTAATATTGCTATTATTAGGCGTAGAATGAGACAGCTAGATAAGGCATTGGAAGCCTGTAATGAAGCGTTGGCCATTATACCCAATACAATCTACAATAATGAACGAGATCATGTGAATTTACTCACTATAGTTTCAGAAGTTCACCTAGATATACAACAATCAGAAACTCGCTTAGATCTACAACAGTATGATACTGTTTTAAAATATGTAAATCAAGGTCTTTCTATGAGTAATGAATTAGATTATAAAGCGGGTCTCATAGATTTATATACAAAAAAAGGAACCGTTTATTTTTATAAAAAGGATTATACCGCAGCACTACAGTATTTAAAAACAGCAGATCGAATTCTTAAAGAAAGTGAGATAAAGCACAAATCCTTTGTGATTAATATTAATTATTTTTTGGCTAGCTGTTACGTAGAGAATAAAGAATATAAGAATGCAATTGACAAATTACAGCAGATTATAGACTTAAAAGAAGAAGAAGATAAAAACCATACTAGATTAATTAACACCTATAAATTAATGGCGACTTCTTATGAAGGCCTTGGAGAAAGTAAAAACTCTTTATATTGGTATAATAAGTACAGTACATTAAATGAAAAGTATCAAAAAGGTAAGGACAAGGTTGTAAATACCATTTATGAAAAAGATACAGGGATTTTAGGTCAAGAAATAGCAGTACAAAAAAGAAATGCTATTTATTTTTTATGTCTTCTTATAGCTGTTTCTGGAATCTGTATTCTTATTATATATATCTATAAGAAGAAACAACGTGCTAGTAAGCAATCCTTTAATAAATTACTTAAAAAGGTAAATCAATTAGAAATGTCTTCTAAAGAATCTCCAAAATCAAAGGAGAAGTCTCGTGAGGTTATTATTGATGATGAAAAAGTAAGAGCTGTCCTTAAAGGCCTTAAACGTCTAGAAGATCAAGAGTTTTTTCTTAATACAGATTGCAGCTTGCGATCTATGGCTAAGAAAGTAAAAACAAATGCTACTTATTTATCTAAAATTATAAATACACATAAAGGACTTAGTTACAATGATTATATTAATAATCTTCGTATAGATTATGCCGTAAATCGAATTAAAAGTGATAAGAAATTTCGATCTTTTTCTATTAAATCTATTGCTACTGAGCTAGGATATAAAAGTGACTACTCATTTGCAAAGCATTTTAAATCTAAAACTGGAATTAATCCGTCATACTACATAAAGAGGATAGAAAATATTTAAAATCAGATTGTTAGTTTTTTTTAAATTTAATTATAGAACCCTATTTTAAACAATTTAGGGGTTTTGAATTATGTTTCTATGGAGATTGCAGTTACATTTAAGGAATGCAAAAAATCAATATTTTAAGGTTTTAAGCATATAAATTATTTATTAATTATTGTTAAAAATATACTCAAAATGAAGAAACAAGTAAAAAAAGTAATTAGCCTTAAAAAGCTTACAATTGCTAGGGTTCAGACAGGTGAGATGAATCATATTAAGGGAGGTGATTGCATCCCTACAAGCCATTGTTATGAAGATGAAGATTTATGGACAATTGTGTATTGTGGTTATACTGTTAATATTCCGTAATATATTCATTCTTTAATATATAACGCTATCAATTCTGATAGCGTTTTTTTGTGCCTTATTTTGTTTGATATAAGGCAGTTGTTTTTTTTATCTCATTGATTGTTAAGTATTTTGAAAGGAGAAATTAAACAAGTATTTGTAGTTTGATTTTGAAAGGGAATACCGAAAACCTTTAAAATAGAGTAGGTACACGTTATTAAACCATATTTGATCATGAAAAAGTCATTAAAAGAATTAACCCTTAACAAAGAAACAATCAGTAATCTAGAATTAAGCAAAATTGATGGAGCAGGTACACATTGCTGTCCTACTGTAGGAGCATTAAATAGCTGCCCACCTCCAGGAGTACAATGCTACTAAAAAATAAGAACTATACTATTAAAGTATAGTGTATAAGATAAGGACTGTCTATAATATAAGGTAGTCCTTTCTTTATGAGTAATTCATTCATAGTAGATGAGCGTTCATACTTTTCATATTTGATTTGTTACAATTTGAACTGTTAGAATTAAAAGGGAAAACCGAAAACCTTAAACAGAGTAGGTACACTTTATTAAACCATTTTGATCATGAAAAAGTCATTAAAAGAATTAACCCTTAACAAAGAAACAATTAGTAATCTAGACTTAAACAAAGTTGAAGGAGGAGGAAAGACACATTGCTGTCCTACAGATGGCCCTTTAAATACTTGCCCGCCTCCAGGAGCACAGTGCTACTAATCTGTAAATAATATTTATATTTAGTTTAGAGGACTTTATATATTTAAAAAGCTATCCTATTTATCGGATAGCTTTTTTTATGTCTAATGGTTATGCTAGTGACTTTTGTAAATAATTGATTTTTAGCACCTTATTTTGTTTGATATGAGGTGTAAAATGTTGTAAAGTGCTGATTTTCAGCATAATTTTATAAAGAATCAATTTGGATCATTAATTGATTTTAGGGACATGCTGAAAACCTATACTTAGAGTAAGCTCTTTATTAACTAATACAGGATTATTATGAAAAAATTATTAAAGCAATTAACATTAGACAAAGAAGTAATTAGCAATTTAGACTTAAACCAAGTGAAAGGAGGAGGTTCATGTAATTGTAACGGTAATAACGGGGAAGGACCAACACAAGGACCACTTTTTAGCTGCCCACCTCCAGGAGTGCAATGTTACTAAATACATATTAAGGGGATGTCGAAAACCTTTCTAGAGTAGACGCTTTATTAACTAATACAAATTATCATGAAAAAATCATTAAAAGAATTATCACTTAATAAAGAAGTGATTAGTAGCTTAGAATTAAACAAAATCGAAGGACAAGGAACTTGTGGTTGTGGACCTGGAAGTAATGAGGGAACGTTAATTAGTATACCACCTCCAGGAATGCAATGTTTCTAGAATACAAACTATAATAATTATATAGTATAAAAGCTATCTTACTATTACTATGTAAGATGGCTTTTTTATATGTATATTTCCTTTAAAATTATAAATGGTATGCGCGAGCAAAAATTGAAAGATAAATTAGAAGAAATAAATCAAGAACTTATAACTAACGGAACATTAGATACGAAAGATGTAGGAGTGCTTTCGGGTAGTTCGGGACTTGCTTTATATCATTTTTATTATAACGCTTATAATCCTAATGAAGCTAGTGAGGATAGAGGAAGTGAAATTATAGCTTCTATTGTTGAGAGTATTAATCAAGGATATAACTTTCATACCTTTTGTGGAGGAATAGCTGGTGCTGCATGGACTATAGAGCTTTTGAATGAACTAGATTTTATAGAGCTAGATACAGATGCTCTTTTAGGGGTATTGGATGAGTATTTAAATCATGTTGCACATCTTCAAGAAGGAGGAAACTTTTATGATTTTTTACACGGCCTTATAGGAATAGGTTACTATTTCTTAAAAAGATATGAAAACACGCCCTCTGAAGAACTCAAAGGAAATTATGAAAAAATGATTCTAGAGATAATCTCTAAACTTGAATCTAAAGCAACGAGAAGTGATAACGGAATATATTGGGAGTCTAATCTTGTAAAAGAAGAAGGGATAATAGGTTGCAATTTAAGTTTATCACACGGACTCTCAAGTATCATAAACTTTTTATCAAGACTCTCAAGTCATGCTGCATTTTCAGAACATTCATTACCATTACTCAATAAGGCCATAAGTCATATGATGAGTTATAAAAGAAAAGAAACGGAGACTTCTTTTTTTCCTGATTGGATTACCAATAAAAATGAAGAAAGTCAAAGTAATAGACTCGCTTGGTGTTATGGAGATTTAGGAATAGCTGTCTCTCTATGGAAAGCTAGTAAAGTTATTGAAGATGAAGCTGTAAAACAGACTGCCATACAACTTCTTAAACATGCCGCTACTCGTAGAGATATAAAAGAAACTCGTATTGTAGATGCTGGACTATGTCATGGAGCTTTTGGGGTAATGCATATTTTTGATTTTATGTATAAAGAAACCTCTGATGAAATATTTAAAGAAGCAGCAGATTATTGGATAGATTATGGATTAACCATGGATCATCATGAGGATGGATCTGCTGGATATAAAAAATGGAGAGGCGGAGATACACCTACCTATGAAAAAGAGAATAGCCTTTTGGAAGGAATTGCAGGAATAGGTCTTGCTATCTTATCATACCTCCATCCAGAAAATACACATTGGAATCAATGTTTAATGATAGGATAAGGTAATACGCTTTAACGCTTTGCTCTCCTTACTATCGTGAACCTGCCTACCAGCAGGAGGTCTCATAAGTTCGCTTTCGCGAAAGCGTATACAGGAAAAATCAAAAAGAGTGAATTTATAACTATAAATTCACTCTTTTTGATTTTTTTATATGTTCTAATTTTTTAACCCATATTACAACCATTACTTACGTGTATGGCAGATGTTTGTAAACATCCAGGAGGATTTAATGGATTATTTGAAGTTGGAATAGGGTCTGTATTTGCGTCACATTCTGGTTCTAGTGTATTTGGAGCGGTTCCTCCAGTTTCAAAACTTCCTGTTTCATCACCTGTTCCTCCCGTTAATGTTTTCATAGTTGTAAGACTTGCAATTTTAAATTTCCTTAAGTCTATTTTCTTTTTCTTTTTCATTGAGATTGTTTTTAATTATTAATTGATAGGCTAAAACTAAGAAGAGTTGTACTCTTTTCTTAAAAATACATACCGATTTTCATGAATATTGGTAACATTATTTGTAAAAGTTTACTTTTAGGCACTTGCTTTCTCTAAACTTTTCATAAAAAACGAAGGTTTAATCCCAGTCTCTTTATAAAAAGCTTTGGAAAAAGACTCAGTATTATTAAACCCAAACTCAGCAGCAATAGCTTTTAAGGTGTATTTTCTATACATAGGATCACTCTTTAAAGAATCTATTGCATATGCTATTCTAAGAGTGTTGATA
Source organism: Dokdonia pacifica (assembly GCF_900188275.1). Classification (GTDB taxonomy): domain Bacteria; phylum Bacteroidota; class Bacteroidia; order Flavobacteriales; family Flavobacteriaceae; genus Dokdonia; species Dokdonia pacifica. Next base: position 71,476 of record NZ_FZNY01000004.1, read on the forward strand.
TATTGGGAGAAAGACATTTTCTTAAAGTGATTGACTGTTTTAGAGAGGTAATTTGGGTTGGTTCCTATAGACTTTGCTAAACCGGCGATAGATATCTTTGAATTAAGAAATTCCTTGTTTTTTTCAAATTTTTCTAAACTCGTTAAGATTTTTGTAATCACCGTATCTGGAATATTTAATGCTGTTTTTTGAGATGCTTTTTCGTTTGTAATACTTTTTAGAGGGGTATTGTGTTTTTTATGTATTAATTCTTCAAATCTTTTTTTGTAAACTTTTCTTCTTGAATTTAAATAAAACAAAATGATAAGAATTGTTATAATAATAATGACTAAAAAATAAGAGAATAATGTTACCCGTTCTTCTTTAGCTTTAATTTTTTCTACAGTTTTTTTAGTGTCAGCTAATATTACGGGGATGTCATAATCGTTTACAATTTTCTTATTAATGTACAATTCATCAGCATGTAATCTGTTAGTTAATGCTATTGTTTTATCTTGATATATGATGAGGTCTTCCAATTGTTTCTGATCTCTATAATAAGAGGTTAATAATTCATAACTTTCTTTAACTTTTGTTTTTGGCCTAGCATCATTGCTTTTTAAATAAAGAGAATCTACTTTTTTTAATAACCCAATAGCTTGTTGATCTTTTTTTAATTCAAAATAGTTTTTTGCTAAGTAATAATAGGTTACAGATAAATTTGCATGATCATTATTAGATGTATAATAAGGTAATATCTGATTTAAATTATATAAGGAGCTGTCGTACTTTCTTTCATTAAAAAGTGCTTTAGATCTGTTTAAAATAAAGACATTGTATTTAGCAGTATCCTTTAAACGTAAAGATTCTCTAATACCTAACTTATTATAGTAGTATAAGGAATCATATTTATTTAATTCGTTATATATAGAAGCAACAGAAAAAATGATTTCAAGATAATCTTCAGGTAATAAGAGTGATGATTCTTTAGAAATTGCGTAACTAAAATTTTCTTTATATATGGTTAACGCTTGTTTGTAATCGCCTGTTTCTTGTTTTAGTAATCCTAAGTTTTGCTTAGAACGAACAATGATGTCCTTGTTGTAATACCTATTAGCGTATTCATTAGCTTTAATGAAATTATCTGTCGCTTTAATAAAATTTCTTTTATTAAAATAATAAAACCCTTTTGCATAATATGCACTAGCAGGATAACGAGAATTATTAAATTGATCTTTTAGGTTAATAATACTGTCATTATATAATAACTTATGCTCATCTTTTGCATAAAGACCCATTAAATAATAACTGTCGGTTAGTATATCAAAGTTATTTTCTTCTTTAGCTGCTTTAATAGCCTTTTTTAAAATAATTGTATCTGCTTTACTAGCGGCAATTGTTAAAAGTTCCTGTGCTGTTTTATTTTTTAAAGTGTCAGTAGATATTACTTTATTTTGACTTAAGGTAGTATGGTATAAAAAGAAAAATAAAGTACATGTAAAAATGCGAATCAATAACTTCATAGCAATAGGAACGTCATTAGGTGATTATCAAAAAGATAAATGTAAGTATCCTTCTTGAATTTTTAAACCCATAGTATAGTATATCCTCTTATTAAATGTCAATTCCGATCAAAACTTACTATAAAATTTGTGTTATTGTATTCATTCATACGTATTTGCTTTGCAAAATTAATGCATATCAAAATTCATGAAAAACAGTTTCGTTTTTCATGAATACTAGTGCCTTCAAATTGTAAATGCGTAAAATACAGCTCATATTTGTAATGTTCTGGAACATAGGAAATTAATATGGCATATGGATTAGAGATAGAAATCTTGTTTGTCTATCTAAAAATATTCGAGCTTGAATTTGACGAAAACCTTGAGCGTCATAAAAGGATCAAGGGATATAATCATATTTAAATTTTATACTATGTTAAAAAACATTTTGAATATCAAAGGAATTGAGTCAATCAAAAAAGAAGATCAAAAAAATATTAATGGAGGAATTGGTCTTTGTATAGATCAAAACTGTCCAGCTGAAGGGAATTTTTGTTGTGGGGGTGATTATTGGGGGCCACCATGTGTGAACGGATTTGTGAATTTAGTCTGTTCAAATAATGTATGGATAGCGTGCTAGTATAGTTTTATAGTTAATGCTTTCTGAAATCTATTTAGGACTGTTCAAGAATTGAATTATTTAAACTCTTGAATAGTACACTGCAATTAATAATTGAGTTTTATTGATTATTAATTGATGAAGTCCATTTTCTCTGAAAGGAAGAAAGTGGGCTTTTTTATGGGAGATTTATTTATACGCTTTCAAGGAATTTATGACGTAGAAGTTTATACTGAGCTTGACGAAGTGCGAAAGCGAACCTATGAGACCTGTCGGCAGCCAGACAGGTTCACTACAGTAGAGAGAGCAAAGCATTAAAACGTATAATGCTTATTTCTACATAAATAGATGTTAATTATAATAATTTAACTAAGTAGTTAGTTGTAAGAATAGTTACATTTGAAAACATATTCTTATTCAACATATTAATGACATTTATTTCAAAGAAAAACACTTTTCAATTTCTTACGATTATCCTAGTAATTCTTAATTTTTTTGTAAGTAATCTCTATGCACAAGAATCAACTATCCAGAGGGAAGATAGTTTATTAAATATGACAACGAGTGAATTTGCTCAACGACTAAAAAGCTCACAAAAAGGAGAAGCTATTTTTTTTGAAAAAATTGTTTTAAAACGAGCAAAAGATCATACAGGATTAGTAGACCAAGAGTTAGGAAGACGCTTTTCTAAAGAAGAAAATTATGAAAAAGCACATCACTATTTAGACATAGCACTAGACTTAGCAAAAAAGAATAACGATCAAAGAAGAATATGTGTGATCTCTATTATTAAAGCAAAGTCATACATGCTAGATGGTAAAAATGAACAAGCTGTCGATTTTTACACTACTTCAATAGCTATTGCTAACAAAAACTCGTATACAAGTTTGAAAAACATAGCAATCTCTAGCTATATAAGTCTTCTGTCGCAAATAGACGATCAATTAAAAAAAGCACTTGATATGTCTGATGCATTAGTAGTATCACTAGAAAAATCTTCAGATAGAAATACCAAAAACTATGTGCAAATGCTTACGACTATCAATGATGTTTATTTAGAAGCAGAACAATATCATAAAGTCTTACAGTATTCCGATAAAGGAATTGAGGTGGCAGATTCTATAAGCTATATAAAAGGGCTTACAGATTTGTATATCAAAAAGGGAATTGCGCATTATTATATGGATGATAAAGATCTCTCTCAAACTTTTTTAATCAAAGCAAAAAACCTCATTGAAAAAAATACATTAGAAAATGATTTTCATCAAATTGTGAGAGTCTATTATTTTTTAGCAAAACACCATTATGATAAGGGGTTGTATACTGAAGCGATTCAGTATTTGGACACGATAATCAACTTTATAAAAGAAGAAGATGCTAATAAACTTCCTGTTATTCGGTCGTATTATTTGCTTATGGAATGTTATAGGGAGTTAGGGGAAAATAAAAAAGCTTGGAAGTATCATGCTATTTATATGGATCTTAATGAAGCATATCAGAAAAGTGAAGGTAAAACTAGGAATCGAGTTTTTGAAAAAATAGAGAATGCAGATAATGAGCGTATTGCTTTGGAAAAAAGAAATAAGGAGTATGCGCAAATAGGGTTGTTTATTGTTCTTTTTGTATTGTTAATAGTTGGATATAGTTTTTGGCGAAAGCAGAAAAAAAATAAAACAATATTTAATGATTTGATCAGTCAGATAGATCAACTGGAATCTCAGCAACAACAAAAGCAAGAACAAGAGAAAAAAATACCCTCTACAATTGCTATCGATGATGATAAAGTAACTGCTGTTTTAAAAGGACTTTCTAAGTTGGAGAAACAAGAATTCTTTTTAAGACCAGATTGTAATCTCAGAACAATAGCCAAAAAAACAAAAACAAATGCCACCTATTTATCTAAAATAATAAATGCACATAAGGGGAAAAATTTCAATGGATATATTAACGATCTTAGGATTGCATATACATTAAGAAAGCTAAAAGATGATAAAAGATTTCGATCATTTTCTATAGCTTCTATAGCATTAGAGGTAGGATATAAAAGTGATAAATCATTTGTAAAACACTTTAAATCAAAAACGGGTATTAATCCATCATACTACATTAAGAATATTGAAACTCTAAAGAATAATGCGGCTTAAAGGATAAAAATCTTACCGTATTTTGTCCAAAATACGGATGCTTCATTGTGAATGAAAAATTGCATAAGGTATATTTCAAAATCAAATTTTACAGGAGGATTCTGAAAAACCTTAAAAGAGTAGGAATAAACAACATAATGAGTATCATGAAAAAAGAATTTAAAACACTAAATCTTAAAAAAATAACTATAGCAAAGATGAACACAAGTGAACTAATGAAAATACAAGGAGGAAGTAGTGACCCTACAGATCCAGATCCACATGCAGATCCAGAATTATCTAGACAAAATGGTTGTACATATTCATTATTTCAATAGGCTAAATAAGTTTTAAAAAAAGCGCTGATTTACAGCGCTTTTTTTGACTTTATACATAAGCTACTTTAGCGTCAAAATCAAAAGTAAATATGAGGTTGTCTTTCTTAAGAGGCAACTCTCTTTAAATGGATATATGATTTTTCAAAAAAGATTATGAAAAAATGATTTCTATTTCTTGCCTGATAAATTCATATTCCAATTTTTATAAATGAGTTCTCTTTTATACGCTTTCGCGAAAGCGTATAATGCATATAGAGGTATATTATAAATAGTAAGTCAAATCAAAAATGAAATACATAAAGGCGAATACTAAATTTATGCAGTATAATTAGGAAAACTATTAGCGTAGATGGATATATTCTAGTATATTGGTAATTAACTTTTTGAAAATAAAATTAACCTAAATTATAGCGCATTATAGAATGCAATACACCCATTTTCCTAAATACGTTTTAAGATCCCCATTACTCTCTCTCAATTTTTTTCTTGAGCTTACAAAGGATACCATTTTAACTCAAGATGCTCTTAAAAAGATATGTCAAGAAGCACATATCAAAGAAGCACTTTTTCTTGCGTCTCCATCATTATATGAAGCTTTTGAAAAATGGCTAGATGGTCAAGCTAGTCCTAGTGATAGTGAGCGTATGACATATTCTATACTTAAATACTTAAGTAGGATGTCTTCTAGATGTACCCCCTTTGGATTATTTGCAGGTACTGCTGTCGGGGTTTTTGGAGAAAACACAGAAATTGTCATTAAAAAATCTACAGCAAATAGAAGGCATACAAGACTAGATATGAACTATCTCGTCGCATTATCCCAAGATATTGTAAAAGATGAGACTATAAGAAAACAACTTCGTTTTTACCCCAATACAAGTATTTATAAGGCGGGAGCACAATTGCGTTATGTAGAGTATCACTATGAAAATAGTCGTAGAATGCATCACATTGTAGGAGTACAACATTCTGAGTATTTGCAAAAAGTATTAAGTGTAGCAGCCACTGGAGCAACACTAGCTACATTATCAAATTGCTTAGTAGATGATGAAATTACACTTGAAGTAGCTTCTGGATTTATTGAAGAGTTGGTAGATAGTCAGTTATTGGTAAGTGAACTAGAACCTTCTGTTTCTGGCCCTGAATTTACCGATCAAATTATTCCAATATTAAAAAATCTTGAAGGAACGAATGCACTTGTAGAAAAACTAGAAGACACGCAATTAAAAATCAAAAAATTAGATGCCAAAATCGGAAATCCATCTTCAGATTATATGGCTATAAGTACTTCATTAGAAACATTACAAACTGGGTTTGAATTAAAATATTTGTTTCAGACAGATATGTCATTACATCCTCAAAAAAATGTTTTGAATAAGCAATTAATTTATAAAGTACGTCGTGCTATGCGATTGCTTAATAAAATATCGCAGACCTCAGGAGAAACATTATTATCACAATTTAGAAAAGCATTTTATGAACGTTATGAAGACAGAGAAGTTGCTTTGTCACAGGCATTAGATGTAGAATTAGGAGTTGGTTTTCTTCAAAACAAAGATTCTGGAGATGTCAGTGCATTGGTTGATGATATAATACTACCAGGAAGATCATCAAAAATTACTACAAGAGATATAAAATGGAATACAATACATACGATTTTACATAAAAAACTATTGAAATGTCTTCGCGAGAATAAACAAATAATAACACTTCAAGATTCTGATTTTGAGCAGTTTGATGAAAATTGGAATGATTTGCCAGATACGATTTCAACAATGATAGAAATTGTAACTATTGACGGAGAAGAACAGGTGGTAATGTCTGGCGCTGGAGGCTCTAGCTCGGCTAATTTATTAGGAAGATTTTGCCACAGTGATTCTGAAATTCATGCCTATGTTAACGAGATGGTAGCTGTAGAAGAGCGTTGTAACTCAGGCAAAATCTTAGCAGAAATAGTACACCTTCCAGAATCAAGAGTTGGAAATATATTAATGAGACCAGCTTTAAGAGATTATGAAATTCCATATCTAGCAAAATCTGTATTAAACACAGAAGCACAATTACCTATTGATGATTTAATGATTTCTGTAAAAAGAGATCGCGTTATTCTACGCTCAAAAAAGTATGATAAAGAAGTAATCCCTCATTTAACAAATGCACACAATTATTCTGCAGGAGCATTGCCTATTTATCAATTTCTTGCAAATATGCAAAACCAAAATAAACGAAGCGGAATAGGATTTAATTGGGGGCCTTATGAAGGAGATTTCCCTTTCTTACCTAGAGTCGTTTACAAAGGCGTAATTCTATCTGCAAAAACATGGAATATTACAAAATCAGATATTGAAGTATTACAGAATACTCAAAAAGATATGGGTAAGTTTCAGGAACATCTAACACAGTTTATTAATGAAAAACAATTACCCCAATTTGTATTGCTTAAAGAAAGTGATAACGAGTTGTTAATCAATTTAAAAAATAGCACCCATGTTCAAATGTTGTTGTCTACCGTAAAAAAACGATCACGATTTATACTTAAAGAATTTTTACATAATGAAAAAGGTATTGTTTCTGGAGAAAATACTACATATACAAATCAAGTAATTTTATCTTTTTACAATGAAACCCTTTTAAAACAACAACCAAATGCCTAATACACAACGTACATTTATACCAGGAGATTCGTGGGTGTATTATAAAATATACACAGGTACCAAAACATCTGATATTGTTCTTACAGAAGCGATCAAACCTATAGCCGAAGCCCTTTATAAAAAAGGACATATAGATCAATGGTTTTTTATACGATATGCAGACCCGAAGCATCATATTAGAGTTCGTTTTCATTACAAAGATGAAGATGCAATAGGCATTATTATGAAAACGGTGTATAAACAATTACACGCTTTCGCGAAAGCAGATTTAATATGGAAAATACAGGTAGATACTTACAATCGAGAGATTGAACGATATGGAGAAAAACATATCGAAACCGCCGAACAATTGTTTTCATATGAAAGTGATATGATTGTTAATTTTTTAGATTTGGTAGATGGTGAAGAAGGGGAAGAGTTGCGATGGCTTTTTGCAATTAGAGCCTTAGATAACATGTTGGGTGATTTTGATTACTCTGAAGATCAGAAACTTGCATTTATGGAGCGATTAAAAACTGGTTTTGGAAGAGAATTTGGAATGAATAAGTTTTTGAAGAAACAATTAGATGATAAATTTCGTTCAAAACGAGAAAAAATAACTTTCTTTATAGATTTTAAAGCAGAAGATCGTCCTGAGTATGAGCCTCTTTTAGAATTATTAGCCTACAAGAGTGAGCAAAGTAAACCTACGATTGATGCGCTTAAAAAATCGGCTAGTGATGATGAAATAGATAACTATTTAGGAAGTTATGCTCATATGCTTATGAATAGAATGTTTAGATCAAAAAATAGATTACATGAAATGGTTGTATATGATCTTTTATATAGACATTATAAAGTAGCTTGGGGAATTAGAACATTTAAGAACAAAAAGAAATAATAGTAGTAAAAAAATAGTCATATCATTTTGAAGAAGTTTCCTTTTTATAAACAAGCAGATAGTAAAGATTGCGGGCCTACGTGCCTCAAAATGATTGCTAAATACTATAAGAAGCCTATTCCTATTCAATTATTAAGGAGTCTTAGTGAAACTACTCGATCTGGAAGTAGTCTTTTAGGAATTAGTAATGCCGCCGAAAAACTTGGCTTTAGAACATTAGGTGTAAAAATAACACTTGAACAACTTAAAGAAGAGGTTCCATTACCGTGTATCCTTCACTGGAATAAGAATCATTATGTAGTACTCTATAAGATTTCAAGAGGAGTGTATCATATCTCCGATCCAGCACATGGAATCCTAAAATATACGAAAGAAGAACTCCTTAAATTCTGGATAGGTAATAATGCTACAGATGCCACTGCCGAAGGAATTGCATTATTGTTAGAAACAACACCTAAGTTTTACGAAGAAAATTTTGATGAAGAGAAAAAGAATTTTGGCTTCTCTTTTATCTTTAAATATGTATTCAGATATAGGAAGTTTATTGTTCAATTGGTTATTGGACTTCTAGCTGGAAGTTTACTACAAGTTGTTTTTCCATTTTTGACACAAAGTGTAGTCGATGTTGGTATTAAAACAAGAGATATTAATTTTATCTATTTAATACTGATTGCTCAAGTTGCCTTATTTCTGGGAAGAACCGGAGTTGAGGTAATTAGAAGCTGGATTTTACTGCATTTAAGTACGCGTATCAATATCTCTTTAATTTCTGACTTCTTCATAAAACTGATGAATCTGCCTATATCATTTTTTGATGTACGTATGACAGGTGATATTTTACAGCGTATTAATGATCATAGGCGTATAGAACGTATTTTGACAACATCATCGCTTAATGTATTATTCTCGATGGTAAATCTTGTAGTATTTGGTTTTGTACTAGCCTATTATAGTTTTCAAATCTTTGGAATATTCTTGTTAGGAAGTGTACTTTACTTTTTCTGGATTGTTATTTTCCTTAAAAAGAGAGCCGATCTTGATTATAAACGTTTCTCTCAAGTGAGTCAAGAACAAAGTAAAGTGATTGAGCTTATTAATGGAATGCAGGAAATCAAACTACACAATGCAGAAAAACAAAAAAGATGGTCTTGGGAGTTTATGCAAGCACGTCTTTTTAAAATTTCAATAGAAAGCCTTGCCTTAGAGCAATATCAAAGTGTAGGATCTGGGTTTATTAATGAACTTAAAAATATTTTAATTACCATCTTATCCGCAACACTGGTGATTAATGGAGATCTCTTACTAGGGGAAATGTTTGCAGTTACCTATATCGTTGGACAATTAAATTCTCCTATTTCACAATTAATAAGCTTTATTAGAGAGTTGCAAGATGCTCGTATTTCATTAGATCGTCTTGGAGAAATACATAATAAAGAAGATGAAGAAGGAAGAGAAGAAACAAAAATAACAGATATTCCTGATAATGCAGATTTTGATGTTAAAGACATTTCATTTAGATATATAGGGTCTGATGTTAAGGTGATTGATGGGTTGAGTTTGCATATTCCTGCAAATAAAGTAACAGCAATTGTGGGAGTGAGTGGTAGTGGTAAAACAACACTCATGAAAGTCTTACTCAAATTTTATGAGCCTAATGAAGGACAAATAAAAATTGGAAGTGCCGACTTGCAGAATATTTCACAATACTCATGGAGAGCGTCTTGTGGTGTGGTTATGCAAGAAGGATATGTATTTAATGATACAATTGCTAATAATATTGCTGTAGGAGATGATCATGTAAATAAGAAAAAATTAGCTCATGCTGTAGATGTTGCAAATATTAAAGAATTTATAGAGTCATTACCGCTATCCTACAATACAAAAATTGGGATGGAAGGCGTTGGGTTAAGTACCGGCCAAAAACAACGTCTTTTTATTGCTAGAGCGGTATACAAAGACCCTAATTTCTTATTCTTTGATGAGGCTACCAGTGCATTAGATGCAAATAATGAAAAAGTAATCATGGAGAAGTTGGATGAGTTCTTTAAAAACAGAACAGCGGTAGTAATAGCCCACCGATTAAGTACTGTGAAAAATGCAGATCAAATCGTTGTGTTAGATCAAGGTAAAATCGTAGAAGTTGGAAATCATAAAACACTTACTCGTGAAAAAGGGTATTATTATAACCTAGTAAAAAATCAGTTAGAATTAGGATCGTAAAAAAGAAAAAGGAATGCCAGATCAAATAGATGACATAGAGTTACGTAGTGAAGAGGTTCAAGAAATCTTAACACAAGCCCCCAACTGGATGATACGATGGGGGAGTGCGCTATTTTTAGGATTAATAATTTTGTTGCTTGCTATTTCTTGGTTTTTGGAATATCCAGATATTATTCCTTCGCAAGCTATTATCACAACGCAAGTACCACCTCAAAAAGAACGTGCAAAAAATACAGGAAGGTTCTCTGCTATTTTAGTAGATGATAATCAAGAAGTCGTAAAGGATCAACCTCTTGCTATTATAGAAAATACAGCAAATTACCAAGATATATACACACTTAAAGCTGCGTTAGATACCATATCATTACAAGGTGAATCTTTCTATTTTCCATATACAGATATTCCAGAGCTTTCTTTAGGGAATATAGAGACTAATTATGCGCTTTTTGTAAATAGCTATGTGTTATATGAATTAAATAGAGAATTTCAACCTTTTTCTAATCGAGCAATCGCAAACCGAACTTCCATTTCTCAGACTCGTAATCGCTTAGAAAACATGAAGGCTCAACGAGAAATTAATAAAGAAGAAATGCGATTGGCTAAAATAGATTTAGATCGTGATCAAAAATTTCTCGATAATGGAGTTATTGCTCCTTCAGAATTTGAAAGAACAAGAATAGGATTTTTGCAAGCCGAGCGTAATTTTAAAAGTATAGATGCTCAGATTTCCCAGTTAGTTGAAGGTGTGAGTGTCGCGCAAAGTACAGCCAAAGGAACAGAGATTGATGGTGCTCGAGAAGAGAGAACACTATTGAATGGTGTAATTCAGTCTCTTAACGTGCTGAAAGCAAGCATTAAAGATTGGGAACTTAATTTTGCATTAACTTCTAAGCTAGATGGTAAAGTCTCTTTCTTAAACTTTTGGAGTGAAAATCAAACGGTAAATGCCGGAGATGTAGTTTTTACGATCATTCCTAAAGATGGTTCAGAATATGTTGCAAAATTAAAGACACCTGCACAAAACTCAGGAAAAATAAAACTAGGGCAAGAGGTCATTATAAGACTTGAAAATTACCCTGATACCGAGTTTGGAACTCTTGATGGTAAAATAGAAAAGATATCTGTGATTGCAGATGAGGATGGGATGTATGCTATAGATGTATCTCTTCCTGATACATTAATTACCACATTTGATAAAGAAATAGATTTTCAACAAGAAATGAGAGGTACGGGAGATATCGTTACAGAAGATTTGAGGCTTATTGAGCGTTTCTTCTATCAGTTACGAAATGTGTTTAAACGCTAGTTTTGAGTATATGCTTTAATGCTTTACCCTTACTGTAATTGTGAATCTCACAAGTTTGCTTTCGCGAAAGCACATAAAGTATGATTACTTTGAATAATAAATCTTTATGAACGGGTAATCTATTTTCTATCCAATAAGCATTCCTGCGATAGTGGCAGTAAGAAGTGCAGCAACAGTTCCTCCTATAAGTGCTTTAACACCAAATTTTGCTAGGGTTGGTCTTTGGCTAGGTGCCAATACTCCAATACCACCAATTTGAATTCCTATAGAGGCAAAATTTGCAAAACCACAAAGCGCATATGTTGCAATCACAATAGAACGATAATTAGTGATAGCTCCACTAGCTTTTAAAGTACTTAACGAGCCATAGGCATAAAACTCATTAAGAATTGTTTTCTCTCCCAAAAGCTGTCCAACAGTAGTAATATCTTCTGCGGGGACACCAATTAACCATGCAATAGGCGCAAAAACATTTCCTAAAATAAATTCCATAGATAGGTCTGTATAACGCCCATCGGTTGCGCTAGCAATGACCCCATTTAATCCAGTTATGTCACCTAGTAAATCCCCAAGCATCCAGTTAAGAACCCCCATTAAAGCAGTAAAAACTAGAAGCATGGCACCTACATTTACAGCAAGCTTTAAACCATCGGTGGTTCCTCTGGAAATAGCATCTAATATGTTTGTACCTACTTTTTCTCTAGAAATATCTAGCTTTCTGTTGACTTCTTCTGTTTCAGGATATAATATTTTTGCAATGATTATTGCAGCTGGGGCAGACATGATAGATGCAGTAAGTAAGTGTTTTGCAAAAATGGCTTGCTCGGCAATACTATCACCTCCTAAAAAAGCAATAAAAGCAGCTAGTACACCACCAGCAATAGTTGCCATTCCGCCTACCATAAGGCATAACATTTCAGATTTAGACATTTTATCTAAATATGGTTTTACAACTAGAGGCGCTTCTGTTTGACCAATAAAAACATTTGCAGCAGCAGCAAGACTCTCAGCTCCAGAAAGACGCATTGTTTTGCTCATCACCCAAGCAAGTGCTTTTACAATAACCTGTAAAATACCTAAGTAATATAATAATGAGGTGAATGCAGAAAAGAATACAATGGTAGGTAATACTTTAAAGGCAAAGATATATCCCATGCTAGCAGAGGGATCAACTAATTTTCCAAATACAAATAAGGCTCCTTCTTCAGCAATATTTAAAAAATCTACCACCTTGCGTGATATCCAATCAAAACCAGTAGCAACAAAATCTACTTTTAAAACTAAAACTGCAAATAGTAATTGTAAGCCAAGTCCAGTAAGAACCAAACGCCAATTAATCTTTGAACGATTACTACTCAATAAATAACAGATTCCTATTAAAAAGAGCATCCCTAAGAGACCACGTCCTACACTTGTAAAAGATAATCCAATCCCTAAATCAGGATCTAATGCAATGCTTTCTTGATTATTTTGCGCAAAGCTTAAAAGAGGCATAAGTAGCCCAATGATTGTTAGTAATTGTTTGCGCATATAATTGGTTGGTTAGGTTAGTTACGTTTAGAAATTTCATCTCTTATTTTGGCAGCTAGCTCATAATCTTCATTAGTTACTGCTTGTTCAAGTTGTATATTCAACTCTTTAAGAGACATTCTTTGATAATCGTTTTCACTAGAGAGTAGTTCTTCTTCTTCCTCAAGAATAATCTCGTCCATTAAGACTTCATCTTCATCGGTAAATTCTTCAGGATTTGTATTTCCTTTTAAATAAATACCTGCTTTATCTAAAATGTTTTTATAGGTAAATATAGGAGCTTGAAAACGAAGCGCTAGCGAAATAGCATCACTAGTACGTGCATCTATAATCTCTTCTATTTTATCTCGCTCGCATATAATACTAGAGTAAAAAACGCCATCTACAAGTTTATGAATAATAACTTGCTTAATTACAATGTCAAAACGATCTGCAAAATTCTTAAAAAGATCATGTGTAAGCGGACGTGGCGGGCGTATTTCTTTTTCTAAAGCAATTGCAATAGACTGTGCTTCAAAAGCGCCTATTACAATTGGTAATTTACGATCGCCATCTACTTCGCTCAAGATAAGGGCGTAAGCGCCATTTTGTGTTTGGCTATAGGAAATCCCTTTTATGTTTAAACGTACTAAACTCATAGTTGGTAAAAGTAATAAAAGTTAATTGAGTTTTGAAGTATATATAGCTATGAGTTTATAGTTTTTACTTGGAAAACATCATTTTGCATAAAATCACTATAGGTGAGTAAGCTTATTTTTAACTAAAAATAGGCGAGAATCGTACAATCCTCACCTATTTTTTATGTGTAATTATAATGATATTAACTATTTGCAGCTTTAAATGCTTTTAGTTTTTCATTAAGTTCTGGTACAACTTCAAATGCATCACCTACAATACCGTAATCTGCCGCTTTAAAGAAAGGAGCTTCAGGATCACTGTTAATGACTACTTTTACTTTTGAAGAGTTAATTCCAGCTAAATGCTGGATGGCTCCAGAAATTCCAATAGCAATATATAAATTTGACGCTACAGGTTTTCCAGTTTGCCCTACGTGTTCTCCATGAGGTCTCCATCCGAGGTCAGATACTGGTTTAGAGCACGCTGTAGCGGCACCAAGTATATCTGCCATCTCTTCTATCATTCCCCAATTTTCAGGGCCTTTAAGACCACGACCTGCAGAAACTACGATTTCAGCATCTGCAATAGATACTTTATCTGAAGCCTTATCTACAGACTGTACTTTTACACCAAAATCTGCATCATCAAAACTAGGTGTAAAATCTTCTGCCGCAGCGGCACCACTATTTTCTTTAAGACCGTATGCGTTTTTACCAAGTCCTACAATTTTTGTAGCAGTAGAAATTTCTGTTTGATTAAATGCTTTATTAGTAAAAGCAGTACGCTTTACTTTAAAGGGTGCAGCACTTTCTGGAAGTGCAACAACATTAGAAGCATATCCTGCTTCTAATTGAGTAGCAAGTAAAGGAGCTACATATTTTGCATCGGCTGTTTGGCTTACAACAATAACTTCAGAAGCTTCTGCTTTTGCGGCTTGCGCAATCGCTTTTGCATAAGCAGCAGCATTAAATGCATCTAGATTTGAATCGTTTACATTTAATACCTTATCTACTCCATAAGTTCCTAAAGCTCCAGCATCTCCACCATTAATAGAAATTGCTGTAACTGTAGTTCCCATCATATCTGCAATACCTTTTGCATAACTAGCTACTTCAAAAGCTGTTTTCTTAAAAGTACCGTTTTCTGATTCTGTATATACTAAAACTGACATAATTTGTGACGTTTAAGTGGTTGCTTCTTTATATTAAATAACAACCTATATTTTATTTTTTTGTTGAGTACGCTTTCGCGAAAGCGTATATCTAATCGAAATTAGTTAGATTGCTTTTGCTTCGTTATGAAGTAAGTCTATCAATGCATCTACATTGTCTACAAGTTTAACAGCACCTTTAGGAGCTGGTTTTTCAAATGAAACTGTAATAGTATCTGCCGAAACACCTGTAGGTTCAACCACTGTAAGAGGTTTTTTACGTGCCATCATAATCCCTCTCATATTAGGGATACGAAGGTCACTTTCTTCTACAAGACCTTTTTGACCACCTATGATTAAAGGAAGAGTTGTAGCTACTGTTTCTTTCCCTCCGTCAATTTCACGAGTTGCTGTTGCATTTGTACCATCTATTTCTAGGTTAATACATGTGTTTACAAAGTTTGCTCCAGTAAGTCCTGCTAGCATTCCAGGTACCATACCTCCATTATAATCTATAGATTCACGACCAGCAATCACTAAGTCATAACCTCCATTTTGTACAATAGCCGCAAGTTCTTTAGCTACTTGTAAACCATCTTTTGCTTGCGTGTTTACACGTATAGCTGTGTCTGCACCAATAGCTAGTGCTTTACGAAGTGTAGGTTCTGTTTCTGGACCGCCTACATTTACTACATCTACAGATGCACCTTGCTTTTCTTTAAACCACATGGCACGAGTAAGTCCAAACTCGTCATTTGGGTTGATCACAAATTGAACTCCGTTAGTGTCAAACTGAGTATCATTATCTGTAAAATTAATTTTAGAAGTAGTGTCAGGTACGTGACTTATACATACTAATATTTTCATAACAATTTAGTATTTGATATTTTAAGTATTTTTGTGTTTTTATAACATCTGTCGAAAGAAATAAGAGATAATCACATTACTTTTTAAAAATAAATGTAAGAGCGATTTCACTACTATTTCGTTTTCGTAACAAAAGTACGTTAAAAAACTTAATTTTACTATGCATGCATAGTAAAATTTTATAAAAAAGCAATTTAAAGAGCAATCATAAATGCTTACTTTTGTTACCCTAAAATTAGAGGATATTATAATTAATATAGTTGTCAAATAGAAATAGCTGATAACTTTTAAAAAGATACCCGGCTATGCGGGCATTCATATGAGAACAATCCAATTTAGAGAAGCAGTATGTGAGGCGATGAGCGAAGAAATGCGTCGCGATGAGTCTGTATATTTAATGGGTGAAGAAGTCGCCGAATATAATGGAGCTTATAAAGCATCAAAAGGAATGCTAGATGAGTTTGGTCCTGATCGAGTTATAGATACTCCTATTGCAGAACTTGGGTTTGGTGGAATAGGTGTAGGTAGTACCATGACGGGATGTCGTCCTATTGTAGAGTATATGACATTTAACTTCTCTTTAGTAGGAATTGATCAAATTATAAATAATGCTGCCAAAATTAGACAAATGTCTGGTGGGCAGTTTCCATGTCCTATTGTTTTTAGAGGGCCTACAGCTTCTGCAGGGCAATTAGGTGCAACACACTCTCAAGCATTTGAAAACTGGTTTGCAAATACGCCAGGTCTTAAAGTAATTGTTCCTTCTAATCCTTATGATGCAAAAGGACTTTTAAAAGCGGCTATTAGAGATAATGATCCAGTTATCTTTATGGAGTCAGAACAAATGTATGGTGATAAAGGAGAAGTGCCTGATGGTGAATATGTATTACCTATTGGTGTAGCAGATATTAAAAGAGAAGGTACAGATGTAACTATTGTTTCTTTTGGTAAAATTATTAAAGAAGCATATAAGGCAGCAGATGAGCTTGCAAAAGAAGGTATTTCATGTGAAATCATAGATTTACGCACCGTACGTCCTATGGATCATAAAGCAATTATGGATTCTGTAAAGAAAACAAATCGTCTTGTTATTCTTGAAGAAGCATGGCCTTTTGGTAATGTTTCTACAGAAATTACGTACCAAGTACAGGAACAAGTTTTTGATTACTTGGATGCACCTATTATAAAAATAAATACAGCCGATACGCCTGCTCCATACTCTCCAGTTTTATTAGAAGAGTGGTTGCCAAATAGTGGCGATGTCATAAAAGCTGTTAAAAAAGTACTATATAGATAAAACGTACGTTAACGTAACAATAATGGAGCTTCATTAGTAACAATTAATGAAGCTCTTTCATTTTATATATGAATAGTTATAGAATATTAATACTCCTGTTGTTTTTACCGTTAGTTATGGTCTCTCAGACCAAAGTAAGCGGTGTTGTGTTTGATGAACAAGATAATCCTGTTCCTTTTGCAAATGTGGTTTATGTAGGTTCTAATGAAGGAACAATTACTAATGAAAATGGGCGTTTCTATCTTGAATCTGAAAAAACCTGGGATAAGATAAAAGTCTCTTTTATTGGCTTTACAGAAAAAGAAATTGCACTTACATCTCGTGTAAATTATGATATGAAAATCATACTTGCACAAGAGGCTGCTGCCATAGATGAAGTCTTTATTTACTCTGGAAAAACTTCTAAAAAGAATAACCCAGCTATAGATATACTCCGAAAAATATGGTCTCGTAAAAAACAAAACGGGCTTCGCCAGTTTAAACAATACGAGTATGATAAGTATGAGAAAATAGAATTTGATCTTAATACCATTGATAGCGCGCTTATCAATAGTAAGTTATTTAGAGGGATGGAGTTTATTTTTGATCAGACAGATACTTCACGAGTTACTGGAAAAACGTACCTGCCTATTTTTGTAAATGAAGCTGTCTCAAAAGTATATGGAGATAATGAATCTAGAAAAGAAAAAGAAGATTTATTAGGAAATAAGAATAGTGGGTTTAACGAAAATCAAACCATTATTGGGTTTGTGAAAGATTTATATAATGACTATGATGTATATGAAAACTATCTTAAGTTTTTTGATAAAACATTTACAAGTCCTATAAGTCGTACGGGAATCCAAACGTATAATTATGTGCTAGCTGATAGTGCTTATATTGATAATAAATGGTGCTATAATATTATTTATTATCCTCGTAGAACAAATGAACTTACTTTTAAAGGAGATTTTTGGGTAAATGATTCTACTTGGGCGATTAAAGAAATTAATATGCAACTCTCTAAGAGTGCAAATATTAACTGGGTAAAAGAAATTTATCTGGAACAAGAATTTGATATTGTAAATGATACTACCTTTTTGTTAAAAAGGGATTACTTCCTTTCAGACTTTGCATTCAGAAAAAAAGAAGAGTCAAGAGGGCTTTATGGAAAGCGTACAACTCTCTATGATAATTATGCTTTTAATCAAAAAAAGGATAAGGAATTCTATGATAAGGAAGTGTATTATTATGATAAAGATGTTTATAATAGAGGAGATGAATTCTGGGAAAAGAACAGAAAAGAAGAGTTAAGCGCAGATGAGAAGGGGGTTTATAAAATGCTGGATACTCTTAAAACGGTAAAGAAGTTTAGAAACCTCTATAACTTAGGATCTGTACTCGCTTCTGGATATTGGGAATTCCCAAGTCTTAATCTTGATTATGGACCTATTTTTTCAACATTTGGGTTTAATGAAGTAGAAGGATTACGTATTAGAACAGGAGCAAGAACTTATTTTGGTCAAAATGATTTATGGAGAACTGAAGGTTTTCTTGCATATGGATTTAAAGACGAAAAATTTAAATTCGGAATCTCTGGAAAATGGTTAGCCGACAAGAAAAATAGATTGATATTTTCAGGAGGATATAGGCAAGATGTAGAACAAATAGGCGCTAGTCTTACAACTTCAAGGGATGTTTTAGGAAGAAATCTCGCTTCGTCTTCATTAGTAAATACAGCTAGTAATGATAAGCTAACTTCTATTAGACTTACAAATTTTGCCGTCGAAATTGAACCTGTTCGGAATCTGAAGTTTCGAACAGATTTCTCATTGCGAAGCCTTGAATCTGCGTCAGAAACATTTAATCTTGAATACTTTACTGATGCATCAGAGACCACTACCAAAGCAGATCTTACGCAAACAGAAGTAGTTTTTACAACTATTTGGGAGCCTGGAAAGAAAACGTCTGGATTTGGAGTAGAGCGACGCGTAGTAAACGAATGGTTTCCTAGCTTTTTCTTAAGTTATACCCGAGGACTTGAAGGAACTTTGAATAGCGATTTTGAGTATGATAGATTACAGTTTTCTTTTAGAAAAGCAATACGTGTAGGTGGTTTTGGACAACTTAATGTTTCTACAGAAGTAGGGAAAACCTTTGGGGAAGTACCACTTGCATTGTTGAGTCCGGTGCCAGGGAATCAATCCTTATTCTCCATTTTTAATACCTATAGCCAACTTAACTTCTATGAGTTTGTAACCGATGAGTATGCTTCTGTACAACTAGAACATAATTTTGGAGGGCGTATATTTTCTCGTATTCCTTTTTTAAAGAAATTGAATCTTAGGGAAATTGTAGCAATACGTGGTGTGATTGGAAATATCTCTCAGGAGAATATAGATTTAAACAGACCTGCTTTTGAAAACCTTAGGTTTATTCAAAATGATCTTCCTATTTCCACACTAACTTCTCAAGATATCGCTCCAACAGCAGAGCCTTATTTTGAATATAGTTTTGGGGTGGGGAATATCTTTAAAGTCTTCCGAATTGATGTAAACTTTAGAGGAAATTATAACGACCTACCAGATGCTCGTAGTTTTGGAGTTACAGGATCATTTGGATTCTTCTTCTAGTTTTTCGAATCATAATTTAAATACGTGTGTTTACTAATATAACTTAGATTACTACGAATATGAAATAGGTAGCTACACTTTGATAATGCTTATTGTAGGTGTCTGATATAAATAAGACTTTTAAATCAAGAAAGGCATATAAGCCTTTTAAAGTTTAATTTTTTACTATTTATGTTATGAAAAAAACACTACTTATTTTTCTTTTTATTATATGTACAATCACATCTTTTGCTCAAAATCATTCATTGAATTTTGATGGTTCAGATGATTATGTAGATTTAGGACAAAATTTTGCTTTTGAAGCAACAGATAATTTTACAATTGAAGCTTGGGTGAATATTAGAAACAATGGTTCCTTTCAACAGATTATTGCAAAACTCGGTAATGGCGGTGTGTCATTTAGAGGATGGGGATTTCAAATTACTAACGAAGGTTATATAAGCGCCTTTGCTGCTACAGAATTTTTCACACAAAGAATCTATGTAGAAGGATCTCAGGTGTTAGAAGAAAATGTTTGGCATCATGTAGCCATGACTTATGATGGTGGCAATGAAATATTACTTTATGTAGACGGCACACCAGAAACATTAGGCGTTATTATTGCAGATGATGATATTCCTACAATTAGCTCCAGTGCTCCAACGCACATAGGTAATTTTGATAATGGAACAGCTCAAGAGCATTTTAATGGTAATATAGATGAGATTCGTATTTGGAATGTAGTGAGAACTCCTGAAGAAATTGCAGCTATCTATACGACAGAATTATCAGGAAATGAGTCTAATCTAATTGGGTATTATAAAATGGATGCTGCCGATTCATCTTGTGATGTACAAGATTGTAATGCAAATGAAGCGCATGGTACAAGAGAAGGCGCAAATGGCGCAAATGATTTGCCACAGTTTTCTGATGATATTCCAGAATTAACAGATGTAGCGTGTGGTGTTGAATTAGATTGTATGCTATCTATAGAAGATATGGAACAACTGGAGTATTCAATGTATCCTAATCCAACAAGTGATCTCATTTCATTCTCTGGAATAAACCTTAACGGTACTACAGTAAAGTTATATAATATGTTAGGAAGTCTGTCTAAAGAAATACAGGTTACAAATAATACTATTAGTATTTCAGAAATGCCAACAGGAGTATATTTTATAGTGGCTACTATAGAGAATACCACAATTTCAAGGAGAATTATTAAGAACTAAACTCATTAAAAATGTAGTTTTTGCCCTGATGACTTTTATAGGTTGTTAGGGCTTTTTTTATGTTGCTTTAACGTTTCGTCCTCCTGTGGTCGTGAACCTGCCTGCCGGTAGGTAGGTCTCACGAGTTCGATTTCACGAAAGTAAAAACATTATTTTTCTTGTTTACTAACTCAAAACATATGTTGCCTCATTGTTATTAGCACTTATAGGTGTAGTATCTTTACTTTGGATCAAAATCCAATCAATAATGAAAACAACGTTCCTCACTCTTTTTTTTGTGTTCAGCCTTCAGCTTGTTTGTGCACAAGAATCTCCCTATCAAAAACAATGGGTAAAAATAGATACCCTAGAACTTAGAGGTCAAGTTAAAAGTGCATTGAAACTGGCAGATAATATTCGAGAGCTGAGTCGCAATAATGCACATGCCAATGATTATGTAAAAGCATCTATATTTAGATGGAAGTTTCTTAAAATTACCACAGAAGATGTTGAAAATAAAATTCTTAAAGAAATAGACGAAACTTCAGAAGGATTACCTCTTGCACAACAAGCTATTTTAAAAGTAATAAAAGCGCAGTTACTTAATGACTATTACAGTGCGAGTAGGTATAGAATCAATGAACGAACTTCGGTGTCCAAAAAAACAGAAGATATAACCTCTTGGACAGGGACAGATTTTATAAACGAAATTATACATACATACCAAGAAGCACTCCATCATAAAGAAGCACTTATTAAAACCCCAGTTTCAGATGTTGAGGAGTTTTTATTAAAAGGATTAGTGAATAGGCACTATAAGCCTACATTATATGATGTGATCGCTCAGGAGGCTATGACTTTTTATAAAAATCCATTATACGGAATCGATAGACCTGCTATTTTATTTGAGATAGATCATCCTTCTTTTTTTGATACCTCAGAAACATTCAGGAATACGGTGTTTGAAACAAAAGACACTGTAGCTTCCAGTTATAATGCCGTGAAGTTAATGCAAGATATAGAACAGGTTCATGCGCTTGATGCAGATCCTACGGCGTATGTATATGCTCAGATAGAACGACTAAAATTTGCAAAGCAATATCACGTAAATAGTACTAAAGCTGAACTGTATGGGAAGCAACTTCGTGCGCTTTCGCGAAAGCATAACACACATTTTATTCATAGTATTTTACAGGTAGAACTAGCGAGTCACTATCTGAGTTTGGCAAGAATTCAAGACTATGAAGATGGAGAACGTGACGAGATAAGCTACTATGTTAAAGCGAAAGAGATATGTACATCACTTATTGAAACATATCCAAACACAGAAGCTTCTACCCGAGCAACCTATTTACTTAGAGAAATTAATCAATTAGAACTTTCTATAAAGGTGAAGGCCGAAACATTGCCAGGAAAAGCCAATAGAATGTTTGTTAGCTATAGGAATGTAGATACACTATGCGTGAAGATTATTAAAGCTCCTACATCCTATAATATCGATAATGGCTATGGTATAGATTCAGAGTTTTGGGATATTATAAGAGGGGATAAAAATCAGAATGCTATTGTAGATTCTCTTACGTATATCTTACCAAAATCTGAAGATATGCATCGACATACTACAGAGGTGCTTCTCCCTAAATTACCGCATGGGAAGTATCTTTTTTATGTAGATAATAAAAAATTAGAAGCTACAAGAAGTTATGCTTTTGGGTTTACAGAAGTATCTCAGATAGGATATACTGTGACAGATTATGAAAGTAAAAAGATATTCCAGTTTTATAATAAAGCGTCTGGCGCTCCTTTGGAAAATGTAAAAGTGTCTTCAGAAGCTTCTTCGAGTGTCTATAATACCTCTGGAGTAACTGATGCGTTTGGAGAATATACTATAAAGAAAAGCAAATACAAAAATGGTAATTACCGTAATTTTAATGTGAGTTATACAGCTATCTATAATAACGATACCTTGCGATTTAAGAATCGCATATATCATTCTTATCGAAGAGATAGAAATGTAGAGAAAAAGTCTAAGGTAGAGGTGTTTTTAGATAGAGGGATTTATAGACCAGGACAAACTTTATTTTTTAAGGGCATCTTACTGCAAAGAGCGCATAAAAAGTCTACCATCGTATCGCAAGAGCAAGTACGATTATATATAGAAAGTAGTAATGGTGATGTATTACTAGAAAAGGAATTTGTTACTAATGAATATGGTTCTTTCTCTGGGGAGTTTGCCATTCCTAAAGATGTTCTTACGGGTCAATTTAGAATATATGTAGAAGAAGGAAATAGCGATACCGAATTTTGGAAAAGTATTTCAGATCATAGTGATGGGTACACCTATTTTAAAGTAGAAGCATATAAGCGTCCTACTTTTGAAATCACATTTGATGATATTTCAAAGGTGTATAAACCTAATGATACGATCACAATTACTGGAAATGCAAAAGCATTTTTAGGATCTAACATCACAGAAGCAAATGGAACGTATACAGTTACAAGAAGCGAAGTCTTTCGTAATTGGTATTATCGAGGGAATGTCGGAGGAGGTCGTCAGTTAGAGAATGGTATTTTTAAAACTGATGGTCAAGGGAATTTTGAAATAAAATACATCGCAGATTATGAAGGGAAATCTCCTCATACTATTTATGAGTTTGCCGTAAATGTTGAAATTACAGATATAAATGGAGAGACGCGTACAGGTGTAAAAAGCTTAAAAGTAAGTGATAAAAACCTATTGACAACGCTTGTCGTACCTGAAGAAGTAAAGGCAGGAGCATCTTTTATGGTTGAAGTTGAGAATAAAAACCTGAATGATGCTCAAGTTGCTTGTGACAATACCATAAAGATATTTAAACTAGAGACAACTAATAGAATTGTTTTCAATAGACTATGGGAAACCCCCGAATTTCAACAAATCTCTAAAGAAGACTTTCAAGAAGCATTTCCTAATGAGTTATATGATCAAGATAGTATTCCAAAGTCAAGAAGCACTTTAGTATATGAAGGTGTTTTTAAGAATCAATCTCAGTATAAGGAAGAAATCCTTGCCAATAGTTTATGGGAAGCAGGAACGTATATTTTAGAACATACGTCTCTAAGTAAAGAAGGAACTCGTCTGGTTACAGAAAAGTATTTTACATTAAATCAACCTAAGCAACAGTACCTTCCTAAAAATAAATTGTTTAGTTATGAGATCGTAAATGAGGAGCCTCAAAAAGATGGTTTTGTTGCTTTAGCACTTAAGACATCTTTAAATGACCTCTCTGTTTTTGTAAATGGATTTCATAAAAATGATAGATTTTATAGGGATGCCATACAGATAGATGGTAAAGAAACTATTGAAATAAAACTAGATGCATCTTTTGAAAAACAAGTGACCATTCGTTTAATGTATGCAAGATTTGGTCGGTTTTTTCATAAAGATGTTCCTATAGATTTATCCATTCCTAAAGATGTTCTTCAAATAGAGACACAAACATTTAGGAGTAAACTCTATCCAGATGCGAAAGAAAAATGGAGTTTTAAAATCAGAAACTCAAAAGACGAAAAGGTGCAAGCAGAAATTCTTGCGTCTATGTATGACAAATCACTAGATACCTATGCAAAAAGCTATTGGAATCGCAATTTTGATTTTAGAGAGTATACCAATCATAGAATACCGTCTTTAGAGCGTAATTATAGAGATGATTTTGTGGAAGTTTTTAGATTTAGAAACAAAGTAGGACGAAAGATTGTGCTGAATAGCAGATTTGATCGAATAAATGTATATGGATTAAATCTTCTGAGGTATAAATATGTATATGACAGCTACCTTGAAAGACAACGAATACTTCAAAAACAAGAAATTAAGATAGCTACTAGTACCGTTGGAAACCTAAAAGGAATCGTATTAGACAAGAATGGAAATCGTTTATCAAGAGCAGAAATTACCGTTAAAGGTACCCAAGTAACTACAGAAACAGACGCTAATGGAGAGTTTTCTATAAATGCAAAACAATCTGATGTTTTAGTAATTTCTAATGTGGGATATATTACTCAAGAATATGAGGTAACAAGAGATATAATGTATATAACGCTTGAGGTAGATATTACTGTAGATGGTATTGTGATTACGGCACAAGGGATAAAAAGAGAGAAAAAAGCACTAGGGTATGCTGTGAGTGTGGTAGAGTCTGAAGAAATTGAATCCATAGAGGGGCTTTCGGTTGTAGCAGATGATGTAGTTATTAGAGGATATAACTCTATTTCTCAAAATGCTTTATCAGTAACAGATTCCATAGCATATGATTATAATTCTGATAAAGCGTTACTTTATAATTCAAGAGCAGATAGCAAAAAAAGCACCTTTGATTTTAAAGGCGTTAAGATTCGTAAAAACCTTAATGAGACTGCTTTTTTCTATCCACATCTCACTACAAATCGAAGAGGGGAAGTTAAATTTACTTTTAATGCGCCTCAATTATTATCGCAATGGCGTTTTAGATTACTGGCGCATTCAAAAGACATCATCACTGGAGGGCTGGAAAAAGAAGTCATTACGCAGAAAGATCTAAGTTTAGTTCCTAATACACCCCGTTTTTTAAGAGAAGGAGATACGGTAGAGTTAAGTGCAAAAATTGCAAATCTTACGGACGAAGAAATGAAGGGTGCGGTGCAATTACAACTTTTTGATGCACTTACCATGCAGCCTATTGATGCAGTTCTTAAAAATACAAAAGCAACTCGGGAGATGGCCATTACACCCTATGGTAATACGAGTGTGTTTTGGAGGTTAGAAATTCCAGCACAAGTTCAAGCGGTGATGTATCGTATGGTTGCAAAAGCAGGCTCTTTTTCTGATGGAGAAGAAAATATACTCCCCGTTTTATCCAATAGAATGATGATTACAGAGTCTGTTCCTTTTCTTGTAAGAGCTGGAGAAGAACGAGAAGTAACCATGGATCATTTGATGCAAACAACATCAAAGACACTTATACATCAAAAGTTTGCGATGGAGTATACCTCTAATCCTTCTTGGTATGCTTTACAATCATTACCATATTTGATGGAATTTCCACATGAATGTTCTGAGCAAACCTTTTCTAGAATGTATGCAAATAGCCTTTCGGCGAAAGTACTTAACAGCAATCCTGAAATTAAAAAAGTATTTGATTCATGGAGAGGTGATGGCGTACTAAAAAGTGCTTTAGAAAAAAATGAAGAGTTAAAATCTATTCTTATTTCTGAAACTCCATGGTTACGAGATACACGTTCTGAAACCGAGCAGAAAAAACGTTTAGGATTGTTATTTGATATTCAAAAAAATGCAATAGCTCAAGAAAAGGCACTTGCTAAATTAAAAGACAAACAAAATGGCGATGGAGGATTTCCTTGGTTTTCAGGAGGAAAAAGTAATCCATATATCACAAGGCATATTGTTTCAGGAATGGGGCATTTGCAGCAACTAGGAATAGAGATAAATGCGCCAGTACTACTTGAGGAAGCTATTGATTATCTGGATATAGAACTAGAAGATGCATTAAAAGATTTTGTAAAATATAATAAGGATACAACACTGTTTTATGGGCGTAGAGATCACTTACATTTCTTATATGCTAGATCTTATTTTATTAAAGAATACCCATTGCCTGTAAAAGTTCAGGAAATCACAAATAAGTCTTTACAACTGTATAATGATACTTGGCTAAGTAAATCTACCTACGAAAAAGCACTATTAGCTTTGGTCAATTATAGACTTGGTAATGTAACAATGTCAAAAAAGATACTTACGGGTCTTAAAGAATCTGCCGTAGTATCTAAAATAAATGGGATGTATTGGAAAGATAATCGTTCTGGATGGTATTGGTATCAAGCTCCTATAGAAACACAGGCGTTACTTATAGAAGCTTTTGATGAGGTGTTACAAGATGAAGCAACGATAGAAGAGCTTAAAATATGGTTATTACAACAAAAACGCACTAGTGATTGGAAAACAACAAAAGCCACAGCTGCGGCAACGTATGCCCTTTTAATGACAGGTAATTCCTTTGCATCGCTAGATGATACGACTCAAATAGAAATGCAAACCCCAGAAAGTCAAAAACGCATGGATCAAGCCCCGAGAGAAGACGGGACAGGGTATGTAAAAGCAACTTGGAAAGGTGATGAGGTAACTATATCTCTTGCTAAGGCAACGATTAAGAATAAAGGCACTACAGTAGGTTATGGAGGCATGTATTGGCAATATTTTGAAGATTTAGACAAGATTGAAAGCACAGAAGGAGCTATTTTAAATATGTCTAAAGCATTGTTTTTGGTAGATAAGAGTGATCCTACAAAACCGTTACAAGAGATTACAGATACTAGCTTTTTACAATTAGGTCAGACCATTAAAGTTCGATTAACAGTGAATGTAAAAAGTAATATGGAATTCGTGCATCTTAAAGATATGCGAGCAAGTGGCGTAGAGCCTATAGATGTTATTTCTAGGCATAAGTATCAAGATGGACTTTCTTATTATCAAAGTACACGTGATACCGCTACACATTTCTTTTTTGATAGGTTGCCTATGGGTACTTATGTATTAGAATATGAGTTAAGAGTTAATAATAAAGGAGTATTTTCAAATGGAGTGAGTACGATTCAGAGTATGTATGCGCCTGAATTTTCTGGAAACACATCTGGAATGAAAATTACCATAGAGTAATTAACTAACCTAAACTTAACATGCCATTCCTTGGCTATATCGTCGTTTCAGTGTATTTTTGCACCCCGAAAACGAAGAACACATCCTTTTTAGGTATTTAAATAATTGGTTTTCAATTGTTTAATTGTGTTTGTGAAATTTCTGGGTACGCTTTCGCGAAAGCGTATAAAAGCAAATGACCTTTGTGTCAATTAAATATGATTTTTGTGAGAACAAAAGTCGAATGAAATTAGAGTATGACAGCAGATAAAATAAAGACCTTTGATGTGCTTATAGAGATTCCTAAAGGGAGTCGTAATAAGTATGAGTACGATTTTGAGTTGAAGAAAATACGTTACGATCGTATGATTTTTTCATCAATGATGTATCCTGCAGATTATGGTTTTGTGCCAGAAACACTTGCTTTAGATGGAGATCCATTAGATGTATTAGTGTTAGTGACAGAGCCTACGTTTCCAGGATGTGTGATTGAAGTAAAGCCTATAGGTGTTTTTCACATGGCCGATGAAAAAGGACCAGATGAAAAAGTAATATGTGTACCTGTAAGTGATCCAATTGCTAGTAGAGTAAATGATCTTTCTGAATTAAATCCACATTTGATTAAAGAGATTGAGCATTTTTTCCAAGTATATAAAGATCTTGAAGAGAAAAAAGTAGATGTAGGTGGATGGGGAGATGTACATGAAGCAAAAGAAATTGTTGCAAAATGTATAGAACGTTATCAAGATAGTGACGTACCACGTAGTGAAGTAAGTATCTACTAGATTACATTTTTTAAAAGAATTAGCCTTTAGCCACAATCCTTTGGATTGAGGCTTTTTTTGTTCGCTCTGATTTGCTACATTAGCGACGCTTAAAAAATAATTAAACCAAAAAGAATATTATATGGAATCAATGATGATTTATATGCCTATTGCAATGGCAGTGCTAGGGCTAATTTATATGGCAATAAAACGCTCTTGGGTACTAAAACAAGATGCAGGAGATGGAAAGATGAAAGAAATTTCAGATTACATCTATGAAGGAGCATTAGCTTTCTTAAGTGCCGAGTATAGATTACTTGCCATTTTTGTAGTTATTGTAAGTGTATTACTAACCATAGTTTCTTTTGTGGTACCTACAACCCATTGGCTTATTGTAATTGCATTTATTTTTGGTGCTATATTTTCTGCATATGCAGGAAATGTAGGAATGAAGATTGCTACAAAAACGAATGTAAGAACAACACAAGCGGCACGTACAAGTTTACCTAATGCCTTAAAAATCTCTTTTGGAGGTGGAACTGTAATGGGATTAGGAGTTGCAGGACTGGCTGTATTAGGATTGACAGCTTTCTTTATTGTCTTCTATAAATTTGTTTTCATGCCAGATGGATGGACAAATACGGGAGATATGACGATCGTATTAGAAACCTTAGCTGGGTTTTCTTTAGGAGCAGAATCTATTGCACTTTTTGCACGTGTAGGTGGAGGTATTTATACCAAAGCAGCCGATGTAGGAGCCGATCTTGTAGGTAAAGTAGAAGCAGGAATTCCTGAAGATGATCCTCGTAACCCAGCAACCATTGCTGATAACGTAGGAGATAATGTAGGAGATGTTGCAGGAATGGGAGCCGATTTATTTGGATCGTATGTAGCAACAGTACTTGCTGCAATGGTATTAGGAAATTATGTGATTAAAGATATGGGCGGAAGTATTGCTGATGCCTTTGGAGGAATAGGACCTATTTTATTACCTATGGCAATTGCAGGAGCAGGTATTATTATTTCTATTATAGGAACAATGCTTGTTAAGATAAATAGTAACGATGCAAAAGAAGCACAAGTAATGGGTGCTCTTAATAAAGGAAACTGGACTTCTATTATTTTAGTAGCATTAGCATGTTTTGGATTATGTACTTGGATGCTTCCAGAAACGATGAATATGGAGTTCTTTGGAGAAGGATTACAAGAAATTTCTGCAATGCGTGTGTTTTATGCAACACTTGTAGGACTTGTAGTGGGTGCAGTGATTTCTTCGGTGACAGAATATTATACAGGACTAGGAAAAGCTCCAATTTTAAAAATAGTACAACAATCTAGTACTGGAGCAGGAACAAATATTATTGCAGGTTTAGCAACAGGTATGATTTCTACATTCCCATCTGTATTGTTATTTGCAGGTGCTATTTGGGCATCATATGCATTTGCAGGATTCTATGGAGTAGCACTTGCTGCTTCTGCTATGATGGCAACTACGGCAATGCAATTAGCTATTGACGCATTCGGACCTATATCTGATAATGCTGGTGGAATTGCTGAAATGAGTGAGCAAGAACCTATTGTACGTGAGCGTACAGATATTTTGGATTCTGTAGGAAATACAACTGCAGCAACTGGAAAAGGATTTGCAATTGCTTCGGCGGCATTAACTTCTCTAGCTTTATTTGCAGCTTATGTAACATTTACAGGAATAGACGGAATTAACATATTTAAAGCACCCGTGCTTGCAATGCTTTTTGTAGGAGGAATGGTACCTGTGGTATTTTCTGCTCTTGCAATGAATGCAGTAGGAAAAGCTGCTATGGAGATGGTACAGGAAGTACGCCGTCAGTTTAAAGCGATTCCTGGAATTATGGAAGGTACTGGAAAACCAGAATATGATAAGTGTGTAGCTATCTCAACACAAGCTTCTTTAAAGCAAATGATGTTGCCTGGGTTATTAACGATAGGTTTCCCATTAGTAATTGCTTTTGTTCCTTTATTATTTGGAATGGATAATTTAGCGATTGCAGAAATGTTAGGAGGCTATATGGCTGGAGTTACTGTAAGTGGTGTTCTTTGGGCAATTTTCCAAAACAATGCAGGAGGTGCTTGGGATAATGCTAAGAAATCTTTTGAAGCAGGTGTAGAGATTAATGGAGAAATGACATATAAAGGATCTGATGCACATAAAGCAGCTGTAACTGGAGATACTGTTGGAGATCCATTTAAAGATACTTCTGGGCCATCTATGAATATCCTTATCAAACTTACATGTTTAATAGGTCTAGTAATTGCTCCAATACTTGGAGGACATACAGAGGATGGTATTGCCTTAACAGAAGTTCAAGAAATTGAAGTTATAGCAAATACAACTTCAGATAAAGAAGTAGAAAAGAAAATAGAGGTTAATATGAATGCTGGAGATGACGGACAAGCGAAAGCTACAGTAATAACCACAGTTACTAAAGACGGGCAAACTACTAAAGAAGAAAAGGTATATGAAGGAACTACAGAAGAAGTGAAAGCTGCTGTAGAATCAGTAGAAAAAAATGTTACTATTAAAGTAAAAAAAGGGAAATAAAACCCTGTTTTAATATCAAGTAAAAAAGCGAGCTATTAGCTCGCTTTTTTTGTTCAAATAGCTTTTTACTAGTTTATCTTGTATACGTAAAAACAGAATTTTTAACTAGTGTTTCAGAAACTCCATTTATGGTTGTGGTTGTACTTTCATCTATTTCCATAATGAGTGAATCATTAGTGAGCTCTGAAATAGTTGCTGTGATTATCTTATTATCAGCAGTCATAGTTAATTCACTATCTACAAGATTCCAATTGGTAGAAGAAGTTATTAAATTTAAATTAGTAACCACTCTAGAAGAAGTTTCGTCATCTGATGTTGTTACTTCTTCGATGGAATATAATCCTTCTCCTGTTACCATATCAGGATCTTGTGTAAAAGTAATGGTGTATGTTCCATCAAAATTAGTTCCTTCTATTTCTTGAGTAGTTGTGATACCACCACTAATTGTAGTAATAGTACCAGAGTACGATACATCAATTCCAGTCCATGTTCCTATAAGATCAGGATTTGCTATTAAAGAATTTTCTGTGTCAGGATTAATTGCATCTGTCGAGCAGGAAAAAATTGTAAACACCAAAAGTGTCATTAGGGATAACTTAAAAATATTCATAATAATTTGGGGTTTTTATGAGCTCGCAAAACTACTCAATTTTAATGTTCTAATCTAGAATATATTAACATTTCTCTCAAAAACATCGATAAAAACACGCTTAATGACGATGAAATGCTTAAAATTTGTAAGATAATTCCGATTTTATCTTTTAGAATTCATGTTTTGTAGTTGACTAGGTAATTTCATGAATAACAAAAGAAGTAAGGATCATCACAAGAATGATGATCTCGAGTAATCGTAAAATTATTGTGAATTTGATTTAATTAAGGCGTAAATAACGATACATATTTCCTATACGATATATAGAAAACACGAGAAATACCTCTAATAAACTGGTAAAAGATTTAGAATAATCCGTGTAATTGCGCGTCAATTTTATTGATAATTTCTCCTAAATCTTCTGGATTATCTACAAAGTTGATATTATCTACATCTATAATGAGGAGTTTTCCTTTTTTATAATCATGTATCCAAGCTTCATAACGCTCATTAAGTCTGCTCAAATAATCTATACTTATAGAGTTTTCATAATCACGTCCTCGTTTATGAATTTGAGAGACAAGATTAGGAATAGAACTACGTAAATAAATCATTAAATCTGGCGGGTCTACAACACTTTCCATTAAATCAAAAAGAGAACGATAGTTATGAAAATCACGATTTGTCAAAAGCCCCATGGCATGCAAGTTAGGGGCAAAAATAAATGCATCTTCATAAATAGTTCGATCTTGAATAATACTTTTTTTGCTATTTCGAATCTCTAATAACTGACGGAAACGACTATTTAAGAAGTATACTTGTAGATTAAATGACCAACGCTCCATAGCATTATAAAAATCATCTAAATATGGGTTGTCTACCACATCTTCAAATTGCGGAGTCCATTTATAATGTTTAGCAAGAAGTCTTGTGAGCGTTGTTTTTCCTGCTCCTATATTACCGGCGATTGCAATGTGCATTAGATTATTCTTTTGATAGATTGAGTCTGTAAGTCGTCAAAATTTGACCATCGTAAATATAAAGGATTTCATCCTTGATCGAAAACTGTTTTACTTTAATTTCTGGAATTTCTAGATTTGAAAATGTTGGAGCATTTTTTTTACTATAAAAAAGTTTTTCTTCAGCTATTGCAAAAATAGATTCGTTATAGATCGTAATTGCTTCTAGTGAAGTTTCAATAGGGAAGGAGTTAATTAAACTACCATATACTGTATAAGAGTCTATAGCTTCATTGGTTTTTACCCAACATACATTAAAATTGCTAGTAAGTTCTATGGTAGGTAAAACTGTAGGAGGAAATTCTATAATGACTTTATTTTGGTTATAATCAAATAATTCCAGTCGTTGTATGTCAGTATTGTATATCCATAAACGTCTATCTCCTGCATTGGTAGCATGGCTGATATTTCTAAAATTTTCTATAGCACTAAAATTAATCCGTCTAATCTCGGCTAATGTATTATCGAGAATAACGACCGTATTTGATTCTTTATAAAAAATTACAATTTTTAGAGGGTTTATAATATCTACGGTAGTGATTTGCCCTAAATTTAAAGCCGCATATTCAATAATTCCAGTATCACTTTTTTTATATAAAGTACTTTTAGATGTATAATAAAGATTTTGAAAATTATCGGCGCCAATAAATGAATCGCTTTTTAATGAAATCTCTTTCAATTTTGTCACACTATAGGATTGTGCCACAGCAATGCTTTGAAAACATAAAAAAAGAAAAAGGGCAGCGACTCTCATATAGTAAGCAAAGTACAAAAATCTAGCCGTTTTTTAAGTACGCTTTCGCGAAAGCGTATACAGAAGCGTTCCTATTAGATTAACATATGAGTTTATATCCATATCCTCTTACATTAACAATAGAAATAGCAGGATCTTCTTTTAGTTTTTTACGCAGTTTGGTAATAAATACATCCATAGACCTTCCGCTAAGAAGAAGTTTTTTTAGGTAACGGAAAGTTTTTTGATTTTTGTGCTACGCATGTTACAAAAATCAGAAAACAACCACCCCGTTTATGGGATTAGCATATGAGTTTATATCCATATCCTCTTACATTAACAATAGAGATAGCAGGATCTTCTTTGAGTTTTTTACGAAGTTTTGTGATAAATACATCCATAGACCTTCCGCTAAAAAAATCATCATCACCCCATAATTTTTTGAGGATGAGGGAGCGGTCAAGAACTTGGTTTTTGTTTTTATATAGATGGAATAAAAGATGTGCTTCACGATGGGTGAGGTTTTGTTCACTTTCGCGAAAGCGTAATACCTGTTTAGGAAACTCAAAAATATATTCACCTATTTTCAAAGTGTCGGCATTTTTTTGTTCTAAACTTCTGTTAAGTAGGTTATTGATACGCGCAATAAGTTCTTCTATACTAAAAGGTTTCTTTACATAATCATTCCCTCCAATACTAAACCCTTCTACAACATCTGAGGTTTGAGACTTTGCAGTAAGGAATATGATAGGAATTGTATCATCTACTTTTCGGATTTCTTTTGCCACAGTAAAGCCATCCATTTTGGGCATCATGACATCTAAAACAACAATGGCAGGTTGATGATCTGTATAAGTTTGTAATGCTTCCTGACCATCCGCACATAAGGTTACGTCAAAATCACGAGTTTCTAAACTCTCCTTTACAATTTGACCTAATGCAGGCTCGTCTTCGGCGAGAAGTAATTTTATTTTAGACATATGGTAAAAGAATTTTAAAACGTGTTGGATTTGTATCTACTGTAATAGTACCCTGATGTTTTTCTATAATCACTTTAGTGTAATAAAGACCTATTCCAAAGCCTTTCACATCGTGCGTATTTCCTTTAGGAACGCGATAGAATTTTTCAAAAATTTGAGTTACTTGAGTTTTTGTAAGGGTATTTCCAGAATCTGAAATTGTAATTTCTACATTTGATTTTAATTTTTGAATAGCTATTTGAATGCTATTACCACCATATTTTAAAGCATTATCTACAATGTTATCTAAGGCATTTTCCATATGGAAAGCATCTATTGGAATCCAAATATTATCTTCTTCTGTTTGAAAGGAAATTTCTTTCTCGTTGTGTGTTGCTGTATATTTTTGGTGTATGGCTTCAAGAAGATCAACCATATTTGTTTCTTGCTTGTTTAATGCTAATGCCTCACTATTTATAGTAGCCGTTTCTAATAATTTTTCAACCATTTCATTGAGTTTGCCTACCTGTTGTGAAGACATTTCTACATATTTTTTTGTCTTCTCCATATCATTAGAAGCATTAAAATGCTGGATACTTTCCATGGCAACTCCTATAGTAGCAATAGGAGTTTTAAACTCATGCGTCATATTACTAATAAAATCATTCTTTATTTCAGCAAGTTGTTTTTGTTGCTGTATAATATGTAAGAGATATAGTAAACTTCCTATAACAGCAGCTAGTAATAATATGGATAATGAGATGCCCAATAGATTTCTTTTTAAAACTACGCCTGCGATATTTTGAACACCAGCTTTTAAGATATTTCCTTCAGGCAATAGTAATGAAGATGAAATAACGACAATCTCATCTTGTAACTTTGTTATAGTATCACCATATGTAATATTATACTTAGTAGAAATACTCTTTCTTGATAATTCATTTGAAAATAAGGAATCAATAGTTGAAACATCTACAGTATCATCCGTAAAAGAAAGCACGATTCGAGTAGTTAAATCTTGAAGCGCATTGGTGCGTAAAGAATCTCCTGTTATTGTTTTTCCCCATCGGTATACAGTATCGTTGTGTGTGCGATTATTTAATCTTTTTAAAATAGTATCTAAACCTTGACCATCTGTACTTTTTATGGTGAATGAACTCTTAGAATTTGGAGAACCTATTTCATAGTTATTCTGTTGAAAGGTAGCTAGAGACTTAGAAGAATGCTGAATGATAGAATCTATTTCTTGAGAAGTAGCACCTTCAATGGTAAGGTAATCACCAGCAATTATAGAATCTGTAATAACAATAGATGCTAGGTTATTAGAAATGCCACTAGCCGTACGTTCTGTAAAATTTTTAAAACGAGCTGACGTAAAAAAATCTTTTGGATTCGTTTCATTACTAAAAAAACCTAAGGTGTTTTGAGCCGCTTTATTTTCATAATAAATACTTACTGCGTCATCTAAACTTGCTTGCACATCATTTACAAGTTGTTGTTTTCCAACTTGATAATTTTTGTAATTCCAATATACTTGTATTGCTAGCGTAATTAAGATCACACTACTTATAAAGTATAATATGGCTTTATAATTTCTTTCTTGCATACCCCAAAAGTAGGTGGTTACCATCTTGAAAAAAAATCGGTTAACACTCGTTAACGTTGGTTAACGTAAATATCAATTAGAGATATGCACATTTGTAGTGTTAAAAATGTATAACTATTAAAACAAAACACATATGAAAACTTTAATAACTCTTATGATCTTATTGTGTGCAACAACAGTAAGTATGGCACAAAGTACGGTAACAAAAGAAGTAATAACAAAGACAGAAGGAGAAGACGGAAAAGAAAGTAAAACTGTCACTAAGTATAAGATTATCACTACTAAGGATATAGATGTAGATATTGATGAAGATACTATGAAGGAAGGTACATTAAAGAAATTAATAGAAGTACTTTCAGAATTTGAAGAAGGCGATAGTACACATGAAAAGGTTGTTGTTAAAACAATTGATATTTCAGATGACGAATCAAAATCATATAAAGTTAAGATTCTTTCAAATGGTGAAGTAAAAACTTTAGAAGGATCGGAAGATTTTGATTTAGATGAGATTAAAATTAAAATGAAAGAACTTTCTGCAAAATTAGAAGATAGTGATGCGATTAAACTTGTGTTGAAGACTATCGAAGAGGTTGAGGAGAAAATGGAAAAGGAGGAGAAAGAAGAAAAAAAGAAAAACTAAAAATTATATAACTTTACCATATCATGAAAAATATCATCTTATTTATTTTAGTATTCGCTTTCGCGAAAGCGCACTCACAAAACATTCAAGGGGTAGCTACTTATCAAACCCAACGTCATGTAGATATAAAAATGGATAGCACTTCTGGGATGAATGACGAAATGCAGAAATCAATTCAAGAGCAATTACGTAAGCAATTTCAAAAAGAATATACCTTATCTTTTAATGATGCAGCCGCTATATGGAAAGAAGAAGCAACACTTGATAAACCACAAGCACCTTCTAGTTCTGGAATTAGTATCGTAATAAGCGGGAATAGTGATATTTTATATCAAAACATCAAAGATCAAACCTATACACAGCAAAGTGATTTGATGGGAAAACAATTTCTTGTAGAGGATAAACTTGAAAAGCCTGAGTGGAAACTTGAAAAAGAGACAAAAAATATAGGACAATACACCTGTTTTAAAGCCACTTTAACTGAAGAAGTTGAAGAGCGATCTTTTGAAAGTGTAAATGGAGAAGGAGAGGAGAACGTAAAAATGGTAGAAAAAGTAACTACTGCATGGTACACACTTGATATTCCAGTACAACACGGGCCTGATGATTTTTGGGGATTACCAGGACTGATCTTAGAAGTAAACGATGGTAAAATGGCAATGATGTGTACTCAGGTTGTTATTAATCCTAAAGAAGGTGTTACCCTTGAAATCCCTACAAAAGGGAAGAAGGTTAATGAAGCAGAATATGAAAAAATCTCTGAAGAAAAAGCAAAAGAAATGATGGAGCGTTATCAGGGAGGCGGAAGAAAAAAAGGAGAAAACAGCACATTCTCAATCCGAATAGGCGGATAAGTAAAATCGCTTAAAATCATAAAGTATTCTTAAAAAAAAGATGTCGCCTAAACTTTGGTTTAATTTTATAGTCTAACGGACTAAACAATCTAAACTATGGTTTTCAAAAATATACGAAGTGTTATCATGCTATTTATAAGCTTGTTTGCACTTACTACCTATGCTCAAAATGTAGAAGGAGTTGCTACTTACCAAACCAAGACAACAATAGATATGTCTCGTTTTACAAGAGATGGACAGCAAATGTCTGAGCAACGTAAAAAACAAATTATGGAACGTATGAAAAACTTTCTTGAAAAAGAGTTTACACTTACGTTTACCAATAATGAATCCTTTTATAAAGAAGAAGAAAAACTAGCAACGCCAGGACAAGGCGGAGGTGGTCGTTTTGGCGGTAGTTTTTCCCAAGGAGGTATTTATAAAAACATAAAAGAAAATACATATGCTCGTGAAAACGATATGTTTGGAAAAGTGTTTTTAGTCAATGATACTATCAATAATTTACAATGGGAACTAGTAAAAGAGAGCAAGATGATAGGGCAGTATCCTGTTTTTAAAGCTGTAGCAACAAGGAAAATTGAACAAAACCTATTTAGTAGATTAGGCCGTAGAGGTAGAAATAATCGATCTCAAAATCAAAAAGAGAATGATACTTTAAAGACTGCAAATGCAGATGATAAAGTTGCTGAAGTGGAAGAACCAAAAACAGAAACAATTACCGCATGGTATACGCCTATGATCCCAGCAAGTCATGGTCCAGATGATTTTGGTGGTCTTCCAGGTTTAATTTTAGAGTTAAGTACGAGTAATACAACAATGCTATGTACAAAAGTTGTATTGAATCCTAAAGAAGAAATTGTTATTGAAGTTCCTGAAAAAGGTAAGAAAGTAACAAGAGAAGAGTATGCAGAAATTGTTGAAGAAAAAGCAAAAGAAATGGCCGAACGCTTTGGAGGAGGAAATCGTCGTGGAGGCGGTGGTCGTCGTGGAGGCGGTAGATTTGGAGGATAACTAATAGGTTTATAAAGTAATAAATAATAGGGATTTCAAGCACCAACCTTGCTTGAATTACTAACCAATACACACAATCAAAATGCGTTTAAAAACTATAATTTTGGCGTTGCTTTTTGCAATGCCCATGGGTCTTTTTGCTCAAAGTATAGAACTTAGAGGTACTGTAAAAGACAGTATAGGAAATCCATTAGAACTAGCAAATATTATTGCAACAAATAAAGCTGAAGGAACCCTAGAATCCTATGGTATTACAGATGCTCAAGGGAGATATAAATTAGAATTGGCTGTAAATACAACCTATGAGTTAAAAGTAAGTTTTCTAGGGTTAAAGTCAGAAATTGTAGACTATACAGTGTCTGAAAATGCGCAAGATGATACAAAAGACTTTATATTAATATCTGACCCTAATCAATTAGATAATGTAGAGCTCGTTTATGAAATGCCCGTGTCTGTAAAAGGAGATACGATTGTTTATAATACCGATAGTTTTACAAATGGAAATGAAAAGAAACTAGGAGATGTTTTAAAGAAACTTCCTGGTGTTGAGGTAACCGATGATGGAGAAATAGAGGTAGATGGACAGACAGTTTCTAAAGTAATGATAGAAGGAAAAGATTTTTTTGATGGAGATAGTAAACTGGCAACACAAAACATTCCTGCAGATGCACTTAAAAAAGTAGAAGTCCTAAAGAACTATAATGAAGTTTCTCAAATGAGAGGCTTAGGAAATGACCAAGATAATATTGCGATTAATCTAAAATTAAAAGAAGGAAAGAAAAACTTCTGGTTTGGAGATATTACAACAGGAGTAGGAGAAGGGGATGATGAATTTAGATATACCGTAAAACCCAAGTTGTTTTATTACAGTCCAAAAGGAAGTATTAATGTGATTGGAAACTTCAATAATACTGGAGAGGTTCCTTTTACATTTAGAGATTATTTCAATTTTACAGGAGGATTTAGAGGTTTTAATAGACGGGGTGGAACTTCGTTTAATATCTCTGATGGCGGACTAGGGTTTTTAACTACTCAAAACAACAGAGCCAATGAGATAGAATCAGATTTTATTGGAGCTAACTTTACATATAGCCCTTCTAAAACATGGGACATCAGCGGATTTACAATTTTAAATGATGGCCGTACTAACTTTATAAATAATTCTTTAAACACCTTTATAAACGGAGGAGTTTCTCAAGAATTTAATGAAGAAAGTGATCAGCGTAATCAATTAGGAATGGTAAAATTTAGTGCTGTCCATAAACCTAGTACAAATCTTCAGGTAGATTATGATATACTAGCCAAACTATCCAAACAAACAGAATTTTCTGATGGTACTTCGATAGAGCGATTTACAGATGCAGATGGGAATTTTGTAGAGCAAGTTGATAATGTAGATCAAAGCAAAGAAAATAGTCCGTTTTCTATTAATCAGAATTTAAATGTGTATTACACACTAGATGAGAATAATATATTTGCGGCTACAGTACAACACCTTTTCCAAGAAGAAGATCCTTTTTATAACGCATTGGTAAGCCAGCAACCTTTCCAATCTGTATTGCCTTTAACCACAGAAGGACAAGATCTTTTTAATGTAAATCAAGATAAAACGATCCGCTCTAATAAGCTAGATGCAAAAATAGATTACTATTATGTGATTAATAATAAGAGTAATATCAATTTAACATTTGGAAGTACGTTAAGTAGACAAGATTTTAACTCTAATATCTTCCAACTTTTAGAAGGAAATGGACGTGAAGATTTTGAGAATTCGTTACCAGACCCAGATACAGGAGAAGTAGCTTCATTAGGAAATGATGTACAGTTTAATTTTAGTGATTGGTTTTTAGGCGCTCATTATAAATTTAAAACAGGTATTTACACCTTTACTCCTGGACTTACATTACATAGATACGGTATTAAAAGTGATCAAGCTGGTCTTATAACAGAAGACAACCAGTGGTTAGTATTACCAGACTTTTTTGCAATAGCACAATTTGCACAAAGCAAAAGATTACAATTAAACTATCAAGTAACTGCGCAATACACAGATGTGAGTAACTATGCAGAGGGATTAGTATTTAATAATTTTAACCGCTTGTTTAGAGGAAATAGAAATCTTGAAAATGCCCTTTTTCATAATGTAAACTTAAACTACTTTAGTTTTAGTATGTTCAATTTCACAAGCATTTTTGGAGGAGTAAATTATAGTAGACGTATAGACCCTGTAAAGACAGCAGGGATATTTCAAGGAATTGATCAAATTTCATCTCCAATAAACAATACAAATTTTGTAGACGAAACCTACGGAGGGAATGCTCGTTTTTCAAAAACATTCAAAAAAATGAAATGGAATGTACGAGGAAACGTTTCTTGGAGTGATCTTAATAATGTGATTAATGGTCAAGACCGTAATACTAAAAACTTCACGCAAAACTATCAAACGAGTTTAGAAACCAATTTTAAAGAAGCTCCTAATTTTGAAGTAGGATATAACTATACAAGTACTCGCTCTGATAATGGATTTACAGATCGTACATTCATTACCAATAGACCTTTTGCAAATATGGAAATAAACTTTCTGAAAGGATTTACATTTACAGCAGATTGGAGCTATTTTGATTATGATGACAATGATGATAGTACAGATTTGAGTAATACATATCAGTTTTTAGAAACCAATCTGTATTACCAAAAACCAGAGAGTAAATGGGAGTTTAGAGTACAAGCAACCAACTTGCTCGATGTGGATGTGATTAGTAATAACAGTGTAAATGATATTTTGATTTCTAATACAGAGTATTTTGTTCAACCTCGTTATGTTATCTTTACAGTAAAGTATAATTTGTAATATACTTTTTACGCTTTCGCGAAAGCGTATTTCAGCTTTCAAGAAGTTTATACTGAGCGAAGTCGAAGTGCGAAAGCGTATTTCAGCTTTCAAGAAGTTTATGCTGAGCGAAGTCGAAGTACGAAAGCGTATGTAAAAACTGTAAACACATTATGATGAGAACTAAAACAATCCTACGAGTAGCATGTGTCTGTATACTATTTGTACTAGCTTCATGCAAAAATGAAACAACATCAAATAAAACATCATTTTTAGATGGTCTAACAGAAATTCCTGAAAGTGAATGGAGTCAATATGCAACTGGATTTGATGACTTAACATTTTATTCTCCAGAAGGAAACCTTCTAGATAAAGAGCAATCTGATGGTTATTTTTCTGAAGGGTCACAACCTATTTTATACAAGGATGCCAATGATAAGTTAGCATTAGGAGTAGTAGGACCAGCTACAGAAGATGAAAAAAAGGCAATGAAGGAGATGATGGCTTCGTTTGAAGAACGAGAAGCAAAAATGCAAGAAGTTATTGGAACTCCTGCAAAACCCTTTGATATGTTAGATTATGAAGGAAAGCAAGTCACCTCAGAAGGATTAAAGGGGAAAGTAACAGTGGTTAATTTTTGGTTTAAAGAATGCAAACCTTGTATACATGAAATGCCAGAACTTAATGAGCTGGTAGCAACTTATAAAGATAATCCTAATGTGCAATTCATAGGGTTTTCGACAACCGCAAAAGACCGTTTGCCTTCTTTCTTTGAAAAACATACGTTTGATTACCGTATTGTTCCAGATAGTATGCCCTATGCCATGGAAAATGGTATTACAGGATATCCTACCAACATGGTAATAGATCAAGAAGGAAATATTGCCTTCCTGAAAACAGGATTTAAAACTGGTATTGCCGATAATATAAAAGAAGAAATAGAGAATCTTCTATAATAAACAGCACACATAAAATAAGAAAGACATCTATTTTTAGATGTCTTTCTTATTTTGTTTTCTTACTTTTAGAAATATAGAAAACTATCATATATGGCTATAGCAACACTACAACAGCTTTATAAAAGAGACCTTATAAGGCTTAAAACAGAAATTACTTCCTATTCCAAAGAAGAAAACCTCTGGATAGTAGATGGAGCTATTGCAAATTCAGGCGGTAACCTTTGTTTGCATTTGATAGGAAACCTTAATGCATTTATAGGTGCACAAATAGGAAAAACAGATTATGTACGTGATCGTGAGTTCGAATTCTCAGGCAAGAATGTTCCTGTCCAAACATTGGTACATCAAATAGACGAGACATTACAAGTTGTGCAAGAAGCATTGGCCCTTGTAGACCAGGATATGCTTTCTTCAGAATATCCTATTCAAGTATTTAAAGAAAAAATGACCTATGAATTCTTTTTAATACACCTATCATCACATCTTACCTATCACTTAGGGCAAATTAATTACCATAGACGTTTATTGGATAAATAATTTATGGGTATCACCAAAGGGTTAAATACTTCAAATCTTGTCCCGAAGT
This sequence comes from Dokdonia pacifica, assembly GCF_900188275.1. Taxonomy (GTDB): domain Bacteria; phylum Bacteroidota; class Bacteroidia; order Flavobacteriales; family Flavobacteriaceae; genus Dokdonia; species Dokdonia pacifica. Next base: position 114,162 of record NZ_FZNY01000004.1, read on the forward strand.
AGGTTATTGCTCTATTTTAACAGGTATTGGTCCGCCATTTCTAATCCATCCACCTCCTATTTCGTCTAGATTGATATCCAATTCATCACTTGTATTAATACGGCGTAAATCTACTCTCAACTCATCATAAGTGTCAATGTTTTTGATATTTACATCCAGCTGTTCTGTGTTCACTAAACGCACGTTAATAGACCCATCTTCATTTACAGGAACAAGCCCATAGTTACTATTTACAACAGGAATATCTGTATGTGTTGACCCTGCATGTGCTTGAGGAATAATAGCGATATCTTTTAATACAATAATAGAAAGCGCCACCGCTATTACTGTAAGTATACTTTTTGTGTATAGATCAGTTTTCATAAGGATATTGTTTTTTAATTAGTAGTTGAATGTAATCAAAAATAAAGCCATATCTTTTCTGTAGCTAACTATTCATAATCTATGAAAGAAATTACATATGATAAGAATCGTGTCATTAATTTTAGTGATGCGGTATTTTCTATAGTCATGACGCTTCTTATTTTAGAAGTAGCCGTACCCTCTGCAAATGCCATTAGTACTACAAAATTTACTACGTTACTATCTAATAGGATTCCCGATTTTATTGGTCTTATTGTGAGTTTCTTGGTAAGTGCACTTTATTGGATAGGCCATCTTAAATTAATGAAATACGTAAGTGTTGTTAAAGGAAAGCTATTATGGCTCACTATTTTCTTTTTACTTTCTATTGTTATACTACCTTTTTCTACAGCGATGTATGTAAATGGATTTAATCATGCAGGTCCTTTTATATTTTATTGTATTAATCTTGCGGTTATCGGATTCTTTAATTTATGGATGTTACGTTATGTATACTATCAAGAGAAACAGAAAACAGGATTTACTAGAATCTATTACCGTTGGTATCGTGCACGTGGTTTAAATGTAATGGTAGTGTGGATAGTTGCCTCTTTAATTGCTTCTGCATTGCCGCTAGGTTCTCGATTGATATTCTTACTGTTATTTGTTTTTCAGTTTTTTATAGATCGTCGTTTTAAGCGAAAAATAAAGTAGTAGATACTATTAAATGAATGGTTTTATACGCTTTCGCGAAAGCGTAATTAGTAACAAAAAAAGCCATCTAAAAAGATAGGTTTTTGTTAAAGCATATATTTATGATAGAAATGAAAAAGAGTGTCTGAAAAGTAGTTTAAAACGTCATTCTGAATTCATTTCAAAATCTCATTGTATTAGTTCTTAATTTTGTGAGAAGCTGAAACAAGTTCAGCTTGACGAAAAAAACCTTTTCAAACACTCTTTTAATAATATCTTATTGCGCTATTAATTTACTTTTGCGCCTTTCATTTGTTGTCCTCCTTGATGAAGTGTGACATGAGTTACATTATTTGAAGAGTCACGAGTAAATATCAATTTAGCAGGGACTACTTTTAAGAAAAAAGCATCTGTATCTTCTCCATATATTTCAATTTTTGACTGCCCCGTAGCTTCTGCAAAAATTTGATCTCCTTCTGTTGTAATGGTAATTTTAAAATTAGGATTTAATTCATAACTCCCTACATATTCTTTAATAACATTTGGATCCAGGTCAATACCTTCTTTTTCGGCGGTAGATTTTTTTGTGCTTTCTAGACCTATTTGTTCATCAATACGGTTTTTGAAAACAGCTTTTTTCTTGCCATTTTTTTCAGAAAATATATACGTAGTAAAACTATCTTCAAAAATAAATGTGTGATCATCTACAGGAGAAATAGCAATTTTTTCACTTCCTTCTCGCTGACTATATAGTTGATTTCCTTCTAGAGTCACAAAACGAAGTATATCGTTTTCAAACTCATAAGTGCCTGTCCATTTTTGTAATTGTTTTTGAGAAAGACTTGCCGACGTTTGATCTATAAACATTGGATCGTCCATGACCATACTCGCAAGACGTAGCGTAATATCTTGAGGAGAATTACCATTTGCATTTGTCAATACAATAACATAAATATCTTCATCTGGCACATATACGCCTTGTGTTACAAAACCAAAAATACCACCTCCGTGTTCTATGCTTTGTTTTCCATTTAATTCATTAATCTGCCATCCGTATCCATAGTTCGTAAGTTCTCCATTATTAAGTGTCGTATTTGTATGTGCTTTTGCTTTGCTTTTTGCACTAATTAAAGTGTTGTCTCTTATGGCTTTATGCCATAAGAACATGTCATCTACACATGACATTAAAGACCCAGCTGCATAAGGTATGGTCATACTTATTTGCATCGCATTACGAAATCCTTGTCCTGTAGGTTGATAACCCGAAGCTCTATTTTTTATAATTCTTGCTTTATCTCCATAATAGGAGTTTTTCATTCCCAAAGGATCAAAAATGCGTTCTTGGATAAAGTCTTCATACGTTTTTCCTGTTACTTTCTCAATAATATACCCTAAGACAATGTATCCAGAATTGTTGTACTCCCATTGTTCTCCAGGCTTAAAATCAATAGGCTCATCTTTAAAATAGTCTATTATCTCAATGGGGCTTTTATCAATTTTTCCAAATGCATTAAGTCCTTCCATGGCAGTATAACTCTTAATGCCTGAAGTATGATTTAATAGTTGATGTACGGTAATTTGATCTCCGTTTGGGTAATTTGGAAGGTATTTTGTGAGTTTGTCTTGAACACTTAGTTTTCCTTCTTCTTCTAGCATTAAAATAGAAACTGCAGTAAATTGTTTTGTGATAGATCCTATTTCAAAAACGTGATTAGGGTTCATAGAAATATCATTTTCTAAATTTGCTTTTCCAAAAGCATTACGATACAAAACAGTTCCTTTTTTAGTAACAAGTACGGTTGCTCCAGGTCCATCATTGGGATATTTCTTCTGAAACATTTGGTCAAAAGTCGTAGTAATATTTTGGGCACCTAATGAGGTGACAAAAAATAAAATAAATAGTGTCTTAAAAATTTTCATGAAAGGTGTTTTTTGATTGATTAGTTATATGACGATCTATCACTGGTTTTGGTTACAGTAAAATAGATATTATTTCTGTATATGTTTTAACGGTTTGCTCTTCCTATGGTTATGAACCTGCCTGCCGGCAGGCAGTTCTCACAAGTTTGCTTTCGCGAAAGCGTATGAAGTTAAACAAAAAAGAGGCAATCATTACGATTGCCTCTTTATATAATTTAAAAATGTTATTTTTTAGAACCCGAATGCTGTTTTTACTTTATCTACATAGTCTAATTTTTCCCATGTAAATAACTCTACTTCTACATCTTTGGTTGTTCCATCAAGACGCTCAAAAGTTTTAGTAATAATTTCGTTCTTACGTCCCATATGTCCGTATGCAGCTGTTTCACTATACATAGGTGAACGTAGTTTAAGACGTGACTCAATAGCAGCAGGTCTCATATCAAAAATTTCAGTGACTTTTGCTGCAATCTCACCATCTGTCATATTTAGATTTGATGTCCCATAGGTATCGATAAAAATCCCCATAGGCTCTACCACACCAATAGCATATGACACTTGAACTAAAATTTCATCGGCAACACCTGCAGCGACAAGATTTTTTGCAATATGGCGTGTTGCATATGCAGCACTACGATCTACTTTTGATGGGTCTTTTCCAGAAAAAGCACCACCTCCGTGAGCTCCTTTTCCTCCATAAGTATCTACAATAATCTTACGTCCAGTAAGTCCTGTATCTCCGTGTGGCCCTCCAATCACAAACTTTCCAGTTGGATTGATATGGTACTTGATATCATCATTAAATAACCCAGCAACGTGCGCAGGAAGTTTTGCAACAAGTCTAGGAATTAATATATCTACAATATCTTTTCTAATCTTAGCAAGCATGGCCTCGTCTTCATCAAAATCATCATGCTGTGTAGAAACTACAATAGCATCAATACGCTGTGGTACATTATCATCACTGTACTCTATAGTTACCTGACTTTTTGAATCAGGACGTAAATAAGTGATCTCTTTATTTTCACGACGTAATGCTGCAAGTTCGATAAGAATTTTGTGAGATAAATCTAATGCGATTGGCATTAGGTTTTCTGTTTCTTTGGTAGCGTATCCAAACATCATTCCTTGGTCACCTGCTCCTTGCTCTTCTTTTGAATCACGGTCTACCCCACGATTAATATCATCAGATTGCTCATGAATAGCAGAAAGAACACCACATGAATTACCATCAAACATGTATTCTCCTTTAGTATATCCTATTTTATTGATCGTATTACGTGCAATTTTTTGAACATCTATATAGGTGTTGCTTTTTACTTCTCCTGCTAAAACTACTTGTCCTGTAGTTACAAGTGTTTCACAAGCCACTTTTGATTCAGCATCAAAAGCTAAGAAGTTATCTATAAGCGCATCAGAGATTTGATCTGCTACTTTATCAGGGTGTCCTTCAGATACACTTTCTGAAGTAAATAAATATGCCATTAGCTATATGTTTGATAGTTTGAAGTCGATTTGACGAAAGCGCCCTAGGAAAATTACACCGAAGTTGAAGAATCAACCGTAATTATTTAGGCATTTTTTTAAGAGGTTGCAAGCGGTCAAATCTATCCTCGTTATTTCAGTTGCAAATGTAAGTAAACTTTTAAAATTAGCAATACTATTAGCAATCTCTTAACGAGGTGGTGAGTGGTTATTGTTTTTGTACATTTTTCTACTAAAACAATAACCACGATTCGTAATACTGTTTTGCAAATCTGTTCTTGTTTCACTATGTATGTTGCAATCTCTTAACGAGGTGGTGAAGCACACTATTATTTTGTAAAATGCGAAGCACAAAATAATAGGATGCGTATCTGTATTTTACAGTACAAATCTGCCCTTATTGCAGTATGTACCTTTTCATATCTTAATGAAATGCTTCTCCTTATTTACAATGATTTCATCAATCAGAAATCATCTTTTCATCATTCCCTTTTTTATTACGTGTTCCATAAAAGTATAAAGAATGATGATCAATCTCTACATCCAGCATTTCTTCAATAGTTTTTTTGATTTCATCAATAATAGGATCTGTAAATTCTAACACTTCCCCGGTATCAGTTAGGATAACATGATCGTGTTTTCCATGGAAAAAGCATTTTTCAAACTGCGCAACATTATCATTAAATTGATGTTTGCGCACCAAGCGTGACTCTATCAATAAGTCCATCGTATTGTAAAGTGTCGCACGACTTACCCTATAGTTTTTGTTTTTCATCCTTATGTATAAGGAATCTATATCAAGATGTTCATCACAACTATAAATCTCTTCTAGAATAGCATATCGTTCTGGCGTTTTTCTGTGTCCTTTTTCTTCTAAAAATTTAGAGAGTATTCCTTTAACTATGTTAAAACTGCTTATACAAGTCATAAGATAATATTAATGCCTTTTTTGATGTTACTTATTCAATACCTAGATTCAGCCATGTGCTCCAAGTAGCTTTTTCTTTTCCCTCATGTCTTTTTGCTCCCGGAATAATAGTCGCATCTCTATCTTCAGCATCTTCTGGGAATAAAAAAATGGCGCCTAGTAAGATTTCTTCCAATGGAATTCCTAGATAGTCTCTTACAGGTTTATCTCTTAACTTGCCTCCAGAAGACCAATAGTTAGGTATGTTTCTAGCCGTAGCACCAATAAGAACATTTTGGATGGCACAAGAAGCTGCGGCAATATGTTCCATATTTACGCCATTACCTTCAAAAGGAATAGGCTCAAAATCCCTTTCTACAACCCCATTTTTTAATTCCTCTCTTGACGGATGTGGTAACCATGTGACCATTAATAAAGCATCTGCAGCTCCTAACATATCACGTATTTTATCCTTTTTAATAGTTGGATTTTTAATATGAGAATATAAAGTTCTGCAAGCTTTAGTATCTAATACATAAAAACGCCATGGGACACATGAGGTGAGTGTACTATTTGTATAGTAATCTTCTTGTATTTTATAATGATAAGGAGCATGCTGAGCTAAATCTAATAACTCCTGAATGGTTTTTTTGAGCGTTTCTTCCTGAGTCTCGTCAATAGCCCAAGGTTCTTCAGCTAATATTTTTTGTGTTTTCCTATTAATAATAGCTTGATCAACAAATGCTATTTCTTCAATATGCGCTGTCTTCATACACGTAAGAATTGTAACTTATTTTGTCAAAGTAAGAAAATTATTTTTATTTATTCTAAATAAGGATAGTTAATTTTGAGTGAAATTTTTAAAGGCCAGTTTAGAAGTTACAATGGTAGCCATTCGTAGATGACATTAGTTCAGGAAAGTTGTTGTTAATAATTCTGCATTTATATAATATGACAGAAAATAATTCTGTATAAATTGAAATAATTGATTTTTTTAGAAAATTTTTCATTTAAAATTTGGAAATTTCATTTTTCTATTGCAATATTTGTACTCACAAAGTTCAACAACTTATTGAAATGTTATCAAGAAAGGCTGAGGGAAATGACCCTATGAAGCCTTAGCAACCCTTTCACTTAGAAAGAAGGTGCTACATTCTACCCAAGAATCGCTCATTACCGAAACTTGAGGATAGATAACATCGAGATACGCCAGTGGCGTAGCTTATGTTTTTTCTTATAATATTTTTCTTGTAGGTATTTCGCGAAAGCGAAATGTTAAACTTTTGGTTTTAATCCGTTCACACAATGTGATTGGGCAATTATTAAACTCAAAAAAAAGAAAAATGAGTACAAAAAAATTAGCAACAAAAGCGTTGCATGCAGGACACGATTATGAAGCAAATGGAGGAACTCGAGCGGTCCCTATTTATCAAAGCACAGCTTATGTTTTTAAAGACGCAGATCATGCTGCAAATCTCTTTAATTTATCTGAGCCAGGTTTTATTTATACCCGTCTTAATAATCCTACCAATGATATTTTAGAAAAGCGCCTTACTGAAATTGAAGGCGGGCTCGCAGCTGTCGTTACAGCGTCGGGTACTGCGGCCATCAATACAACTTTATTGACCCTGTTAAAGCAAGGAGATCATATTGTGGCATCTAGTAGTTTGTATGGTGGGACATATAATTTATTGAGTGTAACGCTTCCTCGGTTTGGAATCACCACTACATTTGTAGATCCTTCTGATCCTGAAAATTTCAAGAAAGCAGCACAAGAAAATACAAGAGCATTTTTTGTAGAATCCCTAGGAAATCCTAAACTAGATGTGCTGGATTTAAAAGGTATTTCCGCTTTCGCGAAAGCGTATAAAGTACCATTCATCGTAGATAATACTGTAGCAACTCCTGCATTATTGAATCCAATCGAACATGGGGCAAATATTGTTATTCATTCACTCACAAAATATATAAATGGTAATGGAACTGCTTTAGGAGGTGTCATTATAGATGCAGGAAACTTTGATTGGAGTAGTGGAAAATTTCCAGAATTTACAGAACCTTCTGCGGGATATCATGGTCTTGTGTATCATGATGCATTAGCCGAAGCTGCGTTTATCGCCAAAGTACGCATTGAAGGTTTGCGAGATCACGGAGCTGCACTAAGTCCGTTTAATGCATTTCAGATTTTACAGGGCCTAGAAACATTAGATATTCGTTTGAAGAAGCATTCTGAAAATGCTTTGGCACTTGCGCAATGGTTACAAACACGAGATGAAGTAGCATGGGTAAATTATCCTGGATTGGAAAGTAGTGCCTATAAAAATTTAGCAGATGTTTACCTTCCTAAAGGGCAAAGTGGTATTGTTACTTTTGGTGTAAAAGGCGGATTTGAAAGCGCAAAAACTATTGCAAATGAGACACAATTGTTCTCATTACTAGCAAATATTGGAGATAGTAAATCTCTTATCATACATCCTGCAAGCACAACACATCAGCAACTTAGTGAAGAGGAGCAAGGGAGTACGGGAGTCACAAACGACTTAATTCGTCTCTCGGTTGGTCTTGAAGATATAGAAGATTTAAAAGAAGACCTCGTAGCTGCTTTTGCTAAAGTAGATAAAACAGTTCTAGTATAATCTTAGTTGGGTAAGCGGGGGCTCTTTTATGAAAGAGCTTCTGCTTCATTTAAATATATGCTATGATAAAAAACCTTTCCATCCCATCGTTCCAAACAAAAACTGGATATACTATTGACCTTACTGTTACCTATCAGGTATTCGGTAAGGAGTTAGGTACAGCTCCAGTAGTCTTAGTAAATCATGCGCTTACAGGTAACTCTTCAGTAACAGGAGAAAACGGTTGGTGGAATAGCCTCATAGGAAAAAGTAAGGTCATTGATACAGATTATTATACCGTTTTATCAATTGATATTCCTGGTAATGGATTTGATGGGAAATCTGAAAATTTGCTTTCGGAATATAAAGAATTTCATAATCGTGATATTGCAATAATACAGTTAGAAGTTCTAAAAAATCTCAATATCAAATCGTTATATGCAGCAATAGGAGGGTCGTTAGGAGGACAAATTCTTTGGGAACTTGCTATCGAAGCTCCAGAATTAATAGAACATCTTATTCCTGTTGCTACCGATTGGAAAGCTACCGATTGGGTGATAGCACAATGTGCAATACAAGAACAAATACTATGTAATTCAGTACAACCTATTCATGATGCACGTATGCATGCCATGACTTTTTATAGAACAGCAGCTTCATTTACTGCAAAATTTGATAGATCTATACATCCAGAAAAAGGAATCTATAATGTAGAAAGTTGGTTGTTACACCATGGAAAAAAATTGGAAGAACGTTTTGAATTAGCAACCTACAAATTAATGAATCATTTGCTAGGAACCGCTTCTATTACAAAAGGGAGATCAGAAATACATGATCTGTTAAAAACAATTAAAAGTACAGTGCATCTCGTGGCGATAGATTCTGACGGATTATTTTATCCAGATCATATCTATCATACACACCAACTACTTGGAAGTGTAGGTGTACAGAGTTATTATCACGAAATACAATCTATTCATGGGCACGATGCCTTTCTTATAGAATACGATCAATTAAACAACATATTGACAACTATTTTTAATACGAAATATCAAGATGAAAATTTTAAAATTTGGAGGAAAATCGCTGGCTAACGGAAAGGGAATCCAAACCGTAGTAGATATCATTGAGAAGAAGGCTAAAAAAGGGGAGGCAATTACCGTTGTGCTTTCAGCGAGAGGCGCGTCTACAAACGAACTTGAAGAGATTCTTGAAAAAGCTTCTAAAAACGAAAATTATAAAGCGCAACTAGAAGCATTTAAAAACTATCAACTCCAAGGCTATGAAGCCTTAGACGCTCAAGAAGAATTTCATGCACTTGATACACTTTTTGAAGGGGTTTCATTATTGGGCGATTATAGTGAAAAAATAAAAGACAAAGTGTTGTCTCATGGAGAGTTGCTCTCTGCTAGATTAGTCACAGCATTATTAAAAGAGAAAGGAGTCAATGCTCATTTTACTGATAGCAGATCCTTAATTGTTACTGATGATCAATTTGGAAATGCACAACCCTTAGATAGTCTTTCTAAAGAAAAAGTAAAGGCTCATTTTAAAAAGTATAACGGAACTACTGTAAATGTTGTAACAGGTTTTATAGCATCCAATCGCAATCAGGAAACAACCACATTAGGAAGAAATGGAAGTAATTATACCGCCTCATTATTGGCTAGTTTTTTAGATGCAGAAGAGCTCCAGAATTTTACGCATGTAGATGGTATTTATACAGCAAATCCAGACCTAGTTGCCGATGCCAAAAAGATTAAAAAACTGTCTTTTACAGAAGCTAATGAATTAGCTCATTTTGGGGCAAATGTATTGCATGCTAAAACAATTATTCCACTTGTAGAAAAGAAAATACCATTACGCATTTTAAATACATTTGACCCTGAAAATGAAGGAACTTTAATTACCTCAGAAGAAAATGAAGATGGTATCAAAAAACTATCAGTATTAGAAAATGTGTCTCTTATTAGTTTAGAAGGAAGAGGGCTTTTAGGTCGTGTAGGTGTAGATGCTCGAATCTTCCAGGCGCTAGCATATGAAAACATAAGTATCAGTATTATTTCACAAGGATCTTCCGAAAGAGGTATTGGATTAATCGTAAATAGCACTAATGCTTCCAAGGCAAAAAAAGTACTGGAAGAAGAATTCAAAACTGATATTTATAAAAAGGATGTAAGTGCAATATTGATCAAAGATGATGTATCGGTTGTTTCTATTATAGGACAAGATTTAAGTACATTTCATAAACCGTATAATAGACTGATTAAAAATCAAATTGTTCCGCTTTTAGTTAATAATACAGCGACAGGGAAAAATGTAAGTTTAGTGGTTCTTAAAAAGCAATTACACAAAACACTCAATGTGATTCATGGAGAGATTTATGGAGTTGCAAAAAAAATAAACCTTGCCATATTTGGTCATGGTCTCGTAGGAGGCACCCTGATTGATCAAATACTGGCATCTAGAGATGAAATAGAGAAAAGGAAAAATATTCATTTAAATATTTTTGCCATAGCCAATTCTAAAAAAGTACTCCTAAGTAACAGCGGAGTTGATCATCGATGGAAAACTAGTTTGCAAAATCAAGGAGTATCATATACGCTAGATGATATTATACAATATGCAGATAAACATCATTTAGAAAATGTAATTGCTATAGATAATACAGCAAGTAAAGATTTTGTATACAATTATGAGCATTTAGTCACCAATGGATTTGATTTGGTGTCTTCTAATAAAGTTGCAAATACGGTTGATTATGAATTTTATAAATCCCTTAGATCAACTCTAGAGAATCACCAGAAGCAATATCTATATGAAACAAATGTAGGTGCTGGATTACCTCTAATAGAAACCATTAAATTATTGCATCTCTCTGGAGAAAATATTACACGAATAAAAGGCATTTTTTCAGGCTCATTGAGCTATCTGTTTAATACATTTTCGGTAGAAGATAGACCTTTTAGTGAAGTGTTAAAAGAAGCAATGGATAGTGGGTATACAGAACCAGATCCAAGAGAAGATTTATGTGGGAATGATGTCGCTAGAAAATTATTAGTACTTGCTAGAGAATTAGATCTTAAAAATGAATTTGAAGATATTACGATTCATAATTTAATTCCAGCACATTTAAGAGAAGGAACAGCTCAAGAATTCTTAGGAAAAATACAAGAGTTTGATACGGTTTTTGCAAAAATAAAAGCAGCGCAGCCTGAAGGGAACGTACTTCGTTATGTTGGAGATTTACATGGAGACTTATCTAAGGATAAAGGGATTATGGATGTACAATTAATCTCTGTTCCAAAAGATAGTTCGTTAGGACAGGTAAAAGGATCAGATTCTATATTTGAAATTTATACAGAATCTTATGGTGATCATCCTATGGTTATTCAAGGGGCTGGTGCAGGTGCTACAGTAACAGCTAGAGGTGTTTTTGGGGATATACTCAAAGTAGCACAATCTATTAATTAATTTACATATTAAGAATTCTATAAATGACTTATATACATCCAGAGACTCAAGCGATACGTACACAAACAGAACGTTCTCAACATCAAGAGCATTCAGTGCCAGTATACTTAACGTCAAGTTTTGTATTTGATGATGCCGAAGAGATGAGAGCTTCTTTTGCCGAAGAGAAACAACGTAATATCTATAGCCGATATACAAATCCAAATAACCACGAATTAGTACAAAAAATGTGTTTACTGGAAGGAGCAGAAGCAGGGCATGCATTTGCTACAGGAATGTCGGCTATTTTTAGCACATTTGCTGCGTTGTTAGATAGTGGAGATCACGTACTTTCGGCACGCTCTATTTTTGGAAATACACATACGCTATTCACAAAGTATTTTCCTAAATGGAATATTTCACACACCTATTTTGATATAAATGATTTAGATCGTATCGAAACATTAATTCAGCCAGAAACCAAAGTTTTATATGTAGAATCTCCTACAAATCCGGCTACTGATATTTTAGATTTAACATTGTTAAGTACGCTTTCGCGAAAGCATAACCTGATTTTTATTGTAGATAATTGTTTTGCAACACCCTATTTACAACAACCTATCAAGTGGGGCGCAGACGTAGTAATTCATTCGGCAACAAAATTACTAGATGGACAAGGACGGGTGATGGGAGGAATTGCAGTAGGATCTGAAAGTATAATAGACACTATCTACCGATTTGCACGTATTACAGGGCCTGCGTTGTCCCCATTTAATGCTTGGACGCTCTCTAAAAGCCTAGAAACACTTGCCGTACGAGTAGAGAAGCACTGTGAAAATGCATTAGCACTTGCAAAACAATTGGAAAAACACCCTAGAGTAAAACAAGTACGATATCCCTTTTTACCATCGCATCCACAATTTGAGCTTGCACAAAAACAAATGAAATTAGGAGGAAATATTGTAACGATAGAAATAGAAGGAGGTTTAGAGAGCGGACGAGCATTTCTAAATGCTATAGAGATGTGTTCACTCACTGCAAATCTTGGAGATACAAGAACTATTGTGAGTCATCCAGCAAGTACAACACATGGAAAATTAAGCGTAGAAGAACGACAATCTGTTGGAATTACAGATGGCCTCATTCGTATTTCTGTGGGGTTAGAACATGTGCATGACATCATTCAAGACGTTGAAAAAGCATTAGTTAACATATGATTTTTTAAACTTTAACAAAAAAAAAGAAAGTTTTAGGAATGGTATATGACTATAAATTTTAAATTTGTAAATCTATTATCCTAGTAATCCGATAGGGTAATAGGTATTTAAATTTTATATATGATTTTAGATCAGTTTATTCTAGCAAAAAATAAAACAAAAGAGCCTTCTTATAAAGAAGTAAAATCTTCTGAAAAACCTATTCGAAGTGTTGTAAAGGCATTAAGTTGGAGATTGATAGGAACATTAGATACGCTATTAATTTCTTACATCCTTACAGGAGAAATAGGAATTGCAACATCTATAGCTTCTATAGATTTTGTGACAAAAATGATTTTATACTTTTTTCACGAGCGCATCTGGAATCTTATAAAATGGGGTAAATAGTTAAACACAAGTAGAAAAGAAATAAAGGAACATGACAACAGAAGAACTAATAGAAATTAATCAGCAATTACGAGATAAGACACCTTTAGAAATTTGTAAATGGGCAGTTGCTTATGGTAAAAACCCTATCGTGACTACCAATTTCAGACCCTATGAAGCAGCTATTTTATATGCTTGTGTAAATGCCAGCCCTGCAATTCCAGTGGTATGGTGTGATTCTGGCTATAACACGCCTGCAACCTATGCACATGCAGAATCCGTAATAGAAAAATTACAACTCAATATACAATTATACGTACCTAAACAAACCGTGGCACATCGTGCAGTTACTATTGGTATTCCAGAGATAGATGACCCTAATCATGTTGTTTTTACTGAGCAAGTAAAGCTCGAGCCTTTTAAAAGGGCCATGAGTGAATTACAACCAGATGTGTGGTTTACTAATTTAAGGAAGGGGCAAACGGCTTTACGTGATTCATTAGACATTGTAAGTTTAGATAAAAACGGTGTCATTAAAGTAAGTCCGTTTTATTACTACAGTGACACAGAATTAGACGTATATCTAGAAGAGAATGCATTACCTAATGAGTTCAATTATTTTGATCCTACTAAAGTGTTAGAGCACCGTGAGTGTGGATTACACAGTAACTAAGCTAAAAGACACATGGAATTAGTAACAAAAGACAGAAATACAATAGACCCCTTGGAAGCTATAGAAACACATAACAATACAGCAACTCTTGCGATAAACCCTTTAGAGAGTGAAGCTATTTATATATTTAGAGAAGTGGTGGCTCAGTTTGAAAAACCAGTACTTCTTTTTTCTGGAGGAAAAGACTCTATTACATTGGTGAGATTAGCTCAAAAAGCATTTTATCCTTCAAAAATCCCGTTTCCATTATTGCATATCGATACAGGACATAATTTTCCAGAAACCATCGCTTTTAGAGATAAGCTTGTAAAAGAGTTGGGTGTAGAGCTAATTGTGCGTTATGTGCAAGATTCTATAGACCAAGGGAAAGTGATTGAAGAAAAAGGGAAATATGCAAGTCGTAATAGTCTTCAGACTACTACTTTATTAGACGCATTAGAAGAGTTTAAGTTTGATGCTGCCATTGGAGGAGCGCGACGCGATGAAGAAAAAGCAAGAGCTAAAGAACGTATTTTTTCTGTACGTGATGATTTTGGGCAATGGGATGAAAAAAATCAACGTCCAGAACTTTTTGATCATCTTAATGGAAAAATAAGTTTAGGACAGAATGTGCGCGTCTTCCCCATAAGTAACTGGACAGAGTTAGATGTTTGGAGTTATATAGCAAAAGAAAAAATAGAAATTCCATCCATTTATTTTGCACATACCCGTAAGACCTTTGTGAGAGATGGAATGATCTGGTCTGCCGATGACGCCGTATATAGAGAAGAAGATGAGGTAGTTGAGGAACGATTGGTTCGTTTTAGAACCGTAGGAGATATGTCGTGTACCGCAGCAGTACTTTCTGACGCGGTAACACTAGAAAAAGTGGTAGAAGAGATACGAGCCTCTACAATTTCAGAAAGGGGAGCTCGAATAGATGATAAACGATCTGAAGCCGCAATGGAAAAACGGAAACAACAAGGGTATTTCTAAATCCCCTAACCCCAAAGGGGAATATAAGATGATTATTGTATACGCTTTCGCGAAAGCGTATAAAGAATAAAAGAGTACTAATTAAAACAGCTCTAAACCACAGGAGTGAAAATTCTTCCCTTTGGGAGGTTAGGTGGGAAGCCATGGAAGTATTAAAAATAGCAACAGCAGGAAGTGTAGATGACGGGAAAAGTACACTCATCGGTCGTATCCTTTATGACACACAATCTTTAACTACAGATAAGTTAGAAGCGATTGAAACAAAAAGCAAAGCAAATGGATTTGATTATTTAGATTTCTCTTTAGCTACAGATGGGCTTGTAGCAGAGAGGGAACAAGGAATTACCATTGATGTTGCGCATATTTATTTTTCATCAAAAACAAAAAGTTATATCGTCGCAGATACCCCAGGGCATATTGAGTATACACGTAATATGGTGACGGGAGCTTCTACATCACAAGCATCTATCATTTTAGTAGATGCACGTAAAGGAGTGATAGAACAAACGTATCGTCATTTTTTTATCAATAACCTGTTGCGTGTTAAAGACATTATTGTAGCAATTAATAAAATGGATTTGGTTGATTTTTCTGAATCCATTTATGAAGAAATCAAAGCAGATTTTCAAGAAATGATTGCTAAAA
Source organism: Dokdonia pacifica (assembly GCF_900188275.1). Lineage (GTDB taxonomy): Bacteria > Bacteroidota > Bacteroidia > Flavobacteriales > Flavobacteriaceae > Dokdonia > Dokdonia pacifica. The sequence continues at coordinate 129,453 of NZ_FZNY01000004.1, forward strand.
GCGAGTACAAGGAACAAAACATTACGTTTATTCCTGTGAGTGCATTATTGGGAGATAATGTGGTTGCAACTTCAGAAAATACACCATGGTATTCTGGAAATACACTGCTAGATCATTTAGAAGGATTAGAAGCACAAGATGTATATGAACAATCGCATATGCGTTTTCCAGTGCAAATGGTAATTCGTCCAAAGCAAACCGACTTTCATGATTTTAGAGGGTATGCAGGAAAGATTTATGGAGACGACCTTGAAGTAGGGGATGAGATTACAGTACTTCCATCATTAACAAGCTCTCGTGTAAAAGAAATTTACTTTTTTGATCAAAAATTTGATAAAGCAGGTAGAGGGAGTTCGTGTACAATTACATTAGAAGACGATCTAAATATTAGTAGAGGTGACATGATTGTCAAAAATGCTGAAAGACCTAATGTAGGAAAACAATTAGAAGCAAAAGTATGCTGGATGGATACTAAAGAATTACAACCAGGAACGCAATACTTTTTGCAAAGTGGAAGTAATAGAATTTTAGCAAAAATAAAAGGAGTGTCAGGAGTGATACATACCGATTTTTCTGGAGAAGATATCACTGCAAATTCTTTAAAGCTTAATGAAGTGGGAAATGTAAATATCTTGATGAGTAGACCTCTGGCATATGATTCTTATACTGAAAATAAAATTTCGGGTTCCTTCATATTAATAGATGCTCATACAAATACGACCGCCGGTGTCGGGTTTGTAAAATAATATACGATCAAAGCTTTATAAATGCTATGAGAAGCTATTGGTAATACGAAGTCTTTCGGGAAAGAAAGCGCTATAAAAAAGAAAAAGAATGCAAAGTTTTAGAACAGAAATAGAAAACCCTTTGGTAGAAAAAGATATTATCGAGCTTGCCGATAAGATTGAGCTTTTTCACAAAGGAAAGATAGACGAAGAGCGTTTTAGAAGTCTTCGTCTAGCGAGAGGTGTATACGGACAGCGTCAGCCTGGTGTACAGATGATACGTATTAAACTTCCTTATGGGAAAGTGTCTAGTGCACAATTACATAGAATAAGCGATGTCTCTGATGAATATTCTAGAGGACGTTTACATATTACTACGCGTCAGGATATTCAAATTCATTATGTAGACTTAGATCGTACGCCAGAATTATGGGCGCAGCTTGAAAAAGATGATATTACACTGAGAGAGGCTTGCGGAAATGCAGTGCGTAATGTAACGGCTTCTGAACTGGCAGGAATCGATCCGGAAGAACCATTTAATGTGTCTCCATATGCAGATGCAATTTTTAAATTCTTTCTAAGAAATCCTATTGGTCAGGAGTTAGGTCGTAAGTTTAAAGTCTCTTTTTCTTCTTCAGATCGCGATACAGGATTATCTTATATGCATGATCTAGGTTTTATAGCCAAAATAGAAAATGGTGTACGCGGATTTAAAGTAATGCTTGCTGGTGGACTAGGGTCTCAACCTAGACATGCAGATGTGTTTTATGAATTCTTACCATCAGATAAGATCATTCCATTGATGGAAAGTGTGATACGCATATTTGATCGTCACGGAGAACGAAGAAGTAGAGCCAAAGCACGTTTGAAATTTTTAGTAAAAGATATAGGTTTAGATGGGTTTAAAGAACTAATAGAAGCTGAGCAAAAAGCATTATCACAACATACTGTGCCTATTGATGTGACTTCATATCCTCCAACTGTTCCCGTAGAAATCAACTCAATTCCGAAAGTGCAAATAGAAGATCATAAAGCATATGAACTTTGGAAAAGCACGAATATCATTACTCAAAAACAAGAAGGGTTTGTAGCAATAGGTATTAAAGTACTCTTAGGAGATTTTTATACAGATAAAGCGAGGTTACTAGCAGATTTAGTAGATCAATATGCGACTAGTGAGGTACGATTAACATTGCGTCAAAACATTGTAATTCCTTATGTAAAAGAAGCGCTTATCCCATTCTTTTATAAAGAATTAAAAAAACTTGGATTCACAGAAGTAGGATATAATAAAGCAGTAGATATTACGGCATGCCCCGGTACTGATACCTGTAATTTAGGGATTGCAAGCAGTACCGGAATTGCCGAAGAGTTAGAGCGTGTTCTTAAAACAGAATACCCACAGTATTTAGAAGACCAAGATCTGGTGATCAAAATAAGTGGATGTATGAATGCATGTGGACAACACAATATGGCAAATATTGGCTTTCAGGGAATGTCTGTGCGTACAAAAGATAAATTGACAGCACCAGCACTGCAAGTACTTTTAGGAGGAGGAAACAATGGAAATGGACAAGGTGTATTTGCAGATAAAGTAGTAAAAGTACCTAGTAGAAGAGGGCCAGAAGCGCTACGCAGAATTTTAAATGATTTTGAAGCAAATGCTAATGGCACCACGTTTCAAGAATATTATGCATTGCAAGGTGAAAAATATTTCTATGAATTATTAACGGATCTTTCAAACGTAGATAATCTTACGCAAGAAGACTTTATCGATTGGGGAGAAGAAGAAAAATATGTAAAAGCAATAGGAGTAGGAGAATGCGCAGGTGTAGTGATAGATCTTATTGAGACACTCTTTTTAGAGTGTGAAGAGAAGATCGAAAATGCAAAACAATCTTTAAACGACGCGGTGTATTCTAACGCTATTTATTATGCTTATAGTTCGTTGATTAATGCTGCAAAAGCAATTCTAATTTCAGATAGACAACGCACCAATACACAAGCAAGCATTGTAAGACAATTTGATGAATTGTATGTAGATACAGAAAAAATCCCTTTAGGAACTTCTTTTAGTGATTTGATATATCAAATTCAAGAATATGCTCCAAGTCAGGAGTTTGCAACGAGTTATATTAAAAACGCAGCACAGTTTCTGCAAAAAACAAGAGCATACCGAGTTGCAGAACTGGTATCATAACTAGGAGTATGAAACAAGCAAAATTAACGGTGGTTGGTGCAGGACCAGGAGATCCTGATTTAATCACCATCAAAGCAATTAAGACACTTGCTACGGCAGATGTAGTGCTCTATGATGCATTGGTAAATCCAGTCTTGCTAGACTATGCTCCCAATGCCGAAAAGATTTTTGTAGGGAAGCGTAAAGGATGTTATGTCTACCAGCAAGAACAAATTAATGATTTGATCATTAGTAGAGCTTTTAGTCATGGTCATGTGGTGCGTTTAAAAGGAGGCGATCCATTTATTTTTGGACGTGGAGCCGAGGAGTTGGATATTGTACGTGAGCATGCAATTGAAACAGCAATGGTGCCTGGTATTTCTTCTGCTTTAGCAGTGCCTGCTTATCAAGGAATCCCATTAACTAAGCGTGGAAGTGCAGAAAGTTTTTGGGTAATTACCGGAACAACAAAGTCTCATAAAATGTCTACAGATGTGGCGCTAGCAGCACAATCCAATGCAACGGTTGCGATCCTAATGGGGATGAGTAAATTGGGTGAGATTGTATCCGCTTTCGCGAAAGCGGGTAAAGAAAAAATACCCGTAGCCATTATCCAAAATGGGACACGAGATGATGAAAAAACTGGCTTTGGAACCATCGAAACTATTGAAAAAGTAGTCGCAGAGAAAAAGCTCACATCTCCTGCCATTATTGTGATTGGAAAAGTAGTGGAAAATAGAAGCATATTGTCTGAAAGAATTGCCGCAATTCAAGAAAAAGAATTACCTCAAAAGCAGTTACGTTATGCATAGTTCACATACCACTCCAGTTGGGGAGCAACGTAATACATTATATCCTGTTTTTTTAAAAGTGCGGAATCTTCATGTGCTTATTGTAGGTGGCGGAAATGTAGCAGAAGAAAAGTTGCGATTTTTATTGAAATCAAGTCCAGATGCAAGAGTAACAATGATCTCTCCTATGTATAGAGAAGAAACAATCGAACTTGCCGAAAAACATCAGGTGACCATGCTTCATGGAAAGTATAAAAAGAAGTTGCTAAAAGGAAAACACATTGTGATAGCCACAACCGATAAACCTAAAGTAAACATCAAAGTATATAATCACTGTAGGAAGAAAGATAAACTGGTAAATGTAGCTGATAATCCACCATATTGTGATTTTTATATGGGAGGTATTGTGACCAAGGGGCATGTGAAAGTAGCCATTTCTACCAATGGTCAATCTCCTACAACAGCCAAACGATTACGTCAGTTTTTTGAAGAAGTAATACCCGATAAAGTAGATGATTTAGTTCAAAACTTAAATGAATATAGAAAAACTATTAAAGGTGATTTTGAAGAAAAAGTCGAAACCTTAAATGAGTTTACAAAAGGATTAGTAGAAAAAAAAGAAGCATAAAAGAAATGATTACAACAGATATATTAATAATTGGAGCCGGTCCTACAGGACTATTTACTGTTTTTGAAGCGGGACTATTAAAATTAAAATGCCACCTCATTGATGCATTGCCTATTCCTGGAGGACAATGTGCAGAGATTTATCCTAAAAAACCTATTTATGATATTCCTGGTTTTCCAGATGTATTGGCAGGTGATTTGGTAGATAATCTAATGAAACAAATTGAGCCTTTTGAGCCAACATTCACCTTAGGAGAACGAGCAGAAACTATTACAAAATTAGAAGATGGGTCTTTTATTGTCACAACAAATAAAGGGACAAAACACCATGCTCCTATCGTTGCTATTGCTGGCGGGTTAGGAAGTTTTGAACCACGTAAACCACAATTAGAAGAGCTTTCTAAATTTGAAGATAAAGGGGTAGAATATATTATTAAAGACCCAGAAATATATCGTGATAAAAGAGTGGTCATTGCTGGTGGAGGAGATTCAGCATTAGATTGGAGTATCTTTTTAGCAGATGTAGCAAGTGAAGTAACATTAATACATAGGCGTAATGAGTTTAGAGGGGCGTTGGATTCTGTAGAGAAAGTACAGGAATTAAAAAATCTAGGTAAGATTAATTTAATCACTCCTGCAGAAGTAAAAGGAATTCTTGGAGAAGATCATGTAACAGGAGTTGCCATTGAGAAGAAAGGAGAAGATCCATTTATTGTAGATACAGATCATTTTATTCCATTATTTGGGCTTTCGCCAAAATTAGGTCCTATTGGAGACTGGGGGCTTGAGATAGAAAAAAATGCAATCAAAGTAGATAATACATTAGACTATCAAACCAATATCCCTGGGATTTATGCTATTGGAGATGTAAATACGTATCCAGGAAAATTAAAGCTAATTCTTTGTGGCTTTCATGAAGCAACATTAATGTGCCAAAGTGCTTATAAACGTATTTTTCCAGATAAAAAGTATGTCATGAAGTACACAACTGTAGGCGGTGTAGAAGGATTTGATGGAACAAAAAAGCAAGCACCGAAAGCTATCGTAAAAGCTATCGTCTAAGAGGTTCGGGAAATGCAAGATGTAAAGGTATATATCACAGATAGAGAAGGGGTGCAACACGAAGTTATGGCTCCTACAGATATGGCTATGAATCTAATGGAGGTAGTTCGTTCCTACGAATTAGCTCCTGAAGGAACCATTGGTGTTTGCGGTGGGATGGCAATGTGTGCTTCCTGCCAATGCTATATCACATCAGACCATCAACTTAATGAGATGGAGTATGATGAAGATGCGATGCTTGCAGAAGCATTTCACGTGCAGGAAAATAGCAGATTAAGTTGCCAAATACCTATCACAGAATATCTCGACGGATTAAAACTAACATTAGCTCAAGAAGTATAAAATCAGACGTATTATGAATTCAATACATAACTGGCCACTCCGACTTAAATGTAAAGTAGAAGCATTTACAAAAGAACTATTCTACAGTTTGTATGAAATTACAACTATAGAAAGTGAGCAATCACAGAAAATTAAAAAACAGTTTATTGAAATCCTTGAACAATTAGATCATACTGATACTCAAAACATATGGGAAGTATTTATAAAACAGTTTCCTGAAATTCATGAAAAATTAGCCTTAGATGCACAAGCTGCTTATGATAAAGATCCAGCTGCATCAAGTATTAAGGAAGTATACTTAGCGTATCCAGGTTTTTATGCCATTGCTATTTATAGAATGAGCCATGTTTTATTAAATATGGGCGTGCAAATTCTACCTCGTATGATGAGTGAATATGCACATGGTGTTACAGGAACAGATATTCACCCTGGTGCTCAAATAGGAGCATCCTTTTTTATAGATCATGCCACAGGTATAGTAATAGGCCAAACATCTGTAATTAAAAATAATGTGTCGATCTATCAAGGAGTAACGCTTGGAGGTGTTCAGGTAAGTAAAGAACTCGCAAATACCAAAAGACACCCTACTATTGAAGATAATGTGACTATTTATGCAAACGCTACTATTTTGGGAGGTGATATTGTCATTGGTGAAAATAGTATTATCGGCGCTAATGTTTGGATCACAGAATCTATTCCTCCTAATACTATTGTGAGCCATCAAAGTTCTATTAAAACAAAAACGAGAAACAGTTATGCAAATTAATCCCATCACAGGGCAAATAGGAAATACACCATTAGTAGCACCACAACGATTATTACAAAAGGAAGGAGTACAACTTTTTTTAAAATTAGAAGGAAATAACCCTGGTGGAAGTGTAAAAGATAGAGCTGCTTTTAACATGATTTCAAAAGCATTAGAACGAGGTGATATTAAAAAGGGAGATCATCTTGTTGAAGCTACTAGTGGTAATACAGGAATTGCATTGGCTATGGTAGCGTCTGTATTAGATTTGAAAATCACTTTAGTCATGCCAGAAACCGCAACAGGAGAACGTGTGCAAACCATGGCTGCTTATGGTGCAGAGATTGTACTTACGGGAGGTGACAGAGGTATTGAAGGATCTAGAGATGTGGCAAATCAATATCGAGATGAAAAAGGATATTATATGCTGAATCAATTTGGTAATGACGATAATTGGAAAGCACACTATGCGACCACAGGTCCAGAAATATGGGAAGCTACACAAGGCAAAATAACACACTTCGTCTCGGCTATGGGAACCACAGGAACTATCATGGGAACTTCTACATATCTCAAGGAGAAAAATTCGGACATTACGATTGTAGGAGGTCAGCCTACAGACGGTTCTAGAATCCCTGGTATTAGAAAATGGTCTCCAGAATATGTACCTAGTATTTTTGATAGACGTAAAGTAGATCAAGTGATTGAAGTAAGTCAGAGAGAAGCTACAGCAATGACACAACGACTTGCCAGGGAAGAAGGGATTTTTGCAGGGATGAGTAGTGGAGGATCAGTTGCAGTTGCTCTAAAAGTAGCCGAGCAAATAGAAAATGGAGTTATTGTAGCGATTATTTGTGATCGAGGAGATCGATATCTCTCATCAGGAATCTATAATTTGGAATAACTGTAGAATATTTTTCTATAAAACAAACAATATTCGATTTATGCGGAAAATTTTTCGGATAAAGCTTGGATATTTCAATTTTGAATCGCAATATTTGCAGGAATAAAAGTTCAGTGCATTTTGAGAAGTTATCAAGAAAGGCGGAGGGAATAGACCCTGTGAAACCTTAGCAACCCTTTCTCTTGAAAGAAGGTGCTACATTCTATCCTGATTATAGGAATAGATAACCCCAAACAATGGTTTGTAAACCCGTGTTCATTCTTGATATAATAAGTGTTCTTGTAGTTCATAAAAACTATAAGACTACCTCTTTTCAATAGTTTTTGTACAGAGATTGACTAGAAAAGAAAAATGAATACAGTATATAAAGCTCTTAAAGAACGTATCCTTGTGCTAGATGGAGCCATGGGAACCATGTTACAGGCTTATAAGTTTTCTGAAGAAGATTTTAGAGGAGAGCGTTTTAAAGATTTTCACATTCCTCTTAAAGGAAATAATGACTTATTGAGTATCACACAACCTCATGCAATTGCAGAAGTGCATCGCAAATACTTTGAGGCAGGAGCAGATATTGTCGAGACCAATACATTTTCAGGCACTACCATTGCTATGGCAGATTATGAGTTGGAAAACGTAGTCTATGAATTAAATTACGCTTCCGCGAAAATTGCCAAAGAAGTCGCACAATCCTTTACAGAAAAAGAACCTCATAAACCACGTTTTGTCGCTGGAAGTATTGGCCCTACCAATAAAACTGCAAGTATGTCTCCAGATGTCAATGACCCAGGATATCGTGCTATTTCTTTTGATGAATTACGCATCGCCTATAAACAACAAGTAGAAGCTCTTATAGATGGAGGTGTAGATATATTATTAGTAGAAACCGTCTTTGATACCTTAAACGCAAAAGCAGCGCTATTTGCTATAGAAGAAGTAAAAGAAGAACGTGATACTGATATTCCTGTAATGATTAGTGGGACAATTACTGATGCTTCTGGAAGAACATTATCAGGACAAACCGCTGAAGCATTTTTAATATCTATTCAGCATATTCCATTGCTTTCTGTAGGATTTAATTGTGCACTAGGAGCCAAGCAATTACAACCACACCTAGAAGCCATTGCTTCTAGAACACAAGCAGGAATATCTGCCCACCCTAATGCAGGATTACCTAATGCCTTTGGAGAATATGATGAAACACCAGAAGAAATGGCTGTTCAGATCAAGAATTATGTAGATAAAAACCTAGTAAATATTGTAGGAGGATGCTGCGGGACCACTCCAGCACATATCAAAGCCATTGCAAGTATTGTAGAAGGAGTAACCCCAAGATCTGTAACGGTATGAAAAAAGAAGCTCCAAGATATCTAAAGTTATCAGGTCTAGAACCACTCATAATTACACCAGAAAGTAATTTTATAAATGTTGGTGAACGTACCAATGTAGCGGGTTCAAGAAAATTTTTGAGACTTGTAAAAGAAGAAAAATTTGATGAAGCCTTAGCTGTTGCACGGGAACAAGTAGAAAATGGTGCACAAATCATAGATATCAATATGGATGACGGTCTTATTGATGGAAAAGAAGCGATGGTTCGTTTTTTAAACCTTGTCATCGCCGAACCTGATATTGCACGTGTTCCCATCATGATAGATAGCTCTAAATGGGCTATTATAGAAGCAGGACTTCAAGTAGTACAAGGGAAATGTGTCGTTAACTCTATTAGTCTTAAAGAAGGAGAGCTGGAGTTTAAACAACAAGCAAAACGCATCAAAAGATATGGAGCTGCTGTGATTGTGATGGCATTTGATGAAGTTGGGCAAGCCGATACTTATGAAAGACGTATAGAAATTGCAAAACGATCTTATGATATTTTGGTAAACGAAGTACATTTTCCTCCAGAAGATATCATTTTTGATCTCAATATATTTCCTGTGGCCACAGGAATGGATGAGCATAAACTCAATGCTATAGATTTTATAGAAGGTACCCGATGGGTGCGTAAAAATTTACCGCATTGTAGTGTCAGTGGAGGCGTAAGTAATGTTTCTTTTAGCTTTCGCGGAAATAATACCGTGCGTGAAGCCATGCATTCTGTGTTTTTATATCACGCTATTGAAGCAGGAATGAATATGGGAATTGTAAACCCATCTATGTTAGAGGTGTATGATGATATTCCAAAAGACCTATTAGAACATGTAGAAGATGTTATTCTCAATAGACGCGATGATGCTACCGAGCGTTTATTAGATTTTGCCGAAACTGTTGGTCAGAAAGTAGTGACAGAAAAAGAAACAGAAGCTTGGAGAGAAGGCGATATCCAGAGTAGAATCACTAGAGCTTTAGTCAAAGGAATTGATAAGTATATAGTAGAAGATGTAGAAGAAGCACGCCTTTCGGTATCAGCACCTATACAAGTTATTGAAGGACATCTAATGACGGGGATGAATGTCGTAGGTGATCTTTTCGGAAGTGGAAAAATGTTTTTACCTCAAGTTGTAAAATCAGCGAGAGTAATGAAAAAAGCAGTAGCGTATTTATTACCTTTTATTGAAGAAGAAAAACTTAAAAACGGAACTACAGGAGAAAGCCAAAATGCTGGAAAGGTCTTGATGGCAACTGTAAAAGGTGATGTACATGATATTGGAAAAAATATTGTTTCGGTGGTCTTAGCCTGTAATAATTATGAAATTATTGATTTAGGCGTCATGGTGCCTCCAGAAAAAATTATTGCCTCAGCTATTGAAAATAATGTAGATATCATAGGATTAAGTGGGTTGATTACGCCTTCTCTAGATGAGATGGTCTATCTGGCCAAAGAACTACAACGTCAAGATATTGAAATTCCAATTTTAATAGGTGGTGCAACTACTAGTAAAGCACATACCGCTGTAAAGATAGATCCCGAATATAAAAATACAGTGGTGCATGTAAATGATGCATCACGTGCCGTAACTGTGGTAGGTGATTTGCTACAAAAAGATACCAAAACCACTTTTAAAAATCAGTTAAAAGAAGAGTATACACGCTTTCGCGAAAGCTTTAACTCGCGTCAAAAAATTAAAGAATATCTAACGATAGAAGAAGCGAGAGCCAATAAATATACAATCGATTGGAAATCAGAAGATATAGTCAAGCCTAAAAAAATAGGTGTTCAAATACTAGAAGATTTTGATCTTCAAAAACTAGAAGATTATATCGATTGGAGTCCGTTTTTTAGAAGTTGGGATTTGCATGGAAGATATCCAAATATTCTTACCGATGAAATTGTAGGAAAACAAGCTACAGAGCTTTTTGCTGATGCGCAAGAAATGCTTCAGCAGATTTTTAAAGAAAAATGGCTTACCGCCAAAGCTACTTTTGGTCTTTTTGAAGCAAATACTGTAAACGATGATGATGTTGAAGTAACTATTTCAAAAGGATTAGAGAATTCTCTCCCTCAGGGTGAGATGCCTGAAAGGCAGAGAAGAATATTCAGAACCCTACGTCAACAATCTAAAAAAGCATCAGGAAAGCCTAACATAGCACTCGCCGATTTTATTGCGCCAAAAGAAAGCGGATTGCAAGATTATATAGGCGCTTTTTGTGTAACCACTGGATTTGGAACTGCTCAAAAAGCAGCCCAATTTGAAGAGGCGCTAGATGATTATAATGCCATTATGATTAAAGCTCTAGCTGATCGTTTAGCAGAGGCTTTTGCAGAATATCTTCATAAAGAAGTACGAACAATACATTGGGGATATGCAACCGATGAGGTTTTGCAAAATGAAGAATTAATTAAAGAAAAATATAGAGGTATCCGACCAGCACCCGGATATCCAGCGTGTCCAGATCATTTAGAAAAAGAAACGATTTGGGAGTTATTACAAGTAAAAGAAAGTATAGGTGTAACCCTTACAGATAGTCTGGCAATGTGGCCAGCAGCAAGTGTAAGTGGCTATTATTTTGCACATCCAGAAGCACGTTATTTTGGATTGGGGAAAATAAAAGAAGATCAAGTGCGAGACTATGCAAATAGGAAAGAGATCGCTTTCGCGAAAGCGGAAAAATGGTTAGCGCCTACTATCGCATGAAACTGAATAATAGCGTCTTCTCGAGCGCAGTCGAGAGATTAGGAATATATAGTTTTCGACTGCGCTCGAATAGATAAAAGAAATTTTTATCCTACTAAAAATACGTTTAATTAAAAAGTATGACCAAAGTAATTGACCACATCGCCCAAGCGTTAGAAAAGAAAGAAACTGCTTTTTCTTTTGAGATATTACCACCTCTCAAAGGGCAAAATATAGATACTATATTCTCAAATATAGATCCGTTAATGGAGTTTAAACCTCCATTTATTGACGTGACCTATCACCGAGAAGAGTATATCTATAAAGAACGTCCTGATGGATTACTAGAGAAAAAGGTGGTTCGAAAACGTCCAGGTACTGTGGGTATTTGTGCAGCCATACAAAATAGGTACAGCGTTGACGCTGTACCTCACGTGCTGTGTGGTGGTTTTACAAAAGAAGATACCGAGAATTTTTTGATTGATATGGATTTTTTAGGGATAGAAAATGTTATGGCATTACGTGGAGATGCTGTAAAAAGTGAAACGTATTTCAAACCTAATAAAAATGGAAATATGTATGCGCAAGATTTGGTAGAGCAAATTATGGATCTGAATGATGGGAAGTATCTAGATGAAGATCTTTTAAATAGTTCTAAAACAGATTTTTGTGTAGGTGTAGCTGGTTATCCTGAAAAACACTTGGAAGCACCTAGTTTAGAAAGTGATATTCATTTCTTAAAGAAAAAACTAGAAGCCGGAGCTTGTTATGTAGTAACGCAAATGTTTTTTGACAATCAAAAGTATTTTGACTTTGTAGATAAATGCCGTGCTGCGGGTATCACAAAACCTATTATTCCGGGGTTAAAACCACTGTCTACAAGAAAACAATTGAATATGATCCCACAGCGTTTTAGTGTAGATGTACCGGATGCGCTAGTAATGGAAGTCGTAAAGTCTAAAGATGCAGCTGCTGTTCGTCAGGTTGGAATAGAGTGGTGTATCCAACAAAGTAAGGAGTTAAAAGAAGCAGGTGTTCCCGTTCTTCATTATTATTCTATGGGAAAAAGTGATAATATCAGACAAATTGCAGCTGGTGTTTTTTAAAAAAGTTAGTGTATATTGAAGCATGGAAAAATTAAAAACATACGAGATTTTAAAACCCCAATGTATTTATGGAGGTGCAAACGATCATCAAGATAATGACGGTATTCCTCCTGATGAAAATGATAGATCTGATTGGGGTGTAATTGGAGGGTGAAAAACAAATATCCTTTATACGCTTTCGCGAAAGCATATAAAACATCAAACATTTACTTTCTAATGGCTTTCTGTGTAGGTAGATGCTCTCCATCTGCCACCATATTGATAAGATAAATTCCGGTTTTCATAGAAGCTACATCTAATGTAATAGTAGCATCTACGTTTTGATACGTTTTAGTCATTACTTGTTGCCCTAATAAGTTTGTAACATATACTTGAACCTCTTTGTAAGGTGAAGGCATTTTAAGATGAAAGATTCCATCTGATGATGGATTGGGGAATATAGAAGGAGATGTTTTTATGACTTCTTCAATGATTGTTATTGTATATACATAAGAACCACAAGAAATTTTTCTTGGATATCTATCTGTAAGAATGATTTCATCAAGCGATTCGTTTTCTAGTATAATCTCAATAAACTTTTGAGTGTCTATCACGATTTCTTGGGTTTGATATCCCGTATAAGAAATAGCCAGTGTATCTCCTTTTTTTACTTTTAATGTGAAATTTCCTTGGTCATCGGAAGTTGTCCCTTTCGTTGTGTTTTTAATATGAATGTTTGCTAAAGACAAATAACTTATTTCATCCATTACCGTTCCTTGAATACTAGTTTGAGCAGTTAAAGAATTGAGATAAAATAATAAGAGTACTAAAAGTGTAATTTTTTTCATGAGATAATTATTTGGTTGTTGATGTCAAACATAGGTTATACAATTGCCTTTTAAAACGATAAATGAGTGAACAGTACTTTTGAGTGAGGTAATGTTCTTAAGAATGTATTAACTTGATATGTAGCAATTTTTACTATATTTAATCATATGACTACAAAAAAGAATAATGCACTATATCGTTCAGATTTATTTAGACATTTAGATGGTATTGTGACAGCTCCTGTTGCATACGAATTGCACGCAAAAGGAATTACAACACAGTTATTAAAAGAAGATTCTTGTTTGTTGTCAGAACTCACAAGAACATATAATGCAAATGAAGGATATCTCAATGTTGCCTTGCGAGTGCTTTGTTCTCAAGGGTGGTTGCAGCAATCTATTCAAAATAATGGCGATGATGTATTGTATAGCAAAACAGCTTCTAGTGAAATTGCTTTTGGTTTATTTCATCTTTATGAAGATGTAGTCAACTTGCAGAAATTCTCGGGAAAGTTTCATGATCGTAAGTTTGAAGCAGCACCTTTTCAGATGCTAAAGAAGATTTTTACGTCTTTTAAAAAGAATTATGGAATCACGATATCCAATGATAATGCTATTGCTACGGTCCAGTATCAGGTGTTAAAACATATAGAAGGAATTATTTTAGGTCCTACGCTAGTGCATCTAGCTATGGGAGGAATGTTTCATAAATACTTTATGCAGGCAAGCTTTAAACCTGAAGAATTCCATAAAGATGCGGCTCATTTTAAAGAGTTGCTGGATATTTTATGCTATTTTGAATTGTTTGCATCTCATAATGGTACTTATGAATTTACAGAAAAAGGACTTTTTTATGCAAAACGAGCTAGTGCCTATGGGGTGACAGTGTCTTATATTCCAACATTCCGTAAGCTAGATGAGTTATTATTCGGAAACGCAAAAGCAGCCAAAGAAGCAGGAGATGGCAATAAAGAAGGACATGTAGATAGGGCTATGAATGTATGGGGAAGTGGTGGTGCACATGCGAGTTATTTTAAAGTGGTAGATGAAATTATCATTCACCTATTCAATAAACCTATAGAAGAACAACCGAAAGGGATTTTAGATATGGGTTGTGGAAATGGTGCTTTTTTAATTCACTTATATAATGTCATTGAAAAACAAACCCTCCGCGGGCGAATGCTGGATGAACACCCTCTTATTTTGGTTGGAGCCGACTATAATGAAGCGGCACTAAGTATTACAAAAGCAAATTTGGTACAAGCAGAAATCTGGGCAAAAGTAGTCTGGGGTGATATTGGAGATCCTGACCGATTAGCAAAAGACCTTCAAGATAATTATGGAATTGCATTAGGAGAACTATTAAATGTGCGTTCGTTCCTAGATCATAACCGTATTTGGAAAATGCCAGAGTCAAGATTAGAAAAGCGAATAAGTGACTCAACAGGAGCCTATGTTTTTGAAGGGGAACGTATGTCTAATGATCAGGTAGAAGATTCCTTATTAGAACATATTGAAAAATGGGCGCCGTATGTGTCTACATTTGGTTTATTGGTTATCGAATTACATACAGTACCGCCAGAAATCGTTGCAAAACATATTGGAAAAACTGCAGTAACCGCTTATGATGCTACCCATGGATTTTCAGATCAATATATCGTAGAAGTACCTGTGTTCTACAAAATACTTGCCGAAGCAGGCCTCCATCCTGACCAACGATTAGGACAGAAGTTCCCAAATTCTGAACTGGCTGCTGTGACAGTGAATTTGTTTAGGAGGGAGTAGGTTATTGATATCACTAGTACACGGAAAACCAACTATCGCAAACTAGAAATCAAATCGCCACAGGTGCTTTCTTTAGCCCAGTATATACAAAAGGATAGGGAAGTATTGCAAAATGCTGTAGCGTGCCACACAGAGGCGTTTATACCGCAAAACTAGGATCGTTTTACGGTTGCTTGTCAGCTGTTTAAAAAACTACGCACCATTAACCTAAATATCAAAAACGCCCATCAGATACGAGCATCGGTGATTACTTATTGGTTAAAGCTTCATAACATACGTGAAGTGCAATATATGGCAGGGCATCGGTATATTTCTTCAACTGAACGATTCCTGCAAGATGATATTGAGAACTTGTAAGAAATGATTGATAATTTGCATCCTATCAATTAATTACATAGATTGTAAATCCTTAAATTAAATGTATTACTCTAAACAAACCTCAATACTCATTGGGGATTATTTGTTTATTCTCCTCTGATTACGGAAAACCGTAAATATTTATTGGTTATATATATTATAATGTTTCTTAAACAAGCATACTATAAATTGAATTTAAACTTTTTTAGATTTATGTATAAGCATAAGTGGAATATAAAAGACATTTATTTTATAAAACTATTGTAGTCATTGAAAAAATAAACATGGAATATTTTACAATAATAATTTCTGTCTTAACTGGAATAGCAGCAACATTAGTTCTTAAAGACCGTATTCAGAATTTGATTTCCAATCGCTACACATGGAATAAAATTGAAAAAGGGGCAAAGGATGTAATAAATCAAATAAACATCGACGGCTATAACCCTGACTTAATTTTGGCAATCGGTCGAGGTGGAGCAATTTTGGGAGCAAATATTTCTGCAAATCTCCACCCTACATATAAACCGATGGTATACTGGGATGTATATTATACTTGGAAGGATAAAAAAAGACAGAATAACTATTCAAAAACTTCCTTAAGTAAATTTAAAGATAAAAAGATTCTCGTGGTAATAGGGAATGTCTATTCTGGGAAAATGCTCGATGACATTCAAGATCAATTACTAAAAATAAATGTAAAAGAAGTGAAATCGGTTTCACTAACAAATAGTGTTCTTTCTAAGGCTAAAGTCAATTATTTCTCATATGAATTAAATAAAAGAACTAATATGCCTTGGACTTTTAATAAAAATGGAAAGCCAAAGCATTTTGAATAAAATATTGCTATGACTTGTTAAGCCTTACAAGAAAATTAAACAAAAAACGTCTAAGAAATGACAAATTATGAAATTTGGAGTTTAATAATATCTCTAATAACAATTACCATAACTATTAGTGGCCTATTGTATGCAGGAAACCAAATTAAATTAGCAAGAAAGCAACTGAATAGTGCTCTTGAGACTATTGAACTCACTCGAGAAATACACAAGGATAATCATGACTGGAATAGGAGAATAGCATCACAGAATGTTATTAATTCCTTTAGAAATCAAAATAAAACAAAAGAACTTAGAGAATCTCTTGATCAAATTGATATTAATGATGCTATACCATTAGATACAATTATTTCAAAATTTAAAACAGATATGGACTTACAGGGTTATATACATTCTGTTTTAAATACTTTTGAAGGTTTCTCTCGAGGAGTTAATCAAGGTATTTATGATGAAGAAGTTATCAAAACTGCTTTAATGGGTACTATGACAAGATATTTTAACTGTTTTCGACCATATATAGTTCATATAAGAAAAGTAAGAAATCCAGAATTATATAGTGAATACGAGTCGCTAATTAATATTTGGAAAACAAAAATGAGTGAACCTAAGACTAGAACTAGAATAGGAAATACATAAGTTTTATTGATAAAAATGTATGTTAAATTCCAAAAATGTAAATCAAATTACATGAGTAATAAAAAATGGTAAACAATAAACTCTGTATATATCTTGACCAATTCGCAATAACTGATTTGATGGAGTCAGAAAAGGGTGAATACTGGTTTGAGATAAAAGAATTACTTCTAAAAGGATATGAAAATGGAGTTTTATTTTGCCCTCTTTCCCCTGAACACTATTTAGAAACTTCAAAAAAAGATTATGTAAGCGCTAAAGAACATGATTTGTTTTTTACTAAACTATCAGATGGATATAGTCTAAAACCTGAACTTTTTATTACTTCTCAATTAATTTCATCTAGAATTAGAAAAAATAAGATTACCCAAAAAACATATATGCACTCTAATGTCGGAGGGGTTTTTGAAAACGAAAAAAACTATTTAACGTTCAACAAAGCAAATGATGATTTTGGATATCTAATTGATAAAGGTACAGAAAGCATAAATTCATTAAGAAAAATCACTAACGGACAAAAAACTAAGTCTGATATTAAGAATCAAATGTTTAAGATTCTAAAGAAAATGCAATCTAAGTCATTCATAGAGAGACTTACTAAGCTTCAAAAAAATCAGCAATTAATGATTAGAGGTGATCAGTTTGGAGAAAAAGAAGTTCCTAATTGGATAGATCTAATAATTGATCAATTATTGAAAAAACATAAGTTTAGCAATAAAGAAATTAGAAAGTTAATTTTAGAATTTAAAAATAACGGATTTGACAATATACCAACTCTAAATATTAGAGCAACATTAGAAACTATTGCATCTATATATAGCAAAAAGACAACTCCTAATGATCAAATTGACTTTATGCGTATAATTAACGGTTTACCTATTTCAGATATATTTTTAACTGATAAGAAACGAAAAAATGAAATCTTAGAATCTGAGTTAGATATTAAATATAACACAAAAGTATTTTCTGGTGTTAAAGAAGACTTAATCAGACTAATTGAAGAACTAAAACAGTACAGAACAATAAGTGACCACTAGATAAGTGAATAGTTCCGATACAAACAATATATTCTAATACTTTGTTATAGTAATCTTTATATCGTAAAAATCGAATCGTTTTACGATTGCTTGTTGGCTGTTAAAAAAAGATTAGCATTAACTTCAAAATCAAAATATACATCAGAGACGAACATTGATTAAAGTTTTATAATATACTAGAAGGTGCAATATATGAGTGGGCATCGCTATATTTCTTCCACCGAAAGATTTGTGCAAGATGATATTGAGAATCTACAAGAAATGATTGATAGTTTGCATCCTATTTTATAAGTATAAAGATGCTGAATATAATAGTGCTTCAATTTTTATTAAGAAGTCCTATATATAATTGGCTTAAATAAAATAATACAATTAAGGTTAGTAGAATAAGAACTAATGATATCAAGGCAGATGTATTTAATTTTACTATTTGGAGTTCATCATAGAGCATGAGACTTATTTGAAACAAGTACATTGTTATTGGAATCAGAATTACAATTTTCCACCCTCTATTATTGAATATATAAAATAATACAGAAATAAATAGTGCAGTAAGTTTACCTATTAAAAGGTATGCAAATATGTATATAGGAGTTTCAGATGTTTGAAAAGTAATTAAATAAGTTTCAAAAACATTACTAGATGGTAAATTATTATAACTATAATAAAAAAAGGGGATTATCGCTATACTAATCATTACCAATCCATCCTTTTTTAATAATTTTAGCATATCTGACTTATCTCCCATTATATTAGAATATTATGAATATGAAAATTACGAATAAAAAGTATTTTGTACCAGCCTTAATTGCTTTATGTACAATTACAACTACTTTAATTTTTAATAAGCTTATAAATAAATCTGAAAGAGAGCCGACATATACTTTTAAAAAAGCACCAACACTTATTTTTGATTCTAATAATACTTCATCAAAAATTCAATTTTACTATAATGATATTGCAGTCAATTCGAATGTTTATGTAGCAAATATCATTATATGGAATAATGGAAAATTAGAGATCAAGAGAGAAGATATAAGGAATAACTTAAAATTTATTGAAGATGAAAATATAAAAATATTGGAATATGAGATAGTAAACCAGTCTCATGACGGACTGGGGGATTTCAAATTAAAAAGAGAACAGAATGATCTAATCTTAGATTGGAAAAATTTTGATCCAGGTTTTAGTTTAGAGGTTAAAATTATTTACTCTGCAAAAGACAACAAGGAAATTCTAATGGATGGATATGTAAAAGGAAACGAAATGATTAAATCCAATGCTCGAAAAGAATCTAGTCCCTTATACATACTCGTAATTATATGCTTACTCGTTGCATTAATTTTTACAATTTTTAGGATGATCAAAAGTAAAGCAAATCTTTTGAATGAAAATAAAGATTTAGATTTAAAAAGTAGATCAGCAAATTTTATATTAAATGCATATCTATTTTTAGCAGCTATTTTATTAATAGGCTTTTCTTATGTTCTTTATAATGTTTTTTGATTCCTAGACTACATGGGAACTTGAAATTAAATCGCCACAAATCCTTTCTCTGGCAGAGTATATACAAACTAGCAGGGGAAGTACTACAGGAATCGATTGGATGTCACACAACCGCTTTTATATCTCGTAACGGGGATCGATTACCGTTACGGACTGGCTGTTTAAAAAACTGCATAGGATCAACCATAATATTAAAGATATCAGCTAAGAGCATCAGTCATTACCCATTGGTTAAAACTTCACAACATACGTGAGGTGCAATATATGGCAGGGCATCGTCATATTTCTTCCACCGAACGATTTGTGCAAGATGATATTGAAAACCTACAAGAAATGATTGATAATTTGCATCCTATCAATTAATTACTGTATCTTACAAATCCCTTAAATTAAATGTATTACTCTAAATAAACCTCAGTATTCACTGGGGATTATTTATTCCTCCCTTCATTACGGAAAACCGTAATAAAATAATCTTAAATAATAGGAATTTAGTATTAAAATACATTTTATGAGTGAAAAAAAATTTCCTCAATTCATATCAAATCAGCCTCAAGGAATAGATAGTTTTGGGGGTTCCCAAAAGAAGATAGCTAATAAAGTTTCTGAAATAATTAAAAAAGATTTATTAGAAACAAAAATTATTGGTCTCGAAGGTGATTGGGGAAGTGGGAAGTCAAATGTAGTTAGGATTATAGAAAAGAAATTAAATAGCGAAGGTTATCATACATTTATTTTTGATGCATGGGGTAATCAAGAAGATTTGACTAGGAAATCTTTCCTTGAACAACTTATAAATGAATTATTTGATAAAAAATTTCTAACTAATTCAGAAGAATGGCAAAAACTAGAAAACCAACTTCTAGCTAAGACTTCCAGATCATTAAAGGAGAAGTATCCAAAAGTAAAGAAACATTGGTTTTTCATAATGTCCTCATTTGTTTTACTTGGAATTCTGACAGGTTTCTATACTCTTGTTTTAAAAGATAAAGAAGTATTACCTATAATACATTTTGGAGTATGGAAAACCATAATTAGTGTTTATTTAGCGCCTTTTATCTTATTAGTAATTGGACTTGTTAATATAAAAAAAGAGTATAGTGTTGCTAGGCAGATAAATAAAGATAAAAATGAAAAAGACAAGGAAACACAATGGGATACTTTAGGGAAAATACTTTATTGGTTTAGTGGACAAGATATCTTGACAGAAGAAACAGAAAGGATTATTGAAGAAGACCCTACTGTCTTAATGTTTAGAGAATACTTTTATAAAATCGAAAAGGATATTTCTTCTAAGGGTAAATTATTAATAGTATTCGATAATTTAGATAGACTAGATACTGATAAGGTCAAATCATTATGGTCTTCTATACATACATTTTTTGCAGAAAGTAAAACCCAAATCAATTCTTACATTATTATTCCTTATAATAAAAGAGAACTCATATTACAACTTGGAGAGGGGGGTGTTGGAATAGGGTTTATTGAAAAATCCATAGCTATAAACTTCAGAGTTACACCACCAATAGTTACAAATTGGGAGATGTTTTTTAAGGATAAGTTGACATTAGCTTTCGGAGAGGAATTAATTAATCAATCAGATAGAATTGAGCTTATTACTATATATGATTTGTTATCAGAGGATAAAATAATTAATCCTAGAAAAATAATTAATCACATTAATGAACTTGTTTCTCTTTACTTGCAATGGGAAAAAGAAATTAAATCTAAGAAAATCAAAATTAAATATCTTTCATTATTCAGTTTGAAAAAGGATGATATTATATATGACCCGTATACTGAAATTCCATTAAGAAATTATTTATCATCATTAGAAAACTTATTTCCAGATAAAGAAGAATTAGATGAAATAATAGCAGCTTTAACTTTTGGAATACCTCGAGAACATGCAAATGAAGTATTATTATTAAGAGAATTTCAGGCTAATTTGAGGATAGGTGATTCTAAAGCCTTATTGTCTGCGTCTGATCATTCAGCATTTTCAAATTATTTCAATAAAGCATATTATTCAGCAGGGTTTCCTAAAATAGTTAAACATATTGATAAAATATTAATTTCTTTAAAAGAGAAGTTGCCTGAATCATTAATGAACTCATTTTGGAATGATGTAGCCGATAAAATTATTACATACGATTCAGAGTTTAATTCTTTTACTTTAAAACATGAAAATATCTTACTTAATATTGATGAATTTAAGGGCCGTAAGGTTATTAATAAATTAATAGATACATTAATTTCTAAACTTGAAGATGAAAAAACGAAAGACCAAAGTAATTATTTTACTCAAATTCAACTTCTCGAAAGTTTTTTAATCGAAAAGGGTATTTTTAATAGTAAAATTGATGAATTTCTTAAGCCAGTTTATTTTGATGCAATACCTTATTTAGATTTTGTGAATAAAGAACCTAGTAAATTTAATAGTTATAAAATTGATTGTAAAGAAGAAAATTTAACCAATTATATAATCAATGAAGATAATACGATTAATATAGAATATCTTCTTCCATATATTAAGGAGTTCTCAATTATTAAAGGTAAAAAGAATTATAAGTTTCAAGATATTCAAGATAATGTTAAAGAACTGATTGAGAATATTAATCATGATCAAAAGAATGATTTAGATGACCTTTTAAAAGTCGTAAAGGCACTAAATGAAAAATATGTAACGTTAAAATTGACAGATACGTTCTATTCACAACTTACACTTAATAAATTAGATTCTGATAATATCTATTATGATGCTTTCTGCATAGGGTTAAGTAATTTCGAAAACGCTTATCGCCAAAGAAATTTTCAAAATACTCTCAACACACTAAATGAAACCCATATTGAAAATATTTGCTCAGTTATAGAATGGTACTTGTGTTATAACGATATTTTAGAATTAGTGACAACGAATTCAAATGCGCAGAAGTATAGTAGTTTAAAGAGTATTGCATTGAAAATAACAGAAGAACCACGGGGAATTTCTAAATTAAATTTAGATTGGGTTCTAGCTAATTTTTCGAAAATAGTAGAAAACGTTTTTGATTCTGATCCTACCAATGAAGGTCTGTTTATTAAAAGACTAAGAAGTTGGGATAAAAGTTTAAAAATAAAAATAGAAGATATTGATGAGAAATTGTTTAAACATTTTAATGTTAAAAATAATGCTCTTATAGATGCAATAGTAATAAAAACTTTAGAATATTATAAGTCATTGTCAAAAGATAAAATCCTTACCTCGTTTATAGATAAAAATAAAGATTATGAAGTACTAACTCACCTGGTTGGGAATTCATTGATTAAGAATTTTTCTTCTGATTTTTATAGTGCCATTGATGATTACTTTAAAAAAATAGCAAAACAAGACTTAGTTTGTGGTAATTATAAATTTTGGGATTCTTTAATGGACAAATTAAATAAAGTGAAATTAAAATCAACGTTTACGTCTGTTCGAGATATATTAATAAATGATAGAGGAGAAATTAATGAAGATGAGATTAGCTTTTTTGAAAAAGGTCTTATCGAATATGGAAATTTAATAAAAAAACCTGATGATAGTTGCCTTAAGTTTATCATCCCAATGATTAAATCAAATAGAAACTTTAATGTATTTCTTCAAAAGAATGAGAAATTAATTAAAGTCGCAGAATCTTCAGAACATATTGAAACTGTTAAAGGTGAATTAGAAACTAGAATTAAATCAAAAGAGTATGCCAAGAATGAGACATTGAAAAGTATTACAAGTTATTTAAAAATAAAACCTACAGAAGAAGAATCGGAAGACATCTAATTAATTTATGAAGATTAGAATAAAGTTATCAATATAAATTATGAAAAACATATGAGACTTATTCTATAAGAATACCTTCAGGATTTTTTTGAGTAGGGTACACACGAGTAATAAGTACTATTTTATTTATAACCCTATAAAGCACTCGAAATTTCTTTTTAATAATTGCTCTACGACAAGAAGGATCATATTCATCTACCTGCCATTGCTCAGAAAAAACCATTTCTTCTGCGCCATTTAGGATATCAATAATATGCTGATGTGCTTTTTCAGGAGAAGTCTTTTGGTAGTATTCTAGAATATCATCGAGGTCTTTATCAGATTGTGGAGACCAGACAATCTCATCAAAATTTAATCTCATAAATTATACTCCAAACTTTTCTCTTAGTTGAGAAGTTGTTTTAAAATCACCTTTTTTGAAAGAAGCTACGGCTTCTTCATTGTTAGCAATATATTGTTCACGAGTAAGGGGAGTTCCGTCAATAGTATAAGCGACAATAGCATCATCAGAAGTATTTGTATGCTTTGCAAAATCAAAAAGTACTTTCAGATATTTCTCATCTGAAGTGTTATTTATGATTTGGATTAATTTGTCTTTAAGTTCTATTGCTCCCATAATTAGAGGTATTATATCACAAATATAACGAAAGTTCCTCTCACTATAGTATGGGTATCAAAAATCTATCCAAAAGGATTATGACAATATATAACAATTCAGTAGCTTCGTAAGGATTACAAATGGGCTGTTTAAAATTACATATCGAGAATGAGCCAACACTGAGTGTGGCATACCGAAAAAAAGGTCAAAAGCCCTTAATAATTTGCCTTAGTTACTATCCATTTAGTTATATCAATGGGTGTTTAATAACATAACCTTTCATATATAAAAAAACACCGCCTTCAAGGCGATGTTTTTTGCTTTATATATTTTCGCGAAAGCGTAAAAATGATTACCCTAAAAATGGATATCTATAATCTGTAGGAGTGACAAAGGTTTCTTTAATCATACGAGGGCTTACCCAACGTAATAAGTTTAAGGCAGAACCTGCTTTGTCATTGGTTCCAGATGCTCTAGCACCTCCAAATGGCTGTTGTCCTACCACCGCACCTGTTGGTTTATCATTGATGTAGAAGTTACCTGCCGCGTTTTTAAGTGCCTTTGTTGCCTCTTGTACCGCATAACGATCTGTAGATAGTACAGCACCTGTTAAGGCATATTCACTAGTTTGATCTACCAGTTCTAAGGTTGCACTCCAATCTGCATCTTCATAAACATATATCGTAATCACAGGGCCAAAAAGCTCTGTACACATCGTGGTATATTTTGGGTCTTCTGCTACAATAACAGTAGGCTCAATAAAATACCCTTTAGACTTGTCATGACCACCACCTACAATGATCTCTGCACCAGCATCTGCTTTTGCTTGATCAATAAACGAAGCCAATTTATCAAAAGAACCCTCATGAATCACAGCAGTAATGAAGTTACTCATATCTTCTGGAGATCCCATCTTGAATGAGTTTACATCTTTAATCACTTGCTCTTTTACAGCGGGCCATAAGCTAGCAGGAACATAGGCACGACTAGCAGCACTACATTTTTGCCCTTGGAACTCAAAAGCACCACGTACAATAGCAGTAGCTACTTGATTTGCAGGAGCAGATGGGTGTGCTACGATAAAGTCTTTTCCTCCCGTTTCTCCAACAATACGAGGATAGGTTTTATAATTGTGAATATTAGTTCCAATTTTTGCCCAAAGATCTTTAAATACATGTGTTGATCCTGTAAAGTGTAATCCAGAAAAATCAGGACTAGCTAATACCGTATCTGTAATCATTACGGGATCTCCATGTACCACTTGAATCACACCATCAGGAACACCCGCTTCACGGAAAATATCTAAGATAATCTTAGCAGAAAGCATTTGACTATCCGATGGTTTCCATACCACTACATTCCCCATTAAGGCACAACTTGCAGGTAAATTTGCCGCAATAGCTGTAAAGTTAAAAGGTGTAATAGCATAAATAAACCCTTCTAAAGGACGGTATTCTAAACGATTCCATGCATCAGAAGTAGATTCTGGTTGCTCATTATAAATATCAGTCATAAACTGAACATTAAAACGCAAGAAATCAATCAGCTCACAAGCTGCATCTATTTCGGCTTGATGCACTGTTTTAGATTGTGCAATCATGGTAGCTGCATTAATACGTGCTCTATAAGGGCCCGCAATAAGCTCGGCAGCTTTTAAGAAAATTCCAGCACGTTGCTCCCAAGGAAGTTCAGCCCACGCTGTTCTTGCCTCAAGTGCCCCTGCAATAGCATCTTCTATATGTGATTTTTCAGCAATATGATACTCTCCTACAATATGTTGGTGATCGTGAGGAGGAGACATTGTTCTAGTATTTCCTGTACGCACTTCTTGCCCGTTAATGTACATAGGTACTTCGGTATGTGCATTAAAAAGTGTTTTATAAGCTGCAGCAACGGCTTCTCTTTCTGGAGAACCAGGAGCATATCCTTTTACAGGTTCATTGACAGCAATTGGTACTTGAAAAAATCCTTTTCCCATAGGTGTTTAGTTTTTTTAATTTTAAGAGTTGCGAAGGTACGAAATTGTTTACGCTTTCGCGAAATCGAGCCTGCGAGATTCATGACTAAAAGGAAAGTAAAACGTTAAAGCGAAGTTTATACTGAACTTGTTGAAGTACGAAATCGAGCCAGCGAGATTCACGACCAAAGAGAGAGTAGAACGTTAAAGCGTACGCATCTTCAATCTATTAAAGTATTGTGATATGCATTCGTAGAATTTTTTGTAAGTTGCAAGCTAATTTTCTGACCAAAATCATATGTGTACAGTAACCTATATTCCTAAGGGAAATTCTAATTTTATTCTAACTTCCAATCGTGATGAAGCTGTTGGGCGTACTACGCTACCACCAGATTTTTACGATGTAGATGGAGTAAAAATGTTATTCCCAAAAGATGCAGTTGCTGGCGGTTCTTGGATTGGAGTTTCTGAAAAAAATACGATGATATGTCTCCTGAATGGTGGTTTTGAAAACCATGTGAAGGTAGAAAACTACAAAATGAGTCGTGGCGTTGTAGTGAAAGAGCTTTTAAAAGCAGATGACTTGAGTGCTGCCATTGACACTTTTAATTATGAAGGGATTGAACCTTTTACGATTGTAGCCATAGATTGGAGTTCAGGATTAAAAGCAACAGAATTGGTGTGGGATGGATACAAGGCTCATATTACGGTATTGCCAGATGCTCCAAAGATATGGTCTTCTTCTACATTATATGATGCACGGATGAAACAAAAACGCCGAGATTGGTTTGAAGTATTTTCAAATGAAAATAAATTTGATGCAAATAAGCTACATCATTTTCATACCACTGCTGGAGAAGGAGATAAAAATGTAGATGTGCTTTTGGACCGCGGCTTGCTGAAAACAGTAAGTATTACTCAAGTAGAAAAAATAGATGATAACTGTGCAATGACCTATTATGATTTGCAAAAAGATGAGGTGTATCGCGCCGAGTTTGATACAGTAACAGTGTGAAGTACAATGGGAAAATAATTGTTTTAGCTTTTCCAGACACTTTCGTAAAAATGTCTGATGAGTTGATGTGTAAATTACTGCCGCTTGTAGGTCTAGGAACCCGTTCACACATAAAAGCGGGACATGCTGCACTTGTGCTTATAGAAAACGCTACTGGAAATGCTTTTTACTATGACTTTGGACGCTATATTACTCCTGAAGGATTGGGAAGAGTACGTGGGGTAAAAACAGATGCAGAATTAGAGATTCCATTTAAAGCAATACTTAATGGGGACACCCTTGAGAACTTAAACGAGTTTTTGCTTTGGCTAGATGCACATCCTGAAAAAACACATGGTTCTGGAAGGCTGGTTGCTTCTTTAAATGAATATGTGAACTATGAAAAGGCACACGAATATATCATTAGTCTTCAAGAACAAGGAAGTATCCCTTATAAAGCTTTTGGGAATTTAGGAAGTAATTGTGCAAGATTTGTGACAGAAACCATACTTTCTTCTACAGAAGAAAAACATATTATTAAAGCACTTAATCATAATAAAAAATTTACTCCTAGTACTGTTGGAAATGTAGAAAAGAGTGCGTCTGATAAAGTATATCAAGTGTATGATGGGGTTATTTCAGAATATAATTCGACGGCATTACGAGAAAATCTCACCAATTATTTTGATAAGAAAGTACCAGCTTCGCACCTACAAGATGGTGAAGATGATATAGAATTACCTGAAGGAGCTCAACTTTTAACAGGTATCGGAAGTAGTGCTTGGTTTCTTTTAGAAGAAGAAACCAAAAACCAAGTTCTTATTACAAGATTTACAGAGAAAGGAATTCCAGATTATAAGGGAGTGGCGCAAATCCCAGATGGTTTTGACGTTACTAGGAAGTATGCATTTGTATATGATAGTAATTGTGCATTTTGCACACTAGAACAGGAAGGAAAAACCTATCGTTTTGATCTAATAAGAAAAAGTGTAATCTCTGGAAAAGAAAAATATAGTGCCTAGTTTAAAGCAAAAGGAGCACTTAATTTAAAGGTTGGGATTTTTACTCTAAATTTTCGAGTGGTTGTAAAGTTTACCATGTGGTAATACCCTTTCATAGCTCCAAATGGAGAGGTAAGTAAACATCCAGAACTATATACATGTTTTTCTCCTGGTTTTAAAACAGGTTTTTTTCCTATAACCCCTTCACCATCTACAATTTCCGGAGAATTTAGTGAGTCATATATTTTCCAATGGCGTGCCATTAATTGAACGGAGTCCTTGCTCTGATTTTCAATAGTCACACGATATCCAAAAGCAAAATGCATTTTATAATTTTTATAAAATGTGCCTTCAAAGTTGGTTTCTACCGAAATTTTTATGCCTCTTGTGACCTGTTGTACCATCTCTTTCTAATAAAAAGCCGCTGTTAGTGCAAAGAATATCAACGCAAAAATTGAAGTTGATATCATGAAAACAATATTTAAAAATACGAATTTTATTAATGTGATAACGCGATTTTGTTTATAAAAGTTTCTCAAGGCCTTATAAAAATAAAATGGACCTACCAGTGTAAGAAGAATGGAAGAAAAGATACTGTCGTTAGAAATAAAGATATCTGGGATTAAAGAGATTAATAAAACAACAAAAATCCAACTAAAAATATGGAAGATAAAAACAAGGTGTTCCATGTAATTTGCCCTCTTTTTGGAATAAATAAACCAGAAAAATATAGCATAAAATGGAGCAAAGAAAAACAGAAAGAATGGAGTTTTTGATGCCATATAATTTGCAAATCGTAATGGGTCTTTTTCTACACGTTCTATAGAGTAGTTTTTATCGTATAACCAAACATTGAATCTGGTTTTGTCATACTTAAGACTGTCTAGTGCTTGACTAGTATTGCTTATGTCTGTAGCTGCATAGAAATCTCTAAAAAGTTCAAATTTTTCAAAAAACCGCGAAAAACCATTTAAAGTATCCATGTCTTTTTGGGCAATATATTTATAGCCTAATGAATCTTTTTCTGCATTTTCAGCTTTCTTTCGTTCGGTTTCTTTTTTAGCTTCTTCTATAGCTGCTTTTATATCATTATTAAATTGAGCAGGAATTCCTTTTATCTCAGGGATAGAATCTTGTAAAGCAGTATCTAATGCCTCAATAGCTTCTTTGTTATTCATATTAAAATTTACGACAGGAGAGTTTAGAGTTTCCTCAGAGATATCTGCAGTAAAAAATGTAATAACCCCTAAAAGAATAAAGTAAAAGATACTAGCACTAAGAAAAAAACGAAATGGATTTGCATAGTGAAACCGTTTACCATCCACATAATAGCGTGTAATAGTGCCTGGTTTAAAGAGTAAATCTTTTAATGTATGTCTAAAACGTGAGTCATATGTAAACACACTTAAAACAAACTCACTAAAAAAATCTTTAAGCGTAAGGCGTTTTGTCGTATTAAGCTGACCGCAATACGCGCAGAATCTGTCTGTAAGATCCAAAGGGTGAGCGCAGTTGAGACATTCAACTCCGCGATATTTGATGGCTTTACGGCTATTTGGTTTTATCGAAGTTTCCTCCATGCCATAAATATAGGAGTTTTGTGTTAATTAGTAATGACAGAAGAGTTACTACTTCCTAACCCCACTAATTCATCAAAACGTCCTCCCGGACGACGGTAATATACTAATACCTGATAATCATTTTCTGTTTGCCAATAATTCCCACTAATGGCTTTTTCTCTATTAATAGTACCATCTTCTTCTACCAATACATATTTGTAATTATAAAACCCTTGTTTTAATAGCATAGGCAATTCATACCTATATGTTTTAGGATTATACACAAGCTTTGTATGTTTATTGGTTACGTAATTGTTAAAATTACCATATACATGTATTTCTTTTCCTTCTTCTACTTCTGTATGATCTAAACTAAAATGAATCCAAGCATACTCAGCTTCCGATCGAGGAGTTCTGCCTTGTAACGTAGTAATTACAAAGTTTCCATTAATATCTGGATTAAACGTATAAGGTACGTCAGCACGAACAAGGTTTGTGTAAAGATAGTTGTGGTATAGTTTTTTAAGTTCTATATATCGGATAGCTGCTGTTGCTCCACGTATATCTTTGTTTTCAAAATTAAAAAACTCATTCCCCGCCCAAAAAGCAGTTTCTTGATCATAACGATATTCTAATTTATTACCTACTGTAAATTGAGGTTTAATACCTGTAATACCAGTTTTAAGATTATTGTTTTGTAAAATCACCACTTTTACATTCTGTCTAGGATTAATGATAGGCTGCTCACCTCCATCTACAAAAAAACGTACGACTTGTTTTGTGTTTACATAATTAAGATCTCTAGACCTTTTAATTTGTACACCTACTGCAAACTGTGGATTATAGATCATAAACTTCCTAGAAAAGACAAGTTCTCCCTCTTCACTATATATACTCATTAAGTAATTTCCAGTTTTGGTAAGTGCTTGTGTAAACTTATTAGGAATGGTTAATTCATAATTTGAGTACATCTGTAACGTAGCAACAGAGTTTTCTATATTTAGGATACGTACATTGTCCATACCTCTCATAAACTCAGAACGCGCTAGTTTACTTGGAGACCAATCGGCATCATGATGCGTGATCTTGTAATAATAATCATGCTCATCTCCAATAATATCATCAAAACTTAATTGTAATGGATCTCCCAATTTTATGGTAGGTAATTCTCCTAAAAAGGTATCTCCTCTAAATTGAATAGACTTGATATAAGGAGGTTCTGGAGTTTCTACTGCAATTTGAGCAAAAGAAAAACTACTGCACAAAATCGCAAAAAAGAAAAACAATAATCTGGGTGATTTCATATGATGATCGTTAATTGGTCAAATATAATCAAAATCTATACCGAGAAATAGATTGATTTTTTTTATGCTTTCGCGAAAGCGTACCCTTAAACAAATACGTCTTAATTCGTTAATTTGTTACTAATAAACGCCTTTAAACATACTTTATGTTTGTGATTTGTTTAGGGATATTTAATTTTATTTATTTAGAATGGTTATAAATAATATGATCCCAATTTTACGGGTCGAAAAAACGTATAGAAATTTGTAAATTTGCGCACCTTAAAATAGTAAGGTTTTAGATAACAAAAATCTACTGACATATGTCAAAAGACATTAGAATTAAAAAAGGTCTAGATATACGATTAGTGGGCGAAGCAGAAAAAAGCATTTCTGAAGGGCCACGATCAAGAACGATTACAATCAGACCTTCAGATTTTCATCTGGTTACTCCTAAAATGGTTGTCAAAGAAGGAGCAAAACTTCAAGTTGGCGACGAATTATTCTTTTCAAAATCCCAAGAACAAATACGTTTTGTGTCTCCTGTAGCAGGAACACTTGTTGAGATTAAGCGTGGGGCACGTCGTGTGATCACCGATCTTGTGATTGAAGCAGATTACTCAGGAGGATCTAGAGATTTTGGAAAATTAAGTGCTTCTGCATCTCCAGAAGCCATTAAAGAAAAACTATTATCCAATGGATTATGGCCGTTTATCAAACAACGCCCATACGATGTGATTGCAAATCCAGCAAATGAGCCTAAGGCTATATTTATTTCTGGACACAACACAGCACCACTCGCTCCAGATTTGGATTTTGTTCTTTCTGGTAAAGAAGCAGCGTTGCAAGCAGCATTAACAGCTTTAAATGCACTTACTTCAGGCGGAGTACATATTTCTGTTGGATCTAGTAACGCTATATTCTCAGGAATGAATCATGTGGTAACACACACTGTAAAAGGACCACACCCTGCTGGAAATGTAGGAACACTCATAAATAAACTAAATCCTGTAAATAAAGGAGAAACTGTATGGACAGTAGCTGCTCAGGATCTTGTTATTATTGGTGAATTACTACTTACAGGTACATTTAATGCAACTCGTATCATTTCTGTAGCTGGTTCAGGAGTAAAGAAACCATCTTATTATAAAACAATTATCGGAGCAGAAGTATCTACGTTTGCTTACGATGCTGGAGTAGATGGAGATACCAATCGATTTATTTCTGGAAACGTTCTTACAGGTAATCAAATAAAACCAGATGGTGCCTTAGGGTATTATGCAAATGAGTTTGTAGCAATTCCTGAAGGTGACGATTATGAATTCTTCGGATGGAATAAGCCTGTTTTTAATAAAATATCACCATCTAGGGCATTAACATTCTCTTGGATGCAACCTAAAAAGAAGTACGACCTAGATACCAATACAAATGGTGAACATCGTGCTTTTGTAGTTACTGGTAATTATGAAGAAGTATTTCCTCTAGATATTTATCCATTACAAATCTTAAAAGCCTGTATGGTAAATGATCTTGATGAGATGGAAGCTTTAGGAATGTATGAGGTGGCACCAGAAGATTTTGCACTTACAGAATTTATTTGCGTATCAAAACAACCACACCAAGACATTATCAGAAAAGGTCTTGACTTGATGTATAATGAAATAGGATAAGTGATGGGATTAAAACAAAACTTACATAAAATTAAAATGAAGTATGAGGGCAAGAAAATGGCCCCTGCATTTAATGCAATTCATACTTTTTTATACAGCCCTAATGAGACAACCCATAGTGGTTCTCATATTAGAGCAGTAGATGATCTAAAACGTACTATGAATACGGTGATTATGGCATTAGTGCCATGTTTAATCTTCGGTATTTTTAATGCGGGTTACCAGCACTACCTTGCAGCTGGAGAGATAGAAAGCGCAACAAGCTTCTTTAGCGGAGACTTTTGGAGTATGCAAAACTTTAGCAAAGGCGCTTGGAAAGTATTACCTCTTGTTGTTATTTCATATGGAGTCGGACTTCTTGTAGAATTTATTTTTGCAGTGATTAAAGGTCATGAGGTAGAAGAAGGATATCTTGTAACAGGAATGTTAGTGCCTTTAATTGTGCCAGTAGATACTCCACTATGGATGCTTTCTGTAGCTGTAATATTTGGTGTTGTGATAGGAAAAGAAGTGTTTGGAGGTACTGGAATGAATATCTTAAATCCAGCACTTACGATTCGTGCTTTCTTATTCTTTGCATATCCAACATGGATGTCTGGAGATAAGGTATGGGTAACAGAAGCCAAAGAACTTGCTGGAGGACCAGATGCCATTTCAGGAGAAACTATTTTAGGAAGCCTTGCTCAAAACAAACCTTTTGACTACGATGTGGCAGATATGTTTTTAGGATTTATTCCTGGCTCTGTAGGAGAAACGTCTACCATCTTGATTTTATTAGGAGGATTATTTTTAATATTCTCAAAAATAGGAAGCTGGAGAATTATGCTTTCTATGGCATTAGGAGGTCTGGCAATGGGACTTATATTTAACGGTGTCGTTAGTCAAGAATGGATTACAGAAAGCAGTAAATTTTATAGCCTAATGAGTACAGAATTCTGGCATCACCTTATTATAGGAGGTTTTGCTTTCGGAATGGTCTTTATGGCAACAGATCCTGTAACTGCATCACAAACCAATAAAGGGAAATGGATATACGGTTTCTTAGCAGGATTTATTTCTGTAATGATTCGTGTATTTAACCCAGCATACCCAGAAGGTGTAATGCTAGCGATACTTCTTATGAATGTATTTGCTCCTACTATTGATCATTATGTGGTACAAGGGAATGTGAAGAAAAGAATGAAACGTCTAAAAGTTAAAACAGCATAATCATGGCAAAGACAGACGGAAACGCATATACAGTAATCTTTGCAACAGTTATGGTAATTGTTGTAGGAGGTATTTTAGCTGGACTCGCTCAAGGTTTAAAACCTGCGATTAAAGAAAATGAACGTTTTGAAAAGCAACAAAACATTCTCTATGCAATGGGAGTCCATGAAAATGGAGATGATACAGGTGCCGTAAACTTTATTCCAACAGATAAAGTAGAAGAGGCATACACATCATTTATTAAAGAAAGTTTTGTTTTCCAAAATGGGAAAGCTCTTGATGGTGAAGATGCTTTTAAAGTAGATATGAAAAAGCAAAGTAAACTTTCTAAAAGTGAACGTAAGTTACCTCTTTTTGTAGGAGAACGTGATGGAAAAAAATTCTACGTAATTCCTATGTATGGAAAAGGACTATGGGACGCTATCTGGGGATATGTTGCTTTAGATGAAAATCTTATTGTCCAAGGAGCTTTCTTTGATCACAAAGGAGAAACACCAGGATTAGGTGCAAATATTAAAGAACGTTATTTCATGGATGATTTTATTGGAGAACAAATCATGAATGGTAATAAATATGCAGGTATTACTGTTGCCAAAGGAAATAATGATCCAATTAATAATACAAAAGATGATAATGAAGTAGATGCACTTGCAGGCGCAACTATCACAGGAGATGGTGTAAGCGCGATGATAAAAAGTACATTGAAGTCATATATTCCTCATATTCAAAAAATGAAATAATATTATGGGATTACTATCAAAAAAAGATCAAAAGTTAATTCTTGATCCATTAGCAGACGATAACCCAATCACAATACAAGTATTAGGTATTTGTTCTGCATTAGCAATTACAGCACAATTAAAAGCATCTATTGTAATGTCTATCTCAGTATTATTTGTACTGGGAGTAGGAAACGTAGTGATCTCGCTTATGCGAAATATCATTCCTTCTAAAATTAGAATTATTGTACAGTTAATTGTTGTTGCAACACTTGTAATTATAGTAGATCAAGTTCTAAAAGCGTATGCATACTCTCTGAGTAAAGAACTTTCAGTATTTGTAGGACTTATTATTACAAACTGTATCATTATGGGACGTTTTGAAGCCTTTGCTTTAGGAAATGGTCCTTGGCGTTCTTTCCTTGATGGAATAGGAAATGCTCTTGGATATGGTGTAATATTAATTATTGTAGGATTCTTTAGAGAGCTTTTAGGGTCAGGTACATTACTTGGATTTAAAGTATTAGGAGACCCAATAGGTGATCCAGTAACAGGACCAACAGGATTGTATTCAATCGGGTATGAAAATAATGGGTTTATGTTATTATCACCTATGGCATTGATTGTTGTTGGACTTATTATATGGGTTCAACGTAGCCGTAATAAAGCATTAATTGAAGAAAATTAAAAGGATGTTGAATACACTTTCGCGAAAGCGAAACATTCAAAATATATAATATGTTAGAACACGTTGAATTATTTTTTAAATCTATCTTTATAGATAACATGGTATTTGCAACCTTCCTTGGGATGTGTTCATACCTAGCTGTATCTAAAAAAGTAAGCACAGCTGTTGGATTAGGAGCTGCTGTTGTTTTTGTACTTGCAGTAACGGTTCCTTTAAACTGGTACTTGGATCAATACATATTGAGAGATGGAGCTTTAGGAACTTGGTTAGGACCTGAATATGCAGATTACGATTTGAGTTTCTTATCCTTTATTTTATTCATTGCAACTATTGCAACCATGGTACAATTGGTAGAAATTGTAGTAGAAAAGTTTTCTCCATCACTATATAACTCATTAGGTATTTTCTTACCACTTATTGCTGTAAACTGTGCCATTCTTGGAGGATCATTATTTATGCAATCTAGAGATATCCAAAGTGCAGGTTTAGCATTGAACTATGGAATATCTTCTGGAATTGGATGGTTTTTAGCGATTGTAGCGATTGCTGCAATTAGAGAAAAAATTAGATATTCAAATGTGCCTGCACCACTTAGAGGGTTAGGGATTACATTTATTATTACAGGACTTATGGCTATTGGGTTTATGAGTTTTGGAGGGATGTTAACTGGTGGTGATGAAGAAGAAGAGACTACTCCAGTAGCAGAAGTTGCTCCTGTAAAAGAAATGACAAAAGAGGCTAGTGATGAGCTAGTTTTAACTACAAACGAAAAAGAATAATCATATGTTATTAGTTGCTAGTATGTCTGGCGTTATAATCGCCACGATTGTTGCCTTTTTAGTACTTACACTATTATTAGTGGGATTACTATTATTTACAAAACAAAAATTATCTCCTTCAGGACCAGTGACCATTACAATTAATGGAGAAAAAGAAGTAGAAGTTGCCTCTGGAGGAACACTATTATCTACCTTAGGTAATAATAAAATATTCTTACCATCTGCATGTGGTGGTGGTGGAACTTGTATTCAATGTGAATGCCACGTATTAGAAGGTGGAGGAGAAGCATTGCCTACAGAGACACCTCACTTTAGCCGTAAAGAACTGGCTCATGGAGCACGTCTTGCTTGTCAAGTAAAAGTAAAGCAAAACATGAATATCACAATTCCAGAAGAAGTATTTGGAATTAAAAAGTGGGAAGCTACGGTGGTGCGTAATTATAATGTTGCTTCTTTTATCAAGGAATTTGTTGTTGAGATTCCTGAAGATATGGGATATAAAGCAGGAGGATATATTCAGATTGAAATTCCAGATTGCGAGATTAAGTATTCAGATATAGATATTACAGCGCATCCGGAAGAGCATGATACACCAGACAAATTCCAAGCAGAGTGGGATAAGTTTGGTTTATGGCCACTTGTGATGAAGAATAGTGAAACTGTAGAGAGAGCTTATTCTATGGCTTCTTTCCCAGCAGAAGGACGTGAGATTATGTTGAATGTTCGTATTGCTACACCGCCATGGGATCGTGCTAAAAATCAATGGATGGATGTAAACCCAGGTGTTGCATCCTCTTATATATTTGCCCAAAAACCAGGTGATAAAGTAATTATTTCTGGACCTTATGGCGAATTCTTTATTAATGAATCTGAATCTGAAATGTTATATGTAGGTGGAGGAGCAGGAATGGCACCAATGCGTTCGCATTTATATCACCTATTCAAAACACTAAAAACTGGACGTACAGTTACCTATTGGTATGGAGGTCGTTCTAAGCGTGAGTTATTCTATCTAGAGCACTTTAGAGCATTAGAAAGAGAATTTCCAAATTTCAAATTTTACTTAGCACTTTCTGAACCTTTAGAAGAAGATAATTGGAAAGTAAAAGATACTACCGAAGGAGAAGGAGATGGATTTGTAGGATTTATTCACCAAGTAGTGATAGATCAGTATTTGAGTAAACACGAAGCTCCTGAAGATATTGAGTTATATTTCTGTGGTCCTCCATTAATGAACAATGCCGTTCAGAAAATGGGAGAAGATTTTGGGATTCCAGATGAGAATATCCGATTTGATGACTTTGGAGGATAATTTCATTCCTATAAAGTTAAAAATCTTGTAATATAAAACCTCGATGCACTTTTGTGTCGAGGTTTTTACTTTTAATTTATAGTCGTTTTTATACGCTTTCGCGAAAGCGTATATAACATGAATACGTTTTAATCATATTCACTTATACCATATAAGATTTCTTTCATTTTACTCCCATTAATTTCTACGGGTTTATATGCAGTATTAAATTTCTCAATGGCAATAATGATATTTTCCTTTAGCTTTTTATATTCTATAGGAATTTCAGTACTACACTGCTTTTCATTTTCATAGCTATTAAGCATAATGCCAAACTTTTCATAGAATTTTCCGCCCTGATCAATGAAACTATTGTATTGCGTAATAAATTGTAAAAGTCTATCAATAGGAAATTCTAAATTAACTTGCATTTTATGGGCTTTGTAACGTTTACTTTCGTCTAGAATGGCTTCGTTTAACGCATCTATATAGGTGCCTAAATGATCATGAATACTTGACCAGTCATCCGTATTTCTACATTCTTTTAAGGGAACACGATATTTTATGGGCTTTGTAAAATCTACAAATAATTGCTCTAGTTGATCAATAGTATTATCATTACTCTTTTGTAAAAATGCTGTTTCAAAATAGATAGTTTTTAGATCTGTGTGCATACGTAATGTAAAATCTAAGATACACTCAATCTCTTTGATGTTTGTTTCCTTTTCATATTTTGGAGCATTACTAGTAAATAACGACACTAAAGAATGTACAACAGATGTGTATATATTATCTCCTAATATTTCTGTGAGATTAAAGCCTTGTTTTTTGTTTGCGTTACTTCTAATATCTTCTTTATGCTTTACAAACCTTGGGTAGTAATTTGGATTGCTTAGATTGTTTATTTCGTTAAATGTTGCTACAGATGCAAAATGATGATCTAATGACAGCATCTTTTCATATAGTAGTTTGATAATTTGCAATCCTTTTAGATACCTGATTTTACTTACATCAGAGATTTCTGATAAATTATTTACTTTTAATTTTTCGGTTAGTTCCTCTTTTAAAAGGAGTAAATTAATTTTTTGATTGATTGTCGTAGCTTTTTTTTGAGAGATAGATATGTTAGAAATATCGGTATAAATATCACTCCTAATGTCATCATAATAAGTTGTGATTTCAGAAACCTCATTAGCCCATTCGACAAGGATTATATTGATTTTTTCTTCTAAGTCATTGTTTGTAGAAGCATATATATTACTAGTTATAAGTATAGCTGATAATATGATTGTGTGTTTTATAAAGGGTATCATACTACTGTAATTTAAATGAGATGGTAATCGTATCATCAAAAATGGTTAAGGGATATAATCCTTTATGAATTATAATATCTTCCCTTCCTATTTGAAGTTGTTGTGCAATGGTGTTAGGTATAATAAAATCATCATCCATGAGATAATACAATTCAGTACTAGGAGTATTGTCTTGTAGATTCTCTCTTAGTATTAGAAATTCCTCTTCTTCATTCAACATGGGACGATTAATAAGTAGTAGTATCGTATTGTTTATATGATCATATGTAATAGTTGTATTTAGATCAGCCTCTTTTACATTAGCGTCCATATTACAAAGTCCATGTGTTCCTCTGCAATGCCTTCCTTTAAAACTAGTTTTAGCTGTAACAATTGTATCATTAGTGCTAGATTGAGCAAAACTAAAATAGGGTAGGCAACAAAAAATGATAAGTAATGTGTATTTCATACTATTGTTTTTATAAAAGGTGCCTTAGAGATTATGTATGTACCAAGACACCTTTTG
Organism: Dokdonia pacifica; assembly: GCF_900188275.1. Lineage (GTDB taxonomy): Bacteria > Bacteroidota > Bacteroidia > Flavobacteriales > Flavobacteriaceae > Dokdonia > Dokdonia pacifica. Next base: position 168,308 of record NZ_FZNY01000004.1, read on the forward strand.
AATTATACGTTGCTATGAGGTGTTCTAAATTTGAACTATGAATGATTTGTATTAATCATTAACAACCGTTAACACATTGTGCATAGGTTACATCACATTGGTGAAGAGCAGCTGCCTGTGCTGCGAGAACTGCTGTATGACAAGCAATACCTAAGATCACTGTTACATCAGCAGCACCGCATCCAATATGTGCGGCAACGGCTGCTGTAGTCGCAACGGCATAACATGCTGTACGAGCATCTGCGCAAAGTTCTAAACATTCATTCGTATTACCTCCAACATCTCCGTCGTCAATAATTACTGGTAATGCCGCTTTAAAGTTTCTACTATTCATAGTTGTTAGACCTATTTGGTTTAGCTGGCTTTTAGAATACTTACTTATGTTATAATCTTTTTCAAGTGATTTTATAACCGCTATCTTACTTTTAAGAGCACGTTCATAATCTGCTCTACTTTTATATCCTGCAAGCGTTGAAATCTTATTAATATCAGCATTACTTAAACTTTCTTTAGAATCATAGCTTGCTAATGTTTTTAAGTCTTTTGCTTTATTTACTAATTGAAGTTGATCTTGTAATAATCCTATAAAACGAGCATCTGAACTTAACTCTTGAATAGATCTATAGGATGTTTCTTCTTTTGGATTTACAGTAAATGAGAATATTAAAATACTCGCAATTAATACAAATAGTGTTGTGATAATTTTTTTCATGATTCTTGGTTTTTGAAGAGATAATTTATCTCTATGGTTATTTTTAATTTATTTTTAAAACAGTGTGTTGTTTATGAAAAGATGATTGTTATGTTTGATTAATAGTATTATTAGCAAAGATCTAGACAGACATCTAAAACGACTTCACATGCAATTGCGCAGGCTGTAAAGACTCCCACTCCTATTACATCATAAATTCCTGGTAGAATAGTGTCTTGAATGGCAATCGTGATTCCTGTTACCCCACAACCTATCATACACCCAACATAACCTGCCCAACATAATGACTCACATACGCCAACTTCAGATGGGTTGCTACTGCTTGTTTTATGAATAAATCCAGATTGTGCTTTTTCAAAATCAGGAACTAATCTTTTTGATTCATTGTTATATACTCTAGGAATTATAAATTGTTGATTAGTCTCAATGTTGGTTTGAATAATTGCCTTGTCAGTAATTGAGGTAATTAATTTTCTTCCATCCATTTCTACATAATAACTCTGTAAAGAATTTTCATTATGTATTTTATATGCTTCTACATTTATGATGCCTTTGTCTGGAACGTTGACACTATAGGTTTGATAGGAGCCTATATCAACTTGCTCATAAACATTTGGAAAATCAGCTTTTAGTGTTTTTAACTGCTGTGTTTCGTCTAACAATAATTCACTATTGTCATCGCTACAACTCATGATGAAGAATAACACTAAAACAAGAGTTCTTATAATAAAGAAATTACGTTTCATAATAAATAAGATTTTGATTAATAATTAAAACTTGATGGCCATTTCGATACATCAAATGTTTCTAATTTTAAGGAGTATTCAAAAGGTTGTATCTGAGCCATTTATAAAAAAAGAGTCGTCTTTTATAAAAAGCGACTCTTTTATATTTACGCTAAATAATTGATAATAAGATACTTAGTGTTGTTGTGAAACTAAGCTCAAAAAGCTATCTTTAAATACCTCATTTCCAGTAATACATAGCCTCTTTTATAGAAATACTATATATATGTGTGTTAGATACCCCCTGTTTCAAATAGTGTTAGGAGTTTTTGTTATGCCATTTTTATATGGACAATCAGTTGCAGATTCACTTCATCAAAAAGCGTATGAAGAATTACGAAATGGTTTTCTAACTAATTTTATTCAAAAAGATACGATTCAAGCTCATCTATATGCTAATATCTACTTTAATAAAGCTAAAATTGATAAGGATCAATCACAATTAGTAAATGGATATTACTATAGATCATTATTAGAATATAATGAAGATAAACGGTTAGCTTTTCTAGATTCTATAATAGACATCTCTAAAAATTTTAGAAATAAAAACTTTCCTACCGTTAGTTATTATGATAAGGGAGCTTATTACCATAAAAGGGGACAGTTTAAATTAGCATTAGATAACTTTTTACAAGCACTAACCTATAATAAGGGTGATAATAAGGAATATTTAGAATTTTTATTAAATCAAGCTATTGGAATTTTAAAAATAGAAATTGATGAAAATGAAGAAGCACTTACTTTAATTAAAAGTTGTTGGAAATATGTAATTGACAATAATTTTAGGGAAGAAAATCCTGAAATGTATTTCAATGTACTGCATTCTCTTGCAAACTCTTATCGGAAAACAAATTTTTTAGATTCTGCAAGAGTATATACCCGATTAGGATTAATAGATGAAAATACCACGAGAGGTGGTGTGAATTATAATAAGTTTTTATTACTCAATGGAATACTTGAAACCTATACAACAAATTATACAGAAGCTGAAGCCCAATTATCACAGGCAATATCAAAATTTGATAATAAAACAGATAAACGATTAATTTCTGCGGGCTATTATTTTTTAGGAAAAACTAATTTATTATCAGGTAATGAAGAGAGAGCAGTTGCTTATTATAAAAAAGTAGACAGCCTTTTTGAAGTTAATAAAGACATTCTTCCAGAGCATATAGGAGGCTATCAACACATCATTAAGTATTATAAAGAACATAATAATATAGAAGAAGAGTTAGAGTACACTCAAAAACTAATCACAGTTGATAGTTTTTTAAACAAAAACTATAGAGCATTAAATAAGGAAATTATAAAGCGTTACGAAATACCAAAGTTGGTAGAAGGTCGTGATATTCTTATTGGCAAATTAAAAAACGATCAAAAACAATCTAGGCTATATAATATAATAGGTTTTGGAGCCATATTTTTAATTTTAGGAATAGCTATTTTTCAATATCAGAAAAGGCGTTTATATAAAAAACGATTTTTGGATATTATTAATAAAGACAATGACGGTACTGTCATCGTAAGAGAAACACCTTTAAAAAGTGTAACAAAAGAAGAATCTATAGAGATTCCACAAGAAACCATAGATGATATTTTAGAAAAATTGCAGGTCTTTGAAAAGGATGAATCTTATATAAATGTAAATGTTACTTTACATAGTCTAGCAGATAGCTTAGGTACAAATAATAGTTATCTGTCAAAGGTGATCAATTACTATAAAAAAACAAGTTTCTCTACCTATATAAAACAATTGCGTGTCGCTTATGCATTTAATAAGTTAAAACAAGACACTACTTTCAGGAAGTATACCGTAAAAGCAATAGGTCAAACATGTGGTTTTAAAACTGCCGAATCTTTTTCAAAAACTTTTTTTAAAGTATATGGTATTTATCCCTCCTACTTTATCAAACAGTTAGAAAAGATAAAAGCTGATAATTAGTGTGATTTCTAAAAAAATTGGTCTGCTTTTATAAAAGCAGACTAACAGTTAAGTAAAGTATTTAGATAGTAAGATATTTCTGTATAAATTTATAATGAACTAAAAATCAAACCATCATGAAAAAATTAAATGAATCTTCAGAACTATCATTAAAAAGAGAGAAAATTGCAAAGCTTAACAATGCTCAAATGAAGCATATTTTAGGAGGAAATCAAGCAAATATGTCTACAGAGGAAATTCTTACTTCTTCTTGGAGATGCCTCACTAGTTTGACGATCAACTTGACATACGACACAACTACTACAGACGGAGATTAATAACCTTTCATTGGTAACAAGCATTAAACTCTACATTGTACTATGTAGGGTTTTTTTATACGCTTTCGCGAAAGCGTATATCTAAGCACAAGAAACTTGGCTTTTTAGAGTTATACTAGTAATGAAGAAATTAATACTCGGTCTTATCGTAATTATAGGATTGCTTGTTTTTTTAAACTTTTCCAGAGGAGGAAAAGTGGTTAAAAATACGGTAGCATCTTATGTTGCTCCAACATCTTTAATACATAAAGAAGGGCGTACTATAAAAACACGAGTTAAAATCCCAGATGGGTATACGCGAGTGCTTTCTGAAGAAGGTACATTTGCTCATTACATTCAAAATTATCAACTTAAGGAAGCAGATGCTCAAGTGATCAATTATGATGGGAGTCCCTATATTTTCCAACATGGACATGTAGGAGTTTTGGAAGTACCTGTACCTTCTAATGGATTACAGCAATGTGCCGATGCATTGATTAGATTGCGGTCAGAATTTTTGTGGGAGACGAATAGGAAAAATGAAATAGGGTTTAATTTTACAAGTGGTCATTACTGCTCTTGGTCAAAATATGCAGAAGGATATAGACCTAAGATTAATGGGAATAAAGTAACCTTTTCCAAAACCGCAACGGCAAATGCTTCCAAAGAAAATTTTTATAAATACCTTAACCTTGTATACACCTATGCAGGTACCTACTCACTATCTCAAGAATTAAAAAAAGTACATACGTTATCTGAAGTGATGATTGGTGATTTATTGATTTATCCTGGGTTTCCTGGTCATGTGATGATGGTAGGTGATATTATTGAAAATGATAGTGGAGAACGCCGTTATGTCTTCTTTCAAGGAAATACGCCAGCACAAAGTGTACATATTATTAAAAACGTTTCGGATACAGAAATAAATCCTTGGTATGATCTCAAAGGAAAGACATCACTAGAAACCCCTATTTATAGATTTTCAAGCTTTGAAATGGTACGATTTAAATAGACATATACCCCTTCTTTTATAGCTAAAGACAAAAGAAATTACGAGATAGGTATTACCTTTGTACTATGGCAGTTTTTCTTACAGAACAAGAGTTACATAACCTCGCGATGAATATTGTTGGGGAAGATTTAAAAGAACAAGGCTATGAGTTTATGGGCGTCAACTCTAAACTCAAAAAAGATCCTCAATTTGTAGCACTTAAAGACAAAAAATTGCACTTTGTTATTGTTAGAGCGATCACGTATCCCGATAATGCCAATGTGTATGATGAAGCTTTTATGCAAAAAATGAAGACACATGCCCTTAAATTTGAAGCACGTACTTTTTATGCAGGTGTAGGATTAGGACATGGTGATAATTACCAACATCCTGCCGAAAAAGATGTACCATATACCATGATTTATAACGGACTTCAAGAAATTTTATAATGAGATACGTTACGTTACTTTTAATAGCCTGTTTTATTTCTTGTACTCCAGAGGTGCCAAGTAAAATTACTATTCAGGGGGAAGCATTTGGGACCACGTATGCGATTACTTATTTTGGAAAAGGTAATAATTCACCACGTATGAAACGAGGAATCGATTCGGTGATTCAGGTGGTAAATAGGTCTATGAGTACTTATATCCCTGAGAGTGATATTTCAAAAATAAATAGAGGAGATAGTAGTATTGTAGTAGATGCTATGTTTAAAGATGTTTTTACGCTTTCGCGAAAAATACACAGATTGACCAATGGTTATTTTGATCCAACAGTAGGCGGGTTACGTAATGCTTATGGGTTTGGCGATACAAAGCCACTTGCTGTGATAGACAGTGCGTCCTTAGACTCAATGATGCGTTATGTGGGACTAGAGAAAGTAAAGATTTTACCAGAAGGGACGATACAAAAAGAGTTTCCCGAAATTTATTTTGATTTTAATGCGATTGCAAAAGGTTATGGTATAGATAGGATAGCGGTATTCATGCAAGATCAAAATATTGATGATTTTTTAATTGAGTTAGGAGGAGAAATACGAGCGCAAGGAAAACACCAATTGAAAGATGCTTCTTGGACCGTAGGTGTAGAAAGTATTTATTCTTCTACAGAAGATAGAATAGCTACGGTAGCATTACGATTGGATGATAAGTCGATGGCGGGTTCAGGAAATTATCGTAAAAATAGAGTAGATCCACTCACAGGAAAGCAGTATGTACACACCATAAATCCATTGACAGGAAGTGCCGAAAAAAGCAATGTATTAAGTGCTAATGTAATTGCGTCTACATGCGCTGAGGCAGATGCTTGGGCCACTGCTTTTATGGCCATGGGATTAGAACGTTCTAAAGCCGTACTTGCGACTCAAAAAGGTATAGATGCCTATCTTGTATTTTCTAATGGAGAAAATTCAACAGGTACGTATATTACTAATGGATTTAAGGAATTGATAAACGACTAAATTCATTAAAACCGTAAGGCTTCCTTTTTATTAAAATCTTCTGCAGTAATAGGATTCCCTGCAATGGTTGCAGTATCCCAATCTTGAGTAATTTTCCAGTGCCCTTTTATTTTTTGAAGTACAATATGAAACTGTCCATAGCTGTATTGTGTTTCTCCATCTTTTGAAGTAAAACCTATACGGTAAAAACCAACTTCATAGGAAGTAGTTTCATTTGTTTTTCTACTATCAAACCAAAAGTCTAGGCTAATTTTATCACCGTTTTTACGATTACTAGCAAAACGCTCAGCATTTCCTTTTTTAAAGGCATTTTCTGTGTCGATACCTTGTGGTGTCACACGAAGTACTTGAGCTGCATAGGTAGCATTTAAAGCATCACCATCTAAAGTTTCAAAGGCAGTTTGGAAGGGTTTCCAAACCGTTTGATCTATTTCGTTTTGGATAGTTTCTGTGGTGTTTTGTGCTGTCATTGATGTAATGGCTAATGTCAAGAAAAGGAATAGATATTTCATGGTATACTGTTTTATTATTTTTTACATACAGGTAAGATTTCGCCTTGAGCGAGTCTATACAAATCTACTTCGTCAGGAGATAGGGTAGTGGTGTAATCTACCTCATCTACTGTAAAACCTATACTTCTAAGTTTGTCAAAGTAATCTCTTCCATATACCCGTACATGGTCGTACTGTCCAAAAATCTTAGCGCGTTCTATAGGGTCTGTAATAGAATCGTCTTCAAAGGTAACGGCACGATCTAATTCTTGCGGAATTTGTAAAATAGCCATGCCACCAGGTTTTAGTACACGATATAATTCTTGCATGGCTTTCGTATCGTCGGGTATATGTTCTAATACGTGATTACAGAAAATGATGTCGTATTGATTTTCGCCGAAAGGCAAATTACAAATATCAGCTTTCACATCCGCTAGTGGTGAATTAAGATCTGTAGTAGTATAGTCTAAGTGTTTTAATTTTCGGAAGCGTTTATAAAAAGCTTGTTCTGGAGCAAAGTGGAGTACTTTTGAGGGTTTTGAAAAAAAATCAGTTTCACGTTCTAACCAAAGCCATAGTAACCGATGTCTTTCTAATGATAGGGTAGAAGGGGATAAGATATTTTCACGCTGCGTTACATATCCATAAGGTAAAAACTTTCGAAATCCTTTACCATCAATTGGGTCTTTATAACGAGAGCCTCTCAAAAATAATGCAAAAATGGGTCTGATCACATAACTCAATCTAATGAGTAATGGTCTTGGAATTGCATTCAAGAAAAATTTAAAAAGTTTTTTCACTTGTTAAAGTACCAATGCTTGTTGACGAAAAGGGGTTTCCTCATCACTTTCAATACCCAATGCTTGATAAATATAGGCGAATGTAGAAAGTAATTCTGGTTTGCCATCTACAATGGCTACATCATGCTCAAAATGGGCACTAGGTTTATTATCACGTGTAGTGATTGTCCATCCATCACTATGTTGTTTGATGTTTTTTGTGCCTAAATTGATCATAGGTTCTATGGCAACCACCATCCCTTCTATAAACTTTTTACCGCGACCTCGTTTTCCGTAATTTGGCATTTCTGGCGCTTCGTGCATCACTTTTCCGAGTCCGTGACCTACAAGTTCGCGTACGACGCCATATCCATGATCTTCGGTGTATTTTTGGATAGCATATCCTACATCTCCTACTCGGTTACCTATTTTAAGTTGTTCAATTCCTTTATAAAGTGACTCTTTAGTAACGTCTAATAATTTTTTTACTTCTGGAGCGACTTCACCTACTTCAAACGTATAGGCATGATCTCCATAAAAACCATTTTTGATAGCACCACAATCTATAGAAATAATGTCCCCTTCTACGAGAGGAGTATCATTAGGAATCCCGTGTACTACTTGCTCATTAGGACTCATGCAAAGAGTATTTGGAAAATCATATAACCCTAAAAAACCAGGGATAGCATCTTGGCTACGTATATAATCTTCGGCAAGTTTATCTAGGTATAAGGTAGTTACACCAGGTTTTACTTCGCCTGCTAGCATTCCTAAGGTACGTGAGACAACCAGCGCACTTTCTCGCATTAATTCTATTTCTTCTCTAGTTTTCTGAATAATCATACGTCTGTATCATTTTGATCCTTAAACATCTCTTCTATACGAGATAAGAGTCCTTTTTTTGTTTTTTTAGTTTGTAAATGAGGTCTTTTTGACATGTTTTTTTCACCTATTAATAGATGATAAATCTCACCCCATCCCATCATACCACCTATATTCCTGTCATCTATAAACAAATCGGCATTTATTTTCCTGCTGATTTTAGTACTCATTTCTTCTTCTGGGTAGCTTTTGTTTACAGCGTAAAACGTAATTCCATTTTTTTTACAAAAGTTTACAGCTTCATCTAGTTTTTCTCCTGAACGGTAGGTCCATAAAATAAGAAGATGTCCTTCATTCTGAAGTTTCTTTAAAGTGTCAAAAGCAAATAATAAGGGTTTCCCTATATCTGGATATGCATTTGATACAATAGTTCCGTCAAAATCTACAGCGATTGTCTTCTTGTCCAATGGAAATGAATTTGGTGCAAAGTTACAAAAATGAAAAGGTAGTGTTTGTAAAAATATATGATAAGACAGAAGAAACAGAAAATATAAAAGGTTATCCAAAATACTTTCTGGATAACCTTATCATTTGTTTTAGTACCCCTATTATTTTAGAATCTAAAAGGGATACAGTATTCTTATATTAACAACAGAAATCCAAACATTCCTGTATGGTGCTTACTGTTGTAGATCTTCCATCATCACAATTACATGGAAATGAGGCGTCATCATCTAGTGTAGCAAAGGCTCCACCTTTGATTTCTTTTTGTTCTTTTTTGTTTAATGAGCTACCTAAATCTGAAATTTTCTTTAACATAATTAAATTTTTTTATAAATAAAATATCCTTGATCATTTTGTGACACTCAAGGTTTGTGTCTATTCCTTGCAAGAGAATATTTTTAAATCAAAATATAAATTTTGAGCTTAGGAGCTGATGCTAAATTAGATTTTTATTTACGCGTAAGTATTTAATTGTGAGATTTTTAACTAATAAAGAAAAATTGACAATTCATATATTTCTATTTTATAGAAAATGTGTTGCCTCTATGACAAAATATAGAATATACCTATCCAATCACCCATAAAAAAGCCAGCAAATTGCTGGCTTTTTTATGGGTGATATTTTGATTAAGTATTATTCTTCTGCATAGGGATGCTTGTAATCTTCTCCATTAAGAATTTTAGCCATGTCTTTTTCAATACTAAAAATAGAATATTCAACAATACGTCCTAATTCTTTTCCTTCTTTTTCAAAAATGATAGTAGGTACATATTCAATTCCATTATCCTTGATGAGTTCTTCCGGTGCATCTTTCCCTTCTGTAATAGTGATAAGTTGTACTTTAGAGGCATCAATTCCTGCAAGATCAAGTGCTTTAAAGAAGGCAGGAACTTCTCGCTGACTATCTTCACACCAAGTTCCCATAAACACTGTAATATCTGTTTGTGCTAGTTCCTCTTTTATAGACGTCATGGTGACAGTATCTAAAGGATGCTCTTTATAACTTACATCAAACCATTTTTTATAAGGTTCTTTTTCTAAAGTAGCTCGTTCTTGTATTCCTACAATGATAGGATCTCCATTGTCATCAATAAGATCAAATTCTGGAGTTTCTTCTGTAGCAACTACTGTAGGTGTTTCTTTTGTGTCTGTTTTCTTTTCATTACAAGAGGTTACTGTAATGAGAGACAATGTAACTAAGACTAGAATTCTATTTAATTTCATAGGTTTTCTTTTCAATAATTTAAACAAGTGATGCGCGATCCATCACCTCCGGTTGTGCAACTCCGATTAGTTTTAATACGGTAGGTGCCACATCTGCCAAAATACCATTTTTTATTGTTTTAATGTCTTTATCAACTAGAATGATTGGAACTGGATTTGTAGTATGTGCTGTATTGGGTGTTCCGTCAGGATTGATCATGGTCTCTGCGTTTCCATGATCGGCAATGATAATAACGGTATAGTCTTTTTCTTGTGCTTGGTTTACAATAGCTTTTGTGCAACTGTCTACGGTCTCACAAGCTTTTATAGCAGCTTCCATCACTCCTGTATGACCTACCATATCCGGATTTGCAAAATTTAAGCACACAAAATCTACATCTCCTTTTTGAATTTCGGGAATAATTTTATCTCGTATCTCAAAAGCACTCATCTCTGGTTGTAAATCGTAGGTGGCTACTTTTGGAGAAGGACAAAGTAAGCGAGACTCGCCTTCAAAAGGAACCTCTCTTCCGCCATTAAAGAAGAACGTTACGTGAGGATATTTTTCTGTTTCTGCAATTCGAATTTGTTTCTTCCCTGCTTTTGCTAAGGTCTCTCCCAATGTATCTACCAGGTTATCTTTGTCATACACTACGTTCATACCAGTGAAGGTATCATCATAATTGGTCATTGTTACATAGTGCAGGTCTAATTTTTGAGTGTTTTGCTCTGGAAAATCTTTTTGAGATAGCATTTCTGTAAGCTCACGACCACGATCTGTTCTAAAATTAAAAAATACAATGACATCTCCTTCTTGTACGGTTGCTATAGGAGTTCCATTTTGAGTACAGACTAAGGGTTGTAAAAACTCGTCTGTGATGTCTTGATCATAGCTTGCTTGTATATTTTGAACTGGATTTTCAGTAGCGGTTCCTTTTCCACGTACAATAAGGTCATATGCCATTTGTACACGTTCCCAACGTTTATCTCTATCCATCGCATAATAACGTCCAATTACTGATGCGAGTTGGGTATTATACGCTTTCGCGAAAGCGGATATATCCTCCACAAATGCTTTCCCCGATTTTGGGTCTACATCGCGGCCGTCTGTGAACGCATGAATATACGAATGTGGTACTCCAGCTGCATGTGCAGTTTCTATAAGACCTTTTAAATGATTGATATGAGAATGTACGCCTCCATCAGACAGTAATCCTAAGAAATGCACTGGTTTTTGATGCTCTTTTGCATATGCAAATGCATTTATAAGCGTTTGCTCATCTTTAAGCGTATCATTTTGTAATGCGCGATTAATTTTTGCAAAATCCTGATAGATAATTCGGCCAGCACCTAAATTCATATGTCCTACTTCACTATTTCCCATTTGCCCATCTGGCAATCCTACATGTTCTCCGTGGGTGAGTAATTGTGCATGTGGATATTGTGTGTAAAGACTATCTATAAACGGAGTTTGAGCTTTGTCTACCGCCGAAACTTTTTTGTCTGGAGCCATGCCCCAACCGTCTAATATCATCAAGATTGTTTTCTTATTCATCTGTCTTGGTTTGTTGCTGTAAAGATAAAAAACAAAACCCCGCCAATGCGAGGTTTTGGAATGCTTTTAACGAAAACGTAATAGTGTATTGGACTTAATTATAAGGAGCACTGACCATCTAATAACTGAGCTATGGTAGGATTATATGCATTATTACTAATAACAAAATTGGCAGTATTATAAGTGCCTTCAAATATTAAATTATTAAAGCCACACCAATCGGAGAGGCTATTGTTATCTTTAATAAATAATCTATCTGAAATGACAATTAGGTTTTGAAATCCATCTAAATTGGATATAGCATCATTAAGATTGATTTTAAGTAAACTATTTACTTCTTCTAAAGATGTAAATGACATCTCATTAATCTGGGGGTTTTGAGTAATGTCTATCCATGGTAACTTTTCTAAGGAAGGGAAAGAAACCGCGACTAGGTTGTTATTATTTGCTATGACTAGTCGATCATCTATTCGTTCTAATTGTTCAAAATCATTTAAGTCTGTTAGATTGTTATTTCTATTAACAGATAAATTTTTAAGTCTAGTAATGTTTTGAACCCCATCAATATTAGTGAGGATATCATTGTTAGTTATACTTAGAGATATATTTGTGTTTTCAATAATACCCATATCAATACTCTGTAAGTTGTCATTATCAGAAATAACGAGTCCGTTCCCAATGTTTACCCCTTCAAGATCATTCAAATGTTCTAATAACGGATTTATTGCTATCGTTAAATTACCACTTACCTCTCTTAAATTATTTAATCCAGAAAGAGATTCAAGAGAAGCATTGTTTCCTATGTTAATATTTCCAGAAGATCTCATATTCTCTAATCCTTCTAGGTTGTTTAACATAGCATTGTTTGCTATTTCAATGGTGGAGATTCCATTATTTATATTTTGAAGACCTCTTATATGTTGAAGGTTTTGATTATTATTAATGACTAACCATTGCACTCCTCCTTCCAAGTTTGAAAAACCATCAAGATTGGTTACTTCTGTTCCAATTATTTTTAAGAAACCATTAATCTCTCTTAAATTAGAAAAACCGCTTAAATCTGTTATTGGGAATTGTTGATCAATCTCTATGTTACCATTGACAGCTTGATATCCGTGAGCAACAAATTCATCAACTCCAAGTTGACTTCTAATATAAACGTTAAAGTCGGCAGTTAAAAGATCATCTGAAGAATCGCAACCATTACAGAAAAGTAACAAAAAAACTAAAGTGAATTTTACAAGATGACGTAACAATTTAAGCATGTGATACTCTTTAATGATGTTTAGCCTTGATATCCATATTTTTGGATAGACTCTTTTATTTTTTCAATACGATTATCAGGGTCTGGATGTGTACTTGAAAATTCTGGCTGACGATTAGGTCCTGCCGCTGCTTTTAATACCTGCATTACCTTTATCATTTCGTAGGGATCATAGCCAGAACGAATCATAAATAGCACGCCTAGATCATCACTTTCTAACTCATCATCACGTCCATTTCCTAAAAGGATACTTTGTCCGATGCCTCCAGCGGCTTGTCCAAAACCACCACCTACTTCGGCACCCATAGAGATGGTTTGCCACATTTTAGAATTTTCTACACGCTCGGCACTGTGTTTTCCTAGTACATGACCAATTTCGTGACCGAGTACACCTGCTACTTGATCTTCATTTTCTAATCTTGAAAGTAAAGCATACGTAATAAATATCTGTCCGCCAGGGAGTGCAAAGGCATTAATAGTTTGATCGTCTCTTAGTAAGTGAAAATCATATTTATAAGGAGTCTCACGAGCCATACTATTTTGAACTAATTTAGTCCCTATCTGATCTATAAAAGCTTGTAGTTGTTTGTCTGGATGTAAGCCTCCATGTTGATCTGCCATAGCAGGAGCATTTGCCAATCCTATTTGAATTTCTTGTTCAGGACTCATACTAATAGATTGTACTTTTCCTGTGTATGGGTTTTCTTCTCTATTGCTATAATTTCTTATAAGTGCAAAAGCAACTACAGCTACTCCAATAAGGAGTCTTATTTTCATTCCGCCACCGCGTCTCATCGTATATTCTGTTTAGGTTAGTGAAACTAAGGTACGAAAAAGTCAGGAGTCAGGAATCTGGAAAAGATATATAAGTCACGACTATAGTAATTTATATTGACGTATTCGAGATTAATAAAATAAGTAAGGTGATTGAGTAATTTTTGTGAAAGCGAAAATTATATCGAAATTACCGACTAGAAATAAAAATAGCGTATTGCTCTATTTTATATATCTGTATATAAGTGCTGTATACATTGTATAGAGAAACAATCCTTTTGAAAGATCAGAATATTATTTTCTCATATAACTCACTTCACTTCATATCTCCATCCATGAGGATCTGAAGCACGGTTGTATTGTATGTCTTTGAGTGCTTTCTTAAATTTTGAAGCGTAGCTATCTTCTATTGATGGCAAGTCATAATCTTTTTCTTGATACCCAAAACTCTTGAAAGGAACGACTACTGCAGCAGTTCCAGCACCAAATATTTCTTTGAGTTCACCAGATGTTGCAGCAGTTACAATTTCTGATACAGATACGCGTCTTACTTGTACGTCAATACCTGCATCTTTAGCAAGTTGTATAATACTTTTGCGTGTAATTCCATCTAGAATACGATCATTATTTGGAGCCGTAAGTAAGGTGTTACCTACTCTAAAGAATACATTCATAGTACCTGCTTCTTCTAGATACTCGTGTGTGCTAGCATCTGTCCAAACAATTTGCTGGTATCCTTTTTCTTTGGCAAGATTGGTAGGATAAAATTGTGAAGCATAGTTTCCTGCTGCTTTTGCAAATCCAACACCACCATCGGCGGCACGGCTATATTTTTCTGCAAATAATACACTTACTTCACCAGAATAATACGCTTGTGCAGGAGCACATATAATCATAAAGCGATAGCGATCTGATGGAGAAGCAGAAACACCTGATTGCGTTGCAATCACAAAAGGTCTAATATATAATGAATTTCCGTCGCCAGATTTTATCCACTCATTATCTAAATGTAGTAGTGTTTTTAATCCATCAAAAAAGTATTCTTTTGGAAATTCAGGAATAGCAAGTCTATCAGATGATTTGTTGATACGTTCCCAATTTTCTTCAGGACGAAATAACCATGTTGCTCCTTCATCATCTTTAAAGGCTTTCATTCCTTCAAAAACAGCTTGACCATAATGAAAAACTTTAGCGCTTGGATCTATACTTATAGGCCCGTAAGGTGCAATTTGAGGCTGTTGCCAAGCACCATCTACATAATCACAAAAAAACATATGATCTGTAAACACACTTCCAAAAGCCAGATTATTAAAATCTATCTCGCTTATTCTACTCTTCTCAGATTTTGTTATGTTCATTGCAACGGTTGTATTCATGGTGCAAATTTAAGAATTTAACACACTGGAGATGCTTTTAAATTCATAATTTTGTCATATAATTGACTAGAACCTATCAAAAGATTTTAAACAAATGAAGACAAAATTTATAATATTAGTAATTGCACTCATTTCTTTGGGTTGTAAAGAGCAAGTAGAACAGGCAAAAACTGAAGGAGAAGTTGCAGTAGTAGAAGGTAAAGAAAATACAGATCAAACTCCATATGCGAGTTATGGTGAAAAAATCACAGGAGAAAACTTAATGGCTGTTTCTAATGTAAAAGAGCAGTACAAAAACTTAAAAAATGGAGATACTGTAGCGGTTAAATTTAAAGCACCTATTGACGCTGTTTGTAAAAGTAAAGGATGCTGGATGCGCCTAGACTTAGGCGATGAAGAAGAGGTGTTTGTGAAATTTAAAGACTATGCATTTTTTGTACCTACAAATGCTTCGGGTGAAGCCATTGTTCAAGGAAAAGCTTTTGTAGAAGAAACTTCTGTGCAAGACCAACAACACTTAGCATTAGATGAAGGAATGTCTGCTGATGATATAGCTGCCATTACAGAGCCAAAGCGTGAGTTAAAACTTATGGCGGAAGGTGTCTTAATGGAGAAATAAATGAACTATCTGAAAGGGATATGTATTCTTTTTTTACTTTCTGGATGTCAGGTATTTGTTAATGAACACCCTGCTATTGGAACTTGGAGTAGATGTAATAGAGATGGTAGTTATTGGGAATATAAAATAACTGATCAATACATGCTTATGACGAGAACCTTGTCTAATGAAGTACTGCTCTTCAAAACTAAAGTTGTCGATACAAGTCTATTACTATCAGAATTTAAGAATGGCCCAGGATTGATGTGTAGGAATGACACTCTAGTTACTATAGAACAATCGGAAAATAAGATAGTTCTAAAAAGTACATATACTTGGGAGACTCTTGAATTAAACAAAGCAGGTTTTGATATTGAATCAATCGATTCTCTACATTTAGAAGCGTGGAAAAGCAAAACGCTAGCAGATTTCAAAAAAAGAGCTGCGTTAATGGATTGCCCTGATATAAGAACAGAAGAGGAAAAAGTACTTCCTATCTTAGAAACAGATGATAGTGATGAAGAAATAGAAATTATAGAAATAGATAGTTTAGGGGGTCGCAAACGTTTATATTTTAATGATTGATTTGATGAGCATGACTAAGAATATATGTTTATGAAACGCGAAATTATCATTACAGGTGACGGCTCAAAAACCATTCATATTCCTGAATGGGATGAACAATACCATAGTAAACATGGTGCAATTCAAGAAGCACAGCATGTGTTTTTAAACATGGGATTGCACCATTATATATCTCATCCATTATTTCAAAAAGATACCACAGTTGCTATTTTAGAAATGGGTTTTGGTACTGGACTCAATGCATTATTGACATTTTTTGATGCTCAAAAAACACAAACATCTATTCAATACACAGGTGTAGAAGCTTATCCGATTTCTCCTGAAGAGGTCAAAGCTATGGACTATGTGTCGCTCCTAAAAGAAGAAGGAGCACAACATATCTATAATCAACTTCACACAACATCTTGGGAATCTCAACAAGAAATAGCTCCTTCATTTCAATTGACAAAACGCGAACAACGTTTTGAAGATATCATAGATCAGGATGCGTTTGATCTTGTGTATTTTGATGCCTTTGGTGCTCGTGTGCAACCAGAACTTTGGGGGGAAGCTATTTTTAAAAAAATGTATACTGCTTTGCGCGAAAAAGGAGTCTTAGTGACCTACGCCGCAAAAGGGAGTGTACGCAGAGCAATGCAAGCGGTAGGCTTTGAAGTAGAACGCCTGCCAGGCCCTCCAGGAAAACGAGAGATGTTAAGGGCTACAAAGATTTAATATTTCTTGATTACATAGTTTCTGTTATATGCTTTAACGTTTCACTCTCCCTTTGGTTGTGAACCTGCCTGTCGGAAAGCAGGTCTCTCTAGCTCAATTTCGCGAAAGCGTACTCAACAAATACGTATTAAAAAATAGTTTCGTGTGTGGTATCAGTAAAGCGTTCTAAAAATTTCATACCTCGATACGAATTGCCTCTTTCATTGAGTTTAGGACTCCAAACACTAATAGTATATGAGTTTGGAAGTACAGCTACGATTCCGCCGCCAACACCACTTTTACCTGGTAATCCGACTTTGTAAGCAAATTCTCCTGCTTCGTCATAAAAACCACAAGTTTGCATGATGGCATTCACACGTTTGGATTGTGAGCGTGTCAAGATCTCCTTTTGGGTGATTAATTGTTTTCCACCATTGGCTAAAAAACCATAAGTCTTGGAAAGTTGACAACAGGTCATTTCTATAGAAGAAAGATGGAAGTATAGATCTATCACTTGGTCTACATCATTCTTGATGTTTCCAAAAGATTTCATAAAGTTGACTAAGGCAAAATTGCGATACCCGTTTGATTTTTCAGACTGCGCAATAGTTTCTGAGTAATGAATACCTGGATTGTTTGCAACGTCTCTTATATACGCTATTAACTCTTCTTTAGGCTCTTTTAAATGGCTGCATAAAATATCACAAACCACAATCGCGCCTGCATTAATTAAAGGATTACGGGGAATACCGTTTTCTGATTCTAATTGCACCAGAGAATTAAATGCAGACCCAGAAGGCTCTACATCTATACGTTGCCAAATACTTTTATCGCCTAATGATAAAGCAAAACTAAGCGATAGGACTTTTGCAATACTTTGTATAGAAAACAAGGTGTTTGCATCACCAGCGGTATATTGAGTACCATCATTGGTAGTCAAACATACGCCAAAATGAGCAGGGTCTACTTTGCCTAATTCAGGAATATAGGTAGCCACATTTCCTTTATTTTCTATGCTTTTGATATAGGTGTAGGTGTCTTCAATGATGTTTTGACAGTTCATAGGTTATTCATGTCTTACGTAGTACTTCTCAAATATAAGAATTAGAACTCCGCCTATTGAATATGCAACAATATCTTTCCAGTCAAACGTCGTCCCAAGTATGATTTTTGCAATTTGGTTATTTGATAAACCGATCCAATGTATGAATGAAGTGGCTTGTATAGCTTCCACTACATATGCAAAAAAGAGTACACCTATAATTGCTTTTAGATATGAGGTTTTTATAAATGTTCTTACAAAACAATAGATCAGAATTACTACCAGCATATCTCCTATAAACGGACGAATAATCGTGTCATTTATAAAAAGAGCAATGCATACTTCTATGATAAGGAGCAGGCAAAATGTGAGAAAATATTTGAGATTAAATGTCATGTCTATTGTGAAAAATTAGTCTATACAAAGCTCTCGGTCCTGTTTCTCCTAGAGGGAGAAATGATATACAATAGGATTATTAGCTTTTAATCTTTTGACAAGTTAGATATTTTAATGGCATGGTAGAACAATCCTATAATACAAGCATATCCAAAAGTGACTATCCATGTTTGTGAGTAGGTGAAAGGATGTCGTATACGCATAACAATATCCTCAAAAAGTGCCATAGGATTTTGTAAAATATCCCAACTATTCCATCGTAAAAAACGACCTAAATAAATACCAAAACCACATAGGATAAAGATGCTTATTAATACGAAGGGAAACCATTTAGATGCTATTTTTTTGGATAGAATCCTTTTCATGTCTTGAATAGTTAATGTCATAATAAATAATCCATACGCCGCAAATGAAAACAATAGCATCGCATCATACCAGACTATGTTCTGAGAGGTATGTCTTAAATGTTGTAAATCTGTAATGAGATAAGGGGTGTTAGGTAAAAATAGTAACCATACTCCAAAAATAGGAAGGAGTATCCAAGTGTTATGATGCCAATTCTTTTTACTTTGTACGAGTAATGTAATACTATAAGGAATAAAAGCAAGAAAGAGATTCCACGCTAAGAATAAATAGAAAAAGGAACCGGTGACTTTAATACGCATTGTGAGTAATAAAGCACAAAATAAAAACCCTATACATAGTGTGCTTAACTCGTCTATTTTAGATATAATAAGTTGTTTCATTTATTTGAAGTTTGTTTTAATTACGATTAGTATTGCTTGAATAATTCCGAGAATCCAATAAGTAGGAAATCTTAAAAAAGTATAGAGCACTTCAAAATTATCTACTATTCCAATTGTCATTTGTACATATTTTATTTCGATGATTTGCGAGGTCAATGGGAGTACACCTCCAAAAAGGATGCATCCCAAAATGCAACCTGTATTTCCTTCTAACTTTTCATTCCAAAATGTATAATTCAAGAAGATTAAAATTCCAATGACTACGTAGTCAAAATATCCAATTAGCATAGATCCTATTTTTTAGATACCATCTTTTGATATGTAATTCCTTGTAAGGTTTTTGATTGCCAGGTTTGGTTTTGCAACTCTTTTATATAGTTCTCATAGTGATACGTAATGGCTTCCATTCTAGGTGGAGGGAATTTTTCTGGGTGCGCTTTCGCGAAAGCGTATAAAAGATCAATGTGATTACGTCCCATAGACTCTAAATACACAAGATCAGGACGTTCTACTTGTGATAAATTATAACGTGTAATTTCTCTATTCCAACTAAAGCTACTCATCATCACAATGACTATAAATGCGATTCTAGCATTGAGGCGTACTAGATACATGACATTTTTACGATAAGCTACCTTAAGATAGGTGGTGAGCAAACCTGCAATACATAGTGTTAAGTAAATACCTACGCCAATACGTTTATAGGTGAGTCCAAAATCGGTGATATAGATATAATTCTTATAAGCCGTTATAAGTACAAGGACGCAGTTTAAAAGAATCCATATATAGGTGAGTATTCGTAAACGCTTGCTTTTTTTATAGAAATTGAGATTGCCTCTAAAAAAGATAAGAATCAATGAGATAGCAATAATGATAGATGCAATTAAGGCATTTACTCCTTCGTGTACTGTTTTAGAGAGTTCGGATGCGTGTTCAAATGAATTGGTGGTTACATACCAGACATCTACAACTAGAAAAAAGAGAATCAATGCATTGAGAACTCCAATGACGAGTGAGCCTAGTAATTGTTCTTTGTGTAAGAGGGGTTCTTGAGTTTCTGAAATAGATTTTTCAGATAGGTTTAATACCACATTTCGATCTGCATTTGTAAGTGGATCTAAAGATGCAGGAGCTGTGATATTGTTTATTAATAGATACCCCATCAGGGTAAATAACATCCAAGAAAAATTAATAAAACTAAGATCTATGGCGTTTACCCATTCTTCAAAAATAGGATTGATTTTACTATAAAGCGTCGCAAAAATGATAGGAAGTCCTACTACTAATAACACGGTTAAGATGATAAAACCGTAGTCGCGTTTTTTCTTAGGAGTGAGTTTCTTTTTTTCATCCCTGGGCGTCATATAATAGTGTAATGCTCCTACGATAGATTGGTACAAGCCATTTATGCCTTGTACATAGATAGAGTTTTGCGCCCCAGAAATTGTTCCTGCAAATATTATAAAGGTGATAAAGGACATAAAAATAGCCAATGAACTATGATTTGTGAAGACAAAAAATGAAGTGAGGAGATAGATGCAAGATGCAATGCGCATGTCTGCTCTTTTAAAAACTTCTGGACGCATGATAACAACCGCTATGATTGCGATGATAGCAAAGATAAACAGGTTAAGTCCTATGTTTTGGTTGTAGAATAATGTGCTAAATCCTAAAGCACTGATCCATAAAATGAGTTGACGTTTCATAGTGTTGTGATTTTAAAAGTGTATTGTAGTTTGATGAGGGGTTGGTGTAATAGTTTTAAAAAATTGAGGTGATAAAAAGCATGCGCTTTCCTTCCTTTTTTATAGGCACTCCAGAACTGTTTGATATGATCTGGAAATAATAAAGTTCCTATGGTGAGTACGATAAATAGGTATAGAGATCGTTTGCCATTTCCAAAAAGGTAAAATTGCATGGCAATCTCATCAGGTACAGAGATACCACTTCCAGTAAGTACGTGATAGATATCGTGATCTTCTAGTTGAGGTTCTGGAGTAAAGTGATGTTGTAGTAAGAAACAACCTAAATGATATCCTAAGCTTTCTATAGGATATGTAAGTAGCTCCTTGACAGAAATATCCCAAGGCTCTTCATTTTTAAATAACCATCTATAAGGGAGTTTACTCCATTCATAAAGACGTTCTAGAATTAAATATCGTAGTGTTTTCATAATTATAAAGTACTTTGAATTTCAAAGTAAAATGATAAAAAAATATAGTTATTATTTCCCGATCAGTTTTTCTAAGGCTTCAATATGTTTTTTAAATGCGGCTTTTCCTTTTCTGGTGGCACGATAACTTGTGTTTGGTTTTCTGCCTATAAACGTTTTGTTTACAGAGATATATTCTTCTTTCTCTAAGGCTTTTGTATGACTTGCTAAATTACCATCGGTAGCGCCAAGAAGTTCTTTAAGTTCTTTAAAGTCGGCACTTTCATTTACCATAAGTACACTCATAATCCCAAGACGTATCCTGTGATCAAAAGCTTTATTTATGTTGTTTATTATTGACATTTTTTGGTGTGCTTTCGCGAAATTACAATTCCTTCTTTTTATATGTTGTTAATTTATGCTGTCTTTTTTTTCTATACCATAAGATCCCTCCTAGGAGTATTGCTATTATATAAATACTTGGCTCACTCATACGTCTTGTATCTTCTCCAAGATCTAATGATTTTTTACCTGACAATACTTGTTGTTGCTTCTTCTTTAAAATTGCTTTTTGAGCATCGTTTTCGACAACAATATATGACGTTACAGGGGTCATGATGTTAGATTTAAAGCTAGATTTTACTAACGATAACCATTCTTTGTCAGCCATTTCTGGGTGTAATATTTGCGACTTCCACGCTGCTTGTAATGTAAGTGCAGATGCCCAGTCTTTGTTTTTAATTTCCTCTACAGGGATTTCAAAAAGGTCTTTCTTTAAGATAATGGTAGGTAAACTATCATTCTTAAGGTATGTTGTGACATTATTGGCATCCTGATAGACTAATGTTTTGTGATTAAAGACAATCGGAAGGCTATCTTGTATAGATATTGCTGGATTCGTAATTAGTGAGTGATGACGTAGCTCATGATCTTCTCCTAGGCTGTAAAAGAAGTCACTTTCTGGGAATGTAAATTTCCAATCTGAAAAATTGGTGTCAAAAATAGCACTTTGTAAATCGTTTGTTACAACTACTATGATAGGGTAGGAGGTGTCATTTGTATTGTATGAATTATAGAGTACAGATTTGATAGCTCTATCTACATAAAAACCTCCTTCAAAAGTTTGTGCTTTTAAACGTTCTTCCCAGTCTTGGCCCAATGGTTCTGTATGTGTATATTGATTTGTATAGCTGATTTTTCCATTTTCTGCTATAGAAGGATACTTACGAATAATCGTATTTATTTGGTTTCTTACAGCTACGTTTGCGCTATCTTTTTTATCAGATATATCCGTAATAAAGTGGAAGTAGGGAGTACGTTGGGTTTCTTTTAAGTTCTTTTTTTCTTGTGGAGAAATATAGACTGCATGCTCATTTTCAAAATTGGTGAAGGTCTCTTGTTGTTCTCCAAGTTGTACTTGATGGCCATCAATAGTCAATTGGATAGGGTCTTTATGTAAAAGTTCTATTCCTGTTTTTCTAACCTCTTTTTCTCCGAAAGGGAATACTTTAAAAGCTACTTTATTTCCAGTGAGATAATACAATATACCAGGGTCTCTGTTTTCATTTCTAATATTAGAAAACACCCACATTGCCGATTTTTTCTCGGCTAGAATTCCCATTTCTTTTGTGTCACCTACGTATAAATAATAATCGCTTATCCATGCTCCTTCGGGTAATGTAATCGTTGTTGTGTATTCGAGAAATCGCGAATCACTCGTATTGGTAATCTCTAGATCAATCCAACTTTTCCAAGCATTCTGAGAGGTGTCAAACGTACTATTTGTAGCAATATCTGTAATAGCAACATTTTTATTGCTACTATTTCTAGACCAAAAGTGATCCTTGTCTTCATCAAAAAAGATACGTTCAATGGTATTTATTTTTTTGTTAGAAAGTGTTAAGTTATCTAATACTAACCAATTGAAATAAGTAGATAGGTAGGGTTGTTGTCCATCAAAAATAAAATCTCGGTTATCTCCTTTATGATTTTTTACAACGTTCAGTGTTTTTTTTAGAGACGTACGCTTGATGTTGTATGTTTTTGAGTAGTCAGGGTTATATACATAATCAAGAGTTTCATGTAACGTGTTTCTATCCTGTATATAGCTTAGTGTAATGCTAATGGGGAGTATTAAAAAACCACCAATAACAATAGCCCAGATTATTTTTTTTGAAAAGTAATCTTTTAGAAAATGAATGTCTTTTATTAATTCATTGATATGAATAATAAATACAACTAATGGGGTGAGTAATAAAAACCCTGTACCAATAAGAATTAATGCAATTACAGATATAGGTAAGAAAGGTAGAAAAACGATAAAGAAATAAAATGTAAATGCAAGTGTAAAGCTTCTCCCTATGATAAGTAGTAAGCGGTAATTTCTTTTTTCAAGATTAGGAAGGCATATAAACATACCATTTAGAATGGCAAGTATATAAAACAATGGATGATTAAAATCACCAAAGATTCCTGCACTATTAGTACCAAATGGATGAAATATTTGGCCATTATTTATGAGTAGACCAAGTATTGGCAATAGAATTAATACTGGGATTTTCCAGAAATATTGATATTTTTTTAAAACACCACTTTTTTTTGTTGAAAGAATATAAATCCCACGAATTAAAAAGAACAAGAATATGAGTGTACATATAATGATGACAATCAGTATAACATGCATATCATAATCATCTTCTAAAGATTTCCATAAGGGTATGATTACTTGTAGGAATACATATAATAGAATAGGAATTGCTATAGCGGCAAGAAAATTTTTCCAAGCTTTATGATTTTTTTTATTTGAAGTAAGAGCCGTAACTAAGACAAATAAAGCATATGCTAGTGTAGGCATTAAGAAAGTCCCAACATATATCATTAAATCTCCAGATAGCATCCATCTAGGAATTGAAAAAGGAATGATGTCATTTGAGAAATATCCAAATAAGTAAATAAATGGAATATAAGTACATAAGGCTGCAATGCTATAGAAAAAAGATACTTGCTTTTTCTTTATAATCAGATAAAGTGCATAGATAAAACTAAGCGATGAAAGCGCAACCAATACCCATACAAAAGACTTCCATAACGAGATATTTCCTTCTTCTAAGAGGCTTTCAATAATTGAAAACTCTCCGAAGAAGATAGAAAGCAACACCACTACTGGAAGTGTGTTTATGACTAAAATCCATTTAGGATTACGTAAGTTTTGCATCACTTTTTTTATGGGTTAATATGCGTTCTATTAGCAAATACGTCAACACAAGAAAGGTTAAGTTGGTGGTAATACCTATAACTTGATGCGTAATGCTTGGATCTATATGTAAAATGGAAATATCTTGACGTTGTATGATTATTGATGTGAAAATTCGAGCACTATTTACTCCTATGGTGAATAGATATGCTCCAATAATCGAAATCCATAGTGTATTTATTTTTTGAAATCTAGTGGTAGTATGTCTTAGAAGTAAGATGGTAAACATTATAAAAGATAACAACCAGAAATTATAGCCTGAACAGGATTTGTCTATAATGATATTAAGCTTCTCATAAAAATACCCACTATCTTGTCCATAGGTAGCTTGTAATCCTGTTAACAACGAAATCATTTTGTTGGTTGGATGAAGTAAAAAGTCAAGATCTTCAGTGCCAGCATACCTGTAACCTACTTTTAATACTATAAAAAGTACAAAAGCAATTATATAATATGGTATGTTTTTATTAGTAATCATGAGTTATTCTAAATCCTTTCTTATAGTATTTCTATTTTGAGTCGGAAAGTTTATTTTAAAATGTTTTAAAAATTACATTTTAAAAGTAAACAACCACCCAATTATTCTTTTTTTACATCATACTTCATATACATCACACTCCCATAAATAATATGTAATACCCCATATCGTTTCTGTTACGGAAAGTTTATTTTAAAATGTTTTAAAAATTACATTTTAAAAGTAAACAACCACCCAATTATTCTTTTTTTACATCATACTTCATATACATCACACTCCCATAAATAATATGTAATACCCCAAAACCGAGTGCCCAAAAATAGAGACCATACCCTATAAATTGTGTGCTTATGAGTCCTATGATTACATTGGCAAGGCCTAAATATTTAATATCTCCTAATGTAAATTTACTTGCATTAATCAAAGCCAATCCATAAAAAATTAATGTACAGGGAGCCACTAATCCTATCAAGCCGTATTGTAATAAAACCATGCAAAAAGCTCCCCCTGTAAGTAGCGGAATCGAAAAGTTAATAAGCAATCTTCTTGAAGAAGGATCCCATATTTTTTCCTCATGTTTTTTTGCTTTACGTATGGTGAGTATAATTCCAGTAACTACTGCTGCAACAAGTACAACAAGCGCTACTAAGAATAATTTAGTGCCTGACGGATGCGCTAAATAAGCATTAATCAATCCTACAACCGAGGCATACCTAGCACCACCTGTAGTAAGCTGTTCGGTTGTAAGAATGTTATGAGCTACAAATGCACCAATTAAGGCGTATATCCCCGCAAGTATTCCTGAAAGTCCGCTTAATGACATAAATCTTGAGGATTTACGCATCATGGACTTGATACTCACAATGTCTTCTAAATATTTATTTGACTCCATAATAAAGTACTTTGAAATTCAAAGTTAATAATTATTTTGAGATTTGCAAATACATGATAATATTACTTGTGTTAATTATCTGTTATTTAAAACACAGGTTAGTGGAGGATGTAGGTATGCTTACCTAATTTTAAGGGTGTGTGATGTTCTTAAATTCAGTATACGCTTTCGCGAAAGCGTACAATTATTTAACGCTTTCCGCCATATCCACTTCCAGCACGATAACTCAATGAAAACCCTTGTGAACTTCCCAATGGAGAATTATTTAAAGCGATGTTATAAGTGTAGTTTATGCGAACGTTATTGAAAATATAACACCCTACAAGCATATTGACAAGCGAGTTGGTACGATATCCAATACCTGCTTCCAATTTGCTTTTATAATTTAAAAATAGATTCATATCTACTTGCGTTGGAGCTCCGTCTGATACAATAACAAGCGCATTGGGCTTTAGTAAAAACTCTTCTTGACTTCCAAAGTATACTTTATAAGCTCCATAGGCATAATAAGGCACCACCAACTCTATGTTCTTTTCTGAAGACAATAAATCTCCTACAATATTAGGCGCTGCAATGCCTACATAAAAGTTACGCTCATTGTATAAAAACCCAGCACCTATAGTTGGGATAGAAGTATTTATATTTTGTGCAAAATTGATATCGTTTGTGATATTAAGATCTAGTAAATCTTCTGCATATTGTAATACGCCAGCAGAGATGCCAAATGACATCACATGTGGATTTCCATTATGCCAACGCGGCACATTTGAATCTTGCGATAAGAAAATTTTATATGCATATGAAGCAAAAAAATGTGTAGTAGTGGTCACACCAATTTCATCTCGTAAAATACCACCGCCAAAACCTGAATAATCTTTAGGAATACTTGCAGAAAGTGAAAGATATTTTGGCGTACCATCAAAGGCATCTACGAGTCCGCGATTAGTAAAAGCAATCTCTGTTTCTTCCTGTAATCCGGAATGTGCTGGATTTATAATAATGGTATTATAATTATAGTCAGAAAACAGGGGTGTTTGTTGTGCAAACACGTGCATCATACTCAACAATAAGGTTACGATAGTAAATAGATAATTTCTCATGTGTTATCGTTTTAAGACTACGTAGCCTTTTGTTTTTAGGTTATGTTCTACGGGGATTTCAATAGTGAAAAAATAAGTACCTTCTGGCAGTTTTCCTGCACCACGTCCTGTAGATTTATTTGCGTTTCCGCTAAAAACATTATTCGAATTATTATATCCTTCTATCTGAAATACGAGATCTCCCCAACGGTTATATATGGAAACTATATTATCGGGATAACTTCGGATGCCTTTAATTTCCCAAAATTCATTTATCCCATCTCCGTCAGGTGAAAAGCCATACTTTTGTCTATTATCTACGTCAATAGTGGTGTCTTCTGTAGTAAATGATTCTTCTTGGCAAGACTCTGTAATTCCACCTAGATTGTATGGATGTATGGTTATGTAAATGGTTGAGTTATCTGGAAGTTCTTCGGCTAGAGATATTTCAGTAACATTGCCTACATCTGTAGTAGCAATAATATCATCACCGCCTGAGAATGTTCCAATCGTGATAAAATAGCCATCTGCATTTGTAACAGGATTCCAAGAAATTCCTGTGTTTATGGGCACATTTAGACTTTCATTAGATGGTGCGAGAAGTGTTGTACAGAGTGGTGGTAATATCTCTGTAATAAAAGAAATTTCTGTACAACCTTCCGCACTCCCCCCAATATTATAAGGTGTTACAATTACAAATAATTCTGTTTGTTCTGGAAGATCATTAGGGATGTCGTATACTGTACTATTTCCTACGTCAAGATTATTTATAATATCAATACCTCCAGATGTGGTTCCAATACTAATG
The DNA here is from genome assembly GCF_900188275.1 of Dokdonia pacifica. Classification (GTDB taxonomy): domain Bacteria; phylum Bacteroidota; class Bacteroidia; order Flavobacteriales; family Flavobacteriaceae; genus Dokdonia; species Dokdonia pacifica. The sequence continues at coordinate 195,984 of NZ_FZNY01000004.1, forward strand.
AAATACCCTGTGGCTTCTGTAACTTCTTCCCAACTAATCGTTGTAGTAACTGGAACTTCTATGTCTCCGTCTAATGGGTTAGTAATTGTCGTACAAGTAGGAGGAAATGTTTGTGTTGTAAAACTTTCTTCAATACATCCTGTTGCATTTCCCGTAGCATTATAAGGAGTGATGGTCACAAAAATATCAGATTGATCTGGTAAGTCCGTTGGAAGATCAAATGTGGTGACATTCCCAACATCTTGGTTATTGAGTATGTCAGTTCCTCCTGATGTTGTTCCAATAGATATAAAATATCCTTCAGCCGTAGCAGATGGATTCCAATTGATATCAGTTCCTATTAATACACCAGTAGCACCGTTTAACGGGTTTGTAAGCGTTGTACAGTCAGGAACAAACAGTTGTGTTGTGAATGATTCTTCGGTGCATCCTGTAGCATTTCCAGTAGCGTTGTATGGAGTAATGGAGACAAAGATTTCGGTAAATTCGGGTAAGTCAGTAGGGAGATCAAATGTGGTGACATTTCCTACGTCAAGATTATTTATAATATCCGTTCCTCCTGATGTAGTTCCTACATTCAGAATATAACCATCTGCTGTCGTGGTAGCATTCCAAGAAAGATCAGTTCCTATTAATACGTCTATTGTTCCATTTAACGGATCGGTAAGTGTGGTACACTCTGGTACAAATAGTTGTGTGGTAAATGATTCCTCAGTACACCCGGTCGCATTTCCCGTTGCATTATATGGAATGATGATTACAAAAATCTCCGTAAACTCAGGTAAATCTGCAGGTAAATCAAATGTAGTAACATTCCCTACATCTTGGTTGTTGATTATATCTGTTCCTCCAGAAGTAGTTCCTACACTAAGAATATAACCATCTGCTGTGGTAGCTGTGGTCCAACTTAAATCAGTACCAATAAGTACACCGGTAGCTCCATTTAATGGATCCGTAAGCGTAATACAATCTGGTGCAAACAATTGCGTTGTAAATGATTCTTCAGTACATCCTGTTGCATTTCCAGTAGCGTTGTATGAAGTAATGGAGACAAAGATTTCCGTAAATTCGGGTAAGTCAGTAGGGAGATCAAATGTAGTGACATTTCCTACGTCTTGATTATTTATAATATCCGTTCCTCCTGATGTAGTTCCTACATTCAGAATATAACCATCTGCTGTCGTAGCAGCATTCCATGTGAGATCAGTTCCTACTAATACGTCTATCGTTCCATTTAATGGGTCTGTAAGAGTAACACAATCTGGGACGAGTAATTCTGTAGTAAAGGATTCCTCAGTACATCCTATTGCATTTCCTGTATCGTTATAAGGAATAATAGTGATAAAAATCTCAGTAAACTCGGGTAAGTCTGCAGGTAAATCAAATGTAGTAACATTCCCAACATCTTGATTATTTACAATATCTGTTCCTCCAGAAGTAGTTCCTACACTGAGGATATATCCATCTGCTGTGATAGCTGTTGTCCAACTAAGATCTGTGCCAATAAGTACACCAGTAGCTCCATTTAACGGATCTGTAAGCGTGACACAATCTGGTGCAAACAATTGCGTTGTAAATGATTCTTCAGTACATCCTGTCGCATTTCCAGTAGCGTTGTATGGAGTAATGGAGACAAAGATTTCGGTAAATTCGGGTAAATCTGTTGGGAGATCAAACGTAGTGACATTTCCTACGTCTTGATTATTGAGAATATCCGTTCCTCCTGAAGTAGTTCCTACATTTAGAATATAACCATCTGCTGTCGTAGCAGTATTCCATGTGAGATCAGTTCCTACTAATACGTCTATCGTTCCATTTAATGGGTCTGTAAGAGTAACACAATCTGGAAGGAGTAATTCTGTAGTAAAGGATTCCTCGGCACATCCTGTTGCATTTCCTGTATCGTTATAAGGAATAATAGTGACAAAGATTTCAGTTAATTCTGGTAAATCTGCAGGTACATCAAATGTAGTAACATTCCCAACATCTTGATTATTTACAATATCTGTTCCTCCCGAAGTAGTTCCTACACTGAGGATATATCCACTAGCGGTTGTAGCTGTTGTCCAACTAAGATCTGTGCCGATAAGTACACCTGTAGCTCCGTTTAACGGATTGGTGAGGGTTACGCAATCAGGAATGAATAGTTGCGTTGTAAATGACTCCTCTATGCATCCCGTTGAATTTCCACTATCGTTATATGGTATGATCGTCACAAAGATTTCGGTAAATTCGGGTAAATCTGTTGGGAGATCAAACGTAGTGACATTTCCTACATCTTGATTGTTGAGAATATCTGTTCCACCAGAAGTAGTACCCACACTCAATAAATAACCCGTAGCCATGGGTGAAGTTTCCCAACTCAAATCTGTTCCCACTAGAACATTGATAGCACCATTGAGTGGATCTGTTAAAGATGTACAGTCAGGGAAAAATTCAATGGTTTCCGTTGTAAATGACTCTACTATACAACCCGTTGCATCACCAACATTATTATATGGAGTTATGATAACGTAGTATGTCTCATCTTCGTCCAGATCTGTTACAAAATCAAATGTTGTAGTGTTATTCACATCTATCTCATTTAAAATTTCATTTCCTCCTGGTGTAGTACCTACTGTTAGTAAATAACCAGTTGCATCTGCCACGGCATCCCAAGTTAAGTTAGTTGTAATATCAACATCAATAGCGCCATCTATTGGTGTCAAAAGGTTTGTACATCCCGGAGGTACAGGAATAAACTCTGTTGTAAAGCTTTCTTCAGCACATCCTACACTGTCACCGACATCGTTTGTAGGTATTATAGTTACAAAAATAAGGGTGTTTTCAGGCAGGTCATCTACTAGATCGTATGTCGTAACGTTTCCTACATTTTCATTGTTTAAAATATCAACACCTCCAGGAGTTGTTCCTACTGAAATAATATAACTATCTGCATTACTTATGGGATCCCATGATAGGTCTGTACTTACTATAACATCTACGGCTCCATTTAATGGATTGGAAAGTGATGTACAATCTGGAATAGTTGGATTAGGATCTGAAATAATGGTAAATGTCTCTAAAGCACATCCCGTTGCATCTCCTTCATCATTATAAGGAACAATGGTTACGCTTACTACTTCGCCTCCCGCAAAGTCATTTACAAAATTATAGGTTGTATCATTAATGATGTCAATGTTAGTTACATTGTTTGCGTTGGGAGGTACTGAAGTTACTGTAAGTCTATATCCTCTAGCAAACTGAGCTGGTTCCCAAGTAATATTTGTATTTACTGGAACATCTATGTCTCCATTTAATGGCGAAATTAATGTGGTACATCCTGGAAGAGGGCAGTCAAGTATATCGCCTACTATATTCCATCCAAAATCTGAAATTATGGAAGCGCGTTCTTCAAAAGCATCACAATACGGAACGTTTAACGCTCCTAGGGTTAAGCCAGATGGTAATTGTTGTTGTGACCAGGCTATTAATGTGGTGTCATAACTATCCCTAGACATTCCTGAGTTGTCCAACATATTATTTAAGTTGGTCACTTGAGACATATTCCAGTCACTTAACACTTGGTCATAGGCACTAGCTTGATTAAACATATTGTTCATAGAAACGGAGCCTAGATCCCATTCATTTAATAGTTGATTAAAAGAAGAAGCATTTTGAAACATACTGTCCATATTAACTACTCCTTCGACGCGCCAATTATTTAAAGGAGCGTCAAAAGCTACTGCATCCTCAAACATTTCCTCCATAGTTGTGACATCTCGCGTATTCCAAGGATCTATATTTTGATTAAATAAAGAAGCTCCGCTAAACATACGTCTCATAGTGGTTACTGAAGCGGTGTTCCAACCCTCCATAGGTTGGTCATACATCGTTGCATCTTGAAACATGGCATCCATAGTGGTTACAAAAGAGGTATTCCACGTATTTATATTCTGGTTAAATACAGCAGCTTCTTTGAACATAGCGGCCATATTTTGTGCTTCATTGGTTTCCCAAGCATCCAATGGTGTATTAAATTGTTGAGCACTTTCAAACATGGAGGCAAAATTGGTAACATTAACAACGTCCCAATCATTAATGTTTTGATTAAACACCTGTGCGTTTTCAAACATAGAGTTCATATCGGTTACCGAACTTGTATCCCAAGCCATTAAAGGTTGATCAAACAGCTGTGCATTTTCAAACATAGAAGCCATAGTTGCAACCGCACTAACATCCCAACCGCCAATGGGCTGATTAAATACTTGCGCATTTTCAAACATAGACTCCATGTTTACCACAGAATTTACATCCCAAGGGGCGAGGGCTTGGTCAAAAAGTACAGCACTTCTAAACATACCTCTCATTGTTGTTACTTGAGATACATTCCAGCTGCTTATATCTTGATCAAATACATTGGTGCCATTAAACATAAATGACATATTGGTTACCGTCTCTACTTGCCAATTATTTAGTGGTTGGTTAAATGCAACAGATCCAGAAAACATAGATCCCATGGTAATACAAGATAGGGTGTCCCAATCATTCAAAGGTTGATTGAAAATGTTAGTACTGCTAAACATAGAATCCATTGTAATAACGTTTTCCACATTCCAGCTATTTAAATTTTGATTAAATGCATCTGCATTAGAGAACATAGAAGCCATTGAGGTAACATTTTCCACATTCCAATTTGAAATATTACCATTGAATGCTTCTGCATTATCAAACATTCTTTCCATAGATATTACATTTGATACATTCCACATATCTAATGGTTGGTTGAAATTTTCTGTAAATCGAAACATCCAACCCATGTCTTGAACATTTGATACGTTCCAGTTATTTAATGGTTGGTTGAAAGCTGATGCTGACCCATTAGCATCAAACATTCTAAACATGTTTGTTACATTGCCTACATTCCAATTGTTTATAGGTTGATTGAATGCTCGTGCTACAAGAAACAAGCCACTCATGTTAGTTACATTACTAACATCCCATGTATCTAGAGGACTATTAAATACAAATGCCGCAGCAAACGTATTGGACATATTTGTCACATTGCTTACATCCCAATTATTAATATCTGCATCAAATAAAAAACAACTGAAAAACATACTTCTCATATTTTCTACTTGAGATAAATCTGGAATATCTGTAGCATTATACGTCATGTTTTGACAGTTAAGAAATGCTTGATCCATACTTTGCCATTGCTGGGTTCCCCATTGATCAATGGTCAAGAGTTTAAAATAATCTGTATTTGAGAAGTTAAAGTAATGAGCGGGATAATCCCCAATAATAGAAATAGTATAAATCCCAGGTGCATCATAGGTATGTGTGATATCTCCCGATACATTATTATCAAATTGATTATCTCCCCAGTCTATGGAGTAATTATAGGATAAGCTATTATTTTTAGAGATTTTTAATTGATTGGCAGGAGTACTATCATTATTTGTTAAAGCAGTGTTGTAAGTGAGTTTAAACGCTGCGGGGCTATTCACCCAAGAATCAATAATAGTATACGTCTCTGTAACACAATTTTCTGCTGGACCTTCAGCATTAAAAGGAACTACTAGTGCCATAACGATATCACCGGCAACAAAATCTACAGCAAAATCCCAAGAGGTGACATTGCCTACATCAAAATTGTCTAAAATGGTAGTTACTACACCTCCTGTATCTTTGGTAACTGTGACCCTATACCCTGTAGCATTAGGTGTAGCTTCCCAAACTAAATCAAAATTACCTGGAACATTTATATCACCATCCACAGGGGTAATGATATCTGTGCAAAAAACAAAGCTGCAGTTTACAATGTCATCATTTATAGTCCAGTTATTGTTTATAATTAAATCTTCTCTAGCAAAACGTCCATCACAGTATAATAGATTTGCTGCTCCAAGAATTACATTATCATTAACGGTTTGTGCTTCCCACCCGATTAAGGTATTGTTATAGTTTGTTTCTGAAAGTCCAGAATCATCTAGCATATTGGCCATTAAGGTGACATTTGAAATATCCCAAACACCTAAGTTTTGGTCAAAGGCGGTTGCATTTGAGAACATAAAGCGCATGTCACTTACATTAGTTGTTGTCCATAAATCAATAGGTTGGTTAAATAAAGAGGCGCCATTAAACATTGAGGCCATGTTAACTACATTACTTACATTCCAATTATTGAGTAATTGATTAAAACTTGTAGCATTAAAAAACATGCTGTTCGTATCGGCTAAAGAATCAAGTGTCCAACCGTTTAAAGGTTGATTAAAATCTACAGCTCTGCGAAACATACCTGACATATTTGTAACGTTAGTTACATCCCAAGCCTCGAGGGGTTGATTAAAGCGAGAAGATTCAAACATCTCACGCATATTTGTTACACTTGAGGTAATCCACATATCCAGTGGTTGATTAAAAACGGTAAGTGCAGAATTAATTCCAGCAAACATATTTGACATATCTGTGACACTACTCACATTCCAATTGTTTAAAGGTTGATTGAACACATAATTACGTTCAAACATTCCTGCCATATTCAAAACATTGCCTACTTGCCAGTTATTTATATTTTGATTGAAAGGAGTATCTCTAAACATCTCAAACATATCGGTTACATTATCAACATCCCATTGATCAAGGGGTTGATTAAAGGGAGTAGATCTAAACATCCTAGACATCGTAGTTACTTGAAGTACGTTCCAATTGTTTAAAGGAAATGCCATATCTGATGCGCTAAACATATCGCTCATATCTGTCACCTGCGATGTATTCCAACCATTAATATTTTGATTGAAATCATTAGCAGATCTAAACATTCTCGCCATAGTTGTTACAGCGCCAGTATTCCAGTTATCTAATGGTTCATTAAAATTATGGGCTCCGTTGAAAGTATCAGACATGTCAGTAATATTCCCCGTATTCCATCCATCCAATGGCCTATTAAAAGTATCGCAATCTTGAAACATTCCAGAAATATCTGTGATGTTATCAACATTCCAAGAATTCAAAATTCCATTGAAAACATTTGCCTCTCTAAACATGTTCTTTAAGCTGGTAACTTGGCTTAAATCAGGAGGCGAAATAGCGTCAAAATTCAAATTTCGACACCCGTAAAAAGCATTCTCCATAGACTGCCATTGGAGGTTTCCCCAAGAAGTAATCTCAATAATTTTATCCTTATCACCCGTATTATTAAAATAAATAGCGGGAAAATTTCCACTAATACTAATAGTATAATTCCCCGGAGTAGCGTAAGTATGTGTTACATTTCCAGTTATTCCCGTGTCTGTATTGCCATCTCCCCAATTAACAGTATAATCATATGTAAATCCTGGGTTTGTGGGTATGGTTATTTGATTATCTGGAGTCGATAAGGTAGTATTCCAAATAGATGTAAAATCCTGACTATACGAATTTATACAGGCACAAAGAAAAATTGTTATGAGAAGTAAAAACTTCATTCTAGGCAATACCGTCATAAAATATACATTTTTGATACTCACACTGATGTGCTATTTACGCTAATTCTTTTCTGATTGTGCTAAAAAAAAGGTTTAATATTAGTGAAGTTGCATCACCATTAGTTCACATTTGAATCAATTCTTATACTAGAAATAGATATAACTAAAGAGCCTCATATGAAAGCATTACTTATTTTAAGTAAAGTTCACTATTTATAGGTAAAGTTCCGATCTTATGTAGTCAAAAAAGGTTCCATTCCATTGAATGGAACCTTTTTTTATAGAGAAAAGGCACTGTTTAAGCGGTTTTGCGATATTCTGAAGGGGTTTGACCTGTGTAGTTTTTAAATACCCTATTGAATGTAGTTTTACTTTTAAAACCAGAATCAAATGCAATGGCAATAATTTTTGCTGTTTTATATTGTGGTTTTTTCATTAACTCTTGTGCTTCTAAAACACGATAAAAATTAATGAAATTGTAGAAGTTTTCTTTAAAGCAGTAATGTAATACTTCAGAAAAATGCGATGTACTCATTTGTAATTTTGAGGCTAATTCAGCCAACCTCAAATTAGATTCTAAATACGGTTTTTCTGTTTTCATTAATACTAAAATTCGTTCCTTGTATTTTTCTCTATCAGTATCAGTTAATGACGAATTTTTATAGGGCTGTTCTTCTGTTTTTAAGTGTGTTTTTTCAACAGGTTGTACAGGTGTTATTTGTTTTTTTTCTATGACCCTTTTTAAAGCAACATATTGTTCTTGAAGATCATTTTTTTCTATTTCAATACGCTTTTTCTTTTTTATATAAAAGTATAATACACCCGAAAGTAAGAGTATGAGAATACTTCCGTAAAAAACTAATTGTTTTTTGTTTTTAGTAATAGATGCGACTTCCTCTTCAGTAGCTTCTAATGTTTCTTTGTTTTTAGTAATGTCATTTGAAAGGTCGGCAATTGTTGCTTCTTTTTTATCTCCTTGTATTAAATCTCTAATGCGTATGTATTCCTTTTGAGCTTCATATGAAACTTTAAAGTTTCCTTTCTGCTCATATACTTTTGCTAAATATTCATAGCTATACATGGCAATCTCGTCGAGATTTTTATTCTCGGCTAGTGTTAACGACTCTTTGAAACGCTCTAATGCGATATCGATATTAGATAGATGATAGTTTGCTACCCCATTATTAAATAAGAGCCAAGCACGCTTTTTAGTAGGTCTTTGTATGTGTGGAAGTTGAAGTCCTTTTTCTGTAGTTAGTAAGGCATTTTCATAATCACCTAATTGTATATAAATATCACTGGTATTATTCAGAGAAGTAGCAATTACTTCTTCATCTTTCATATACTCACCTAAAGTGATAGCACGTTCAGTGTATTGTAGGGCTTTTTCATAATCTTTTAGCTCTATATAATTTGTAGACTGCCCTACAAGAGCGGCTGCTTTTATTCTAGAAAAACTTCGAATGGTATCTGTCAGGACTAGCAATTCATTCATTGCATTAATAGACTTCTCATACGCGCCAATATCGGTATAGAGATTTCCCATGTTAGTAAGAATCATTGCCTTAGGCCCTTCATTGTTAGCAACCAATTCACATTTTTCTAGGGCTTTATGGTAAATCTCAATGGCTTTTTGTCTGTTACTCCTGTTTTTGTAGTATATCGCCTGACTGTTAAGAGCTAAAATACTCATGTCAGTAATCTCATATAATTCTGAAATTAATAATAAAGAATCACTATATATTTTGTGTAATTCATAGTCTCCATTTTTATAATGTTCCTGAAGTAATTTAGAATATCTTGCAGCTTCTTCTTGCCCATTAGTAGGGGATGTAAAATCTATTTTACTATCATCAACCTGTGCTTTTACAAGAAAGCAATTGTATAGAAATAGAATACTAAAGACAATTGATTTATTCATTCTAGGGGAGACTGTATATAGGTATTACAAAAGTAGTTTTTTATTTTTAGAGCTTCTTAGTACGCTTTCGCGAAAGCAAAAAAAGAATGATTACCCTACGTAATGATTTGCATTTATGGTAAGGTCTTTTTTAATTATTTACAACCTCCATATTGTGTATCAATTTTACACTATTATCTGCTTCTTTTCTAAATAGGAACGAGTAACTTTTTCCTTGATAGAATTTAGGGTATTTACCTCTACGCTTTCTTTTGAATACTAAAATTTCAATAGCAAATTTATTATGTTCTGTTTCGGTAACAACAAATAGATGTTTTGCCCTTCTTTTTGTGCGTAATTCTTTAAAAGGAGGAATCTCTATTGGAATATATAACTCACCAAAATAGTTTTCAAAGTCTCTATCTTTGAATGTTAAGGTTTGATCATCCAACCAGAAGGCATAGGCTTGATTTGCAAAACTAGTTGTCTTTATCGCTGTTGTATATGCTTCAATTCCTAGTTTTTTATAGGTAGGACTGTTTTCAATAATACGCAGTGCATCCTTATATACTGCGGCAGTTTCTTGTGCATACATCAATTGTAACATTGACGTAACTAGAAGTAGGGTAATTAAAATCTTTTTCATGTGTATAAATATAGCTCCTTATTTACGTAGATTCATCAGTTATTTTCTTCATACGTTTCCAAACATTGAGTAATAAGACGCCCGAAATAATGACTATCGCTAATGTAATAAGAGCATTGGTAGTTTCTCCATAAATAAAGTACCCGGTGCTAAATAAAGACCCATAAACAAAAGCACATCCTAAAAGCATGGCAAGAATCCCCTGTGGAACAATCCATGGTGTTTGAGAAGCTTCTTGCTGCTCAGGAGTCATCTGAGCCACTATCTTTTTCCAGCCTTTACCGCCTGGTGTTGTCTTTTGGTAGAAACGCGCTAAGGTTTCTTGTGATTCAGGTTGTGTGAGGTACGTAACAATAAGCCAAATAATAGAAGTCGTCACGACAATGAAAGGAAATTGATAGTATGTAGGCATCCATCCAGTGTCCCCAAACATAATTTCTCCAAGAGGAGTAAAGGTGAGTAGCATAGAGATGGTACCAGAAGCTAACATTGCGCTAATTTCTGTCCATGCATTAATACGCCACCAGAACCAACGAAGTATGAAAATAAGTCCTGTTCCAGCCCCAAACATAATAATGATATTAAATAATTGTAGTGCATTATTCATAGCCAATGCCATAAGCGCACTAATTACCATAAGAATAATCGTAGCGACACGTCCAGCTTGTACTTGTTCTTTTTCTGAAGCCTCTTTCTTGATTTGTGTTTTGTATAAATCATTTACTAGATAGGACGCTCCCCAATTTAAATGGGTAGAAATGGTACTCATAAAAGCAGCCGCAAGAGACGCAAGTACAATCCCTAATAAACCACTTGGAAGCTTTGTAAGCATTGCTGGATACGCTAGATCATGTCCTATTTTATCATCGGACACATTTGGGAAAGCTTCTTGTATACTCGCTAAATCTGGAAAAATAATAAGAGATGCAAGTGCTACTAAAATCCATGGCCAAGGACGAATAGCAATATGCATAAAATTAAAAAAGAAGGTAGCACCTATGGCATGATTTTCATCTTTGGCAGCGAGCATGCGTTGTGCTACATATCCACCTCCACCAGGTTCCCCTCCAGGATACCAACTACTCCACCATTGTACAGCTATAGGAATAATAAAAAGGGTAATTAATAATTCTTTTCGGTTTACACCTGATTGATCTGAATCAGGGATAAACGAAAGTTTATCGGCTACATTAGGGTGTGATACAAGCGCTTCTAGACCACCCACTTCTGGGAGTCCTACAATATAAACCGCAGCGCCTAAGGCGCCGATCATGGCTACAAAAAAGAGAATAAAATCAGTATATACTACTCCTTTAAAACCACCCACAGAACTAAATAGTAAGGTAATAGATCCTGCAATAAGTATCGTAATCCATCCGTCAAGACCCAGCATGACTTCTCCTATTTTAATAGCAGCTAGCATTACACCCGCCATCGCAAACATATTAAAGAATATACCTAAAAACACGGCTCTAAACCAACGTAAAAAACGTGCAGGAGCACCGCCATAACGTAGCTCATAAAACTCGATGTCTGTTTTTACATTTGATTTTCGCCATAAACGAGCGTATACAAAAACCGTTAGTAATCCAGTAATCAGGAATGCCCACCATACCCAGTTACCTGCCACTCCATTGACACGCACAATATTTGTAACCAAATTAGGCGTATCTGTAGAAAAAGTAGTGGCAACCATAGAAAGTCCTAATAACCACCATGGCATATTACGACCTGATAAAAAATACTGAGAGGTGTCTTTTCCTGAGGTTCTGCTTACATAAAATCCTACAGATAGGATAATCACAAATAGCGAAATAATAATGACTAGGTCTAGTGTCGATAAATCAATCATAAGGAGTCGTTAGATTATGCATTCCAATCTAAGGTTGGAATATGTGTAGAAAGATAATCATTCAAAATAAAAATATCATCTTTTCCAGTTAAATCAGGGACATGTTCTGAAAAAGGAATGGCTTGCATGGCAGTAGGGTGCTCACGCACCATGGCAAGAATAGCTGTTGGAAGCTCCTTTTCATTGCGTTCTGGATGGATAGGGCACGCCACCAAATAGGGGTAAAATGATGCGCCTTGAAATTTAAAAATATTCATACTGACTCTAAAAGTACCATCTGCATTTTTGTAATCTCCAACTTCTGAAGCCTCAGGTTTTTCTATAATGTCTTCTAGATATAGTTCGGTAGTCACCTTAGTTAAGGCAAATCGCGCAATACGTTCCATAGGATATTTTAGTGCCGCTCGATCATAATTTAGAAATGCGTGTGGGTTTTTGTTTTCGCGTAAAGCAAAAAAAGCAGTCGTACTATATAAATTGTCTGCATTACAAACCAAAAAAGTATCCGATTGTAATCTAGGGTATTGCTCTATGGCTTGTAGCAATGCATCGGCGGTACCTAATGGTTTTACCCTGTCTTCAGGAATGTGTTGTACCGCATAAGAGATGTGTAGTCCATGAAAATTATTGTTTTGGTCTTCGTTACCATAATACTCTTTGAATAAATCACCCTGAGGACCAATGACAATAATTACCTGCGTAATCCCTGCTTGTTTTGCATTATATAATACATAATCAAGCATAGGTCTATCATTTAGTAATATCAATGCTTTACTGCGTGTGTTAGCTTGCGTCACCATCTCTTTAGAAAGCTTTGACGCCATAGATTTCTTCATGCGGGATGAAGCTCCTCCAGCGAGAATAATTAATGTGTTTGTCATAAGATATGAGCTCCTTGGCTTAATTGTATGGTATAGGCATTTTTTGCACCTGAATTCTGTATAGCATTTATCACATCCTGTTGTTTTTCTAGAGGCGCAATTGCACAGATACAACCGCCACCACCAGAACCTACAATTTTTGCTCCATATGCTCCAGCTTCTAATGCTGCAGTAATCATAGCATCTATGACAGGCACAGTAATTTGTAGTGTGTTTTTTAAAACATCATGGTGCGCATTTAATAAGGCACCTAAATGTTTATAATCTATTTCTGTTTCGCTTAAAGCGAAAAATGCCTCTTGGGTTATGAGATGATTTTGAATAGCTGCATAAAAAAAGGGATGTAACTCATCTGGGAGAATAGCTTTGTAAGCATAATAATCATCAAGTGTTGCTGTAGCTAGGTCAAAAGAAGGTGTTGCTTTTTCGATAAATGCGATAGCTTCAAGAGATTTTCCTTTAATATCTCCTAAAACACCTACTGTATTTTTTGCAATGCCAGATTCACCAACGATGAGTCCTTTTAATGAACATGCTATTTTTCGATAATTTGAGGATGCATCTGTTTCTAAGTAAATGGTATCTCCAATAGCACTTGTATATTGATCCATTTTTCCACCAGGTGCTTTTTGTGCAACCACCTCAGCTTCGTAGGCAACTTGACCTATAAATTCTGGGGTTATAATTGGGTCACATCCAAAAGTGGTAAACAACCATTGAATCCAGGCAACGACCATGGCAGAAGAACTAGATAATCCTGCATTAATAGGGATGTCTCCTTGTATAGTAATATCATATCCTTGCGTGGGAATACATCCGTACTGTTGTACCACATATAAAGCTGTTTTAAGATGCGCTCCTTTGGTAGGAATGAGATCGCTTTCGCGAAAGCGTATACGTTCTTCTTCTCCCAGATCAGGCATTTTAATTACAAATGTATCTGTGTTATTAGGCGTACCTTTAATAGTGATATATCTATTGATAGCGCAAGCAATAATAGGCAACTCTAGATAATCCTGATGATCCCCAAAAAGGCAAATACGTCCAGGTGCTTTTGAAATCATAGTATCTACTAATACGTTTCTTTAATCCAATTATAGGGTTTGCGACTTACCCATAATCCGCGCGTAAAGTCAGGAAAATCTTGAGGCTCACCATTATTTGCAATAGAAGCTTCAGAAAGTGGCGTAATGGCACTCCAAGCAGCCGCATCATAGGCATCAAGTGGTGGCGCTATATTCTGTTTTGCAGATTCTACAAAGGCATTTAATACAAAAAAGTCCATACCTCCATGACCAGAACCTGTAGCATATTCTCCATATTTTTTCCATAAAGGATGATCATATTTATCTAGCCATGCTTTGGCATCATCCCAACGATGAGGCTCACTTTTTCCTTCTATATAAATACGACTTCCATCTACTTCCCATAACCCTTGACTTCCTTGGACTCTAAACCCAAGCGAGTAGGGACGAGGGGAATTACAATCATGGGTTACAATAATAGTTTCTCCATTTGCGGTAGCAATAGTAGAGGTAATGACATCTCCCTGTTTCCATTTTAGTTTTGCATTAGGATGATCTTTTCCTCCGTTTTCAACAATGTACTTATTAATGCCAACAGCTTTGCTAGCATGTGAAGTCATAGATACAAAACGATTTCCTCTATTTACATTACACATGGTAGCAATAGGCCCTACACCATGTGTAGGATATACATCACCATTACGAAGTAACGAATGTTGTGTGCGCCATTTAGACTCAGAAATTCCTTTGTCTCCAAACTCAACTCCTTTTCCATAAGGAGTAACCCCATCATTTAGTTTTACAAATCGTAAATCATGTTGATAACCACATCTGAAATGAATAAGCTCTCCAAAAACTTCTTGACGTACCATATTCAATACTGCAAGAATATCACGACGATAATTTACATTTTCTAAAATCATCAAGTGACTACCCGTCTCTTCATGTGTATTTACAAGATCCCAACATTCTTCCATCGTATTTGCAGCCGATACTTCTACACCTGTATACTTTCCTGCTTTCATTGCATCTACTGCCATACGTGTATGCCATAACCATGGCGTAGAGATAATGATAGCATCGATGCTTTTTTCTTCTAAAAGATTTCTATAATCATAATCATCTTTTCCAAAGACTTTCGGTGCTGCAAAACCAGCTTTGGCGATATGATCTTTGGCGATGGTAATTCTAGCAGGGTCAATATCACAGATGGCATCTACAGTGACATCCTTACGTTGTAATAAGTTAGTAAGGTGATTAGTCCCTCTTAGGCCAACACCAATAAGACCCACACGTAAAATATCTTTTGAAGATTGTGAAGCCCCATAGGCTATATTAGGTGCTAGTGCGATACCAGCACCAACTAAAGCAGTTTTCTTTACAAAATCACGACGAGAACTCATAGATCAGGTTATTAAGGTTGCTTAAAAATAGGGATTTTATAACTCTTAAAAAGAATCATTTTTAAGCAACTTCATTTACTCATCATAACGCTCTACTTTAAAATCAATAATCGCTTCTTGATGATTAAATAGGGTAAGTGTAATTGGATGTTTTTCTTTAAGTTTTATTTTACCAATAAACCCTTTAGAAGGATGCCTTTTAAAGCGAACTGGGCGAGGTTGTGTGTTTTCTTGTGTAATGTAATATACATTGGGGTGTTTAGGTAGTTTTTCAAAATGTAAGTACACATATTTTTCTTCTTTAGAGAGTTGTATGGTTCCTTCTTCTCGATCAGATAAGTGTATGCCAGAATCAAAATAGGCACTGTATAATAAGGGTTTGCTAAAGAATTCTTTTTTTGAAATAGGATGGGGTCTTAATTGCCAAACAGGGTCCTCAGGATAATGATGTTTTATGAATAATTCAGGGGCTACTTTATAATAATGATCATTAAAAATAAACTCCCATTTAGTGCGGTATACTGTTTCCCTTCCAGCACCCCAAGTAACATCTATAAGGTGCCATTCATTGTCTAGATATACAGCATTCCATGCATGGTTTTTAAACCCTGGACTTGTACCTATAAGTCTTGAATCGGTTTTTGTAAATCCATTAATAGTCACGCAAGGAATTCCAAGAGATTCGCATAGGGCTTGAAATAAGGCGGTATAGCCTTCGCATAATGCAGTTTGTGTTTTTAAGGTTTCATTTATAAGTTTTGTGCGTGCTATTCGAAGTTTTCGAGTACGTTCTTTTTTAGAAGAATAATAGATGCGTTTTGGAGAACGTAAGCTATAATAATCTTCTAGATCATAGGCAATATGCGTAGCAATCCAGCTATAAATGGCCCTGATTTGTGCTTCTTGTGTCGTAAAATCGTTCTGGATGCGATTGGAAAGTAATGTGATGGTGTTTATATGATCCGGATAGGACTGTACTTTTTGATCTATAACTGTAGCTGTTTGCGCTTTCGCGAAAGCGTATACCATTAGAAAAATATAAAAGCAATATTTTTTTATCAAATTATAGTATTTTTATCTCAAAGATATCAAAAACTGTACCTTGAATCCTGCCGAAAATTACATTTTGTCAAAGCCAGAACCATGGCGTAGTATCCTCATCGAGCTACAAGCTATTATCAAGCATACTATACCAGAAGTAGAAGAGCAATTTAAATGGCACTTACCCTTTTATAAAGTAGATAAAAAGATGTGTTGTTTTCTCAATTTTAGAAAAACATTTGTAGATGTAGGATTTATTAATGGGATTCATATAGATATTCATAAAGATCATTTGATAGCTGGTGAAAAACGCAAAACGTTACGATCCCTACGATACACTTCTATAGAAGAAATTGATGTAGCTGTATTGCAAGATATTTTGCAAGATGCAGTACGTTTGATCAGAGAGAAATAATTCTAAATATTATTGTAATGTTAATTCTTAATGCTTTAAGAATTTATTAAGAATCTTAAAAGATATGTTTATGTAGTTTCGTAACAACGATACTTACTAATCAATTATGAAAAATATTTAGTGAGTAAAAGGAATCTTTGGGGGAAGATTCCTTTTTTTATGTTTTATCGTAAGAGTTATAATCTATTTATAAAGAATTCACCGTTTTACGTATCGCAACTAAGTTTGTAAGTAGTTTTTCTAAATGCGCTAAGTCTAGCATATTTGCTCCATCACTTTTTGCATTTGCAGGGTCAAAATGTGTTTCTATAAATAACCCATCTACATGATTTACAATACCTGCACGTGCGATGGTTTCTATCATATCTGGACGTCCTCCTGTAACACCACTAGATTGATTAGGTTGCTGTAATGAATGGGTTACATCAAGAACAGTAGGTGCATATTGTCTCATGGTAGGAATGCCTCTGAAATCTACAATCATATCTTGGTACCCAAACATGGTTCCGCGATCAGTAATCATCACTTGTTCATTACCAGTTCCTGTTACTTTTTTTGCAGCATGTTGCATGCTTTCTGGAGACATGAATTGTCCTTTCTTTAGGTTGACCACTTTTCCAGTTTCGGCAGCGGCAACAACAAGGGCTGTTTGTCTTACAAGAAAAGCAGGTATTTGAAGCACGTCTACATACTGTGCTGCAAGTGCTGCATCAGATACTTCGTGAATATCGGTTACTGTAGGAACATCAAATCGTTCTGAAACTTTCGCAAGAATTTCTAATGCTTTTTCATCTCCAATTCCTGTAAAACTATCTACACGACTGCGGTTTGCTTTTCTAAAACTTCCTTTAAATACATAAGGAATTTCTAATTTAGTAGTGATTTCAAGAACTCTTTCGGCAATGCGCATGGCCATGTCTTCACCTTCAATAGCACAAGGACCTGCTAATAAAAAAAAGTTATCTCCGTCAGTATATTTAAGCTTTGGAATCTTAGATAATTGCATAGTGTTTCTGTGTTAGTATACGCTTTTGTACTTTGGATTTGCACTTCGACAAGCTCAGTGTGACATCCTTATAATTTCCAGCATACTTCTCATAAAATCTATGCAAAGATAAAACTAAAAAACAGGAAAGTACCTTTTTACTTTTTCAGAATAGAGGTAGTAGGTTTGTCGGGTTTTGCATACTGTAACCGATCTAAAAGTTGAGGTTTTGAATAGCTATCTAATCCGTTTATAGTAACGCCCTCCGTTTTGCTTAAATCAATCCATCCGTCTTCTGTGTGAACCCCTTCTGGAAGATAAATATCTTGCATAGCTCCAACAACAAGCACAGTGCCATTTTCTTTAATGGGATATTCATTTACATAACGACACGCTATTTTAATAGGCGCTTCTTTTACAAAAGGAGCTTTAAAGTCTCCTTTGAATTCTGAGGTAAGTCCTGTCGCATCAAACTCAGAAATAGATGCATCGTACCGTGCAGAGGTTTGATGTGCTTCTTTTACAATGGAAGAAGTAATATGATTAATCGTAAAAAAACCTGATTCTTTTATATTTAAGTAGGTATGTCTTGGTACTACTGTAGGCCTTGTAATAAAACCTACGAGGGGCGGGTGACTTCCCAAATGTGTAATAGAACTGAAAACAGCAAGATTAGCCACTCCTTCTTGATCTATAGTTCCTAGTAAATTTGCAGATTTATACCCCGTTACACTATTGATAAAGTTGGCTCTAAATCGCGTGTCCATATCCTCAATAGCATCTATATCAAAATGTAGTATCTTTCTCAAAATTTTATTTCAAAAATACAAATTATGTCTGATCTTAACCCTGATTATTTCAAAGTTAATCGCGAGACTTGGAATCAAAAAGTAGCCATTCATGCAACGAGTGACTTCTATAAGATGGATGAGTTTTTGGCGGGAAAAAGTTCATTAAATCACTACGAGCTAGAAGCATTAGGAGATGTAACTGGAAAATCTTTATTGCATCTACAATGTCATTTTGGACAAGATACATTAAGCTTTTCCAGAATGGGGGCAAGATGTACCGGAGTAGATTTAAGTGATGAGGGAATTGCACTTGCTCAGAAATTGGCAAAACAACTAGCATTGGACACTACTTTTGTGAGATGTAATGTACTAGAAACTTCTACCTATATAAAAGAGCAGTTTGATATTGTATTTACAAGTTATGGAACCATAGGCTGGCTGCCAGATTTGAACCCATGGGGAAAAATGATAGCAGAACGCCTAGAATCAGGAGGTATATTCTATATGGTTGAATTTCATCCTCTGGTGTGGATGTTTGATTATACATCTGGAAAAGCTCAGTTGCGATATGGCTATAACCAAAAAGAAGCAATTTATGAGGAGTATGAAGGAACTTATGCAGATCAAAAATCAACCATGATTAGTAAAGAATATGGTTGGAATCATGGGCTAGGAGATGTGATCTCTGCACTTACTAGTCAAGGACTCGTTGTAGAATATCTAAGAGAACATGATGAAAGCCCTTATGATGTATTACCAGATCTTATTAAAAACGAAAACGGCCTTTATGTAACTAAAGACCGTTTATATCCACTTTTATTTGAGCTAAAGGTTAGCAAACCTTAACCTATTCAAATTAAAAATAGATAAAACTTTTGATGTAAGTTTTATTCACTTCAAAGCCTCTTTAAGGAGGCTTTCTTATGCATTTATTTTTAATATTTTTTAGAATTATAGCGATGATATATACATGATTGGTAATGTGCTATTCATATGTTGTTTTTAGAAGTCTGCTTTCAGAGAAACAAGGGCGCTGATTCCTGAAAACAGACTGTATGTGTTTGTAAACAAGCAGTTTATAGTGATAAGTTTGTGCTGGTAATAATAAGTGAATTATTAAATGGATGCGCCAACATTCCTTTTTTAAAATGTAAAAAATCAATTTGGTGATTGTGTTATTTACATACTTGTTTAAATCCAATGTGTACACCGAAAAACATATAGAGTAGGTAAAATAAACAATAAATTAATTATGAAAACATTGAAAACAAGCGCTATCGCAATTCTTTCTTTACTTATATTTTCTTGTAGTAATGACGCAACAATTGAAAATAATAATGAACAAGCACAAACTTCAGCTGATTTTTCTCTTAATAAAATAGAAGAAAATGATTCCTTTAAGAAAGATGTTGCATTACTTAATTATAGAATTCGTAGCCTTGATGAATATACATACGTTAAAGAATTAGTATTCCATAATTTCTCCAGAGAAACGCAAATGGGAGCTACTGTGACTCATAATAGAACTTCATTTTTTGATGATGGATCGTATAATGATGAAGTAGCTGGTGATGGGATTTATACTTCTGCAGCTAGATATGAACATAATGAAATAGTACCATTTTTTGAAGAACACCAATTAATTTCTGTGATGGACGGTATAGCAGTAGATAGACAATTTGCGCATGCAGAAGCACTAAGTAGATTAGAAGCAGCTCAAAACCTACCTTTATTTCTTAACAACACAGATGGTAATGTTAGTTTACAACAAGTAGGCGGAGGCATAGAATTAGATTGTGATGTTGAATTTGGAACTTGTGGATGTTATGCAGATGAATGGGGATGGTGTGATTGCTGCTGTGTTACAGTATCAAATTGCCATGTTACTGTATCTCTTAGCTTTTAACTGAGTCATATAATAATACAAAGCTGAACAATGTACATTGTTCAGCTTTTGTGTTTTAGAGCAATAAAAAGAGATAAAATTCTATGAAATGAGAAATTTTATAGCAACATCTCTTAATGTGCAGTATCTTTTAATAAATGAGGGAATTTTTTTTGGAAACGTCGTAATCTAGGAATCGAAACATTTTGAATGTAAGAACTTCGAGGATGTAGGCGTTCATAATTTTGGTGGTATTCTTCTCCTCTCCAGAATTTTTGAAATGGAAGTATAGATGCCGCTACTTTGCCCTCGCCGTAAATCTTTTCTTGTTCTTTTACCTTCTGAAGGATAATCTCTTTTTCTTTTTCATTTTGATAAAAAATGATAGAACGATATTGTGAACCCCTATCTGGGCCTTGCCCATATACTTGTGTTACATTTTGGGACCCAAAATAGACATCTACTAGCGTTGCAAACGAAACCACATTAGGATCATAATAGATCTCTACCGCTTCGGCATGTCCAGTACGCCCTGTATTACTAGATTCATACGTAGGGTTTTCGGTGTGCCCTCCACTATATCCAGAAATAGATTCTTTTACACCTTTTACACTTTCATATATTGCTTCAACACACCAAAAGCATCCGCTAGCAAAATAAGCTTTGGCTAGCCCATCTTGAGGTTGGGTTTGTACAGGATCTAGCTGTGCTGTAGGTTCGTTAGGTTTATAAGGTGTGCTTTGACATGAGATGGCAAGCACAAGGCTTGTAATGATTATAGATAGTTTCATCTTTGATTTTCTTTTCGCATTTTGTCTACTAAATTACAAGAATCTTACTATTACTTATACTAAGGCTTTGTTAATGCAATGACGTGTTTCTGTAATTTTTGTAATTTTGCACTTAGATATGAAAACATTCTTTCACAAAATAATGGCTATTACAATGGCATGTGTGGTAATTTTTACGACCATGTCCTTTACTGTAGATATGCATTTTTGTGGAGATACCTTGGTAGATGTAGCCCTTTTTAAAGAAGCAAAAAATTGCGGAATGGAAATGGCAATGAATACATCTACTTCTACTGAAATGAAAGGTATGAGTTGTTGTCATGATGAACAAATTGTAAGTATTGGACAAGACGATTTGAAACCTTCTTTCCAACAAATGGATGTAGAACAGCAAAATTTTGTTCTTGCCTTTTATGATTCTTACCTACAATTATTTAGTCCTTTAGATATCCACGAAATCCCTTTTAATGGATATCCGCCACCAGAGATTGTCACAGATATTGTGATCCTTCATGAGCAGTTTTTGATTTGATATATGATGCTTTACTCGTCGCAGTTAAGTTTAATCATATATCATTAATTACATGAAACACATTTTATGGGTTGTTGTAGTATTCGCTTTCGCGAAAGCGTATGCACAAGGCCCCCCAATTACAGCAGACAAGCCTATTATGTTAGGCGGTGGAAGCTTTACCACCAAAACATTAACCGAAATTAGAAACACCGAAAGGGGTACCGCAGTTTATGTGCCTGTTATGTTTCACTATTTACCTACGTCTAATTCATTGTTTGCAGTACACCTTCCTTATATCAATTATGATTTTGAAGGTGGAGCTTCTGGAAGTGCTCTTGCCGATATTAAAGTATTAGGAAAGTATCAATTTTATCGTAAAGACGCTACTGGAAAAACCTTTAGAGTAGTTGCAAAAACCCTTCAAAGTATTCCTACAGGAGATAAGGTTGATTTGATTGGTCTTAGCACAGGCTTCTATGAAGGCTATTATGGCATAGTTTCTGGATATGAAACCTTAAAATATGGTATTTCAACAGAAGTAGGTTATAATTGGTCGCCAGAGGCAACAGTAGATGAATTCCGAGCAAAATTTGGCGTAGGCTTGCCTTTATTAAAACCACAATACCCTAATAAACAAGTCAACCTATTTTTTGAGTATACGAGCTCATTATTTACTGAAAGAGATTGGTATCAATTATTATATGCACAAGGCATACAATATGCAGGAAAAAATATTACGTTTGACCTTGCAGTACAGTTGCCACTCATTCAAAATTTAGATCCAACAAGAGAGTTAAACTATAGTGTATTTCTCGGTACGAGATACACCTTTTAAAACATAAAAAAATGAAAAAAATAATAGTAATCGTATTCGCTGTTTTGATGGCAATACCAGCAGTACAAGCACAAAAAAGTTATGACCAATTTGAAGTGCAAGTTGATGGACTCGGATGTCCATTTTGTGCCTATGGATTAGAGAAAAAATTCAAAGAATTCAAAGGCATTAAAAAAGTAAAAATAGATATAGAAACAGGAGATTTTAGTTTTACATATCCTTCTGAAAAAGCTTTGACAATTGAAGCTGTAGAAGAACAAGTGAAAAAAGCAGGATACACACCTATGTCTGGACGTGTGACTCGTGCTGATGGGACTGTAGAAGAAATGGGAGGCGTTAAGGAAGCCATTGCTAGTGATGCAGAAATAGTAACAGAAAGTACGTTTGTAGCTGGTAATTGTGAGATGTGTCAAGCACGTATCGTAAAAGCATCTACAGATGTTTTTGGAGTCTCGACAGCTGTCTGGAATAAAGACACTAAGCTTTTAGAAGTATCTTATGATAAAAAAGCAACTACATTAGATGCTGTTGAAAAAGCAGTGGCAAAGGCAGGACATGATACAAAGAACCACCAAGCAAAAAATGGCACCTACAAATCATTGCCAGGCTGCTGTGCATACGAACGTGTGGAATATTAATGAAGTAGCTGTCCGTTCGAACGCAATTGAGAACCTCATAGATTTCTAATGGCAATTAGTATCAATGAATCTCTAATAAGCCTTCCCCGCCCCTAAAGGATGGCTTATTCTAATGAAAATAATGCGTATATAATTTTTGCACCTTTTAGGGTTGGGGAAACAAAAAATTAAAAATAGTAGCTGTCCGTTTGGGTGCAGTCGAGAACTACAACTAGAGATTAAAGTATCTTAAGGTTTTCGACTGCACTCGAACAGACATTATAACTAAAATAAGAAACCAAAATGAAATACATATATAGTCTATTAGCACTCCTTATTTTGATAAGCTGTGCAGAAAAAGAGGAGGTTGCAAAAAGCTGGCAACTCTCAAAAACAATTCCTATTACGGGTGTAAATGCTATCGGAATGGCCATTACGTCAGAAGGGATTTGGTTAAGTGACGGAGATCATAATCGGTTGGTATTAATAAACGATGAAGGGAAAACGATAAAAACCATAGATTCTTTAGACCGCCCTATGCACATAGATGCAGAAGGAGAGATGCTTTATGTGCCTCAATATGGTAATGACGAAGTGAGTGTGTTTGTCGATGGAGAAAAGAAAACGCTTGTTCTTTTAGACTCATTAGATGCACCAGCGGGAGTATCTACCTATTTTAAAGAAAAAGCTATTGCCGATTTTTATAATAATCGTATTCTGTATAGTACCGATGGAAAAGAGTTTATCTCTTTTGGGAAAGAAGGAAAAGCAACTGGCGATTTTTATTATCCAACAGATGTACAAATCACAGAAAGCCATATTTGGGTTGCCGATGCCTATAATAACCGTATCCAAGTATTTGATAAGAAAGGAACCTTCTTGAAGGTCATAGGAGTCGATCAAAAAATGAATGCAGCTACAGGAATTTTTGTAAACCCTACCGAAGTATTTGTAACCGATTTTGAAAATGATCGTGTCTTGATATTTAATCACGAAGGAGTGTTGCAACAAGAACTTTCAAAAGGAGTAGAGAAGCCCATAGAAGTGATTCAACATCAAGGACACCTTTTTGTGAGTAACTATAGAAGAAGCGAACTATTAGTTTTTGACTGGAAAGCTATTCCAGAAGGCGAAAATCACCAAGAAGACACACACGATCACGACCATGATCACTAAGACGATGCAATATAGCTATACTATAAAAGGAATGACCTGTAATGGGTGCCGAGCTAGCGTAGAAAGAGATTTGAAAGCATTGCCAGAAGTCAGTGACGCTATTGTTTCTCTAGAGAACGAAGAAGCCATTATTCATATGACTTCTCCTGTTTCTTTAGAGACATTACAAGCTGGGTTAAAATCTAAATATACCATTGAAGAGAAATTTGAAAAGCAAGTAGTTGATAGCACCACAGAAGCGCCGCTTTCAAAATGGGCGCAACTGCGCCCATTGTTTCTCATCTTTGGATATATCACAATCGCAAGCATAGCGATGCATTATAAGACTTGGGATGCACAAGAAGCAATGCTAGACTTTATGGGACTGTTTTACATAGTGTTTAGCTTCTTTAAGTTTTTAGATCTCAAAGGATTTGTAGATAGTTTTAGGATGTATGATCCTTTGGCTAGCAACATAAAACTATATGGTTGGATATATCCTTTTATAGAACTAGGACTAGGGATTTTATTTTTATTTCGTTTAGAAATTCCCATTGCTTTAGTAGCAACACTTGTGATTCTAGGAATTACAACGGTAGGCGTTACGAGAAGTTTACTCAGTAAACAAGAGATTCAATGTGCCTGTTTAGGAACGGCTTTAAAATTACCTATGACAGAAGCTACCTTTATTGAGAATGCTATTATGATTGCGATGGCTGTTTTTATGCTCTTCATATAATTCCCGCGTAGGCGGGAATCTTCGCGTAGGCGGGAATCTTTCCTTACTTAGGCGATACTCAGCATAAACCCCAGTAAGGACTTTCGCGAAGACGGATATCTCATTCGAGTGCATTTAGTCTATTAATGTAATAATAATTCCTTCTCTCTCTGGGAGAAGGTTAGGATGAGGGCTTTTTAAACTTTCACAATAATTTATAATGAGATTCTGAAATAAATTCAGAATGACATATGATTGCTTCTTTTTATTGTCAATGAAAAAAAGAAAAGAGATCTATTAGTATTTATAGAAGTCCTAATTTTTTATGAAACAATTGTCTGTTCTAGTCTTTCACCTTTGTTCAAGACTGGCCAAAGTTGAGAACTAAACTGAATATTACATAATCCAAGAATTCTCGACTGCGCCCGAATAGACATTACAATACACTTTTTTATATTTACAGGATGGCATATATCATTCCTATTGTTGTATTTGTGTTTGTACTTCTTTTGCTTTCGCGAAAGCGTACTAAGAAACAAGCAAAACCTTTTCCAGGTCATTGGCACGAAATTCTGTTGAAACGTGTTCTGTTTTATAGAAAACTCACCAAAGAGCAACAGCTCGTATTTCAAAAACGTACGATGCTTTTTTTAAATGAAATTTATATCGAAGCCGTAGGATTTGAACTAGAAGAGTTAGATACCATATTAGTTGCAGCAAGTGCAGTAATTCCTGTATTTGGATTTAAAGAATGGCATTATAATAATCTAAGTACCGTATTGATTTATCCTGATTATTTTGATAAGAATCTATCGTTTGATGCAGATGTAAAAGATCGCAAAATTGCAGGACTGGTAGGTACAGGACGTTTTAAAAACCAAATGATTCTATCGCGTAAAGCATTACATCACGGCTTTACGAATGCTACCGACAAAGGAAATACAGCTATTCATGAGTTTATTCACTTACTAGATAATACGGATGGTGTTACAGACGGAATCCCTGAACGATTATTAGAGCATCAATACATTGCTCCATGGTTGGCATTAATGCACAAAGAAATGGAAGCGATCCATAATGATGCTTCAGATATCCGGAGCTACGGTGGTACAAGTCAAATAGAGTTTTTTGCGGTGGCTTCTGAATACTTTTTTGAACGTCCAGATTTATTTAAACGCAAACATCCAGAACTCTATGAGATGTTATCTAGATGTTTTACACCTTCTGGAACAAGAAAATTATAAAAAGAAGTTTTCTATAGCATATAATAGATTTATCGAATATCCGCTTTGTTTAATAATTGCATTATTTAGCGTCATTCCGAATTTATTTCGGAATCTCATCAAATGCATAATCAAACTATTGTGAATGAGAAGCTGAAACAAGTTCAGCTTGACTAAAATTCAGTATTAGTAATAAAGGGCAATCAAATAGATTTATTTTTATTCTGTAAAAGATGATTGTTTTTCTTAAAAAAAGAAAAGTACTAATTATAAGTAAGTTATAATTAATTGTAGTTTGCATCTACTGAAATGACTGTATAAGCAATTGTTTTTCCTTGGTGAGAAATACAAACTTTATTATCATTGTTGCTTGTTATAGGGAATTTGAATTCACTTCCCTCAACGAAATGACTAGTTTACTCAATGTGGCTCGTTTTTTGAATAAAAGAAGGCTAGTTTTAAATTCTTTATTTAAAAACAAAAAAGAAATGTATTTAATGAGAAACTATCGACAAAAAGAGAATTTAATGTGATAAAAAACAGAAAAAGAAGTAACAAAATTGAATATTAAGCTACTAATCATAGGGCCTTATAGGGATACAGTAAAATTTACATTTGAAACAAACTGAAAATAACTATTTGAAAGTTAATATTGATCGGTAATTACTAGATTATAAGTGAGTTTAGATAATTTTAAGAATTAATTATAAAAGAATAAGCCAATTTTAACAGTTTTTTTCTTGAATCAATATGTACTCATAAAGAAAAAATGACGTTCTTTAGAGTTCAATAATTAGTAAGTTTAGACTTACAGTATTTGTAAGAGATTACCACACATTACGTACTATGTCGTAGGGGAAGTAATAGATGATAGTACATTCAATTTTAGAAAACAACCAAGATATAATACAAATGTATTTTGGAACAAGTATCTCTAGACGTAAATATATGTCGGGGTAAGAAATAATTACTATATAATGTACGTTGTATAGTACTATAGTTAAGTCACTTTATGGATGCATTGGGCATTTTCTGTGGTGCGTTGATTCTCAATGCTATCCTTAGTGATTTAACTATAAAGGATGTAATTTTCATGTAAGAAAACCTTAAAAAGGGATATATGAAAATGTAAATAATAAAAAATTGCTTCGTAGTTTTAATAGAAGCTTAGCACGTGATTAGTGTTACGTTAACAATAGAGTTACGATCTTTATACTGAAAATAGAAATCACCACTACACCCTATTTTCAAACCAAACCAGTCATACATTAAATATACTGGAAAACAAAAGGAACATTTTATAGCTGTACATACAGTTGATAAACAGTTCAAAATACACCACACACTTAGGACTGACTCATAAGGGGAATATGTTGTCGCAGTTAGTCTATTCATTTTTTAAACACCACACGTCACCCAATTATTGGGTTTAAGACCTTGTATGTCTTGTTGTAACAATTGCATAGCTATTCTCTATGCGATAAAAAACAAGCACGGGTTTTATTGAAAAAGAAACAAAAGCATAGCCTATGGCTAATGACTTATGTTATATCACTATGAGGATACCCTGAGAACTTTTATGTGGGGTGTTTGGGCTTGGGGTACTCCTTAGGTGGTATAACAATAGAATACTTGTTAAGATTTGGAATATGCTTAAAACAATTTGAATTGTAGTGTTTTCAGATGAAATATAAAATAAAAGCATAGCCATAGCTATGGTTTTATTTTCTACTGAAATATGGGAGCAATAGAAACAAATTTTTAGCTCATTTCAAGTCTTAATAAGTATAACAATCACAAAGGACACCCCATCTAGGTATGTGGTGTGGTGCTAACCCTAGATGCGTCCTGCGTGGTGTTATTGAATTTTAAATGTTTTATGTGTTATAAAACAATGCAGGTATTATTTTGACCATGAGGTTGAAAAGGTATCTGTAGTAATAAAAATAAGGATATTAATATGCAAGATATACCACAAGCAAGTGAGCAATATCAGGGTTTGACATCTTCTTCGGATGGAAAAAATGTAATGCCGAGATTACAACCTATTTCCCATTTCTTTTTAGAGGGAGATAACTTTTCTCAAACTGAATCACAAAAGTTTGGACCCATTTCTGCGAGTGTGTTTAACACAACTTCGAGGGTCACTTTTACAGGATCTAAAAAAATATATGCGATATGTCAAGGAACTGTGTTTATTCAACCTCAAACTGGAAATGCAGATAAGGTTAATGTGTTATTGAAACCTTATAAGCAGCCTATTAACGGGTTGTCTATAAAGTATTTTATATATAGGGGATTAAATAAAAATGATTTTGTCAATGGACTTCAAGTAGCACCAAAGGGAAGTAATGCTACAGGATTTGTAAATTACATATGGGATGAATTTGAAAGTTTTCATGATGTTGAAGACGGAGAAACAGCTCCTAGTTTTTTAGCGAAATATATAGGTTTTCCAGAGAATGAAATAGATCAAGAAGTATCTGGATATATAGATCAATTCTTCTATAAAATAGCAACGTATACAGAGGGAGAAACCCCTCAAGAAAATCCAGAAGGAGCTTATGAATTGCCTATTATTTCAAGAGGGACACACTTAGGAAATGCGACAGAGTCTATAGGCTTAGATATTATATTAAATATAGGGGATTATTATATAGAAAATGATCCTAACCCTTTTAAGTTAGATCTTACTTTTGCAAGAGTTGAAGATGGAAAATTAGAAACAACAGGCATTCCAGAAGGTTTTCAAACAAAACTGCTTAAAGAGGCTTGTACGCAGTTTATAGATCCAGCAGCTTTCTACGGTACGCATGCAAATGGTATTGGTAAATTATTTATAGATGAAGTAGAAAATCCAATAACTACTAAAGAACAAATTGCTTCAAAACTTAATGGGTTTTTAACAAAAAACACCATATATCTATATATACAAGGAGAACGAAGACGATCGTATAATTTTTATAATAATTATCAATATTCTGAAGATAATACTAATGATATAAAAATTGGTGCTGACGCTGAAAGTTTACAAGAAACACAATTTAGAACCTTAGGCTGGCCAGTTGAAGTTATAGAAAGTGGTGAATATTTAAATCCAGATACTGGTACAATTGCTATGCAATTGGTGACAGACGGGAATGAAGAAGCCATTTTATATACAGAAAAAGGAGTGTTACTTTCTGGTAACACAAATAATTTTGTACAAAAAGAAAATCTAATACCTGAAGTTACTTTAGATCCTACTGAAACTGTAGAAGAAAAGTATACCAAAACAGTTTTATATGGATTGCCAAAAGACAATAACAATAGAATAATATGTAATTGGTTGTCATTGAATTATAAAGGGAAATCACATTATATAATTGGAAGTTCAGATGCAGAGCAAAGATTCTATCCTTTAAAGGAGATCGATCAATTGTATAATTTACTGAATGTTAATTCGTTTATTTCTCTAGATAATTCTTTTGCTAGTGTCTTGGATAAAAGAATAATTACTCAACATTTTGAAACTAATAAATTAATTGAGGTAGGAACTGTTGTTTCAAGAAGAATAGAAGATATAATTTCTAATGATGAGTCAGTTGTACGGAGAGTAACTTTTGAATCTGTTTTAGTAGATGTTAATAGAGATACTCAATCTTTTTATAAAACGGGAAGCCCATTAAAAGAGTCTTTAGTTGATAATATAAATCAAAACGACTCTAATCAAAACAATATTTATACCCCGCAAATACCTTATTATATTGATACTATTCATTTTTCTGATGGGAGTAATGTTATAAATGGACTCTTATTAGAATCGCAGGATAGAAAAAGACCTATGAAATATGTAGTGGGTTTATCTTATGAAGAGTGGATGCAAATACAAAGCTTAATTTCTGAGAATAGTCTTACCAATGCAAGCCTCTTTTTTGATGATACTCTTTATCTAGATACAGATACTTATACATCAGAAGAAGAGTACTTATTTAAGAAATATAATCTAGGAGTTATAGGAGAAGGTATTGAAGGGGAATTAATTTACTACCTACCATCAGAGGTTATAACGATATATACTATAGATCAGTTATTTCATTTCTCCGAATCATATAGTAAACATGTTGAATCACTGAATACGTATAGTGAAGATCTATACTTTTTAGATATTATACCAGGATAGATTATGGAAGCAGTACTGACATATTATGGACATGCAGTGAGTACCGAAGGATTAGATATAGATTCTTTAAGGTTTAATGTTAATGGTTTTTTAAGCAGTTTTAAAACAAAAGAAACAGAACCAGGTGCAGATAATGGAGTTAAATATATTTTTACCAGAGGGCATGAATTTGTAGATAAAGGAAGGCATATTAATATAAATGAAATCAAAAAATATACATCTTCCGGATATTATGAAGAGATTAAATATTTAGAATATTATAAAGATAGAAAACGATTAGATGTTAGAGAAATAGATTCACATCTCACAAAATTTGTTTTCAATAAAGTTAAAGAGGGGGATATAATAGAAGTTCCTGTTCATAAGGAAAATCAAACTTCTACCGAATTTTATAAAACGATACTTTACACTTTTCCGCATGATGGTAGAAGTGGTTCCTATAAAAAAGACGGCAAACGTGAGTTAGATATTAATGATGTTTTGACAATAGTTGGAGTTACTTCTAATGAACAACCGCAAAAAGTACAAAATTCAAATGCAAATGCTTTTTATAGTAATTATCTAAGCAAATTAGACATTGTGCCAATTTTTCAAAGAGATCAATTTACAGAGCTTATTATAAATATAGCTTTACGTATAGGAATGATTGAGAATACTGTATTTCCAATTCTTACTAGTAATAATTGCTCAGATGTACTAATGCAGGATTTAATAAATGATCTACATTTTCAATGGCAAGCGATGCCTGAAGATGAACTAATAAATGTCCAATACTTAGCAAGTTATTTGCATAATTTATCAGCATTGTACGCGGTAGTGTACCGGAATAAAATTATAATTGAATCCTCAGATTGTATAGATAGATATATCCTTTTAATTGATCTTGCATCTCCAAATGCATTAGCAGCAATTCCGTATGTAACAAAAACATCGTTATTAAGGTCATTTATTGAAAATCAAGAATTTAAATTAGATACATTTTCTTCTTGGAATTCAGCAGTTAATATAGCAGTAGCTTTAGATACAGGCATTATAGGGATTACTGCAAAAAACCAGCAAGTAGCGTTAAAAATTATTGCCAGCTTAAATCTTAACGAATATGATGAATTTTTAGAATCTTTTCTATTAAGATTTAAGGATGGAGGTAAAACTTATTATGAGATTTTTTATAATCTTATGGACGATACTGTTGTTTCGGAAATATTTGGATTAAGTTGGTTTACCAAGAAACGAACTAATAGAAAACATTTTGTAAATGCGATTTACCAATTATGGTTGAAATCAAAATACAACATGAATTATCATGCTAATAATCCCAACTTGGAAGAAGTTAATGAAAATAGTTTCTTTTTATTACCTGAAAATATAGATACTTATTGGTTTAAAAAAGATGAAGATGGTAATGATGTACCTAAGAATGCTGTTTTTGAATATTTTTATTGGGATATTATTATTGCTTCTGTAGAAATTGGATATAGACCCGTAAAACTTAAGGGTAAGGAAATAGAATTTGAAACTTATGTAAAAGCTAAGGATATTGGGAGTCTATATGTTCCTGATCGTAATTCTATTGGTAGTGTGGGCTCTTATCACTTATATCAACCTATATCGGTTATTTCATATCAAGAATCTTTAAACTTAGGAATAAGAGTTCCAGATAGTGACCCGATTCCTGCCTTTTTATTGCAATATACACAAGAATATAAGGAAGTTGAAGAACTTATAGCTACTACAAATTTAATTGTTGAATTATCATTAGAAGTAATTTTAACGATAGGTACAGGTAGTATAAGTAGCATACGTCATATTCGACACATGCCACATATAACTAAATGGAGACAGGCTTTAAATAGTTCTTCAGGGTTAGAAGCTCCAGTACTATTTTGGAAAGGACTTGAAGGTGTAACAGAAGTAGTTTCAATTTCTGCTGGAGTATTGGGCTCATTTAATCAATATATTAATACTACCACAGGTAATCAAGAATTAAAAGATTTAACAGCAAAGCTTAATTATGTATTTCTTTTTACAGCGCTCGCCTCTGGTGGTGGAGCAAATATTGCCACAAAAAAAGCTTCAAAAGCTGCCGATGAAGTAATTGATGAGATTCAAACCTTAAATAATGCTGTGCCTCCTATACCACATAATATTCCTGAAGATATTCTTGAAATTATTACAAAAATTAGAACAGGTAGAACAGGAGAATTTAATGATTTTCAAACCATATTAAATAACTTAGATGAAACAATTTATGGAGGAGCACAGGGAATTAAAACAAAATTCAATAGTCTTTCTCCTTCTGATAAATTAGATTTTTGGTTGGATTTCAATGCATCTCAAAAAAACCACCCTAGTTTTTGGCTAGCTTTAAATGAAAATAATGCTGTTGCTTTTGATCGTTGGCAGAATTTAAAGGTACTCGGAACACCCGACAGGAATCAGTTTAGAGTATTAACGGAGACAGATACATATACAGGGTATACAAACTTATTTGAACAAGTTATTTTAAGAGATGAACTTTTTAGCTTAAATTATACAAGACGTTTCCAGTTTGTTAAATTATTTGGTAATATAGATTCGGAGATATTTGATATTTTAAAGGTACGTCCTGATAAAATTGCAGAATGGAGTAATGCTTCTGATGATTTAAAAGTAATTTTAAAACAAACAGAATATTTTTGGTTGAATACAGACTTTACTCCACCTCAATTAAAAGCAATGGCGGATTATTTAACTAATGGTTTGGCAATACGTCAATTTTCTAAGCCAAATTATAATCATATGGTAGCATGGTATGCTGATCCTTTAAGAAAAGAAGAGCTAATTGCTAGAGTTAAGAGATTTAGTTTAGGAAATGCTTTAGAAAAACCATTTAATGATTTTTTAAAGAATACACTTACAGATACACAACGAGGGTATACTAGTGTTGATATTAGGTTTTTTGATGCTAATGGAGACGTAATTGGTGGAGATAATTTTGAACTAGATGGATTAGTATATGATATTACTACTAACAAGTTTGAAAAGATATATTCAGTTAAAATACCTGATGAGCATGATCCGAAGGGAGACATATCAAAAATGACTTCTATATTTAAAAATATACCAGATGGAGGTGATGATTTTGTATTGCATATTATAGATAACTATACTAAAAATTTTAGGGATAAACAGATCATCAGAATGGAATCATATGAGTACCAAGGTACGGATATAATTACAGGAGAAACTATAAGTTGGTCTCCTGCAGATTTTAAAAATGCAATTAAGAATTTTTATAGTAAGAATTTTGATTTCGTAAAAATATATCCTGAAACTTTTGGAGTTACAAAAGAAGATTTACACGAATATGTATATCAATTTTTAAAACAATATTTTAATTAAAAACTTTTTAAAAATGTATCAAAATAAAATACGTCTTTTTTTTCAAGAAGACTCTTCCTTAGAAGGTGAGAATTGGGAAACTCATATGGAAACTTTTGTAGTAATGCTCTATTATGCTTACCAAATTGATTCGGTTAATACGAGAGAACTATTTAAAGCTACAACATCAACTTGGGAGTATTTAGCTAGTTTTAACCTTCCTCTTAATGGAATTGAGTATGGTACTACTGAAGGAACTTGGGCATATCTACCTCTAGCAGATTTAACAACAGTTATAACTTTTATATCTAATCAATTGCTTCCAATATTGCAAACTGAAATGAATAATGGAGATAGACAACCTTTACTAGAAAGATGGGGAATTGAAGGTGTGAATTTTGAAAGTTATCTTTTTCAAATTGGAGATTTTTTTTCAGAGATTGTAGTAGATACTCATAATGAGATGGACGAAATACCTGTAGATTTATATCGTAGATTTGACTCCCTAAAAGATTTCTTTCAATTAGGTATTGATAATAATCAAAGATATCTAGTTTATAAAAAATAATAATATTAATAAATATTTTATTTAAAAATTCTATTGAATTAACCAAAAGCACCACACCTACATAAACCCTTATTATAAATAGGGAGCTATACACATAAGTGTATGTATAGATAGCATCTCCACAAGATGGTTGTCAAGAGAAGTATTTTCTCAAATGTAAAGTAAGAATATAAGTTACTTATTTGATTTACTGTGATTTAAAATGACTTAAGGTGAATGAATCACATTTTTAAAGAGGTAAAAGTAAAAGAATAAAAAAACAATAAAATAATGGCAGATCCAGTAAATAATCCGGTAACACCTAGATATTATCCCACATTATCTTCTGTAGTATCTCCAGAAGATATTCCAGATATTTTGGGGTTTATAAAAGAGGGCATTCTAAGTCTATTTGATAATATACATTATAAAGATTTACAGTATAATAAAAGTGCACGTGGTGATGCTGCTTTTTATAATTTGTCTATAGTCTCAAAAAAACGTATCGGTATTGAAATTCCTGGCACTGGGATTTTCTTAGTGCTCAATCCAGATGTTAGTGATGTTCAAATCTCTTCATTACCTATTACGGTGGCTTATGAATGGAAAATTTTGGGGTACTTAAGAGCATTTAATCTAGAAAATTTTTCATTTAATGCACAAGCCATTTTTGAGCTTGCTATGCAGGTACTTAATGTATCAGAAAATCAGGCAGTCGCTCATTTTATAAATACGTTTGTAGAAGTGCCACCTGGATCTTCTACTGCGCCATTAACGCAATTTGTCAATGATGTAAATGCAACCTATGGCACCACAGTAACAGTACCAAATGAATTTACAACCATAGATGAGGTGATTTCAGAAATGTATGAGATTACAAATCAATATACATCCCTTATTGCTTTTGGAGTATATATACTAGATACAGGAGTTGAAGAGACACGAGATAAATTAAAAGCATATTTCAATAGTTTACTTCCTGCAGATATAGAAGAGTATATCAAAGACCTATTACTTCCCAAAGTAAAAGCAACCTTACAATTAAGTGCAGGTGTAGAATTTCCACGATCTATTCTAAAACCTGTATATGATGAACAAGGTGTAAATCCTGTAGATCCAGAAGGTCCTTTAGGAGAACCACTTACAGAGGTTCCAGAGGTAGATGACGAAGGAAATCCAAAGGTATTATTAAGCTTTGGAGAAGCCCTATTTTATGCAGATACAGAAACAGGATTAGGGTATAATCTAGACATTGTGTTAAATACCAACTTCCCTGCACAAGTAGGAAATACAGGACTCATTATAGATATCAAAAATTTAAAAATTGATATCAGTACCACCGAGAATATCATAGAGGCGGATGAAGATAACCGTCCTCCAGAATTTATGGGCGTATACATGGAGCGTACAGATATTTTCTTACCTAAAAAATGGTTTAAAAAAGAGACAGGACAAACCCTAGTTATTTCAGGAAGAAAACTACTCATCGGTACAGGAGGCATGTCAGGAACTATTGCCTTAAGAGCTACCCATGCCATGCAAGATGATGTGGTAACAGATTACTTTAGTGAATATTTTAGTTTTAATTATCCACTAACTGTTCTTATCAACAATACAGAAACAGAGATTCCTGATTACCCAGCCTTACTCGCTCATGTGAATACCCTAGAGAATCCTAGTGAGCCAAAGCTACAATATCCATTTACAATTACAGCACCAGATGCTACCATTCAGTTTAGTGAAGAACAACAGTTTTTTAACTATATCAATGCGCTAAATCCAAATAAGTTTATGTGGTTCCAGCTAGGAAGTAATCCTGAAAGAGCTTGGAAGATAGGATTTGATGTATTTGACTTGACATTCCATCATGGGCAAGTGATAGAGTCAAATCTTCATGCACAATTAGAGATTCCTAAGTTTAAAGGTGTTAATAATCCAGATGAAGATCTGTTAATAGACCTTGTAGGTCATTGGCATAGCGAAGATGATTTTAATCTAACGGCTGCTTTTTTACCGTCAGGGTTGCCCATCAATCTCTTCAATTTTGTAACCATCAATTTACTTACTGCTGAAGTCGGAAGAGATGAGGGGAATTTCTTTATAGGAACTTCTTGCCAACTTTCCTTTAGCAATGAAACCATGAATAAAATTCTGGGAGATCAAATTATTGAGATCCCGCAGTTGCGTATTTATGACAATGGTAGTATCGAGATTATAGGTGGTAATGGATTTATTCCCGTCAATATTTCTCTTGACTTAGGTCCAGTAGAAGTAGCTGTATCAGGTATTCATTATGGATCAACACAGCTTGAACATAATGACGAAATGCGTACCTATAACTATTGGGGCTTTGACGGAGCGATCAGTTTAGATCCATTAGGCTTAGATGCAAGAGGGGAAGGAATTAAATACTATTACACTTCAGATAATGACGAATATGGTGATGAAGGGGATAGTTTTCTACATATTCAAACTATTGAAGTAGATCTTATTATTCCTGGAACAGCAGATGCAGATACTGCCTTAGCTATTATCCATGGAGAAATATCTTTGCCTGAACCTGGAGTATCAGCAGAGTATGAAGGAGAGGTGAGTTTTAAGCTTCCAAAAGCAAGAATTTCTGGTGGAGCTGCCATGAAATTACAACCAAAATATCCAGCGTTTTACTTAGAAGCTGGATTAGATTTACCTACACCTATACCATTAGGAGCAACAGGATTAGGATTTTATTCGTTTGGGGGTCTCATAGGGTATAACTATGTGACAGACAAACGCACCGTAGGTTTAACAGAAGAGGATAGTTGGTATGACTACTTTAAACATCCTCAAATAGGGGTAAATAGAGAGAAATTTAGAACTCCAGATGAGTTAGATGATTTTACGAGTGCCTTTTCTGTAGGTGCAGGAACCGTTCTTGCAACTATGGGAGATGATGGTTTCTTATTTTCTACGCGTTTGATGGCAATATTGTCATTACCATCGGTATTTATTCTTGATGGACGTGCCAATGTACTAGGGGATCGTTTAGGAATGTTGGACAATACAGAACCGCCATTCTTTGCTTTTGTTGCTATAGGTGATAATAGTCTTGAATTTGGTTTTGGTGCCGATTATAAATTGCAAAAAACCAATGGAGCGATCTTAGAATTATATGCCGAAGCACAAGCTGGTTTCTTCTTTAATAATGGAAACGCTTGGTATATCAATTTCGGAACACGTGAGCAGCCTAACACAGCACGATTATTTAAAGATATTGTAAACCTTGAGGTACAGGCATATTTAATGCTTTCTTCTCAAGGAATGGAAGCAGGAGCGCGTCTAGATTGGGAGTTTAGAAAACGTTTCGGACCTGCCAGAGTCCGTGCATACATCTATGTGGAAGTAGGAGGCTATATTAGTTTTGAACGTCCACAAATTGGAGGATACCTTGCCATAGGTGGTGGTGCCGAAGTAGATATATGGATTATCTCGGTATCTGTAGATGTAAATACAATGATCGCAGCCGAAGTTCCTAAACCATTCTTGCTTTATGGTACTTTAGGTGTTGAAGGGTGTATCAAGATACCTATTATTGGAAGAGTATGTAAATCCTTTACTGTAGAATTGAAGTGGGAAATAGACAAAGAAGTAGATCGTTCAGCCATCCCACCATTACCATTCGAAACCATAGAGACCGCTAGCGGTAATGAAACAGATCGTACCCATGAGTTGGTGAAAGGAATTCATATGATGACCAATGAGGTATTTAATTTAAATTATACTTCAACACCTCCTTCAGTAACTACGGTAAATGCATTATCTGCAGATTTTATACTTCCTTTGGATACCTATATTGATTTTAAAACAGAAAAAGCATTAGTGCCAAGCGCAGTATCTGGAAGTGGAAAACCGATTGGAGGATATACCCACGCACCTGAAAATCATGTAGAACTCATTCCACCAAATCGCACGGTACGTGGAGGACGGGAGATACGTCAAGTAAGACACGAATATTCTATTGAAGATGTGCAAATCTTTGCTTCTTATGACGAAAGTGGATGGCAACCTTATCATCCATTTAAAGCTG
Organism: Dokdonia pacifica; assembly: GCF_900188275.1. GTDB lineage: Bacteria > Bacteroidota > Bacteroidia > Flavobacteriales > Flavobacteriaceae > Dokdonia > Dokdonia pacifica. The sequence goes on from NZ_FZNY01000004.1 coordinate 234,244, forward strand.
TGGTAGATGAAGCTACGCGTTCTACAGTAAATAATTTTAAAGTAGGGTACTGGCAGAAAAAATCAAGACAGTATGATACCATTCGTTTATTAGCAACCACTCCTTTTACTTATATGGAAGCAGGAGAACCAGGATGGGTCATCCCAGAACTATTAGGGATTACACCATCTACATTGTATTGTGTAGAAGAAGAATTGACAGGAAGTTGTGTAGATGTGTTAAACAAAGTATTAGGAACAACCTACTATATCCCAGATGGATATATTGCCCATTTTATCAATGGTATTTATGTTACGCTCGTAGGCGAAACAAGTACAGATCCTAATGACGAGGGTGTTTCAGAAGTAGATGGTGACTTTTTTAAAGTAACCAACGAAACCAATCCACACGGATTTTCAAAATCCGTAAGTATTAATAATTATAACAGTTTGGTCTTAATTACGCCAGAACCTTCTATAGAAATTAAATTAAAATTAGCAACCTATGCAGCAGGGGTTACTATCAAATACTATAGATCAGTGCCAAATGATGATGTGATTGAAACGGATTATCAATTAGTATATGAAGAATATAAAACAGCAGCACAACTCAATAGTCAAATTACATATGAAAACTATGTAGTACCTATTTCTAAGGTAGTTATAGAGCCAAATACACCAGATACTGCAGCAATCAATGATTTACGTGAACAAATTGCGGCATTATTTGTAGATACCTACGGAGATGCTATGGGAGAGGTAAGTATTAGTGAACCAAGTGATCCTGTATTATATGCACAACTAGTAGCACAGTTAGAAGCTTTAAAAGCAAATGTATGTACAGTGATAGAAGGAGATCCTGATTGTAATAAAGACGATATACTTTGTGAGTTTTATACAACCTTATTAGAAGCATATCATGATTGTTTCTTATACCCAATACAATCAATAAACCAATTATTTGAAATAAGTCAATGCCTATTAGAATGGGACGGACTCATTGTAAGATTTGATGAAATTAATCCTGAATATGACTTGATAGAGACCTTAGGAGATGTATATCAAGATATGTATCAAAACCCTGGTTTTCTTGATAAATTAACGCAATTAATAGCTGTATTAGATGGATATCCTGAAAATGATTGGAATGAAAATGAGGTTATTCAGTTATATTATCAATTAATAGATTGTGCAGAGCAAATCCTTCAAATTATTGCTGATCTAGGAAATTGTCATTGTACCGATGAAGATGTAGAAAAATGTTATACCTCGCTTCAGGAAGTTTGTTGGTTAACACTTGAAGAACATTTATATAATGAAACGATTCCAGATTCAGAAGCAATTGCTGAAGAACATCAGGATATGGTGGATGGGCTTTCTAAAGTAGCACAACCTATCTGGAGACCCAATACGTCCTATTATATAAAATATACGCTAAAAGATACGGTTGATCATGGAGAAAATGAAGGCATTTATAATCATTACTATTCATTTAAAACAGCAGGCCCTTTAGGACATTTTCATAAAGAAGCCAACTATGTGCCTTCAGGAGTGAACGCAGATCAATATCCAATTACGTCATTACGTAGCTATATAGATTATAATCGTTCGTATCCTAATGCAGATGGTAGTTTGCTCAAGGCGAAACCATTGTTTTACGGGCATGAAGAAGCTAAAATAGGTTTGTTTTTTAATAAACCTTATGTAAATCATATGTTCCAAAATTGGGATGCCTATGTAAATCCAACAAATGATGATACAGCAGATAGCTTCTTTGGAGATCTACATATCGCTATCAAAGATCCTGTAACCGATATGATAATTCCATATCCTTTACCAACAGAGTATCATGAAACGGTTCCTGAGCCTACCACTACCGAATGGGTAGATGATCAAGATCCACAATTGCCGGAGCACATTCAAGTCATTAATAATATGATTGCAAATGGAGAGCTAAATTGTACCATAGATTTAGGAGAGCCTATTGTACCATTGAGTCAAAATTACGAAGTGTCATATACCAATTTGAAACCTCGTAAGTTATATACAGCGCTTATCTATAATGCCTTTGGGAAAGATCAAAATGATCAAGTGAGTGAAAAAGTACATGAATATGTATTCCAAACATCCAGATATAGAAACTTTGAAGAACAAGTATTGAGTTATCGATCGGATGACGGAGAACAAAGACAAGCAGCATTTTTTGATATTCCAGTGAATGTAAGCGCCGCCGAAATAACAGAAGCATTCAATCTTGTAGATTACTTAAATACACCGGTAGATAATACATTGGAAACAGCCTATCAACACGTATTTGATCGTGTGACTGAAGGGGTGTTAGGAATAGTTCCAATAGATCCACCAGAAACGACAGAGTTTAATAGAGTGATTAATACCAATACGGGTGATGTCATTGGGATATTGATAAAGAGTCCAGAACCTTTTAATAACCCTAAAATTCCATTAGAAGTAATAGATGGTAGTGTTGCACAGCAAGACCCTGCGATCTCGATACTAAACACAGGAAGTACCGATGGGTATCGTGTATTGTATAGCAAAGATTATGCACAGGCATTCATTATGCATACAAGTAAAAAAATCACATTGATTTCATTAGACATTCAATTCTTATACAAAGTATGGAATGGAAGTGAGCATGTGGTAGCAGGAAATGTAATTGCTGGAGGTATTTTAATTAACGAATAAAGAGAAAGAATAATGGAATTTTTTAAGAAATATTTTGATGAACAAGTTTTTAGTGAAACAATTCATCACAATAGTTTTATTTATACTATTGGGATACAAGAAATACCAGGTAATAATTCAAAAGGGGTTTTTTGTAAACTTGATATTAATGGAAATATCATCTTTATAAAATCATATGAATTAGGCACTACAAACACAAAGTTTAGAAATTTTATAAAATCAAATGACAATAACTTTATAGTGTCTGGAGAATTATTTGACAATAATGAAAGTTTTGTTTGTAAGATTGATGCTACTAATGGTAATATTATTTGGGATATAACCTTTTCAAATACAAAGACCGCAGGTGGTTTGAGGGTTAAATACCTTTCTGAATTAAATTCAAATGAATTCATTTTTGTAAACAGAGATATTACTTCAAATAGATTTATAATCCATAAAATTGATTTTTTAGGGAATGTAGTGTCTTCAAAAAATATGGGAACTATATATTTTTCAGGGGTTGCTGCTAATCCTAATGGTGAAAGGATTTTGTATCAAGAAAGTCTACGTCTTTTTGTATTAGACGCATCAATGAATGTTATTTCTTATAACCCATTAGTTGGTTTAAATAATATAACCTCAATAAAATTTATTAATAATGAAGATTTTGTGATTATAGGAGACCCTAGTGGAGGCTATGGAACATATTTAATGAAATTAAATACAGAAACCATAGGAAGCATATCATCTGTTCCCGAAAAAACAATGCCAGAAATTCTCAATGGCAGGGGAGGGAGACTTTTTATAGATAATAATGAAATTTATCTCTCACTAGCAAATGGTACTCCACCTGCATCTGGAGATGTAATGTACTCTTCAATTATTGCTAAATTTGATTTAGATTTAAATCTTATATGGTCAAAACGATTTAATATTGAATTGTCTCCTAAAGTAGAATTATTTCAGGAACCTAAAATATTTTTAGAAGGGAAAATAGGAGAAGAATTATTAATCTTATTAAGATCAAGTGCTCAAAGTGCTATTATTGTGTCTAGTATAAATCTTGATACATGTATTACTGTAGATGCCCCTTTAATTATTACAGATACTATAAGAGAAGTTGCTCATGGTGATAGAACAACAACCCCGATTGTTTTAAATACAATAAGCCAAACACATGAGATTAACGATATTGAGGTAGTACCAGAAGAAGTTTGTGTAATTATTGGGAATCAAACTCTTGATATAGATCAAAGTACTATAAATGCTGAGTTAGATTCCATACCTGCAAATGGCGTTTCCCAAACATTAGTTACAGTGCAATTATATGATCAACTTGGATTACCTTTAGTTTCAGGAGGTCCCTATACAGTCACAATTAGTAATTCCTCTGGAACTTTAGAGAATCCTAGTGGATTAGTTAATGATAATGGTGTGTATACTACATTTTTGACTTCTGAGACTTTTGAATCTACAGCTTTGCTTGAATTTACAGTAAATAGTCAAGGACCAAGTAATAATACTGATTCTGTTGTATTTGAAGAAGAACCAAATGATCAAATTGTAATTACAGAGATTACTTCTTTACAATCTCCTAATTTATATTTACAAGCATCTGGTTCCGAAGGAAGTGATAGTACAAAAGGATATCATTTACGATGGATGTTCAGAGGAGCTCTGGGTAATACACATTTACCTAAAGGAAATTTAGCTACAAACACTACCCTTTCGGTTAATTTTAATAAACCAGAAGATTTTATAAAAATATATAAAGCTCCTTATATCAAAAAAACAGTTAGTATAGATTTTACAATCCATAATCCAGAAGTAGTAGATAACTCTAATTATTTATGGATTTATAGGGTAGAAGGTAAGGAGTGGTATATGTACTTTAATAATACTAATAAGTATAATGAAGTCTTGAATTCAATAGACCCAATTAATAACTCAAATTCCTTTTTAAATACCTATGGAGAAGAACTAATAGAATTAGAGAATAAAGAAGATCTATTCTTTGCAGCTAAGGTTAATTTCACTCAAGTGAATGATAGTAGCATTTGTTTGTTAGAGACATTATCCGTGCCTGAAAATACATTAACAGCAAATAAAGTTGTTAGTAATCGGAAAGTTTATGGTGCTTCTGATTTGAATACAGAAGTACGTCTTATATGTGAAAATGGTCGTTCTATTAGACTAAAAATGAATAGCTGTTATATGACATCTATTGACTTCGAGTTTTACACAGATACAATCGCTTATATAAATCAAATGTATGGATGGGAAGTTCTAGGAGATTTCGCATTATCTGTAGAAGATCTTGATGTTTTGAAACAATTAGAACCTAATGATGGGGATGTACATGGTGTTTGGAAACGATTTAATGATGATGCATTTGTAAATGTTGAAAATTATAAAAACAAATGGAATGCAACTCCTGAAGAAGGAGATCGTAATATCAAACAAGTCGTAGAACAATATATTGCTTTGAGTAATAATGGTAGTAACCCTACTGCTATCGAAGAAGTACCTTTAGGAAATGACCTTAATGACCCTAATGATGTAGTACAAGTTTCAAACCTTGATTTATTGAATGTGGCAGCCTATGATTATCATATAGCACGTATGTTAGGTTTAGGGGTATTAGATATTTCAGAAGATGCGACATTTATATATATAGCTGAATATACCACGTTTGGAGATCTGGAAGATGGTCTTGGTGCAAGAGAGGTACATCATCTTTCTATGAGTTTACCAACATCGTATCATGATGATCGTTTACCAATACCAGTACAAATTGATACCATTACACCCGGTGCTTTTATTGGAACAGATTCGGATGAGCCTTCTGCCATTACAGGAGAAGATGGTTATACACATGATGGTTTGGCTAGATATGTGAGTTTATATGCCGAAGCATCTCCAGAAGATCATGTGAATGTGTCATTTTTTAACACAGCAGAGCACATTGATCTCAGTACTATTACATATCCTATTTATGCAGGATTAGAATATAAGTTAGGGAATGAAGATTGGCAGAAACCCGAGTTGTCACATGACACAAGATATGTAAATGCTGTACCAGACGGAGAGACAGCTTATTTTGAAACTCGATTTATTAACATTCCTAGCATACAGGCACCCTTCTATGTGCATAGGCAGACTGTAAGTGGCACACATACGTATAAATCGTATGGAATTAATTGGTTCTCTAGATCTCAATTAGGAGAACAGGCATCAATAAATACTGTATTAACACCTACTAATCCATTATTGCCACCCTCTAGCACAAATGCATTATTGATTAGAAATGAATACCCGTTATTACTAACATCAGAGAGTGAGCAAGAGCGTTTAAATGCGATTCCAGAATCGAATGACCCAGGCAACCCTAGTGATAAAACTTTAATTCGCTTATCATTTAATTATCATTCAGCACAAGAACTAAAAAGCTATCAAGTACCATTAGATAGCACAATTTCAAATGAAGATTTAGAAAATACTGATACGCTTTTTCCAAACGGGCAAGAGATTTTTGCAAATGCTATTGATGTGTTTTTTAGAGATGAAGTGCCCAATAATGTGTCTGGGCAAATTGTAGGAGATATTGTAGATGATGCTATAAATGATTTATTATCAATCATAGAAACAGGACCTTATAATGTAAGTAGTAATAATACGACGATTGACCCAGTTATCATACCAGGTACAGAAGATAATTTTGTAGGAGGAGTATTTATTCAAGGCTCACAACGTTTTATCATCCATGAAGTTTCACAAGGAACGAATGGACCTGTATTTACAGTCTATAAAAAAGTGATTAGCGAATCGATTGTGAATGGAGGCATGCCTTCGGATACTGCTGAGGCAGTAGAAATGCCAGCAGTTGAAGGAGATGGGTTCTTTATGGCAATTGAAAATATGCAAACACCTGCAAGTTGGGGAATTCCTAATCCTTTAGGAATGCAAGTTCAAGTAGGACCTACTGATGAAATTCATAGAGAGGTTTTAACATTTACAGATAGTGATGGTGTAGAGATACGTCAACTCCAAAAGACAAGAGGAATATGGGATACAGCAACCGTGACTCCTGTGTTAGAACCAGGGTATGATGGTCAAGGGGTACAAGGTGAATATCATCAAGGACTCTACAAATTTGAATTTAATACCAAAACATTAGAGCAACATCCTCAATTTAGTACAGACAATAATTCTGTAGAGTGGTTTAGAGGATCGATACGTGTATTCTCAAATGAGGCATATAATGGAGGAAATCCTACTAAACCAAGAAGAGTATTATCTGTTCTTAAAATAGAAAACATTATACCTCTTGGAACAACTACAGGAGAAAATGTAGTGGTATATGCGCATGATCCATCTTTTATTCAAGGAGATACTTCATATGATGAAATTCAAACAGGGGTAAATGTAGGAGTTAATTTCTATCCTGGTTATAAAATATATCTCTATGCAGACCCTGCATTTAATATAACAGAAGACGCGATACTTCCAGCAGAAGGAGAAGGAATGCGTAATTCTATTTTTGGATTTAGAAGTAAAGATTCAGATGGAGCGTGTGAAGGCCCTAATACATCTTGCGTATCTAAAATTAGTGTACCTAATGTATTATTTGCGCAAGAGATTATTGAACCACAACCTCCACAAGAACCCTTAGGAGGAACATTTGCAACACGTCCAGATTTCTTTGGAAGATCAACATTTACGTTTACTACGAAATATGATCATAAACCTCATGGGGTATTATTCTATAGATCTAACGATGAAGGATTGTTAAATGCTCTTTATACAAAACAAACTATGCAAGCTATACGAGCAGCTTTAAAACTGCTAGGAGGTAATGATGAGGCATGGGTGACAGATCGATGGAAAAATTTCTTAGATTTTGGAGTATTAGAAGCCAATGGAGATTATAATTTTTATCCTCCAGAAGAGGATGCAGAAAACAGATTTAAATTCCCACATCCTGATAAACCTGCATTCTTTGATTGGGCAAATCAAGTAAGAGTAAATCTAGGATTAGAACCACTAGACGTGGGGCCAGATAATACAGTGCCTGTAGGTGATGAAAGAATATTCAGTTTTGTAAAAGGAGCTATTTATAATGCGTTTGTACCATTGACAGAAGTGCCAATTATTTACCAACATATAAAAGAAGCACCCTATCAACCACAATCTAAAAAGCAAGTCATAAGAGATCGTAATGGAGGTATTCTCTCTCCAACAGATCCTGAGTTTGATATGGCGCCTATGATGAAGACTATAGATACAAGTCCACATGAAACTTTATATACAGATTTTAATTTAGATGGTACATCAAACAATTTGTATTTCTATGGAGCTAAGGAACTAGGAACTCAACTTACAATGAGTGCGTTTAGTCCATTTTTAGGACCTATAAAACTAGTAAATACCAATGCTCCTGAGCAACCAGAGATAAAACGTATCATGCCAGTTTTAGGTAATCAAGTATTAGGAATTACTCCTAAAATTCAATTAGAGATTAATGCTTATCCAGAGGTGCAGAATATTCAAAGATTGACAGTATATAGAACCACAAGTAGACTTCATGCGCAATCAGTAAGAACCATGGAATTGGTAAAAGTAATCGATCTTACGGATGAAGAGTATGTAGGGCAATCTGTGTTAAAAGTGTATGATGATTTTTCAGATCTTTCTGAAGTTCCTTATGGAGAAGGTTTGTACTATAGAATAACGGTGTCTAGAGCTGTATTATATACAAATAAAAATAACGTTTTAGTGGATGATTTTGCACCATCGCAAGCTTCTAAAATTGTCGCGACCATGATGGTTGAAGTAAGCAATCCAACCTCTCCAGATCTAAGTTTTGAAGGAAATATAAGTACATTCACTGGTGGTACTCCTTACACAGCATCAAATATCTTTTTGACAGCAGTACGTTTCTTCTGGGAGAAACAAGCATACAATGCAAAATATCATCTCTATAAGATGAATAGTCAAGGCAATTGGGGGAAGATTTATGAAGTACAAACAAACGACGATCAAATAGAAGTCGCTTTATCTGAAACGAGTGTAGAACCTCCAATACTATTAATACAAAATGAGGATAGTGTAAATGGATATCATCACTTTAAAGTAATTACAGAAAATACTTCGGGAATGTTAAGTACAGAAGAGAAAATTTTGACAATTCCTGATTACACAGTCTCAGATCAAGACCCAACAAATCCAACAGGTATTGGGGCAATGGTTGTAGGATCATCATTTATAGCAAATTAAAATAAAAAAAATAAAAATAGATTATGGCAACAAGTAAAGAACAGTTAAAGCAATATTTTGAAACTGGAGACGTCCCAACAGAAGGACAATTTGAAGAACTTATAGACAGTTATAGACATATTGATACAGGGGAAGTAATAAGTTCAATTGAAGATGCAGAAGATAGTACAACATTAACGATCAGTGATGCGAGTACTGTAGTAGTACCAAAATCTAACTTCTACGATGATAGATTTAAACATCAATATTCACAAACCATCACAATAGACGGCGATGCAGATACCTATTATCAGGTAGTTATAAAAGGCGGAAATCAAAATAGAATACGAGAACTCAATATTTATAGACGTCACACAGATCCAGCACCAAATACTTGGAATACAGCTTCACTTAGAGGCGCGTTAACAGCAGAATTTAGATTTAATGCAGGAAGTTGGGGAGGGTCTCAATATGATTGGATGCTTCTAGATTTTAGAGAAAAATATTGTAATATGCTCGCAGATGCAGGGCATGTCAATACAAAACGCGCTTTTTATGTAATGCTACGAGGAGGTGGAGCACAATATCATATTGATTCTGATGACATACTGGATATACAAGTTGTGTATAGTGCAGATGAGATTATATATCCACACTCAAACCCTATTTATGTGGAATATGGGAAAGCACCAATTACAGAAGTAAATACTGACAATATATCAGACCATGTGATTCCAAAGGCAGGAGAAGTTATCCTTAAAGGACCAGATGAAAGAGGCACTAAGGAGTATGCAATTCTTAGGCATTATAATAACCCTAGCGGTACAAAAACCTTTCATATTAAAACTCCTATGCGAATAGACCAAGATACTGACATGTATTTTTTTAAAGCTGAAGGATATGCATTTGGTGGAGGGGGAGAAATAATTGATATTGTTTGGGTAGGTTATTGTTATCAACCTAGTGGAGTAATTTTAAGTAAAAAAACAAAGGTAGGAAGATCAGATACGATCACTGCTGGACAATATGTAGGGTCAGACAATCATGTCTACATATGGTTTAAAACACCTAGTAATAACAATAATACATTTGCTATCGATACTATGCGTGTAGGAAATGGTCCGCTCTTTAAAAAAGGAGACTTAGAAGTGATTTTAAGTGATGCAGCAGAGCTATAAAACAATGCTTGTACTCTTAGACAATGGCCATGGCGGTCTTATAAATAACACATACCAAACCCCAGGAAAACGAAAAGACTGGGGTGATGGTAATGTGATCTATGAAGGTGAATTTAACCGAGCCATTGTGAATGGAATTATTCAAGATTTAACCCTTCTAAAGATTCCATATGTAAATATCGCTCCAGAATATTGGGATGTAAGCCTAAAAACACGTGTACGTCGTGCTAATGCCTATGCACGTCAAAAGTGCTTCTACTTAAGCGTGCACGCCAATGCAGGCGGCGGTGTAGGAAGTGAAATTTTCACCTCTCCGGGACAAACCCATAGCGATCGTATGGCTACTATTTTTGGTCAAGAATATCAAAGAACATTTCCAGATCGGAAATTACGAACCGATTTTTCTGACGGTGATCTGGATAAAGAAGGGCGCTTTTATGTCCTTACAAAAACAAAAATGCCAGCCATACTTACAGAGAACTTCTTTATGGATAATAGAGAAGAATTCAATACACTATTAATGACCGCAGAAGGGCGTTCTCGTATTATCAAATATCACGTAGATGCTATCCGAAGAGTGGTTGCTATGAAATAAAGAAATACGATACGTTTTAATGTTTCATTCTTCCTTTGGTCATGAACCTGTCGGCAGGCAGGTCTCATAAGCTCGATTTCACAGGTTTAGACTTTTTTGGTTCTTTTTTGGCAATGAAAAAAAGAACTTCATTCCTCAATCTCTTTCAATATCGTTTCAGTCACCCTGAATGTATTTCAGGGTCTCACTACTTTTAGAATTGGTAAGATGAGATGCTGAAATAAATTCAGCATGACGTATTCAGTTTCTTCTTAAAAAGGACATTACTCCTCAATCTCTTTCAATATCGTTTCAGAACTACGTAACACCTTTTTGTAACAACGTGTCACAAACCAGACGAGAAGTCCGAAAAAGACGAGCATAAAAGGAGCGGCAATACCCAGTTTAGGATCAAGGGTTTCAAATAGATTTTCATCATTAAATAACTTAGCCGAAACAGGCACAGTAAGGAGCATAAATAGGAAACTAATTCCTACGTTCAATTTTTGAAAATTGACAAAGTTCTTTTTCCCTTTTGCATAGGTTTCCATGGTTTCTTTATAATTCATTTTAGTGACATTCACTTGTTTCATCCCTCGTATCGTTTTTAAGGAAAGGATAGGAAGTACAGCAAGGATGAGCATACATAAAATAGCAGATACTTGTAGGGCGATGGTATCAAATGTTTTAAAATTAGCTAATAATACGACCATTGCTACGTAGCAAACTACGCCCCCTATTTTTTCTGCAGTAAAGATCTTATTCCATTGTGAGGTATATTTTTGTTGTGTCATTTTGAGTATAATTTCGTCTGTTAATTGTTTTTGTTTTTCAAGGTCTTGGCTCATTTGAGACCAGGCAGCTTGCATTTCTTCTAGTTCCATAAGCTTATTTCTTTACTAATTGTGTTCTTAATGTTTCTTTAATTCGAGAGATGCGTGTCGCTACTTTACTTCTAGAAAACCCAGTAATCGTGGCAATCTCTTCATACTTTTTACCTTCTAATAAAAGAAGGATAATCCCTTTATTGACATCAGAAAGTTGTCGTATCTGAGCATACATTTCTGCGAGTCGTTCTTCCAGAATCGGATCGTCAGGTTCGTATGTGAGATGAAGGTTTTCTATCCCTACAGCAGTACCTTTACGTTTTTCTTTTCTTAAAAATGTAAACGCGGTATTTAATGCCACGCGATACATCCAAGTACTAGCTTTGGCCTCTCCTCTAAAACTATCAAACCCTTTCCATAATTGAAATACGATATCTTGATACAAATCTTTTTGATTTTCTCGCGTGTCACAATACACTCTGGAAATCTTAAAAATGATCCCTTCGTTTTCTTTTATGAGTTGTGTAAAAGCTTCTTCTTTGCGCATTAAAGATGATTTATATACTCCATTAGTAAGATATGTATTAAAAAAGTCGCAAAAAAGTTTACTTTTTTTTCAAATCGTTGTTGTTGAGGTGTTTTTGTATGTTTGCTTAAAGCGAAAAGGTAGAGCAGTAATATATAGCATGGAAAGAGTGAATATTGAAAAGTTAGAAGGTAGTTTTCTAGACGGAGGAGGAGAGAAGTATGTTTACTTTTACAATGGCAAACCTTTTACAGGAATAGCTGTAGAATACTATTATGAAGTTGGGAATTTAGTTTTTGGAGAAGAAGAATATCATAACGGCTATCAAGATGGTTGGATACGTTATTATCATAGAAATGGACAGTTAGATACAGAATACAAAAATATTAATAATCAAACTGTACCAGGAACTTATAAAGAGTATGATGAAAACGGTGTCTTAATACATGGGATGTAATTTTAATATTAAAGAAAAAACAGTAAATGAGTTGGATAAAAACCCTAGGATATGATGAAGCAGAAGGTCCTTTAAAACGGATGTATGACCGCGTAAAAGGCCCTGATAATAATGTAGACAATGTACTATCTATACATAGCCTGCGGCCGCATACATTAAAAGGGCATATGACACTTTACAAAAGTGTTCTTCACAATGCCAATAACACCTTGCCCAAATGGTATCTAGAAGCTATAGGTGTGTATGTGAGTTACCTCAATACTTGTGATTACTGTGTACAACATCACCTTGCAGGGTTCACACGATTACTAGCCGATGATGATCGTGCAACGGCTTTTTATCAAAGTGTACAAAATGATACCGTAGCTACTTTTTTTGATAATCATTATAAAGATGGCATTATATACGCACAAAAACTTACCCAAGCACATCACACCATCACCAAAGAAGATATAGATCATTTAAAAACGGTAGGCTTCTCTGAAGGCGAAATCTTAGAAATCAACCAAGTCACGAGTTACTTTAACTATGTAAACCGTATGGTCGTTGGTCTAGGCGTCAATACCGATGGAGATATCATTGGACTTTCACCAGGTAATAGTGACGAACCCGATAACTGGAGTCATCATTAGGGTTCGAGAAGTTGATAAATTCGTCATTTCGAGGGAAACGTAGTGACGAGAAATCGCATAACAGTGAGTGCGTTTTAGTAGGTTAGTTTATGAGTTTTTAAAAAAGATATATTAGTTACGAAGAATAAGATTTCCTCCTTCGAGGAAATGAAATAGATTATGTAAGGTGATTGAGTGATTTTTGCTTTTCGCAAAAATTGTATCGAAATCAGCGACTAGAAATAAAAATAGAATAACACTCTAATGATAGAGTAATACTCTATTTTGTATTTTAAAAAGCTCCTTTCCTTAGAGAGGGAAGGAGCCTGTATGGAGGCACGAAATACAGACAGAAGGGAGTATATGCTATGTTTATTTGTCAGAATAAATACCTTCGATACCTTACTGCGACAAGCATACCTTTTCGCGAAAGCGAAAGAACGTTTATAAAATAGATACCTATCTTTACAAGCTAAATAACGCCATATAAAAATTCATGGATTACTTTTTTATTATCACAGTACTTGTAGGACTTTCAGCGGCTTTTGGGTATATCAATGTGCGGTTTTTAAAACTACCCAATACCATTGGACTTATGCTCATTACCATTGTATTTACATTGGCCGTATTTGCACTAAGTTATGTAGATAATACCTTGTTAGATGCAGAACGCTATATTATCAAGCAAATTGATTTTAGAACAGTATTGCTGGATATTATGCTTAGTTTTCTCTTATTTGCTGGCGCTTTGCATACGAATTTTGAACAACTCAAAATACAACGATGGCCAGTATTGGTGTTTTCAACCTTAGGAGTATTGGTCTCTACATTTTTAGTAGGTGCCGTGATGTATTTCATACTCCCTTTATTTGGATTGCAAGTAGCTTTTATACATTGTTTGTTATTTGGTGCTTTGATCTCTCCTACAGATCCCATTGCCGTTTTAGGGATATTGAAACAAGCAGGCGCTCCTAAAAAACTAGAAACTAAAATTGTAGGAGAATCGCTATTTAATGATGGGGTAGGCGTGGTGGTCTTTCTTACTATTTTTCAAATCGCCTCTTTTGGAACAGACAATATAGAAGTCTCAGAAATCTTTAAACTGTTTGGGCAAGAAGTAATTGGAGGCATAGGTTTAGGAGCTATTATAGGATGGATTGTCTATCGATTAATGAAATCTATAGACGATTATTATATAGAAGTTATTATTACACTTGCGGGCGTGATGGTAGGAACGGCTATCGCTCATAAGTTTCACCTTTCTGCTCCATTAGCAATGGTGACCGCTGGATTAATTGTAGGGAATGATACCATACGAGGAACTGCCATGTCTGAAATTACAGAAAGCTATGTAGATAAATTTTGGGAGCTCATTGATATTTTATTAAATGCGTTACTCTTTGTTTTGATTGGAATGGAAATGCTGGTGCTTGTTGTAGAAGGAAAATATGTGGTGGCAGGATTATTAGCAATTCCTATTGTTTTACTATGCCGTTATGCTTCTTTATTAATACCTATTAATTTCTTTAAAAAACGATTAGATTTTGTCCCTAAAACCAACCTCATTATGACATGGGGAGGATTACGAGGCGGAATTTCTATCGCGCTTGCATTAGGACTTTCAGACGAGATGAATAGAGAATTGTTTCTGGTGATTACCTATGTAATTGTTGTTTTCTCAATACTCGTGCAAGGGCTTACGATTGGGAAGTTAGTGACATGGGCGCAAAAGAGAGGATTAAAGTAGGATTAGTTTCTTGTTAGCATGCTGACTTTTTAAAGCTGAATAGATCTTTCCCCGACCCTAAAAGGCGGACACATTCTCAAATTGTTAGGGTATTTAAAATTTTCACTCCCTTTAGGGTTGGGGAACTGAAAATTTGATACTAGTAAAAGTTACATCTATAAAGAGTTTACAAAAGAAAGGATCAGAATAGTCTTTTTCTAAAATGATATTTTTGCTATATGAAAGTAGACAATTTTACAAATGAATTTTTCGGAATAGGGATTCAAAATGGAAAGACCCCAGAAAATTTAGGAGTGCTATGGCGAAGTGCTCAAAACCTAGGCGCTAGTTTTATTTTTACTATTGGCAATCGATATGCAAAACAAGCAAGTGATACCCATAATGCCGTAAAAGCAATGCCTTATTTTCACTACGATACCTTTACCGATTTTTATAACCATCTGCCTAAAGGTGCTCGATTGGTAGGTGTAGAAATGCATGCAACTTCAGCGTCTTTAGAAACCTTTGAGCATCCACGTCGCTGTGTCTATTTACTAGGAGCCGAGGATCACGGACTTTCTAAAGAAGCTATAGAGAAGTCGCACTTCTTGGTACAGTTTCCTTCAGAAATGAGCTTAAATGTAGCTGTTGCAGGGAGTATTGTGCTCTATGATAGGACGCGTACAAAACCAAGATCATAGTTTTTTAATACCATTGCTTTTAAGGGTGTCATACATAAAATAATGTAACGCTTTCATCTCTGTTTTTCCCGCTTCTTTTCCTAATCGTCCTGAAAAATACAACACAAACCAAAGGATACATAGTACTACCATTGTCACTAATGGAATTGCATACGAAGTTTTTAATGAGATATTGCTATACATCCACATACCAGCACCTATAAATAAGGTGGCCACTATAAAATGTAAAAACATAAATAAGGTCCAGACGGTTGGTTTAGGACCAAAAAGCCCTTTAAGTACCGTAGGTTGCTCCTCTATTTTATAGATTTCTAGATGCAACTGTGGCGACCAGAAATGTTGTTTCTGTTTTGGAATCCTGATAAATACATGGTCATCTACGCGACTTATAACATACGTGTTTTGTGTTTTGGCGATCTCTTCAAAAGCATGTAATACCTTTTCAGGTAATGCATCTAGCTCAAACGAAAACCGAGGTCGTAATACAATATCCTTAGAAAATTCCATAGGGTTTCAATGTAGCAAGTCCCTATTGAAAAAAAGATGACATTTATCATGGGGAACGGATGATGAAGAATTTTTGATTCTAAATTTTTACGCTTTCGCGAAAGCGTACTCAGAAACATAACATGCCAAAGAATTTTTATAAATACTGAGTTTTTAGTCTTGAATTTAGGGATTTGGAATTTGAATTATGGAAATTATATACCCTACCTTTGCAGCAAATTATATACTATGTCTCATAAAGCTGGTTTTGTAAATATTATAGGAAATCCTAATGTAGGGAAGAGTACGCTTATGAATGCGTTTGTAGGAGAGCGATTATCTATTATTACTTCAAAAGCGCAAACCACGCGTCACCGTATTTTGGGGATTGTAAATGGAGAAGATTTTCAGGTGGTTTTGAGTGATACGCCAGGAATTATAAAACCTGCATATGAACTCCAAGCCTCTATGATGGACTTTGTAAAAAGTGCTTTTGAAGATGCCGATGTGCTTTTATATCTCGTTGAATTAGGAGAAAAAGAACTCAAAGACGAAGCCTTTTTTAATAAGATCCGTAATGCTAAAATCCCCGTACTTTTATTAATTAATAAGATTGATAAAGGCAATGAAGAACTCTTAGGAGAAGCCTTGCAGTTATGGTCAGAAAAAGTGCCTAATGCTGAGGTTTTTGCCATTTCTGCTTTAGAAAATTTTGGAGTAGAAGAGGTGTTTAAACGTATTGTAGATTTATTACCAGATTCGCCACCTTTTTACCCAAAAGATCAACTTACAGATAAGCCAGAACGTTTTTTTGTAAATGAGATCATTCGTGAGAAAATCCTAATACATTACAAAAAAGAGATTCCATATTCAGTAGAAATTGATACCGAAGAGTTCTTTGAAGAAGAGACCATTATCAGAATGCGATCTGTTATTATGGTAGAACGTGATAGTCAAAAAGGGATTATAATTGGGCATAAAGGAACTGCCTTAAAAAGAGTGGGTGTAGAGGCTCGAAAAGATTTAGAGAAATTCTTTGGAAAACAAGTGCATTTAGAATTGTATGTAAAAGTCAATAAGAACTGGCGTAGTAATGAGAAACAACTCAAACGTTTCGGATATAATCAGAAGTAAGTTTTACTACCTAGGTATAAACAAATATTATCAAATATAAATTATAACTATATAATAAATAACGCGTATTTCTCTCCCTCAGGGAGAGATGTCCGAAGGACAGAGAGGGTATGAACAGGAAATTAAAAAATAGCGAACTCAATCGAAAATCAGTCGCCGAGTTTAAAGATTCAGAAAAGACTCCTTTACTTATTATTCTGGATAACATACGTAGTTTAAATAATATAGGATCTGTTTTTCGTACAGCCGATGCTTTTTTGGTTCAAAAAATCTATTTGTGTGGTATTACTGCACAACCTCCACATCGTGAAATTCAAAAAACAGCTTTAGGGGCGACAGATGCTGTAGATTGGGAATATGTAGAGGATACGGTTACGCTTTCGCGAAAGCTAAAACAACAAGGAATCCATGTGTGTGCTATAGAGCAAGCAGAAGATGCTGTAATGCTCAACGATTTCAAACCTGAAAAGGGAAAAACATATGCCATTGTCTTTGGAAATGAAGTGAAAGGAGTACAGCAAGGTGTCGTTTCTGAAAGTGATACAGTGTTAGAAATTCCACAATTTGGCACCAAACATTCCCTAAACATTTCCGTCTCTTGCGGGGTTGTAGTATGGGACTTATTTTCTAAGATGAATGTACAGTAGCGTGGTGGTTGTTTTAAATATTTTGTAGGTTTTTGACAAAATATTTAAAACTTTCCGTTTCAATATTTCAAGGACTTATTTTCTAAGATGAATGTGCAGTAGCGTGGTGGTTTTTCATAATTTTTTGTAATCTGTTGAAACAAAAAATTATGAAATTTCCGTTCAAACTTTAAAAGGGTCTATTTTCTAAGATCGATGTACAGTAGCGTGGTGGTTGTTTAAAATATTTCAAGGATTTACTCTCTAAGATGAGTCTATATAACAAAAGATTTATAGCGCTACTTTGATGAGAAGTCTCATGATAATTGCTAATTTGAAATAAATGCTAGCGCTTTTGTAGTCTCTATTGATTTCATAGGAAGGATGTTAGACTTTTAAGATATAACTCTAAAATAATATCTTATGAAAACATCAAATTTTTTTTTAATTGCCTTTATCGGAATTGCTCTTTTTGCAATTTCTTGTTCAACATCTGATGATGCTCTTCTTCAAGAAGAGGAAAATTTACTAGTAACTGAAGAAATGTCTTTAGAAGAGTCAGAAGGAGCCTCTTCAAATAGTAGAATTGCTGTTGATACTGCTGTCTGTACTTATTTTAATGCCAATCCTTTTACGGCACAAACAGAAACTTTTTTATGTGGAGATCCTAATCCAAACCCAGCTCCCAAGCCTCAACTAAAAACACTAGATCGTACAGCTGTAGCTCAAGTTTCTTGCTTTCCATCTTTGTTAAAAGTATATGTGCCAAATGACTTTGAAGATCAGATTTTAGACGGTACTACATTTGTACAAGAGTTTGATACAAGCTTTAGTTATGGATCAGAATTTCTATACTTCTCAGAGAGAGGCGTACCTGAAAACGCATGTTTATATCCATATATTCAACCTAATCATGCTAATATTCTATTTAGATCTGTTTCTTGTGAAATTCAAGACTATTTCGATACGTTACCTACTTTACCTTCAAATCAATTCTATTACCCAGAGATCACTTATTTATTTACAGATTTCTTGTTTTCTGGTCCTCACGCAACATCAAGTTTTGTAGAATTTGGTGTAGATGTTAAAATATGGGAAGTAAATTAGATCTGTTATACAATTATTATAAATGCCCCAATACATTAAGATGTATTGGGGCATCCTTTTTATGATATTTACAATTATTATTGAGTCACCGTTTTCCAACGAAGTGCTACTACTCGCGCACCAGCATCTAATATATCTCCTGTAGGATCATCTGCGATTTTTAATGCATTTGGATCACCTCCTACATTTATTTCTGATACTGTTGTCCAGTGTACATTAAAATCAGGAAGTTCAATTCCAATAATATCCTGTACTTGAATTCCAGAAGCATCTTCTAAGGTAATGGTGTTTTCTGAAGTAATACCAATAGCTAACTTATCTTGGTTTCTATCAATAACCCCCCAACCCAAGGCTGAGTTATTTAAATTAGAATTTTGAACCCAACTTCCTTCTGGCAAATCTTCATCTGTAGGAAAGGATGTTGCGGCAAGATTTTCTGTGATTTGTGTAGAAGGTATCTCATTAAAGATGGCCCCCCATCGATGTCCTGAGTAGTTATTAATTCCAATTTTTGTAGCAAATGGATTTCCTACAGAGGGACTTCCTCCATCGTCTTCAGTTCCTGCTTTACGAATCATGATTCCATAATAAGAAGTAGGACTTGTTCGTGCTCTTGTATAATCAATACCTTCAGTAATGGTTATTGGAAAAGAAATATCGCCAGGTAATGAAAAACAAAACAATTGATTTCCTTCTATAAGCGCATTTGTAGTAGTTCCTAAAAGAAGAATGCCACCATAAGGCACATTATTATAAATAAAATCTCTTCGTAAAGCATTATTAGCAACGATGTTGTTAGTGATAACTGGATTTTTTACATCTGTAAAGGCAATCCCAGAAGAGTTATTTCGCTCTACAGTATTATTTGAAACAATAACATTAGAACTACGTTCTAGAGAAATGCCTAAATCTCCAGAGTTACGCGCCGTATTATTGTTAACTTTTAAATTGATAATATCTTTAATACTGTAAAGATCTGCAGATCCTCCATCAAAAAAGCCATAGTCAGGACCATCTGCAAAATTATTTTCTATAATCACATTAATATGATTATCAGTAGGAATTCCTTCCGGTGTATTTCCTTCTCCACAGGTTAAATAAATGGCACTAGGCCCAAATCTTCCATCCCTCCATTCTTGATATGTGTCATAATCAGGATCATCTTCAGAATTTACAGTACTTATATCTACAGCACCTGTTTCTGGATCTCTAGGGATAGATAATTCTTCAATAATAGAATCAGCTCTTCCTACATCAATTTTATTTCCAGTAATCCATACATCACTACTGTATGCCGCAATAGCAGGAAATAAACTGTCTCTTATACCTTGTATTCTTATTGGATTTTTATTAAGTGTGTTTTCAAAAACATTATCTTCTATCTTGATTCTGCGGTTTCTTTTATCAAGACGAATTCCAAAGTTGCTATTTTTAAAAGTACATCCTTTTATTAGAACATCAGAAACATTTGCTAGAGATATTCCTGCGGCACTTCTCCCGCCATTAATCATATTTTGAAATTCACAATTCATAAAAGAAATAGTATCAATAGCACTATTGTTTCCAAACATGTTGATAGCCGTCTTTTCTTCATTTCCGTCAAAAATGATGTTCTCAAAAGTAATATTTGCAATGCTGGAAGTTGTAAAAAACATCGTATTTGAAGTACTATAATTATCAGAAGCTTTAATTCTAGTTTTAGAATGAGATGCTCTAAAAGTGATATTATTATTAAGAGCAATTGCATCTGTGATTTCAATAGTTTTATTGCCAGGAAATAAAATAATGCCACCAGCACCAGCCCCACTTGGATTTGCATCAGCAGAGTTAGGGGCAATAGTAGTAAGCTGTGCATGAGCAATGGCAAGTTCTATAGCAGCAGTATAATCATTACCAGTAACTAGGTCAATATACGGGGATGCTTGTAGGTCAAAAATATCTTCAGGAGCAAATATAGAATTGTCTATGCAATCTTCTGGGATAGTAGGTTGTAGTTTTTCATTTGATGCACTTAGTGAACAAACACAAAACACAATAAAAAATAATCGATGTAAATAGTTCATGTTTTTGGTTTTAAAAAAATTAACAATTTGGTTTGAAATGAAGTGTATATGGAGCTAGCATTATATACACTTGCAAACATGCTAAGATAATTAATGAAACATGCAAAAAAGAATGTTAAGCCCTATGTTTACAGTAGTTTCAGTAGATGTTTGATGCTTTATAAAATAAATTGGATAGCACATTTAGGACTCATTTTACACCTAAATAGCTTTGTGATTATTATATCATTAAAAAAGCTCATTACAGCATATAGTAATGAGCTTTTTTTAGATGAATGAACTTGATATTTACTACTCAAGATATGGATCTGGATCTACTTTTGTTTTTATTTCTCCTCCATAAATCAATTGAGGATTTTGTATTTCATAAGTTTTAAATTGTTCTAACATGATAATAGGTTTAAAAATTAGTGTTGAAGTTATCTTGACTTTATAGATCTATAAAAACTCGTATTTCTGTTAAAGCGTCAAGATGACTACAAATATGTTTATGTGATTAATCAAATAGGCCTTCAAAAAATTCTCCAATAGAACAGAAGAATCCACATTCGTTTTCAGTGGTGGTTTGTTCTGTTTCAGCTCCTGTTCCAGGTTCTTCATCGTCATCATCTGTTGCGAAGGCAATATTGGTAACTAGAAATAAGCATAAAAATGCATATAGTGTTGTTGCTTTTAGTGTTTTCATAATTTTATGTTTATTAAGTATTATAGATCTTCTATTTTTTTAATCTGATAAAGCCGTAGAGGGAGGTCCGTCAGATAATGCTTTGCTAGTGTGTGGTGGTCCATCGGAATAAAAGTCAGAGGTTTCGCCTGGATCTTCGGTGATTAAATTTCCCCCTATAACTTTACGTAATGCGATATTGCTAAGTACTGCAATCGTTTCTTTGGTAAAGGATAATTCCTTTGAATGTTTTTTTTTCATAATACTGTATTTTTAATTTGTATTCCTCGATCATTTATAGACACTCAAGGTGTATGTCTGTTTTGTTTTAATAAGTAGTAAAAGAATGGTGCGCTATAGTGTATAGCTCTTTCTGTTATTATTTATTTTAGTTAAAACTACTTGATAGTGAGGGTGTTTAAAAGGAAAGTGTAGCAAAATTCACGAATATTGATAAATTTAGTTTTTTTAAAAAGTAACAATGTATCGGAATTTACTTTTTGATTTATGCTCGTGGAATTAGCAAATTTGTAAAGATTTTATAACTGTGAAAAACTGGTGATAACTCCTCTTGCATAAGATTTGTAAAAGTCAATCAAAAATTTACCTTGCGGTATGGCAAAAAGCACCCAGAAAAAGGTCACTCCTTTAATGCAACAATACAATGCGATCAAGGCAAAATATCCTGATGCGTTATTACTTTTTAGAGTAGGTGATTTTTATGAAACTTTTGGAGATGATGCAGTAAAAGCTTCGGGTATTTTGAATATCACGCTTACGCATCGTAATAATGGAGGAGATAAAACGGAATTGGCTGGTTTTCCGCATCATTCGTTAAACACCTACCTGCCTAAATTGGTGAAAGCTGGATGTCGTGTGGCTATTTGTGATCAATTGGAAGATCCAAAAATGACCAAAAAAATCGTAAAACGAGGCGTTACAGAATTGGTCACACCAGGAGTCGCACTTAATGATGAAGTACTTTCTGCAAAACAAAATAACTTTCTAGGAGCTGTCTTTTTTGGTAAACGTACCTTGGGAGTTTCGTTTTTAGATGTTTCGACAGGAGAGTACCTGACAGCACAAGGCGATGAAGCCTATATTGATAAGCTACTGCAAAATTTCGCGCCAAGCGAAGTCTTAATTTCTAAAAAACAGAAAGCAGCTTTTGCTACGGCTTTTGGGCCTGATTTTCATACCTTTTTTATGGAAGATTGGGTGTTTAAAACAGATTATGCTTTTGAGTCACTTAACAAGCATTTTAAAACTAATACTCTGAAAGGCTTTGGTGTAGATCACCTAGAAGAAGGGATCATTGCATCGGGGGCGATTTTACACTATTTAGGAGAAACACAACACCATAAATTAGAACATATCTCGCGTATTAATCGTATTGCCGAAGATGAATACGTATGGATGGATCGATTTACGATTCGTAATTTAGAGTTATATCATACCGCTTTCGCGAAAGCGATTACATTATTAGATGTAATTGATAAAACAACCTCTCCTATGGGAGCCCGACTTTTAAAGCGCTGGCTCGCATTACCTCTAAAAAATGTTGAAAAAATAAAACAACGCCACGAGGTGGTTTCTTATTTACTTCAGGATGAGGTGTTGTTTGAAAAATTACGCCACTATATTAAAAATATGGGTGACGTAGAGCGCCTGATTAGTAAAGTGGCTACTGGAAAGGTGTCACCTAGAGAAGTCATTCAGCTTAAAAACTCACTCGAGGCAATGGTGCCTATAAAAGCATTGAGTTTAGCAGCAAAGAATGAAGCATTGCAAATTATAGGAGAAGGCATTCATGAGTGCGAATTATTACGCTCTAAAATTAAAGAAACCCTCAATGAAGAGGCTCCTGTTGCTATTGGGAAAGGTGGAGCAATTGCGACAGGGTTTCATGAAGAATTAGATGGTTTACGAGACATTGCTTTTTCGGGCAAAGACTATCTCGATAAAATGCTAGAACGGGAGACCGAACGTACAGGAATTACCTCTCTAAAAATCGCGTCCAATAATGTGTTTGGCTATTATATAGAAGTGCGTAATACGCATAAAGATAAAGTGCCTGAAGAGTGGATCCGCAAGCAAACACTCGTAAATGCAGAGCGTTATATTACCGAGGAGCTTAAAGAATATGAAGCCAAAATACTAGGGGCAGAAGAACGTATTTTAGGGATAGAACAACAGTTGTTTTCAGAACTTGTACAATGGATGATGCAGTTTATACCACAAGTACAACACAATGCAAATTTAGTGGCACAACTGGATGTATTGGCATCTTTTACCCAACTCGCAAAAGATAATAACTATATACGTCCTGTGGTGGATGATTCTCAAGCGCTCACCATCAAAGAAGGACGTCATCCGGTAATCGAAAAGCAATTGCCTCTTGGAGAAAGTTATATTGCAAATGATGTCTATTTAGATAGAACATCTCAACAAATGATTATGATTACGGGGCCTAATATGTCTGGTAAAAGTGCTATTCTAAGGCAAACGGCATTAATTGTATTGCTAGCACAGATGGGAAGCTTTGTACCTGCTACAGAAGCTCATATTGGAATGATTGATAAGATTTTTACACGTGTAGGTGCTAGTGATAATATCTCTATGGGAGAGAGTACCTTTATGGTAGAGATGAATGAAACGGCAAGTATTCTGAATAATATTTCTGATCGTAGCTTGGTGTTACTTGATGAAATAGGACGAGGTACCAGTACGTATGATGGAATCTCTATTGCTTGGGCAATTAGTGAATATTTACACGAACATCCCGGACGTCCTAAAACCTTGTTTGCGACGCATTATCATGAGTTAAACGAAATGAGTGAAACTTTTGAGCGAATTAAAAACTATAATGTTTCTGTAAAAGAATTAAAAGACACGGTACTTTTCTTACGGAAGCTCGTGCCAGGAGGGAGCGCACATAGTTTTGGAATACACGTTGCAAAAATGGCAGGAATGCCGCAACAAGTAGTGCGAAGAGCAACCAAAATGATGGAGAAACTCGAAAAGTCACACGGAAGCGAAGAACTCACTGGAAAATTAAAGGGAGCCACAGAAGATGAAATGCAATTAAGCTTCTTTAATTTGGACGATCCATTATTAGAGCAAATCAAAGAAGAAATATTACATACAGATATAGATACACTTACGCCTGTAGAAGCACTCATGAAGCTGAATGAAATCAAACGAATGCTTATAAAAAAGAAAGAAAATAATACTTTGTAGAACATTAATAAGCAGGTGATTAGGATTTATTTTAAAGATATTTTCAATTAGACCCTATATTTTTTCAAAAAAGGTTTTGGTAAATGTAGAAAAGATGTAAATTTGCATCCGCTGTTTGAAGCAGTAACGTTCTGAAAAGAACACACAATGCGAAAGTAGCTCAGGGGTAGAGCATCACCTTGCCAAGGTGAGGGTCGCGGGTTCAAATCCCGTCTTTCGCTCTACAAAATTTGACATACTGAATTAAAAATATACCAATTGTTTTGCTTCCGCAAAACAGATGCTCGAGTGGTGGAATTGGTAGACACGTTGGACTTAAAATCCAATGTCCATTAGGACGTACGGGTTCAAGTCCCGTCTCGAGTACAAAAGGCTCTTCATTTATGAAGAGCCTTTTTTATTTCCGCGAAGGTGGAAATCCCATGAACTTTCTAAAATCATGGTATAAGTCAATATTTCTTTGTGCTAATGGACTATCTCTTTTTAAGAATATGTTCTCTCTATATATGCTTTCGCGAAAGCGTATAAAGTACCTTTTTAACATATACTATCTTTATGGAGTTTATCTCTTACATCTATAAAATAATAAAGCTCGAAATGAACAAAATTATAAGCTCTTTATTTGAAATTCATGACAACTTTTTTCTCTTCTATAACGTACTACTAGAAGGTCAAAAAAGGCAACATGTAAAAAAACAAGGGAGTTTGATATGATTGCCGTACTATAATTACGGTAAAACCGTAAAATATTTACGGATAGAATAACTAGCTTTCATGTGACTTAAGACCCCTAAGTATACCCCTTAAGTAAATACGATAATTTCTCACTAAATTAAATCGTCATGGAACACTCATACGTTATTATTGATAGTAATCCAGAAACTGTATATGCTATCCAACTTGCAATGGAAAATTTTAATAATTTTATCTGTATCGGAATCTCCTCTGGAGAACAAGAAGGTCTGGATATGATATTAGAAAGAAATCCTTCTTTAGTATTTTTAAATATAGAATTAGAGCATCATAATTCTGGTATAACGGGTTACTACCTTATGGATGCCTTACAAAAATACATGGATGTTCAACCACAATTTGTGGCTTTAGCATCATCTGCTCAATATGCCATAGAAGGAATAAGACATAGTGTCTTAGATTATATTATTACACCTATAGATAAAAACGTATTGAGACGTACCTTATTTCGTTTCAGAAAATCAGAGTTCAGTGCGCCAGCTGATATCAATGATACGCTTTGTTTAAAATCATATGGTGATTATAAATTTGTAAATACAAATGAAGTACTTTTTTTAAAGGCAGATAATAATACAACAGATTTTGTAAGAGTAAATGGAACTACGGTAAGCGCCTTTAAAACATTGAAGTTTTTTCAAGAGTCATTACCAGAACATTTTATAAGAGTACATAATAGCTACATTGTAAATAGCCATTATATCTCCAGAATTCATTTCGGTAAATCGCAATGTACCATGGAACACAGTGATTTTGCAGTTCCTTTTTCAAAGTCTTATAAAGAAAACGTAGAAGCAATACGTGACAATTTTTATAAACGAAGTCTAGTCATTGCCTAATGATTATTACAGAAAGTGTTAGATACTAGCACTTTCTGTATATATCCGATTTTCACACGCTTGAAATTTGGATTAAGAAAAGTATGTGAGTGTACTAAAGAAACTCTAAAAACACTCACATTTAACAAAAAAATAGCATTTTTCAAAATAGTCATATACTCGTATATGACGTTCATCTACATCTATAGGTAGTACACTTACTATATAGACCTAAAATTGACATTTCTCTACGTCACTTCTTGCTACTTTTACACCGTTATAACAAACCAAATAGAGCATTAAAGCTTCAAAAATAGTCATCAAAATCACATGAAAATGGGAACATGTGAAATAGATGATATAAAGAAATAATTTTTAAGAATCCCCAACCCTAGAATTAATAACTATTTAAAATTTAAAACAAGTAATGCTATTGCACATACTTGAAATTTAACCACTATTAAATACACCACACTAATGAAAACATTCATACAAACACTCACTATATTATTTGCTACCGCTTTATTCTTTTCTTGTGAATCAGATCCTATTTTAGAAGATTTTGAAGTTGCAGATTCCCTAACTATAGAAAGTATTGAAGTTGAAAATGATAATACTAACGCAGAAAAATTAGATGATGATGACATTCCAACTGAAGGGATAGATGATGATGATGTGCCGACTGAAGGGATAGATGATGATGATGTGCCAACTGAAGGGATAGATGATGATGATGTACCAACTGAAGGGATAGATGATGATGATGTGCCAGTTGAAGATCGCAAAATCGATGATGATGATGTACCAGTTGAAGGTCGCAAAATCGATGATGATGATGTGCCAGTTGAGGGGCGTAAAATCGATGATGATGATATTCCAACTGAAGGGAATAATAGTGGTAATTAATTTTATAATCAATCACTTATGATATTTAAATAATATTAATAATTTATAAATTGCCTTATTTTTTATACAAGAAATAGGGCTTTTCTTATTATTTTTATAGACTACTTAGATATACTTATATATTAATTTTTTTGTATTTATGATCTCAAGGAATAAATTTTCTTATATACTTCTAATATGCTTGTTAGTTACTTTTTCTTGTGACAATGAATTATTTGATTCAGAATATAAAAAAGACGAATCTAGATTATTTGACAAGTATTATGGATTGGTAGATAATACATCTCTGGAGAAAGCCGATCGATTAAAGTATATTGATAGTATGGTAGATTTTACTAGAAATAAGCCTAAAGATACTTTAATGAGAAATCATTTGATAGATATATCTATTTCTTATGGAAGATTAGGAGTACAAGATTCTAGTTTTAAGTATAAACACAGAGCATTACAATTAAGTACAAAAATTAATGATTCTTTAGGGTTAGCAAAATCCAATTACAGTTTAGGATTGTATCATTTAAATAATGATGCCTTAGATAGTGCCTATACTTATTTCTATAACTCTGAAAAGTTATATGATCAAATTGAAAATAGTGAATTAGGTGGGACTTCTGCTTTAACAATGGCTATCACTCAGAAGAGAGTGCGAGATTATGTGGGAGCACAAGAGAGTGCTATTAAAGCAATTGAACTTTTAGAGCAAACTGATGAGGTTCGATATTTGGCTTCAGCATATAATACCTTGGCGAGTGTCTCGAGATCGTTGGGTAAATATGAAAGTTCTATAGAATATTACACTAAAGTATATGATTATAGAGAAGGTTTAAAAAAAGAAAGCTTAAAGAAAGATGATAAATTACTAAATAGTAGCACCTTAAATAATTTAGGAATGGTGTATATGGATATGCAAGAGTATCCCAAGGCGATTTCTAATTTTAAGAAAGGGTTGTCTTATGATAGTTTACAGATTAAAAAAATAAAATCATATATCCGTTTAATAGATAATCTAGGGTATGCAGAATATAAAAATGGAAATTTAGAGTCTTTTCCAGACTTATTGCTGGAAGCCTTAAACAAAAGTCGTGAAGTAAATGACCGTTTAGCGATGGTTTCCAGTGGAATGCATTTGTCTGAGATCTATTTTGAAAAAGGGGATACAGCCTTATCTAAATACTATGCTGAAAATGCCTATAAAACCGCCAAAGAAGTTACCTATAATGATGGTATACTAGGTTCTTTAGAACTTCTTATGGGAACCTCAGATCCTAATGATGGTATTGCTTACGGTAAAGAATATATACGTATAAGTGATAGTCTTCAAATGGAAGAAAGAGCATTTCAGAATAAATTTGCCCAGGTTCGTTTTGAAACAGATAAATTAGAAGTAGCCAAAAATAAAGCTACAGAAAGATCCAGGATTTTAATTATTATCTTTTCTATTAGTGTCATTATTTTTCTAATTGGGTATATCCTCTTGCAGCGTAGAAACAATAGAAAAGAATTAGAATATCAAGAAGGACAACAAAAAGCCAATGAAGAGATTTTTAATCTCATGCTTGCACAACAAGGAAAACTAGAAGAAGGAAAACACCTAGCAAAACAACGTATCTCAGAAGAACTACACGATGGGATTTTGAGTAGACTTTTTGGATTACGATTAAGTTTGGATAGTTTAAATAATAAACATGGTAAAGAAGTAGAAACTTTACGATCTAGTTATATAGATCAGCTTAAAGATTTAGGGCAAGAGATTCGAAAAATATCACATGATTTAAATAATGAAAATTTCACACAGGACACACTATATCCAGATGTACTTAAAAAATTATTGAAAGATCAATTTGAAGCACAACATGTGACATATGAATTTTTATATGATCAAACCATCAATTGGGATTTAATCACGAACTCTAAAAAAGTACATGTATATCGTATTATTCAAGAGTGTCTTATGAATATTAATAAACATGCCAATGCAAAACACATTACTGTGACTTTTAAAAGTAAAGATGCAAGTGTAGAACTTACTATAGAAGATGATGGAGTAGGTATGGATACAGCAAAAGCTAAATCTGGGATTGGAATGAAAAATATTAAATCTCGAGTAGCCCAAATTGCAGGTTCCTATAAAATTATTAGTAAAATGAATCTTGGAACTCAAATTCAAATATCTTTTAATTAAAATTTAGTATCTTGTAGTCACTAAATAAATGTTAGCAGAATTACTTTCCCTATAAAGTTTAAGATTAGCAACTTACGATATTTAGTATTCCATAAAATAATCGTAAAAAATGAAAAAAAAGCTTAAAGTCTTAATGGTAGATGATCATCCTATGATCTTGGAGGGGTACAAAAATACGTTGTCAGATTTTTGTGAAGAAAACTACAAATTAGAAATAGACACCGCTTCAGATTGTGATGAAGCAATTTCGCTTATTGATAAAACCCCCAAATCAAAGGCATACGATCTAGCTATGATAGACGTTCAATTACCAATTGCAACAAACGATGTAGGAATTACATCAGGAGAAGGAATCGCACAATACCTCAAAAAGAAATTTACAAGAGCAAAAGTGATTATTCTTACAATGCATAATGAGAGCACCCGAATCCATAATATATTGGAAAAAGTAAATCCTCAAGGATTATTAATAAAAACAGATATTTCTTTTTCAGAACTTAATCATGCATTTGAGCAGGTACTAAGTCAAAAAATATACTATAGTAGTACGGTAAATGATCATTTACGTAAAATGGTTACAAATGATGTATCTGTAGATCAAATTAACCTTCAGATACTATATCACCTTTCTAGAGGTGTGCGTACCAAGAACTTAACAAATCATATCAATCTTTCATTAAGTGCCATAGAAAAGCGTAAGAATCAACTAAAAGAGAAGCTGCATGTGAAATCAGAAAGTGATGAGCGTTTAATTGAAGAAGCGCGCATAAGAGGTCTGATTTAAAATAAGTATACTGAAAATAAGAACACTGCAATGTGTATAGTTTTGTCTATATGTATTGCAGTTTTTTTATGCGTTCTATTTTAGAAAGATGATTTCTTTTTTTAATTAATTGTATACGCTTTCGCGAAAGCATATACATATGAAATATAATTCTTACAAATGAGCAAAAAAACAACGCTAAATGCATAAACTAGAAGGTGTAATTGTTTAAAAGTGCTATAAAGGGCTAAAATTACGGGAAAACCGTAAAATTTTTGCATGCATACCCGAAGAAAAACTCAGAAGCGCTTCTTAAATTAGATAACAGATAAAGAGAAGTATATATCACTTTGTTAAACACATAAAATATACATTTTCAATCTACTAGTAAATAGTACTTAATGTATGTATTGAAAGTTACAATTATTGGTTTTGAGTGTTCAAGTAGCTTATTTAATGTTGTAATAGATTAAGAGAGTTTAGGGGCTTGTCGTCTATACAATTATTAATAAAAACCAATCTTCCCCCAGCTTTATAATAGCCCTCGACTTGAGGGCTGTTTAAAGCTTTTTTTAAAACCTCTTATAAATACATGTTGTTGTCAATTATTCCTTTTTTATATGGGAAATTTTTGGTGCCTAATAATTTGAATCAGAATGAGATGTGTTACTGTTTAAAACCAATTAATATTTTAAAAAAGTAAGAATTACACGCCTTTATTTTATGGCTTTACAGTAAAAAAAACGAAAGAATTTTAATAAATTTTGTAATTAATTTGGATTTAATTGACTGATTCAATACATTTGATCGATGAATTTGGTATTTCATCGAATTTTAATGTTAAAATTGACTTATGATTAATTAATTTTTTTTTTGAAAAGAATAAAATTTAAATTTAGTCAATTAAAAACTACAATTTATTGATATCACTATAAATATGTGTGTCAATATAGGTAATTTAAAAAGTGAAGTTTATCCCTACAACGATTTTACTTTTTTGTGAATTTTTTACCTTAATTATAAATAAAATAAATTATTACGATATAACTACATATTAGTTTATCATTAATTATATATAAAACCGAAAATAGAATAGATGAAATAAAACTATCCTCCCAAAACTCTTATTTATTATTATTGACTTCATATGATGATGTATATATCATATATGGATTATAATATCAGTGCGTGTAAAAGGAGGTATAGGTTTATTAAAATAAAATAACCCCGCAATTGTAAAACTTTGGCGAGCAAACAAAAGCAGGGTCGTGAATAATAATCAATTAATAAACTGACCATTATGTTGAGATGTCTTCGGATTATTTTTTCAGGAATGCATTTGCTTCTCGAAAAAACAATTGCAAATCGTATATCAGTAAATAGGGTAATACGTGCAAAAAAACAGTCTACTTGGCAAAGTATAAAAAAATATAGTTTTTTAAAAGACTTTGTTGAAGTTTTAAGTCACTTTTCCTATACAAATAAACAGTTTTCTTCTACAAGAAGAGTAAGTGAGGTCCTTTCGCTTAGAAAAAACAAGTATGTGTTACATATACTATGTTGCTTCATATATATAAGTGTAAATTTTCTATCTGCTCAGAATTCCTTACAACCTACAAATCTTCAACCTACAAATAATACATTTCTATATGATCAGGGATGTATTTTATCTGAAGATGATATAGCTTATAATTTGCCATTGGTAAACACTTATGATCGTCCTTTTCATATTGGACAACGTACAGTAACTACAGTAGATCTAAATGGACCATTACCAGGTGTTGATCATGCAGTAACAGCACAAGTGGGATTTATTTTTCCTACAGTAACAATTGATAATGAGATTAATACAAGTTCGGGAACTCTGCAAAGTGCTACAATTACATTTTCAAGTAGTCCAACAGGTACTCCTGCTGGGGTGCCAGATGCAGATGATCTGATAGTAATATTTGATGCAGCTGGCACACAATTAGGGTCTATTGGGATTAATCAAATTTTAGGCCCTGTAGATATTGTATATGGCTCAAATACGATGCGTATTCAGAGTATAGCATCAGGAGTATACAGTGTGACAGATGCTTTTGGAGCTGCGATTTTAGAAACAAATTTAGAGTCATTTATATACAATTTAAGATATGCACACAATGCTGTAGCTGGAGGAGGTACAGAGGGAAATAGATATATGATCGTAGAGGTGACGGATGCCGATAATACGCTTTCAGCAACCTCAGTTATTAATGTACAATATTTTCCTAGCGCGACAGATGATATCAATTCGATTCAGGCTAATGCAACCATGCCAGTATCTGGTGATTTAGAAAGTAATGATATTGACTTAACAGCTGGTGATGTATTAACTATAGCTGAGGTAAATGGAGTAGTAGCTGCTGTAGGGAATTCATTTGCAAGTACCTATGGTTTTATAACAGTACAGACTGATGGTAGTTATGATTATAATGTAGACACTTCAAATATTGCAGTAAGCGGATTGCGCAATGGAGTATCGCTTACAGATATTATCTCATACACAATTGAAGATCTTAATGGAAATCAAGATTTTGGTTTTATAACAGTGACTATTAATGGAGTAGATGATCTTCCAGTAGCCACAAATAACATAAATTCAGTTACTGTTGGAGGGACAACTGTTGTGAATGGAGATGTGATTTTTGATGATGATGGTTTTGGAGTAGATTCAGGTGATAGACCTTTAGCATTATTTATTTGGGAAAACCAATTCAGTGCTCCTGGCGGTGTTTTTGCAAACTTATCAGGCCCAGTAAACGGACAAAGTAGAACGGAACCTGTAACTGGTGTACAAGTTTCTTTTGTGTCTACAGACCCAGATAATATAGGTATTCCTAATCAAAATCAAGTAGTATATCAAACAGCTACTAATGGTGGTCACACTGGATATTTAGGGTATGCCATAAACGCTAGTGTAAACCCTTCTGCTTCTACGGTACTAACTATGAGCTTTGATGAACCCGTAGTAAATTTAAGTTTTACGTTATCAGATATCGACTGGTCTCAAAATGATTCATGGCAAGATCAAATGACGGTTAGTGGGAATTTAGGAGGAACACCAGTAGATTTTATACCACAAGTTTCTGGATCTGTTGTTACAGTTGGGGCAGATACTTTTTACGGAACAGGATCTGTACCTGCGCAAGATGCTCATGGTAATGTAGTCATCAATTATCCTACACCTGTAGACCAAGTAAGTATAGCCTATAATTATGGGCCTGATGCTACTGCAGCAGATAATGGAGGACAGATTGCAGCGATTTCAGATTTGATCTGGCAAGCCACTGGAGCACCAAGAGTAAGTGAGGTAGATGGAATGGCAGGAAATGTAGGCATGGTATATGCTACTACCTATGGTTTCATTACGATTAATGGAGATGGAACATATACATACACATTAGATTTGACAAATACAGATGTGATGAATTTGACCACTGGAATGACATTAACAGATACCATTCCATATACACTCATAGATACAGTTGATAATTCAGGAAACACGGCGATGGCTAATGTAATTATCACAATTAATGGACCCGCGGCAATCCCTTGTACAACGCCATCTGCCATTACAGGACTTTCAGATATCACTATAGACGAAGGAGATATGACGTCCTTTTCTGCAGGAGGTGGAACACCTGGGATACTTACCTGGGCAGTCACTCCAACAACAGGCGTAACTCCAAATTCAGGTGTTGGTGCAAACACAGGAAATATTACGTTCACAACCGCAGGATCTTATACAATAACATACACGTCTACCAATGATAATGATCCTTTAGGCTGTAATACTACAGAAACTGCAATGGCTACTGCTACGATTACTGTTGATCCTGTAGCTGCTACATGTGATATCACAGCCATAACTGCTATAAGCAATAATGATTGTGATTCTATGAGCAATCAATTTACAGCAGATGTAACAGTAACTTTTGAAAATCCACCAGCTACAGGAACTTTAGAATTGACAGGAGATGGTACTGCTAGTGTAGCAGTAGGGAGTTTAGACACTGCAACATCACATACATTTAATGGTATTTCTTTTACAGCCGATGGTGCAGCCATCTCATTGACTGCAGCATTCTCAGATGATGCCATGTGTACATTTACAGAAGCTAATGCTGGCACAGCAGATGCAACATGTCTATTAGATTCTGATGGCGATGGAGTCTTAGATAGTATGGATATCTGCCCAGGGTTTGATGATGCAGTCGATAATGATCTAGATGGAGTTCCCGATGGTTGTGATCAAGATGATGATAATGATGGGATATTAGATATGGATGAGAGTCTATGTGCGTCAGGATTTATTTCACTAGGTCAAACCTTCTCAAGTACATCTGTCACAGGTTCTGTAGCTAATTTATTTGCTTTTAGTGGTGTAGATATTACTATTGATTATGAATTGCTAGGAAGTAATCCAGGAGTTACACCAGCTTGGAGTTCAGGAGTAACTAATGGTAGTTTTCCAGTAGGTCCAGACGGTCAAGTGTTTAATACACAGCCGGATAATACAAATTTTCCTAATGGCGATGTAGCGCAACATACATTAAACTTTACTAATGGTCCTGTCTTCGATTTGGAGTTTAAAATTGGAGGTATAGATAACCAAGATAGAGTAGATATTTTGGCTTTTAATGGAGGAGTAGCTGTTCCAGTTGTAATTGCAGATGTAAATCTCGGGGCAGATCTTACACTTAATGATAATTCCGCTGTTAGTAGTGCTCCGGGCGCAAATGCACCATCTAATAGTATTCAAGTAACCATAGCAGGTCCAGTAGATCAAGTAATTTATACTACTGGAAAAGATAACGGAAATGCAGGAAATGTTACGATACAATTATACGAATTAACCTATTGTGTATTTTTAGATACGGACGGTGATGGAGTACCAAATCAATTTGACTTAGACGCGGATAATGACGGTATTTATGATGTAGAAGAGAGTGGAGGTGTAGACGCTGATAATGATGGTCAGGCAGATGATACCGATGGTGATAGTAGTAATAACAATGGTGTTCCAAATTCTGCCAACGGCGGTACTGGTAATCCACCAATAGATAGTGATCCTG
>NZ_FZNY01000004.1:269926-401785 GCF_900188275.1 Dokdonia pacifica
TGGATGATACCAATATGACCGATGCTGGAGTAGCAGTGACTACAGATGTATTGGCGAATGATGATTACTTAGGCAATAATGATGGTCCATTAGGTACCACAACTTTAGTAGATACTGGTACAGGAACTGCTATGGGAGTTGTCGTAGTAGATCCAGATACAGGCGAGATTACCTACACGCCTACTTTAGGTGAAGCTGGAATGATGGTTACGATAGTATACGAGGTATGTAGTGATGATGGAGTGACTCCAGCACCAGACAACCCGGTATGTATGCAAGCGACCTTAACGATTACTGTTGGTGATATGGACAGTGATGGTGATGGTGTGAATGACGTATTGGATTTAGATGATGATAATGATGGGATCTTAGATACGGATGAATCTCCAGGTTTACCTGATCCAAGTGCAGATGATGATGGTGATGGTGTTCCAAATTACCAAGACACAGATATAGGAGTTGATGGTAATATGGATGGAGTGGTAGACGGTTATGATTTTGATGGAGATGGTGTTCCGAACCACTTAGATTTAGATGCAGATAATGATGGTATTTATGATGTAGAAGAGAGTGGAGGCGTAGACGCTGATAATGATGGTCAAGCGGATGATACCGATGGCGATAGTAGTAATAACAATGGAGTACCAAACAGTGCAGATAATGGCAATGGGAATCCACCAATTGATAGTGATCCTGCCAATGCAGATGGTCCAGACTTTTTAGATACGGATGCAGATGGTGATGGTTGTAGTGATGCGAATGAGGCCTACCAAGACAGCAATGCTGATGGAGGAGATGGTGGCCAGTTTGGAATGGGCGATCCACTGACTGTAAGTGGAGGCATGGTGAATGCTGATGGATCAGTAACTGCTGCACCTTATGATACAGGCGTTGTGTCTGATGTAACAACAGTTGGTCCAGACTTAGATGGCGATGGTCAATCAGATATTTGTGATGATGATGATGATGGCGATGGTAATCCAGATGTGACAGATCCAAATCCAAGTGCACCTACCGTAATGGACGATACCAATATGACCGATCCTGGAGTAGCAGTGACTACGGATGTGTTAGCGAATGATGATTACTTAGGCAATAATGATGGTCCATTAGGTACTACAACTTTAGTAGATACTGGTACAGGAACTGCAATGGGCATTGTAGTAGTAGATCCAGATACAGGGGAGATTACCTATACACCTACTTTAGGTGAGTCAGGAATGATGGTTACGATAGTGTACGAGGTATGTAGTGATGATGGAGTAACTCCAGCACCAGACAATCC
This sequence comes from Dokdonia pacifica, assembly GCF_900188275.1. GTDB lineage: Bacteria > Bacteroidota > Bacteroidia > Flavobacteriales > Flavobacteriaceae > Dokdonia > Dokdonia pacifica. Next base: position 271,212 of record NZ_FZNY01000004.1, read on the forward strand.
AGTATGTATGCAAGCAACCTTAACAATTACTGTTGGTGACATGGATAGTGATGGTGATGGTGTGAATGATGTTGATGATGTTGATGATGATAATGACGGTATTGCTGATGTCGATGAGAATCCAGATGGAGTAGATCCGAGTGCCGATGATGATATGGATGGTGTTCCAAACTATCTAGATGATGATCCAATGGATCCAATGGTAGGGAATGCTGATGGAGAGATTGAAGATGGATTTGATGCAGATAATGATGGTATTCCAAACCACTTTGATTTAGATAGTGACAATGATGGTATTACCGACGTTGTAGAGACGGGTAACGGTGATTTAGATACAGATAATGATGGTGATGTAGATGCTGATGATACTGGTTTCACAGATAATGATGGAGACGGTCAGAGTGATAACACAGAAGGAACGGTGCCAGAGAACACGGATGGTAATCCAAATGATGGACCAGACTTCTTAGATATTGATGCTGATGATGATGGTATTCCAGATAATGTAGAGGCACAAGATACAGATGATTATACACCTCCAAGTGGAGATGATAATAACAACAATGGTATTGATGATGCATATGAGAACGGCGGTTACATTGATGATCCAACAGATACCGATGGTGATGATACACCAGATTACTTAGACACAGATTCAGATAATGATAATGTGAGTGATATGGATGAAGCTGGTCAAGGTAATCCAACAGGAATGGATACTGATGGTGATGGACTAGATGATGGCTATGATGATAGTGATGATACAGGCGTAGAGCCAGATGTGAATGATAATCTAGATACTGGAGCAGATGGTACAGATAATGATGATGATCCATCGATAGATGAAGTTGACTTCCGTGAAATCATGGACAGTGACGGAGATGGTATCCCAGATGTTGATGATGTTGATGATGATAATGACGGTATTGCTGATGTTGATGAGAATCCAGATGGAGTAGATCCGAGTGCCGATGATGATATGGATGGTGTTCCAAACTATCTAGATGATGATCCAATGGATCCAATGGTAGGGAATGATGATGGAGAGATTGAAGATGGATTTGATGCAGATAATGATGGTATTCCAAACCACTTTGATTTAGATGCTGATAATGATGGAATCCATGATATTGTTGAGTCAGGTCAAGGAGATTTAGATACAGATGGTGATGGCGATGTAGATGCAGACGATGATGTGTTTGCTGATGCAAACATGGATGGACAAGCCGATAACTCTGAAGGAAATACACCTACAGATACCTTGAATGATGGAAGCCCAGACTTCTTAAATCAAGATAGTGATGCCGATGGATGTTCAGATGCTAATGAAGCTTATAATGATCCAACTGCCGATGGAGGAGACGGAGGTTCTTATAGTACTCCTGAACCACCATTGGTGAATCCTGATGGGACAGTACAAGGTGCTCCATATGATACTGGTTTTGTAGAAGCTGTAACAATCGCAGATACAGATATAGATGGTGATGGAGTAGTTGGAGCGTGTGATTTGGATGATGATGGTGATGGAGTTACAGATGAACAAGAAGAGATAGATGGTACAGATCCAAACGATCCTTGTGATGTAGTAATTGCTAATCAGACATTGCCTACAGAAGATGTATTTAATGATGCTGATTGTGATAATGACGGATTAACAAATGAAGAAGAAATCACAGGTGTAGATGATCCAATGACACCAGCCGATCCAGATGGTAACATGACCGATCCATTAGATCCAGATACAGATGGAGATGGCGTGACTGATGGTGATGAAGCAAATGATGGTACAGATCCAAATGACCCTTGTGATTTAGTAGTAGCTAGTCAAACAGAAACACCAGATGATGCATTTAATAATGCTGACTGTGATGGAGATGGGGTGACAAATGATATTGAGATTAATACAGATAATACAGATCCATTAGATCCTTGCGATTACAACCCAGTGAATCAGGATATAACAGTAGTTAGTGCTGAATATAATGCTGAGGATTGTGATAATGATGGCTTGAATAATGGAGAAGAGATCACAGGAGTAGATGATCCAGATACTCCAGCTGATCCAGATGGTAATATGACTGATCCATTAGATCCAGATACCGATGGTGATGGAGTGACGGATGGCGATGAGGCAAACGATGGTACTGATCCAAATGATCCTTGTGATCTGATTGTGGCTAATCAAACGGTAACGCCAAGTGAGGCATATGGAGATTTAGATTGTGATGATGATGGATTAACCAATGATGAGGAAACTACGGGTATTGATGATCCAGATACTCCAGCTGATCCAGATGGTAATATGACCGATCCGCAAAATCCAGATACGGATGGCGATGGAGTCACTGATGGTGATGAGGCCAATGATGGCACTGACCCAAATGATCCATGTAGTCTAGATATCGGAAGTCAAACGGTAGATGCAAGTAACGAGTGGAATGATTTAGACTGTGATAATGATGGATTAAATAATGAAGAAGAGATCACAGGAGTTGATGATCCAGATACTCCAGCTGATCCAGATGGTAATATAACCGATCCATTAGATCCCGACACGGATGGAGATGGAGTTACTGATGGTGATGAGGCAAACGATGGTACTGATCCGAATGACCCTTGTGATCTGATTGTGGCCAATCAAACGGTAACGCCAAGTGAGGCATATGGAGATTTAGATTGTGATGATGATGGATTAACCAATGATGAGGAAACTACGGGTATTGATGATCCAGATACTCCAGCTGATCCAGATGGTAATATGACCGATCCACAAAATCCAGATACGGATGGCGATGGAGTCACTGATGGTGATGAGGCTAATGATGGCACTGATCCAAATGATCCTTGTGATTTAGAGATTGCTAGTCAAACATTACCTGCCTCTATGGAATGGAATGATTTAGATTGTGATAATGATGGATTAAATAATGGAGAAGAAATTACAGGAGTAGCTGATCCAGATACTCCAGCTGATCCAGATGGTAATATAACCGATCCATTAGATCCCGATACGGATGGAGATGGAGTTACTGATGGTGATGAGGCTAATGATGGTACTGATCCAAATGATCCTTGTGATCTAATTGTGGCTAATCAAACCGTAACGCCAAGTGAGGCATATGGAGATTTAGATTGTGATGATGATGGCTTGACCAATGATGAGGAGACTACGGGTATTGATGATCCAGATACTCCAGCCGATCCAGATGGTAATACAACCGACCCTCAAAATCCAGATACGGATGGTGACGGAGTCACTGATGGCGATGAAGCTAATGATGGCACTGATCCAAATGATCCTTGTGATTTAGAAATTGCTAGTCAGACATTACCTGCCTCTATGGAATGGAATGATCTAGATTGTGATAATGATGGCTTGAATAATGGTGAAGAGATCACAGGTGTAGATGATCCAGATACTCCAGCTGATCCAGATGGTAATATGACCGATCCATTAGATCCAGATACAGATGGAGATGGTGTGACTGATGGCGATGAGGCAAACGATGGTACAGATCCGAATGATCCTTGTGATCTGATTGTGGCCAATCAAACCGTAACGCCAAGTGAGGCATATGGAGATTTAGATTGTGATGATGATGGATTAACCAATGATGAGGAGACTACAGGAGTTGATGATCCAGATACTCCAGCCGATCCAGATGGTAATATGACCGACCCACAAAATCCTGATACGGATGGTGACGGAGTCACTGATGGCGATGAAGCTAATGATGGTACTGATCCAAATGATCCTTGTGATTTAGAGATTGCTAGTCAGACATTACCTGCCTCTATGGAATGGAATGATTTAGACTGTGATAATGATGGCTTGAATAATGGAGAAGAGATCACAGGTATAGATGACCCAGATACTCCAGCTGATCCAGATGGCAACATGACGGATCCATTAGATCCAGATACCGATGGTGATGGAGTAAGTGATAGCGACGAAGCAAGTGATGGTACTGATCCAAATGATCCTTGTGATTTTAATTCTAATAGTCAAACATTACCTACAGATGAAGATTATGACAATGCAGATTGTGATGGTGATGGGGTAACTAATGGCGATGAGACAGATGATGGTACGGATCCAAACGATCCTTGTGATTTCCTTGTAGATAGTCAAACAGTTTCTACTTCATTGGAATTTGAAAACTCAGATTGTGATAATGATGGTGTTGATAATGGTGATGAAATAGCGGATGGCACAGATCCATTGGATCCAGATACGGATGGTGATGGTGTGACTGATGGCGATGAAGCTAATGATGGTACTGATCCATTAGATCCTTGTAGTCTTGAGTTAGATAGTCAGACTGTAGAGCCAGATATAGAATTCTTAGAAGCAGATTGTGATGGAGATGGTATTCCTAATGGGGATGAATTAGGAGATGAAGATGATGACGGAACACCAGATTTCATAGAAGAGAATAATGGAGATCCAGATGCACAAGACGGACTTGAAGTCTTCGATATCATGTCACCAAATGGCGATGGACTTAATGATGTATTTGTTATTAGAGGTATAGAACAATTCCCAAATAATACAGTGCGTATATACAACCGCTGGGGAGTACTAGTATTTGATACTAGAGGATATGGACAAAACGATAATTTCTTTAGAGGAGAATCTACGGGTCGTGCGACCATAGATCAAGATCGTTTACTGCCAGTTGGAACCTATTATTATGTGTTAGAATACACAAATAATGAAGGAAGATTACAACAATTAGCAGGACCATTATACATAAATAGATAACTAGATTAAAATAAACACCTATGAGAAAAAGTTACAACGCCATCATAGCCATGGTAATAGTAGTTTTAGGTTTACAGACAGAAAATGCTGTAGCCCAGCAGGATGCACAATACACTCAGTATATGTACAATACCCTGAGTATTAATCCAGCCTATGCAGGTTCTCGAGGAGGACTAAGTATTTTAGGACTCCATCGAAGTCAGTGGGTAGGATTAGATGGCGCACCGCGCACACAAACATTTTCTATTCATTCTCCAGTAGGACAATCAGAAAGAGTGGGACTGGGACTAAATATTGTCAATGATGAAATATTCATTACCAATGAAACCTATATAGATATTGATTTTAGTTATACGATTCCTACAAGTGATAGAGGTAAGTTAGCTTTTGGAATCAAAGGAGGGGCACACTTGTTAGATGTCAATTATAGTGAAGCCAATCCTTTCCAAAATGGAGATGCTTTAGCAACTGCTCAAGATAATATTGATAATCGATTTACCCCGCTAGTAGGTGTTGGTTTATTCTATTATACAGATAAGTACTATTTAGGATTAAGTGCCCCTAATTTATTACGTACAGAGCATTTTGATGATAGTGAGAATAGCAATGATGCAAATGCTACCTATCTCGCTAGAGAACGAATAAATTATTATCTCACTTCAGGATATGTCTTCAATGTAACAGAAGATTTTAAGTTTAAACCTGCAGGACTTGTAAAGTGGGTAGCCGGAGCACCTTTACAAGTTGATGTTACTGCAAATGCACTACTCTACGATAAATTAACATTGGGCTTGGCGTATAGATGGAGTGCTTCAGTAAGCGCATTAGCTGGTTTTCAAATCACAGATGGTTTAATGCTAGGTCTTGCCTATGATAGAGAAACAACAGCATTACAACAATTCAATGATGGAAGTTATGAAATCTTCCTGCGATTTGAAGTCTTGAATAAACCAAAACGTCTCATCTCACCGAGATTCTTTTAAGTTCACCTAAGTTAAACTAAAGTATAAGACACAATGATGTTTCAGATAAAAAAAGCAATACGATATTCGCTCATAGCAACACTCATTATTGGAGGTGTTGGAGAGTCTTATGGACAAGAGCAAGTAGATGAGGCAAAACAAGAAATAAAAGAAAAGAAAACCGGAAGCGTAAAAAAAGCCGAAAAACGATTTGATCAATACGCTTTTGTGGACGCTCGAGATTTGTATTTAAGAATTGCAGATAAAGGAAATAAATCTCCAGAGGTTCTTAAAAAACTAGGAGACTCCTATTATTTTAATGGTGAATATCGCGATGCAGTCATCTGGTATGGTCAATTAGTAAATACAGGAGGAGATCAGGTAACTCCAGAATATTATTTCCGTTATGCACAATCATTAAAAAGTGTACAGCGCTATGAAGAAGCAGATCAAATAATGAGCGCTTTTGAAACAGCAAACGGAAATGATAAGAGAGGACAAATGTTTGTAAAAGAACGTGATTATCTTGCTGAGATAGAAAGACAATCTGGTCGATACGGTATAAAACCAATTAATATCAATTCAGGACTACAAGATTTTAGCCCTAGTTTTTATGGTGAACGCCTTGTATTTTCTTCAAATCGAGAGAATAGTACAGGAACGTTAATACATGATTGGAACGATCAGCCTTTTTTAGACCTCTATATAGTTGATAACCCAGAAAGTGACAATCCAATAATTAATAAATTAGAAGGAGATGTAAATACAAAATATCATGAAAGCAGTACTGTTTTTAATGATTTAGGGGATGTGATGTATTTCACACGTAATAATTATACAGATAGAAAGCTAAAACGTGATGAAGAAGGGACGAACAAATTAAAATTGTATAAAAGCTTTCGCGAAAGCGGACAATGGAGCATTGCCGAAGAATTACCATTTAATAGTAATGAATATTCTGTAGCGCATCCTGCATTAAGTCCAGATGGAAAAACTTTATACTTTGCTTCAGATATGCCAGGTACAAAGGGCTTGTCTGATTTATGGCGTGTGTCTATAAATGCAGATGGAACCTATGGAAATCCAGAAAACTTAGGAGAAACAATTAATACAGAAGGGAGAGAGACATTTCCGTTTATAAGTAGCGATGGAAGATTATTTTTTGCTACAGATGGCCATGTAGGTCTAGGAGGATTAGATGTATTTGTAGCTCAAATAGATGATAATGGAACGGTAGGAGATGCCTATAATGCTGGGAAGCCTGTAAATAGTAGTTATGATGATTTTGGATTAATCCTTAACAATGATAAAGGAGTAGGTTATTTCTCTTCAAATAGGGCTACGGGATTAGGAAACGATGATATTTATGGATTTACAAGAGATAAAAAATTATTGACTAATTGTGGTCAAGTGATCACGGGAATTACACGAGATGTAAAGACAGATGAAATTCTTCCAATGGCTCGAGTACAATTAAGAGACCAACAAAATAATGTAGTCACACAAACTACATCAGATGTTCAAGGGAACTACGGCTTTGACGGGATTAATTGTAATGATGTTTATGTAGTAAGAGCTGAAAAAGAAAATTACGATCCAGCAGAAGCAATCATTACAACAGATGGCGAACCCGGTAGAAGTTTAAAACGCGATTTGTATTTAAAACCACCAGTAGCTGTAAATGTAGGGGATGATTTAAATGAGTTATTAGGGCTTAAACCCATATACTTTGACCTAGACAAATCTTTTATACGTCCTGATGCCGAAAGAGAACTTATAAAGGTAATAGCGTTTATGGAGCAATTTCCAAATTCAAAAATAGATGTAAGAAGCCATACGGATAGTCGTGCAGATGATGCTTATAATATTGCATTATCACAACGTAGAAATACAGCTACTATTGATTATATAGTAAATGTAGGAGGTGTTAGTAGAAGCAGATTAACAGGGAGAGGTTATGGAGAAACACAGCTCACAAACAGATGTAGTAATGGAGTGGCATGTTCAGAAGGAGAACATCAATTAAATAGAAGAAGTGAATTTATAATACTAGCAAAATAATCACCACGCTTTACCCAACTTGAAATCCTGATTTCTTAATCGTTTTAAGATAAAAGGTGAATTATTTGGTGTTGTTTATAAAGAATAAAATAGAATCCCGCTGTACAAGAAAAAATTGTGTTCTTTTGGGTTAACTTAATCTAAAGTAGGGTGAACATAATGAGAATATCATTCATTCTCTTGTTAGGGAAGGAGAATAGTTGAGCATTCTCATCTAATGTATAGTGGGTATTTTATTCTTTATAAATAATGCCATTTTTCATGACAAAAGAAACCTTTGTCATTGTAGAAATATCCTTAATAGGATTTCCGTCTACAGCAATAATATCAGCTAGATACCCTTCTTTTAACTCACCTAGTTTACCTTGCATATCTAGCACTTTTGCATTTGTGATAGTAGCAGATTGAATAGAAAACATCTCAGACCAGCCAGTCTCTACCATATAGATAAATTCTTTGGCATTGTCTCCATGAGGAAATACACCAGCATCTGTTCCGAATGCAATATTTACACCCTCTTCGGCAACCATTTTCATTGTTTGGCGAATACCAGCATCTACCTTCATGATTTTAGGAATGATAATGTCTGGATAATACCCAGGGATATCAGCCTGTTGTCTTACATAACGACCAGCAGATAACGTAGGAACAAGATAGGTGTCATATTGCTTCATAAGAGAAGCAGTTTCTTTATCCATTAAAGAACCATGTTCAATGGTAGTAACACCTCCTTTAATGGCACGTTGCATCCCTTCTATCCCATGAGCATGTGCAGCAACACTCATTCCATACTCTTTAGCAGTTTTTACAATTTCATTAATCTCTTCCTGTGTAAACTGAGGATTTACTCCATTTTTACTTACACTCAGTACACCTCCAGTTGCTGTAATTTTAATTAAATCAGCCCCATTTTTATAACGTTGACGAACTGCTTTACGAGCATCTGCAGGACTATTTATAACTCCTTCAGCTGGGCCAGGATCTCCCATAAGATCTTTCTTATACCCATTGGTAGGATCGGCATGACCTCCAGTAGTACCTATTGCTTTCTCGGCAGTAAAAATTCGCGGTCCATCAACAGTCCCTTTATTGATAGCATTTCGTAAAGATACATTTACACCACTTCCTCCTAAATCTCGTACTGTTGTAAAACCAGCCATTAGAGTGCGTTCAGCGATTTCTGCAGCCGTATATGCAACATCAGCTTCATTTTTTGTAAAGGGTTCAATATACCTTTTCGGACTTGTTTCCCCTTCTATGTGAACATGCATATCTATAAGCCCTGGCATGACCGTTTTAGATGTAAGATCAATAACGATCTGGTCTTTTTTAGGCTGTGTATACCCATTGTCAATAGATATAATTTTATTCCCCTGTACTGTTATAGTTTGTTCTGTGCGAACAGTGCCACTTTCAGTATCTATTAATCTACCGCAATGCAACAATGTAGTCTCTTGTGCAAAAGATATACTACTTATAAAAAGGACAAAGAGAAATAAAACGATCTTTTTCATGGGTGATGGTTGTTTAGTGAATTATTTATTTACAAAATCAATAATAGTAGAAGTAATAAATGCAATTTGTTCATCATCAAGTTCTGTATGCATAGGAAGTGAGATCACATCTTGGACTAATTGATTGGTAACTGGAAAATCAGCTTCGTTATAACGATCATCTTGATACGCTTTTTGCTTGTGTAACGGAATTGGATAATAAACTCCACATGGAATCTGTTTCTTTTGTAAATGCGCTACCAATGCATCACGATCTGTATCCTTTAATCGTAAAGTATATTGATGAAATACATGACAATCACAGCTGTCACATATCACTGGAGTAATGATTTTTTCCTGATTCATAAAAGCCTCAGTATACTTGCGAGCAGCATCTCTACGAGCACTATTATAAGTATCTAGATGAGGCAATTTTGCACGTAAAACAGTTGCTTGTATAGAATCCAATCTACTATTTACACCTACCACATCATGGTGATAGCGTTTATACATTCCGTGGTTTACGATACCTCGTATGGTATGTGCCAGCTCATCATCATTAGTAAAAATAGCACCACCATCTCCATAACATCCTAGGTTTTTAGATGGAAAAAAAGAAGTTGTTCCTACATGTCCTATACCGCCTGTTTTAACTTTTTTGCCATCACGTCCTGTGTAAGTAGCACCAATCCCTTGCGCATTATCCTCAATAACATATAAATCATGCTCTTTTGCGAGATCCATAATGGCATCCATATTAGCTGCCATTCCAAATAAATGAACAGGCACTATTGCTTTTGTTTTAGGCGTAATAGCCTTTTTAATTGCTTCAATATCAATATTAAAATTAACAGGATCTACATCTACAAGCACAGGTGTAAGATGTAATAAAGCGATTACTTCTACAGTGGCAGCAAATGTAAAGTCAGCTGTAATTACTTCGTCACCAGGCTGCAATCCTAGTCCCATCATAGCAATTTGTAGCGCATCTGTTCCATTAGCACAAGGAATCACATGATTTACATCTAAATAACCTTCAAGTTCTTTTTGAAATGCATGTACTTCTGGACCATTTACAAAAGCACTAGATTCAATAACTTCTAGAACAGATGTATCTATTCGTTCTTTTATTTTTTGATATTGACCTTTAAGGTCAACCATTTGTATCTTTTTCATAAGGTGTACAAGAGTTTTTACTCTTTAATTAGGATAAGACTGATTGTGTTTTCAATTAAGAAAGTTGTAACGAAAATACAAAAACTCGCCCCTTCCAACAATCTATTTTAGGACAAAGCGCTATTTTAGCAATGTATGCATCGTCTATATTCTAGTATTCTCTATATCATCCAAGCAATTTTGCCTATATCTGGACTTTTTAGTTCAAAGATGAAGTTGTTTGTAAAAGGACGAAAAGACGTTTTCTCTACATTACGAAATGTCATCACAGATCAGGATCGTGTCATATGGTTTCATGCAGCTTCATTAGGTGAGTATGAGCAAGGAGTTCCTGTGATGGAGGAAATACAAAAAAGATATCCAGAGCATACGTTAGTAATTACTTTCTTCTCTCCTTCAGGGTATGAGGTTAAGAAAAATAACGCTTTCGCGAAAGCGACCACCTATTTACCCCTTGATACTCCAGCAAATGCTCAGTTATTTCTAGATGTAGTACACCCCGAATTGGTATTTTTTATTAAATATGAATTCTGGCCGAATTATTTGACAGCCTTGAAAAAGCGAAATATAAAAACGGTTTTGCTCTCTGGGGTTTTCAGAGAAAACCAACCTTTTTTTAAATGGTATGGAAAATGGATACTTAAAAGTTTTGAAGCTTTTGATCATTATTTTGTACAAGATAAAGCATCCGTAATGGCTGCAGAAACTATAAACCTCCATCCAGTTACAATGAGTGGTGATACACGTTTTGATAGGGTGTCTCGTCAAATAGAAATGGACAATACCATAGATTTTATTTCAGCATTTAAAGGAGATCAAATGTGTGTAGTTTGCGGAAGTACATGGCCAGAAGATGATCAAGTGCTTACTACCTTTATTAATAATCAGAAAACTGACACCAAATTTATTATAGCGCCCCACCAAATAAAATCAGATAAAATAATAGCATTACAACAAAAACTTGACGTAAAATCTGTTTTGTTTTCAGAAAAAGAAGGGAAGAAGCTCTCTGATTATAGAGTGTTTATTATAGATACCATAGGATTGCTTACAAAAATATATAGTTATGCAGATGTTGCTTATGTAGGAGGAGCACTAGGTACAACAGGCTTACATAACATATTAGAACCTGCCACTTTTGGAGTTCCAATCATAACAGGAGCTAATTTTGAAAAATTCCCAGAAGCAAAAAAACTGCGCCAACTAGCGGGTCTATTTGCTATTTCAAATCAAGAAGAACTTGACGAAATATTAAATAAATTATTGATAGACCCAAGGTTCAGATCCCAGACAGGAATGATTGCAGGGCATTTTATTAATAGCAATACAGGAGCTACAGAAACCGTTATGGAGTATATAGCAAATGTATATGGGTAGATTATTTTTGAATGTATTATGGATAGTACTGCTTACCATCATTACACAAATAGGAGGGGTTGTATATCTTATAGCTACAGTATTATACAGGAAAAAGACACTTAAAAAATGGAGTGCATTTATAGTGCTATATCTTATGTGCACCTTTTTTGTTGTTCCTTATGTGGCACCCATTTTCGGAAGAGAGAAAGTAAAAACAAGTGATACTATTAAAATACACATGCTTTTTACATCTCTTGCCAATAGAGATTATGTAGTTCCTGAAGTAAATGAAGTGCTTGCCAATGTTTCAGAGAAGTTGGTTAAAAAATATCCAAAAATAGAAATACATTGTTTAGATGCTAATTTTCCATTCTTTAAAGGTTTTCCGCTGCCACCACACTTAAGTCATAAAGATGGGAAGAAATTAGATATTTCTTTATTGTATAAAGATAAAAATGGGGTGATAGTAAATGACAAACCCTCTGTAAGTGGTTACGGAGTGTTTGTTAATCCCGCTGATGGAGAGTATGATCAGATTTCAGTGTGTAAAAGAAAAGGATATTGGCAATACGATTTTCCTAAGTATCTTACATTAGGAACGATACATCCAGAATTAAATTTCTCTGAAAAGGGAACAAAAACACTGCTACAACTTCTTACACAAGAAACTTCTATTTCTAAAATTTTTATTGAACCACACTTAAGGGATAGAATGAATATAAGTCATATGAAAATTAGATATCATGGATGTCGTGCAGTAAGGCATGATGACCATATCCATATTCAAGTTCGTTAATCTTATTTCATAAACAATAATCTATAATTACGCGTTTTGTTCCTTGTATATACGGTTTTGACGTAATATGCTGTTTTTCATTTATTTATAAAAACTCTGAAAAGCTTTAGTATATAAGGGCTTTGAAGCTATTTATATTGAATTATTTTTAATTTTTTAACACAAATTTTGATAATAATTGAGGATTTGATAGAATATTCGTTAGTTTTATTGAGATTAACTTAAAAAAATCAATCAATATGAAACAAAATTACAAGAGCGTTAAAATGGCGCTGTTATTTTTGTTATTTCCCATAATTGCTTTTGCGCAAAGTGAAATAACAGGAACCGTACAAGACACAAATGGAGTACCAATACCATTTGCAAATGTCATTGAAAAAGGAACTTCAAATGGGGTCACGACTGACTTTGATGGAAAATTTATTATTACGGTAAATAACCTTCCTACGACATTAGATTTTTCATCCCTAGGATTTACAACCGTATCAAAAGAAATAACAAACACATCGCCTGTTGCTGTTGTGTTGGAAGAATCTTTAGAATCACTAGATGAAGTAATTGTAACAGGACTAGCAACTTCCATAAAAAGGTCAAATTCTGCAAATGCAGTAGCGTCTATCTCATCAGAAGAAATTATCGGAACAACACCACCTCCTACTATAGATGCTGCCTTATATGGTAAATTTGCTGGAGCTATCGTAAATTCAAATTCAGGAGCACCAGGAGGAGGACTTTCTGTAAAATTACGTGGTGCAACTTCTATTACTGGAAATACACAACCCCTATATATTATAGATGGAGTGTATGTGAGTAATGCATCAATTCCAGCGGGATTAAATGCAGTATCTGCAGCAGCAGCTGGAGGAAGTGCTTCTAACCAAGACAATCCAACAAACCGTATTGCAGATTTGAATCCTTATGACATTGAGAATATAGAAATATTAAAAGGAGCATCTGCAGCAGCTATTTATGGGTCTCGAGCAGCAGCAGGGGTGGTTGTGATCACTACAAAAAAAGGAAAAGCTGGAGAAACAAAATATAACCTTACACAATCTATTGGAGCAACCTCAATTCTAAACCCTTTAGGACAGCGTACATTCACAGAACAACGCGTGGAAGATAGTTTTGGAATAGATGCTGTAGCCGATTTTATAGCAGCAAGAGATGCTGGTAGAATTGTAGATTATGAAGATGAGATTTATGGTGAAAATGGATTTATTTCTAATACTAATTTTAGTGCGAGAGGAGGTAATGAAAATACACGTTTATATACCAGTATAAGCCATATTAATGAAGAAGGTATTGTAAATAGAACGGGTTATGAAAAAACATCCCTACGTCTTAATGTAGATCATAAAGCGACAGATTTCCTAAAAATTTCCTTTAGTAGTAACTATGTAAACTCTATTTCTAACAGAGGGTTTTTTAATAATGATAATACAGGAACTACCATTGGAGTTTCCTTAACGGGAGTTGCGCCTTTCTTTGATTTATTTCCAGATGCAAATGGAATATACCCTGATAACCCTAATGGATCATCAAATCCATTACAGACAAGAGATAGAGCTATAAATAGAGAAACGGTAAATCGCTTTATTATGGGAACAACTGTTAATCTGGATATTTACAAAGCAGAAAAATCGAATTTGGCGTTAGTTGCTCGTGGAGGTCTTGATTTTTTTGGACAACAATCTAGAGCTATTTTTCCAAAAGATTTACAATTTCAAAGACCTGAAAATGGAGGAGTTAATGGAGCTTCTATACAAGGAGAAAGCCAGTATAAAGGATATAACTTAGCAGCCTTTTTAGTGCATAATTATTTGCCTAATGAAGATTGGTCATTCAGAACACAAGCAGGTATAACAAATGAGTTTTTTAGATTAAGTACTCAATTATTAACCGCAACAGGATTAGTAGCTTCAGAAACAAATGTAGACCAAGCGGCAAATGTAGGAACAGATCAAACTAGAAATTTTCAAGAGGATGCAGGTTTCTTTGTGCAAGAAGAAATCAATTATAAAGATCAATTTGTAGCAACTTTAGGACTTAGAGGTGATAAGTCTTCATTAAATGGAGATGCTAATAAGCTTTTTTACTATCCAAAAGCGTCCCTAGCGGTTAACTTTAATAAGTTTGGTTTTTGGAATGATGAGAGTGTTTGGAATCAATTCAAGTTTAGAATTGCTTATGGAGAGGCTGGTAATTTACCACCTGTAGGCGCTACTTTTACATCGTATGATGTATTCTCTACAGGAGGGTTATTAGGATTAAGTCTTAATGGTGTACTTGGAGATCCTAATATTAATTTTGAAAGACAAAAAGAATTAGAATTCGGAACGGACGTAAGTTTCTTAGATGGAAAACTTAGCTTTTCAGGAACCTATTATATTAAAACAATCGATGATTTAATTCTTGAAGCTGCTATAGAACCTTCTACTGGTTTTACATCTCAAATTGTAAATGCAGGAAGTTTACGTAATAATGGTGTCGAGTTAGCCGTAAATGGAACTCCTTTTTCAAATAGTAATTTTAGATGGGATGTAGGAATTAATTTCTTTAAGAACACATCAGAAGTTACAGAGCTTGGCGTAGATCCATTTAACATTGGAGCTTTTGGAGCAACATTAGGAACCTATAGAATAGAAGAAGGAAGCAGTGCTACGCAACTTGTAGGTATTGGTCCTAACCCTGGAGCAAACGGATTTCAAGTTTTTGGAGATGCAGAACCAGACTTCCAAATGGCGTTTAATAATGCAATAAGCTATAAAAACTTTGATCTATCCTTTTTATGGCAATGGAAACAAGGAGGGGATAACGTAAACCTCACGGCATTATTAACAGATTTAAATGGGACTAGTCATGATTTTGATGATATAGATCTAGATCCATCCGGACAATTAGGAAATGGACCTTTTCGTTTAAGCCAGTTAGGTTCTTCGGCTGAGGTCTTTGTAGAAGACGCTTCTTATCTTAGATTACGAGAAGTAGGGTTGTATTACAATTTTACTCAAAAAGTACTTAGTGGTATTCTTGGAGGTAAAATTGATGGTGTACGTGTCGGGTTTTCAGGAACAAACCTCATTAATATTTTTGATTACAATAGTTACGATCCTGAAGTGTCGAATTTTGGAGGAAATTCCATTTTTACAGGAGTAGAGGTAACTCCTTTCCCATCTTCTAAACGATTTTTATTTCACTTAGGTGTAGACTTTTAAACTAAAGAAATTATGAAAAAAATAATGAACAAAATATATGTATTCATGGCATTATTAGTTGTTGTTACAGCTTGTGATGTTCAAGAATTTGATGATTTGAACGGACCCGAAGTAGAAAGCTTTGAGCAACTTTTAACTCGAGGAGATTTACGAGATCTTGTAGGTGGTATTTTTTATAGTAGTAGGGATCGCTTAGGTACTTACTTAGATGATTGTGGTGTGATAGGAAGAGAGTACTGGCGTTTTTCTAGTTCTGACCCTAGATTTACAGGAGATTTGCTAGGAGGAGGTAATGCAGTATTAGATAATAATACCTTTTATATTACAGGCCCTTGGGGCTCTAGATATCGTACTGTAAAAAATGCGAACCTTATTCTAGGCTTTTTAGATAATGCTTCAGGAACAGGTGAGTTTACAGAAGCTGAAATAGCAGTCACAAGAGGGTTTTTACGTACGTTTATTGCCTATGAATTATTACTTAATCTTAATTTGACAGACGAAGGAGGAATTCGATTAGATGTTTCTGATGAAGATAATCTAGGTCCTTTTGTTAGTAAAACAGAGGCTTTACAAGGCATACGTGCAATACTAGAACAAGCCATAACTGATTTAGGCCAAGGAGGGGATTTCCCATTTCCACTTACAAGTGGATTTGCAGGATTTAATACCCCTGATACATTTGCACAAGCTTCTAATGCGATTGCAGCCCGTGTTGCAGCATATCAAGGAGATGCAAATGGGGTATTAGGATTTTTAGGAAATTCATTTCTAGATTTAAATGGAGATATAAATACAGGAATCTATCATGTGTTTAGTGCCGATCCTACAGATTTTTTAAACCCTATGTTTTTCCCAATTACTGCCACTACAGCTGGAGCAAGAGTAATGCAGCCTTCTTTCTTAACAGATGCAGAAGCAGGAGATAATAGACTTAATAAAGTACAACAACGTGCAGACCCTCTTACATTAGATGGACTTACAGGTGATTACTTAGTTTTTGTATATAATTCAAATTTAACTCCTATTGGTATAGTTAGAAACGAAGAGTTAATACTGTTATATGCAGAAGCAAATATTACAGTAAACCCTACAGAAGCTGTTAGTGCCTTAAATATTATACGTAATAGTGCTGGTTTAGCTAATTACTCAGGAGCAACAGATCAAGCATCCTTAATAGATGAAATGCTTACGCAAAGAAGATATTCATTATATGCAGAAGGACATAGATGGATTGATGTAAGACGTTATGGAAGATTAAATGAATTGCCTTTAGATAGACCTGAAGATGATGTGTTTTCTCAATTTCCAATTCCTTTGACAGAAAATCAATAATGTGATGATACTAGGTAGAATTCATTCTACTTTAATGAAAAACTCCCGAACTAGTTCGGGAGTTTTATTTTAGTGTTAGGTATAGTGATGCTTGGTTTTTATTCTACGATTTCTTTACCAATAAACGGTGTAGTTTCTTTTGATTTTGCAAGGTTCCAACTAGGCTTAAAAAGTTGCATAAATGAAAGCGTGAGTACAGCTGTTGTTGCAAATCCACAAATGGCTACTGTAAATAAAATGATTCCTAAGCTTGTGGAACTTCCCCAAGGACCCATAAAATTCTCTGTAAATGTCGGGTTGATATTTCCAGCATAAATACCAAAAAATATAGTAAATAGTAATGTGGCAAGAAATCCAGTTACAATGCCAGTTGTAAATCCATCGGCATAGGTAAACTTGTCGTTGTTCCTCAGTTTATATCCTTTAATAGCCTCATAAACTCCAAAGGCAGTAATCACACCATTAAATAAACTAAACAGCGGGTTTGTATGCCATCCAAAGAGAGAAATGATTAGAAAATAACTAATAAGCAAACCACTTAGAGCGATTGCGTAACGTACGGGAAGTGCAAATTTTAACATCGGATTATCTTTTTGGTTCCCTTTAATTTACGGAAAATCAATCAAATGTACCTCTTATATGGTGTTAAAACTCTATACGCTTTCGCGAAAGCGTACCTAAAAACATTTAAAATGGCTATCGAAAATGGCGTATATGTAAAAACAAAACGCCAGTAGTACACTGGCGTTTTTAAAGGGAATAAATAGGGGGTGTTTATTCACCTTCGGGGATTGGATAATTGAAAGATTCGTTATCCAATATATTGTCATCTAATGCATCAGCAAGTTCTTCATCATCTATATGTGCTGTTTCTGGATCATTATCTATTACCGCAGCACCTCTAAAATAAAGCTTAATCCTATATACGATATAATAAAGAAGAGGTACAATAATAAGTGTTAGGAACGTGGCAATGATAAGGCCATAAATTACCGTCCATGCTAGAGGTCCCCAGAAAATTACATTATCTCCTCCTACGTAAATTCCAGCATCAAAATCTTGAAATAATCCAAAGAAGTCAATGTTTATTCCAATAGCTAATGGTATTAGCCCTAATACTGTTGTGATGGCTGTAAGTAATACAGGACGTAAACGCGCACGACCTCCTTCTATAATAAGTTGTTTCGTGATGTCTTTGTCTAGCATTTGTTTTCCTTCAAGTCCGTAAGCAACTTCTTTACGATCTATTAAGAGTTGTGTATAGTCAAGAAGTACTACGCCATTATTTACTACAATTCCGGCTAGGGAGATAATCCCCATCATTGTCATGATAATCACAAAAGAAGACCCACTAATAATAATACCTCCAAAAACACCTATGAAGCTTAGAAAAATAGCAATCATTATAATCACTGGTTTTGAAATAGAACTAAATTGAAAGATGAGTAGGAAAAAGATGAGTCCTAAACCTCCAAAGAAGGCACTCATTAAGAATGACATTTCCTTTTGCTGTTCCTCAATTTGTCCTGTATAATTTACTTGAACGTTTTTGGGTAAGTCAGTAAAATTTTTCATTTCTTCCTGTATAGCAGTCACTACTACTCCTGCATCTGTGTATCCAGCAGCAAGTGCAGAATATACAGTTACAACACGTTTGGAGTCACGGTGTTTAATAGCACTAAATGAAGATGTGTTTTTTGTAGTGGTTACAGCAGCAACAGGAATCTCTTTAATTTGTCCACTAGCCTGATCTCTGAAAATGATATTCTGATTAAATAAAGCTGAATTGTCATAACGTTGATCTTCTTTAAAACGAACATAGATGTCATAATCTTCTCCGTCTTTTTTATAGACACCTGCTTTATCTCCAAAAATAGCACGACGTAATTGCATACCTACTTGGCCTACTGCAACACCTAGTTCTCCAGCCTTTTCTCGATCTACGATTACTTCTGTACCTGGTTTTCCTCTATTTACATTAATTTTCAATTCATCTACTCCAGGAACATTACGCGAATTTATATAGTTTCGCATTTTTTCTGCAGCTACGATAAGTTCTCCATAGTCATCACCTTGCAACTCTAAGTTAATAGGATATCCTTGCGGAGGTCCAGCGGCATCTTTCTCTACAGTAATCACAACGCCTGGGTAAATACCTTTTAAAGCATCTTGTACTTTAAATCGTAACTCTTCACTATCGGCACCATTACGGAATTTATATTCACGCATGGTTGCAGTAATCTTTGAACGATGCGGCATCTCTGCTGCACTTCCTCCGTCTGTTTGAGGATTTCCAGCGCCTTCTCCTACTTGAGAAACAGAGGTCTCTACTAAAGCGTTATAATCCTCGCCCTCTAGATATTCTTGGTCATTAAAGACTTTAAAAATACGACGCTCTATTTCTTTAGTAATTGCATTGGTTTTTTTGATATCTGTTCCTTCAGGATATTCTATATAGGTAATAATCTGATTTGGTTTATTATCTGGGAAGAATTCGATAGCGGTACGCCCGCTTCCTGCAGATATTCCAAAAGCCATTACAGTTGCAATTAATGTGAAGAAAATTCCAATTGTGAAAACAATGGGTTTCCACCCACGTAATGCCCATCCTAAGAAGTTACGATATTTATTTTCTAGCCATGTTAAAAAACGACGTTGAAAAACTTCTGCAGCTTTATGTAATACATATTTATAAACCCACATTAAAGCAATAGTCACCAATATTAATGAACCAAAACCTCTTATAGGACCACCAAGGAAAAGAATCATAAGGCCTATAGGAAGCATTGCTATCGTAATACGAATAAGAAGTTTTGCTGTAAGTGGTTTCTCATCAGTTTTCATAAACTGCGATACTAGCATCGAGTTAATAAAAATAGCAACAAATAATGATGATCCTAATACAACCGAAAGTGTAATTGGGAAGTAAATCATAAATTGCCCCATAAGACCAGGCCATAGCCCAAGTGGTACAAATGCTGCAACCGTAGTAAGCGTGGAAATAATGATTGGAAATGCAATTTCACCTATTCCTTTTTTGGCAGCTTCGATACGACCCATCCCTTCTTCATCCATAAGGCGGTATACATTTTCTACCACCACAATTCCATTATCTACCAGCATCCCTAATCCCATAATTAAGGCAAATAAGATCATGGTATTCATAGTATATCCCATCAAGTTTAGAATCATAAAACTCATAAACATTGACATAGGAATTGCAAACCCTACAAAGAGTGCATTTTTAAAACCTAAGAAAAACATAAGGACCCCTACTACGAGTATAATCCCGAAAATGATATTGTTTACAAGGTCATTTACTTGATTTTCTGTTTTAGCACTCTGGTCATTTGCTGTTGTGATTTTTACATCTGGAGGAAATACTTCTGTTTCAGCTTTTTTTATGATTTCTGTAATCTGCTCTACAGCTGCAATCATATTCTTTCCAGAACGTTTTTTTACATCTAGCATGACCACGCTTTCACTTACTTCATCATCATTTACAGACTCTCCCTTTTCTAAGGTAAGATCACGTGCATAGGTAGTTTTGTCTTCTTCAGCAAAAGTAACGGTAGCGATATCTTTTAAGTAAACAGCCCCGTTTTCAGACTTTACAACAAAATTTTCTAGTTGTTCAGGAGTATCTATTTCGCCTAGAATACGAATATTACGGCGTTGACCACTAGAAATTAAATTTCCTGCAGAAAGTGTCATGTTACCATTGCTTATAGCTCCTAACACGTTGTCAAAATTAACCTTAGCAGCCATCATTTTATAAATGTCTACGGCAACTTCTACTTCTCGTTCTTGTGCTCCACGGATGGTTGCTTCTTTTATTTCTTTAAGGCTTTCTATTTCATCTTGAAGATATTCTGCATACTCTTTGAGTTTGTCCACAGGGTAATCTCCAGAAACATTTACATTAAGAATAGGTGTTTCTTCAGAAATACTTAAATCAAAAACATTAGGTTCTACTTTAGCACCATTAAAGGTGGGCCAATCTTCATTGGCTGTTTCACTATCTACCTCGTCTTTTACTTTTTGTTTGGCAGCTTGAACATCCATTTTATAATCAAACTCTACTGTAATAATTGCATAGTCTTCTTGGGAAGTTGAAAGGACCTCTTCTACACCAGATAGGTTTTGTAACTTATCTTCTAACGGATCTACAATAAGACGCTCAATGTCTTCTGCGGTATTTCCTGGATATGGAACTGAGACATATATCTTAGTTTCATTAATTTCAGGAAAGTTTTCTCTTGCCATACCTAGATATGCTCCCATTCCTAATGCTAAGAACAGTGCCACTAATACATAGATAATGGTAGGATTGTCTATAGCCCAGCTAGATAAGCCAAACTCTTTATTTACATTCTTTTTTTTCTTTGCACTCATGGTGTTAGTATGTTAAGATTCTTACTTCTTGATTGTCTTTTACAGAACGTGCTCCTTCTACGATAATAAGGTCGCCACTTTTAAGCCCAGAGAGCACTTCTATTTTATCACCTTGCGATTTGCCAGTAGTAATGATTTGTTGTTTAGCGACGGTTGTGTTGTTGTCCGCTTTCGCGAAAGCGGTATACACATACTGTTCTCCTTCTGCATTTTCATTGATGACATTTAAAGGAATAAGGATTGCATTATCTACTGTGTAATCATTTATAGATAACCTAGCGGTAAGATTAGGTTTTATGTTTCCTGTTTTATTTGGAACGGCTACTTCTATAGGAAAACTTCTGTTAGATGGATTGATATAATCTCCAGCTTGTCTAATTTTAGCTTCTATAGTTTCATTAAGTACTGGGAAGAATACACGTACATCTTTTCCTTTACGAACGGTTGTAAGATAGGTTTCAGGAACTTCTGCACTTACATACATATTATTTAAATTTACAATTCTAAATAATGCCATGCCTGGTGCAACTACAGTTCCTTGTTCTGTAATCACCTCATCTATAACTCCTGTAAAAGGAGCTCTTACGGCAGTTTTTCCTAACTGACTTTTCATCTGATTTACCATGTTTTCTGCAGACTCATACTGTGACTTAGATTGTAAGTATTGTATTTCAGATCCTATTTTTTGGTTCCAAAGACGTTCTTGTCTTTCAAAAGTAGTTTTTGCAAGTGCAGCTTGTGTTTCTAATTGAGCTAATTGGCTACTTAATCCGCCGTCATCTATACGTCCTAGAACTTGCCCTTTAGAAACACGTTGTCCTTCTTTGACATTTACACGGAGTAATGTCCCTTGATATTCAGGGTATACAAGTACATTTTGCTTAGTTTCAACATTACCTTGAATCTCAACATAGTGATTAAATAAGGTGTCTTTTACAGCCATCGTTGTTACAAGAACTTCTTTTTTGGCGGTAGGGTCTTTTTCTGCTATTGCTTTTTCTATTTGATCAAGTTCTGTAGCAATAGTAGCTGCTTTTGTACTTAACTCAGCTTTCTTAGCTTTTAAAGCTTCTATATTACCAGTCTCAATAATGCTTTCAACCGATGTTCCGCCTTTATCGCCTCCACAAGAAGCAATTACTAGAGCTATGGTTACTATGGATAATAAGTTTTTCATTAGTGTTTGATGTTTATGCGGTTGTATTGTTAGTTTCTTGTGTTTCTGTAATCTGGTGTGTTTAATACCGTTTCTAGTTCGGCTTTAGAATTAATCATATCTAGCATAGCCTCTAGTACAGAGTTTTGAGCTGAATATAATTGCGTTTGTGCTTGTCGTAATTCAAAACTTGAAGCAATTCCTTCCTTGAACTTAATTTGATTTTTTTGTTCTATGCGTTCTGCTAAGCTTAAGTTGTTTTTAAAAACCTCTAAGTTGTCTATAGCGAGTTGATGTTGACTTTTTGCTTGTTCATAAGCAAGTCTGATTTGCTCTTGTGCATATTCAAAATCTGTCTCTGCTTGATCTAGTGCTATTTTTGCTCTTTGAGTACGAGCGCTTCTAGCTCCAGAACTAAATAAAGGCACATCTAAGGTGAGTCCGAAAATGGAAGATGCAAAGTAACGCTGATCGCTATCAAAGAAATCAAATGTATCACGTCCAGCGGCAGTACCTACGTTTATAAAACCTCTTAGGCTAGGTAATGCTTTACTGCGTTCTAATTTTAATTCTAAAGAGCGTTGTTCTGTAAGATTGTAAGCAATCTTATAGTCTACATTTTTCTCTATTTCAGGATTGTCTTGAAAAAGTCCTAGTCCTGGTTTAGCGAGTGATGTGAGTGTGTCTGTAAGTTGTGTGTCTGTAGCAATATCAACACCTATTGCTAAGTTGAGCATTTGAATAGCAATGCCTTCAAGACGTTCTGCATTTACTTTTTGATTGAGTAATTGACTATACGTAATTTGTAATTGCTCTACATCTTCCTCTTCAGCAAGTCCATTTTCAAAAATAATCCGAGTTTCATCTAGATTCTTTTTAACGGTAGCGATATTGCTATTAAGAATTATAATATTCTCTCTAGTGATAAGTACACTTCCGTAGGCGTTAATGACTCCTTTACGAATTTCTAATTGTGTTTTTTCATTAGAATTTTCAGAAAAATCCAAAAATGCTTTGGCAGCTTGAAGACCGACTAAGTACGATCCATCAAATATTAATTGTGTAAGGGTTGCTGTTGCAGAAGCATTTTGTTGTGTACCAAAAACTACAGGGGCAAAAGTGCCAGGCTCCCCTCCAAAAAATTCTGCAGGAATAAATGCGGTGGGTTGTTTTAATTGGTTTTGGTAGTCTATAACTCCATCAATTTGAGGAAGTCCCGAAGCGGTGGTTTCCCATTTTTGCTTAATCGCTTTTGCGATATCTCTACGCGCATTAATAGCGGTTTTATTATTGTCTAGTGCAAATTCAATGGCTTCTTCCAAAGAAAAGCTCTTTTTGTCTTGCGCCTGGATAGTGAAGCCAGTTAACAATAATAGGATGATTAAGATTCTTGTCATTATTCTTGATTTGATTGTATGAGTTTGTTTAATAATTTTCGACCTTTAGGTGTTACAATACCACGCAAATGATATTCTAAATACATATCATATAAAATGTGTGGTGGAAATTCTGAAGATGGAAAAATATCTCCATCCTTTATCCCTGTCATTCCTGTAAAATAAATACGTGATACAAATTGCACATTGATGTTTTCTCTAAAGAGACCTTCAGAAACTCCACGTGTAATATTTTCAATCATACAGTCTTGCATAAAATCATATTGCTTTTTACGTAGTGATCTGTGAATTTTGGGATAATATTTTTGTAGTTGATACATAGGAGACGTACGCTCTCCTTTTAAATGTTCTAATACAAAACGTTTGATATCATAAAGCTCTTCTATAGGATTCTTTTTGTTTTCGGTAATAAGGTCAATTCCGCTACAAATCATATTAAAAATCCCAGCAGTAGAACCTTCGATAACAGCTTCTTTATTGCTAAAATGGCTATAAATTGTCTTTTTTGATATCCCCATTTCTCTGGCGATATCATCCATTGTAATGCTTTTAAACCCTTGATTTAAAAACAGTTCAGTGGCGGTATGTAATATTTTTTCTTTCATAGTTTGCGATGCAAATGTACAATGGAAACTTTAAAAACGATTAAAGTTTCCAAAGTTTTTACGATAATTTAACATTTGTATACGCTTTCGCGAAAGCATATGTAGCTCCATAACCAATGGAAACCGTATTTTTGCATCTAAATTTTTTTATCTCATGCTCTCTGTATTAGAATACTCATCTATTTTTATAGATTATCTTAATGAACGTTCTCTAGATAAGGAACCTAAAAACTTATATACCCCTATTAATTATATCTTGAATTTAGGGGGTAAAAGATTACGTCCTGTATTGACATTAATGGCAACAGAGTTGTTTGATCAGCCTTATCAAAAATCCTTAGATGCAGCATTAGCCATTGAAATTTTTCATAATTTTTCATTAGTTCATGATGATATTATGGATGATGCTCCTTTACGAAGAGGGCAGCAAACAGTGCATGAGAAATGGGATATAAATACAGGGATACTTTCTGGAGATGCGATGCTTATTCTTGCCTATCAACTATTTGAAAATTATGATGGAGCGATTTTTAAGGAATTGGCAAAACTATTTTCAAAAACCGCTATAGAAGTATGTGAGGGTCAGCAATATGATGTAGATTTTGAAACAAGAGATGATGTTACGATTCCTGAATATCTCAGAATGATCGAATATAAAACCGCTGTTTTAGTAGGTGCGGCTCTTAAAATGGGAGCTATTGTTGCGGGTGCTTCAAAAGAATGTCAAGAGTCTATATATAATTACGGTAGAGATTTAGGGATTGCTTTCCAATTACAAGATGATTACCTAGATGCATTTGGAGATCCAGAAACTTTTGGAAAACAAGTAGGAGGAGATATTATAGAAAATAAAAAGACATTTTTATACCTCACCGCATTACAGAAATCTGAAAAAGATGAAGCTAGGCAATTAGAACATTTATTTTCTATTACACCAGTAGACCCTACAGAAAAAATAGAAACTGTGAAGCAACAGTTTATAGATAGTGGTGCTGCAGATGCTACAAAATCTGAAATGGAAAAGTATACGCAACGAGCTTTTAAATCTTTAGATACCGTAAAAATATCTGAAAATAAAAAAGAATTATTACGTGCATTCGGAAATAACCTAATGAAGAGAACGGTTTAATTTTTTAAAAATAAACTCTCACAAAAGGTTGCCATGCTTCTGCATAAATTCCGTCATCGTTATCAAACAATACATTGTATCGAGCTCCTATAGTGACCCCTTGAATTCGATAACCTGCTCCAAGGAAAAGAGCCGTATTATTTATATCATTGGTAATATCACCACCAATACTTTCAATACGTTGCGTTCCAAATAATTGTTCTACCTCCGCCGATAGTTGTACTTCAGGAATAGGGTTTGCCAAAAAGATACCACTCACACCATAAAGCGTAGATGAAAAATCTCTAAACTTCTGGTAATTGAAGTTTAAACCGGGGCCAAAGGCAATGTAAGGATTGTATTGATATATCGCACTTGGTGCTACTGTTATTTGGGTATTGTTTGAACCAAAAGCAAGACCTAATCCTCCTCCAAAACGAACTTTTTTCCAAAATTCGCTTTGTGGTTTAGGTGCGGGATCTTCTTGAGCTATTGTTTTACTTTGAATACCTAAAAAAAGGACAAATAGAATACATAGAGAGACGTAACTTTTATATTTCATGAGGCTGTTTGTTAAAATAATCTCATAAATATAGGAATTATATACCCTAAAATGTTAAATATTGTATTTTTGTACGTCTATATGTCAGTAAGACATAGATTATAACTTACAATGGATAGATTTTCTTTTCTAAACGCAGCCCATACAGCTTATTTTTCAGAGCTTTACGATCAGTATTTACAAAACCCAGACAGTGTTGAGCCTAGTTGGAGAGCCTTTTTTCAAGGTTTTGACTTCGGTATAGAAAGCAGCGATGCTGTTTCAGATGAGGTAGGAGGGACTCAAATAGTGATTCCTGAAAATCTAAAGAAGGAGTTTGATGTTGTCAATTTAATAGATGGATATCGAACACGAGGTCATTTATTTACAAAGACAAATCCTGTAAGGAATAGACGTAAATATGAGCCTACACTTGCTTTAGAAAATTTCAATCTCTCTCAAAGTGATTTAGATCAACAGTTTGAGGCAGGTTCTATATTAGGATTAGGTAAAACAAGTTTGCGTGATATCGTAAATCACTTAGAAGCTATTTATTGTGATTCTATAGGGGTAGAGTATATGTATATACGTAAACCTGAAGAAAGACAATGGATTCAGAATTGGTTAAATACGAATGATAATCATCCTTCTTTTGATCCAGAACAAAAAAAACATATCCTCAATAAATTAAATCAAGCAGTGTCTTTTGAAACATTTCTACATTCTAAATATGTAGGACAAAAGCGCTTTTCTGTAGAAGGACTTGATGCGATGATTCCTGGACTGGATACACTTATTGAACGTGGATCGGAAAAAGGAATACAACAATTTGTGCTTGGTATGGCACATCGTGGCCGATTAAATGTATTGGCAAATATTTTTGGAAAATCACCAGAAGCAATTTTTTCTGAGTTTGATGGAAAAGAGTATGATGAAGATGAATTATTTGATGGAGATGTAAAATATCATATGGGCTGGACAAGCTTTCGCGAAAGCGATAAAGGACATAATATCCGTATGGATCTTGCTCCTAATCCTTCCCATCTAGAAACAGTAGGTGCCGTTATAGAAGGAATGTCAAGAGCAAAAATTGACACCAAATTAAACGGAAACGAAAAAGCAATCCTTCCAATAGCGATACACGGTGATGCAGCGGTTGCTGGTCAAGGTATTGTATACGAGATTGTGCAAATGGCACAACTGGATGGTTATCGTACCGGAGGAACAATTCATATCGTTGCAAACAATCAGGTAGGGTTTACTACAAATTATCTAGACGCAAGATCTTCTACCTATAGTACAGATATTGGAAAAGTAACCTTGTCTCCTGTGCTTCATGTAAACGGAGATGATGTAGAAGCTGTTTGCCATGCATTTGCATTTGCATTAGATTTCAGAATGGAGTTTGGACGTGATGTGTTTATAGATATTTTAGGGTATCGTAAATATGGCCACAATGAAGGTGATGAACCTCGTTTTACACAACCAAAATTGTATAAAGCAATTTCAAAACATAAAAATCCAAGAGATATTTATGCCGCTCGTTTACTAAGTGAAGGTGTCATTGCAGATGGGTATGTAAAAGAACTTGAAAAGAAATATAAAAGTGATCTAGAAGAAAATTTAGAAGCTTCTCGTAAAAGAGATAAAACGGTCATTACCGAGATTCTGGCAGATGATTGGAAAGATTACGAGCTAGGTACACTAGAAGATATACTTGCTCCTGTAGATACTACATATGATCAAGCTAAGTTAGATGTTCTTGCAAATGGGATTACTAAATTACCTGAAGACAAGAAGTTTATTCGTAAGATAGAACGTATTGTTGCAGATCGTAATAAGCAATATACAGAAATCAATAAATTAGACTGGGGAATGGGTGAATTACTTGCCTATGCTAGTTTAATGGAAGAAGGGTTTAATGTTCGTATTTCAGGACAAGATGTAGAGCGTGGTACGTTCTCACATCGTCATGCGATTATTAAAACAGAAGATGGAAACGAAGAAGTAAATCTTCATAATAGGCTTGATGTAAAGGGGCATATGGATATCTATAATTCATTGCTCTCAGAATATGGAGTCGTAGGATTTGATTATGGATATGCCATGGCAGCTCCTAAAACGTTGACGATTTGGGAAGCACAATTTGGAGACTTTTCAAATGGAGCACAGATCATGCTAGATCAATATATTTCTGCAGCAGAATCAAAATGGAAAACTCAGAACGGACTTGTAATGCTCCTGCCTCATGGATATGAAGGACAAGGATCTGAGCATTCAAGTGCACGTATGGAGCGGTATTTACAATTATGCTCTCATGATAATATGATTATGGCAGATGTGACAACACCAGCAAACTTTTTCCATTTATTACGTAGACAAATGAAGTGGAATTTTAGAAAACCACTAGTTGTGTTTACTCCAAAATCATTATTGAGACATCCACTTGTAGTAAGCAGTAAAGAAGATCTTGCCAATGGAAGTTTCCAAGAAGTTTTTGATGATCAAAAAGTAGATAAGAAAAAAGCAACATCTCTTGTTTTCTGTACGGGTAAATTCTATTATGATTTATTAGCATATCGTGAAGAAAACAAAATAGATACAGCTGCTATAGTACGTATAGAGCAATTATTTCCTTTACCACAAGATAAGATTAAGGAAATTATAGCATCGTATCCTAATGTGACTGACTATGTTTGGGCACAAGAAGAGCCTAGAAATATGGGAGCTTGGGGATATATGCTTATGAATTTTGATCAAGTAAGGTTACGTGTTGCTTCTCGTAGAGTTTATAGCTCACCAGCAGCAGGTAGTAGTACCAGATCAAAAGCTAGACATAGAAAAGTAATAGAAAGTGTTTTTGAAACACCAAAAGAAAAATAAAATTTCCATGAAGATGGAAATCTCGTAATAAGAAAGATTAATTTTGAAAGGAGGATGTGACTCCCTCCTTCGAGAAAGTTTAATTAATAAGTCCGCTTTCGCGAAAGCATAAAAAGCGTAATTAGAATAACTATGGTTTTAGAAATGAAAGTCCCTTCACCGGGAGAATCCATCACTGAAGTAGAAATTGCACAATGGCTTGTTGAAGACGGCGATTATGTAGAAAAAGATCAAGCGATTGCCGAAGTAGATAGTGACAAAGCTACATTAGAACTTCCAGCTGAAGTAAGTGGTGTTATTACACTTAAAGCAGAAGAAGGAGATGCTGTAGAGGTTGGCGCTGTAGTTTGCCTTATAGATACTGCTGCCGAGGCTCCTTCAGGAGAAACAAAAACTGAAGCACCCGCTAAGAAGGAAGAAGCACCTGCACCTACTCCTAAAGTAGAAGCACCTGCAACAAAAACATATGCTTCGGGAACACCGAGTCCAGCAGCAAAAAAGATTCTTGACGAAAAAGGAATGGATGCTAGTCAGGTATCTGGATCTGGTCGTGATGGACGTATTACCAAAGAAGATGCTGTAAAAGCAACTCCTTCTATGGGAACTCCAGGGCCTGGGGCTAGAGGAGAAAGCCGTAAAAAATTATCGATGTTGCGTCGTAAAGTAGCAGAGCGTCTTGTGGAAGCTAAAAACACCACAGCTATGCTTACTACCTTTAACGAGGTAAACATGCAACCTATATTTGATGTCCGTAAAGAATATAAAGAAGCTTTTAAAGCAAAACACGGAGTAAGCTTAGGATTTATGTCCTTCTTTACGCTAGCAGTAGTAAGAGCTTTAGAGTTATATCCTGCCGTAAATAGTATGATTGACGGGAAGGAAATGTTAACGTTTGATTACAAAGATATTTCGATAGCTGTATCTGGACCTAAAGGATTGATGGTTCCTGTAATTCGCAATGCAGAAAACCTATCATTTAGAGGGGTAGAAAGCGAAGTGAAGCGCCTAGCAATCCGTGCTCGTGATGGACAAATTACAGTAGATGAAATGACAGGAGGAACTTTTACAATCTCTAATGGAGGTGTATTTGGATCTATGCTATCTACTCCCATCATTAATCCACCGCAGTCAGGTATTTTAGGAATGCACAATATCGTAGAACGTCCTATTGTAAAAGATGGACAAATTATTGTAGCACCTATTATGTTTGTAGCATTATCATATGATCACCGTATCATTGATGGAAAAGAATCTGTAGGATTCTTAGTAGCTGTAAAAGAAGCTTTAGAAGATCCAATTAATTTATTAATGGATGGTGATATAAAGAAAGCACTAGAAATGTAAATACATAGTTCTTTAAGAATAAAAAAAACCGAGCATTTAGCTCGGTTTTTTTTGCTATATACTAAATGTCCCCCAACATTTAAGTGTTAAGCAGCTTACGTAATACTATTTTTATTTTTTGGAATATCATTGTTTTGTGTCCAAAGAAATAAGGCCATTTGAGAAGAGGGAATCCCAAGTTTCTGAATACTATTAGAGCGATGTTTTTCTATAGTTCTAGGAGAACAATTTCTAATCGTTGCAATTTCAGATGATGTATGCCCTTCTTTAATATACCTAAGAATCTCTAATTCGGTTTTGGAGAGTTTCTTTAGAATATTTTGAGATTGATGCGCTCTTCGTTTTGCCATTGTTAAATGTAAAAGAAGATTCTTTAATTACATATACGTAGACCTACGTATATGTAGTAAACTAAACGTTTTACGCTTTCGCGAAAGCATAAAATAAATTAAGAGAATAAAGAAGGGTGTTTTTGAACCCAAAGTAGTAATGCATTTTGAGACGATTTAATCTCTAATTTGTGAATGATATTAGATCTGTGCTTTTCTACAGTTCTTTTGGAAATAAAGAGATGATCGGCAATTTGAGAAGAAGACCAATCTTTTGCTAGGTATCGTAAAATTTTTAATTCTGTTGGGGTTAGTTTTTTAATGATCTCACTAGAATTATTAGGAAGGTATATCTCTTCTTGTAGTTTTTTACTTTTATAAATATTGCCTTTGCATACTTCTATAATACACGTTTCTATTTCCTGAAGCGTGTCGTCTTTGAGAATATATCCTTGAATGGTTTTTCCTAATTGCTTTATGATGGCTTCTTCTTTATGTAGTGTAAGGATAATAATTTTTGTATCTACATGATGTTGCACACATAATTTTGCTATTTCCAATCCATTAAGTTTAGGCATGTCAAAATCAAGAATAGCAATCTCTGGTTGTAAATTAGAGATCGTATTGTAAGCTGTATTCCCATCGGTGGCTGTATCTAGTATGTTGTAATCTTTACTTTTAAGAAAGTTTTCAGTACCGCTTAAAAGCAAAGGGTGATCATCTGCTATGATAATTGTTGTTTTTTTCATGCTGTCAAAACAGTTATGGTAATGGTAGTACCTTTATGAATACTAGAGGTAATATCTAATTGTGCATTTATATATTGAGCTCTTTCTTTTAAGGTTCTTAGTCCTAAATGAGAAGTGTGATTTGTATAATGATTCATATCAAAACCCTGTCCGTTATCTTTTAATACAAATAGAATTTTTTTTCCTTTTCTAGTCACATTTAATTGGCAAGCAGTTGCTTTAGCATGTTTGATGACATTAGAAATACATTCTTGTATCATTCTGAAAATAAAAATTTCCTTTTCTTTTGGGATACGGCTTTCAATAGGTTCTATATCGGCCGAAAAAAAGATAGGAGATGTGTTCTGGAATGCATCGATCAGGTTATGTAAGGATTGTGTTAACCCTAATTGTTCAAACTGAAAGGGGTGTAAATTATGTGACATCTCCCGAACCTCATTGATGGTATCTTCTACAAGAGGGATTGAAGCATCTGATGTGTTGTTTTTTAGTAATAATGTATTTTTAAGTAAGAGTAATTTTTGTCCAATACTGTCATGTAATTCTTTTGCTATCCTAGAACGTTCTGTCTCCTGTGTGTTGATGAGTTGTGTTGAAAATTGTTCTTTAAGCTGATGTTGCTTCTTAAGTTGTAGGATGTACCAAACTCCTATCATTCCAAATAATAAAACCAATATTAGATAGAACCAAAAAGATTTATAAATATAATTTTTAGCGTGTATTTGTAGAAATAATGAGTTTCCAATTTTTTGTTGAGAAGAATCTAAAGCTTCAACTTCTAAATCATAATTTCCAGGAGCTAGATTCACTAAATTTAATTGATTTTTTCTTTCCAGACTTGTCCAGTTTTCCTGATTAAAACGATACCTATAATTCACAGTTTCATTAATAAACAGACCAAGTAATCCAAATTCAATATTAAGATTGCGATGTTCTGCAGGAAGGGTTATTGTTGTTATAGAATTTAATTTTTCGGGGCTTAATTCTCGAAGGGAACTGTTGGATTTTTTGTCAAAATATTTTAATGAAGAAAGATGTAATGATGCGTCAATTTTGTTTTTACTAATGGAGTCTGGATGAAAATAATTGAGCCCTCTTAATGTACCAACAAGAAAGTATCCATCTTCTGTTTTTGTGGCACTATATCTATTGCTTTCAAAGTGACTTAGTCCGTCGCTTTCTCCATATCTTATTGCTGATTGATCTGAAGGGTCAAACGCTACAATTCCAGAAAATGTATTTAACCATAATCGATAGTGATCATCTAATAGAAACGTAGCAATACTTGCGTTGAGTGGATCTTCATATAGTATTTTAAATGTGTGTGTTTGTGTATCAAACTGGAATATTTTTCCTGAACGACTCCCGATGAGTAGTCCGTAGGGTTCGGTGTACAATATAGAGAGCAGAAAGTTTTCAGTTATGAGTTCTGTAGGTTTATATATTATAGTCTTTCCATTTTGATGCACCAATAAACCAGAACCAGTAGCGCCATAAATAGTATTGTCTTTTTTAACAATGGCCTGTATGTCTAAAGTATCTGTGTTGGCTAGCACATGATGTGTTCTAGTGACTTTATCAAACCGCATTAATTTATACTTATGAGTACCATAATAAATAGAAGTACTATCCTCTACCATTGTAGCTACAGGATAATGGATGTACGTTTCTAATTTTTGAGAAGTATCATCTACATATACAATTCCTTTGTTGTACGAACTCCAAAAACCATTTTTAGTTTTAAAAAAACCACGATTTTCATCGGCAATATATGGTTGCCCATTAAGCGTTAATTTATAAGGTTTTATTTCTTTTGTTTTGGGATTGAGAATATACCATCCGTTGCTTTCTGAAGAAACCAGAATTTTATCATTTTCTAAGGGTAAAATACCCCGAATGCTATAATCCTTTAGAGACAATGAAAAATTAGGGCTTTCAAAAATAATATGATGTAACTGCTTATTTTCTCCTATAAATACTTCTTTTTCAAAATTTCTAGATAAATAGATAGGAACTCTTGAGATATTTACATCGTATGTGAAATCTGGAGTATCAAGAGTATTGAGATAACGAGACATCTGTACTCCAGATTTAGTGTCAAAACTATCGAAGCGAAGGATATTACCATACGAGTCGTTATGAATCTTATTCGCATTGATTTTTTCGCTCTCTATATCTTTAAAAATAGATACTTTTTCCCAAGTTCGTTTATCAGAATCATAAGAAAAATAATTTTCAGTTCCTGAAAAAAAGTTGGCGTGATAGGTGTCATTATATGTAAATAATGAGTTGATAGTAAGGTGATAATCTACACGATTTTTATCGATACCTAAATGATCGGCATCTAAAGAATTAATCAAATTACCTTCAGTATCAAATGTATGTACGCCAGATCGATCATCATTAATAATAAAATGATCGTCAAAGCCCATAAATTGAGAAACGAGCACATCTTTTTTGTTGGGAATTTCATTAAGTAATGAAATCGTTAAATCAGGATGTAATTTATATATGTAGCTACGTTTATTAGTGTTTATAAATAGTATGAAATCATCCATATACGGATAAAGTGTAAACTCATAACTATCTTTAATCTCAAAATCTTCTTTTGGGATTTTAACTTCTTTAATAGCTAAACTCTTCGGGTCTAATAAAAATAACTGAGATTGTTTATTCTTTTGCTGATCTTGAATATGCACATATATTTTTCCATCTTGACGTTTTTTAATGACGGCATTTGAAAATGGTTGTATGTTAGGTAAATCTATGGTATGAAAGGAATTACCATTGTAACGTTGTAGAATACTTACACTACTACGAGTCTTAAACTCATCGGGGGTTGATCGATGTCCTGAAATCCATAACCATCCATCATTGTCAAAAAGCATCGTATTTATATTCTCTACAAGAAATCCGTCTTTACTATCATATATTTTATGACTTTGAGGAGTGTCTTGCGCATAAGTAGATAGAACATATAGTAGTATGTGAAATATAAAGATACATATACGAAGCTGCTTTTTCAATAGGTATTTGGATACTAAGGGGTTAGTATAAAATCTTTCAAAAATAAGTATTTTGTAATATAGTTGTTAATTCCTTTTTGGAGATAGATATAAGGATGTAAATGTATCGTAGTCGTATTAAAACTATAAAAGACCGAACAAATAGCTCGGTCTTTTTTTTGAAAATGACTTATTGATCCCCCAATCATAAAGCCATTCTAAGGATGAGTGTTCATATATTAGATACTCCCCTTATCTTATATTTCATTTTGGGTGAAAAGTTTTCATAAAAGTACAAATATCTATTAAAATGATATTTATATATTTTTATTGCTTTCGCGAAAACATTTTTTAGGTTGTTACTTGAGAGCTTTTAAACTTTTGGTAAATGTACTATCAAAAAATAAGGAAACAAATACGTACCTAATGCAAAAAATACGTAGGGGTACGTATTCCTTGAAATTGAAAAAAAGAGGCTGTCTGAAAAGGTGTAATTTTTGTCAAACTGAATTTGTTTCAGTGTTTCATCGAATTAATAATCAACTCTATAAGATTCTGAAATGAATTCAGAATGACGTATTAAATTACTTTTCAGACCACCTCTTTTTTATAAAATGGCTTAGTTAATCCCCCAATCAATATACCATTTTAGTCTTTATTCTTATGTTTTAAAAACACCCAATTATCGTAGGATTAATTTTTTAGTAACCGTATTTCCTTGCGATATGATCTGCATAAAATACATCCCTCTCGCAAGATTATTTAGATCTATTGTTTGTATTTGATCAAAGTTTTGAAGATCAATACGCTTGATGATTTTTCCATTTACATCAGTAATTATAGCATTTTCAAGTGTTGAAGGTCCAGCATATGCC
This sequence comes from Dokdonia pacifica, assembly GCF_900188275.1. GTDB lineage: Bacteria > Bacteroidota > Bacteroidia > Flavobacteriales > Flavobacteriaceae > Dokdonia > Dokdonia pacifica. The sequence continues at coordinate 306,758 of NZ_FZNY01000004.1, forward strand.
AATGTGATCTGACCCTGTGATGGGTTAGGATACAGGCTAATTACGCTTTCGCGAAAGCTTTCTTCGTCTGCACTCAATACGTCGCGATCTTGGAATACAATCGTGAACCTATCTGTGTGTAAGCCTTTCTGAGCCGTAAACGTATAGGATTGCTCGTTTAAGTTGATGATGGTATTTAACAGATGATCAATGATAAAAACAGATGCATTTTCTATGGCGATTCCTTCAAGATTTCCAATGCTTATGGTGTACGGAGTTTCGGCTTCGATAGACGTTGAGAAGCCAAGCGCAATTTCCATGTCAGCTTCAAAAGCTTCTCTTGCCTGAATACCTAAAAGTTCTCCAGAATCTACCCTTGTAAATAGAGACAAGAAGGTTCCCACTCGCGGACTATCATAGCCTTTGTCAATAGAAGGTGTTGCCTCAGGTGTAAATCCAATACCTGTTTGAGCAATGGCTTCGTCAAAAGCGGTAGTGGTCAAGTTGAGCCATAGCTTATCAATATCAGCACTAGTTTCACTATTTCTAAACCCATCATTATTTCCAGTAACACGGATGCTATTGGTAAATACCACAGGCGTTCCAGCGACCATTTCTGCCTGGTCTGCTTTAATTCCAAACCCTTGTCCAGAAGCCATAAACTGTCCGGGTTCAGTACCCCCATTAACCGCAGCAATTCCCATCATGGCATTGCGGATAGAAATATCATTCATGGAGAAGTTACTGGTTCCAAAACCAGGAAGCTCTGATGTAGGATTGGTAATATGATCCCAATAGTACACTTCATTTACAGCATCATTGGCATTTATAAAAGCAGTCACATCTATCGCCGAAGCATAAGGATTTCCTAACAGATTATAGTTGTTGGTAGTTGCAGGGCCATTATAGTTGATCGGCACCGTAATCGTTCCTGAGTTTAAAGTTCCCGGATTCATAGGACTTTGTGTGTAGGTCAGTGTATATGAACCATCTCCTACATTCGGTTCAGGTTGTGGGAATATGAGTTGTCCAATACCTGCATCTGGTAAAGCGGTAATTCCAGTAACAGGTAATAAGTAATCATTATTATCATCGAGGAAGTTTTCTGCAAACTCAAATTCTGGGAATTCAAGGAAGTCAATTGTAAAAGGTATAAAGTTACTTGGGATGATACTAAAAACAGCTCTAGAATTTCCATAGACTCGATCTCTAGTTTCAGCAGTTACTGGACTACTCATCGCTACAAAATTACGATCGTCTAGGATTGGGGTTGTTTTCGCGACAGCTATAGCTCCATTATTAATAGTAATAGCATCTTCTTGAACTTGCACGACACTTCCTGTGTTAGCTACATCTAGTGTTCCGTTTATAATAATATTATTCTCTACGCTTACAGAATTGTTATCAGTGATGGTTAAGATAGCTCCTGAATTTATGACAAGCTCACAGGCTGTGATGTCTCCAAGCCCCATGGTTGACGTATTGTAATCTTCAGCAATAATCGCTCTTGTGGTTGCATTTGGAGTTCCATTGTCCCAACCTCCTGCTGTTGTATAGGTGGTTGTGGTAGGACAACTAGTCCCCGCAGAAAACACATTCACAAACGCATTGCACGTATTTACATTTCCATTTACGTCGGTTACAGTATATATTACTGGATTTGATCCTATATCTGCTGTCGTAAATGTGGTTTGACTCATCGTGATGGTATTGATACCGCAGGCATCAAAAACAGCTAAATTTTCGTTGATTACCGCAGAACCATCTGATTCGGTAAGGGTTTCGGTCCAGTTTGCAGAGGCAAATTGCCCTTGAAAGCTTGGTTGGAAGTTAGTAATAGTAGTCGTCGCAGGACCAAAGGTGTTGTCTAGCGTAAAGGCTCTAAATCCAAAAGTGTCACCATTACTTAACATTACGGTTTCTGTACCCGATTGATTGAAATCATCACCAGCGATATCCGTTAGTTCTGTAAACACACCATTGAGGAGATATCCGAAAGGGTCAAACTCAGCCCCATCATCAGTTGCATAGGTCCAATCAAAAGTGATGGTTACATCTTCGGTGATAGGTACTGTAATATCAGAACTTCCTGGTAAATTTGAATCATTATTTCCACTTATAAGTACTACTTCAAAAGTTGCTGAATTAGCTAAAACAGTAGCTGGATCTAAAGTAATTGTACCACTCATGTCGAGATCTACGGTAAGATCTTGACAATTAATAGTAGGCGCAATGGAGTCCTCTACCGTAACCATAGTTGTACACGTATCTATATTACCACTACCATCATCTACAGTGAGTGTCACCATCTGTGGGGTTCCTACATCTGCACAGCTAAACGAATTAGGGCTTACACTAAGGTTGATACTATTACAGTCATCTGTGCTACCGCCATCTACATCTTGCGGATTTAGGGTAGCCATACCATTTGCATCCAGTTGTAAGGTAAAAGGTTGACACACTGCAACGGGAGGTGTACTATTGGCTACAATGACATTAAAAGAGCATGTTGCCACATTTCCAACAGCATCTACTGCTTCAAAAGTTACTACAGTAGTTCCTGAAGGAAAAAAACTTCCAGAAGTAGGACCTTCCACTTGTGTGATGGTGGCGGTAGAACAATTATCTATTGCTGTAGGGGTTGTAAAAGTGGCTATAGCACCACAATCTGTTGGATTTGCTGGTTCAGGGACCATAATATCTGTTGGGCAATCTGAAATTACAGGCGGTATGTTTTCAGGACCTATATCTATGATATTCCAATTAAAATTATCTATGATAGATTGTCTAGCAGCTTCTGCAGTACAGTATCCGCTATTTCCTGCATCAAATTCTACATCATTTTGAAGTGTTTGCGTGCTCCAACCTGTGAGCAAACTATCATAATTGTCCGCAGAAAGGGTAACACCAAAAAACATCGCAGTCATATTGCTTACATTTTCTACATTCCAACTTCCTAAATCTTGATCAAAGCTTGTTGCTTCATTGAACATGAATTCCATATTGACAACACTGGCTGTATTTGTTCCCCAAGCTCCAATAGGTATATTAAAAGTGGTTGCGCCAGAAAACATGCCTGCCATTAATTGTACCGTACTCACATCCCAGTTGCTTATATCCTGATTAAATGCAGTAGCTCCTTCAAACATGTTAGTCATATCCGTCACATTTCCTAAGCGTGTTGCCCATTGATCCAGAGGTTGATTAAATGCAGTCGCATCAGAAAACATAAAAGCCATATTGCTTACATTACTTACATCCCAAGTATTGATGTCTCTATTAAAAGCAGTACCTTCAAAAACACCAACCATATTGGTAACTGTACTTACATCCCAGTTTTCTATAGCGCCATTAAAAGCAGCGGCGCCTCTAAACATAGAAGCCATATTATCGGCACTTCCTAAACGAGTTCCCCAAGCACTTAAATCTTGATTGAACGCAGAGGCACCATCAAACATAAAGGCAAAAACGCTTACATTGCTCACGTCCCAACTGCTGATGTCTTGATTAAAAGGTGTGTTTCTAAACATCCCATCGAGATTCTGTACATTGCTCACATCCCAGTCTCCAATATCTTGATTCATAGCAGTGGCGCCATCAAACATTCCTGCCATGCTAGTAACTTGAGATAAATCTGGGGAGTCAGGTGCGTTTATAACCAAATTGGTGCATCCTTGAAAAGCCCTTGCCATCGAATTCCATACCGGGTCTCCCCAATTTTCTACAGTAAGGATTTTCTCGCGGTCTCCTTCATTATTAAAAAATATCGTTGAGAATGTTCCAGAAATCGTTACTGTATACGTTCCAGCTGTGGTATACGTATGAGTAATCGCTCCACTTACATTGGTGTCAGGCGTAGACATATCACCCCAATCTACGGTGTAATTGCCTCCTATGGCAGGTATCGTAATCTGGTTGTCATTAGAAGTGCCCGGATTATCGGTTTTCCAAGTGGTTATAAATTCTGACATTTCAGTAAACACTTCTATGGTATCACTGGCACTAGCAGCGCAGCCGTTAGCATCTGTAAATGTATACTCAATAATGTGTGTACCTACACCAGCTACTGCAGGATCAAAGCTATAGAGGGTTCCACTAGCTTCATTTGTTACACCGGGACCAGCGTATATACCAAAACCCACTGTTTCTGAACTTGCAGTCCCTGTACCTGATAAGAAATCTAGAAGATCTCCACCAATAGTAAAGTCAGTACCAGAGATGAAATTTATAGTTCCTGAAGCACCTATAATTGCAGTATCTGCAACGATATTTGGTGTTTGACCATTATCAAATGTTAGTGTTATAGTGTCGCCCAAAGCGGTTGCATTTACTAAATTTACTGCACTACCACTAGCTTCATTGTTTGCAGTAACGTCTGTGGATAGCATAGCTCCAGCGCCATCAAATACAATATCTCCTCCAATAAAACCTGCAAAACCAAAAACATCATAACTAATATTTAGGGTAACTGTTGTAGATGTAATACTTACCGCTGGTGTACCGCCACTAAGACCTGTTTGTATACCTGCATCTACGGCTAGATTTGGTGGTGCTGTAAAGGCTACTGTTGGTGCAGCAAAGACTTCTATATCATCCATCGCACTAGTTCCACTTTGTGTGTATGTTAAAGTATGAGTTCCAACTCCTGATGTTGTTGGATTAAAGCTATAGGTCATCCCGTTACCATCATCTGTTACTCCTGGTCCTGAGTACACGCCTCCTATAGGCAAACCACCATCGAGACCATTTTGTATTGCTGTTTGCTCGCAGATATCTGCTGGAGCTGTAAATGTGGGTGCAGAAACTTCTAAAATAACTTCTGTTGCTGTATAGTTAATATTCCAATTGTAACCAGCCGGTAAATTTGTGGTTGTAAAAGTACCAGATATTGAATTAGCTGTTAAGATGGTAAAAGTGTCTCCGACACTTGGTGTAAAGCCGTTTACTAAGCTAACATCTAGTGTGCCACTTAAAGTTGCTGCTGCTGTTACGGTTACGGCATCAAAATTTGAAGTGCTTTCTATTTCTGTAGTTAATATTGCTGTGCTTTGGTGTGTATAACCCATATTAAACGTATACGTACCAATTGAATTTCCTGGGCTTACCATACCTGCATTACTAAAATCACCACCATGGCTTATGTTGTCTCCTAATAAGGTTCCACCATTAATTAGAGTTCCTAAAGAAGAAGTATTTAGCGTTGCATTATTGGTAATAGCGCCTGTTGTGGAGTTTGTAAGTATCGCACCACTGCTTATAGTAAAGGTGAAGTTGTTAATATTAAGGAAACCACTATTAGTTAATGTTCCTCCATTTGATATCGTAAAATTTCTAATACTATTTATGGTGCCATCATTGATAATCGTTCCGCCAGATTGAATAGTAAAACTGCTAGCAGGGCTAGCTATCGTTCCAGTATCGGTATTGGTTAACGTACCAAAAAAACCTGCATTAAAAAATGTAATGGAGCCAGAATTGCTAAAGTTTCCTGTTAAGTTAAGTCCTAATAGGGTTAATTGCCCGCCAAAATCATTAATGATACCGGAATTCATATTCACAAATGGAGAACTACTAGACAAATTCATTTCACCTCCAGTTCTGTTGCGAATAACATTTTGATTGTTAAAATCACCACTACCACCACTTGAGAATAAACGATCGTTATTTATAAAACCATTATTGATGAGCATACCAGAATTTATAAAATTGCCGTCATTAAAAATGGTAGAATTGTTCTGGAGGGTTCCTGTTGAATTAATACGAATATTAAATAAAGGGCTTATAGTTGAAAAAGAAGAGGTGGTATTAATAATAAGTATCCCATCAATATCTATTCTTCCTTCAATACTAATGCCACCGCTACCATTAGGCACTGTAGCTTGAGAACCTGCCGAAATAATGGCGGTGTCACCATTAGGTATAAACAGTCCAGGATACGAAGGACTCCAATTTGCAGTATCTGTCCAGTCACCTGTTCCTGTGTAGGTGTATGTAGTTTGTGCCTGTAGCGTATTTGTAATACTGATGATACAAATAAAAACAAGTAGTAGTTTTTTCATAACAATAGGGATGTTAGTTTAGGATGTAAAAGTAGGCGTAAGAGTTTTCTTTACCTATACGTACCTCCTGCAAAAAATACGTAGGGGTACGTAGTATAGAATGAAGATTGTAGATTTCTGATTTTAGATTTTTGAAGTGAAAAAAGTAAGGAGATTGAGTGATTTTCGCTTAAAGCGAAAATAGTATCGAAATGACTGGTTATGAAATTGAATTTGAAAAAGAAAGTGAATAAAGCAACTTAATACGTCATTCTGAATTCATTTCAGAATCTCATCACACTAGTTGTCAAATTTATGGGGTCTTGAAATGCTGAAACAAGTGCAGCACAAGTAAGTTCAAGATGACGTATTAATTAACCTCTAATTCTACATTACAAAATGATAATAAAATATAGAGTAATGTTCTATTGATAGAGTGTTATTCTATTTATGGTTTTACGAAAAGGGATCACATTATGTTTGTCTCTTCGAGCGTAGTCGAGGAGTTTTAGGTATGTATTTTTGCGAGCTCTCGACTGCGCTCGAGATGACAAGTTGAGATTCCCTCCCCTATCTGCCGATAGGCAGGTTCGCGGGATTGAAGAGAATATAAAATCAAAAAAGACCGAACTTGCGTTCAGTCTTTTTGGTAAAATGGTATAGCGATCCCCCAATCCATATTCCATTTTAAGGTTGTGCGTATACGCTTCTTATTATCGTAAGATCAGTTTTTTAACAATAGTATTTCCTTGCGATATGATCTGCATAAAATACATTCCTCTCGCAAGCGCACTTAAGTCCATTGTTTGTGATTTATTGAAGTTACTTAGATCAATGCGTTTGATGATTTTTCCATTCACATCAGTAATTGCCGCATTTTCTAGTGTTGAAGATCCAGTATATGCCAGTGTCACTTGACCCTGTGATGGGTTAGGATACAAGCTAATTCTGCTTTCGCGAAAGCTTTCTTCGTCTGCATTCAATACCTCACGATCTTGGAAAACCATCGTGAACCTATCTGTATGTAATCCTTTCTGAGCCGTAAATGTATAGGGCTGTTCGCTTAGGTTAACAATCGTATCTGACGCATGGTCAATGATAAAAACAGATGCATTTTCTATGGCGATTCCTTCAAGATTTCCAATGCTTATGGTGTACGGAGTTTCGGCTTCGATAGACGTTGAGAAGCCAAGCGCAATTTCCATGTCAGCTTCAAAAGCTTCTCTTGCCTGAATACCTAAAAGTTCTCCAGAATCTACCCTTGTAAATAGAGACAAGAAGGTTCCCACTCGCGGACTATCATAGCCTTTGTCAATAGAAGGTGTTGCCTCAGGTGTAAATCCAATACCTGTTTGAGCAATGGCTTCGTCAAAAGCGGTAGTGGTCAAGTTGAGCCATAGCTTATCAATATCAGCACTAGTTTCACTATTTCTAAACCCATCATTATTTCCAGTAACACGGATGCTATTGGTAAATACCACAGGCGTTCCAGCGACCATTTCTGCCTGGTCTGCTTTAATTCCAAACCCTTGTCCAGAGGACATAAATTGTCCTGGAGGTGTTCCACCATTCACGGCAGCAATACCCATCATGGCATTACGTATCGAAATATCATTCATAGAAAAATTACTCGTTCCAAAACCAGGAAGCTCTGATGTAGGATTGGTAATATGATCCCAATAGTACACTTCATTTACAGCATCATTGGCATTTATAAAAGCAGTCACATCAATTGCGGAAGCATAGGGATTTCCTAACAGATTATAGTTGTTGATTGTTGCTGGACCATTGTAATTGATCGGTACCGATATGGTTCCTGAGTTTAGTGTTCCAGGATTCATAGGACTTTGTGTGTAGGTGAGGGTATAGGCGCCATCTCCTACATTAGGTTCCGGTTGTGGGAAGATCAATTGTCCAATACCTGCTGCGGGTGTTGCAGTGCTTCCAGTTGCAGGCAATAAATAATCATTATTATCATCTAAGAAGTTTTCTGCAAACTCAAATTCTGGGAATTCAAGGAAGTCAATTGTAAAAGGTATAAAGTTACTTGGGATGATACTAAAAACTGCTCTAGAATTTCCATAGACTCTGTCTCTAGCTTCGGCAGTAACCGGACTACTCATGGCGACAAAGTTACGATCATCCAGGGTTGGGGTAGTTTTCGCGACAGCTATAGATCCATTATTGATAGTAATAGCATTCTCATCTACTTGTACGACACTTCCAGTGTTGGCTACATCAAGTGTTCCGTTTATAGTGATATTATTTTCTACGCTTATAAAATTGCCATCTGCAACAGTAAGTATAGCTCCTGTATTTATAATCAATTCGCAGGCGGTGATATCTCCTTCAATAGCTGTTGAATAATTTCCATTTATAATAGCTCTTGTAGTTGCGTTTGGAGTTCCATTATCCCAGCCTCCAGCAATGGTATAAGTGGTGGTTGAGGTACAAAGGTCAACAAATACTTCCATGGTATCACTAGCAGTAACAGCACAGCCATTATCGTCTGTAAAGGTATATGTAATCGTATGTGTACCTGCACCCGCAACTGCTGGATCAAAACTATACAGGGTTCCACTAGCCTCATTTGTTACACCGGGACCAGCGTATATACCAGAACCCATTGTTGCTGTACTTGCAGTCCCTGTGCCCGAAAAGAAATCAAAAACATCTCCATCAATAACCAAGTTAGAACCTGAGAACGTTAAATTTCCTGATGCTCCTATAATAGGGGCATCTGCAACAATGGTACCTGTTGAACCATTGCCAAAATCTAACGTTATTGTAGCGTCCAAAGCAGTTGCATCTACTAAATTTGTGATACTGCCATTACCATCATTGTCTGCAGTAACGTCTGTGGATACCATAGTCCCGGAGCTGTTAAATACGATATTTCCTCCTATAAAGCTTGGAAAGCCACCTACTTCATAATTAATAAATATTGCAACTGTTGTAGATAGTATACTTACCGCTGGAGTTCCTCCATTTAAATCTGTTTGTATGCCTGCATCTAGAGGTAGATTTTCTGGAGCTGTAAAGTCTACTTCTGGTAATGCAAAAACTTCTATGGTGTCTGAAGCAGTCATAACACACTCAGTGTCAAAAGGATTTGTAAACGTATAGACTAAGGTGTGAATTCCAATACCAGCTATCATTGGATCAAAACTATACGTTATTCCATCGCCCGTATCAGTAACTCCAGGACCTGAATAGACACCACCTTCAAATAACCCACCACTTATACCTGTTTGTACAGCTGTATTTACGCATGTATCATCTGGTGCAGTAAATGTTACTGGAGTATTACAATTAACTAGAATTGTTAGCGTAACACTAGTAGGTTGATAATCGATTTCCCAGGTAAGGATATTAGATAGCGGGAAGTTTGCAGTGTCAAAAGTTCCAGAAATGCTGTTTGCTGTTAGAATTGTAAAAGTATCTCCTAATTCTGGGAGATAATTTGGAGAAAGAGTCACTGTAAGATTACCTGCTAATTGTGCTATACCATTTACAGTTACTTGATCATAACCTATTCCTGGTGTAGAAGCATCATCTATTTCAATAAGTAAACTCGCATTATTTTGATTCGTAAAATCATTATCAAAGTTATAAATCCCTACGGTATTATCTATACTTCCAGGTGCTAGTATACCGTCATTTGTTACAGCACCAGTATGTGAATTATTGATTCCAGAAAGCGTTGAGTTTTCATCATTAGAGAAAGTTCCAGTATTTGTAAAATCACCATTGTTTTCATAAATAGCACCAAATATATTTTCAAAGCTATTATTGTTTGTGATTAACCCTTGATTCACTAGAATAGCATTATCAAACTCTTCTCCGTTTTGTAGTAGTGAATTAATAGTAATAATTCCCGTAGCTGTATTATTGAGGATGCCCACATTTTCACCATCCCCTTCTAATAGATTGAGGTTTCCATTATTAATAAACTCACCATCGCCAGCATTAATAAATGGAGTGGGTGAGTTCGTCGTATTTGCTCTTTGGATAGTAATAGTCCCATCATTTTGAAATGAGAAACCACTATTAGGAATATTGGATAGTTGATCACCAGTCATACTAATGGTTCCAGAAGCCGTATTGATGATATCTCCTCTATTTGTTAGGCTTGCTCTTGTTTCTATACTGATACTCGTATTATTTATTATACTGGCACTGGTTCCTGGACTACCACCATCAGAAAAATTTTCTATGAAACCATTATTCTCAGCTCGTATCAGCCCATTATTTGTAACAATTCCAAGTTGATTCCTAAAAATCCCTGAATTTTGAGAATTAAAAAAGTCGCCTCGTATTAATAGCTCTCCTCCTGCATTAATATCTATTGTGCCTCCCAAATTTTGTAATATTCCAAAATTAACCGACAGTGCGCCAAAAGTATCAATGGTTATATTTCCTTCAGGTTGGTTTGTTAATCTAGAAAATGATGCTTGCTCTATAAAAAGTCTACCAGCACCAGTTTCAGAAATACCCGTAAGAAGTATCGAGCCCGTATTGTTTAAAACTGTTCTTCTCAAGTTGAAACTCGCATTGTTTATCATAATACTCCCACTGTTTTCTATGTTAGATACACCTGTGGGACTGGTTCTTATTATTATTCCATCATTGAGCACTTCTATGTTGCCTTGATTTATAATATCTCCATCATTAATCAAAAATGAGTTATTAGTAATTGTGGCCATTGGATTATTATTAATAGTTCCATTATTTTCAATAATAAAGTCATTAACGATGGTTCCATTATTCGTAAAATCTATACCATTTATATTCATTCTTCCACTTGCAGTAGGCACTGAAGGGACATCGTCATTAGTTAGCGTACCATTATTGGTAAATACACCTACAGAATTAAGGGTGCCATTATTTATGAAACTTGAATTGTTGATAACTGTTCCATTAACTTCATTATCTAATATTCCAAAACCAACGACCGACATAGTTGCGTTATTGGTGATAGTGCCTTCATTAGTAAAAACCCGTGTAGTATTAAGCAAGGCATTGTCTTGAAGGAGTATGCTTCCTGCATTAGTGTTTGTAAAAGCATTAGTATTATTTTCAAATGTCGCTCCATTAAAAGTTATGGTAAGTACCCCATTATTAGTAAAGCTACTGCCAGGTGCATTCGTAAAAGTGACAGGATTGAATATATCTACTTGACGTGGTCTCATTAGTATACTGGCGCCAGCGTTATTAATAAATGTACCCGTATTTGTAGCTGTAATAGAACTTTCATAAGCCTGAGGAGAAGCATCAAAGCTATCAAAATTTAATGCTCCAGAATTTGTAAAACTACCAGAATTTGAAAAGGTAGCAATACCTTGCTCAGTTAATCCAACAGCTGGTGAACTAGATGGTCTAACAGATAAACTCCCAGCATTAATGAAAGTACCCATATTTTCAAAGTTATGAATCCTTCCTATTTGACCCTGATTGTCAATAAAACCTTCATTTATTATCTGATAATTGATAAATTTTTCATCTGCGACAAGCCTACCCCCATTTATAATGTTCAGTTCACCTGATTCTGTATTTATAAAAAATATTGCATCGAAAAGAAATTGTGATCGAGTAATCGTTCCCCCATCGATATTGACAGTTCCTATATTAACGATTCGATTCATTATATGTCCAGAAGCAAATTGACTATAAGCCAATGACCCGGTTATATTCATTGTTCCAAAAACAGTTATAGCTCCAACAATAAGAGGTAAAGAAGTAGCTTCAGTCGTTGGTAAACTCATAGTGCCATCAATTTGTAAGGTTCCTATTATAATAAGTTGAAACGAATCATAATTGATTGAACTTCCGCTTGGTATGATAACGGTTTGACCAGGATAAATCATGTCACCAGGTGAGACTCCACCTACCCAACTAGCATTATCAAACCACGAGCTGTGATTTCCTGGATTTACAGTAAATGTTTGAGCTGTTAGGTTGTTTACCATAAAGATAAGACCGATAATAATAAGTAGTAGTTTTTTCATAACAATAGGGATGTTAGTTTAGGATGTAAAAGTAGGCGTAAGAGTTTTCTTTACCTATACGTACCTCCTGCAAAAATTACGTAGGGGTACGTAGTGAGGAATGATGAATGTAGAACGACGAATTCAGAATTATGAAGGAAAATGAAAAAATAGAAGAGAATAAAGAAAATAGATTTAAAAAAGCTATCTAAAAGCAATTTAATACGTCATTCTGAATTCATTTCAGAATCTCATCACACTAATGAGAAACTGAAACAAGTTCAGTTTGACAAAAATTCCCTCCTAAGAATGCGTTGTGCTGAGCTTGTTGAAGTATGGGCTAGGGAGGTGTGAATTTTTTAGATGGTATTTAAATAGCTTTTCCTGTACAAAAGGAAAATAGAGTAATATTCTATTGTTAGCGTGTTACTCTATTTTTAGTTAAATGGAGAGTATCAATTCTTGATGTTCTTGGGTCCAGACAGAAAGAGAGTCTAAGCCTGTGGGTAGCTCTAGTTTGGAAATGATATTAGCGCGATGTTTTTGTACCGTACGTACAGAAATACTAAGTAATTCTGCAATTTCTTTAGAGTTCTTATTTTGAGCAATGAGTCGTAAAATGGTACGTTCTGAGGGAGATAGAAGTTTGACTTTTTGTAGTTGAGGACTGATTTCTCCTTCAAAAACGGCATCAAATGTCGCACTGAAATAGGTGTTTCCTGCTGCTACTTCTTGAATGCATTTGTCAATCTCTATAAAAGGCTCGTCTTTTATGATATATCCGGCAATGTTTAATTTTTTAGCTTTTAAAACAAAGCCTTTTTCTTTGTGGGAGGTTAAAATAATAAAACGTGTAGTAACGCTTAATGCTTGACATTTTTTAATGACTTCAAACCCTGTTAATAAGGGCATCTCAATATCGAGTAATGCGACATGTGGGTGTTCTTCTTTTACATAATCTAATGCGAGCGCGCCATTTTCTACGGCTACTATATGTGAATATCCGTGAGTATGTAGCGCGTTTTTAAGCCCTTCCAATAGTAATGGGTGATCATCTGCTATGAGTAGGTGTATGTCATTTTTTTGCATAACTATAGGGGATTTGTGCCGTGGTTACTGTTCCTGATGTTTGACTACTTTCTATGGTTACTATTCCTGCTAATATACGAATACGTTCTTCCATGGTTTTTAATCCTAAACTAGAGTGCTTTTGTTTTTCAGATACCTCAAAACCTTTTCCGTTGTCTTTTATGGTGATTTGTATCGTATTTTTTTCTTTTTGGACTGTTACTGAGAATGCTTTCGCGAAAGCGTGTTTTATAATATTAGATACATTTTCTTGAACAAACCGGTAAATGTGTAGTGCTTCATTTTCGTCAAAAAGATCATCAATATCATCAATGTCTGCAGAGACAAAAAGGTCGGTTTGCTCATCTACATCATAGAGTAATTGCTCAATACTACCACTCAGTCCTAGTTGTTTGATAATGCTAGGGTAGAGACCGCGAGAGATATGGCGTATTTCTTCTAAGGCTTTATGTGTAAGTTCGCTTACATCTGTTTGTCCTTGCTCCTGTAGTTTTTGTTTGATTAGGGTGAGTTGCTGGCCAACGCTATCATGCAGATCTTTTGAGATGCGAGCACGTTCTTCTTCTTGCGATTGCATTAGGTCTTGTGAAAAACCTTCTTGTAACTGTTTACGTAGTTGTTGTTGTTTAAACATCCAGAAAAGAACGCTAGATATGATTACTGTTATTATTAGAAAAAACCACCAGGTCTTATAAAAGAAATCTTTGGAGTATATGGGAAGTAGGAGAGAATCTCCAATTTTCTTACCTGAAAAATCCAGTGCTTCAATCTCTAGCATATAGTTTCCAGCTGCAAGATTTGGAAAGCGTATGGATTGTGTGTTTCCTATGGCGACCCATTCTTTGTCATCAAGACGGTAGCGGTAACGTTCGTTTCGTGTTACGTCCAGTTGTGTCAAGGCAAAACCAATTTCTAAGGCACGATTTTCTGATGGGAGTGTGATGGTTTTTGCTTTCGCGAAAGCGAACTGATTATGTGATACGCTATATTTTTTATCTTGTGTATTATAGGTACTGATACGTAAAGGGACAATTTGCGCTGTATTGATTTCTGGCTGAAGTTTTTCTGGATCAAAAAAGTTTAGCCCTTGTATGGTACCTACCAAAAATCCATCTTCTGTCTTTAAAGCACTATATCTATTGGCTTCATTATTTGTAAATCCATCTTTTACAGAAAAGCGATGTATTTGTTTTGATGCTGGATTGAAGGATACGATGCCGTTAAAGGTATTGATCCACCAATTGTCTTGATCGTCAAAAAGAATGGTTGCAATACCTGCCTGAAGGTCGTCTTCATATAGGGTCTTGAATTCTTTAGTCTCAAGATCAAATGAGGTGATGATGCCAGAACGTGACCCTTGGATATATCCATACTCAGGGTGATATTCTCCCATAAGAAGAAAGGGATCGGGGAGTTGTGCTGGATCATTATATAATGCATGCTCTTTTGAACTAAGATCATAGGTGAGTATTCCTTTACTTGTACTTGCTACGATGTGATTATCTGCTTTACGCCATTCGAGATCATAAATCTCTAAGGAATCTGTAGCTACCAGAGGTGTGTGGGTTTTCTTATGTGTGTTAAACTCCATAAGGTTGTACCCCTTGGTTCCATACACAATAGTAGAATCTGTAGGGCGTACCATACATATTACAGGGTAATGTCTATAATACTGTATTTCTCGTGTTAAGGTGTCTACCTCAATAATTCCTCCAGCAGTATCATTACTCCATATCGTATTGCCTTCTGTAAAAAAATTACGAGAGGAGGATGGTTTTAAAATGTCTTCTTGTTCAAGAATGGTATAGGGTTTTATGGTGTTGTTACTACTATTAAAAAGCTGCCACCCATCTTTTTCGGTAGCAATAAGGTATTTTTTTTCTAAGAGAGGCGTTATGGCTCTTATCTCTTTGTTAGGAAGTAGTGTCGTTACAATATCTGACGGAAATTTTATGTAGTGTAATGTATTGTTGGTTGTAAACCAGGCATCACGTTGTATGTCTTTGGATACGATTTCAAAACTACTAGCAGGGCCAAATTTTTTGTCTTCGTATACAGTGGTTAATCCTTTCGTTTTATGTAATGTTTGTATGGATAATTGATCATTATAGGAAGAAATAATGGTATGTCCTCCTTTTGGATCATTGTACGTTTTTAAAATGGTGCTAAGAATTTGATTTTCTGTAGCCGTTATAGGGATTAGCTCCATTGCTTTGGGATCTATGCGATATACTTGATGGTAATTGTATAAGAGTACATAGTGTTGTCCATTTACTTGGAAATGTCCATCAATCCATTTTTTACGCAAAGCGAGTTCTCGTTCGTTTTCAAACCCTTTTGGGTCAATGGTTTTTACGACATCTCCTTCCCAAGTAACAAAGGTGATAGGGAAGTTGTCATCACTAATAACAACGACATCTTCAAAAGGAATAAACTGTGTTTTTTTATCTATCTTAATACGATTAACCTTTGTGGTAAATCGAAATATTTCTTCTAATTTTAAATCAGGATGTATGGTGTTGACAATTACTTCAAGGTTATTTTGAGTAATGACATAGTTTTTGTCTTGATACTCAAAAACAGAGGAAATCTTTGTGTGTATGGGTAGGTGTATTTTTATAAATTTGGTAGTGATAGGATCAAAAAGATACAGTGAACTATCTGTGACGATGTAAAATTGCCCATCCTTTCTTTTATAGATGTCAAAAATATTACTATCATCAGGTGTCGAGATGGTATGAAAAGAATTTCCGTTAAAGCGTTGTAAAATAGTTGGATTTCCGTTAGCTATAAGTTTAGAGCGAGCTGGATTAACACCACCGCCCAACCAAAGAAATCCATTTTGATCAAATGCAAGCGCGTTTACATTATCTATCTCTAGTCCGTCTTGTTGTGTAAATTGTTTTAGATATACCTCATTATTTTGCGCATGAGATACATACCAAAAGCAACTAAAAAAAAGTACGATTAAGATTCTCATGGAGGTGAGATATTACGATAAAATCTTCCTCTACAATATAAGCTATATTTTACTTCTTAAGATATAAGCAAGTGTACTGATAATCAATGATTCCTTTCCCAAGGTTAAGAATGTCAGCTCCTAAAATGCCGTGTACAGGAGGTGTGTTGTGATTTTCTAAAGCGGTATTTACGTGAGAGAGATCAAAAAGAACAAGGTTGATGTCTTCTCGTTTCCAAGTGCCAATTTTGATGGTATTATCTTTTGAGATTTCAGTACGCATATCAGTTGCGCCAGCACCTGCAGCCAATACTTCACTTTCTTGACTTATTAATTTAAAGTGCGTAGCAAAATTAAAATCAATACATGAATTTGAAGCACCTGTGTCTAGAATAAAAGAACCTTTTACACCATTGATTTTGGCTGTGATTTCTAGGTGTTGCGTGAGCGTAGGAAATAATCGGATACGTGTATATCCTTTTGCTAATAAAAACTCTCTAAGACTTGCCATATTTTCTGATCAAAACAATGCTCAAAAGTACTCCAAAAATACCCAGTATCCACCACCATAGGGTATGATTTTGTTGGCTCGGAATATCTGTAGGGCCATAGTAAACGAAGGCACCCCAGTAATAGGGGGATTTTTTTATGTTGGACATGTTTTTATCTTGAAGATAGGTACGTTGTGCTTCTTGTAGACTACTACTTCTTGAGGCAGTTTTTTTGAGTGATTTGTAATACCTACTTATGAGGTCTGCTGTAGATTGGTCATTTACTTTCCAAAGTGAAAAAAGCACACTTTTTGCGCCCGCATATTGAAATCCTCTAGCAAGACTAAGTGGTCCTTCACCAGAAGCAATACGCCCAATTCCTGTCTCACAGGCACTTAATACTACAAGGTCAGGGTTTAATTTTTTGCTGTATAATTCATTAAGATATAATGACCTGTCAATAAACGCGATACTTGCAGGTTCTATAAAACTACCGCCTGAAGCATGCGTTGAAAAATGAAGGATGGTATGTTGCGAGGCTTTTGTAAATGTATTATTTACGGAAGCTTTGTTACTCATGAGTAATTCAGTATTGAATGTTTCCTGTATAGCGTTTGCTTCTTTTTTAGAATGATCTAAAGTTAATGGTGTGTTTTCAAAAACTGGAAATACTCCTAATACGGTAGTAGCATCTTGTAAACCTAGATTTGGCTTTAAATATTCTTTATAGGAGCGTTGAAAAGTAGTTTGCGTTTCTTTGAGTAGGAAAGGCATTTCACTAAAAGTACGTTGGGTACTCGATGAGGTAAGTAAGGTATTAAAAGGAACAAACGCAAGTATACCATCAGGTATAATCACCATTTGCGTAGATGGAGTTATCTGTAGTGCCTTAAAAACCTTGAAAGATTGTGTGCTAAAACCAGACGGGTCATTCAATATAGCGCTTGCATTTTCAAAATAACGATTATACGCTACACAACTATTAAATAATTGATCTCGTGCTTTTCTATCTTCAGCAATCTGATGGAAACTTATTTTGTCAGGGCTTATCACAAATTGATAGACGGTTTGTAGCCCGAAGAAATAACTTATAATAGTTTGTTGAGATTGTGTTGCTTTAGTTTGGATATCCTGAAGTGTAAAAGTAGTCTTGGATGGCTTTAAATCTGGATACTTTTCTGAAATAGCTTTTCTTGTATTTTTTTGTAGTAGTAATTCGCTGGAATATATACTTTGTAATTCTTCTAAACTTTCAATAGCTGTGGCTTGTCTTTTTTGAAATAGTTGCACTTCTAGTTGTGCTAATTTTTGATTGCGTTGTTCATATTCAATGACTAAGCTGTCTTGCGCATATTGCGTTAGTTTGGCCTTGTCATTCATCGCTTCACTAACTAAACTGGCTTTAGAACGGTCGCTTATTTGTAATGCTTTTTCCAAAAAAGCAACATCTTTTTGATCTTGATATAAATCATATAACAAGATGAGTCGCTTTTCACTTCTTTTTTTATCTGAAGCTTCTAAAATAAGTCTAGATTGCTGAGAAAGCTGAGGAGAATTCAATAAGTCAGAAACCTCGGCAGCGCTTTCATAGGCTTCTAATGCTTTTTCTTTTTGTCCTTTTTGGGTATAAATTTCTGCATGGAGATCTAAAGCATCCATGAGGGTGTTTTCTGCAATCAGATTTGTTTTGTCAGGTATTTTTCCAGAAGGATGATTAGGATACCACGTTCTATATATGTATTCCAATTGGGTAATCGCTGCTTCGTAATCTTGTTGGATGATACATGCTTGTGCAAGTGCTAACCTAGATTTTGTAATATCTCTTAGGGTTTGATTAGGAAGCTTTGTTTGTATTTTAATAGCAGTTTCTAGTAGTTGAATAGCTTGTGTTGTATTTCCTTTTTGAAGTGCAATTTGTGATAGCAATTTGTAGGCATTTATTTGATACGGGTCTTTTTTTAAAATACGTTGTGCAAGACTTTCTGCTTTTTGATGTTCTCCTATACTAAGATAATTGGTCGCTAGATTCATTGGAATATCTTTATTTTCTGGAGCTAATGTATAGGCCTCTTCAAGGATGGTAATTGCTTGTGTGTACTTCCCTTGATTTTGTAGGGGAACAGAAAGATTGATCAACCCCGCGAGGAGGTTTTGTTGGTGTTTTTGCTTTACTGCTTTGCTCTCCCGATGGTCGTGAATCTCAAAAGTTCGATTTCGCGAAAGCGTAATATATCCTTTAATCAAATTTTCAGCTTCAGTATATGCATTGGTTTTTGTGTACAAATTTCCAAGCGGAATCATTGCGTAGGTTACAATATCGTATCCTTCTAACTGATACTGGCTGTAACGATCTATAGCATTTTCATATCTAGCAATGGCTTTATGAAGTGCGCCTTGTTGCTCTTGGTAGTATGCAATATTGCAATCTACCACCACTTTTGCAAGATGGCTTTTTGCATTGGGTGTTTGTAAGCTATCTGAAGAGGTGATTAATTGTTTAAAATTATCTTGGTTTGGGGCTTCCAAAAATTGATCTAACACTTTGTAAAAAGATGCTTCTTGCGCTTGTAAACTCCCTAAAAAGAGTAGTAAAAAAATAGCAAAGAATACCTTTCTAAACATAGCTTAAAATTTCCAAATACCGTACAATTGTATTTGTGATTGAGGCTCGTTAAAGTTATACACATATCGTATGCCTCCACTAGGCCCAATACGTACACCTCCAAAATTTGCACCTACAAACCAACCTGCTTGAAAGTTTCCTATGCCTTTGTCACATTTGGTTTCTTGAAAGGTGTCTTGGGTTTCATCTCGTATTTCTCCTTCTCCAGGAATGACCAATGAAAATTCTCCCGAAGTACGGCTATCACATTGTCTACTCAAATCTAATTTGAGTTGAGGACCTGTTCCAATAGCAACAAAATTATTGAGATTATAGCGATAGGATATAGGGACAAGGTAGGTAGTAATATTTTGAGAATCTGCCTGCTCAGTAAATCGAGTAAGGCTTTCTATACCAATATCATTTACTTCACTTACCTCAAAATTACGTAAAGTCTCAAAAGACGATGCAGAAAAGAAAAGCTCTGCTTGTAAATACCCGCGATATGACTTGAAAGGCGATATCGTTACTCCAGCAAATACCTCACGAGCATTATCTACATTAGGATTGAAAATATATCCTGCTTTTGCACCTATAGAAATACCAGGCATAAATCGAGTCGTACTATAATTTGTATAAATAGGCTCGTTTTTGTCAAAGTAAATGGCTGTACGACTACGTGTTTTCTTTTTGTGAAAGTCTTTTCCAAACTTCATAGAATATTTTACGAATCCTTTTGTAGAGTCACGTTCGGTTACATTTTTTTGAGCAGTTCCAGGTAGATATATTTTCTTAAATGTAAAGATGATTTTGTCTTTTTTGAAAATAGTGTCTAAGCATGAATAATCAACTTCGCGACCCTTTGGGCAGATACGACATAGGGGATACATGTCTTCTACTTTTAAGGTTGATTTATCAAACATTTCAGGCGTGTCTACTTCTAGCCTGATGGTGTTTGCAGGTCCTTCTCCATCATTTTGAAAGCGAACTTTAAATTTAAGTCGTTTAAATCGTACTAGACGATAGTTCATTAACGTACCATTGGAAGACATTTTATTAGGATCATGCGAAGTGACAATTTCCATTTCAGTGTCTTTTATTGTATGATTTTCATAGTTCTCATCAGGAACATATACACTTCGTAGCGTAACAATAGCACTGGTGTCTTTAATCATTTCTGGAGTAGTCTCTAACGTCCTAAAAATATTGCGCTCTTCTCCAGGTTGCATATCTTTAAATTCTATTACTTGACTGTTGCGATACAAAGCTTTTGACTCATCTATCGTATTTAAAAGGTTTGTTTTTTTTACGCTGTCGCGAAAAGATAGCTTTGGTTTTTCTATTGGAGAGCTGTCTGTCGATGTTAGATATTCTGATGAAAAGTCAATACCAGCATTAGTGGTAATTAATTGCTCTTCTACAATCGATTCGTTATGATGAAGGCGTGTGTCTTTAAGTGTAAAATTGTCATTTTTAAAAGCGTCGTCATTGTAAAAGAGATATAACTTTCCGCTTGTGGTGTAGTCTTTAGTGTTTTTATAACTGGTGATGACAACAAGTTCTTGCTCAGGCACAGGATCGCGATTGGTTTTTATGATTAAATTCTCATCAAGTTGAAATGGAGATTCTTTTACAGAAGGATCTGTATCTATACTGGATTGATCATTTTGATCGTCAGCAATAGTAACGCTTTTGGGTCTACTAGCAGGAGGCTTGCCATTTGCATAGTTATTGGTACTCCATAATCGAACTTCGTAGTCACCACTTTTCTTATAATTATGTTGCGGACTTTTTTCATTGCTGTAATTCCCATCACCAAATTCCCAGTAATACGTATAGTATGCTTTTGGCGCACCTGCGATTTGATTAAGTTCGGGCATTGTTGCTCCATAGGTGACTTTATTACCAAGCACATCATAAAATATAGGAGCACTTCGAGTAAGTGTATCTTGTGTAGTTGTTTGCGAATGACTAACCCATGCGAACGCACTTATAAGGAATATCGTTATAAAATATCTTTTTGACATGACTTATAGTGAGTTAATTAATGTTATGAGTTGATCTTCGGTAGTTTCACTTGTGTTGGTGGTTGCTCCAATAACACTTTGTGTTACACTTATTTCAGAGGTGTCTATTATGTAGATTCCGTCTTGTCTTGAAACAAAAATAAGCTCTCCTTGGGTGTCTACTGGAATCTCATTATAAACTTCACTAAATACACCCAGATTTGTATCGTATTGTTCAAATAGACTCACCGTAATTTTATTATTAGTATAGCTAAGAAATACATTGCTATTAGTGTTATTAAATCCTGCGGGAGGGACATTGTATACTGTAGTCCTTTGATTATTGTCTGGGTTAAATTGTGCAATATTATACCAACCCGTTTGTGAGGTAATACCGCTATATCCTGAGGTAGTATTGCCAATAGGATCTATTATTTCACTAGGGAAAGCAATACCTGTGTTTTCCCAAGTAACCATACATTCTATAGTTGCGCAAGAAGGAGAACTAAAAAATAATTGCTCTTGTGCATTGTTTTCTTCAGGAATAAAAACTTGTATTTCTCCTTGTATAACTACAGGATCATTATTAAAACGGATGTCAAAAAACAGTAGCCCTTCACTTAATGTAGGTTCTATGCTTCCTGAAGAATTACGTGTATTGGTAGATAGTTGACAGGCAACTACATCGCCTGAAGTAAACATTTCTAATAAACTTACTTCTACTTGACCGTCTATAGGTGTTCCGTCTTGATTAAATAATGATTGAGCAGGAATAGAAATAGTTCCTCCTTGATCTCCTGTGATTTGCCCTCCTTCAAACCCTTGTATACTGAATGTTTGAACTTTAGGTAATCTACAATCTAAAAGGCTTGTGTTATAATCTGTTCCGTCTATTGGAGTGATGGCATTTGGAGTTTCAATGATGCCTTCTTCACAATCATGGTCTTCAGAACAACTTATAGCTAGGTACCCCACCAAAACTAGCGTGAGTAAGAATTGGGCATATTTCATAATATGGATCGTTAGTTAGATGCAAAAGGGGGGATAATGCATCTTAAATATAGGTAAAAACTATGAATGTTAATAAAAGAGACAGACCTCAAAGTCAATAAGGCTTTGAGGCTAGTCTTCGTTTTATATATTATTTTTAAGGTAATGCATTGATTAATGCTGTTAAACCAGCTTCTGTTGTTGTTTGTGTAGTAGTGATAATTTCAATATGATCTGTTCCAATTGTTGCACTTTGAATAGCATATACATAATCACCATCTTGTACAGATACAAATATAAAATGTACTTCTAGTCCTATAGGCATTTGTCCATAATGTTCTGTAAACATATCTAAATCGGTATCGTACGTATCAAAAAAGGCTAATGCATTTGGCTCTCCGTCATAAGAAACATATACCGCACTATTGGTTTCATTAAACCCTTCTGGAACATCTACATATACTAATGTTTTAGGATCTTCATAAGCCCACCATCTATCTAAATTTGTCCATCCAAAGTTGGTAAGTGGAGCAAAGTATGCTGAAGTCCATGTTCCATCTGCGTTTTGAATTTCGCCTCCTTGTATGTTAGCATTTTCATCTTCTTCCCATACAACATCACAGTCTAGTCTATCACAATCTTCTGGTAAGAAAACAGTCATCTCAGGATCAAAATCGGCTGTAGGAGCAGTTAAGCCAAATGGAGTTTCAGCAACAAGTTGATTCCCATCTTGCGTTGCATTGATATAAAATTCGCCCCCAGAGATAATAGAAACAATATCGCCGTTATCTCTTTTTCCATTTGTAGGTAAATTTTGAGTAAGCATATCTGCTCTACTGTAAATTTCAATAAATTCAATAGCTACATCTCCAGATACTAATTCTCCTCCTAGGAATGTAAGTGCATTAGGAGGGAAGTGTAGTTGGGTTCCATTGTTTCCTATAATAGTTCCTCCCGTAGTTGCATCTATTGTAAAGTGTTGAATAGCATTTTCACGTGCTTCTATAATACTGTTTGCATATTCTAATCCTCCAAATATTTGTACAGTATCATCTGGTAATTCGGTTATTATATCTGCGTCATCATTCGTTTCACAGCTTATCATTCCTATAAGTGATAATAAACATAAAGCAATTAGTTTAGTTACGGAGTACACATTCATACTATTTTTCTGATTTGTGTCATTAAAGTTTGTTGTTTTCATAATGATATTAATTTGATGTTTTGTTTTTTGTTTTACACCCTTATATCATCAGTGGTTTTATATTGTTACCCTTTTTCTAGAACTTTTTTTTATATTTACTCGCAAATGCAGTAAATATGGGAGATTACGAAGTGCATACTGATCAGAAATATGTGCAGGCATTACTTGAAAATGACAATAGACTCATCGCCGAAATATATACTCGTTTTGCTCCTAAGGTTGTTGGATATATTCAAAAAAATAATGGGAATGAATCTGCTGCAAGAGATATTATTCAAGAAGCTCTTATTACTATTTATGATCAAGCAAAAACAAAAGGATTAACACTTAGTTGTCCTTTTGATGCCTACTTTTTTTTGATATGTAAACGAAAGTGGCTTAATTTTTTGAAAAAAAATAAA
This sequence comes from Dokdonia pacifica, assembly GCF_900188275.1. Taxonomy (GTDB): domain Bacteria; phylum Bacteroidota; class Bacteroidia; order Flavobacteriales; family Flavobacteriaceae; genus Dokdonia; species Dokdonia pacifica. The sequence goes on from NZ_FZNY01000004.1 coordinate 330,504, forward strand.
CCCACAGGGGTAACAATTAATGAAGAGGTTACATCTATAGATACAAATGTACAACAGCAAGCAGATGAAACCGCCTTGTATGAAGGCAGAGCAAGTTTATTTAATCAAATGCTAGAGCAAATGGGTGACGCCTGTAAGAAACTGTTAAAGCTTAGTTTTTCTATTAAATCTATGGAAGAAGTGGCAAAAAAACTAACAGTTTCTTATGCATATGCTCGGAAGAAAAAATCACTTTGTATAGGTAAACTTACTAAAATGGTGCAAGAATCTGCGCAGTACCAAACCCTTAAAAATCTATAGTCATGGACGAGAAAACCATACTACTGTTTGACGATTATCTCCAAGGAGCACTCTCTCCAGAGGAAAAAGATCGATTAGAATTAAGACTAAAAACAGAACCAGAACTCAAAGATGCATTTACAATTTTTAAAGATTTAAATGGTCATTTAAGTCATCAGTTTTCTGATGAAAGAACAAGCTTTAAAGATACGCTGGAGACCCTAGCAGATAAGCATTTAAAAACTACCGAAGCGCCTAAGAAGGACGTAAAGGTTATTTCTTTTAGACCCTTACGCTATCTCGTTGCTGCTTCTGTTATCGTATTGTTTGGTGTGACTTTTTGGTTTCAAATGCAAGATGTGGGCTATGACGATTACTCTTTTAAAGGGAGTATAGACTTGGTAGAAAGGGGAGGTGATGAGTCCGCTTTCGCGAAAGCGGAAAAAGCTTTTAACGAAGGTTTATATACAGATGCTATCTCATACTTTGATGACATTATAGGAAATGATCCCGACAATACTCAAGTGCTATTTTATAAAGGAATTGCGCTGGTAGAAACAGAAGACTATGTAAATGCCACATCGATTTTTACAAAACTAAGTAATGGAAATTCTGTTTTTAAATACAAGGCACAATGGTATAATGCTCTTAATTTTTTAAAGCAAGAAAATATAGAGCAGTGTAAACAAATCCTATTGAAGCTACCTCCAGAAGCAGAAAATTATAATGAAGCACAAGAACTTCTTAAAAAACTATAAGTATTAGGTTAGGTTGTGTGCTGTGCTATTTCTATTTTTGAGCCATGCAATTTACAGATACCCATACCCATTTATATAGCGAGGCTTTTGATGAAGATCAAGATGCAATGATTCAACGTGCTATTGAAACTGGCGTAACCCGTTTTTTTATCCCTGCTATAGATTCTGAATATACAGAACGTATGTATAGGCTGGAAGCTACGTATCCAAATCAAGTGTTTTTAATGATGGGCTTACATCCTACGCATGTCAAAGAAAATTACGAAGAAGAACTAGCACATGTGGAGGCTCAATTTGCAAAACGATCATTTTATGCAGTAGGTGAGATCGGAATAGATTTGTATTGGGATAAGAGTACTTTGGAGATTCAGAAAGATGCATTCAAGAGGCAAATTCAACTTGCTAAGAAATATAGACTTCCTATAGTTATACATTGTCGAGAAGCTTTTGATGAGGTTTTTGAAGTTTTAGAAAGTGAAAAAGGAGACGACTTGTTTGGGATCTTTCATTGTTTTACGGGTACCAAAGAACAAGCATTGCAAGCTATAGGGTATAATATGAAGTTAGGAATAGGAGGAGTGGTAACATTTAAAAATGGAAAGATTGATCAGTTTTTATCTGAAATACCTATATCTCATATTGTTTTAGAAACTGATGCTCCATATTTAAGTCCAGTGCCTTATAGAGGAAAACGTAATGAGAGTAGTTATGTAAAGTTAGTTGCTGAAAAATTAGCGACTATTTATCAAAAACCACTAGATGAAATTGCTAAAATAACTTCGGAAAATGCGGATGCTGTTTTTATGAATGTAAAAACAACTTAAACTTAGTCTATATATAATAGAGTAAACTGAAATAATTTTGTTTCTTTTGTGGCTAGTAACCTAAATGTACTATTATCTCCATATTTGATCACATACGACCCTATCATGATAGTGAAGTAAATGAAGCTTTACAACAAGCTTCTAGGCATCCTATGTTTAAAGTGTTATTACAGTTTACATTTCCAGATGCATCTAAAAAAGAAATTCAGGAGGTATTATTGCAATGCCATTCTATTCATGATTTTCAAACAAAGGTCATTTATAAATCTGTACAGAATTTATTAGCAAAAAGTTCTGAAGGTTTTTCGACAGCAGGTTTTGATAAGTTAACACCCAATAAGCCCTATTTTTATATATCAAATCATCGTGATATTGTATTAGATACTTCATTGATTAATGTAGGCTTAATAGATAATGGATTGATCACAACAGCATCGGCCATAGGAGATAACTTGGTTCAGAAAGATTTCTTAATGGCATTATCTAGGCTAAATAGAAATTTTTTGGTATTGCGTAATCAATCTCCTCGAGAATTACTGAAAAGTTCAAAGCTCTTATCTGATTACATGAAGTTTTTATTATCAGAAGGTAGATCTGTTTGGATGGCGCAAAGGGAAGGGCGAACAAAAGATGGAAATGATTTAACACAGCAAGGTGTTCTTAAGATGATTACAATGGCTAGGGGTAAAACTCCCTTATTACAATATATAAAGGAGTTAGATATTGTTCCTATTGCTATTTCTTATGAATATGATCCTACAGATATTTTAAAAGTTCCTGAAATTGTCGCAAAACAGGAGAATGTCCCTTATATAAAAACAAATAATGAAGATTTTAATAGCATCTTAAAAGGTGCTTTAGGATTTAAAAAACGTATTCATATAGAAGCGGCTCCTTTAGATCCGTCTATTTATGATCAAATAGATAAAGAAGAGCAAAGTGATAATGAAAAATTAAAACGATTAGCTTCAGAAATAGATAAGAGTATACATAGTCATTATAAACTATGGCCTACTAATTATATAGCCTACGATTTATATCATAATACGACACAGTATGCTTCTCATTATGATGAGAAAGAGTTACGTCACTTTGAAAGACGTTTAGAACGTAGAGTTAATAAAGAGAATCAATTAGAAATTGATAGTTTCTTATTAATGTATGCAAACCCTGTAATTAATACATCTAAGTTATGAGTGTAAAGCCTAGTATACTTTTAATATATACGGGAGGTACTATAGGAATGATCAAAGATTATGACACAGGTGCTTTAAAGGCTTTTGACTTTGATCAATTATTACAAAACATTCCTGAACTTCGATTATTAGATTGTGATATTAGTACGTCGTCATTTAAGACTCCTATTGATTCTTCAAATATGAATTCTGAGTATTGGAATGAACTATGTGCTATCATACAATCTAATTATGATGCCTATCAAGGTTTTGTAGTTTTGCATGGAAGCGATACTATGAGTTATACTGCTTCTGCTATAAGCTTTATGTTAGAAAATTTAAAGAAGCCTGTGATTTTTACGGGATCTCAATTGCCTATAGGAGATTTAAGAACAGATGCAAAGGAAAATTTAATTACGGCTATCCAGATAGCTGCATTGCAAAAGAGAAACAGGCCAGTTGTTCAGGAAGTGTGTCTTTATTTTGAGTACAAGTTGTATAGAGCAAATCGTACTTCAAAAGTAAGTGCGGAGCATTTTGAAGCATTCGATTCTCCTAATTACCCTCCATTAATTACTTCAGGGGTTCACCTTTCTATTAATCAAGATTTGCTTTTTAAACCTGCTAAAAAACCTTTTAAAGTACATTTAAACTTAGTTAGAGAGATATTATTGCTAAAGATGTATCCTGGCATTCCTAAGAGTTTAGTTATGGCAATGCTATCAATGACAGAAATAAAAGGAGTTGTGTTAGAAACATATGGATCTGGAAATACTACTACAGAAGTATGGTTTATAGATGCTTTAAAAGCAATAATTAAAAAAGGAATCCCTATAGTAAATGTTACTCAATGTATAGCAGGAAGTGTGCAAATGGGTAATTACGAAACAAGTGTTGCGCTTAAGAAAGCAGGAGTTATAAGTGGAAGTGATATTACTACGGAAGCAGCAATTACAAAAATGATGTATTTATTAGGACAAGAATTAGGGCCAAAAGTCTTTAAATCAGTCTATGAAACCCCTTTAAGAGGAGAGCTTACATAATTTTAAGATATATCTTTTTAGCAGGTCAGTTTTTTTTTGTTATTTGGCACTCCTTTTGATGAAGGTAATTATGTTATGTGATATCTTAAATTAAAGTAAAGATACTGGATGATGTAATTTTTTAGAGAGGTGGCCGAGCGGTCGAAGGCGCACGCCTGGAAAGCGTGTATACGTCAAAAGCGTATCGAGGGTTCGAATCCCTCTTTCTCCGCAAATTAAATCGCTACTAATCAATATGTTAATAGCGATTTTATCTTGTTGGTGAGTGGATATGGTGAGTGAAAGTTGTTTTTTTGATAATAATTTAACCTGCAAAGTAAGCTCATTTCTTTTAGCTATAGCTCTTAGGTTGAATTGATATAATTTTTATAATTGGCTCTTTTTGGTGTAATCTTGAAATTGAAAGCTCCTCATTGTCTATGCTAAAAACTTTTTCTTTCCTACTCAAATACATTAAATAATGATCTAGCAACATTGACTTAGCTTTATGTATATCACTTGATTGTATTTTGACGGTGGTAAAGAAATTATTTTTATTACGATAATATCGGTGTTCAATGAATCCTGGAATATCAACTATATTTAGATTTGTCACTGTTATTTTTTGATATTCTTCAGTTGAACTAGTAATAAATAATTCAATTATAGTATCAAATTCATCATGTTTTAAACTGTTGTTTTGTTTAACCCTTTGCATTTTGTTCTTGACAAGTTTGAAATCTCTAAACTCATATCTAATTGGGCTTGAAAAATTAGTGTAAGATTCTAGTTTAATAAAATCAAGGTATTCAATTAACGCAGAATCTTTAGTATCTCCTATTTTTTGTTCTATAAATGATTTATATCCCTCAAAAGAACCAAATACTTGAGAGGCAAAATTTGACGTTTTAAAGTTTTTGATAGTGAAAGCTTTGTTTTCCGTTAATTGGGCACATAAAATTGTAATATTATTTTTTCTCCAAAAATCTATCATTAAAGGATTTAATGTTTTTAAAACATGAAATTTCCTTGTATTTTGATAGGAGTGATAAAAAGAATAATCATGAATGTCCCACAGAGTACTATCTTTTTCTTTTAATAATTTTTCAAAAAGTTCTAGAGAAATCTCCTTTAAAGATTCTTCTGAAGCACCCCAATCATCAAAACTCATCCTTATTCTATTCTCACTTAAAAACGCAAGAAATTCTAATTTCTCTTCAATTTTATATTGATTCTTTTCTAGATATTTTTTTTTAATAGTTTTCCAAATCTCTTTTGAATTTGGGTTTTCAATATTTTTTTTATTTCTAATAACGAAACTAGAAAGAATTTGTAGAACTGTAGAAGGATAGATATTGTTTTCTTTGGAGCTATTAAAAATGAATAATAACACCAGAATCACTGGATTTAAGCATTCAATGGTATCTACATTATAAAAGCTTATTCGATCTAAAATATTTTGAGTTTGGCTTGATCGAATTGCATTTTTAAGATTTTGAAAATTACCTTCAACACTAAAAATATCTTTGAATTCAGAGTATGATAATTCATTTTCTAATATTTTCTGTTGAAGAAGCTTTCTAAGGTTATTTCCAAATTTTATGGATGTATCTCCTTTTGCCTTATTATCTTCTCCAAATAGGATAATCAATGTCTTTGCTAATAATAAATTTTGTTGCTGACTTAAATGATTTATTTCACTTAGCTCTTTTTGTTCAGAAAGTGATGATGAAATTTTGTATTTACTATAGTCTGGAGTATATTTTCCAATACCAAGGAAAATAGCCGAAGCATTGTTACTACTAAAAATATCTCTTTTATTTTCTTCCTCAGGAACAGTTTCTAATTCGCACAATTTTGTATTTCTATTGTACGGAATAACATTAGTCCAATTACTGTTTAAAAATTTTATAGCCGACGGAAAAGTCATTTTTAAATATGTGAAATTTAGAAGGTCATTTGTGTTGAGCTGATCAGGTAAAGAGTTAAAATCAAAAACTAGTTGATTTACTAATCTCTTTACACCTCTATGATTTGAGATATAATCATCAAATAGATTATCTTTTCTGTTAATAGCTCTTTCAACTTCTATTATAAATGATTCTTCACTTCTAAGACCTGAAGCTTTTAAAAAGTCAATAAAATCATTTTTCAATTGACTTTTTTCTATTTCAGGTAAATAAACCTCTAATTGAAAAAATTTATCTACAAAAGCATGATCAGAAACATCATTTTTTATCATTAAAGTATTTAAAACATAGTCTTTATCTAGGGCTATAACAAAAATGAAGTTTTTGAAATTAGCAGTATTCCTAACTAATTTTAGAACTTGTAATACCTCCTTGTTAGAAAGCCTATCTAGGTCATCAATAAAAATTATGAATTTTTTATTTAATCCTTCAAGTGTTTTATTAATTGCTACATAGGTCTCGTAAGACGATGTTTTAGAGTATGAGACGTTATTAATAGTCAAAAACTCTTTTATACTTTTATTCTTATATAATTTTAAAAGTTTCTCAGAATAGTCTAAAACTTGATTAGATAACCTTCCACTATATTTATTGATTTCTGAACTAAGTTGTTTAAAGAATTCTGATATTATATCATTTTCACTATGATTTAGAAAAGGTAAAAATTTAAGATGAAGAGTCTGTTTTTTTGGGTTTTCATAAAGTTCTTTTTCAATTAATGAGATTAGGCTAGATTTTCCATTTCCCCACGGACCAACGATACCAATAGTAAAGGATCTTTTAAAATTAGATTTATCGAGGTATTGGATTAAACTTTTAGCTCTTTTGTCATATTGTAATTTATCTTCAGATTCTGATTCAATAGGATCGTCTGCTACAAATGGATTTGATGCATTATTATATATTGTCTTATTAATATTACTTTTAAATACTAAATTGATTAGAAAAATGATAGATGCTATTACTGATGGTAACAATAATAAGTCTACATAGAAAAGTTGACTACCATCCAACTCTATAAACTTCCATTTTGAACAGTAATCTGTGAATCGAAGCACTCCCAAAAAGAGGGTTGATAGAAGAATTGTATGAAATAAATTAAAAGATGGCTGATACTTTTTAAGTATAAGCTTGTATATTATATATAACAGGCAAGTTAATACTGGTAATACAATCCAAAAGATATTTATTTCTTTTAAAGATTCTTCTTCAATTGTTAGATATTTTGAAATAATTGAATTTATTCTGTATTTGAATATTAATACTAAAAGAATAAATAATATATAGAAGAAAATTGATCTAGTTATTTTGGAGTCGAAAAATTGATCTAATAATTTGGTCATCTAGTTGTGAAATTAAAGACTGCATAAACTAGAATTAAAATTTTTTAGTTTATGTGAAAATATATATCTTTTTTAGTAGTCTTAAATATAGTTAATTAGATGTTAGTTTTATTGTGAGTTTTCTCAATTATTTAATTTGATTACCCTCCAAACTCATCCCCAAACATTTCTGACACTGCATGAGATTTCTCAAAGTAATGCTTGCGGGTAGTTTCCATATTGGTGTGCTTTTGAATAAGTTGCCACTTGTCTCCTGTAGCGGATAGACTAGCTAATGTGATAAATGTAGATCTGAGGGATTTAAACTTTACATTAGGATTTAAGCCAGCTACATCTTTCCAGTACCAATGAAAAGAAGTACTTAATATCGTTTTTAATCGTTCTCTATTTTCAAAATCAGGTGCTATCACAAAATCATCGCTTCCCCATTTTTCATTTAAGCCTAATTCTAAAAGAATATTATAGGTTTGTTTATACATTGGGACATAATTAAAGCGCTTTACGTCATGTTGTTTATAGTACTTATTATCAAATAGTTCAATCCAATAATCTTCAGAACCATTGTCATTTGTTTTTTTATTCACCTCTGACCATCTAAAATGAGAAATATCGTCGCCTCTTCCTCCTAAGAGTAATGTTAACCAAAAACCATCTTTAAGCCACGTTTTATAATGTCTTCTTGTTTTCTTTTTAAGTTGTCCTGTCTTGTTATCTTTCCAAGTATACTCTTCTATTGACCTTTCGGGACTAATAAGGGTTATCATGTACTTAAAATCATCTAATGATGCTATGGTAGTGTCTCCTGTGGTTTTACCTCTTTTGACGTGTTCTAATGCGTTAGAAATAGTTCCTGCCCCGCGCGAGGAACACCATTTTAAAAAAGTGTTGACATTATTTAGATAATGGTTTTGTGTTTTATTAGCATTATATCTTTTTTTTACCTCTCTTACCCAAAGATGTAAATGTGTTTTATTTATTTCATTTAATGAAATGAGTTCTGGTTGATATCCATTGTTAGTTAAGCACTCATGGAAACGTTCTAACGCTCTTTTATAGCTTGTAATGGTAGATCGAATGCTTGGTCTTTTTTCCCAATCTTCCCCTCGTTTACCATCTAAAAATTCTGAATAGATGACCATTGCTGATTCAAGATAGGTCTCTGGGGTAATGTGTATGGCTCTTGCATCGATTTGCAATTCTTCTTGTATTTTTTGTTTTTTCTGTTTTGTTGAATTTTTAAAGCCATCTACGATTGCTTTGGCTTGTGCTATTTCTCCAGTTCTGTAGAAATATTTTAATTCTTGTTCTACATTTAGTAATTCATTGTGTCTTTTTCTAAACACCCAAAAATCTCTCGTTTGATGTCTTATGATAATATCTGATTTTTGAGTAAATGGATTGTATAGCGTAGACACAAAGCGGTGTGATGCAGGATTAGCACAAGTGCTTAGACGTTTGCCTGTGTTTTTACATATCCATTTAGTTTTACCTTCTTTGGTTTTAGTAGTACAATATCCTTTTGATTTACATCTGTTACAAATAATGGTTTGCCCTTTGAGTCTCGATCGATGTGGAATATGTAATACTTTCATAAAGCTACTATTATCTTAATTTAAAAGGTTCTGTTCTTCTACTACCGATTGGGATAGATTTCTTTTTCACCTTGGTCATTGCTGAAAATAGTTCGTGAGTATTGACCATATCAAAGGCTAGTATTTCAATTCCTTTTGATTTAAGACGCTTTAAGACGGTTTTATAACTTTTAGCACCTACAAGTCTATCCTCCATAATAAGCTTTATGGGGATTAGAGGAGGGTATTCTTTAATTCTTATTGCTTTTTTTGCTTGCTCCATGATAACTCAATTACTATATCAATACTGATGGAGTACCTTAGCTATTAGATTTAAAAACAATACAGAAATAAAATTGTATGCTAGAGTAAAGTAGTCTTATGTTGCTTTTAAAAAGTATGTTGTAAAGTACTCATCAAAGCTAAGAATCATACGCATACACAGCGACTACGATTTGACTACACGTAGACTCTATGAAAACTTTATAAACTGCTTATTAAATGTTGTAAAAAGGATATTTATAGTGCAAGTATTATTTAATTTTTGAAACAGATTGATTTTCAATGGTGAGTTCTAATTTCTCCATAACTTTTGCTAACTTCTCATAAAGACTCATAGCTAATGCTAAGGCATTATGCTCATTTTTATTAATCGTCTTTAGTTGTTCTAGTGAGACTGTTGTGTCTATGGTCTTTTTATTATCAGAGTTCATCACGATCTCAGGGAAATAATTCATATCAAATCCTTCAAAGAAGATATAGTTCATATCTACTTTAAAATAGGTTGCTAAATTGACAAGGGCATCTAGTGGGATTTTTTTACGCACGCCTTTTTTTAATTTTGTAAAAATAGTTCTATCGGATGGATAAATAATTCCAGCAATTGCTGAATATGTTTTAGGATTTGCGTCTAAAAGCCTATTTGTATTCTTTATTTCATCAATTACCTCTAAAAATTTAGAAGTTTCAGGATTAATTTTTTTTTGTTGTGTCTGCATGGGTTGTAGGATTATATGTATTAGGTTGGTAATGTGAATATAAGGCTTTTTAATTAGTTAGTAAGTAGTCATGAAAACGATACTAAAACGATATGAAAACGACACTACTTACACACTACTGATACATTAGAGCGTCATGAAAACTTCACAACTAAGTCAATTTAGCGATACCTTAGTTTTTTTGAAAATAGTTTTGTTACTTTGACCTCATATTTCTGTTAATAGTTACAAAAGTAGTCAAATACGACAATTTTGGCAAACTATTTGAGTTGTATAAATTGAAGCGCCACTATGAATTATTACAAGAAAAAAACCTTTTGCTATGAATCAAGAACGTATTCCTTTTATCATCGAAACGATGTATGAACTTTATGGCGATCCTATTAAAGCTGTCCGTGCTGAAACAGGCTCTGCTCGATCCACTATTTCTAAGTTTTTTAATAAAAATAAAACACTTAGAAGCATAACTAAAGCTTCGATTTATGAAACCTGCGTTTCATTAATTGAGAAAAAACTCAAAGAGCGTGAAGCGTTAGATCAGCGTTTAGATCAGCTTTTTGAACGATTGAAAGGTCGTAAGTAATCTTGGCACTTGCACCACACCGCCGAGATTATAGTTAACGAATTACCTCTACCACAACTTTTTTATTCTATTAAACAAGGTCTATGCGCTTATTTAGCACTTATGCTAAAATGATGTTTAGATCGGGTATTTTAAAGAGAATTATTGAAGTACAATCGAGGAAAAACCATAATTAAAGCTTTTTAGAGAATGTAAAAAAAGTGACTTCTTTCACTCTTAAGTCATTACAGTGATTTTGAGTACTGATTAAATGTATGTGTTAATTTAGATATCAAAAAAAACAGAATAAGATGAGTTTAAAAAATAAAATCATGCAGGTTTTTGATGAGACTTTTGACCAAGAGAAAAAGATTAGGAGCCGGTTTGTATCTCATTCAAGATTATTAGCAAAAGACCATCTAGCGGTTAAAGGTATTTTGTCTCTTCAAATTTTAGAAATGGATGATAAATTTTTAGCTTCATTATTCAAAGGACATACTTTCATAGAAAGTATTAGTTTAGATAGTATCGCTCAATTTTTCACCGATAGGATGAGTGCTCGTTTAATTTCCAGTTCACATATTGAAGAGAAATTGAAAAAATATTTTAAAAATTTTCAGAGGGATTCAGCTGTTAAATCTATTGGAATACGTATTGTAATTCTTAAAGATGAAACGGTAAGAATATATACTCTGGGAACACAAGAGACTGAGGAAGTATTACTTACAGATTTTATTGCCTTTTTTAAATCATAACATATAATAAAGTCAGGATAAAAAATTATAAACATAGGTATCTATTTTGAGTTGGCCTTATGATTTTTGCTTAGCAATATCAAAACTTTCTACTCGTTAGATTGCATAACAATCACTTCCCCACAAAAGATCGTTAGTTCGTCTTATAAATCTTGAATTATAAGATAATTGATTATGCTCAAATATTTACGAAGTCAAGTTATATGATTTTGTTGATAGTTAATTGATGGATCATTTTTAAGAAAATAAATTTAATACAATACTTCCTTTGATTTAATTATATGCCTATGCAGACTATTACTCATTTTTATGAGCATTTAAAAAATGTAAAACCTTTTCTTGAAAAGTATGTGAATTATGACCCCTACGATGGTAAAGTTCATGTTCTTTATATAAGCCCTAGATTATGCTCTAAGGAATACTACAGGGCTATATTGCCTTGTTTAGAATTGAATAATACTTCAACCCATAGTGCTATTATGACAAGTATAGAGATATATGATCAAAATATGGATTACTTTGGAACTATAAAAAGGATAGATGTTCGTTTACTTAAATGGGCTAATTACATTGTATTTCCTACGATATTATCTGATATGAAGTATATGACTTATGTACTTCGACTATTATACCCTCACTTACAGATTGTGATGAATTTAGATGATAATTATCATAAAATTCCTAGTTGGCATAATAGCTACAAGGATATCACTTCTGCTGTTCAAGATCAACTATTGTTAAATTTAAGTACGTTTGACCTTTGTATTTGCCAAAATGAGCGATTAAAAGATCAATACCGATCTGCGCTTAACTTTTTTCATAAGGATTCTAGTTGCTTAGTAGTAAATTTTCCTACATTGATTTCGCGAAAAAGTTTTGAAAATTTAAGTGCTATTATGCCTCAAATCGATTCAATAATTCGGATTGGTGTTTTCTCTCCTTCAGAGAAATTTTTAAACTTTTTACCTAGTCTTTTAGAAAAGTTACGTCAAAAAAAGCTTGAGTTATGCTTTGTCATTTTTGATTACAAAGGAGCTAAAACAAAACATAAAAGAGATCAGTCTGTTGAATTTTTTGATGATAGTAATTATATGAACTATTTTGAAGACCTGCACAAGATGCAATTAAAGGTGGCATTATTTTCTGTTTCTGAATATTTGGAGTATCAATCCATCGATAATTATCTTGAAATGGCAGTCCTAGGAGTGCCTACGATTGTATGTGAAAATCACCCTGCATCATTTATTATAAAAAAAAGAGAAAGTGGATTACTTGTCTCAAAAGAAAATGATTGGGAATTAAATATATGCAAGGTTTTAGAAGAATCAAATTTCAGGAAGATATTAATTAGTCATTCGGCGAAAATGGTATGGAAGCATCATAGTTTTACTCAAAAAACTCTAAAGAAAATAACATCTGTTTTAGTTTAATATCTTAGGTAGTTTTACATCTTATAACCTTCATTACTATAAATTAACTCCCCCTAATTTCTTATAGATTGATATAATTTTTATCTAGTTAAAACAAAGGCAGACCAGTAATAAGGGTCATATTTTTTACTCATAATGTTTTTAGTCTCATTAAATGCTAACTCAATCAGTTCACCTTGAAATAACAGTTTGTAAAAAGTAGTCATAAACTCTTTGGATTCGTTATCAGGGACTTTCCATAAACTGACAATCACGTATTTTACTCCAGCGATTTTGAAAGATCGTTGCAACCCATAAACCCCATCACTACCCTTAATTTCACCTAAAGCAGTTTCACAAGCTGATAAAACAAGTAAGTCTACTTCATCTAGATTCATATTACTTATTTCCATTGCGGTTAAAATATTAGACTTATTAGGAGTTTTTGCAAAAACAAGTCCAGAGCGAAGCGATGGATGATTTGTATTAGAAAATTTTGTTTCACCGCGAGAATTATCAAAATTTTTCTCGCCATACTCTATCTCTAAATCTTCGCTATCTTTTTCAAAAAAGCCATGGGTTGCGATATGTAAGATTTGACTATTAAACCCTTTTAAAACATTACTTTTTTTGCATTTAAACCTGTGAAAGATTCAACAGTTATATTATTTTGATTAAGAATTTTTGAAATCTCCTTTATTTCGGTCTTAGTAGCTTCTAAATAACTCCATTCTGAGTTCTTTCCATAGTCTATTCCGCCGAAAAGAGTAGCCTTTTTGAAGCTTTTACTAATATCTGTTTTTTCAATTATTTTAGCCGTTGAAGTCAGTTGGACGAGGTTCATTGAATTTGATAGAAAATCATTTCCTTTAGATAATGAAGAGAAAGAAACGTAGTTCAATAAACCCGAAGGAGCAAAATATATAATATTAGAATCTTGAGTGAATGTTTCAATGGGTTTCCAAATTAAATTATAGAGTTCATTGTTTTTTTTATCTAATGTCCCGTAAATAGATTCTATACCATCTCTAAGATTAGTCTTATTTCTATTAAGAATGTTTAACAATTCGCTTTCTTCAAATAAATAGACCATTTTAGGATTTTCACTTTCATGGTCAATTATTAATGCACAATAAAACTTTTTATCAATCCACTTTTGAAAATAATGTTCAAAATCTATAAACTCAATAGCAAGCTCTCCTGGTTTTAATTTCTCTTGAATACTCTTCCATGAAGGGTTAGAGATATCATTGAACTTTTTAAATTTTTCAGATTGATTAACTAAATTTTTCTCAAGAAAATTAGCTTTTGATTCTAATGCAAAGATGTTAGTATTATCATTAGAGTTTTCGCTAAGATATGCTTTGGATAATTTCTTTTTAACCTCTAGCCATTCATTAAATTCTGTTTTTAATTGTAGATTATTTGAACTGAGAATCGCATCTTTTAATCTTATAGAAGAATTTAATAACTGATTTTTTTGAAAAAGTGTTGCGTTGTAAAGTTCGTTAACAATTGTTATGTCATTAGAGTTTGATCTCAATGCAAAAGAACTTAATGAAGTGAAGTAAGTTCCGATTCTAATATTAAGAAATAAAAATTTTTCTTCTTCACTAAGGCCATAATAGATGTTTCTGTAATTTACACTAGCTTTTTTTAAAGAAGATAAATAATATGGTTTTGCAGAATTTTGCTTTCCTTGATTATCTAAGGTATTAGCTAGATTTAGCTCTAAATTTGCAATAGCCAGACTATTAGAGTCAAAGACATCTTTATAATTTTCTAGCGAAAGGTTATAGTAATTAGCTGATTTATCATAGTTCTTGATCTTATAGTAAGTATATCCAAGATTTTGATAAGCACTCCCTAGAAATCTTTTTTTATATGAAGGATGGATATCTTTATTTTTATTTAAAGAGCGTATTACAAGTAATAAATCTTTTTCTGATTTATTAAAATTTTCAAGACTAATGTTAATGCTTGCTCTAACAGTGAGTAAATGGGAAGCTAACGGTCCTAAAACATCTAGGTCTAGATCAAGAAAAATTGAAAACGCTTTTTCGATGTAAACTAATGCTTCATCATATTTAAATAATCCATCTAATGCCACTGCGGTATTCGATAGTTCTTTAATATGTCCAACGGTATTTTCTCCATTTATAACCTTAGATAGTTCTAGAGTTTTCAAGGTATAGTCAAGATGATGGTTAACATTTCCTGTCTTTCCATACAGTTGAGAAAATGCCTTGTAAAGAGGGTATTTATCTGAATCTCCCAAATTATATTCTCTAACTAGTGAGTTACATTCTAGTAATTTTTTTTCTGTTTCTTTGTAATTATCTGCTAAGAACATCTCAAAAGATGACATTAATAATGCGTTATAATACCCTCTTACTAATCGTTTGAGTTTAAAATCCTTTTTTAGCGAAGGGTATTTCTTATAAATCTTAAGAGCTTCAGAATAGTACTGAAGTGATTCATTAGTTCGTTGCGCTTTACTGAATGATTCTGCCGTTAGAAATACAGTTGCCAGATACCCTTTATTCTTTTCCCCAACGTCTCTTTTTAAGAGAGGTATCTCTGCCTTAAAACTGTATGCTGCTTTTAAATATTCACCTTTTTTATAATATTGAGCCCCCAGACTTATTTGCTGACTAATAGCTAAAGGGCTCGCAAGAAGAAGTAGAAGTAAGATTTTATTCATCACAAGTCGTTTAGAAGTTTATTAATATCATTCTCAGAAAACTTCATTTCGGAGTATTCAGTTTTTAAATATTCTTTGAGTAATATCATTTTATTTTTTAGGGATAGATTTGATTTTGTATCCATACAACAATTTTTAATTTTTTTTAGCAAAACAGTTCTATCAAAAAAATGGATATTAAGATTAGTTACTATTGGTGTACTTTCCCTTTTATTAGCATTGTAATGAAATAATGAAATAGTATTGTTGTCGGGAATGATTTTCCCTTCATTTTCGACAGAATAGATACTATTTGTAAAAATTAGATGGTTTTTAAAATAGTCCAGTTTCTTATTAATCTCTTTCTTTTTAAATGTATATGAAACATAATAGAAATTGGTACGGTCTGATGTGAGGTTGAATTCTTTACTATTTAATTTTAGAGTGTCAATAATAGCAATCTGATGTTCTGAAATAACTTTTAGGTCTACATTTTTAATGAAATCTTTATCTCCTCTTGTAGTTAGGGATTTATAATATTTTGTATAGTCAGATATTGTTTTAATATGGTTCTTTTTAAAAAAATAATTAGAAAATATTCTCAGCTTTTTACATTTCGAATAGCATACTTTTATGAGTCCTTTTTCTTCTATAAAGTTTAAACTATCAGAGTCTTTAATTTTATCACCAATAGAAATTAATGTATTATTAGCGTAGACATCCCCATTCATGTATAGTACTTTGTAAGATTCTTGTGAAGATGCTAAGAATACTTGAGAAAAAAAATAAATCAAAATAAAAGCTTTAGATGTCATTCTTCTTTATAAGTTTAAAGTTGGTGTATAAGTTTCTTATTACTATCAATGTTGCGAAGATGCTGGATGTTCCTAAGATCTCAATATGTACGCCATAGATTAAAAAATATAAAACACTAAGGGATGTAAAAAGCAAGCCAATTTTTAAATAATCACTGATTATAGTAAAAAACATATTTTTCAATGAAATTTTTTCAAAAAATGATTTGATACGGCGAATATTGGCTGACTTGATAAGTACTCTTTTTAAAGCTAGAATACATTTTTTATCGAAATTTAAAAAGTAGAATAATATCAATAATAAATATATAATGTATAATGATATCCATATAGACTCAACTACAATATGTTGCCCATTTTCTAATGCTAAAAAAGCATTGTATATGATTAAAGCACCTGGAATTTCTCCATAAATTGTGGGATGAAGATCTCTATCATCAAAATCTCCAATAATAATGATTTTATTTTCTACGAAATTCTCTATTTGAGAATTTGGCATTACTTGGAGTATGTCAACACCCAAATCAAAATAATTAAATTCACCTATACTATTGTATTTTAGTAATGGTTTTATAGGATGATCTAGTATTATAGAATTCCAAGCTAAACGATCATTATCATAGTAGAACATCCCTTTTTTTTCCAGTTGTGTTCCCAAGAGTTGATTACCCATTTTTAATGCTATACTTGGTAATGAGTCATTTTCTAAATAAGAATACTTTATAAAACGATTAGTGAAAATACTGTTTTGATAAGAAGCGAAACCTATATTATCACTGAATTTAGGAATAATGTAGCTATCCTTATCTTTTATTATTGGTAGAACAATATTTTTAGTATTGTTAATGGCTTGATATAGCTTTTCATCATTAAAAGGAGATTCATGGTTTGGGTTGAATGCAATATCAAGAAGAATATAGCGATGTTTGTTATTGGTTTTGTTTAAAAAATCAGCTAATTTTCCTCTATTAGTGATGTCTAGATTCCCTTTATCTATCCCTTGATAGTCTTTAACATTAATAAGTTCCTTATCGTTGGATACATTAATCAATAAAATCTTATCAGCATATTTCTGGAATTGATTTGAACTCATGGGAGCATTCTTCAGAAATAATCCTAATTTAGTTACTAACCTTTCTTCTTCTTGATTAGTTATGGATTCGTTAGACCAAGTATAATTTAATATCAATAAAATCATTGGAAAAAATAGTGAAATCAAGATGATTAGCACGTGTTTAATATGTACTTGTGGTTTATTGCCAAATATTTTAAAGTTGATCATTAATGATTTCTATCTTGTTCTTCTATTGATGTGAATCTGGCTCGATATCTAATTGATCAATAAACATTTAAAAGTGATAAATTAAAAATAGTAACTAGATTTTACTTGAAGCAAAATAATATATTATTTATACATATAATAATATATACTAGTTAACTTTTTCTATAGCAGGTTGTTATTGGATTGAATCTAATGAATTTCACTCTTTGAATTTGAAGTTTAAAAACCTATTTGAGTATTCTATAGTTTATCTTATTCAATACTAAGTATACTTGATACCAATCGCTTAACAATACCCATGACTAACACTAAAGGTGACTCGTGACTAATGTTATAGGTGAACTATGACTGACACTAAGGGTAATCTATGACTTATATTTAGCATTACCCATGACTAATGCTAAGGGTAACCTACTACTACTATTAAGAGAAATTCCATTACCTATACTAAGTACAGTCAAGACCTAGCTTAGCGATACCCATTATCTTAAGAATAGTCACTTTTTAATAGTAATACACATACTATTTACTTGCACGTCCTTTAGTAATTACCTTAATTATGACTTTTTTGGGTAGACCTTGTTTTTTGTAAGCATCATATTTATAGACTTCTAACTAAAATATACGCTCTTTTTTTGTCAGGGTATACAAACTCGCGACGCGGAATATTGGGAGTACGAGCCTACTTTGGCTTAAAAGTTATAGCTCTTGAAACTCACAGTTGTACATACGAAAGAAATAGACGGTATCGAATTGAGATTCGATACTGAACTACCTATGGCATTAGCTACTCACTTAAAGCAAATGGGTTTTACAACTTATACTAATGCACCTTTAAAATGGTACACAAAATATCATCCTGCATACTTGAGATATGCAGAAGATTTAAGCAAATCCTTTACTAATGAAAAGCCTTGGCAAGAGGTTTTAGTATATCCATCATTTAAAGCAAATAAAATAAACATCACTTGTAATAAATCCAGCAAAGTCATTTTTACACTAGAGAGTATCAAAGAATCTTATGTTGTCTTTGAGTCCTATAAAAAAATAGCCTACACCATTGCAAAACAATTTGCCGAAAGGCAGTTCGATACGGCTGTATCAAAAATTGAAATTTATCCTCGTAAGTTTAAAACAGAATGTAAAGCACTTTTTGATAAAGGACGCATTATTGTTCTAGCTAAAACCACAGAGACCTCTTCCAGTGTAGATACTGTTTCATCTGAAATAGTATCTAAAGTTCCTTTAATTATACCTAATGAAAATGAATTGGTAATCCCTTTTATATCCCAAGAAATCGAAAGCAAAACCCTAAGTAAAGGTGATGCTAAGGATGCTCTTTTAAATAACAATCAGTCAGATACTTGCGAAGTGTCTTTTTTAACTCCTACAATTAAAAGTGACGAGCAAAAAACAGTAATAACTAGAGTAACTACTCATTTAGAGAACCAAGATGTGGCACAAAAAACTTCCCATGATGAGGCTGGTATATCTTCTATTTCTGAGTATGAAAAAAAACAAGGAAAACTTAGCGAGTTATTAGCAAGCGTCCTTGAAAATTTAAAACAAGAATTTGAATCTTTAAAAGATGAGACTATTAAAGATGCAGTAAAGAAAATGACAGGTATTTTAATCGGAGCTGAGGGTGCAACTTCGTATGATTTACAAAAAGAACTTTCCTTAGAGGCTGTAGGATATTATAGAAAAATAGATGAATCATCTATTCCTACTATTTCAATTCAAATCAAAAGGCTTATTGCCTTTTTTAAACTACCATCATTAGATCATGTTAAGAGTAAGGATGTCTCTTTAAAAACACATGAAGAGCAAACTTTAGATAATATGATCATTCCAGATAAAGTCGGAAAGCATTTCGCTTATGGTAGTATTCGACTTTCTAATCGTTCGCTTTATAAAAAAGAGTATCCGTATTTACAGTCTATTTCAGATACTGCTTTAGAGAACATTAAAGCTACTTCCTTGTTTGAACTTATGCAATTCCCACATCCAATGGATTATGGCATTGCTGTAAGTCGTCAGGCTTTACTTCGTGTATTTGAAAAACAGGGGGAAGCTATTTTCAAAGCATTGGGGTTGCCTACAGCGCTTAACTATCCATATATCAATCTTCATACCCATCACAGAGCGGTACGTCCTCTAGGTGAAGTTATTTCAAATAATACGAATAAAAAACAGTGGTGGCACGCCATTGAAAATTACCGCCCTATAAAAGATGCCCATTTAGGGATTGCTCTTATTGAAGAGCAGATAGCCTATGAAGAAGAAGTTCAAGAAACCTTAATAAATCCCAATACAGCAAAACCTAAAGGTGCATTAAAAGAAGAATATCAAAGTATAGAGTGGACAATCACGCTTTTAAAGCAATCAAGAAACAATATTGTTCAGTATATAGAGAGTTTATCAAGTTCTGATCTATCACAAAAAGAGAACACAAAACAAGGCACTACCTATTTAGATGAAGTAGTTGCCATTATGCACACCCATTATCATAAAGGGGAACGACTCTCTAAAAAGAAAGTAGAAGCACTTTTAGAGACTACGGGAGCGCCAACTTTAGGAATGTTATGGGAAGCGGTAGAACTCTCTTGGCTTTTGTGGTATCGTCAGCTATACCTTCAAATTTCGCCTTTTGAAGCGAGTTTAAAAGCGATGATCCGATTTTGGACGAATGTACAACCGACCTACGCCTATTCGGATAGTAGCAAGGAGAAATATAAGCAGTATTCCACTCCTTGTCTTATAGGTGCTATGCTTGCTCAGTATACGAATATGAGGCAGGCGGAAGCTGTTTTTGAACCTAGTGCAGGCAATGGACTGTTGCTTGTGGGGGCAAAACCGCACAAGACGGTAACCAACGAGATTGATACTTCACGTTTGGCTTCACTTAAATTTCAGCGATTTTCAGAAGTACACGCTTTAAATGCTTCCGAGCCTTTTCCAGAAAAATGGAAACATCACTTTGATGTGATGGTCACTAATCCGCCCTTTGCGAGATGGGAAGAAGATCGTTTTGATAAAAACCGAATCGTAGCTAAATATTTCAATAAGCATTATGAATTAGCAAGCTTTATGCGCTTAGAGCATTTAATGGCAGGATTAGCCCTTGATACCCTTAAGGATACAGGCAAATCAGGGATTATCATTATGGGACATTTCGTTTACGGCAAAGATGGTCATATTATGAGATACGCCCCTTTTTATAAGTGGTTATATCGTCACTACATCGTTGATGATGTTATCAATCTTAATGGGTTTACCCTTTATAATAAACAAGGAGCAACTCCTCGAATGATGCTCATTTTAGTAGGGGGTCGTAAAAAGACACCAAGTATGACCATCCCCACAAGACAAACCCACCCTCAATTAGAAGCCATTATAGATAGCTATCAGGCTTTATGGCTACGGATCAAATCCCATATAGACCCTTTAAAAAAATTAATAGAACAATTAAAAATTGCAAACAGATGATATTTTATAATCCACAACTCATAACTGATACCGATAGCGCAACACTATTTTGTGTTCAAAACGGCACAGCTTTTAATCAGTACGACGATCATTACTCAGGTATTTACCTCCACCTTTTTAATCTCATTGAAAAAGCTATAGAGCAAAAAGAAAACGTTTCTGGACTGATTGAAGACTATTTAGAACTTCCTTATTCAGGTAGCGAAAATACAGATGATTTAACAGCTTTTATTTTTTACAGTGACCGTATGAATAATGCACTGGCAACCCTTCGCGGTCGTTGGGGTACTTATGATCCTAGCGTTGAAGAGAATACTCTTACCACCGCCTCGGACGTTAGCAAACAAGAAGCGATACAGCGCTATAGCTACACCACTTTGCGTAGTTTTTTAGAAGCATTAACCACTATTGAACTTGACTGATATGCAAGAGATCGCTTTAAAGGAAGTGATAGATACTTCCGTAGATACAGAGGCGCTTGTAAGTTCTAAAAGCGCACTAACGCCCTATGTAGTAAAATCAGATGCTTCCTATGTGATGGATACCTTAGTGCCTCGCAACTTAGCTTTTGAAACCCAAGTAGCCCTTACGAGAATCGTAAGAGAGTACGGAAATATTGATCACTTGGTACGCGATAGATTACGCTATAACTCCTTGGAGGATCTTTGGAAAGCCTTTAGCGCGGAACAAGTAGATGCTATCGGACTGTATTTAAAACAGTTTGATATGGGTAAGAGTCTGATTATTGCAGATGCAACGGGTATAGGAAAAGGTCGTGAAGCAGCAGGCGTGATCCGTCACAGCGTAATGGAAGGATATTTGCCCATATTCTTTACACAAAAGGTAAAACTATTTTCAGATATCTACAGAGATTTAAAGGCAATTGATCTAACAGGGATTGATCCCTTTATCTTAAATACGGATAGTCAGGCAAAGATTAAAGATAGTGATGGAAGTGTTGTTTTCACTTCTTTATCATCGTCAGAACAAAAGGAATTACTTACTCACTTAGAAACGGTACCTACTGATAGTGATAGAGCTATTGCCTATTACAAATCTATTGGCAGAGATCTGCCTGATCCTGATACCTACCCTGAACTTACCATTACTCATGTGATTGATCATGTGCCGAGTGAATATGATATGATCTTTTCTACCTACTCTCAATTACAATCGGCAGCACCTTATAAATATCTATGGTTAAAATCTATTTGTGAGCAAATTCAACTAGGAAATTCTCGATTTAAAGGAGTGGTATTTGTACTAGATGAATGCCATACCATCGGATCACATGAAACCCTTATTGGTAAATCCATGTTATCCCTTTTATCACTATCGCATTCGTGTTGTTTTTTAAGTGCCACCTTTGCTAAATACCCAGAGGTGATGCCGATTTACGCGGGATATACAGCGATAGCTGAAGCCAAATTAAGTAATGACGCTTTTGTACGCTCCATGAAATCAGGCGGACTTGCCCTGCAAGAGATTATCTCGCCCAATTTAGCTGAGATGGGACAGCTTATTAGCCGTCAACGCTCTAGTGAGGGGATAGAAACATTTTATGAGGTACTAGATCAAGAACCAGAGCGCAGTTTGCACAGAAAGCAAGTGGATCGGATTATAAAGATCATGCGCCGTATTGCTTCTTTTGAGAGTCAATACTTAAATAGTCGTTTTGCTGTCATTCACTCTAAGGCAAAAAATTCAGGCGATAAAACCAGACAAAAACCAAGGAATTTAGGAGTGAAACAAAGTCCTTATTTCTCTCGAGTTTTTGGAATTGTAGATCAAATGTTATTTGCGCTCAAAGCGGAGTCCGTGGCTAAAAAGACCATCGCATTACTTGAGCAAGATAAAAAAGTAGTGATCGCTTTTAAAAGCACAATGGGCGCATTTTTAAATGATTTGCAATTAGGATCAGGAGATACCATCCCTAAAGCAGATTTAGATTTTGTCCATGTTTTACAAAAAGGGCTTGACAGTATTTTTAGCTATAGCTATACTACCATAGATAATATCAAAACACGAGAGCGTATCCCTTTAGAGGATTTACCCTTAGATGCACAAAAGGCTTATCAGACTTTAAAGGAGGACATTCGTAAAGAGCGATCAGGTCTTATCATATCCCCGATTGATATTTTAATTGATCTTATTACAAAGACCAAGAAACCGAAAACCTTGGGAGGACACAAGGAGTCTTATTTTAGGGTTGGCGAAGTAACAGGACGTAAACAGCGCCTTGTTTTTGATGGGGATCAGGCGATTGTACAGTCCTTTCGATCCAATTCAGAAAAAGCCTTTCGTTTGTTTAATTCAGGAGAATATGATGTCTTATTAATCAATCAAAGCGGAAGTACAGGTGCTTCGGCCCACGCATCCAAGGATTTTAAAGATCAGCGTAAACGGGCGTTACTGATGCATCAATTTGAACTTGATATTAATACCGTGGTTCAAATCTTAGGAAGGGTCAACCGTACAGGGCAAGTGGTCTTACCAGAGTACTATTACATCACTTCGGATATTCCTATGGAAGCTCGGCTTATGACGATGCTTAAAGCCAAACTAAAAACTTTAGATGCGAATACCACAGGATCACAGAAAACACGTGATGATACCTTAAAGAGCCCTGATTTTTTAAATAAATATGGAGACACGGTTGCACACGCATGGATCAAAGAACATCCGGAACTCATGCCTGATTTGGGCTATCCAAATCATAGTAAAGTAAAAGATGATAACGGGTATTCTCGCTATGTATTAAATCCTGAAAAGCATGGGGCTATTCGCCAATTAACAGGGCGTGCGGGATTACTACTAGTCAAAGATCAACAAAGCTTATATGATGAATTACTCTCACGTTATAAAGATCAAATCCAATTAGAAAAACAGCAAGGGACTTATGATTTAGAGGTGGAGTTTTTACAACTTGACGCAGAGGTACAAAAACGTTTTTTATTTCATAAAGGTGTAGGTGGTCTAAGTGCTTTTGGTCGTGATACCGTTCGAGAGCAGACGATTGTAAATAACCTAAACCGTCCTTTTACACTACAACAAGTAGAGATGCGAATCTTAAAAACATTGGGAGGCAAACCCCCTGAGACCGTTCAGGCGCAACTACTTGCTGAGATCGCTTTGGAATATCCTAAAATGGTTGCCCAAAGAGAGCTTGCTAAAAAAGAAAGTATTGAGAAGCTCAGTACTCAAATGCTGGAGTATCAATTAAAAAAAGAGCTTAGTAAGCAGGATGAACAAGAGGTAACACTACTGAAAGAAATCATAGATGAAAAACAGCAGGGTTTACAGAAATATATAGAGCAATTAGAAACTACACGCAAACGTATTGAATCCCATATTGGATTTTGGCACATTGGCGATGCGGTCAAAGTCCCATCAAGCTATAGCGCTTCTATAGCGCCTTCTTGGGGCGTATTCTTAGGAGTAAGTATGGGTAAGAGCGCCAAAAACCCCTATACCCTTGGCAATGTTCGATTAAATTTTGCTGTAACCGATAGCCGTAAAGCATTGAGTGTTTCATTACAGCATGGAGGAGACGCTGATTTATTGAATGGTATTTTTAAAGAAAGTAAATCCACTGCAATTACAGAAAGAGAACAAGAAGAGGTGCTTACCCTATGGAATGAGCGTATTAAAGAGGCATCGGTAAAGCGAGAACAGCGCCAAATTCTAACAGAGAACATTCTAGCCTCGGCAAGTCATATTGATGGTAAAAACAGACTCATTAAATACAATACTAAAGAGGGGGCAATCCAAAGCGGTATTCTCTTATCAAGGGATACAGATGCTTCTTCTTATAGTCAAAGTAGCTATCCCATTAGTGAGGGGTTACATAAGATTACTGCTCTTAACATTGGAGGCTATTTCAAGGCGAATGACAATAAGGTGCGCTTTGTAAAAACAAGTGCTACCACCTTTGATGTGTTTCTAGAAAAGAAAGCATTTTATAAAGCGATTATTGATCCTGAACTTCAGAAACTATTGACCCTAAGAATGGGAGCCGATTCTAATGAATTACCCGATTTCGTGCAAAATGGAAATGAAATGACAGGAGGTGTATCGTTATCTAATCTCCCTTTATTTTTAAACAAACTCAATGACTACGGAGTGTATTACTTGGATAGTACAAAACAGGTTAAGGAGCTAAAAGAAGAAAACGAAAAAGACTGGGAGTCGCGGACTCAGCGGTCAGACAAACGCTATGTCTATGAATTGGGGACGGCGTACGGCAAATCAAGTCATCCAAGTGCAGGCTTTGAAAACTTCTTTGAAGGCGATGCTAGCTACCCGTTAGGACGTGTGGTGTATAACAGACGTCTTTCAGATAAAGAGCGGTATAATTTCACTTTGATTCCGGTATTTAAAAACGCTACGGAGTCCTACACTTTATGGAAAAATGCTAGTAGTGATACAAAGGTACTAACAGACTATTTAGCCCTTATAGATACCCTTGCGGATGTGCCACTTTTTAAAGCCATAGAAACATTAGGATATTTCATTTTGAACCATCCCCATGAGAGTGGTAATAGAGAATTTGTTTTTGGTAGGTACACTGCTTTAGAACTTGGAAAGGCATCTTACAACGAAGAAATTGGAGAATTAACACCACTTACAGAGTTTGTAGCCAAATTACAATTAAACAAAGAATTAGAAGAAATAGTATGATGACAACTAAGCGATATAAACAGTTAAAATTGGATATTCCAGAGATCGATCAAATCCCAAATTTTATGAAGATTTTGGATGATTTGATTTGGGGTAATAACGTCTTTTTAGTCGGATCGGCAGGAACAGGAAAAACCACCTTAGCCGAGAAGGTAAGTTATTCGCTGTTTGGTCGGCACGAACGTGATAAAAAGGAGCTTCCCTATATCACGATTAATTGCAGTCAATGGACTTCCCCTACGGAGATTAAAGGTGGGCAAACCATGACGGGTTATAAAGAAGGCGCGCTTATAGAGGCATGGCGTGATGGTAAAATCCTGATTTTAGATGAAATGCCCAAGCTTGATCCTAATACGGCAAGTCTGCTTAATGATGCCCTAGCCAAAAGCGCGAGTGAAGAGGCGGTTATTTTTAATGGTCTGAACGAGCCGATTACAAAACATCCCCATTTCGGATGTATCGCCACAGGAAATACCACAGGGAAAGGATTTAGTAAACACTATGTGGGAAATAGTAAGCAAGATGCTTCTCTTATTGATCGCTTTAGTGGTTGTATTTACCATGTTGGTTTTAATGAGAAACTAGAAAAAGCACTTATATATCCTACCCTTGTAACGCATTGCCAAGCCATTCGTTCCGCTATTTTACGGTATGAAGCGAAAGATGCTTCGGATGATAGCACAGAGGATATTATGACCCTTCGTACCATGCTCAATTTACAACGCTCTTACGTGCTAGAGATGTTTCGTGAAATGGGAATTGAAGATTCGAGTCATACTCGGTTTACCAATTATCAAAATGGGAAGACATTGCGCGATTCACTAGATAGTTATTTCTGGATCATGAATAGCGAAAAAGCAAAAAAGATAAAGGCAGAAGTAAGTTATGATGGTTTTGTCAATACCTACAAATCTGCACAGGCTAAAACGGAGTTTTCAAAAGAATATAAAAGACGTGGATAAAGACCCAATCATACATACCCATTCGTATCAAAAAACGCGCTTTCAGTATGTTCGTTTTGCAAGTCCTGGAGGCTATCACAGTTTTGTCCAAAAACAATCTCAAAAGCTATTTATAGGCAATCAGCAAAGTTTAGAGAATATTGTTAAAAACGCTAAAGATCGTATTCGTACATCAAGTGATTGGTATGGAAATCCTTCGCCAAATTCCATAAGGGATTTAGAGGAGCATCACTACTTTGGAAAAATGGAACTTTTAGAGGTCATCGCGCCAAAAATAAAAAAGGAGCTTACTCGCTACACAGACCTTGTGCAAGAGAGTCTGTTAAAACGCCCACAGCTTAGCGCTAACAGCAAGGGATTAGGGGTATTCTCCTTTGATCGGGCGATGATGGGACTCTATAAAATACCACTTTCAAAAAATGCATCGCCACTAGAGAAATATACTCACGGACTTAAAATTGAATTAGGAAAAGACAAGGCAACCACAGTTAAAAACACGCATCTTTATTTTGAAAATAAGTCAGCTTCCAAACCAACGCTCACCCTAACGGTATTAGCAGGGGCGAATGCCAATACCAAAGGGGATGCTCTTTATTACGTTGGCATTGCGGTAGCACTTCTTACCGAGTATTTGGAAAGCTGTCATATTGCGGTGGCTATTGATGTGCTAATCGGTACTTCTTTTGGAGTCCATACCCTTGTATCTGCTATTAGAGTGAAACGTTTTGAAGACCCATTAGATACCAATCAATTGTTGGTATTAGCAAGTGATCCAAGATACTTTCGATTCAATGGCTTTAAAGGGCTTATTGCACTGTCCGATTATTGCGGAGTCAATATTCCTGATACCCTTGGAAAAATCGATGATAGGATTACGAGTGCCTACATGGAATACACGGCAAACACCCTATTATTTAATCAAAGTTATTCTATAGATCGAGCCGTGAAAGAAGTCTCACGAATCTTATTAGAATACACTAAAAAAGTAAAAACAAGATGAACCTATCAAAAGAAAGCATACAAAAGCTAATGGGTTATGGGATAACTATTCAAAAGAATTGTAAGGAGTCATGTTTTGAATTTCAGATTATGACCTCACCCTTGTTTAAAGATACACTGATCCTTCGTTGGCTGGAAATTGATATTAGCGATATAGAGCGTCCTATTCAGTGTTATCGGTATCGCTGTTTTGATCTGGACGGAACTTCGCAAAACTGTTCGATCCATTATACAAATGCGCAAGAAGCTAACGCCTTTTTTAAGAGCCTAGAGGCTCATTACAAACTAGATTTTGCCACAGAGTAGTTTGGCGAATCACTAAATGAAATAACTATGTATAGACTACAAGAGATAAAACCGAGTGTCCTTCGAGGGATACCTAT
This sequence comes from Dokdonia pacifica, assembly GCF_900188275.1. GTDB lineage: Bacteria > Bacteroidota > Bacteroidia > Flavobacteriales > Flavobacteriaceae > Dokdonia > Dokdonia pacifica. The sequence continues at coordinate 358,463 of NZ_FZNY01000004.1, forward strand.
TACAAATGAACAAGAGATCATTCATCAAACAGGAAGTCCATTGAGACTAGAAGATGGATATGCCCTTATAAAAAAGCAAACGGAGCATTTTACCATTGATGATCCACTTGCTAAAGAGGCAGATCGATTGCTGTTTGAATTGGTAGAGAAACATCGTAAAAATACGGCTAAAGAGCCAATCAAAAGATCAAAGAGTAAAGTGACACCATTACTTAGCAAAGAAGCGATTCAGATTCGAGAGAATGAACGCCTGCGTGCTATACGGCTTTTGAAACTCAAATTAACCCTAACCCCTAAAAGCGCATAAGATGACGGATATAGCAAAAATACAAGCATTGGATTTGACTAAAATAGGTAATGAGGATGTGAAGTCAGAAATTGAGAAACTCATTAAAGATTATGAAAGTGCAGAGGATAAAGAAGATTTTATAGCGGTGACTAAAGAGAGTTCAAATCTCATCTTGGAACTCATAGAAGAAGTATATCCTGATGCAATTACCGAGCAAGAAAAACCATGTATCGAAGTGGTGGTTTCCTCTGAAAAAGTACCTCTGAAAACACCAATAACACCTACCCCTAAAAAACAAACAACATCTACGCCTAAAAAAGAGAAAAAAAAGACAGATGCAAAAAAAGTTAAAGCTCCAAAAAAGCCTATCAAGAAAAAATCTGCAACACCTACTTTAAGTAAACTAGAAGCATTACAGGCAGAAGTCGAGGAATGTAGAAAAAGAGGGGCGACTCGAAAAACTACCAAAAAGAAAACACCTGCGATTCCAAAGACGGTATATGATAAGGTGTATAGTCATATTAATGCTATTGCCAATTTACTCCCTGATCGCTTTAGGAATGATTCTCAAAAAATAAACGATCTCAAAAGAATGAGTTTAGGGATTCATAAAAAAGTAGTGGGAGTATTTGAACTTAATGAAAACTTAGCTGAAAAAAGCAAGGTCGCACTGAAACAAAAATTTAAAGATATCACTAAAAGAATTAAAACAAATGACAGCAAATAAGAAACTATTAATTATTACAGGAGCGGGATTAGCTGTTGGACTTGCCGAGGCACTCCTATATTATAATCTAGGAACAAATTCAGATACCAACGAAGATTTTAAGTTTGGTATTCCTAGAGGTGCAGAACTTGGAAAAACACTTGGTATTGTTTTAGCCATGTCAGTAGCAACGGCTTTGTTATCTAATGGTGTTGAGTACCTAGTAAATAAACAAGAATTACAAATCGCATAATAATCCTTAAAAACTATGAAAAAGATCACACATGAGTCGTATATAAATAAGCACGCACTAGACATCGCATTACTGCCAAGTGATGTTCAACAGAAAATTGGTGTATTTGAAAAGATGCTTGCTTTAGAAGAAACTATAGAGAAGCACGATGAGCAAGAATTAGAAAACAGACTCTTTGCCTTGGACAAAGAAATTACTGATGAGCTAAAAGAATTAAAGCCTCTTTATAAAACGTATCAATCAGATCATAACATCACAAAACAGGACAATCCGAAACAGGAAAAATTAAAAATTAGCGATGACCAGACGATTTTAGCCCAGTTAGTTGCTAGCAAAAAAAATAAGAGCGTCATGTTAAGCTCTTTGCGAGCATTAGGGTTCAAAGGGGAGTTAGGTAAAGTCACAATCTTCGGGAAGTACCGTATTACAAGGGTTTCTTTTTGTTTTTATTGTTACACTATTACAGAGATTGTTAAATAGATGACTATTTAATGACTGTTTTGTGACCATTTAGTGAAGTTTAGATAGACGATAATTGACCAAACATTGATTGCGCTAAAAATTCGTTTTCCCCTTTGAATTAGATAGCTTGAAACTGTAAAAATAGACGATGCTGTCATGGAAGAAAAACAATTATTAACAAAGGAATTAGACGCTGAAATATTACAGCTAATTGCAAAGTTCGGTTTTGAAAGAGCCATAAAGGTAATGCAAAGCATGACCTGTAGTGATCGGATCATTACCAATACTCATAAAGTAGATTTAGTTGTTCATTTTCTCAAAATAAAAGCAACTGAGGTTTTTGATGTACCTATATCTACTTTATTAACCGCTACAGATGAAAGTTCAAAACAGGCACGAATGTGTAGCTACTATTTGCTCATTACTTATTTGGACATGAGTTATCGCAGTGTTGGGAAGTATTATAAAAAATCGAATCGAAGCACGCGTTACAACTATAAAAAACTAGAGGAGATTCTCTCGATTAAATCGTATTACAAAGAATTATATGAGCGATTTGTCGTATTAGAGCGTCTATTTATTAATTATTTGATACAATTAAACATGAAATAATGGAAGATGAATTAGAAAAAGAAATTCAAGATGTGTTGTCTACTGATACATCGAGTAATGCATTACAGACACCTATTTCAGAGAATCAAAGTCCACTTACCCAATCAGTGAAAAATGGAGATATCGCTAAGATAAAAAGTGATGATGCTAAGCAGAGGGTTTCAGGGGGCGGATTTCGCGAAACAGCAGAACGTGAATATGCTCGTGAACAGGCTTATGTAGCCAGAGAAGACGCACCCGAACAACAGATAGAACAATCTGAAGTACACGAGGGTGAAAAAGAGACAGCCAAAGCTATAATTTCCGATAAACAAGCTACGCAAACAGCAGAAGCGCTCCTTGGTATGGCGGATAATTTTTTAGCCGTTGGTGGTGGTTTCTTTGTGAAAATTAGAAAGCATGAAGAGTTTTTTGAGTTTGAAGAACTTGTAGAAGTCATTGATTCCCAAAACGAGAAGAATATAAGACGTATCAGGCTTGATGCAGACGATAAAGCGCTTTTAACGCCACTTCTTGCTCAGGTAATAAAAAACAAAACCAAACAGCTTTCGCCTGAACAGCAACTCTTGGGAGCCGTTATTTCAGTGATTGTCAAAAAAGCGCAAACGGTCATGGAAGTACGCGCTGAAAACAAATCTCTTGAAGGACGTATTCTTCAAATTGTAAGAGAAGCGAAACTCCCAGATACAAAAGACAAAGAGGAACAAGAGGGAAAACAAACCCCTGAAGAGCCAGATCAACAAGCTCCTTTAGAGAATGATACACTAAAAGAAGAGGTTATTGTTGACAGCGATGATGATTTTGAGTTTGATCCTGTGATCTATGATGTAGAAAACACGCAGACTAGAAATGTTTCCAAAACATCGAATGAGGCTACGGGTATGAACCTCGTCTATGAAGAGGCAAAACCCACACAATCCCTTGACAAAAAGCACGCAAAAGGTGAAGGTTCTGCTCCAAAAAATAGGCAGAGAGTAATGCAGACTACTGAAGAAATACTAGAAGTTTCTGATGATACTTCCTAGTGTGAACTAGCAATTTTACATATAGTCACTAATAGTGATTTCTAACACTGAGGATAGCTATTGCTGACAGTTAGGCATTAGATAGTTAAGCGCTGATGCTTTATGACATGACACACTTTTTTGTGTTGTGCTGGAAATTGTATTGCCTTTTGTAAGGCAAATAACCTAAAATATTTTAAACAGATCATACATAATGAAAGTGACAAAGGATCGTCAACCCATGATCATGCTTGTTTGTGGTGAGACAGGGGTAGGTAAGACCTATCGTAATAAACTTGAAATTAAAGAGTATTTGAATCAGCATTTAGCTATAGGTAAAAAAGGGCGTAAAGTATTAGCCTTTGATACCAACGATGATGATTATCCAGAATTTAGAACGGTTGATCCAAACCATATAAAATCACTCTCTAAAATTCATGCGCGTCGCATACGCCCTTTTAATCCCGATGGTTCTCCGATGGACACTGCCCAAAAACGTGAGGTTATTGAAAAGATTATGAAGCATTATAAAAATGGGATGGTGGTTTTGGATGATATCGATCATTATATGGCAGGGGCAAAAGGTCAGAATATGATTGGTGCTTTGTGTACGGTTCGTCATAAGGGGATTGATGTATTACTTACCCATCAATCGGTAGCTAAGATTACCACCTCAGAGTGGCAGAACTGTACGTGGCTTAGACTACATCATCAAGTAGATGATGTGACTCGCTATCGAGATCGTATCCCTAAATACAATCTGGTGCGGATCGCTCAACTCATTGTTGATGCTCATTATGAATTGGCTTCTACGGCTTTCTCTTTAGGCAAGATATCTGAAAAGAAGTATCAGGTACTAAAGAGTTTTTTTGTGTATGTCAATATGCGTGAACAACGCATTGTAGGATGCTCACGGGCTTCTTACATAAAAGCAGTGAAGCGCTATATCGATCAAGAGGAAACCAAGAAGATACGAATGCTCTTACAGGAGCGTGATTTTAATGGAAACACCATCTATAAAGATCGAAATAGGGTGGTTTTAAAGCTCATTAAAGAGTACTTACGCTATCATTCTGCATAGGCTTTAGGTTATTTTGGGTAGGCTTTTGGTCAGTTGAAAGTAATCCAAAAAGGATTTATATGTCTGATTATATGGAAATTACTCTTTTTTGTAAAAAAATAAAATTGTCACCCCTACCAAACTGGTGACGCGGAATCTCGAATCTTTCCACCCAACTTGCACCCTAGTTAGAAATACAAGATCACTTGAGGAATTAAAACAAGAATTAACTTTTTAAAAAACAAATTGATGGCACAAGAATCAAACATTGATATTAAAGCAATTGCTTTTATCGCATCAGCTGGTATTGCAGGCATTTTACTAGGCACTTTTTTAATAGCGCCTATGGTGGCGAAAGCCAAGGCTAAAAAACTAGAAAAAGAAACAACCAAAGCGGTTACCGCTAAGAAGTAAAATGGCTTGTAAGTTTTAAATAGAAGCTAACAAAAAAAGATTTTAAACTTTAAAAAAAGACACTATGAATCCATATAATGATGAATTAATGCAATATGAAGAAGAAGCAGAAGGACACTATGATGATTTCTATGAGGGAGAGTATGAAGAAGACTATGAAACAGGCTTAGAAGGATATGATGATGAGGAAGAAGAATACGACGGATATGATGATGAGTATGACGATCCCTACCCTTATGAGGATGATGGGTATATTGGTGCTGTAGGGGACTATGATGATTTTACCAAACAGAGTATTGGGCGAATCAACCCTAATGACCGTACACTTACCATTGCTGTTACTAATACCTCTACGGAATCGGCAATTGCCATTCTTTTCGGCGCGAATGCAGAAGAGGCACAACCCAATGGGGTTATTGTTGATGTGGAGGAATCTTCTCATAAAGAAGTACGTGAAGAGAGTAAGGCGCACCCTTTTAAAATTGCAGGGATGAAATACTCTGTTAGCGCCCCGATACAGTTTGATAATGTACTTCGCATTCAAAGACGTACTGCTTCAGGAACGCAGACCAATCGGGTGTATCAACCTCGTAATGCCACATCCCCACAAAATTTCAATAATACCCTTATTGATGATGATAATTTTGAAATGGACGTAACAGGACAGGATGCCCTTCGCTTTACAATCAATGCGAACAGCAAGGCGGTATTTACCTTTACTGTGAAGGCGCGCGCCAATCTTGGAAACCTACTTCGTGGTCAAAATGTAGCGGAACTCTCCAACGCTCCTAGAACAACAGGGCTTCCTCAATTAGATTTAGTAAGACGTAAACGTCCTACGGCGCTTGGACTTCCATCACGTCGTCGTCCAGCACGTCGTCGTCCAAGACCTACGCGCTCTAAAAGAAAGCGTTTGGCTAGAAGAAGAAGACGTCCTAACACTCAACTTGTTCGCAGAAGACGTTAATCCCCCTTTGACGTCAACTGTAACCTTAGTCAGTATAGCGCTAAGAGTGCGCTATACTGACTTTACTTAAACTGTAGAATTTTATGAACACAACCCGATATATTGGATTGGGACAAAATCGGATCGATTATATTGTGTATCACAATATAGCAGAGGCTCAAAAGCTTTTGTATGATGCGGGTTTTGAATCCCCTGAATCCCCTGATGATCTTGTAGAGGCTATCAAAGAACTTGTTCGCAAACAAGGGCGTACTGTTATTGAAGCCCTTTTAAAAATACACCCTGATAAAAAAGCAATTCTTTCTATTGAAGGCGTTTCAAAAGTATGTGAGAATTGCAAAACAAAGCTTTCGGACACTAAAAAAAGTGGATGTGGTTCTTGCAAGAAAGCAGCCACTTTAAAAGAAGATGATTTTATAAGTGATCCTGACAGCTTAGAACCCAGCGCACGATTACAAGTATTAATCGGAAAACACAAAGGCACTTCCAATAAAGGCGAACTCGAAAAAGAAATAGAACAGCTATGGAACTCGCTTCGCACCACGAGTCCAAAACAACCTTTAGCAGAAGAAACCATCCCCACAAATTATAACCTACTTACTAAAAAGGAGCTATGTGTATATGCTAGCATCTTTGGTATTGGTGTGCTTATGGGATGGGGTTTTTCCTATTCTAAAAACAGCTAGATATGACACAAGAACAATATAATGAAGCTATCAATCTAATAGGTCATTTGATCCTTACCGCTAGTGACGCTCTTAGAGAGTTATTAGGATATTATGGAGTAGGTTTTGAATCCGCTCCCACCAAAAGACAACTCATTGATGCCACTATAGAACTACTGACATCGGACACGGATGGTTTTACCGATGCGCTTTCCAAGTTAGTAGATCGCCATATAGATACCCAGGTGGAATCTATGATTTGGCTACGCAAGGTCGGATTTGATTTGCCAGATGCAGAAGATGCTTTTTTCGGTGGTCTTATTAAAGGGGCTATCGGCGCTATCGGTGGTCTTCTAAAGAAAAAGAAACGAAGAAATAGCAATAATAATAGTGGTAATAGTGGTGCTTCTTCCTCCCAAGCTTTACAAGCAAAACGCGACTTGGAATTGCAAATTCAACGAATGCAAGAACAGCAACGTCGTAGAGATGAAGAGCGCCGAAGAGAACAGGCAGAACGCCTTAGAAGAGAACAAGAAGAAAAGGCTAAAAGGCGTACCCAAACCATGCTTATGGTGGGAGGTGGTGTCGTCTTGTTGGCTCTAATAGGGGTTGCTGTATTTATGTCTCGCCCTAAAACACCGATGTATAACCCTGTCAAACAATAGAAACCATGATCGCTATGTATAGAGAAGATGAATTAGAACAGGATGAAGGATATGATGATTTTAATCCGTATGGTTTGCCCATAAGACCAAGAATTCATCGCGGAATAGCTCGTCCCTATTATCCAAAGATTAGAAAAAGGAAAATCAACAGGGTTGGTACTCGCCCAATGTCAAGACCCAAAAGAAGAAGACCTGTAAAAGGGGCAATGAGCATTCTTTTACCAAGAAAAAAAGCCATGCAATTTGGCAGGCCAAGGCGTATTGCTTTAAAAAAATCACCCATACTAAAGGTATCGCCTCCTGAAAAGCTTGCAAAAAGTAAAAAGGAAACCACGAGTGTCCAAAGAGTACCCCCAGGCAGAAAAATTAAAGCCAGAGAAAAAGCGAAAGCCCTTAAAAAAGAGACTGCTCAAAAAGAGGTAGCCTCTGAAAAGCCGAAGCGTGTGATGAGCAGAAAGAAAAAGATCCTCATTATCGGACTTACCATTATTAGCGTAAGTATCACAGGCTATCTGATTTATAATGCACAAAAAAAAGACACACTATGAATACACAAGCAAATCCTATAGAGTTTGAAACTGATGCAGGGGGAGAGCTAGATGCAGGCTTTTTATTTGCATCTTTTAAAAACACAGGTACTACTGATGCTCTAGTGAATGAGGTAGTTCTCAAAGCTGGAGAGGCTAAGGGATACCCTTTTGTGGGCAAAGCGTATCAAAGTCTATCCTATGACGCTCAACAAAGCACTTTACGAATCTTACACATTTTATAATCAAGAGATATGCAGGATCGTATAGAAACACAAAAGGGCATCTATCTGGATGATGATAGCTTTTTTGGAAGTAAGAAAAAACGAAAAAGACGTCGTGCGCGCCGTAAGAAACGTAGAACCACTCGTAAGGCACGTCAAAAACTTTTTGCAAAAAAGGTAGGCAATGTATATCGAGAGATAGGTGGAGCGACAGCGATAGGACAAGCAGTTGATACTCTTTTAAACCCCGTACAAACCGATACATCAAATACACCTAGTGATTTTGAAATAGGACTTCCATCAAATGATGGGCAGACGGATATAGCTTCCGAAAGTAAAGGCATTCCAACGGCATTTTTTATCATAGGGGGTGTGCTAGTCGTGGGAGTCATTGGGGTGATTATTTATAAAAAAAAGACAATCAAATTAAAGAGGTATGATTATTCCCATTCCAACAAATAAACAGCGTTTTGTGATCCATATTGGGATAAAGGCGCATCGTCCTATGGAATTAGGGATTCAAGCCTATGATCCTAGATACTCCCATACTTTTTATCTGCGTCGTAAAGCGCGGTTTTTAAAAGCAGGCGAAACGCGTGAATTTACCCTGAGATTCCCCGTGTCCTCTAAGGAAATGGAGCTGTTTATTTTTGACAAAAATGCAAGGCATGACCGACATTTTTCAGTGGTTTCATTTGAAGTAGCCCCTATGGAGGCTGTCTCGCTTTGGGCATCGGAATCTCAGCATCGCTTTTTAAAGTTTGCCATAGCATTTGCTCAAAAAGCAGGACAAACCCCTACAGGCTTTTATGATAGTCCGGGTGGGGAGTTTCTGTTTCACTATCTAGCTTCCATTACAGACGGATCAGGTAAAGAACTGATTACCCCAGCGAGAACCCACCGATTAATGCCGAGGGTTCAAATATCAAAGCGTCTTTTTTTAGGGTTTACCATTCCGATCAGGGTAGCCATTTTAGCCCATGAAGGATGCCATTGGTTTTTAAACACCCGAAGTCAAACTACGGCTGATTTGTGTGGGATCAAACAGTATTTAGACTATGGCTTTCCAAAAATTGAGGCGGTCTATGCCATGACTCAAATATTTGGAAGCTATCCAGAGCTTGTTGGAGAGGCGCAATTAAAAAGAACCCGTGATGTAGTGCGCTTTATAGAGGCTCACACCCAAGAGAAAGAAACCATTAGTTACACCTAAATAAATGAGCCATGATACACCCTTTAGATTCGCACTATAATTACAGAAGGTTTTATAAAAACCTGACCAAAGAATTTCAATCGCTACAGTTTATAGTAACTAATTCAACTGATACCGCGCAGCGTGTTCGTCTTTGGGGGGCGAATAGCGATTTATCAGTGAGTACGACCGATACCTTCGATAATCGGTTTAATGAGAATCGATCCATTGTAGTGGGTAGTTATCCGCAAGGGATGGTTTACAATCCAGCCAATGATCTGTTTTATGTGGTGAATCAACTCTCAGATGATGTGAGTGTTTTTAATAGTCAGGGAGAGGTCTTGCACACCATTGCCCTTGCTAGTATTCCCTTTACCGTTTCTTATTCCCCTATTGCTATAACGGTACACACCAAAGCGGATAGTCCGAATTATGGAGAGGTGTATGTGCTGAGTTCTATTAGAGATAGTATTAGTGTGATTGCGCTAGATTTTACCATTAGTGAGGAATTGTCGGTCATTAAACGCCCCACGAGTTTTGTGTATAATCCTATAGATGACGCTTTGTATGTCACAGGGATTACAGAGGCAAATATATTTGTCATTGACACCCCCACCAGAGCGGTAGCACAACGATCCATTGAAGGTATTCCCTCAAGCATGGGACTTGATAGCGATACAGGGAATGTATTTATCCATATCCCTGTTTTGCAAGAGGTATTTATCTATGATACTGCCCATAATCGTGTAGGACTCATAGATCAGGTGACAAAGGATATTATCGCATGGGCATATCATCCACTAGCAAGGCATATCTATGGTATTCTAGCAAACGATGCCAGTTTACTCGCTATTGATACCACATCATTTGTAGCAAGTGAAATTCCCTTAGAAGGTGTTGGCGGTAGTATTGCCTATAGCGTATCTGAAGGACTTTTATATATCGGAGAGACTACCAATAATCAGGTATTACGGTTAAATGCGGATAATGATTTTATCGATCCCTATCCTATAGTCGATTTTGAAACGGGTATTGCTATCCACCCTACAAGTGGTTTAGTTGCTGTTTCAAAAGCAACCACTAATAGCGTCACTCTTGGACTTGTCGTAAAACAAGGGGTAAGTATTAAAGAAGATTATGATGAGTACCGTCAGGAGTTTCAATTTAATCCTGCGCTAGTGAAACATTTAAAAATTATTAGTAGTGACCGTCTTATAAGCACCCTAGAACTTGAAGATGTTTCGATCAGTGGGAAAAGGGATCGTCGTTTTTTAAGCATAAGCAATTACAGTAGCCCTCAAAACTTTTTAAGCGTTGCAGAAGTCTTTGATATTGATGGATGCGTGATTGACGGTCTTCACAGATGGTACTTCACGATTCCAGCCCAGACCACCATCACACTACTTATCTACTACAAGAAACTAGATTGGTTCGGTGTCTTAGAAAATGAGTTAGATCGTCAATAGTGACCTCGCTAGTTACCATATAATTTAATAAAAAAAGAACATGAAAACACTTATAAATATAGCTCTTAGTCAGTACGGCACTACCGAGAAGGTAGCAAGTATGCACAACCCTGTTATTGTCAATTATTTTAAAGAAATCGGCTATGATTGGGTAAAAGATGATGAAATGGCTTGGTGCAGTGCTTTTGCCAATTGGGTAGCCCTCAAAGCCAATAAAAAAGGAAGTGGAAAACTCAATGCACGCTCTTGGCTTCGAGTTGGGAAAAAGGTAATAAGACCAGTGGTAGGAGATGTGGTGGTTTTTTGGCGGGAGTCTAAAAACTCTTGGAAAGGACACGTTGGTTTTTTTATCGGCTATTCTGAAGATAGAAAACAAATCTACTGTTTAGGTGGTAATCAAAGCAATCAGGTAAATATCAAAGCCTACCCTGCCTACAGGCTTCTTGGCTTTAGAAGATTAGCCCTTTAAAGGGGAGTAGTTCAACTAACTGTATAGCAAACAAAAAATAGATACAATGGAAACACTTAATTATTTGGTCATACAATCCACCAATACCTCAGAGGCGAAGAACCTGAATAAAGATGCTATTATTAACCATCATACACGCCCTATTTCAAATGGTGGTTTAGGCTTTAATAGACCAGGATTTGATTATCTCATTTTACAAGATGGAACACTTGAAACCTTAGTCAGTGAAAACAGCCCGACAAATGTGGATTTATGGGGTGTCTCAGGAGGGAAACGTCCCATTTTAGGAAAGGTCAAGCATATCGGTTATGTGGGGGGGCGTACCCTAAAAGAAGCCTTTTGGAAAGATACGCGCACCGAAGAGCAAACCAAAACCCTAGAAGCGATTGTGAAATTTTACACCCTTCGATTCCCTAAAATCATCGTTGTAGGATTTGATGATCCTACTTACGTTGAGGAATCTAAAAACCCTGCCTTTGATGTGCAGGCATGGCTAGAATCCATTGGAATACCAACGCGTAATCAATACCAAAGAACACCCATTATAAGAACTGTTTAATAGTTACCTAATCCCTAGAAAATGTCTAAAGCTCTCACTGTAAACACCTACTCATTTGTGATCCCTGAAAAGGATGATCCCTGCGATCTATGGATCGGTTATTTTGATGCGCTCAAAAAAGCCGTGGGAAGCGCTCATGCTAAAACCTTATGGCTGATCACTTGGAAAAAAACAGGAGCAGTAAGCTGTACTAGCCGTCCAGCTTTTAATACGTGGATGGATGCTAAGGGACTTGATGTATCTAATATCGCGACACGAACGCTATCGGATCTTTCTGAAATTCAAGCAAACTTCTTTGGACTTGGAAAGAATCTCACCAAAACCATTGCTATAGGGATTCCTGTGCTTTTAATCGCTCTTATCATTGGCATCCTTGTCATTGGTAAAAAGGCGGTAGATAGTACTGAAATAGAAGATATAAAAATGCTAACCCCTGTAGGGAGAGCAAGTAAATTACTATCCAAATGAGACTTACCAAAGTACATAAAGTAGGGATAGCAAGCGTCTTTGGGGTGTTGGTGGTAGCCATAGGGTATGCAAGTGTAAGAGCCAAGAAAAGAGACAAACGATACACCTTATTCTTACAAGCTATTTCAAACGCTATAGCCGATATAGGAGGCGGACTTGACAGTACAAAAGCTTTTGATCTGCAATACAAAGCACGGGTATTACAGAGTGTATCTCAAACGGTAATTACCCTTAAAAAGCAGACCGCTATCGGATATGCCTATCAAATTAATAGCGCTTTAACACCTTGGTATCTAAATGACGATGAAGAAAAAATCTACGGTGTTTTTAGAAGTCTTAAAGACAAGGTGCAGGTATCGCAGCTTGCTAGTGCTTATCAAGAAGAGTATGGAAACAACCTGATCGATGTATTAAAGGATCGTTTAAGCACTTCGGAAATAAAAATAGTGATGGGGATTGTAGCAAAGCTACCTCCTTATAGAACCTTATAAAAAAGTAATACAGATGAAATTATCAAAAACAACATGGTGGATGATTGGAGGCAGTGTTTTAGCCGTTTCTGGTATTGGATTGTATCTAGTACTCTCTAAAAAGAAAAAAGCGTCTAGCAAAGGAGCAATAGCTACAGCTAATGGCATATTTCCAAAAGAAGGTACACCACAATCCGTCACTCAAAAAGCGAGGGTAAAACAAGAGCCTAATTGGAACAAACCGTTTAATTACGGATATATCGATGATGTAAAAGCGTGGCTCGCTCCTAAGAAGATTAAAGAATTACCAAAAGTAAAAGCAATCGCACTAGCCAAAGTGCTAAAGCAGGCAAAAGGCACTTTTAATGATGATGAAAAAGCAGTGGGAAATGTCTTTGGGAAACAGCTTAGAGACAAGACACAAGTATGTAGCGTATCTCGCGCTTTTTACGATGTGTATAAAAAAGATTTATGGCAACATCTTGATAGTTTTTTAAGTGCAAAAGAAATGCAAATAAATGTAACGATCCCCGTGAGAAAGCTTGTTAACTATTAATTTTAAAACGATGAAACAGCACATAAAAACAACAGATAAAGCTCCTAATAGTTCAAAAGAATTGGTAGTGGTCGGTGGTATTATTCTAGTATTAGCCATAGGTGGATTTACTTGGTATTACTTTCATAAGAAGAAAAAGAATACGACCCCAAGTATAGATAATGATCCATTAGATACGGACGTATTTAATACCCCGCCATTTAGACCTATTTCAAATAATAGCACATCTTCACCTTCAATTTCGAGTTCAAATTCAACTTCAAGTTCGTCGTCTTCTATGTATATCAAAAGAGGTAGTAGGCATCCAGATGTGAAGATTCTACAACGCTATTTAAAATACTACAAAGAACCACTCGGACGTAGTGGACCAAAACGAGATGGTGTGGATGGTATTTACGGCAAACTAACGGCTAAAGGCGCTCAAAAACGATTAGGTAAAACAAGCTTTACAAGGTCTGATATTCAGTCCATGAAAAACACTTTAAAACTCTTAGGAACATGAAAATTACAGTAAAAGAAATAGGAATCAGTGGCGCTTTAATACTAGGAAGTGGACTGCTCATTGGATGTATCTCGGCATTGTGTCAAAAAAAGGAGTCTGATGCGCAAAAGGTAACAGGCAGCCCCAAAACAAAAGGCGATACAACTCCTGTAGTTCAGATGAAAATAGTTCCTAACAATGAGCCTATAAAAGAGCCTGTAAAGGACACAAAGATGGAAGCGTCTAAACAAATCATTTCTAACGAAGTCACTCCCAAAGAGGTTATTAAATCAGAAGTGGTTCCTACTGAAGTAGAAGAAGCACCAGCGGTAAAACAAACAGAAATAAAAACTGAAATAGCTCTTATAGAAACCCCTGAAGCTTTAGAAGAAGTTACACCAGTAACAGAGATGATCTCTGATGATTTTCCGCTCCAATTAGGCAGTAAAGGAGAGAGAGTATTTGCCCTTCAAAAATACCTTTTAAAACATCACGGTTGGGGCGGTGAAGTAACCGATGAGTTCGATCAGAACCTAGCTAATAGAGTTTTGCATCTTTTAAAGGTTGATCAGATTGATCAGGCGTTATTTAAGAGACTCATGCGTAAAAATAAAAGAAGAAGGTAATGTCCGAAAACAAAAAAAGAAACGGCGGTCTTTTAAATGCACTGATTGACAAAGATGGAATTAAAACCGAAGTAACCCTTACCATTACCAATACTACAGCTACTAAGGTAGCTCTTACCCTACTTATCTCAGGAATCAGTCTCATTGTAATGGCAAGATTACTTAAAGAGGTATTTCCAAGTAAAGAACTTACTGCCATTAAATCGGACGTGTCTGAGATTAAAAGCATATTAAATAAATAAAAAAAACGAAAACTATGATCACAAGTATCGAATATCTATTTGATTATTTAACAAGCCTTGATTGGGGGTATATCATCACATTTATACTCATTTCACATTTAGTAAATCAAACCAAAATAACAGCATGGGTTTTTAAAGTTTCCAATGTTAAAATACCTACTCGATATAGAGTATTACTCACAGGTATCGGATATGGCGTTTTAGTATATCTACTAAGAGGCTATGATGCATCTAAAATAGAATGCTTATTTCAATCTTTTGTATTTGCTATGGTCTTTCACAAGCTTGTTGTAGACAAACTTTTTGCTGTATTAAAATTAAACCCAGTAGAACCAAATTATGATGACTATAGTGAAGAATAATTGGAAACTACTCACAGGGATTGTTCTTGTCATTGTATTAGTTAGCACTTATTTGTTTTCAGATGATAACTTGCAAACCACAACATTCCCTGACTTATTAGAACAAGAGAATAAAGAACTGTTTGTTTTGAATACAGCACTCGACACCAAGGTGCAAGATTTAAAAATACAAGCAGAAAACTTACAAGAAATCATTAACGAGAAAGATCAGCAGATCTATCACTTAAAACAAACGTTAGATGAAAACATTAATCGTATTAATAACTATTCTGTCCTTGAGTTGGAGCGGTTTTTCGCAAGGCTTAAAACCGATAGTATACCCCATTGATGGGGAGTCCTATTTTTGTTTTACACAGTGGCAATCCAAATATATCGCCAAGACTTTTGAAAAAGAAAAACTCCAAAAAGGAATTATAGGTCTATTAGAATCTCAAAAAAAAGAGTTACTCCTATTACAAGAAGTAAAAGATTCCACCATTCTATTTTTAGAAAATAAAAATGCCAATCAATCCCTAGTGATTGATAACAAGAACTTAGCCTATAAAGCTCTTGTAATCGATAACAAAGCCCTTACAAAAAAAGTAAAAAGGCAAGGATTTAAAAACACCGTCTTTGGTGGAGCAATTCTTGTCTTAGTAGGAGTATTAATCATTAAATAAAAGCCTATGTCAATTTCAGGATATCAAAGTGATGCTTCTCAGAATGGAGGCTCTCAAACATCACAAAATAGTGTTACAATACACGAAATTCTACCCGAGCATTTAAGCACAAGTCTTACCCACTCTGCTTCTTATAATACCTATAGTCTTATTAATGAGAATTTGATCATTGCAAAGGATATTAGACTAAGCCCTAGAACCCCTGAACTAGAAATTGGAGATTGGCTTGTAAGCTTGCCTGCTCCACTAATAGATGAGGGGAATCATACAGGAACCTTGTTTAGTATAGGATGGAGTCAGTTTTTCTATTCTATAGATATAGATGGAAGAGTCACGATAAGCGGAACATTCGTAAATGATCAGGATGAACTCATTTTAAATATAAACCCATATATCGTAGAACTCCCACTTCGGTTTAAAACCTTTGGAAGTCCTTTTTAGATCAGGTAAGGAATAGATACTCTAAAAAAGAATTTTAAAAATATACAGTATGGATATTGCAAAAATTATAATTGTCATATTTAGCGCTACGGGGTTTTGGAAACTCATAGAGCTATTAATACAATTTAAAAGTCAAAATCGCTTAAAGAATGCAGAAATACACAACTTACAAGTACACGATAACAGTGTGATCATTGAAAACTATAAGGTGTGGGCTGAGGGTATGGAGAAGCGATTAAAAGAGCTTGAAGAGAAGAACGAAGAAAATACTAAGATCATTATAGAACAGCGAGAAAAAATTGAAAAATTAGAAAAATATGTAGATCAGTTAGAAGAAGAAATCAAACCTTATAGAACCTCCTCAGATGAATGATAATAATGGAAATACCCTACTGAATGTTGTCTTTGGAATTTTTATGATTGCTAGTATCATAAAGGTAGGGATCGAATTAAAGGATCGTTATAGAAAGGGAAATGACGACCATAAGAAAGAATAAAGATGATCTCTAATTATAAACACATTTATGTAGGTATTGGAACAGTAGTACTCCTAGTGGGTGGTGCTGTTTTAATAGGTTATTTAACCCAATCAAAAGTAAAAAAAGTGGCGAGTAACGTTGACTTTTCTGTTTTTGACAGTAAGGATATAGCGGGTTCTGGACGGTGTATAAATAGATCACTTTTAAAACGATTGCTAGTACTCGAAAAAAGAACAGGCTATCCAGTGCTTAAAAATATCAACTCGGCAGTACGGAGCCGTTATTGGAATAAAAAAGTGGGCGGAGTGAGTAATTCCGCCCACTTGATTACGAAATGTAAAGCTGTTGATATTCACGCCCCCACGCGAGCTGTTCGTAATCTGTTGGTGGTTCAAGCATATAATCTTGGTTTTACTCGTATTGGGGTTGGTAAAACATTTGTGCATCTGGATGTAGATATGTCTAAACCGCAATACGTGGCTTGGGGATATCCTTCGGGAACTCAACCTGAAATTAACCCGTTTGTTTAATTTTGTACATGAAGCTCTTTTCTAATAAGAAGCTTAATGGTAATGCCTAGTTGTCCTAAATGATACATAGTATGATGGATCACACCTTCTATAGCAAACTCAAAAGGATAGACACTTTTATGATTATCTTCTCTGTAGGTCTTTTCTAACAGAGAATCATCCTTATCTCCAATAAGAACAATGATAGATAGAATACTTTTTTCATAATCTTCTTTTAATTGTTTCCATCCAATTGTTTTAAGTTCTTCGTTAGAGCGCCAATATTCAGGTTGATAGACTTGCTGTGACTTAAAATGTATTTTTAGTTTATTAATTATGTCTATGTTTGAAGCCGTCATGTGTCCTATAATTTCTGCAACACTATGAAGTTCTAGAATAGGACGTGTAAAGGCGGTATACTCTGAAATGCCCTCTATTTTCTCCATCATATTCTGACCTACCCACAATGCTTTGTAATTGACGGCTTCTAATTGTTGTGCGTAATACTGTATTGTCATGTGTATTTTTTACTTTTATGATGATAGAACTACACCCAAAACCCCAAACGAAAATATGGTGCAATGACTTTGGAAGACATGGGTGGATAGTTCTACTTTTCGGGGTGAAAAACCGATGAGAAACTATACCCAATAAGTGCTTTTTCTTCCCCTAAAAAGACAGACTTAAAGGATATAGTATCAACTACTTAATTGAGTGTTTATTATTCAAAAATATAATTGTATAGTTTCTTTAAAATTCATAGGACTATAACCCAAAATATTTGAGTGTGGTGCAATTTACATCAAACACTAAGGGCTTAATTATAGTCCTACTTTTGTAAAGGGTGAAAAGCGTACATGAGTGTTTAAAGTTCTATTAATTATGAAGCTAAATTATTGATATAGTGAAGTGTAAGAACAATCTAAAAGTATAAAAAAAATATACTTTTAGATTGTATATATTTAAGAAAAAAAACTTATAAGAACCCCTGTTCTTTAGCCTTTATAATAAGTTCTCTGTTACTATTGTCTGACACATTGAAAATATCCATAAGCCTGCCTTTACGTTTTTGGACTGTGCTTTTAGAAAGTGATAGTAACTCTTGAAGTTCTACATTACTAGCTCCTTGAGATATTTCATAGAGTAGTTGTCTATCAATAAGGTCTATTGAGAAGTCACTTGAGATTAATTTTTGTGAATATGCAGTTATTGACTCTGAATAATAGGTTGTAGATGTAGGTTCAAAAATCTTCTTCAATGCTATTAGTAATGCTTCAGGAGTAATGTCTCCTTTTACGAAGAAGCCATCAGGATTAACCGTTTTAATTATATTTTGGATTCTAAAATTATCTTTTATTAAGGTTATTACAATAATTTTGGAAGAGAGGCATAATGTTTTTTTTACCCAAAGTCCAATATCTTCTCCAGAAAATAGCTTTTGAGATGGATATGCTGGAAGTTGTATATCTAAAAGAATTAGTTCGTAAAAATTATTTCTTAAAGAAATCTTGTCATAAGCTTCTTTACAATTAGATGCTATATCAATAACAAACTTATATTGTTGTTGACTATTACTAAGCTTTGAGAATACCTGTTTTATAGCAAATCTCATTAAAGAATGATCTTCTATAATAAGGACTTTAAGTTGTTTTAAATCATTTCTTTCGTCTATATACTCTATGTTGTTTTTGTTAGGTATATCATCTTTCTTTTTCATAAATCGTGTCGCACCACAAAATTATTATAAGGCAATTGTTTTAGCTTCTTCTAAATCTTTTAATTGTTTATCTAGTTGTCCATAAATCATCATGGCTCTTCTATGCGCTAGTTTTGACCATGTTTCCATATTATCAGTTTCTTTAATAAATAAAGGTAAACACTCTAAGGCTTCTATCTTCTTTGTTATAAATATATTAGTATCTTGAATGGAATCAACTTTTGACTGTATTTGCAACATTTTTAAATCTTTTTCTTTTAAAGCATCTATCCTTCTTTCAACTTCATATTTAAGTCGTAATATTTCTTTTTTCCGATTATTAACAACTCTATTTAATTTTAGTAATAGAAGAAGTAAAGAAGCAATAAAGATTGTTAAAATCAGAAAAGTGATTATAAAATGCCCGTCGCCAAAACCATTAACATAATCATGTATCGCAGCAATCGCTAGATATGAATTAAACACAATACTAGTTAAGAAAACTATTATCAAAAGCTTTTTTAAAAAAGTTTCTTTCACTTTTTCAAAAGGGAAAATCAATAAAATACCAATAGCAAAAAATACAAGGTTTAGCTTTTGTGCAATAGTCCACATTATGTCATGAGAATTAAAACCTTCTATAATTTTAAAACTTTTCCCAAATATTACAAATTCAGTAAAATTTGGGAATAATTGGTCTAAATAGTTTAATAGAAATGTACTTAAAATAAAAAATATCCCTATATAAGTTTTAATCTTCATTTTTAGTGTCGGTAGAATCTTTTTCAGATTCTGACTTTTCTATGTCTTCTATGATTTTTTTTACTTCTGGATCTTCCTCGGAAGCTCTACCATTATCAGGTCTCTTTGCCATAATTGATGTTTAATAGTTTTACATATCTAATATATAGTAAAGAATTCAAAAATAACAATCAATAACCCTCCATAATATTACGGTAAAACCATAAAAAACAACTTATTATATATAATTAAAGTGTAAGTAGTACACTCTAAAAGTATATTTTTTTTACTCTTTTAGAGTGTTTACACACAAAACATCCTCTCTAGTTTTGTTTTCTAAAGTATAAAAAACGGTTTTTCAATTAGATCAGTCACTTCATTCACTTACATGGTGTTAGAGTTGTTGTGGAATTGTACTTGAACTTTTCTTAATTTTTGAAAAATCCTTTATGCTTTTATGTATTAATTTAAAACCATAAATGAAAATGAGTAAGAATGTAGGATTTTGGAGGACAAGAATATTTCTAGTCCTCACAGTAATGACACTTTTTGTGTGTTGTCAAAAAGATGATGCCTCTTTTACCTCCCTAGAAGGACATCTACACGAACATTTACAAACAACCACTACCACTGTTTCTTTAGATGAGATTCCAGAAGTGGCAGATTACCTCTCAACACTAGGAGATCATAAAGGAAGTTTTATCATTGAGAAGTCTATTGATTCAAACAATAGGTCAAGCGAATCTGATTTAGTAATAGGAACGCTACAAACAAGAGAAATTATTGAGGTAACTGATCAATATGATCGTAAGAATCATACGTTTTTACTTACCTCTATTGAGAATACTAATACAACTGTTACATCAACATTTAACCTTGTTGTTCAAGAATCTTCTACAGGTTTATTCTCATACATTGTAGAATATCGTCCTGATGAAGGGTGGATTCCAAATTATAGAGATACTCAAGATTTTTCAACTTTTAGTGGAGAGATCATACATTACAGCATCACAGGAAGGTATATAGCAAAACTAAACTTGATAGACGGTGTAGCTATTAATGGGGAAACGAGAAGCCCGTGTTCTGATGATGGTAATCCAAATGGAGGTGGAGGTAATGATGGTGGTAATGATGGAAGCCCAGGACCAGGAGATGGTGACGGAGGTGGAAATGGAGACAACCCTCCACCTGATCCTGATGTGTCAGCTGATCTTAAATGGCTCTGTGTTTGGAGACAATTTTTACATAATGAACCAAGTGAATGTAATAACCCTAGTATGGGTGGTTCATGGGTTATTGTAATTACTTATGGCGATAAGAGTGTAGAAGATACCGTACGATGTCCTGATGATCTACCTGAACTTCCTGAAGTATGCTATGATGATTATGGTGATCCTTGTCCCAACCAATGTGATCCAAGTGGAAATGGATGTGCCGAAGCACCACCAGAAGATCAACCTGATAATACGAATACGACAATAGGTATCTTATTTGATGATGATTTAATTTTCGCTATATCTGAATACTTAGAATCTCCATTAACTAATGAACAAGAAAATTATTTAATTCAAAATAGTGATATAGCCGAAGAGTTTTTAGAATATTTACAGAATAATTTCTCCGATTCTGAAAAAGCTAATTACGCTAGGGTTCTACTTACTATTACAACTAATGTTGAAGAAAGTCCAACTTGGATACCTAATAGTGGAGTTTTTAAAAATCGACAAGCTTTAAGTTATACACATACCTATAATCCCCCAGATACTGATGGTACAATGTTCTTGCTTGAAAACGGGAGTGTATTATATGAATCTGTACATTACAGAGCAATTAATCCAGAAGATTTATCAACAATTGCACCGACTGACGGCCCTCTTCAAGACAACTATCATTATGTATATGACTATAATTCCAATGATTGGTATGAATACTTATTGCCAACACAAAATTTTGACTGCCTCTCTTGTGACATAGAAGCCTTTTTTCAGGCTGTTATTGAAAATGGTGGGGTTGTATTAGGTAGATACATTTTACCCATAGAAGATATTCTTATTGTAATAACGGGGGAAGATTTTGATGGTGTAGAACAAAGTAGAGCCGTAGCTGGAATATTAATTTTAGTTGACATAGTTCCTGGTAGTGATCTTGTAAAATTAATAAGGCTTACAAAATATGGAGATGAAGTTATAGAAGCAACACAAGCAGTTATAAGGTATCTTGATGAAATCGCAAGTACTCAAAAAAGAGTTGTTGAGAACGTTTTAGAAGGAGTGATTGACTTAAATGCAAATGGTAATACAAGAAGAAAAGGTAATTTTGGAGAAATGGTCACTGATGTGGATTTTGCTTCTAATGGCTATGAACCTCTTCATGTCAGAATAACAAATATTGATCAACCCTTGGGGCCAGGGATAGATGGGATTTTTAAAAATCCACAAACAGGAGAATTCTTAATTGTAGAGAGTAAATATAACACCTCTACTCTAGGTAATACTATAGATGGAAAGCAGATGAGTGATTCTTGGATTTTGGGTTTAAATAGCGGAAATAATAGATTGATCCAAGAAGTAGGACAAGAATTGGGTGAAGAAATAATGGATGCTGGATACACTAGGGTTATTTCAAGGGTACTTCCAGATGGAAGTCAAGTTTACTCTGAATTAAATGAACTTGGAAATATTATAGGAGTCTGGATACCCTAAATTTATTTATTTAAAAACTGACTATTAATTCGGGAAATCTTTTCTAATTTAGTGATTTCCCGAATTTAAAAATAAAATTATATACTATAAATGAGAGATAAAATTAAGGATATTAGCTACTTTAATGAACGTGTAGAAGCGCTTGAGAATAGTATTGATAGACGTATCAATAAACTTGAAAATAATTTAATAAAAGAAGAAAGAATTAGTATTGTTAAATTAAGTATGTCTACAACTTATAGGAATTTAATAATTGCTAAATATTCTAGGGGGGACAATATAAAATCTAATAACATTATAGATTTATATACACAATCAGTATCTTTAATGTATGAAAATTGGACAGAAGGGTCAGGTAAATTTGTCCACTCAAAAGGAAATACAACCACTATTTTAGACCAATATACGTTCTCTAATTACCTTGGGATTTTAGAGGTAATATCTTTAGGGGTTCTGCTTAGTATCTCTGACACTGTATTTAATAAATTAATTATATATGTAGAAAGAGATCGAGTTAAAGATTTTTTACTTGACTTTCTATTCTGTTATAAAGACAAGGCTAAAACTCCTGTTGTAGAAGAAAGTTACCAAGTTTTTTTTCATATTAATGAGCGCTACGGAAGGTTAAAGAATATTATACAAGAACCCAACAATAAAATAGCAGAACAAGAATTAAAATATTTTTTAGAAAAGGAATGGTATGCAAGTTTTAAAGGAACTCCAATGTATGGTCTTCATAAAAATGTACATGACCTTTATGTTGGATATTGGTGTTTTATAGCTGCAGCCATAGTTAAAATAAAAGACTTGGATGATAGTACATTTAGGGATAATAAATATTACCCAAAGGATTTAATAACTTGATATTATGAAAATTATATGTATCGCTTTTTTCTTCTTATTTGTAAGCATATCTGATGCCCAAGTAAAAAGTATCGAATTACCAGAAGGAGAACAAGAAGTTAAAATTACAAGAGTGACGCCTGTATTAAGTTTTTATATTGATAAACTTGAGAATATTTACCTAGAAAAAGAACCTATTAATTTAAATGACATTGGCTTAAAATTAGATCAGGCAATAAAAACCATTCCTGAACAAAATAGGTTACGTACTGTAATCTTTCTCTATATAGATAAACAAACACCTTATAGTACCGTTGATAAATTAAAAACAGAAATTGCTTCTTTAAATATTCGAAAAATAGTTTACAAGACGGGGTCAATTGAAGATAAAGATTTTTTTAAGGGTGTTTACCGGAAAAATTATCCTCAATATAATGCTATGACAATGAGTGAAGAGCCTACTGTTGAGATTCCTACATTTGTTCCCATATCTAAATCAGGCTCTACAAAAAATATACCGCCTCCGCCACTACCTCCATTACATTGGACATATCTTTTAGAAAAAGAAATTTATTCCAATCAAAAGCAGATAATAGAAAAGACTCTTTCAGATCGAGAAATTAGTTGTATTACAGCCACAAATAAGGGAATTATTTATAATTCAGAACTGATACAATCACAAGATAACGAAGCTTTATTAGAGCTATTTAAGTCTTTAAATGTACTGTTTTTAGATTTTGACAAAGACTTGTCTTATAACTCATACATAGAAACCTTAAAGTCTTTTAAAGGAATATATAAACTCTTAGAAAGAAGTAAAAAGAAAGCCTTCTTAGTTGAGTTATCATCACAAATTAAAGCTATCCATAATGGAAGTGAAATTGATTTTTGTAAAAATTTGGATTAGACCTTTTATCTCTTTATGAAAAAAATAGATATTATTTTTTATTCCCTTCTAGTTTTATGTATTGTCATACGTTTTATTCCTGCTGAATATATGGTAGCAGTATATACACCAAGCTTATTAGGTTGGGTTTTTATTGCTTTTTTTGTACCTGTGACATTAATACTGTTTGCTTATCTCTTAATTTATGACCTTAGAAATAAGAGGCTAAAAATGTTATTCATGAGAGTATTATATTTTACTTTGACTGTTAGTTTTTTTGTTATTTATCACTCTTATCTCAAAGATGCACATTCATAAATATTATATAGCTACTGATTTTACTTAGGCTATTTTATACTCCAAATAAGTAAATCTATTAATTTAGATTTTGCTATATCTTTATCAGTTTTATTTCCCGTATTTTGAAATATATCAACAATTTTTAATTGAGATTTTGACTTAGTAATCTGTATTTGCATCTTACTAATAGTCTTTTCGTTATCTGTTAATAAATATTCATATTTAGAAAACAATTGGTCAATTAAAAACTTATCTTTAATATTAATTTTACTGTTTAGAATTGATTCATTCATAAGTATAGCATAACTGTCAGGATAGATACTGAGTGTTTCAAATATGAGTATTGTATTTAAGTTATTATATGCTAAAGTATTTTGGTATCTAATACGTTGGGTTTCCTGAAATTTATTCAAGTAATAAATACTTTTTTGGTTATAAGACTTTATTATTTTCTCAACCTTTATTTTATCTTCAGCTTTAATAGTATTATTAATTTTCTTTTTTAGATCAAAGTAATCAGGAAGTATTATTTTACTGAGGATATTGAAGTATTCAATTCTATTATTTACATCTAACTTATAAATAGTATCCTTTTTAATTTTCATTTCTAATTCAGGGGAGATAATTGATTTAGAATAATTCTGAGCAGAAATATTCAAAGTCAAAAAGCATATAAAGAATAAAGTATTTTTCATAAATGTAATTTTAAATCTTTTTAGCAATTACAATAATTTTTTTATTAAAGTATTCTATTTTTTTACGAAAGCTTTATCATATTTTGCTTTGTTCTGAGCTAATTTGTTTCACTTTCAACATTTTTATAACAAGCTTTTTTTAAACAAAATAAATAACATATCATTTTAATATATAATAAAATATTGATTAACATATAGTCCAGCCATTAGGTTATTTAATTTTCAGCGTCTTTTATACTCCACAAATTTCACTAAAATGATCTGTTTTTAATTCACAGAATTCATACACTGCCCACCATTCTTCCCGTGTTATAGGAACTGCCATTCTTAATTTATCAATCACTTCCTGTAAGCTAATCTCATCATATTCGAAATAGGTGTCATTACAAATAATATACGGAAGGTCTTTGCCTTTTATTTTAGAGTAGCTTTCAGTTTCTATTCTTTGTTGGGCAATACCTATGGCATTTCTTGAAGCACTACCTGTTGCAACCTTAGTTGTAAATAGATTGAAAAAGGTATTTTGCTCTAAGCTTAACTCTTTTGAAATATTGAGAATTTCATTATTTACATCTTTCTCTAACTGTTCGCTATTAGAAAGTCCAGAAGCTTCTAGCACATGGTCTATATTAAAGTTTTTTAGATTGTAAGCTCCGTATTCCTCTGCATAATTCATTAAAAGGCAAACAAATGCAAATCCACGATCTTTTAACTCTATTAACTTTACAGGCCTCTCTTGCCATTCTTTTACTTTAAAGGATTTGGGGATATTTAGTTTTTCAAAAGACTCATTAGTTAAATTAAGTGATAATGTTGCAAACCGTGAAGCTATCTCATACCCCCTAATAGGGTCTTTAATATTTAATATGTTTGTTGTAACGTGAACACCAACGGAGTATAAGGATAAATCTGAATTATATAGTTTTTTGAAAATTTCATCACTATATAATTTTAATTCAATTTTTAAGGACTCTTCATCCAAAGAATAAATGCTTACAAGTCGTGACGCCATTTCAGCAAAAGTAGCAGTTGTTTCTAATAATGATGCAGTAGAAAGGGGTACTCTAGCTACAGGAAGGTCATTATGTGAGTTGAATTTTGTAAAAAAAATAGGCTTACTATTATCTATGTGTCCTAAACTATCATAACGTAATCCCATAGAGAAGCTATACCTCCAAGGTTCTCTTGCGCTTCCTTGTATCTTATTATATATTTCAGAGTAATAAGTAGCAAATTTATCTCCTTTAAAACTATCGTGTAATTCTTTAACCTTGAACATTTCTGATTCATCTCCGTGAAAAATACTATCAAATGCCCTATAAGTCTTTGCTAGTTTCTGAACACCCCAAAGAGTTCCTATATGGTCTAACCAATGCTGTACTTCGTGAACAATAATACTCTGATGTCCTGAAAATTTGTCTGGACTTTTATACACTTCGTCAAACTGCTCTTCACTTAATTTATTAAATGTAATGAAATTTCCTAATGGATGATAATAAGCTAGAGTATCTACACTAGGGAAAATCTTCCAAAAATTATTATTTCCTAAATACATACTACTTAGTTTATTGTTTTGTAACAACTATAACAAGCTGGTTTAGAAAAATTCACATTGTGGTTTTTACCACAAGAAACACAATAATTCTCTGGATAGCGCGAGTCTCCAAACTTAGCCCATATTTTATAACAGTTATTGCAAAGGGGTTTTTCTATAGATATTGGAATGTTTGTTTTACAACGAATACAATGTCCATTTTGCTTTTGAGTATTATCTTTTTCTTTAATTACATCACGCCCAGCTCGCTCAGATTTAATAGCAGCGTTTACATATTTTTCATGTTCAAAAGTCGATAGCGGTATTTGTTCTATATCTTTTCCTTTAGAGATGTCAAGAATTAAATCTAGTTCTATTTCAGAACCCACATAATCTTTACCTAATAATAGCTTCTTTTTATACTTAGGACGTTTGACATAGATCGTATATCCATCGTTCTCTAATACTGAAAAACAGGTTTTTTGAGCAGTATCGAAGAATGTGTTAGGAGTCAATATTTTTTTTGTAGTTAATACTCCAAATTCGATATTATTTATAAAAGAATAGTCTATCAAATTCATGGAAGTTACAATAGCTTTACTCTCATTTCCATAATATTTTGCGTGTAAATTAGGTATGTAGACTATTGTGATATTAGGGAACTGAGTAAAATACTCAATATCCTGCTTTTTGAAGCTTCGACTTACATTGGATTCATTTTTACCAAAACCAATAATAATTTGCACTTGTGCATTATTTAGGTGTGTTTTAAAAACTTCATTTTTAAAATAATCATCTAGTTGTATAAATGGAGATAGTATAAGAATAAATTTCTCAGCATAGTAAATCGTATCATAAATTTCTTCAGCAAGTGCTTCATCGGTTAAAAAACTCATATAAATAGTTTGATGTATTTAATTTAGCCCTAAATATAAAATAATGTAATATACTACAAAGTAAATAGTTGCAGTAAGTTGCGCGTGCAACCTCTACGGTCATTTTACAATAATGTGGCCCATCTATGGGATTCGTTGAAAAATAAGATAGTTACAAATAGTTTTTGAAAACTAGAATTTCAATTAAAAGTAAGGTTGTTTTATCAGCTTTGCTTTTAATGTTTTACAGATGTTTTATTTCAAAAATGTCATAGGGAGTGCATTGAAATAACAAAACTATACTAATTTAGAATTATATAAAAAACACACATTAAGTAACTTCCCTTATAAGGGATGCTTTATTTTAAAAGTGTTATATAGAGCGCAGTGGAGTGTGTGATATATAATTTTTTGGAAAACTATTCTTAAATTATATTAGGTGAAAAACTTTAGATATGCTAAAACGATGGTAATAAGAGCGACAATACCATCTAAAATATGTGTATCCATATATTTATTAACCCCACGGATACCATAAGAAATAAAAAATAATAGTAGTAATATAGGGTAGTAGAAGACTATAGTTATTAACCAAAACAATATATAGTAGAATAGAAAGAGTGTTAATATCCAACTAATATGAAAGATTATATATAATATAATTCGATTAGAGAAAATGTAATACTTTGACTCAAGTTCAAATATAGTAAGGTTAAAAATACTATCGATAATAAAAACAACTAAAGGTAGAATGATAAGAAAGCGGATATACCAATTTTTAAAAAACTCATCAAGAGCATATATATGATTATGTTTCCAGTAAATCGCAAGGCATAGATATATACAGATGACTAAAGTGGAAGTAAAGAAGTCTAGTATTTTTTCAGCATAGATTTCTGGTAAAAATGAAGTTAGTATAATTAGAACGAATGACCCTAAAGCTAATTGACCTACATATTTTCCAATACTTAGCATTATTAATGTAGGTTGAATATCAATAGCTTTTCGCAAAAAAGAATTTGTCTGCTCTAAAGTAGCTTGTATTTTACTTTTTAGAGGTTCGTTTTTAATAGCTTTTCGGGCTAAAGCATATAAAGCTAGAATAGCGCCTAAAATAGATGAAAATGTCATAGTAGTCTGATATGATTGAAAATATACAATATTTTTCATCCATTCAGTAGGTAAAATGATATCAAAATCGATCTTCAATTTCCTTTTCAAAATTTATACTTACCTTAAAAATAAAGTTTCTTTGTTCTGAATGGGTAAATAAATTAAAAGCATATCTAATTTCTTATATTTGTTTTTAAAACTTACAATCGCAAAATTTTTAAATATATCCAGTAGCTTAAAAGTAGCTTAAAAGTAGCTTAAAAGAATTAAAGTTAGTTTCATTAAATTTGAAAAAATCATTCTCGTAATTTACACTAAATGGATTTTAAAGAATACTTAAATTTACTTACAGAAACAGAAAAAAAACATTTCCCTAAAGAATTGTTTTTTGCTGGAGATCAAAGTTTACTTTTTGAAAAAAGAAGAATCTCTGTAGTAGGTTCAAGAAAAGCTACTACAAATGGTCTTAGAAGAGCTAGTGTAATCTCAAAAGCCTTGGTTGATAATGATATTATTGTTGTTAGTGGTTTAGCATCGGGTATAGATACAATGGCTCATAAAACAGCCATTGAATACGGAGGTCAAACGATCTCTGTTTTAGGAACTCCATTAGACAAAGCATATCCAAAAGAAAATGCTAGTTTGTTAGAAGTCATAAAAGATAAACATTTAGCGATATCACAATTTTCAATAGGATACCCTGTACAACCTAAAAACTTCCCCATAAGAAATAGAACTATGGCACTTATATCGGATGCTACTATTATTATAGAAGCAACAGAGAATAGTGGAACAAGACATCAAGGTTGGGAGGCACTAAGACTAGGTAGAGAGGTTTATATTTTAGAAAATGTAGCTAATGATCCTTCTATAAAATGGGCTAAAGAAATGCTGGAATATGGAGCACAAGTATTAACTAGAGAAAATATTTCTTCAATATTAGAATCAATTCCTTATTTAACAGCAAAATTTGATTATGCTTTCTAGTATAGATTTCGCAACAATGCTAGAATTCTCGACTAATGGTGAAAATGAATTAGCTATAATGTCAAGAAAAATATGCGGTAGTATAAAGGCTGGAAATTCATCAATTATCAATCGTATGATTAGTCATATTGAAAAATTAGAAGAAGACCATCCTATACGCTTAATGTTTAATGATAATTCTATCCTCGTTCCAGTACCAAGAAGTACTCCTCTGATAGAAGGAGCTTTGTTTCCCACGAAAATTTTAGCAGAGCATCTAGTAAGAAAAGGATTTGGAGTAAGAGTTGAAGAATTAATAGAAAGGAAGAAGAAAGTTCCTAAGTCAAGTAGTTTTTCTCGTGCTAGTGATAGACCAAGTTGCAATACACATTACAAGAGTTTAAAAACTAAAAATCCTATTGCTTTTGTAAATAAAATTATTCTTATAGACGATGTATTTACTCTAGGAAGAACTTCATTTGCTTGTGCAAGAAAATTAGAAGAAACATATCCTGACGCTGAAATATTTGTTTTCACAGCTATGAGAACAAGAGGATTTGTTAAAGAATTAAAAACCATTGTTAAACCATCTTACAAAACAATGAAGTATAATGCTACTTATGATAAAGTGAGTCTTCCTGATTAGGTATTCTTTATAATTTGTTAAAAAGACAGTGTCCAAAATTTTGTGTAAACAGAATTTCAGGGGGTTTACCTTTTTAAAGTTGGACCCGTTTTTCAAATATAGTTAAGAACTGATTAAGTATTAGTCCCCAATTATGAATTGGAGCTGTCCATTTTTTAGTGATTTGCATTAATGCTAAATATACTGACTTTTTAAGTGCGTCATCCGTTGGGAATGCCATCTTATTTTTAGTGTACTTTCTGATTTTACCATTTAGATTTTCAATGAGATTAGTTGTATAGATGATTTTTCTAATCTCTAATGGGAAGTCAAAAAATACAGTGAGTTCTTCCCAGTTTCTCTGCCAAGATTGCACAGCATAGGGATATTTGTCATTCCATTTCTCTGCAAATCGGTCTAGTTCTGCTTTTGCCATCTCTTTATTTGGAGCATTGTATATATGCTTCATATCTCCAGTAAAGGCTTTTTTATCCTTCCATACTACATAGCGTGCACTGTTACGTATTTGATGAACTACACAAATTTGAGTATCTGCTGTAGGGAATACATTTTTGATGGATTGAGTAAAACCATTGAGATTATCCGTTACAGTAACCAATATATCTTCAACACCACGAGCTTTCATATCAGTAAGCACCCCTTGCCAAAACGCAGCTGACTCATTATGTCCAAGCCACATACCGAGTAACTCTTTACGACCTTCCCGATTAAGTCCTACAGCTAGATAAATAGTCTTGTTTATTACTTTACCAGCTTGCCTGACTTTAAAAACAATACCATCCATCCATACGACACAATAAACGCTCTCTAGAGGTCTATTCTGCCAATCCAAGACGTGTTGGTTAACTCTATCAGTAATGATTGAAATAGCTGAAGTAGAGAGTCTAAATCCATAGATCTCTTGAAGTTCATCTTCAATATCTGATACACTCATTCCTTTAGCATAAAGAGAGATGACTATGTTCTCAACTGATAATGAATTACTCTTGTGTTTGGGAACCACAACAGGATCAAAATTACCTTGACGGTCTCTAGGCACTTCTATTTGACTTTTACCAAACTCCGTCTTGATGTGTTTCTTTGTAGTCCCATTGCGACTGTTAGAACCTTGATTCTTTGCGTTTTTGGGATATCCCAAGTGAGCATCAAGCTCTCCTTGTAGCATGGATTCTAAAGCAGTACTATGAAGCTGCTTCAATAAACTAGTTAATTCGGCTTCGGTCTTTAATCCATCGAGTAAGCCACTCTCCAAAAATTGTTTCTTTAAATCTTTCATAAGAAAACTGTGTTATTAAAATTAAACAAAAAATTAGGCAGGTTTTAAAACCCGCCTAATTTTCTACTTACACAGTTTATCGGATACTACCGTTAAAAAAAATTGACCTACAACCTCCAAGATAATTTTACAATAATTTGTTCCATTTATGGGATTCGTCATAAAATGCAATAGTTGCAAATAGTCTTTGAAAACTAGAATTTAAATTAGAAGCAAAATTGTTTTATCAGCTTTGCTTTTAATGTTTTTATAACTTAATTGATTTTAGGGTTTTGTCGCATTATTTCGATGATTATATGATTTTGAAAGAAACTTAAAGATTAAACAGCCAGTGAACAAAAGGTTTTAAACATTGAAGTTTTAAGATTCAATATCTGTCCTTTTCTAATAATATGTACGATTTCTATTCCTGCGAGTGTTCTTTGTGCTGATTCAAATTCTTTAAATCCTGTGGTAATTGCAATTCTCCTTTTTATACTACGATGATCCTGCTCCACAATGTTGTTAAGATATTTCACTCGTCGAATTTTTATCTTTTTTGAAGTTAAACTCCTTTTATTCCAAGTCCGTATTCCAGCTGTATTAGCACCGCTCTTATCAATATTTATTATCCTAGGCTTGCCGTTATTTCCAATAGCCTTGTTCAAGAACTTTTGAGCAGAACCCTTCATTCTTCGCTTTGTCAGAAGGAAGTCTATAGTGTTCCCTTGTTTATCAACTGCTCGGTATAAATACTTATCCTTACCTCCTACTTTGATATACGTTTCATCAAGTTTCCAACTATCTGTTACTTGCCGTTTACGAATGTTCATATTTTTCTCTATGCCTTTAGAAAACTTAAACACCCAACGCTGGATTGTGGAATGATCAACTCTGACACCCCGAATAGCCATCAATTCTTCAATATCACGTAACTTAAACTAAATCGAAATTTGAAATATATCGCTTGTTGTATGATGATGTGAGGATATTGATGGTGTTTGTATATGGAACTACTTTAAAACATCAAACTTAAGTATATTTGAAATAGTAGAATTAATGCGACAGAAACTAACTCGCAACTATATATAAGAAAACATTATTGTTACTACTGCACTTGTGTTAGACGGTA
This sequence comes from Dokdonia pacifica, assembly GCF_900188275.1. Classification (GTDB taxonomy): domain Bacteria; phylum Bacteroidota; class Bacteroidia; order Flavobacteriales; family Flavobacteriaceae; genus Dokdonia; species Dokdonia pacifica. Next base: position 390,674 of record NZ_FZNY01000004.1, read on the forward strand.
AATGTTCCGAAGAATTTTTAAGATACATGAATTACCAGTAATTTTTTTCTTCAAATGATATAGTTTTAGTTTTTCCTTACAACGTTTTCAAGATCTAAATTTAAAATGTCTTTTTCTATTTGGTCATGAATTAATTTCATGTTTATAAAATCACTCATTCCATTTATTGATTTTGAAAAAATATAGATGTAGCTTTTTATATATTCTGCTTTCTCTTTTTCATTTATAAATTTTTTACTGTCGATAACTATGAAATGCATCAATGATCTAATTATTTTAGTTAGTTCAATAGAATCTAAATCTCTTTGTGGTTCTTTCATAATTCTAAGATCATTTTCAAGTAAAAAACTATTTACATGTGTAATTTATTAGTAGACTAAATATTTAATCGTTTCCATACCTCCAATATATTTCTAAATATGATTCTTTACTTTTTATATTTTTTTGTCTTTGAAACATTTTTAAAAATTACATTTAATCGATAAAATAAAGTATTTCATCGATTATTTAACATTTTTAGTGTATGTATTATATGCTTTAATTGGTATGTAGTACAAAATCATATTTTTATGTGAATTAATTCTTGAACCTGAAATAGATATTAAGCTACTTATCATAATTTACTTAATTATAATTATATAATGAATGATCTTGGTTTTTATAAAAATCGATAAAATGTTTATTTTTATCGATAAAAAGAGTTAATTAAATATTAATATTATATATATTTGAATCAAATTTTAATTAAATGTATGTTTACATCTATTGTAAATCAATATTTTATGATTTTACGGTTTAACAGTAAACATTAAGAGGTAAATAAGCCTTTTCTTATATTTTTAAATTTATTACACATGCTTGAAAACTACTTTTTAATACTCCGTTTTTGTACACCCAATACATGGTTGTTTTTGCTGTTTGGTGGTTTTGTAAACTATATGTTAGTAGAAGTGATGACTATTTACCAGTTAGTAACTTTACTGCTGGTGAATGTATTATTGGGATTTTTTTTAAATCGTATAAAAACATCGAAGTTTTATCATTCTACTATTTCAAGCACTACTCTTGATCCTATTATAAATCCTGAAATGTTTTGCTTTCGCGAAAGCAAAAACTTATAGGATGCTATTTACATATCCAATTACAACAAATAAATTTTCAATCGAAAATAATTAGCCTTTTCAGAAATAGAAAACCAATCTATGAAAAAATTATACGCTCATTTTAGTCAAATGCTTAAGACTAATGTAAAACTAAATGTATTCTTAGCTTTATTTGCAATTATACCTTTTGTCTCATTCGCGCAGAATTGTACAGTAAATGCAGGTAGCTTAAATCAAACATTTTGTGAAGGATCAACGATCACTTTAACAGGGAATGATGTTATGCCTAGAATCGGAGATGTTTCTTGGACACAAATTTCAGGGCCTTCAGTTATTATAGATACTCCTAATATGCCTGTTACTACCGTAACTGGAACTAGTGGAGGAAATACATATATTTTTAGATTTTCTGCAGTTTGCGGAGATGGTATAGAAAGTTTTCAGGATAAAACAGTAACAATAGAAGGATTGACTGAGGCTGTCGCAAGTGATGACATTGCTTCTTGCCCTGATGCATCAGGGGGACTCATCATAAGTGGTAACACACCAGAGATTGCAGGAGAAATAGGAGTGTGGTCTGTAGTAACACCTGGTAATCCAGCGGGTGTTACTATAGCATCGTTAACCTCTCCAACAACAACTATAACATTATCTTCTGGTAGTTGTGGTACAACTACTTTAGCTTGGACAATAGAAAGAGAATACAGTACTGGTCGATTTTGTACTTCGGTAGATTTTTTAGATGTAACAAATTTTGGAGGAGAGATGCCAGTAGAGGTGTTAAGTGGTGATCAAATGTTAAGTAATTGTTATACAGCAACTCAAAGCACAACAATTCAAGGAAGTAATGCTGGTTGTGGTTTAGGAGGACAGTCAGGAATGTGGTCTTTTGTAAGTGGTCCAGCGGTACCTTCCTTTGGAAATGCAAGTAATGCTTCAACAAATGTTTCTGGGCTTATTGAAGGTATTTATACATTAAGATGGACTGCATCAGGTCCTTGTGTCTCTGGTTTTGCAGATACTGTTATAACAGTACCCGCGGCAACGCAAGACATTACACCTGTAGGGGGAACAGTTAATATTGTAATTTGTGATACCTCTGTAAACGATGTTACATTAGAAGGTATAATTCCAGGATTTGCAGGTGAAGAGGTTTCTTGGACTCAAACTGGCGGGGGCAATACAGTTACTTTTAGCCCAACACCAGCAAGTACTGTTAATACTTTGGTTTCTGGAATTAACAGTGCAAATGATCCTTACCAATTTACGTTTACACTCGAAAATGCCACTACAGGATGTTTTGAAGAAAAAATATATAATGTACGTTATAGAAATAATAATAGGACAGTAACTGCAAATAACGGAGATGATCAATTATTTGGAGACTGCGGAATGACACGTTTTAACATACCTGTTAGCAACACAGGTTCTGGAAGTACATCATATTCAATAATTAGTGGTCCTGCAGGATCTGGCTTTATATTTCCAACAAGTCCCCAGAATGTAGGCTCAAATTTGAGTGTAGATTTACTTGAGCCAGGTACATATGTTATCGAATTTAATCGAACACAGGCAGGAGAATTTCCAATAGGTTGTACAGATGGTTTTGATGCTATATCCGTTATTGTGTCAAACGGGTCTCCCGATGAGCCTAATGCGGGAACAGGAGTTACACTACCTTGCGCGGCTTTACCAACTTCTGTAAATTTAAGTGGGAGCGCAATAACTATTGGAACATCAGAATGGAGCCTTGTTAATGGTCCAACTTCAGTTACAATTAGTGATCCTTATGCACAAAATATAACGGTAAACGGACTTGACGTAGGAACATATACTTTTAGATATGCAAATCTTACAGGTCCTAATTGTCCTATTGCTTCTTCAACTGTAGACATCACAGTAAATGATCCAGTACTTACAACCGCAACAGCCGCAACAGTTGCTGCGGGAACAGTGGTGTGTCCTGGTGAATCACTTCAATTACAAGGAAGTGTTCCTGGGGATGGAGAAATAGGAACTTGGAGTGCAAGTCCTGGAGGACTCAGTTTTACTCCTAATGTGAATGACCCAAATGCAGTTGCAGAAGGCTTTATTGCTAACGAAACTTACACCCTTACTTGGACAATAGATTACGTTAATCCACAGCCTACATGTTCAGGCGCTTCATCTGCAGATGTAAGCTTTACGACTTCAAATGATCCTCCATTAACTCCTTCTACTATTGGAAATGTTGTTATTTGCGCTTCTGGCACAACACAAATTAGTTTAGAAGCAAATGCAGTAATGGCACCAGAACAAGGGACTTGGTCTGTAGTTCCAGCAGGTGCTACCTTCTCTCCTAATGCAAATGATCCTAATGCAATAGCAACAGTTCCAGGAAATGGAACATATACATTCAAGTGGACTATAGACGATTCTACATCACCTTGTGGGACCACGGAAGATAGTGTCGTGGTTACTATCGCCGACCCTATTGTTGCCGACGCAGGAACAGATCAACAAATATGTGCTACAAGCACCACGATGGATGCAACGATTTCTTCTGGAGCAGTGGGTACATGGACGTACGTCTCAGGTCCAGGAGGTTTTACTTTTGCAGATGTCAATGACCCATTATCTTCTGTAAGTTTTATTTTTGATGGTTTATATACTTTTAGTTGGGATGTTCAAATAGGCGATTGTGATACACAATCTACAACAGTAGATATAGAAGTGGGGCTTCCGCCTACTATAGCAGCGATAACTCCCCCTTCTTCTACAGTATTATGTAATCAAACAACACTTACCCTAAATGCTGCAAATCCTATCAATACAGCTACAGAAGTTGGAACTTGGTCTCTACTTGCTGGAGCTCCTAACAATCCAACGATTGTAACATCTTCTGACTTTAATACTGCAAGTATATCAGGGCTTACTACGGGTTTTTATACTTTTAGATTAACTATTGTAAGTACAGGCAATAGTATTTGTGCTCCAGGAATGGACTCTTTTGAGGATATTACTATAGAAGTAATAGCTCCTGCAACAGCTGGAGCACCTCTTGAGGTTAGATGTAATGTAGAAAATGTTATCCTCACGGGTACTGTAGGTTCTAATGGAACTTGGACCTGTGTGGGTGGAGATTGTGGTTCAGTAACCATTACGCCTACAAGCCCATATACTGCAAATGCTGCTGTTGTTCCAAATACAACTCCTTATGTTTTTGAATATACGATACCAGCTTCTGGAGGATGTGATCCTGGCTCTGCTCAAACAACTGTTCGAGTAGATGCTGTTCCAGACATGCCAGAACCTGTTGCATCTCCAGATGAACTTTTTATCTGTATTGGAGATACAATGCCTAACGGATCTGTGCCGATCTCTGGAAACACCCCAGGAGGCGGAGTATCATCAGAATGGAGTATTGAATTTCAGCCCTCTACTGCAAATGCAATGATTACAGATGATACTGCACAGTCCACTACGGTTACAGGTCTTACTGTACCAGGATTATATATTTTAGAATATACTTTTTCTAGTGGGGCTTGTACAAAATTATCTGACGTACTTCGTATTACGATGTATGAGCCTCCCACAACTTCTAATGCTGGCCCTGACGATTTAGAGGCTTGTGAACTCGATTACATGACAGCAGCAAACACGCCAAGTGTTGGTATTGGAACTTGGACTATTATAAACTCCCCTCCAGGTTCAAGTACAACAATTGATAATCCAAATAATCCAGTCACATCATTATCAGATATTGCCTTAGGGACTTATGAATTACAATGGACAATTACGAATGGCCCACTTCCATCGCCATTCCCAGATCCATCAGCTTGTGATCCCTCTATTAGTATAGTTACAGTACAGTTTAATGATGTGCCACCATCTGTAGCGATGGCTGGACCAGATCAAGTATTGTGTAATCAAACGCAAACAAACCTTGCGGCTATTGCTCCTACTAGTGGTATTGGAACTTGGTCACAAAACCCTGCTAATCCAAGTGGAGCAGTGATTGCTCCTCCGAGTGATACAGATGCAACGGTTTTTGGTCTTTCTACAGGAACGTATGAATTTATATGGACAACAACCACCACTGGAAATGATGGGTGTTCTTTTGAAGATCGTATGATTATAGAAGTCATTGATCAACCTATCAGTTCTGAAGCTGGACCAAATTTATGTGTACCCGCTTTTACTAATGTTAATTTAGAAGCAACACCAGTTACTTCTCCTGAAGTAGGGACTTGGACTCAGGTTTCAGGACCTACCTCTGCAAATTTTGTAGATGAGAATAGCCCTACTACAGCCGTAACAAATACAGCAATAGGGATCTATATTTTTGAGTGGACAGTAAGTAATGGAAATTGTACGCCTGTAGCAGATCAAATGGAGCTACAGATTAAAGGGATTTCAGATTTAGAAATCACGAAATTAGCAACTCCAACGTCAGCTAATGTTGGAGAAACCATAAATTATTCGATTAGTATTTTTAATAATGATGCCAATGCTACAAATTCAGATGCCTCAGGTGTTTCAGTAGAAGATATACTGCCAGCTGGTCTTACATTGGTACCAGGATCAGTTTCTAATGGAGGCATCTTTAATGCAGGTAATACAACAATTACTTGGACAGATCTTGATATACCTAGTGGAGCCACAATAAGTGTTGTATATAGTGCTATAATTAATGCTATGGGGCCTTACACTAACAGTGCCCAGATTATAGCAAGCGATCAGTTTGACCCTGATAGTGATCCTACAACAGATTCAAGCATTGACGACTTAGGTGATGGAAACCCTGATGACGATGAGACAACATTTACTGTAGCACTTGGGTGTGAGGAACCAACAGCTGAAGCAGGAACAGATGTAAATTTATGTGCTGATTTTGGAAGTTATACCTTAATAGGATCAAGTATAGGAGGAAGTGCTACCGAAGCTACTTGGTCAGTAACAACAAATCCTGGTACAGCAGGAACTGTTACGCCAACAACTGCATTAGCAGATCCATCGACAGCAACTTTTACAGCAACTGCAGCAGGCGTCTATATACTGACGCTTACTACAGATTTTAATGCACCTTGTGTTGCCGCGGCAACAGATACCGTTACAATTACAGTAACAGCTACACCAACAGTAGATGCAGGTCCAGCTACGGCTGCAATCTGTTCAGACATGATGTACACTGTCACTGGAAGTTCATCGAGCAATGGAACTATTGCTTGGACAACTAGTGGATCGGGATCTTTTAATAACGCTTCCGCGGAAAATCCAATCTACACGCCAAGTCCTTCGGATGTAACGTCAGGTTCAATAACACTTACAAAAACAGTTACTGGTAATGGAACATGTTCTTCAAGTTCAGTGTCAGATACAGTGACTCTTACAATTAATGAAGATCCAACGTTAGAAGCAGGATCAAATACGGCTTTATGTTCAGACGCTGGTGCATACACATTGAGTGATGCTAGTATTGGTGGTGGGGCTACAGAAGGTACGTGGTCAATCACAACTAGTCCAACGATGGGAGATGGAGTGTTAAGTGTAACCACGGCTACAGCAAATCCAGAGACTGTTACGTTTACAGCAACGGTTTCTGGCGATTATATATTGACTTTAACAACAAACGCAACCGCACCTTGTAGTGCAGCGGTAGATACGGTAACAATCACCATAGAAGGTGAGCCAACGGTAGATGCAGGCCCAGCCACAGCAAGTATCTGTTCAGATATGATGTATACGGTAACAGGTAGCACATCAACCAACGGGACTATTGAGTGGACAACGAGTGGGTCTGGATCATTCTCAGATGCTACGATTGATAATCCAGTGTATACGGCAAGTGATTTAGATATATCAGCAGGGACAGTTACGTTAACAAAAACAGTAACTACTAGTGGAGCTTGTTCAGCAAGTCCAGCAGTAGATTCAGTAACGTTAACGATTAACGAAGATCCAACTGCAGAGGCTGGTGATGATACGAATTTATGTACAGACTTTGGCAGCTATACCTTGGTTGGATCGAGTATTGGTGGAGGTGCAACCACAGGAATTTGGACGATTACCCAACCTACAGGAGGTGATGGTACAGTTACACCAGCTACAGCGACAGCGTCTCCAGAGACTGCAAGTTTTAGTGCTACTGTCGCAGGAGTTTATGTACTTACTTTAACAAGTAATGCAACAGCACCTTGTAGTCCAGCGACTGATATAGTAACTATTACTGTAGAGGCAGCACCGACGGTAGATGCAGGTCCAGCCACAGCAAGTATCTGTTCAGATATGATGTATACGGTAACAGGCGGAACATCAACCAATGGAACGATTTTATGGACCACGAGCGGAACAGGAACTTTCAATGATGATACTGCAGAGAATCCAGTATACACTCCAAGTGCACAGGATGTAACTTCTGGAGTAGTTACGTTAACAAAAACAGTAACAGGTTCTGGCGCATGTGCCAGCACATTTGTGAGAGATAATGTTACCTTAACGATTAATGAAGACCCAACTGCAGAGGCTGGTGATGATACGAGTTTATGTACAGACTTTGGCAGTTATACTTTGGTTGGATCGAGTATTGGCGGAGGTGCAACCACAGGAATCTGGACGATTACCCAACCTACAGGAGGTGATGGTGCAGTTACACCAGCGACAGCGACGGCGTCTCCAGAGACCACAAGTTTTAGTGCTACTGTCGCAGGAGTTTATGTACTTACTTTAACAAGTAATGCAACCGCACCTTGTAGTCCAGCGACTGATACAGTAACCATTACTGTAGAAGCAGCACCGACGGTAGATGCAGGCCCAGCCACAGCTGCGATCTGTTCAGATATGATGTATACGGTAACAGGTAGCACATCAACCAACGGAACTATTGAGTGGACGACTAGTGGCTCAGGTTCATTCTCAGATGCTACCATAGATAATCCAGTGTATACTGCAAGTGTATTAGATGTATCTGCAACAACAATAACCTTAACTAAAACTGTAACTGGAACAGGAGCTTGTGGAACAAGTTCTGTATCAGATACGACAGTTCTTACGATTAATGAAGATCCAACGGTAGAAGCTGGATCAGATACGGCTTTATGTTCAGATGCTGGTGCATACACATTGAGTGATGCAAGTATCGGTGGCGGAGCTACAGAAGGTACATGGTCAATCACGACTAGCCCAACGATGGGAGATGGAGTGTTAAGTATAACCACAGCTACAGCAACTCCAGAGACTGTTACGTTTACAGCAACGGTTCCAGGTGATTATATATTGACTTTAACAACAAATGCAACCGCACCTTGTAGTGCGGCGGTAGATACGGTAACGATAACTATAGAAGATGAGCCAACGGTAGATGCAGGTCCAGCCACAGCTGCGATTTGTTCAGATATGATGTATACGGTAACAGGCGGCACATCAACCAACGGAACTATTGAGTGGACGACTAGTGGCTCAGGTTCATTCTCAAATGCTACCATAGATAATCCAGTGTATACTGCAAGTGCATTAGATGTATCTGCAACAACAATAACCTTAACTAAAACAGTAACTGGGACAGGAGCTTGTGGAACAAGTTCTGTATCAGATACGACAGTTCTTACGATCAATGAAGATCCAACGGTAGAAGCTGGATCAGATATGGCTTTATGTTCCGACGCTGGTGCATACACATTGAGTGATGCAAGTATCGGTGGCGGAGCTACAGAAGGTACATGGTCAATCACGACTAGCCCAACGATGGGAGATGGAGTATTAAGTATAACCACGGCTACATCAACTCCAGAGACTGTTACGTTTACAGCAACGGTTCCTGGTGATTATATATTAACTTTAACAAGTAATGCAACTGCACCTTGTAGTACGGCGGTAGATACGGTAACGATCACTATAGAAGATGAGCCAACGGTAGATGCAGGTCCAGCCACAGCTGCGATTTGTTCAGATATGATGTATACCTTAACAGGAGGTACATCAACTAATGGAACTATTGAGTGGACGACTAGTGGTACTGGAGTATTTACAGATAACACTATTGAAAACCCTGTATATACTCCTAGTTCGATAGACATAACTGCGGGTATTGTTACACTTACAAAGACAGTAACAGGAACTGGAAGTTGTGTAACTTCGACTGTTTCTGATTCGATTGAACTTACAATTAATATGCAACCTGAGCCTCCAACATCTGGAGGAGATCAAACGGAATGTGAAGAAGATCCTATTCAGACACTTGTTGCTTCAGCGACACTAGTCAATGGAGATACGATTGTTTGGTATGATGCTTTAACAGGAGGAACTATTGTAGATGATGCAGATGTCAACCTAAATATGGTTGGGACTGTGACCTTTTTCGCGCAAGCGGAAAATTCAGTAACAGGATGTATAAGCGCTACTAGAACGCCTGTAACACTTACGATACAAGGAAGTCCAGCTGCTGCTACAAGTTCTGGTAACATCACTGAATGTGAAGCATCTCCAATACAAACTTTAGATGCAAATAATGCGATTACAATTCCTTCGGGAAGTACAATCGTGTGGTATGATATGGCAACCGCAGGGACTGTAGTTGCAAATCCAACACTCAGTACCGTTGGAACGGTTACGTATTTTGCAGAGTCAGTAAATGCAGATGATTGTTCAAGCTTGACACGTACAGAGGTGACATTAACTATTAATGACGCGCCAAACGATATTTCAGATCAAACAGATGTGGTTTGTAGTGATATTGCACTAGATTTTGATCTTGTAGCACTATCAGCTGGAAGTACATTTACGTATACCGTAGCATCTTCAGATCAAGGAAACGTACCTGCTGGAGCAAATCGTTTAACAGGAAGTGCTGCAAATATTACAGATACCTATACAAATCTTACAGCAGATGCAGTAACGATTACATATACAGTTATTCCTACGGGAACTGCCCCAGATAATTGTGTGGGGACTCCTTTTGATATTGTAGTTACTGTTAATCCAGAACCTGTAGTTTCAACGGCACTCAATACGACAGTATGTAGTGATTCGCCTATTGGTGTTCAATTAGAGACGGCTCCTACGAGTGTGCCAGCAGTAAGTTGGCAATTGGTAAGTGTTACTCTAGATACTGGTTTGACAGCTGCCGCTGGTAATACAACTCCAGCAACAGGTTTACCAGCTAATGCGATTGCAAATGATACGTATACAAATACAACAGGAGGATCACTTACTGTTACTTATGTTGTAACCCCTACATGCCTTGCAGGTTGCGTAGGTAATACAGCTACAATTATTGTAACTATAGATACTGCTCCTACTGTAAATGCAGGGTCTGATGAAGAAATTTGTGCAGACGGAGGTTCTTTTGATCTTTCTTCGGCAATGACACCTTCGACATCTTCTGGTGGAACTATAGAATGGACAACTAATGGTGATGGGATTTTTGATAACGCTTTCGCGGAAACTCCTATATATACGTTAGGTACTGCTGATATGAGTGCTTCTGTCGTACAACTTACGAAGACAGTTACAGGAGATGGAACGTGTAGTACGGCTTCTGTATCTGATACGATGAATCTTACGATCAATCCGTTGCCAATGCCCGTTATTACGGCCCCTGTATATGTTTGTACTGGAGAATCAGCGCTAGATCTTACGACGATAGTTTCTCCTGATTTTGCAACTGGTGGAACTGGAACTGCAATAACAATAGATGGTGTTTCTAATACAACATTTGATCCTGCAGTGCAAGCTGCTGGACCTCATACTATAGAATATATATATGTTGATCCGATAACGGGTTGTACAAACTCAGTGACAGCAACCATTATTTCTTGTGCTCCTAGCATAGATCTTGTGAAGACAAGCGCTTATGAGGATACTAATGGAGATGGAGTTGTGAGTCCAGGTGATATGATTTTATACACCTTTGTAGTTACTAACACAGGCAATGTTACGGTAACGAGCATTGATGTCACCGATACGAACCTTACCCCGAACTTGGTAGGTACGATAGCGAGTTTAGATCCTATGGCGAATCAGACGCTTGTTG
>NZ_FZNY01000004.1:402262-532217 GCF_900188275.1 Dokdonia pacifica
CTGATCCAAGTGGCGCTATGGTGATGGATGTATCTGATTCAGGTAATGCAGCAGATGATACAGGAGCGGATGATGATGTCACTACGACACCTATCCCTGCTAATTCTAGTATGGAACTCGTTAAAACAAGTATTCTTGTTGATGGTGGTGATGGACTTCAAGCTGGAGATACTATTGATTACACATTTACAGTAACAAACACTGGAAATACTACGATCAGTACTGTTGTATTAGACGATCCATTGCTTGGAGGTGTGATTTCAGGACCAGTATCAGGAGATCTCAATACTGATGACATCCTTGACACGGATGAAGTATGGGTTTATACAGCAACATACACAATTACACAAGATGATATCAATGTTGGAGAAGTTATAAATACTGCGACAGTGACAGGAGAAAATCCTTTAGGTGATATGGTTTCTGATGATTCAGATTCTGGTAATGTTGGAGATGACACTGGAGATGATGATGATGATACGGTAACACCATTACCGGTAATGGCTGAGATTACTTTAGCGAAAGCGGTATCAACATTAATAGATACCAACGGTGACGGCCTTTTAGGCGCAGGTGATGAAGTTACCTACACCTTTACGGTGACTAATACAGGAAGTGCAACTGTTGAAGGTCTTATCATAACAGATCCTGTCATAGGACTTAATAATGCAATAGTGAATCCTGATACATTAGCTCCTACAGAAGTAGGAACGGTGACGGCAATCTACACGCTTACCCAGAATGATGTGAATGCTGGAAATGTAGAGAACTCAGCAATAGCCACTGGAACAGATCTTAATGGAAATTCTGTAACAGATGTGTCTGATAGTACGAATCCAAATGATGATGAAGGACAACCTGGGAATTCAGATGCAGATATAGATGACACGAATGATCCAACAAACTTACCAATACCTGCAACCCCTGCATTAGAGCTTGTGAAAACAAGTGCGTATGTAGATTCTAATGGGGATGGCATTGTGAGTCCTGGTGATATTATTGTCTACACGTTTGTGGTGACTAATACAGGTAATGTAACGGTAACTTCTATTGATGTAACGGATAGTAATCTTACACCTAATCTAGTGGGTACAATAAGTAGTCTAGCGCCTGGGCAAAATGAAACGTTAACGGCTAATTACTTTATAAATCAAGATGACATTAATGCAGGAGAAGTAATTAATGAAGCAGTAGCTAGGGGAGATGATCCAAATGGGAATCCAGTGAGTGATAACTCTGATTCTGGTAACCCTGCCGATGATACAGGAGCAGATGACGATGATACGGTTACACCACTTACGGGTAACCCTATGTTAGAACTTGTTAAAAGCTCTATGATTGATCTTGAAACTAATAGTATTATTTATACATACGCTGTTGAGAATACTGGAAATGTAGATGTATTTGATATTACGATTACTGAAACAACGTTTACTGGAACTGGTATAACACCTACTCCAATATATACAGGTGGCGGAAGTGATATCGATGGTGAGGCAGATGATTTTGATGCGATGCCAGGTGATATATTATTTTTTACTGCAACCTATGTATTAACCCAAGCAGATATCGATGCGGGCATTGTGACAAATCAAGCTGAGGCAAATGGAACTGGGGTAGATGGGACTTCTGTGTCTGATGAATCCGATTCAGGAAATGATGGTGATAATACGGGTGCTGACAATGATCCTACAAATACATTCATACCACAAGATGCTAGTATGAACCTTAATAAAATAGGCGTTTTAGATGATGGCGGTGATGGAATACAAGTCGGCGATCTTATCACGTATACCTTCACATTGACAAATACTGGAACTACAACTATTATCAGCCCTGTTCTTACAGATCAATTACTAGGAGGTGTTATTCCAGGTCCAGACTCTGGAGACCTTAATACCAATGATATCCTCGAAGTGGATGAAGTATGGATTTATGTAGTAACATATCCATTAACTCAGGATGATATTGATGCTGGGATGGTTATTAATACAGCAACTATTGCTGGAAATGCTCCAAACGGAGAGCCTGTTGTTGATACATCTGATGATCCAAATGATAACTCAAATATAGATCCAAATGGTGATGGAAACCCTGATGATCCTACCGTAGTAGACTTTGGATGTATGCCTAATATCTCATTATTTAAAGAAGACATCGCTTTCAGTGGTGATGTGACCAATCCAGTACCAGGTGATATTATCACTTTTGAATTTACTGTTGTAAATACGGGTAATATTACCTTACTAAATGCTGAGATATTTGATGCATTGTTAGGAGGGTTTGTTGGTGAGTTTGAAGAGATTCTAGTAGGCGAGTCAGTTACAACAACACAAGATTATGTAATCACACAAGCAGATATTGACAACGGAAGTGTTTTAAATACTGCATTTGTTGTAGCTGATCCAATCGGTGCTGATTGTGATGAAGTAAGAGATGTATCTCATGATAGAGATTTTGCGACTAGTGGTGTTGATTCTGACGGTGATGGAGATCCAACAAATGATGTGTTAGTAGATTCTGACGGAGACGGAGAACCAGATAATGACACAGAGGTACTATTGCAGCAAAACCCAGTGATCGTTATCACAAAAACATTTGTATACATAGATGCAAATGGAAATGGAGTAGTAGATGTAGGAGATCAATTACTGTACAATTTTGTAGTAATGAATAACGGAAATGTGACTGTGACAGATATCGTAGTTGATGATCCATTGCTAGGCGGTATTGTAGGGGTGATAGATGTTCTTACACCATCAGACACTGGAAATGTGACTGCCACATACAATCTTACTCAGGAAGATATTGATAATGGTAGTGTAACTAATACAGCAACTGCCGTAGGAAATGATCCATTTGATAATGATGTAACTTCAACAGATACTGTTGTATTTGATATCAACGATATGAGTAATATTACGCTATTGAAAGATGCTGAACTTGTTGATTCAAATAATAGTAATACTGTAGATGTTGGTGATGAGATTATTTACACATTCACTGTGACTAACACAGGTAATGTGACCGTTACTAATATCACTATTGATGATACAACTATCGGAGTTACCAATCTTTCTATATCACCAAGTACATTGGAGCCAGGAGAAAGCGGTATTGCTATTGTAAATTATGCATTGACACTAGATGATGTTCAAGCGGGAATGATTGTCAATACAGCTACCGCAAATGGTCTTGATCCTATGGGAGATATAGTTACCGATGTTTCTGATAGTACAAATCCAGCTGATGATACTGGAAATGATGATGATCCTACGGTTACCTTATTCGAAGTAGCGAGTATTTCTCTTGAGAAAGAAGGAGAATATATAGATGCTAATCAAAATAATATTGTAGATCAAGGTGATCGAATAGATTATACATTTACGGTCACTAACACAGGTAATACTCCATTGTTTGATGTAACCATCCTAGATTTACTCGTAGATGTAGAAGGAGGACCGATTAATCTAGCTATTGGAGAAGTGGACAGCTCGACATTTACCGCTAGTTATATCTTAACAAATGAAGATGTAGTAAACGGAAGTGTAGTAAATACAGCAACAGTAAGTGGATTAACCGCAGATGGTGCTATTGTTTCTGATACTTCTGATGATCCTACAGATGCTACAAATGTAGATCCTAACAATGATAATAATCCTGATGATCCTACTATTATTATACTTGATGTAGAACAAGATCTAGAAATCTTTAATGAAATCTCTCCTAATGGAGATGGAACGAATGAAACATTTGTCATTCAGGGGATACAGAATTTCCCTAATAATGTACTACATATTTATAATAGATGGGGTAATCTAGTCTTCAAAGCAGCGAATTATCAAAATGATTTTGATGGCACATCAAATGGGAGAGCCACTATAAATAAAAATAAAAAGTTACCAGTAGGTACGTATTATTACACGCTTGATTTAGGAGATGGCAGCGATGGACGTGCAGGATGGTTATACATAAACAGATAATTGAAATAGTATTAGATAGTTAAATAAGATATAAAATGAATATAAATCTTAAATTATTAATAGGTGTCTGTATAGGTTTTTCTATACAGATGACCTTTGCGCAACAAGATCCACAGTTTACACAATACGTTTACAATACGTTAGGGGTAAACCCAGCGTATGCAGGATCTCGAGGTCATGCAACTGCTCTAGGTTTGGTAAGGGCACAGTGGGTTGGTCTAGAAGGGGCTCCAAAGACACAAACGTTCACTATTGATTCTCCTTTAGGTGAGCATGTTGGGCTTGGATTAGCTATTGTAAATGATGAACTAGGTCCTTCTAGGGAAACATACATAGACTTAAACTTTTCATATACGATACAAACTTCACAAAATCGAAGATTATCTTTTGGAATAAAAGGAGGAGGGCGTTTTTTAGATATTGATTTCACGAGAGGTAATGCACAGAGTCCAGATATTCTATTTCAAAATAATGTAAGTGAAGTGCTTCCAACAATAGGAGCTGGAATTTATTGGCATAGTGACAAGAATTATATTGGAATATCTACCCCAAACTTACTTACAAATCAAACGTATGATGACGTACAACAAACTGTAGCAGCAGAAAGGTTGCATTTGTTTATCATTGGTGGTATTGTGACAGATTTAAGTTCAGATATAAAGTTTAAGCCTGCGTTTCTAGTAAAAGCCGTTTCTGGAGCGCCTTTAATTGCAGACCTCTCTGCTAACTTTATGTTTTATGAAAAACTTCGATTAGGTGTCTCTTATAGATGGGACGACTCTGTAAGTGGTTTAGCTGGTTTCCAGCTTACACCTCAATTACTATTAGGTTATTCCTATGACTATACAACAACAGATTTACAACGTTTTAATACAGGTAGCCATGAAATTGTACTACGATTTGATCTTATTTCTAATCGTAAACAACTAAAATCTCCACGTTTCTTTTAAATTTTATAGATATATGAAAAAGAATATTTCGATACTTCTACTTTTACTTTCCGTTTCAGCATTTGCACAGAAATCGTATGAGAAAGCAGATAAGTTTTTTAACCAAATGCGATATGTAGAAGCAGCAAAAGCGTACGAAAAAGGGATTGACCGAGGCGATAACTCTATGGAGGTTCTTCAGAAAGCAGGAGACGCTTATTATTTTAACACTGATATGGAACAAGCTAATAAATGGTATGATATTCTCATTAGTAGATACCGAGGTGAAGTGCATCCAGAATATCTGTTTCGTTTTGCACACACGTTAAGAGGTATAGGAAACTATAAGTCTGCAAATAAGTGGATGAAAGCTTTCGCGAAAGCATCTAATAAAGAAGATAAACGTATAGATGATTATGCTCAGAAAGAACAAACACTAGCAGATGTAATGGCCATACCACCTGCATTTGAGCTTGCTAATCTTGATATTAATACTATATATTCTGATTTTGGCCCTACATATTATGGAAGTAAGCTCATTTATTCTTCGGCTATTGATACTTCTTATTATGTGAAGCGTAGATATCATTGGAACAAACAACCGTTTTTAAATTTTTACGAGGGTCAAATTAATGCGACAGAGACAAATGTAAAACGTGAGCGCCCGTTTTCTGAATCACTTAATACAAAATACCATGAGGCAACACTTACATTTACAAAAGACCATAAGCGTGTTTATTTTACACGTAATAATTACAATGGAGATTTAAAACGTGATGATGAAGGTGTCAACCATCTTAAACTTTATACAGCAGTTCGTAATGATAGTATTTTTAGTGATTGGAGTGATATACAAGAACTCCCTTTTAATAGTGATGAATACTCCGTAGGACATCCTACGCTAAGTGCTGACAATAAAAAACTATATTTTGTTTCTGATATGCCAGGGAGTATAGGAGCAACAGATATATTTGTTGTAGATGTTTTGGATGATAATAGATATTCTACTCCTAAAAATGTTGGACCGACCATTAACACCTCTGGTCGAGAAATGTTCCCTTTTATTACTGAAGACAAATTATACTTTGCTTCGGATGGACATTTAGGAATTGGAGGGCTCGATGTTTTTGAGAGTGATGTTTTAGAGACTTCTTTTTCAGAACCTCGAAATTTAGGATTACCACTTAACAGTAATTTGGATGATTTTGGGTTTATAATAAATGAAGCCAATGAACAAGGGTTTGTGTGTTCTAACAGAGAAGGAGGTGTAGGGGATGATGATATTTATGCTTTTAGAAGAACTACACCAGAAAATATTACTGAAGCTATTATAGCTGATAATTGTAAGCAAGTTGTAAAAGGATATGTTAGTAATACAAGAACTAAAGAGCGTATTGCTGATGTTACCGTAGGATTGTACAGTGAAGAGGGTATAAAGTTAACAGAAACTAAAAGCCAGTTAAATGGAGATTATCAATTCAACTATGAGTTATTATGCAGTGAGCGTTATGAAATACGTATAGAGAAATTAGGATATAATCTCAATAATAAATTATTTGTTACTTCTAGTATCTCAGAAGAGACAATTATTCCTTTGGAATTAGAAACAGTGGATGAGTTGATTGTTGAGGATAACGGTGTCTTAAAAATAAAGGTGGGGATCATATTTTTCGATACTAATAAGAGTTATATACGTCCTGATGCTGCTGTAGAACTTAATAAAATTGTGGCATTAATGTTTCAACAACCAGATTTACATATAAGAATTGAATCACATACAGATTCGAGAGCCAAGGATAGTTATAACCTCGCGCTTTCGCAAAGAAGGGCTGATTCTACAAAAGACTATCTTATCCGACAAGGGGTGTTATCATCTCGTATAGTAGAAGCTAGAGGATATGGTGAAACACAATTAATCAATAACTGTGAGAACGGTGTTAGTTGTGAAGAGATTGAACATCAATTAAATCGTAGATCAGAATTTGTAATTGTCAAAATGTAGTTTTTATATAGACAAATCCCGCTTTACGATATGTACAATATCATTTTTTTATGTCAACTGATGTAATGAGGGCAAAATGATATAGTGTTTTTTCTCTTTTTAAATTACAGTATTTAGTTAGAGGCTATCCCTATGAAGTGTTTAGCGGGTATTTTAATTTTCTTATTTATAGGTAAATGAATCCATCTAACAAGCAAAAGTTAGCTAAATTGATTTTAAGCCAGAAACCTTTGAAAATGAAGATGCTATAAAGCAACTTCTAGCTAGAAGCAGATATTTAGGTTCTGTCGCATTAATTCTACTATTTCAAATAAACTTAAGTTTGATGTTTATAAAGTAGTTCCATGTACAAACACCATCGATATCCTCACATCATCATACAACAAGCGGTATATTTTAAATTTCGATTTAGTTTATGTTACCGTGATATTGAAGAATTGATGGCTATTCGGGGTGTTAAAGTTGATCATTCTACAATACAGCGTTGGGTGTTTAAGTTTTCTAAAGGCATAGAGAAAAATATGAACATTCGTAAGAAGTTAGTCATCGATAGTTGGAGACTTGATGAAACGTATATCAAGGTAGCAGGTAAGGATAGGTATTTATACCTAGCGGTGGATAAGCAAGGAAATACGATAGATTTCTTACTGACCAAATGAAGAATGAAGGGTTCTGCCCAAAAGTTCTTGAATAAGGCTATTTGAAATAACGCGAAACTTTGTATTATCAATATTGACAAGAGTGGAGCGAACACTGCTGGAATACGGACTTGGAATAGAAGGAGTTTGACTTCAAAGAAGATAAAGATTCGGAGAGTCAAGTGTCTCAACAATATTGTAGAACAAAATCATCGAAGCATAAAAGGAAAATTGGAATTACCACAGGATTTAAAGAATTTGAATCAGCATAACGGACACTTGCAGGAATAGAAATCATACACATTATTAGAAAAGGAAAGATATTGAGTCCTAAGACATCTATATTTAAAACTTTTTGTTTACTGGCTACTTAAAGGGTCTGTTTCTTTCTAGATTACATAATCATTGAATTAATGCGACAGAATCATAATCACACCTTGTATAAAAAATACGTAGCGAAAAGCTATTTTAATATATATAAGATAATTTTCAATGAAATCATCATTATAAATAATGATTTCATTGATATGCAATAAAACTAAATCCAAATAAACTAAATTTGTGAAATCAGCCTTTTTATTAAATGAAATTTACAGACAATACTTTTATAAATCTTCCTGGGGCATATTATCCTCAAATTCTAAGTGAGATAAAAAAGAACCCGAATGTTTTACAACCTATTTATGAGGCATTCACAAATTCATTAGAGTCAATTTATCTTAAGCAAGATGATAATAAAAATAACTCAATTATAATTAAGCATTATCTTAAAAGGAATTTACTTGATGAGTTAGAGTTTGATAAAACCATAATAGAGGACACTGGTAAAGGATTTGATGATAAAGAATTTGAAAGATTTAACATTTTTAAAGACTCTAGAAAGGGGTTTAAAAACAAAGGTTCTGGGAGAATCCAATTAGCTCATTTTTTTAATAATATAGAGTATAGCAGTATTTTTAAGACTAACGATAGTTTTATGAAAAGAAACTTTACGATTTCTAAATCAAGGGATTATGTTCATTCAAATAATACTATTACCTTTTTAAAGTTCACACAACCACTTAACGGAGACGTTAAAGCAACAGGGACTTCTCTGCTTTTGTCTGATTTACTCGAAGATGAAGATAAAAAGCATTATAACTTTAATATAGAGGATTTAAAAGAAAATATTATCAATCATTACTTGATGAATTTTTGTTTAAATAGAAATAACCTTCCAAAAATAACTTTAGAACAATACGTAAATAATGATTTTACTAGAAATCTTGAAATAACTCAAGATGATATACCTAAAAACGAGCAAACATTTGAATTCAATTTGAATTACAGTTTGTTATCTGGATATGAAGTTAAAATTTTAAATGATGAGGAAACTTTCAAAGTAACACCATTTAGAATACCGAAAGCCTCTCTTTTAGAAAATGAAATTAAACTTACAAGTAAGAATGAGATTATTGAATTAAAGAAGTATGATTTGGAATTGACAAATATTTCGGCAAAAGATAATGTCGATGGGGATAGATTTTTATTTTTAATTTCTAGCAAATATTTGGATAACAGAGATAGTGATGTTAGAGGTGAACTAAGGATACCCAGTAAAAAAGA
Organism: Dokdonia pacifica; assembly: GCF_900188275.1. Lineage (GTDB taxonomy): Bacteria > Bacteroidota > Bacteroidia > Flavobacteriales > Flavobacteriaceae > Dokdonia > Dokdonia pacifica. Next base: position 411,420 of record NZ_FZNY01000004.1, read on the forward strand.
CTTAAAGAAAGATTTAGAGTTGTTCAGTAATAAGGAAATCTTTATTGAAGATATTGGGGTAGGTGCAAATGAATCGATTTTATATAATTATGAAGAAATTCAAAATAAGGTAGAAGAAAAACTAGGAAAGATAGAAGAGTTGAAATCTATGTTCCTTCTAAATGATGATTTCTTAAAGGGAATATCAATATCGCTTAATGATTCGGAAGAGAAGATTTTACAGAAAGTATATGTAGAAGAATCTAAACAAGTAGCAAAACTTGATAGTAAGATAAAATATCATTTTGAACAATTGGATAATCTTGATCCATCATCAAAAAGCTATCAAGAAGAATTTGAAGATTATATTGTTAGATTGGTTAAAGATATACCATTGCAAAACAGAAAGGCTTTAACACATTATGTAGCTAGAAGAAATCTTGTACTTGAATTATTTAACAAAATCCTAAAAAGAAAATTAAAAGTTCAAAATGACGGTAGTAGAAACAATGATGAATCTTTGATACATAATTTGATATTTAAGCAACATAGTGATAATACTGATATTAGCGATCTTTGGTTGCTAGAGGAAGATTTTATACTATTTGATGGTTCTTCTGAACATGAATTAAAAGATGTAGAACTTGAAGGAAATAAAATCTTTAAAGATGATAAAAAATTATCGAAGGAAGAATTAGAATTTAGAGATTCTCTAAATGAAAAAAGATATCAAAAAAGACCTGATATATTATTATTTCCCGATGAAGGTAAGTGTATAATTATTGAATTTAAAGCTCCTGATGTGAATGTTTCAGATTACATAAATCAGATTCAAAATTATGCAACATTAATAAGAAATTTCTCAAGAGAAGAATTTCAATTCAAAACTTTTTATGGATATTTATTAGGTGAAAAAATAAATACTTTTGATGTAAAAGCAAAAGACCCTGATTTCAATCAAGGACATAAATTTGATTATCTATATAGACCTTCTAAAACTGTAGCTGGCTTATTTAATAATAGGGATAATGGCTCACTTTATATGGAAATAATGAAATACTCTACATTATATGATAGGGCAAAAAACAGAAATGACGTTTTCATAAAAAAATTGACCCAAAAGTTTGAAGATGATTAACCTTTCTATCAAGTTAGAGGTCTGGTTTAAATATCCTGATTCTCATTTTTAAAGTCTGTAAATTAAAGCCTCAAAGCGGTGAGTTTTCATCGCGTCGCGCTAATCAATTAGGCTTTCATATCCATTTTATTTCTCTTTCACCAAATCTTTTTTGATTTCCTCAAGAGACACTAAAGATTTTTTAAGGTTTGGCACATAATTATTGTACATGATTTGATGATTACCTGCCACCCAATGTTTATATTCCTTACTGTTAGTAAAATATTCTTTTAATTCTTGACTACTATTTTTCTTGTTAATTCTTTTTAAAATCCACTCTAAGTACCAACTGTGATTATCTCGAACTAAATTTCTAAACTCTATTGACTGTTCTTCAATTATTAGTTCGTAAGGAGTTATATCATCATTAATCATTAAGTCATAAACTTTAATAATTTTAAGAGACAAACTATCTTTAAAAGGAATTTGTCTTAACTGGTCAATTCCCGTTTTATTAAAGACAATTCGATAATCTTGAACAATTAACCTTGAAAGTCCGACATCTAATAAATCTGAAGTTGCTAAATTATTCATGACCAATTGAAAAATATGTCTTTTCTTTTCATAAGTATTTATCATTTGAGTAATTTCTTGGATATCGTCATTTACATCATCTAAGATTCTACTATGAATTTCTTTCAATTTATTCTTGTCCTTTTTATATTCTGTCCAATCATTGATTGCAAGGGCAATTAATAACCCAATAGCAATTAAAAATACTTCCCCTATTGCATATCTAAGATATTTCCTCAAGTCTTTATTTATTAATATTCGCCTAATCTTTTTTAAATGTTTCATTTTTTATTTATGAAGCCTAACGATATCGACTACGAATAGTTGCGTGGTTTAGTACTAAACTTTGTAGATACAAACCAAGTAGGAAATTCCGCAGGAATTTCTAAAGTAAGCAAGAACAAGCAATTACTTGTAGTCAATGTGTGTGCCCAGTATGGACGTCTTTTGTTTATCGAAAGATAACTAATTCATTTAGAGGGTGCAAGTCCTTTATGGGGCTGGGTGACACCTTGAATCTTTAGTAAGCTACAAGGTTACTATCTGTGAAGCTAGGGCTGAAGAAAGCAGGACTACAAATCTTGGTGCTGACGAACAGATTCACTGTAAACCATATTATTTGATTTTATGTAAAAGGAATATCAACTTAAAACCAAAATGATTGTATTTATCGTTAATATGGGCAAAAGTTAAAGATTGATTTTCTTTACTTTTTAGTCTGATAACCATTCAAATAATATTAGTAAAGCTAGTTAGAGTTAAGTTTATATCTTGTTTCAAAAAGTTTGATATTTGTCCTGTAAAGTAAAAAGCAACTTAGGCTTTCACATGCTGTCAGGTGTAAGAATATGCCATGATTTGTAGTTTCTATATATTTTGTTTATCGAAGAATAACGTGCTATAAAATGTATTTTAAAGACCATAACCCGAAGGTCACTAATTCAATACTTTCAATATTATTTCATAGATATTCTTAGGAATAAAGTTTGATAGATTAAATCTGATGTCATATCAATATTTTTCTGTTTACTACGATGTTGATAAATCTTAATTATGGTGGTAAGTGGATTTGGTAAGTGAAAAGTTAAGTTTTTGACATTTTTCCACTTTTTTTAATTTTTGAGAAATGTTTATTTTTTTATTCCCAACTAATTTAGTTCTTTTGTCGAGATCAATGATTTCAGTTATTGACAATACAGAGAGGTGGCCGAGCGGTTTAAGGCGCACGCCTGGAAAGCGTGTATACGCCAAAAGCGTATCGAGGGTTCGAATCCCTTCCTCTCTGCTTAATAAAGAAATAAATATCCTTTATTATAAGTTCTTACAAATAGAAACAATTTTATGCTAAAAACTTGCTATTTCATTATAAGTAAGCAAGTCTAGTGCATAGTATGTGCTCACTATAGCACATAATGAGTTTCTATCTGCTATTTTTTTCAGAATTAATCTAATTAATTACTATATTTAACCCTTTACTAATTTAAATTTAAGATCAAGAGCAATGAAAAAATTATTCTCTATTATGGCAATCGCAGCTGTTGTAGCTTTAGGGACTTTCACATCTAAAGCCAGCAATGCGCAAACAACCCTTCCAGTTCAAGTACAGCAAATAATTGCTAGTGTTGATGCAGGAGCAACATTTCAAGAAGAAGCAGCAGAAGAAGAACTATCTTTTACACAAGATTTAAAGAAACGTTTTATAGAAGGAGGACCTGGATTTATGGGGATTGTACTTTTATGTCTTATCTTAGGTTTAGCTATCGCAATAGAAAGAATTATATACTTAAACTTAGCTTCTACTAACAGTAAAAAATTAGCACAAAATGTAGAAGACGCACTTAATAGTGGTGGTGTTGAAGCAGCAAAAGAAGTTTGTCGTAACACAAAAGGACCTGTTGCATCTATTTATTATCAAGGACTGGACCGTGTAGGAGAAGGTGTTGAAGCAGCAGAAAAAGCGGTAGTTTCTTACGGTGGTGTACAAATGGGACAACTAGAGAAAAATGTTTCTTGGGTTTCATTATTTATCGCACTAGCACCGATGCTTGGTTTCATGGGAACGGTAATCGGGATGATTCAAGCGTTTGATAAAATTGAAGCGGCAGGAGATATGAATCCAGCACTGGTAGCAGGAGGTATTAAAGTAGCACTTCTTACTACAGTATTTGGATTAATTGTAGCTATTATACTTCAAATTTTCTATAATTACATTATTGCTAAAATCGATAGTATTGTAAACGATATGGAGGATTCTTCAATCACTCTAATCGATATGTTAGTGAAGCATAAAAAATAATTAGTAATACCTTAAAAACTTTAAAAAATTATGGGATTACATAAAATATTAAAAATAGTAGTAGGTGTCATTGGTATTATTGCCATGATATTTGCTGGTATTGTTTGGACAATTGACAGTGAGCCACTTCAAGACGAAGTAAAAGCATTGGGAATAAATGCAGTAGATGTACCTTCTAGTATTGGTAACTTAATGACTATTGGATATATCGTACTAGCTTTAATTTTAGTGCTAGTTATAATCTTTGTTATTAAAGGATTATTTAGTGGTAATGCTAAGAACGTATTGATCGGAGTTGGTGTTTTCTTACTTGTAATAGCGATATCTTATTTCATGGCATCAGATGTGATACCTGATGACATAATGAAAGCAGCTGCAAAGCAGGAAATAGAGCTTACACCTAACAAGATGAAATGGGTTGGTGCTGGTATAAACTCGTTTTTTATATTAGCTGCTACTGCTATAGGATTAATGTTGTTCTCAGGAGCAAAGAAACTTGTAAAATAATTTATTATGGCAAAACGCTCAGCACCCGAAATTAATGCAGGATCTATGGCAGATATTGCGTTCTTGCTTCTTATTTTCTTCTTAGTTACTACAACTATAGATAAAGATAAAGGACTGGTAAGGCAATTACCTCCTCCTCTAGATGAAGAAATTATACCACCTATTATTAAACAAAAGAACTTGTTTGTAGTATTGGTAAATAGCAATAATGATCTTTTGGTAGAAGATGAGCCCATGGAATTAAAAGATTTACGTCAAGCGGCTAAAGATTTCTTAGACAATGGTGGTATTCCTGCAGGTCAGGAAGGACACTGTAATTACTGTCAAGGAGCTCGTAGCCCAAGTTCATCAGATAACCCTGACAAAGCCATAATCTCTATGAGTAGTGCAAGAAAAACAGATTACACTACATATATTGCTGTTCAGAATGAATTAGGAGCTGCATATAACGAACTTAGAGATAGAGAGTCACAAAGACTTTTTGGATGGAAGTACACAGAAGTGAAGGCGGCAATAGACGCTGGAAACTATGAAGGAAACGAAGAAAAAGCTAAAGAAAAATTAAAGCAGGTTAGAGCACTAATCCCTTTTAAACTTTCTGAAGCAGAACCTAAAAGCAATTAATACTATGTCAAAGTTTAAAAAGAAAAAAGGAGGAGAACTTCCTCCAGTGAATACAGCTTCATTACCTGATATTGTATTTATGTTATTGTTTTTCTTTATGGTGGCAACTGTACTTAGGAAAAACGACCTTAAAGTTTTAAATCAATTGCCTCCAGCAGATCAAATTGAAAAACTTGATAAGTCAAGAACGGTTTTTATATATATTGGGAAACCAGGACCGAATTATAAAGGAAAAGCAAGAGAAGCAATTGTGCAAATAGGTGATCGTATTGTAGATGTAAGTGAAGTGAAAACAGCTATTCTACAAGAAGTAACCAAGCTTAGAGAAGAATTACAAAGCTCGGCTATAGTAGCATTAAAAATTGATCAAGATGCTGAAGCAGGATTAGTTTATGATGTGAAACAAGAATTGCGAGAAGCTAACTTGCCTAAGATTATATTTATTACAACGGCTGGAGAGTCAGTTGAATAAATTCAAATTTTATAATTAGTAAAAAAACGCCTTGATTCGTCAAGGCGTTTTTTTATGTATAATTGAGTAGTCATTTCTTGTATCTTTGTTATAAAACCAGTCTCGTGAAATATCTTTCTTTTTCTTTATTACTCTTTTTATTATGCAGTGGACAAGCGGTTTTTAGTCAAGATAGTGTTAATGAATATACTGTAGTAGATTCGCTTTATAGAGAAGATCAAGTATATATTGGTGTTACATTTAATTTATTATCTAATAAACCTGAAGGAATTTCTCAAAATGGACTTAGTGGTAGCTTGCAATTAGGTTTTATAAGGGATATGCCTTTTAATAAACGCCGAAATAAAGCAATAGGTGTTGGTTTAGGGGTTTCTATAGATACATTTAATCAAGATCTCTTTATAGGAGAAGAAAGTGATGAAAATACAACTATTTTTTCAACAATATCTGAAGATATAAATACAGATAAAAATAGATTCACTTTTTACACGCTGGAAATGCCTATACAATATAGGTGGAGAACATCTACTCCAACAAAATATGCATTCTGGCGTATTCATGCAGGAGTTCAGTTGGGGTATATTTTTAGATTTAAATCTACATTTATTCAAGAAGGAAATGAAGTTAATCAAACGGATCTTCCAGAATTAAATAAATTACAGTACGGACTTACTTTTGCTTTTGGTTATGGAGCGTTTAATTTTCAAACATACTATGGCTTGAATACATTATTTAATGATGATGCTATTGTTAATGGAGAAAATGTAAACTTACAAGTAATCCGTTTGGGACTTCAGTTTTATTTTCTGTGATGTTTTTAGTGCTAGTTTTGGTTTTATATTTTATTAGAACCAATATTTAAATGCCATCAATTGTGGTAATGCACCTACAAAAAAACCAATAATTAACTCTATATATGTATGCGCTTTTGCTTCTAGTCTTGATGTTGCAGTACCACCGCATCCTATAATTAAAAATGCTATAAGTAATAGTAGGTTTTGATTATAGTGAATACTTAAACCCATAATAAACACCACTAAGCCAGATATCCCAATCATATGGAGACTAGCCTTAAAGCTAAATAAGGCTAAAATAAAAGCGGCAAGGCTCGATCCTAATATTGCGACAAAGAAGAAGTGCAATTCTGGAATCTCATACCCTTTAAAAACAATTTGAATGAGTAAAAATGTAAACAATAATTGCATCAATAGAGGATAGCGACGCTCTTTTACATTTTTTAAATTTATATCAGATACCAAGTTTAAATTCTTAAGCATATAATAGCTTAGAATAGGTATAATTACAGTCATGATGGTTGTTGCAAATAACTTTGAAAAAAGAAAGGCAGGATTGAAAAACCGAGGCGAAATTTTAAAATAAAGTAGCACTCCAATTATTGGCATCAATAATGGATGAAAAATATATGAAAGACTTCGTATAATGTATTTCATTAGATTTGTTTACGGAGTCTTGCAACTGGAAGGTCTAGTTGCTCTCTGTATTTTGCTACAGTACGTCTGGCTATAGGATAGCCTTTTTCCTTTAAAATACCTGCTAATTTATCGTCAGTAAGTGGTTTTTTCTTGTCTTCCTCTTCGATAACAGTTTCTAGAATCTTTTTGATTTCTCGAGTAGATACTTCTTCACCTTGATCATTGGTCATGCTCTCACTAAAAAACTCTTTAATAAGTTTGGTTCCATAGGGCGTATCTACATATTTGCTATTTGCTACACGGGAAACGGTAGATACATCCATTTCAATTTCATTAGCGATATCTTTTAAGATCATAGGACGTAAGTTGCGTTCGTCACCTGTCAGGAAGTACTCCTTTTGGTAATACATAATAGCACTCATGGTCACAAATAATGTCTGCTGGCGCTGTAAAATAGCTTCTATAAACCATTTTGCAGCATCGAGCTTTTGTTTTATAAAGATGACGGCATCCTTTTGTGCTTTCGTTTTTTCTTTAGAAGCCTTATAGCCTTTAAGCATATTACTATAATCTCTAGATACTCTTAATTCTGGCGCGTTACGTCCATTTAGTGAAAGCTCAAGTTCTCCTTCTACAATGCGTATCGTAAAATCTGGTACCACATGCTCTACTATCTTTGTATTGCTAGCATAGGAACCTCCGGGTTTTGGATTTAAATGCTCAATCTCTTGAATAGCATTTTTGAGTTCTTCTTCAGAAATAGAGAACTTAGACATTAATTTTTTGTAATGCTTTTTACTAAAGTGATCAAAAGATTTTTCGAGAATAGCTATGGCAAGTTCTACAGACTTCGTTGGTGTTTTTCGCGAAAGCTGTAATACTAAACACTCTTCTAGATTACGAGCGGCGACCCCAGATGGATCTAACTCCTGAACTGTAAAAAGAACTTCTTCTATCTTTTCTTCTGTAGTATATACGTTTTGAGTAAAAGCAAGATCGTCCATTAAGTCTTCTAATGACCTCCTTAGATATCCACTTTCATCCAAGCTTCCAATAATAAACTCTGCAATATCACGCTCCTCTTGCGATAGACGAAACGTATTGAGCTGTGTTTTCAAGTATTGGTTAAATGAAGTTCCAGAGGCATATGGTACTTGTTTATCTTCATCATCTGCACTATAATTATTAGCACTCAATCGATAATCAGGTATCTCATCATCACTTAGATATTCATCTACATTGATTTCGGTTTCTATGGTGTCATTCCCAAAATCTTCTTCGGTATTGCTAAACTCATCAAATTCATCCTTAACTTCTTCCTTGCCACTATCTAGCGCAGGGTTTTCTTCAAGCTCTTGTTTTATTTTTTGTTCAAAAGCCTGCGTAGGCAATTGAATCAATTTCATCAACTGTATTTGTTGAGGAGATAGCTTTTGAGAGAGTTTAAAATTAAGTTGTTGTTTCAGCATATAACAAAAATAAGCAAAAGGGAGAAAATCATCGCCTTATATTTTGTTATAGAAAAAGGAATTACTGAAGCTATTGAAAATAATAACTATAATATTTAATTTAAGGCTTAAACAGGCCATGCTTTATTGCATAAATAACTAATCCTGTCCTGTTTTTTAAATTTAGTTTAGAAAACACACTGTCTCTATAGCCTTGCACTGTTTTTGGACTCAGGAACATGCGATCTGCAATTTCGTTATAGGTCATCTCTGTACAAGCATGTTTTATAAATTCAAGTTCTCGTTCTTTAAGCGTGAGCGAACTTTCTTCGTGCAGACTTCGTACTAAGATTTGAGCTACGGTATTGGTGTGATAAAACCCTTGACTCATGAGTTCTTTTAAGGCACTTTCTAAAACTGATTTTTCGGTATCTTTTAGTAAATACCCTTTTGCACCAGCGCGTAGCATTTTTAAGATGGTGCGTTCTTCTTCTTCTACAGAAAGCGCAAGTACTTTAATATTGGGATAATGCTCTTTAAGATAAGCGGTGGTTTCAATGCCATCCATAATGGGCATATTGACATCCATCAGGACAATATCGGGGCGTTTATTTTCAAAAACAAGCTGATCTACAAGTTCTTGTCCATTTTTACAGGTGTATAACACTTCAAAATCCTGAAAGGAATTTACAAGCCCACTAATGGCTTGTGAGAGCAATGTATGGTCGTCTACTACTACAAGTTTGTTCATGTGATGTCGTTTTTTGATTCGTATGAGAGGTGCATCTCGGTGCCATCTCCTTCAGTTGACGAGACTTCAATGGTAGCGCCAATTAGTTTTCCTCTGGACTCTATATTTGAGAGTCCTATTCCATTTTTCGCTTTCGCGAAAGCCATATCAAACCCAATCCCGTTGTCTTTAGCTTTAATGTCTACACTATTTTGGGTGTAGGTGATACATACATCTAAATGACTTGCCTTTGAGTGCTTAATGGTATTCGTAAAAAACTCCTGAAATATTCTAAAAATAATAGATCCTATTTTTTTATCAATTGTAATAGGAGTTCCGGTTACATTTAAACTCGTGGTTAGATATTCCATACGAGTAAAACGATCTAATTCCAGTTCTAACGCTTCTACAAGCGTCATGTTTTTAAGCGCTTCTGGATTGATAAGTCTAGATAAAGCACGTATTTCTGTAAGTCCTTTTCCTATGGTACTTGCTGCTTCATCCAGTTGCTTTTGATCTCCTCCAGAATTTTGAGTTTGTATTTTAGCTAAGGTTAATAACTGTCCAATATTATCATGCAACTCCCAACTTATATTTCGTAAGGTCTCTTCTCTAATCTCTATTTGTGACTCTGCAATCTCTCGTTCAAAACGTTTTTGAGAATCTTGTTGTTCTATTAAAAGCTCATTTTTTCGCCTGATAAATACAGAAAATAAAACCCCAACTACAATTAATAAAAGTAGCAATATTGTTATAGATACTAGCGCTAGTATTAGCGTGTTGTCATCTGGGTTACTTAGGTATATGGGCAAAATTTATTTTCGTTTATAATATTATGAGTTCTTAAAATAGTGTTTTTTGACTTGTGAATTATAGGTTTAACGTGCTTAAATATAGTTAATTATGTTGGTGTCTTTTTTCGGACCAGATAAATCCAAAAATAATTATTAAGTTAGAAATGATACTTATAATTGAAACAATCATAGGTAATTGGGTGTAAAAAAGTTTCTCATCGATTTCTAAAATATTTAAAGGCTTATAATAGGTTTGTATTGCCAAAATTATTGGATATGAAATATTAAATATTAGAAAACCAATATTAATCCATAGTAGTAAGTCTTTTTTTATTTTAGATATTTGACTACTTTTAATTAAATCTATAGAATAATACATAATTGCAATTACTGTTATGATTGCTCCAAAAAAGAATGCATAATCTAAGAAGTATACCATAGGATTAATAAATAAAATATTAACAAAATAAAATAACCATACGCTGTATAGTAATTTGTTCACAATGCTTTGTCTTAAGCCTGTTGGATCGTTAATACTTTTTTTAATTACCCATATAATTACAGAAAATCTTACAATATCTAGAATATTGTAAAAAATATTATTTGATTGAATAGCATCATATTTTTTACCATAATAATCCCAAAATTCTAATGCGATAATATCATTAATAGCAATGTACCAGAATAAAAACAGAAACAAACGCATTTCTGTATGCTTATATTTATAGAAATAGAAAGTAGCGATAAGTGCTGTGATAAAGAGAATACCAAATTGTGTATTACCTAAAAATTTACCAAAAGACTCCATAAATACTTTCTATTCCTACTAAATGTTTAATTATTTATTTTGAATTAATTATTGCCTTCATCATTATAGTCATCATCTTCATGAGGTGGTGGTGGTCTTCTTCCTCCATGATTACCTGCTAAACTAGTGATGTCATCTTGAATGAATACTAAGTTTGCTTTCCCAGGGGTTTTAATTTTACCTGTTTTAAGATAATAATCTTGTAATACTCCTACAGGAACGGCTGTAGGATTTCCATTCTGATTTTGAATGGCAAAGGCAACTTCATTATCACCTTTTTTCATAGTAGGGTTAAAAAATACAGTTTCAGCATTAGGGTGCGGTGAGTTTTTGGTGTCATACTGCCCTAAGTATACACGAAGTCCCAATATATCGGTGCCCGCTGTTTTGGCTTCTTGTTCTACATAATCCATATATTGTCTTAACTCCTTAAAGTTAAACGTAAGGGAGCGTGTTGCTTGGTAATTATCTACATCTCCTAATTCTTCTTCAAAACTTTCTATTAATCCAACTCTGTTTGCACCATAGTTTTGGTACAAAGCAATGGCTTCACCGAGTTCAATAGCCATATCTGGTCTTTCTACAACTACAACAGTAGGAGGCCCAGTATTGCCATCATCTTCATTATTAGTGTGATCTCCTTTACAATCTACAAGCACGAGTGCCATCATTGTAATCGGAATCATAAAATTTAAAAGTTTCATAATTGTTTTGGTTTAGTGGTTATGAATGTGATTTTTTGTAAGGTACAATGATACGTGTAGTAATTGCAAAAAAAAAGGGGCGAAAGCCCCTTTTTGATATTGTATAATGCCTAGAATAAATAACCTTCTCAATCCAAGGATGCAATATTTATTCTTTTATAAATAACCTTCGAAACAAGTTTTAGAGAATTAATTCCTTAGCTATCGCCTTGCGATTAAAATTCGGCATGTCCCGGAAATCTTGGATAAGGGATGACATCTCGTATGTTTGTCATACCCGTAGCAAAAAGTACTAAGCGCTCAAAACCAAGGCCAAAGCCACTGTGAATACAAGTTCCAAACTTACGCGTGTCTAGATACCACCATAGCTCTTCTTCCGGAATGTCTAAAGCGGCCATTTTTTCTTTAAGCACATCAAGACGTTCTTCTCTTTGTGATCCACCTACAATTTCTCCAATACCAGGGAATAAAATATCCATAGCACGTACCGTTTTTCCATCTTCATTTAAACGCATATAGAATGCTTTGATGTTTGCAGGATAATCAAAAAGAATCACCGGGCATTCAAAATGCTTTTCTACTAAGTAACGCTCGTGTTCACTTTGTAAATCAGCCCCCCATTCATCTATAAGGTATTTAAACTTCTTTTTCTTGTTAGGCTTACTGTTACGTAATATTGCGATCGCTTCGGTGTAGCTTACGCGCTTAAAATTGTTATTGATAACAAACTCTAATTTTTCGCGTAATGCCATCGTGGCACGCTCTGCTTGCGGTTTTTTCTTATCCTCATCTATAAGACGCTTCTCTAAAAATTCTAAATCGTCTTGGCAGTTATCTAGCACATATTTAATTACATACTTGATAAAATCTTCAGCAAGATCCATATTGGCATCTAGATCGTAAAAAGCAACTTCAGGCTCAATCATCCAAAACTCTGCAAGATGGCGTGATGTATTACTATTTTCTGCTCTAAATGTAGGGCCAAAAGTATACACCTTTCCTAATCCTAATGCATAGGTTTCTGCTTCTAGCTGCCCAGAAACTGTAAGGTTGGTTTCTTTACCAAAAAAATCTTGACTGTAATCTATACTACCATCTTCTTTTTTAGGAGGATTATTAAGATCCAATCCTGTTACTTGAAACATTTCTCCAGCACCTTCAGCATCACTACCAGTAATCATAGGGGTGTGTGCTTGAAAAAAACCATTCTCATTAAAATATTGATGTACAGCAAAAGATAGTTTAGAGCGCATTCTCATAATAGCTCCAAACGTATTGGTGCGTACACGCAAGTGTGCTTGCTCACGTAGCTTTTCTAGGGTATGACGCTTAGGCGATAAGATCGTAAGTTTTACATCTTCTGGATCTGCATCTCCTTCTATTTCTATAGACTTTACCTTGATCTCTACACGCTGTCCAGCTCCTTGACTTTCTTCAAGAACCCCAGTTACAACAATAGCAGCACCTGTATTCACGCGATTTAAAAGTGCGTCGTCCATATTTTCATAGTCTACGACGCATTGTATGTTTTTGATGGTAGATCCATCGTTAAGTGCAATAAATTGATTAGCTCTAAAAGAGCGAACCCATCCTTTTACAGTGAACTCCTGATGTATAGCATCACTAGCTAAAATATCAATTACTGAGATGTAGTTCATAGTATTTTAATTTTTAATCCCATACTGGGTTTGATTCCTCTGACTTTTTGAGCCAGAACTTCCTTGATATTCTTTAATTATTTTTCTTTCAAAGAAAGACGTAAATTAAAGAAAGGCAAATATAAATGATGTTTTGAAATTGACAGCCTACTTTTAGAGGGTAATTTTACTCAATCATTGAGATTGCAATATGCTGAGACCTGTATTAAAACTAAAAATTAGTTTTCTACTAATACATTGTAGGTTTTGCTGGGGATTCTTTTTTTATACGCTTTCGCGAAAGCGTATACAGCAACAGCTCTATTTTGGGATATACTTTTGAGGTACTTAGTGTGTATGATCTTCCTTAGAAGGATCATTTTCTATTTCTTGCTCTTCATTTAATTCTGTGATAATTTGAAGAGCAGGTTCTTTTAGTGTATTCTTATTAGCGATATTGTGTTCCAACGAAAGTAATAAGGAAGGGAGCAGTAAAAGGTTTGCTAACATGGCAAATAAAAGGGTAGCACTCACAAGGCCTCCTAAGGCAACAGTTCCTCCAAAACTACTGATCATAAAAACCGAAAAACCGAAAAACAATACAATCGAGGTGTAAAACATACTTACGCCCGTTTCTCGTAATGATGCATATACAGATTTTTTAATTTTCCATTTGCTAGCACGTAGTTCCTGTCTGTATTTTGCTAAGAAGTGAATGGTGTCATCTACAGAGATTCCAAAAGCAATACTAAATACAAGTATGGTTGATGGTTTAATTGGAATGCCTATGAATCCCATCATTCCTGCGGTGACTAGTAACGGTAGTAAATTAGGAATTAGAGATACAAGAATCATTTTAAATGATCGGAACATCCAAGCCATAAAAATAGCAATAAGGAGAATGGCAAGTGATAAACTTATCACCAAATTGTTTACTAAATAATTAGTTCCTTTTTGAAATACTAGTGCTTTTCCTGTCAGGGTAACTTCGTAGCGATCTTCAGGGAATAATGTTTTTATTTTTGCCCTTAGATTTTCTTCGGCACGTTCCATTTTATCCGTTCCAATGTCTTTCATAAAAGTGGTAATACGTGCATATTGACCTGTGCTGTCTACATATGCACCCATTAGATTGGTTTGTTCCGAAAAGCTACTGGTGTATGGTAAAATAAAATTTCGCTCGTTACTACTTGGTAATTGGTAATATTTTGGAGCGCCGTTATAAAAAGCTTGCTTGGTATATTTTACTAAGTTAACAATAGATACTGGTTTGGATAATTCTGGTTGTTCTTCTATCACTTGGCTTAACTCATCCATACGTCTTAAAGTGGCGAGTTTTAGCACCCCTTTTTTACGCTTAGTGTCTATTAATATTTCTAATGGCATAATGCCATCAAACTCTTCTTCAAAAAACTTGATGTCTTTAAAGAAGGCGGTTTTCTTAGGCATGTCTTCTATGAGACTTCCAGATATACGTATCTGGTTAATCCCAATCATACTTGCGGTTAATAGGATGATACTTACAACATAAATTGCAATACGATGATTTCTTACCATGCGCTCCATCCAATTAACAAAACCTTCGATCCAGTTTTTTCCTAAATGCTTTAAATGCTTCTCTTTTGGAGGTGGCATATAGCTATATATGATAGGGATGATAAGTAATGATAAAAGAAAAATCCCTACAATATTAATACTGGCTACAACGCCAAATTCTTTAAGTAAAGAACTCTCGGTAAGGATGAATGTAGCAAATCCTGACGCGGTTGTGATATTTGTCATCAATGTCGCGTTTCCTACTTTCGTAATCACACGTTGGAGTGCTTTTACTTTGTTACCATGCATTTTATACTCATGCTGGTATTTGTTAATTAAAAAGATGCAATTGGGAATTCCAATTACAATAATAAGTGGCGGTATAAGTGCGGTAAGTACTGTAATTTCATATCTAAGGAGCCCTAAAAAACCAAAAGCCCACATTACTCCTATAATTACAGTAATCATAGATATGAAGGTGGCTCTATAGGATCTAAAGAAGAAAAAGAATATTAAGGATGTGACTAATAAAGCAGCTCCTACAAATAGTCCTATTTCATCTATAATATTTTGAGAGTTGAGGGTGCGTATGTATGGCATCCCACTGGTACGGACTTTAATACCAGATGTTGCTTCAAAATTTGAGATAAGGGGTATAAGATCATTAACGATAAAATCTCTTCTTGCAGGCGTATTTACAATACTTTTATCTAAATAAATAGCAGATCGAACGGTACCAGTTTCTTTATTATAAATTAAATTTTCATAAAAAGGAAGATCATTAAAAAGTTGTTTTCTATAATCTGAAGCTTGTTTTTTAGTGGTGACACTGTCTGGTATAAATGATTTTAAATCAAACCTAGCAGGGTTTTCTTGTTTATCAAGTAGTTTAAGATCTTTAAGAGATATAGATAGTGTAACCTCGGCATATTGATCTATTTTTTCAGAGAGACTATTCCAAGCATTTAATACTTGTGGAGTAAATAGGCTGTCATTTTTAATGCCAATTACAATGAGGTTTCCTTCTTCGCCAAATTTATCTAAGAAGGTGTTGTATTCTAAATTTACTTCATGATCGTCAGGAAGTAGGTTTGCTTCGGTGTAGGTAAATCGCATGTGAGTCCACTGTTTTCCTAAGAAAACAGTAGTAGCTATAACAAGAATGAGGATTAGGAGTTTATTGCGTAATATAATACTGGCAACATTTTCCCAAAATCCTGAACTTAAAAACTTGGCCATTACCTCTGGTTACAGTCACAAAGGTATTCTTTTATTAAAGAAAATCCGAGAAGGATGTTACTTTTCTAAAGTTGTAAATTAAAAGTAAATTTAAAAGCAATATTATCTTCAAAATTGGGTAAATGATATGCGCCATATCTATAGGTAAGACTGGTTCCAAAACCAAAGATTAACTTGTTGATTTCGAAGCCTGATTCGGTATATCCTTCTCTTAAAGAACCAAACTGAATATCTAAATGATCTTCGGGATTGCTAATATCTCCTATGGCAAATCGAGTGATAAAAACCATTTCAGGTTTGAAGTTTTTGCTTATGTTAAAAGGAGCGAGTCTGTGCTTAAGTTGTGCGGTAAGTAATCTGTCTGAGAAAAACTCACTAAAAAACATTGTTTCAAAACTATTAACGCCTGCTACTGAGAAACGTTGAAGTATGGTTTCTTTTGTAGGTGCATTAGGATATGCTTGAAATAAATGGGTGATAGGGAGGTCACCAAATCCTACATTTCCTTCTACTAGCAATTCTGTAGCAGACTTATTAAGTCTATCGAGTCTATAAAAAACTTTAGCCCCTATTTTAGTAAAATTGAAGTCTCCTTCTAAGCCGTCTATACTTTGTGAGATTTGAGCTGTTACTTTAGGGTAGCCATCGTATACTTCATTAATGCCAGATTCTGTTTTCATAAACTTACTTCCAGGGCTCCATCGTACGCCAGCAGTGAGTTCTGTGATATTATAATTGCTTATTTCTTCTCCGTCATTGATATAGCGATATGGAGTTGTTTGTTCTATACGTCTATGGGCAACTTGAAATTCGGAGAGTAGTTTTGGTGCAATTCGATATTCAAGATTTGTTCTTGTGGTGCGGTGTTTGTAAAATAAATTAATATTTACGAGCCGTGGTTCAAATAAAGAATACACACGTCTGTCTGTCAGGTACGCATAGTTTCCTACTTCTTCCAGATCACTATTATAAGTCAAGCTAAGCCATGCATCTTTTTTTGAATCAAGCAGGATGCCACCTCCTGCACCGTATTTAATTTCCTTGTCTTTAAAGCCATAAGCACCGTATCCTTCTATACGAAATCGTTTAGAAAAACTTTCATTAGTAACACCTCCTAAGCCAAGACGTAAGCCTTCAAAATTGTTGAATTTTACTGGGTAGGTGAGATCGAAATCAAAAAAGTTGACGCTGTAATATCCGACACTAAAATTATTAATAGTTCCTAAACGACGTTCAATATTTTCTGCATTTATAATTCTTTCTATTTCGGAGAAGCTTCGTTTGTCTTTATTAGTCAAATCTTCTGAGCGATAGTTTTGCCAGAAACTTTGTGGTTTTTCTGTGGCGTCTGGCTCTATAGTAATGGCATAGGGTTGTATCTCTATTTCTTTCGCTTTAAGCGAAAAATCACTATTACTGGTTGTAGAAACGAGGTACTTTTTAGTAATCATTTCTTCCAGATTTTCTTCCTGTAATGTGCCTATTGAAATTCGTCCACCAAAAAAAGAAAGACGTCTGTCACTATCTCCTTTATCAATAAAAAGTGCTCGGTTTTTGGGGAGGTATAAATTTGCTTCTTTATTGAAAATATAGGATTGGCTTAGTTTGATTTTTATAGCATCATCAAGACTTACTTGTACGTTTTTTAGGGCGAGTTTTTCTTTATCTAATACCATAACCCCAGACAGTCCTGGAATTGCTTTTGGTCTTTTAGGGGTAAAAGAAATATGTATTTCATCATTAGAATCTGACGGAACAATGTTGTATGTATAATTTCTTAAACCTCTACGAGATAAAATACCTGCATATCGGGTGTTGAAAATCACAAAATCTTCATCATAGAAAGAGCGAGATTGTAAATTTACGGCAAGTACTTCATAACGTGTTTTTTCAAAACCAGCCAATTGAAAACCTATAATATCTTCTATAAACCCTTGTGATGTGGTGTATGTAGTATTACTTACTTTTTCAGATAAATAGCTATGGGTACTTGTGCTAAGGCTATCGGTTATGATTGTCTTTTCATAACTAGTATATGCATAATTAGATAAAACCGCGCGTGGATCATTAGTGTCTCTTAAAGAGATGGCCTTTTGTATAAGCTCTTCTGCAGTTTTGCCTGATTCAGTTTGTGCAAAAGTAGAGATCTGTATACATAATAAAACAGCAAGTATTTTATACATAGAAAGTTTGAAGTATATTCAAATGTATTAAAAAAGCGACCGCTAGCGGTCGCTTTTTGTATTTGTTTAACGATCGTTTCGTTAATTAAACGGTCATTATTTCTTTTTCTTTTGCTGCTAGCGTAGTATCTACATTTTTGATGTATGTATCTGTAAGATTTTGAACGTCTATTTCTGCATTTTTGACAAGATCTTCAGAAATATCATCTAGCTTTTTAATATCATTGTTAGCACTTTTTCTATCATTACGTACTCCTATTCTAGCATCTTCGGCTTCAGAACGAGCTTGCTTTACAAGTTCTTTACGTCTTTCTTCAGTAAGTGGCGGTACATTGATTATAATGCTTTCCCCATTATTCATTGGGTTAAATCCTAAATTAGAATTAATAATAGCACGCTCTATATCTGCGATGATTGATTTTTCCCAAGGTTGTATAGATATCGTACGTCCGTCTGGGGTATTTACATTTGCTACTTGGGATAGAGGTGTTTGACTACCGTAATAATCTACCATAACACTTTGAAGCATTGCAGGACTTGCTTTTCCGGCACGGATTGTAAGTAATCTCTTTTTAAGGTGCGAAATAGCACCTTCCATTGCCTCTTTAGTGCTATCTAATATAAATTGAATCTCTTCATTCATAATAAAACATGTTTTAAACGCAATTTAACAAAAACTACGCCATATACTAATTTTATAGGTTTACTGTGGTTCCTATTTGTTCTCCTGTAACTACTTTTAATAAGTTGCCAGGCTTATTCATATCAAAAACAATAATAGGAAGTTCATTTTCTTGACTTAGCGTAAAAGCAGTGGTGTCCATTACTTTTAAGCCTTTACGTAACACATCGTCAAAAGAAATATGATCATATTTGACAGCGTCACTATCTTTTTCTGGATCTGCTGTGTAAATACCATCTACACGAGTCCCTTTAAGAATAACATCTGCTTCTATTTCTATAGCGCGTAATACAGCAGCAGAATCTGTTGTGAAATAGGGGTTACCTGTACCACCACCAAAAATGACAACACGTCCTTTTTCTAAATGACGCATTGCTTTCCTTCTGATAAAAGGCTCTGCAACTTCATTGATTTTGATAGCTGTTTGAAGTCGTGTAGGGATATCTGCATCTTCTAATGCATCTTGTAATGCAAGTCCGTTTATTACAGTAGCAAGCATTCCCATGTGATCACTTTGTACACGATCCATCCCTTTGCTTGCTCCAGCAACTCCTCTAAAAATATTCCCGCCACCTATTACAATAGCAACTTGAACTCCAGTATCAATTACTTTTTTGATGTCTGTTGCATATTCAGATAAACGTTTAGGGTCTATACCGTATTGACGATCACCCATTAAAGACTCGCCAGATAATTTAAGTAAAATTCTTTTGTATGTCATAGATTGAAAAAGATTATGCAAATATAGTGCTTATGCTACTTTTTTAAAGAAATTCTTTTACGCAAGATTTAGTAAATATGGCTATAGGTTTTTTTAAGCATGGAAAATGTAGAAATATGTTATTTTGTGCTTAAAGTGGCTGTTTTTATGTAAACTATTATAAACTCTTACCTTTTAGGAGTGGCAAGTTTATTATATTTATAACATAAATAGGTGAGTGTTGCTATGCACTCATTATTTTTCCAAAATATTTTTTTAAAATCAAAATGTATACATCAATTATGAACAAATTATTCAAACTAAGCTATCTTGTTATTCTTTCATTTTTTATAAGTTGTGGAAGTGATGATGATGGAGGTCCAGATGGAGGAGGTACACCAGATGGAGGCTTACCAGAAGCTAGTGCTACATATAGTCTTGATTTCACAACTAATTTTACGCAGGCAAATAATCCACAAGATTATCCTGCAAATGCTTCTTTTGGGACTATCATTGCGATAGCTCATGCACCTGAAGTATCTGTATATTCTCTAGGTCAAATAGCATCAGATGGAATGGCTTTATACGCTCAATCTGGTGATGTAGATGGCCTTGCTGCTTTTATAAGTACATCTTTAGGAGAAGAAGGAGATGGGTTGTTTAGTATTACAACAGCAGGAATGGTAGGTCCTGAATCATCAGCAAGTACTTCTGTTTCTGTAACTCCTACACGTACTAGAATTACGTTTCTAGCAAGATTAAACCCTAGCCCAGATTGGTTTTTAGGAGTAAGCTCTTTTAATATTGTAGATGGAGAAACATTAATAGATTTAGAAGAGATAGAATTACGTCCTATAGACGCAGGGGTTGTTCTTGGAGATACGTATGAGGCAAATGATGGTAGTGAAAATGCTGCTGTGAGTCTTTATGATGGAGCTCCTTTTGGAAATGGAGATCCTCTTTCAGAGCCTATAGGGAATCTAGTGATTGAAAGAACTAATTAAGAATTAGTTATAAAAGCTATAAATAAAAAATGCGCTCTAGAAATAGAGCGCATTTTTTTTATGTGTATTTGATATTCTTTTTGCTTATGCTAAAGAAACTCTTTCAAATCCTGTAACGCTTAAATCACCTTTACTAGTTACATAATCTGCAACATTAAGGCTTTCGTCCATGATGAAACGCTGATCAAGAAGACACTTCTCGTGATCAAGTGTTGTATTGTCAGAAATGAAACGCTCTAGTTTTCCAGGAACAATCTTGTCCCAGATTTTTTCAGGCTTACCTTCAGCTTGTAATTGCGCTTTGATATCATCTTCAGCCTTTGTTAAAACTTCAGGAGTTAATTGAGACATGGAAATATATTGAGGTACATTTTTAAGTGTTTTACCTAAACGACCTAATTCAACATTATCTTTTTCAATAGCAGCAATTCTTGCTTCAGTTTCAGAAGCAACATATGCAGGATCAAAATCTTTGTAAGATAATGTAGTTGCTCCCATAGAAGCTACTTGCATAGATACAGATTTAGCAACCTCTGCAGAGACATCTGTAGCAGCAGATAATCCTACTAAAGCTCCAATTTTGTTACCGTGAACATAAGAACCTACAAAAGGAGCTTCAAGTGTTTTGAAACCTCCTATTTCTATTTTCTCTCCGATAACACCAGTTTGCTCGGTAAGTTTTTCTGCAACTGTCATACCCTCAAAATCTGCAGCAAGAAACTCTTCTTTAGAATTTGTTCCTAATGCAATATCTGCCATTTGGCGAGCCATAGCTACAAAAGAATCATTTTTTGCAACAAAGTCTGTTTCACAATTTAAAGAAACAACAACACCTCTCGTGTTATCATCGTTTATTTTTGCAACAACAGCACCTTCGCTAGAATCTCTGTCTGCTCTTTTTTCTGCAATTTTCTGTCCTTTCTTACGTAGGATAGTAATTGCTTTGTCAAAATCACCTTCTGCTTCTACTAATGCTTTTTTACAATCCATCATACCGGCTCCGGTAGATTTTCTAAGCTTGTTTACGTCTGCGGCTGTAATTTTTGCCATAATAATCTTTCTGATTATAATTTCCGTAAAGACGGAAATCTATTAATTAATTAAATTAAAAAAGTCGTTCAGTTTATTTTCTGCAAAGAAAGGAACTAAACGACTTTTTTGTATTATGAAAATGTTATTTACTCTTCTTCTTCGCTTGCTTCAGCTTCTACTTTTGCTGGTTCAGCTTTTGCTACAGGAGCTGGAGCTGCTGGTGCTGCTGGAGCAGGAGCTGCTTTTGCTGCTGGTTTCGCTTTTGCTTTTGGAGCAGGTGTGTCTTTTCCTTCAGCTTGAGCTTCTTTTCCAGCCTTGCGTTCTGCAAGACCTTCAATAACAGCGTCAGATACATATCCTACAATCTTATCGATAGATTTTGAAGCATCATCATTAGATGGTATAAGGTAATCAACTTGACGTGGGTCAGAGTTGGTATCTACCATCGCAAATATTGGAATGTTTAATTTTTGAGCTTCTTTAATCGCAATGTGCTCGCGCTTAATATCTACAACAAATAATGCACCTGGAAGACGTGTCATATCTGCAATAGATCCTAAGTTTTTGTCAAGCTTCTCACGAAGACGATTCATTTGTAGTTTTTCTTTCTTAGAAAGCGTATCAAAACGTCCATCAGCCTTCATACGGTCGATAGTTTGCATTTTCTTTACTGCTTTTCTAATAGTAACAAAGTTGGTAAGCATTCCACCAGGCCATCTTTCTGTGATGTAAGGCATGTTTGCTTTTGCAGCTTTGTCTGCTACGATATCTTTTGCTTGTTTTTTGGTAGCTACGAAAAGTATTTTTCTACCTGATGCTGCTATTTTTTTAAGAGCTTCTGAAGCTTCATCAATTTTTGCAGCTGTTTTGTATAAGTTAATGATGTGAATACCATTACGCTCCATATAGATATATGGTGCCATATTTGGATCCCATCTTCTTGTGAGGTGACCAAAGTGTACACCTGCATCAAGTAATTCTTTAACTTCTATGTTGTTTGCCATTTTTGTAATAGTTTACGTTCCGTTGGACTTAAATTAGCAACGCTGTACTTGACAGGGTTTAGATGCTAAACTAACCTTGATTCTTTATACGCTTTCGCGAAAGCGAACCAAGCAACGACAACATTTTTAATTTTCTTAATTCTGAGATTAATACACGATGTATTAACGCTTAGAGAACTGGAATTTCTTACGAGCTTTCTTCTGTCCGAATTTCTTACGCTCTACCATTCTTGGATCTCTTGTCAATAAACCTTCTGGTTTAAGGATGCTACGGTTTTCTGCATCAAGCTCACACATTGCTCTAGAAAGCGCAAGGCGAATTGCTTCTGCTTGACCTGTAATACCACCTCCGTATACGTTTACTTTAATATCAAAGTTCCCATCATTTTCAGTCATTACTAATGGTTGGTTTACTTTGTATTGTAACGTAGCGGTAGGGAAGTATGTAGCCATGTCTTTTTTGTTTACGGTAATGTTTCCTTTTCCTTCAGAAACATATACACGTGCTACAGCGGTCTTACGACGACCGATTTTGTGAATTACTTCCATTACTTAATTTCGTTAAGATTAATTGTTCTAGGCTTTTGTGCCTCTTGTCCGTGCTCTGATCCAGAGTACACTTTCAAATTGCGAAATAAAGCACTACCTAATTTGTTTTTAGGTAACATACCTTTTACTGCATTCTCAATGATGCGAGTAGGGTCTTTATCGAAGAGTTCTGTTGCTGTAAGACTACGCTGCCCACCAGGATATCCTGTGTGACGGATGTATGATTTGTCCGTCCATTTACTCCCTGTTAAGTTGATCTTTTCTGCATTGATAACAATAACGTTATCTCCACAATCAACGTGAGGGGTAAAGTCAGTTTTGTACTTACCGCGTAAAAACTTAGCTACGATAGATGACATACGACCTAGCGTCTGTCCGTCAGCGTCTATCAAAACCCACTCCTTACTTACGGTAGCTTTGTTTGCAGATACTGTTTTGTAACTTAATGTGTCCACACTAATTAATTTTAATTAAACATTCCAATTTTCCCGTGTAAAAACGGTCTGCAAAAGTACAATTAATTATTGATTACACAAATAGCCAAGTGGCAATATTTTATAGCGTTTTTTGAAGGGCAAATATAGGGTATATATATAGGACAAAATTTATAACAATTACTTCCCCTTTTTTCATTCGTTTTAAAAGAGGTATTTTTAGGTAAAAAATTCAAAATGAGTAAAGTAATTCTATGCCTGCTGGGGTGTCTTTTGTTCTTAAGTTGCAGTTCTGATAATGAGAATACAAATTCCCCATTGGCGGGACTGAACTATAGTATTTCTTCATTTCGCTTGGATACGCCTATGGACTTTAATGGTGATGGTCAGTTTTCTAATGATTTACTTATAGAAACTCCTTTGTTTTCTCCTTTATGGTTGGATGTTTTTAATGATTGCCTGTCTATTAATAGCCTACGTTTTGATGCAGGAGGGATTGCTTGTCCTTTTGGTGATTTGCTTTTAGAAGTAATGGAAGATGAAAATGAAGATCTTATACAAATTTCTATATGTGTTGTGTTAAGTTGTGAAGGGTATACAAGATATACAATTGTTGATGATCGGATTATATTTTCTTTTGGTAATGATATTGTTAAAGACGGGTTGTTTCTGGATGATACTATAATCATCACTTTTTCTGAAGAAGAAATCTCAACATTTGAATTTTTACAAAACGACGGGACAATTCTTACGTATAATGGCCCTGTTACTATCGAGTATACATTAGAATAACTAAATAATTGGGTTTGTTTTTTTGAAGTGATTCTCTGTTAAAAAAGTTAAGATATTCATAAAAAAAAGACAATAGTGTCACATCTATTATAGTTTGTAAGTCTATTAGGGCATCAAACTAATCATCAATTCATGCAATCAATCAATCAACGAGCAGTTATTCTATTTTTTGTTACGTGTGTTTTTGCTTTCGCGAAAGCGTACTCACAAACAGATTCTACCAAAACAACCACTGTAGTTCCCAAGCGCACCTATACTACAAATGCGTATACGGGAGAGGCGCCTACTATAGACGGAATTATAAATGAAGATGCATGGAATGCGGTAGAATGGGCAGGAGATTTTGTAGAAAATGAACCTGATGAAAATACAGCGCCCGCACAACAAACAAAGTTTAAAATCACCTATGATCAGAAGTATTTATATGTAGCTTGGAGAGCTTATGATACAGAACCTGATAAAATAGAACGCCGCATGGGACGTCGAGATGACTTTCCTGGAGATTGGGTAGAGATTAATATAGATAGCTATAATGATGACCGCTCTGGGTTTTCATTTACCATTTCTGCTTCTGGTGTAAAAGGGGATGAGTTTATCTCCAATAATGGAAATTTTGATGATAGTTGGAACCCTATCTGGTATGCCGCTAGTCATATAGATGAGGAGGGCTGGACCGCAGAGGCAAAAATACCTTTAAGTCAGCTTAAGTTTGGAAAAGCAGAAGAGCAAGTATGGGGGTTACAAATTAATAGGCTGTATTTTAGAAATCAAGAACGCGATGTATGGCAACGTGTGCCTCAAGATGCTAATGGATGGGTAAGTAATTTTGGAGAATTACGTGGTCTTAAAAATATAGAGCCTCAAAAACAATTGGAGATCCAACCCTTTCTGGTGAGCCAATATGATACGTTTGAAGCACAAGCAGGAAACCCCTTTAGAGATGGTGATGATTTTAGACTCAATGGTGGGATAGATGCAAAGATTGGAATTACAAATGACCTGACATTAGACCTCACTGTAAATCCAGATTTTGGACAAGTAGATGCAGACCCAGGAGCCATTGCGCTGGATGGATTTGAAATTTTCTTTCAAGAACGAAGACCCTTTTTTGTTGAGAATGCTAATATTTTTAGATTAGGATTGAATGGGAGTCAGGATAATTTGTTTTTCTCTAGACGTATAGGACGTAGTCCGCAAGGTTTTTCTACTGCCGATGGTAGTAAAGGGGAATTTGAAGATTTCCCTATTAATTCTACCATACTTGGAGCTGCAAAATTTAGTGGAAAAACAAAAGATGGATGGTCTATTGGAGCTTTGCAAAGTATTACAGCAAATGAGTTTGCAGAAATAGAACTAGATGATCGAGAAGAAGTAAGAGATCTTCTAGAACAAGAAGGAAATCTAGGAGAAAACAGAAAAGAACTTGTAGAACCTTTAACAAGCTATAGTGTGGTACGTTTACAGAAGGATCTTAATAATCGTAATTCTTTTGTAGGAGGGCTGGTTACTTATACAGATAGAACTTTAGATCAAAACCTGTCTTTTCTTCACGATAAAGCACTTACTGGAGGGATTGATGGACAGCATACCTGGCAAAATCGTAACTACTTTATAGATGGGAAATTTCTATTTAGTAATGTAAGAGGTTCTGCCGAATCTATTACTAGAACACAACAATCTATTAGGCATTTATTTAATAGAGTAGATGCAGATCATGTCGAGGTAGACCCTACTAGAACATCTCTTACGGGTACAGGTGGTCGTATTGCGATAGGAAAAGATGGAGGTGGTAACTGGAGATATGGGAATAGCTTTGCATGGAGATCGCCAGAATTAGAACTCAATGATATTGGATTTTTGAGACAAGCAGATGAGATACGCCAGAGTGCTTGGTTACGCTATTTGTTTTTGAAACCTACAAGCTGGTACCGCAGAGCACAAGTAAATTTTAATCAATTTACCACGTTTGATTTTGATGGGAATTACAATCGTATACAATATGATGTTCAAGGGAATATCAATTGGAAAAATAATTGGTTTACTGAAGTAGGCTTCGGTCATAAACCGCGTATTTTTATTAATACATTCTTAAGAGGAGGACCTCGCTGGAGATTTAGTGATGAGAATTTTAGTTTCTTATTTGCTGGAACAGATCAGCGTAAAAAGTTTTCGGCTGTTTTGGGTCACGTGTATTCTCAAGCGAGAGAAAATAACTTTCAGTTTAAGAGATATGTAGTACGTTTTAACTGGCAACCTTTAGATGCCTTAAGTCTTAATCTGGAAACAGAGTATGAAAAAAACCCTAATAAAACACAGTACGTATCTCAGCAAGCATATGCTCCTGCACAGTTTGGTGCGCGATATATTACGGGAGAAATAGATCAGGAAACATTAAGTACAACCTTACGTGTAAATTATAATATCAATCCTAATCTTACGATACAATATTATGCACAACCCTTTATAGCAAAAGGAACATATACTAATTTTAATTATGTAGCCAATAGTGAAGCAGAACGATTAAGTGATCGTGTAACATTATTTACAGATAATCAAATTGATTTTCAGAATGGGGCATATGTTGTAGATGAAGACGAAGATGGAACAGCTGACTATTCTTTTGGGGATCCTGATTTTAACTTTGTGCAATTTAGATCCAACTTAGTAATGCGTTGGGAATATATTCCTGGGTCAGAATTATTCTTGGTTTGGTCGCAAGGCATTGAAGGAAATAGTGCCTCTGATGCAAGCCTCTTTGAAGCAGCAGATCAACAAATATTAGGGCAACAAATTAGAAATACTTTCTTAGTCAAATGGACCTATAGATTTGTATTATAATATTCATACATATTTATCGTTCCTACTATTCAATTTAATTACTACTAACATACTATATCAATTTTATGAAAAACCTTTTTAAGTATTTAACAATTTCTCTTTTAGCATTTACTGTTTCATGTTCTAGTGATGATGACTCATCTAATGATACTATTCTTGTAGATGGAGAAACGTATCTTTTAACTTCCTTTGAAACAGAAACAAGTTTTGACCTTGATGGTGATGGAGACGCTTCTAATGACATTTTGGTAGAAACAGGATGTCTTCAAAATAATAGACTTATTTTTTCTACAGATAATACTGCTACTGCAATCAATGAAACTTTTCTAGATATTTATGTTTCTGAAGATACCTCTGGTAATTTATTACAACTTGTAGAGTGTGATATTGATAATGAAGCTATACCATTAACTTTTAGTCAAAATGGAAATACGGTAAATATCGTAGATAGTGGAGAAACGCTTTCCGGAATTGTGTCTGGGAATACGCTTGTTTTTACATTAAATGATGGGTTTGTGGGAGAGTTTTTAAATGAAGATGGATCAGAAGGCACTTTTGAATTAGAAGAAACCATAGTACTTACTTATACGAGACAATAAATAAGTATTCATATGTATATAAAAAAGCCCGAGATTAACTCTCGGGCTTTTTTTATGTGTTTACTATTCTTGTATACGCTTTCGCACTTCGACTGTGCCCAGTATAAACTTCTGCGTCACTACGTTCCTTGAAAGCGGACCAAGTATTAATGACTATCTCCTTCTTCTTTGGCTTTTAATAAGTTCTTTTGATACCTTCCTTGTACGATGTCTATAAGTACCAGTGTGATAATTACAAAGTAGAAAGTCGTTTTACTCATGTGGGTAACTGGGTTTCCGAAAAATGATAATTTTCCAATTTCTCCACCTTCAGAGAGTAACATAATCCCTACAATAAGAAGAATAAAAAGTCCGAGTACTTCATACATTCTGTTTTTCTGAAGGAAGTTTGATACTTTATCTGCCATAACAATCATTAAGATTCCTCCAGCTATAATAGCTATAGACATTAAGATCATCTGTGCTTTAAATTCCATGCCACTAGTAAGTGCCATAGCGCTCAAGATAGAATCAAATGAGAAGACAAGGTTCATAACAACAATCCAAAAAATTATTTTTCCTACAGAGGAGCGTTTTGCTTCCGTCGCTTCATGTTCTTTAATAAGCATCATATGCCAAATTTCTTTGATTGCTGTATAGATAATAAAGATCCCTCCAGCCAGAACAATAATACTGTGTACATTAAAAGAGAATTCAATAATATTATTGCCTTGTACAGTGATGAAAGGGTCTTGGAAATATTGTATGACAGACATCAATACAAAAAGTAATATAATACGTAATACAATTGCCATTCCTACACCGAGTCTACGTACATAGCTTTGCTTTTCGGCAGGTGCTTTTTTAGACTCTAGTGAGATGTATAAGAGATTGTCAAATCCTAATACAACTTGTAAAAGAACGAGCATTAATAAAGTGAATAAACTGTCTAGGGTAAAAAGACCTTCCATGATGGGTTAGTTGATTTTAGATTGTTAAGATGATGTGTAAATATAAATAATTGAGTACGTATTCAGATAATATCATTTAAAAATATGTGTACTGCTATTTCTACTAGTCTTGATATCATGTAAATGTTACACAATTACATTGTATTCTTTCAAGTGTATATAGAAAATAGAGTAATATTCTAATTTAGAGTAATACGCTATTTTTATACCTCCCTCAATCCCTACTTTCTAGGAGGGAAGTGTTTATATTTTGTGTTTTAGTATTTCAAATGTATTTAGAGAAGAGTTTTCCCTCCTAAGAAGGAGGGCTAGGGAGGTGTGACTTTTGAGAAAGTAAAAACCTTAGTCATCTCGATCCTTCGACTTCGCTCGGGATAAACTTTTAGGAGAGATCACACAAGTAGCTCAAGTATAATTTGTGAATACTGTTATGCGATTTCTCGTCACTCGTACCTCGTTCTGTCGAAATGACGCTAGTATACATTTTCGCGAAAGCGGTGACTTCGATACAATTTTAGCTATACACGATGTTTCTATCTAACATCACTCAGTCATCTATATCTAGTCTATTTTCTTTTTTCTATATTCTATGATCTCTTTTCTGAAAAATTAATGTGCTTCTAGGTATATGTGTAACGGAAAGTTTTTAAAAAATCAAAAAGGAAAAGTTCTGATTTTTTAAAAAACGACCACCTAGATTAGAATTTTACAATACTTCGTCGTTCGTACCTCCAACTTCGTACTTCCTTAATGTGCTTCTAGCCAGTTATGACCCAATCCTACTTCTACGTCTAAGGGAACATTCATTTTAAATGCATTTTCCATTTCAGTTTTGATAAGGGTTTTCATTGTTTCTAACTCTTCATTAGGAACATCAAACACCAATTCATCATGCACCTGAAGTAGCATTTTGGTTTGGTAGTCGCTGTTTTCAAGTTTCTCATAAATATTGATCATGGCAAGCTTAATAATATCGGCAGCACTTCCTTGTATGGGAGCATTTACCGCATTACGCTCGGCAGCGCCACGTACAATGGCATTTCCAGAATTGATATTTTTTAAATAACGACGTCTGTCTAATACGGTTTTTACATACCCATTATCACGTGCAAAATCTACTTGCTCACTCATGTAATTGCGAAGCTTTGGATAGGTTTTGTAATAGGTGTCTATCAATTCTTTAGCCTCTGATCGTGAAAGATCTGTCTGATTACTTAATCCAAATGCAGATACCCCATAAATGATTCCGAAGTTCACTGTTTTGGCATTGCTACGTTGCTCACGCGTTACTTCATCTAGAGGTACATTAAATACTTTGGCAGCGGTAGAGGCATGAATATCTTCTCCGTCTTGAAATGCTTTGATCATCGTTTCCTCTTCACTTAAAGCAGCGATAATACGTAACTCTATTTGAGAGTAATCGGCAGCGAGTAAGGTGTGGTTTTCATTACGCGGAATAAATGCTTTACGCACTTCACGGCCACGTTCTGTACGAATCGGAATATTTTGAAGATTTGGATTGTTAGAACTTAAACGCCCTGTAGCTGCTACCGTTTGCATATAATCGGTATGCACACGATGATCTATTCCTACCTGTGTTGGCAAGGCATCTACATAGGTAGATTTTAGTTTAGTAAGTCCTCTATAATCTAATATCTTCTGGATGATTTCATGATCTTTTGCTAGATAAGAAAGTACATCTTCTGCTGTAGAATACTGACCTGTTTTGGTCTTTTTAGGTTTGTCTACCAGCTTCATTTTATCAAAAAGGATTTCTCCTAATTGTTTTGGTGATCCGATATTAAATTCTTCACCAGCTTCAGCATAAATCTCTGAGGTGAGACGTGTGATATCTGCTTCTAGTTCTTCAGAAAGTTTCTCTAGAAAGTCAACATTTAGATTGATCCCTTCCAATTCCATAGCGGCCAGCACACGTAGTAATGGAATCTCAATGTCATCAAATAATTTCCTTGTTCCTGCTTCGTCTAGCTCTTTTTCAAAATGCTTTTTAAGCTGTAATGTAATATCTGCATCTTCTACGGCATATTCTGTTTGCTGATCTAATGGGACCTGACGCATAGAAAGCTGATTCTTTCCTTTTTTTCCAATCAGTTCTGTAATAGATACAGGTGTATAATTGAGATAGGTTTCTGCAAGCACATCCATGTTGTGTCTCATGTCAGGATTGATGAGGTAATGTGCGAGCATGGTATCAAAGAGTTTTCCTTTTACAGTAACTCCATACTTGGCAAGTACTTTAAGATCGTATTTTAGGTTTTGCCCTATTTTTTCAATGCTTTCAGCTTCAAAAAATGGAAGTATTTCTTGAATCAATTCTTTTACTTGTTCCTGATCTTCTGGAAAGGGAATGTAAAAACCTTTTCCCACTTCCCAAGAAAATGCAATCCCTACTAGCTCAGCTGTAAGTGGATCAAGACCCGTTGTTTCGGTATCAAAACAAACGGAAGTTTGCCCCATAAGGCTATTCATAAATAGCTTTCGCGAAAGCGGACTATCCACACTTTGATATACATGTGGTGTATCTTTGATTGTTTTTCTGGTAGATCCAGCTTGCATACTGTCTGTAATGGCCTCACTATCTCCTCCAAAAAGAGAAAACTGTCCTTCACCTGCGGCAGGTTTTGGCGCTTGTTTTTTGGTGGCTGTAGTCGTGGTAGGTGGTGGTGCTTCTCCAGAAAATATTTTTACGAACTGATCTTTCATACGTCTGAATTCCAGTTCGTCAAATTTCTTACCTACGGCTTCAGCATCTGGTTCAGAGAGTTCATAATCTGATGCGTCAAAGGTTACATCACAATCTAGCATAATAGTAGCTAGTTGTTTTGAAAGTAATCCAAGCTCAGCATTTGCCTCGACTTTTTCTTTCATCTTCCCTTTAAGCTGATCTGTATTTTCAAGTAACCCTTCCATAGAGCCATATGCGGCAATAAACTTTTTAGCCGTTTTATCACCTACACCAGGTAAGCCAGGAATATTATCACTAGCATCTCCCATCATTCCTAAGTAGTCAATGACTTGTTCTGGACGTTCTACCTCAAAACGTTTTTGTACTTCTGGAATTCCCCAGATTTCAATACCATTCCCCATTCGGGCAGGTTTGTACATAAATATATTTTCAGATACTAGCTGTGCATAATCTTTATCTGGTGTAACCATATACACTTTGTATCCTTCTTTTTCGGCTTGTTTTGATAAGGTTCCTATAAGATCATCTGCTTCTACACCTTCACGTTCTACAATAGGAATGTGCATGGCTTTTAAAATTTCCTTAATATGAGGAACGGCTATTTTTATAGCTTCAGGAGTTTCGTCACGATTTGCTTTATACTCGGGGAAGGCTTCAACGCGAGCGCTACTACCTCCTTTGTCAAAGGCAACGGCCAGATGATCAGGGCGTTCTCTTCGTATAACGTCAAAAAGACTATTTGTAAATCCCATAATGGCGCTTACATCCATTCCAGAACTGGTGATTCTAGGGTTCTTTATAAGTGCGTAATAACCTCTAAATATGAGTGCAAAGGCATCGAGTAAAAAAAGTCTTTTTTGTGTGTTTTCTTCAGTATTGGTCACTTGGAAGGAATTTTTATACGCTTTCGCGAAAGCGTAATTATGCTACATCCAAATGTAAGAAGATGAGGGCAGAAATTATAGTGGTGTTAATAAGTAGTTATTCTATTTATAACAGTGCTGGTATTAAGCGCTCTTATTCTTGACTTTCAGCAAATCGTTTAAAGTTTTCCATCCATTTATACGCTTGTTTCTTAAATAAAGATGGGAATAAAAGCATCATGAGTTTTGGCATAATCCAACTTACTCTGGTGTATTCGCCTTCAGTTTTGTATTCAGTTTGGGTGTCATTTATAGGGATGAAAGAAGTCTTTAATGTATTATCCATATGCATATGATGGTAGGTTGCTTCAATGGAATGGGGTAGTTGGTTATCAACAATAGTTTCTGTTAATTCCATTTTTCTTTTTCCTTGTGCCAAGTAGATTTTAGAAATGGCTCCATTTTCTCCTTCGGTACCTTTTGTAAGTTCTTTTTTTTGAAAGCCTTCTTGCCATTCTTTTAGATTATTTGTGTCGGCAAATAATGCGGCTAGTTTTTCATAAGGTTGATCAATAATAATAGTTCCTCCAAATTTCATAAGATTTCATTTTAAGAGTGATACAATGCCATGTAATGGATATGTAACCTATTTGTTTTTTGATATTTGGGCGTGTCCTTCATCCTGAAAAAGTTCAGGAATCAGGTCGGGCTTTTCTTTGCAATTCCTCGCCTTCCCTTAAGGTCAGGCTGTGGGATTTTCATTGCAATCCCTCACGCAAAATAGTGGTGTTCAAAAATATGATAGATTACATATCCATCTGAAAGTAGTAATTATTTTTTAATTAATTGTCCGCTATATAGTTGTTTTGAATCATTGCTGATAGTGTATATATAGTTTCCTGTTGCCATTTCTGAAATATCAATAGATTGTTTAAGGGTTGTATTTTCTGGCGAGATGTCTCGTATGTCCATTACAACCTTTCCTACCATGTCAATGATTTTAATGGTGATATTATTTGTGTTTATAGGGAGTTCTGTTTCGATAGTAAATACATCTGTTACTGGGTTAGGATATGTTTTTACTTGGTTGATGCCTAAATCAGTGTCATTTACAGATAAAGTAATATCAATTTGTCTCAATATTTGAGGATTGATAACCGCGCCATCTAATGGAACTGCGCAGTTTACAAAAATGGTCGTTCCGTCATCAGATACGGCAATACCATTTGGGGTAGAAAAGGTAGCAGTTTCTCCTGCTCCGTCATCATTACCACGAACACCCGTTCCTGCGAGGTCAGTCATAACAGGATTATCTATGTTTAGGTAAAAAATTTGATGCCCACCATAACTGGCTATATAAAGGTTTCTTGTATTTGGGTCATAATCTATATGTCCATTTCCTGAAAAAGTTTCTCCTATTTTAGTGATGGTGCCATCTGGTGTGATCTTTATAATATCTGGATTGGCAAAGTTAGAGACATATAGGTTGTCATCTTCATCTACAGTGATTCCATTTGGACATGTAAACATATCTCCCGATGCAAATTGGGTAGAGGTTCCATCTGGGGTTACTTTACGTATGGTATTATTTCCACAATTACAGACGTAAAAGTTGTCGTTACTATCAAAAACAATCCCAACGGGCGCAACAATACCTGTAGCGGTAACTAATATTCGTTCACCATCTACGATCTTGTAAATAGCACTAGCTCTTATGTCAGATTGATATAAGGTACCTTCACTATCAAAGTCATTACCAGATGCTCCAATAAAATCGGTTGCATATACGGTTAGATTTAAATCTGTGTCTAATTGTAATATATTATTTGGAATACCATCAGGATCTGCCATTCCTAAAAAATCTCCAAAGTCTGCAATAAAAAGGTTTCCTTCAGAGTCTATAGAGATCCCACCACTTCCACTAAATTCAGAAGTAATTGTTGTGACGACTACTTCATTTTGTGCATATATCCATAGTGTAGTCATACAAAGTAGCGTACATAATAATTTTTTCATGATTTTACGGTTTTAAAGTTTATAGAGGCTAAGGAAGATCAAATGCGAGCATACCTTGTAATTGCTTATAAACATTAACAAGCGTACATGTAAGGTTTTATAGGTGTTTACGCGCTTTTTGGAGTACTAATTTTTAGTTCTGTACGATGTCGGAGTTGTGCCCGTATGCTTTTTGAAAGCTTTGTAAAAAGAAACTCGATTATTGAAGCCTGAAGAAAAAATAATATCAGTGATGGTTAGATCTTGATTGTTTGTAAGTAATTGTTTTGCCTCTTCAATTCTGTAGCTATTTACAAAATCAAAGAAACTAGCGTCAAAGTATTCATTAATGATTTGAGAAGTGTGATGTCTAGAAAGGTTTAGTTCTTGTGCTACATCATTTAAGCGTAATTCTGTATTCAAATAGGGTTTGTTATTTTCAAAGTAATGGGCAAGTGTTTTTTTGAGTTCCAGCGCATGGTTTTCGGTAAGACCGGTTTTTTGGTATTTTTTAAAAGGAAGTACTTGATCTATAGATAATCCTTCAAAAATCTCTGGTTGCTTGAATCCAAAATAAGAAATCGATGCAATAAAAAATATAATCACATACATAATTATATAATCATGTTGTGTGTCTATAACACCTAGATAGGATAAGATATAATAAGAAAGCATCGCTATTACATAACAAGCAAAAGAGCCTAAGGTCCAATAAAACCATTGTTTTTTGTTATATCCTACATGAATATTTTTAAATGACAGATAGGTGTATATAGTGTAGAAAATCATGGTGCCTGCACAAAGGGGAAGTATAAAATCTGTATAACGGATGTATTGTCCAACAAGTTGATTTTTTAACACCTCTAATTTTTCTATAGATGAGAGCTTGTAAATGGGTAGGTATAACCAAATAATACAAATGGTGGGAATAAGATGTATAAGGTCGCTAATCTGTAATTTTTTCTTTCTTATCACTTTCCTTGCATAAATGTACATAAGTGGAGGATACAGTGTCCATATAATGGCTAGCAATCCATAAAACATAATATATTCTAATTGATATAAAAGTGTAGACCAATACAGTACATTATAGGTTAGGTTGCAAGCAAATAAGACAAGAAATAAGCTTAGTATTCTATTAGAAAAAGAATCTCCCTTTTTTCGAAAGAAGAAAAAAACAGCAACTGCTAATGCTTGAAATGCAAAAAAAAGAAAAAATAATTCCCAAATATTTAGCATATAGATAGGTGTTTAATTACTGCAGACCTGCTAAACAAAATACGCATTTTTATAGAATATTAATGTTTCTGATGGTTGACTAAATAAATAAAGCCAGGTAAGATGCTATGAGTAAAGAAACCGCTCGAGATTAATATAAG
The DNA here is from genome assembly GCF_900188275.1 of Dokdonia pacifica. Lineage (GTDB taxonomy): Bacteria > Bacteroidota > Bacteroidia > Flavobacteriales > Flavobacteriaceae > Dokdonia > Dokdonia pacifica. The sequence continues at coordinate 447,028 of NZ_FZNY01000004.1, forward strand.
TATCCTTGAATATTTAGAACACTCGCGACCCCAATTGATTTGGGATAAGTAAATAAAATAACGGTTTGTTGAGTTATATAAATAAAGAAAGCCAGGTAAGATGCTATGAGTAAAGAAACCGCTCGAGATTAATATAAGTATCCTTGAATATTTAGAACACTCGCGACCCCAATTGATTTGGGATAAGTAAATAAAATAACAGTTCGTTGAGTTATATAAATAAAGAAAGCCAAGCAAGATATTATGAGTAAAGAAACCGCTCGATAATGATATAAGTATCCTTGAATATTTAGAACACTCGCGACCCCAATTGATTTGGGGGAGTAAATAAAATAACGGTTTGTTGAGTTATATAAATAAAGAAAGCCAAGCAAGATGCTTGGCTTTCACCCCAAATCATAATTGATTATTTAAAAGTCAATTACAACAGTCTTAAATGTCTTTTGCCACAAGGGCGTCTGCAAATATAATAGAAAATTATAAAATACTCATTATTAGAGCTTGATTATCTTTAGTTACGTGTTATTTATAGTATAACGACGGTTTTTCAGTAATCGTATTTTGTTAAAATAATTTTTTACTTGTTAATAGTTAAACAGCTGATATTCAATTAATTATAATTTTTAAATTATTTTAAAAATACAATTATTAAGTTTTATTTTTATTTTCAGATTTTTTTTAACGAAGAGCTAAAATACAAGTTTTTAAATGGTTACTGTCGCATATTTGTGCTTTTAATTTTAAATTATGAGTTGATAAAGCACTTTTGTGGACAAAATTTCCTTACAACGATTATTATGGTAATTTAATCTGAGTATTTTTTACCGAAAGTGTATAGTGTTAAAAATTAAATTATTTGCAATTCACTTAAAATTTAGGCCTTATTATAATAATCTGAGATGATATTTTCTGACTTTCCGTCTTGATATTTCATCATTGTAAAACCTGGATGTATGGCATAATTTCCAGTTTCTCCATTTTTATTCATGGCAATATAGGCTACTTGAAAATCTTTATAGCGGTCACCTCTTTTAACAATACGATGTATAGCTTCTTCGCATGCTTTTTGGGGAGACATGCCATTACGCATTAGCTCTACAACTAGGAAACTTCCAACAGTTTTTAAAACTTCTTCACCCATACCTGTAGCTACGGCTGCGCCCACTTCATTATCTACAAAAAGACCAGAACCAATAATGGGGGAGTCTCCTACGCGTCCTTTCATTTTATAACCCAATCCTGAAGTGGTACATACACCTGCGATTTCACCAGAAGCATCCATGGCGAGCATGCCTATAGTGTCATGATTTTCTACATTGATAGCTGGTTGGTAATCACTAGTTTTTAACCATTCTTTCCATGCTTTTTCAGAAGCAGGTGTGAGTAATTTTTCTTTTTTAAATCCTTGACTATATGCAAATTCTTCTGCGCCTTTACTAGCCATGATTACATGTGGAGTTTCCTCCATGACTTTGCGAGCTAGTGCTGCAACATGAACAATATTTTCTACTGCTAGTACAGCACCATAATCACCATCAGGAGACATTACACAAGCATCTAATGTAACATTACCTTCTCTATCTGGTGTCGCACCTATTCCGACAGTAGTATTTTTTTCATTGGCTTCTTCTACAGCAACACCTTCTATAATAGCATCTAGTGCGGGTTTTCCTTGTGCTAGTAATTCACCAGAAGCAGTGTTTGCACTTTCTGTATTCCACGTGCTTATTGAAATATAATTTGGTTTTGAAGAAGAAGCTATGATCTTCTCTTCAGTATCTTGAGTTTTATTTTCGACTTCTTTACAACTTATTCCTGCTACTCCTGCAGCAATTCCTGCACTCGTTAGTGCCGTGTTTTGTATGAATTTCCTTCTATTCATGTCGTTATGATCTGTTTAGCTTTTGTGTTTTGATTGATTTAGTAGAAGTTTCACTTTCGTGAAAACGTACCATGTATGTTTAAATGACTGCTTCAAGATACTACTTTATTCCTTTTAATTTTTTTAGAAATCCAATGAAATATAAATACATACCCTATAAATATTGCTAGCTTTAAAATAAGATGAAGAGGCCAGTAAGGAACTGTGTTTAGAATACCTCCTAAGTCAATATCTGACCATTTTAAGGGTAAGTAATCTCTGTGTATCGATGTAATTAGAATGATATATTGCTCTAAAGTAATTAAGAAAAATGGGATTGAGATGAGTCTTATTAAAATATTTTTGCGAACTAATTTAAAGCGAAAAGGTTGTGTGATAAATAACCAAGAAAACATCATGAGCCAATATGCCCACGCATAAGGCCCCGTCGCTCTGTTGGTAATTGCATACTCATTATTTGAATCTCCTATAACTAGAAAAAGATATACATAGGATAGAAGGATACTAACTGTGTATACTATTCCAGAAAATATAATAAAACGACAAGCTGCTTCATCAATTTTTGAGACAGTATCTTTTATTTTTGGAATAAAACGCCCTATTAATAGTGGAATAGTTAGTAAACCAAAAGAAATGAAAATATCAGTTCTGAAGAATTCTAATATTACACCAAAAACTTCCATTACTGTATAGCAATTTCATCTACAAATATCCAGCTGCGGCCTTCGTATGGATGTCCTTTATGCCATGTAGGAACAGGTCCTAGTGTTTTGGCAATGAGTTTTACATAGCGAATATTTGATCGTTTTTCTTGTCCTTTAATCGTTTTGATAGCCACCTTGTCTGTTGGAGTAGGAGTTGCTATTTTTTGACTTTTATAGGATTGGAAGTTTTTACCATCTGATGAGACCAGTAACTCAACTTCAGTAGGGAAGAAAATCCAACTCCCTTGATCTTCTAAGAAATGGGTTTCTATAGATGTGATATTTTGATTTTTTCCTAAGTCAACTGTTGCAATAACATCCCTGTCATGATATCCTTGCCAAGTACCTGTTCGGAAGTTAGCGGTTCCTCGTATACCATCGATAAGTGCATCATTTCCTCCTGCATTGTATGCATTTGCATACTCGGCATCTAGTTGTATAGATAGATTTTCGTCTATTTTATAAAATTCGGTTTTGATCGTGACACTTTTTTGTCCTTCTTTTTCTGAATAAGTATAAAGAGTAGTGGGTTCTGTAATGGTAATAGGTCCCTCATACTTTAGGAAATCACCTTCAGAAGTACTATAGTAAATCGTTGTTTCTTCTTCTCCGGTACCTAATACAATTTCTGTTTGTTTTTTAAAGGCAATATCACCTTTGGCAATAAACGGAACAGGTACGATAAGTGATTCTTTAATTTCAGTACTTGGAATATGTGCATTATCTGTCGCCCAATTAGAAGGTTGAGCGCTCATTTCAAAAATTAAAGTTCCCCCTTTTGTAATATCATCATGTGTAATGTAAGAGTAGGGGTGTGATACTCCATTTAATTTCGCGGAAGCGATATAGATATTTTCATCAGAAAGATTGTTTGCTTGAACTGTAAATATGTTTCCGTTTTCAAGATGGATAGATGCTTTATCAAATAATGGTGCTCCAATAATATATTGATTACTACCTGGTGTTACGGCATAAAAGCCCATACTACTTAACACATACCAAGCACTCATTTGACCACAATCTTCATTTCCAGAGACGCCATCTGGTTCGTTTTTATATAATGTGGTTAAAATCTCGCGTACCTTTTCTTGTGTTTTATGAGGCTTGTTTATGAAGTTGTATAGATACGCCATATGATGGCTAGGTTCATTACCGTGGGCATATTGTCCTATAAGCCCCGTGATATCTGCCTGATCACGTCCAGATGTTTGTGACTCTGCGGTAAATAGCTCATCCAGTTGTGTCTCTAATGCTTTTTTACCCCCTATTAACTTCGTAAATCCAGTAATATCTTGAGGAACATAAAAGCTATATTGCCAAGCATTTGCTTCTGTGTAATTGAAATTCACTTCAAATGGATCAAAAGGAGAAAACCAAGTATTACGTACACGACCGCGCATAAATTTACTACTAGGATCAAACGTGTTTTTATAATACTGAGCTCTTTCTATAAAAGTGTTATAGGTAGTCATATCTCCTTTAGATTTTGCCATTTGAGCAATCGTCCAGTCATCATAAGCATACTCTAATGTTTTAGATACCGATTCAGATTCTTCTTCTACAGGAATGTATCCAAATTCTTTATAGGCTTCAAGCCCCAAATGATCTCTTGTTGCACTATGGAGCATCGCTTCAAATGCTTTGTCTGTATCGTACCCACGTATACCTTTCATATAGGCATCTGCAATCACAGGAACGCCATGATATCCAATCATACACCCTGTGTAATTTGCAGAGAGATCCCACATAGGTAGAATACCTCCCTCGTCATATTTGGCGAGGAATGTATTTATAAAATCATTGGTACGATTTTCTTCAATAATCGTGTATAGTGGGTGTGCGGCTCTATAAGTATCCCATAATGAGAATACAGTATAATAATCAAAATCTGTAGTTTGGTGAATTTCTTGATCTATACCGCGATATCTCCCGTCGATATCTTGATAGATATTAGGAGCAATCATGGTGTGGTATAAAGCACTGTAAAAATTTGTTTTATTATCCAAATGCGAATCTTCAATCACAATTTTAGAAAGCTGTTTTTCCCAAGTGTCTTTTGCTTCTTGTTTGATTTGATCAAAGGTTTTAGAACCAATTTCTGTATCTAGATTTTTCTTTGCCCCAGCTTCATCTACAGCCGATATGCCTACAGAAACATAAATAGGTTCATTGTTTGGGTTGTCAAACTGTAGTGCTAGTTTTGTGGGAGTGTCTGGATGATTTGGTGTGGTTTTAAATGGATGTGATGTTTTTAAGTAGTAATATAATTTTTGTTCTTTAGCCCATGATTCAGAAAATCTATGTCCGCTTATTTCAGTATCAGAAAGGATATTGATACTGCCATCTAATAAGATGTCTCTATGTTCAATATCTAAGATGATGTATTGATTATTCGCTTTCGCGAAAGCGTATTTATGCATCCCTGCTCTTTGTGTCACTGTAAGGGCAACATCAATATTTGTACTATCTAAATGTACCTCATAATAACCAGGACTTGCTTTTTCTTTGTCATGTGAAAATGGAGCGCGATAACCAGGTTTTCCATCAGCGCCATTATGGAAATTTACAGACGTTGTAGGCATTAATAAAATATCGCCATAATCTAAAATTCCTGTGCCACTTAAATGCGTATGACTAAATCCATAGATATACATATCGTCATAATGATATCCAGAACAGCCATCCCAGCCTTCTAACCTAGTATCGGGGCTTAATTGCATCATTCCAAAAGGCATTGTGGCTCCAGGATAGGTATGTCCGTGACCACCTGTCCCAATAAATGTGTTCACATAGCTAGTTAATGGTTGTGATACCGTGGCTATAGAAATGGTGTCTTTTTTACAACTAAAACAAATACAAATAAATGAGAAAAGTAGGATTTTGAAACGCATATAAATAAAATTTAAAGTCAGAAAGATACAGAAAAGATTAGGCTTTTATAAACACTTTACATGATGTGTTTAAAACTATGCTTTGAGATACAGAAGTTCCTCTTTATTTTGTGTACTTTCGGGATATGTTATTAGAAATTTGTGCAAATTCATATCAATCGGCTATCGCTGCTCAAAAGGCAGGAGCGCAACGCATAGAGTTGTGCAGTGAGCTCGCTCTAGGAGGTATTACTCCCAGTCATGGTTTAATAGAAAAAGTAGTAGCAGATTTAGAAATACCCGTGTATGTTTTAATACGACCTCGTAGCGGTGATTTTACCTATTATGATGATGAGTTTGATGTGATGCTACGTGACATTGCTTTTTGTAGAAATATCAAAGTAGCTGGGGTGGTTTCAGGAGTTCTGCAACCTGATCTCACCATAGATGAAGAACGTACACAAACACTCGTAGATGCATCCGGAGGGATGACATTTACATTTCATCGTGCTTTTGATTGGACACCAAACGCGATGGATGCACTTAAGACACTTCAAAAAATAGGAGTAGATCGTATTCTTACTTCTGGTCAATCTGATACAGCGCTTGCGGGTTTATTTGTGCTTAAAATGTTGTTAGAAAAATCTAATAACAAACCCATTATATTACCAGGTGGCGGGATACGACCTTCTAATATAGGACAATTCATTACTGCTGGATTTAAGGAAATACATGCCTCTGCGAGTAATACAATAGAAAGTCTTGAGGGCGCTTTCCCTATGCATAATTTACAAGCGGTACAGCAAGATTTACAAACCTATTCTGATCCTGAAAAAATAAAGGAGCTCTTAGAAGCAATGTATAATTCGTAATTGAAACTTATTTAGATTGTATATTGAATGATATTTTAATCATTCAATTTTAATACAGCCATAAATGCTTCCTGCGGAATTTCTACATTTCCAACAGCACGCATACGTTTCTTTCCTTTCTTTTGCTTTTCTAGAAGTTTACGCTTACGCGAAATATCACCACCATAACATTTGGCAGTTACATCTTTACGAAGTGCTTTTACCGTCTCACGCGAAATGATTTTTGCACCAATAGCAGCTTGGATAGGAATATCAAACTGTTGGCGTGGTATTAACTGGCGTAGTTTTTCACACATCTTCTTTCCTATATCATACGCATTATCTTGATGTAATAATGCAGAAAGTGCATCTACAGGCTGACTATTTAAAAGGACATCTACCTTTACAAGTTTAGAAGCACGCATTCCTATAGGAGAGTAATCAAAAGAAGCATATCCTTTTGATACTGTTTTTAAACGATCATAAAAATCAAAAACAATCTCAGCTAGAGGCATGTCAAATGATAATTCTACACGTTCAGGTGTAAGATATGTTTGATTGGTAATGGTTCCTCGTTTTTCTATACACAATGACATTACGGGACCTACAAAATCAGATTTTGTAATGATAGAAGCCTTGATAAAAGGTTCTTCTACACGATTCATTTTAGATGGATCAGGGAGATCTGATGGGTTATTTACAAGAATAATCTCATCAGGGTGTTTATGTATGAATGCGTGATAAGATACGTTAGGTACGGTAGTAATCACCGTCATGTCAAATTCGCGCTCTAGACGTTCTTGAATAATCTCAAGATGTAGCATTCCTAGAAATCCACAACGGAATCCAAATCCTAGTGCTGCTGAACTTTCAGGCTCAAAAACCAGCGAAGCATCATTTAATTGAAGTTTCTCCATAGAAGCACGAAGTTCTTCATAATCTTCTGTATCTACAGGGTAAATTCCTGCAAATACCATAGGTTTTACATCTTCAAAACCTTCTATAGCATTTTGTGTAGGGGTTTTAGCATCTGTAATAGTATCTCCTACTTTTACTTCACGAGCATCTTTTATTCCTGTAATAAGATATCCTACATCTCCTGTTTTTATTTCTTTTTTAGGAACTTGGTTTAACTTTAAAGTACCTACTTCATCAGCACCATAGGTATTGCCAGTTGCAATAAACTTTATCTGCTGATTTTTCTTAATACTTCCATTTAAAATTCTAAAATACGTTTCTACACCTCTAAAAGGATTGTATACAGAATCAAAAATAAGTGCTTGTAATGGTTCGTCTGGATTTCCTTTTGGAGCAGGTATGCGATCTATAACTGCAGCTAGGATTTCTTTAATTCCTATACCCGTTTTCGCGGAAGCGGGAATAACCTCTTCAGCATCACATCCTAATAAGTCTACAATATCATCTGTTACTTCTTCAGGATTTGCACTAGGTAAATCTACTTTGTTAAGTACTGGGATGATTTCAAGATCATTTTCAAGAGCTAAATATAAATTAGAAATAGTTTGCGCTTGGATACTTTGTGCGGCATCAACAACAAGTAAAGCCCCTTCACAAGCTGCGATACTTCTTGATACCTCGTAGGAAAAATCTACATGGCCTGGAGTGTCTATTAAATTAAGAATATATTCTTCACCTTTATAGGTGTATTCCATCTGTATTGCATGAGATTTAATGGTGATTCCACGTTCTCTTTCTAAGTCCATACTATCAAGCAATTGCGCCTGAGCCTCACGTTTGGTAACTGTAGAGGTTTCATCGAGCAAACGGTCAGCTAATGTGCTTTTACCATGGTCAATATGGGCAATGATGCAAAAATTTCTGATATTCTTCATAATCTATTCCAAGTCAATGTGTGCAAATATAGGTCTTCTATCAGCATTTTATAGACAGAAAAATGATTTCGTCGAAAAAACCTTCATCCGCACACATAAAGACTTGCTTTTAGAGTATTTTTGTAATCTTATCATGAAGAATTTCACCCCGTTTTTCTTAGTGTTATTTTTAATTCTAAGTTCTAGTTCTTTAATAGCTCAACAAGCTTCAATTTCAGGAAAAGTAGTCACTATTTCTGGAGACCCAATTCCTTTTGTCAATATTGTTCTTTATGATTCAGAACAAACCATTATACAAGGAACTATTACAGAAGATAATGGTACGTTTGTGTTTTTGTCTGTTTTAGAGGGGACTTATACTGTAAAGGCTAGTTTTGTGGGGTATGAGACGGTTACTTCTGCTATTTTCACCTTTTCGGGAAATAAAACGCTGCCAGATATACAATTAATTGAAGTATCCGAAAGTTTGGATGAAGTTACAGTGGTGGGTAAGAAACCTACAATTTCACGTAAGGCAGATAGGTTGGTGTTTAATGTGGAGAATACAATTGCGGCTCAAGGAACTACGTGGGATATCTTAAAAAGAACACCGGGCGTGGTGATAAGACAAGGCGAACTTACCGTAAGAAATACAAATGTTACTGTATATTTAAATAACCGTAAAGTAGAACTGAGTTATGAAGAAATTCAGAGCTTGTTAGAAAGTGTAGGAGGCGATCTTATAAAATCTGTAGAAGTCATTACTAATCCATCAGCTAAATACGATGCAGAAGGAGGAGCTATTCTTAATATTATTTCTTCAAAAGCTTTATATCTTGGATATAAAGGGTCTGTAACTGCTCGCGGAACCTATGGAATATTTCCAAAACATTATTTTGGTACAAGTCATTATTTTAAGAATAAAAAATTAAATGTCTTCTTTAATTATAGTTTTAATCCTCTTAAAAGAACACAAGAAACTAATACGTTTATAAATTATCGAAATAATAATAGTGTTGTTGCTGAGTGGGATCAGGATATTGAAGATAAACAATGGAGAAAAGCACATAACGCAAATTTGATTCTGGATTATCAACTCAATGAAAAACAAAAAATTAGTTTTTCGGCGGTAGGATTGTATTCTCCGGATGAATTTAATTTTAATAGATCTGCCACACAAGTAACATCGGTAGATAGTCCATTTTCTATAGGTACAACAAGTCGTCTGGATGGAGATCAAAAGAATTTTGCATTTGATATGTCGTATTCTTATGATTTAAAAAACGGAAATTTTAAATTAAATACACATTACACGACATTCTCAAGAGATCGTCTTCAAAACCTTTCGTCTATTTATACCGATACTCAAAATGAAAATTTTAGGAATGTTAGATTCACTTCTGATGCATTCCAAGATATAGAGATTTATACAGGGCAAGTAGATTATACATCCCAGCTTGGAGAAGTGACATTAGAAGCTGGAGGAAAAGTATCTATCATTGATTCAAGATCTGTAATTGATTTTTTAAATATTCAAAATGATGCTGTAAATGGGCTAGATCAAGCTCAGAATGATGATTTTCTATACGATGAAAATGTATATGCCGGATATGTAACCTTAGGTAAAGATTTTGATAAGTGGAGCTTGAAAGGTGGTTTGCGAGTAGAGCAAACAAATTCTACAGGTACTTCTTTAGTTTTAGAGGAGGTAGTCGCATTAGATTATTTAGAGTGGTTCCCTACTGCTTATGTAAAATATGAACTCTCAGAAAATCATAGTTTTAGTTTAGATTATGGGCGTAAATTATATAGACCTCGTTATCAAGATTTAAATCCGTTTGCTTATTTTTTAAATGAAAATAATTTTTATCAAGGTAATTCAGGATTATTGCCAGCCTTTAGTCATCAATTTAACTTTAATTACTCGCTAGCTAATGCATACTTCTTTGATGTGTATTATAGAGATAATGGAGAAAATATTTTAATGCTACCTTTTCAAGATAATGTAACGCAAGTGTTACGTACAGATAGGCAAAATGCATTAGATAGTAAATCTTGGGGGTTTGATTTTACACACGGTCGTTCTATTGCAAAATGGTGGTATTTCTATACGTATATGAGTGTTTTTCACGAAGAAGAAACATTTCTTGCTGTAGAGAGTAATAATGTGCCATATACAAATGAAGTGGACGGTTTTTATGGGTCTTTTTCAAACTTCCTGACACTTAGTGCAGATAAAACCTACACAGGCGAGGTGTCATTTACATATGTGTCTAATTTCTTATTGGGTAGTTATATTCAAGAAAATACAGCCGATTTAAGAATAGGTCTCAAAAAAACATTTTGGGATAAAAGAGCCTCATTGTCTGTGGCTGTAAATGATATTTTAGGAGAGGCAAATGCCTTACTTAGTTCTAGATATTTAAATCAAGACAATGGTTATTTTGCAGTGCCAGAAACTCAGAATATTCAAATAGGGTTTACCTATAACTTTGGTAATTTTAGACTAGAAGACAATAACAGAGAGTTAGATAAAAAAGAAAGAGAACGTCTTATTACAAGTGATTAATCCTTTAATCTACCCAATCTGCAATAAAAAGATTGGTATCTCTACCACCTCCATTATTCCTATTTGAGGAAAATGCTAGTTTTTTTCCATCATTTGAAAAAACAGGAAAAGCATCAAAGGTTTCTCCATGCGTAATACGCTCTAGATTTTTCCCATCTAAGTCTATCATATAAAGATTGAATGGAAATCCACGTTCTGCTTCAAAGTTGGAAGAGAATAAAATCTTTTTACCACTAGGATGGAAGAACGGACTCCAATTTGCATTTCCCAAACGAGTAAGTTGACGTAGATCCGAGCCATCTGCATTACAAATGTATAGTTCCATGTCTGTGGGTTCTACAAGTCCTTGTGCAAGTAAATCTTTATATTTTTTGATTTCTTCTGCTGTTTTTGGTCGAGATGATCTGAAAATAAGTTTTGTGCCATCAGGAGAGAAGAAAGCACCTCCATCATATCCTAATTCGTCTGTGATTTGCTGTACATCAGACCCATCAATATTCATGGTGTATAATTCTAAATCACCACTACGTGTTGAGGTGAATACAATTTTATCGCCTTTTGGTGATACTGTGGCTTCAGCATCATATCCTGGTTCATCTGTAAGTTGGTCAATAATATTCCCTTCAAGATCAGAAACAAAAATGTCAAAAGTGTCATATACAGGCCATACATAATTGCCGTTTTTACGTAAGGGAACTTCAGGACATTCTTTTCCTCCTAAATGTGTAGATCCATATACAAAAGATTTGTTGTCTGGTAAAAAGTAAGCACAAGTAGTACGTCCCATTCCTGTAGAAATCATAGGAGGTTTACTATCTTGAAATGTTTCCCCTAGATTCATTAAAAACATTTGATCACACCCCACTCCCCAATCTTTATAATTGGATTGAAAAATTAATTGTTTGTCATCAAAACTCCAGTATGCCTCTGCATTGTCACCACCAAATGTAACCTGTTGTATATTCTTAAAATGGATCTCTTCTGGATAGATTAATGGGTTGTCTTGAGTTTTGGCAACCGTTTTTAAATCTTCAGTTTTTGTAGTTGTTTGTGATGTGTTTTCTTTGCAAGCAATACAAACTAAAATAATAGCAACTATATAAAAACGTTTCATACGAGTTTAAATCATTAATTTTGTGCAAAAATACAGTATTCTTCTATGAAAAAGCTCATTTTAGGTATTACGTTACTAAGTTTGATCTCTTGTAAAAAAGAATCAACCTTTCAGTATACAATGCAAGACGATGTAACCTTTCTGGCTTCAGATGATTTACAAGGGCGTAAGACGGGTACTGAAGGAGAATTAAAGGCTGCAAATTATATCAAAGAGCGGTTTGCTGCTTTAGGGTTATCTCCAAAAGGAAATGAAGAAACTTTCTTTCAAACCTTTTCATTTGCTCCTAAAAATGATCCTCATGGCGAAGTACGCTTTCGCGAAAGCGGAAACGACTCTCTTATTACGGGTACAAATGTGATAGGGTATATCGATAATAAAACATCACATACGATTGTTATAGGAGCACATTACGATCATTTAGGAATGGGCGGTGAAGGCTCTTTGCATAGAGATGGTGAGGCCATTCATAATGGAGCTGATGATAATGCAAGTGGTGTGGCGGTTTTATTACAATTAGCACAGAAACTTCAAGGGCCATCTTATAAAGGAAATAATTACCTGTTTATTGCTTTTTCTGGAGAAGAAATGGGCTTGCTGGGTTCTAATTATTTTACCAAAAATGCAACTATACCACTTTCTGAAATTAATTATATGATTAATATGGATATGGTAGGAAGACTTAATACAGAAAAAGCATTGGCCATACATGGGGTAGGAACTTCACCTTCTTGGAATCAGACGGTATTTGCAGCTAACACTTCTTTTGAGCTAGCAGAGCATGAAAGTGGAGTAGGACCTTCAGATCATACATCGTTTTATTTAAATGATATTCCGGTATTACATTTATTTACAGGCCAGCATGATGATTATCATAAACCTGGAGACGATAGTGAAAAACTCAATTATGAGGGGATGCAAATGATAGAAGACTATATTTTGGCAATCATTTCTGAACTTGATAATAACGGAAAAATAGCTTTCACTAAAACCAAAGATGAGAGTGCTGTTGTGCCAAGTTTTAAAGTAGGTTTAGGTGTTGTGCCTGATTATCTATTTTCTGGAAAAGGAATGCGTATAGATGGGGTGAGTGATGGAAAAGCAGCTCAAAATGCAGGTCTTGAAAAAGGAGATGTTGTTATTAAAATGGGGGATAGTACTGTGGTAGATATGATGAGTTATATGCGTGTGCTCTCCACCTTTGATGCAGGCGATACCACGACAATTGTTATTGATAGAAAAGGAGAAAACCTCACTAAAGAAATTGTTTTTATAAAGGACTAGTACGCTTTCAAGGAGAGAAGCGACACAGAAGTTTATACTGAGCGATGTCTAAGTGCGAAAGCATATAAAGAAAATATAGTTAAAAGAATAGCATGGCAAAAATTGGAGATATAGATGTAGGTGATTTTCCGTTATTATTAGCGCCTATGGAGGATGTAAGTGATCCTCCCTTTCGTGCTTTGTGTAAAGAGCAAGGTGCAGATGTGGTGTATACAGAGTTTATCTCTTCAGAAGGTTTGATACGTGATGCCGCCAAAAGTACCATGAAGCTAGATATTTATGAAAAAGAGCGTCCCGTTGGGATTCAAATCTTTGGCGCTGTGATGGAATCTATGCTTAAAAGTGTAGAAATTGTGGAAGCGAGTGGTCCGGATATTATAGATATTAATTTTGGTTGCCCAGTTAAGAAAGTAGTTTCTAAAGGCGCTGGAGCAGGTATTCTGAAAGATATTGATCTGATGGTAAAGCTTACCGAAGCTATGGTAAAACATACAAAGCTTCCTGTAACAGTCAAAACACGCTTAGGTTGGGATCATGACAGTATTAGAATTGTTGAAGTTGCAGAACGACTACAAGATGTAGGGTGTGCTGCTATTTCTATACATGGACGTACGAGAGCACAAATGTATAAAGGAGATGCGAATTGGCATCCTATTGCAGAAGTGAAAAATAATCCAAGAATGCATATTCCTGTATTTGGAAATGGTGATGTAAATACTCCAGAACGTGCTGTAGAAATGAGAGATCAATATGGGTTGGATGGCGCTATGATAGGAAGAGCGAGTATTGGATATCCATGGTTTTTTAAAGAAGTAAAACATTATATGGCTACTGGAGAAAAATGCAAACCTCCTACATTAGAAGAACGTATAGAAGCAGCGAGAAGACATCTTCAAATGTCTATAGATTGGAAGGGAGAAAAATTAGGTGTTTTTGAAACGAGACGTCACTATACAAATTATTTTAGAGGAATTCCGCATTTTAAAGAATACCGTATGAAGCTTGTAACAAGCGATCATAGCGAAGATGTATTTGCCGCAATGGATCTTATAGAGAGAGAATTTGCCGGCTATGAGTTTACCTGAATTAATTAGTTGTTAGGAAGTTGTTGTTTATTCTACTGGATGCTAATCTTGCAGCCAATATTCCTAAAACAAGAATAGTTGCATATACTATCAAAAGATTTAAGAATTCAAAACGCATAGGGTAGGGAAGTGAAGCGGTAATATTTACTAAGCCAAATTGTTGCTGTATAAGAACAATAATGCTTCCTATAAATAGGCCTATGCCTCCTCCTAAAATGATCATTAAAGCGCCTTGGTAGAAAAAACTTCTACGTATGTCTGTAAGCGTAGCGCCAAGGTCTGAAAGTGTTTTGATATGACCCTTTTTGTCAATAATAATCATGATAATACTCCCTACAAAACTAAATAAGGCGATAATGAGCACTAAGGTACAAATGAAATATAATGCAAGGTTTTCTGTATTGAGCATTTTATAAAGTGCATCATTAAGTTCTGTTCTGTTTTTAATAAGTATCGTGTCTAAAAAAATAGTTTCTAGTTCATTTCTTATTTCAGCTTCATTAGCGTCCTGAGTCAGTTTTAGTTCTAGTGTGCTTACTTTATCTAATGGATAGTCTAATAATTCACCCACAAAATCAATGTTTGAAAAAAGATGATCGTTGTCTAGAGATTCACCTGCTTGAAAAATTCCACTGGCAACAGCACTGGATCTATTAAAAGCACTTGTGGGGTCGGTAATCTGTCCTGTGCCAGGTTTTGGTACCATGATACGCAACAAATTTCCGTAATCACTTATGCCTAAAGATAGCCTACGCCTTATACCAATACTGATGACTACTTCTGGTTCTCCTATACTAGGCCAAGAGCCTGCAAATAAAGTAGTATCTATATTAGTTACTTTTAGGTAGTTTTGATCAACGCCTTTTATAAACCCAAGATGTGTTTTTCCGTCGTATTCTAAGTATACACGTTCTTCTATTACTTTAGAATAGTTTTGTATACCGGTTATTGCAGCAAGTTTTTTTTCTTGCTCAGGAGTTATGGTAATTGTTTTTCCGCTACTTGGAAGGATTTTAATATCTGGATCTATAATGGAGGTTACAGATATATTATAATCTTTAAGTCCAGCAAATCCAGAGAGTACAATAAAAAGTACAGCTGTTCCTATAATAATACTTATAACAGATATTAGTGTAATAATATTAATTGCATTAGTGCCGCTTTTTGAAAAGAGGTATCGTTTAGCAATATATAAGGGAAACCGCATTTACGATTTTTTTCTTTTTTCCAATAGGGTAGGATCTTCAATAGGATTATCAATTCCTTTAAGAGATCTGTCTATTTCTTCCATGTATTCAAGAGAATCATCTATATAAAATTGAAGTTCAGGCATGCGCCTTAATTGATGACGTGTGCGTTGTGAAATCTCATGCCTAATTTTAGGTTTAACTAAATTGAGCTCTTCAAGCATTTTTTGAGCCTCAGCATTTGGGAATACACTTATATATACTTTGGCAATAGAAAGATCTGTTGGGACTTTTACTTTTGAGACAGATACAATAATGCCTCTATGACCACTATCTCTTAAGGCATTTTGTAATACATCTGCTAGGTCTTTTTGTAAAACACCTGCTACTTTCTTCTGTCTGTTAGATTCCATACGGCAAAAATACACTTTTTATAGATTGTGTTACTTTTGTAGGGCATGTTTTCAGTAATTATATGCTTTCGCGAAAGCGTATTTAGAAAGAAATAAAATAAATGGATAAAATAGAACACATAGGAATCGCCGTTAAAAATCTTGAGGCCTCTAATAAATTATATGAAAAATTACTTGGGAAGCCACATTATAAGATCGAAGAAGTATTATCAGAAGGGGTAAAAACATCTTTTTTTGAAGTGGGACCTAATAAAATTGAATTGTTAGAAGCAACAAAAGCAGATAGTCCTATCGCAAAGTTTATTGAGAAGAAAGGAGAAGGGATACATCATATTGCTTTTGCTGTAGAAAATATAGAAAAAGAGATGGCTCGTTTAGAAAAAGAAGGTTTTGTGTTGCTTAATAAAATACCTAAGCAAGGTGCTGATAATAAGCTTGTAGCGTTTGTTCACCCGAAGACAGCTGGAGGGGTTTTAGTAGAATTGTGTCAAGAAAATAATAATAAGGTGTAAAATTCTTTGCTCTGTTGAGTAATTATTATAAATTTGCACCCGTTTTTGGTCCCATAGCTCAGTTGGTTAGAGCATCTGACTCATAATCAGAGGGTCCTTGGTTCGAGCCCAAGTGGGACCACTTTTAAAAGATCATCATACGTGTAAAATAATAGATTGAAATTACTTTTTACGTGTATGATGTTTTTTTATGAATGTTAATTGAAATTTATGTTTTTGTAAAAAAAACAATAAAATACTTGTTTTTACCGATAAAATGCTTAATATTGTCGACCAAGAACACAAATTGCATTATACTATTAGTATATTTATAACGTTAGTATTAAGTACATTTTTAATTACATATTTTTGTAGTCCATGAGCCCCAAACTCAAAAACTTACATATGACAGTATTCCTACTTGCTGTTGGGTATACCTCTTTAGCACAAGAGGTAGTGACTGGTGGTCCTACTCCTCCACCTCCGCCTGATGGTGGACGTATCCCTGCACTCCCAGGACTTGTAGTTCCAATAGATGAAAATATATTGATACTTCTTGTATTAGGTGTAATTACAGGAATAATATATTTCATAAAGAAACGTACTGTAAAAACTTGTTAATAGGCTTCTGTAAGTCTCTTAACATATTTCCCTATTACGTCAAATTCTAAGTTGACAATACTCTCCTTTTGTATATTTTTAAATACAGTATGCTTGTATGTGTATGGTATAATAGCTACACTAAAGCCATTTTTTGTAGAGTCAACTACAGTAAGGCTTACTCCATTTACAGTGATAGATCCTTTTTCTATTGTTACATTGGCTAGTTTTGGATTATATGAAAAATCAAATCGCCAACTTCCATTTTCTTCTAGTTTATTTGTGCAAATCCCTATTTGATCAACATGTCCTTGTACAATATGACCATCTAATCTAGCGCCTAATACCATAGCGCGCTCAAGATTTACTTCATCATGTACATTTAAGGTATGTAAGTTAGTTTTTTCAAGTGTCTCTTTTATAGCTGTAACAGTATATTGGCTGTTGTTTATGGATACCACAGTTAAGCATACCCCATTGTGTGCAACACTCTGATCAATTTTAAGTTCTGGAGTAAGATTACTTTCAACAGTGATGTGAATATTATCTTGTTCTTTTTCGATGGAAATAATCTTGCCTAAATCTTCGATAATGCCTGTAAACATGAATGACTATAATTTGGTTACTTTTGTGGTGTAAAAATACAAAACCCATAGCTGGTATATAATGAAGAAAGATCAAAAAATTAAAGTTGGAATATCTATAGGAGATCTTAATGGTATAGGAACTGAAATAGTGTTCAAGACTTTTGCCGATAGTATGATGTTAGATTTTTGTACCCCCATACTGTTTGCTTCTGTTAAAACACTTTCTTATGTGAAAAAAGTTTTGGGAAGTCAGATTGGATTACACGGTATAGATACGGTGTCTAAAGCGCTAGAAGGAAAGATAAATGTTTTGAATGTATGGAAAGAGCCTGTGAAAATAGCATTTGGAGAAGCGACAGAAGAAGCCGGGAAGTATGCACTAAAATCATTTGTTAGAGCAACAAAGGCTCTCAAAGATGGTGAGATAGATGTCTTGGTGACTGCTCCTATAAATAAAGCTACGATTCAAACCGATGATTTTAAATTTCCAGGGCATACAGATTATCTAGCTAAAGAATTAAATGGGGATGCAATGATGCTTATGACTACAGATAGTCTTAAAGTTGGCTTGCTTACAGATCATGTAGCAGTAAAAGACGTTCCGGTTCATATTACACCAGAAGTAATTACTCAAAAAGTAGAAACCTTATATAAAACACTTCAAAGTGATTTTGGAATTCATTTGCCTAAAATAGCCTTGTTAGGTATCAATCCCCATGTAGGAGATAATGGTGTGATTGGTGATGAAGATGATAAGGTGCTCATTCCTACTTTAGAAAAAATAAGAGATACGGGCAAAATTGTTTATGGTCCTTATGCGGCTGATAGTTTTTTTGGATCGGGTAATTACAAAAACTTTGACGCAATATTGGCGGCATACCACGATCAAGGTTTAATTCCTTTTAAGACATTGTCATTTGGGAAAGGGGTGAATTATACAGCAGGCTTAGATCAGGTTAGGACCTCTCCAGATCATGGAACTGCTTATGAGATTGCAGGTCAGAATAAAGCAGATCATGGTTCTTTTAGAGAAGCTGTTTTTATGGCAATAGAGATATATAAAAAAAGGGAAGATTATGAAGAGCTTACAAGAGATGTTTTGAAAATTTCACCAAGAAAATCTGTTCATAAAGGACGTCAAGCTCCTAAAGAATCTTAAATAAAATCTTTTCACTCATAAGTAGGTTGCAACCTATTAATAAAAAAAGAATAAGAAGTTTTTAAATAAAGAAAATTATGTATCTTTGCACGCTCCTAACGGATGAAGTGATGAAAGATTTGAAACTATTTACCATACAGTATGTAGGTTTAAAAGAAGGAGAGCATAATTTTGAATATCAAATAGACAAGTCGTTCTTTGATTATTTTGAATTTGATGACTTTAACAGTGTCGCTATACAAGTAAGTCTTGGTTTTGAAAAAAAAACAACACTTATGCAGTTACACTTTAAAGTAGAAGGAAGCGTCAATGTAAATTGTGATCTTACTAATGAGCCTTATGATGAACCTATTCAAGGTGAATTTGAGCTTGTTGTAAAGTTCGGTCATGAATATAATGATGAGAATGAAGAGATTCTTATTCTACCGTATGGAGAATATGAATTAAATGTGGCACATCATATTTATGAGCTTATCATTCTATCTGTTCCTAATAAAAGGGTTCACCCTGGCGTTAAGGACGGAACATTAAAATCAGAAATACTAAATAAACTTGAAGAGTTGAGTTTAGGAAGTAAAAAAGAACAAGAAAATAACGATCAGTCGGAAACAGATCCCAGATGGGATTCATTAAAAAAACTATTAACAGATAAATAAGAGTACGTAATGGCACATCCTAAAAGAAAAATCTCCAAAACTAGAAGAGATAAAAGAAGAACACATTACAAAGCTGCTGTACCACAAATAGCTGTAGACCCTACAACAGGAGAAGCACACCTTTACCACAGAGCACACTGGCACGAAGGAAAATTATATTATAGAGGTCAAGTAGTTATTGATAAAACTGGAGAAGAAATAGAAGCGTAAAACCTCTCTAACTCTACATAACACAAAAACTCTCACGATGTGAGAGTTTTTTTTGTAAATGTTTTTTGGTAAAAAAAGTTAATTTTTGACTGGTTTTGGTCAAATTTTAGTATTTTTCGCTCCATTTTACATCATTTTTGAGTAAAATGTACAAACCTAACTGAAGCAAATGAATAAAATCTCAGCGGCAATTACAGCTGTAGGGGCATATGTTCCAGACTACGTGCTCACCAATAAAATTTTGGAGACCATGGTAGACACTAACGACGAGTGGATTACTACCCGAACGGGAATAAAAGAACGTCGTATTCTTAAAGAAGAGGGGAAGGGTACTTCTTTTCTCGCTATTCAAGCCGCAAACGATTTACTTAAGAAAGCAAACCTCGATCCTTTAGAGATTGATATGGTCATTGTTGCTACTGCTACTCCAGATATGCCAGTGGCATCTACAGCAGTGTATACAGCATCTCAAATAGGTGCTACCAATGCATTTGCGTATGATCTTACGGCAGCTTGTTCAAGCTTCTTATATGGAATGTCTACAGCCTCTAGCTATATAGAGTCAGGACGCTATAAAAAAGTACTGTTAATAGGAGCAGATAAAATGTCTTCTATTATTGATTATACAGATAGAGCTACGTGTATCATTTTTGGTGATGGCGCAGGAGCTGTTCTTTTTGAACCTAATGAAGAAGGATATGGATTGCAAGATGAAATCTTACGATCTGATGGCGTAGGACGCGAGTTCTTAAAAATAGACGCAGGAGGCTCTATACTTCCAGCTTCTCACGAAACTGTAACTAATAAGCAACATACTGTTTTTCAAGATGGGAAAACGGTATTTAAATATGCTGTTTCTAATATGGCTGATGTAAGTGATAAAATCATGGCCCGAAATAACCTAACGGGAGATGATGTAGATTACTTAATTGCACATCAAGCTAATAAAAGAATAATTGATGCTACCGCAAAACGAATGAAATTAGAAGAAGATAAAGTTCTTATTAATATTCATCGTTACGGTAATACAACATCAGCAACATTACCACTGCTGATGAGTGATTATGAAAGCCAACTTAAAAAAGGAGACAATATCGTGTTTGCTGCCTTTGGAGGCGGATTTACATGGGGGTCTATTTATTTAAAGTGGGCCTATAACTCCTAAAACAAAAAACCTAAAAGACTAACAAACGCACTATGGATTTAAAAGAAATTCAAAACCTTATCAGATTTGTTGCAAAATCGGGCGCTAGTGAAGTGAAACTTGAAATGGATGATGTAAAAATCACCATAAAAACGGGTGCCGATGAAGATAAAGGTGCTACGACAATAGTACAGCAAATGCCAGCAATGGCTCCAGTTCAAGCTCAAGCACAACCTGTAGCAGCAGCACCAGTTGAAGCAGCAGCTCCTGCTCCAGCAGCTCCTGCAGAAGACGATAACTCAAAATACATTACAATAAAATCACCAATCATTGGAACATTTTATCGTAAACCATCTCCAGATAAACCTACGTTTGTAGAAGTAGGAAAATCAATCGCAGAAGGAGACGTTCTTTGTGTAATTGAGGCAATGAAACTTTTCAATGAAATTGAAAGTGAAGTTTCAGGAACCATCGTAAAAGTTCTTGTAGACGACTCATCACCAGTTGAGTTTGATCAACCATTATTTTTAGTAGACCCATCATAACCCCTTACGGGTATTTTTAATGTATTAAGGAATAAGTACGCTTTCGCGAAAGCGTATAATGAATTTTTTAGAATTCTATAATTTCTTAAAAATAAATTGAACACTATGTTTAAGAAAATACTTATTGCAAATAGAGGCGAGATCGCATTACGCGTTATAAGAACGTGTAAAGAGATGGGTATAAAAACCGTAGCTGTATATTCAAAAGCAGATGAAGAAAGTCTTCATGTGAAATTTGCAGACGAAGCAGTGTGTATAGGACCCGCTCCAAGTAACGAGTCTTACCTTAAAATGGCAAATATTATTGCTGCTGCAGAAATCACAAATGCCGATGCAATACATCCAGGATATGGATTCCTGTCTGAAAATGCTAAATTTTCAAAAATCTGTGAAGAGCACGATATTAAATTTATTGGGGCAAGTGCAGATATGATTAGTAAGATGGGAGATAAGGCAACTGCAAAAGCTACAATGAAAGCGGCAGGAGTGCCTTGTGTACCAGGCTCTGATGGAATTATTGCAGATTTTGAAGAGTGTACAAAATTAGCACTTGAAGTTGGATATCCAGTGATGCTTAAAGCAACTGCCGGAGGTGGAGGAAAAGGAATGCGTGCTGTTTGGAAAGAAGAAGATCTTTTAAAAGCATGGGAATCTGCTCGTCAAGAATCTAAAGCTGCTTTTGGAAATGATGGAATGTATATGGAGAAGCTTATTGAAGAGCCTCGTCATATTGAAATCCAAGTGGTGGGCGATAGTAATGGTAAAGCATGTCACTTGTCTGAAAGAGATTGCTCCGTACAACGTCGTCACCAAAAATTAACAGAAGAGACACCATCTCCGTTTATGACAGATAAACTTCGAGATGCTATGGGAGAAGCTGCAGTACGCGCAGCAGAATTTATCAAATATGAAGGCGCAGGAACGGTAGAGTTTTTAGTAGACAAGCACCGTAACTTCTACTTTATGGAGATGAATACACGTATTCAAGTAGAGCACCCTATTACAGAGCAAGTAGTAGATTACGATTTAATTCGTGAGCAAATTCTTGTTGCTGCTGGTGTGCCTATTTCTGGAAAGAATTACTACCCTCAATTACATTCTATAGAGTGTCGTATCAATGCAGAAGACCCTTATAACGATTTTAGACCTTCTCCAGGACGTATTACTAATTTACATGCGCCAGGAGGACACGGGGTTCGTATTGATACCCATGTGTATAGCGGGTATATGATACCACCTAATTATGACTCTATGATCGCTAAGTTAATTACTACAGCGCAGACTCGTGAAGAGGCTATCAATAAAATGAAACGTGCATTAGATGAGTTTGTGATTGAAGGAATTAAAACAACAATTCCTTTCCATAGACAATTAATGGATCATCCTGATTATATTGCTGGAAATTACACAACAAAGTTTATGGAAGACTTTGAAATGAAAGCATAAGTATAATTGAAAGAATATATTTTTAAAAGCCAACCTAGTTTTAGGTTGGTTTTTCTTTTTTAAAATACTATTAAGATTATTTTATAGATATGGTTTTATCTTTAGTGCTCCATTGAAATGAAGAACGTGAAGAAAAGAAAAATTTTAATTCTAGATTATTCAGTAGATCGGTTAGAAACCCCTACCATTAAAAATTGTTTGACCGAACCTAACTGGGAGGTGTCTTCCTTGTTTATAGATACCGCTGCATCATTTCCAGATGATCTGATCACAAAGGAGTATACGCATATCATTCACACAGGATCTGCATTGTCTATAAATGATACGGCTCCTTTTACAGAGAAGGCTATTCAATATATTCAGGATGCTTGTGATAAAGGAATATGGCAAATGGGGATTTGTTATGGGCATCAGTTAGTTTGTAAGGCCTTGGTAGGTGATCACGCGATTAGATCTTCTCCTCATGGATTTGAAGTAGGATGGGGACGCGTAAAATTTATAAATAGTGCAGCAAGTATATTACAGGTAGAACATCAAGAAGATGTATGGCAACACCATTTTGATGAAGTAGTAGCATTACCCGAAGGATCAGAGGTGTTAGCAACAAATGCGCATTCTTCAATACAAGCCTATATTAATTATGATCTCCATTTATTAGGAACTCAATTTCATCCTGAATTTTCTAAAGAAGCAGGAGATGCCTATTTTCAAAAGGATCGAGCGTTTATAGAAAAAAATAATGTAAGTGTAGATGATCTAGTATTGGGATGTCCCTCTTTTGATACCGCAAAAGTGTTCTTTACCTATTTCTTATCACAAGAGTCATCCTAATGTTATCCATATAGGGGAGGACTATTTAAAATATCACGATGAATTTCCCCTGGATAAATTACATGTACAGGAACTTTGATATGATAGTATTTGCAGAGTTTAATAACATTGGTGTTTATCTCTTCTTTGGAATATCGAGATGAAAAGTGGTGTAAAATGAGCCTGTCTATAGTAATATTAGAAACCATTTCTAATACTTCATTTAGTTTACTGTGTTTATTTCTTTCTTTAGGACTCTTTATAATAGCATTTGCTTGATCCTGAAGAAATGTAGATTCATGGATGAGTATTTTTGAGTGATCCCATTTGTTATAGTCATCTACGGGTGTATCTCCTGCATAAGAGAGTATATTGGTATGTATAGTTTCCATCAAGTGATCTCTACCGTGTAATCCGATCATTTCTTTGATACTATTACCATTAAGATGAGAAAATTCTTTTTTTAATTTTTGTTTGGTTTGATAGAGTTTAAAGCTCAAGCTTTTTGAAACGTTTTGAGGAACAGCCACATGTTCATTACGAATAGCTTCTACATATAAATCATTACGAATTTCGATAGTATCTAAATGTTTTATAGGGTGCCATTCAGTTCCTTGTATGTGTGTGTCAAATTTGTGCAAAAAATCCTTTATTGCGGGAAAAGAGCCACTATCTTTTGGATAATATACTTTTGGGAGTCCTTTTCTTGCATTAAGTTGATGAAGCTGAAAAAGCCCTGTGATATGATCTCTATCTGGGTGCGTAATAAAAACATATTTAATCTTTCCAGATTTTTGTAATAATCCAGCTGTAACTCCATCACCAGCATCGAATAAAAGATGTAATTCTTCTATATTAATCCATGTAGAAAATAAGGCTGTAGAATAGGCAGTGATGTTTAAGTTCATTATTGAGTTTTAATTTTTTGCTGAAGTTTCAGTAATTAAACTACTTATGGTTTTAGATAAAAGATCTTTTTCTTTCTTTTTAAAAATAGTAATAATAAATAATGGGGTATTCTTTCCTTGGTAGTAATAAACTAATTGATATTCATGTTTTTTATCTTTAGTATATCCTATATCTAGTACATAGATATTATTAACTGCTTGTATTTTTTTTCCAATTTTTGGATTGTGAGAAATGTCTTCTATAAGATTTTCTATATAATCGGCATCATATTTTTTCTTACTCTTTTTTTGAAATTCTAATCCAATAATAACTGTATGCATATGAAATATAGTGTTCCTTTGATTGATTGTAAAAAAATGAGTTCTAAATGTATAATAAAAAACCGCCTCAATAGAAGCGGTTTTTGTTTTTTTATACGCTTTATCGCTTCGCTCTTCCGGTGGTCGTGAATCTCACAAGTTCGATTTCGCGAAAGCGTACATATAAAGAATCTTATAGTAATTAACTTGCGTTTTTATTATTTACATAGTCCATTAGGTCTACATCATTTCCTAATAATACTTCAGTAGGATTGATACGACCTTCTAAAGAATCGTTTTCTAATTTAAGAACGCCACGAGGACATACCGCAGAACATACACCGCATCCTACACAACTAGAGCGTACAATGTTTTCTCCTTTTTGTGCATAACTACGTACGTCAATTCCCATTTCACAATGTGTAGAACAATTACCACAAGAGATACATTGTCCTCCGTTAGTGGTAATTCTAAATTTAGAGAAAAGACGTTGTTGTATTCCTAAAATACCCGCCATTGGACATCCCATACGACACCATACACGATTTCCAAGAATAGGATAGAATCCTGTCCCAATAACTCCTGAAAAGATAGAACCTATTCCAAATCCGTAAAAAGTTCGCATAGCCCCATCAAGACCATACGTATTTGTATTTAGCCCAAAAGAGAAATAAGCAGCATTTATTTGAATCTCATGAAAACGTAAGTATGACATTGCTACAAATGAAGCTAAAGTGATGACTAATGCAATTACGGCACCTTTAAAAGCATCATTCTTAAGTTGGTCTCTCTTAAAATATGCTACAATGGCAAACATAATGACTAGAAATGCTCCAGCACTTATAAGAAAAGTATTTTTTGTAAACCAGTATTTTGTACTGTCATAACCTAGATATGTAGAAATAACCGCAGTAGTCATTACTACAGAAAATACAAGTACAGCATTGATCATCCAACGCTCTAATTTCCAAGCAGACATTTTTTTGGAAGATAAGTGTCTATATGGGTCTCCTGCAGTTTCTGCAAGACCACCACAACCACAAACCCAACTGCAATACCAACGTTTTCCGTATTTATACGTAAGAAATGGAGAGATAACAAAGATGGTTACGATCCCTAATATCAAAAAGAATAATCCAATATTTTGAGCATTTATAAATTGATCTACACGCCATTGATCAAAAGCATAGTAGTTTAGAGGCCACATGAGCTTAATATCATTGTATGGTAAAGAGAATGTATCTGAATTTAAACGAGCCATAAGTTCTGGAATGACAAAAGCAAATGCTGTTTGGAAAAACATGACACTTATGGTACGTAATTGCTCATAACGGTTGTGCTTATATTTCCACATAAACTTGACACCAAAAGCTAAGATAGCTATGGTGTATAAGGTTCCATATACAAACCATTCACTTGCGGCGCTTCCTTTTAATAAATAACTTAATGGGTCAAAAAGGCCAATAAGACCTGTGTTTGCACCATCTACTCCTTGGCCAAGCCCTAGTACTCCTGCGTAGAAATAAAGGATAATGTAGAAGCCTGTGAGCACAATACCAGCGATCCAACCCAATACTCCACGCGATGACATTGATTTAAACCAAACGCCATCATTTTTAATACCAGGAAGCTTATGAGCATATGCTCCTTTTGCAAAAATAATGACACCAGCAGTGATCGCTGTAAGTGAGATAGTAAGCCATAATGCAGCACTTCCTAAATCTACTCCTAATGCTGCTAGTAGCAGTATAAAAAGGCCAGCCATTCCTATGAGAACACCTATTTTTTGAGTTGTATTAATACTTACAGGTGGCTGTCCCGTAAGTGACATATTTCTTTCTATTGCCATATCTTATAATTTAAACTCCTATTTTGTGAAATAAGAACTTTGTTGATTTATGATTTGATTTTGTTGTTTTACGCAGTTACTGCTTGCGATTTATATGTACTTATAATATCTTTTTCAAAGTGTTTGAAAAATTCAGGGTCAAAGTTTGCTTCAGCAAGATGTTCAACAACATAATCTGTACTGCGTTCTTCTGTAAGCCAACGATCAAAAACCTCATGTCTCATGCGGATCCCAAAATTGTTGATTCCTATAAATTTTCCAGTTGCAGCTTCCGTATTGATAGTGATACACTTTGTGTCATCTGTATGTTTCCAATGGAAATGTGTTTCTCCTTCGCGAGGTTTAGAAAATACCCATCCATAAGTTTGATATTCTATATCTAAAAACTTAGCGCTATTAAACCAGTGACCAGGATTGTATTGTCTAGGATTTCCACATATGGTTTGTGCTACGGTTTCTCCCATCATTCTTCCTGTATACCATACTGCTTCTATAGGACGTCTTCCATTAATCCCTTCATGTTGCTCTGCGCAATCGCCTACAGCATAAATATCTGGAATATTGGTTTCTAGCATCCTATTTACTTTAATGCCTCTACCTAGTTCAATACCACTGTCTCTTAAGAAGTCAATGTTTGGAGATACACCAGCCGTAAGGCCTACGACATTACATGGAATTTCTTCTCCAGTTTCACCTATAACAATAGCACGAGCACGTCCATTTTCATCAGAGATAATTTCTCTAAGATTGGTGCCAAGTCGTAAATCAATATGATGATTTTTAATATGACGATTTATCATACCACTTTCACCATCTGGTAACACCCCATTCCAAAAACTCTTTTCTCTTACTAGAAAGGTAACAGGAATATCTCTAGATCGTAACATTTCTGCCATTTCAATTCCGATAAGACCTCCACCTACAATAACAGCTCTATTACAGGCACTTTTATTAGGTGCATTTTTTTCAAGTTTTTCTAAATCTTGATAGGAGTATAAGCCTTGGACACCTTCTAAATCTTGACCGGGCCATCCAAATTTGTTCGGTTTAGAACCTACAGCAAGAACTAACTTATCATATGACATCGTTGTATCGTCTGCAAATTGTAACTGCTTATTGGCATGATCTACATTCTTTACAAATGCACGTTTTAACTCAATTCTGTTTTTCTTCCAAAAATAATTTTCATACGGTTTTGTATGTTCATATTTCATATGCCCCATGTATATGTACATAAGTGCAGTACGTGAAAAGAAGTGATCAGTTTCTGCCGAGATAATAGTGATTTTCTTGTCAGATAACTTTCGGATGTGTCTTGCAGTCGTTACACCAGAAATTCCGTTACCTATTATAACAATGTGTTCTTCCATATGATGGTGGTTGTTTTTTTGCTTTCGCGAAAGCGTATAAAACAGCAATCACGATAGATTCCTAAATAAGGTCGTCTTAAAGATAATGAACTTAACAAATACAAATCATTTAGAATTATTTTAAATAAGCTTACAGTTTGTAAGGTTTTTGTGTTTTTTACTACACGGATTTTTTTTGCAGAAAAGGAAAATATGACAACTTTTTTTGTAAGCGTAAAGAAATACTCACGACAGAAGCCAACATAAAATCGAAAATAAAAATGAAACAAATAACCACTCTTATCGCATTATTATTTGTAGCCGTAAGCTACTCACAAAGTGTAGATACTTTTGTAAATAAAGCAGATGCTTTTTTCAAAACGCATATAAAAAATGGTCGTGTAGATTATAAAGCAATTAAAAATAATCCAGCTACACTAAATGAACTTACATCGCTTGCAAAAGAAGTGAGAGTTTCAAAAAGTGATGCAAAATCATACCAAGCATTTTGGATTAATGCATACAATATCACTGTTATAAATGGTATTGTAGCTAATTATCCAGTAAAACAACCTTTAGATATCAAAGGGTTTTTTGATAAAACAACACATGAGGTGGGAGGTGTCAAAACAACTTTAAATGATATTGAAAATAAGTTATTAAGAGCAGTATTTCCAAAAGAAGCACGTTTTCACTTTGTGTTAGTATGTGCAGGCTTAGGATGTCCTCCTATAATTAATGAAGCATATACACCTGGAAAGTTAGAAGCACAGTTACAAAGACAAACGGTGAAGGCGTTAAACAATCCTAATTTTATTAGAGTAAAAGGGAATAAAGTGCAAATCTCTCAAATCTTTGAATGGTATAAAGGAGATTTTACACAAGGAGGATCGGAAGTCGATTTTATCAATAAGTACAGAAAAGAATCACTTCCTGCAAAAGCAAAAGTTTCCTACTATCCTTATAATTGGACATTAAATCAAGTAAAATAATAACAGATTACATTTTTTATATAAAAGTCTTCCTGCCTGATTTACTGCTATGAATAAGTCAGGTACGGGAAGCACAAATCAAAAAAACAAAATGAAAAAGATTTATACACTAGCATTAGCCACATTATTTACTATAGGAGCTTTTGCTCAAGACAACTCAGATGATGATCAAGATCAAGGAGGGTCGGTAATACAAAACTTAACGCCTTCAAAATTGATTGGAAAAGGGCAAGTAGATGTTAAATGGTTTAATAATTTATTTACACAAACTAGAGTTGCAGATGCTAATGGAGATGTCTCAACTGCGCCTCGTGGAAACTTTTTTACTTCTACCTTAGATTTCTTTTATGGAGTATCTGAAAATCGTCGCGTAAGTATAGGTGCAATTCTTGAGTTTCGATCTAACACAATAGGAGGTCGTGGAGCTTTTGATGTATTTAGCTTTGATGGAGAGAGAGGTTCTGCTCGTAGTGGTTTAACAAGTATAGCCCCTAGTATCAAATATGTACCTTTTGCAAGTTTGAGTAATTTCTCTATTCAGAGTAGTATAGTGATTCCACTTATAGATAGCGAATTTGAAAATGGCGTGTTTTTAGATGAAGATGCTTTTGTTCTTCAAAATAGATTCTTTTATGATCTTCCATTAGGAACTTCAAAAGAATGGCAGTTATTTTTTGATGTAAATACAGAGTATAACTTTGGTGACGATTTAGTTTTTACTGATGACGGTCGATCTGAAGGAAGTTTTGCTAGTAATAGTTTAAGACTAACTCCGGGAGCTTTCTTAAGTTATTTCCCAACATCTAAATTTACAGCACAGGTATTTGCACAACATTTCCAACTTATCTCTTTTGATGATGATGGTTTTGAGCAAGATTTAACGGCCGTAGGTGCAGGAGCAAAATATCAACTTACAGAATCATTAAACCTAGAAGTACTTTGGAGTTATTTTGCTAGAGGGAATGATACTGGATTAGGAGAATCATATAATTTCGGACTTCGTTATGTCCTTTAAGAAATAACGTACATCGCCTAGTCAGTGTTCCCCCTATATTTATACTCTCTAGGCTATCGTATTCCAAGTGCCTCGCAAAGTTTTGAAACCGGTTAAACAAGCTTTGCGGGCCTTATTTTTCAACAAAGGAAATAACCCTAATTGTATTAGGGTTTTACCTTTTTATAGTACTGATAGGAATTGTCTTGAAGTTATGACGATTTTAACACTAGCATATCTATATAATACAGTAATTTGATATAAAAAATAACTATGTACTCTAAGATTCGTTTTTTTATTGCATTCATTTTTGTTTTTCAAATAAACTGCCTACATGCTCAGAAAATTAATGGGATTAGCTTTGTCGCTTCAAGAGATAAGGCTACCAATGAACATGTAAAACCTGTTGTGGAAGTAGGAGCTAATTATGCTGCAGTCATGCCATTTGGGTTTATACGTGCTTTAGATAACCCAACTATAGTGTACAATACAGATCGGCAATGGTATGGTGAACGTCGAGAAGGGGCTAAAGACTATATAAAATTATTGCAGTCTAATGGGATTAAGGTGATGTTAAAGCCTCAATTATGGATCTGGAGAGGCGAGTATACTGGATACCTCAAAATGGAAACAGAAGAAAATTGGAAGGCATTAGAAACTTCTTATGAGGCGTTTATTTTAGATTATGCAAAACTGGCACAAGAAACGGGAACATCTATTTTTTCTATAGGAACAGAGTTAGAACAATTTGTTGCAAATCGGCCAGCATTTTGGGAATCCCTTATCAAAAAAATAAAAGCAGTTTATAAAGGGAAACTTACCTATGCTTCCAATTGGGATGAGTACAAACGTGTTCCTTTTTGGGATCAAATGGATTATGTAGGTGTAGATGCCTATTTTCCTCTTTCAGAAATGCAAACTCCTTCTGTAAAAAGTGTGATAGATGGATGGCGATGGTGGAAAGGAGAGCTATCTGCTTTTTCAAAATTGCATGGTAAAAAAATCTTATTTACAGAATGGGGATATCGTAGTGTAGATTTTACAGCTAAAGAACCATGGACTTCAGATCATTCTGTAACTACTGTAAATCTAGAGGCACAAGCAAATACAACCAAGGCTACTTTTGATGCTTTATGGGGAGAAGATTGGTTTGCAGGCGGATTTATATGGAAGTGGTTTATTCATCATTCAAGATCTGGGGGAAGTGATAATAATAGATTTACACCTCAAAATAAACCTGCTGAAGCAGTAATAAAAGAATATTATGATAAAAACTGATTTCTTATGGGTTTGTTTTTTAGTATTGCTAATGTCATGTAATAGTGATAATGAGACGATTGCTGGACAAGATGATGATGGCTCATTAGCTACTTTGGTGGCTCAAAATACTATAGAAATAGATAATGTGATTGCCTGTGCTTCAGGTTCTGAAAATCCAAATGAAATTATTGCGTATGTATATCCTAGGCCGGGCGCTTCAGATATACGTTATTTTGAAACGGAAACCGTTACAGTAGATAAAAATGATTATCAAAATTACACTCAAGTACTTCTTCCTGAGGGTGATTTTTTTAATGGATATCTCAAAACTTTTACACAACAAACGGCTGTTGAGAAATGGGTGATTATAAGCTTTCGCGAAAGCGGAATACTGCACCTTTCCAATCCTATACGATTAAAACATCAAACGCAGAATACTCATTTTACCGATATGGTATCTATTGATCAATCCCAGACAGGAATGCCTCTTTTTAATTGGGAACCTTTAGTACAGCCTCAAGATGCTATTTATTTTCAAGTAGTATCTGATGCTTCTAATGAATTACTTTCTGGAACATACACCTTTGAACCTCAATTTAGATATTACCAATTAGAGAATGTGGTGCTTAATATCACAGAAGAAACACCGCCAGAATTAATAAGTCAAACTCCATATGGTTATACCGTGATGGGCGTAAGTGAAGATAATTGGGTTAATACATTGTTACAGGCAGAATTTGTTTTGGAGGATTAATAATTAGGGAATAAAATAAAAGTAGATTTTGTTTTAATATTCTGTAATTATCCTAAACATATCCCGTCTAAATTTCCTGAACCTCGAAAAAAAAATTGCTATGAAAAAAACCATCATTTTGTTGGTTTTAATGGTGACTTCTTTTGCCTTTTCGCAAGAAGTGATTGTTACAAAAATTGAGATAGAAGGACTTAAAAGAACGAAAGAATCTTTTTTAAGAAGATTAGTTAAAGTCAAACCTGGAAGTGTATATGATTCCTTAAAAGTTGCTACCGATGTAGAACGCCTTAATAGGCTTGCGGGTATTGCAAATGCTACTTCAAAAATCACCGAAAATTCTGATACAGATTACACCATTACGTATACGATTGTAGAGAATTTTACAATTATTCCTGGGATACGTGTATCACAAGCTAATAATGATGAAGATGTTGCTTTTAGGATTTCGGCATTTGAGTTTAATCTCTTTGGCCGAGGACAAATTTTAGGAGGTTTTTACTCTAGAGATGTTTTTGATTCTTATGGAGTGTTTTGGGAAGCACCTTTTTTGTTTACTAATAAGCTAGGTGTAGGAATTAACTATCAGGATAATGTAACTTTTGAGCCTATTTTTACTGATTCTAAAGATACTTCGGAAGATTTTAGATTTCAAAATAGAGCTTTTCAAGCTAGCTTGATTTATGAATATGATTTTCATAATAGATTTGAACTAGGCTTTACCATAGGAAGTCAAGATTATGTAGTGCAACCTGACCAACCTGATCTAGATCTTCCTGATGAGTTGCAAGCAAATAGTGTAGGAGTGATTAGTGAATATGAGTATAATGACTTAGATATAGAATATCAATATGTATCGGGTTTTAGAAATCAAACAAATGCTCAATATATTTTTAACTCTGGAAGTGAAGAATTTTTAGAAGATGCTTTTGTAGGGACCAATGATCTGGAGTACTTTCACAGGATAGGTGAACGAGGAAATCTTGCCAATAGACTGCGCTTGTCATTTACTTCAAATAGAGATTCGCCTTTTGCACCTTTTGCACTAGATAATCAAGTAAACATTCGAGGCGTAGGAAATACTGTAGATAGGGGAACAGCTTCTGTTGTTATTAATACAGAATACAGGCATACTTTATTGGAAAAAGGCTGGTTTGTGATTCAGAGTAATGCATTTATAGATGCTGGGACTTGGCGTACACCTGGAAATGATATTAATCAATTATTTGATGGAAGTACGATTCGTGTAAACCCAGGGTTAGGAGTGCGCTTTATACATAAACGTATTTTTAATGCAGTGATCCGATTAGATTATGGATTTGGGTTAGGAGAAAATGAAACCAGTGGTCTTGTTTTTGGAATCGGGCAATT
Organism: Dokdonia pacifica; assembly: GCF_900188275.1. Classification (GTDB taxonomy): domain Bacteria; phylum Bacteroidota; class Bacteroidia; order Flavobacteriales; family Flavobacteriaceae; genus Dokdonia; species Dokdonia pacifica. The sequence goes on from NZ_FZNY01000004.1 coordinate 480,241, forward strand.
TTTTTGATAGAAACTATATAATAATACTAACTTTAAGGTTTATATTACTGATTCTACTTTACGCTAAAAAATAATGTACAAAAAAGCACTACTATTTTTCTTTCTGATAGCTTTGTTTACAAAAGGCTATGGACAAGAATCTTATATAGCAGATGTAAAAGTGCAAGGTAATAAGCGCCTTAAAAGTTCTTTCGTACGTTTAATAAGCGATGCAAAGACGGGACGTAAATTAGACTCTACAGTATTAGATCATGATATTATTAGATTAAAACGTCTTCCAGCAGTTTCACATGCCTATTATCAGGTTTTTTATTCGCAGGATAATCATTACAATGTTTTTTATAATATAGAAGAAAACTTTACCATTAATCCTCAGCTTAATGTGTATACAACAAACGATGATGAGTTTGCATATAGAGCTGGTCTTTACGAGTTTAATACCTTAGGTAGAAATATTGCTTTTGGAGGGTTTTATCAAAGAGATATTTTTGACTCTTTTGGAATCAATTTAAGGGCTCCATTTGTGTTTAATAATAAAATTGGAATCGCTTTAAATTTTCAAAGTCTAACAACGCAAGAACCTGTGTTTTTAGAAGAAGGAACTGCAGAGTATAAGTATAATAATACCTCTTTTGAAGTTTTAGGATTGTATGCTTTTAATTTCAGACACCGTATAGAATCTGGTGTTACTTTTTTTACTGAAGATTATGAGTATTTATTTGGCGCAACAAGTGAAGCGGTTCCGCAAGAGCTTGTTGTAGATAAATTACTTTTTAAAGGGGTGTATGAGTTTGATAATTTAGATTATTATTATCAATATACGGGTGGTTTTAAGAGTACGTTTAATATTCAGTATGTTATTGCAAGTAATGAGACCTTACCTGATTTTTTAATATGGTGGAATGATTTTCAATATTTCATGAGAGTAGGGGATAAAGGTAATTGGGCAAATAGGTTACGTATTGGTTTGGCTACCAATGCAGATTCTCCTTTTGCTCCCTTTTCAGTAGATAATAATTTGAATGTGCGAGGCGTAGGAAATACTATTGATCGTGGTACTGGAGTTATTGTTTTAAATACAGAATACCGATACACCTTTGTAGATAAGTCTTGGTTTGTAGTGCAAGGAAATGCATTTGTAGATGCAGGAAGCTGGCGTAATCCAGGAGGTGATTTAAGTGATTTTGGGGATGATCAAAATTTACGTGTGTATCCAGGAATTGGGATGCGATTTATACATAAGAAGATATTTAATGCTACCTTTAGAGTGGATTATGGGTATGGTATAACTCCTAGTGCAACTAGTGGTTTTGTGTTTGGAATCGGTCAATACTTTTAACTAAATAACAATGATGAAAAATAGCATTAAAATTGGATTTCTTTTACTAATAATTCAAATAGGGATGGTTGTAAACGCACAAACAGCATTTGAACAAAATGCAATCAGTATAGGGGTCGTGGTTTCTGATTTAGAAGCATCTACTACGTTTTATAAAGATGTAGTGGGAATGCTAGAAGTTCCTGGTTTTAATGTGACAAGTGAAGTCGCAAAGAAAACAGGTCTTACAGGCGGATTGCCTCTACAAGTAACTGTATTGAAATTAGAGGACAGTCCTACAGCTACAGAATGGAAGTTAATGAGTTTCAAAAAAGAAGCAACACATCCTAAACAACAATATATTCAAGATGATACAGGGATGCAGTATATTACTATCTTCCCTAAAGATATGAAACAAGCGATGGCACGTATCAAGAAATATAATGTCCCTACTTTGGGTGAAACGCCTACAAAACTCCCTAATGGGAAAACATTTATCTTGATACAAGATCCAGATGGAACATTTATAGAATTGATAGGAGATTTATAAGCTGTTGTCTATTTTGATATAAAAAAGCTCTCGAATGATTATTCGAGAGCTTTTTTATTGGTGACACCAAAAGGGGTTGATACTCCGAGGCTACCCTCGAAATTAAAATTCAGTTCCATGTAAATGCCTTCCGGACTTTCCCCGTGGTAGTTTGCTTAGCTGTATATGAAATTTACTTTTGAATAAATACAGAACGATCTACATTTCCAAACTGAATGTTTTCCCAAGTTGTAATTGCGGGAATGGTACCAATAATCTCACCATCCCAATTAGATTTTATATAATTTCTTCGCGTAGGAATTTTAATCCCATCTATAGTTTCGTAATCAAATCGCATAAGGTTAGGCTCTGTAACTCCAAATGCTGTGATCGTAAACAAGAATTGATCAATCAGTTTTGTTTCTTTATTGATATATAATACATAGGTATCTTGAGCATCTCCTACTTTTTCTCCAAACGTAATTTTAACGATGTTATACGTCTTACCATTCATTGTTTTAGTACCTGTAAATTCTTGATTCACACCGTCATCTAAAAGTTTAAAAAACATGGTAAACCAATAGTAATTTGTTTTACGTAAGAAGCGAGCAAAGCCTAGGGCTTCTTCACTAGTTGTTTTTTGACCATCTATGTTTACCCAAAAATTTGTGCCATCATAACCTTCGGTAACGGCTCCACCTTTTGGGGCGGTCATGGTGTGTGTTGTAAAATTGGCGCGAGATAATTCTCCGTCAAAATGATACATCTCTTTTCCTACAAAATGAAGTCCTGAATTTGGATCGTTATACTCATAATCATAGGATACGCTTCCTTTATTATAAAAATTTGTTTTTCCTCCCATAGCTTCCATCGTTTCTGCTAAGAGTTGTTTTGCATCTTGCGCATACGTAGTGCTTACTATAATGCTTAGTAGTAAAATAAAAAGATTCTTTTTCATGATGTTGTTTTTATGTTTGATATTATTTTGATTCTAGATATTTGTAAATAGCGGTAAAGTCTAAATCTCCTAAACCGTTTTGTGTTGCTTTTGCATAGAGCTCTTTTGTTACATTTAAACTAGGAGTAGCTACACCAACTTCGTACGCAGAAATACTAGAGAGGTGCAAATCTTTATGTAGCCATTTTAGGGGGAAGTTTGCCTCGTAGTTTTGTTGTTCTAATTTAGGTCTTACGGCCTGTATAACAGGAGCGACTACAGGTGTAGCAGTCAAAACATTCAATAGAAGTTCTTCTTGAAGTCCCATTGCTTTTCCCATGGTAAGCGCCTCGGCAACAGCTGCCATTTGCTGTCCTAGTAATTGATTGATCAGCATTTTCATAGCGGCTCCTTTTCCAATAGTACCCAGGTGTATTGTTTTTTTGCCCATACAATCCAAAAGCGGTTTTGCTTGTGCCAGATCTTGTGAATCTCCTCCTACCAAAAACAGCAATTCTCCAGCTTCAGCAGGACCTTTAGTTCCAGCTACAGGAGCATCTAAATAACGTATGTTATGCTTTCGCGAAAGCGTACCCATCATTTCTGTAAATGAGGGGTTAATGGTGCTCGTATTGATCCAAAGCGCATTGTCTTTAAATGATGACAGTATGGGTGTGATAGTATTCTCAACCACTTCTGGAGTAGATAGCATGGTGATTAGAATATCGCTTTTCATGACTACATCTTTAGGGCTAGAAGCCCATAATGCACCGTTTTCTATAAGCGCTGTTGCTTTTTCTTTTGTGCGATTATAAATAATGAGATCACAACCTGCTTTTTGAAGATTGCGAGCCATACGACTTCCCATAATTCCTAATCCGATAAATCCTATTTTTTTATTCATGATTTTTGTTTTATGAGAACAAATTTCTATCAAAATGGAAGCGTTAAATTTCCAAATACATCAAAAATGGTGATTTCTAGTCAAAAATCATATGAGTGTATTTTTTCTATTCTGAATTTGATATTGTTTGGGAGAAGTGCCAAATAATTTATGAAAAGCTTTGATAAAATGTGATACATTTTCGTAGCCTACTCGATAGGCAATATCCGTCACAGAATCTGATGTTGTACGTAATAATTTGGACGCTTCTTGCATACGTTTTTCAATAAGCCATTTTTTAGGAGACATATGAAATGTAGATTTAAAGTCCCTTTGAAATGTAGAAAGACTTCTTCCAGTGAGATATGCATAATCAACAATATCTAATGGTTTTTCAAAATTTTGAAGCATGAATTTTTTGATATGTAAACGCTCTCTGTTTTTTAATGCAAAAAGATGTTGTACAAAAGCATCTCCCTTTTCAGAAATACTAATAAGATGTAATAGCTCTAATAGTTTTGGTTTGGTAAATTGATGCGTGCTTTTGCCTCTGTATAAAGCTAGTAGAGTGTCTGTGAATAGACGTAAATTCTCATCGTAATCTATTAAGAATGTACATGTTGTATGCTGTGACTTGCTTATCTCAAAACTGTTTAAAAACTCATCTGTAATTTCTTGATCAAAGAAAAAGACAATAGCCTCAAAGCATTGATCCACTGGAATAATATCAGTTATGGCATACAATCCTTTTGGTAATAACACCATTTGGTTTTTGTGGATTTTGGTGAATTCCCCACTATGTTTTTCTATTTGCAGTCCTCCTTGCAGAACAAGCGTAAGCGCATGAGAAGCTAAATAGCGTTGGTTTTGTATATCTGATGCTGTCACTTTTTTATGAATGACAGCAGAATTTCCATCTATTAAAATTTTTTCAATAGCTGGATTCAAATAAAAAGCGTGTGGTACTACTTTCATAGGCAAAAGGTGTTTCTGTATATGGAAACACAAGACAAGATTATAATTTTAAAATCATATAATCTTGTCTCTTTTCTTAAAAGTAGTGATTTCTGGTCAACAATTACTTTTTTATAAATGTTAAGCTTCCTTTCAATGTAAAATCATCTGCAATAACATTTTCTTTTAAGCTTTTAAATATAGATGGAGAATTATAATTTACACCATACGTAGTGCGATCCATTTTATGGTTAAAAGCAATTGAGATCATTCCTTCTCTTATAGTTACTGTGGCTTTTACTTGCTCTTTGTTTTGAGTGTCTTTTATGGTCATATAACCATTTAAAATACAAGTGCCAGATGAAATAGCTGCTGGTTCAGAAAGCGTGAATTTTGCTATTTTGTATTTTTTGACGTGAAAGAAATCCTTATCTCTTAAATGTCCAGACAGTTGTTTATTTTCTTGATATAAACTTGTCATATCTACAATAATTTCAAGAGCGGTAATGGTATTGCTTTCACAGGTAATTATTGCCTTTTGGATTTGTAAAGTTCCTTCAGGTGCATAACCGCCTACAGCGGCTTTTCCACCCCAAGTAAGGGTGCTGCTATTGTCTGTGATGGTATAGGTTTCCTGGCTAAATAGTAGCGTAGAGATACTTAAAAATAAAATTGAGATATATGTTTTCATAATTAATTGTTTAAAATATTATTTGTTGTGTGAATGGTATTATAACCGCAAACAGTTTCTCCATTTGCTGTTTTGCCTATAAAGTACCACATGGCCCAACCTGCATATGGATTTTTATCTGTACGCCAATTATCTGTCCAGGTGTAGGGCTCTCCTTGGAGTAATTGTTGTTTTTTAGTACCGAAAGTTTTATCAAGCTCTTTAAGAGGATATGATTTTCGAAGATTCCATTTACCATCATAAAATAAATAAGCGCCGTACTCTATGATCGTAATAGCACTTTCTTTACATAAAATGGAAGTCGCATGCTTCCAGTAATAACGATCTTTTATTTGTACAGGATCATTTTCTTTAGGGAAGTTGACAACAGTTATCGCTTGTCGAATATCTTTTAGTTTTTCTGGTAATGGTTCTTTTCCTGTGGGACCTGTCCAATCTCTTTGGCTACATGCCGAGAGCGTTATAAGCATAAAACAGATAGTGAGATATGTTTTCATCTTTTGTGTTTTTTATTGGTTGACACAAAGATGCTATATGAAAGGATGCTAGTCGTCTCAATTCTGGGAATGACACTTTTAAAAGGTGTCAATTTGAAAATTGAGCCTTTTAAGTGTTTGCCTTTAAGTGCGTTGGAGATTTTCCGGTAATTTTCTTAACCGCTCTATTAAAAGATGCTTTTGAATTAAAACCAGCATCATAGGCAATAGAAAGTAAGGTGTATTTATTGCTTTTAGGGTCTTGGAGTACTCGTTTTACTTCTTCTATTCGAAGCTCATTGATGTAATCGGTAAACTTTTTTTGTAGAATGTTGTTTAAAGATTTGGTCACGAGGTATGGTTTCTGGTTTAGCTTTCGCGAAAGCGTACTCAACGTTAATTCTGGATCTTTATATAAAGATTCTTCTTCCATGAGTTTCTGTATGGATGCTGCAATGTCTTCTAGTTGTCTTTGCTCTTTGGTAGATAGCTTCTGGATGGGTTTTACTGCGGCATCTTTACGTCTGGAAAATCCTTCTATTCCTAACCAATAGGTGATGATTGCCATTCCTATAAAAACAGGGTGTCCATAAAATAAATTACTAGCAAAATTGAAGAAAAAGTAATCTATAAGAATCCCTATGATGTATACAATAGCAAATATTTTGATCACGATTACAACGCGCTTAATCCATTGTAGCTTTCCTGCTATACGTTCATAATTTGTAAGTTCAGAAAGGTGAGAAAGTATTTTTTGAGATTTGCTTGTATAATAGATGAGAAGCGCACTTGAAATAACGTACATGGTTGGATAAAGCATCCAAGCCATATATCCATAATAACCAAGCCAAGAAAGACTTTCTCTGGTTCCATCCCAATAGAAGTTTTGAGATTTTATAAAGAAACTCCAAATGATTTCAATAACAACGGGAAGGAAATGAATGTAATCTTTTCGCTTTAAGCGAAAATCAGGATTGACATAACTCTTCACAAAGAAAAAGAGGAGTGTACCGTATATCCAATTATACTCTAAGAGTACTTGATACCAAAAATCATATCGGCCATATCCAAATATCTTACTTGTTTCTACTAATAATCGATAAGAAAAAAAGAAAAGAATAGCTGCGAGAAATCTATTGGCATAAAAATGCATGCCTTTTTTTTGAGATAGAATACTTCCATATACAATCCCTTGAAAAGCACCTACAGATAATAAGACAATGAGGATATACTCTATAGATTTCACTCCTCTAAGATAAAAAAGTGTCGTTAAGAAACAATTTTCTTTTTATAGTACTCATGCAATTCTTCGGCAGAAGCGCCTAACCATTTTTTTACATAAATGGCCCAGAAATGGTATTGTAGTTTCCAAATACCATTGTTTTTATAACGTCTAGAGGAAGTTGTTATTTTTTTATTGATCACCACAAACTCTTTGCGAGCGTATAGTTTATTAATGAGGTCATTATCTTCATAAATAATAAAACGTTCATCATATCCGCCTAGTTCTTCAAATAAATCTTTAGTGATAAACTGACTTTGATCACCTCCTCTACAAGCTCTCCATGAGAATTGGGTGAGCCAGCTAGCGAGACGTAACCACCAGTGATTACTATCAAAGCGCATTCTAAAACATCCTGCGTGATTCCCTTTTGAAACTTCAAGTATGATATTTTGATCGTAGTTTTTTGGAGGGAAACTATCGGCGTGTAAAAAATATAAAATAGGCCCTTTTGCAATAGCAGCGCCTGCATTCATTTGTTTAGCTCTGCCTTTGGAAGCAGTAGTTACCTGAATGTTATTGATGTTGTTTTGAGTAGCATAATTTTGGATGATACTCAGTGTTTTGTCATCACTACCCCCATCTACAATAATAATTTCTACGGGCGTACGAGCATCTTTATTACTTGATAGATGCTCTAAAAGCCGAGAGATATTCTCGGCTTCATTGAGTGTGGGTATTATTATTGAAATTTTGGGAGTTCCCAAATATGTTTATTTATTAAGCGACCAATTATAATCTTTATATTTCCTCTTTGCCTTTGCATTAATTGGCGTATCCGAGTACTTATTTAAAAAGTCTATAACCGATCCATCTGTTTTAAAATCTTTTGCAAACCAATTAAAAATTTCTGAGATTTCAATACTATTAGCCGTAATAGTATTACGTTTTTCATCATTTACAAAACGTCTTGCTAATATGTCTAATTGCTTATCTACTTTTTGAGCAGTAAATGCTTCATTTAATAGAGGCGGACACGAGAAGGAAGCACAGTTAATTCCAAAATGAATTCGGGCATCTCCCATTTTACGTAATATCTTATGTTCAATTTCATTAAGATTATAGTATTTTTCGCCTAGTTTCCAGAAACGTTGTCCCCAAGGGTCTTTAATATCTTTAATACTAGCCAATGGATAGTTGCGAAGTATAAGATCTATAGTCATTGCATTATATGCATTCATCCAAAAGGCAAGCTTATCTTCTTTTGACCATGCATCGGTAGGCATGTTTTCGCTTAATGCTTTTATATAATTTCTTAAAGAACTCCAGTTTCTTTTAAAACCATCATAATCTACATTTCCTTGCTCAGATACATATTTTGAAATTAAGTCATCGTAGCTAGTATGATCAAAAGCTTCTAGGATGTTTTTTACAGGCACTTCAGCTTCTCCCATTTTTTCTTCATTGGGTTGTATATCTGTATTAGGTACAATTAATGTTTCCTCTTTCTTTGGAGCTTCCATCATGTCTTTTTCTACTTCAGGAGCTTCACGTTCTATAACAGTTTTGGTTTCTGTTTTTACTTCTTCTTTAACTACGTTTTCTTTAACAGTAACTGTTTGTTTTGTTTGCTCTGTGGCAGCTATTCTTTTACTTCCGCCACAGGCAGTTAGGATGCCAGTGATAAGTGTTAATGCTATTAGGTAATATTTCATTTGTTTGATTTTATGGGGTATATTATACCAATACTTCCTTTTTGAACTTATTCTATTTTCATTCTAGTAGTCCAAAATTTAAGCCATACTTTACATATTGAGTTATTTATTTTTCCATAAGTGTTTTGATAGGAAAGGAAACCAAGCAGTTATTGAACTATTCACGAAACGAATTCAAAGTTTATTTTGAGTTTCGGTTTTTATAAATACATAATAAACTGCATAGGAATTGTAATGGTATTTAAACACCTATATCTATTTTATTTAGAGCTTGATTTAAATTCATGTGCTGCGATGCCACAAGTGATGGAATATAAGAGACGAAGGATAGAAAAATTTATTAAAAAACAACTTTAACTGTAGAATATGGAAAATTCAAATTATAAAGGAATTACACCAATGGTCCTATTTATGTGCGATTTGCTTCGCTGGCAAATCACACATAAATTAGGATTAGGTTATCATCCAGAGCAGATGAAGTTTTCATCCATACAGATTATTGAGCATGTAGTGCAACTTCTTACAAAACGACTACTATAAACAGTAGGACCTTTGCAAGTGCAATAAGAATTACCAGAAGAAATGGAATCTTCCCCTATACCACCTTGAATAGCTTTTTGTTGGGCTTTATCTAAAACTGAACCCAAGCTTGAAATTTTTTTTAACATAATATAAAATTTTATAGTCAATAATAGGATTGTTCAAAAAATAACAGAAATGTTACCCTTGTCACCTAAAGAAATAGTAATTAGTAGATAATCTTAAAAAAAATATAAGAAAAAAGATAAATAAAAATTATTAGTAAGAGAAGATGCACAAAAACAAAATAAATGACCATAACAACATTTGTCAAGGGTTTATCCTTTTTTAATTTTATTTCTTGGGTGCGTAAAATTTTTTTCATAATCAATCCTGTAAATACAAATGAAATTATGATACATATAACCCAAAGAATTCCTTTCATGTTAATAAGACTGAGTAAAATTGAAATAGTTACAAATCCATGAATACTGTAAAAAAAAGTGATAAAACCAGATAGCCAACTTAACTCAGACAGAATCCATCTATTAATATCTGCTTAAATAGATGCAGGAAAGCTGATGTTTAACGTCACAAAAGTGAATCTTATCACTCCGTAAATATAAAAACAACTTTAAATACTGTGGTTAATTATTAACAAATACATCTTTAAAAAGTGAATATTCAGCTGACATATAGCATACATAAATAATTGCAATGGATATTATAATTATGATACCCCATTTTAGGACAAAAAAGAATATGTCTATTAATCGTTTTGTAAAAGGTTTCATAAATGATAAGTCAATAAACCAAGTGTAAATTTACAAATCAATTAATACTATAGTTATGGCATTAAGAAACTTTAATAATTGGTTTGAAGCATACAGGAAACTTCTAAAAGATAAAGAAAGTTGGAGTCATTCAACCTTTGGACACCTAAGATCAAAAAACATTTAAGGAAACATATTTTGATGAAGGTTTAACCGTGGAGCAATCTTATCAAGAGGTGCTGTATGCTTCAATTTAACAGTACTAATCTGATGTACCACAAATATTAAGACAAATACTTACACTAGAAGCGCAGAAGCTACCACCATTACAATTACATCGGAACATTCCAGAAGGGCACCAATTAGGACAAAAAGCACCAACACCCCCTCCATTAATAGAGGACTCCTCATTTTTACTTAGAGTTTGACCGAGATTTGAAAGTTTTTTTAACATAATAAAAAATTTAAAGATTAATAATGATAAAACATAGAAAATATGAAAACAATATTCAAGTGCTATTTCAAAAGCGCAAGTGAATAATGTAAAAGTGTAAGTACTATTTTAATTAGCTAAGAATTAACTAATAATGGTAGTTTTCGTATTAGAAATACAAGTTTCTGTTTTTTATTTCAGGCAAAAAACACCCAATAAAAAAGGATAGCTCAACAGCTATCCTTTTTACTATTCTGATTAAAATGCGTATTAGCAACATCCACCTCCATCATAATGGAATGTAGACTCGCTAATAAAAATATCATTACGTCCTAAATCGGCAATGGCTTGTGCTGTTTTATCACAAATCGCTAACGGCTGATTCTTTAAAAGCACATGTCCTTTTTTGTCATCAAAGTACTCTTCACTTCCGTAATAAATAGCAGCCTTTCCTGTAAAGATACAAGGACCATCTGCTGGCATAGGATCTTTAATCGCTGCAATCTCTATAGACTCTATATAGATTAATTCATCGGTAGGATAATCACCAGGATTTAAGATACGGTATGGTTTACGAGCTCTTATCTCAATCGTTCCAAAACCTACATCTGTCAATGCTTTTACATATTCGGCTATAGGAAGGCTTCCACTTAAGCAAAGTGCACGTAACCTGTCATCATTACGCAACTCTTCATTCATAGGTTGCTCACAGGTAGGATCACTCATCACCAAACGACCATGCGGTTTTAAAACGCGGTACATCTCTTCTATAGCTTTCTTTAAATCTTCTGCTTTAAAGATGTTAAAAAGGCAGTTTTGAGCAGCCACATCAATAGTATTATCTTCCACAGGTAAGTTAAGTGCATCTCCTTTTTTAAGATCTACAAATTCGCTTTTAAACCAAGGATTTAATTCTTCTGCTTCTTTAAAATTAACACGAGATGCTTCAAGCATTTCATCTACAACATCTACACCTACAACACCTCCTTTGTTTCGGTTAAAATATGCAAACTGTAAAAGTTCCATACCACCACCTACACCAACATATAACATCTTTGGTTCATTGGTGAGATCTCTTGCATTTACGGTACTACCACATCCATAGTTCATTTCTTGCATGATTCTAGGTATTTTTAATCCTGGTAGTTCCCAAATAGGATTTGTAGTACAACATAATCCTACATCTGGTGTTAAAGCCGCTTCTTTATATACATCTACTGTGGCATCTAAATAACTCATATTTCTGTCTGTTTTATTATAAAATGGTAAGGGGTTTTGTATAACTAGACTCCTTAGTCGTATTAATTTCTTTTTATATAGTTTTTATTAATTCTGTAAATAAGGTGATCATATTAGGCTCTGCTTTTGCTGCCATCGCTATAATCTCTGGAATATCTACAGGTGCTAAATTATCAGGATCACACTCATCTGTTAATACAGAAATAGCACTTACAGGAAGCTTTAAATGATTGGCAACAATAATTTCTGGTACAGTACTCATTCCTACTGCATCAGCGCCAATAAGCTTAATGTATCTGTATTCTGCTCTAGTTTCTAATTGTGGTCCAACTACAGAGGCATACACTCCTTTATGTAAATGAATTCCATGCGTAGTAGCTATTTTTTCTAGAGAAGCATTCATCGTTGCATTATAGGGAGCGCTCATATCTGTAAACCGTTCTCCCAGTTTTTCTACACCTTTAAAAGCAAGAGGAGATCCACCTTGTAAATTGATGTGGTCATCAATAAGCATAAGTTCTCCTTTTTTAAAGTTGAGGTTTACAGCGCCTGCAGCATTAGAGACTAATAGTTTTTGAATACCTAATGCATGCATAATGCGTACAGGAAATGTCACATCTGTAAGGGAATACCCTTCATACAAATGAAAACGCCCTTGCATGACAATCACTTTCTTTCCTACTAATGTTCCATAAATTAACTTCCCCGTATGAAACTCAACTGTCGCGGTAGGAAAATTAGGGATGTGATTATAACTCACTTCTTTGATGATCGTTATTTTATCTAGAAGTTGTCCTAGTCCAGTTCCTAGAATAATTCCAATTTCTGGATTGTCAAATCCTTTGTTTTTAAGGTAGTCTGTAGTCTCTTGAATGATTTTTATCATAGTTGTTAGTTACTGAATGATCAGTTTTTTTGTTGTTTTTTGATCCCCTGATGAAATGGTCATGATATAGATTCCAGCTTTTAAAGAGGGTACATATATGGTTTGATTGGTAATATTTTGTTGTGTATGAACTTGCTTTCCTAGAACATCATAAATTACCATATCGTTATTTTGTGTGGTAAGTCCTGATATGGAAAATTGATCTTTCATAGGATTTGGAGAAATATCCATGCTATCAAATACATTTGCATCTACAGCAAGTGTTGAGCAATCTGCACCTTCATTATCCCCTAATGTAGCACGTCCCCATAAAACATCAGCTTGCACGCATTGTATAATGATATATGTGAAATCTCCAAGGTTTACACTATCTGGAACATCAAAAGTTTTCATTCCGGTAATTGGATCATTCATATCTTGACCTCCATTATCATCTTGTAGAGGTTCTGTCGTTACTTCTAGTTCGGTTCCTCCTTGATCAAGGCGTTCGGTAGTTGATAGGAATACACGTAATTCTATTCCTTGTACTGTTGCAAAATCATCTGCAAAGATTACTTGTTTGCTTCCGTCGGTTTCAAATTGTAAAAATGCAGTACCTTCTACTGGATAATCTTGAGGATCATCTACAGCAGCAAGTGCTCCTTCTCTAAAGCATTGTGCTTGTGTAATAGTTGAGATTAAAATAAATGCAATAAGTACGATTGTTGTTTTTTTCATGGCTGTAGTTTTAATTGATTTATATAGTTAGTAAACTCTGGATAAGGTTGTAAATCTTCCGCAAAGTCTATGTCATTTAATTCTTCTAATGTATGGACTGTATATGATGAAAGGTCTTTTAAAGTGCTTTCAAGCACCGTGTCGCCTCCCCATTCTTTATGTTTAAAAACGTCGGAAACAAGGGTGCTCATCCCTAATAAATAATAGCCTCCATCTTTTGCAGGACCAATAACAGCATCATGTGTAGATAATGCATGAAAAGCCTCTTCTATGTGATGCGGTTGTAAATCATAAAGATCACTTCCTATAATCACTACTTTTTTATAATTATCTGAAAATGCATCAGAAAATGCTTCTTCCATACGTTGTCCTAAGTCATCTCCTTGCTGTTGGAATTTCTCAAAAAGAGATTCTTCCCAGATGTCATTTGTTCGCACTTTTACAGAATAACCCACTCTTTTTGTGCAGTTATTTTGAACAACTACATCATGTGTGTGTTGTAATAGCTGCTTATAAATAGTGAGTGCGTTTTCTTGTCCAACCCCTTTTGCTAGGCGTGTTTTTACTTTACCCAGCTCAGGATTTCGAGTGAATATAAGAAGAATGTTATCTGTGTTTTGTATGCTCACTATTTATATACTTTAATACCTGTTTGTAAATATTTTCCCCATTCTTTGCTATACACATGTACGCTATCTGTGGGTCTTTTTTGTTGATTCACGATTGTATACCCTTTGTCTTTCCAAGAGAAAATACTTCCGTAGAGGTTAAACACATTCGTGTAACCTAGTTTTTGAAGGCTTTCTCCAAAGTTTTCAGAACGCACTCCTATAGAACAGTAGACTACAATGGGTTGCGATTTGTCTGGGTACGCTTTCGCGAAAGCGTATACATCTAATTTCTCATTACTCCATATAGCATTTGGGATATGACTCACCAAAAACTCTTCTTTTTTACGGGTATCTAAAATCAAATAGGCATCTTTATTTTTGTGTAGTTTTTCTACCGAAATATAGGGCACCGTTTGATCATTGTAGTTTTTTAATACAACATCTATATCCATAGGTTCTTGAGCCCATGTAGGTGCTGTAATAAAAAATAAAATGATAACTATTAATTTCATGTTTGATCTAAATACTTCTGAGTGAATTACAACATGTATGTGTACTGTTGCATTGCTATCCATTATGATGGATTGATTTTATGCTAGATGTAGCATAAATTATAGAAGATGAGGAGAAGGAGAACCTTTATTCAATATGTTATTAAGAATAAAGGAGTGTATGAAATTTTGAATGTCTTTACGTGCATTTGTTGTTGTAGTAACGATAGCTTGTAAAGTTTGCTTAAGTACACTGTTTGTTAACTTTGGCTCTTTTTGAAGCATCTTTTCAATATCAAATACAGTATCAATATCGGTTAATGCTTGCAGTATGATTATATTTTCATTTTCTGATGTTAAACTAAGTAGTTTGTCAGAAAGTGAATTTGTTTGCCAAGGTAATTCTATAAATTGCGCTGGATCAAATTTTGATTTGTGTAATCCTATAAGATAGAAACCTCCATCTTTTGAAGGGCCTAAAATAAATTTATGTGATTCTAATTTTTGAGCCGCTTCTACAATGTGATGTACTTGTAAATTGGGAGTGTCATTTCCTATCGTTATGACATTATCATACCCTTTGTCATAAATGGATTGTATGGCATTTGTTAAGCGTTCTCCAAAGGTATTCCCTGTTTGTTCTTCTTCAGTAATTCTGAAGTAGGGGAGGTTGCTTTTTTGTACGGTAGCAATGGTATGATTATTTAACTGCGTAAATAAGTGCGCTGCATTTTTAAACGGTTTATTGGCCGCTTCTTTTTGAGCAGATTGTGCAAATATTAATATGGCAGTTTTTTCTGTTTTCACTATACTTAAGCTACTGTTCCTTGACAACTACTACCTGCACCAGCAGTGCATCCATAGCAATGTTGTGAGATGACAATATCGCGATTATTTAGAACTTCTTCGTTATACTCAGAAATATGTTTGATTTTTGAATTGACTTTAAGGCCAAGCATTTGGTTAAAATCACAGTCGTAAAGCCATCCATCCCAACTTATAGAAATGGTATTGGTACACATCACATTAGCCACTGCCATTGGATTATAGGCCTCTACCAATTGGTACATATAATCCTCATAGTTTTCTGATGCGATTAGGTAATCTAAGAATCTAGCAATAGGGAGATTGGTAATGGCAAAAAGATTATGGAATTGAATACCAAAATCTTCCATTAATGCTTTTTTGAAATCCTTCTCCATACTGGCTTGATCTCCAGGTAAAAATGCTCCTGATGGGTTGTATACAAGATCCAATCGTAAATCACTATCAGGCATTCCATAACCTACAGCATTTAATTCTTGTAAGGCTTTGATAGATTTGTCAAAAACACCATCACCACGTTGTTTATCTGTTTTTCCTTTAGTCCAGTGTGGCATAGAAGAGATGACATGTACATTGTGTTTTTTGAAAAACTCAGGTAAGTCATAGTACTTTTTATTAGCTCTTATAATGGTAAGATTACTACGTACAATAAAATCTTTAATTCCAGCTTTACTTGCTTCTTCTACAAAGCGTCTAAAATGCGGATTCATTTCTGGTGCTCCTCCTGTAAGGTCTAATGTATGTGCACCTGTATTGCGTATCACATCTAAACATAACTCCATCGTTTCCCAAGTCATAATTTCTTTACGATCAGGACCTGCATCTACATGGCAGTGATCGCATACTTGATTACACATATATCCTACATTAATTTGTAGAATTTCTAGTTTTCGAGGACGCAATGGAAACTGATTTGTTTCTTTTATTTTTTTTGCAAATGTGGGTAATTCTCCATTTTGGAAAATACCATTAGAGAGTATTTCCAACTGGCGATTTGCATCTGCCAGTTCGTTTTCGCTCTTTTTAAGTGATTTTGTTGCTCCCATATATATTGCCTGTAAGGCGGGTATCTTTACTGTATACGCTTTCGCGAAAGCGTATATTTATCCATCTAATTTGTTAACTTTATTCATCATCATTACACCATGTACTAATGTTGCTCCACTTTTTATAGCAGCGCCTACATGTACAGCTTCCATCATTTCTTCTTTGGTGATTCCTTTTTGGAGCCCATCTTTTGTATAAGCATCTATACAATAAGGACATTGTTCGGTATGTGCTACAGCAAGGGCTATAAGTGATTTTTCTCGAGCGGTAAGGGCGCCTTCTTCAAAGACTTTACCGTAATAATCAAAGAATTTTGTTCCTAACTCTTCGCTCCATTCTGTGATCTTTCCAAATTTTCTAAGATCTTTTGGGTCGTAATATTGATCTGCCATAATATAATTGATTGCGTAGGCTAAAGTATAATTAATCGTAATTCTGTCCAATTACTTACGGTAAATTTAAATAAATGGTTTTATTTAACAATTTTGAGTTCTAATGTATTGATTTTAGGTGTTTGGAAATTTAAAAATAAAAAGATGTGCAATTTTTCTAAAAAAGTTGTTGTTCATATTTAAATAAGGTTATATATTTGCACCCGCATTAGCGAGGTACCTTAGCTCAGTTGGTAGAGCAACGGACTGAAAATCCGTGTGTCCCTGGTTCGATTCCTGGAGGTACCACCACTAATTTTAGAAGCCCTTGATTATCAGAATGATAGTTGAGGGTTTTTTCTTTTACATCGGAAAATACATTGAAAAATATTGCATAGGTAATGCGGATTATATTTCAAAGATTTTTTCTACTCTACAATAAGAAACCTCTGTTTTAGAATTAAAAAGCAGAGGTGTTGAAATAATTAATATTTATAAAGAAATAACAGCTTTTTTAAATACTGGATGTGGTTTCCTAGTAGTTGAAACTCCAAGAGAGAAAAAATAAATAACATAAATAACATATATAAAAATAAAATAATTCATTTTTTCAATAGGTACTTTTAAAAGATATTTGTCTACTTCCCAGTATTCAGGATTGCAAAAGAATGTCTAATGGTTTGTCATGTTCTTTCATATTTTAATTTATGTTATTTATTATTTCCTCCATTTTCTTAATTGCTTCCTGCTCTTTTAAATGAGCTTGGTATCTCAATTCATTTGCTTTTAAAACCAAGTTATTTATTTCTTTCTGCTTCTTCTCATTCTTTAAAAGCGGAATATGAATTCCGTCAACATTTTTGTCGTCAATCATGTCTACAACAGAACCATAAATCTCTCTTTTAATTAAAACTTGTCCATAGTCCGAATTAAGGAAACAAAACAAGTATCCTGCAAGATCATTGGAATTTGCTATGACTTTGATAATATTCTGACTTACTGCCCAACCATTCCAATGTTTTGGTACAATTTGAACTTTTCCAATTGTTCCTCTATCTGAAATCAGGACGTAATTCTCAAAAACTTCTAACTCCTTTTTAATTCTTGCTTCGTGAACAGCTTTAGAGAGGAATTTTTCAACTTTTGGATTCAATTGTGTTATATCTCGTCCGCCAAGAAATGGCACTCCATTTTCTTTGTCTACATAAGTTCTTTTGAATACACCTGCAAGAATTATTTTTTTTGAAAGTTCTCCAATTGAAGATATTTCTTTTGAGTTTTTATTAATTTCTTGCTCTACCAATTGAACAATAGGAATGTGGTATGAACAATCAAAACGCAATCTTAAATCATTCAATTTTGTAGTGTAATTCCTTAATTCTACAGAATTATCGAAATACTCCGCTTTTAGTTCTTCAATCGGTTTTAAATCAAGTTCTTTATATAGGATTTGTTCTGCTTTATCAATGAGGTCGTTAGATTGGTCTCTCAAATCAAAAGATTCAACAATTAGCTCATGAATTACTTTTTTTAGACTTTCAGGTGCATTTGGAATAATTACTTTTTCCAAATGGTGTGGTTCAATTTCTGGAATTACAGCGCCATATATTAAAGATTGGACTTGAGCCTGTGCCTCATTGGTGTTTAAAAATGCATATACATAACCTGAATATTCTTTACAGATTAAGCGAATGATATGTTGACTGAAAGAATAGTTTTTGAGAGTCTTATTAACAAAAGTTGTTTTCCCAATTGTTCCTGAACACGATATTAAAACCGTTCCTTTTTCTACGAACAAGTTTTTTTGAACTGCCTGTGTTTTAGGAAGAAACTTGATTGCTTTAGGTTTTATATTTAACATTTCAGCACTTCCTAAAAACCCAACTGAATTTGGAACAGTAGATTTTATATAATTCCTTTTAAAGCGTGGTGCATGAAATGCATCTACAACAAAATCAGGATTTGGATATAAATTAGATACGCCATTTTTACATCGCTGAAGTTTTTCGATTGCATTTCTTGCTTCGATACTGAATGCACTTGCTTCTAATCTCAATTTATTAGCAAAGACTTCTGTAAGAGAAACTGAAGTATATTGAAGTTTATCAGGTAAATAGGTGTAATCAATTTCCTGTTCAACTTCTTGAAATGTATATGCTAAATTACTTTTATCTACCATGCTATCCCTTGTTTAGTTTTCCAACTGCTGAAAACATCAGCAACATGGATAGTTTGGTCATTTACAATTTTTTCTTGTGTAATTTCTTTACGTGCTATTAAATTTCCTTCGGCATCTTTTTCTTTTACAAGTTTCTCAACTTCAAGCATCGCGATATTTCCTTTTTCATCACGTTTAAAGATTTTACCACCTCTTTTGTCATGACCAATATGATCAATCATTGTCATGAAAATATCGTAGTCGATTATTTGTCTGGATTTTTCTTCTTCGGCAATTTCTTCTTTGGTTTTCTTTTGAAGGATTAGGATAGAGCATTGTGTTCCATTTCTTGGTTGAAATGCATCTGCATGTAAATCTACACTTGCAATGATTTTAGTGTTCTTAACCAACCAATGACGAATAAACTCAAGTCCTGGTGCACCTAAAATAGAATCAGGTAAAACAATTGCAGTTCTTCCTCCTTCTTTTAGAAGTTGTATAATTCGTTCAATAAAAAGCTGTTCAGGTGGAACGCTTGATTGAAGTCGGTCTGTTTTATACCAATTCCCATCTTCGTCTTTGTTCCATATATAAGCAATGTCAAATTGTTCTAAAATTTGTTGGTCTTTGATTGGAATTTTTGAGCCAAAGGGTGGATTGGTCACAATTACGTCAAAGTGTCCTAAACTCCTATGATTACGAATGTTGCTTGCCGAAATGCCTAATGCTTTAGCTAATTTCTTTTTCGTTTCTTCCTCCCATTCTGCTGGTGGTAATAATGAATTAAGCTGTAAAATATTTCCGCTTCCGTCATTATTCATCACCATGTTCATTTTGGTGGCTTTTACCAAGTCTGGATTAATATCAAAACCATAGTAGTTTTCAGCAGCTATTTCAGAAATTTTATCGTTGAATGCTTTTCTAACATCCGCATTCCAACCTTCTTCTTCACCGTATTTACTTTCCATTCTTTCACGTAGTGAATCAATTACAGAAGTCATTGCAGTAACAACAAAGCCTCCTGTTCCACAACTGCTATCCAAAACACGTTCAGTTTCTATTGGATTTATCATGGCAACTGTCATTTTCATTACATTTCTTGGCGTGAAAAATTCTCCTCTATCTCCTCTTAAATTTGCCCCTACTATTTCTTCATAAGCTTTTCCTTTAATATCAATGTTGGTTGTTAAGAGAGCATATTTTTGAAGTTCTGCAACTAAATATGTAATTGTTCTTGGAAGTAATTTAATCTCGTCATTTTTATCAAAAATTTGTCCATGACGTTTTTTTACTTCTTCAAATATTTTGGAAATACGTTTGTAAACACTTGCTTGTCCGTCTTTATAATTTCGTTCTTTTGAGGTTGTAAAAAATTCTATAGGTTCAAGTAAGTTTCTCTCGTCATGTATCTTACAGAAAATGATTTTTAAGAATTCAAAAAACGCAGGTTGCTTTTGCAATCCCTCGTTTACATATATAATGTTGTGACAGGTTTTAAAAGTAAAAAGTAAATTGTCTTCGTAAGCCTTAATTAAGGTGTTTCGATTTGGTCTTTCTTGTTCGTCTGTTGTTCCATCAGCAGAGGGAATGTCATTAAACTCTTCGTAAACGTATTTACCTTTCTCATTTTTTACTTTTCGCCAAACTTCCTTGTGCATTCCATTTGTCCACATTCCCCATTCGCAGTTTGCACAAGCAGCCATGTAAGACTTCATTTGCTCAACTCCATTGTTTTTGTCTGTTGGTTTTATAGCTTCTTTTTTGCATTCAATGACTAACCAAATATTGTCTTGGTCTTTCATTTCTTCCTCTGTAGAACCTTCTGAAAATATTACAATGTCTGCACGTTTTTTTCCTGAACCCATTTGAACTCCATATTCAATTTTGACTTGGTTTTTTGAATATTTGTGTTCGTTGATTAATCGTTTTTCGACTGTCTGTCTAACGTATTCTTCTGGAGTGTCTTTACGAATAGTTCCGTCAATATAATCTCTTAATTTCCCTTCGGGAATTGAAATGATAACCTTGGTTTCACTCATTAATTGGTTTTTAGAAAGATTAAAATTAATTATTCACAAGATAGAAAAACTTCATTATTGAACGATACAATTAATTGTAGTATTTCTTAAGAAATTGATTGCAAAGGATAAAATAAAAAATATTTAACCTCTGTAGAAGGCGATTGGGAATATAAAAGTGAATATTAAGCAAGCAAAAGAAAAATTTACATTACAAAGCCTTCTTACTTCACTTGGACATTATCCAAATCAAAAAAAGTCTAAAGGTAATGACTTGTGGTATAAATCACCTTTTCGCCCTAACGAGCAAGATGCTAGTTTTCATATAGATACGAGTAAAGGGTTTTATAAAGATTTTGGAGATACAGAGAAAGGTGGGGATTTGATTTGGTTCGCACAAATGTATTTGAAGAGTAGAGGAGGAGGGTATTCTGTATCAGATGCTTTAAAATGGTTTGATGATCTTAGTGGTGGTACTCAAATTCATTCTTTTAATAGCAAAGCTTTTCGTAAAAAGGTAATTCCTTTAGAAAAACAAGATGTTTATACGATTTTAAGCAATAAAGAAATTTTTAGTTCTTCTCTTATTGAATATCTAAAGCAAAAAAATATAGCATTAGATTTAGCCAAGAAATACTTTCGTCAGATTTATTTTCTTAATACTAAAACGAAAAAGAAAATTTATGGTTTAGGTTTTGAGACTAGGGCAGGGGGCTTCGATATAAGAACAGCTAATGGCTTTAAAACTATGATAGGGAATAAAGATATTACCCTTATTGAAGGTTGTCATAAGAATGGTATTTTAGATGTGTTTGAGGGTGCAACAGACTTTTTAAGCTTATTGACTTTGGAAGGTCGTGACATTCCAAAGAATGATTGTATTATTCTCAATTCAGGTAATCTTTATAAAGCGGCCGCAGACCTTGCAAAGCAAAGAGGCTATTATAAAGTTAAGCTTTGGCTTGATAATGATGAAGCTGGTCATAAATTCCAAAATGCAATCTTAAAAGAATTAAATGATACAGAAAAACCAATGTCAGTATTTTCTATGAATCATATCTATAAAGGATTTAAAGATCTCAATGCATGGCATAAAAATTCTCATTTAAGTTTATCTAATAAAAAGAATGCGTTACAAGATTTCCCAAAACGTATTTCTAAGAATTTCATTGAAAGAAAATTATGATACAAGAAAACCTACTCTTTTCAGAGCAGGTTTCTTAAAAGCGAAACGTTCTGTTTTATTAGAGGTTAAAAGCTAATATATCTTTTTCTAGCTGCTCTTTACGTGTTTCTAATGTTTTTTGAAGTTCTGTAGCTACCAGTTTAATAAGATTTGAATTTGTAGTTTGAAATTCCAAACCACTTGCATCTTTAAGACTAAATGTAGAAGATTCAGCTTGATTATAATTAAACCGTGTTAACTCACTCAAAGTGTTGACTAAACGCTCTCTTTGATTTGCTAAACCTCTTAGTTTTTCAAACTGTTTGATACGATCATCAAGGTTAATGAATTTAACTTCTTGTTGTTTTTCTTTTGCTGCTGTCTGCACAGGTACTTTTGCTTGACCTGTCGCTTCTTTCGCCAATTGTTTTTTGACGGTCGTGCTTGGCGTTGTTGTTTCTCTTTTGCTTGTTCCGTTTGTTTTAGCCATAATTTAAAATTTTAGATGAATAATTATTTTTGCTTGCATTTGTTGTTTTCAGATGCGAAAGCAGGGCTACATTAGCTGGGGCGGTGGCTAAGGCAAGGCATTAGCGGTTATTTTTTCTTTTTCAGAAAAAATGTTCGTAATCCCGAAGGGTTTAGCCTTGCAAGCGGCAAAGGATAACAGCTATATTTGCGATGATTAAGTATCTGGGTGCAATATCTTTGCAATGCCTTAATCATTCATTTTTTTAAATTCTGGTTCTTCTGCTTTTGAAAACAAAAAGGAGCAAGTGAAGAAGAAACCATCACTGCTATTCAAATAGTCTTTTGTTGTGATAGGTTGATATTTGTAGAGGTGTATATCTCTAAAATTAATAGGGCTTCGTAACCCATATATACACAACTTAGTCTTTATGGACTGGGTGACAGCATTATGTACAGGGCTTTCGAGCCTAAAACTGCTGTGACTGTATGTGTATGCGGTTTACGAACACCCAGTTCACCAAGAAGGGTTTTGTAATGACTAATATGAGTAATCGAATAATCTCTCAATTAATGGAAAAAGCATTGAAGTCTGTAGAGGAATATTCAGAAATTGAAGTAATTATAAGTAATGAAAATGAGCGCATCATTATTGATCATGACAATAAATTCATTTGGAATTATAAAAAGAGGTGATTACCAAATTTTTTTAGCAATTTCCCTCTCTTCTGCTCCTATTACATTGAGATAAATTTCAGTGGTTTCTAAGGTAGCATGACCTAACCATTTTTTCACTAGTGTAAGAGGTGCTTTGTTTACTGCATGGACAGCAAAGCCATGCCGAAGACCCCTAGCACAACTCCTTACTCCTGTTATTTTAGCATTTAGCATAACACTTTTTAAATATCTTGAAGCAGTCCGTAAAGAGAATGAAAATAATCGAGAACTGTTTTGAGAAGATTTATAACTATCAACAAATTTGTGTAAATCATTAAGTAAATATGCTGGTAAAGGAATTTCTCTATATATGCCTTTTCTTCTTCTTTTAAGCGTTTCGAGTACGACAGTTTTATTTGCAAAATCAATATTTTCAGATGTGAGATTATGGATTTCTGCTATACGTGCTCCAGTATAATAAAGTAGTTGGCAAAACAGTTTTATATCTGTTCTACAAGTCTTAGTTTCTTTTAAAAACCGTAAGCGTTCTACTTGGTTAAGATATTTACGATGCCCCTTGTTATTGTGTAGTGACATTGTTGTTTTGTACATGATCGGGGTATCTTCTTTGTTTATTATATAACTGTCCGATTATTAGATATTTTCGGACAAAAATCAAAATAAAAAATACCTTTTTTGATTATTTGGATCTGAAAGAAATTAGAGAATCGTATTTTAAATTTGTAGCTTGAATTTTTATGTCGACAGTAGTTGTTTTGTAAGTAAGTTTTTTTAATTCATTCTGAATATTTATGTAGCATATCGGTTAGTGTATATGGAATAGCGACTGAATGGAAAGTATGAACATCATATACACTTTTGTAGGCCGTTTTCTCTTATTTTTTGAATTCTTTTACAGCCAAAATCACTCTTTTTATATCATCACTGTCCATTCCTTCGTGGCAAGGTAATGTAAAGAGTTCTTTCATCATTTTCTCCGCATTTGGACAATCCTTGTTGCTGTTTGAGAATATTGGATAATTATACAAAGGTGTATAGTTATATCTATAAGGATCAGAAATAATACCTTTGTCACTTAAATATTTACCAAACTTATCTGCATCATAATCTGAATCAACAATTCGAAAGACTAAAGAATAATAATTTTGTCGTGAATGTTTAGGGTATTCGATTTCTTTAAACCAAGTTAGCTTTGTTAAGCCACTTCGTATTTCTTCAGCTACTTCACGTCTTAAATTAATTTTATCTTCCAATTTTGCTAATTGAGTTACTCCTAAAGCAACAGATGTTGAGTTAATCTTGAAGTTTAGTCCTTTATGGTTTCCAATAGCACTTCCGTCTGGTTCTAACCCATACCATTTTATAGTTTTTATTTTATTTGCTAAAGCAATATTCGAGGTAATGACAAGTCCACCTTCACCTGTAGAAATTAACTTTCTTTGCTGAGTACTTAAACATCCAATTTCACCATAAGTACCTAATAATTTATGATTCCATTTTGTTCCATGTGATTGAGAAACATCTTCAATGACAGAAATATTTCGTTTCTGACAGAAATTTACAATTGATTCTATATCTATAGGGTATCCCCACATTGGGACAGCAATTACGGCTTTCGTTTTATTTGTTACGACCTTTTTCAAATGGTCTAAATCAAATCCAAATGATGATTTTTGGGGAGTATCAACAAATACAGCTTTGGCTCCAATTTGAGCTATAGGTAACCCTGACATTATAACTGACGCAGGATTTAATATCACTTCATCACCTTCACCAATCCCTAATGCAAGTAATGCACAATAAATTGATACTGTCCCGCTACAGACGGTAACTGCTTTTTTCACTCCAAAGTACTCTTCGATTTTTTCCTCAAACTCAATCATATTTGAGGGAGCACCAGAAATTGATTGAGTAGTTAATGATTGAGCGACTTTTAAAATTTCTTGTGAAGTTATATTTACGTAAAGATTTTGAAGAGTTTTCATCTTTTCTAATTTTTGATTTGTTAAAATATCTGCTAAGTGTTGACTTAAAGCAACCATTGTTAAAGTAGGATTCCAAGATGCACCAGTTGGCCAAAGAGAAGCTCCTGTGACATAGATATTCTTAACTCCAGATAATTCATACTTTAGAGAAACAACACTTTGGTCGTCGTTGGTTATACATAGAGTTGATGCATCATGTACAACCAGTGGTGCTCGATAATCTTTTTTTTCTGGCCTTTTATTTTGCCAACCTTGATTATTATGCCAATATTCAACATTCATTTTTCCATTTGGAGAAAGTATTTTTTCTATACAATTAAAAGTTGCAATATCCATTGAGTCCCATACTTTTTCATCATTTTCATTGGTTACGACTTGAAGAGTAGAGTTAAGAGTAAGGTCGCTGTCTTGATTTTTTCTAAACCAGTTGTTAGAATTTTTAAAATCAATCTCACCTAATGAAGCACAAACAAATACGATATAATCTTTTGAAGTTTCTAATTGTTCAAGACTTGCTGTAGCAACGACATCAGGCATATTCATCAAAGCCGTCTTTGAATTCTTTTGAGGATTCCTATCTGCCAAAGCTGTCATCTGGATATGAAATTGACCTTCTTGTCCTCTATTTTCGTCGACACCAGCAATATAAAAAGCTCCTATTTCTAAATTTGACAGATTTGAAGAAAAGTGAAAATCTTTTCTTGGAATTCTTGCGTAAATTGAACTTATAAAATGAGAAGTAAATCTTTCCCCTATATTATTTAAAGCTGGGAAGGAATTACGTATCAAAGTAGTAGGAGGTAATGCACCCATAGCTAAAACAATTTTAGCTTTATTGACTGAAACATTTCCTTTAGATGTTTGAATAGTTATTGGTAATCCATTCTTTTCGTCTATTTTTTGAACTACACAATTGACAACTACACTAATCTTGTCCTTGTAATCTGAAATAATTTCAAGGAATTTTGACTGTGTAGAAAATTTAGAAAAATCAATATCTCCGATTTCAGGTTCTTTCACCGCAAGTGGTGCAGGTATTATTCTTGTTAAGCCTTTAACTTTATCTATTTCATTTTTTAGTCTGGATTGAATTTCATCTTGAAGAGTACCATAAATAGGTTTGTTTTTATTGGTTGATTTGATTTGGTCAGCATCTATTACATTCAATAGTTTTTCTGCACTTGAATAGTATTTATTTGCATTTTCTATTAGCTCTTTTGGCCAATTAATCATTTCATCTTTTGTTGGCCTCGGACACCAACCACTCCAGACAGAAGAACGACCACCGAAAAAAGGGACAGAACCAGCTTGCCATTTTATATATTCTCCTTCTGTTGTTTTCTTCGAAATTGTCCATGGAAAGGTTTCGCTTAGACCGCCAAGAGTTCTTTTAAATGATTCTGGAAGATTTTGGAAATGTTCTGGAAGGAAAAAACTCCCTCTTTCAAGTACCAAAATTTTTGCATTTTTATCATTTTGAAAAACACGTTCGATAAATGCTAAACCACAGAACCCAGTTCCAATAACTATATAATCGAATTTTCCAGATGACTTAATTTTATCCCATTCGTCATCAGAAGTAAAGAATACATCATTCATTACCGATTCCGAGGAAGGATTTTGATTTCCTGGAGCAATTAACTTTTTACTTTTGTTCTGAAATTTATTTGTATTTATCATTTGAAGGTTTTTTGTTTACAATAGTTAGTGTTGACGACTCTATTGTAGTAAGATTTAAAACACATTTTTAGTCCATCTTTTTCTAATAATGATTTGGTACAGGTGTTTTATCGGTAATAAAGATTTAATAATATTCAGACTTGTATTGTATTTTTGAGTAATATAATTCATGTTAGTATGAAATTAATTTAACTCTTCTAATTGAATCTTTCTGAGTTGATGACCAATTATAATTTCCTTCATATATTCCTTTAGTTTCCCAATCACCATACATAGGGTTTGGCAATACAATGAACTCTTTTCCAAACTTATTCCTTAAATTATCTACTATTTTATTTCTTTCACTTGTAGGCTTATTATCAAATAAATCATCAAAGTCGGAGAGGTTATCACCAATGAGCATTATTACAGAATTTTCTTTTAAAACCTCTTGTCTTCTTTCTTGCTTTCCACTTGTTTTTTCTCTTAATAGAATATGTTTCTGGTCTATAAAAGGGAAACCCAATTTTATAAGATTCTTTTTTGTCTCCTTCTCTTGAATAAGATATCTATTAGAAATGTAAAATATCTGGACTCCCTTTGATTCAGCATATTTAAAAAATTCCAAAGAACCAGGTATAGGTGTTGCCTTTTCTAAAAGTCCCCACTTTATCCAATTTTCTTTTGAATAATTTTTATCTGTTTCTATCAATTTAGCATTAAATGGACTATTGTTTAAAAGAGTTTCGTCAATATCTGTAATAATAGCCAATGGCTTTCCTTGTTTATTTTTCTGGAGAAGAATGTTGTCGAGTTGAAGTTGGGCTAAATTAAATGCTTGATGACACAACGCTTTATATTCTGCTGAATGCTGTTGCCATAAAACAGATTGAATAGAATGTTCTCTAATTGGTATTTTATTGCCAAAATTGTTTTGATTATTATTTTTTAAATGAGATGTGCGACACCCGCTCAACAATATAAACAAAAGAATTAAGCATGAATTTTTCATATAGATTACCTATTTAGTTTTTTCTTAATCACCTACAACAATGATGTGTAGGGCATATGTTCTATTATACCGCCCTCTATATATAACTTTATGAAAATAGCATATTTATTTGATATAGAGAAATTTATATTTTTTTTATTAGCAGATAACTTTAAAAATACTTGCAAAAGATAAGAGCTATACTATCTAAAAATTATCCTGATAAAGAGTTTCTCAAAAGCATTAATACGATCATACAATTGTCTAAATCTTACTATTAATACATCAGTCTACTATCAATAAATAATCTAAGGCATAAATTACCAGTGAAAGCTAAAAAAATACAAGATGGCACAATATATCTAATTTTCGGACAAAATCTTAAAACATAGATAAACAGGCGAGTTAAAGCATTCTTTTGGAAGCTTAAAATCATATTAATAATGAAAAACATACTATTCACTGCGCTAGCCCTATGCGTGTCATTGGGTTATGCGCAAGAAACAACGTGGGAAGGACTTGACCTATCTAACTATCCATTCATTGAGGGACATATTTCTGATGCAGAAAGATATTCTTATCAAAAGAACAAAATAGCTATTTATATTTCAGGCGGGCAGGGTATTGAAGGGGTGCCAGAACAATATACTGCAAGAGAATATGCAGAGCTCTTATATAGTGCTTTTAAAGATACTGAGTACACAAACTATCCAACTGAAATAGTAGTTTTTTATGACGAAGAGGGTAAAGACAGGGTAACAAAAGCTAGTGTTATAATTTGTGGTGATGAATATAAAACTAAAAGCGGTAATCGTAATTTCACACCTACCGCTATTGGAAATAATATCGATATATTTACAAAATGCTATTTAGAAGCGGAATGTCTTTCATCCCTAAAGAAGACAACTGGAAAAGGGGCAGGATATTAATTCAGTCCCATTCCTTTATATTCAGGAAATAATAATTTAGTTTCTTTTTGCGCGGGATCATTCGCGCGGTCTTCTGCTAACTGTTCACTTAATTCGTCACTGCTGTCGCTTTTGGAATCATAGACTTCATGTTTATCTTTATTATTCTCGCTTTTCAAAACTTCAAAACCATCATTGTTTCTAACTCTTAAATATTTTTCTGCATCACTGTAATTCAAATTATTTTGAGCTGATACCTTCTGCAATTCCACGCGCCGGCTATCTAGTTCCGTTTTGTAATTTTGATACTCCTCTGAATTATGATTCAGTCCATCAATGCGATCCTCAAATTGAATTAAAACTTGCTCAAGGGCGTTTTGAAGCTCTTGCTGTTCATCAATCGTATCTACAATTAAACTCTGTGTAGCGTTGCGAATTTCATCATCATTAAGCGCGTGAACACTCTTGTTTTGCCCTGATAGTAAACTGCGCATCCCATCAACATCATTCGTTTTAAGTAGCGCAAACCCGTCACGGATAAAGTCATTATTATCCGCAATCCTGTCCAAAAGATCATCAATCCGAGAAAGCCGCTCATCCAACTCAGAATGCACATTTTGTAAGTGTAGAAATTCGAGAAGATACCGATACCGCTTCTCTTTTTCTTGAATGTAATGCGAAGATTTATTTCGAACGAAATTCCCTGTAATCATCCGCCCAATCTCCTTGATGTCACCCTTAATCGAGTAATCAAAATCAAGTTGTTTTAGATGCTCTGCCTTGTCATTGAATATGCTTTTAAGCATTTTTTATTCCTCACTATCTACAAGGAATATTATGATAGAAATTGGTTAAGGATTGGTTACTTTTTAGATTGTAGTAATGATCTTTGACAAATACGTGCTAGTGTGGTATTCTATACGTATGATGAAAAAACTAACTATAACAGTTTCAGAAGAGGTGTATAATGGCCTTTACGCTAAAATTGGAGCAGGGCGCATTAGTCGTTTTTTAGATGGATTGGCACGCCAGCATGTTATTAATAATGATATAATAAAGGGATATGAGCAAATGTCCAAAGATGAAGCTCGTGAAAAGCATGCTGAACAATGGGTGTCGGAGTTAATGAATGAGGCGTGGTGAGATATGGTGGGTTAATTTTGATCCATCTATTGGTTCTGAAATTAAAAAGACAAGACCAGCAATTATAGTAAGTAATGATATTTCCAATTATCATAGCAGTAGAGTCCAAGTTATACCTGCTACTAGCGCTACACAAAAACTTTACCCTCCTGAGTGCTATATAAATATAAAGGGCAAGGCTTCTAAAGTAATGGCTGATCAAATTATGACAGTTTCTAAAGAACGATTATACAATTGTATGGGTACTATAACTCAAGAAGAAATTAAAGATGTTGAAAGGATCATTTCTATTCAGTTAGGACTTATCTCAGCAAATTAATGTGTTAATCTATTGAGGAAATTCTTTTCTGCTGAAAGTATTTCAGCTTTTAATTCTTTCTGCTCATCTTTTATGGTAGAGATATTATTGCGAATAGCCCTTAAATAATCCAAGATCAAATTTTTAAAATTGTCAGTCACGATTATAGATTAGCACTAGTAGCTGGCTAGTGTCTATAACCTAAATAAAATGTGATAATATATCTTATGAAAAGTTAAATCCAAATCTGAAATTATTAATCACATTTTGGAACATCAACTTTTATACTATAAGCATGATTATTACCTTCGGAAGCCTTTTGGCAAACTACGGATTCCAGATTTTGTCCTTTTAAGTCTTCTTGGATGTTATCAAGTCTTTTTTCCATCTGCATTAAAACTTGCTGATTATTTTCAAATTCCTGAATGTTTTTTGAAATGAAATCTCTCGCATCGTTAGGAAGACCATGGTCTGCGAGAAATAAATCTGGTATTTCGTTTATCAAATCATGTTTTACTAGTATTTTCAAAGATTTACTAACTTGGATAGCATTAGACTCTGTAAGTACTAATTTGACATTGGTTTCATTCTCATAAGCATCAATTGCTTTGTTTATACTATGAATAGATGCATCTTTTAATTTTTTCATTTCGTCAATGAATTCATCATAAGTTAACATTTCTGAATATGCATATTCGTTTTCTAATTCATTATCAGAGTATTCTTTAATTTCATTTAAATCTTTCCCTCCCCTACCAGAGATTGCTCTTAAAGTCCAAGCAGCTTCAGGAAAAACTTTGGCTAAACCATGATATTCGTGAACTATATTATTGCCGTTTTGATCCTTACCTAAATAGATAGGCTCTCTAAGTATATCTCTTGATTTAACTTTAAAAATTGTATGTAGTCCCATAAAAATCTCCTAATTAGGTCAATCATCAATATAATCTTACAATATGATTTTTAAGAAATGATTAATTATGATTCTATTTCTTCATTAAATGAATTAATCATCCCAAATATGAAAGCTACAGTGAAAATTAACATTCTCCATCTGAAACCAATAGCATCATTTTCTTTATTTCTAAAGAGCCAAGGGCCATTAGGATCATCTATATATGATAATATTAATGATGAATATGGATCAAAAAATGTGTCCCATGTAAAGATTATGAAGAAAAGAACAAAACAAAGAGTGGGAATAGCAATAGCTCTTTGAACTTTTATATTCTTCACAGGAGCAATCCAGTACCCGACATATGTCCAGGAATAGATAGTTGCATAGCCTGACACTAAATGTAGCCAAATTGAAGTAATTATCCAATGACCCAGTAGTTTCTCACTAACCCATGAAGTAACAAAGAGTGTTAATATCATTGATATGAAAGTGGATGGAGGAATTAAAAACCAACGTAATGTTTTCATAATTTCAGCTATTGCATTGAAGAATTAAAATTATGCATAATACAAACCAAATAAAGTAAGCCAAGAGTGCTTTCCACCAATGAATTTTAGCCTTTGGTGGAGACGAACTAATATCTGTTCTACTTTTACCAGTTGGTATTGTAAAAGGGTGAATTGGAGGCTTGGTTTGGTATTTTGAAAAGCCATTACCTATCCAAGTATCATTTTGAACTGATTCATAGAATGCTCTTCCCCAGTCTTCTGTATCTGGTCGTCCAGTTTCACCAAACTTGAGGTTTTCAAATGCTTTTTCAAATAAATTTATAAGATATTTAGGTAAAAGTTTATAATGATAGTGTAAATCAGGAATAACAGATATTTTATCTTTATTTTCACCATGTGCAAAAAGTGAATTTCGTATTCTATATTGAAAACTATTGTTCGTTTCGTTCATATCTTTAAAGGAAACGCTGTATGGGTGTAATCCAAACAATATTTGATAAAATATAACTGCTAAAGAAAACAAATCCCATGACTGTTTAATGGGGGTAGATTTGGTATCTATGTTTTTTCCTTCAGGTGGTATGTATTCTTCTGTAGCTACAGAGCCATAAAAAAATATCTTATCATTTTCTGATATTTGAATAGAATCACAATCAATTAAGGATATTTTACCATCCAGTGATACTAATATATTTGGTGGTTTCAAATCAACAAATACATAATCTGTAATTTTATGTACACTATTTATTGCAATTGAGATGTTTGTACAAAGTTTAAGTCTAGAGAGCACTCCCGTCTTCATTGAGCGATCATAAGTATTATGCCAATCACTTGAAAGGTTTTGCTTTAATTTTGGTTGACATAAACTATATAGCTGAACGGAATTAGGAAAAGCCAAAGGCATAATAAATCCAATAATATGATTATTTTCAAATATTGCATCTATAGGCCAACATATGCGTATTTTATCAGTTTCTATTTGACTAGGCTGATTTAAAATCATGTATTTGATTCTATAATCTCTATTTTCTAGTTCTTTTTTTGTTTTCGTTATAACTCTTTTATCAACAAAGATTTTTACACAATGATTCGGGAAATCTGACGAGGCAATAATTTTATATATTTTACCTTCACCACCTTTGCCAAAATGATTTTCTTCTAGACTTGCTTGTTTACCTTTAAGGGTTTTATATATTGTCATTGATATAAACTATATTTTAACTCCTAGAATAAGTGTTTTATCATCAGGTTCATTTTTTAATCTTTCAGTGCCATTTTCCAAAAATTCGTGCCATTTTTCTTGAATTATATCAAAATTCTCACCGTCAGAATTTAATTTTAGTATTGTATCTCTTAAGGGGTCAAAAAATTTTGGATAAGGCTGATTTTTTTCTACGAACACTTCGTTTTCTTCATCAAAATAACCTAATTCAAAAGAGTGGGATTCCAATCCATCTGACATTAGGGTGAATGCTTTTATGGGTTCGGTTATTATACAAGTTTCAGGCACTAAGATATTTTTCATTTTAAAATTGTCTAAGAGCCATGCATCTGATGTTATAAATATTGTTTGATTGGCTTCATCTCCTTTGTGAGGATTAATTAAAGGCTTCCAGATGCCTTCTTTGTCTTGGTAAGCGGCTCTTCCATCTCCTATATGTGTAACAAACAAAGCTTCTTTGAAAAAAATCACTACTATAATAGTACAGGCATAACTTTTAGAGTCTTTATTCTTTTCCTTTGCAAACTGTTCAAGTTCATGCCTTATTTTTTTTAAGCCTTTTAAGGAAACTGCCTTCCATTCAGCTTCAGAAGGGATTTTCTGATCTGACCAATTATTATCAGAAATAATTTGAGAAAACGTATCCAAGGCCCTTTTTACTGTAAATTGGGATCCTATATGCGAATTCTTAGCAGATCCAGCTCCATCACAAATTACAGCAATACCACTAGCATTATTGATCATTTTCACACCATTAGAATCCTGACATGGAATGGGTTCTTTAGAACTTAGATGCTGAAGACCAATTTTAGAGCCATGAGGTATTATCCATATAGGTCGGTCGGTTATCGCCTTTGGAGATGTAACATTAAAAAATTCAAATCCTAATATTTTTTTTTTAATTTTTGACTCTTGTTTTTTAGATTCTTCTATTGCTGAATTATGACAGGATTTCTGATGAATATCATGCTTTCTAATCCATATATTTATCTTATAAACTTGGATTATTAAAAATGAAAGAGACAATAAGACTGAAAAAATAATTATTTCAATCATCACTTATATTTTAAAACCTTCCATCCATTCACTCGGATCAGGTAGATTGATATTATCACCTTCTTTTGAGCTAGCTATTGAAGACATACTAGCACTAACCCATTCAAAAAATTCAAAGAATTTCAATCCTTGGATTTTCATTGCGGGTATTTTTTTTTCATTAATTGAACCTGAAATTTTATTTAATATAGACATGTCAGCACCTCCTACACCAATAGGAAGAAAAACAAACTTTTTTTCATTAGATGCCTGCTCAATTTCTAATTGTAGGCTATCTACATCTTGATCAAAATCAGGAAATCCATCTGTTACTAATATAATCCAAGGTCTTAAATAAGGTTGTCCAGTTTGCTTATACCAATTCTTTCTATCTTCGACTATGCGAATACCTTCTCTAACTCCATCTACTAGTTTTGTACTTCCTTTAGTAGTCAAGGTCGGCATATTAAAATTGTCAACCAAAGATGGTTCCAGTACAAGATTTACAGTACTATCAAAAGTAATTATTGCTACTTCAAGACGATTTGATGAAATAGGATCACTTACTATTTCTGAATGGAATTCTTGAAGACCACGGTTAAGTTCGTCTATTGGTTGACCGTTCATCGAACCTGATACGTCTAATACAAAGCAACAAATGCTTTTTTGTTCAAAATTTTCAGGAGATTCTACCCCAAATGGATTGTCATTATTAGCCATGATTAATGGTTTTAGTGATTACTGTTATATAGGGGTGTCTAAATATAATAATATTTATTAACTATCTGAATAAAAGGTGTTTATTTTATCTTCGGGTAACGTCATGAAATTTTCTGTCCATTGAAAATGAACGCTGCTCTTCAAAAAATAAAGCGGTAGAACTAATAGAAATTAGCCATCCAAAGTTAGTTTCAATATCGAAATAAATTAATCCAATACCAATAAGAAATAATATAAGTGGTTCTAAAAATCTAAGGAAAATTGTTTTATCTATCTTATTTGATTTATTAATAATATTTGAAAATAAAAAACTTGTGCCTCTATGTCTCACATGTGGTTTTTTTGTTTCTGGTACAAGTTGTTCATACAAGAGATTGAATATTCCCAAGGCTAAAACCACAAATGAAAAATAAAATGATGAAATGGATATTACTTCATTATGTTGCCAGTCCCACGAAATACTTTTTATTATCATTTTTAAGTTGTGAAAAATTTGAAAACTAGACCAGTAAATAGAAGCTAGCTGTTCTGGTAATTCATGAGGATTACTATAACTGGATAATGGCTTAAGTGAGATTTGATTTAGTACAAAATAATTACAGTATAAAAATGATACTCCAAGGACAGATATTCCCATTGATGCTCTTCCAAACCCATAGCGCAACATTACTAATGCTGGAAATGCTATGGAGCGTAACAATGTGTTTAAAACCCAAAATATAATACCGCGTATCAAACCATATTTTCGACTAAATGCCCAAAAATTATTAAGTAATATTTTATACTCTATATCTGGATCAGTAATTCTATTTAATGATTTCAAAACTTTTTATATTAATCTTGTATGAATTTTGCTCTTATAAAATTTTCCTTTTCAAACAACCTTCCTGTTTGGGTGATAATAGCAGTTACTAATTTTTTAGCCCCACCAGTTTTGAGTGCTATAAACTCATTTGGAGGAATTTGAAAGTCATAATTGCTAACATTGGATTTGGTTAGATTTCTTTCTCCGAAATTCAAGGTTGTTTTAATTTTTTCTTTTTTACTAATAACATTTGCTGCAAATTCGTTTGTGTCGAAATCACTATTTGCGTGAAAAATTTTAGTTGCCAGATTACCAACTAAGCTTTTGGTTCTTGCAATAGCATTACTTGATCCCATTGAGAAATAATAGTTATTAATATTCTGTGTAAGATAGACAGAACAGACAAATGAGCTTCGGGCTGTGGTTTGGAAAAGAGAATCATATTGAGGGTTTATAAAATATTGACTTTCATCTGCCCACAAGAATACAGGTCTATTATTTGATTTGATATCTCTTCTTTCCATAGCCTGTTGCCATATATATTTGTATACTCCTTGAATATATGCACCCGAGAGTAAAAACTCTTTTATAGAAAAATCTAATATTATGATTTTACCATGGAGATATGTTGATTCTGGTCTTAAAGAAGCATCACAACTACCGACAAAGTGTTCTTTTAGAATTCCGCTAAGAAATGGTTCGATTAAGCCAAGATAATACTCAGAGATCGTACTTTTTGTCTTTTCAGATAACGAATGAAATTCTGTTAGATAGTAGCTACATAGAAAATAAAACTTCTCAGTATTTATTTCTCCGCTTGACTCTAGGACTTTTCCTCTTTTAATCAGTTTTAAACAATAGTTTGCTTGAGCTAATTCCTTTATTGCCTTTACTAAAAGGTTGTAATCAGTATCGTCTTTGTTTACACTTTGAATTGCTTCTATGTACTCTTTAAAATCTTTTATTTGTTGCTCATTACCAGAGTCAATTATGATTTTTCTCAAATTTTCAATGGTTACATCTTCACCTACAATTTTTAATAGTTCAATTGATCTTGACACTGTTCTCCTAAGAGCATTCTCCCAATATCTCTCAGTTTCTATAGTGCCAGATGAAGACATAAAAGTTTGACCTATTTCATATATGCGCATGATGAGATCTACTATGTTGAGTGTTTGACCACCACCTGAAGTAATCCTAGTGCTTTCATAAATTAAAGGGTCAAAGCGTAAATTATTTTTATTTGAAAAAATAACTAAGTCTTTCTGTCTATTAGTTTTTTTTGCATATTCTTCCCACTCTTTTCGCTCATTTGGTTTTGCGCAAAGTACAATTCCTCCAAAACCATTTTTAAGAAAAGCTTGGGCAATTGTTTTACCAGATCCACTAGATTTTCCACTGCCAGTTGCACCAAATATCTGTGTACCCATGATAGCATGACGAAGTGTCCACGGATGTTTTTTAAGGTTTTCGTCTACAAAATGAAGTAGTGGCTTGTCAATAAAGCTTACTTGTAAATTTTCAGATATGGTATTTTTGTTTTTTTTAAGAAGAGATTTTAATAAGTTCAAGCTAAATTATTTTAAAAATAGTACTCTAAAAATAACTAATTTTAATTTAAGTTACTGATAATGAATGCTTAAATTGAGTTGGGGAGCCCAAATAAAGTTTTTAGTTTAAATTCAATAACATCTGAAAATTTATCTTTATTAAGATTATTACTATCCTCTAATAAATGACATATTTCTTTAGATGCGTGATAGATTAAATTGTTCTTTTTGTTAGAACTACTCTTAAAAACGGTTTCTCCTAAGAATAAATCATTCTTATTTAAGTTATATTTTTTTATAAATGTCAGTACTATATGTCTAGCTTTCGAAGCAGATTCAGGATATTTTTTTTTCAATTCTTCAAAACTCAAATTATCCAATACTGTATGTTCGTGTCTGATTAATAACTTAATTATATCGGCATAAGAATTATAAGATTTGAATTTATTATGAATTAGATCGTTTGGAGATAATGGTTCTCCTTCTCCTTTAGTATTTATTACTAAAGGCGACCACCCTAGTAAAATTCTTATAAATGAATCAAAATTTTGATCAAAATTTCCCATTTCAAATCCAAGTTTTTTTAATTCTAGAATGTAATCACAGATATGGTAGAGACTATTATTTAATGTCTCACGTCTTGGACATGTCTTTGTGTTAGGAATATTTAATAATGGATAGAAATTTGAAAGATTGGCATCACCAGTATATATTCTGTAGAGATTATAATCGTAAAATTCTAAATAACGTTCTAGATGAATTTGTCCCTCAATTGCAATTTCAATAGGGAATTCTTGAAGTATTTCTTCAAAAAGCATATCAGCATGAGTTTTTTTTAACATATTATTTTTCAATTAGTTAAATGCTTTAAGGATCTTTATTATATCATATTTGTGACTTGTAAACTAAAATTTTATGGAAGAAAATAAAGATAAAGCCAAGAATAGCTTTAATGAAAAACAAAAAAGAGAGTATCCAGGAAATCATCCAATAACTGGAAAAGAATATCAAAAGGGTATTAATGAAAAGCCTATCTCAGAAAAAAAAATAGATGCATTAAAAAAAACATCTGAAGAATATGACAAAAAAAGTCAGAAATTGGATGAGATAAAAAAACGAGTTCGAAGAAAATATGGACAACCAATTCCTAAGTTACAACCCAAAGGTTCTCCTCTTAAACCCATCCCCAAAGCATCAAGTATTACAAAAAAAGAAGAGCGTTTGGCTAAGGTGACCAAACGGTTAAAAGATAATTCAATCCAAGAAGCGAAAAAAAATGGTTTAATTGATAAAGCTAAAAATGGTTTTAATAAGGAAAAATAGAACTGTATAAATTATATTTTATACAATTTATGAGTGTATAATATTTTGATTTTCAATTATTATAATATGTATTAACTTCATAAGACGAGATGTCTATAACTAAATTTTTCATATATTTACTTATCTAACAGAACTCCACAATATCCATGTTATCTATCATGCCAAGTTCATCTGCTGTTGGCGCATTGCGTTATTTCCGTGAGAATCTAGCTCAGGCTGATTATTATCGCGAGGATCATATCGTCGGTAGATGGCATGGTATTGTTGCAAAACAATTAGGCTTAGAAGGTGAGATTAATCCACGTGATTTTGAAGCATTACTCTTTAACGTTAACCCCAATACAGGTGAAAGATTAACTGCTAGAAATTCTAAAAATCGCAGAGCAATGTATGATTTCACATACAATGCGCCTAAGTCAGTTTCTCTAATTTATGGCATCACAAAGGATGGTGATGTTTTAGAATCTCATAGAGAAGCTGTAGCTATGGCGATGCAAGAAGTAGAGCGTGCTATTCAGACCCAAATGGGAAGTAGTAAGGGCAAACATTACGTGACAACGGCTAATGGAGTATGGGGAGAGTTTGTTCACGACACTTCACGACCGTTACAAAAACAAACGGATCAAGGAAAAATCTTCGTACCCGATGTACATCTGCACTCACACTGTACAATGATTAATGCAACGTGGAGTAATGATCAAAATCGATTTAGAGCCATTGAACTTGGTAACGTAAAAGGTCAAGCCCCCTACTTCGAGGCTTTGTATCATTCGTATTTAGCAGAAAATCTCAAAGCTAAAGGCTTTGAGATTGAAAGATCAGGAAAAAGATGGGAAGTAGCTGGAATCTCCAGAGAGCTGATAGAAAAATTCTCAGGACGTACACTTCAAATTGAACAAGTCGCTAAAGAGCGTGGTATTAAATCAGCACAAGCAAAATCACAATTAGGACGACTTACACGTAATGATAAAAATAGCAGTGTAGCTGATCACGAATTACAAGAGGTTTGGAAAGAGCGTTTAACCCTCACTGAACTTCATGCCATTATGAATGCTAAAGGGAAAAGACCTAATAAATGTGATGACAGTTCTAAAGGAAATACAGATCTTCAAATGAATGCTGAAAAAGCATTGGATTTGTCATTAGAACATTTTTTAGAACGTAATTCTAGTATTCAAGAAAAGCGTGTTTTAGCATATGCGATTGATTTAGCTTCTGGAGTTGTCCCTGCTCATTTTATTCAAAGAGCATTAAGCAAAAGAGAGAATATTATACGTGCAGAATATCGTACAGTTCCATTTGTAACGACTAAAGAAATGCTCCAATCTGAGGAGCAGATGATTGAAAAAGCAACTACGGGAAAGGCCACAAAACCAGCTATGAACGCTGACTATGAAATACAAAATGCGATTTTAAATAAAGGACAAAGAGCAGCTGTTAATCATGTCTTAACGTCTCAAGATCAAATTATGATGGTTTCTGGTGATGCTGGGGTTGGTAAAACCACACTTTTGCAAGAAATCAAACAAGGTATAGAAGCTTCTGGAAAACAATTGTTTGCTTTTGCTCCTTCGTCAGACGCATCTCGCGGTGTGTTACGATCAAAGGGCTTTGAAGGTGCTGAGACGATAGCGAAGCTTCTGAACAGCCCGAATTTGCAAGAACAGTTGAAAAATAACGTTATGCTTATCGATGAATCTGGACTTGTTGGAGTCCCGACTATGAATAACCTGTTCGATATAGCGAACAATCAAAATGCACGGGTTATTCTTAGTGGGGACTATAAGCAGCATTCTTCTGTGGAAGCTGGAGACGCTCTAAAGCTTCTAGAAATACAATCTGGATTACCTGTAGCTAGAGTAAATGAAATAGTACGCCAACAAAAAGCTGAAAAGCATAAAGAGGTTATTGAAAAGTTGGCAAGGAGTATCGGTATTAAAAAGAATGCAGATAAGCGTCAAAGTGAAGTTGTCAAAGCATATGATCAGTTAGATAACAATGGAAATATTATAGAAGTCAGTGAGCGTGATAAACGCCAACAGCTTATCGCTACAGAATATGCTAAGGCTACCTTAGAGAAAGATAATGATACTTTGGTGGTGGCACCTACTCATTTTGAAGGTAAAGAAATTACAAATGCAATCCGTAATGTTTTAAAACAGCAGGGACGGATTGGATTAGAAGATATGTCGTTTACTCGTCTTCAGAGTAAACACCTTACTAATGCTGAAAAGTCATTACATCAGAATTATAAGAAAGATGATGTTATAGAATTTCATCAAAATGTAACGGGTTTCAAAGCAGGACAAAAATATATTGTCAAAGAGATTAGTGATAAAGGGGAGATCCTTGTTAAAAATGATCTAGACCAGCATATAAGCCCCCTGCCCTCAGATAAAAATGAAGCCTACAGTTTGTATCAAAAAGAACAAATTGAAATAGCTTTAGGTGACAAGATCCGAATAACCAAAAATATAAAAAGTCTTGCTGGCGCAGAATTATTTAACGGACAAATGTATGATGTTCGTGGTTTTGATCAGAGTGGTAATGTAGCGTTATCTAATGGTCAGATATTAGATAAAAATGCAATGCATTTTAAACATGGTTTTGTATCTACCTCGCATCAAAGTCAGGGCAAAGATGCAAAGACAGTACTCATAGCACAAAGTTCTGATTCCTTTGGAGCAAGTAACGATAAACAATTCTATACTTCAATTTCTAGAGCTAGTGAACATTGTAAGGTGTTTACTGATGATAAATTAGCACTTAGACAAGCGATTTCACGATCTGGCGATCGTGTAAGTGCTACACAAATTTCAGAATTATCCAAGACACAAAACCCTAGCGTATCGGAAGTTGGAAAGCATCAATATATGAACCGTGTGCGCGAATTTTACGAAACAAAAGTAAAACCATCCTTTGAACATTTAAAATCTACCTATGAACAACGATCAATTGAGAAAGAAGTGGGGCGTGGAGACTTCGGACTCGAACGATAAGAGTGAAGAATCTGCATCAAAATCCCCTGCTAATGAAAATAAAAGCTCGATTGTTGAAAGTAGTTATTTCAATATCGATACAGAGTCGCCTTTTGTAACGAGTTTAAAAGTGATGTGTCGTGATGGACATATTGTTTATATCCCCTACTCCCTACAGCCCATTATTGAGTTTATTCCAAGTAAAGGAATTTATATAAAAACAATGCAAAAAGAGGTTTTTATATCTGGACGTAATTTGGTTCAACTTATAGACTTTTTAGGTTCACAGCGTGTCACATGGATTAAAGAAAGTGCAAGCAGTACTGACACTGGAGAAGAAGGTGTTTTTATACAATCTATAGAGATACAAGATGCAAATCTGTAAAATAGGCAGGCTTGCTGTTGAAAACAAAAAATGAAAATTTCTCATTCACGATACTAAAAAGCGTACTTGGGTCATTCAAGGTTCAAAACAAGATCAATTGCGTTCCTTGCTCTAGGTCATCTTTTTTATTTTTTGGTGGATGAGTCCAGATTCTAGATTGTTCTTTCTCTATGGGAATAATGCCGATACCATTTGTATTTATATCCCAACCTCCATACCATTCCATAGAAAGTGTGTTCATCCAAGCAATTTCTCCTCTTAGACCATTAAGAAAGAAGTTTACAGTAGCCATTTTTGCACATGTATTTGAAACATCTGCGCCATAAAAGTAGTTATTTGGATTACTTTTTGCGAAATTAAGATGCATCCGCCCAGAGCCAATAGCAGGGTCTAGAATACTTTTATTCTCAATAGTGCCCTTCTCACCTTGAAGGTGCCCCATAAGTTCACAGACAGCGTCAGGTGTGAAATATTGCCCATTATGACCTTTAGTAATATTTTCTGTAAAATACTCTCCTAAAATATCTGAATATGGATCATCATAGACTTGTAATTGAAGCTCTCCTAGAATTTTTGGAAAGATGGAGATTTCATCTTTGCTATACTTTTTAATAGTATCGAGATATAGCGACTCATTATCAGGATCAGTGACTTGCAAACGTGTTTGGATATTGGTTTTGTGATAGCTGCAAATTGCCAATGTAAGAAAGTCATTAAATACTGTAGATAGGTTACTTCTGCGCCCAAGGGTATCTAAATGTTTTGATAGCTGATTAAAGTGTTTGGTCATTAGTGTTTTTCCTTACTCTGAAAATTGGTGTACGCGGATCTTGCAAGCTCTACAATATGTTGTAATTGGTTACTTTCAGTATCACAGGACGGTGAGTAATAACCGCCCTCTTCTTCCCATTCTTGACATTCTTTCGCTAGTTGAATGTCAACATTCTTTGTTTCTCCCCATAATGGAATTTTTGATATGGTTTCAACCAATTTGAGAAGTTCTTCTATATGAGTTTTAAGCGTTTCGCAAGCAGGACTATTACCTGCAATGTCAGCTTCTTCATATATGCTTATTTCTATTAATTCTGCTGTTAGTGGATCAATTAGAGCAATAGCTTTTTTAATATGCTTTTCAATGGTAAGAGGCTGTAGATCTGTATTGCAGTCTAAAGTTATTAAAACATCAATTTGTTGTCTCATTCTTTTTTCCTTTGTAATTGGGTTGCGTATGCAATCCTTGGTGTTTCGCCGAGAAAGGGGTAGCAAAGTCAAAGGGAGGGGGATCACCCTATCTGCACAAGCTAAAAGCGCGGAAGATTGGGGATACCCTTTGACTGCGCGAGGGCAAAGCCCTTAGTTCTTACGTACTATCCAAAAAGAAAAAGGAGCTGAATCTCAGCTCCTTTTAAAAATTTATATAATATACTTTATGAGGGTTTAACCGATCTAAGAACAAGTTTTCCATCAAAGTCAAACGGGATGCTATCCATTCGAATATTAAGACCTAAACCGTCCTGATTATTCCAGGCAGCGCCTAGTTTTATCCAACGATCACCCTGCTCGTCCTTGGTAACGTGAAATACGTTGAAGTCTGGTGTCTTTTTTTGTGTTTGATCTGTCATTGTAATCTCCTTCTTTTAATTGTGAAAATGACGAATCCTTGAAAGATCAGATGTAATGAATAAAGGTCATAGCAGGGATTAGAATTTTTTATCGCAGATCAAAAATTCAATTCAGCTAACCCCGAAGGGGCTGCGTCATTGATCTTTATTCATTACACCTGTTCCCATTCGTATACATTTTACTGATTAAAAGAAGGAGATTATAAAGCTCATTAGCATTAATAGGAGAAGAAACTTAGTATTTATATTTAAGGGGAATATAGAGGCATTGAGTAAAGTGCCCTGCCCCAGTTATTAGGCAAATAGTTTTTGATACCATTTTTTTGAACGTTCTGCTTTTAAGGCTCTTTTGAGTAATAAATTCTGTCTAAGGATTTTATCTTTTTTCTCTTGCAAATCTTTTGCTGTCTTTTCTTGGTTAGTAATTCTAGCTTCCAATGCTTTTAGTCCTTTTTCAAAGCCCCCTGCTCCGTCTGATTTATCTTCAAGGAGCAAGGTTGTACGATTATGTCCTTCTTGCGAAAGTTTAAGAGCGTCTCTTAAGTTTTCAGTTTCGTTCTCATGCGTAGCAATGAGTTTTTTAAGGTATTGGATTTCGACATCTTTACTGTTTTCTATTGCGTCAGAGAGTGTCTTGTTAGATATGTTCTTAACGTTACTTGACGTTAAGGAAGTATCATTGTCATCTTGTTTCTTATCATAAATTCTATCTAGTTCTGCAATGTTTATTTTTCGCTTTCCTCGATCATCAAGTTTAAAGGAGAGCTTTCCTTTCTCCATATCTTTATAGAGAGTGGGTTTGCTAATTTTATATTGTTTCAGTGCTTCTGTAGGCGATATAAACATGTAGGGTCTCCGTCTTAACAATACGTCAGGTTACAAGTGATATCATACGGAGTAATACGTTTGATGTACAGGGAGAGATATATAGAAATTCACGACTTTCTTAACGTTAAATAAAGTAAGTTAGCAAGATTAAAATACGTTTTCTAACGTTCAACTAGGTTAAATAAGTAATGTATGTAAACGTAAAGCAATATTATTTATTCATTAAAATCAATACTTTAATGAATTATACGCTAAC
Organism: Dokdonia pacifica; assembly: GCF_900188275.1. GTDB lineage: Bacteria > Bacteroidota > Bacteroidia > Flavobacteriales > Flavobacteriaceae > Dokdonia > Dokdonia pacifica. The sequence goes on from NZ_FZNY01000004.1 coordinate 524,480, forward strand.
GTTAGCTTTACGTTAAGTTGTGTAACTCGCTAACTTTTGCTAACGTAAAGCCTCTTCGATTCTCTTATCTGAGGATCAAATTCATCAATTCATATCAAAGGGAGAAGCTTTCGAACTTTATATTGAGGAAAAGAAAAAACCGCCGTTGGCGCGGCGGTTTTAAATTCATAGAGATACTTCATCTAATTCAATAACTGGATGGTATCTGTTTAGCGAATCGAGTGCAAGTCATTTATGACTTTGCAATGTTTTTTTGCGTCTTTTTCCACAAGAAATATAGTTCGTGGTTCAGAAATCTATGAAGCATATTTCACTTAATAAAACATTACACAACATTTTGGCTATGATGCCATCGGATCATCAGAAAGAAGTAGGGCAGGGGGCTAATGTTCCAAAAAGATACTTTTATCAAAGACCTGAAGATAAAGGATCATTTATACTGCCTTTAAAGCAAAGCTTTGTAAAAGATGCACGCTTAATGCCAGGTACTAGATGTATGCTTGCCTTACTTGTAGGTTGGGCGGGCAAGGGTAGGGATCTTAGAACTACACAAGGAGCACTTGGTAGGCATTTAGGTCGATCAGTTCGGCAGATTTTTAGGTATTTGAAAGATGCTGCTAGGGAAGGGTATCTTACCTATAATTACACAAAGAACAGAATAGGTGCTATTATTGGGATTAAAATCTTTTTGAGCTTTGAATTACTACGTCCAAATTTGAAGAAGAAGCCAAAAATTGGCAGAAAACAAGATCGGACTCTTGTGTCTGACACTAATACATTACTTAAAGATTCTTATATTATAGATGTAGAATTAGAGAAAAGGTTAGATAAGTTTCGAGAAGTAATCATAAATTCAAGCCCTTAAAACATTAAAAAATCAGATTCTAACCAGAATAAACTCTTTAAAACAAAAGAGATGAAATCCAATGAAAATTTTAATTTCTAAAAATGAAAAGTATTGTTTACAAGAAAGATAGAGGAGTGATTAATGATTTCTTTGGGAAATGAGTAGGGCAGGGGAGTCTTTTAGAAGTTAAAAGGTGAAATCATAGGGCGAGTATCTAGAGTGTATCAGAGAAGGCTTATTTGCCCATAAAATCACTTTGCTATTGAAAACAAAAAAATAAGAAGAAAAGATTAACGTTCTCTATCAAAATCTTTGTTCTTGGTAGGAGGTGTTTTTTCTCTAATGAGTTCTAATTCTTTTTGCTGAATACCGTTTTTTAATCCTGTTTCATAGTCGCGTTGGTCTTCTGGGAATTTTGTTTGGCTAAGACTGAGTGCTAAATCAGGTTTATATTCTCGAAGTAAATATCCTTTATTAAAACCCTCAATGTAATCCTGAGATGGTTCGTTTTCCATATCTGTAGTGTTTAAAAGGTTTCTCTGGCATTCTTTTCTAAATAGTCTTCAATAGACTGACGGTCATAAAGAATCATTTTCTTCTGCGGTTGGCTAAACCTGATTTTTCCATTATTTCTGAGTACACTAAGTGTTGTCTTTGAAGTGATGCGTAATAATTGCATAGCTTCTGTGCCAGAAATCCATTTATCTAGTCTTGCGGTTGGATTTTGTTCTTTTACACGCTCAATGACTTCATCGAGGAGGGTATAAAACGCTTTGTCTTCTAGGCAAATAACTTCCATAACATTAAAACTACCACATCAGGAGAGATATTCCAAATTTAGGTAAGCAATGTATTGAAATAATTAATTAAAATTAGTTTTATGCTTCTTTGAAATTTATTTATTAAAAATTTAACGTTCTGAAATATTTTAATAATCAGTGTGTTAATGAAAATTGACAAGAATAATTACAGTGGTTTCAATGACTATCTGTTAAATCAACATACTAATTTTGTACATTTAAACTTGTAAGATTAGAATTAAATAGATAATTCAATTTTATCAAAGCACCACACCCCTATTTTATTGAATAAACAGATACGTCTGTAGTTAAAATGTATATTATGCATGTAACATACGTATCATAACAACTAACAATATAATACGTATGTGGAATTATAATTCTTTCCTAGCCTATATTAGGCCGTCAATCATTCAAACATTTCAAAGCCTAATTTATGTTTTTTAGTTAGGTTATCCATATTTAGATTTGAATACACGCACTCAATTACATTAACCTTTTAACCATTATTATGATTAGAAAAATCTTGTTTTTAAAACACAAGTCTATTTTGTGTTTGCTTACTCTGCTTTGTTCTCTATTAAGCTTACACGCTCAAGAGACAACTAATGAAAACGCTTTTGATTATGAAGCAGAGCTTAATCGTTCTGTTCCAATTCCTAATTCTCCTGAGGCGGAAGCCTTTACTCAGTATGGAAATACTCCAGTGAATATGTATGCAGGATCTCCGGAAATTAGTATTCCTATTTACACTCATCAAGGAAGAGAACTCAATCTTCCAGTAAATCTTAGTTATGATGCTTCTGGAATTAAAGTAGAGCAACTAGCTACAAGTGCAGGATTAGGTTGGAATCTAGCAGTTGGAGGTCGTATCTCTCGTGTTACTAATGGAAATCCTGATGATTATATTCAATCGGGAATCACCCCATACGTAAGTTTTTGGAATAATGATGTACGTGATAAAATGCTTAAATATCGAGAGGAGTCAACATCATTTGCTACTAGAGATTCTGTAGTTATGTATTTTGATTTTATGAATAGTATCAGCATTAATGAAATTGATACCCAGCCTGATTATTATAGTTTAAATGCAATTGGGATTAATGATTACATCGCTTTTGATGTTGAAACCCGTCAGGCATATGCACTTAACAATCCACATATCAAAGTGGATTTTATCACAACTCCAGCAGCTGCCAACGGTATGCGAAGTATCACCAAATGGACAGTAACGGGTGCTGATGGAACTAAGTACTATTTTGATGAAGCTGAAATCACAGATTTTGATGGAGATGATATGAATCAACAATTTGCAACCTTTAAAACCTATAATTCTTCATGGGTACTCACTAAGGTAGAATCAGCAAATAGAAGGGATACTTATATTTTCAATTACACCAAATTAGCACCTTGGGCTCAAAATTTTAGTGTTTCTGGATATTCGGCTTATACCTATACTATTGATGAAAACACTCCTGCTAATGTTCCGTCACCTCCTTTTGTGACAAGTTCTGTACCTTTTATAAGAATTGAACAACAACGACTAGATAACATATTGCATAATGGAAAAGAAATTGTTTCTATCACGTATCAAAATAGATATGACATAGGCGCCTCTGATGCTATCGATGCTATTACTATCAAAAACGGTACTACGCAAGATTATAAAACCTATGATTTTCTCACCTCTTATTTTGGAATTAATGATAATCAATCCCCTAGCGGACAACAAGCCTCAGATATTCGATTAAAACTGAATGGAATTGATATTAGATCAAACACCAATGACTTGTATCAAAAATATCGATTTGAATATTTTTCACCTGCTCAAGTGCCCTCAGTAGTTAGTAAAGCTCAAGACTACATGGGATATTACAATGGAAAAGGGTCAAATGGAGTGCTTTTTCCTGAAGTAACCGTAGGTCAGCATACATTTGGAGGTGCAGATCGCTCCATTAATTTTAGCGACGCTATCAAAGGAACACTCTCAAGAATTTATTATCCAACTGGCGGTTATACTGACTTTGAATTTGAATCACATACTACACCTGCTGAAATTGCAGACGTTGATGATAATACCCACACTCAGATATATGCAAGTCAACTTTTAACAGGAAATATTGATAATAATGTAGATTGTCAAAGTCCTGACTCCTTTTGTGAATGTGGAAGTGGGTGGTGTAATGATGAATATGGTCCAGGGCAAAGTCCTAATTTTACCAATACGAGTTTTGATATCCAAGAGGCAGGAAACTATACTTTAAAATATACTGAAACAAATACTGGAGGAGGAAATGTTCCTTCAGGTGGGACTGGAATAAAAGCCTATGCTTTTAAGGTGTCTAACAATACCAACTGCGGTCCAGCTCCTGTTCTTGATACAGATCAAATCCTTAATCCAAGTGGTAATGGTAATTTATTGATTGATAGCACTGATGTTGTTTTTAGTAAGTACGATGATCAATACCAGCTTGATGTAGATGGAGAGATGAGTGCTTATCTAACACCTGGATGTTATCAAATATTACTGGTAAACCCTAATAATCAAATCACACAATTTCTTCAAGTGAGTCGAGTAGAGACTACAATTGATTCTCCTGAAGAATTAGCTGATGTACAACGTGCAGGTATTCGGATCAAAACCATTAAAGATTATACTGATACTAATGAGCTAGCAACGGAAAAAGAATATGTATACAAAGTAGCTAGAACTTCTACGGCTGATTCTTCTGGAAACATTATTTTTAATCCTCAATTTTATGCCATTAACAATGGATTGAGTTTATCAGGGCCAGATGATGGATGTTCAATTATTGATGCAACTTCTATTTCTGTTGTAGGAAGCTCCAGTGGAGGAAGTCAACCTCATGTTGCTTATTCTAGGGTATATGAAATCTTAAAAAAAGGAACAACCCCAGAAGATAATGGAGGATATACAAGACACGATTTTTATATTGATCAAAATACGGGATTATACTCTTCTGGTGTTCCACCTAATGTGAGTTCTTACAGACCATCACTAGCCGTTGGACAACAAATAGGCAGTGCAGTTTTTGATGCGTCTTATACTGCTCTTCAAGAAACGAGTTCTGAGTCAGCTACAAATTCTTCTTCTTATAAATACTTTGGAAGTTTTGGACTTTATGTAGTGAATAAACCTGAAAAGAACTTCGATCTATTGGTTTCTAAACCCTACTTAGGAGGATATACATACGACTTCCAGCAGAAATCATATGGACTCTACAGTACTGGTGCAGGAGACGGTTCAACAGCTTGTGCTTATGTATATCCAGATAGACCTCTAGACTGGGTATTACATATAAGAAATTATGTACCCTCTTTTGAACTAAGATCGTCTGCCGCACAAGGAGCTGTAGGAGGCATGATTAGTCAAACTTCTACGCAATTTTTTGGAAATGCGTCTGAGAATAAACAATTACAAACCATAGACACATATGAATATGACAATAGTATTGGACATCTTTTAAGAAAGAAAACAACGACTCTTGAAGATGACGAGCAAATCACTCAGGAATACGTATATTCTATGGAGCTTAATGATCCAGTATATCTTCAGATGCAGACGCGTAATCAATTGCAAATGCCTATTGAAACTACAACAACGGCGAATAATGCAGTAAGTGTTAGAAAAAGTAATTATAGTGCTATAGGTAATGGCTTTTATCCTACATCTATAGAAATTACTAATAATCTTATCAATCCAACTACAGGAGCTACTTCTAATAATCCAAATGAAGACCGTATTTATTTTGAATACTATTCTAATGGAAATATCAAGATGTCATATCAGTTAGATATTTCTAACAATTCAACAACCCCTAGTGCAACTGAACAAATAAATAAAGTCTCATATATATGGGGGTATGATAATAGATACCCTATTGCTAAGGTAGCTAATGCGTCACATTCAGAAATTTCTTCTTATGTCTCTTCTTTAGTGAGTCTTGCTCAAGCTGACAATGATAGAACACTGGGTTATTCAGGAAATGAAGGAGCATTACGACAAGCGTTAGATGCCATGCGTAATGATCCAGCACTTAGTCACACTCAGATAAGTACTTATACCTATGATCCACTTATCGGAGTGACTTCTATGACCGATCCTAGAGGGTATACCATGTATTACGAATATGACAATTTACATAGACTTAAATATGTCAAAGATGCAGATGGAAATATCCTAACTGAAAATGAATATAATTACAGATTCAATAACTAATATTCAATATTTAAAGATGAAAAAATTAATAGCATTTGCATTGTTGCTTTTTCCAGTATTAGGTATTGGACAAACAACGACAGAAAACTATGTGAAAACAACTGCTTATCAAGTAGCAACTCAAACAGGAGTTGTTGGTGATGAGCAGAAAATAGAAACTATTTTATATTATGATGGATTAGGAAGAGCTAAACAGACGGTATCAGCAAAAGCTGGAGGGGAAAAAGAGAATATTGTTCAACTTATTACCTATGATTCTTTAGGTAGAACAAATAAGCAATATTTGCCTTATGCAACAGGAGCAGAGATTCCAAATTCATTAGATTTTACAAATCAAGGGATTTTAAAAAGTAGTATTGAGACTTTTTATAATACTGCTAAATATGAAAACACCTTGAATCCGTATAGTGAAACTCTTTTTGAAAACTCGCCACTTAATAGACCATTAAGACAAGGAGCACCTGGAAATAGTTGGAAAATTATAAAGGATTCAATATATGATCACACTATTCATTACATCTATACGACCAATACTGTTAGTGATGCGAATGATCAAGGCGATGATGTATTAGACTTTGAGGTGATTTTTAATGGTACTGATATTACCCAGCCATCATTACAGTTAGTAGGGTTACATCCTGCTAACAATTTATCAAGAACCATCGTTCAGGATGAAAATTTTGAACAAGAGTTAGTCGCTACAGGACCTTCTAGTCCTTTTGATCCACCTCTACAAGAACATCAAATTGCGCAGAGTGGAGATCATGCTACCGAGCAGTTTACTAATAAGAAAGGACAGGTCGTTTTAAAACGCACCTATAATAATGATATTCCACATGATACTTATTATGTATATGATGATTTCGGGAATCTTACGTTTGTGCTTTCTCCTGAAGCAAGTGATCAAATAGTAAATGGCACAAATCTGGTAAGCAACTCTCAAGAGATATTAGATAAACTAGGGTATCAATATAAATATGACTATCGTAATCGTCTTATTCAAAAGAAAGTACCTGCTAAAGGATGGGAGTCTATTGTTTACAATAGATTAGATAAACCTATCTTGGCTCAGGACGCCAATCAATATGCTAAGACCCCTCAGAGAGAATGGTTTTTCACCAAGTATGATGCTTTTGGTAGAGTGGTATATACAGGGATTAAAAATGCTAATATATCAAGAAATACTTACCAAGATGTAGCAAATAACACGACAGCTCAATACGAAGAGCGCATAGCAAATCCTGTAACGACAGGGAGTATTGATTTGTATTATACCCAAAGTGCTATGCCAACAACATTCAATGATATCCTTACGGTAAACTACTATGATACGTATGAAGATTTAGATGGATATATATTACCTGCCTCAGTATATGGACAAACAGTAACAACAAATACACAAGGACTTTCTACTGTATCAAAGGTACGCGTATTAGGGACGGATCATTGGATTACTACTCTTACGCTATATGATGAGAAAGCACGCCCTATTTTTATGCGTAGTGAAAACACCTATCTAGGTACTGTTGATACTTCAGAGTCACTTTTAGATTTTACAGGGAAAGTACTGGAGACCAGAACGACTCATCAAAAGTCAGGGCATCAAGAGATAGTAACCAAAGATTTCTTTAGCTATGATCATCAAAATAGGCTGATTACTCATATGCAACAGATCGATAATGAGCCTGTACAACTTATTGCTAGTAATACCTATGATGAATTAGGGCAATTAGAATCTAAACGTGTGGGAGGAGGGCTCTTTGAATCGGGATATACAGATATCACAGCAGGACGTATTGAGATATCAGAAGATGGAATTATTACGAAAATTGATGGAGGTGCTTCTTATAA
>NZ_FZNY01000003.1 GCF_900188275.1 Dokdonia pacifica
TTAGACGCGACAGGAAATCCAAATGGAACGACAAGTTTCAATGGAGATACAGAAGCTGTGATCTGTTTAGATTCACAAGCTGATCCAATAGTTGTGGTACACGAGAATGATGCACCAAACTTATCATACAGATATGTAATTACAGATGCAGCAACAGGATTGATCTTAAACGTAGTTGCTACCAACAGTATTGACTTAAACGGAGTAGCTGCTGGTGTATGCGAAATCTGGGGATGGTCTTACAGAGGTGTTCCTGGAAATGGATTAGATCAAATCGGTGAGCCACTTTCGGCGCTTGACGATTTAGATTGTTCAGATATTTCAGACAATGCAGTAACGATTATCAGAGAAGCTGCTGATGGAGGAACAGTATCAATAGATTTAGACGCGACAGGAAATCCAAATGGAACGACAAGTTTCAATGGAGATACAGAAGCTGTGATCTGTTTAGATTCACAAGCTGATCCAATAGTTGTAGTACACGAGAATGATGCACCAAACTTATCATACAGATATGTAATTACAGATGCAGCAACAGGATTGATCTTAAACGTAGTTGCTACCAATAGTATTGACTTAAACGGAGTAGCTGCTGGTGTATGCGAAATCTGGGGATGGTCTTACAGAGGTGTTCCAGGAAACGGATTAGATCAAATCGGGGAGCCACTTTCGGCACTTGACGATTTAGATTGTTCAGATATTTCAGACAATGCAGTAACGATTATCAGAGAAGCTGCCGATGGAGGAACAGTATCAATAGATTTAGACGCAACAGGAAATCCAAATGGAACGACAAGTTTCAATGGAGATACAGAAGCTGTGATCTGTTTAGATTCACAAGCTGATCCAATAGTTGTAGTACACGAGAATGATGCACCAAACTTATCGTACAGATATGTAATTACAGATGCAGCAACAGGCTTAATCTTAAACGTAGTTGCTACTAACAGTATTGACTTAAACGGAGTAGCTGCTGGTGTATGCGAAATCTGGGGATGGTCTTATAGAGGTGTTCCAGGAAACGGATTAGATCAAATTGGAGAGCCACTTTCGGCACTAGATGATTTAGATTGTTCAGATATTTCAGACAATGCAGTAACGATTATCAGAGAAGCTGCAGATGGCGGAACAGTAAACGTTGACATAGATGCTACAAATGAAATTGGAGAAGATACAACTATCATAACAGGAGAAAATTCTGTAACTATTTTAGTTGATGATGGTGTTGCAAACCCAATCGTAGTAGCACACGAAAATGAATCTCCAAACTTATCATACAGATATGTAATTACCGATGCAGAAACTGGATTAATATTGAATGTGGTTAACACAAACACCATTGATCTTGAAGGAGCAGGAGTAGGTACTTGCGAAATCTGGGGATGGTCTTACAGAGGTGTGCCAGGAAACGGATTAGATCAAATTGGAGAACCACTTTCGGCACTTGATGACTTAGATTGTTCAGATATCTCTGAAGATTTTATAGAAGTAATACGTACCGATGTACTTTCAGTAGAGGATAATCAAATTGATGTTGAGTTAAATATGTATCCAAACCCTACAACTTCGTTCTTAAATATCTCTTTAGGAGGTGTGAATAATGGATATGCTATAAATGTATATTCTATCACAGGACAAGTGGTAATGAGTGAGACATACACTACTCAAGATAACACATTAGATGTGTCAAGACTAAGTAATGGAATGTATTTACTGGAAGTGATTGATGAAGCTTCAAGCACAAGAACAGTAAAGCGTTTTATAAAGAGATAACGAATTAAACGTAATAAGGATTCGTAATGAATTCTTGTTTATGATTGGTTGGGGAAAGGTCGTCAAGAAATTGGCGACCTTTTTATATCAGAATAATTGTAAATTAGAGAATCTTAAATAAATTTCTATGAAAAAGAATATAGTAAATATTGATGTGCAGGCATTACCAAAAAAAACTTTGAAAATAATTTTGGGAGGCAGTACTGGGAGTGTAAATGGTTCTACTGATGGTACTATTGATGGCTCTACTGAAGGTTATGATATTGGATACGATGAAGGTTTTGATGATGGATATGACGCAGGTCTAGGAGGATAGGAAAATATCCCTTAAGTATTGTTTTGTATACTTAGAAAGTATATAATAACGATTATATTATTTAGCAAATAGTTGGCTGTCGTCTTTAAAGGCTTTGAATTCAAGCGCATTTCCACAAGGGTCATAAAAAAACATAGTGGCTTGCTCACCTACTAATCCTTCAAATCGAATATAAGGTTCAATCACAAAAGTGATATGAGGTGTTATCGCTTTCGCGAAAGCGTGAAAATCATCCCACCCAAGTACAACACCGAAATGAGGTACGGGTACAGCCTTACCATCTACTTCATTGTGATGGTTTTCTTCTGTTTTGTTTTTCTCTTTATAATGAATAACAAGTTGGTGACCGAAAAAATTAAAGTCAACCCAATGGTCACTACTTCTTCCTTCTTCTAGTTGTAGAATATCTCTATAAAATACTCTGGCTTTTTCTACATGATCCACTGGAATTGCTAAGTGGAAGGGTCTTACGTTGCTCATAGGTTTTATGTTATAAATTCGATAATGTGATTACGTACTTCATCTTGGTATAACGAATGTCCAAGACCAGAAGTTTCTATATAGGTGCTGTCTTTCCAATTTTTATGAATCCCTCTAGAGGCTTCTACTGGAGTGATTTTGTCATAAACATCATGTATAATAAGCCCTGGAATGTCTATTGATTGTGCAAAACTATATCCAGAAAACTCTTTAATAGCAAATCCAAAACGTTGTTGGATTAAGCTGTCTAGCCCTCTCATCACCATATTATTCATACTAAGAATCTTTTGGTAGTCTTTCATAATTTCCGAAAGCTCGGAAGGAGCGCCTAGGCTTACTAGCTTTTTTATATAGGTAGGTTGGTGTTTATAATAGTGGAAAATGGTGGTTAATGCTCCTACAGAATGCCCAATATGAAATTTAGGTTGATAATGTTGCGAGACTATTTCTAAACTTTCTGTGTATAAAGGAACATTTAAAATCTTACCCGTAGAATTTCCATGAGCAGGGGCATCAAAACTAACAATATTGTAATGATGACTTTGTAATACTTCTATAAGACGCCACCATCTATGAGCATTACTTTCCCAACCGTGTATTAATAAAACGGTAGGACCAGAGCCTTCCCATTTATAGGTTTGAACAGTTACCGTGTCATTGATTTTTAATTGTTCGTCTTTAGCAGCGTTTAAGAATTCCTTTTGATCTTCTTTAATACGTCCTCCTCTAGGAGTACAAAATATTAAAAAAGCTTTGCGTGCGGCAGCTTTTTTTGACCATAAAGACATGGCATTAATTTGAGTGCCTATAATCTTAGGTAATAATTTAATAAGGATTTTTTTCAAACCTAATCTTCTCTATGAACAGTATCTGGTGAAAAAGCAGGTGTGCAAATAGCTATGTATTCACAAGCTTCATCAAAAGGATTACTGTATTGAATTCTTGTATTTTTATTAATCTTGATAGACTGACCTGCTTCTAATATAACGGTGTCTCCATCAATAATAAACTGCTTTTTCCCTTTAATGATGTATGTGTACTCATCAAATTCTGGCGTTTGGAAGGGTTCGCTCCATCCTGAAGGAGCAACCATATGTGCAATACTAATTTCTTGATTACCATCTGTAGCACGACCCCAATGTTCTTCTATAACTTTTCCATCTGTAGTAGGTACAACAAAGGGAGCATTTTGTATGTGATATGATTTTTTCATCTGGTTTTGAGATGTCTAGTATATGAAATATGCAGTAATCAAATCATTATTTCAAAGGCCATGTAAACATAAAATGCTTAATAGGAGCTTCTCCAGGTACTTGTACAGGTTCTAATTTACTTGATGTGCTAAATCGTACTTCTGACGATAAGTGTTTCTTATCTATGATAAAGTAGACCTCACTCTCTTCAACAAAAACAATAATAAAGTCAATCATATTGCTAATCTTCTTAATGGTATACGCATTTTTGATATCCTCAAATGTGCTTTTTAAAGAAATACCATTCTCAGTAGTATAGCGATCATCAAAAAACTGAATATGATCAATGATATCGTTATCATTTTTTTTAGGAGATAGTTTCATTAATTTATTTCCTCCTTTTTCATATAGCACATAATTTGCAGATGCTGTTTTTACTAAACTATCATTAGGTCCTTTAAACAAGGCATCTAAGTCACTTGTTTTAGTTGCTTTTGTAATAGCTCCTACCGCTTCATTGGTTACTGAAAAAGTAGTGTCTTTTTCAGTACAAGAAGTAATACATAAGGTAAGTATGAGTAATGTGATATAAATACGATTCATGGGTATAGGTATATTTTAATATGATTATTTAAGCATTTTTCCTAAGATTCCAAACACACCACGTATAACTGTTGCGCTGGTAAGGACTTTAATAATTGCTTTTGATGTAGCACTTTGTGCAGGTTTTCTTGAAGAACCTCGTCTACTACTAGAGCTTGATCTTGAAGCTTTAGCACGCTCTTCTTTTGCTTTTGCTTTGACCTCCTCTTCGTTTGCTTTTTCTATTTTTTTATTTAGTAATTCATAAGCACTATCTCTATCTACAGTTTCGCTATATTTTTTAACGAGTTTTGAACTTGTATTAATACTATCAAGTTCTTCTTGCGTTAAAATATCCATACGTGACATGGGAGCTCTAAGCATTGTAGCTGCTAGTGGTGTAGGACGTCCTTTTTCATCTAGAGCAGAAACTAGCGCTTCTCCTATTCCTAACGAAGTTAATACTGTTTTGGTATCATAATAAGGAGAGTCAGGATAATTTTCGGCAGTCAATTTTATGGCTTTACGATCCTTAGCTGTAAAAGCACGTAAAGCATGTTGAATTTTTAATCCTAACTGACTTAAAACACCTTCAGGAATATCGGTAGGGTTTTGAGTTACAAAATATAATCCTACTCCTTTCGAACGAATTAGTTTTACAATACTTTCTATTTGATTGTGAAGTGCTTTTGATGCTTCTTTAAATATAAGATGTGCTTCATCCAAAAAGATCACTAATTCTGGACGATCACTATCCCCTTGCTCTGGGAATGTACCATATATTTCGGCTAATAAACTCAACATAAAAGTTGAGAATAATCCAGGTCGATCTTGAATATCAGTAAGGCGTACAATATTAATAATACCACGGCCATCATCTGTAATACGTGTTAAATCTTCTGTGTCAAATGATTTTTCTCCAAAAAAGATATCGGCCCCTTGTTGTTCTAGCTCAACTATTTTACGAAGTATAGATCCTGATGAAGCCGGTGAGATACGACCGTAACTTTCTTCAATCTCTTTTTTCCCTTCACGGGTTGCATATTGCAAAATCTTTTTAAAATCCTTAAGATCTAATAGCGGCAATTTATTGTCATCACTATACTTAAATAATATAGACACAATTCCTGCTTGCGCTACCGTAGCATCAATAATACGAGAAAATAATACAGGTCCAAACTCGCTTACAGTAGCTCTTAAACGTACCCCATCTTGCTCAGACAGTGTCAGAATTTCTACTGGGAAGTCCTTGGCTTCAAAAGGTATCCCAATTTTTTCGTGACGTTCGTCTATTTTAGGATGTCCGGGACTTGCTTTTGCAATCCCTGAAAGGTCTCCTTTCATATCCATCATCAAAACAGGAATACCTTGGTCAGAAAGGTTTTCTGCAAGTACTTGCAATGTTTTTGTCTTTCCGGTACCAGTAGCTCCCGCTATTAATCCGTGGCGATTTAAGGTTTTTAAGGGTACTTTTACATGAGCATTTGTTATAGTTTCTCCTTCTAGCATAGCTGCTCCCATCGTAATAAAGTCTCCTTTAAACGTATTTCCAGCATTTATAAAATCAAAAAATTCTTGTTTAGTATCCATAATATATTGGTTGTAAAGCGTATGTGTTATATTGGGTATTTGTAAGCATACGCTTTCGCGAAAGCATAAAAATAAACAATCCCTTAAAAAAGCGACAATTATCTGTTACATTTATCTTCTCTAAAACAATGTATCTATGAAAACGAACCTTTTATCTGCACTTTTACTAACTATTTTCTTTTTTTCATGCGAAACAAAAGTAACTACTTCGGTGGGTGGAGAAGATGAAAAAGCAACTGCAAAAGCTCCTATTGAAGTCACATACCATGCCTCTCATGAACCTAAGAAAGCAAATGCTCCTTTTTCTGATGCTGTACAAGTAGGGGATCTATATTTTTTATCTGGACAAATAGGGATGGACCAAAGCACCAGAACATTAGTAGAAGGTGGTATTGAAGCCGAGACAAAACAAACATTAGAAAATATCAAAGCCGTTTTGGCGCAGCATGATATGGATATGAGTCATGTAGTAAAATCTCTTGTTGTTCTTGATAATATTGAAGACTTTGCTGCTTTTAATGAAATTTATAAAACGTATTTACCTCAGAAACCTGCACGTACTACATTTGCTGCCGAAGCTCTAGCGGCGGGCGCAAAAATTGAAATTGAAGTGATTGCTGTAAAGCGTTAATGGTATAAAACTAAAAAGAGCTACCTAGGTAGCTCTTTTATATATTATTTGTAATTTAATTATTTTACCACTTTTATATCTGTAAAATAGAGTTTTAAATCTCCTACTTTATCCGTATGCGATGTGGAGATATTAAGACCTTCAAATTTTTGATAGTCAGAAAATGTAGTCATCATAGAAGGTTCCGGCGCATTACTTTTTCTAAAAACCCACTCATCTATAATGTAATCATCGGCATCATAATAAAAGTCATAAGCATCACCAGGTGTGTACCCGCCTTCATTACCGTAAAGGATCGTTAATTTTTTAGTTTTCTTTTGTGAAATAGGCGCTGTAGCAGTATCCTGAACGGTTATGCTAGTGCCTTCATCCCATACTAATTGATAAGGTGCTAATAACCAAAACTTATCATTAATAAAACCTTCGTCAGTGCCTGGAGGGACACTATCCATAGAAGCTCTATTGTATGCTATTACTTGCTCTCCAAGAGTCATCGTCACATCATTTGTTTTGGGTTTCCATGACCAAGAGCGTTTTGCTACATTTTGTCCTTGACGATCTACATTAAACGTAAAATCTATTTGAGAAACAGCGTCCCAATTTCCAAATCCGTTTGCATTTGCAATTTTTTCAGCTTCGGTAAGTTCTTTCTTTTCTGTTTGATTTTCTGCATTTACTTCGGGTAATTCAGACTCTTTTTGCTGTGGTGTTTCATTTTTACAACTTAGTGATAGAAACGCTATACAGGCAATTAAATAGATGGTTTTCATTGTCTTTTATTTTGTGTCAAAAGTACTGAAAGTATCATAAATATCTTGTGTATATACATAAAAAGACCGCCTATATAGGCGGTCTTTTTAGAGTGTAAGTAGCAATGTGAGTTGTTACTTTACAATAAGGACATTATCTGTCGAAGTTGGGTTAAGCGGACAGAAGTATACATATTCTCCTTTTGCTAGTTTTGTAGGGTTTGAATGCCCTGTTGTATTGTTTTCTACAGCTGCAGTTACATAAGCAGTTTTGATATGGTTTTCAGGATTAGAAACATCTTTTCCTTTTTGTACTAATACAAATCCTACCTTGTGTCCTACATTGTTATTATCAATTTCAAAAACGTATGTTCCTTCAGAAACAGTGATTTGTTTTTGAGTAAATTCGCCTTTAGTTTGCTCTAGTGTGATTTTTTTTGCTGGAGCATCTTTCATCATTTTGTCTTGTGCTTGTGCTGCGAATGATACTGTGAATACTAATACGAATAATGCAATTACTTTTTTCATTTTTTTAATTTTTAGTGTGTTGTTTATATAGATTTTGAATTAAGCTACTACGCTGTTTAATGGTTGTGCTACTGGAAAATCAATAGGCACTTGAGTTGTGTTGTGGATGTAGTTTGAAATTGTTTTCTCTCCTACTAATACGATGGTGTCTATTAAGTTTTCGTTAGTCCATCCTGCATTTAAGAAGTTGTCTACTACTGTTTCTTCTGCACGTCCTCTATTTTCTGTAATGTTTTTTGCAAGTTTTGCAAGTGCATCAAGTTTAGCATCAAAAGGAGCATTTCCAGCTCTTAATTCTAAAATTTGATCATCGGTAAAACCGTTCATTTTTCCAATAGCTGTGTGAGCAGAAAGACAGTAATTACATGCGTTTACTTCGCTTACTGCAAGGTTTACTACTTCTTTTTCTTTTGCTTTAAGTGACGTTGGAGCATTTGCAAATGTTAAGTAGTTTGCTAGTGCATTATCAGAATGTGCATAGGTTGCATATAAATTAGGTACAAATCCTAACATACCTTCTAATTTGTCAAATATTGCTTTGTTTGTATCGTTTACTTGGTCTTTTGTTGGAACATTGAATGTGCTCATAATTTCTATTTTTTATTTGTTTGATGTTTTGTTTTGAATTTATATTGGGTGTACTCAGTGTACGTGATTTTTAAAGTTTAGAAGGAAGCTTCTTGGTCACAATAGTAATCGTGTAAATGTTTTTGAGAACAATACATTTTTGGATTCATCGATTCTATGAATTTTGCTTTCCCTTTTCTGAAAATCTCTATAAGATTTAATACGGATATATGTTGTTTTGCCATCGTTGATTTTAATTTTATTTGATGACTTTGTCTTAGGAGAAGCGATGATCTTACAGCAAATGAGTTGCCATATATTCCTGAGTAGATGTCAATATTACCTATTTGAGATAAAAATGACTGTTTTTTGTATAAAACCGAAAAAAAATAAACAGATAACATCTAAAAATCATATCTGTACGTATATGATTATATGTAGACTTTCTAGTAAATGGTTAAGTTAAATATATATAAGTCTACAAAGCATATTACTCTTGATATGTCTTTCCCCCAATTTGATGCTGGGAAACCCTAGAAAGTTATTTTTAGGGTTTTCTTTTTTTAGGGATGTTTCCTATGAGAGGGCTTCCTGATTTTAGTAGTGTTACAAGAGTATGTGCATCTTCTTCAAATGCATCGTGATTTTCAGGAAGTACAAGCCATGTTTTTATACCTATAGATATGAGAGGTCTTATGCTTGTGAGTTGGTGTTTTAATTTTTGATGATGTTCTTTTTTTGTGGCAATCCAAATACCATAGTCTTTATGATACTTTTCGTTTTTACATAAAGCAAATACAATACGTTCTTCTAGATAAAACGCATCGATACCAAACATTTTTTTATGTCTTAGATGTAATGGATACAACCATTCTATAAAAAACTCAAAGGGCATATTACTTTTTTAAAATCGTCCTACAATACCCATGCTTCCAACACCAAAATTAATATTCCAAGTAATCCCTTTTTTACGATCGTCTTCACCTGGGTATCGTTTTTTTGCATTTAAGTAATTATCTATAGCATCTACAGTAACAACACTTATAGCAATACTCAATGCTACATCTGTAAGCCAGTGAGCTCCATTTACGATACGTGATATTGGTGATATCATCCCCACAGTATAGATACCCGCTTTTACCCACGGGTTATCAAATTGTTTTGAAATAGCATATGCTGTTGTAAATGATAATATAGTATGTCCAGATGGAAAAGATCTAAAACCTGCTTCACCACTAAAGGGTTTAAAAGCAAACTTACCTTCGTTATTTTGAGGTCTGGATCTTCCGACTGTAGTTTTTAGTACTGTTTGAATTAGGCCTACCGCTGTTGCCGAAGAAATTAATAATACACCGGTTTCTCGTACTGGCTCATTTTTGGTAAATAACCCAAATAGATATACAGATCCTGTTATACCATAGGTTACTTGAGGACTTCCAAAACGTTCTCCAAATTCTTTTAAAATAGTAGGAGATGAATCTTCTTGGTTTCTAAAAAACTCACTGGTCTCATCATCTACAAAATATAATAAAGCTGTTCCTCCCGCTACAAATCCAAAGGTTGCCCAATCATCCCCATCCCAATGTATGGGTCTGCTATAAGCATGAAACAACCCTCCTAAAGCCGAGGCTCCGTCATATTTTGCAAGTTGCCAAATGTTTAAACTATCCTGTTCTTGAGATGTTAAAGACTGTCTTTGACTATAGGACGTTAGTGTTAATAAACAACATGCGATAAGGAATATATACTTTTTCAAAATGTATGAATGTTTAGTGTTAAATATGAAGCTGTTTTTGCAATATACATTATTTGCCAAAACTGGGTGGTTTTGGTAATGGTACATATGATGTGTCATTAGGAACTTTAGGGAATAAACCAGTTTTCCAAGCTTCTTTTGCATGTTCAATTTTTTCTTTAGAATGGCTTACAAAATTCCAGAAAATATGACGTTCTTCAGGAAAAGGCTCACCTCCAAATATAAGTATATGACTATCAGGAGAAATCTGTACTGTACATACATCTTCAATTTTACTTACGAGCATATTGCCAGCAGTGATGGTTTGATCACAAGCTGTAATACTACCACTTACAATGCAGATGCCTATTTCACCTTTTATATTTCCTTTTGCTACAAAAGTATGCGCTGTTGTAGTGGTAATAGCAATCATAAATAAATCTGAGTGAACAGGAACGGGTGACATTTTATTAAAAGCTTGACCAGCTACAAGGGTATATTGAGCGCCTTGATCTGACCAACGGGGAAGCGAAGTAGCTTCAATATGGTGAAACTCTGGAGTAATATCTTCAAGGTCTTTTGGAAGTGCTACCCATATCTGATAGCCATGCATTGTAAAAACTTCTTTATGGAGCCTCGCTTCTTGTGGTGTACGCTCTGTATGGGTACATCCTTTTCCTGCGACCATCCAGTTTACAGATCCAGGCCGTATTACTTGATGCGTACCCATACTGTCCTCATGGGTTATTTTTCCTTCTAAAAGATAAGTCAGTGTCGCAAGTCCTATATGTGGATGCTGATCTACATCCATATAATGATTTGGACCTAATTCTGTAGGTCCCATATGATCTATAAAAATAAAAGGACCCACCATTCTTTTTTTGCGAAATGGTATTAAACGTCCTACTAAGAAGTCACCTATATCTCGACTTCGTTCTTCTATGATCAACCCTGTATTTGACATATATATGCATATTTCTTTGTACTAGAAAAATACAAAGAAATATGATATAAAATAGAAACCAGTATACTTATGCAGTAACGAGTTGTTTTGTTTTATTTTTAAATGCAGATGGAGATTCTCCTGTTTGCTTTTTGAAGAGTCTGCTTAAATGCGATGCATCTTGAAAGCCTACTTCAAAAGCAATTTCTTTTGCAGATTTATCTGTATATGTAAGTAGCCTTTTGGCCTCAAGCACAATTCTATCATGGATAATCTGTAAAGGAGTCTTATCAAATTTTGAAAAATAATTTGAAATTGTTTTTGGAGATTTATTGAGTTGGGCAGCATAAAAAGATACAGAATGCTCTTTTCTAAAATGCCATTCAACTAAGAATGTAAACATACGTATGATCTCTAATTTTTCATCATGTACTTGCCCATAATGTCCTTGAGATTTTATGAGACGTGTAATTTTGATAATAAAACGAGCCATTAGTAAGCGTAGCATTTCTGCCTGAATACTATCCTTTGTCTCTAATTCCTCTAAGAAAACTTCATGTAACATTTGAAGTTTACGTTTTTGATCTTCTTCTAAGGTCACTACAGGTAATTCTGAGTTTCCATAAAACAAAATCCCAACACAACCTACTTCTTTATCATGATCTTTAATACAGTAAAATTCTCTATTAAATTGATACACTACAGCATTTCCTTCAATATATTGTAGATGATGTAGTGGTGTAAGAGCTATGATTTGACCAGGTTCAAGTGTAAAATCAACTTGATCTAGTTTTAAAGAAACAGGATTTTTTTGTGCCCAAATAAATGTAAATAATGATAAGGGCTTAGATTCTAAATAGGGGGATAGGATTTCTTCATCGCCATAATAAAAGACGGCACTAGTAGTAAATTCTGAAAATTGCTTCTTCATAACAACAATTGTCTATTTTTCTTTTAATAACTTACAGTAAACTTCATTTTTTTATAACATTATTTTTGCAGACTGTATAAAATGTGAAATTATATGTCACTGTATATAACTTCTTTTTACAAGTCGTATATGATATTCTAACAAAATCAATTTCTATAATGCATTGATATGTTAGCTTTTATAAAATTAAAGTGGGAGGGTAAGCAAGTGTCAATTTTGCTGTGTGATAGCAATATTCCATTGTCTATACATCTTCTTAAATTTTAAAATTTCTGAAGATAATACACGCATATGTTCCCTATTGCGCTTTGAGATTTTTCGAAGCTTTTTGCAATTAGCACGTATTCTATCTATATGATGTATAATACTATTGGTAGAGTCTAGTCGTAGACCTATGTTTTTTGTAGTCTGTGCAATGGCTATTTTTGATGGTAATGTCACTGCACTAATTACAATTTCTTCTAAGGTATTTTCAGATTCATTGTCAGATGCATATAAGGTACTTACAGTCTTATTTTCTGTTAAGTGTGATGTAATAGACCTAGATAAGGTATAAATATCTAATGCCTTGTTATAGAGTAAAGTATCTTTAACAGGTATTTCAGGTTGTGATATGTGATTATATGCTTTTGCCATTTCTTATGAAAACAAAGTTACAATCATAAAAGGAGAGTCTAACTTTTGATTTTAAAGCAAAAAAGAGTTTTGTCTTTAAAAATGATGTATTTTTGAAAATAAAATTTAAAATTTATGGTAGATGAGCTAAACCTCAAAATTTTAAAATGTTTGCAAGAAAATGCAAGACAATCTAATGCCGAAATAGGGCGTAAAGTTGGAATTACATCACCTGCAGTTTCAGAGCGTATTAGGAAGATGGAAGATATGGGAGTGATTACGGGTTTTAAAGCTATCATCTCTCCCTTAGAAATGGGATATCAATTTAAAGCCATTATAACCCTTCGCGCATTTATGGGAAAACTAAAACCATTCCTAGAAAAAGTAAAAACTTTTGAAGAAGTTGTGAATTGTTATCGTATTACAGGGAATGAAAATATTGTGATGGAAGTAGTTTTAAATAATCAATACCACTTAGAAAGATTTATAGATCAAATTATAAGCTATGGAGAATCTAAGACACAAATTGTACTCTCTCAGGTAGTGCAATTTAATCCTATTTTAAAATTGAATAAGTAATAAGATGTATACGCTTTAACGCTACGCTCTCCCTTTGGTCGTGAATCTCACAAGTTCGATTTCGCGAAAGCGTATATCTAAAAAACATTATCTAACCTTATAGTGTGATTAATCTTCATCACTATCAAAATCTTCATACAGGTGATTATTGTCATAAGGCAAATCATCTCCTGGCATTTTATCATTATAATCTACACCCGGAGGATTAAAGAGTCCCCAACGATCTATAATATAATTATAAGGATTAAAGGTTTTAACCCACTCTGCAAATAACGGGCGTAATACTTCGATTTCTCTACGTAATAATTCTAGATATTCTATTTCTCTAAAGCCTGCAATTTGTAAACCTCTTAAATTTGTAATGATTTCTTGTGCAGCTTTTCTTATAATGACTGCATTTTCCATTTTTATATCATAGAGCTCTACACCATGAATTCCAGCAATCTTAGCAGGGATAATAAGTGCATTTTCCATCATACTAGCCGTATGGTAGTCAAATAGCGAATGTTCATACACAGAAGAAGCATTGCTTTCTTCTTTCGGAATACAATCTACTATATGCTCTACTAATTTTAAGATAACCTCAGCCTGAATGAAAACAGGTAACTGCCTCCAAGAGTCTATATCATAATTGTGGTTATCATCATCGTCATCATACATATTAAGTCGGGTTTTACTTTTTAAAACTAACTATTCGGGCATATAGTTATTATAAAAGTATACTATTTATAACGGTACACATACATTTTACGTATATGATTTTGATATATTCGACAAGTGATATAAAAGTCTCGATGTTTGGCTTTCATTTCCCAATTCTTTTATCAAAAAAAATCCTTTTCGAATTGAATATTGTAAAAAAATGAATCATTTCGTAATAAAAACAAACGGTTCTGTTTAAAAATAATTAGGAATACTATTATATGGCTAGTTACAAATTGGATGAGTATGGTTATAACCTCTCTAAGATTTATTATTTTAGACCTTTTATAATAGTGTAATCATTAGATCAAAAATTATGAAGTACATAAACCTATGCATCGTATTGTTTTTAAGTAACTTACTCTTTGCACAAGAATACAAAGCTTTTGAAGCGTTAGATGTTTTTGAATTAGAGTATGCAGGTGATCCTCAAATATCACCAGATGGCACAAAAGTAATATACAGACGTACGGGTTTTGATATTATGAAAGATAGGAGTAGAGGTAATTTATGGATGATTCACTCAGATGGAACAAACCATCGTAAACTCACACAATTTGACGGCAATGAATTCCAGGCACGTTGGTCTCCAGATGGGACAAAGATTGCCTATATTGCGAGTACTTCCGAAGGAAGCGAACTTTTTATTTATTGGGTAGCTTCAGGAGCTACAGCCCGATTGAGTCAATTAGAAAATAGTCCATCTGGACTAAGCTGGTCACCCGATGGAAAATGGCTTTCCTTTAGTGCAATGGAATATGTGGCACCTCCAGTCATAGCAAAAATGCCTAAGAAACCAAAAGGAGCTAAATGGGCAGCAACTCCTAGAATTACAGATCGTTTTAAGCATGAAGCAGATGGTCAAGGTTATTTAAAGCCTGGATATCGTCATATATATATGATCCCGTCAGAAGGAGGTACAGCACGTAAAATTACTTCTGGTGATTTTAATCATGGAGGTTCATTAAGTTGGTCTCGTGATGCACAGTATATTTATTTTTCAGCAAACCGAAATGAAGACTGGGAATATGATTTTCGCAATAGCGAGATCTATAGTGTACATACGCAAACAGGAGCAATAACAGCATTAACAGATCGCAATGGTCCCGATAGAAATCCTATCGTATCACCCGATGGGAAAAAGATTGCTTATCTAGGGTTTGATGATAAAGTTCAAACCTATCAAGTAACTCGTTTATATATGATGAATATTGATGGGACAAATAAGAAAGAAATAAAAACCAATTTAGATCGCAGTCTTTCTAACATTCAATGGACATCAGATAGTAAATCATTCTATTGTACGTATGATGATAAAGGGAATTCTAAAATAGCACAGGTTACCCTTTCGGGAAAAGTAACGAAGCTTGCAGACGATCTTGGAGGAACCACATTAGGGCGTCCGTATGCGAGTGGCAGTTATACAGCCTCTACCAATGGAACGATTGCATTTACCTATTCTCAACCCGATCGCCCAGCAGATCTCGGTATTCTATATCAAAAACAAAAAGAACCTAAGATTCGTACCCAACTTAATGAAGACCTTTTAGGATATCGTACTTTAGGAAAGGTTGAAGAACTATGGTACACCTCTTCTTATGATGGACGTGATATACAAGGATGGATTGTATACCCTCCATTTTATGAAAAAGGAAAGCAATACCCATTATTGGTTGAAAATCATGGAGGCCCTATTTTAAATTACGGAGATCGTTTTTCTGCAGAAATACAACTCTATGCGGCTGCGGGATATATTGTATTTTATCCTAACCCTAGAGGCAGTACTAGTTATGGAGAAGCATTTGGGAACCTACTATACAATAACTATCCGGGACAAGATTATGATGATGTGATGGATGGAGTAGATGCATGCCTGGCTAAAGGAATCACTTCTGAAGATCAATTATATGTAACTGGAGGAAGTGCAGGAGGTATTATGACCGCTTGGATGATTGGAAAAAATAATCGATTTGAAGCGGCTGTAGTTGCAAAACCTGTGATGAATTGGATCTCAAAAACATTAGTAGCCGATAATTATTATGGGTATGCAAATTCTAGATATCCAGGACAACCTTGGGAAAATTTTGAAGGTTATTGGAAATTCTCTCCTTTATCATTAGTAGGAAATATAGAAACACCTACCATGGTAATGGTTGGGATGAACGATTTGCGTACCCCTCCTAGTGAAGCCAAACAATTATACCACGCCCTAAAAATTAGAAAAAAAGAAACCGTACTCGTAGAAATTCCTGAAGCCTCACACGGAATTGCTGCCAGACCAAGTAACCTTATTACAAAAGTGAACCATACGTTAGCTTGGTTTAAAAAGTTTACCAAATAATCATTTTTAGCGAAACTTTATGAAAGAATGTTAATTGTATTTTAAATGTGACTACATTCGTAAAATAGTAAACACCATAATCCAAATACGGTCGTTATACGTATAACCATTAAATATAAATTTTAAAACCATGGAAAACGAGAAGAATAATAACGGAATAAAAATCATTACGGGAATTCTCGCTGTATTATTAGTAGTTGCTGGAGCATTTGCTGTAAAATTATATAACCAAGAAAAAGACACTAAAGCAGAGCTTACGAAAGAAAAGAATCTAGTGATTGCTAACCTTAGAGAAATGAATGACAAATATGATGTTGTTATTGAAGAAAATAATCTAAAGGATACAGAACTTAATGAAGCACGTGATAGAATTCAAGCATTAATAGATGATATTAATGAGAAAGAAGTAACTATTACAAGTTTAAGTAGGTATAGAGGTGAGGTATTTAAACTCCGTAAAGAGCGTGATTTCTTATTTGCACAAAACGATTCATTACGAGGTAGTAATAGATTATTAGCTATGCGTGTAGATAGTACTAGTTATGAATTAGAAGTACAGCGTGGGGTAGGAGACTCTTTATCTTTAGAGAATGACAAATTAGCAGAACGTGTAGAAATAGGAGCCGCTCTTGCAGCAAATAAGCTTAAAGCAGTTGGTGTTATTGAGCGTTCTTCTGGAAAACTTGTAGAAAATGCACGTGCACGTAGAGTAGATAAAGTAAGAGCTTGTTTTACAGTACCTCAAAATAGACTTGCCGAAGCAGGAGATAGAGTATTATATGTACAAGTAGTAGATCCTTCAAATAATATTTTAGGCGCAAATGAACGAGTTACATTTGAAGAAGAAACAATCACCTATAGTAAGGTTTCTAAATTTTACTATGAAAATACCGCCTTAGACATTTGTGAAAATATACCTCCAATAGGCGATAGCTTTGAGGCGGGTGTATATAAAGTAAATGTATACGATCAGGCGACGCTTATAGCTCAAACCAGCTTTACACTTAAGTAAAGAAAGAAACACTTTAAGTAGGAAAGATTCCGTGATGTGATTTGTAAAAATCCTCACGGAATTTTTTGGTTCATAGTGTATCCTGTTTTTGAGATATGTTTATTTTGAGAACCATTTTTTCTTGCAGTATCTTTGAAAGAAATGGCTAGAATCACAAAAAGAGTTCTTATTGTCTTGTGCTGTATCATTTCCTTTGATGCGGTATATGGTCAATTGGGTTTTTGTGAAGGTGATCTAGGAGACCCTATATTTACAGAAGACTTTGGAACGGGTACTACCAATGGCCCTCCTTTAGATCCTAGTGTCACTACATATACCTATGTAGATAGTGGTCCAGAAGACGGATTCTATACCATATCATCACAGTTGCAACAACTAGGTGCTTTTCATTCGGGATTAGATAATACCCCTGGCGATGTGAATGGGAGAGCATTTATTGTAAATGCTAGTTTTACAGCAGATCAGTTTTATAACAGAACCATAGAAGGGCTTTGTGAAAATACTTCCTATGAGTTTTCTGCTTTTCTTCAAAACCTATATGATATTGATTCTGGCGTGTGTGATAATACAGGGATTCCTGTAAATGTTAGGTTTCAAATATGGGATAGCACAGATACGATATTATTAGCCTCTGGAGATACTGGCGATATCGATGGAACATCTACACCCATTTGGACACAATATGGATTGGTTTTTGAAACAGGTGCAGGACAAACAGAGGTGATTCTAAAAATGATCAATAATGGTAATGGTGGTTGCGGAAATGATCTAGCAATAGATGATATTGTTTTTAGGGCTTGTGGCGATATTACAACCATAAGCTCAGATGTTTCTGGAGAAGATGATATCATTGTATGTAATAATCAAACAGCTTTAAATACAACACTTACCGTATCTGTTGCATCTAATATTTTTATACAATGGCAAGAGAGTACAGATGGTGAAAACTGGAATAATATTCCTGGAGCAACTTCAGTAACCTATGTCACTCCAGGGATTTCAACCTCCACTTTTTATAGAGTAAATACTGCTACAGATACCGATAATTTAGGAAATGTATTTTGTTCTTTCTTTTCTAATTCTTACAGCATTGAATTTATTGAAGGTCCAGATGCTCCAGTAAGTGATGGAGATATCATGTCTTGTGATAATGAAAGTGTCCCGGCACTTACTGTAATGTCTTCTCCTGATGTAGAAATACGATGGTATGCTAGTGAGTCAAGTACAGAGGTACTAGCTACGGGATCTAGTTATACCCCTGAAGAGGCAGGAACATTTTATGCACAATCATTTGTAACAGGAACCGATTGTGGTAGTACTTCTAGAACCCCAATAACACTTAGTTTTCTAGAAGCACCTTTCTTTACAAATCCTCTAGAAACCTTAGAGATTTGTAATGGGCAAGAGATGAAAACCTTATCTGCTGGAATATCAAATGTACAATACGCATGGTCTACGGGAGAAATTACATCTTCTATACAAATAGAAATAGGAGGTGTATATACCGTTACAGTTACTAATGATGTAGGATGCAGCGCTACCAAGACATTTCAAGTTGAAGGATTAGCTCCACCCGTAATTTCCAATATCTTTTCTGAAGGAGAAAGTATTATTATCGAAACAGAAAACGAAGGGAATTTTGAATATTCATTAGATGGTATTTTTTATAGAAGCACTCCAGTTTTTAGAAATGTACCAGGTGGGTTAAAGGTCATATTTGCTAGAAATGATACAGGATGTCCTCCTATACTTACAGAGTTTTATCATTTTAATATTCCTACGTTTTTCACACCGAATAACGATGGGATTAATGATTTTTTTAGACTCCCAGATGCTTCGTTCTTTTCGTCCAGTTTTATCAGAGTATTTGATCGTTTTGGGAAGTTGCTCATAAGTGGTAATGGAGCTTCATTTCAATGGAATGGTGTGTACAATGGAGAAGAATTACCTCCTGATGACTATTGGTATGAAATCACTATAGAAGATCGTATAGTGATAGGACACATCTCTTTGTTAAGGTGATATACGCTTTCGCGAAATCGAACTTGTGAGATTCACGACCGGAGGGAGAATGAAATGGTAAATCGAGCCTGCGAGACCTGCCTACCGGCAGGCAGGTTCACGACCAGAGGGAGAGCGTAGCGTTAAAGCGTATAATTATTTTATTAATTCATACGTGATAATTTGTAACCCATTTTCATATAAAGTACTTTCTGTTAGATTCATGCGTGCATTGGTTTTTGAATTTCCAAAAAGGGAAATTCCATCTCCAAGAATAATAGGGTTTATTTTTAGCTTTAGAATATCAATTTGCCCATGGTCTAAAAGCCAACCTGCAAACTCTCCACCACCACATAGATATACATCAGTGGAAGAATGCTCTTTGATCTCTTGTATACGTCCAATGTTTAGCTTTTCAATATGTAATAGATCATGTGTACTGTCTAAGTGTAACGAATCTGAAAAAATATAGTGTTGCATATGGGGATATGCAAGTTGTCCAGGCTGAAGACCAAATTGATATCCAAATTCGTAGGTTCTACGACCCATGATTACCGTTTTGAAACTTTGCAAATCAGATAGATACTTTTCTACACCCTCTCCGTCTGGTATAAACATACTTATATCATCATTGACGCCAGCAATATAACCATCTAGAGAAATTGCTACATAGTAAACTATCTTTTTCATTTTATGAAGACTAATTATACGTGTTTTATAATAGGAAGATACGTAAACGATAGTACTTTAGAAGATTCAATCCCAAACAAATCGCCAAGTACCATCAGCTTGTCTACGCCATACGGTATGAAAAATACCTTTATTTATCTTTTTAGTACCTAATGAATCTAGGGATGTAAATGTATAATCACCATAGGTAAATGCCATGTCGCCTGCATTGCTTACCTCAATATAGGTAGGAATCCAAGTAAGTGTCTCATTAGGTCGTACATCTTTTTTATACCAATCTGCAATAGCTTTTTTCCCTTTGATGACTTTCTTACCACGTCGTATTACACCATCTTCAGCAGCATAAAATTCAAAAGCTTTGATAAGACCTTCTTTTTGAGCCATATCATTGAATGCTTTTTCAACATTCATAACCTCAGCTTTCCATTTTTCAACATCTTGTGACGTGTCAGCATGTTGACATCCTATCATGCAGAAAGTGAATACCAGTAGAAAAACACCTGTTCTCATAATTTACTTTTTAGCATACCAATCTAATTGCACCACATTAATAGCAGGATTTCCTTTATTGACAATGGTTTTAAAATTGGCGACATCACTCAACCCTTCAGTACCTCTGTAGTGATATGGATACATAGTTTTGGGAGCGAATTCTAGAACCGCATCGGCAGCGCTTACTTCGGTCATCGTGTATGGTAAATTCATACATACAAAAGCAGCATCTATATTTTTAAGAGCACGCATTTCAGGAATGTCTTCAGTATCTCCAGAGATATACACTCGGGTGCCATCTTTTTCAATCACATAGCCATTACCACGTCCTTTGGTATGAAATTTTAATGCCTCTTCTCGTAAGTTGTACATTGGGATGGCTTCTACAGAAAAGCCAAAACGCTCTTTACTATCCCCATTATTTAATACATCCAGTTGAGGAACAAAAGCTTCAGGCATCTTATCGGCTACGGCTTGTGGCACCATGATTTTTGCCTTTGAAGTATCAAGTCCTTCAATAGTTTTGACGTTTAAATGATCTCCGTGTATATCGGTTACTAGGATTAAGTCTGGTTGTGGGTACGCTGCAAATACCTCAGCACCACCTACAGGATCAATATATATGGTAGTATCTCCCCATTGTAAAACCATGGTCGCATGGCTTATAGGATGTATTTTAAATGGAAGTTCCTTGTTAGTTGGTGGTGTTACAACCTCTGCTGTTTCTGGTAGTGCAGTAGCAGTTTCAGTTTGTTTTTCTTTACAACTTATAAAAGTGATGCAGGCGAATACTAAGATACCAAGATGTCTCATGTCTAATTTTATTTTAAGATTAATTCCATTTTTATATTAGCTCTGTCGTAATTTGATGTGGTCTCTAGCGGGATTTCAACAAATCCCCATTTTTTATATATATAAATAGCGTTTTCAAGAAGGGTATTGGAGTATAAAACAAGTTTTGGAGCATTTTCTGCTTTCGCGAAAGCAATACAATGCGCCATCAATTTTTGCCCAATTCCTTTACCACGTATGGTCGTATTTACCGCCATTTTTGTGAGTTCGTAGACGTTTGCTTCTTGCATAGGCATTAACGCTACAGTACCCACAACATTTCCATCAATAAGCGCGAAAAAAATATGACCTCCTTTTGAAATAATATATTTTTCAGGATTACTTAATACTTCATTATCATAAGGTTCTACATAAAAGAAGGTTTCAAGCCACTCGATATTAAGTGCTTTAAAATCGGAAGCATATATAGGATCATAAGTACTAATCTGCATGATGGGAACGTATAAAATCGGTGACAAAATAACTAATGGCTTTTCCTACCTGTCCAGCTTTTTTTCTTCCAGGGGATGCTTCACAGATATGGAAATAGCGACAATTTTTTTGAGAAGCTGTATGCATAATAAACTGCCTCACATCATTTAAATATAAACCACTAGGCGTGCGAGCACTACTTGGGAAATTGGTAATAGCATCACAATCTAACTCTAAACCAAAAGTCTCTTGAGAAACAAATTGTAATGCCTTAGCATATTGTTGGGCGATAGGAGTATCTACTTCCCATGTATCTTCTAGAAAGTGATATTGTAATCTGTTTTTGTGTTTTTTGAAAAGATCGAAAATATATTGTGGTGTATAGTTTTTATGCAATCCAAAAACAGTGTATTTATTTAAAGACGCATTTTCGGGTGTATCTAAAGAAAGTGCGTATGAAAACCCATTGCCACTATGTCTATAATCTGTTGTGCGTAAATCTGTATGTGCATCTATATTCATTACATTAATAGTGCTTCCTAATGCTTGACTTGTGCCTGTAATATTTCCATAGGCATTATTATGGCCGCCACCAATGATAATAGGTATTTTACCAGTAGCAACAATAGCCTGTACGATATAAGCAACCTTTTTGTCAATACGTTTTACGACGTCTCCTAAAATAGGTTTTGGTGTGGTGTATTTAATATCATCAGGAGTGACAGAAATATATCCTAATAATAACATGTCTTCTCCTTTGTTATAGTCGTTTTCTTGAATATTGACAAAGGTTTTTAAGAATGCATCCCAAGCATTTGCAGTACCTCGTTTTCCATAATTTGCACGAACTCCATAGTCTTCGGCTATTCCAAAAATGACATACTTGGCTGAACTTTGTTCAATAGCTTCTAAACTATAACAATACTGTAATTTTTCTCCAATTTTTGTTTCACCATCTCTTTTTGAAATGATTTCTTCTAGCGTTTCTTGCGATTGGATATGAAGCTGAATCATCGGATTTATTTTTTTGCTAAAGCCTGAATACAAGCTTCCCGAATATGCCACATTTTATCAAGTGTATAAGGGATATTATCTCGTTGTATCCAATCTTTAAGAATAGATTTATGATAAGAAACTTTATAATCAAGAATTTGATCAGGATCGATGGTTGTCTCAATAAGAATATCTGGTTCCCATAATTTTTCAGAATTCCCAGGAAATGTAAAATCATACCGTTCATTATCATAGCTTAAGAAGGTATGTGCTTCTAGAATATAGGGTAGTGCATATGCATCAAGTATTCTTCCTACACCTGGTGTATTTTGCTCGGTCATTGAGAAAATACAAAGATTAAGGCTTATGCTATGAATCTCATTTTCTTCAGCTAGTGTTTTTAAGCATGCATTTTTTGTAGAGCAGGTTCCTACACCTTCTCGTATAATGCTCGCAATATTACGCGGGTTTTTGTTACGTCCATATGGAAGGTTATGGATATAACGTACCGCATCATGAAAGGTTTTAATCTTTTTGATTAAAAATTGATCTGAAACGGGATTTCCTCCTGTTAAGTTAAAGTTTGGTAAACTCATAGTCTTTTTCCGTTTAGGATGAGTTGTTCAATTTGATGGTGTCCAAACCGATATGGAATGGTGTTGTAAGACTTTTGAGGTGTTGTAATGATGAGGTTTGCTTTCTTTCCTTTGGTGATACTTCCAGTTTCTGAGGCAATATCCATAGCAAATGCGCCATTAATAGTAGCTGCAGTAATTGCTTCTTCGGGTGTCATATTTAATTGTATACAGGCTTGCGCCACTACAAAATTCATATTACCGCTAGGTGCAGATCCAGGGTTGTAATCTGTAGCAATAGCTAGGGGAAGTCCTGCATCTATAAGTTGTCTAGCTGGGGTATAGGGAATACTTAAGAAGAAGGAACACCCTGGTAATGCTACAGGTATAGTATTGCTGCCTTTAAGAGCATCAATATCTTCAGTCACCAATTCTTCAAGGTGATCTACAGAAAGAGCGTCGTATTTTACAGCAGCAGCAATGCCTCCAATAGCATTAAATTGATTTACGTGAACTTTAGGGCGTAAACCATGCGCTTTACCGGCTTCAAGAATAGCTTCCATTTCTGCGACTGTAAAATAACCCGATTCACAGAATACATCTATAAAATCACATAAATTGTCTTTCGCGAAAGCGGGAATCATCTCTTTTATAATAAGTTGTATATATGCCTTTCGATCATCTTTATACTCAGTAGGAATAGCATGTGCTCCTAATAAAGTTGCCTTTATAGGGATGTCAAAATGTGTTTTAAGTCGTGCAATGACAGAAAGCATTTTCTTTTCTGCGGCTACCGAAAGTCCATAACCACTTTTAATTTCGATGGCGCCTGTTCCCAATGAAATAAGATGTTCTAATCGCTTTGTAGCATCTTCAAATAAAGCATCTTCACTCATAGCTCGTAAACGCGCAACGGAGTTTAAAATACCACCACCACGCTTAGCAATTTCTTCATAAGACAACCCATTAATACGGTCTACAAACTCATCTTCACGCCCTGTAGCATATACAAGATGCGTGTGTGAATCACACCACATGGGGAGTACAATCTTACCCGTGGCATCTATAATTTCTACATTGGTAATAGCAGGAATATCTTGCATAGCCCCATAGTCATGAATACGATCTTCTTTAATAAGAAGATATGCATTTGAGATGTACGGCATTTGGGACATGGCTTTCCCGCGTACTGGTGCCTTATATTCACCAGTAACTAATAATTGGTGTATGTTGGTGATGAGTTTCATTAAAAATTAAAGGTAGTTACTTTATTGCTTATATAATAAAATAAGGAATTGTTTTTTGTACTTTTATGTGATAAAAAATAAGGCAAATGAATAATCAGAAGAAAGGAGTAAATACCATCTGCACGCATGTAGGTGAAGTAAAAGACGAACAGTTTCAAGGAGCCGTGTCTCCTATTTATATGTCTTCATCTTATGCTTTTATGGATGTAGATGTAAAGCGATACCCAAGGTATTTTAATACCCCAAACCAAGAGGCATTATGTAAGAAAATTGCAGCCCTTGAAGGAACGGAATCAGCTATGATTTTTGGAAGTGGTATGGCAGCTGTCAGTACTACATTACTTGCTTTTTTAAGACATGGGGATCATATTGTACTTCAAAAAACCTTATACGGAGGAACTTATAATCTAGTGGTAGAAGAGTTTGAGAAATACGGAATAGACTATACGTTTACAGATGGTTTGGATAAGCACGCTTTCGCGAAAGCGATTACACCTAAAACAAAAGTACTCTACATAGAAACACCATCCAATCCTTTAATGACCATCACGGATATGCAAATGGTTTCTGATCTAGCAAAAGAAAAAGGAATTGTCACAATGATTGATAATACGTTTGCATCTCCAATTAATCAAAATCCATTGAAATTTGGAATAGATATTATGATTCATAGTGCGACCAAGTATATGGGAGGACATAGTGATATTTGTGCTGGAGCTGTTGCTGCGAGTGAAGAACATATAGATCGTATCTGGAATTTAGGGAAGAACTTGGGAGGAAGTTTAAGTGATATGACCGTATGGTTATTAGAACGTAGTATGAAAACGATGGCTATACGTGTAAAAGCACAGAATAAGAATGCAAGAAAACTAGCTAAGTGGCTTGATAAGAATGAGCATATCAATCGTGTGTATTATCCAGGATTAAAATCGCATCCAGATTATTTATTGGCAAAAGCACAAATGCGAGGATACGGAGGAATGCTTTCTTTTGAACTAGCCGAAGGATTAGATCCAGAACTTTTTCAGAAATCACTACAACTTGTAAAACCATCTATGAGTCTTGCAGGGGTAGAGAGTACCATGCTTTCACCAGCGCAGACATCTCATTTATTATTAGGAGAAGAAGAAAGAGCACGCCAAGGAATTGCCGAAGGATTGATTCGTTTTTCTGTAGGTATTGAAGATAAAAAAGACATTATTGCAGATATAGAGCAAGCACTACAAGTAGTTACTGCTCGAGTAAAAGTTCCCGTGTTATAAAACAACAATTATTACGACATAGAACGCAACGACTAAAAAATCATTAATGAAATTAGACATACTCGCCATAGGCGCACATCCTGATGATGTAGAATTAGGATGCGGTGCAACCATCGCTAAAGAAATAGCAAGAGGTAAAAAAGTTGGAATTTTAGATTTAACCCGAGGAGAATTAGGAACTAGAGGAACCGCAGCAACTAGAAAAGAAGAAGCGGCTAATGCTGCTAAAATTTTAGGAGTGAGTGTACGTGAAAACATAGGTCTCGCCGATGGGTTTTTTCAAAATGATAAAGAAAGTCAGCTAAAGATTATCGAAGTGATACGAGCATATCAACCAGAAATAGTCTTGTGTAATGCGATAGAGGATAGACATATAGATCATAGCAAGGGAAGTAAACTAGCTAGTGATGCGTGCTTTTTAAGTGGTCTTGTCAAAATTGAAACTAAAAGAGATGGGGTTGTTCAAGAAAAATGGCGACCAAAAACCGTATATCATTATGAGCAATGGGCACATCTCAAGCCAGATATTGTAGTCGATGTAAGTGGTTTTATAGATAAAAAATGTGAAGCAGTATTTGCTTACAAAACACAATTTCACGATCCAACTTCTGACGAAGGAAGTACACCTATTTCTAGTCTGACATTTAAAGAAAGTGTGAGTTATAGAGCAAGAGACTTAGGGCGCTTAATAGGTACAGACTATGCAGAAGGCTTTAATGTAGAGCGTTACCCAGCAGTAGACAGTCTTTTTGATTTGATATAGATTCTTTTGGACCTTTTATGGATGAAACTATTGAGGTAGAAGATTTAGATGACTTAGTTAAAACACGGTTTAAAGAAGTTTTGGATACGTTAAGTCCAAATGAAAAGAAATATTTTAACCCTGAATCCATCAAAAATATTATTTATCATCTGATAGATAATCCTCAAATACATCCAAAAGGCAATAAAAGATTACAAGAGCTTGGAGAAATTAGAATGAAAAAGCATTTATTAGAGTATTTTGAAGCGATACATAAGAATGAATTAAATAAAGATACTTCTGCTAATTTTTATAAAGAATATTTTATAAAAATAGAAAGTTTTATGGGGCGGTATTATGGATTTTCTGGAGGAGGAAGTGTATCTATTCTTATAAGTGTCTTTTTTATATTCTTTACTGGAATTATTCTTGACCTTATTTTAAATGCAATTAATTGGACAAATTTCCCTTTAATGACATCTATGTTATTTACCTTATTTATAGTAAGAAAATTAATTAAGTATAATCATCGAAGAGTGAGTGGAATGTTTTATTAAAAGTCAATGCTCTAAATTGTTAAAAAACATTCCTTTAACATTATTATAAGTGACAACCTTCTATCTTTAGGACTATGAAAATGACACTAACTCTTTTACTACTGTGTTTTTGTACATCTCTTTTTGCCCAGAATAGCGATTCAAAAAAAGATGAAGGCTCTACCTTTGCTCCTTTTGCATGGTATACAGAACAAGAGGAAAGAAAAGAGGCTTTTTTGAAAGATTATTTTAAAAGTAATTTAGAAGACTTTGGTATACTTCCTAAAGTTACTAGTGAAACAGAAGAGGAAGTAGTAGCTCCAAAAATGCCCATATACCCAGTGCCAAAATCGAGATTATCACCTATG
This sequence comes from Dokdonia pacifica, assembly GCF_900188275.1. Classification (GTDB taxonomy): domain Bacteria; phylum Bacteroidota; class Bacteroidia; order Flavobacteriales; family Flavobacteriaceae; genus Dokdonia; species Dokdonia pacifica. The sequence continues at coordinate 27,437 of NZ_FZNY01000003.1, forward strand.
CCAATTATACCTTCTGATACAGTTATAAAACAATATTTAAAAGTATATCCAGTAAAAGAAGAGTAACATAATCAGTTGTGCATTTTGAATGGATTTCTTGATTTTTCCCCCTCCCTGAAGGGTGAATCGAAGAAATCTTCATTACTTCCTTTAGGATCTGAGGAAAATAATGAAGATTGATAGTATATATAACAGTTGTTTGTCAAAATGCAAAACGGGTAAACATACTATTTTACGATACGAATTACTAAATAGTAGTTAAGGTGATTGAGTGATTTGCTGGAAGCAAATTGTATCGAAATCACTTCAACTCATAAAATAACAAACGGCTCTGCTTATTCATAGGTAATAACAATAAGTTTTTCTCTTTGATATAAGCAATGTCGCCTACACTTTGTCCTACAGTAACCACTTCTTGTGTTGTACCGTCAAAATTCATGAGATGTACTTTTCCACTACGCCAATCTGAAATGATGAGATGGTTTTTATCATAAGGACGAATACCATCAAGATTACCAATAATATCAGTCACAGAAGTAATTTTCTTTGTATTCATATCAAATTTTGAAACTCGTCCTCCTTCTGGAGCACCTCCCCAAGAAGCAACATACATAGTGTCTCCCTGAATTAACAACCCATTTGGATTATCCAATTTTGGATCGGCGAGCCAAAAATCAAAATTCCCATCTTGATCTAATCTATATATTTTTGAAGTACGTGTATCTGACACATAAATAGCACCATCTGGCGCTATCGCTACGTCATTTAAAAACTCGATACCTTCAGCAGTATACGTATTTAAAACTTTCCCAGTTTTAAGATCAGCCTCTACGAGTTCAGTTACATCAGAAACATACAATTTATCTTTTGTAATCGCAATACCTTTAGGGTCATTGAGACCAGCTACAAATTGTGCATTGATTAATTTTCCATCAACACCTACCGTAGCAATAGATCCATTTCCTGGTTTTCTATTTCCTATTAGAGAAGCATAAATCACATCATTGTTTTTGTCATATACCGCAGACTCGCAATGTGTTAATTCTAAAGTTTCTGTTATAAAAGTTGCTTTAGAAGGTGTCGCTATTTCAACAACCTCAGCAACAGCAATTTCTTTTTGGGCAGTGTCTTCTTTTTTAGTATTACAAGAGATACATAATATACTTAGTACAAATAGTGATAATAAAGTTTTCATAGTATGATTGATTAATGAATATTAAAAATAACAAATGGTCTACAAAAGCTTTCCTATGGAAGTGTTAAATAAGTCTTTGTTTATTGGCACCGTCAAAAGGTTTACTATCCCGAGGCTTGCTTCGAAATTAAAATTTGTTTTGTTTGAATGCCGAGAGGTATTGCTCCAAGGTAATTTTCTAGAGACTTTCTATAGTTTTGATAAGTTTTTCTTGTATGCTTACAAAATGCCAATTATTAGCACTGTTATCTAGGAGTACCAAACAGGTTTTTGAAGCTGTATTTCTGTATATAAAGGTACGTGCTGCGAGCCAACCTCCAGGATGCTGCATCACATCTCCTTGTAATGACCAACCAAAACCATATTCAGACAAGGTGTTATTTGTAAGCGTAGGTGCTTTAAAAGCTTCTTGTATCTTTTCCTGAGGGAGTAGCGTAGTACCATTACCATACCAAGCAGCATCCCAAATAACAAAATCTTCTATACTGGCAAAGACACCTCCATCTCCAGAAACTCCATCTATAAATGTAGGATACATAGGGATATATTGATCTCCTTGTTTTTCAAAACCAAGCGTTTTATTGGGGAAACTTTTTGTTACTGAAAGTAAATTCCATACCCGTGCATTATGCATTTCTAAAGGATCAAAAATGGCTTCTTGCATATAGTTTTCAAAAGATGTTCCAGATACATTCTCAATAATACCCGCTAATAAAATATAATTAGAATTAGAGTAGTTAAACCAGCTGTTGGCTGGTGCTGCTTTTGAGGGATACTCGCAAAGTAAAGTAACCGCTTCTTGAATGCTTAATTCGGTTCCTAACTCGGCTTTATGTTTTTCGGCGAGTTGTAAGTAACCATCAGGAATACCTGAAGTCATATTGAGTAAATGTCTTACGGTGACACCATCATATGGAAATGACGTGATATAGGTCGTAACAGGTGCGTCATAATCCAAAAGCCCTTTATGTTCTAATAACATAATACCCATCGCGGTAAACTGTTTTGATACGGACGCAAGTCTAAATGATGATTGTGTAGTGAGGCGTTTTGTGCGTGTATGATCTGTATACCCATAGGTACTCATAAAAATGGGTTTCCCTTCCTTTATGAGTAAAACCCCTCCATTAAACTTACCTTCAGATTCTAATGTAGATAACCAAGTGTCTAAAGCTTCATTGCCTTCAGGAGAAGTAACAGAAGTTGTAATTTCGAGATCAGGAACAGCCGTTTTTGTAGCTATTACTATTTTGAGCGTTCCCCAGATGAGTAGTCCAGCGATGACTACAATACTTGTGATTTTAAGAAATGTATTCTTCATAAGTACCTGCAAGATATTTATTTTTTTAATGCCATGTAAATAACAAGCAGGTCCTCTTTTGTGAACTATTCTTTATACGCTTTAACGCTACGCTCTCCCTCTGGTCGTGAATCTCGCAGGCTTGATTTACCATTTCATTCTCCCTCCGGTCGTGAATCTCACAAGTTCGATTTCGCGAAAGCGTATAGAGCAAGAAACCTATTTAAAACTAATCATAGGTGTTTGTTCTAACGGAGCTATTTTATGCCTAGTGTGGTATATAAATAGGTCTCCTTGAGCGTATTCTATATCTGTCATCTGAAGATATAGTATCCCGGCTTTAGTGATTGCTACATAATGTTGGTTTCCTATATAATAGATTGGAGCAGACGAAATAAAACCAATGGTATCTACAGTTAACATTCCTTGATTTCCTTGATATCTAAATTCTCCAGAGTGTTGCGTCACCTCATTATTAAGTCTTGATGTTAGGGAAACTTTTTTATGGACATCAAGAGGCAAATCTGTTGAGGTATTGTGATTCCGAATTAAATAAGCGAGCAAATGTGCGGTCTCCTCAATAAGAATTTGACTATCTGCATTAATCATAATAGCAATATTTAAATTGTCTTTTGGATAATGCACCACAACCGTTCGTGTACCTCGCCAACTTCCAGCATGTTCTATTACTTTATAGCCAAAAGCATCTACAGAAGATCGCCAGGTAATGCCCACTTGTGTAGTCGTCCCATCTTTAAGTTGGTGACTTTTAAATAACGTCTCCTTTGCTTGAGGTGTAATAAAACCATTGGTGTATCCATGCATCATCTTGACAAGATCTGTGGGCGTACTTCTAAACCCAGCTCCAGCTAGTTTATAACTAGCATTGGTAAGTTTTTCTTTCACTAGTTTTTCCTTTTTATGATAATACAATTGCGCATCTTTTTCAGAAAGTTGTTTAATGTTTTCAGGAAACGTCTGTTGCATTCCTAAAGGGGTAAAAACATGTTCCTCTAAATACGTATCAAAAGGTTGTCCGGAAGAACCTTCTATTGCGGCAGCTACCAAATTAAAAGCATGTGTAGAGTATTGATACTGTGTGTCAGGTTCAAAAAGCAACGGTGCTTTTAGTAACTGAGTACTCTCTTTAATACTTGTGTATTGCTTTTTCTTATACGCATTTCCTTTAGGACGATGCGCCATACCAGAAGTATGACCTGTAAGTTGTCGTAAGATGAGATGCTCGTATTGTGTATCTATATATGGCACATAGGTTTTAATAGGAACATCCAGGTCTATTGCACCTTCAGAAAGTAATTTTCCCAGCGCTGTTGTTGTAATAACTTTAGCAACAGATGCAGTACGTAATTGCATATGAGGTGTCATAGGGATCTTATTTTCAAGATCGGCATACCCATATCCTTTAGCATAGATAAGTTGCTCATCTTGGCTCACAGCTATAGAGATGCCAGGAAGATTAGCCGTTTCTAAAAAAGATGTGACTATAGTATCTAGTAGCGGGTATGCTTGCTGCGCCTGTAGGGTAGTTGTACCGCTTATAAGAAGTATGAGGAATATATGGAAAGCTATTATTGATTTCATAACAGAAGTATTGATGTATACAGTGATTATTCTTGTGCGCCTATACTTTTAAGATAGGCTACGACGTCAGTGTGCTGACCTCTTATGGCCATTTTGAGAGCATTTCGTTTTTCGGAAGAGAGGTAATACCCATCGCGAACAGTTTTATTAACCTCGGCTCCTTGACCCACTAAATATGTGACGACATCAAGATGTCCATTCCAAGCAGCTTGTATTAGTGGTGTTTCATCGCCTTTTATATGCGCATTTACATCGGCGCCAGATGCTACAAGAAATTGAACAATCGGGAGGTTTCCTATTTTAGATGCTGCAATTAATGGATTCCCATCTCCACGACTACTTTTATTCACATCGGCTCCAGCTTGAACCATAGCTTTGACCATCGCTAGATTTCCTCTAGATACTGCTTGAATGAGCCCTGTGCCATCGCCTAAAGATTCCTTATCCATAGTAGGATTGTATTGTAGCAATAGTTGTAGTATCGCTGGATTTCCAGATTTTCCAGCCATAATTATTGCATTTCCATCTCCTTTTACATTGGTATTAGGGTTGGCTCCTTTTTCTAATAATAATTTTATAATACGTAAGTCTCCGCCTTGTATGGCTGCCATAAGCGGTGTTCCGTCGCCATCAATTGCTGCATTGATATCAGCTCCTTTTTCGATAAGATAGGTAGCAACATCAAGATGCCCTTGTTGTGTAGCAATCATTAAAGCACTGGCATCGCCACGACTTTTGTAATTCACTCGAACGCCAGCCACAAATAATAATTGAACGATTTCTAGATTTCCTACATAAGATGCAACACCTAATGGAGATCGTGGTTCGCCATTGCCTCGATAAGAGCAATTAGGATTGGTGTTTTTTAAGAGTTGCGTAACCGTAGTTACTTGTTCGTTTTTAATAGCTTGTAATAAAGCTTCGCATGAGGTTGATTGCGCTTTCGCGAAAGCGGAAACACATAGCATAACTAGTAAAAAGATTCGTTTTTTCATGATGTGATGAATTTTAAATTTGACTCAAAAGTATGGGCAAGAAGGAAGCAATCTGTAAAATATAGACCAACATAGGTTTGTGGAAGACAGAAGGAGGTTTGTTTGTGAATTTCTATTTTGTAGGTAGGAAATAGATGTTTAGATGTTGGTATATGAGATTCGTCTACTTGAAGAAAGAAACGAATAGATATTGTGTATTTTAGATTCGAATTATGAGTACTAATCTTCCATTTGTAGATAGAATTGTCCAAAACAGTGTGTTATCACATATATTGTTTTGGTGTTCATTTTTACTCATATTTACGTTGTTAGGGTCTCTTAACTCAGGATCTTTTTCAAGCCATTTAATTAATTATTTGGCATTATTACCTTCACAATTAGCAGCAGCTTATTTTCTAAACTACTACCAGATTCCTGTATTGTTTTTAAAGAAACGATATGTGCGTTTTGTGATTTCTTTTTTAGTGTCAGGCTATGTATTTGTAGTCTTTGCAAGAATATGTACGGTACATATCGCAGAGCCATTAACCAGAGAAGGAATGTTTGAAAAAGAAACATTCTTAGAGATTTTAGCCGATCCTTTTTATTTGTTTTATGTCTATTTTCCTGCAGTGTATGTGATTGTCTTTTTAATGATGGCGATCAAAAGTATTAAAAGAGGTTTTGAAGAAAAACACCAATTAGAAGTATTGCAAAAAGAAAAAGCCAAAACAGAATTACAGTTTTTAAAAGCACAAATCCACCCACATTTTTTATTTAATACCCTTAATAGTATTTATGCATTAACCCTTACCAAGTCTGATGCTGCTCCAGAAGTAGTTTTAAAACTCTCTGAGATGCTGGATTATATATTATATCAATGTAATGAACCTACCATCGCACTTCACAAGGAAATTACACTTATTCAAGGGTATATTGATTTAGAAAAAATAAGATATGGAGATCAACTAGATTTAGAATTTATACACGAACTGTCAGATAAACAAAGACCCATAGCTCCTCTCATATTATTAGGATTTATAGAAAATGCCTTTAAGCATGGAGCAAGTAAAAACCCTATAAACCCTAAAATACATATACAGCTTCAAGAAAAGGAATCGCAGTTATATTTACGCGTATACAATACCAAAATCTCTGTCAAAAGTGATGTAACTTCAGAACAAACGAAAGGCATAGGGATTACTAATGTAAGTCGTCAATTAGAATTGCATTACCCCAACGCACATACCTTAAAAATTGAGGACACCGAGACAAGTTATGAAGTGCAACTTACGATAGATTTAACAAATAAATAATGAAGATACCTTGTATTATTATAGACGATGAACCCCTTGCTATTCAAGTAATACAAAGCCATGTAGCACAAATACCAGACTTACAACTTGTAGCTACATTTCAAAATCCTGTAGCAGCATTTGAGTTACTTAAAAAAGAAACGATAGCCCTTATTTTTTTAGATATCGAAATGCCACTGCTTACAGGAATAGACTTCGCAAAAGAGCTACAGGGAACACCTAAAATTATTTTCACGACGGCCTATCGTAATTACGCTATAGAGAGTTATGAACTTGATGTGGTAGATTATTTATTAAAACCGATCTCCTTTACTCGCTTTTTTAAAGCAGTAAATAAGTATAAATCGTTATCAAATCTTTCTCCAGTGATAGATATTCCTGAAAAAAAGGAATTTGTAAATGATCATATCTATGTAAATGCAAATAAGAAGTATATCAAAGTTTTATTTGCAGATATACTATATGTAGAGAGTGTCAAAGATTATATACGTATTCACACTGCTGAAGAACGAGTGATAACGAAAGATACCCTTAGTGACTTTGAAGCAAAACTTCCTGCGTTCTTTCTGAGAATACATCGCTCTTATATTGTAAATACCTCTAAAATTACGGCGTTTACAGCAGTAGATGTAGAAATAGCAACCAAAGAAATTCCAATAGGCGCTAGTTATAAAGAGCACGTACTTGCATTTTTAAAACAGTAACTAATAATACTTCTTTATGTACTATTAAGTTTCCCTTCTTTTGGTTCGGTTTTCTTTGGACAAGCAAAGAAAATGAACAAGATGATTGATTATTTATTTCACTAATAAGATATAATAAAGACTATCTATTTATATATTCTGAACTCGAATTAATTCTTATCTCTTTTGTAAGTTTTATATGCTTTAACGCTACGCTCTCCCTCTGGTCGTGAATCTAATAAGTTCGCTTTCGCGAACCTGCCTGCCGGCAGGCAGGAGCGTATATAGTCTTTACCAATATTATTTAGGTAAGGCTATAAGCTTTATCAATGCGTTGATAAATCAAATAGATAAACTTTATACTAGTTTTATGTATGATAATGGTAATTTTACGTACAGATACTTTAATAAACCTAAAAGCATACATATAATGGATAATCATCATCAAGGAGGCGACATCAGTCAATGCCCAGTAATGGGAGGCGCTCATAAGAAAACCGCTGGAAATGGTACAACCAATAGAGATTGGTGGCCTAACGAATTAAAGCTAAATATACTAAGACAAAATGCAGCAAAATCAAACCCAGTAGGGGAAGACTTTGATTATGCAGCTGCATTTAATAGTATTGATTATGCTGAGTTAAAGAAGGACTTGACAAATTTTATGACAGAGTCACAAGATTGGTGGCCTGCAGATTATGGACATTACGGAGGATTGATTATACGTATGGCATGGCACAGTGCAGGTACGTATCGTGCAGGTGATGGTAGAGGAGGAGCTAGCTCAGGAACATTGCGTTTTGCGCCATTAAATAGCTGGCCAGATAATGGAAACCTTGATAAGGCACGTTTGTTATTATGGCCTATCAAAAAGAAATATGGAAATAAAATTTCTTGGGCAGATCTTATGATCTTAGCAGGAAATGTTGCTATTGAATCTATGGGGCTTAAAACTTTTGGTTTTGGTGCCGGTAGAGAAGATGTATGGGAACCAGAACAAGATATCTATTGGGGATCAGAAAAAGAATGGTTAGGAAATGATGCACGTTTTTCTGAAGGACGAGATACATTGGAAGCACCATTAGGAGCGGTACATATGGGACTTATTTATGTAAATCCTGAAGGGCCAGATGGGAAGTCAAATCCATTAGGATCTGCATATGATATGAGAATTACCTTTGGTCGTATGGCAATGAATGATGAAGAGATTGTAGCACTTACAGCTGGAGGACATACTTTTGGTAAAGCACACGGTGCTGCAAATCCAGATGAGTATGTAGGAGTAGAACCACACGGAGCTCCTATTGAGCAAATGAGTACAGGTTGGAAAAATACCTATGCTACAGGTGTATTAGATGATACTATTACAAGTGGATTAGAAGGGGCATGGACACCAAATCCAGACAAGTGGGATCATGATTTTTTCAAGGTATTACTAGATTTTGAATGGGAACTAACAAAAAGCCCAGCGGGAGCAAGTCAATGGACTCCTAAAGCTGATTCTGGAGCGCCTACAGCACCTACCGCTGGAGATGCGAGTAAGAGACAAGCCTTGATGATGACAGATGCTGATATGGCATTAAAAGTAGATCCAGAGTTCAGAAAAATATCTGAGCACTTTAAAGCAAACCCAGATGCATTTGAAGATGCATTTGCACGTGCATGGTACAAACTTACACACCGTGATATGGGACCTATATCACGTTACTTAGGACCAGAGGTGCCAAGTGAAGAATTAATCTGGCAAGATGGCGTTCCAGCGGGGCATACACTAAGTGATACTGAAGTAGCAACGCTTAAAAGCGCGATTACAGCTTCAGGACTTACCGTATCTCAATTGGTATCTACTGCTTGGGCATCGGCATCTACATTTAGACATACCGATAAAAGAGGAGGAGCAAACGGAGCACGTATTCGTTTAGAGCCACAAAGAAGCTGGGAAGTAAATAATCCAGAAGAATTAGCAAAAGTGCTAACGGCTTATGAAAAAATTCAAGGTGATTTTGCAGGTACCGTTTCTATAGCAGACCTTATCGTTTTAGGAGGTAGTGTAGGAGTAGAGGCAGCTGCTAAAAATGCGGGTCACGATATTACCGTTCCTTTTACAAGTGGTCGAGGAGATGCTTCACAAGAACAGACAGAAGTAGAATCCTTTAAATTCTTAGAACCACAAGCAGATGGGTTTAGAAACTTTGCAAAAAGTAATCAAACAGCTGCTGCCGAAGAATTATTAATAGACAGGGCGCAATTATTAGATCTTTCTATTCCAGAAATGACAGCGCTTGTAGGTGGACTTCGTGTATTAGGAGCCAACTATAATGGTTCTAAAGTGGGTGTGTTTACAGATAGAGCTGGACAATTAACAAATGATTTCTTCGTAAATCTTTTAGATTTCACATATACATGGGATGCACTTTCTTCTGATGATACACTATTCTCAGGAACAGATCGTCGTACAGGAAATATGACCTTTACAGGATCACGTGCAGATCTTATCTTCGGATCAAATACAGAACTAAGAGCTGTATCTGAAGTATATGCTGCCAATGATGGTGAAACTCGTTTTGTAAATGACTTTGTAAAAGCATTTGTAAAAGTGATGAATGCAGATCGTTTTGATATCGCATAATATATAATTCCCCCTATGGTTTTATAGGAAGCACCCTAACCGTTATGGCTAGGGTGTTTTTTTATAAGTATAATTCTATATTTTGATTGTGATCCTTATGAAGTTCGCTTTCGCGAAATCGAACTTGTGAGATTCACGACCGGAGGGAGAGCGTAGCGCTAAAGCGTATAAAGAAACATTCGCGGTATGTGTAATAGTTTTAGTGTCTATACATCTTAATGTATGCTCTTTAATGAGCTTATCAGTGTTTTTGTAACCAAAGCGTTTTTTTTGTTATCTCCAGCTTTTTTCCCTTCTTCTTTTTATAATACACGGTCAATACAATAATGAATGCTACGGTTAGTAATCGAAATACATTTGAATACATACCTCCAAATGCATTGTCGCTTACAGAAAACAATTCCCAAGACAGATTCATAAGCATATGCAAGAAAATAGGAACCCATATATTAAAGTTCCATTCGGCATATACCCAGGCAAATAAAACACTTCCTAAAAAGGTAACTAAGAAAATTCCTAATAATTCGGCAAGTTCAGTACTTTGATATAAGTGTAAAAAACCAAAATAAATTGAACCAAATAAAACAGAAAGAATAAACCCAAGCTTGGTCTTTTTAAATAACAATCCAAATAAGAATCCTCTAAAAAATAATTCTTCAAAAAAACCTGCCGAAACTACTGAAATCAAAAATGTGTTAAGCGATATTTCTGAGTTGAAATTAAAAACAATACTAAAACCAATATACATAGGTAGAGTACAAATAAGCGCAAATAGGAAGCCTTTGGTGATTGACTTGTCAAGTCCTAAGTTTTGAAAAAAATCAGTTTTACGTCCTATAAAGAGCACTCCTATAAAAAGTGGGATTCCAGAAATTATATATGTTACTATGTGACTTACTCCTAATTGATTTGTTACTTCAAACAACCATTTTCTAAGAGTCTTGAAGTATAGATCATCAAAAACAAAATAGGTTCCAAATGCTATGATAATAATGAGCAACACTTTGATTGAATTCTTCATATATACGTAATTGTTGGTTTCTATATATAAAGACGTTCATTTCTGACAAATGGTTGCCTTAGGTACATACATTAAGTTTAGAAGGGTATTTTTTTATGTTCTAACCTACTGGTAGACTCGCTTTCGCGAAATCGAACTTGTGAGACCTGCCTGCCGGCAGGCAGGTTCACGACCGGAGGAAGAGCGTAGCGCTAAAGCGTACTCAAGAATATAATTAGTAGAAATAAGGCTAAGTACCCTATTTTATAGAAATTGCTCTCCAAACACCTCCATAAATCTCATCTTCAGTACCAAATGAAAGGGTCGCATTTATGTTTTTACTTGGTCCAGAAAGGGCTTCAATTTTAAATCCAGAAACGGGAACCCATTTCGAGAAATCGCTATAAATGGTGAATGGCTGTTCTTTATTAGAATCGTTTACGTGTCCTAATTGATAAATAACCGAATAAAATGGCCCTACATCACTCGTGTCTTCAGAAGCTGCGGCCCATATGTTGCCTTCAGCATCAATATGAAGGTCTGTAATATCTCTTTTGTTTTTTAGATATGTCCAATGACCAGGCGCATTTACAGTAATTCCTTTTATCCCAGCATCACTAAATTGTAGTTGGTGTGTCATTAAATTATAGATGCCCCATTTGATATTCCCTCTTGGATTTATCTCGGATCCTCCACGTTCTCCCAAAATCAAGATCCTTTCTGTTTCACTGTATGGCAAACATGCCATAGACTCGTATTGATCCCCAACAAGTTCTGGCGTATTGAGATTCTTAAATGGAAGTTTTGTAATCCCTAAAATAGTAGCAGAATGTTGTGTTGTATCTATTCTGATATGAAAAATACGACCTAAATTTCCTTTCCAATTCCCAGATTCTGCGATAACATATTCATTTGTTTTTCCAGGTATTTTACAAATACTCTCTAAATCACTTGAGATGCCTTCATCTCCCCATCCAGAAATTGCTATTGGAGTCACTTGGATGGTTTCATCGGTAACATGTATCAAGGCGAGTCGTGTACCTTCCTTAAAGTTTTTTATATCATATACCACGACATACGATTGATCATCTAATTGTTCCATGCCGCTGGAACCACCACTTAATTTTAAAGGATCAATGTCTTGCTGCGTACTAGCTACTAAAGATTGGGATGTCTTACACGAACTCATTTGAAAAATGATCATGGACATCAAGAGGAAGCGCACTAATTTTTGTAAACGTATCATGCTGAGGTATTATGGATGTAGTTGGGAAGTTAACGCTTTATTTCCAGTACCTACTAATCGTTGGTTATATAAAAAACACCCTAACTGTTTATAGTTAAGGTGTTTTTTATACTTTAATTTTAGGAGTGAACCTTCCGACAGGCAGGCAGGTTCACAGGTTTGATTTACCATTTCATTCTCCCTCCGGTCGTGAATCTCACAAGTTCGCTTTCGCGAAAGTTTACTCAAGAATTAATTCAGTAGCTCCTGAAACCAAATTAATATGACAGCAATCTGTAGCGACCATATAATTGCTAGTGATGACTTCTACATCATTGATAAAGCCTCTTATTTGTAGTTCAGCTTCTTGATTTACAGGAAATGTGCCATCACCAGCTATAGGATATACGCCTGTTTGTTGTGCTGCTTCAAAATCGGCATCAGAAGAGAACGTAGGGAGATTTTCTCCATTTTCTAAATTAATGACCTCATAGGCATCTAATGCCACAGGATTCCCATCTGCATCTTGTATAAACACCGTAATAGATCTAAGCTCTAATGTGCAGAATCTCTCACCACACTCTGAACTATCGTCACCGTTACAAGCTACCTGTAGAATAGATAGCGATAGTAGCAAAAGAAATGCAAGTTTGGATATATGTTTCATAGGCTTTAAAATGAATATCAAAATTTAATTTAAACGCCAACCTGAACTCGTTTCAGGTTCTCATTCTCTATGGTTATAAGGTGATGAGATCCCGAAATACATTCGGAATGACTATACTGTTTATTATATAGACACTAAAACAATGATTAGGTTGCGCTATGTGATGTTAAGAAAGTGTTATCTGTAAAATTATTCTTGATCTAGGAGAAGAATAGTTTGTAATAACACATTGGCGCCATTTGCCATGTCTTCAGCAGAAGTATATTCCTTTGGAGAATGGCTAATCCCATTTTTGCTAGGAACAAAAATCATTCCCGTAGGTGCGATGAGTGCCATATCCTGTGCATCATGTCCTGCGCCACTTTGCATTTGTATTTGTGATAACCCTAAAGCTTTTGTGGCTTTTGCAATTTGTTGTTGAATACGTGTATCTGTAAGTGCTGGCTTTCCAGTAGTAGAAAGTGCTGTAAAGGTGATTTTGGTATTCGTTTCTTTGGCAATTTCTTGACCTCTCTTTTCAATAGCGGCATATACCTCTTTAATTTTTTTCGCCGAAAGGTCACGTATTTCCAAACTTAAGGTTACTTTTCCAGGAATTACATTGGGAGCGCCAGGTGCTGCGTTGATACGACCTACCGTACCGACTTGCTTCCCTTCAAAGCTATTGGTTGTTTCATTGACCGCAATGATAAATTGTGCTGCTGTTAAAAGCGCATCTTGGCGTGCATTCATTGGGGTTGTTCCCGCATGATTGGCAAATCCTTCTATCGTAACATCCCACCAGTTTAAACCTACAATTCCTTCTACGACTCCAATATTGACTTGCTCCTGATCCAGAATGCCACCTTGTTCAATATGTAATTCTAAAAAGGCAGCAAGCGATCCTTTTTTACGAATCACCTCTTTAAGTTTTGTAGGATCTCCTCCTAACACCTTGATTCCGTCTCCCATAGATATTCCTGTGCTATTGATAATCGTTAAAGCATCAGCCGGTAATTCTCCTGCCAAGGCACGACTTCCCATCACACCGCCTTCTTCATTAGAAAAAATAATCAATTCTAAAGGATGTTGTGTTGTGATATTGTTGTCTTGTAAGGTCTTCACCACTTCAATAGCCGCCATAGATCCTACACAACCATCATAATTCCCACCATCAGGAACTGTATCAGTATGTGAACCAAAGGCAATGGGTTTTTTGGATGGGTCTGATCCCGCTTTTCTACCAATAATATTCCCTGCATAATCAATACTCACTTCAAGTCCAACATCTTTCATTAGTGCTATCAAATAAGTACGGCTTTCAATATCAGCTTGGCTAAAAGCAACACGACTGGTTTCTCCATTTTCCTTTTTTCCAAACTCAGCCAGCTCAAAAATGGATTTCTCCAAACGGTCTTGATTTACTTTTGGTGTTTGTGCATACGTAATGGATAGAATCAAAAAGAAGGAGAAAAAAGAGAGTGTTGTCTTCATGGGATGGTTGGTTTGCTATAACTACGATCGTTATTGTGTTATGAAGAAAAAGGTACGATAAAAAATAATAGCTACTTTATTTAATGCTCATCCAATAATTTTTGAAATCGCCAATATGCCACTTTTCGGATACGCATCATTCTGTCTGCTATTTCAGGATTATAGGAACATCTAGATTCATCAAACCCTATCCAGTTGGGAAAATATTTTTTAGCCATTTCAAAAATATGCTTATCAAATTTTTTAGAACGCATCACCCCAACATCGTTTTCAGGTCCCACAACTAATGTCATACGATGATGAATTACATATTTAAATGCATCTATCAGATGATGACTCCTAACCTCCCACAAGCCTTCATCTTCCCAAATAAAGGCTCCAGACATACCTTCATGCTCCATTTTTGGATGAATGATTTTAGATTTTGTAGGTAATGAATTTTTGTTCTTTAAGAATGTTATCCATATCCATATTTTTAAAATCAAATTCATAATCATTTAGTGAGACTTGGTAAATGTTAACGGAGGGTGGATGGGTTCGTACAACCGAAGGGAGTATGACGTCATCCATAATGTTGTATGCCGTTTTTATTTTATTCATTTCATTTTTTAGCGTTTGTGCAAGCATACTCTTTGACAAGTTTTGGCTCGTGCCGTTGGTTATTGAACCACTTGACAATGTTTATGATTGCTTGCGTCAGGTGTTCTTGGTGTTAATAACTCCTTTTAATTCTTCTTTGTCAAAATAGTAAGCTCCACTGATTTCTAATCTTCCTAGATAGTCAGTTCCAAAAGATCGTCCTCCAATTATTTGCTTTTCTCCCAATACTGTCCAAACAACTTTTAAATTATTTTCATTAAGAAACTTCAAAAAAGAAGTCTTTCGGACAAGCAGATATGATTTCGAATTATGATAAACATTTGGTGCAAAGCATTGTACTACTTTAGAGTCGTCAACAAATTCCCCTTCTCTTGGACTATATTTTAAATCCATACCCTTATGAACAACGGTACTTGGTTTTAAAAAACTAATGGTTTCTTCTTTTGATTTATCAAACTCTTCCTCCCATAAAAAACCTTGTGCAGTTACATTGACTTCTGCTACATACTCCCCTGATTTCCTGTCATGAACTTCTGTCCATTCAGTGCCTCCATAATAATCAGACATAAAATAGTCCTGAGCTGGTGACCAATAATATTCTCTGCTGAACATTTCGTATCTGTCACCACTTTCAGGCATCCAACGCCCCATGAATTCCTGTTCGATAGCCCAATCTTTAAATGAGTCATATTCATCATCTTTAACTAGATAACTTCTAATGTGACACCAAAGCTTTTTATGTGGTTGATCCCATTTTTCTTCACCAATTTTTTTCGGTTCTGACCAAGATGGATATCCCTCCAATACCAACCATTCTTCTCCCAGACCATCTTTAACCTGGATGATTTCTTCCATTTTAGGCAATTCATTTGAGTCATTTACCCAGCTTTCGTTTGTACAGTCCCAATTAAATATTTTGTTGTTAACCCACCAGAAATCTTGAGGCTCGTCATCATCATAACTTCCTGTTTCACTAATAACCAATGTTGGATCAATATCTCTTATGTAAGGATCCCAAGGGCCTAGGTATGGCACTTCTTTTTCCTTTTCAAAACTCCATCTTTCATATTTCTTGAAATTGTCCGAAACTCGCGCTACCATTTCGTAAAGAGCAATCCACTGGTACTTTTTGCCAATTCTTTCAATCGTAGAAGCTCGCCTATTATATGAATTAGTGTTTCTGTCATATTCTCCATGTTTTTCTACGTCATAACCATATTTTTCAAAAATCCACTCAATAGCAAGATTACTTAGCTGGTTTGTATTAACATCCCATGACCTTAAAGCACTTTCAAAAGTGTATCTTCCAAAATCTCCGTATCCACCAGTACCTCGACCGTATTCGGTTGTCATTGAACTAAGAATCGAATTCTGAGACCAATAATGCTTTTTGAAATCCTTGGCGTCATAATCGAATTTGTATTTTTTATCGATTTCCTTATTAGTCATGGTTTTGTGAGGAAATAAACTTTTGTACGGAGGTCTTACATCTTCAATATCAAAAGGTAATTCAATACCCGAGAAACTTGTAAACTCAATTACCCCTCTAGCATAATCACGGAGTAGAACATGCGGATAAACTTCATCTTTATCCTTAAATATGGTTTCGTATATATAATTACTTAGGACTGCTAATTCCTCTTTCTTATTTGTTCTCACTGCACAACCGTAAGCAACTGCAAACAAACGATCATAAACGTAAGGGTCATTTACCGTTTCAAACTTTTGAAGGAGTTCAATAAGTACCTGAACTCTGTCTTGAAGCAAGCAAATCATTGCTTTTGTGGAACAGTCTCGAAGTTCTCTATTTGTAGAAGTATGAAACCATGATAAGGTAATGCTCGAAAGTAAAACTGATTCATCCGAGATGTGCGATTTGTCTGTTTCATTCCATGCCCAATCAATAAGCCGTTTTACTGATGATTCATTATCATATTTGTATTTCAGCAATTGAGTCCAATTTGTATCTCGGTCAGCAAGTGAGAACTTGAGTAAATGATTATGTAAAGAGTGGGCATTGAAGAAATGGTTAGGTATTGCTGTAACCGCAAGAATAGTTTCCCAGAAATAATCATGTGTACCTTGGTAGGATAATACATGTTCATTTACATATTTCTTTGACTCTTCATTAATGGTATCTACCTTTCTCCAAAGTAAACTTTCAACAAAAGACTCAACAATTGGATATTTATCCTTTAAGTCAGGAATAAGACTATAAAACTCATAACCTTTGATTTCAGGAATCTGAATTGAAAAGGCCTCAATTAGTCCTTTATACCTATAAACTGCGTTTTCATTTTCTACATATTTGTACAGTTTGCCATTTTCTTTGAAATCTTTCTCAAATTCAGGATATTGTTCAAGCAAGCATTGAACAGCTAAATGGTCTTCAAATCGCTCGTAGGTTAAATAAACTCCCTCTTCATAATCATCCGCTTCTTTCCAAAAGAGGTTTTTTGATAGTACACCTTCTGTAATTAATTCATCTATAAATCCTTTTTTGTTGATAAAACTTGAAATAGATTCATTGACGACTTCATAAGCTTGTTCATATGGCACATACCTAAGTTCATTGTCAACTTTGCACTTTATTAAAGCATTAATGGATTTTTGTACTAGGTTTAAACTATCAGAGTACCCAACTCTTTTTGGTTTCGATAAAACAATATTAACGTTTTTGACGAAAAAGTTAATAATTGAAGTTATGCCTTGAAGACCATCTGGGATACGGGTTAATCCTGCTTTGTTTATTCCTTCACAAAATAATTTTAAGAAGAGTGGGTTTTGAAATTCTGGGTGCAACAGAGGTACATTAGGCAGTTCAATGCTGTAATTGTCAAAAAACAATTTGCTTGCTTCATATTCGATATTCCTAAATCCATAATGATGATGTTCTACTATTTTTAGACTAGATCTTTCTTCTTTAGGAAAAATTAAGTTTTTGTAGGAAGTTCTTATAGTGAATACAAGCCCAAGCCATTCATATTTCTTTATCTCATTAATGAAACTTTTTACAAACTCGTTCCAGAAGTAGTTTCCTTTTCCTTCATTAATCGCATCAATAAAAAGAACTATTCTCTTTCCGGATTCTTCAGCTTTTTGATTTAATTTTCTAAGAAAATCTGAAGACTTAGAATTGATTTGAAGTCTTTTAAAAATTTGTGTCCACGGGTCTTCCTCCGTAACAAAATGCTGCCCCAGAAGAAAAACACTTTCATGTTCTTTTTTAATTCTCCTTGAAACTATATCTCCAATCAAATGTGATTTCCCAATGCCAGCTTCACCATCTAGTAATAAAAAAGGATTATTAACAAGTTTAAATGAAGAGCTATGAATTAAATTTTGAAAAGTAGAAAGCTCGTGTTCAAACTCTCTAATATTTCTTAATTCAGTACCGTGTTTATGATAATATTGGTAGTCATTTTTTTCTTTTTGTACTTTACGTTCTTCTGTTATATAGTAGTCATAAACACCTTGAACAGAGCTTTGAGACTTGTTCAATAAGTCTTCAAAGTCATTTACTGGAATTGATGCAGTTCCTAAGAAATCAGTATTATGAAACAAAGTCTGTAATTCATCAAAGGCATTTTCTAAACTCTCAAGACCTTCTTTAACTTCAGGTTGATTCTTTAATACTTTTTTTCCTTTTATCAGAAACTGATCAAATTGCTTTGTTACTTTCCTTTTAAATTGTTCGGTTCTTCCTAGGCCTTCGAATATTTCAGATACTTCAAGTTTTACATTTAGCTCAGGAGTGTACCTTTTTCCAAGGTCATCAATTGATGATTTACATTGCTCCTTGAACCAATCTTGATCTGGTTGAAATGTCGTTTCGGAGTGAAGAGTTTGGACAGTAGAACCTATTGTGTCAAGTTTTCTTTCTATCCTATTGATACTTTCACCTAAATCAAAGATTTTGCCCTTATAATTTTCTTCAATAAATAACTTCTTGAGTTTACTGTCATAGCTCATCTTTTCTGTGAAAATCCCATAAAATGCTTCCAATTCACTAGTGCTAGGAATCAAAATGTTGGAGTTAGTTTTCAATAATTCAATGACAGATCCATAATCGATTTGTGAATTGTTGAATAGAATATACTTGTTTAGTTCATCAAATAATATTTGGGAATGATAAAAAGAGAACTTGTCGGAAGCGATATCTGCTGTGTTTTTTTTCTCATATTCCTCAACTGTTTCATATATTACTTTAACTAGTCTATTTTGATACTTTTTTGTAGGAAAGAAAAGTTTTTTAAGCCTTCCGTAACCTTGTTCTTTTATAAATTGATCAACAAACTTTAGAGATACGTATGTTATTATTGTAATTGATACTGGCTCCATATTTTAATAAATATTGTCATTTCCTAGCTAAGAATAGCTCTTTGGGTTTGCGTGGTGACAAAAGCCAAATGTGCTATTTGTGCGGTGGCTTTTTCATTTTCCAATGGCATACAACGGTTAATATATGAAAAGTAGGCGATTTCTAGGTACTAAACTTTTGGTTAAGCACAAAGTTTGAAGTGAGCCAAAACCTCCGAATTTATCACTTTTCCGTCTGTTTTTTATATACATTGTTATGTTTTCGTACTTTATTTCACTTTGTCTATTAGGTTTTTCAACTTACTATGATACTCTTCATTTCCAAAGTTTATTATTATCAAATTCGCTCTACTTCTAGTAATTCCTGTATACAAAATTTCATCAAAAGTCATTTGCATTTGGGAATACTTCTTTTCAAGAATTAGGAAAAGTGTTTCACTTTCCCAACCTTTAAAGCTGTGAACTGTAGATATTTTAACAGTTCCACTATTCATATAGAAATGTATTTTTTTATTATTTCTAATCATTTTCAGATTACTGGTCTGTCTCTTTGGACCAAAATCCTTTATAAAATCATTGATTTCTGATTCATACTTTTCTCTAAATGCTAGATAATCTTTTGTTGTTGTCTTAAATTTTGTGGAATAATAATCAAGTTTGTCTTTGAACTTATCGCCATATTCTTTATAAAGGTCATAGATTGTAAACAAAACACTTAATTGATTAAAAGCATTGTCTGCCTTATAATCATTTTGACGTTTTATTAATAGTATTCCATCTTTTAACCAAGTTGGTTGATTGTTTTTCTTTATGTAATTCAGTCCCATTCTGTAAACCATTTCAAATGTTTCAAACATTGTATTTGTTTTTTCATTTGAAGAATATCGGTAATAGGCATCAAACTTTTTAAGCAATGAAATTGAATGACCTAAAATGGTTATGTCATTTGGTGGAATATCCTTATTTATTGCGTTTGCGTGTATTATTGTATAAAGACTGGTTACATTATCTGTATTTGTTAAATGAATATAATTTAGAGTGCCTTGTTGATTTCTTCCAAAATCAAACTCCAAATTATTCTGTTTAGCATTAAAATTGTCTATTTCATACTTGTCTTTAAAAATGTCTCTTTGATAATGTATCGCCAAGTCCTTTATTTTAAAGTCTGAACGGAAACAATTTTTTAATTCTGTCACACCTCTAACATTTGTAGAAACATCTTTTCCGTCTGTTGTATTATTGTATATATTTTGCTTTACGTCTCCGAATAGTACATATTCTCCATTTTCACTTAAAAAACATTCTTTTACTATTTCCATCCAAGCTCTTTTGTAATCTTGAATTTCATCAATTAGAATTACATCATAGGTTTTAATATCGTCTTTTCGTTCTAGAAAAAGTTTCTTGTTTGAATAGTATTTATTTTCAAAAAAAGCATCCTTGTCAACATCACTTAATTCGTTAAAATCTTTAGGTACTTCAACTGGAATACCAAGGTTGTTCAATTGAGAATTAATAAATAAGTGATAATTTAATATTACAAAGTTTTCCCAAGGAAATTCTTCTCTAACATCACTAATTTTGTCTTTAATGTAGTTTCGTAACGTAATATTGAAAGTCAAGATTAAGACATTTCCATTTGTTCGTTTATGTGCTTGAACTGCTCTTGCAGCAAGAATTGTAGTTTTACCTGAACCTACAACACCTTTAATTCTTTGTTCTTTTCTTGTGGAATCATAAATGATTTCCATTTGTTTTTTGCTGTACTTAATTTCTTTTCCTTGTTCTTTTATATGGATTGGTGGTTTTAAAAAACGCTTAAAACTTTCATAAATATCGTCTGTAAATAGAAAAGAAGTTCTGTCCGATTTTAAATATCTTTTTTTGAGGATTTTGTTAAAATCAAGTTCATTAAGATTATCTCGCCCGATTAGGTCAATGTTATATTTTAAGAATTTTTGATAATTGAAATTTTCTTCAAATGGATTAATCATTAACTCCTTTATTTTCTCTGAGTTAGCCTTATGAAAGTAAACAGCAGAAGTTACAATATTGAAGTTTCTAATGTCCTTTATCTTTTTCTCTAATAATTTGTCAATGTGTAACTCGTAAAGGTTGTCTTTGTACTTTAATACTTGTGAAATTGGTGATTTATAAGTTTTTGCCTTATTACTTTTAACAACAAAGTTTTTTCTGTCATCAAGTTCGTACAAGTCCAAATTATAGTCTTTGACCTCAATAATCATTACTCCATACCCTTTCCGCATAATTACTATGTCTGGTCTATCTCCATTCATATATGGATTGAAGTAAATCTCAAATGATGAATCTAGTTCTTTGTCTAAAAATTTTAACAGATATAATTCTCCTTCTTCTGGTTTGACTTTCATTGTCAAAACTTTTTCATAAGAAGGAATCAATGTCGCCATTTATATTTTTAGTTTGAAGTTGTTTTTGTATGAAACATAACAACAATATATAATACATATATCCTTTACGTCTCTTATACGCTTATTCACAAATCTAACGAAATATAAATGATATACTATTGATATTTTGAGAGTTAAGTATTTTTTGTTTCCGTTAAATACTATTCCTAAACCTACCCATTCCCAAGCATTCTACGTTACGGTTTCCCGTAGACCCAAAAAATAATACACCCATAGTACACATTAGAAAATCTATTCCACCTTTGTACTACTGCAAATACGAACGCTATGCTGTATTTTTTAATTTCATCATAGCGATGCTATGCAGAAATTAAGAAAATCCTAGTATTTATTGTATTTCAAATGCTCATAACGAAGTTCTAATGTATACTCTGGGTTACACAAAAAAAAGCCAGACACGTACACATATGTCTGACTTTTCAAGAAACCTAGCATTGCTGCTATGGCTAAAACTATTTTTAGATAATCGTGCTTTGTCCCACAAATATGTTTTCAAAATTTCTATTTGGATCTTCAGGATTCATGATAAAATCAGCAATAAAATCACCTACTTTTGAGGTGCCAAATGGATTTTCAGCATTCAGATCTTCAGTTGTAAAACCGAGTTCTAACGATTTTTCAACGGCCTTTTCTACCAGCGCGGCTTCTTTGTGCAAATTCAAATGACGTAATAATAGCGCGGCACTCAAAATACTTGCTAACGGATTGGCAATATCCTTCCCGGTCGCTTGCGGGAAACTCCCATGAATAGGTTCAAATAGTGCATTGTCTGTCCCAATAGATGCCGAAGCTAATAACCCGATAGAACCGCCTATCACGCTCGCTTCATCAGAGATAATATCACCAAATAAATTCTCTGTTAAAATCACATCAAACTGCTTCGGATTGAGGATCATTTGCATGGCCGCATTATCAACAAATAGAAAATCCAATTCCACATCTGGATACTCTTTTGCTATTTCTGTCACGGTTTTACGCCATAAACGCGATGTTTCCAACACATTTGCCTTATCGACAAGGGTGAGTTTACGTTTTCGCGAAAGCGCTTCCTTAAACGCCAAATGCGCAATACGACTAATCTCTTCTACCGAATAGGAACACCCATCGGATGCTACTTGACCATCGTCACTTAAGTGTTTTTCTCCAAAATAAATACCCCCTGTGAGTTCGCGATATATAGAAATATCGGTTCCTACAATACGATCCTTTTTCAAAGGCGAACGTTCAATAAGTTGATCATAGGCTTTTACAGGTCTGATATTACAGAAAAGTCCTAGTGATTTACGAAGACGTAATAACCCTAGCTCAGGACGCACCTTTGCATTCGGATCATTATCATATTTTGGATGTCCAATAGCACCAAATAGAATAGCATCTGCGGCTTCACAAATATCAATAGTCTCTTCTGGTAATGGATTTCCTGTCGCATCAATAGCACAAGCACCCATTAATGCAGGTGTATATGTAAAATGATGATCAAACATATCTGCAATAGCATCTAACGCTTTTTGAGCCTGTGCTGTCACTTCTGGTCCTATCCCGTCTCCAGGAATTATTGCGATGTTATAGTTCATAATTCATGCCTCGTCTATGTACGAGGATCTTTTTTAATTCGTTATATACTTCCTTTTAATAAGGATTGTTTTTAACACCTCCCTCATTCCCTCACTTCGACAAGCTCAGTATGACACCTTTCTAGGAGGAGGTAATTTTTCTTATTCAGAAATAGAGTAACACTCTATTTTAGAGTAGTACTCTATTTTGATTTTCGTATTTCGTATTTCCAACTTCGTATTTCAAAACACCATTCGTTCTTTTTCAAATGCTTCGATGGTATCTTTTTTACTCACTAAAAAGTCAATATCATCATATCCATTAATCAGGCATACTTTCTTGTACGGGTCTATCTCAAATTCCGATTTCGTACTTCGACCTTGCTCAGTATAAACTCCAGCATATTCTACCACCTGATTTTCCAAATCGACTGTGATTTTTGTTGCTGGATTTTCTTGAACACTCGTAAGTAATTGTTTTAAAAAATCGGGAGATACCTGAATAGGAAGCAGTCCGTTATTGAGTGCATTTCCTTTAAAGATATCGGCAAAAAAGCTTGAAATCACCACCTTTAAACCGTATCCAGCAATCGCCCATGCGGCATGCTCACGACTCGAACCACAGCCAAAGTTGTCACCAGCAACGAGGATTTGAGCCTCTTTGTATTGCGGTGCATTTAATGGGAAATCCATATTGAGATTTCCATCACTATCATAGCGCCAATCTCTAAATACATTGTCTCCAAATCCCTTCTTATCGGTTGCTTTTAAGAAACGCGCAGGAATGATCTGATCGGTATCTATATTTTCAATAGGTAACGGAATGGCTGTTGTCGTTAATTTTGTAAATCTTTCCATTACGTAAGTATAGTTTTAGTGATATCTACTATTTTTCCTTCTATGGCAGTAGCTGCTGCTACCAGCGGACTTGCCAGTATGGTACGAGAACCTTGTCCTTGACGTCCTTCAAAGTTTCTGTTGGACGTAGAGACACAATACTCTCCTGCAGGAATTTTATCGTCATTCATCGCTAGACATGCAGAACATCCCGGTTCTCTAAGCGTAAACCCTGCATTTTTAAACACCTCATCAAGACCTTCTTCTTTCAGTTGTTTTACAACCTGTTGTGATCCTGGTACCAACCAAGCGTTTACATTGGGTGCTTTTTGTTTTCCTTTTACATAGCTGGCTGCGACTCTAAAATCTTCAATACGAGAATTGGTACAACTTCCTATAAATACATAATTAATTGTGGTGTCTAGTAATTGAGACCCGCCTTTAAAATCCATGTATTCTAATGCTTTTTCAAAGGTCATATCACCTGTTTCTGGAATATGCTCATTTATTTTGATGCCCATACCAGGGTTGGTTCCATAGGTAAGCATCGGTGCAATAGCTGCCGCATCAAAGTGATATTCTTTATCAAATGTAGCATCGGGATCGGTAGGAAGTGTTTTCCAGTAGGAGACCGCTTTCGCGAAAGCGTCCCCTTGCGGCGCAAATTTCTTTCCTTCTATATAATCAAATGTTGTTTGGTCTGGTGCAATCATGCCGCCACGAGCCCCCATTTCGATACTCATATTACAAACGGTCATACGGCCTTCCATAGACATTTCTTCAAAGACATTTCCTGCATATTCGCAGAAATAACCCGTACCTGCATTGGTGCCTATTTGTGAGATGATATATAAGATCACATCTTTAGGCAATACACCAGGCGCTAAGGTTCCATTGACGCTAACGCGTAGACTTTTTGGTTTTTTAAGAAGCAGACTTTGACTCGCAAATACTTGTGCTACTTGGCTGGTGCCAATTCCAAAAGCGATACTTCCAAAAGCACCATGAGTACTGGTGTGACTATCACCACATACCATAGTCATACCGGGTTGTGTGATGCCCAATTCTGGAGCCATCACGTGTACAATACCATTGTATTGATGTCCTAACCCATATAGTGTAATGCCGTGTTTGTCACAGTTTTTAGTGAGCTGCTCTAATTGGTTTCGCGAAAGCGGATCCTGAACAGGCAAATGCTGATTTACGGTAGGTGTATTATGATCTGCTGTGGCTACGATTTGATCTGGACGTGCAATAGGAATTCCTCTTGCTTCCAGCTCATTAAAGGCCTGCGGACTTGTGACTTCGTGAATTAAATGTTTGTCGATATATAAAATCTGAGGCCCATCGGGTATGGTATCTACCACGTGTGCATCCCAAACTTTATCAAATAATGTTTTTCCCATGTGTACGCCGTTAAAGCTGGTATTAAAATTTGATATTTAACTGATATAAAATTAGATATTTCTAAACGTATCTAATAGATTTTTAATTGTTTATACTGAAATGACTGAATTTTGATTTCGATACAATTTAAATACTTCGTTATCACTTTGTATTTAAATCACTCAATCATCTGTTTTTATTGTTATGTTTTAATACTCGGTGATTTCGATATTATTTTAAACCTTCATTTCATTACGTTTTAAAATCACTCAATCACCTGATCTTATTTATTTATTTATTTATTACTATTACTTTAAGGTCACTGAGTGATTTTATAAGATTTTTAAACGTTTAGTGAAAAGATCTTGTAAAATTGTATCGAAGTGCCCATGTTTATGCTAAAACCCCCGCCTGAATATTAACGGTTTCCATAATTTTATGAATGTCCTGATCTTGCACTTCTTTTTGACGATCGGCAATCGATAGGAAATTAGTATACGCAATATCTAATTGGTCTTTCGTCAATTCATATCCTATTTTTTTAGAACGATACGCAAGTGCAGCACGACCACTACGCGCGGTCAATACAATAGCACTTTCGGTGACGCCTACATCTGCCGGGTCAATAATTTCATAGGTCTCACGATTTTTAATAACCCCATCTTGGTGAATCCCAGAACTATGGGCAAATGCATTGGCACCTACAATCGCTTTATTAGGTTGTACAGGCATTCCCATTTTTTCACTCACCATCTGGCTTGTGTCGTATAATAATTGGGTGTTGATCGTGGTATCTAGGTTTAAATACGGGTGTTGTTTTAGTACCATGACCACTTCTTCTAAGGAAGTATTTCCTGCCCGCTCTCCGATACCATTAATGGTGCATTCTATCTGTCGGGCACCATTTTGTACGCCAGCAATAGAATTTGCGGTAGCCAATCCTAAATCATTATGACAATGACATGATAAGATGACGTTTTCAATGCCTTTAACGTTCTCACGTAGGTATTTCATTTTTGCACCATACTCATCAGGTAAACAATATCCTGTTGTATCTGGAATATTTAAAACAGTAGCTCCAGCTTTGATGACAGCTTCTAGTACTCGGGCTAAATATTCATTGTCTGTACGTCCAGCATCTTCTGCATAGAATTCTACATCTTCTACAAAGCTTTTTGCATAGGCAGTTGCTTTTACAGCACGCTCTATGATCTTTTCTGGTGTACTATTAAATTTATGTTTGATGTGTGAAGCACTAGTTCCGATACCTGTATGAATACGTGGGTATTTAGCATACTTTAAGGCTTGTGCAGCAACTTCAATATCTTTTTCGACGGCTCTAGTAAGACCGCATACGGTTGCATTCTTAACAAGTTTTGCAATTTCTTCTACAGATGTGAAATCACCTGGACTAGAAATTGGAAATCCAGCTTCAATGACATTAACGCCCAGAAGGTCCAGACGCTCAGCAATAATTAATTTTTCTTTTGTTGCTAGTTTGCATCCTGGTACTTGCTCTCCATCTCGAAGGGTAGTATCAAATATTTGAATTTTATCTCTGGACATGATTTGTTTTTAATTACGAATATATATATTGGAGACAGCTAAGCGATGTCGAAAACATGGATTATTACGATGTTAAATTGCTTTTTAATTATTTTAAGTATCTGTATTATAGATTTTTATGAGAAAAATCATTACAACGCCAAATGAAGAAAGTGACGCTCTTTTTGTGTTGGTAAAATCGTTATCTAAAAGCGAGAAACGACAATTCAAGTTGTATGTAGGAAGATTAGAACGAAATACAGATGCAAAATTTATGGCACTTTTTGACGTACTTGATAAAATGTCATCTTATGACGAACAAGTCATTATTAAAAAAGGCGTTGTTACCAAATTACAGTTATCAAATCTCAAAGCCCATTTGTACAGACAAATTCTTGTAAGTCTTAGACTCACGCCATTGCATAGAAATATTAGAGTACAAATACGAGAGCAGTTAGATTTTGCAACCATATTATATCAAAAAGGCCTCTACAAACAAAGTCTTAAAGTATTGGATAAAGCCAAACTCATGGCGATTGAAAATGAAGAAAAGAATATAGCGTATGAAATCGTAGAGTTAGAAAAAGTAATTGAAACACAGTATATCACAAGAAGTATATTATCGCGTGCTGATGAGCTTTCTACACAGTCTAAGGAATTGAGTGAAGCCAATGTGATGACAAGCAAACTTTCTAATATATCGCTAGAATTATATGGAATGATGTTACGTACAGGCTATGTAAGAAGTGATGAAGAACGACAAGAAATCAAAGATTATTTTGATAAAACAATGCCTGATTATGACTATGATAGTTTAGGGTTTAGAGAAAAACTTTGGTTATATAAAGCACATTTGTGGTATAATTTTCTAATACAAGATTTTGTATCCTGTTATAAATATTCAAAACGATGGGTATTGCTATTTGAAGATAACCCTACGATGATACAACGGAATCCAGTATTCTTTTTAAAAGGGCAACATTACTTATTAGAGTCTTTGTTTTATTTGAAGTTGAGCGCCAAATTTGATGAAGCATTACAACGTCTGGAAGGGCTTCAAGAAGATTCAAATTTCCCGAAAGGGGATAACTTAGACACCTTACTATTCTTATATATCTACAGCAATAAGTTGAATCATCGCTTTATGGTGGGTGATTATGAAGATTTTGAAGGATTAATTACCGAGGTGATGGACGGGATTGCCTCTCCAAAATACCGTATAGATGAACATCATATTATGGTATTTTACTATAAAATAGCCTGTCTTTATTTTGGATCAGAAAATTATACGAAATGTATTGAATACCTTTCTAAGATTATTAATGCAAAGAGCTTAAAAACACGACAGGATTTGATGTGTTTTGCGAGGTTATTAAATCTTATTGCACATTATGAAGCGGCAAAAGATTATCATTTAGAATCCTTACTTCGCAGTACCTATAAGTTTTTATTAAAGATGGATGATCTCCATGAGGTGCAGAAAGAGATGATCAATTTTGTACAAGAACTCAAGAATATTTATCCGCATGAACTCAAAGGAGCTTTCAAGAGATTGTATAAGAAACTAAAGGTCTATGAAGATGATCCATATGAGCGTAGAGCCTTTTTATATCTGGATGTATTGTCATGGCTGGAAAGTAAAATTCAAGACAGGCCTGTTGCCGAGGTAATTAAAGAAAAAGCAAAAGCCTTGATGCGATAAATCATTGTTTTTCCGCTTTCGCGAAAATACACTTCGTTTCAAAACAATCCCTATACTTCTAGTTACCTAATCGATATCTAATGTTTACTCATTGGTTGTTTTTTGAAAATAATAGTGCTTTTATTTTTGAGAAGAATAATCAATCCATGAAATTGCACTATGAGAATTTTACTAGTAGCCATTACAATGTTAGTTACCACAACTTGTTTTGGGCAGAAAAAGAAAATCAAACGTTTAAAAAAAGAAACCATGGCCATTGCTATGGAACTCTATAAATCTGAATTGGCATCTTGGCATAGTACAGACGTATTAGGAGATGAATTGCGTGCTACTCCTAATCTTGGTGGATACTTATCATACACAGATGGTGATGAGACAATAGCTATCTATTACGATCAGTCTGAAGATATAAATATACTTTATGAGTTGAAGTATTCTCAAATTTTAGAATTAAAAGAGGTATATACACTGGATACAGTACCTAGAAAGGCGACAGTACTAGAAAAGCGATTGTTAAAAACTAGAAATCAAGCAAGAGATTTAGTTCAGAATAATGAAGACCAATTTTTTAGTTTCTATGAAAATGTAGGTTGGAATTTTGTTCCTATACTAATCGATAATAAAGTAACAGTGTATAGTATAGCAGGGCCTCAATTATCTGGTCAAGTACTTATAGGAAACGATTACAAATTTGAATTTGATAAAAAAGATACATTAATCTCAAAATCAAAAGTTCATAATTCATTACTTGTTTATTCTTATGGGAGTGAAGAAAATAAGACAGAACAAGTAATGCATAATCATATTGTAGAAGAATATCCTATTATTTCAGAAACCGATATTTGTACTCTAATGCTTTATGAACCTTATGTGACTTGGAAGCAACATACCGTTATTTCTGATTCTTATGTGAGTATATTTATCCTGAAGGAAAAGCAATTAATAGTTATGACTAGAAAAGCATGGGATAAAATATATGCATCTGATAAAGATTAAATTTATAGAAATGAGTTTTTTTCCGCTTTCGCGAAATCGAACTAGTGAGACCTGTCTACCAACAGGCATATTCACGACCGTATGGGAGAGCGAAGCGATGCATAAAAAGTGAATAAAATACGACAGAGTAGTTGATGACTAAAAAAACAACCTTAGGTCCTATACTAGAAATTAATCTGGCCATGCTATTTATTAGTACGTCAGGTGTTTTAGGACGATACATACAACTCCCTCCAGAACTTACGATTGCCTTACGGGGTATTTTTGCAGCAGTATTTTTAGGGCTCTTTATTTTGTGGCGTAAATCTTCATGGCATATTGATACTAAGGATCGTAAAGCCATTTTGATTGGAGGTATATTATTAGGAGCACATTGGGTTTTATATTTCTATGCCTTACAGTTATCTAACGTAGCGATAGGTATGCTTTCCATATTTACCTATCCCGTCATTACAAGTTTATTAGAACCGTTAGTTCTCAAAACAAAATTTCACCCCATACATATTTTTCTAGCCATTTTAGTATTGTTTGGATTGTACTTATTGGCCCCCGAATTCAGTTTAGAAAGTGATGCAACATTGGCTATTATTTTGGGAGTGATTTCAGCGCTTTGTTATGCTTTGCGTAACCTGATTATGAAAACCAAAGTACAGAAATATGAAGGCACTATTTTAATGTGGTACCAAATTATGATAGTATCGGTGTTATTGATTCCTGCACTATTTATGGATGTCAATTGGCCTTCGGTACAAGAACAATTGCCATATCTAGCATTACTAGGGTTACTTACCACGACCATCGGGCATACCTTATTTCTATCTAGTTTTAAACATTTTTCAGTCACTACGGCTAGTTTAATGAGTAGTGCGCAACCTATTTATGGAATCATATTGGGTATTTTCTTTTTACAAGAAATACCAGGCATCCGAACCATTATTGGTGGTGCACTTATTTTAGTGAGTGTAGTAGTAGAGAGCCGAAGAGCTGTGAAATGACTTTTGAATTTTAATTATCTACTGAAATTATTGAAAAATAGGTGTATATACGCTGTTTTTCAACGGAATAGTGGTGTAGTTTAGTCTTCTAAACTATATAACCATGGAAATTTGGCAGTACATTCTAATGCTTATTGGAGTTATTACAGTAATTTTTATAGGATATTATCTTATAAAAAAACTAGTAAAAGAAATTGAAAAAGTACATCATTTACCCATTAGAGAAAAAGGATTAACGGCAATGCCGGCAGTTCCTTTTATCATTTCTGAAACCATCGAATCCATCATAAATTTAGGATTACGAGGAGAACAATTTAAAATGGCAAAAGCGGGATTGAGTAATGATTATACCATACAAGGTGTGACGCAAAGCGCCTATACCTTTATGTATGATACTCAAGAAATAGATGTCTCAAAAGAAGATAGAGAAGAGCTTTTAGAACGATTACGAAGTTCTGATGAAAAAGAGTTTTTAAATAAAACACTTCTAGATGCTCATTTAGAAAAAGCATCTTTCCCTAAACATGCTACTAAAGAAGAAGCCTTCACTTCTTTTTTCTTAGACAAACCGGAAGATTTCAGTCTCTCTTGGACGAACTATTACAATGTCCATAGAGAAGGGCTTAAAAATCACCAAAAAGAATATGCTGCTATTTTAAAAGATGCTAAAACCGCCACAAAACAGTTTTGGCCTATGATTGCCGAAAATGGATTGGCTTATAATTTATTAATTCTTCAAAAGGTAGCAGGAGCTACTTTAGAAAAAGTAAAGCGCGTATTCTCTAATCAATGGGATGATCTTTTAGAACCTATTCATGCAGATGGATTATTATACGCAATAGACTTAACGATTTTTAATCAGTTTGAGGCAAGTCAAGTAGAAGGGTTTGATAGATGGACCCCTGGCGCTTTTGTACTTTTAAAACAAGATAAAAACACGAAGGAATTAACACCTGTTTGTGTTCAAATCTCAAAGAAAGACACAAGTGCTTCGCAAATATATACACAAGAAAACACTACAGATGCCACGTGGATTTATGCACTGTCTGCAGCAAGAACAGCGGTGACGGTTTATGGTATATGGTTAGGCCATGTATACCATTGGCATATTGTATCTGCCTCTATGCAAATGACTATGTTTAATAATGTATCCAAAGATCATGATCTTAGAAAATTACTAGATCCGCAGTCTAATTATCTCATAGGTTTTAATGATGCGTTGTTCTTATTATGGAAAAAAATAGGACCTCCTACGTCATTTGCAACCACCGATTCTTTTTTACAACTCACCAATGCTTTTGCTACAGGAAGAGAATTTTTTGATGATGATCCTAAAGTGACGCTAGCGAAGTTTGGAATTCATAAAGAAGACTTTTCTGATAAAGAAGATTGGGACCGTTTTCCAATTGCAGGTTTATTATTAGAATTGTGGGAGACTTCAGATAAAATGGCAACTGTATTTGTAGAGACTACCTATGCTACCGATGAAGATGTTTCTAACGATCAAGAACTTCAAAATTGGATAGAAGCTGCTTCAGATCCTGAAGAAGGAAATATAAGAGGTTTACCCATGATGAGTAGTAAAAGAGAACTAAAAGCAGTACTCGTTAGTTTAATATATAGAGTAGTAGCCCATGGAAACTCTAGACAAATGAGATCATTAGGACCTGCCTTATCTTTTGTATCAAATTATCCGCCTTGTCTTCAAAAAACAGCTATCGTTGCACCAGATGATAAGAAATTTACCACAGAAGATGTATTACGTTATTTGCCTAATACAGGCACCATAGGTTCTATGATGACCTTCTATTACATTTTTATTTTTTCTGCTCCTTATGAACCATTATTACCATTATTTGGAAATGATACCAACCTATATTTTCCAGATAAAGATGACCCTAGAAATAAAGCACTAGAAGCATTTAGAGGTGATATCGGTGAGTTTATTGTAGATTATAGTGATGGAAATTCACCTTTAATTCATCAATGGCCTGCTAGTATAGAAACGTGATATTATAACGTAACTACATAGCAATGGCTACATGCTAATGTTTTTTATACGCTTTCGCGAAATCGAGCCTGTGAGATCCATGACCAAAGGGAGAGTGAAACGTTAAAGCGTATACTTGTAACACTTCATTTTATAACTTAAGAAGAGAATTTTTGTAAAAAACTATAAAATGAAGCAGAATGTTGTATTCATGTATAGGTAGATTTTAAGGGAAACGGGTGCTATTATTGTATCTTTCTCCTTCAGTAATTGAGATGCTATGAAAACCTTTATTCTTCTATTTTTTATAAGTTGTATGAGTCTACCTATGTTTGCACAAGGAGGCAATTACGAATTGGTATGGTCTGATGAGTTTAATGTTGCGGGACCTATTGAGGCAACAAAATGGCACCATCAAACTCTGTTACCTAATGGTAATAGTTGGTATAACGGAGAGATACAACACTACACCAATCGTATAGAGAATTCTTTTGTGAGTGATGGTACTTTAAAAATAGTTGCCAAAAAAGAAATATTTACAGATCAAGGATCTACCAAAACCCATACCTCAGCACGATTAAACTCTAAGTTTGCATTTACCTATGGTTATGTAGAAATACGTGCAAAACTACCTATAGGCATCGGTACATGGCCTGCCATGTGGACTTTAGGACAGAATATTACAGAACCTGGTGGTTACTGGTATGAAACCAATGGAGAAGTATCCTGGCCAGCTTGTGGAGAGATCGATATCATGGAGCATTGGGGAACTAATCAAAACTATGTGCAAAGTGCTATGCATACGCCTTCTAGCTTCGGAGATACGGTAAATAAAGGAGGACAAACGATTGCTACCGCTTCCTCTGCATTTCATATTTATGGATTAGAATGGACTCCAGATCGTATGGTATTTAGTGTAGATGGTACAACGCATTATATCTATGAACCGTCCGTGCAAAATGCCAATACGTGGCCTTTTGATGCCCCTCAATATCTTTTATTGAATGTTGCGATATTACCAGAAATTCTAGACTCTTTTACAGAAAGTGCTTTAGAAATAGATTATGTACGTGTCTTTCAAGATCCTACCTTGTCTATAACAGAAGAAGCAATAACGACGCGTATACAACTTTCTCCAAACCCAGTAAGAGATACATTATCATTACAGGTTGCACCTACTATTATAGGCGCCAAAGCCACTGTATATAGTATGACAGGACAAAAAGTATATACAGCTACTATAGAAAGCGGAAATACGTTGGTAGATGTATCTGGCTATACAAAAGGAGTGTATTTTGTAACCATAGAAACTGGACAAACTAGCGTTACAAGACGTGTGATTAAACGATAATTAGCGTTTACAAAATGTATTCTTTATATCTTTATGAAGATGGTACGAATCTTTATAGATGCTTAAAAAGTATATTTCTTTACATATATATCCAAAACTGGCTTTATGGATCTTACTTGGATTTATAGGGTTTACGATTGTTGGTACGCTTACGCATGAGTTGGGTCATATCGCTTTCGCGAAAGCGTTTGATTATAAAACCCATTTGGGATATGGGTATATGAATTATTACGATAGTCCTTTCTCTATAGAATTTGATACTATTGCAGCTCGGAATCAGGAGGCGATCGCATCTAATCGTGATTTTCCAGAGAAAGAACGCTTAGATACACTTGTTGAAAAACTTAAAATCAGTTCATTTCTCATTACCCTTGGAGGTCCTTTACAAACTACTATTTCAGGGACTGTTGGTTTTGCTTTTCTATGTAGTTGGAGAAGGCGTATAAGAGAATATGGAATGAAATTAAAGGACTGGATCTTTGTATTTATTTCTTTGTTCTGGTTGCGACAACTCGCAAATCCTGTGACTGGTTTGATGCGATCTATAGCTAAAGGCGGTTTTAATCCTTTTGGAGGTCATAGTGATGAACTTGTACTTTCCAGATATTTAGGTTGGTGGGAAGGAAGCATTTCTTTACCATTAGCGCTTATTGCTTTAGGAATTGCCACCTATGTAATTTTTAAAATACTTCCTACACCCGTACGATTCACTTTTATAAGCGCAGGATTTATAGGAGGTGTATTAGGCTATATGATTTGGTTAGTTTGGATTGGGCCCGTTTTAATGCCTTAACCTTCACACGCTTCCCAAACGACATCATCTTTAGGTACAGGAGCTACAAATGTCATTTCTTCTTTTTGTACGGGATGTACAAACGTAAGTTTACGTGCATGTAAACTAATACTTCCGTCTTTATTAGAACGATCAAAACCATATTTCAAATCTCCCCGTATGGGACTTCCTATAGCTGTCAGTTGACTTCGTATTTGATGATGTCTTCCAGTGTGTAAATCAATTTCAAGAAGCGTAAAAGTTTTTAGTTTTTTGAGCACTCGATAGGTAAGACTTGCTTCTTTTGAATCTGGCACCGCTTTCGCGAAAGCGTAACTTTTATTCTGCTTTGTATTGCGTTTTAAATAATGAGTCAGCGTTGCTTTTTCAGGCGAAGGGTGCTTTTTGACCAATGCCCAATAGGTTTTTTGTGTCTTTCGTTCGGAGAATAATTTATTGAGACGTGTGAGTGCTTTACTGGTGCGAGCAAACACCACAATTCCACTCGTAGGACGATCTAACCGATGTACAACTCCTAAAAAAACAGCGCCAGGTTTGTTATATTTTTTGGCAATATATTGCTTGACAACCTCGCTTAATGGTGCATCACCCGTTTTGTCACCTTGTACAATATCTCCCGCTCGTTTATTAATCACAATCAGATGATTGTCTTCATAAATCACTTGTAAATTTGTAGGTGTAGAATGCGTATGTGTCATAAAGTATTAAACTGAGGTTCCTGTAGGTTTTACTTCATATTCAGGACAATCTAAACGAATTTCGTGATGTTCTAGAGGCTGTTTTAGATAGTTACAATAATGCCCCTTTCCTTTTTTCTCATAAAAAGCACAGCTATGGCAATTACGTTGTACACTAAGAATCCCCGTTTTATTAAGTCCGTAAATTAATTTGGTAATGGTATGGTACAGTTGTTTTACCTCATCCTCATCTATATGCTCTAGTTGATGCTTAACAGGAAGTGCAAAATTTTCTATTTGCAGGAGTAGTTCGTTTCCTTTTTTAGTGAGCGCAATGGCATAACTTCTACTATCTGTAGAGGCCGTTTTCTTTTGAATGAGCTCCTTTTTGAGTAAGGCTTTTACGGCATCACTCACTGTAGGTTTTGTAATATTAAACTCTTGCGCAAGATAACTTACGGTACACATCTCTAACTTGTGATGTGCGACAAACAGTACGATTTGTATTTGAATAGGGCTTAAGCCTACTACTTTTGCGTGTTCCCAAAGCAATACTTTAAATGCTTCAGAAATACGTTCTAATCCTACCACGACCTTATTAGCAATGTCGTCTTGATATGCGGTGTTAAATATTGTTTTTTTCATAAGCAAACTTTGCCTATAATGATGTATGTGTTATAGGCAAAGTTAGTAATCCTAATTATATGATGCGATATTAATCACAATTTTGTAATTCTATAATGTGATATCCCTTTTCTTGAATAGAAGTGATCACTTGAGGCGGTGCTGTTTCCATATGACATAAACGACACTCTGAAGCACTCAATGATTGGATATGCACATTTTTGTCACTTAGATAGTCATCACCATATTGGAAGACGGTATCTTCTTCTGAGGTTTCTATGGGAACCAGAATATCAAAATGCATTAAGGTTCCATTTTTTTTAAGGACATAGGTATCCCAAACGTTTACTTTCATACGATTAATTTTGAGTTACTTTATAAGGTAAAGAGAGATCTCCGCTGGCGACACCATATACTTCATATACCCCTAATAAAGGTTTGTCTTCTATACTGGTGTTTACCTTCATAAGGGAAGTAACGCCATCATATGAAAATGTAGTAGTACCGATTCTATAATCAGGAATCATTACTTTGATGGTATTTCCGGTAGTGATTACTTGATAGCCTGGCGAATCCATATACATAGGCATTCCTGGATTGGTAAGAGGGAGGATCACACTCGTATCTCCTTTTTTAAATTGTTTTACAGCGAGACCACCTTCTACACGATCGTCTGGAACTAAGACTACCCAATGTGGATGCCATATAATTCCGTCATTATCAAAAATTTTATCTTTATTTTCATCCCATAAAGGGGTGTCATCAAAATCAGGATGTGAGGTAAGACCTAGTGCTACAATCCCTTCGGTGTCATTAAAACCAACATCAGTTGGCTTTAATGTAGTAGGAAATACATAGGCTAATACAGGAGCTCCGTCCAATTGTCCCACAGGAATAGGAGTGGTATGCCCAGCTTTTCCTTTTACCGTAATTTCCCATACAGTCATTTGTAAATCGGTATGATGTGTGACAGCTACGTTAGTAATTGCAAAATCATCATTTTTATAAGGTTCTTTTTTATCTGTACATGCAAATACAGATATGCCGACAAAGAATAAGGCAATACATACTGAAGTTGTTGTTTTCATAATGATACATATTCATAGTTAGGATTCTTTTAGGTAGGAATCCTAACTATATAGTTTAAAAATTAACCAATTACATCGGCCATAGAAGCACCAAAATTGATGTGTAATACATTTCCATTAGAAGTTACTAATGCAGGTACAGACTGTACACCTGCGGTTTCTGCTTCTGGAATTCTACTTCTGTCTTGAGCGATATCTACAATATTTAGATTTTCTTCTCCAATTAAGTTAATAACATCGCTCTCTGCACTAACGCATACAGAACATCCTGCGTGATAAAAAGTGGCTTTACTCATTTGTATTTTAGTTTTATAATTAATAATGGTACAAAGATATATTATTTAATTAGGATTCCTAACTAAATGATATAAAAAATAAGATATTAATAAGATTTTATATACACCCAGGCTTCTTTTCCTGAGTGTAATGTTGTTTTTATGCGCTTATAATCAGCTACTTCATACGTATCTGCATGCTCAAGTTCTTGTACAGATATTTTAAAACAAAGACCATGGATAAGATCTTTTTTAGTTCCTGTAGGTATTGCAATAGGGTGATAAGGTTCATTACTTAGAGCAACAACGTTAGGATCTTTAATCAGTACTTTTTCTAATCGAAACCCTACGAGTGCATCTTCAGTTCCGTGTAATAATCTCCCAAACGTTTCTAATTGGACCTGTTCTTTTTGAAGGGTTCCGTAAGAAAATAGATAGTGATTCATAAGTAATTATAAATACTCTTGGTTCTTGCATCTTTTGAATCTTGTTTCTTTTTCGCGTAAGCGGAAAAAAATCAATATTGTTCAGATTCATTAGGGAAGTCTTGCGACTTGACATCGGTAGCATATTGTTTGAAAGCCTTTGTCATTTCTGCATGCATGTCTAAGTATCTTCTTAAAAAACGAGGATTAAATTCGTGAGTCATTCCAAGCATATCATGCGTAACAAGTACTTGTCCATCTACACCACCACCAGCACCTATTCCTATAATAGGAATGGTTAAACTTTCTGCAACTTCTTTTGCAAGTTTTGCAGGCACCTTTTCAAGTACAATAGCAAAACATCCTGCTTTTTCAAGCATTAAGGCATCTTCTTTCAATTTTGCAGCTTCAGCCTCTTCTTTTGCACGAACGGTATAGGTTCCAAACTTATAAATAGATTGCGGCGTTAATCCTAGATGTCCCATTACAGGAATCCCAGCATGTAAAATACGCTTTACACTTTCTTTAATTTCTTTACCTCCTTCTACTTTGATAGCATGACCACCACTTTCTTTCATAATACGTATAGCAGAGCGTAATGCTTCTTTCGGATCACTTTGATAACTACCAAAAGGAAGATCTACAACCACCAGCGCACGATCTATAGCACGTATTACAGATGAAGCATGATAAATCATTTGATCTAGTGTAATAGGAAGCGTAGTTTCATGACCTGCCATTACATTAGACGCACTGTCACCCACGAGTATGACATCAATTCCAGCACCATCTACAATCTTTGCCATGGTATAATCATAGGCAGTAAGCATGGATATCTTTTCCCCACGATTTTTCATCTCTGTAAGAGATTTAACAGTAATACGTTTATATTCTTTTTTTGCGACAGACATTTAGTTATGTTTTATCCTACAAAAGTAGTAAATTACATAGCTATATTAATCATGATTCTTATGAGGGGGAAATATATTATTGGAGGAATGATTTTTGGGCTTGTTTTTTTCGCTTTCGCGAAAATTACCATAGCGCAAAATCAATCACTTACAACAGAAGAGACAAAAGTAAAACATCTGGTAGAACGTTTTTTTGAAGGTTTTCATAAACAAGACTCTATTATTATTAAAAGTGTCGTTCATGAAAAAATACTTATGCAATCTATTGGAAAGAATAGAACTGGCGAAGTTGTATTAAGCAAACAAGACTTTAGTGGCTTCTTAGCATCTATCTGTTCTATTCCAGATGAAACTCAATTTGAAGAGCGTATTAAAAGTTACAAAGTGCAAATTGACGATAATATGGCCATGGCAAATGTATGGACACCCTATTCCTTTTACGTAAATGGAGAATTAAGCCATTGTGGGACCAATAGTTTTCAGCTTTTTAAACGAGATGGCGTTTGGAAGATCTTTTATATCGTAGATACAAGAGATCGGGAAGGCTGTGGTATTAAACGTGGCTAAAACATCACTTTTTCTTATTCTTGTATATAGATTATCTATAAAATTGACGTTGCTGTTTTAATTTCTGTAAGATAGCTTACACAACTTCATGAAGCTTTTACACCTTTAAATTGTTAAAATGTGTTAAATTTTTATTTTAAAAATGTCAATACGTCATTTCTTAATGACTTCATTTTATTTTTCATTTAATTGTAAACACTTGGTTATTAGTATTTTATATAAATTTTAAACTGATCTAATCTCATAAATAGTATTTTTTCATTTTTTGATACCGTAAGTAGGAAAATCTTCTTAACACTAATTTAAGAGCAAGAGACAAACGTTTTCTTGTGAATGTTTTATAGTAGTTCTGGCCAAATTTTACTGTAAAATAAATCAACAAATCAAAAATTAAAATACTAAGAAAATGAAAAAGATCAATATAATGCTTATTGCATTTTTAGCACTATCTATCACTTTTGTTTCATGTAATTCTGACGATGATAATACTCCTATTGTTATTGGAGAAGATGATAATGATGATGACAATGATGATACAGCAAACTTTGTAGGAGCCGTCTATGCAATGACTAATGGTGATGGGCAAGTAGCAGGAAATGTACAAGGCCCTAATACAATTATAGCCTATGGAAGAGCAGATGATGGTTCGCTTACACCTATTGGACCCTTTGCTACAGGAGGTAATGGAGGTGATTATGATGGAGGGGAAGGACTCGATCCATTAATTTCTGCTTATGCACTTACCAAAACAGATGATAATGAAAATTTACTTGCTGTAAATGCAGGGAGTAACACAATTACTTCTTTTAATATCGCAGCCGATTTTTCTTTAGAAGCAGCAGGCGATCCTTTAGATACGGGAGCTATAGGACCTAATAGTATTGCAACAACAGGACAAGTAACAGTTGCGGGAACCAAAGGACTCGTGTATGTTTCTAATATTACACGTCCAGAGTTTTTAGCTGGAGGAGAACCTATGCATCAAGGTACTGTAACTGGATATTGGTTATTAGAAGATGGATCATTACAAGCGATACCAGGATCGACTAGAGATCTTCCTGTACGCCCATCTGCAGTTCAGTTTTCACCAGATGGACAATGGTTATTAGTAGCGGCGATCAACTCAGGAGCTTCAGCCTTAGGATCAGGAAGTGAAGATGAATTAACAGTATACAGTGTAGGAGGAGATGGAACATTAAGTGCATCTTCGGTAGCGACAGCTACTTCTACATTACGAAATAATACAGAAGGTAGAAATTTACCATCTGCTATTGGGTTCCAAATCGTAGGAAACAATTATGTGGTAGTTACAGAAGCAAGAGAGTTTCAACCAGATGGAACACCACCTGCATTCCCAGCATTACAAGATGGCTCAGTATCTACCTGGCAAATACAAGGTGATGGTAGCTTAACACCTATAAGTCTTGATGTAGCATCTGGAGAAAATAATACAGGAAGAACTGCTTGTTGGTTAGACTTTACAGCCGATGGAAATACGTTCTTTGTATCTAATGCGATTGAAGCAGGTCTAGCAGCATATAGTTTTGATAATGGAGTAGTGACGTTACTAGATCAAACGGCAGCACAAGGAACAGGAACTGGAGGAGCAGATAATGGCCCAGATGCATTTGCAGTTACAGAAGGATGGATTGATATGTGGATTTCTGATGATGGACAGTTCTTATACCAACTCTACGGATTAGATGGAACCATTGGAATCTATAGAATTAATGGGCAATCGTTAGAACTTATATCAGAAGAGTCAAACAATTTGCCTGATACAAATACACAAGGTATTGTAGCAATATAATATTTTGAAGTTTGTTTGATTTTGATAGAAAGCTAAGGAGTGTATATTCCTTAGCTTTTGTCTTTTTTACGCGTTGTAAAGTATAGTCTAAATGAGAGATGAACTTCTGCGCCTACAGATACGCCTTCTTTAAGAAAATATGGAGTTACAAAGCTATCAGAATCATTAGATTGGGGATTCAAGATATTCGAATATTGATTGTCTTTTATACGTATCCCAATACCTGCACTAGAGCGTAATCCTATCCTATCTGAAAATCGAATATAATCCCCGTAGTTTATGGTGAATCCATATTTTATTCTTCTATAATCTGCTTGATCAAAACCAATAGTATTTTCATCAAAACTTGGACCTATACCTATAAGTGGAAAATCACTTTCAGGTCTAAACCTACTATTCTCTCTAGTTTCTGTATGGTTAATGTAAAAGAGTTCTAAAGAGAAAAATGCTTTAACACGCGTACCTCTTTTTAAGTGATAAATAAGTTGAGGTCGTATTTCCCATAAGCGATAATCATCTTTTCTAACCTCACTATAAATAGAAAATTGCTTTGCTCCGTACCCTACAGAAGTACCAATACGCCATCGGTCAGATTTTGAAATGGGCATAAAATACCCCACATTAAGCCTAGGTAAGGGAACAGGAACAAAGGTATTTATAGGGTCAAATGTAAAATAAGCATCGGGATACGTAAATTTACTAGAAGTGTCTTTTGTATCTTCAATATCTTCTGTTTGAGCAATTAATGAGTTACTCAATAGGATGGTG
Source organism: Dokdonia pacifica (assembly GCF_900188275.1). Classification (GTDB taxonomy): domain Bacteria; phylum Bacteroidota; class Bacteroidia; order Flavobacteriales; family Flavobacteriaceae; genus Dokdonia; species Dokdonia pacifica. The sequence goes on from NZ_FZNY01000003.1 coordinate 69,164, forward strand.
AGTACAATGGTGAAAAATGTAGTTTTCAAATGGTGTGTTTATCTCTAGATGTCGAATAGATAAATGGGTTGCGCCATCTAGATATAAATTAACAATTTAGCAATCTGCCATTCCTACATTAATAGCAAGTCCTCCTTCACTAGTTTCTTTATATTTTGTATTCATATCCTGTGCAGTTTGCCACATAGTTTCTATGACTTTATCAAGAGGTACTTTAGCATTGGCAGCATCTGTATCTAATGCCATTTCACAGGCATTAATCGCTTTAATAGCTCCCATGGCATTACGTTCTATACAAGGTATTTGTACAAGACCTCCTATAGGATCACAGGTAAGACCTAAGTGATGTTCCATGGCAATTTCTGCAGCCATGAGTACTTGCTCTGGTGTTCCTCCCATCAATTCTGTAAGCGCTCCTGCTGCCATAGCACTAGAAACGCCTATTTCTGCTTGACATCCACCCATAGCGGCAGAGATGGTAGCTCCTTTTTTAAAGAGACTTCCTATTTCTCCAGCAACAAGTAAAAACTTACGAATGTCTTCAAAGTTGGCATCGTGATTTTCAATCACCATATAATACATCATTACAGCTGGAATAACACCTGCACTTCCATTGGTAGGCGCTGTGACAACACGTCCTAAGGAGGCGTTTACCTCATTTACAGCTAAAGCAAAGCAAGACACCCATTTTAAAATTTCGCGAAAGCGTACTTCTGTACCACGAATGGCTTCGATCCATTCATATTTATCAGTATATGAAATACCTTTTTGTAATTTTTGATGACTGTCATAAGCGCGACGGCGTACATTGAGTCCGCCTGGAAGGGTTCCTTCTGTATGACATCCTGTATACATAGAATCTAACATTACATCCCATATCTGTTTGAGACGTTCGTTAATTTCTTCTTCGGTGTTGAGATATAATTCGTTTTCAAAAACAATTTCTGAAATCGATTTGTTTTCATTTTTACAATAAGCGAGAAGATCTGTTGCTAGCTCGACAGGTCTGGGAAAGCATTGGAATTGATGTGTTTTTAATTCGGAACGTTTTCGTTCTTCTTGTACAACAAAACCACCTCCAATAGAGTAAAAAGTCTCTTCTATGATTTGTGTTCCTATATATGCTTTAAATGTAATTCCATTGGGATGAAATGGTAAAAATTCACGATTGAATTTTATAGATTCAGAGGGATCAAAAGGAATGACGTGTTCTCCATTAAAAGCAATTTCTTTTGTGGTCTTGATGTTCTCAATCGTTGTAGGAATGGCATCAATAGCACACGTTTGCGGGTCGGTTCCCAGAAGCCCCATCATTACCGCAACATCTGTGGCGTGTCCTTTTCCTGTTAAGGACAAAGACCCATATAAATCTATATGTAAACGATCTACACTGTCAAACAGTTGCTCTTCCTTGAGCTTTTTTATAAAGCGACGTCCTGCACGCCAAGGGCCTAATGTATGAGAACTGGAAGGACCTACGCCTATTTTTAGCATATCAAATACAGAGATACACTCTATTTCTTTTTCTTTCATGTAAGATCATATTGCATGATGTAATCTGTCTGAATTTCGGCAATCATATCATATTGATGTGTGCCAGTGATCTTAAAACCACACCTTTTATAAAATCGAATTGCATCTGGGTTTTCTTCCCAAACGCCTAACCAAATGTAGTTTTTTTCCAGTTTAAGTGCTTCAGAAATCGAAAAATCTATTGCTTTTTTTCCAAATCCCTTACTTATGTATGGAGAATCTATATAAATACGTTCAATTTCAAGTCCGTTTTTATCCTGAAATTCTGTTTGTGCATTCCCTACATTTAGTTTGAGATAGCCAACAATCGTATCTTTTTGTTTCAAAAAATACCAATAAGAATCTGGTGCTAAAAGTTGTTTTTCTAAATGCGCTTTCGCGAAAGCGTATACCACATATTTCTCTAACACACCAGGTTTGTTTTTATGAGCAAAAGCGTCTGTATATGTACGTATAGCTAATGAACGTAGGGTATCAATATCTTGTAAATGGATAGCGTGAAATTGCATCTTATAAAGATAAGGCAACCTGAGATAATAGACTTGTTTTTTCACTTGCCCATATCCCGATTCCTACTACAAAGGCATTGTTCATAAAATGGAGCCCCATAGACCAAATGAGTCCTTGATTCTTAATCTTGATCCAACCCATCATAAATCCTGAAATGATACGTGGTACAATAAGAACAAATAAGGCTAGATCAATCACAAAAGTGTCTACATAATTATTAATATGTACAAGCCCAAAAATGATAGAGACAAACACTAACATGACGGTTAGGTGTTTATGAAGAAAATTACGTAATCGTACTGTTTTTTGCTCTGTAATCAGGTGTTTTAAAATATAGTATATCGTAAAGAGAAGTACGGCCCCAAAGGCAAGTATGATTCCCCAATGGATATCTTTAGGAAGAAAACGAAGTCCTATAAAAACGGGCCACGAGCTTATAAATAATATAAGATCTGTATGCGTAGGTTTAATGAGTGTGCGGAACATCATTTCTTCTACGATGGGCGCAAAAATACAGGCCAACACAAAAAGTTTAAAAGGGTTGTTTTGTAAAAGATCATTTAGGGTTGAATCTTCATAAGTATCTGTTTTGAGCTCAGGAATCCAAAAGCTACATACGCCAATAATGATAAAAAAGAGGATGTATAATCCCCACATTTTTAAAAATGTTTTAAAAAGAAGACGTGTTTTTTGGCTAGAGGTCATATAGTTACTTTGATTGTAGCATTAGTATACGAAAGTATCAAAATGTTACTAATGGAATTATTCTTTATTATTGGAAAATTTCCATATTTTTACATCATGGAAATTGGAGCATCAGGAAAAGTTAAGCCTACGAAAGATCGTCATGAGGCAGAAGTGTCAAAACAGACAGGATTTCCTAGTGCAGCTACTCATTATATGGAAGCTCCTATTGATCTTAATGAAGAACTTTCTATTCATAAAGATGCAACATTTTATGTACGTGTACGTGGAGATGCTTGGAAAACGTTTTCCATTTTAGATAAAGATGTACTTATTATAGATAGATCATTACTACCCAATTTTGATGATTTGGCATTAGTTGTACAAGACGGAGGGTTTAAGGTGATACGTATTCCTTTTGATAAAACACAAGAGACGTTTGTTTTATGGGGTGTCATCACGTATATAATACATCATGTACGATGATAGCGATGGTAGATTGTAATAGCTTTTATGCTTCATGTGAGCAGGTGTTTAGGCCTGATTTATGGGGAAAACCAGTCGTTGTATTAAGTAATAATGACGGGTGTATTATTGCAGCAAATAAAGAGGCAAAACAACTGGCTCATATTCCTATGTTTGAAGCCGTTTATAAAATCAAACATATTCTCATAGAAAATAAGGTAACTTTTTTTTCTTCCAATTATACCTTGTATGGAGAAATGTCACAACGAGTCATGAATATATTAGAGACATTTTCTCCTTCTGTAGAGGTCTATAGTATTGATGAGGCTTTTCTGGATGTAAAAGGATTATCATATATAGATATGCGTATGTATGGATTTGAGATTAAAGAGCGTATCTATAGGTATACTGGTTTGCCGGTAGGTGTAGGGATTGCTCCTACCAAAGTATTAGCTAAACTGGCCAATCGTATGGCAAAAAAAATTCCTAAACATGAGCATGTGTATGTTATGGATACCGATGCTAAACGTATAGCAGCATTGGAGTGGGCAGATATAGGTGATATATGGGGAATTGGAAGAAAACATGTAAAACGATTGCAAGCCATAGGTGTTTTTAAAGCGATAGATTTTGTCAAATTACCACTAGCTTGGGTACGTAAAGAAATGACTGTAGTTGGAGAACGGTTATGGAAAGAGCTAAGAGGGGAGTCCTGTTTGGAGTTTATGGCAGTTCCTAATCCTAAAAAAGCGATTGGCACCGCAAAGTCCTTTGGTCAAAAATTGCCTGATTTAGGAAGAATAGAAGAGGCGTGTGCGTATTATATCACAGAAGTAGCAGAAGTATTACGAGCACAAAAATCATGCGCTACCTATATACATGTAGCTGTGTATACAAATTATCATAGTACTATAGATAAGCAATATTCTAATCGTATCACAGTAACGATGCCTATTCCTACTAATGATACATTTGCACTGATTGCACAAGCACGTAAGGCATTACATCATATTTACAAACCAGGATTTCGATATAAAAAAGTTGCTGTAAACTTGACAGGATTAATTCCAGAACATTATGTACAGGGAAATCTTTTTGAAAAGCGTTCTAAGATTTCAGACAGTAATCTGATGCATACGCTAGATGTATTGAATAGAAAATTTGGGAAGACAACGGTTTCTTCTGCCATGATTGGAACCCGTGTCGAAGAGTGGGAACTGATTAAAAAGGAGCGAAGTCCTAGATATACGACACAGTGGCGAGAACTGATGAAAATAGGCGTATAAAGGGATAAAACGATTTTTAAGATTGTTTTTTCTGCTTTCGCGAAAGCAAAAAATGACAGCTTGTCAGCTTATAAGCAGTGGCATAATGATTGACTATTGTGTAGTGTAGAAAAATTTAAATAACACTTAAACACTATAATATAATGAGTAAAATCATAGGAATTGACTTAGGAACTACCAATTCGTGCGTCGCTGTTATGGAAGGTAACGAGCCTACAGTGATCCCTAATGCTGAGGGTAAACGTACGACACCATCTGTAATTGCGTTTGTAGAAGGAGGAGAAATTAAAGTAGGAGATCCAGCAAAAAGACAAGCTGTAACAAACCCAACAAAAACCATCGCTTCTATCAAGCGTTTTATGGGAAATAAATACAGTGAAAGCTCAAAAGAAGCAGAACGTTCTGCTTATAAAGTAGTAAAAGGAGATAACGATACACCTAGAGTAGATATAGATGGTCGTTTATATACACCACAAGAATTGTCTGCAATGACACTTCAGAAAATGAAGAAAACTGCAGAAGATTACTTAGGACAAGATGTAACACGTGCCGTAATTACAGTACCAGCTTACTTTAATGACAGTCAACGTCAAGCAACAAAAGAAGCTGGAGAGATTGCAGGTCTTAAAGTAGAGCGTATTATTAACGAGCCTACAGCAGCAGCACTAGCATATGGACTTGATAAAAAAGATAGCGATCAAAAGATTGTAGTATTTGACTTTGGAGGAGGAACACATGATGTATCTATTCTAGAATTAGGAGATGGTGTATTTGAAGTACTTGCTACCGATGGAGATACACACTTAGGAGGAGATGATGTAGATCAAAAAATCATTAATTGGTTAGCAGAAGAGTTTAAAGCAGATGAAAGTATGGACCTACGTGAAGACCCAATGGCTTTACAACGTCTTAAAGAAGCTGCTGAGAAAGCAAAAATTGAACTTTCTTCTTCTACACAAACAGAGATTAATTTACCATACGTAACAGCTACGGCAAGCGGGCCAAAGCACTTAGTACGTACATTAAGCCGTGCAAAGTTTGAAGCACTTATTGATGATTTAGTAAAAAGAACCATAGAGCCTTGCCAAACAGCACTTAAAGCGGCAGGATTAAGTACAGGAGATATTGATGAGATCATTCTAGTAGGAGGATCTACTCGTATCCCAGCAGTACAAGAAGCTGTAGAAAAATTCTTTGGAAAAGCACCTTCAAAAGGAGTAAACCCAGATGAGGTTGTAGCGGTAGGAGCTGCTATACAAGGGGGAGTACTTACAGGAGATGTGAAAGATGTATTACTTCTTGATGTAACACCACTTTCATTAGGTATTGAGACAATGGGGAATGTATTTACAAAACTTATTGAAGCAAATACAACGATTCCTACTAAGAAATCACAAGTATTCTCAACAGCAGCAGATAATCAGCCATCAGTAGAGATCCATGTATTACAAGGAGAACGCGCTATGGCAGCAGATAATAAAACTATTGGACGTTTTCACCTTGATGGAATTCCACCAGCACAACGTGGTACACCACAAATTGAAGTAACATTTGATATTGATGCAAACGGAATTATCAAAGTAAGTGCTACAGATAAAGCGACAAACAAGTCTCAGGATATTCGTATTGAAGCATCATCAGGACTTACTGAAGATGAAATCGCTAAGATGAAAGCAGAGGCTGAAGCAAATGCCGATGCAGATGCAAAAGCAAAAGAAACTGCAGATAAGATCAATGAAGCTGATGGAATGATTTTCCAAACAGAAAAGCAGTTAAAAGAATTTGGTGATAAATTATCTGATGATAAGAAAAAACCAATTGAAGATGCTCTTGCTGAATTAAAAACAGCTTTTGAAACAAAAGATGTAGATACTATTCAACCAAAGCTAGATGCTATCAATGAAGCATGGAAAGCAGCTTCTGAAGAAATGTATAAAGCACAAGCAGAAGCGCAAGGAGGAGATCAAGCGCAACCAGGACCTGATGCACAAGCAGGAGGAAATGCTGGAGCAGGAGATGAATCTAGCGATGTAGAAGATGTAGATTTTGAAGAAGTGAAGTAAGTAGAGAACCACTTTCGCTTTAAGCGAAAGTGTGTGAATCACTTATACCCACGTAGGTGGGTATCTTCACAGATTATGTATATAAAGCCTCTAGGTAGTATTAAACTATCTGGAGGTTTTTGTTTTCGCTTTAAGCGAAAATAAATGAATTGATCTCCCATGTGTGGGCTGATCTTTGTAAGCTATAATACCTCTAGGAAATATTTTTCTGGAGGTATTTTTTGTTTTCAGCTTTCGCGAAATGGTATACTTTGATTTTACCTCTCTAGAGTGACAATGTGCTTCTTTATTTTCGCGCTAAGCAAAATTCTTTTTTATCAAAAAAACTTTGTGTAAATATCTAGCGTTTTTTATTTTTTTTATTAATTTAACTGTCTAGTTTGCTGATAACTAATCCTACTAAATAAAATTATGAAAGTACATGATTTGGAAGTTTAATCATGGAAATATGATTTAATAGGATAGATTTATGAAGTATTCTTACACTACTTTTTTATTTTGTTTGTTATCGTCTTTATTCGGATATAGTCAAGTACTTTTTGAGGAGGTTTCGGAAGATGTAAATTTTAATTTTTCAAATGCTGTCTTTTTTGGAACTGGAGTTTCTTTTTGTGATTTTGATAATGATGGATGGGATGATATCACAGTATCTGGAGATAATGGAGATTCTATAGGTTTTTTCAAAAATATAAATGGAATCTTTGAAGAAGTTACCTATGAATTAGATCAGCTCCCTATGTCTTTAAAACAAGCTGTTTGGATTGATTTTGATAATGACGGAGATAAAGATCTTTTTGTAGCTAGTGAAGAATATAAAAATAGACTCTACAGAAATGATGATTTTATCTTTACCGATATTACAGTAACGGCAGGCCTTCCTGATGTTGTTCTTCAAACAAATAGCGGTTCTTGGGGGGACTATGATAATGATGGTGATTTGGATCTTTTTTTGAGTAATAGAGATTTAGATCAGGTCATACCAAATATGTTATTTAGAAATAATGGAGATGAAACCTTTGAAAATGTCAATGGACTATCTGGAATTGGAGATGTAAGTATGATTACGTTTCAAGGGACATTTTTTGATTATAATAATGATGGATGGTTAGATATTTTCCTTATAAATGACAGAAAAGTTACTCCTAATATTTTATATCATAATAATGGTGATGGAACATTTACAGATATGACCCTACAGGCAGAAGCAGGATATGTAATGGATGCTATGTCTGTAGGATTAGACGATTATAATGCAGATGGCTTTATAGATGTATATATAACGAATACTGCTTATGATTCTAATTTTCCTGTTCCTGCAAATGCATTGATGAAGAATGACGGTGATGGTTCTTTTTCAGAAATAGCAACTTCATCGGGGGTAAGTTTTGATAGAATATCTTGGGGAGCAAGTTTTATAGATATGGATAATAATGGAAGGCTTGATTTATATGTAAGTGGTGTTGATGATACAAATGACAATGGAGAGGTGTCAGCTGCTTTTTATTATCAAAATGAAAGTGAGTTATTTACAAGAGTCTTAAGCTATGGTTTTGAAACAGATTTAGCGCATTCTTTTGGAAATGCTTCAGGCGATTATAATAATGATGGATATTTAGATCTTGTGGTAGCTAATAGAGAACCGTATACGTTTGACTTATGGAATAATAGGTATCATGAACTGGTACCTAATAATTGGTTAAAAGTACATCTTGAAGGAGTAGAGAGTAATCGTGATGGGTATGGATCTAGAATCGAGATTAGTGTAAATGGAGAAAAACAATATAGAGTCACTGCTAGTGTAGAAAGCTATTTAAGTCAAAATTCAGATACAGAGTCTTTTGGTGTGGAAGAGGCTAGTGTTATTGATTATGTAAAAATCACATGGTTAAGTGGTCATGTAGATTTTATAGAAGATGTAGAGGTAAATCAAACACTTACGATTACAGAAGGAGAGTTTCCTTTGTCTTTAGAAGACCTAGAAAATAATTTTAAATTACAAGTATATCCGAATCCTACAAGTGATATGGTTACTATAAAAGTTCCTAAAATTATTGGAGATCGTGATGAGATTAAAGTATATAATATCCTTGGGCAATTAATAGCATCATACCCTATACAAAGTAATGAGATACAAGTATCTACTGACAACTTATATAAAGGGACTTACTTTGTATCCTACTTCACTAATAATCAACTTACGCAAACTACAAAGTTGATTAAATTATAATGAATTATACACTATACTAGCCCCATGAATACATACTAATACGTATATAATACGTGCTAGTACGTATTTCGAATAAAATAAATGCAGAGTAATTTTACAGTTTGAAAATATGTCATCAAAATACATATTTAACAACAAACTAATAAATTATGAAATTAGCTAAATTTTTTACATCTCTCTTTTTATTGGGAGTACTTTTTTCTTGCTCAAAGGAAGAGTTAGTAGTTGAAGATTCTTTGATAAATGAAAATACAGATCTTGCAACAGATTTTGGTAGATATCAAGGAACATCTTTAGGAATGTATAAAGGAGTTTTTTCCACTTCTGATAGTGAAGAACGTGGTGTCGTTGAGATTAAAATTATAAATTCTCAATATGCAAAAGCTACCTTAGAAAAAATAGATGGAACTGTAGAGGAATACAAAGGTATTATTCATGGGACAAGAGCATTAGGAGGAATGGATATCTCTTTTTCTTCTGATCATTCTTCATTTAATTTTAGGGTTGATGAAGATGGAAGTAACCCTATAATAACAGATGCCATTGATGAGGACAAAGCAGCACTTATTAAAGTAGTAAAAGAAGATGTTAGAGGAGCAGTAGTTCCTCTCACTGGAAGTTTTACTTCTGCAATAGGAGGATCAGGTACTTGGAGTATTATTTTTAATACAGGTGATGGATCAGGAAATGATACAGACATTACGACACAGTCTATATTTGATACTGTAGATTATGGATCTGCAACGGGTAATGAGCAAAGCGGATGTAATACAGTAGATGATGTAACTACTTGTACAATAGGAGGTGCATATATGTCACAAGGAGTTGCTATTACTTGGACAGGATCTCATACGTATTTAGATATTTCAAATTGTTCTGCTGCATCTGGAACTTGGACGGCAGGAGTATCTTCTGGAACATGGACAACAGATAATGTATGTACGACTCCGGGGGATTACATACAAACAGCAATTCCTATTACACCAACAGCAGAAGGAACAGCTGCGAATTGTATTTCGCCAAATTTCACACTAGATATTTCGGAATTTACAGATAGTGGTCTTACTGGAGACACAACGTGTTCTTCAACGACAACAGTAAGAGATGTTTTCTATAGTTGGACAGCAACTTCTGATGCTTTAGTATTTAGAGCTGAGCAAATAAGTAACGAAGCCAATGAAGATATCATTATTAGAGATAGTACAGGAGCATTTATTGCATGTGCAGAAGGAAGTTTCTTTGGAGGAACAACCCTTTCAGGATGGTCAATAGGAGATGACTTAATTATCCAAATTATCAATAATATTTTTGATGAAAGTACAGGTTTCTGTCTTGCAGAAGCTTCTGTACCGACTGTTCCTGGAAATGATTTATGTGAAAATGCATTTGCTATAACTTGTGGTGAATCCGTTTCAGGAAATACATTATTAGCTACAGATACCACAATGAATGATGGACCTGATGTATTCTATACATTTACAGGAACTGTAGAAGGTCAAGCAGTAACAGTTTCTACGTGTGGTTCTGGATTTGATACTCGTATACGAATTTTTGATTCTTGTGACGGTGCAGAAATTACTCAAAATGATGACAACGCTGCTGCATGTGGACCAGGAGGGAACTCACAACTTATATTTATAGCATCATTGGGAGTAGAATATATTATCTTAATAGAAGGATTTTCTGATGATGATTTAGGACCCTTTGAGCTTGCTGTTTCCTGTGTAGATCCCGCACCAGTATGTGGTGGTACAATAACCGATTTTGCTGGAGCATCAGGTGATGTAGGTAATTGCCCAACAGGGAATGACTTTGTGGCTACATCTACGGCAACAGGTACTATAGGAACAGATGCAGATATTGATAATGTGAGTGTTGTATATATAGAAAGTGCTTTTTCTAGCCCTTCTGTAAATATAACATTAACATCACCAGAAGGTACTTCTTTACAACTAGCTAGCGCTGCAGATGCGTCCAATGGAATTAATGCTGTATTTCGTGACGGAGGAGATCCAATAAATGTAAATGCTCTCGAAACACAGCCTTTTGGTGGTACATTTGCAGCTGCTTTTGACGGAGAAACGGTGACTGGTGACTGGACACTTTCTATTTGTGATGAGAATAATACGGCTGGTAGCTTAAATTCATGGTCTATTGGTTTCTGTGATGGAGATATTCCGCCTCCTACATTTATGCCAGTATCAAATGATGCCGCTACTAGAAGCAGCATTATTAGTGATGAAAGAAATCTTCGTATGTTGAAAAAAGAACGTTTATATGAAAAACGTAAACGCAGATGGATAGAAGAGAATGAAAAATAATAATTAAGGTAATGATGAAATTTAAGCCTTGGCATATATGTCAAGGCTTTTTCTATTTATTATACGTGTTATTACTTATAGAATACGTAGTACTACGTATTCTATCCTATGTTAAAAACAGAGTACTTTTATTATTATAAAATCGCTAGGATATTTAAAGATAATCCTTCACAATACAAAATAAATATCTTTCATATGAAATGTAAAAATGTAATTATTCTGTTATGTGGTCTGTTTCTGATAGTATCTTGTTCAGAAAACCAAAGTGCTGTCCTTAAGGATGGTACATATACAGATGGAGCAAAGACGTTATATACTAAAGTAGAAACAACTACGAGTAACATATCTTTTAAAAATATAATAAGAGAAGATTTAGGATATAACTTTTTAAACTACCCATATTTATATACTGGAGCGGGTGTCGCAGTAGGAGATGTAGATAATGATGGCTTAGATGATATTTATTTAACTGCAAATTTTGGACCTAATAAATTATATAAAAATAAAGGGAATTTTCAATTTGAAGATATTACAAGTCATGCGCAATTAACAGATGAAATGGGATTTACTACAGGGGCAACCATGTTGGATATTAATAATGATGGCTGGTTAGATATTTATGTGTCAAAAGCAGGTTCCCTTGACAATGATGATGCAAGAAGAAATAAACTCTATGTAAATCAAGGAAATGGAATCTTTAAAGAAGAAGCAAGCAAATGGGGAGTTGATGATCCTGGTTATAGCACGCAAGCCTATTCCTTAGATTATGATAATGATGGAGATCTAGATTTATATGTTTTAAATTATAGATATGATTTTAAGAATAATGTAGCAATCAGTGGAGCGATTCAAAGAGCCAAAGAAGAGATTACTAGTGATCAATTATATCGTAATGATGGAACTCACTTTATAAAAGTTACCCACCAAGCAGGGATTTATAATAAAACATGGGGCCTCTCTGGTGCTGTAGGAGATTTTAATAACGATGGTTGGGATGATATTTATGTGTCTAATGATTATTTAGAGCCTGATATGATGTACATCAATCAAAAGGATGGAACATTTAAGAATGAAGCGACTATAAGAGTAAATCATATTTCTTTTAATAGTATGGGATCAGATTATGCCGATTTAAATAATGATGGTTTTGAAGATCTTGTAACTGTTGATATGCTTGCCGAAAACTATGCAAGAAGTAAAGAGAATATGAAGTCTATGAGTACTGAAAATTTTAATACGCTAGTTCGTGTCGGCTATCATCATGCCTATATGGCTAATATGCTTCATTTTAATGAAGGAAATGGGAAATTTAAAGAAACAGGACAATTAAGTGGTGTTGTAAAAACAGATTGGAGTTGGGCTCCATTACTCGCCGATTTTGATAATGATGGCCTGAAAGATATTTTTGTGTCTAATGGTGTCTATAAAGATTATCATAATCAGGATTTTAGAAATCAGTTAGAGGCATTAGACCAAGAAGGAAAACCAGTGTCTTTACAATCAGTCTTAGATATGATGCCTTCTGAAAAGTTGGACAATTATATTTATAAGAATAATGGAGATCTTACATTCCAAAAAGTGATTAAAGAATGGGGATTAGAAGATCCAAATTTTTCAAACGGAGCGGCTTATGCCGATTTTGATAATGATGGGGATTTAGATCTTATCGTTAATAATATAAATGATGAGATAGGTCTTTATAGAAATAATGCCAATGTAAATGCAATCCAAATTATATTAGATGGACCAGCTACAAATAAGCAAGGAATAGGAGCTGAGGTATACGTGAAAAATGGTGAGCGTGTACAGCATCAAAAAAAATACATCACTAGAGGATTTCAATCTTCAGTGACCCCAACCTTGCATTTTGGTTTGGATGATTATACTATAGTAGATGAGATTGTAGTACAATGGCCAGATGGTAAAAAAACAACCTTGAATCAGGTAGATGCCAATAAAAAAATTACAATTGCATATGCAGGTGCGATTCTTGATGATGCTCCCTTAAAGCAATATGAGTCTATTACTGCAAAAAAAGATGCTTCCTCATTAGGACTTAATTACAAACACATTGAAAATAATTTTAACGACTACGATAAACAGTTGTTACTTCCTCAAAAACAATCAACAAAAGGTACTGGAATTGCCAAAGGAGATATTAATAATGACGGATTAGAAGACGTGTTTGTGGGAAATGCACTAGGAGCAGAAGCTGCTCTTTTTGTGCAAAATAATAATGGCACTTTCGTGAAAACAAACCAAGCCTTATGGCAAAAAGAAGCAAGGTATGAAGATGCTAATGCACTTTTTGTAGATATAGATGGAGATCAAGATCAAGATTTGTATGTAGTAAGTGCTGGGTATGAGTTATCAGAAAATAGTCCCTTATTACAAGACCGTTTGTATATTAATGACGGGAACGGAAACTTTAAAAAAAATTCGCAAGCCTTACCTACAATGCGTACTTCTGGTAAAAGTATTATTGCAGGTGATTATGACAATGATGGAGATCAAGATTTATTTGTAGGAGGAAATGTTATTCCAGGGAAATATCCTGTATCTCCAGAGTCATATCTTCTTAAAAATACCAATGGGAAATTTACAAAAGACGCAAATGCAAGTATTGCTTTGTCTGAAATAGGAATGGTGTCTGAAGCTATTTTTACAGATTATGACAATGATCAAGATTTAGATTTACTTGTTGCAGGAGAATGGATGCAACCTACATTCTTTACAAATAATAACGGCAATTTTGATAAAGACATAACCATAGATGGGTTAGAAAATACTGAAGGTTGGTGGTTTAGTGTTGTAGCAAACGATTTTGATAATGACGGAGATCAAGATTATGTACTTGGTAATATTGGGAAGAACAATAAATTTCACCCTAGTTCTAAAAAACCGATCACGATTTATGGAAAAGATTTTGATGATAATGGAAGCTTTGATGTAGCACTTAGTAAAATAGCAAATGGTAAAGTAGTTCCTGTACGAGGAAAAGAATGTAGTTCAGAACAAAACCCTTTTTTATTAGAGAAAATAGGGAGTTACAAAGAATTTGCAAATTTAGGAATCAAAGATATATATGGAGAAGATAGACTCAAAGGAGCATATGAATTAAAAGCTCATATATTTGAATCTGTTTATCTTCAAAATAATGGGAATGGGTATTTTGATGTAAAAGTACTACCTAACCAAGCTCAAGTTGGACCTACATTATCTATGCTAAGTAAAGATTTCAATAACGATGGATTTCTAGATATTATAGGAGTAGGTGCTATTTATGATGCAGAGGTAGAAACCATACGTTATGATAGTAACTATGGCTATGTATTATTAGGTGATGGAAAAGGAAATTTTAAACATACCAAAAAGTATGATCCTTTTATAGATAGAGATTCTAAGGACATTGAAACTGTTATAATAAATGGTAAAGAGCATTATATCGTTGTAAGTAATAATGCATCGCTTGATGTATTTACTTTCTAAAGAAAACAATAGTTAAGAACTAAAAAGGCTATCACCATTTGTGATAGCCTTTTTGATGTTATATAACGCAACCTTTTTTTATTTTAGAGACATAAAGGTGTATTCATTTATGAAATCAAAACATCTTTTTATGAGAACAACTACTACCTATCTATCGTATGTGCTTCTAGCTTTATTTGTATTAATTCCTTTGTCTAATAAAGCGCAAAGTGTTTTTATAAAAAGAGAATCAACACTCATTACGGGTGATGGTGCTATTTATGGAGATGATACTACCTATGGTGCTGGAATATCTTTTTATGATTTTGATAACGATGGTTGGGATGATATTACACTACCAGCATCAACCAATAAAGATTTTCAGTTTTTTAGAAATATAAATGGAATCTTTACTGCTATTGAATTACCTATTACGAGTAATGGTATCCCTGCAAAGCAAGCTATTTGGGTAGACTTTGATAATGATAATGACGCAGATTTTTTTGGAGTCAGTGAGGAAGGTGCTATTTGGTTTTATAGGAATGATGGAAATTTCAATTTTACGAATATTATAAATACTGCTGGTTTTACTGGAGTTGCACAAGAAGGATTATGGAGCTCTTCTTGGGGGGATTATGATAATGATGGCTTTTTAGATGTATTTCTTAGTATGATGAGCAGTACATTACCCAGTATGTTATTTCATAATAATGGAGATGGAACGTTTACTGATGTGAGTATGGAAGCAGGTCTAGAAACAGAAGGCTATAATACGTTTTGTGCTTCTTTTTTTGACTATGATAATGATGGGGATCTGGATATTTATTTAGCAAATAATTTTTGCCCCTGGGAAAATATTCTTTATAGTAATGATGGTGATGGATCATTCATAAATGTTAGTAATGAAGCGGGTGTAGCTTTAGAAATGCTAGCTATGTCTACAACCATTGATGACTATAATGATGATGGCTATTTAGATATTTTTGTTACTAATTGGAATGGAACCTGTGAAGGATATAATACGGTGCCAGGGAGTGCTTTTTTGACTAATAATGGGAATAATACTTTTAATGAAGTTTCGGTAGAAAAAGGAGTGAGTTTTCAAGGGGTAAGTTGGGGAGCTACTTTTTTAGATGCTGATAATGATGGGGATAAAGATTTATTTGTAGCATCTAATGGAACTCTTTCTAACAGTTCTCAAATCACTACATATTATGAACAAAATACAAATGGTTCTTATTCTATTCCTAGTGATACAGGCTTAGAAAATGATCAAGAATGGAGTTATGGTAATGCTATAGGAGATATTAATAATGACGGTTATCCAGATGTAATTGTTCTTAATGCAGTAAATGATCCTATTTATTTGTTACAAAATATAGTTGCTAATGATAATTCTTGGCTTAAGGTTAAATTACAAGGGACAGTGAGTAATACCATGGGAATTGGCGCCGTAATTAAAGTGACTGCAAATGGTGAGGAGCATTATAATTATACGCTTTGTGGAGAAGGATATATAAGCCAAAATAGTGGTACAGAGTTTTTTGGATTGGGAAGCGCTACAAATATTGATGCAGTAGAAGTGTATTGGCCAAGTGGTATTATTGATCGTGTTGAGAATATAACTATTAATCAGGCTATCGAGATAGAAGAAGGACAACATCCTTTAGCAATAGAAGAAGAATCTATTTCCCATATAAAAGCGTACCCTAATCCAGTAGATGATTATCTTAAAGTTTCTAATATGCAAGAATTTATAAATGGGAAGTATGAACTATTTGATAGTTCAGGAAGACTTATACACAAAGACATTATTAATACGATACATATAGATATTAATTTCTCATCATTTGAGTCTGGGTTATATTTTGTAAAATTTACTAATGGAAGTAGTCAATTTGTTCAAAAAGTTATAAAAAGTTAAGGTGCATTTTTAAAAATTAGAGTTTATAAACGTTTCATTCACTTCATGTATCCCATCAAAAACTTCCACTTGAAGTCTATCTCCAAAAAGTGCAGTTCCTTTTAATTGTTGTTCTGTTTTACGAGCCTCATTGATATATTCATCTTTATCTCCATAGAGATACGTAACCGTAGCAGTAGGAGAGAGGTATTCAAAATCTGATGGTATTAATTCATGTGGAATCGCACCAGAGTGTAACAAAAGATGTTTACAATCTATATTTCTACTACTAGCCCATCGTGTGACAATAGAAACTCCTTGAGAGTATCCCATAAGGATGAGGTTTACTGCTTGTCCTTCCCACTTTTTAGATTCAGCTTCCCAAACCGCATCTATATAATTGAGAATATTTTCTTTTTCTAGTGCTGTATTTTCTTTGGTGAGCCAGCTAGCACCTACATATTTAAAACGCTTGTCTTGGTAGTATTTGCTAGGTGCCTGGGGAGCAATTATATAATTCTCTTCTTTATCCAGACCTTCAAAATGTTTTATAAAATACTTGGTAAGATATCCCATGCCATGAAAAACCAACCAAACATTTTTGGTTGCGGCCGTAAAGGAGTTAAGTGTTGTGTACGTGTTTGTATGTGTGTATGAAATTTGATTTTCTGTCATTCTGTATACATTTTCGCGAAAGCGAATAAACCATTATAAATAGTATATATAAAGGCTTATTTTTTCTTAATATCTTTAAAAATAGTGTCTTTGATAGTAGGCCATTCCTCCCGTAAAATCCCATAACAAGCAGAACTACGCCTAAAATCTTCTTTTGTAATAATATTCTTGCGTAAGATGCCTTCCAGAACACCTCCTATTTTTTCGACAGCACGCCTAGAGCGTGTGTTACGTTCATCAATTCGGAATTCTACCTTTTCATAATATAGTTTTTCAAAGGCATAATGAAGCATTAAATATTTGATATGATGGTTTAAACCGCTTCCGCGAAAATCGTCTCCCAACCACGTCCATCCTATATGTAATACTTTGTTCTTTTTATCTACATTTCCAAAACGAGTACTGCCTGCAAAACGTTCAAGCTTTTTATCATATATAATAAAAGGTAACGCAAGTCCTTGTTCCTTTTTATCAAAGGCTTCCTTCATATATTTTTTTAATTTTTTGGGCGTAGAAATATCTGATGATCCAAATTGGTATAAATCTACTTCTTTAGAAAGAGGGAGCAAATCTCTATAATGAAAAGGTTCAAGAGGGAGTAATTTTGCACGCGTATTTTCTAAGGTCTTTGCTTTCATATATCGTATCTTCGTTGTATAAAAATACGGCAATGAATTTGACTAAAGAACAAATACTTGAAAGACTTGCTCAAAGTTGTAAAAACACGTTGATGGAAACACTAGAAATCAAGTATATTGATTTTGGTGAAGACTATCTTGTAGCACAAATGCCTGTTACTCCTAGAGTACATCAGCCAGATGGGGTATTACATGGCGGTGCTATGGTTGCACTGGCAGAAAGTGTAGGTAGTGCCGCAAGCTTTATGTTTTTAGATGGAGAAAATATGTATGTAAGAGGTATTGAAATTTCTGCAAATCATGTAAAAAGTAAGCGAGATGGGATGGTATATGCCAAGGCTACCTTTATTCATAAAGGGCGTACAACACAGGTATGGAATATAGATGTTGTAGATGAAAATGAGACCTTAATTTCTAAAGTAAAACTTACTACAATTGCATTACCTAAAAAATAATGACGGACGTTTCTTTTTTTGAACATATTACACAACAATTTGATGATGCGCTTCCTTTTGTAGCTTATAGAAAGCCTAATAGCAAACAATTACGAGCTTTCTATCAAGAAGAAAATAGCATACATTACAACAAAGATTTTACCGAAAGTGGTTTTGTATTTGCTCCTTTTGATAACACCCAAAAAAGTATCATTATTCCCGATACGCATAGCATAGATTGTAACTTTAGTACAGTTGGAGTCACGCATAATTTATCAGAAGTGATACTTCCAGATGAAGATACTCTTGAGAAGGAGAAGCATCTTGAATTAGTTCAAAAAGGAATATTAAAAATAAATGAAGGGGGTTTAAAGAAGGTTGTGCTTTCGCGAAAGCGTACTTTTCCAGATACCTTGACAAATCCTATTACAATTTTTAAAAAACTATTACAAAGATATACCACCGCTTTTGTCTATATATGGTATCACCCTAGTATTGGATTATGGTTAGGCGCTACTCCAGAAACTTTATTGGAAATAAAGAATAGAACTTTGTATACAATGTCTCTTGCAGGCACGCAACGATATACTCAGGATGATAAAATCATTTGGGGAGCAAAAGAAAAAGAAGAGCAGCAACTAGTAACAGATACAATCGTTACTCGATTACAGCCACTTACCAAGAATCTTTCGGTTGGAGCTGTAGAAAATCACAAAGCTGGTAACTTATTACATTTAAAGACTCCTATTTCTGCAACATTAGATGAGACAGAAGTATCTTTAAAAGAAGTGATCAATGCATTACATCCTACGCCTGCTGTATGCGGACTTCCCGTAGAAAAAGCAAAAGCGTTTATTATAGATCATGAAAACTATGACCGTTCTTATTATACAGGTTTTTTAGGTGAACTTAATTTAAAAAACGAAACTCATCGTTCTACATCTAGACGTAATGTAGAAAATCTAGCCTATAGAAGTGTCAAAAAAGGCACTCATCTTTTTGTGAATTTGCGTTGTATGGAACAAACGGTAAAAGGAATGCAAGTCTATATAGGAGGTGGTATTACGAGTGCTAGCATCCCGGAAGCAGAGTGGGAAGAAACTAGACACAAACTGGAAACCATGGGGAGTGTGTTGTTTTAACATATTATGTTGAATTATCACTAGAGAGTCGTATTTTTACAATACCAAATGAAGCACTCTAAAATACCAGTTGCACAATCTATTGTTAGTCTTTGCTTAAGTAAAGGAATAACACAAGTTGTGATCTCTCCAGGATCACGTAATGCTCCATTAACAATAGAGTTTACTAAAAATCCAGCTATAAAAGCATATAGCATTGTTGATGAGCGTTGTGCTGCTTTTTTCGGATTAGGGATTGCACAACAAATACAAAAACCTGTAGCTCTTGTATGTACTTCAGGAAGTGCATTACTTAACTATTATCCCGCAATAGCCGAAGCTTTTTATAGTGATATCCCATTAGTAGTAATAAGTGCAGATAGGCCTGTAGAGCGCATTGATATAGGCGATGGACAAACAATACGCCAAAAGAATGTGTTTGAAAATCACATTATGTATTCGGCAAATTTATACTCTGAAATTGTTCCTGTGGAGACAATTACTGACAAACACCTCAAACAGAAAATAGTAGAGAGTAGACGTCATAATGAACAAGAGATTAATAAAGCGCTCAATATGGCAATAGCGTATAATGGTCCCGTACATATTAATGTGCCTTTTTATGAGCCATTATATGAAATGGTTGCAGAAAAAACAGTAACTCCGATACAAGTAGCGCCACGACCAGTTGAGCAAGAAATCAACGAAGCAGCATTAGAACCTTTTGCAGATATTTGGAATAAAGCAGCGCGTAAAATAGTTTTAGTAGGCGTTAATCCACCTCATGTATTAGATCAAGAAATTATCAATTGGTTAGGAGCAGATCCTTCTGTAATTGTTTTTACAGAAACAACCTCAAATATTGAACATCCTGATTTTGTTACACGTATAGATAATATGATAGGATCTTTGGATGATGAAGGTTTTAAACAATTGCAACCAGATATTTTACTTACGTTTGGAGGGATGGTTATTTCAAAAAAGATAAAAGCCTTTTTACGAAATTATCAACCAAAACACCACTGGCATGTAGATGTTAAAAAAGCATACGACACTTATTTTTGTTTGAATAAACATTTTGAATTCTCTCCAAATACTTTTTTTTCGTGTATTATTCCCAAATTAAAACAAGGAGTTAGTGATTATAAAAAGCACTGGTTATCTATACGTACTAAGCGTAATAAATTACACATATCATATATAGAACAAATGCCATGGTGCGATTTTAAAGCATTTGATCATATACTTACAGCAATTCCTAATAACTCTATGTTGCAAATAGGAAATAGTAGTGCTGTACGTTATGCGCAATTATTTGATGTAAATAAGACCCTCTCTATATATTGTAACAGAGGTACAAGCGGCATAGATGGAAGCACTAGTACAGCTATTGGAGCTGCTGTAGCTACGCAACAACCTACTACATTTATCACAGGAGATTTGAGCTTCTTTTACGATAGTAATGCGTTATGGAATGATTATATCCCTAAAGATTTTAAAATTATAGTCATTAATAATAGTGGTGGAGGTATTTTTAGAATTCTACCTAATAGAGATAAAAACACTGATAATTTTGATGCATTTTTTGAGACAACACATCAATTAACGGCAAAAGAATTGTGTAAGATGTATGGATTTAACTACCTAACAGCTAATAATGAAGCAGAATGCCTTATAGCTAAAGATAAATTATATGCATTGAATGATCAACCTTCACTGCTGGAAATCTTTACACCGCGCAAAATCAACGATGAAGTGCTTTTAAATTACTTTAAACACATCAAATAAAAAAATATTCGTTAAGTATTAGAAAATATTTTATCTTTAAGAACAATAAATTTTTAAACCAAATAAGTAACTTTATCATTATGAGCAAAAGAGACGATCTCATCGCAAAATATGCAGATGACTTAAAAAACAAGTGTGGAATGACTCCTGACATGGATCTTCTTACAAAAGTAACTATCGGTTGTGGACCATCTATTTATAACGCTGATGCAGCAACTGTATCTGGAAGTGATGAGAGTGAACTCGCTACGGTAAAAAATAATTTTTTAGTAAAAAAATTAGGACTTAGTGACGGACCAGAATTAGATAGTGCTATTGCTAGTGTACTTGAAACTTACGGAAAATCTAACCGCAATAAATACCGTGCAGTTGTATATTACATGCTAACAAAGCATTTCAAAAAAGAATCAGCATATAATTAATATATAGGCTACTTAACTAACCAATCATTTAAACGCTTTAACTATAATACTTAGTTAAAGCGTTTTTTTGGTATAAGTAATTGTATTTTTGCAACTTTATATATAGCGTATGTTAGAAATTGGAAAATATCATAAAATGAGAATAGATAGAGAGACAGAACCAGGTCTCTTTTTATCTAATGAAGCTGGAGACGATGTGTTATTACCTAATAAATATGTCCCGTCTGAATATAAGATATGGGATGAATTAGATGTATACGTATATCTAGATCACGAAGAACGTCCAGTCGCAACAACCTTAAAACCATATATTGAATTAAATAGTTTTGGGTATTTGCGATGTACTACAGTTTCAAAAATAGGTGCTTTTTTAGATTGGGGGTTAGAAAAAGAACTCTTTGTTCCTTTTGCTCAACAGGCTAGACCTATGAAAGTTGGGAGCTGGTATATTGTATACATGTACCTAGATGAAAAAACAAATAGATTAGCAGCAACAAGTAAGACTATAAAGTATTTGTCTAATGAGGGAATAGAAGTTAAAAAGTACGACAAAGTAGATTTACTGATCTCTCATATTACAGACCGTGGAGCAAATGCTATTGTGAATTCTAAACATAAGGGACTTATTTATAAAGAAGATATTTTTGAAGATATACGAACAGGAGATCAATTAGAAGGCTGGGTAAAAAAAATTCGTCCTGATGGTAAAATTGATATAGTACTTCAGGAAGAAGGATATAAGAGTATAGAACCTAATGCACAGTATATTTATGAAGAATTAACTGCAAATGACGGGTTTTTACCATTACATGATAAATCCGACCCAGATGATATCCAATCACAATTAGGTCTTAGTAAAAAGAGTTTCAAAAAGGCAATAGGTACTTTATATAGAGATCGTAAAATTCTTATCAAAGAAGATGGTATCTATACCATAGCTTAAATAAAATACTAATTTCGAGCATTATTAGCCGCATAAACACCTGCACAATATGTAGAAAAAATATTACCTCCATTAGAAGGTTTATACGCTATATTTTTTACTGCAGTACCATTATCTCCAAATGCATATTGATTATTTTCACTTAATGGAGCTATAGTTATTACTGGGTTTTTAACATTAGTCGTTATAAAATTACTCCGTACTACATCATAGATAAATGATTGACTTGCATTATAGATTTCTTGTCTAGAACGAGTGTCAAACTTTTTAATTCTGGTAGGAATTTGTTCATTTTCAAGATCATATGAAAGTAAAGCTCTAGTTCTATTTGTAAGTGTTACAGCTTTAATTTCAAAACTAATGGTCTCAAAATCTAATCCCTGAGCAAAACCTGCTATTGGAAGAAAAAGCAATAAAAAAAGTATTTTTTTCATAGGATGTAGTTTTATTAGCAATCTAATAAATTACATCAAAAATCACACCATCTTTAACATGCTTTTGTAAAAGATAAAAGCAATGTATGGATTTCTATTTTAAATTAGAAACTAGTTACATTAGGATATACTTACTAAGCGACCCGTAAGATGATTAATTGCTTTGTCTAAAGAGTCACATAAGAAAGCTTGGCAGTTATACACTTTTTTCTCAAACATAAATGTGTTTTTGCCTTCATCATCATAAGTAACGACAGCCGTCGGATATATTTTTTGAGTCAAAGATTTTGTCCTCATAAAATCTGTCACTTTTACAGTGTATTTATGAACCCTATTGGAAATATAGCCAAACGATTTTTTGTTTTCACTATAAGAATTAAGATAATGATAAAGCTGTACAAAACAATCAAAATCTATAATGGCATCTTCTTTAAATTCAGAAACCAAAAAATCATCAAAAACATAAATAGTGCCATTTGGAAGTTTATGGACTTTTTTCACTTCTCTGTTTATAGTCGAATTTTCTAAATACATACCCCAATATTTATTAGGATACAAAGGTACTATCTATTTATTTTATTATGCGCGCATAATAAAATAAAAACACCAAAATCGACAAAAAGCATTATATATCGATAAAATGCTTAAAATCAATATATTTTTTAGCAGGTTGTATTATTTTCTAATTTTTTTAGAAATATTTTTAGGCAAACCATCTCTATGCATAAGGACTGAAATAGCTTTTAATCGTATGTACGAAACACTCATATATACATAGCCATCATACGCAGTACGATCTGGGTTTGTTCCCCAAGAATTTTTTACTTTATAATAGACAGTCCCATTTTGATCTTTTGCTTTTCCTGTAATATGCATTAAATGATCATCGGTGGTATTATAATTTTCAAATTCGTCCTGACGGTATTGTTGTGTAATTACCTTTTCTTTTTCAGGGCCTAATACAGCTAGTTTTGCATTTTCTTTCTGGTCAGGAATAACAGCAACTCCTTGTTTTGAAGAAAATGATAACTCGCTCACATCGCAATCTAATGTAATTGTAAAACCATTTTCTAATGCATGGTCTATACTTTGAATAAACTCATCAAGAGAAACATTATAAAAAGAACCGTTTGAAAAATTGTCGGGTATATTTAAAATAAACGAACTGTAGCGTGGAGCATGTGTAAAGGAGGTAAGTGAGATATATTCACTAGGATGAATACGCATGGCCTTTGCAAATTCTTTTGGGGTATATTCATTATTTTCAAATGAAAAGCGTGTTACTTGCGCTCCTAAATAAGTGTCAAGTACAGCATTTACTGCAGGTTTCCATTTTTTACTTAACCTACGTCCAGGATTATCTATATAGGTGTTAAGCATAGCTTCTATAACAGCTACCATTTCTGCGTGATTATGCGTATTTTCTGTAGGTGCTAGTCCAGTATATGCATCTAAAGGTACAAGACCATATCTAGCCACACTATTGATTACATCATGCGCAAGTCCGCCTTCACTAAATTGTGCTTTCCCTTGTCGCATCACATAATTTTCAGCTTTCATAGGATACGTATTCCGTACTGTATACATTTCAGAAAGGTCTACTTTTTTACCAGTAATTCGTGTAATCTCACTCTCTAAAAATGATGAGGTAGAAAAACTCCAACATGTTCCTGTATTTCCTTGACTTATTACCGGAGTAGTTTCTAGATCAATGAGATCCGTAAAAATATATGAGGCATTTGTTTCCTGTGCTAATACCGCTTTCGCGAAAGCAAAAACAAGAATAATACTAAAGGTGAACTTTTTCATTTCTATGAATACGAATAAAGGGTTATTTTTACGCTAAAATAAGGTTTATGACACACCCTGAATGGAAAACTGCCAAAGAATATACAGATATAACGTATAAAAAAAGTAACGGAGTTGCTAGAATCGCTTTTAATAGGCCTAATGTGCGTAATGCATTTAGACCCAAAACCACGAGCGAATTATATGATGCATTTTATGATGCCAATGAAGATACTTCCATAGGAGTTGTATTACTTTCTGCAGAAGGTCCTTCTACAAAAGATGGTGTATATAGTTTCTGTAGTGGGGGCGATCAAAATGCCAGAGGTAAAGAAGGTTATGTCGGAGAAGATGGTTATCATAGACTTAATATACTAGAAGTGCAACGCTTAATACGTTTTATGCCTAAGGCAGTAATTGCTGTGGTACCTGGTTGGGCAGTAGGCGGAGGACACAGTTTACACGTAGTGTGTGATTTGACTCTTGCAAGTAAAGAACATGCTATTTTTAAACAAACAGATGCAGATGTAACGAGCTTTGATGGAGGTTATGGATCGGCATATTTAGCAAAAATGGTAGGGCAGAAAAAAGCGAGAGAAATATTCTTTTTAGGTCGTAATTATTCTGCACAAGATGCCTACGAAATGGGAATGGTCAATGCCGTAATTCCTCATGATGAATTAGAAGCTACGGCTTATGAATGGGCACAAGAAATATTAGCCAAATCTCCTATTTCTATTAAAATGCTCAAATTTGCCATGAATCTTACTGATGATGGAATGGTGGGACAACAGGTATTTGCTGGAGAAGCGACACGACTAGCCTATATGACTGATGAAGCAAAAGAAGGAAGGAATGCATTTTTAGAGAAACGTGCTCCAAACTTTGATAAAAAATGGATTCCTTGATTGGTACCGCCAAAGGGTTTAATACTTCGAGGCTTGCTCCGAAGTAGTTTACTATTCTAGCTCTTCTAGTATGGTATTAAGACGCTTGGTAAATTTTTCAGCACCTTGAGGACTTAAGTGGTTATGATCTCTATGATCTTTTAGCATATAATCATTAGCTGAATTGGCATCGACATAATGCACGTTATATGTTGATCTAATCATAGTCAAGATACTATCTTTTCTACGAAGCACTTCCGGGATTCTATGCTCTTTAAAACGTGTTGTAGTAGGTGTTTCTAATAGAATTACTCGATATTTTTGTTGTCCACAAAATGCTAATATATCTTCTAATTTTTGGATGTTTTCTATGATATATTCTGGGTGAGGAATCGTAGGTGTAATATGTACTGGTTGTTTGCTTATTGTCAAGCTATCATAGTCAAATGTGTAAAAAAGTGCTTTTTCTATATTTCTATTATAGCCATATTCATTACAATCAAGATGTAGTAATCCTTTTTTTTGCTCGTTGATCTTTACGGAATAATAATCTGGAAAGCTTATGTATAAGAAATTATCTTTAAAATAGGTAAACTTATCTGAGACGGTGGTTCCAAAGTAATGTCTATACATACTATTTTTCCAAGTATCTTTTTGATTTGGAGCTGTTTCAAAATGCCCATATGAAATAGGTATAATAACAGTCTTTAATAGTGGTAGCGTAGGCCCTACTTGTTCTAATAATTTAGAACTTACGTAATAATCTTGATCTGGATATGCAAGATTGAGAGCTTTGTGAGAAAGAAATTCAGGATTAATAGCATCTCTGTTTTGGGAAGCTCCTAATACTAAAACTTCAATATCCTGTATATTGTTTTTATAAAATTCAGATTTTATTTTTGGTGTAAGTGGCAAGTTGCGACTATAATTCTCAACAATAGCATACCCTATGATTACTGGAATCAAAAAAATACATACGTGTATGAGAAATTTTTTAATCATTAAAATTGAAAATAAATAAATGCTTCTTGAGGCCTTCCATATCTAATAATAGCAAATATCAAGAAATAATAAATACCCCATCGAACTACTTTTGGCAATATACCTTCTAAGTTCATAAAAGGGTGTGTGTATCGTTTTCTCCATACTTCTGCAATAATCATAATTACTAGAAATCCTATTTTTCTACCAATAATAAGATCAAAATTATAGAATGCAATATTTTGAGTAACAATTTCCTTAAGCATGATAACAGCTTTATCTAATGTACTTGCGCGAAAAAAGATCAAGGACACCACTAGAAATGTTACCGTATAAAATTTTGACCAAAACACACCTGTTTCTAACCACTGGTGTAATTTCATTTTCTTGCCCTTACTAGTCATAGTAGTTCCTTCTATGACTATTAGAACTCCGTGCAATAAACCAAAAGCAAGATACGTCCAATTTGCTCCATGCCATAAGCCAATTAATCCCATGGTAATGAGAAGACTTATTGCCTTTCTTGATGACTTAGAAAAAAAGCCTAATGCTTTTCCTCTAGCTAGTGGTACATATACATAATCTTGAAACCATTTTGATAAGGTAATATGCCACCTACGCCAGAAGCCAGTAACGCTATTTGCAAGGTATGGGAGTTTAAAGTTTGTACTTAAATCAAATCCGAATAGCTTGGCAGTTCCTATAGCAATATCTGAATATCCAGAAAAATCTGCATATAATTGAAATAAGAATAAAAAAGCTCCATAGATAATGGTAAGAGAGCCATACTCTTCGGGATGATTATATATGGCAAATACAGCAACCCCAATATTGTCTGCAACGACTATTTTCTTAAAAAGTCCCCAGAGTAATTGACGTAATCCATCTTTTGCTTTATCATAGGTAAAAGAACGTTCCCTGCTAAATTGAGGTAATAATTTACTTGCTCGCTCTATAGGGCCCGCTACGAGTTGTGGAAAGAAACTCACAAAACATAAGAATTTTAGGATGTCTTGAGTTGGCTCAATTTTTTTGCGATACACATCTATCGTATATCCTATTGTTTGAAAAGTGTAAAAACTGAGACCTACAGGAATAATAATATCTAGTGTTGTAAAAGTATTTTCTGGAAGCTCAAATAGTGTTTTTAAGTTTTCTAGAAAGAAATTGTAATACTTAAAGACAAATAAGACTCCGAGATTCCAACTAAGACTGCTATATAACCAGAGTCGTCTTTTTTGTTGTGTTTTGGCTTTACTGATATATTTTCCAGCATAAAAATCTACAAGAGAGCTTGCAATGATAAGTAGTAAGAAACGCCAATCCCAAACACCATAAAAAAAATAGCTAGCTATTAATAATATTGCATTTTGACCTTGTATGCGTTTACGGCCTACTATCCAATAGAGAATAAAGACAATAGGTAAAAACAATCCAAAATCAAAGGAATTAAATAACACAGGGGTTGTTTGAGTTTACAGGCGAAGATAAAAAATAGAATGCTAATGTCTATTTCTTATGTGAATAGTAATGACAAAAAATAAAGGCTATCAAATTTTTGATAGCCTTTATACATTTATAAATTATATGATTAGTTTCCAAATATTGTCAAACTATCTATAGCAATATCTTCTTCATTACTCGTTAATGCTTCAAAAATAACGCGCACACTTATGGTGTTAATACTACTTACATCTACATCAATAGAGGTATACTCTGTAAAGGAATTTGTGATTATTGCCCCATCTCCAACACCATCAAATGGAGAAGAATCTATTTGAGGAGCTGTATTAGAACCAGAAGAT
The DNA here is from genome assembly GCF_900188275.1 of Dokdonia pacifica. Lineage (GTDB taxonomy): Bacteria > Bacteroidota > Bacteroidia > Flavobacteriales > Flavobacteriaceae > Dokdonia > Dokdonia pacifica. The sequence continues at coordinate 97,540 of NZ_FZNY01000003.1, forward strand.
TCAATAGCTAAAATAGTAATCCAATTCACATTATCTGTAGAATATTCAATACGTGCAGAGCTTGTTGGGTCCCAAGTTTCTCCAGCTCCATTACTCTCTGCAAAAAATGCAGATACATTCATGGTTGATATCGAAGATACATCACGATTAAGCCAATTAATAGATTGATTATCAAAACCTGTACCATTTGGATTATCAAAACCAGGTTGGTTACTCTGATCAGGATCCTGTACTCCAAAGAAACGGGCACCTTGTATATTGTTAAAGAAGATAGGAGTAGCACTAGAATCATCACCATCAAGTTCGGCTAACGATACTCTACCAAAATAATCTGCAGAAGCACCAGGTCTATTAATATTAACTTCTACAGCACTAGTGTTCTCACTTTCATTACGTACTGTATATCCAGTAATAGGTGTAGTGCCTATGGCATTATTAAAATCTTCAAATAAAATTGTAGTAGGAGGAGGAGGGCAATCATTCATTGCATCACTAATAAATGAACCACCTACAGTACCTATTGTACTAGACGCCCATTGCCATGTACCTGACATCGTTGAGCAATCATTTGCTCCTGAAGGGCCATTGTCAAATGTATGAGTTCCGCTCCAAGTAACGTCTCCGCCACCAGGATTAAAAGCTACACCAGTTACTCCAAGCATAGTACCACTATTTAGATTACAAGTTGTTTGATCTCCACTTGCTACACATCCCGATTGTGTTGCCACTCCTGCATACATAGTTCCGTTTAATGTAGTTTGAGATGTCACACTAGTATCGTTTCCACCAGCGTTTGTAAACATAAGATTGAATGATTGTGTAGACATATTGTCTAAAGGTGCTGGACACATTGTACACGTAAAAGTTCCTGTAACTGTAGTTAAAGGAGCTCTATCTGTATTTCTTCCTGCTATAATAGAACTTTCAGAACCTCTAAAGTTTACAGCATCTATTTGCATTGTTTCTCCTTCTTGTCCAGTAGTCATGGTAAAAGAAAGATCATTTGATGTAAAAGTCATCTCTTTTACATTTCCTAAATCTGTTACTTGATCAGTAAAAATGTCTATGACTTCTCCAGTAGCTAATCTAAGACTTCCAATAGCAGAGCTATTATCTTCAGAAAGAGTTACTTCAAGTGTTCCTCTGTTTTGCCCGTCTAGAGTTGTAAATATCCCTTTGTAATTTTCTAGAACTACTTCAAGGTTTGTCCCTTCGTCGAGTGTTGTTTCTTCCTCTACACTACATGCTATAAATAGCATAAGAATAAAAGCAAATACGGATAATTTTTTCATGGTGAATTAAAAATAGGTTAATAGTTAAGCGCTAATGTACTTTTTTTTATTTATATATCATATTTTCAGTATTTTATAGTTCGTTGTTTCTTGTGTTTTTTGAAAAAACTAGCTATAAATTGAAAAAACATATAGTTGTAGTATATAAGAAGTGAAGAATTAGGGTATACGTATAAACCTCCCCCAAGGATTACACATTCCTATTACTGTAGCAAAAATAGAAAGGGAATACCAAAAAAAAACAGGTAGAAATACCTGTTTTGTGATGTGTGTTTATGATATGTGTTTTATCATAATATCTAATAGTCCGATGGCGGCTTCGCTTATTTTAGTACCTGGTCCAAAAACAGCAACGGCTCCTGCATCAAATAAAAACTGATAATCCTGTTGAGGAATTACACCTCCTACAATCACCATGATATCAGGGCGTCCTAGTTTCGTCAATTCTTCGATAACTTTTGGAACAAGTGTTTTGTGACCTGCAGCTAATGAAGAAACTCCTAAAATATGGACATCATTTTCCATGGCTTGTTTGGCAGCTTCTTTTGGGGTTTGAAATAAAGGACCAATATCTACATCAAAACCTATATCTGCATATCCTGTTGCGACTACTTTTGCACCACGGTCATGTCCGTCTTGCCCCATTTTTGCAATCATAATACGAGGACGACGACCATCTAATTCTGCAAATTGGTTTGCTAGTTGTTGCGCTTTCGCGAAAGCGGGATCTTTTTTAATTTCTTTACTATACACGCCACTAAATGATTTTATCGTCGCTTTATGCCTCCCGTACACTTTTTCTAGGGCATCAGAAATTTCACCTAGTGTAGCACGTTCACGGGCAGCGATTACAGCCAAAGCTAATAAATTATTTTTACCAGACCGAGCAGCTTCAGTGAGATCTGAAAGTGCTTTCGTTACCTTTTTTGTATCTCGTTTTTTCTTAATACTTTTTAACCTTTCTAATTGACCATCTCGAACTTTTGTGTTATCTACTTCAAGAATATCAAGAAACTCCTCTTCTGTAGGGCGATATTTATTGACGCCTACAATAATGTCCTGACCGCTATCAATACGAGCTTGTTTACGAGCGGCAGCTTCTTCTATACGTAATTTAGGAATACCTGCTTCTATGGCTTTGGTCATGCCTCCTAAATTTTCTACCTCTTGTATTAATTCCCAAGCTTTATGAGCAATAGCATCCGTAAGAGATTCTACATAATAACTACCAGCCCAGGGATCGACAGTACGTGTGATTTCGGTTTCTGTTTGTAGGTATATTTGTGTATTACGTGCAATACGAGCAGAAAAATCTGTAGGTAATGCAATAGCTTCATCTAATGCATTGGTGTGTAAACTTTGTGTGCCACCAAAAGCAGCCGCTGTCGCTTCTATACACGTACGAGCCACATTATTAAATGGATCTTGTTCTGTAAGACTCCATCCACTAGTTTGACAATGCGTTCGTAGTGCTAATGATTTTGGATTTTTAGGATTGAATTGAGCTACTAACTTTGACCATAACATACGAGCAGCACGCATTTTTGCTACTTCCATAAAATGATTCATTCCTATGGCCCAGAAAAAAGATAAACGAGGTGCAAATGTGTCTATGTCCATTCCTGCTTTTAGACCCGTACGAATATACTCAAGTCCATCGGCTAGGGTATAGGCGAGTTCTATATCACAGGTAGCTCCTGCTTCTTGCATATGGTAACCAGAGATAGAGATAGAATTAAATTTAGGCATCTCTTTAGAAGTATACTCAAAAATATCTGAGATAATACGCATGGAAGGTGTAGGAGGATAGATATAGGTGTTACGTACCATAAACTCCTTAAGGATGTCATTTTGTATGGTGCCAGATAGTGTTGAAGGTGCTACGCCTTGTTCTTCGGCAGCAACAATGTAAAATGCCATAATCGGAAGTACTGCTCCATTCATAGTCATAGAGACAGACATTTGATTTAATGGTATTTGATCAAATAGCATTTTCATGTCTTCTACAGAATCTATAGCCACACCAGCTTTTCCTACATCGCCTACTACACGTTCATGATCACTATCATATCCTCTGTGTGTAGCAAGATCAAAAGCTACAGAAAGCCCTTTTTGCCCAGCAGCAAGATTACGACGGTAAAAAGCATTACTTTCTTCGGCAGTAGAAAATCCAGCATATTGCCTTACTGTCCATGGTCTTCGTACATACATAGTACTGTAAGGACCTCTCAAGTTGGGTGCAATACCAGCTACAAAATCTAGATGTTCTAGGTTTTCAATATCTTCTTTGCTATATCGCTTTTTAAGGTCAATAGTTTCTGCTGTAGGCATTGTTTCTTTAGCTACTTCATGATTTGATGAAGTGGCTAAAGCATCTAAAGTAATATGGTCTAGTTTTTTTCTAGTCATTAGTACGTCGGTAAATCTTGAGGCATTATATTTACAATCTGTTGGTAATATCCTTCCAGTCCTATAAATAAAGCTAGGTAACGATCTCTATCTGCATTACGTCCAAAATTTCGGAATCTTGAGGTAAATAACTTTGGATTCATCGTCTTAGAATCAACAAGTGCTTTGATTGCAATTCTTAACTCTTCATCATTAATATTATCTACGATGCATTGTACTGCAGGGTGGTCATAATTAAGATGACTAGGTGCTTTATCTTTAATGAGAATATTTTCTTCGATAAGCATTTTTACGATAGGATACGTATTGGAAGTCATGATGCTTTCATATTTAGCAGATCCATCCATACCTCTATATATAAAGGCTCCGTATGCTTTTACATTGCTGTTATTAATAGAGTCGTATTTAGTATATAAATCGTTTTCAAAACTATATAATGCTTCATTTAATAAGGCGTTATTATTCCCAGAACAAGAAATTACTTGTTCCTTATTTGAAAATTTAAAATCGAATTTAGCTTCTTGTCCACAACTGGTAATGAGTATTGCTGTTAGAATTAAAAAAACAATTTTTTTCATGATATGCATTTTAGATTTTAATAAATTAAGCTTCTGTTTTAAGGCGTTCTTGTTCCATCTTTTCAGATAGACGTTGTTTTATGATAGGTTCAATAAGTGTTTTCCTAGGTTTGATCTTTACAAATGGGTATAACTCTAATGAGTCTTTCATACGATCACTTGGATTGGGATGTTTATTGGTTCCTAAAAGGATTTTTTCTTGTGTGTCAAATTGGGTTTGTTCTTTTTGAGCACTTTCTTTGATTTTACGTTGTATGGTTCCTTCTTTGAGTTGCTTTAGAAATCCGCCTTGTTGTTCTATATCTTTAAAAAGTGCTAATGCTTTTTCGGCTAATTGTTTTGTAATGGCTTCTATATAATAAGTTCCATCAGAAGGATTACTTACAGCATCAAAGTAGCTTTCTTTTTTAAGAATGATTAATTGGTTACGAGAAATACGTTGCCCAAAATCATTGGTTTTGTGATAAATGTAATCATAAGGCATATTAATTACTGTATCTGCTCCTCCTAATACAGCGCTCATAGCTTCGGTTGTAGTACGAAGCATATTGGTATTGTAATCATAGATGGTTTTATTACGGCGTGTTGGTCTGGCAATAATATGAGTGGTGGCCGCTTTCGCGAAAGCGTACTCATCTTTTAAAACAGTTATCAATTGACGTAAAGCGCGAAGCTTAGCGATTTCAAAGAAGTAATTAGATCCAATGGCTACTTGAAATGTAATGGAAGGTATTGAAACCTCCATCTCATTGAGATGAAGAAGGTATTCATTTGCATGCGCCAATCCATAGGCAAGCTGCTGTACCATGGTAGCTCCTGCATTTTGGTACAGGTCTATATCTATAGATATTGTATGTGTTTCTTTTTGTAAAATATTATCTAGCATACGGTGATCTTCTGCGAGGTTGTGATACCAGTTACCTTCTTCTGCTAGATGATGGATGAGGTCTATATTTAAATATACAGTACGATCTCCCGCTTCTTTAATGATTTCTTGATAGAAATTTTCATCAAGAAAATGTAATTTAAAATAAATTGGAGCGTAGGTTTTATCAAGTGTATTAAAAAATAGTCGCGCATCAAAAGGAGCATCTGCACTAAAATAAAGTGCTTCTGCACCTGAGGCGATATAGTTATTTGCTGTTTGAACTGCTAAACTAGTGTCGTGTATGAAAATATCTTCTCCTATATGCCAAGTAGCTGGGAGTCCAGGTACTTCTGGGAAATGTGTCGTTTCGTCTCTGTGATAGAAAGGCTTAATGTCAATACCTTCATTGGTATTCCATACCAAGGTATCATTATAGGAAGCGCCTTTAAGATCAAACTGTATTTTCTGTTTGAATGCTTTAGAAGACACAGGGTCAAAATTGGAAAAGAGTTTATTCTTTGTCATTCTTCGGGATACTATCTTCGTATTCTATGATATAAATTTCTTCGTCAGGCTTTTTCATTAAATACTCTTCACGGGCAAAACGTTCAAGGCCAGCGCTGTCTTCAAGTTTTTTGATTTGTTCTTGATCTTCTCTTATTTTGGTTTCAAAATGCTCTTGGTTGCCTTTCAATTTTTTGATATCTCCATTGAGTTCATTGTGAATAAGCCAAGAGTTGCCATCAAAAAAAAGCATCCAAATAATAAAAATAAGAAGGATAAGTACATATGGGCTAATGGCTACTAATAGTATTCCACCTAGTAACGCATTTTTCTTTTTTATTTTTTCAAAATAATGCTTCAATCCCATAATTACGAAGATACTAAAACCCTTACGATAAGCGCTCATTTATTATTGTGCGTACAATGTCTACTGCTACAGTATTATAACGATTATTTGGGATAATCATATCTGCATATTCTTTTGTAGGCTCAATAAATTGTTGATGCATGGGTTTAAGTGTACTTTGATATCGGTTTAAGACTTCTTCAAGGTCACGCCCACGCTCTGCTATATCTCGCTTTAAGCGACGTATTAAACGTTCATCACTATCTGCGTGTACAAATATTTTAATGTCAAATAAATCACGTATTGCAGGGTCAGTAAGAATTAAAATACCTTCTACAACAATTACTTTTTTAGGATGAGTAGTTACTGTTTCATCGGTTCTGTTATGCTCTACAAAAGAGTATACAGGTTGTTCTATAGATTTGCCTTCGCGTAATTGTGCTAGGTGACTACATAGTAGTTTAAAATCTATAGAGTTAGGATGATCAAAGTTTACTTTAGTTCTTGATTCATAATCTAGATGTGAAAGATCTTTGTAGTATGAATCTTGAGAGATAATAGCAACTTCACTTTGAGGGTTTTCAGAAATGATCTGATTTACAACTGTTGTTTTTCCACTTCCAGTACCGCCTCCAATTCCTATAATAAGCATGAATGAGATTATTTTGTATCAAAGGTAGAAAAAACAAATGCAGTCGTCAATAAGGACGTGTTTATTATTTTCTTTTTGTAATGCTTAAACAACAGCATTGATTTGTCTAACCTAATTATCTAGTTAGATCATAACGCAATCACTCAATAACAATTGTATTTTGAAATTCTTGTACAATGGCAAAATACCCCAATGCAAAACTATTAGGTCTATCTACATTGTCAAATATATTAATGTTATCAATTCCTTCTGCATTAAGAATATTACCTCTTACGGTAGACACAGGTACTTGAAAAGGTCCGTTATCTGTAAGATCGCTTTGAATAATAAGCTGTTCCATATAGGTGTATAGGTCTTCGTCTGCTCCTAAAATGCTAATATTAACTTCTTGACCTGGTTCTAATGTAAAGTCGTCTCCTTCATAAAAATATGAAAACTCAAACTCTTGCCCTTCAAAGAAGGTATCTTCTACCGTTAGGAACTCTCCAAAGTCAAAATCAAAAATATAAAAGTCTTCTCTATCGGGTTGATCTGTAAATGAGATGATTATTTCGGTATCATCTTCATCAAAGAGGGTATCTTCTCCTTGCACAATATTATCTATTGGTGTTGTGGGAACAAAAGAGGTTCTTGCTAAGTAGAGTTCATCTTGAAAAGTAACGCTTAAAATATATACAGGCTCTGGGTTAGTTAAAAAACTTGTCAAAATTTTATTATCTATTACGGGCGATACGGTTGTTGGAAACGGGCGATATAATCCAGGTTCGCCAGGAACGGGTTCATAAGGCACAAAGCTTCCATCTTCTTCATTTTGAATTTGCATGCTTTCTATCTCAGCAGGTTGTATGGCATCAAAAAATGGTGATGTAACTGATATTCTAATATTGGCTTCCGTTAAATCTTCAGAAGTGTCTACGCGTATTAATGCATCTACAACTAAGCGTGGCGGTTCAGAATTAAGGTCTACATCTACGACATCTTCACAGCTGGCAAATGCGCTTATGATTAGTAAATATAAAAGTGTCTTTTTCATAGGTATGCTTGTTTTATACGCTTTCGCGAAAGCGTATGTATATAACTATTCTATTGTAATACTGGTTTTGAACTCTTGAGATACTGCAAAATATCCAAGCACAAATTCTTGAGGTCTTCCTACATTATCAAAAATATTAATATTGTCTACGCCTTCTGCTTTTAAAATATTTCCGCGCACGGTGGTGACAGGAACTTGAAAAGGCCCATTATCTGTGAGATCACTTTGTTCTATAAGCAATCCCATATAGTTGTAAAATGTTTCATCTGCTCCTAAAATGCTAATATTAGCAACATCTCCAGCTTCTAAATCGGCATCATAGAAATAAGAAAAGTCAAATTGTTGATCTTGGAAAAAACGATCTTCAACGGTGAGGTATTCAGAAAAGTCAAAATCGAACACATAAAAATTGTCTTGTTCTGGGATATCGGTAAATGTGACAATCACTTCGGTGTCATCTTCATCAAATAAAGTTCCATCTCCCTGAACCACAGATTCTATAGGAGGCGCAGGAACAAAGCGTGTTTCGGCAAGATAGAGTTCATCTTCAAATCTAAATGTGAGGATGAGTCTTCCTTCTAAGAAGAAGCTATTATTTACAAGGCCGCTTGGGTCTGGACCCGCTTCATCAGATCCAGGAACATATTCATTAGGATTGTCTGGATCTTGCGTAAGGAAAACAACTCCCGCAATGGTGGTAATATCTTCGTTTTGAAGTTGCATACTTGTGAGCGGAGTAGGGGTAATTTCATCAAAAAAAGCTCCAGTAGTGGTTACCTTAATGCGCAATGGAGATGCTTCTTCTTCCAGATTAAGACGTATAAGTGCATCTACAACGAGCTTTGGTTGTTCTGGCGGTAGATCTACATCTACTACATCTTCACAACTAATGAATAGGATGAACAAAAGCAATATGTAGCTTAGCTGTTTCACTTAGAATTTGAAATTATATGTTACTGAAGGAATAGCGCCAAAAATAGAAGTACGGATGGCTTCATTCATTCTAGTATCTTGATTTTGTCTAAAATTAATAGAAGCTGCATTTCGTCTACTATATACATTATAAACACTAAATACCCATTCTGATTGCCATTTTCTACCTTTATTTTTCTTTGGTGTAAAGGTGGCAGATAGATCTATACGATGGAAATCAGGTAAGCGTTGCTCGTTTCTAAAACCATAGGTAGGGATCACGATTCCTTGAAATTCAAATTGCCCTACAGGGAAATTGGTAGGTTGTCCTGTTTGGTAAATAAAGTTACCGCCAAAACGCCATCTGTCATTAAGTTCATAACTTGCATTTACAGATATGTCATGGGTTTTATCATAAGGAGTGTTGTACCATTGCCCTAGGTTAATACCTACTTCATTTTCATTTCTACCTGGTGTGCGTTGTTCTGATTTTGATAGAGTATAGGCTAACCAACCTGTGAGTTTCCCTTCATTTTTACGAAATAAAAACTCAAGTCCGTAGGCTCTGGCTTCACCATTTAAAATTACTTGTTCTATTGCATCGTTTGCAATGAGATCTGCTCCGTCTATATAATCTATACGATTATCGATGGCTTTGAAAAAGGCTTCTGTTTCTATAGTATATGTGCCTTCTTTTAAATTCTTAAAAAAACCAATGGCATATTGATCTGATAATTGGGGATCTACAAATTGACCACTAGGTGTCCAGACATCTAGCGGTGTAGGCGAACTGGTATTAGATAGTAAATGGATATACTGCGCTAGGTAGGTATAACTCGCTTTTATTGACGTGTCATCATCAAAGGCATAGGATAATGCAAATCTTGGTTCTAGTGTATTAAATGTAGCGAGTCTATCACTACGACTAAATGAAGTATCTACATTATTAATTTCTGCTCCTTGATAGAGTAGGAGAAAAGGATCAAAAACTACAGGGTTGTCATCTACATATACGTTTACTTCATCTTGTCCTAAACGGATAAAATTACTCCAGCGCAATCCGTACTGTAGGTTTAATTTATCAGTAATCTTATGCTCTACATCTATATAGGCAGCAAATTCATTGGCAAATTGTTTAGTAAGTTGATCTTCTACAATACCGGACTCTTCGCTATTAGGCTCTATTTTTCCTGGATTAAAGGCATAATAGACATTGTTTATACCATAATTTACTTGAATTTTATCATTGATATAATGTTTTAAATCGTACTTGAGGTTTACATTGGTAATACCAGAATCCCATGTGAAACCTACAAAGTCAAGATCAAGACCATAAAAGTAGTCGCTATAAATGATAGAAAGGTTAGAGAATAGCTTGTCTGAAAAAAGATGGGTCCACCTAAAATTTCCAACGGCATTTCCATAATTATTTGAAAAGCTATCGCTAATGCTAAAATCATCTCTTCCAAAATACCCAGATAAGTAAATACTGTTATTGTCGTTTATCTTATAATTGAGTTTTGTGTTGAGGTCAAAAAAGGAAGCTCTATTGTCTATATCAAAAAGTGGTAAAAATAAATTGGCATAGGAAGAACGTCCTCCTACAAGGAAAGCGCCTTTTTCTTTTTTAATAGGCCCTTCTAGAAGTAATCTACTGGAAATAAGTCCTAAACCTCCATTAGCTTTAAATTTTTTGCTATTCCCTTCTTTTTGATAAATATCTAAAACAGAAGATACTCTACCTCCAAATCGAGCAGGAATTCCTCCTTTGTAAAGTTTTAAATCTTTAATAGCATCGGGATTAAATACAGAGAACAATCCAAATAAATGGGAAGAGTTAAAAATAATAGCTTCATCTAGGAGTATCAAGTTTTGGTCGGCAGCACCACCACGTACATTAAATCCTGAAGCAGCTTCTCCGGCACTAGTAACCCCTGGTAATAAAAGAATAGACTTTATAACATCTGCCTCACCAAGTACAACAGGAATTCGTTTAATAGTTTCTGCAGAGAGCGAGTTGACACTCATTTGTGGTTTTCTAATATTTACTCGTTCTACTTTTTCTTCAATGACTACTTCATCCAGTGATTCTGTAGCGAGTGTAAGCTGGATGTCTTTTCGGATATCCTTATCTAATACAATAGTCTCTGTGATTTCTTTATAGCCTAGGTAACTTACAATAATTTGATAGGTACCCTTGGGAAGTGTGATTGAATAAAAACCGTATGAGTTTGTAGCTGCACCATTGGAAAGTTCTGGAAATAAGACATTCACCCCTATGAGTGTTTCGTTACTTGAATTATCAGATATTGTACCGCTAAGTGTGAATTTTTCTTGACCGAAAGTAGTATTTATAACCAAATAGAATAGGAAAGCAAAGAGTAAACTTTTTTTCATAAAAAAGGATTTGTAGTAAATCTAACATCAATTTTTGAGACGGTATGTTAAAAAAACGAAAAGATTATTTGAGGTGATTATTTTTTAATTTTTCATAATATTTACGGTAAAAGCATCATTTTTTGATAAAAATTATAATTGTGAGATATACGCTTTCGCGAAAGCTATCAAATTCTCATTCGAATCCATCAAATTCTCATTGATACCCTATTAATAGAATACTAAATAGTACATTCGTTACGCAAGCCATCGCACATGAAATTAAAACTACTTCTATACATTCTATTTTTTGTACCTGTAATTGTGTTTAGCCAAACCACAGTACTAGATAGTCTAAAAGGACAATTAGAAAAAGCAGTAACTACCTCTGAAAAAGTAAGGTTATATAACGATATTTCCAATGAACTTAAATATAGTGACCCTAATCAAATGCTTGATTTTGGGAACAAAGCACTAGAACTTTCTCAGCGTACTTCTAATGCGTTAGGAGAAGGAAATGCATATCTAAATATTGGAACTGCTTATATCATTTTAGGGAATTATGAAAAAGCATTGGACCATTTTGTATGGGCAAAAACTATTTTTGAAGGTATCGAGCCTGCGGAAGCTACTAATGAAGTAGTGGGTCAAGGCATTGCTAGGACTTACGGAAGTATGGGCATTGTATTTTCAGAACAAAGTAATTATGCAAAAGCATTAGAGTATTATTTGAAATCTGCTACAATTTATGAAGAGCTACAAGATGAGAATCAAAGCTCAAAAATCTATAATAATATTGGAGTAGCTTATAAGTCACAATCTCTAGATGAAAAAGCATTGACTTATTTTTTAAAATCTTTAGAGATTCAGGAGAAGTTAAAGAATCCTAATATTGGTATTACACAAACAAATATTGCAAACATCTATTTTAAGCAACAACAGTTAGATCAGGCTTTTGCTTATTATACAGATGCAAAAAAGAGTATTGATACCTCTCCAAATCCTAGAGCATTAGGAGAGTGGTATAATAATATCGGCGCATATTATAATTCTAGAAATTATAAGGACTTAGCATTAGAAAATTGGGAAAAAGCAATTGTTGCTTTTGAAAGTATTAATGATAAGTTTGGACTAGCAGATACCTATCTTTATTTAGGACAGTTTTATTTACAAGATCTTAAAGAAACAAAAGCCTTACGAATGGCAAATAATGCATTGCGTCTTTCTAAAGAAATCAATGTTTTAGAACAGCAGTTAAATGCAGAAAAACTCTTGAGTGATATCTATGAAAAAAGTGGTAAAACCACATTGGCATTAAATCACTATAAATTTTATACAGCTATTAAAGATAGTTTGTTAAGAGAAAATGATATTCGAAAATCTGTAGAGGCTTCTATGAATTATGAGTTTGAAAAGAAAGAACTCATACAAAAAGAAGAAAATAAAAAGAGAGAATTGCTTTTAAAGGAAGAGGCAAAAAGCTCACGCATGAAATTGATTTTTGGAGCATTGATAGGTCTTTTATTAGTAGGAATAGGATTCTTGATTTACAATAGAAATCATCTTAAAAAAACATTGACCCTCCAAAAAGAACTTGCTGAATACGAGCAAAAAGCACTGCATTTGCAAATGAATCCTCATTTTGTTTTTAATTGTTTGGGATCTATTTCAAGCTTTATAGTTCAGAATGGAACAGACTCGGCTATCAAATACTTATCTAAGTTTTCTAAACTCATGCGATTAACGCTAGAGTATTCTAAAGAATCTCTGATTCCTATTGATAAGGAAATAGAAAGTTTAGAAAATTATTTACAACTAGAACAACTTCGTTTTAATGATAAGTTTAGTTTTTCGATATCTAAGAGTAATGATATAGAAGATGACGTTGCATTGCCACCTTTATTGATACAGCCATTTATAGAAAATGCCATCATACATGGAGTTATTCCTAAAAAAGAGAAAGGTGCTATTACAATAGATTTTTCTTTAAAAGATGAATCTTTGATTTGTATTATATTAGATGATGGGATAGGTATTAATACCTCAAAACTTAATAAAGAAAACTCAGTATTGGCCCATAAATCTATGGCGTTAGATATTATTAGAAAGCGGTTAGAAATGATTACAGCATCTACGTCAAAAAAAGCAACCATTGAGATAGAAGAACTAGGAGATGACACGAAGTCTAAAGGGACTAGAGTAACATTACAACTTCCATTGCGATATGTAAACGAGTAATATATGATAAAAGCTATTTTAATAGACGATGATAAAAACCTTCGGGAAGGGATGAAAGGATTGCTGGCCCGATTTGCTCCTACTATTAAAATTATAGGAGAAGCAGATAGTGTTGCTACAGGTATTGAGGTAATGGATACGTTAGAACCTCAAGTTGTCTTCTTGGATATTCAACTTAATGACGGGACTGGTTTTGATATTTTAGAAAAATTAGCAGAACGTAATAAAACAATTACATCTAATGTAGTTTTTATTACAGCACATGAGCAATATGCGATCAAAGCATTTCGATTTAGTGCCTTAGATTTTTTATTAAAACCGGTAGACCCTGAAGAATTACAAATCGTTATTGAAAAAATAGAAGCAGTCTTAGAAAGGAAAAATGATTATTCGCACATCGATTTATTACTTGAAAATATTAGAAAGAATGTAGATAACTTTAAGCGTATCGCGCTCTCTACTTCAGATGGTATTCATCTATTTGATATCAGTGATATTATACGATGTGAAAGTGCCGATAATTATACAAAGTTTTACATAAGAAATAATAAGCCTATTTTGATATCTAAGACATTAAAAGAGTATGAAGAGCTTCTTAAAGAACATAATTTTGAACGTATTCATCAGTCGCATCTTATCAATTTAAGTTATTTAAAATCCTATATAAAAAAAGATGGAGGTTATGTGGTGATGACTGATGAAAGTCGTTTGCCCATTTCTCAAAGAAAAAGAGAAAGATTACAAGAAGTTTTAAAATCTATGTAACGAATTCTAATTCGAATCCATCACTTACTCATTGACCCCTTAAAAAATGATAAATCAATAGTAAGTTTATTTAAAATTACAATACGATGAAAAAAATTACACTCTTATTACTGTTTATCACTAGCATAGCAAGCTCCCAAATAGTAAATATTCCTGATGCTAATTTTAAAAATAGATTAATTACTATAGGTGTTGATACAAATACCGATGGTGAAATTCAAGTTTCGGAAGCGATAGCAGTAACTGGTGTGCTTGATTTAGCTGGAAATAGCATTACAGATTTGACAGGAATAGAAGCATTTGTTAATATCACAATTCTGAATTGTAATCAAAATATGTTAACGTCACTCGATGTGTCTTCAAATACAGCATTACAGGAGTTACGATGTGCTCAAAACCAAATCACAACCTTAAACATATCTAATAATCTAAATTTAGAAGTATTATGGACATGGGTGAATCCTTTAGACGATTTAGATTTGTCGAATTGTCCTGCGCTACAAGAACTGGTGTTATCAGATACAAATCTTTTAACATTAGATTGTAGTAATAATATAAACTTAACAGCGATGTTTATAGCAGGAAATCAATTTTTAGAAACCGTTTTTATAAAGAATGGGAGTGATGAAAGTAGCGGAAATATAGATAGTGGAAGTTGGCAAGAAAATTGGGATTTTGGAAATAACCCAAACTTAGTTTATGTATGTGCAGATGCAGATCAGGTTGTAGAGATTCAGGGATTCGCAGGAACGAATTATGTCGTAAACTCCTATTGTAGTTTTCAACCAGGTGGAGATTTTAATACAATCACAGGGGTTGCACAATTTGACCTTGATGATGATGGGTGTGATGCGGGAGATTCTGTTATTCCATTTATGAGTTTTAATGTAGGCTTAGATCCAGATCCTGCAGACTCTTCTATATATACAGGGTCAATGGGTGATTATAGTTTATATGTAGGAGAAGTGGGTACCTATTCAATATTAGCAAATTTAGAAAATCCATCATACTTTACTGTAAGTCCCTCATCTGCAAATGTGGTAATTCCTGTCATAGACAATAGTACTACCATTCAAGATTTTTGTGTCACTGCAAATGGAGTTGTTGCAGATGCAGAGGTTGTGATTGCTCCTATTTTTCCAGCAAGACCTGGATTTGATGCAACGTATCAACTGGTATATAAAAATAAAGGAAATCAAATGCTATCAGGAACTGTAGATTTTGAATATGATGATACCGTGTTAGATTTTATTTCTGCGACTACAACACCAGACGGACAAAGCACAGGATTATTATCTTTTGACTTTACAGATTTGCAGCCCTTTGAAAGTAGATTTGTGGATATTACATTAAATGTAAATAGTCCTACAGAAACACCTCCTGTAAATATTGATGATATATTAGAGTTTACTAGTGTGATTACAATAGATCAAACGGAAGAAACACCAGAAGATAATGCATTTGATTATAGGGAGGTTGTGGTAGGTGCTTTTGATCCCAATGATATTACTTGCTTACAAGGAGATGTGGCACCATCTACTCATATCGGAGATTACCTACATTATGTTATAAATTTTGAGAATACAGGGAATGCACCAGCACAGAATGTAGTGGTTACTGCTCAAATTGATCCTACAGATTTTGATGTAAATACATTACAAGTTTTAAATGCTTCTCATGGGATGTCTCTTAGTGTTACTAATGATCTGGTTGAGTTTGTATTTGAGAATATTAATCTCTCTTCTGGAGGACATGGTAATATCTTATTAAAGATCAAAACAAATGCAAATTTATTGACGACAGATTTTGTAGCAGCAGAAGCAGATATTTACTTTGATTTTAATTTTCCAATTACTACCAATACCGCCAATACAACTTTTGAAACATTATCTGTAGATGAGTTTTCAGTAGAACAACAAATAATAGTATATCCAAATCCAAGTGATACGGTTGTAACAGTAGATGCTAATTCAACTATAGAATCTATAACCGTATATGATATGCAGGGAAGGGTTGTATTATCTAAAGAAGCAAATCATCAAACCGCTTCTATAGATATCTCTCCATACGCAAAAGGGATGTACTTTATAACCGTAGAGACTACTGTCGGAGAAGTAACAAAAAGAATACTTAAGAAGTAAAGATTTTTTAGTAGGTTAGGTTTACATGTAAAAAACGAGTGCTGTTATGGCACTCGTTTTTTTTATGAAGTATGATTGTTGCTTTATACGCTTTCGCGAAAGCGTACTATGCGTCTATAATTGTATTAAAAGTAGCACTTGGTCTCATTGCCGCAGTTGTCTTTTCAGAATCTACGTGATAGTAACCTCCTATATCCATAGGAGATCCTTGTGCATTATTTAATTCATCTATAATTGTTTGCTCTTGCGAAGCCATAGCTTCTGCTAATGGCGTAAACTCATTTTTAATATCTAGATCTTTATTTTGAGAAGCTAGCTCTTGCGCCCAATACATGGCTAAGTAAAAATGACTTCCTCTATTATCCAATTCATTTACTTTACGAGATGGAGATTTTCTATTTGCCAAGAACTTTATAGTAGCTTCGTCTAATGCTTCTGCAAGAACAGCAGCTCTATTATTTCCAGTAGCTTCTGCTGTATGTTCTAAAGAAACAGCTAAGGCTAAGAACTCTCCAAGAGAATCCCAACGTAAATGTCCTTCTTTTAGAAATTGTTGGATGTGTTTTGGAGCAGATCCTCCGGCGCCAGTTTCAAATAAACCACCTCCATTCATAAGAGGTACTATTGAAAGCATTTTTGCACTTGTTCCCAATTCTAAAATAGGGAAGAGGTCAGTATTATAATCTCTTAATACATTTCCAGTTACAGAAATGGTATCTTCTCCTTTCTTGATACGCTCTAACGTATAACGTGTTGCTTCAACAGGAGACATGATCTGGATATTTAGTCCGTTTGTATCGTGATCTTTTAAATATACCTGTACTTTTTCTATTAATTGCGCATCATGTGCTCTGGTTTTATCTAACCAAAAAATAGCAGGAGTTTGTGTTGCTCTTGCTCTATTTACTGCAAGTTTTACCCAATCCTGAATAGGAGCATCTTTTACTTGACACATTCTCCAGATATCTCCAGCAGAAACAGTATGTTCTAATAGTGTATTCCCTTGATCATCTATAACGGCTACAGTTCCATCACTTTCAATTTCAAAAGTTTTGTCATGCGATCCATATTCTTCAGCTTTTTGAGCCATAAGACCAACATTAGGAACAGTTCCCATAGTGGTAGGATCAAAAGCACCATGTTTTTTACAAAAATCAATAGTTTCCTGGTAAATTCCAGCATAACTACTATCTGGAATAACAGCTTTTGCATCTTGTAATTCTCCAGCGGTGTTCCACATTTTTCCAGAAGTACGAATCATTGCTGGCATAGATGCGTCAATAATAACGTCACTTGGTACGTGTAAATTTGTAATTCCTTTGTCAGAATTTACCATAGCTACACTTGGACGATCTGCATAACATGCCTCAATAGCTTTTTCTATTTCTGTACGCTGTGCATCTGGCAATTCTTGTATTTTAGAAAGGATATTTCCAAAACCATTATTTTCTTCTACTCCTAATTCATCAAATACTGCGTGGTACTTTTCAAATACAGGCGCAAAAAATACACGAATGGCGTGTCCAAAGATGATAGGGTCTGATACTTTCATCATCGTTGCTTTCATATGTAATGAAAACAAAATTCCTTTATCTTTTGCATCAGCTACTTGCTCTTCTAAGAAAGTAATCAAAGCTTTCTTATTCATGACCGTAGCATCAATAATCTCATCTTTTAATACAGGAACAGCAGCTTTCAGTACTGTTTTATTACCATTAGTATCGGTATGCTCAATACGTGTGTTTCCTTCTTGTGATATCGTTACAGATTTCTCATTATGACGAAAATCTCCTTCTTGCATTGTTGCGACATGAGAAGCAGAATCTGCGCTCCATGCACCCATACTATGTGGGTTATTTTTTGCATATTGTTTTACTGGCTTAGGAGCACGACGATCTGAATTTCCTTCTCTTAATACAGGATTTACAGCACTACCTAAAACTTTAGAATAACGTTTACGTATTTCTTTTTCTTCGTCGGTTTCTGGTTCTTCAGGAAAATCAGGGATAGCATATCCATGACTTTGTAATTCTTTTATGGCAGCTGTAAGCTGAGGTATCGATGCGCTAATATTTGGAAGCTTTATAATATTGGCTTCTGGTTTTTTTGCTAATACACCTAAATCTGCGAGGGAATCATTTTGTTTTTGAGCATCTGTAAGATGATCAGAAAAATTTGCAATGATCCTTCCGGCTAGAGAGATGTCTTCAGTATCTATTGCTATGTTTGAGGATTGAGTAAAACGTTTTACAATAGGTAAGAACGAATGCGTTGCAAGCATTGGAGCTTCATCTGTAAACGTATATTTGATGATAGTTTTAGCGTTTGCCATATAAAAGAATTGTTTTTGCTTTGCTCTTAAGTCGTAATAGACTCAAAAGGATTGCAAATATAGCTAATACGATGCATTTATTATAATGTAAGAAGAGGAGGAAATGGGTTAATTTTTTGCAAAATAACGGTAGATGTCTATGTTGAAAATGCTTGTTGAATTATAAGGGTAAAAAACAAAAGCCATATCAATGCAAATACATGCTTGATATGGCTTATAGGTTTATAATTTGAAAATTATAAACTTGGGAATAGTAATGTGTAACTAATGACTAATAATTCAAAGAAGAGAGTTATAAACAACCCCCTTCTCCTCTTTCTAACTTAACTACCAAATCAATTTATTAATCACGATATTTATTATCTAATGATTAATTTCTTAGTAATCGTATTGTTATTTCCAATAATGTGCAGGAAGTAAACCCCTTTAGCTAATTCATTTGTTTGGATGTTTTGTGAGCTGCTAAAATTTTTCAAATCAACTGTTTTAACAATTTTTCCGTTCATGTCTACAATAGAGAGTTGCTGTAATATAGATTTACCCGTATACCTTAACATTACCTGATCTGTTGCAGGGTTAGGGTATATGTTTACGCTTTCGCGAAAGCTAACTTCGTCTATCCCTAGTGGGTCACGTTCTTCAAATAGAACCGTAAATCGTTCGGGCTGTATTCCTTTGTTGGCGGTAAATGTGTATGTGTTTTCCTTTAGGTTTATACTTGCGTTTGTAAGATGGTCTATTAAGAAAATAGGAGTGTTTTCTAAATGTACACCTTCTAAATGATCAATTCCGATAGTATATGCAACAGTCTCTTCTATAGTAGTAGAAAAACCAAGCTGTAATTCTATCTCAGAATTAAAAGATTCTCTACCTTGAATACCAAGGTATTCTCCATCTAAATTTGTAAATAAGGACAGGAAGGTTCCTAGACGTTTTGAATCATACCCTTGATCAAAACCTGCAGTTGCATTTGGGGTAAACCCAATGGCAGTTTGAGCAATTGCTTCATCATACGTTGAGGTCGTAAGATTTAACCAAAGCTTCTCTATTTCTGATGTTGTTTCTGAAGATCTAAAATCAGTATTGTTTCCTGTAACTCGTTGACTATTTGAAAATATAACTGGCGAATTGTTAACCATTTCTGATTGATCAGCCTTGATTCCAAATCCTTGTCCTGATGCCATGAAAGGGCCTGGCGCCGTACCTCCATTAACAGCAGCCAGTCCCATCATCACATTACGCATTGAGATATCATTCATTGAAAAGTTGCTTGTTCCGAAGCCGGGTAAATCTGCTACAGGATTTGTTATGTGATCCCAATAATAGACCTCATTTACAGCAATGTTAGCATTAAGAAAAGCAGTGACATCTATAGCAGATGCGTAAGGATTACCTAGTAGATTATAGTTATTTGTTGTTTCGGGACCGTTATAATTAATTGGTACAGAGATGATTCCTGAGTTTAAAGTTCCTTGTGTAAACTCAAAAGTATAAGAAGAAGTGGGTGAATCATGAGATGGGGAAGGGAATACAAGATTTCCAATTCCTGAATCTGGCAGGGTTCTATTTCCTATATATGGATCTAGATAATCCCCATCATCATCTAGGAAGTTTTCAGCATTAGTAAACTCAGGAAATGTAACTAAATCAATACTATAGGGGGCAAAATTGCTAGGGATAATACCAAAAACAGCTCTAGAAGTTCCATAAACTCCATCTCTAGTTTCTGCACTCATAGGACTACTCATTGCAAAAAAGTTACGAGCAGCTATAGAAGGGGTTACTTTTTGTACTATAATATCCCCGTTATTTATTGTTACTGCATCTTCTTGAACTTGTACAAGACTACTTTCCGAACTTACAAATAATGAACCAGTTGGGTTTACAGTAATATTGTTTTCTATAGAAATATAAGAGTTATTCACAATTGATACAGGGCCATTTATGATGAGTTCACAAGCAGAGAAGGAGCTTAGAATTGGTCCGCCTACTATAGCACTTGTATTAATAATAGCTGTCATAGTAGCATCAGGAGTTCCATTATCCCAAGAATCATTTTCCCAAGTTGTAATTTCTCCTGAGCATGCTGGTTCTGGAATAGCAGCACCCGAGCAATCAAAAGAGTCATCTGTTATTTGTACTCCGGGAAAAGTGAAACAATCGGCACCAAAGGCACCACCACAGGCCGTATAGTTTAGATCTGTAAAATTGTCACTTGATTCAAAACAAATCATAGGATCGATGTCCACTTGACCAGGAGCATTATATCTTATTTTCAAGTGAGTAAGTACAGTTGGAGTTGTTGTGACTGCTCCATTACCAGACGCTATATAAGCAGATTCTGGTGCAATTTGCACATAACTTAGAGAAAGTCTAGAACCAGTATTATCTGTAAAAACAGTTGTCCAAAATCCCGCAGATAGAATATGTGTACCTTCTTCAAAAATAGCATTCCCAGAAGCTTGTGCTGCTGTACCAAATGCATCTGTGTTGTAATTAATATAAAATTGTCCTGTCCCAAGATAAAAATTGGAGGTAGAAGAAACAACAATGTCTACCTCATAATAATCATCATTACCATCATTTGTGATTTGGGCATTTTCTAATGTAAATGAGATGTCTTGCTGTGCATAGGAGATACTCATACTTAATAGAAAAAGTATATATATAATTTTTTTCATTTTTTTAATATTTCTTATTAATACATTTTTAGATAAAAACTGAATGGATTAGTCATTAAAAGCTTGACCTTTTCCTAGATTCGGAATAAGTAATGAGTTGATATCTATGGTCTGTACTTGTCCATTCATATCCATATCTGCTTCTAGATTACTATCACTTCCAAGTAGAGAAATCACGATATTTAAATCTGTACTTTGCACTTGTCCATTCCCATCAAAATCTCCCCCATATAATGCAAATTTTCCGTTTGCTAGTTCTATTAATGAATTTTCCTCACCTTCAACAAACGCTATTGAAAAAGAAAAATCTAAATCTAATGGCGTAGCTGAATTTTCAAATGTCAAAGGGTTACTAGACATAACACCCAAATGGTTTCGGTGATTAATAGATACATAGTAAGATCCAGCTGGGAGTGGAATGTTTATATTGGAAATCCCATCACTATCCAATATAAAGCCATTACGCTGTATTAGCGCAGATTGACTATACAACACTACTGAGCTGTCGTTTTCATCTCTTATTTCTAACCATACCCAATCAACAATTGATTCTGATGGATTACTAGCCTCATCAAAAACACTTTCGTTACAAGTACGTCCATCTGAATAAGGACTTGTAGTAGGAATTAAATTTGCTATACGTAAATCATCTCTCATTAAATCTTCTTCACCTGATAAAGGACTTGTTCCTGCTCCTTGTAAATAGGCTATAGTTCTCAAGGTTATTGGTTCTAAAATAACTTGCATTTCAATTGCTCCTATATCATACCCTTCATTATTAGAGTTTCTAGGATTCCCTATTTGATCTGTAATTTCTGTAGTAGCTGGATTTCCATTGTTATAAGCAGGGCTATTGTTGTAAAAAGAATGACTTAGAGTGTTTCCACCATTATCCGCTAGTGGTAGCAGCAATGGATTATTAACGCCTATAATATTATTATTAGTACCATCTACTATTGCAGTTGTTCCGGTACCTATAAGGTTATAACTACTTTCCAATTCAAAATCATTAGCTGCTATATCTGCTGGAATATTACCCGAAATAATAGAATTTTGTACTGTCCATATCGTAGTATTGACTCCGCCATCATGACTTATTGCTCCTAAAGGTCCTTGTCCTTCACTTGAATTATTGGTTATGGTGCTATTAGTAATGAGCATCGTGGTTGTGCGTCCTGAATTTGTTCTTGTCTCAATGGCCGAACCTCCACTAGGCGCGGTATTTCCACTAATAGTCGAATTATTTATAATTAAAGTTTGACTTGATGACGAATTTGATGCCCAAACTTTAAGGGCTTCTGCCCCGGTATTATCGTAAACAACAGAATTATTAATATTAAGTGTTCCTGCTTCGCTTTCTATTGCAGCACCATAATTAGCATTATTCCCTCTGAGTGTTACACCATCAAGGTTAACGGTTCCTGTCCATACGGAGATTGCCCCTCCATTAGGAGATGTACAAGAAGCTATAGTTACATTGTTAAAATCCGTTTGATTAGTACCTAACAGTAGAATACCTCCACCATACGTTGTATAAGGCCCTTGAATAGTTGAAGAATTACCATTAATCATGGTTAAATCGTTTATTTCCAAATTGAGATGCGCAAACCCATTATAAAATATTCTGGTTGCATCATTTCCATCAATGGTCAAAAGATCTTGACCTGGCCCTTGAATGATCAATGATCCTCCAAATCCACCAGTAGCTCCAACTTCCATCTGACCAAAAAGTATAGCAGAATTTGTGTCATTTGGATCTGTATATTCTGGTGGATTTACAGTGATCGTCTGAGGTGAATTAAATAAGGATGAAAACTCAATAGTATCTGTCCCAGGGTTATTATTTGCAGCTATAAACGCTTCTCTAAGTGAACAATCCCCATCACAAACACCATCATTAGTGTCTTCTGTTTTTGTGACTACAAAATTACTTACAGATTGTATTTCTATTGCGCCAATGTCACTAGTGCCCAATATACCTCTGGTATTACCTATCTGGTCTAAAGGGAGAGTCGTAAACCCAACATTTAATACAGGGCTATTACCATAAGGAATATGACTCTGAGTATTTCCGCCATTATCGGCTAAAGGAGCCAACAATGGGTCATTGACATTTAGAATATTATTTAATCCACTAATTTGAGTAGCACCAGTTCCAATAAGATTATAATCACTATCAACATGGAACAAATCCGTACCTATATCAGAAGGCGAGCCGTTTGCAAAGTTCCCTGAAACAATAGAATTATCTATCGTTCCATCAATTGTACCTGTTCCGCCAAAAGTAATTGCAGCACCAGCTATACCATCACTATCCGATGTATTGTTGGTAATTGTATTACTGTTTATATTATGTATTTGCGTTCGATCTCCGTTGGTAATAAATTCAATCGCTGAAGCGCCACTTGGTGTAGTATTTCCGCTAATGGTCGAATTTTCCATTTTAAAATCAACATCGGCAATATTAGCATGCATACGTATAGGCGAAGCTCCTGTATTGCCATAAATAGCAGAGTTCTTGATCTCGAAAATCCTTCCTTCCTCTTCGATTGCCGAACCGTATCCATCAGAATGATTGTTTCTAAGGGTTACCCCATCCAGATACATATTGCCACCGTAAGACGAGATAGCTCCGCCTCTTAGAGCTTCACAATTTTCTATGGTGACATTAATAAATCGACAATAAGAGCCTAGATCACCGCCTAGTTTCATAAAACCACCTCCCCATTGCGGGTAAGGTTGGCTGTCATTGTTGGTTCCTGGCTGATCGGGTTTTCCGTTAGCTATAGTTAAGTTATTAATCTCAACATCTATATGTCCGAACCCAGCATAAAATACTCTATGCTGTAAATTACCATCAATAGTTAATAGATCTTGACCCGGTCCATTAATGATATAGTTTCCTCCGTGACCACCTGATGGTGGACCTATTTCTAATTGTCCTAGTAATAATGTAATCGTTTGTGGTGAATCGAACAAGGAAGAAAACTCTATAATATTATCTCCAGGAGTTTGATAAGCCACTTGTAATGCTTCTCTTAAAGAACAGTCTGCATCGCAAACACCATCATTAGTGTCTTCTGCTTTTGTTATTGTGAAAGTTGTTTGCGCTTGTGATTGAAAGGCAGATAGTAAAAATGCTAAGCATCCTACTATCATTTGATAGTTTAATTGTCGAATGTAGTTTTTCATGGAGTACATTTGTTATTGTAGTTTTAGGGTTAAAAAACGCTTCCTCCATTTCTTGATTTCAAGTAAAAGAATAGCGTTTTTTTATGTCAATAATTAAAAACGAGTCAAAAGTATTGTCATAAAGAGACTAAGAGGTATTTTGACGGTAGACTAGTGGTGGACACTCCTTAAAAATAAATGGACAAATGGTGGACAAAAAAAAGGCAAATTATTATAAATGCCTTTTTGTTAGAAGATTATGATGTTTTTTTAAAAACTCTGTAGAAACTCATCTAAATCCTGTCTTTGTGTAAGGTTTAGTTTTTTACGCAATCTATAACGACTTTTTTTTACAGAAGAAGGGTTGATATTTTGAAGTATTGCAATCTCTTTATTTTCAATATTCATTCTAATAAGAGAACATAAGCGTACTTCAGTTTTTGTTAGGTTTGGGAATTGACTATTTAAACCTTTATAGAAACTATTACTTAATGTTTCTATACGATCTTGAAAATCATAAGATCCATCATCTACCCATATTTTGTTTTTAATTTCATTTTCTAAATCCTCTAATTCATTAGCTCTAGCTCTTCCTGTGGTCGTTTTTAATTTTTCAAGTTTTTTGACTAGTGTTTTGGCCCACTCTTGATTCTGGGAAATATTAAATGCAAAATCAGTAAGATCCTTTTTTTGATACTCAATTTCTTTATCAAGCATTTGATTTTTCATTTCGGCTAGATCTTTTTTGTTTTTATTGATTACTGCCTTTTGTTTATTTTTTTTGTTGTTAAAATAGTAAAAAGCTCCAGCCGCAAATAATGCTAGCGCAATTAAGAGCATCCATTGAAATTGAACTTTATTCTTAGTGTCTAATAATTCTACTTGAGTGTCTAATAATTCGATTTCAGATTGTTGTTGTTTAATTTCTGAATCTCGTTTTTCCATTTCATAAAGCGTCTGATAATAGGATAGCGCCTTTACTTTTTTTGTACTCTCTATGGAGTCTTTAATAGTAATATATTCTTTTAAATAATCTAATGCTGCGGTATAATTCCCTATCTTTTCATTTGCTATAAATAGAAGTCTATTCGTTCCCATAATCCCACTATAATATGTAGACTCTTCTTGAATTTTTAACAGCTCTAATCCAGTAACTCTAGCTTGTTCATACTTTTCTTCTTTCAAATAGAGTTTTGTTAAAGCCTCTAAATACTGTCTTTTTAAAATAATATCGGGTCTATTGATATCTATCTTTTCTTTAAGTCTTTTAAGCATTGATTTTGCTAAATTCAAGCTATCAGTTTCTACGTAAGAATTTGCTAATGTTTTAAGGGCTGCAATTTCAAACATTTGAAATTGAGGAAATTCTTTAATGATTTCTAATTGTCTTTTATTGTATTTAATAGCAGCTGCGTAATTATTTTGTGCATATTGATTATTAGCTCGGTTACCTAAATTTACTAGATAGGGACCATATTCTTTCATTTGATAAGACAAGGAGTCAATAGCTTGCTGCTCTTTTTCGGCTTCATCATAAAAATCATTTTGTCCATATAATATAGAGAGTCCAATACGTACTTTTAAAATATTGACAGAGTCCTTTTTGTTAAGAAATATAGAAAGTGCTTTTTGATATTCTTGAGAAGCTTTTGCAAATTCACCTATTTGCGATAGCGCAAATCCTTTATATCCTTTATATCTTGCATATTGTGTAGAATCTTTTGCAATTAGAGAAAATGCTTCTGCTTTTTCATACAATGAAATAGATTCTTGTTCAAAACCGGATTCAAAGTAACTATCGGCGCCACTTCCATATAAATAGGAAAGTGCAAGCGTGTCAGTAACCGGTAAATCTTTGGCTATAAAATTCTTAAATAATTGAAGGCCTTCTTCAGTTTGTCTTATTCTATTTACTAAATAAAAAATACGTTGCCCAGTATGTTTGGCTGCTATATTTATAGAATCTAATTCAAAAGCTAGTGTAATTGTTTCTTTTACTATAGAGTCGTATGGAAACTCTCGTCTTTCTCTTGTTAATTCAGAAAGACTGTCTAAGAGTTTAAGTTTTTCAACACCTTTCGATTGGTGGATAATTTCTTTAAGATTGCTAACTTTTGTTGAAAGTGGATTTTCTTGTGCATTGCTTACCAAAGAAATACAAAAAATGCTATAGAATAGTAACGTTTTCAAAGTGAGGTTGTTTAGGGAAATGTTCTATTTAAATATAAGAAAATATATTTTGATGATTTATAGGTTTTTATTGAGTAGTTACATTGTTTGTTTATTAAGAATTATTTGTTGTGTATTACGCTTTCGCGAAAGCGTATTTTTCATTTCCCTAAATTGGTGCTATATTTTTTACCAGTATTATTAGAGATATCACTTGTTTTAGCAATACTAAATTGACAAATAAATAATACAAGAATTTAAATGGTATTTAGGGAGGTTTTCATTTTAAAGTGATATTCATAAATATTATACCTGCAATGTAAATTGAGATCGTATATAAAAAAATAAGCGCAAACGCGTATTATATAAGAGTTAACACGTATTAAAGCAAAAGAAATTGAATTGAACATAAAAAAAGAGTTATTGACTGCTAAAAATTTGATATAATATCTTTATTCTTTAATGCCCAATAGGTAACTGAATTTGTGACGCCTTCAATGCCTAATTTATGAACCATGTTACTTCGATGTTTTTCGATTGTTCGTATAGATACTCCTAAAGTATTAGCTAATTCAGTATTAGGTGTTTTTAGAGCAATTAATTTTAAAATAGTAATTTCAGAAGGTGTTAATAGTTTTATTTTCTTCAATTCTTCAGTAGCATTTTTTAATGAAAAATCATCAAAAGATGGACTGAAATAGACTTTGTCATTAAGTACAGCTTCTATGCATTGTTCTATTTCAAGAAAACTATCTTCTTTTAACAGATAGCCATTAATGTATAGGGATTTTGCCTTTTTTATATAATCTATTTCTCTGAGGTAGGAAAGTATGATAAATTTAGTGTCGATCCCTTTATCTTTTATCATCTTTATGACGTCAAACCCCGTTAATAATGGCATGTTTATATCTAAGATTGCTAATTTTGGTTTTAATCTTAGTATTAACTCCAAGGCATGCATACCATCTTTGGCTTGTCCTATAACGGAATAATGGTTTTTAGTAAACTCATTATATAATCCTTTTAAAAGCATAGGATGATCATCAGCTATTACTAATGAAATATTTTCTTTTTTTATCATTACGAAATGGGTGTTATGAGTTCCAAGGTTGTCCCTTTATGATCACTATTAATAAATAGTTTAGATTTAATTATTTTGGTTCGTTCTAGGAGTGTTTTCATTCCTAAGCCAGAATTTGACTGAATTTTTTCGGTAAATTCAAAACCTATACCGTTGTCTTTTATAACAGTTTTTATAGCATCTGTCTTTTTTGTAATTAATATAGAAACTGATTTTGCGTTCGCATGTTTTACTATATTATTTAATATTTCTTGAATGATACGATATAAATGCAAGGCATTTTGTTTAGACAATATATCATCAATATTATCAATCTCTGAAATGAAAAATAAATCAGTATTAGCATCTACTTCAATGATCATTGATTGTATGCTGTTAGTAATGCCAAGATGTTCGAAAGTAGTGGGATATAAACTTTTAGATATGCCTCTTAATTCCTTCATAGTGTTTTTGGCTAAATCATTAATGTCATTATTTTTAAAGGATTTTATTTTCTTGGTAAGTAACGTAAGTTTTTGTCCAACGCTATCGTGTAAGTCTCTAGCCATTTGTGTGCGTTGCTCTTCTTGAGTTTTTATTAATTCTTGAGAAAATAATTCTTGATTATGTTTTTCTTTTCTAGAGAAATTCCTCGAATGGATTAAATAAATAATTGTAAATCCAAGAGACAGGCTTAGACCTCCAAAAATCAACCACTGATTTTTGATTTTATGTTGTTGATCTAAAACCGAGATTTCTGATTGTTGTTCTGATATTTGAAAATCCCTTTTTTCTGTTTCGTATAAGGTTTGATAAAAAAGTAGTGCTTTCGTTTTTTGTACTGAACTTACAGAATCTTTTAGAGTTACATACGTTATATAATGTTTATAAGAGTTTTTAATATCCCCTAACATTTTATATATATGAGCTAATTTTTCTTCTATAAGATAACTACCTCTTATCTCACCAATAGATTTTCTGTAATCTAAGGTCCAGGTAGCTTCTATTAGGGCTTTATTATAATCTTGAATAGAAATATAATAATCTACAAGTGCAGATCTGTAATTGTCTTCAAAAGGAATAGGTGTGCGTGTTATATATGTTGTTTGAATATTATTGTAAATTTCTTTAGCTTGATCTATACTGTCGTTTTCTGAGTAGGCACTTAATAATCCATAATGAATCATTGGACTTATCCCTAGATTGTAATCTGGTTCATTTACAAGTGTGTATGCTTCTTTTAAATATGCTATTCTTACTTTTTCATTTCCTAACATTTCTTGTTCTAAAGATGCATTGTATAGATTTGGTATTAAAACATTGAGTAGATGCATGCGGCGTGAGAGAGTAAGGATTTCTTCTCGCTCTTTTTTTGCTTCTTCTAGAAAACCTATCTTGGAATATAAGGTAGCCAATGAGGCTCTGACATCTAGAAGCTTTGATGTGTCTTTTGCTTTTTGAAATACTTGAGCAGATTCTATTAGTAATTTAGAAGCTGTCGCATAGTCTCCGGTGTCTTGATATGCGGCAGACTTATACGCTCGTACAATAGCATACTTAATAGAGTCTCGATCTAACAAAGCATATTGCTCTGCCTTTTCATATATGGGAATCGATTCTAATAACTCTCCTGAAAAAAAATAACTATCACCTGCATTAGTATATAGTTGAGCTAAAAGACCAGAATTTTTAACATCTAAATTTAGTTTTTCAAAAGAATTAAATACTTTGATGCCTTCTTTTGGGTTTCTAGCTCTATTAGCGTAATAAAAAATGAGATCTCCTGTTTGCCAAACACCTAAGTGTATAGAGTCTAGTTCATAAGCATAATGAATAGTTTGCTTAACGATAGAGTCAAATTGTAATTTATGATTATAACGAGTAAGCTTAGTAAGACTATCTAAATAATAAAGTTTTTCCGAACCTGTAGAATTATGAATAATCCTTTTAAGGTTCTTAACTTTATTTTGAATAGAAGTTTCTTGGGAATTACAAATTAGGGTACCGCCAAGTAATAGGTGTAATAATAACCGTTTCAATTATAGGGAAACTTTAATTTAACTTAGAGGAGGTATAGGATAAAGATATTGAAAATATCTCTTGTATAATTATATTTTAACTTTAAATAATATATTTTATCTATAGTTAAAATATAGAAATACTTATATCTTTCATTATATGAGAAGAATGAAAAAAACAAAAGCCATATCAATGCAAATACATGCTTGATATGGCTTTTTTGGTATTTTAAATAGTAAAAAACTTGACGTTTGTAAGGGATGTTTCATTCCTATAAAACTATTTAAAATGCCTTCAAAACATGAATTGTAACCTTGAATTACAATTAGGATGTTTTGATGTGGTCGCTTTTACTTAAGATTTTTCGATGTATGCTTTATTGATAGTTGTACGCTATTAATTAATAATACATCTAGCTTTTGCAGCGCTTCTTGTTAGTTTTATCACGACCGAGTTTCTGAATAACATATGTTTTTTGAAACTTTTTTGGGCTAATACAATATGAACAGAATCGCTTATTTCGTATTAAGCTTACCTAAAGATAATTAATTTTATTGCTCAATAAACAGGGGAGTATGATTTTAATTATCAACCGTTTATGAACTTAGGTTGTTAACAATTGTGCATAAAAAAGCTTTTGATGGATATCAAAAGCTTTTTTTATATTTCGTAATGAAGGTGGTTTCTTAAGAACGCTTTTCTTTAATACGGGCTTTCTTACCAGTAAGACCTCTGAAATAGTAGATACGAGCTCTACGTACACTACCTCTTTTGTTAACCTCTATTTTTTGGATAGATGGTAGGTTTAATGGGAAAACACGTTCTACGCCAATAGTTCCAGACATTTTTCTAATTGTAAATGTTTGAGTTCTTCCAGTTCCTCTTAATTGGATTACAACTCCTCTAAAGAACTGTGTACGGCTTTTTTCACCTTCTTTAATTTCGTAGTAAACAGTAATGGTATCACCAGCACTAAATTCTGGTAAATCATTCTTTGTTATAAATTCGTCTTGTACAAATTTTACTAAATCTTCCATGATGATGGATTTTATATTTTTTAAGTTAGTGCAACATTCACGATTCTCGTCAGAGGTTGATCTAAGCGGATGCAAAAGTACAATTTTAAATTACTTAAGCAATGTTATTTTGATTATTTTTTAATTGAATAGTTCTTATACTTTATATGTATAAACAACAAAAAAACTTCTACAGACTTGTAGAAGTTTTTAAATTTTATGGAGAAGCAACTTATAGTGCTGCTACGTGCTTAGCGAGTTTTGATTTTAAATTAGCCGCTTTGTTAGAATGAATAACATTACGTTTTGCTAATTTATCTATCATTGAAACTACAGCAGGATAAAGAGTTTCTGCTTCTTTCTTAGAAGAAAGATCGCGTAATTTCTTGATCGCATTACGAGTAGTTTTATGCTGATACTTATTTCTCAGTCTTTTTGACTCGTTACTTCTAATTCTCTTTAATGCTGACTTGTGATTTGCCATTGTCTTACTTTAATTATATTATAAAATATGTAGCCCGTAGGGGAATCGAACCCCTCTTACCAGGATGAAAACCTGGCGTCCTAGCCGATAGACGAACGGGCCTAGGTAACATTTTGAAACTTAAAATACATGTGTAATTTTTATTTCAAATGTTGTTTTGTAGCCCGTAGGGGAATCGAACCCCTCTTACCAGGATGAAAACCTGGCGTCCTAGCCGATAGACGAACGGGCCTAGAACAATTGCTTAAATTGCGGATGCAAAAATACAACTATTTT
Organism: Dokdonia pacifica; assembly: GCF_900188275.1. Classification (GTDB taxonomy): domain Bacteria; phylum Bacteroidota; class Bacteroidia; order Flavobacteriales; family Flavobacteriaceae; genus Dokdonia; species Dokdonia pacifica. The sequence continues at coordinate 128,862 of NZ_FZNY01000003.1, forward strand.
CACATGACACAAGTCTAAATTGAACTTTTTTTAAAATATTTAATATGCCTTTGCAAATAGTACTCTTTGAGTAGATGGTGCACCACTATAAACACAGCTTCCATCTTCTTTTGGATTGTCTAATGGAATGCATCGTATGGTAGCTTTAGTAAGCTCTTTGATTTTATTTTCAGTCTCAGCAGTTCCATCCCAATGAGCACTTATAAATCCTCCCTTAGATTCTAATATATCTTTAAATTCATCAAAGTTTTGTACTTCTGTAATATGGGTATCTCTATATGCTTTCGCTTTATTATATAAGTTTTCTTGAATATCTTTTAGAAGCTGCACTACAGTGTCAACAACATCCTCTTTTGCGACAAACTCTTTTGTAAGTGTATCTCTTCTGGCAAGCTCTACAGTTCGTTTTTCTAAATCTTTTGGACCTATTCCAATTCTGAGTGGCACTCCTTTTAATTCATACTCATTAAATTTCCAACCTGGTTTATGAGTATCTCTATCATCAAACTTAACAGTCACATTGTGAAGTCTTAAGTCATTAACAATTTCATTAGCTACTTGGGAGATAGCATCTAATTGTTCTTGATTCCTATAAATAGGGACAATCACCACTTGGTAAGGTGCTAAGTTTGGAGGTAGTACAAGTCCCTGATCATCACTATGGGTCATGATAAGTGCACCCATAAGGCGTGTAGACACTCCCCAAGATGTAGCCCATACATGTTCTTGTTTCCCTTCTTTTGTTGCAAACTTTACATCAAATGCTTTCGCGAAATTTTGCCCTAAGAAATGTGATGTTCCTGCTTGCAGTGCTTTACCATCTTGCATTAATGCTTCAATGCAAAATGTTTCGTCAGCTCCAGCAAAACGTTCACTTTCTGTTTTTAAACCTTTAATGACTGGTACTGCTAGAAAATTCTCTACAAACGTTGCGTATACATTATTCATTAAATCAGCTTCTGCTACAGCTTCCTCTTTTGTAGCATGCGCAGTGTGACCTTCTTGCCATAAAAACTCTGCTGTACGCAAGAATAAACGTGTACGCATTTCCCAACGTACAACATTTGCCCATTGGTTTATTAATAATGGTAAATCTCGATATGATTGTATCCATCCTTTATAGGTATTCCATATAATAGCTTCACTTGTTGGTCTTACAACAAGTTCTTCTTGAAGTTTTGCTTCAGGGTCTACAATAAGTTTTCCTTCATTATCAGGATCTGTTTTAAGTCTATAGTGAGTAACAACAGCACACTCTTTTGCAAATCCTTCTGCATTTTTTTCTTCAGCTTCAAAAAGACTTTTAGGAACAAAAAGAGGGAAGTATGCATTTTGATGTCCAGTCTCTTTAAACATTCTATCAAGCTCTGCTTGCATTTTCTCCCAGATAGCAAATCCGTATGGTTTGATGACCATGCATCCACGTACAGCAGAATTCTCTGCAAGATCAGCTTTTACAACAAGTTCATTATACCATTTTGAGTAATCTTCGCTTCTTTTTGTTAAGTTCTTCCCCATAAAAGGTTATTTTGGCACAAAATTTGTGACTATATTAGACAAATAATAATTAATACAAAATTAGTTATTTTTAGTACGAACAACAATTAAACACTTTAGAGATATGCAACTTTCTTCTACTCTTAAAATCACTCTAAAAACCTTCCTTTTTTCTGGGTTGGCAGCAATAACCCTTTTCTCTTGTAGTTCTTCACAAGCAGTATATGACGATGATGGTATATATAATGGTAATGATACTGCAGCAACACAAGAAAAAGAAACCGATAGTCTAAGCGCTAAAGATTTGGTTTATAAAAATTATTTTGAAGAAGAAGCAGAAGCGCTAGAAGATCTTATTGAAGAAGATGCAATATTTACAGATGTAGATTCTTATTCTTCAGAAGAAGATGCACAGTATGTAGAAGGCGATGGGTATGATACTAATCGCGGTGCTTGGGGAGATGAGACAGAAACTACTATTGTAAATGTATATAATAATACTCCTTTCTGGGGAGGCGGTTTCTGGGGCGGAGGCTACTGGGGCAATGCATACTGGGGAGGTGGTTACTGGGGTAATCCTTATTGGGGAGGCTTCTGGGGACCTAGATTTGGAGGTTTCTTTAACCCATACTTTGGTTTTGGAAACTTTTATAACCCATATTACTGCTTTGGATATGGAAACGGTTTCGGCTTTGGAGGTTTCAATAACAACTTTGCATATGGTAGTAGATATAATAGAGGAAGAAACGCTGTAGCATATCACAATGGTAGAAGAACTTCAAGATCAGCAGTAGCACAAAGAGATGCTAGAAGAGCAGCAACTAGAAATGCATTAGCTAGTCGAGGTAATAGATCTAGAGCAACTTTTTCAAGAAATAGAGGTACAACACAACCTAGAACTACATCTAGTAGAGGAACAGGAAGTAATTATAGAGATGGTGTTTCTCGCGGAAGCGCAAATTCAAATAGACCTAGTTATAGTAGAGGTGGAGGTAATCGTCCATCGTCAGCTTCTAGACCTAGTGGAAATAGTCGCCCTAGCTATTCTAGAGGAGGAAATTCAAGACCAAGCGGTAGTGCGCGTCCAAGCGGTACACGTCCTCAAGGTTCTGCAAGACCAGCTGGTCGTCCAGCAACAAGACCATCTGCAAGACCTAGTAGTTCAAGATCTAGACCATCATATTCTAGACCATCTTCTTCAAGAAGTAGTAGTTCAAGAAGTAGCGGTTTCTCAAGAGGAAGCAGTTCTTCAAGATCTTCAGGAGCTTCAAGAGGTGGATCACGTGGAGGAGGAAGAAGAGGATAAATAGACGCTTTTAAAATTTATTCAAGAAATACTTAGCTAGATATTTAATCATGAAAAAAGTATATATACTCGTTGCACTTATGAGTGTGACACTGACATCTTATGCTCAAAACATAACAGATGCCTTACGATTAGGAACTACAGATATTACAGGTACAGCTCGCTTTAGAGCATTAGGAGGAGCTTTCGGAGCATTAGGAGGAGATCTAAGTGCTATAGGTATTAATCCAGCAAGTAGTGCCATATTTACAAGAGGTACTACGTCATTTACATTAGCCGTAGATAGTTATGATAGCGATGTGAATTATTTTGGAACTACAAACAATACTTCTGATGAAGATGTTTCTTTTAGTCAAGCAGGAGGGGTATTTATCATTGAAGGAAATCCAAGTTCAAAATGGAATAAAATAGCATTAGCTTTTAATTATGATCGCTCTGCAAATTTAGATGATCAATTTTTCGCATCTGGTATTGGAGATATTTCTATAGCTAACTACTTTGCTGATTTTGCACAAGGAGTTCCATTGGATTTATTACAATTACAAAGCGGCGAAAGTATCACAAGTTTATATCAATTTTTAGGAGAACAAGAAGGGTTTGGAGCACAACAAGCATTTTTAGGTTTCCAATCTTTTATAATAGATCCAGTTGATATTAATGATCCTAATAATACAGTATACACACCTAATATTGTTGGAAATGAATTTGATCAACGATATTCATTTATATCAGAAGGGTATAACAGTAAAGCGTCCTTTAATGTAGGAGCACAGTATGAAGAAAGACTATCTTTTGGATTTAATCTAAACTCTCATTTTGCAGATTATACAGAATCTACAGAATTAGTAGAGTTTAATGATAACGAAGGAAGCCTTATCAATGAAGTACGTTTTCAAAATAGTTTACGTACCATCTCTAATGGTTTTTCTTTCCAGTTAGGTACCATAGCAAAATTACATCAAAACGTACGTTTAGGACTTACCTATGATTCTCCTACTTGGTATACGATATCAGAAGAAGGCACGCAACGTGTTTCTACAGTAGGAAGTGATATTGATGGTGATTTTACAACTTCAATTAATCCTAGAGTAACAAATATTTTTCAAGATTATGAATTAAGAGTGCCAGGGAGATATTCAGGAAGTTTAGCGTATCTTTTTGGGAAACAAGGACTCATTAGTTTTGATTACTCGTATTCAGATTTTTCTAATCTTACGTTTAGACCTACCAATGATGCTTTCTTTCAAGATTTAAATCAACAAATTGAAAATACATTAAAAGGAGCTTCTACTTTTAGAGTAGGGGGTGAATATCGTATTAAAGAATGGAGTTTACGTGCAGGATATCGTTTTCAAGAGAGCCCTTATCAAGATGGAGAAACGGTAGGTGATTTAACAGGTTATTCTGCGGGAGTTGGTTATAATTGGGGAAATGTAAAGTTTGACCTAGCTGTAGATCTTTCAGAACAAGATCGTAACCAAGCATTATTTAATACGGGACTTACGAGTCAAGCAGCAATTCAAAGAAATAATACAGCTATTGTAGGAACACTTACATTTAGTCTGTAAAACAAACATATCATATAAATAGAAAAGGGTAGCTATAAGCTATCCTTTTTTGTTTTAATACTGTATCTTTAATATCCTTTTTAAATTATACATTACATGAAAAAAATTATTGCTTTTGCAGGAAGTAACAGTAAGAATTCTATCAATGCCCAATTAATAGAATATTTAGCAAATCAAATTACAAGTGCTTCTACTTCTGTTATAAAACTTACTGATTTTGATATTCCTATGTATTCTATTGATATAGAAACTGAGCAAGGTTTTCCTGTTGACGTGACGATTCTTAAGAATAAAATTTCTGAAAATGATGGGGTTATTATATCTGTAAATGAGCATAATGGAACTGTTTCGGCTTTCTTTAAAAATATTTTAGATTGGTTATCTCGTGTAGATAGAAACTTTTTAAGTGGAAAAAAGATTTTATTACTAAGTACATCTCCTGGTGCTAGAGGAGGTAAAAATGCATTAGATTATGCTAAAGGATCATTACCACATATGGGAGGTGTTGTTGTAGAAAGTTTTAGTTTCCCTTCCTTTCAAGAAAATTTTGATAGTGCCTCACAAACAATTACAAACCCTACATTAGAATTAGGAGTGCGCGAAGTAATGGCTTCTTTTCTTCAGGAAGTAGATGGTTAACTCTATTTTCCCATTTCTAATAAGGCAATATCAAATGGAGAGCTAAAACTTACTTTTCCATCGATAACCCTTACTTTCTGTTTTGAGTAGGTTTCTATAAGGTATTCTGCTTTCGCGAAAGCTTTATCAACCTTAAATTCTTTCTTTCCAAAGGGAAGGTTAAGACCCACAATCACGTGATCTGTATATTCTCCAACAGTAAGATGACGACTAAAGATATATGACGTATTATTTATAACAGTATGCTTTCCTGCACCAATAGCTGGATGATTTGCTCTGAATTGACCTAATTTTCTCCAATGTTTTAATACTTCTTTTGTTTTTGGAGAGTTTTTCTGATCCTCCCAGTTCATATAACTACGTAATGTAGCATCTCCTTGTGTGCCTTCTATGACAAGACTTCGGGCGCTTTCATCTCCATAATAAATTTGAGATATACCTGGTGTTAGTAATAATTTAGTACCTGTTTCTTTTGCTTTTTCTCTGTTTACATCAAAAGGTTGTCCATCATCATGGGAAGTAGCATAATTTGTAATACTCACCCCTTTATGAGATGTTCTGTTTATACTATCATATTTTGCAAAAAGTGTTTTGTAATCCCCTTGTGCATCATACTTAAACTGGAAATTAATAAGGTTATCAAAACCATTAGCAAAATAATCTACTTTAGTTCCATCGCCAAAGTCAAAAGCACGACCGCCATCTACAGAGTAATTATAAACTTCTCCGAGCATAAAGAAATCAGTATCGTCTAGTACTTTGTCTGGGTTTGCTTTTTTGTATGTTGCAAATGCTTTATCTGCCTGCGCTCTTAATACAACCCAAGATGCTTCATCTACATGTTTTGCGGTATCTACACGATATGCATCTATTCCTAATTCTCGTACATAATCAGTAAGCCACTTGATAATGTAATTACGTGGAGTTTTTTTATAATTGTTTTCAGTAAAAAAAGTAGCAAGCTCTTGCATTTCTTGATCATAACGGCCTTCTGCTTTCCATTTTTCAACAAGAAGTTCTGGAAGTTCTACTTCTGCAGTACTTTCTGTAAGAATATCGGGTAAGTTTTCTACAAGGCTACAGGCAGTTGTATTTTCATAGGTAGAAAATTCACAATTAGGATCTTCTCTTGCCCAATCTGTGCCCCAGAATGGATCTTGTGCTGTAACTGGTCCTGTGTGATTTAGCACCACATCCATTACAACACGTATTCCTTGAGCATGGGCTAGATCTATCAATTCTTTTAAGTTATCCATAGTTCCAAAGTTTGGATCTAACTGTGTCCAATCTTTGGCCCAATATCCATGATATCCATAGGTAACTCCAGTGCCTTCATCTACAGCTCCGTGTACTTGCTCTACAACAGGTGTAAACCACAATGCATTTACTCCTAGTTCTTTAAAATACCCTTCTTTAATCTTAGAGGTAATTCCTTTCAAATCACCACCTTCAAATCCTCGTAATACAGCTGTTTTTTCAGATCTCTCAAAATGAGTGTCATTTGTAGGGTCACCATTATTAAAACGATCGGTTAATAAAAAGTACATATTTGATGCCTCCCATAAAAAAGGGGTAGTAACAACCTCTTTTTTTGAAATATCATGAGTAGGATCTTCTTTTTTTTCTTCTTTACAAGCTGATACTAAAAACAATAAAATAAATAAAGGATAGAGCGTATAATTCTTCATGATGATTGATTTGAAAAGCTAAGCTACTAAATTGCATTTAAAAAGCAATCTCTTTTCGCGCAAAGCAAAAGAAAATAAGTATTTTTGGGATATTAAAAACGTATTTATGTCATCTGTAAAAGCTTGGATTCAAGCCTCTAGATTGCGCACTTTGCCATTATCTATATCAGGTATACTAGTAGGAGGCGCTATGGCGGAACGCACAGGTTTTTTTGATTGGAAAATATTTATTTGTGCATTATTAGCAACCTTAGGGTTTCAAGTATTATCAAATTATGCAAATGATTATGGTGATGGTGTGAAGGGAACCGATAATGAAGATAGAGTAGGTCCCGCACGTGCCATGCAGAGTGGATTATTAACAGCTTCAGACCTTAAAAAAGGCATTGTAATAACAGCGATACTTACTACAGTTGTGGTGATTTATTTGATTTATATTTCTTTTGGAGCAGATCAATTATTCTTATCACTTATCTATATGTTTTTAGGCATAAGTGCTATTGTAGCAGCCATTAAATATACTGTAGGAAAAAGCGCATATGGATACAAAGGGTTAGGCGATGTTTTTGTGTTTTTATTTTTTGGACTTGTTGCAGTGATGGGATCTTATTTTTTGTACGCACAAAAATTACCATTATATCAATTTTTAGGAGCAACAACTATAGGACTATTGTCTACAACAGTGTTGCATCTTAATAATATGCGAGATCGAGAACAAGATCAAAAGGTGGGTAAGAATACACTCGCTGTTATGTTAGGAAAAAATGGCGCATTGCGGTACCATAATATGCTATTTGGTTTTAGTATTTTAAGTTGGATTGCCTATTTGATTCTTTCTAATGCAAAACCCATGTTATTTATGAGTTGTCTAGCATTTTTGCCGTTACTTGGCCATTTTATAAAGGTTCAAAAAACAAAAGATCATGCCGCTTTAGATCCACAACTCAAAGTAGTAGCACTTTCTACGTTTTTACTTTCACTCTTATTTTTTATACTATCTATAACAATTTAAATTCTTTTTTTGAAGGCTACTTATCATAAACATATTCTCAAGTTTAAACGTGCTAGCGGCACATCTAGAGGAATTTTAAAGACTAAAGAAACCTGGTATATTGTTATAAAAGATGGAAATAAAACAGGCATAGGGGAGTGTGGTATTTTAAGAGGATTAAGTTTTGATGATCGTCCAGATTATGAAGAGCGTTTACGATGGACATGCGCAAATATTCAGAAAGGACCAGAAATGTTATGGGAGGAATTAAAAGAGTTTCCGAGTATTCAGTTTGGTGTTGAGATGGCTTTTCTATCTCTAGAAGCGCAAGATCCTTTTGTATTATTTCCTTCAGAGTTTACACAACACAAAGACGCTATTGCGATCAATGGTTTAGTGTGGATGGGCGATGAGGTATTTATGAAAGAGCAGATAGAACAAAAATTAGAAGCTGGTTTTGACTGTATCAAAATGAAGATCGGTGCTATAGATTTTGATAAAGAATTGGCTTTACTTCGTTTTATTCGTAAGCACTATGACGCTTCAAAAATAACTGTGCGTGTAGATGCTAATGGAGGGTTCGCTTTCGCGAAAGCAAGAGAAGTTTTAAAAGAACTTGCTACATTAGAGATTCATTCTATAGAACAACCCATTGCTGTGGGCCAATGGGAAGAGATGAAACGGCTTTGTGAAGAAACACCTACTCCTATTGCGCTTGATGAAGAACTAATAGGGGTGATGGATGTAATAAAAAAGCGTGAATTACTACAAATTATTCGGCCGCAATACATTATATTAAAGCCCAGTTTTGTGGGAGGATATCAGGGTAGTGAGGAGTGGATAGATCAAGCTGAAGCGCTAGGAATAGGATGGTGGATCACATCTGCCTTAGAAAGTAATATAGGTCTTAATGCCATTGCACAATGGACGTATGACTTAAAAGCAAAAGGACCACAAGGACTAGGTACTGGCAGTTTATTTACTAATAATATTCAAGCACCTTTAGAAGTTAGAAAAGGGGCATTACACTATAATAATCAATTAGATTGGGATTTTAATACAGATACATTATGTTTATAGAACAAGCTTATAAAGGAGAAAATGAAACGTGGAAGTTTGTAATTACGACCATCATTACTATGGGGATTTTTATTCTTAATCTTCTCTTTTTCATTTTTATTGATATTGATGTTCAAGAAGAAATGGATAAAATGTCTCAATTAATTCCTAATAAAAATGTACTATTAGGACTTAATTTATCCATTTTTATTCCGATACTTTTAGTTCTCTTTTTATTAGTTTGGGCGCTTCACAGAAGAAATATTATTACGCTTACTACCGCGAGACCTAAAATAGATTTGAAAAGAGTTTTCTTTAGCTGTTCATTGGTAGTTATTTATACCGTGGGAAGTTTTGCAATCGCTTATTATTTTTCTCCAGAAGATTATGTATTGCAATTTGATCCTTTAAAATTTACAATTTTATTTATAGTAAGCCTTATTCTTTTTCCATTTCAAATAGGGTTGGAAGAGTGGCTTTTTAGGGGCTATTTGATGCAGCAAGTAGGGATTATGGTTCGTAATCGTTGGTTTCCTTTACTATTAACCTCAGTGCTTTTTGGAATTTTCCATAGTGCCAATCCAGAAGTAGCAGAAATGGGACCTATTATTATGGTGTATTATATAGGTACTGGGTTGCTATTGGGTATTATGACCTTAATGGATGATGGTTTAGAATTGGCATTAGGATTTCACTTTGGAAATAACTTTTTGGCAGCAACGCTTGTTACGGCTGAGTATTCAGCATTACAAACCGATGCTATATATAAGACAGTTGCTTCACCAGGAACAGGACTTGAGATTGTGATTCCTGTATTGATTATATATCCTATTTTCCTTCTTATTCTTGGTAAAAAATACAAATGGACAAACTGGAAAGAGAAACTTTCAGGACGTATACTTCCTAAAGAAGAAGTGTTAACTTAATAATAACCTCATAGTTAGGTAACTTTAGCTTTATATAAAGCTTGTATTTTGGGTCAATATGGTAAAAACTCCGCAACGATATATACGCGTGCATCCCAAATTTAAACTGAATGGGATACATTATACAATAGCTTCTTTGAAAACCTTAGCTTATGAGTGTATTAAAGAAGGTGAGCCTTATGAAGAATCTGTGGGTAATTTTTTATTAGATTGGCTTAATGACAAGTCGTATGTAACTGTCAAAACTTCAGGATCTACAGGAGCTCCCAAGGCCATAAAAATTAAGAAAATTCATATGTTTAATAGTGCTAGAGCTACGGCAAAGCATTTTAAACTTCCGGAAAAAACAACAGCGCTTCTTTGCTTGCCAGCAGAGTTTATTGCAGGCAAAATGATGTTGGTACGTGCTTTAGTGTTAGGATGGCATATAGATATGGCACAGCCTAAATCTAATCCTTTAGATAATGTATATCGTCGTTATGATTTTTGCGCAATGACGCCTTTTCAACTAGATAATTCTTTATCTAGATTACATTTACTATCAAAGCTTATTGTGGGTGGCGGGGCTATTTCTGAAACATTAAAAAAGAAACTACAAGGGATTTCTACCAAGATTTATGAAACCTACGGAATGACAGAAACGGTAACACATATTGCCGCTAGACGTGTGAATCCAAAGAAGAAAAGAGAAGGAATCATCCCTTTTAAAGCATTGTCTAAAGTAAGTGTTCATACAGATGATAGAGGCTGCCTTGTTATAAAAGCACCGATGGTAAGTAGTGATCCTGTTATTACAAATGACCTTGTTGAACTTGAAACCTATAAGAAATTTGTTTGGTTAGGTCGTGTGGATAATGTCATTAATAGTGGTGGAATCAAATTATATCCTGAGCAAATAGAATATAAATTGTCTTCTATGATACAGATGCCATTTTTTGTGGCGGGTATTCCAGATGATGCTTTGGGAGAAAAACTGGCATTATTTGTAGAACAAGAGGAAGAGTTTGCTTTCGCGAAAGCGGAATATGACGTAACAGATTTTGAAAAATATGAAATTCCTAAAGTCGTTTTTTCTATCCCAAGATTTGAACGCACTGCAAACGGTAAACTACAACGAGGACAAACGGTATTTAAAATATTAAAACCTTTAACTAAAGATATTTAGTACACATCCCTCAATCTTATAGGAGGTTCCCTCATTGTTCATTTTAGAATTCATCTTAATACAATAGGTTTGGATTGAATTTAAAATGGAACACAGATGAAAACACGTTTAATTTGCCTAATACTTACTTTTGTAATGATCCAAGTAAGTGCACAAGAAGAAGTTTCTACTACAGTGATTAAATTGAAAGATCTTATTACTCATGCTGCAGATGCTTACCCTAATGAAGAGCCACAACAAATTTATTTATTAATAGAAACAGATATTACTGGAGTATCATCAGACAATCGTTTTTTCCTAGAACAAGGCGTACAATTACTTCTTAAAAGATTACAGCCAGGAGATAAAGTTGCCATTGGCACCTATGGAGGCAGTAACTCAACCATAGTGTCGTATACAGAAGCTTCTAATAGTACTCATATTTTACAAGAGTTACAAAAGATATACACCATTGAAAATCAAGACGCAGATAAAGACGGCATTGATATGGCATATCAATTTGCTAAAAATTATTTTGTAGAGGGGTCTGAAAATAAAGTTATTATGATGCGGAATGATCAAATTTCTTCACAAGCTATTACAGCAAATGCGAGTAAGAGTAAAAAGACAAAAAAGACTAGAGAAGAACGCAAAGAAGCTGGACAACCCTATAAATTAGGAGGAGCAATAGCGATTACGGCACTTAGTATCTTACCAGAAGTTTTAGAAGTAATTAAAGATTAAAAATTTTAGGCATCATTTTTGAAAAGTAATAAAATCAAATAAAAGATGCATCTTTGTAAAAATTTTTAAAATGAAACGTACAATTGTTTTAGCGCTTGTTCTTTTTTTAGGAACTCTTTCGGTAGGAGCTCAAAACTTAGGTAATATTCAACGTGGTCAAAGAGGATATTCTCCTCCACCAAGACAACTTGATGCTGGAGAACCTGAAAAGCCAGATGTAAATAAAATGAGTATCGAAAAAGCAACGCTTTATAAAGAACTACTGGGTATTGATGTGTTTGAAAAAGAAGTGTTACGTACGTATTTAAAAGATTACTATAGAGCTCGCGTAGATATAGATTATAATCCTGATTTAAAATTTGAGGATAAACAAAAACAAATCAATATCGAACAAAAGAAATTTGAAAAAGCGCTTAAAGAAGTCTTTACAGAAGATCAGATAGAGCAAATACTTATTGAAGAACAGTTTGGTAATAGAGCTGAAGAGAAAAAGAAAGAAGCTAAAGAAGCCAAGAAGAAAAAAAGAAATAAAAAGAATAAAAAAGGATAAGAACCTTTTTATATAGATATTTAGAGAGTGCTTTACGGCACTCTTTTTTATTTTACGTAATTTTAATTGATCAATTAAACCTATTTATAATGACAAGAATCTATACTTTTTTAATACTACTACTATCCTATACTATGACAGCACAAGTAGTATCAGAACGAGAGCGTGCAGTGATTGTAGACGATATTTTGGAAGACCGTTTTAATACATTACTTCCAAAACTTATGGATAGGGCTTCTATAGATATGTGGGTGATTATCTCTAGAGAATATAATGAAGACCCAGTATTAAAAACAATGTTACCTTCTACATGGCTTAATGCACGTAGACGCACGATACTTGTTTTTTATAGAGATCAAGAAAAAAATACCATAGAAAAACTAGCTGTTGCTAGATATAATATTGGTAAAAGTATTACGTCTGCTTGGGATAAAGAAAAAGAACCAGACCAATGGAAGGCCTTGACACAGATTATAGAAGCACGTAACCCTCAAAAAATTGCACTCAATTATTCTGATTATTTCGGGTTAGCCGATGGTGTTGTTCGTACAGATTATAATGAGTTTCTAGAAGCATTGCCATCTCGATATGCATCTAGAATTGTATCGGCAGAAAAACTAGCTATAGGCTGGATAGAAACACGTACACCCAAAGAGATGATGTATTTTGAACAGCTTGTAGATATTACTCATGATATCATAAAAGATGCATTTAGTAATAAAGTAATTACGCCAGGTACCACAACTACAGACGATGTGGTGTGGTATTTAAGACAGCGTGTTACAGATATGGGATTAGAGACTTGGTTTCACCCTACGGTAGATATACAGCGTAGTAATGAAAAACTAGTAAGCCATATCGAATCCTTTTCAAATAGACCAGAAGGAAAGGTTATTCAAAAAGGAGACTTGCTACATTGTGATTTTGGAATCACCTATTTAAGATTAAATACCGATTGCCAGCAGCATGCCTATGTACTTCAAGATAATGAGACGCAAGCACCTGATTATCTTGTGAAAGCCTTTGCAGATGGGAATAGCGTACAAGACATTTTGACTGCTAATTTTAAGACAGGAAACACAGGAAATCAGATTTTGTTAAAAGCATTAAAAGAAGGAAAAGACGATCGGTATTCACCGGCAATTTATACACATCCATTAGGTTTATATGGACATTCTGCGGGTCCTACTATAGGAATGTGGGATAGCCAAGGAGGTGTTGTAGGTACAGGAGATTATCCACTTTATGAAAATACTGCCTACGCTATAGAACTTAATACCACCGTTACCATTCCTGCCTGGAAAAAAGATATTCGAATTATGTTAGAAGAAGCAGGTTTTTGGGGAGAAGAAGGCTTTAGATATGTCTCTGGAAGACAAGAAGCATTGATACTTATAGACTAAATAACCATACGATCATGAAAAATCTAATTGTTGTAATTGCTGTGTTATTCGCTTTCGCGAAAGCGCACACCACCCAAGCACAAGAGAAAATAATATTTTATTGGGACGCATCACTGTCTATGCAGGATAGAAATCTCGATATAGAATTAGAACATTTAGATACCTTTTTTGAAAAACATAAAGAAGCCGCTGTTCATTTTGTGTCTTTTAGTTCAGAAATTATTCTAGAAGAAGATTATACAATTGTAAATGGAAATTGGGATGCTTTAAAAGCAGAATTACAAAGAACAGTTTATGATGGTGCTGTCTCTTTTGAATCTCTAGATTTTACATTGCAAACAGATCGTTTTATCATCTCAACAGATGGAGAAAGTATTTCTTCTGAATTACCTGAAAAAGCAAGTGCTCCTGTTCATATTATTACTAATAATACCAATCGTTCTATTATGAAATTGGCATTAAATTCGGTAGGAAGCCTTACAAATACAAACAAACTTGCACGTAAAAAAGATAGACAACCTACTGTGGTTACTGGGGTAGTGATAGACAATAATTCAGGAGGAGGTCAGGCATTAGAAGGTGCTATTATTAAGATAGTAGGAGGCGATACAGAAACTACCACAGATAGTAAAGGTGCTTATACAATAGAGGCATTTCCGGAAAATGTATTAGAAGTGTCGTATGTAGGAAAACGTTCTAGACGATTTAGAGTAGGGAAGCAACGTACGTTGAATATTATTTATAGTGATCAAGGAGATGTGCTTAAAGAAGTGGTGATTACTAGTAAAGTAAATGAAGCGGTAGCTACCGAAGAAAAAGAAGTAGATCTTGGACAGCATAAAATTCAGAAAAAAAGATTAGGATATTCAGTAGAGACTATTACAGATAAAGAAATATCTCAAATAGATACCAATGTAAAACAAGCTGTAAATGGACAATTTGCAGGCTTAGAAATTGCTAATGATGCGGCTCAAACTAGAGTAGATTTATCTCAGTTTTTAGGAAGACATAAAAACATGACACTTCTAGGGGATCAAACTGGACTTGTGGTGATAGACGGGGTGCCTCAATCTAAAACAGATTCAGGACAGTTTTCTGGAAACACAGGTAGTACAGGAGTGACAACTAATATCAATCCTGATAATATTGCTAGCATATCTTATTTAAAAGGACTTGCAGCTACAAATAGATATGGAACACTAGGAAAAGGGGGCGTTATATTAATTACTACAAAATCATCTCTAGCTGGAGAAGTCACCAAAAAAGATAATACCCCTCAAGGAACTACAGCAACCTATGCTGATACGGCTATAGAAATAGAATCACTTCCTAAAACAGAATATATAGCAGCTTTGCAAAAGCATAAAACAATAGATGCCGCTTTTGAAGAATATCTCATACAACGTAAAACCTATGGTAGTACCCCTAGTTTTTATCTCAATGTTGCCGATTATTTTAAAGGATGGAATAATATAGAAATGACTACTCGAGTACTTTCTAATGTATCTGAAATAGCCAAAAATGATGCAACAGCTTTAAGAGCAATGGCTTTTAAAATGGATGAGATAGGGAATAAAAAGAAAGCTTTAGAGGCGTATAAATACATCAATAAGATTAGGTCTTTAGAAATACAATCCTATCGTGATCTGGCACTTTCCTATGCAGAAAATGGCGATGTAAGTAATGCTTTTAATATTTATCAGAACATAGTAGAAGGTAAAGGAAACATTGCAGTAAACGCATCTGGGATAGAAGAAAGCCTTATTAAGGAGTATCAAAACTTTATAAAAAAATATAAAAGTGCCATTAATGTAAGTACCATTTTACCACGATTCTTAAAAGAGCCTGAAAAACTTAAAAAACGTATTGTTTTAGAATGGAATCATCAGGACGCAAAATTTGATTTGCAAATTGTAAATCCTCAAAAAAGATTCTTTACATGGGAACATACAGATAAAGCAGCTGCACAACGACTTTCTCAAGAAAAACGAGATGGTTTTCAAATGGAAGAGTTTTTCTTAACCGAAGATGATAAAGGAAAATGGACCTTTAATATTATTTATTATGGGAAAATTACAGATGATGACGGATCACCTACCTACATGAAATTTACAGTATATGATGAGTACGGAACTCCTCAAGAATCTAGAGATGTGAAGGTAGTGCGCTTAATTGATGTTAATCAGCCCTATACAGTGCTCGAAGTGTCATTATAATCCTGTTTAGAAATTATTATTAGTTCTTACTTCTAGGATGAAATTTATGTAATACCTCAGAAAGTTGTGACCTATCCACGTGCATATAAATCTCTGTAGTGGTAATACTCTCATGACCTAACATCTGTTGTATAGACCGCAAATCTGCGCCATTTTGTAATAAATGAGTAGCAAAACTATGTCTAAACGTATGCGGACTAATGGTTTTTTGAATCCCAGCCTTGACAGCCAAGTCTTTGATAATAGTAAATACCATTGCCCGTGTTAATTGTCGTCCTCTACGATTAAGAAATAAAGTATTGCTGTATTCTGGTTTTGGAGCTGTGTGTATGCGCACTTCATTACGATAAAGGTTAATGTATTTTTGGGTATGTGTACTTATAGGTACAAATCGCTGTTTATCTCCTTTTCCTGTCACACTAATAAACCCTTCTTCAAAATACAAATCAGAAAGTTGTAAACTGATTAATTCAGAAACACGAAGTCCGCAAGCATATAAACATTCTAACATAGCTCTATTGCGTTCTCCCTGTGGGTGTCCTAAATCAATAGTAGCAATCAAAAGATCTATTTCTTCTTCAGAAAGTGTATCAGGTAATTTGCGCCCTATTTTAGGAGGCTCAATTAGATCTGTAGGATTATCTTCACGATAATCTTCAAAGATGAGGTAGTTAAAAAAGCCTTTTAACCCAGATATGATTCGTGCCTGTGACCTAGGTTGCACTTCTTTTGCGACATCATATATAAATTTTTGAATTTCTTCTTTTGTAATTGAAATGGGGCTTTTGTCTATTTGATGTTGATCAAGAAATCGAATCAATTTTGTGATATCTCTAGAATAATTAGAAATCGTATTGTCAGAAAGTCCCCGTTCAATACGCAGGTAATTCTTATAGTCTATGATACTATTTTTCCAGTTCATGTAAAAATACTTTCTTTTGTGACTACTCCTAAACTTGTAGTAAAATGAGTAACCTAAAAATACTTGTTCTATTTGATTTAACTAATGAATCCTATAAAATCTAGTGCACAAATTAAAAATATAGCCATGAAGAATACTACATTATTAGGATATTTTACTAAGTAAACTTAAAAGTTGATTAGTATACTAATGATTTTAAATACTCGTTATTGCTTAAAATTGAGTTAACTAAAGAAATTAAATTATGAGAAAAATCATTTTATCAGTTGCAATTGGCGTTTTAACACTTATGGGAGTAAATGCGCAAAACATTCATTTTGGTGCTAAAGGAGGTATCAATTTAGCTTCTTTAGATATTGAAAATGCAGCTGGAACTATAAATGGAAGAACTTCTTTCCATCTAGGAGGAGTGGTGAATATAGAACTTTCTGAAAATATTGGGATTCAATCCGAGCTTTTGTATTCTGCTCAAGGGGCTAATTCAAATGTTAATGGATTTGAGTCTACTATAAAATTGGATTACATTAATGTACCAGTTTTGTTAGATTATAAAGTTTTAGATAACTTTAGTTTACAAGGAGGACCACAAATAGGATTTAATATTAACGCAGAAACAGAAACTGATAACAGTACATTTGAGATACCCAGTGTCGAAACTATAGATCTTGCTTTAGCCTTTGGAGCACAGTATACATTAGAACAAGGAATTTTCTTTCAAAGCCGATATAGCCTTGGTCTTACAGATTATGCCCAAGGGATACGTTCAAGAAATAATGTATTCTCACTATCAGTAGGATACTTCTTTAACTAAAAAGTTTTAATATATAGAAAAGTGTTTTCCATTATGAAAGCACTTTTTTTATGCTTTGTAATGTAGTATTTTTACGCTTTCGCGAAAGCGTATACCTTAATGAAATAAGTAAATTTAAAAAGTTTTATAGTAATACAATTGATTACTATATGCATTGCATTTGACTTTTAAAATAATAACATAAAACAGATGAAACTACGTATTATTAATGGCCCAAATCTTAATCTCTTAGGAAAAAGAGAACCTGAAATATACGGAGGAAAATCTTTTGAAGATTATTTTAAAGATTTACAAATCAAGTACAACCATATTGAGCTTTCTTATGTTCAATCTAATATAGAAGGAGAACTGATCACTCATATCCAAGACGCTGATACAATGTATGACGGAATCATTTTGAATGCTGCGGCATATACACATACCTCTGTAGGTATAGGAGATGCTGTAGGAGCTATTGAAATTCCTGTTATAGAAGTTCATATTTCCAATACGTTTGGTAGAGAAGAATTTAGACATCAATCCTATATATCAAAATATGCAAAAGGAGTTATTTTAGGTTTTGGTTTACAAAGCTATGATCTAGCTATTCAAAGCTTTTTATAAAACAGATGCATAAAACGTATTTTAATTGGAGTAGCGGCAAAGATTCTAGCCTTGCATTATACAAGATATTAGCAGACTCTGAGTATAAAATCTCAACCTTACTTACAACGGTAAACTCAGATTTTGAACGTGTGTCTATGCACGGATTGCGTATAGAGCTTTTAGAACAACAAGTAAAAAGTATAGGATTACCTCTTCATAAAATTGCATTTCCTGCGCAAGTAACCATGGAAGATTATTCTAATACGATGCGCACAGAAGTTACACAGCTTAAACAAGATGGATATACTCATGGGGTGTTTGGCGATATTTTCTTAGAAGATTTAAGGGCGTATCGAGATGAACAATTAGCAGAAGTAGGTATAAAAGGCGTATACCCTTTATGGAAAAAGGATACAAAAGCATTACTTAAAGAATTTATTGATCTAGGATTTAAAGCGATTACAGTTTGTGTAAATGCAAAACATTTAGATAAACAATTTTGTGGAAGAGTCATTGATGCATCTTTTATAGAAGACTTACCAGATACAGTGGATGTATGTGGGGAAAATGGAGAGTTTCATACGTTTGTTTATGATGGTCCTATCTTTAAAAAGCCAATTCCTTTTACCATAGGAGAAAAGGTTTTACGAGGATATCATAAAGCCACTAATGATGATGATAATTGTTTTGTAGATGAAGATGAGCAAAAGAATTGGGACACTGCTTTTTGGTATTGTGATTTATTACCCACATAAATATAAAAACAAAATCAGGTATTTCTTCTCTTTTATGTAGAAGTATTTTTGCATACTTTTAGATACTAATGTGTTAACTTAAAAATGTATGCCTATGATACCACCTATAGTTTTACCAAAAACAAATGTCTCTGAAGCAACTTCAATTCTAGAAACGTGGATGAATAAGCCAGTTGTTTTATGGGTTGTTTTAGGAGAAGGTTCTGTTGCAGACACGGCTGTAGCCAAGTCTGAAGAATTAATAAATTCTACCGACCCTGACGACAATCCATATCATTTGGCTAGAGTGGTGCATGCACCTGATCCAAGTTTAATTTTAGAAAAGCTAAAGTCACTTCGGGTAAATCCAAGGTTAAGAGAACCTATTGAGTGGAATAATCTTACTAAATATATAATTCTCTCTATTTCTGTAAATACAGATACCATAGGCGCTATCGTATTAAAATCTAAATTTCCAAATCAACCACGTGGATATATCAATAGAATTTTGCGTAAAGCTCTTGCAGTAGATGCTGTGTAACAAATTAACGATATAATCAATTATGAAAACTAACTATAAGATTTATATAGCAATCATTGCTATATGTATTAGTTCTATATCACAGGGACAAGAACAACATATTATCAACATTGGAGAGATAGATGAAGACGGGCGATCTATTGATAAAGAAACTGGAGAGATTAAAGAATCCTATATCAATACCAAAATTGTTGATATTAATAGTGTTCTGGATATAACCTTAGATAAGACACTCTTAACCTCAAAGATTAGTAAGGATCCTGAACTTCCCACTGAATTATCAGAAAAAATTTCTGAGCTTCATAATGCTTTAAAAAATAGAGAAGAAAATCTAAAAGCAGTACAAACTCTTATAAATTCATATGATTTTGACACTTTTGAACGAGATGCAGTGGGAACACAAGCATATTTTAATGATTTGTCTACAATAGTTAAAAAAGTTGATGATATCACGTATATAGATGATAGAATAGAAGATCTAACACTTAAATATGATGATAAAGGTCCATTTGGATCGGTTTATTTTGCAGCTGAAGAAGTTTTAAATGAACTTACCAAAGAAGTAGAAGAGATCGCTACTAAAAATGGAGTATATGTACAGTTTGGAGGATGGATAGTCGCTGGAGGAAGACAGACTCCTTTAAACATTCCTGGTTATGACGATATAAAACCCCAAGACCCTTTTCAAGTAGATAGATGGCAGCTATTACCTTCTCCAGAACAATTAGAACAATTAGAAGATTTGCAAAAGCTAGCCAAAGACAATAGAGGTAAAGAAGATGAAATCATAAAGAGTATAGCAAAGAACCACTTAGACCAAATGCGTGGTATAATAGATGCAACTATTAGAACCATACAAGATAAAATTGATGAGGAAATTGAAAAAGTAAAAGAAATAGGTCTTGATATTTCAGAACAGTCTAGTTTTGATACATTAAAGTCTGACATTGATGAGGTTAAGATGATGATAAAAAACCTTAAAGAAGAACTCATTCGTAGAAAAGAATTCTATACATCTATTGTGTCAAATCCTGAAAATATAGCCTTAGGTACATTCTTATCTAATATGCAAAATGATATTACCTATATTAAAAATGAGGGTAAATTGCTTTTAGATAAAATTAATTCAGTATCTACTACTTTAACTGGAATCGTTGGGGATTTTGGAACTAAAATCGAATCAATTAAGGAGGTATTTTCGGAATTAAAAACGCATTATACAGGAATATATAATAAAGTTAAAAATACAATTTCAAGTAGAATCGAACAATTTCTATATGGTCAAAAACTTGACTTTGCAGCTTTAAAATTTAGTGAAGAGGTATATAAGTTTACACTAGATAAACTTCCACAGTCCAGTACTTTTGATTTAATTAATTCTGGAGTTCGGAAAGATGGAGATCAATTAGCATTTAAGTTAGAAGTTACTGGCAAGGATGGTGTTATTTATACAGAAAATCGTAAAATAAGCATGTTTAGGGTATTACCACATGTAGAAGGAACCGTAGGTGTTATTTTTGCAGATCCATTAGCTAGAACATCTGTCGAAACACAATTTCAGTTAGCACCTTATTATAATGTGATTTTCAAAGGTTTTCTTGATAGAAAGGCAAGAAGGAAAAGCATTACTTATAATAGACTTCTTGATTGGGGGGTAGGGCTTCATGTTTCTGCTCCAGATTTTGATGGCGATGATGTGCCTGAATTAGGAGCCGGTGTGGTAGTATCTATACTAAATGATTACGTACAATCTGGTATTGCTGTTAATGTATTTACGGGAGATCCTTATTGGTTTTTTGGATTACGTTTACCAGTACCTTCATTTAATATCGGTAATGTGCGAACTAATAATTAATCTTGTAAATTCTTATATGACTTTAAATAGTTTATCTGTATAAGAAAAAAAAGATATAAAAAAACCTCTACGTATTTGTAGAGGTTTTTTGTGATATATGTTTTTGTCTATTATAAATGAATGACTTCATCATACGCATCGGCTACAGCTTCCATTACTGCCTCACTCATAGTAGGGTGTGGGTGAATCGTTTTTAAGACTTCGTGTCCAGTTGTTTCTAGTTTACGTCCTAAAACAGCTTCTGCAATCATATCTGTTACGCCAGCTCCTATCATATGACATCCTAACCATTCTCCATATTTTGCATCAAAGATTACTTTTACAAAACCATCTTTTGCTCCAGAAGCACTCGCTTTTCCAGAAGCAGAAAAAGGAAACTTACCAACTTTCAGTTCGTAACCAGCTTCTTTGGCTTGTTTTTCAGTCATTCCCACACTTGCAATTTCTGGAGTAGCATACGTACAACCAGGAATATTAGAATAGTCAATAGCTTCTACATGCATTCCAGCAATTTTTTCTACACAAGTAATTCCTTCGGCAGAAGCAACATGTGCAAGAGCAGGACCTTTAGTAACATCTCCTATAGCATAGTATCCTGGCATATTTGTTTGATACCAATCATTTACAATGATTTTATCACGATCTACAACAATACCAACATCTTCAAGACCTATATTTTCAATATTCGTTTTAATTCCTACAGCAGAAAGTACAATATCAGCTTCAAGTGTTTCTTCTCCTTTTTTAGTTTTAACTGTAGCTTTTACACCACTATCTGTTTTTTCAACCTTCTCAACAGAACTATTCGTCATTACCTTAATTCCTGCTTTTTTCATAGAACGTTCAAACTGTTTTGAAACATCTTCATCTTCTACAGGTACCACAGTAGGCATATATTCTACAATAGTCACTTCTGTTCCCATTGAATTGTAAAAACTAGCAAATTCTACTCCAATTGCCCCAGAACCTACTACGATCATTTTCTTAGGTTGTTCAGGTAATGTCATAGCCTCACGGTATCCTATTACTGTTTTACCATCTTGTGGTAAACTAGGAAGTTCTCTAGAACGAGCACCCGTAGCAATGATAATATGATCTGCACTATATTCTTTACCATCAACGTCTACTTTCTTTCCAGGCTTAATTTTTCCATACCCTTCAATAACGTCAATTTTATTCTTTTTCATAAGGAATTGAACACCTTTGCTCATTCCATCTGCTACACCACGACTACGTTTTACAACTGCTGCAAAATCTTTGTCGGCATTTTCTACTTTAAGACCGTAATCTTCTGCATGTTTAAGGTATTCAAATACTTGCGCACTTTTTAGTAATGCTTTTGTTGGGATACACCCCCAATTTAAACATACACCTCCAAGGCTTTCTTTTTCTACAACTGCAGTTTTTAACCCCAGTTGAGAAGCTCTAATAGCTGTTACATATCCGCCAGGGCCACTCCCTAAAACGATAACATCATACTTGCTCATATTTAGATTTTTTATGGTCTATTTTTACAGTGCGAAAATACATATTAAACACCATATCTTAAAACTAAAATCCTGAAGTGTCTCTTCAGGATTCTAATTAACTGTTTTATTGGCTCCACCAAAGGATTTAATACTCCGAGGTAGTTATATTTAAAAAGATGTTACTCTTTAAAATCGATACTAGCAGAGTTTACACAGTATCGTTGTCCTGTTTCTGTTGGTCCATCATTGAAAACATGCCCTAAATGTGATCCACAATTTGCACATAATATTTCAGTACGTATCATTCCATGAGTTGTATCTCTTACATACTCTACCGTACCGTCTATAGAAGCATCAAAACTTGGCCATCCGCATCCACTATCAAACTTGCTAGTACTATCAAATAATTGAGCATTACATGCACCACAATTATAAGCACCATTTTCTGCATGTAAATTATACGCGCCTGTAAATGGACGCTCAGTACCTTTTTTACGCAATATAGCATAACGTTCTGGCCCTAATTGCTCTAACCATTCGGCTTCTGTTTTTTCTACAGGATATTTTTTCATAATAGTGTCATTTCCATACTTCGACTATGCTTAGCATAAACTCCAGCGGAAATATTTTTAAGTTAGTTTTAAATTTCACTCGACAAAATAGTCTTGTTATTCTCCTTCAGGTACAAATACCAATGCGTCTCCATTAATGCAGTGACGCTTGCCTGTTGTATTTCTAGGGCCATCACTAAATACATGTCCTAAATGTCCGCCACAATTTGCGCAGTGTTCTTCTGTTCTTGTATATCCTAATTTGCGATCTGTAGAATAGGCAACATTATCCCCTATAGGACGGTCAAAACTTGGCCATCCTGTACCACTATCAAATTTATGCTTTCCTTCAAATAGCGCAATACCACATCCAGCACATTTATAGGTGCCTTCAGAATAGTTTTTATTTAGTTTACTTGAAAATGGACGTTCAGTACCTTCTTGACGTAATATATAATATTGATCTGCCGTTAATTCTGCTTTCCATTCAGCATCTGTTTTCTGAACAGGAAACACTTCAGGCTCTTTTTCTTGTGCTTTTCCATTGCAACTAATAAGTAGCAATGTAAATAAAGCAATGGCGCAGTGTTTTATCATGATTTCTTTTTTTATGTAAAAATACGGTTTATTGATTTTTTTGTCGTTAAAACTACTTTAAAATGACATATGATAATGCATTTTTTTAAACAGAAACTATAACGTTGTAAATGTTTTTAAAGTTTTGATTTTTAGTTTTTTAAAAAATACTACTGCTGTGATATTGATAAAATTTTAATGTAATTTTTACATATAAATGCTTGGAAAGCAAGAGATTTGTTTTAATTTAATAAACTTGTATACCTATTAACCACCATTCATGAAGATTATACACATTAGTGCAGAGTGTTACCCTATAGCTAAAGTTGGCGGTTTAGCAGATGTTGTAGGAGCACTCCCTAAATATCAAAATAGAATTGGTCATCAGGCTACTGTATTGATGCCATATTATGAAACAGCATATGTAAAAAAAGCAACGGCAGTCGTTGATTTTTGCTATAATCTGGTGATGGATCAAAAAACATATTTTGCCGAAGTACTTTCTGTAAATGATGCTTCATTAGGATTTCCATTGTTTTTAGTTCGTATTGCAGAATTAACAGATCGAAAAGAAGTATATGGTTATGAAGACGATGCGCTACGTTTTGTAGCATTTCAAAGAGTCGCATTACAGTGGATTATGAGTAAAGATGCCATGCCAGATGTGGTACATTGTCATGATCATCATACAGGGCTTGTTCCTTTTATGATGAGTCGTAGTGAACCTTTTGAAACACTCAAAGATATTCCAACTGTACTCTCTATACATAATGCACAATATCAAGGACAATTTTCTCATGAAATGGGAGGTGTTTTACCACGCTTTCGCGAAAGCGATCTAGGACTGCTAGACTGGGATGGAATGATTAATCCGCTTGCGGCGGCTATTAAATGTGCTTGGCGAGTAAATACAGTTTCTCCATCATACATGGAAGAATTAAAGCAGAAAGCTAATGGACTCGAATGGTTGTTAAATCATGAAAGCGATAAATGTGTTGGAATTCTTAATGGAATAGATGCCGAAACATGGGATCCAGCTACAGATACCTATTTACATAAAAACTATACTATCAGAACAAGACAGTCTGGTAGAAAGACCAATAAAGAAGCATTGTGTGAAGAATTTGGATTGGATTCTAGCAAGCCTCTTTTTGGCTTTATAGGACGATTAGTATGGGAAAAAGGAGCCGATATCTTACCAGCAATTATAGACAAAGCATTACAGGATTATGATATTAATATCATATTGTTAGGTTCAGGTTCTCCAGAAGTAGAATCGCAACTTAAAACCTTAGCTATAAAATACAAAGGACGCTATAATGCTTACATAGGGTATCAAGAACGTATGTCGCATCAAGTGTATGCTGGAGCAGATTTTCTATTGATGCCTAGCCGAGTAGAGCCTTGTGGCCTCAATCAAATGTACTCTTTGCGTTATGGATGTATGCCTATAGTAAGACGTACGGGAGGATTAAAAGATACTGTAATTGACCTTGGAGAAAAAGGTGGTTTTGGTATATGTCACGACCATACTTCAGAAGAAGATGTAGTGTATAGTATTGGAAGGGCTGTAACACATTTTGAAAATCAGAAAAAATTTAAAGAAATACAAAAAACAATGATGCATTTAGAGCACAGTTGGGAAAACTCAGCTCAAATGTATGTATCTTTATATAATCAGTTAAAATAGAATAAAATGAATAAAAAGGTATTAGCTATTATCTTAGGAGGAGGACAAGGATCAAGATTATATCCACTTACAAAAATGCGATCAAAACCTGCAGTGCCTATTGCTGGAAAATATCGTTTGGTAGATATTCCTATTTCTAATTGTATCAATTCTAATATCAAACGAATGTTTGTATTAACGCAGTTTAACTCCGCGTCACTAAACAAGCATATAAAACATACGTATCAATTTAGCTATTTTTCTGATGCATTTGTAGATATCCTTGCAGCAGAGCAAACACCTGAAAATAAAGGCTGGTTTCAAGGTACCGCAGATGCTGTTCGTCAAAGCATGCATCACTTTAAAGGATATGAATCTGATTATATTTTGATCCTTTCTGGAGATCAGTTATATCAGATGGACTTTAATAAAATGCTAGATGCACACATTGAAGCTGGAGCAAAAATTAGTGTAGCCTCACTTCCTGTAAATGCTAAAGATGCTACATCCTTTGGAATTTTAAAAACAAATGATGATCAAACCATAGGTTCTTTTATTGAAAAACCAGATACAACACTATTACCAGAATGGAAGTCACCTGTATCTCCAGCTATGAAAAAGCAAGGAAAGCATTACCTAGCTTCTATGGGGATTTATATCTTTAATAAAGACTTATTAGTTGACTTATTAGAAGATACAGATACCATGGATTTTGGAAAAGAGATTATTCCGCAATCTATCAATGATCATAAGGTATTAAGTTATGCCTATGAAGGATATTGGACAGACATAGGAAATATAGATTCTTTTTTTGAGGCTAATATAGATCTTACGGCAGATATTCCTAAGTTCAACTTATTTAATAGAGATCAAAGTATCTTAACACGTCCACGTGTACTACCACCTACAAAAATATCTGGAACCACATTAGAAAAATCAATCATCGCAGAAGGAAGTATCATACACGGAAGTCGTATTGCAAACTCTGTAATAGGAATACGTTCTCGAGTAGGAAAAGGAACAGTGATTGAAAACTCCTATGTTATGGGAAGCAACCGCTTTTTAGATCTAGAAGAGATTGATGCTGCTCGTGCAAACGGAATACCACATGAAGGAATAGGAGATCGTTGTTTTATTACCAATTGCATCATTGATAAGAATGTAAAGATTGGAGATGATGTGCGTATTACAGGAGGAAAACATTTAGAAGATGTAGAGACCGATACCTATGTAGTACGAGATGGTATTGTGGTGGTTAAAAATGGAGCCTTGATTCCTTCTGGAACGATTATTTAATATGAGTAACGTACAAAGCTACAGTCTGTTTACAGACTTTGATATTTCACTTTTTAAAGCTGGAAAACATTTCCGTTTACACGAAAAAATGGGTTCGCATATCTGTACGGTAGATGGTATAAAGGGTACCTACTTTGCAGTATGGGCACCAAGCGCAAATCAAGTTTCGGTTATAGGTGATTTTAATCATTGGAAAGATGGTGAACATCTGTTACAAGTGCGATGGGACTCAAGTGGTATCTGGGAAGGATTTATCCCTAATGTAGGGCATAGTGATACCTATAAGTACAAGATTCATTCAAATCACGATGGGATTGTTACAGAAAAAGCAGATCCATTTGCAAGACGCGCAGAGCATCCTCCTAAAACAGCTTCCATTATTTACAGCACAGATCACGTTTGGAAAGATCAAGATTGGATGCAAAAGCGTCATAAGCACAATAGTTTAAATGCCCCTTTTTCTGTATATGAATTGCATGTAGGCTCTTGGAAACGAAAAACCGAAGAGAATAATAGAAGCTTAAGTTATTCAGAACTTGCTACAGAATTAGTTGCTTATGTAAAAGAAATGAACTTCACACACGTAGAGTTTATGCCTATTATGGAATATCCATATGACCCTAGTTGGGGATACCAACTTACAGGTTATTTTGCACCGACATCCCGATTTGGATATCCTGAAGAATTAATGACACTTATTGATGCATTTCACCAAAATGATATTGGTGTTATTCTGGATTGGGTGCCTTCCCATTTTCCAGAAGATGCCCACGGATTAGGAAATTTTGATGGTACGGCCTGTTATGAACATCCAGACCGTCGTAAAGGATACCATCCCGATTGGAAGTCATTAATCTTTAATTATGAACGTAACGAAGTACGCTCGTTTTTAATAAGTAATGCACTCTTCTGGCTAGATCAATATCACATAGATGGATTACGAGTAGATGCTGTAGCCTCTATGTTATATTTAGATTATAGTAGAGAAGAAGGTGAGTGGGAGCCAAATGACCAAGGAGGAAGAGAAAATCTAGCAGTCATTAGTTTTTTAAAAGAACTCAACCAAGAAGTATATGCTAGTTTTCCAGATGTACAAACCATTGCCGAAGAATCTACGAGTTTCCCTATGGTGAGTAAACCTGTATTTTCAGGTGGTTTAGGATTTGGAATGAAATGGATGATGGGATGGATGCACGATACATTATCTTATTTTAAAAGAGATACACTTTATAGAAATCATCATCACAATGAGATTAGTTTTAGTATGACCTACGGGTT
The DNA here is from genome assembly GCF_900188275.1 of Dokdonia pacifica. GTDB lineage: Bacteria > Bacteroidota > Bacteroidia > Flavobacteriales > Flavobacteriaceae > Dokdonia > Dokdonia pacifica. The sequence goes on from NZ_FZNY01000003.1 coordinate 156,880, forward strand.
TACAGAAAACTTTATGCTTCCCTTATCACATGATGAGGTGGTATATGGTAAACAATCTATTTTAGGCCGTATGCCAGGTGATGAGTGGCAACGCTTTGCAAACCTTAGACTTTTATATACCTATATGTATACCCATCCGGGAGGGAAGCTTCTCTTTATGGGTAGCGAGTTTGGACAAGGATCTGAATGGAATTTTGAAGAACAATTAGATTGGTATGTATTACAATATGATATCCATAAAGGCATACAGAAAACAGTAGCAGATTTAAATCATCTATACCAAACAATACCCGCATTGTACGAAAAACAGTTTGAAGCCGATGGTTTTGAATGGGTAGCGCATGATGATGATGAAAATGCAGTTTTAAGCTATATCCGTAAAGGAAATGATCCAGATACATTAGTGATTGGAGTATTTAATATGACACCCGTACCACGTACAGCTTATCGTATTGGAGTTCCTAAAAATGGAAACATTCAAGAAGTATTCAATAGTGATGCATCCATATATGGAGGAACAGGAGATTATCATAATAAAAAACTCAAAGTTTCTAAAACATCATGGAATGGGAAGACACATTCTATCGAAATTGTAGTGCCGCCATTGGCAGGAATTGTATTGGAATTAAAGGCATAAAAATTTTGCAAATAATACTGTATACGCTTTCGCGAAAGCGTATAATTCACCCAAAAAACCAGACAAAACACTATTAATTACGCTACGAAAACGTTAGCGTTAATAACTTATCATAATTAATTTTCTTCTTTTGAATAGATAGTGTTTATTTGAATTTAAAAATAAGGATCCTATGATCATTAATACAGAATTACAACAAAAAGGGAACCAATTTCCTAATCAAATTATAGATTTTAATAAAGAGGTAGATACGCTGTATTTTAAAACAGAGAATCTTGTTATTTTACAACTTACGGTATTAAGAGATAGTGTTATCAGATTTAGATATGCAACAGGAGGCGCTTTTGAAAATGACTTCTCATATGCTATAGATGAAGGTGCCAATAGAGGATACAATCATTTAGAAGTAATGAGTAATGACCTGAATTATATAGTGACAACATCAAAACTCGTTGTCCATATAGAAAAACTAAGTCTTCAAGCAAAAATCTATGACTTAGAAGGGAATATTATAAATGAAGACGAACTTGGTTTTCATTACGAAGAAAGCTTTGAATATGGTGGAAACATCGTTAAGATGAGTAAAAAAGCACAACATGCCGAGAGTTATTATGGATTAGGTGATAAACCAATGCATATGAACTTGAGAGGAAAACGTGTGCAAAATTGGGCGACAGATCAATATGCTTTTGGAAAAGATCAAGACCCTATTTATAAAAGTGTTCCTTTTTACATCGGATTAAATAAGAAGAAAGCCTACGGAGTATTCTTTGATAATACCTTTAGAACCTTTTTTGACTTTTGTCACGAACGTATGGATGTGACAAGTTTTTGGGCACAAGGAGGCGAAATGAATTATTACTTTATCTATGGCCCTAGTATGCCAGAAGTGGTAAAAAGTTATACCAATCTTACTGGAGTTCCAGAAATGCCACCATTATGGGCATTAGGATACCAACAATGTAAATGGAGTTATTATCCAGAAAGTAATGTAAAAGAAATAGCAGCCAAGTTTAGAGAACTTCAGATTCCTTGTGATGGTATCTATCTAGACATTGATTATATGGATGGTTTTAGATGCTTTACTTGGAATAAGGAATATTTTCCAGACCCAAAGCGCATGGTAAAAGAACTTGCTGATGATGGGTTTAAAACCATTGTTATTATAGATCCAGGTATTAAAATAGATAAGGATTATAGTGTGTATAATGAAGGAGTAGAAAATGATTACTTCTGTAAACGCGCCGATGGTCCCTATATGAAAGGAAAAGTATGGCCAGGAGAGTGTAATTTTCCAGATTATACAAACCCTAAAGTGCGTACATGGTGGGCAGGTCTTTTTAAAGAATTAATAAGCGAGATAGGAGTAAAAGGAGTGTGGAATGATATGAATGAACCTGCAGTGATGGAAGTACCAGGCAAGACATTTCCACCAGATGTAAGACATGATTATGATGGAAACCCTTGTAGTCATCGTAAAGCACATAATATCTATGGAACTCAAATGGCACGCGCTACCTATGAAGGCGTAAAGAAATTTGCCTATCCAAAACGTCCGTTTGTGATCACACGTTCGGCATATAGTGGGGCACAACGTTATACCTCCTCTTGGACAGGGGATAATATTGCAAGCTGGGAACATTTATGGGTAGCTAATATCCAAGTACAACGTATGTGTATTTCTGGAATGTCATTTACAGGAACCGATATTGGAGGATTTGCAGAACAACCTACAGGAGAGTTATATGCACGATGGATTCAATTAGGTGTTTTTCATCCATTTTGTAGAACACATTCTTCAGGACATCACGGAGATCAAGAACCTTGGGCATTTGATCCAGGTGTGACCGATATAGCACGTAAGTTTATTAACTTACGATATAGATTATTACCGTATTTATATACCATGTTTTATGAGTATACTCAAAATGGTACCCCATTATTAAAACCACTTGTATACTTTGATCAGGATGACCCGCAAACACACTATAGAACCGATGAGTTTGTGTTTGGACACCAAATTTTAGTTTGCCCTGTATTAGAACCTAATGCTAAGGGAAGACGTATGTACATTCCAAGAGGCACTTGGTACAACTACTGGAGTAAACTTCCAGTAGAAGGAGGCAAAGAACAATGGGTAGATGCAGACGTAGATAGTATGCCATTATTTGTAAAAGCTGGGGCTATTATTCCAAAATATCCAATACAACAATATGTAGGAGAGAAGAAGCTAGAACAAATAGAATTAGAGGTGTATTATGCCTTAGGGAAAAATCAATCTAATGTGTATGAAGATGCACAAGATGGATACGATTATACCAAAGAGCGCTATAGTTTCAGAACCTTTAAAATGTCTGGTAGAGAAAGTGACTGGATCATACAACAACACAAACGAGGAACCTATGTTACACCATACGATACTTATAGAATTCACTTGATTGGGTTGCCTTTTAAAATAAAAGACATTGAATTAGATAATACGCAAGTATCGCTTGAAAGTGTACAGTACGACGATGAAACTTGTTCTTTGATCGTACCAAAGAATTTTACAGAGCTTCATATTTCTGGGATTGCAGATAATTTGTAACTTTATAGTACTTAAAATCAATGACCATGAAGACAAAGCAATTATTCACACTTATATTAACGATAGTATTAGTATGTGCTTGTAAAACAAGCCCTTTTACAGGTAAGAAAACCTTAAATTTTGTAAGTAACGATCAGTTATTTCCAATGGCTTTTCAGCAATATGATCAATTTCTATCAGAGAATAATGTAATTACTGGAACAGTAGATGCAAATATGGTGAAGAGTGTAGGAGAAAAAATTGCAGTTGCTGCAGAGCGATACCTTACTTCATTAGGAGAACCAGGATACCTTAAGGATTATCGATGGGAATATAATCTCGTACAAGATGATGCCGTAAATGCTTGGTGTATGCCCGGTGGCAAAATTGTAGTGTATACAGGTATTTTACCTATAACTCAAACAGAAACAGGACTTGCTATGGTAATGGGGCATGAATTAGCACATGCACTAGCAGATCATGGAGCACAACGTATGAGTGCTGCTCAATTACAACAGATAGGAGCTGTTGGAGTTGCTGTAGGTACAGGTGTTGCAGGACAAAGTCAAGAACAACAAGCTACATGGATGCAAGCTTATGGTTTGGCATCACAATTGGGAGGAATGTTACCTTTTAGCCGTTCTCATGAAACACAAGCCGATGAAATTGGAATTGTGATTGCTGCCATTGCAGGATACAATCCAGATGAAGCAGCAAAATTATGGCAACGTATGAAAGCTGCTAGTGGAGGACAAGCACCACCACAAATACTAAGCACACACCCTTCTAATGATTCTAGAATTGCAAACCTTACAGCAAAAGCACCTTTTGCAAAACAAGAAGCAGCAAAATTTGGAGTGACTTCGTTCAAATAAATAAAATTATCAATAATATATTCTTAAGAAAGCTACACAATCGTGTAGCTTTCTTATTTTAGTAGGATGAAGACACTATTACAAAAAGGAGATAAAAAACTTTTAAATGCTTGGGCATTTTATGATTGGGCAAACTCAGTATACAGTTTGGTCATTGCATCTGCGATTTTCCCTATTTTTTATGACGCTATATTTTCAGAGATAGGACAGGAAACAGTAGAAGTATTTGGAAAAGATTGGAAAAGTAGTTCTTTGATTTTCGGAACCACCGCGGTTGCGTTTTCCATTGTAGCTATTATATCCCCTTTACTATCAGGAGTTGCTGATTTTTTAGGAAACAAGAAATTTTTCTTAAAATTCTTTTGCTACTTAGGTGCCTTTAGTACGATAGGGTTAAGTTTTTTTTATGTAGAGCATATCTTTCTTGGTCTTACGTTGTACCTATTGGCACTCATAGGTTTCTGGGGAAGTCTAGTGTTTTATAATTCATACTTGCCAGATATCGCCCATGTAGATCAGCATGATAGTATCAGCGCCAAAGGGTTTTCTATGGGATATATAGGAAGTGTTATTCTTCTTGTAATATGTCTCATCATGGTAATGGGACAAGAGACTGACGAAGAAAGAGTAGAAATGATGCGATTTTCATTTGTGCTTACAGGTATTTGGTGGATTGTCTTTAGCCAGTATACCTACCTCTATTTACCGAAAGGAAATAAAAGTGAAGGTAAACTATCTAAAGATATATTTTATCAAGGCTTTAGAGAGCTCAAAGCAATATGGTCTGAAATGCAGCATAAACCTCGTTTAAAATCATACTTAATTGCCTTTTTTGTATATAGTATGGGAGTGCAAACTGTTATGCTAGCCGCTTCATATTTTGGAGCTGAAGAATTAGATTGGGGTACTACAGATAAAACATTAGGGCTAATTATTAGCATCTTACTTATTCAACTAGTAGCCGTAGGCGGTGCTTTTTTAACATCAAAGTTATCTGCACGTATAGGAAATGTAAAAGCGCTAATTGTGATTAATGTGATTTGGATTGCTATTTGTGCATGGGCATTTTTTGTTTACACACCGATACAATTTTACATAACAGCAGGAGTTGTAGGTCTTGTAATGGGAGGCGTACAAGCGCTTTCGAGATCTACCTACGCAAAATTCCTTCCAGAAACAGATGATACCACATCCTATTTTAGTTTTTACGATGTTTCAGAAAAAATAGGAATTGTATTTGGAATGCTTATGTTCTTGGGAATGCAAGAACTTACAGGAAGTATGCGCTATTCTATTATCTTTTTAATTGTGTTTTTCGGTGTTGGGGTATTGTTATTAAAAAGAGTACCTAAAGTAGAAGATAAGTAAGGTAATGATGCATGGTACGCTTTCGCGAAAGCATATACAACTAGCTATACACCCTATATTGGTACATTTTAATAAAACAGAGTAGAATATTTTACTTATGTTTGCGTTAGAAGTTTACAAACCTACAATTAGCATGAAAAAAATATCCTACTATCTACCCTTTCTATTATTATGTTTTGTCATTACATGTATTTCATGTGATGATGAACAATTAGAAGGAGAATTCTTTACAACACCAGATGGACAAGAAATAGTTATAGATGACTCACCAGAGTGTCAGGCAGCTTTAACAGCTTTTCAACAAGCTTCTTTAGAGCTTCAAAATGCAGATCCAGCCAATTCAGCGGCTGCATGTGCTGCATTATCAACAGCCTTAGATAACTTTGTGTTTGCTTGTGGAGTTGATACCACTGATGCTTCTGTAATGGCAGCAATGACACTTCTTAATGGTTGTGCAGATATGACAAATAATTGTACAACAGCTACGGCTAACGCTGCAACTGCACAAACAGCATTTGAAAATGCTACTCCAGAAAATGAAGTTGCTTTATGTAACGCCTATACAATCGCATTACAAGCTCAAATCGCTGCATGTGGTGATGCCGATGGAAGTATTCAAAATATCATTAACGGATTAAATTGTGTTGATCAAGAATGTGCAGATGCTACTACAGCTACCGAAGAAGCGCTTGCCATATTTAATATGACAGATATTACTGATGAAGCAGCATATGTAGAAGCTTGTGGAAATTACTCATTAGCATTACAAGACCAAATTATAATTTGTGGAGACCCAGACGGAAGCTTACAAGCCATTGTAGATGAACTTGGTGATTGTTCTATTCCAGAAGATCCAGGACCTGTACAAATGACGATAGATGAAGAATTCAAAAACTTTAATGTAGCAGAAGCGCCTATTAATGGCTCTACGTTTGAAGTAACAGCAACCGATGTAGATACGGGAGATACTTTTGAATTTTCAGTAACATTATTACAAACAGGAGAAAATGTACTTCAAAATATAGTATTAACTATAGATGGGGTAATGTATAATCCTGTATTGAGTGGTGACCCTCAATTTATAAATGAGATTACTCAAAATGATGGCGAAGTAATTATAGGAACATTTAGTGGCCCTATGATGAATGCAGATGGAGATGTAATAAACATTACTGGAGGAATCATAGATATCGAAATATAAAACTGTTTATATACTTAAATGAAAAAGAGGCGGTTTTTACCGCCTCTTTTTTTATACCATAATAAAATGCTTGTACAAGTTTGTTCAGATTTACACTTAGAGTTTATACAAAACCGTCATTGGATAAGGGAACACCCTTTAGTACCCAAAGCAGAAATACTTCTAATTGCAGGAGATACATTTTATTTAGATGAAAAAATAAAAACACTAGACTTTATAAAAAAAGTAGCTGACGATTTTAAGGCAGTATACATTGTGCCTGGAAATCATGAATATTATGGAGGATATAATGTGGCTACAGCATTAGAATCTACTCATGAATCTATAATGGATAATGTCTTTCTAGTCAATAATTATTCTGAAAATATAAACGGAGTTTTATTTGTTTTTTCAACCCTATGGTCTAACATTCAAAAACATATTCTAGCTGTTATGCGAGGGATGACAGATTTTAGAAAAATACAATTTAACAATGAGAAGTTTACAGTAAATCACTTTAATGAGATTCATGAAGCGTGTTTTGATTTTATAAAGAAGGAAGTCAAAAAAGAAGGGAAGAAGATCGTGGTGACACATCATTTGCCTAGTAGATTGTGCAATGCAGATGAGTTTAAAGGCAGTTTGCTAAATGATGCGTTTTGTGTAGAAAAAACAAACTTTATTTTAAGCAATACAATCGATTATTGGGTGTATGGACATAGTCATAGGAATCTCAAAGATTTTAAGATAGGAAACACACAAATGATTACAAATCAATTAGGGTATATTGGTCAAAATGAGCATTATCATTTTAATGCAGAAAAAGTAATAAAACTATAGTCCAAAAAAAAGCGCTCATAAAGAGCGCTTTTTTTGGTGTTCAAGGTTGCTTATTGCATTTTGATATTTCCAGAACCAGAAACTTTCGTGTCCTGCTTATCAGGGTTTCCATAATAGTCTACATCTCCAGATCCGCTTACACGGGCTTTGATGCTTTTACTACAGTATACAGCTACATCTCCAGAACCTGCAACACTAACATAAGCATTATCTGCTTTTAAGTCTTTTGCATGTACTTCTCCAGAACCTGCAACACTCGCTTCTATATCTCTACTATTTCCTTTTAATGTAAGATCTCCAGAACCGGCAACACTTGCATCTACAGTATTTACATCTAGTTGTAGTGTAAGGTCTCCAGAACCAGCAACAGATGTTTTAAAATTAGTCGCTTTGATAACATCTCTTGATACCACATCTCCAGATCCTGCTAAGGTAACTTCATTTAAATCCTGAAAAGGAACTGTGATTTTAATCTTTTTTGAAGCACGGATATTTTTATTATTTTCTACTTTAATTTTAAGAGCATTTCCTCTTACTTCAGTAACGATATATTCTAATAAATTACTATCTCCTTCAATAGTAATAGAACCTTCTGTACCTGCAACAAGTTCTACATCAAAAGAGCCTCCTACATTTACTTCATCATACGTCCCAACAGAACGAGTGATGGTTGTGATATTACCATTTCCTTTAACTCCTTTGCCCCACCATTGTGCTTGTACTTGAATAGCAGATACTAGAATAAGACAGATTGTGATTACTTTTTTCATAATGTTTGATTTTTAGATTGATTTATATTTTAGTGAATGTAACTCCTCCATATTCAGAGTTGATATTAATATTATTTTGACTATTTGCATCTCCATGGTATCCTTCGTAGTATTTGTCTGAAGAGTCGATACGTTGTTTTGTGATCTCTAAACCGTCTTTACCGCCAAGGCCTGCATATTCCAGAGAGATATTAAATGTAAATGAGTATTGTTGATTATATCCTAACTTGATGCCAGTATAATCACTTTGGATGATCACATCTCCAGCATTTGCTCCAAGCTCATTGATACGTACAGAACCATAATTTGTATTGAGATTTACATTTCCTTGCACCGTCTCAAATGTGGTTGTTAAATGATCTCCTCGTCCGGTAAGTTCTCCTACAGTTCCAATTTGTAACTTCCCATAATCACATACATAATTAAGATCATTTACATTTCCTATTTCGCTTCTTGAGTAATCAGCATTTAAATCTACTTTTTCAGCACCTTCTAGATTAAAACTTGAATAGTCTGCATTGATACGACCACTTTTCATATACTCAATGGTAGAATTATTAGTGTAATCAAAACTTAAGCTACTATTATCTCCTAATAACTTTCCTATAGATAACTTTCCATAATCACAGCTTATTTTGGCATTTCCTTTTGTCTCATTAATACTAATCCCGCCATAATCGTTACTAATATCTAGATCATTTGTTACAGGAACTTTTACTTCATAGCGTACTTCCATATTGACATTACTGTTTCTCCAGCTTTTCCACCATGAGCGTCCTCCACCTTTATTGAATTTAGTAACAGCACTTACAAGACCTGCACTATCATCAAACACAACATCAATATCGTCTAGTTTTTCTTGTACTCTTTCTTCGTTATTTCCATTTGTCTTAATAAAAACTTCAATAACCGTTTTATTTTCGTTCCAAGAAGTGATATTTACATTACCGTAGCTATTCTCAATTTTAAGACGCGCATCTGGATTTACTGTAAACTCTTTTTTTACTTTCTTCTCTTTGGTATAACGACCTTTAAAACCATTGTATGCTAATGCAACTGTAGGTATAGAGATTAAAATAAATAATAGTGTGTAAATTTTTGTTTTCATAGTATGTATATAATCAAGGCTTCTTACAACGTTGAAGCTTTTAATTCATTTAAATTTTTAATAGCATCTATATGCTCTAATACTTGTTCTAGAAGATCTATTCTATTTTGAAAATTATTGATCATCGCATAAATAACTCTCTTGTCTTGACCACTTTCAGCAAGGTCACTTTTTAAGTTGTTATAATCAGCTTCAAGATCTCCTAGTCTTTTAATGGCATCATCTATAACTGCCTGTGTTTCTGGGGTTGCTTGCGCATTAATTTCGAACAATTCTTTTTCTATAGTCTGCGTAAAGAATTGTTGTGTTTGTTCCATTTCTGGAGATACATCGGCAAGTTCTTTTGCATCTGGATTTGTATTCCACGTAAGTGAAACCATAAACACTAAAGCAAGACTTGCTGCAACCGCTAGTGGTTTCCACCAGTTAAGTTTACGAACAGGAGTTTCTTTTACAGGTTGCGTACTCTGTAATTTTTCTAAAAATCGTGTTTGATGGTCGGTGCTTGGTTCTTTTGTACTAAGCTGACCTTCTAATCGATCAAATAGTTGTTCTATATCGTCCTTCTTCATCATTATTTAATAATTTGCGTAAACTATCTTTTGCTCTAGAAACTACCGTTCTACAATTGGCATAGCTTACATTTAATATAGTACTCATCTCTTCATAATCATATCCTTCGATGAGGTGTAGGGATAATGCTTGTCTATAATTATCTTTAAGATTATCCATGGCTCTTAAAACTTGTTGTGCTTTCACTTGACTTAAGTCAGCTTCTGCAATACCGTCAGCTTCATCTTCAATACGGTATAAATGATCTTCTAGCGGTGTTTCGTCTAGTCGTTTTGAACGTTGATAGCTATTTAAGCTTTTGTTCACCACGATACGCTTTAACCAACTCCCAAATGAGGCTTCTCCTTTAAAGCTATCTAATTTTGTAAATGCATTGAGGAAAGCTTCTTGCATGACATCTTCTGCTTCGGCGGTATCTTTTACAATATGCAATGCTGTATTATACATTGCTTTGTAATAGCGGTTGTACACTTCTAGTTGTGCACTTTGCTCTCCACGTTTACACATAGGAAGGAGATCAGTAATATCGCGATTGGTTAGTGTCACTTTATATTTTTGGTTACTTCTGTTATAAAGATGCGCGCTTTTTTAAATTGTTACACTTTCGTGAAAAAATATTTAAAATGTAGTTTTGTTGTACTCCATTAAAGATAGTGAAGCTATCGTATTTAAAGATGTTACGGTGTTTTTTTTCTTTTAGTCTTTTATAAATTACATACATGTTTTATGAGAAAAAGAATGGGAATAGTGACAGAATTGCTTTTCGCGAAAGCGTAAAAAGACTTTTTAAAAGTAGTAGACTGGCATAAGAATTGTCTAAGTATAGATAGAAATCGTGTATATGTATTGGTTTTTATAGAGAGAAGTACAATACACTGGTAATTAATAAAAAAAACAAAAGGTCTAATGGATCAGGAATGTGACATTATGACGTATATATAATATGGCGAAATCAAAATTCACAACACTTGACAGATTGTCATTGCAGGATATAGATGGAGATGCAGAGTTAATTCCCTTAATGACTCCTGAAGATGAAGAGGCAATTAATAAAGAAGAACTTCCTGTAAGTATTCCTATTTTACCATTGCGTAATATGGTACTTTTTCCAGGAGTAGTGATTCCTATTTCAGCGGGAAGAGACACGTCTATTAAGTTAATAGATGAAGCAAATAAAGGCGGGAAGATTGTAGGGGTGGTTGCTCAGAAAGATGAAGAAGTAGAAAACCCAACAGCAGACGATATTCATAAGGTGGGTGTAGTTGCTCGTATTTTACGAGTGCTTAAAATGCCAGATGGAAATGTAACGGTGATTATTCAGGGGAAAAAACGTTTTGAAATTACAGAGGTCACTTCAGAAAAGCCATATATGATGGCACGTATTGCTGAGTATCCAGAAAAACGACCTGCAAAAAACAACAAAGAGTTTAAAGCAGCGATAGATTCTATACGTGATTTATCACTACAAATTATTCAGGATTCTCCTAATATTCCTTCAGAAGCCTCTTTTGCGATTAAGAATATTGAGAGTAATTCATTTCTGATCAACTTTGTGAGCTCTAATATGAACCTAACAGTTACTGAAAAGCAACAACTGTTAGAAGTAAATGATCTTCATAAACGTGCTTTAGAGACGCTTAAGTTTATGGATATGGAGCGCCAGAAACTGGAACTTAAAAATGATATCCAGAGTAAGGTGCAAAGTGACATGAGTCAGCAACAACGTGAGTATTTCTTACATCAACAAATGAAAACCATTCAAGAAGAATTGGGTGGAGTTTCTTCTGAAGATGAGATTGAAGAAATGCGCATGCGTTCTAAGGATAAGAAGTGGGATGAAAAAGTAGCAAAGCATTTTAAGAAAGAACTTGCGAAGATGCAACGTATGAATCCGCAAGTTGCTGAGTATAGTATACAGCGTAATTACTTAGACTTATTCTTAGACTTACCGTGGAATGAGTTTAGTACCGATAAGTTTGATTTAAAACGCGCAAAGAAAATATTAGACCGTGATCATTATGGTCTTGACGATGTAAAACGTCGTATCATAGAATACCTAGCTGTTTTAAAGCTTCGTAATGATATGAAATCACCTATTTTATGTTTGTATGGACCTCCTGGGGTTGGTAAAACGTCCTTGGGTAAATCTATTGCAGAGGCGTTAGGAAGAGAGTATGTACGTATGAGTTTAGGTGGGTTACGTGATGAAGCAGAGATAAGAGGGCACCGTAAAACATATATTGGTGCGATGCCTGGCCGTATTATTCAAAGTCTTAAAAAAGCAGGAACGAGTAATCCCGTATTTGTACTTGATGAGATTGATAAATTAAGTGCAGGTCATCAAGGAGATCCTTCATCGGCTTTATTAGAAGTATTAGACCCAGAGCAGAATAGTGAGTTTTATGACAACTTCTTAGAAATGGGATTTGATCTTTCTAAGGTGATGTTTATTGCAACTTCTAATAGCTTAAATACCATTCAACCCGCATTACGTGATCGTATGGAAATCATTAATGTAACTGGATATACAATCGAGGAGAAGGTAGAAATAGGAAAACGTCATTTGTTACCAAAGCAATTAGGAGAGCACGGTATGAATGATACCCAACTTAAAATTGCAAAACCGCAACTTGAAAAAATCGTAGAAGGCTATACACGTGAGTCAGGTGTACGTGGTCTTGAAAAGCAAATAGCAAAAATGGTACGTTATGGCGCTAAAAATATCGCCATGGAAGAAGACTATGATGTTAAAGTTACCAATGATGCGATTATAGAAGTATTAGGAGCTCCTCGTTTAGAACGTGGTAAATACGAAAATAATGATGTAGCTGGCGTTGTAACAGGACTTGCTTGGACACGCGTAGGTGGTGATATCTTATTTATAGAATCTGCCTTATCTAAAGGAAAAGGATTACTTTCTATTACAGGAAACCTAGGAAAGGTAATGAAGGAGAGTGCAACTATTGCCATGGAGTATATCAAGGCAAATGCAGAAATGCTAGGATTAAAACCTGAGATATTAGATGCATATAATGTACACATTCACGTACCAGAAGGAGCAACACCTAAAGATGGACCTAGTGCGGGAATTACAATGCTTACGTCATTAGTATCTTTATATACACAACGTAAAGTAAAGAAGAGTATCGCGATGACAGGAGAAATTACTTTACGCGGAAAAGTATTGCCTGTAGGCGGAATTAAAGAAAAAATTCTTGCAGCTAAACGCGCAAAAATTAAAGAAATATTATTGTGTGAGCAAAACCGAAGAGATATCGAAGAGATTAAAGAAGAATATCTTAAAGGACTTACGTTTCATTACGTAAAAGATATGAGCGAAGTTTTAGAATTAGCGCTTACAAAACAAAAAGTAAAGAATGCTAAAAAGCTTTAATTTTTTAATATACATTATAAATGTAAGGACGAGAATATATTCTCGTCCTTTATATTTTACGCTCCTATCAAAATATATTATACTTGTATGCGTTTTGAAATAGTACATTGCGTATCCTAAAAAAAAGATAGTCTATAAAGACTAGATAAGTTGCATGCAGAAATATTTATTCTTCTTACTATTTTTAATATCTACTCTTTGTCATGCGCAGTTAGGAGGTCGTGCTACGTATCAATTTCTAAATTTATCTACATCACCTAGACAAGCAGCATTAGGAGGTAAAGTAATCACAAATTATGATTATGACCCTGACTCTGCCCTATATAATCCGGCAACGATTAATTATAGGATGGACAATCAATTGTCTGTAAATTATGTCAATTTCCTAGCAGATATCAATTACGGTACAGCAAGTTATGCGTATTTATGGGATAGACGTACACAAGTAATTCATGCAGGAATTACATACATTAATTACGGAACATTTGATGGGAGAGATGAAAATGGAAATCCAACAGGAGATTTTGGAGGAGGAGAAGCAGCTTTATCTTTTGGATATGCTGTAAATATTCCCCGTACAGATTTTCATATAGGAGCCAATGTAAAATTTATTACTTCTAAACTGGAAGAGTTTACATCTGTAGGAGTAGCAACCGACCTTGGATTTATTTATAATTACGAAAAATGGGATCTTAATATCGCTGCTGTTGTTCGTAATCTAGGAACACAGATTACTCCCTATGTAGACACTTTTGAAAAATTACCATTAGAAATAGACGCTGGAATTTCTCAGATTGTACCTAATGTACCTGTACGATGGCATCTTACTTTTGAGAATCTTCAATTATGGAATATCGCTTTTGAAAATGAAGCAAGAGGTATTACAGATCTTGATGGAAATACGACGGGAGAAGAGATAGGATTTTTAGATAATGTTATTCGTCATACCATTGTAGGAGTTGAACTGTTCCCTCGAAGTGGTTTCAATATCCGATTAGGTTATAACTTTAGACGTAGTGAAGAATTACGTATTATCAACCAACGAAGCTTTGCTGGAATTAGCGCAGGTATTGGAATTAAGATCAATAAAATACGCTTTAACTACGCCTATGCACGTTTTAATAGTGTAGCTTCTAGTAGTTTGTTTGGACTGAATATTGATTTGCAGTAATATTTTGTTTTGTAATAAAACACCATAATATTTTATCCCTCCATTTCTAATTTTTACTTTCGCAGTCTTAATTGCACTTTCGTGAAAATTACTATTGCCATAGACGGATATTCATCCACAGGAAAAAGTACGGTAGCAAAACAACTAGCCGATTGGCTTGAGTATATCTATGTAGATACCGGTGCGATGTATCGTGCAGTAACCTTATTTGCAATGCGAAAAGGATTGATTAGTGATGGTTTTTTTGATAAAGAACAGCTTATTAAAAAACTAGATGCTATTACTATCACTTTCGTGAAAAACCCCTCTACAGGAAAAGCAGAGGTATGTCTGAATGGTGAAAACGTAGAGAGCCTCATCAGAACATTAGAAGTTTCTTCTTTTGTAAGCCCAGTTGCGACAGTCTCAGAGGTACGCGCAAAATTAGTAGAACAACAACAACGTATGGGCGAGGAGAAGGGTATTGTGATGGATGGTCGTGATATAGGTACGGTTGTTTTCCCTAATGCCGAACTTAAAATATTTATGACGGCTAGCGCTGAAGAACGTGCTAAAAGGCGTTATAATGAACTACTAGAGCGTGGCGACTCCATTACCTATGCATCGGTGTTAAGTAATGTAATAGAACGTGATACCATAGATACAACACGCAAAGATTCTCCATTGGTTAAAGCAGCAGATGCTATTGAAATAGATAATACAGAAACCAATATAGAAGATCAGTTTCACACGATCTTACAACTTGCAAAAGATCGTATTGCTAAACGTGTTTAGCTGTTAGCTGATAGTCGGTAGCTGTTAGTCATTAGTTTTTTATACAGTTGCTCCCTTTTAAAAATCAACAATCAACAATCAACAATCGTTAATCTTCAATCAATTTTGAAGTTGGTAGCTATTAGAATTTACTTTCTATGGTCTAGGTTAAAAGAATATTATAAAACTGGTCGTACTCCTATACTTTTAAAGAGTTTTGCTTTTGCTTTTAAGAATCCATTTTGTGTCTTATTTCTTTTTAAATAAGCATCTATAAGGCTTTTTTCACGAGAGTTTACTAGGAATATAGAACTTTCCCCTAATTCAAATTTACGCTCTTCTCCAGTAAGTAATACTTGATAATTGGTAACAATATCAGTAATAAGCGTATTTTGTCTTGTATACGAATCTAGCTCTTGATAGATTGCTTTTACACTATTCTGTATATTCGTTTCTGTCGCTATTAAGTCTAGCTCTGCATCACGTATTTTAAGTTTTGAAAGTTTTAAATCCCCACGCTCTTTTCTTAAAAATAATGGAAAACTAAAATTAACTCCTCCTTTATATTGATTTGCCAAAAAGCTATTACCTATATCAGGCGTTGAGGTAAGAAAGTTATACTCCAGTTTTAATTTTGGTAACAATTTATTTGCCTTTAGGGTACGATCTACCTGTAATCCTTCTAATTTTAGATTTAGTGATTGTAGCTTTGGATGATTCCCTATTGTAAATGTTTCTAGTGATTGTCCTGCAATTTGTAATGAAATATCTACTTCACTTTTGATATTCAAATTAGGGATTACATTATCCTCTAACTCTAGGGGTGTATTACTATTCAACCATAAGAAATTTGAAAGCCGCATGCCTGCATTAAACAAAGTGACTTGTGCTTGCTCAAGACTTAACTGTCGGTTTTGTAATGATATTAGGGCTTCTGTAGCATCTATAGCTGCATTTTCTCCAACTTCTACACCTTTTTGAATTCCATCATATCGTAATTGTGCATTACTTACAAACTGTTCAAAAGTGATGGCATCTTGATAGGCCTGTAGCCAATTAAAATATGCCAAAGAAGCATCGTAAATCACTTGGTTAACTAACAAGTCACGATCTGCTTGTGTTTGTTGTCTAAAGAATTTTGCTTTACGCAAAGTAGCCATACGATCATTAATCCATAGCCCTTGTGCAATATCTATAGAAACTCCTGCAGCAAAAAGCCCTTCTTCTGGAACATTTCTTTCTGGATTTAGAAAAACGCCCTCGTTACGTTCAAACCCAGCTTTTAACTCGATACCGTACCACGTAGGTATTTTAAGTTTTGCATCTAGAATATCGTAATACTCAAGATCCTTAAAGTCTTTACGACTGTAATCTGCAACTAGTTTTGGATCAAAACCACCACGAGCTTTTAATACATTGGCTTGTCCTTCTGTAAGTACTAATTCTGCCTGCTTTACAATAGGATGGAATTGTTTTACATAGCCTAGGTACTCTTCAAAGCCTAATATTTTTTCTACTTCTTGTAGGGTAGGTGTTTGCGCTTTCGCGAAAGCGGACCCTAAAAGAAACACAAATGTATACAACACTGTTTTCATCATTTTGATGCTGTCTTTGTAGTTGATGAATCTGCTTGATAATAATTAGGAGGGAACCCATTGAGTTGTCTCCATAGCTCAAACCAGATAGGAACATCCTCTAATAATGCAATAGAACGAGCTCCCGATCCTGCGCGAAGTGCTTTTGGCCATGGCTCTTCATTTGGATCTGGTGCAATGAGTAATCTGTATTTTCCATTGTCACTGATAAAGGTTTCTACAGCAACAATCTTACCTGCATACGTTCCAGTAGATACATTAGGCCATCCGCTAAAGATAATAGCAGGCCATCCATCAAACTGAATACGAACATCACTTCCTTTGTGTGCTAGTGGTAAATCTATAGGGTTGATATACATCTCTACCGCAAGATCTGCATTGTCTGGCATGATATTAATAAGTTTATCTCCCTCTTTAAAGGTCTCTCCAACTCCAGCTTTAATCGCTTTGTTTATATAACCACTTTGTGGTGCACGCACATAGTACAAGCTATTTCGAATCTGGTAATTGGACAGCGAATTTTCAAGTTTTGTTACTTGTGCTTCAGCATCAAACCCACTGGAAGATGCTGTAAACTTGTCACTTTGCGCTTTAGAAATCTTATCTGTATACGCAGCTTGAACGCGGGTGATTTCTACTTGAGCATTAATGACATTATTCTTGCTAGTCAATAATTTATTTTTCTGAGAAATGAGTTTGGCTTGAGTCTCTTGCAATTTTAAACGTTTGTCTTCTACATCTTTCGTAGCCTTAAGACCTTCTGCTTGTAATTGTTCTGTACGGTTAAATTGACGTTCAGCAATCATGAGATTGGTCTTAGCCGCTTCCAGATCTATACTATCACTCTGAACTTTAAGATTAGCTTGTAATAATTTATTACGTGCCTGTTCTAATTTAAGAGTACGTTCTCTCTGTAATGCAACAATCTGGTTGTTAAGTGCATTTACTTTTCCTTGATATGCAGAGACAGCACCCGTTTTCGAATTGATTTGTTGCTCAGTTCTAGCAATCAAATTAGGATCGAAATACTCATTTTTTATTTCAGAAATATGCATGATAGTATCTCCTTTACTTACGTAGTCTCCTTCTTGTACATACCACTTTTCTATACGCCCAGGAATAGGCGATTGTACCGTAGTAGCACGTTGTTCAGGGCGTAGGGTGGTGAGGTATCCTTTTCCTGTGATATTTTGAGTCCAAGGAAGAAATAATATAATGAGGCCTATGAAAGAGAAGGTCAGTAAAAATCTATTGAAATGCTTAAAATGTTTTTTATGCATTACCTTAGATACCGCCTTGTATTCTTTAAGGCTGACTGTCTTATTGAGTTTATTTTCGGCAATATTAAGCATGGTTCTTATTTTTTTATGATTGCTCCTTTTTCTACAATAATATGATTATGACAAAACTGTTTCCATTTAGGGTTTTGGCTTACCACTAGCAGCGTCCAAGGATGTTCTTTTCCTGCTAAAAATTCAATGAGTTTATCTGCTTCGCTTTCGCTAAAATGATCGAGAGGGTCTTTAAGGATTAATAACTTTGGTTTACGAATGATACTACGTGCCAATACAATTTTCTTTGCAATGGTGTAGGGTATTTGCCTTCCTTCAGGATAAATAATCGTTTGTAATCCTTTTTCTTGTGTTTTAATAAAACTGGAAAGTCCCGTTTTTTCTATCGCCCAATCAATTTGTTTTTCTGTAATAGAGTTATCTCCAAAGGTGATATTTTCTTTAAGCGTTCCTTCAAAAGGCGATTCTTCATTTAGCGATTGCCCTATATAAGATCTATAATGGTTAAGGTGTATACTTTTTAAGGATCTATCATTAATAAAAATATCACCCGCGCTTGGTTCATAGATCCCTGCGATAAGACGTAATAAGGTTGTTTTGCCAGAACCTTGAGGTCCTTGTACGATGTAATTTTGTCCTGGTTCAAGCGTAAGAGAGATGTCCTTTATAATACCATTATAACGTATGTCTTTTAGCTCGACGGTTAATGGGGTATTATTATCTAGCGGTTTGTCACCATCTTGTGCTTCTAATTCTTTGTCTACCACTTGGCCTATTTTTTCAAGAGAGGTAAGTACGTCATATACAGATTCTAATCCAGTAATGAGTTTTTCGACAGAACTAATGACCAAAAGAATAATAATTTCTGCTGCTACAAACTGCCCAATATTCATTTGTTGGTTCAGCACTAGAATACCTCCTATAATTAATAGACCTGCGGTAACGAGTACTTTAAAACCAACCATCTGCATGAATTGAAGCACTAGAATTTTAAAGTGACTTTCACGTGCTCTTAAATATTCTAAAACCAGCTTGTCGTTTTTTTCAAGTGCTAAAGAGGTTTGCCCAGAAAGTTTAAAACTAGTAATCGTCCTCGCAATTTCCTGAATCCAATGGGCTACCTTATATTTTTGTTGTGATTCGTCTAGACTCGTATCCAATCCTTTTTGTACTGTAAACTTAAATACGAGGTATACTAAGAAGATAAGAAGCACGCCATAGATGATAAAAAATGGGTGGTAAAAGGATAGTAATAGTAATCCAAATGTAATTTGTAAAATAGCCGCTGGGAAATCTATCAATATCTTTGGCAAACTTTTTTGGATAGTAAGTGTGTCAAAAAAACGATTGGCTAACTCTGGCGGATAGTAATTACTTAATTCGCTCATTTTGATTTTCGGAAATCGATACGCAAACTCAAAGGAAGAACGTGTAAATAGTTTTTGCTGTACATTCTCCAGAATACGCATCTGCATGAGTTGTAATGCGCCTACAAATATGGTTCCTATGGTTACTAGGACTACGAGTATTACCCAAGAGGTACTCATTTGTGCTCCTTGAAGAAGATTGATAATGGCTTGTATTCCTAAGGGAAGTGATAAACTTACTATTCCCGCAAAAATGGCATAAAAAATAATTTGTTTGATATCTTTTCGATCTAATTGTAATAAACCAGTAAGACGTTGGGTAGCTGTAAGAACAGTTTTTGCCATGTTATTTTAAATTTAATGTATTGTATACTAAATGCGTAAAATAATCGGTAGGAGATATGGTGTCATCACAGTCTGTGATCGAGGTAAAATGCTCCTTTAAGAAATGTTGATGCAACGTGCCTTCTAGAACCGTACTGGCTAAACTAGCTGGATATGGGTAGGAAGGGTTTACGTCATGAATAATTTCGCGTAAGCGGGTTACTAAGCGCTTATAGATTAAAAAATATCCTTCTTTATTTTCGGCATCTACCTCTTTTGTGAGATATGATTTGGAATACTCACTAATAATAATTTTACTAAGGACTACTTCATTAATATGAGAAAAGTTAGAATCTTCTTGAATTACTTGCGTCACAACTTCTAATGCTCTCTGTAACTTTTGCTTAGAATCATTAAGTGCCGCTGTAGAGAATACTAAACGATATTCCATCCATCCCCAATACCAACTTGTTAAGTACAATAATAACTTGTGCTTATTTTCAAAATAACGATAGATAGAGCTCTCATTAGAACCTATATGAATTCCCAGTTTTTTAAATGTGAATTCTTCAAAGCCTAGTTCGCCTATTAAAATGATACTGTTCTCAACAATACGCTTTCCTAAATCTGAAGATTCAGGATCTTTTACATATAGTTTTTCGTGTACGTTAATCTTTAGATTTTGAAGTAATCGTTCCATTGTCTAATATATTTAGTTTCAAAATTAATAGTAATACTATTAATAATAAATAGTTTAACTCGCTTTTAACGTGTTTTACTGTTTATTGTGATAATTTTAAAGAAGAATTTTTAAAGTAGTTGAGGTATGATGTTATTAAATGTAGTAGCACACAGCGCTGCTCAAGCAAGAGAAATAACTATTTATTTACTTGAAAATAAGTTTGTTGCACAAGCGTCTATAGGAGAGAAGGAGCTATATGAACTCAATAGTGATCATGAGTTACAAGGATCAAAACAATATGTAATTAAGGGAATTTCAAAAGCGTTACTTTTTGATACCATTAATAAAAAATTAAGGAAGAAATATCAAAAACGAATGCCTACACTATTTGCAGAACCGCTCATTTATATGGATTTTGAGCAGAATAAAGAGTTTCTAGAACGAATTGTGAAGGTGTGATATAATATTTATTGTCTATTAATAAATGTCATGATCGCATTTGTATATGCATCACCTCCCACATCAAATAAGTTGTAATGATTTGCACCTTCTACAGGATAGAAGGTTTTATCTTCAGATTTCAGATTTTTATAAAGGGCCTGACCATATTTAAAATTAATATTAGGATCGTCGGTACCATGTGCTAAGAATATAGATTGGGTAATATTTTTTACGGCATCTATGGGGCGTACTTGTTTAGGATCAAATTTTCCAATTTCTCCAGCGCGTTTTAAGGCATGTTCGCATATAGGTTTAAGACCCAGTCCTAAAGTATATCGTTTTTGATACTCATATACAATGGTATTTAAATCTGTAAAAGTACTTTCTATCACGCCAAAATCTAATCTAGGTTCTATGGATAAGGCTTGTAGTGCGATGGCTCCACCCATAGAATTTCCCCAAATACCAATAGGAATATCTGGATATCGTTTTTTTACTTCAGTTACGATAATTGATACATCTTGTTTTTCATAAAATCCGTAGGATATATATTGTCCATCACTTTCTCCATGCCCACGAGCGTCATATACTACGGACGCCACTTGTTGTTGTGCAAGTGATTTAGCTAAATCATAAAAATGTTCTTTGCCTCCGCCAATACCATGTAATAAAAGCATAATGCTTTTAGGAGGGTTTTTATCTGGCATAATCCAATATCCTTTTAGATGAAGGCTATCATTGATTTTAAAAGAAGTAGCTTCAGCTTGTAAACCTATTTCTGAAGGTAGAGTTGTTAAGGGTTGTTTGTGACGTGCTATGATAGCATATGGTAATACGTGATGTGTTATATAGAGCACAGCAACAATAAGTAAAACAATAACAATTGCTAGTATTTTACGTTTTCTATATTTTTTTGCCATAGTGCTATTTTAAAGAATCATTGTCTGTAAGACTCATTTTTGAATAGATGGTTACAAAAAAGAGCCATCAATTTTGATGGCTCTTTTTAAGTATTGGTATATCTATTTATTTTATTCTTCATCAGAAGCCTCCATGGTATGGAATACATTCTGCACATCATCATCTTCTTCTATTTTCTCTAAAAGTTTATTTACATCGGCTTCTTGTTCAGTCGTTAGTGTTTTTGTCACCTGTGGAATACGATCAAATCCAGAAGAGATAATTTCAATTTCACGTTCTTCTAATGCCCCTTGAATTGCTCCAAAGCTTTCAAAAGATCCATATATGTGGATACCTTCTTCATCTTGAAAAACTTCATCGGCACCATAGTCTATAAACTCTAGTTCAATTTCTTCTACATCTTGCCCTTCACCATTTACACAGAAGTTACACGTATGATCAAACATAAAAACGACAGATCCTGAAGTTCCTAAACTCCCATCACATTTATTAAAATAGGAGCGAATGTTTGCAACGGTACGCGTATTATTATCGGTAGCGGTTTCTACAAGAATAGCAATACCGTGTGGAGCATATCCTTCAAATACCACTTCTTTATAGTCTCCTTGACTTTTATCTGAAGCACGTTTAATAGCACGCTCTACATTGTCTTTAGGCATGTTTACAGCCTTCGCATTCTGAATAACGGCACGTAACCTAGAATTACTATCAGGATCAGGACCACCTTCTTTTACAGCGATTACAATATCTTTCCCAATACGTGTAAACGCTTTAGACATAGCGCTCCAGCGTTTCATTTTACGTGCTTTTCTGAATTCAAATGCTCTTCCCATATATAAACTTTAGTTAGGGCTGTAAAAATAATAAAAAGTAAGACTTTTCAAAGCATCTATGCATTGAGAATATCTTCTATGGCTGCTGCCAATTCAAAATCATTTTCAGTAACGCCTCCATGGTCGTGTGTTGTTAATGTGATAGACAACTCATTATATACATTACTCCAATCTGGATGATGCTGTAAACGTTCTGCTTCAAAGGCAATACGTGTCATCGTAGAAAAAACTTCTCTAAAATTTTCAAACTCTAAACTGGTATGAATTGCATTGTCTTCATATTCCCAATCTGGAAAATCTTCTAAGCGGTCTTTAATCTGTGCTTCTGTAAGTTTCATAACTGTTTGTTTTTAAAATGTATATTCTGTTTTGAGCCGTATGTAATCGCATACATACTCACATCTCTAATGTACGTAATTCCGCTTTCGCGAAAGCGTACTTAAGAAAAAAATAACAGGAGTTTTTAACAAGATTTCATAGGAGTAAATCCTACTTTCTGACGCTCCAAATTTCGTAAATAGGTTGTCCTTTACTAGAAAGACCTGAGTGATGCCAAGCACCATCTATAAGCTCAAAGGTAAATTCCAAACTACGATTTACTTTGGAATCATCTCTAGAGAAAAATTCAATGTTTTCTGTGTATTTACCATCCACAGTGGTATAAGTGCCACCACCAGTGCCCATAAATTGTTTGGTTTCTGTATTATAAGCAATCCATTGAAATCGAGTTCCAGAGAGTATTTTCATGGTTTTTCTAGGTCTGCTAGTGTCTCGTGTTTGAATTTTCCCATCTCGTTTTCTTCCAGACATTAACCAAGCTCCTTGAAGTTTTCCAGGACTTCCATCATCTATTCTCGTAAGTTTTGTAGGGCTACCTACAATCTGAAGCGTACTATCCGTAATAGCTACTTTAAAGCGTGCTTTAGTACCTACACTTTCTGGGGAGTCTGTATGAAACTCTACCATTTCGGTCATCATATCTCCTTCTAATGACCAAGTACCTCCATTAGAACTGATAAATGCTCCTGTATCTGCATTATAGCTAGTGATTACTTGATATCCCTCTGCAAAAATCACAACACTTCGAATTTTTTCACCAGTATCCATAGTGGTGTAAGCTTCCCAAGCGCCTATCACATTTTGAGCATTCATTCCTAAAGCTAGGAATATGCATAGATATAAGATGCTTATTTTTTTCATGATGTTATATTTTGATACGTATAAAAATACAACATCTTTACCTGTTGTGCATTTTGAATAGATTTCTTGATTTTTCCCCTCCCTGAAGGGTGAATCGAAGAAACCTTCATTACTTCCTTTAGGATTTGAGGAAAATAATGAAGATTGATAGGATACTATGACGGTTGTTTTGTCAAAATGCACAACCGGTTATCTCTATTTATGCATAACGCGTTCAGTATTACATACTTTCAACAAAATCAGCGAATACTTTTTTATGAAGTGCTAGATCCATATCTGGTGATAGTGCTACACGGGCTATGTAATCTTTATCTCCTTCTTTAGTAGTTCCTTGTGTTGAGGTAGCAGGAATGGTCCAGTAGCATCCTTTTAACTGTCCATAACTCACACAGTACTTACTTTCATTTGGAATTTCTGTAATCATCAAATGGATGAGTTTATGATTCAAAGCTCTTTTGTAGGCTTCCTTTTCTTCATCGGTAGCGCCTTTGGTAGGAAGATCTAACGAAAATACAGAAGGCGTAAATCCTTGTGCTGCCAGTTCTTCTGAAACAAAATTGATTTTTGCGTCAGGTAAGGTATCGTGAATAAAGTTTACAAACTCACGCGTGTTTTTATATGCATCTGCAATACGCTGATTCATAGACGGCAATTGCGCTGCTAGAATTTCATATTGCAATGCTGTTGCTTCGTTATCACAAAGATGTAAATGCGTTTCTATAGTAGTCATTAAGGCTGCTGCTTTCTGATTACCTACACAATATCCTGCGGTACAACGTCCGCCACTTGGAAATTTAGAACCACTAGCATACGAAATAGCTCGTACAGACGACAGTATTTCTCCTTCTCCTAAGAAGAGTACATTCGGACAAAATGTTTGATCTAAAATAAAAACAGGATCGACAGCCGTTTCTCCTGTTGCTGTTTTTCGTTCTTTTTGTAAGGCTTCTTTTAATTGAATAAGATCAGGAACTTCTACTCTTGGGTTTGTAGGAATTTCAGCAATGATATATGGGATGGCATCTTCGCTAGCGATTTGATCTAAAACGGTATGGATACTTTGTACCATATCATTATCGCCATCTACAGGGAGATCTACGATGTCAACATTATCAATACATGCGGCAACACGTCTGGCTTGGTCATTGGTACCTCCGTAGCAATTTGGAGGGACTACAAATTTGATGGCTTTTCCTTTATGGTTTTCTAATGCATCATGCACAAGTCCCATCATAATTGCATACTGCACTGATAATCCACTAGAGCCTACAAGCGCTTTTGTAGCTGTACCTGTGATTTCTTTAATGGCTGTTACGACATTTGTTTTATTCTCAGCAGTGTTACTTCCAGTAGTTGTAGGAGCTGTTCCTGTTATAGATTTTAAAACGGTATAACAATTAGCCGGAGTCATCGCAATGGTCTCTCGTCTACGTACATGCTGAATTTCTGAAATATAGTCTTCGTTTTGTACTCCATTTACGAGTAACACACTTCCTAACTCATCATTTGTATTGAGGTAAAAATCAATGTGTGGTGTTAAGTGAATGGCATGCATATCCTTTTGTTCCGAAATAAAGATGGTACTTCCATCAAACTCAGAAATAGCAGATATATCTTCAATTTTTTTGACATCAAATGTATATCCATAGATACGGTGTAATACATCAACATCAAAAAATGGAGGTAATGCTTCGGTATATAGAATTTGTGTCTTTTTACGATCCAATAAGTTCTTTCTAAGAATCGCTAAAATAGGAGTTGTTTTTGAAGAAAAACTAATCACATTTTCTGAAGGTACATCGTGCATTTTTGCAAGTGTCCATTCTAGTACACACGATAATGGGTGTCCTAATCTTATATAATCAAAAGCAGTAGGTAATTCCTGAAGTTCTTTAGACTCAGAATTATGATTTGTATATAAAGTTTCAAACTGTTCTATAAACTCCGTTTTAGCCAGTTCTTCCTTGTAAATATCTAAACGATGGGTTGTTAAGGTTAACCAATCTGTAGGTATATGTTCTAATACATCTTTGATGTAATCTAGCATGTTTGTATGTTTCATAAGCTTCGCCTTTGTATAGGCAGATACTATGTTATTTGATTTACTATATGTAGTATTTGGATATGGTATGATCATGAGCAAAGCACGATCATATATAGTTGTCTAAATTACTACAAAAAAGTATAATTTGCTTCTTTGTCGTAATTTTTACAAAAAGTTTATAGCCGTTTTTTTATCAGTTTGGGAATCCGAAATTTATAGAGGTTTTGACATTAGAAACGCTATCCAATATAGCTTAGATTGTAAAGAAGTTTTCTATTATTTTTTAATATTCCATTAACCCATTAACCCATTAACCCATTAACCCATTAACCCATTAACCCATTAACTCATTAACTCATTGCACAATTTCACTAATTTGAATCACAGGTTGTGTATTGGTGTAGTTTGGGATATCAGTGACGATTTTTTCTGCTACGGGGGCAAATGCTTCTTGGTAAGCTTCAAGAGAATCAAAATATAAATATCCAATGGCGAGATAGGGGATAGGATCGTTAGGTGTTCGTCCAGAAATACCGGTATCTATATGCAATCCTTTAAGAGCATCTCCCATCAGATCGGCAACCATAGGCATATGCTTAGTCGCATAATAATCCATATCAAAAGTTTTTCCGTCGCTATTTGGATATAAGATAGTTACTTTGACTCTTCCTTTTTTGTCAAGAGATGTATCTTTTTGGCAGCTAGTAACAAATGTACTTATAACAAGAAGTAGAAGAATGAAGTTCGTTTTCATATAGCTATGATGTATTGATTGGGTATGAAGGTAAGAAATTTATGGAATCGTTCTTCAAGATGTTTTTTTAGGGTCATTTTCTTTATACGCTTTATACGCTTTATACGCTTTATCGCTTTGCTCTCCCTCTGGTCGTGAACCTGCCTGCCGGCAGGCAGGTCTCGCAAGTTCGATTTACCATTTCATTCTCCCTCTGGTCGTGAATCTCACAAGTTCGCTTTCGCGAAAGCGTATATCATATTCTTGTATTTTTCATAATTAACATAGTGTATACGAGCATACTCCCAAAATCCAAACAGAAGTTTTATATATTTGGTTTATAAAATTCATCAATATGTATATAAAAAGGTTCATCACCATTCTCTTCACAATTTTACTTAGTATCTCTGTAAACAGTCAAAATGTTAAAGAAGTTTCTCGATACTGGACATCCTTTTCACAAACAGTAGAAGTTCAAACTGACTCGATAAAGAAATTTAAGGTGGTTGCTTATGCAAAAACCGACACCAATGATGAAAAGGCTTGGTCTGGAATTTGGGCAAGAGTAGATAATAAACCTGAACAAGGGAGAGGTTTTTTTGATAATATGAGGGATAGACCTATCAAAACAAATGCGTGGACCGAGTATACAGTCGAAGGGACGATAGATGCGGCTGCAGAAAAGATTGTTTTTGGAGGGATTTGCATGTATAATGGGAAGTTCTTCTTTGATAAGATGGAGCTTTACATAGAAGATGATTCAGGTGTGTATCAACCTGTAGACATTAAGAATGCTAGTTTTGAAAATAAGGTGGCAGATCGTATCATTCCAGATTGGAGTCCGGGGATTTCTTCGGGTGAGATTTCTTTGGTAAGAGAGTTTACCTCTAGTTCTAGTGATGATCGTGTAGATGGAGATTATTCGATTTTAGTAGAAGGAAAAGATATCTCAGATGATACTGGAAATCCCGAAGCACTGCTTCCGAATATTGGTATTTTTATAACCTTATTGTATTTATTTTTAATCGTATTTTCATTGATGACCTACACATCATCTACCGATGAGAATACATGGTCTAGGGCTGGAAAAATGGGGTTCCGATTTTCATTTATCTATTTCCTATTAATTATCTTTTTTCAAAACAATGGCGCCTATCCTTATTTTGGATATATAGCAGAGAAGCCTGTTGAGTTAATGCAAAATTTTGCCACTTGGTTTGGTAAAGCTGTTGTTGGGATTCCGTATGATGTAAATACAGGGCCTAATGGAAGTGGAGATACCACTTATGATTATTTAGTTGTTTTTATTGTTTTTCTAACGGCTGTTATCGGTACGCTTATCTGGTCGCTGTTAGATAGAAAACGTACTAATTATAAAAAGTTATACTATTGGTTAACAACGGGAATGCGCTATTATGTAGGGTTGATGCTTATTGGTTATGGTTTAGTAAAAGTAATTCAGTTACAATTTCAACCTCCTAGTTTTTATAGATTGATGGAAACCTATGGGGAGTCTTCTCCTATGGGATTAGCATGGACTTTCTTAGGATTCTCTGAAGGGTATAATATGTTTATGGGAATTGCAGAGGTACTCGCTGGCTTATTACTATTTAGACGTACACTTACTTTTGGAGCTGTGATTACTTTAATGACTACGATGAATGTCATGGCAGTTAATTACTTCTTTGATGTTCCTGTAAAGATCTTGTCTACACATCTTGTGATTATGACCGTATTCCTTTTATCACGAGATATTAAGAAAGTAATGCAGTTTTTAGTTACCAATAAAGCAGTAGAAAAATTAACCACCATTCCACGGCCTCCATTTAAAAAGTGGCTACGGATTAGTTTAGGTGTCTTGAAAGGATTGATTGTTGCATACGCCTTGGGTTATGGTCTTTATAGAGCCATAGAATCTAAAGAAGAATATGGTTTAAATGAACCTAATCCTCCATTATACGGAATTTATGAGGTAACCAATTATGTGGTGAATGGCGATACGCTTGTAGATTATAATAGTGATGTACGTTGGAAAGAACTACGTTTTGAAAGAGCGGGTAGAGTGCAAGTACACAAAATGAATAAGGAAAGAGTGAATTTTAACATTGTGATTGATTCTACAGGACAACAGCTGATTAAATTTTCTCCTTCTGATGATGCCGCAAGTTCTTTTGATTTTAAGTATACCAAAACAGAAAATACCTTAGATTTTCAGTATATCTTTAAAAATGATACTATCTCTGGAAAAACTCGAAAACTAGGAGAAGAAGACTTTTTATTAATTAATAGAGGTTTCCATTGGATCAGTGAATATCCTTATAATCGATAAGAGATAAGAGATAAGAGATAAGAGATAAGAGATAAGAGATAAGAGAATTGTGAGACGTGTCAGGATGTTGTTTTACTTATGTAAGCCATCGTGACACGTTTTGCAAATAGAGACAAGCCATTTGATAGGTTCTTTGCCAATGTTCTTTTTTGCATAGCGTTTATGATGTACCTTATACCATTTACTAATTGAATTTACCGTAATAAAACGTCCTTTTTTCCTTTCTATTTCAGAATAAAAAGAAGCCGTAGCTAAGGCTATGCCTTATTTCTCTTCCTCATATAAAGAAAAAAATAATCTTTTTCTTTTCTAGTAAATTCAATTAACAACTGGTATGGATTGCTCGCTTTCCACAATACACACAGGTCCAGTTATCGCGTTTTAAAACGACATAGCGTTTGCGTTTCCAGGCGTCAGATTTTAGATATACGTTTCTGTAATAATCGCGTCGCTTTTTACGTTTTCTATTGAAGAGCCATTTGTCAAACCACCATTTTCCTATCACGAGGCATAATAGAAGGAAGAGTATGGTGATTTCTTTCATGGTGTGTTATTTAAGAGCACTCGTCACAGACGAGCGATAGCCCTTATGAATTATACACATTGTTGTGCTTTCGTGCTTTATTCAACAATTTCCTCCTCTTCCACTTCTTCAATATCTTGGGGCATCTCAAAATGTTTATCAATTCCCCATCTTTCAATAATCCAAGAAACAAGTGATTTTCTGCGCTCCTTGCAACTATCTACAGTCCAATCGTCAAATTCTGAAATTTTCCTTTCTTGTCTTATATCTGAATTAGCATAACAATGTCCTGCTCCTGGGTTTCCTTTTTTTCTATCAAAATCAAAATTCAAATAATGAGAATTGTCTTTTGTTAAGACAATATTTGAAATATCATGGAGATATAAACGAATATCTGATTCTGACCATTTCTTTTTCCATTGTGAATTTTCATCTGGATTTTGAGGAAGAATATGTTCAAATGTGGCATCAGTCAAATCATTCCACGTTAATTTTGGTTTTGCTCCTTTTCCCTGAGATTTTAATAACCATAATTCTAGTTCGTACAAGGTATATCTTAATAATCTACGCCAATGATACCAATCATAAAATTCCTCTTTCAGTTCTTTTCTAAAACTATTCTCGACTGAATACCAGTTAATTGTATCTAAAATCCAATTCGTTACTGATTCTACACTATGCTTTTTTGTAAAAACATCATCTGCCCATCGGTAAAACTTTGATAGTCCAGCATTGCTTCGTTTTCCTGACCACAGGAAAACTCTGTAAGAAAACAATTCTAAAGCTTTGAGTAATGCAATGTAACTCTCGGGGGTTATTTCGCCTGCTACGACACTTTTTCTAACCGCAATCATTAATGGAAGGTAGTTAGCGACATTACCAGCATTTTTAATTTTTGTTAACCAAGTAAATTCATCTTCTATTTTAGAATCTTTAGATGGCTTTATTATCTCAGAATAATGCATTGATATTTCCGCTAAACCAGAGATTATTATTGAAATGAAATTCTGAGTATCCTCTTTAGTTTTCTTAGAAAAATCCCTTAATGGAATAACATCATTAGATTTAAATCCTGTATAACCGTCCCAATGTTTTGGAGTGTAGGAATGGTACAATGTCCATGCTATTCTCAAACACTGATTTTCACTACCATTACAATTGGCTATGTTGATATAAATTTCTTTCCACGATTTATTAATAGTACCTGTTAAATCTTCTTTTTCGTTTGGTAAACTGACATTCCTATAAACCCAGTACATCAAATAGTTTTTTAACAATTCTAATGATGAAAGGCCTTTGCCTCTTGAATTCATAAGTTCGAAAGTCATACCAATTTCACTTTCAACTTCGATAGGATAGAATGAGAAATTAAGTTTCCTAATTATTGCATCAAATAAGTCTTTTAGATATTCAATCCCTTCTGCTTCACGTTTTTCTAATTGTTCTCCAATATGTAACTTCAGGTAATTATACCCCTTCGAAAGCCTTTTTTGGTGAACTGTTGATGCATTAACATTTGTACTGCCCTTAGATATTAAGTCAAAAAAGAAGTCAGCAGTATCATTATTTAGCCTTAGCTTACTTTTTGTACCTGACAAAAGATAAATTGAGATTTCAGCTTTAAAATCTTCCTGACCCTTATTTATCAATTCGTTTAGTATGATTGCTAAATATAAACTACAAGTTGTCAGCCTCTGTTGCCCATCTACAATATCAACGACCTCAAGTTTTTTAGTGCCATAATTTTCAGTAGGCTTGTCTAGTGGTTGATGAATTACAATTGTTCCTGTATAATGACTAATAATTTTGTCGTCTATCAATGCGTCAATGTCTTGTACAAAATCTTTCCATTGTTTTTCTTCCCAAGCGTATCCACGCTGATAATCGGGAATCTGAAATATTTTTCCTTCAAGTAGGTTTGATAGGGTTTTCTTTTCCATAATATCTTAAGTTTTTTCAAAGCTCTCTTTTCATAACGCCAAAATGTGTCGCAAGTCTCTTTTTGCAAGAAACACAACTACTTTATATCATACGTGTATGGTATATTATAAATAATATCCTTCTTATCAAATGTAATCGAATTTTAAGTCATTACATTTATAATTTGCTGTTAATTAGGTGTTTTGGTGTGATGAATAATGGTTTAATTATGCTTATAGATGACTATAAACTTTTGTAATCATTACGAAATCTACCATATTCTAATAACACTTTATTACGGCTTCCCATAACAATAATCTATAATAAAAGATTGGAGATTGAAGACTTTAAGAATTAGTCTTCATTTAAATATGCTTCCAAGCATTTAGAACAAACGGGTTCAAGAGCATCAAAGAGAGCTTCAAATTTCTTTTGATCGGTTTGAAAATCAATTTTCATGTCTTTAATGCCAAGCGTATTTACTAGAGAAATATCTATGATATAGGCTCCATTAAATAGTTCTTTTTTATCTACAACTTGGACTTTTAACACTTCGGTGTCAACACATACTTCTTGATTATTAGCTTTGTTTGCATGATATTTTGATATAA
This sequence comes from Dokdonia pacifica, assembly GCF_900188275.1. Taxonomy (GTDB): domain Bacteria; phylum Bacteroidota; class Bacteroidia; order Flavobacteriales; family Flavobacteriaceae; genus Dokdonia; species Dokdonia pacifica. Next base: position 188,930 of record NZ_FZNY01000003.1, read on the forward strand.
ATGCTGTGACATTTCCTCCATGATATTCACATAGTATATATCCCATTTGTTATGTTATTAGTATTACCTACAATGTATTCATTTTCGCGAAAGCGGGAAAAAAGAAATGATTGGAGATTGTGGATTGTGGATTTTTGATTTAAAAAAGCCTTATGTCCTACGTCCTATAGCAAAGCGGTCTTATGTCATTAATTACGAGTCAGCATTTCGATACAATTTCAGCTATGATAAAATCACTCAATGTCCATGTACGAGCATCACAACTTCTGACTTCCAGCGACTACCTCTTCATTGGTAATGCTTAAATGCTTGGGGAGTTTATTGTCTCTAGGGAGTACGGCTAAATAGCGATCAAAATTACTGGTGTATACATTTTTATACAACGGTTTTCTGCTAATGTCAAACATGGTAATCAGGTCGTGTATAAACTCCTTATGATGGATCAAATCAGAACTTCCTAGATGAAAAATCCCATGTAATTTCCGATTGATGATATAATGTACCTGTTGACTAAACTTGGAGTCGGTGGTGGTATTGATAATCAAATGCGGAAATACTTCAATAGGCTCTCCAAGTAGGAGGTTGTTTTTGAGTTCGCGTACGCGTGAGGACTGTACTCCAAAGACCATCGGCAATCTGACAATAGCATATTGCTTTTCAGGTAAGTTACGCATGAGTAAAGTCTCTATACGTATTTTAAGCTTTCCGTAAATACTTTCAGATAAGGTCTTGTCATGCTCATAACTAGGGTAGTGGGAGAAGGCATCAAATACATTGGCACTTGATAAAAAGATGACTCTACAGCCACTCATAGCAGCATATTCTGTGATGAGTTCATGTGCTTCTAACTGCGCAGGAAACGGACCTCGTAACGCAGATATAATGACAGAGGGTCGTACTTTTTTGAGTAATTCAAACACATCATCAGCGATGAGGTCGTATCTGAAAAAGTGTTTATTGTCACTATATATTTTTCCAGAATGATAGGTGCCATAGGTATCATAATATCTATAGAGCTCTTTATAGAGTGCAGCACCTAGAAAGCCAGAGGCACCTAGAATTATGACTTTATCTTTTGATTTTTTATAAGCGATAACAAGGGGGATTTCAATAAGAAGTTAGCACATGATTAAAAATAATCGTTGGCTAACTTCTTAGTGTATGATAAAAAATGTTTACTTATCCTTTTTTATAGAAAGGTGGTCTTACAACGGTTGCAGGGACTGCTTTCTTGCGTATCTGTATGTTAATTTTTGAATCTGACTTACTATAGGCAGTGGCTACATAGCCTAAACCAATTCCTTTTTCTACTGAAGGACCCATGGTACCTGACGTTACATGACCTATTTTATTGCCTTCATCATCTACGATATCATAACCTTGACGAGGGATTCCGCGTTCATCCAATACAAAACCAACTAATTTTTTAGAAACACCTGCTTCTTTTTGTGCTTTGAGTGCTTCACTATTGATAAAGTCTTTCGTGAATTTTGTCACCCATCCTAAACCAGCCTCTAGTGGTGATGTGGTATCATCTATATCATTACCATATAAACAATATCCCATTTCTAAACGTAAGGTATCACGTGCAGCAAGTCCTATAGGTTTGATACCCCAATCGGCACCAGCTTCTAATACTTTATTCCAGATCATCTCTGCATCTTTGTTATGGCAGTATATTTCAAAACCACCACTTCCGGTGTATCCTGTTGCACTAATAATTACATGCTCTGCGCCAGCAAATGGTCCTACTTCAAACGTATAAAACTTGATAGCAGAAAGATCTGTATCTGTAAGCGATTGCATAGCCTCGGCAGCTTTAGGTCCTTGAATAGCCAAAAGCGAGAAATCTTCAGAGATATTTCTAAGATTTACATCATAGGTATTATGTTTATTAAACCAAGCCCAATCTTTATCAATATTAGATGCATTTACAACCGCTAGGTATTCATTTTCTTTGATGCGATATACAATCAAATCATCTACGATACCACCCTCTTCGTTAGGTAAGCAATTGTATTGAGCACCACCCACACCAATTTTTGATACATCATTTGAACAAATACGTTGTAAAAAATCTAACGCTTTATCTCCATTGATAAGAAATTCTCCCATATGAGATACATCAAAAACGCCTACGCCATTGCGCACTGTCTCGTGCTCAGCGTTTACGCCCTCGTAGGATACAGGCATATTATATCCAGCAAACGGAACCATTTTAGCTCCTAATGCTTCGTGTATTGCGGTTAATGCAGTGTTTTTCATTTGTGTGTTTTTTTGCAACACAAATGTACATAAAATGAAGTGCTAAAAATAGCTTTATAAAGCCCAAATTATGGATTTAATTTAGGTTGTTTTTACGATCTTGTTTTGTAGGGAAATATAAGTTAGAACTACTATAGGAAGAGCCAAAGTTCTGAGCGCCTGCATATACTTGTTGAATAGCATCTTCTACTTGGCGTTCTGTAAGTTCTTTTAATGGATGCATAAAGACAGACCAAAGGATGCCGTCAGAAATCGCATATTTGATATCTAAAGCTGTATGAAAATTGGCTTCCAAACATTTATTTATTTCATCAGGCGTTAGTTTATCAGTTTCTATGATAGGAGCCATAAACCGCATTCTATTATGAAGCTCATCAGTTAGACAAATGAGTTGTGTGTCTCCCAATATAAATTGCCAATGTCCATGATTGCCTTTTACATTGTCTATAAGTGTATGGAATATGGTATCTAATTGCTTGTTATTCATTATCTGATTTTTCGTTTTTTACTATAGATCCATGCAAAGAGTTTTTTTTCTGCAAACGCATTGTCCCAACTATTATGCCCTACATTTTTATAAAGTGTAAGTTTTGGTGTTGCTTTCATCTTTAGCAAAGAGTTGTACATAACTTTAGAATAATTAGACGGTACTACATTGTCATCTTCTCCGTGAAAAATCCAAACGGGTGTTTGCTGGGCCCATTTTGCAACATTATCAGAATTTCCGCCACCACATATAGGAGTCGCTGCCGCAAAGAGAGAAGGTCTTCTTGAAAGCAGTTCAAAGGTACCCATACCTCCCATAGAAAGTCCGCTTACATACACACGATTTTTATCGATATACGCTTCTTCTAAGTATTGGTCTATTAATGCCATCACAGCACTCATAGCCCATGTGGGCTCACTTTCTTTAGGGAATTTAAATACATTGGCGCCTATTTTTTCATTTCTACTATAGGTGCGTTGTGCCCAATAATCATCTGCTGGACATTGCGGAAAAATAACAATAGCAGGATATGTAGGATTTTGTTTTATAAATAACTCACTACCGTGTTTTAGTTGTGCCTGGTTATCGTCTCCACGTTCTCCAGAACCATGTAAAAAAATATGAAGTGGATAGGTTTTGGACTCGTCAAAATCTATAGGTTTTAAAATACGATAAGGAAGGGTTTTGTCCTGATGTTCAAAGCCAGCTTTATCAAAAACTTGTTGTTGACTAATAGCTGAATACCCAATACATAATGCAAAAAGTAAGAGAAGTCTCATACAATAAAATTTTATAGGTGTAAGATAACTAAAACATCGATCATTTATTAGTAAAACACTATTTTGTAAAGTCTGTAAGACGCATACACAATAGATAGTTGAACTAATCCCGCTTTTTCAGCGGGATCTTGGTTTAATACCTTTTATGAAAATTAATAATGAAGATCTCCTTTGTTTCTTACTATATTTTTAGAGGATGAAATGCATTTTAATAAGGTGGTATACGCTTTCGCGAAATCGAACTTGTGAGGCCTGCCTGCCGTCAGGCAGGTTTACGACCAAAGGGAGAGCGAAGCGTTAAATCGTATAAAGGAAAAGAAAAGATTTATAAGAAAAATATATAAAAAGATTGTTTTGTAACTAATAAATAATAGTATATTTGCACCCGCAAAACACCAATTCGGGGTGTAGCGTAGCCCGGTTATCGCGCCGCGTTTGGGACGCGGAGGTCGCAGGTTCGAATCCTGCCACCCCGACCAAAAAAGCCTAAAATCAATACGATTTTAGGCTTTTTGTTTTTTAGTAGGTAGTCTATTTTATTCTACACGTGTATAACTTTCTCCATGAAAACGATTTCCATCATCATCCAATTGAATCTGTTGATACGCTTTCTTTTCCATAACCAGTTCAAATCGGAATACTTGTGTGGTATCTACCACTTTCATCATAGGACCAGATGCATATTCTAATCGCTCTTCAAGCATTCCATTTTTTATAGTATAGGTTCCATATCCAAACCATTCATTACTATCTGAAGGATCATTACGAGTCCACATTACTTTTCCTTTACTATACATTTTGACTTGCCTATACCCGTTTTCATTCTCCATGATTTCTGAGACTGTTCCATCTTCGTACATCTGTTGGTTTTGTAATTCCCAAACTCCTTCTAGGGAGATCTTTTCATTGGTTATATTTCCTCCATCACTCGTGACGAGTGTAGCAACCATCAAGTAACAACTAAAGAATAGTAAAGCTTTCATAATTTTGGTTTTTAGTGAAACATCGGTTTGACTCGAATGATATATTTAAAAATTCATTGTCATACATTACTAATAAATAGTAAGATGGTAGTGTATGAAATGCAGCAAAAATGCTATTTTATACGATTCAAGTTTTTAAAATGAGTACTATAAGATACAAAATAATAAGCAGAATAGATAGCGCTTTTTAATTCTTAGGAAGTGTTAGGTATTCCTTGTTAAGATGATAGCTGTTATTTTTTTTGATAATAGGATGAGTACGCTTTCGCGAAAGCGTATACAGAATAATACCAACTGAACAACAAAATTATAGATCATCTATAGAGACTGGAGTTTGTTTTTCTTTTTCAGTAAGAATACGTTTTATAAACTGATGAACTCTTTTTTCAGTGGCTTCAATCTTTATACAATACGTATCTCTGTATATACTATATTCTTGTGCATCTCCTTTATAGATTGTAAGTTTCCAATACGGAATTACAAGGGCATATGATTCTAATAAGGCTCTAAAACCAATAATAATACCATTAGGGCGTAACTCTATGTTGCATTTGTTGCGGTATTTATCTAGTGCTAGTAAGTTTTGTATTTCGATACTAGAAGAAGTAATTATAAGATGACCGAGACCAATCCCACCTTGTTTGATCCGCTCAAAAAAAGAAAAAGGTTTTCCTACCTCATTGTCTATTTTTTTACGAATCTCAGGATTATTATAGGAGACATTTAAAAGCATTTTCTTTTTCTTATAAAGATATGAAATGCTTTTAGCTTTATATAGATGGATGTCTTCTTTTCCAAAAAGGATGATCACTCCAACGCATCTCTGCTTTGTAAAAAGTGTTTTTATGATAACAATATTGTTCCCAAATAGCTTCAATTTGTTGCGTGTACATTTTTTGAAATTGTGCTTCTATGATACTGTCGGGGTGATTTACAATATTAGACATAACTAATAGCTCTTTTAACTGCATGGCATTGGCCATGGCATTAAACATACCTTGAGAAGACAGCGGATCAAAACTTATGGCTGCATCTCCTATAGCTGCCCATTGTTGACCTGTTACTTTTTCTAATTGTGTTGAGTTTGCTGCTGTAACTCCGTGAAAAGTAATTGCTGCTTTATTCTTTTCTAGAATAGCTGCTATTTGCCTATTACTTTTAGAAAGTTCTAGAAATGAATTTAGATCTTTAAAGGTACTGCGGTCTACTAGGTCTGAATCTGTTTGAAAAGCAATGACACGTTTATGATGAGGAACAACAGCACTATACCACCATCCATTTTCTGAAGCAGTAATGGTACTCATTTTATTTTCTTGAGTGGCAGGAAGTGTTACCCAACAAGCTATCAATTTATCATGATGTATACGCTGTACACCCTGACTTCTTGCAAAATGAGATTGTCGTCCTGTAGCATCGATGATAAATTTGGCTTGTATATGTTGTTCTTTATGTATATCAGAAGTGATCACAACATTCCAAGTGGTATCATCTAACGAACTATTTTGCAATTTAGCTGGCCAGATACATTGTACGCCTCTTTCTACTGCCGATTTTCTTAGGAATTTTTCAAAACCTTTTCTGTCTATACTTTTACTTAACCCATCAGGATTACGTAAATGATCAACAATATGTACTTGCTCACTACCCCAATACGATTGCATTCCTAAGTTTTGAATATAGAGTGAGTTTTGATATCGCTGTAGTGGTTCAAGTAATTGAAGCTCTTTAAGGATGCGTTGTGCTGCCGGTGCTAATGATTCTCCGATACGCTCTTTAGGTTCTTCTAACTTATCAATAAGCGTAACGGTATGTGTATCTATTAATGAGATGGCGGCAATGCAACCTGCAATACCGCCACCTACAATAAGGATGTCTGTTTCTATTTTTGCCAAAGACTAGTGTTCTTTTGGTATGTAACGCTCAAAACGCACCATTTTTTCAGGAACACCCACAGATTTTCTAGGTTGTTTCTGATGCTGTGTCGTTTTCACTTGATCAGCTTTATGTGTTTTTGAAGCGAGTAGATCTAATAATCGTTGCACACTAGGTGTGATTTTATAATCTTCTACAAGTTCATGTTCAATGAGTGTGAGTAATTGATCTTTTGCACCTTCCATCAAGAATTGCTCATTTAATAGTTTTTTATGTGACAGATGCTTAACAGTCGTATCTAATAGATCTTTTTCTTTTCTACCCATACGTTTTTTACTACTTATGACTTTTTTCAAGTCATTCATCGTATCAGATAGTAGTTTTGCATGTTGTTCTTCACTAGGGATAATACCTACCTGCATTTCTGGCGGGAAATTTGGATCATCAGTAACTCCAGGTCGTGGTTGAACGACAGCTAGTTTATCAAAATACTTAATCATTTTATTGATCTGATTTGTTTGCGTAGGCGCTTCTCCATCCAGAGGTAAGTCATCTAGCCAGAAATAGCGATATGCAAAAGCTTCTCTACGTGTTTCTTCAGATAGTTTAGGATCAATAGCCTCTTTATAACGCTCTTCACTTAAGATATTATTAGGCACTCTAGCCGGCCAGAAAGTTGGTAAATAAGGATCGTAAGAAGTGGTATACCCATCTCTACAGCTGGCAGTATCTGTTTGCCAAGGAATTGCCATCCAACGTGTAATACCTCCTGGTGGTTGTCCTCCTAATAATGGGCCAGCCGACATGGTAATCACATCGCCATTCATTGTAGAGCCATAATAACTTGTATCTGTTTTTGGTGTCTTTGGCGCATGCTTAAGTCTAAATGGCGCTGAGTACATACCAGAAGTTCGCATAGGCCATGTCATTTCACATCCTGGATGGAAAGCATCGGCTAGACAGAAATCCATGGCAGCTTTGGTCAACATATCAGGTTGTTCTGAAACAGGTAATTGATCAATATCCGTAACGACAGCAGCCTGTACATCATCAAAATCGGCATCAAAATCCCCTTCTACCCATTGATCTAAAAATGACAATTGTAATTTGGATAGTGTTGAATGTTGACGAACAGATCCTTGTGATGGAATCGAAATTGCATCCCCGTACATCCAAGGCCATAATTGTGGTGCTTCGGCACCAGACACATCATAACGACGGAAATTATTTGAAATCGTTCGGCGCATCTCATAATTGGCAGATGAAGGATCACCTAATTTTCGTACCCATTCTTCAGAGGTATAATTAAATTGGCCTCCCCATCCAAAGGCACCGGCAAACCCTGCATTTACCCATTGTAAATTGGTCATACGTTCAAAAATGGGTAAAATATCTTTCATAAACGAAGGTCTCGCAGGACGCTCAAGCATGCCAGCCTGTACTGCAATATCTCGCATCAAATCCCACATTGTACGCACCGATTTTTGCATAGGCGCATAATCTGGTGGCGCACAAACTACCCATGCCGGATCTACGTTTAATGCGACTCCTTTATAGGTTACGTCTGCTGTAATAGGCCCATCAGAAGTATCATCATACCAACCTTCATTATTTGCAAATGTTACAGCAATATCTCCATTAAGATTTTCAGATTTCCCGTGTCCTCCTAACATAATAAGACGCCCTTTTTTATCGGTATGCATCTCTCCTAAATAGACCTTTTTAGATTGGAATTCCCCTTCAAAAGTATGCCCTTTGGTAATATTAGGCTTTGATATACTTTGTTTCCCTCCATCTATATGTAATGTGCTTCTATCTTTTACATCGATATTACGGAGTAATGATGGCGGTATATCTGGATCACTTGCGTCGGGAATATCCAAAGCAATTTGAAATTGATACCAAGAAGCTTTTTGATTTGCCAAATGAGCATGCCAAGTAATCTTAGTGTCTTTATCTGGAGTTAATTCTTTAATCGCTTTTCCAGCCGCATTAAATCCATAAATTCTAAATTGTGCTGCTTGACGTTTTAAAGCACCCGTTTTATCTCTATACGCATATACATCTTCCTTAGCTTCGGGTACATCTACTAGCGGACCTAAAAAGTATTCATCTTTACTATTACCTACACGTGTAATTCCAATAGGAGGATAGATACCCGCTCTTACAATACAATCATCGTCCTCATCGGTATTTCCCTGAAAAAAGGGACAACGCTGTTTGGGTTCCTGTAATTGTTGTCCATTGGCTTGGTGTCGTGTTTCAGCACTAGCAGCGTATACTGTCTTACGTACTTCTGCAATTGAGCCTAAAGGTCTATGCGCAGCAAGTGTGCGCCAGATATTAAATGATAAATTAGAACCAAATTCCGCCTGACCAATAGCAGTAACATCTTGTTGCGGTATATGTAATTCTGCAATACAGATATACGGACTCTCTTTGGTGCTCCATACTACTTGCGCATCATCCAGCGGCATGGTTTTGTCATTTGTACGCACCTGAATTTCAAATCTAAATTTCGCATCTCCATTACGAAGGCGCTTTTCTAAATCCAGTTTTAAATAATTTGTATCATCAAATGGCGCTCCTTTTGGTGTACTTTCTTCTGGAACTAAACGATATTTTACAATCTGTGATTTCCCTAATTCAAAAGGAAGTATGGCCCAATAACTAGCGCTTAAACAACTCCCTTCTTCTTTTGCCATTGCCGCTAAAATTCTTCCTACTTCGGGATGTTTATTTATATAGGTGTCATAATCTTGATCAATCACACCCGCAGTGGTAAATGCACACATTTGTTGTGCATCTCTAGCGAAGAAACGATCTATATTTTGAAAGATAAAATCGGCAGTATCTCCTTCACCAAATAAATTTCTCCCTTTTACTCCAAAGAGTTTTAAACCAACTCCTAAAGTAGAGTGTAAATCGGCTGAAGTAGGAGAGGTGTCACTAGAAAATCGCATAGCGCACTCATAAGAGTCGCCTGCAAAGATGCCCACTTTATATTTTTTAGGAATATCTTTTTTAATTACAAAATTACCGTAGGCAATACCGTGTTGTTTTCTAAATACAGCACGTTCTGCTGGTTTTTGTCCATTTTCAATTCGGGTTTTTTGCCCCATTTCTACAAACATCTCTTTAAGACGTTGTGTCACTATTTTTGTAGCACCAGTACTATCCCAGCATTTTACATTGTTTGCTGTAGGTTTGTCTACATTTTTTTGGTTGGAGGAATCTTTACTCATGAGTTTATATTTGGTTAAGCTTTGATATTTAATGGATTAAAAATTACAAAGAATCTCAAAAAAAGAAGGGAATAGAAAAGAGTATTTTCTAAAAACGGGTATAATTACGGGGTTTTTGAATGGTATAGATTGGATCGATTTATTTTTCTATCTATACATTATTTTCCTCATATATATAACGGTTAATTATCTTGTTTTTATAGTATCTTTGCGCTTTGAAATGCCCGTAAAAACGGGCATCTTATGTATTAAATTTGTATTATGTCCTTACAGCAAACGCTTACAACAGCCGTTAAAGAAGCCATTCAATCCATATATCAAGCAGAATTAACTGCAGTAGAGTTTCAAGCAACCCGAAAAGAGTTTGAAGGTGATATTACCGTAGTGGTATTCCCAATGTTACGTGTGGTGAAAGGAAACCCTGTGCAGATTGGTACCCAAATAGGAGAGTACCTTGTCGAAAATGTTACTGAGGTAACTGCATTTAACGTGGTAAAAGGATTTTTGAATCTTGTGATTGCCGATGGATATTACTTAGACTTTTTTAAAGGCATTCAAGCTGATGTACAATTTGGATTCAAAGCTCCAGAAGGCAAGGCCGTAATGGTAGAGTATTCTTCTCCAAATACAAATAAACCTTTACACTTAGGACATATTCGTAATAATTTATTAGGGTACGCTGTCGCGAAAATTATCCAAGCCTCAGGTAAAAATGTATACAAAACACAGATTATCAACGATCGTGGTATTCATATTTGTAAGTCTATGTTGGCATGGCAACGATTTGGAAATGGAGAAACTCCAGAAAGTGCAGGAATGAAAGGCGATAAACTTGTTGGAAATTACTATGTAAGATTTGACAAAGAATATAAAATAGAAATCCAAGAGCTAGTTACTGCTGGAAAAACAGAAGATGAGGCCAAAAAAGAAGCACCTATTTTACTAGCTGCGCAAGACATGCTTCGTAAATGGGAAGCAGGAGATGAAGAAGTGGTAGCCCTTTGGAAAACTATGAATCAATGGGTATATGACGGTTTTGCGGTGACCTATAAAAATTTAGGTGTAGACTTTGATAGTTTATACTATGAAAGCAATACCTATTTATTAGGAAAAGACAATATTGATGAAGGACTAGAAAAAGGTGTATTCTTTAAAAAAGAAGACGGTTCTATATGGTGTGATCTAACGGATGAAGGCTTAGACGAAAAATTAGTGCTTCGTTCAGATGGAACAGCTGTGTATATGACACAGGATATAGGGACGGCGATTCAACGTGTCAAAGACAATCCTGACGTAGGAGGAATGATTTATACTGTAGGAAATGAGCAAGACTATCACTTTAAAGTATTGTTCTTAATCCTTAAGAAATTAGGATATGACTGGGCAGAAAACTTATACCACTTAAGTTATGGAATGGTAGATCTTCCTTCTGGAAAAATGAAATCCCGCGAAGGAACTGTAGTAGATGCTGATGATTTGATTGTAGAAATGGCAACGACAGCAGAAACACTATCTAAAGAATTAGGAAAACTAGAAGGTTATTCTGAAGAAGAAAAACAAGAACTCTATAAGACGATAGGATTAGGAGCACTGAAGTATTATATATTAAAGGTAGATCCGCAAAAACGTATTTTATTTAATCCTGAAGAATCGGTAGAATTCCAAGGAAATACAGGACCTTTCATCCAATATACCTACGCGCGTATCCAATCAATATTACGTAAAGCAAAAGAGTTAAAAGTTGATACTTCTGTTATTTCGTTAAATGAATTACACGAAAAAGAAAAAGAACTCTTAAAATTATTACAGGAATATCCTACTACTATACAATTGGCAGCAAAAAATCATAGCCCAGCTTTAATTGCAAATTACACTTATGATCTTGCTAAAGGATTTAATTCTTTTTTCCAAAATGTAACCATATTAGGCACTGACAATGAAGCTGAAAAAGCATTCCGTGTGGCTTTAAGTGGAAAAGTAGCCCAAGTAATTAAAAGTGCTTTTGGACTATTAGGTATTGACGTACCTGAGCGTATGTAATTTTACAAGTGAATGTTATAAGAATAACTGTCACTAAAAATGAGTTTAACTCTTGAATAATAAAATAAATGAATCAATAAAGGTTCGGATTTTCACCCGAACCTTTATTTGATTTTACCCCCTCATTTGCTCATACACGTTTTTCCAACCTGAAGAATCATAGACTAAATGAGATTCCTTTATGATTTTATTTTCAACCCTAAACCATTCAGAAGCTATATTTGATTCAAGTCCAACAATAGATGATTTAAAATTATAAAATACACTAACCCAATTTTTATTTTCAGCAATATTTATGATGTCTATTCCTGTTATTAATGTTCCAATTTCTTTAGCTAATGCAATAAATTCTGTTTTAGAGTTTAATACTACTATTGGGTTTTTAAATACATAATCGTCTGCTAGTAAAGCCAGGGATTCTTGAATATATTCAGGATTATTAAATCCATTTAAAAATTTCATTATGATTTCTTTATTTGTCATAATCTTTTAAAAATTAATTGAAATACATTAAAACGATAATTATAAATTTAATGTAGAACAGAATGTTAAAAATAGACAGTTAATTTTAAGGATAATTGTATAAATGTTACTTTATTAGAGTTACATAATCTTGAATCACTAACCACTCATTCTTTAATTTTACAAGGGAATAAAAATTCTTTAATGTTGGTTTACCAGGACTTGTAAGTGTCACCTTGATAGTAGCCATATGCTCTTCGATAAATTCAATAGCTTCATAGTTAATGTTCCTTTTATAACCTCCAAATTTTTTAGTTTTTATAAAAGATACATAGGTTGATTTATCCAAAATAGAAGTAGCATCTTTTTTTGTGTCATATAGGACTACTCTAAAGTCGTCATGTAAATAGTGCTTTAGTTTTTCTGCGTCATTAATATCTCCAGCGTGTATATAGGACTCTAAGGTAGATTTTACATCTTTCATAGTATTGTTTTGAGCGTTTGATTTGCAAGCTATTAGTAGCATCACTGTAAGAAGGGATAAAATTTTTGTTTTCATAATTTTTAAATTAAAGAGTTATATTTATAGTTAGCTAGACAACTAAATAGATAAATTTTAGGTGTCTAAATTTTTTTGAATTTTATTTAAAATGGATTTAATATGTTGACTTTCTTTCTCAGATAGTTCTTGTAAACCTTTAAGGCGTATTCCTTCAATAATAGGTTGTAAATTATGAATTAGTGTTTTTCCTTTTTTAGAAATAGAAAGCGATACTTGTCTAGAGTCTGAAGAAGAAGAAGTTTTTATAATAAACCCTTTTTTATCTAATTGATTTACCATTCTTGAGATAGTAGGTTTATCTTTTACCAGTTTTTCTCCTATAAAAATTTGGTTTGTAGTTTCATTATCATTGATAACATTTAAAACTAACCATTGTTCTATAGTGATATCAATGCCATGAGATCTTAGAACGTTTTGCCCATATTGTCTGATTTTTCGAGCAGTAAGTTCGATCTGAAAATAGATGTTGTTATGAATCATATCGCAAATATATAATAAAAATAGTTAGCTAGACAACTAAAAATAATTTTAATGCTTTAATTTTTATTATTGTGTAGTTATATAGTTTCCTATCTACCTTTTAATGGTGGTTGTATACGCTTTACCATTTCATTCTCCCTCCGATCGTGAACCTGCCTGCCGGCAGGCAGGTCTCGAAAGTTCGCTTTCGCGAAAGCGTAATTATGTACACTTACATCATAGAAAGTGATTACTTTTTAATACCAGTAATCGTTTTTTCTACTTTTCGAATGTTCTTTGACTGATTTTTTATACTATTCAAAATCAGTTATTTAAAAAATGTTAAATACAGATCTATCGTAGCGAATTCATAGACCGTTTTGTATTTTTAGGTAATTAGTAACCTTAAAAACAATTAATTATGAAAAAGAAAGATCTAAAATCTTTAGAGCTAAACAAGGAATCAGTAGCAAATCTTGACAAATTAAAAGGAGGGAATGGATTAGAAAATGGTTCGGGTTCTCAAAATAATTCGCAATGTGGTTATTCTTGTGATCCTAATTTATGTACATCTGTTGAACCTTGGGGATGTTAATATGAGTTACAGGTAACAATGATTTGAAAAAGAGTACTCTTGCTAACTACTATGGGAAAAGATACTGTCTGAAAATTACTGTTATTTTGTCAAAAGTTTGTCGAAGTTTTTAATCTTTAAATTATAAAATGCCTTCGACAAACTTCTTTATACTTGCTTCGTAAATACCCAAGATTAGAGATGCTTTTTTACTTTTTTCGATAGAGTTCTAGTACTTCAATAGGTAGTTTATTTGTTGATTTTTCTAAGACCAATCCATATTCTTTTAATGCAGCATGTAATGTTTTGGGATCGTCTTCAAACCATTCTAATTCAATGTCGTAAGTTTCTGTTAGATGCGTGCTATCTATAACAGGGAGGTCTGTGAATTTTTCTAAATATTTTGTAAGTGTTGCTATAGGTGCTTTTGTAGTTGTAAGCGTTGATCCCATAAATGAGTATCCAAATGCACTAGCCTTTGATGCTGTGATGGTATTGTCTACATTCTTTAAGATATAACTATCTAGTGTATCTATACTTGTTTTGGCATGGATGTCAAAATGTTCTTGAAGCATGGTAATTCCTAACTGTTTCCAATCGCCTCTATATTTTTGGGAGGTTTCAATCAATAAGGAATATCGATGTTTTTTATCAAAAGGAAAATCTTTGTCGCTTAAGCTGTCTTTATAGACTATTCTATTAAAAGAAGGAATATCATATAGGGTTTTATAGAGCACGTCTAAGGTACGCGTCCACATTTTAATCCCATTATTTTCTCCATCGATGTCCTTTAGGTATTGAATTCCTCGTTTTTGTGCTTCAAAAGATCGTAATTCTAGCGTATAATCTGAATTAGAGATGGCTTTTATCGTTTTTCCTTTTACGAGTGTATCGGCATAAAAATCATTTTTTATAGCTACTGAAATTTCATCAGTTGCGATGAGCCTACGTATCACTTCTTTATTGATAGTCGTTGGATTTGTAATGCCTCTTACAATGCCATCTTTATCTATAAGTATAGCATGAGGAATTACTTTATAATTGAAATACTTAGTGTGCATTGTATCAGATGCAATGCGTAATGATGTACCTGAGCGTTTTATATATTTTTCAAGACGTTCTTTATTTTCTGATGAAACTGTAATGATTTCAATGTCATCTTTAAAGTGATTTTGCAAGCTGTCTAGTTTCTTCATTGCAGGAATGCACGGACCACACCAAGTAGCCCAAAACTCCAAAATAACGGGCTTCCCTTTTAGATCAGATAAGGGAAGCTCTGTTTGAGTACTATTTAAAATATTTTGAAAGGTATAATTAGGAATAGGTTTTCCTACTTCAACTACGGTACTTTCTTTTTTGCAGGCAATGAGGGAAACAACTAAAAAGAGGAAGAGTATTTTTTTCATTTTTGGTGGAGATTTAAAACAATCAAATCTATTTCATAATGCGCCTTCCCAAAATGATAAATGTGTGAATGGTTCTTTTCAATGAGGGAAAAGGTGGTTTTTCTGTGTAAGTAGCCGTAGTAACACCATTGATTTCAATTGCAGAACCCTTTGCTTTGATATAAACGTCATTTCAATGATTAGGTTTAATAATGCTATCTATAAACAGACATTTTTTCGTCCTACTTTGACAATTTCTTCAATTCCAAATTTGTCAAATCTCTCAAGTAATTCTCGTGTGCTATGTTGTTTTTTAAATTCGAGTTCCTCTTTATAAAGTGGAATTAAGGTATAAATGTCAATGATCTTATCATTTTCAAGTACAATCTCAGTAAAATCAGCTGATAACTCCATAGAATGTGCTAGCATGACCGAATTAAAGCCTATGCCTTCGGCAAACTCCGTATCCTCTTCGTGACCATAGGTATGTCCAAAACCTAGCCAAGTTTTATTAGGGTGTGGAAGCGCCATTAATTCTTTCATAATTCGCATAGGCCAATAGTTTTGTTCATCCTTAAAAGATTCATAGGCTAGGTTCCACTCTTTTGGAAGCAACATCATAACTTCTGCATATGGAGATGATGCTATATCTTTTGGAACATTCATAGGTAAGGCACTCATCCCACAGCTTAATAAAATATGAAAAGGTCTGTCTTCTGTTGCTTTGATAAAGTAAATGTCTTTATGAATGATTTCAGATTCTATTTCATTAAGCACGTCAATGTCTTCACTTTCATCGAAAAATTGATCTAAATGATTATCAATAATTGCTACACTATTGGGTACTTTTTTGGGTGTGTTTTTTACTGTTTTATGAGAACAAGAGAAAGCAAAGAATACAATGATAAGTATGGCAGTTTGACAACATGTCTTCATTTGGTTTTCATTTAGAATGAATTGCTATTAAGTAGCTTCTAAAATACAAAAGCTATAGATATAGACCTATAGCTTTCTGTGTTTAAAATGATGAGATTCATTCAATATGGGATTCGCCACATATAGTCTTTAGAAATCTTAGTTTTCTAATACTTCCAAAGCGCGATCTATTCCACTATCTACCCCTTCTTCAAAGTCTGCGGTTGAGAAAAAGGAAATTTGATTTTCTGGAGCACCAGGACCAATCCCTACAATTTCAAAAGTAACACCCTGCGCATCTGTATAGATCTCATTGGATAGTCCTACTTCGGCTCCATTGGGTAATACGTGATTTAATATTGTAGAAAATGCACCTGCGGTATTTTCTCCTACGATAGTCACATAAGGTTGATCTTTCAGACATAATGTAAAAAGCTCTCCTGCGCTTACCGTGATAGGACTTGCAAGTAATACAATGTCTTCTGTAAATTGAAAATTACCTTTAGGACCTATAGAGAAAGCAGTGTTCTCTGTATAACTATCTCCTAATCTCGCTTTTTTGAAATAGGACAGTCGTTCTTGATCCATAAAACGCGATGCGATATCTAAGGCTACGGTATCAATACCTCCTTCATTAAAACGGAGATCCAGTACGAGCTTCGAAATTCCTGCCGCAGTAAGATCTTCCATGATGGTATCTAAAATATCATTTAATGTCGATAACTCATTATTGAAATCTGTACCGTAGCCTTCCATCGTTAAGACATTAATATATCCAGTTTCATCATCTATCAATCCCCAGATAATATTATCTCTGTCATCTATTCCAAATTCACCTCCTAAGTATTCTGTAACGATGGTGATGAGTTTTTCATTACCAAGATCATAATAGTCTTGTATATCTTGTATGATCAAATCTCCGCTTAAGTTGGCGTTTAATCGTTCTAATAATCTAACATCTCCAGATTCAATTTCAATGCCTAGTTCGTCATCATAAATACTTACATGCCCATCTTCTAATACTAAAGCTAACTCTTCTATAATATCATATAAGTTTTCGGAAGTTACTTGATCTCTTAGGCTTTCATACTGAGCCCAGTCTATATTTCTAGCTTCAAAAAAAGCATAATAGTCATTAAAAATATTCCAGAAATGATCAAAATTCACCTTTGGCTCATCTGTCATAGCTATCTGGTCAGATAGACAGAATGGATTTTGTTCTGGAAGTCGTGTAAATACCACATCGATATCTGAAAGATCTGAAGAAGCAACGAGTTCATTTTCGCTTATTTGATTTAACTCAAAACCAAAGAAATCTTCGATTACAAAATCATCATCTTGTATGGCACATCCCGCTGCATTTACATTGTAAAATATATCGTTACTCTCTGTAAATTCAAAAATATATCCTTTCTCTTCAGAGAACCATATCTCACTTACCGAATCTCCTGTTGGAGGTGTTGGAGGAGTGGTATCATCATCATTGTTACAAGAGAAGAGAATGAATAAAAGAAAACATAAGAGTCCTTTTTTTATAATCATAAGTAGAAGTTGTTTGTTTATTGTTTGAAACATCATAGTTTTTGATTTTTAATTAGAAAAAGAAGTAACCAATAGATAGCTGAACGAAGCGATTTTTAGTAGTAATCCCTTCCACATTACTTATGTTAGCTATACCCAGATTGTATCTGGCATTAAAGAAAAGTCCGTTGTTGAGTGTATATCCTACTCCTAAGCCAAGACTAAAATCTACGCTTGTAAATGCATCTTTTATATTGGCATCTGTATCGGTATCTTCTGCAGAAAGTAAAAAACCTATTTGCGGGCCCGCTTCCAGACTTAATCCTTTTACCACATAATATTTTCCTATCAAAGGAACATTAAGGTAGGTAAGAATAGCTGATGAAGATCCTTGCCCTGAATACATCAATTCTGGTTGGAAAGAAATTTTTTCAGTAATAGGAACTTCTAAAAGCAAGCCAAAAGCAACATCTGAGGTAATGTCAAGCTCATCTTCAGCATCGTTAGTAATTGTCGCAAAGTTCAACCCAGCTTTAGCACCAAATTTTAGTTCTTGTGCACTACCAGTGGTTAATCCTATAACTGTGATGACAGTTATTAATAATCGTTTTTTCATTAATTACGTTTTTTGATTTATAGTTATAAAACTATAGCTATCAAAAAAGTAAAAGGGTAACTTTTGGTCTGGAGGTGTACTAAAACAGCAGGATTATACAAATCAGGACGTTTCTTGAAGCTTTCTATACGCACCTGGAGACATTCCTGAATTTGTTTTGAAAGCACTATAGAATGCACTCTTTGATTTAAAGCCCGCTTCCATACCAATGGCCTCTACAGAGTATTTGTTAAACACAGGATCGTGTAATAATTTTTTGGCGGCTTCAATGCGGTATTCATTTACAAATTGAATCACACTTTTGTTGAGCTCTTGATTGATAACTTGAGAGATATTCCCCTCACTAGTTCCCAACCGGGTGGCTAAATCTAATCTACTTAAAAGCGGATCTTTATATACTTCTTCCTCTTCCATTAAGACATACAGTTGAGGAATAATTTTGGAAGTCGTTGTTGGTTTGATTTTCTTTTTGGGTGCTGTAGTATCTGTTTTTTTCGAAACCAAATAGTCATGGATTTCATCCCTTTGTACGACAATTTGTAGCTTAAATACCCCATAATATAATACCCACCAGGATAAAAAAGAAACGAGTATCCATAGATAATCAACTGTGTATTCAGAATCGAATGCATAAAACTCTATACTTGATAAAAACCAACATAGAATAATCATCATCATAAAAAGGTTAAATCGTAATAACCATCGCCTTTTATCTTTTGAAATCGTGTTAGATTTTTTGATTAAATACCGACTCCAAAAGATTAAAAAAACATTCAAAAATAAGGTGCTAATATCTTTTGCATAAAATACAAAAACTGCAAAATCAGACTCATACAAATGAAAAATGTCATCCAAGTGAAGAATGGTTTCTACAATTACCGAACATATAAAAGGAAGATATAACCATTTATACCAAGGTCTTGTAAGATATACATGCTGAATTTGAATGAGGAAATACGTATATAAGGTCACTGCAATCAGTAACTCTATCATGACAAAATACAGAAAACTTAAAAATCCACTCTCAGGATTGATAATATCTAATAATGCCAAACTACTGATCAAGAATAGCGTTAGGGCAAGGTAATTATTGGCGCGACTCTTATAAAATCTAGTGGTGACTAAAGCAATACTGATGAAGTATCCTATGATGATACTTGCAATAATAGCTATGTCACCTAGTGTTGTAATCAATGATTGTAGGAATTAGTTAGTATGTATTTAGACTTATTGATGATATATAAGCACCCGCTAATATACATGGTATCTTAACTGAAAAAACCTAATTATAGTATAAGGATTCGTTAATTATATGATAATATGGAGATGCATGTATACGCTTTCGCGAAAGCGTATAAAACATTCATTGCAGTGTGAAATAGATCGTTTTTTTTTAATAGGATATCTGGTACAGACGAGAACTAGCTGGGAAAGCATTACCTGTAAGGTGCCAATTTACATACTTTTATTCTCTAACATCTTAAAATACTTGTGATATTCATCTCTTGATTCTTCTTCTAGATAGGGTTCTAATAATCCACAGCATATTTTCATATAATGGATTAACCGTTCCGTTTGATTTAATTTTGGTGATAGTTCAGAATCAATGGGCCAAAAATTATTTAGAATATTACCAACATTAATAAGTCTAATGATTTGGCTTTCTGTAATATCTTTTTTTAATATCCCCATTTGCATATAATATAAGAAGACTTGTTTAGCCATGTTTGTTTCTTCTATTCTGTTTTTAAAATAGGCTTCTTTAATTTTGGGATGATTGGTCAGTATTTCAAATAAGTTAAGATAGAAGAATTTGTATTTTTCTTGTATTAAGAATAGTGCTTTATGACAATCTAAATAGGTGTTTATTGTTGGTTCCTGTTTTTGAATAGTATCATATATTTTTTGATTTTCATCTAGTATTTCCTCATATAATTGCTGTAAGATTCTTTTTTTATCAGGGAAATGATAGGAAAAACTCCCTAAACTTATTTTTAGTTGATCACAGATCACTCTTGTGGTTACATTACTTATTCCTTTGGCATTATATAATAGTCTTGCTTGGTCAAGTATTTTCTGTTTCATATGTCAAAAATATTAAAATTCGTACATTTGTACGACAAAAAATATAGTTATGAATTTTTCAATAATAGATTTCCTTATTGGACTCACATTAATTAATACAATACCACATTTTGTACTTGGTATTTGGAAAGGTAGGATGTTTAGCGGACTTGGCTTTGGGAATACACAAAATATTCTATATGGAGTATTAAATCTTGTAATCTCCATATGCCTATTTGTCTATAAATATGGTTTTGAAGGAATGATTCAAAATAGCATGTATTTAGGGGCGCTCTTTGTGATTTTTTCCTATTTTATCGTTGGGAATATATGCTACACCTATTTTCATAAAAAATATTATTCAAGACAGGCGTAATAAATTGTATAGATAGTTGGGAATGTTATTTTTCAATAAAGCACTCATCACAAACGAGTGTTAGCGGGGGATACTCTTACTCATTCTTCATCTCCCAATTGAAATTTAAAGATTTGCATTTTGGGCATTCAACATATTCTCCTTTTAAGTAATCAACATTACAGCGATTACACTTCCCGTAGATGGTATTGATGTGCATTACTGAGAACTTAGCATCAATGTGTTCTACACCATACAATGTTCTTATTTTATCAATAGCCTCCATAAATTTATGATCAATTTTTAATGCAGTTAGGAGTTTCTTTTCCTCAATAGTAAATTCAGGAATTTGATAGGCTCTTTTTCCACAACGCTTACAAGACTTTATCATAGGTATTAGAAATTCTCAGGGTTGTGTTTGTTTATAAGTAATGTTTTAAGATAGCTTCTAAAAATATGAAAAACAAACAAAGTAACATTCTAGTTTTTATATGTAAGATGGGTAGCACTTTTATTAGATAGCATTCGTCACAGACGAGCGCTAGTGGGGGAATATTTTGGTTCTATCCATTTCTTATAAATAAAAAAATCGATTAATGGTAGACTGATAATAATGAGTAATAAAGCTAATTGAGACATAACTAATGATATATATTGATTGTATAATAAAGAATCAAACCATACTATTAGTTTATCTTTTATTGCTTGTTCAATATCTTTATGTCCTACATCTAATAAGAAATCCATTCCAGTACTAAACTCTTCATATGATAATGATTCGTCAATATTTACATGGGCTTTTGCTCCAGCTGCATTAAGCATACCATAGACAGATATTTTGTAAATATCATTTCCATACTTACTTATTAGAAAGTTTGCTAATTTATTTTTATTGTTATCTATAACAGAATATCCTGTATTATATTCTGTTGCTGTTATTTTTAGATACTCTTCTAAAGCAATGGAACTATCTTTTACCTCTCGTGCAGATTGTTGTAATTTAATAATATATTCATTTTTGCTTTTTTCTGATTCAAAAGATAGTTTAAGAATATTGTTATAAACACTAGATATGATAGCTCCATTCTCTTTATCCAGAATCTTGTATACCCCTGTAATAAAACCAATATTTCCAAAAAGAAATAGAAATCCAATAATAAGCACAGGAACATATAATTTTGCTACCCAATTATAATATTTAGGTTTTCTTTTTAAAATTTTTTTCTTGTGTAGAATAATAGCGTAAAAGATTGATATAAGTAAACCAAGAAATAAAAATATAATGATGTTAAAAATTAAAGTTCCTGTGTGAGGTAGCACAATATTTTTAATAATATCCCAAATCATACCCCATTCTATTTTATCAAAATCTTCCATTTTATATATTCCTGATTAATGTATTTGAACCGAAAATGAATGATATCCAATTAAAAGAAAAATGATAACGTAAATAGTCTGTGGTTTCATTGATTGTAAATATTTCATAACAACCCTTATGGTTGCCTGTTATGGATTAAAAATACATAAACCTGTTTACTTAATTGTCAGATAACACATAGATATGCGTTTATACCATAAAATCTTGCTGTAATTATGATTAGTGTGTCTTTGTTATCAAGAGGTATTGACTTTGAGTCATAAATTCTTACTCCATACGGCACTCGTCACAGACGAGCGCTAGCGGGGACTTTGCAAATAGACACTGACTTTTTGATTAAACACCAATCTCCCTATTGCTATATATAGTGTTAGGCTTTGTTTTTGTATTCATTTATTATTTCATCATCCCATACTTGGACTTCAATATATTTGTCATATTTAAACCTTTCTTCTGTTTTACATTTTTCATCCGATGGGACTCCGTAATTATTTATTAGGTCATTCATTTCATCCAACAAGAAAACTTGTCCGTTACAATCTTTTCTATAAGTAGCGAGTTTTGGCTCATCGTAAAATTGAAATGAAACCATACTATCTGGATAAGTAAAACTTATATGTTCAGGTTTAAAGTCGGTTAAAGGAATTTTTATAACACCAGGATTCACATACCAAGATTTCGCCCAATCACATTCTCCTAATGTAAAATAAAAAGGGTCATTTCTGTTAGGTTTTCCACCTTTTGAGATTAATTGTTCCTTAATTCTCTTTTCTAACGCTAACCTTAATTCAATATAATTTTCAGGTCTTTTGCTATTCCAACCTTTCGAGATTTGATTTTGGATTTTTTCAGCTTTTTCATAACCATATTCGGTAATATTTCGGAATGGTCCGTTGTCGAGTTCGTAATAATGAAATAAGAATTTCGGTATAATCATATTTTTTTTTCAAATAAAGCCTAATTTGTTTATATCATTACCTCTAAAATAATAAATATCCTTCTAAGGGTGAGTGAATTGTAGGGCAACAATATATAATTAGTTGTTTGTTAGTGATTTGTACCGTATACAAACGACTTCAAATAATTATAAACGTTTGTAATTAAAATGAAACCTACCTATTCCAAAACACTTTCTCGTACGGCTTCCCGTAAATGGGAATAAAATATTTTTAGCATCTTTTTGTGAGATTGAAAAAGATAGAAGGTTCTTTGTTTCTAAGATACAGACATAAGATCGCTTCGCTGAAAGACATAAGACACTTCCTAAAGAAATAAGTCCTACGTCCTACAGTCTTACGTCTATATTGACTTTCGCGCAAGCATAAAAAATCAATCCTTTCACCAAAAAAATAATCCCTCATTTACCATCACAAACACCCCTCAAACCAACGCTTTCACCACACCTTAGAAACCCTCTCTAATGCTACGAAAACGTTATCATTCCAATATTCCAGACCAACCGGCTATTTATCCATTAAAAAAGAGTACTTTTGCACCGCCAAAAACGGGCTCGTCAAACAGACCGTTTTATAGAAGGCACTTAATTTAAAAGATCCCGTTTGTTCGGGCATTCGTTATGGATATTAGAAACATCGCCATTATTGCACACGTTGACCACGGTAAGACTACTTTGGTAGACAAGATTATGTATCACTGTGAACTTTTTCGTGAAAACGAATCTAAAGGAGAACTCATCCTTGATAACAATGATCTGGAACGTGAACGTGGAATTACCATTACTTCTAAAAACGTATCGGTAAACTATAAAGGAACCAAAATCAATATCATTGATACCCCTGGTCACGCCGATTTTGGAGGAGAGGTAGAGCGTGTATTAAATATGGCAGATGGCGTATGTCTACTCGTAGATGCTTTTGAAGGACCGATGCCACAAACGCGTTTTGTATTACAGAAAGCGATTAGTTTAGGATTGAAACCTTGTGTGGTGATCAATAAAGTAGATAAAGAAAACTGTACACCAGAAGAAGTACATGAGAAGGTATTTGACCTCATGTTTGAATTAGGAGCAGAGGAGTGGCAGTTAGATTTCCCAACCGTATACGGAAGTGCAAAGCACAACTGGATGAGTGATGATTGGGAAAAGCCAACAGATTCTATCGAACCATTATTAGAAATGGTGATGGCAAATGTACCAGGACCAAAAATTGAAGAAGGAAATACACAGATGTTAATTACATCGTTGGATTTCTCTTCATTTACAGGTCGTATTGCGATCGGCCGTTTAACACGTGGCGAACTGAAAGAAGGGATGCAAGTTTCTTTAGTAAAGCGTGATGGGACAATTAAGAAAACACGTATTAAAGAATTACATACATTTGACGGTTTAGGACGTAAGAAAGTACAAAGTGTACAAGCAGGAGATATCTGTGCGATTGTAGGACTAGAAGGATTTGAAATTGGTGATACCGTTGCCGATCTTGAAAATCCAGAAGGACTAGCAACCATTGCGATTGATGAGCCAACCATGAGTATGTTATTCTCAATTAACGATTCGCCATTCTTCGGAAAAGACGGAAAGTTTGTAACGTCTCGTCATATCAAAGAGCGTCTTACAAAAGAATTAGAAAAGAACTTAGCCCTTCGTGTAGAAGAAACTGATAGTGCCGATAAGTTTATGGTTTATGGTCGTGGGGTAATGCACTTATCTGTATTGATCGAAACGATGCGTCGTGAAGGATATGAATTACAGATTGGACAACCACAAGTAATTATTAAAGAAATAGATGGTGTAAAATGTGAGCCTGTTGAAGAGCTTACGATTGACCTTCCAGAGCATGTATCTGGAAAGGCAGTAGAGTTTGTATCACTTCGTAAAGGAGAGATGCTTTCTATGGAAGCCAAAGGAGATCGTATGATTATCGAATTTATTGTTCCTTCTCGTGGGATTATCGGATTACGTAATCAGTTATTAACAGCAACAGCTGGAGAAGCGATTATGGCACACCGTTTTAAAGAATACCAACCACTTAAAGGTGATATTCCAGGGCGTATCAACGGATCGTTAGTATCTATGGAAAACGGAAACGCAATTCCTTATTCTATCGATAAGTTACAAGACAGAGGGAAGTTCTTTGTAGATCCAGGAGAAGATATTTATGAAGGTCAGGTAATTGGAGAAAATAGCCGTCAGGATGATATGACAGTAAATATCACCAAAACAAAAAAGCTTTCTAACGTACGTTCTTCAGGAGCCGATGATAAAGCAAAGATTGTTCCTGCGATCAAGTTTTCTTTAGAAGAAGCCCTAGAATACATTCAGAAAGATGAATATGTTGAGGTGACACCAAATCACTTACGTTTACGTAAAGTATACTTAAAAGAAGTAGACCGTAAGCGTAATAAGATTGTATAAGTTTAGAAACTAAAAAGTAAGTATACCTACCTTATATCATTTCTCCCTCTGGGAGAAACAGGAATGA
The DNA here is from genome assembly GCF_900188275.1 of Dokdonia pacifica. GTDB lineage: Bacteria > Bacteroidota > Bacteroidia > Flavobacteriales > Flavobacteriaceae > Dokdonia > Dokdonia pacifica. The sequence continues at coordinate 214,332 of NZ_FZNY01000003.1, forward strand.
GGGAATATAAAAAAGAGTGCTTATTTTTAAATTATATAAATCCTCGTTTGTTTTCAAGCGGGGATTTTTTGTTCCCTCATCCTAGCCTTCTCCCCAAGGGAGAAGGAACTCTTACGTTTATTTGTTTCTTTATACGCTTTCGCGAAAGCGTATAAAAATATCATAACGGCTCCTCACCTCTCTGAGGGGAGGTGGCTACATCGAGGATGCGAGATGTAGACGGAGGGGAGTTGTTTATAATTTATATATAAGAGTTCTCTATTGCGCTCGCACGGACAATCTACGAGGAAACTATCATATATGAGTTTTCCCTCCTAGAAAGGAGGGCTAGGGAGGTGTTCTAACATATTTAAAACTTAATTGAACATGATAAGATAGCTTCCCATTTTTATATCTTAGCAGAGATAATTACAGGGTTGTAAACGATAGTTGCAATTCTGTCGTTATCCATAAGACACTAAGTAACCAAAACCATTATTATAAAGAATACTACGCTATATACCGTACAAACGTACCAAGCATCCGATCGCACTACGTGGAATGATTTTATCGCTTCCGCGAAAAATGCCACTTTCTTATTCCATCGCGATTTTATGGAGTATCACAGTGATCGGTTTATGGATCACTCATTACTGGTGTACAAAGGATCAAAACTCATTGCAGTATTGCCAGCAAATCGTGTAGATCAGGCGTTATATAGCCATCAAGGATTGACCTACGGCGGATTGGTAGTATCCCCAAAAATCAAACTTGCAGAGGTCATTGAAGTGTGTCAGGCGCTTTTAAAACAGCTACACGATCAAGGAATCACCACATTACATCTTAAGGAATTCCCTTCGTTTTATAGCGCATTGCCTTCAGAAGAAATGGCATATGTTCTACAGTTAGTACAAGCACGCTGTACACGTGTTGACACCGCTTCTGTAATTGATTATCGTAACCGACTAGGGATACAATCCAATAGAATAGAAGGGGTGAAAAAAGCACAGAAGCAAGGATTACGTATCGAGGAAACACAAGATTTTAAACCTTTCTGGAATGAGATTTTGTTGCCCAGCCTAGAAAAACGACACGCGGCTAAGCCAACGCACACCCTAGAAGAGATCAGTTCGCTTCAAGCAAAATTTCCTAAACATATCAGGCAGTTTGCGGTTTATAAAGAAGATCAAATAGTAGCTGGTGCTACGATTTTCCAAACGAAAACAACAGCCCATGTACAATACATTTCGGCCAATGAGCAGAAACAAGAATTAGGAGCCTTAGATTTCCTTTTTGAAACATTGATTACAACAACTTTTGCTGATCTGTGGTATTTTGATTTTGGAATCTCTAATGAGCAACAAGGTACCAAGCTCAATAAAGGACTCTCCTATTGGAAGGAGTGCTTTGGTGCGCGTACCAACGTACATCGATTTTATGAGATTGAGACTGCAAACCATCACCTTTTAAACAACGTATTCTTATGATTCCATTTTTAGATTTACGTGCTTTAAATGCACCCTATGATGCCGAATTTCAGGAGAAGTTTAAAGCTTTCCTTGAGAAAGGATGGTTTATTTTAGGGGATGAGGTACGTCTATTTGAAGAAGAATTTGCTGCCTATTGCGGTACAAAACATTGTATAGGAACCGCCAATGGTCTCGATGCCCTTCGATTGATTCTAGAAGGATATAAAATATTAGGAAAACTCTCCGAAGGCGATGAGGTATTGGTCGCTTCCAATACGTATATCGCTACCATTTTAGGGATTCGTCAAGCCGGATTAGTCCCTGTGTTAGTAGAAGCTAATCTAGAGACTTATAATTTTGATTTTGCCGATCTTCAAATGAAAGTCACGGTAAAGACCAAGGTGGTGATGCCTACCCATTTGTATGGGCAATTAGCAGATATGGAGGCAATGTCCGCTTTCGCGAAAGCAAACAATGTATTAATCGTAACAGATTCTGCACAATCTCATGGAGCTAAAACTTCTCAGGGAAAACGAAGCGGCAATTTAGGAGATGCTTCTGGGTTTAGTTTTTACCCAACGAAGAATCTTGGAGCACTTGGTGATGGAGGAGCCATTACAACAAATGATTCAGCGCTCGCCGAGGTTGTCCGATCCTATCGTAATTACGGATTTAAAGAACGGTATGTGAGTGCTTACGAAGGGTTGAACTCGCGTCTGGATGAAATACAGGCCGCGTTTTTACGTATAAAACTAAGAGATTTAGATACTTCCAATACGCATAGACGAGCGATTGCAACACGCTATATAAACGAAATTAAAAATCCTAAAATCACACTTCCTTCTTGGAATGGAAGTGAAGATCATGTGTTTCATCTTTTTGTGATACGATGTAAAATAAGAGCGCATCTTTGTGACTATTTAAAAACGAATGGTGTGGGAACAATTATACATTATCCAGTACCACCACATCAACAAGCGGCTTTGAAAGATTATAACAATGTATCATTTCCAGTGACAGAGCAAATCCATGATGAAGTGGTGAGCATTCCTTTAAATCCTGTGATGGATGATGCTATGGTATCGCAGGTAATTTCAATTTTAAATTCGTATTAATTGGAAGACGAGAAGAAGTCATATCAACAAGTGATGAAGGCAACTTCACTCTTTGGCGGTGTGCAAGTACTTCGTATTCTCGTGACGGTGATTCGATCTAAGGTGATGGCTGCTTTGCTTGGACCTGAAGGCGTGGGGATTTCCAATCTGTTAACCCGCCCATTACAGCTTATTACAAAAGCTACTCAATTAGGGCTTGATAAGAGTGCAGTGAAAGAGATTTCATCGCACTACAAAGAAGGAGAAGAAAAACAAGCGTACAGAATGATAGCCATTCTTAAACGTTTGGTATGGATCACCGCGATTATAGGGGCTATTTTTACTGTTGCTTTTTCGGGTGTTTTAAGCAAATTTACATTCGACTCTTACGAATATACCTATACCTTCATGTGGTTAGGACTAGCGGTCGTTTTTAATCAATTAGCCATGAGTAATCTTGCTATTTTGCAAGGACTTCGGAAATTGGCGTTTCTCGCCAAAGCCAATATTTATGGTGCTATCGCAGGACTGATTGTTACGATTCCTTTGTATTACTATTTAGAGCTTGATGGGATTTTACCTGCTATTGTTGCGACTTCGGGTTTTGTATTTCTATTTGCCTATTTCTTTGCCAAACAAACCGTAAAGGCACATGCTTCAGTAACAAATGACACTGTTTTTTCTGAGGGAAAACCGATGATCAAATTGGGATTGGCGTTAAGCTTTAGCAGTATCGTAGGATTGGTAGTTGCGTATCTTATTTTAGTGTTTATCCGTTCTGAAGGCGGTGAAGTAGAGGCAGGGTTTTATGGTGCAGGAATTGCTATTCTCAATAATTATGTCGGGTTGATTTTTAATGCCATGTCTACCGATTATTATCCGAGACTTGCTGCTGTGTGTGAGGATATAAAGGCAGTCATTAAAACTGTTTTTGAGCAAGCTTTTATTGCTATTTTATTAATTACGCCTATTGTGATTGTATTTATTGCCTTTGCTCCTTTACTGATTACCTTGTTATATTCTAACGAATTTGAACCTGCGGTGTCATTAGTACGCTGGGGCATTTTAGGGATGGTATTTAAAGCCATTTCTTGGTCTATTGGATATGTGATTATTGCAAAAGGCGATTCTAAACTCTTTACAAAAACAGCCATTGCTTTTAATAGTATTTTGCTTATTCTTAATGTGATAGGGTATTACTATTGGGGATTAGAAGGCATTGGAATTAGTTTACTGGTTTATTTTATCATCCATTATTTAGGAGTACGTATCATAACGTATTACCGATATGGCTTTAAAATGAAAGCAGGGTTTTATCCTGTATTTTTGATCTGTTTCTTATTATGTGTGGGTGCTTTTCTAGCGACGTATATGGAACAAGCTTTATTTAAATATGGCATACTTATCGGTTTAATTGTAATTTCTTCGTTATATTCATTTCGATTATTAGACAAGAAAATTGGATTTCGATCGTTGCTAGATACGATCTTAAAAAGAAAAAAATAATAATGAGTGTACTGAGTCCTTTACGAAAATTACGCAAACGCTGGAAAGCGTTTTGGTATGTGAATTGGATCAAAACCTATTATTTTAATCTGAAGAAGTTTCCTTTTAAAACGGCTATGAAGTTGCCAGTATTTATTTACAGGGATTATAAGCTTACCAACATCAGCGGTAAGGTGGTTATAGATGCTCCTATTAAAAGAGGGATGATTGGTTTTGGTCATTCTTTTGAAGTGCGTAAGCGCTCGGCTGGATTAGGTGAAATTGTGATTGCCGGAACGGTGGTTTTTAAAGGGAATGTACATATAGAAAGAGATGTGTATTTTCAAGTGGGATATGGTGCGTATTGTGAAATAGGTAATTTCTCTTCCTTAGGATCTCAGGTTATTTTTATTTGTAGAGAGCGTATTGTATTGGGTGATTATGTGCGTGTGACGTATCAAAGTCAAGTGCTGGATTCTATTTTTCATCAATTGATTGATCTAAAAACCAATACCAAAAAACCTAAAACGGCGCCTGTCGAATTAGGAAATTATAATTGGATAGGGAATCGATCTACGATTATGAAAGGAACAAAAACTCCTGACCATACAACGGTGGGATCTAATTCTTTATGTAATAAGGATTATACCGATTTAGGAAATTATATTGTGATAGGTGGCGTGCCAGCAAAATTATTGCAAACAGAGATAAAACGTGATTGGGAAGGAGAGCAGTATATTTTGGATAATCTTTTGGTGAAGTAAGTTTAAGACTCACTTTTCCAAATATCAAGATACTTCTTTGCAATGGCTATATGATCATGATGCTTTGTTACAAAAGCTTTGGCGTTTTTAGCAATTTCGGTAATGCGTTCTGGATGTAGAATTAATTGTTCTAGTTCGGAAGCGATTTGTGCTGGGTCTGGTGTAGCATCCATAGCGACGGTATGATCTAATTGGTAGTGCTCTTTAAAATGCTTGCCTGCTCCCGTAAATACCACTTTTCCCTTAGCCATCGCTTCTAATGCATTATATCCTTGGTCATGTGAATATACTTGGTCTAATAAGATATGTGCTTTATCATACGCTTTGATGTATTCTGCATAGGGTAGCGACTCGACAGTAATGATTTCTATTTTTGAGGGGTATTTTGTCGTAACAATTTCTAAAGCCGCTTCAAATACATCATTTCCTTTCTTTATATAATTTGTACGATTAATTCCATGAAAGATGACCACCTTATCTTGCTGAGGAATTGTGGTATGATCTAGTTTACTAAGATGAATAGGTGTAGGAATTAGTGTGGTCACTTTTTCATGACCTTGTAGTCCTAGGTAATAATCCATGTCAGTAGGAATAATGGCCTTGACTTTATCTTCTATAAATGTGTAGAGTGCTTTATGATTTTGAGTAACATACTTCAATGCAGGACTGTAATAACTTTTTAAAGAAGGATCTTTTAGATAAGGGGTGAGTATATGGTAGGGAAGTTGTTTGTTTGCAAGTAAACTTTCCACCCACGGGGTATCTGTACCACAGGCAGATAAGAACAATGCTTTGTTATGTTGTTCTAAAAAAGCAATACATTTTTTTTCCTTTTCAATCGTTGTGCGAATACTCCATGAGTTAATAAATTGCACCACATCGTAGCCTTTCATATGTGCTCTTTGTTTCCAGAATTTATTTCCTGTTTCTACAAGAGCCATATCTATTTTTGTGATTTTATAGATGGCACGGCGTACTTTTGTAATCAACCAATTAGTACGACACCAACTTGAAGCGATAGAGATATCTACCGGATATTTCTTAAAATCATCACCAGTTCCCACAAGGGTTACTTCATGCCCTAAAGCAATTAACCCTTCTTTTAAAGAATTGTGAAAACGACTATATTCGCCAATTAAGAGTATCTTCATAATGAGAGATATCAAATATACTATAATCCACTAGATGAAACCCGATACTGTGCCTTTTGAAATTTTAATTTCTACGATGTTTCGATCGGACCTTTCATTTTTGGAAGCGATGTTTCCTGATGGCGATTATAGTAAGTATCCTATTTTGATTATCAATCAAACGGATGCCGAGCGTCAACTTCATTCTTCCCACACTCACATAAGAGTGATTAATACAGAGGAAAGAGGATTACCACAAAGCCGTAATATGGCTATCAAAAATGCTATAGGTGAGATATGCCTTGTCGCCGATGACGATGTGCTATATGTGCCTCATCTAAAGGAAATCATCCTTGACGGCTATGTGACGTACCCAGATGCTGCGGTGGTTACATTTCAGTTACAGAAATCTGATGGCACCTTATTCAGGAAATACCCAGATGTAACGCATCATACCAATGCTTCTTATAAAACGGTCAATGGTGTGGTGATCAGTTTCAAAAAAGATATATTATTAGAAAATGAGGTGTTGTACAACCCTCATTTTGGATTAGGAGCTACCTTTAGTGGAGCCAATGAGTATGTGTTTATGCGCAATGTCATGAAAGCAAAACTCCCTGCTTACTTTATTCCTACGCCTATTCTCAAACATCCAGATATAAGTTCTGGACAGGATTTAGGTAGCGATCGACTTTTGTATCTTAGAGGTGCATTAGCGTATAAATGTTACGGAATTTGGGGGTATCTTTGGGTGATCAAATATGTTTTCTTTTTAGTGAGGCATCAAATTATTAAGACGAAATACGCTTTCGCGAAAGCAAAAACAGCTTACTCAGGAATTAAAAAATATAAACAACTCGTAGCATCTGGCGAAGAACGTAGATAAATGATAGAGAATAGTAAGATCATAGAAATCCCAAGAATTACAGATCCTCGCGGTAATCTGGCAGTGATAGAAAAGAATACGCTTCCGTATGAAGTAAAACGGGTTTATTACTTATATGATGTGCCGAGTGATGCCTATCGCGGTGGGCATTCTCATAAAGAATGTAAGGAGTTTTTAGTGGCCTTAAGTGGTAGCTTTGAAGTCGTACTAGATGATGGGACTTCTAAAAAACGCTTGACACTTAATAAACCGAATAAAGGCCTGTTAATTCCTACAGGGATATGGCGCGAATTAGAAAACTTTTCTTCTGGAGCTGTTTGCTTGGTACTCGCTTCTCAAGAATACGAAGAAGAAGATTATATACGTGATTATGATGCGTTTAAAGCTTCAGTAGACGCCTAGACGAATTCCTAGTTTTTCCAGTATTCTCTTGATTCCAAAAAGTAGTTTTATCATAAATGCTGGTGCATTTAGTAATTTTAGCTGCTTCTTTGATAAGTTTTTAGGATCTATACGATCTATAAAAAACTGCGCTTCCTTAGGTTCATTCCACCGTTTTGCTCTGATAACAAGCGAAAATCTGTTGAGGTCTAAAAACTTTTTAAGAGCCTTGTTTTCTTTTTCTATGTCTTCATATGCGACAAAGTTAGGTCTGTGTTTTACAGAGCTAATACTTTTATATAAGCTTACTGGTGCATATGTATATGAGGCGCATGATTTTGTGCTAAAGGCAATAGGATATTGAATTCCTATACGAATCCATAAGTCGGTATCTTGCCCACTTTTGATACTGGTGTCATAGTTGCCTATATGATCAAATACTGTTTTCTTAATCACTGTAGAGCTACTAGTTAATAAGGTGTTTTTGTAACTCGATTCAAAATAATTGAGGGATAGGTGTGTTGCGTTTTCTGGATTTGAAAATGTGTATTGGGAAGGTCGTTTCCCATCGTGTTCTTCTATCGTAATAGCTGTCGCAAATACCTGATGATCTGGAAATTTTTCTATCAGTGTACTTATTTCAGCCAGGTAGTTGGTATCCCAGAGATCATCACCATCTAATAATGCGATGTATGTCCCAGAGGCAAGCTCAACACCCTTATTACGAGTAGCAGCAGCGCCCTTATTTTCTTGAAAAGCATGATAGATGATCTGATCGTGTTGGATAGATTGTATGTGTGCTTCACTATCATCTGTAGAGGCATCATTTACAATAATGATTTCATAATCCTTTAGAGATTGTGCCAACACACTTTGCAAGGTTTTTTTTATAAAATCTCCTTTGTTATAAACAGATATGACTACAGAAAATTTAGGCATCTACACGTTTTTTTAAACTTGCATAATGATGTAACTTATAGATGTCAAATAAAAATAACGAAGGAGAGGAGCTCAGTAATTTCTTTTCAATCCTTTTCTTAAATGGGGTTACTAATCTTAGAAATAACCCAGTTATTTTTCTTTTTTCAAGAAGACAATAGCTTTTTTGTAGGTTACTAAGTGTGCATTCCATGAGTTCTTTTTGCTCATAATAGACTGTAGTTTCTACAGCCTCTATGGTTTTTTTTAGGAATACCGTATTTTCTTCTAACCCTAGATGTATAATAGGATTGTTTATATGTTTAATACGTGCATTGAGAACTTTTAGCTGGTGAGAAAAGAGATTGTCAAGTCCGTATCTATTTTCGGTACTAACATTGGCTTTTAGGAAAAAGTCTTTTTTAATTAATAAGTTTTGAGAAATAATAAAACAAGGCTGTTGTAACCTTTTCTTAATAGATTGGGATTCTCGATGTTTTCCATAATACCAGCGCAAATACGTACTTGAATCGGGTGATTTTTCTTGATAAGAAACACCTCCGTAAATCACATCAATATCTTGTTGTAATTCATCTATATAGTTTTGAATAAAAGAAGAAGTAGCGGGTACTACATCTGCATCCAAAAAGAGTAACCAATCATAAGTTGCTGTCGTGGCTAATACCTCACGATTTTTAGTACGCCCTAGGTTTTGTTTTTGAAAAAGGTACTTCGTATGAGAGAATACATTGACTTCTTTATTTTCTTCTGTATACAAGGATGATTGATCATCAGAAACAATAATTTCAAATGGAATCGCTATTGCTTCTAGTTGCTCATGAATAGTAGCAATGAGTGGGTAAATATTATAGTTATATGTTGGGACTAAAATAGAAAGCATGATGAATTACGAAAATACGATATTCATCTAGATATTGTTGATGTCTTAAAAAGTAAAATGAGAATCCTATTTCGTTGCTTTGATGACATGTTCAGGTAGCCAACCATTTTGATGGTTTTCAATGGCTTGAAATGCAATAATTTCTGTGTTGAAGTTGACAGATTGTAATCTTTCATTCAATCCGTTTAAAGAATATATACGGACGTGATCTTTTTGACCAAAAGCGTTGAGTCGTCCTGCTTCAGAAGTGATACTATAATCCTCATAAATGTCACCTTCTTTGAAGGGTGTCTGGATGAGACAAACTCCATTGGGTTTTAGGATACGGTATAATTCGTTCATAGCTTTTAAGTCCTCAGTGATGTGTTCTAATACGTGATAACAAATAATAACATCTTGCGAGTTGTCAGGAAGTTTTATATCTGTGATGTCATAAGAATGATCTGCTATGAATTCATCTTCAAAATCGGTAGCGATATAGTGGATATCGGTTCTTTTTTTAAAAGAGCGGTATAAGGTTCTAGGAGGAGAGAAGTGTAAGATACTTCCCGATAATAGCTCATGGGTTTGCAATAGATGATAGAGTCTTCTAGACCTACTTCTACTGCCACAAATAGGACACAATAGATCTCTTTTGCCTAATGGAATAAACTTTTTAAGATGTGTATTACAGACATTACAGGTATATGTACTCCCTCGGTATTTGAATAAAAATAGTTTACGAAAAAATACTTCATGCTTCGTTAGGAATGAAGTAGGTAGTATTGATTTCGCTATTTTTTTTAGGGTGTTGTACATGTAAAAACCTTTACTAAATTATTCTTTTTTCCTATACCTCAATAAACGTACTTGTTTCTTTATATGTTGATAAGGAATGATACTTTTTACATAATCTCTCCAGGTCTTAGGATTAAAAGGAATTTTTGTGGTGCCAGGTAGCAACTCTTCCATGACCGTTTTGAAAAGAGTCGCATCTGGCATATGTCTTTGAGACTCTGGGATATTTAAAAAAGCCATATACATGATATGTCTCGAATTAAGAGGGGAGTAGTACTCTACAGGGGTGATATCTGCTTCGTGATACATTTTTGAAGCCCATTTCCCCATACGTAACTCCTGAAAGAATAAATCATTCAGCGGGATTTTATATTTTTCGGCATAGGGTTTTGCTTCCTTGAGCCATTTTTCTAGTGCTTGTTTATGAATAGGTAACATATCATACTCTATAGCTTTACAAAGCGCTTCAATAGATGAAAAAGCTTCTCTATCATATACTCCTTTTAGGTTCCCACCACCACCAGCGATATTGATGGTAGGTGTATTGATATGTTTTTTAAACCAAGCGATATTTCTTGTTTTTGATAAAAAACGAGGCACTATAAAATGAGTGGCAAATTCTTTTTTAAAGGAAGCACTAGCACCAGGGACTTTAATTTCTTCAAATGGGAGTTGAAACTTTTTTGCAATCTTCTTGGCGATTTTTACATCCCGAACGACATAGGTCTTCCCTGAATTAAAAATATAATACTTCATTTTATCTTTCCAAGGCATACTAGCGGCTAATAGTAATCTGGAATCATAGCCTGCCGTTATTGGAAAATAAATGGAGTCATACCGTAGCGCAAGCGCTTTCATTACATTTTGTAAATAGGTTTTATACGCATCTATAACATCAGTTTCCTTAAGATTGTGCGCTACAAAAATGGGAAGCCTTATGGTTTTGCTTTTTTGAATATCTAGATAATGATTAGGGATTAGTTTTTTGATTCGATCATCCCAATCTTCTTCAGTGAGTAACCAATGTTCATTAATGTTGAGAAATAATGGCGAGGAAATTAAGACTTCTTTTTTTTGGCTTATTTCTGGTTTGAGTTGAAGGGTATCTAAGATAAGTTTATCTGAAGATGATATATAGTAATGATCTGCTCTCTTCCAGTAATACAATTGTCTTTCTGAAAAGAAATCTGTAAGTAGTACTTTATGCGTCTTAGAGTGAAAAAAAATGGTAAATTTCCCTGTAAGTACTTCTAAGGATTTGAAAAGATGCGTCTCAGAAGTAGACCGAACGAGGGTATCAGCGATTTGCTGATTGGTTTTTTCAGGGGTATCTGGATGTAGGATAAACCCTAAAATAACCACATAGCTATCTTCACATTGAGCCAGAGTTGTTTCTAAATCATTGTGATAAAAAACAGTATAGGTGTCTATAGGGTATGATGAAAACCCTTCTTCAGAAGCAAAATCTATGGTCGGATCATCAGTAATAAAATATTGTTTTCTTCTCAATGGTATATTCTTATGACTATAAAAATAATAGGCAGAAGATACTGAAAAAATGGTATCATACGGTGCGCTGTACTACCTCAAAAATCTTATTATTATCACACTTTAATGTTTTTGATGGGTATTTAAGTAATAAGGCATAATCATGTGTTGCCATCAAAATAGTGTTTCCATTCTTATTAATTTCTTGAAGAACTTCCATCACTTCTACACTGGTTTGTGGATCTAGATTTCCTGTAGGCTCATCGGCAAGAATTAATTCAGGATCATTAAGTAATGCTCTAGCAATCGCTACACGTTGTTGCTCACCCCCAGAAAGCTGGTAAGGATACTTAAATCCTTTACTTTTCATACCTACTTTGGCAAGTACTTCTTCAATCTTAGCATCAATGGCAGTTTTGTCCTTCCATCCAGTAGCTTTTAAAACAAACAGTAAATTATCTTTTACAGTACGATCATTTAGTAGTTTGAAGTCTTGAAAAACAACTCCTAATTTTCTTCGTAAAAACGGAATTTGCTTTTCTTTTAAGCCATTTAAAGTAAACCCTACGATTTCTCCTTCTCCTTCCGTAAGTGGTAGATCACCATAGAGTGTTTTCATAAAACTACTCTTTCCAGAGCCTGTTTTCCCAATAAGGTATACAAAGTCTCCTTTATTAATAGTGATTTGTACATCAGAGAGAATCATATTTTCTCTTTGATATATAGCGGCGTTTCTGAGATGAAGTACGGGTTCTGACATACTAATGATTGACTAACGATAAAAATAGATTAATTCTTATGATTTATGGGAATAATCTTTTTAAAAATTTCTTTTTTATACAGATAATGAGAGATCACTAGAATGATAAAAGGAAGAAAAGGAACAGAGAATCGGTCGTTATTCCCATAAATAACCAATGCTTGCCCTAATGAAGATCCTATGATGAGTACCACGCAGAAGAAATAAAAATCAAAATAAAACCCTTTTTTCCGAATGCGAGTGATTATCATGAGACCACTAATCATCAAAAAGACAACATTCATGATATATAACATAGGAGTTTGTATATAAAGCCATGTCCCTGTCAATACCTGTTTTGGGGTTTTGAGTTTGAACTTATTGTGATTCCATAAAATAGACTCCTTCCAAAAATCTACCCAGGAGATTCCTACTTGTTTTAGATAGTCAGATGGGTTGTTTGTAATAAGTTCTTTATTCATAGGATCAAAACGCTGAGAAAGTTCTGAAACAGTGATGTTTTCTTTCGCTTTAAGCGTTTCATATACCCGCCAAACAGTCATTGATACATCGCCATTTCCTGCGATAACAGAGTCTCTTTTATGTACGTATAAATCACGTAAATCGGCATGTGTATCACTTGCTTTGTCTACAAAAGAGACACAGCTTTGCGCTAGATTCATTCCTGAAAATGCCGTCACAGATTTATACCCTGTATTTTGAAAATTAAGGGCACTCCAACCTTGATAACTTACTACAGCAGGGATAGCTAGAAGAAGCATCCTAGTTATGAGCAATGTGAATTTAAGTTGTCTATAATAGATGATTATAAAACAGAAAACAACAAGTGGTGTAATGACAATAAACATGGGTCTTACCAGAAATACAATGGCCATTAGGATACCCAAAATAAGACTTTGCCAGTGTGTAATGGTGCTTTTTTGTTTTGGGTTGAAAAAATCAATGTGAACGATATACCATACACATACAATGAGTGTACATAGCGTCAATGATTCGGTGAGAATAGCTCTTTCATAAAACAAAATGTGTAAGAAAAAAGACAGACTAAGACCGTTTACAAATGCTAGGAATGTATGATTGCGTAGTTTATAACTGATTTTAAAAAGTAAGACAGATGAGAGAATTCCTAAGATTGCTTGAATGATTGCAACGATACTAAAATTAATCCCAGTAAGCATTAATAGGAAGGGATATCCAGGCGTACGTAATCCATTATACCCATCTAAATTTAAAGCGCCTAACTGTTCGGCGAGTGGAACATAACTTTGCGAGTCATTAAAAATAGAGACTTGATTGCTGTAACATATCGCAATAAGTACTCTTACCAAAAGGCCTATACCTACTAAAAATAAGATAGGCCTTTCTAGAATATGTTTTTGTATGTTATGAATAAATAGCTTCAAGTTATGGACTATAAAAATCTAAACTGTTTATGTTAGAATTTCAAAATATTATAGCTTAACGTTACCATTAAACTTGTGTATTCAGATTTTGAGGGTATATGCTCTTTTAGAGTGTTATAACGAATATCTCCTCTAAAGTTTTTCCAAGAAAACCCAGCAGAAAGGCCAAGACTTCCTTGCCCATTTGTAGCTGTGATATCTTGAGATATTGTATAGGTTACATCTGTGTTTGCTATGACTTCTACCCCATAGCTGATCCCTAAATGGATTTTGGTAGATGGATTTAAAAAGAAATAATGACGACCTCCTAGGCTTATATCAAAAAAACTAAGATCTGCTTCAACGTCTTGGGTAAAAATGACATCAGTAAGAAGAGATTCAAATGAAGAAGAACCTCCTTTATTAAATGTTGTATACCTACCATCAATAAAAGCAGCCCATTTGTTATTATTATTTGGTAATAAAAATTCAATTTCAAAACCAAAAGTAGGGTTTACCTCAGATCCAAAATCAAAATTACTATTGTTAGATTCTTTTATTCTAAAACTATTATAATTTGCTCCTGCAAGAAGATATATATTAAAAGTAGCTCCTTTTTCTTTTTCTCCTATTCGAGTTGTTACTTCTCCCTTGCACGAATTGTATTTTTCTACATATTTTATGATATCACTTCTTTTGTAGCTTAAATTCGAGGTATTGTATGATAATTCTTCACAAGCAAAGTCACTAGTTAATTGCTGTCTGAAGTAATTATTCTCATTAATTTTATTGTCATAGGTGAGAAATCGTTTATAAACAAGTGGGTAAATAAGTTCTCCTTTTTTCTGGACAAAAAACTTTGTTCCTGCTGTTATTGAGTGAGAATATAATTTTAGAGCACCTTCTAATTCTACTTTTAAGAAAAGTGTTTCTACTTTCATGTTTGGATCTCTATCTCTACCAAGGTCATTTAGTTTATTTGAAGACCTATCAATATTTACTTTATGCCTTTCATATTTTGATACATTATAAATTCCAAAACCACTAGCTTGAGCAATAGTAATGGTTTTTCCTTCTGTATTTTCACTACTGTAAAATGTAAATGACTCTGGTGTAATTCCCCAATCTAAATCTTTTATGAACCCTTCTTTTTTGGAGCCATTATTATCGATATAATATCCTTTTCTGTTTTTTGTTTGTGCTTGAATACTAAAACAATAGATAAATGCGATAAATAAAAAAATGTATTTTCTTTTCATGTAAGTTGTTTTTTTTAGATAGTAACTTTTTGTGGCAAATTACTAAATAATAAGTTTAAAAGTCTTGTTTTTTAGATTGTTAATTTCCTTTTTAAAACTCGATATAATTATAAAGGATTTCTACCGTTATCCATATATAAGAAAACTATCTTTGAGTTAGAAAAATAGACCCAATCTCATACATCATATCAAAAACAATCATTATGCAGAAATTTATTACGGTATTTACCGCATTTCTACTATATACAAGCATACTCTCTGCACAGCAAACTGCTATTTATACAGACGACCTTGTCAAATATAATAAGGCATTGTCATTGTATAATAGTCAGCAATACCTAGCGGCTCAGACCTTATTTGAAGAAGTTAAACATGAAACTGATGATACCACCGTAAAAGGAGACTGTGCGTATTATATCGCAAATGCAGCGGTGCGCTTAAATCAACAAGGAGCAGATAATTTAATGCAAGCTTTTGTAAGTGAATATCCTACAAGCACTAAGCGAAATTCAGCATTTTTGGATGTCGCTTCCTTTTATTTCGAAAATGGGAAATATGCCTATGCACGTAAGTGGTATGATCGAGTAGATGAAGGGAGTCTCACTGGAGGAGCAAGAGAAACTTTTGACTTTAATAATGGGTATTCCTATTATAAAAGTAAGCAGTACGATCAAGCAAAGAAGTTCTTAAACCGGGTGCGCGATTCTCAAAAATATGGATCACAAGCAAAATACTATTTAGGTTTTATGGCCTATGAAGGAGATGATTATCAAGAAGCCGATGAGCTCTTTGACGCAGTAGAAGATAAAGAAGATTACAAAGAAGAGCTTGCTTATTTTAAAGCCGATCTGAATTTTAAATTAGGAAAATTTGATCAAGCTATCGCCGAAGGGAAATCACAACTTCCCACTGCAAATCCTAAAGAGAGATCTGAACTTAATAAGATTATAGGGGAGAGTTACTTTAATCAAGAAAAGTATACCGAAGCATTACCCTACCTAAAAGAATATAAAGGCAAAAGAGGACGATGGAATAATACAGACTATTATCAACTTGGATATACCTATTATAAGCAAGGAGATTATGAAAATGCTATAAATGAGTTTAATAAAATTGTAGATGGAAAAAATAGTGTAGCCCAAAATGCCTACTATCACTTAGCAGAATCCTATCTTAAAACAGATAAAAAACAACAAGCATTGAATGCCTTTAAAAATGCATCAGAAATGGATTTTGATGAAAAGATAAAGGAAGACAGTGGTCTTAATTATGCAAAACTTAGTTATGAGATTGGAAATGCCTATCAAACTGTACCACAGGTTATCGCAAACTATATAAAAGATTTTCCTAAAACCCCAGCAAAAGAAGAATTAGAAATCTTATTGATAGACTCTTACATCACTTCAAAAAACTATAAAGAAGCCCTAGTTTTATTAGAAAAGAATAATTCTTTTGAAAACAAAGTTGCATTGCAAAAAGTTGCTTTTTATAGAGGTGTAGAGCTCTATAATGAAGGAAATTATTTGGAGTCTCAAGAAATGTTTAAGAAATCTCTAAAAGAACCTAGAGATGAGCAATTTGTTGCAAGAGCAACGTATTGGAATGCAGAGTGTGATTATGTACTAGGAAATCATAAAGAAGCTGTTATAGGGTATAAACAATATGCTCAAAATAGTAATGCTGCTTCTACTCCAGAATACAATGATCTTAACTATAATATTGCCTATGCTTATTTTTCAGATAAGGATTACGAAAATGCGGCTTCCTATTTTGAAAAATTCACCACTGAAAATACCGAAGATAGGGTACGTCGTAATGATGCTTATTTACGATTAGGAGATAGCCGTTTTATTTCTAGTAAATACTGGCCTGCATTAGAAGCATATAACAAGGCGATCGAAATCAATGCAGCCGATAGAGATTATGCGACTTTCCAGAAATCGATGAGCTATGGATTTGTAAATCGTAATGCAGATAAGATCAATGGTCTTAAGAACTTTACACAAAGTTTTCCAAAATCTAGTTATAGAGATGATGCTTTATATGAATTGGGGAATGTTTATGTCTCTCAAAATAATAATGATGAAGCGATTGCAGCCTATGATCAATTAGTGCGTGATGTGCCTGGTAGTTCTTATGTGTCTCGTGCATTGCTCAAAAAGGCATTGATTTACGATAATAATAATCAGTCAGACCAAGCACTTACCATTTTAAGAAAGGTGGCTGGTGATTACCCAGGAACTCCTGAGGCATTGCAAGCAGTAACTACCGCAAAACTTATTTACATAGATTTAGGTCGTGTAAATGAATATGGACAATGGGTAAGTACCTTAGACTTCATAGACGTAGAAGATGCAGAGCTCGATGATGCGGCATATGCTTCGGCAGAAAAACAATATTTAGAAAATAATACCACACAAGCAACACGCTTGCTAGATGAGTATGTAGAGAGTTATCCAAATGGGCAGCATGCCTTGAAAGCTCACTTTTATCTGGGGCAACTCGCTTTCGCGAAAGCGGACTACCCAACCACTATTCCTCATTACCAGTTTGTTATTGCTAAAGAACGATCGGAGTTTACAGAACAGGCACTAGCTAGATTAGGGCAAGTATTCTTAACACAACGCTCATATGCAGATGCGATTCCT
Source organism: Dokdonia pacifica (assembly GCF_900188275.1). Classification (GTDB taxonomy): domain Bacteria; phylum Bacteroidota; class Bacteroidia; order Flavobacteriales; family Flavobacteriaceae; genus Dokdonia; species Dokdonia pacifica. The sequence continues at coordinate 231,653 of NZ_FZNY01000003.1, forward strand.
GTATTAGAACGCTTAGAAATAGAAGCCGATTTTCCTCAGAATATCATCTTTGCACAATCTAACTTAATGAAATCCTATTATGAGTTAGAAAATTATACAGATGCAGTGACTTATGCAGAAAAAGTATTGACCAACGCTAAGATTGATAATGCTGTCAAGAGTGATGCACAAGTTATTATTGCCAGATCTTCTATTAAAACAGGAGATGAAGATCGTGCAAAAACAGCATATGCAACGGTACAAGGAATTGCTACTGGAGCACTTGCAGCAGAAGCATTATACTATGATGCGTATTTTAAGCATAAAGCCAATGACTTTAAAGGTTCTAATACAACTGTACAAGAACTAGCCAGAGATTATAGTGGCTATAAAGAATTTGGCGCTAAAGGACTTGTACTTATGGCAAAAAACTTCTATGCTTTAGAAGATGCATATCAAGCTACGTATATTTTAGAAAGTGTGATTACTAACTTCTCAGAATATTCAGATATCGTAAAAGAAGCAGAAGAGCAACTTGCACTTATTAAAACCAATGAAGCCAAAACTAATTCTTCTGTAGAAGAAGGTGGCAACTAATTTTTATCAATCACAGACATAATCTATTTATATATGATAATTCATCAGATCAAAACATATAAAACTATTTTCTTACTTGTATTAGGGTTAGGAGTTTCTCAGGTATATGCTCAAGAAGAAGAGGAGAAGGAAGAAAAGCAAGACTTAGGAACCGAGGTCGTAAATGTTGTCAAGCCGTATACACCCACCATTAGTGATGCGTTTAAAGTAAAGGCAACCCCAAAGCTTAATGACTCTGTAAATACAGCCAAGAAGAAAGTAACATACAGTATATTTTCTGTTCCTGTTGCCAGTACATTTACACCTGCCAAAGGAAGAGCGGCTGCCGTTAAGAAAGCACCTAAACTGAAGCTATATGATAATTATGCGACCCTAGGCTTTGGAAGTTTTACATCAGTACTCGCAGAGTTTTATAGCAATTTTCAAATAAGCCGAACCGAAGATTTTGGAGTCTTCTTAAATCATAACTCCTCACAAGGAGGTATTGATAATGTAATTGTAGATGATTTCTTTTATGATACACGTTTAAACTTAAATTACGGAGCGAGAGAACGTGATTTCTCTTGGCGTACCGATCTTGATATACAACATCAAGTATTTAATTGGTATGGAATATCACCTACCATTATAGACATAGGTCCAGCAGATGCACCTATCCTTACTGAAGACTTTGATGTTACACACTCCTATATCACTGGCGCTATTAATGGAAGTGTTGCCTTTAAAGATGGTATTTTTAAAGAAGGAAAAGGAACCGTACGTTACTTAAGTGATTCAGAAAGTAGTAATGAATTACGTGCCATTGTAAAACCAACGGTAGAGTTCCCTATCGCAGGAGAGAATATTACGACAGCATTTACGGTAGATTATGTAAATGGTAGTTTCGCAAATGATTTTGATATGAATCTAGAGGAAACAAACCATAGTATTCTTAATGTAGGAATCAATCCAAGTCTTGTTATTTTAAGAGATGACCTTACGGTAAATCTTGGAGTTGCAGGATTTGTGAGCTTAGATAGCGAAAATAGTGATACCGATTTCTTTGTGTATCCAAGAATAACAGCATCTTACCGCGTGGTGGGTGATTACTTTATAGCCTATGGAGGACTAGAAGGAAACTTAAAACAAAATAGTTATTATGATTTTGTACAAGAAAATCCTTTTGTTGCGCCATCACTTGCGATTACACCTACAGATCAACAGTATGATGGATATCTAGGGATGAAAGGAAAACTCTCTAATAATGTAAGCTATAACCTAAGAGCCAATTATAGCGCAGAAAGTAACAAAGCCCTATTTGTATTTAATCCAGCACAAGTATCATCACCAGTAGCCTTTCTAAATGGAAACTCTTTTAGTATTGTGTATGATGATGTTGAAACATTAGGCGTATTTGGAGAACTTAATTTTGATGTAAATAGCAACTTCAAAATGAAAATTAATGGACAGTATAATTCCTATACAACAGACAATCAGGCAGAGGCGTGGAACCTTCCAGAATTAAGAGCTTCTGTATTTGCAGATTATCAAATCACACAGCAATGGTTTGCAGGAATTAATCTATTCTTTGTAGGAGAGCGTCAAGACTTATTATTCTCAAATGACCCTACCGATATCCTTGCACAACCACAAATAACAACATTAGATAGTTATCTAGATGCAAATGCGCATGTTGGGTATCGATTTAATGATAGACTTTCTGCTTTTGGAAGGGTTAATAATATTTTGAATAGTGATTATCAAAAATGGTTAAATTATGAAGTACAAGGCCTCCAAGGAATGGTAGGTGCTACCTATAAATTTGATTTCTAATACGATTCTTGTAAAGAAGATGTACATACATACTGAAAAGGTTGCATTACTTTCTATAAAAGTGACGCAACCTTTTTTAGTTTTATGAATCTGGAGAGTAGAGCATAAAGACTACTTAATCATGAAAAAAATCATTTTTATACTATTCATAAGCCTTTCATTAGTACAATGTGCCAATGATGACGATGCTCTTGATTGTAGCACCGTATTATGTGAAGGACCTAGTTTCGTTTTTGAATTTATAGACAGTGATACCGGAGATAATGTATTAGAAGGCGTCTTTGATAATGGAGTCCCAGATGGTTTTTTTATTGCCTTAGGAGAAGATGATATTGCCTTAGAATTTGGAATAGACTATGCTGTCAATCCACTGAATCAATTAGGAGTTTTTAGGTTTTCTGAACAATTTCAAATTTCATTACCAAACGTATTTGACGTTACGATTGCCTATGATTTTGGCGCCATCTCAAATGGATGTTGTCAAGACTATACCTATGAAAATGTGACCGTTATCAATGCTACTTTTGAACAGGTGGAAGATGGCAATAGATTGTTTTTACGTATTTTTATATAACACCCCCAGAATATTAATTATGTTACAACGAAGTATAAGCACTTTATTCGTACTCATTATGTGCCTTTCTTGCGCAACTGATGATGCAGAAACTGCTGCAAGCCCATGTGAACTAATAGATTGTGCTACCATAAGCCTAGCATTACAATTTGTGTCTAGCGAAACTGGTGAAGATTTATTTTTTAATGAAACCTTTTCTATAAACAGTTTGCAAATTAGAAATACACAAACCAATGCAGTAATTCCCTTTGCCGTAGGAAGCTCTGGAACAGAACGTACGATTATCTCACTTCCTACATTTACAGAAAGCAGTGATTTAGAAAACTATCAGATTACGATACCAGAAGTATTTGATATTGGTTTTAGTTTTTCTGTAGAAGTGATAGAAGATCCCTGCTGTTTAGGGAATACCTATAGCAATGTTGCACTCCAAGCAGATGGGGTTCAAATTGAAAATACAGAATTCGGCATTTACAGATTGCTCTTTTAAAAGTATTTAGAAGCTATTGTAAAAGGACGATGTTTTGTACTTTAGTGCAAAAATCTTTGTCATGCGAATACTTACTTTTTTATTTCTTTTATGTATTGCTATTTCCTGTACTCAAAAACAAGAAGTAGATCTTATTGTTACCAACGCAACAGTATATACGGTGAATGACGCTTTCGCGAAAGCAGAATCATTTGCCATTAAAGATGGTGCTTTTGTAGCGGTAGGAACCTCTCAAGAAATCACCGATTCATATACCGCCACAGCAACCATAGATGCTTCTGGTAAAACAGTATTGCCTGGACTCATTGATGCCCATTGTCATTTTTATGGATTGGGACAAAATCTACAAATCGTAGACCTTGTCGGTACAACAAGTTATGATGAGGTGTTGGAACGTGTGTCCGCTTTCGCGAAAGCAAACCCAGCTACCTCCTTCTTACGAGGAAGAGGATGGGATCAAAATGATTGGGAAGTCAAAGAGTTTCCAACCAAAGAAAAATTAGATGCACTATTTCCAGACCTACCCGTAGCCTTAGAACGTGTAGATGGTCATGCATATCTCGTAAATCAAAAAGCGTTAGATATGGCTGGAATTACAAATGCAACTACAGTTACTGGTGGTGAAATTGTAAAAGTAGATGGAGAAATTACAGGTGTATTAGTAGATAGACCACAAGAATTAGTAGACGCTGTGATGCCTAAAGCCAGTAGAGCACAAAATATTACCTCTCTTAAAGATGCCGAAGAACTTTGCTTTTCGTATGGATTAACTACCGTCAATGACGCAGGATTGGATAAACCTATCATTGAGCTCATTGATAGCCTTCAAACTGCCGGCGATCTTAAAATGCGTGTATATGCAATGATTAGCAATAATGATGAAAACTTAGATCATTACTTAACCGCTGGAAAAGTAAAAACAGACTATCTGAATGTACGTTCTGTAAAAGTATATGGTGATGGTGCATTAGGTTCTAGAGGCGCTGCTTTAAAAGAAGCTTATAGTGATAAAGATGGACATTTTGGAGCTATGATTACACCAGTGACCGATATTCAAAACCTATCAAAACGTATTGCGCAAGCAGGCTTTCAAATGAATACACATGCCATTGGTGATAGTGCCAATGTTGTGGTATTAAGGGCTTATAAAGAAGCATTACAAAATGTAGATGATCCACGTTGGAAAGTAGAACATGCACAAGTAGTAGCACAAAATGATTTTGATTTCTTTAATCAAAAGATCATCCCATCGGTACAACCTACACATGCAACAAGTGATATGTATTGGGCAGAAGATAGAGTAGGGGCAGCACGTATAAAAGGAGCTTACGCCTTTAAAGATCTTTTAAATAAATCTGGTATTGTTGTCTTAGGAACCGATTTTCCTGTAGAGCAAGTAAGTCCGTTTTATACCTTTTATGCCGCTGTAGCTCGTAAAGACTTAAAACAATATCCTGAAGGTGGTTATCAAATGGAAAACGCATTAACGCGAGAAGAAACCTTAAAAGGGATGACTATCTGGGCAGCTTATTCTAATTTTGAAGAAGGAGAAAAAGGAAGTATCGAAGTTGGAAAATTTGCCGATTTTATTATCATGGATAAAGATATCATGACCGTAACAGAAGATGAAATTCCAAACCTAGAAGTAAGAGCAACCTATGTAGGAGGAGAAAAGGTATATGGGGAATAAAAAAACAATTTTTGTATTAGGAACAATAGGCGTTTTAGTGTATTTATTAACTCCTAGAGTTGCTGCCTATTTTTACAGATCTACTACAGACCCTATTGAAATAGAGAGTAAAAGGAAAGAGTATTGGGAATTGACTGATTATGCTTATAAGAATAATGTTAAGTCTTCTGAAATTCAAAAAAGGCGGAAGGAATTATTTTTATGGATGCACGTCAGGGATTTGCAAATAGACGAAGGGCATGATGGTTTAACGCTACTAGAAGAATGGAACGAGTTACTTGAATATTGGAAATTAGAAGATAGTAACTAATGACACCTCAAGATCACCTTATCGAACTCGCACATTACAGAATGCCTTTTGGAAAATATAAAGGAGAGTACCTTGTGGATATTCCTGAACATTACTATGTGTGGTTTAAGCAAAAAGGGTTTCCAGAAGGAAAACTGGGGCGTTTACTTCAGGAAATGTATGAGATCAAAGTAAACGGCTTAGAACCTATGATTAAGAAAGTACAGCGTACATATTCAAAACCTTCTAATTTGAAATAAAATTTAAGGATAGCTTCTTTTTTTGAATAGCGCAATGGTAAGATTAATCATTAGAATAAGCTGTGCAATACTAATTAGAATAACGGCATTCTTATCAGATACTATACTCGTATTTGTGTAATATACACGCTTCATATTGAATAATGGAATGACTATGAAGCCTAGTACTCCTAGAAACATCAAAACCATATAGACAATATCTAACCATCTGAGAGTCTTTTTTCCTACCTTATAGTATAACCAATACAATAAACCTACAATCCCAAAATACATAGCTATACCATTATACAACTGATTTTTTGCTATTACATAATAGGTGTCATGTACATTGAAGTCTAATGTTTCTCTTCTTTTAGTAAAACCTATAACTAAGGTTAGAATTGCAGCGATCCAAATGATATAGTGTGTCTTTAAATAGCGTTTTATCATAAACCCTTATGAATAATAAAAATCGCAGGACGCTTATGAAGGTCTGGTAAATTAGTTTTCCAAAAACTAGCTTTCTTTGTTTGGATAAACTCGGTAGGTAAGGTGATGTCACATGCTATGCATACTAATGTATCAGGACGTACTGTATTTACAATATCCATTAGCATTTTGTCATTACGATACGGAGTTTCTATAAATAATTGAGATTGACCCGTCTCGAAAGATAATTTTTCGAGACGTTTCAATTCCATTTTACGTTGTTTTTGTTCTATTGGAAGGTACCCATTAAAGGCAAAATTTTGTCCATTCATGCCACTACTCATCATCGCCATCAAAATAGAAGAAGGTCCTACAAGAGGTACTACTTGAATTCCTTTTTGATGTGCAATTTTCACAACATCTGCACCAGGGTCTGCAACCCCAGGTACTCCAGCTTCAGAGAGTAATCCCATAGAAATTCCTTCAAAACAAGGATCTAAGTACGAAGGCAATTCCAATTCATCCGTATACTTGTTTAGAAGTCTGATCTGTAATTTAGGCTGTGACTTCCCAGGAGAAATAGATTTGATAGATCGTCTTGCTGTTTTTTCATTTTCAACTATATAATGATCTACAAGTTCTATGACTTTTTTTACCGATAGCGGTATCACTTCAAGAGCGCTAGTTTCTCCTAAAGTAGTTGGGATAAGGTATAATTTGCCTAGTGTTTGGGGTTCACTCATTAGAATGTGTTATTTAATAATTAGTTTTTGGGTATATCCCGAATTTTCTAATTGTACAAGATACACACCAGCGGTTAAATTACTCATTGGTATCGTAGTTTCTGTTTGTTGTACACCCACTGACTTTACAAGCTTTCCAGTAATATCAAAAACTCGAAGTGTATCGGAAATTGTGGGATTAGAAAAAGTAACCGTAATGACATCTGTTGCTGGGTTTGGATATATACGTATGGTGCTTTCTTGAGAGAACTCATCAACATTTAATAAATTGGCATCAACCACTCTATATACGGTTCCAGCAAGACCAGATATATATAATTCCTTATTTTGATCTTCCCCAAAAGTTACAAATGAGTTGTTACTAAATTCTTCACTAAAGGTAATATCAGCAGGGGTTGTTGCATCTACATATCTGATGTCATCTGCGCACGTATCAGAAAAGAAATATAACCCTTGCATGGTAGGAAATTCGGTCCCTCTATAAACATACCCTCCCACTATAGAGAAGAAACCACAACTATTGTCATGTGTATATTGTACTACAGGAAATGTGAGTTCATTTTGATTAGGGCATCCAGAAGTATTAAAAGGACTATTCCCTTCATAACAACGCCATCCGTAATTATGACCACCTCCAGTACCGCGGTCTATTTCTTCTACAGCATTCTGTCCGACATCGCCTATCCACATAGCTCCAGTTTCATCATCAAAAGAAAAACGGAATGGATTACGAAGTCCTAAATCCCATATCTCTCCTCGAAAACTCGTATTATCTACAAAAGGATTAGAATCTGGGATGCTATAGTTTAAGTCACCATCTTGATTATCTACATCTATACGTAGCATTTTACCTAGTAGAATACTTGGGTTTTGAGCTCTGTTGCCAGGATCACCGCCACTTCCTCCATCTCCTAAGGCAATATATAAGAAACCGTCCTCGCCAAAGGCAAGTCCGCCGCCATTATGATTTCCAAACGGTTGCGCTACTTCTAAGATTTCAAATTCCGAATTTGGATCTGCAATATCGGGGTCGTCAGTCACTGTAAATCTCGATATTCGAGAAGCTCCATTATTTCTTGTGTAATGCACATAAAAAAAGCCATTTGTAGCATAATCAGGATGAAAGGCAAGTCCTAAAAGTCCTTGTTCATTACCGCTATCATTAACAGCTATTGAAATAAAAGGAGTGCTATTTACGGTATCATCATCATTAATAATTCGGATAGCACCAGGTTGTTCTACAATAAATAACCGATCGTCTCCTGCATTTTGGATGTCTATAGGTCGGTTAAAGCCAGAAGCAACTTCTAAGATATCAATGTCAGGATCTTGTCCGTATAATACATAAGTTGCTAAAAATAAAGTGAGTAGGATTTTAATTTTTTTCATAATAAGATAGTTTTCTTAAATATACGAAATCTACGCATATACAGATTACTACCTTATGTTTTGACTAATCATATCACAGGCTTCATCTAGCATTTTATATACACGCTCAAAACCATCATCACCACCATAATATGGGTCAGGTACATCCACGCGTTCTCCAGGAAATATAGTGTCTAGAATCATAGATACTTTTGAACGATCAAGATCGCTTTCTGCCAATGAGAGTACATTTTCTAAATTAGAACTATCCATCACATAAATATGATCAAAATCTTGATAATCCATACTTGTAAATTGTCTTCCACGAAGCGTGGAGATGTCTAATCCATATTTTTTTGCAACAGCAATACTTCTACTATCTGGAGGGTTTCCTATATGCCAGTTTCCAGTTCCTGCTGAGTCTATAATAAATTTATCAGTATCTAATTTATTACGTAGTATTCCTTCAGCAAGTGGCGATCGGCAGATATTGCCAAGACACACCATGAGCACCTTAGTCTTGTCCATAATCATTGGTTTTGGGGGTACTAAAATAGGGATTGTTATGCTTTCTAGGAACAAAGTGATCTAGAAGTTTATACTGAGTTATGTCGAAGTACGAAAACGTATGGTATGATAATCCTAACGTAAAGAGGGTAAAATTAAGTCTTGTACAATCTTAAATGGTAGCTTGTCTTCCTGTGAATTATAGGCACCTCCAGTAAATACAATAATCATATCTTGTTCGGGAAATACCATAATGTATTGTCCTCCATTTCCAGTAGCTAATGTAGCAGAAACACGCTGCCCTTGAATATTAAAAGGAAATTGCCACCATAAATACCCATAATTAATTCCAGTGATTTTTGTATGCACAGCAGTAGCTTTATCTATCCATGCTTCTGAGACAATTTGTTGGCCATTCCAATTTCCTTTTTGTAATATGAGCTTACCAATTTTTGCCATATCTCTAGGAGTCATGTAAATGCGTTTAGCAGTATTAATGATTTCCTTGTTGGTGGTCGTATGTCCTCGCTTAATATTTGTAATCCCTAACGGATCAAAGAGATATTTTTGAGTAAATTCTTCTAAAGGCATACCGGAAGCCTGTTGGATAATTTCGGCGGCTAGTAATGTACACATAGAGCAATACAGTGATGTTTCTCCGGGTTCTCGTACCATTGGAAGATCAAGCGTGTATTGTAACCAATCTTTCTTTTTATAGACGCGATCTTCTTGCCCTTTTGATTTTTTATCCCAATCATTACATTCTAAACCTGTACTCATGGTAAGTAAATGTTTAATCGTGATTTTTTCTTTTCTGGGATCTAAATTTTTCTCAGGCACAGGCTTTTTTAAATATTTTGAGATAAGATCATCTTCACTATCTATAAAACCTTTGTCAATAGCGATCCCCATGAGAATAGACTTTATGCTTTTATTTACAGAGCGTAAATCCTGTTGCTTATTATAGGCATAGTCTTGATAGTAGTGTTCAAAGACAATATGATCATTTTTAATAATGAGTGCACTATGCATTTTATGATCTACGGTAGCTAGTTGTGTAAATCCTTTATATAATAAGGTGGTATCAATACTTTGAGAGTGAAGATCACTGGTTTTCCATCCATCGGAGTATTGTGTTGGGGTAGTGTAGGTGAATGTTTCTTGTCCAAAACTTGAAGCAGAAAGTAGTCCAAGGAAAAACGAATAGATAAGTTTTGTATTCATATAAAATGAAATGTCTAGTTGTACGTGATCATGCCACTAAAATAATGCCGAATTTTCAGAAAAGATTTAAATAAAATATAAAAGGGATCAAATAGTACTATTTGATCCCTTTTATATTGAATTAAGCCTCCTGTAATTATACAGTTAATTTTTTATTTAAATCTTCTACATATTTACGGAATTGCTTATCTGTAGAAGCAAGGTTGTCTACTGTTTTACATGCATGTAAAACAGTGGCATGATCACGTTGTCCTATTTGAGAACCAATACTTGCTAACGATGCTTTTGTTAATTTCTTAGCAAAGAACATAGCTAGTTGTCTTGCTTGTACAATATGACGCTTACGTGTTTTAGATTGTAAGGTATCTACATCCATTTGGAAATAATCTGATACGATTTTTTGGATATAATCGATAGATACTTCGCGTTTGGTATGTTTTACATAGTTATCTACAATCTTTTTAGCAAGATCTAATGTAATTTCCTTTTTATTGAAAGAAGAATGTGCAATTAATGAAATGATAGCACCTTCTAATTCACGGATATTTGTTTTGATATTATTGGCAAGAAACTCTACGATCTCTTCTGGCATTTCTACACCATCTTGGTAAAGCTTATGCTTGATAATAGAAATTCGGGTTTCGAAGCCAGGATGTTGTAACTCGGCAGATAGTCCCCATTTAAAACGAGATAATAAGCGTTGTTCTATATCTTGCATATCTACAGGGGCCTTATCACTTGTAAGGATAACCTGTTTTCCATTTTGGTGTAAATGATTAAAGATATGGAAGAATACATCTTGTGTTCCTGCCTTACCACTTAATAATTGAATATCATCAACAATAAGGACGTCAATTACTTGATAGAAGTGAATAAAATCATTTCTATTATTTTTCTTAACAGACTCTATATATTGTTGTGTAAACTTCTCGGCAGAGATATAGAGTACTGTTTTTTCTGGATATTGATCTTTAATATGTACACCAATAGCATGCGCTAAATGTGTTTTACCTAGACCAACACCTCCAAATATAAGTAGTGGATTGAAAGAAGTTCCTCCAGGCTTATTTGCAACTGCCATACCCGCAGAGCGAGCTAGACGGTTTGAGTCTCCTTCTAAAAAATTATCAAAATTATAACTTGGGTTAAGCTGTGATTCAATTTGTAAATTACGTATTCCAGGAATTACAAATGGATTTTTTAATTCAGGGTTTTTATTCTTTAATGGAGCATCTACATCTTGAGATTTCAAAGAAGTTCTGTTTGCACTAGGTATTTTTTCCGTAAACGGTTGATTATTACCATAGGTGTTTTCCATTTTTATAACATACACCAGCTTTGCGTTCTCCCCCAGTTCCTTATTAAGTGCCACTTTTAAAAGCTTAACATAATGCTCCTCTAGCCACTCATAGAAAAACTTACTTGGCACTTGTATGTTAAGTGCCACATCTGTAAGCTTTACAGCTTTGATAGGTTCAAACCACGTTTTATATGCTTGGGGTGTAATGTTGTCCTTTATAAAAGACAGACAATTATCCCATACAGATTGCGCAGTTCTACTCATTCGTTAGTTTAAATTATTTGGTTGTTAGTTGTAATTAGGAGGCTAAAAATATATCAATTATTAACATAATTGTTCCCCGTTTTAGCCTGTAGCAAATATGTGAACAATTTTTTGAAAAAAAAAACGACTTAGGGGTTGTTTTTCGATTAATTTTTGTGCATACTTTACATGATTTAAATCTACAAAAAAAAACCGTACCATTTCTTGAAAACACATAATTCTTTTATAAAAGTTAGATATGCAGAGACAGATCAAATGGGAGTGGTCCATCACGGCAATTACCCACAATATCTTGAAATAGCGAGGCTTGAGTGGTTAAATGACTTAGGTGTGTCCTATAAGACTATGGAGGAGAATGGCATCTTCTTGCCTGTATATACTATAGGTATAACTTACAAGAAATCAGCACAATTTGACGATGTGTTAAAGGTGGTTGTAAGCTTGCGGAATTTACCTACAGTTCGAATCATTTTTGACTATAAAATTTATAATCAGCATAATGAATTGTTAACAACTGCACATACAGAATTGATTTTTATGGATGCAGCAAAAAATAGACCGATAAGATGTCCTGCTTATATTCTCGATAAACTACAAGATTAATCTTCTTTTTCTTTGACTTTTACACCGTAGATATTTTTTACAAGTAAACTTTTTTGCTCAAAATCTTTTTTTCTAATGGCTAATGTGTATTCACAAGCCAATTCAGACTTTTGACCAATAATCCTAATATTTTGTTCTTTGATCACTCTCATGACTTTATTCATGAGTGCATATTCAAAAGTAATTGTAAATTCAATATCGATTGTTTTTTCTTGAATAGTTGCTTTTTCTAAGGCAAGTTGTGCCGCAGTGCGGTAGGCATTGATCAATCCACCTACGCCTAATTTAGTACCTCCAAAGTAGCGAACTACTACTACGAGGGTATTTGTGAGTTCGAATGCTTGTAGTTGTCCATGTATAGGAGCACCCGCACTATTAGATGGTTCTCCATCATCATTTGCGCGATATCGGTTGTATGCTGTTCCAAGTACCCAAGCATAACACCAGTGACGTGCTTGATGGTGTTGTTTTTTGAGTGTTTCAATACATTCTTTTATCTGATCTTCATTCTCAACAGGAAAGGCATAGCCATAAAATTTACTATTCCGATCCTTAAATAATGCTTCAGGAGAAGGAGTAGTGATCGTTTTATAGGTGTCTTTCATAGGAAACAGTATGTGCTTAATCTATAATGTTGGTTGTATACGCTTTCGCGAAAGCGTATACTTAAAGGAGCATATACCATTTCACGAAAGTGAAACGAATATAATAGAAATCACCGCAAGTGCAATACCAATCCAATTTTTAAGGTGTAATTTTTCTGTAAATAATAAGATGCCTATTAAGGTTGAGACCATTACGACCCCTACATTATTGATGGTGAAAATAGTAGAACTGTCGAAGGCATCATTTCGTAATGCCTTTACTAAAAAATACATAGATCCATAATTAGGAACGCCTAGGCAGATACCTGCAATGATGTTTTTAACCTCAAACGTAAAGCGCTTTCTTAGGATTTGTCCAATGATAATAAGAGTACCTATAATACCAGCGGTACCAAAAACCATTGTCAAAAAAATAGGCAAATCTCCTTCACTGAGATACTTCCCTTCAAGGTATTTTATACTTGTATCAATAGCGCCACTTCCTAAAAAGACAAGCACTGGAAAAATAAGATCTGTTTTTTTAAAGGCAACCCCATCTTTAGATTTTACAGAGGCAAGGTATACCGCAATAAGCGCAATGATGATTCCTGTGGTTTTAAAAAAACCTAAGGACTCCTTATAATAGAGTATTCCGAATAATATGGGAATGACTACACTCATTTTTGTGGCAACAGATACTACAGAAAGTCCGCTGCGTTGTGTGGTGAGCGCCATCAAATTAAAAATGAGAATAAACAAGAATCCAAGTGCTACGGCAGAAAAAAACCAATCTTGGTGGGGTATCGATGGTAGGGGAATCTCTCCATTATATAATAGGACACCTAAGGTACTTGCTGTAAAATAATTAATGACAATAGCATGCAGTGTGTTTACTTTAAAACGCGCAAATAACTTAAAAACCACAAAAATGATACTAGAGGAAGCAATACTAAGGAGTAAATAGATCACGTGGTTTTGTTTTTATAAGTAGTGAGTATATCTCCTTTTATATCTTGCGTAATAGATGAAGTAGGTTGTTTGGGAAATACAGGTGCCTTCGTGCCATTACCAAAAGTGGTTTTTCCTGTAAACACTCTTGCCTCATCCCAATTGCCAGTATCTATAAAGCGCTGTAATGTTTTTGCACCTCCTTCTATAATAATAGACTGTACCTCTTTTTTATAGAGGATACTTCCAATTTCTTCTGGATCTTGTGATTTTATAACAATAGTAGCCGCTTGCTCATTAAAAACCTGCGCATCTTTAGGGATCGTATCGCTTTTATCTAACACGACGCGTAACGGTGATTTTCCTTCCCAATCTCTTGTAGTTAGTGAAGGGTTATCTGCCAGTACGGTATTTGCCCCTACTAAAATTGCTTGTTCTTCACTACGCCATTTATGAACGAGTTGTCTAGCATATAGATTTGTAATCCACACAGGAGCTTTTTTATCTCTATGAGCAGGAGCGATATACCCATCTAAGGTTTCTGCCCATTTTAATAGTATATAAGGACGCTTTTTCTCGTGGTATGTAAAAAAACGTTTGTTAGCTTCATAGCATTGCGATTCTAGAACCCCTACTGTTACATCAATTCCAGCTTCCATAAGTTTTTTTATCCCATTACCCGCAACTTTTGCATGCGGATCTGTGGTACCAATGACTACTTTTTTGATACCAGAAGCAACGACAAGATCTGCACAAGGAGGTGTTTTTCCATGATGACTACAGGGTTCTAAAGTAACATACAAGGTTGCTTTCTGAAGAAGCTCAGGCGAATGTGTTTGTGCGTAGGTAATGGCATTTACCTCGGCATGAGGCCCTCCATAGGCACTGGTATATCCTTCGGCAATGATAATATCATTTACTAATAGAAGTGCTCCAACAGATGGATTAGGCATCGCGCTAGGAAGTCCATTTTTAGCTAAATCTATACAACGTTTTATGTACTTTTCGTGTATCTTCACACTGCAAAAATAGAACTATAACTTTCGATGAGCAAACCTATTATTCGTCCTATAGAAAAGGCAGACAATGAGCAAGTTGCTGCCATGATTCGTAAAATACTTATAGATATTGGAGTTCCTAAAGTGGGTACAGCCTATGAGGATGTAGCCTTAGATCAAATGTTTGAAACTTATGATCGCCCTAAAGCGGCTTATTTTGTAGTGGTTGCTGATGGAAATATAATAGGAGCTGCTGGAGTTGCACAACTGGATAATTATGAAGGAAATGTATGCGAATTACAAAAAATGTATTTCCTAGAAGAAGCCAGAGGAAAAGGGCTGGGTAGTGAGATGATGAAGATCTGCTTGGATGCTGCACGCCGTTTTGGATATGATCAATGTTATCTGGAAACAATGCCGTACATGAAAGCTGCTCAGAAATTATACCAGCGTACAGGATTTCATTATATAGATGGTCCTATGGGAGATACGGGACATTTTTCTTGTCCAGTGCATATGCTTATTGACTTGTAAAATTTGTAGTACACTTACGTGAAAATAAAAGACCTCCGTACCGCTTTTGTAGATCGTCTACAGGATCACTATCCGCTTGAAGAAGTGCAAAGCTTTTTTCAAATCACAGCGCATCATTTTTTAGGGTATAGCCGAATGGATATTGTTTTACAGCTAGAAGAGGTTGTAGAAGAAGTAAAAGTGCAGCAGTTTTTAACTACTTGTGATCGATTAAAAAATCACGAACCTATACAGTATATACTTGGAGACACAGAGTTTTACGGACTTCCCTTTAAAGTAACACCAGCTACCTTAATTCCAAGGCCAGAAACCGAAGAGTTGGTATCATGGATATTGGAAGACCTCCCCAAAGACACCACGTTACAGCTATTAGACATTGGAACAGGCTCAGGGTGTATTGCCATAAGTCTTGCTAAGCATATGGAGCAAACAAATGTAACTGCGTATGACATTTCTGAAGATGCCATAAAGGTGGCTTCAGAAAATGCAATATTAAACAAGGTTACAGTCACTTTTACATCTGTAGATATTTTAAAAACAACCCGATTAGATCAATCCTATGATTGTATTGTATCTAATCCACCCTATGTACGTGAGCTTGAAAAAGAAGAAATTCAATCGAATGTATTAGACCATGAGCCTCATAGTGCTTTATTTGTATCAGATACAGACCCATTAGTTTTTTATCGTGCTATTGGAAAGCTTTCATATGATAACTTATCAGGAAACGGGAGGTTATTTTTTGAAATCAATCAGTATCTTGGTAAAGAAACCGTACAACTCCTTAAAGAGATAGGATTTACACAGGTAGAATTACGCCAAGACATCTTTGGGAATGATCGGATGATTAAGGCGAGTAGGTAAGTACTAAATAAGTTGATATTGATATACGTATTAAAGGTATTTTCGCTTAAAGCGAAATAATATAATGTATAAAATATGAAGGAATATAATACTGATATAGAATTCTTGATTTCTGCTTTTGCTTATTCTTATTTATCCTTAAATGAAACTTTTTATCTAAGGAAAAGAGATTTAAAAGTGATTGGAGTTCATGTTCTTGATCATTCGTTGGTATCAGATTGTAAATCTAAATATGATTCAGGTTTAACTAAAGCAGAAGAAAATGATATAAAAGAAGCTATTATAGCTAATGAAAAAAACTATGATACTCACGTTTTTATTCCAAGATTGACAAAAGAAGAGCGATTTGAAATTATAACAGAATTCATTGCTTTAAATAACAACTTTAAAGAAGAACTTAATAGGAATTATAAAACTTTAATTGATTCAACCGAAAATTATGGGATTGAATTTTATAAAAAAAGAATTAAGGCAGGGGTAGAGATGGAATATTTAACCAATGGAATTGATAATAACGAACTTAAATCTCAATGGACAAGATTCTACAGGGATAAAACAAAAGCGATCGCTATTATATGGTTGAGTGCACAAAAAAGTTTGTTACAATAAAGAATACAATATGTATCGTTTTTTGAAAGTAATACATACTAAACGATGCATAATCAACAGGAAACTAACTAACACTATTTCCACTTATCTGGAAATACTAAACATATAAGTTATGACAACTATAAAATCCATTTGTGTATTCTGCGGAAGCAGTGATGGCAATGATATCCAAGTAGAAGAAAAGGCCAAAGAACTCGGTACATATCTAGCACAAAACGATATCACATTGGTATATGGTGCTGCTAAAATAGGAGTGATGGGGCAAGTAGCGCAAGCAAGCTTGGATCAAAAAGGAAAAGTAATAGGAGTGATTCCAGAATTTTTAAAACTCAAAGAAGTGGTTCATTTAGGATTAACAGAGTTGATTACCAATGAAAACATGCATCAGCGTAAAATGACTATGCAAGAAATCTCAGACGGGTTTATCACTTTACCTGGTGGTTTTGGAACCTTAGAAGAGCTTTTTGAAATCATCACTTGGAGTCAGTTAGGACTGCATCAAAAACCAATAGGTCTCTTAAATATCAATGGGTTCTATGATGACTTATTAAAGATGCTAGAACATATGGTACGTAGAGGATTTCTAAAAATGGAAAATTACGAACTCTTACTAGTAGATACTACCGTAGAAGGTTTGATCTCAAAAATGAAAGCCTATAAACCCTTAGATGTTCCAAAATGGTTAAAAGGTGATCGTACGTAATGTGCCAAAAGTAAACTTGATAGCTAACTATTTAAAATCTAAAATAAGTTTATGAAGTATTTTTTTGTTGTGTTATTAATGCTATTAATGACAGGCTGTAAAAAGGAATATGAATTTTGGAACCTTTCCAAATTCAATATAGATGACACGGCTTTAAACGATGGAGAAGAAATAAAGCTTCTTTATACAAGTAATGGACCAGATGAAAATTTGGAACAAAAATATTATATACACTTAGTTGTTGTTTCTCAAAGAAGCAAGGATACCGTCAATATTTTAACGACGTCAAAAAACTTTTTAGACGGAAAGTCAGGGAGCAAAACTTTTAATTATTACAAAGAAAATAGCTTAATCTCCAAAATAACTCAAAGTGTACTAAATGGAGAAGATATAAAACACATAGATGACTTAAAAAATGTCGATCATAAAGACATAACTAAAGTAGCTAGAGACGTTAAGTTTGACTACATAGCAGATAATAATTTTCCAACTGTAATAGGAATGATAGGTAAAACAAGTTCAAATTAAATTACTATTCATTTTGAACTTGTTTTACTACGATCTACTAAATAACTAAAAGAGGACTACGTCTAGTATCTTTTTGTTTATACCAGCATTTAATCGATTTCTTTGTGTTTTTAATCGATGTTTGATTTATAATTTCAATTCATAAGACTGCTCATAATATAATTTTTAAATTAGTATTACTAACTAAAAATCAATTAATTATGAGTGCAATGAAAAAATACACTGCAGAGGGACTTGGTACTTTTGCGTTGGTTTTATTCGGTTGTGGTGCTGCTACAATAGCTGGCGTTTCAGCAACGGGACCTTCAGGATTAGGTCTTCTGGGAATTTCTTTAGCTTTTGGATTAGCTGTAGTAGCGATGGCCTATACGATAGGTCCTATATCTGGATGCCACATCAATCCAGCCATCTCTGTAGCTATGTGTGTAGCAGGTAAATTATCTGCAAAAGATCTCATAGGATATGTGATCGCACAGTGTATTGGTGCAATTCTAGGAGCAGCAATATTATACGTTATAGCTACTGGAAGTGCAGGATTTGAAATGGTACCATGGTCATTAGGAAGTAATGGTTGGGGAGAAGGATACCTAGGTGCTTATGATATGAAATCAGCATTTATAACAGAGTTTGTATTTACCTTTTTATTCTTGATGGTCATTTTTGGAACCACAGCAAAAAAAGCATCTCCACAAATGGCAGGACTAGCCATCGGGATATCATTAGCATTAATTCATTTTGTAGCAATTCCTATTACAGGAACATCAGTAAATCCAGCACGTAGTATAGGACCTGCCATATTTGCAGGAGGAATTGCAATACAACAATTGTGGCTATTTATTGTCGCACCACTAGCAGGTGGCATCTTTGCAGCTTTATTACGTAAAGTGTTTGTAGATGATTGATAGTGTCATTTATAATTAAATTTTATAGTGATATAGCTTAGTAAAGGGCCATTTTTTAATGGCTCTTTATGTTTATAGCTTTTTATAAAAGGTAGAATGTAGTAGCATAAAAATTATTATTTTGTGATGTGTAAATAATATAGGTGTATTAATAAAATACGCTTTCGCGAAAGCATATAATTAATGAATATAGAACAACAGATTACATCCCTACGTAAAGAACTTCAAGAACATAATCACAGGTACTATGTGCTTGATAACCCGGTAATTTCAGATTTTGAATTTGATCAAATGCTTAAACAGTTACAAGCATTGGAAGCGGCACATCCAGAATATGACGATCCTAATTCACCTTCTAGACGCGTAGGTGGGGATGTGACAAAAAACTTCAATACAGTCGTTCATGAACACCGAATGTACTCTTTAGATAACTCGTATTCAAAACAAGATTTAGAAGATTGGGAGGTACGTGTTAAAAAACAAGTAGATGGGGAAGTATCTTATACCTGTGAATTAAAATATGATGGTGCTTCTATAAGTCTTACCTATGAAAATGGAGAGCTAATAAGAGCATTAACAAGAGGAGATGGTATACAAGGAGATGATGTGACCACAAATATCAAAACAATTAAGTCGGTGCCTTTAAAATTAAAAGGAGATTACCCTCCTAAATTTGATATTAGAGGAGAAATTATTCTGCCTTGGGATGGGTTTCATAAAATGAATGAAGCTAGAGAAGCACAAGGATTAGAATTGTATCGCAACCCTAGAAATACAGCTTCTGGAAGCTTAAAATTACAAGACAGTGCAGAGGTTGCAAAACGACCATTAGATTGTCTACTATATAATATAACAGGAAATAACCTCGGTATTGCTAGCCAAATGGAGAGCTTGGAAAAAGCACGAGCATGGGGCTTTAAGGTGCCAGATGCTTCTAAACTTGCCAAAAATATAGATGAGGTGTTGGCATTTGTAAACCATTGGGATATAGCGCGTCATGACTTGCCGTATGAAACGGATGGCGTAGTGGTGAAAGTGAATAACCTACAACAACAGGAAGAGTTAGGGTATACTGCTAAAGCACCTCGTTGGGCTATGGCCTATAAATTTAAAGCAGAACAAGTGTCTACACGCTTACGCGAAATCACATACCAAGTAGGTCGTACAGGAGCCATTACACCAGTAGCAAACTTAGAGCCTGTAGAACTTGCAGGCACCACGGTAAAAAGAGCTTCCTTGCACAATGCAGATCAAATCGCAAAATTAGACATCCGCGAAAATGATGAAGTCTTTGTAGAAAAAGGAGGAGAAATTATTCCTAAAATTATAGCAGTTGATCTTACAAAGAGACCAGAAAGTTCTATCCCAACTACGTATATTTCTGAATGCCCAGAATGTACTACGCCATTAGTTCGTAAAGAAGGAGAAGCACAGCATTATTGCCTAAATGAAGTAGGATGTCCTCCCCAAATTATAGGGAGAATACAACATTATATCTCTCGGAAAGCATTAGATATAGAAGGTTTAGGGGGAGAAACAGTTGCTTTATTAGTAAAAGAAGGGCTTATTACAAATTATGCCGATTTGTATACACTTACCGTCGAACAATTATTGCCATTGGAAAGAATGGCGCAAAAAAGTGCCGAAAACTTAGTGCAAGGCGTACAAGCGTCTACTACTATTCCTTTTGAACGTGTACTTTTTGGATTAGGGATACGATATGTAGGAGAAACGGTAGCAAAAAAACTTGCAAAGCATTACAAAACTATTGATGCAATTGCGATAGCTTCAGAAGAAGATCTCGTGAGTGTAGACGAAATTGGAGAAAAAATTGCAGAGAGTGTGGTGGCTTTTTTCGCGAAAGCGGAAAATAATACCTTGATAGAAAGGTTAAAATCATACGGTGTACAACTAGAAATTTCAGCAGAGAAATTAGCAGATCAGTCTGATGTCTTACAGGGGAAAACCTTTGTGGTATCAGGAGTTTTTGAAATGCCTCGTAATGATTTGAAAAAACTAATAGAAGATAATGGAGGAAAAGTATCTAGTTCTATATCTTCTAAAACTTCATTTCTTGTAGCGGGAGATAAAATGGGACCTAGTAAGCTTGCAAAGGCTGAAAAACTAGAAGTTACAATGATTTCTGAACAAGAATTTTTAAATATGATTGAAGATTAAAAAAGAAGTACACATACGTAGCAAAATTTATAGAACATTAACGATTATTGTATCTGTACTGCTCGGACTTGCGACTATATTTTATGATATAGAGTATACGTTTGTGTTCTTTCCTATGTATGCACTTTTTCTGTTCTTATATCATTATACAGCTACACAAGTATTTAGCAAAGTGCTTCTTGTGTACTTAATAACGACAATGCTTTCAGAAATGATATTTTTGTATGACTTTGACAAGTATATTAATATTGCTTCTGCATTACACATCACAAGTCAGCTATGTTTTTTATGGTTATTAAAACCTATACTTAAAGTTGATATTAAAAAGTTTAGCACCCATAATTTAACGGAGCTAATTATAGGAACCCTCGGGATTAGTTATGTAGTAGGATATTTACTGTATCTAATTTTTCCTTTAATACCAGATTTAACGTTGTTTGTACCTTCTGTTATTTCATTTCTCATCATTGTAATATTGTGTATACGATACCCTTTCTTTAATAGACATCCTGATAATATTTTACTTTGGGGTGTTGGTGGTGGTATGATTGCTGAGATGATGTGTGCTTTTATTTTTCAATATGTGTCAGACCTTAGAATCTTTACCGTGATGGCCCATGTTTTTGGTGCGTTTTTAAAGATTGTTTTTGTTATATATCTTGTACGTTTAAGAAAAAAGGAAGGCATTGATGAGAGTTATTTATAAACGCTGAACCGTCAAGCTTTAGGATGTTTAGCTCAAAAAGTGGAAAAACTTAGTTGCGGTATGTAAGCATATATGATCATTGACTTTAAATGTGTATTTTTAGATGAGGATTCAAAGTCTAGGAGAAGCTGTAGCAAAAACTGAAAATTTAGAATTTACTATGATCTATTACTAGGAATTTTAAATTAGCAATAAGATTAAAAAGTCAATATACATACCGGGTAGAATTTACAGATCATTAGCGATTATAGTATCTATAATTTTAGTGATAGCTACTTTTTTTTATGATATACAATATACGTTTGTATTGTTCTTAGTTAATTTGGTGCTTTTTACATTGTATGATTATAAGTCAACTAGAAGATTTAATGGTGTTTATTTTGTATTTCTAACCATATTAATGATGGCAGAGGTGGGGTTCTTATACGATTATGAAAAGTATATAGTGCCTGTTACTTTTGCTTATTTGGGGAGTCAATTATGTTTCTTATGGCTTCTAAAGCCTATGTTGGGGATAAAAATTAAAAATTTTAGTACGCATAACTTACCAGAGCTCATTATTGGTTTTGTAGGAATTAGTTTTATAATAGTTTATGTGCTCTATTTAATCTTTCCTTTAATTCCTAGTGTAGCACTTTTTTTACCTTCTAGTATTGCCTTTATACTTATCGTATTATTAATTTTTGGAATTCCTTTTTTTAATAAACATCCTGACAATATTATGTTATGGGGAATAGGTGGAGGAATTATAGGTGAGATGCTTTTTGGGTTTGTATACCAATATATATCTGATGATAGATTATTTATAGTAATAGCTCATACTTTTGGCGTTTTTTTTAGAATCCTTTTTGCTACTTATTTAGTTCGTATGAAATCTATTAAAGAAACTGAAAATGAGTATAATCAAATATTATAAAACGTACTAGTGTGTTCATTCCCTTTAACAGGATCTAGATGAAAATCTACACGACCTACCTGAATACCACCCCATCCCACTTGATTTACGAGTACAATGTTGCCTTCTTTATTTTGAGTAATGGTTGGTTTGTCAAGAAAAGTGTGTGTGTGTCCGCCAATAATGAGATCTATATCTTTAGTACTAGCAGCTAGTTTAAGATCAGAGATACGATTCTTATTACTATAGTCATATCCAAGATGGGATAAGCATATAATAAGGTCACAAGCTTCTTCTTCTTTTAAGATTCGAGTCATATCATCTGTTAATTCTACAGGATCTAAATGTTTCGTTTCTTTAAATTGACGCTTGTTAACGAGTCCTTCTAGTTGAATACCAATCCCAAAAACACCTATGCGAATACCCTCTTTTACAAAAACACGATACGGTTTCGTAAGCCCTTCCATAATAGTATTTGTAAAATCATAATTGGCCGATAAGAGTTCAAATGAAGCATGAGGCATTTGTTTAGCAAGACCACCTACACCATTATCAAAATCATGATTTCCTATGGTTGCTGCATCATATCCTAACATAGACATGAGTTTAAATTCTAGTTCGCCTCCGTAAAAATTAAAATAGGGCGTTCCTTGAAAGATATCGCCAGCATCTAATAATAAGACATTAGGGTTTTCTTCTCGGATGCTATTAATAAGCGTGAGTCGTCTAGCAACACCTCCTTGATTTGCATATTTAGGGTCATTTGCTGCAAAGGGTTCTATATGGCTATGTACATCATTTGTATGCAAAATAGTGATCTGTTTTTTAGAAGGCGATGGTGTTGTACTCATTGCGATGCCTCCTAATCCAATAAGACTTCCTGCTGCGGCTGTTTGTTTTATAAAATGTCTACGTTTCATATGTTTATTCTTTTATAAACCTGTCATCTCTCACAGGAGCAATGGTATCGTATTTTTTAAAGTAATCTATAAGGACATTACGTATTTTATAATCTAGTGTAAGTAAACTTACGGGCTTACTTAAAAAGGTCATATTGTCTCCTCCTTTTTGAAGATAATCACTGGTGGCAACAAAATAGGTTTCATTATCAATAATTTCGTGACCTTGTATGGTTCCTTTTTTAAGACTTCCATCTTCATTAAGAATTACTTGTAGATTTGAAATAGGATGCGCTTTTCCTTTTGCTAAGTATTGAAATAATTCTTTCATCTGGAAACCACTAAGCTCTACTACTACCACTTCATTTTCAAAAGGCATCAATTCATATGCAGAACCCGTAGTGACATTCCCTTTGTTTAATGGAGCGCGGATACCGCCATGATTTAAAATAACAGCATTAAAAGGATAACCTGCCCTTGCTTTAAACACAGGATTTGCCATTTCAAAAACAGCATCTGCCATCATATTGCCTAAAGCTGTATTGTATCTAGTATCATTTTTAGATATGGATGTAGGAGCATATGCAAGAACACTGTCCATTTCTTTATCTACCGAAGCTTTGTATGGAGCAATAAAAGCCGTGATAGAAGAATCTTCTTTAATAGACCTGTCTATAGGAACAAGTTCGGCATCTACTCTCGAAGTATTGTAAGTATCTTCTTTACAGCTTGTGAAAAGTGTGAAAATACAAACAAAAAAGAGGGAATATGTTATTTTTTTTAGTACCATTCTTAAGTCAAATTTAGTCTGTTTTTAGCTACATTTGCGTAAAAGCTAAGATAGATGTTTTTGAACGGATTAAAGGCAAAATCCATTTTAAGAAAACTTAAAAAAGAAACAGAAAGTAGATCGTATACTCCTTCGGGTAGACAAATACGTCGTATAGGAATCCTACAAGAAAATGCTAAGCCCTTTGATATAAAAAGAATAGAACAACTTGCCCATGTTTTGGGAATTAAACCTAAAGACGTTGAGGTGTTATCATATGTGCCAAAACTTCCTAAAGATCAAAAAAATGATCCAGGGGTGTATTCTGAAAAAGGAATCGGGTGGAATGCAACCTTAAAAACAATAATTCTAAAAGAATTTGTAGCAAAAGATTTTGATATTCTTTTAAGTTATTATGCAGAAGATCGACTACCACTCCAAGTAGTGTCAGGACTTTCTAAAGCCACATTTAAAGTAGGTCTTATTAAAGATGAACAAAGTTTTCAGGATTTAGTTATTACTACAGCTATAGGTGAAGAGACATTATTTATCAATGAATTAGAAAAATATTTACAAATACTTAAAATTAGTTAACATGCAATCCTTCCGAGGTACAGGAGTAGCCCTAATTACTCCTTTTAATGAAGACCTATCTATAGATTTTGATGGGTTAACCAGACTTATAGAACATAATATTGCTCAAGGGACTGATTATTTAGTTGCTTTAGGAACTACCGCAGAGAGCGCTACACTTTCACTTGAAGAGAAAAAACAGGTCAAACAGCATGTGGTGTCTGTAAATAATGGACGCTTGCCTCTTGTGTTAGGATTAGGGGGAAATAATACAGCTGCTATTATTACTGAACTTAAAACAGAAGGAATTCTTGAGGGTTTTGATGCCATATTATCGGTTTCTCCATATTATAATAGACCTACGCAAGAAGGGATATATGCACATTACAAAGCAATTTCTGAAGCTTCACCACTTCCAATTATTATGTATAATGTTCCTTCTCGTACAGGAAGTAATATGGAAGCCAGTACAACTTTACGTTTAGCAAAAGATTTTGAAAATATTATTGCTATCAAAGAAGCTGCGGGAGATATGACACAAGCATTACGTTTGTTAAAAGATAGACCAGAAGGCTTTTTAGTGATTTCTGGAGATGATATGCTAGCATTACCAATGGTTTCGGCTGGTGGTGATGGGGTAATTTCTGTGATAGGCCAGGGGTTGGTAACCTCTTTTTCTTCTATGATCAGGAATGGTTTAGAGGGCGCTTTCGCGAAAGCGTATCAAGCACATTATCAAATCATGCCAAGTATAGATCTTATTTTTGAGGAAGGAAATCCGGCAGGAATAAAATCATTATTAACACAGATAAATATCTGTCAAGATCACGTAAGATTACCCCTTGTAAAGGCGAGTGAAGATTTAAAACAAAGAATTGGGGTATATCTTAAAACTTTATAAAAAGCGTTAATCTTATGCTAATCCTGTGATACGGACCATAAATCCGTTTATTTTTGGATCATCATATAAGTTTTAATATGTGATAGTTTTTGTGTAATTTTGCCTGCTGTTTTAGTCTTATGAAGAATATTCTTGTCCTTTTAGTTTTTGCAATCGTATTTTGTTCTTGTTCAACATACCAAGATGCATTGAAGTCTGATGATATCAAACTCAAGTATACGCTTGCAGATTCTCTGTATCAAAATGGAAGTTATAAAAAAGCGTTAAAGCTTTATGAACAAATCGTTCCTTTATATAGAGGGCGTCCACAAGCTGAGCGTGTGATGTATGCCTATTCAGATATCTATTACCAATTAGGAGATTACTATTTGGCAGGATACCAGTTTGATCGTTTTGTAAAATCGTATCCTCAGAGTTCTAAAAATGAAGAAGCAGCTTTTAAGAGCGCAGAAAGCTATTATCAACTCTCACCTAGTTATTATCTTGATCAAGAAGATACCAACAAGGCAATGGAGAAATTGCAAGAGTATATCAATAAGTATCCTGAATCAGAACGACAGGATAAAGCTAATGCTATGGTGAAAGAGCTTCAAACCAAGCTAGAAAAGAAAGAATTTGAAATTGCAAAGGGATATAATACGATAGGCGCAAGCCGTAACACATTTCCTAATGCAATGAAATCATTTGACAATTTTATATCTGCTTATCCAGGATCTGCATACAGAGAAGATGCCATGTTCTGGAAATTTGATTCTGCTTATCAATATGCTTTAGGAAGTCGACAAGACCTTATGGCAGAACGATTAGCAAAAGCAAAAGAAGCATATGAAGTTTTAGAAAAATATTATCCTTCTGGGAAATATGCTAAGGAAGTCACAAAAATGATAGAAGATATTAATGTAAGACTTCAAACTGAAGAGACCATAAATTAAACATTTATACAATGAATATTAAGGAGACTGATGCACCGGTAAACACTACAACAATAGATAAAAATCTAGTAGATGCCCCTACAAATAATGTGTATGAAGCAATATCTATTATTGCAAAGCGTGCAACACAAATCAATACTGAAATTAAAAAGGAACTTTCTGATAAATTAGATGAGTTTGCTACATTTAATGATAGTCTTGAAGAAATATTTGAAAACAAAGAACAAATAGAAGTATCTAAGTTTTATGAGCGTCTTCCTAAGTCACATGCACTTGCTGTTCAAGAATGGTTAGAAGACCGTATTTATTACAGAGATACAAGTGTTTCTGAAGACGAAACAAACGCTTAATCACATATATGTCAATATTACGCGGTAAAAAAGTACTTTTAGGTGTTACCGCTGGCATAGCCGCATACAAAAGCGCCACTTTAGTAAGAGCATTTATTAAAGCTGGCGCTTCTGTGCAAGTAGTTATGACAGAAAAAGCAAAGGATTTTGTAACACCCCTCACACTATCTACACTTTCAAAAAACCCTGTTCATAGTTCTTTTACAAAAGAAGAAGATGATAATGCCGTTTGGACAAATCATGTAGAATTAGGATTATGGGCTGACCTTATGGTGATTGCACCAGCCACAGCAAATACACTTTCTAAAATGTCTAATGGTACTTGCGATAATCTATTATTAGCTACGTACCTAAGTGCAAAATGTCCTGTATACTTTGCACCAGCTATGGATCTTGATATGTATATCCATCCTTCCTCTAAAGAAAGTTTTGAAAAGCTTACTTCATACGGAAATATTATGATAGAAGCTACAAGCGGAGAATTAGCGAGTGGCTTAGTAGGTCAAGGAAGAATGGCAGAACCAGAAGATATTGTACGATTTATAGAGACTCAAATGCAAGAAAAACTCCCCTTACGAGGTAAACGTGTAGTCATTACTGCAGGACCTACCTATGAAGCTATAGACCCTGTACGTTTTATAGGAAATCATAGTAGTGGAACTATGGGAGCTGAGCTCGCATACAGAGCTGCCGAATTAGGAGCTTCTGTAGATTTAATTTTGGGACCTAGCGCCTTAAAAGTCGAACATGATCTTATCACTGTTCATTCTGTGGTTTCTGGAGATGATATGTATGAAGCTGTACATCAAGTGTATGAGCAATGTGATATTGCCATCGCTTCTGCTGCTGTAGCCGATTATAAACCATCACACGTAGCTGACGAGAAAATAAAAAAGAATGATGATACGTTTACCATCCATCTGGTAAAAACAAAAGATATTCTTGCTTCTATGGGTGAAAAAAAACAAGGACAATTCCTTGTGGGGTTTGCCTTAGAGACTCAAAATGAGCAAGAAAATGCGCTAAAAAAATTAAAAAAGAAGAATTTAGATGCAATTGTTTTAAATTCGCTTAGAGATAAAGGTGCTGGCTTTAAGACCAAAACCAATAAAATTACGTTTATAGACAAAGATGGCTCACCTACTTCTTATGATTTAAAATCAAAAAAAGAAGTTGCTGTAGATATTTTTGACCAGATACTTATAAAAACGACATGAGAACACTTATCGCAATCTTTGTAATTTTATGTTCGCTATCCGTACAAGCACAAGAGCTTAATGCGGTAGTGATTATTAATGCAGAACAAACTGGAAAAGCAGAACTTCAAGTTTTTAGAACGTTAGAAAGATCGCTTACTGAGTTTATCAATAACACAAAGTGGACCGATAGAAGATATAAACAACAAGAGCGTATTGATTGCTCGTTTAATATTATTGTTCAAGAAGTAAACTCTGATGCTTTTAAAGCAAGTATTCAGGTACAATCATCTCGTCCAGTATTTAATTCAAATTACGATAGTCCTGTTTTTAACTTTAATGACAGAGATTTTGATTTTGAATATGTAGAATTCCAACCGCTTATTTTTAATCCTAATAACTTTGATTCTAACTTAGTTTCTGTGATTTCTTATTATGTCTATACTATATTGGGATATGATAGTAATACGTTTCAGCTTAATGAAGGCGATAAGTATTTTCAAATTGCAAAGCAAATAGTAACCACAGCACAAGGAAGCAACAATAGAGGTTGGAGACCACAAGACGGACCACAATCACGTTACAGATTAAATGAGGATTTATTATCTCCTAATTTTAGAGATTTTAGTAGTGTACTATATGATTACCACCGCGAAGGAATGGATATTATGGCAGACGATGCTAAAAAAGGAAAAAAAGCTGTAATGGATGCTATTGGTAAGATGAAGGTCATGTATAATAAGCGTCCTAATAACTTTTTAAACCGTGTGTTTTTTGATTCAAAAGCAGAAGAAATAGCGTCTATGTTTTCTGGAGGGCCACAACTTCCTATTACAGACTTATTAACGACACTTAATCGTATCGCACCTACAAAGTCTACATTCTGGAGGCAGATTTCTTTTTAAGAAAAACTTACTTATTTATATTTAGAAAATAATTTTTAAAGATTATTACTTAACCATTTAATTCTTTCAATTTATGAAAATCAAATACTTTCTTTTAATTGCTATTAGTATGATTACTTTAAATTCTGTCAACGCACAGAAGGTTAAGTTTAAAGGAGAAAAAGTACTTCTAGATGGTGAAGAAGTGTTTAAGTTTGATAGAAAAGGTTTGGGAACCGAAATATCTATATTCTCTCTAGAAAATAACGATGAGATCATTTATATGTCATCAAATGAAAATGGTACAAGAGGGTATTATGATGATGATTATGTAGTGTTAAATTTTTTTGAACAAAGAGTGAAATTCGAATCTGATAGGTTAAGATCTAATTGGAAAAAACTATTGACTATATTATTTAAAGAACAAGTAATAAATGAAAATGGAATAATAAACGTAGATAAATTAAATAAATTTGCTTCTAAATATTCCAGATACTAAGAAGTTATGATTTCAATCTAAACTCGCTAGTTTATCAACACTCCAAGCTTCAGGTTTATCTGAAAACATGGGTTTTGTTTTTGCCCAAACCCCTTTAAATAATGTTGAGTGACGATAGTCGTTTAAGGCATCGGCAGTATCCCAATAACTATAGGTGAAGAAAATGCAAGGATCATTTTGATCTCTATACAATTCTAAAAATTGACAACCAGGAAAAGCTCTTATCTGCTCTTTTACCTGTTCAAAATTCGTTAAAAATGTAGGTATTTCGCTTTCGCGAAAGCGCATTTTGACAATTCGTACTAGCATTAATCTTCAAAGTTTATCGTAATAGCATCGCGATAGTCTAATCCAAAAAGACTAGCGGCACTTCCTACTGTAGTTGGATTGCTCTTATAAATAGCAAGTTCTATATAATCACCCGAATTAAAAATGGCAAGCTTCTTACCTTCCTCTTCGCGTTTATGTTTTTCTAATGAAAAATTAATAGCTTCGCTATAAGACTTATGTATTTTTGAAATCTGAGTACGTCTTGCTTCTATCTTAAATGGACGCCCTTTTCCGATATCTTCAAATAATTTACGTGTAATATTACTCACAACATTGCCATAATTATCTACATAAATTACATTTCCTATAATCTGTTTTTGAGACTTATTAACAACCGGCTGAATGCCTGTAAGCGGTTTTATCTCAGAAATAGGCTTTCCGATCACGCCTAAGGTACCACCTCGAGCAATATGACAAGCCGTTTGTACAAATACATCCAGCACTGTGAAATTTGTGATAATTCTGTTGTGAATATTAATCTCTACCATCTCCTGAGGAACAATATCTCTAGTGATTAAAGAAATGATACCATTATTAGCACATATGAAGTAGTGATTCTCTAGTTTTACAGCAATATGGTTTGTTTCAGGTGTGAGCTCGCTATCTACCCCTATAATGTGAATACTCCCTTCCGGAAAGTTTTTATAGGCATTCTGTATAATATATGCAGCCTCTGTAATATGAAAAGGCGCTATAGAATGTGTAATATCTACAATACGTATATCACTAAGTTCACTATAAATAGCACCTTTTACAGCACCTGCAAAGTGATCTTTTTCCCCAAAATCTGTGGTTAATGTGATAATTGCCATACGTATATATAAAGGAATAGTACGCTTTCGCGAAAGCAAAAACAACAACCTTCCCCAAATTGTTTATTATTTTTAATAATACGATAACTCATGAGTAGGTATAGAAGCTCAAAAATTTCGTACTTTGCTTTAACAAATCTAAAATAATTTACTGAGGAATCTCATAAAAACTGCTTGCCATTTGAACGAATTAATAATTGAACTTTCAGAAATCAACCCGCGTGAGTTTTTTGGACAACAAAATGCCAATATAGAATTACTTAAACGCTACTTTCCAAAATTGAAAATTGTTGCTAGAGGAAATAAGATAAAAGCCTATGGTGACGAAGACTTATTAGAAGAATTTGATAGGCGATTTTCTATGCTTACAGAGCATTTTGGAAAGTATAACAAGCTGGACGAAAATGTCATTGAGCGTGTACTTACTAGTCAAAGTAAAGCCGATTATGAAACGTCTAAAGAGAGTGGAGAAACCATTGTACATGGTGTAAGTGGTAAATTGATTAAACCACAAACAGCAAATCAGCGTAAGCTGGTAGAGCTTTCTAAAAAGAATGATCTAGTATTTGCTATAGGTCCTGCAGGAACAGGAAAAACCTATGTAGGAGTGGCACTTGCTGTAAAAGCACTTAAAGAAAAATCTGTAAAACGTATTATTCTAACACGTCCAGCGGTAGAAGCAGGAGAGAACTTAGGATTTCTACCTGGTGATATGAAGGAAAAGCTTGATCCGTATATGCAACCGCTATATGATGCCTTACGTGATATGATCCCGCATGAAAAGTTAGAAAGCTTTATAGAAAAAGGAGTGATTCAAATTGCTCCGATGGCGTTTATGAGAGGACGTACCTTAGATAATGCATTTGTGATTCTAGATGAGGCCCAAAATACAACGCATGCGCAAATGAAAATGTTTTTAACGCGTATGGGGCGTAGTGCTAAGTTTATGATTACAGGCGATCCTGGACAGATAGATTTACCAAGACGTGTTACCAGTGGTCTTAAAGAAGCATTACTTATTCTTAAAAATGTAAAAGGGGTCGGGATGCTTTACCTAGACGATAAAGATGTTGTACGTCACCCATTGGTTAAAAAAGTAATTTCTGCCTATAAGGATATTGAGAATAGGAATTAATTACACATTCTATTCTTGCATTTTAAAATAAAACATACAACTAGATTTATCTACATACAATCATGAATACCATTATAGATACTAATTTTAACTTCCCAGGACAAAAGGATTTATATAAAGGAAAAGTACGAGAAGTATATACTCTTGATAATGACTTATTGCTAATGGTAGCAACAGATAGATTAAGTGCTTTTGATGTGGTGATGCCTAAAGGAATCCCATATAAAGGGCAAATCTTAAATCAGATAGCGACCAAGATGATGAAGGATACAGAAGATCTAGTACCTAACTGGCTCGTGGCTACACCAGATCCTAATGTGGCTATAGGAAAGCGTTGTGAGCCTTTTAAAGTAGAGATGGTGATACGTGGTTATATGTCTGGGCATGCTGCTCGAGAGTACAAAGCTGGAAAAAGAATGTTGTGTGGTGTCCCAATGCCAGAGGGAATGAAAGAAAATGATGCATTTCCAACACCTATCATTACACCTGCAACTAAAGCTGAGATGGGTGATCATGATGAAGATATCTCTCGTGAAGATATCTTAAAGAAAGGAATTGTTAGTGAAGCAGATTATGTTGTATTAGAAGATTATACACGTAAGTTATTTCAAAGAGGTTCTGAGATTGCTGCTAGTCGTGGTCTTATACTAGTAGATACTAAGTATGAGTTCGGAAAAACAGCCGATGGAGAGATTGTACTCATTGATGAGATTCATACGCCAGATTCTTCTCGTTATTTCTATGCAGAAGGTTATGAAGAACGTCAGGCGAGGGGAGAAGCCCAAAAACAATTATCTAAAGAGTTTGTAAGACAATGGCTCATAAGCAATAATTTCCAAGGTTTGGAAGGACAAACCGTGCCAGAAATGTCTGATGAATACATAGCTACCGTGTCTGATCGATATATCGAATTATATGAGAATATTACTGGGGAAGCTTTCGCGAAAGCGGATGTATCTAATATAGAAGTCAGAATAGAACAAAATGTATTAAACTATCTTGAGTAGGAGCTTTTGTGCATATAAAAAATACCTGTTAGCACTGTGTGTTTCAGTTACTTTTTGTTATGTTTCCTGCAATGAAAAAAAAGAAAGTACAACTCAAAAACAGTTAGATACCTCCATACTTAAAGAATATGATGTTGAGTTTCTAAATTCAACAGTTTGGTTACCTCCTAATTATGAGAAGCTAACGTACGAAGCGATTTTTGAACTAGCAAAAGTTAGTGATGATCGTTTTGTGAATACGTTACTACAATCCTCAAAAGAGTATAGGGATAAAGAAGAGAAACCTGTGTTCTTTAGGGATGAACTGATGCCTAGTAATTTTATAGCAATTTATCCTAGACCTTATTTAGCATTAACCAAAGAGGCAGCATCCTATTATATAAGCGATTTTGCTGCTACGATGAAAAGGGAAGACCAACAGTATGGTCGAACTTCTGAAATTATAGAAAAACGTATTAAGAATTTTAGAGGGCATAAAATGGTAAAACTAAAAGTAAAACAAGAGTTTGCTTTTAAAAATAATCATCATTTTATGCAGTATTTTATAAGTAGTGATATCCGATCATTTATGATCATCCATATTGATGTTCTTAATAATGACTATGAATTAAACTTTAAAGAACTTTCTTTAAAAAGTAATTAATCCATTTTATTTTGTGTCGATAAAACGAGTATTAGAAATATCTTTTTCTGAGTATAACTTGGTAAGTGCATCAAATAGGCGTTGCATTTCAATAGGTTTCCATAAGAAACCATCAAATAGATCTGCAAACTCGTCTTTATTTGCAGAAGTAACATCGGCTGTTAATGCAAAAATGGGTGTATGTTGATTTAAATTTTCTGTAGATCTGATGATACGTGTAGCATCAAAACCATTCATTTCAGGCATATGAATATCCATTAGAATAAAATCTACTTTAAACTCATGTGCTTGAACAATAGCTTGTTTTCCGTTTTTTACACGTTTTATAGAAATACCCCACTTGTTGAGTAGTTGTCGCATCACCAGTGCATTAATCTCATTGTCTTCGGCTAGGATAGCTGTTTTATTTTGTAACGACTTAAACATCTCCTTGTCCATATGAACAGGTGCTTCAGATTTTTTAAATTCAAGTTCAAATTTAAATACAGATCCTTCGCCTTCTACACTATCTATAGATATGGTGCTTCCGTGTAGCTCTATTAATTTTTTTACAATAGAAAGACCTAATCCAGTGCCTCCATCATTTCGAGTCATAATAGATTTAGGCATATAAAAACTCTCAAAAAGCTTTTCCTTTTCTGCTGCAGGAATACCAATCCCGGTATCTTTTACTTTAAATAATAGACGGTCATTTTCTTTTCCTATAGTAGTTGTGTCTACACTAATTTCTACAGCGCCTTTTTCAGTAAATTTGATAGCGTTACTTACTAAATTTCCTATAATTTGGAATAATTTAGTTTCATCTATTTCATAGCTATTGGCTACAGTATCTGCTATATTTAAATCTAAAGTAATGCCTTTGTCTTCAGCAAGACTTACATAGGTTTGCTGTATATTACACAATACCTCCTTGAATTTTACAGGATGTTTTTCTAAATCCATTTTATTGGATTCTAACTTTGAAAAATCAAGAATATCATTGATAATATGCATAAGATGATTTGCAGAAAACCGTAGTGATGTAAGTAATTTTTTTTCTTCCTCATCAGATCGTTCTCTTAGTAAAGAGATAATACTGGTTACTGCATTTAAAGGAGTTCTAATCTCATGACTCATCGCCGATAGGAAATTTTGCTTCATTGAAGCTTCTTGTTCTGCACGTTCTTGTTTTGCAGCAATTTCGGCTTTTTGTCTTTCTAATTTTGCTTCGTTTTCTTTAGACTGTATTTTAGAAATACGTTCATAATTCTCAATTACTTTGAGTGTTTGAGAATTTAAAGCGGCATCTTTTTCTTGGATATAATTTTCTAAGTATTGTAATGAAATCGCTGCATTTCCTTCTTCTTTATAAATGGTATACATAAAGTGATAACATTTATATTTCATGATAGAGAGATTATTTTTGGTGCTTATATCAATAGCAGCGAGTAGGCACTCTTTTGCCATTTCTCTCTTTCCAATTTTTATAAAGAGCTTTGCCATTTTATTATGGCACATAGCAATAGCAAATTGATCTCCTACTTCTTCATGAATAGCTAAAGCTTCTTCGAAGTCTTTTAGTGCTTCGTCATATCGTTCTAGATATGTTAATACTTTAGCACGGCCATAAATGGCAAAAGCATATCCGCGTCTATCTTTAGTTTCTATTTTTATAGCAACAGATAACTCTATGATTTCTAATGCTTCTTTTATTTCTCCTCTTTTAAGTAAGATTCCTGAAAGGGGATTATAGGCATTAGACTCTAGGTTTTTGTCACTAACATCTTTAGCACAGGTAATCGCATTTTTATATGCCAGAATAGCACTTTCTTGATCTCCTAAAACTTCATATATGGTTCCGAGTGTTTTATGAGTTCTAGATTCATTATGCTTATCGTCGTGTTTACGGAATATGGTAAGACAATCAATAAGATGAAACATCCCTAAATGGTAATTATTCGTCTTATAGTAAACGCCTGCGATGTTATATTTGGCTTTAGCGATGCCTAACTCATCATTGTCTTTTTTAAAATGAGTGATGGCTTCTTCAGACATTTCAATGGCTTTTTGATTGTCTGCACTAACCATATGAAATAAAGCAAGCTTGCTTAAGCTACTCCCTATGAGAGAAGAATCATTAAGGATTCTACTTTTTTTGAGTGCTTCTTGGGCAAGTTCTATACTGTGGTGCATATTT
The DNA here is from genome assembly GCF_900188275.1 of Dokdonia pacifica. Lineage (GTDB taxonomy): Bacteria > Bacteroidota > Bacteroidia > Flavobacteriales > Flavobacteriaceae > Dokdonia > Dokdonia pacifica. Next base: position 267,316 of record NZ_FZNY01000003.1, read on the forward strand.
TCACCACGTAATGCATAAGCCTTATCGAGAAGCTCAATGACCTCTTTGGTTGATTGTGTATCTTTATTCATTGGTTAAGTAGCAATAAAGCGCTAGTACATAAATACTATCAATACATGGAGGGTACTATATTGATAACCAAGACAAATATACTTTTTTTAATTCTTTAAAAACTTTATTTGTAGGTATTTTCTTATTTTTTATTGCTGTTTAACAGTAGCAATATATGTTGGTGTTCGTTTTAAAAATAATCATATATAAAAAGAGGTTATCAATTAGATAACCTCTTTAAAATATAATTTAAATCGATAGATTTAAATTAATTGTCGGGGCGTTATTTGTTAACTTCTTTCAAATACAACTACGTCTATTCCTCCATTTCCTCCACTTATATCTCTAAGTTCTATACGATTTTCTGTAATAGATATGATATCCCAATCATCATTTAAATCTTCAAAATCATTTGATTGAGAAACAGGGAAGGAAATATTAAAATCGATGTCATCATCATCAGAACTATCATCATCACTACTACTATTACTGTCATCAGTGATAGACCAAGTACCTGTTAGCGTATTTGTACCATTGGTAGCTGTTAATACACCTTCGCTTCCAAAGTCAAACGTATAGCCATTAAAATCTGATGTTTCATCCTGTCCAGAATCATTAAAGTTGGTAATGATCCAAGTTCCTGTGTTTGCAATACTTTGTGCTTCCATGATTTGAGCATCCGTGTTATTACTGCTATTGCTATTATCATCGGTAGTACAACTTTGTAAAGCTATCATACCTATAAGGAAGAAAGTACCAATAAATAATTTATTCAGTGTTTTCATAATTTATAATCTTGTTAATATCAACGTATCAGTTCCTCCATTACCGCCACTCACATCTTGAAGCTCTACTTGGGTTTCAGTCACAGAAATGATATCCCAATCGTCTTCTAATTCATCTAATGGTGAGGAGGTTCCAAAATTTAGTAGTAATTCTGTCTCATTGTTTATATGTGCCCATGTTCCGTTAGTAATAGTACCACTGTTGTTAGCTGTCGCAGTCCCATCTATATTGAATTCAAATTCAAACCCATTAAAGATAGCGGTTTCATCATTGTTATCTTCTGTGTAGCTACTTACAAACCATACACTATTTTCTGCGGTAAGAACACCTTCTAAAAATGTGACGTCATCTTCTTCTTCACACTCACAATTTTCATTTATAATACCATTGTTTCCATTTTGGCTTTCACAAGCATCACCAATATTAGCTTCTAAATCGGGGCAATCAAAATCATCATTACCATCATCTTCATCATCACATTCAAAGACAATATAATCGTTACCATTTGTGATAGTAATTTCAACTTCTTCATCTTCATTCTCTATTTCTATAACCTCCCACACATCATTAAAATCATCTAATCCAGGTATAGAAATTTCAATAGTACTATCATTTCCTTCGCCGTCAAAAGACCAAGTACCTTCAAATACTTCTCCATTAGTTTCTACAATGACAACTCCATTTGGATTAAATTCAAAAACATAATCTTCATACTGCTCTGTATTATCAATGTCACCAATGATAAACTCATCTACAACAAATCCATTGTCGCATGATTCAAGCGCATCTACTAAAGTATCATTAGTACAGTCTTCACAATCATCGTCATCTATATCATTATCATCATCTTCATCACAATCATCTATGGCATCTTCAATGACTTCTTCTAAGTCTAAAATATTGGTGACTGTTACCGTATTTCCATCTGACAGGATTAAAGTAAGAGGGAAATTAATTGTGATAATATCAGTATCATCTAGATTCTCTATAAATTCATAATGTTCTTGGTCATTAGAAATCGTAACGGTTTCTATAAGTTCATTGTTTTGATCAAAAATAGAATAGGTGATAGGGTATTGAAAGTCAATACACTCAATATCTTCATCCACCTCATTCTCTCCAGAACATTCTTCCACAAGCGCTATTAACTCTTCTTCATTTGCAATAGTTACCTCTGTAAAATCGCTAAGAATAATTGTGATTGGAAATACAAAATCTAATTCATCTATATCATTTATAAATTCATCAAAAATATCTTCAATCGTATCAAAATCTTCTTCAGAATTAACGATGATTTCTAAGTCGTCAATAATAACAGTAACGGGTAATTGTATATTTATACAGTTAGCATTATCTAAAATATTATCATTAGATCCATCATTCGTACTTACTCTGGTAATTAAATTTGCAGCATTTGAATTTGCTTCAAGAGATTGTTGTTCTGGTGGGGTAATAATTTCTTCGTCTTCTGTTCTACAAGCACTAAAAAGTAAAAAAGTCGCAAGTAGAAAATATGGAGCATTTTTTAAGAATTTCATAAATATTCGTTTTTGTTATGATTAGCAAAAATTATTTTAAGAATGCATTTTGTTAACGATCGTTCAAACATAGAACAACTAGCTTTTAAAAACTCCTGAAAAAAAAATTAAAAAGTTTCTGTTAGCTTTGTAGCAAACCTAAAGCACCCTTTTGAAGAAGCCATTACATAGTTCTGTTTGTGAAGATCACATCTTTTCAAAATTATATGACACCTATGCGCAACCGCTAGCAAATCACTTGTATTATAAATACGGGGAGGTTCTTAATCCTAAAGATACCGCGCAAGAAGCTTTTATAAAATTATGGGAGAATTGTAAAAAGGTTGCATTGGATAAAGCCAAGTCCTATCTCTATACGATTGCAAATAATATGATGCTTAATCATGTAAAGCATCATAAAGTAGTATTGAATTACAGAAAAATTCAACCTAAAGACTATACTAATGAGTCTCCAGAGTTTTTACTTCAAAAGGATGAGTTTCTAAAAAATTATCAAGAAGTCTTAGGAAGATTGTCTGAAGAACAACGGGTCGCTTTTTTACTTAATAAAGCAGAAGGGAAGAAGCATCAAGAAATTGCAGATGAGTTGGGGATCACCAAAAAAGTAGTAGAATACAGAATTTATAGTGCTTTCAAAAAAATAAAAGAAGAGCTTGAAGGATTTAATATAAAATAGTTTCAGGATATTTTATACTAAAGTTGTTTTAATAGTAGACAGTGTATTATGGAAAAAGAACACTTACTTAAAAAATGGTTGAATGATGAGTTAAACTCAGAAGAGCTCGAAGCATTTCATAAACTAGAAGATGCTTCTCTCTACCAAGAAATCATTCAAGAATCTAAGCGATTTAAAGCTTCAGATCAATACACTGTAGATGATTTTGAAAAATTTAAATCACAAAAAGAAAATCATACAAAAACACCTTCATCGGTAATACCATTGCATTGGACAAAAATGGTTAGTAGTATTGCGGCAGTAATGCTTATTGCTTTAGGTATATACTATGTTTTTACAAGTAATGCCGCAACTACTATTACTACAGAATTTGCACAGAAAGAACTTTTAGATTTGCCAGACCAATCACAGGTAGTACTTAACGCCAAATCATCTATTCGATATAAAGAAAAAACTTGGGAAGAAAAAAGAGAAGTATCTCTAGATGGAGAGGCATTTTTTAATGTTGCCAAAGGATCAAAATTTGATGTCCTTACAGACGATGGAATTGTATCTGTATTAGGCACTTCTTTTAATGTAAAACAACGAGATCAATTTTTTGAAGTCACTTGTTATGAAGGGTTAGTGAGTGTAACATATCAAGCAAAAACCATTCAGCTTCCAGCAGGAACAAGCTTTCGATTAGATCACAATAAAGAGTCACATAGTAAGATTACTATAGATGCACCACAATGGATTGCAAATAGAAGCGTTTTCTCTAAAGTAACCGTATTAGAAGTTTTTAAAGAATTAGAAAGACAATTTGACGTATCGATAGATAGTGATCAAATAGATAACACCATACTGTTTTCTGGAGGATTTGAACATACAGATCTTACAGATGCATTGACACAGATTACAGCCCCTCTTCGTTTAGAATTTAAGATAGAAAACAATAAGAAGGTTGTTATATATGACGCAACACATTAAGAGATATCTCTCTATACTTATCTTTTTCTTACCCATCTATGAGGGCATTACTCAAGAAGATGCACAACCCATTGCTGTCATTCAAATGCTTGCTGAGTTAGAGCATTCTTACGATATTCAGTTTAATTATGCCGTACAAGACTTAGAGGGAATCTCCCTTTTACCGCTTTCGCGAAAGCGTACCCTTGAAGAAACCCTTCGTTACATACAAGATCAAACAGGATTAATAGCCACTAAAGTAGGATCTCGCATTTATTACATAACCAAAAAGAAAGAAGAAACCCGTATTTGTGGATATTTACGAGATGTCGAATCACAAGTCCCTATAGAAGGAGCCTTATTAAAAACAACAGAAAATACCCTTATCACAGACAGTGAGGGGTATTTTGAGTTTATAGCAACCACCCCAAATACCTTAGTAGAAATAAGACATTTAGGCTATAAAACAATAACAAGAAGTACAGCGTTCTTTACTAAAAATAAATGCGCCATTATATATGTATACCCAGAAGAAACGCTACTTTCAAAAGTGATTTTAACAAGCTATGTGGTTAAAGGAATTACTAAGAATAGTAGCGGAAGCACACAAATAGATTTTTCAAGATTTAGCATTCTGCCTGGACTAATAGAAACCGATGTATTACAATCTGTACAAGCATTGCCAGGTATCATAAGTTTAGATGAAACTATTTCAAATATTAATATAAGAGGTGGAAGTAATGATCAAAACCTATTGCTTTGGGATGATGTGAAGATGTATCAATCTGGTCATTTTTTTGGATTGATTTCGGGCTTTAACCCTCAAATCACAAACACCGTATCTATTCAAAAAAATGGCACAAATGCGGCCTATACAGACGGAGTCTCTGGAACGATTAACATGCATACAGATACAGAAATAGCCGATCGTTTTGAAGCTTCTGTTGGGATTAATCTTTTAAGCGCAGATGCTTTTGTAGATATTCCTTTTTCAGAAAAATCATCAGTACAAATAGGGGTTCGTAAATCCCTCAGTGATTTTGTAACCACACCTACTTATGTATCTTTTTTTGATAGAATTACGCAGGATACAGAAGTACAAGATAATGACATTGCCATTTTGAATACTAATCAGAATTTTGATTTTTATGATACGTCAGTACGATGGTTATATAAAATTTCAGATAAAGATAGACTTCGACTTAATTTTATAAATATTCAAAATGAGTTGAGTTTTAATGAGACTGCAAATGTAGATACTGTATTAGAAACAAGAGAAAGTAGTCTTACTCAGAATAGCATTGCAGGAGGTATTTTTTATGAGCGTATTTGGAATGATACGTTTAGAACGAGTCTTCAAGTATATGAAACAGATTATACCTTAAGAGGGTTTAATGCAAATCTTTTTGCATCACAGCGGTTTTTACAAGAAAATGTAGTTTCAGAAACCGGGATAAGGCTACAAGCCATGTATGCATGGTCACCTACATTTAGTATCCAGAGTGGATATCATGTAGTAGAAACAGAGATTACAAACCTTAACGATATTGATGAGCCTTTATTTAGAGAATTACGCTCTGATGTAGTACGTACTCATGGCGTTTTTTCACAACTAGGATATACCGCAAAAGATGGAAATACGCAGGCACATCTTGGAGGTCGTTTTAATTATATTGATAAGTTTAAAAAGGTATTGATAGAACCACGTCTTAGTGTAAATCATCAATTTGGCTCTTATTTTTCTGCAGAGTTACTAGGAGAATTCAAACATCAAAACGCGTCTCAATTTATTAATTTTCAAAATGATTTTCTAGGCATAGAACGTAGAAGATGGCAACTCGCAAATGATGAAGATATTCCTGTTATAGAAAGCAAACAAGCCTCTTTAGGAATCTCTTATAATCGTTCTGGGTTATTAATAGATATTGATACCTATTATAAAAAAGTAGACGGTATTACCACGCAAAGTCAAGAATTTCAAACAAAGTATGAGTTTACACGTACTACTGGGAGTTATAATGCTATGGGAGTAGATGTATTATTAAGAAAGCGATATGGTAAATTCAACTCTTGGTTGAGTTATTCTTTTATAGATAATACGTATACTTTTAATGAATTGCCAGAGATACAGTTCCCAAGTAATTTTGATATTACCCATGCACTTACTTTTGGAACCTCGTATAATTATAAGAATCTAAAGGTAGCTTTAGGTCTGAATTGGCGTACTGGAAGACCTACTACATTACCTGTAGAAGGAATAGAAGTTGTCAATGATGCGGTAAATTATGAAGATGTAAATACAAGCAATCTGGATGATTATCTAAGAGCAGATTTCTCGGCAATGTATCAACTAAAAACGAATAAAAGGTGGCGTGCTGATATTGGGTTCTCTATTTGGAATTTGACTAATAATTCTAATACAATAGAACAGTTCTTTAGAGTAGATAATACAGCCACTATTCAAGAATTTAAAAATGATGCTTTAGAAACTACGTTTAATACCGTTTTTAGAGTGTATTATTAAAAGGTTCTTATGTAGCCTATCCCTAACTCTGTAAAATCAGCTTGTCCTAAATTTGCATTAATAAAAGCACCCGCATATAGGTTATGCTTTGGAGCCTTGTCAGTTCCTATCACATAATACTTTAATCCTGCACGTGTACTCACAGCATTTTTAGCTCTAAATTTAGAATCAAACTCTCCAAACACCCATCCACCTGGAATATCTCTAGGCGCAAGATCCCATCCTTCATTAATACGCCAATCAATTTTATAGGCAGGTTTATGAAAATTAACCCCTAATTGTAGCTCGACACCTACGTGATTAAAAAGGAGTTCTCCTTTTGCAAAAAGGCCATAATTAGATGCGTTATTCCAAGGATTGTCTCTGAAAGAAGCAAATTCCTCTCCGTCTCTTACTAAGAATTCATTCCCTCTTATATAATCATAATAATGTTCATATACTCTGTAAAAAGCACCTACTCCTAATTTTAAAGTCTTGTTATAGATTTTACCATATTCTGCAGAGATAGTATACACTTCTTTTTTATCGTTTAAAATAGAAACATCACTAAATACATTTTGTCCAATACCAGCGCGTATAGCAATATAGTTTTGAACGTTTCTTTCGGGTGCAGGCTGTTCTATGATATTTTCTTTGTAGTTCTTGAATTTAGGACTTTTTAATTCTGCAGAAAGGCTTAACAAGAAAGAATTAAATCCTTGATTGGGAAGTCTTGTATGACCATTAGAATGATGAAAAAGACCTGCGCCTATTCTATAATTTATAGATTCAGTTTGAAGAAAGTTATAATGCATAAAAGCTTTAAAAGACCATGTGAAGTCTGTACTTACTGCTCTATTAAAAAAATTGGTTTCAAAATCATATTCATTGGTAAAATAAGATACACCAATACCTATTTGAGTGGTAAGACGCTTTTTCTTAAACACATTAAACTCTACAAAAGGGACTAAACTATAGGCACTTCCAAGGCTTTCAGAATTTCCAAAATTGGTATACCCTACACTTATTCCTGTGCGCAACCTTTTAAGGCGTTGTGCCCATTCTTGTGCATTATTTTCATGATGCCAAAGGATATTAAAAACTGCTTGTATTTGAGGATTTCGTTCTGGAAATGTCTTATTAGATGCTACAGAAGTACCAAAAACAAGTTCAGGAACTATCGTGATATTAGACGCATCTTCTTGAGCGTTTAATATATGTAAATTACTGAATAATAGCAAGATTAGTAGTAGTGTGAGACTTCTTTTGAATCGTAAAACACAAGTAGGATTTTTCATGTAGTTTTTAAAATTTACAAAGTTGGAAGATAGTTTAATTAATTTATCTACCGAAAAAAGAGGTGTAATACCAATTAAAACATAAAATAAGATGAATAATTTGTTTCTATTGCATTCAAATTTCAATATAAAATAAAATCGTAACGAAGGCTATGATTTGATTTTCTATTTCATCTGAACATACCATAATTCAAATTCTTTAATCCAATTTTGCATTCTAAATGGTATAAGTTGTAGATTTAAGCAAATTATGGAGCATCATTTATGGAAAAACTAGACTCGATTATAGAAGCTTTTTCAGGAGCAGTATGGGGTATTCCTTTACTCGTTTTATTAATAGGCGGAGGTCTTTTTTTATTGTTTTATTCTCGCTTTTTACCTTTTCGTTATTTAGGACATGCAATTCAAGTATTACGTGGGAAGTATGACGATCCTGATGATCCTGGAGAGATTAGTCATTTTCAGGCATTGACCACTGCATTGTCTGCAACTGTGGGTATGGGAAATATTGCAGGAGTAGCTGTGGCTATTGCTATAGGAGGTCCTGGTGCTGTATTTTGGATGTGGATAAGTGCTGTTGTGGGGATGGCTACTAAGTTCTTTACAGGAACACTTGCGGTGATGTATCGCGGTACTGATAGTGATGGAGTTGCTCAAGGAGGGCCTATGTATTTTATCACAGAAGGCATGGGGAAAGTATGGAAACCACTGGCTATTTTCTTTAGTGTGGCGGCATTGATAGGAGCATTGCCCGTTTTTAATGTAAATCAACTCACGCAAGCGATTAATGATATCTTACTAAAACCTCAGGGAGTAGAAGTTGGGCTTAAAACAAACTTAGTTATCGGCGGGATATTAGTACTTATTACTGGTTTTGTTGTACTAGGCGGGTTGAATCGTATTAGTAAAACAGCCTCTCGATTGGTGCCTTCTATGGTAGTTCTTTATTTTATAGCAGTAATGTATATCCTTATTGTGAATATAGAGGTGGTGCCCGAATATTTCAAATTGATTCTTACCGATGCATTTTCGGCGAGTTTATATAAAGGAGAACCCTTATATGGAGGTATATTGGGAGCATTGATTGTACTTGGAATTAAACGTGGAGCCTTTTCTAATGAAGCAGGTATTGGTACAGCACCTATGGCACATGGTGCAGCAAAAACAGATCAACCAGTACGTGAAGGACTTGTTGCTATGTTAGGCCCTGCAATCGATACACTGATTGTCTGTACCCTTACGGCACTCGCTATTTTAGTCACAGGTGTTTGGGAAAATACAGGAGCAAGTGGGGTGAGCCTTACGGCAACCGCTTTCGCGAAAGCAATCCCAAGCGTAGGAAAATATATATTATTAATCTGTATCGCGGTGTTTAGTATCTCGTCATTATTCTCCTATTCCTATTACGGATCGAAGAGCTTGAGTTTTCTAGCAGGCGCAAAAAATAAGAAGTATTATAATATTTTTTATGTAGCGAGTATTATGCTTGGTGCGACCACCACCTTAGATATGATGATTAATCTGATAGATGGCGTTTTTGCATTAATGGCTATTCCTACGATGTTTGCAACCTTATATATGGCGCCTAGAGTAATGAGAGAAGCAAAAAAATACTTCAGTAGTTTCAAAAAATCTAAAGGCTAATACTTTACCCTTCATTAGGATATGTTATCTTTGCACCTCATTAAAAAAATGAAGGAATGCAAGACGGTATATACGCAAAATTTAGTACGCCAAAAGGCGAGATATTAGTACAACTAGAGCATGAAAAAACTCCTGGAACAGTAGGGAATTTTGTAGCGCTGGTAGAAGGAAATATGGAGAATGGTGCTAAACCACAAGGAACTCCTTATTACGATGGATTAAAATTTCACAGAGTAATTCCTGATTTTATGGTTCAGGGAGGATGCCCTCAAGGATCAGGTACTGGAAGTCCTGGATATCAGTTTGATGATGAGATTCATCCAGATCTTATTCATGATGCTCCTGGTAAATTAAGTATGGCCAATGCGGGACCTGGTACCAATGGAAGTCAGTTTTTTATAACGCATGTACCTACACCATGGTTGGATGGTAAACATACTGTTTTTGGATCTGTTATAGAAGGTCAAGATGTGGTAGATGCTATTGCACAAGGAGACACTATGGATACAGTTTCTATTGTACGTCAAGGTGCTGATGCCGAAGCATGGAATGCGATCGAAGCATTTAGAACTTTTGAAGGTGCTAGAGAAAGAAGAATTGCAGAAGCAAAAGCAGCACAAGAGGCACAGTTAGATGAGCTTGCTGCTGGATTTGATAAAACAGAAAGCGGTCTGAGATATAAAGTGATCCAAAAAGGAAATGGTGCAAAACCAACTTCAGGACAAACGGTTTCTGTACATTACAAAGGACAACTTCCTGATGGAACTGTATTTGATAGTTCTTATAAGCGTAACCAACCTATCGATTTTCAAGTAGGGATAGGTCAAGTAATCCCAGGATGGGATGAAGGTATTATGTTACTAGAAGTAGGAGATAAAGCGCGTTTAGTAATTCCTTCAGATCTTGGATATGGAAGCCGTGGGGCTGGTGGCGTAATTCCTCCAGATGCTACATTGGTTTTTGATGTAGAATTAGTTGCTGTAAAGTAAGTTATATGCGCTTTCGCGAAATCGAACCCGTGAGATTCACGACCATGGGGAGAGCAAAGCGATAAAGCGTATAATGAAAATAAAGAATACCTATTCATGGGTTGTATAAACTGTGAATAACTACTCATAAAAAGTGCCTATTACGATAGGCACTTTTTCTATTTTTAGGGTATGGAAGCACTCAAATACCCAATAGGCACATTTACGCCACCAGAAACCATTTCTGATGAAAAATTAAAAGAATGGATTACCATTCTAGAAGTATTACCAGCACAGTTACGTGATATGGTAAGCGAAATGAAAGATGAACAGTTAGACACACCCTACCGCCCAGAAGGATGGACTGTACGACAGGTAGTTCACCATGTAGCAGATAGTCATCACCATAGTTATATTCGTTTTAAATGGGCACTTACAGAAGATAATCCAATCATTAAGCCATATTTAGAAAAGGAATGGACTGATCTTCCAGATTTGAAAGGAATGCCAGTAGAATGGTCATTAAAACATCTAGAGGCGGTACATTATAAGCTCGTACGTTTGTTACGTAGTTTAAGTGATGAACAGTTAGAACGTACGTTTATTCATCCAGATGGAAATAAAACGATTTCTTTACGCCAAAATGTAGGACAATATGCGTGGCATGGAATGCATCACTACATGCATATTGCAAACCTTGTGAAGAGAGAAGGGTGGTAGTCACCAAATACTAGATATGATTTAAGAAGCCTATGATCACTGATGATAGGCTTTTTTAATCATTGATATTTCTAAACTCTTTTGGGTTTTATTACTTTGGTTTTAACTATTTCTCCTTTTTCATTAAAAAATGTAATCGTTTCTTTTACTACTAATCCTTTTATTTCAATATATATATGTTTATACAAAAACCTTTCTTTGGTGTTTTTGGAGAGCTTATAATAATTAATGGTTCTTTTAATATCCCCTAAATCAGTTGGATTCAATTCATATCTTTTGAAATATTCCTCTAAATCTCTAGCATCATTATCTATTTCTGTTGTGATCCATTCCTCCGTGAGTTCTCCTGTTTTATCATAGAACTTTTCATTTAAATAATACCCATATGCATCTTTGACTGATATTCTACCAATAGTTCCATTTTTATGATAGAAAATACTGATGCCGTTTTCCTTAAGATATTCTTTGTCTTGAAATGTATATTCTGTTTGTTTTGCTAAGTGTTTTATTTGTCCATTGCTGTAATATGTGGTGTCAACAGTTGAGCTTCCTTTTTCTAATCCAGACATTAGTGTCATAAATCGTTCTGTATGTTGTGCATATGAACTAAAACCTATAAAAAATATAATATAACAGAGACACTTGAGATTAGTTTGAAAGTTCATGTTATAGTGATCGAGTTTATAAGATATTGTCTTTATGTTGAAAGACGATATCTATTAGCCGTTGTTGCAAAAGTCATTTATTTTATAAAACGTCTTTTATAGAAGGCGATTAGCTTTTACTCTTTATATATTTAATGGCTTCTATAATGTTTTTATCTTTTGTAAGGTCTTCAAAGTTAGCTTCTTTTATGATTTCAATATCAGGAGTGATATATTCTCTATATTTTTCCTGAGCATCGGTTATATAGGATGTGGTGAGGGCTATTTTGACAGTATAAGGAAGTTCAAACAAGTCGTTTCCAGTTAAAAAGCCATAGGTGTTTTCTCCTATAAAAGTGACATTCTCTCTATTTTTAAATGCGACTGCAATATCTTCGCCAGAACTTCCAGTGAGTTTACCAATGAGCAATGCTACGGGTATATTAGTATCTGGCTTTATGGAAGGTATTACTTTTGCTTTTAACACCTTACCTTCGTAAAACCCTCCATCTTTTAATGTGTGAACTCCAATGTTAATACCATCATTGTCAATTGCATTATACATCAGGTTATCCCCTAATAAGCTGTGTAGAGCAGCTAGCATAGGAAACACATTCCCACCACCATTAAATCGTAAATCTATTACCCATCCTTTTATTTTTTTTATTTTTTGTAGCGTGACTATTTCATCATACATTTTTTGGGTTTCTATATTAAGAGAATCCTGAGTTAAATCAATCATTAACATTCCTGGTATATTGATATATCCAATATTTTCATTAATGAGTTGTACTTTAAATGGAGGTCTTTTTTCTAATTCTATTAAAAATGCGCTATTGAAATCTTCTTTAGATAATTGTTTGTTTAATGTGCTCCTATAAAAGCCTTTATCTGAAAATAAGCTACAATGATTGCATTTAATAGTATCAAAAACTTTAGTTGTTGTCTCTAAAGAAGTAGCAAAATCTTTTGCTTTAAGCGCTTGTTCAAGGGAGTATTTCCTTACAGTATTCCAATCTACATCTTCACGATTTAAATATTTTGATTCTAGATTGTTTAATAAATCATGGTAAAAGAATGTGATACTATCTTTAACGGTTAGGGATGTGTCTTGCGCATATGCCGTTGAGATTAATAAAAAAAAGCATAGTAAGATACCTGTACTTATTGATTTCATATTTGTGTCTTTTTGATTAACTATAAAACCAAAACTAAGCGTTGTGATATAGTTTAGCGATAAAAAAATGATGGAGAATGTCCAGAAAAAAGATATTGGACGTCTTAATTTTTATAGGACGCTTTATATTGAGACGGTGTCATACCAGTCGCTTTTTTAAATACAGCATTAAAAGATGATTTTGAACTAAACCCTGCTTTTTCCCCTATGGCTACTAGGGTATATTTTTCTGCTTGAGGAGATTGTAAAAGAGTTTTTACTTTATCAATTCTATAGGAATTTATAAAATCAGAAAAGGACATAGAAGCTGTTTCTTGTATATAGATAGATAATTCTTTTTCTTTTATGTTGAGAAGCGTAGCTAGGTCTACTACTTTTAAATGTTTGTTTGTAAAAACCTCTTCTGTAGTCATTATCAAATCAAGTTTGTCTTTTAGTGATTTATGAAATACTTCTTGTTCTTTATCTTTTAGTGTATATGATTTGAATAATAGCTTTGATTTGGTAAAACCAATGTATCCAATCCAATAGATATACATAGAATTTAAAAGTAAAATTGCATAATAAAATTGACCACTATCTTCAAGATTAAAACTAATGGCAATGATTTGATGAAGTAAATTCAACATAATGAATACAATAAACACCCATGAAAAAGTGCGTAACCATTTCCAATTTTTATAAACAGTAGTAGATCCTTTTATAGTGCTTTGATGTTTTTTAAGAAACCGAATTGCATATAACATCATGCATAGGTTAAATAAGAGGTATCCAATATCATTATATAAGAAAAAACCAGTTTGATATACCCGCACAAAAATATATTCATCAATTCCTGAATGCACATTTATATACCAGTAAAGTCTTAAGAGTCCATAGATAATCGCCGGAAGAAATAAACAATATTCTATAGAAGAGATTATTTTTTTATTTGTAATCTGACGTTTGATATAAAAATAAAAACCTACTCCTATAAGGTATTTATATGGAAAAGGAAAAGAAGCAAGTGGTATGGGACCTATAGTTCTTATCTGCATGTATAAGAACGCATATACCAAATTAAAAAATGACAATGAAAATAAGAATAGTAAATAATTATTACGTGCTTTCTTATTTTCATACGATTGCTTATAAATATATATGCAAAGCGTAAAGCCTTGAATAGCTCCGAATAAAACAATAATATTTAAAACGGTGTAATTAATGTTTCTTTTTATTTACCCAAAGACGAGGTAAATAATCGGATGTTGCAGGTATTATACTTCTTTAGCTAGTAGTTTATCTGAAATCCTATAGGTAGCCGCATACTGTAAATTTGCTTGCTGTTTTTTAAATTCAAAAAAAGCTCTTTTATACCATTTAGGGTCGGTAGCTTTCTTTCTGTAGGCTTCGTTGGTTTTTACACCATACATCTTGCCCTCAAACCAAGGTTCAATACCATAGATGCCAATTCCAAAATGTTCAATTCTTTCAAGGATAACTGCAAAGTCTGCTTCCGAAAAATATGGTGTAGGATCAGCGTCTGATTCTTGATGTATCTTTTGAAGATCAGTGAAAATATGCTTTTCTAAAAACTCATTTTTATCCATAATTAGCTAGTGATTTTTGCAGGTGTATTCTTTGGTAAAGGTACAGGTATTCGTATAGCTATTTGATGATCTAACGAAAAAATAAAAATCTTTATTCGTTAGCTATTATGTCTATAAGTAAACATAGCATTTACTTACAGTATCTTATCCTTCAATTCTACTTTTCTGCCATCTAAGTCTTGTATTACGGCAGTCTGTCCCCAAGGTGTTTTCTGTATATCAGATAGTATTTTCCAATTTGTTTCCTTAAGAATTTCTATAGTTTGCGGTAGATTGCGAACATCAAATCCTAATCTAAGAGATGCATCTGCTACTGTCATTGATTTTGTTAGAGGATATATTTCAAAAACAAATCCATTTGTTTCACAAGCATAATGATATGGGCCTTTCTCATGTTTATGATATTCAAAATTCATCCCCAATAATTCATGTTGAGCTTTTAATAATTCAGGTTCTTGAGTTCTAATGACAAGAAGATTTAATTTCATGTGAGGTTAGCAATTACTACTCTTTATTTATGATACCTATCTGTATTTATAAAAGAGTCCATTACTTTAGAAATATTTTTTGGAATATCCTCATCCCATTCACCACTTGTGATTTCTGCAATGACTTCTGCATTTGGATTGGTTTTTATAAATGTAGGAATGACATTAATACCATAATTTGCATAGACACTTTGTTTTTCTACATCTTCATCTACATTTATTTTAATAAACACAGCATTAGCTAAAGCTTCTTTTACAAGATTACTTTTGAAGCTCTTTTTAAAGCGTTTACATGGACCACACCAATCGGCATAAAAATAAATAATGGCTACTTTATCTTGCTTTTCTATGCTAGTGATTAATTCTTTAAGCTTTAAATCTTGTTCATAATAGTTGACAATAGCTACTTTGGGAGCTTTTGTATCCGTATTTGTTGTAAACGAAAAGAATGTTACTGTACTTAGGATAAGAGTAAGGAGAACTATTGTTTTTTTCATATGCTTTGATTTTTATACGTTGTTTCTGTTAATGGTTGATTCTCTATTTTTGAAAATCGTTGTTTATCAGTAGGAAGTATATCAACTATTTCAAATTGCTTTTTATCTAAAACATTAAAATTAACATGGTCTAAATAGAGATCAACCACATTTCTATCAATCATTATTTTTCCTCCACCGGCCCAATGTCTATCGGTTCCGTCTTTTTTTACTCCAGAAACCCAGTATTCGTCACCAGTTTCAAGATCATAATAATTTCCTGCTATTCCAGTACCACTTGAACTTTTTAACGCTTTGTTATTAAAATAAACAGTACGCCCAGATTTGGAAAAATCGGGTACTCCTATCCAAGCAGGACCATTATCTCCAAAACCACTTTTAAGTTCTATATATTTTAAGGTTTGTTCCATAAGATGTATTAAGAATGCGTTAATCTAGTAATAATTGCCGTATGTTCTGGAAACAATTCGATTAATTCTTTACGAGGAGGCATTACAAAATCTTTAAAATCGAATCCAGGAGAAACAGTACACCCTACAAAGGCATAGGTATCATCACCCACCACTTCAGCAGCAAACCAATCACCTCCTTGCACTACCAGTTGTGGTACTTGCCCTAAGACGATATCACGTCCAATTATATGATAGGTATACTTTCCATCTTTAGAAATCACATGAAGCCTAATTGGAGCGCCATCATAAAAATGCCAAATCTCATCCTGATTAATTTTATGAAAAGCAGAAAAACTATCGGAGGTTAATAAAAAGTAGATACTCGTGGCATAATTTCGGTTGCCATCATAGGCTTCTGGAAGTGCAGTTGCAGGAATGCTTCCTTCACTCCTGTAGACTTCTTTATAATACCCTCCTTCTGGATGAGGTAAGAGATCTAAGGCTTCTATAAGGTTTTCTTTAGTGTTCATCTATAAATGAGTTTATTTTCTTTTAAATAATGCGCTATATACTTGTTAATTTAATAAACGTTGGGTGTGTCCATAGATTTTTTAATTCAATATATTGTTTTGCATCCTCTTTTAATTCAGGTTCTAATTGAAATGTTTTTTCTAGATATTCAAAACTCTCGCTTTCTTTGTTTTGTAAATTCTTAATAATTGCTATTTGATAATAGTTCCAGGAAAAGGGGTTTATGTTATTTAATTGCTCAAAAAGTATTATGGCTTCTTCAAGTTCATCAATGCCTTTAAGATATAGTGCTTTACAATAATCAAGTTGGTATTTTGCTTCTTTCGAAAGCCCATTTTCTATAATATCAAATTCTCTTAGCGCTTCTTTTTTATCAGGAATACGGTTAAATATATTTAAGAGTAGCTGTATAGCTATTTGTTCAGAATAATATTCAGAAAAGAGTTTCTTAAGTTCTTTAAGAGCGTTTTTTAGATCATTCTGTTTGATATAATATTGTATGATATACATTAGCGCATTTGGACTTTTATCATCTACACTTAAACAAGCCTTGACAGTATCTATAAACTTGTCTTCGCCTTCTGAAACCATAATCTCATAAAAAGCTTGCATTTTATTTTCAAGAATCTGAATATTTTTAGGATCAAATTCTAATGCCTTATCATAAAATGCTACAGCTTTTTTATACTCACCACGTATGGAGTATAATGTGCCTTTATTTGCATAAGCTAATGTGGCTGTTTCATCAAGTTCTATCGCTTTGTCAAAAAGTTCAAGTGCATTTTCTAAGTTATCTCTTTCCATTTGGTAGGCACCAAATCCAATATATTTATCAACTTGATCTTTAGTTACACTCCCTTTTTTATGATCAGGATTAGGTTGAATCTTTATTTCTGAAATTTCTCCAGAATCTAATTTCCCCTGAAAATCATCCACCATATTAGAAACAATTCTTTTTAAATTTTCTATTACTTGATTGCATTGATGCTCAGTAAGTCCCTCTTTTGCTAATTGTTTTTTGACAATAATGTAATCATGGTTGTTTTCAAAATATACAGTTTGTGCTAGTGCTGTAATTTCAGTTTGGTATTGAAGTGAATTAAAAGTCTCACTTTTAATTCCTTTTTTCTTTGATTTCATAAAGTC
Organism: Dokdonia pacifica; assembly: GCF_900188275.1. Taxonomy (GTDB): domain Bacteria; phylum Bacteroidota; class Bacteroidia; order Flavobacteriales; family Flavobacteriaceae; genus Dokdonia; species Dokdonia pacifica. The sequence continues at coordinate 284,912 of NZ_FZNY01000003.1, forward strand.
AAATATTCCCATACTTTTTGATGTTTAATAAATAAGATATTACTATTTCTTACTGAGAATGAAGATACTTAAATTAAAAGTCTTTATACGCTTTCGCGAAAGCGTAAAAAAGAATAATGCCATTCGATTATTTTCAGTACTTTAAAATATAAGCTTTTGCAGCTTCAAGCACTTCATCTTTCCCGTTTTTAATACCTTCTATGGTAGGAGTGACCTCAATATCTGGAACAATACCTATGCGTTGTGTTTCGGTACCATCAGGATAATATACACCAATACCAGAAATCATAGTGACGAGTCCGCCGGGTAAATCAATTTTTGAAACATCGCCATCGGCACCAGCTGTGGCGCTTCCTATTACTGTAGTATGTACACCCGCTTGAAATGCCATGGTTGTATATTCTGATTGACTTTGAGAATTTTCATTTACTAGTACAACAACTTTTCCTGTATACGGTTGCTTTGATGTCGGAATAGAAAGTGGTTCTCCAAATTTAAATTCCCCTGGATTTTCTTTATTAGGGATTGTGAATTTTACAAAAGGTGTTGCCTCCTCTACAAAATAGTTTCCCAATAAATAAGGGATATATGTATTAGGATAATGACGTAGATCAATAATAATTCCTTTAGCATTTATGAATTCTTTTTTGATGCTAGCAATATCACTTTTCTCGATATGTTTTACACTCATATAACCTATGTTGTGATCTAAAAAGTAAAAGCGTTGTTCTTTATCTTTATCAAACCATTGTTGGAGGTTTAATTTTTCTCTAGGATATACAGCTACTTGATATGAAGCCTTTTTACCATTTCGAATGACTCCTACATTGATACTATCTTTATTAGAGCGCAAAAGAATACTTGATAGTTTTCTGTGTAACGAAGCAGTATTAGAAACAGGAATTACGGGAGATAATTTCTTTATTAAATCATCAATAGGTTGTCCATCTACAGAGGTGATGATATCACCTATTTCAATATTGTTTTCTTGTTTTAACGCTTCATTATAATGATCTATCACCACAAGTTGGTTTTCAATAAACTGCATTCGAAAAGAAGGGAGGTTAGTTCCTTTCCATTCTTTGAGTTTATCATCACCTTCCCATAGTGTAGCATGGGTGTCTTGAACATCACCAATTATTTTTATAGTAGCGAATTCATATTCAAGTTCGTTTTTTGCATTGATAAATAGCGGTATGTATTCTTTTAGGGTTGTATCCCAATTTTTATCGGCGATATGCTTATATGGAAAGAAGTAATGAATGATATTCCAATATCTATATAGTGCTAATAACCTATAACCCGTATCTGGATAAGTTGCGTCAGCATACGGTTCTTCAGCAAATTGAGCGTTTCCAATATAAGGTTTTATAGATACGTACTGTTGTTTTCCTTGATGTCTATTAGTATAGATATTTTGTAGTCTGTCTTTTAAGGAAATGCTTAATTGATGTTGCGTCGTCCAATCTAAGTTGGGTTTACGTTGCGCATCAGGATCAGTAGGGATACATTTTTTACAAGCTGGAACTTCACCTAACCCATCTATCCATTCTAGGAGTAATTGATCTCTATCATTAGTTGTAACCTTTAGATATTTGGGTAAAAATGCAAATAATTCGTAATCCCATTGATAAGTTCCTTTTGCAACTGCGGGATGATGGTATTTTAAAAACCCCCAGATTTTACCTAATAGTTCTAGATTATCAATACGCTCAGGCGTGAGATTAGAAATAGTGATATTAGACCCATTTTCAAAGGTATTTGTTGTTGGTTGTCTACTATTTGTTTGAGATTGGCATGATAGGATTCCTATGACAAAAAGGAGGAGTGTGATTTTTTTCATTGATTGATATGTGAGTTCAATCTGTTGACGGATGATCACATACTTTGTTACACTAATTTCTATTTTATGGATGCTAGTTTTTGATGATACGCTCCTGCCTGCCGGCAAGGCAGGTTCGCGAAATCAAGCTTGCGAGACCTGCCTGCCGGCAGGCAGGTTCACGACTGGAGGGAGAATAAAATAGTAAAGCATACTCAGTCAGATTTCTAATTGTAGTACTAAGAGTTATTTAAAACCGCATCGTATCGTTAGTTTGATATCTTTGTCAATTACTGTTTTTTGTATAAAATTTTCTTCATAAGCAATACCCCACTGAAATCGGTCAATCGTAAATGTGGTTGAGAAGTGAGTATTTGTAAAAATAGCCTCAAATACAATGGTATGTGTTTTTCCTTTGATGGTTAAATCACCAGTAATTTCTGCAATCTTCTCTGTCTTATATGAAGCTTGTATCATCTCAAAAGTAGCCTTTGGAAAACGATCAACATCAAAAAAATCAGAACCTTTTAAATGCTCATTTAGATTCCTTCTAGGGATTGGCTCATACTCAGGAATATCAGTAACAGCAATGGTAGACATATCTACTGTAAAATGTCCTCCTGTTATCTTGTTTTGATGTGTGATGAAATATCCTTTTTGTAGATCTACTTTCCCTTCATGTTTTTTGGAACCTCTCAATTTAGTGCCTTCCCAAAGGATGCTTGACGTCTCTATAGATATAGGAATCGTATCTCCTTTTGTTTTGATATCAGAAACCTTTGCTTCAGTAATTATTGCTTTTTGAACTACCGAATGATTTTTGGAAGTACAGGAAGCAAAACATAAGAATACGATAAAAATGGCGCGATACTTATTCATAATTTGGAATATTAGCTCCTAGAATGATATCTCTTTTTACAGTCAGTATCCCATTTTCTATAACAGGTTGTGTAATTCCCGAACCTCCACGATTCTCTAATGACTCCCTTTCTTTTGGAGTTAATAATGGATCATCATCAAATACAACACTATCTATGTAATATTCATTTTTGAGAGGTTCTTTTACAGTAATATGTATATGTTCAGGTTCTGATCTATTGGGATATGCCGCAGGTCTGAATGTATAAAACGTATAAGAACCTGTAGCATTTGTTTTAATCCAACCACGTAAATACCCATGTTTTTTTGCCCAGCCTTTGGCATTGGTTTTAGGTGTGTATAATCCTTTTCTATCGGTATGATAGATATATAAAATGATGTTTGCTGCAGGCGTTGTACCGTCTTTTTGTAATACGTTGCCTGTGAGTTTTAATGTTGGTTTCGCTTTCGCGAAATCAGGGAGCGTATCTATAGCGGTAAGGTTTTTAGTTCCATAGTCAAAAATTGCTTCACATCCTTGACATGGCCCACCTATAATGGCCGTATTTGTTTGTTGACCTTGGCAACTACTACATAAAAATAAGCTGATTACGCAGATGAATAATGCGTTTTTAGAATAATACATGCGTCATTATTTTTTCTAAACATAGGCTAGAAAAATAGATAGTAGAAATAAAATAAGCTCACAGGAGTTAAGATTATCCCAAGGTGAGGTGATCAAAATACGGTTTGAATTTTTGACTGTAATTCCGGCTTGCTCTTACCATTTTTTGATTACTTAAAAGCACATCATAATCGCCATTTTTTCGAGATGTATAAGAGACAATAGCATTCGTATTAACGATAGTGCTTTTATGTATTTGTATAAAATTAGTGGATGTTTTTTCCTCTAAAAAACGCTTTAATGTACTCGTATGTAAATATGTTTTTTCTTTAGTAACAATAGCTATATATGGTTTTTCTGAGCTTATAGATACAATGTCTGAATACGCTATAATCACAGAAGTATTACGATAGGTTACAATCATTTTTTCAGCAACAGTTTCTTTTGTAGTAGTCTTTAGAGGTGTTTCTTTTTGTGAAAGAAAGAATAGATGTGTACTATATATAAGTAGGCAGACAATACCATATCGTGTGATGGTATTTAAAAAGGTTTTGAAAAATTCAAATGGGTATTCATAAAACATATTAGATATTGAAAAAACTAGTGCTGAAAATAACGTGATATGCAATAGGGTCATTATAGGCGGAAAATAGTAGGCAGTTACTACATGCTTCATTTTTCTAATAAGAAGAAGGGTAGGAGCAAATAGCACCCAGAAAATACTAAATAGTAATGATTCTGAGAGGTAAAAAGAATAGGATCGTAAATAGGAATGCGATAGGTCTTTTACAATCACAAGAAGTATGATGATAGTACTTGCTAATAGCCCTTTTTTTATGATGTTTGTATCCTTATGGATAGTCATTGTACTCATGATCGTATATGATAATATTGATACCTTTAAGATACACTTTTATTTTAGTTTCTTCCAGAATATCACCTTATCATCATCTTTGTCATAAAATTCAGGAATGATGGCTTGTTGTATGTAATTACATTGATCATAAAAAGACCTTGTTAGTTTAAAATCGGGTTTTCCAGAGGTTTCTACAATGAGAATACGGTGTCCTTGATTTTGTAAAAGGTTTTCTATGTAACGCATCATTTTTTTACCAATTCCTTTTCCTTGATGTTCTTTATGCACAGCTATGGCATAGAGATTATACGTGCCTTCTGTAAGCCTTTCTGGCGCGCAATAGCCAATAGCAATAGGTGTGTCATTATATAGTGTTGTAAACCAAATATCAGTAGAGGAGGGGTTGTTAAAATAGTCATAAATCATATCTTCTAGTAACTCGGAGGGAAATAATTCACTAGAATCTAATACGACTTTTAGATCATGAAGATCTTCTTTTTTAATCGTTCTTATTTCTGTATGCATCGCTTTAAAATATAAAGGTCAAAAATACACTAGCTAAAGCTCCTAAAATTGTACGGTTCTGCTATTATACGCCTTGGAAGGTGGAACACCTAATACATTTTTAAAAGCATTACTTAAATGTGCTTGATCAAAAAAACCATGCTCTAATGATGCTTCTGTAAGGGTGTTATTGTTTTGTAAATGACTTTGAATAGCTTTTTTAAGATTATTCCAGACTAGATACTTTTTTATAGAGACTCCAATATGTTCTTTAAAAAGATGCGAAAGTCTACTTTCAGATAGGAATACACTGTCTCTTAATGATGGGATGAGTGTTTCATAAGTCACCTTCTTATGTGTTATGATGTCAAGACATTTTGCGATACGGGTATCTAACGGAGTTTTAAGGTCATTGTTTAGAGCAAATTCCTTGAGATGGGTGTAGAACTGTTGTTTTTCGGGAAATGTCGTTGAGGTATAATATCCATTGGAAAGTATAATGCCAGATTGTATTAAAAATTCAGAGAGCATATTATTATGACTTTCTATCATCAGTGTTTTTACCAGACAATCTTGTGAAGAAAATTGATGTTTTACGTTTGCATCTACTATAGCGAATACTAGGTTTTCAGAGACGAGTTCATTTACTTTTAGGGAAAAGGTTCCTTTTATGGCTATGATAACTTCCACCACAGGATGTGCATGATTCGTAGTGTGTATATCATGCATCTCAAAATCATAGATGCCTTTGTAGATATCAAAGTAATGAATGGTCATGTGTGGATTTTTGTGTGTACTACTATCTAATAAAAACTTCTAATTTTCAGACAATTCTTGTGCCTTTTTATAATAAGCAGCAGCCTCTTTCTTCATATCTAAAGCCGTGTATGTATCTCCTATTTTTTTGTGTAATTCTTGCGAATCAGAACGTTTATGAAGGAGTATTTTATAGATATCTAAGGCTTCTGCATATTTACTGTGTTTTATATAAAAATCGGTGATTTCATAGGGGCGCGAACCTCTAAGATTTTCTATAAAAGAAGATGATGAAAATGTAGTCATAAAATAGTCAAACTGCGTATAATTCTCTTCGCGAATTCCACTACGTATTAAGGTGAATTTTGTCCACTCAGACACTTCATTTTGGAAACCAAATTGTTCTGATCGTTGTTTATAATAGTCATATACATATTCTAAACCTCCCGCTTTTGTATATTCCTCTAGGGTATTAAACTGTAACTCTGGATAATAATGATAAAATTGGGTAATCCCTTTGTATAAGGTCATATATGGAGTAGAACGATGCTCTGCATCTGCTAGCTTTTTATACGTCCAATGCATAGATTTTGGCGCTTTTACTTGAAGCAAACTATCTAACTTTTCGGTACCCATATTGACACTGCCTTCATGCGGACTTACAGAAAAATATAAGGATCTATCAATAGTTGGATGTTTCTGAAGAAAAGTAGCTACAGCATCTATTTTCTGTGCGATAGGAAATGGACTTGCCGCCATATACCCATTAAATAGTTCTGGGGTATCTAATAAGGTTTGAATCACAAAACTACCTCCATATTCCCAACCAAAAAGTAAGCGCTCTGATGAAGTGCGGTAGTTGGTATCTATAAATGGTAACACTTCTTCTTTTATAAATGATGAGAATTTTTTTTCTGAATCGCTAAAGTGACCAAAACGATGAGGATACGTATTAGTGATTCCTACTACGATAAACTCTGGGGTTTGTTTGAATTGTGTAAAAGACTTTAGTAAGCTAACGCCATAAGGAAATAAGCGTTGCCCATCAAGTATAAAAAGAACAGGATATTTTTTATCTGATTCAGAATACGAATCTGGAGTATATACCTTTATTTCTCGATGCTCTTCTAAGAATGTAGAAGGTATTGTACGCGTAAGTCCTAAGCTATTTTCTGAAGGTGTATTTTGTGTTTTCACACTAATGGTAATACAGAAAAAAATGAATAGGAAGAGTTTCGTTTTTAAGCGCATCATATACGTTGTTGATTGGCACTTAAATATATTGTTTTTGATACATCAGGGTTGTTAAATAGAGGTTAAAACACGACTTGAGTATGAGTACCTAAATTTTTCGATGTATTTACCTTACTTCAAGTTTGCATGGAGTTTTCTTTTTTCGCGAAAGCGGAATATTGACATCAATCCGTAATTATTTCTAAGTGATTCTTTGAGCCTGTCATTTGCCAATGAGTTAATGACACAGGGATATTTCCGATACTGTTTAGGGAATCAAAAAAGTCTTTTAGAATAAAGGGTTTGTTTTGTGATTCTTGGATTCTAGCATAATCAGCAAATGCATTTTCTAATAAATATTTACCTGTGATATAACTTGTCCCATATCCGGGTTGACGTAAATACAAGTGTTGCTCAAAAATAAGGAGTTCTTTTTCAGTCTTCATCCAACCACGAGGGGTGTATTCGCTGTGAATCCCGCCAGCTTCTTCCATGGTCATTTCATTGGCATGTGCATATAAAGATCCTAAACCTCTTGCAGCACGTTGCGCAATCATGATATATACAATCTCTTTGGTTCTTGGACTATCATCATATAAACCCGCTTGCATGAATAGTTCTTCAACAGCTGTGGCAGTTCCTTCATTTCTTGAATCGAAAATATTATACAATAAGGGGCCTTTTCGTATCTCACTTTTATGCGGTTCATTATCCATACGGGCTAGTTCAAACCAATGGTAAAAATGGGAGTATAGCGGTCTGGGATCGTAATGTTCTCCTATGGTGAAAAAATTTCGTTTCTCTTTGGGTATAAATGCTCCTAAATGCTCACGTAAGGCAGGGTCGAAATAAGGTTTTACAGTTACAATTTCTTCCTGATCTAGAAAAGTAATTAAACTATTGGCAGCTTCATCTGCCATTTTATTGTAGGCTTCAGGAGAGTTGGCATCCATTAATTTTGGAAGTTTTCTATTTCTGTGCTCTTCCAATTTTAACGAAGTCCAAGCACGGGCGAGTTCTCGTTTTAGAATCATTACTTCGTCATCCCAAGTTAAGGGAACTAGGTGTACATTTTGTAAATACCAAGTATAATTGTCTTTGCCAATTCCTGAGGGACCTGTTTTTGATTTAGATTGATTCTGTAACCAAGATACCAGATCATTGGTTGAGGCTATCGCTTCATCAATCATCGACACTAAGGCAGTATCCTCTTTAATAGTCGCTTGCTTTTTTAGATTGGTAAGTACGACGCTTTGGTATTGAATATCCCGAATTCCAGTGATCCATAAATCTCTGGCATTTCCGGTTAAATTTTTCTTTGCTTGCTTATTGAGAGGTGTAATTATTTTTAGATCGTTTAAGAGTCTATCTCTTTCTTTTGTCGATAATGGAAATGTATAGGTCCATAGTTCGGTAGTGCCGTGATGGGTAGGGCCTTCATGAGCAGGGACATCACTTCTGCTAGACCAAACTGATTTATAAAAAGCAGGATCACGCGCCCAAGGTTGTAAAATTCGATGGTTAAAATCATAGCCATTCATTTCTGCCCAAACAATCATCCAATCTACTTGATGTTCTATAGACCAGTTTGTAGTGTCAATAGATTGTAAACCTGACTGTAATTCTTTGAATTTTGGCACACGTTTTTCAAAAGTTTCTGCTGTATAATCAGGAGCGCCATCGAGTAGGGGTGGGTTTTCAAAGGTTCTCCATTCTTTAAATAAGGTTACTAAAGTAGAATAATCTTTAGAGGTATAATCCTGAATACTAGTTACGGTTTCTTTGGTTGTTTCTACCGATTTTTCTTTGGTCTCTGTTTGACAGCTTAAAAGAAATATGACTAAAAAAGAAAGAATGATGGTGGTTGTTTTCATCTGAGTATGGTTATGGTATTTTTTGTCCAGCTAAATGCAACATCTTAAAAATATCGCCAGACTTCATAAAAATACGGAAACCTTTTGATTCCCAGATTCTAGTCTTCTCTTAGAAGAAAAGGGATTACTTTTTTAGTCTTGAATTGTGATTTTTTTAGGTCTTGGTTCGCTTTCGCGAAAGCGTATAACGTATCAATAGTTATATGAGTTTCCTCTTTGGAGATTAGAGACATTCTCTCCCTTCCGTCTGTGTCTCATTCTTCGACACATTCACCTTCCCTCATCCTGGCCTTCTCCCAGAGGGAGAAGGAATTATTTTTTAGTTCGCCCTCCAGTGGTTAGGTGGCTTACCACTTAATACATTCATTCGGAAACGGAAAGTTATTATTTTTTTGTGCTTCGCATTTTACAAAAAAACAATAACAACTACCCACTCACATTAACATTATACACTATATAGATATGACTAGGTGATTGAGTGCTTCGTTGTAAACGAAGTGTATCGAAATCACCACTTAATAATAGAGCTTGCCCATGTAAAGCCACTACCAAATGCAGCAAGAACAACGGTATCTCCCTCTTTTACCTTTCCTTTTTCCCATGCTTCTGTTAATGCAATGGGAATTGAAGCAGCGGTCGTATTACCATATTTTTGGATATTATTAAATACCTGATCGTCTGTAAGACCAAATTTCTTCTGTACAAATTGTGCAATACGAAGATTGGCCTGATGAGGAATCAACATATCTATATTTTCTGCAGTTAAGTTGTTTTTAGCAAGTCCTTCTTTGATTACTTCAGAAAAACGAACTACTGCATTTTTGAATACAAATTGTCCATTCATATATGGATAATATGGAATATCTTCAGTAGGATTTGTTGCTATAATTTCTGGCACCCATTGCTCAGTACTTGGACCTTTAAGTGAAAGCTCCAATGCGTGTTCTCCTTGACTATGTAAGTGAGAAGAAAGAATTCCTTTAGACGTATCTTCTTCACGGGTTAATACCGCAGCACCAGCACCATCTCCAAAAATAACAGAAACTGATCTACCGCGGGTTGTAAAATCCAGACCCCCACTATGATTCTCTGCACCAATAACCAATACGTTTTTATACATTCCCGTTTTTACAAACTGATCTGCTGTAGCAAGGGCATATACAAAACCACTACATTGGTTACGTACATCTAATGCAGGAATGGTCTCCATACCCATAAGATGTTGTACTTGCACACCACAACCTGGGAAGTAATAATCAGGGCTTAAGGTGGCAAAGACAATCATATCAATATCCTTGTTTGTCAACCCTGCTCGTTCTATAGCGATAGTGGCAGCTTTCACCCCCATTTTTGCTGTAGAATTCCCATCTCCTTTTTTGATATGACGACGCTCTTTTATTCCAGTTCGCTCTTGTATCCAAGCATCATTTGTATCCATCAGTTTTGATAGATCATCATTAGTAACAACATTTTCAGGAACATATGCGCCCAATCCGGCGATTCTAGAATTATACATATAGATTTTTATTTAAAGGTCACACAATCAGGTGGTGACATATAAGTAATTGCTTTATACGTTTTCACGAAAGTGAAAAAAGACGTAACACAAATATATGTTTTTGAATGTCGTTTAAGAAGAAAGCATGCATCGTTTAGTATGCGTGCATAATAATATTAAAAAGTATGGTTGGATACAAAAAAGAGCGCCCGACTGAAAGCGCTCTTTTTAAAACAACCTAACCAAATAATTGAAAAGCTTAGCTGATCAAATATTAACTTTTTATGCTACCCGTTTTTTATAGGCATATTGCTCAAAGTTATTCACTTTGATACGTCCACCTAAGTCGTGCATTAAATTATAGAGACCAAAAAATGTTCTGTTTATATAGAGGAAATGTTTACTACCTCTATTTCCATTCATTTTTCGGATTTCAGTGTCTTTACTATATTTTTCACTTAACGCTGCTATCTTATCAAAGAAAGTAGTGTCTTTAAAATCAAATGTTTCTTGATGAAAAGGCTCTGTAAAAAGACTTAGCATTTCATGAAACAGCTCTGAGAAGAATTTGACTTGATCTGGTGTATCATCTTCTCTTAAGATTTCTAATTCAAATAATTTTTGCTTAAAAATCTCAGGGTTATTGATATTTTCTTTTTCAGCCAATTCAAAGTAGGGGATATAGAAGTCTTCCGGAACATGCTTGATACATCCAAAGTCTATGGCGATCAATTGATTTTTATCATTGACTAAGAAATTACCGGGATGCGGATCTGCATGGACTCTTCTAAGACGGTGCATTTGGAACATATAAAAATCCCATAAGGCTTGACTTAATTGGTCGGAAGCTTCCTGATTGTTGTTGGTTGCAACAAACTCACTCAAGTGTTGGCCATCCATCCAATCCATAGTAAGAATACGCTCACTTGACAGTTCTTCATAATACTTAGGAAACTGTAAGTTGGGTATAGATGCACAATCTTCTACCATCTGCATACTTTGTGCTAGCTCTAGTGTGTAATCGGTTTCTTCTAGTAGTTTATCTTCCACCTCTTTAAAGTACTTTTCTTTTCCTTTTCCTTGTAGATTAAACATTCTAGAAGCGATCGGTTTCACTAGAGCTAGATCACTACTGATACTATCTGCGACTCCAGGATATTGGATTTTCACAGCAAGTTTTTTCCCATCTAGTATAGCCTTATGAACTTGGCCTATACTAGCAGCATTAACACTTTGAGCCTCAAATGTATCAAATAAATCTTCTGGGTATTTCCCCAAATATTTTTTAAAAGTTTTGCGTACTAAAGGAGCAGAAAGTGGTGGTACAGAAAATTGAGAAAGCGAAAACTTCTCTACATATGCTTTTGGCATGATGTTTTTTTCCATACTTAACATTTGAGCTACTTTAAGAGCGCTTCCTTTTAAACTTTTTAAGCCGTCGTAAATATCTTCGGCATTACTCTCGTTTAATTTTTCTTTTGATAAAGAAGGATTGACCACCTTCTCACCATAATATTTCACATAATTCACACCAACTTTAGCACCTGTTTTTACTAGCTTGGATGCACGTTGTAGTTTATTAGTAGGTATGTGATCTATTGTTTTCATAGGCTTCGGTGCCTCCTTAGGAGGTCTCTATTCATTCTTATTCCCTCAAAGGCGGGAATCTTTATTTTAACGCTTCACTCTCCCTTTGGTTGTGAATCTTACGAGTTCGATTTCGCGAAAGCGAAATTCTCCTTCACTATAAATTTTCCAAAATCAATAATGCTTTCTAGGGGTGTTGTTTCAAACACATCAAAAATGGCTTTGACAGATTTTTCGATAGCAACATCTGTTTTTTCAAATCCGGCAGAATTATCACTCATCCAATATTTTAAAAGGAATAAGAACTGAATCCAAGCTCCTTCACTAAATAATTGCACAGGATTTTTTGTGATTTTATAGGCTTTGCTTTCATTACCTTCTTCAATGAGCGATGTTGCAAAGTGACGTATTTTTATACGAAGTTCTTTAAGCTGTTCTAAATTTTTAAGAGGCATCGCGTGCTCTTTCAAAACAAAAAGGACATAACTTCTATTGGCAGTAAGATTACCAAACATGGTATAGAAAAATGAAAGCATCTTGTCTTTATTAGGATAGTTTTCAAAATCTTTATCCTTGTGTAAAGTTGCAACGGTGCTTTCATAAAGAGCGATCCAGATATGTTGTTTCAATCCTTCAAAAGAACCAAAATGCTCATAAAATTCTGTTTCGGTACATTTGATGTCTTTACAAAATTTATAGATAGTTACTGGGGTTTTGCCATGTTCTAAAACATGGTCCATGTATTTAGAAATGATATCTGTAGCAGTTATCTTTTTTTTGGTAGTTTTCTTTGCTGTAGCCATGTGAGATGATTATACAGTAAAGATAATGAATGTTTACATTATTTTATAAATCGTTAAACAAAATATATTGTTAAAGTTGTTTCAAAATATTTGAAAGAAGTACCACAATCCTACATTAAAAAGATTAGGAAGTAAACTCACCGATATGCCATAAAATTCCTGAAGGATCGTACAGAAAAAACTCGTTTCCCCAATCGTTGTAATGAATATGAGAGATTCTAACTCTTTTATAGGTTTTGTCAAGTTCTAGTGATTTAATACGAAGTAAATGTGTTTCTAGATCTTTTACTTCTAGAAACAGCATCGAGTTATTTACCCAATCTTTCACATATGCATCTTGTAAATAAAAACCGAAATCACCCAATTTGAAATAAGACATTTTAGGGCCTATTTTTACTTCTTCAAAACCTAAATCAAGGTAAAAGTTTCTTGAAAGTTCGTAATCTTTGGCACCAATAAAGGCTCTGATTGATTTGACTGCGTATTCCATAGAGATGTGATATTTAGCTATTGTAGACTTAAAGATAGCTTTTATTATTTTACTTTTTATATGGACGGATTTGCTAGGATATACTATATGGGGTTTTACTCATTGACTTTGAGTAAAATGCAGTTGTTTTTTTTGCATTTTCAATTTCTTGATCTGAAAGGTTTAGTTCAAAATGCGCAATGATTTTTATAAAATCATCTAATAATGTATGATAGTTTGTATGTAGTGTGTGACTATTTGTATGAAGCTGTGCTTGTTTACGATGTAACTTTACCATATGAATTAGGTATGCTTCCTTTGTGGTGTAATGATACCCTTCTCCTGTAAAATACCTTTTAAGAATATCTGTAGGTTGTTGCCACCACTGAGCAAAACCGCCATCAGACTTTTTAAGAGAAGCGACAACTTCATCTGTTTTTCTATCGAGATACATCCATTTTGTAGTAGGATAAAGTTCTAGAAATACATCTATCATAAATACATTCCATGAAGTAAGTTTAAAAATCACATGCTTCTCATCACCTAAAGGTTGACAATAACTTTCAATAATTTTTTTTAATTGTTTTTGAACAGTTTCTTTTGGGAGATTATGTAATACGTAAGAAAGTAATAAACCATTAATGGCTTCTGTTTCAGATATAACTCTAATATGAGAAGTTGTTTGCAACATTCTAACTAGTAATGTAGAACCACAATGTGATGTATGAAAAATAAAGCCCTTTAACTCAATTTGTCTATTCGGAATTATGTCTATAGCATCTAATGTTTCATTTGTAATTGCGTGTCCTTTCATTCGGTATGCTTGAATACCTTCATTAAAAAAAGGATATTTAAAAACAACAGCAGGTAGTTTATAACAAACGGTGGTAGGATGTTCTTCAACAGTAGTATGTTTAGGAAATAGCTTTTTTGGTTTTTTTATAGAGGACATTTGTTTTCTATATTTTAGTACAAATATCTATAAAACTGTTTTCTTAAGACGATCTATTTTTTTAGTATTCAATCGTATGACTAAAAATACACTTATAACAAAAAATACGAAGAGCACTGCTAGATTAACTAAAGAGGCTTCTATATAATCTAGGTTTTCAAAAATTAGACTTCCTTTTCTTCTTGGGAGAATAGGAATTATAAAAGATAAGATGATCAGAAATGTTATAGAGTAAGGTGCTAGCTTTTTGAATGAACGATTTTGCTTTTGTAATCGTTCAATGTCTCTAGCAATAATCTCTTTTTTTTGCTCTTTTATACTTTTACTCATAGAAATGTAGCCATAATTATAATACTACACCCTAATAGTCTTTGGGAATAGTTATTTGTTACAGTTTGATTCTATATGCTTTAACGCTTTGCTTTCCTTTTGGGTCGTGAACCCGCCTGCCGGCAGGCAAGTCTCGCAAGCTCGATTTATCATTTCATTCTCTCTTCGGTCATGAATCTCGCAAGCTCGATTTATCATTTCATTCTCCCTCCGGTCGTGAATCTCACAAGTTCGATTTCGCGAAAGCGTATACAGTATCATTATATGCAATAGGAATTAATTATAGAATAAAAAATAGCGATTTGAATGCATTCAAATCGCTATGATATTATATCTAGAAAATGTTATTTATTTTACTTGATACCGGGTCATTTTCATAGTAGGAGCTTCTATCATATGTACATAGGTAGTTACGGATGTGTCTGTCATAAATTTTTGCATGGAAGCATCTGCACTTGCTTGATTTTTCCATTTGACCATTACCAGTACCTCATTATTTTCCTTTGAATAGGCGCTTTCGCGGCTTATAAATCCAGGTTGTTTACTAGTAAATTTGGATTGGATATTTGCATCTTCTTTCCAGAACTCCTCCATATTTACAGCTGCTTTATAAGCAAATGTGGTAATCTCAATAACATACGATTCCATAGTACTTTCTTTTTGTTGGCAACCCAACATGATGATGCATATGCATGCTAGAACAATTTTTTTCATTGGATTTAGAAATTGAATTTTCCATTAGTATTTTGACGTTCAGCTTCTGGTGCTATGGTTTCCATCACATCCCAATGCTCTACGATTTTTCCATCTTCTACTCTGAATAGATCATAAAAGGATGTTGGTGCTCCTGCAAATGTTCCTTCACTCACCGCTAATACAAAATTACCTTCTCCTAGTACTTTATGTGTTTTAGTATATACCATCGTAATGCCTTGTTTAGCCATTGCTTCTAAGGCTTGTCCTAATCCTGAGATCCCATCGGCGATATCTGGATTATGTTGGGTATAGGTATCTCCTGTGAAGTAATTTCCTATTTTATCCATTTCTCCTTTTACTAGAATGGTCGTAACAAAATCACTTACCAATTCCTTATTTGCTAAAGTTTTGTCTAGATCAGTAGCAATTGTAGGGCCGTCTGTTTGTGTATGTCCACTAGGATTAGCTGCTTTGATGTCTATTAAGTTATCCCAATGTTCTACAATTTTTCCATCTTCAAATCTAAAAATATCAAATCCTATTTTTGGTCCGAAGAAATCATAAATGGTATGAGCAAATACATAATCACCATCTTGATACGCTCTTACGACATTGGCTTTAAACCCTCCTTCTGGCGCGTTTTGTAAAACGGCTCCAAATCCTTCCAAACCATCAGCTACACCTAAGTTGTGTTGTACGTAATTTGTAGGGTTAATATATCCAACAGGGGTTTGATCTCCTGTCTCTAAGCTTACTAATAAGGCAACGGCTTTTTCTTTGTTTGTGGGTTCCATAATTGTTGGTTTTTCAAGTTGTGTGATTTCTTCTTTTTTTGTGTCTGTTTTGCAGGATAGTATTGTGATACATACTATACAAGCAAGTGCGCTATATTTCATTGTGATGATTTAAATGATGACACAAATGTAGCGCGCCCCTTATGAGAATAGTAGGTGTAAGTATTTCAAAAAATGGTTAATATCGAACCTGTAAGCTTATATGTGAAGATTTTTAAATGCATTTGGGGTTAATCTTGTGTGCTTTTTGAAGTACTTCACAAAATTAGTGGGTTCTTCAAACCCTAGTGCATAGGCAAGTTGCGTACTTTTAATAGAGGAATTTATAAGCTGTCTTTTGGCTTCTAGAATGATAAACTCATCTATAAATTGTTTTGCTGTTTTATGCACAATCTCTTTACAGATAGTATTCAAATGTTTGTAGCTTATATTCATATGGGATGCATAGAAATCGGCATTTCTGCTCTTTCCATAGTTGAGCGCTACTATGGATGTAAACTTGAGGAAAGTGGCAAGCTTATCGGACTCTTGTATATGAAAGGTTTGTGATTGTTTGAGTTGTTCTAGTTTTGAAAATATAATCGTATATAATGCATCTATAATGTTTCCTTTATTAAATGCCTGTTGTTCTTTATAAAACTCTTTATAAAACAACTGGAAATATTCAGGTACTTGAGAGCTTTCAGGAATTTGAATAATAGGGGAGAAGAGATGTGATGTAAATAAACGAATCACGGTATTTCTAGGCAGTGTATTTAACTGACTTTTAAAATAATTTTCTGTAAAAAGAATGATATATCCCTTTGTTTCTGGTGTAAATCTAAACGCATTAATTTGTCCCTTGGTAAGGTATACTAAGGTGTTTTTTCGAACAGGATGCCAAACAAAATCGATTAGATGTTCTGTTGCTCCTTCAGTGTAATGTATTAATAAATAGAAACGAACTTGATGTGCTTTTTCAGGAAAGTGATCTAAGGTCTCTTTCCGTTCCATCAAGCTTTCTATGGTAATAATCTCTATTTCTTGAAGTCCGTCATGATTTGTTTTAAATGCTATTTGAGGTATATCATGAGACATAGAAAGGATTGAAATACTAGTTGCGATATTAGTTACGAGTGATGCGACGTGCTAATCGGCCGCCTATATATGCCATCGGGATATACGCTAGTAAAATATCAACAATGGTAAACCATGCGGGTCCTTGTAGCATAATATTAACAACAATTCCGCCTATAAAGAAAAGCACTCCCACAATAAGAGCACTTAACATTTTGCGTGTTTTTGAAATCGCTCCAGCTACTAATGCACCTACTAAGGTTCCTAGTGCATGACCTAAAAATGGAAATATAAAAAATTTAGGAGCTAGGGTAGGCATTACTTCGGCCATTGCAGCCATATCATTGGGATCTACATTTGGTATTGGTGTGACACTGTATCCCAGAGTAATCAATCCCATATTAACGATACTTCCTACTATCCATCCTGCGATGACAGCAAGAACATTTCTAAGAACTGAATTCATAATCTATGTTATTTGGTTGGTTGTTTGGTGTACTAAAGATAGGGAAAGATTTAATTATTGTAAGCGGCTAAAAATGCTACTACAGCTTTTCGTGATGCAACCATTGCTTTTAAAGTTCCTTCTTGTGTACCACCATATAGGAATTTATGTTTTTTAATTCCTGTTAGATTGGTGGATTGATATTCGGCTCTTTCAGTAGGAATGGCATCATCAAACCAAAGAAATTGATGCCCGCAATCTTTATAAGAAATATGATCCATCGTGTAGGGGTTATTTTCTTTTTCAAAAGTAGTTTTCATATAATCCGCCATTTGAGAAGCTGGCCATACCCAATCGTCTTCTCCAGTTAATAAAAGCACATTACAATGTATGTTTTCTACTTTGATACGAGATTGTTCCATCACTGCTGGATTCTCAAAAATAGGATCAATATATTTTTTGTAAACTATTTTCCCTGCTTGATCGGTAAACCGATCTATTGGCGCAAAAGGCACTTCTTTTCCTTGTAAGGTCCAGGAAGATACCAGAGGCTCATTTTCTTTGACATCAATATGATTGGGTAATACAAATGCACTAGGCGTATAGGCGATCACTCCATCAACTAGATCAAAATACGAAGCAAATGCCAGACTGTATTCAGCCCCTTTGGAAATACCTAAAAGAATAATCTTACGTTTTGGAAATTTGTTTTTAGACCATAAGACGACCTTTTCCAAATACTCTAAAGGTATTTTCTCCATCTTTTTGGGAAGATTACGTTCTCCAAAATAGGCAATAGATAGTACATCATAACCACTTTTTGTCAACCCAAATAAAACCTTATTTGGAATAAAACTCCCTCCAGAACCCGGTACGACAATCACTAAAGGCGCTTGTAAATTTTCTGGTCGTGATAAAAGCTTGGCAACAATATCCTTTGATGGTATTTTTTCAACAGTCATACCGTCAGGAGTATCCGAACAAGATGTAATTACAATACCTATAATAATGAGAAGATACTTTCCTAAACTTCGCATGGTAATGGTTGTTTATAGCATAACGTCTCGGGATGATTTATGTTTTATTGATTTTATTTCGCTTTCGCGAAATCGAGCTTGCGAGATTCACGACCGTAGGAAGAATGAAATGATAAATCGAACTTGTGAGATTCACGACCGTTGAGAGAATGAAATGATAAATCGAGCTTGTGAGACCTGCCTGCCGGCAGGCAAGTTCATGACCGTAGGGAGAGCGAAGTGTTAAAGGGTATAAAGAAGCTAAGTATTTAGAGAGGATTATTTAGGAATGCCACCAATTGCAAAACTCGCGAGAGCGGAGGTTGTAGGCAGGTTTTTATTCAGTTTTAGGAAATTCAATTCCTATTATTTCTGCTTCTCCAATTTTTTTTGCTCCTTCATGAATCCACCATTTTCTTCCGATATTCATATATTCATCAATCGGTTGTTTTGATAAAAACCGAACTAAAACTTCTTTAGTTTCTCCCGGTAATATCAATGCACCTTCTTCAAATTGAATATCTCCTATATAGGTATATTTAAATTGCCCATTTGTTTTGTATTCAAAAACGTGATTTGGTCTTAATCCACTTTTGAATCCATTTTTTCTTCCTCCTTGTTCAGTGGTCAATAATCTTAAATTTGCTTTAACGTGAATTAGTTCTGGTGTTTCATCAAGGTCAAAATCTGTAATGCTATAATCAGTATATTTTCCGAAAGTGTGTGTGTCAAAAACTTTCCCATAGCCTAAATTCAGCCACCTTTTGTAAATCAATTTTCCATTGATATAAAGGTAAAACTCATTGTCGTCTTTTATTTCCTTTTTAATTACCATGTCCATACGGGTCCGTTATAATATAGTATGATCAACCAAGTAGTATAAAAAATTGAAAATAATGTTCCAATTACTAGAAAGAACCATCTAAACCTTTTGAACTTGAAAAGCGTTTTAAAATAATATTCATCTAGCAGTTCAATTAGTATTCCAATGGAATAGAGAATATTTGCTCCCAAACCATATAGTACAACTCCAAGAATATCTTCATGGTTGAAAGTATCAGGTCGTTCATTAATAATTTGCCATACACCAAAAATCAGTACAATTAGATTATACCAAATCCGCTTTTTTTCCCACCAATCTAATGTGTTTCTTGTTAGCTCACTGTTCATGATCAAATTAGTTATAGTGGTTTGGTTTTGTGTATGATTTCGTTGCGTGTTTAAGCACTAAAGTTAGCAAACAAATCACGGATAGAAAATTCCAGCGGAATTTTCGTAAGTAAGCCTTTACTAGCAATGAATTATACACAATGTTGTAGCTAGTTTTTTTCTATTGGGTATTTAAAATTAGGATACTCTGTTTCAAAATATTCATTTTTTTCCTTAACAACAGTATTGTCAATCATTCCTGTAGATAGATTTATTTTCCCAAATCCGAAGTACCAATTCTCGGTTTCATAAAACTTTATTTCGGACTTTATCAATTGTTTTGAATTGTTGTTATTATTTTTTTTAATCCAAAATAAATCCTGCTCGCTATACATACCTCCAATATGTAACATAGCACTCTCAAAACTTATTCTATTTAAGAGGGTTTCGATATTCCAAATCAGTTCATTGAAATCTTCCAAATCATATCCTAAATATTTAAACGTTCTAGAAAATGATATTATATATGATTCATAAAAGTATGGATATTCATTATTCCCTTTTGAAAACATTGAAGAATGTATGTAGTTATATTGTTCAGAGTTTGACATTTCGTCAATTGCTTTATTGACATTTTCATATTCTCTATCAATTAATATTACTCCATATATATAATTGTATTCGTACATTTCTTTAATTAGCTACAACTTATTTATATCATTACCCCTAAAATACCATAAAAACCCATCAATCATATAGTTATAGTCTTTTAAATAAGTGCCAGTTCGTTTATATCCGTTAAAAACGTTTATAAACGTTTTATTATAATAGTCTAAAACAATTTATCATAAGATTATACTCTTACATTTTCTGCTAATTGATTTGCTATATGTTCCATCTGTTTCCATTCTGATTCTGAAAAACTATCACTTTCAACCACTATAGGAATATTAAAATCTCCTATTATTTTTTCTTTAAATAAGAAAGTGCTTTTTTGATCATACAGTTCTGTTCCTTTAAGTAACATTAATGGAAATGCAGTAACTTTTTTACAGCCATTTGTATACGCAAAATCAATACTTTCTTTAAAGGACTTTAGTGTTTGTGATGGCAACCCATAAATAAGACTTATTTCAAAAGGAATATTACGTTGTTTAAGTTTAGACATAACTTGTTTAATAACTTCAGGATTATTCTTTCGGTTTATAAGATTACTTTCTTGTTCTGATGCAGTCTGTAGACCAAATTCTAAATTCATATTTAGTTTTGAACATAAATCAAGAAATTTACGTCCTCTATCTCCTTTTATCGTTTCAAACCTAGCTTGAACACTCACTAATCCTGAAAAGCGTATGTCTATTAATTTCTCCATTACTAATAAATAATCAGTACCAGCATTAAAAATTGGATCAATGATATTTATTTTTTTTACTTCTTTTTTTTTAAAGAATTCTAGCTCTTGAAAAACTTTATCTAATGATCCTTTATGCACACGATTTGTATTAAGGTCTCTATGTGCGCAAAATGTACACCTATATGGACAACCTCGTTTAGTTTCTAAACGAACCATTTCTTGGTTTTTAACAATCTGTAATTCTCCTGTTAAGTAAGGAGAAGGAATATTTTTGAAATCTATTTTTGAATCTAAATAGAAGTTCGTTGTGTTATTACTAATAATATCAAGGAGACTTTGTTCTGCATAACCACTTATAAAATAGGTACACAAAGGATATTCTTTCTGTGGATTTTGAGAATAAGATATTTGATAGCCGCCAAGTATAAAATCACCAGAAAAACCAAAAGTAGTTTTAATGGAAGCCATTAATGGATTTATTAAATACTCGTTCCATATATAAGCAGATAATGCTATATAATCATATATATTGTAATCTATGTTTTTAAGATGCTTATGTAAATTAAAACTATTTTTGATAGTGTACATATTTATAGATATGTGATTTACGACGAAATCTTTTCCATATCTGTCATCAGCTTTTAAAAAACCAACTAAAGAACTTATCGCCAATGATTTTTCACTTTCGCCTTCTCTTATAAGGTCAAATGATATAATAAGTAGTCTTTTCAATTTCAATAATGATATTTGAGGTCTCTCTAATTATAATTTTAATATCCCATTCCCCCTTACGGTTTCCCGTAATCCGCTCAAATAAATCCCAACAAAAACAATAAGCCATTCCATAAAATTGGAAAAATTCCAAATTATATCGTAATTTCCATTTGAAATATGGAGAAACTCCACTATCTTTACACCATCAATTCAAATTCGTAATACGTGCTTACATCCCTATCCATAAAAAACTATGCGCTTATTGAAGAAGCGCAATTGGCTATGCAAGATGGGTTTACCGTCATAACAGGAGAGACGGGAGCTGGAAAATCAATATTGTTAGGAGCACTAGGATTGATTACAGGCAAACGTGCTGATAGTTCGAGTATGGGGGATATGACGTCCAAATGTATCATCGAAGGGATCTTTGAAGTTGCTGGTTACCAATTACAATCCTTTTTTAAGAAGAATGATCTCGATTATGAAGAAGCGACCATCATTCGTAGGGAGATTTTACCTTCTGGAAAGAGTCGTGCCTTTATTAATGATACTCCCGTGACATTAGCACAGTTAGGTGCCTTGGGAGAACGATTGGTGGATATACATAGTCAGCATAAAACGCTAGATGTTACTAATAATGAGTATCAGTTTGAAGTACTGGATACCTTTGCAAATACGCTCATACTTCGTAAAAAGTACCAAGATCAATATACAGTTTGGAAGAATAAACTAGCACAATTACAGCAAGTTCAAGAGAAGAAGCAACGTGCACAGTTGGAGTTTGATTACCAATCCTTTTTATTTAATGAGTTGGATGAAGCCAAACTTATAGAAGGGGAGTTCGAACAACTGGAAACAGCACTTAAAACCTTAAGTCATGCTGAGGAAATTCAAGAAAACCTTGCCACAGCACAACAGAAGTTAGGACAAGATGATGTGGGAATATTAGATCAATTGTCTGAAGCAAGATCGGCATTATCTCGTATTAGTGGTTTTGGAGAGGAGTATGAAACCTTATATAATAGATTACACAGTGTATTTATTGAAGTAGATGATCTATCTCAAGAACTCGCAGATTTGGCAAGTGGCGTAGATGCAGATCCACTAACATTAGAAAAAACGAATACTAGAATCCAGTTACTGTATAATCTGATGAAAAAACATCAAGTAGATTCAGTGACACAGCTTATTGAAGTTCGTGAGCGTCTGGATGCCGAGCTATTCGAAGTACAAAACGTAGATGATCAGATCGCAGCAATTGAGAAAGAGATCGCTTTCGCGAAAGCGGAAGCTCAAAAAATTGCGGCCCAATTACATGAAAAACGTTCTAAAGCCATTCCAAAACTAAAAGCTTCTATCGAAAAGATATTGGTAGAACTTGGAATGCCTAATGCACAATTGCATATAGAAGTGACTCGTTTGCAAGACTTAATGACTAACGGACAAGATGCCTTAGCTTTTCTATTTTCAGCAAACAAAGGAATGGACGTAAAACCTTTAGGAAAAGGCGCTTCTGGAGGAGAATTATCCAGAGTGATGCTTGCGATAAAAGCAGTGTTGAGTAGACATAAAAAACTACCTACGCTTATTTTTGATGAAATTGATACAGGTGTGAGTGGAGAAGTGGCTGTCAAAATGGGAACTATCTTAAAGGATATGGGACATACGATGCAACTTATAAGTATCACACATTTACCACAGATAGCTGGACAAGGTACGTCTCATTTTAAAGTCTTTAAAACAGATCAAGCTGAGAAAACAAAGACACAAATTGTACACCTCTCTCCTGATGATCGTATTGTAGAAATTGCAGCCATGCTTGGAGGCAATAATCAAACGACAGCAGCATTAGAACATGCACGTAATTTACTAAACTAAATACGTACTTAACAGAGCAAAATTTACCAATTCATCGACAAACAACACAAATCAATCCGTAAAATCACCTGTTCTTTCGGTTAGGTATATATGGGGTATTGCTTATACATTTACCCATGTATATTTGTGTTATTCATGATTTGTGGGTTGAGCAAATACCTGTCAGAATGGGGATTTTGTTTTTTTGGTTGGCTCATTCCCGATATGATAAGATGGGGATGTCTTTTCATATCGAAATAATAGTACTATACTCAAGTTAACGAAGAAACCTGTGGCCCCTTAAACCGCAGGTTTCTGTTTTTTATAAATCGTATTAACTAATTAATAAGATCATTTCTCCTTGTAAAGTTGATAGTTAACTCATTTCTATTTTAATTTATAAAAAGTCAAGCTTAGTTTCGTGTAAAACTAAGAACATGCTATTAAAATATCCTATCCTTGTTAGTTTTCTATTACTTTATTGTATCACATATGCACAAGAAAAAATAGAAAGCGGAGTCTATATAACCACAGATAAATTAAAATATATTACTATTAAAGATGATTTTCAATTTGATTACATCGTTTATAGTGGTTATTCTCCTTATATGATAAATGAGCAACGAAAAAAAGAGAAAACATCTAGAACATGTGGTGTTGTGGGGTATATAGGAGATTTATATGGTAATGGGACATATCATATTTTGGACGGAAAGTTATTTTTAGAGTTTAAGGTTGATTATTTGTCATCTAGAGAAATAGATAGAAGGTTAATAGAAGGTTGTGTCTTTGAAATATCTCAATTAGAAAAAATAGAGGAATGAAAAACGAAAAGGAGTGCATACATATTAAAAAATAAACGCCGATATTTGTCTTTCAAAACGAAAATCAACTTTTAACCGAATATTACAATGGGGTATAACTTACTAAAAGGAAAAAAAGGAATCATTTTTGGAGCATTAGATGCAAATTCTATCGCATGGAAAACTGCAGAACGTGTACACGAAGAAGGTGGGGAATTTGTATTGACCAATGCGCCTATCGCAATGAGAATGGGAGCTTTAAATACACTTGCAGAACAAACTGGTTCTGAAATTGTTCCTGCCGATGCTACTTCTATAGAAGACCTTGAAAACTTAGTAGAAAAAGCACAAGAAATCTTAGGCGGTAAGCTTGATTTTGTATTACACTCTATCGGAATGTCTGTAAATGTACGTAAAGGACGCGCGTACACAGATCAAAATTATGCTTGGACAGAAAAAGGATGGGATGTAAGTGCTGTTTCTTTTCATAAAACCATGCAAACATTATATAAGAAAGATGCCATGAATGAGTGGGGAAGTATTGTAGGTTTAACCTACATGGCTGCACAGCGTGTATTTCCTGATTATAATGATATGGCAGATAATAAAGCTTTTCTAGAATCGATTGCGCGTAGTTTTGGATACCATTTTGGAAAAGAGAAAAACGTACGTGTAAATACGATCTCTCAATCACCTACACCTACCACGGCTGGACAAGGTGTAAAAGGATTTGACGGATTTATTGCTTTTGCAGAAAAAATGAGTCCGTTAGGAAATGCAACAGCACAAGATTGTGCAGACTATACGGTGACGTTGTTTTCAGATCTTACAAAACGTGTAACCATGCAGAATCTCTATAATGATGGCGGTTTTAGTAATACCGGAGTAAGTAGAGAAGTAATGGATGCTTTTGTGAAAGATCAAGAATAATAGAAAGGTAATTACGCTTTCGCGAAATCGAACTTGTGAGATTCACGACTGTAAGGAGAATGAAATGGTAAATCGAGCTTGCGAGACCTGCCTGCCGGCAGGCAGGTTCACGACCGGAGGGAGAGCGAAGCGTTAAAGCGTATACATCTACTATAATATATATGGCGTAGTGTTCTAAAATAGAATGCTACGCTTTTTTTGTTTATACAAAATGTTTATTGAATCTGTCTAGATAATGGATAAGAATCCTCTCTATTCTCCCTTTAGGGTTAGGGGGATTGTTCTATATTTGCGCCATGCAATTATCCTATTCATTTATTATTCCTGTATACAATCGCCCTGACGAAATTAAGGAGTTACTTGATAGCTTTGTAAGTCAGGATACCACTTTACCTTATGAGATTGTCATTATAGAAGATGGGTCATCATTACCTAGTGATTCGGTGATTGCAGCATATACAGATACCTTGAATATCACCTACCTTCCTAAATCAAACTCAGGTCCTGGTCCTTCTAGAAATTATGGAATGGCTCGTGCGGCAGGAAATTATTTTATCATCCTTGATTCAGATTGCATATTACCACCACATTATGTTCGTGTAATGGATGAAGCATTACGAATGGATTATGTAGATTGTTTTGGAGGTCCAGATGCGGCACATCCTTCATTTTCTGCATTGCAAAAGGCTATCAATTATAGTATGACTTCCTTTTTAACGACAGGTGGAATTCGAGGAGGGAAAAAACAAGTCAATACCTTTCAGCCTCGTAGTTTTAATATGGGGTTATCTAAAAAAGCGTTTGAAGCTAGTGAAGGTTTTGGGAAAATTCATCCAGGAGAAGACCCTGATCTCGTATTACGATTATGGGATAAGGGATTTAAAACACGACTTCTAGCTGATGCTTATGTATATCATAAACGTCGTATTTCTTGGTCTAAGTTTTATAAACAAGTACATAAGTTTGGGATGGTGCGTCCTATCTTAAATAATTGGCATCCTAGTTCGGCAAAAGTTACGTATTGGTTTCCTACTGTTTTTCTAGCAGGCATCCTCTTTAGTATGTTGATGGCTATTTTTGGGTGGTTATTTTTTATATACGTTGTGATAGGATATTTCGTTCTTATAGGTGTGCATGCCATGGTAGTTACTAAAAGCATTCCTATTGGAATCATGGCTATAGCAGCTACAATAGTGCAGTTTTATGGATATGGAACGGGGTTTTTAAAATCTACGATTGCCGTACAATGGCTAGGGAAGGAACCACAACAAAAATTCCCTCATTTATTTTTTAAGTAATTTAGAAGCATGTCTATTTTGAAAGGAATCACATTTAAAAGAGCTAGCGTAAGAGAATTTTTCTTTTTTCTTTTGCTTACAACAGTATTAGCTGTTCTTATTAAACTTTCAAAAAATTACACCAAAATATATAGCCTTCCTGTACGTATAGTGAATGTTCCTATAGATAAAGTGGTGAGTAATCTACAACCAGAAGAGCTTGAAGTAACTACGAGTCTTTCTGGATTTGCATTGCTTTCTAATCAGTTTTCAGATTTTGAACTTGCTATAGATTTTGATCAATTAGAAAAAACGTCCAATAAAAAATACCAATATATTCCGGACGGACATCCTTTAGAAATTGCCAATGCTTTTTCAGGAATATCTGAAGTAACTGCTATTAGTCCTAAACAAATTACTATTCAAATAGATTCATTAGCAAGTAAAGATGTACCTATTACATCATTACTTACCTCAGAATTTAAAAATGGATATGGTCCTAATGGAACTCCAATACTTACACCTTCTGTAGTCCGTATAGTGGGGCCTAAGGCATATATAGATACTATTGCTGGCGTACAAACGAAGCCTAAAAACCTAACGGAAGTTTCTGAAAATATAGAAACACAGCTATCCATAGATTCTTTAGCATTGCATAAAGAAGTAAAATTATCTTCTTATAACGTCACGTATACACAAGCAGTAGCAAAGTTTACAGAAGGTTCTTTTAGTATTCCTGTGACGTTGATAAACACAGAAGGGACAGATGTAAAGATATTTCCCAAAACTGTAGATGTTTATTTTACAGTACCCATAGATGCGTATGAATCTATTACTGCAAATGATTTTGAAGTAGTTTGTGACTTTAGAAATCGTGATTCTGAAGACGATTTTATTGTACTTGATGTCAAAAGAGCTCCAAGACAAGTAAAAAGTACTCGATTAGCAACCAAGCAAATTAAATATATTGTCGTCAATTAAAGACATCTTTGTTTGATCTTTTAAATATTTTTAAGGAATTTTTGATGTAAAAGTTAAACAAAGTATATTTTTTATGCTTAATTTTAAAAATAGAAAACCTTAGTATTCTTTTAAGGTGATATCTTAAAATTAATTTTAGAGTCGTATGATTGTAGGCCTTACTGGCGGTATTGGTAGTGGAAAGACAACCGTAGCTGGTTTTTTTAAAAAGCTAGGGATTCCTGTATATATTGCAGATGAAGAAGCTAAGCGTCTTATGATGATATCTCCTGAGATTCGTAAAGAGATTATTCAATTATTAGGACAGGACGCTTATACTATAGATGGTCTTAATAGAAAATATATAGCTGCAAAGGTTTTTAAAGATAAATATCTCTTAGAGCAATTAAATGCTATTGTACACCCTAGAGTAGCTACTCATTTTCAAAATTGGTACAAACAACAAGACAGTCCTTATGTAATAAAAGAAGCCGCCATACTTTTTGAAAATGGAGGCTATAAAGAATGTGACTTTATGTTATTAGTTACGGCGCCAATGCATATTCGTATTGAAAGACTTAAAAAACGTGATAATAGCTCTATAGAAGAGATAAAAGATCGTATGAAGGCACAATGGAGTGATGCTAAAAAACAGGCATTAGCAGACTTTTCTGTAGAAAATATATATATGGATCAAACAAAAGAAAAAGTCTTTCGTATTCATAACCATATCCTACTTAGAATTACTCGTAATTGGTAAAAGCTGTTAACATTTGGTTAAATGGAAAGCCGGCTAAATGTTAAAATATTACTTTTGAGCAGTGAATAAAAAACTGTTTTATGCTTTAATAACCCTCATGAGCCTATCACTGATAGGTATCATATTCGTACAGGGATATTGGATTTTAGATAGCGTTAAGGCAAAAAGAGAACAATTTTCTTTTAGTGCAAAAAGAGCAGTTATTAAAGTAGCTGAAAAAGTACAAGAAAGGGAGTATGAAGAATATTATTATACTGTTGAGAGATTAATAGATAGTATTGGAGTCCCTGATGATCTGACCCTTGATGAATATTTCTTTATAAATGAAGATCCTATTACGAAAGATGTTTTTTTGTATCGTAATGGAATTTTACAGCAAGACTTTAAATTGTCTGCACCTGCTTTTGATCGAAACCTAGATAGTGTAGAGTTTAAAAGATATTTTAATCTAAGCTCAAAACAGATACTAAGTAGAGGTTCATTAGATGGAAATCTATCTAGTGAAGGTAAAATACAAGAGATTTCTAAGCTTACTGATTTTAGAAAAATAAGCTATGAAAACCTAATAAGTGATGTATTAGATAAAAAACCAATTCACAAACGTGTTTCTGTTGAAGAAATACAACGCGTGATGACGTTAGAGCTTGTAGAAAGTGATTTAGAAACAGATTTTGAATTTGGAATTTTTGACAATGACCTTTTAACTAGAGTTCGTTCAGAAAACTTTGATTTTAGAGGCTCTTCTCAATTTTACAAAGCACCTATTTTTTTAGATAATGAAGGAAATACAGGCTATTATTTATATGCTGAATTTCCTGGAGAGAAAAAAATAGTGATCTCCTCCCTTATTGGAATGATCGTATTATCTGTCATATTTACACTAATTATTGTAGTTGCTTATTCAAGTGCATTACACCAATTAAATAAACAACGTCAAATCTCAGAGATTAAGACCGACTTTATTAATAATATGACACATGAGTTTAAAACACCTATTGCTACAATTAATTTAGCATTAGATGCTGTAAAAAACCCTAAGATATCTAATAATGCAGAGAAAGTAGCGTACTATCATAAGATGATACGTGATGAGAATAAACGTATGCATGCACAGGTTGAAAATGTATTGCGTATCTCAAAATTAGAAAAGAATGAACTAGATATCCGTAAAGAACGTTATAAATTACATGATATCATTGAAGATGCAGTGCAACACGTATCTCTTATTGTAGAAGATCGTGATGGATATATAGAAATGCATTTAGATGCGCCAAAATCATCAGTTTTGGCAAATGAATCACATTTTACAAATGTGATCGTTAATATGTTAGAGAATGCTGTTAAGTATTCTTCAGATCAACCTAAAATAGATGTCTATACAGAAAATGTAAAGAACTTTATTTATATAAAGATTAAAGATCAAGGAGATGGAATGTCAAAGGCTGCACAACGCAAAGTCTTTGAAAAATTCTATCGAGAACAGTCCGGAAATATTCACAATGTGAAAGGACACGGTTTAGGATTAGCCTATGCCAGACAAATAGTAGAGGACCATCAAGGAGAAATCTTTGTGGAAAGTGAGAAGGGAAAAGGAAGTACATTCATCATTAAATTACCACTAATATCATAATTATGGAAACTGAAAACAAAAAGATTTTACTCGTAGAAGACGATCCAAACTTTGGAACAGTCCTAAAGGATTACCTATCTATGAATGATTACGATGTCACTCATGCCAAAAATGGTATGGAAGGCTTCGAAAAATTTAAAAAAGACGATTTTGACCTTTGTATACTAGATGTAATGATGCCCTATAAAGATGGGTTTACATTAGCAAAAGAAATACGTGAGAAAAACGCCGATGTACCTATTATTTTCTTAACTGCAAAAGCACTAAAAGAAGATGTCCTTAAAGGATATAAAGTAGGAGCAGACGATTATCTTAATAAGCCTTTTGATAGTGAAGTACTTCTTATGAAGATCAAAGCCATCATACAACGTAAGAGTGTAGACTCTATAGCAGATAGTAAACAATTTGAATTTACGATTGGAAACTTCCATTTAAATTCAAAGCTTCGTTTCTTAACCTTTAGAGAAGAAGAGCCTATCAAGCTTTCACCAAAAGAAAACGAACTTTTACGTATGCTTGCATTACACGAAAATGACTTAATGCCTCGTGAACTTGCACTTACAAAAATATGGAGAGACGATAATTACTTTACATCACGTAGTATGGATGTATATATCGCAAAACTTCGTAAGTACCTAAAGAAAGACGATACCGTAGAGATACTAAATATCCACGGAGAAGGATTTAGATTGGTTGTAAAAGCCCTCTAAATAGATAACGGTATTAGTGAAGAAAGTATGAAAACGTCCTACTCATCATAGGACGTTTTCTTATGTATAAAATCTGCAATTTCTTCAAAAGGAGTTTGATAGTCAAACCAAGTAATCGAAGCGTCTTTTCGATACCAAGTAAGCTGCCTTTTGGCAAATCGGCGTGTATTGGTTTTAATATTCTCAATAGCCTTCTCTAGAGATACCTTCCCTTCAAAATGCTCAAAAAGCTCTCTATATCCTACAGTTTGTAATGCGTTTAACCGCTTTCGCGAAAGCAAACCCTGAACCTCTTCTACAAGACCGTTGGCAACCATTATATCTACACGTGTATTAATTCTATCATAGATGACTGTCCTATCTGCCGAAAGCCCAATTTTAATAGTTTCAAAAGGACGTTTAGGCTTAGGTTTATCAAGAAAAGATGAAAAAGGTTTTCCTGAAGAAAGACATACTTCTAGTGCACGTGTCACTCGCTGATGATTTTGAATATCTACACGGTCATAGTATACAGGATCCTTTTCTTTAAGAAGTTGTTGTAAAGCTATGATTCCCTCGGTTTTGTATAGGTCATTTAATTGTTCTCTTATACCTGGTTGAACATCTGGAAACTGATCTAAACCACGTATTACAGCATCTACATACATGCCTGAACCTCCTACCATAGTCACATAAGGTTGTTTCAAGTGTAATGTATCTATAAGAGACATAGCTTCTCTTTCAAAGTGTCCAACACTATAGGTATCTTCTATAGAAATATGTTGAATACAATGATGAGGTGCCGCAGCTAGTTCATCAGGATCAGGTACAGCCGTACCAATATTCATTTCTTTGTAAAATTGACGCGAATCTGCAGATATAATTTCTGTCTGAAAATGCTGTGCTATTTTAATAGATAATGCCGTTTTTCCTATTGCTGTAGGTCCAACAACTGCAATAAGGTATTTAGTCATTATGTAAAGAATAACCACAGTGATTACAAAACTTTGCATTATCATGATGAGTATCATGGTTGCAATTAGAACAGGACTGTGTATTGGTATGTATATGTTCGTCTTGATTACCCGTATTGTCTAAAGCCTTTTTTGTATACTCTGCACTTACGATACCTGTAGGTACAGCAATGATACCGTATCCCATAATCATAATAATAGAAGCTAGAAATTGCCCTAATGGTGTAATGGGATGAATATCTCCATACCCAACCGTGGTAAGGGTTACAATACACCAATAGATACTTACAGGAATATTTCTAAAACCACTTTCTTCTCCTTCTACTAGATACATAATAGTACCCGAAATAATACAAATAACAAGTACGGTAAATAGAAAGATACTTATTTTAGTGCGACTATCTACAAGTGCTTTTGTAAGTTTATTAGACTCTCCTATATAACGTGTTACTTTGAGAATCCTGAAAATTCGCAATAAACGAAGTGCTCTTACAGTAAGTAATGCATTAGAACCTACAATAAAGAATGACAAGTATAATGGAATGGTAGATAAGAAATCGATAATCCCATAAAAACTAAAAATATACTTACTCGGTTTGTTTACAGTAATGATACGTGCAAAGTATTCTAAGGTAAAAAAGATGGTGATAATCCATTCACCTGCATAGAAGATATCGTGGTATTTCGCATCCAGACTATCTACACTTTCTAGCATGACAAGTACAATACTAGCAAGGATTAAAATAAGAAGGACAACATCAAAGAAACGACCTTGAGATGTATCTGCCTCATAGATTACTTCGTGTAATTTACGTTTCCAGTTTTTTTTAGTTTGGGTTTCCAAATAGGATGTTTTAAAGACTATAAAAGTACTAAATACTTAGGAATTGGGAATATTTGATAATGGGATAAGCTTTTGCACTTTTTTAGTTCGTAAGTAACTTTGTATAATATGCTGCGCATCTCTATTGTTATCCATTTTTGTAATAATAGATTTTAAGATGTCAATATTGTTGAGTTGGAAGTTCAAATTATAGAAGCCAATTCCTTGAAAAATACCATCTTCTATAAGTACTACAGAGCGTTCGTCTATATCACGTCCTTTATCAATCACAAGCATACTTTTGTTTTCATAACTATAGGTATTGATAAAGTTTTGTGCTCTTTTATTATATAATTCAGGAGCTTCTTTATTAATACAGGCACCTTCACACGTCTTTATAGAATGCCCAAAACAACTGCCTTTAGCATTTGTGAGACCCGTTTTATTTTGACATAAGGTATAGCTATCTGTGATTTTTTCTAAATGCGCTTTTGCTGAAGCAATAGAACTATAGGTCGTGATACCTTTTTTACGACCATCTGCTTTTTCTGTTTTAAAATTTATATAACCATCTTCATCTTTATAATGGCTAAGTTGGATTTTATATTTTGTTCTTCGTAATGCTCTATTAAAAATAGGTTTATTACGTTTTATCTCTTCGTTTTCTTTTAATAGTGCGATAAGTTCGCTTCCTGTTTCTTCATAAGTTACGGCAACAACATCATCTTGTATTTTTTTGCTTTTTCGGTTATCACTAGTAAAATGTTGGGTAAGTCGTTTTTTAATATTCTTACTCTTTCCTATGTAAATAACTGTACCATTTATATTGTGCATATAGTAAACACCACATACAGAAGGAACTGCTTCTATAATGTCTTTAAGCTTCTTATCCATGTTTTTTTTAGGAAAAGCGCGTACAGATGCTTGGATAATTTTTTTCTCCGTATCCTTTGCTAAAAGCATTTTGAAAAGCTTGACGGTAGCCATGGCATCTCCACTTGCTCGATGCCTATCTGTAATTGGAATACCTAGTGCTCTTACTAATTTCCCTAAACTATAGCTTTTATGTCCTGGAAGTAATTCTTGAGAAAGCGCTACTGTACATAATGTTTTTCGGTCATACGGGTATCCTAATCTATCAAACTCTAAGCTTAGAATCCGATAATCAAATTGCGCATTATGAGCAACAATAATACAACCTTCGGTAATTTCTATAATACGTTTTGCAACCTCATAAAACTTGGGAGCGCTACGTAACATTTGATTATTAATTCCGGTAAGATTGACGACAAATGCTTGAATGGGACGTTCAGGATTTACAAGACTTATAAATTGATCTACTACTGTATGTCCATCAAATTTATATATAGCAATTTCGGTAATACCTTCTTCATTGTATTTACCTCCTGTAGTCTCTATGTCTAAAATCGCGTACATTCTTAATTCCCAGAAACAAGGGAATTTCTCATCAGTTTTAAATTAATCATCAAAATAGTATCACACATAGTTGTGTCATGTAAAAGAGTATAAGATACTATTATTTTGCAGATTTTATTACTATAGGTTGTTAATTCTATTGATAATTTCTTGCTCCAAAAATAGCACTTCCCACTCTTACCATTGTACTTCCGTTTTCTATGGCAAGTTGGTAGTCGCCACTCATGCCCATTGATAAAGTATATAGGTTTTTGCTTTCGCGAAAGCGTACAAATAAACTTTCTAATACTTTAAACTCTGCTGCTACTTGCGTCATATCATCAGTAAAAGATGCCATTCCCATAAGCCCTATAACATTTACATTAGGATAATTATCCAATTGATTTCCTTCTAAAAAAGCAATTGCTTCGGGAGTAGGCATACCATATTTGGTATCTTCTTGAGCAATTTTTACTTGGAGTAATACATCTACCGTACGATCTACTAATGCCGCTTGTTTATTAATTTCTTTAAAAAGCTTGAGTCTATCAGCACTATGTATTAGACTCACATATGGAATCATAAACTTTACCTTGTTGGTCTGAACATGACCTATCATATGCCATTGGATGTCTTTAGGGAGTTGTTCCCATTTTTCTGACATCTCCTGAATTTTATTTTCACCAAAAATACGTTGTCCACCATCATACGCTTCTTGAATAGCAGTAATAGGTTTGGTTTTAGATACAGCCACTAGTGTAACTGTGTCTGGGATGTTATGTTGAAGTTGTTTAATATTTTCTTTAATACTCATATACTTTCTATCATTAAAACTCATAAATAGTAATGCCACTACGTAATTTAGGTTCTATATAGGTGCTTTTTGGAGGCATAGTGTATCCGTCGTCTGCAATTTGCTTTAACTCTTCCATAGTAAGCGGAAGCATTCCAAATCCTACAGCGTACTCTCCTTTATCTACAGCGCTTTTTACATAAATCATATCCTTCTTTCCTCCAGCATAAGTGATGCGAGCATCATTGCGAAGATCAGATATACCTAATATGGGCTCTAGAATTGTTTTGTATAAAATCTGAGGGTCAAGTGCTTCAAGGGTGTTTTTGAAATTATAATTGCTTTTTCGTAAATACAGTGAGTAAAATTCTCCATCTAAATACATGGAGAAATGATGCTTTTTACTTGGAGTGTATGCAGCAACACCTCTATTTTCAATCCTAAACTCAGTATCTAAGGCAATAAGAAATTCTTCTTTGGATAACCCATTAAGGTCTTTTATAAGTCTATTAAATTCATGAATACGTACGTGTGATTCTGGAATAAAGAAGCTCATAAAATAATTATAGGTAGCTTCTTTATGATAATCAGGATCATTTTGCTGATGATCTTTGGCTAGTAAATAAGAAGACGAAGAACGATGATGCCCATCTGCAATGTAGAGCTGTGGCATTTGTTTAAATGCTTCTTGAATGGTAGCGATACTCTTAGGGTTACTTAATGGCCAAACATAGTGTGTGTCTCTATATGTTGTGGTAAATTCATATTCGGCACGTTCTTGTGTTGTTTCCTGAATAATGGATGCCACATCAGCATTGTCTGGATAGGTGAGTAGTACTGCTTCTGCATTAAATCCTACAGTATCTAGATATTCTTTAAATAATTCTTCTCTGTCTTCTAGGGTATCTTCGTGTTTTTTGATAAGGTTGTTTTCATAATCAAATACACTAGCACCTCCTATAAGACCACAAAATTCTTGTCCTTTACGGTCAATGATTTTATAGATGTAAAATGATGGTTGTTCTTCTTTAAGAAAAACACCCTCTTCTTTAAATTCTTGATAGCGATTTCGTACTAGTTTAAACGCTTTTTTACCAGTGATCTCCTTATGGTATTTATAACCAGGATTTACAATATGTAAGAATGAATACGGATTTCTATCCATTCTAAACTTGCGTCCTTTTTTAGAATAGGTTTCATAAGATCTTGATGCGACAAGACCTACTTTATCTCTAGTAGGACGTACAGCTCGAAATGGAATAATAGTAGGCAAAGTCTAATGGGTTTTAATAAATTCTGTTGGGTTTAAATATCCTTTTGATTCAGTGCTATATCCAGCCCCGATATCCATAAAAATACTATCTCTAACTTCTAAATGCAAATGAGCTAAATAGCTGCCATTAGCAGTACCAATAGTTCCTATTTGCTCTCCTCTTTTGATAAACTGATGTTCTTTTACAAAAATAGAATCACAATGTGCGTAGATAGATTCATAATACTTGTTTTTGTAGGAATGTATAATCCTAATCACATTTCCCCAACCTCCATCTATATTTTTTGATGAATAAATATATCCATTTGAAATGCTATATATAGGATCTCCTAAATCGGAATTACCACCTCCAACACCATTCCAATCTTCACCTAGGTGATCATTTTCTCTAAATTCTTGGGCATTGTAATACCCTTTATAAGAAGGTTTTCCTACAGGGGAATCAAATTGAATAGATTCAAACTCTTTATGTGTATTAAATAAACTATCTAAAAGTTGTAAGTCACTTTTACTCTGGGGTGTACTCACAATTTCTTTTTTTGTTGTTTTTTTTGCTTGATGCTTTTTTTCTAGACAACTACTAAGAATACACAACCCTAGTATGAGTATACAAGCCCGAAAAAAAATAGCATAATACAT
This sequence comes from Dokdonia pacifica, assembly GCF_900188275.1. Classification (GTDB taxonomy): domain Bacteria; phylum Bacteroidota; class Bacteroidia; order Flavobacteriales; family Flavobacteriaceae; genus Dokdonia; species Dokdonia pacifica. The sequence goes on from NZ_FZNY01000003.1 coordinate 321,127, forward strand.
ACAGTTATGAGATAATATTCTGGTTTATAATTTTTTCAAAAAACTCGCGATCTTCGGTTGTTTTAAATGCAACTTTTGGAATATAACTGAAATTATTTTGTGATAAATATAAAAGATATTCATCTTCTGTTTGTGTCATTTTTACAAAGGTAGCCACACTCACTTTTGTCTCATTATCTGCAATATCTTTAAAGTGTAAAAAAGAATTGTCAACCGTTAAGACACTTTCAACAAAATAGCTAGCATTTCCTTTAGCATATACCCATCTATAGATTTTATAAATATTTAGCGGGATGTATATAATTGCAAAAACAACAGCAAAACGAGAAAAATTACCTTCAGAAAATTTTGGAACATATAAAATTAGAATCGTAGCCATTAAGACTGAGATGTACCATTTTCGTTTAAAAAATAGTTTTACCAAAAGGTTAAAGTATCTTTTCTTTTCTAAGCGATATGGATGTGTTGTTATTTGTTGCATAATGTTCCTTGAAGGCTATTACTTATAAAGCGGTATTATTAATAATAGCTAATGTTTCATTAACAAAGTCGGTTTTAGAAAGCACATAATTTCCTCTATCATTTTTAAATTTAGCAGCAGATGAAATTTTTAATTTCTCATATGCTTTTGCTCTTTCTACATGCGCGTTAAGGTAATCTCTGAAGTCAACTTGTTGCCACATATAATTATCTTTGGGACACATATGTATATGATAAATTTGTTCTTTTTTACCTTCTAGATTATAGCCTTTCCCAAAAGACATATAAGCATCTATGCCGTCTCTTTTGGGTACTTCAAAATAGACATACCCAAGAGACTTAAAACTATGTATGATTTGTTCACCAAAAAGGTGTTCTTTAGAAACCTCGATGATAATATCTATATATGGTTTTGCTTTTATAGCAGGAATGGAAGTACTTCCAAAATGCTCAATTCTTAAGATGGTTTTTCTACCTAATGCATTTATAATACGTTTTTCTTCCTGCTCATAAATACGCTTCCATTTAGGATTGTGGTCTTCAAGAGTTACAGGAAATAATGTATTCCAATCATCTTTTGTTAAGTCATATACACTCTTTTTCATTAGATGATAGATTTGATACACCGTATTCCCAGTATAGAAATATCTTCTTGATCACTATCTATTTGGACCGTAGTATCATCAATTACTTTAAAATTGCCTTCTTGACCTGTAGTTATAGTAAAAATAGTAGTTGCTTTTACTTGTTGATCTTCAAATTTTAATACAATCCAATTCTCATTTTTTGTCCAAGTACCAGAGAGTGTTGTTGTTTTATACTCTCCTTCTGGTGTTTTAGATAATGGCGCTTGATAATAAATAAAAGTACCTTCTTTTTTTATAGTCAAATTAATATCTGTGATCTCGTTAAGTACGTTTCTATATACAATTGCAAGAAAATTTGCAGATGCATTAGCGACAGTTTCCTTACTTTCTAGTACTTCTTGCTTATTTTCTTCTTGGTCAGTTTGTTTTTTTTCTTGACAAGAAAAAAAGAAAATAACAGCTAACAGTATAATATATATGTAATTTCCTTTAAAACTCATTTTTGATATAATTTTAAGCAAACATTTTGGCTACGTTCTCAGCTTTACGGCTTTCAGAATAGTCATAAAACCCTTCTCCAGATTTCACACCTAATTTACCAGCACGTACCATATTAACAAGAAGTGGGCAAGGAGCATACTTTGGATTTTTAAATCCATCATGCATTACTTCAAGTATAGAAAGGCATACATCTAACCCTATAAAATCAGCAAGTTGTAATGGCCCCATTGGGTGTGCCATTCCTAGTTTCATTACAGTATCAATCTCATAAACACCAGCAACACCGTTATATAATGTCTCTATAGCCTCATTAATCATAGGCATTAAAATGCGATTAGCTACAAAACCAGGATAATCATTCACCTCTACAGGAACTTTGCCTAAATTTTTAGACATCTCCATAATGGTAGCAGTAACCTCATCACTGGTATTATATCCACGTATAATTTCTACCAATTTCATAATAGGTACTGGATTCATAAAATGCATTCCAATAACTAGCTCTGGGCGTTTAGTGACCGCTGCAATTTGAGTAATAGAAATAGAAGATGTATTGGTAGCTAGAATTGTATCTTCTCCAGTAGCAGCATCTAAATCTTTAAATATTTTAAGTTTTAGATCTACATTTTCTGTAGCAGCTTCTACAACAAGACCTGCATATTCTACACCTTCTTCTAGATTTGTAAACGTAGTAATATTATCAAGTGTAGCTTGTTTTTGGGCTTCTGTGATTCGCTCTTTAGCTAACTGACGGTCTAAATTTTTTGTAATAGTAGCTACCCCTCTATCTAAAGACGCTTGTGAGATGTCTATCAATTGTACTTTGTATCCACTTTGTGCAAATGTATGGGCAATTCCATTACCCATAGTTCCCGCACCTATTACTGCTATATTTTTCATACTGTTCTATAATTTTCATTTCCACAAAGGTGGAAATCTTATTTAATTCTATATACGCTTTCGCACTTCGGCTATGCTCAGTATAAACTCCAGCAAAAACCTATTTACATATTATTAATTAGTTCTGTTCTATTAATTTTATTCCATGCCATGGGCAGTAGTCCCAATTTCCATTTAACTGCTCTTGATCTTCGGGGCATACTTTTTTGGCTACCATGGATTGTAAAGGAAGACGATAGATAAAATCAACGTCATTTACTTTTACATAGAGTTTCCCTGTATTGTATGGAGAGATAGCTGTCGTGCCGTCTTCCAACTCATTTTTAAACACATAAAATATCATTTGTTCCCCTAATTGCCCAGCCATACCTGCAAGTGTTGGTCTAAAAACATCTATAAGCTCTTTAATATCTGTAGGAATTTCTTCTTCAGGTAAAGGCAATAAAATCTCATTGTTATGTATAATTGTAATGGTGGCATCACGTTTTTTAAAACCACTAAAGGGACTTATATCTGAATTAACCACAGAGAAAAGGGAATATCCTACTAGTTTGGTTTCAATATCAGTAATGATTTCTTCTCCTATATCTGGAGAATCTGTAAGTGCAATTCTCCAGTATTCACTAGGAATCCACCAAACTTGTTTGATATTGGACTCTTGTTTTTTTGTGATGATTAAATCCTTAGCCATATCAATAAGCTCCACCTTTTCTGCTTTATTTTGTGCAGATACAGTGGTAGCAGTGAGTATTAAAATAGCAACGACTAGTCTAAATATATACATTATTTGTTTTTTAGAAATTGGCGATCACCATTTTTGCAACACGTAATGCTTCGGTACCAGCTTCTAATGATACAATAGGAGTGGTGTTGGTTTTTATTGCTTTCGCGAAAGCGTCCAACTCATCAAGAATTGCATTGTTAGATGGAACATCTGGATTGTCAAAATATATTTGTTTTTTAATGCCTTCTGCATTTTGTAAAATCATAGCAAAATCATCGGGTTGTTCTGGTGCATCTTTCATTTTTACAACCTCAACTTTCTTTTCTAAAAAGTCAACAGAGATATAGGCATCTTTCTGGAAGAAACGTGCTTTACGCATATTTTTAAGAGAGATACGACTTGCCGTAAGGTTTGCCACACATCCGTTTTCAAATTCAATACGAGCATTAGCAATATCGGGTGTTTCACTAATCACAGAAACGCCACTAGCCGATACATTTTTTACAGGACTTTGAACAACACTCAAGATAGCATCTATATCATGAATCATAAGATCTAGTACAACAGGAACATCTGTTCCTCTAGGATTAAACTCTGCAAGTCTATGAGCTTCTATAAACATAGGAGTTTGTATAGAATCATTTACAGACATGAATGCAGGATTGAAACGCTCTACATGGCCTACTTGTCCTAATACATTGTGTTTTTGGGCTAGATCAAGTAATTCTTCTGCTTCTTCTATAGTATTTGTAATGGGTTTTTCTATAAATAAGTGCTTTCCAGCTGTAATCACTTTTTTAGCACATTCATAATGAAATGTAGTAGGTGTGACTACATCTACCATATCACAGGCGTCTATGAGGCTTTCCATAGTATCAAATGGGGTATACCCAAATTCATCGGCAATGGCTTTACGTACTTCAGGAGAAGCATCATAAAAACCAATAAGCTCATAATTTTCAGATTGTTGTAAAAGGCGTAAGTGTATTTTACCTAGGTGTCCAGCACCTAATACTCCAGCTTTAAGCATAGGGTTTATTTTTACACAAAAATAAGGTTATTTCAGGGATTTTTTTTAAGAATTTCATATAGAAAAAAGATGTTAATTAATCTAGGATGAGTTTTCTTTGAAAGCTCAATTAAAGCTGTATTTTTATGCCAATGAAGGATACAACTCGTCATCAAGGAAAACGTAGACAACTTGTAGAAATTGTCAAGAAAAAAGGGGTTGCTAATAAAGCAGTGCTTGACGCTATAGGAAAGATACCACGACACTTTTTTATGGATAGTAGTTTTGAAGATCATGCCTATCAAGACAAAGCCTTTCCTATTGCTGCAGATCAAACCATATCACAACCTTATACTGTCGCTTTTCAAAGTGAATTACTTCAAGTAAAGCGAGGTGATCAAGTCTTAGAAATAGGAACAGGAAGTGGGTATCAAACAGCAGTTTTATGTGAACTAGGTGCTAAAGTATACTCTATAGAACGGCAACAGGAGTTATTCAAAAAGACAAAGCTCTTTTTATCTAAACTAGGGTATCGCCCTAAGTTTTTAAGTTTTGGCGATGGTTATAAAGGACTACCAGAATATGCACCTTTTGATAGTATTATTGTAACAGCCGGAGCTCCTTATGTGCCAAAACCATTATTGAGTCAGCTTAAGATAGGAGGAAGACTTGTAATACCCGTGGGAGATGATCCTCAGGTAATGACGCTATTTGTACGCGTAGAGGCGACTAAATTTGAGAAAAAAGAATTTGGAGAGTTTCGATTTGTACCTTTGCTAGAAGATAAGAATTAAGATATGGAATTTTCTTCAAAACTTCTCGAAAATGCAGTCTATGAAATGTCACAGTTGCCTGGCGTAGGAAAGCGTACGGCATTGCGATTGGTATTGCATTTATTGCGACAGCCTGAAACGCAAACACACCATTTGGCTGAAGCATTGCTTACCATGCGAGATACCATTAAGTTTTGCAAGAAATGTCATAATATTTCAGATGTTGAGTTATGTGAGATTTGTGCAAATCCAAATCGTGATGCATCTTTAGTTTGTGTAGTTGAAGATATACGAGATGTGATGGCTATAGAAAATACGAGTCAGTACAAAGGATTATACCATGTATTAGGAGGGAAAATCAGTCCGTTGGATGGTATAGGACCTCAAGAACTTAATATTTACTCGCTTATAGATAAAGTAAAAGAAGGTGAAGTCAAAGAGATTATTTTTGCACTTAGTTCTACTATGGAGGGAGATACCACCAACTTCTATATCTATAAACAAGTAGAAGCCTATAACATACAAACCTCTACAATTGCCCGTGGAATTTCTGTAGGAGACGAATTGGAATATGCAGATGAGGTGACACTAGGACGTAGTATATTGCATCGTATTCCATTTGAATCTTCATTAAAGAATTAATTATTTGAAACAACTTTCAGTCGTCATAGTAAATTATAATGTGCGTCACTTTCTAGAGCTATGCTTAAAAAGTGTTCAAGCAGCTATACAGACTCTTGACGCAGAAATTATCGTGGTAGATAATGCTTCGGCTGATGATAGTTGTGAGATGGTCAGAACACTATTTCCTGAAGTCGTTTTGATTGCCAATAAAGATAATGTAGGGTTTTCTACGGCTAATAATCAGGGAGTCGCTATTGCAAAAGGCGAGTATGTATGTATTCTTAACCCAGATACCTTTGTGACGGAAGAGACGTTTGTAAAACTTTTTGATTTTGCTACTAAGACTCCTCAAATGGGGGCAGTGGGTACTCGACTTATTGATGGAACAGGGCGGTTTTTACCAGAGAGTAAACGTAATTTACCTACGCCAAAGGTGGCTTTTCAGAAGATATTTGGAAGTGGTAACTCCTATTATGTAGAGGAGCTTAGTCCCACCGAAATAGGTGCCGCAACGGTTCTAGTAGGGGCATTTATGTTTTTAAAACGTAAGGTATATCAAGAAGTTGGAGGTTTTGACGAGCAGTATTTTATGTATGGTGAAGATATTGATTTGTCATATACTATTGAAAAAGCGGGATATCAAAACTATTATTTTGGCGCAACAACAGTATTGCATTATAAAGGAGAGAGTACTTCAAAAGATGCGGTATATCGTAAGCGATTTTATGGGGCTATGCGTATTTTTTATCACAAGCATTTCAAGAATAATCCATTGGAAGCTTTTGGTGTAAAAATAGGGTTGTGGCTAGCTACGCTTTCGCGAAAGCGTATACAGGAAAATCAAACTCCACCGCCCACAGCATATGCAATTGCCACAGAAAATGATATGCTTGGACAAAAAATTTCTGAAGTTTTACAAGCAGATGTTCAGAAAGTAACAAATATGGAAACATTACAGAAAGGCACTGAAATTTTTCTGGATGTAGAATCCTTATCATACATAGGTTGTATGACATTGATTTCAGAATCAGTTGATAAGCAACTTACATTTAAGATTATTCCTAAAAATGCTACCTTTGCGATAGGGAGTAATAGTAGGGAAGGACGCGGAGAAGTACTCCACTTTTAACGATATAATATTATGAATTTCTTAATATGAAGTTCGTTAAAAATAGTATTTTTGCATAAATTTTAATAAAAACACCTTTTACATAAGAAAATGGCAAAATTTGAACTTAAACTACCAAAGATGGGAGAGAGTGTTGCAGAAGCAACCTTAACCTCTTGGCTTAAAGAAGTAGGCGATACCATAGAAGCAGACGAAGCGGTACTTGAAATTGCTACAGATAAGGTAGACAGTGAAGTCCCAAGTGAGGTAGATGGAGTTCTTGTAGAGAAGCTTTTTAATATAGATGATGTCGTTCAAGTAGGACAAACCATTGCAATTATAGAAACTGACGGCGATGCTGTTTCTGATGCTGCTCCAGCTGCTGTAGTAGAAACACCTGCGGTAGAAAAAGCAGTAGCGGCTGTAGAAAAAACAATTGCTGTAGCAAAAGATACGGTTGCTCCTGTAGTGAGTTCTGGAGATCGTTTTTATTCTCCATTAGTGAAGAATATGGCAAAAGCCGAAGGAATTTCACAAGCAGAACTTGATGGAATTGCTGGAACAGGAAAAGATGGACGTGTTACTAAAAATGATATGCTTGCTTATATCGATACACGTGGTACACAGGTACAAGCACCGGCTCCTGTTGCATCTCAAAAAACTGCAGCACCAGTTGCAAAAACAAAGGCAACACCAAGTCCGGTAAGTGTAAATGGAGAAGATGAGATTATAGAAATGACACGTATGGGGAAACTAATTTCCCATCATATGGTAGCTTCTGTGCAGACTAGCGCGCATGTGCAGTCATTTATTGAGGCAGATGTCACAAACATATGGAACTGGCGTAAGAAAGTAAAAGGAGCTTTTGAACAACGAGAAGGAGAGAAACTTACGTTTACACCTATCTTTATGGAAGCTGTAGCTAAAGCAATACGTGATTTCCCAATGATTAATATCTCTGTAGATGGGGATCGTATTATCAAACGTAAGAATATAAATCTAGGAATGGCTGCTGCACTTGCAGATGGAAATTTGATTGTTCCTGTGATTAAAAATGCAGATCAACTTAACCTTGTTGGAATGACAAAGGCAGTAAATGATCTCGCAACACGCTCTCGTGGCGGAAAATTAAAACCAGATGATACACAGGGAGGAACTTATACAGTAACCAATGTAGGTACTTTTGGAAGTATTATGGGAACTCCGATTATTAATCAACCTCAAGTGGCGATACTTGCTTTAGGAGCAATACGTAAAGTTCCAGCAGTTATTGAAACACCTGATGGTGATTTTATAGGAATTCGTATGAAAATGTTCTTATCACACTCATATGATCACCGTGTGGTAAATGGAGCTTTAGGAGGACAATTTGTAAAACGTGTTGCTGAGTATTTAGAAGCATGGGATATGAATAGAGAAATCTAATATCAAGCATATAAAAACAAAAAAGCCTCATTTAAAAAATGAGGCTTTTTTTATGGGGTACATTGCGGCTATTCAATTTCTTTGAGTTTATCCATTAATTGCTCATAAGTTTCTATATCTACAAATATTTTGCCTCCTAGATTTACAATAGGAGTTGTAAGTGATTCCAGAGGTGTAGCAGAGTTTGCTAATGATTTAGAGAGATACTCCTGCATTTTAGGTTGATCACTTAGTTTTTCTGTTTTGAAAAGATAAATGCTCTCTCCTAAATTAGCGATTAGTGTATCACAAGTCGTGCACTTTTCAGTAAGGTATATAAGAATAGGGCGTTTTGCCTCTATTTTAATCAGTTCAAATGGCCTTTTAAGTGCTCTTCGTGATAAACTGTCATTTACCACAAGTTCATATTCATAATGAGGTGTTTTTCCACGCTCGATAATGAGGCTTTTAATATTTACTTTAGAAGTAGCTGGAATACGTGTTAATCTTGGCTTGGCTTTACTTTGTCTAAAACCTGTACCAGTAACAGTAATCATAACATCGAGGTCTTTTTCGTTCTCATTTACAGCATACAGGAATAACCTATTTGCTTTTTGCTCATCTATAATTTTAATAGGACGATCTTGTGCTTGTAGTACAAACGTAAAGAGTAACAGTACAATGAAGGGTAGTTTTTTTAGCATATTGTCATAGGATTTATAATGGTATAACGCTAAAAAAAGACATTCCGTATACGCTTTCGCGAAAGCGTAAAAAGAAAACTGTTAAAAGGTAATTTCTGAAGTAGGAGAGAGGAGGTCTTCAAAGTTTTTGGTCCAAACACCATTTACTAGCTTTTCCCCATATTCATTAAAAAGCCCTTCTGGTGTTCTCTGAAACGTAAGCCGGTAATCATCTCCAATCGTACAAATGAGTTTTCCATCTACTATTTTAGCTGTAAAAGGACGCACTCCTTTTTGTCTAAACGCATAGTAATAGTACTGTTTTTCTTCTACATTATAATAAATAATGGTATGTAAACTCAATACGGGTTTGCCATCTCTTACAGATCTGTGTTTTAAGACAAGCAGTTCTCCATCTAAATCATAACGTACTTTAGAAAGCACATCATACGGCTTGTTTTGATCTTTTGGATAAGAGGTTCCAGTTCCTTTCCAATCTCCGATCATAAAAGAAAGTTTTGCCATGGCAGTTTGCTCTTCGGTTTGGGCAAAAGAGATTTGAGTCACTAAAAAGGTGCAAAAAAATATAAAAATGAAAGAAGGTTTTAATGTATTCATGACGATTATTATACTTGTTTAATATGCTGTTTAGTCTTATAAAGAACCCAAATAAAATAGATAAATGGTATAGATAGTAAAAGGATAATGTATAGTGCCCATCTAGCGCTTAAATCTATATACATGTTTGATTCAGTTAATTCAAAGATACTATTGATAAGAATAAGAGTATATGGAATGAAAGTAAGATAAATTATTAGTGATTGAGCTGTTTTCCATCTATTTCTATTTTCAAAATCTTCTGCATGATCGGTAAGTATAAACATTGCTTTGCAAAACGCTATCGCACCATAGATAACAAAGAGTTGCAAAAACATATTAAGTATTATAAACCAACTAGGTTGTGGGAAAACAAAAAAATCAAGCGCCCCAAAGTATATTGATATACTTGCCGCATAAAGTGCTGTTTTTAAATAGCTATAATATTGTTGTGATGTACTAGTTGTGTTAAGAAGTAAATATCTTACACCTACAAATATAAGACTGGCTCCCAAAAAATCATTTATAAGATCTAGATTAAGCCCTTTTCCATTAGTAGCATTTGAGATATTAACATCTATGATAATGCAAATTGACCCAACTAATATATAGTTGAAATGCCTTGTAAGTATATTCATGTACGATTTAAAGAATTGTTTTTTTTGAAAAGATACTATTATTACTAAAATTATAAACCTGTAGAGTACAACTTTATGATTTATAATTGAATAGATGCTAAGTGCGCTTTCGCGAAAGCGTATACCTTAATCAATTTTCTTCCAATCAAAATTCTGAATAAAGTGTTCCATATTAATGATATCAAAATACATCTTTTCCTGATGCATTAAAACGGGTAGCTTGATAAGTTCACGACCAGAAACAGAATCTTTTAAATGTTTCCACATCAGATTAAAAACGGCACTATTCTTTTTAATGTCTAGTGTACGGTGTTTAATTCTATTATATCTCAAATATTTCGTAAGATACGTACACTTCTCACAATCATTTTCTACAAAAACAGTGAGTTGTTCAGGATTTACAGGTAATAAATTAACATGTTCTTTTTGCCCTTCGCCTTTTCGTTTTTTGATAGTTTGTAGTTGCTCCTCGAATGTAAAAATCTTTGTATAGCTAGGTGTCGCCCCTTTTAATGGAATCAAAATCATCATGACTACTTTACTGTTGGGAGGTATTTTTTTTATAATAGGCCTATCGGCACTACGTCTAAAACCTTCTCCTTTTACCATAAGGAACGCTTCTTGCTCAATATCGGTATTATTCTGAGCATAGAGTGTCCAACGTTTAGCTTGTTTATCTTCTATAAGCTCTACAGCGGGTGTTTGCGCGATGAGATATACTGGAAATAGGAGAATAAATAGCTGTAAAAAAAGCTTCATAGGGAATACATTTCAATAATAAAGCTGCAAGATACATATTCTGATATTTTTAGCCATTTCTAGGGCGGAGGATAGCTTTTCAAATTGTATTTTTGTGTTTCAATATAACTTTATGAAGCTTAATATAAGTAGACCTATTTGCTTCTTCGATTTGGAGACTACTGGAATTCAGGTAGCAAAGGATAGAATCGTAGAAATATCCATATTAAAAGTATTTCCAGACGGAAGAGAAGAAGAATATACACAACGTATCAATCCAACGATTCCTATTCCTCCAGCCACTACAGCAGTGCACGGAATAAGTGATGCCGATATAGCCGATGCACCCGTTTTTGCAGAAAAAGCAGTAGAAATTCATAATATGATTAAAGATTCAGATCTTGCTGGCTTTAATTCTAATCGTTTTGATATTCCATTATTAGCAGAAGAATTATTGCGATGTGATATCGATTTTGATATGAAAAACAGAAATGCGATTGATGTACAGAATATTTTTCATAAGATGGAACAACGTACATTGGTAGCTGCTTATAAATTTTATTGTGATAAAGATCTAACTAATGCACATAGTGCAGCAGCAGATACAATGGCTACTTATGAAGTTTTAAAATCTCAACTAGATCGCTATGATGAGTTAGAGAATAATATGAAATCATTAGCCGAATTTAGTACCCGTAAGAAATCGGCAGATTTTGCAGGTTTTATAGGATATAATGATAAAGGAGCCGAAATCTTTACTTTTGGAAAACATAAAGGAAAATTGGTAGAAGCCGTATTAGAGAATGAACCAGGTTATTATGGCTGGATTCAAAATGCAGATTTTCCATTGTATACCAAAAAAGTATTAACTGCTATAAAACTTAGAGGTTTTAACACGAAATTATTTTAAAGTCTAGATGCTATGAAGCTCATTTGTATCGGTAGAAATTATGCCAAACATATAGAAGAACTTGCTAATGAAAGACCAGATCACCCTGTTGTTTTTCTAAAACCAGACTCTTCCATTCTTTTAAAACAACATCCTTTTGTAATTCCTGAATTTTCAAAAGATGTGCATCATGAGGTAGAAATTCTTGTAAAAATTAAGAAAATAGGGAAGTATATCGATAAAAAATTTGCACACACCTATTATGATGAAATAGGACTAGGAATAGACTTTACAGCACGTGACTTACAATCGAGTCTCAAGGCAAAAGGATTGCCTTGGGAAAAGGCTAAAGCCTTTGATGGTGCTGCTGTGATAGGAAAATGGATTTCAAAAAATACTTTTGAAAATGTAGATAATATTTCCTTTACATTAGAAAAAAATGGGGCTATTGTTCAAGATGGAAACACGGCACATATGCTCTGGAAAATAGACGAATTAATAAGTTATGTGTCTCAATACTTTACTCTTAAGATTGGAGATGTTATATTTACAGGCACGCCAGCTGGTGTTGGACCCGTTGCTATAAATGATAAATTAAAAGGATTTATAGGAGATACTGAGATGTTTTCTATCAATGTAAAATAGCTATGATAAAAAATTATAACCTAGAAAAAGTAAGAGAGATTGCTGGAGGTGATGATAGCTTTGTGAGTGTGATTGTAGAAACTTTCTTGCAAGAAATCCCGCCAGATATGCAATCTATGCAAACGGCGATAGAAAATGATAATCATAAAATGGCATATCAATTTGCTCATAAAATGAAACCCAATATTGATATGTTTGGGATTGATTTACTTAAGCAAATTGCGGCCATGGAGAAATGGGCAGATTCTAATAAGCCTACTTCAGCAATACAAGAACAGCTAGATCAAATTATTTCTACACTAACGATTGTTTTAGAAGAATTGAAAGAAGATTTTAACTTCTAGTCTTTATGAAAGCACATATCATTACAATAGGCGATGAGATTCTTATCGGTCAGATTGTAGATACGAATTCTGCCTATATTTCAAAGGCTCTTAACGCTATTGGAGTTGCTGTATATCAAATAAGTTCTATACAAGATGATAAGGACCATATTCTGGAAAGTTTTGCTTTCGCGAAAGCAAACTCAGATATCATTATCATTACAGGAGGGTTAGGTCCTACCAAAGATGATGTAACCAAAAGCACTTTTTGTGAATATTTTGACGACAAACTTGTTTTTAATCAGGAAGTACTGGATCACGTAACACACTTATTTAAGAAATACGTTAAAAAACCATTATTAGATGCAAATAAAACACAAGCATTAGTTCCTTCTAAAGCGACAATTTTAAAAAATCATTTTGGGACAGCACCAGGAATGTGGATGGAACAAGATGGAAAAGTCTTTATCTCTATGCCAGGGGTGCCTCATGAGATGAAAGGATTAATGGAGCATGAAGTGTTACCTAGATTAAAAGAACAGTTTCACCTTCCTTATATACTTCATAAAACGTTACTTACCTACGGGATGGGCGAAAGTGCCATTGCACAACGTATAGAAACTTTTGAAGACGAATTACCCCAAGATATTAAACTAGCTTATTTACCTTCATTGGGGCGTGTACGTATACGTTTATCTACTTCAGGAGCTCTTAAAGAACCTGTAGATGCAGCTATGGATATACAATTGCAAAAACTTCTCCCGCTTATTGAAGATGTTTTTGTTGGATATGAAGAAAATGGACCTTTAGAAGTGCTGATAGGAGAAAAATTAACTGCTCAAGGAAAAACACTTTCTATTGCAGAGAGTTGTACTGGAGGAAGTGTTGTACAACGTTTTACTTCAAATGCAGGCGCTTCTGGGTATTTAATAGGAAGTGCTGTCACTTATGCAACAGATTCTAAAGTGAAGGTCTTAGGAGTTGATAAGAAGTTAATAGATGACAATTCTGTTGTTAGTGCACAAGTAGCCGAAGCAATGGCTGTACAAATACAAAAAATGTATCATACTGATTATGCCATTGCCACCACAGGAAATGCAGGACCTACAAAAGGAGACTCTAATGTAGCCGTAGGAACAGTTTATATTGGAATTGCTACTCCAAAAGGAAGTACAGCGCATTATTTTATGATGGGAAACCATAGAAAAAGAGTCATAGAAAAGACTGTAAACAAGGCATTAGAGCTATTACATGAAGAAATTTCAAAAAACTAGTAATTTGTTTTGGTGTAGCTGTAGATTTTATGTAAATTTGCACCCTGTTTTGAAATAACAAAATAAAGTTTATTAAGATGTCAAGAGTTTGTGAGCTTACAGGAAAAAAAGCAATGGTAGGAAACAACGTTTCTCACGCCATGAATAAGACAAAGCGTAAATTTAACGCTAACCTTGTAAAAAAGCGTTTTTACATTCCTGAAGAGGATAAGTGGATTACACTAAAAGTGTCTACGTCTGCTTTAAAAAATATTAACAAGAAAGGAATCTCAGCAGTGCTTAAAGAAGCGCGTGCCAAAGGATTCATAAAATAATCCCATAAAGAGTAACAGAAATGGCCAAAAAAGGGAACAGAGTACAGGTAATCTTAGAGTGTACAGAGCATAAAGCTACTGGGCAGCCAGGAACATCAAGATACATTACAACAAAGAATAAAAAGAATACGCCAGATCGTATGGAATTAAAGAAATTTAATCCAGTTCTTAAGCGTATGACCGTTCATAAAGAAATTAAATAATATAGAGACATGGCAAAGAAATCAGTAGCATCGTTACAGACAGGATCAAAGCGTTTGACAAAAGCTATCAAAATGGTGAAATCTCCAAAATCAGGAGCTTACACTTTTGTTGAGTCAGTTATGTCACCAGATAGAGTAAATGATTTCTTAGCAAAGAAATAAGGTTTACTTACTAATGATATCAAAACCCGTCTTCATTTGAAGACGGGTTTTTTGTGTTACTTTACATTCATAATTAAAATGAATATCATGAATCATTTAATTTTAATATATAAAGGGACAGTGTTTTAAGTATGTACTTAAAACATTGAACAGTGAAAAATTATAAGAAATTAAAAGAAGCTTTTGGGTTAAATGAATATGGTTTAATTGATTTTCCTAAGAAAATATCCAATATTAAAATTTCAAGAATTGTAAATCATGAGAAAATGGGAGGGTGCTCTTATTGCTTTCCTCATGGATATGAAACCGTAAATGCTACGGTAGGTAAAAATACGAGATCTTGGAAAAATAATAGATTAAAACAGTGGAAGTAAAAGCTTTTGAGAAAAATAAAACGTCGTTTTTACGACGTTTTATTTATAATTTTTAATAGCTCATAACTCTTCTA
This sequence comes from Dokdonia pacifica, assembly GCF_900188275.1. GTDB lineage: Bacteria > Bacteroidota > Bacteroidia > Flavobacteriales > Flavobacteriaceae > Dokdonia > Dokdonia pacifica. Next base: position 336,151 of record NZ_FZNY01000003.1, read on the forward strand.
TATTTGTGAAACAAGTACACGTTCAATCACAAGAAACGCCAAAAGTGATTTTTGAATGAAGCGATACTTCGCACTAAAAATCCAAAATGAATAGAAATATCATAAGACAAGTTGTGGACATTCAAACTCAAGCTGAAAGATTGATTTCTCAGAAAGCTGAGGAAACTGATATTGAGTTATTCTCACAGTATAATAGAGAGTTGAAATCCTTTTTAATTTCAAATATTAAAGATGAATTTGTTCTAAATTATGTAAAGAAAATTCCTGATTTGGATATGATGGAATTAGATAAAGGAAATAGTTTTTTTGAGAAATTAATTGGATTGTTAAGTAACGGATATTCTAATGATAGAATGAGAAATGATAGAGCGCTAGATTTAATACGTGAAATAAAGAATAAATATGCTTCTGCTGAGTTTATGATTAAAAATTATTTTAATGAATGAATATCAACTTTTAAATTTATACTGTATTATATAATATAGTAAGACACTATTTATTTAGTAAAAGAATAATAATACTTAATCTCTAGTCCACTCCACAGTATCACCTATTTCAATCACCCACTCTTCAGAGAGGCCTCCGTTAATTTCTAGTACATACTTAGCTGGTACTTGAGATGATAAACTTGTTAAGTCCAATGGTTTTGCATTCTCAGCAAAAGATACTACTTTCTTATTACTATCTATAAAAATGAGATCTAATGGAATCAATGTATTTTTCATATAGAAGTTTTGAATACGCTCTACATCTTGTATAAATAGCATTCCTTGAAGTGGCTTCATACTAGAACGATGCATTAATCCAGTTTCTCGCTCATAATCATCTTCTGCAAATTCAACAGCTATTGTTTTAATAGGAGTGCCATTAGCCTTGGTTAACGTAAGTGTTCCTTCTTTTGTAAAAACAAATTCAGTTTCTGTAATTACTTTTTCTTCTTTGGTTTCTTTACAATTGGTTATTGTTATAGAAACAAAAATGACAAGAACTATTTTTAGAAGTGATTTCATTAGATAGCTTCTTTTTTAGTAAGTGCGTTATACACTAAGTAAAGTCCAATAAGGATAAACGGAATACTTAGTAGTTGTCCAGTGTTTAAAAACCACTCTTCACGGCCTTCTACTTGTACCTCTTTAAATCTTTCTACAATAATCCTAACGCCCATTAATAATAATAAGAAAGCTCCTAATAATAAGCCTGGCTTTTTTCGAGCTTCCGTTTTCCAATATAAAAACATCAAAATGAAAAATACTAATAAGTATCCAGTAGCTTCCATTAATTGTCCTGGATAGCGATATGGTAATTCAGAAATAATAGATGAAAATTGAGGGTCGTCTGTAAGTGCTTGATATGCTTTTTGTGGATTTTGAATTTTAGTTAACGATACCGCTTTTCCTTTTGAAATTTCATGTTGGATAAATTTAATACCTATAGCACTATCTGTTGAGTGACCTATCATTTCTGAGTTAAAGAAATTCCCTAACCTCACAAACATAGCTCCTATACCTGAAACAACCGCAAGTCTGTCAAGTATCCATAACCAACTTTTCTTAAGTACTTTTTTATTGTAATAGTACATAGAGACTAAAACTCCTACCACAGCACCATGACTAGCTAAGCCTCTAAAGCCTGTAAACTCAAAACCATTTTGTGTACTTATAGGAAGTAATACAGCAAGCGGGTCTTCCCATATGAGTTCTGTTTGATAAAAAATAACATGACCTAATCGCATTCCTAAAACAATTGCGATAACAGTATAAATGAATAGGCTATCTAATTTTTCTTTTTTGATACCTTCTCTTTTAAAAATAGGTTTCATTAAATAGAAACATGATGCAAATGTTACTACAAACATGAGACTATAAAAATGAATAGTAATAAAGCCAAGGTCTATTCCAGAAACTGGATTCCAAGTAAATTTAAGTGCGGTCATAGTATTCTTAACGTAGCGTTATTGTATGGGTAAAGATAACAAAGTCCGTTTGCGTTCTTGTTATTGTTATGTTTATTTTTTGATTTCTTCTTTTGGAGGTACAGGGTCATATCCTTGTCCACCCCATGGGTGGCAAGAAAAAATACGCTTTATAGACAAACTACTCCCTTTAATCAGTCCATGGGTTTGCAATGCTTCCTTTGTATAATGAGAGCACGTGGGGGTATATCTACAGGTAGAAGGTGTCCAAGAGGAGATAAACTTCTGATAAAACCAAATGATTCCTAAAAAAGGTGCAACAGCTATTTTTTTTAGCGTACTCATTTATTGTACGGTAAATGTAGTGCCCTCGCGACCATCTTTCAGCTGAATTCCTAATGCTAATAATTCATCTCGTATTTTGTCACTGGTAGCAAAGTCTTTATTCTCACGTGCTTCTTTACGAAGTTTGATTAATAATTCTACAGCACCAGAGAGTTTGGAGTCGTCCGCTTTCGCGAAAGCGTCCCCATCTTCAAGACCCAATACATCAAAAACAAAAGCTTCCATTGTATGTACTAACAACTTTAGATCGTCTGCCGTAATGCTAGCCTTTGCATCTTTAATCAAGTGTATTTGCTTAACACCTTCAAAAAGCTGTGCAATCAGAATAGGACTATTGAAATCATCATTCATAGCATCATAACATGACTGTTTCCACGTTTCCACATTCATACTACTAGAGGTATCTGTAGGCAATGACTTCATGATTTTCATGGCTTCCATAAGACGATTAAAGCCTTTTTCACTAGCAATTAATGCATCATTACTAAAGTCAAGAATGCTTCTATAGTTTGCTTGTAATACAAAGAAACGAGCAGCACTTGGTGCAAATCCTTTACTTAAATGCGGACTGTCACCCGTAAATATTTCACCAGGATTGATACTATTACCGGTGCTTTTTGCCATTTTCTGCCCATTTAGCGTAAGCATATTGGCATGCATCCAGTAACGTACAGGTACGGTACCTATGGCCGCTTCGTTTTGAGCTATCTCACATTCGTGATGTGGGAATTTTAAGTCCATACCACCTCCGTGAATATCAAACTGATCACCTAAATATTTTGTACTCATCGCAGTACATTCTAAATGCCACCCTGGGAATCCATCTCCCCAAGGGCTAGGCCATCTCATAATATGTTCTGGTCCTGCTTTTTTCCAAAGGGCAAAATCTTGCGGATTTTCTTTTTCATCCTGAGCGTTTAGTGCACGCGTATTTGCAATCATATCTTCTAACTTACGACCGCTTAGTTTTCCATATTCATGATCCTTATTAAAGGTTACAACATCAAAATAAACCGAACCATTCTTTTCATAGGCATATCCATTTTCTATGATCTTTTTTATGATTTCAATTTGCTCAATGATATGTCCAGTAGCAGTAGGCTCTATACTTGGTGGAAGGAAATTAAAAGTATTTAAGATATTATGGAAGTCAACGGTATATTGTTGTACCACTTCCATAGGTTCTATTTTTTCAAGACGGGCTTTTTTAGCAATTTTGTCTTCTCCTTGATCTCCATCGTCTGTAAGGTGTCCTGCATCTGTGATATTACGTACATAACGTACTTTATACCCTAAGTGTTTAAGGTATCTAAAAATCATGTCAAAGCTCATGAATGTACGTACATTCCCTAAATGAACATTGCTATATACGGTAGGACCACAAACATACATTCCAACATGTCCTTCAAGAAGGGGTATAAAATCTTCCTTTTTCCCAGTGAGAGAATTGTATATTTTTAATTGTTGTTCTTTGTATAATGCCATTTTTTGGGCTTTTTAAATGATTGTAATATTGATAACGAAGATAGTATGCTTTCTGTCAAAATCAAAAGCGATAACAGGTTGGTTATCGCTTTTTTAAAGATTTATGTGAATTATACGCTTTCGCGAAAGCGTATTAAAAATCAGTATCTAATTTGATATAATCTAAGAATTCTCTACGAGTAGCTATTTCTTTAAACTTTCCTCCAAATTCACTAGTGACTGTACTGCTTTCTATATCACGGATACCACGACTATTAACACATAGATGCTTAGCATCTATAACACAGGCTACATCTTTTGTTCCAAGTGCTTCTTGAAGTTCTTGAACAATTTGCATTGTAAGACGTTCCTGTACTTGTGGACGTTTAGCATAATAGTCTACAATACGGTTCATCTTAGAAAGACCCACGACAGTTCCATTAGATATATACGCTACGTGTGCTCTTCCTACAATAGGTAAAAGGTGATGCTCGCACGTAGAGTATACTACAATGTTTTTTTCTACTAGCATTTCTCCATACTTGTAGTTGTTATCAAACGTAGAGGCTTTGGGTTTACGATCTGGATGTAAACCACCAAAGATTTCGTTTACAAACATCTTTGCTACACGTGTAGGAGTTCCTTTTAAACTATCGTCTGTCATATCAAGGCCTAATGTTTCCATGATATGTGCTACATCTTTTTTGATGCTGGCTATTTTTTCAATATCGCTTAATTCAAAAGCATCATCTCGTAAAGGAGTAATAGCGCTTGAACCTATATGATCATTCCCCATAGCTTCAATTTGCTCTTGGTAGCGATCTGTGTTTTTTTCTATTTCTGTCTTCATTTGCATGTCATTTCTTCCCTAAGTATATATGTATGTATAAACTATGTTAGAAATATTTTTATTGTTATCCTACTATCTGTCGTAACAGATGGAATAGGCTTGCAAAGATAGGTATTATAGTTATTATAGCTAATTATTTTATTGTTGCTAGGTAGCGAGCAACGATATCTCTATAGCTTCTGCTTATGGGAATAGCAGTACGTCCAATAGTAATATGCTCACTTGTGAAACTGTCAATTTTTGAGATATTTATGATAAATGAACGATGGGTACGCATAAAGCGTTGTTCGGGTAACTTTTCTATAACGGTAGTAATAGTTTCTCTCGTGATTAGGACTTCCTGTGCGGTATGTATCTTTATATAGTCACCACAACTTTCTGTATATAGCAATTCATCAAAATTTACCTTTACCATCTTACGATCACATCTAAAAAACGTAAAATCATGCGATGGTTGTTGCTGTGTTACTGATTGTTCTTCAATAAATTTATGTACAGCCTTCATCAAACGCTCTAACGAGATAGGCTTTAATAGGTAATCTACTGCTTGTAGATCAAAACCATCTACAGCATATTCTCTGTATGCCGTTGTAAAAATCACTTTACTTTTTCCTTGTATGGCATTTGCAAACATAAGCCCAGTGACTTCGGGCATATTGATATCTAAAAAAACAAGATCTACAGATTGTTTACTCAATACTGAAAAAGCCTCTGAAGCATTTTTACAGCTAGCGATCACTTCTATAGTATCTATTTTATCAAGATGTGTCGCAAGAATATCTCTTGCGGTGGGTTCATCATCTACGAGTATGGCCGTATATGTCTTGTTCATGATTCTAATTGTATCTCTAGTTGTACTTGGTAATAATGCTCTTTATATATCGTGCTAAGTTGGTAAGCATCAGGATATATACTTTCTAATCTTTTCCTAGTATTTTCAAGACCAATACCATGATTTTCGGAAGAACTATTATTTACGATAGCTGTATTTTGAATGGTGAAAAACAATTGCTTTGCTGTTGTTTTCAAATGAATATCAATGGTTAAAAAACCATCAATAGGCGTACCATGTTTAAAAGCATTTTCTACAAAAGCTATAAATAGCATAGGAGGGATGCTAATTTCCTTTTCAATTTCTTTAGTAAAGGTTACACGTAATGTATCTCTAAAACGGACACGCTCTAAACCAATATAAGATTCTATGTGTTTTATTTCTTCGGTTAAAGGAACTTCCGGTTTTTCAATTTGATTAAGAATGTAATCTAATAAGTTAGAGAGTTTAAGAATAAGATCTGGTGTTTCTTTAGAACCTTTAAGTGCAAAACCATATACTGTGTTTAACGTATTAAAAAGAAAATGAGGGTGTATTTGTTGCTTAAGGAAATAAAGCTCTTTTTGTTTTAATACCAGTTTCCCTTCTAATAGTTTATTTTCCAATTCCTTATTAAGACTTGCTGTTTTGTGATTATACCTTAATAACTGTACAAAACACACAACACTTACCACCAGATAGACTAGTATTAATACAAAGATGACATTACGCGAGAGTAATGGCATTTCTTTAATCTTAAAATTAGAAAGAAAGACAAGGTTTACAAACGTAATAATGAGTATTAGATATACAGAACACACAAAAGTGTAAACTAGGTATAAACTGAACTTTAGATACTTTTTAGTGATGAGGTATTTGGGAATGAGTACGTAGGATATAAAATACGTGATAGCAATAGTCACTGGCAATAAGCTGGTAGAAAACCAAAAAACAAACTTCTCGTTGTTAGATCCATAGCTAAAGAAGTAGCTATAAAATAGCCAGACCCCTATCCATAATAAAAGGTGTAATGGGGTAAATTTTAATTCCTTTAGTAGCGTTTTCAGCATCCTACAAAGGTGTATAAAATCTTTTAACTATACAGATTTTTGAGACAGATTACTGGTTTTATGCTATAAATAACGTATCAACGGGTAATCATGTCATTACAAAGTTGATAATAGTTAAAACCCGTGGAAAAAAGGGTATTGGTCGCATTACGCTTTCGCGAAAGCGTATAAAAGATACATTTGACGTATCAATCAATAATAAGATCTCTTCATATGAAAAAAATAACCCTTCTTTTTTTATTTAGTTTTTGTACGCTCATCGCACAAACAGAAAAATATGATCAATTAGATGCCATTTTCAAAACACTAGAAACAACAGGAAATGGAATGGGCGGAATTTCTATCTATCAGGATGGGAAGGAAGTATATCAAAATGCTTTTGGATATGCTAACATAGAAAAGAAAATTAAGTCAACAGCAACTACAAAATATCGTATAGGGTCTGTTACAAAAATGTATACATCCACCATTATCATACAACTCATAGAAGAAGGAAAACTAGAGTTAGACACGCCTTTGAGTACGTTTTTTCCAAAACTTCCTAATGCTACAATGATTACAGTTAAGAACCTTTTAAAACATCAAAGCGGATTATTTAATATTACCGAGGATGATAATTTTGCTACTTGGATGTTCCAACCTCAATCAAGAATTAAAATGCTAGATCGGATGGTGAAGAATGGAGTTATTTTTGAACCTGGCACCGATACATCATACTGTAACACCAATTATATTTTGCTAGGGTATATCGCAGAAGAAATAACAGGAAAAAGTTTTTATGATATCGTACAGCATATGATTGTAGCCCCTTTACAATTAAAACGCACCTATGTTGGTACAGATCGTCCAAAGGGTGATCAAGAAGCTGTGTCACATCAACGTGTTGAAAATCAATGGGAGGTAGTTAGTGAGTATACAGAGATGAGTGCTCCAGGTGGTGCAGGGGCTATTGTGAGTACGCCATTAGAAGTAAATAAGTTTACCAATGCTTTGTATACAGATAAGCTTATGTCTCAAGCTTTTTATCAACAAATGACAGATGTGAGTACAGGAATGGGAATGGGACTAGGAGGAATGCCTATTATGGGAATGCAAGCGTATGGAATGAGTGGTCAAATAGATGGCTTTAAATCATTAGCTATTTTTTTTCCAGAACAGAAAATCTCTATGACACTTGTGAGTAACGCATATGAATCTTCTTTACAAGAAATCATGATGCAGGTTTTACAGGTGTTTTTTAAAAATTAATTATTAGTAACTTTAAATTTTAATAGAATTATGTCACAATTAATAGATCGTATACAAGAAGGTGGACCTGTATTTATGATACCCCTAGTATTAATTATTAGTATCATTGTTGTTTTATTTATAATAGCACTACTTGGTAAGAAGAAATTAATGCACGTGTATCAGTTGATAGCACATTTGAGTCTTTTTGGAATGATATGGGGTTTTTTAGGATCAACATTGGGCTTAATATCTGCCTTTGATGCGATAGAGTCTGTTGGTGAAGTATCACAACCTATGTTTTCAGGAGGTCTCAAAGTAGCTTTGTTAACAACAGTTTTTGGATTGATTACGTTCTTGATTGGAAGAATTTCTATGTTAGTATTGACTATAAAATCTCAAATGAGTACTCCGGTAGACGCATCTTAATATGACTTATAATTAAAAAATCCCTTTTCAATGTTGAAAAAGGATTTTTTAATTGTCAATTGAAGTTAATCAAATATTTTTTTCTTTCTGAGTTCAAAGTTCTGACCGAGATACACTTTACGTACCATTTCATCGGCGGCGAGTTCTTCTGGAACTCCATGTTTTAAGATACTTCCCTCAAACATTAGATAGGTTCTATCAGTAATAGCCAAGGTTTCTTGTACATTGTGATCTGTGATAAGAATACCAATATTCTTATCTTTTAATTGGGCAACAATACGTTGTATATCTTCTACTGCAACAGGATCTACTCCTGCAAAAGGTTCATCTAGTAGTATAAAATTTGGTGAGGTAGCTAGTGCACGTGCAATCTCTGTACGACGACGTTCACCTCCAGAGAGTAAATCTCCTCTGTTTTTACGAATATGACCAAGACTAAACTCTTCTATGAGTTCTTCCATCTTATGAAGCTGTTCTTTTTTAGAAAGCTTAGTTAATTGTAATACACTTAGAATATTATCTTCAATACTTAGTTTTCTAAATACAGAAGCCTCTTGTGCGAGATATCCAATACCGTTTTGTGCACGTTTGTACATAGGGTATTTTGTAATCTCTTGATTGTCTAAATAAATGGTTCCTCCATTAGGTTTGACCAAACCAACAATCATATAGAAAGAAGTTGTTTTTCCGGCACCATTTGGCCCTAGAAGACCTACAATTTCTCCTTGATTTACTTCTACAGAAATGCCTTTTACGACCTTTCGGCCTTTATAGGATTTCATTAGATTTTGTGCACTTAACTTCATAGATCGTAAAGATACGTGTTTCGTTGGATTTGCAATAAAGGGATGATATACTTTAGGAATGTATTAACGCTACGATTTATGCTTTTTGTGTTTCTAACTCATGCCAAAACTCTCTCGCTCTTCGTAGATGAGGTATCACAATAGTACCGCCTACAAGGGTGGCAATACTCATAGTCTCCATCATTTCTTCTGTAGTTACCCCTTCTTTATGGGCTGTTTCAAGGTGGTATTTAATACAATCATCACAACGCAATACTGCAGAGGCAACGAGTCCTAAAAGTTCTTTAGTTTTTACATCAAGAGCACCAGCAGCATAGGTATTGGTGTCTAAATTGTAAATACGCTTAATGACCTTATTATTATCACCAAGGATCATCTCATTCATACGAGTGCGATACTCATTAAATTCTTCTATTTGCTTACTCATAACTTTATTTTTCGTACCCTCATTGGAGGGAATCTTATCATATTATATTCACATCAAGTTTATGATGCTTGTTGTTTTTTTAATCTTTTTGCTTCTCTTTTTAAAACGATACGACTTATTACAATACTCACTTCGTATAAAATTAATACAGGTACCGCAACAATCACTTGTGTTGAGATATCTGGAGGTGTGATAATAGCAGAGAGAATAAGTACAATAACGAGTGCATACTTTCGATTCTTTTTTAAGAACTCGGGAGTGACTAATCCTATTTTGGTAAGGAAGTACATAATAATAGGAAGTTCAAATATAATACCTGCTGCTAATATTGATGCTCTCATTAATCCAACGTAAGAATCAATATCAAATTCATTTTGAATTACATCTGCAACTTTGAAACCAGATAAAAAATTGATAGATAAGGGCGCAATCACATAGTATCCAAAAAATGCACCTATAAAGAATAATAATGAGGCAATTATGATAAATCCTTTTGAACTTTTACGTTCATTATCATACAATCCGGGAGAAATAAATTTCCAAAACTCATATAATATATATGGAAAACCTACAACTACACCAGTTGTAATAGAGGTCCAGATAGCTGTATTAAATTGGGCACCTACTTTACGACTTTGGATAATAAAATCTAAATCCCCTTCTCCTATACATCCCTTTTCCATACCTACTAAGTTGGAGATTCGACAAAGAATATCATAAGAAACAAATTCAGGATATGAAGGTCCAAGAATGATTACTTCGAATAAAAAATCTATAAAAATAAAAGCTACGGTACCAATAATCACAACAGCGAGTGTAGATCTTATAAGGTGCCAGCGTAATTCTTCTAGGTGATCCAAGAATGACATTTCTGCCTCTTGTTTTTTTGTGTTTTTGGCTGCCATTAAATAATTCCTTCTTTTATTAAATCATGTATATGCACTACACCACTATAGACTCCTTGATGCGTAGCAAGTAATTGGCTAATGCCATTTTCTTCTAAGATACGTTTTGCAGTAACTGCCATGGCGTCATTATCAATAGTTTTAGGAGATGCGCTCATGATATCTTTTGCAGTGAGCCCTTCTAGGGTGTCATTTTTTGAGAGCATTCTTCGTAAGTCTCCATCAGTAATAATTCCAATAATTTTTTGATCTTCAACCACAGCGGTAACGCCTAATCGTTTTGCAGAGATTTCTACAATAACTTCTTTGATACTAGCCTCTGGAGATACAGATGGTTTTTCGTGTATTTGAGTCAGGTCACTTACACGTAAATATAGTTTTTTACCTAAGGCGCCTCCAGGATGATATTTAGCAAAATCTTTATCAGAAAAACCTTTTAAATCCAATAAAGCTACCGCTACAGCATCACCTACAACGAGTTGAGCAGTAGTACTTGTAGTAGGCGCTAAGTTATTAGGACATGCTTCTACGGATACTTGTGCGTGTAAAACAAAATTGGCTTGAGTGCCTAAAAAAGAATCTTTGTTGGAAGTAATAGCAATAAGCGGGTTATTAGTCTTCTTGATGAGCGGTACTAATACTTTAATTTCTGGAGTATTTCCACTTTTAGAAATACAAATCACAACATCATCTTTTTGTACGGTACCTAAATCTCCGTGTATGGCATCGGCGGCATGCATGAATATAGCAGGGGTTCCCGTACTATTAAGTGTTGCCACAATTTTTTGTGCGATAATGGCACTTTTTCCGATTCCTGTAATGATCACCCGTCCTACTGAGTTATAAATTACTTCTACAGCTTGTGCAAATTCTTCATCTATGAGTGTGTGAAGATGAGCAATGGCTTCTTGTTCTATAGCTATGGTTTTCTGGGCGCTAGCAATTATCTGCTGTAATATGTTCAAAATTTAGTTTTTATTAGGTTTGTATACCGTAAGGAATTCACTATATTTATGTAATACAAAGGTATGCAAAAATGCACAAGAATAAATGAATACTGGGCAATTAGACTTACACGCTGCACTTAAAAAATATTTTGGTTTTGGGCAGTTCAAAGGACTTCAAGAAGAAGTTATAAAAAGTATTGTTGGAGGAGATCATACATTTGTGATTATGCCCACAGGCGGCGGAAAATCACTATGTTATCAATTACCAGCACTGCTTAAAGGAGGTACAGCAATTGTGGTTTCGCCATTAATTGCGTTAATGAAAAATCAAGTAGATGCACTGCGGGGAATCTCCCAAGAAGAAGGAATTGCACATGTACTGAACTCTTCATTAACCAAAGGAGAGATTAAAACAGTAAAAGAAGATATTTCTCGAGGTGTCACAAAACTCTTATATGTGGCTCCAGAATCACTTACTAAAGAAGAAAATGCAGAGTTTTTAAGATCTGTTCCTATTTCTTTTTTAGCTATAGATGAAGCACATTGTATTTCAGAATGGGGACATGATTTTAGACCAGAATATCGTAACCTCCGTAATATTATAAAACGTATAGGTGATAATATTCCTATTATAGCTGTAACTGCTACGGCAACTCCTAAAGTTCAAGAAGATATTCTCAAAAATTTAGGAATTACAAATGCCAACACATTTAAAGCTTCTTTTAATAGACCCAACTTATATTATGAAATTCGTCCTAAAACCAAGGATGTAGATGGAGATATTATTCGGTTTGTAAAACAAAATGAAGGTAAGAGCGGTATTGTGTATTGTCTTTCGCGAAAGCGAGTTGAAGAATTAGCACAAACCTTACAAGTAAATGGCCTTAAAGCGGTTCCTTATCATGCGGGACTCGATGCAAAAACACGTGCAAAACATCAAGATATGTTTTTGATGGAAGATGCAGATGTTGTAGTTGCTACCATTGCTTTTGGGATGGGAATTGATAAACCAGATGTGCGTTTTGTAATTCATCACGATATTCCTAAGAGTATTGAGAGTTATTATCAAGAAACTGGACGTGCAGGACGTGATGGAGGAGAAGGTCACTGTCTAGCTTTTTATGCCTATAAAGATATTGAGAAACTCGAAAAGTTTATGAGTGGAAAACCTGTTGCAGAACAGGAAATTGGACATGCATTGCTTCAAGAGGTCGTCGCTTATGCAGAGACAAGTATGTCTAGACGTAAATTTATCTTGCATTACTTTGGAGAAGAGTTTGACAATGAAACTGGAGAAGGAGGAATGCTAGATGACAATATGCGTCACCCTAAAAAGAAACATGAAGCCAAAGATGAATTGGTTAAAATACTCAAAGTAGTACGGGATACTAATCAAATCTATAAGAGTAAAGAATTGGTCTTTACAATGTTAGGTAAAGAAAATGCAATTATTACGTCTCATAAAACACATCAGCAACCTTTCTTTGGTTGTGGTAGTGAACGTGAAAAAACCTATTGGCATGCCTTATTACGCCAAGCCTTGGTTGCGGGCTATATATCAAAAGATATAGAAACTTATGGTGTTATAAAAATTACTGATAAAGGACTAGCTTTTATAGATGCTCCTTCATCATTTATGATGACAGATGATCATATATATGACGAAAGCGCAAGTAATCAAATAGTTTCAGGTGCTAAAGGAGGAGGAGCCGATAAAGTGCTTGTTGAAATGCTAAAAGATCTTCGTAAAAAAGTATCTAAAAAACTCAATGTACCTCCATATATTGTTTTTCAAGATCCATCTATAAATGATATGGCTATAAAATACCCTATGACTATAGAAGAACTTTCTTCTGTGCATGGTGTAGGAGATGGGAAGGCTAAAAAATATGGAAAGGACTTTGTTGCACTCATAGATACATACGTAAAAGAAAATGATATTTTACGACCCGATGATCTTATTGTAAAAAGCACTGGAGCTAATAGTGGTCTAAAACTATACATCATCCAAAATGTAGACCGTAAGTTGCCACTTGATGATATAGCATCTGCCAAAGGTAAAGAGATGCCTGAGTTCATTAAAGAAATGGAAGCTATTGTTTACAGCGGAACAAAACTTAATATCTCTTATTGGATTGATGATATTCTAGATGAAGATCAGCAGGAAGAACTTCATGAATATTTTATGGAGGCAGAAACCGATGGTATAGAAGCTGCTCTTGAAGAGTTTGATGGCGATTATGATGACGAAGAATTACGTCTTTATCGTATCAAGTTTATCAGTGAGGTGGCTAATTAATTGTATTGCTTTTTATATATATGCTTTCAAAGAGCATAGCGATGCACAACTTTATACTGAGTTTTATCGAAGTACAAAAGCGTACATTGAAGCATAAAAAAATCAGGCAAACATACTATGTATGATTACCTGATCTTACAAGCAATGTGTTATACAATTACTTTACTAATTTCCTTGTTAAGAAGAATCCTGCCAGTAAGCCTGTTCCAGCCATTAAGAATATGATTCCTGGATATAGAGCATCGTTATATCCTACAGTTTCTTGAAGCATTAATGCGATTAGAATTCCTGTTCCTATACCCATTAATAGTAACGCTATATTCAGTACAAGAATTTTCCAAATAGGTGGTGTTTCTCTTGATTGCTTAAAGATTCCAGCATCCATTCCTTTTTCTATAAGTGCCAAACGCTCTTTGTTACGTGTAGAATAATGTAGGTATGCGATCCCGAAAATTGATCCAAAAATGCATAAGAATATGATAATTTCTCCTCCCATAATAGTCGATTTTTAATTGATTACAAATTATTTATTTGCCCATATGACGAAAGGTTTTTTAAAACGGTTACAGAATTTATAAAGTTTTTTTTGCTTTCGCGAAAATTAACTCAGAAATCAAAGCAATGTAATACAGACATTTTTAGTTCTGGACGTAATTACTATACTTATTTCTTTCTTCAGGAACTTCACTGAGATACTGTACAAATTCAAACTGATTTCCATCTGCATCTGCAAAATAATCTCTAATTCTAAATTCCTCTACTTGCTTCGGATAATCTCGTTGATACCCATTATTTAAAAGATTAGTAGCAATGTCTTCTACATTGGGTACAACAAATGCTAAATGATTGATACCAATTTTCTCATAGTTGTTTTCAGCTTTGATATGATTTTCTGTTGCTTGATTAATGGCAACATATGTATAATCATCTCCCAGATGTACCCATTCTCTAACATCGTTACCGCCTCCTCGTATTTTAAAATGAGGAAAAGCAATTTGGAAAAATTGTATGGCTTCTTGTAAGTTACTTACGGTAATGTTAGCGTGTTCTAAATATATATGCTGTGTCATAAATAAAAGTGTTTATTAGTTATGACAAATATCTACAGAGAAAATGATGTGTAAAACGAACTTATGTACAGAAAGATACCTGTACGATAGTACAGGTGGAAAGAAATTTAGTAGAAATTAAATACTAAAAAGCCCTCTTTTTAAACCAATATCTACTGCTTCGGTACGATTAGTAGCATTGAGTTTGGATAGTATGGCAGTAATATGAAACTTAACCGTTCGCTCTGTGATGAATAATTGTGTCCCAATTTGCTCATTAGTAAGTCCCTTTTTTATGAGAGTGAGTACTTGTAACTCTCGTTTTGTAATAGGCATTTCGGGGTAATTAAACTCATGAAGTGTTTTACCAGTTTGCTCAAGGGTTTCAGTTTCCTTAAGAAGTGTTTTTAATTGATGCTGTAAGTCTGTTGCTTTGTTAAGAGCCTCTTGTATTTTACTTTTTTCACTCTTTACACTTTCAAGAGATGAAATAATAGCTTCTATCTTTGGAAATAGTACTGCTTCAGAGATTTTACTCAAGGTTGTTCCTGATGTTACATCTTTAGAAGGTTGCTGTAAACGCGCGCGTTGTATGGCTGTTCCCACCAATTCACTAATCGTATTAAGAATAGTCAATTCTTTTTCAGTAAGTTGTCGTGTTTCTTTACTTAGTAAGTTGATGAGTCCTACTTTTTGATCATTAATAATGATAGGAATAGTAGCATGAAACTTTAAATCATTAGTGCCTGAGCTGATATCTTTTAATCTTGAACAAGCAATTTCACTAATGTTTACTGCTTGATTAATATCGTCAGATAGGTATTGTTTTATACAGTAACACCAACCCGATAAGCGTTCGGGGAAATTACTTAGTGCAGGTGGTAAATTATGAGACACTGCTAAATACACCGATTCGTTATCTGGTTCAGTAAGCCAAATCCAACCCGTTTCTATACCCAGAATCTCAGCTGTTTTTTCTAAAGATTTACGAAGTGCCGCATGCAAAGAAAATTCTTTGTTGAGGTGACTTGCGATTTCATATAGATGAGAAAAGTAATCCTTATCGTTCATTATTTGGCATTAACTATTAATAAATGCATGTAGCTTTCGTTATGTGCAATCTACATATAAAACTAGTGATTAATTATATATTTCAATAAGATCATTTATAAATCTAGACACTGTTTTTCTGCCTACGAAGAGGTCTCATATCTTTTTTTGTAACTTTTCTAACAATTCCTGTAACCATATGATACTTTAAGCAGTCTTACGTTTGTACAATGACCCATCAAGATGACCATATCTATATAACCAAGACGTTGGAAGGCGAGGTGAATGCCTTTGCTATGCTCATAGATCGTTATAAGCATATGGTCTATACGCTGAGTTTGCGTATGATGAAAACCACCGAAGAAGCCGAAGAGGTTTCGCAAGATGTATTCTTAAAGGCATTCCAGAAATTGGATAGTTATAAAGGAACGTCTAAATTTAGTACGTGGTTGTATAGTATTACGTATCATAAATGTCTGGATTCGCTTTCGCGAAAGCGGAAACAGCCCACTCATTATGCTGCCGAAATACAAGAAGAGATTACCGAAGAAAAAACAGCAAGTATTCTCGAAGCCATTGAAGCCAATGAATTACGAGGACAACTAGAACAATGTATTCAGCAATTGCGAGAAGAAGATGCTTTTTTAGTTACTTTGTATTATCTTGAAGAGCAAACGCTAGAGGAAATTGCTACGGTAACGGGAATGACAAAAAATAATGTAAAAGTGAAGCTTTTTCGAAGTAGAAAGAAATTATATACAATTATGGCCTCACATTTACCTAAAGAATTAGTAGCGCGTTATGAAAGAAAATGAAGAAAAATTAATAGATCAAGTTGTGTCTAAAGCGGTACAAAAAGTTTCTGTAAAATCACCATCTCATGATTTTACAAAAACACTTATGCATACCATTAAAACAGCACAAGCTTCTCAAACTACTATTGTATATCAACCCCTTATTTCAAAACGAATCTGGAGCCTTCTCGCTGTTGTTTTTGCCCTTTTAATTGGGTTTGTAGGGATACGTAATATAGAACTGACGACTGTTTCTGAAGTGGTACAAAAAGTATCTGATAAATTGCCTTCTTTCGATGTACCTACCTGGGAACTATTTAGTTTTGATACTTCTGTTGAAACCACAAGTCCCTTTGTGTATGGGGCTATTATACTAGCAGGTTTCTTGTTTTTAGAAATTGTGATTTTAAAACGAAAGTATAAATGGTAGTATGCACGCCGTCTTGAAATAGAAGTGTTGCCTAATGCTATGATTATCTGTTTTTAATATAAAGCCTTATTCTATAGGTTGGTGTTATCGTAACAATGCCACTTTTTTTATACATATTTGATACCACAATATACAGTTCAATTTCTGTATGTTCATTTGGATACCATTTATTATTTTTTCTTAGTCCTCCGGGTTGATCGGCTAGTGTTGTATCAGATAAGTTACCTCTTGACTTTGGAGTTCCATAAAGTGTCGTAAGTTCTTTTTCTAAATCTTTATATTTTTGGATGAGTGCTTTCTGAAATTCTTCCGATTGTTTTTCACCTTCTTCTAATTCTTTTGAATTCTTAGGATCCCACTCATAAAGAACTTTAGACATTAAAGAATCTTTTTCTTTAAAATGTAAATAAGTAACTAAACCTGGAAGTATGTTTCCTTTTCTTTTAAATGTAATAGGTTGTGCATTACCACTCAAAGAAATATATTTTGTTGTATTTGGCATTTGCACACTACCTAGTTGTTCTTCCATTTGAATATATGCATCCAGTGAAGTATTCTGAATATCAAATTGATATTCCTGCCCATATATTATAGCTCCAATAAATAAAAACCCAAGGATCTGTATATTTTTTAATAATGTATGATGCATTGTATTTTTAATTTCTTAGTAATAAATAATAGCTAACTCCGTAGACTTATCTAACACTTTTTTGCCATTGCGTAGAATATACGATGCAATATACGTAGGATTGTGATAGGTATCATAGGTGTATTCAAAGAGAAGGTCTCTGTGAATAGTGATCTCTTTCTGGAAACTATAATCATCTCGTGATACATATATATTCTTTTTAGCATCATTTTCATAAGATACGTTATACACGATATTATTTTTCTGAGAATCTGCTTTTGTATACGATGTTATCCTGTCTTTACTGTCATATGACACTGAAAATGTTGTTTCGATGTACATGCCTTCTACTGTTTCGTTTTCTTGTAACTTCCATTTTTTAGGATGTTTTTTAAGTTGTTTATATGTCAAAAAACAGCGATCTGAAACTGTAGTCGCATTTTTAAAACGCCCTTGTTGATCATATGTGTAGGTGCTTTTATAAGTATCTATAAGATCACTTTCTATAGTAAACTCATGCTGTAGTAATGTATGTAATTGTCCCAACTTTGTATACGTTGCTTCTCCGTATCCATAAATACTAAATTCAGAAAAATAAATTACAGATTCGTCTACAAACCCTTCGTCATCCATTTCTAGTGCGCCTTCAGATTTGTAATGTGTACGAGTAGATAATTTGTCATTCTTATAAGTGTATACAATACTATCCATCATCCCTCCAGCAATGTCATAAGCCATATAATTGGTGAGTTTTCCTTTTTTGTAGATATAGGTATAGAAATCTTCTTCCTTGATAATTGTGTCATTTTTTATAATAGGAAGTAGTTCGCTATTTAGATTTTCTACAGTAATATCATCAAAGACATTATCTGTGGTATATTTTGTGATTTTTCTATCGGTATTTATTAGGTAATAATAATTCTCTGTATACGTCTGGTCACTATCGGGCGATGTATGTTGTGTAAATGTGCGATTTACTTCGCGTACTGAACCTTCTAGAAATAGAGGGTTTGTCACTTTGTCTTCTTCTAATAGGGTATAAAAATCATTTTGAGGTGTAGGGAAATCTGGTAGTGTTCTGCTTTGAGCATTTATTGATACTATGCAGATAAGTAAAAGTAAAGAAGTGTATACCTGTTTATACATATAGTGGTTACGTGAGTTAGTGTAGCAATATAACGGTAAAATGGTATAATTATGATACTGGATATAGGGTATAAAAAAAGCGCCCACCCTTCCCCTAGGCAAGCACTTATTTTTCTGATCGTAAAAAATTAATTAACTAACTCTTAATCTTTAGAGCTGAAAGATGCGTAAATGATAGATGACATCATTACGGGTTTCCGTAAAAAATAGTAGAAATAAATTTGTATACAGATATCGGGTATATTTTAAGCAAGAATATTTATTCTAACCTCTTAAAAAAGAAAGGGCTGTAATCCGGTATGAGTTGAGGATGTGCAATAGCAATAATATCCTTTAAGATAATATCGGGTCGTAAAGGGCCTAATTCAAAATATAATAACCCTCCATTTTCTCCTATTTTATTTGTGTAGGTATAAACGTTATTGTTGTTATATGCATCAAAGAGCGCATAATTTTTACTATTTGCATGCATCTGTGCTTTGTTTTTAAAACTACCTGCACCTATCCATAAAGGGGCATGTTGTGCTTTTACCAAAACACTTTCGAAATTTAATTGTAGACTCCCTGTATTTGGTGTGTCTTTCCATAAATAATCAGTGTTGGCGTCTTCTAAGTATTTCGCTACAAAACTCTTCCCACCAGGGATGTTCCAAGTATCTTTAAAAGGCGAACCAGAAAATACAATGGGCTTTTCTATAACGTGAGATGCAATTTGTTTTGCTGCTAAATAATCTCTCTCTACTTGTTTGAAAATTTCGTGAGCCTCTGTTTCTTTATCAAAAAAAGTAGCAATAAACTTTATCCATTCTGCACGTCCTAATGGATGTTGCTCTGTCCATGCGCCATCTAAAATAACAGGAATCCCAAATTGAGCAATTTTGTCTAAGGTCTCATTATTGCCATTTACCGAAAAACCAATGACTAGTTCCGGAGCTAACTCTAAAAGGAGTTCCATATTAATATCAATGCTACTGTTGAGGTTTTTAATTTCTCCCTTATCGATACGAGCTCTTGTTTTTTCTGAAGAAATATAGTCAGGATTAGGAAATCCTACTAATAAATCATCAACACCCAAATACTCTAAAGAAGGAATATTTGTTGTAGACATGGCGACCATTTTTTTAATAGGAAGTTCTACAATAACAGTATTTTCATCTTGTTGATCATAAGTGCTTATATCTTGTGTTAAGATATAGGTAAACGTTTCTTCACTATCTGGCCAAGCAGAAGTAACTTTTATTTCTTTATAGTTTGTATAGTGTGTGATAGAAAACCCTTTTGCATAATCTATTTGTTCAATTCTTTTCTCTTGAATTGATACTTGTGAAGGTGTATCGCTTTTTTTTTGAATCTCTTTACAAGAAGTACTTATGAATACTAAAGAAAGACATATAAAGAGAAATCGCATAGATGAAAATTTAAGAAACCAAAATTCGTTATTTTTTTTGTATCCCCATCTATAGAAGGGTATTTTTGATGCAGAAGTGATTTAGCTTTTTTGATTCAAGTGAAAAATAGGAATTTTTATAGCCAATAGGAAAAGTCTAAATTACTTCTTTAAAATAAAGTCAATGAAATTTTTATGTTCGTGGAGTGGTGGTAAGGATAGTTGTTATGCTTTGTATAAAGCGCAACAATTAGGATATACGCCTACAGTATTACTTAATGTGATGAATGAACATGGAGATAGATCCCGCTCTCATGGAATCCCTAAAGAAATTCTAATGGCACAAGCTGAAGCTATTGGAATACCTATTCATTTTTTTAATAGTACGTGGGCAGATTATGAAGTAAACTATATCAAACATTTAAAAGATCTTGTAAAAACGTATAGCGTATCCCATGCTGTTTTTGGAGATATTGATATAGCCTCGCATCGTGCTTGGGAAGAGAAAGTATCTCATGCTGCTTCTATAGAAGCAATTTTGCCTTTATGGCAAGGAGATCGGAAAGCGTTGGTTCTTGCAATGATTAAAGATGGAGTAGAAGCTATGATTGTTTCCTGTAATCAAACTTTAGGACCTGACTTTTTAGGAAGAACTATTGATAGTAAACTTCTGGAAGAACTAGAAGCCATAGGGGTAGATGCTTGTGGTGAAAATGGAGAGTATCATACACTAGTCGTAAATGCTCCATTTTTTAAAAACCGATTGAATATTCAAATGGTTGGAAAAGCCACTTCGAGTAATTATAATTTTGCAGAGTTACAATTGGAATAATTTTTCAGCTCTCTTTTTGCTATTTTATATAAACAATTAAAGCGTCACTCTGAACTTGTTTCAGAGTCTCACGAATTCGTATCTCCTTTTGAGATGCTGAAACAAGTTTAGCATGACTACTATAGCATCATTTTAGATACAAAACATCTATACTTTAAGAAATAGGAATCTTAGTAATCACTTTGATATCGTTGTCTTCTTTTTTAAGATGAATCACATCTCCGTATTGAATCTTAATACGGAATGATTTTTCTAAAGGAATTTTCAGAAGTTTAGCAAGCAGTGACCGTATAGGACCTGCATGTGTTACAATAATGACAGGTTGTGCAAGTTCTGATTGGATTAATTCTTCAAAAAAAGAATACACGCGTGTGGTCAAATCAATATAGGACTCTCCATTTGGAACGCGCACGTTTACAAAATCATTCATCCAAGGTTCTATATCTTTCTGCGGAATATCATTCCAAGGCATGAGTTCCCAATCTCCAAAATTTAATTCTAAGAGCCTATTGTCATAGGTAATAGGGCTTTTATACGCTTTCGCGAAAGCGGAACAACGTTGTAAAGGACTGGAAATAATGTGATAATCTCCTTTTGGAATGGTATCTAAAATCACTTGAAATTCTTCTGGGTAGCTACTTATAAGTTCCAAATCACTTTGTCCATAACAAATGCCTTTGTCTATATGGGGAGTGGTATGACGTACTATATATATGTCCATAAGGCGATGAGGCTTATATAAAAAATGACTTCTGATAGTTGTTGCACAGCGCCTGCGCAATCACCCGTTTGACCACCGAGCCATTTAGTGAATTTAGCACCTAGATACATTTTAGAAAGATACATAGGAATGATAACCAAGAGTACGAAAGGAGATTTAAAAAATAACAGAGGAATCATCCCTATAAGACCACTCACAATTATAATATCGATACCAATATTTTTTGCAGCAGGCTTCGCTTTGCTATCTTCTGTCTCTCTTACATATGGATGTGTATAGAGTAGGGTAGTAGCAATAAATCGACTTAGACTATGACCAGAAATAATAGTCAATGGGATATAGTGTACAGGAACTTCACGTAATGCTGAAAATTTGATCGCTAATAAGAGTCCAATTCCAATAACGCCATAGGTTCCTAATGTAGAGTCTTTCATAATAAGAAGGATCTTCTCTTTGGTCCACCCACCGCCTAAACCATCACATACATCTGCAAAACCATCTTCGTGAAATGCGCCTGTGGTATAGATAGAACTTGCCATACTGAGTAACAATGCAATTTCTAATGGCAAAATAAAGGAAGCACCATAAAATACTAAGGCTGCAATACTACCTACCAAGATGCCTACTAAAGAAAAATACCGCGAACTCTTCTTAAGATAGGTAGGATTATGGTCTACCCACTTAGGACACGGAATGCGTGTAAAGAACATTAAGGCTGTAAAAAAAATATGAATCTCTTTCTTCATTTATGGGGTTGTTTCTCCGCTTATACCAGCACTTTCAAAGCTAGCCATTTCTTGTAAGAAATTAACAGATGCTCTCAATATAGGTATTGCTAATGCCGCTCCTGTTCCTTCTCCTAATCGAAGTCCTAGTGATAGTATAGGTTGCACCTTTAGAAAATCTAACATTTTGATATGCCCTTGCTCATTTGAGGTATGCGCAAATAAGCAGTAATCTAATACATTTGGTTGCATTGCATGTGCAGCCAATAAAGCAGCAGTCACAATAAATCCGTCTATCACAATAGTCATTTTTAATTCGGCAGCTTTTAGAATAGCAGCAGTAATCATGGCGATTTCAAATCCTCCAAAAGTCGCAAGCGCTTCGGTAGGATTTTGAATGTTGTATGTCTGATAAACTTCTGATAGAATACGTTGTTTTTTAGAAATCCCATTTTGGTCGAGACCAGTTCCAGACCCTACACATGTTGCAATAGGAATTTGTGTGAAATAGCTCATTAATAAGGAAGCCGATGAGGTATTTCCAATGCCCATTTCTCCAAATCCTATTGTATTTACCCCTTCTTTATGCAAATCAGTTACAATGGTTTCAGCATGCTGGAAAGCGGTTTTGAGTTCTTCTAGCGTCATTGCTGGAACATGCTGATAGTTTTTGGTGCCCATAGCTACTTTAGCATGTGTGATAGCTATGTCTTTATCAAATGTATGATTTACACCCGCATCTACTACTTTGAGATGGATATCATTTGTTGTGCTCAACACATTAATAGCAGCGCCTCCTTGTACAAAATTATACACCATTTGCGAGGTCACTTCTTGCGGAAATGGATTTACTTCTCCTTTGGAAGCAATACCGTGATCTCCTGCAAAAACAACGATGGTAGGCCTTGTAATTACGGGAGTTTCTGTTTGTTGTATACAGCCGATTTGGAAAGCAATTTTTTCCAACATTCCTAACGCCCCAACGGGTTTTGTTTTTAAATCTATTTTATGTTGAAGTCTTGCTTCTAATTCGCTGTTTTTTGTGGTTGTAATCATGTTTTTTTGTAGGATTTATTTAAGAGTCATAGGAATTCCCGAGACCATAAATGTAGCTTTATCTGCCCGTTTTGCAATGTGCTGATTGACCCAACCTTGCAGTTCTGTAAATTTCCTACCCACCTCTGTTTGTGCATGCACACCCATTCCTATTTCGTTAGAAATGATAATAATAGTAGCATCTATGTTTGCTAGTTTGTCGAATTCCGCTTTCGCGAAAGCTAAACATTGCTGGATATCGTTTTTTGTATCAACAAAGTAATTGGTAAGCCATAAGGTCACACAATCTATCACCACGACATCATTTGTAGAAACGACAGTAGAAATATTTTTTTCTTCCTCTATAGACGTCCAACGTTCATCTCTGTCGGCTTTATGTCTATCAATACGTTCGGTATGATCACCACCCCAATTGCGGGAGGTTGCGATGTATATAGGAGTATCAGATAAAGAAGTCGCTAATGCCTGTGCATAACTACTTTTTCCTGAACGTTCACCACCAGTAATGTAATAGATCATAGATTATATTTTTCGGAATATATGAATGCAAAGATTATATTTTTTTGAACTAATAGTAAAGAAAATGCGCATTGATTATAAAAATGATAGTATCTTCGCGCCGAATTTTGGTTTGATTTTGTTGTTTGCAAACAGAATCAATTAAAAGGGAATCTGGTGCAATAGTAACTATTAAATCCAGAACTGTTCCCGCAACTGTAATTCTTTGCTAATGAAAATTAGCACCGTTTAGGATGTTATTAACTACAAAACCACTGGCACTTGCTGGGAAGGTATAATAACATAAGATAAGTCAGGAGACCTGCCATATTCAGCAAAGTAAGTCAAACTTTCGGGATAAAAGTTTACGTATAATAGTGATTATACTATTCTCGATTTTAATTAAAAAAAATGAACAAAAAAACAAATGCATTTGTAGCATTAGGTATGTTTTTTTCTGTGTGTACTATGGCACAAGAAACGCAACAACCTACTGTAGAAACATTGGACGAAGTGGTATTAACAGATTCGCGTTTTGCATTAAAACGTGAAAACTCTGGAAAAACAGTCATTACAATTTCTAAAGAAGAAATTGAAAAAAACCAAGGCCGTTCTGTCGCTGAATTAATCAATACAAAATCTGGTATTGAAGTAAATGGTAGTAGAAGTAACGCAGGACAAAACTTAGGTGTTTTTGTACGTGGAGGTAGAAACCGTCAAGTATTGGTGATTATAGATGGGGTTCAGGTTTCTGATCCATCTCAAATTAATGGCGAATATGATTTACGCCTATTATCTTTAGGAAACATCGAAAAGATTGAAGTAATCAAAGGTGCTGCAAGTACACTGTATGGAAGTGGAGCTGCCGCTGCTGTAATTAATATTACAACGAAGGATGCGAGTGATAAAGCAGTACATGTTGTCATCAATTCTAGTGTGGGAACCAATCAATCTCAAGATGACCAGGATTACAGATTGTCAGATTTTAATAATAGCGTGAATGTAAACGGAACGTTAGATAAGTTCACTTATAAAGCAGGGTTTAATCAGCAATTTACCGACGGACTTTCAGCAGCACTAGTAGAAGAAGGAGAAGCAGAAAGAGATGCATTTTCTAAAAAGAGTTTTGATCTAAATCTTGGATACCAATTTACAGATGCTTTCTCTATAAATATTTTTGGGAATGTAACTGATATTAATTCAGATTTTGACGGTGGTGCCTTTTTTGACAGCCCAGGAAATGAATTTAATAGTGATCAGTACAGAGTAGGGGTTTCTTCTACATATAAGTACAATAAAGGAAGCGTACATTTAAACGCATCGTATAGCACATTTGATAGAGCGTTTATCTCTGATTTTCCATTCTTTGCAGAAGGTGAGAATTTGATTTTAGATGTATATAATAAATATAAAATCAACAATTCTTTCTACACGATTGTAGGTTTGAACGTCATTGATAATCAAGCTACTTTTGAAGGAAATGCACAAGATGAAAACCCAGATTTTAATATCATAGACCCGTATGCCAATGTGGTGTATGTATCAGATTTTGGTTTAAATATCAATGCTGGTGCTCGTCTGAATAATCATAGTGAGTATGGTTCTAATTTTACATACAATATCAATCCTTCATATACATACAAGTTTGGAGAAGGAAGCTATGTAAAGCCATTTGGATCGTATAGTACATCATTTATAGCGCCTTCTTTAAATCAATTATTTGGAAACTTCGGACCTAATCCTGAATTAGACCCAGAAGAAAACTTAACCATAGAAGGAGGAGTTGAAGTAAAACTAGGAAAGAATTTTAGAGCTAGTGCTTTATATTTTGACAGAGAAGAAACAGATGTGATTCAATTTGACTTTGAAGCTGGGTATTTTAATAGTGAAGAAGTGGTCAATACGAGCGGTATTGAAGTAGAAGTAAATGCTACACCCGTAAAGAACCTATCATTAACTGCTAACTATACGTATATAGATAATGAAAATAATGCGGTGTTGATTCCAGAAAGCAAAGCCAACTTTACCGTAGGATATGATTTCTCTCCAAGAACATTTGCTTCTGTAGCCTATCAATATACAGATGATAGATTGGCTAATGACTTTAGAGAGTTTCCAGCAACAGAAGTTACACTAGAAAGCTTCAGTCTTGTAAACCTTGCTTTTGGACATACTTTAAAAAATGAAAAATGGCGATTCTTATTAAGTGTAGATAATCTATTAAATGAAGATTATCAAGACGTTTTCGGATTTACATCAAGAGGTGCCAACGTAAAACTAGGAGTAACACTAAATCTTTTATAAGAAGAGCTCTTAGTTGAATTAAGCAGATGCTATATTCCTTTATAAGATATAGCATATCACTAAAAAGCCCTTATCTATTTGGATAAGGGCTTTTACAATTGTGTATATTGATTTCATTTCATCAATATAGTACTACTACTTAGGGGAATGTTTTAAAATTTTAACTCTTCCTTTTTTTGCTTTCGCGAAAGCGTATATATCAAATAGAAACGTGGCGAAAATTTTATGAGCAGTTATTTCTTTTTGAAGATCAGATTAAATAAGAATAAAATCACGATAGCACCTATGGCACCAGTGAGTATGGCTCCTATCCAACCAGTCCCGAGATTTATGCCAAGCTTTCTTAAAATCCACGAACCGACAAAACTACCAATAATACCTACAATAATATTTCCGATAATACCTAGCCCACTACCTCTGTACAATTTACTGCCTAGCCAACCAGCTAAAGCACCAATAATAAGTGTTGCAATGATTCCCATATGATGATTTTTTAGTTATTAGTATCCTACAATGTAATGGATTTTTTTGAGAATACTTATTCCAACCTACTAATCACCTGCGTCTCATTATGTAATGTTTTATGTACAGGGCACTTATCTGCAATTTGCATAATCCTTGCTTTTTGTTTGTCATCTAATCCATCGGCGGTAAGTTTGACCACACGTGTGAAGGTGTCAATTTTTGCCGTAGCATCATCAGGACACGATTGACAATCTTCAGGATACGATTTAGAATAACTCGTATGTACCTCTACATTATCTATTTTCCATCCTTTACGTCTCGCATACATTTGTATGGTCATGGCTGTACACGCCGAGAGGGATCCCGCTAAAAGCTCATAGGGTGTAGGCCCATAATCATTTCCTCCAATACTAGGCGGCTCATCTGCTTTCATATAATGATTTCCGAGCTTCAGTTCGGTGGTGTATTTATCTTCGTCATCTAGACTTGCCACTACTTGGTAGGTTGTACTTATTGTATCATTTTCTACAGCCGGAATATATCGAGCGGCCCATCCAGCGATTACTTTCCCTACATAAGAGGCATTTTTCTTATCAATTAATAAATGCTCCGAGCCATCTAAGGTCACAAAACTTTTTGGGTGATGTGCCGCATGGTAAATCTCTTCTGCATTTTTAATAGATACGGTAGCATCTTGCGGTGAATGTAAAATCAATAAGGCTTTATTGAGTTTGCGCGCTGCATCTGTACAAGAACACGCTTCTAGATCATCTATAAATTGTTTCTTGAATGTAAAATCACGACCCGCAAGCGTTACATTGGCTTGCCCTTCTTGTCTAATAACTTCAAGTCGACTGCCTAATTGTTTTTGCACATGCTGCGGATTACTAGGCGCTCCTATCGTAGCCACTGCAAGTACACTCTCTATTTGGCCACCTGCAAAAATAGCAGCAGCACCTCCTAAGGAATGTCCTACTAAAAGCGAAGGCGCTTTGTATTCTTTGGTAAGAAATTCGGCAGCACTGATGAGGTCGGTGACATTAGTAGAAAAGTTAGTGTCGGCAAAATCACCTTCACTTCTTCCTAATCCCATAAAGTCAAAGCGTAATACCCCAAAACCTTCAGACGCTAGCGCACGACTTACATTTCGAACAGCACTAAAATCTTTACTACAGGTAAAACAATGGGCAAAAATGGCAAAATTATGAGGATCTTGATTTGCAGGAAGATCCAATCGAGCAGATAGAGACTTCCCTTCTGCGTTTATGAATGTTAATTTACGTGATTTCATGAAGCTGATTTGTTTTGATGTCTAGCTAAGTCGGTTTTCAAAAAAATACCTAACGAATTTTGATGCGTTAAGGTACAAATATTCCCATTTTCAAGTATCGTTTTTTTTCGCTTTAAGCAAAAATATAAATAGCGAAACCCTACTTTATATAGATCTAAATTCTCTACCTTCTGTTATGTATGAATCCTGAATTACGGATCTATTTCTCTTTTTACAAGTTTTATTAGCGTACCTTTCATCGTGTATTATGTACTTATTGATATTAATTATCTCTTTGCTTCACTTTTGCAAAAAGCTAAGGCTCACTTTTAAGTCTTTATTTCTACTCATAAAACGTCAGTAAACAGACTAATGACTGATTTCTGAAAAGTATCTATTAGTGATTTTAACGATACGTTTTGCCGCTATCATTACGTTGCAATTCGTTTTAATGCAAAAGAATATGACTTTATTTAGTACCGATGTTCATTCCATTTTTGTACCCAAAAAAATACAGGTATACCTACTTTTTATAGATGGGCGTGCCCTTTATCCTGAATTATATTCAGAATAAAGATCGGGCTTTCCGATACAATTCCTCGCACTTCTCCCGATCACAATCGGGATCAGGCTGCGGGATTTCCACTGCAATCCCTCACGCAATACCTAATAAAGATGATATTATGAGTACAGAAATACGAGTAAACAGACCAACTCCTATTACGAGTAAAAAACACATAATCCTATTTGATAATAAGACCGATGTTATACAAACTATCAAAACCTTAGAAGCAGGAAAATCTATAGTCATATCAGATTTCTATAGCAATGGCTTAGTAGTACTCAAAGCATTAAAAAATTATCTTAATAAAAAACTACCTAACACATCATTTCAAGAACAACGTACGTTTCGATCTACGTATCATAAGTTATCTAATCGTATTCTCATTGAAATTGAAGATCATAAAGTAGCCTTAAAGAAAGCACCTTCTATTGGTTGGCTGAAAAAGTTATATCCAGAAATATCTGATTTTGTATTATCCTTTCCTCAAGTACAAGGACTCAACAGTTCGTGGCAATGGTATACTAATGGAATTTCGATACCTGTATTACGCAATAAAATACATCCCTATTATGGTACTTATTTTCCAACACGTTTTGATCATCTTACTCTTTTTGACAACTGGTTAAAACGCTATGAAGGTCCTAAAAAAACAGCTATAGATGTGGGGATAGGAAGTGGGATTCTCTCTTTTCAGCTTCTAAAATATGGATTTCAAAAAGTGTATGGAACAGATATAAACCCCAATGCCATTGTTGGATTAGCAGTGTTTATGGGAGACACCAAACTATCACGTAAAATAGCATTAGATTATGCCCCTCTTTTTGGACGCTATGATTCCCCAACAGAACTCATTATTTTCAATCCACCATGGTTACCTAAATCAAATCAAGAAGATTATGTTGATGCTGCCATTTATTATGATGAGCACTTATTTCCTAATTTTTTCGCGGAAGCAAAACAACGATTATTACCAGAAGGACAGATTGTAATTTTATTCTCAAACTTATTTCAAATTACAAACTTTAAAACAATACACCCTATTGAAAAAGAACTTTCTGAAGGTGGGAGATTTCAATTAAAACGCTGTTTTAAGAAACGTGTAAAAGAAGCCTCTAGTTTGACAAAGCGAGATCAGAATTGGCGTGGCTCTGAAGAAGTCGAACTTTGGGTATTAATACATAAGGTGAGTTTGTGAGTCTATAAGTTGATGTGTTTAAAAGTTTATAATAACCAATAGCTATTTGCTATACATTCATCATAGGGCTACTCTTCTAGAGGGTGTACAGCAACGGCTATTTTTGAGTCGGCAGTTCCATAATAAAGGAACCAGCTATTATTAAATGTAACCAACCCTTCTACAAAACACACTTCATTGACTTCTCCAATTTTTTCATATTCCTTATCAGGATAAATAAAATAGGAAGGCGTTCTGTCTATTAATTGATACGGATGATCTTTGTCAAAAAGTGCTTGACCGGCTGCGTAGGTGAATTTAGGGATAGCGGGATCATTAAAATTTGCAGCATTACTTCCATTATAGATTAGTAAGATTCCTTCTTCTTTATAGATCGCAAATGGACCAGGTTCTACCAATCGGCTATCAAAGTAACCGCTTCTAGGGTGTAATACGGTGATCATTTTCTTGTTTTCTTCATTGATAGCCACCTCCCAATGAATCAGATCTTCTGAGGTAGCCATAAACAAATTAGTATCTCCAAAGTACATCCAGTATTTTCCATCTATCTTTTTAGCGATATTTTTAGTTCCTACCACTTCTACGACAATCGCTCCAGATTTTGACCAAAGGTCTTTGTAGATCTCTTGATGTAACACAAGTCCGTGTTTTGTCCAGTTGATTAAATCTTTAGAAGAAGCAATCGCTAGTCGGGCTGTTTTTCCGTTATAGGCAGTATAGGTCATAATATAAGTTCCATCAGCACTTTCAATGATTCTTGGATCCTCAACGCCATCAAAATAACAGCTTTTACAATCTTCTATGAGTGGCGCTCCATTTAGTTTTCTATAATTCCACTCATACGGTTGCATCGCATCTTTATCTGGATAAAACACAGGAGTTGCTCGCTTGGTAAAATGAAGCCCGTCGTCACTAATTGCAAGACCTATACGAGACGTTCCCATTGAATCTTGGGCTCTATAAAATAAATACACCTGATTGTCTTTGATAATAGCAGACGGGTTGAGTACGTTTCGTTCTTCCCAATTACGTTGCTCTTTTGTAATAGGACATTCAAAGTGTAGGCGGGGTGTTGGTTTTAAAATAGGATTGATACTATCCACTTTCGTGAAATCAGTAAATGCCCAATGCGCTGCTTTTTTAGGTACTTCAAGAGTTTCTAACGATTCATTCTTACATCCATAAAAAGCCAGGATAAGTAGGATGATCAAATACATAGGTTTTCTCATAGGAGTATTTATGGGTTGTCATATGAATTGAATTATCTCCAAGATACGGTTATTAAAACTTAGGTCAAGATTCCCATTTCTATATCGTATTTTTGAGCTACTTTCAAAGAGATTTATGACACACCCGTCTACCGAAAAGATAGCACCTGTTTCTTATAGAATTGTTATCCTTGATGTCCTTAGAGGTTTTGCGCTCCTAGGTATATTTGTGGTCAATATTGAAATTATGAATTGTGTCTTTATGAATCAAGATGCATTTTCTGCACAATGGACTTCATCTATAGATACACTCGCCGTTCGACTCCAACAGCTTTTCTTTTATGGAAAATTCTTCCCGATATTTTCTTTGTTATTTGGGGTAGGCATTAGTATTCAATTGGTAAGCTTAAAGCGAAAAGGAATACCGATGTCCTTCTTTTTTCGCCGAATGGGCGCGTTATTTTTGTTTGGTGTCGCACATATTCTCTTTTTATGGTCTGGTGATGTTATACATATCTATGCCTTTCTAGGACTCTGTACATTGTTACTAGTACAACTGAAACCTAAACAGCTTATCATTATTGCGCTGGTGATCTTCTTATTTCCATTCTATGGATCATTATTTGAATGGATCACCGCTGCCTTAGGATACCAACCTGAGGTCTATTTAAAAAGCTATACTCCAGAAACGATCGAGACTACTATTCGAGAAGGCTCCTATGTGGATGGGATGCAGTTACGCATGCAAGAATACAAAAGCAATTTAGCCGTTTTATTTGTCTCCTTAATGCCTATTGCATTTACGATGTTCATCTTAGGATTAACGATAGGGAAGAAGGGATGGTTACAAGACATTCCTAGAGGGATACAACGTATCAAAAAACCAGTATTATGGATCGCTGTACTTTCTAATGTATATAGAGTAATTTTCCTATTCTTTTTATGGGAAACTGAAATCTGGAAAGTCCCATTTTGGCGAACGTTGTTTATTTATGGTATGCAGATAAGCGATACGCTGATGGCATTATTTCTTGTGTGGTTGGTCGTATATGCATTTCAATACGCATTTTGGAAAAAGCTATTGAGTCCTTTACAATATGCAGGCCGTATGGCATTGACCAATTATTTACTACAAAGTTTTATCGGATTATTGATATTCTCTTCTGTAGGATTGCAATGGTATCAAACCTTATCACCTATACAGACTATGGGTGTCGCTATGGGTGTTTTTATAGTACAGGTGTTACTGAGTAAGCTTTGGCTGTCATTCTTCCAATTTGGTCCTTTAGAATGGATTTGGCGATGTATTTCGTACTGGAAAGTATTAGAGATTCGGAAGAAGGGCTAATATTATTTATAGAGTATCATCATTTACTTCAATCCAATATCCATTTGGGTCTTGAAAATATACCTGCTTGATTCCATCGTCTCTTACGTAATCTTTGTTTGGGGTATTTTTCCAATCAGAGTACTCCATGTTTAATGCTATTAGATGTGTGATAAATGCATCAATATCTGATGTGGCTACTGCAAAATGAACTGCCTTATTCGTTTTTATTTCGGCATTTGGACGCGGAATCAAGTGAAGTTGTTTTCCTTCGCCAAGGGATAACCACCTCGTTTTTGAATCTGAAGCTGTATTCTTAATTTCTTCAAGTTGTAATACCTTTTGATAAAATGCCATAGATACATCGACATCTTTAACCGAAAGTGCGATATGATTGAATGAAAACGAAATCATTTAGTAAGATTGGTTTTGAGTTTAAAAGTAACAGTTGTGAGTAGTTGTAACAAACGAGCGTTACCAGAGATAGTAAGTTGTCATAAAAATACTTAATCTACATAAACTTCTCTTGTATAGATAAGTATGTTTTTTGATATTATTTCATTAATTCTGTCTTCAGTTATTCCTTCATTATTTTTTTTGAATAATTTATAAATTGGATTTACATCTTCAGATAGAATGAAGTATTCATATTGTTCCTTTTTGAAACTTTGTAGATCATCAAAGTTCATTTCTCTTTTTTGTATAAAATCTCCATTATTAATTTCTAAAAATTCAAATTTTCCGTCTTTTGGTTCTTCGTCCCATTCACCTCTGTAGTCATCTATTCTTATCAATCCAGAATACCATTCAAATTTGTTATTGTTTGGGAATAATTCTTTTATAATTTTTAAATTCAGTTTAGTGTCTTCAAACATTTCAAGTTTGTCAACTAATAGCTGATCATCTTTAATTTCAAATGTTGCGATATATCCTCTCCACAAAGCGGTACATGTTACTTTCGATTCTGGTTTTTTTTCAGGATGTTCTCTAAAATACCCTTCTAAAAGCTCTTCGTTCAAGTAATAATCTTCTCCCGAATAAATGAGTCTATCTCTAATTTGTCTTGTCATTTCTTAAATTGGATACAACATGTTAGCTACTGATTTTTGTATATTCTATTATAATTTTCTGATAGGAACACATATGTCAACTTTAAAAGTTCCATTTTCAGGTTCTTCAGGGTATAATTCGAAACAAGCTCTGTCGTCTGGTTGATATCCACTTGTCGGAAACCATTTTTCAATAAGCCAATCCCAAGCCTTTTGAAATTCATCGGCTTTGACTGTGAATCTGGCAACAACATATTTTCCTTTTTCAAGAACCATTTTTCCGATTTCGCCGTCCACTTTGGTGTTTTCAGGTGCTGTTAGACAAACACTTGTCCTTAATTTGCTTTTATCGGCAACGTTCACGTCATCGTGGTAAACTATGGCAGTTTGGAAGTCTCCATTATCTAATATTCCTTTTGGACCAGCCCAAGCGAATAGTTTGCTAAACAGTCTTTCAAATAATTTAACGTCTCCTTGATAGGGGCCGATGTGTCTTACATAAATTACAGGTATGTTTGGTAAGTCTTTTATTTCAATACTTTCGTTATTTTTCATATCTACCTTCCATTTAATTGATTTCGTTTGATTACAAATATAAACGGAAGGTGTTTCAATGTTTTTATCCTGAGTGCTATTTACTTTATTCAAATTGCTATTTTTCTTTTTGAATGAAGTCGCTGATTCATTAAAATGAGATTTGAAATTCTTTGAAAATACTGGTAAACTTTTAAATCCGCATTTAAGAGCAATACTAGAAATCGAATCGTTTCTGTTACTCAAAAGTGATGCTGCTTTTTCCAATCGGAGACGAAGAATCAATTTAAATGGTGTCTCTCCTGTTATGTCTTGAAATATTCTACTGAAATGAAATTTAGAAAAGTTGGAAATCTTTGCTAATTCGTCCAATGAAAAATCATTGTCCAAATTTCTCTCAATATGGTCAATTACTTTATTGATTCGATATTTGTATTCATTGTCAATCATTGGGTTCGTTCCAACTTGCAGCTAACGATTGTTTATGCAAACCTAACTGAATTTTGAGGGTTTAGCAACTATATTATATATAAGCACTTTTTGTGATTAGTAGCGATAACCGCTTCTTATGTTGTATATGCCAATTGTTTTAATAGTTTTAAATCTAAACCAAATTTGATGTAAATAGTTTGCAGTTTTCCACAATTGATAAAAAAGACTCGAGATCACTACACGTCCATGACGTATATTCTCTTTTAGTCATTTCGACAGAGCGAGGTATGAGCGACGAGAAATCGCATCACATTGAGTTAGATGTGTGATCTCTCCTTTCGTCGAGATAACTCAAAATTATTAAGCTCTAAGACACAAGATCCAGGACGAATTACTTTAGTCTTGATTCCTGGTTCTTTCCAGTCTAGACTCTCTTCTATTGTAGATAATTTTTAAAAATTTCGAATGCATATTTACTAGCGATTTGCGTTACAAAAAGCGGGAAATCTATAGGAGCCTCACTATTGGCTTTATCCGAAATAATACGAATGATAGAAAAGGGAACCTCATATTCATAACACACTTGTGCCACAGCAGCTCCTTCCATTTCTGCGCATACTACAGATTCTAAATGGGTTGTTATAAATTGTACTTGTGATGCTTTGCTTATAAATTGGTCTCCACTTGCAATGTCGCCTATCACCACTTTAGGATTCATAATATCCAGGCTTCTCGCTTCCTTTTCTGAAATCACATTCGTATACGTATCAATGAATTGTTGACATGCATTTGTGAGTTGTTCTCTTTTTTCGGGATGTGTGTCAAAAAAGGTTTTATGTAAAAGCGGAATTTCAAATAGACCATATAAAGGCGAGGCATTCATATCATGTTGCACGAGTTGTTTTCCAATCACAATATCACCAATATTCATATCTGGATGGATACCTCCAGCAACGCCTGTAAAGATGAGTTCGTTTACATCAAAATCATTGATCAATTGAGTGGCTGTTGTTGCCGAAGCAACTTTTCCCCAACGGGAAAATACCAATACCGCTTCTTTTCCAAAAAGGGTCCCTTTATAGTACGTTCGTTTTCCTTTTGTGTACTCTTCTGTATGTTCTAAATGGTTCAGCAATGCTTGAATCTCTTCTTGCATGGCACTCATAATTCCGATCATTCTTTGCTTTTATACGTGTGGAATAACAAATGTAGCCTTTTTCACTCTTTTGTTATTGGGTTATAGTAAAGCCGATAGATGCGTTGCGATAAGAAGTTTGGTAGTCTCCCCTCCGTCTGAATCTCGTGCCTCGATTCATCCACCTCCCCTCGTTAAGGGGAGGAGCCTTCTTGTTTTTATACGAGATACTATTCTTGTTTTCTTTTGTATTTAGTGTTTTAAGTTTGAGTTCCCCTTTTGGGGATTAGGGGGGCTTACTTACCTCGTAACTCCTCAATTACCTCGGTACTTACCCAATAGATATCTTGGTTACTTGTATAAAAGAAATACTTACCGTCTTTAGAAACAAAAGGACAAAGCTCGTGACCTTCTGTATTAATGGTAGTTCCCATATTAATAGATTTTGTCCATGATCCATCTGGGTTTTTGAAACTAATGTAGAGATCACCTCTTCCTAATCCTTCAGAGCGTGTGGCGCAGAAAATCACATACTTCTCATTAGGATCAACAAAGACATCAGCTTCATAGCTAGTGGTATTAATGGATGGTCCTAACTTTATGGCTTCTTGGAATTCTCCATTCTTAGATTCGGAAGTATAAATATCAAAGTGATTCTGGTTTTTATTGGATGAAAAATACATGGTACCTTCCTTTGTAAAGGAGATATAATATTCTTCAGAAGGTGAGTTAATATTTGGTCCAGCATTGATGGGTTCTGACCAACTATTGCCTTGTCTCTCTACATACCAGATATCATGATCTTCTTTGGCTCCTGAACCGTCTAGTGCTTTTTGAGAAATAAAATATAAGCGTTGTTCATCTGGAGATAAAAAAGGATCATTAAATCCATATTTTGGGTTTGATAAAATGGTTATAGGTGTTGTCCATGTGTTTCCTTTAAGTTCTGAATAACATATGACGGTTCGTCCTCCTAGCTGTACTCCGTAAAAAAACTGCGTAGCATCTTTATTAAAAACAGATCCAAACTCATACTCGCCTTTTTTTGAAATGATTTCAGGAGCAAATATTTTGGGTTGTACTGTTGGCGGTTTTTGTCCCAAATAGGTGAAC
This sequence comes from Dokdonia pacifica, assembly GCF_900188275.1. GTDB lineage: Bacteria > Bacteroidota > Bacteroidia > Flavobacteriales > Flavobacteriaceae > Dokdonia > Dokdonia pacifica. Next base: position 372,556 of record NZ_FZNY01000003.1, read on the forward strand.
GCAGGATTTACTTGTTGAGCGTAAGCCATAAACGGAATACATAACGAGCATAAAAAACAACAAAGGAATAGACGCATAAGTTTTAAGATTGATTGATATGATACTAACGTATGTATGTGTTATTTAGTTGTGTTAGCGAAATATAATAATATGATTTCTATGTAAATAATTAGTTATTTCTTAGTGTGATTTTGTTTTAAAACAACATGATTTATTTAAAATTAGCAATTTTGTTCATTTTCTTTGCTTGTCCAAAGAAAACGGAACCAAAAGAAAAGACACCTTTTCTTAGGTATTTTTTCGCTTTAAGCGAAAAACCACAAGAACTTCCCTAAATTTTTTCCATGGTTTCAAAAATTTTTAACGGGAATTCCTTTCTATACTGAAGAAAAGGGGAGAAAAATCTGAGAACTTACGTCGAACTTATATTAAATAATAATACGCGCTAATTTCTAATTTACCAATGCGGGAATAATATAGTCCTTTAAAATCTCTCTGGGTTGATTGCCTTTACGGTTTCTGAAATTCCCTGAAGTGATCACTACCACCGATTCTAGCGCTGGAAGAATAAAAATAAATTGTCCGCCAGCGCCTCTTGCTTCAATTGCTTCATAGGCTTTTCCATTGACTTCATAAGTGTCATGCCACCATAGATATCCATACAAGTTTTTATCATTGTAGTCTTGTAATCGTAAGTATTTACCAAAAGAGGCTTCCACCCATTTTTCAGAGATAATTTGTTGTCCTTTCCATTTCCCTTTATTTTGGTATAGTTGTCCAAATTTGAGCAAATCTCGCGATGTTAATAGCATGCCTCCTCCAAAATAAGGAGTGATTTTAGAATCATCTGTCTGATTGATATAATTAGTGATGCCTAAAGGGGCAAATAGCTTTTCGTCCATATAGGTTTCAAGAGGAATGTCTAAATGCTCATTTAAACAAACACCCAGTAAAAACGGATTGGCAGAACCATAATCTGCATAGGTACCTGGTTCTTTGACCATAGGAGCTTCTAATACGGTCTTTAACCAATTATTAGAAAAACGCGGATCTTGATAATTGTTTTCTGATGCCTGATTATTGACATCCAATCCTGAACTCATGGTGAGTAAGTCTTTTAGGGTTATGTTCGCTTTTTGAGGATCTTTTGTGTATTGATAGGTTTCAGGAAGAAAGTCATATAATTTTTCATCAACACTTTTTATAATGTTTTCATCGATCGCAATTCCAATAATTGCAGAGGATATACTTTTGGATGCCGATCTCAAGTCGTGTGGTATATGGGCGTTAAATCCATCAAAATAGGTTTCAAATACGAGCTTATTTTCCTTGGCGATAAGGATACTATGGGTATTGACTAACTTTTGAGCTTCAACATCAGTTATTAATCGTGTTAATTCACTTTTATTGATTCCCAACGCATCTATATTGGTTGTTTCCCAACCATCCTTTAATTGTGCAGGCGTATTTGTATTTTGTGGTTGGTGTACGTAATCTGAATGATATTCCCAACCATCATTGGTATGAGTTAAGTTTGTTTTTGTAATAAACATGTCAGCTAGGAAAATCTCTAACTCAATATTCTTTTTTGATAGCTTAGCGCGAAAATTGAATCCGGTCATCCCATCTGTAAATAGGAGGATATCTCCTTTTTGTTTAAAATCAGCAGTCCACGTGCCTCTAAACCGTTGATCTCCGAAAAATGGATAGGCAGCTAGCGTTTTTTCATTCATGGGTTCTATATACAGCATGATATCATCAGATTGTAAACCATTATCTACCATAAAAGGATTCCAAGCACCTGCGAATGTATCATTCCCTTGATGTTGCAAGTTTACATGGTACATCAATTTCCCCGTTTGAATAAACCCCGTTAGTACTTGTTCATTCTGAGTATACTGCAAATCGAAGAATAACTGGTTGTCTATTGTAAATTCAACTCCATTAGTACTAGAAGAAGTTACAGATTCATCAAAGAGGGTTGTGTCATTAGCGATTTTCAAGTGATACGCAGTGCCTTCTCCTTTATGTAAAGTTACCTGAAAATTGAAACTGTTTTTATTCGGCAAAAAGCCTATCCATTCGCCCTCATAATCTTTTTGATCAATCTGAGCGCAGCTTGTCATTATGGACACAGATAATGCTACTATAATTGTTAGGTATTTGAACATTTTTTTAAGTTTAAGTCACAAACTTAGAACATATCAATAGGTGAAAATTGTATGAAATTAACATTACGTCTATTTCTTTAGTATTTTTCTATACGAACTGGGGTTCATATCAAAATGAGATTTAAATACCCGATTAAAATGACTTTGATCTGAAAAGCCTGCTTGGTATGTAATTTCTGTTAATGACTTAGAGTTGTCAAACAAAAGTGGAATCGCTTTTTTAAGTTTTTGTTGCCGTATATATTCCCCAAGACTCATAGAAAGGTGTTTAGGAGCTGCTCTTGAAATATGTACAGGATGTATCTGTAATTGATCAGATAAATATTTCAGACTTAGTTCTGCTGTATCGTAGTGTAATAATTCTTTTAAGTCTTCTATCCAGATAGGTGGTTTTTGAATATGTGTCGTTTTGATATTGCTTAAGGCTTCCGATATTTGAAGTAGTAAAAATTCAACAGACACTTTACTATAGGTGTCTGAGAGTAGTAGTTCTCTATATAGTTTTGCAAAAAGAAGGTGTAATTGCGGATTCTCTATAAGCTGACTCCCTTCTAGTATCTGCAAATCGATGCCATTCTTTTCAAACCACGTTCTTTCAAACTCTAAATGAAATCCACTCGCAGTATCAGAATGCATACTGCCATAATGAGATTCTTGCCAATTATTAAACATTAAACTTCCAGAAGGACAAAGTGTTTTGACCCTAGTATTACAATCCATCATATTGCCTTGTAATACATACATGAAATAAGGATTCTCATGATAATGCCAATCTGTTTTAACACCTGTATAGATATAGCGTGATAACAGAATTCCATTAAAGGACACCTCTAAATTTTGATCGCCGTAATATTGTCCTTTTGTTAATACTTTCATTTTTTGCTAGCACTTATAGATACTATAACTAATGATTGTTATCTTTTATTTTTCTATGATAAAATATACTCTTTTTTATCTAGAGAATGAAATTTATATATAGCTACATCTAAAAACGCTGTATACCATTTTATCGTAACCATTTCTTCATTATAGGAAATTCTTTACTATCGCATAACTCCATCCATTCAAGTAATGGTAATCCAACATAATTCTTATTGGTGAATTGCTCAATAAGCCATTCTGAATCATTTTTATAGCCTCCTGAATGAAATAGAATGGTAAGATCAATGCTTAAATGAGTTGCTGCAGCATATGACCATAATATGGTTGCAATTTCATCACCATCTGAAGGCCAAGCTGGGTCCATTTCTTTAGTGCCTATTAGAGGTCTTAGTTCTTTATCTGTAATAGCTATATGTCCTGCTTCATGCAATAGGTCTCCTGGATATTGCAACTTTTCTTTATCCAATAAGATAGTACCTCCTTTTAATTGTAAACCCGGTAGGAAGGTGTCATTAGTTAATGCTTCTTCAACTACAAGTATGTGAATACTTGTAAGAAAATGTATGATTACTTCTAATGTATTTTTATGGAATTGCAATATTTAGAATTTTATTTTCATAAGTAGTATTCAAAACTTTTTATGATCAAATATCTAATAAATCTGATACAGGGTATAGCGTCCCGTCTTTCCTTTTAGCTCAGTTTCAAAGGTTGTGTATTCTGGGTATGTTTTTTCTACTTTTTGATAAGCTTCTTGAGAGAGCAGGAGGGAAGTGCCAAATTCTTTATTGGCAGCTTCAATCCGACTCGCATAATTTACATTATCTCCTATAATAGCTAATTTTCTCATAGCTCCAGTATCAAAAGGACCTACAATCGCATTTCCATAATGAACGCCTGCTCGTATTCCAAAATGTGTATTGAAGTTTTCTTTGAGATATTCATTAAAATCGTCTAGCTTTTGATTCATCCCTTCTATGGCATGGATGGCATCTAATACAGAGTTGTCTGTATTTTCGTCTATTCCAAAAACTGCTAAGATTCCATCACCCGCTACATCACTAATGATTCCTTTGTGTTCTTGGATGATGGTATTCATGATTCTATAATATCGATTTAATACGTGTACAATATCATATGGTGGAAATTTTTCTGCAAAAGCGGTATAATTCACAATATCGGTAAATACGATGGTGAGCCTCTGCTGTCTTCCTAAGGCAATTTCTGAATCTTCAGAAAACTGTTCAGAAATGAGATCAATATCCAATTTATCAGAGACCATTCTTCTAATCAAAACATCTCCTTTTAATTTGGTTTGACAGGCTAGTCTGATTTCTTTTGGGAAATTTAATTTCGTAGAAATAAGTTGTTCCAGTTCGTTTTTTGGATAACAATTTTCTATTCCTTCCATGACACTCACCCGACAAGTAGAGCATTTGCCTTGCCCTCCACAAGCATGTGTATGATTGATATGCGCTGCTAGCGTTGCCTTTAGAATAGTATCTTCTTCGGCGCAATGAATTTCTTGCTTTTCTTTAAATAACTGTATTTTATTGAAAGTGGTTTGATCCATGAGGGAGCTTGTTTTCTTTGTATCTCACAGTTATTTTAACTATCCTCTTTCTTCTTCTTTCTCAAGTCTGTTTTTAGAAAGAAAGCAATTTGAAAACGATCAAAAGTATCTACTCTAAAATCATTTTTTAAGTAGCCTACTTGTGTACTTAGGTTTTTAGAGATATTATATCCTAATGCGCCATACAAACGGTTTTGACCGAAGAATTCATTCTGTAAATTGATAAACACTTCATCATAGGCCGTTAAGAACCATTTGTCGCTAAGCGGATATGTAAGCCTTAAAAAATAACGGGCACGATGCTGCGTATCATTTCCCGAAAGGGGATTATCTATAAAACGTTGTTCTAAACGATAGCGATGTGAAAACTTCAATTTTCCAACCGAGTTACGTAGCACAAACTGTTGATAGATACGGTGCTCTGAGATGTTTTCTTCTCCATTTGGATCTTCAAATGTAGGATCCGTACTAATAAAACCATAGCCAAAAGAGGCCATGGCTTTATCAGAAATATGATAATTTAAAGCGGTACGTAATAATAACTGATTAAAATTATCTGCAAATTCGTAATTACGATACTGTACTTCTGCATGGATACTTAATTTTTCAGATACTCGATTGTTGGTAAATAGCATATACCAAGCTCCTAAATCATCTTCTCCATTATTTTGTGCATATGTACTTGCAGTTATAGATAGTAGTATGAACGCTAAAAATATTTTTTTCATAGAATTAATAATGTATTGTCGTTTTTTTTGAATGAATAAATAAAGTACTAAAGATCGGTTTTTTCTAGCTTACTTGTATCACCTTTTAGGTATTGATCTAAAAATTCGATTACTTTTTTTGTAGCTTCTATTTGGTTTTCCTTTTTAACGAATCCATGTCCTTCGTCTTCAAAAAGTACATATTCTACAGGAACCCCATTTTGACGAACACCTTCTACAATCTCATCACTTTCTACTTGTAATACTCTAGGATCTTGAGCCCCTTGTAGAACTAATAATGGTTTGGTTACTTTATCTGTATGAAATAGCGGAGATATTTTCTTTAAACGAATAGAATCTTCGGTATGTGGATCTCCCATCTCTTCATACAAAGCATCTTTAAAAGAAGCCCACCATGGCGGAATGCTTTTAAGTGTACGCATCCAATTGGTCACACCAAAGTAATTCACACCTACTTTAAACTCTTCTGGAGCTGATGTAAGGGCTGCCATGGTCATAAAACCACCATAGGATCCACCCATAATACCAATTTTATCGGCATCAATTATTTCTTGTTCTGCTAACCAATCTTTCCCAGCGATACAATCTTTAAGGTCTTTATCTCCGTGGTTTTGATTGTCCATCATATAGAACGTTTTTCCATACCCACTACTACCTCTATTATTTACAGCAAGTACAGCATATCCATGATTTACTAAGAACTGTGTACGCGAACTAAAATTCAATCTAGATTGCCCTCCTGGGCCTCCGTGCACCATTACGATAGCTGGAACTTTATTGTTTGCGTTTGCTTGCTTAGGTTGATAATAAATAGCAGGGACTTCCACACCATCAAAAGAATTAAATCTCACAACTTTTCCTTCTACAAGATCATCGGCATTGATTTCTTTATTGAGTACGTCTGTTAATTGATAATAGTCTTTTGTATTCATATCATAGGCATACATATTGGTAGGTTTTGCAGAGTTACCTACTCGCAGTAAAGCCATAGATTCATCTCTTGAAAAACTAGCACTGGTTACAGATTGTCCATCTATTTCTGGAAACTCAATGGTTTTTCCAGTAGCTACTTCTGTTACTTTCATCACTGTCTTTGCATCTTCATTGGTAAAGAAAACATTGTATTTTCCATTATGAGTAAAGTAATAACTAAATACGGGCCACTCATTATTTGTTACGCGCTCTACCGTTCCTGTAGCAATATCGTAACTTGCTACATACGAATTTTCTGCTCCTTCATCTGTAGAGAAATACAGTGTTTTTCCATCTGGAGAAAAGTCTAAATGCCCATTACCACTTTGGGTTGCATTTACTTTCTTTTGTTCGTTGGTTTCTGTATTGACAATATATAAGTCACTATCATTTGTATTAATAGCTTCAGAGAGTGTAATGTATTTGCCATCGTCACTCATAGCATTAAAATCACGAGCACTTTCTACTTTATACACTATTTTAGAAGAAAAATCTTCAATATTCATTTCATAATGATCTAAGAATTGTGGATCACGTTCATTACTTCCATAAAAGAAGCTTTTTCCATCTTTTGCCCACCCTCTAAAATTTGTACGAACACCTTCAAGAGGTGTCAATGCTTTGATGCCATTTTCATCTTTCATAAAAATTTTGAAAATTTCATCTCCATTTCCGTCCATACTAAATAAAATACGATCATCTTTAGGGAAGTAAGAGATTCCATATATAGAACTACTGTCACTTTGGGTGATAGGCGTAAGCTCACCGCCTTTAACTGGCGTACTATACATATTATTAATTCCAGAACGATTACTGGTAATTAATACTTTGGATTTGTCGGCAGAAAAGCCATTGGCTCCTGCGCTTTCGTTATCCATAAATTGCTCAATAGAGTATTGTGCAACGGTACGTTCTTCTTGTGATTTTTCTTTTACTTGTTCTTTACAGGAGAAAAGAATTAAAGTAAAGCACACGATAAGGTAAACTGCTTTTTTCATATGATTAGATTGTTAGTTGTTTAAAAAAGCCCCTCTTTTTTGAGAGGGGCTGTATATATTCTTAATCCATTTTAAAGCTCTTTATTTCTTTAAAAGGCTTTACATCCAGTCCTTCTAATTTTGTTTGGAACGGTGTCCACTCATCTGTAAAGAAAGTGTTTGTGGTTTCTAATGCTTCTTGCAACTGATCTTTTGCTTGTTGGATCAACAAGTTTTCTGTAGCTGTGAGTCCGTTGGGACGACTACCCGCATAACCACGAGCAAGACCAATACGACGCATTACTGTCATTTCAGGATTACGTGTAATTCCTTGACGTTTATCTTCTTTACCTAAGTATAACGCAATGACTTCATCTATACGTTTTACCATTTTTCCAATCTCTTTCAGATCTTCTTTATGCGCATCGTCTTTATCAAGCTTTTTCAGCATTTTCTTATAATCTTGCGCAATGGTTTTACTCTCAACCAATTGTTTTACAGCATCTGCAGCTGTTTGCGTGAGTCCTTCTAATGTTTTTCCAGAGGTATACTCATCATTAATCGCTTTTTGAGGAACATCTAATCTAGGATCAGACTCCACCGTAATAGATGAGGTACTTGTCTGGTCTCCGTAAGTCATTTCTAAACGATAGGTACCTGGTTTTACAGAAACACCTCCTGGTTCACTTTTACGTTTACGGATAGTACGTGATGGTCTATCCCCACCAGCTTCATTCATAAACCATCTTGTTTTATGAATACCTGTACTATCTGGGGTTTTCCATTTTAAGTGACGTATTTGTCTCTCTCCATCATATATTTTTAAATGGATAGAATCCCAAGTTACTTTCTTCACCTCCGAGTCATCAGAAGTTTCATCTTCATCCTCCTCTTTTTCCTTGTCTTTCTCTTTAGACGCTTCTTTCTTCACTTTGGTTACATAATAAGAGATATGTGCACCACGACCTCTGTTTTCTGCATTGTAAAGGGCATCACCACCAAAGCGACTTCCTGTAGGTTGTTGATAGGCTGCTTGGTATGCTGTAGGAGGATCAAAGAGTTGTAGCTTTCGCGAAAGCGTATTCTTATCCTTTGCAATAGCACGTAGTGGTCTGATATCATCTAGTACCCATGCCGCACGTCCAAATGTTCCAATCACTAAGTCATGCTCTCTTGGCTGAATCACTAAATCTTTTACCGAAGTCGTAGGGAATCCTTTGGTCCATTTTTCCCAGCTTGACCCAGCATCTAATGAGATATAAAGTCCATCATCGGTTCCTAAAAACATCAAGTTAGGCTCTTCAATATCTTCAATAATAGAAAGGGTGTAACTCTGTACATCATTGCTATCTACAATACGCTCCCAAGTTTTTCCGTAGTTACGTGTACGATACGCATACGGTGTATAATTGAAACGACGGTAATCATTTGCTACTAATAATGCTTCTCCTTGCTTTTTATTACTCGCTTTGATTTGTACAATCCAGCTACCCTCGGGTAATCCTTTAATGTTTTTGGTAACTTCTGTGTAGTTATTTCCACCATCGGTGGTATAGTGTACACGACCATCATCGGTTCCTACCCAGAACATATTGCGCTCTAAAGGTGATGGCTCAATGACTAGAATAGTGGTGTGATTTTCAGCCCCTGTTGCATCCATAGATAATCCTCCAGATTCCGATTGCTTTTGCTTTTCAGGGTCGTTGGTTGTTAAGTCTGGCGAAATCACCTTCCAAGTCAATCCTTTATCTGTCGATTTGTGTACAAACTGACTTCCAAAGTATATGGTACTATTATCAAATGGGTCAATATTAATAGCCGAGTTCCAGTTAAAACGTAAAAATACATCAGGATCTGGATGGGTAGGTTTTACTCCATAGTTATTTCCAGTTTTCCAATCATAACGACTTACAAACCCTTGCTGACTCATACTCCAACCGTAACGGCTATCATCTTTATCTGGTACTACATCAAATCCATCACCAAACGAAATCTCTTGCCAGTAGCTATTACGAATTCCTTGTGCTTTCCAAACATAAGCAGGACCTCTCCAGCTTCCGTTATCCTGCATTCCTCCGTATACATTATATGGAAACTCATTATCTACACTAATATGATAAAACTGTGCCACAGGTAAGTTTCCTATAAAGCGCCATGTTTTCCCACCATCTTTTGTGATGTTCATTCCTCCATCATTTCCGTCAATCATAAACTGACCGTTATCTGGATGAATCCACCATGCGTGGTGATCTGGGTGAACTCCATTATCTACACCATAAGCTCCCATGAGTTGTGAGAAATTCTTTCCACCATCTTCAGATACATTTACATAGGTAAATACCGAAAAGATTCTATTTTCATTATCGGGATCTACGTGAATATCTGAATAGTAAAAAGGTCTATTTCCGATATCACTTTTATCATTTACTTTTTTCCAGTTAAAACCTCCATCTTCAGAGCGGTATAATGCATTCTTTTTTGCTTCAATTAGTGCATATACCACATTAGGTTTATTGGGCGCAATAGAAATACCAATACGTCCTAACTCTCCTTTTGGAAGTCCATCTTTATCTGATAGCTTTTTCCAAGTCTTTCCGCCATCATGCGTCATATGTAATCCAGAACCTTCTCCTCCAGATTTAAAAAACCAAGGATCACGTTTGTGTTCCCACATTGCAACGATGAGTTTATTTGGATTGGTTGGGTCCATTACCATATCGGCAACCCCCGTTTTATTATTGGCAAATAAGATTTTATTCCATGTTTTTCCTCCATCGGTAGTTTTAAAAACACCGCGCTCTGGATGTTCGCCCCATGGGGATCCGATAGCACCTACATAGACCACATCAGGGTTGGTAGGATCTATAATCACACGATGGATATGTCTTGTTTTTTCAAGCCCCATAGATTGCCATGATTTCCCGCCGTCTAAAGACTTATATACACCATATCCTCCATTGAGAGAGTTACGTGGATTTCCTTCTCCAGTACCTACCCAAATTACACTTGGGTTAGATTGTTGGATCGCAACTGCTCCAATAGAAGCTGTTAATTCATTATCAAAAACTGGATCCCATTTAATACCTCCAGAAGTAGACTTCCATAACCCTCCAGAAGCAGTACCTACGTACATAACATCTGGATTATCTGTAACTACATCTATTGCTGTAACACGACCAGACATACCGCCAGGACCAATATTACGAGGTTCCATGTCTTGAAGAATAGACATGTCAAGTTTTTGTGCGCTTGCGATGGTACAAAAGCACAATAAAAGGAGTGAGTAAAAGTGTTTCATTTGGTTGAATTAAAAAATAAGGTTGTCATTCTAAACAGTGCAGTGATGGTCTATCAAAGTTGTTAAGAGATCATTATGTATTTGAATCGACTAAGTTAAGGAAATGTGAAAGTTCAAAATCTTAAAGGCTTGTTAAGTTCATTTACTTTCAATGTTATTTTATACGCTTTCGCGAAAGCATATATATTCTCTTTCTTAAAAGTGATTGTAATAAGGAATTAATTATCTACTTTAGATAGAAGTAAACAAGAGAAACATATAAATGAGAAAGATTTTCGCAAGTTTGAGTGTTGTACTATTTATAGTTCTTAGTTGTAAAAAAGAGAATAGATTTATTGACGAAAATGGAAATGAATTTATAAAAAAGGGTGATGAGTTATTTATCATCCCTGCTAAATACGAAAAAGCAGGAAAGTCATATAAAGTATTTATTTATAATGAAACCTTGAAAGATGTTAGCATAACTAAAGATTTGAAAATAAAACCAAATCAATTTAAGGTGATTCATATGAAAGATACTGACACCTTACGCTTTGACATTGGAGTAAAGTTTATGTTTGGAGATGAATATGGTCTTGAAGTTGAAGATAAAAAATCTCAGATACTTGGGCTTGGTGGAGAATTTTTAGATAAATATGGAGTCCCTGATGAAGCAGAATGGGCTTTTGTAATTGTCCCGCCAGGTGAGGGATAAGAAACGACTGAATAAAACTTCAGGTACTACCAAAAATATATAATTAATTGCTAGATGGTATTTAAATAGTATCACGGAAACCTTACTGAATTTCCTTTATGTAATTTCTTTTGCTAACTTAATTCTCATAGCATCAAACAAGTACTGAATATCATAGAGATTGCTATTTTTTTAACCCTTTAAGAATACTAATCGGAAAGAAACTTATATAAATGGATAGCCTATTATTCATAGGCTAACGAAATAAATTAACGAAGCTTTAATACTTTGTTTACCTTTTTTAAAATATCTTTAAACATAATTAAAACCAAACTATCATGAAAAAAGTTCTAGTAGCCATCATTTGTATATCTATAATGTTTTTATCATTTACAGAAAAGGAAGTAATTACTTATCAAGATAAAACGATTGTAGAAATTGCAGCGGGGAATGATAATTTTAGCACATTAGTTACCGCTATAAAAACAGCAGGTCTTGTAGAGGTATTATCAGGAAAAAATGAATTTACTGTATTTGCTCCTACCAATACGGCTTTTGATAAATTACCAGAGGGAACAGTTACTTCTTTACTTAAACCAAAAAATAAAGATGCACTAACAGATATTTTAATGTATCATGTGGTTGCTGGAGAGTATAAAGCGGCAGATGTTGTAAAAGCAATAAAAGATAATGGCGGAAAATTTTCTTTAAATACAGTGAAAGGAGAGAAGATAACGTTAAAGATGAAGGGTAATAATGTCGTAATTAAAGATGCAAAAGGTGGTCAGTCAGTAATTATTATGACAGATGTAGATGCTTCCAACGGAGTAATACACGCCATCGAAAGTGTACTTATGCCAAAATCATAAGTAACTCTGAATGTAGTTTTGAATGCCTCCGTTTGGAGGCATTTTTTTGTAATTTCTCTCTTATTATACAGACATACCCTAAGAATCATAAAGCGATGTTAAGTACGCTTTCGCGAAAGCGTAATTTTTGTTTTCCCCGCCCTGAAGGGAGCAAAAAATCTTTACATAAATAGATTTTTAGAATACCTCACCCTTTAGGGGCGGGCAAAAGGTATTCTGTTTTATTATTTTTTAGTTTATACAAAATATTATTTTACTCTTAAAGCGATGTTAAGTACGCTTTCGCGAAAGCGTAATTTTCACAATTAATCGTATTTTTATACTGCATGAAAAAAGAACAGATACGTAAAGGGTTTGTATTTAAAACCTATGAAGCACCCAGCCAATCTCTTTTTGAAAAATTATTAGATATTTTTCAGGAACTCATTACACATACTTCAGGTGATTTTGATGAGGCAATGGATTGGTTAAAGCAATTAGATCAAGAATACAAACTGACTAATGATGAGTATACCCTTGATGATTTTGTTCAAGAGTTAAAGGATAAAGGGTATATACGTGAAGAGGTACGTCCTGATGGAACCAAAGGTGGTGCAATCACGGAGAAGACAGAAAGGGCTATACGCCAGCGTGCCCTGGATCAGATTTTTGGGAAGTTAAAGAAAAGTGCACAAGGAAATCATCGTTCTAAAATGAGCGGGCGTGGTGATGAACATACAGGTGACTATCGCTCCTATCGTTTTGGAGACCCATTAGAACGCATCTCAATGACCGAGAGTTTGCGTAATGCGCAAATCAATAATGGCGTAGGAGATTTTAGCTTACGCGAAAATGACCTCGTCGTAGAAGAGACACATTTTAAAGCACAGATGAGTACGGTACTAATGATTGATATATCTCATAGTATGATTCTGTATGGGGAAGATCGAATCACACCGGCTAAGAAAGTTGCCATGGCGTTAGCACAATTGATTACGACACGTTATCCAAAAGATACGCTGGATATTATTGTGTTTGGTAATGACGCTTGGCCAATTAAAATTAAGGATTTACCGTATTTACAAGTGGGACCATATCATACCAATACGGTGGCAGGTTTGGAACTTGCAATGGATATTTTACGTCGTAAGCGTAATACCAATAAGCAAATTTTTATGATCACCGATGGGAAACCAAGTTGTTTACGTCTTAAAGATGGGAGGTATTATAAAAACCCCAATGGATTGGATCAGCATATCGTAAAGAAATGCTATTCTATGGCACGTCAAGCTCGAAAATTACATGTTCCTATTACTACTTTTATGATCGCTAGTGATTCTTATTTACAGCAATTTGTAGATGCGTTTACAGAAGCCAACCAAGGGAAAGCTTTCTACACAGGTCTAAAAGGATTAGGGGAGATGATTTTTCAGGATTATGAAACGAATCGTAAGAAGAGGATAAAATAGAAAATAGAAAAACGAAAGTAGATACCTAATATTAGGGTGGTTGTTTTAAAAAATGGATACATTTTTTTGATTCATTTTTTAAACTTTCCGTTTCCAACTCTATTGGATTATGAAACGAATAAAGTAGAATGCCCCCTAACCCCCAAAGAGGGAATGAATATAGAAAATAGAAAAACGAAAGTTGAATGAAAATGTCTATCAAATTCTTTTCTCTCCCAGAGGGAGAGGTGTCCAAAGGACAGAGAGGGAATAAAAGGAAAGATAAAGCAAAGGACATTGAGTGATTTGATTTCGCCGAAAGGCAGAAAGAAAATAGTATCGAAATGACCGACTTAGAGATAAAATAATGAGATTCCCGTCTTCACGGGAATGAAAAGAAAGTATGAAAGACATAACAACATTAGGAGCATTAAAAGCATCCAACTGGACATCAAGAAGTATTAAGGAAGAGCTTCGCGAACATTTAATTGAAAAACTGCAAAAGAAGGAGCCTACGTTTACAGGAATTCATGGATATGAAAATACGGTGATCCCAGAATTAGAACGAGCAATCTTATCGCGTCATAATATCAATTTATTGGGGCTTCGTGGGCAAGCGAAAACACGTTTGGCGAGACAGATGGTAAATTTACTAGATGAATGGATGCCTATTGTAGCTGGCTCTGAGATTAATGATGATCCGTTACAACCTATTTCACGCTATGCCACAGAACTGATTGCTGAAAAAGGAGATGAAACACCTATTGAATGGATTCACCGTTCAGAGCGATTTGCAGAGAAATTGGCAACACCAGATGTAACTGTCGCTGATATTGTTGGGGATGTAGATCCGATTAAGGCAGCCAATTTAAAATTGAGTTATGCCGATGATCGTGTGATTCATTATGGGATGATCCCGCGAGCAAATCGTAGTATTTTCGTAATTAATGAGTTACCGGATTTGCAAGCACGTATTCAGGTAGCCTTATTTAATATTTTACAGGAAGGAGATATTCAAATACGTGGTTTTAAATTACGCTTACCGCTAGATATGCAGTTTGTCTTTACAGCAAACCCCGAAGATTATACCAATAGAGGTAGTATTGTAACCCCATTGAAAGATCGTATTGGTTCGCAAATCTTAACGCATTATCCTGAAGATGTGGCTACAGCAAGAGCTATCACTGAACAGGAAGCACGTCTGGATGAGCGTCAGAAAAATAAGGTACACGTACCAGATTTGGTAAAAGATTTATTAGAAGAGATTAGTTTTTCTGCTCGTGATAGTGAGTTTATTGATGAGAAAAGTGGTATTAGTGCGCGTATGAGTATCACGGCTTTTGAAAATCTAATGAGTACTGCAGAGCGTCGTATGCTTATAAGAGCTGAGACAGAAACCACCATACGTTTTGGAGATTTGATGGGCATTATTCCTGCAATTACTGGTAAAGTTGAATTGGTGTATGAAGGAGAGCAGGAGGGAGCTGCATTTGTTGCAAAAGAATTGATAGGTGATGCAACTAAAAACCTATTTCTAACCTATTTTCCGAAAATAGAAAAACTCACTAAAGAAACAGATGAGGATCCATATGAAGAGGTATTGTCTTGGTTTTTTGAACAAAGTGGTTTTGTACTAGAAGATGATCTTTCTGAAAAGGAGTACAAAGAAAAACTAGATAGTATCACACCACTTACTGATTTGATTAAAAAATACCAACCAGACACCGAAGCAGCCGATTTCTATTTTGTGAAAGAATTTGTCTTATGGGCACTAGTAGAGTTTAAGAAATTAAGTAAATATGAACTCTCAAATGGAATGCGCTTTAATGACCTGTATGGGAGCTATATTTCTGGGTTGTCGTAACGTTTCTTGGTAGTAGAATTATGGTGGTTATTCTGTATTCTTTGTACATTTTTTTCTGACAAAGAATACAGAACTTTCCGTCTCGCCTTTCTAAGTATAAGAGATTGAGTAAATATTTATTATCTAATGGAATGTGCTTTAATGAGCTACCTGTATGGGAGTTATATTTCTGGGTTGTCGTAATCCTTCATTTCATAAATCACCAAAAAAGCCAGAATCTTTGATTCTGGCTTTTTTGGTGATTTACATCTTTATAAGATCGTATTCTCAAAACTGTGGCTAGTGTATCTTAAAAATCTAGCAAAAACATAAATACGATACTGAATTGACTTGATTATACGTGTTACTACGTATAAAAGCATAGTAAATTACGTGCTGCCTCTTATTTGTAAGAATAATCCTATAAGTTACATTTGAGAAGTATGTATTTGTAACTATTTCAATTGCTTATACATATACATAGAGTAGAAGTGAAAACTTTCTCTATGGAAAGGGATATACTGCTTAACATAAAGAGGCAGTTATATTTTATTACTAATCAAAATATTTTATTTATGAAAAAAATTAAACTAACCAAATTAATGTTAAGTGCTATTTTTAGTGCTGGAGTACTTTTTATGAGTTGTGATTCTGATAATGAGATTCTTACGGAAGAAGGTCTGGATTTAGAAGTAACCATTGGATCCCCTAGGCATATTGAAACAATTGGCGAGTCAATCAAAGCATTTTATAATGGTAAATCTGTTACTTTATTTCAGATAGATGAAGAGCGTTATTTGTATGATGGTGATATCATTCTTAATAGAAATCAATTTAGCTTACCGGGAGAGCCTATAGATAATAGAGGTACTTATAATGGTCTAACTTGGACAAATCGAATTGTTTATTATTCGTATGCAAGAGGACGAAACAAACCTAATAATGCTACAAAGAATTATTGGCAAGGAGCCATGAATGCTTGGGAAAATGATCTAAATTTTACATTCATTGAAGTGAATAATAACTATAATGGTGATTATATTCAGGTTCAAAGTAACAGAGATGGTTATGCTTATAGCACTAGTATTGGTCGTGCAGGAGGAAGACAAGTCATAAGTTTAGATAGTAGATATTTTGACACTGGGAGTATGATTCATGAAATAGGACATGCTGTAGGGTTGGAGCATGAACAAAAAAGACCAGACGCTGAGCAATACATTATTATTAATTGGAATAATATTAGACCAGGTTCACCGACATATCAGTTTGAGCCTTGTACAGGAAATTGTGTAGGAGATGGTGTATTTGATTTTGGTTCGATCATGCTATACCCTTCATCTGGATATTCTTCAGAATGGGTATATGATACGTCTATACCAACAATGACCAAGTTAGATGGGTCTACATGGGTTTCACAACGATCTAATTTATCTAGTGGTGATATAGCTGCTATGAATGCCATGTATAATTAAAAATTCACCCTTATATGAGAAAGCGGCTGTTCTATAAACAGTCGCTTTTTTTATGGATTGAAGAATTTTTAAAATAGGAGTTTGTTTTATTGGATAGGGTTTATTCTTAATACTTTAGTATAGTAATACTTGTACAGTTACTATAAGAAGTATTTAATCTCCGTATGCTATAAGTCCAGCTTTAAGATTTTGTGCTTTATCTAAAATCTTTTTCAAATAGACTACATCCGAATCATCATTATATTCTCTTATCTTCATGTCAATTTGTTTTATCATTTTACTTCCCCATCTAAAATCTGAATAGAAGTCAAACCTTGAATCAATAATTTCTTTTCTCACCAAACGTTCAAACATTTCAAATTCTAAACCACCAGCATACTCAAGTGTATTTAGCATATCTGGTTTGGGTTTTTCTTTTGAATCTGATGCTATATAAAAGTCAAGCATGTTTAGTTATTTAATGAAATAAAAAATGGTCAGAAAGAAATCGGTGTTAGTGGGAGATTTGGATGTTTATACTTTCATTTTATAATTAAAGCTATTATTACTTATATCGATTAGCCTCAATCTATCAAATTATATTCTTCTCTAGGTGTTGAAAATAAATACCATTTATTATTGATATTAGTCATTTCACCAATTTGATATGCATAAGTCTTGTCATTTGACTTAAAGAGCATGCCATAGGTCATTCTTATCTTATAACTTTCGTATTCAAAATTACTATCGGTTTTTATTAATAACTCTTCTATAGGCTTTTGTAAAGAATTACTTTTAGCTAAAATTTCATTGTATTCATTAATAGATAGCTTTTTTTGATATTGATTTATTAACGCATCTGCTTCTTTTTGATTGATAATCACGACTACTTGAGAAGCAAAGTCGTAATTAGTTGTGTCAACATGAGTTAAATTTTCAAGAATTCCATCATGGCTTAATTTATTCCTAACTTGTTTCAGGCTAGGATAAATTGCATTAAATAAATTTTCGGTTATTTCTTCCAAAGGAACTTCTTTATTTTTCATTTCACATGGAAACCCTCGATAACACAAATTATTTTTTTCCATATAATTTTGTGTTGTTTCATCTGCGATAAGCTTATAGCAAAAATCTTTAAGGGTTTTATCATTTTTAGTTTTCCAAACCTCAATTAATTCAGCATACACATCTTCTAGTTTAGAATGATCATTCTCCTGTGATGTACATGAGTTAAATATTAATAAAATGATACAAAGTTTTGCGATTCTCATTTTCTTTTTTCTTTTAATTGTTGATAATACTATCAACGATGAGTAGTTGTGTAAAGTACTTTACAATTTAATTAATAAATTGGATTGTTATCATAATCTTTTAGTACTTTATTTTCATCTAAACTATATGTTTCTCCGACAGCAGTAGACTCTACAAGAATTCCTATAGCTTTACTATTTGTGAAAGATTTTGCTTCCTTCCAACATTTAGATAAAAACTCACTTAAGAATTTTACTTCTAAATCATAGAATTCTGTTCGGTCGTCAAATAGATCGTCATCAATTAAAGTGTCTATTTTTAATTCATACCATAATTCATTAAATAGTTTATAAAGTAGGAGGTTTAAATTCCCAGAATCAGTAGTTTTTAAACCTAAATCAGGGAAATAATCATGTTCATGATAAGGTAATATACCTATTGAAAAGTATTGTAGTATATAATAATGAACACAGTATATTTTTTCTTTAAATTTTGAAGGTTTTTTTAATTTATAATCTATTTTTAGGGCTTTTTTAAATACTTCAGTTATTTCTTCTTTTATCGGATCTAGAACAAATTTATGATAGACTTTTCTCCATTCATTTAAAGTAATATCATAGAGTGAATCATATAAAGTATCAGTGTAAATTTCATGATCTGTATCTAATTTAAGATTATAATCATTTACTAGTTTTTTGAAGGAAAGATATGTAGGGTATATGGTTTCCAAATGATTATTTAATAGTTCAGATTTAAGATCAAATTTTTCCTCCTTTTGCATAGTTTTTAAGTTTTAGTTTTAAATGCTCATATTGACTCATATGGAAGATTATTCAGAACCTTTTCTAAGGTTTTCTTAAAGTTATTTGGAGATGTCTTTAATCTCAATATACAACTATACTTTTCTGTCATTCTTGAATGGGCAATACTCATAACATATATAATTTTTATACGCTTTCGCGAAAGCGTATAATGGAGAGGTCGTAATGAACCTTTTTTTAATCTATTATATTAATTACTAACTATTTCTTTGAATCTACAGGAATCTTTATATAACTTGGCTTTTCCTGAGAGTGGTGTACATTGATAATTGCTTTTTTAGCATCTTCTTTAGTCTCTGAAGACACCTCTTTTCCAGAGCTATAATTTTTTTGAAGATACATAGAATTGATTCCTGCAATAGTTAAAATAAATCGACTTCCTTTTTCGGCTGTTAATGCAGTTATATATGGGGTGTCAAATGTACAGAAAAATGGCTCACCTGGTTGTACAGGCTTAGGCTGTGATAGTCCCTCTCTATAACGTAATCTGATCATATCAGCGCCAATATATTTGGTTTCTCCTACTTGATTTACTGTATACAAAGCCACTTGCATATCTGCGTCAGGAACATTCATAGATAGCTGTAAACCCACTTCAAACCTTCCAGCAATAGCAGTAGCCTCTGTTAATGCATCTGATACATAAAGGATACTACCTTTTTCTTCCATAGGTATAGGTGCCATATAATAATCTTCTCCTTCATAGGATGGATACTCTTCTGTATCTAATGGATCATTAGTAAAACTATCTACATCAGTAATAGATGGTTTTTGCGTAGACAAACGCCCTGGATTGATCAATAATTTTGCATCAGATTGCGGACTCGATAAATAATAGGTAAGTGTATTATTAGAGATGTTTTCTAATGCATTGGTATAATTCCATTCATTTTGATCCATCATATAATAAGAGACACGGTCTTGTAAAAATTCAGGTTTCTCTTCATTTTTAAGGGTCCAGTTAAACCAATCTAGATGAAGTTTTTTCATATCCAATTTAGAATTATCTCCGAAAGTAAGTCCGCCTAATTTTGTTTCAGGGTTACGAGTACCTCCGTGTGACCAAGGCCCTAGAATGATGTAATGATTTGATTTACCATTAGAGTTTCCATATTTCATATGCTGTTCATAATAGGTCATTGCACCTGGTTGGTCTGCATCAAAATAACCCGTTATGGTAAGAATAGGAATATCAAATGCTTGATAGTCTTGTGATGTGGGGTAAAAATTTTGCCAGTAGCTATCAAAATCTGGATGTGAAATCCACGTTTGGAAGACAGGGTTTCGTTCATTAAACGCTAAGGTATCCCAATCTTTAAATGGAATAAATTCCTTATACTTTTTAGAGGCTTTGTTGTACCAAAAAGAACCATTGCCAAAGAGTTTATCATTTCGACTGTTTCCTCCTGTAAAATTTAACCACTGTAATGAATAATTACTAAATATCCCACCAGCCTTTGGGAAGTCAATACCAGGACCTACAGAAGCTGTAGGAACAATTGTTTTTAATGCTTTTGGTTTATTCTTTAATGTCATCCATTGTACCATCCCTCTGTAAGAGCCACCCATCATACCAATGTTTCCATTGCACCATGGCTGTTTACTGATCCATTGGATAGCATCATAACCATCAATACCATCTTTTTCAAAAGGTCTGTATATTCCTTCTGAGTTCCCTCTACCTCGCAAGTCAAGCGTTATAAAAACATATCCTTCTTTGGCAAAATACATCCCTCTTTCAACCGCCTCATCATTCACATAAGGAGTATATATAAGAATAACAGGATAAGATGTTTTGTCTCCATCTGGTAAATAAATGTTTGCAGATAGTTCAATACCATCTCTCATCGGAACCTTCTGATAGAGTTGTATATCAATTTCCTGTGCATTGACTGATATATTACTGAAAATTAGGAGTATGCTAACGATAAGGAATTGTTTCATATTGGCTGAGGTACGTTTAAGTTCTTACTAAATAGTTGTTTGTATTTTTATCGAATTTACATCTTTTTTGACACAGCTTTAGGGAATTGAAGAATTCATTTTTTAAACACAACAACGATTTTTAATAGGGTTGGTTGTGAAGTGTATATAGGGTATTATACGCTTTCGCGAAAGCGTATAAAATATGTTATCGATACTCACTTTTTTACCCGATCTTCGTATAGCTATTTTAAATAAATGCTTATGGATCACCAAGAACGTATAGAGGCTTCTAAAACTACTATTTTTAAAGCTGTATTTCCCAATACTACCAATCATTATCACACACTATTTGGAGGCACAGCGATGCAACTTATGGATGAAACGGCGTTTATTACAGCCACACGTTTTAGTAGACAACAAATGGTAACAGTGAGTAGTGATCGTATTGATTTTAAAAAACCAATTCCTGCGGGAACGATTGTAGAGTTGGTAGGAAAAGTATCGTATTTAGGGAATACAAGCCTTAAAATACGGGTAGATATATTTGTGGAAGAGATGTATACAACTTCTAGAGAGAAAGCTGTGTCTGGAGAATTTACCTTTGTGGCGATAGATGAGAACAAGCAGCCTGTAAAAATTAAATGAGTATAGGGTATTAGTATGATTTCTACTTTACGAAAAACAGAAAGATATTCAGAAGAAGAGTTACAGCTTTTAAAAGCAGCTATTGTCGTTCGCGATTTAAAAAAGGGAGAAGTACTCTTAGAAGTGGGTGCTGTATGCTCTCAGGTTTGTTTTTTAGAAAAGGGAGCGATCTATCAATATCGTGTAGATACTGATAATCAAGAACAAATTATAGATCTCAATGCATCTAATGATTGGATTATCAATCATCAAAGCTTTACAGGTCGCAAACCTTCTACCTATTGTATACAAGCTTATGAAGATAGTACCATACAGGTATTGACTATAAATGCTATTCATGCATTAATTGCTCAGTCGCAAACCTTTTTACAAATGGGTACCATTATGGAAAAAGCAATATCGAGAGTTCGTTTTTTTGATGAGCAATATACACCTGATGAAAAATATCAATATATCCTTGAACAACAACCTGCGTTGATTCAAAAATTTCCACAAAAAATGCTGGCTTCTTATCTTAAAATGAGTCCAGAAACTTTAAGCCGTGTACGTAAGCGGATTTCTTAAGAATAGTTTTCTTATCACTTTCTAGAATCACAATGTCAACCTGAACTTGTTTCAGGTTCTCAATAATCTTTCCCTAGAATGAATTTATAATGATGTTCTTGATTCAAATCAAGTGCAAGATCATGGAGAACCTATGATATTTGATGTTTTATAACTAACATATTATTTTATGAAACATCAAGCATATCAAAGTACAGGGTTTTCTCTTATCGTAGGTGCCTTTCTTGTTATTGTTACCATGGTGATGCATCCTTCAGGTGGCAGTATGGAACGTATTCTAAGTATTTCTAAAACAATTACGATTACGCATGCTTTAGCTATTTTTAGCCTTCCTTTTATCTCATTTGGTTTTTATGGACTCACGCATAAACTAATGGATACTCGAAAAATAGCGGTGCTCGCTTTTTTGATCCTCATCTTTGGATTAATTGCAGCGATGTTTGCTGCTTTAGTTAATGGATTAACGGTTCCTTATTTCTTAGGAGACTACGCCCATCGATTAGAGGAGAATAGGGAAGTGCTCGGTCCGATACTCAATTATAGTTTTGCTTTAAATACTCCTTTAGATTATATCTTTATTGTAGGATGCTGTTTAGCCATAGTCTTATACTCTATAAGTATTTTGATGACCCATACTATTCCTAAATGGTTAGGATACTTTGGAATTATTTTTGGCATCTTTGTGAGTATAGGAGCATTAACAGGATTTGTTTTTACGAGTTTAACAGGTTTTAGGATCGTGACATTTAGCATTGCTGCCTGGATACTATGTGCAGGTTTTTTTGTTATGAGAACAAAACCTGATGCTACATAAACAATATTATTTTTTTAGAATATAGAAATCATTTTGTCAACACACACTTGAAGAGAACAGATGAGTAAAGAAAAAATAAAACAAGCCTATGAGCAATTGGCAACCGCTTATAGTAATCTGATTGATCATAAACCTCATAATGCGTATTATGATCGCCCTAATACGTTGGCATTACTTGGTAACGTAAAGGGGAAGAACATACTAGATGCAGCTTGTGGTCCTGGTAAGTATGCAGAAATCCTTATTGATCAAGGTGCTGAGGTCGTTGGAATGGATATAAGTGAGCAAATGATATATCATGCTAAAGAACGGAATCCAAGTAAAGGAAGATTTTTTGTTCACGATCTGGAACAGCCTTTATCAATGTTGGAAAATGATTCTTTTGATACGGTGCTTTGTGCGCTCGCAATGCACTATCTAGAAGATTGGAATCATACACTTCAAGAGTTTTATAGAGTTTTAAAACCCAATGGACAATTAGTATTATCTATAGAACATCCATTTTTTGAATATACTTATTTTAAATCTAAGGAGTATTTTGATGTAGAGCCAGTCTCTTGTACTTGGAATGGTTTTGGAATGCCTGTAAAAATACATAGCTACAGAAGGTCGTTACAAGACTGTATCAATCCGTTGCTCAATAATGGATTTATGCTGGATACCTTATTAGAGCCTAAACCTGTAGCAGCATTTGAAGCCTTAGATCCGAAACATTTTAAAGAACTCAATGAGTTTCCTGCATTTATGCATATAAGAGCTATAAAAAAGTAATCTATTTTTTAACCTTATATTTTAAAGTGGTTTATCGAAAGATTGTCGTAAAATTTGAAGCGAATATCTCGTGAAATTTTGGACTGTTTGAGCATAGCGAGTTTCTAAAATTTAGAGATTGAGTAATAAATTTAGACAAGGTTTCGTCTACCTAGATTTTTTTGTTTCTTTTTTTATCAATGAAAAAAAGAATATAGAAAGAATAATTCTTTATTCTATTTCTTTAATACTTTACGATAAATAAAGAGGGCATCATTAAAATGGATCTATAATAGAAAGTATTTAATCAAATACATTCTATATTTACGCTATGAGTCGAAAAATATGCATTGGTGATATTCATGGTTGTGTAGCAACGTTTAAAGCATTATTAGAACAGCTACACTTTACAAAAGAAGATGCATTATACTTATTAGGAGATTATATAGATAGAGGTCCAGATTCTAAAGGAGTGATAGATTATATTCAAGAACTACAGGAACAACAATATCAAGTAGTGGCATTACGAGGAAATCATGAACAGATGCTTATAAATGATCATACTGCCGAAACAAAATGGAGATGGCATGACATGGGAGATGAAGCACTTTTAAAGAGTTTTGGGTTAAAAAACCTCAAATTACTTCCTATGTCATATATTGATTTTTGTAATACATTACCTTTTTATCATATAGATGATACGTTTATAGCAGTGCATGCTGGGGTGAATTTTATACATGAGAACCCTTTAGAAAACACAGAAGAATTGATGTGGATTCGTAATTGGTATCAAAACATCAATTATGAATGGTTGCAAGATAAGATCATTATACACGGACACACTCCTTTAACCAAATATGAAATAGAAGCACAATTTCAAGACCTTGCAAAAACACAGGTCTTAAATATAGATTGTGGCTCTTTTATGTCTCAACAAAAAGAATCAGGTTTAGGATACCTATGCGCATTTGATGTAACGCATCAAAAACTATACTTTCAAGAAAATATAGATGAAAATTGTAAATACTAAGCAATGTATACCTATAATTTCAGTCCTTTATTTTAACAATTCAGCCCATAAAATCAACACTTCAGGAGGCATTTTACAAAATCTTGTAACAAATATTTTTTTTAAACGTCTTTTAAGTATCAATCAATAAATCAAAATAATTATGAAAACTGAAGTATCAACAGAAACACCAAAGAATTATAGGCGTAACACATTATTAGGAATTTACGTAATTCTTACCACAACATTTGCAGGCGCATATACACTCATTCAATTAATGACAGTAGTATAAAAGACAAAATCTGCGTACAAGTACGCAGATTTCATTCTTCATCATAGCAGATTTTTAATGTCTTTAACATCAAAAATGATGAATTGTTTTCCTATCTGTCGACTAGGATTATACGTCCTTACAGAAAAAAGGAAAAAAAGTTAATTTTTTTTAGAATTACTCGGAATGGTGAGTGAATGCGATACAACTAAAAGTTTGTAAACTAATATCAAATTCAATTTGTTATTAGTGTAGCACCACTACAACTCAACTAAACTAGACAATGTATAAGCACCGTATCATTTTAAGCGCATATTAAAATGGTATAATCTTCGACTAATCAACGTAGATGTTTTGCTTGCTGTTTCGAGTTTACTAGAATAGTGTATTTTAGCGTATACATTAAATACATATCACAATGCGCTATTTATATCTTCCTATATTACTTTTTGTTATTTCTTTTACTAGTTGTAAAGAAGAAGCAGCTCCTGTAGTTGTAGAAATTACTAACACAGAAGTAACGACCACGACGTATTATTTAATAAGACATGCCGAAAAAGATCGTAGTGATCCTGAAAATAGAAACCCATCATTAATTGAAGCGGGACAGGCGAGAGCCAATCGTTGGTCAGAAGTATTTAAAGATATTCCTTTGGATATGGTTTATAGTACTGATTATGCACGTACTCAAGAAACAGCTACACCTACCGCTACACAAAAAGGACTAGAAATACAGTCCTATAATCCAAGAACGTTATTTGACGAGAACTTTCAAAAAGCAACAGAAGGGAAGACCGTATTGGTTGTAGGACATAGTAATACAACACCTTCATTTACAAATGCAATTTTAGGAGAAGAGCGTTTTGCTCAAATAGATGATTCTAATAACGGGAATCTCTATATCGTTACAATAACCGGTGATGAAAAATCAGCACAGGTATTACATATCAATTAATCACCTAATTACTCACGATAGGAATTACTTCAGGATTTTCCGTTTCTATAGTAGATAATAGTTTCAGTTCATTATTTTCAAATTGCGCATCTAAATCTGTGAGCGGAGGAAACTGTGTTTTTGGCTTATAATTACGATAATCCACAAAGCGTACACCATTGACAATACGCTCATTAAAAGCCTCTCTAAAACGAGTACCACCTTCATCTACTTGGTAGTTGTAAGCAATATAATCTACGGTATAATCATCAGTAGCGATCCAATACATATATTGATCTTGGAAATCTTCACCACCTCCTTCTTGTGCAAAAGTTACTTTTATGCGGTAATACGACTGTCCTTTTACGTCATGTATGTCAATGAGTTCTTTCGTCACCGCAGGATCGTTTAGACCATAGGGTAATACTGAAAAGTAATGTACAGAATTCACACTGTTTGCATATCGCTGTTTCATACTATCGGGAACCTGTATGGGTGCGCTTTCGCGAAAGCGTGTAAAGTCCCCTTTACTATCTAATACATCACGTTGTAGGATACATTCTTTATCCATGCAACGCTCAAAAGTACGTTGTCCATTCTCACGAGTAGCTCTATAATAATGATCTCTAAACTTAAAATGAATACTTGCATTATCAATAGTTGGTCCTCCACTTTGTGCAATGGCGCTGTCTACAATCTCTTGAACACTAGGTGTTTTGGGAGAGCAAGAAGCAAGTATTAGAATGCCTATGAATGCAATAATACTTACTAGGTTATGTGTTGTAAAGAACTTTTGAGCGCTATTTTTTGAGATCATAATGAGATAAAATATGTTCGTATGTATATCGTATTAATTTTGGAAATAGTATTCAGTCTCAAAAGTAGCATTTTCATTACATTTGTCCTGATGTCAAAACCAAATACAGTAAATATATTAAATAAGCGTGCACGCTTTGAATATGAGATTTTAGATAGACTCACGGCAGGTATTGTACTTGCTGGTACTGAGATTAAATCCATAAGAGAAGGAAAAGCATCTATTGCCGAAAGTTTTTGTGAATTTAATGATCATCAAGAACTATTTGTGATCAATATGACCATACAAGAATATTCGCATGCTACTTATTTTAATCACAAACCCAAAAGTGAGCGTAAACTTTTATTAAATAAACGCGAACTTAAAAAATGGGAACGAGAGATCAAGAAATCTGGATTGACTATTGTACCACTTCGGCTATTTACAAATGAGAAAGGATTTGCCAAATTAGAAATCGCATTAGCTAGGGGTAAGAAAAATTATGATAAACGTGAAGTCATTAAAGACCGTGATAATAAACGAGATTTAAGCCGTATTAAAAAGGCGTTTAATAATTAGAAAATCAATAGCACTTCTAATAGTCAATTATCTAAAATAAATTAAAAAATTAATTTTTAATTATATGTAAATTAGATAATTATGTTTTTTTTACCTTCCTAAAGTAATCACAACTAACATTTTTTTAAGAAGTTAGCGTTCTTAAGTATAGTTTCTTTGATGCGCTAACTAAAAAACAATCATGACTAAAACTACACTAACCCTCCTTTTCTCTTTTTTTGTTTCTATCGTCTCTGCTCAAATTGTGGGTACAGTACGTGATGATAAAGGAGAATCACTCCCTTTTGTAAATATTTATTTAGAAGATTCTAAAGAAGGAACCACCACCAATGGCGATGGCGAATATGAACTAGATGTCTTAGGTGCTGGAGCAGGTACAAATGCTACCGAGCAAACGTATACAGTCGTTTTTCAATTTTTGGGCTATACCACAGTACGAAAAGAGATTTCAACAAAAAACTCCCGTTATACACTAGATGTGGTTTTAATACCTGAAACAACCTCACTTGATGAGGTGATTGTAGAAGCAGGAGTAAATCCCGCCGATAGGGTAGTACGTGCCGCTATTGCTAATCGAAAGGCCAATTTAGAAAAACTAAGTGAGTATACGGCTAACTTCTATTCAAGAGGATTGTGGCAAGTAAAGAATGCTCCAGAAAAATTCTTAGGTCAAGAAGTGGGAGACTTAGGAGGTGGTCTGGATTCTACACGTACAGGTATTATCTATTTAAGTGAAACTATTTCAGAAATAGCGTATCAGCGTCCTAATAATTTTTCAGAAAAAATCATTGCGAGTAAAGTAAGTGGAGATGATAATGGGTTTAGCTTTAACACAGCAATCGATGCCAATTTCTCTTTTTATGAAAATACGATAGATATTAATACACAGCTTATATCGCCTATAGGGATAAACGCATTTTCCTATTATAAATATAAGCTTGTGGGGACTTTTTATGAGCAAGGAAAGATTATCAATAAAATTGAAGTAACTCCTCGTAGGCCCAAAGATCGTGTCTTTAGTGGTCTTATTTATATTGTAGAAGACGAGTGGCAGTTATATGGTGTAGACCTTGCAACCAATGGCGAAGCCATTCAAGTTCCTATTGTAGAAAGCCTCAATTTTAAACAAAACTTTAAGTATGATGAGACCTATAAACAATGGGTAAAAATCTCTCAAGTCATTGATTTTAGTTTTGGTCTCTTTGGATTAAAAGGCGATGGACGGTTTACAGCTGGATATAGCGATTATGACTTTGAGCCTAATTTTACAAAAAAGTCCTTTACCAATGAAGTACTTTCTTTTGCAGATGAAGCTAATAAAAAAGATAGTCTTTATTGGGAAGAAAAACGACCAGTACCCTTAACCATTGAAGAAACAGATGATTATCTTAAAAAAGATAGTATCCAAGTAATTAGAAAGTCTAAAAAATATCTAGACTCTATCGATGGGCGTAGTAATAAATTCAGAATTTTAGACCCTATCACGGGCTATTCATATACCAATACCTATAAACGTTGGCGTTTAAGTTATGAAGGCATTTTAAATACAATACATTATAACACTGTGCAAGGTTGGAATGGAGAGACAGGACTTAATTATTTTGCGTGGAGTGATGATGATTATACAAAGACATTATACGCTTTCGCGAAAGTAAACTATGGCTTCTCTGATGATAGATTACGTTATAGAGCTGGATTTACAAGACAATTTGACCAAAAGAAGAGAGCAGTTTTAAGTGTTATAGGAGGAGTCGAAACCAAACAATTTAATGCAAATGAGCCTATTTCAAATACCGTCAATACGATAGCTTCTTTATACTTTGAGCGAAATTATTTAAAAATCTATGAGCGTTCTTTTGTAGATGTGGCCTACTCTCAAGAAATTTTTAATGGCCTCCGATTATGGGGAAGTGTAAGCTATGAAGATCGTAAAGGGCTTGCCAATACCACAGATCAGACCTTTTATCCAAAACAAGATATTGTCTTTACAAGTAATAATCCGCGAGATCCTCAAAACCTTTTTCCTCAAGACCCTACAGGAGTTATAGACCACACAATTGTAAAAACAAGATTAAGTGCGCGTATTAATTTTGGTCAGAAGTATTATAATTACCCTACAGGAAAATTTAATATCCCAAATGATCGTTATCCTACCTTATTTTTAACCTATGAAGGTGGACTAGGAGCAGATGAAGATCGGTTTAATTTTACACAATTAAGTGCTAGTTTACGACAAGGGTTTAATATAGGAAACAAAGGTCGTTTTCGATATGCATTAAATGCAGGAACTTTTTTAAACTCAGCAAGTGGTGCTAGTTTTATAGATTACCAACATTTTAATGGAAATCAAACGAGAGTAAATCTAGACGGAAGTAGTTTAAATCGCTTTAACCTTTTACCGTATTATGAACGTAGTACCAATCAAGGCTACTTTGCAGGTCATGTAGAACATAACTTTAAAGGATGGGTGTTAGGTAAAATACCAGGATTAAATAAACTTAATTTTAATCTTGTTGCAGGAGCTCATGTGCTTAGTACAGCAGATAATAGACCGTATACAGAATACTCTATTGGATTGGATAATCTAGGATGGGGTAAATTTCGTTTTCTACGTGTAGATTATGTACGTTCTTCTGGATTAGGCGCTAATGACGGTGCTTTTGTGTTTGGACTGAGTTTTTAATCTTAACACATAGCATATTAACGAATACAGTAGATATCTATATGCTTTAAGGCTGTGCTCTCACGATCTTTTTAAGAATGGCAATTTGTCCTAAATGATAATGGGTATGCTCAACAATACCTTGTAAGTTACGATAGTAATTCCCATACTTAGGATCAATAAATTCCTCCCAAATAGCATCTTCAGGAAGCTGTTCTATAAGCGATGCGAAATGATCTGCGGCCGTATAAGTTTTTTCTAAGAAGGTATCCCAATCTTCTTTGGATTGAATAGGAGGGTGGTCAAAACTAAATTTGTCTTTTCCATCTAAAGGTCCACCTTCCAATACTTGAGTAACGGTATTTACATAATAATGGATGTGATAGGCAAGTGTTGCAATGGTGTTACATTTATAAACTTGTGTAGTCGCTTCTTGCCACGTCACATCTGCAAGTTGATTTTTAAGATTAGAAGCGGTCCAGTTTCCCGAAAAATAAACATCTCTTAAATGTTTGGCGATGTGTTTTGCTGTATTCATAATCAATACTTATTGCGATTCCCATTGAAGTGCGGCATCAGCTTCACCATTAGGGATTACAGTAGAGTTACCTCCTTGTAATATACGTAATTCGTTATGTGTTAATAAAGTACCTGTAAACTCCTTAACTGATGTCTCTTTATGATTTTTCATTGCATTTGTTTTTGTACTTCTAAAATACATCATTTTATTAATTTAAATATCTTGTTTTTCCACATTGTGCAAAAGGAGTTTCTCGGGTAATCATGATACGATGATCTTTAGCAAAATCAGCGATATACTTACCAAATTGTTGCTTAATACTATCGGTTACATTCTTATTTCTGATATTAAAAAAATAACTTTTGATTTGACCTTCTGGTGTAAAATAGAATTTCTGAACAATCGTAATGGTAGAATCTTTAACACCCCAAGAGAACTCTTTTTCGTTTAAGTAGGTACCTATGTTTTGATGCAGTTCACTCCAAGAAGAGCTTACTTCAGTATACATTTCAGGTGCTATTTGTGGATTTAATAGATTGGGATGCGAACTGTCTAACTTTAATGCTTGATAGGCTGCACGATCGGTTTCATTATCAAAATTAAATACCTGAATAGAAGGTGTTTCTTTTGGGCTAGGTTCTTTTTTTACTGGTGTATTTTGTTGACAGCTTATACATACAAAAAGAAAAGATAGCATAAGAATAGTTGTTGATTTCATAGGATAGTAGTTCTATTAGAATTCAAATATAACTAAGTTTTTAGTTAAAACTAATTTGCTAGTTATTTTTTAGTAAAGAGTAGTCGTTAATTCCATGCTTTAATAAGTGCTTCTATTCCTTTTTGGATACCCTCATAGTATTGTGCATCTTTAAACTTAGGTATCATAATATCATCTATTACTTCTTTACAGATTTCATCAGTGAGTATATGTTCTGTTCCATATCCTGTAGCGATACCTACTTTGCGTAATGCGCTACTAAAAACAATGATTAGGCCATTGTCTTTGTTTGGATCTCCAACTCCCCAATCGTTTCCGATGGCTGTCGCATATTGTTGGGAATCTTCATACGGGGAGAGATCATCAATAGTTATAACTACAATTTGACGTGTAGTAGTTAGGTCATATTGATAGAGATGATCCGATAACACTTTGATTTGATTTTCTGTAAATATGTGTTCGTAATCATTAATAATCCCTATAGATTTAGGAAATATGTGTTCTTGAGAGTCCACAATCTCTACAATAGAATCTGCTCGCATCATTTCTGGTTTTTGTGAGTACCCTTTACAACACGTAATGCAGGCTAATACTATTATAATTATGAGTTGCTTTTTAAACATTATTCTTTCAATTAAGTTCAACCATC
Source organism: Dokdonia pacifica (assembly GCF_900188275.1). GTDB lineage: Bacteria > Bacteroidota > Bacteroidia > Flavobacteriales > Flavobacteriaceae > Dokdonia > Dokdonia pacifica. Next base: position 404,329 of record NZ_FZNY01000003.1, read on the forward strand.
AAAACCTTTTTCTAAATTTCCTATCTATTTTGTCACAATGACTATCTTTTATTTGTCTAAAGTAAAGAATATGAAGAACAATCTAACCAAACTGGTAAAAAAGGCAAATGCAGGAGATAAGCAATCTTTAGAGTTGGTCATTCTTGAGATTAATGATTTGATATATAATCTTTCCTTAAAGATGTTGCTCTTTCCAGAAGATGCAAAAGATGCTACTCAAGAGATTTTAATTAAGGTAATTACACATTTAAGTACGTTTCACTATCAGAGTCAGTTTACAACATGGGTGTATCGTATTGCAACAAATTATCTGATTACCTATAAAGGGAAAAAATCGAAGGAGTTTGCGATGCCTTTTAAGGAATATGCGGTTTTAATTGACTCAGGACAATCGGATACGGTATCCTATGCTAAAAATGCAGGTGAACTTGCACTTTTAGAAGAAGAAGTAAAAGTAAGTTGTACACAAGGCTTATTACTTTGTTTAAACTCCAGTGACCGGTTGGTATATATTCTTGCTGAGATTTTAGAGTTTAGTAGTAAAGAAGGCGCGGCTATTCTTACAATTACTCCAGATAATTTTAGAAAGAAACTTTCTCGATCTAGACAGAAAATAAGAAATTTCCTAACAAATAAATGTGGCTTAGTCAATTCAGAAAACCCTTGTCGATGTCATAAGAAAATAGATTTTCTAACCCATCAAAAAGTCATCAATCCTAATAATCTTCGGTTTGCCCAGTTTACAAAGCGAAGTATAGATCTCGTTGATCAAATAGGAGACTTAGAGAAAGCAATTGCTATTTATCGCGCTACCCCAGCTATTCCTGCTCCTGAAACTATTATGAAAACGATAAAAGAAACCATTTTAATCACCTAAAAAATTATGAAGTCACCTTTTAATCTCAAGCAGTTTGTGATCATTACATTATTGGTAAGTATTTGGATCAACATATCTGAAGTGTTCAGATACTTTGTACTTGTCATGCCTCGAGTGAAATCTTTTTTTCAATATCAATCAGGAATTGCAGACATGAATATGGGGATTTTTTCTATTTGGGGATTGTGGGATACGTTATTGACGGCGGTACTTGTGTTTGTTTTTTGGTTATTTGCTCGTTCTTTTGGAAATACTCATACATCTGTTTGGGGTGCAGGGATATTCGTTTGGATGGCTGTTTTTGTGATCTTTTGGGTGGCCACAGCAAATATGGGATTATCCGAATGGAGTATTCTTCTCATTACATTGCCATTGAGCTTGTTAGAAATGCTAGTAGGCGCCTGGATAGCTTATAGGTTGTATAAGAGGGTAGATAAGAGATAAGAGATAGGTGATTTTATATGGAGTCGATAATAATAATGTTGGTATTTTCTTTTTTGATAGAGTTTTTGATTTCAATAAAATGAATTAAAAAACCATATGCTAACTCACAAATCCAATAGTCATATGGAAATTCTATCGAATTATATTTATCTGGATCTGTACTGTTCTCATAATCGATCCATTGCTTATAAATATCGGGCACTACTTCTGTTAATGCTCGTTGAATATAGGGCTCTTTTTTTATTAATTTTTTTAGACGATTTGCTTCAATGATGTATGGCTTAATTTTATCATCTATATCATGAGTCATAACCACAAATTCTAAAGTAAGTATGATGATATAGTTTACAAATATCATAAACAATTCCTGCTTTATATTATAATTATCATCAATTCTTTGAGCAATTATAAGATCACTGAAATGATACATGAATGCATATGCATTGTCTCTTCCTAAATAGAGAATTTCGTGTATACCATACTTATCAAGAGTGGATTGTTTTTCTAATGGCTTTATCGTTAGGCCAACATATTGAATAATGCGGAATAAGTTTATAGGATTAATTTGATTTATATCCTCTGAAATTACTTTTATTGATTCCTCATAACCTTTAGAACTAATCCATTTTCTATCATAACAGAATTTTTTAAATGTTATAGGTAATTTATGCGGATCTTTTAAATCTGGAAGAAGAACTTCTCTCGCTTTTATTTTATCTAATTTATAAAACCAGGTGTCTCTACCCATAATTGTCGTATTACGTTACTTATGTAGATTTTAAAGTATTCTAAAATTACGCATCTTTCCTCTTTAAAACCCGTCCTCTAGGTTCATTACCTTCATGAAGTACAATTTCAGAATGTAAGAATTGTGCTGCATCTGCCGAGTCTTTTACTTTGGAAGCACTACGGGTTAACATTTCTGTTTCAAATGCGGTTAATACACTATGTCGTATGCCAGTTTCTCTCCATCCAGATAAAGGCCTGCATTCTTTAGAAATTTCTCTAGCGAGTGCTAAGGCATCTAATAATGCTTGATTAGCTCCCTGCCCTTTAAACGGGCTCATGGGATGTGCGGCATCACCTATCAGCGTTACTTTTTCACCCTTTTGTAATAACTCTGGCGTAAGAAGCTCTCGATCGTAGACAGGATATCCAGAAATTTGCATTGGATGGGTTGCCTCCATAATCTGAGGAATGGGGTCATGCCACTGTGTTCTGCGACATGCTTCTTCTTTTAATGCTTCAGCTCCTTGCTCACTTAATGCTTTTGCTTCTTTTTCAGACATTGGAAAACTTAATTGCCACATGATAGCGTCTGAAGTAAATGGCATCATATAGATCCGTTCATTTCCATTTGCTGTTTGAAAAACAGTAGCTGAGTCGAGTAGGGGACTGTCTACATTTTTGAGTGCTTCTAGCGGACAAATACCCAAAATGACAATACAATCTAAATAACGTAAAGGAGTTCTCTCTTCACCGATGAGTAGTTTTCGGACTGTACTTCGTATACCATCTGCTCCTACAATCAGATCTGCTTTGGCATTTTTCATCGTTCCATTTACTTGAAAACTAAGGTCTACGCCTTCGTTTTTATGTTCTTTGAAATCAATGAGCTGATGTCCCCATTGTACGTTGTCCTGTTCTTGAAGTTGTTCTAGTAACGCTAAGCGTAAAGATTGCCTAGCTATATGAATATTGGTACGTTTTGGAGTAGTTTTTACATCAGATTCCACCCATTTTCTCATTCCCCATTCTCCTAGTATTTTTCCATCAGTAGTATGTACGAGATGTCTTGTAGATACAACCCCTTCTTTTAGGGAAGAAATCCCAAATCCTTGAATAGCTTTACTTGCTTGTTGCAAGGTGAGTCCATAGCCTTGCGATCGTTCATCAAAGCTCGTATCACGTTCATATAACGTAAAAGGAATCTTGCGATGTAAGCATGCCACCGCCAGTGCAACACCGCCAATACCACCTCCTATAATAGCAATGTGCGGGTAGTTTTCTGTATCTGGGATAGGGTAGGTATCAGATGGGAGTAATCCAGATCCGCCACAGTTGGGGCAGGGATATAATTTGCCTTTCGGCGAAACGGGTGCTATTCCTTGTCCCTTTGTTTTTTCAAACGTTTCTAGATCCTTCTTATACTGAAGTCGTACTTTCTTACGAATACGTCGCCTTTTTTTCCCATGCCCTTTACATTCTTGACAAGTCGTCCAGTTATGCGTTTCCGTTGCTATCTTTTTCATGATTCTTCACGCAATACAAATGATGACTTTTATATGTTAAAGGGTATGCGCTTTCTAATTTTTTATAAATATAATTTAAAATAATAAGAGGTAGTATAGGCTTTAAGGCTATGTTTTCCTCTTAGCCATGAATCTCGCAAGCGCAATTTCGCGAAAGCAAAAAAATAAAATTTCACTTAGTAGAAGTTGTTGTATGAAGCTTTAGAACGGGTTTTCAGTAAGATGCCCCAGGTTTACTTATACCATATTTATCAGGAACATATAAATGAAACGTATTTTGCTCATCACAAAAATCTGGTTCTGGCAATATTGATACTTTTTCATTCATACTATCTGTCAGTTCTTCTTTAAGTTCATCAATGTTCTCAACAATTGCCCATTTCGAAATACCATTTTTTTGATATTCTCTGTACGTATTATTTACAATTAACAATTCAGTTTTAAAATTATTGTGAGATTGAGATGTTATTAAGTTTTTTATAAATAGCTCAGTTACTAATCCATTATTCAGTTCATTAATTGTTTTAAATACAGTTATAGAATCACTCGCATTACTCCTGCTCAATAGTTCGTTCAGGTCATTAATGTTCTCCATAAAGAAATAATTTCGATTGCTCCCAGAGTTGGGAATTCGAACAAAGGTTAAAACTTTATTGTTTTCTTTTAGTAAATCAGTTATTGATTTTATAAAGTTGATTTTCGTCATTTCTAGTTTTTGATTTACTATTCTACCTATACGGAGGTCCAGAAACCCATCCTACAATAGATTGACGTGTGCCTTTAGTGATAGGCGTAACTCTATGAATAATAAAGGATGGAAAGATAATAATCGTTCCTTTTTCGCGAGGAGCACTGACCACTTTTTGATTAATCATAAATTGTAAATCACCACCTTCATATTCATCAGGGTCTGATAATTGAATGGTCATGCTTAGTTTTCGAGCCGAGATCTCTCCAGCGCCAAAATCTAAATGCCAATCAAAAAAATCACCTTCAGAATATCTTGTTAATTGTAATTCTTGATGAAAGCCTAATAAATCAAACCAATACCGTTCATTATTACAATGCATGGCAAGGTCTGCTAGTTTTTTATAAATCCACTCATTTTCTGGGATATGATCTATAAACATCACCGAACTCTTTCGGAGTTCTTCATCTGGTTTTCCTTTTCCAGAAACGGTTGCTTCTATGGTTTTACTATCATCCCAAAAGCTTAGGATTCTGTCTATTTCATGCGGAAGAAATAATCCTTGATAATAAATATATTCTGCAAAATTATGTTTAAGAGGAAGACCAAATGAATAGTTTATTGCCATGGTGTGTGGTATTGTTTTTAAATAATTTTAAACCTACAAAATTGATTGTATTCTATTGCAAGGGTATTTACCTGTTATTAATTTCTTTGTATAAAGTCAGTAGTGTTGGGACCTTTTAGATCTTCTTTCCAAGAATTTTCCAAAAGTTTATAAAATATGTAACAACTTAAAATTCCAAAAGGAAGTAATATGATGCCTAATAACATTTCATCAATAGACTCTACAAATCCTGGTGAAAATTGTTCTATTACTATGCCTAGAATAATACCAAATAAAAAGGTGCCAACGTAGTATGTAATAATTCCTAAAATAGCAAATCCCCATTTGCTCTTATTGTGCTCTTCTGCTAATTTGTAAAAGTATTTACCTATCCAGTAGAGTAATAGTATTCCTAACATATTTTTATTTTTAAGATCGTTTTTAAATGTTGTTATGTGTTTTAAGTGGTCTTCTTTTTTATCGTAAAAATTTTAAAGAAAGTAAGACTTCGCCATAACCATTCTAGCGGTCCGTATTTAAAGTATTGTAACCAGATTTTACTAATCCAAGCTTGTATTACAATAAGTGCAATGGCTATTATAAAAGTATAAGTATTAGATAGTTCACCTATAAAACCTAATCCCCAGCCATAGAGTAGTAGCGTACCCAATATGCTTTGCATCACATAATTGGTTAATGCCATTCTTCCATAAGGTGCCAACGTTGCCAACCATTTTTCTAGTTTACTTTTTCGATATAAGATTACAAAGAGTGCAAGATATATAAACGTCATCGCTACATTATTTAAATCATATCCTGCAAGTCCAATCATTGCTAACCAATTGTCCATTCCAGCTTCAGGTCCCATGCTCATAAAAGCACCGGCTGTAATTCCAAGGGATACGACAAACAAAACAAGCGACCAGATGAGTACTTTTTTGGTGAATTTTTTGCTTTCGCGAAAGCGTGTAAAGAAACCTGAGCGTCCTACATATAAACCTATAAGGAAGAAACCAAATGTAAAATACCCACGCCCAAAGACGCCATATTGGAAATTCATTTTATCCAAATGACCTTCCCAACTATTGGTGGCAAATACGTCTCCAATAGTTCCACTTTTTAAAATATTGTAATAGTCGGCTACATGCGCACTTTCCATATCCATAGGATTTACATCTAAGAACAGGTGTTCTCCTTGTGTAAGGAAAAATACAATGTATCTCCCAAGTCCCAGAAATAAAAGTGCCGCAATACCCAATACCCATTTGTTATTGATCTTATAAAATGGAATAAGAAAGATTCCGAGCATAGCATAAATGGTGAGGATATCACCTCTGTAGAATAGGCTGTGTACATACCCGATAGCTAGAAGTAATAATAATCTCCATAGGAATCTAATCCCAAAGGCTTTGCCTTTTTTGGCACCATTATCCATTTGGATAAAGAAACTAAGTCCAAATAAAAAGGAAAATAGTGCAAGAAACTTTCCTCGCATCATAATGCCTATAAACCCATCTATGATTTGATCTGATACTCCAATACTCACTGCTTCAGAGTGACCTGGTGGAGGTGCTGCGCCCAAATATTGCTCTACCATATGGCAGATTAATATTCCTGCAAGTGCAAACCCACGAAGGGCATCTATAATTTCAATTCTGGGTAATTTTGAAGATGACATATTGATTGGATTGATTGATGTTATTTATGTCTTTTTTCGCTCCTTCCTATCGGTAGACGGGTTCACGAAAAGCAATTCTGAACGCTATCATATTGCTGTTTATCATACAACTATCATAGCGCTTCCTAAATGTAGTAAAAGAAAATGAACCTTAAAGAGAAGTGGTTGTTTTTATTAGAGTTATGGACGTTTCGGTTATGATTGGTTTTATTCATCATAAGGATCCATTAGATTGTTAGGGTGATGACCTTCTTTTCTTTCTTTATCTAATTGTTCTGGATTAATAAATGTGACTATCTCATTAGAAACAATTGTGTTATTATCTATTTCCAATTTATAGCGAAGGGTTGTTTTGAAACTCCCTTTAAATATTGGTTGCACAAACTCCCAATATTCCTCTGAACCAAGAGTAATTGTGTGATAGCTATTTCCACACGAACTGGATGGAAGATAGGTAATTTCAGTCCATAAACCTATCTTGGATTTGACTTCTGTTTTTATGTCGAGTCTGCTATCTTGAGCAGATAAATCAATATTCTTGTTAGTTGTGTTGATTAAGTAAAGTGTGTGACCAATATTTTTTTTATACACTTTTTGAAGTTCATTTTCGCTTAGATAAAGTCCGAATAATCCCTTGTCAAACTTTCCATTGTTGGGTTTGGCAATATTCTCTGAATGCGCTTCTCCATTTGATTTTTCAGCATTTTTATTACTGCTAAATGCGTAGCAATTTCCTCTTAGTTGGAAGTCAATATCTAAACTGTCTAAACTTTTTAGACTATCAAGATCAATCTTTGGTTTTCCATTATAAGCAATCTCTTTAGAGATATTTACTTTTTTTTGACATTGAGAAAAACAAATCAACCCAACTATTATTAAAGTAAATTTTATTATTTTTTTCAAAGCGTTTGTTTTAATGTTGCATAACGATTCGTGTATAGTTTCGTAGCTATCCCGAAAGGTAGCTATGAACTATGCACCTTTTTCTATTTGTTCTTTTATTATAGGAAGTATATCACTACTTTTTTCTCTTACTATTATGGCTCTTTTCTTATCTTTTAGTAGTTCCGTAAAATGGTTGTCCTCAATATTCATATCAACCACATATCCACCATATTTTAAAGTTGTACGAGCAATTTCTATAGGTAAATTTGTTGCTCCCGATGTACCAACTATAAATAGTACTCCACTATTTTTAGCTACTTTCAAAGAACTAAATTTCTTATTAGTTTTTTCATCATAATATTCGTCAAACCACAAAATATTTGGTCTTAACCAATTCCCACATTCAGGACATTTTAGATAATCAATTTCATCTTTTCTAAGTTCTTCTGTAATATCTTTTCCAGATAGATTGTTTGGAATAGGTAAGATCTCTTTGCAATCTATTGAGCATTTCACCTCTCTATAATTTCCGTGAACTTAATAAATGTTTTTGTTTCCAGCTCTTCTATGAAGATTGTCAATATTTTGCGTTATCAAATGGAATCTATCGCCTAATATTTTTTCAAGGTCAGCAAGTATTTTATGACTTTCATTCGGTTTAGCATTTTCAATCATTTTTTTTCTAAACAAAGTGTATTGCCAAACTTCTTCTTGATTTTTTATAAAGTATTTATATGTTCCAAATTCTTCGGGTTTATGATACTTAGTTCCTTTAACCCATATTCCGTCCGATCCACGGTATGTTGGAATTCCACTGTCAGCAGAAATTCCAGCACCAGTTAGGAAAGTGAATTTATTTCGTTTCTCTTTTGATAATACTTCTTTTATTATGTCATTTAGTTGGTTCATTCAAATTACATAGAACGGACTTGTGTATGAAATGTAGCGTATAAAAAGACACTAACATTTCGGATTAACACAGAGCCGAATTTTTATATTTTGTTTTAATTTCTCATTTTTTAAAAGCCAAATTAAAAATTTGGCGGACTTAGTAAAAATACACAAGCCTTTCGGTTAAGCACTTATTAGCTATTTTTTATACACCGTGTTGGCATTTCGTTATTTCACTAATAAATCAAATACTATCATTTCATCATCTTTTACAGAATAAAATAATTTATATGACCCAATGTTAAAATCTTTTAAATCAAATAAATAGAAGTTGTCTCCTAAAGAAAATTTTAAATTCATAGATTCGGCGCCACACCCACCTTGTCTACTACAATTTACCATTAATTCATATTGGCTTTTTTTCCAAATCATAATGTCTGTAGTTTTAGGTAATAATGTAGATGAAATTTTCAATTTTTTGTTTTGATTTTTATGGACTACAAATTCCTTTTTATCAGAATTCATCACAGACTTAATATCGTCAATTGATATTGTAAATATGTTTTCCATCTGACTCATACTAAAGAGTGTGAATAGAATAGTGACAAAAAAGATTAGTTTTAGGTAATTTCTCATAATGAATGCCAACTAGTTTATATCATTACCATACGTTATTTCTATTGTATAGCGTCACTTACAAAGCTACAGTAAATTTTAATAGATAGTGATGTAGTGTATTGTTTATGAGTATGTTTTAAGTGTAGATTAGAAATTGTAAAGGATTCTAACCATTATAAACGATTAGGGTGTATAGTAAATATATAGGATAGGCATGCTATTTTATTACAGGTTTCTATACCCATGGTAAAACTTGCTGGGAATGTTTTCGCGCAAGCGGAATTTTTAAAAATCATATAGATATCTATCTATGATTTGCAGTAACAGTTTTATACTATAGATATTTGTCGTCATTCTGAACTTGTTTCAGAATCGCAGTATATGTGTACATATCGGTTTATAGTGTGAACCTGAAACGAGTTCAGGTTGACGTATGATTTCAGCATATGAATAGAAGTATAATAAAAAATAGATGTCTACTCACAGGCTTTTTTACAAAAAAAAGCCATTTCATAATGAAACGGCTTTTAAGTTTTTAGTAGGATCACTACGTAAAAACATGTTTATATTTCTAAAAAAATACAAACGGGGGAATATATAGTGTATCGCATTACATAAAACTAGATTTGAAGGGGTCATCTCATAAAAACAACAAACAAAAAACGATAACACTATGTTTATTTATATGATCATTTATATTTAAAATCAATATCGTTTCGTCTTATCAAAACTATAAGTATTATCCCTTCTGTGCAATACGTAGTGTCACTACTATTTTACGTAGTAATACGTATAAACGCTACAATATGATTAAATGATTTTAGCTAGGGTGGTGGTATTGACTATGTTTGATAGTCTCTTATGAATTTTTTTGAGCTTTTTTCCTGATATCTTGTAATGACTATAGTTGATGCGTAGTTCTAGTTTTAATAACAGGCAATTAGTTGTTTAATGCTCCTATATATAATTGAATTACAAGACTACCATTATAATAGTTAGATCATAGCACATAGAATATAGACACCCATGCACCGACTTTTCCGTAAAAAATAAAACCATTCCGTTACGAAATGGTTTTATAGTTCAGCTATTGTGGTGCTTTTGTGTGTTCAAGTTAGCTGAATAATCGTATGAATTCTACTTTTTCTGTAGTGCTTTTTTAAGGTTTTCTTGAAACATAGGAAGATCTGGTGAATTATCTGCAGTTGCAAGTGCGACTGCTTTCTTATAATTTTTTATAGACTCTTCATAGTTGCCAAGTGTCATTAATCCTTCTGCATAACTATCAAATCCATTGGCTGATTCAGGATGTAACACGGTATTTGCTTTAAATATACAAACAGCAATTTTTGGTTTTTTATGCTCCATCATATATTGATAGCCTAAGGCATTTATTTCCCAATCTTGAATCATTCCTTTTTCCTCACAGTCTTTTAGGACAGCTAAAATTTCTTTTTCAGAATTTGTAGGATCATAGGTTTCTAATTTTGATAGAAGATGAGCGAATGTATTGGTGTATTGTTCTTTTATTTTTTCTCTGTATTGATCGGCTGCTTTTTTAGCTAATTCATGGGTTTTTGTAAAGGATTCCTCAGGAGTTACTTTAATTTCAGGAATGACTCCTACACCTTCCCAGTTTGTTTTTGTAATGGGATTAATGGCTTTACCCGTAGGAATAAAAACGCTTAAAGATTCATTAATAGGTCTAGTGCCTCCCGGGTTTGCTCCGCCTCCTGTCGTTTGCCCTACGAGGGTTGCACGCTTTTGTGTTTGCATGTTGTATGAAAACTCTTCAGCTCCTGAAAATGTTCTACCACTAGTAATTACAAATAGAGGAATATCAATCATTTTTGCGCCATCTACTTCATCTAGTGTGTAAAAATCTATTGTTTTGTCTTCTTCTCTAAAGTATAAACTATTTAAGTGAACACCACCTTTGAAAAAATAGCTGCATAGGTATTGTACCATTTCTGGATCTCCACCACCATTTTTACTTAGATCTATAATAACAGCATCTGTATTTGAGATTAATTTCATGTAAGCATCTGCAATGGGTTTTCCTTGTTGGAAATACGTGAAGCCTCTTAAATCTATATAGCCTATATTTCCTTCTAATACTTTTACAGTATTAAAACCTGCATTGTATTCTTTTTTTCTTTTGAGGCTGTACAATTTTTCTTCAATGATTCGTTCGGGTGTCATCACGGGAGCTTCATATGGAGGTTGATTCATAATCCTCATATGTTTGTCATTATTGATTGATTGTACAGATTCTGTAAGTGCTTTAGCAAAGCTCTCATTCGTTTTGAATGGATCAAAATGACCTGCTTTCAATTGCTTTTTTATATGTGCTTCGGTGTCTTTTGCTATATCAGGGAATACATACAAGTCATTCATGAGTGTAGAAAGGGTATTAATAACCTCTTCTTTGTACGTATTACTTAGGTCTTGTGAATAGGTAGTTGTATGATATAAGGATACTATGAATAGGAGAAAAAGGTATTTTCGAATGATTGACATTGTTCTGTTTTTTTACGTAAAATTAAAGAAGCGTGTCTTTAAAAAATTGTAAAAAAGTAAACCTTAAAGTGAGTACTCCTAAATTAGGCTACAATAGGATCGTATTGATGGGTAAATCGTTTTGAAATATTAAGATTGGTAATTTCGATCAGGTTTGATTTCTGAGCAAAAAACTTAAAAGGAGTTGTTTTAAAAATGGCATAGAAGTCCTTAATAAAATGCGCTTGATCATAAAAACCTGCTTCTAAACCAATTTTAGTGAGATTTATATCAGGAAATTCTTTTCTAAGTTGAAGGATTCTATTCATGCGCCATATTTGCGACACCTTTTTGGGAGATAGGCCTACTTTGTTTATAAAATGTTTGTGTAAGGTAACTTTACTTACATTAAATTCTTCAAATAATTCACTGATTCTAATGCTTCCGTGTCTAAACATAATAAAGTTCAGTTGTGCTCTTAAGGTCTCATCAATAAACATCGTTTTTGATAATAAGAGGTCTGTAAATTCATTAATCAGTTGTTCTTGTATGATGGCTTTGCTTTCGGTAGCAATTTTTTGAATAAGTATATGAGATGTTTTTTCTAGTGTAAAAATATTTTCTAACGCTATAATACTGTCATTAAAATCTATAAGCGGATTTTTAATAAGATTGGCAAACGCAAAAGGTTTAAACCGAACGCCTGTAATATTTATGGCATTGTTTGATTTAAAACTTAATACGGTGTTTGTTTGTCCTATAAAATAAGCACCTGGTTTTAGAGGTATCCACTTGGTTTGCGTATTGCATCTTACCATACAGAATGAGTCAATAAAGACAATGTTAAACGTACAGGTAGGTAGAAACATTTCTAATGGGTCTTTTGTGAATTGCTCATCAGAAAAAACATGCCAATAGCTTTCCACGTGATGTGAAAATAAATGATCTGGCAATGTTTCTCTGTATTTTATATTCATTTAGAAAAAATCAGGCTCTAATAATCGGAGTTGTGCTTTAGTTTTTATGTTGCATATTGATTACTAAAAATACGATTTTTCATTTGTAAAATCATTAGCAACGTTAGTTTGTACAGGTTACCACAATTTTTGTTCCAATTTTAGGATTTAATTCCTTTTTATAGGTTGAATATTTAGTCCATTTTCAAGTATAGTATCATCATTGGTTGCTTCTTGTAGTATAAACATTAACCGTTTTATACTATAAAGATATTTTGTCGTCATTCTGAACTTGTTTTAGAATCGCAGTATATGTATTCATATCTGTTTATAGTGTGAACCTGAAACAAGTTCAGGTTGACGTATGATTTCAGCATATGATACAGGAGTATAAAAAAGCCATTTCTTAATGAAATGGCTTTTGGTTTTTAGTAGGACCACTACTCAAAACATGTTTATATTTTTAAAAATATAAAACGGGGGGAATATAGTGTTAAGCATAACATATGAAGTTAGACTTGGGAATCATCGCATAACAAATAACAACGAATACAAAAACGATAAACACTATTTTTTTATATTGATTGTAACTACTAATTAATAGATTGCATAGGCCGATATGTATCCTAAACCACCAGAGCCAAAATTTACAGAGAAAATATTTTCTGGACCAGTAGATCCTCCTGTAAGACCTGCCCAAAGATGAACACTATGTGTTCCGGGTTGTAGAAATTTAAACGCTGTTGCAGTGATATAGTAGTATCCAAAAGAAGCATCATCATCAGTAGCATTAGAAAAACTTTCAGATTGTGTTCCAAGAATTCCTAGAGCATTATCATGATCATCACCATTATTATCGTTATCACCGCCCGTGCCAAATCTTAAAAATGCCTCTACTCGTTTGGCTCTACCACCATTTGTAGGAAAACCATTATCGTTATAATTTCTAACTTCATAACTTAATGAATAAGTAAAAATGACTAATGCAGGCCTGGTTAATGTAAAAGTTGCATCTGTTAATTCTTCATATCTTGGTTGAGCATTAGGTCCTGTTCGAATATTATTATAGGATAGTCCTGAATCATCTATGACAGGTTGGGATATAGATACTAATTCTTCTGCTCCCGCAGGTAAATCAAGTACAACCAAATCTCCATTTGTGTCTACATGTACAGGATAAGTGTCTGTTCCTCCTAAATTATTAGCATTATTTGTGCTATTAAGTCCATCTATACGTATAGTAGACGCATCACCTGCTATATGTAAATCTGCTTGTGGATCGGTAGTTCCAATGCCTACTTGTGCATATCCTATTTGAATAGAAAATACTATAAAAAGAATTGCTTTTGTAACAAAATTTGATTGGGGTCTAGATTTCATTATATGAGTTAGTTTTGTTATGTCAAAACTATTATGAATATCCCTTGAAATAAATACGTAGTATTACTATTATTTTACGTAGTAATACGTATTTCCTTTGATTTGTAAAAATAATATAGAGCTATTTATACTATAAATAGCTCTATATTGAATGTTGTCTGTGGATACCTTATTCAGGCAGTTCAATACTTTCATAAGCTCCTAAGTCTGGAGCTGTTGTTCTACTTACCCCTTTAATATCAAATGGAAATTGGTTGGCAGCACTTTGAAGGCCTTGACCATTTCCAGCTGTATCTTCACCTACTTGTAAGAGGTTATTAAACTCGTCTTGGAAATCAGGGTCTCCGCCTCGTATAACATCTGTGTAAAGTGTTGTATTGGTAAAATCAAAGAGTGGATCATTTTCAAAATTTCCAAAAGTATCGTCAAAACGTATCAGCGTATTCCTAAAGTTATAATTGAATGGCGCAATGGGATCAGCATTAAAACCAATTTCTTCGCCTTGATTTCCATAGATGATACAATTGGTAAAATTGGCTTCTATTAAATCATTTCCGAAGCCAGCAAAGGTATTATCTAAAAATACAGCAGGTGTATTTCTAAAACTTTGTGTCCAGTAGTTTGCAAATGTACAGTGAGTAAAGTTGTAAGTACCTCCTAACTGTACAAGCATTGCAAATTGCCCACAATTATTAATCACAACATTAGAACCTTCTACCGTAGAAAAACGGTTGAGTAATCCTGCAGCCGAAGCATTATAAATTTGCGTATTACTAATGGTAAGATCTGGAGTTGCAGATCCTGTATTTGATTCATTAAGAATTCCTACGGTGGCATTTTTTATAGTGGCATATTCTACTTCATTATTAACACTTCCGTCGGTGAGTAGGATAGTTCCCCATTGTCCAGGTGTATTTGCAAAAGAAGGTTCTAAACGGTCTCCTTCAAAAATGACTTCATTTTCCATCAGTTCAGGATCGGTACTTAAAGCGCCATTAATATCAAGAGTACCATTATCTCCCACAATAATTCCACTATCTGCATGAAAATGAATACGTGCACCAGGTTCTATGGTTAAGGTTTTAGGAACGTCACCATCTGGTGAGCCTACTGCCATATAGCCATAAATGACATATGGTTTTTCATTTGTAAAAGTCAATTCTTCATCGGTTAAGAAACGCCCTTCTAATACAGTTTCTGTACCATTAATAGTGAGTGTTTCTACCATGCCAGTCTCTTCGTCACGGTCAGCAAATAAGAATATAGCGTCTTTTATTAAAGTAACGAGTTCTACTTTTTGTTGGTTGGGACCACTGTCAAACTCAATAGCTTCTGTATTTAAAAATTCTAGACTTCCAGCTCCAATTTCATTAATGTCTGAGGTAGTCTCTACAAATACAAAAAGGCTATCATTTGCAAGGATTTCTACATTTTCAAAGGTACGTCCTGCAACGCCCCCCACATTAAGACGATAATCAGAATCTTCACCTGTAGTTAAACGTACGCTAGGAATATTAATGGTCTCATCAGAGTCATTATATACCTTAAAATTATAGGTACTAGAGCCAATATTGGTAAATACGGTATCCAAGAAGATAGTGTCTCTAGAAAAACGTAAGTCTCCAGTACTAGGTGTAGTCTCAAAATCATTACGACATGAGCTTACTAAAATGATACAAACTAATAAGAGTAAAGTATAAATACTGCGCATTCAGATAAATTTTATTGGCACCGCCAAAGGGTTTAATATTCCGAGGCTTGCCTCAAAATTAAAATTCAGTTTCGTATAAATGCCTCGTTGAGTTGCCCCGAGGTAGTTTACAACAAATATAACTTTTTAGCCATTGCAATATTGTCTATAGATACGATTACTTTTTCATACCGTTGTACAACGCCACTTTTTTCTATGAAATTATATGTTTTTTGCAGCGTTTTAGCAAATAGAGTACTACTCTAAATTAGAGTGTTACTCTATTTGTATAGGTTAAAAGAACTGTTTATTTATAATGAAGTATAGTACATTGATCTTAAGGTATACGCTTTCGCGAAAGCGTACCTAGAAAATATAAATACTATCAAAATCACCGATGATAAAACTTACTTCTCAAAAATCTCAATTTCAAACAATGTATTCCAGTGTTTTCCAGTTACAAAAAGACGGTCTTCATTAGCTTTATAGGCAATGCCATTCAATACCTCATTTTGAGGATCAAGACCTTCTTGTACTTCTTTAGGTAAGGAAGTAAGATCAATCAATCCTTCTATAGCTCCCGTGGTAGGATCAATAATGGCAATACTTGCTACTTGATAGGTGTTGGCATATATTTTACCATTTATAAATTCTAGCTCATTAAATGCTTTAGAAACACTTTTGTGGTTAGTTGGTTCAATATAGTGTTGTTCTGCAAGCGTATTAGGATCTAGTGTCCATATTTTACTTGATCCGTCAGATTTATAGACATTGTTACCATCATTACATAATCCCCAACCTTCTTTACTTTTATTATAGGTAAACGTACCGATCTTTTTAAAGTCAGATAGATTGTAGATAAAACCTGTATTTTCTTTCCAAGTAAGTTGGTAGATTTTATCGTTATATATAGTGAGTCCTTCTGCAAAGTAGGCATTGTCTAATGCAACCTCTTGTAAAACATCACCAGTGGTATAGTCTACTTTACGAAGCTTAGATTCACGATACTTACCTGTACTTTCATATAAGGTATCCCCGACAAACTCCAATCCTTGTGTATATGCATCTGTTTGATGCGGAAAACGATTTACAATCTTATACCCATATATTTTGGGTGCCTTATTATTAAGTACTGAAATAGTAGTTTTGAGATTTATACGCTCATTTGGAAGATATATGGTAATAGATACTTTTTTACGACCCAAGGTTGGTGTCTGTATTTTTGTAGTAAAGTCTCCAATTGTCGTTGTTTTATGTAGTTTCTTATCATCTATCACATACACAATAGAATCTATTTCATAATTTTTCTTTGCTTTAATAGAAAAGGAAATTTCTTCTCCATTTGCAACTGCATTTTTGGGTTTTGAAGTTTCGAGTGTATAATTTCCAGATAAATCTTTTGTGTCTCCACAAGAGTAAATTAAAAGCGGTAAGCTTACTAAACAGAGGGTCTTATATAGCGATGTCATAGGTGTCAAATTTGAATGGCAATTTATAACAAAAAATCGGGCAAAAAAACCTTGCATAGGTATGTAAATGATGTATCTTTGCATCGGCAAGTCCTACACAACTAGCTCCTGTTGAATCCCCCAGGGCGGGAACGCAGCAAGGGTAGACGGTCGTAGCGGTGTGATGTAGGTAGCTTGCCTTTTTTATTTACAATTATTTATAGTTCATATATACAAAACCGAAGCAATTTTGCTTCGGTTTTTTTGTTTTCAGTCATTTCAGTTCTTCTTATAGGAATTTCACTTTTGTTTGATTTCATGGTGGTATTTTTACAAAATATCAAATTTTAGTATAACAAATGTTTAATTTAAGAGTGTGTAAATGAATTTTTTTGATGAAAATGGAAACCCTATTCAATTAGATGCCCCTTTTGTAGGATTTAGTAACCCTAATGAAGACCCGTTATTATCTGGTTTGGGTATAACAAACTTTATATCTAGCTCTAATTTTACTTCTAATAGTGGCTTATTAGAGAGTCATAGAGGAATGACGAATGTAAGTCCTTTTGCTGCTATGTTTTTTAGCAACCGAACACAAAACGAAATTGAATCTATATACTTTCCAGGAAGGGAAAAACATATAGTCAATGATGTTAAAGTGATAACAGATGTAGATATAAATCCAAATAGAGTTGAACATATCAAAAAAAGAAAGGTCTTTTTTGATAAAAATGCAAATAAGACCTTTGAGCCTACTATAGATGTTTTCGCCTTTAATATAGAATTGTACTTTTCTAAAGATGGTATCAAGCTTAAAGAGACATTTGAAGTTACTGAACCTGACCCTTTTGGTATTATCTTTTTTATAGAAGATAATACAGATGATATTAGTTTTCAAACCTGTAGAGTACTCATAGGAGACCATGTCAAGGATAACTTAAAAAATGACGCTCAACTTTATAATAATAAAAATGTATATGATTTTATTAATGAATATGTTACAATAGATGAAGATATTTTAAGAGAACTGATACAAACTGGTACGATAGAAAATGTTGCCCTAAAATCTGTAGAATTTCTATTCACAGCTAATGATTATCTCAACCCATTAGGTTTAGATAGACTATTAATTACGGGGTTAGGAAAAATTTGTGGCGCAATTGGGGATTTTATAAATAAGGGCAAATTAGCAGATTATAGATGGAATCCTAATGCAGAGAAAAAAGACGAAACAGGTATTGTATATGAATCTCATACGTTTACTCCCTTTTTCTTCCCTTTTATAGAAGATACACTAGATCAAATTCCAGATGATAAAATAAATGAATATGCTAGAAAAGGATTTGAAGGATTAAAAAAAGGGTTCTTAGCATATGATGAGAAAATAAGAAATTATATAGAGGCAACGGATTTCGGTAGAATTGCGAGCGTACCAGTAATTATAGGAGGTATTCCTTTTCCAGCACTTGGTGATTTAGAAATCGATCTTATTCCCGATAGTGCTGAAGCATTTGTATTTTCTAAATATAAACAAGTAAGTGATAAGATACTTGCTATTTTTAAAGAGTTGGAAAGTTTTGATCTTACAGATATTGTCAAGAAAGGTATTCGTATTGCAAATGCGTTTTTATGTGGTATTTGGAATGGCTTGTTAGATGCTGTTTCTGGTATTTTCAAAATGCTAGAAATGGTATTTAATGGGATGGCAGTGATGAGAGATTATACACGTAATATTAGTACTCAATTTCCTTTATTATTAGAATATGTAGATAATGCAATTGTTGCTATTGCAAATATAGATTATAAAGCCATTTACAAACATTTACAAACAAAGTTTGAGAGTATTACAAATGTACCTCTTGAGACTGTAGCTTATTTTAGTGGGGCATTTGTAGGGTTCATTGTAAGTTTAGTTATAGAGATTGTAATTGGTATTTTATTTACTGGTGGTACTTTGACTGTTGCCGCTGTAATAGAAAAATTAACGACATTATTTTCAAGTATTTTTAGAGGGATTGCATCTGCGGGCAGAGCCGTTTTTAATTTTGCAAAGAAATTAGTCATAAATACCTTTAAAAGTTTTACCAAATTATTAGATGATCTACTCGCTTTTCTTAGAAAAAGCACAAAGGAATTTAAAGCGATGATTGATGATATTTTCAAGGTTGGCAAGAAGACAGCAAAATTTGGAAAAGTAACCAGAGCTTTAATGCGAAAAGAAATGCCTGATGATTTCTTAAAAGCACTAAAAAAAATGGGTAGAAAAGAAAATGACATTTTAGATTATTTTGTAGGCTATCATAATGACAATAATTTCATATTTTTAAATGAAATAGATGATATCATAACTAAAAATCCAAATCTCACAAAAACAGACGCATTTTCATTATGGAGTTATACAACTAAGTTTTATTATAAAGAATTAAATAATTGGTTGCGAAATGGCATTAATGTTGCAAGAACCAAAGAGATTTCAAAATTAATTACAAATGCGTTAGGAAAAATGTCGACCTATAATGGAAAAGCATTTAGGGCATTAGAGTTTAGTGATGAAGCATTGTTAAATACATTTTTGAAGAATCATAAAAAAGGAAATATAGTAGATTATAATGATTTTGTTTCTAGTGGAAGTAACACAAAAGCAGCTTTTTTTGATAAACTTGAAAATAATGTTTTTTTAGAATTAGAAGTTAAGAATGCCCCCATTATATCAAATTTTTCTGATGGAATAAAATTACGTGGGTATGCTAAAGAAGAATTATTACTATTAAGAGGGAGGAAGTTTGAAATTGAATATGTAAAACCTATTAAACGAGGTTATGAAATTAAACTAATAGAAAAATAAAAACTTATGAGTTTAGACGAATTAAATAAAGAAATACAAAAAGATTACAATAAATATCTTTCAAGTTTAAATACAAAAGAAAGAGAAAAGCATTTAAAGGAAAGTAAAGAATTAGAAGATTCATTTAAATCTTTTTGGTCAGAAGAATATCCACAATTAAGTTTTGAAGAAAAAGTACGCTATTGGGAAGAAAGTACGTATAGAGGCATGCGTACACAAGGAGAAGCCTTTGCAGATGAATATTCTGGATTTTCTAAAAAGTGGTATGATTCTGCTAAAGAAAATGAGCCTGATTTTGATCGTATTTTTAAAGAAGCTATAGATCGCTTTACTGCTGGCTTTGAGTTTGATTGGAAAGAATATGAGAAGCGTATTCAGGAGTAGAGAGAATCTTAAAACCAATTTAATATAAATAACATCTATCTGTATATAACATGCATCCATACCCAAGAAGTAAGTAAGGTGTGTTACAGAAAAGCTTACTATAAAATGTGTTAGGTAACGAAGGTTCAGATTCCCGTCTTCACGGGAATGAATTTAGTATAAACAACCACCCACCTTAGGCTAACAAGCATCCATACCCGGAAAGTAAGAGAAGTGTGTTACGGAAAGTTTACCCTAAAATGTATTCTAAAAATTACATTTTATAGTAAACAACCACCCACCTTAGGCTAACAAGCATCCATACCCGGAAAAGCAAGCATTTGTCCCATTCCTACCGTAAAGAGCCAATTGCCATATAAGGCATGCTCTATAGAAACTAAAGTCGTCGATTTTGTTTTGGTATAGGTATATGCAAATAGCAATCCACCTATAAAGGTAAGTACGGTCACCAGTGTATTACGTAAAAATAGATGTGCCATAGAAAATACAATGGCATTTACAAAAATGAAGACTTTCTTATTTGTAAAAATGCTTTGGTATCGTTCAAAGAAAAAAGTACGGTAAATTACTTCTTGAGGCCATACCGATAAAAATGTATAGATAAAGAGAATCGTAACCCACAAATCTGGTTTATTACGAGGTACACAAAATAGGGCAGAGGCATCCATGATATATACATATATACTCGTAATGATGGCAATCCCAATAAACTTAATTCCTGTAGCTTTCCAAAAAGAAACCCAGTCAATTCCCTTTTTAAGTTTAAGTTTTACAGGTGTTTTTTTAAAGAGAATGACTAATAGATAGACAAAAGCTACTAGAATTGATGCCGCTTTAATTCTAAAATCATACGGTAGCAATAAACTAAGCGGAAGTGCTATAAAAAGTATAAATAATTCGGTAGCGAGATATCTAGATAATGGCATATTATAAGGTAATAGCGGTAGTATGTTTTACTTCATTAATAACAAACGAACTGTGCGTACTTCCTATATGATCCAGTGTTGTTAGTTTTGTAACCATAAACTCTCTAAATTCATTAATATCGGCAACCAATACCTTAATAATATAATCATAATCACCACTTACGTGATAACATTCTACCACCTCTTCTATAGCAAGTACTGCTTTCTCAAAAGTAGTAAGATATTCTTTACGATGCTGTATTAATTTGATATGACATAATACCACAAAATCGCGGTTTACTTTTGTCTTATTAACCAGCCCTACATAGTTTTCAATAATCCCTTCTCGTTCTAGCTTTTTTATACGTTCATAAACCGCCGTAACAGATAGATTTAATAGCCCAGAAAGTTCCTTATTCGTTTTTTTACAATCTTCTTGAAGATAGCCTAGGAGTTTTTTATCAATAGTATCAAAAGTCATCATAGAAAATATTTCTAATAGTTAGGGTAATTGATACGCTTTCGCGAAAGCGTATACAGCAAAAATACAGTTTTATTAGTTTAATTTTCTAAATATTATACTAATCATTGATAAATTATCTAGTATAGTGTAGTTTTGGTGTATAAATAATAGAAATAGTATCCTTTTTTAAAAAATTGATCGTATAAAAATACACATATTATGTCCTATAAACCAGCAAATAAGATTCAAGATTTACAGTACTTTGGAGAATTTGGAGGAGTGAATCCTTCTATTTCTGATAGTTCTACCTATACATTCCTTTCCGCCAAAACCATGTTTGACACCTTTGAAGGTGATGCCGATGGTTGTTATTTGTATTCTCGACACAGTACGCCATCTAATTTGTATTTGGGGGAAGCACTTGCCGCAATGGAAGATACAGAAACCGCCAATGTAGCTGCGAGTGGTATGGGAGCTATAACCCCCGTATTATTACAATTATGTGAAGCCGGAGATCATGTGGTATCTAGTAGAACAATTTATGGAGGTACGTATGCTTTTTTAAAGAATTTTGCGCCAAGACTAGGAATTTCTACCAGTTTTGTAGACATCACAAATCTAGAAAAGGTAGAAGCAGCTATTACACCACAAACCAAGGTGTTATATTGTGAGTCTGTAAGCAATCCTTTATTAGAAATAGCCGATTTAGATGCGTTAAGTGCGCTTTCGCGAAAGCATAACTTAAAGCTTGTTGTAGATAACACATTCTCACCATTATCTATCACTCCTGTAAAACATGGAGCAGATGTAGTCGTGCATAGTTTAACAAAATTCATTAATGGATCTTCAGACACGGTAGGTGGTGTTGTGTGTGGAAGTCAAGAATTTATTGATCAGTTACGTAATGTAAATGATGGCGCAAGTATGCTATTAGGATCTACAATGGATAGTTTACGAGCGTCTTCAGTACTTAAAAATTTACGTACGTTACATATTAGAATGAAGCAACATAGCTATAATGCAACATATTTAGCTACTAAATTTCAAGCCGATGGACTACGTACAGTATATCCAGGACTCACATCACACCCGAGTCACGAAGTATTTAAACGTATGATGAATGAAGAATATGGTTTCGGGGGTATGCTTACTATAGATGTAGGAAGTCTTGATAAAGCCAATGCACTTATGGAATTAATGCAAGAGCGTAATCTAGGATATCTAGCCGTAAGTTTAGGGTTTTATAAAACACTATTCAGTGCACCAGGAACATCTACATCGTCAGAGATTCCTGAAGATGAACAAGCAGAAATGGGACTTACCGATGGACTAATTCGTTTTTCTGTAGGACTTGATAATGACATAGAACGTACGTATCAAGAAATGAAAAAATGTATGGAAGCAGTAGGTGTTTTTGAAGCTGTAGCTGTATAAGTATAGCTTGATATATATACTAATCATAAAAAGAGCCCGCATACAATGCGGGCTCTTTTTATGTATGATAATAGATAACGATCCCTTTTTTAATTGTATTAGATAGTATAAAAGGAATAGTTAATTTATTTTTTCTATCAACACATAACATTGATTTGTTAAAGTACTAGCACCTACACCACCAGTTACTATAAAATCTAATGTGCCAGTAGCTGCAGTGATTTCAAATATTGCTAGTTGTTGTACTTCACTCGCATTTGTATTAAATGTAGTTGGATTTGTAGACCCGACAATACTTCCGTTTATAGCAACTCCATTTAATCTTGCTTGCCAGTCTACTGTATTATTTGAATTAAGACGAAGTTCAGAGCTTACTTTATATAAACCTGTGGGTAAAGTAATAGATGTTCCTGAATAACTAGCGCCACTTATATTATTAAATGATTCACTTGGAAAATTAAAAACAGTTCCATTTCCTCCGATGCCTCCAGCGGTAAAACGCCTCATCATTAGTTGTGTACTAGGTACTATATGTGTCCATGAAGATCCACTCCAGAAAACAAAACCTTCAGCTAGTGCATTTGTTCCTGTAACCTGAGTTGTATTGTAAACCAAAGTACCCACTTCTAAAGAAAAACCATTAGGATTTGATACTGTACTTGTATCATTAGATCCAGAAAGTGCATATTTAGGAACTAAAACTCCACCACCTGTTGTATTAGAAACTTCTAAAGCTGCTCTAGGAGAAGTTGTACCGACCCCAACTTGCCCATAAAATACTCCCGTATGTATGAAAATAAAGAATAATATATAGTTGAGTTTTTTCATTTTATTATGATTTACGTTCAAAAGTAGGTACGTAGATCTTGATATAAAATAATTAACTATAAGTATTCGTTGAAGTGCTTGATTTTATCTATGAAAGACGCAAGGTTTGCGTTTTTTTTACGTGAAAACCAGAAGTGCTTTATGGTTAACATGTTAAAACAATAGTTTTACTATAAATGTTTGATTTGTAATACATTCTAAAAATAACAAAAGTCCGAAATAAGGGATTTCGAACTTTTGTTATTTTATCTAAAGGTTACTTTTCTACTTAAGGCCTTCTATAAGACTTTCTAATTTTTTAAGACGCGCTTCAAGTGCATCTATTTTTTCGTTTTGTGAATCAATGACTACTTGTTGCTCTTGTACTGCTTTTACTAAAGGCACAACAAAAGTAACATAAGATACTTTGTAATTATCTTTACTTAGGTCTTCTGGTTTTACTAGACCAGAAAAATCATAACCTGTAGCTAGCATAGCTTCTTCAATCTCTTGGGCAATAAAACCTGTTTCAATTTTTGTAGAATTCTCCCTTACAATTTGTGAGTTATGGAATTTATCTAATTTTGTAAGATTAAATTTATAGGTTACTGGACGTAAACGATTAATGAAATCTAACCCAGGGACATTAGCTTTGATATCATACTTAAATCTCCCATCAGAAGTATTTACAATAGTAGCTGTTCCTTGATCTATTTCAGTAATACTTCCATATTTTAATTGATTTGCTTTTGTAGGTGTTGCACCATTACCTATACCAACCGAATTATCATATCCATTTAATATAGTGATATTACTACCTAAGGCAACAGTATTGTTTGCACCTCCAGCTATCATATTATTATTACCTAAAGCAATACCAGAGGTAACACCATTATCGATAGTACTGCCAATACCTAAGACAACAGATTGGTCAGCTCCACCATTTACCGAAGAGTTTTGTCCAATAGCAATTGCACTATTAGAACCTCCATCTACTAAGGCATTATCACCTATTGCGATAGCTTCTGTACTATCTGCAGTAGAATTTGGACCTATGGCGATAGCATTACTACTTCCTGTCACAGCCGAACTACCTATAGCAATAGCATTACTATTTCCAGTTTCTTCAGCATTTGCATTGACACCTATAAAAACATTATTACTTCCTGTCTGATTTGTTGTCCCAGCATTGATGCCAATACCAGTATTGTTAAACCCAGATAAATTACCTTGTAATGATGTTTGACCAATAGCTGTATTATTTCCTCCTGTACTATTTTGTCTTAATGCATCATTCCCTAAAGCAGTGTTGCGACTTCCAGTTGTATTATTTTCTAATGTTTCATCTCCTACAGCAGTGTTGAAATCTCCACTTGTACTTTTCGTAAGACTTAGAGTTCCTACGGCAACATTATCACGTCCAGAATTAGTTGCTTTTCCAGCTTGGTATCCTATAAACGTATTATGTTCAGAAGCTGTATTATCAGGATCATACGCTTCACCAGCTTCAAATCCTATAAATAGTGATAAATCATCAGACTGTAATTCAAACTGTCCAAGCTCTGTAAGACGTCCTACAAATTTGTTGTTTACTCTAAAATCTACTTCTTGATTATTTGTAGTTCCTATAAAGTGAGTACCACTAATAGCATCGGCATTTCCTGTAGTTTTCCAGTCGGCGCTTTCATCAGGATTGATGGCTACCCAATTAGGAATTGTATTATCCCAATAATAAAATCCAACACCATAATCTTGTGGTGTACCACTTATGTTTACTCCAGTTCTTGCTACTGTTAAATATACAAGCATTGATTGCTGATCAGCAACAGGATTGGTACTTGGAAAATTACTGATACGTGGTATTAACATCCCATCTGTAGCACTTGGAGTTGTGCTATTAGAAGCTAAAATATCTAAAATTGCTTTTGGATTTGTTGTGTTTATACCAACTTGTGCAGTGGTAATTGTACATACCAATAGAATGGTAATAAGTAGTAATTGTTTCATTATTTAATACGATTTGGGACTACAAACATATAGATATAAAAACATACTAAAAATGAGGGAACTAGACTTTTCGTTAACATGTCTCAAAGAATCGATGAACGTCACAAAAAACAACTTTTTTCTTACGGTTTTTACTACAATTACGCACAAGATTTGAGGTAAAACCGTAAAAATAATCTGGTTATATGTTATAAATGAGTATACCATATTTTATATAAAATGGTTACATTGTGACTTCAAAATTTAGATCATATGGATAACGAAACTGAGGATATTAAAAACCAAAATATTGTCGAGAACAAGGAGTTAAATATATTGGAAGCATTAGTGCCTGTATTTATTCTCATGGGATTATTAGCTTATAATATCTTTTTTAAAGAAGGAGCTTGGCTAGGGGATTACTCTAATCAATATATTCTTTTAATGGGTGGTGGTGTTGCTGCTATTGTTGGATTTTTTAATAAAGTTTCTGTTCATACGATGATTGCTGAAATCTGGGAAAATCTAAAAAGTGTCATTGTCCCTATTATGATACTCTTTTTAGTAGGAGCTTTAGCAGGAACATGGTTAGTTAGTGGTATTATACCTGCTATGGTATATTATGGTTTGCAAGTACTTAGCCCTTCGATTTTCTTACCAGCTTCTATTATTATCGCAGCTGTAATATCTATTGCAACTGGTAGTTCTTGGACAACATCTGCTACGGTTGGTATTGCATTGATTGGAATAGGATCTGCTTTAGGAATTCCAACAGGAATGATTGCTGGAGCTGTGATCTCTGGAGCTTATTTTGGAGATAAGATGTCTCCATTAAGTGATACCACAAATCTTGCGCCAGCCATGGCAGGGACCGATTTGTTTACACATATTAAATACATGACCATAACAACAGTACCTACAGTATTAATCACTCTTATTGTATTTAGTATTTTGAGTTTTACTATAGATACATCTGGAAATGCAGATGTGAGTGGTCTTTTAACAACAATAGATGCTACCTTTAATATTACACCATACTTATTTATAGTTCCTTTGGTAGTAATCGCTTTGATTTTAACCAAAACAAAACCTCTTATTGCTCTTTTAACTGGGGTTATTCTTGCTGCTATTTTCGCTATTATCTTTCAACCAGATATTCTAACAAGCCTAGCAGATTCTAAAATGAGTGCTATTACAACGGCAATGTTAACAGACACATCAATTATAACACCAAATGAAACCCTTAATGATCTATTTAGCTCAGGAGGAATGAACGGAATGATTTGGACTATTTTATTAATTGTATGTGCGATGGTTTTTGGAGGTGTCATGGATGGAATAGGAGCACTAGCCCGTATTACAAAATCATTATTAAAAATGACAGATTCTGTATTTGGTTTATTTGCGAGTACAGTAATTAGTTGTTTAGGACTTAATGCTATTGCATCAGATCAATATTTAGCACTTGTAATTCCTGGAAAAATGTTTAAAAAAGCATATGAAGATAAAGATCTAGCACCAGAAAATTTATCTAGAACTTTAGAGGATTCAGGAACAGTAACATCTGTTTTAATTCCTTGGAATACCTGTGGTGCATATCAGAGCACAGTTCTAGGTGTTTCTGTAGCAGATTATTTTGTATATGCAATCTTTAATTGGTTAAGTCCGTTTACGACCTTGTTATTTGCTGCATTTAATATTAAGATTCGTCAATTAAAAGATGCGAAAAAAAAAGCATAAAAAACACAGACTTATATAGTTAGTAAAACAACTCTTTTAGACTTTTAAAAGAGTTGTTTTTTTATGAGAAAAAACACACAAATTACTTTTGTAAATAAATAGTGCATACCTACTTTTGCGCGCTCAAAAAATAGCTAACTATTTATAAAAACAATCGTATGACCTTAGTTGGGAAAAACTTTCCAAATCTTGCCGTAGATTCAATGAATCATAGAGGCGAAAACAAAAAAATAAACATTTTAGAAGAAGCACAAAATCATGGTAAAAAAGTACTTCTTTTTTGGTATCCTAAAGATTTTACATTTGTATGCCCTACAGAACTTCATGCTTTTCAAGCAGCAGTAGCTGCTTTTGAAGAAAGAAACACTATTGTTGTAGGTGCTTCTTGTGATACCCCAGAGGTACACTTTGCATGGTTATGTACTCCTAAAAATAATGGAGGGATAGAAGGAGTAACGTATCCTATTCTTGCAGATAGTAACAGGAATTTGGCGAATCAATTGGGAATTCTTGACGTAACTAATGAGCGCTACGATGAAGAAACTGGAGCCGTGATGGTAGATGGTGATAATGTTACTTACAGAGCGACGTACCTTATAGATGAAAAAGGAATTGTTTTTCACGAAAGTGTAAACCATATGCCCGTAGGGCGTAACGTAGCAGAGTTTATTCGTCTGATAGATGCATATACTCACGTACAACAAAACGGGGAAGTATGCCCTGCAAATTGGAAAGAAGGTGAAGAAGCAATGAGTGCTGACAGAGAAGGAGTTGCTACATATTTAAGCGAGCAATTAAACTAAGCCTTTGTACGCCTAATATTTAACAAAGCCTTGTGATTTCACAGGGCTTTTTCTTTATAATATAGACGGTATTTTCTTATAGATTTTTTACTTTTACAAAAACACTTTTATATGGCATCAGTAACCTTAGGGGGAACCCCAGTAAATACCATAAGCAACCTTCCTGAAGTAGGAAGTCCAGCACCTGCTTTTACGCTTTCGCGAAATGATCTTTCTTCTGTAACTCTTAATGATTATAGAGGTAAAAAGTTAGTATTGAATATATTCCCTAGTGTAGATACAGGAGTTTGTGCACAATCTATACGAACGTTTAATGAGAAGGCAAGTGCGTTAGAAAATACAGAAGTACTTTGTATTTCTCGTGATTTACCGTTTGCTCAGGCACGCTTTTGTGGCGCTGAAGGGATTGAAAATGTAAGTACGCTTTCTGACTTTAAGCGTGGTGAATTTGGAAAAGACTATGGAGTAGAACTCATAGATGGTGGTTTTGAAGGATTACATTCTAGAGCCATTGTTGTGGTAGATGAAAAAGGAAAAGTAATTCATACAGAACAAGTCTCAGAAATAGGACATGAGCCTAATTATGAAGCTGCTCTTAATGCACTGTCATAAATGCCAACTAGTTTTATAAAAGGGCGCCTTAAAGGTTGTGTCTATGCATTTAAAGGAGGAATACTCCTATTAAAAACGGAAGCTAGTATTCAGGTGCAATTTGGGATTGCAATACTGATTACTATTGCAGGTTTTTATTTTCAAATATCACCTACAGAATGGATGATACAAACATTATGTATTGGAATGGTGATGAGCATTGAAGGTTTAAATACAGCTGTTGAAGAAATTGCAGATTTTGTACACCCTGATTTTCATAATAAAATAGGGAAGATTAAAGATATTGCTGCTGGCGCAGTAGGTATTGCTGCTCTTATAGCTGTAATTGTTGCTGGTATTATATATGTTCCTAAGGTGTTTTAATACTAAAATAATCATTTATAACCCTTTACTTTAAGAACTTATAAGCAATAAATCATAAGGCCTAAGCTTGTTTATGATATCTCTGTTTATAAAAAGCTGTAATTGGACACCAAATCCCCTATATTTCCGTTTCATATTTGTATTTTTAACCTAACAACACAATCCAATCACTAGCTTAATGGCTAAAAAGAAAACAACGACTAAAAGTAAACCTAAAAAGACTAAGACCAAGACGCCCAGAAAACCTATAAACTTTAAACTTTCTAGACAACAACAGATTTTATTAGGAAGTTTTTTGTTTTTTCTAGGAATAGCCTTGTTCTTTTCTTTTGTCTCTTATTTATTTACTTGGAAAGTAGACCAAAGTGTCATCACAGAAATTACTGACAGAGATGTACAAGCAAAAAACTGGTTGAATAACTTTGGTGCGGGAATGAGTAATTTCTTTATTTATAAAGGATTCGGAATATCTGCTTTTATTATTGCTGCATTACTCACCATATCTGGAGTATATTATTTCTTTGACTATGCAAAAGCTAGATTAAGACAATTTTGGTTTTGGGGTATTTTAGTGATGTTATGGCTTTCAGTGTTTTTTGGATTTTTCCATAAACAGAATGATATTCTTGGAGGACGCGTAGGATATGAGATTAACGATTACCTACAGGACTATTTAGGACTTATTGGAGCTGCTTTTATTTTAGCCTTTTTAGCAATAGCATATGCGGTAGTTCGACTTAAGATGACACCAGATAAGGTTGGTACCTTCTTTAAAAGTACCAAGGATCAATTATCTGATGAGTTTACAGAGACCCTAACAGCTACAGAAGAAACTATAGAAGACACTCAAGAATCTGAAGTGCAACCTATCGTAGAAAATACGACTTTACCGGTAGAAGAAGTGACCGAAAATGTTGCATCTGATACTACCACTACAAAATCTACATTTGAAATGAATGTAGAAAATCTCCAACCTACTATTGGGAAAAAGAAAAAGGATGAGGTTGTAGACCCTCCTATGGAAATCACAACGCCGGAACCAGAGCCGGAACTTATTATTACATCTGAAGATATTGATATAGAGGTAAAAGCTCCAGTAGAAGAAAAAGAAATAAAAAAGAATCTTAGCGATACACTAGTAGAAGATTTTGGAGAATTTGATCCAACACTAGAGCTTGGAAACTATAAGTTTCCTCCTATAGATCTATTAAAAGATTATACGAATGGTCAAGGTATAACCATTAATCAAGAAGAGTTAGAGGAGAATAAAAATCGAATT
Source organism: Dokdonia pacifica (assembly GCF_900188275.1). Classification (GTDB taxonomy): domain Bacteria; phylum Bacteroidota; class Bacteroidia; order Flavobacteriales; family Flavobacteriaceae; genus Dokdonia; species Dokdonia pacifica. Next base: position 434,863 of record NZ_FZNY01000003.1, read on the forward strand.
GTTGAGACCTTAAACAATTATAAAATAGGCATCGCAAATATTAAGGCTACTGTTGGTCCTACTGTTACTTTATATGAAATTGTACCTGAAGCAGGCGTACGTATTTCTAAGATTAAAAACTTAGAAGATGATATTGCGTTATCTTTAAGTGCACTTGGGATTCGAATTATAGCACCTATTCCAGGAAAAGGAACTATTGGTATTGAAGTGCCAAATAAAAAACCTAGAATCGTATCCATGCGATCTGCAGTTGCGTCTCCTAAATTTCAAGAAGCAGAAATGGAGTTGCCTTTAACATTAGGTAAAACTATTTCTAATGAAACCTTTGTCGTAGACCTAGCAAAAATGCCTCACTTATTAATGGCTGGGGCGACTGGACAAGGAAAGTCGGTAGGATTAAATGCTATCCTTGCTTCCCTACTATACAAAAAACACCCAGCAGAGGTAAAGTTTGTACTTGTAGATCCTAAAAAGGTAGAACTTACCCTATTTAATAAAATAGAAAGACATTATTTAGCAAAACTTCCAGATACAGAAGAAGCTATTATTACAGATAACTCAAAAGTAATCAATACACTTAATTCCTTATGTATTGAAATGGATGCGCGTTACGACCTTCTTAAAAATGCTATGTGTCGTAATATCAAAGAGTACAATGCTAAGTTTAAAGCGCGTAAACTTAATCCTAATAATGGTCATAAATTTTTACCATACATTGTATTGGTAGTAGATGAGTTTGCAGATTTGATCATGACCTCAGGTAAGGAAGTAGAAACTCCTATTGCACGTTTAGCACAATTAGCACGTGCTATTGGAATTCATCTTATTATAGCTACACAACGACCTTCTGTAAATGTGATTACAGGTATTATTAAAGCAAACTTTCCGGCGCGTATTGCTTTTAGAGTAACGTCAAAAATAGATAGCCGTACTATTTTGGATACCTCTGGAGCAGATCAATTAATAGGACGTGGAGACATGTTATACACACAAGGGAATGATGTGGTTCGTATTCAATGTGCCTTTGTAGATACGCCAGAAGTAGAACGTATTGTAGATTATATTGGAGGACAAAAAGCTTATCCAGATGCACATCTCTTACCAGAATATGTAGGGGAAGAAAGTGGCACGAGTCTTGATATAGATGCTAGTGATAGAGATAAACTCTTCCGCGAAGCCGCCGAAGTACTGGTAATAGCGCAACAAGGAAGTGCATCTTTATTACAACGAAAACTCAAACTAGGATATAATAGAGCAGGACGTCTTATAGATCAGTTGGAAGCAGCAGGTATAGTAGGACCCTTTGAAGGTAGTAAAGCACGTCAAGTACTCGTACCTGATATTATGGCTCTAGACCAACTTTTAAATAATGAAGGAAATGAATAAAGTTAGTATGCGATTTTTAATGAGTATGATGTTAATTGTGGGTGGGTACGCTTTCGCGAAAGCGCAATCAGCACAATCACTACTCAAAGAAGTAGACAGTAAGGTAAAAAGCTATAAAAATATAGCCATCGACTTTAAATATGCATTGAGCAATGAAGCACAAGGGGTAAATCAAGAGACAAAGGGAAATGTGGTCTTAAAAGGTGATTTATACGCACTTAATTTATTAGGAACAAAACAAATATTTGATGGTGCAAGTATTTATACAATAGTACCTGAAGATGAAGAGGTAACGATAAGTGCCGTAAGTGATCAGGATGAAAATGCCATTACTCCATCTAAAATGCTCTCCTTTTTTAATGATGGATATATCCAAAAAATGGATATTACTCAAAAAGTTAATGGACGTACTATACAGTACGTGAAGTTAACACCTATGGATTCTAATAGTGAAGTAAAACATACGCTATTAGGCATTGATACTACAACAAAGCATATCTATAGATTGATCATTGTACAGAAAAATGATACTAAAATCACAATAACTGTAAACTCATTTAAGGCAAATCAACCTATGTCTGCAAACGCATTTGTGTTTGATGAAAGTAAGTATGCAGATTATTATATTAACAAAATATAACAGCTGTAGTACCATAGGAATGAAGAAGGTATTGTATTTTTGTTTTCGATTTCCTAATTAATGAAAATACTAGATCGTTATATACTTTTCACATACGTGAAAACATTCTTGAGCATCTTTATCATATTGATGTTCATTTTTGTTTTACAAAGCGTCTGGCTATATATACAAGAACTTGCTGGGCGAGATCTTGATTTTAGTGTGATTCTTAAGTTCTTACTGTTTGTAACCCCTAGTCTTGTTACCCTTGTATTACCACTTTCTGTATTGCTTACAAGTATTATGACTTTTGGGAATTTTGCTGAAAATTATGAGTTTGCAGCAATGAAGTCAACAGGTATTTCATTGCAAAGAGCTATGAAAAGTCTCATTGTATTTATTGTGTTTTTAGGAATCACCTCCTTCTTATTTGCAAATTATGTAATTCCAGCTTCTCAATTTGAGTTTAGAAACTTGCGTAATAATATCGGGAAATTAAAACCCGCCATGATTATACGCTCAGGACAGTTTAATGCTATAGGGGACGACATTAATATTCGTGTAGCCAATAAATATGGAGATCGAGACCAATACCTTACCGATGTCATCATACATCAAAAAGAACCCGGACGTATTGGAAATTATACAGTTATAAAAGCAAAAGAGGGAGAACTTATTAGCTCTTTAGACTCACCAATATTGTCTTTAAAACTTACTGATGGAAATTATTATAGTGAGGTAAAACAATCTGATTATAAAAAGCAAAAAAGAGAACCCTTTGCAAAGAGTTATTTTGAAACGTATACGCTTAATATTGACTTAGGAACGCTTAATGGAGGTGTAGACCTTGACAAAAAAGGGATTGATAACTCATACCAAATGCTTAATGTACAAGAGTTGGACTCATCATTAACAGGACTTGCTGTAAAGTATGATAAGAGTAGAACAGAATTTGGAGAGACATTTATAAGAAAAGCTAATTTCAGTCCTATAAAAGATTTTAAACTTCCTGTAATAGATACAATACAAGAAGTACTATTAGATAATTATAACCTTACAGATAAGGTAGCTATTTTACAATCATTAAAATCTAATATTGGTAATTCTCTTACTTCTATAGATAGAAGAAAAAAGATACATGCAGTAGATGTAAAGCGTCTTAATAAATTTGAGATTGCAATACATGAAAAGTATGTTCTTGGATTTAGCTGTATCGTATTATTTTTTGTGGGAGCACCCTTAGGAGCTATTATCCGTAAAGGAGGCCTAGGACTACCAATAGTAGTAGGAGTGGTGCTTTTTCTTACCTTTCACTTTATTGGAATTTTTGCAAAAAACAGTGCAGAAGACGGAACGATCTCTGCATTTACAGCGAGCTGGTTAAGTACGTTTATCACATTACCCATAGGCGTCTATCTCACCTATAGAGCTACAACAGACCAAGGACTCATAGATTTAGATCCTGTACGTTTATTTCTTCAAAAAATATTCGGAAAGAAGAAAAAGGAAGAAGTTGTAGAAGAAGAAAAAATTGAATATACTCTAACCGCAGAAGAAGAAGCATTACTAGATGCACGTTCTATTAATCAACTAAAAGAAATTGTAAAAAACTATAAGCAATATGACTATAGTGATGCATTGCGATATGGGGCATTAGACCGATTGGATACATTAGGGATTACAAAAGAGAATCTTAAAGTGCAAGGGTTTTATGAGAATACAACCTATAATAAAGCCGACAAGTATTATGCAGATTTTAAGAAATACAACAAATATGCACTCATCAATTATTTAGTTTATATAGTACTTTTTGCAGTCGCTCTTTTTGCACCACAGGTTATAGGGAAAACCCCTTCTATTGTTCTTGCATATCAAATATCACAAATAGCTTTTCTTGTCATATTTTATGTATTATTAATACTCACGCTTATTTCTGTTTCTAGATATTATAAGACAATAGGAAAAAAGAAAGAACAAACAACATGGTTATTTATTTTTATACTTGTGTTTGGTATTCCTGCATATTTACTTATTCACTTTTACTATAAGAAAATAATGAAAGAAAGTTTACAAATGATTAGATAAAATAGCTAGTAAAGATTTCTGGTTATTATATAATTGAGCTATGTAAACCATCATTTTGAAACCTTCCAGTAAACTACATATTTCTTTAAAATATCATTCTGAGCTTATCTAAGTTTTGACTATTTAATAATCGAAACCTCTTTAACAAGCTCAGGATGATAATAAACTATTTGTATTATTTTTTACTATAAAATATTTTCTCACATACCTCAAGTGCCCAAGAGTCTACATAATCAACACTTAAAATATTAACGATATTTCCATGGCTATTAGGCTGCAGTAAATTTTTATTGGTAAACTCATCTGGCTGTATAATTTGGGGATTGATCCTATCGGCCTCTGATTTATTATCCCAAGTCATACTCCCATTATTAGTGAGTGTCCAATTAAGACAGAATAACTCTTCAGGACTTTCTAATTCACTAAACTTAGCAATTTGATCAGCTCTCATTTTTTCAAACGTTGTTTTATTGGCATAATTATCATATAATGAGAAAAACTCTGATCGTCTGTACACGTTATTATTTTTAATTTTTTTATAGCTAAATTCTTTTTCACCATCATCAATTATAGAGACAATTTTACCTCTTAATTCTTTTAATGGGATTGTATTTAGTTTTCTGCCATTAACGACGTCTCTGGAAAGTTGATAGTTTTTACCATATTCTTTCTTATTAATATAATCATCAAAAAACAGTTCAGTCCCTTTGTCTTTATTCATATAAAAGTGAGAATACATAATGACAACGGTTTCATCTTGCCCTTCATTTTGAAGAAATTTCTTAATGTCTTCAAGCGCTTGATCTAGTTTTACAGAATTTACTTTTTTGAACCATGACTCTCCATGATAAAATCTAAGTACATGTCCAAATGCCGTTAACTCCCAAAGACGTTCAACTCTAAAGTCAAAATATCTAACACCGAGTCTTAGTTGTTCTTTAATACTCTTACTTTGTGTTAAGCCTAATCGTGTTTCTAACGGAAATGCTATAAAAGGAGAAATTATCATTTTTCCATCAATATCTAATGCATACATTCCAGAATCATGAGATGCAGGCATACAAATATCTTTTAAGGTTAAGTTTCCATTTACTGTAGACATCCATTTACTTGGGTTACTAATATCCATTACTATTTATTTTTTAATTGTTCCTTACTCTATTGTAGGTTTTTCAGGTTCCACCAATTTGATGGTGTAAATATCTCTATAGAAGCTAGATATAGACATAGGGAGATTCCCCTACTTAAAAAAATAGGGAATTCCCTAAGTATAGACAGTTACTTGATATGTGATAGATTATTAAATAAAAATAGAAGGCTACGCTTTCGCGAAATGACATACTAAACTCATCAAAGTAGTATGTGTAATGTTAGTTTATGAGTTCTTTAATTACCTAATAGTAGTAAGGAATCGGGGTTGATTAATTGATGTTGTATTGCATATATGATAAGGCCTATAGAATTACGTGTACCTGTCTTAAGTAGTAAATTACTTTTATGCATCTCTACAGTTTTAGGAGATAAAAACATACGTTCTGCAATCTCTTTGGTAGTTAACTGTTGACTCAATAATCCTAAGACTTCAAGTTCTCGCTCAGACAACGCGTTTTTGGTTTGGATATGAAGTTTTGGACTTTTAGGAGAAATTTGTTTTCTGATATGATGTATTTGTTCTTCTGTAAAATACGATCCTTTTTGAGATACTGTATAAATAATATCAATGAGTTCGCTAGGATCAACTTCTTTAGGTAAAAAAGCATCACAACCTAGCTTGAGCATTTGCCCTATATAGTTGACATCATAATAGGTAGAGATCACAATGATTTTAAATGGTTTTTGCTCTTTAGAGATGGCATCAAGAACATCTAAACCAGTACCATTTTTCATCTGTAAATCTAATAAAATGACATCAGGCATGTCACTAGTAGTAGCCATGTGTTCTAAAAACTGATGACCACTATTTGCAATCAAGATCGTATCTATAGCGCTATTTGACGTAAAATAATCCTTCAGTAAACTAGAGATGATTTTATCATCATCTACAATAGCTAGTTTTATGGGAGATATTGGGGTATTCATATGGTTAATGTTATATCTAAAGGCATAGAAAACAGAAAGATACTCCCTTTTTTAGACATATTCTTAAATTTATGTGATCCTTGTAATAATTGTACCCTAGCTGTAATGTTTTTTAGCCCTAACCCTTGTGATTGTGTAGGATCAAAACCTACACCGTTATCTTCTATTTTAATAGAAAGATGTTGTGTTGTACTACGTACTAAAAATCGAACCTGTGTGGCGTCTGCATACTTTAATACATTAGTCGTTACTTCTTGTATAATGCGTATAACCTGTAATTTAGCATCTGGACTTAGTTTTTCAGGTATTGAAATGTTGTAATGAGTTTCAAGTGTTCTTGTATCATTGTCTAAAACAGTAACTACTTTATGTAGTAAATCGTTTATAGGTGTTTCTTCAACCAATGGAGGAATTAAATCATGAGAGATCAAACGTACTGTTTTAATACAATCTGCAATTTGCGCATTGACCTGTTTTTCTTCCTTTTTTGACAGTCGTATCACATTTAATTTAGAAACTAGGCCATCATGAATATCTTGCGCAATACGCTCCCGTTCTTTTTCTTGCGTTAAGATGGTAGTTTTTAGAAGTTCCTTTTGATGATCTAATTTACTATCATTTAATTTCTTTTCTTTTAATAAGATGTTTTTGTAGAATATTCTAGTAATAATGATGATTAAGCCTATTAGGCCTATCACAAATAATAGGGTAAACCACATCCAAAAAGCTATAGATTCTATTTCTTGTCCAGCTTCCATCCAAAATAGATTAAAGAAATATAAAATAATTGAATTAATATGTATCTAAAATAACTAATCAATATAAAACTGTTTAAATCATAATCTAGCAGGAACTTTATCATTACATATAATATAATATCTAGAGAGAAAAAAAGTAAAATGATTGAGTTTAAAGTGAAATGCTTAATATTAAAATTAATTCTTTGTTGCATTAATTTTAAAAAGTAAATTATAGGATAAATTAGTATTATAAGCTCCACAATAGCAACATAATGAAAAACAAAATTATTATGTTTTTGATGAATTATTAATAATCCAATCACTAATGTTATCAATATTAATATTAAGATTTTATGGTATAGTTTTTTATTTAAAAAATGATAAGAAATGGTTTTATATAGTGTATGTATAACAACAAAGTATAGAGGTCCAGAAAAATAATTAATCCATTTGTTATTTTCACCTTCTATGTATGCAATACATTCTAGTATAAGTAAACCGATGATTCCAAGCGAAATAGGATTTACTTTTTTGTGATAAAATAAAAAAGAAGCACCTATTAATAATAATATAATAGGTGCTAACCTTGCTATAACTTCTAAATTCATTAATAATTTATTCTTTTGGGAATAATGAATGTTTCTTTTCATTGTGGATTGTTACCGCACAGCCTCCACCTATACATGAGTTATCATTTGCAGAATCATCTTCATTGTCCGTATTGTGTATACTTGTAACATTTGTAACTATTAGATCTATCATATAATTATCCATAGAGTTAATAGAATATTGATCATCATCATTATTAGTATTATTTTCTTTTAAGCCAAAAAAATGATATGCATATGATTCTGAGGTATTTTTAAAAATATTCTCAAGGTCTTTTATGGGGTTTATAATCAAAGGAATTGTATGGTCTTTATAATATTTTTTTTCTGACATGGCTTTTAACCAATTATAAGAAAAAAGATTCCATCGGAAGCTCCTATTTAATGCTTCTTCCATTGAGATAGTAACATCTTTACTACCCATTAAATTTAATGATAGGTCTTGTATTTCATTAGATAATGATTTTTCAAAGACATGAGTGTGATCTCCTGCTTCGTCAGCTTTATTATCAATAATTAAAATTTTAAACTCTTTATCTTTAATTGCAAAATAATAATGTACATATTCAGGCTGATTAGCCTGGATTATGTTGTATTCTTTTCTTGTTATATAAAATGAAAACCCTGAATTCATATATTTTATAATAGAATCAATATCCTTAGTTTCCGTTAATTTTTTCCATTCATTAGTATACGATAATAAGTTTTTCTTTATGTTTTTTTTTAGAGTCATAATATATTTTTTGAAAACTAAAATAGAGCCTTTATGTAATATATTAAAACACAATAGTGTTTTAATTATTTTTAGAGCTAATGCTGTATCTTTGTAATCAAAATAATAAGCAATGCAAGTGACTGCAGAACGTACCACCCAACTTCATACTATTGAAGAAGCAATAGAAGATATCAGACAAGGCAAAGTGATCATTGTTGTAGATGATGAAGATCGTGAAAATGAAGGAGATTTTGTAGCTGCTGCAGGTGCTGCCACACCAGAAATGATCAACTTTATGGCTACACATGGTCGTGGGTTGATTTGTGCACCTATTACTGAAGATCGTTGTGATGATTTGCAATTAAATATGATGGTAACCAGTAATACAGATCCTATGGAAACGGCATTTACAGTTTCTATAGACTTAAAAGGTCAAGGCGTAACCACAGGAATTTCTGCAAGTGATAGAGCAAAAACAGTCATCGCACTTACCGATCCAGCAACAAAACCACACGATTTAAGTAGACCAGGACATATCTTCCCACTAAAAGCAAAAGAAGGTGGTGTATTACGCCGTACGGGGCATACAGAAGCTGCTATAGACTTTGCAAGACTTGCTGGATTTGAACCAGCAGGTGTGATTGTAGAAATCATGAATGAAGACGGGACGATGGCACGATTGCCACAGCTCCTAGAAGTAGCAGAAAAATTTGACCTTAAAATTGTTTCTATAGAAGATCTTGTTGCCTATCGTATGGAACATGACAGTCTGATAGAGAAAAAAGAAGACTTTGATATACAAACACGTTTTGGTAATTATAGATTACGCGCATACAAGCAAACAACCAATGACCAAGTGCACATCGCATTAACCAAGGGAAGTTGGACAAAAGATGAGCATGTATTAGTTCGTGTAAACTCTACACACATCAATAATGATATTCTTGGAACGCTCACTAATAATGCCGATAAGAAGCTAGATGATATGTTTAGAGCTATTGACCAAGCAGAAAAAGGTGCGATTGTATTTATTAATCAAGATAATAATGCCGCTAATCTCTTAGGAAGACTAAGCGAGCTTAAAAAGAACCAAAAAGAAGGCATTATGAAAGCGCCTAACATTGTGATGGATGCTAAAGACTTTGGAATAGGAGCACAAATACTTCATGACCTTTCTATAACAAAAATCAAATTATTATCTAATACCGATGGTACTAAGCGTGTGGGTATGATAGGATATGGCCTTGAAATTGTAGATCGCGTTCAGTATTAAAATGTACATATAGTTTGGAAAAGCGTATGATTCTTAGGATAGAATGATACGCTTTTTGTTTTGTATTTAGTTTTTCTATTTAAAACCAAAACTAGCTGTGTAGAATAATTAGGCATAGAAAAAGGAAGTAGATCTACCTTTAAAAAATTAATAACTATGAATAGGATTGTATACGCTTTCAAGGAGCAGAGTGACGCAGAAGTTTATACAGAGCTCAGTCGAAGTACGAAAGCATACACAGATATCAAAAACAATCTCACATAAACTTTTAAACTCAAGTAACGGTTCGTACCTTTGTACGACTATATTAAAAAAAACTTATGAGTTCATATGATGTAGCCGTTATAGGCTCTGGACCTGGAGGATATGTAGCAGCGATACGTTGCGCACAACTAGGGATGAAAACTGCCATTATAGAAAAGTATAACACATTAGGAGGAACATGCTTAAATGTAGGCTGTATCCCTTCTAAAGCCTTACTAGATTCTTCACACCATTATGAAGATGCTATCAAGCATTTTGATGAACATGGTATCGAAGTGGGAGATGTAAAGTTCAATCTTGAAAAAATGATTGCTCGTAAGCAAGGTGTTGTTGATATGACTACAAAAGGGATTGAATTCCTGATGGGTAAAAATAAGATTGACGTATACCAAGGTGTGGGATCTTTTATAGATGCGACACATATCCAAATAGATGGTGAGAAAAAGGAAACGATCGAAGCAAAAAATACCATTGTTGCTACGGGATCAAAACCAAGTACACTTCCATTTATAACCTTAGATAAAGAACGTATCATCACTTCTACAGAAGCCTTAAAACTTAAAGAAGTTCCTAAGCATATGATTGTGATAGGAGGGGGAGTGATAGGCTTAGAACTTGGTCAAGTATATAAACGACTTGGTGCCGAAGTAACCGTTGTTGAATATATGGATCGTCTTATCGCTGGGATGGATAGTGCACAAAGTAAAGAAATCCAAAAAGCACTTAAGAAACAAAAAATGAAGTTTGCATTATCTCACGCTGTAACAGCAGTAGAGCGTAATGGAGATGAGATTACTGTAAAAGCAACCAATAATAAGAAAAATGCAGAAGTAGAGTTTAAAGGAGACTATGTATTGGTTGCCGTAGGACGTCATGCTTATACAGAAGGACTCAATCTTGAAGCTGTAGGTATTCCAACTGACAAACGAGGAAAAATAGAAGTAAACGAGCATTTACAAACCAATGTGTCTAATATCTATGCGATAGGAGATGTCATTAAAGGAGCAATGCTTGCTCATAAAGCCGAAGAGGAAGGTGTTTTTGTTGCAGAAACATTAGCAGGACAAAAACCTCATATTAACTATAACTTAATCCCTGGTGTCGTATATACTTGGCCGGAAGTAGCTTCTGTTGGAAAAACAGAAGAACAGTTAAAAGAAGCAGGTGTCGTTTATAAATCTGGACAATTCCCAATGCGAGCATTAGGACGTAGTCGCGCGAGTGGTGATATAGATGGATTTGTAAAAATCCTAGCAGATAAGACTACAGATGAGGTGTTAGGAGTTCATATGGTAGGTGCACGTGTTGCCGATCTTATTTCGGAAGGTGTTACCGCTATGGAGTTCCGTGCAAGTGCAGAAGATATTGCTAGAATGAGTCACGCACACCCTACTTATGCAGAAGCTGTAAAAGAAGCAGCACTAGCGGCTACAGAAGACAGACCTTTACATATTTAAAGAAACTATGTTTTAAGAAGTGTAGCGCACTTAAAACATAAAATTTCATACATCCCGCGCTTGTCGCGGGATTTTTTTTGAACCCTATTGTACTTTAATCTAACTACCTATGTACAGAACAACCCTCAAAATTTCTATCATATTTTTATACCTAATTATCATTGCAGGAGCTGTTGTGAGAATGACAGGAAGTGGTATGGGATGCCCCGATTGGCCTAAATGTTTTGGATACTATATTCCCCCTACAGAAGAAACCCAATTACAATGGGAAGCTAATAGAGCCTATAAAGAAGGACAGATCATTATTGTAAATGAATCATTGCGTATTGCTCCTAGTGATTTTATATCTGGAGATACTTATATAGAAAATAACTGGTCTACGTATGATAAGCATGATTATGCTGCTTTTAATGTATGGCATACTTGGATTGAGTACATCAATAGACAAGTAACGGTGCTTGCAGGAATTCCTATTCTTTTGATGATTCTCTTTTCATTTTGGTATTGGAAAGAACGTGTATGGCTCATCTTTGGGTCGTTCTTTGTATTACCACTAATGGGGTTTGAAGCATGGTTAGGAAAACAAGTGGTAGATTCTAATTTATTACCTGTTAAGATTACCATACATATGATTGTTGCATTACTCATTGTTGCACTATTGTTATATCTATGGCATAAATCGCAAGAGAAGGAGCGTAGTATAAGTACGCTTTCGCGAAATCGAACTCCTGAGATTCACGACCATAGGGAGAGCGAAGCGTTAAAACTAAAGAAGTATGACCCACTTTTTAAGAACTTAGTATTACTAGCGGGTGTGCTCACCTTAGTACAAGTTGCATTTGGAACCCAAGTACGACAGTATGTAGATGAGCAAGTCATTGCACTAGGATATGAAGCAAAAGGACAATGGCTGAATCCACCGACAGTTATGTTTTATGTACACCGATCTTTTTCTATACTTGTTACCCTTCTTAACGTATACTTATTCTGGCGTAATAGAAAATACCTTTTGGGTCATGCCCATCTATTAGTTTGGGTACTTATCCTAATAGCTTTAGAAGTTATTACAGGTATTGCCATGTATTATATAGATTTCCCATTTGGAACACAACCTTTGCATTTAGTTGTGGCTTCTTTATTATTTGGAATTCAGTTTTATATATTCTTAGAGAGCCTTAAAAGGAAGGAAGAAGTAATTGTAGGATAAAAATAACGGTATAAAAAAGCCCTCTATTTTTGATAGAGAGCTTTTTATGGTATTTATATAACCGTTTGCTTACATAACGATTAGTTTTTTGACTGTTCTTGAGTTACCTGAATTTATAGTAACAAAGTAGATTCCAGCTGCATAATTTGACACATCCATTTGAATGTTTTCTCCGGCAGCACGATTTTTAATCGTATCTATTAATTGCCCTTGATTATTTACTACGTTTATATCCACTTGATTTAGATTATTGCTAGGTAATGCAATCGTTACTTGAGAAGATGATGGATTAGGATATAAAGACACACCATCTAATTGAGTAGCATCTTCTACAGCGAGTAAGGTATCAACATTAAAATCATCTATAAATGTTCCATTACCAAAGCCACCCACATTAATTACTCTAAAAATAGCTCCTACAGTACCTTGATATGCTGCTAAATTTATTTCCTCAGTTCGCCAATCATTTGATGAAGTTGGGAACCAACTAAATGTTGCAGGTGGGACAGTTGCCAATTCAGAACCTTCTTTTTCGTAAATAGAAGTAAATGTAGCACCGCAATCTGTAGAAATTTCAACACGCAGTCCATCAATAAAATTAGTATTGTTAAATTGTGCTTTTGCTAATTCAAACCTCAATACAGGGCTATTAATAGTAAGATCAAATACAATGGTTGTAAGAACATCTTCAGCTCCATTTGCATTGTATTGAAAATTATTTACATATCCCACAGTAGTAGGAGTTCCATCAACACCAATTACGTTAGTTGATTCTTCCCAAGTAAAACTATCATCAGGATTTGAAATAGACCATCCTAATGCTGGAAAACCATTACTTTCAAAAGTTTCAACAAACGGTGTTGATTGTACTGTAGCTTGAATAACCATATCAAGACTAATAGTATCATTAGCGATATATTCATCACCATCACTAGATGCAGTGACAGTTAGGGTATAGCTTCCTGAATCTGTAATAGTAAGTAGTGTAGTAAAATCATAGTCAACACTTTCTCCTGTTGCTAATGTGCCATTAAAAATTTCAGTTACAATATCTCCTCCGCTTAACTGGTATGATACCTCAAAATCAGTTTGTGCTACTTCTCCATTATTTTGGATAGTGGCAGAAACAACACCATCAGGATCTCCACATGCGCCAGAAAAATTTTCTGAATCGCTATTGATTGCTGTAACCGTAAGGTCATTATTAAGAACGCAATTCAATAATCCATTTGAATATAAAATAGCATTTGTTCTTCTGTTATTCCATCCTTCTGTTGCATTGCTAGCTGCTACTGCATACCAAGTATCTGCTTCAGGATCTGTAATTGGAACAGTAATAGAAGTTCCAGAAGTAGAACCAGCGATTTCCATATAAGGACCGTCTAGTATATATAAATCATAACTCTCTGCTCCATCAAGAGCGTCCCATTCAAAAGTTGCTTCTGTAGGACACGCTTGAGTAATAGTAAGTCCTGAAACAAGATTTGCTATAGAAAAGTTTGCATCACTTGTATCAGAAAAAGCACCACTAGTTACTCGTACTAAAGCTTCTCCAGTTACATCTTGTGGTACATTCCAGATAAAAAGGTTTGAATTATCCGTCACTGTAGCAATTGTATTCCAAGTACCACCATTATTATTAGAGTATTCAACAACAAAATCTTCTGTAGTATTAACTGCATCCCAATGGATTACTTCTTGTTCTCCAGGAGTAAAACTTTCACCTTCATTAGGATATGTAACTGTTAATTCATCTTCAATAACTTCATAAACTATAAAGTATTCTTGTGATCCTACAGGAACATTAAACCCAGAAATATCAAGCGTATAATCTCCAGCGCTTGGATTATTAATCAATACTTGCTCCATATTATTAAGATGATCTTCACCTGTAGTAGCTGGAGTATTAAGATTAGTTGGATTAGGTGTTGAATCAAGAATCCATGGTAATAAACTTGTATTATCAGGTGAAGTAACCACAAGATCTAAGTCATTAACAAGTGCTGTTGAAGCACCTGGGCTTGCAGCAACATCTTTCCAATATAACATAAATCGCACTTGAGAAGTTCCATTAGGAATAGAAATAGTGTGCGTGTTAGATTCACCTTGTGATACATTATCAGATAGATAACGCTCGTCTTCTAACAGTTTTGCAGCACGTAAACCGTTTACAATACCCCATCCAAATCTAAAATCAGGTCCTACATTACCTGCTTCATTTGCAGTATTTAAAAGAGTAGCTTTAATTAATGCAGAATTTGGAAGTTCTCCACCATTTAGTTCTCCGTAGGCTTGATATAATTGTGCTGAAATCCCTGCAATACCAGGAGCTGCTCCAGAAGTTCCTCCAAAAGAAAAATAAGAATTGTTTTCTCCTGTAGAGATTTGGTTTTGACCATTTGCAGCAATGTCTGGTTTAATACGCCCATCATGAGCAGGACCTCTACTACTAGAGTTCACTAATGAACCATCGAAAAATACATTAGCCGTAGCGATAACGTTTTTCCCTTGCTTATGTCCTCCTGTGATATTTCCCCATTGAGTACCAGCTCCATAACCACAATTATTATTATTTGAATTTCCTGCAGAAAATACGTGTAATAAACTAGGAATATTATTAATTTGAGTATCTACCGTTTGTGTAACTGTAGTATAACCTGCATTACAACCATCTGAATATGATGAATTAGTGATTTGTACACTACCATCATTGATAAGTGATGTCGTAGCAGCATCTAGATGGCTAGGTACATAAGTTGCCACAAAAACATTTGATCCAGCTGCCATTCCTCTATTTCTAGGATTTAAATTTCCAGCTCCAGCCATAATACCAGCAACACCATCTCCATGTGTTTGACCTGAACCAGCTGTCAAAGAGTTATCTATTCTATCTTGGAAATCAATATGTGGTCCTACAATACCATCGTCACGTACCAAAACACCAATGCCTTCTCCAGTATAGTTTCTACCTGTTGGTGTTTGTGTATCTAAACCTGAAGCTCTGTGAAGAGATCTACCAAAAACATCTTCTTTTGTAGCAGGAGCATTAATAACTTCTACCCATTTTACATATGGTAATGCAGATAATTCCTCAAGACAATTATTTGGAATCTCAAGCTCAATATTTCTAGCACCTCTCCATTGTTGAGATACTGTAATCTGCTTATTTGCTAAGTCAGAAATAACATAATCAGCTGTTACAGCATCATGGAATTGAAGTGTAACTAAAATACGATCACCTACAATAGCCCAATCGCCAATATTGCCGAATTTGAGATCTGGTGATAATTTATATTCTCCTAATACAGGAGCAATACTTCTTACTCCTTGTGCGCCAAGAAATGAAGTGCTAGTAGTTTCAGGAATAAAAGCTAGGTATGTTCTGTTACCTATATATTCTAGTAAATCTACTCTATTAGCCTTAATAAGATCTTGTACACTTTTTGTAGGAGTTTGATAAAATTGAATCCACGTATAAAAACCTTGCTGAATTCTAGTTGTAGGATTTAATTGATCCCACTGAAAAGAATCGATGTTTTCAGTTAAATTAATGGATTCATTTTGAAAATTAATAGTGTACTCATTTTGAGCAAATGATTTTGTAAATACAAAAATCAAAAATAGTAATGTAATTTTTTTCATAGTAATTCATAAATTGATGATATCTCAAATGTAATTAGTTAAATCGGAAAATCGTTAGTAATCAGTAATCGCCGATAATAATTTCCATATAAAATCTCATAGAATCAGCTTTTTAAAGCCAAAACCCCAAAAAAGATTGTAATTTACTTATATGGTATTGTGTACATTCTAAATATTTGTTTGTTGTAAAAATAATAGTAATAATAGCTAATAAAATGATAATAATACCTAATTAAATGCTAATATGCTATTTTTTCCTACCAACGATAAATAAATAATCGCCTAAATTATTTTTGTATGAAGAAATTATATTATCAATATATGTATGCCTAATATCCTTTTTAAGATTTTTGAGTCCTTGTAGTACTTCTTCTTTATTTGCTAAAGAAGAAAAAGATGAAATACCATTTCTTATATGTTGATTAAAATATAATGTAGGATCGTGTTTACCACAGTATAGAAATTGATCTTGTAAATCTGGTTGAATAAAATATGGAGCTGTTGTTACTATTTCTATACCTGCATTTTTCATTGCCTTTGTAATGGAAGTTAAAGTGGGCATTTGTGTGATAGAGTCAGCAAGCATTTTAGGAAAATAATGGTGTAACCAATAGTTTTTCATCTGTAAAGGAGTAGAAGTAAAAATAACAATGCGTCCTTTTTTTTGTAATACTCTAGATAACTCTTTCATCCCTTGAGTAATATCTGTCCAATGATGTATCGTTAAAAAAGCGGTAACACCCTGTATACTCTCAGTAGGCAATCCTGTGTTTTCTGCTGTTCCCATTCTCCAATCTATAGAAGCATTTTTTTGTTTTGCTTTTTCTAGCATTGTTGTAGATGGATCAATACCTATACAAGTAAAACCTCTTCTTTGAAGTTGATGCGTGTAATTTCCAGATCCGCATCCAATATCTAAGTATAGATTATGTACTTGAGGTTGTAAATGATATATGAGACGTTCAGTAAGGTAAGGATCTGCCTTCCTAGTGAGATTATATGTTGTTCCTATAGTATCATACGTTGCTTTCATTTAAAACAACTTTCCATAATAATTTAAATCAATTAACCGTCCATCTGTAGTACGATAATCGCGCTTAATAGTACCCTCATATAGAAAACCACATGCAATTGCAACCTGAATACTTCGTTTGTTTTCTTTAGCAATTCTGCATAATAATTTTTTAAACCCATGTCTTTGTACAATAGTATCTATAAGATGAGTAAGGTGATGCGTAATGATACCCTTACCTTCATAGTTCTTATCTATGAAAGCACCTAATTCTGCTTTAGGAACTTCCCAATCTATATTCTTTATATCTATAAATCCAATGAGTTTTTGAGATGTTTTTTCTTTAATAAGATATGGAAAGTATGTGCGCTCTTCTATGCGTATTTCTATTTGCTTGCAATAATGCTTTGTAGCTTCTAATGTTGTTGTTTTTGAAACTGTTCCAGCAAAAAAGTCTTTTAATCGCTCCTTATTTTCATTTATCAGTTTAAAAAAAGACGTGTCATCTTCTATGGACAAGAGTGTAAACTGATAATTATTAAAATCAAATGACATACGCATGCTTCTTTATGATGACAATCTTACGACGAATTCTATTTAAAAAGCTTGATATAGATTAAGATTTTTGAATTCTAGATAATGTTTCTGGTGTCATTCTTAAATAAGAAGCGATATATCTATGTGGGATTTCTTGAAATAATGTAGGGTACATTTCTAATGTTTGTTCATACCTTGCTTTAGAAGAATTAAGTAATAAGGTTTTTTCACGATCAACTCGCATTAATAACAATTGAAAAAGAACCTGTTGCCATAGAGATAATGTTTCTTTTTCCTTCTCAATAAATTGTAAAAACTGACTTTTAGAAATCACCTTAACTGTTGTTTTCTTGATGGTTTTAATGCATAATTTAGAAGGGGCATCCGTTAAAAAAGAATCTATAGCAGATAGTAATGAGTTTTTATAGCCAAAATACATGATATGTTCTTTAGCTTCTTCAGTAATATAAACACGAGCGCTTCCATCTTCTAGGAAATAAAGATTTGTATCTATGGTACCGGCTTCTTTAATACATGTATCTCTTTTAAATTCAAGTTCGTGCTCCCATAAACTGGCAGTTGCAATTTTATCTTTTAATATTTGAATAGCATTTTCTATCAAAACTATCTATTTTAAGAACTACAAGATAACATAGAGCATCCTACTTTATGACGCGCCCACTCTGGACGTTTAGCAAACCAACGTTCATACTTCGGTTGTTCATCATATGGATTTTTAAGAAGTGTATGGATCTCATCCAGAAGTTTATAATCCCCTTTGTCTGCGGCATCTATCACGAGTTGTGCTATATAATTACGTAATACATATTTAGGATTGACTTTATTCATTTGTACTTTACGTTCAGCATCTGTTAGAGTCTCCCTAGAAAGTCTTTTTATATAGTTTTGAAACCATGTTTCCCAATGGGAATAGATGGTTTTGGAAATCTCTTCTGGTTTATAGAAGGCCGCTTTCGCGAAAGCGTAAAAAGCATCTTCCCAACTAGTAGTTATATTTTTTGATACGAGTGACAAGTTCCTAAAGAATATAGTCATATCAGTTTCTGAAGCTTGAAGATTTTTCTCTAAATCTGCTATGAGTTGGATATCTGATTCCTCAGCCATTTGTAAGCCTAATTTTTCTCGCATCATTGCGATATATTTTTTAGGATACTCCGTATGATAGCTTTGTAATATAGCTTCTAGTGGTTCGGTTTCACCTATTAATGGATATAATGCATTGGCCAATTGGAGCAGATTCCAAAGGGCAATCTGTGGTTGATTTCCAAATCGGTATCGTTTGTTTTGGCGGTCGGTAGTATTGGGTGTCCATCCAGGTTCATAAGCTTCTAACCATCCATAAGGGCCATAATCTATGGTAAGACCTAAAATAGACATATTATCGGTATTCATGACACCATGTACAAATCCAACACGTTGCCAATGAATAATCATTTCTAATGTGTTTTGTACGATCTCATTAAAGAATCCAAGATAACCTTCTTTAGTTCCTCCTTCATATTGAGGATAAAAATGCTTAATCGTATAATCTGTGAGGGTTTTAAGTGTTTCTGTATCCTGACGACTGGCAAAGATTTCAAAATTTCCAAAGCGAATAAAACTTGGAGCAACACGACAAACAATAGCCCCTCTTTCATAAGCCGCATTACCATCATACATGACGTCTCTTAATACTTGATCACCTGACAACGAAAGTGATAATGATCGTGTAGTAGGCACGCCTAAATGATACATCGCTTCACTACATAAATGCTCTCGTATAGAAGACCTAAGTACTGCTAATCCATCTGCTGTACGAGAATAGGGTGTTTCTCCAGCTCCTTTAAGCTGTATTGCCCAACGTTTATTCTGATGTGTGATTTCTGCTAAGTTAATAGCTCTTCCATCACCTAATTGACCAGCCCAATGTCCAAATTGGTGCCCGCCATAACACATCGCATATGGAGCAGTTCCTTCTTGTACATGGGCTCCAGTTACCATATCAAGAAAGGCTTTTGATTTTATATCTTCTTGAGATAACCCAAGAGTTTCTGCCATTTCATTAGAAACCTGAAGTAGGGAAGGAGCAGATGGTATTCTAGGGGTTACATAAGAAAAACAAGCTTTTTCTACCTGTCGTCTTGTATTTGCTGTACTAGGATCGGCAGGTAATTCTTGACTAAACGTGTTTTCTATAGATAATTGCATAGCGCTTTTTTGAATAGGAAATATTCAAAGTTACGAAGACAAATGTGACTTATTACTATTTACCGAAACTACTGATCTGATCTTAAAAATAGACATTAATTGATAATAACTTGATCTACTTTTGGCAAGCTAAATATAAAATGGGATGTCTTTACGATCTCTTTATATGTAATATAATAACAAGAATAAAAAGTATGGGAATAACGCGAGTAAGATTAGAACAGTTAACAGGTATACCTAGTATAAGACCTCATTTAAGAGAAGTAATAGCAACAAGTAACTTACCAAATAACACTGCATTTTTTACATTAAAAGGCTCTTACTTTACTCCAGATATGAGTATAGATTTTCGAGGGCAAACAGTTAATTCAATAGATTTTATAAGTGATAATGAGGTAAATGTTAGTGTTTCTACGGGTGCGACCGAAGGCCTTTTTGATATCATATTAAATAATGGAATAGAAGTCACTTTTAAAGAAGTATTATTGATCGCATTAGGTGAAGTGTTTATACCTACAGAAGAAACAATAACTATTGTCTCTGGGCAAATAGATACAAGCATAGACGGACAGATTAAAGTCTTGAATGATAATATAGCTGGAATAGGTGAGTTTTTTTCTATACCCATTGATAAAGATTTCAGATTAGAATGGAAATTTTCTGAATCACTTGTAAATACACAAGGAGGAGTAGGTTTAGGTAGTAGTAGAATAGATTTACTAACACAAGCTGGTAACAAAGTTCTCTTTAGAGGTGATGTGTATTTAAATAAACTCCCTTCTGAAATAGGAATGTTTTTAAATCAATCTACATCTGGATTTGGTTTTGGTTCTAATGTGTATAATTCATTGAGACCTCCTGTGACTAATCATAACTATATGTTTGAGAGAATCAATGGTATTTTACATTTTAAAATTAATGGAGTAACAAAGCATACTTTTACAGATGTAGCTGATAGTGATGTTATGAAAATACAAATGTCTACTAGGTTTTTAGACATCATTAATATTAGGTATATAGAACTAGTATAGATTTACTAATAAAGAATTGAAACTACTGATTTGATCTTGAAAATAACCCATGTTTTACAACCTGAACCTATATTTTTGAGGTGTACGTTGTAATGAAGGAAATCAAGATAACGGAGTGTCAATAATACGAGAAAGTAAGACATGAATACATCATTGAAATAGCATTTTAAAAGAACCACTGAAGCTATTGATCTGATCTTGAAATAATAGTGTGATTCTTGATTTCCTCATTTACTTTTGACACCAGTTAAGAAATAAAAGTTAACTGAATCTTTATGAATGATATAAAAATGAATGTCATTATATCATTTTGAAATTGTAATAAAGTAGAATTTAAAGAAGAGCTGAAACTACTGATCTGATTGAGAAAAAGTAGTGAAATTTAAAAAATAGGATGCTACTTTTGACAAACATTTGAATAAGTAATTAGCTTAGGAAATGATAAAATAGAATTATGAGAGAACAAAGAGAAGCCTTAAAAACATATTTTGAAAACGGAGATCGACCAACACAAACTCAGTTTGCACAGCTTATAGATTCTTATGTGCATTTAAATGAACTGAATTTCGGATTGAAATTGCGATCATCGGGAACTTTAAAAGCTAAGTTCTATCATTTTTATGATGCTAATGAACCTTTTTCTGCAGAGGCTCATAAAACTATAGAAGCTCCAGCTGGGAGTAAAGCGGAAGTAATTCCTGGTTATACACATCTTTTCAGTAGAATAATTCAATACAAAGAATTAGTGTGTGAAATAGAAGGAGCTGTTGATTTAGTGAAACATCAACCTAAAATTATTATAGAACGCTATAAACAAAAAAAGAAATTAGCCAGTGGTTATATAAAACCAGCAGGTTTTTATAAAGAGCTAACATTTGATGCTGCTTTATGGAATAGGAAGTCAGAATATGATGTAACCTCTAGAGAAATGACCTTGGACCTTGGACCAGTTCATTATTTTAAACCAGGTGCTAGTTTTAGAGATTTCAGACCATCAGGAAGTATACGTAGATCAGGATCTTTTAAGTATTCTAGACATGGGAAATCATATGTTCCTATTCAAATGAAATTACAAATAACCATAGATAATACAAATTATACCTCACATCCTATAGATTTAAAAATAGTTATGGGAAGTGGAGAAGAAACAGATGCTATAAATTTTGCTTTTGATTAAGCAATATGTTCATAAATAGAATGACCTTAACCGCGTAGGACGCTATATACAAGAAATACCTTTATTAAAATAGTCAGGCGACTAGTTTTTGAGATGTGTATAGCTTGCTCTGGCAATTTATAATTGCATTAGTGCAGAGGTTCTTTAGTAAAACGTATGTGTAACTTAGTGATGTAAAAATTGCTTTGATGTACTATGAACACTAATCCCTCATAAGACACTTTTGTGAAAGATGTATTTTGCCATTGTAAGTGAAGACAACCATTACTTTTCAAATGATTGTTGTAGGAACTTCGGTGGAGAAAGACTCTAATCAAAAAGAGGTACAAGTGCGTACCATCTTTTGAGACTTTTCAATGAGAGCGACCTTGAGGTTAACATTCTATTTTAAAATGAAAGCACGTTACTCTTTATGAGTGACGTGCTTTTTATTTTTTAATAATTTGGGTGATAAATATATTCTTCTATATATTTTTTAAGATTAGAAGGTTTTTCATCTCTTGCAATCTTCATTTTATATGCTTTTTCTGCAACCGCTATTGCTATTTCAATAGAGAGTCTTCTTATTTCGGTTAACCTAGGATATAATGCACCTTCTTGAAGGTTTTCATCGGTTACAAGTTGCGCTAATGTTTTTGCTGCTACTAGAAATAGTTCATCAGGAATGATGGATGCGTTTGCTATAATAGCTCCTAATCCCAAACCTGGAAATATATAAGCGTTATTTCCTTGCCCAGGACGAAATACCTTCCCATTATAATTCACGTTACCAAATGGACTTCCACTAGAGAAAATAGCTTTTCCATTACTCCATGTATATGCTTGTTCTGCGGTACATTCTGCTTTGGATGTAGGGTTTGATAAAGCAAAAATGACGGGGTGTTCATTTAACACAGACATACGTTCTATAACTTCTTGTGTAAATGTCCCTGGAGCTCCTGTAGCACCAATTAAAATATGCGGTTGTACACTGTCTATAGCATCTATAAAATTGCTTTGTATTGCTTCATGTGCATATGGTAAATTATGAGATCTTAAATCTGTACGACTTGCAACCACTAGCCCTTCAGAGTCTACAAACCATAAACGTTTACGAGCTTCTTCTAGAGATAACCCTTCATTTACAAATGCAGCAACCATTAAATCAGCAATTCCTGTTGCTGCAGATCCAGCACCTAAAAACATCACTTTTGAATCTACAAAAGAACGTCCTGTGATTCTACTAGAGGCATATACGCCTGCTAATGCAACAGCTGCAGTTCCTTGTATATCATCATTAAAACTAAGAATACGATCTCTATAGGTATTTAATAGTCCATATGCATTTGGAGTTAAAAAATCTTCAAACTGAATCAGAGCTCTTGGATATTTTTTTTGAACTGCTTGTACAAATTCCTCAACGAGCTCAAGATATGCTTGACCTTCTAATCTTTTATGAGGGTATCCTAAGTATAAAGGATCGCTTAGTAACTCTTCATTATTCGTACCTACATCTAGCATCACAGGTAATGCTTGATGCGGTGGTATACCAGCACATGCTGTATAAAGCGCTAATTTACCAATAGGAATTCCCATACCATTTGCACCTAAGTCTCCAAGACCAAGAATACGTTGCCCATCAGTGATTACAATAATTCTAATATCATTTTCTGGCCAGTTCTCTAAAATAGTCTCTATATCTCCTTTGTCATCAGGAGTAATATAAAATCCTTTTGGACTTCTAAAAATATGCGAAAATTCTTTACTTGCT
This sequence comes from Dokdonia pacifica, assembly GCF_900188275.1. Classification (GTDB taxonomy): domain Bacteria; phylum Bacteroidota; class Bacteroidia; order Flavobacteriales; family Flavobacteriaceae; genus Dokdonia; species Dokdonia pacifica. Next base: position 458,653 of record NZ_FZNY01000003.1, read on the forward strand.
TGCCCTACTGTAGGAGTATAAATTAACGGCATAATTTCTTCTATATGATCTATAGCTACTTTATAAAAAAGGCGTTCATCTCTTTCTTGTAATGATGATAATAAAATATAACGTTCTATATCAAACCCTTTACGTCGTATGCCGTCCATGACGCGTTGTACTTGTGTGTCCTGAGTTTCTACAGAGTAGGGAAGTAACCCTCTCAAACCTAGTTTCTCTCTTTCTTCTTTAGAAAAAGACACTGACTTATTGAGTGTTCCGTCTTCTAATATGGCTAAACATCTTTTTTGCATTGACATAAATCTTTATTTAGTATGTTATTTTCTTTGTAGTTGGATAAGGCCTCTTTGTTCAAATGGAAAATGATCTATATGAAATTTTTGATATACTGAAGCTGGTATCCCTAAATCTGCAATATATATAGTTGTTGAAGTGGGAAGATTATACAAGATTTTTTTGGGAGCAGCTAGTGTAACAATAGTATCTGCCTCAAAGAATAGAGAAGTAGTATCCCCTAAATACCCTGTAGGGATATCAAGTGCTATTTTATAGGAATGACTTGTATTTGCCTCTTTAATCCTTTGTGCTAAATTCTCCCTTAAAGGTAGCTTTTGCGAAAAACCTAGATACGCATCTACCCATATATCTGGTGATAGTATATGATCGATAGATGCACCAAACTTTAAAGCTCTTTTTAACTGAAGACTAGGAAGTTTTTTTGTGATTTCAGTAAAGGGGTCAATATAGACTTTATATCCCCATGCAGACAATCTTCGTGCTGCAACAAGGCCACCGCCACCATTATTTCCATTACCAACACCTATTTTAATGGTTTGCGCCTTTGTAGTCTTTTCTGCAATCATTAAAGCCAATTGTAATCCAGCATTTTCCATCATAAGTTCTATAGGGAGATGATACTGCTCGACGGCATAATAATCCATATCTCTAAAGGCTTGTAGCGTTAATGCTTTTTCTTTTGGATATTCAATTTCTGGGTAATGAACAGCAGCTGTCATGTACAGATATCAGTTTTGGTTGTTAGTATAAATGATATGCTACTAGACGAAATTAATAAAAAGAACTTACGACAAAAAGTGTAGAATTGGCAAGATGTCGCCTAGGCGACATTTTAAACCCTATAAAATGTAAATTTATTCTGACAGGTACTCATTAAATACCTTTTGGGGGATTTCTATTGTTTTTTCTTGCTTAGGCTCAAATGGAAATCCATATTCAGGATTGTCCATAAAATAGGCAGTAGATGTAGTACTAAAATCATAAATAGACCACGCATAAATAGATGAATTTCCTATTTTATTTTGATAATTAGGATTTTTATAATAGTTGGTTTCTGCTTTAATATCAAAAATACTATAGGTTATTTCTTTCTTAAACAATCCTTTTTCAACATCATTTTTCCACCAATAGGTAGTAAATTGTTTAGAGTGATCTTTATCTAAATACCAAGTTTCATCTAGTAAAGGTAATCCAAGATTTTCTCTTTCTTGGTTGAAAATTATTCCATGCTCTTTATTAAAAGGGATGACAGCTTTGTAAAGGAAATTGATTCCTAGTGCTAGAAGAGAAAGAATTACCCAACGTAATAATTTTTTTAGATCTACTAGGTCTATTTTTAAAGATGATGAAAACTGTTTAGGATTACTTTTATAATCATAATAGTAAGCGATTAAAATAGGAACTATTAAAATTCCTATTAAAGCAGCAATAATTATATAATTCATTGATTAATCTTTAACCCCTGGCTGTTTGATTTCAAATCCTCCTTCGGCTGCTTTTGCCTTGTCTACCATTGCTTTTACATCACGTAATAGCTGTTTTGCATCATAGATAATCCCATCTTTAATGGTGTATTTTACACCACCAGCACGAATAACTTCATTGTCTTCAGTAAGTTTGATAGCACCAGTACCGTAGAGTACTTTCAAATTTTGGAGCGGATTTTCATCTACAATTACAAAATCGGCTAGTTTTCCTACTTGTATAGACCCTATTTTATCATCCATACGTAATGCTTCGGCTCCATTCAGCGTAGCAGCTCTAATAACTTCCATAGGATGGAAACCAGCTTCTCTTAATAATTCTAATTCACGTATGTAAGCAAATCCATACAATTGAAAGATAAACCCAGAGTCAGATCCTGCGGTTACACGTCCTCCTCGGTTTTTATACTCATTGATAAAGGTCATCCATAAGCGGTAATTTTCGCGCCAAGCAACTTCTTCTTCTGTCCCCCAGAAATGCCAGTAGGATCCATGTGAGATTTTACTAGGTTGATAAAAACGCCATAAGGATGGAAGTGTATAATCTTCATGCCACTCTGCTCTTCGTGCTCTCATGAGATCACGGCTTGCTTCATAGATATTAAATGTAGGATCAAGTGTAAAATCTAAAGCTAGTAATTCTTCCATGACCGCATTCCAATGATCTGAGTATGGAGCTGCTGCTTGTTGCCATAATCTACCCGCTTCTCCAAAACGATGTTGCTCATTATTGTAGTTATAATCTAACGGATAGTCTTGTACAGTACGATCTGTAAATAGCGCTTCTGGTAATCCATACCAATGCTCCATAGAGGTAAGTCCAGCTCTTGCCGAGTGTAATACATTCCATCTTGCTACACTTAATTGTGCGTGATGCATAGATGAGGTAAGGCCTAGTTTTTTATTCTCTTCAAGGGCTGCTTGCATGATATGTGGTTCTGCTCCAAAAAACTTAATTCCATCGGCTCCTTTTTTTGCATTATCACGTACCCATTGCCTTGCTTGTTCTGCTGTTGTAATTGGGGTTTTACTCCCTTGTCCAAACCCTGTATGGGCAACAATACGAGGTGCAATAATTTCATTTTTTGCCGATCTGCGTTTTAAATCTAAGGCATAATCTATACCTCTTCCTGAAGGTTCGCGTACTGTCGTTATTCCATGTGCCATCCATAATTTAAATACATAATCCCAATCTGCACCTTGCGCAACGCCTCCTATATGACCATGCATATCTACAAAACCAGGAAGTAAATACATCCCATTAGCATCTAGCTCTTTCCCTCCACTTTTAAGTTGAGGTCTTTTTGCATTATCAATTGGAACACCTGGATAGCCTACTACTTTAACTTCTTTAATTATATTGTTTTCTACAACAATATCTACAGGACCAATAGGCGGTGCACCATCACCATTTATAACGGTAACACCACGTATGATTAATTGATTAAATGGGCCTTGCTGTGTTTGCGCTTTCGCGAAAGCGTATACACTCAAAATAATAGCTAAAGTGAGAAGTAGTTGTTTTTTCATGGATGGTTATTTAAGTAGAGTAAAACTTTGTGCAATTTTTTTTCCGCCTTCTACATCACCATCATAACAATATATGGTTGCTTCGTATATCAAATTTCGTTCTTTGTTATACATTACAACTGCGTATACAGGAATTTTTTTGCCTTCATCAATATCTGAACATCTTACATAATATCCATTGACAACATTGGGTAGTTTTTGAGCAGTTTGCACCTCTTTTAAACTAAGCATACTCGCTACTTGTTCTGTGGTACGTGCAAGATCATTGAGATAGTTTTTTGATACTTCGTTAGGAAAGAAAATCTCTGTATCTACAGCTTTATCATCACTTTCATACCCTATAACACGTTTTGATTCGGTATCATATACTTCCAAATCTGACGATGCTTGAAATGAGAAATAATATTTTTCTGTAGTATGTGTTACTTGAGAAAATCCTATATGAGAGAGGCTTAAAAAGATAATAAGTGTATAAATAATCTTTGTATTCATGGGTTGTTGATTATAAAGGTGTTTTATGAAAATTGAATGTTCACTGCTAAAGATACGTATTGTGAGGGAAATGTAGGTATTAGATTTTATAGTGGCTTTATACGCTTTAACGCTTCGCTCTCTTGATTGTCGTGAACCTGCCTGCCGGTAGATAGGTCTCACAAGCTCGATTTCGCGAAAGCGTAGACCCTTTTCAAAATATCAGAGAACAAATGATTCTTATTTCCATGGACCATTAATAGAAACACTTACAAAAGTATTTTTTTCCTTTCTGAAGAGTCCTTGCCAACCTCCAGCCCAAATCTTTCCTTGACGATCTTGAAATACAGATTGTACTCCATTGGTTGTAAGACCTTGATCTTTATAAAAGTTTGTAAATGTAGTACCGTCATAGCGATATACACCGTAATGCTCTGCTGGAAACCAAATATGTCCGTTTTGATCTTCATATAGACTCCAAACTTCATCACCAGCAATCACACCGTCTTTTGTATAGTTTGTAAAAGTGGTTCCATCATATTTACTAATTCCTTTAAAGTGAGTAGCCAACCAAAAATTCCCTTGTGTATCTTCTAAGATATCATTGACCGAATTATCACTTAATCCATCTTTTTCAGAAAGATTAGTCAATGTCTTTCCATCATATATATAGGCCCCTCCATTGGTGCCAAACCACATACGGTTTTTACTATCCTGCATAATACTATGCACAATTTTTTTACTAGTCACACCTCTTCTGTGATCTTCTTCTGTTTCAGGAAGTAGAAAGGACTTAAATGAAGCACCATCAAAAGTATTTATTCCTTGTAAAGTGCCTATCCATAGCATCCCATCTTTATCTATCGTCATACTCCATACATTGTTATCTGCTAATCCTTCTTTTTCTGTATAGTTTGTAAATGTAGTACCATCATATTTTGTGACGCCTCCATTAGTTCCAAACCAGATGTTTTTATCACGATCTTCTAAAATACTTCGTACGGCTGCTCCTCCAAATCCCTCTTTAAATGTAAAATATTCTAAAAATTTTCCATTATAACGTGCCACACCATCTCCATTTGTACCAAGCCATAAATTTCCATTAGAATCTTGGAATATTCTACGTACAAAATCACTTATAGGCGGTGCAGTAAGTTGTATGGTAGGGTATTCAACGAGCTGAGGAGTGGTCTGTTTTTTTTGAGAATTTACATTTTTTGCTATTGTAATTTCTTCTTGCACGTTTGTACCATCTTGATCAATACAAGAAGTTATGCAGATTGAAACTAATAGAATGTAATATTTCATCCTATGTAAGAGGACGTTATTTTTCATAAATGATATGTTATGCTCATTAAAGATAAACATATAATCCTTTAAAAATAAAAGATGTTATATACGCTTTCGTACTTCGACTGAGCTCAGCATAAACTTCTACGTCACTCTGCTCCTTGAAAGCGTATACTCATTCATATCTGTTATAATTTTTGAGGGAGTAATGTCCATGCTTCATCTTCTGGTTGATGGGTCTTTATAAATACCGATGGATCCATGAGGAAATATGAATTGTCATAATCAAATTCAAATAGTTCTGTCGTTACATCTGTAAAACCACTAGACCAAGTTGCATCGCAGACATACCATTTTCCATTAAGTTTAATGACATTCCAGGAGTGGTTAGGCATTTCTAAGTTTTTTGATTTCAAACTCCCGTCTAAACCATATCCATTAATAATTTTACATTCTAAACCAGCCAATCTAGATAACTCCTTAATTAAATAGGCATATCCAGTACAGAGTGTTTCTTTATCGTTGATTAATTTTTTAAAGACTTTTCTTTTAAACTCATGATTCCAAGCATGTAATGCTTCAGGATTGTCTTTCAGTTTTTGACGTTTGCGATTATTCTTTAGCATCATGCCATACTCGCCTTTAATGTTATGGCATACCCAATAATAAATAGCTCTAAAACGCTCTACATCGGTATCTAAGGTATATGTTAGATGATGTGCAAGTATGGGTAAATTAGTAAGTTCTTCACCTTTATATCGCTCTGCATTGTTTTCAGCTTTTGTAAAATCGATGTTTTTAAAATCGCTTTGTTGCGCTTGCAAGAACTGTATAAAAGTGAAGAACACTAAAAGAAGGTACCTTCTCATAGTAATATTATTAATTCTTTTCTATATCAGATGGAGGTACAGTAGCTTTGGTACGTAAAGCTGCTATAATAACAAGCGGGATATCATCTAGAAATGGCTCGATATACGTCATATTCCCTGTGATTTTAATCTCTCTATCCTTATATCCTAAGGATGTGACTACCAATACATCATTTTCTTTAAGTTTTTGAGGAAATGTAAACTTCCCATCATCATCACATACCACACCGATATAGGTGCCTTTTAAAAGTACAGTAGCAGCAGGTACAACACCATCTGTAGAAGTTACTTGTCCCGTTACGGTTCGTTCAGTTTCTTGTGCATTTACGGTGGTTGTAACTAATGAAAGAATTAGAACCATCCCGAATGCCATACACGTTTTTAATACGTTTTGTTGTTTTGGAATACATAGTGTTTTCATAATATATTTGTTTTGTTTCTATCAAACTTAGAGATACATCGTATGTATAAAAAGCTATAATGAGGTAACCCTACCAATGCTTGAGTAAAACAGCTATATTGACGAGTATTCTAATAGTTAGTTAACAATCTGATCAAACGTATAGGATTGTTTTCCATTGGTGACTACCATGCTGTAGGTGCCTTTTTTTAAACCAAGATAACAGCTATCAGCACTCGTTTTGACTTCAGTAATATCAATAGGAACAGCGGTCATAATGTCTTCTCCTTTTACATAGGCTAGTACCATAACGGGATATTCAATTGTGAGATCATCTAACGGTACAGCTGTAGGTTGATTACCATGCTCAAATAACCAATTGGGTCTACCATTCACATAGGTTGTGTTGGGATGAAATACAGCAATGTCAGACCAAGCTTCTCCTCGTTTGTATCTTAAAGGGTTTTGAACTGTATCTATGACCACAGAAGTTTCTTTTATATCCAATGCTTTTAATAACGGATGATTATACGCTGTATTCCCCTTTTCACTATATACCACTTGATTAATCGTAAGCGGGTTGATACCTGTGTATTCTGTTAATCTTCCAGCCATGGCTTTTTCCCAAGATGAATGCGTTCCTTCTAAAGCATGATCAAAGCCACAATGAATTAGAAATTTTTCATTGGGTTTGCTTTGAAGTACTTTTTGGATATTTTTTGCTTGCTCAATTTCTCTTAGTTTTCCATTAACATTAGTTGTTTGTTCATATGGAAAAACGGTATATCCAATTTGTAGAGCAGTTCTAATTAAATCACCAAACAGAGGATCTTTAGTATAATATCCCGTTTTTTGAATAGGATATCCGCGTTCATTTAATAAAGAGTCTACTTTCTCTCCATTTTCTATGGCTTCAAGACCTAAATTTCTATACCCTAGTTCATATAAATCTTCAAGAAGGGATTTTGTAAATACCCGATGTAATGAATTATGATGCGCCTCATTTATAATCACTACTTGTGTACGTTTTGCTTGTTCAATGATATACTTAGAAGCGTTTACTTTGGTATATTTTTTATGAATAGAATCTATTTGAGTAGGAGTATAGTTTTGTTCTCTTCCGCCCATTGCTAAATCCCAATCGGTGAGGGCATTTTTATAAGAACCTTTTGTGGCATAATCTGAAGCCGAGATTTGATATTTCCAAGGTACAGTATCTTGATCTACCTTTTGTTGGATGTGTTTATTAAACTTATAATCTGAAGTAAACACTATTTTTTCTATGACTCTTTTATCTTCCTTACAGCTAAAAATAATTACTAGCAGCATTAAAGAAAAGAATACATTAAGACTATTTTTGGAAGACATAACTTTCTAAATTAATTGCAGTTGTAAATATAACTAAATAATTAGTTTAACTAATTATTTAGTTTAAAAGAAAGTTTTTGAATAAAATGTAAGTAATACTAGGGCAGGAGTATTATGCTTTGCGCAATATCTTTTCCATCTTTCTTCCTCTAGCAAGTTCTTCTATAAGTTTGTCTAAATAGCGACACTGTTTTGTTAAGGGCGTTTCAATTTCTTCTATTCTATAGCCACATACAACTCCCTTAATTAATGATGCATTTGGATGTAATTTGGCTCTTTCAAAGAAGGTCGCAAAAGTTACTTTTTCATCTATGAGTTTTTGGAGATCACTTTCATTAAAACCTGTAAGCCATTCTATTACTTGATGTAATTCTTCTTTAGTTCTCCCTTTTTTTTCTACTTTACTTACATAGTGTGGGTAAACAGAAAAAAACTTCATATTGGCCACACGTTCATCGTGTTCTGGAGTTGTTGCCATGATTTTGGTTTTGTTGGACATACAATATATAAAAATAATTACGCTTTACCATTTCATTCTCCCTCCGGTTGTGAACCTCGTAAGTTCGCTTTCGCGAAAGCGTATACAGCATCATATATATTAAAATTGTGATATTTATAGTCTATAAACTTTCAAATATGAGTACCATCAAATGGCATTTCTAATGACTATTTAGTAGTAGAACAGATGATATCTTTCCATAATAGATATCCCTGTCTATTCATATGTAAGCTATCTTCAATAAAAATCTTTGATATGGGACGTCCATTTGGTGCGAGCATTGGGTTCCATACATCTATGTAAGAAAGTTGTTGGTTACTATCGCAATAGGCTTTTAGTAACGAATTAAATGCTAGGTATTGCTCTTTATATTGCCAACGAGAGGGGCTGGGTTTAGCGCTAATAAAATAGATCTTTGTTTTTGAATTTGATGCTAGAATTTTAGCAGTAATTTGCTTAGCAGTTTTTAGGATATTTTCTGGTTTTTTTTCTGAAGCAATGTCATTATCTCCTTCATATATATACACTGTTTCTGGTTGAAATCGTATTACTGTCTGGTCTATAAAATAGAGTAAGTCAGACATATGCGATCCTCCAAAGGCTGTATTGATGGCTACTACTTCATTACAATCATCACTTAGGTTTTCCCAAAAACGTATACTAGAACTTCCTGTAAAAATAGTAAGGCCTTTCTCTTTAGGAATAGGCATCTCAGCAAATTTCGCCATATCTTCATCAAAACGATGTGGGTCTTGCGCAATTAAGTTTGCTGTAGAAATGATTAAAAAAAGTGAAGTCAATACTATTTGCTGCATATCTGGTCCTATTTAAAAGTGTTATCTGATTTCTAATTCTAAAGTGTATAAAATTAAGTTTAGTTGTTTCATTAGCGGAATATAATGCGATTGCTCTGTTGCTTGACTTGTTAAGTAAAACATTAAAATATTATTTTCAAATTCTAATGATTCAAGTAAGTTTAAATTGCTAACGCTTTGCTCTCTTTTAGAGAGAGAGATTCCAGAATTAAGGCTGGTTTGTTCCAAAATAGTTCGGATGCTATTCTTATCGGTTCTGAACATATCAAGGACCTTAGCTCTTTGAATTCCAAGTTCTTTTTCTTGTCCAGAAATGTCCTCAATCGTAGAAACCCAATTTGTTAAATATATCCTTAGTTGATCGTTTGAAATATCTTTTAGACTTCCAGAATTAATCATTTCGTTTAAAAGTGAATTATTTGCATTAAAAGAAATATCAAAAGAGAAAGATTTAAAAAGTAATTCAGAAAATTCTTTTTCAGTGAGTGTCGTGCTTGGGTTTGAAATATCTTCCAATATCTTTTTAGCGCCTAAATAGTTTTGCTTATTGACGTCTATCAGTTCAGCAAGTTTTAATCTACTAGTCACAAACTCACTTTTTAAACCTTTGAGGTAGGTCTGCTCTTTTTTTTGTAAAACCTTATTTTGCTGACTATTATTTATTGCTACAGCAATTAATATTCCAATGACAACTAGAATAATTTCCCCAAGTGCATAGATTAGATATTTGCCTACTTTGTTGTCTGCAACCAATTTGTGTCTTACTTTTCTTAAAAAACGGATCATTGTTTTGTAGTATCTTTTAAATATACGCAGTTCTTTAGAAAATTAAGTAGGAGCACTAAGAATTAGCGAAAGGAACTTTTCCTTACTCACATATTCTGGTTGGTTATTGCTTTTATTTACACGCTTTCAACCCAATACTTTATTCATTACTAAGTTTTCATACGTATTAAATTCCATTGGAAAATCTACATTACCTATTGAAGTATATCCTTGCCTTTCATAAAAAGATATAGCTCTTGTATTCTTTATATATACTTCAAGATTGAATTCTGTAAACCCATTATGAAGCACTTCTTTTTCTGCTTCCTGTATAAGTCCAAACCCAATTCCTTTCCCGTAAAATCTTTCTAAAACATACAATTTACTTAATTCTGGAACAGCTATTTCTCTAATTGGACAGTTGCTATTATAAATTATTTCGGCAACTCCAACGGGGTTTTCATTTTGAGATGCAACTATTAATTGACTAGGGTTTTCTTTTATAATATTCTCAATATTTTGAGTTGAAAATCTCTTCGTTATAAAGTTTGCAAATTCAAAGGTTATTCCATCTATAGCGTATGTTTGAATATAAACTGTTTTTAGTAAAATAGAAATTCTAAGAGCGTCAGATAGCTTTGCTTTTTCATATGAAATATCGTTCATTGCCAACTATAGTTTTAGTAAGTTTCTATAAATCTTTTTCTATTATCTAAATTGAAAGTTAATAGAATCCATATTAAAATCATAACTATTTTCTTGGATATCTGTAATCAATCATAATTTCATCTTCCTGTTTTACCAATCTTTTTTTTGCAGGCATTGGAAACCCATTTTCATCTAATTCAGCTCCAAAAGAATCTTCTTCAAATTCTATAAGTTGTATATCTGTATAAGGAATTATATAGACTTCAGGAAAATTAGTATCTATATTTAAAACAGCAAAGCGTTTTGATTTTTCAAAATATATCGTGAATTCCTTCATTCCAGTATTACGATCAAAAGAAATTAATTCATAAGTTTTTGTTTTTACGGGATAGCAAAAAGATCGCTGATAAGAATATGTTTTAGAAGGTGTTTTTGCTTCAATAATTTGAGAACTATCTTTAGATATAATTTTAATTTTATCTGCTAATCCGTAATATAATATTTGAACTACTTGAGAAGTATCATTCTTAATTCTACTTTTCTTTTTAGCAATATAATTTCGAGCTTTTATTTTTTTTCTCTCCGTAAAGAGATTCCAATGCGCTATGTCTAGAGTATCAAGTGAAATTGGATGTTCAGTATGGGATTCAATGTTTTTAATTTCAGCATATTCAATTTCCTGACAATAGGTCTTTGAAAAGATTAAAGTCAATATGATGAAAATGAGTTGACGCATTGCTTGTAAATTGTTGAGAGCAGTTGAGGTTGATATTTTATGATGTTATTTCTGCTTTTTTTTCTCAAATTCTGCTGTTCGTTTTATTTGCTCTTCTAGATTCCATTCAAAATCAAATCTATTTTTTAGGAATATTGCTATTGAATCAAGTCCTATGGCAGTTCTTCGTTTATCTATGTTTTTTGGATCTAATACGGGCCATAGGTTGAAGCTTTTCGTCTCCGGATAATACTTCATTTGTCCGCCATAAATTTGCAGTTCTCCTTTTTCGGTAGCAATTCTATCTTCGGCCCTGACTAAAAATCGGGGTTCTAGTTTTTTTTCTTCCACAGCTTTTCTCATCATGGGAAGGTATTTTATTCGAACCTCATTATCGGAGTGTTGAATCACATTGCAAATTGTGAAATTCCCTTGTTCACCAGCCATTTCTTTTGTAGGCCAGCCATATTTATCGAGTATAGCAATTACTTTTTGTTCATTAATGATATGATTTCTTTTGTAGATGGCTTGCTGTTCTTTTACTAAGTCTGATTCATCTCCATGTATTTTCATTAAGGAGTCTCTTAATGTAATAGGACGTTGTTCTGTTCTCCAAATAGTATCAAGAATTGCTATTAGATTTTCAGGCTTCTTATCTGCTTGTACTACTTCTTTTGATTTGGTGTTATTAGAACAACTTATGGCAAATAGAAAACTAATAAGAAGGATATATTTCATTTGGTGATATGTCATATGTAGTTTTATTTATCAAATGTATCAGTTAGAATATATAAGCCATGTATAGCTTCTTTTCCATAAATCGCAATTGCTGTTTTGGATGAAAAATAATAGTAATCTTTATTTTTGAGACTACAACTACTTTTCTTTCCCGCTCTTGCTTTGATAAAATCTTTGTATTTAATTTTTATACCGTTGTCTATTACAATGGGATGGCTTTTTTCTGAGTAAAATCCAATCCCACCAAGATATAGCACTTCAGGCCTCGCTTTTATAACATATTCAGAATTAATTTCTTGTTTGGATAAAATATAATCAGTGGTTTCATAACCAAAAGGAATATCTTTTTTATGCGCAATATGTTCATATGATACCCTGATAACATTATCGTTATCTATTAATTCAACGGGTAATTCAATTAAGAAAGTTCCATCTTTTTGACTATAAACGCTCACTATTTTTTGAATTGTAACAAAAGTAATTTTAGCGTTTTCAATAGGCTTTCCATTTTTTATAGAAATGATACGTCCTCTAAAAGATGTAGTGGCTTTACTTTCTTTATGTTTTGAACTTGTTTGGGGTTTATTGTTTTCTGATTTCAGTCCTGAATCAGTTTGTTGAACATATTCAGTTTCAAATTGTATAGTTTCAGCCTGTGCTTTTTGAGACATTGTTAATGTAGTAGCTATCATCACTCCAGCAGCTACATTAGAAAATGGAAAGCTATATTCTTTAGCAAATTTTTCATCAATGAGTGGCTCATTTAGTTGATTTTGAGAGAAACGAGCGCATATAGACCCTTTAGTCTCTTTTACGATATTTGAAATCTCATTTGAATTTAACTGGGCGAAATCTATTACATTTTTTGAACATGAATCACAAAAACTACCCTTTGCGTTAGGCTTCATGTTTTCCCACTTTTCCTGACAAGGATTCGTAAGTTTTAAATAGTTACTTTTCATAAGTAGTACCTATCAAAATGAATGCCAATAGTCTCAAATAACGATGCGTAATGATTTATTACTATCAATTCATTTGAATCCATTTTTATTCACACAATGTTATTCCAAGTTTTTCAATACCATTTCTGTATTTGTCATTGACTCGTACTTCGCCTAGTTTATTATTCCCGATTGGTGTACTACTTCCTGAAATGTTTATATGATGTTTTTTGAGGAATTGCTCTAAGCTATCAATATTTTTTGTACAAATAATCATTTCAGTTTTACGCTGAAATTCCAGCGTTCCGTTTGCTTGATAAAATTCAAATTCGTTTCTGAAAGTTTCCAAGTAGTCTTTATTTACTTCACTCAACCATTCAATTTTTAATGCTTCATTTATCCTATCAACAGCTTTTTCTTTATATCCAGCATAGGTTTCAATCATAGCATATCCAACAAGTGGATTTAAATCAAACTCATTTTTAATTTCAATAACATCACTTAATTCATAAGCTTTGATATAATTTTCTTTTGATTTTTCCATTTTGCCTTCTAATGCATAAATTTCTGCTTTTGCCGTATAATAATAAACGGCTTTCTTTTGTTCTTTAGATAGTTTATTTACATGCTCTAAAGCTTTGTCTACTTGTTTTCTTTGTTTATAAATGCCAAGTAAATCATAATGAATATTTAGATTGGTCTTGTCAATTTCAAATGCCTGTTTGTAAAGTTTTTCTGCTTCATCTAATTCCCCACGTATCATAAACTCTAATGCTTGATTATTTAATTCCAACGCTTCTTTCTTATCTAAGTCAGATACCGTATTATTCTGGCAACTTGCCAATATAAAAAGTTTTACTATTTTTATTGTAATGTCCTTCATCTAAAATATAGCTTATTGTTTAGTATACGTATTGTAATTGGGTGAAACGTTACTTTTTATTTTCTCTAAACCTTAAGAGCTAATCTATTTTTGCCCAAAGTAGATTATCTAGACATTGTATTTTGAATATGAACGGTTTGCATAGCTCGTGGTGCAATTTCTGTTCTATACGTATTTTCTTCAAGAGAAAATGATATCTCGTATGGTTCTTCATTTTTATTAAAAATGATTACAGCTAAAGAGCCATCTATATTTTTTGCGGCGGTATAGATAACACCTTTAACTTTATCTCCTTCTAATCCGATTCTAACTGCTTGTGGGCGAATAAATTTACTAAAATGACTTAATAGATAATAAAGAGGCGTATAAGTTACTTCATCTGTTTTTGGGTTTATTAAGACAGGGGCACTATTAAAATTATCATATGGATTTGGTTGTCCTTGGTTATTGAGAATCATACACCATTCTATATATCCTTGAGTTCCATGATTTAAATCTTTAATAATGTCATAAGCATACGTATCAAATGGTACAAATGTACCAGCATAATCTGTACTCTCTCTCCAATATTGACCAATAGGGTCTTTGGAATCAATATCAATACTTGATTCAGAATGGATCAGTCCTTTTCCAGGCCAAGAGCTTCTATGCGTATCTAAATCTTTAGTAAACCAATTGTTTTCATCAAGTTCAGAATTTGCATACCAATGAAATGCAGTTCCCCATGCATATTTGGCTGCCTCAGGGTCGTTATAGGTAGGAGTTACATAGTTGTTCATGGTAGATTTATTATGATCATAAATTAGTACTTTCAATCCAGCTTCCAAATCATCAACATTTAAATGACCATCTTTTACAAGTTGAGGTCCAAGATGATCTCTTAAAAAGTCACGCCCCTGTTCAGGTGTAAACCCGTTACTATCCCATCGAGCGTCATGTGCATGCAATGGCTCATTTTGTGGTGTAATTCCCCATAAATTAATTCCTTGCGCTTTATAATCACTTACGTATTTTGATAAGTATTCTGCCCAAATTCCATAATATTCTGGAAGTAAGGAACCATTCGTCATTTCAGCAGTTTCACCAGCTTTCATCCAAGATGGCGGACTCCACGGTGAAGCGATAATTTTAAAATCTGAATCAGGTACTTCAGAAGCTTCCAAAATCATAGGAATGATATCATATTTGGAATCTACTAATTCAATATCACGAACTTGATCATTCTCGTCACCAGTAAACCCTTTCATATCTTCATATACACTAAATGTTGAGAGGGTTTTATCTCCTTTTTCAACATAGGTATAATGATTGTTAGAATAGTCACTACTATTGATGTGTGTTCGAGTAAGGGAAAATCCTGCGCCTTTAGAAGGACTGAATAAGTTCGTTAGGACTTCTTCACGTAACTCAATAGGAATGGTAGCAAGATTCCATGCAGACGATTCGGTAAAAGAAGCTCCAAAACCAATATACTCCTGAAATTCCTGATCAGGCAAAAGTTGAAGATGGATTTTTTTTGCGTTTGTATGTACCTCTTTCTGAGAAATTAATTTTAAGTTATCGCCAGTTTGTGATGTTTGATAAACATTAATGCTATAATCATGAGATGGTGCTTTTTGATTGCAGCTCCAGATGGAAAAACATAACACAATAATTGATAAATAATTACGGTTCGTATGTAGTAGTCGCATAATGTATTCGTTTTTGATTGAAAATAGCAGTGATAATAGATATATGGTTAATATAGTGGTATTCTGTAAAAGGATATGTGTTTTTGTTCTTACTCTTTAATAGTCTTTAATTTATGGGTAGCGTTTTCATTTTTAGGATTTAATTCAAGAGATTTTCCATTCTATTTTTTATAATCTTTAGCAACTCCTCTTTAGTCATTAGTGTATTTAGAAAAATATTTAATGGCCCTTCATTTTCAATTTCACAAAAATAACAGTCTTCATTTGTAGTATAAACTGTTGGGTTTTCATGATTTTTATCTGATGTGCATATATAGTAGTAAACAGCTTCAAAACGACCATTTCTTAAAAACTGACACGTATAAAATAATTCAACAAATTCAGGTTTAGAATTTTGAACTTCTAGCATTAATTCTTTCAAACATTCTTTATTAAAACTATATGAATCAAGTGTTGTTTTATAATCTTCGGTACCATACTTTAGAGGAGTATATAGCGTAGCATCGCACTTGTATTGTCCTATACAGCCCTTCTGATAAGATGTATATTTATCAATTATTTTTTTGTCTAATTCTGTTACATTGGTTTTTAATAAACTTTTATTTTCCTTTATAAAACTATCCAAATCAAAGAGAGGTTCTTTAAATCTATTAGTTGTAGTTGGGATATATTCAGGATTTTGATAAAGCGGATTATTAAATTTTAAAGAAAGAAAAAAATCTTCTAATGAAGTAGGATTGGAGTTGGATACCTCTCCACCCAAAGCCTCAATTCTTTTCAAAATATTTTTATGTAACATTTCAATATTATTACCTATTTATCACTACTATTTTTAATCAAGATCTAACTCCATTTCTAATTGTTCAAGATTCGTTTTAAGTCCTATACTATGTAGAAATGCATTTATGGGTTTCGAACTTTTGTCAACATTAATTATTGAAATAGTATTACCAAACGTATTGATCAATTCTAAAACTAATGTAGAGGCTATTTTCTTTTGCCTAAAACCTTTCTTTACGGCAATTTGTTGAATTCGTTTATTCGTTGGATTATAAATAATATAACCCACCAATTGATTTTCAAAATAGGCACCTAATGATACATTGTTATATATTAATTTATTGATAACGTTCTTTGAGTTTTGCCAAGTAGGTTGAATATCGCCAAAAGATTCCATTAATTCCCAGTTATAGTCCTGTAATTTCTCAATTTTTATAGTACTGTTAGTGTTTGTTATGACAACCTCTCCTTTATAGCACAAGAGATTTCTATTGATCTTATAACCAGACTTCTCATAAGATTTAATAGCTTGAATATTTTCAATAATTACTTCAAGCATTAGCTTGCTTATTCCTTTTTCTATTAATATTGGTAAAATGAAAAAATACATTTGTTTTGTTAATCCAAAACCTCTTTTTTTAGGAATAACGCCAGTTCCTCCGTTGTATATTACTTTCTGATTGTTAATTGTATCAAAACCATGTAAAATGAAAGCGATTAATTTTTCGTTTTCAAAAACACCTACAGATACGCTAAGATCTGTTTTATCAGCTAGCATTTTTGATGCTAATTGTTCTTCTGTTAATTTAAATGGGATGAAATAGTCAGCAAAAGAATCATTAAAAACGTTTAAGATTTCTTTTTTACTGATTCCCTCTAAAGTTTTTATTTCCATTTGATTTTCTCAATTATAACTAGCACCCTCTTCTATAAAACATAAATATGAGCTTACATATTTTTATGTTTTATCTAACTTTACTCCTTAATAGTTCAACTAGTTCAGTTAAGTTATCATTAATTTCTTCATTAACATTCCAGTCCATTTTTTTATTGTTAATTTCAAACTGGCAAAATAGCCCATCAAGAACGATCCCTCCCCAATTTGTAAGATCAAGTTTAGTATTTAATAATCTATTAATCCTTTCTAGCTCTTGTCCTGTTAATTCAACTTTTTTGTCAGTTATTGCCAATCTATCTAGATTAAAAATCCTTTTACTAAATCTCTTGTTATCATATGCAGCATCCCAAACTTTTACTATAAGTTGTGTGGAGTTTCTTTTTGTTTGTGCTATTGAAAAACCATGGGACAAAAGTTGTCCCATTTCGAGATATTGAAATCGAAAATCTTTAGAATCATATCCATTCAGTAGCTCTTTTTGAATCTGATTCCAGTAAGCTTCAGTACTATTTGAAAACCTTTCCATTTTTTTACTTACAGGTAACGGAAAGTACGTTCTTTTTTGTGCTCCGCATGTTACAAAAAACAACGTACAACCAGCAACATTCCGTTGGCATATCGTATTATTTAGTTGATTAAACTCCCAAAAAATAATGCATTTAAAAACAACTTATTTGTACCATACCAACTCCCTCTAAAGTTAGGATTATCAGCAAAAAGAACAACGCGACCATTCCCTTGCGGACTCACAACTAGTGAAGCCGATGGTTTTAAATTATCTTCTAGATTTTCTTCAGAAATAAAACCATCTATATGTGGGTTTTTAGTATACTTAGCTACGGTGTTATATTCACTTTTGCTAGGTGCTAACCACACATTATTATTTTTATAAACAGGCAAATCGCGATAACGATACCCAAATCCAAGCGGATGTGTAAGATCTAAGTCTACTTCAAAAATAGCACCTCCCAAACGTTGTTTCCCACGATTAGCACGTGCATCTACATAATTTTTACGCTCTGTGACCTTACTAGTATCCTTTTTCTTTTCAGTTAGTTTTCCAGTAGCCACTTTTCTATTAATCGCCCAAGAAGTAGCCCTTCCGATAGTAATAAGTGTATTCCCTTGTGATACCCACGTTTTAAGCTTTTGAACATCCCCATCTGAGAGTCTGCTATAATTTCCAGAAACCATGACTAAAGTATTGTACTTGCTGAGATCTGCAAATCGGAAGTTATTCATTAGGATTTTAGTGATGGGCATATGCACACGTGTATCTAATAAATGCCATACCTCTCCAGCTTCATACGAGCTTGTACCATCACCAATAAGCATAGCCGCTTTAGGTGTATCTACTTTTACATAATTTCGGCTACCTAGGTCAATTCCATTGACACTAAAACCAGTATTTGTGGCATAAATAGGCACCTGATAACGCTGTTGCGCTTCCGAGACAATAGTGTGTACCTTTGTTGCATCCATAGATTGTCTACTTACAGGCACTAGAAGCGCTCCATAATTAAAATCTATGGTACCACGCTGCGTTTTTGCAGTAAACGGCTTAAAAGCTGTCGAAACGATAATTCCTTTCTGTTGTAAATGATATAGTAATGCAGTTGCATTATAATCATCATAATTAATCAAGTATGCATACTTTGTTTTTGAAACTGGAGTAACAGTAGCAATCGTTTCGGTACTAGTAATTTCATCTCGTAGGTTAGGTACACTATTTAACCCTTTGTAACGCATATTATAAAAATTGGCAACACTCCATGCACTCGCATCATAATAGACGCTATCTCTGTATGTACTATACGTTTCAAAGAAAGATTGCACCATACGTTTTTGTGGTTGTGCCATCGGTACTACATATCGGCCATCTCCTTTTTTGTAGGTTTTAATGCGGTGTAATAAGAGTTTGTCTATAAATGCTTTGGTACGATTACGGTCATTAGGATCTCCAAACTCGTAGGCTGCAGCCTGATCTGTTTTTGCTTTCGCGAAAGCGGATACAAAAAAATCTTGCTGGTATTTGCGTAAGGTTGCTTTATTTTCGACAGCAGCTTTTACGGTAGCAAAACTAGAAGTGTATTGATTACGAATGGTAAATGGAAAAGAAATGGTTCCAAAGTCGGTGTCTTGTAAATGCCCTCTACTACTGGCTTGCTCAAAAAGTAAAGCTAAAGCACCTTGTAAATCGGGATACGAACTTCCATAGCCAGGATAGGTGCCATCAAAGGCTTCTTTAGTAAAATAGAAAGACCCGATTTGATCTAAGGCATCTGCAAAATAGGGTGCAAATAGGTTGTTGAGGTCTTCATAATTTTCCTTTGGCATGATAGGATCTAAACTTCCTATTGGGAGCATCGGTTCAAAAAAGTGTGTGCTATTGGTGCCCATTTCGTGAAAATCGGTTACCACATTTGGATACCACTCATGATACCAGTTTAATTTTCCGCGACTTTCAGGATTGATTCCTAATAACCAATCACGATTTAAATCAAACCAATAATGATTGGTACGACCTCGTGGCCACATTTCGGTATGTTCTGCATCTATATTATCAGAGACAAGCGGCGATCCTTTAAAGCTGTTAGCCCATTGTGTATGGCGATCACGTCCATCAGGATTAATAGTAGGGTCTATAAAAATAATAGCATTTTTACGGTAGTTAACGATATCAGCATGCTGAGAAGCAACTAGAGTATAGGCTGTTAGTAAAGCCGCTTCCGAACTAGATGGTTCATTACCATGTACATTATAACCTAGTTGTATAAAAACAGGAACCTGATCATAATTTGTAGCTTTTTGTGAAGTATCTGTAAAAGCAAGATGTTGTGTTTTAATACGTTCTAGATTGGTATGGTTTTCTGGAGTGGTCACAGTAAGCATTACTAATTTTCTGCCTTCATGTGTTCGTCCATATTCAGCTATCGTAGCACGGTCTGATACTTCGGCTAGTTTTTCTAAATAAGATACAATCTGATCATGACGTGTATGTTGATCTCCAATACCATAACCTAGAAACTGCTCTGGTGTCGGGATGTTTTGTTGAAAAGGAGCATATGCTGCAAAGTAATAATCTTGCGCTTTCGCGAAAGCGGATAAAAAAAGAATAATAATGAGTAACGAACGTTTCATACACAAAGTTTTAGTAGACTAAAAATAGGCAAAAAATAATAGGGGATGAGTGGATATAAGTTCATTTATTTTTTTATTAAAGTATTTCTTGCACGATATTTGATATAAATTGTTGAAAATTTAAAATAGTATATGCGTTATATAGTACTCCTTCTCTTCGTGACCCTTCCTGCTTTAAGTCAAGACATTGTTCCAGGCACCATTATTTCTCAAATAGCCTTGGATGATACTAAAAATGAAACGTACGCATTATACCTTCCCAGAGCTTACGATGAAAATGGAAATTATCCTGTTGTTTTTGTTTTTGATGAAACCAACCAAGGAGATCGAGCAGTACAGCAATTTACCATTGGAGCAGAACTCACAAATAGTATTATAATAGGGGCAAATTTTGCCATAAAAGATTCTTTGCAAACTGGATTAAAACGTACAGAAAAACTAATTAATACGCTATATCAACGCTATGCAATAGACGCTACAAAAATTATTCTAGCCGGGAGAGGAGACGGTGCATTAATAGCTACTGCAGGCGCTTATAAAACACAAAAAATTAAAGGAGTTATAGCCATAAATGATATCTATTTAGACAATACGATATTTCGTAAAAACTCAAGGATTAAGCTTACCCTCATCTCTGGAGATGAAAACCCTAATTATTATAAGTTAAGAGCTTATCAGGGCGTATTACGAAGTAGTTCTAGTTTTGCGGGCTATTATGAATATAATGGTGGTAGTGATTGGCCAGAAGCAGGATTCTTATCGGCAGCGATGGTTGATATTTTAATGACAAGAGCCACTCCCGTAGAAGATGTACAACGTTATTATGAAAGTGATTTAGCTTTTGGAGAATTGTTATACAGACAGCAAAAACACCTCCCTGCTTTTAGTTTTGTTCAAGATTTAAAAAAACAATATAAGGATCGGGTAGAGATAGATGCACAGAAGAAATTATTAAAAACAATACGCGGTAATGCTACTTTTAAAGCAAAACGATCTAGAAGAACATCCGTAAAATATGCAGAGATTTTATTGGCAGAAGACTTTCAGTATTACCTTAACGAAGATGCAAAGAATTCTTACTTTGATAATCTGGGCTGGTGGAATTTTCAAATGAATGATTTGGATGCAAAAATAGATAGTACGGCTTCCAATAATCAAGAACGTAAAGCTTCTATTCGTTTAAAGGGATTTGCAAAAACACTTGTAGAAGATAAATACAAAGAGATTTTAACGAAAAATCCTAAGATTGAGCAATTACTTTTTATGAATGTATTGCGCACCCTTGTAGATCCTAATAATCAGCAAGCATTTGTAAATGCAATCTCTTTAAGTGCCAAAGATGGAGATGTAAATGCATCTTTATTTTACTTAGAAGAGTTACTTAAGAGTGGTTTTAAAGATTATGAACTTCTATATACTATAGATGGAACTACAGCATTGCGTATAGGTGAAGAATGGAATGCTATTGTAAAAGCTTACCTAGGGAAATCTAAGTTTTTTGATGATTAATTATCGTTGAGAATTTATCTATTTCGCACTCATAAATAGGTGTATATACGCATAAATATCACTGTATCTTCTTTTATATTCGTATTTCTAAACTTTTGGAAATATGGAAGTTATCGATATACATGCTATCACACAAGTTGATTCAAGTGGATCCTCTTATGTAGATGGGCGTCCTTGTTTTAGTCCCGATGGAAGAACAGTACTTTTTGAACGAAGTGGAAGTGGTATCTCTCTTAATGAATTTTGGTCTGTACCTATAGATAATCCAGGTTCAGAAAAAGTGTATTATACATCAAGTACCTATAATTGTCTTCGTGCTGCTTGGTCATGGAATCCTAATCAAAAGAATAATCAAATTGCTTTTACTGCAAACTCTAACGGCATTTCTAAAATAATGCTTCTTGATGCTGGTGGTGCTCCTAATAGTGCTCAGGAACTTACTATACAAGGATATCAAGCAAATATAAAACTTTCGTATCCTGCTTGGTACTCATCATCAAATGCTGATGAAGAAGCATTGTTGATTACAGATTATAATGCTTTAAACCTTATAAAAGCAACGACCCATGGCGAGTTTTTAGGAGTTGTATCCTCTGCTACGAAATGGACAGGAATGGGTACTGTATCTGCCGTAAATAAAAATGTGATTGCCTATGCTGGGCAGTCAATGAGTGCAAATGGATATAACCAAAATGTAAATCAAATATGGATACAAACCCCTGGTCGTGCCCCTGCTTTATTTTCGAGTAAAGATAAAGGCACTATTGGAAGAGCCCCATGGATAAGCCCAGATGGAAAGATGATGGCTTTTGAAGCATTATCAAACGGAACATCTGGAAATATGCAAATATTTCTTAAGCAAATAACAAATGCTCCTTATGATCAACCTATTGTCTCAGTAAGTAATGCCAATAATCCCTCACAACATGCTAAGTTTTCGCCTGATGGTACAAAATTAGTATGGATGCAAACTACCGCACCAGGTAAAACACAAATTTTTTTGGGAACAATACATATGTAACTTTATACCAATTCTAACCATTATTTAAAATTAACCATCCTATGAACCGTATTATGTGGAGTAGCTTTTTAGCACTCATTTTAGTAAGTAGTTGTAAAAACAACACAGAAACAACTCAAACAACAAGCAAAGAAGAAGTCAAAGAAACTGTAGTTAAAGATTCTATTTTATTTAGTTTTTCTTTTATGGGATGTAACCGTGTGAATAGAGGAGATACAACAAGCTCGGTTCCTTCTACTGCCAATAAATATGCATTACAACGTATTTTTAGCGAGCTCACTCATAAAAAAGATCAACCAGAATTGTTTTTCTTTTTAGGAGATTTAGTACTTGCTGAGAGTACGCTTCCTAATTTAGATTCGCAATTAAAAGCATGGGATTCACTATATAAAAGTGATGCATTTAGTTCTTCAAATATTGAATTGGTAGCAGTGCCAGGAAATCATGAAATGCTGTATTCTAAGGAAGTAAAGCCTAATAAATGGAAAGAGTTTCCGTTAAAAGGAAGTACAGATATCTGGCTTACTCATATGAAGTCTTATATGCCTGTAGGACGTAAGACAGCACCAAGTTCTGATATACTGGACAATAGACTTACATTCTCATTTAAACGTCATAATGTTGGGTTTGTCGTCATGAATTCTGATAGCTATAATCCTGATAGACCAAGTAATCCTTATGGATTAGGATTGGAAGGTCAAGTTCCTGTTACTTGGGTAAATGATCAGGTAAAAGCTTTTAAAGCTGATACAGAAGTAGACCATATTTTTGTATTAGCGCATCGTCCATACTATGTAGATGGGAATATAGAAACTGGGCATGCCGGATTACCGCAAGGAGGAGAGTTATGGCCTGTATTTCAAGAAAATAAAGTGGTAGCATTATTATCGGCGCATGTACATGATTATCAGCGTTGGCAACCTATAAATGATAGTTTAGGAGGAGGTACCTATCAGATTATTGCAGGAAATGGTGGTAGTGAAGGCGCGGCTCCTTTTTTTGGATATAGTACTATCTCTGTGATGAGTAGTGGAAAATTAGCGTTTGACTCTGTAGGCTTTTGTATTGGAAATCCCTATACAAGTGCTGTTCCAGATCATCCAACAACCTCAAGAGATAAGATTACCCTCACATGGCAAGAAAATCCTAAGAAGTTTCCGCAACCATATACTGGGTGTCAATAATATTTAAAAGATACTACATACGCTTTCGCGAAATCGAACTTGTGAGATTCACGACCATAGAGAGAGCAAAGTGATAAAGTGTATAAAGAACCCCTATCCTTTACAAAGTGATAGGGGTTTTTATTATTTTTAGTCTACAATCAAATGAGGAACTTCCTCCAATTTCCAATCTATAACAAGTCCTCCAGCAAGAGAACGAGCAATTGCTGCTCCATATAAATGTTCTGCCAGATAGAGCGCTGCCTCAAAACTTTTGGCACCACCCGCTGAGGTAATGTACTTTCCATCGTGTACAAATAATACTTCTTTACGGATATCTAATTGCGGAAATGTTTCGCGCATTTTATCAATATCACTTGGGAATGTAGTAGAAACACTACCATCCAATAATCCTGCTTTTGCCAATACAAAAGCACCATCACAATGTGAGGTGATAAACTGTGCATTTTGATCTACCTTTTTTACAAAATTGATCATTACTTCATCATCCAAATCGGTATCTAGATGATGTTCTGCACTAGGTACTACCAGAATATCAATGTTGGGGAGATCTGATGCCGTATAATCAAAATCGGGTAGGAGGTACATCCCCTCAAACGTACGGATAGGATCTAGTGTATTTGCTACTGTAAATACATTCATCTGTTTGATATTTTCTCGATACTGTGTATGCTGGAAAATATCAAAAGGAGCCGTAAGCTCGGTATTATAAACACCATCCATTATCAGGAATGCTACATTATAGCGACCTTCTTTTAATGTTGGTTTTGCTTTCGCGAAAGCAGAACCAGTATCTTTACCATTTTTTAGAGTGTCTACAGTATTCTTATCAGTTTTCACATCCATAGTAGCATCTCCACAAGAGATAACACAACAGATGATGAATAGGAGTGTTATGTATTTCATTTGTCTAAATTAGATTTTAAAGATAGTTGTTTTGTCGTTGTTTCTTCCATTACTTTTCGTCTAGATAAGTACATAAAAAAACAAGCAATAACTGTGAGTCCAAATATAAATAACCAAACTACCTTAAACCCATATTTTGCAGTTATTTGCATACCCGCATTATGAGAAAAAATATTGGCTATAGCAAAAGCCATAGAATACAATCCCATAAAAGCACCTTGCTTCCCTATTTTGGAACGATCTAATGCAAATTTATTACTAAATGGAAACCCTATCATTTCTCCAAAAGTCATAAGTACAATAGAAATAAATAAAACACCTATCCACGCTTCCCATACAAGCACAATATAACTAAGTCCTGTAAACGCAATTCCTATAATAGTGAGTTGTATATTATCATACTTCTTTTTTAGTAGCCAAGCGACCAATGGCATTTCTAATAGCACGATCATTATTGGGTTGATTCCCATAAGTAATCCAATGTTTGGTTCACTTATTTCATAAACAGATCGATAATAAACGGGTACTACCGTAAATAATGGAAGAAAAGCCATAGCAAATAACATGAGTCCTATAAGAAAATAAACATAGGTGATATCCTTTTCTGGTGCTACAGGGTTTTCTACAATCACTTCTTTATCTACTTCTTTTACCGTTTTTGGATTTAAAACATACATCATTAATAAGCCTGCTAACAAACAGGTAAACCCATCGGCATAAAAGAGCGCATGATAGCCTACAGTACCAATTAAAAGACCACCTATCATTGGTCCAGCTCCCATTCCTAAGTTAATGGCAAGTCGTAACAATGTAAGAGATCGTGTTTTATTTTCTGGTTTTGAATAGGCGCTAAGTGCTACAAAAAATGCAGGACGTCCCATATCAGCAAGTGTGATCAAAATAAAAAAGGAAAAACATAATCCCCAGAAGTCAGCAACATGCATGACCCATAAGAAGTTAATTCCTGTAAAAAAGAGACTTAAAAGGATTACTTTATAATACCCTATGAGATCTGTTAGTTTCCCCCCAATATAGGACCCTACTACAGATCCTAAACCATAAGCAGACATAATCCATCCAACATCGCCTAAGGTAATCCCGATACTTTCATTAAGGTAAATAGACAGAAATGGAATTACCATCGCTCCAAAGCGGTTTACAAAAGTAATGAGTGACAGCCACCATACTTCTTTAGAGAGGCCTTCAAATGTTTTTATATAATTGCGTAGTATGAGTTTCATAACACAGGTGTTTTAGTGAGTTTATATAGATACCCTGTGCCGACTTTATAAAAGCAAAAAGTCCGACACAGTGGGTCGGACTTTCGTAATTGTTACTTTATAAATTTATTATTTAGAGACAATACATAGCGTCCGACAGTGGAAATTCCACTTCTGAGATCGGTAACATGTATTGACTTGCTTCATTTTTTCTTTATTTGATACTTCAAAACTAAATAAAAAATGTGTTACTTGTATGCTTTTAAAACAAGAAAAATGAAAATTTATATTTTTTTAGTTGTTTTTGCTTTTGCAAAAGTTGCTATTTCTCAATCAGATACTTCTATAAATACTGATGATGGGATACTTGTAGCACAAGCTCAAGAATATCAGAAATCACTTTCTGAGGATTATAAAAATCCAGAGACTTCTATTCTGAGCAAAAAACAATTAAAAGATTTTAATGGGTTAGAATTTTATCCAATCGATTTAAAATTTCGCGTAAGCGCAACGTTTACTAAAACACCAGATGCAACGCCATTTGAGATGTCTCTATCATCTGGACGTACAAGAGAATATGTGATGTTTGGTATTGCAAAATTTGAAATAGAAGATGAGATTTTTACGTTACCGATCTATCAAAACACGTATTATATAGATCATCCTGAGGATGAATATGGGCAAAGTCTCTTTCTACCTTTTACAGATTATACGAGTGGCGATGGTTCTTATGGTGGTGGTCGTTATATAGATTTAGAACAATCTGATATTGTAGATAATACATTAATTATAGATTTTAATAAGAGCTATAATCCTTACTGTGCTTATACCACTGGCTATAGTTGTCCTATTCCTCCTGAGTATAATGATTTAACGATTCGGATAGAAGCAGGAGTGAAGGATTTTGGAATGCATTAAATCGCATCTAAAATATGAAACACCCTCATTTTAAAACCTAAAATGAGGGTGTTTTGTTTAAAAGGGGTTCAAGCTACTTAATAAACTCTTTATACTGAGATTAATTAGTTTGTATTAACCATCTTTAAAATTTTAATTTTTCGCGTTTATCCCATAATCCCCAATACGCACCTACATCACCTTCAGGGCCTACTTTCCATGATTCATCAAATGATGAGAAATAAAACAATTCTATGTTCTCTTTAGCAGACCAAGCTTGTGCATTAATAAAGTATTTCATTGCATTTTCACGAGATGGGAAAGCACCTTTTAGATTGGTTCCGTGACTCGGCCATCCTGTTTCTGTAATAATTACTTTTTTACCATTTGCAGCATGGGTAGCTTGTCCAAACATTTGCTGCATGTGATTTAAAGAGTTTTCTAAATCACATCCTTCCCAATAGGGATAACAATTAGATAAGATCACATCGCATGCTTCTGTGATTTTTGGTCTATGTGAAAATTCATAATAAGCATCTACATATCCAACAGTAATATCAGGTAAGGCTTCTTTAACAAGGTAGATATAGTCTAATAATTGTTCTTCTGTAAGATCACCACGATACATAACTTCATTACCTACAGCAGCAATATCTACACAACCTTCTTTTGCTAGTGCAATAAGTGCTTCAATCTCATCTTCGTTTTTTTGCAAATCATCCCCTAACCATGCACCTACCATAGTTTTCATTCCATGTTTATGTGCTATACGAGGAATGTATTCATTGCCTTCAATACAAGAGAAGGAACGCACCCATTTTGTATAAGGTTTTATAATATTTATTCTTCGTTCTACTTGTGCTTCTGTAATCACATCACCAGGTTCTTGCCCATCTTCATACATACTAAAGCACAGTCCGTGCATTCCAGCTTTTAATGTTTTTCTCCAAAGTTTTTCTAATTCTTTGGTGGTGTACTTGCTAAAATCAACACCTTTATGGTGTGTGAAATCTGTGTTTTCAAGTAGAAAATTATGATCTCCTCTATATGACATATGAATTAATATTTTAATTTTTCACTAGTATCCCATAATCCCCATCGCGCGCCTACATCACCTTCTTGATGTACTTTCCATGACTCATCAAAAGATGAGAAGTAGAATAGGGGTATAGAACTCTTTTTAGACATATTACTGGCAGAAATGAAGTATTTCATAGCATTTTCTGTAGTAGGCATAGCACCTGCTACACTATCTCCTTGATTTGGCCATCCAGTTTCTGTAATGATTACTGGTTTTCCTTTAGAAATATCTTTTGTCACCGTATACATTTGTCTTAAGTAACGCGTAGCCTCTTCTATATTACTTCCTTCCCAGAAAGGATAACAGTTTACTAAAATGACATCACATACTTCTATAAGTTCTGGATGCTCATGAAATTGATAATAAGCATCTACATATCCTACAGGAATGCCTGGTAATTCTTTTTTAACTTTATTGATATGTACTATGATTTCTTGTACACTTAAATCACCTCTCATTAATACTTCGTTACCTACTACAGCAATATCTACAAGCTTGTTTTTTGCAAGTTGAATAAGCGCATCAATCTCTTTGTTATTTTGAGCTTTATCATTCCCAATCCATGCACCTACCATGGTTTTTAGGCCTTTATTATGTGCTGCTTGAGGAATGAATTCATTTCCATTTGTACAAGAGAATGAACGCACCCATTTGGTGTATGGAGCAATAACATCCATACGGCGTTGTATTTGCGCTTCAGATAGTTGATCACCAATATCCTGTCCTTCTGTATATGGACTAAAGCATATCCCGTGTAAACCACCATTTAGTGACTTGGAGAATAGTGATTTGATTTCATCGGTTGACATCTCGCTAAAATCTATATCGTATTTTGAATCGGTAGGTACTGAAGCACCCATGAGTGTTGCGAGCTTACCAGTTTGGTAAAAAGAAGTTGGTTTTTTGCGTTTTTCTAGTTCTGCACGAATTTCATTAGCTCTGGCTTCATCAATGGCATAATCTTTCATAATATACATAGCAGCGATTGTACCTAATACTGGGAAGGCACAAAAGAAAGCGTGTAATCCATCTACAGCACCTTGCTGATCTATCGTAGCTAAATCTGAATTAAAACCAACTAACCAAATTATTAATCCGCTAAAAGCTCCAGCAATAGCAAAACCTACTTTAACCATCCACCAATAAATGGCCCCAAAAATTCCTTCTCTACGTTTGCCAGAGTTTAGCTCATCTACATCAATAACATCTGCTGTCATAGACATCATAATGGTAAATAAACTTCCGATACCAAATGAGAAGAATGGAAGTGCAATAATATATAACCAAGGTTTTCCTGGAACAAATAAGAAGTATAGCATAATGTACCCAACTATAGAAATACTTTGAGAAATCATAAATGCTTTTTTCTTACCTATCTTTTTTGCAAGAGTCGCTACAATAGGGATTACAATAAATGTTGTTCCTAAAGCACCTAAACATCCAAATAAAGAAACCCATATACCAGATGCCCCGGCGTCTCCATTAAATAGTTTATATACAATGACAAAAAATGTTAGTGATGATACCGCCATAAAAGCGTTGTATATAAAGAATGTAGCTCCGCATAATTTTCTAAATTCTTTAATTTTAAAAGCTTCTACAAAACTTCGAAGTATTTTTTTAACACTTCCTCCTATGTTAGCAAAATTTAATGGTTCATAATCTTTATCTACTGTAGATTCGCCTTTTATAAAAAGTGCAGGAACCATGGCGCAGAATGCACATGGAATAGCGACCCATATGGCCAGTTCTCTAACGGCTACTTCGGCAGAGGGGAACCACTCAGGATCGTACATAATGATCCAAAATAATGGGGCTATTACCCAAGCCCATTGTCCAATCCACTGAGCAATGGCCATAATGCTTGTACGTTCATGGAAATCATCACTCATTTCATATCCCATCGCCACATAGGGTACACTAAAAAATGTAAGACCTAAATAAAATACAACCGACCAAAGAAAGAAGTACCAAAAATTATATTGAACTGTGTTTTCTTTAAAGAGTTGCCACATAAAGATATAAGAAACTCCCATGATGAATCCTCCTATAAGAACATATATTCTACGTCTTCCCCATTTTGATTTTGTATTATCAGAAATGAAGCCCATGATAGGATCTGTAATTGCATCAAATAGCCTAGGAAATAAATAAATCATGGCCCACATTAATCCAGTAAATTTTAAATCTTCTACTAGTACCACCATGAATATTCCTAGTATAGCAGGAAACATTTGATTGGCAAACATTCCGACACCAAAGGCAATTTTTTGACCGAGTGGAACTTTTTGGGTAGTTGTGGACATAATTTTTAGAGTTTTAATTAGTAATTAGTTCATAGAAAGTGATGATAGTTCTGGGTACGCTTTACCATTTCATTCTCCCTCTAGTCGTGAACCTGCCTGCCGGCAGACAGGTCTCACGAGTTCGATTTCGCGAAAGCGTATTCATTCTTTACCATATTACGATCTATGTTATTCATTATGTATATGTTTTATTTACGACTTGGGATCATAATAGTTTGTAATGCTTGTCCTTCAATATGAAGGTTTACAGTTTCT
Source organism: Dokdonia pacifica (assembly GCF_900188275.1). GTDB lineage: Bacteria > Bacteroidota > Bacteroidia > Flavobacteriales > Flavobacteriaceae > Dokdonia > Dokdonia pacifica. Next base: position 489,255 of record NZ_FZNY01000003.1, read on the forward strand.
TCTTTAAGTGTTAAGCTAAAATCTCTTGCTTGTGGTTCTTCATTAAAAACAACAACAGCAATAGAGCCATCAGGGTTTTTGGCAGCAGTGACCATAAATTTCTTATCTGCTGTACTCTCAAGAGCAATTACTTTTGCTCCAGGGCGTATGTATTTACTAAAATGCGCCATGGTGTAGTATAGCGGTGTAAAGTATACTTCATCTTTTTCTGGATCTACAATAACGGGTGCTGCACACCAGTTTTTAAACCAGTTTGGACCTCCTTGGGTGTCTAACACCATATTCCAATCTACCCATCCGTCTACCCAATTGTTAAGGCAACCTATGATGTCTCTTGCATATCTGTTTACAGGAGCATATTTAGGGTGTAAGTATTTTTTTTCTTCTTCACGCCAATCATATCCCCAATCTGTAGATTTTTTACTCCAGTACCACATATCGTCTTTCCAAGCGGGAACTTCAGAATCGATACAACCTTCGGTTTCTATTAGTAATTTATTGGGAGCTTTATTGTGTGCGTATTGTAATTCTTCGGGAAATACTTCATAAGTACTTTCATACCAGTGTATCGCAGTGCCATCAAAATATTTTGAAGTTTCTTCGGTAGCATACATAGAGTCTACCCATTCTTTTAAACCTGCTCTATTTTGGTCATATCCTAAAATGATTTTGTCACCATGCCCATCTGTTTCTAGTTTTGGGCCTAAATGGTTTTGTACAAAATTGGTCATCTCATCAGGGGTGTAGTGCATACTTTCCCAATTGTTACCATTTCCATGCGGCTCATTTTCTACTGTGAAGCCCCATATGTCAATACCTTCGGCTTTATATGCGTCTACATATTTTGAAAAGAATAAAGCCCATGTATCGTAATATTTAGGTAATAATTTTCCTCCTACCCACTCGTTGTTATCTTTCATCCATGGGGAAGCTGTCCATGGTGATGCAAAGATTTTAAATCCATCTTCAGATGCAGCCATGGCATCTTTAATCATAGGAATAAGATCCTCTTTGTCTTCTTGAATTGTAAAATGCTCCAGTTCCATATCATCTTCAACTGGAGCGTATGAGTATTGTGATAATGAAAAATCACAAGAGTTCATATGGGTTCTCGTAAGTGAATAATTAGCCCCTTCTTTACTAAAGTAGGCTTGTATAATGGTATCTCTATTTTTCTTGCTTAAACGGTTTAGTAAATAGGCAGAAGATTCTGTAAAAGCTCCTCCAAATCCAGTAATAGTTTGTAATTCTTTTTCTGGAAACAGCGTGATTTTTTCTAAAGTATCAGCTTCAGAAATTGTTTGCACAGCCGTTAATTTATTTCCACTTGCTGAGGTCTCATAGACGTCTACTTGAAGTGTTTTTGATTGTTCTTTTTCTTTAGTGCATGCCATTACGGTAATAACAAGTATAAATAGCGGATATGTTTTAAATAGTTTCATAAGTATTAATTCACTAGTACCTTTCCTTTTTCAGGAGGAGATAACACATCGGTTAGTAATGCTTCTTTATCTCCGTTATAGGTTTTGGTTATTGGATTTCCATTACGTGTTAACCCTTTAAATACCTGTTGATCTACAAGTTTCCAAAGTGCATATTTTGCTTTTCCATCTACTGTAAAAAGACCAAAATGATTTTCTGATCCTCCGCTGTTATGTGCATCTTTCCATGGCTCATCAAAGGCTTCAAAATAGAAGCATGACATTCCATTTTCATTGGTCCAATCACGCATATGCTCATAGTATAGTGCCTCTTTATATTCATCTGTTGCCTTAGATCCATTAGGACCGTATAAGCCATTAGATGCGCTTGCCCATCCGGTTTCGCCAATATGAATAGGCTTATCTATTCCTAAGCTTTTCATATAACTAGCCACGCTATCTGTTTGAGCCATGGCATATTTTTTAGCACGTAACATAGCCACATCAATTTTTTCTAGATGTGTTCGTTCATTTTCATGTCCAAATACACCCCAAAATGCTGGGTTGTAATGTGTGTCATGCATAGGGTAGGTGTGTACAGATAGGTAATCTACTGCTTGTATAAGATCTTCTAATGCTTTGACGTGGTATTGATTTTCTCCACCTCCCCAAGAAGCAAAATTATCTGAACTCGTAATCCACAAGTCTTTTGAAAGTGTCCCTGTTGCTTTAAGATTTTGTAAATGATTTACCCATTTTAAAATAACATCTGGCTGTACATAATAGGAGGTAGCCCATTTGACCATAGCTTCATTACCTACAGCGATTATTTTTACAATATCTGGGTATTGTTGTGCTAATTTTACTGCTCTATCAATTTCGGCAGCATTATCTGGACTTTCTACATTGTGATTTGGTTCCAGTTCAGTCCATGCATTTAGACAATCTATCCAGGCGCCTAACATTACATACATTTCAAAACTAGCGTCTTCTTCTTTAAGCTCTTTAATAGCTTTTAGGATATTAGATGCCTGTGCTAACTGAACATTATAAGTTCTTAATACTTTAATATCCATTGCATGCAGCAATTTCATATCTTCCTTTAACTGTGGTATTGTGGGCTGACTGTCACGAGAAGTCATACGGTATCCACCATAAGAGATGGCTAAATAGTCTGGATTTCCTAATATATCTTTAGCAGTCACTTTTTTTATTGTTTGTTCTTTTGGTGTTTCAGGGGCTTTCATATCTTCTTTACAAGACCATCCACAAAAAGATAGAAGCAATCCAACTATGATGTGTTTTATATTTTTCATGGGTTCTTGTATTATTTTATATTTCTTATTAAAAGTATGTTGCTTTTATACGCTTTCGCGAAAGCGTATACATGCTATTTTAAATAGTTGTTAGTTACCGATACGTGTATTTGAACAATATCTCCTGTACGGCTAAATACTTGCTTACTTATGTTGTTATCTAAATGCAATGCATCAAAAGTTTGAGAAGTCCCTTCTTTTGAGCGTACTTCTATACATGCTTTTTCTGAAATGGTATAGATCACTGGTATTTGACAATAGGTAAAGCAAATAGCGTCTTTAGGGATATGAATCGTTTGTTTTTTAAGGTTTATATCTATATAATCAAATGATTGGGATGTATTTAAAAATTCTGATTTACGAAGCATATATGGACTAAATTGAAGTTTTCCATCATTCACAAAAACACCTAATTCTCCAAAACGACTTAGAATATCTTCTTTTACTTGCCCAGTCATTCCTGGTTGTTGTGCTCCTTTACCTGCGGGTGTATGGGAATAAGGATCTGTTGGGAAAGCTCCATATAGTTTTGGCGATTTATGTACACCAATACCTTCATTTATTTCATAGTAATGCTCTAATAATCTACCAATAGTTTCATCGCTTTCCTGCTCTCTAATAGCTTTTAAACAACATTCTTGCGCAGCTAGTAGTAATTTGGAAACCATATGCCAGTAGATAGAACCTAAGCCTTCATACCCAAAGAAGGTTCCTGATCTTCCAGTAAATGCTTTGTGGTTAAACACAAGCTCATAAGTATCTAATAAGAACTGACGTTCTTTAGCGACGAGTCCTTGATAGCTTGCGTCTAAGGTATCTAATGCTTCATTTAATCTCTTTGCATTATTAAAATTACCATTGAAGTGATACGTACCTTTGATGTCTTTCTGCACTATCTGAACATTATCATGATCAAGAAGTTGTTGCAAAAGCTTTGATTCGCTTATTGCTTTTTCAGGAATTTGATTTTTATCTAAAAACTTCGCTAATTCTTTGTTAGGGTAGAGGAGATAGCTGTATTGATCTTCTCTGAATAGTGCACTACTTTTTAAAGCGTCTAGTACCTCTAGATTTTCTTTTGAACTAAGGTATCCAGAACTTAATACGCTTACTTGACCTTCTAACATTTCTTCTAAATAACTCACCGCAATTTCATGATCTCCCTTTACAGTCATCAAATTATATGCGTGGTATAAGTTATCTTCTCGTTTATTTGCATCTATGGTATGTTCTATATACGATAGACTTGTTGTGATAAAATCAGAAATATTTTGTAATGAAATAGTTTCTTTTTTACCAGAAAATGTGTTTTTATATATCTGTGTTCTATAGGTGCTAGCAGCAGTACCTAAACCATCCAGAATAGTCTTACGATTTGTATCAGAAATAGTTTCGTTTAATAAATCTCTATGTGTACTAAGTGTGTAGGTTATACCTGTATAAAACTCGTGTAACTCTTTAGATATTTTAGTTTCTTCGATATCTGCATTTGCTATGATATTCCCAAAAAAGTGAAGGAATCTTCTTAGGTAATATAAGGTTACCATAGAAACCCCATTTCCTACAAGTGCATTATTAGCATCGTTCCATTCTGGACGTTGTGTATTTAACCAAATACCAGCTTCTGGAATGAAATTGGATATTTTAGCCAATACTGTTGCCAATATTTTCTCGATAAGATTCACATTGTAGATTTCATTATCTGTGGTATGTAATAGGGCACCATCTACACCTACAATAGCTCTTCTTTTGTTGATCTTATCATCAAGATCAAAATCAAAATCAATAGTATCTTTTGGGTTTTTTAGTATTTCTGTATACTCTTTTATGATATATGGGACATTTGCATATACAAAGAGATCTTTATCAAAATAACTAGCAAGCTTCCCCGGATGATGGTCTTCTATAATCTCTAAAAACTTTTGTAAGTAAATGATCTGATGGTCACCCCAATATCCAATATAAGCCCAAGGATTATCTTCTTCTATAGTTTCCCAATCAAAACCACCTTTTGTAACACGGTACGGATTGTATCCATCAAAGGTAGTCGCATTCAGAAACTTATGAATCATACTCTCAATAAAATCAGGGTAAGCGAGTGATAATGCTTCCCAGTTTTGAAAAATATCTCTCCAGTTTCCTTCGTAATCTAGTATTTTAGAACCATCTACTTCACTACGTGTGTTAATTGAAAACTTATTCCAAGGTCTACTTGGATCTCCATGCCTTCTACTAAATTTTAATGGCATGTATTCTAAGCATAATCTTTTAAAATGTGGATCATCACTTTGAGCAGCTATATCTTTTAAGAAGCCAAGTGAGAATTGATCAGGTAAAGCTTCTATTGTTGTTTTTTCTTTTTCAAAAACAGTGATGTTTGCTTTTGTGATATAGGTTTTAAAATCCCACTTTTCTATTTGATAATTATGATCAAAAATACCTCCTCTCATGATATTGAAGAGTGTATTTGAAAAATGACGTGTATTTCTGAGTTTATTGTCACTGAGTTGCATTCCATCTGATGCACCCGCTAATTCTAAAAGGTGTGTTGTTCCTTGATCAATATCTTTTTGTACTAACTCCATAAGGTTAGGAGTTGTTTTTATTTTTTCAGAAATCTCAGTGATAGAGCTTATGGTATGGTTTACATCGGCAATGAGTATCCATTCTTTTTTTCCTTTATTCTGAAGTTCAATATCTGTAGATACAAAATAGGCACCTCTTTCTGCTTTTACATCTGTTTCTTGATGAATAGTTTCTCCTCGTCTAAATGATTCTAATTGGAGAGAAGATACAAGGTAGGTAGGGTTGTCTATACCTAAAGACCAAATAATATTACTTTTTAATGCTTCGCTTGGCTCTGCTTTATCAACAATAATGGCACTAAGAGCATATAAACCAACACCAGAATCTTCTATGAGCTCGTTACGCTTATAGGCATCTACTAGGTTACTACTTGCTTTTTGTAAATCTTCACCTACACCATATGGAACAATGTTTTGTAAACCATCTAACAGTGTTACTTTTACAGATGTTTCCTGATTGTTTATGAGTGTAGATTTTTTGACAAAGCCATAGGTATCGCTAGAACTCCATTGGTATCTATAGGTAAGTCCTAAATCTGTATTATGTTCTTCAAAAATAACTTTGTTTCCATACGTGTTTTTATATAGGTTTCTAGTAATATCATACACCCCTTTGTATTTATTAGAAAAGGGTTCCCATAAAAACACCTTGTCATCCTTTTGTACTTTAAGCAACGTTTTGCTGCCAGTTACATCTGCAGATTCGGTAATTTTATCATCTGTATAATAGGGAAATAATGAATTATCTGAATCCTTCCTACCAGCAGATAAACCTCCATTACTAGCTATGAACATCCAATGATTTGAATTGCTAATGATACTCATAAAAAAGGGTCTCATTTGATCACTGTTTGATATCTTATAATATACTTCGTTATCAAATTTGAGTAGCTCTCCTTTAATTTCATGATCATTAAAAGCGGCTTGTTTATTTCCTATATAAATAGATTGTTTTGTCATCTGTGATTTTCACGTTAATGGCTCTTATAGAGAGCTCATTATTATTAACAAATAGTATTGTATCTGAAACACTAGATATAATAGTATTTTATTTTAGGGATGTCACCGTATTTTCTATAGCATCAAACTACTTGATAGTTTTTTGTTTGATGCTATAGAACCTACTATGTTGTTATTTTGTTATAAATCTTGATTAGTTTGCTATCTCGTATATACGCACATAGTCTACAATCATTTGTTGAGGTAAAGGAGTAGAGTCTACTGGAAAGCCTACAAAAGTTCCACCTACTGCAACATTTAATAGAATAAAGAATGGTTGATCATCAAAAACCCAGTCGGCACCATTAGGAATATCATCCTTAGTGATTCTATTAAAACGAATACCATCAATAAAGTAGTCTATAAAATCAGGACTCCATTCGATAGCAAATTCATGAAATTCTGTATCAAAACGCTCATCTTCTAGATCTAACTCACCAGAGATAGCACCTCCTCCAGAATATCCTGGCCCGTGTATACTTCCGATAGTTCTGAAAGGCTCTTGACCTCTCATTTCAGTAACATCTATTTCACCAACAAATGGCCATGCAATGGTAGCTGGGTCATCATCTGGTTCTGTTTCTATATTACTTCCTAGCATCCAGAAAGCTGGCCAAACACCACGCCCTCCTGGCATTTGAATTCTTGCTTCAAAACGACCATATTGTTGTTCTACTTTATCTCTAGTGTTTATTCTAGCAGATGTAAAAGCTGATCCTTGAAAATTTTCTCTACGCGCCGTAATAACCATATTTCCTTGACCATCTAAGGATACATTTTCTGGACGATCTGTATAATATTGAAGCTCTTGATTTCCCCAACCGTTTTGTCCAGTACCTATATCAAAATTCCAAAATTCTGAATTAATAGCTGCTCCTGCTTCTCCATTAAAGTCATCTTCAAATACGAGATTAAGATTTGTGAGACCAATAGAGCTTCCTTCATCGTCATTACAACTTAGCATAGCTATAGCTATAAAAGCGAAGGCAATACTTTTTGAGATTACATTTTTTATTTTCATTTTTCTTTTTTTAGTGAGTAACAAAAGATATAGGATCATATAGTACAGTTAGGTGTTGCCTAAGTACGCTTTCGCGAAAGCGTATCATGAAGCTATATCTTCTATCACTTTATTAAATAATTTTATGTCTTTAATTTTGTACTAGTGATACATTATCAATTACTAGTACACCAGTATCTGCTCCCATGTCAAATAATACACGTCCATCTGTAGTGGTAAAATCAGCTGTAAGCTCAAGGGTAAATGTTTGAGTGGTTTCGGTTACGGTGACTTCCATACTTTGGTTTGTAAATGGTGCGACAAAGAGTCCTATACCTGCAATCATGGTTCGACTACCAGTAGCTGCATCTGTAGAAGCATCAAAAGTTAATGTAAAGGTCTCTCCAGAATTAATTATCAATCCTCTTTGGCTAAGATTCACAGCAAAAGGATCACCAGCTGTAGCAACATCTACAAAGTTAAAGCTGTTACCTCCATCGGTTTGTACATTAAATCCATTTCCTTCCCATACAGTCATTCCTTGTTCGAAGTCTCCATTAGTCAATTCGTTATCACCTCCGCCGCCTCCGCCGCCGTCATTTAATTCTAGAATAACATTATCAATAACTAAAACACCAGTATCTGCTCCCATGTCAAATAGCACGCGACTATCTGTAGAAGTGAAATTTGCTGTAAGTTCTATAGTAAATGTTTGTGTTACATCTGTCACAGTAACTTCCATCGCTTGATTTGTGAAAGGAGCTTCAAAAAGACCTATTCCTGCAATCATAGTACGACTACCAGTTGCAGCATCTGTAGAAGCATCAAAAGTTAATGTAAAGGTGTCACCATCTGAAATATCTAACCCTCTTTGACTTAAGTTTACAGCAAATGGATCACCAGCTGTAGCAACATCTACAAAGTTAAAGCTGTTACCTCCATCGGTTTGTACGTTAAATCCATTTCCTTCCCATACAGTCATTCCTTGTTCGAAGTCTCCATTGATCAGCAAATTGTCGCCACCGCCACCTCCGCCGCCATCGCCGTCGGTTAATTGAATGTCATCCATAAAGTATACAGAATCATCTCCTGGAGTTCCGTTATTATATATAAGCACCATTCTATTATAACTTGTAGCAGGGTTTGTTGTTCCTGTATAATCAAAAGTAAGTTCTTGCCATTGGTTAGAAACCGTAGTAGTAGCCGTAGCTGAAACTTGAGATGCTTGCCCAATAGCTCCATCTTCAAACCCTAACAATACTGTAGTACCTGCTTCTGGAGCAAATACTAATGCAGTGACTTGCTCTGATCCTGAGAAATCTACTGAAACATCTAAATCCATAATCATTCCAGCAAAAGTTTCTGATCCTGTTACTTTTTGTGTACGTAAGACATTGTTACTGTTATTTAAACCTCCTACTTGAGGATTTGCAGCTACTGCTGAAGGAGCCCCTCCAAATTCTACAGGGTTATAGGCTAGGGTTGAAGATTCAAAACCTATAGGAAGCATTATTTCTGTATTTGCAGAGTCATCTACATTACCAGATGCGTCTACATCCATAAATGTGATTGATCCATCGGCTTCAAGACCGTTTAATGTAGCACTTATAATTGAAGAACCTGAATCACTTAGTACTGATACAACACCTAATTCATCTACAGTAGCAACAGATTCATTAGAAGAAATATAATCAAAATAAGCTGCTGTTGTTGTAAGACTCTGTAAAACACCAGAAGGTAAGTTATAAGTAGCAGATGTTCCATCTATAGTAATTGTACTTCCCGCTGATGCTGCTGTTACTTGATCTGCTCCATTCAATATTTGAGCACTCTCTAGTATAATAGTATTTAAGTTTTCAAACTTTACTTCATCTATCCATAATTGGTATGAGCTTCCGTCGTCTGCTGCTTCTGCTATCCAAAGCATTCCTCTTTCTTGTGTAAGTCTCGCCGAATTAGGAATTGGGATAAAATATTTCTGCCATGCAGTTCCTACTTGGATACCATTTACTTGTGTTCTAAACGTTTCTCCTTCGAAGGTTAATCCAAATCCTATTTGATTTATGGTTTCTCCTTTTGAAGCTCTTGCATAAAACGTTAATACATTATAATCGGTTAAATTTCTACCTACGCCTGTAGTGAATACCCCTCCTGCAAAACCTCCTTCTGGATCATTTGTGTTAGGAATATCAAATCGCATAGCTAGATCACCTTGGAATGTAATATCTGAATCTACATCAAATGCAGTTACTTTAGAAGTTCCAAAGGCTGCGTATTGTAGACCAGCACTAAATGAATCTATGAATACATCTGCTATATTTGGAAAAGTAGCTTCTGGTAAGTTCTCGTCATCTGGCTGACAACCATAATTAAAAACTAAAAATAGAGTAGCTATTAAGTAGCTTAATTTTTTTGTTGTGAATATCTTCTTCATGACTTTTTATTTTCCAATGTTAATGTGTAAATATGTTCTAATTTCCCATTCATTTCCGTTAGGGAATCCCATGTCAATTGGGTCTTGAAATTGAAATCTCGGAGAGAAATTATCTAAAGAACGCCAAGTATAACGAATACCAATACGTGTGTTTGGAAGAATAAACCAATCTGGTTTACCTACTGTAGTAGAAAGGTCTACTTTAAATTGAAATGGGAATGTAAGGTTAAAATCTCTATGGAAATCAAAAGGTCCCCAATCATCTATTTTTACTTCGGTCATTAATTTAAGTTTGTTATAAATCACACGTACATCAGTACCATATCTATAAATAACTCTATCATCACTTCCGTTTGCTTGACCATTACCTCCAAAGAAATTAGCAATAAACCCAAAATCTGGAGTAAATTTAGAAACCACTCTACCATTTATCTCCCATAAATCTTGTGCAGATGGTGCAGAGTCAAATGCAACAGGAGCACGGCTATTACCAAAGAATCCAATAGCTGCATCTTGTGTAGTTGGAAGGTGACGGTATACAAAACCTAAACTTGCAGCAAATGGAGCATCTTCAGCTCTGTCATTATCCCATTCATAAAACCATGATCCAGGAGTAGGATCGTAGGTTAATAGTATTTCTCCTGCGGTAGTTCTTCTATTTGCTCTTACAACAAATGGATCTGCAAGAATGTTTCTAGCTCTAGCAGGAGCAGGTGATCCTAATGGAATTGGATCAACTAAAGGCTCTTGCCATAAGAAGTTAGGCGCAATTTGTAAATCTCCTATAGTATATGTGAAACCCGTTAAGAAATTATATTGATTACCGCTTCCACTATCTTTTAATCTCCATCCTGTGAATGTTTTAGTATAATCTGCACCTCCACCAGCTACAAGTCCTTGTGCAGCAGCTTGAGCATACCAGTTGAATCTACCACCAGTATATTTAATTTTCACTTTACCTCCCCAATTATCATCAGAATCGATAGTGTTAACAAGAACATTCGTATTTCCATTTTCATCATTCTGAACAATTTGATATTCTCTTCCATTTAAAGGTTGACCACCCCAAATAGCACCTAATTCTACATCAAACTTACCAAATTTACGTTCTGCATATCCAGTAAATCTTCGAGTTCTTGGTTGAGGAATTGCTCCTGATGTAACACCAGCTCCTCCTTGTTGAGCAATATCTTCGTGAAAGATACCTGCTACTTTATATTTTCCTAATTGCTTCTCATATTTTACAAGAACAGCAGGATTGGCTCCCCACCATAATTCTGGACCAAATGCAACTTTAAGTCCTTTAAATTCTTTCTTTCCTTCAAATTCAAAACCAAAAGGAGCTAACCCATTATATAAATCTATATTAGGTCCGTAATTTGCTTCAGGATATAATCCGAAGAAATCGCCTTCATATCCCCAGTGATAATGACCTGTACGGTAGAAACCTTTTACATTGGCATATTTTGTGTTCCAATCAAATTCAGCCTGGTATATTTGAACTCTATTATTGTCTGTAATAGGTACAATTCCATTATCAGTCTCAACATTTATTGGTCGTCCTCTATTTTCAAAGAAAATTTCGTCAATAGGATTTCTTGCAACATTTCCTAAAATGTTGGTGATAACGTTTGCTTTTAATCCTGGCATTGGACTTGCTTCTACACCAATGTAGTATGACTCCATATTGTCAAATCCTAATTGATCAGGAAATACGTTAGCATTAGGATCTCTATCGTCTGGAGTGGTTATACGCTTACCTCCTGTATTAAATGTGGTAAATTCAGCTCTTAATGAACTTATTTTTATTTTACTTCCTCCTGAACTTCCAGAGGCAGCTTTATCACCACGAGCTCTTAATACCGCATCGATGAGTTGAATATTATTAAAGTGATTATCAACAGAGACAGCAGTTGTTCCTAATGCATAAGGATTCAATTGATGTGCTTCTTTTAATGCATAATATGCAGCTCTAGGGTATAATGTATAAAGTCCTTTAGCATTTGTAGGCCCTTTTGCACAGATACCAAACCACTCTTCATTCATATTGTTTTCTCCTTCTACAAAATCGAATTCGTATCCACCATTATCCCAAGAGGCATTATTATCATGGGTGTCTAGGTTTGTAGTTTGACCATATTTCCACCAGCCATCACTAAATTGAAAAGTGAATCCACCTAATGAATTTTCTGCTTTACCTAAACCAGCAGCATTTGCATAAATCTCTTTCCAATTTCCAACCATATAATATGCTTGGGCTTTTTGGTCTTCCTGATTTTGAACAGCATTAAAAGCATCTGATCCAAATTCAGTAAATAAGATTGGTTTTCCAAACTCATTTTTCACTCTTTCAAAAGCATCACCAAAAGAAACGCCTCGGTACATGTTTGTACCATAAATATCAATGTCTTTACATTCTTCTGCTACAATATCTAAGAAAAGTAAATCTCCATTACAAATTGCAATAGGTTGCGAAGTGATAATTTTTTTCATTTCGATAGTCGCTTCATTAAAGAGCTTATACATAGCTCTAGCTCTAGGTTTAATTCGACTATCTTCTTCTGGAATATCTTCTGTTTCAGCTCCATCCCAAAAAAGACCGTAGTTATTTTCATTACCTAATAGAAACATTAATATCCCAGGAGTATCTTTAAATTCTCGGGCCATTGCGGTAGTCTCTTTGATTAGAAGCTCTTTTACACGAGGATCTGCATAATCAGTAATAGGTTGCCATGCTCCATCTATTGTAAGGCCATAACGTCCAAATGAATGATTAATCATGGTATAAATACCATAATTTTCATAAATGTATTGAACCCATTTGGGTTTCACGCCTACATATTGTCTTATGGCATTTACCCCCATGTTTTTAAGGAGTGACATCTCTGCATCTAACGCTTCCTTTATAATATCATCAGATTGATTCCAGAATTGATAGGATGTTGTTGCTACGGTTTGACCAATTGGAATATAATCCCAATTCATACCATTAATCATAAACTTTTGCCCGTCTACTAATAATTTCGTGCCGTCACTAGCATTTTCCAGAGTTACTTTATTAGCTTGAGCAACTAATGATGTTGTGGCAAGAAATAGAAATAGTCTTAATAAATAATGTTTCATTGAATCATTGGTTTTAGTAAGTATGTATACATCATTTTGAGATAATGATGAATTTTAATCTTATGTGTCTAGTAAATATAGAATTATGAATTGTGAATAACATTAAATATAAATGCACAAAAACTATACATTTCGCTAATTTGAATGTGTTTTATTGAGAATTTGATGTTTTTAGCCTGTTATTATTAAGAATATGGATATTTGAGAGATTGTTTTTTTAACATTAAAAAATTGTTGAAATACTGCTATGTTATGTTAATTTTATGTTAATGTTGTATTAATGTTGTAGTGATTTTATTTCTTGTATAGGCATTGCTCTTGTAAGATGTAGGCAAAAAGTATCATCATTAACTATTTTTTAAGATAAATAGGGTTTGTTTATATGATTAAGAAGATCTAATCTTTTAAGTTTTCATTAAAGTAAAAAACATTTAAAATGACCAAGTATATTATACGTATAAGTTTTTTACTATTTTCCTTTGCTTTCGCGAAAGCTCAAGAACTACCACCCGTTGTAAATTATCTACCTAGTATATATGATGCTGATAATCAGAACTGGATGCTTACTCAAGGTCCAGAAAAAACAATATATGTAGCTAATAATAGGGGTTTATTAGCTTTTAATGGTGCACAATGGGATTTGTACCCTTCTCCAAATAGGACTATTCTCAGAGGTGTTAAGGCTGTTTCAGATAAGGTGTATACTGGCGCCTATATGGATTTTGGTGTTTGGGAAAAGGATGTTTATGGTGTTTTACAATATACTTCTATTGTTACTAGTCTAAAAATAGAAATGATAGAAGATGAGCATATTTGGAATATAGAAAGCTATGGGCAATATGTTCTTTTTCAATCTTTAAACCGTATTTATATTTATGATACTGTTGGGAATCAAATTCAAATGATTACTCCTGATAAACAAATTACACGTTTGTTTTTGGTAGATGATGATTTGCTTTTTCAGGTTAAAGGAGAAGGACTATATACGATACAGAAAGGACAACCTATTCTTTTTAGTGCTGACCCTGTACTTTTTCAAGAGCGTTTAATCAACCTCTTTCGAATAGATGGAGAATTGATAGGGATTACAGCAAACAATGGGTTTTATACTATAGATAAACAACAAGTAGTCCCTTGGGATGTATTAAGTAATGAGTCTATAAAAGAGTATACTATTTATAGCGCTCTTCAACGTAAAAATAAATCTATTGTATTAGGAACTATTGAAAATGGGATTGTTCAACTTTCAAAAGAAGGAACGTTTCAATATCAAATTAAACAAGGAAATGGTTTAAATAATAATACGGCACTTGCATTATTAGAAGATAAAGATGAAAATTTATGGATAGGTTTAGATGCTGGAATTGATTGTATAAATAGTCAAAGCCCTTTTCATCAATACATTGATGTAAGTGGTGAGTTAGGTACTATATATGCCTCTGCGATAGTAAATGGATATTTGTATTTAGGAACAAATCAAGGATTATTTTATAAACCAGAAGCATCACAATCTGATTTTATAAGAATGCCCGGCACTGAAGGGCAAGTTTGGAGTTTAAGAGTTATAGATGGTGTTCTTTTTTGCGGACATAATAATGGAACATATCTTATAGAAGGTATAAAACCACAATTGATTGCTACTATTGAAGGTACATGGGATATCAAGAAAATACCAGGCTATGATAACTTTCTTTTGCAAGGTAATTATGACGGATTGTATGTTTTAGAATACATTAACTCCGGTTGGCGTGTCAGAAATAAAATTAAAAATTTTGTAAACTCATCTAAACATTTTGAAATTATAGATGGAAATAGAATTCTTGTTAATCATGAATATAAAGGAGTTTTTGAAATAAAAGTAGATCCTATGTATAAAGATGCCGAAGAGGTATTTAAACATACCTCTATTAACATAGGAGAGCATTCAAGTTTATCTAGATTGGATGAAACTGTTTTTTATGCAAATAAAGAAGGTGTCTTTATATATAATCCAGAAAAACAAGGATTTGTCTTTAATGAAAAGCTTAGTATTATATTTAATGATGATATTTTCGTGACTGGAAAGCTTGTAGAAGACCAAGATAAATTATGGACATTTACAAAAGATAACCTTATTAGTATTGAAAGCGATAAATTGGATGGCGATTATTCAGTAAAAAAAATATCTATCCCAATTAGCTTACGTAATACTGTAGAAGGGTATGAAAGTTTTGTTAACATACGTGAAAATGAATATCTATTAGGAACTTCAAATGGATATATTATAGTAAATACATCTGAAGATGAGAATGAGATTCAAGATTATAAAATAAATCTTAAAACTGTTGCTGTTCATAGTTTAGGCAGTGAACCTCAATTAGTATCTTACAATGATAAAATAGAGCTCTCCTCAAGAGATAATAATATAAGCTTCTCGTATAGTGTTCCTGAGTATGATAAATTTCATACTACAGAATACTCTTATTTATTAGAAGGGTTGTATGATGTATGGAGTCCATGGACTACAAATTCAAGTATACATTTTGATAATTTACCTCATAACTCTTATACCTTTAAAGCTAAGGCTCGTGTAGCTGGAGAAGAGACTAGTAATGAAATACAATATTCTTTTAGTATTGAACGCCCATGGTATTTATCTAATCTTAGTATTGTATTATATGTTATCCTAACGATACTATTATTTATCTTGTTGAATTGGTTTTACAAACGTTACTACAAAAAACAACAAGATCGTGCTCTTGAACGAACAAAAAAAGATATGGAGCTTAAAGCTTTAGAGAGTGAAAAGCAAATTGTAGAATTGAATAACGCTAACTTGAAGCAGGATATAGATGCGCGTAATAGAGAACTAGCGGTTTCTACGATGAACATGGTTAATAAAAATAAAACTCTAAACGCTATCAAAAACGCTTTATTAAAAGCCGAAAAAATCGAAGATATAAATAAAATTGTCTCGTTAGTTGATAAGACTATCGAGAATGAAGAAGATTGGAATTTCTTTGAAGAGGCTTTTAATCACGCCGACAAAGATTTTTTTAGAAAGGTAAAAGAAAAGCATCCTACTTTGACCGCTAATGATTTAAAGTTATGTGTCTATTTAAGGTTAAATATGTCTTCTAAAGAAATTGCACCATTATTAAATATCTCCTCACGTAGTGTTGAAATAAAACGCTACAGACTCCGTAAGAAACTAGATTTATCAAGGGATGTTAATCTAAATGACTACTTCATTAATCTTTAAGTGATACAACATTTAAGTTTTAGAATACAACATTACCACAACAATGGTGTATTTTGTTTAAACTTTTTCTTTTTTTAACATTTCAGAATATTCTTTCTAAAAGCCTGTAAACATAGGCTTTTGTGTAGTTGTATAAAAATCAAAACTATAAACAAAAAATAAAATTGTGTTGTATGTTTTTTGTATAGGTCTTCTTTATGGATTCATCAAAAAATAGCTCTTAAATTTGAGTAATTCGAAATCAACGTCACATAGATTTGTCAATTTGTTATTATTTAATGAATTTATTTTCATAATCGATAACGAATTAATTATGGATGTACATTGTGTTTCGATAACCTTAGAATAAGTAAGAAAATATCCAACTTACTATTAAATGCAATTGAATTCTAAGCCACCATTATTAATGAATGCTTAATACACACACAATTATTATGAAAAAAATTACTTTTTTACTCTTTATGTTTCTTGGAGCTACTGTACTGCAGGCTCAAGAAAATTTATTAACTAACGGCGACTTTGAAGAAGGGATGACCGTATGGGAAGGAAATGGATTTAATGTACAAACGGATGGAGGAAATAGCTTCAACTTTGTAGATGTTGCTACAGCTGGAGAGCCTTTTGCTGTTAATCTAAGTCAGAGAGGACTTGACATTACAGAGGGTCAAACTTTCACCTTAACTTTTGATGCTTCTACAGATCCTACAACAGCAAGTCGTACTATGATTGCGGGTATAGGTCTTTTTGTAGATCCATTTACAAATCAAAGTCAAGAAGTTACTGTAACGGAAACTACACAAACATTTTCTTTAGAGCTTGTCGCAAACTTTACGTCTGCAGACAGCCGTGTGTTATTTGACATGGGAGCGGCTACTGGTATTGTAGTTATTGATAATGTATCACTTACTTTAAATGATATGCCACCTCCAGGTGAAAATTTATTAACTAATGGTGATTTCGAAGAAGGAATGACTGTATGGGAAGGAAATGGATTTAATGTACAAACAGATGGTGGGAATAGCTTCAATTTTGTAGACGTTGCAACCGCTGGAGAACCTTTTGCTGTAAACTTAAGCCAAAGAGGAATCAATATCACAGAAGGTCAAACATTTACTTTAACTTTTGATGCTTCTACAGACCCTACGACAGCAAGTCGTACTATGATTGCGGGAATAGGTCTTTTTGTAGATCCATTTACAAATCAAAGTCAAGAAGTTACTGTAACTGAAACTACACAAACATTTTCTTTAGAACTTGTTGCTAATTTTAGTTCAGCAGATAGCCGTGTATTATTTGATATGGGAGCAGCTACAGGTATTGTAGTTATTGATAATGTAATGCTTACTCTAAATGAAGAGATGAATAATGAAGGGGAGCTATTATCCAATGGAGATTTTGAACAAGGAATGGTTACTTGGTTTGGAAATGCTTTTAACGTACAAACAGATGGTGGAAATAGTTTTAATCTATCTGATAATGAAATCTCAGGAAATCCATTTGATGTAAACCTAAGTCATCCAGTTGAGCTGGAAGCGGGTGTTGCTTATACTTTTAGTTTTGATGCTTCTACTTCAATGGAAGATGGTAGTAGAACAATCATAGCAGGAATAGGACTCAATGAAGGTGATTTTTCGGCAGCTATAGAAACAGTGACGGTGACGTCAGATTTACAAACCTTTACATTTACATTAACACCACCTGCAGGTAGTGCTAATAGCCGTGTATTATTTGATTTAGGAGCAGATGATGGTGTTTTAGTATTAGATAATGTATCATTGATGGTAGATGATGGTGGTGGAGATCCAGTAGTGCCATTAGTAGCTGCACCAACGCCTCCAAATAGAGCTGAAGATGCAGTATTCTCTATTTTTAGTAATGCGTATACAAATCAACCTAATGTAGTCTTCGGTGCATTTGGGGTAGGAACTCAAGATATTACAACAATTCAAATAGAAGGAGATGACACACAACAAGTAGTAGCTACACAGCCAGACCCTCAGTTCTTATTAGTAGATTGGGGAGAAGTGGTAGATAATACGGCAATGACTCATTTCCATATGGATTATTGGATTGATACTCCTTTATCAGCAGGTTTAATCGCAAACCCATTATGGTCTAATCATGTTGGTGATGATGGAGAAACTTCTTCATTCGGATTGACAAACCCAGTAACAACTTTTGGAGAGTGGGTATCTATAGATGTGCCTCTTACAGATTTTGATTTCGGTAATAATAGTAATGATCAACAAAGAGATGCGTTAAGACAATTTGTACTTACAGTTGCAGGAGCAGACAGTGGAACTAGAACAATATTTTTAGATAATATATATCTTCACAATAACACAGTACTTAGTACAGAAGAATTTACAGTGGTTGATATCAATGTATATCCAAACCCATCTACAGATCGTTGGACAGTTTCTACAAGTGCAGAACTGATTACATCTGTAGCAGTATATGATCTTTTAGGAAGAAGAGTAGCTATTGCTACACCAAATGCAAATACATTTGATATAAACGCTTCAAACCTAAGAACAGGTATATACTTAGCAACGGTTACTACGAGCCAAGGGCAAGAAACAATAAAACTAATTAAACGCTAGATTCTTAATCCTAGGGGGATTACTTAATTTTAGTAGGAGAGGGCTATCATTAATTTGATAGCCCTTTTAGTATTTATATCTTATTATAGTGGTTTGCTATAAAAATAGGAAGCACTTTACTTTTATTGAAATGTGATTTTTTAATGGAAGTTATTCTTTATAGCTTTTCGCTTTAAGCGAAAACACATACATACTTATTGAAGAACTACAACTCTCTTACAGTTTAAAAACGAATTATTTTTAGATATAATTTCTTACTATTATGTCATCTTCACAATCCACATACCTCCAAATACGGCAAGGATACCAACCACAAAACTAGCAATTGCATAGATAGCAAATTGCATAAGGTCACCAGATTTTATGAAATTATGATTTTCATAAGCAAATGTAGAAAAGGTCGTAAATCCGCCACAAAAACCTGTAGCTAATAATAGTGTGGTGTTGCTGGAGAGTGTATTGTTCTTTATAGCCCAGCCTAAAATTAAACCTATGATGAGACTTCCAAGGATATTTGCTGTAAACGTTCCGTATGGAATACCTGTAGTAGAAGTATTCCAAACTTTACTAAGCAAATAACGAGCAATACTACCAGTACCGCCACCTATAAAAACAAGAAATAACTGTTTCATCATATTGTAAATCTCTTTCTCTTATTCTATCGGAATATAGATATCTGTTACCCAATCTGCAGGATTAGGATAGTCTCCAGGGTCATTAGTGTATATTTCAAATGGTTTTTGCTCGCTCTGTATTAATTCATACTGCTGTATATATTGCATTGCATCTGCCCATGCTTTTCCAAGGTAGCTATAATTTCCTTTTAAAGTAACTCTCACGGCTTTCGTTCTAGGTAAATAACCACTTAAAACCGTACTTTCTTCAGTTATTTCTACTGCATTAGCAACAGGAATTGCATTACTCATAATGATATTTCCATTGGGATTCATCTCATTATATATCGTAAAAGGCATACCAGATTGTGAGATCCCTTTTTGTTTCATAAACTGATTGATCTCACTATAACTCTCTCCCATAATAGCACTAATATTAGTATTACTAGCAGAGGTAGTCTTATAGACATAAAACCCGCCTCCATATTCTGTAATACCATGTATAGTAACATTATGATCCTCCATCTTTTCCCTTACGTAGGTTTCTAAACCATTCAATCCAGAAATATACATTGTACGCATGTCACCTTCAAAGTCTGTTCCTGAAAAAGCAAAATATACTTTATCCATTAAGGTATGTTCCCCCTCAACTTTCCAAGATACTTCAACCGCACCATTTTCTGTAGGAGTAAATTCCCAACCCACTTTAGAAAAGCGTTCTCCTCCGGGTGTTACTATAGTAAGATCTTGTTCTATAGCTACATTTTCTTGCACAGCTGTAGTTTTCATAGATCCTGGAAACTCACCATCCCAAGAGTATCCTCCACCTATTCCTATCGTTTTAGCATCATAACTAAAAGTCATTGTAGAATCTTCTTTTTTCCATGGACCCCAATGTTCCCATGTCGTATAATCATTTACAGTATTGTATAAGATAGATGCAGGTACTTGAATAACTTTACTCTCTTTTATATCATAATGACCATCTTTTGAAGCAAAATAAATAGCACCACCAATTAAAAATATGAGTAATAGAAAAAATAGAAGCTTTAAAAATTTCATTGGATGTAGGGGTTAATTAGTGAAGCTAAGATACTAGATTTTTAAAACTTCTAAATTTGGTATATTTACGCACAAATAAAAACGAATCTCAATGAAATTTAAAGCGTTATATGGCTTTGGACTTGCTGCTTTATTAGCTGTAAGTTGTGGTCAAGATCAACAAACTACAAAAAACGAGGATGGTAAAAATGCCGCTTCCGCGAAAGCAGAAATTGGAGAATTTAACTACCAAGTAGATCAATTTGCAGATGTCAAAATCTTGCGATATCAAATTCCTGGATTTGAAGACTTGACTCTTAAGGAGCAAAAACTAGTGTATTATATGACACAAGCTGGTTTAGCAGGGCGTGATATTATGTGGGCACAAAACTATCGTCATAATTTAGAAATTAGAGATGCTCTTGAAAAAGTATACACTTCTTATAGCGGAGATAAAAACACCGAAGATTGGAAGCATTTTGAAGAGTATTTGAAGCGTGTATGGTTTTCTAATGGGATTCATCATCATTATAGTAATGCAAAATTACAACCTGCCTTTTCTGCAGACTACCTCAAAGAACTCTTATCAGCTTCAGGTGCGACATTAGAAGGAGAAGCATTTGATGTGATATTTAATGATAAAGACGCTAAAAAAGTAAATCTTTCTAAAGATGCAGATATCGTATTGGAAAGTGCTATCAATTTTTATGGGCCAGATGTAACGACTGCAGATGTAGAGACCTATTATGGAGCGATAGAAGTAGATAAAAATGAACCTATTGAAGTAGGTCTGAACACCCGTCTTGTGAAAGAAAATGGAAAGCTTGTTGAGCAAGTATATAAAAGCGGAGGTTTATATGGAACAGCTATCGATGAAATCATCGGTTGGTTAGAAAAAGCAAAAACAGTTGCAGAAAATCCAAAACAAGGAGAAGCATTAGGACTTCTTATTGAATATTATAAAACCGGTAGCCTTGATACGTGGGATGATTACTGTATCGCATGGGCAACCTCTACCGCTGGAAATATAGATTGGATTAACGGTTTTATAGAAGTATATAACGACCCAAAGGGATATAAAGGATCTTACGAAACGATCGTACAGATTAAGGATTTTGATATGTCTAAAAAAATGGCTGTACTCTCTCAAGATGCACAATGGTTTGAAGACAATTCTCCATTAATGCCAGAGCATAAGAAAAAAGAAGTAAAAGGTGTTTCTTATAAAACTGTGATTGTTGCAGGAGAAGCAGGAGATGCATCTCCTAGTACACCTATTGGTGTGAATCTTCCAAATAACAATTGGATCAGACAAACACACGGAAGTAAGTCAGTATCCCTAGGTAATATTATTAATGCATATGCAAATGCAGGAGGATCTGGACGTTTAAAAGAATTTGCACATGACCCTGAAGAAGTAGAATTAGAAGAAAAGTATGGACAATTAGCAGATAAGCTTCACACGGCATTACACGAAGTAGTAGGGCATGCTTCTGGACAAATTAATGAAGGAGTAGGAACTCCTAAAGAAACATTAAAGAGTTATAAATCTACTATAGAAGAAGGAAGAGCAGATTTATTTGGACTTTACTATTTAATGGATCCAAAACTTCAAGAACTAGGATTGGTAGAAGATTGGGAAAAAACAGGAATCGCTGCCTACGATGGATATATTCGTAATGGATTGGTATCTCAATTAGTCCGTCTGGAATTAGGAGATGATGTAGAAGAAGCACATATGCGTAATCGCCAGTGGGTGAGTGCATGGGCTTTTGAGAGAGGCGCTAAAGAAAATGTAATTGAAAAAATAACTCGCGATGGAAAAACGTATTATAATATAAACGATTATAAGAAGCTTAGAGAGATCTTCGGAGAGTTATTACGCGAGACACAACGTATTACATCAGAAGGTGATTACGAAGCAGCTAAAGCGCTTGTAGAAGATTACGGAGTAAAAGTAGATCAAACACTTCACAAAGAAGTATTAGATCGTAATAGTAAATTTAAAAGTGCTGCTTATAGTGGTTTTGTAAACCCTGTGATTGTCCCAATTATAGGAGATGGAGAAATTACTGGTTTTACAGTAGAACAACCAGCAGATTTTCAAACGCAAATGCTAGAATATGCTAAGACCTATGGTTTCTTAAAATAATCGTAGCATACCATATATAAAAAATGGCTGTCTAGATAGACAGCCATTTTTTATATAATTTATTAATTTTTTTATTCTTCAACTTCAGCCCCTACTGGGATATCAAACTGAGATGCATCTAGTACTTTGTTAGATATCGTTGCATTTGCAAAAACACGTTCGCCACTCATTTCTGTAGGAACTCCATCTTCTACTTTATACCATTGTAATACCTTAGGTAATTGTAATCCTCCTATAGTATTCCATTGATCATATTTAATATAACTAAAGCGGTCACTTTTTTCGTTTTTACCATAGGTTACGGTATACGCAAGCCATTCCATTTGATTTGTTTCTGGATTACGGTATACGATATATTCATCATCAGGAGCATCTCCAACACCACTTCCAAAAGAAATTTTAGTACCAGGATATGTAACTCCTTCAAACTCTAGTGCTGGTGTATCACTATACGTAATACCATCATCACCTAAAACAAAAGGCATTGCATAAAAGTAAAACATCAAGTTATGATAGAAACGAGCACGCCCGATTGGGTAATGAGCAGAATCCTGAGCTACCCATACTTTTTCGCCATTAAAACCTAATGTGTATTTATCTGTTTTGATCGTTACTTTACGAGATTTTAAATCTACCGTATGTAACTCATCACCATTATCTTTTTTTAGCGTAAACGTTAGATTATTCATGTCATTCCATGTCTGTATACCTCCATGTGCTTTAAACACAGGAGCGATACCTTCCGGATATTCTTTTACAATAGTTTGAGCGACTTCTTGAGTTGTTGTTGTAGCTTCTTGTACTTTTTCTTTACAGCTTAAAGCGAAAATAGCTACAGCAACTAAAAAAATAATTTTTTTCATTTGATGATTAGTTTTTAATGAATGTTACTGGTTTTTTAGTGTCAACTTCCATAAAATAGAGACCTTTAGGTAATGAGCGTATATCCATAGCATAACTGATAGGGTTATCATTTATAAAGGATAATACGGTACGACCTAAGGTATCATATATGGTTATTGTAGCCTCTAAGTCGATATTTTCTACAGTAATTACAGAAGAAGCTGGATTTGGATATATTTTAACAGAAGACAATAGTTCCTCTTGAACACTTAGTTCTGGATCGGCAATGATTTCAAAAGTTGCAATTGTTACACATTCTTCTTGAGGTGCATTTTGAAAACGCACATATACCGTTTGCATTACGGGGACTACATTGGTATAATTTTCAGGATCTGCAATTGGATTTACATTAGATTGCGCATCTTCTAAGCTTTCGTGGTATGTGATATCTAGCGGAAAAGCATCATTGGTAAATTGTGGGATAATAGCAGTTAAGTCAAATACCTGAAATCCATCTCCTTCTGGGTCAAAAATAACCAAAGGTTCTGGTGTAGTTGTATCAGGTTCAAATGGTAATCGTACCTCAATTGTAAAGGTGGTAATTTGACTATCTCCATTCCCTTGTACACGTACAAATACCAATTGAGGATTTACTACATTTTCATAACTTTCTGGATTTGGAAATCCATTGTCGTTACCTAAAGCACCTCCAGATGTAAGATGAAAAGTAACAGTTACGTTAGTTTGATCTCCAATAATTTCAGGAATAGTTGTCGTAAGGTCAAAGATTTCAACTCCATCCCCTGGATTATTAATATCGCACATGAATAAGTCCTGTGGCTGATTTGCTGTTACTTGAGAAACAGCAGTAAACGAGGTAAGAATACACAGTATTCCTAGCAATTTTTGAGTAGTTTTTTTCATCCTATAAAAGTAAGGAACTTTGTAGAATTCTTTTAAAGGTATTTTTTGTCACATTTGATTGTTATAGGGATAACTATGTACCTTTGTGATATGCATAAACATATCTCAAGTTCTCAAAACCCTACTGTAAAAAAAATTTTACAATTACAGGAAAAATCACGTTCTCGTAAAAAGGAGGGAGGATTTCTTATAGAAGGGTTGCGTGAGATCAGTTTGGCTATTTCTGGAGGATATACCATTACAGAACTTTATATAAAAGAATCTTTTATTGAAGATGTTTCCGTAGTTGCACTTATTGCTTCTTTAGAAGGCGTTATGGTCACATCACTAGCAGATGAGGTATATCGTAAGGTTGCGTATCGAGAAGGGACGGAGGCTGTGATCGCTTTCGCGAAAGCAAAAACAACAACTTTACAAGAGTTACAATTACCAGAAAACCCGTTGGTACTTATCGCCGAAGCTCCTGAAAAACCGGGTAATATAGGTGCTTTATTACGTACCGCCGACGCTGCTGCAGTAGATGCGGTGATTATAGCAAACCCGAAAACAGATTTGTACAATCCTAATATTATTAGATCTAGTGTAGGATGTGTATTTACAAATCAAATTGCCATGGCTGCGACAGATGCTGTTATTTCGTTTTTACAAGATCGAAATATTCAAATTTTTAGTGCGATTCTACAAGAAGCACAACCCTATCATACACAGGATTATACCAAAGCCAGCGCCATTGTCGTAGGTACAGAAGCTACAGGGCTTACTGCACCTTGGAGAACTGCAAGTACTCAAAATATTATCATACCAATGAATGGAGACATTGATAGTATGAATGTAAGTGTAGCTGCGGGAATTCTTACTTTTGAAGCAAAACGCCAACGTGGATTTTAATTATTTTCACAAAACAATATCAACATAACACACTTTAGTTAATAGCATATTTATGACCTCACAAACACTATTTTATAGTATTATCGCCATTCTCGTGATAGGATACTTGATAGACTTTATAATGGGATATCTCAATGCAAAACACTTTAATGACCCTATTCCTGAGGCTTTAAAAGATGTTTATAATGAAGCGGAATATTTAAAATCACAAGCTTATAAAAAGACAAAAGACCGTTTTGGTACGTATACGTCTACCTTTAGTTTACTATTGATGCTAGGATTTTTCTTTTTTGATGGTTTTGAAATTGTAGATCAATGGGCGCGATCTTTTACGACTCATCCCATAGGAGTAGCTCTGATCTTTTTTGGAATTATTATGTTGGCAAGTGATGTATTGTCTACCCCATTTTCTTATTACGATACTTTTGTAATCGAAGAAAAATTTGGTTTTAATAAAATGAAACCAATTACATTTTTTATGGACAAGCTTAAAGGATGGGCCATGAGTATTGTGATAGGAGGAGGTTTATTAGCATTAATTATTTGGATTTATGAAGCCACGCAAAGCACTTTTTGGTTGTACGCATGGGGTGTAGTTACTATATTTTCTGTGTTTATGAATATGTTTTATGCTAAATTAATTGTCCCTATATTTAATAAACAAGCACCTTTAGAAGCTGGAGAATTACGCTCAAAAATAGAAACCTATGCACAACAAGTAGGATTTAATCTCACTCATATTTTTACAATAGATGGTTCTAAGCGAAGTACAAAGGCAAATGCTTATTTCTCTGGTTTAGGTCGCGAAAAGCGAATCACATTATATGACACCCTGATCAATGACCTAGACGATACAGAGATTGTAGCAGTACTTGCACATGAAGTTGGACATTATAAGCGTAAGCATGTGATAACAAACCTTTTGCTTTCTATTGTGATTACAGGAGTAACACTTTGGTTATTTTCTTTATGCTTAGCACAGCCTATTATTGCTGAAGCAGTGGGTGTTTCTGAGCCTTCTTTTCATATAGGGATGGTCGTTTTCGGGATTTTATATACACCTATTTCGGCGGTAACGGGATTTTTTATGAGTGCGCTTTCGCGAAAGCATGAATATGAAGCAGACAATTATGCGGCTCAAACGTATAGTCCAGAACCCCTTATTAGTTCGCTTAAAAAGTTATCAAAAAACAGTTTGAGTAATTTAACACCACATCCATTATATGTGAAGTTAAACTATTCGCACCCAACCTTATTACAACGTGTGGAGAATTTAAAGAAATCGTAATTGAGCTATATGTTCGCTTTCGCGAAACTAAAATGACATCATAATTTCTTATGTGCAACTCGTTTCTTTTAGGAATGTAAATAAAAACATGAATGTTAGAATAGGTGCTGTCAAGAGTACTGTTGAGTAAAGATTATAATATCTTTTATGATGTAATTTTCCTTTATTTTTTGTCCAAATACCATCAGATAGCGTGTTTTTATATATCGCAAAGGGTTCTTTTTGAAATAGATGTATAAAAATATAGGTGATAGATTTTACCATAATCAATGCAATGAAGGGCGAAAACATAAACAAAATACATTGAAAAGGGCATAAGTAATTCCAGCCGATTACTTCCATAAGGATTCCTATACTTCCTATTCCTGCAGCAATTTTTAGAAACTTATAAAAACGCTTTGTATCCTTTGTATCTTCTGAAGTAAACAGTATAATCAATGCAATAAGCGTTGATATAACGAGAATCATATAAAAGTAAACTTGAGAAAGTGTGATAGGTTCGTTACTCAATGATTTCTATTTTCATGTATATATTCTCTTCTGGCCACTCCGTTCCATCTACAGAGACTTTATTCATTTCATCTACAACACTCATTCCTTTAGTGACTCTCCCAAAAACGGTATGTTCTCCATCTATATGATGTGCGCCGCGGTGTGATTGCACAATAAAAAATTCAAAAGGGGAGGAGGCTTTACTGATATTTTGTTCACTATACTTTGCCGCCGAAAAAGCACCTCGTGTATGTGGATGGTGTTTTTTTGCTTCATTAGGTAATAAGTATTTTCCCATAGCTTGTCTATTGCGAGCGGTTGTTCGGGTATCGTTATTACCTCCTTGTACTACAAAATCTGGTGATACTCTATGAAATTGAGTGGTATTAAAATATTCATTTTTCACAAGCATGATAAAATTTGCTCTATGTAGCGGAGTATCTTTAAAAAGTTCGACTTCTATATTTCCAAAACGTGTGATGATACGTATTTTAGTTTCTGGATTTTCTTCTCCATACTTTTTTAAGAAGGGCTTAAGTTCTGCTTGAGAAGCAATCATAGGATTTTCTGGAGTTCCTTTTGGATGTTGGATTTCAGGTTCCTTTTTTTCTGAGATAGTATCTGTAATAACAGCGGGATTAGGTGTCTCTTTTTTTGTAGATTTAGTATCTTGACAGCCTAAGCAAATGGGGATTAGTAATAAAAAAATAATAGACCTATACATACATGAAATTTGATACGTGTTTACGATTACTTTCAAAAATAAGCAATTTGCCATTGCCAGGTAAAAAAGCACAGTTTCTAATGGCACCTATGGAGCGTGTCAAAGAATTTAGTGATTTGGATGTCGCAAAAATGAATCCTCGTAAAGCTGGTGTGATGGTGCTATTCTATCCGAGTCAAGAGGATATAGCAACCATGGTTTTAATGCTTAGAAAGACGTATAAAGGTGTGCATTCTAATCAAGTGGGCTTTCCTGGTGGGAAAGTAGAGAAGGAGGATACCACAATGCTAGATACTGCTTTACGCGAAACAGAGGAAGAGATAGGTATTTCTAGAGATCAGATTACAATCGTAAAGGAAATGAGTGCAACCTATATTCCGCCTAGTAATTTTTGTGTGTATCCATTTATAGGATACAGCGATGCTGCCTTAGATTTTATACCTCAAGAAGAAGAAGTAGAAGGGCTTATTGAAGTATCTATTGCCGATTTTTTGGCTGAAGAGGCTGTAATTTCTAGAAAAATGTCAACTTCCTATATGGATGATATCGATGTCCCTGCCTTTTTGTTAAACGGTCATGTGGTGTGGGGAGCTACTGCAATGATGCTTAGTGAATTGAAGGAGTTATTACTTTCTGGTCAGGAATAACAGGGTTTTGTATCTTTGTGATTCTGTTTTTACGACAGTGCTATATTTAAAATAATACATGGGTCTATTTAAAACCAATCCATTCGGACATATACTTTTCTTAAAAAAATGGCTTATTCGCATTGCTGGTGCGATGACTCATAGACGTTACCGAGGATTTAATGAATTAAAAATAGAAGGTTCTGATATCTTAAGAAACTTACAAGATACCAATGTGTTATTTGTCTCAAACCATCAGACTTATTTTGCAGATGTGGTATCTATGTTTCATGTATTTAATGCGAGTTTGAGCGGCCGTGAAGACTCGATTAAAAATATTGGATATCTCTGGAATCCTAAATTAAACTTATATTATGTGGCTGCAGGCGAAACGATGAAGAGTGGTTTATTACCCCGTATTCTAGCGTATGCAGGTGCTATTACGGTAAGTAGAACTTGGCGTGAAAAAGGAAAGGAAATAGATCGTAAAGTAAATTTTCAGGATACAGAAAATATTGGAATTGCATTGGATGATGGTTGGGTAATTACGTTTCCGCAAGGAACTACAAAACCTTGGAAACCTATCAGAAAAGGAACTGCGCATATTATTAAACAGTACAAACCTATTGTAGTACCTATTGTAATAGATGGGTTTAGACGTAGTTTTGATAAAAAAGGATTACGTATCAAAAAGCGTAATATTTTACAGACGTTTGAAATCAAAGAGCCTCTTAAGATCGATTATGAAAATGATACTGTAGAAATGATTGTAGAGCAATTAGAATACGCTATAGAACAGCATCCATCTTTCTTAAAAGTGATTCCTTTAGAAGAGCTAGAAAAAGAAGAAGAATTAAATAAAAAGAGACAGTGGGAGTATTAATCTCTTGCTTTTGATGATATAGAAATTTCACCTTTCATAATTTCATCATGATCTTCATCACTTATTTTAATATTAGAAACTCCCCAAGATTTTTTATAAGTATAGGTTGACCAAACGTTTAGTTTTTTATCAATCCTAATTGAAAGCATATCGTTTTCTTGAAAATTAATAGGTGTGTCAAAACACATTCTATTGTTTAATGCTAATTGAATATTAACACTTGTGTTTTTATATTCATCTTTTTTCTGTTTTCTTAATTTAGTAAGTAAATGATCTTGATTAATGAGATCATCAAAGATACCTTCCATTTTAATATGGTATTCCTCAATTTTTTCGGGTAATTTTGTCTTAAAATCTTCTGGAATTTTTATCATCCCTGCAATATTACTAAGACCTCTATAGAAAGGATTGTTTAACATCCATGTTTCTAAATTACTTGTATTAGGTTTTCGTCTTCTTAGCCTCCAATCAATGTCATCTTTTTGTAGATTATCTGTACAAGTACATAATATAAAAGTATTATCAAATTGGCACATATTATTCTAATAGTTAAGTTGAGGTAATAGTACTATTATTTTTCTATAACCTTTAATTTATTATAACTAATCTAGTATTTTCATCATTATTATATGATCGGTATAATTTTCTACTATACACTACGGCTAATTATTTGTTCATAGTATTATATTTTAAGATCACTTAGTGTTGAATTAAAACTATATATAAGCTTTCGCGAAAGCGTAATTGATAAGCACAAAAAAAGCCTGAACATGTATAAAGATGTTCAGGCTTTTGAGCATAGTTCCCCAAAAACTATACTTCCATTTTTTTAAGTTCTTTATAATTACGGTCTAGGCGTTTTGTTAAAATACCGTATATCTTACTATATACTAACCAGAAAATACCCGTAATCATAATGGTAAGAATGGCTGTTATTAAGATAAGAACCGTTTTATTAATTTCTTCAAATGCCTCAGGATTACCATCTACAATGAGTGCTGTTGTAAACACGGCTGCAATGACAAATAAGGTCATACTTGAGTAGATATAATATTTTACTGTTTTTCGGGTGTTAAGAATGTTTTTCATCAACTTCCTAGCGGAATCTGTACTTGCTATTTTTTTAAAATTGATATAAAATTTTGTAATAAAAAATAACAAAACAGCTATGTGTACGATAAGAAATATAGTTTCGAAATTCCGTAAATTTTCTGATTCTAATTTTAAATCTCCTCCAAACTGAAAGTCTCTGAATAATAATGAAATGATCATCCAGAATGAAAATTCTATCATACTAATGATAAATATCCATTTTACAACAGACGAAGATTTTTTAAGTAGCATAGGATATATATCTTCTTTACTAAGCTTTGGAAGTGTCTCATCCTGCTTTTGCCACTGTTTTTTTAATAGTTCTAATTCATCTACCATAACTATGATGGGTTTACTAGTTTTTTAAGCTTTCCTTTTACACGATTCATTTTTACACGGGCATTTACCTCGGTAATCCCCATCGTCTCGGAAATCTCTTTATAATTTTTGTCTTCTAAATAAAGAAAAACTAGGGCTTTTTCTATATCATTTAAATCTTTGATTGCATTGTACATGACCTTTAATTGCTGCTCAACAGTATCGTCATATTCTTCGGAAGAGATGCGAAACATTACATCATCAAAATCCTGTGTTTGTACAGTACGTTTTGATTTTCTGTATAATGTAATCGCTGTGTTTAATGCCACACGATACATCCATGTACTAAATTTTGCATCTCCTCTAAATTTTGGAAATGCACGCCATAGTTGTATAGTCACTTCTTGAAACAAGTCGTTGTGCTGCTCTCGATTATTGGTGTATAATCGGCAGACCTTGTGTACAATGTTCTGGTTTTCTTCCAGAAGTGTTACAAATTTTTCTTGTAAATCTTTCTCCAATGATTGATCGTTAGTTACCTATTGGTAGGGGATTTTGTTGTAATGTTACAAAATCTTTAGAATTTATTTTACATAGGGAAGGGCTTCCTATTTTGGTAATGTAGCATACGCTTTATCGCTTTGCTCTCCCTATGGTCGTGAATCTCACAAGTTCGATTTCGCGAAAGCGTATAGAATCTGATTTTTATTTTAATACAAACTATTATAAAACGAAAAGCCCCCTGTACGAATACAGAGGACTCTTCTCCCTAATTAATAATTAAAATGTATATGCTTTATTTTATGATTACTTTTTGTGTCGTACCATTTTCAAAATGGATAAGGTATATTCCTGTTTTTAATTTTTTGACATTCACTTGCGATGCTAGTGGACTACTAGCTACTTTACGCCCTACGAGATCATACATATCAAAACCACTTTCTTTGGTAAAGAATAGTGTTCCATTGGACGTTGGATTTGGATATACAGTGATCGTATTATTGTCTTGAGTAAATTCCTCTGTACTTAGTGTGTCATTTTCGAGTGTATATATAGAGATGGTAGCACTTACTTCGTTTGCTACAACGATAAGTCCAGTTTCTGTTGCATTATCTTCTGGTGCCACATAAATAATACCTTCTGGCGCAAGATCTCCTTCTGGATTTTCCATATCTAATGTTGTATCTCTATTGTTTACATAGGTTTCAAAAGTAGGTGCTGTAGGATCTGTTACATTAAATACTGCAATTCCTCCTATTCTTTCTAATGCAACAAAAGCATACCATTCTGTAGCAATTTCTCTGACAATGACTGCTTCTGGCTCAGGTCCTTTATCGTCAGAGCGGTTTTTAAAAGCATTTTCATCATCGGTAGCATTAAAGATCGCTCCATATACAGGATCTTCTTTTGTGATACGTTCTAGTAAGTCTTGACTATCATATACGATATCACCTGTTGCTGCATTTACAATAGAGAAAGAACGTCCTCCATAGGTGTGTATGATATCAATATCTCCATCACCGTCTGTATCTCCAGTAGCATTTGTAGTTTTTAGTCTTCCTAAGTTTTCATCCATTTGTAGAAACTCAGCATTTGGATATGCATCTGGATCTAGGTCAAGATCTCCTATACGTACTTCTTCGCTAAATCCATCATAATCTCTGGCATCTCCTTCATTTGCAATAACAATATAATTTGTTCCATCTACAGTATAATTATCGATAGCATCGGGTTGATACATTCCTACTGTATTCCAAGTAGACATAAAGACAAAGTCTAATCTGTTTGAAGCATCTAATGCATTTTCTTCGAGAGAATGGTCTTTCACTCCCCATGCTTCAACAGCAGTAATACTTGGAGTTGCTAAATCTACAACAGCATATGCATTGTTTTCTTGAAGTGATACATAAGCAACAGAGCTATCATCAGAAACGGTTATAAATTCTGGTTCTAGATCTTGAGACACAGAAGCCCCTGGGCCAAAAATACGCACACCTGCGGCTTCTAATGTTGCTTGGTTTGCATCAAAACTATTAAAGTTAAGAGAAGTTACTTCAGCTTGTGTTAATGTTTCAATTCCTTCAGTAATGTCAATAACAGAGATCGTCCCTTCAGGATCAATCGTATAGTCATCGCTAGGCTCTCCTTCGTTAGCTACCAATACTTTTGTTCCATCAGGTGTAAAGGTTACCATATCTGGCAGCGAACCAACTTCTACATTGCTTAGCACAGTCCCGTCTGTATCTATAAATACAATTTGCCCATTTCCTTGATCGGCCGCTCTTACTGCTACAGCTACAGTACCATTAAAAGCACTTACGCTAGTGACTTCATCTCCAAAAGCACTCATATCTACAGCAGATAGTGAGGTGAGGTTTAACGGATCACTAAAATCAATTACCTCTACAGCATTATCTCCTGCATTAGATACAAAAAGTCTATTAGAGCTCGTATCATGTGTTACGATTTCTGCACCATTAACTTCTATGTTTGTAGCAAAAGACATCCCTAAAGCATTTGCTGCATCAGGAGCTTGCAACTCATTGTCTATTATATATACTGTATGTGTGATAAGTTCTCCTTCTTCAGCATCTGTAAAATTTTCTAGTGCGATTGCTATATAATAATCTTGATTTTCATCCATATTATCAGCAAGGGTAATAGTCACATTTTGTGTTGTTGCTCCACCTGCAGTGAATGCTAGTGTCGTAGTATCTAAAGTAAAAGAACTACCAAGATCATTTGTGAGTGTTACTGAGACTGCTACAGAAGCATCTGCAGACTCAGAAATAGATACAGGTATATTAACGGTACCATTATCTTCTGAAACTTCAGTTAATTCTCCATCAAAAGAAATACGTATAGGCGTTACTGTACTGTAGGTTCCTAATGGGAAAGGATTAGCAGCACTCGCATTATCAGTTTCATCATCTAATGCATTTGGACCACTAAAATTCCAGTTGTCTATCATAAAGTTTGATCCATCTGCTGTTGTACCACTATTACGATATGCCCATCCATCTTGATATTCCCAGTCTTCACCACTTCCATCAGTATTAATATCGCCAAATACATCTATTACCATTCCGTTATTAAATAGTTCAATGGCATCATCTCCATTTACATTGGCAGTACCATCTACAAACGTAGGGTCAAATCCAAAAAAAGTATTAAAATTAGGTTGCTCACTTGCGATGTAAATAAAATCACCAGCAGTTGCATTTCCAGAAAGGAAAAATTCTTCACCATCAGTACCATCTCCATTATTTGCAGAACCAATAGCATAAGAAGATAAATCTGCAATATCATTTATTACATATAGTTCTATAGCTTTAGGGGTTCCGCCTGTAAGTGTTGCGTCTACAACACCAGTAATTAATAGGTCTTGCGCTTGTGTAATTGTAGAAATACTCAGTAAGAGTATTAAAGAGTAGAGTTTTTTCATAATGAGTTTCATAAGATTGATACCCGTAAAAATACTAGGTCAACTATGTAATCATTTGAAATTAATGTTACAAAAATTTTACTCTTTGCAGTGTATAATCGTAGAATTTACATTTCTATAATATAGGGATAAAAAAAGGGTAATATTCTCTTAAAGAATACACAATATTGGTGTTATTTATGATATTTATTTCTCATATAATCAACAGATTGTTGAATGAGTTCTTTAAGGATATCCAGATCTACATCGGCTAGTTTATTTATGTATAAACAGGCTTTACTGGTTTTATGTTTCCCTAATTTTTTGAGTAAATCATCAAAATTCACAAAACCTGGCATAATATATAAGCTTATGTTCTGTTTACGCGGAGAAAAACCTACCATAGGCCAATCTCCTTCACGACCACTTGCATATACATAATGATACGAGTCAAACCCTACAATGCTATCTCCCCACATTTTGGGAGCTACACCTGTAACTGCTGTCATCATTTCCAGAAGTATGAAACTATCTGCTTTTTTAACAGGATGCGCAACGGCATTTAGAAAATCTTCGACAGATGCATCGTTTACTTTGGTCTTTACATCGCTCATGGTATACTATATATTTAACAATTCTTATACTTATCATTTAACCCTATTCCTTCTAGAATCATTGGAATACATTTCTCTAGTCTTCGTATTCTCGTGGCCTCTTGTTTTGCCCCGCCTATATGTTCTGTATATTCTCTTTGTTTTGAAGGTGTCAATGCCTTAAATGCGGTTTGTAAGGTTTCCGCTTTCGCGAAAGCGGACTCCAGCTCAACAGGAATAATGACTTCTTTTTTGGATCGGTCGGCTTTTACTTCTTTTCCATCCTTTGCATTTTGAATAGCTTCTAAAAGGTATTCTTTTAAAATGGTAGGATCAATATCTTCTATGGATTCATAGTGTAATGAGCGCATTGCTTTGGTTTTCCCATCTTGGGCATTGCGCAATAGTTTTTTTGTGTCTGAAAGAAATACACCCTGAAAAAACCAAACACCAAAATGGTTTTTAAAATTCCCGACGCCTACTACATTGCGACCATTTATAGTATAGCAAGGAAAATTCCATTTCCACTCTTCTTTAAGCTCTGTGTCCTTTATAACAGTACGTACCTGTTGTATGCCATCTTTCCAAGGGGAAGACTTTGTATAATAGTGCGTTAGTTTTTCTTCGGTGGTCATGGGAGTATTAATTTTTAATAATTTTTATGGTATGTATTTCATTTGCTCCTGTAATACGAAGGAAATAAACTCCTTTTTGATAGGAACTACTATCTATAATTTCTCCTGTATTTGCGCCAGAAAACTGCGTTTGTAAGTGTACACGTTTTCCACTTAGATCAAATACTTCTAGCTTGGCTATAAATGTAGTAGGAGGTAAGACCACTTGAAACTGATCTGAGACTGGATTTGGAAATACTTTTACGTTGTTTTTAAGTGTGTTGTCTTGTATAGAAAGGGCATTATCATATAGTATCTGAAGCGAATCTATAGGTTCTTGTCCAAATGGCACCTCTTCTATGTTTAATTCTAATGAAGGGTCTCCAGGCGCATCTGTTTCTTGATAAACGACTAGATATGCAGAAGTAGATGAGGTGCCTCTTCCTAAGCATCTCATATCTGCTCCAGCAAAATTTGCTCCTTGCATTGCTGCCATAAGCTTATCTGCTAGTGTACCTTCTGTGTTATTAAAGTTGTTTTCCATATTAATGAGTACGGTTTCATTTAATAGGATGTTTCCTTGTACACTATAGGTAGCGCCTTGTCTATCATCTTTAAAATCGTCGGCGAGGCTTCCTGTAAAACCAGCGGTTCTTGGATTTCCGTCAGGATCAAAATCGGCAATACCGTATTGTCTGAATTCTGGATTAAAGTTTTGAGAACTACAATCGTCATTATTAATAAGATAATCAATGATTTCATCTGGAGATAGTCCTGCTTCCATTTGCTCGATAGCATTTGCTAAGTTGGAATTTGGGATACATACAAAGGCCTGAGAGTTTACGCCCCCGCGCCCTGGAATAATATCGGTAATAATATCTATAAGTCCTCCAAATTGCCCAATACCATCTACACAAGAAGCTCCAGCAGAGCCTACTTCGCCTGTAGCTGGATCTACAGCAATGATAGAGAATGTGTCTTGTGCATGGATGATAAGACTAAAGAATAATGCAATGAGTACGGAGTAATTTTTTTTCATGGGTTCGCAATTTTATGGACTTTAAAGTTAATCAATTACCAGCAATTTTTTATGTGTTTATAACAGATCTAATTCCTAATTAGACATAGAATATACAATTGGGAATCAAAAAATGACGGTTGAGTAGTTTATGCTTTCGCGAAAGCGTAAGAAGTAACACTTTTGTCCTGTAACCAAAAAAAATAAATGATTATGATCTCTAAAGCACAATTAAACGAAGCACGATTAGATGTAGCTCAAAGAGCAAAACAAGGAATTGATTTTATTACTGCTGCTACTGTTATTTGGATTCTTATTACCATTATATGGAGCACAGAAATGGCATTAGAAACCAAAAACATCTCGACATTAGCTGTAGGAGGAATCATGATGCCATTAGCCTTATTGTTTTCAAAAGTGTATAAGTCACAATGGAAAATAAAAGACAACCCTTTACATCCTTTAGGATTATTACTTAATATCGCGCAGTTATTTTACTTTCCTATTTTGATACTCGTTATCAAGTTTATACCTACTTATTTTCTTCCTGTATTTATGATTATTACAGGCGGACATTTCTTTCCGTATGCTTGGTTTTATAAACAACCTATGTATGCTATCATGGCAGGGATTATTTCTGTAGGTGCGGTTGTTTTAAGTTTTACGGTACTTACTCAATTACCTATGCTAGCACCACTATCTATGGCTATTGCATTGGCCGTACTTACGATTACATTATTTGTTTCTAATAAGCACTTAGCTCAAGCTTCAGAATACCGTATCGTTTAGATCATTTATTTCATTCATCATTCATCAATCAAAATATCAATCATTATGAACTATTTATATGCTTTATTTTTCTTTTTATGTGTCACCACCTATGGGCAAACGACTGTTACAGGAACTGTGGTAGATCGTAAAGGGATTCCTATCGAAGGAGCCAATGTCTATCTGGACGGTACGTATGATGGTGCTTCTAGTGCTGTAGATGGAACATTTAGTTTTACTACTAGTGAAACTGGGGATCAGGTGTTGATCGTGACTTTTTTATCTTATGAGACATTCTCATTTTTTGGTCCTTTATCAAGTATGAAGGATTTGAAAATACAGCTTAAAGAAGATATTAATTCATTAGATACTGTTGTCATTTCAGCAGGAAGTTTTGAAGCTAGTGATAATAGTAAAATTTCTGTATTAAAACCATTAGATGTTGTTACAACGGCAAGTGCCTTAGGAGATTTTGTTGGGGCATTACAAACACTACCAGGAACCACTACTGTAGCAGAAGATGGTCGTTTATTTGTACGTGGTGGTGATGCTGGCGAGACACAAATTTTTATAGATGGTATTCGCGTGTTTACACCGTATACACCTACCACCAATAATATTCCTACAAGAGGGCGATATAGTCCGTTTTTGTTTGATGGGATTACATTTTCTACCGGAGGATATTCAGCAGAGTATGGAGAAGCACTTTCGAGTGTTCTTTTATTAAATACTGTAGATGAGCCAGATCAAAATAAAACAGATATTTCTGTAATGTCTGTAGGCGGGAGTTTAGGGATGACAAGAAAATGGGAGAAGTCTTCCCTTAGTTTGAGCACTTCATATATTAATCTAGCTCCTTATATAGAAGCTTTTCCTGATCGTAATAATTGGTCAAAACCAGCTGAAGCTCTTTCTGGAGAGGCGGTATATCGTTATAGAACTACAGATGGATTATTTAAACTTTATAGTGCTTTTGATACCTCTAATTTTGAACTTAATCAAGAGGATATTAATCTAGAAAATGGACTTGATTTTAGATTGAAGAACAGCAATTTATATGTCAATACATCGTATACTGGTGTTTTATCAGATACCTGGAGTATCCAAACAGGAGGGAGTTATACCTATGCTAAAACTGATGTAGGGGTTATGACTAACGATATTGATAATACGGAGAACTCAGCACATTTTAAATTGAAAGTAAAAAAACGTTTTTCAAATAGATTTAAGTTGTCCATGGGAGTAGAGCAATTTATTACAGATTTTAATGAAGATTTTAGCGGTGTTTTTGATACTCAAGCTATCAATGATGCTTATGGATATGATAGTGCGATTAGTGCACTATTTACAGAAGGAGATATCATATTTTCTAAAAAACTAGCGCTTAAAGCGGGAATCAGAGGTTCGTATACAAATTTGACAGATCAATTTACAGTATCTCCTAGAGTTTCCTTAGCTTATAAAACAGGAAAGAAAAGTCAGCTATCACTAGCATATGGAGACTTTTATCAGAATCCTACCAATGATTTTTTAAAGTTTAGTCAAGATCTAGAAGCACAAAAAACGCAACATTATATATTGAACTATCAATACAATAATAATGGCCGTATTTTTAGAGCAGAAGCTTATAGAAAAACATATGATAACCTTGTTACGTTTGATACCGATTTTGCTGGTGTTGATAGTGTATTTGAAAATGGAGGAGATGGATATGCGCAAGGAATGGATATATTCTGGAGAGATAATACGAGTATTAAAAACATGGATTATTGGGTGAGTTATTCTTTCTTAGATTCAGAAAGAACATATCTTAATTTCCCAGAACAAGCGAGACCTTCTTTTGCAAATACTCATAATTTTTCTGGGGTGGTTAAGTATTTTATTACAGATTGGAAATCTCAAGTTGGTTTCAGTTATCAATATGGTTCTGGCAGAACATATACCAATCCTAACACGCCTGGTTTTTTACAGGAGGAAACAAAACCGTTTAATAGTATTAGTTTAAACTGGGCTTACTTATTATCACAGCAAAAGATTTTATATCTATCTGTAAATAATGTATTAGGATTTAATAATGTAAATGGGTTTCAATATAGTAATACCCCAAATGTAAATGGGACTTTTGATAGAAGAGTACTCACTCCTGCTGCGGATCAGTTCTTTTTTGTTGGTTTTTTCTGGACCATTAGTGATGATAATAATAGTAATCAATTGGATAATTTGTAAAATAAAGTAGGGTTTCAATAAATTGAAACCCTACTAGTTAATTAAAAATAAATGCCTTTTAATTAAAAAAATTCGTAAAATCTATTCTAAAATATTCAGGATATAAACACTTCCTGCTTCTTTTAGGCCTAGTGATGATAACATATTTATCAACGCTATTAACACTACTTAAATATAATGGCGATATAATATCCCCATAAATATATTGATTATAGTTAGATGGTTCTGGATTGATTTCGTTAGTAAATACGCTTGCTTCATTTGATGATGCACTTGATAATGGATGTGTTGTAGTTGCGATTTCCTCAACAATAGCTGTTGCAGAGATATATTTAGGAACATAAACCTCTAAACAATGTTGATTCAATACATAGTCCAACAAATAATCAACCACTTCTTCAGCTGTAGAGATACCTGTAGTAGGTGTGCCATTTGGTCCAGAACCTCCAGGTGGTAGTGGTGGTGATGTTTCAGGTGGTTCTGGCGCTCCACAATTTGCAGGGTCATTAAGACATTCTTCATATTCAATTACTCCTTGAATAGTGCTTGCTAAAGTAGCATGAAAAGCATCTTTAAAATCACCATTGGCATTATCACCTATAAGATCTTCTAAAAGGATGGCATCTTGTGAAGCCATGATGTTTGCAAAATCTAACCGAACATCATCATTAAACGTTACCGTCTCATAATCAGAAGCGTATAATGATTTAGCAGTAATAAAAGAGATCCAAGTCATATTCAACTTGAATTCTTCTTCATTAATTGGAGTTCTACCACTTTCTGAAGCCTGTGGGATAGATAACTCTAAGTTTGATTCAATAGCATTCTCAGTAATAACTTCATCGTCATTACTACAAGAAAATAATACTAAAATGGCTATGAGTATTACATAGGGATTTAATTTTTTCATAGTTTTCATATTTTAAAATTTCAGGGTAATAGTACTATATTTTTTATCAAAAACCATCTACACCTTAATATACGCATGAGCACATTTCATATTTGCAAGGGTTTATTTCATTTTTGATTTTAATCAAAAATCTTTTTCAAAACATAATCTTTACGTCTACTGGAAACAGGTACCTTAAAGTCTAAGTGTACTACAAGTATTCCTTGTTTATTATATTTTAACACATGTTTTTTATTTACTATATAGGATTGATGACATCGTATAAACGTATCTTCAGAAAGTATTTCTTCTACTTTCTTTATAGATTTTGATACCATAATTTTTTCCATTTGCTGGGTATAGAATGTCGTATAATTGCCTTCTGAACGACAATAGATAATGTCATCTTCATAGACGGCATATACATTATCACTGGTCTTAAGAATGATTCTCTTATTTTTTACACCGTTAAAGTATTCACTTGAAATCTCAATAAGTTTTTCTAAATGGCTTTCATTTTTACCTTGAGTAATTACTTTTTGTAAAGCATCTATAAATTCATCGATTTCAACGGGTTTAAGAATATAATCTAAGGCACCCACTTTAATGGCTTTAATAGCATGCGTGTCATATCCAGTAATAAAGATCACATCAAAATCTTTAGAAGCAACTTGTTGTAAAATGTCAAAACTGGTACCGTCTCCTAAGTTAATATCCAGTAATAAAAGCTGAGGTTTTAATTCTTCAATGGTTTTAATACCAGAAGCTACACTATCTGCTTCCCCAATAATAGAAATCTCATTTTTAAAATGCGATTCTACTTTTTCTCTGATATCAGCTCTTACACTAGCTTCATCGTCTATAATAACTGTTTTAATCATGCTCTGTTTGTTTATATGGTATTAAAAAAGTTGTAATGACTCCACTTATAGAAGGATCACGTTCTCTTTTATTAATGACGGAAATTTTCTGTTTGGTTGCTTTTTCAATAAAATTTGATATCAATGTTGTAGATACAGATTCTTTATGAGAATCATTTTTTGCTTGAATGCCTATTCCATTATCTTCAATAATACATTTTATAAATGTATTTTTCAAAGACAATGTTATTTTAATTTCTCCTATATAATCTATTCCTTTGAAAGCATGCTCTATACTATTTTCTATATAAGGCTGTATAAGCATAGGAGGGATGAATATAAATTCGTCTTCTTCTAGGTCTTGTAATGTAATAGTATACTTAAATTTATCAGGAAAACGTAATAGTTGTAAGTCCATATACTTACGTAAGGACTCTAATTCTTTTTCTAGAAGTACATAATTATTTGTGGAATTTTCTAAAATCAGTCTTAGCAATCTGGAAAATTTTAATAAATAATTGATAGCTCCTTTTGCATCTTTCTCTATAGTGTTTTGAATTGCATATAACGTATTGAATGTAAAATGCGGATTCATTTGCGAACGAAGTAAGCGTTGTTGCATTTGTAAACTCATTTTATCAAAAGTACGCTGACGTTTTTTATAAAAGTAAATACCTACACTTATGAGAATTACAGAGATAATAAAAAGTGATAATAACTGTAATTGCGTTTTTAACTTGTCAATTTCTACTTGCTGCTTCTGATTTTTTAATTTTTCTCGTTCTTTATATGAAGAAGCTAGTGACTTTAAATCTTTTGTGTATTTATTCTTATAACTAGCATCTTGATATTTTGCAATTGTATCAAGCGCGCTTTGAATTTCTTTATAATTTGACTTGGTTTCATAGACATATCTTAACTTATAGCTTAGAATATTCCGTGATGTTTTTTCTGCTATATAATCTTTATTTAGAGCAAGCGCTTTATCTAAATAATATTTTGCAGAATCATATTGTTTTAAATCTAAAAACACCTCACCAAGGTTTGCATATGCTTTAGCTATATTTCTACTTCTCCAAGGAGTATCTGGTGTTAATTTTAAAGATTTTAGGCCTAGTAAATAATTATCTTTTGCTTTATGAAGTTTTGTTTGAATATGTAAAACATACCCATAATGGGCATATAGATCGTGTTTGGCTTTTGAGTTTAATAATGAATCTCCTTTAATTAAATTTTCAAGTGTATTTATAGAAATTTCTTTATTAGATAAATACTTATATTGAATTTGAGATTTATTTATAATAGCAGAACTTAAAGCAGAAGAATCCTTTCCTTTTTTTATCATTTCAATTTGTAAATCAGCATTTTCTAGTGCTTCATCGTATTTTCCAATTTGATTGTATGTATTTGTGAGTTGATAATAGGCTAGTGCTCTGTAGGCATAATTAGTAGTATCTAATAAAGATTCAAAGCGCTCTGAAATGGCTATAGCTTCTCCAAACTCATTATTACTTTTATAAATATTCCATGCATCATAAAAATATAAAGCTTCTCGATCATTCTTAATGCTATCTTTTATACGTTCTATAGTTTTATATAAATAAATGGAGGCACTATCAGTTATTCCTTTACTTACATACTGAAGTCCTATCAAATAATCATTTTCAGATTTTAATGAATCTGAAATAGTAGGGGTTTCATCTATGAGTCTAGCGGCACTTTTTAAATAAAACAATGTAGAGTCTTGCGTGTAATCTTTTGATTTCTTGTGGAAAGAAATAATAGTATCTTCTACATCTTTATTTATAGTTTCTTGTTTCGTTGTACAGGCAAGTAGGAAGCAACTTAATAAAATACAGTATAGGGATGTATTTTTAATCATATGTCAAACTTACAGAAAATGTTAAACTAAAGGTAATTCTTTATAATATATTACTTCCTTTCAATTTTTCCATTTTTTAGAATCTTAGATAATTTAGGGATGTTTTTGGTCTCCGTAAATTTATAATTTATATAGAAAAATCTTTCTTTAAATAGGAGGGAAGTTGGGGTATTATTTTACAATTGTAAGATAAAATATCCATGGTACGCTTTCGCGAAAGCGTATACAGTAACAATTTCCTTAAAAACAAAGAAGCCCCTATAAAAGAGGCTCCTTTTGTCAATGTATGCATAAAATGCGCTAGTGAATAATTAATTTTTCTGTAAATGATCCCATATCTGTTTCTAATCGAAGGATATATGGTCCTTTACTTACATTAGATACTGGTAACTGTATAATTGTTGTGCCAGT
>NZ_FZNY01000002.1 GCF_900188275.1 Dokdonia pacifica
ATTTACATCTTTGATAGATTTGGGAAGTTATTAAAACAGATCAGTCCAACCAGTGAAGGATGGGATGGTACTTTTAATGGTCAACCAATGATTTCGGATGATTACTGGTTTAGAGTGAACTATACAGAACCAGACGGACTTGGAACACAAAGAGAGTTTGTAGGACACTTTACACTGAAAAGGTAAAAGGAAACCTATAACAAAACATATCTAATAATTCATAAAAAAACTCCTAGTTATATACTAGGAGTTTTTTTATGAATTATTAGATACCTTATGGCAGACTAAAACTACTTTTTTTTCATCTAGCAAGGTGGTGAAGAATAAATACATTTCACCTCCATCTTTAATTTTAAATTTCTTTCTAAGATTGATTACAGATTCTTTAAAATTACGTGTAGTAATATGTGCTTTGTCTGTATTTAATGCCTTTTTAAGTTGTTTGTTATAAGGAAGTACCTTTTCTATAGTAAAAGATCTTCCAGGGAAAGAAATCAAAGTGTTACTAGTATATAATTGAGTATGTGGATGTAATTTATCTAGCTCATAATGTTTACTAATCCAGTTGAATCCTCCAGACTTTAGTAATGAACTATTAGGCTCATATAAATAGGTTTTTGGGAAATCAAAAGTTGCTTCAGCATTACATAGCTCTTCATAGGTAAAAGAAGTAGAAATGATGGTCTCTCCAATGCTATTTGCAGTATGAATGGTACAATTGTTAGTTGCCTCTTGTTCAATGCGCCATAACAATTCTTTTACTTCGTTTTTTACAGCAACAATATGTATTTCAGATACATTTTTGAGTTCTCTTAAACCTGCAGTAATATCTAATAATGGAGCTGTCTTTAT
Source organism: Dokdonia pacifica (assembly GCF_900188275.1). GTDB lineage: Bacteria > Bacteroidota > Bacteroidia > Flavobacteriales > Flavobacteriaceae > Dokdonia > Dokdonia pacifica. The sequence continues at coordinate 853 of NZ_FZNY01000002.1, forward strand.
CCATAAAGTAGTACATTTTGATAATAGAAGATCTATATGTTCAGGTACATTAGGCAAGCAATCTTTAAGCATAAATACTTTGCCTTTAGCATCGGTACGTCTTCCTGGATCAATATACATAGTATCATAACGCACATCATTATTGAGTAAAAAATCGATAGAATCTCCGGTGATATGTGTTACGTTAGAAACCTCTAAAGCTTCTAAGTTTGCTTTCGCGAAAGCGGACAAAGCTTCATCCATTTCAATATGGGTTACTTGAGAAGCAACTTGTGAAAAATAATAACTATCTACGCCTAGACCACCCGTAATATCGACAATTGTATTGCTTTTTAATAGCTGTGCTTTGTATTGAGCAGTAGCTTCTGATGATGTTTGCTCTAAATTAATTTTAGGAGGAAAAAGAATACCATCTGTTGTGTACCAAAGCGGCAGTTTGTTTTTTACACGGCGTTTTCCATCTAATTGCTGTGCTAATTCCTGTGGTGTAATATCTTGAAAAGGGCTTCCTTTTAAAATAAAATGGGCAATAGGAGTATGCGCATGCGCTGCCAAATATTCTTGAACATCAGGTCGTAATAAGGCTACATTCATTATAAGTCTTTCGTAAGCTTTTGTACAATTTTTATGTCAGGAATAAACTCCTTTGCAATTACTTTTAATGCTGTATATACAGGAATAGCCACAATCATTCCTACTACTCCAAATAAGAGCCCGGCAATGATGATAATTAAAAAAATCTCTAATGGATGTGACTTTACACTATTGCTAAATATAAAAGGCTGACTAATAAAATTATCAATAAGTTGCGCGACAAGATAACATACCATTACTTTAATAGTCGTAGGAAGTATAACGGCTTGAAAATCTGCCCCCAAATTACTAGACATAGATAGCACCATCATGATTACACCACCTATAAGTGGTCCTACATATGGAATGAGATTAAGCAATGCACATAAAAAAGCAATGACAATCGCATTTTCAATATGGAATACTAATAAGATAATCGTGTAGAGTATAAATAACACTAAAATTTGAAGTAAAAGCCCTAAGAAATATCTTGATAATAAATCTTTGATCTTATTGAAAGACTGTGTAGCTCTGTATTCATTCTGATCTTTTACAAATGTCATAATCCCCTGATGGAGTAGGGCACTATCTTTTAAGAAAAAGAAGGTGATAAAAATGACAGAGAATAATCCAATACTTAAGGAACCTAAAGCTCCTAAAACACTATTTAAGAGATTAGGAATAGCACCAAAACTAAATGTAGAGCCTAAATCGATACTCTCTAATGTCTTAAATAAATCAATATCTCTATCTGAAAAATAAGTGTTTACTTGATTAAATAAAGATGATAAGTCGTCTTTTAAACTATCAAGGTTTAATAAAGATAAATTTTGTCCTTGCTCTGCTATCAGTGGAATAAACATAGCCATGATGCCAAATAAAACTCCAAAAATAATGAGCATAGTAACCCCAACAGCAAGTCCGTTTTTAAATTTCAGACGTCGTCTTAGAAAACGAATAATAGGTCTACCAATAAGTGAGATAATAGCAGCTATGATTATGTATGTCAATACACTACGTATTGCATATAAGAAGTAAAGTAGTATAAATACACCAGCTAAAATACCAATAGCTCGTAATATTCCGTATGTAATTGTGTTTGATTTCATTTCTATAAATATAGCAATTTGATTGATGTGATACTGGTTTGACGTGTCCTAGAATGATTTGTTACTATGATCGTAAGGCATATAAAGCAATTGCAGTGGCTTGTGCGACATTCATACTACTATTATCGCCATACATAGGAATATGAAGTGTATGATGTGCTATTTCTAAAATAGTATCGGAAATGCCATAATTTTCATGCCCAATAATCAGCACTAGTTTATTAGCGATAGTGGTATCAAACTCTTGTATTGGGATACTTTTAGACGTTATTTCAAGGGCAATACTCGTATATGATTTGTCGTGCAGTTCTTGGATGGTATTCTTTAGATTTTCGCTTTCGCGAAAGCGTATAAAACGTTGTGTATTTCGTGCTGTTTTTTTGAGTCTATGGCTTGTAAGATCTATCTCTGAACCAAAAAATATAATTTCTGACACTTGGAAAGCATCTGCGAGTCTAAAAATAGCGCCTATATTTGATGGTGCCTTTATATGGTCACAAGCAAGAATAATTTCGGTAGTTACGGGCTTGTTGATATGTTGATCATGTGTAAGTTGATTATTATCCATCAGATACCATCACTTTATTAAAGGCGCTCGCTTTTTTATCTTCTGCTCTCCATGCAATAAATGGAATTCCAAAAACTGCAGGAATTATAAAAACAGTTATAAATAAGGGTAAAAAGAATATAAGCATTAGTGCAATAAAAGTACCTCCAAGACCTCCAATGATAAGTAACCACTTATTAGGTTTGGCATGCACTCTATTAATACGTCTTTTTACAACAGTACCACAATTTCTACAACGTTCATTGATAAAGTTGCCACGTTCTTTTTGGAGATCAAAACGATCTTTAGCTTTTGTTTTAAAACTATTTTCTTCTTGGCATGAACTACAATAGAAATATAATCTCATACTTAGTGTTCAAAGGCGTATTTAATAATATTTGCACCCATTTGAAGTGCTTTTTGTCTCACGGATTCAGGATCATTATGAACTTCGGTATCTTCCCAACCATCACCTAAATCACTTTCGGTAGTAAATAATACCACTAGTCTGTTGTCTGAATATAATCCTAATGCCTGCGGGCGTTTACCATCGTGCTCATGAATTTTCGGGAGCCCTTGAGGAAACTTAAAGGCAATACTAAAAAGCGGATGAGAAGCAGGAATTTCTACCAATTCCTGATTGGGAAATATCTTTTTGAGTTCCTTGGGTAAGTATTCTGACATCCCATAATTATCATCTATATGTAAAAAACCACCACTTTGAAGATAGTTACGAAGATTTTCAGCCTCCTCATCGGTAAAAAATACATTACCGTGACCCGTCATATGAATAAGTGGGTACTGAAATATATCAATACTGCCAGGATCTACCGTATCGGGATTATCATTCATAGCTGTATTGATGTTTTCATTACAGAATGCAATCAGATTGGGTAGGGAAGTGGGGTTTGAATACCAATCGCCACCACCTTTATATTTTAAAACAGCTAGATTTTGTGCTTTTGTAGTTGCAAATGCTACACACAAAACCATACATAAAAAGACGTTTCTCATAGAAAATAATTTTCAGTACTAAAATACATATAATACCAAGATGTAAGCTAGTATTTTTATATAGTAATGATGTGTTAAAATTTTTATAATTCTATTAAAAATAGTTCCCCTCGATCATGGACGAATTATTTTTACAGAGATATGTAACATTTTGTAAAAAAAGCTACCTATCACACTAATTATAATTATAACAAAAAAACTATGAAAAAAACTGTATTTGCAGTTACTTCTCTATTGCTTATGGGAGCATCTATGCAAGCCCAAAAAGTGACGTATGAGGAGTATGATTTAGACAATGGAATGCATGTGATTTTACATCAGGATAATAGTGCTCCTGTAGTAACCACCTCTGTAATGTACCATGTAGGTGCTAAAGATGAAGACCCTTCAAAAACTGGATTTGCTCACTTTTTTGAACACCTTCTTTTTGAAGGAACTGAAAACATTGAGCGTGGCGAATGGTTTAAGATTGTTACCTCAAATGGAGGACGTAATAATGCAAATACATCGCAAGATAGAACGTATTACTATGAAGTTTTTCCATCAAACAATTTAGAATTAGGACTTTGGTTAGAGTCTGAGCGTTTATTACATCCAATTATTAACCAGATAGGAGTTGACACACAAAAAGAAGTTGTTCAGGAAGAACGCAGATTACGTGTTGATAATGCTCCTTATGGAAGATTTCAAGAAGAAATCGGAAAATTATTATTTACAAAGCATCCATACCGTTGGTCTACCATTGGATCGTTAGAACATTTAGCAAGTGCATCACTTCAAGACTTTAAGAACTTTAGTAATACGTATTATGTTCCTAATAATGCAGTATTAGTAGTTGCTGGAGACTTTGAAACAGAAGCTACAAAAAAAATGATTCAAGAGTATTTTGGCCCTATTCCAAGAGGAAAAGAGATTGCTCGTAATACGTTTGTAGAAGATCCTATTTCTGGAAACATTAGAAAAAAAGTCTATGACTCAAATATTCAAATTCCAGCCATCTTTTTAGGATATAGAACACCAGCACAAACAGAACGTGATGCCTATGTACTTGATATGGTATCTTCTGTTTTAAGCGATGGACCAAGCTCTAGATTGTATAAGAAGCTTGTAGACGACAAGAAGAAAGCATTACAAGTATTTGCATTTAATAATTCTCAAGAAGATTATGGTTCTTACCTTATTGGTGGGCTTCCGTTAGGAGAAACAAGCCTAGATGATCTTATTGCAGAAATGGATCAAGAGATTGAAAAAATGCAGACAGAGCTTATCTCTGAGCGTGATTATCAAAAACTACAAAACAAATTTGAAAATCGTTTTGTAAACTCTAATAGTAGTGTAGAAGGTATCGCTGGTTCTCTCGCTACGTATTATATGTTATTTGATGATACGAGTTTAATCAATAATCAAATAGATATCTACCGTTCTATCACAAGAGAAGAAATTAAGGCAGCAGCTCAAAAATATCTTCAGAAAGAACGTCGTATTATTTTAGAGTATTTACCAGAAACAGCAAAAGAAAACTAAATGAAAAAGATAATCATACTAGGTGCCTTTTTACTACTGGTAACGGCATCATTTGCACAAATAGATCGTAGTAAGCAACCTAAACCAGGACCAGCACCTACCATCAATTTACAAGACCCAAATACATTCTCATTAAAGAATGGATTAAAAGTATTAGTTGTAGAAAATCATAAACTTCCAAGAGTTTCTATCCAGCTTACGATGGATAATCCTTTAATTGTAGAAGGTGACAAAGCTGGAACATCAGATCTAGTGGCAGCTCTTTTAGGAAAGGGATCACAGAATATATCAAAAGATGATTTTAATGAAGAAGTAGATTTTTTAGGGTCTTCTATTAATTTTGGATCGCAAAGTGCTTTTGGAAATGGACTTTCAAAGTATTTCAATCGCATTATAGAGTTAATGGCCGATGCGGGATTAAATCCAAATTTCACACAAGAAGAATTTGATAAAGAACGTGAACGTATCATTGAAGGAATCAAGAGTAATGAAAGTAGTGTTTCTGCCATTGCAGGACGTGTACAAAGTGTACTTGCCTATGGTGCAGATCATCCTTATGGAGAATATACAACAGAAGCGACTATTAATAATGTAACCTTAGCTGATGTAAAGAAATTCCATAATGACTATTTCCGCCCTAATAATGCGTATTTAATTATCATCGGTGATGTTAACTTTAAAGATGTTCAGAAGGCAGTAAAAAAGAATTTTAAAAGCTGGGAAGAAGGGAGTATTCCTCAAACCCCATTTGGAACACCCCAAAACCCTTCTGAAGCCGAGATTGACTTTATATCTATGGACAACGCAGTACAATCAGAAATTGCAGTTCAAAATACGGTATCACTTAAAATGAGTGATCCAGATTATTTCCCAACACTTATTGCAAATAAAATCCTTGGAGGAGGAGGAGAAGCTCGTTTATTTAATAATCTTCGTGAAGATAAAGGATACACGTATGGAGCATACTCTAGTATAGGAAGTAATGAAAAGACTGTGAGTCGTTTTAGAGCTTCTGCAAGTGTGCGTAACGCTGTTACTGATAGTGCTGTTGTAGAGTTTATGAAAGAAATAGAAAAGATTGGAAATCAGTTTGTTTCTGATGAAGAACTTGCGAACGCAAAAGCAAAATATGTAGGCGATTTTGTATTGGCATTAGAGCGCCCTCAAACCATTGCTAATTATGCATACAATATTGAAACAAGAGGGCTTTCTAAAGATTACTATAAAAACTACTTAGCAAACCTTAATAAGGTTTCTAAAGAAGATGTAAAGAATGCGGCGCAAAAATATTTCCAAGGCGATAATGCACAAATTGTTGTAACAGGTAAAGGAAGTGAAGTTGCAGAAAACCTTGAAAATATCGTGATTAATGGAAAAAAACTCACTGTAAATTATTACGATAAGACTGGAGCAAAAACTGCAAGACCAGATTTTAATAAAGCTATTCCTGCAGATATGAATGTTGCTAAAGTGATGGAACGTTACATTGAAGCCATAGGAGGAAAAGCTACCTTATCTAATGTAAACTCTGTATTTATAAAAGCAGAAGCTTCTATACAAGGGCAGACATTAAATCTAGAGCTTAAAAGAACCACCAAAAATCAATTTGTTCAAGATATTATGATGGCTGGTAATTCTATGTCTAAACAAGTTATTGATGGTAATAAGGGATATGTAGTAGCACGCGGACAGCGTAAAGATCTTTCTGATGATGAACTGAAAAAAGCACAAGCTTCATCGTCACCATTTCCAGAAGTAAATTGGATCAATGGAGGAGCTACACTTGAAAAAATAGAAAAAGTACAAGGTGAAGATGCGTATATCATTAGAGTATCTAAAGAAAAAACCATTGCTTACAGCATGAAGTCAGGTCTTAAATTACAAGAAACTACGACTACCGAAGCTGGAGGGCAGACCGTACAACAAACCCTTTCTTATAGTGATTATAAAGATCTAAATGGAATTATGTTTCCATTTACACTATCACAGTCTTTTGGACCACAATCACTTGATTTTAAAGTAACAGAAATCAAAGTTAATGAAGGGATTTCTGATCAAGATTTTGATTAAATACGTATGTATATGTTAATGAAAAGGGGTCGCTTTTAGCGATCCTTTTTTGTTTTATTCACCTTATGATGTGCTAATGTTGTGTATACGCTTTCGCGAAAGCGTATTTAGAAAAATACCCTTAACAAGAGTATTTATAATATTTTACTATATTTACAACACCCAAATTATAAGTACCTACATTATGAAAAAAGTTATTTTATTTGCCATAGCATGTCTGGCATATGTATCTGTTCAAGCACAAAGTGCAGCTTCTCCAGAACAAGTTAAAAAAGTTATTGACACAAAACTTCAAACAATTACTTCTAAAGTTGATTTTTCTGAAACACAAACGGCATTTTTGAAAGATTATGTTGCTTTCAAGGTAAAGTCAAAAACTAGAGGTTTTCAAAAAGAAGCAAAAGCAATGCAAATGAAAGATGTAAATATGGATACATTTTTTACAGAAGAACAACGTGTTGTTATTCAGAAAGAACTCATGAAAATTCCTAGTGTTGCAGTACCATCTAAAACGTTAGTAGTAGAGGAGAATAGCTCTAGTACAAAGTTTTAATTACTACAAAACATAAAATATATCAAAACCTGACGTTTGTCAGGTTTTTTTAATGCATCCCGTAAGGCATTTTAGTTTCTAAAGACTTAAGAAAATAAAAAGAACTATGATGCGTACTTCCTATAAACTGTTATTACTCTTTACCCTTTTACTTCAAGTTACCCTATACGCTCAAAATACACCTACAGTGATAGAGTTATTTACATCACAAGGATGTAGTAGTTGTCCACCTGCAGATGCATTATTAGAAGAGATCAAACAGAAATATGGAGATCAAGTAATTACACTTTCGTATCACGTAGATTATTGGGATTATATAGGCTGGAAAGACCCTTTTGCAACCAAGGGGTTTACACAAAAGCAATATACCTATGCAGAAAAATTTAGATCACGTAGTGTTTATACACCTCAAGCAGTGATTAATGGGCGTTCACATTATACGGGTTCTGATAAAGCGACTATATACAACGTTCTGAATAGTGATAACAAGATAGCCCAGCCTATAGCTTTGACTATTACTAAAACAACTCAAAATGGAAATACGGTTGCCATAGATTATAAAACCAATACAACAACTGACGCTAATGAACTGACGTTTGCTGTCACTATCAATGAAAAAGTAACACAGGTAAAGCGTGGTGAGAATAGAAATAAAACTTTAAAAAACACACATATTGTTGTTGCCGAACAAACATTACAACGCTATGCGTCTAATGGACAGATATTATTACAACTCCCTGATTGGATACAATCTACAGATCAACTCTCTGTAGTTGCTTATGCTACAAAATCAAATGTTGGGATTATTGATGCTGTAACAGCATCGCTATAACGTTACTTGGTGTATGGCAGTATCATTTTAATGGATACTTCATTACGTGCTTTTTCATCATACACTTTAATATTGTAATCATGAGTATTAATAGAAGTGGTTCCAGATAAGTTATTTTCTTGTATTGTAAAATTCCAAATACAATTTTGAGTAATTCCTTTAATGGTGAGTTCTCCGCTTACGCGAAAACCAGCTGTCGTCTTTGTAATTGTCTTGCTTTTAAAATACAAACGCGGATGCTCTTTTGCAGCAAAATATTTCTTACTTCGCAAATGTCTACTTCGTAACCAATTATGAGTATCTAGGCTTTCTGTAGTCACAGATCCAGAAAAAATGGCTGTTGCAATTGTATTTAAATCAATTGCCCCTGTAAATTTAAAACCACTGAGTTCTCCTTCTACATCTTGATCTATAAACGTAAAATAGATTTTTGTAAGTTCCTCATTTATGGTGATTTGCTGTGCATAGCATCCAAAAGAAAGTAGAAAAATAAATGGTAAAAGAGATAATTTCATAGTGATTATGCTATTATTGAAATGATAAATGTACTACATTAGAGGTATGAAATCATAAAAATCAAAAATGAAAAAAATCATTACACTCCTTTTTATTACTTACATAATCTCTAGTTGTTCTAACCAAACTACTACAACTTCTATGCCTATTCAAGGTGATTTTGCTCATACCGTTTATTTCTGGCTTCATCGTCCAGATAACCCAGATGACAGAAAAGCTTTTGAAGCTTCTTTGACTTCATTTATAAATCAATCTCCTTATATAACCACCAAACATATTGGTGTTCCCGCGGCAACTAATAGAGATGTTATTGATAATAGTTATACCTATAGTTTACTACTTACATTTAAAGATAAAGCTGCCCAAGATCAATATCAAGACGAACCAGCCCATAAACAGTTTATAGCAGAATCTTCTCATTTATGGTCTAAAGTATTGGTATATGATAGTGAAGATATACTAGAATAAGGTAGTATTATGGATAAGCATACTCCAGAGCATATTACACAGTATCGTTACCAAAGTTGGCAAATTGAAATGCTTATTGCCGGCGGTATTTTATATGGTCTTTTTACCAGTGATAAAATATTACAAGCCTTTTTTGTAGATAATTACGCAATAACTGATCTTACAACGAATAAGATTATTTTGCTCTTTGGCTCATTTACCATTACTAAAATTTTATTGATAGGATTTGCTGCAAATCTCTTTCTAAGAGCTGTATGGTTAGGGTATTTAGGCATTTCATTTTGGTTTCCGAATGATATCAATTATGATCGTCTCATTGGTACTGATTATTATAAAGAAACATTAAAAACAAAACCTACAGCCTCAGAGCGCTTATTGATATTAGAAAAATGGTGTAACCTTAGTTTCTCCTTTGCTGTTTTATTGGGGTTCTTGTCTATAAGCTTATTTATAACGGTTTCTGCAATCATTTGGACATTAGGATTGTTTTCTACAGGTTATACCATAGCAGATACCCCTACATTTATCTATATACTCGTATTTGTACTTATTTTTATTCAAGTTGGAGTACTAGATAAATTCTTATTACGTAAGAAGAAAGATCGATTTCAATTTATTACAAAATTAAAAAGAGGTATTGTACGCTTTTTCTCAATGATTACATTATCCTATTTTATACAAAGGGAATTCTTAGTATTACGTACCAATACTAACAAATGGTTACTCAGCAGTTTTATTATTGTCTATCTCTCTATAGCTATTTTAGCAGCAGCCAGTTCGATAGGTAGTTTTTATAATAGTGATGCTGCTTTTGATTTTTCTTTTTTTGATGATAGAGAAATGTACGATGTTGCAAGTACTCCTAGAACACTCTATAATAGCTATATGAATAATTTATCTGATGGTAATAAAATATTTTGGGGGGCTATTCAAAGTGATATTATTTCAGATGATTATCTTCAATTATTTGTCGTGTCCTGGAATGATTTTGATTATTATTTAGAAGATCGGTATGCACATTATGATGTAAAACAAAAATACCCTTCATTACCTACTGCAAAAGCAAGAGATTCTTTTAAGCTAGTAAATACCATTAATTGGCAGAAGTCTATGCGAGATTTGCTTAAAGTGAAGATTGATACCACAACCATCCCTAATCTTGATTGGGCCAGATATAGGCATCCTATTACAAAAGAAGAAGGATACATTACGTATATCAATATTTCAAATATTTCGCATGAAAAGCATGATTTAGAGCTTATTGTACATCAAAAATTTAATAATAATGCTGAACGAGATCAGCAATGGTTTAAATTTCCATTTTGGAAACAATAACTATGGAAAAGAAAAGACTTAAAAGACAATGGTGGCTATATGGAACTATAGGAGCTTTGTTTTTGGGAAGTGGTCTTTCATTAATTTCAGAAGCAGGACATTGGAAACATCAAGAGATGATTTGGTATCAATGGATAGGAGGGGGTATTATAGGATTAGCCCTTGCTATAAGTGGTGTGGTATTCTTAATTAATGCAGGAATTCTTAAAGAGCGTATTCGTAAACTATGATTCTGAAGTTACGATCTGCTTATTTTGCATCCAATGTAACCACCCAATAATCCCTAGAGAAATAATTCCAGCAATCGTAAAACCTATAAACAGTGGGAGGGAAGATGTTTTTACAAAGCTTCCTATGTAAATACTAATAGGCACTGCCATCATTGTAGAGATAAATCCCGTAATAGCGGCTGCCATTCCTGCAATATGCCCAAGTGGCTCCATAGCCAGCGCACGTATATTTCCAAATAAAAACCCTATAGCAACAAATTGCGCACAAAAGAAACCTATTAAAACGCCTACTGGAGGATTGATACCTGAAGAAAATAATACAACATATAAAAGCGAAATAAAAAAGAATGCAAACAATGCGGTATTCACTAATCGTTTCATACCCAATCGAAGTACCAATGTACCATTAAGGTATATAGCTGTTCCTATAGAAAAAGCAGTTGCCGCAAAGATATAGGGAAACTCTTCTTTTAACCCATATTGCAATTCAAATATCTGTTGTGATGCACTTAAATATACCAAAAACGAGCCCACAATAAAGCCCGAAATAATGGTGTATGCCATGGTAGATTTTTGTAAAATAACTTCCTTAAAACCTTCAATAAATGATTTTCCAGAAAAAGGAATTTTATTAGCGTTTGTGAGTGTCTCGGGTTGCCTACGCCAAAACCAAATCCCTACGATGATACTAAAAATCACTTGTACGTAAAAAATACCTTGCCAATCATATTGTGTCATAATAAGCTTCCCTAAAGCAGGAGCAATGACGGGTACAAGTATAAATACCACTGTAATAAAAGACATAATTCGAGCCATGTAATCACCACTATACATGTCACGTATAATAGCAATACTGATCGTTCTTGGAGCTGCCAGACCAATACCTTGTAATACACGCCCTATCAACATTACTTCAAGACTTTGCGCATACACACAGATAAAACTGGCAATAATAAATAATGTGAATCCCATATAAACGATAGGCTTCCGTCCTATACTATCTGAGTATGGACCAAAGAAAAGTGGTCCCACGCCTAAACCTAAAAAAATGGCAATTACCAGTAATTGATTATCCACACTTTCTTTAATCCCTATTACAACACCAATCGTATCTAGAGCAGGCAATAAAGCATCTAGAGCTAATGCAGCAATAGACATTAATGATGCCATTAAAGTGACAAATTCAAATTGAGATCTTTTCTGGTTTTGCACGCTGCAAATGTAGCTGTTTAGAAATTGAAAAGAGTATCAATTTTGCTAATAAAGTAGAATATTATACATCTTTATCTACTGATAAAACGAGTGCAAAATGGAACCCTAATTTTCACACAATAGTAAGTGCTTTTTAGAGCTGTTTAGTTAACTATGATCGGTGTACACTTTCATTAAAAAATATGGTGATACCTTAATACAAACAACCAAAATGAAAAAAATATATCTTGTGATGATGCTTCTAGGAAGCGTCATTTCTTGTAGTGATGATACTACGACCAATCTACTTATAGATGATGCCATAAGTAGTGGTGGCTTTATAAGAACCCTTCAGTTTAATAATTCTGATTTAATACTGAATGACACCAACAGTACTTTTAGTGTTGATATAGAAATACAAGATGAGCAACAAGGCGCTCTACTAGACAATGTAGAAGTGTATGCACGCTTTAAGGATCATAATCCAGATAATGGTGATCAATCCTCTTCCGAAGTGTTTGTAAAAAGAGTTGAAGAAACTGTTTTTACTACGGGGGCAAATAACCTACCGACCACTACATTGGAGTTGACATATGCAGAGTTAATTGGAGCTACACAAATTTTGAATGAAAACATACAATGTAAAGATCAATTTTTAGTGCGATTGGTATTGAATTTAACAGATGGAAGATCATTCTCTATTAATGATGGTGCGTCTTCTTCTGTGATTGCTTTTGATACTATTTTTAGTTCTCCGTTTTGTTATACCCTTAATATAGTAACGCCTATCGCTGCCGATAGATTTGTTGGAACTTATCAATACCAATCTACTGTAGATGGACCTATTGGCCCCACTTTTGGCTTACCAAACACAGTAGAAATACGCGTAGGAGAATCACCAAATACGAGAATATTTGAAGCCAATTATATTGTCTCTCGCCTTAATGAACCCGCGCGAACATTTCGATTTGTTGTTAATTGTGATGAAATTATATTTAGAAAAAATCAACTTTCTAGCTTTTTTAGTTGGTGTAGACCAGAGGAAGGAGGTGGTTTTTCTTTTGGAGGTCCGCCTATATTGTTAGGCCCAGATACAGAAAATGCAGTGGTAGATAGTAATGATGATACAACTTTTGAATTACGATTTGTAGAAGGATATCTAGGATGGGACGGAGATTGTGATTTTGGAACGGTAGGCGTTAGTGTGTTATTTACAAAACAATAAACACATACCCTTATAAGAAATTGAAAAGCTATCAGATGTATTCTGATGGCTTTTTTGTTGTATACGCTTTACCATTTCATTCTCCCTTCGGTCGTGAACCAGCCTGCCGGCAGGCTGGTCTCGCGAGCTCGATTTACCGCTTCGCTCTCCCTACGGTCATGAATCTCACGAGCTCGATTTCGCGAAAGCGTATAAAAAACAATTCAAATAGCCATAGTGACAATTCAACGTATTGTGATATGATTATATGTAACAAAACAATTCTTTTGTACTCTAGTTAGTAACAATCAATCAAAAAATCATGAAATCAATCACATTCAAATTAATGGTATGCGCTCTACTAGTGTTCATCAGTACTGGAATTCTTAGAAGCCAAGAGGCATTAACTACGTCACAATGGCAAGAAGATTTAAAATATCTACAAAAAACAGTGCATGAAAACTATCCATTTTTATTTAAAAAAATAGATCGTACTACTTGGGATGCGGAAGTAGAAAAGTTGTATCATCAAATCCCGACATTAGCATCTCATGAAATCAAAGTTAGTCTCACCAGAATGGTCTCTCTTTTTGAATATGGGCATACACAAATACCCTTTAGCACTTTAGCAAAAGAAGCCGTATTACCTATTAATCTATACCATTTTGAAGATGGTGTTTTTGTAGAAGGGGTACAAAAAGAACATCAAAACCTTTTAGGAGCTAAGGTGATCAAAGTAGGGGATATGCCTATAGAAGATGCTTTAAAAGCAGTACGACCTGTTGTTCCTGTAGAAAATGATAGTTACTTTAAAGCTTATGGACTTCGTTTCTTAACGGTTCCTTCTATTTTGCATGCCCAAGGAGTTGTTTCAGAATTTTCAACGAGTATCCCATTAACGTTAGAAAAAGATGGAAAAACCTTTGTATATACACTTACGGCTGTAGCGCTTAAAGAACTCTCTAGAGATTATGGATTTACCATTCCAAATGAATCATGGGTAAGCGTTAGAAAACAAAATACAACCCCTTTATTTTTGAAAGAGTTAAACGAAAAATTTTACTTCTTCGAATATCTAGAAGCATCAAAAACAATGTATGTGCGTCAGAGTTCTGTGTTTAATGATGAAAAAGAAACCTTAGCAGATTTCTATAAGCGTTTGTTTGCTGCTATAGATACTCATGATGTAGAAAAACTTGTCTATGATGTCCGTTTAAATGGAGGCGGAAATAATTACAATAATAAACCACTCATTAAAGGGATTATGGCGCGTCCACATCTCAATAAAAAAGGAGCCTTTTTTTATATCATAGGTCGTAATACGTTTTCTGCTTGTCAGAACCTTACCAATGAGATAGAAAACTACACAGAAGCCATCTTTGTAGGAGAACCCACAGCTGAGAATAAAAACTTTTATGGAGATGCCAGACGTGTGACCTTACCAAATTCAAAAATGAATGCGTATTTATCCTATGCATGGTGGCAAGACATGCCACAATGGGAAAATAAGGATTGGACCATCCCACACATTGCAGTAACGATGACTTCTACAGATTATATACAGAATGAAGACCCTGTTTTACAAGCCGCTTTAAACTATACAGATACAGATTTTATACTAGATCCTACCAAGCATTTAACACAGCTATTTACAGAAGGGAAGATGGAGCAGTTTGAAAAAGACGCATTAAAAATAGCAAAAGACCCTTCTTATAAATATTCAAATTTTGAAAAAGAACTTGGCGAAGCCGGCTATCGTTTATTTTCACAAGGGATGACAGACGCAGGCATCTATATCATGCAAATTGTAACAAAAGCATACCCAGCATCTCCAGGAGCCTGGTACAGCCTGGCAAGTGCGCAAGAGCAAATGCAACAACTGGATCAAGCAAAAAAGAATTACAAGAAGATTTTAACCCTTGACCCGAGTAGTACTTTAGCGACTACGGTGAAGAAACGATTAGCCAAGCTATCTAATTAATATGTTTTTTTATACGCTTTAGCGTTTTACTCTCCCTATGGTTGTGAACCTGCCTACCGGCAGGCAGGTCTCATAAGTACGCTTTCGCGAAAGCGTATACAAGAAATTCTATACAAAAGAGACGATCTGGTAATTGCTAGATCGTCTCTTTTGTAGGAAATTAAAAGTTTAGTAGGCTATTTAAATTGTTAATAATTAGGATTCTATTTCATTAAAAGACAATTATCCTTATTTTTAAGAGTCTAATGACTCATCTTATGAAAATGATGTTGAAACGATTTTATAATACACCATTCTTATTCTTTCTGCTCGTGATTGCCTGTAATGACGATCCAGATGTAATTACAGGAGAAGAAGAAATGATGCCTGAGGTTGCTGTTGAAGATTTGTTACCACAGTTTCTGATCAATACCAATGGCGCTACGATTGTAGACGAACCAAAGATAGATGCCGAATTAGTGATTGTAGAAGCAGGAGTAGAGACACACAGAGGTGCTATAGGCATTGAGATTAGAGGATCATCGTCACAACAATTTCCTAAAAAATCTTTCGGATTTGAAACCCGAGACGAAGCCAATGAAGATCTAGATGTCTCTTTACTAGGGTTTCCCGAAGAGGAAGACTGGATTTTATATGCGCCTTATAGTGATAAGTCATTGATGCGAAATCATTTGATTTATGAATTATCGAATGATATGGGACGTTATGCAAGTAGATCAAAACTCGCTGAGGTTTATATCAATGGGGTTTATAATGGAATGTATGTCTTTATGGAGAAATTGAAACGTGATAGTAATCGTATAGACATCAATAAATTAAAAGATGATGAAAATACGGGAGAAGATCTCACAGGTGGGTATATCCTTAAACTAGATAAAGCTGACGGTACTAACGAAACCCTATATACCGATACAAATTCATTTCCTTCTCAAATAGATCCGCCTAATTCAACAATAGGGCAGGAGATTCATTTTTTATATGATGATCCAGATGATGAAGATATTACTCCTGAACAAAAAGAGTATATTTCTACATACGTAAATGGTTTTGAAACTGCACTTGCTTCAGATACGTTTACCGATCCTGATGTAGGCTATCGTGCTTTTATTGATACCGATAGCTTTATAGATTTCTTCTTGCTGAATGAGTTATCTAATAATGTAGATGGCTATCGTCTCAGTACTTGGATCACCAAAGACAAGAATGAAAAGTTGAAAATGGGACCTATCTGGGATTTTAATTTGGCTTTTGGAAATGCCGACTATTGTAGTGGAGGATCTAATATGGTGTGGGCATATCGTTTTAATGAACGTTGTTCTAATGATACGTGGCAAATTCCGTTTTGGTGGGAACGTCTTTTGGAAGACCCTGCTTTTGTTACTCAATTACAAGAGCGATGGACTACATTACGCGCAAGTACATTTTCTGAGGGATATATCACAGAAAAGATTGATGATTATGTGACAGAAGTACAAACCAGCGGATCTGCGCAAGCCAATTTTTCTAGATGGCCCGTATTAGGTGTCTATGTATGGCCTAATAACTTTGTAGGATCTTCATATGATTCAGAAGTTACCTATCTAAAAGATTGGATTACACAACGTTTAAATTGGTTAGATACAGAGATAGAGAGTCTGTAGTATTGAAATTATTTTAACGATACTACTTTGTTGCTACGCTCTTTCTATGGTTGTGAACCTTTCTGCCGGCAGGCAGGAGTGTATAAAGACATCTTGAAAAATTGATAAAAAGTGTATCTTAGAGACAACATATGAATTGAGTCTATTTGTACATGAAAAAAGGAATTAAAGGGTTTTTACTATACGGCATACGAGAGATTGTCTTTGTAGTGATAGGGATCTTGATAGCCGTGAGTATTAATAATGCTAATGAGTCACGGAAATCCAAGAAAAACCTAGAAGGAATCCTAACCACCTATAAAGAAGATCTTAAAATAGATACGTTAACTATAGGACAAGTCTTAAACGTATTAGAGCAAAAAGAAAAGTTATTTACGCGATTTTTGAGTGATACGGTAACCATTGCATCTTATGAAGAGAAACCAGTAGCATTTGGTCTGGTATTATCATATACGCCATTTCAGTTACAAAAAAAGGGAATCCGGTCACTAGAAGGATTTGAGAGTTCGAGTAAAGAGTCTGATAGTTTGGTGATTCGTATTTTGGCAAATCATAGCATATTTGATCATTTATTGAATACGACACATGAACGTATTGGTGAGGATATTGATGAGAATATGTATTATTTAAAAACAAATCATCCTTGGATAGGAGATTTATTAACAGGTAAAATAGATAATCCAGAGATGCTAGATTATTATATGAGCAAATCCTACAGAGCACGATTAGCAATTCATTACAATCTAGTATATAAAAATTTACAGCCTTATTTACAACAATATCAGATCACAGCAAGAAAAACGCTAGAAGATTTAGATAAGCGATTACAGGAGGAATAGGGTTGTATTGCAATTATTCTATTTGACATAATATAAATTATAGTACAAATATCTCATTTTAGAATTATATAAGATTTTCGCTATTTGATAGCTATAATTAGACATTATGTAAAATTGCCGCTCACAAACGCTCGATTGTTTTATAAAATAAATTGCTCTAGCAATTTATTTTACACACAATTATCCAACCGCATAGCCACCGCCAAACGAACTTGCGTTAAGAAAATGTCCAGTGGACATTTTTAGGAAATTGCGAGATAATGTGGTTGGAAAGCCTTTTAGGTTTGCTTAAAATTCGCGTATATGATAATAATCCTGCAAGATTTTTTTCTACGGCATTCTTGCAAGCTAGTCACAACAGCTTAAAATTTCTCTGTGAGTAAATTTCTAAGCCCTTGTTCTAATTGTGCTATGATTCAACTTTTTTTTATTTGCACTGTTCAATAGTATTTAGAACTTGCTTTAAAACCTGTTATTATCAAGAATATGTAAGAATAATTATTATTTAGTTGAAAAAAAGTGTATATTTAACTAATTGTAAGTCAGTTTTTTAAATTAACCAATTAAATATTTATAACATGAAAATTGAAGTCAACACTGATAATGTAGATGCTTTGAAAGATGCTGCATTAGAATTCTCTTCCCGCGAAACCGTTACAGAATCTCTGTCAAAAAACGCTCAGGAAACTCTTAACAAATTAGGTATTAGCGTAGACGCCGTTACAGCTAAAGCGATCGAATCAAAAGCAAAGTCATTAAAGGCTAGTGATCTTTCGAAATCTGCTGCATCAATTGTACATATTGATCTTTAAAATATTAATAAACAATTTGGTTTTTTTAAAACCAAATTGTTTAAACTATTCGTATTTATGTTTTCTAGAACACTAGATGAACTAGTAGTTCATCTTACGAAGTTTTGTCCACTTGAATGTGATCATTGTAATGTAAGTGCTAGTAAATTATTGAAAGAAGATATTGAATTTAATAAACTTATGTCTATAATAAAAGATGCTAAGGAATTAAATTTCAAAACAATAAGTTTTGCAGGTGGTGAACCTTTTGCTAGGAAAAAATTACTCATTTCGGCTATAGAATATTCAAATTCTCTTAATCTTAAAACAAAAGTAGTTACTAGTGCTTTTTGGGGAATAAATCCAGATCATGCTATAAATTACCTTTCAAAGTTCAAAAATGTGGGGTTACAGGAAATTATATTTTCCTATGATGACCCTCATGCGGCTTATTTAAAAGAGAATATTGTTATAAACGCTGTAAATGCAGCATTACATTTAGGAATTAAGGTTACAATTCAAGTTGCTGTTGAACCAGATTCAGTAATTGATAAAGAATATGTTCAAAAATTGCTTGATGAAAATTGCAAAAATTCTGACCTAGTAGTAATTAGTCAAGCACTTATCAATAGCACCGGTAGAGCGTTAGATAGTTCTGATATTGATCGTCGATTATCAAGGAGAAAAGATCATAGAGCTTTTAAAGGCCCATGTTCCTCTGTAATTAAACAAACTACAGTTCATACAGATGGTTCAATTGTTCCGTGTTGTGGAGTGGTTCCTAACCTTGAAACAATGCAAAAAGGTACTTATGGTAAAAAATCTTTATCCAAAATAATAGAAGATTCTCGAAACGATAATTTATATCGTTGGATAGCCTTACAAGGACCTGTGAGTCTTTTATGTCAAATAACAAAAGATAATGAATCTCCTCTTACCGAAAATGACTTTGACGGTATTTGTGATGCCTGTAATACTTTATTTACCTCCCCTAGCCTATTGAAAAAAGCTAGAGATATGTCAGAGATTATGAGCTCTACTTTTGAACTTCAAGAAAAAATTTATAATGCAATGAACTGGTCTCATTAATTCATTAAAATTTAAAAGGAAAAATAAAATAATAATATGATCGAAGTACGACCGTATGGTGTAAAATGTAATATTCGTTGTAAATATTGTTATCAAGAAAATGAACGAAATTATGAAGGAGCCATACCAAAAATTGACTTAGATTTATTAAAAAATAAATTAATTAATCTAGATCAACCTTTTTCTCTTTTTGGAGGAGAACCTTTATTGATGCCTATAAATGAAATTGAGAAACTATTTAAATGGGGATATAAACGGTTTGGTGTAAACCAAGTTCAAAGTAATGGAATACTAATTAGTGATGAGCATGTAGATTTATTTAAACGTTATAATGTAAAAGTAGGTATTTCTGTTGATGGACCATTAGAACTAAACCATGCAAGATGGGCCGGTAGTTTAGAAAAAACAGATAAAGCATCAATAAAAACCCATCAAGCAATAGAAAAGCTCTGTGATGAAGGGATTTTTACTTCTATTATATTAACATTACATAAAAATAATGCATCTCCCAACCTATTAAATAAATTATCTGATTGGATTTTAAACTTAGAAGAAAAAGGGATTACAATGGTTCGATTACATTTATTAGAGGTCGATTCATTGATAGTACGTGAACAACTTGCTTTAACAGAAAGTGAATCAATTGAAGCATTATTACATTTTCAAAAACTAGAGCAAAATCACCTTAAAACTCTTACGTTTGATATTTTTCAAGAAATTGAAAAATTGCTTCTAGTAGATGATGATAACACAGGTTGTGTATGGCATGCTTGTGACCCACTAACTACTAATGCAGTACAAGGTTTAGAGGGGAATGGATATTTATCAAATTGTGGACGATCTAATAAAGACGGCGTCGGTTTTTTGAAAAACAAAGATATTGGTTATGATCGTTATATTTCACTTTATCAAACTCCACAGGAAGAAAACGGCTGTAAAGATTGTAGATTTTTCTTAATATGTAAGGGGCAATGCCCTGGTACATCAATTAATGGTGATTGGAGAAATAGAAGTGAGCATTGTGAAATTTGGAAAGAAGTATTTGAGGTTATTGAACAAAAGATTCAATTTTCAGGACAACTACCAATATCTCAACATCTGAAAAGAAAAGAATTAGAAAACCTTAATTTATCCCATTGGATGAAACAAAAAAATGTTCTTTTAAAAGACCTTGTAAAGGAATGGAAAGAGCAAGAAAATATAGTGGGAAATATCAACTTGAATGAAGGTTTTATAAACCCAAGTAAATTGAGACTTTCATGGGCAAGTAAAGCCGCACAAGAAAAGTACGAACATGCTCTTTATTCTTTAGTACAAAGAATCAATAACTTTAAAATAAATGCTGTTTACAAAAAAATCCTAGATACTGTATCTATAAGAATTCCACTTGAAAAACTGAATGAATACAGTTCAAAAATAAAAGATCTAGGTTTAAACAGTAATGCTATAGATTTAACAAAGAATTTGTTTTCATCTAAAACTTCAAATGAAACACAACTTGATATTAATCTTCAAGTTTCTAATAGTCAATCAGATAAGAATAGTAATATAGACGATAATTTTAATAAATTACTTTCCCCTAAACAAGAAAAAGTTTTTGATTATGAAAATCAGTTATTTAATATTTTACTAGCTCCAATTGGTCTATCCGTTATTCCTTGGGATTTGACAAACTATAAGGATTCTGATGATACCTCTACAAAATTAATAGAATTCTTTATGATTAATGAAAGTGAAGAAAACATTCAATTTCTTAAATCAATTTTAAGTTGGCCCATTGAGCTTTCTTGTCTTCACGGGATTGCAGAATGTAAAACGCCAATCTTCAAATTTACATTTGGAACAGAATATACCTCTACCCTTATCAAACAAAAACACTACGGTAAGGTATGGCCAGATAAAGGTGCTAACGGACTTAGATTTCCATTTAGAAACACTAGATTTAATTAATTCTATTAAAATCTAAAACTATTTTAATAAAAATAATTATGCATGATCCATTAATTGATAAAACAATTCAATATTTAAATTGTTTAAGAGATGATAATGATATATCAATTAAACATATTGTTTTAGGTTCTTATTTTACGGTCGTTGAACTTTCTGACAATAATGTTGGTGCGGTAATGTCATACTATAATGCGAATCACTTAATTAATGGTGGTTTAATGCATATTATAAATGATGTAATAGCAAACGATCCACAATTACTGACTTCTAAAGACGGCTTCTCCCATTCAATTTTTAATGATTGGAAAAATGATCATCAATTCAGTTTAGCTTGTGCATGCATTCTTTGTGCCCTTACGAGCGCTTTATCTCAACCTTATCTAAGCACAAATAAAACCAACGAATTTATTATACATAAAGAATTTCCTTATCATTCTAAAATTTTTGATAGCAAGTCTGCTTTAGTAATTGGTTTTGGAGGGTATTTACCATTTTTAATTAAAGAAACATCAATAAATAATATTTATGTGTGTGATTTATCTTACAAGACGCGTTATGAAGAAATGAATAGTATGTTGCGTGATTGGCTTATAGATCAGCCTGAAAAAAAGATTACTTTTTTTGATAGTTTTGAAGACCATGCTGATAAAGAATACGACTTATTATCAATTACAGGATCAAGTCTTTGTAATGGCACACTTTCACAAATACTTAATGCACATAAAAATAGTTTTAATATTGTGCAAGGGCAATCTGCTGGTATTTTTCCAAAATTCCTTTTTGAAGCTGGTGTAGACATGGTTTCGACAACTATAAAACCCAGGGCTATTGTCAAAGATGCTCAAAAAGACTTAAGTGGAAAATTTTTAACACAATACTTTGAAGGAGGATTACCTTTTATTTACCTATTACCAAACTAATGTATTATTAATAAAATGCAAAAAAAACTAGAAATTTTACCTTTTATAAATGATTCTGACACTTATTCAGGTGATGTGAATTCAAGATTATTATTGTATTGTTGTTCATATAAAAATCCAGAACCAGCTTTTGTTTTTGACTTAGAACGAATAAGATCAAATTATAAAATCATTCAACAAGCTTTTGAGGGGTGCAATGTTCATTATGCTCTAAAAGCAAATTCAGAAGTAAGAATTTTAAAAACACTAAAAGATAATGGTGCTAGCTTTGAAACAGCTAGTATTGGTGAAGTGAAGAGACTTCTCGAACTAAAAGTTAGCCCTAAAAAAATTATTTTCAGCAACCCCTGTAAAAGCAAAGAAGATATTGTGAATCTTGCTAATATGGGAATTAGATACTTTAGTTTTGAAAATACAAAAGATTTGGATAGGTTAATAAATCTCGTTCCAAAAGGGGTTTTTGTATTACGTCTTAACCTCAATGAAATAGATCCTATTCATATAAATTATGGAGCTACATGGGACTATATAAAAACTAAAATTATACCTAATCCTAGATATGCAAGCGCAATTCAAGGAATTACGTATTATGGTATACATGATATAGGTCTTAAGTCTTGTGAGAAGTTACTTTCAAAAAATAAATTGCCTAATGTTAAATTTATTAATATTGGTGGAGCAATTCAATATGATGGTCTAAAAGAAGATTTGGATGCTGGTTATTATAATGGGGGATTAATTTTTTTTACAGAAAAATTAAGAATTCTAAAAGAGAAATTTAAAATAGATATTATTGTTGAACCTGGTACAGCTGTATTATACAATGCATGTAATGCGATAGGTAGAATAAAATATGTAAACAATCTTTGTACAGGAACTTTGAATTATCATCTAGATTTAGGCCCAACTATAGGGCTTAGAAAACCACCTAGTGTTGCCTATGTTTTAAGGGAAAGCTCTTTAGAAATAATTATGAGTAAAGCAAATATATTAGATGCTGCATGTTCTCAGAGGATTATTGGTAATATAGGAAGTCATGAACGTTTTCATGAAGGAGATCGATTCATTTTCCCAAACGTAGGAATGTATTCTATTATGTATATATGTGATTTTCACCTTTTACAAATTCCTGAAATATTATTTTTGCCATTAAGAAATACTGCTGTAAATAATAATTAAAATTAGTTATTAGATTACACATAATTTGAATACAATCTATGATTTACTTTAAAGTTATCAAGCTTGAATATGAGATTTTTGATAAAAAGAGAGTTAATTATTCAACAGGTAAGAAATAAAGCCATTCCATACACATTTTGCCTCCACGCTCCTACCCTTTTAGCAAAAAGAGTATTTACTCGCATCTCTCCTATTTTAATAAATAAGTGCTCGTGAATCCTAAAGGGTTTCATTACAGTTGTAGAAGAAACTTTTAGAAAGAAAAAAAGAAGAAAATTGGGGTGAAGAAATCCTGCACTCCACCCTACTCCTACTTCTAAGGTCTACTTGATCTTTTTCATTGAGCTGTACAAAAACAAAGACCTAGTCTATTTTTTCATTGCGGCTATTAATTCTATAACTTTTAAAGACACAGGCTTTGAAGATTGAAAATTCTGCCCAGTAACGAGACGTCCATCTACCTCTAAAGTAAATTTTCCTCGTTCGGAAAATTTAAAATCACCGCCTCTTTCTTCAATTGTTTTTTTGATTAAAAAAGGAAATGTTTTAAAATATGGGGCATCTTTATTTTCATAATCATCAGGATACCCACTTACGCTTTTACCATCAACTACATATTTTCCATCTTTTGTCTTTAAATTAACAATACCAGCGGTTCCATGACAAACTGAAGATAAAATTCCATTATATTTTTCATAAATATCCATGGCTATCGTTTGAATTTCTTTATTATCTGGAACCCCAAACATCGCAGCTCCACCTCCAATATATTGGATAGCCTTATATTTTGAAGCATCAATTTCTGAAGGTGACTTTGTATTCTTCAAGGCATTCATAAATTGGGGGTCATATAGATATTTTTTACTCATCTCGTCTGATGTGTTAATATAAGCTAATGGTACCGCACCTCCTTTTGGACTTACAAAATCAATAGTATAATTTGCTTTTTTAAAAACATCATAGGCATTTACAATTTCAGAAAAACTATTACCTGTAGGAATGTCTGAATTTGCATAATAATGAGCGTTAGAAACTACAAATAATACAGCATTCTTAGGAGTTTCATCTACCCTTGTTGCTGTTTTACTACTAATTTTCCACTCATTTTTAAACTTTTTAAGCAAGAACAAATCAATATATACCCATGCCCTATTAGGGCCGGCAATTTCAACTTTGGCCGTTGCTATATCTTTTGTAATGGTAATATCTAGAATTTTAGCGACTCTCCCATTGAATGTGCCTTTTTCATCATTTTTAAAAAAATCGGCATACGCACTTGGTGAATATCTTTTAAAATCCCCATCACGGTTTGTGAGGTATAATGTGGCATTGTCTGCAAAGGCACTAAGGAGCATTTCTCTCTTATTATACGAACTGCCATCCATATACTTCTGAAGTGTTTGTACTACAGCAGGATCATATGATGCTTCTCTATAGGTAGATGGGGCACTTATGGGGTAAAAATCTTCTGTCATTTTTGAAGTAATTTTTCCGTTTTTTCTATCTACTAAAAAAGAACCTCCCCAAACAACGTCGGGATATGCTATAATTTGATTTACCATTTCACCAATAGCAGGAAGTGTACCACTCAATTTTTCAATAGCTTCTTCTTTTGGTGCCCAAATAAATTCCACGTTTTTGTTTGTGGGTAACTCATTAGTCGTAGATCTTGCCACATAAAGTTGCCTGATATAGGTGGTGTTTTTAAAGGCATATTTGTGCGTAAAGACACCTTTAAGGTTGGGTTGAGATATGGAAATACCATATTTAATAGAAAGACTGTCAATTACTTCGTTTATGGTTTGTCTTTTCTTAAATGCAGTATCTATCGTAAGCCAACCAACGGTTGCTTTCTTTAATAAAATGTCCCCATTATCATTCAATATAATTAATCGTATGATGGTGGTATTTACATCTTCATCAATAGTAGATTGGGCATTTATACATTGAATTGTAAGTAGCATAGCTACTACTTGGATATACTTTTTCATCGTGACTGTTTATAAAATTAATAGGCTGTAAATGTCTATGGTATAGACACTACTTCCTACTTAAATCATGATGTTGGCATACAAAATGGGCAGATTTACTATATTTTATAGGATATGTTATATGAAGATTAGTAAGGGATGTGTTATGCTTTCGCGAAATCGAACTTGTGAGATTCACGACTGGAGGGAGAATGAAATGATAAAGCGAACTTCTGAGACTTGCCTACCGACAAGTAGGTTCACGATCATAGGGAGAGCGAAGCGATAAAGCGTAACGTATATATACTATTACTTTTGTTTTGAAGCATTGCGATACTGTACCGCAGTAGTAGAAGTAATACTCTTAAAAGCCGCATTGAAAGAAGATAAACTGTTGAAACCGCTATCGTATGCAATGGCCGAAATCTTTAAATTACGATACTCGTCTGCAACCAATCGTTTTTTAGCTTCAGCGACTCTATAATTTGTAATGAATTTTGAATAATTGATATTTTCAGATTGATTGATGACCTGTGAAAGCCGTTTGGATGAAATACCCATCTTCTTACTTAATTTTACTAACGTCAAATCTGGATCGAGATAGAGGTTTTCTGTAGTCATTAATTGCTTTAAAGTAGCTGATAATTGGGCAATTTCACCTTGCTCTAATGTAGACTGGACATATTTTTGGGCTTCAATTTTAAAAAGAAATGGGTTTTGTAACCACCATATACAAAATGCAATAATCACCGCCGAAAACAGGAATGCCATTCCCATATAATATGGGATTATATTTTGCATAATAAAGAAATAGAGAATTACGACGATTAAGGTCGTGTTTACAAAAAATCGTAGCCAACTATCAATTTTACGTTCTCTATGTGACGTTCCTTTTTTGCCATCTTTAAGTAGCTCATAAAGTGTGTATCCCGAATACGCAATAATATGACCTATGAGTCCATAGTGAATGAATCTAGCTAAAGTGCCTCTATCGTTTGGAATTATCCAACATAAGGCCATAAATAAAAGCATGGGTAGGTAATGCCATAGATATTTTTTGCCAGAAAGTTGCTGTTGTGGATGTTTCCGAAGAGAAACATACAACCATAGCGAAGGCCCAATCGCTAATAGTACTGCTAAAAATACATTTCGAATTACTGGATCTATGGGGAAATAGTTATAAAACATAGATTTTCCAATACGTAAACTAAACGCCAATAAATATATTGATAAGAAGAAATTGGCTTTGTGTCGCTCTGCTCTAGTAACTAATAAGAATATACCAAATAACAGACTAATACTAACACCGATACTGCCTACAAGTAATTCAATATGTTTTAAGATGTCTGCATTTACTTCCATGCCATAAAGAAAATAAAATATTTTCAGCTACTTATGTGTTAGTCAGTTTTAATTTTAATAAACTTGATCCCATTCCATACACATTTTTATCTCTACTCTTCCACCCTAACGTCACGTAAAATAGTATACATATAAATATGATGTATACGCTTTCGCGAAAGCGAACTTGTGAGATTCACGACTGGAGGGAGAATGAAATGATAAAGCGTATAATTGCTTTTAATAAAAATAACAGTAATGCTTTTGTCAAGAATGATGTCACAGCCGTTTTACAACCTAGATATTATTACTGTAAGTTGTAAAATTGGTGCTGGTTTTATTTGGGCAATCGGTTTTTTACGGTTGCAATTTGCCCCATATGATTTGCCGAATGTTCCATCACATGATACCAGACATAATGGTAGTTAAGTCCCTCTTCTATATTGGAAACAAACCAATCATCATCTTTGGTTTTGAGTAGTTTTAGGGTTTTCTCACGGACTTCATCCCATAAATCCAAATAATACGTAATCGGCTTACCTTTAAGTATGTTTTTTACTTCTTCGTTAAGCTCACCAGCAATACCAAATCTCTTTAGTTCATCTTTTGTCCATTCCCGTCCCTCCAATGTCATGGTCTGATAATAGGATTCTGTAGACACCAAATGCATAATCAATGCTCCTATGCTATTGGCATTAGTATCATACATGAAGTCAATTTGTGATTGATCTAGGTCTTTAACTTGTTCCGTAATTCTATCTTTTAAATCTTCTAACATGTATACCATTAAGCCAATCTTTGGTGAATAGCCATCGACTGATTTCAGCTCTCCTTGAGCGTTCAAAAGGATTATGGGTAGTAATAGTAATAAAGAGGTGATTTTTGTTTTAAGCGATTTCATAGTGTCCATTTTAAGATCAAAACCTATACTTAAAGATACTATTTATAATCATCTGTTATTCTTAATAAAAAATTAATAGTGTAAGCTTATCGATCACTTAGAAACCATTATATAGCATTTGTAATATTCCATATTCTATCTCTCGCCTGTGCTGAACTTGTCTAAACATAAAATTGTCGTTGTCTCTTTTACATCTAAATATTTTCTCAGCTTTTTGCTTTACGTAAGATTTTAACGACGCGTGAATGTGTTATTTGTAACAAATTCCATTGATAGCCTTCAAAATCGGTTGTATTCATAAATTGAA
Source organism: Dokdonia pacifica (assembly GCF_900188275.1). Lineage (GTDB taxonomy): Bacteria > Bacteroidota > Bacteroidia > Flavobacteriales > Flavobacteriaceae > Dokdonia > Dokdonia pacifica. The sequence goes on from NZ_FZNY01000002.1 coordinate 28,927, forward strand.
TAACAACAGCATCTATATCCTTATGGTATTCTGTCATACTTTGGTAACCTGGAGCCAATCCTCCATGATTAAATTCATACATAGAGGTATAGATTTCCATTTCGCTTTCATTAAGTAATGTCCCATCATTTAAAGCTCTTAAAAAAATACCTACATCTTCTGCGGTAGCGATCATCATTCCTTGATTCTCGTTTTTAAAATCTTTCTCAATACCAACATAATAACCACTCATTACATCGTCTAGATTTACGTCATCAAGTGAACCAAAAGTATTGTTGAGCCCAAGCGGTATTAAAATTTCCTTTTTGAAATACTCTTGACGACTCCCTCCTGTAACTTGCTCTATGATTCTTGAAAGCAATAAATAGTTTGTGTTTGAATAGCCATAGTCTTTATTTGGCTCAAAATCTGCGGGTACATCTAGTACATATTCAAGCACATCGATATTTGTGTTAGGTTGGTTTTTCCAAAAATCAGGATTATCTATGAAATTAGGAATGCCACTCCTGTGTTGTACCATCATTCGTAAGGTGATTTTATCTACATTTTCTATTCTTCCTACAAGTTCTGGAAAGTAGTCAGCTACTGTTTTATCTAAAGACACATGATTGTCATGAGCCAATTTAGTGATAGCAACTGCAACATATAGCTTGCTAATGCTTGCAATTTTGAACAATGCATTAGGATTGGCTGGTATTTTAAGTTCTCGGTTATGATAACCTGCTGAATAAAACGCGGGTGGTTTTCCAGCTTCATCTACATATACAATAACTCCATCAAAACCATAACTTAAAGTTTGATCTACTTGAGCCTGAACCGTATCTGGTAATGGCACTATCCATGCTTTTACTAATATCCAAGGTACAAACCATAAAGAAATGAATGTCCCAACAAATAATACAATTCTAAAAATTTGTTTTGCTTTAGTAGTTTTACGTTTGGTCTTTTTCATGATTCCAGATGATCTAGTGGCTACTTTCTTTTATTTACAGGACAAATGTATGTAAGATTGCAATGCAAGTAAATTATAGATAACCGAACTGTAATATAGTATGGATGAATTGATTTTGTTTGTTTAATGGGATATAATCAAAAATGGAGTAATAAGTACAAGCGCCTCACCTCTCTCCTATTTCAAGAGATCTACCAGACCTTTTTCATTCGATTGTATCAAAGCTCAAGTTACATCACACAGCACATAATAGCACATTTGTAATATTCTACAATCATTCATCACTTAAATGAATATCACCAGTAATTGTCGAAAGAATGATAGCATGATTTTCATTACTTAAATTCCTTGTAGCAAAACTTCCTACTATTTTTTCACCAATTATGAGTTTAGGAATTTGTCCTTTTTTAAAAATGTTACCCAGTGTTGTTTTTGCATCTATAGCGTCAGTAGCATCAATTTTTATAGTAATACTCCCACTCACTGTTTTTAATGTCATATCTCCATGATGCGTTCCTACCTGAATAGTTCCACTAATAATATCTGTGACTAAATTCCCATCAAATAATGGTATCGTGACATTAGCTGAATTACTATTAAGTTCTACATTCAAATTTTGTGGGACAAAGATTGTATAAACAGTCTTTATAGAAATACCATTCACACTGTTTTGATTCCCATTTTCTTCATTACCAATTTTGATAATAGTACTCGCATCTTTATTTGATAAAAAACTAAAAAACCCTTTTTCCTTTTTGAATAATTTGCCATAAGAGGCTTCTATGTATAATGTATTTAATCGTTTTTTTACTTCAAATTCAAAATGATCATTAAGCTTACCATCATCAATCGTAACCGTAGCTTTTATATACACTTCATCTTTTGCCCAAGTGTTGATATCAATAAAACTCGCATATGGAAAATCAATAGATATGTTTGTTGCGTTGTCTATTGGGATTTTCTTTTCAATAGATTTCTGTGCATTTAATTGAAAACCTATTACTATGATTACGACTAGAATTATTTTTTTCATTTGAATACTATTTTAAACCGTACGTTAAATATGTAGGTGTTGTTATACGCTACAAATATGAATTCAAATACCAATAGTAAAAAGCAGATCTGAATGAGTTATGGTATAAACACAATGAAACGGGTTAAAATATATGAGAGCGATTCAGAAGAGTTATGAATCTAGCCAAATCCTGAATTTTGCTGTAACACTAGAACTAGTCGTCATTTTTTCTTTACTCCCTCGCATCTGAAGTAAAAGTCTATTCTTGAAGTAATTATCCATACGCACGATATGGCTAATATTAATAATCCGACTTCGGTTAATCCTAAAAAATTGTTTTGGATCAAGAGTTTCATTAAGTGATGTAATGCTTTGAGAAAGCAAATGAGATACTCCCTTATCATCTACCAACTTACAGAATGTTCCTGAAGCTTCTATATAACTAATATCATGTGTAGACAGTAGGTGCATTCCTTTTGGAGTTTTAATAATGAATCGAGATTTATAATGGGTATCCTGAGATAATGCAGAAGTTATATATTTTAAAATGGTATCATTTATTTGATAGTCTGATGTTTTATTAAAAAGGGTATTATATTTATGTAAGGCCTTGCTGATATCTTCCTGAGCATATGGTTTTAAAATATAAGCAATCCCATTACTCTTAAATGCATCCAACAAATATTTATGATATGCAGTACAAAAGATGATAGGGCAATCTATTTTTATTTCCTTAAACAATTCTATAGATATTCCATCTAATAATTCTATATCAGAAAATAGAATATCATACTTATTTTCATGAGTTAGTAGTTCTTTTGCTTCAACTATAGTACGACACCAATCAAAGGTATATGGTTCACTAAAATATATTTCTAAATGCTCAGAGAGTTTTTCATAAGCTGGTATTTCATCTTCTAGAATTAATATATTCATAAGTTAGCTATCATATTTCATAAATGTAATAATCGGAATGGTCACTTTGAATTCTTCTTCATTTTCTTTGATATCTATTGTTTTATCAAAAATTAAAAGATAACGTTCTTTCAAATTTTGAAGTCCAGTTCCAAAGGATATATCACTATTTACGGTATCCGTCTTTGTATTTGTGATCGTTATGTCTTCCTTTTTGACATCAATATTTGTAACAATAGGATTTTCATTTGTTGTTTTATTATGTTTTACAACATTTTCAACAAGTATTTGTAACGCTCCTGTAGGTAGATACTTATTATCCATGTCTACACGTTCCGATATGTTAAACTTATATGTATTTCCAAAGCGTGTTTCAATAAGGTAGAAATAATGTCGAATCATTTCTATCTCTTTTTCTAGACTTACAATTTCTTCATCTTTAGATTCAATTAAATACCTATACAGAGAAGATAAGTTTAGAATGTATTGCTTTGCTTTTTTTGATCTATCATCTATTAAAGCATCTAAGGTATTTAGATTATTGAATAAAAAATGCGGATTTAACTGTGCCTGTAATAATTTCAATTCGCTTTCTTGTTGTTTTTTTTGAATCTGAACAATATGCAACTGACTTTCATAATACTTTTTTGCCAATAATATTCCTAAGGGTAAACCTGCATTTTCAGCACTTAATCCTAATCCATTTAATAATACAGTAAATAATTTAGGATAGATTTCCCAGGGCTTATTTTCTGACCAATGCCATGCTGTGAATGCAATGACTCCAAAGGTTGTAGCAATCAAGATAGCTAATGTGAAAAACAGAAAATAGTTCTTCTTTTTAATTAAAAATTTGGGAATAATCCATAAAAAGAAAAGAAAAACGACTAAAAAGGTTGCTATTAATTCTACGGGTATGGCAATGATATATCCTTTTAGAGGAGGTGATATATTTTGTATCGTACGACCGTCTGAGAAAATATACTTCGTAATATCATAATTAACTACGTAATCATAGATATTGAATAAGCAAAAAATGACTGCATATATGCATATGAAAAGGTAATCCGTTTTATTTAGCTTAATAGTTAGCACACCGTTTATAAAGATGATAAAATAAAATAACATCTTCATGTTATTGAAATAAAACAGGATAAAAAAGAATTAAACCAGGTTAAAATTAGTACGAACCATTCCATACATCATGTTACTTTTACTTGTTTTGAGAAAGTACAATACACTAGTTTTATATATTCTTATACGCTTTATCGCTTCGCTCTCCCTGTGGTCGTGAATCTCGCAAGCTCGATTTCGCGAAAGCAAAAAATAAATGAGATCCTTTTAAATTCAGTGAAATCTATTAGATTTTGAAATCATGGATGAATCTGAAGAGTTGTAAAAACAACATAATAACACAAAAGGAAAGGATCTAGGGTGCGGTATATTCACAACCCTATACACTATAAATCAATGAGCCAACGACCCCGGCGTTTCATGAGCGGATAATCTTCTAGACGCTTCACAGATGTTTCAATATATAGAGTGTCATTTTTAAAAACCCCTTTCAAGACAGATGATGTATCGCTTTGTTTTATATAGTGTAATGATTTCCATGTTCTATGCTTCTCGATGCTATCATCTATTGTAGCAAAAATATCATACTGTGGTGTCGGATCTATAAAATCACTGTAGTTTAGGGTGTTTGTAAGTGTATCTATTGTAAACTCAAATCGTTCTGTCTTTTTATTAGCATAGGCAATTTCAAAACTATTAGGGTAGATGTTTGACGTATTAAAACTGATTTTTTCCCATCGTTTGTTAGGAGTATCTTTTGAAATAGTATCCCCATTATGGATAAATGTTTGCACCGTTTGTTTATTTTGAAACCAAGATTGATTTTTCCTCAAAAGACGATCATATGTAGTAAACTGATACATCAATACACTAAGCATAGTGATTAAGAGTACTGCTTTAAAAATTCTAGCGCGTGCATAGTGTCTATCACTTATGAATAAACGTTGATAACGAACAGGAGTTACCGTTTTATTGAGCACAATATACTTGTAGATTCCTAAGAATTGATCACTCAATAATATGAGCATAAGCACAAGTATATATATCGCATAAATGGTCACGGAAACATTATATCCAATGTCTAGAATCACCACATTTGCCATAACGGTAACCAATAGAATTAATCCTAAAAATGTTGTCCTTCTAAAAAATAAAAGCACCCCTCCTATCACCTCAAGCCATCCAGAAAATTGCGTAACCGTTTGGGAATAGCTTAAAAAATTCCACATAAAACCCATAGGTGATGACTCTCCTATAGTTTGATCTAAGGTATCTATGCTTAGTAACCCAAATTGAACATTAAATACTTTAGAGAGACCATAGGTGAGGATTATAAAAGCAATGTGATAACGTAATATAGTTTGTACTAAATTTTTAAGCTTTTGATCATATGTAGTTTGATACTTACGATCTAGTAAAACCCAAACAATGCTCCCTATAATCGCTAGCAATATACAAAGCGTATAACGCACCACTTCATATTTTGAATCAAAACCTATGTAGCGTGTATCTGCGTTTAATTCCCAGCCAAATAATACGTCGGCTAACCAAAATATAGGCGTATCCCATATCTTCCAATCTTCTAACGCATAAGTGATTCCATAGGTCATGTCATATGGGAAACAACAGAAAAGCAAAAAGAGTAGTGCAAATCGCCATAGATATTTTTGAGAGAGTGACATGTTTGATACTGAAGTCATAGGTATTACAATGTTATATACTGCTAATATAACTTAAGAAACCATATGAGTAACATACTTTTTCATGCGGAGTACGCTTTCGCGAAATCGAGCTTGCGAGATTCACGACCAACGGGAGAGCGAAGCGATAAAGCGTATAAAGTCACCTTTTAATTAAGAAAATGGTGTTTGTAGTGTTTGAGAAGAAAAATAAAAACATGTGATACAAACTCTATCTACCGCTTCTATTTTTCTAATACAAAGTTCTCTTTAGGCGAGTACCGTGAGTACTTTCCTAGCGGCAAACAAAAGGATTCTCTCATTAACCATATGAATAAAATCTGCTATATCAGCATCAGTTACATCGTCGTCTAAATACGTTTTGAAGGTCTCTAGTAATTGACTGTAGTCCATAGGTTGTGTTATTTCTGATAGTAGCAATTCATCAATCTGATCAAGAGGTAATGCGAAATCGTCTCCCAAACGATCTTTTACTATGATTTCTTTAAACTCACCAGAGATAAAAAGTTTATTACACGGTAATTTATAGAGTTGAAAATTTTTACCAGTATCCATTAATGTACGAATACGTGCTGATAAGCCAATAGAATGTATATCCCGACTTAAAAAATAATGGGTATGTATAGTTTCTTTAGTATGGTGCGTTGAAGCAAATTCGGCAATTAACTGTTTGTTATTTTGCATCGAGAAATCATAGCTAAAATCACCTACAAAATATGGATCATCAAAAATGGTTAATAACCGTTTGTAATACTCAGGATAATACCTCATGACGTAGTCTTCCATTGCTTTATATGTAGGAATATCTCTTTTATAATTTCCTAATAAGTGCAGATACGTCTTTTCATTTGGCACTTTGTCAAAATCACCAAAACCTACATATTTATTATCATCTGGGATATCTTCAAATAAATAGCTTACTTTTTTAGTGTGTTTTTTTGCCAATTCATAATATAAAAGTTGTTCAAAAAACACATTAAAATTGTTATTGCTTATTTTAGTCCAAGCTGTTCTGTTTACGTCTACAAACTTAAAGGCCTGTTCTGCATAGTATTTATAAAATGCTAGGTCTACACCACCCACAATTCCCATATTACAGGCAAATCCATTCTTAGTATTTGTAAAATCATGAAACTCTTCAGGTATATAGGAAAGATGCGGTTCGATACTACTCCACATAGATTGATAATAATCTGTTGTCCGTTCTAAGTTTTGAGTAATTAGATGTGCTTTCATGAGATCATCTGGAAATGTATCCCAAATAAACACATCGCCATCTACGTGTAAAAAAGGTTCCTTTTGGAGGGAGTATGTTTTAATTTTTGCAACTGCCCATAAATCACGATCATAGCTGTCTAATTCATTTAACACAATATGAACTTTTGAATAAGGTAATTGAAGCGTGTCTATTAGTATTTCTGCTCCTAATGCATCTGTATATAACTCTACCCTATCGTAATACTTTCGTAATTGATTAGCACTTAAAATCCAACCGATTAAATTGTATTTGGATGATACCCATCCATAATTATTTTGAGTTATTTCTTTTATATTTCCTGTCCAAAAACTTTGAATTATTTTCATGTAGTTCTATTAAAAATTGACATCCTCTATAAGATCGTTTATATAAAAGGCTAAGTACTCTTTTTCATATTCACTGGGGTATTTAAAACCATTAATATAAATTTCTGGGGTGTAATTGATTTGATTTTCTAAACACCAATGATTCATGGAGTCATATATGTCATCTACAGCTTTGTTATTTGTGTCAATTTGATACACTTGATTCCAAGCTTTTACATCTTTAGATTTAAAAAAATCATGCAAGGCATTTGTAAACACTTTTTCTCCATTTTCTAAATATAGGGTCATTAATATTCGAAAAAACCTCTTTGTTTCTTCATTGTCTAACTCCAAAGCTGTTTTAAATAGGATTTTAACTTGTATCTGATCTCTGTATTTATCTAAAATCGTATTTACAATCTCATGTACTTCTTTGCAATGACCACAGAAGGGGTTTGTAATTATAGTTATATGAGTATTACTTTTAGGATTCCCCAGTATCATACCAATGTTTTGGGGTATGGTAACTTTTGGAGTGATGACCAGTGTATTTTTAAATACCGAATAATTGCGAAGTAAACGATTGGTTTTGATTTGAAATTCTTTGAGTTTTTTTTGTTTGGAGAGCATCTTTTTTAAGACCATCCAAAGTATGATAGTCACCAAAAGAATATATGCGTATATAAATAATGACTTACTAGAAATAGTAATACCTACATCTACAAGTAAGAATAAATATATGATCTCTAATAGTACAATACTTGCAATCGTTAAACATATGGGGCACCATTTTTTTTCTATAAATTTTTGATAATATAAAGAGAGCACTATAACTGGAATCGAAGTAATGAGTACTATTTTTTGAATAGCAAAATATTCTAAAAAATTCCCCAATAAAAAGAAAGTAATGAGCCCAAAGATTTGTGATGAAAAAAATAATATGCTTAAGTCACTAAAATTAATACTATTAAAAAACTTCCATTTATTGGAAGATACTACAGATGTACAGTTGGTAGAAGCAGTTATATTACAAAACTTATTAATCAACGTGCTCTTTGTTCCAAATAATTCCTTCAAAGCAGCTACTGAGAATAAAATTCCAACACAGGGAAAGAGTATAAATAGTAGTTTTGAAATGGTACTATTACTCGTAAAGTAAAAAAGTGAAAATAATGCAATACATAAAAACGATAAGATCATTACTGTCTTATCTTTTTTGATAACAGTTGTATTTTCAATATCAGGTTTTTCAACTAAAAATATAAGATTATACCACCTTGACTCTAAAGTTTCATAGTCGATTTCGAAAGGGGTCTTATCTTTAATAGTAATATACTTGTCATCTTTTTTCTGGATGTAATAAAGCTGTGGTTCGTCATTTGCTTCTCTCATTATTCCCATAAATTGATCTGGCAATAGCTCTATCTTAGATGCTTCAAAAGGAATAGCTCCATTATCAATATTAAAAAATGCTAAGGTGTCTGAAATGGAAAGTAAGGTTGGATAATCTGGATGTGATTGAATTTGAAATAAAAATTCGTCTTTATCGAAAGCTATAGATTCTTTTTCTAAGTAAAGAAAAACGTGATTGAAACTAATATTTTCTGCCATTTATAAGGGTGTTATTAGTAGGTTATTACCTCTCGGTAAATAATCAATATTCTATTTTTGTATTTCCAGAAATTTTAGGTGTATATACGAACTAAGGGAGTCGTATATTACATATGACTCCCTTAGTATATTTTAAATGATTAACAACTTCTCAAAACACCTTGCGTACAAACAGTACCACTATTACAACAACTACAATTATTAGTACCAGCCCAACAACACTTATTTCCTGAGGTACCAGAACCACCATGTATTGCTCTCAATTCATCTCTTTTTAGACCATTTTTAATGTCTTTTAAACTAATTTTCATAATAAAATAATTTTAATGTGCACCTACTCTATTCGAGGCTTTTCGGTATACGCCTTTTCTTTATGTACTGTAAAATATAATTACTAAAAACATGTAAAACTCTAATTATCAGTATTTTAAATTTTATAGTAGTACATGCCAGTCTAGAGAACTAAAATTCTCATCTACAATTTTATTTTTCTATACAACTAGTAGTTTATTTCTGTGACTATACTTCACATTTAAGTGATTCATTCTTGAACTAAGTATAGTTTCTTATTGATTTATCTCACTATAGGTTATTATTATTTCAGAGCACTATATGGATAGGTAATCGGTTAGATGAATATAGGTTTTTATATTGTAACTAATTGATTACGAGTATAAAGTTAGCGAATTTCGTTAAGACTGATGCTGTGTAAAACCACAAAAAAATTATGGAAAATCCATAATTTTTGTCGCTTTTCTACTAACTTTTACCTTAACTAGGTTTGATGTAGACTTTCCTGAAAAGTCCAATAGTAATGAAAGTTAATTTTTCATTTGTGAGGTATATATGATACATTCATAAATTATATACCATTTTCAACATTTTTAACGAATCAATTTAATAACTCTTTTATGCCATTTTTAAGTTCAAAAATTGCTGTAATTTCTTTATGGTCTAGTGGTTTACTAAAAATGGCAAGCTCATCCATTAAACCAATATAACCTAAACCTAACATGATTTTTCCATTTTCAGCTTGCCAGGTAAATGGATCACTAATATTTTTTATCTCACCTTTAAACTCTCCATCTAAGTATAATTGATAAGTTGGCTTTATTGTATTCACTTTTGAAAAAGTAATAACGACATGTGTCCATTTTCCTTTTTCAAATGGAGGTTGCTTTACGGTAACAGTACGTTTTTCCCACTTAGTTTCGTCATTTTTATTTTCTGGATTCCAAACGTCTAGATCTCCCATAGCACCTAATCGAAATTGCCTTGGGTTATGATCTGTAAAATCTACCCATATTGCGGCATCATTGTATCTAACATCTGTAATACATATGGGATCACAATATCCAGGTGCTAAGTCTCTATTGGCATCTAATTGTAACCAAAATGATATGGTACCACTCCATGATCTTGTATTATATCCTACATTTTTAAACGCTTTATAAAAGATAGCAGAAGTATTTGCCTTTTTAAAATGAAGTGCATCGCCAGTAATACCTTTCTCTTTTGCTAAAACTACATTAGGATTATGCAAACCAGGCTGTGCATTTGCTGCTTTCTTATAATTTTCTGCGGTATACATCTTTGCATCGCCATTTGCTACATCTGCGGATAGTTTTCCGTCGAAAGAACTATAAAAAAGCAGATGATCTTTTAATTGGTCTTCTTGAGAAAAAGAAATCGTAGTTATAAGAATAAAGCATGTTTTAATTATCGATGCGTACATGTTAGTTTTCATAATTTCTTATTGTAGTATTAAAACGTATGGTATTTGTATGATTTATTATATGCGTTAATAGCGTGATCAGTCTTTTAAACTCCATTCAACGGCTTTGTATGCATGAATTTTACTTGTGTCAAATATTGGGATATCAGTATCTAATGCTGAAATTAGAATTGGTAATTCAGTACAACCTAAAATAACACCTTGCGCCCCTTGGTTTTTGAGTTTATTAATGATATTTATATTTTTTTGCTTTGCAACATCTGTAAATTGTCCTTTCACCAATTCATTATAAATGATATCATGTACAATTTGTCTATCATTCATATCAGGAATTAAAATTTCAAGCCCAAAATCATTCATAAGAGTTTTGGTGTAGAAGTCTTTTTCCATTGTAAACTTAGTACCTAGTAAAGCTATTTTCTTTAATCCCTTATTTTTTATAGAATTTCCGACAGTAGTAGCAATATGTAGAAATGGAATCGTTATACTTTCAGAAATATAGGAGCTTACTAAATGTATCGTGTTTGTACAAAGTAAAACAATGTCTGCTCCAGCGCTCTCCAACTGTTGAGCAGCTTGTTTCATAAGTTCTCCAATGGCTTCCCAATCACCTTTAAAAGTTAAGTATTCTATCTCTGCAAAATTGACAGAAACCATAATGCATTTTGCAGAATGTGATCCTCCCATTAGTTCTTTTACTCTTGTGTTTAAGAACTCATAATACAATTTTGATGATTCCCAACTCATTCCTCCTATTAGTCCTATTGTTTTCATGTTTTTTGTTCTGTATATTTTTGATGAAATTATAAATTACTTCTTCCATTTTTTAGAATCTTCATTGAGAGATTTTAAGAGCATCATTGAAAAATAATCAACGATAACTTTATATAACCCTCTTATCTTTGCTATTATGGAACTAAAATATTTTAGATTAATAAAAGCAATCCAAGAAGAAGGAAGTCTTGCTAATTCTTCTGAACGCTTATTCTTAACACAATCAGCTTTAAGTCACCAATTAAGAGATTTAGAAGAACGTTTAGGATTTAAAGTATTTTACAGAAGTAGAAATAAGTGGGAACTTACTGATGAAGGAGCAGAATTGTATTCATTGGCGAATAAACTTTTTAACTCAATAGATGAAAGCTTTAGTAAAATTAAAAATATTAAAGAGGGGTCAAAAGGCACTATTAAATTAAGTGCAGAATGTCAATCGTTTTTTCACGCTATCCCTCCTTTTATCCAAAAAATGGGGATTCTCTATCCAGAGATCGACATAGAGGTAACTCTTGGGGCAACGCATCAAACCATATCACAAGTACTATCAAATGAGATAGACATTGCTATTGTAACCTCAAAACCAGTATCTGAAGAGCTTTCTGTGAGTCCAGTTTTTAAGGATGAAATCTTTGCGATTATGCATAAAGAGAACCCATTAAGTCATTTGGAATTCTTAGAAGCAAATCACTTTTTAAATGAACACTTATTCATCAATTCTTTTCCTTTAGAGGGTGTAGCTGTTTATGAACATTTCTTAAAACCCAATAAAATAAATCCTAAAAAGATTTCTGCTATACCATTTACAGAGATTAGCTTATCAATGATACAAGCAAACATGGGACTCATGTGTGCTCCAAAATGGCAATTAAACCCATTTAAATTATCTAAAGAGTTGGCTTTTAAGCGTATTAGTAAAAATGGATTAAAACGAACACATTACTTGGTGGTGAAAATGGAACATCGAAATAAAAAATATATAAATGATTTCATATGTAGTTTTGAAGAGGATTTTTTAGATTAATGTATCATTTTACTTTATACAAACTTCACTCCTATTTTCATTTCAAGTAAGACGTAATGCAATAAAATGTAAGATCGAATACTACAATTTCGTTATCAATCCAAATATGATTTCTGAATCTTCTATATCAATACGTTTTGATTTGCACAAATACGTATGCTCGTTAAGTACTTCTATAATCTCAACCGAAATAACAGTATTTTTTTTATGCTTAATTTTTGAAGGTAATTTTTCAGTTTTCAGTATATATGTATGATCGTCAGTCCATTCAATACTATAGACTTGTCTGCCAGAAGTTCCTTTTTCTATTTGACGGTTTTTACGACGTTTAATGATAGTTTCACTATAAGCAGGGTTTTCATATTTAAAGTTGCCAAGATGAAAGGCTTTACATTTTGCACGCTCTTGTTCGGGTAACTCATAGTCTTTATAAATTGAATTTACAAAATAGTAAACCGATTGCCAACAATGATTCGTTAGCTTCATAGGATAAAGTAACGTACTCTTTTTAAAATGATCTAAGCAACCTTTTTGCCAAGCTTCATCCTTATACGAACTTTTTTCTTGGTTAATTGTTATATCATAACGTTCTCCATTTTCGTTTACACAATAATCAATGATTACTACTGCTACTCTATCAATATCATTCACAAATATTTGTGCATTTGAGTAAGATGAAATACATAAGATTCCTAAAAAGAGTAGTTTTTTCATAACATTCATTTGGTACTAATATAGCTCAATAAACCAAATACACTGTATATGATGTGAGCTTACTTTACTCTTTAAGACCCAATTTTTAATAGCTAACTGCATAAAATATAAATATTTAACTTTTTAATAGCTAGATATTGAGATATATTTGAAATTAAAATAGAATAATTCAAATATGGCAAGAATATTGTTGCTGTTATAAATGAATTATACACAGAAACAAGGCCTTATTTAATTATTTAAAAAAGTACTATGAAAAAAACAGTTATTTTATTGATATCTATGATATCTATTTTTACCACCTTAGCTCAAGAAACTACTACGGATAAAAACCCGAGAAATAATATACGACAAGGATTCGGAACTCATAATTCTTTTGATCTGGGACTTGGTTTTGTGAACCCTAATTTTAGAACAGATGGTTCTGCTTACTATTTTGAAGATTGGAATACAGAAGGCGTTATATACACCAAAGAAAATGGAAATTTTAAAATAAAAAACATCAATATAAACTTGTATAACAATACACTTGATGCGCTTTATGACGAAAACTCTGTGTATACTTTTGATGGTGATAACTTACTCAAAATAGAAATTAACGGTAAAGTATTTCGCTTAATGAATATGGATGGGGAGTTAAAAATGTTTGAGTTATTTTATAGAGGCCCTTTTTCTGTATATAGACATTATGATGTACTTTATTCTGAAGCATCTATAAATCCAATGCATGCTAGAAGCTCAAATAAGTATATTAAGAAAGAAAAATATTATTTATACAGCAATCGTGAGTTGACTAAAATTAAAATGTCTAAGAAAGGTTTTTCTAAACTTTTCCAATCAGATAAAATTAGCCAAAGCACTATTAATGAGTACATAGAAAAAAGTAAATTATCTCTAAAGGATGATGAAGACCTAATTAAGGCTTTGAAATTTGTTAGTAGATAATGTACCCTACCTCCTATTGTAAAGACATGTATACTTTATAATGAGGTCACATAATTTTATAAAAAGGTGTAATGATTCATTATAGATCATTACACCTTTTTATTTGGATATAAGGGATTCTATCTTAGTACGCTTTCGCGAAATCGAGCTTGCGAGATTCACGACCAGCGGGAGAGCGAAGCGATAAAGCGTATAAAACAGCTATTTTACTATTATTTTTAGTTATGAGTGTTTTCATCTTGACCTTTATTCAAACTTGCTAACCAAGTAACGCTACGTATTCCCGTCAAAGGAAATGCTGTCTGATGATTCCCTTCAATAATTACAGACTCTACCGATAAACTCTTATCATTTCTATTCTTTAAGAGTGTAATAAACTCCTCAACATGTTTACTAGATTCTTTTTCTAATGATCCATAAGAAATAAAAACATTAGCGTTTGTATTTTGATGAGACGTAAGCTTAGAAAGCATAGGAATATCGCCTTCAAGAGCAGGACTACCAAGAATGTAATTTTTAAAGGTATCTGGTTGTGCTAGTAATGTATATGCGCCAAACACACCTCCAAGTGAATATCCAAAATAGGTTCGGTTATCTGGATCGGTTCGATAATGGGTCTCCACATATTTTATCACATCATTGCGAATAAAATCTAGATGATTTGCAGCCTGTCCAAATTGATACTTTGCTTGATGTTCTTCATTACTTGATTTCCTTACGGAGTAATCTCGAAACCTACTCACATGAAACCTTCCTGCTTTCTTAAATTCTTCATCTATATCTTTTTGCCACGATATTCCTACCAAAATGGCTTCTTCCACAATGTATTCGGCAGCTCCAGACAATATCTCAACATGCCACATGGCATCTGTGTAATAAATTACGGGATATTGAATACTATCATTCTCTGAATATCCATCAGGGAGTTCTACATACAGTTCATACTGTCTATTGGTTTTCGTTTCCTTTATAGGAATTACTTCTGTTTTTGGTAATTCCAAAAGAGATTTTTTGCCTGTATGAGCATCATTATTTTGAGCAAATACCGTATTAAGTGATATAAAACTCACTACTATTAATAATTGAAAAGTTTTCATGTTTTCTTTTTGTTTATAATTTTACCCACTAGCGGGCTATTTTGTTCATTACATAAGGTCAACTTGGTCTTTTTATTTAGGTCTAAATTTTTCAATAATCTGAGCATCTACCCAATAAGGGTTTCCTAATAAAACTCTACTTCCATCTTCTTTAGTTTTAAAATATCCCCTCCAAAAGGTAAAATACTTTCCATCTGGGGTTACTTTAGGCCGTTGTTCATAAACTGAGGTGTTTATCTTATCTCCCATATTGATGGCAGTTCCCCAAGAACCATCTTTCTGTCTAAAACTAATGTATACATCAGGCCTGTCTTCATTTTCTTTTTCTGCATCCCACATCAAATAAGATTCATCTGGCGCTATGAAAGGATGCGCAATATACTTTCCTCTATTAATTGCGCTACTCATTTTTTGAGGGGTTTCATATTTGCCATTTATAAGACGTGAATACCCCATATAACCATTACCGTCTGGATTTAAAACATAAAAATAATATGTCCCTTTAGCTGAGAGCGTCCCTCCCCAGATGGGGATATCTTTAAAAGGCTCAAGACTATTAAGTTCTATAAAACTAGGGCTGAAACGTTCTCTGTAATTATCAACATCAGACTGGGGGACAGATTTCCTATTCCAATTTTTATTGTTGTATTCCATAACAATTAATGTTGCTGATTCGCCATTTTTTCCACTAGACCTATTAAAAGAAAATTCTGTCATATCTGGTAGAAACAAAACTTCAGTTTCAAGATGTTCTTCTGTTGCAACCATACCAGGCGCAAACAACTCAGGTGTTAAACCAGGAGGATGTAATCCAGCATATGGATCTTCTATAGTGGGTGTATCATTGTTATCTGGATGCTGTTTCTTAGTCGTACAGGCATTTATGACGAATACGAATAGCAATGCATAATATATTTTTTTCATGGCTTGGGCTTTTTTAAATAGATCAGAACAGTAGTTTTTATAGTTGATTGGTCTTATGGTATTGATTCAGTATACGCTTTCGCGAAAGCGTATAAAACATTCTTATTCATAGATAAATTATGTAATTGCATGCTATCTAGTTTTATTAAGATCGAACAACCCAGATTTGGAAAGCTGTCGGGCAATCAGATTGAGTTGATTTCTTTCACGATTAGTATTGGAGGTTCCGAAATAGGCAATGACCAAATCTTTTGATGGAGAAATATAAAGTCCTTGACCTCCATGTGCTCCTTTATAAAAATCGCCATCTTCAAAGACCGCTCCCCATTGATAATTACTATAGAATGTTTCTTTTAAAGAGCGTGATTCAATTTTGAGATTTTGATTGACATTTTGAATTTTTGATAAGTGAGCATCAGAAATTATTGGATTGGGACCTTTTCTACCACTAGGTGTAAAAGCTAGACCAAATCTGCCAAGATCACGAAGTGTTGATGACATGCCGTCTACATAGGAAAGAGATGTTCCATTCTTATTTTTTCCTAAAAGGGCACTATATTCTGCCCCTATCTTTTCCCATATTTCTTGTTCTACAAAATCATTGAATGTAATGCCGCTAATTTTTTCAACGAGTAGTGTTAATACCATAGCATCAGCATTCGAAAATTGATATTCTGTTCCTGAAGGCTTGGCTGATTTTGCAGTTGCTAAGTCTTTAATGGGATCAAAACTTACCTCATACGTTTCTAATGGAACATGGGCAATTCCAGAACTCATGGAAAGAATATCAACTATAGGAACACCTTCCCATCCTGATCCTTTAAGCGAATCAAAGTAGAAATCAATAGGTTTGCTCGTATCAATTAAACCTCTATCCTCCAAAATGGCTATTGAAGTACTCACATAGACTTGGGTTATTAAAAAATTTACGTGTAAATCGGTGGGGAACATTCTTGGATACCCTTCAAAAACGATGTTGCCTTTATGAATGATAATCAACCCGTTAACTTCTACTTGTTGTACATAGTCATTTAATGATAGTCCGCCGCCTTTTTTTAAATCTGTTGATGTAATAAAATTTTTCACATCATCTCTCGGGGTTTCTTTAAGAATTTTTGGCGTATCTGATCTCTTGATACGTGAATGTTCCTTTATTTGGGAAAAGTTTAGATAAAAATACCGTTCTAAATCACCGTATTCGGTCCAATCGCCTCCTTCAAAAATGTGTTTATGGTATGCATACATCTCTTCTTTTGTAAATCCAGCATAATTATACGTTTCATATTTTGGACCTTTAGTACTGATGGGATCGGTATCTTTTTTTGGCTCATTTTTACATGCGAGAAAGAGAGACACGGCGAAGAGAACTGAGATACTATTTTTCATAGTTAGAACTTTTTATATGAGTTATTGTTGATGCTTTAGTGTGTCAATAATCTTTGCATCCACCCAGTAGATATCCACATTCATATTTTCATTGTTACTACCGTCATCTATAAATCTATTAAAGAGTATGTATTTGCCGTCTGGAGTAACGCTCGCATAAGCATCCCATTTATCAGAGTTGACCTTGTCACCCATATTAATAGCAGGACCCCATGAGCCATCCTTTTGACGGAAACTAATGTAGAGATCAGAGTCTCCATAACCTCCTTCTCTTTCACTATCCCAAATCAAGTAACTTTCATCAGGGGCTATAAAGGGATGAGCTGTCCATTTTCCAGTGTTCACTATTGGTCCCATCTTTTTGGGTTTTTGACGTTTTCCGTCTTTAAGTGTTGAGATACGGATCACATCACCGCTTTTATAATCGTCAAAAACATAGGTGCCTTTTGATGAGGCTGTTAGACGCATAATACCCCAGTCTTCACGATTAAACATAACACCAAGACTTTTGCGTTTTGACCAACCATCTCTCTTACGATCTTTATAGCCTTTGGCCATATGCATGCGTGAACCATCAGGAGAGAACGATATTTCACCTTTGCGCTTGAATTCAATGTATTTTTTCCAAACATTGTCTTTTTGCCGGAAACCAATTACGGTAATAGGTGTGTCTTTACCGCTTCGTGTAGTGAAATAGAATTCTTTCATGCCTGGTGCGAATACGCCCTCAATTTCCCAACCTTCTTTTGAGATGATACCTGGAGCAAATGGTTTTGCGATCATGCCAGGTGGTTTTTGCCCCATGTAAGGCCCTTCTATGTATGGAAAGTTGAAATCACTCTCTTTGTTTTCTTGTGCAAAGCCACTATTTGTTTGTATAAAAAGTATTAAGAGTAATACCCCTATTTTATTTCTCATCATTTTACTATTTTGTTGTTTTTAACCATTCCGCTTGTGAACCATGCGCTATAAATTCTCTTATTTTTGAGCCGTCTTTATTCATAATGTAAATGGTTCTATCTTCTTTATTTTTTCCTGTAGCAGTAGAAAAAATTAATTGAGAACCATCAGGAGACCAGGACGGATACCAATTATCAATGGAACTATTCGTCAATCGTTTTTGATGAGAACCATCTATATTCATTACATAAATTTCATAGTTCCCATCTCTATCAGACATAAAAGCAATTTGTTTACCATCTGGAGAAACTTCAGGATGCCACTCTTTACTATTATTATGAGTTAGCCGAGTTATGTTTCCTCCATCTAGATCTGCGATGCTTATGGCACTGTTCTTGTCATTAATTTCCAAGGAAAAGACAATTTTTTTGCCATCAGAAGTAAAATAGGGATTACTCCCTTTTAAGGATTTTATTTGATGCTGTTGACTACCATCAGCATTCATGATCCAAATTTCTGGACGCCACATACCTTCAGAGTCTTTATACGCTCTAGCGAAAACAATTTTCTTCCCATCTGGCGACCAATTAGGAGCACTATCCCATTTATTTTTTGCATGTGTTAATCGTTTCCTATTCGTACCATCGCTATTCATGGTATGAATAGACCATGTTTTTTTGTCATCATATTTTGCATAAAACGCCATGCGTTTTCCATCTGGAGACCAAGCTGCATATCCGCCTTTTTCATGTGTACTTTTGATGCTTGATGTTCCAGTTTTATCACTAGAATAAATTTCTATATTTCCTGTTTTTTTGGAATTATAGGCAATGGTATAGAATTTTGATTCAGAGGAGTTACTGTGTTGACAATACGTATTGAAAGATAAAAATGTCAAAAAAACAACTGCCATTTTTGCTTGAGTAAAATTTTCAGTTTTCATATTATTTACTTTCTTGTAAATTCTTCAATTTTTCTTTGCTACGTTTATTTTGAGGATTCAATTCAAGTGATTTAGAATAGTTTGAGATTGCAAGGTCTATTTTCCCTGCTATCTCGCAGTAGTTGGCATACCTATCGTACACTTGAAAGCGATTAGGATAGAGCTTAGTATTTAACTTGAAAGCATCTAAGGCTATTTCAATTCTATCCTGACCATAGAAAAGTTCACCTAAATCATCTACATATTCTTCATCAATGGTAGGATGTGTAGGATTTTCTTTCATTAAATACTTGTAAGCTTGAAGCGCTTTTTCAAAATCTCCTTCCACAAGAAATTCTACAGGTTCTTTTGTAACAGTGTTAGATTTGGCTAATTGGGATGTAATTGAATGGTCATTTCTATTGAAGTACAATAAATTAATTTCCTCATTTTCAGGATTTGGTTTGAATTGAATCAATCTACTAGAGTTTCTTATCACATAAGAGCTATCTGAGATTCGTACCAATTCTTGGGCATCGGGATAAAGTATACTTTTAGTGTAAAGCTTATCGTCGTTTTGAAAAACAGTTACTACGCTATTTGTACTTTGATATTTACCGCTAATTTCATCTACAAGGGATGGCGTTATTTCTATTTTTTTATAAACGGGTATATATTTATCCCAATCATAGGCCAGCGCTACAGCGCGAATCACTTCGGCATTAAAGCTTGGAAAAGTAGAATTACTCATTACGACTACCCCATAACCCTTATCTCTGTGTGCCATTATCTCAGCATAAAAGCCTGTATTCCATCCGTGATGTCTTAAGTAGATTTCTTCATTTTTATTAAAAAGCTGAAAGCCTAGGCCTAATGTAAATGACCATCCAGAATCATTCACCCCATATGGTTTACCCATTAACTCTGTCAGATGTTTTGATTGCTGGACGTGAGTTATAAATTTTGCATAGTCTTCGGCAGTTGTCCATAGTCCACCTGAAGCCATTGCGGGTTGGATATTTCTTCCGCCCTTAACCATAGAGCCATCTTGTAAATAACCAGTTGCTGCTCTTGCTAATTGCTCAGGAGTAAGCGTTTGATTAAATGTGCTGTTATTCATTACTAATGGTTGTAACACGAGTTCATGCATGATTTCAGGGAACGTTCCTCTCTTCACATCCAGCATCATTTGCTGAATGGGTACATAGCTAGCGTATGCAAAACGGACACTTTCACCAGGCTCTTTATTTACGCTAATTGGTTCGTTTAAAGCAGGAGGTGTTCCGCTTAATATCTCTACAAGTGTTGGGATTTTTTCATTTATACCATATGATCCTGTTCCACGAGGATAAATTCCAGCTGAATGATTTAGAAGATTTCTTATGGTAACCTTTTTTTTACTGGTAAAATCATTTTCGGGTACTTGCCAAGATTTTAAATACCTATTGACATTTTCATCTAAATCTAATTTATTCTCTTCTACAAGTCGCAATGCTCCGTAGGCCGTTACTGGCATACTGGTCGCTGCTGCTTGGAAAAGTGTTTCTGTCGTTACGGGAGCTTTACTTTCCTTATTTGTAACTCCATATCCTTTTGCCCAAACAACTTTTCCATCATGTATTACAGCAATACTAACTCCAGGGATTCCGTAGTGTTTCATACGTTCTTCAATAGAAGATGTTGTATCTCCTTCTATGTATACTAAATTTGGTGTGAGACCATTTTCTACCTTTCTAATTAAATTAGTATTTGATTGCGCTGTACATAATTGAATAAAAATGATACTTACTAGTAATGTGATACTGTTTTTCATATTTTTTATTGAGTTCTTATTAACTGTTTATTTCGCTTTTAAAAATTATTAGGCCGTAGTTCTTCAATTACTTCAGTGCTTACCCAAAAGATATTTGACAATCCAGGTTCTATGTCTCTTTCGCTTCTGCCAAAAAATAAATAGTTACCGTCTGGAGTGATTTTCGGGCTTTTTTCATCAAAATCAGAGTTTACTGTACTTCCTAGGTTCATTGGTTTAGTCCACGCTCCGTCTTGCTTTTTGAAATAAACATAAATATCGTTGTCTTTTCTACTGGGATCTTCATTGTTTCGACCACTCACCAATAAATAATCTTGAAATGGAGAAATAAATGCGTGATGACCAAATTTAATTTCAACCTCCTGCACTCTGGGAAATGCACCATTTATATTCGGCGCATGATTAGTTTTTATTAATGGTAAATATGAAATATTGGTATAATACATATCTCCATTTTTCGCTTGATTAGGAGAAAATACCAGATCGTCATTTATAGGTGAATCCAGTTGTATAGCATCACTCCAGGAATCTTTTAGACGGTTTACATACCAAATTTTCTCATCGACAAAACTAGAGTCCAAGGCTGTGAAATAAATCCTTTTACCATCAGGGCTAACAAACGGATGCATTTCTTCCTTTTTTTCTCCATTTGTAAAATTGGCTCTTTTAATAGAAGTCCATTTATTATTTTTAAGTTTTGAGAAATAGATAGCTGTTTTTTCGTCTTCATCAGAAGCTCCAAAATAAATTTCTTTTAAATCTGGAGAAAACGATACACTTCCTTCAAACCTTCCATTGATTGAAACAATTCCTTGAGCAAAAATTTCTGGTATTAAACCAGGTGGCTTTTGTCCAAAATAAAATTGTTCTGTAATTGATGTGCTATCAGTTCTTGAGTCCTGCTTTTTAGTATTACAAGCATTTAAGAATAAAATCCCTACAATAATCAAAATGTTATATGATTTTTTCATGTATTTTCAATTCGATTTAAACTCTTTATCTTACAAAAGATGTATTTTTCTGTCACGTATTCAATGTAAATCTTGCCAACTGCTCTATAACCTAATGAACTGCTCTAAATTGCTATTTTATAATAGTTAGTTTGCATTTATAAAACCAAATCAAAATGAAGTTGAGAACTTTATTATATTTTCTATGTATCTGCTTCACGCTACTTACAGTTTCGTGTTCTCAGAAACCTAGTTTTTATAATAAATACACAAGCGTATTCAAAATTGGAGATCAACAAGAATGGGCTACTAAAGAATTTAATGATCAAAATTGGAAACCAATACTAAGATATGTGCCAGATGGCCAGGTGTTTTGGTCCAGAACTAAAATTGATATTTTCGAAGATTCAGATTCATTAAGGCCTTATGGTATATATCTACATGTATATGGAGAATATGAAGTTTTTTGGGACGGCGTATTGATTGGCAAAAATGGAAACCCAGGACAGGAAGCTACACTTGGTAAAGTTGGTAAAATGTGGACTACACATAGCATCCCTATTGACCTTACTAAAAAAGGAACGCATGTATTGGCGATTCGAACTAGTCTTTATTATTTTCCAGACCATTTAAGAATATCTGGATTAAAAATAGACACTTATGACGATCTACTAGCAGATCGACTTATAGAAACCTCTTATATGCATCTCTTTGCGGGTGCTTTTCTTATTGCTTCTATCTATTTTTTCTTTCTCTTTTTAAGTAATAAAAAAGAATATGCAACACTCATTTTTAGCATCTGCTGTTTTCTGTTTTTTGCTCTAATATTTGCAGAGTTTATTAAAGCCTATATGGCTATCCATTACAGTATGCATTTGGTGCGATTACAGATCATAAATGTATTAATGGTCTGTATTTCATTTTTAATACCGTTTTATTTTTCCACACAATTTCCATTTCCTAAACGAAAATTATTGTTAATCATATATGCAGGTTTACTATTATACATATTCTTGTCAAGACATATTATTGAATTAACGAGTAATAATATGGCATTAAGTATGTTGGTGTTCTCTTTTGTAATTGTAGGGTATGGTGTTTATAAAAAAAGGAAAGGTGCTCTTCTCGTACTTTTCACCCTTTTACTATCAGTACTTATAGGGGCTGTCACTCCATTTAATAAAAGCATATTTTCAGGTTTTACGTTTATACTTTTAGGAATGTTTTATTTACTTTCTTTAAGAATCAAAGAACAAAGACTGGCTTATGAAAATTCTTTAGTTCAATCTACACGCCTGCGTCTTGAGTTACTGAAAAAAAATATTCAACCTCATTTTTTGATGAATACGCTAACCTCATTAATAGATTGGATAGAAGAAGCCCCTAAAAAAGGGGTGTTATTTATAGAAGCATTGGCAAAAGAATTTGATCTTTTTAATCAGATAGAAAATAAAACATTAATTCCTATTACTCAAGAAATAGCGCTTTGTCGTACGCATCTTGAGATTATGGAGTACCGAAAGGAAATCAATTATTCTTGGGAAGAAGAAGGTATAAATTATGAAGAAAAAATACCACCTGGGATTCTTCATACGTTATTAGAAAATGGGATTACGCACAACTTACCTTTGGAAGATAATAGCATTACATTTAAACTAACTTTTGAATCAAATAATGATTATAAATGTTACACATTTTTAACGTTTGCGGCTCCTATTAACCATGAAACTACTAAAAAAGAAGGTACGGGTCTAAAATATATAAAAGCACGACTTACAGAGAGTTATAACAAACAATGGGATCTCACCTCTGAACCAATGAATAACGGTTGGAAAAATACCATAAAAATATATTGTTAAGGAGATGAATATTTTAATAGTTGAGGATGAATCAAGAATTGCTAAAAGAATAGAGCGAATGACGCGTGATATTCTTGGAGATGCATTGCAATCCATAAAGCATATGAATACCCTTTATGAAGCTATACGATACATTGAAAATCACTCATTAGATCTAGTGCTTCTAGATTTAAACCTTAATGGAAATAGTGGTTTTGATCTTCTTACGACTGCCGTTTCAGAATCATTTCATACGATTATTATTTCGGCGTATAATGACCAAGCTATTACCGCTTTTGAATATGGGGTTTTAGATTTTGTATCAAAACCTTTTAATAGAGAACGATTACAGCAAGCGTTACATCGAGCTATTTCAAATGAAAAAGGAATAACGAATCCGATTAAATTTTTAGCAGTAAAGAAAAGACACAAAGTACAGTTATTACCTGTTAAGGATTTGCTTTATATTAAAGGTGCTGGTACATATACAGAACTATTTTTAGTAGATGGAAGAAAAGAACTGCATGATAAATCACTCGAAAAGCTAGAACAGTTATTAGCACCTTCTTTTGAACGAATTCATAAATCATATGTAGTAAAGATGTCTGAGATAAAGGAGATTATAGTAGAATCTGGAAGCAAATATATGGTCGAGCTAAAAAATGGAGAGCACATTCCTATTGGAAGAACAAAATACAAAGACATCAAAGCTAAGTGGTTTTAGGTATTCTATTGCTTCTATACTTATTTAGTTTTTGCAAATACACAATTCATCCTTAAAAAAGTGCAACTCAGTACAATCATTTCTGTAAATACTATTGCTTTTATGACATTTGAATAACTGAAAATGGTTATTTATGATTCAAGTACAAAACCTGTCGAAATCCTTTCAAGATATAAAAGCAGTAAATGATATTAGTTTTACCATAAAAAAAGGTGAAATCTTCGGACTTTTAGGACCTAATGGCGCTGGGAAATCTACTACACTCAATATGATGAGCGCTATATTAAAAAGTGATGAAGGACATATTCATATTGATGGTAACCTTATTAATGGTCATGCAAAAACATGTAAGCATTTGATAGGAGTTGTGCCTCAAGAAATATCATTATATGAAGATCTTTCTGCATATAAAAACCTATTGTTCTGGGGAAATTTATATGGGATTCCATCTAAAGAATTGAAAGATAGAATTAATAAGACACTAGCACTTATTGGATTATTAGATCGAAAAAACGATTTAATAAAAACGTACTCAGGAGGAATGAAGCGAAGGATCAATATTGCTGCGGCATTGTTGCACCATCCAAAAGTATTGTTTATGGATGAGCCTACTGTGGGTATCGATCCGCAAAGTAGAAACCATATTTTTGAAGTTATCGAGACCTTAAATAAACAGGGAATGACCATTGTTTATACTACTCATTATATGGAAGAGGTTGAACGTCTATGTAATCGTATTGCTATTATAGATTCTGGAAAAATCATTGCGCAAGGAACACAAGCTGAATTAAAAGAATTGATTCCTACGAAAGAAAGCATTCAATTTGAATTTAATCTTCTCTCTGAAAACGATGTAAACCAACTAAGAGGACGACTCCCCTATCCCCTATCACAAAATAAAAATAAGTTATTGGTAGAATGTACTGTACAAGAACTTTCTAAAGTGATTACAACGTGCAATGAATTGCAATTGAGTGTCGAAGATATACAACTGAATAAAGTAAACTTAGAAGCAATCTTTTTAAGCTTAACTGGGAAACAGTTAAGAGATTAATCAATCTTTCAAAAACCATTTATAAAATCTACTAGTATGATACTTACTATTTTAAAAAAAGATCTAAGATTATATTTCTCGGATAAAAAGGGAGTTCTTGTTACCTTTTTATTACCTATTATTATGATAACGCTATTTGCTTTTGCATTTGGAGGTGTCGGAAAAAAGAAAAGTACTCCTAAACCTTTAGGGATTCTGGTTGTTGATAAAGATTCAACATCTACTTCTCAAGAGTTTATCACAAAATTAAACAGTCTTCCTACTATTCGTTTGATTTCCTCAGAAGAAGAAAAAGCATTAGATCTAGTTAGAAAAGGTGAAAATGTCGCTGCTCTAGTTTTTGAAAAAGGATTTTCGGAGGCTATTGCTACTAATGCTGATGTGCCTGTAGAATTGAAATACGATGCTGCTAGAGATATACAGATGCGAATTGTACATACAATTTTAAAAGATGGTTTTACGTATCATTTAGGGAAAGGAGATGTGATTAATCAAGTTCAACTAAAAACTACTTCCGTAATCAAACAGAGTTCTACGAAAGCACATCCAGGTTTGGTACAAGCAGTAGGCGGTACAGCTATTATGATGTTATTATTTAGTATCGCTGCTATAGGTGGCGGGTTACTAGATGAAAAAGAAGCAGGCACTTTAAAACGTCTATTAATTGCTCCTATAAAACCATTGGATATTTTATTAGCAAAAATGGGAACAGCTATGATAGTTTCAATTTTGCAATTAACAGTTATGTTTATTTTTGCTTGGGTAGCATTTGGATTACCCATTTTCATGGATGCTTCCTCATTGATTGTATTGATTTTATGTATCTCGTTTGCGGTTTCTAGTTTTGGGGTTTTCTTGGTGTCTACGGTAAAAACACGACAGCAATTACAAGGAATGAGTACTATTATTATCATTCTTATGTCGGCGATTGGAGGAAGTATGATTCCTATTAGCATGATGCCTGCATTCATGCAAAACATTGCCATAATTAGCGTAAATTATTGGGGTATTGAAGGTTTCTTTGATATTTTTTGGAGACAATTACCTTTTATAGATATTCTTCCTAAAATGGGAGTTTTAGTAGCTATAGGTTTTGGAATGACCTTGGTTTCTACGGTATTATTCAAAAAGAATATTATAGAGATTGCGTAATTTATGTTTAATCACTGTTATAGTATTTAAATCCTATCTAAAACTATTTTTCTATACGATTTTCCGATGGGAAGTTTAGTGTCATTTTGTAACACAATTTGGTTACCATCTATGAGTTTCAGATGATTAAAATTGATGATATATGATTTATGAATTCGTAAAAATTGCTCAGGCAATTTTTCTAAAAAATCAGATAGTGTTTGTGGAGTTAAAATCATTACATCTGTAAATATCTTAATGTAATTTCCATAAGCCTCAATATGATATATGTTTTCAAAATTGAGCTTTATAATTTTCTTATCGCTTTTTACAAAAATAGCATTGTTTGCAGGTTCGTTTTCAACTACAATAGGTTGATTTTGGGTCGTAGTTTGTTGTTGTACTTTAAAAACTGCCTGTATAAAACGTTCTAATGAAAACGGTTTTAATAAATAGTCGGTTACAGAAAGCTCAAAACCTTCTACAGCATATTCAGGATAAGCAGTAGTTATGATTACATGGGGTTTTTGCTGTATGGTCTTTAATAAACTTAAACCTGAAAGTTTAGGCATATTAATATCTAAGAACAAGATGTCTACAGGTTTTTCTTGTAATATTTGCATTACTTCAAATGCATTTTTACAGGATGCGACAAGCTCTAAATTTTGAATTTCTTGTATGTAATTTTCCAAAATTTGACGTGCAATTGGTTCATCATCAGCTATTATACATTGTAGTGCTTTCATACTATACTTCAAGAATTAAATTAACACTATAAATCCCTTCCTTTTTTTCAATAGTTAATGTGTGTTGATCAGGATACATCAATGCCAATCGTTTTTTTACGTTTTGTAAACCTATCCCATTCTTACCTTTCTCTAAATTTTCATGTAGAACATCCATTTTTCCAATGGTATTTTGGCATTTAAAGTATAATTTGTTGTTTTCTTGACGAATAGATACAGATACATTTTCTTTTATATCGGTAGATGTTTCCAAGTGTTTAAATGCATTTTCTACAAAAACAATAAATAACATAGGTGCTATTTTTTGTGTTGAGATCTCCCCTGTTTTAGAAAATAGAATATCTGTTTTTTCCTCTAATCTTATTTTTTCCAGGGATATATAATTTTCCAAATACTGAATTTCTTTTTCTAGAGGGACATATACATCTTTAGTTTCGTACAGACTGTAACGTAGTAAATCTGATAATTTCAACATTAATTCAGGTAATTTATCTGATTTTATGACAGATAGCCCGTAAAGGTTGTTTAATGTATTGAATAAAAAATGAGGATTTAGTTGTCCTTTTAATAATTTTAATTCAGCATCTTTTTCTTGTTGTCTTCGTGTAAAACTATCTCTTGCAATTTTAAGGGATGATGCAAATAGAAGTGCCAAGATCATAATGCCTAAAAAGTTTACAAACATACCGAGTTGTAAAGTTTCTCCTGTGGTGTTTTTAACAATTAGATATACTGAAATCGCAGTAAATACTATTGAGTTTGCACTAAACAATAAGAAAAAAATAGAAGGCTTCTTTCTGAAAAATGGAAGAATATAGAGGTTATTAATATAAACAGCAGGGGCTAATAAAAGAATAACATAGATAGATGTTAAGGCTCTAGCTCCATCTTGTATGGTGATTAATAGAATAACATAAAAGAATAGCCATACAAATAAGTTTTGTATAAGTTTATTGTCTATTAAACGATCAAATTTTGACATTTTAATTGTTTAGAATTCACTCCAAAAATAACCTATAGTCTCTCAATTATGTTTTTTTAATGATGAAAGCCCCTATTTTCTATCTAAAGGTATTCCTTTTCATGATATCCTGACTTTTGGCTATATATCATTTTTTTAGGCTCCTTGGTCATTGTTTATTTTTTGGGTTGAATAATTAAAAGAGTTTTGAAGTGTAAATCATAAAAAACAATATCATGAAACACGTAATTCAAATCACAACAGCACTTTTTTTATTAGTTCAAACGATGGGATATAGTCAAGTAAATACAGCAGAGACTCTATCAAAAAATGAAAATGCTTCTTTAAAAAATGATCAGATAAAAGAAGAAGTTGATCACGCACAACTTCAAAAATTTGTTGGAAACTACCTTTTAGAAGAAGCAGATTTTGAGCTAGAGATTGTAAAAGAAGATGACAAGATGTATATCATTAGCCCATTTTCTAAAGATTTATTGACTCAAAAAAATGAAACTACCCTACGCGAGCCTACAAGAGGTGTAGATTTAGAATTAATAGCTGATAATAATAATGCATTGAAATTTACTCAAAATGGGTATGAGACTATTATCAAGAAAGTAAGATCTAAAACGGACTAAGTATCAATTTCCTTTTATAGATGTGTTATACGCTTTATCGCTTTGCTCTCCCTATGGTCGTGAACCTCACAAGTTCGCTTTACCATTTCATTCTTCCTTCGGTCGTGAATCTCGCAGGCTCGATTTCGCGAAAGCAAAAAAACATTCTTCCTCATTCTAAATTATATAAAATGCTATGGTAGTACTAGCTGCCATAGCAACTTGAATCAAAAAAATAAATCAATGTTATTAGATATACAAAACGTTTCTAAACGATATAATAAGAACAATTATGGAGTGAAAGATTTCTCTATGACTATCGAGAAAGGTATTTTAGGTTTATTGGGGCCCAATGGCGCTGGAAAATCTACATTACTAAAGATGATAGCTACGGTGAGTACACCGAGTAATGGTATTATTTCTTTAAATAAAAACAACATCGTAAAGGATGCAAATTATATGCGAAAACAACTTGGGTTTCTACCTCAAGATTTTGGTGTCTATCCAAACCTGAATGCCTATGAGTTTTTGAATTATATGGCAGCATTAAAGGGTATAGGAGGTAATAAGTTATCTACTAGGATTGCTCAATTACTAGAGGGTTTAAATTTACTGAGCGTTGCCAAAAAGAGAATTGGAAGTTATTCAGGAGGAATGAAACAAAGAGTTGGCATTGCACAGGCATTGTTGAATCATCCGAAAATTGTAATTTTTGATGAACCAACTGTTGGTTTAGATCCAGAAGAACGAGTGCGTTTTCGGAATCTTATTTCTGATTTAGCAAATGAGTGTATTGTAATTTTATCCTCACATATCGTTTCTGACATTGATACCATTGCAGATACGGTGGCTATAATGAAAAATGGGACGCTTATTTCTTATGGAAATCAAGAAGACAGCATTCAAAAAGTAAAAGGCAAAGTATTTGAAACTACCATTGAAAAAGAAGTATTATCTGATTTTAAGAATCAACATGTTGTTGTGAGTACTACCCGAACAGGAAACTCATTAATAGTTAGATATATCACAGATATTCCTGTTAAAAACTCTATAGAAAAAGAAGCCAATCTTGAGGATGCGTATTTATACTTCACCAAAACACATTAAGACACTACCTGAGATTATTTTGGAAGATCTAAAAACTATTAAAAATCACAGTATGGATTTATTACTTACGATTATAAAATCTGATTATTTACAGCGTACTAGAAGCTATGCTTTTTTAATTACACTTTGTGTAAGCTTAGCTATTGCGTATACATTTGTGCCAGAACCAAATGCAAATTATTCTACAATTAGGATTGCCGATCATGTAGGGTATTATAATTCGGCTTGGTTTGGGTATGTAACCGCAATTTTGACAAGTATATTCTTGTCTTTAATAGGATTCTATCTTATAAATAATAGTATCAAAAATGATATTCATACCAAAATAGGACACATTGTAGCCTCTACTCCTATTTCAAACTTCATCTATTTATTATCGAAAGTACTCAGTAATTTTTTAGTATTGTTTACTATAGCAGCAATGGTTTTTATCATGAGCATCTTGTTATTTATTTTATACAATGATGGTTATCCATTTGAACTTAACCAATTTGTAAAACCATATGTACTTATTGTGTTGCCTGCTCTTTTTGTAATTGCAGTAATAGCCATCGTCTTTGAAGTTTTCTTTGGTAAATATTCAGTACTTCAGAATATTGGTTTTTTCTTTCTTTTTTCAGGACTTTTAGTCATGACTCCTAAAACTGAAATGCAATTTTCAATGGATATTTTTGGGAGTAGCATTGTCATGCATGAATTAGAACAGACGGTAAGAAAAATTTCAAATACTCCTGAAAATACGGATCTTTCTATAGGTTATGTTCTAGGAAATGTAAAACAAACACATTCATTTGAATTTAAGGGAATGGAATTCCCAACCATATTTCTATTAAGTCGCTTTATATGGATTATTATTGGGATTTTAGTAATCTATTTGATATCTCATTTTTTTCATCGATTTCGCTTAAAAGAACGTATCTCTTTACGAAAACACTCTGTAGAAATTAGAAAAGAAGCAGTGTCAAAAGAGCTACTGCTTAACAAATTACCAACTCCAGAGATAAACTACAGTATATTTCCATTAGTGAAAACGGAGTTCTTATTACTC
This sequence comes from Dokdonia pacifica, assembly GCF_900188275.1. Taxonomy (GTDB): domain Bacteria; phylum Bacteroidota; class Bacteroidia; order Flavobacteriales; family Flavobacteriaceae; genus Dokdonia; species Dokdonia pacifica. The sequence continues at coordinate 60,167 of NZ_FZNY01000002.1, forward strand.
TTTAGAAAAGGGAAAAAATGGTTATGGATCGTTAATGTTCTTGGAATGTTATTGCTAGCAGTGCTTCCTATAGAAAAGGCACATCAACTTGTATTACCTATTTTATGGTTTCTGCAAGTAAGCAGATTGTCTGACTTGACCACAAAAGAATTTTTAAACAATGTTCACTATTTTGCATTTTCTGCTTATAAGCCTATGAGTAGATTATTGTTTTCGCAACTACTAGCGGCTATTAGTTTATTATTTTTATTAGCAGTTCCATTAGTTGTTAGGTATGCAATAAGAGTAGATTTTTATGCTATTTTTTCTATATACTTAGGGAGTGTTTTTATTGTGCTGCTTGCTTGCGCTTTAGGCATCTTATCAAAAGGCAAAAAACTATTTGAAGTGTTTTTCTTTATGATTACATATGCGGTTATCAATGGTATTCCTTTTGTAGATTATTTTGGAGGAAACTCGCATGATTCTATGTATCTAGTGTATCTTTTTATTTTAATATTTGTTTTGGGATGTATTAGTGTTTATATGAGGAGACATCAGTTATCTGAGTGATCTTTCATATAAATAGATTTTCTAGATCAAACAAATTCTTTTTTCCAATTCCTTCCATTCTAAAACATTAAAAAAGACTTTCTAAAATTGTGAATATCTATCTCAATTTTGACTTTTTTGCTTATCGCGAAATCTTATATTTGGCACCCTTAAAACAAAAAAATATGAGCGTAACTTGGTATGAGTGTAAAGTAAAGTATAGAAAAATGGATGAAGTATCTGGAATGCAAAAAGTAAAGACGGAACCTTTCCTAGTAGATGCCATTTCCTATACAGAAGCAGAAAGTAGAATTACTCAGGAAATGTCTGTGTATTTAAGTGATAGTGACGAAATTAATATCACTAATATTAAAGTAGCTAATTATGCAGAAATACATCCATTTGAAAATTCTGATAGATGGTTTAAATCTAAGGTTTCTTTAATTGCATTTGATGAGGAAAGTGGTAAAGAACGTAAAACCAATCAATATCTATTGGTACAGGCAAATGATGTAAAAGAAGCTTATGAAAATACGGAGAGTGTGATGAAAGACTCTATGGGAGAATACACAATTCCTGCTATTGCAGAATCTCCTGTAATGGATGTATTTCCATATTTTTCTGGGGAAGAAAGCGAATTAGAGCGACTAGAGAAATTTACAGCATTAAAAAATTCAGTACCTGTAACTGATGAAGAGGAATAGATAGTACCTTTTTTAAAATCTAAAGAGAGATTATACTATATGTGTAACCTCTCTTTTATGCTTTATATTAGAATTTGTTTCCATTCTTATATACTGTCATATCCAGTAGTTCATACTTCTTTGCTACATTTTGAGGGTCTGCAATTTTATCTTTTTTTAAGTGTTTGTCAAAGAATGAGAGGATGAGTTCGTTTGTTATCTGAATCCCTAACTTAGCATCAATAGTCCCTGTTTGAGCAAGACTTTCTACAGGAATCATTAAAGGTATATCCATAAAATTGGGATGTGCCGCAGTGAGTAATTTGCTTTCATAAAAGTAGTCGGTACTTTTATGCTTATATGTATGTGCATTAATATCATGATGATCTGCTGGCCAATCGGCCGAAATATATAAAAAGGGTTTGTGATACATGGTATCCATCATTTCACCCCATTGTACACCATCAATATTTACAGCTGCTTTTATTCGAGTGTCTTTTATAGTGAGCTGTCCTGCAGCGCCTCCACCTCTAGAGTGCCCAAAAACACCAATTTTTTCGAGATCTAGCCTATTTTTTAAAAAGCCATTTTTATTCCAGTCTTCTAATTGGTCTAAGGTGTATATCATGTCCTTGGTCCATCTCTTTACCATCTTGGTTACATTATATTCTTTAGAGGCCTCTCTAATTATAGCATGTCGCTCATCATATGAATAATCGTTTTCAAAAGCATTTTTTATAGGTGTGATATGTTGCATAGCATCTGCGCCATCTATAGCTTGGAATTCATAATCAAAAAACTTTTCTGAACCATCAGGAAATGTAGTTGCCAAGCTTTCATAAGTATGATTCATGTTGATCACAATATAACCATGACTAGCAATTTCACTTAGTAAGGCATAATATCCAGATGCATTAGATCCATAACCATGAGAAAATAATACTACCGGAAACGTATCTTCTATAATAGGTGCTTCTTGGTAGACATGTGTTGTTACTCTATCTAAATAATTCATAGAGGCTGGAGGTAATATACCACCACCGTACTTTTGTATAAAACTCGTTCTATTTGCTTTATCTAAGTAAGGCACTTCTTTCGCGAAAGCGTTATTATTAGATGGATACCAAACTTTCACCATAATTTCTCTTTTATCGGTTTCATCTTTTGTAATTGGCTCATCCATATCCGTTTTTAGATGAATAGCATGTGTTCCTACTTGATAAATACCAGTAGGTTTTGGTAGCGAAAATACAGGGAGTACATTAGGCACCATCCAACTTGGGAACAAAACGATGATGAGAATCACATACCCCAGGACTCTTATAAAAGTAAGTTTTATAGATAAAGTTTCATTTACTTGGTAAATCCTCCATAGGACAATCATAAGTAATACGTATACAGGAAACATTTGCCATCGCCAACCTTCAAAAATTAAATGACAGATCACTATAAGTGCTAGTATCATTAATAATGGTTTTTTCTTACTAATTTTAAGTACAGGTCGTTTTACAAATGGTAAAATAGTTACGATACATAGTAATACGATTTCTAGAATTCTCATACGTTTATAATTGATAATGAATGATCAATTCAAACATAAAATTTTTGTGATACGTTGTCAATGTTATAACTTGTGGTAAAACGGTTATGTATCGATATAAAAGTGTTGTTTTTAAAAACAAGAAGAATTTTTAAAGGAGTTCTATCATAACTACGCTTATCACTTCTCATTAATATGTTTAACTAATTGCTTTAATTGGGTATCTGTTCCTTTTAAAAGTTGGTCTTGGTTTATAGGAAGATAGATATCTGGTTTGGTACCGTTTCCATCCAATGTTTTTCCATTTCTTTGAAATGATAACATGGTAGAGATTTTTACTCTAATATTTGAATGTTTTAATTGTGTACTTTGCGAATTACCACTTGAACCATCGGTAGTAACACCTGCGATAGTAACATTGGGTAATCCTTTAAAAGCACTCGTAAAAACAGTAGCTGCACTAAAACTACGCTCATTTACTAGAATATAGATAGGCTTGTTATACGAGTGTTTCCCAGCATGAAGGATCATGTAGTGAGGATTACTAAATTTAGTAGTGTCAAACTTTTTCTGTGTATTAAAAAGCTCTAAAAAAGCAGTTATTGATGCCTTATCTGTTTCACTCCATTTGTCTGAAGCATATGGATATAAAAATCGATTGGACATAGAAGAGTGATCTGTATTTTTTGCTTCAGTTCTAAGATAAGCTACATTTGCTACCCAAGGACTATTTGATGTAGGTACTATATAATTTGCAAATTTTTGTATTAAATCTCTCCCTCCTCCAGGATTAAAACGAATATCTATAATAAGTGCTTTTGTATTTTCAAATGCCGTAAAAGTAGAGTCGATATATTCTTGCATGGCTTTTACCTCCTTAAAATGATACATTCTGGGAAGAGATATATAGCCAATATTCTCGTTAAGTAATTTTGAAATCCCGGCTAGCTTTCCGTTTTTAATTTCTTTCGATTTTATATATGTATTCCATGCTATTTTAGAATAGTATGGAGATTGTTTACTTTGTAATTGAACCCATGCGGTTTTATCTGTATGCCCATTGGTAAAAACAATTTTTGTTTGTTTAGGTAGTTGTAAGTTATTTGCAAAATAAATTTTACCAAGTTGCTGTATTTCAGAAACTCCTCTGCTGAGTTTTGCATCTTCTGGTGCTTTTTTATGTTTATAGACTAATGAATCTATCATCGTATGTATGGCAATATCATTAATAGATTTTACAAATGGAAAATCAGCGTGTAGGTATTCATAACTCTCTTCATCTGTAGTACGGCATACAGCAACTACTTGTCCGTTTAAAGAAGCTAGTGAAAAAGGTAATTGTAAAGAATAGGTTGCATGGCTTTCTTTTACAAAGGATTCATTTTTTACACTAGAATGCCTATCCCCTATTTCTGCGAGTATTTTTGCTAATTCATGTGTCAAATAATTTACCTCAATAGCTTCTTTTGAAGCTGTTATAGTATTCTTTAAAGATGCTATTGCCGTTTTATAGTCAAAAGCTGTCAAGTGTACATATGAAGAACGCAATTCAAGAATTTGCTGAAACTCTTCTATATCATTAATTGCTTGTTGAATAGTTATCTTTTGAGGGCTTTTATTGGTCTTTCTAGCTGTATGATTATATGCTACTACCTTTTGTCTATTTTCTAGCGTAAAGATTCCTATAACCTCTTTTTGTTGTGTAGCTTTATTTGAAAGTACCAGTGTTACTTTTTCTTGGGGTTGATATCCTATGGTTTTAAGGACTTCAACCAGATCTTCAGAGAAACGTTTTTTCCATTTAAGACCATATTGTTTTTTACAAAAAGCGACCAATTCTTCCGTAGTATATAGATCTAATTTTTCTAGAGTGTACCATTCATTATTAACGGTTACAATTGGTATATCATTTTCCCATTTTACAGCAGTAAATGGGGATGCTTTTTCAAGTTGTAATTGCTGGCTAATACCTGTAAAACAGATAAAACTTATAGCGAATAACATAAAAGAAGTTCTCATAATTTTAGTATTAAGTTCTTCTCAAACATATAAGTCATTACGTTTGTTTAAAAATAGTATCGACCAACTTGACTTGACAATAGATAATCCATCGCTTTTACTCGACTTAGCTGAATTGCATTTTTCTATATTTACATTAAAGCAAATAGCAACACATGATTCAATTATCTAGTCGTACTATACATACCATTAAACTTCTTTTTAATGTTGGTTTTATTACTGTGATCATATTTCGGTTAGTCAAAAGAGCTTTTGATTTATTACCAGATGATGCGTTATTTTTTATGACTAGTGATGCGGTAGAAAATTTTATGAGTGTTCTTATTGCTTACATGCTTTATTATTATGTTTTTCGATTAAAGCGTATTTGGCAAAAAGTAGTTTGTATTACCTTCTTTATGATAATGCTTATTGGACTAGCAATTTTAAAAGATATTAGAATACACGACGATGTATCTGCTAATGCCACTTTTGAATACTTTACTAGTTTTTTAGGACAAACCTTACTGTTTTATTTATTACTGCATTTTGTAAATAAATTAGATGTATTTAATTATTATAAAAAAATAGAAAATGAATTATACACAGCAAGAGAGCAATTATTACGTAATCAATTACATCCGCATTTCTTATTTAATGCTTTAAACTCGCTTTATAGTTTATCACTTAAAAATAGTACTGAAACTCCGGAGTATATATTGAAATTATCAAGTATGATGCGTTATATAACAGATCAAACACATCTTGCAAAAGTGCCTATAAGTATGGAGCTAGATTTTATAAAAAAGTATATTACACTAGAAAAAATGAGATTTGGTAACGATGCTGCTATTCATATGGCTATTGAGGGTACTATAACAGATGAAAAATTAATTGAGCCACTACTTTTGATCCCTCTTGTTGAAAATGCCTTTAAACATGGATTTTACACAAATGCAAATGACGCTTTTGTAAAAGTAGAAGTGAACATAGCTAATGATCACCTTATATTTTCAGTAAAAAATAATGTACCCGTAAAACAACATTTTCAAGAAAGCAAACGCATAGGCAAAGGACTTGATAATTTGAAAAAACGCTTGCAATTGTTATATCCTAAAGATTCAACTTTAGATATTAACACTACAGAAAATACATACGCGATACAACTTAATATCCATTTGAATTAAATGAACGTAGTATATAAAGCCATAGTAATAGATGATGAGCCATTAGCGATAGATGTTATTACACATCACTTAAAAAGGTTCTCCAATTTTGAAGTAGTCCGTACATTTACTGATTCAGTAGAAGCATTTAATTATTTGAAGGAAGAACATGGAATAGACATTGTGTTTACTGATATCGCAATGCCTGAGATTTCTGGAATTGAATTAGTAAAACTATCTAAAGCAAATACTAGATTTATTATGACAACCTCCTACAGTGAATACGCTGTCGAGAGTTTTGATCTTGAGGTAGTTGATTATCTTTTAAAACCTATTTCCTTTGAGCGTTTGAGTAAGGCAATAACACGCTTTGAAAATTCAAAAAAGACAACGAGTGAAAGCTCATTACAGCCTTCTTTTTATGTAAAAGAAGGTGACGATTTTATTAAGATTTTAATAAAGGATATAGATTACATTCAGGGATTGAAAGATTATGCTAAAATCGTGACTGGGAGTAATTATTGTATGGTTTTAAAAACACTAAAATCCATTGAGTCTATTCTAAACACCTATCAATTTATCAGAATCCATAAATCCTATATAGTACCCTTATCCAAAATAAGTCAGTATAATGGTAAATGTGTACTTATAAATAATACTGAAATACCTGTAGGAAATAGTTATAGAGAAACTTTAAAGGTGTATCTAAATAATAAAAGATTATAATAACAATTACCCAATTTCAATTGTTTTTTATACGCTTTCGCGAAAGCAATAGAAGTTTGAAAATAATTGATTTAAATTTTGGCATACAACGGTATTAAGCCGTTAATTCACTTTTTCAAATACAATGCCACCACTAGCGATGTTTAGTAATACGCCACTGATAGTGTTCGTCTCATTCACTTGAAATGTAAAGTTTAAAAAATTACCCACCACTTGAGACTTTCGCTCTGTAAAATGATCTTGAAATACATTTCCAGCTTCATGACTTAATCGAAAGGTTGTAAATGGTAGCGTTGCATACAGTGTTTTTTCTTCAAAATGTATTATGATATCTCCAAACCCTGGATGATGATAGGTGCCTACAAGCGCCCCTAATTCATATGGAGGAGGATCTGTTGTGTTAATGATGGTAGGTGTTTTAGAATCTTCTAAACCAATCACCGTAGAAAAATAAGGACCATTCGAACCTGTTTCAATATCTATATTTAGAAAACGTTCACTAATACGATCGGTGATCGCATAGGCCGTTCCAGCAGTATTTTGATTAGTTAATACAATAATACCTAGTTGTTCTTCAGGGTAATATGCAACATTTGAAGTATAACCAGATATTCCTCCAGAATGTTCTATTTTACGATATCCTTCTTGCTTACTGTTCATCCATCCAAAACCATAATAACGACTCTCAAGTGTGAGACTATCTGTATCTATGAGCTGTTGATTTCCTGTAGCTTGTTTAATATATGTTGGAGATAAAAAGGGTTGGTTGTTATGTACCCCATTATTCATCCAAACTTGTAACCATCGTGTCATATCTAGGACAGAACTATAGATATTACCACCAGCATCTCGTGTAGGGAAATTTTCAGGCAGCACTTGCATAGGAATTGTATCGTTTCTACTTACCCCATATCCTAGCGCGAAATTGGGATCGTTACTCGCAGGAACTACATTTCCATAGGTTGCATTCATTTCTAAGGGTCTAAATATATATTCAGATAGATTTTCTTGCCAACTTTTTTTCGTAACCCGTTCTGTAATACGTCCAGCCAATGCATATAAATAGTTATTATATATCCATCGCTCTCCTACTCCTGTTTGTGGTGCTATATATTTCAACCTAGGAATAATCACTTTTTTGTCATCAGATCTAAAAAATACGGCAGATGATTCTGTTGGTAAATTAGGAATACCTGTTCTATGGGAAAGGATATCACTTATTTTAATTTGAGCATCCATTTCTGAGTTATAAAATGCTAATTCAGGAATATATGCATTGGGTTTTTCTTCTAGGTCTAAGAGCCCTTTTTGTTCAAAAATACCCATTAATGCTGCTGTAAATGCTTTGGTACAAGAGCCTATTCCAAAGATAGTATTAGCATCTACAGGGTCTTTTTTAGATAGATCTTTATATCCAAACCCTTGTGTATATAGTACCTCGCCATCTTTAAGAACCGCAATAGATGCACCAACAGTATGATACACTTGCATAATAGAGTCTACTTCTTTTTCAAAGCCTTTTAATTCTGTTACTTCTACTTGATGTTCTTGTGCTTGACACGATATACCTATATATACCAATAAGATACTAAGAAGTTGTAGTGATGACTTTAGATTCATGGTAAGAGTGTTTTTAGTAGTTTTCAGAAGTATATGATTTATGGATAATTTTCCATTGTCCCGCTACTTTTAGAAGCATCATATAGTCCGTATACAATCGGTTTCTACTAGGAACATCTATTTCTACTTTTGCTATGGCAGCATTATTTACTACATCTATAGATATGATTTTGCCTACTCTATCTCGCTTCTGCCCTTCTCTAAAATAACTAATATATTTCTGTCCATTAGTGATACTCAATGTATCATTAGAAACACTGTAAAGATTAAGATCTTTGTGAAATGCTTTTTTAATCCGTTCAGGAGAACCATTGGCAGTGCCTTCTATATAATGTAGAAGGGTTTCTTTAATCTGTTCTTTATCTGTTTGAGCAAAACTTATTTGAACACAAAGCATGAAAAGCAGTATTAGATATGGATTTTTCATAGATCGTTTTTAAAAGATTGATTCAACTACGAATCTATAAGAATCCTTAAAAAATCAAGTGTATAAATACCTTGATGATCTGTGAATTTATAATTCTGTAGAAAAAAACACCTTATGAAAGGGATTTTTTAAACTGAGAAGGAGTCATTCCTTGGTTTTTTTTAAATGCCGTGTAGAAAGATGAATTTGATTTAAAACCACATTCATTTCCTATAGCTTCTAAAGTTAAGAGTGTATTCGTTTGAATTAATTGTGTTGCTGTTTGGATACGATAGGTATTGATATAATTTGAAAAACTCAATCCTACATTGTCATTTAGATATTGCGAAAGTTGGTGCGGTGTCACTTCTAATTGAGCGGCAACATCAGAGAGTTTTAAATTCGGGTTTCGATGAATTTGCTGTTGTTTGAATAACTCTTCCAACTTATCAGCCATAGAAGACGCTTTTTCTTCGGTAATCTTTTTATTAGCATATTTTACAGTAGGCGTTAAAAAAGTAAGCGTACTTTTTCTGCGTTTTATAATCCAGATGATAAGTGTGATATAAAATGTAAAAGAAAAGGATAAAGCTCCAACGATATATGATGTATATGTTGTTGTATTATAAGCTAGCCAAATAATAAACCCACCAATAACGATATTAAGAATCCAGAAATCTAAGGTGGTAATCTTTTTGTTTTTATCAAAAAGAGTTTTAAAAGCTCCTCTAGCTTGATAGATAGCAGCGACTGTATATAGAATCCATTGCGTACTTAAAATCACTCCAAATATTCTAGGAGGTCTACGCCACCAAAGATGTTTATATTCACTATATGGATATAAACTACTAATAATAATCATAAAAATGAGTACAGGGATAATATGGAGTAACCAATTCCATTGTTTCACCTTTTGTGGGTGTATCGCAATTCTGGTATAGAGATATAAAAAGGGACCTATTAAAAAGCAGGCAGCAAGTCCTACACTTATAAATACAGTTGAGGTACCTGGATAGAAAGAAAGAAATACAGACTTAGTAACACGTACACTAATCACAAATAACAGGGCCGCAAGAAAATAGGTGGCTCTACTCCTATTCTTTATTAAAAGTCCAAAATAGAGACTTAGAAAAAGCCCATTAAAAGCACCTAAGGCACTAAAAAAGAATAATACGTTTTTACTGAATTCCAAATGTAAGGCGTTAGTATCACAAATATAATCATTGTTCATTCAGTTTTTATCATTCTTAAATTCTCTATTCATACGCTTTATCGCTTCGCTCTCCTTATGGTCGTGAATCTCAGAAGTACGCTTTATCGCTTCGCTCTCTCTATGGTCGTGAATTTCAGAAGTACGCTTTCGCGAAAGCGTATAAAGTATCATTACGAATAGCACATACATTTTATTTCTTGTAGGTGTATCGTCGTATCGAGTCTCTGTCAATCACCCGACATTCTAACGCCATTCGCCTGTAATTGCTAGGTATACCTTTCTAAAAGGTATAGTTTTACAAGATCAATCAAATGAGCACTATGCAAAAAACACAACGACGTTATGACTTAGATTGGTGGCGTGTAATCTCCATCTTTCTAGTTTTCCTACATCATATTGGGATGCCTTTTAACGGGGATGGGTTTCATATTATGAATCCATCCTCCAGTAAATTGTTAGATGATATCATGGTGTTTTTTGAACAATTTAGGCTTCCATTACTATTTATAATCTCTGGAATTGGAACTGTTTTTGCGTTTTCAAAACGCAGCTGGTTGCAATTTATAAAAGAACGCGCTTTACGTTTATTGATTCCGTTGATTTTTGGCGTATTTGTCATTGTACCACCACAAACGTATATAGAGCACATAAATACCTACACATCCTACAGTAACTTTTACAAAGGAATTTTTGATCATATAGAAGTAAATCACCTTTGGTTTATTGAAAACCTATTTTACTTATCGGTATTAAGTATTCCTCTCGTTTTGTTTGTACGATCTAAGCATGCGGTACGATATAAGAATGCTATCACTGTATTTACTTCTAAACGATTAGGAATGTTTGCATTCGTACTCCCGCTTATCATTATAAAAATCGTAGCAAAACACTACTATCCAGAAGATGATAAGGCGATTACAAATCTTTCTTCTACTTTATTTTATGGGTATTTCTTTGTTATGGGGATTCTATTTGCAGGAACACCTACCGTTTGGGAATCATTAAAGAAGTATCGAAAAACGAATCTTTTATTAACCCTTATGGCAATCCTAGTGTTTTATGCGTATTATTTTATGCCAAATGATATAGCCAGTTCGTATTGGGAACTCTCTACACGATGGCGTATTTGGTATGGAGTTAGTGCTTTGGTAAGTTGGAGTGTTATCTGTACGCTATTGGGGTACGGACAAATTTGGTTATCAAAACCTAGTGCTTTGCTTACCAAATGTAATGAGGCGATCTATCCATTCTATATATTACATCAGACAGTACTTATTGTGATTGGATATTATGTGATACAACAACCTTGGAATATTCCTGTAAAGCTTTTAGTACTTGCGCTTAGTTCTTTTATCGTAATTGTTTTTATATATAGATATATCGTATATCCCTTTAAAATCTTGCGTTTTCTGTTTGGAATGAAAAATAAGTAAACCCTGTATACACATTTAATAAGCACCTACTAAACGTGTATACAGGGTTTAATATTCATTAAAATGGACAGGCTCTACGACATTCTCTAAATGCTACCATGCATTGGGAAATAGGTAAAGATGTGGTATTTACACACTCTACAAACTCATTATAACAATGCGTAAAACAACCCGAAGAGCGATTCTCCTTTTTTAAGAGTGTTTTTTTGAACGCTTGCAACGATGCTAGACTCTTTGCATCTCTCGTTGCTTTTTCTAATACTTCAAAATCTGAAATGATCATCGCTTCAATTTCATCATCTGAACAATTTTCGAAAGATGGGTTTGTGTAAAAAGAATTCATACCTACAAATACCATCACTAAAACAATTAATTTTTTCATAAGAATAAAATTTTATGGTTATAGTTCAAATGTATTTATCAATGAAACGAAATGAGTAAAGGATTATAATACTGGACAATTTATTTAGCATGTAACTTGCTTTATATCAGTGTTTAGTGTGGTTTTTGTAGTTGATGTGATTTATGACTTGTACAGCATTCCCGATGTATTTTTACAGTTTTCATTTTTATTGAGATAACTTTTACATCTGTTGACACTTCTTTTGCATCGTTTTGACATTTTTGTAGGTAGTTGGATTTAGTTTTATCTCAAAATTAAATCATTATGCAAAAACTATTTATTACTCTTATGATTCTCACTAGTACTATGGTTACTAGTCAAGTACAAAACAAAGCTGCAACCCACGCCTTAGATCATCAAAAAAGTGTCCTTCACTGGAAAGGTTCTTATACATTCAATATAAGTGAACACAATGGTGTCGTCTATTTTAAACAAGGCGAACTCACTACAATAGATGATCAAATTACGGGAGGTTCTTTTGTTATCAATATGCTATCCATAGATAATGTGCCTAATAGTGATCATAAAGGCCCTATTAAGCATCTAAAAGATCCTGATTTTTTTGATGTTTACAAATTTCCTGAAGCCCGCATTGTATTTACTTCGGTTACGTATTATCCAAATACCAATACTCACGAAATATATGCAGATCTTACTATAAAAGGAATTACACAAAATATCAAATTTTATGCTGATATAGACGGGATTAAAAAGACGATGAAAGCACATTTTAAAATTGATCGTACACGATGGGGAATTACCTATAATAACAAAGCAAAAGATAAAGCAATCTCTGATGCTGTTGAGTTTAGAGCTGAGTTATATTTTTAAAATACCAATTTATTGATGATTTCTTTCTTTGATTTTTCGCTTTGCGTTTAAGAAAGAAATCATCAGTAATTTATCTCTAGCTTATACCCTACTCCATGTACATTGGTAATCTTAATAGAAGTATCGTCTTTTAGTTTTTTACGAAGTTTTGAGATATACGTATCTAAGCTTCTTCCTACAATGACTCCATTATCTTCCCAAACTCTCTTGGTAAGCTCATCGCGTTTAATCACTTGATTAGGTTGTGATACAAAAATGGCTAATAATTCACATTCCTTTTTCGAAAGCCCAATTTCTAGTGCTTCTTTTACCAGTTTGTTTTGATCGGGATAAAATTTAAAAATTCCAATAGAGGTATGCGTATTGTTATTTGTATGATCATTGTTACTTAGTCCGCTTTCGCGAAAGCGTATAAAAATATCTTTCCAATACGCTAAAGCAATGAGCATTACAAAGAGTATACACAATAGGATCAAGCGTTGTGATTTACTCAAAAAAGGTGGTGGGTTTTCTATAAATTGCGCTTTTATTGTAAAACAGTTTTCTGGTAAAATTCTATTTGCACATGGAACAATATCTCGTTCTACATCATTAAAAATAGAATAACTATACGCAACTTCCTGATCTTTACATTGCACAACTTCTATAAGATACTTTTTAGGCAGTTCTGCTCTTTTAAAAGATTCCTTTACGATCGTTACAATTGTATTAGGTGCTATAGCTAGGGAACGTTCAAAAGACAATTCGTAATTTAACTGGTCTATTTCAATTACAGGAAGTACTAAAGAGGTACTGTCTTGATTTTCTAATAATAATTGATTTCCCACATCCCGTAAAGAAATTTTTACTCTTTCAGAAAAATTTACCTCTTGGTGATCTGGTGCAAAAAAAAGCCAGAGTATAGTTGTTAGTACTATAAAAGCAGCTCCGAGATAGGCATGTTTTCTTTTGAATGTCATAGTTGCAAATAACTTGTAAATTCTTGACTTTTTGTAGCGATTGACATTTCTTTTACACTTTTTTGACACTTTTTTATGCTTAAAAAATAGCTGATTTTAAAAAAGTACAATTTTTAGGGATTTTCTTGTAGTAACATACATCTTCTATGCTCGCATCTTTGCATTGTATTATTAAGTACTCAAATTATTATTAATAAAAAACAAAAAAAGACATGAAATTTGTAACAAAAAGAATACACGCATTTTTAGATTATCCAGTGGCTATTGCATTAATGGTACTTCCTTTCGTATTAGGTTTGGGAAGCTCTAATCCATTAGCCCTTCAACTTTCTGTAGCAACCGGAATTGCAGCATTCATTTTAACCCTATTAACAGACCACCATTTGGGTGCATTTAAAGTAGTATCCTATAAGATGCACTTGATTGTAGACTTTGCTGTGGCAGTTGTGTTCCTTCTAGCTCCTTTCGTTCTATCATTCGAGGGAATAGATATGTACTACTACTTAATTAATGGGGCGGCTGTACTTATTGTCGTGAGTTTGCATAAACCAGAAATCGCTGCATCGTGATGAGTACCATAATGTAGCAAACACTAAGATCTGGTGGGAGTAAAACTTCTGCCAGATTTTTTTTTAATAAAAAAGCAAAGCCTATAATAGGCTTTGCTTATCCCCCGTTTAGATATCTTATTTAGTTACTAATCAAAATATGAATCAAAATAAAGAGGACAGGGTAAAAGTACACATAATCCTTTTAATACATGCTGGTTAACAAAAAATATAACAGCAGTATAACACTTTACATATATGTATTTACTGCCATTGTATTAATGAAATTCCCAATCCAAACGTAGTTTGTTTATGATTGTAATCTATTAAGTTTTCTCCATATCCATGAAAAATCTGTGCTTGTATTTGTAAATTATCTAACAGCTGAAATGCGTAATCTAGTCTCACACTTCCTCTATTTTTACGACCACCACGTAAAGAATGTTTTGCTAGTATGCTCACATCATGTTTCCCTTTTGAAAAAACGGTGAGTAATTCTGTGCGTCCCACATAATCTTGTATATCTGGATTATTATCTTCAATACGATCTTCAGGAATACGCCACCATGGGCGTAATACAATACTCCAGGAAGGGCGTTCCCATCCAAACTGTAATACAACTCGATTCCAACTTCTTGAAAAGGGATTTGATCTCCCGTTACTTTCATGATTAATTCCGATGCCACTCAAGACAGCATTAAAACCAAATAGTTGATATGGTGTGTGAAAAACAAGCATTAATTCTGGTTCATAATTGGTTTCTCTGAATGGCCTAGAAATATTGGCACTATATAATTGCCATCGAGATGATTGGGTATACCCTATCCATAGGTCTCCTCCTACTTTATCTCCAAAAAGGTTTTTGATAGCTCTGGATTTAAAACTTAATTGAAATTTAAGTTCTGTATCCAAAAATTCTGTCGGTGTAGCTACTCGGTTTAATGGATTATCACTTGAAGGAAGATTATTTATAGCGGTAGTGTAATTTGCAAAAAGTATATATACAGGCTTGTAAGGGGTGATTTTAAAGAGCTTGGTACTGTCGTTTTGAATAAGCCAACGCTCAGAGAGGCTACTTCCGTTATTATGAAATAACGATTGTCCTATACTATGACTCGAAATAAGACCAATAATAAAAAAAATAAAGATTCTCATGGATGGTATTCAACTATAATTTTATGCAAAAATAAAGGTATATCTGTTGTATACGCTTTCGCGAAAGCGGAAACTTTCAAAAAACTATTTCTGAAATACTATTTATTATAATATTCTATTTGACAAACGATTACATTTTATATCTTACATGGGTTATTAACCATTTCAACAGTATCTTATGGAAAAATATAGAGAAGAGTTTGTAAATAAAGCTCCCAATGATCTTAGAATTATTTCAATAGGAGATCCATTATATCAATATGCACGTGTAATTTCTAATACGCGATTTGGTCATATGCCAACGAGTATTGCTTATTGTAGTAATGCGAGTCATGTACAGTTTTGTATTCATTTTTGCCGCGATTTTGATGTGCCATTTAGAGTACGTTCTGGAGGGCATCAACATGAAGGGATGAGTTCTGGAAATGGAGTGATTATTATTGATTTATCAGAGATGGATACCATTGAATATATAGATCACGATCATGCTTGGATTCCTGTAGGTAAACAATTGGGGAAAGTTTATGAAGAGTTGGAAAAACGAGGTCAGATTATACCCGGAGGAGGCTGCCAGTCTGTAAATGTAGGCGGATTAACTCAAGGTGGCGGATGGGGACTTTCTATTAGAAAATATGGAATGACCTGCGACTCTGTATTAGAATGTGAACTCATTCTTGCAGATGGTACTATTGTATATCCATCTCCTATTAATATGCCTGATTTGTTTTGGGCACTTAAAGGTGGTGGCGGTGGAAATTTTGGTGTTGTTACTCGTTTTCGATTTAAATTATCGTCTCTAGGAAAGGTTACCACTTCCTTTTCTTTATTATGGAAAAATGGTGAAAATGCCGTCAATGTTATGAAACTATGGACGGTACTTCACGGAAATCTAAATGAATTAGATCCTGCTTTATCTACTGCTTGTGGGATGATGGTCGCAGATCCAGGTGATGCCGTACTTCCTGAAGGACATGTGAGCGCTGTACACACACGTATGGGGGGGCTTTTTTATGGAACTAAAGAGGCATTAATTACCTTATTACGAACATATTTTGGAGATCTTATTCCGGAAGAATGTGATTTTGTTTCTTTACAAGAAAAGCACCATAATCAACTTACAAAAAGTAATGTAAGTATAGAAAAGAGTGATGCATCACTTTCTAGGCATCAAAGTATCATTTCAGATTTTGTAAATCCTACAGCATCTATTAATACAGCTTCTATTACTACTTGTGGTGATCGTGACTATCGTGTATTACCTGATGCACCTTCTTCTACTTGTGATAGACCCCATCCTCATAAAGTCACATCTGGGTTTCCAAAAGCAACTACAGATATGGAGCATCATCTACTTGTAGAGTCAATATATAACTATTTAGGGCGTACGTGTTTTTACATAGATGTAAATAGATATATGAGTTTTCATTGCTTAGGAGGAGCAGTAACAGAAAATCCAGAAAAAAGAGTATTTACATTTCCTATGAAACCATATCTATTACAAATACAATGTTGGTGGGATGATGCAGGGAATGCGTTTACTAATGTAGATCGTAATAAAGCGTATGTACAATGGGTAGCAGATTTTAGAAAGAGTCTATTATCGCAAATTGAAGGTGCATTTATTAATTTTATAGACCAATTACTGGTGCCACATCCAGAAACTCCCGAAGGACGATTGCAACTGTTAGAGATTTACTATCAAGAAAAACTAGAAAAACTACGAGATATAAAAACAACTTATGATCGTGAAAACCTATTTAATTTTGAAATGAGTATACCTCTTATAAATTAAGTTGCTTATTTATAATATCATACATTTTTTGAAGTCTCTTGAAGTTTAATAATAGTATTAATCATATATAAAAGAAGAAGTGTAATTGCAACAAACATTGGTGTGATAGGAATATTCTTAAATATGCTTAATACAGCACTCTCTTGACGTAATAGTCTAAATAAAAGACCTGTCGCAGGTATAATAAGTATAAGTGTAGTAATGAGCGTAAATTTGTAGGAATTCCAAAAACGTATTTTTTGTTGCTGTTTAGATACTTCAATGGTATCCATAAGGTTGTTGATAAAGTCATCAGAAGTCTCTAATGTACTTTTTTGCATGATTTTTTTAAGTGATTCTTCTTTCATAATAAATAGTTTAAATCGTCTCCTAATAATTGTTTTAATTGGAAATGAATATTTCCTCTTCCTCTATGTAGTAATACTTTTACTTTTGATGTTTTAAAACGTGTAATGCTTTCTATTTCTTTAATAGAGAGTTCACATAAATAAAAAAGACGTAGTACTAAAGATTCTTCTGGTTTTAATTGTTGTAATGCAAGCTGTATATACTTTTTTTGATCAGCCTCCTTGATGGATGTATCTGATGTAGATGGTAGCATGTAGGCTTCTTGTGTATTATTTATAGAGATATGGTATTTTTTCTTTTGTAACTCATTGTAACAAGTATTTACCACAATTCTATATAACCAGGTTGTAAAAGCTGCTTTAAATGTAAAGGTGTTTAGTTTATGATATACTTTTACAAACACATCTTGTAGTATATCTTCAGCTATTACTGGGTCTTTAATTATAGAAACAGCTAAGGAGAGTGATACATCTTTATGCGCATATACCAATTGTCTAAAAGCAGCTGTATCTCCCTCTATAGCTTTTCTGATTAACTCGTAATCCTTATGTGTAGGATTATTTTTCAAGTCTCTTTCTGATAAAATGTGCTACAATTAACCCTGCTGCACCAAATACTAAAATGGTTCCCCATACTAATAAATCCATGGTGTCTTCTAATAAATCCATTGTTGTAAATATGGAAGAGACAAATAGTCCAATGCCTAATCCAAATACGATACACCCTATATCTAAATATTTAAATTTAGTTGCTTTATTTTCTAAATACACTCCTTTCTCTATCATCATTTTCTTTACTAAGTATGTATATCTGGCTATGATAAACACAATGAGTAATAAGGCTACTATAATGACACTAAATCCTACTAATTCATTTAAATCTTTCATCTGTTTTTATTTTAAAAGTGTTCTCCTAATAATTCTTCTATCGTTTCTAGTAATGGGAATAAGTTATTTGAATTTCCAAACATAACAAATCCATATTTTTGGTCTGGTATAAACATGGTATATGCTTGGAAGTCGTGATTATTACCAGTGTGTAAGTGCATGAGTCCATATGGAGTAGGCTTTTGTGCAAAACCTAATCCCCAACCTGTTTGGCCTGTTTCCTTTATAAGTTTATTACCAGGCTTAAAGTGATTGTGTTCTGTAAGCATGAGATCACGTGTAGACTCTTTAATATTTTTTGGGTACATCATCTCTATTAAGAATCGTGCATAATCCTCTGCATCTGTTTGTAAACTATACCCAGGTCCTACATTTTTATCTCTATGTATTTCTGTGTTTACTTTTCCATCCATATGACCTGTAGCTACATTTTGTTCTAGGATATCATTCCAAGTATAAAAACTTCGATCCATACCTATAGGATGTGCCGCTTCTTTTAAGAAAAGTGTATCTAAAGCACTTCCCCAGCCTATTTCTTGTTTGGTTCCAAATGCGGCTCCTAAGTGCTGATACGCTTCTCCTGAATATGAAAAGTCAGTACCTGGAGTAAATGCAATTTTTATAGGCCCATTTTTTACCCAATTTTCTATTCCTGTACCATGTGATAATATAATACGAGGTGTTAATGTTGTATATGCTTGAAATGAATCTGGAGCAACAGCATCTTTTGGGAAGATAGATTTTAGATAGGGATATATAGGTTTATCTAGATCTAACTCTCCTTTTTCAACCATTTTCATAATAAAATATGCAAATAATGGCTTTGATAATGAAGCACCTTCAAAAATAGTCTGTTTAGTAACAGGTTTTTGTGTTTTTAGATTGGTGACACCAAATGTATTGTGATACACAATTTTATCTTCATTTACGATAGCAATAGAAAGCCCTGGTAATCCAATAGAATCCATTGCTTTTTTAATATGTGCATTCAACTCTGAAGTAGTGATTG
This sequence comes from Dokdonia pacifica, assembly GCF_900188275.1. GTDB lineage: Bacteria > Bacteroidota > Bacteroidia > Flavobacteriales > Flavobacteriaceae > Dokdonia > Dokdonia pacifica. The sequence goes on from NZ_FZNY01000002.1 coordinate 79,415, forward strand.
TTCTTCCATCAGATCCCTTAAAGGTTTGTGCTGTGCTATGTGTAGTTATTCCTAAACAAAGAAGTATAAATAGGTAATGCTGTATATTTTTAAAAAATGTAATCATCTCGTTAAATTTTTAATGTGAGTAACTTAGTTATTGCGAATTCACATGTATTTGACAAGACGACTTTTTAAAAGGTTACAAATTTTTATAATTCAAAGATTATTAAGTGTTTATACGCTTTCGCGAAAGCGTATTTATTATGATTTCAACAGGTGTTTATGTAGTTTTAGGTCTAAATTATGAGTATTCATCTATTTTTTTATCCTAAAATTGATACATCTTAAAATTTTATGCGTCTATTTATTAAAGTAACCATTTACGTATCAGCTATGTACCATAAGATTTTTATTTTAAGTATATTTCTTTTTTTTACATATTCAATTGAAGCACAGGACCGATCTACGGCGATTCCTGATAGTACAAAAGCATTTATCTCTACATCAGATTCTTTAAGAGAGGTCGTACGATTTCTTAATAAAACTGTAAGAGAAGAAAATGACACCGTACGGGCAATTGCCTATCAGAAGTTATTTTTAGAAAGAGGTGTTGTTGAAAATGATTATAAAATTCAGACGTATGCAGCATACAGATTGGGATATTATTATAACGACCTAGCTGAGTACAGAAATGCGGTAAGTTATACTAAAACTGCTCTAGAAGCCGCTACAACAATCAAGGATACTACTAATATTGTTAAAAGCAATGTGTTATTAGGGAGTATTTATTTTCAATTGGGTATTTACGATAAGTCATTAGAACCCTACCAAGAGGCATTAAGACTTTCAAGAATAAGAGATCATAAAACTAATGAACTTTTATGCCTTGCAAATATTAGTAATATCCGAATAAAATTAGGGCGATATCAAGAAGCACTTGATGTATACACAACGACACTTACGCTTTTGGATAATGACGATTTAAAAGATAGTCCTGTGTACAACCAAACGTACTTGAGTACTTTATTAGGTAAAGGGAAAAGTCAAGAAGAGCTAGGATATTTAGATGAAAGTTTACAAACCTATGAGAAAGGGCTTGAGTTAGCAAAAGAATATAATTTATCTAATTACAATGGAGATTTTTACCTTAATATCGGACATGTATTTTCTGAAAAAGGCCAATACCAGAAAGCGATTGATTACTTAGAAAAGACAAAAACACTACTTGAGGAGTCCTATAACGATACGTATACAAATCTATTACTCGCAAACTTTTACTTGTCACAATGCTTTTATGGTATTCAGGAATACGATAAAGCCATGGAATTGTTACAACATAATTTTGAGTTGATAGGTACTAATTATAAGACCGATAAGATTTTAAAAATGTATGATCTAGGGATTAAAATTGCAGAAATACAAGGGGATAAAGATCTACAGTTAGAATTTTTAAATAAAAGTAATTTACTGAACAAATTACAATTAGAAAATCAAACAAAAACCCGAGATCTGTTATTTGATAATGATGTAAAAGCATTAGAAGATTCTAATAAGCAATTGGATGTTGAAAAAACAAAGCAGGAGTTTAGAAAGAAAGTTGCGATAGTTATAGCCGCTATTTTATTTATCTTATTTGTAGTAATGTATGTATTATACAAGCAGAAAATAAAAACAAATGAGAAGAAATTTAAAGCGATTATTGATAGTTTACAAGAGGTTACATCTAATGATCCGACACCCATAGTTGTCAAAAGGGATGAATTTTCAGTAAAAGATCATCGGGTTGAGGAAATAATGGAGAAGTTAAAGGCATTAGAAGCCTCAAATTTCTTTATTGAATTAGATTGTAATTTATATACCACCGCAAAGCGTATAGATACAAATACAACCTATCTATCAAAGACTTTAAATACCTATAAAAAACAATCATTTAATCAATATTTAAATGAGCTTAGAATTAAGTATGTATTGATACAACTCAAGGAAAACACTAAGTTTAGAGCCTATACATTAAAAGCAATTTCAGAAGAAATTGGGTATAAAAGTATTAATACCTTTACCAAAGCTTTTAAAACATATACGGGCTTAACTCCTTCCTATTACATCAAGCAATTAACTTCTGAAAATGACCAATAAAAATGTCAAATTTATAAATTTGATTTTTTGAGATTCATACTGCTATTAGGTGATCTGTATATTTGAATTCACCTTAAAATTTTAATCTCATGAAAAATTTCATCTTATTAATTATCACATGTTTATGTGTGGTAATCAAAACAAATTCTCAAGAAAATATAATTGCACCATCAAGTTCTTATATCCACCGATATAATGTGATATTGCATATTGAAGATACGTTAGTTGTACAATCTAATGGAGTTATAGGATTAGAACAAAAGTACTCGCTTAGACTTGGTAGATACCATGCCCATAATCATTTTAATCTCAATGATAAAGTTGGATTCCGTGTACTATTAGATTATGATTCTTCTATAACACCTGTAGCGCCGTTAGAATTTGAAGTACGTTTTTTAGATTATGTAGATGGTTCAGAAAATTACCCACTATTTGATGATCCGCAGGTAACACACGAAGGCGGTTTAAAACCTATTGTGATTCCTCCTATTGATGAAGATGACGAAGATGGATTTCCAGTAGAAACAGATGAACAGCAATTTATATTTTGGCAACCTGGAGAAAAGAGACTCATCTTTGAACTTCATCATGTTAATAGCGAACCTGAAAGTCCAAAAATAGCGGGCGTTAGAGGAACTTTTTTTGTTCGAGATTTTAGTAGTCCCTATGAGTCACAAACACAAGCCCCTATTCAATACAATGATATAGAGGTATATCCTAATCCGATACAGTCAGATTTATATATCAAAAGTATTATAAGTGATAAGGACGCAAATGCTCAAATACGTATTTATACTACTACAGGAGTTCAATTATATACTAGTAATCTCCAGTTAGGAGAAACAAAATCTAATCATACCTTATATCATTTTAGAAATCCAGATTTATCTCCAGGTCTATATTATTATACAATACAAATTGGAAATAAAACCTATACAAAACCTTTATTGAAAAAGTAATTTTTAAAAAGAATGTCAAATTTATAAATCTGCTATTCCCTTTCTTTTTATCTAATCAATTTCTTTATAGTTTGGTATTGTAAGCATCTGATAAGCATTTGATTATAATGTATGATGTTGCTTTGTTAAGCATGTTGAATAAATATATATAACACACCTCAAAACGCCTACAGCAATACACTCAAGGTATTTTACAAAAGGAAGGGCTGAATGTATGAGATAGAAGTTTTGAGGTGAAATTTTATCAATTTTTCAGCTCTTTCTATCCTTGGAAATATTGTAAAAGACATACACTGCAAGTGTCTTTAATTGTTTGCAGTATAACTATATTTTTTAAATCAATTATTATGTTAAAAAACATTGAAAAACTAAAAGGAGTAAAAACGATTGCACAATCAGAGCAATTAAAAGTTAATGGTGGAATGAACGCTTGTTTCTTTATCTCATGCAGACCAGGCACGGTATGCATAGATGGAAGATGTGTAGATTGCTAGAAAAGCGTAATCATCATATCAAAAAAGAACAGTAACTCTGATACAACTTACGTTCTATCAGTTTTAAATGACATTAATTGTGAGTGTCTTAAACAAAAATCACATAAAAATCATTTAAAATAATTCATCATGTTAAAAAACATTTTAAACGTAGAAGGTGTCCAAGAATTGGATAAGAAACAGCAAACAACCATTAATGGAGGTATTTTGATATACTGTAATTCAGATAGCGATTGCTATTTTGGACTTTCATGTGGCCCAAGAGGGTATTGTTGTTAATCTGAGCATTTTCACATATGTAAGCACCACACATATGTATTTAAAGAGATCAGTATATGTATATATGCTGATCTCTTATCTTTTTTATACGCTTTCGCGAAAGCGTATAATGAATTATATATTACAATAGTTTCACACCTCCCTACCCCTCCTTCTTAGGAGGGAATACTTAAATGAAAATTTAATAAAACATAACCGTTTTCCTACTAGAAAATAAAAGTCAAGGTGTGCTATTCAAAATAAATCTATATTCTACGAGAGAAGCGATCTATATTCTATAATCTTTTATACGCTTTCGCGAAAGCGTATACTCAAAAATTAAAATGTTAAGTATAATTTAACATTGTTTAAATGTCTGTAAAATAATTGTTTACATTATTTTATGACTATATTTATAGTTGTATGACTATAAATATAGTCATATGTTCAAAAATACTATATATTTGCAGTATGAAAGAACTTACAAAAGCCGAAGAGCAAGTCATGCAATATGTATGGAGATTAGAAAAAGCCTTTCTTAAAGATATTGTAGATGCTTTTCCTGAGCCTAAACCCGCTTATACTACTATTTCTACTGTGGTACGAGTATTAGTAAAAAAAGAGTTTTTAAAATTTGAAACGTTTGGAAAAATTAGACAGTACTCCCCTACTATTTCTAAAGAGGTCTATTTTAAAAGACATATTAAAGATATCATAGGTAGTTTTTTTAGTGGTTCGGTGAGCAAGTTTGCGTTATCCTTTACAGATGGAGAAGATATGAATCTAACTGAGTTGGAGAAAATGAAGCATATGATTGAAGAAAAGATTGAACGTTTAAAAGAAAATGATCAATAATATGTTCCTATATCTTTTTCAAACAACACTTATTTTTTCAACACTCTTTTTAGTGTATAAAGTATGGTTTAGTAAATTTACTTTTCATTCTTTTAATAGATACTTTTTAGTATGTATTCTTCCAGTTTCATTAGTACTTCCATTACTCGTACATCTATTGCCTCCCATTGAACAACATCCAATAGAAGAAATTCCACAGTTATTTGAACATATCACTACTATTACAACTTCCTCCCTTTCATCTACTACTGCCATTACAAAAGAAGATAGTAGTATTCCTATAGATTATATGACCATTGGATATATTATCTACTGTATAGGTGTTGGAATTTGTGTATTCCGTTTTTTATCAAGTATACGTCGTTTGTATCGTATTAAGAGACAATCTGTTCTTATTAAAAAAGATGAATATCTTATCTACGAATCGCCAGTTTCGACTATTTTTTCTTATTTCCATTGGATTTTTGTTCCTAAAGGAGAATCATATGATGCTTTAGTGATTATGCACGAAAGAGCACATATCCTTTTACGCCACTCTATAGATGTGCTTCTTACAGAGGTATACATCGTATTTTTTTGGTGGAATCCATTAGTATATCTATTTAGAAAGTCCTTAAAATCAATTCATGAATATCAAGCAGATCAATATGTACTTGCAAAAGATGTAAAAACTTCGGCGTATTTACAATTGATAGCACAAAGTATCGCTATCACAAAGACGAATCCCCTTTATAACTACTTTCAAACTCCTATTCTCAAAAAACGAATCCAGATGATGACCAAAAACACTTCTCATTACCTTTTAAAACTCACCTATATTGTCATAGTTCCTTTATGTATTTTACTAGTAGTTGCTTTTACAAAACCAAGAGCTAATAATACAATCGTTGTAGAAAATAATATAGACGTAGGGGCAGCGATTCCTCACACAGCTATTTCAGCTACTACTGCTGTTCCTACGTTTGCTTTTCCTATTGAGGGGAGTTCTAGAGAACAAATCACAGCTATTTTTAATGTAACCATAAAAGAACCTAAAACTAAAAAAAGGAAAGTACATACGGGTATAGATATTAAAGCGCCTTTAGGGACCCCTATTATTGCTACAGCAGACGGAACAGTTTTCCTGTCAAAAGATGTTGGGAATTGGGGCAACTTATTAAAAATTAAGCATGATGATAACTATGAAACCTGGTATGCACATTTAAAAGGTTTTGAAGCTCACTACGGGCAATCTGTAAAGAAAGGAGATGTTATTGGATATGTGGGAATGACTGGTAAAACTACAGGATCACACCTTCATTACGAGTTACACCATAATAAAAAGTCAATAAACCCACTTGACTATACAGAAAAATAATCCCCCACACCATAATCTCTATTTGTTTACGTTACGTATGTAGTGATACAACTACTTATATACATCCCTATTTAATATTTTATGAAACGCTTACTTTTTCTCCTTATTTGTATAAGTACTTATCAAATTCATAGTCAGATCATTGACCTTGGAATTATGAGGTTAGATTCGATTTCTTTTTCGAATCAGCTGGATATGATTATAAAAACACACCAAAGAGATAGTTTGGCCCAAGTCTATATGACAGAAAATTGGGACTCAACTACGTTTAATCCTTATAAAGAGTATAAACAAACATTTCCATTTGAAGTTTCATTTGCAGATAGTACGTTTACGTCTCCTATAGGTCGTAAAAAAGTTGTCACTTCTCGTTATGGATGGCGTAATAGAAGAGCACATAAGGGCATTGATATTGATCTGATTACGGGAGATGATGTAATGACCATTTTTGATGGTAAAGTACGTGCTGTGAGAACTTTTCCAGGTTTAGGAAAAACGGTTGTCGTGAGACATGAAAATGGTTTAGAAACTACTTATGCACATTTATCTAAACAAGTAGTCAAAGTAAATGATACCATTACAAAAGGAACGGTTATAGGTAAAGGCGGTAATACCGGTAATTCTAGAGGAAGTCATTTACATCTTATTGTAAGTTATAGAGGTGTATATATCAACCCAGAATACTTATTTGAATTTACAGAAGAAAATAAGATACGCAGTCAAGATATTTGGATAACTAGAAGGTGGGTAACTCCTTATTTACATAGTTCAAGAAGACAAAGTAACATTATTATAGCTACTACTGAAGAAGAAGCACTTCAGAATGAAGAAAAACAGAAGAAAATTTATATCGTAAAAAAAGGCGATACACTTTCAAAAATTGCTAATAGGCATCACACTTCTATTACGGCTATATGTAAAGAAAATTCAATTAAAAAGACGAGTACATTGCGTATTGGACAACAATTAGTTGTCAATAAGTAATAACTATAAATGAGTACGCTTTCGCGAAAGCGCACTCATGTTTATAATTATATCTATTTTAGAATTATTTCTTTTCTAGGATCATAATATTATCATTCTCATCTTTATCCATAAGTTTATTCATGGGGTCTACTCCTGCATTACCGGGTTCTTGACCTACGATGATTTCTAGGGTTGTATGTTGCTTAGTGATCTTATGTTTTTTAAGATATAATAGTTCATCACTATCTTTTGCATAGATTCCAATATCTATCCAATCATTTATAGGGATTCCATTTTCTTGTCCATCTATATCTTGACGAAATTTTGATGTTTCTATTTCTAATGATACTTGATATTGATGATCAGAAAGCTTATCATATGTAGCACTCGTTGTTTTATTTTTATAAAAGGTAACCGTTTCAAATAAATCTGTGATGGTATATTGTAGGCTATCTGGTGTTACCTCTCTAAAATAAGGAAGTAAATCTTTAGTAGTAGGATATTTATCTGTTTGTGACTTTTTAATTCCATCAAAACTATTCCAATCTTCTATAAAACGCTTTAGAGCTAGATTTACGCTATCTTCAGAGATGTAATCTTGAAATGCATATAGATTTACTAATCCTTTGCCATAATGGATATATTGCTGATTTCTATCTACTAAATATAGAGGCATCTCTTGTTCGTTCTCCTGTGTGCGTCCTTTTAAATAACGTTCTTTTTCTCGTGCAAGCAATTGGCGTACTTTTTCATTGGAGAATTCTTTTTGAAATACCATCATAGCTCCATATTGAGCTAATGATTCAGAGATCATGGACTTTCCTTGTACGTTTGCAGGATTTATTTGATGTCCCCACCATTGATGTGCGAGTTCGTGTGCAGTTACAAAAAATGCCATATCTACATCCTCTTCATCATCGATATCAAGTATAAAACCTATATCTTCTGAGAACGGTACAGTTGTAGGATATGACTGCGCTTTACTGTGATAATTGGGTACTTCTACAATACGCATTTGTCGATACGCATAGGGACTCAATACTGTATTAAAGTAATCAAAGGATTTTTTCATCCCGTGCATCATTCTATCAAGATTATACTCATGCCCTTTATGGTAATAAATCTCAAGATCTATAGAAGAATTCCATTGATCTTTAACAAGTTCATATTGAGCAGAAAGCATCGTATAAAAATTTGACATTTGACTATCTGCTTTATAGTGATAATAATGTCGTCCATTTTCTATCCATTCTTTCTGTAAGCTTCCTGGAGCAATGGCAGTTTGGTCAATTTCTGTCCCCATGATCATTTCAAAATGAATCTCTTCTCCGTCTCCATTAGCTCTAGCAGTGGTTAAATAACGGAAATCATCTATAGCAGCTCTTCCATTTTGAGGAGTTAATCCTTGTTTTAAACGTTCATCAGTATTTTCTAGTTCTATATCATTTTGATATCCTATCGTTGGAAAATGGAAATTGGTAAAAAATGTACCGTTATCTACAATTACTTTTTCTTTACCTTCTGTAAAACCTTTAGGAGCAAATACCTGTTTGAAGTTAAAATATAGAGAATCTTGCGATTGTAAAGGGGTTTCTAGTTCAAAAATGTGATACTTGAACTCTTTATATTTAGAATTGATACTTGATCCTTTATCAATTGTAAGATATTCATACTGAACATCATCACTAGGAAGCTCTTGGATGTGAATTTCACGTATAGGGTGATCGTACGTATTCTTCAATATAAAATACCCTTCTGCACTATACTTCCTTTCTGAAGGATACAATTCTACAGTAAGATGTACATCAATGATTTTGGGTTGTGGTAGATACTCAAATTGTTTAAGTTCTTTCTCATAACTTGCCCTATAGGTATTCTCAGTAGAAGAAAATGAATAGTTATTTAAGATATTGGTGTTATAAAATATAAAGCTTCCAGACCCTATTAGTATTACTATGAGTACGATACTAGCTTTTTGTAAAGGTCTTGTAAAGCGTAATTTCCCTTGCTTTAATCGTTTTAAAAAAGAGACTTTGGTTCCTCTTACAGAAATCACTGTAGCTCCTATAAGTAGTAATAATGCAAATGCACTCCAATAGGTTTTAAACCATAAATATGGCGTTAGAAAATGTCCATAACCATTCATATCAGAATACCCTCCTAAATCACTACCTCCAAAAGTGTATAATCCATGGTCAAGTCCTTTTACTTTTAAAGGGATTGTAATTGCAAATACAACAATTACAGTTACAATATGTGATACGAATTTATGATTAATGACAATCTGGAAGAAGAAACTGACGATCGATATTAAAAATATAAATGGAAATATTGCTATAAAAAAGCTAGTGAAATATACGTCCAATTCATATAGATAATACCCTCTATAGGTTTGAAACAATATACCAGCAATGATCATTGCTATCATTAAACTGGTAAGTACAAGCATTAATCCTAAGAACTTACTCATGATATTTAAGGAATCAGATATCGGTAATGCATCGTAAATAGGTTGCATTTTCTTATCTCTCTCTTTCCAAATGAGTTCTCCGGAATAGAAAATAATAATCAATAAAAAGAAAATAGCAGTATTCTCTATAAGCTCTCCAATAATAATATATGAAGTAGGATAACTATCTACTCCAAAAGCAGTTCCAAGGTTTATAGAACTTATTAATAGTATTGACATCGCACAAATCACTATGGCCCAAAAAGAGACTTCTTTTAGGATAGATCGATAATAGAATAATGAATGTTTAATGAATGATTTACAGGTAGCGATATATCCGGTATGTTGTGTTATACTTGGAATAACAGTCATTCTTTTAGGTGTTGAAAACTCTTGTTTTTTTGTTGAGACCTGGAAACCTTTTCGTGCTCGATCTCTTACAGCTATAAATTGAAATCTATAATACCCGATACCTAAGGCTATTATTCCTATTCCTATCCAAATTAAACGGTTATATAATAACACTCCTTCTAAAGAGATCAGCGTGTTATTTTGCTCAACAATGGTCCAGTATTGTGCTATAATCGCAATACTTTGAAAAGTAAAAGGTTCTAGTAAAGAGGCTACATAAAGATATTCACTTCCTTTAACTAACTGTAATGATACTATATAGATCATTAAAAACAATATCCCTTGAGTGTAGACGACTATAAGTTTTCGCGAAAGCGTACCGCTTACAAAGAAAATAGCACCTCCAAAAAATAAGGTTGGTATGACAATAGTGATAAAGGGGTGTATGTAATGCCAACTATTAAACGGAAGTAATAAATTAGGTTCGTGCCATGGTAAAAGATCCCCTAGCATCATTCCAAGTGGTACTGCACAAAATATTAGAATTAATACTGTAAGGGATCCTAAAAAGCGTCCAAGTAAGTAATCTCTTTTTTTAAATGGATTAATAAACATCAAAGATTCCATTCCATGATCAAAATCTCGTAATACGGCTACTCCCATAATCATGGATGAAATCATCATAAATAGTGCAGAAATAATTCCCATTGTTCTGGCAATGATGATTGGAGCATTCCTTTTAAGAGCCCCTAATGGCGCGTCATTTAAAAAGTCAACTGCAATGATAGAAAACAAGAATAATGCTAAAAAATAGATATATGTATCTGCGCGTTTTGCTCTGTATTTTAATTCAAATTTGAATATTTCTAAAAACATCATGTATCGTTTTAATTAGCTAGTGTGGATAGGTTTCCAAATATGTGAGAGAAATACACATCTTCGAGATCGGTAGGAATAGATTCAAAGCCATTCTGAGGGTGTATATCACTTAGAATATGAATGATAGGCTTCCCTAGAAGGAATCTTTCTGCTATGACTCTATACTCTTGTTTGTACCCTTGTAATTCATCTTTTGCAATCGTTTTACGATATACTTTCCCTTCTAATTGTGTTATGGCTTCTTTAGGATTGCCTTTATAGAGTACTTGCCCACTATTTATAATAGCCATATCGGTACATAACTCTTTTACATCATCTACAATATGTGTAGACAAGATGACTACTGCCTGCTCCCCTAGCTCACTCAATAAATTGTAAAACCTATTTCGTTCTGCTGGATCTAAACCAGCTGTAGGTTCATCTACAATAATCAATGAAGGGTTCGCCAGTAATGCTTGTGCGATTCCAAAACGTTGTTTCATTCCTCCAGAATATCCTCCAAGGTTTTTCTTTCGATGTTCGTACAAATTGGTTTTATGTAATAGTGCTTGTACAATTTCTTTCCGTTCGTTTTTATGACTGATTCCTTTTAATACAGCGAGATGATTCAATAATACTTCTGCAGAGACTTTGGGATATACTCCAAATTCTTGAGGGAGATACCCTAGCATTTTTCGTACAGTATCTTTTTGTTTTAGTACGTCTATTTCACCTAAGGTAACAGTACCTTGGTCAGCTTCCTGTAATGTAGCGATGGTACGCATTAAGCTTGATTTTCCTGCCCCATTAGGCCCTAAGAGTCCAAACATTCCTTTAGAGATTTCTAAAGAAACTCCATTGAGTGCTTTAACTCCGTTTGAATAGGTTTTAGAAAGATTATTGATGATAAGTTCCATACTGTTCGTTTTTTGATATTTGATTATTTGAGTTGTAGTTTTTCTCCTGTTAGGTTTCCGCGAATAAACGTATCAGATTCCCATAAGAGAATCTCAGCCATTTCCCCGCTTTTCATATTAGCATCAATAACAATCACTTTACCGTTATATCGTGATTCAATATGTCTGTGTGTCGTATGGCCTACTACAATCGCAGATGCATCATAGTATTGTAATAATTGATCAATTGCTGCTTCTTTTACAGTTTCTCCTTGAAAATATCCTCTATAATAAATAGGTCCATTTTCCCTATGTAGATATGTGCCTAATTCATTACGCCCGTTTGGTAGTTCGCTTTCAATTAATTGATTTGTGAATTCAGTATTAATATGTTGTAACGATATGTTTTTGGTAACCATATCTGGATGTAAACCTCCATGAGTAAATAGCATGGTGTTTATTTTAATAACTACTGGACGAGTACGCAACCAGTTTCCTAATACAGTTTCGCTTGTAAATAACTCTTCAAATGGCTTCCCAATAATAGTAGCTGTTTCTGTATACTTAGGGTGTACAGAACGAAGGTTTCCATTAAGCACCATAACATCATGATTACCAAGTAATACGTGTAGTTTACCACCACTCTTTGCTGCTTGTTTTTCTAAGTCATATAAAAACCATAAAACCTCTGTAACTTGTGGCCCTCTATCAAAAATATCTCCAGCAACTACTAAATGACCTTCCCCAAAATTCCATTTTTCATCTTGAGTTATGATGTTATTATTTTTTAATAATGTGATGAATGTATCATACTGACCATGGATGTCACTTATCGCAGCAATTTTTGAAACATTTGTATAAGTTATTTTTTCTTCCTTTATGGAGCTATTTTCATGAAGAGTAACTTTCGCGCCCTGATATTGAATGGTTTGCGATGCCTTAGTTATATTCTCCTGAACAAATACTTTTCCTTTATGAATCCAAGTAGCAACACGTCCCATTTCAGATTCTTGAATATATGGACCATCACTAATGCCTTCATAAGGAAGATTAAGCACCTCTAGTACTTCTCTACTATTTTCTTTTTTAGCTAGATCAATAGCAGTATACCCATCTTTAATTTCTTGAGTAAGATTTGCTCCATGATCTAATAATAATTGGAGAGCTTTTGTATCTCGTCCTTTTATTGCAAAAACTAATGCCGATTGTTTATCATCACTCACGTAGTTTATATCAGCATTGTGATTTATAAGCTCTTTAATAACGGTATGATTCTGGTAAGCAACTGCATACATAAGAGGAGATATATTTTTGCAGTTTAAATTTGGGTTGGCACCTTGGTTAAGTAAATACGTAGTGACTTTGTGTGATCTATCATTTTTGATAGCATAAAAAAGTAAAGAATACCCATCTTTATTTATTGCATTAATATCATTTCCTGTATTTAAAAAAGAACTTATAGCAGTGATGTCTCCTAGTTGAATATGCTCATAAATAGAAACCTTTTTTGTTTTATTAGAAGTAAAACGAGTACTAATTTCTTCTTTCGTTAATTTTCTAGCCATATTTAGAGGTAAAACCTTACCACTAGCAGAATGCCAATTACCCGTAATTTTTTTATCGCTAATAGTTCCAGCATAGTTTCCTTCAGAATGAATGGTAAATTTGAGTGTTGATTCAGAAAACGTGATGTCTTGCATCGGAAGTGTTGCTATCCCTTTGGAAGCAGGTCCCATATATCCTGAAAGTTTTCCTGTGTCTGATAGTTCAAAACGCCATAGAATACCAACCGTTTTTTGTTCATTTACAACAATGTTGCCTTCCCAATTTCCTACAATCGCATCTATAGAGATTTGAGAAGATTCTTGACCTTGTATGCTTTGGCTGTTAAGAAGCCATAAAGTCATTATAGAAAATGTAATGTATCGAATAGATAGCTTCTTAAAATTTGTATTGATTCTAAACATATTCATGATTTTAATTATTTATGATAATCCTGTTTTGATATGCCAAACCTATTAGAGATATCTTTTTAAAAGAAACAATTGTGACGAACAGCTTTATTGGTGTGAAATAAATTAGTTATGGAAATAGGAAATGGGTTGATCCCGCTTTCGCGAAAGCTTATCCCTATAGAAGACCTGTTTGTCAACTTTTTTGGTAAGAACTCATTATATCCCTAATATTGATTTCATAAACATGCATATGTCAATAATATCACGAAATAAACGTCCCTTAATAGCTATAATTCTTGGATTCCTATTTATGGCAAGTGGTGCTTTTATTATTTTGTTAGGACTTGTAAATACAGGTGGCCTCTTCTTCTATACACCAATTCTTCTATTAACATATATGCCTATTTATTGGTTTATAGAACATAAAGTGACTCCTCAAAAACTGTTGAGATGGAAAAAGAAGGAAGTTTGGGCAATTATACTATGGTTGTCCTTATTACAGATCATAGGTATTATAGAATCTATCATCTATAAAAAATCATTGATCTTCATTTTTATAATTGTATTCATCGCACTTATTGTATTAATAACAAAGTATTTGAATCCTACTAAAGTAAAAATCAATCAGTCATCAAATTATAGTAAAGTCTTTTTTTGGGTTATAAGTGTTGTCATATTCATAATAGTAGCTTTCTTTATTGTAGCGCTATCTACAGAAGTATCAGAAAGAGGTAGTTTAGTACTATTAGAGAACGATGAAGATCTTGTTGAGACCTTACTTTCTATTTTGGTAGTCGTTTTCTTCTTTTTTCTCCTAAGTTGGCTAATCTGGCAGGTTACATCAGCAATACGGTTAAAGAATGAAAAAAAGAAAACGGAAGTATTACACTTACAAAGTCAAGTAAATCCGCATTTTTTCTTTAATACGCTTAATAACTTATATGGCCTTGTTGCAGAAGATACAGAGAAGGCTCAAAGTATGATATTAAAGCTTTCTGATATGATGAGATACAGTATCTATGAAGGACAAAATGATCGTGTATCTATTATACAAGAAGTGACTTATTTAAAAAATTACATTGCACTTCATAAAATGCGTTACCATAAAGAAATAGATATTCGTTTTACCACAGATATTAAAGATGACAAGACAGTATTAATGCCACTGTTGTTTATATTACTATTAGAAAACGCTTTTAAACATGGTATAGAAAGACTACATACCGATGCTTATGTTTCTATTCATATAGAAAATACTTCACAAGAGATTTCTTTTTCAATTGAAAATAGGTATGATAGTTCTCAAATTCAAGAAAATTCAGGAATAGGATTGAAAAATTTAAAACGAAGATTAGCCTTAGTATATCCAAAAAAACATACCTTATCCTTTGATATAACAGAAGACCTCTATAAGGCGCAATTAATATTAAAAACACAATGATTACGTATCTTATTATAGATGATGAACATATAGCTCACGGAATTATTAAGCGCTATTGTGATATGATGCCCAATATGCAATTAATGAAAAATTGCTATGATGCATTAGAAGCTATTGAGTATTTAAATACACATACCGTAGATCTTATTTTTCTAGATCTTAATATGCCAAAATTAAAAGGGTTTGATTTTTTAAAAACACTTGCCTCTCCGCCTAAAGTCATTGTAACAACAGCCTATCAAGAGTTTGCCTTAGAGGGGTACGAACTTAATATTGTAGATTACCTTCTGAAACCGTTTAGTTTTGAGCGTTTTTTAAAAGCAGTAAATAAAGCAACTGTCAATACGACTCCTAACCCAACTATTATTAATACACAAACTACAGAGACGCACTCCTCAAAGATTTTCTTACGTTCTAATAAAAAATATACACAAGTAGCTGTTGATACGATTCTGTTCTTAGAATCTGCTGGCAATTATGTAAAAGTTGTAACGAAGGATAGTACAATTACTGTACGAGATAAAATAACAGATGTATTAGAAAAACTTCCTCAAAAAGACTTTATACAAGTTCATAAATCGTTTGCTGTAGCTAAAAACCATATAGATAGTATTGAAGGAAATCGAATCATTATTCAAGGCACTACAGTGCCTATTGGACAGACCTATAAATCAAATATTCATACCTTATTGCAATAAGATTTTCACCATTTTATTTATCTTTAGAATACTAACCAAAAACAAAACAATACTATGGCCACAAAAGATATGATCTTAGGAAAACTGCAAACACTTATTACAGAAGATTTTAATAATCCAGAGGCAGCATTTGCATTTTTTGATAAAGATGGAGATGGCAAACTAAGTAAGAAAGAAATAGTTCGATTACTTAAAAAAGCAGAAATATCTGGTTTTATAAGAGGTTTTGTTGCATCTAAGCTAATAGATGGATATAGTAAAGATGGTGACGCACAAGTGAGCTGGGATGAATTTAAGGCTGCACTAGACGAGATAAAAGAGTGATGTTTATTTTTTAGGTATGTATATACGCTTTCGCGAAAGCGGAAAACTATTTATTTGCACCGTTATAATGGACGATAAATAATTTGTCTTTTTCTGCATCTGAAACTCCCAAACCATCACCTGATTCAGTAACAAAGTTAACGCCTGTATCTCTTTTAAGAGCTGCTGCTATCTCTTTAGCCTTTGTTTCATTTTCAGATTTATAAAATATGACAACAGGGTATTCAGAGAAAAATGACATTTTTCGCTCCCAATCTGGAAAGAACTCTACATTATAGCCTTCTTCCATAAGTTGCTTTCGTGCAATATATTTTACTTTTTTATTAGGCTTATAGGAATAAAACTGAATATTCCATTTAGAGTTATCTGAAACGGTGTCTGTATCTGTATATTCTATTTGTACGGTTACCTTTTTCCAATCATATCCACGCTTGCCTTTAAATTGTTGTACAAGCTCTATAGGTATATTTTGCTCTCGTAATTTAGCTACAAGCTCATCTACGTATGCTTTTTTAACAAGACTACCGTAGTGAATGGTATTTGCCTGTTTATCAGTATCGCCTATTCCTTCGTAAATAGAATCTATTTTATAGAAAGGAGTTGTACTAGCTTTTACAATTTCTAAAATCTTTTTACTATCGTTAGGTCGTCTATAAAATCTAAAAGGAATAGTGTCTGAGGATAATCTTGAGACTTGTTTAGCAATATTTAATATAGAATCTATAGAGGAAATAATATCTCTATTTGCATAAGTACTACGATCTACTAATTTTTCTCTTATATCTTTTAATTCGTTTACGTATACCTCAGAAGTAAACTGTATAAGAGAATCTTTCTGTTCTTTTTCTTGTAAAATTTCTTTTTCTTTCTTTTTCTCATCAATAGCCCCTTTGTTATTGCTCTTAACGATTTCTTCAACCTTTTCTACTTTTTTTTCAGCCATTTCCGCTAAAAAGAATAAACTAACAAAAACGCCTAATAGTATAAGAGCCATTATGTACTTTAAATAGTTCCTCTTTTTAGTGTCAGATTCGAGCTCTTGTATTTTGTCTTCTAATTCGCTATTCATTATGATTATATTTTTGCCTCTACAATTCTTCTAAATTGATTATTTAATGTGCGTTTTTCTTCATCTGTCATTTCATGAGAGAGTTGAAGCTCATTTTCTAGAATAAGAATAGATTCTAATGCTTTTTTTATACTTTCTAACTTATCAAAAGGCCATTTAAGTGTGAAAAGTGGTAAACTACCTATAGAGGTAAACAAAATACTCTTGTCTTCCAAGCTTAAAGAACTCAAGACTAAAGCTGCAGAAGTAGCTACTAATACTGCTATAATGATATAGTAAAACCGCTTATCTTTAATACGATTTTTTTTAACGAGTGCTACATTTACTGGAGAAACGAGTGATACTGATTTTTGTGCTTGATTTTCTACTACTGGCTGTACTTCTACCTTTTCAGGTTTTAAAAACTCTTGGTCTGGTATGTTACTTTTAATATGCTTAGGAATAAGCTCATCATTAAAACCATCCATTCCCACTACTCCTTTTGCAGTTTCAAAGGCGTCCGTAACAGATTTTCCGTTACAATGGGAGGTATAAAATGCTCTAGCAAAAGCAAGTGCCGTATCATTTGGAACCTCTTCTTTCATACCTATGATATGAAAATTAGGGCTTGTAATAGTATCAATACCAGACATGCTAAAACAAGCATTCAAGAAAACACTATCTATATGGCTATCAAAATTCTTTAGGAATTCATAAAACTTTAATATCGATACTTCTTTTTTATGCCCTTCACTGTCGTGAAAAAACAGAACGCCCTCTTCACTTCCATGCCCAGATATATGAAGAATAGTAGGTTTGATTAATTCTAAATACTGATGTAAATCATCTGTAGTGACTGCTCCTCTAGACTCCAATGTAAATATATCACGATGTATACTTAGGTCTAATACTTGTCGTAAAGCCTTTTCCTCTTCGTCTAATCTAAGATTAACGGTTCCTATAGGATTAATTTTTATGAATAGTATTTTTTTCAAAATAGTAATATCTATAATTTTAGATTACTTCGTGATTGTGATCTACTTCGAGATCGAGTTGTCCCTATTGACTCTTCAGATCTCACATCAATTGCATCTAAAATAAGTTCTTCAGGTGTATTGTCCTTAAATATTTCTTTAGCTTCAGTAAATTTTAAATTTCCAATTGATTCTATAAAAGGGACACTAACCTGATATGTTTCTGCATCTTTAAAACCCTGAAACATGTCATTAGATTCTAAAACATCACCTCTTACTACTGGTTTTACAATCCTACGTTTTTGTAATAATCCTTTTTGACTCGTTAAAAAACCTGTTCTATATAACTCTCCATCACGCAAATAATAGATAATTTTATAAAATAGTGTAGGAAGTTGGATACTTATATTTTCCACTTTAGTTACAAATTCAGGATCTGAATCCAGCAATAGTGGTCCAGTTATTAATGAAATTTTCAAAGACTGCTTTACAACTTCGTGATGTAAAATATAATCTTCTATACGTCTCCATACACCTCGATTTAACCGATCAACTTGTGGAACAGCATTCGTATAATAGAATGTAGAAATTGCTGCATCTTTAGCAGTCTCTATATCATGACCCCATTGCACATCTTCACGTTTTGTTAAGTGCCCTTTATCAAAATCACTTTTTAAAGAACTATAAAGCTCTTTTCCTAATTGACATTCTTTAGGAATTCTATCATCCTTTTTCCAAGAATCACTTCCAGAAAATAATTCACCTCTTTTAATTTTCTTGAATAGCTCTCCATCTATATTTGCTGCAGTGTAATATGGGAATTTCCTAAAAGGATTCTGTAAAACACTATAATTAGCATATTCTAGATAATAATCTGCTACTGAAAAGTTAGTCGCTTTAAACTTTTCTTCTTCTATCACATCAATTTCTGGAACATTGACAATATGTCCTTTAAGAAAATTAGAAGAATATGCCATCAACACTTATTTTATTTATAACTACTTTAAAATTACTATTTATTTTATTAATTTTCAATTGTTTGAAAGTTAGAATGATTACTGTCTTCTTAATTTATTAATTTCTTCTTTAATTTGTTTTAACTGCATTAACACCGTCTCATCTTTCGTATAGTGCTCTATAAAACTAATTTGTAATAGCTCTATACTTATATATCTTGGACTATACAATTGCAGAAAAACATCTTTAAACTTATTGACAATATTAAGATCTTCATTAGCCATAAAATTATCTTTTAAGAGTGCTAATGCATATCCTAATTCAGCAATCCCAATACGTACTTCTAAGGCCACATTTGAAGTGTCTTTTGTAAAGATATCCTTGTATAGTGTTAAAATGTGTGTTTTGATCTCTTTAACACCTGCAAAAGCTTCACAGGTTTTGAGATGATTTATTAATGTTCCTTCACCATGTGTCTCTAAAATATGAGCTATAAAAATCATATTTGTTGTAGCATCTAGACAATCGGCACCATATATATCATTCGAAATCGAGAAACTCTCTGCAAATCCATTAAAAGCTTTATTTAGATAATAAATAGCATCTTTAGTAACTGTTTTTGTCTTTCTCTTTGATTTTGGTTTTACATCTAGTTTCATAGAAGCAAACTTATACGCATTTGCTATAATATTTATTCTTCCAGGATTCCTTCCAATAAGAGATAAAAATTCAATTTCTTGTAATTCTTCTTCTAAGGTATCTTTTTCAAACTTTCTAGTTTTAATAATACAATATTGTTCTAATGCACCAATAGAAAAAGTTCCTTTGCCATATTTGAAGAGCTCTTTAAATTTTTGGCAAGCAATATCATACTCGTCTAATTCATTATATATCAATGCTTCTTTTTCTAAAACTAATGCGTCAAGCAGATTTGATTTTTCTGCTTTCTCCATGTATCGGTTTAATTTTTGTAAGGTCTGTTCTCTATTATTTTTACGATCCCTAATAGCATTTAATAGATTGTCCATATCTGTATGAACTTGTGTGTCTATTACATAATCTAATAAATCTTCTTTACTATATTTTCTGTTACTAAATGTATAAAACTGATTTCCGTAACATTGGTAAGCCCCCCAAGTATTTGTAGAACGATGATTTTGGAAACAAGATAATCTTGCCTTTTGGACTGACGTGCCAAAATTATATCCATCTAGCATGTTTTTATAAAAGGTTTCAGAAAAATCTTCTGCTGCTGCATCATCTACTGCCCAACCAGAAATAATAATGGCTTTCACACCCATTTCTATAAGTTGAGTACCTACATTGGCTGCCAATCGATATCTGTCTCTAGTGTAAGAATCATCACTAGCTTTCATAGCACCAGAATAACAGCAATTTATAAATACAAATTCTGGTACATACCCAATCTGTCTTAACTTCTGTGGATCAATAAAAATACCATCTCCTATTGCAATACCTACTCTTCCGTTATCTATATCATAGAGTCCGTGACCGGCAAAATGCATGATTTTATATTGTTCGTTATATAACTCGGTTGTAATTCTTAAAGACGACTCATTTATGCAAGTAAAGGTCTTATACTCATGAGCGCTTAATGTATTAGAAACCCATTCAGCTTCTTTTTTTGCAGCAGGAAGCTGGGGTAAGGTATTATCATTATATATAGGATCTCCAATAATAAGGACATTCTTATTATTATGAGTTACTTGATCAAAACGCTCTATATCAGCCGTAACTAATTGCCTTATAAATGTTGAACCTACAGCAATAGGTGTATCATCTTCCTTTGAATGATGTATCAATTCCCATGGAATCTCTGCAGACTTTTTATCAACTTTGATAATCAAGTTTCCTTGATTTCTAAATACATTTTTGAAACCATTTGGAATTAACATCTCAAATAATGTCTTTGATAGACGTCTATCCCAATTAGAGGTACTTGCTTGTTGTAATAAAAGATGTTTTATGTCTTTAAAATCAATACCTATAAATTCTTCTTCTACTCTTGCTAATCCATTGGAAGCATAATACTTAAATCCTTTCTTTACAATTCCTTGATTCGTAGAAATACTCGTGTTTGTAATATGTAAGTTAAACCAAGAGGTATATGTGTTTGTTGTGAATGTTTGTTTTTTCTTAGCGCCTGTTCTACGTACTATACCTTTGTTTAATGTAAACGGAATACGATTATCATCATATTTGATTTTACTTAATGAAAAATAAGCTTCACTAGCAATAGATTCGTAATAGTTTATAATCTCAATATGAGTTATAGGTTTTAAACCTTGTTTTGCTCCAGTTTCTTTTAAGTATACATTCGCTTCTGCAACACCTAATAGAATACCTTTTAAAGATTCTTCTATTGGAAGTTTCCCATATCCTATTCCCATTAATATAAAAGAAATTCCTGAGGCATATTTTTTAGCTTGAGGAAGCGTATAATTATCACGCATAAACATTGCATACTTTAATACAGCGTTTTTCACTGTTTTTGAAAGTAAGAATTGGGTTAATGTTTCAGTGCTACCTAAACCACAAATAATAGCTCCTTTTGGTTGTGTTTCTAAATTAAAAAAGACTTCACTCTCTCCTATCTTACCTGGATAATATCCAATACCCATACGATGTGATAAACGATTTTCTAAGTAACCATCTAATGCTTTTTCGGCACTTAAAATAAGATCCATAAAGAAATGCCCTACCATTACTGGATAATACGACTCTTTCAAATCTCCATTAACAACCGTTATTTCAAATGTATCTGATTTTACTTCTTTTTGCTTTTCTGTTCCAAACACTGCGTTTAATACAGCATCAGAATCTGCAAGCGGTTCAACATACTCATGTACATCAGTGATAATCTCTCCACTTCTAGTACTTGCTGGCGGTTGTGTATCTAATTTATTTGTTTTACCACGTTCTAAAAGCTCCATGACTCCATCAAACATGGATGGTTCATTAGCTAATTCACCATGTGTTGTATTTGTATAATACAAGTTATTACTCTTTAATAACTGTTTTGGAATTCCCGTTTTCCACGTAACACTTCCATCTCCATGCGATGTTGCTTTGTAAACTAATTTCTTATGTCTTGATAAAAACTTATTCTTATATGCATAATCAAATACTGTTTTATCTGCCTTTCCACAGACATAATAGATTTTATCAAAGAAATCACTTTTTTCTTCTGCATCTAATCCTTTTAAGAACGCAAGAATTTTACTTCTAAAATCATCAAATTTTGATAATGATTCCTTATTATTAGCTAGATCAGGCATATTTTTTAGATTCGCCTTCTTTTTGACGGTATTCCAAAATGTAGCTGTCCAAAATTTTCGTGAAGGAATCTCTTCAATAGGAAGTAATTCAAAAACTCCTGGATACTTCCAGAAGATTTCTAGTAATTCTTCACGATCATTTCTAAAATCAATCATAGCGAGTTGCTTTACTCTTCTACTATGACCCGTAAGCACTTCCATAATAAGATAGGACCCTAACCAAGGGGTTCCTAACATCACAAATTTATTTTTGGTAGGCTTCATGAAATCATCCCAAGTTGCTGGGAAATCAATCATAAACTGTCTAGCAAGTAATCCTCCCATAGAATGAGCGACTATATGCACATTTACATTTGCTTTAAGCATTCTTTTTACAAGAGCTTCTAAGCCAATAGCTGCTTCTGAGACTGATTTTCTCCAGTCAAACTCATAGGATACTACATTATATTTAGTAGCAAAATGATCCCCAAATTGCTTGTAGAATTTCTCAACTACTCCAGATGCTTTTACATTTTTTGATTCTATGGCAAGTTTATCCACAATAGCTCCTTTATTAAGCGCTCTCATTTGAATCCATTGATCTTTACCACTAGAACTCAATGTAGATCCCATAATACCAGGAATTAAGATGAGTACATCTTTGGTTATGTCATCTAATTTTGGTTCTTCATAAGTAACACCAGATAATGATAGTTTGTCTAATAGTATACCACGTTGTCCGCTAGCATATACTTCTTTCGTGTACAAATTATGAATAGATTCATCTGTAGGTGCTAAAACTTGAAGGATCGCATCACACGAGTTTTTATTTTTAAAATAGTTAAAGTGATTTGTATCACTATCCCTAGAAGTAAATGTATAAAAGCCATCAACTCGTTTTACACCATGAGTCATACTACTAGTATCCACTACAAGGTCATTTGCAGCTCTATAAAATAGGTTTGCAAGAATTACTTTGATAGAATCAAAACTTACCCCTCCTACTTCAGAATCACCTATAATATTGTATAAATCACTCTCTACAGTTGTATCTGCTGCATTGATCATTTTTTGAAATAATGACCCAGGAATCATACTATTTAATCCAGGTAATACATCTGGATCATCTTTTTGACTAACTAATTCCAGTAAGAATGATTTGACAACTCCATATAATGGATTTTTGACCCCAAAGGCTAGTGAAATAGTATTTAATAAAAGATTAAAGAAATGATCCACACGCTGTGATAAAATAGTAGTTCCATTTGCAGGAGCAGCGACACGTACAATTTTGTTTACTGTAATTTGTTTTTGGAGTGCAATTTTGTTGATTTTCTGAATAATATCATACTCCTGTGGTTCTTTACTTCCCTCTGCATCTGCTTTTTGCTTTTTCTTTAGGAAAATATCTTGTTCATTCTTACTAAAACCAACTTCTTGGTTTTCATTATTATTGTAATCGCATTTTGCAAGAATATCTGCTATAAGCCCTCCTCGTGAGTGACTCATAATATCCAAATTACATTTATCCGGACATGCATTTAAAAAATCTAAGGCATTTTGAAGTGGGCTTTCTGATAATGTATAATGGTCAAGTGCCATTATATTGCTTTGATATTTCCCTGTAATTTTTTGCCAAGCATCACTATCATTAAGCTGTGAAAACGCATCTATAGAAGAAGAAATTGTCCCGTGTATTAATAATAAGTAATGATTGTTTTCTTTGTTTTCCTTAAAAGGGATTCTTTTAAAGTCATTATCTATGGCATATAAACCTGGTTTGGGCTGTATTTTTTTATCATACTTAAGTCCAAGAGCTTCCATTGTAATGGCAGCTACAGAGGTATTTGCACTAAAAACACTAAAAAGCTTTACAACAGCTTGTTTTATAATACCCCTAGTTTCACCTTGTGATGATATTTGAGTTTCAAAAATATAATCATCATCTGTGGTAGATCGTTTATTGAGAATACGCTCATCGTAAATCTCTTGTATATCTTCTGGATGACCTATCCATTCTGTATTATCTGCAAACTGTATAGCAACTAAATCATTTTCTTCAAATTCTACTTTAATTTCTTTACTATCAGATCTTGTAGTAGAAAGTTCTATATGTTTTTTTAATGTAAAGTTGGAAGCTACCTCTAATGGTAATGACATACTGATTTCACTTACTTCTCTACTATTTCCATATAGTTTTGCTTTTTTAGTCATAATCTTACCTTTATTTAATACATAAATACACGATGAAAATATTCAATAGCATACAGCCATGAATAGTGGTCACCATGCACCATTAATGATATATTTTAATTATTTGAAAGGGGAATTTGTCTATAAAAGGGAGTTTAAATATACAAAAAAAGATGTTAGTATATTCTTGTTACTCAATTTTATAGACTCCCTTCTCTTTCTATTCAATACCACGCTTTTAAAAATATTGATTCATATACATTGAAGAATATTTTTCTTTATACGCTTTCGCGAAAGCGTACTCAGGAAATAATAGTACATTTATCATATGTCTATTCCTACAGATGCTTTATTTGATTTTATAACGTCTAAAGTTCACCTTACCCCTGAAGACAAGCAGTCTATCTCTGATAAACTCTCTCTAGAGATCTATAACAAAGATGCTATTATTGTAAAACAAGAACAAGTCTGTACTTCCCTACGTTTTGTAGTTTCAGGAGTTTATAGAGTATACCGTATCGAGGATGGTAAAGAAATCACAAGTTACTTTAATTATGAGTCAAGAAATCCTTTTGTAGCTTCTTTTGTGAGTCTATTAAAAAATGAGCCCAGTGTAGAAATTATTGAATGTATTGTGCCTGGACAATTGCTTTCTATTCCATACTCAGAGTGGACTTCTTTATACACAGAAATTCCTACACTAAATACTTTTGGAAGACTCATGGCAGAATATAACTATGTACTTGCCATAGAACGAATAGAATCTTTACAATATAAAACTGCTACAGATAGGTATGTGTCTTTTCTTACACTATATCCTACGTTACTTAATAAAATTCCTCACCATTATATTGCTTCTTATCTGGGGATTACCCCAGAATCTTTAAGCCGTATTCGTAAGCAGCTGTAATCTTACCATACATCAATGCATGCTATTGTTATAGTCAAGACCTTTGACGTATGGAGAACAAACACATATATCAAGATTGGTTAAGTCTTACGCAAACAAAACATACTACTATTTCTGCTGCTTGTTTTATGGAAGTAGAAAAACAGTATACACAACCTAATAGGTATTACCATACCTTAGACCACGTAGCACAGTTATTTGATCAGATAAAGCTTTTAAAGCATTCAAAAACAGAAATACGCCTACTAGTTCATGTAGCTTTATTCCATGATGTTATATATGATTATAAGTCAACAGACAATGAGTTTCAAAGCGCTCAATTTGCTACTAAGTGGTTAACAACATTAGGCATAGAAATGACTAGTGTAGATAGTATTAATGACATGATTATTGCTACTGCTACACATACATCTGATTGTCCATTGACAAAGGTATTTCTTGATATGGACCTTTCTATACTTGGAGCAACTCCAGAAAAGTATCAACAGTATTGTAATGACATTAGAAAGGAATATCAAAAAATACCATTGTTTTTATATAAACAAGGACGTAAACGTTTTTTAAAACAATTATTAAGTCGAAATTGGATTTTTCAGACAAAGCACTTTCAAGTAGCATTTGAAGATAATGCAAGAAAGAATATGAAAAAAGAACTCGAAGAATATTCTAAATAAGTATTATTGTCCTCTTGTGATAAATGTATTAAAAGTATCTCCTATGATTCCAAATTGAGATTTAATAAGTTCTCCGTCTATAACTGCAGTATTTGTTATTGGACTTACTTTATTTGTATATACATTATTATATAATTCTGTAACTGCTTCCCATGAGGCTAAATCAATACCTGTATCACTTCCAATAAGTGTTGGGAATTCTTCTTCTGGTAATTTCAATTTTGAGTATCCACCTACTTTTAGAATAGTATTATATAGCTCGTTAACTAGTACTTTTTGTTTCTTATCACTGATTTCAAAAAGATTTACTTCATCTTTAATAGATGCATAGGTCTGCATTGCATCTTCATATTTTTCGTATTTATTCAGAACATCAGCTTTATTTCTTAATATTTCAAACTTATGACTTTCAGATGCGTAAAATTTATTCTCTAGCATCTCATCATATACTTCAATAGCTCTAGAATACTGTTTTCTATTTTTATATTTGACTGCTTCATCTCGTCTTGATATATATACATCAGTACGCCTTCTTAACTGAATAGTTCCATTCCCTCTATCGTATGGAATACGTTTCTTTTTTACGGTCCATTCTGAAGGTTCTAATACATCTATCTCAACAAATACCCTTTCATTTTGAGGATTAGGTACAGCCCTATTTATAAATCCTGGATATCTATTAAAACTTTCGCTTATTACTTCTTCTCCTACTATTATACTTATAATGATATCAATATTCTCTGCATCAGAAGCAGAAATACCAGGCCTAAAACTTAAACGTAATTTTACATTAGTATTTTGGCTTACTATAATTGAAAAACTAAATAAACAAAGGTATATACTTAATAAAATCTTTTTTCTCATTATAAATTTTTTAAGATAATTTCTCTAGAATAGGATTTAAGGGCTGACATATCTCCAAATTGGAGTTCATAAAACTCATAATTTATAGGGAATACCTGTTATTATAAGAATCTGCTTTTTCTTTAGGTACTAAAAATGAAAAATTCCCTTCTTGATCTGTCAATGTATTTATCTCATTTTCATCAGAAATCACTAATATAGAAGTTTTTCCAACACCAATACCTTGTTTATTTACGACGATTCCTTTAAATACATAATGATCTTTATAGGTTTCTAAAAGGCCAAAACCAGAAGTTAGGTTACAAAATATGAAAATATATATCACAAAATTTAAGAGAATAGGCCATTTAAGTTTTCCTGTGTTTACTTCTTTGCGTTTATATATCAAAATAATCATATAGATGATTGTCAATAGTAGTGCTATGAGAATAAATAATTTCCAATCTGGCCAATATAATAGATCATACTTCCCTAGTCTATTCAATATTATATATATAGAAATACCAAAAAGACTCGCAAAAAAGTTAAAGATAGATTTTAAATTAAAAGATGGGATCTTGAAATGGATATCTAGATTTCGCAACTGCGAAATCCAAGGGAAAGCTCCTACTAGAAAGGCTTCTGCAATGATAGAATAGTCGTACATTATTTTTAAAATAACTTAAAATAAGTAAGATAGGAATATAGACCATTAAAGATAATAATAAGTATTCCTTTTTACATACCTTAAAATTATGCTTTAAATTAACAAAAAAAATACCCAACAGTGGGTATTTCTCTTTAATTAGTATAAGAACTATATATTCTACATCGCTTTACATGAATTTCATAAAGTCATAATTCGTAATCGTTTTACAACCTCAATATCTTTAGGTATATAAGGAGCTTCAGAAGGCAATATTAAATCGTCTAATCTATTAGCAAGAACATGCTGATATTGTTCATTCACATATGCCGAGATATCTTCTATTTCTAGAATATCATCTTTGGCATAGGATACGATTTCTTGATTCCTTATTCCAATTTGGATGGCTCTACGGTCTACTTTGGCACCATACGGATCGTGGTCTGGATCCCATTGTAATCGTATCTCTGAGCTCTTTACAGCTTCTTGCCATGCCTCTTTAGTTTTATAAATGTCTTCCTGATAATTAGAATACACTGCTTTTGATAGATAACGTTCAAAAGCTTCTCTTTTTAAATGAATCGCGAGTACAATCTCCTGTCCTTCTTTAGTGCCCCAACCATTACGGTACATCATCCACAAGAAATTTGGTTTGATCCATGTCATTCTAGTGAGTTTGAAGGGGCCTCCAAAAAATTGATTTCTATAGGCAAAATTCCCAATAGCAGGTCGATATGATTGATATACAATTACTTTTTCATCATCATATTGTGCCATGATATGATGTCCTTCTTGAGGCCATTCTTTTACCTGTTCTTTATAGGGTTTTAGTAGTAGTTTCACAGTTTTTAATTTCTCCCCTTCTCATCTGGATATAAAGAGGGTAACGAATCACTTTGCCAGTATTCTTTGGTGTCTATATCCATCATTGTAAGTTTTCCTTTAAAAGCAGCTCCCGTATCTATATTATATACCTTGTATGCTTGTATAGGGGTATCTTGTTTATAATTTGTGGTAGGAGTATGTCCTATATAAATCTCATTATAATGAGCAAATCGTTGCGGGGGGGTCTTTTCAAGCATTTCTGGAGCAATATTTTTTGCTAATAATGCTGCCTCCCATAACGTTCTATCCCAATAGTAATTGGATTCATATTCTTCTTTTCCAACACCATGCATAGACGTAAATCCAGCATGAAGAAATAATCTGTTTTCTGAATCTATATAGTAATCTTGTAGTTCATTATAGAATGCAAGATGACGCTTATCTGCCAAAAGTCCTGTTTGTATATAGCTTGCCATGGTTTCTTTACCACCATGCGCTAGCCAAATTGGATTTGTAGCGCCTTTTTCTAGCCATAAACCACACCATACATCATGATTCCCTCGTATAAATACACAGGTATTACTCTTTGATAATGCGATTAGTTTTTCTACGGTTTGTGCAGATTCACTCCATCCATCCACATAATCTCCTAAAAAAATAAGCATGTCGGCTGTAGTCACTTCTGCTCTATCTAGTACTTGAAGTAATGCTTTATATCCTCCGTGTATGTCGCCTATAACTAGTGTTCTCATGCTTATTATTTAAAATCTATAAACTCAGAGGGTACATGATCTGTCAACCAAACATTATTTTCTGATTTATAAAATAAATGACCCTTTTGATGCATCTCTGAAGATCGAATCACTAGAATGGTTGGTACTCCTCTTCGAGCACCTACGCGCATCGCTGTAGTTTTATCTTCACTTAAATGTACGTGATGTCTACTCATTTTACGTAATCCTTGCTGTTTAATTTCTCCCATAAACTTAGGTACCGTACCATGATATAGGAAATTAGGAGGTGTAATTGCCTCATAATTCAAATCGACCGAAATAGAATGCCCTTGATTGGCTCTGATCATTGTTTGATCTTCATTAAAAGCAAAGCGTTTTTTATCATTGGTAGCAACGACTTCTTTTAGGCGTTCTACATCTACATTTTTACCTTGTGCATTCATTTTCTGTAGCAAGATATTGACATCTGTCCATCCTTGTGTATCGAGTGTAATCCCAAGTTTATCGGGATTATGTCTAAGTACGAGACTTAGAAATTTACTTATATGTTTTGTATTCATTGTTTTAATTTTTTAAACACGTTTCGTGTTGTTGTATACACTTTCGTACTTTGGCAAGCTCAGTATAAACTTCTGCGTCATTATACTCCTTGAAAGCGTACTCATTATCATCTTAATTTCTTTATAAGATCTCTTACAGCTGTCTGAGAGCTTCCATAGCTTACTATTTGTACATTCAATGGCATATCTTTGCATTTCAAGATTGCTTTATGTAAAGATTCTATAATCCAATCTGTCTCATTTCCAAAAGCACCACCTCCTACTAATGTTAGATATACTTTTGGACAACCTGTTTTTTCATAATTGAGCAATCCTGCATAAAGTGTTGCCTCATACGTAGCTTCTAAAATAACTCTTGCAAAAGACTCCCAATAATAAAAATCTATGATGGAGTATGCTACAGGTAATGCCGAACAATATACCTGAGAAACTAAATGATTTACTTCATTTAATGTAACCTCAGTATCCCATTGAATACCTACTTTGAGCTTCCCTTTAAGTACTTCTCTTTCTTCAATAGATAATTCGGCAATCACTTTATTAATGTGTAATAATCCTTTTTGAGAGACTAACGCATATCCATTTCTCATTTCCCACAAATTGTGCGTATTGTTATTAAGATAATTAGCAATATCCTCCAAACAATCTATCTGATTATCTGATGTTTGTCCTATTTTATGCCTTACGGGTACAAAATAGTTTCTATAGATCGTTCCTGCTCCGCAAGCAATAGCACATGCAGGTCCTTGTGTATAATCAAATTGATATCTCCCAACACCAGATTCAGGTGTTATTTCTGGCCCTACCATCTCTAACAAATTGAATTGAGAAGCTGCTTGAAATAATGCATTTACATTATCAACGTCTTTATGCAATTCTTGTACATTTGCTATACATTCAGATACTCTTATTTGAGAAGCACTACTATTTATGTATGCTACTTTCTCTCTAAGTTCCTGTACTGTTGGAATTTCTAGCGTACCACATTCATAGGATTCTCCGTTCACTTTAGAACGTAGTACTGTTCCATCCATCTCTAGATGTTTCCGTACATCATCTGGAGATATTTCATCAAATCCTACTAATTCTTTAAACCACATCTTATTTTTATTTTATAAGCTTTCGCAAAAGCGTACTCATCCATTTTCACTTACCAATTCATCTCTTACTTCCATCAAGGCAAAACCTAATAGATTTTCTCCTTTCCAAGTATTTGGATCTTCAATATTTGGTTTGCTTTGTGCTAAACCAATTCCCCAAATAGGGTCAAATGGACTTGCTTCTACCAAGATCCTATTAGCAGTATTGATTAAGAACTCCTTTAAATTAGAATGTTGAGAGAATTTATGATAGTTTCCTTCTTTTACAATTTCATATTTATGTGCATCCCAAATATCTGCATCAAAATTAGAGACCTTCCGCCCTAGCTTTTTTGCTTGATTAGGGTGTGATGCATTGATTATTTTCTCAAGAATGACAGTATCATTAAATAATCGAGCTTTCCCAGCCATCATCCAATGTTCTGCTGTTCTATATGTAATTCCGTTTACTTCAAAATCAAGTTCCCACCATTGGCTAAAACAGCTTTTTGTTGTATCTCCATTCTTGGAAGGTGTATGTCCCCAAAAAAAGACATATTTCAGCAATTCCTTTTGGATTCTATATTGATTCTTTATGGTTTCTATTGTGTATTTCATTTTACTATTCTTTATACGCTTTCGCGAAAGCGTATACATCATTTATTATACTATATCACTTCATATTGCGTTACAAATGGATCTTCTATATCTCTATAACTGTTGGTGCAATACACATGGTCAATACTTTGTTTTACTTCGTCAAACCCATAGTTAAACTGTGCATGTGTTACATATAAAAACACTTTTGTGGCACCTTGATTTTTGAGCTCTTCTGCTAATAATTTGAAAGTACGTCCCCCATCTGCGATATCATCTACAATAAGACATTCTTTATTTTTTACGTCTCCTTGTATGCTAATCATGGGTTTTCCATCTATACGTACTTTATTAGAAGGGATTAGATTTGCTTCTAATCGTTCTGCAATGCTATGTGATGTTTTATAGGCGCCCGCATCTGGACTTACTAAAACAGGATTTCCAATTGTATGATACGTCTTTTGTACATATTCAAAATGATCTATTTGTATAGCATTTTCAATCAATGCTAGTGATACATCACTATGTGGATGTAAAATCTGTACAAGATCAAATCTCATGCTATTTATAAAACGTGTAATCACTTTTAAATCAAATGACTCTTTCTCGTGAAACCGTCTGTCTGAACGTTGCCCTATTAAACAATACAAGGTTAGTGTTGTAGTAGCGCTTTTTTCTAAGGCATGATACGCATCCCAAGCATCTTTTATAGATGCTGCAGTAAACAGATCTTCATACGTATTGCCTCGTAAGGAAATATGTAAATCACCTTTTGTTAGTATACTAGCTGTTATTTGTCCGTCTTTAAATCGTTTTATAGTATATGACATGGTGTATTGTTTATAGAAATTGATTTATTCGATCTCTGATTTCTTTTAATGTTATTGATCTTTTAAAAATACCATTTTCATAGATGGTTTTTAGTTCGCCTTCTTGTTCTTCTTGTTCTGATACTTGATCTCTTAATTCATATGTGTTACCTACTTTAACGACTTGGAGTAATCCCTTTGCTGATTTCTTAACACCATTATCGGTAATAGGGTCTTTAAATATCTCTCTGCGTTTTCCATTTACTACTACCGAAGTAGCCTTCATAGCAAACCCAAAGGTATCTCTAGTTTTAAATTGATATGTAAAAGACCCTATTCCTAGCACCACACTAGTACTTGCAAACCCTTTATCGTGTAAACGTTTACAAATTTCTTCAGCTCTTTCTATGGTAATACTATCACCATAAATAGCTCCTATATGAGGATTTAAAATCTTAAATCCTTGTTTGTTTATGGTTCCTCCAAATACGTCCCAAAGCAATTCAACAACTCCTTTTTCTTGCGGTGTTATACCTCCTAAATGATTGTTTTCTCCACAAATAATTGTCACTGGATCACCACTATCTGGTCGTATTACAAGTTTTCCATCTCTACGTATTATTTCGTCTTTTAAAATTGGAAGATACCCTGTGAGTACTTTCCATAAATCCCAGGTATCACTTACTACAGAAAGAATTCCAGTAGGATATGTTTTCATTAATGTTTTAAAAGTGCCTATTTCGTCATCTTTAGTTCCTGCACACATCACCGAATGTTCTGTTGCATTTACAGAACCTATTACAAATCCTGTTGCATCATAATATGTTCGCAAACCTCTTATTACTGGTAAAGTATCTGATCCTAAAAATACAGATGCATGCCCCATTCCTGATGCTAATGCACTTTGTAATCCTCCCATACCTCGCATAGAAAAATCATGCCCTTGAAAATCTATAAAATCAATATGGTCTTTATCAGTAAGCATTGCCCAATGTTTGAAAATACGCTTGTATTGTAATGCTATAGAAGCCGATGTCATAGGCTGCCATAACATGGTAGATAATATGGTTTCTAAAAAATTAGTAATCCAATAAAAATCTTTATGTGTATTTACAATTGTAATCATGGGAATACGAATAGGTACCTCTACTCCTTCGGGTAATGATTTTACTCGTATAGGTAAATATTGTAACTCGTGTAATTGTTCTAAATGAGTAATATCATAATCAGTTCCAAGATATAAGGACAGCTCTTCTTTAATTTCTTTACAAACTTCTGACTTTGATTTTGAAAAGAAATGATCTTGAAAATAATCGTGTAACCATTGGATCACATATTGTTGTCCAAACGAGACTACTTTATTACAACCTTTAGGAGCGTATGTGTTACTTCTTGGAGTCCAATTTGAATATACTTCTTCTGTTCCTTCTGGATACTGTTGATGATGCCCTGTTTTATAACCATCAGTTATTAATATATTGCTCATATTCTTTTTAATTTACAAACTGTATTTGTGTAAATACAACGCAAATGTAAAATGAATATAAAAAATGCGCAAACTTTATTTGTGTTAATTTTACACAAATAAATTAAGTGTTTGATTTTCAGGAGTTAGATTTCAAAAATAATCCCTTCTTTCTTTAACTGGAAATA
This sequence comes from Dokdonia pacifica, assembly GCF_900188275.1. Classification (GTDB taxonomy): domain Bacteria; phylum Bacteroidota; class Bacteroidia; order Flavobacteriales; family Flavobacteriaceae; genus Dokdonia; species Dokdonia pacifica. Next base: position 113,174 of record NZ_FZNY01000002.1, read on the forward strand.
GCGTTTTTGATTAAATTGGAATAAATTGGCTGGCCTACCCGATCCTTTAGATACTTTTTTATCTAATTCATCTAATACATTTAATCCAAGAATTTTCTTTCTAAAATTACGTCTGTCTATAGGCCTTCCTAAGAGGGTTGTGTATAGTTTTTCTAAATCAGAGAAAGGAAATTTCTTATCTAATAACTCAAAACCTATAGGTTCATAGGTGATTTTAGCTTGTAGTCTAGCAATGGCCGTATGGAGAATCTTTTGATGATCAAAAGAGAGTTCAGGAAGCTTATCTATAGTAAACCATTGTACTTGGGAAGCATCTGTAGAAGCAAAGATTTTAAAAGTATTGGGTCTTACTAAACCAACATAGGCTACTGTAACTACCCTACCTCTAGGATCTCTCTCTACATCTCCAAAGGTATAGAGTTGTTCTAAGTAATTTATTTTAACACCAGTTTCTTCTTGTAACTCACGTTCTACGGCAGTTTCTAAGGATTCATTATTTAAAACAAACCCTCCAGGAATTGCCCATTTCCCTTTAAAAGGATCGTATTTACGTTTAATAAGTAATACAGAGATGACACCTTCTTCATATCCAAAAACTACTGCATCTACAGAAAGTCTAATTTTTTGCTCAACCATATTGTGTATAGTGTACACAAATATAGAAATTTCTACCTTAATTATTCTTTATGCACATTCGTACTTCGGTAAACTCTTTATAAACTCCTATGTCTTAATACGCTTTATCGCTTCGCTCCACATTTGGTCCTGAACCTGTCTGCAGGCAGATCTCACATGTTTGATTTCGCGAAAGCGTACTTAGAAGAGGCTCTATTCTTTCTTATAAAACGGATCTACATTTCTATAAATAGATTTTATTTGATCATTTGTTAATAGGTATAGTTGTGCTATTGGAAGTTTATTTTTATCATACCCCTTTATTTTTGAGGTGTTTTTTTGTATCCATTCTTCAGCAACTTCTACAATCATCGTATTTGCCATACCACTCCCTGTACTACCCGTGCCGGCAACCATATTGGCTAGTTCTAGTTTTGGAGATTCACTAAATACAATTTGTGATAACCGTGCTCTATACTCTATCATGGCAGTTCCTAAACTGCTATATTCACCTTGTAAAACAATTCTGTCTAAAGAATGCCTTCCTTCGTGTGCAAACATGGTTGCATTATCCCTGTAGAGATCATATAACTCTATAAATTTTAATTGTAATGTTACTCCTTTGTATCCTTTTTGCACCAATTGATCATAAAGTTGATCTAATGCATCTAGTTCTAATTTACTTGCGAGACCTGCTAATACTGTATTTTTATCTGAACTTAATGAAGATTCTAAGAGCGTTTTACGAATTTTATTTTCTGATTTTTCCCTTTTTACGGAATCAGTTACACTTTCCCAAGCGCTAATTCCAAGGTATTTAAACATTTTTTTTACTCTTAAAAAACCTCCTTGTATCGCAAAGCCTCCTGCACCCCTATCTTCCCAATACCAACTAGGATACCCGTTAGATACCATCATATCTAATTCTGTAAAGTTAAAATCTGCACTGTGACCATATTGTTCTACTTTACGAATACGTTCATTTACGATTTGCCCCATTACTAATCCCATTACATTAGAACTACTTGTTCTCCCTAATATAGATACGGTACCAAATTGAGTTCTGATAAGATTTCTAAAATTTTGCATAGAGAAAGTATCTTTTACTTTTTCTGTTCTAGTTAAATCTGTATAAAGCTTTTCACTCTTTGAAGTAATAAATGATATATATTCATCTGTGCTTCCTTCTTCTAGTGTCATTTCTCTATAATATTCATTAGTATATGACTTCAATTCTTGTAAGTACGTACTGTATAGAATGATTTTTTCTAGTTCCGTATTATTTTTCTCACCTAATTTCAGGGCCATAATTTTAGCATACGTATAGAATCGAGATTGCCCTAATGCTTTTATTAATTCAATGCATTCTTGATCATTTAATGTTGTTGTATTCCATTTGGAAAGAATTAGCTGAAGTTTTGTTGCAGGCTTTTTTAAATATGCATATACGCTATTTAGATCTGAAAATCTATAGTATGCAAACCAAGCCTTTAAAGCTGTATCTCCATCTTCAAGGAATAAAGAAATACCTAATAGGACTTCTGCAGCATTGACATTGGTTGGATTTACAGCTAGTACATCTTGCAATGTAATAGATGCTTTTTTTAGCAATGCTATATTAATAGGAGTCTCTAATTCGTATTGAGCCATTGCTTGTTGAAGAACTGCTTTACAATATTTGTATTTAGCGTATTGTTTATCAGCATCAGAAGTAGCGATTTGTTCTGATTTTTCTGCAGCTTCAAGGGCTTTTTTATACTGGCCAGCTTCTAATGCAATTCTATTTAGAATCACCCAAGTTTCTGATCTATAATCTCCAATAGAATCTGCTTTTGATAATCTTTTATAAGCGGTTTCTTTATCCTTAAAGAATTTCCAGTCTTGTACTGCTAATGATCTCAGGGCTTTACACTGTTCTTCTTTTGTTGCTTTATCATTGGTAACTACCTTATTAAAAAGATCTCTAGATTTTTTTAATTGAAGGGAACCTTCTGCTTGATATGCAGCCTGTAGTTGAGCACTGGCATTTATGTTTTGAGCAACTACACCACTTGACAACATGCACAAAATAAACACTACTCCTATTTGTTTTAAAAACATCAATATTTGATTTTAAATATGTATTAAAAAGCAAATATAACTAAAAAATTAGTTAAAACTAAGTTTTTAGTTTTGAGAAATGCATTACTAATATGTGTAACCTTTATTATAATAAAAGTTTCTATTCATTTCCTTGATGTATACTTCTTTTATATACCAACAAACAACAAGTCCTTATGTAATTTACATAAGGACTTGCTTTATAAGCGCTGCTCATTATATGAATGTACAGTGCTTCTCTCACTAGCGATTGAGAAATTTATTTTATAGCTACATCTGGAGCTGTGAGTCGACCCCACATTTTTTCCATGATTTTTATCTTTTCGGTTTCTCCCATTTGGGATAATATATTATTTACGGAATTATAAGCAGAATCTAATGCACCTACAATCCATCCATGATGAACAGAGCAGCACTCCCCTGCTATATTTAAATGTCCATTAAATTCAGGAGTTAATAAAGTCTCATATAAATTTGTAAACTGTCCTGGGCCAAATAAAGCAAAAGCGCCTCCTCCTGCATGATTATCCCAAAACCATGTTTTAGTTGTTTCTTCTGGTTTATACCCTGCAAATGATCCATATACGTCTGCATCTGGATATAAATATGCAATTCCTTTTAAACATTCATTTACTCGTTCTTCATCAGAAAGTGCTCCCATGCGTTCTGCATCTTGTGCCCAACAGTATATCTGTAATACACCACCTTGCGCCTCATATCCATAAGATGGATATACAATTTGTCTATTAGCTCTATCTGATGTACCTACGCCTAATCCTTTTCCTTGTCGTTCTCCCAGTTTTGTCCAAAACTGATCTTTAAACGTTATAAATGCTTTAAAAGATGGCATATAATTACATTCCCGTATCGCACGTGCTTTAGCGAAAGAAAGATGATCAAAGAAATTTGTTTTAAGTTCCCCGCTTAAATACGCTCCATTTGGAAGTGTACTTATGACATATGGATACTCTTTAGTAAGTGTTTCTTCTGCAGTTCCTTTTGCTACTTTCACTTTTAATCGTATACCTCCATTTGTATCATATAGTAATGGATCGTGTTCTACTTGCACAACTCTATGATTCATAAATACGCGTTGTTTTTCTTTAGAAGGCTTTCCAGCTACAGGTTTTGGAGGGTTTGCTGGTGGGACTGTAGACGGTGGTTGTGCATCCTTGGTTAAATTTGTAGGAGAATATCCTTTTTGTCCTTGTGCATCTTCTATCATTCCAATTTCAACTTGAGCTCTGTATCCATCTTCTGGTAAAACTCCTTGATCTAAATTTAATACAGATCTACAGGCATCTGGAAAATGTTGCATTCCTTTATTCATTGTAATCATATAAATATTAGGATCACTATGATCATAAGGATTCATACTTCCTTCCCAATCATATAAAGCGAGTACCATTTCTACAAACGAAACAGAATACATGCCAGTTCCAACATTTAAAGTTTCTAAGTAACTGGCAACACTATAAGGCAAATGATCATTCTTTTTACCCATTTTTGGATCATAATATTCACCGAGATGCTTTAATTTAAATTTATTAGTTAAGTACGTCCACATGGAGTAATTATCAAACTTCATGAGTTTTTTAAATGCTTTATCAAAAGGTTCATCTCTAAAGGCATCTAGGAAAGGACCGTTTACTTTTTCAAGAACCATATTAATTGGTAAATACGGCTCACCACCTGGTTGTGAGGTTGGTGTAACCCATACCATAGGGAGATCACCACCTTCGTCTTTTCCAAAATTTAAAGAATTTAATGTTGAGTTTTCTTTAATAATTGGAGCATCCATATTATTATAGCGTAAACGTTGCACATCAGAATCGTAATAAAATTTACGCCATTCTACCATTTTATCTACCATTTTGTTACGTTTAAGAACCGCATTAAGCGATAAACCTAAATGTTGTACAGGTAGCATATCTGGTGAAAATTGAGGAATACGCATCCCTCCTACTTCTCCATATAAACAGGCATTATTTGGATCTTTTGAATTGTATTTTGTAGAATACCAAGTGTCTATTCTTCCACCTACACGATTTGAACTTTCAAAAACTTCAAATTCTATTCCTAATGACTGAAGAATTAGTCCTGAATATAATCCAGCAAATCCTCCACCCACGATACCAACGACAGGGGTATCTGATGATTTTTGAGTGCTACGTAGTTTTGTAAGATTACTTTTAGTTTGAGAACGCTGTTTCTTTAATTCAGATGCATAGGTATCTCCATGATTTTTTATTAACCAATCAGAAAATGCTTTACGCATAGACCCTTTATTGGGTGATTGCGCTCTTTTACTAGAAACTTGCTTTCTCCGATTTGGATTGTTAAATGATAGGTAACTCATTGTTATATTGGATTATAGGGTTGATTGTGATACTTGTAAGTATGCCAAACAATTGGTTATTTAACAAATCTAACGGAGAATTCTATTTTTCTTATGGGGGAAACTACGTGTTTTTACACAAAATTAGTGGCTGTATATGCTTTTGTACTTCGACAAACTCAGCATAAACTTCTGCGTCTTTATACTCCTTGAAAGCAAACTTGTGAGACAAGCCTACCGGCAGGCAGGTTTACAACACCATAGGGAGAGAGAAACGATAAAGCAGATGTATTACTTTCTAAATCTAAGAGCAGTTTCTATAGTAAGTGTCTTATCCCAAACGATAGATACGCCTATATGTTCTTTTGTTTCTTTGATATAATCATTCATATCTGAAAGTCCAACAGTAGCTCTTAAATGGGATAGTTTCTCTAAATTTTCTATTGGCCATACTGCATTTTGATTATTTGTATTTTCAAAGGTTTGGGTTCCATATCGTTGTGGTAATCCTGCATTCATTTGCAATCTATCAAACATGGTTGCCGCATCATCAGGATCTAAATATCCTAAGCTTACCATTTCTTCTACTTTAGGATAATAGGCACGCATTAATGCATCATCACTATGTTGTAGTATGAGATACACAGCGGTATGAGCTTCTTTACTAAGTTCTTTTGGCCAGTCGCAATTTGAAAAAAGGGCGCGTATATACTCTTGATTATATTGATCTTGCTGTTGCATCTTCGTAATCATAGCATACCGTTTTAATGTTTTACTTACATCATCATCTTTTATACGTTCCGCAAGTAATGGCATGAGTTTCAATCTGATTTCTTGTCCTTTATCCTTTAGAGCAACGAGTTCTTTATTTAACTTTTTAATAGAACAGTCCATTACTTTTGGAGTATACATTATGGTAGAAAATGTACTAAATAATACAAGCATATAGCAATTATGTTATTTTGAATGTTAATATAAATAGGCTCTGTAGTTTTAATAGTTACAACACAATGGCATATAACGTGGTGCCTTATACGCCATGTGTTGAACTGGTTTTGAGAATAGACATATTGAGTGTTTCTCAAAAAAAGTAGCGTATATCTATGATCTTACTTTACAAATACGCCACGGTGGGGTGTTCTTTATTTTTAAATAGAGTATTACTCTATTTTTTCTTTGCCAGACTTTTAAGTCTATCTGTGACAATTTGCATTTTAAGCGCTATTAATCCTTCTACAGCTAGTGCAATATCTGGATTGTCTGTTTCTCCTCTAAACCACCTATGAACCGTTGTTCTTTCTATATCTGCCAAGGCAGCAATCTTTACAATATCACCATAGCCAAGCTTAGATTTAAGCTCTTTACGTTCCTTTATTTTACTTTCTATGTTATTATTCATTACTTTGTGCAACAGTTTGCTCTAATGAGTAATCAAAGATAGAGTATTACTCTAATATAACAAAATAAAATAGAGCATTATTCTATTTTAAATGAGGTGTTTAGGTATGAGTATAAAGGATAGGACACGTTTATTTGTAAAGTCTCAACAAATCACAATAAAAGCTTTTGAGAAATCAATTAATGCTTCAAACGGCTATATTAATAATATTACAAGAAGTATTAGTCTTGAAAAAATTGATTTGATTGTAGAGAACTATCCTGTTTTAAATATCGAGTGGTTATTGACGGGTAAAGGTGATATGCTTAAAGCCTTAACAGATTTAAATGAGCCTGAATCACAGTATGTTAATGAAGATGAAAAAACGAGAGCTTCTATGACTGCAAAAGCATTGGTGAAAATTGATGCCTCCGTTACACATTTACTTCAAGAAGTTTCTGAAATAAAAGAACATCTTACTAAGAAAGGAAAGTAATCGTTATAATTTCTTTGCTTCTTCCCAAAAAACATCCATTTCGGCAAGTGTCATATCACTTAACTTTTTATTTAAGATAGTCGCTTTGCTTTCTAAATATTGAAATCGTTTTATAAACTTCTTATTTGTACGTTCTAAGGCACTTTCTGGATCTACCTTTAAGAAGCGTGCATAGTTAATCATAGAGAAGAGTACATCGCCAAATTCGGCTTCAATTTTTTCCTGATCGTTTGCCTCTACTTCTTCTTGTAGTTCTCCTAGTTCTTCTTGTAGTTTTTCAAAAACCTGTTGTGGTTCTTCCCAATCAAAACCTACCCCAGCCACTTTATCTTGAATACGGCTTGCTTTTACCATTGCGGGTAGACTTTTAGGAACACCTTCTAATACAGACTTCTTTCCTTCTTTAAGCTTTAGTTTTTCCCAGTTGCGTTGCACTTCTGCTTCATCTGCTACATCAATATCTCCGTAAATATGGGGATGACGATCCACCAATTTATCCGAAATGCTATGTGCTACATCGGCGATATCAAAATCTTTGGTTTCACTTCCTATTTTAGCATAAAACACAATATGCAACAATAAATCACCGAGTTCTTTCTTAATTTCTTCTAGGTCATTATCTAGAATCGCATCGCCTAACTCATAGGTTTCTTCTATGGTAAGATGACGTAAACTCTGCATGGTCTGTTTTTTATCCCAAGGACACCCTACTCTAAGTTCGTCCATAATGGTTAAGAGTCTATCTATAGCGGCTAGTTGTTGCTGTCTTGTGTTCATACCACTAAACTAAAAAAGCCTTTACAATTAGATTGCAAAGGCCGTATGCTTTTATAAAAAGTTATGCACTATTCTTCTTCGTCAGAAGACTCAGCTGGAGTTTCTTCTGGAGCAGAAAAGTCCATCAAGTCATTTTTCTGTAAGATATTGTACCACTGTACTACTTTCTTAATATCACTTGGATATACACGATCTTCATCATAATCTGGTACTACATTAAAGAAAAACTCTTCAAGCTCATCTTTAGACACTTTATGATTTATCGTTGGTCCTCCATTTTCTTTGGCTTTGATTTTCTCAAAAACCTCACGTAATGGAATCTCTTCAGAAAGCGTATATATTGCGATTTCTGAAAGGATACTCACATTGTGACGTAATCCTACAGAAATACGTTTTCCATCTAATAACGATTGTGCTACAAAGCCACTACGCGTTTGTGCTTTTAATTCGTAAATACCTGGCTTTCCAGAAATGGATAATATTTTATCTAAACCCATATAATTGTAATATCAAAATTGGTCGGCAAATATGCATTGCCCTAATTTAAAATCAAAATTTATTGCCTACGAAAATGAGGTCTTTGTCATTAATTTAACACTTTACTCGATAATCGAGATTTAAATACTCCAAAGCTTACCTTTAAATTTAAAAAGCTCTTCCTTGTAAATACCTCTCATGCTAACCTCATGGTAGTTGTCTTATCTCTTTTTTGAAACACTAGGAAAACGCATACGGTAATCGGCATCACATTTTCCTTTAGAGATATTGGCTAGTCGTCCTTTTAAAATACGTTTTTTAAGGCTTGATAGTTTATCTGTAAATAAAATTCCTTCAATATGATCATATTCATGCTGAATCACACGCGCAATAATCCCATCATAGGTTTCTGTATATTCCTTAAAATTTTCGTCTTGGTATTTTATAGTAATTGTAGATTCTCTAAAAACATCTTCTGTTATACCAGGAATACTTAAACATCCTTCATTAAAAACCCACTCTTCGCCAGTACTTTCTAGAATTTCTGCATTGATAAATACTTTTTTAAAGTCTTTAAATACAGCTTGTTCTTCTTCTGTAAACTCTTTATCGTTTGCAAATGGAGAAGTATCTACCAAAAACATTCTAATAGAAAGTCCAATTTGTGGGGCCGCAAGTCCTAATCCATTTGCACCATACATCGTTTCAAACATATTATCTATAAGCTCAGGAAGCTTTGGATACTCTTTAGTGATTGGTTTTGCTTTCTTCTTTAAAACGGGATCTCCGTATGCAACTATAGGTAAAATCATATACTATTTATTATAGAGGTAATCTTGTAATATTATGGTAGCGCTTATTTGATCAATAAGGGCTTTGTTTTGTCTTTTCTTTTTTCCAATACCACTATCTATCATGGTTTGAAAAGCCATTTTAGAGGTAAACCGTTCGTCTTGACGAATAATTTTAAGATCAGGAAAGGTTTTGAGTACGCTTTCGCGAAAGCGTATAATGTGTGCTTCTACATCTGAAGCTTCATTGTTCATGCGCTTAGGCTCTCCTATTACCATAGCCTCTACCTGCTCTTTTTGAAAATATTCTTTTAAAAATGGAAGTAGCTGTTTTGTTTCAACCGTGGTTAATCCAGATGCAATCATCTGAAGTTCATCAGTAATTGCTATCCCTGTACGCTTCGTTCCATAATCTATCGCAATAATGCGCGCCATCTCTAAAATTTGGTGCAAAAATAAGCAAAACCTAAGTATAAGTCGCTAAGCGCATATACAATTATAAGGACTTGTTAAATTATAGGAAATCTAATGTTGGAAACGATTGCGAAGTTTTATCTTTGAGGTTAAATTTAACAACCAAATAATGCGCCTTCAATTTTCCATTAGTATCGTATGTATACTACTATTTGTTGCTTGTGGTAAACAAACAACAAAAAATACAGCGCATTCTAAAGAACATTTAGACCTATCTGATATCAATCTAGTCATTCAGTCAGATGCGACTATAGATAGTATCTGGGTAGCAGATATAGGTCAAGAAGAAAGCTTTTTCCTTCCTTATAAGGATACGATAAAGGTTGATGTACAGCGTGCTATTAATGATCTTTACAATGTCTATGTGCATACCAACGGTAAAAGAATAGGAACACAACTTTGGTTAGATGGCAAAAACGTACTTATAGACTTAACATTAAACGAACAGCAGCTAACCATAGACAAGGTAGACAGTTCTGCTTTATACAATGGTTCTAAAGACTATGAAGCTGCCTATAAAGAATTACTGACCTCTAAAGCAGATAGCACCACCATTGATAAATTTCTTATCTCAGAAATACGTACTCATATAGACACTCCTCTTTCTCATGCTATTGTGGGAAATTTTTTGGCTAGAAATCAAAATGATCGTGATAAGGTAGATCATGTGTACAGAATCATGCGAATGCAAACCGATAGTTTGAAAGATCATTTTATTACAAATAACAAGCTAATGGTGAGTCTTTTAGATGTAGAAGCGGTAAAATTTGATCAATATGATCTTGGTGATATACACAATCAAAAAACAACGATCACATTAGATCCTTCTAAATTATACTTATTAGATTTTTGGTTTGTGAAATGTCCTCCTTGTCTGGCAGATCATAAACGTATTGCAAAAAACTACACTATTTTTGAAGAAAATAATATAGCGCTTATCGGAGTATCAAGAGATGATAAATACACACTCTGGAAAAATTATTTAGATAAGCACGACTATCCATGGGTAAACGTTCGGGAGCAAAAACCCGAAAAACGATTGACCTATGATTTATCTATTTGGGCATACCCTACCTATGCACTTATAGATCATAAAGGAAGTATACAAGCTCGGTTTAGCAGTTTTGCTCAATTTGAGAACTATATAAATAAAAAATAATAAGAAAAATTGAAATGAATCAGTTACAAAATCTAATTGAAAAAGCTTGGGACGATCGTTCTGAATTACAAAACCCTGTTACCATTAATGCCATTCGTGAAGTCGTAGATATGCTTGACCGTGGTACTTTACGTGTTGCCGAACCTACCGATAATGGATGGCAAGTGAATGAATGGATAAAGAAAGCCGTAGTATTATATTTCCCTATTCAGCAAATGGAAACACTGGAAGCAGGAATTTTTGAGTATCACGATAAGATTCCGCTAAAAAGGGATTTCCAAAATCGAGGTATTCGTGTAGTGCCAAATGCCGTAGCACGTCACGGAGCGTATATTTCTAGCGGTGTTATTTTAATGCCAAGTTATGTAAATATAGGTGCTTATGTAGATGAAGGTACCATGGTAGATACTTGGGCAACGGTAGGAAGTTGTGCACAAATAGGTAAAAATGTACACTTAAGTGGTGGTGTAGGAATAGGTGGTGTATTAGAACCATTACAAGCCTCTCCTGTGATTATAGAAGATGGCGCTTTTATAGGAAGTCGTTGTATTGTTGTAGAAGGAGTACATATAGAAAAGGAAGCTGTTTTAGGAGCAAATGTTGTATTAACAATGAGTACTAAAATCATTGATGTTACAGGAGATACTCCTGTTGAAATGAAAGGAAGAGTTCCTGCGCGTTCTGTTGTAATTCCTGGTAGTTATACTAAAAAGTTTGCAGCTGGAGAATACAATGTACCTTGTGCTTTGATTATTGGTAAACGTAAAGAAAGTACAAATAAGAAAACCTCTCTTAATGATGCTTTAAGAGAATATGATGTAGCAGTATAGTCACATTCTATAATGGATAAAAAAATATTAATTATACAACACAAAATGATAGGCGATGTTTTGACATCGTCTATTCTTTGTGAGGCAATTAAACATAGATATCCAAAAGCAACTGTTCATTATCTAGTAAATGAACATACCTTACCTGTATTAGAAAACAATCCCTTTATAGATCAAAAGGTGGTGTTTACTCCAGAAATGGTAAAAAGCAGGAAAACAGCGAGAAAATTTCGTTCACAACTGGCTTCCCATGCATATGATATTGTCATAGATGTCTATTCCAAAATTGGGAGTGCCAGTATATGTAAAGCTACGAAGGCCACACAACGTATTGGTTATAAAAAGTGGTATACAAAAGCCTTTTATACAGATTTATATACATACCATTATACTCCAGAGACAGAAGCTGGACTTGCGATAGAAAATCGTATGAAGCTACTTCAAGCCATTGATGCTGATTTTCCTAAAGCATTAAAACCTAAATTGTATGTAACTGATGAGGAGATCGCTTCCGCGAAAAAAATACTAGCTGAAGTTAGAACAAACCCAGATCAAAAATTATACATGATAGGGATTCTTGGTAGTTCGTCTAATAAAACCTATCCCCTACGTTACCTAGCCACCCTATTAGATCATATTGTACATAAAACGGAAGCTCAGTTACTGTTTAATTATATTCCGAAACAAATAGATCAAGTAGAAGCATTGTATGAATTATGCTCAGAAAAAACCCAGCAACATATCTTAAAAGATATTTATGGGAAGAGTTTGCGTGAGTTCATTGCATTCACCACACAATGTGATGCATTGATAGGAAATGAAGGCGGTGCTATCAATATGGCGAAAGCATTGGATATTCCTACTTTTACAATTTTCTCTCCTTGGATACGTAGAGCCGCTTGGGCTTTATATGAAAATGATCAAAATCATGTGGTTCATCTACAGGATTTTGAATCGAGCTTATATACTTCAAAAAGTCTTAAGGATATGAAGAAACGAACGGAGTATTATTATTCGTTACTCACTCCTGAGAAAATTGTAGAGAAATTAGATGAATTTATTTCAATGCATTAAAGAAACTTCTCTTGATACCAAGCAACCTGTGCACGAAGTCCTTCTTCAAAATCAGTAGTTGGTTTGTAATCTAATAATTGTTTTGCCTTATCAATAGTTGCTGCTGTTTTTAATTGATCTCCAGGACGTTTCCCTACATGATCAATTAGCGCTTTCTTTCCAATTATTTTTTCAATGAGAGCAATCCCCTGCCCTGTAGTATACACCGCAGTACTTCCAAGATTGATAATCTCCCCATTACACCCCTCTTTATGGGTAATTATCTTTTCTAATCCGTCTATAATATCTCCCACATAGGTAAAACTACGCTCATGATGCTCACTGCCTTCATACAAGGGAAATGAAGTACCATCATAAATCGCTTTAATCAGTTTTGTATATAGTTTTTCCGGACGTTCTCTAGGGCCGTAGACAGAAAATAAACGGATAGAACAAGCATCAAGCTTTCCAGAGCGTTGTGATGCTAGAACTAATTGCTCTGCTGCCAATTTTGTAACACCATAATCTGATACTGGCATAGGTGCTTCTTCTTCGGTAGATGTAGCGTGTAAACCATAAATAGACGATGTGGCTATATTTACAAATAATTGCGTATTCTTATTTTGATGGATAGACCACTGCAATAAGTTTTGAGTTACTTGTATATTATTGCGTTCGTAATCTGTAAATGGTGTGGTTGCTGAAATACCAGGTTGTGCCGCAAAATGATAAATAATATCAATATCGTTAGGCAAGATGATACTTAAATCGTCAAGTAAATCTGCTGTAAGTAAAGTAACTCCAACTTTTTTGATATCATTTGCGTTGATTTCTTTTAATTTAGGGTCATAATACTCAGAAAAGTTATCTATTCCTAATACTTGATGTCCCTGAGACACTAAACGTTCACAAAGGTGAGAGCCTATAAAACCTGCTGCTCCAGTAACTAATATTTTCATTCTTCTATATCGTCGCCTTTTTTAATACCAAAATAGGTATAGGCATATCCTTTTTTTCTTGTGTTTTTTCTTATAGCTAGATTACGCTCCAGGGATTCTTTTGTTTTATATCCTCTAGGATGATCTAAATGCAAACATAATGCTCTATGACGAATTTGTTTGCCTTTAACTCCTGCATTTTCTAAACGTTCTCCTAATTCTCTATCTGGACCTCCATATTGCATACGTTCATCGTATCCATTAATACGAAGTAAATCTTCTAACCAAGCAGAAGAATTACAATTATTAAATGAGGCATTAGAAGGTGTAACAGCATCTAATAACTTTGCTACAGTCTCTCCACTGGCAAGTTTTCTATATTGCGAAGATCCAAGTGATCCATTTTCTTTTAACCACTCAACATTAAAACAATTACCAGATATAATATCTTCTTTAGTAATCCCTTCACTAAGACTCATATCCAATTTGCAGTATCCGCCAGATAAGAACTTACCTTTTTCAGCATAATTTGCATGACGTTCTAAAAAATCTTCTTTTGGAATGCAATCGCCATCTGTAAAAACTACATACTCATTTTCAGCTTTAGTTAGTGCTATATTAAGTATGGTTTGTCTTCGATATCCTTTATCTTCGTGCCAAATGTGACGTAAAGGTACAGGATACTCTTTTTGAAAAGATTTTATAAGATCTTCAGTTTCCTTTCCAGAACCATCATCTGCTATAATTACTTCAAAATCTGTATAGGTTTGTGTACTATAGCCGTGAAGTACCTTTTCTAACCATTTTACATTATTGTAAGTAGCTATGATCAACGTTATTTTAGGTAGTTGTTGCATTTGGTTGGTTTACTACAAAAATAAACTTTTAATTATAAAAAAGATTAGTAGTTTTGCTATCCTACTAAATTTATGGAAAAATTAACCGCAATAATCCCTACTGGCAACGAAGAGCACAATATTCGTGAGGTTCTCGAATCTGTGACTTTTGCTGATGAGATTATGGTCGTAGATTCCATGAGTACAGATAATACAATCTCTATAGCCAAAGAATATACAGATACTATCTTACGTCGCAAGTATCATTATTCTGCTTCACAAAAGAATTGGGCAATTCCACAAGCAAAACATGAATGGATACTCCTAGTAGATGCAGATGAAAGAGTTACGCCAGATTTAAGAGATGAGATTATAGAAATTCTAAAAAACCCACCTTCAGATGGAACTGTAGCCTACTGGATATATCGTACCAACCATTTTATGGGGAAACGTGTACGTTATAGCGGATGGCAAAATGATAAGGTAATTCGTTTATTTAGAAAGAGTAAATGTGCTTATGAAGATAAAATGGTACATGCAGAGATTGTTGCAGATGGTAACGTAGGATTTTTAAAGAATCGTTTTCATCATAATACCTATATCACATTAAACAGTCATATCACAAAACTCAATAGATATGCCGCTTGGCAAGCTAGAGATTATGATAAAAAAACAGGACGATTACATATCTATCATTTTGTAATCAAACCGTTTTGGGGCTTTTTTAAACATTATGTCGTTCAAATGGGATTTAGAGATGGTGTGGTAGGGCTTATTATAAGCTATTTACATGCCTATGCTATATGGATGCGTTATGCAAAGCTATGGTTGTATAGACGAGGATTGAAATAATAATTATTCTTTATACGCTTTCGCGAAATCGAACTTGTGAGATTCACGATCATAGTGAGAGTAAAGCGATAAAGCGTATGCTTCTACTTACTCAATAAAAAATAAAAGACAGCAATTAACTCATTGATTAATTACTGTCTTTACTTAAATTATATGCTATTTTATCTATGAGCTTCATGTCCACAAGAGGCGTCCCAGCCTAGGCTTCCCCAAGCATTTACCCATGCAGTAGCAGATGCTTCGCTTTGATTACCATAAAATGTATGGCTAACACCATCTTTAGTTCGGATACACGCAAAGGCATGATCTTCAGAAATAATTCCTCCGTTGGTATTTTTTAATTGAGCATTATTTAATTCTTTAACGCCATTTAGATTTACAATGTTCTTTAACATACGTATTTAATTTAAAAATTTATGATACTGGAAACATTTAGAGACACTTACAGCTTATGTCTATTATTATAAGAAATTCAATGATATGTTCCTTTTGAAAGAATTCTTATCCTTTGAACATTATTTTATTGTTGATGCTGACTGCCACAGGAAGCATCCCATCCTAAACTCCCCCATGCATTTACCCAAGCCGTTGCAGAACCTTCACTTTGATTTCCGTAAAAAGTGTGACTAACTCCGTTTTTAGTTCGGATACATGCCCAACTACCTCCTGAAGCTCCACCAAGAGTGTATTTTAATTGTTTCTTATTTAATTTCTGAGCACCATTTAATTCTAAAATGTTTTTTAACATAATTGTTTGATTTTAAAGATTACATCTTGAAATTAAATAAGAATTAAATTATGAACAATAGTAAATTCATATTTGCCTATGAAAAGTGTAAAAGCGTATTTAAATACAAAAGCCATCAGCATATGTTACTATACTGATGGCTTTTACGTGTGAATTATTAACTAAGCACTTACTGTTGTTCCATAATTACATAATAATATGCAATTCCAATAGGTCTACCTACTCCTACAAATCCGGATTTTACAAGAACAGCATTGGTGTTTCCTGGATATAGTTTTTGAAGTTTACTTACGGCATCAGCTATAGCAACATTAATATCTGTAGAATTGTATGCATAACCGACTACTTGATTATTAGCTGTTTGAGTAAGTTCTTGTGGAACAGCTCCTTTCTCATCCATTAAGTCGCGTACAGGAATTTTCTGCGTACCAGATTCAGTTTGGAAATACACAAAATCTAGATCTGTAGCATATGGAATTGTTTTGGTAACTGTATATGGAAAGTATCCAATAGCACCACATGGATCTCCAACCACCATAAATATTGGAGGATAGATTTGTGCTGCAGATTGTTCAATTCTAATTTTGCAATATCCGTCTTCATGACCTTTTGCTACAATGGTTACTTTTGGATCATTTCCAATTCGATATGCAAATACTTCTTCTGGGTATAAAACTTGACTACTCATAATATTAGGTGTTTTAGTGTTATGTTCTTACTCTATTTATATTGGTTTTTCAGAATCCACCAACTCTGTAATAGAAATGAAGTAGCTACTTAATAATCACATTTCAATTACATTGTAAAATTCTGATTATCAGTACTTTTTATTAAGAGCAAAAACCCCTAATTATAGAAATCACGTATAAACACTTGAAAACAAGGTATTTACACTCGTATTGTAATTAGTTAATATAAAACACAAAAAACCTCTAAAGAAGCTACTCTTTAGAGGTTTTACTATAAAATTGTTTTTAAAATGTGTGTATGCTTAGTTATTCCCTAAAATCAATGGGAGTCCACTATCGCCAGAACCTACTACCACTACTTTAGCATTAGGTGATTCAGAAAGTTTTAAAGTTGCTTCTATTCCTTTGTCTTGAAGAATCTTATCTGTAAGTGATGCACTTAGTATTCTGTTTGCATCTGCTTTTCCTTGTGCTTCAATACGAACTTTTTCTGCTTCTTTTTGAGCCGTAACTAATCTAAACTCATACTCTAAAGATTCTTGCTCTTGTTTTAGTTTACGTTCAATTGCTTCTTTTATAGTAGGAGGAAGTGTAACATCACGTATTAATATATTATTCAATTGGATATATTGATCCTTCACAATTTTTTCTGTTTCTTGAAAAATTTCTTCTTGAATAGCATCTCTTTTACTACTGTATAATTGTTCTGGTGTATAACGCCCTACCACACTACGAGCTGCGCTACGAATTGCTGGTTGAATAATTCTCTCTAAATAATCTTTTCCTTTTTGATTATGAAGTTTTCCTATATCTGCAGTTACAGGATTGTACCATGCCGTTGCATCAATTTGAATTTCAAGACCATTTGACGAAAGCACTCTCATTTCTTCAAATAATTGCTGCTGACGTGTTTCATAATCAATTACCTTATTCCAAGGAGCAATTAAATGAAATCCAGGTCCTAAAGGTTCTTTATCAGGATCTACTCCATCTCCTAATGTTTCATATAATACGCCTGCGTGACCTGCATCTATAGTAACAGCAGATTTTGCTAATACTACAATGACAAGAATTAGTATGACAATAATAGGTAATCCAATTTTTGGTAATTTATCCATAATCTATTTTTTTAGTTAATTTTTAGTTTTAAGTAAGACCATTGTATTTGCGCATAAACCACTCTATTCCAAGAAGCAATGCTAAAACGGCTAAGAGCCATTTCCAATCTATTAAAGGTACAACATTTTCGGTGCTTTTTTGAACAGGTCTATATCTACTGTCTTCTACTAAAGAAGTTATTAATTGATCAATATTTGAAATAATGTATTGTGTACCATTTGTATTTGTTGCTACTTGTGATAAGGCAGCTACATTAGCATTTAGAAACTGTTGTTCAACTTCAAAGGGAACAATGGTAAATGATCCTGATCTGGCTAACCCTTGATCTTGTACTGTCACTGTAAAAGAATAATCACCAGGCACAAGATTACTTAAGTCAATTTCATAGGCATTACGCTGTAATAGAAAAGGAGCATCATAAACATCTTCAGTTTCTTTATTTATTACTTTAATGGTTAGTGCTGCTCTATTATCAAACACATAGTTTTTATCAAAGTATTGTGCATAAAGTTTTACAGAACCATTGCCATAATAAAAAGAGTCATAATCTAAGTTAAGCCTACTCTTACGTTTATTTGAAGCGGCATATTGAATTAAGTTATCTATAAAATTATCAAAAGATTCAAAACTTCGAGTATCAACATAGCTTTGTGCTCTCCATCGCCAGAGACCTTCTCCAAAAATATATACTCCTCTTCTACCATTTTGATCTGTAGTAGCTAATAAAGGAGCATCTGTAGTAATGGCACCTATTTTTTGATATAAAGCAATGTCTGCCTCCGTTTTTAACGTGATATCCCCAAAACTCGTTTTTAAGGGAGGGAAATCTGAAAAGTTAAGATCATTTAAAACAAACGTAGAAAAATTAGGATTACTAATCCCTTGGACATCTTCATCTTGTGCTGTCACTTCATGAAATACCTCTGTTTGCAATTGATTAAGAATATTCCAATCTGTTTTGGCCCCTGTAATGGTCATGCTATTTTTTCCTAAAGTTTCTAGTTCCCTATAAACAGGTTGAAAAAGACCATTGGGTTGATACAAAATCACTAATTGGTACTCATTTAATGTTCCAATAGCCTCAGCAGGTTTTGCAAAAGTAGCAGTACGTAACCTATTACTTTCTATGCTCTTTTTAAGCATCCCAATATCTGGATGAGTAATATCTGAGACAATAAGCACATTGGTTTTTTGATCAATAATTTCTACAGCAAAATTCTTGCGATTATTATTTTTATTTTTTTCGTTTTCTATAGATTGAAGACTTACAGTATATTGTTGTACTCCAACACTATTTGCAGGAATTAGCGCCGTAATGATTTGTGATTTTTTCTGATTAGAAAAATTAATATTTTGCTGATATACTGTAGTATTTCCAGATCGTATGGTTAATCTAGATGAAACATCATTGCTCCCATTATAATTTGTAAAGACTTCTACTGGAAATTTATTGTTGATATATGCGTATCTATTTACATTTACCTGACTTATAATAAGATCGTCATATACAAGAGTATCACCTACAACAACTGGATATACATTCTGATTAAAGTTTTTACTCGTGTATTCAAATGCTTCTCCAAATGTTTGATTTCCATCAGATACCAGTATTACAGGCGCGACATCATTTCTATATAAAGAATTAAATGATGAAAAAACAGTTGCAATATTTGTTTGCCTTTCGGCGAAATCTAATGAATCTAGTGTTTCAACATTGGTTCCGAATCCAAAATACTGAATATCAAAGGCGTCATTTAAGTTTTTGCTTTCGCGAAAGCGTACCAATGCATCTTCTACTTGCGTATCGTACTCTAAATACCGAATACTTGCAGAATTATCTATAGCAACTGCTAAAGAGGGTTTTTCAGTATAAAAAGTTTGCTGCTTGTATTTAGGATTAATCAATAATAGTAATAATCCAAAAACAGTACAAAAGCGAAATAAAGCATATATTTTATTTCGCTTTGTTTTATATGTAGCCTTATAAAAATATTGAAATACAGCAACTGCTAAAGCAACAATCGCAGCTCCAATAATTAATAATAAGGTTGTACTTGTCATATAAATATAAGTCTTCTAATGACTTTTAAGTTAACATTCCTCCGTCTACATTAAGTACCTGTCCAGTAACATAGGCACTTAAATCACTTGCTAAGAAAACACATGCGTTTGCAATATCTTCAGGTGAACCGCCTCTTTTTAGCGGTATTGCATTACGCCATCCCTTAACCGTTTCTTCATCAAGCTTTGCTGTCATTTCTGTTTCTATAAACCCAGGAGCAATTACATTCGTTCGGATATTACGTGATCCTAATTCTAATGCCATTGATTTTGAAAAACCAATCATACCGGCTTTTGATGCTGCATAATTTGCTTGACCAGCATTCCCTTTTACTCCTACAACAGAGCTCATATTTACAATACTTCCATGACGTTGTTTAAGCATAGTACGTTGTACAGCTTTCGTCATATTAAAGATAGACTTAAGATTTACCTCAATTACTTTATCAAAATCTTCTTCAGACATACGCATTAAGAGGTTATCTTTAGTAATCCCTGCGTTATTGATAAGAATATCGATGCTTCCAAAATCTTCTATTACATCTTTTACAAGTTGTTGTGCTTGTTCAAAATCGGCTGCATTACTTTTATAACCTTTAGCTTTTACTCCTGCAGTATTAAGTGCATTTTCAAGTGCATTTGCTGCATCTACAGAAGAGCTATATGTAAATGCTACATTTGCTCCATGTTGTGCAAAAACTTCGGCAATACCTTTTCCAATACCACGACTGGCTCCGGTAATAATGGCTGTTTTTCCTTCTAGTAATTTCATATATGTTGGTCGTTTAATCTGTACAATGTGTGTCGTATTGCCAAGAAACAATAAAATACATTAAAAGACGTATTTCATCAATTAATTGGTAGTATCAAATATAAGGAAATGCGTAAGGGCTTACACAAAAAAACCTCTTGAAAATTCAAGAGGTTTTTAAAGTTTATGATAAGTTTATCATAATTATTTTTAGCAGTTATCCTAAAACTTCTGCTATTCTTTTTCCGATTTCTGCAGGACTATCAACAACATGAATTCCGCATTCTCTCATAATTGCTTTTTTAGCTTGAGCTGTATCATCACTTCCTCCTACGATTGCACCTGCATGTCCCATTGTACGACCAGCTGGGGCTGTTTCACCTGCAATAAAACCTACTACTGGTTTTGTGCTACCACTATTTTTATACCAATTTGCAGCGTCTGCTTCTAATTGTCCACCAATTTCTCCAATCATAACAACAGCTTCTGTTTCTGGATCATTGATTAATAACTCTACAGCTTCTTTTGTTGTCGTTCCAATAATAGGATCTCCTCCTATTCCGATAGCTGTTGTAATTCCAAGTCCTTGTTTTACAACTTGATCTGCAGCTTCATAAGTAAGCGTTCCTGATTTTGATACGATACCTACACGTCCTTTCTTAAAAACAAATCCTGGCATGATTCCAACTTTTGCTTCTTCTGGAGTAATTACTCCTGGACAATTAGGTCCTACTAAACGACAGTCTTTATTTTTTATATAATCTGATGCCTTAATCATATCGGCAACAGGAATACCTTCTGTGATTGTAATAATAACTTTAATACCCGCATCTGCAGCTTCCATAATTGCATCGGCAGCAAAAGCTGGTGGGACAAAGATTATAGTTGTATCTGCTCCTAGTTTTTGAACCGCTTCTTCTACAGTATTAAAAACAGGACGATCAAGATGTGTTTGCCCTCCTTTTCCTGGGGTAACACCTCCTACTACATTTGTACCATATTCAATCATCTGACCAGCGTGAAATGTACCTTCACTACCTGTAAATCCTTGAACAATAATTTTCGAATCTTTATTTACTAAAACGCTCATTGTATGTTTTTAAGTTTTGCTGTTGCAAAAATAGTTTTTTGTGGGCTTTTGTCGAAGGTATTTTTACAAATTTACACCTTGATAAGAAATCATAGCTTCTTGACTTTCTTCTGCGGGTTGACTCATTTGATATCCTTTATACATCAAACCGTCTTTTATCTCCCAAATAGCTACAAAATGAGCTACGGGAACTTCTTCATTTGGGTTTTCAATAGTACTAACAAAAAAAGTAAATCGTATGGTTACATTATTTCCATCTTCTAGTAAGTGTGTGATCTCACAACGTACACTTTCAAAAGACTTGGAAGCTTCTGAAGTCACTGCAGAGATATCTTCTATACGCATATGCGAATATCCAGTTCTTGCATTCCAGAAAAGTTCCATTTCGGGATGAAGATGTTTTTTAACATTAGCATTTTCATTAAAAAAGTCTGATGTGTAAAAATCACTTACAATACTTTTACCGCTTGTACTCATTTCTTATTCTTTAATTGTTCTATTAATTCTGGCACCATTCTAAGATTGGCAATCTCTTTATATTTCTCTCTAAAATCTCCTGCAGGAGTGCCAAAGTAACTCTTTTTACCTTCTAAAGATTTACTTACACCACTTTGTGCAGAGATTACAGCTTTTTCACCTATAGTAATACCGCTTGTTATGCCTACTTGACCCCATAATGTTACTTCATCTTCTATGATAACACATCCAGCAATACCTGTTTGAGATGCAATTAACACCTTTTTCCCTATAACTGTATCGTGGCCAATATGAACTTGATTATCGATTTTAGTACCCTCTCCTATAGTCGTATCTCCAGTAACACCTTTATCTATAGTACAAGCTGCTCCTATGTCTACGTGATCTTTTATAACAACACGTCCTCCAGATTTTAATTTATCAAAGCCTTCTGGACGTTTTTTATAATAAAATGCATCTGCACCTAATACTGTTCCTGCATGAATAGTAACATTATCACCTATTACTGTATAGTCATAGAGACTAACATTAGAATGAATTAAACAGTTTTTACCAATGGTTACATGATTACCAACAAAAGTATTAGGTTGTATAACTGTTCCCTCTCCTATAGTTGCAGTATCTGCTATCGGATTTTGTGCACTCATAAACCCTTTAAAATACTCTGTGAGTTTATTAAAATCTCTAAATGGATCGTCAGAAATCAATAATGCTTTTCCTTCAGGGCATTCTACTTCTTTATTAATAAGAATAATAGTAGCGGCACTTTCTAAGGCTTTTGAGTAGTATTTTGGGTGATCTACAAATACAATATCTCCTGGTGTTACCACATGAATTTCATTCATGCCCAATACAGGGAAGTTTGCATCTCCCACAGGAGTTGCTTGTATAATTGTAGCTATTTGTTGTAATGTATGTGCTTGAGGAAATTTCACGCTAAGGTTTTTTAAAAAGAATTATTCTTTAATTCTTTCTTTATACGTCCCTTTGGCAGTCTCAATTTTAATCTTGTCGCCTTCATTAATAAATAAAGGAACATTTACTCTTGCACCAGTTTCTACCGTAGCTGGTTTTGTAGCATTTGTTGCAGTATTTCCTTTTACACCTGGCTCGGTATGCGTTACTTCTAAAATAACACTTGCTGGCATATCTACAGATAGCGGTGCTTGATCTTCAGAGTTGATAAGTACTGTTACTACATCACCTTCTTTTAAGAATTCGGCAGCATCTATTGTATTTTTTTCTAATGTAATCTGATTGTAATCTTCTACATTCATAAAGTGATAGGTATCGCCTTCTGGATATAAAAACTGAAATTTATGTGTTTCTACACGTACTTCGTCTATTTTATGCCCTGCAGAAAATGTATTATCTATTACTTTTCCGCTAGTGACACTTTTCATTTTTGTACGAACAAAAGCAGGGCCTTTTCCTGGTTTTACGTGTAAAAACTCTATAACTTTATAAATATCGTGATTGTAATGAATGCATAATCCGTTACGAATGTCTGATGTTGTTGCCATATTTGTAATGCGTATAAATTTATATGATCTATACTGCTATTTTAAGGTTAAACGATTATTATGTGATCTTGTGATCTAACTATATATGCTTTCGCGAAAGCGTATACAATATTTTTATATTAATTATTACTGAAATATCCTTTCATAATACCACGTTGAGAGTTTCTAATAAATTGTAATATTTCATCTCTCTCTGGAGTAGCTTCCATTTCAGCTTCTATAATTTCTACAGCTTGCGTATTGTTATAGTTTTTTTGATATAGAATTCTAAAAATGTTTTGAATTTCGCGGATTTTTTCAGTGGTAAAACCGCGACGGCGAAGTCCAATAGAATTGATACCTACATAACTTAAAGGTTCTCTACCTGCTTTTACAAAAGGAGGTACATCTTTTCTTACTAGAGAACCTCCAGTTACAAAAGCATGACTTCCTATAGTACAAAATTGTTGTACAGCTGCCATTCCTGCTAATACAACGTGTTCTCCTACTGTAATATGTCCTGCTAGCGTACTATTATTAGAAAAGATACAGTTGTCACCTACAATACAATCGTGGGCAATATGACAATAGGCCATAATCCAACAGTTTTTACCTACTTCTGTTTTCATACGATCAGAAGTACCTCTATTAATGGTTACACATTCACGAATGGTTGTGTTGTCACCAATAATAGTTACGGTATCTTCATCATTGAATTTTTTATCTTGAGGGATCGCAGAAATAACGGCTCCTGGAAAAATGCTTACATTTTTACCTATTCGAGCACCTTCCATGATGGTTACATTAGATCCTATCCAACTCCCTTCTCCTATCACAACATTATTATGTATAGTACTAAAGGGTTCTATCACTACATTTTTTGCAATTTTAGCACCAGGATGCACATATGCCAGTGGTTGATTCATATATGTATGTTAGTTGTTCTTTACTTTAACAATTTGAGCCATTATCTCGGCTTCTGATACGAGTCTACCATTTGCATAGGCTCTCGCTTGCATTTGACATATTCCTCTTCGTATAGGAGACATCAAATCTAATTTAAAAATGAGGGTGTCACCAGGGACTACTTGTTGTTTATAACGTACATTATCTATTTTTAATAAATAGGTTAAGTAATTTTCTGGATCAGGTACTGTACTAAGTACAAGTATTCCTCCTGTTTGAGCCATCGCTTCTATTTGTAAAACACCTGGCATTACAGGCGCTCCTGGGAAATGACCAACAAAAAACGGCTCGTTCATTGTCACATTTTTCATTCCTATCACATAGGTATCGGTTAATTCCAATATTTTATCTACTAATAAAAATGGTGGGCGATGCGGTAGCATTTCCATTATTTGATTTACATCCTTCACCGGAGGTGCGTGTAAATCTACATCAGGAACGTGATTACGACGTTCTGTCTTAATGATTTTTTGAAGCTTTTTTGCAAACTGTGTATTTACATAATGCCCAGGTTTATTAGCAATTACTTTCCCTTTTATGCGTGTACCTATCAAAGCTAGATCGCCAATAACATCTAACAATTTGTGGCGTGCTGCCTCATTTGGGTGATGTAAGGTAAGATTATCTAAAATACCATTTGGTTTTACTGCAATGTGTTCTTTATTAAATGCAACTCGTAATTTCTCCATGGTTTTAGGAGACAACTCTTTGTCTACATATACAATAGCATTATTAAGATCACCTCCTTTAATTAGGCCATGCTCTAATAACATTTCGATTTCGTGTAAAAAACTAAATGTACGACTATCAGATATTTCCTCTTTAAATTCAGAAAGGTGTTTAATACTTGCATTTTGAGTACCTAACACTTTAGTACCAAAATCAACCATGGTTGTGATTTGGTATTCATCTGCCGGCATTAGAATAATTTCACTTCCAGACTCTTCATCTACATACGAAATGACTTCTTTTACTACATATTCATTACGACATCCTTCTTGTTCTTGAATACCTGCTTTTTCTAATGCTTCTACAAAGAATTTTGAAGAACCGTCCATTATAGGTGGTTCTGATGCGTTAAGCTCTATTAAGATATTATCTATTTCTAGGCCTACACATGCTGCAAGTACATGTTCTGTAGTTTGAATAGTAACTCCATTCTTTTCAAGGTTGGTACCTCTTTGAGTATTTGTTACTAATGAAGCATCTGCAGCTATGACAGGCTCCCCTTCCAGATCAACACGTTTAAACTTATAGCCATGATTTTCACTAGCAGGTTTAAACGTCATCGTCACATTGGCTCCCGTATGTAATCCTACACCGGTAAGTGTGACTTCCTTAGCTATTGTACATTGTTGTGCTCTAGCTTCACTCATTGATTTATTTTTTTGTCAAGTTGATTAACCGTTTGAACTATTTTTGGCAAATTTTTAAAATGGACATAGGATTTATTATAATCTCCATAATTAAGCGCTGGAGATCCTTGAAGAACTTCATCGTCTTTAATATTACGTCCTATTCCTGATTGTGCTTGAATACGTACTCTATCACCAATTGTAATATGTCCTACAATTCCTACTTGTCCTCCTATGAGGCAATGTTTTCCAATTTTTGTAGATCCAGCGATTCCTGTTTGAGCAGCAATGGCCGTATGTGCTCCAATTTCTACATTATGCGCAATTTGAATTTGATTATCAAGTTTTACGCCTTCTCTAATAACAGTAGAACCTAAAGTAGCTCTATCTATTGTAGTACCAGCACCTATGTCTACATAGTCTTCTATAATTACATTTCCAGTTTGAGGCACTTTACTATATTCTCCCTTTTCATTGGGTGTAAAACCAAATCCATCTGCTCCAACAATAGCACCACTATGTATATAAACAGAATCACCTATGATACATTCTGAATATACCTTAGCACCAGAAAATAATACGCAATTATCACCTATGGTAACATTATCACCTACATATGCATTAGGGTAAATTTTTACGTTATTACCAATTTTCACATTGTCACCTAGATAGGAAAATGCTCCTAAATAAAGACCTTCTCCATAGGTGGCTGACTCAGAAATATAACTAGGTTGTTCTATTCCTAATTTATTAAGTTTTACTTGATTATAATACTCTAATAACTTTGAAAAAGATTTATAAGCATCTTCTACACGTATAAGTGTAGTGTCTATTTTATTTTCAAGTTCAAAATCTGTATTAACAATAGCAATAGATGCTTTTGTTGTATATAAGTATGAAGTATATTTTGGATTAGCTAAAAATGTAAGTGATCCAGATGTTCCTTCTTCTATTTTTGCAAGCTTAGAAACTTGAACTTCAGGATTACCCTCTACTGTTCCTTCTAATATACCTGCTATTTGGGCTGCTGTAAATTTCATGTATGGCAAAAATAACAAAAAACTTAGTCTTTAGGTTTGGGGTAACAGATATAGTTTTTAACTACTTCTTTTGTTAACGATTTTAAGCTTAATTGGTCACTAGCTTTTACTACGTCTACAATCTTGCCATTTGGCAATACTATAT
Source organism: Dokdonia pacifica (assembly GCF_900188275.1). GTDB lineage: Bacteria > Bacteroidota > Bacteroidia > Flavobacteriales > Flavobacteriaceae > Dokdonia > Dokdonia pacifica. Next base: position 140,231 of record NZ_FZNY01000002.1, read on the forward strand.
TTATCCCTCCTTGTGTATAATTATATCCTTGATTTGATATTTTGCCTGTAAAAACAAAATAAGAAGCTTCGTAAGAACTAATGTCATAACGCTGCATTAATTGATTAATATGCTTTTGTTGTTTTTCTTCTGAAAATGGTTTTTTACGAATCTTAACCTTTAATAAATCTCTATTTATAATAGACTTAGATAATTCTCTAAGTACAAAATCTTCTGTGTAACACCATTCTTTCATAGCAGATATGATATCATAATCATCTAATTTTGAAAAAGTATCTAATGCATCTTTAAAATTATGTTGATCAATTTTATTTTTTAAAAAATATGATAAAGCACTACTCGCAGGCAGGTCAATTCCCGTATGTGATACTTCTTTTGCTCTTTTTAATACACGGGTTATTAACTGTTCAGCAACTACTCCTGTTTTATGTAAATATACCTGCCAATACATAAGACGTCTAGCAACCAAGAATTTTTCAACGGTATACACGCCTTTTTCTTCTACAACAAGTTGATCATCAAAAACATTAAGCATTGCAATAATACGATCTGTATTAATATTTCCTTCTGCCATACCCGTGTAAAAACTATCTCTCTTTAAATAGTCTGTACGATCCATATCTAATTGTCCAGAAACAAGCTGATTTAAAAATTTACGAGTATACGTTCCCTTAAATATTTGAAGTGCTAGCGTTAAACTTCCGTTAAACTCTTCATTCAAAGCTTCCATAAAAGCAATAGATATTTGCTCATGGTGAACACTTTCAATAATCGCTTCTTCCATAGCATGCGAAAATGGACCATGTCCTATATCGTGTAATAATATGGCAATAAGTGTAGCTTCTTCTTCTTCTTTAGAAATGACAACTCCTTTGTTTTTAAGGGTTGTGAGTGCTTTCTGCATAATATGCACACAGCCTATTGCATGGTGAAAACGAGTGTGATGTGCGCCCGGATATACCAAGTATGAAAGCCCCATTTGAGTAATGCGACGTAAACGTTGGAAATATGGATGCTGAATTAAATTAAAGATGATACCATTAGGTATGGTAATAAAACCATAGATAGGATCGTTAATTATAGTAACTTTGGTAGCCTGTTTTATCACAGAATTATTTAAAGAGTTTAAACAAATATACCACTAATCATACTAGCTTTTATGAGAGTTATTATTTGCTTTCGCGAAAGCGTATAAACACACCACACAATATATGAGTACAATCAACATTCTATGGGTAGATGACGAAATTGATTTATTAAAACCACACATCCTCTTTTTAGAGAAGAAAAACTATGCTGTTACTAAATGTACAAGTGGTACTGAGGCAATAGAAATTATAGATGAGCAAAATTTTGATATTGTTTTTCTAGATGAGAATATGCCTGGTTTAACAGGACTAGAAACACTTAATGAAATCAAAAACAAACGAGAGAGTGTACCTGTAGTAATGATTACTAAAAGTGAAGAGGAATATATTATGGAAGAAGCCATAGGTTCTAAAATTGCTGATTATCTCATAAAACCTGTTAATCCAAATCAAATCTTACTTAGTTTAAAGAAAAACTTAGATCACAGTCGTTTGGTGTCTCAAAAAACAGCTTCTTCATATCAACAAGAATTTAGAAAAATAGCCATGGACCTTTCTATGGTAAACTCTTTTGAAGAATGGTCAGAGTTGTATCAAAAATTGATTTATTGGGAAATGGAATTAGAAACCATTGAAGATCCTAGTATGTTTGAGATTTTAGAGTCTCAAAAAACAGAAGCCAACCATCAGTTTTGCAAGTTTGTAGATAAAAATTATCCAGATTGGTTTGCATCTCATGATGGCCCAATTATGTCACACACATTATTTAAGGAAAAAGTAGTGCCTGAGATCAAGAAAGATGAACCTATATTGTTTGTAGTCATAGATAATCTTAGGTACGATCAATGGAAAGCGTTTGAACCACATTTGTCATCTTATTATAAAAAAACAGATGAAGATGCTTATTATAGTATTCTCCCTACTGCTACGCAATATGCTCGTAATGCGATTTTCTCAGGATTAATGCCTAGTGAAATGAAAAAAAGGCATCCTAATTATTGGCTTGACGATACAGATGAGGGTGGGAAAAATATGCATGAAGCAGATTTTTTAAGAGAACAACTTAAAAGGCTACACTTAGACATCAATTGGGAATATCATAAAATTACCAATCTAAAAAATGGAAAAAAACTAGCTGATAACTTTAAGTCTCAAAAGAATAATGACCTCACGGTTGTGGTATATAACTTTGTAGATATGCTTTCACATTCTAAAACAGAAATGGAAGTGATTAAAGAACTTGCAAGTACTGATAAATCATATAGATCTCTTACAGAAAGCTGGTTTAAAAACTCTCCGTTACTAGAAATGATACAGCAAGCTCAACAAATGGGCTTTAAACTTATTATCACTACAGATCATGGTACTATTAATGTAAAGAACCCATCAAAAGTAATTGGAGATAAGAATACAAGTCTAAATTTACGTTATAAAACTGGGCGTAGTCTTACGTATGAAGATAAAGAAGTACTTGCAGCTAAAGACCCAAGAACGATTCACTTACCAACTATAAATATGAGTAGTTCATTTATTTTTGCTAAAAGTGATCTGTTTTTTGCATATCCAAATAACTACAATCATTATGTGAGTTATTATAGAAATACATACCAACATGGAGGGGTATCACTTGAAGAAATGATTATTCCAATAGCAATATTAGAACCTAGGTAGTTTTAAATTTGAAAATAAATATTATAATAAGCAGCATATAATTTATATTTATACTTAATTGTATGCTGTTTTATTTTTTATTAATTTATGATAGTATTTAAAACATCACTTTACTAAATGAAGTATTTACTTACAAAAGTCTTATGTAGTGTAGTTTTGTCTTCGTAACCTCTGATTCATTTTTTATATATTTAAAGTCCCAAGTTGAATTATATAAAATGGAAATAACCTACATACTATCACAAATAGATAGTATTTCTATGCGTATTATTGAAAATGCAAAAAGTAATATCTTACTTTTTTATGGCGAAATGGGTGTTGGAAAAACAACACTCATTACTTCATTAGCAAAACATTTAGGCGTTACTGATAACGTCTCAAGTCCCACTTTTTCAATAGTTAACGAATATAAGGCTAAAGATGATATAACTATTTATCACTTTGATGCCTATAGAATCGAGCAAGAAGAAGAAATACTTGATATTGGTTTTGAAGAATATATTGACCAAGGCGACTGGATATTTATAGAATGGCCAGAGAAAATAAGAAGTTTTATACCAGAGAATAGTCAAAAAATACATATTTCAATGAATGAAATTGGCGAAAGATTAATAAAACTAAACTAACAATGTTAAAATAATGTTAAAATTTTAAGCATTAGGTAGGAGTATTTTGTAGGTGAATTCTGAATTTATTTTAATATAATGCGATGAAAAACAATTTAAAATTCTCTTTAACGAAAAAAATGTTTTTAAAGGATAGTTAATAAACCAAGTGTAATCATAAGAAAAGCATGTATTTTTTTATAAAAACGCGCGAATATACAAAAAAAATGGAATAGCTTAACTTTTGAAGTGTTTAATGATTTTTGTTGTAACAAATCATTAATATTAAACACTCACGATTATGAAAGTTAAAGCTTTACTATTAGCTCTGCTTATAGCAGGCGCTACTGCTCTTATGTACACTGCAACTAACGAAACAAATGCAACCCAAGCAATTGACAAGAAAAAAGTCAAAATCCCAGGACAATACAATAACGTATAAGAAAATCCATGTAAATAAAAAGAAAGGATTATTTTATGGTAGCATAATTGCATTATTTATCATAATATCACCTTACTTTTTTTATCTTTATGAGGGAATCCCGGATGGTGACGTCTGGGATTCTCCTTTTGGTGTAATAAGTAGTAACTATTATGGAAGTGTTCAAGTATTGTTTTGGACATTGTTCAATAAAATTGTTCCTCTCTTTTTATTATTAATTTGGTTTTTTACCTGTAAACACTGGTGGTATCATGCGATTTTAGTACCTATTTGCATGATTATTATTCAGATATATACAATATTGAATGATGAAATTGAATTTCCAGATTCAAAAGTATTGTATATACTTGGGCCTATTATTTTTATCATGCTTATTTTTTCTTATACAGTTAGAACTAAAATTTTTGATAAATTATATGGGATTGACTTGAGTGAATTAAGTCGTGTGAATTGGAAAGGAGAAATTCAGTCATATCATACTATAGATGAAAATGATGATGACGAAGATGATGATGATCCAATGTTTATGAGTAATTAACACCCTACTCAATTTAACTAATAAGAATTCTTTTTTAAATCCGTATTTTTGGGTAACAACCTGACATATATTTATGGATACTCCCAATAGTCCTTTTACGAAAGCACAATTATTACCTCAAGAAGAAACCCTTGAAATTGCTAAGAAGAAAGGTGAATTATTTATAGGCATTCCTAAAGAAGCTCATTTTCAAGAACGCCGCGTATGTCTTACCCCAGATGCTGTAGCTGCTCTTACGGCAAATGGTCATCGTGTTCTTATAGAATCTAAAGCTGGTGAAGGAGCTCACTATTCTGATAAAGATTACAGTGAGGCTGGAGCCGAAGTTACTAACGATACCGCCAAAGTTTTTTCTTGTCCAATGATTCTTAAAGTAGAGCCACCCTCTATTGAAGAATTAGAAATGGTAAATCCACAAACGGTTCTTATCTCTGCATTACAATTAAAAACACAATCAAAAAATTATTTTGAAAAATTAGCTAGCAAAAGAGTTACAGCTATTGCTTTTGAATTTATTAAAGATGATGATGGCACCTACCCTGCTGTGCGTACGTTATCTGAAATTGCTGGCACTGCAGCTGTTCAAGTAGCGGCAGAGCTTATGAGTAATTCAGAATTAGGAACAGGAACGCTTCTAGGGAATATAAGTGGTGTTCCACCTGCTGAAGTCGTTATTATTGGAGCAGGAACTGTTGGTGAATTTGCAGCGCGATCTGCCATAGGACTTGGCGCTAACGTCAAAATTTTTGATAATTCAATCACCAAACTACGGTGTATACAAACAAATATTGGGAGACCTACATACACATCTACATTACAACCTAAAAATTTAATTAAGGCTCTAAAAAGGTGTGACGTTGCCATTGGCGCTATACGAGGAGCAAATAGATCTCCTGTTGTTGTTACCGAAACAATGGTGCAAGGAATGAAGGCTGGAGCCGTAATTATAGATGTAAGTATTGATATGGGTGGGTGTTTTGAGACCAGCGACGTAACTTCTCATGACAAACCTACTTTTGTAAAGCATCAAGTAACGCATTATTGTGTTCCAAACATACCCGCTCGATTTGCTAGAACTGCCTCAATATCATTGAGTAACATCTTCACTCCTTACCTTTTAGATATAGGTGAAGAAGGAGGGATTGAAAATAAGCTAAGATTTGATAAAGGATTGAAAAACGGTTTGTATTTTTACCACGGCGTTTTGACCAATAAGTCGGTAGCAAATTGGTTTAATTTGCATTATCGTGATATCAATCTTCTTATATTCTAATATATGCGTTTATTACATCGAATAGGTTACTATTTAGGTGGTTTCTCATTAGGCTTGATCGTTTTAGCCTTTTTCTTTAGTGGAAAAAAAACAAGTTGTGCATACTTTCCTCAAGCACGTGTTTCAAAAAACATTAATACAAAAATGTATACGCTTTCGCGAAAAGCGCACCAGTCTTTATCTCAATTAAAATTAGATACAATAGCTGTTAATGACGTATTGCAAAAAGGAGAAGTTGATTTTGGCGAAAGCCAACCCAGAAAAGAACCTTGTAGCGAATATAGCATCTATGGTAAAACTCAAAAAGAGCAAGATCTCAAACTAATTCTTATAAATTGTGAAGAAATAGTACAAGTATTAGATGTGCATCTGGTAAAATAAATAGTTGGATAGTTATATCTTCCTACGTTTTCTTTCAGATTTAATCAATTCTAATTCGCGATTTGTTTGCCCTGCCACTGAAGTGTTCTCCTCTGCTCTTCTAATCAAATAGGGCATCACATCTTTTACAGGTCCAAATGGCATATACTTGGCTACATTATAGCCTTCTGATGCTAGATTAAAGCTTATATGATCACTCATTCCGTATAATTGCCCAAACCAAACGCGTTTATCATTAATGATTATTCCTTTAGATTTCATAATATCGATAGCTAGCAAACAACTAGCCTCATTATGAGTTCCTAAAAATACAGAAATGTCATCTAAATTATCAAAAATGTATTTTAGTGTATTATCAAAATTTTGATCTGTATCTGCTTTACTAGCGCATATTGGAGTTGGATATTTCATTTCTTGTGCTCTGTCATTTTCTTTTTCCATATAAGCCCCGCGCACAATCTTCACTCCTATTTTAAAACCTTTTACTCTTGCGTCTACATGAAGTTTTTTAAGATATTCAAGTCTATCCCAGCGATAGCACTGTAATGTGTTAAATACAATTGCTTTTTCTTTATTGTATTTTGCCATCATTTCTGTCACAAGATCATCGGCTGCGTCTTGCATCCAGCTCTCTTCCGCATCAATTAAAACGGCAACATCGGTTTCTTTTGCTTTTTTACATATTTGATCAAATCGATCTACAATTTTATTCCACTCTTGTTCTTCTTCAGATGTAAATGCTTCTCCAGCTGTTTTTTTCTGCCAAATTGCAAAACGTCCAAAGCCTGTAGGTTTAAAAACAGATATAGGCATTGCTTCTTTTTCTTCAGCAAAATCAGTAAGCTCCATTACTTTAGTGAGACATGCATCAAACTGCTCTTCATTTTCTTTGCCTTCTACAGAATAATCTAAAACAGAACACACTCCTGCTTGAAAGAGTTTGTCCATTACTGGAATACAATCATTTTCATTTACGCCTCCACAAAAATGATCAAATACTGTAGAGCGAATAAGACCTTCTACAGGTAAATTGGCATTCAACGCAAATTTTGTCATTGCAGTACCTATACGTACAAGTGGCTCTTTTGAGATCATTTTAAATAGAAAATACGCACGTTCGAGTTCGCTATCAGATTTAAGTGCAAATGCGCGTTCTGTATTATCAAAAATAGATGATGGCATAGTATAATTTTTAGTGTTACAAATATAATTGAAACTGAATGTGAATTACACAAAAAGATGTAATTTGGCACCTTAAATTAAAATCTATGCAGCCTATCAAAGCGTCAAGCTATGAAATTGTTTTTAACACCTCTGGATATGAGGGACTCAATACACTATTACAAGAGTCAATTTATTCAAAAATATTCATTATTGTTGATAGCAATACGCAAGAGCATTGTTTAGCCTCATTTTTAAGTTTACTAGAAACTTCGATTACCATCGAAGTGATAGAGATTACACCTGGAGAAGAAAATAAAACCATAGCTACCTGTTCTGGAGTTTGGGATGCCTTAGCTGATCTTGATGCAGATCGCAAAGGATTAGTTATAAATCTTGGTGGTGGTGTTGTTACGGATTTAGGAGGATTTGTAGCTAGCACTTTTAAAAGAGGAATGGATTTTATTAATGTTCCTACTTCCCTACTTTCTATGGTAGATGCATCTGTTGGCGGTAAAACTGGTGTAGATTTAGGAAATTTAAAGAACTTAATTGGAGTGATTAATAATCCGAAATTGGTATTAATAGATACAGGATTTTTAGCCACGTTACCTAAAGTTGAAATGCGTTCTGGTCTTGCCGAGATGTATAAGCATGGTCTTATTGCAAGTGATTCTTATTGGAAACGGTTGTCAGATTTAACATCAATGACTACAGAAGATCTTAATACATTAATTTATGATAGTATTGTCATAAAAAACGAAGTAGTTCTTAAAGATCCAACAGAAAAAAACCTCCGGAAAACGTTAAATTATGGTCATACACTAGGACATGCTATAGAGTCTTATTGTCTTAGCAATGAAAGCTTAACAACACTATTACACGGAGAAGCAATAGCCATTGGTATGATTTTAGAGAGCTACATTTCTACTAAACTTACAGGCTTATCACAAGCAGATCTTGAACAAGTTACCCAGGTGCTTTCAGATATGTATGACGCCGTTACCTTTTCTAAAAATGATATAGATCGCATCATTGAATTACTTAAATACGATAAGAAAAATGCCAATGGTAAAATCTATTTCGTTCTTCTAGAGTCTATAGGTAAAGGAGTTATAGACCAAGAAGTTTCTAATGAATTGATTTATGAAGCATTCGAATTTTACGCTGCAAATTCTTAATGATTTTTTAAAGTTTTACAGATAACGTTCTTTAATGAGTGAAACATGATGTTTTTCATGCCCTACAGTGATAAACCCTAATGCTCTTACTGACATAGGGCTTCCGCTTCCCATTCCAATTTCTTTAAGCATCGTTTCATCAAAGTTTTTAAAAAGTACAACTGTGGCATTTCTAACTGCTTCATACTCTTCTATTAGAGATACTATAGATCGCGTATCTGCATTTGACGGGGGTATAAAGTCATTCTGATCAAACCCAAGAAGATCTAACTTATCTTTTCTAGCAAAGCGTAATGCTCTATAAGCAAAGATTCGCTCTGTATCTATAATATGCATTAAAACCTCTCTAGGAGTCCATTTATCAATATCATATCGATAGCTTAGTTTTTCAGTAGGAATTTCCTTAAAAAAAGCAATGACTTCATCTTTACTTTTTTTGAGTATTTCTACCAAAGAAACTTCAGTGCTAATTATTTTTATAAATGGCTCGTAATATGGATTATATTCTGAAGGATTTAAATCTGTAGTGTACATCGTTATTTTTTTAAGTAAAGGTACTAAAAAACCCTTCTAGGTAGCTAGAAGGGTTTATATACAATTACATTGAGATAATTATATTAAATCTTGGAATATAGAATGCATTAAACGCTTTTTATCATTAATGCTCTCTTCAAGAGAAATCATTGTTTCAGTACGGTATACTCCTTCTATATCATCTAATTGAAAGATGACATTCTTTGCATGATTCGTATCTCTAGCTCGTATCTTGCAGAAAATATTAAACTTACCTGTAGTTACATGTGCTACGGTTACAAAAGGAATTTGAGCAATACGCTCTAGCACAAATGTAGTTTGTGAGGTTTTGTTCAAAAATACACCTACATATGCAATAAAAGAATATCCTAGTTTTGCATAATCAAGACTAAGCGAAGAACCGATAATGATTCCAGCTTCTTCCATTTTCTTAACACGTACATGTACAGTTCCTGCAGATATTAGTAACTTTTTTGCGATATCTGTAAAGGGGATTCTGGTATTCTCTATGAGCATATCCAGTATTTGGTGATCAACTTCGTCAAGTTTGAATTTTGCCATTATTGTGTGATTCATTGAATTTAATTCAAAATTAAATCATTTTTATTGAATAATATGCAATTTTATTGGTTATTTAAAACTACAACGTTATCGTAAGTTGCTCATCTATTATTAAATGTCTTATATCGGGTTTCCCTATCACATTTTCTTGTAATAGTTTTTTAATTTTTAATCCCGAAACATCGATAACACGATGTCCAAACATAGAAGATGTTGCTTCTTTGGAAGCAAATTCAGGAATAAACTTGATTTTATCACTAGTCAATTTTTCTACATACAGAATTCCTATATCTCCATCTAATGAATTTTTAAATAGGATATCACAATAACACTTTTGATGCTCAGGAATATTAAAATACAAGGTTTCATCAAAAACTGTATTATTGAAAGTATTTTCAATGGCAGTTATTATTGCAATAAACATAAATTGCCTTGTTATCTCTCGATCATAATCATTAGGATAATGACCCGCTTCAAACAGTATGGTTGGAGTGCCGTCAGCCTGAAAAGTGTCTCCTGTACAATTATGATTAAAACCATCATCGTAAAGCCCGATATTTTTAGATAAGTACGGTGATAATGTATTATACATATGTGTAATCACTTGCATAGACCGCTTTCGCGAAAGCGTAATACTCCTTTCTTCATCTGCCGAAGGGGCTAAAAACGAAAGGATAGACGGTTTTCCAGTATCTTCAAAACCATAAATAGTGCGTTGTCCATGAAGATTGAAACAAAAATCTGGAGCAAAATCTTTATAAATATCCCAAAGTAATCTACTCTCTGGTTGAGATTTGTTTTGAGCATCTCTATTTAAATCTACATTATTTGCATTTATACGTGTATATCCATGCGCTCCATCTGGATTTAAAATAGGAATAAAACAAAGTGTACAAGAAGATAAAATAGTATCAAAGAGTGGTAATTGATCTGTGGTTTGAAAGGCATTAAAAAGGTCAAAAACTGCTTTAGTTGTAGTGCTTTCGTTTCCATGCATTTGTGACCAGAGTAATATTTTAATTTTACCAGTACCAATTGTAACTGTATGGATAGGTCTTTTTTCTACAGAAAGTCCGCGTTGTTTTACTTCAAATTCAGAAGGTAATTTATCTAATAACTCACGAATAGATTCCAAATGAATATAACGACCAAAGAGTTGTTTTTCGTGATTTTTTTTATGCCAGTTTAAAAGTGTCTCCAACAAGGTTTTCGTTTTATGTTTACAAAGTTAAACTTTATAAAATTTACATTTGTAAACATATGTATTTGTAGAAAATATTCCATTTGTAAACAATTCTGAGATATAATAACTAGTATGACTTGGAAATAATCCACTTGTATAATCAATATAATTCAAAACATTATTAATCAATGGATTAAGATGTTAATATAAAGTAATAAGTTAAGTATTTTTAAAACTTATCAAAATAAAAATTGCCTACTAAACATCAAAAATTTACATTTGTAACGTATATATAAGGAAAGGTGTTATTTACAATGGTAAACAATAAAATTTTTGCACAAAGACTGGATAAAATCCTTAAAGAATATGAATTATCTGCTGCTAATTTTGCAGATAAAATTCAAGTAGGTCGCGCTACTATATCACATATTTTATCAGGTCGTAATAAACCAAGTTTAGACTTTGTGTTAAAAATTACGCATGCATTTCCCGAAGTAGATTTGTATTGGCTATTAGAAGGAAAAGGATCTTTTCCTAAAGTTGAAGAATCCACCTCCTCTACTCTAAATAATATTTCAACTAAAGTAGACAGTCCTGAACAAAATGTATCTACTACTATTGAAAATACATATAAACAGATTTCACAGAAAAAGATTAAGCGTATTATTTTATGTATGGAAGATGGTACTTTTGAAAATTATGAAATAGGATAGGCTGTCCATTTTCGTATTTTTGTTGTATGATTAAAAAAATATTGCTTCCTGCTTGTATTCTATTATTGATTATTGCTTGCAAAACACCTGAAAGAGACTGTAATGCTTTTAAGACTGGTGAATTTAGTTATGAAGAGCTTATAGATGGAGTGCTTGTAACGACACGCTTCACTCGTAATGATACGCTTGAGGTTGCCTATTTTAATGAAGTAGTAGATTCTTCTAGTGTGCGTTGGATTAATGATTGTGAATGGATTGTACAAAAGATCAATCCTAAGAGTATGAGCGAAGAAAAAGCTGTTCATATGAAGATTTTATACACCGAAGGAGAATTTTATACCTTTGAGTACTCCCTAGTAGGGAAAACCAAAAAACAAAGAGGAACCGCCAAAAAACTAAACTAATGTTCGATATTTTTGCTTCATCTGACGCATGGATTGCCTTATTGACACTTACTTTTCTAGAAGTTATCCTGGGAATTGATAATATTATCTTTATCACACTGGCCTCAGATAAACTTCCAGAGAAAAACAGAAAAAAAGCAACTAACATAGGTCTATTTCTCGCCATGATTATGCGTATAGTCTTATTATTTGGGATATCCTACCTCATTGCGTTAAGTGTACCATTCTGGCATATCAATACTTCATGGATGACTGCGGGTATAAGCTGGCAAGCAATTATTCTCTTTGCCGGTGGGATTTTCTTATTATGGAAAAGTGTTCATGAAATCCATGAAAAAGTAGACGAAGCTGGTGTTGAAGAGCAAGAAATTAAAGATAAAAGCTCCTCCTCTCTTTCTAAAGCTATTATACAAATAGCAGTGATAAATATTGTTTTCTCATTTGATTCTATCCTTACAGCTGTTGGGATGACTAGTGGTCTTTCGCCAAATCCTGATGATGTACTAATCATTATGATTATAGCTGTCGTTATATCTATCCTTATTATGATGTTATTTGCAAACCCAGTAGGAGAATTTATAAATAAACATCCTTCATTGCAGATATTAGGGCTTTCATTTTTAATACTCATTGGTTTTATGCTTATAGCAGAAGCAGCCCATTTATCACATCTTAAAATATTTGGTTCTGAAATTGGAAGTATTCCAAAAGGGTACCTCTATTTTACTATTGCTTTCTCATTACTTGTTGAGTTTCTTAATTTTCAATTTCGAAAAAAAGCAGTCCCTAAATAGGTAAGAAACACTTAAAATTCTAAAAGCGATTATGATTTCATGATCGCTTTTTTTGTGAAATAAAATTTGTTTTTGATTTAAATAGCTGAAAATCAGTATTATAATATTTTTGGCACGCAACTTGTTATGTAGATAGTGTGTTCATCAATCAAACACACAGTTATGAATCTAAAAACTCGTATTATGAAAAAGTTTGCTTTATTACTCATCGGTCTTCTTACTATAGGATCAACTGCATATGTTGCAGCAGAAACTACAAACACTGTTCGTCGCGGTACTGTTTATGACGGTAGTAAATATATATTTGTAGAAAATGGAATTGAATTTTCAGTATTTCCTGACGGCGAATTCGATTTTTACATCCCTCAATACACAGACGGTCTAGCCGTAAGTGTAAATGCAGGACCTGTAGGAATTAGTTTCAATACTGGTTTTGATTATGATCCATATATCCAGTATGATGATTATGGAGCTGTTATTCAGATAGAAGGTACTCCATTATATTATGATTACTATGGACGTTTAACACAGGCTGGTGATGTACGTATCAATTATAGAAACAATAGATTAGTACAAGTAGGTGGATTATACGTACACTACAATAACTTTGGAGTATATTCTCATTACACTGGTTTTATAAATCCGTATAACAGATACTATGTATACAGCCCATTTCACGCTTATTTTTACAGACCAGTATTTAATAGATGTTTAGTATTTACAACTCCATATAGAAGATATTATACTCCAGTTCGCTATAGCTATACATATCACAGAAACAATTACTATAGAGGCTATGCAAATGGATATCACAATTCAAGACGTGACTTTAGACGCCCTTCGACTGGTCGTGTAGCACATAACAATGGACGTCGTGATAATGTAGATCGCAACAATGCACGCTTTAGAAGTGTTACTCCTACCTCTAGAAATAACTCAAGAGGAATTGCGAGCAGAAGCGATAGAAATACATCTAGAGATAACTCAAGAGGAATTGCAAGTAGAAGCGATAGAAATACATCTAAAGGAAACTCAAGAGGTGTTGCAAGCAGAAGCGATAGAAATGCATCTAAAGGAAACTCAAGAGGTGTTGCAAGCAGAAGCGATAGAAATGCATCTAAAGGAAACTCAAGAGGTGTTGCAAGCAGAAGTGATAGAAATACATCTAGAGGAACTGCAAGTAGAGCATCAAAGTCTTCTTCTAGAAGCGGAAATTCAAGAGGTGTAGCTTCTCGATCTACTACAAAAAGATCTAGTAGTGCTTCAAGATCATCTTCTAGTAGTCGTGCAAAAAGTTCAAGAGCACAGCGCTCTAGTGCCCCTAAAGCATCTAGGAGCAGTTCTTCAAACAAAAGATCAAGTAGTGCGACAAGAAGTAGTTCTTCGAGCAAGAGATCAAGCAGCGCAACAAGAAGTAGTAGCAGTCGCTCTAGTTCTTCAAAAGGAAGAGCAACCACTAGCAGATCTCGTAGAGGATAAAAAAAATAGATTTTTGGTTGGTTAGTTTGGGAAGTCCCTAGTAGCAATTAGCACTAGGGACTTCTCCTTTATACGCTTTCGCGAAAGCGTATAATTGCATATTAAAAACTAAAATACATGCATCTATAAGATTAACACACATTACGTATCTTTAGACAACAAAATTTAGAAACTAACTATGAATAAATCAATCATCCTTGTGGCGATCTTACTTTTGTCTATCGCTTGTAAAGAAAGCAATACTGAACAGCCAGAAACTACAACCCCTATGACGGAAGCAGAAATACTTACCAAAGCTAAAGAGATTCATAAAAATGTAATGACACTAGATACCCATTGCGATATCAATGTCAAGAACTTCACTGACTCTATTAACTATACGCAAAAACTTACATCACAAGTAAATCTTCCAAAAATGAACGAAGGAGGGCTTGATGTGCCGTGGTTTATTGTATATACAGGACAAGATTCTTTAAATACAAAAGGATATGCAGCTGCTTATGAGAATGCAATGTCAAAATTTGACGCAATTCACAAGCTTTGCGAAGAGATTGCTCCAGATCAAATTGAACTTGCTACTACTTCTGAAGAAGCAAGACGTATATGGAAATCTGGAAAAAAAGTAGCTATGATTGGTATTGAAAACGGATATCCTGTAGGTGAAGATATTGGGAATGTGAAAAAGTTTTATGATCTAGGAGGACGCTATATGTCTTTAGCACATAATGGTCATAGCCAATTAAGTGATAGTAATACTGGGGAAGCTGATGATGTATGGTTACATAATGGTTTAAGTGATTTAGGAAAGGAAGTAATTGCCGAAATGAATCGTGTAGGAATGATGATAGATGTATCGCATCCTAGCAAGGAAGCTATGCGTCAAATGATTGAACTTACAAAGGCACCTATTATCGCATCACATTCATCGGCACGTGCACTATGTGATCACAGTCGTAATCTAGATGATGAGCAATTACAATGGATGAAGGAAAATGGCGGTGTAGTACAAACGGTCGCATTTAAAAGTTATTTGAATACAGAAAAATTTGAAACACGTGTAAGTCATGAGGTAGAAATAGCCAAAGAGATTGCAGATTCTATGGGAGTTACCTGGTTAGATGGAAGAGCAGCAGTTATGGCATTAGATAATGAAGCTAGAGAAAAATATTTTGATTTCCTAGGAACAATGGCTGCCATACGTCGTGAAAAAATGAAAACTATGGATGACCTCCCTCCTGCTGTAAATGTGGCTGACTTTGTAGATCATATCGATTATCTTGTTGAAAAAATGGGATTAGAGCACGTAGGTATCTCTTCCGATTTTGATGGTGGAGGTGGTATAGAAGGCTGGGAAGATGCTTCAGAGACGATGAATGTAACTATAGAACTTGTACGCCGTGGCTACACAGAAGATCAGATTGAAAAACTGTGGAGCGGTAATCTTTTACGTGTACTTGATGAAGTGCAAGCCATCGCTCAAGAAATACAAAAAGGATAATGGAAATCTGTTGACAGAAGAAGAAAAAAATAAAGAAAGACGTAAAATAGCTTCTCTAACTACAGAAGAATATCTTACGTTTTTCTTTTTTCCTTATAACGATACAGGTAGATTAGGGAGCTTCACCAAAAGCTATAATCAATCTGAAGATGAGCGTTTTGCAAAACATGGCTTTGAAACCAAAATAAAACAAGCAAAAAGTGCAAGAAAATTAGGATTCCTTTTTTATGCAATTATGGTGTTTATCCTTATAGTGCTAGCAAAATACTTAGATTTCATATAAACAAAAGCCTTACATATCCCTTTCAGTACAAATTTGATTGATACGAAGGCGTAATTTACGTTCATAATCTTCTTGTAGCCAGTCTCTATAGTTTTGTGTATTATTCATGATACTATACGAATACTGTCTCACACGATACGCAATATCTTCTTTAAGCTTTCTAGCAAGAATACGAGCGTCAAAAACATCTTCACTATTCTCAATCACCATCATAGCGTGTTGCTCTACAGCATTATCGAGAGCGACTTTTGCTTTCTTACCTTCTGCTACTACCTTCTTATATTCTTTTTTGATATCAAAATATACCTTATCTGTATTTGCAAACTCTTTACGCAAATCTGGAGGCATAACGTATGCAAAATTACGTTCAATCTCTTCGTCACCAATTAGATTTTCTAAATAGAAATCTGGGAATTGGAAAATTTCTTTCCAATCTATAGGAGCTTCCCATAATCCAAAACGAGCCGCATTGTTTCCTAAGTCTAAAACTTTGAAATTCTTTTTATTTGGTAAAACACGAGAACCACGCCCTATCATTTGAAAATACAGCGTCAAAGATTTAGTTGCTCTATTCAGTATGATTGTATCGACTGTAGGTTCATCAAAACCAGTAGTAAGGATACTTACTGAGGTAAGAATAGCATCTGGAGTGTGTTTAAACCATTCTAAGATCTCTTTACGTTCTTTAGCACTATTTGTATTATCTAAATGTCGTATGGCATATCCAGCTTCTAAAAAAGTCTCCTGAACATATCTAGAGGTATTGATTCCATTATTAAAAATAAGTGTTTTCTTTCCTTTTGATTGATCTTCATAGGCTGCAAGTAACTTTTCTTGCATCGAAGTATCTGTATACAGGATGTCTGATGATTTTACTGTATAGTCTCCATTAATTCCCAATTTTAGAGAAGATAAACCTACATTATAGGAGATAGTTTGTGCTTTCGCCAGGAACCCTTTTTCTATCAAAGTAGGAATACTTTCACCTATCAGCAGTTCTTCATAGTTATCCTTCATAGGTAACTTTATATTTGAACTTAATGGTGTTGCTGTAACACCTAGGATAAATGATTTATGGAAATAACTAAATAGTTTTCTAAAAGAATTATAATGTGCCTCATCTATAATCACAAGCCCAACATCGTCAAAACTTATTTGCTCTTCTTGTAGTCTATTGGTAAGAGTTTCTACCATTGCTACATAACACATATAATCTTTGGCACCTTCTAAAGACTTTACATCACTAGAAATAATCATGTTGGGTACTTTAAACCCAGAAAGCATGCGTGATGTTTGTACAGAAAGCTCTATTCGGTGTGTAAGAATAACTACTTTCTTATTATTCTTTTCTATATATCTTCTTACAATTTCTGAAAAAATTACGGTCTTCCCTCCTCCAGTTGGAAGTTGATATAACAAATTGTAATCCATATTAGATCTATCCATGCAATCAAATATGGCATCAAGATCCTTTAATTGATAATCGTATAATTCTTTTAGTGGTGCTTTATCTTCTTGTATAATCTGGCTCAAAAATGAAGTTCTTTATTATGTTTAAATAGTAATCTTGCAAAACTAAGTGATTTTTACGCTTTCGCGAAAACATAATTAGAAAATCTCACAAGGGCTATCAACAATTAATCAACAAAATCGTTTGCAACTTCTTCAAAAAGATCGGTATTAGGCCAATTTTGTGATTCAGATTGATCTATGACTCCCTCTATTCTACTGCTAAATTCTTCTTTTAGTTGATAATAACTTACATATTGCATTACTTCTTTAAACGAAACAAGCATGCTTTTAAAGAATGCATCTGGCATTTTTGTAGCAGTATCACTATACGTTTGAGCGACTTCAATATTAAACAACATCAAATCACCTAGTAGTTTTGGGTCTACACCTAATAGTTTGTATTGCTTGATATATTTTTGCGCTACAGACCTTCTTTTACGTGCTCTTTTCCTTTTGGTTGGGAAATATTCGTTGCTAATTTTAATTTTCGCTTCTTCAATAAGCGCTTCTTCTTTAGGGTTAAATACAAAATCATAAAATGTCTTTACCTGCGGAATACGCTCATACAAATCTATAATCTGCTCTTTCAGTGCTTTTTCATCTAATGCATCTATATATTTTTTAAGTGCTCGTTTACTCATAAACTAATATTGAAATACAAACGAATTTATAACAAATTTTACTGGCAAAAAGCGATACAAAAACTTAAATTTGCAAACTACTAAATACTAAATCTACATCACCATATGAAAACACTTCAAAATTCTAAAGCCGTAAAATTGATTAACAAACTCATTGAAGATGTAGTTCAAAATGGTATTATCACAAATACCGTAGTAGAAGATTTAAAGGCTTTGCGACCATACACTATAGATGAGCAATTACCATTACTAGCAAAAGCAACACGTCTTTCTGCAGAACATATAGAAGAGCACGAAACATTTGATATTCCTATTCCACAGGATGAGCCTATTGAAGGAGAAGAGATAGAAGCTGTAGAAAGTGATCCAAAAGAGAGCCTACATTACTTTTTCTGCTTAATACGTGATATCAATAAGAAAGTAAACGAAGAAGAATTAAGAGAGTATGTAAAAGCACTAAACGAGTACTAAACACATCTCATCATCATACTATAAAGACCAATTATCATATGGATAGTTGGTCTTTTTATTTTTACACAATACCGTAATTAGATTACGGCATACCCACAAAATACCCTACATTGGGTATTTTAAAGGTTCTTGGAAAGCAGTAGGTTTATCCCATCACTATTTTAAACTTTTTAAAAAGAATTGAACCATGAAAAGAACCCTATTTATGATGTGCTGTTTAGGCATAACAATAATTAGTTGCTCTGTAGATGAAGAAGCTACTACTAGTACTACAGAAGACACTTTAACTACTTTAGAAACTCAACTCATACCAGATTTTCCAAACCCTGAAAACGATTATACAAGACAAGGTCTTTATCAAGGAACTATTGTAACCCAAGATCTTAGTTTTCATGAAAAAATCACATTAAACTTAGGTGACAATGGCTTTTATAATGCTAGAATAATCACTTCAGATAATCAGCAGTATATATTTAAAAGTCAAAATACTATAGAAGATTCTGTTTTGGATTTTGAAGGCGATCAAGGAACATTTTCGGTACAGTTTCTAGACGATAATAGCGTGAGTTTTACAAATGTTATCATCCATAATAAAGAAGCGGTAGCCACAGTATTTAAAGATCAAAGCTTTCAAAGGATGATGCCTTCATTAGGAAGCTTTTCAAGTACTGATAATGCTATTACTGGAACATGGGATTTTACATTTTCTCCAACAAGTTCTTTAGGGTACTCTATCACAACTACTACGATATTTATTAATCAAAATAGCGAGACATTTGTACTTGATATTTCTGGGAATTATCAACGTTTATGTAGCGCTCCTGGGACTCCAGTGCCTATTGGCGTTGTCAACTCTAGTTTTTTTAATATCCAAAGTTCAAATAATGTGCCTTTAGGAAATAGTGATCTAAACTTCACATTTGTTGCTAATAGATTAGAAGCTACTAATGTAGGATGCTTGGACCAACCATCTACAGATTTAAATATTACTATAGCAAATTGGAGCTGGAATGGTATATCAGGAACGTCTACAGTAGATACCTCTAGTCTTCCAGATTTTAGTGGTTTTTAGAATCATTTTAATATAAAAGTGGATGTCTAAAAAGGTATTATTTTTTACCAAACTTAACTTGTTTCGGTTTCTCATCATACTGATAATCTTTATAATGGGATGCTGAAATACATTCAGAATAACGTTGGTTCCTTTTTAGACACACTCTTTTATATCTACGAGCTTGCAGTTTTACTGGGTCTTACTTCAATTTTACTTGGTAATGTTCTTGGGTGCATTTGCAATAAATCTACCACCATTTGCCCTAGATCTTCTGGCTGTATACGCCAGTCTTTACCATCTTCAGGAGATCGTCCTCCAAAATGACTACTTACAGAACCAGGCATGATGGTAGTGACTTTTACATCGTCATTACGTACGTCAAGCATTAAGGCTTGTGTAAAACCAGTTAAGCCAAATTTACTAGCATTATAAGCAGTTCCTTTTGCAAAGAAATTCGTTCCAGCGAGACTTGAAATAGTGATGATATATCCTTTTGATTTCTTAATAGCTGCTAGGCTTGCTTTTACAGACAAGAAAACTCCTGTAAGGTTGGTATCTATCGTATCTTCCCATTGTGTAACACTCATATCTTCTATAGATGCAAAATGTCCTACGCCAGCATTAGCTAGTAATACATCTAACTGTCCAAAAGCTTCTATTACAGCTACAACAGCTTTCTCTTGACTCTCTAAACTTTTCACATCGGCTTGAATTCCTATGGCATTTGGACCTAAGCTTGCTGCTGCTTGTGTTGCAGATGCCTTACTACGTCCTGTGATAGCAACTTTCATTCCTTTGGTTAGTAGTGCTTCGGCAATCCCATACCCTATTCCTTTTGTGCCTCCTGTAATAAGAGCTACTTTCCCGTTTAATTGACTCATTTTCATTTTATTTTGAGGTAAAGTTACGATTGCTTTCGCGAAAGCGTATAAAGAATATATCAATTTTAACATCTTAAGAAATCACTAATAGATTGCTTATTCTTTTATCCAATAGTATCTTTGCAAAAAAATAAAACAATGCTCAAATCATTCCGAATTTTAAGTTTTCTAGAAGGTGTTTCGTATCTCTTAATTCTATTTGTAACCATGCCTTTAAAGTATATTTGGGACAATGGCTATCCAAATAAAGTGATCGGAATGGCACATGGGTTTCTTTTTCTTGCCTATATCGTAATGGCTATATTGATGAAACCAGAACGAAAATGGGACAACAAAACACTAACAATCGTATTGTTATGTTCTATCATCCCATTTGGAACTTTTTGGATGGATAAAAAATATCTAAGAGATTCCTAATTAACTAAAGAAAGGAATACTGATATAGTAATTTGGTTTTTCACCATTACTTGCTTTTACAGCATTTACAATAGGTAATACAAATGCAAGTATTCCAATGGCTATAATTCCTAGAATTCCTAATCCCAGAAGGAATACTGCTGGAATACATAGTATGGCATAAATAAAGATACTAATCTGGAAATTAATAATAGATTTCCCGTGCTCATCCATAGCGATCACTCTATCTTTATTGACTACCCATAAAATAAGTGGTACAATAAACCCTCCAAATCCTGTCACATAATCCAATAACTGCGATAAGTGCGTAAGGACTAATAACTGTTTATCTTCTCTAAGTGCTGTTTCGTGATGTACTATTTCCATGTTGATTTTTTGATTTTTTTGATTGATTTACACTATATAAGTAGCATTATTCTATAAAATGTTACAGGTTTACGTAATTTTGCTTTGATGAACACACAAGACACCATTGTTGCACTTGCAAGTCCTGCTGGAGCTGGCGCTATTGCAGTTATACGTGTATCTGGTCCAGATGCAATCACTATATGTACGCCTTTATTTAAATCGAAACGAGGAAAAGATTTATCCAAACAAAAAACACATACGATACATCTTGGTCATATTATAGATGAACAACGTGTGCTTGATGAAGTTTTGGTTTCCTTATTTAAAGGAACCAATTCCTATACAGGAGAACCTACTGTTGAGATTTCCTGTCATGGTTCTAGTTATATACAACAAGAAATTATACAATTATTACTTCGTAAAGGCTGTCGTGCTGCACAGGCAGGTGAATTTACCCTACGTTCATTTATCAATGGGAAAATGGATCTTTCTCAAGCAGAAGCCGTCGCAGATCTTATTGCAAGTGATAACGAAGCGAGTCATCAAATAGCGATGCAACAAATGCGTGGTGGTTTTTCTAACGAAATAGCACAGTTACGTCAAGAACTCCTCAATTTTGCTTCGCTTATTGAATTAGAGCTTGATTTTTCTGAAGAAGATGTAGAATTTGCAGATCGTACACAGTTTAAAGAATTGGTAGCACGTATCACCAAAGTTTTAAAACGTCTTATTGATTCATTTGCTACAGGAAATGTGATTAAGAATGGAATTCCCGTGGCCATTGTAGGAGAACCTAATGTTGGGAAGTCTACGCTACTCAATGCCTTGTTAAATGAAGAAAGAGCTATTGTTTCAGATATTGCGGGTACTACTCGTGATACCATAGAAGATGAGCTTACCATAGGCGGTATAGGCTTTCGATTTATAGATACTGCGGGTATTCGAGAGACCAAAGATGTCATAGAAGGTCTTGGTATTCAAAAAACCTTTGAAAAAATAGGACAAGCACAAGTCGTTATCTATTTATTTGATGCATCCCTCTCTGCCTTTCAGGCATCTCTTTCAGAAGGAGAGAAATATCAAGCTATTATCATAGAGATTGAGAAAATAAAGAATCAGTTTCCGCTGAAACCACTGATTATAGTTGCAAATAAAGTAGATCAACTTAGTGAATCAGAAATCAAAAATCTTCAATCAACAATCTCCAATCTACACATATTATCTGCAAAAAAAGGAATGGGTGTAGATGCGCTTAAAGCGAAATTATTAGACTTTGTAAACACTGGAGCATTGCGTAATGATGAAACCATTGTAACTAATTCTAGACATTACGATGCACTCTTAAAAGCACTCGAAGAGATTGAAAAAGTACAATATGGTCTAGATACTGATCTTTCTGGAGACCTCATGGCTATAGACATACGTCAAGCTTTATATCACTTTGGAGAGATTACTGGTCAGGTCACCAATGATGAGTTGCTTGGGAATATTTTTGCTAATTTCTGTATTGGGAAGTAAGTTATTAACTAAACAATTATATGTTTCTATTAGTTAAATACTTCTAACTCTAAATTGATTAATTTCACTATCTAAATATATCTTTTATAATATGAGCAAAGCTTTTTTATTTATTGTAATACCACTTTTATTTATTTCAATACGTTCCTACTCACAAAGTGATACAATTTGGTATGACAATAACTGGAAAACTGTTAATAAAGAAAAGGCTTCTTTTTTTAGATTACCTATCATAAAAGAGAACGATAAATATATTATATCTGATTATTATATTAATGAAACTATCCAAATGACAGGAACATCATTATCATTGAATGAAGAAATTTGGGATGGTGTTGTTAATAGATATTATGATAATGGTAACATACAATCAATATATAATTATAGTAAAGGAATATTAGAAGGGCCACATAAAGAGTTCTTAAGAAATGGAAATTTAAAAGGGATTGTTAATTATTCTAATGGAATATATAACGGTCAATTTGTTGAATACTATGAAAGTGGACAAATTAAGAGAACAGGGGATTTTAAAAATGGAGTAAAGCATGAAGATTGGGTTGCTTATTTTGAAGATGGTTCATTACACTACAAAGTATCTTATAGCTTAGGAAAAAGAGAAGGGCAACTAATTGAATATTATCAAAATGGTCAAATAAGAGGAAATGGGACATACATCAATGATAAAAAAAATGGTGCTTTTGAATACTATTTCAGTAACGGAGATATCATATCAACTTGTGAGTTTATAGATGATAAAATTAACGGGCGTTTATTTCACAATGATATTAGTAGAAATGTTATTGGTGAAGGTATATTTAAAAATGGCAATTTAATTAGCTATACCAGAAAATACAATAAACCAATTCGGGGAAGTAATTTTATGATGAAAGCTCGAATAGAAGACAACATTGAACACTGGGAAATATATAGAGATGAAAAACTTATAGTAACATCATTTTTTAAAAATACTCATAAAATTGGCAACTGGAAAATGTATGATATTGATGGAGAAAAATTATACAGGAGTGTTAATTATACTGACTATGCCGACTGTGAAACAATAATAGAAGTAGAGAGCAAAGAATTATCCTTACCTATATATGACCTCCCAAGCTATTATATTGATATTGAAAAACATAATATAAACCCTAGTTCATATATAGTAACTCTTGAAGGGTGTTTGAATGGTTTGTATAAAGAATATGACGTAGCAGGAAACTTATTATATGAAGTCAATTATAACAATGGAGTTTCTGATCCAGAATCAATTCGTAGATCAGACAATAAGAATGCAATCGAAATTCCAAACCCACTACTAACAATTAAAGAATAGTATTGTTATTTAAGAAAAGATACTCCAAAGATATTTGTAAAGTTATTCTACCAAAAGAAAACAAAATCCCCCACCCTACATACACCTCATAACGGTACAATCCCTTTAACTATAAGTATTATTAATATTTATTGGGTTGAAAAGTAGATGACTCTATACTATTACCTAACCGTCTAACTTTACATTAGATTCAAAAGCTGCTGTTACAATACGTATATAAAATGATATATAGGTGCTGTATAAAATCGTAAGGTTTTGTAGGGGAGCTAGTTACTTTATCGTAATTCATGAAAATCGAAATACATTTCTTTGAGATTTTTATAAATGCATATACTTTTAAGTTATACAAAACTAGTTTGTTAGACAGAAACTCTGGATGTCATTAAATAGATCAGAGTGTGTATAATTTAAAAATTTATTAGTATGTTAAAAAAGATTTCAAGTGTAAAAGGTGCTCAAAACTTAAGTCAAACAGCACAAAAGGAAATTGCTGGAGGAAGACCTCCTAGAAATATCTGCCATTCTGATGCAGAATGTACGTATCCGCAAAGATGTATCGCATGTATTTGTACTGCTCCTGGTGATCCAGTCTAATTAGAGAAAATATTGTTAAAAAGTATGAAAGCGAGCCTGTAGGTTCGCTTTTTTGTTTTAACTAATTAGGAATCAATCTTTAAAAGAAAAAAGCCTCCCATCTCTAGAAGACCTTCTCTCACTAAGTTTCAAATATAAATAATATTTATGAGTGTTATTTGTATTTAACAAAATGCTATTATACAGTCGGTTATAGACATGAATTATGATTCCTATAATTATAATTTATAGTAGAAATTTGCTAGATTAAAAATGTTTAACTAATTTTATATAATATTAAACAAGTCAAAGCATGGATATATTACAGGAAGCTTCAAACTTTGAAAATGCAAAAATGAGTCACATGTCAACAAGTGATCGTGTGGTAGCCTCTAGAGAAGCAAAACGCCTTATCCTTGCAATTAATGAAATCTATAAGAAAACTAAAGATTCAGAACTTATGGATATTATGAAACGACTTACTGCAAAGAAGAAGAAGATTGAAATACGTTTAAAAGGCAGACCAGATTCAGATATATAAAGGAAGTATCCTTTTTTACATTTATAAATTGTTATGAAAACTCGAAACACTTCTATAGAATAATAGAGGTGTTTCCTGTTTTATAAAATACATTTAATACATAGATAAAAATATTATGAACTTGATTAATAAAGCAAAAACTACATCTTCTATTCAAAAAAATACAGGACAATCATTATATGATATTACTATTAATAGTATAGATGGAAAACCTATAGATTTATCTAATTTCAAAAATAAAAAGTTATTATTTGTCAATGTAGCATCCGAATGTGGTTTTACCAAGCAATATAAAGATCTTCAAAAATTAAGTGATACCTACCCTACAGAACTTGTAGTGATAGGATCTCCTTGTAATCAGTTTGGGAAACAAGAACCTGGAAATGCAGAAGAAATACAAACTTTTTGCGAACGAAATTTCGGCGTTACTTTTTTGCTTACTGAAAAAATAGACGTTAAAGGCAGTAAGCAACATCCGTTATTTAAATGGCTTACGTCTAAAGAGTTAAATGGAAATAAAAACTCTAGTGTAAAGTGGAATTTTCAGAAATACTTAGTAAGCGAATCTGGCAAACTCATTGATTATTACTATTCGATTACAAGCCCTACAAGTCGCAAAATCACAAAGCATTTGTGATTATTTTCAAGGTGTAATTGTAGTAACTCTTTATGTAGAGGTAATTTATTATACGCTTTCGCGAAAGCGTATTAAGAAAGAATTGAATTAGAAACTGAATAAATTTGAACATTCGCTTGCTTTCCCCTCAGCATAATATCTCCTAAAAGTTCAACGTGATTATTTTTTAAATCTAATTTTGTCTTTAAACTCTCTGAAATCAATAATTCTTGTTGAAACTCATTACATTTTCCTTGTATTCTAGCAGCTGTATTAAGGGTGTCTCCATGATAAGCAATTTCCTTTTTATACTTTCCAACCTCTGTCGCTGCAACTACTCCATCATTGAGGCCGGCTTTAAAAAAGGGAACTAGGCTATAGTTTTCTTTATAATATTGCTGCTTCTTAAGTAATCTATTCTTAAAGTTAAAAAAAGCATTAATACAATTTTGATTTCGTAATCCATCTTCTAATTTCCAAGTTAGAATGGCCTCATCACCAACATATTGGTAGACTTCGGCTTCATTTTCTATTACCACGCCTAGGTCATTAAAACAGTCTCTGATAAGCATACTATACTTAAGATGCCCCAATCGCTCTGCATGTTCTGTAGATGATTGTAAGTCTAGGAACATAAAAATTCGATGCTCTTCGTGTGGAGTATAAAACTTACCTCGAAATATCTTCCATAAATTACTACCTCCTAGCATCAAATTAATTTGAGAAAAAGCTCCCATGAATGCATCTACACAAAACACATATATATAAATAGGTAAACTTCCATCATCAACTACAAAGTCTATAAAACTAATATCCACACTGAATAGCGGTGGTATAATGATATATGAAATTAAAATCAATATCAAAATAAAAAGAAGTGAAGAGGATATTCTTATAAGAAATAATTTACGGGCAGAAGCACGCTTGTAAATACGCTCATTAATATAAATTTGAGCATAACCAGAAATAGCACCAAATATAGGCCCCATTATGACTGAGTAAAGTACACTTGTTTTAAAATCAAAATCAAAAGCCCCATCTTCTGTAGCGCCTATACCCCTTATAATGCTTAGAAATATAAATGCTAATGTCCATCCTATACAATATGTAAGTATAATGGACCATCTATGTTTATTTCTAAAATTCATGGATCTTTTAAAGATTGATGTTTTAGTAAATTCAAAGTTATATAAATAATGTACTGCTATTAAATTAAAGATTATAAAAATAGCCTACGTATACGATTTACATAAAAACCTGTAATGCAGTATATTATAACCTAATTTTGAAAAATCATTAAATTTAGTAAGAGATTACCTACAATATTTAACTTTTTAAAACTAAAAGTCTACAAAACTACTAGGAATTACAACTGATTTCAAAAACACGTAATTATAACCATTTGATTATCAAGTATTTTTAATTAAATTTAAGTTCTCCCCCCTTATTGTAATTATTAATTAAAATCAATTTTTATGATTCGTAAACTATTTTATGGAGTATTCCTCCTATGCGTAATTTCTTCATACGCTCAAACTAACAAAAGGGTAAAAATTTCAAACATTACACAACAACAAGTATTACAATTAAGTAATGTAGGTATTGACATGCATTGTGGGGTTTATCAAGATGGCAATGACCTAATTTTGGAATTAACGCCTTATGAACAAGATCTTATATCATCTTTAGAACTTAACTCACAAACACTTATAGAAGATCTTTCTATATTTTATGCTGAGCGAGCAATCTCAGATATGGATATTGCTACGACAACACTAAATACAATGAAATCTAGACAACCAGAACCATTCCAACAAAGGTCTAGTGTTGCATCAGAAAGCATTACTAACATTGGACAGTATACCGGTGAGAATGAGATTAATTGGACGGTACCACAAAATTTTAATTTAGGAAGCTATGCAGGCTCGTTAACGCTAGATGAAGCACTCGCAGAACTAGACGCTATGCATGCGCAATATCCAAATCTAATTACTGCACGTATAGCGGCAGCTACAGAGACCACCATCGAAGGCCGTACTGTGTATTATGTCAAAATATCTGACAACCCAGATATAGATGAAGATGAACCAGAAACACTTTATAACTCATTGATTCATGCTAGAGAAATTTCTAGCCTCATGAATCAGTTATATTATATGTGGTATCTGTTGGAAAATTATGATACAGATCCAGGTATCAAAAACTTAATAGATCATCATGAGCTTTATTTTATTCCTATATTAAATCCAGATGGGTATCAATTTAATATTGATAATAACCCAAATGGTGGAGGTTTACAACGCAAAAACAGAAGAGTAACTAGTGGTTGTGGTGGGGATAATGATGGTGTCGATTTAAATCGAAATAGCGGTTACTTCTGGAATAATGGCGGCGCTTCTGGAAATCCATGTGCGCAAGACTTTAGAGGTACAGGACCTTTCTCAGAACCTGAGTCCCGTATTGTACGTGATTTTGTATTATCAAGAGATTTTAAAGTAGCATTAGATCATCATGCGTTTAGTAATATACTATATCATTCGTATTCAAGTATTGGTAGTGCTACAGGAAGAGAAGATGAATTTGCTCAATATGGGCATGACATGAGTTATTATAATAGATACGGTTATGGAGCTGTAACACAAACGGGACCGCCCGTAGCAAGTGGTAGTCATATTGATTGGTTATTAGGGGGTACTATACCGGATGGAACTGGATCTACTGGGTCTGGAAAAAATATTATTTCATTCAGTCCTGAAAATGGTAGTAGTGCAGAAGGGGGCTTCTATCCTTCTCCATCTAATATCCTACCAATTGCACAACGGGCTATGCGTGTAAATTTATTGGCTGCCTATTACAGTGGTAAATATGCAAAATATAAAGATTTAACACCCTCCAGTCTCTCTGCTATAACTGGGCAATTGCAAATAGGAATAGAATATCTAGGACAAACCCTCTCTCCTATTACAGTAACGGTTACTCCTATTTCTACTAATATAAATAGTATAGGAACTTCACAGACCGTAAATCTTACAAAATTAGAACAAGTAGGCTTGAATTTCTCATATCAGTTAGATCCTGGAGTACAATCTGGAGATATGATTCAATATGAAGTAACAGTAGCAAATGAAGACTATACACTTTATCAAGCCATTATTGAAAAACAGTATACTCCTACAATACTATTTGTAGATAATTCGGATGTTAATGGGCTTTCTAATTGGGCCAATAATGGTTGGGAATTAACAACCGATACTTTTTCAAGTGCTAGTGCCATCACAAATACTTCTACTAGTTACGGAAATAACATTTTTGAAACACTTACGCTTGTAAATCCAATAGACTTATCGGGATCACAGCAAAGTGTTATTCAATTTTTTGCAAAATGGGATATAGAACGTGATTTTGATTTTGCGCAATTGGAAGGATCTATAGATGGCGGGGCTTCATGGACACCATTAATAGGGAAATATACTAAGCCAGGAAGTCCATCTGACACAAATCCGTATAGTCAAAAATCAAGTTCGGACGAAGCGCATCAACCAGATGGAGAGCCTTTATATGATGGAGACACACAAGATAAATGGTCTTTAGAAGAGATTGTTATAGATGCAACAAACAATAGTTTTATGCAAGGCGCTCCCAATGCTTTAGTACGATTTGTTTTTGATTCGGATAGTTCCAATCTCACCAGCGGTTATACAACCACTTTTGAAGGGTTTTCGTTTGAAGGTTTTCAAATCGTAAATACCATTCCGATGCCACTCAGTACACAGTCTATTACATTTCCAGCTATTCCGGATCAGATTACGACTGCAGGGCCTATTACACTAAATGCTACAGCAAGCTCTGGACTTCCTGTGAGTTATAGTATCACATCTGGTCCAGCAACCATAAGTGGTAATTTACTAGTATTAGATGGAACTGTTGGTATTGTAACTGTAGAAGCTACGCAAGATGGTAATACTTCATTTGAAGCGGCAACACCGGTATCTATTTCATTTACAGTTAATCTTCCTGCTTGTGATACTGAGATTCCTCAAAATGTCATAGTAAACGCTATTACAGCCACTACTGCTACGGTACAATGGGATGCAACTAATGGGGTTTCATATGAAGTACGCTTTCGCGAAAGCGGAAACAACATATTTCAAACAATAAATACAACAGCATTACAGGTAGATTTGGCAAACCTGACAGGAGATACCGTTTATGAAGTAGAGGTTAATAGTAGCTGTTCAGATGGATCTACTTCTGCTTATAGTACTCTTGTTAGCTTTACTACATTAACGCCTCCTGTGACCTATTGTAATGCTTCCAGCAACAATGCTACCGAAGAGTTTATAAGCAGGTTTGAACTCAACACGATTAATAATAGTTCTGGAAGTCAAAATTATAGTGACTTTACAAACATATCTACTACGCTAGAAACAAACATATCTTATCCCTTTACCATTGAGCCTACCTGGACTGGAACCAATTACCCGGAAGCTTATGCCATATGGATAGATTATAATCAAGATGGTATTTTTAATGACGCTTCAGAGCGCGTTTTCACACAAACACCTACGACCAATCCATCTATCTCTGGTATCATTTCTATACCTAATAATGCACTTACCGGTCCTACTCGATTGCGAGTAATTATGCGTTATAATACAGTTCCCACAAGTTGTGGTAGCTATGATTTTGGAGAAGTAGAAGATTATACGGTAATCATTTCTCAAGGAGTTCCAGATACAGAAGCTCCTACAGCACCTGAAAACCTTATTGCCTTTGATATTACACAAATTGCAGCTACATTATCTTGGGATGTCGCAACCGATAATATTTGGGTTACAGATTATACCGTTTTTCAAGATGGACAGCCTATTGCAACGACAATAGGTACTACCTACACAGCCCTTAATCTGACACCAGATACCATATATTCATTTTTTGTTGTAGCAAATGATCTAGCTGGTAATGTTTCTGATCAAAGTAATAGTATTCAATTACAAACACTTGAGCTAGGAAATGGTTGTATAGAAGGGATTACCGCGCTACCCTATTTTCTAGGTTTTGAAAATGGTTTTGACAATTGGACTCAAAATACAGATGATGACATAAACTGGATAATAGATGCCAATGGTACTCCTTCTAATGGAACGGGGCCAAGTAGTGCTATAGAAGGTCAGAATTATATGTATACAGAAGCCTCTGGAAATAATGTAGGTTTTCCAAATAAACAAGCTATTCTAACATCTCCATGTATAGACTTAACGGCTAGCATTAATGCATATATTAGTTTTAAATATCATATGTATGGTACGAGTAATAATCTAGGTAGCTTAGATGTAGAGGTGAGTCTTAATGATGGTGCTAGTTGGTTTTCTATATGGAATGAAGATCAAAATCAAGGCAACCAATGGAACACTCAAATTATAAGCTTAGACCCATATATAGGGTTTCCTATACAATTACGATATAATAGAATTACAGGAAGTGATTTTAGAGGAGATGTAGCCATAGATGATATACAGATTATCCAAGGAGAAATACCTCCTGTACAGTCATGTAATGCTACAGAAAATGGATATCCATACCAAGCAAGTTTTGAAACAGATTTTAATAATTGGACACAAAGCACTGCAGATGATCTTAATTGGATCAGAGATGCAAATGGAACACCTTCAGCTAATACAGGGCCAAATAGCGCTAGTAATGGTGGTATATATCTTTATGTAGAAGCCTCTGGTAATGGTACAGGTTTTCCAAATAAACAAGCCATTTTAAACTCTCCTTGCTTTGATCTATCCATTTTAAATGGAAGCACATTTACGTTTGATTATCATATGTTTGGGAGTAATGACTTTGGGAGTATCTCTTTAGAAGCTAGTATAGACGATGGTAATACTTGGATTGAATTATGGTTTCTTAGCGGAAATCAAGGAAATCAATGGAATACACAAGTGATTGATTTATCACCTTTTGAAGGTGGCTCTGTTCAATTACGATTTAATAGAATCACTGGTGGTACTTGGCAAGCAGACCTTGCATTAGATAATTTTGAATTGAATGGAGCTGTTCCTTCATTTAATAATATATCATCAGGCAAATCTCAATTAGATCTAGATTATAACACAAGCATAAGTTCTGAAGATATTAGCTTATATCCTAATCCTGCTGAGAATGGAACATATATTCAAATTCAAACAACGATTCCTGTAGATTTTGATATCTATACTGTGCAAGGTAAATGGATCTATTCAGGAACTCAACAGGAGTCATTTATAGATACTCAAAAATTTAGCGCAGGAGTTTATTTCGTTCATTTTAAAAGTAATAATCGCATTGTTACTACTAAACGTTTTATTATTAAATAAGGATCCATCATAATCACCCCTGATTTAAAGGCTATTCATATTCTGGATAGCCTTTTTTACAGTAATGTTATTTAATTATATGCTTTCGCGAAAGCGTATAAAGAAACATCTATAGAAATATCAATATGATTTTAATAATTTTTAGATATCTACTCATTTAAATTTGGTTTATTTTTGTGGTATGTTACAATTTTTTAAAAAGAAAACCCCATTTGTAGATATATGGAGTGGTACTCCAGAAATGCATTGTCATGTGTTGCCAGGTATAGATGATGGTGCAAAAAATAGCCAAACGAGTATCATTCTTATTGAAAAATACAAAGAGTTAGGATGTCCTCACATTATTGCTACTCCTCACACAATGCATGGTATTTATGATAATACACCTAGTTCTATAGAAAATGCATATACGAGTATTAAAGATCAGATAGGGTCTATAAAGCTTAGTTTCTCATCTGAATATATGGTAGATGATAATTTTGAGACATTACTAGACAATAAAAGTATTTTGCCTTTATATAAAAACTATGTGCTTATTGAAATGTCATATTTTCAACCTCCTGAAAATATTAAAGATATCATTTTCAAAATCGGAACTTTAGGATATATTCCTGTATTAGCACACCCTGAACGTTATGCATATTATCATAATAAGATAGAAGTTTTTCAGGATTTTAAAGCTAGAGGATGTCTATTACAATTAAATGCACTTTCATTATCAGAGCATTATGGAGATTCTTGTCAAAAGACTGCATTAAAGTTATTGAAAGATGAATTTTATGATTTTATAGGAATAGATACCCATAAAATTGAGCACCTTACTAAAATTGAACATATGAAAATCGGAAACTCATATGTTCCTGCCTTAAAAAAGGTGTGTGATAAAACATCTTCTTTACTTACTTCATAAAAGTAAAAAACATATAAATAAAAAAACCTGTATGAATTTCATACAGGTTTTTTTATTTAAGTTTATAAAGAGGTATTATTTTTTTAATTTAAGAGCTCTTTTTAGTCGACTAAAAACACTTGGTTTTTCTTGTCCATACCCATACCCATAACCATACTTACTACCATAGCCAAAGTTAGTAAGCTTAATACCATTTATTGCAAAAGCAATATTTTTTATTTTTCCTTCGTCATACAATTCCTTAGGATATTGTAAGAGTTTTTTATCTGTATATTCTGCACGACAAACATATACAGTAGTATCTGCCATCTGACTTATAAGTAAGGTATCTGTTACTAATAATGTAGGAGCTGTATCTACGATTACATAATCATACTTGTCTTTTACCTCTGCTATAATTGTCTCAAAGCGTTCACTCATTAACAATTCTGCAGGATTAGGTGGTATTCTACCAGAAAGAATTACATCAAAGTTTTGCCCTTCTATATCTACTTTATTAGTGATAGAATTAACATCAACAGAAGAATCAAATAAATATTCTGAAAGACCAATTTTCCATTCGTTTTCATCAATATATCTATGTATCTGAGGATTACGGATATCTGCTCCAATAAGTAGTACAGATTTTCTAGTACTTGTTAAACTTATAGCTAAGTTATAGGCTACAAAGGTTTTTCCTTCTCCTTTTATAGTAGAAGTAACGAAAACAACATTCCCGTTTTCTTTTGAATTAATAAAATAGCCAAGATTTGTTCTTAGTATCCTAAAGGCTTCTGCCAATACAGATCTATCATTATTTGTAATAACCTCACTGTCTTTGCTGTCAATAACTGGAATTTCTCCAAGAATTGGAAGACTAGGTACTTCTTTTTCTACATCTACCCTATTATGAATTTTAGTATCAAAAAATGTTTTTATAAATATGATCACAAACGGAATTGCAAATCCAACGATGAGTGCAACTAAATAGATAAATTTTGGTTGAGGAGATACAGGCTCTTTT
Source organism: Dokdonia pacifica (assembly GCF_900188275.1). Taxonomy (GTDB): domain Bacteria; phylum Bacteroidota; class Bacteroidia; order Flavobacteriales; family Flavobacteriaceae; genus Dokdonia; species Dokdonia pacifica. The sequence continues at coordinate 174,200 of NZ_FZNY01000002.1, forward strand.
GCTGTATAAGCTTTATCAACTATTTTAGCTTTAGGCGTAGTTACAGCAAGTGAAATTGCAGTTTCTTCACGCTTTTGTAGTAAATATAAATATAATGACTCTTTAATAGTTTGCTGCCTTTCTATATCTCTTGAAGATTTTGCAATAGACGGTATTTGTGATATCTTACCTCCTATCTTATTGATTTGTTTTCTAATATCTCTATCTTCAATATCTAAGGCAAGTGTAACTGTATTAAGGTTTTCTTTTACATTTTCTTTGAATTGACTTATCTGATTAGATAATTCAATAACTATTGGGTTTTCTTCTGTAGAGCTATTGAGTAATCTTTGTCTTCTAATGATTAAGTCATTATATTCATTTACAGCTTGTACGACTCCTCCATTTTCGATTCCTAAATTAGAAGGTAATAATGTATAATCTTTACTAGTAGCAATATAGTCAGTCATTGACTTTAAAAGCTCTTTTTGAGTAGCAACAACTATTTGCTTTTTATTTAATTCACTAGCATTTTCTAAAAATAATTGTCCCTCTGCTCGTATATCCGTAAGTCTATTTTTTTCTTTAAAATCTACTTTACCGGTTTCTACAGAATCAAGTTCTCTTGTAATGATTTCTAATCGATTAATTATAAAATCAGCTGTATTTTTGGATACTAAGTTTCTATCATAAATTGCATCCTTATTGTATACAGCAACTAGTGTATCTAATGTAGCTTCTGCTTTTAATTTCTGAGCAGATATTATAGTAAGTTTTAGAATACTACTACTACTATTTTTACTTACAGATTGAACTTTTATTTTCCTTCTTAAATCATTAACTGCTTTATCAACCGTTCCAATAGCAACAATGAAATTTTCTTTCCTAAATTGAAACTCATCACTATCTACATTAGGTTCTAGAGCAACTTCTCCAATTCCTATTTTGAAAGGTTGATTAAAACTATATTTCTTAACTTCTCCTTCTTCTCCTTCTTTTATTTCAAACTCTGTATCTGAAAGTATTTTTATGATAAGGCTTTTAGAAGAAAGCTGATCTATATTTGTAGTATCAAATATGGTTAGTTTAAAAGGAAGATCCTCATAGAGTTCTGAGGTTTTAATGCTCCCTACTTTAAAATATCTAATATTAGATTTTAATTTTCTAACAACTTCTGATAATAAACGTCTTGACTTTAAAATCTCAATTTCATTTTCAAATTGTGATTTATTAAGTGCGGATCCTGTAAGTCCTAAATCTTCAAATATTGCAATTTCTGAAAGCGACGCATTCTTATCATCCTTAATTAAAATAGTTGCTTCAGAAACGTAACTATATGTACTATATCGCATGTTTAAAAACGCAATCGTAATACATATAGTAAGAGATAGTATAAACCAAAACCAGTATTGAAGATAATGCCTGATTTGATCTTTTAAGCTAACTTCTTCTTGACGAGAAAGTGATTCGTTTTCTTTCATAAAAATATAAAACCTATTAGTTGCGAGTTAAAACACTAATTACTGATATGATGATACCCGCTATAGAAATAAACACACTTGTATTTCTATTAAAGCTTGAACTTTGTATTTGAGCTTGATTTGGAGAAACTATAACTACATCGTTTTGTTGTAGGTAATAGAATGGAGAACTAATGATAGCAGATGATGTAAAATCTAATTCACCATATGACTTAACTCCATCTACTTCTCGTATAATCTTTACATTTTTACGATCTCCAAAGATTGTCATATCTCCCGCAAGACCTAATGCTTCCAATATTGTAATACGCTCATCATTTATTGTAAAAGTACCAGGTCGCTGTACTTCACCTAAGACAGATACTTTAAAGTTAAGAATTCTAATATTTATGATAGGATCTTTTACATATTTACTAACTAACCCTTTAATTTTTTCTGTAGCATCTGTACGTGTTAATCCTAATAAATTAACAGTCCCAACTAATGGAAATTCTATGGTCCCATCTACACTTACTAAATAGGTTTGTAATTGTTGAGAATTTTGAACAATTCCAGTTTGAGAAGGAAGGGTAACTAAAGGTAAGTTAAAAGGAACCACTGCTTCGGCATTAAGAGCAGAAACATTAATGGTAAGCAAATCATTTGCTCTAATTTTTATATTATAATTTGTATTTGCAGGATTATCTGCAATTTGTTCTATATCTTGAAGATAAAGTACTTTTTTCTTGGAAACACAAGAAGTTGCTAATAATGTTATCGATAGCAGAACGAAGCTAAATTTTATATATGATCTCAAAATTTATATCTCTAAAAATGAATGTGCAAAAGTAATCTTAAAAAGGTATATCAAGCAATCTTTTATAGCCCATCTTTATCACTTTTATAACTATTTTTGTTTCTCAACTTGAATATCTAAAATTTCATATTCTGAGTTGTTACTTTTAAATTCGGGAATTAGTTGTTTAAGCTTAGCTACTGTCTTATTATTCATATTTTCTGTTGCAGCTTCTACAATAGCTTTTATTGACTCATTTACAAGGTGATACTCTTTAGTTTCATCTTCACTTATCATAATTTTATCATGATGTGTGGGAAGTGTTCTACTTTTATCACTTAATAATTCTTCATAAAGTTTTTCTCCAGGTCTTAATCCTGTGATTTTTATATCAATATCTTCATTTGGAATATGACCAGCTAGCTTTATCATTTTTTCTGCAAGGTCCATAATTTTTACAGGTTCTCCCATGTCAAAAATAAAAATCTCCCCTCCTTTTCCCATAGCGCCAGCTTCCAGTACTAATTGACAAGCTTCTGGAATTGTCATAAAGTAACGGATAATATCTGGATGTGTAATTGTTACTGGACCTCCTGCTTCGATTTGTTTTTTGAATAAAGGAACTACTGAACCATTAGATCCTAATACATTACCAAAACGAGTGGTAATAAATTTAGTGATTTTGGTATTACTAAGCGCTAATTCCTTTTGTTCAAAATATAATGATTGCACATACATTTCTGCTGCTCTTTTTGAAGCACCCATTACATTACTTGGATTTACAGCTTTATCTGTACTTACCATTACAAAATGTCCTACTCCAAATTCTGTTGCGAGATCAGCCATCAATTTTGTTCCTAATACATTGGTATGTATAGCCTCAGATGGATTATCCTCCATTAATGGGACATGTTTGTATGCAGCTGCATGATATATTACGTCTATCTTATAGGCTTCAAAAAGTACACGTAACCGTTTCTTATTAACAACATCGCATATTACATAAGTGACTGTAAGATCTGGAAATTTGTCTTTAAGTTCTATATGTAGTGCATGTAATGGAGATTCTGCTTGATCTAAGATAATAAGTCTCTTAGGACTATATGTCGCAACTTGTCTTACAATTTCACTCCCAATAGAACCAGCTCCTCCTGTTACTAATATATTCTTATTACTAATTTGAGCAGTCTTATTCTTAGCATTAAGTACTATAGGGTCTCTATTTAATAAATCTTCTATTTGTAAAGATTTTAATTGATCAGTTACGGTTGTGTTTTCTGACCAATTTATAACTAATGGAGAATTGTAAACTTTAATATCATTCTCTAAACAATCTTTTACCAATGCATAACGCTCTTCCGCATTCAATGTATTACCAGAAAATATAATAGCCTGTGCATCCAATTTATGAACCAGACTACTAATAGAAGTGTTCATTTCTAAAACTGGTTTTCCTAAAATACGTAAGCTTTTGTTCTGTCTACTAGAAGCAAAACCTTGTATTTTAAAACGTTGTGGATGCTCAATATCTAATGCAGCTGCTATTGAAATAGCACCATCATCTACACCAACAATAACAGCAGTTATAAGTTCTTCTTCTTGTTGAGCAACTTTAAAATATTCATATAATTGCTTTACCGATAATCTAAAAACAAATAAGGCAGAAAAAGAAATAAACAGGAATACTATAAGGCCTGTACCAATAAAGATTTTATTCCCTATTACCGCTAGACTTATAATATTAATAATTAATAATGTCAGAAATGTAGAAACCGAAGCAAAAAAGAGTTTCAATGCATCCATATATGATGAATGTCTTATTAATCCTGCATAGGTTTTGAATAATAAAAGGAAAATGAAATTTATTCCAACAATAAGTCCTATTTGTTGTGAAACTCTTAATGTCTTTAAAGGAACAATGTTAAGGTCTTTTAAAAGAAAATAGGTGAGAAATAAACTAGAAGTAACGAGTATTGTATCAATAAATAATACAGCCCACCTAGGAAGATATCTAATATTCCTAATATCTAACTTATTATCGTCAGAAAATAAATTTTCAACAGCAATTTGTAATTTATTTTTCATACGCGTTAATCGTACCTATCTTGATAGTAGGTCAAAGATAACCTTTTCTATTCTTTGTCTATCTTTTGATATTAAATTTGAACCCGAAGGTACGCATAATCCGTTTTTAAATAGACGAAATGCAACATTTTCTCCATAAAAAGCACAGTTTTCAAAAATAGGTTGCATATGCATGGGTTTCCAAAGAGGTCTAGATTCTATATTTGCTTTCGCGAAAGCGAGACGAATATCCTCTCTCGTAACCCCATTGGTTTTTTCAGGATCTACTAAAATTGCTGATAACCAATGATTGCTGTAAAAATCTTCATTAGGTTCTGTAAATACAGTAATACCATCGTATTTTTCAAAAAGCTCTTGATAAAAAGAATTCATCTGTCTACGAAGGTTTATGTGTTTGTCGAGCACTTCCATTTGTCCTCTACCAATTCCTGCAGATATATTACTTAACCTATAGTTATAGCCTATATTACTATGTTGATAATGCGGAGCATCGTCACGAGCTTGCGTTGCTAGAAATACAGTATTCTTTTTTGCTTCTTCAGATGGACAAACAAGAGCCCCACCTCCACTCGTAGTAATGATTTTATTTCCGTTAAAAGATAAAACACCATAAGTACCAAAAGTACCACAGTTTCTTCCTTTATAGGTAGAACCTAATGCTTCGGCACTATCTTCTACAACAGGGATTTCATATTTATTGGCAATTGCATGTATCTCGTCTACTAAATACGGCATACCATATAAATGTACCGCAACTATTGCTTTTGGTTTTTTTCCTTTTGCTATACGATCAGTAATAGCTTCTTCTAAATATTTTGGAGAAATATTCCACGTTACGTCTTCACTATCTACAAAAACTGGAGTAGCCCCTAGATATGTAATAGGATTTGCGCTTGCAGAAAATGTAAATGATTGGCAAATAACTTCATCACCTTGGCCAACACCGCATTGTAATAATGCAAGGTGAAGTGCGGCAGTCCCAGAGCTCAATGCAGCTACAGGGTTATTATTAAGATAGGTACTTAAATCGTTTTCAAAGCCATTTACATTAGGTCCTAATGGAGCGATCCAATTTGTATCAAAAGCTTCATTTACATATTTCTGTTCTGCTCCTCCCATATGAGGAGAAGAAAGCCATATTTTAGCTTCACTCATTATTTTGAAAATTTAATAGGTTTTGCAGGTATTCCTACTGCTGTACAATTTTCGGGCAATGATTTAGAAACAACTGCACCTGCTCCTACAATAGTATTTTTTCCTATATGAACTAGATTTATAATTTTAGCCCCAGTACCTATATAAGAACAAGCACCTAATTCTACTTCTCCAGAGACATTAACGCCTGGCATTATTGAACAAAAATCCTTTATCAGAGTATCATGACCTATAGTACATGCTAAATTTAAAATCAAGAAATTACCAATTGTAATATCTACTGTAAGTATATTATTAGCACAAATTATACATCCATGACCAATGGTATAATTATTTGGGTTTCCAATGACACTTGGATGAATCAAATTCGGGAAACTTACTTTAGGATTATTAATTTTTTGAACAATACTTTTTTTAGTAATTGGATCACCAATTGCAACAGCTATAGAAATTTCATCATTCCAAGCGTTTAATTCTTTGATGCCTCCTAAAATTGTATAGTTATTTATAGTGTTTTTTATTTCAGGATTATCATCAAAAAAACCTATAAATTCATACTGTTCTTTATTTGTATTAATATCTTCAATTAGGCTTTTAACTTCTCGTCCAAAACCTCCAAACCCATAGATAGCTATTTTCTTTCCCATAATTACCCCTTAAAACTTTCTGTAGTTGCTTGTCCAGAAGAATTAATCCCTTCTCGCAAAAACACTTTCTTTACTGTTAACATTAATATTTTTATATCTAAAAGAAATGTTTGATTATCTACATACCAAACATCCAATTCAAATTTTCTTTCCCAACTTATTAAATTTCTACCGTTTACCTGTGCCCACCCAGTTATTCCAGGCTTAACATGATGCCTTCTAGCTTGTTCTTTTGAATATAGTTCTAAATATGAAGGAAGTAATGGTCTAGGTCCAACAATACTCATTTCACCTTTTATCACATTAAATAATTGTGGGATTTCGTCTAAAGACATTTTTCTAATGATCCGACCAATAACTGTCAATCGATCTGCATCTGACAGTAAATTGCCGTCAGCATCTCGCTCATCTGTCATAGTTTTTAGCTTGATAATATTAAAGATACGACCATTCTTCCCTGGACGTTTTTGCACAAAAAATGGAGTTCCAAAATTAACAATACTTAGACCTATAATTGAAAAAATTAGTATAGGACTTACTAATAACAGTACAATTATAGCAGTTACAATATCTAATAATGGTTTAAAGAAATTTGGGTACATATTTCTTATTCTTACTACAAAGTAACACTTCTATTTTTTATCACACAAGCTTTGTATATGATTTATATATTGTTGAGCTAAAATAGATCTATCGAAATGAATTTTCGCATAATTATATCCACGAATTCCACTTTCAATTAATTCTTCCCTATTTTGAAGTATTAACCTTATTTTGGTTTCTATATCTTCAATATTTTCTGGTTCTACATATACACCACAATCTGCTTTCTCAATTAATTCCCTTGATACTCCATCTATAGCTAAGAAAACGGGGCGTTTACAAGACATATAATCAAAAGTTTTATTAGAATAGATCGTTTTAAAGGTATCTACTTTCTTTAAAACTGAGGCTCCCATATCTGAAGCAAGAATATATTTAAAAACATCATTTTTTGGGACAGCGTTTCTAAAAATAACATTATTAAGGCCTCTATTTTTAACTTCATCCTGTAACATCTGTTTTTGCATTCCAGAGCCTATTAACTGAAAAATTACTGGAGTATCTTGTAGTTTACTAGCTGCGTCAACTAACTGTATTAAATGATTTGCAACACCATGAGCTCCTACATAGGTAATTACAAACTTCCCTTCTAGTCCTAACTCTTTTTTAAAGGCATCTGCATCAAAGTCACTATTTTGAATTTGTTCTGCTAGTGTAAAATCTGCGGCATTTGGTATAAATAAAATTTTCTCTTGAGAAACACCTTTTTCAATAAGTTTTGTTTTAAAAGCTGGTGTTAAAACATTTATTAGTGCAGATTTTTTATAAATAAAATTCTCAAACCAATATGCCATTTTAATAATGAGTTTATTTTTCAAAACTCCAGTGTCTATTGCAGATTCAGGCCATAAATCTCTTACCTCAAAAACAATTGGAACACGCTTGAAAATTGAAAGTATAAAAGCAGTAATTCCAACAAATAATGGCGGAGATGTTACGACTATAGCATCATACTTCTCTCTAGTTTTAAACAAACCTGCAATTGTAGAAGAAAAGACAAATGAGAAATACCCCCATAGTCTTCCTAAAAAATTTGTGTTATATGATTCAGAAACGTGACATCTGTATACATCTACTCCATCATAAAACCCAGTATCTTTATAAAAAGATTTTCCTTTATATTTTTCAGGTTTTTTTCCAGTTGCATAATTAACCATTCCGGATATGACATCAATCTTCACTCCGTCACTTGTCCATGCTTTTACCATTTCATTAAATCTAGAACCTCCCCCTTCATTTTTCTCCAGAAAATACTGATGAATTAATAATATGCGCATAATTAATTAGAACTCTTTATTTTGATGGTTGTAATAAGCTTGCCAGTTGTATCTTTAAATGACAGTTGCAAAGATGGGATTTTAACTCCATAATAACTGGAATACCAAGCAGTATTTTTTAACAGTTCTACTGGGTTACCATCTCTATTTACGGCTGTAATCTCTATAAGATCTTCTATATCAGGATTAATATGCCAAAATTGTTCTATAAAATCTCCTTTCTTTAAAGTCACTTCATCAATCACATTCCATTCTAATCGATTTTTAATTTTATCGACCTTACGTTTATGATTATATCCACCTATATGTTTGAATGCTTCTATTTGTCCTTCAAAAACATAGTTATTAGTAGTTTCTGAAAGATTACCTATTGCGTTTTTAATCCAATTATACCATATAAAACGACTTCCCTTTAACATTTGATCTTTTCCATTCACACTTATCGTATTATGGCCTTTTGTACCCATAAAAAAATCAAGCTCTTCTTTAGAAGTATTATACTTATAACTCCCTGCATCTCTTAAATAATTGATTCCATTTACCCAAATATCTAAATGTAGATTATCAGCCTGTGCTGGTCGATCTTTATACGAACCGCATTTAATAAATGTTTTAACACTCTCTTCTTGAATAATATAATATCCGCTTTCGCGAAAACTAAAGATACCATCTTTCCTAGTAGGATCTATTTTAAGGTCTTGTAAACCGTACCAACCTTGACTTTCAGAAGATTGTCTAACCGTTCCCGAGAGTACCGCCCGTAGGTCATCTAATTGTGATTGATAATTGCGATAATCATCATCGGTTAATTTGAAAAATAATGCCCCATCATTAGATCCATAATTAGGCAACTGTTTTGAGACAGGATCTTGAGAAGCTTCTAAAAAATCAAGTGATTTCTTTGCTTTTTCATATACTGCTTTTGTAAATGTATCATTATGCAGTTGTGATAAACGGATTCCCCAAGTAAGTAATTGTACAGCTACTCTATGATAATTCATAGAAAACTGAAGAAAAGTACCATCGTCATATATCTGATAATCAATTTCCTGTTCAAACCATTTTTTCCCTTGTCTACTCCATTTTTTAGTTTCAGGTATAAAAGGGAAAAGTAATCCAGATATGTAAAGCATTAAAGTCTCTGTAATTGCGTGATTATTACGAACAGCAATTCTAGAGAAATTAATATTATTATAAACGTGATGCAATTGCCAGTAAATACTATTTAAAATAGCCTCAAAACGCTCTGAAGTTAAATGTGTAGAGTGTTTATAATAATACAATGCAAAAGTCCAATTAAGAATACGCAAGCTAATCTCTTGACTACACTTATAATTGGGACCTAAATTAATTGGATTCTGATTTATAAAGCTTTCTATCTCTGAAAAAACAAATGCTGCTTGATTACTATCATTATGATAATCATGTCTTATAATATCATATAAGTATGAAAACCGTGCTTTCTCCCATACATATTTGATATCACCCGCTTCTGCAGAAAGGTCTTCAATTTCCGACCAGTGTTTTGTAATATCATAACGATAACCCGTTGCAGAGTTAACAATCCAATCATACGCTGTTCCTAAATCATATTTTTTACTACTAAAGAAGGTATAGGTTCCGTTTTTGCTTTCGCGAAAGCGTGACGCTAATACATCATTTTGTTTTTTATCTACAGGGATAGCATCTTTATCATCAAAAAAGAATAAAGGGGTATTGGCACGCCATGATGCTAACGTAATAAAGGATTTAGAATCTGGAGAGATTGGAAACTTATTCTTATGTATGCCTAACTTTGAAGACACCATATACTTCACTCTAAAAGTGACGTAACGGATCCCCATATTATTAAATAGGTCAATTAATTTCCGTAGTTTATTCAACATCTACCCAAGCGGCTGTTTTGAGACTTTCTATTGCTGCAAAAGAAGCTTTTGTTGTATTAATTAATTCATCAAATGGAATTAATGCTTCTCCTCCATTGTTTATTTGGTTTACTAAAAGTTCAAATTGATCTTTATGTCCTTTATCCATTTTAGTTTTCATTTTTGAAAACCCTTTAAAGCCATATCCTTTTAGATTACGCCAGTTGTCCAATATTAATGTACGTTCTTGAGAATATACTTCTACACGCTCTTTTGAGTATGATTTACTACCATTTGCAAAGTAATTAATCACCCCGTTAGAACCATTTGCGTATTTAAGTAATAAGGTTGCATTGTCTGTATTTTCTTCGGGTGCTTTTCCCATTGCATTCATACAAACAGCAATCACTTTACTTCCTGTAAAGTAACTTATTAAATCAATAAAGTGGCAAGCTTCTCCTATAATACGCCCACCTCCTACTTTTAGATCATGTACCCATACATTTGCAGGAATCATACCAGCATTCATCGTTGCGATTACATGAATAGGCGTATTTGAGTTTCCTAGTAAAGATTTCATCTTAACTGCATAAGGTGAAAACCTCCTATTAAATCCAACAGTTAATGTACTATTACCATTAGTATAGGCATCAACAATTTCATTAAGCTCTTCTGTATTGAGTGCCAATGGTTTTTCTACGAAGACATTTTTATTAGCCTGTAATGATTTAATAACCATAGGGGCATGTAAATTATGTCTTGTTGTAATAGCAACAGTATTTACAGTTTCTTCTTTTAATACCGCTTCATAATCTGTAGCACTATTTGAGATATTAAATTTCTTTGCTAATGCTGTTCCTGAGACTCCTCCAGAGCTTATGATATGTGATAGATTTGCATTGGTACCTTTAAGAGCTGGTAACATGGTCATTTTTGTAAAATTACCTGCTCCTACAATTGCTAATCCGTTTGATTTAGATTCACTTTTACGTGATTCACTCACAACAATGTCATTAGCATATACTGCATCTTTATAACTTAAAATGGAGGCAATGGATTTTGAACTACCAATTTCTCCATAAATTTTAAGGTAATCGTCTATATCTATTACTTCAGATATTAAAGGTTTTACATTAATGTCTGAAGCTTTAATAGCATTAAGTATTGTTTGAAAATTACGTTGTTCTGTCCATCGTACAAAAGATAATGGATAGTCCTGCCCTTTGGCTTCATAATTATCGTCATAACGTCCAGGTCCGTATGAACAAGATACTTGGAAGGTTAGTTCTTTTTCGTAAAAATCGGCTCTACTTATATCTAAGCCTATAACTCCTACAAGGATAATTCTACCTCGTTTACGAGACATTTGAGCTGCTTGCGCTATAACATCATTCGTTTTTGTTGATGCCGTAATAATTACACCATCAGCACCAATATTATCTGTAAGTTCTAATACAGTCTTTACAGGATCGTCACCTTTTCCTGGATTAATTGTTTCAATTCCCCACTGTTTTGCTAGATCAAGTTTAGACTGATCAAAGTCAATTCCTATAACTTTACATCCATTAGCTCTTAGTAACTGAGCTGTCATAAGTCCTATAAGTCCCATTCCTGTAACTACAATAGTTTCTCCGATGGTTGGGTTACATAAACGTATTCCTTGTAAACCTATACTTCCTATAACTGTAAAAGAAGCTTCTTCATCAGACACACCATCTGGAATTAAGGCTACTAAGTTTTTGGGTACAGAAACAAACTCAGCATGTGGACCATTAGAAGCTACTCTATCTCCCACTTTAAATTCAGAAACCCCCTGTCCTACGGCTTCTACAACACCTACATTACAATACCCTAATGGTAAGGGTTCTCCTAGTTTATTAAAAACAGCTTCTAAAGTAGGCATTAACCCTTCTGTTTTAATTTTATCTAAAACTTGTTTTACTTTATCAGGTTGTTGTCTTGCCTTTGCTATTAAACTAGATTTACCAAACTCAACTAGCATTCGTTCGGTTCCTAAAGAAACTAAACTCTTAGTAGTTCTTATTAATACTTGGCCACTCTTTACTTGTGGTGCTGGCACTTCTTCTAATATGGTTTCTCCTGTTTTGAAGGATTGTATAATTTGTTTCATTTAGTTTCTATTCTTAATAAATTTTGCTGGAATTCCACCAACGATTGTATAAGGTGCTACATCTTTTGTAACAACGCTTCCTGCAGCTACGACAGCTCCTTCTCCTATTGTAACTCCTGCTACAATAACAGAATTCCCACCTATCCATGCATCTTTTCCTATACTCACTTTTTCAGGAACATGACCTGCACCAAATATTCTACCTTTATTTTCTGGAATTGTGTGATTAGCGGATGATATGATTGTTCTATACCCTATTAAAGTTCTATCTCCAATTTCTACTTCTCCTCCAGTAGTAATAATAACTCCCCAAGCTAAATCTACATGATCTCCTAGGGTTATATTTCTAGCAGGGTTGATACGTATACCCGGATAGTATGTAATTCCTTTACCAATTTTTGCTCCTTGTATTCTCAAATAATTAGACTTAAAGAAGTTAAATAACTTATGCCTAGGTAAGTTAAACACAACAAAAGACATGCTTTCATATGTACACACTAAGAAGTTTTTTACTGTTTTATTCATTTAAAAGTTGTTGGAGGAACTCTATTTGTAAATTTACTTTTTCTTCAGGACTTGGATAATCTAAAAGAATTTTTTTAGCATTTTTTATATACAAATCTTGTTTTTCTTTGTTTTTAATATACGTGTCTATTTGTTTTGCAATATCCTGTGCATTATCTCTATTTACATATATAGCGGCGTCTTTACATATAGCCCTAGACCATTCGGCATCTGATATAAATAATGGTTTTTTGAAAAACCATGATTCAATTATATTATTACTAAAGCTTTCTAATAAGCTTAATAATCCTACACCGTCTATTTTATTATATAAATGAGGTAATTCATGAGGTCGAACACTTCCAATAAAAGATATGTGGTTGTCTACTTGTCGCGTTTTTGCATCACTAAGTAAAGCTTGCGATTCGGGGTGTGATTCAGCAACGGATATTACACAATTAACAGTGTTGCATCCTAACTTTTTTAATTCTTCTAAAAATAAAGGAATCATTTGTAGATTCTTATTTTTATGCCACCCTGTAAGAAAAAGGATATTAAAATGATCAGTATTAATTCTTTTTAATCTTGTTTCTAACTCCTCGGATATAGGAGTATCAAGATATTCTGATATTGATGGCAAAATAAGTTTTGTTCTATTTTCAGGAACCTTAAATAATGAAATTGCTCTAGATTGCATTGCTGCATTTTCAAAGACTATAGCGTCAGATCTTAATGTTGATTTTAATCTATAGTAATCAATAAGCTTTAGTTTTACTTGTTTAAGCTTTGAATAAGCAGACCAAAAGTCAATTTCGGGAAAAAACAAGTTAGAATAAGCACAGCCAGTAACCGTTTTAACACCATGTCCTTTAAGCGATGGACCAAAAAGTGTATAAATAATATCTATATCATGTTTTTTAATTATTTTTTTTAAATCAAATAAATTAAATACTAGTCTTGATGTAGGTTTAGGATCAACTATAACAAAATTCACATTCTCAGAATTTTCTAAAAGCTTATGTATTTCTGTTCCTTTAGTGACTAAATATGTACAATTAATGGAATTAATTTTTTGAACATGTGTCACAAAATTAGTTGCGACTTGTTGACCGCCTCCCTTTTTAATAGGTATTAAGTTTATGAGTATATTTTTCACAATTATGTTATGATATTTTCTTATACTTTAAATACATTTTTAATAAAACGGGAACTCTAATCATCATATACATGACCATTGTTTTTTTATCTTTTAGAGTATCAGATGAATACGAGAAAGATTTTTTTAGAAGAGCTTGACTTCTTTTGATTGCTTTTTTAAAGTCATAATCTTTGCCTCTAATAATGTATTGTAATGAAAACTCTACGATTCTTTTATTCAAGAAAAGTTTATAGTCTTTGTCAAAATTGTTTTCTTCAAAAAAACTTACAATATCTGTTATTGAATTAAATGAATCCTCATGTTTTTGTTTTGACATTGAAGATTTACGACTTATAGAGTTCTCTCTATATACCCATCCATATTCGGGATTACTTACAAACAAAAAGGTAGTTGCTTTTGGAAAAATTTTACAAGATATATTCCAATCCTGGCTATATGGTAAATCAAGAAAGTGCACACCTTCTAATAGCTCTCTATTTATAAATCTAGCACAAATATTAGTTCCAAAATTATTTATTATAGTTTTATAATCAATGTTTATGTCTAATAATTTATTTGGTTTTTGAAAATTATAGACTGTATTTTTAGAAGTGTATTTGTCATTTACATAAGTAGCATTTTCTAAGTTTAAAGAAATTATATCTATAGGTGTTTTTTTGAGTAGCGTTATAATTCTATCAAAACTAGAAGTATCATTTATTTGGTCATCACTATCAATAAAAAACACGTATGGTTTTGTAGAAGTACTGAATCCTAATTTTCTAGCATTATTTGCCCCTTTTTCCTCTGTATGGATAAACTTACAATCAATACTTCCATTAATTACAGTTTCCATAGATGCTTTAATCTCTTTAAATGCTGTTTCAGAAATAGAATTTCCTACAACAACTAATTCAAAGTCTTTAAATGTTTGATTTAATAAAGAAATCAACATTCCCTTTACATACTCATTATAAAAATAAACGGGGACTATTATTGAAAAACTCATTGTATACTATTTTTTTTCTGAAGTGAAATAAAAATTACGAGGATAAGCATAAAAACATTACCACTAAAAGAACCTAACCTAAAGTAAAATAACCCTGACACAATAAAATGTACATAGAATGTATATACCAATAAATATCGCAAACTGGAATTTTTAGATTTCTTAAATTGATATCTAAAATATTCTGTAAATAATACGCTTAGTATTATTAATGACAAAAAGCCATTTACATTATAGAAGTCTGTTAGAAAAGTCCCAAACGTCCACTCGTATGGCTCGGTTCTATCAAACTCTTCAATTGGTATTCCTAAGACACGATTAATCAATGGAAGTCGTAATGATGTTCCATAATAATATTGATCTCCATACCCTTCTCTTTGTATAATATTTTCTGCAAAAACATATGGCTGTGTAGCAATATACCCCATAGTACCTGCATCAGAATCTCCAAATCGGTCTTGAGTAAATGATCCCAAGACAAATACACCAATTGCTAATACAGAAAAACCAAAGATTTTAATTCTCTTTTTTAATCTATCATTAAAATAGCTCCAGTAATTTGTAACAAATATTGATCCAAAAATAATATAAAACAAAAACCCATCTCTAGCTGTATATGCAAGTGATACAACTATATAAGAAAGCGATGCTATAAAAAGTAAATATCTCCAAGTTTTTGAAAGATTACTTTTTAAAGACATAAAAAAAACAGCTAAAAAGACTGAGAAAAATGATGCAAATGCAACAGCTATGGTTGTAAATATAGAAATTGGTAATACTGTATTTGTTTTATCTTTTAAAAAACTATTTCTAATCTCTGAAGCTCCTAAAGCTACAGATTTAAATGCATGCGGAAATACATAGATAATAGCATAAATACCACCTAGAACTCCAAACATCAACAATCGTCTTTGATTTATGTTAAAGTTGACATGCTTAAGTTCAGGCTTATATTTAGGATTTCGTATGGTGTACAACGGACTTAGGCAGTAGCAAGCAAAAATACCATATAAGATAAAATATGAATCTGGATAATCGCTAAATCTTGTGAACCCTCTTATGTCTCCAGGATCAAAGAAAAATGCTAGTACGCTAGACATAAAATATAAACCCCAAATGATAAACACATCAAGACTTGTTCCTTTTCTCAACAGAGGAACAATAAAAATAATCGTTATTAATAAGTTTATAATTAATCCAAACAAGACAATCTGATTTTAATTTTTACATTCGGGTCATATGTAATATACTTAAACAAAATAAGTAACAAACCATAAACAATAGATGTTATTACTATATCGAAAAATATATTCAACTCAATAGATATTATTTGTATTAGCTCGGATACAATAGTTCCTATAAATGCCGATAGAATAATTACAGATAATTTCTTGTAAGGTATTAATTCAAGTATAGAAACTCCAAACCCTTTTGAAATCACCGAAAGATTAAATGGAACTGTCCAAAATAATACACTAATAATTAAACCATACGCAATACCATTTATGCCTGCTAATTGATAAAACAGTAAACTCAACACTAAACTTAGGATTAACTCTATAAGACTCCTCTTTAAAAGTATTGATGCCTTATCAAGAGCTATTAACACATTCCCATATTGTATAATTCTAATGGGTAATAAAAAAAGATAAACTTTAAATATATAATGACTTGCCTCATAAGTTTCTCCAAATAAAAGCAAAATTACATCCTTAGAATACCAAAATAAAAATGCAAAACTAGGAAAGAGCACTAATGCAGATGTAATTGTTATTTTTTTAAATAATGATAATGCCAGCGTGTAATTTTTATCCTTACAATATTGAGTCATAACACCAAAAGTAGCACCAGCTATAGATGAAGTGACAATTGATATTAAAGGCACTTCAAACGCTCCGTTTATGTATATTGCATAATCCTCTGGACTCGTAAAATTTGAAACTAAAATTTTATCGATTTTATAAGAAATCACTCCTACCAGCAACGACAATCCTACTGGATAAGAATACATAAATATTTTATTAAGATCTATTTTAAAATTACCCCAATTTTTATACTGAAAAATATAAGCCTTTGTTTGTAATAACATTAAAATAAAAATAATAGCAAATACTACAGTCCTGAAAATTAAGATAAACTCTAAAGAACTATAGTACATAGCCAAAAATAACATTCCAAGTAATAAAATGATATTACCAATAAAATTTATGACGAGGCTTGTTTTCGTTTTTTTGATCAAAATGAAATAAGAATACATTACAGTATTTGACAATGAAAAAAATGAAAATAAGCCTAGTATATAGAAGTAATTAATTAATGAATCATTTTTTAGAAGTGTTGCTATATGATAATCGGCACCTAAACTTATTATTAACTGAAATATTATAGAAATAACTAATACAATACTTAAACAAGTTTGAAGCAATTTAATTTTATTTTCAAAACGAGGAAAAAAATAAAAAATGGTATTTGATAACCCAAGCCCTAGAAGAGGCGCCAATACTTCAAATGGTAAAAAAAATTGCCTGTACGTGGCATAATCTTCTTGATCGAGAAAACGACTTAAAATAAGTACTAGAGCAAACTGCGTAGAAGAATTTACTAGATTAAATACAAATAATAAAATGACGTCCTTACGCATTGTACTTATTTCTAATTATTAGGGTGTTTTTTTGAATAAAAAAGATCTTGATTTGCAAGTTCTTCAAAGCGCTTCATATCCCTTTCTCCTACAACTCTTTGACCTTTACCTACTACAATTTCCCCTGGTTTTACATCTTTAGAAATAATTGTTCCCATACCTATAATCGCTCCATCACCTATAGTCACTCCTGGAGTGATTGAAGCTCCCATTCCTATCCACACACCTGAACCTATTGTAACTTTATCATGTATATAGTCATTAGAATAAGGAATCATAGTGCCATTATAATCATGATTGCTACTGTAAATTGTAATTCTTCTAGATAAAATAGTATTACTCTTTATTTCTATCCCTCCTTTTCCATAAAGAAAGCAATCGTAGCCTATACGTACATTATCTCCTAAAATGATATTTTCTGGATTCAAAAAGCGAGTGTATCCCATTACCTTTACATTCACTCCTTTGTTTTTTATTTTTCGAAGATTAGCAATACCCCAAGCTCTCTTTATTCTGAACATTAAAAAACGCTCATAAAAAAACAAAAAAAAACTTAGTATAGTAGCAAATAGATTTTCTAAAGAATTTCTCATTACTAAATTATTTATTTACACCTGCA
This sequence comes from Dokdonia pacifica, assembly GCF_900188275.1. GTDB lineage: Bacteria > Bacteroidota > Bacteroidia > Flavobacteriales > Flavobacteriaceae > Dokdonia > Dokdonia pacifica. The sequence continues at coordinate 192,109 of NZ_FZNY01000002.1, forward strand.
AAATCTAAAATAATTTTATCTGATTTTTTAGGTAAGGTCTTAAATTCATCGTGAGCAACTAGGTATACTACGATTTCCGCTTTCGCGAAAGCATCCTCATATTGCGTTAATTTAAAAACTTTATGTTCTTCTATATTTGGCTCTACAATATAAAATTCTTCATCATTTGCATCTTGCAATACCTTTTGAGCAATATATTTTGCAGGAGACTCCCTTAAATCATCAATATTTGGTTTAAATGCAAGTCCCATTATTGCAATTTTTGGTTTACGACCATGATCTAATTGAAATTGAAGTTTTGCATTTTTAACCTGTTCTGCACACCAAAAAGATTTATAATTATTAATTTCTCTTGCTTTACCAATAATTTGAGATTCCATTGGGAAATCTGCAACTATAAAATAAGGATCTACTGCAATACAATGCCCTCCTACACCACAACCTGGTTGTAAAATATTAACACGAGGATGTTTATTTGCAAGATTAATAAGATCCCAAACATTTATATCTGCTTTAGCACAAATAAGAGAAAGTTCATTAGCAAATGCGATTTGAACATCTCTAGAAGAGTTTTCTACAAGTTTACACATCTCGGCTGTTCTTGCATTGGTAGGATGTAATTCTCCTTTTACGTAACTACTATAAAAAGCAATTGCTTTTTCTGTACTTTCACTATTAACCCCTCCGATAACTCTATCGTTATGAACTAATTCATACATAACATTACCTGGTAGAACACGCTCAGGACAATACGCTATATATAATTTATCTTTTAACTCTGGACGTTCTGAATAAATCAAATCCATCATTTTTTCTGTAGTCCCAACAGGTGAAGTAGATTCAATAATATAGAGATCTCCTTCTTTTAATAATGGCAAGATTCCTTTTGTAGCAGCTTCTACAAAAGAGATATCCGGTTCATTTTTTCCTTTAAAAGGAGTAGGCACTACGATTAAATAATTATTTGCTTTAACAGCTTTTACATCGGCTTTAAGGAAACCTCTATTTACTGCCTTAGCAACAGCATCATCAAGTTCTGGTTCAACAATATGTATTTCTCCTCTATTAATGGTTTCTACAACCTTAGGGTTAATATCTACTCCATGTACATTTACTCCATTTGAAGCAATTAGGGCTGCTGTTGGAAGGCCTATATATCCAAGGCCTATCATGACTACTTCTGGTTGCATGTAATTATTTTTGGTTTTTTATGAATTCAACGACGCGTTTACAAGCTTTACCGTCTCCGTAAGGGTTATGTAATTTGCTCATTTTTGTAAAGCGATCTGGATTATTTAATAAATCTAAAGTTTCTGATACAATTAAATCTTTATCAGTACCTACTAGTATAACTGTTCCTGCTTCTACAGCTTCTGGTCTTTCTGTAGTGTCTCTCATAACTAATACAGGTTTTCCTAAACTAGGCGCTTCCTCTTGTACCCCTCCACTATCTGTAATAATAAGTTTAGATCGATTCATTAACCATATAAAATCTTGATAGGCTAATGGATCTATAAGCATTATATTAGTTACTTCTGAAAGAATACGTTTTACAGGTTCTTGAACTTTTGGATTAAGGTGTACTGGGTATATAATAAGATGATTAGGTTTTTGTAGTGCGATTTCTTTTAATGCTTCACAAATTCTTACAAAACCATCTCCATGATTTTCTCTACGGTGACCAGTGACCAAGAGGACATCTTTTTGACCTATAGTAAGTTCTAAATCTTTAATAAGATCACTAGGATCACTATTCACTTTATTTACACTATCTAATAATGCGTCAATAACTGTATTACCTGTAACTATAATCTGATTAGATACTATATTTTCTTTAAGTAAATTTTGTTCTGACGTTATAGTAGGTGCGAAATGAAAATCTGCTATTCTACCGGTTACTTGTCTATTAATTTCTTCTGGAAAAGGAGACCATTTATCATTTGTACGAAGTCCTGCCTCTATATGACATACTTTAGATTGGTTATAAAACCCCGCTATACTAGTAGCCATCGTGGTTGAAGTGTCACCATGAACAAATACATAATCAGGATTAAAAGATTCCAAAACTGGTTTCATACCTGTAATAATATCTGCTGTAAGTGAATAAAGGTTTTGACCCGGTTTCATTAGATTAAGATCAAAATCAGGAGTGATTTCAAAAAAGTCTAAAACTTGATCTAACATTTCTCTATGTTGAGCAGTAACACATACCTTAGTTTCAAATATATCAGAAGAGCTTTGAAATGCTTTTACAAGTGGCGCCATTTTTATTGCCTCTGGTCTTGTGCCAAATACTATCAGAACTTTTTTCAAATCAATTAAAATTTGGTTATTTATATATGTAAATAAGGGGGGTGCAAATATAAAGTCTTTATACTTGATAAACTAATTTTAAGATTTATCTACATATAATATTTAATATATTGATTTTCAGATAATTGACATTGACAGCTAAACCTCATTACATTCAAATTTAACTTAGGCTAAATATTTTTTTAATATTCATATTAAAACATGGAATATCTTTCCCTAATTCCAAAGCGCGTTTTTTTAAAATATCTACTTCATTTTTATGCTCTGATAGATATATAATTTTAGATTTTAAAGCATTAACATCATTATAATATAACCCTATTGCTACTTTAGTGTCTATTATTTTTTTAGCGCTTATAATCTCTTTATTTACAATAATACCTATACCAGTTTTTAAAGCATCTCCCCATTTATTTGAAGCAGCATATCTGTTAATTTCCGAAATAGGATCATAATATGTGAAAACAAAATCTGATGCATAATATGAGGCCAATGCTTCTTGATTTGAAACTTCGCCTAAGTATTGTACATTACTTTTTTTTGAAAGTGAAATTGCCTCATCACAATCTAACTTGCCTGCCATAATAAAGCCTATATCATGATTTTTTAAAGAATCACATATTTCTAAAATAATAGCAAGTCCCCTACTTCTTGAAAGCCAACCATTAAGGTTAATTGTTAATGAGAACTTCTTCCATTCCTTATTATCATATATAGTTTTTGCTTCCTTTAATACGATATCACTTGGTACATTTTCGACCAAAAAGAAGTTTTTAGACGTAAAGTTATACCGTTCAAAAGATGGGATAATATGTTTATAAACAAGCTTCGAAGTTAAAAACTCTAGTGTTTTGACGATGAATCGAAGTATCTTATTTTTGATCAACATAGAAAAACGATCTGCATCATCAAAACATAATGTATATCCTTTAATCATACTAGATAATAGCAATGGGAATGCACTTTCAAACCCTAATGCCCATACAACATCATTTCTTTTTATTTTAAAACCATAAAAAAAAACGTTAATCATCCATAACACATATAAATAACGTCTTCCACTACCATAACCCCCTCCTTTTAGAAGAATTTTTTTTTCAACTGGAAAATCAAGTCTATGTTCTATACATTCTCCTGGAAGACGCTCCCATGCAATGTGAGTGATTTGAGGACATTTAGTTTCAAATAAAAATAGTGCTAATTTATAAAGCCTTGTTCTTAAAGACAAAGAAGACAGAGGCGCAACAATTATAACATTTGATTTTAATGTAGTATCAGACAACTGCTTTCTTATTTAGAATACGTTTTATATATATATTTGAAATAACAAATCTTGATATCCAGTTTATCAATGATAAAACTGAAATGATTTGTGCTGTAAATATACCTGAAAATAAAAATAATGCAACTACAACAGCAATCAAATATAACGCAGTAAATATTCCAAAATATCTAGCGATTCCTAATAATTCAGATTTATTAGCATATAAACCTACATAGACAGAATTTGTAACATAAATGCCTCTAATAAAACTTACGCCTGATAAAATTAAAATTAAGGAAAAATCAAAATCTTGTATTTCTATATCTAGGTAATATTTAAGAAACAAAACTCCAATGATAGATGAGAACAGCGTATTAACAATAGAAAAAAGGAATACTTTATGAAATAACTGCTTATAACTTTTGTGAGATTTTGAGTTTGATTCTCTAATGATTTTTGGGCCTAGATAAAATCCTAAAAATCCATTTAAACTCAATGCAATCGGAGTGATAACTGCAAAATATTTAAATAAATGCGCAGATGCTATTTCATCACCACAGAGATTAATTAAAAATTGCTCTCCGTAAATAGCCAATAATAAAGTAACTGAGGTAATTAAAAATGCTCTTGAAAGTCCTTCTGCTTCATTAACAGAGATATCATTAGTAAGAGTTTTATTATTTTTTGAGATATAACCTTTAAAGAAAAATACAAAAACCACTGTTATACTAAAAGCGATAATGAAGTATATAAATATATCTTGAACAAAATTACTCAGTAATAGAAGTAGAATGAAAAATTTCCAAAAGTTTTTTGAAAATTGAGATTTCCATAAATTATTATTTGCTCTAGACGCTGCTGTATTATAATTCATAAGTCCATATAGTACAATACCTAAGAAAATTAAAAATGCATTCTCCCAAGAATAATCTTTTATAAAAAAGATTATTAATGTACTACACAATGAGACAACTAATGCTCGTAGAAAAAACTTCTTAAAATGAATTCTAATTAATTTAGGATCTCTGAGTAAAACTTGATCATACCCTAAAAGAGTAAATGAACCAATTAAAATAATAGTAGATTTATAAAAGGCCCAATTTGCAATACTTGTTACATTGTATTTTTTTATGATTACTATTTCAATTATAAGAAACGATAGTAATCCAATACCATATATACCAAATGAGGCTAATAAATCTATCTTTTTTCTCATTAATCTAGAATCCTTCGGTTTGTAGTTTTTTGAGCTGGATTTCCAGTGTAAACACCGTAAGGCTCTGTATTTTTTGCAAGGATTGCCCCTGCTCCAATAATAGACCCTTCAGCTATATGAGTTACAGAAGGTAATATAATTGAACCAGCACCTACCCAAACATAATCCTCTATTTTTAGTGATGAAAAAACAATAGGATTCTGTTTCCAGTTTTTATGACCGTCATGGATCTTATGATTATGAGTAAAAATTTTAACGCCTTCAGAAATAGCTATTTTATCACCCATTGTAATACCTCCTGAATAATCAATATATGTATCTGCTCCTATATTAACTTCTCCTTTACATAAGAAATGGGCGTCTTTATTAAAATGAGCCATTGAAATGATTACTTTCTCACCAACATATAGTTGTGGTGAACGATAATATGTACGATATAAAAACCATTTCAACCTTCTGAAGCCTCTTACATTAAACAATGGAGAGTTTCTCACTAAAAGAATAAATAATTTGATGATTTTTCTCAAGATGACATTCTGTTTCTAGATGCTGAATATAATCATATTATCCTTTAAATACATAGCCTTTAAAAAGATAATAATGTAGGAAGATACTTTTTAAATTTTAATAACTAGCACATTAGTTATTGTAATAATTTCAATTCTTCTATAAGCTTATTATTAAAAATTGTTGCACCTTTTTGATTAAGGTGGTGTCTATCATAGAAATACGTGCTGTCAAGGGATAGTATTTTATTAAAATCATGGTATCCCCCATAGATATTCATCAAGGATTCAAAATCTAGCTGTTTAGAAATGCTAGTATATAAGGGTTTTGTTATTGGCACATAAACTAAGTGATACGTAATGCCTTTATTTTCTAACAATGTAATTATTTCATCAAATGCTTTTAACTGTATCTTTTTAAATTCAAAGTCAGTAATAATATATTGATTACCTCTATATCCAGTATCATTACTTTCTACATAACCTCCTGATACATACACAGTACTAGCAAAGCTATTTTTTTCTTTGTAACTAGATTTTTTATTAAAAAAATCTTCAAATGAGGAATATATTAATGCATTACTCACATTGATATCTTTCAATTTTGTTGCCAAAGCTACTGATTGTATATCGACAAAATCATTAGAAACTATATCTACCGTAGATTCTACACCATCTATAGCAAAAATAAAAGGCGATACCTGTAATACAACTTCTTTAGGGATAACTTTATCTAAATAACGACTTAATAAAAATTTTGTCTGTAATGGTGTTTGAGCACTTGTTCCTAGATTAAATGAAGTAATGCCTTTCTTTTCGTAAATACGTGTATCAAAGCCGTGATATGCATGGGAACTTCCTAAAAATAAAACATCAATATTAGAAACTGTTTTAACTTCCTGAAGCCTCGTAAATGTATATCCTCCTAAATTCTTTGTAGATTTTAAATTTGGTTTTAAGAATGGAGGCATTATTTCCCCAAAAACAAAAATTCCAATACAGTAAAAAACTATAAAAAAAGGAATAAATAATAATATTTGTTTGATAAACCGCCTCATTAAAATTGAAAATATATAAATGGTACTTCATCTGTATTTGCATACATTCCAATAAAAAATAATAACAACGCATAAAAAGACCATCGTATCATTTTTATCCTATTGTAAAACAGGAGTTTAATAGCATATGGCTCTTCTCTTCCTCTCCACTCTACTATTAATAATACGGATATAAAAAATAACAGAACGCTAAGACTTCGAATATCTGTAAAATTTGGAATACTAAATAAAGAAACAGAAAATAAGTTGCCTATGTATACAAAGGCATTGTCTAAACTTTCTGCTCTAAAGAAAATCCATGCAAATGACACTACAGAAAAAGTAATCAAAACCTGAATAACATATTTAAAGCCATACACTTTAGCTTTTGCTAAGTCCTTCCGTTTTCTCATAATATAATACGTTATTAAGTAGAGTATTGCATGAAAAAATCCCCAGAAAATAAATGTCCATGATGCGCCATGCCAAAAACCACTGATGATAAAAACCAAAAGAATATTACAGATAAAACGACTAGTACCCACCTTACTTCCACCCAATGGAATATACACATAATCCCTGAACCATGTAGAAAGTGAGATATGCCATCGTTGCCAAAACTCAATGATAGACTTTGAAAAATAAGGTGTTGCAAAATTTTGTTTAAGTTTAAAACCAAATAGTTTTGCTACTCCTATAGCGATATCTGAATATCCTGAAAAATCTGCATAAATCTGAAACGAAAAAAACAGAACTCCCAAAACTAAAGAGCTACTGGAATAATCAGACGAATTAGAAAATAGTATATCTACATAACGTCCACAATTATCTGCAATAACCATTTTTTTAAATAATCCCCAGAGTATTTGTTTCAAACCATCTACACCATCATTATAATTAAAATGGCGTTTCTTTTGAAATTGCGGCAATAGATGTTTTGCTCTCTCTATAGGACCAGCAACCAATTGCGGAAAGAAACAAACAAAAGCTGTAAAAGCAAAAAAATTAGTAGTAGGCTCGATGTTCCGTTTATACACATCAATACTATAAGACAGTGTTTGAAAAGTATAAAAACTAATTCCCACAGGTAAAATAAGATTTAAAGTAGATGCAGAAATATCTTTACCAAACAATGAAAAAGCATTTACAAAGCTTTCAACAAAGAAATTATAATATTTAAAAAACACCAGTATTCCTACATTAGTAATAATACTTAATACCAACAGCGCTTTTCTACTTTTTACTGAATGATACTTCTTGAGACCTATACCTACAAAAAAATCTACTAGTGTACTTGTTACAATCAAAAATAAAAAATGCCAATCCCACCACCCATAGAAAAGATAACTTGCAACTACAATAAAGATGTTTTGAAGCTTAATAGACTTATGAGTAACACCCCAATAGAGTAAAAAAACTATAGGTAAAAACAGTGCAAAATCTACAGAGTTGAATAGCATTATGCTTTTTATATAATTTGTTGCAACGCTTTATTCCAATCAGGGGAATTGACACCAAAGGTTTCAACTATTTTTGTGGAATCCAAGATACTGTTTTTTGGACGTTTTGCCACTGTAGGGTAAGCATCAGATGTTGTCGCTCGTAATTTTACATCTAATTGTGAATAATCAAATATCGCTTTCGCGAAAGCGTACCAAGTAGTAACACCGCTATTGCTATAATGATATATACCTCTATATGAATCATCAAATCGAGTGATCATTTGGAAGATCGCATCTGCCAAATCATTTGCGAAAGTTGGAATTCCATGTTGATCATTAACGACAGTAAGCTCCTCTCTTTCGTCACCTAAGCGTACCATCGTTTTATAAAAATTATGACCGTAACCACTAAATAGCCATGAAGTACGCACTATAGCATACGTAAGATTATCTGTGTTTTGAATGGCATGTTCTCCTGCTAATTTTGACTTTCCATAAATAGTCTGAGGATTGGGTATATCTTCTTCTGTATAAGGTGTATCAGAATTCCCATCAAAAACATAATCTGTAGAGATGTGAATAAGTGTTATGGAATATGAGGCACATAATGTAGCCAAATGACCAACAGCATGTTCATTTAGCAAATATGCATCTTCTTGATGACTTTCTGCAGCATCTACTGCTGTGTATGCCGCTGTGTTAATTATGACATCTGGTTGATGTACCTCAATAGCATCTTTAATAGATGCAACAGCGGTTATATCAAGCATTTCTCTTGTGGCAAATACACATTCATAGGTAACAAACTGAGAAGCTATTTCTTGAAAAGCATTTCCTAACTGACCATTTGCACCAGTAATAAGAATTTTTTTATTTGATGTAGTAAGACGCATTGTCTTATAGTTGCTGTTTTATAGTCTCAAAATCAGGAAGGTTTTGATCTTTTTCTGATAATATCAAATCATTAGCATCTAACTGCCAGTCAATTCCCAATTGCGGATCATTAAATTTGAGCCCTCTTTCACTTTCTTTATGATAATAATTATCACATTTATAAAAAAAAGTAGCTTTTTGGCTTAATACTAAAAAACCATGAGCAAATCCTTTAGGTATAAATAATTGCTTTTTATTTTCTGAAGATAATACAATAGAAAAAGACTGTCCAAATGTAGGCTCATCTTTACGAAGATCTACAACTACATCTAATACTTCTCCTTCTATGACACGTACTAATTTTGCTTGAGCCATTTCTCCAATTTGAAAATGCAATCCTCTTAGTACACCATATGTAGATTGTGACTGATTATCTTGTACAAATTGTGGTGACAATCCCGTTTTTTCTTGGAAAATCGTGTCTTTATATGACTCATAAAAATACCCCCGTTCATCATTAAAAACGGTAGGTGTACAAATTATTAAATCTTTAAAAGAAGTGTTTTTTACTTCCATTTATAGGGTTTTAATGTAATTTGCATAACTTCCTTTTCCATAACGCTTTGCGCTATCTTTCAATTCTTCATAAGAAATCCAAGACATTTTATATGCAATTTCTTCAAGGCAACTTATCATGGTACTTTGGTTACGTTGTAATACTCGTATAAACTCTGTTGCGTCATCAAGAGCATCTACCGTTCCTGTATCAAACCATGACATACCACGACTCATAACAACTACATCTAGTTTTCCCTTAGAAAGGTATTCTTGATTTATAGCTGTAATTTCTTTTTCTCCTCTAGCAGAAGGAGTTATAGATTTAGCGATTTCTATCACATTATTATCATAAAAATACAAACCAGGCACGGCATAATTAGATTGTGGAGACTCCGGTTTTTCTTCAATACTAGTTGCCTTGTTATTTTCATCAAAAGTAACGACTCCAAAACGTTCTGGATCCCTTACAGGATATGCAAATATAGCACCCCCATCAATTGCTGTCTTACTTTGAAGCATCTTGCTAAGACCGTTTCCATAAAAGATATTATCCCCTAGTACTAATGCTACTTTATCATTTCCAATAAACTTTTCGCCTATAATAAATGCCTCTGCAAGACCATTAGGCTCTGGCTGAACAGCATATTGGAATTCACACCCTAAAGTACTACCATCGCCTAAGAGCTTTTTAAAGGAGTCTTGATCTTCTGGTGTAGTAATAATCAATATTTGTCGTATCCCAGCTAGCATAAGAACTGAGATAGGATAATAAATCATTGGTTTGTCGTATACAGGTAATAACTGTTTACTTACCGCTATTGTAAGTGGATATAATCTAGTGCCGGCACCACCTGCTAATACGATTCCTTTCATGATGTATACATTTTTGAGTAATACTCTTTATAGTCACCAGAAGTAACATTTGTTAACCACACTTTATTGTTCATGTACCAATCTACAGTAGCTTTTAATCCTTGTTCAAAGGTAACTGAGGGCTTCCACCCTAGCTCTTTGTTTATTTTTGATGCATCTATCGCATAACGTTTATCGTGACCAGGACGATCTTTTACATATGTAATAAGGGATGCAGATGTACCACGCTTTCGCGAAAGCGTATCATCCATCATTTCACATAACAAATGAACAAGATCAATATTTTTCCACTCATTAAAACCGCCTATATTATAAGTTTCACCTATAGTTCCCTTATGCAGAATAGTGTCAATTGCAATCGCATGGTCTATTACATATAACCAATCTCTAGTGTAATTGCCATCTCCATAAACCGGTAAAGGTCGCATCTCTATGATATTATTGATAAATAATGGAATTAATTTCTCTGGAAAATGATTTGGCCCATAATTATTTGAGCAATTTGAGATAATATAGGGCAAATCGTAAGTTTCTCCATAAGCTCTTACAAAATGATCAGAACTTGCTTTTGAAGCTGCATAAGGCGAATTAGGACTATAAGAAGTATTTTCTGTAAAAAGCCCTTCTGCTCCTAATGAACCATACACTTCATCTGTACTAATATGGTAAAATAAGTGCCCTTCTTTCTGTTGCCATATAGACTTGCAGGCATTTAACAAATTCATGGTTCCCATGATATTTGTCTTTACAAATGCAAGTGGATCTTTAATAGATCTATCTACATGAGATTCGGCGGCTAGATGTATTACTTTATCAAATTTATAATTCTCAAAAAGGGTTTGTATATGAGATGCATCAGTAATATCTGCTTTGATAAAAGTATAATTAGGTAATGTGTCTATATCATGTAGGTTTTCTAGATTACCAGCATACGTCAAAGCATCTAGATTATAAATATGATATTCTGGATACAAAGTTACTAGCCTACGCACTACATGCGAGCCTATAAAACCAGCGCCTCCTGTAACCAAAATCTTCATTATAATTTTCCGTTTACAATATTTCCTAAAACACCTTTTACATCGTAAATAACTGACTTTTCCTTTTTGAAAGCCGTAATATCTATATCAGAAAATTCCTTGTGAGATACTGCGTGTACTATAGCATCAAACGTTGCATTAGGTGCTTCTGTAATAGCATCAAGGTTATATTCGTGTTTTACCTCTTCTGGATTTACCCAAGGGTCATATACTGTAACATCTACTCCGTATTCTTTTAAATCCCTAATGACATCAACAACTTTAGTGTTACGTACATCTGGACAGTTTTCTTTAAAAGTAATACCCAGCACTAATACTTTTGCATCTTTTACTCTAATATCATTTTGAAGCATCAATTTTACAACTTCTGATGCTACATAGGCTCCCATACTATCATTAAGTCTTCTTCCTGCAAGGATAATTTCTGGATGGTACCCTAATTCTTGAGCTTTTTGTGCAAGGTAATAGGGATCTACCCCTATACAATGTCCTCCTACTAATCCTGGTTTAAAAGGCAAGAAGTTCCATTTTGTTCCCGCTGCAGCTAGTACATCCTGTGTGTCTACCTCCATTAGGTTAAATATTTTTGCTAATTCATTGACAAAAGCAATATTAATATCACGCTGAGAGTTTTCAATTACTTTAGCAGCTTCTGCTACTTTAATAGTAGGAGCCAAATGAGTACCCGCAGTAATTACTGATGCATATAAGTCGTCTACTTTCTTACCTATTTCAGGTGTACTTCCTGAAGTAACTTTAAGTATTTTATCTACCGTGTGTAATTTATCTCCTGGATTAATACGTTCTGGAGAATATCCAACAAAGAAATCTTTATTAAAGGTAAGTCCGCTTACTTTTTCTAGTACAGGCACACACTCTTCTTCTGTTACACCCGGATATACAGTACTTTCATAAATAACGATATCTCCATTTTTAAGAACAGCCCCTACAGTCTCACTACTTTTATATAATGGAGTAAGTACAGGTCTATTATTTTTATCTATGGGAGTTGGCACAGTTACAACAAAATAATTGCAACTTTCTAAATCTTTAATATCATTAGAGCAATAAAGTCCAACCTGATCTGAATTAGTAGTTTTTAATACCGATTGAAGATCTTCTTGAGATACCTCAAGCGTACTATCTATTCCTTTATTAAGCTCTGCTATTCTATCATCTTTTATATCAAACCCTATTACATCATAGGAAGTCGCAAATAGACGAGCAAGCGGTAATCCCACATATCCTAATCCAATAACTCCTATTTTAATATCTTTCATATGTTCTTTGTCTTTGTGCTTTATTTTAAATTTTTCCAATACCAGGCTACCGAAGCTTCTAATCCATTTTTAAGATCAAAGTTAGGACTATATCCTAACAATGTTTTTGCTTTTTCTATAGAAGCTAACGAATGAGGAATATCCCCTACTCGTTCAGGTCCGTGAATGGTTTGTATATTTTTAATCTCATCATCATAATGAGATAATAAATCTTTTAATATATCAATAAGTTGATTGAGTGTTGTTTGTTCTCCATAAGCAACATTATAGACTGTATTCAAAGCTTCTTCATTAGAAGCAAGCATTGATTTTACATTCATTTCTATAACATTATCTAAATAAGTAAAGTCCCTAGAAAAAGAACCATCACCATTAACTACTGGTGATTGGTGGTCTATTAATTGTTTAATAAATTTAGGAATTACGGCAGCATATGCTCCATTAGGATCCTGCTTACGTCCAAATACATTGAAATAACGCAAACCAATAGTATCTATACCGTATGTTTTATGAAAAATATCAGCATATAATTCATTTACATATTTTGTAATCGCATATGGAGATAAAGGCGCTCCTATAATATCTTCTTGTTTAGGTAATGATTCCGAATCTCCGTAAGTAGATGAACTTGCAGCATAAATAAACCGCTTTACTTTCTCATCTCTAGCAGCAGTAATCATATTTAAAAACCCACCAATATTGACATCATTAGTTGTCTTTGGGTCTTTTATAGATCTAGGCACAGAACCCAAAGCTGCTTGATGCAATACATAATCTACAGAGGTAACAGCTCTTTTGCAGTCTTCAAAATTGCGTATATCCCCAATAAATAATGTAAAATTGGGGTGATCAAGTAACGAACTTATATTTTTCTTATGACCCGTAGCAAAATTATCTAAGCAATGTACAATAGCCCCATGATCTAATAGATACTCACAAAGATTAGAGCCTATAAAGCCTGCACCTCCTGTTACTAGTACCTTTACATCTTTTAAGCCATCTACAATTATATTGGTCATATATGCGTTATTTGAGCAGTGCAAATATAATACTTCTTAAGATGTAGATTGCATTATATATAAGACTCAATTATAACTATTTTTTATCTAATGATTTGTCCCATAAAGTAAGGTTTTACAAAAAAAATGAACCAAACATAATAGACATTACATACCTTTACTTCTATTACACCATTTTATACTATTGATATAAACACATGAAGTTGTTTTCAACACTTATTTTTCTCACACTAGTAGTAACACAATGCCAACCGCAAGATTATGGAGTATTAGATTACTATATGACACTACCTGATCTATTGGAAGAAAATTCAGGTATTTCTATCTCTCAGAATAAGACTCATATATATGCCATTAATGATTCAGGAGGTACAGCAACTGTATTTTCAATAAATATAAAGCATCAAGAAATCACTCAAGACATTACAATCACCAATGCTCAAAACATAGATTGGGAAGATCTCGCTAGTGATGGAAATAATTTATTTATAGGTGATTTTGGGAATAATGAAAATAAGAGAAAGGATCAAACCATATATTGGATAGAAAATATTGATCAAACTAAACCTGGTTCTTTTTCCGCTTTCGCGAAAAAGACCACATTCATTTTTGAAGATCAAAAGAAATACCCTCCTAAAAAAGGAAATCAAAATTTTGATGTAGAAGCTTTTATAGTATTCAAGTCTCATTTTTATTTATTTACCCGTAATCGTTCAAGTCACAAAAAATTTGACGGCACAACCAAAGTCTATAAAGTTCCTGTAAAAGAGGGACCACAAACAGCTATTCTTATAGATGAATTTAAAACCTGTCCAGACCGTGATGATTGCCAGGTAACTAGTGCTGCTATCCATCCAGAAACGGGAAAAATTGCACTTTTAAGCTATAATAAAGTTTGGATACTTGAGGGATATAAAGAGGATCGTTTCTTTTCAGGATCTGTAACTAAAATTAAACTAAAACATAGCTCTCAGAAAGAAAGCGTTACTTTTAAAGATGCCAATACACTCTTTATTTCTGAAGAGGCATCTTCAAAAAAACAAGGAAATCTATATACGTTAGATTTAAAAAAAATCTGAATATTCGCTGTTAGTATTGATCTTAAATGCCGACTTAAGCGTGTAAATCAATCATTATGAAAGCATCCATTTCTATTCTAGTAGTATTATTTTCAAGTTTTTTTGCGCAAGCACAAATGACCAATGAATTATTAGAAGAAATTCTTACAAGAGAAGTAGATAGTATTGAAGGCTATAGCGGAAGATGGCAAATGAAACTAAAAGAACTTCCCATGATTGTTCTTACGGATGAAACAAACGACCGTATGCGTATCATAGCTCCTATCATTGAAGCTTCAAGACTAGATGAAGATCTTTTATTAGATTGTATGACTGCAAATTTTCACTCAGCATTAGATGTAAAATATGCAATTTCTGATGGAATCTTATGGTCTGTATATATTCATCCATTAAGTCCACTTAATGAAGAACAAGTAAAAAGTGCTATAGAACAAGTATTTTTAGCAGCTGCTACTTTTGGCACCAGTTTTTCCAGTACTCCCTTGTTATTTGGTGGTGGAGATCAATCGCAGCAAAATGTTCCTGCAAAAAAAGACTCTCTCATTTTTAAGAAAACCTAAGGAAGTTTGTAATTACTTATTAGGTGTAAAACTATATTCAGGTACTTTACCAACTGCGCCTTCAAAAAAATCATGAATCATTGCCATATCTTGTTCCAAACTACCAGAAGGGTATAAAGGCTTTGATATACGATGTTCTTTTTTACCAAAATCGAAAGCAACCATAATGATAGGTACTTTTGCTTCCAGTGCGATATAATAAAAACCAGTTTTAAGTTTATCTACCTTTTTACGAGTACCTTCTGGAGCTAGTGTAAGTCTAAATTCTTCTTTATTTTCAAATACTTGCGCAATAGATTTTACTTTATCTTGACCCGAAGTTCTATCTATAGGAGCACCTCCCATCGCTCTAAAAAAATAACCAAAAGGCCATTTGAAAAGTTCTTTTTTTCCAACAAATCCTATTTTAACACCTAAGGTTGTACGCAGCAATACACCCATATAGAAATCATGCCAACTTGTATGAGGCACAGCAATTACGATACATTTTTTTACAGTATCTTCAGAGAAGTCACCTATAGACTTCCATCCAAGTACACTTTTATATATCCATTTTGATAATCCCATATATTCCTATTTCTCTATAAGTTGACGTGCTTTTTCTAAATCTTCGGGAGTATCTATCCCGATAGCTATATTATGAGAACGCACCATTTTTATTTTTTTTCCGTACTCTAAAAACCGAATGCATTCTATTTTTTCGGCAGCTTCTAAAGGGCGCATTTCCAAAAGAGAAAAATCTATAATTGCCTGTTTTCTAAACGCATAAATCCCTTTATGTTTATAAACCGTTAAAGGTGACTTAGGATCTCGTACATATGGTAAGGGTGATCTAGAAAAGTATAACGCATAATCCATTGCATCTACAATTACCTTTACATTATTTGGATTTTGGATGTCTTCTTCAGTTTCTAACGGAGTCATGACACTTGCTAGGTCAATTTGAGAAGCATCATCTCCATAAAACACTTGTAATACAGGAGCCAAATCTTCTCTCGTTGTAAAAGGTTCATCACCCTGTACATTTACTACGATATCACAATCTATTGCAGCTACTGCCTCGGCAATACGATCGCTACCACACTCATGATCTTCACGACTCATCAGTGCTTTTCCTCCTTCTGCAATGACTGCATCATAAATTACAGTACTATCTGTAACCACATATACATCATCAAAAAGTTGTGTCGCTACAGTACTTTCATACGTACGTACGATTACTGGTTTTCCTGCTAAATCTTTCATCATTTTACCAGGAAAACGAGACGCTGCATATCGCGCAGGAATCATTGCTATAATTTTTAATGATGTGCTCATGATGTTGTATACGCTTTCGCGAAAGCGTAAAATTTAAGATTAAATACAGATGCAAACATAGGTAAATTCATTTCGAATCAAGAACGTCTTAACTTTTTAATAAAACGCCAGATTCCTACTACTAATATTAGTACCACAATAAGCGCAATAAATGGAGAAAACACACTAGCAACTGAGATTGTTGTCGCTGCACCCGCCTCTGCTGTGGCCACTACAGGATTTGCGATCCCTCCTGTAGTTGCGGTAGAGGTAAGTCGTGTAGCTCCTGTAGTACCTGAAATAGCTGCCGCAGCTCCGCCACCTGCTACAATAGCAAGCGCCCAAGTAAATGCGGGATTTACATCTCCCATCGTTGCCACCATTAGCAAGGTGCCTGCAATGCCCGCTAAGGGCACAGAAACAGTATCTAAAAGGTTATCTAACCAAGGGATAAAGTAAGCAAACGTCTCAATAACCGCTGCAATCCCTAATAACCATAAAGCGGCACTACTGCCTACCCATTGCCAATTTTCATCGACCGGAAACCATCCATAATGAGCAGATAAACTCATAACAAGTAAAGGGATAAAGATTCTAAACCCTGCAGCTGC
This sequence comes from Dokdonia pacifica, assembly GCF_900188275.1. Classification (GTDB taxonomy): domain Bacteria; phylum Bacteroidota; class Bacteroidia; order Flavobacteriales; family Flavobacteriaceae; genus Dokdonia; species Dokdonia pacifica. Next base: position 209,076 of record NZ_FZNY01000002.1, read on the forward strand.
AGCGAGAGAGAAACCTAATACGATACTTACAATTAATTCAAAATTCATATAATAATAGTATAGAATACTGTTAAGATACAGTATTTGTTCTTATTCTTCTACAAACATATCTCCTTTAAACCCTATAAGATATACTTTTGATTTTGCTCTGGTTACAGCAGTATATAACCATCTCAAGTAATCTCTATTCATTCCATCAGGAAGATAAGGTTGTTCTATAAACACCCTTTCCCACTGCCCTCCTTGAGATTTATGACACGTGACTGCATACGAAAACTTTATCTGAAGCGCATTAAAAAACTTATTGTTTTTAATTTTTAAAAAGCGTTTATAGTTTGCCTTCTCATCTGCATAGTCTTTTTGTACTTCTTGATATAATCTATTTGAATCTTCATAAGGTAACGAAGGAGTTTCCATAGATAATACATCTAGCATGACAACGGTATCAAATGGTTTCATTGTTGGGTAATCGATCATTTGTACTTTTACCTCTGCAAATCTGAAGCCATATAATTCTTTTATAGCATAAATCTCTAAGATTTTAATAATATCACCATTAGCTATAAAACCTGCATCACTCTTTGCATCTATCCAGAAGTAGTTATTTTTTACTACCATAAGATGATCTCCTGCAGATATTTCTTCTTCTTGAAAGAGAATACGTGATCGTATTTGCTGATTATAAAGGTTTGCTCTTTTATTAGAACGCACAATAATTGCTGTTTCTTCATTGCCTACTTGATCATATGAATCTTGTATAGCATCCATGATCTCATGACCATCTATAAGTCTGACAATATCTTCAAAACCGTGTAAATCAAATTTATAATCTTCATAAAAACCTTCGGCCAGATGTTCTCGTAATGTTGTTGCATTGGAGAGAATACCGCTACTTTCTGCCTGACGCATAACTTCATCAAGCTGTAAACTTTCTATTTCTTTATTGTATTGTAATGACAAAACATTTCTATCTAACGCGGGAGAGATATCTAATTTTACAGGCGGTAGCTGTGCGTCATCCCCAATCAAAATAAGTTTGCATTTATGACCACTATACACATATTGCATCATATCATCTAGCAAAGAACCATTTTCAAATAATTTAGATTCACTAACCCTATCAGATATCATAGACGCCTCATCAACAATAAAAACACAATTACGATGCTTATTAGGTTGTAATGTAAAGGAAACACCTCCTCCTCTATCTTTTTTAGGGAAATAAATTTTTCTGTGTATTGTAAAAGCTTGTCGTTTGCTATAATTACTTATCACCTTAGCAGCTCTACCTGTAGGTGCCATAAGTACTGAAGACAATTGAGCTTTCCATAAATTTTTAACTAAAGTTCCAATAATTGTTGTTTTTCCTGTTCCTGCATAACCTTTTAATAAAAAAACGGTATCATATTTGCTGTCTAAAAGGAAATTTGAAAGCTTTTGCAAAAGTATATCTTGCTTAACTGTAGGGGTATACGGGAAGTCTGTTTGCAATAGTTTATAAAAGGACGAAGGGTCTGTAGACATAAAAGATTATTAGCTGGGTTAAATATAACGAAGGAAAATATCTTAATATGTTTTTACGAATAAAAAAAAATTGTAGATTTGCGAGTATACGTAAACTAATATAAAAACTCTACGAATGAAAATTGTTTTACAAATTGTACTTTGGGTAATCATAGGTGTGTTATCATACTTACTTTTTAATGCCATCTATGGAGAAGTGAAATTTAATGAGATAAAAGAAAAAAGGTACAAAATGGCTATTGAAAACTTACGTGACTTACGTATTTCTCAAATAGCACATAAAACAGTTACTGGAACTTATGAAGCTGATTTTGATAAATTAGTTCGTTTTATTGACACTGCTCAATTTACATTAACACAACGTAGAGATTCTATTGTACGTGATGAAGAGCAAAGTAAACTCTTTAGTGTAGATATAAATAAAGAAATAACTATTATAGACACATTAGGCTATAAATCTGTAAAAGACTCTTTATTTGGAACTTCAGATCGTTATAAAACAATGATCAATGTTCCTATCGAAGGTGCAAATGCTAAATTCGAAATGAAAACAGGAACTATTAATAAAAGTAATATTGACTTTCCTGTATTTGAAATCAAAGTACTTAAAGAAGTATTATTATATGATCAGCCTAAAGATTTCTTAACAAAAGAAAAGCAAGTAATTTCTGTAGATGGTGTAAATGGAGATGCACTTACAGTAGGATCACTTTATAAAATTGATACAAACGGAAACTGGCCGAAGAGTTACGGTGCAAATGACGAATAATAATCAATCACATACCATATCAAAGAAATTGTCCATCCAAGTATGCTTAGATGGACTTTCTTTTTTTACTCAAGCTATCGCTTCAAAAGAAGTGATAAGTTATAAAGCTATTGTATTTGAACAAAAAGTAGATCCTGCTTCTTTGCTAACAGAAATCACTACTATTTTCAATACATACCCTGAATTAAAAACATCCTACTCTAAAGTAGAAGTCGTCTATAGTAATCAATTATTTACATTGGTTCCTAAAGCTGTATTTGATCCTGAAAAACTAACAGATTATTTAAAGTTCAATACTAAAATCTTAGCAACAGATTTTATAGCGTATGATCATATAGAAACACAGGATATAGTTACTGTATATATCCCATATACAAACATCAATAACTTCTTTTTTGACACCTTTGGCTCCTTTGATTACTATCATGGAATGTCACTTTTTATCAAAAAAACATTGGAAAAAGATGCGCAGTATGAAGACCCAAGAGTACACATTCATGTCCATAAAAATAGTTTTGACCTAGTGGTTACTCAAAAAAAGAAACTACTCCTTGCAAATGCATTTGATTTCCGTTCTAAAGAAGATTTTATGTATTACACATTATTTACTCTAGAACAATTAGAACTAAATCCTGATACTATAGAAGTATTCCTTACCGGAGCTATACAAAAAAACGATGCCTTATTTGAATTAGCCTATACCTATATTCGAAATATAGAGATCAAAGAAGATTCAACAACTAGTATTCCTACAACAGACTATATTTTAAGTTCGCTTTTATGACACGCATTATCTCTGGAAAATATAAAGGACGCCGTATACAGGCTCCTAAGAAACTACCGGTACGACCTACCACAGATATGGCAAAAGAAGCCTTATTTAATATCATACGTAGTCAATTTCATATCAGTGCATTAAGAATATTAGATCTTTTTGCAGGTACTGGAAATATAAGCTATGAATTTGCATCTAGAGGTTCACAGCAAATCGTAGCTGTAGATGCCAACTATAACTGTGTAAAGTTTATAAATAAAACAGCCAACGAATTTGGTTTTGATGCCATACAAACTATCAAAAGTGATGTGTTCAAATATTTAGAACGAGTACCTGGTAACTATGATATTATTTTTGCAGATCCACCATATGATATTTCTATAGAAGACTTTGAGAAAATAGCGGTCCTTATTTTTGAAAATCAATTATTAGATCAAGATGGCACCCTTATTATAGAACATAGCAAGCATACTAAAATGGATCATGTAAAAAACTATGTGGAGACAAGACATTATGGTGGAAATGCATTTAGCTTTTTTGTATGGCCAGAAAGCGATGAAGAAGAATAATATTATTTTTATTTTTTCGCTTAAAGCGAAATGATATACTACTACCCCTATTGAGTTTACTCGTATATACAAAAAAGCAGTATGCTATACATACTGCCCTTTCCCCCAACTTTTTAGTAAAATTAGTTTTACTTTTTTAACTTTCTTCTTCTCCTACAGATTCTGTTTGTGTTGTCACAGATCCTGTAGTTGAATTACCATAAACAGGAGTTTCATTTCTTAAAATATCGATCACTCTTGCAAAATTCTCTGCATTCATATATGGTGTTTCTTCTCTTTTACCTTGAAATGTAGTAAAGTAAAACTTCCCTAAATCGATTTTTGGATCCCAAAGAGCTTGATAGCTATTTAACTTTGTCCAACCAGTGGTTCCTTGTGCATGATGTGGCATAATTCATAATTGTTTTAGTGAGATAAAATTGAATGTGTTTCAATTCTGATGCAAAACTAAGGCAGGAATCCTTTCTTACAATAGGGCATTTACCCCTTTTAGTAGGGATATAAGAACTGAAAATGAAAAGTAGATGTATATATTAGCTTCCATATTCATTTTTATAGTTGCCATCAGATCATTTAAAAACTCACCTCTTATAATCATATTATGAACATATATAATGTTTTTGTAACCCTATTATTTAGTAAGTTAGCGTATGTAAAATTGTATATTAGTTTTATGCTAATATTACTCACAACTATTATAAAACCGTAATATTGATGAACTTAATAGTTAACTAACTGATAAGCATAGTTCACTCAATCTGATTTTTTAATTTGAACAAACAGAATTAGTTTCGTGGAAACTGATGAAACAATGAGAAAATCACTTTTACTTATAACATTAATTTTACCACTAGTAATATTTTGTCAAGAAAATTATTTAGCAAACCTGCCAATAAGTGGAGGGATTTCAGAAATAGGAATTTCACCTTCCGAAAGTATTTGGGTTGCAACAACAGCTGGTAACACATATTACACAAATAAAATAGGCGAACTATGGTCTATGGGGCCTTTCGGTTCTTTTGATACTTATAATTTTAGTTCAGGAAAAACCTTTGAAAGAGTAAATTTTTTTGATGATAATACCTTAATGATTTCTGGATTTATACAAGAAGACGGGAAACAAGATTTTATTTTTCGTTCAACTGACAAAGGAATGACTTGGAATAAAGTAAAATTCGGTAAAAGCAGTTGGATTGATGCAGCTTACATTAATGATAACGGGAAAGCCTGGATGAGTGGAAATTCCCAACTTATTTACTATACTGAAAATAATGGGAAAACTTGGAAAAGCTTTGATAAAGCAGGTAATGAAAATGCATTGAGATTTGCAACCATTCATTTTGCTAAAGATGAAAAAACAGGTTTGTTTGGTTCTTTTTGGAACGTGCTATATAAAACGACTGACAATTGTTTAACTTGGGAAAGAGTATCAACACCTTTAGATCAAAAAAAATATAATAGACTTTCTAAAAAACATAGACCAGACATAAGAAAAATAAGGGTATTTGGAGACTATTACATTATCAATCAACAGGGAAACATTTTCTATACAAAAAGTAACAATATAGACTGGATAGAATTACCAAAAATAGTCGACTTTGAAACTACATCTGATGAGTCTATTTATTTAATTGACACAGATTTGAAAATAGACTTAAGAAACTCAAATTTCGTTTCTATTTGGCAATCCAAGAAACAATTGAGAAGTTTACCAATAGCCATAAACACAAAGAATAATAGCCTTTTTGCTTTTACTAACAGTGAAATTTATAAAATCAACAAAAACGATTTTATTGTTTCAAAACTTATGACAAATGAAATCCCAATTAGAGTGCCTTATTTAAAGGTGAATTTCAGAGGTGAAGAAATTGGTTTTGATGAAAATACAGTTTTAAGATTTGATGAAAAGAGAGCAAAATGGTATCGATTTATGGAACTGCCTATCAATGTTTCAAATGCAGTTATTTTCAAAAATCAAATTGTAGTTGCAGACAATTATTTAGACCAAAGGTTGATTGTAGATATTGATGAACAAAAAACTACTAAATACGAACTTCCAAAATCACTATTCAATCTATTGAAAAATAATATCGATAAATTTTCTATAGAAATAGGTAGTCAAGGTTGTTTTCATAATGTCAGACAATTTAAAGAGTATCACTTAAAAAATAATTCATTTAAGCTCCAAAAAAATGGTAAACGATTTTTACCCAAAATGAATAAAGAAATAAATCCTCAATTATTAAATAAAATAGTTGAAGAGATTAACGATTCTCGTTTCAAGAAACTAACAGTAAGTGATTTAGAAGTTTCGAAGGAAGACTTAAAAAACTTTAAAGACTTTATAGATCATGAGGAACAAAAAATAAAGAAAAAAGGTTACGACCATTTTGACTATGAAAATTACTATACGTTCCCAGGTGAAAATACAAATTTCAGTTTTTATAAAAATGTTGCTGACAGATTTGATTTGATTCCAGATACTGTGATTAACAAAGTGTTTAATACTAGATATGGAAATTGGAGTACTACAACTGATTGGAGAAAAATAACAATCGAATTTAAAAATGGAGAAATTTTGACAATCAAAAATTTAGATGATAAACCAAATTATTTATACACACCTTGGCATATAAATTTTAATGGACTAATTATTAAAAGTAACTCACTAAAATTGGGTCAAATGATTAATGAACTAACCGAAGGTAATTTATATTCTGACGTTACAAAAGATAAGAATTATGCTATTTATAAAGTAGCGGATTTTCTTTACAAACAAGCATTGAACAAAAAATAACTGTAGGCGATAATGTATAAAAATAATTTCTCAATTTTGAACTTAACCAAATGGTAATAATCCGCCACTATTCTTATACAAAACTGTTATCATAAATTATTGAAACCTATGAATAAAGTTAACATTCTTCTTCTGATTTGTATGTTTGGATTTTTTATAGAATCCTTTTGCCAAAATGAAGGTTTAGAAATTTATTTAACGAACCTAGACAACCCGTTTAATAGAGAATATAAATCGAATGAATGTGTTTGCTGTCTTGAGCCAAAACCAAATAATCTTATCGGAGAACCTATTCTGCTAGATTCAGATATTGAATCCTTTAATTGGAGTAAACAGATAATTTATTTGAATGAATCAGGGTTAAAAAAAATTACTGAATTTGATTTTATGAAACCTGGAAGATTACCTGGTGTTCCAGCCGCAATCACTTTATTCAAGATTCCAATATATGGCTTTATGATTTACCCTTATGATTCTTCATACGGATGTGATCGAGTTTTTACGCGATTCAATTCAAAGGAAATTATTTTAAGATTCGGTTCAGGAAAAAAATCGACAGAAGGTGAATGGAGATATGGTCTTGATCCAAGGTTTGACAAGCGAATAAAGCACTATTTAGATAATCGCTCGAGTAATAACTAGTCACAATATTATAGTTTTTGAGTAGATCTCACAGATGTATATATAGTAAGTTTTTATAAAAAAAGCAGGTCTATAAGCCGGATTCTGTATTACACGAGTGTAACCCTTATCATTTATCTGGGATGATTATTACTAAGCACCTCTATCTGCCTACCCTCCCGCAACGCGCGAGTAACACTTAACTGCGGGTATACTTGACATTGCACCGCATAGAGTTTACCTGATTGCACTACAGCATTACCTGTACATTCTTTCTGTTGCACTTGTCCTATCACGCATAAACGTGACGACGGCCGTTAGCCGCTATGCTACTCTAAGGTGTCCGGACTTTCCTATCACAAAGTGATCGATAAGGCGACCTGCTTAGGCAAAGGTACAATATAAATTATGCTATTATAAGTATTTTAAAAGGTAGTTTTTTAACTTTCTTCATCCATTTCCATAAACTCTCTAAGCTTACGTTCTTCCCATTTCACAAAGGGTTTAAAACGACCTAAAACGACAAGACCATGAATCAAAACACCAATTCCCCAAGGGATAAATCCAAGAAGATTCATCCAATGATTATCAGAAAAGCAAAAAAAACAAATCGTAAAGTTTAAAAATGGACCTACTACAGCTATAAGTACCACAAAAATATAAATAGCGAGATGTCCATAAAAACCACGAATACGTTTTACAGCATCTTTTGCACGTAAATACCTTAATTCATTGTTATTTCTCATAGCGATCTTCTTTATCAATATATTCCTTAATCTTACGTTCTTCCCAATCTCGCCCAAAGAATGCTGATTTGCTAAAAAGTTTATATGCTTTAAATATAAGTCCTATACCCCATCCAAAAGCTGGCCACAAAAACCACATATAACGCCAATCATTAAAGTAATAGTTAATTCCAGCAAGCACAGCCATAAACAAGAAGTAGCTCATGATCTCGCCATAAAACTTCTTCAAGTCAGCTACACGCTCTTTTGCTCGTTCATATTTATCTCGTTTCTCTTCTGGTGTCATCGCTAGTATTATTTATATAATTCCTTAAAAATCATCATCATTCATGAGCTCGTCTATCTTTTTAGCCTCCCATGCTTTATTAAAAATAGGATTCCATCCAAAAGTTTCTGCTGCATGCCCTATGACACCCCAACCCCATCCTCCTATAGGAAATATAGCCCAAGGAAAAGAACCAGAACGTGCATTTAAAAAGATAAAAACAGGCACCATAATCAAGTAAATAGTAAAGTGAATATAAAACCCTTTTAATTTCTCCACCTTCTCTTTAGCTCGCTTATAACGCTTATCTTCAATATATTCCTTTTGTTTAGGTACAAATGCTTTTTGTTCTATAAGCATAGGAATCGCAATCTCAAACGTAGCTCCATCATTTTTAATTCTAACTTCAGAATCTGTTAGTAAATGGTAACGTTGTTTGATATTATGCAATCCTACACCACTACTCTTTTTGACTACTTGTTTTGCTTGAATATTATTTTTTACCACTAGCCTATTCCCATCTTCATAAATTTGAATATGTAATTTTTTACTAGGAGTTACCATATTATGCTTTACAGCATTTTCAAGTAATAACTGTAATGATAATGGTACTACTTTCAACTCAGAATTTGATATATGATCAGGTATCTCTACAATGATACTATCTTCAAAACGCATTTTGATCAAGTTCATATACGTACGAGCAAAAGCTAGTTCTTCATCTACAGGAACCAATTCTTTATTCTTTTGTTCAAGTACATAACGATATACTTTAGAGAGAGATGTAGTAAACTTCTGAGCTTGTCTTGGATTTTCTTCTATAAGACTCGCCAATACATTCAAGCTATTGAATAAGAAATGCGGGTCTAATTGGTTTTTGAGTGCATCAAATTTCGCGGAAGCGGTTTTAGCAATAATCTTAGACTGCTTGACTTTACGATCTTGTATGTTTTTCCAATAATAAAAACCATAAAAAAGCCCTGTAGAAACTAATGCGATGATAATGGATAAATAATAATCTTGTAAACGTTCACTTTCTAGGAAGGTTTCTAGAGGTTTACCAGCTCTTATAACTTGTAAGAACACACGTATTAAAAATACCGTGATAAAAGTAGCCATCACACCGCTAAGTAGTCCAACAGCCACATTACGCATTTTCCAAAACTCAACACCATAACGGTCTATAAATGTTTTAAAAACAAACATATTGACCATATAAAGCGTTACAGAATACACTTGGTTTTGAAAAAAGAACTCAAAAACTTCTCCGCCATACCATGGGTTTCCTATAAGATATAGGATAATCCCGTGAACTATAAAGAAGACAAGTCCAAATACAAATGCTTTACCAAACTCTTTTAGGATATCCTTCATCAGTGGTTTTGTTCTTATTTATTACACGCTGCATACGCTTCTTCTGCACGTTCTAAGCCGTAACTAGGATGAAACTCTGTAGCTGGTTTAAAGGTAGCAAAAAGATCTATGGCGCGTTTTATTTCATTACAATAGGGTGTTGTATCACTTCCAAAATAACGAGCAGCTCCTATATCCCACTCTGCTTTATTAAAAATAAATATAGGATTTTCTGGTTCTGCTTTTTGTGCTTGCGTATATAATTCTGAAACTTTTCCAGAATATTTCATTCCATACTTGGCACCGTCATATGCTACCCAAACGGTATATAATTGGGCTTGCATCTGTTTTGCATAAGGATTCTCTTTATCTATCGCAAGGATATTATTAACATGCTCTTGTGCCTTATCTAGATTGACCTTTAAAGTTTCTTCTTTTCGGTCTTCCCAAGTACTCCAGCATTTTAATACGTGTATTTGTGCAATGTAGTAATCTGGAAGCCATTGTTCTTCTTCTGCAGCAGCAATACGTGCAAAAAGATTAGAAGCATCATCCATTTTATTTGCCTCCCAAAGTTCAAAAGCTTTGCGCATTCCTTTCTCATATGGAGTTTGTGAAATGCCTAAAGTTGTAATAAAAAGAAATGCAAAAGTGATTATAGTTTTCATCTGTGTTGTTTTTTGATGGTGTAAAAGTGTGCATTTATACGCTTTCGCGAAAGCAAAAACAACCCAACTGTCATTTTTAGCGACCGAACTGTTATTCTAAAATGAATCAAGACCTACATAAATTAAGAATCATGACTATAGCGTCGTCTTAATTTCTAAATCTTAAAGCGATCATGTGCCATTTTCGCGGAAGCGAAACAAAAATTAATATGTTAAAAAGTGCTAAAAAACAACGAATCTGTAAGCAAGACTGCTTATAAAAGACTTAATTTCAAAAAAGAATTGCTATGAAGAATAATCATCTTACACTTATCGGAATCTTAGTTTGTTGTTTTTCATTTCTATCGCTTACTGCACAAGAGCGCACCAATGCTTTACAACAGGAACAAGAGCTAGGAAAAGTAAGTTGGTATCGTGATTATGACATTGCTACTTCCCTATCTGAAAAAGAAAATAAACCCGTATTAATTCTTTTTCAAGAAATACCAGGTTGTGCAACCTGTCGTAATTATGGGGATAATGTATTAAGTAATCCTTTATTGGTAGAAGCTATTGAAGATTTATTTATTCCATTAGTCATTCATAATAATAAAGGAGGAAAAGATCGTGTGATTTTAAATCAATTTAATGAGCCCAGTTGGAATAACCCTGTGGTACGCATAGTAGATGCAAATGGAAATGCATTAGCGCCTAGAGTCGCTGGTAATTACTCTACCAAAGGATTATATAATGCGATGCATACCGCGTTAGCCAAAACGTATACAGAGATTCCTGAGTATATGACCTTATTAGGAAAGGAATTAAGTGCGGTACATAGTACCAAAGAGAAATATTACGCTATGTACTGTTTCTGGACTGGTGAAAAACAATTAGGTGCACCAGAAGGAGTACTCAATACGGAAGCAGGGTTTATGAAAGGCCGTGAAGTGGTAAAAGTAACCTATGATGATCGTAAAGTAGATATAAAAGAACTGGATACGTATGCAAAACGAAATAACTTCACTCCTATTACTGAAGATAACTCCTATCTTCCAGCACGTAATGACGAAGATTATTATTTGCGACACACACTTTATAAATACCTTCCTTTAAGTAATTTACAAAAAACAAAAATCAATAGTGCTTTAGGAAAACGTAAAGATGCAACGGTGTATTTGAGTCCGCGACAGCAAGAATGGCTTAAAGAAATACAAGCCCAAAAAGCAAAACGTGAAGTTTTATTTGATAAATCATTTGCGACAGCTTGGGAACGTAAACTCGTGTTAAGTAAGGGATAAAGAATTCGCTTTCGCGAAATAAAAAACGATATGAATTAGAAAAAACACTATGAGTAATTTATAATTGCATTAACACCTAAAGTAACCTACTCAATTTAGTGTTAAGAGACAATCATTTGGATCATGATTGTCTCTTTTTTATATACAAACTGCTAGTTATGTGTTGAATGTTGAGTAAATAAAAAATAGTCAAGTTTTAGTCTATATTCCATTCTCTATGTTCTAAAAGCAAAGCGGTCTTAAAAACTACATATTAATTTCTATAATGGCAGTAGTATCACTAAGTATAAACTTAGCATCTTTCCATTTAGGAGCGCTCATAAAACCCTTCGCATTATTAGAGCACCCTGTGTCTTCCTTAGGAATTCCCATAAAATTAGTATCTAACTTCTGATTGCTATTCTCGTCATGAAATACAGTAACAGCATACGTACCTTCAGGAATATCTTGAAAACTCACAACTACTTTCCCATCTTTGATGTTGCTTCTAGTACCTTTATAGCGCTTACTTAAAAACGTATCTTCACTATTGTATAGTCCAATATAAAGCATTCCTTCATCGCTATCTATATCAGTAATAGTCACATGAATATCCTGTAGATTATCAGAAAGATCTTGTTGTGCATATATAGTAGTAGTTCCAATAATAAGTACGATTATAAATTTTATAAGAGTAGTCATAACAGCTTGTTTTTAATTGATGGTTCAAAAGTCCTTTAAAAATATGTGGTTTTAAAAGGGAATCTGCTGAACTGTCGAAATGATAGGATGAGTTGTTTTTTTTGATTCTACCGATCATAGATAGATTCGTAAAATAGCCATAGAACCCCTTTATAGTACATTATAAGCTATTAAAAATCAAAATTTTATTGTGTTTTATGAAATAACCATATCTTTACTCTATGTATACACTGCATCATCTTAAACACAAACTATTATCTGTATGGCTTCTCATAGGGATTTCGCTTGCGTTTGGATATGAAACACAAGCACAAACATCGGTAATTACTCCTGTTGAATTAGTTGAGTCATATGCTACGACTACGAAGTCACGGGTTGTATCCTACACCAAGCTTGTTAATGCAATTGATATTACAAAACATGCAGCTCCCTATACATTATTTTCTTTTACTACTTTCTTAGCAGTACAGCAACAGACATTACACTGTCAAACGAAAGTACTTGAAGAAGTATTTTTACACACAAAACCTTCTTTAAGAATACGTTTACTACAGCGTATTTCCTTACCAAATGATACAGAAGATCATCTTAAGTTGTCTTAATTCAAAGACATTTTAGAGTATTCACTTATTGTATCATCATACGCTATCACTAGCGTAACAACTTTTATTCAATGAAATTTAAACGTTTTCTGCGCTTATTGGCGCTTATACTCATGGTTGCTATTGCAGCTGCCATTCCTGTACCTTTCAAATTTGCTTTTAAAGATGATTTACCTAAAAACCTATCAGAACAAGTTGATACTAAAGAAGAAGATGACGAGGAGGATGAACAAGAATATATTATGTAAATATATGAGGTATACGCTTTATCACTTCGCTCTTCTTAAGGGTCGTGAATTTCATAGGTTCGCTTTCGCGAAAGCGTAAAAACCTCTCGAAAACGCTATCGTAAAAACACTAGTTTCTACTAGGGCTTCGTAATAGAATACTATATCTTTGCACGCTTAAAATTTACCGTAATGCAACGTATATTCAAAAATTTTACATTTAATCCTAAAGATGATATCCTCTCTGGACTTACGGTTGCTCTGGCATTGGTGCCAGAAGCTGTAGCATTTGCTTTTGTAGCAGGTATTGATCCATTAGTGGGATTGTATGGTGCTTTTATGATGGGGATTGTAACAGCACTCTTTGGAGGACGACCAGGTATGATTTCTGGAGCTACAGGAGCCATGGCGGTTGTCATGGTGCATATGATTCAGAAAGGAAATGAAGTAGGTGATGCACTAGCAACGCCCATTGATAATTTAGGATTACAATGGTTGTTTATTACACTTCTTTTTGTGGGAGCTATACAGATTACAGCTGGAATTTTTAAGCTTGGAAAATTTGTACGTTTAATTCCACATCCCGTAATGATGGGATTTGTAAACGGTCTTGCAATAGTTATTTTTCTATCTCAATTAGGTTTATTTCCTAAAACAGGTACTAAAGATATTTCGATTTGGTCACAAACAGGAGAATGGTTTTCTACTATTTTTTCAAATGGCGCTTTATGGATGATGCTTGCGTTTGTAGGTCTTACCATGGCTATTATGTATTTCTTACCTAAGATTACAAAAAAAGTTCCCGCAGCACTAACTGCTATTGTTGTGGTAGCTGCTATAGTAATCTTTGGGAAACTAGATATGAGTACCGTAGGTTCATTTATACGTGATGGAGGTGGTACTGGATTAGAAGGAGGTTTACCTACATTTCAATTTCAGATTTTTGGTCTCCTAGATACATTAGAAGGCCATTGGGGATTAATTGTCTCTACTGCTTTTATACTTGCTGCTGTTGGATTAATTGAATCATTAATGACATTAAATCTTATCGATGAGATGACAGAAACTCGTGGTAGTGGTAATCGTGAGTGTGTGGCACAAGGAAGCGCAAATATTCTGAATGGACTTTTTGGAGGTATGGGAGGTTGTGCTATGATTGGACAATCTATTATTAATGTAAATTCTGGAGGGCGCGGACGTTTATCTGGTGCTGTAGCAGCTGTCGCTCTTTTATGTTTTATATTATTTGCAGCTCCTCTTATTGAACAAATCCCAATCGCTGCATTGGTAGGTGTGATGTTTATGGTGGTTATCGGAACTTTTGCATGGTCGAGTTTTAGAATTCTTCATAAAATCCCTCTAGCTGATGCTTTTGTACTTATTGCTGTATCGGCGATAACGGTTTGGAAAGATCTTGCTGTAGCGGTAATTGCAGGAGTTATTATGAGTGCATTGGTTTTTGCATGGAAAAATGCAACTATGATTCGTGCTCGTAAGCGTATCAAAGAAGATGGTACCAAAGTGTATGAAATATGGGGACCTTTGTTCTTCGGGTCTATTCAAAATTTCAATTCCAAATTTGATGTGAAAAATGATCCTGATATTGTAGAAATTGATTTTATAGAATCTCGTGTAAATGATCATTCTGGAATTGAAGCTTTGCGAAGTATTGCGAACAAATACTTAGATGCTGGCAAACAAGTGAAATTAACACATCTTAGTCCAGAATGTAAAGCTCTATTGTTAAAAGCAAACCCAAAATTTGAACAAGTAATCGCTACTGCGGTAGATGATCCTCGTTATCACGTAGTGACAGATTTATTAGATACAGAAGTATAATTTTATATAACTAGTATATTCAAGGCCTCAAATAAAAGCTTATTTGAGGCTTTTTAATGTTATAAAGTCTTTTAGATCTCTCAATGCTTTAAGTTTTCTACCATTACGCTAAACCCATAGTAATTAAATAGAATTTTCTTTCAAAAGTTCTTAAAATCATTTACATTTTTGATAACTAGACAGTTACTTAATTATTTCTATAAAGAGTATTCCTAACCTTATTAAACACAGGTCTGACATGCTTTTAGGAAAATTGACATGCGTAAAATCTTACAATAAATATAGTAATTGCCACAAAACCATTATAAATCATTATACGTACGGAGGTTAGAAATAGGGGCAAATGCCCCTATTTACTATAAAAAGTACTAGTGAAAGATTTTTTTGTGTAGATTTGTATCATAATTATCTCACTAAAACAATTATTAATTATGAAAATTTTTACTCTAAAGAGTGCATTACTATGCGCACTTTTAACAACTTTTGTAGGTTTCTCTCAAGGAACAGGAACTACAGACAATTCAACAAACGTACCGATAGGAATTCAAAACAACCATGGTGTTGAAGATACACGTGGAGCAGAAGTGCCTTCTGTACTAGTAGCTGCAGCTCCTGGAAATGCTGATTGGATTGATGATGTAGAAGCAAAACTAGATGGAACAGGTCTTGTTGCTGCTGATACTTTCTTAACAGGTGCTGGAACTCCTACCCTTGCAGAGCTTCAATCGTATGATGCTGTATTAGTATTTACAGATGCTGGTGTTGCAGACCCTATGGGATTTGGAGACATTTTAGCACAGTACATTGATGGTGGTGGTGCTGTAGTAGATGCTACATTTACACCTAATGTTTCTATCACTGGTGGATTTACAGCGTATGAGTTATATTCTAACTCTGGACAATCTAATGGTGCAAATTTAGGAATAGGTACTATTAATGAGCCTAACCATCCTATTTTAGATGGTGTTTCTTCTTTTGATGGAGGAACTGCTTCTTTCCATAATACGGGAGGAACTATTGCTGGGGATGCTACTGTAATTGCAGAGTATACAACAGCAGCTCCATTTATTATTGTTCAAGAGAATGTAGGTCCTGCAAGTGCAAGACGTACTTTCCTGAATTTTTATCCACCTTCTATCGATGCGCGTGATGATTTTTGGGATACAGCATCAGATGGTGCTTTAATTATGGCAAATGCGTTACGTTGGACTTCTTTTTTCAGTGATGGGCCTTCTGTACTTATTGTAGCCTCTCCAGGTAATCCTGATTGGATTTTTGATGTAAGATCTAAATTAGAAGAAACAGGTACGTTAAATGCTGACACCTTCCAAAGTGGTAGTGGTACACCTACGCTTGCACAACTTCAAAATTATGACGCGGTATTCTTATTTACAGATGCTGGTGCAGCAGATCCTGCGGCATTAGGAGATGTACTTGAAGATTATATCGATTCTGGAAAACCTGTTGTAGATGCAACATTTACACCTAATGTTGCAATTACTGGTGGATTTACGCAGTATGAGTTATACTCAAATTCTGGCCAGTCTACGGGTACTAACTTAGGGTTTGGTACAATCTTAGAACCAGGAGATCCTATTCTTACTGATGTAAATACATTTGATGGAGGAACTGCTTCTTTCCATAATACAGGAGGAACCATTGCAAGTGGAGCTACAGTAATTGCAGAATATGCAGATGGTTCTCCATTACTAATCAGAGATAGTAATGTAGGTCCTGCAAATACAAGACGTGTATTTATTAACTTTTATCCACCATCTATCGATGCGCGTGATGATTTTTGGGATACAACATCAGACGGAGCGTTAATTATGCGTAATGCATTATTATGGGCTATCAATGGTGTGGTACTTAACACAGATGATAATGAGTTAGGTATTGATATTTCTGTATATCCTAATCCTGCTCAGAATGAGTTAAATATTACGAATACATCTGGTGTTTCTATAGAGAAAACACAAATTATTGACATGGTAGGTCGCATTGTAACAACTATCGAGCCTAGTAATGCTGTCAATAGAACTATTGATATTTCAAACTTAACTACAGGTATTTACTTCTTACGCTTAGAAAGTGTAGATGCTAGTAGTGTAGTCAAATTTATTAAGAAATAAATTTGATGTAGTTTCTAATATATATTTATGATTATAATAGTAAACCTCGCCTTTGGCGGGGTTTATTATTTCATAGTATTTGGTAGTGTAACGAGGTTAATAGTATCTATAATGAAAGCTAGTTATAAGATGTTTTTTTAAGATAAATAGAGTGAATACATACTTTTTAGTAACTTTATATGATCAACCCCAAAATTTAAAACATGTCAAAAAATACAGATCTAGGTTTATTGATATTACGTGTAGGTGTTTCAGGATTAATGCTTACCCATGGTCTTCCCAAATTATTAAAATTACTTCAAGGAAACTTTGAATTTGCAGATCCCATAGGATTAGGTAGTACAATCTC
Source organism: Dokdonia pacifica (assembly GCF_900188275.1). Taxonomy (GTDB): domain Bacteria; phylum Bacteroidota; class Bacteroidia; order Flavobacteriales; family Flavobacteriaceae; genus Dokdonia; species Dokdonia pacifica. The sequence continues at coordinate 226,270 of NZ_FZNY01000002.1, forward strand.
TCTTATTTTAATAGTTATTGCAGAAGTAATCTGCCCGGTACTTATTCTTGTAGGAATAAAAACACGTATCGCTACCATCCCTCCTATTATTGCAATGGCTGTTGCAGCTTTTATGGTACATGGAGCTGATCCTATAGGTACAAAAGAAAAAGCGTTACTCTATTTAGTTGCCTTTATAGCCATAGGTCTTATGGGAGCTGGAAAATTATCTTTAGATAAAAAATAATATCGATTCACAATACATACATTTTCTATTATATACATGAAAAAACCTCGTCGCCAAACGAGGTTTTTATTGTTTACATTCTAAAATATACAGATATCTAGTATCTGATCATATGACTTATTGCTGATTAAAAACATCCATTACTCCATCAAATTGAGATACATCTATATCTCCTGCTTGGATGGTCTTGGCAAGATTTGCCATGTCTGCAATATTCATATCATTTCCTAATAAACGAGCTAATACAAACCCTTTAGAATCTTCTGAAGCAAAGACAATTACTTCGTCTATTGCATCTTCTTCTCCTCTAAAATAAAGCTTCATATTTCCCATATCAGAATTAACTTTCATTAATTCTTCATAATCATCACTAGCAAGTATGGTTGATACTTTTGCTACTTCACTGTCAAAAGTTGCCGTGGTTCCATCTTTTAAAGGATACGCCATGATATTAATTTTACGTACCGTTTCAAGAACTTCTTTTTGTTTTGCGTCTAATGCTTCTGAATCCTTACTTATTAAACTAGTAGGTACATCTACTAAGATAAAGTTGGTGTTGTCTTGATTTGCTACATAATATTCTTGTAGCGTTTCTCCATTGTTACAACTTGTAAGGGTTATACCAGCAAATAAGACGATGGCTATTATTTTTACTATTCCTTTCATGATTTATCCTTTTTTTGCTTTATCTACATCCTTAAGTGCTTCACTTCCTTTAAAGTTTAGCTCTTGTGCAAGTTTTGAAATTTGTTTTAAATCTATGTTTCCTGTTACTTGAAAGAATACAGTGCGGTCTTCACCATCTATATCACCATTAAGAAACATCACAAATTCTTTTACATAATCATCATTACTTCCTGGCTTGTAATAGAACTTTACATTCTTACCATCATCTGTAGCTCTTAAAAGCTCTTCAAGATTAGAAGAAGAAATATAGTTATTCATGGTGCTATTCATTTGAGATGCTAAGTTTTCTTTGGTAGTCGTAAACATTTTTACATTTTCAAGATTGTTTACTAAGTCTATATAAGCTTGCATTTCAGGATCTGATGAGTTAAGATCTACTTTACTCAATAATTTGAACATTTTTTGATTCATCACCATAGATGAAACACCTTTCATAGATTCAAATTTATCAAACTGATTTTGTGCGACCATCGTCATAGATGATACTAACAATACTACTGCAATAATTATTTTTTTCATTTTTTGTATTTTTTATTGTTTAAAAAAGTTGCTGGTTGTTGTATTAAATTCATTTACTGCACCCAGCTGTGCAGTGCTTTCACTAAACATTTTTCCCATTAATCCTAATGCTTGTTTGGTTTTTAGGACACCTACTTCTTCAGGTACGTTCCCAACATATTCTCCAGTATTAAAATTATCAGGTTCACTATCGATTTGAGTTGCAATTCCTATGGCAAGTATGACTACGGCTGCTACTCCAGAAATCCAACGAAGCATAGGCTTCTTTTGCTTTGGTAAGTGTATAGGAATATCATAGGTGTCTTGCGATGCAATCGCAAAGGCTGTAAATAAATCTCTATAACTTTCTAAATGAGGTGCGACAAGATCACTTGTAAAATACGTGCGTAGTTGCTTTTCTTGTGCAAGCGTTGTTGCTCCCTCAAAATAGGCTTCCAGTAACTGCTCAACTTTATTGGATTCCATAGTTTTGTTTTTTAATTAATGCTTCTCTTATGGTTTTTCTAGCTCGTGATAATGCAACGCGAACTGCTGTTTCATTCATTTCTAACATAGCGGCAATTTCTGAATTATCAAATTGCTCTACATCTCTTAATTGCAGGATTAACTGCTGTTGTTCGGGTAAATTTTTCATTAACTTATATACCCATTCTACTTCATTTGAAGCTTCAATTTGTCTTCCAGTATTACGAGAATGATCTTCGTAATTATTGTGAACTATTCTAAGGTTATTATTTCGTTTTGCCTTTAATGAGTCGTAACAATAATTTTTTGTCATAGTCATCGCAAATGCTTCGACACTTCTGTATTGCTTCATTTTAGATCTACGTGTCCACAAACGCAACAAAATTTCTTGAGTTGCATCTTGTGCTTCATCTTCAGAGATAAGTAATCGTTTGGCCACACGATATATTTTATCTTTAAAAGGGTTTACAAGATCTATGAACGTTGTTTGATCCATTTGTTATTTCGGTTAGTTACTAGGGAGACGAGTTGCTATATATTTTGTTACAGCAAACTTTATTTTTTTTTATAAAAAAGTTAATTTTTAAAGATTCTCCTTCAAAAATAAGTACATTCAATACGACTAATAATTTAGCAATCAATATATAAAGAAAGTGGTATACGCTTTCGCGAAAGCGTACTCAGCACCCTACTTTGTAACATCTTGGTTCGTTCTAATACTAATTAGCAAAGCAATATATATGATCTTAACAACTACGAACAGTATAGACGGAAAACAAGTTACTAATTACCTTGGAATCATTGTTGGAACTACCTATACATCAAATACAGGAGCCACAAAAGGAATGTCTTTTAAAGATATATTTAACTCTAAAAAGTATTATGAAAACTATGAAAAAGGACTTGAAGCAGCAAAAGAAAGTGCCTTTGACAAATTAAAAGTACAGGCTTTAGAAAAACAAGCCAATGCTATTATTGGAGTTTCAATAGACATAGAAATGATGAGCACAACTGGAGTTACCATGATATCTGTTATAGGAACTGCAGTAAGAGTACAATAATAAAAACAATGATATGTAAAAGAACAACCTCTCAACATCCAGATTTTATACAATTAGTTCAATATTTAGATGCAGAATTAGCCGAAAGAGATGGTGATGAACATGCATTTTATCATCAGTTTAATAGTATTGACTCATTACAACATTGCATTGTTTTATATGAAGGATCTGAAGCAGTAGGCTGTGGCGCTATAAAAACGTATGATCATACAACTGTAGAAGTAAAACGCATGTATGTCACAAATACTCAAAGAGGTAAAGGCTTGGCAACACAGGTATTGATGCATTTAGAAGCGTGGGCTACAGAATTAGGTTTTCAAAGATGTGTATTAGAAACTGGAATACGACAACCAGAAGCGATTGCATTGTATAAAAAAATGGATATCATCAAATTCCTAATTACGGTCAATATATAGGCGTAGAAAACAGTGTCTGTTTTGAAAAGCTTTTATAGATTTGAGCCATGAAAGAGAATGTCTTAATTATTGGCGCTGGATTAACAGGGCTATTACTTGCCCATCGTCTTAAAAAACAAGGAGTTCCAGTTATAGTACTAGAAGCAAGAGATCGTATAGGAGGACGTATTTATACACATCTTTCTGCTCAAGAAACACCTATAGAAATGGGAGCTACTTGGTTAGGAAGACAACACACAGCTTTAGTTAGTTTACTACAAGAATTAGATATTTCAATATATCCTCAATACACTGAAGGGTCTGCTTGGTATGAACCAGCACCAATGCAAGCTCCTCAAGAAGTACTATTGCCTCCTAATGAGAGCCCTAGTTACAGAATACAAGGCGGAAGCAGTGTATTAACTCATACGCTAGGTAAAGCCTTAGGTACAGATGTTATTCTTCTAGATACAATTGTCACTAGTATAAAAGCTACTGACAAGGCAATAGAAGTGCACACAAAAGATAAAGTGTATACAGCATCTAAAGTAGTAAGTACCTTGCCTCCTAACCTATTAACCACATCCATACAATTTTCACCTACACTCCCTGAGGACATTACAGCTATTGCAAAGAAAACACATACTTGGATGGGAGAATCTATTAAATTTGGTATTTCGTATGCCAGTCCATTTTGGAAAGAACACCATTGGTCAGGGACGCTATTTAGCAATATAGGGCCTATTACAGAAATGTATGACCATACCACATTAGAAAGTGGTAAATACGCCTTAAAAGGCTTCCTAAACAGTAATTTATCTATAGTAACAAAGGAGATACGCCAAGAAAAGGTATTTGCACAACTTAAACGAACCTTTGGCGAGAAAGCATTGGAATACATCGCCTATGAAGAAACCGTATGGCAAGAACAAACATTTTCATATGCTCCTTATGAAAATTATGTATTACCACATCAAAATAATGGGCAAGCATGTTATCAAGAAACACATTATGACAATCGATTTTACATAGCTGGGTCAGAAACAGCTTCCTATTATGGTGGATATATGGAAGGTGCTGTACAAAGTGCGCAACAATGTTATGAACATATCCTCAAAAACATAAGCTATTAAAGTGTTTCGTTGTGTATAAAACATAACTATATGTTCATATTTAGATGCAATAATCGGCGTATCTTTGCAATATGCGCACTTATCAAATCATCTTAAGCGCTTGTTTAGCTATAGCAACCTATACTACTCAAGCACAAATTGTTATCAATGAATTAGATTCTGACACTCCTAGTACCGATACGATGGAGTTTATAGAATTAAAGTCAGATACCCCAGAAATGTCATTAGACGGTTTTGTTTTGGTCTTATTTAATGGCTCAACAAGTGGAAATGACTCTAGTTATTTCACTTTAGATCTAGACGGGTTTACCACAGATATTAATGGGATATTCCTGATCTCCAATAATGATGTATCGCCTGTAGGTGGTTTTATATTATTTGATAGCACCATACAAAATGGTGCAGATGCTGTCGCTATTTATCAAGGAAATGCATCCGACTTTCCTGATGGTACACTAGCCACTACTACCAATCTCGTTGATGCATTAGCACATGATACAAATGATGCCGATGACACTGTTCTATTGGGATTATTAGGCCTCACTGAACAGATCAATGAAGGAGAAAATGGTAATCAAACAACAGAATCTATACAATTAGATAATGACGGAACTTATTTTGTTGCAACTCCTACCCCAGGCGTTCTAAATGATGGTTCTGGTCAATTTATAAATGGAATTGGGTTTACAACAAGTAATGATCAATATACAGAAGGAGATAGTTTTGATATTGTATTCAGTACTGTAGAAGAGGTCACTGAAGAACTTACTTTTGAATTTTCGCTTTCTAATGGAAGCTTTAATACGTCAGATTATACAGGAGCTACTACTATTACGATTCCTAATGGATCAAATACAGCGACTACAACAATTCAGCTTGTGGATGATAGTGATGATGAAGGTGATGAAGTATTACAAATCACTTTTGGAGAACTTCCTGATACCTTTAGCCGATTAAATGATAATAATCAAATAAGAGTGATTGATAATGATTTTACAGTTGCTGCATGGGGTACACCACTCAATCCTACTTTTGATCAAGTAGAAAGTACACAACCAGAAGGATATTATGACACTTTAGACGGACTGGCTGGTGATGAGCTTGTACAAGCAATTCAAGACATTATTGCAAATCCTGACGTAGTACGTGCACAAACATATGCAGATGTCATTGATATCATAAATGAGGCAGACCAAAGTCCATTAAATAGCAATCAAGTATGGTTAGTGTATACAGAGCAACAACGAGCCAAATTAGACTTTCAAACCTCTGGAGGAAGTAATGTAGGGCTTTGGAATAGAGAACATACCTACCCTAGATCACGTGGTGGTTTTGATGATATTGATATCGATGAAATTGCCGATGGTATAGATGTATTTATTACTACCGAAGCAGATTCATTACGTCATGCAAATAGTGATGCTCATGGGTTACGTGCTGCCGATGGCCCTGAAAATAGTAATCGTGGAAACTCAGATTATGGAGAATATTCAGGTCCTGAAAATACACAAGGAAGTTGGCAAGGCGATGTAGCGAGAGGGATTTTCTTTTTAACCATACGCTATAATGGTCTAGAAGTCGTTTCTGGAAACCCTCCTAATAGTACCGTGGGAGAATTAGGTGATTTAGACATCTTATTAGATTGGTATCGTAATGATCCTCCAGATGACTACGAACTCAACCGAAACAATGTAGTATATACTTGGCAATTCAATAGAAATCCATTTATAGACCTTCCTGATCTTGCAGAATTTATTTGGGGAGAAAACGCTGGAGAGGTATACAATCTTCCATTAAGTACAGAGACATTTACAACTTCCAATATTCGTATGTACCCAAATCCTGCAAAAGAGATTCTTACCTTAGAAACTCCAAACCTTTCTGGGGAAGCTAGTATCTATACCCTTGTAGGGCAAAAAGTACTCACAACGTCTATTCATCATACCACACGTATTCCGCTTACATTATCGACAGGAATCTATTTAGTACAAGTAACCACTCAGGAAGGAATAGAGACATTACGTTTGGTAATAGAATAGTATTATGGCGATATACGCTTTCGCGAAAGCGTATACCACATCATAACCATAGCGAAAACGTTATCGGCGAAATTGATCCCAAAAACGGTCATAAAACCTAGTATTCTGTATCTTTATGGAATGAGAAACTTCATACTATTACTAGCCATCCTAACATTGGTAAGCTCTTGTAAAGAAGCCTTACCAGAATACACAATAGCAAATGCAAATACCATTAGACTTAATCAAGTTGGGTATTATCCACAGGCTTCAAAAAAAGCCATTATAACAGATACAACACAGGCAACTGTTTTCTATCTTGTTGATCAACAATCACATGAATCTATATTTCAAGGAACTCTTTCTGAAAAACTAACTTGGAAACTTGCGGGCGAAACGGTACGAGTTGCTGATTTTTCAACCTTCACAACACCTGGAAATTATAGTGTATATATAGAAAATGTAGGGTACTCCTACCCTTTTGAAATAAAAGAACATGTGCTCTCCGATGCTTTTACAGCAAGTGTCAAATCCTTATATTATCAACGTGCAAGTATTGCTTTAGAAGAAAAGCATGCAGGCGTTTGGGCACGTAATGCAGGACATCTAGATAAAGCGGTTACATTTCACTCTTCATCAGGTCGCGAAGGCACAAAAGACGCTCCAGGAGGTTGGTATGATGCCGGAGATTTTGGAAAGTATGTTATTAATGGTGCATTTCCATTAGGGCAAATGATGACATTATATGAACAATATCCTTCAGTATTACCCGACACGAGTCTTAATATTCCTGAAAGCGGTAATAAAACACCAGATATTCTAGATGAATTTAAATATGAACTTGATTGGTTATTAACCATGCAAGATGATGATGGAGGTGTATTTTTTAAATTGACTACCAAGCGTTTTACAGGGATGACACTTCCTGAAAAAGGAAAAGAAGAACGTTTTATTATAGGGAAAGGTACTGCGTCAAGTCTTGATTTTGCAGCAGTAGCTGCAAAAGGCTATCGACTTTTTAAAGAGATAGATGCTGCGTATGCAAATAAATGTCTCGCTTCCGCGAAAAAAGCCTGGGAATGGTCAAAAGCAAATCCTACGGTTGCCTTTTCAAATCCAGAAGATATCGTTACTGGAGAGTACGGAGATGGCAATTTTTCTGAAGAATGGTTTTGGGCCGCTGCCGAGTTATATCTAAGTACTGGAGATGAAGAGTATGTAACCTCTCTTAAGCAAAGCACTGTCAATCTCAATAATTATAAAGGCGGGAGTTGGAATAATTATATGAAATACATTGGGGCTTTTGCATTGATAGATCAGTCTAAAGATGAAGCCATCGTGAATGTATTAAAGAACAATATTGTACAAGCGGCAGATAAGCTTGTATCTACTGCAACAACCAATGATTACTTTCAACCTATTACGGTTTTTAATTGGGGTTCTAATAGTGATGTTTTAAATGCAGCTATGATTATTGCACAGGCATATCGTATTACTAAAAAACCAGAATACTTAGTAGCTGTACAGGAAATCACAGATTATGTGTTTGGTAAAAATGCGATTGGTTATAGTTTTATTACTGGACATGGCGATAAAACGCCTCTATATATCCATCACAGGCAAAGTGCTGGAGATGGCATAGAAGCACCTGTACCAGGTTTTATTTCTGGCGGACCTAACAATGCAAAACAAGATCGTAACGATGTTACGTATCCTGAAAACACCTCTCCTATGAATTCATGGGTAGATCAAACACCAAGTTATGCGAGTAACGAAATTTGCTTGAACTGGAACTCGGCTGCTGTATATGTTTTAGGGTTTCTAGAACAGGAAAGTAAATAAATACCTTATGGATTCGTATGAAGAAACCCATGAAACATGGAATCGTATGGCAAAGCTGTATGAAGAAGTGTTTATGGATCTTGATATATATAACGCTTCTTATGATCAATTTTGTGAGCTTATAGGTACCGAAGAAGCGGCTATACTCGAAATAGGTTGTGGGCCAGGGAACATTACGAAATACCTATCTAAACAACAGCCTAGCTATAAGATACTCACAACAGATGTAGCTCCAAATATGATAGCCTTAGCTCAGAAAAACGTACCAAATGCTACGTTTAAGATTTTAGACATAAGGCAACTACATACGTTAAAAAAGCTCTTCCATGGGGTTATTATTGGTTTTGCTCTTCCCTATATCTCAAAAGAAGATACGATACAGCTTTTCAAAAATGTCTATGAAAAATTGTATTCAGAGGGAATTTTATATATAAGTTTTGTCGCTGGTAATTATAAAGATTCTGGATTTATAATCGGTAGCTCAGGAGATCGTTCTTATTTTTATTATCATCATATAGATGCTATTACGGAAGCACTATTATCACAAGGGTTTATAATTAAAAGGCACCTTGAAGTGCCCTACAAAAAAAGAAATGATACTACTGAAATACATACCATACTTATTCTTCAGAAGTAGTCTTTAACATTTTTTTGGCTTAATTATTGGTGAAGAGTATGCATCATCATACTAACCATTTTTTTATGAAGTCAATTATTACGCTACTACTGGTTACCAGTGCTATTTTACCATCTTCACAAACAACTCCTTATTCAGGAGAATACGCTAATAAAAACAAAACTGAAAATGGAGAAGTCTATGAATGGCATCTTTCCCTTAAAGAAGATGGCACATTCTTATACCATTTTTATAGAGATTTAAACTGTAATCAATGTATTGAAGAGCATTTTTATGGAAAAGGAACTTGGAAAGGATCTAAGAAAGTGATTACATTTTATGCAAAAGAAACAGATATAGATGTAAATCATACCATCAACTTCAACAAATCTAAAGCACGAGTTTATAAAAAGACTTCTAAAAATAAATCCAAAAAAAATCACAAACAATCAATTTGGTTTTATGCTTCTGAAACTCCTTCTATCAAAGGATTACAGTTATATAAGGAGAAATAAATTAAAATGTATATTAGTACTCTTAATTCAATATATTACCAAATGATGAGATTTTTTATTTTGCTTGGACTTATACTTATAACCTCTGTTACACATGCTCAAAAAGAAGGGCAAACATTTTGTGAAGCCTATGCAGAAGATAGTTACTTTCCATTAAGTATTAAGGTGAAAAAAATCTTTTGGCAAGACACACATTACACAGAAAAACGTTTAGAAACTAAGACCATAAATGGTAAAGAATATATAGGATTTTCACAGCTTTGGAAAGAAGGCAACTCAGATACTATGTATTTAAGAGAAGAAAACGGTATTGTATATCAATATGAAGAATGTTGCGAGACGGAAACAGTACGTTTTGATCCTTCATTTAAAGAAGGGCATACTTGGACTACTGTTGACAAGGGAGCAACATATACGATAGACACACTAAATGGAACGCTTAAAACCCCATTCTGTGAATACAAAAACCTTATTGTTATAGATTTTAAATTAACCACATTTCAATGTAAGTTCTACTACAAAAAAGGATATGGATACATTGGTGCTACATTTAAAGATACTCTTATCTCATGTGTAACACCAACATTTGATTTGGATTAATAATAATAATACTATGTTTTAATATCATCAACGCAACCCTTCATATAATCTAAAGTCTTTTTAATGTGTATACACTAACATTAACAAAGACAAAATAATTATATGATACAACAACTCAAAAAACTAGTATTTCTCGTCTTAATTATTACAGCGATAGCCTGCGAAAAAGATGATGCTATTATAGATTCTGAAGTAACAACACCAACTATCGAAACACCGTTTCTTGAAGGTTTTTCAGATAACTTTGGGGCAGAAATCACACGTTCGTTTATAGGAACAATTATAGATAATAATCGACAACCTATTGATGGTGTTCAAGTTACCATAGGAAGTAGCACAGCAATAACCGATACCAATGGAATATTCATTATTGATGATGCGACTGTCAATGAACGATTTGCCTATATAAAAGCCTCTAAAATAGGATATATACATGGTTCTCGCGCTTTAGTTCCAACACTTGGGGCAAATAAAGTAACCATCATGCTACTGGAAGAAACTGTTGCAGGAACAACAACTAGCGGCACTTCAGAAACTATTAGTTTAAGTAACGGAGCATCTGTAAGTCTTAACGGTGAATACATAAAAGAAGATGGGAGTCCATACCAAGGAACTGTCGATGTCATCCTACATCATCTAGACCCAGTAGATCCAGAAGTCAACGAGCAAATGCCAGGTATGTTATATGCTGCAAATGCTAATGGCGAAGAACGTTTATTACAGACATTAGGAATGCTTGCCGTAGAATTACGGGGAACTAATGGAGAAGATATAAACTTAGCAGATGGAACTACCGCAGAAATTAGAATTCCTGTAGATGCTTCCTTAATGGATAGTGCACCTAATATAATTCCGCTTTGGTATTTTGATGAAGAAAGAGGATTTTGGGTAGAAGACGGAGAAGCTACACTTATAGGAAACGAGTATGTAGGAACAGTCACACATTTTTCTTTTTGGAATTGTGATATCCCAGCAGAGGCGATCTCTCTTTGCATTACTATAACCTCACAAGATGGAGGCCCTTTATCTAATACATATGTTGGTATCACTAGTGAAAATTATGGAACCAGATATGGCATAACTAATTCTTTAGGAATTGTATGTGGATTAGTCCCTCACAATGAAAGTCTAATAGTAAGCGGAGGATTAAATTGTAGTGCCGGGGATACTATTTTCTCCGAAAATATTGGTCCATTTTCTTCAGATACTAATATAGAAATCACCCCTACATACAGTGAGGCAAACGAAGAAACTATCACTGGGATATTTACTAATTGTGATGGCGATCTAATTACCAATGGATATGTAGAAGTTACTCATGGAGGCAATCAATATGTAGATCTAGTACAGGATGGAACTTATGAAATTAACTTTATTCGTTGTTCGGAAGATGAAGTGTTTACTATTAACGCAGTTAATAATGACACTTTTCAATCTAGCGGAGAAATTAATTACACATTTACCTCTCCTATAACTAATCTCACTGCTATATCTTCCTGTGATGAAATAATACAATTTATCACCTATCAAATTGATGATAATCCGACTATTAGCTATTTATCTATAACACAAGCATTTGATGATCCAAACCTTTTTTTAAGTGGATCTAGCCAAGATGGAGCTATATCTTTTGCTATAGCTAACATTACCAATAGTGAATCTGAATTACTAACTATCTTTTTAGAAGATGCTAATGGAGATAGTATTGATCCACCTTTAGGGGACACTTTAAATATGACACTAAATGTAACTTCTGTTGGAGAATATGAAGAATACATAGACGCTAACTTTTCTGGAACATATACAAATATTAGTGATAATACGACACATACTTTGGACGGTGCTATTCATGTAATACGATACTTTTAAAAAGAACTGCTCTGAAAAAGTAAAACCCACCTTTAATAAGTGGGTTTTACTTTTTATGTAAGTATATCACTCCTTTTTAACTTCTCTAGTTTTAAATGGCTTTGAAAGGCTACTACGTCCTAAAATATATCCTGAGATTCCTCCAAGTAGCGCAGAAATCTCTTTACCACCTAGAATCTCCGTAATTCCAAATAAGATAATGGCAATAATGATAGAAAATATCGTAATAAATTGTAACCCTGCATCTCCAGTAAATATGGATTTACGTATCTGATCATCCCTATTTGCAATAATAAAGAAACCCACAATCACAATACCTACTAAAAAAGCAAATGACCAGCTAATTTGTTTTTTGAAATTCTGTCCCACATAAGATGTATTGTTAAGCTCAGTCACCTTTGCCCCAACACTTGATAATTCATCTGTCTTTTTAAGAACATGCTGTACCTTATTTTCTATAATACGTCTAAAGCCTTCTGAAACACTCATAGATTCTAAATCTAAAGAACTTACATCAATATCAGAACTAAGTGCTGGCAAAATGATCTGTGTTTTAATATCTTGAAGACGTTTGAGTTGTAACTCATGATCTGTGGCAAACATGCTAGTATCTCGATGAGTTTTCTTTAGCTCTTCATAATTTTTTACCAATTTTTCTAAGCTCTCTGATCGCTCTAATTCTGTAAAAAGACTACTAATTTCATACATCATCCCATACATATTTGAGATGAGTTCCAGACGTTCTATTTCCAACTCATGTAAGTCATTAGGGAGTACTACTTTATCGTTTGATGGGTAAGAAGTCTCGTCTATTTGACCGAATGAATTATGAATAATAAAGAATAACAGAAAAAACAAAACTGATTGGATAGTTTTCATACGTAGTATGGATTAGAGGTTAGAAATCCAATCTAACTACTATCCGTTACAAATAAACAGGTATTTATACCTGTTTATTTGTAAAAAAGTATGTATTACTCATCCTACAAAAAGGCATACAATGGCTATAGTCGTAATCCAAAGCCAAAATTAATTCGGAGGCCATCATCAGAGTTAAAAGCTCCAAACTGCCCAGATATCATATCGACAGCATTTATCCAGAAACCGCCTCCTACAGAAGTGTGCCACACATCTCTATTACTTGTAAAATCATCAGGAAACCATACTCGCCCAATATCGGCGCCTCCAAAAATTCCTATTTGAATAGGTAGTAATCCTGTTTTAAAACGATTAAAACTATATCTTAGATCAGCGCTTCCCGCTAAGGCAGATTTTCCAGTAAATCGCTCATTTCTAAAACCACGTAATCCATTACGCGCTCCAAGCGTTGCGCCTTGATAGAATTCAAAAGAATCGCCTAGATTAAATTGCCCTTGTACTTTTGTTTTTAGTACCAGTTTTTTATTTCGCGAAAGCGAGTTATAAAACCCAAGGGAAGGTGCGATATATCCATAACCACTTTTGGTATCTTCAAGATTTAATTTTGATCCTATTTTAAACAAAAACTCCATTCCTTTAGAAGGGTTTGCTGGGTTATTTGAACTTAAAAATTCATAAGCAAATTCTACACCTCCAAAAAACTGAGCATCAAAAACACTAGAGAATGAAGGATTAAAGGCTTCAGTAATAAAACGACCCTCTGTTGCTTCTACTTCTATACGTTCTACTTTTGCTGTAGCACTTAACCTACTTCCATAATTATTATCCTTGACAACGCCTATATGTGCTTCAGAAATACTTGTTTTAACACGGTTAAAATCCAAATCTAAATCATCATCAAAGTTTTCTGTTCCATTTCCGAAACCAAAAAAGTTTAAAGCAAAGTTCTCACTAGTAAATCGAGCGCCTACTTTAAGATTCCACTCCCCTAGCGAGTTTGCAAACTCTCCATTATAACTAAAATCAAAACCACTGGTTGCAAAGAAATACCCTGCTTTAAAAACGTGCTTTCTATGAAAAGGATCATTCTTAAATCCTTTTACAGTATAGGTGTCTTGAAGCCCAATTACAATACCATCATCTGGATTAAAACCAATAGATGGTAATACACTGTTTACTTTGGTAATGGTTTTATTGAAATCATAGGTATTATGAGAATAAATATTTGATTTTTTAATGTGAGCGCCTCCTCTTTTTACAATCGTATTAGGTTTTGTTTTATGATCGTAAATTTTGATTTTACGTCCATCTTCAATTGTATACGTATCATTATTCTGACCTCCTATAATACGTGTGAAAATTGGTTTTCTCCCTTTTCCGCTTACGCGAAAAGTATCATCGTCATCTAATCCGTAAATCCATAATTCTTTAGTCTCATTTGGATTAATCAATCTATCAATATATGGTTCTTGAACTCCTCCATTTTTAATACGTGATACTCGTACACGTGTCCCATTTGCCTCTCTAGTGATTTCAAAATGATCGTCTTTATCGGTTCCTTTAATGACTACTAGTTTTGAAAGATGATCGTAATATCTAGCTGCAATATCTACGAGATTCCCTCTACGTTCTTTGAGTTTGCTTTTGATGGTTTCTAGAACATCATCTTGAACTTCTTCTGGAAAAGCTAAGAAGGCATTATCAATAACTGCATCTGTTAAGTTTTCTTGAATATATGTGGCTTGAGCGATCCAATGCGCTTTTGTGGAATTAGGCAATAATGCGTGGTCTAGCTTGCTTCCTGCTATATTTACCCATTTTATATCATCTAACGTTCCATCATATTCCTGAAATTGTCTTGCTGGAGGGATTAACGCTCTTGTAAAATCTAATAGACGTCCATCATAATTTGAAAAAGCTTGATCACGGTCTCTAGGAATAGGTTTGTACTCTTTAATACCATTAGCATCAAAACGTGCCCAACGCCACTGATCTGCATGACGATCCCAATCGCCTAATAACATATCAAATAAACGTGCTTTTATGAATGCTCCTTCATGTATTTGGTATTCTTCATCTTTTCTAAGATGCTCAAGAACATCTGAAGTGCTTTCAATCTTATCTGGTTTTCCAAAAGAAGCCACATCTAGAAAACCATCATCTGGACGTTCTTCTATAATATATAATTCGTCTCCATATGTCTCATTATATTTTCCTAAAGCTGGATGTTTAGGCATCCATACTAGTTGAGGATTTGTATGGTATACATCTATAGCATCTGCAAGATCTCCTATTGCAAGACTTGCATATGGATGGCTTGATGTATAAAAATCAAGAATCACCTCTTCTGTAAACGTATCTCTAAACTCTTCTTGTACAAAGTTGTCTTTAAACACTACTGATTGTAAAAATTGCACCGCGCTCTTTTTAACAGCACGTAGGGCAAAATTTCTTCCGTCTTTATCTACTAATCGTAGTGATCTAGTTTGGTGTCCGCCTCCTTTACGATCTATAGTAACGCCTCCCATTAGGGTATCTAATGTCAAAACGGGGACTTTAACATCAGTTCCATATACGTAGCGATAATGATCTCCCCATAGTCTAGTGTACGACGCACTTTTTTCTGTATCTTCTTTGGAATAGGCTGTTGCTTTTTTTGTAGGGTCAAAACGTGAAGGTAATCCGCTAGCATCATAGGTAGCAGTTTTGGGATGTACTTCAGTTTCAAATAAAAACGATGCATTTCCATCTTTTGCACTATAGTAACGCACTTTTGAAGAACCATCATTATAAACATCTAGTACCGCAAAACCTTGCCCTCCGTAAGCAAATAGTCCATTATCTCGTAAAGTTACTGCCGATTTTTTTGCACCAGATCCACTTACAATCTGTTTAATTCCGTTATTATCTATATACTGCAAATTATGCTCATGACCAGAAACAAAAATGGCCTTATTCGTATCATACGCCAATGTTTCCAATCGACTCATAAGCTCATCATATCTTTGATTTGCTCTATCTTGAGGTGATACGCCTCCTTGGCTACGTATTTGAGTTATTAAGGTAGCTAATCCAGGTAATGGAATCTTTGATTGAAATGGAAACAAATGTTTTTCTAAGGCATACGCACCTCCATGAATACCGTTAGTATACATAGGGTGATGCATCGCAATAAGAATCGTTTTTTCATTATTCTTTTTAAATTTACTTTCTATCTCTAAGAAAAACTCATTTCTAGTTCGGATGTCACACTCGTCATTCATAGTGGGGTTTTTATCCCAATCTTCAAGATACCACTGTGTATCTATAAGGAGTAATTCAATTTCATCCGAAACAGAAACCGTTTCTATAGGACATCCGTTTTCTGGTAAGAATGTGTTTTTGCCTAATACATCTTCTACATATTTTTCTTGTCGTTTTAGGCCTTTTAAACCATCTCCAAACCAATCATGATTCCCCGGAATAAAGACAACCTTTCCATTAAAATTCTCAACAATATTTAGTTGGGCTTTTAATTTATGTTCTGCATCTGCCCTATCCTCTGATGTTTTTGTTGGTAGTCCTTCTTCATAAATATTATCTCCTAAAAAAATGGTATAATCATTTGTAGAAGTTACCGTATCCAATACTTTTTCTAAAGCAATTAATGCATCTGTGCTTCCATTAGGTACCGCACCACCGGCATCGCCTATTAAGTAAAAGGAAGCCGTTTTTTTATGCTTTCGCGAAAGCGTACTTTGCCCATTAACCTCTACATATTGAGGCATATAAGTAGCACAACCAAGCATAAAAATGAGAATAAAACTATAAACAAAAAGGTATTTTATCTTCATATGTAATTTTTAGTGTAATTTTAGGTCTAAGAAAAATAAAATTCTACGTATGACATCTTTGGTTGAAAAAACTGATGCTTTTGTTGCTGATCTTTTAGAGAAACAGCTTCCAAAAACATGCATTTATCATAATTATGTTCACGCAAAACGCGTTTATAAAAGTACTAAAGAAATTATAGAAAAGAGTACTCTTACCCCAGAAGAAAGACAGGACATTCTTCTTGCTGCATTATTACATGATACTGGATATATACATGGAAGAGATGATCACGAAGAAAACTCTGTAAAAATCGCTGAAGATTTCTTAACACAAGAAGCATATCCTAAAGATCGAATCGCTCGCATATCACAAGCGATTATGGCCACTAAGATGGAGAATACTCCCGAAAGTGAAATAGATAAAGTTTTACGAGATGCAGATGCATCGCACTTTGCAAAGAGTTACTTTGAAGAAGCGAGTGAGTATTTACGACAAGAACTTCGTATTCAGGGTATTGCTGAGCATTCTCTAGAAGATTGGCGTAAGTGTAATATTGAGATGTTTACAACAGCACATCATTACTATACTCCATATGCTATAGAACATTGGAAACCTAAAAAAGATGCAAATCTTTTAAAAATGATTAAGGAACAAAAAGAGATAAAAAAGGCAAAGAAAAAAGAAAAACTCAAAGCCAAATTAAAAGATGAAAGCCCTGAAAAAGGAGTGCAATCTATGTTCCGTATCACGTTACGTAATCACATAAAACTAAGTGATATTGCAGATACAAAGGCTAATATCTTATTATCAGTAAATGCCATTATTTTATCTATGGCATTATCAAATTTAATCCCAAAACTAGATAATCCATCAAACTCCTATCTGATTATTCCAACTGTTGTTTTTATTGTATTTAGTATCATCTCAATGATCTTATCGGTATTAGCTACACGACCTAATGTAACGATGGGCAAATTTACAAGAGAAGATGTTGAACAAAAGAAAGTAAATTTATTGTTCTTTGGTAATTTTCATAAAATGAGTCTTACAGATTTTGAGTGGGCTATTAATGAAATGATGCAAGACAAAGATTATATCTACTCTGCACTTACAAAGGATTTATATTTCTTAGGAATTGTATTAGATAGAAAGTATCGCATTTTAAGAATTACGTATACGGTATTTATAGTAGGTATTATCGCCTCTGTAATTGCATTTGCCATTTATTTCAAAATGCAAGAGCCTGCTACAGTAATCACATAATTTTACATCAAATCATAAAAAATGCCTAGTATAATTACTAGGCATTTTTTTAAGATCTAATCTCTTCTATAAGATCTTCGTAGGTATAATATTGTTTGTTTTCGTTTTTAGTAGGTATCTTATATAATACTTCTACTCGAATCGCTTTTAAACCTGTTACTGCCTGCAAATCTTGTAATTCTACAATTTCAACAGTGTCACCTAAGTATTGTTTTGCTTGTAAAAACTTGATATAACGCATATACTCGCGTTCATCATCTTTTTGGCTGTATACAATGGCTATTTTACCTGGTTGCGTTACACGCTCACTAGTCCCTTTTATATACGCTTTATCTACACGTTTTTTGACGACCTCATAACGAGCGTTATAAGTACCATCTACATCAAAACGCTTTTCATCCATTCTAAATCGAACAGACAAAGACGTATTAAAGACCAAGATCATAGATGCAACATCTAGTGGGTGTGGCAACTGTTTTGAAAGTTCATAATGTGCGTTTTCCATCTCACACATGGCCTGTAATTGCCATAGTCTAAGATTATAAAGGTAAATTTTATTAAAGCTATTCTCTCTTGTAATAGACTCACCTATATACATATTATGCTCTACTCCGTCTGTTTTAAAACGTTCAAAAAAGTGAGGATACATACGTTGCGCTTCTTCTTGCTTCTGATCTAGTACAGAAGCCATACGCTTATTGATAAGCATCACTGACTCATCATAATCTTTTCTGTATTTATAAATAAGCCCCATAGCATCTTCTAGTGACTCATTGTATTTTTTAATAAGTGATGTAAGTATACCTTCTTTCTTTTTTAAATGATCAAATAACGGATGGATATCATGATTTAAGAAATTAAGGATACCTCGCTCACTATCTACTTGCAATCCTTCATTTAAATCTCTAGTAAAAGACGCTATACGATATAAAAACTCTTCATAAACTGGAAGTTGTTGGTCTTTATTTGCAAATTCAATAATGTTTTTCACCTCATTGAGTTGTAACAATAAATCTTTTTGCACAGCCGTATTCCTTGCATTAGAAGATCCTTTAATATCTACTTGTCCAAACAAGGGGTATACTTCTTTAAAAATAATATCTCTAAAAGAAACAGAGATTTCTCCATCTATCTGAGCCGTCATAACCCTTTTTGCTTCTTTTCTAAATTTCCAATAAACACTAGGATGAATAGAAGTACACTCTTTTTGAATAATCACTTCTTGTTCATTTTCTAATTGTTCTCTAGAACGTTTTACTGAATCCAAAAGGTATGGCATCACATCTAATAACTTATTAGCATTAATACTATTAAGTTCTCCTTTATGAGGTGATACTATTTCTAAAAGTCCTAAAAAATTATCTCCATCAGAGATCGGTGCAAAAATGGCACTCTTTATATTTTGATCTAGTAAATTTTTATAAAAATGCTCTGAAGGATCTGAGCTCAAATAGCGCTCAACATCAGAAACAGCAAAGAATTGTTTTTGTGTGAATATGGTATAAAAAGATCCACTACACAAAGCACTTTTACATGCTCTCTTTTGCTCTGCATTTAAAACAAAGCTTTCTACATTATTATAAGGAACCCTTTCTAATGTTTCTTCTTCTTCATTATAATTAGAAAACCCTACTTTAATTTCAGGAAGATTAAATATTGCTTGAAATATATTATGAAAACCTTCTATAAAATCAACATCGCTCTTGTCATATTTTAAAAGACTTGTTTTAAATTCAGATAATGACACATCTGAAGTTGCGTCATAAAGATTTGCAAGTATAAACCCTTTAAAAATCCAGCTACGAGGTGGAAATTTTTCTTTCCACATCTCTATATTATCAAAATTATCAAGTAGTTCTTCTACATCACTATCTGTAATATCTGGAGCATCTGGTCCTTTCTCTACACCCACATAATCAGCATTATATAACATTCTATAATACCTCATAATCCCATCTGCATCCGGAATATCATAAAAGAAAGGGCGTCTAAAGTCTATTTTATAACCTGACATCTTTAAGATAATACTACATCCCATGATGTACATATGATCTTTATCAAAATTACTAATCTCTACTTGGTAATCATCCCCTGCCTCCTTTATGATCTTCTTATAACGCCTAGATGATTTAATGATAAACTCATTAAAAGGTAAGCATGCAATTTTAATTTCGTTTTGTTGCAAAATATCAGAAAACAAATCTGCAAGAAGCAAATCTATTTGTGGCTGCAGGTCTTGTACTTGTTGGATACTAGTAAGACCATCTATTAATTCTGGATACTCTTTTGCAATAGCAATAACACGATTAGCACGTTCTATATGAAGTGCATCACTATCATCTGTAAGGTATGTCTTATAAGATTCTATTAACTTCTCAAAGCTAACGTGAATCTGCATCGGAAAATCTTCTTCTAAAAAAGCCATGAGTCTGTTGGGTATATTATTTTCTAACGACTACTTAGTACCTATAAAACAAAGTACGATCATAGTATATTAGACGGATAATAATTACTTTTGTTACTCAAATTTACGCATTTTATGAAAAGAATATTCATAGCCGCTCTAGGACTTTTGGTTTTTGCTTGCGCGAAAAAAGAAAACTATAGTATAAAAGGTACTGCAATTGGCATTCCAGACGGTACCGAAATATATCTTCAAGAGCTAGGAAAAAACAACAAACGTAATTCGTTAGATACTGCCAAGGTAATGGACGAAAGTTTTGTATTTACAAAACCTTCAGCTGAAGGTAAAGGATTACTCCTACTTTCTACGGCCTTAGATAGACAGCAACTCATCCTTGTAAAAGATCAAGCGCCTCTTACAGTTACATTATACAAAGATAGTATCCCGTCTTCTATTGTAACAGGAAGTGCAGAGAATGAGCTTTTTAATACGTACACTAAAAAAAGCAGACAACTAAATAAGAAAAAAGCTGAACTCAGATTAGCATTAAATAAGGCTAGACAAGAAACTGATGGTATCATGGTTACTGAGTACTCGTCTCAAATACAAGAACTTGATAAACAATACATCAATTCTAAAAAAGAAATCATAGATGGCAATTCTAATAGTATGGTAGCCATTATGGCGCTGTCTGATCTTATAAACGCTAAAGCGCTTAAAATAGAAGAAACAGAAAACTATTATGACGGATTAGCTTCAGACATACGTAAAACTACCTTAGGAAATAGTATCAAAGGATATATTGCACAAAGTAAATCACAACGTGCTGCATCTAATTTGGCAAGTGTAGGTAATAAAGCTCCTGCGTTTAGTGCACAAACCCCAGATGGGAAAGAATTAGCATTATCAGAAACTCTTGGAAAATATACTATTGTAGATTTTTGGGCATCTTGGTGTAAGCCTTGTCGTTTAGAGAATCCTAATGTAGTACGTGTCTATAACAAATATCACGACAAAGGATTAAATATCATAAGTGTTTCTTTAGACAGACCTGGACACAAAGAACGATGGATCAGAGCTATTGAAAAAGATCAAATGGATTGGTATCACGTTTCTAATCTTCAACATTGGCAAGACCCGATTCCAAAATCGTATGGTGTTCGTGCAATTCCTGCTACTTTCTTATTAGATGAAGAAGGCACTATTATCGCAAAAAACCTACGAGGACAAGCCTTAGAGAATAAGATTGCTGAGTTGTTGGGAGATAGTTAATCATCTATACTATAAAACTTAAAAAAGCTCAAGTAGATCCTACTTGAGCTTTTTTAGTTTTTAATCATATAATAACTGTGATTGTTTTCTACCTATGGACTCTTTTATGTAGTCAAAAATTAATATAACTGATAACGGAAAGTTTCATTTTTTTTGTACATCAAAAAATTACAAAAAAAAGTAAAACAACCACCCCTATCACTGGTAAGAATCAAGGATACAATAAACTCTCTACCACGCGATAGTCTATACTACTATCATCATTGATAAAGTATTCAAAGAAAAATTAGAAACGGAAAGTTTCATTTTTTTTGTACATCAAAAAATTACAAAAAAAGTGAAACAACCACCCCTATCGTTAGTAATAATCAAGGATACAACAAGCTCTCTACCACACGATAGTCTATACTATTATCGTCATTGATAAAGTATTCAATTAACAATTCTCCCCAAGTATTGCCATCAGAAAAATCAGCAATAATCCAGCGATGGTTTAAAAGATGTACTTGATTTACTTGAAAAGGACGTTCATCTCCTTCATAAGGAATAAAGTCATTTCCAGACGAAGTATTCTTTCCTATAATACCATCAGTAACTTGTTGTGTGACAAAATTAATATCTATAGTGTCATTTTCATAGTACTCATATGCATTAGAATTGGTTCGCAAACCAAAGTAGGTTGCTTCTTCCAAACGTTCTTGTAATACACCAATACTATCTATAGCCGTTTGATGTTTAACTTCCAACTTTGTCATTATTTTTTGCTGACTCTCATAAAACTTTTTGTTATGTACATATTGATATACAATCCATAAAGCAGCAAATAAAAATAGATATAAAAAGATATTACGTTTCATTAGGGTATCGTTAATGTTAATCCATCATAAGCAAGATGCACATTGTCAGGAAGTTTAGCCTCTACTTCAGCATGGAATCCCATATGATGACTTATATGTGTAAAATAGGTTTTCTTTGGTTGAATTTGTTTTATAAGTTCTAATGCTTCTGCAACATTTAAATGTGTGTAATGTTCTTCATAACGTAATGCATTGATCACAAGTATGTCGAGTCCCTGTAATTTTTTTAACTCTTCAGAAGCAATGGTTTTTATATCTGTTAAATATGCGATTTTATCAAACCGATATCCAAACACTTGCAACTTACCATGATACCCTTCGATTGGAATTACTTCCATCTCTCCTAGAGATAATGACTCATTATTTAGTACTTCATGTGTAGATACACTCGGTGCGCCTGGGTATCTATTTTCGGTAGCAAATATATAGTCAAAACGTTCTTTTAGAGTAGTTAACACCCGTCGATGTGCATAAATAGAGATCGCTCCTTGTCTAAAAACAAAAGGGCGTATATCATCTAGACCTGCCACATGATCTGCGTGTTCATGCGTAAATAAAATACCATCAAGAGAAACAAGATCTCCTGAAGGTGTTCGCTTTCGCGAAAGCGTACCCAGCATTTGTGCCCTAAAATCAGGACCACAATCTATCACATAATGATACTGATCCCATTCGATAAGAACCGAAACACGAAGACGTGTATCTCTAGGATCATCACTTAAACATACAGGATGATCACTTCCTATAACAGGAATGCCTTGAGATGTGCCAGTACCTAAAAATGTAATTGTCAAATCTGTGAGTTATTACAAGTAGTTTCTGTATAAAATTATGATGCAAAAATACAGTTAATTTTTTTGGGTACTCTAGCTATTTAGTATATTTGAAGAACCTACTAAAAAGGCAAACAGTAAGCTATGGCAATTACAATTTTGGGAGATAAGGAATTTGAAAAAGTACCTTCCATAAAGAACAAAGTATTAAGAGTAAATCTTAACGAAAACATATACGGTACCTTTGCAGAAATAGGTGCTGGTCAAGAAACCGTGCGTCATTTCTTTAGAGCTGGCGGTGCAAGTGGTACTATTGCAAAGGCAATGAGTGCTTATGATAAAGACTTTAGTGATGCCATTTATGGCATAGAAGATGACGGGCGTTATGTAACTGAAAAACGTCTCAAGAAAATGCTTACCCATGAGATGCAGCTTATAGAAGATCGTATCTCTCGTTATAAAGAACCAAACAAAATCTTCTTTACCTATGCAAATACAGTTGCAACGATAGATTTTGCCAAAAAATATAAAGGACATGGTTGGGTAGGTATTAAATTTCAAATCACTCCAGAAGGAGAGTTTAATGAAATTATATTACACGTTCGTTTTCACGAAAATGATGCAAGATTGCAACAACTTACATTAGGGACACTAGGTGTTAACCTAATTTATGGAGCTTTTTACAAGCATGACAATCCAAAACATTTACTAAAATATCTATACGATCATATTGATAAGGATCAGATAGAAATAGATACCATAAACTTCTCAGGACCTCAATTTGAAGGAGTAGATAATCGTTTAATGAGTTTACAGCTTGTTAGAAACGGAATGACAGAAGCAGTCATGTTTGACCCTAATGGTAATAATGTATTACCTGCCGCTGTACTTTATAAAAAGAATATACTCGCGTTACGTGGTAGTTTTAGACCTGTGACTAAAGTAAATATGGACATGTACGAGAAATCACTTGCCATGTTTATAGATGCAAATCGTGTAAACGAAAAGAAAACAAAAGTGATTTTTGAAATTACACTCTCAAACCTACGTGCCGAAGGAGAAATTGATGAAGAAGACTTTATGGCGAGAGCACGTCTATTATGTTCATTAGGACAAACGGTAATGATCTCTAACTTTAAAGAGTATTACAAAGTAGTAGAATACTTCTCAAACTATACGAAAGAGCGCATGGGGCTTGTGATGGGAGTTAATAATCTTATTGATGTCTTTGATGCTACATACTATCGTCACCTAAGTGGTGGTATTCTAGAAGCTTTTGGTAAGTTATTCTTTAAGGATCTTAAAGTGTACCTATATCCAATGAAGAATCCGAAGACTGGAGAACTTACAACAAGTGAAAACTTAAAAGTACATCCTCGTATGAAAGAATTATATAAGTTCTTTAAATACAATGGAAAAGTAGTAGATATAGAAAATTATGATCCTTCTATTTCTGGTATCTTTTCGAGAGAAGTACTTCGCATGATTCATGATGGTGAAGAAGGTTGGGAAGAATTACTTCCTGAAGGGATTGCAGAAATGATCAAATCTAGAGAACAATTTGGTTATGATAGTGTTACTTATTAAATAACAATATTATATATGTATATTAAAAAAGCTCCCAATGGGAGCTTTTTAATTATTATATGTAAAGCTTTTATTCTAAGAGCTGTGCGGCGTGATCTTTTGTTTTTACTTTATCAATCACTTCGGTCACAATTCCTTGCTCATCTACCTTGAATGTTTTACGGTGAATACCATCATATTCTTTCCCCATAAACTTCTTTAATCCCCAAACACCAAAAGCATTAATCACACTATGGTCTTCATCTGCTAGAAGCTGAAATGGGAACTCATATTTGGTTGCAAAATTCTTCTGACGCTTTTCTGAGTCAGCACTTACACCCAAAAGTGTATATCCTTGATCTTGTAGCGCTTTATAATTGTCTCTTAAATTACATGCCTCTGCTGTGCAACCTGGAGTAGATGCCTTTGGGTAAAAGAAAACAATTAGTTTCTTCCCAACAAAATCAGAAAGTGATACTGCGTTTCCATCTTGATCTGTAGTTGTAAAATCAGGTACTTTATCCCCTACTTTAAGTGTATTCATTATCTTCGTTTTAAATATGGTTTGACTTTTTATAGAACTCATCATTAAAAAACACTAGAATATATTCAATATGTGTTTTGTTTAATAATTCACCCTGCTAAGATAAACAAAATGACCAAGCAAGAAAAAGTAGATTTCGTTATAGATACGTTAAAAGAATTATATCCTCAAATTCCTATTCCATTAGATCATAAAGATCCATATACCCTATTGATTGCAGTATTAATGAGTGCACAAAGTACCGATGTACGTGTAAATCAAATTACCCCATTACTATTTGAAGTTGCAGACAATCCGTATGACATGATAAAACTAACCATAGAAGAGATTAGAGAAATTATCAAGCC
Source organism: Dokdonia pacifica (assembly GCF_900188275.1). Classification (GTDB taxonomy): domain Bacteria; phylum Bacteroidota; class Bacteroidia; order Flavobacteriales; family Flavobacteriaceae; genus Dokdonia; species Dokdonia pacifica. Next base: position 251,934 of record NZ_FZNY01000002.1, read on the forward strand.
TGTTGGCCTGTCTCCTATGAAAGCAAAGGGTATTCACGGACTTTCACATATTCTAATAGACAAATATGATGGTGAGGTACCTAATGATATTGCATTGCTTGAAGAATTACCAGCAGTAGGTCATAAAACAGCGAGTGTTGTTGTATCCCAAGCATTTGGAACTCCAGCTTTTCCAGTAGATACTCATATTCATAGATTAATGTATCGTTGGGGATTTACTAATGGAAAAAATGTAGTGCAAACAGAAAAAGATGCCAAGCGTTTATTTCCTGAGCATGTATGGAATGACCTTCATTTACAGATTATTTGGTATGGACGACAGTACTCCCCTGCTCGTGGATGGGATCTAGAAAAGGACATTATTACAAAAACAATAGGACGTAAAACAGTTATTAATGACTATTATAAAGCTCTAGAAAAACGAGCAAAGAAGAAGAAATAAAAGTTCAATACATTTCTAGAACTGATTATTATACGTGAGTCAAACTTGTGCATACAATGAAAAAAACACTACTACTTATTTATATAATAGCATTTCAAACCTCCCTATTTGCACAAGAGCATATAAAATACACAACCTTTGAAGAAGCTGTAAAGGTAGCTGAAAAAGTAATTTGGCTTGATCTTGAATGTTCAGAAGTCTCGCTAATAAATAAACAGCTACACAAACTTCCAAATATACAATCACTATACATAACAAGTTGTGAATTAGAGAGTTTACCTAAATCAATCCAACATTTAAAACAACTACAGCTATTGAACATTCAAGGGAATTCTATTCAAGTTTTACCCGAATCACTAAGTCAATTACAAAAAATTAATGTTGTAAACCTCAGAGGTAATACATTTAAAGAACTTCCTAAAGTAATTACGCAATTACCAGAGTTACGGGAAATAGATCTGTCTGATAATCTTCAATTAGAACTAAACGCAACGATAAAGACATTAGCAAAAGTTAAAAAGTTAGACTTCTTATATCTAAGTCAAAACAATCTTACGGAGATCCCTTTAGAAATTAACCAACTAGAAGCTTTAGAAGAAATTCATCTATCAGATAATCCTCAATTAAAATTAAGTAATGTTTTTAAAAATTTAGCAGGAGTTTCATCGCTTAAAATAGTAGTGTTATCAAATACTAATATTATACAAGTCCCTCAAGAACTGAGCTATATGCAACAAATAAATGGGATAGTATTAGATCATAATCCTGAAATAGACATAAAAGAACTACTGAAAAATACTGCACAACTAGAAAACCTAAAAGTACTTTTACTAAGAGAAAATAAACTTAGTAAACTCCCTAGTGACTTAAAAGGATTTAAAAAGCTTGCTGTTTTAGAATTGAGTGGTAATCATTTTCCTATAACTGAACAGGAAAGAATAAAAAGGGAATTGCCCACTACAAATGTGGTATTCTAATTTTTACTACAAAAACCATATGTTTCAGAACATTAATTTATAATGACTTGTTTTTAAAATTCTAATTATCAAGGATATATATCTTTTTAGAAAAACCTTTAAAATTTAACATCATGATGATTTTCATTTACAACCTGTCAATGGCTCAATATCCATTAAAAAATGTATATGACTAACAATCAGAGTGTTAAAAACAGTGGTAAATGTTAAATAATTCAAAAAAATACACGTAAACAACTGATATCCAATAAATTAATTTATAATTTTATTAATGAAATATTATTTAATCTTTAAAAATAGAATTATGATAAAAAGAATCTTGAATATAAGTGGAGTTCAAAGGTTAAACAAATCACAGCAAAAAAACATTATTGGCAGCATAAGAGTCAATACAGGTGATGATGCTTGTGGAGTTCAATCTATTTGTCTTGATCAATCGGAGCCAGTTTGGTCAAATAACATTTGTGAGGATGGCTGTCGCCCAGGTGTATGCCCATCTGGTATAATTTTATATAGATCGTGTGCAAACACAGGTTTTTAATTTTTCTTAATTAAGAAATAGGTAAATAGAAAAAGCCCAATCTTAACGATTGGGCTTTTTGCAAAGTTTAGTTGATGACTGCTTCAAAATTCATCGATTTATAATGTATAACACTTAAAGCCTTAGAATAGTTAAGTAGAAACTTTATTGTTTCTGACTTTGGTTGTAAATTTTCAGCCTGTTTACCCGGCGATGGTTCTGAGTAAATTTTTGACATATAGCTATTTTTGGTTTATAGTTATGTCGATAACGCAAAATCTACCCTATTATTATATTAATTTGTTAAAATAATGTTATGCTTATCTATTACCTTACGTAGGTTAATGAGTGCATAACGCATTCTTCCTAGTGCTGTATTGATACTTACTCCTGTTTTTTCAGAGATATCTTTAAAGCTCATTTCCTGATATACGCGCATGTGAAGTACTTCTTTTTGATCATCAGGAAGTTCTTCTATAAGGCGTCTTACATCGCATTCTACTTGATCCTTAATCAATTGTTTTTCAGCGTTAAGGCAGTTATCGCTCAGTACAGAAAAAATACTAAACTCGCCATCATTATCAAATTTAGGCATACGATTGTTACGTCTAAAATGATCTATAACGAGATTATGAGCAATACGCATTACCCAAGGCAGAAACTTACCTTCTTCATTGTACCGTCCTCTTTTGAGTGTATTAATGACTTTAATAAAAGTATCTTGAAAAATATCTTCAGATACATCTCTGTCATATACTTTAGAGTATATAAAACTATAAATGCGCTGTTTGTGTCTCGTGATTAAGACCGTTAATGCATTTTCATCTCCTTTGATGTAATTACTTACGAGCAGGGCGTCGTCGTTTAACACTGTTTTCATATTACACTTTTGTAGGTTAACTATGAAGGAATAAATCCTTACAATCATCATTTTAAAAAAAGTAATAATATGCTATAGGCAGAAATTTGTTTTATTGTGTTAACTGTGGTAAATATAATAGTATTATTTCAACAATTGCAAAAAAATGTTACAATTTCTTTAAAAAAAATACCAAAACACTAGTGTTTTCGGTATGAAACAGAAGTGCTATCTTTGTCATTAGTTGTAAAAAAATACCATGCCAGTAGACATTTCTCTTGTAAATCCGAAAGATAATATCATTATCAAAGGAGCAAAACTTCATAATCTTAAGGACATAAATGCCGTTATTCCACGTAATAAATTGGTAGTCATTACAGGACTTTCAGGTTCTGGAAAATCAAGTCTTGCATTTGATACATTGTATGCAGAAGGACAACGCCGATATGTAGAAAGTCTTTCCTCCTATGCGAGACAGTTTTTAGGAAGATTAGATAAACCCAAAGTAGATTATATTAAAGGAATTGCTCCAGCTATTGCCATAGAACAGAAAGTGAATTCTACAAATCCTAGATCTACGGTTGGAACTTCTACAGAGATTTATGATTATTTAAAGCTATTGTACGCACGCATTGGGAAAACCATATCTCCAATTTCTGGAAATCAAGTCAAGAAAGATACGGTCACTGACGTGGTTTTATATGTAAACGCTTTCGCGAAAGCGGAAAAACTCCTCCTACTCGCCCCTTTATATTTAGAAAAAGGACGAAAATTACAAGACAAGCTGAAAGCATTACAACAACAAGGGTATGCAAGAGTAAAAATAAAAGACGAGGTAAAACGTATAGACACGTTAGATGATATAAAGAAAGTCAAAGAATCAGATATTCAGCTTGTTATAGATAGAATTGTTACAAATCCTGGCGATGAAGATTTTAGTAATAGACTAGCTGATGCAGTTCAAACGGCATTTTTTGAAGGAAAAGGAGAACTTTGTATCGAAACACTAAGCGATAACACAGTGAGGCAATTTTCAAATAAATTTGAATTAGATGGAATGACCTTTCTAGAGCCCAATGTTCACTTATTTAGTTTTAATAATCCTTATGGAGCTTGCCCTACGTGTGAAGGATACGGAGATGTGATTGGAATAGATGAAGATCTCGTAATCCCAAATACAGGACTTTCTGTATTTGAAAACTGTGTCTTCCCATGGCGAGGAGAAAGTATGAGTTACTATAGAGATCAATTAGTAAACAGTGCTTATAAGTTTGATTTCCCTATACATAAACCCTATTTTGAGCTTTCTGAAGATCAAAAACAAGTATTATGGGATGGGAATGAGCATTTTGAAGGAATCAACCAGTTTTTTGAATTTTTAGAATCTAAAGCTTATAAAATTCAAAATCGAGTGATGCTTTCTCGTTATCGAGGTAAAACAAAATGTAATACCTGTAAAGGGAAACGCTTACGACCAGAAGCTACCTATGTAAAAGTAGGTGATAAAAACATTATTGATCTGGTGACACTTCCCTTGAATGAAGTAGCCGATTATTTTAAGTCTCTAGAGTTAAACGACTATGATGCAACTATTGCAAAACGTTTACTAAAAGAAATTAATAGTCGTCTTGAATTTTTATCGAAAGTAGGCTTGGATTATTTAACGCTTAATCGTAAATCTAATACACTCTCGGGAGGGGAATCGCAACGTATTAATCTAGCTACATCATTAGGAAGTAGCCTTGTAGGGTCTATGTATATATTAGACGAACCAAGTATTGGCCTACATCCTAAGGACACAGAAAAATTAATAGATGTCCTTAAATCTTTACGTGATTTAGGCAATACGGTCATTGTGGTAGAGCATGATGAAGATATTATGAAAGCTGCCGATGAAATTATAGATATTGGCCCTGAAGCTGGAACTTTTGGAGGCCATGTAGTTGCTACAGGAAGCTACCAAGATATTCTTGATAGTGATTCTTTAACTGCACAGTATCTAAATGGAACTAAAGAAATTACAGTTCCTTCAAAACGTAGAGAAACTGATTTTCATGTAGATATTATAGGTGCTAGAGAAAATAACCTTAAAAATATAGATGTTCGGTTTCCACTAGGTGTGTTTACAGCAGTTACTGGAGTTTCTGGAAGTGGAAAAAGTACATTGGTACGCAAACTTTTATATCCAGCTTTACTGAAAGAAGTAGGCGGATATGGTCAAAAAGCTGGGCAATTTACTGAGATTAAAGGAAAATTTGAGAACATCAAAACCGTAGAGTTTGTAGATCAAAACCCTATAGGAAGATCGTCACGTTCTAATCCTGTTACGTATATCAAAGCGTATGATGATATTAGAAAACTCTATGAAAGTCAAAAACTTAGTAAAATCCGTAACTACAAATCCAAGCATTTTTCATTTAATGTAGATGGAGGTCGTTGTGAAACCTGTAAAGGAGAAGGTGAAGTTACTATTGAAATGCAATTTATGGCAGATGTTCACTTAGAGTGTGACAATTGCAAAGGAAAACGATTTAAAAAAGAAGTATTGGAGGTAACATTCAATGACAAGAATATTGATGATATCTTAACCATGACTATAGATGATGCTGTAGCTTTCTTTTCAGAACATAATGAGGCAAAAATCATACGTAAACTAAAACCACTTCAAGATGTAGGTTTAGGATATGTCACTTTAGGACAAAGCTCTTCTACCCTATCTGGTGGTGAAGCACAGCGTATCAAACTAGCATCTTTCTTAGTGAAAGGAAATACCAAAGACAAAGCGCTATTTATTTTTGACGAACCGACAACAGGGTTACATTTTCATGATATTAGTAAATTAGTAGCATCCTTTGAAGCATTAATAGCAAAAGGACATAGTATTATTGTGGTAGAGCACAATATGGACCTTGTAAAATGTGCCGATCATGTTATTGACCTTGGACTTACAGGAGGAAAATATGGAGGAAACATTATTGCACAAGGAACCCCTGAAGATGTAGCTAAAAGCAAAGAATCATATACAGGGCATTATTTAAAAGAAAAAGTATAAAATCATATGGGGCTAAAAAACTTTATTGAAAAAATTAAAGATAGTTTAAAGCCTATACCATTTGATGCGTCAGTATTTAATGATCCATTGGCAGATAAAACTGCTTGGCATCCTCAAGCAAGAGGTGGTGCCAATTTTAAAACTCGAACCCTAAAAGAAATATCTTCTTCAGAATTACATTATAAAGGCTCAACTGGCGGATTATTATTTGCATTAGTATTTACTATAATGCCCCTGATAGTAATTCTTATTTTTATATTCAGTGGTTTTTTTAGTAGCGATCAAGAGTTTTCTTTTGCGTTTTTATTTGTTTTTATTTTTCCAATAGTTGGTTTTTATTTACTCTACATGCACTTTCGTCCTATCGTGCTAGATAAAAGGCTTGGGTATTTTTACAAGAGCTTTAAAAAGCCTGTAAATAGTTTGCAACGCACAAGTACAAAAAATCATATCAAATTAACTTCGATTGCTGCATTACAAATTATTCCTGAACATATTCGATCAAAAAATAGCAGTTACACTAGCTATGAATTGAACTTTGTATTTGAAAATGGCGAACGTTATAATATTATAGATCACGCAAAGTATGAAGCGATTGAAAAAGAAGCGATTACTATCTCAGAATTTTTAGGCGTTCCACTATGGGATGCGTCTACTATGAAAACCTATCTACCTATGAATAATAAAAATAGCATGGATACAGATGCTCCTTATGATTCTGCAGGTTATGACTCTACCAGACGATACAGAGATATGTAATAAACACAAAACAGGAATAATGAAGACTCATTATTCCTGTTTTTCTCTTTCTTAATCATAGTGTTGGTTGATAGCCTACCAGAACTGGCAATAATTATTGCTTCCACAATACGTATCTCCAGGACCTAAAAATTCACAATAACAGTCTGAATTTCTCCAGCACCATCCATTATTAAACCCTCCTTGAATTTTTTCTTGCTCCTTCTTGCTTAGTGCATTACCTAAAGCTGAAATGTTTTTTAACATAGTATAAAGTATTTATGGTTAATTTTCTAAAAAGGTAGGATTTGATACCGATAAAAAAAACAAACAACACCCTATTTCAGATAATTTAAGGCACTACTTAGATGCTGAAAATTAATGTTTTACAAAACAAATCACACTAGTAACAGTGAAGAGTTCTCTTTCGCGAAAGCATACTCAGCCTCTACTATTATTTCTAAATAATGAATAGTAATTCGTAATGATTTTTCATCTTCAGGTATGTATTTCTATCAAATTACACAGGAGGGTATGATTGTAGACACTCAAAATTTTATAGTGAAATAACCGCTATTCGTTATAGGTAAATATTCTAGGTACGCTTTCGCGAAAGCGTATGATGCCTTATCTTTAGAGCAAAACAACTATATGCGCACTTTATTACTCTTTCTTTTGTGTCCATTTTTTGCTGTGGCGCAATCAAATACAGAAGTGTATCTCTTTACGATTACTCCTAGTGAGAATACGATAACACTTACCAATCAGCAAAATATCTCTAACAATGATGGTTACGATAACCAACCTTCTTTTTATAATGATAATCAAGTCATATTCGCAAGTACTCGTAATGGTCAAACCGATATTGCTAGTTATAATATAAGAGACAAAAAAGTAGCTTGGATCAATGATACAGGTTTTGGAAGTGAGTACTCCCCTACTAAAATCCCAAACCAAAAAGCCATTTCGTCCATTCGATTAGATACAACAGGCTTACAACGTTTATATCGCTACGATTTCAAAACAGGCAAACACAAAGAAGTAGTGAAAGATTTAGTAATTGGGTATCATACCTGGTACTCTGAAGACATTCTTATCTCATCTGTCCTAGCCGATGGTGGTCTAGATCTTGTCGTTTCTAACCTAAAAGAAGGTACAAACTATACACAACAAAAGAAGATTGGTCGTTCCTTACATAAAATTCCAAACTCCAACCTGATTAGTTATGTGAGTAAAGAAAATGAGAAATGGGAAATAAAATCTTTAAACCCTATTACAGGAGCAACACAAAAAATTATTGAAACAGTTCCAGAAGCAGAAGATATGTGCTGGCTTATTAACGGAACTATTCTGATGCCAAAAGGAAATATCATCTACGCTTTTAACCCTAAAACAGATACAAGATGGCGCATGCTCACTAGTTTTCAAGATCCCAACTTATATAATATTACAAGAGTTGCTACAAACCCAACATCATCAATGCTAGCGATTGTTTCTGATATTTCTCCAGAAGTCATTGTTCAAAAACAACTAGACGCTTATAATGCAAGAGATATTGATGCATTTTTAGCAACGTATACTAACAATATTCAGCTTTTTGATTTTCCTGATAAAAAAACGAATGAAGGAAAAGAAGAACTCCGCAAAATATTTGATGCATTCTTTAAAAGAACACCAGATTTACATGCCGAAATAAAAAATAGAATTGTCATCGGTAATAAGGTAATTGATCAAGAGTATATTACTGCCAATGGCAATAACTTTAGTGCCGTTGCGATTTACGAAATACAAAACGGTAAAATTTCTAAAGTAACTTTTATTAGATAACCCCTATATATGAAAAACATTTATATCCTAGTATTGATGGTGACTATACTTATAAGCTGTAAGTTAGATAAAGAAGCACCAAAAGAAGAAGTATTTTTACCTAAAACGGACCATCAACTCAGACAAGTAACGAAAGCTATTATTACGCCTTCCATTGATGGTATTGCAGATGATCCAGCTTGGGAAAATGTTCCTTGGAATGCACTAGATCAACGATGGCTAGGTGATGAATATAGTAAAGAAGACTTCTCAGGACGTTATAAACTTACATGGACACCAGAAGCTTTATATCTTATTGCAGAAATAGAAGATGATACTATATATGATCAACATGAAGATCCTCTTACCTTATGGTGGGATGATGACTGCTTAGAAATATTTGTAGATGCCGATAATTCTGGTGGAAGACATCAGTTTACACACAATGCATTTGCTTATCATGTTGCACTTGATGGTAATGTGGTAGATATTGCTCCGGGAGAAGTACCTACCTTATACAATAGTCATGTCAATTCTGCCCGAAAAGTAAACGGCACCATGACTATATGGGAATGTGAAATCTTTGTATATGAAGATACCTATGTAGATCACACAGCAAATGAAGCAAAAATACTAGCCCCTAACCAAAAAATAGGGTTTGCACTCGCCTATTGTGATAATGATGCAAGCGAACAACGCGAGAATTTTATAGGCTCAGTGCCTGTTGAAGGCGAAGATAAAAATAGAGGATGGATAGATGCAGGTATTTTTGGAACCATCCAACTCACAGAAAAAGTGACCGAATAATTCTTAAAATTTTGTTACAAAACTCATAAATACCTCTCTAACGCTTATTTTAGAGAGGTATTTTATTATAAACTCATCACCATGCAACACAAACCAATAACCCGCCTAAAAACGACCCTTTCATTTACTTTTCTATTTTTCCTTATCACATCTTTTACACTAACTGCACAAACAGATACACGTATCTATGATATTATTGATGCAGTGTCTGCCGATAGAATTAAAAACGATGTAAAGACCCTAGCAGATTTCGGAACACGTCATACGCTAAGTGATACGGTATCACAAACTCGAGGAATTGGTGCTGCTCGTAGATGGATTAAAAGTCAGTTTGAAGCAACTTCTAAAGATTGTAATGGTTGTTTAGATGTTTTTTACCAAAAAGACCTTGTTGAAAAAGGACGTAATGGTCGTATTGTAAAAGATGTAGAAGTTGTAAATGTAGTAGCGATACAACGTGGTACAAAATATCCCAACCGCTATATCATTATGAGTGGAGACATCGATAGTCGTGTTTCAGATCCAACAGATTATACTTCAGACTCACCAGGAGCCAATGATAATGCCAGCGGAATGGCAGGAACGATTGAAGCAGCACGCGTACTTTCAAAATACAAATTTGAAAATAGTATTATTTATGTAGGACTTTCAGGAGAAGAACAAGGGTTATTTGGTGGTCAAGGTTTGGCCGCTTTCGCGAAAGCAAATAATTGGGACATCATCGGTATCTTAAACAATGATATGATCGGAAACATTACTGGAGTAGACGGTGTGATAGATAATAGAAGCTTCCGAATCTTTTCAGAACCAGTACCTCCTACCGAAACAGAAAGACAACGTCGTGCGCGTCGTTTTTACGGCGGTGAAGTTGACGGAATCTCACGCCAATTAGCTCGTTATATTCATAAAAATGTAAAAACATATATGCCAGAAATGAATCCTATGATGATTTATCGTCTAGATCGTTTTGGACGTGGTGGACATCACCGTCCTTTTAACGATGCTGGTTATGCAGGAATACGCATCATGGAAGCGCACGAAAATTACACACAACAACACCAAGATATTCGTACAGAAAATGGTATCAATTATGGAGATACTTTTGAGCACGTAAACTTTGATTATGCAGCAAAACTTACAGCTGTAAATGCTATTAATCTTGCAAGCATTGCATGGGCTCCGCCATCTCCAGAAACGGTAGGTATAGGAGGTATTGTACAACCAAGTGCCAAATTTGAATGGAGTGCTGTAGAGGGTGCTGTTGCTTATAAGATTTACTGGAGAGATACCACCTCTCCTACTTGGGATAATGCACGTCTCGTAGGAAATGTAACGTCTTATACACTAGAAGGTATCGTAGTAGATAATTTCTTTTTTGGAGTGGCTGCAATCGGAAAAGATGGGCATGAAAGTCTAGTGGCTTTTCCAAATACAATTGTAAGAAATTAAAATCTCAAATTCCAAAAAAAACAAATCTCAAAATAAAATGTCTAAACCCTATAATTTAGAAGAAAGAACATTTTTATTTGCAAAAAATGTAAGAGATTTAATCTATAAAATACCAAGCAGTTTAGCAAATACTGAAGATGGAAAACAGGTAATTAGATCATCAGGGTCTGTAGCTGCAAATTATATTGAAGCTAATGAACACCTAAGTGGAAAAGACTTTGATTATAGAATTAAAATTTGTCGTAAAGAAGCAAAAGAAAGTCATTTATGGTTAAATTTATTAAATACACCTCATAACAAAAATTATAAAGAGATTTTAAATCAATTAACAAATGAGGCGGAAGAATTAAAGAAAATATTTTCTTCTATTGTTCAAAAACGAAAAAAATTACAATAATCCTTTATTTTTTTGAGATTCGTTTTTTTGTGATTTGTGATTTTTAAAACTAAATATAAGAGCACTCTAATGAAATACATCATCATTTTATTCTTATGCATATCTACTAGTGCATTTAGCCAGAAATTTACTAGAGAAGATACTATACGTGGATCCATCACTCCAGAACGAGCATGGTGGGATTTAAATCATTATGACTTATCGGTAGATGTTGATCCCGATACGCAACTCATCTTAGGAACAAATAAAGTCACCTATACGGTACTTGAAGAAGGTATGGATGAATTACAGATAGATTTACAAGTCCCAATGGAACTTACCGCTATCACTCAAGATGGAATTCCCTTACATGTACGTCATGATGGAGATGCACATTTTATAACATTAAAAAAGAAACAAGAAAAAGGAGCTGTTAACTCATTAGTTCTTGGTTTTGAGGGGCAACCTCGTAAAGCTAAAAATGCTCCTTGGGATGGAGGTTTCTCATGGAAGAAAGATGCAAAAGGACGTCCTTTTATAGCAACTTCAAATCAAGGAATTGGAGCTAGTGTATGGTGGCCCAATAAAGATCATAATTATGATGAGGTAGATAGCCTTGACATGCATGTAACAGTCCCTAAGGACTTGGTAGATGTCTCGAATGGTAGGCTTGTTGGAATTGACTCAACGGCATCTACCAAAACCTATCACTGGACCGTAAAGAATCCAATTAATAGTTATGGTGTTAATCTAAATATTGGGAAATACACACATTTCAAAGAAGTCTATCAAGGAGAAAATGGGCCGTTAGATATGGATTATTGGGTGATTGAAGGAAATGAAGAAAAAGCTAAAGAACAATTTAAACAAGCGCCTATGATGATGGAAGCTTTTGAACATTGGTTTGGCCCCTATCCATTTTATGAAGATAGTTATAAACTAGTAGAAGCTCCTTATTTAGGAATGGAACATCAAAGCTCTGTTACCTATGGTAACAAGTATCAAAATGGCTACTTAGGACGTGATTTATCTAGAACAGATTGGGGATTAAAATTTGATTTCATTATCATACATGAATCTGGTCATGAATGGTTTGCAAATAATATCACTTCAAAAGATGTTGCCGATATGTGGATACATGAAAGCTTTACTAACTATTCGGAGAGTTTGTATTTAGATTATCATTTTGGAAAACAAGCTGCTTCAGAATATGTCATCGGTACTCGAAAAAATATTCAAAATGACAAACCTATTATTGGCACCTATGATGTACGAAAAACTGGAAGTGGTTCAGATATGTATTACAAAGGCGGTAATATGCTACATATGCTCAGAACATTGGTAGAAGATGATGAGCAATGGCGCGCTGCATTACGAGGGTTAAATACTAAATTCTGCCATCAAACAGTAACAACAAAACAGGTGGAAAACTATCTTAGTGTAACATTAAAAAAAGATTTAAATGCTTTCTTTAATCAGTACTTACGTACTACGAAAATCCCCGTGCTAGAATATCAAAAAAACCGTAATAAGATCACCTTTAGGTATACCAATGTGGTGAATGGCTTTGATATGCCTATTCAAATGGTTATTAATGGTGAAAAAGAATGGATATACCCTTCTAAACAATGGCGTACCTATAAAGCTAATGGTAAAATCAAAAACTTAAAAATAGCAGATGATTTTTACGTAGAGTTACGTAAAATAAATCCTTAAGATCAACCCAAAAAATGTAATCCTGTGAAAATTTATTTCCCACAGTGGCAAGGCGCCGGTATAGGTGAAGGAATAGAAGCTGGTGCTAAGACAGTTTTAGACTATTTAGACAATCCAGAATTTATTGCGATACCATTATCTACAGTTCCTGCTGGAGCTAATGGAGTACAAAAACATCAAATCAATAATTACGATGCAATTACAGAACAATTAGCCCGATTTAAAAAACAACTTGAACAAAAACAACCCAAAACACTACAAACCATTGGTGGTGATTGTGGTTTGGAAATAGTGCCTGTCTCCTATCTCAATCAAAAATACCCGAACCTTGGTGTTATTTGGTTTGATGCGCATGCAGATATTAATAAGCCTTGTGACTCGGCCAGTTGTAACTTTCATGGCATGCCTTTACGTACCCTTTTAGGAGAAGGTGAACCTGCAATGAATACGTTGCTTTCAAGTACGATTGAACAACATCAAATACACTATGTAGGGCTACGTGATATTGATGCTACTGAGAAAATACGATTAGATGCGGGAAACATATATCATCCCAAAAAATTAAATATTCAGGAGTTACTGGATACGCTTTCGCGAAAGCGTATAACACATCTTTACCTTCATTTTGATTTTGATTGTTTAGAACCCACTGATTATGATAAGACTTATTACCGTGTACCAGATGGTGTGACTATCAAAGAATCTATTGCTTGTATAGAGGCGTTACAATCTCATTTTACAATCGTTGGAAGTAGTGTTTTAGAATCTACTACTTTATCACAAGATGAGCTGCAACCTATCACACCTATTATAAATTTATTAATGAAGTAATTGTAAGATTATAGCTATGAAAAATACACTACTACTTCTATCCATACTCCTGTCCCTAATGATAGCTGGTTGCTCAGATACTAAACACAAAAATGAAGTTATAAAACCTAAAAACGAAGTCTTAGTATTAGGAGCTATTCATGGAGGTCATACAACAGACTCAGTATACAATACTGCGTATCTGGATAAATTGATTCGAGAAATAAATCCTGACTTTATTTTAGCTGAGATTCCACCAGATCGTATGCAAGCAGCCATAGAAGGTTTTAAGAGAGATGATAGCATTTCAGAACCTCGTGTCATGCGGTTTCCTGAGTATGTAGATGTGGTATTTCCACTCACAAAGGAGCTTGATTTTGAGATCATTCCTACTGCAGGTTGGACACGTCCTATGGCTCAGGAACGAAGTGCAAAATTAAGGGCCATTAGTAAAGATTCTAGCCGTGTAGAAGATTGGACGGCATATAGGGCTGCAAACAAAAAATCGGATTCATTATATAAAGCTACTGGTAAAGTAAATGATCCCTATTTTATTCATACAGACGAATATGACGAGATTCAAGATGTTGCATTACAGACCTATAATCGCCTATTTAATGTAGAGTTAGGTCTTGGAGGTTGGGACAACATAAATATTGCTCATTATTGGAATATTGAAAAAGCATTAGAAAAACACCGTTATAAAGGCAAACGGTTTTTAATCATTTATGGAGCTGGTCACAAAGGATGGTTCTTACGAGAACTTAGAAAAAGAGATGATATTCATTTGTTAGAAATGAAGCCTTTTCTAGATGCTGTCAATTAAAAATAAGATTCAAAACCCCATTTACAATAGCATTACCAAAATTGGTAGATCCATTTGGATTGAAAGAATCAATCTTAGAAATTCGAAATTGATTTTCTAATAAAATAGAAGAACTTGTATACTCATACTTCTCTTTGTAACGAATATAAGTGTCATTAAGACCCGTAACACGATTAAAACGAGAAAATGAGTTGACCCCATCTATATTGGGCAGTCTATTAAAACGAAATGAAAAATTAATATCCATGTTTTGAACTCTTTTAGTTTGTATAAAAAAGTTACTAGCATCTATATCCAAAATACCATTAATAGTAGGTGTTTGTACTTGAGCTTGAAGCATCGTACCCGAAAGGAATAAAAACAGGAATAAAAATCTAAATTGCATATAAATTAGTTATTTAAGTATACTTAAAGATACTAAAAACTGTAAAAACAATCTATGAAAGCATTAGTATATGAAAGTTTCCAAGCGCCATTACGCATTCAGCAGGTACCTGACCCTACTCCTTCTTCTGACGGTGTTGTGATTAAAGTAGCTGCTACAGGGCTTTGTAGAAGTGATTGGCACGGATGGATGGGACATGATCCAGATATCCAGCTTCCGCATATTCCTGGGCATGAATTAGCTGGTACCATTGAAGCAATGGGTAAAAACGTGCGCGGTTTTTCAGTTGGTGACCGTGTAACCATGCCTTTTGTTTGTGGATGTGGAAGTTGCTCACAATGTATCTCCGGAAATCATCAAGTATGTGATACACAGTCACAGCCTGGTTTTACACATTGGGGTTCCTTTGCAGAATATACAACCATCGATTATGCATCAACAAATCTTGTAAAACTCCCAGAAGAAATTAGCAATGAAACCGCAGCTACTCTAGGCTGTCGTTTTATCACCTCTTTTAGAGCAGTAGTAGATCAAGGGAAAGTACAAGGAGGGCAATATGTGGCAATTCACGGCTGTGGAGGTGTCGGGCTTTCTGCTATCATGATTGCACGTGCATTAGGAGCACAAGTCATTGCGATAGATATTAGTGAAGCTTCGTTAGCTTTCGCGAAAGCGGTTGGAGCAACATACACTATTAATGCGCATCAATCTCCCGATGTCGTATCACATATCAAAGACCTATCACAAGGAGGCGCCCATGTATCTATAGATGCGTTAGGAAGTGCTGTGACCTGTTTTAATTCGATTTCTTGTTTACGAAAACGCGGAAAACACATCCAAGTCGGTCTTATGACAGGAGATCATAAACACCAAAAAGTCCCTATGGATCGTATACTTTCGGATGAACTCGAGATTATAGGAAGTCATGGCATGCAAGCACATCGCTATCCAGAAATGCTGGCTATGATAAAAAATGGACAGTTACATCCTGAAATGCTTATAGAAAAAACAATCTCACTAGAAGATGCGATTACGGAGCTTCCCGCTATGGATCAATTTAAAAATAAAGGAGTACTCGTTATTGATACTTTTTAAAAATTACGACTATGAAAACATTATATGCATTATTTGTTACTTGTATACTTTGCATTTCCTGTGCACAACCACAAAAATCAGTATCTCCAACAGCCACTGTAATTACTGATATTACTATTATTGATGTAGTTTCAGGAAAAGGACTTCCTTCACAACATGTGGTTATTGATTCGGGTAAAATAAAAAAGATCACTGCCCAAATGGAAGATCTTACGTCATACTCAACAATTATTGACGGAAAGGGAAAATATCTTATCCCTGGACTTGCAGAGATGCATGCACATATTCCCCCTCCTAGTTCAAGTCCTGAACACATTGAAGAGACCTTATTTTTATATCTGTCTAATGGTATTACGACCATACGTGGTATGCTAGGGCATTCTGAACATTTACGCTTACGCGAAAGAGCACAAAGCGGTGATCTTTTGAGTCCGCGTATCTATACTGCAAGTCCGTCATTGAATGGAAATTCAGTAAAAACAAAACAAGAAGCTATAGATAAGGTGACTGCTTATCAAAAGGAAGGTTTTGATTTTTTAAAGATCCATCCTGGTATTCAGCGAGAGGTGTTTGATCAAGTAGTTACGACAGCAAATGAGGTAGGAATCCCTTTTGCAGGACATGTGCCAGTAGATGTGGGTGTTCGTCATGCTATTCAAAGTAACTACGCCGCAATTGACCATGTAGATGGATTTCTAGAAGGACTGGTTCCTGAAAGTGCACAGGTAAGCCCAGAAGACAATGGCTTTTTTGGCTACAACTTTACACCATTAGCTGATCTTACGAAGATAAACGAACTGGTTACGCTTTCGCGAAAGCATAACATATGGATTGTCCCAACGCAAAGTCTATATGAACGTTGGTTTGCTCCTATCACTGCCGATGTATTACTGAAAGAACCAGAAATGAAATATATGCCCGCTTCTACGCTAGCTAATTGGAAAAAACGTAAAGGGCAATATACTTCTAACAATCCAAATTTTAATGAACCACAGTGGAAACAGTTTAATAGTATACGCAGGCAGTTAATAAAAGCATTACAAGATGATGGGCATGGTATTTTATTAGGTTCTGATGCGCCGCAACTCTTTAATGTACCTGGTTTTTCCATACATCACGAGATTGCTGGAATGACAAAAGCAGGATTAACTCCTTTACAAATCTTACAAGCAGGCACTATCAATCCAGCAACATTCTTTTCTGCAGAAGATGAATATGGTCTTGTTAAAGAAGGTTTAAGCGCAGATCTTGTAATTGTAACTAATAATCCTCTAGAAGATGCAAAACACCTTAAAAACATCGCTGGAGTATTTGTAAAAGGACACTGGCTATCTAAGGAAACTATTGATAAACGATTAAGTGAGATTGCAAAAGTGAGAGCTGAGAAGTAATGAATATCGTAACATTTAGTTTTAACAAACCATACAATTAATAGTATTTCTTTTTAGAAAGAAATCTGACTTCCTCATTTTATTAAGCCTATCTTCACTAAAAAATAATGACGGTAGCGCAAAAAGTAGCATTGGTAGAACGTCTTTTTTATCAATTAGAGCAAGAGAGCGCTCAGTTTCAACAAGCATCGGGAATTCATTGTGTCTCTGGTTGTGGGAAATGTTGTACATCTCCACATATAGAAGCCTCTCCTTTGGAGTTTTTACCATGGGCATTTCATTTATTTTTAGAAGGAGAGGCAGAAAAAACACTCCAACAACTTACTAAAAACAACACTAATACATGTCTCATTTACAAACCTTTAACTGTGATTGATCAAGGTCGTTGTAGTGATTATAAATACCGTGGGTTAATATGTAGATTATTTGGATTTGCCGCTACTACCGATAAGTATGGTAATTTGAGACTAGCAACGTGTAAAATTATCAAAGAAGGACAAGCAAATAATTACAAATCTACGAGTGAAGCAATAACAAAAGGATTGTATATACCTGTATTTACCGAATATTATATGCGATTAAATCAAATAGATTTTTATTTAGGAAAGATTATACTACCTGTAAATAAAGCCCTTAAAAGGGCTTTAGAAGAAGTGTTACACTATTATGCATACAGACCTTCTCCTGATGCAGATAAAAAATGTGGTTAATATAAAAGCAAGAAATACTGGGGTTGAAAATTGAATCTTTTCAATATTACGAATACGATAGTGTTCGTATACCTAATTTAATTCTATCTTTATGCATAGTACACCAAATTAGGGTTAAAATATAGCGTTGTCAAAATGCTTAAACATATGAATAGAAATATAAACTTAGCCGTACTTATAGATGGTGATAATATTCCATCTGCGCATGTAAAGGAAATGATGGAAGAAATTGCAAAGTATGGAAATCCAACAATTAAAAGAATTTATGGTGATTGGACCAAACCCAATCTAACCAAATGGAAAAACTTATTGTTAGAAAATGCTATTACGCCTATCCAACAATATGGATATACGACTGGTAAAAACGCCACTGACTCTGCGATGATTATAGATGCTATGGACATTCTATACAGTAACAAAGTAAATGGGTTTTGTTTGGTCTCAAGTGATAGTGATTTCACTCGATTAGCTACAAGATTACGAGAAGCTGGTATGCAAGTCATTGGTATTGGAGAAAAGAAAACTCCAAATCCTTTTATTGTTGCTTGTGATAAGTTTGTATATATAGAAGTTCTAAAAAACCAAGCTGAACAGAAAAATGATGACGATAAAAATGCAGATAAAACCAATGTAGATAAGATAACCAGAAAAGAGATTAACCTCATTAAAAGTACGATTTCAGATCTTTCTGATGATGATGGTTGGGCTTTCCTAGGTGATGTAGGAAGTTTATTGCAAAAAAAACAACCAAACTTTGATTCTAGAAATTATGGATTTGATAAACTTACGCCATTAATAAGGTCTATCGGTAATTTTGAATTAGAACGAAGAGAAAACCCTAAAAGCAAGCATAAATTGATTTTTGTGAAGAATAAAGAAAAACATACTACAAAATCGAAAAAATGAGATTCACATACCTAATCGCAATGATCTTATTATTTTCTTTTACAGCAAAAAAAAATCAAGATGAGCGTTGCTATCCAGATAAAGGAATAAAAAAAGCGAAAATCACTGCAACATATAAACACAGTACTGAAGAGGTAAGTTATCTAGAAATAAAATTCGATAAAAGTGGCAGGGTTATACGTACTAAAGAAAATGGAGATGAGCGTATTGTGAATCGTGAATACAAGAATCACAAATTAGTGCGAATCATCACTAAAAATAAACTAAAAGATTTTTATACCGTAGGAGAAAATCCTAAGAATAAGAAAGCCGTTATCGACACGGCTCTTGTATTACAATATGACGAATCCGGACGTCCTATAAAAATGACTGGAGCTGATAACACTACCCTACTACTTCACTATGAAGGTTGCGACATAGAGCTACATACACTACTATATAAAAACGGAGATACCATACAGCAATATCAAATAACAGCTAAAAATGGTGTACTTGCAGAAACTATTTGGACTCCATTTACCCCTACAAAATCATCTAGAACATCTAAATATTATGATTACGAGTTCAATAAGAGGGGGCATTGGATAAAAAGAAGCTATCACCATCAAGACGGAGGGGTCATTATTGAAAATAGAAAATTGAAGTATTATTAATCTATCTGATGTAATAATTTGTAACAATTTAGTTTTCTTCCACACTTACATTAAGCAACATCATTAACCATCACTTTTGAAAAACACTAACAGCATTGTATTTTTTAATTTTAACACAAAACTTGATGACGCAGTTATCAATCAATTATCCAAATTAAAACCTGCTGGCACTCAACTACTTTTAGATACTAAGGCAAATCTCATTGAACTTTTAAAATTAACGCTATTTGACTTAACTTTAAAACAAGTACTTATCATCAAAAAGGTTTTAAAGCGAGCTCATGCTAGAGATCCACATCTAAGAGAATACGTAATTGTCGAGACAGGTAAAAACTTCGCTACATATAGTCCAAGTGGTTTTGAAAACTACTTCACAAAGAGAATCGATGAGGATACTTATTTCCAATTAAAAGTATACATAAGAGAGATCTATAAAGAAATAACATCTGAGTACAAGTATAAAAAGGAAATTATTAAAGATTTAAAACTTAATGACTATTTTAAAAATAGTTTTTTTTCTATTATTTTTTCTATTGTTTCTACTAATAAAAAAGGAAAAAAATTAAAACTTGATATTACTGAACACCTTCTTGAAGTAGATAAAAATATTGGTTACTTGATTGAAAATAAACCTGATGATGCTTTAAAACTTATAGTATTCTTAAAAGGAAACATTTTTCTATTAAAGAATTTAAAATTTGAGCTTTTAGAAAAATTAAAAGTAACTTCAATGTCATCTACAGAGAACCATAAAGAGTTAGTAGATGATTGGTTTTGGATTGATTTTATGACTGATCCAGATTTATCATTCTCAGATCTACTATCTGACATCTCTGAGATGTTTGATTCTATCGATGATTATTTTAGTATAGATAGTGGCGCTGATTGGGATGTAGATGTTGATATCGATTTTTAAAATAAAACTTACTAATAGTACAAACCATAACAAATAGATACATGAAAAAAACACTTATTATAGCCATCTTCTCATTTATTAGTCTACAACTATTTGCACAAGACAAATATTTACGAAGTGTCACAGAGACACAAGAACTATCTAAGGAAGTCGTTGCCTTGTTTAAAGAAAATAAAATTTCTGAATCCTTTGAAAAATTAGCCCCATACTGGCCATTACCTCAAAATGAGATTGAATCTTTAGAAGAGAAAACCATAAAATATTTAAACATTATTAAAGACCGATTTGGTAAACCTATTGGAACATTAAAAGTAAAGGATGAAATTATTGCAGATATTGCGATTAGAGAAACCTATTTAGTGCGATATGAAAATACGGCTATACGTATCATATTTACATACTATCAAAACGATTATGGCTGGGTGATCAATGCATTCAAATGGGATGATTCCTTTACGGAAGAGTTTGAAGTAAAACATTAAAAATCATCTAGACATTAGCGGGATATAAATACATTTAAAATGTGTAATTTACACCTACTAGTATTGATCAAAGAATAACGTATATGCCCGCTGGATATTCAAGAACACCTTTAGGAAAGAAATTAGGGATTAAAGAAGGCTATCACATACTTCTTTATAATCACCCAAAGCACTATTTTCATCTATTTGAAGACTTCCCTGAAAACATTACTATCCTGGATGAAATAGTACCAGAGAGTGTAGATTTTATTCATGTTTTCTGTACAACTATGGATGAATTAAAACGCATTAGTGAAGTGCATAAAAGCGCACTAAAGAGAAATGGTCTTTTATGGGTAAGTTGGCCAAAAGGGGCTTCAAAAATTAAAACAGATTTAAAAAGAGAACCTATCCGAGAACATCTATTAAACATAGGTCTTGTAGATATAAAAGTTGCTGCTATAGATCAGGATTGGAGCGGACTCAAGTTTGTATATAGACGTAAGGATAGGTAATACCATATTAGATATGAATATAATTCATTTGCCTGACCATTTTAACTCAGAAATCAAACTGCCATTCTATTTGGTAGACTATCAGACTTCTGAAGAATCTCTTAAACAGATGGTATCGCTAAAACTTAATACTTTTAGTTTTTTACAAGAAGGGTATAAAGAGGTGTTTTCAGATAGGAATACAATCACAATTGAAAACTCTAATTTCTTATTGATGAAGTCTGGACATTGTTTAATGACAGAAAAATTAGCAAATACCTTTGATTCCTATAGAAGTATTTTGTTTTTCTTTTCAAATGAATCGTTAGTACACTTTATTCAAAAACACAAAATACCTACCCCAAAAACAATAAATACATCATCTATTCATTCTTTTGAATATGATACTTTTTTACAAACATTTGTTAGCAGTTTAATACATATCAATACATTAAATCCTAAGATTCAACTCCAATTATTATCTGCGAAATTTGAAGAGCTTATGTTGTATTTAAAAGAGACCAGAGGTAATGACTTCATTTTTTCTCTTATGAATACTATTGATAGTAAACAGCAACACTTCATAGAAATAGTGGAATCAAATAAGCTTAACAAACTTACTCTAAAAGAGCTTTCTTTTTTATCAAACATGAGCATTTCTTCTTTCAAAAGAGAATTTACAAAACACTTTAATAGCTCTCCTAGCAAGTGGTTTCAAGAAAAAAGATTAGAACAAGCTGCACTTTTATTAAAAGATACAGCAAATAGACCTTCAGATATATTTGAAGAGATCGGATATGAGAGTTTATCAAATTTCATTCAAGCTTTTAAAACAAAATTTGGGGTGACACCAAAACAATATCAAATAAATTGAGCTTTTACCAATACTTTTTGAGCTAAATAAGACACTACTAAAACTTCTTCTCGTGATAGATTTGCATTGTAATTAAAACACAAATCTTATGAAAAGCACACATCTTATTTTAGGAATCTTATTAGCAATCTCTACTACGCTATTTGGGCAAAACACCTTTACCTTATCAAGTAATACTATAGGTGGAGAAGCAACTACTCAAGAAGAGTTTAATGGTTTTGGATGTACTGGAAAAAACCAATCTCCTCAGTTATCTTGGAAAAATGCTCCAGAGGGCACAAAGAGCTTTGCAGTCACTATGTATGATCCAGATGCTCCAACGGGCAGTGGATGGTGGCATTGGGTTGTATTTGACATCCCTTCATCAACAACACAATTAGTTACAGATGCAGGAAATATAAAGCTCAATTTAACTCCAGAAGGAACGATACAAAGTATCACAGATTATGGAGCTATGGGATATGGAGGACCATGCCCACCAGAAGGACATGGCTTACATCAATACATCATTACTGTATATGCATTAAAAACAGAATCATTAGGTTTAAATGAAAAAACAAATCCCGCTGTAGTTGGTTATTATTTATGGAATAACACTCTTGCAAAAGCAAGTATTGTATCCTATTACAAAAGAGAGAAATAGCATCTAAAACAATTTTCAATAGCGTAGTATTCAAGCCTTAGAATACTACGCTATTGTAATTTAGTAATACTTATTTGCAATCATACGCTTTCGCGAAATCGAACTTGTGAGATTCACGACTATAAGGAGAGCGAAGCGATAAAGCGTATACATCATATTTCATATCTTTATACAATGCACATTAAAAAAAGATATACAGCCTTTCAAATGGCTGTCTGGACTCGATTTGAAACCTCACTATTTTTATTCATTATTGTAGCTTGGGTAACTGCTTATTTTTTTCTTGATATTTCATGGTTAAAAATACCCTGGACACCACTAGCCCTTATAGGTACTGCAGTTGCATTTGTGATAGGATTCCAAAATAATGCTGCTTATGGTCGTATTTGGGAAGCTCGTAAAATATGGGGAGGTATTGTAAATACTTCTAGAACATTTGGAATGTATGTTCAAGATATGATCACCAATGAGCATGCAAAAACGCCTATAAAAGATGAAGAACTTACCAAAGAAATCAAAGCGCTTACCTACAGGCATATTGCGTGGATGACCGCATTACGACATGCCATGCGAGCATCAAAACCTTGGGAAACCACAGCAAAACATAAGACAAATCGAGAATGGGGTATGCTACCTCCCGAAAGTGATATTAGCGTAGAAGAAGATATAAAACCCTACATATCAGAAAGCGACCATGAATATGCAATGAGTAAAAACAATAAGCAAACTGCTTTATTGTATTTACAATCTCACCATTTAAAAACTCTCAAAGAAAAAGGTATTATCTGGGAGTTTGCCTTTTTACAACTAGAAGGTGTTTTAGAAGAACTTTTAACACTGCAAGGTAAAAGTGAACGTATCAAAAACTTTCCGTATCCAAGACATTTTGCTACTCTTAACCATTTCTTTATGTGGATTTTTGTTTTACTATTACCATTGGCTTTAGTACCTCAATTTGCTGAAATAGGCATGGAGATTTCTAATCAAAATTCACTGATAGGAACCTATTTTATATGGCTTACCATTCCCTTTTATGTTATTGTAGCATGGATTTTTCATACCATGGAACGTATAGGAAGAACTGGAGAAAACCCCTTTGAAGGGACAGCAAATGATGTTCCTATTTCGACAATTGCAAGGGGAATAGAAATTGATTTGAGACAAAATCTTGGAGAATCTCTAGATGAGATTCCTGAACAATTTCCAGTAAAACATGACACACAGTTTTAAAATAAAGAATGTATAATCCTAGTCAAACATATACTCGAAACATTGAGTGCATTATGAAAAAAGTAATGCACATACTTCCTATTATACTATGCATACTATGTATAGCTTGTAAAGAGACGACCTCTAAAGTCATAGAAAAAAAGGAAAGTACTAGAGCAACTGCATTAGATAGTATGGATTTGGCACATTCAAAAAGTGTATGGCGGGCAGGAGATAACATCACAAATGCATATGTATATGATAGCCTACTATATTTAGATGCCAATATTAAAAAAGACCATAGAATATATGGATATGCGCAACCGGACACCTTATCTAAACGGTTATTTCTTTTATCAGTTTTCACCAATGATGTGCAGAACAATCCTTTTAATCTTGATTTAGGAGCCTATTATGAGTTAGAGGAAAACACACAGCTTCGTATAAAATATCAGAATCATAATGAACATTTTGTAGAGACTATTGCAACCGACAGTCTAGGTGAAAAAACAACCTTATATTTTGAAAAGAAATGGGTAGATCTAGAAGATCAAAACAATTCTTTAGATGATGAATTACGAGAATTTGGACGTATTGAAAAGGTAGAAGATGGTAGTTATCCATTTTTTATAGTTACCGCCAAATTTATAAGCAGTAAAGCCAACGTACATTTCAATCTAAACATAGAAGCAATTCCTATGAATATTGAAGAATTAAACAGTCTCGTAGGTGATTATGCAACAATTTATTATACATCTACCTTAGAAAATAATTTACAAGATTTACATGTCTCTGGAACATCGTTATTTGGAACACACACACCAGCATATGACGAGAATTGGCTTCAAATAACAGGTGTTTTACAAGGAGCAGCTACAATAACTTCTGGGGATATTCCTAGTACTATTTCAATTGTAAGCGAAGATGGTACAACCCTAAACTTCAAACTATTTATAGATGAAGATACCGTCAAGGCAAATGGTAAAACGGTAAATGCATTTTACAATATTAATGCTGTAAATACAATTACTAACATAGTACCTGTAGCCAAATAATTTTTGTTACTACCAAGTAGTAACTCTCCTAGCCTGTGATTAGTTTATCTAATGTCTCCCGAACTTGATCGCTATTCCAATCGGCGGCGCCTTTTTCTTTGATGACAATTTTTCCTGTTTTATCAATTATATAATTGGTAGGAATACTACGTTCATATAACTGTTCTGGTGTTTCCATTTGTGGTAAGACTGCTGGTATATTAAGCTGTTTACGTTCTAAAAAACGTTTTACTTTATCGGGCTCTTCATTTGTGATTAATACAAAGTCTACTTTATTTCCATAATCTGCATACAACTTTTCGATACTCGGTAACTCTGCTATACATGGTGGACACCAAGTGGCCCAATAGCTTATAAACGTTACTTTGCCCTGCCCTATTTTAGCATCTCGAGAAAGACCATCGATAGATGTCACTTTATAGGTAAAAGGTTCTAATTGCGTTTGGTCTGCTTTCGCGAAAGCGGAAGGAGAAAA
The DNA here is from genome assembly GCF_900188275.1 of Dokdonia pacifica. Lineage (GTDB taxonomy): Bacteria > Bacteroidota > Bacteroidia > Flavobacteriales > Flavobacteriaceae > Dokdonia > Dokdonia pacifica. The sequence goes on from NZ_FZNY01000002.1 coordinate 277,579, forward strand.
AATCTGAACTTTCAATTTATTAATAGCAACCTGAATAGGCGTTCTTGTTTGCGGAATAATAAGCAATGCAATGACAACTAGAAAGAGGATGTTTTTTATACTGAGTTTTTTCTTTTTCATACTATGTAGATTCTATATACCAAGATACATATTAATCGGTTTGTTTTAAACGAATCTCTTTTCCATTAAAATCAAGTGTATCTACCGATTTTAGTTCGTTTAGAATCGTATTAAGTGTAGGTCTAGATGTTCCTATTAACGTTGCAATATCTTTCTGTGTATACGGATGATTTATAACAGTATCTCCTGTTTCTGGACAACAATACCCATAATCGTCTTCAAGTTCTTTAATAAACTCTAAAACCCGTGTTTTTGTGTCTTTAAAAAGTAATACTTCTAAACGCCTTTCAAGTTTTTTGAATCGAATACCTAAAAACTTATACATTTTAAGACTAAAGGATTCATTATCTCTCATTAAGTCTTGCATCGTTTCTACAGAAACTGGGCAAATAGATGTATTATGATCTAATGATTGAGCAAATTCTGTACGGTTTTCAACACCTAGAATGGCCTTTTCGCCAAAGAGTTCTCCTTTGGTTAAGATAGCTTTAATAACTTCTTCACCATTTTCACCGTAATAGCCTAGCTTTACTTTTCCTTTTTCAATAAGATAAACCTTATTTGCATTATCGTCTTCTGAGTAGATGTAATCTCTTTTTTTATATTGAGAGAATTTATGAGATTTTTTAAAGCGTTTAAATTTATGTGGGCAGAGTAACCCAAAAACATTTACATCTTCAAGAAACCAAGTTTTTTTCATGTGTGGGGAGCAGTTTTACGTTAGGTCGATGTGTTTGGTAAATTCTTACAAAAAAAAAGAGCTATCCTCACGGATAGCTCTTTTATAAGTCTATTTATAATGAATTATGCTGCGTTTTCCTTTTTGATAAGGTTTAAAGCACTTCCCTCATTATACCAATCTATTTGTGATTGATTGTATGTATGATTCACTTTGATAGTATCTGCACTTCCATCTGCATGCACAACTTCAATTGTAAGTTGTTTTTCTGGAGCAAATTCATGTAAATCTACAAAGTTGAATGTATCATCTTCTTGAATTAAATCATAATCTGCTTCGTTTGCAAATGTAAGTCCAAGCATTCCTTGTTTCTTAAGGTTTGTCTCATGAATACGTGCAAAACTCTTTACAATTACTGCAGCAACTCCTAAATGACGTGGTTGCATTGCTGCATGCTCGCGAGAAGATCCTTCTCCGTAGTTATGATCTCCTACAACTACTGTTTTGATTCCTGCGGCTTTATAAGCACGCTGTGTATCTGGCACACCACCATATTCATCTGTAAGTTGATTCTTTACAAAGTTTGTTTTCTTGTTATATGCATTTACAGCACCGATTAGAGTATTATTTGCAATATTATCTAAGTGACCTCTAAAACGTAACCATGGTCCTGCCATAGAGATATGGTCTGTAGTACATTTACCAAATGCTTTTATTAATAGTTTTGCACCTGTGATAGTATCTCCTAAAGGCACAAATGGTGTTAATAATTGTAAACGTTCTGATGTCTCATTTACAACGACATTAATCTTACTTCCATCTTCTTCTGGAGCTAAGTATCCGTTATCTTTTACGTCAAATCCTTTTGGAGGTAATTCCCATCCTGTAGGTTCATCAAACATTACTTCTTGACCTTCTTCATTAATTAATGAATCAGTAAGCGGATTAAAGTCTAAACGTCCTGCAATAGCAATAGCTGCTGTTAATTCTGGTGAAGCAACAAAGGCGTGTGTATTAGGGTTTCCATCTGCACGCTTAGCAAAGTTTCTATTAAAAGAATGTACGATACTATTTTTTGGTGCATTTTTAGGATCATTATAACGAGCCCATTGTCCTATACAAGGACCACATGCATTAGTGAAAATTCTAGCATCTAAGTTTTCAAATACTTCTAAGATACCATCTCTTTCTGCTGTGTAACGCACTTGTTCAGAACCTGGATTAATTCCCAGTTCTGCTTTCATTTTTAATCCTTTATCTAATGCCTGTTGTGCAATAGAAGAAGCTCTTGATAAATCTTCATAAGAAGAGTTTGTACAAGACCCTATTAATCCCCATTCTACTTGTAGTGGCCATTCATTTGCAGTTGCCTTTTCGGTCATTTCTGGTCCTACACTAGTAGATAAATCTGGAGTAAATGGTCCGTTTAATAAAGGGCCTAATTCAGAAAGGTTAATTTCAATTACTTGATCAAAATATTGTTCTGGATTTGCGTATACTTCTGGATCGGCAGTAAGATGTTCTTTTACTTGGTTTGCAGCTTCCGCCACATCTGCTCTTTCAGTAGCTTTAAGGTAACGCTCCATAGACTCATCATATCCAAATGTAGATGTAGTTGCGCCTATTTCTGCTCCCATGTTACAGATAGTTCCTTTACCTGTACAAGACATTGCAGTGGCTCCTGGTCCAAAGTATTCTACAACAGCTCCCGTTCCTCCTTTTACAGTAAGGATTTCAGCTACTTTAAGGATTACATCTTTTGGTGCTGTCCATCCGCTTAATTTTCCAGTAAGTTTTACACCAATTAGTTTTGGAAATTTAAGTTCCCAAGCCATTCCTGCCATAACATCTACAGCATCTGCTCCTCCTACTCCAATAGCAATCATTCCTAATCCTCCAGCGTTTACTGTATGAGAATCTGTTCCGATCATCATTCCTCCAGGAAATGCATAGTTTTCTAAAACTACTTGATGAATAATCCCTGCTCCTGGTTTCCAGAAACCGATTCCATATTTATTAGATACAGATTCTAAGAAGTTAAATACTTCACTACTTACATCATTTGCATGTTTTAAATCTGTTGCTGCTCCTTCTTTTGCTTGGATTAGGTGGTCACAATGTACTGTTGTAGGTACTGCTACTTTATCCTTACCTGCTTGCATAAACTGTAATAAAGCCATTTGTGCTGTAGCATCTTGACAAGCGATTCTATCAGGAGCAAAATCTACATAATTTTTTCCTCTCGTAAAGGCCTTGGTTGGTTTGCCTTCCCATAAATGAGAGTATAAAATCTTTTCAGAAAGTGTTAATGGTCTTCCTACAAGATCACGAGCCGTATCTACACGCTCGGCCATTCTTGCGTAGACTTCCTTGATCATATCAATATCAAATGCCATATGCTTTTTGGTGTATTAAGTTATTTTCAGGTTACTAAGTGTTGTTTTCAGTCTCGCGAAATTACGAAATCAAAGCGACAAAGACAACAGTATATATGACGACTCTCACAATAAAACCCTACAGATTATTTGGGAAAAATAGACTACTATTTATACGATAATCACAAAAACAGCTAGGAAAAATTATGGATTTTATAATCTAAGGTCCTATTTATACGTGTGCGACTGTATACGCTTTCGCGAAAGCGTATATATAAAGTACCCAATTTGTATCAAAAAAGCGTTAAAAAAGACTTTTTATAATATCTTCAATACTCAATCCTTCGGCTTCAGCTTTGTAATTTTTGATCAATCTGTGGCGTAAAATACCAGTAGCAACCGCTTGCACATCTTCTATATCTGGAGAATACTTTCCGTTTACAGCAGCATGGGTTTTTGCTCCAAGAATAAGGTTTTGTGAAGCCCTAGGTCCAGCTCCCCAATCTATATAATCATTTACAATTTGTGCAGCTGATTCGGTTTTAGGTCTTGTTTTACTTACTAGTTGTACAGCGTATTCTATCACATTATCTGCTACAGGAATACGGCGTATTAACTGCTGGAAGTTTATAATCTCCTGATCAGAGAAGAGCGAATTTACAGTAGGTTTATGATCTGATGTCGTTGCTTTGACAACATCTACTTCTTCTTGAAAAGAAGGGTAATCAAGGTTTATAGCAAACATAAAACGGTCTAATTGAGCTTCGGGTAAAGGGTATGTTCCTTCTTGCTCAATGGGGTTTTGTGTTGCTAGCACAAAATAAGGTAAACTTAATGGATACCTATTTCCAGCTACGGTAACAATGCGTTCTTGCATAGCTTCAAGTAGTGCCGCTTGTGTCTTTGGTGGTGTACGGTTGATCTCGTCTGCTAAAATGATATTAGAAAAAACAGGTCCTTTAATAAACTTAAATTGGCGTGATTCATCTAAAATCTCAGAACCTAAAATATCACTAGGCATTAAATCGGGTGTAAACTGAATACGTTTAAAATCCAATCCTAATGCAGTGGCAATCGTATTTACCATTAAGGTTTTTGCAAGTCCGGGTACTCCTATCAACAAGGCGTGACCTCCAGAAAATATAGATAGAAGAATTTCATCTATCACTTTTTCTTGTCCTACAATTACTTTTGCAATTTCTGCTTTTAGTTGTTTATGTTTTTCTACTAATTGATTTATAGCAGCTACGTCTGACATATGTTTTATTTTTTCAACCAGTTACTTACATACTCACAGTCACGGTTATCACCATTTACTTTGATGTAAGTTTCTTCTATTTTTTCTTTTTGCCACTCTGAGATAGCTTTAATTTGCTTTTCTCTAAGTGCCAAATCTTTAATTTTAATGTAATCTTTAGAGTAGTCGGCTTTGTGCTCTTCTAATCTATTTTTTACAGTCAATATTTTATAACGTGTTTTTCCAGTACGACTTGGATCATTAAATACCAATGATACTTCTTGGTCTTTTAGATTATTCACCTTTGTATATAAGGTAGGATCTAACTTATTTAATTCAAAACGCTTATCTAAAGTAACAGGGTTTACTAATACACCTCCATCATATTTGGTTTCTTTCTCATCAGAAAATTCACGAGCAGCTTGATCAAAAGTAAGTTCTCCTTCTTCAATACGTTTTTTAATGCGCTCTATCTTATCTTTTGCTTCTTCTTCTTGAGCTTTACCTACTTCAGGAATTAGAAGTATGTGTCTAATTTCTAATTTATCACCTCTTATTTTTTCAAGAGTCGCAATATGAAAGCCATATTCTGTTTCAAAAGGCTCACTAACTTCTCCTTCTTGTAATCCGAATACCACATCTCTAAATTCTTTTACTAATGGCGTTTTTCTATTGATCGTCATAAAACCACCATCACCACGAGAAGCGGCATCATCTGTATATAATACAGCTTTTGTCGCAAAGCTACTTCCATTATCAAGAATGTCTGATCTAAAGCTATTCAAACGATCAATTATACGTTGACGCTCTTCATCTGTTGCTTTAGGCTCAATAACGATTTGTGCAATTTCAAGTTCAACACCAAAAGTTGGTAATTCATCTTCTGGAATACTTTCAAAAAAAGATTTTACTTCATCTGGAGTTACATCTACACTCGTGATAATTTTTTCATTCATACTTTCTGAAAGACGAATATCTCTACGTATTGCAAATAATTCTGCTCTTAACTCTGCAATATTATCTTTTTTGTAGTATTCTATTACTTTTTGAATAGAGCCTAACTGTTGTGCAAAACGATCAATAATTTGATCTACTTCAGAATTTATCTGAGCATCATTTACAACAATACTATCTTGAATAGCATGATGCGCTAGTAATTTATCTTCTAGTAATTTCCCCATCACTTGACAAGGCGTAATATCTACAGAAGATTGACCTTGACTTTTAATATCAAATAAGAATTTATCGATATCACTTTCTAAAATTAAGTAGTCTCCTACTACACCTGCCACACCATCTACTTTAAACTTAGTTTTAGGGTTTGTATTTCCATCTTGTGCAAATAAAGGTTGGCACAAAAATAATAGGACAAGCGTTTTAATTATAAATTTCAAATTTTTTGTTTTTAATAGCATCATCTTTAATCTCCTTTTCAAGTTGCTTTGTAAGTGTTAACTTTCGTTTGTTTCTTATAATTTGGTTAATTGTTGGCCTTACATATGTTAAGGGAGCTATATCATTACGTGATAAAGTTTCCTTGACAGCGATCAAATATAAACCTAATGAATCTCGTAGTTGTAAGAAATTGGTTTTTTTTAACAATTTATCGGCATTTGAAGCGTCTACAGGTTGAATACTGTTTTGTACAACACTGCGTTTTACCCATGTAGAATCATTTAGAAAGTAGTTCTTAAACTGTAGACGTATGGAATCTAATAGTATTTTATCTTCTCTTTCAAAGCTTATAAAATGTTCTTGTACATTTTTACTATCGTTATAATCAGGAGCTAAATGAATGTATCGTAATTTTACTAATTCTTCATTAAGCCTAAAGTTTTCTTTATTCTGATCATAAAACTGTTGTGCTTCTTGGTCAGATACAACACTATCTAATCGTTGTTGTATTAATCTATCTTTATATAGTTTTATATATAGGTCAGTACGGTAATCTTGTACCAATTTTTCAAACTTATCTTGTTCTTCTTTTGATAAATTAAGTAACGCTCCATCTAATAATAATCGATTTGTTGCCCAGTCATTGATATAACTTGTAACAACCGTGGTGCTATCTAAAGCAAAATCTGTATTTGCAAATAGTTTTTCTACCTCCGAAGTATATAGATACGAATCATTTACTCTTGCAACGACATCCTGATCTGAGGTTGTTTTATTAAAAAAGTCACAGGAGATCATTAGAAAACAACTCACAAATACTACTATATACGATGGTAACTTCATTTACTTTAACGTCTTAATAAAACGATCTAAAACAGCTTCGTTCACCTCTATTGTTGCACTTTCTTTAAGTCCTTGTAACCACGTTTTTTCTATATGTTTCTGATAATCATTAATAATAGCACCTCTGGTCTCTTCAAAAGAAGATAACCTTGAGGCCATTATTTCTTCAACATCATATAATACATGATCAGAATTTAACTCATATAATTTACTAATGCCCTTTACAGGAGTATAAGTAGATGCGATATAGGTAGTGTCATTAGTAGGCACTTCTCTTTTTGTAAATAAAACGTTTACTTGTTCATTTATATTGAATTTCTGTTCAATTTCTTCTTGAGATTTTCCTTTTTTCAATAATTTTCTAACAGCAGTCAATGTTTTTTTATCAGAAGCGGTAATCATAGTCATCTTTACAGTTTCTGGAATTCTATATGACTCTATATTTTTAGTAAAGTAATTTTGAATACCTAAAGAATCAGTTTTTGCTACTTCCCAAACTTTTGTTTCTAATAATTCAAACAGTAATAACCCTTCCCTATATTCTCTAATGAGCGCTTTAAACTCACTATTTACTTCTTCAAAATGATCTTCGTGATATTTTTTTATAGTTTTATTCGTCCAATCAAATATTTGTTTTTTAATAAGCTGTGCTTTATTTGCATAGGTACCACCTCTTTGAAATCGTTCTAAATAACTACCAAAATTGGCATATGTATATGTGGCATCGTTTAGTGTAAGTGCAACGGTACTTTTTTCAAATTCATTTGGTACATACTTCCATCTTCTAGATGTGAAATCTGCATCCGTGAAGAGAGTAGCAAAATACTTTTGGAGCTCTATATTCTCTTCAACCCCATATTTCACTCTTAATTTAGCGTCTAAGGAATCTGATATTTGCTTTGCTCTAATATCTCTTGTAAGCTTTTCTTCTAACGCTGCGCGTTCTTCTTCATAAGATCCTACTGGGAAACGTTCAATTAATTTTGCAATATGCCATCCAAACTCAGATTTAAACGGTTGTGTATAGGCTCCTTTTTCTCTTATACTAAAAACCTGTTCTTCAAATATTTTACTACTCAATTGACCAGACTCAAAGCGGGATATCTTTCCTCCTTTAACTGCAGACCTTTTATCATCACTATGTGCTTGTGCTAATTTTTCAAAAGACTCTCCTTGTTCTAATAAAGCGTATATTTCTTTAATACGTTTTGCAGGATTTAATGTTGAATCTTTTTGTTTTAGTGCAAGCATAATGTGAGCAACTTCAATACCTCCTCTCGCCTGACGCTTATCGGTAGTTTGTACAATATGATATCCAAAACGGGTTTTAAATGGTTCTGACACTTGGCCTACATCTGTAGTAAATGCAGCACTTTCAAATGGATACACCATTTTAAATGCTTTAAACCATCCTAGTTCTCCACCATTTGTTTTAGCAGATGGATCTTCACTATACTCTTTTGCAATGGTAGCAAAATCTTCTCCTGCAAGTATACGTTTACGAGCCTCTATAATTTTAGTATATGCTTTAAGTGTGTCTTGTGGTGAAGCATTAGGCAAATTTTTCACAAGAATATGACGCGCTTTTACTTCATTTATAGTTCGATCATATGCCTCTTTTATTAATGCCTCTGTAACATCTACATCAGTAAGATAATTTTTTATGAGTTGCGCTCTATATCCAGCAAGTTCTTTTACATAGGCTGGGTTTTTATCCAAACCATCTTTATATGCCTCTTGTACTTTAAGCTTATATTCTTTAAATAACTCTAGATAAGCCCTAGGATCCTTTTGAGCTTCATCTTGAACTAAGCTAATATTTTTAAGATAGACAGCTTTAAATTCTTCTACAGTGATGTCTTGTCCATTAATTGTTAATAGAACATCATTATTATTTTGCGCATAGCAAATAGAAAAACTAAACAGTAATAAAAATGTATACAGGTATTTTTTCATAACGAATATAAGGGTTTGCAAAAATAACAAATCTACAAAGGTATACAAGGTTCATCAAGTATATGAAAAGAGTTTCTTTGCCTTAAAATGAGTACAATCCTCTTTTTTCTGTATTTTAACCAAAATTATGATGCACCATGTCCTACTATTCAATTATTGAAAAACTACGCTTTCGTTCTTTTAGATCTAAGGCTATTCTTTCATTTTTGACATTTTTAGCTTCTTTAATTATATGGGTAGCATCCTATTTTTATATCCATAGAAAAGATACGATCTCAGATACAATCTCTATAGAAATATTGGATGTTTCAAAACAGTTTAATGCAAATATTGATAACTATAACACCTTTTTTTATACAGGATATAGAGATGCTGCATTTTATGACAAATCAGAAGCAAGTTCCCTATATATCTATCTCGCTAATCTAAGATCTATACCTGAACAATTAGAAACCATAAAGGATCAGGCATCAAGTATTGATATCCCACTAGATATTAAAACAATCACAGATAATTATAAATCACTTCGGCAAGAGGTTCTTACGCTTGTCGCGAAAATGGAACGTAGAGGCTATAAAAACTTTGGGATAGAAGGTAAAATGCAAGAAAAAGCACAATTGCTTATTGATGGTGGTCATATTGATCAAATCAGCCTTTTAAAACTACGTAATTACGAAAAAGACTTTTTATTACGAGGAGAAAAACAATACTATAGTGATTTTAATTTCTTATCAAGTCAGCTATTAGAAAATGCCCGTTTAAATGATAGTATACGCATTTTATTGAGAGGGTATCAAGAAGATTTTAGAACATTAGTAGCCCTTAATGATGAAATAGGGTATTACTCTAATGATGGCTTACACGAAAAGATCACCACACTTCATAGTACAATACAAAAAGACCTTTCAGATATTAGCATTGCTACAAGTAAAGGAATCGAATCAAAGAAAACAACACAAATAACAGCAACCTCTATCACTAGTATTTTACTAGCATTTATCATGGTATTACTTGTTTTTTATCTTTCTAAAAACCTTACCAAAGGAGTCCAAACACTTAATACGAATATTGCGCAGTTTATAGAAAGCGACTTTGAGGATACCCAAGAAATAAAATCAGATAACTCTATTCTAGAAATAGATTCTCTTTTTTCTAGTTATCAAAAATTAAAAGACACCCTCATTAATACCATAAAAGAACTTGAAATCACTGCAAAAAAAGCAACCGATAATGCAAATTATAAGACGCAGTTTTTATCAAAAATGAGCCATGAAATGCGAACACCGCTTAATGGTATTCAAGGAATGTTACATTTACTAAAGTCATCTGATGAATCTACACAAAAACGGGAGGAATATATTTCTATTGTAGATAGATCTGTACATCAACTATCAGATTTAATTACCATGATTTTAGATCATTCTAGATTAGAAACTGGGAATTTAGAAATCCAAGAACGATCTGTTAATCTCGAACAAGATATTTCGCAATTAATGCGCATTTTTGAATATCAAGCTAGAGAAAAAAAATTAAACTTTGAATATCATAATTATAGCGATACAAACTATAATGTCTATGTAGATTCTCTACGCATACAGCAAGTACTCATCAATTTGATGAAAAATGCTATTAAATTTACGCAAAAAGGTAAAATAGTAATCACACTGGAAGACCTTAATTTTTCAGATAACATCCAACATGTACGTTTCATTGTAAAGGATACTGGTATAGGAATGGATGAAAAAGACTTTGATAGACTACTTACTTCTTTTGAACAAGGTGATAATTCTAAAACACGAAAGTTTGATGGCGCTGGATTAGGACTGTCATTATCAAATAATTTACTAAAACTAATGGGTAGTAAATTATGTGTAGAAAGTAGTCTTGGAAAAGGCACCACATTCTATTTTGATTTACCGCTTAAGAAGGCAGAATCTAAAGTTAGAAAAGAAGTGTCTAAGAAAATTGAAGTTGCACTATCTAATAACCCAGAAAACACACATGTATTGATTGTTGAGGATAATAAAATTAATCAAAAAGTATTGGAACGCTTATTATCTAAGCTCCATATTAGCTGTGACATAGCCGCCAATGGAAAAGAAGGAGTGGCGTTATTTAAGAAAAATACCTACGATCTTATTCTCATGGATATCAATATGCCTGTGATGGGAGGAATTGAAGCTGCTAAACTCATAAAATCACTCAAGAAGTATAAAACACAAGCACCACCTATTATTGCCGTTACTGCTGGCGCTACATTAGAAAACGAAAGTTTTACATCAGAAAGTAGTCTCGATGAATTTTTAGGTAAGCCCATTGATTTTGACACCCTAAAAATAATTATAAAGAAGTATTTAAATATTAATGAATCTGAAGAATCTTAATACTTTCCACACAACCTTTTTCACATTTCTGCATCTACTCTAAAAATGATGATATGAAATACAAATTATTCTTTTTCTTAATCTCAATACTAGCAATTAGCTGTACTGCTGATGATGATACGGAAGTGCAAATACGACTCGCAAATATTAGTGAGTTTGATTATACTAATATTACTATAAGAAATGGCATTTCTTATGAAGATCTAGAAGCTGGAGAAGTTTCTGAATATCAAACTTTTGAATCTTCATACAGCTATATGTTTGTACAATTAGTCGCTAATCAAGATACCCTTTTTATTCAACCCATTGATTTTGTAGGAGAATCATTAATTCGTGGAGGTAATTATACCTATGAAATAGAAGCCAATTTTGAAAACAATGATTTAGGTTCTTTACGAGCTATTTTAGTAAGGGATTAAATCAATAGTACAAAAGTCAGTTCTTCATTTTATTTTTATAGTAGAGATGTATTGGTATACGCTTTCGCGAAAGCGTATATACGCATAAAAATTTCTTGGAAAGTTTCTACGTTGAATTTATAAGATCCCAAAACGAGTTTGGGATAAGCGATTCACTAATTATAAAGAGCAACCAAGGGTAGTTTAAAAACATCCAACTGCTAATATGAGATCCCAAAACAAGTTTGGGATAAGCGACTCGCAATCTTTCTATAGCGTTTCGCTTAGAGAAAGATGCTCGCTGCTTACATATTTCGTCTATACTGCCCTCCTACTTCAAATAAAGCGCTTGTAATCTGTCCTAATGAACATACTTTTGTAGCTTCCATAAGGTGCTCAAAGATATTTTCATTATAAATAGCAGCCTCTTGAATCTTTGTAATCTCACTATCAATTTTATCAGCTTTTGCTTGGTGTAAACTTTCAAGCATTGTGATTTGATATTGCTTTTCATCTTCGGTAGCTCTAATGACCTCAGCTGGTCGAACTGTAGGACTTCCTTTACTACTTAAGAATGTATTTACCCCTATAATTGGGAATTCACCAGTATGCTTTAACGTTTCATAATACAAGCTTTCTTCTTGAATTTTACTACGCTGATACATGGTTTCCATTGCTCCTAGTACTCCGCCTCGTTCTGTAATACGATCAAATTCTATCAGTACCGCTTCTTCTACAAGATCTGTAAGCTCTTCGATGATAAATGAACCTTGAATTGGGTTTTCATTTTTAGCAAGCCCTAATTCTTTATTGATGATCAATTGTATGGCCATTGCACGACGTACACTTTCTTCTGTAGGCGTTGTAATAGCTTCATCATACGCATTGGTATGTAATGAGTTACAATTATCATAAATCGCATACAATGCTTGTAAAGTCGTACGAATATCATTAAAATCAATCTCCTGTGCATGTAAACTACGTCCAGAGGTTTGAATATGATATTTAAGCATTTGTGCACGTGAGTTAGCATTATACTTATTTTTCATGGCCTTTGCCCATATCTTACGTGCAACGCGTCCTATCACTGCGTATTCTGGATCGATCCCGTTAGAGAAGAAGAACGAAAGGTTTGGGCCAAACTTATTGATATCCATACCTCTACTTAAGTAATACTCTACATAGGTAAATCCATTAGCCAGTGTTAATGCCAATTGCGTAATTGGGTTAGCTCCTGCTTCTGCAATATGATATCCAGAAATAGATACCGAATAAAAGTTACGTACTTTTTGTTCTATAAAATATTCTTGTACATCTCCCATGAGTCGCAATGCAAACTCTGTAGAGAAAATACATGTGTTTTGTGCTTGATCTTCTTTAAGGATATCTGCTTGTACAGTTCCACGTACTTGTGCTAGTGTTTCTGTTTTAATCGTAGCATACACATCAGCAGGTAATACTTGATCACCTGTAACACCTAGAAGCATCAATCCTAATCCGTCATTCCCTTCTGGTAATTCTCCCTGATAACTTGGTCTAGTTTTTCCTTTATATATCGCTTCAATCTTAGCGTTTACTTCTTCTTCTAGATTATGTTCTTTAATATACTTCTCACAATTCTGGTCGATAGCTGCATTCATAAAGAAACCTAATAACATAGGTGCTGGACCGTTAATGGTCATACTTACTGATGTCATTGGGTGGCTTAAATCAAAACCAGAGTATAATTTTTTAGCATCATCAAGACAACAGATACTTACTCCTGCGTTTCCTATTTTCCCGTAGATATCTGGACGATGTCCTGGGTCATTTCCATATAGCGTTACACTATCAAAAGCTGTACTTAAGCGCTTAGCCGGCATTCCTAAACTCACATAATGAAAACGTTTATTGGTACGCTCTGGTCCTCCTTCTCCTGCAAACATACGTGTAGGATCTTCTCCCGTACGCTTAAAAGGATATAGTCCTGAAGTATATGGGAATTCTCCTGGTACATTTTCTTGTAATACCCATCGCAATACATCACCCCAAGCTTCATATTTAGGTAAAGCTACTTTAGGAATCTGTGTATGTGATAGCGATTCTGTATGTGTATCTATTTTAATCTCTTTATCTCTTACCTTAAATGTATAAACAGGACTTTTATAACGATTTACTTTTTCATCCCATCCGGTAATTACTTCCCAATTGTAAGGATCAAGGTTTAGCTTTACACGATCAAATTGTGCGACTAAGAGTTTTATTAGGTCTTTATCTTCTTGAGTGATTTCTTCTGTGGTTTCAAAAGTAACACCAGATTTATCTAATTGAGGTTTTGCATTTAATAAGGTCTCTATGGTTTTATAAATCCCATATAAACGTTGTGCTGTTTCCTGTTGCGCTTTCGCGGAAGCGTCATACGCTCTATTATTTTCTGCAATTTCACTTAAATATCGTGTACGAGATGGAGGAATTACAAATATTTTTTCGCTCATCTCTTTACTGATAGCGAATGTAGATTCTAGATTTGCTTCATTTACTTCATTTACCTTCTCCATAATTTTCTTATAGAGGGTATTCATTCCTGGGTCATTAAACTGAGAAGCTATCGTTCCAAATACTGGCAAATCATCTTGATGCGTATCCCAAAGGTTATGATTACGCATATACTGTTTTTTGACATCACGAAGTGCATCTAATGAACCTCGTTTATCAAATTTATTAATAGCTACAAGATCTGCGAAGTCAAGCATATCAATCTTCTCCAATTGTGTAGCAGCACCAAACTCAGGAGTCATTACATATAGTGAAGTATCCGAGTGTTCTAGAATTTCTGTGTCTGATTGTCCAATACCAGAGGTTTCTAGTATAATCAAATCATATTCAGCAGCTTTGAGTACTTCTATAGCTTCTGCAACATATTTAGAGAGAGCAAGGTTACTTTGGCGTGTTGCTAAAGAACGCATATATACTCTTGGAGAATTAATTGCATTCATACGAATACGATCTCCTAGTAAAGCCCCTCCTGTTTTACGTTTGGAAGGATCTACAGAAATAAGACCTATGGTTTTTTCTGGAAAATCAATCAAGAACCTACGTACAAGTTCATCTACCAATGAAGACTTTCCTGCTCCTCCTGTACCTGTAATTCCTAATACAGGCGTCAATGAGGTTTTATTTTTTTTATGAATAGTTTCTAAAGCTTCAGCAGCTACCTCTGGAAAGTTTTCTGCTGCTGAGATCACTCTTGCAATAGCTCTAGGGTTTTTCTCTGTTAAATGATTGACTTCTCCATTTAATTGGTCCCCTACTGGAAAATCAGATTGTTGTACAAGGTCATTAATCATTCCTTGTAATCCCATCTCACGACCATCGTCTGGAGAATAGATACGGGTGATACCGTAATCCATTAATTCTTTAATTTCTTCTGGAAGAATAACACCTCCTCCACCTCCGAAGATTTTTATATGATCTGCCCCTTTTTCTTTAAGAAGGTCATACATATATTTAAAATATTCATTATGTCCTCCTTGATATGAGGTTAATGCAATGGCATTAGCATCTTCTTGAATTGCCGTATTAACGACCTCTTCTACACTCCTATCGTGTCCTAAATGGATAACCTCTACTCCTGTACTTTGTATGATACGACGCATAATATTAATGGCGGCATCATGCCCATCAAAAAGAGAGGCTGCAGTAACTATACGAACTTTATATTTTGGAGTATATGGTGTGGCTTGTTTCATCTTCAAAAAAAGGGTGTTTTATGGATGCAAATTTACGTAATATTCAATAAAATTGCCGATTTATTTATAATCATATAATTTATTGTTACAATCCAAAAATTTCTCCCTGGTTTGCAAAACGGTAGCCTTCTTCTTCTAAGGTAAGTCGCTTTGCGTTTTTGACACTTAATGCAGGATTAGAATGATTAAAATGTATAAAAACAACCTTTGATTTTACTGTCTTATTTTCTTCTTTAAAAAGTAGTGTTGTCTCATCTATAAAGGGATGCGGAACTTCACTCATAGGTCTTGGGATTTCTCCTTCCGAAAAAAATGTTGCGTCTATAAATGCATAATCTACTTTTTTTACTTCTTCTACAATAGATTTCTCCCATACGGACCATTTATTAATATCTGGAATAAATAAAGCTGTTTTTGTAGGGCCTTCTATACGATATCCAACGGTTTCAGAAAACTCATCTCTGTGCGGCACTAGGAATGGAGTAATCTTTAGCTTTCGCGAAAGCGTAATAAGACTATCCTCTTGCATAGACTGAATTTCTATATTCTTTAAAGTGACTAACTGACTCCATGGGCCATTGGATTCTAAGAAAGTTTTCATTTTTGGCATCGCATACACAGGAATGCCTTTGCTTCCCATGGCTTCTCTGCCAAAATGCATTAAGCCTGTATAATGTCCTATATGTGCATGCGTTAAGAAAACACCGTCTATAATAGTAGCTGTAGGGAGTTCTTCTCCCAAAAGGTGCAATTGTTGTGGCATATCTGGCGTAGCTTCAAATAGGTATTTCTTCTGCTGTTCTTTATCTATCAGTCCAAGGCTTACTACTAATTCTTGGGCACGTAGATTGTTTGCTACATCATTAAATTCTTTAGGATTATTAATATGGGGCATTCCGCCGTCTTGAGCAATTCCGAGTATTTTTAGGTATACTTCATTTTCTATTTGAGATGGTATAGGTTTTTGTACTTCTTTAGAGGTATCACCACAACTCAAAATGAATAGCGATATAGGTATTATCAAAAATCTTAAATTCATATCTTTACTGAAATTATATCAAAGATACCCAAATGAAAAAGTTTATCGCCCTATGTATGGTCATCTGCCTAAGTTCATGTGCAGAATTACAACAAGTTGTTAATAATCTTCCACAAGATGGAGGGAATGTCCTTTCGCAATCACAAATAGGTAATGGCCTAAAAGAAGCGTTACAATTAGGAATTGATAAACAAGTATCAAAACTTACCGCTAAAGACGGGTTTTATAAAAACGAATTAACAAAAATATTACTTCCAGAAGAGCTTCGTAAAGTGGATAAGACTTTGCGAGATATAGGATTAGGAAGTCTTGCAGATGAAGGGTTAAAAGTATTAAACAGAGCAGCTGAAGACGCTGTAAAGGAAGCAACTCCAATCTTTATAGATGCTGTAAAAGGAATTACGTTTGCTGATGCTAAAAATATCTTACTAGGTAGTGATGATGCTGCTACACAATATTTAACTTCAAGAACAGAGCAAGCATTGTATAGTAAATTCAATCCTGTTATCAAGAACTCCTTTAATAAAGTTGGAGCTGATCAGATATGGGAAAATCTTATTACTAGATACAATAATATCCCGTTAACTAATAATGTAAATCCTGATCTTACAGATTATGTAACTCAAGAGGCATTAAAAGGGGTTTATAAAATGATCGCTGTTGAAGAAAAACAAATACGTACAAAATATACTTCTAGAACTACCGATCTTTTAAAACGTGTTTTTGCATTACAAGACTAATTAAAAGTCTGTAAATCATTGTACTCTCTTAAAATTTTACAAATAATAACGAGTAAAATGTCGCATTTGAATTATTTATTTGCGCATATACAAGGAAAGCTTACACATACTAAATAGCTATAGTTATATGGGTTTTGGTTTTTTAATTTCATAAGGAATTAATAACTAAAACCTTATAATTATGAAAAAAATTATTTTCCTTTTATGTGTTGTTTTTACAACCTCTAGTTTATTTTCTCAAACAACAAGTCAGAGTAATTTAAATGATCCAGTACCTGCAGATGCTCAATGGTTAGGGAGCAATAGTAATAACGCCTTAGCATGGAGAAATGGTAATGTAGCTATTGGAACCTCTTCTACTACAGATGGATTTCTTACCTATAAACTTTCAGTAAATGGAAGCATGCGAGCTACCTCTGTCAAAGTATATAATGGATGGGCAGATTACGTATTTGAAAAAGAATATAGTCTACCTACACTTGCAGAAGTGGAAGCATTTATACAACAAAATGGACATCTAAAAGATATTCCATCTGCTGCTACAGTTGCTGAAGAAGGAATTGATCTTGGAGAAATGAATAAGCTACTATTGCAAAAAATAGAAGAACTCACCCTCTATGTTATAGCATTGAATAAAGAGATCGAAACTTTAAAAAAGGAATAGACGTATGCGTTATAATATATTTATAAAAAGTATAGGGATATTTATTTTCTTAAGCTTTTCAGCTTTAGGGTTTGGACAACAGTCATTGACTACAGAAGTGATTGATTTATTTGAGGTATCTACAAATAAATCAATAGCTAGTCAATACTTATCCCCCAAACAGGAAGGGTACATTTTACAACTTAACGAATCGCGATTTGGTAAGTTTATGAATGATGATAAAAAAGACTTTGCATTTACATTACCATCTCCAAGTGGTCGTGATAAACCTATATCTGTTCTATTAATGAAATCTCATATCATTGAAGATGGAGCCAAAGGTTTTACTAGTGATGGGAAACAGGTTTTTGATCTTGAAAGCTTAGGAAGTCATTATTGGGGTAGTATTTCGGGTGAACAAACACAAGTTGCTATATCTTTTTTCAATGATGAAATATATGGTTATTTCTCTGGTATTAATGGTAACTATAATCTTATCCCTTTGAAAGATGCCGGAAAGGGAATGTATATCTTCTATAAAGAAGTAGCATCTACAGAAAGTCTTGAATGTGGAATGACAGATGAAGAAAATGATAATGCAGCAAATTACACGCCACAAAATAAAAATACAGATATCCGCATACAACGACATCCCATTCGTATTTCGTTAGAAGCAAATAATGCTGTCTTTATGAATCCAAACGTTGGTAATGGTTCTGTTAGTCAGACAATAAGCATTATGCTCTCTCAATTTAATCAAAGCGCCATGGTTTTTGCTAATGAAGAAATTACGATGTGGGTTTCTGAAGTAAAAGTAGAAACACTTGGATGGACAAACCCAACAACTGTTTTCCCTGGGCCTGGTATGACAGGTGAAATAACTTACAATGGGCAAGTATATTGCGAAGGTGCGACCTCTCATTATTTAGCTCAATTTCAAAATGAACGAGCAAATGTGTATAATGGTGATTATGCCTATTTGTTTGTAAATAATAGTTGCTTTGCCGCTGGTAGAGCCGCGACTATTGGAGGGTTTTGTGATAATCCAAATACTTCCAGAATGGGTGTTGGGTTAATTCCTGCGCCGTTACCTTCAGGTTATGAATTGCCAAGTATACATCCTCGCTTAACTATATTTCTACACGAATTGGGGCATCTCTTTGGTTCTCCACATACTCGTAGTTGCATTTGGAATGGAAATGGAACAGCATTAGATGCTGGCCCTAATGGTGATGCAAATAATTGTTATAATGGTCCAAATCCTGCTTATTATACCATTATGGCCTCTGGTGGTGGTGAAAATGAATGGAGGGATTATAACTTCGTTAGAGGATTTGGCGTACAACCTGGTCAACGTATCAGAGATAGGATTATAGAACATATAGATTGTTTTAATGAACTTACATTTTGTCAAGCAAATCGCTACATATTTCATAGAATTTCTGATGAGACTCCCGTAGATTACAATGCCTTTTATCAAGCATTACAAATACAAGCAGATAATGATATTGTAAATAACTCCAAAGCCATATATGTAGCACAAGAATATATCCAACTACTCCCAGGTTTTGATGTTTCATCCAACTCTGAATTTGATGCTATTATAGTAGATGATTGTTTGGATTATGAAGATGTAGATGCACAAACACAATCTGCTATTCCTACTGATGATGTACCAACATTTGACGTAAACATATACCCAAACCCTTCTAATGGAGAATTTAGTGTAGCAATAAATAAAGAATTAAAGCAACTAGAATATGAACTTCTGGACTTAAGTGGTATGCCATTATATAAAGTAAGTTTACAAGAAAAACAGGTATTTAAAGTAAATTATAGAAATTTAAAAACAGGTGTTTATATATTAAGAGTAATTTCTGAAGGAAAAATTGTCATCAAAAAAATCATTATAAACTAATTAAAAATTGTTTTTAAATTATTAAAACCACACTTGTAATAAGTGTGGTTTTTGTGCATAAAGCTATTAGTTAATCAGTTATAAATATTTATTTCAGAATGTACAAGTATTTAATTTTAAAACATTAAACATCTAAACATCAATTTTTTACGTAAATTTAATAAGCCCCAAGTAGTAACCCAATACAAACCAAGCAATGACAACTACAAAACATATTCGATTTAAAGAATATTTGGAAAGGAAACACAAACGGCTTATCGAAGAGGCATATAATATTAGATACACCGATTCTAGCTTAAGTGATGTTTTGACATATGAAGCGCTACAACTAGATCAGAAATTAAAATTTTTACAATTCTAGCTGTAGACGTAATTTTTTAAAATAATCAAAAGCTCCCAATAGCCTACTCCCATACCAAGAAAAATATTCTCCATCTACCAGCACTATTTTCGCATTGGTATATGGCGTAATTTCTTTTATGTGCTTTTCAGCGAAAGGAAATGGTTCTGAAGACAAAAAGATATAATCTAGATTTTGAAGTTGATTTAATTGTATCTCTGGATATCTCCCTTCTTCAGATAAAAATACATTATCAAAATGACACACTCCTAATAGATAATTAATAAACGTATCCGCCCCAGCTGCCATCCAAGGGTCTTTCCAAATGAAATATCCTACTTTTTTACGAGGCATTACACTAGGGATCTCTTTCTGAAAATCTTGGTATTTACGCTGAATATTTTTGACTAAACTAGTAGCTATTTGCTCCACTTGAAAAATAGTTCCATACATTGTAATGAGCGAAAGTGCATCCTCTAAATTTTTAATATCAGAAACATGCACAGGAGCTATCATTTCCATATCACGTACAATCTGTTCGGTATTTTCTTCTTTATTACAAAGAATGATGTCAGGCTGTAATGCTTTTACTTTATCTATATGTATCTGTTTTGTCCCACCAACAACCTTCTTTTCTTTGATGAGGCCCACTGGATGTACACAAAATTTTGTGAGACCAATGATATGATCACGTAACCCTAAATCTACCAATAATTCTGTTTGACTAGGTACTAAGGAAACAATACGCTTAGGAGTTTTAGAGAATTGAAATACTCTTCCTAATTGGTCTATAAACTCCATTAAAGAAATGTATTAAAGCGTTTGGAGAATTGCTTGCATGGCTTCTTGCATACTCTTTGCTGCTTCACGTGCTGCTTGTGCAAAATCTTCTTCCTGAGATTTATAAATAATCCCTCTAGAAGAATTTACTAAAAGGCCAATATCTTTTGTCATACCATACTTACAAACTTCCTCAAGACTACCACCTTGTGCGCCTACCCCAGGAACTAATAAAAAAGATTCAGGAATGATAGCACGTATATCTGTTAGGTATTCTGCTTTTGTAGCTCCTACCACATACATCAAACGATCACTGTTTTCATACGTTTTTGAAGTCTCTAGTACTTTTTTATAGACCTCTTGGTTTCCAATTTTTTGTGTTTGAAAATCAAATGCCCCTTTATTAGAAGTTAATGCAAGTACAATCGTATGTTTTCCTTCAAAGGCAAGAAAAGGTTCTACAGAATCACGCCCCATATAAGGAGCAATGGTGATTGAATCAAAATTAAGCGTTTCAAAAAATGCTTTTGCATATCGGGTAGATGTATTTCCGATATCTCCTCGTTTTGCATCAGCAATTGTAAACTGCTCAGGGTAGTTATCATTAAGATAATTGATTGTTTTTTCTAAAGACTTCCATCCTTCAAGTCCGTAGGCTTCGTAAAAAGCAATATTAGGTTTATAACCTACACATAAATCTTGTGTAGCATCAATAATTGCTTTATTAAATTCAAAAATAGGATCTTCTTCTTTTAATAAATGTTTTGGAATTTTATCCAAGTCAGTATCTAATCCTACTACTAAGAAAGATTTTTTTTTATGTATTTGACTAACAAGTTCTTGAGTGGTCATTATAATTCGCCTTCGTTTGCTTTTAACTTCTCTGTATTTTCTACCAATTGTAACTCATCTAATATCTTCTGGATATCTCCATTTACAATGTTTTGAAGATCATACAATGTCAATCCAATACGGTGATCTGTTACACGCCCTTGTGGATAGTTGTAGGTTCTAATCTTTGCACTACGGTCTCCACTACTTACTTGGGAGTTACGCTTTGCAGCATCTTCTTCTTGTTTCTTAGCAAGCTCAAGATCATACAAACGTGAGCGTAATACTTTAAAGGCTTTTTCTTTATTCTTATGCTGTGATTTTTGATCTTGACATTGTGCCACTAAGCCTGTAGGAATATGTGTTAAACGTACGGCAGAATAGGTAGTATTTACCGACTGTCCTCCAGGTCCTGACGAACAGAAGAAATCTATACGTACATCTTTCATTTCGATTTGTACGTCAAATTCTTCGGCTTCAGGAAGTACCATTACAGTAGCAGCACTTGTATGAACACGTCCTTGTGTTTCTGTTTGTGGTACACGTTGTACACGGTGTACGCCAGCTTCAAACTTCAACGTCCCGTATACATCTTCTCCAGTGATTTCAAATTGGATTTCTTTAAACCCTCCTGAAGTTCCTTCAGAAAAATCAACAGTACTGTGACTCCATCCTTGTTTACCATCTACATACTTGGTATACATTCTATATAAATCTCCAGCAAAAATACTCGCCTCATCTCCTCCAGTTCCAGCACGTATTTCTACCACGACATTTTTAGCATCTTCTGGATCTTTAGGAATAAGCATCATTCTGATTTTCTCTTCCAATTCTGGAATAGCAGATTTTGCCTCATCCATTTGCATTTTAGCCATTTCGACCATCTCTGCATCACTCCCATCAGAAATAATCTCTTCTGCTTCGGTAAGGTTATCTGTATACTCTATATATTTTGCGCGCTCATCCATAAGCGCTCTTAAATCTTTGTATTCTTTATTGAGCTGAACATATCGCTTTTGATCAGATATAATATCTGGTTGAATGATTAAATCACTCACTTCATCAAAACGTTGTTTTACTATCTGTAATTTTTCTAACATAATTGCCTTCTGCTTGCCGCGAATTTACAATTTTCAATTGATATTTTCTTTGCGTATCATTGCTTTTGATCTTATATTTTTAATTAAAGAGTACTTCATATTAAATCAATAGAAAAAATAGGGTTCGGTGGCGGATGCCATTGGTGTACTGAGGCTGTATTTCAGACCATCAAAGGTGTAAAAAAAGTGGAGCAAGGTTTTATTGCTTCGACAGCACCTAATGATACCTTTTCAGAAGGGGTTATTGTACATTATGACGCTCAAATTATTCGTTTAGAACAACTTATAGAAGTTCATCTGCATACCCATAATGCTACGAGCGATCATAGTTTTAGAACCAAATATAGATCGGCTATATATTATTATCATAAGGAGCAAGAGTTCGCTTTCGCGAAAGCGTTATTAGCTTTACAACCGCAATTTTCAGAACCTATTATTACGAAAGCACTTCCACTGGTTACTTTTACTCTTAATGATGAATCTTTCTTAGACTATTTTAAAAGAAATCCCGAGGCACCTTTTTGTACGCGATATATTGATCCTAAGCTAGAAAAATTACAGAGGAAGTACACAAATTGGATTAAGGATTTATAAATACTTGTTTTTTATCAATGGTGATACGTTTACCATCTTTTAAGACAAATTCAAAGCTCTTTCCTTCTTTACCCAGTTGTTTTTGATACTTATTGAATTCACAAAAATCTGTAAATGTATTTCCGTTGAGACTTATGACTTCATCACCCTGTCGTATACCAAGATTCCATGCTTCACTGCCTTCTTTAATTTGTAAAACAATCATTTTTCCATTCTTCACTACAGCGGCACACTCATAATTCCAAACATCGCTTTTAACGGTAGCATCAGAAACATAAAGTTGATCATTACGTAAACTCATAAACAAACGTTTCCCTTTCCATAAACTATTTCCAATTTTAGTGCTTTGATTCCCGTAATCTACAGCTGGAGAAAGCGTCACACTCCCTGATTGCAATTCTGGTAATTGTACCGTTGTATTATAAGTCTTGGTAAGTGTACCATTCACATCATAAAAGCCACTATACATAGCCGTTGTTGGATATTGATCTATACTCAATAAGTTGTACGCTGTTTTATTTACATCTGAATCTCTAGCACCCGTATCTAATAAAAATTTAATTTTCTTCCCATTCATTTCCATAAAAACTGAGGGACGATTATTGGTGAAGTCAAAATCTAAATTGTGCATATCTTTGACTTCCTCAGGATAAAAATCTGGTGGAGACATAATGAGTATTTTATTTTCAAAATCTATGGTCCAATTAAAATGCTGTGTGATGTCTACACCTAATATACCGTCTATATTATAACAAGTAAAGATCTCACTATCATTAGCTTTTAAAATTCTGTGTTTCGTAATTTCTCTACTCCCTAATTGAATCTTTCCGCTTTTATAGAAACGCATCTTCGTTCTTGAACCATTAGAAGAATTTACATTTGTTGTTTTTGAGGTACGTTTTAAATTATCTTCCACCCAAGAAAAACCTACAGTTGCTTGTGCTCCTGTATCAAAGGCAAACTGTTTTTCTACACCATTAAAGCTGATAGGGATTGTAATAATTCCCAAATCATTTCTAAAAGGAATAGTATCTTGAAATACGACTGGTTTTTGTGCTTGAAGCGTTATAGCGAAACCGCATAAAAATAAAAGAATGATGGCTTTTTTCATAAGTAGTGAATGGTCTATACTAAATAGACCAAAATATACTATGATTGTTACAATCTAGGAAAGTAAATTCTTATTATTTCTTGATATATATTACGCACAATACACCCTCACTCTCACATCTAGTTAATTGGTAATTAATTATCTAGCAGTAAATATTTTTTTAAAACACTTAATTGTGTCGGTACTTTTATTATTGAAATTGAAAACCTATTTGAGTTAATTTTTCATCTTTAAACCCAACTACAACTATTGTTTTTTCCTTATTAGGATCTGTCATATACATGCCTGGCATTAAAGAAACTAAATCAATCACTTTAATTTCAGATAGGATTTCATTTGTAGTATTCATATCAAACTCAATACTGTCAATTGATAATTTACCTGTATAGGTTGTTTCTGGAAAGGTTTTATCTCCATCCCAGTTAAAATTTGCTCCTATAAATATCAGATTGTCTTTATAAAAATGCATCGCTATTCCTAGATCAGTATAATGATAGGTCATTTTTCCAGTTGGATACTCTTTATAAAGTACGGGTTCTCCTAATAAAGAGGTAACCTTTTCTAAATCTGAAGTTTTATCAATTTTTTCCCCATTAAGAATTACTTCCTTATTCTCATTAAATATGATTTCTGGAGTATTCTGTGCAGATACTAGTGATACAGTAAAAAGAGTGATGATTAAAAATAGTGTGTTTTTCATGTTATTACTTAATTTTATTAATATTTCCTATATGTGTCTTAGAATAGGAAATCTTACCCTCTAATTAACTAATTAATACGTAAACGTTCCTTTATCACTCGTAATCGTCAATTTCTTTCCAGTGTCACTCGCTTCTACCCTACCAACAATCTGTGCCGGCACATTAAAAGACTCAGAAATAGCTATCAGCTCTTTTGCGATAGTTTCATTACAATAAATCTCCATACGATGTCCCATATTAAATACTTGATACATCTCTTTCCAATCAGTACCACTTTCTTTTTGAATTAAATCAAATAATGGTGGTACATCAAAAAGGGTATCCTTGATAATATGAAGGTCTTCTACAAAATGTAAAATCTTGGTTTGTGCTCCACCACTACAATGCACCATTCCATGAATATCAGTTGCATTATATTTTGAAAGTATTTCTTTAATAATAGGTGCATAGGTACGTGTAGGAGAAAGCACCAACTTCCCAGCATCTATAGGGCTGTTTTCTACAGTATCCGTTAGTTTTTTTGAACCGCTATATACCAATTCATTAGGAACAGCAGCATCAAAACTCTCAGGGAATTTCTCGGCTAGATATGTATGAAATACATCATGTCTTGCCGATGTCAATCCATTACTTCCCATACCTCCATTATACGCTGTTTCATAAGTAGCCTGACCAAAAGATGCCAGTCCTACAATCACATCACCCGGTCTTATATTTGCATTATCTATGACGTCACTACGTTTCATACGAGCCGTTACGGTAGAATCTACAATAATCGTACGTACTAGGTCACCTACATCTGCTGTCTCTCCTCCTGTAGAATGGATAGTTACTCCAAACTTTTTTAAATCTCCTAATAGCTCTTCGGTTCCATTTATAATTGCCGAAATCACTTCACCAGGAATCACATTTTTATTACGTCCTATAGTAGATGACAGAATAATATTATCTGTAGCGCCTACACACAATAGGTCGTCTACATTCATAATAAGTGCGTCTTGTGCAATTCCTTTCCAAACAGAGATATCACCCGTTTCTTTCCAATACATATACGCTAATGCCGATTTTGTACCTGCTCCATCTGCATGCATAATCAAACAATAATCATCATCTCCCGTCAAGTGATCAGGAACTATTTTACAAAATGCTTTCGGAAATAATCCCTTATCTACATTTTTAATAGCGTTGTGTACATCTTCTTTTCCTGCAGATACGCCTCTTAGCGCATAACGTTTTGAAATATCTTGGCTCATAAGTTATTTTGAAGTCACAAAAATAGGTATAATTATGTAGATTTTTCTAGTATACGCTTTCGCGAAAGCGTATAAAACCATAAATAATGACTGAAAATTCTTACCCACTTTTAAGAACCTGATGTCTTATGAATATATAATCTATAATTACATCTAAAAATATATTTTAAAACCTTCTTTTTACGTATTTTAGAATGGTGTATATATTCCCCCCTTATACATTAAAAAACAGTTATTAAATTGAAATCAACCAACTTCATCGGAGTAGCTTCTGCGCTACTTTTATTATTTTTTGTCGGGAATACATATAGTCAAACACAAGATGTACTTGGTCACGGATTTGACATACGATATATAGATCCATTAGACTGGGGTAATTCGTCTAAAGGAAAAGTACTTTTAAAAGGAACACCTGTCCGATCAGCCAACTCACAAAGCTTCCCTGAAACCCATGTATTTGTAACCAATTCATACGAGTTTGAGCGTAATGTTTTAGAGGCAGATACTATAGACTACCCATATATAGCTTATAATAGCAAAGCACACTACAAGCTCTATGACACCTCTGAAAACCCGGAGGTCCTTATGGTATATACAAAAAAGAAAATAGGAACTGAAACAGCGCTTCTGCCCACAAGAACAAGTATTCCAGATAGTGCATTTGTAGAAGATTTTAATAGACTAGGACGCGATATCACACCCAATGGATTTATTGCTAGATATGGAACTCATATGGCACAAGAAGTAGCTTATGGTGGTGTTTTTATACTTCAAAACTCTATTGCAAAAAATGATTATATCTATTCTCCATATGATAAGGATGCTTTTAAAGAAAAAGTCATTGAAGATATACAACAACAACAATTAAATAATGAAGATATAGATCCCTTCATAAACGCCAAAAAAGGAAGACCGTACACTATAGGTGGAGATAAGAATCAATTATGGTTTACTTCTTGGGAAGGTACTGTTTCTAAAAATACACAAGCACCTATTGAAGTGCGTATGATTCCAGTTGTAGAAATCTTACGTTCTTTATCATTACCGACAGTAGAAGAAAAATCTAAAAAAATAAAATTGCTGGATGATGCAACTACAGCGGCTATCCAAGAAGCTCGTGAGAACGTAAGCAAAAAACAAGCAAGCACCTTTTTTAAGAAATACTCATTGCGCTTTAAACAAGAGATCATAAGTTTTGTCAAGAAAAGTATGGGGCCTGTAAAAACAGATGGTGATGATTATACCGGAGATATATTTTTCGGAGGATTTTCTAAAGATGAAGCTTTACTTCATACCAAACCGCTTATAGAAAGAGGTGGCTTACGATTAGAAACACTTATTACTGATGAAGTCGTAACGCTAGATAAAAATGTAATAGTTACCATTAAGCCTGAAGATATCGAATATGGCTATATGAGTGTTTGGGATGATACCAAGAAATTATTCAAAAGTAAGGATAGAAAAAGGTTGCGAGTTGCTGGTTCTGAAGAAGCAAAAACGTATTATAAAGATGCTTTATTAAACAATGTCCAAAAAACAGTAACACTTACTTCTATAGACGATCATATTTACGAAGTTATATATACTATGGAACTTGTAAGAGAAACAGATCTTCTCAAGAATACAAATACACAATATAACTATGTTATTGATTCTGAAATTGTTGCTGCTGCTGCCACTGGAAATATAGAAAGACTTGAATCTCTCTTTTTAAGAAATGCTAATGTAAGTGCTCAAGGACTTATAGAAGCTGTTATAGTAAATAAACAGCCTTCTGAAATCCTTAATTATATTTTAGATAAAGGAGTAACGCCTACCACGAGAGATTTGGATGTTTTATTTGAAAGAGAACATTTTAATGAAGAATACGCACTGATTTTATTAGAACGTGGTGCTGCTCCAAAAAATAATATGATCTATAAAGCTGTTGCATACAAAAGTGCCCCAGTTGTTTATGCGCTTTTTAGAGAAGGCGCCCAACCTCGTAACAACGACCTTTCTTTTGCGTTACAACTACGCTACTACCCTACTGTTAAAGCGCTAATGAGTGAAGATTACGATGTCTTTGAGGCAGATATGGATCAATTATTACTCGCCATTGAAAATGAAGATAATGACCTTGCTAAAAAGTTTATAGAAATGGGAGCAACAGCTGATGCATCCATGTTAGAGAAAGCAATAAAAACAGAGGATATCGCTCTTAAAAATACAGTAATCCCTGTGACTGAAGCAAATCAAGAATCGCTTGAGGTTGCTGCTTCTATAGATGACGAAGCACTTTTTGAATACTTCATTGATAAAGAGGCAAAAATAAATACGAATGTAGCTGTAGAAATGGCCATCGATAATGAGAATGTGAATATTCTTGATATGGGATTAAAAAATGGCGGTGAACCATCTGAAGCATTAGAATATGCTATTAGTAAAGAGAACAAACCTGCTATTGAAGTTGCTTTAAAGAATAAAGCAAAACCAGAACCTGTATTTTCATATGCAATAGAAAGTGAAGACATACAGTTATTTGAAGATGTATTACTTACATATGGCGGTTCATATGAGGATGCATTAACAGCATCTGTAAAAGGTGACAAGCTAGCGTTTGCTCAATTAGTTTTAGCAGAAAATAATGACACCCTTAACACAAGCGAAGTTATTCCTATTGCTGTTGAAAATGAAAACTTAGAAATGGTAACGTTATTAGTAGATAATAGTGCTAATCCAACCGAAGGAATAGAAACAGCAGTTCGTGTAGAAAACATACCTATTGTACAGTATTTAATTTCTGAAGGTGCAGAAACACTAAGTCCCGAATTAATTATGAGTGCTGTAAAAGTGGAAAATCTTGAATTATCTAAAGTTCTCATTGAAGAAGGAGATGCAAATGTAAATGATGCTATTCAAGTTGCTGCTGAGACAGCAAACACAGATATTACGGCTTACTTATTAGATAAAGGTGCTACTGCAGATGATGCATTAAAAGATGCCATGGAAACTACCAATGAAGAAATTATTCTTATGCTTATGGAAAAAACTACTTCTATAGGTGACAATGCACTCTCTATAGCCTCTAGAAAAGGAAATCTAAATGTTGTAAAATACCTTTCGGAGAAAAAAGATTTTGATATCCAAGATGGGCTATTAGATGCTATATATTATAAACAGGATGACATATTAAATTATTTATTACAAGCTGGAGCAAAACCATCTCCTAAGTTAGTAAAAGATGCTATCTCTGTAAATTACATTTCTGGAATAAAAACACTTATAAATAATGGTGTTGATGTAAATCACATTTATGATACTAATGAAACAGCATTATTGATTTCTATAAAAGAAATCGCACCAGAAGACGCTGAACTAATTAGCTTTTTGTTAGATAAGGGTGCCGATATAAATGCGACAAATGGGTCTGGAGAAACAGCAATGCATCTTGCATTACAAAGAGGCCCGTCCTTTATTGAAGTTGTAAAAATATTAATGAGTAATGAAGCAGATTTAACTTTAAAAACAATAAAAGGGAAGACACCCTTAGATTATGCACCAAATAGAGAAATTAAGTCTTTAATCAAAAAGGGACTGAAAAACTATCATTAATACAATAATAAATAGTATTAAAAAAACCTCCAAGTATAAGAATACTTGGAGGTTTTTTTAATGTAGGATTAGAAATTTATTCCCAATCTGGCATATTAGCATTTGTAAATAACTCATCGTCATCAGGGTTATTCCCGCCTAATTCAAATAAGAATATAGCAGGAGGAGCTCCAATATTGTTATCTACTC
This sequence comes from Dokdonia pacifica, assembly GCF_900188275.1. Classification (GTDB taxonomy): domain Bacteria; phylum Bacteroidota; class Bacteroidia; order Flavobacteriales; family Flavobacteriaceae; genus Dokdonia; species Dokdonia pacifica. The sequence goes on from NZ_FZNY01000002.1 coordinate 307,527, forward strand.
TAGTAAATATAACATCACCTTCAGAAGGCGAAAATCTAGGATCTAAATCATTTTCTCCAGTAATTACATCGGTAGCAAGCATTGCGCTTGTAGCTAATGCGACATCGTAAATAAACAAACGACCTGAGAAGATCCTATACTGTGGGTTTTCAGAATTAGATATATCTCTTGAATATAAAATACGATCGCCATTTGCACTTATCTGTACACCTCCTGCAGCACCTTGTTCTCCTTCTAAAATTACAATTTCTTCTATTCCTGTAGATATACGTGCGGTAAAAATTCTAACTTCATATCCATTAATATTATTTGTCTTAATAAGCAATAAATCCTCATCAAATTCTTGAATATCTACTTCAGATATAAACGATCCATCCGTAGTTTGGTAAATAGCACTTAAACCTGTTCCATCAGGGTTTATACTATATAATGTATCAAAATATGGATAAATAATTCGATCACCATTAGGAGACCAAGTAAAATCAAGCTCATCTAGTCTAAAACCAGCAACTGGAATTGTAGAAGTAACTTGTTGTACATTTTCTCCGGTTAAATCCATTGTAAAAATATGTGCATCCCCTCCTACTGTTCTAAGAAATGCTATTCGCTGTGCTTGAGTACTCCTTCTAGGTCTGAAACTATTAGTTCCATCATCAGTAAGTTGAAATAAGTTTACGTCTACTTGAGAATTTCCAGTATCACCAGCTCCATCTCCAGAAAATATGACACTATTATCTCCTTCTTTCTTAACAAATAAAAATGGATTTGATGGAAATGCTAACGTTGAAAATTCACTGATAGTAGAAGAAACTGGAGAGTTTTCATCATCATCTACAGTTACTTGCCAAAAATAAGTTGCACCTAAGTTAAGATCAGAAACTGTAAATGTAGTATCCTGTTCTATAATGTAATTTTCAATTTCATTAGTAAATGCATTTCGCAATTCTAAATCATAAGTAAGAGATTCTGCATTAGATACAGAACTACTCCATACAAATTCTACTTCACTTTCGAGATCATTAGCCCCATCAATTGGAAACAATAATACTGGTGCAGATGGAGGATCATTTGTAATAGAAGCCCTATCTAATTCAAAAGCAACCGTTGCAATTTCATCAGGAATAACTGCAGCACCTTCGAAAGCAGTATCAAATCCGTCTAACTCTGCCATAACGGAATAATCATCTACAGCAATGTTTAGTAAAGAAAAGAAACCATTATCATCTGTAAAAACAGTACTTGAAGATGGGTTTGTAGTAATTTTGACATTACTTAATGGCATATCATCTTCACTAGAAATAACAGTCCCTGTTAAGCCACCTGTCATTTCCTCTTGTATCGTGTCTTCACTACAACTTGTAGTAAAAACAAACAATACCAAAGCAAATTTGTATAGTATATTTTTAATCTTCATTCTCTAAATCTTCTATATTTTCTTTCTTGGATTTATTTTTCCAATTGAAATTATAATTAACACCTATTCCAAAATTAAAATAAAAGTCATCTCTATTACCATTAATTCTGAAATCTAATTCATCACTTAGAACAACATTGTGTTCACCAAATAGCTTTATTCCAACTCTTGGATTTAATTTATATTGAATTCCTGCTCCATACTGTAGTTTGAAAAAAGCGCGACCAAACAATGTTTGTTCATTAACTGTTTCTCTAATATCTACGACAAGTCCAGGACCAGCATAAATAAAAGGAGCTAGATCATCCTTAGGAAGTAAATTAAAAACACCATTGATTCCTAAACTCCCAAATATATTTTGATACTGTTCGCCATTATTTAAATCAAAAACAGCTCCATCTATAGCAATATCAAAAAAGTTATTTATGTTGTGCTGATATGTAGCTGCACCATAAAACCCAAGTCGTTTTGTAGCAAAATCACCATCTATGAGGTTTGCGCCTCCAGATAAACTAATAGAGTTTTTATATTCTCTATCTACAAAAAGTCTATTATACAAAGCTTTGGACTCTTCAAACTTTTTATCTTCTAAATATTTATTAACTAATTGATCATTTACTTCTTTTCCATCTTTGGAACTCCATAATTGATCTTTAACACCTTCTATAATTAGATCATGAACTGCTTTTTCTATGGCATCTTTAACTGCAATTTGAACAGGTTCACTTTGAGTGATCCCAGTTTCAGCTTCTAGTAATCGTTGAAATTTTACAAATCTAAAAAAGTTACCACTTAAAGATTGAGATAAGATAGTTTTAGAAACATAAATGGTTTTAAGAATTTCCCCACTAGTAGTAGATACAGCTCTTAAGTATACAGTAATTCTATCTTGTCTATATTGAGAAGATGCACCAAGACCAAAATATCTAGCACCTATTCCTCCTGTAACAATATTGGTATCGTATGATATGATCCCACCTTCTAAAATAAGTCCCGCATATAATAATGGAGGTAATGGAGGTGTATTAGGATCTAAGTTTTTAATATATTCTTGTTTTGTATTCCTAATGATATTACGCTCTGTAGTAAGATTACTTAGATTTTCTCTTTCTATGGGTTTAAACCAACCTGAATCTTCTAACGCTTTAATTAAAATTGTAGTTCCCCCTTGCGTCACAGCTGTACTGAAAGTGCTTCCGTTTTCTACAGGTTTAAATTGCCCTGTTTGATCACTAAAATTATACACAGCCACCTCCAACTTTTGAGCGGCGTCTGGAAGATCTAGTAACTTATCAGTTGACTTAGAGAACTCACCCACCCTAGAAGGTTCTTGATATAAAGGTTGATTAAAATAAGACCCGCAGGAATTAAATATAACTAGTAGTACTACTAGTATAATCTTTTTAAAATAATGCATATTATAATACTAATTGCTCTTACTAATTAGGAACGATGACTTGTGTTTCCTCTCCGTTGGTAGTATCTAAAATATTGATAATAAGTCCTTCCCCGCTTTCAAATACTTCTACTGCTAGTGTACCAAATGTAAATGTTCCTGGTTCAGTTAAATCTCCTATCGAATCTAATTGCTGCTGTGTCAATGTCCGTGAGATTTGACTAAGAATTTGATTATTTAGATTATCGCCAAAGCGCTCTAGGTCTGATTGCTGATCTGCAGCATTTTGAGGGGCTGTAAAGCCATTTTGAGCTTGAGCTGAACCTAATAATTGCTGATAATTAAAAGTATCTCCTCCAAAAAAAGGATTGATAGGTCTATACACAAATTGTTGCGCACTCATAGACGTGACAACAAAAGCGACAAATAAAGTAATGATCGTGGTTTTCATGATAAAATTAATATCTTATAAATTGTTCATTCTGCTTTTCTAATCGATTGAGGAAAGATAACACTCTTTGAAGAGAAATTCTAACCATATTGGTAAGAAATTCTTTTCTAGGTTGTGCAAAAAATTGCCAAACCAGTTTTCCATCTACCTCTACAGTGATTAAAGTGTTTCTTCTTCTACCTGGAACTTCTTTAATTAATATATTTTTTGGGGATCGTATCTGTCTATTATAGTATTCACTATAAAACATTCTAAAGAAATCACGACCAGATTTTGTTAATGTTTTTTGTATAACCAATCCATCAATTTCATAACCATCTTGGGCTACGGCTTCATCTTGTGATGTTGCTTTTGGGGTATTTCTATTTAAATCAATAACCGTTTTACCTCCTTGTTCAAGTACAATTCTATCTTTACCTATTGGTTTATCATCTTTGTCATAAATTAATAATAACAAAATAATCTTATCATCAACGTTATAATTTACAGTTAAAGTTGATAACACTTTTTTTTCATCGCCTTTTAAAAAGAATAAATCAGTTTGATTATTTTTTACAACATTACCGTCTTTATCGGTTCTGAAAACTGAATAATCATACTTTAAATTAATGTCAGTAGAAGTCTTATTTCGTGCGGCTGCATGAAAGGTATAGAACTCGCTGTTGCGTTCTATTAATATTTTAGCTTGAATTTCTTTGTTGAAAAATTGGCCATGAGTAATGGCTGTATTAACTATAAGGAAAACAATAAGTAAAAATGTTTTCTTGATTTCATTGGTAGCTATTTTATGAATCAATCTCATAGCTTATATATTATAAGAGACAGTTAAGTAGTATTACTGAAAACTCCTTATAATTATTGTTGGAGATGCTTCTGTTTGCACAAATCTTAACGATCTTGTTATTGAATTAGTTCCAAAACGTTCAAAAGTAAGATTATCTCCTTGTTGTAGTAAATCTAATGAAGCATCCTCGGTAGGATTATTAATAAAATCTCGTACTAAATTAAAATTTCCATCCTGAGTAATTGTAGTTACCACTGTATTTGCGCGATAATCTAATGCCGTAAAATTTGAATTCCCCCTTTGTGTTACTTGTATTTCACTAGAAGTAGTATTTGCATTAATAGCTGTTAAATTCAAATCTCCGATTTGAGTTAAAAATATGCTATTCCCTGATATTTGTTGATTTCTAACATTAGGAGCTGTATTAAAGCCTAGATTCAAAAGTACATCAGAACTAACAGACTGACTATCTAGTACGATTTCATTTCCATTAACCTCTTCTTCTTCTGGATCTTCATCAAATGTTTGGGCAAAGAGCGGGATACTACAAAAAGTAGTGATGCAGAAAACTATAAGTAAACGAACAAAATTTTTCATAACTCTAATTTAGAATAAAAATTGCAACTAGACCACTATTTAGACTAGAATTTCAATTATATATAAAATTCAAAAATTAAACTCATTTTATAATTGAAAACGAATTTAAAATATATAATAAAGAAAAGTAACAGGTGAATAATACACCTGTTACTTTTACATACTACTTTTTAGTTTATAGGAGCTAAAGAGAACGATGAAACTGAATGTGGTGCAGTTACACTTTGTGGTGTAACCTGAATAAATCCAGTTTGAGTTCCTGTTCCTAATGGTCCTTCTTGAAGAATATCAGCTTGATTTCCTCCAGCACCAGGTGTAAACACTCCTTCATTTTGACGAATAGTATAACTCTGTCCATCATGTTGTGTAAGAAGTGCTACGTTATTTTCTCCATGCTGTAATGTTTGACCATAACTTCCTGCTCCAAATTGGAACATATTAGAGTTATTACCCATACCAGCTTGAGAAGCAACTGCAGTATTATCATCTCCCCATTGAGACTGTAAAGATGAATGATCTGCACCATTTTGATTTAATGCGGCATTATTGTTATCTCCTGTTTGTTCTTGTCTACCTACATTTTCAGTACCTCCAACAGCGTAGAAACTTTGAGTAATCCAACCTGAGTTTCCATTACCATCTTGTACCTGAGCTGCATTGTTAGAACCAGCTACAGAACTAGCCTGAGCAATAAGACCATCGTTACCGTCTCCAGATTGGTTTTGATAAGCTACTGCTTCTGTAGAACTTTCGTTTGGAATACTATTTACTACTTGAGAATCAAAATTTGTTAATTCAAGAAGTCTTCCAAAAGAAGTTCCAGATACAATATGACTACCATCCCATCCTTGATCGATTTGTGCTCTGTTTCCTACTGATCCTTCCGCTTCTTGGATTTGCTCAGCTCTGTTATCATCACCAAATTGAGAAGCTAATGCTACGTTACGTGCATCACTTCCAGCAGCATTATCTTGTGCTACACGTGATTCGTTGTTATTTCCAGTTTGAGTAACAATAGCAAATTGTCCTTGGCTGTCTTCTGGACCAGCGTTTTGATCTATTTCAGATGTATTTCCAGTACCATTTTGAACAGTAGAAGCATCACTATTATCCCAAGTCTGTAATGTATATGCAGAGTTGTCCTCTCCATCTTGCTCGATAGTAGCTGCATTCATCTCAGCTTGATTAGCAGTACCTTGCATAATCATAGCTCTGTTTGCTGCTGTATCATTATCATTATTCTGATCAATCATTGCATTGTTGTAATCACCTTCTTGGAAGATCGTAGATTGGTTATTGTAACCAGTCTGTTCAACTTCTGCAAAGTTTAATTGTCCGCTTAATGCTTGATTTCCATTAACATTTCCAGTTTGCATTACTCTTGCTAAGTTTGCAGTACCATTTTGATTTGTTAATGTAGATTGGGATGTCCCAGCCTGACGTACTTGCACAGCATTATCAGCTCCATTCTGAATACTCTCACCGGTGTTTGCTCCCATAGCTGAACCTGGAATTTGAGCTACCTGAACAGCTTCACGAGCACCAGTATCATTTGTTGCTGGAGCTTGTGCCATTGCAACACTAGCAACTGCTAATGCAACAACACTTAAAATTATTTTTTTCATAATTTGTTATAATTTGTTAGTTATTAAATATGTAAGCAGGGGATGATTTTTATTATATAAAATCTCATCATAAGAATATATATCCTATGATGAGATTCTTTGATATTAATTAGTTAATTGGAGCTAAAGAGAATGATGAAACTGAATGTGGTGCAGTTACTCCTTGAGGAGTTACTTGAATAAATCCAGTTTGAGTTCCTGTTCCCATAGGTCCTTCTTGAAGAATATCAGCTTGATTTCCTCCAGCACCAGGAGTAAATACTCCTTCGTTTTGACGAATAGTATAACTCTGTCCATCATGTTGTGTAAGAAGTGCTACGTTATTCTCTCCATGCTGTAATGTTTGACCATAACTTCCTGCTCCAAATTGGAACATATTAGAGTTATTACCCATCCCAGCTTGAGAAGCAACCGCAGTGTTATCATCTCCCCACTGATCTTGTAAAGATGCATGATCAGCTCCATCTTGATTTAATGTCGCTGCATTATTGTTTCCAGTTTGCATTTGTCTTCCAACATTATCAGTTCCTCCAGCTGTAAAGAAACTTTGAGAAATAAATGCTGAGTTTTCATTACCATCTTGGATTTGAGCAGCATTATTTGATCCCGCTTCAGAACTAGCTTGTGCTATAAAAGCATCATTATCATCACCAGATTGATTTTGAAATGCTACTCCAGATTCAGAGTTTTCTACTACTAAAAAGTTATTTACAGCAGAATCAAATCCTGAAACTTCACCAAATCTTAAAAGCGCATCTGAAGAAACAGAAACGGTACCATCTGTACCTTGATTAATCTGAGCTCTATTACCAGCAGAACCTTCTGCTTCCTGGATTTGCTCTGCTTTGTTATTATCACCTAACTGTCTTGTTAATGCAACATTACGTGCATCACTACCAGCAGCATTATCTTGTGCTACACGAGATTCGTTGTTATTTCCTGTTTGAGATACAATTGCAAATTGTCCTTGACTATCTTCTGGACCAGCATTTTGATCTATTTCAGATGTGTTTCCAGTACCGTTTTGAACAGTAGAAGCATCACTATTATCCCAAGTCTGTAATGTATATGCAGAGTTGTCCTCTCCATCTTGTTCGATAGTAGCTGCATTCATCTCAGCTTGGTTCGCAGTACCTTGCATAATCATAGCTCTGTTTGCTGCTGTATCATTATCATTATTCTGATCAATCATTGCATTGTTGTAATCACCTTCTTGGAAGATCGTTGATTGGTTATTAAAACCTGTTTGTTCAACTTCTGCAAAGTTTAATTGCCCACTTAATGCTTGATTTCCATTAACATTTCCAGTCTGCATTACTCTTGCCAAGTTTGCAGTACCATTTTGATTTGTTAATGTAGATTGAGATGTTCCTGCCTGACGTACTTGCACAGCATTATCAGCTCCATTCTGAATACTCTCACCGGTATTTGCTCCCATAGCTGAACCTGGAATTTGAGCTACTTGAACAGCTTCACGAGCACCAGTATCATTTGTTGCTGGACTCTGTGCCATTGCAACACTAGCAACTGCTAATGCAACAACACTAAATATTACTTTTTTCATAATTTAATTTGTTATAATTTGTTAGTTAATTGGTGCTAAAGAAAACGATGAAACTGAATGTGGCGCAGTTACTCCTTGAGGAGTTACTTGAATAAATCCTGTTTGAGTTCCTGTTCCCATAGGTCCTTCTTGAAGAATATCAGCTTGATTTCCTCCTGCACCTGGAGTAAACACTCCTTCATTTTGACGAATAGTATAGCTTTGTCCATCACGTTGTGTAAGAAGTGCTACGTTAAACTCTCCATGTTGTATGGTCTGACCATAACTACCATCACCTTCTTGAAAGATATTGAGATTATTGCTCATTCCTCTTTGAGTAGAAATATTGCTATTATCATTACCTGTTTGTACTTGAAGAGCTAAATGATCATTCCCGGTTTGTAATACTCCAGTAGCGTTTCCATCTCCCACTTGCTCTTGTCTTCCTACATTACCACTTCCATTTGAACTCCCGAAGGCATTTTGACTCAAGTAAGCTGCATTATTATTACCGTCTTGTAATTGCGCACCATTATTAGAGTCAGCTGTTGAAGAATATTGTCCAATAAACCCTTGATTTCCATCACCGTTTTGTTGTTGAAAAGCAACACCATTATCAGAATCTCCTATGTTATTACCTCCACCTGTTACACTTGGATCAAAAGCGAGTGTATTAAACCAAACTTGCTCTGATGCTGGAACTTGAAACAATTGACTCCCTGTTCCTTGAGCAACAACAGCTATATTTCCTGTAGATCCATTAGCACTTTGGATTTGTTCAGCACTGTTATTGTTACCTGTTTGTGCAGTATACGCTACATTACGCGCATCACTTCCATCTGCATTATCTTGATCTACACGAGATTCATTATCAACTCCTATTTGAGTTACAACTGCAAATTGACCTTGACTATCTTCTGGACCGGCGTTTTGATCTATTTCAGATGTATTTCCTGATCCACTTTGAACAGTAGAAGCATCACTATTATCCCAAGTCTGTAATGTATACGCAGAGTTGTCTTCTCCATCTTGATCTATAGTAGCTGCATTCATCTCAGCCTGATTAGCAGTGCCTTGCATAATCATAGCTCTGTTTGCCGCTGTATCGTTATCATTATTCTGACTAATCATGGCATTGTTATAATCACCTTCTTGGAAGATCGTTGATTGGTTATTAAAACCAGTTTGCCCAACTTCTGCAAAGTTTAATTGTCCACTTAATGCTTGATTTCCATTAACATTTCCAGTCTGCATTACTCTTGCTAAGTTTGCAGTACCATTTTGATTTGTTAATGTAGATTGAGATGTTCCAGCCTGACGTACTTGTACAGCATTATCAGCTCCATTCTGAATACTTTCCCCTGTATTTGCCCCCATAGCTGAACCAGGAATTTGAGCTACCTGAACAGCTTCACGAGCACCAGTATCATTCGTCGCTGGACTCTGTGCTATTGTAACACTAGCAAATGCTAATGCAACAACACTGAATATTATTTTTTTCATAATTTAATTTGTTATTTATTAAATAATAAGTGGGGGGTGACTTTTATTACATAAAATCTCATCATAAGAATATATCCTATGATGAGATTTTGATATTATTAGTTAATTGGCGCCAATGTAAATGCACTCACTGCTTGTGGAGCGTTTACTGACTGAGGATTAACTTGTATAAAAGAGTTTTGAACTCCAGTTCCTAATGGTCCTTCTTGAAGGATGTCTGCTTGGTTTCCTCCAGTTCCAGCACCAAATGCACCTTCATTCTGACGAACTGTATAACTCTGACCATCACGTTGAGTAATTAATGCCACGTTATTTCTTCCATGTTGGATACTTTGCGCATAACTACCATTTCCTTCTTGGAATATATTCAAGTCATTGTTTCTTCCTCTTTGAGTAGAAAGAGCTGAATTCCCATCACCGAATTGTGCTTGAAGAGCACGGTGATTGTTACCATTCTGCATTAACCCAACAGAGTTATCTGATCCATATTGTTCTTGTCTTCCTGTATTACCATTCCCATTTGGGCTTCCGAAAGCGTTCTGAAGCAAGGCAGCAGCATTATTGTTACCATCTTGTATTTGAGCTCCATTATTAGAGTCATTTGTATCTGCATATTGCCCTATAAATCCTTGGTTTCCATCACCATTCTGCTGTTGGAAAGCTACACCATTTTCAGAACCTAAAATATTATTAGTACCTCCTAATATTGAAGGATCTAATGCTGCTGTATTTAAGTAAGCTTGTTCTGATGCTGGAGCTTGAAATATTTGGTTACTTACACCTTGGCTTATAACAGCAATATTTCCTGTAGATCCCTCAGCACTTTGATTTTGCTCTGCACGGTTATTACTACCTGCTTGTGCAGTGTATGCACTATTACGAGCATCACTTCCTGGTGCATTATTTTGATTTACTAAAGATTCATTATCCTCTCCAGTTTGAGTAACAAGAGCAAATTGACCTTGACTTTGATTAGGTCCTGCATTTTGAATAATCTCAGATGTGTTGTTTGTTCCATTCTGAATTGTCCAAGCATCACTATTATCAAAAATTTGCAATGTAGAAGCAGAGTTTCCTTCTCCATTTTGATCTATCATTGCTTCATTGTTTTCTGCTTGCTGTCCAATACCTTGCATAATCAATGCACGGTTTGCATCTGTATCATTATCATTGTTTTGTTCAACCATGGCATTATTACCATCTCCTTGTTGCTCAATAGTAGATTCATTATTAAATCCGTCTTGATCAACTTCTGCAAAATTTAATACCCCACTTTGTGCTTGCACTTCTCCTGTTTGAAAAATTCTAGCTAAGTTGGTTGTACCATCTTGATTTGTCAATGCAGACTGTGATGTTCCTGCTTGACGAACTTGTACAGCATTACTTGTACCATTCTGAATAGATTCCCCTGTGTTTGCTCCCGCAGCTGAACCAGAAATTTGTGGCACTTGAACAGCAGCTCTAGCTCCTGATTCTTGTTGCCCCATCGCTACAACACTAATACATAATGCTGCAACACCTAAAATTACTTTTTTCATAATTAAATAAGGTTTAGTTAATTAAAAATTATTAAACAAATACTATTTACGAACACATACAAAAAACATATTTGTATAAGAATATGATATGCATCAATGTTCGGTTCATTACTTACCTAGTCTCTCGCTAGATAAAATGTATTTTGGGGGAGATAAAATACATTATTGTTAAAATCATAAAACTTTCAAGCAATCCTTAAGACAGTGTAAAACTATATTAGGGGTGCATTTTATAATTTAATATTGAAAATTATTCAGAAGTACTAACAAGCACTTCTGAATAATTGGTTATTTTATTAATTAATAGGTGCTAAAGAAAAAGTACCTACTGAATGTGGAGCTGTTACACCTGAAGCACTAAAAGGAACAAATCCTCTTTGAACTCCTGTTCCAAGTGGTCCTTCTTGAAGGATATCTGCTTGGTTATTTCCGTTATTTCCGAATTGATTTTCATTTTGACGGATTGTATAACTCTGACCATCTCTTTGTGTAAGGAAAGCCATGTTATCATTACCATGTTGTAGTGTTCTTCCGTAACTACCGTTTCCTTCTTGAGTTACATCTGAATAGTTTGCTGTTCCTCTTTGAGAAGCTACTATCGTATTTTCATCGCCAGTCTGTGACTGTACAGAAGTATGTAATCTATCATTTTGAACGATTGTTGCTGCATTATCATTACCTACTTGTGTTTGAGTAGATACATTACCAAATCCAGCATCTGGTGTTAAGTTTTGAATCGCTTGTGCTATGTTACCATCTCCATTTTGAGACTGAGCTGAATTATTACCATCTCCAAATTGTACAATTACAGCATCGTTTTCACCTCCAGTTTGTGTTTGGAAAGCTACTGCGTTTGTCGCTTCAAGACCAGCTCCGTCATCATCGCCAGCTAAAGTTGGATCAAATAGATTTACTGCATCAAAGATATCATCTTGTCCAGCTGAATATACTGTAATATCACCTGAAAAACCTTGTAATACATCTGCACTATTTCCTGCTGCACTTCCTGAAGAAACTTGAACTTGCTCAACTTTGTTACCAACACCAGTTTGACGAGCTATTGCACTGTTACGATCTTGATCTCCATTTGCTCCAGATTGGTTTACACGAGATTCATTATTCATTCCTGTCTGATTTACAATAGCAAAATGTCCTGCACTATTTTCAGGACCAGCATTTTGATCGATCTCAGATGTATTCCCTACACCATTTTGAACAGTCCAAGCATCACTATTATCATACGTTTGTAATGTGTATGCAGAGTTATCTTGACCATCTTGTTCTATAGCAGCATCATTCATTTCAGCTTGCTGACCCGTACCTTGCATAATTTGCGCACGGTTTCCTAAAGACTGATCGTCTCCATCATTGTTTTGACTTGTAAAAGCATTGTTGAAATCTCCTTCTTGAACAGTAGTAGATTGGTTATTTGCTCCGTCTTGATCAACTTGAGCCCAGTTACCCTGACCACTTAATGCTTGGTTACCATTTACGTTACCAGTTTGCATCAATCTAGCTAAGTTGCTAGTTCCATCTTGAGTTGTTAATACAGACTGCTCAGTTCCTGCTTGACGCACTTGAACAGCATTACTTGTTCCATTTTGAATGGATTCCCCTGTGTTTGCACCCATTGCAGAACCAGGAATTTGTGCTACTTGCACTGCTTTTTGAGCTCCTGTGTCTTGTGCATGAATTGCAACACCAAATGTCAACGCAATTGCGCTTACCAATAATTTTTTCATAATAAAAAGTAGTAGTTAAAATATTTAAAAATTAAAAATTGTTAACAACCGACTTTCAAAAACAAACATTCACAATCTAACATCCACAGATAAAAATCTATGAGTGTTATATTATAAAATTGTTTGGTAACAAATTATAATATGGGGTACTATAAAGTAATAAATGTTATAATGTATTTATAGGGGGAGAAATGCTAAATACGGAGACTAAATTATACAAATAAGACAACGAAACAAGTAAGAATTATAACTTTTCGATCAAATGAATATAGCAAATTTGTCATATTCAAGCTAAACACCAGTAAAAACTATACTTAACACTAGAAAAAAAAATCAAACGAATTATCTACAAAAAAATGTCTGTAAATAAATTCCTACGTGGTACTACGTATTTCGTGTAATAATTTTACGGTGTAATTAAACAAATAATTTATTTACAAAGAAAAAATCCAATATAAGACAAACAATATCAATTATTTAGAGAAGTGGCACTAATTAACAAATAGCAACTCCCTATATTTAGGTAATGGCCATAATTCATCTTCAACTAATAATTCTAGTTTATCACAATGACGTCTAATTTTTTGTAAATAAGGCAATACCATATTGCAGTAGGCCTTAGATTTTTGAACTAATTTCATTTGATTTGCTTTTTTACGAGCCTCAGTCATCTCTGTAATACAAGCATTTAATGATGCAATATGCTCAGAAATTTCTTTTATAATATTCACCTGTTCTTTTGCTAAGGATACATAAACATCATCTCCATATATTTCTTTAAGACCTTTTACATTAGTAATAAGCACATTTTGATACCTCAAGGCTGTTGGAATGATATGATTACGGGCTACATCACCCAGTACCCTACTTTCTATTTGAACTCTCTTTATGTATTCTTCAATTTCAATCTCATAACGTGCTTGTATCTCAACAGCATTCATAACCCCCAAAGATTCAAATAACGTAATTGCTCTTTTAGAAATCTTTTCTTCTAGTGCATCTGGCGTGTTTCTATGATGGCTAAGCCCTCTTTTTTTAGCTTCCTTCTCCCACACAGCACCATAACCATCACCTTCGAATCGAATATTTCTACTTTCCTTAATATACTCTCTCAATACATTAAAAATAGCATCGTCTTTTTTCATAGAAGAGTCATTTATAAGAGCATCTACTTCTTTCTTAAATGCTTTTAATTGACTCGCGACTATTGCATTTAAAACAGTCATGGGGTGTGCACAATTTGCAGTAGCCCCTACAGCTCTAAATTCAAATTTATTTCCTGTGAATGCAAAAGGAGATGTTCTATTACGATCTGTATTATCTAATAGTATTTCTGGAATTTTCCCTATAACATTAAGCTTTAAATCTGTTTTTTCTTGTGGTGATAATTTCCCATCCGTTACTTTTTCAAGCTCATCTAAAACTTGCGTTAACTGAGATCCTATAAAAACAGATATTATTCCAGGAGGTGCCTCATTTGCGCCAAGTCTATGGTCATTTCCTGCGCTAGCAATTGAAGCTCTTAACAACTCTTCATAAGAATGTACTGCTTTAATGGTATTTATAAAAAAGGTGAGGAATTGTAAGTTTTTCATTGGGGTTGTTCCAGGGCTCAAAAGATTGATTCCTGTATCTGTTGCTAACGACCAATTATTATGTTTACCGCTTCCATTAACACCTTCAAATGGTTTTTCATGAAATAACACTTTAAAATAATGACGTTCTGCTACTTTTTGCATTACATCCATCAGTAAAGAATTATGATCTACCGCTAGATTTACTTCTTCAAATATGGGAGCTATTTCAAATTGATTAGGAGCTACTTCGTTATGTCTCGTTTTAATAGGAATTCCTAGCAACAAACATTCTTGTTCCAATTGTTTTAAATACGTCAATACTCTAGATGGAATAGATCCAAAATAATGATCATCGAGCTGTTGCCCTTTCGCGGAAGCGTGCCCTAAAAGCGTTCTACCTGTTAATTCAATATCTGGACGTGCAGCTGCTAATGCACTATCAATAAGAAAAAACTCTTGTTCCCAACCTAATGTTGCGTGTACTTTGCCTACATTTTTATCAAAATAACGAGCTACGTCTGTTGCTGCTACATCTACCTCTTGTAATGCTTTTAACAAAGGAGTTTTATAATCTAACGCCTCTCCTGTATAAGCAACAAACACTGTTGGTATACATAAAGTAGTTCCATACACAAATGCCGGAGATGTAGGATCCCAAGCAGTATATCCCCTAGCCTCAAACGTATTGCGTATACCGCCATTAGGAAAACTAGATGCATCTGGTTCTTGCTGAACTAATTGTGCGCCATCAAATTTCTCTATAATATGTCCATCAGTAGTAATTTCAAAAAAGGCATCATGTTTTTCGGCAGTTGCGCCTGTAAGGGGCTGAAACCAGTGGGTATAATGTGTTGCACCTTTTTCCAAAGCCCAAGCTTTCATACCAGAAGCAACCGCGTCGGCAGTAATACGATCTATTTTGCGTCCTTTATGTATGGCTTCTGTAACATTTTCAAAAGCCGATTTAGGTAAATGTTGGCGCATCGACTGTTCCCCAAATACATGTTGGTTATAAGACAAAGAGCGAAGTCCTTCTTCTTTTGGTACTTGAATAGAACGATGTTGTACATCTTGAAGTGCTTGAAATCTAAGAATAGGCATGTGTATACATTTAAAGATTATAAATCACATATTATAATAAGGACAAATATACGAGTATTTCAAAAACAACACATAATTTTTACATACCCCCTAATTTTTAGGGGGTGTTAATAACTAAAATTAAATTTTTAATAAATAGCCCCTAAAAAATTACACACAATACATATTAATTATATATTTGCATCGTAATTAAAAAAACACGCCGTAATGAGCAAATCTAAATTAGAGTACATCTGGTTAGATGGATACACACCAACTCAAAACATGAGAAGTAAAACTAAAGTTGTAAATGACTTTAGCGGAAAACTAGAAGATTGTCCTATATGGTCTTTTGATGGATCATCAACAAAGCAAGCATCTGGTGGAGCATCAGATTGTCTATTAAAACCGGTAGCTATTTACCCTGACCCACAACGTAACAATGGGTTTCTTGTAATGACTGAGGTTTTAAATGCAGACGGAACTCCACATGAGTCTAATCACAGAGCACAAATTGATGATAATGATAATGATTTCTGGTTTGGATTTGAGCAAGAATATTTCATTATGGATTCTGCTACACAGTTACCATTAGGGTTTCCTGTAGGTGGATATCCTGGGCCTCAAGGAATGTATTACTGTTCTGTAGGTGGTAGAAATACACACGGGCGTGATTTTGTAGAAGAGCATGCTGATTTATGTATTGCTGCTGGACTTAACTTTGAAGGAATCAACCAAGAGGTTGCTTCTGGACAATGGGAATTCCAATTATTTGCAAAAGGAGCTAAGAAAGCTGGTGATGAAATCTGGGTAGCTCGTTACTTACTAGATCGTCTTACTGAACAATATGGTTGGTATATAGAATATCACCCTAAGCCAGTAAAAGGAGATTGGAATGGATCTGGTATGCATGCCAATTTCTCAAACACAACACTTCGTACATGTGGATCTCAAGAGATTTATGAAAAGATTTGTGAAGCATTCCGCCCTGTAGCTGCAGAGCATATTGCTGTATATGGAGCTTATAACGATCAACGTTTAACGGGATTACACGAAACAGCTTCTATTCATGATTTTAGCTATGGAGTATCTGATCGTGGAGCATCTATTCGCATCCCAATCATCACAGTAGAACAAGGATGGAAAGGATGGTTAGAAGATCGTCGTCCTGCATCTAACGGTGACCCATACAAAATTGCAGGTCGTATCGTTAAGACTGTAAAAAGTGCAAAAATTTAATTAGTTATTATATTTAATTCTAAAAACCCTGTTAGTAGTTCTGGCAGGGTTTTTTATTTTATACGCTTTCGCGAAAGCGTATACAGAAGACAAAGTGGTTATTAACAAAAGTAATAGGTTAGATACCTACCTTGAAACATATAACCTAGAAACCATTTTCAAATCTAGCAAAGCGTTTATTTCGTAAAAGTAGTCTAATTGCTATTGCTGAGTAGAATATGCTTGCTTACTAGTTGGAATATCCCAATTTGGATATACTCGAAAAGCCCTCTTCCCGTCTTTCGTTTTTGTTGAGATGATTCCTTTTTTAATAAGTATTGATTTTGGAAAAACAAATTGCCCAAATCCAAGGTCTGAACGTACACTTACAACAAAAAAATCTATTTGATCGTCATCCATAAAAGGTTCTATTGGACCATCGTTATATCGTTTCCAAAATGTAACAAATTGACCAACCTTTTTAGGAGTAATCTTAGCGCTTCTAGATATAACATGCTTCCCATTAAGCATAAAACGACAAGCATCATACTCCCTACTCTCTAATTCAAATGTAAAATCTGAAATATTTAAAGCACATCTATCGTAGACTTCTGTTTTTATTTGCTTTAAATTATCATCCATTTATTTGAAATTTACCAGATATCTTAAACATCTCAAAAAACAGTTATAAAGGCGTACATTTTACAAAAATGTAAAGCCTACAAATACAATATATGCTACAAAAAGAATAAGACCTTTATACCTTGATAATTGCATTCTTTTAGGGATAAATGCAAGTGGTAAGAGAATCACTGCAAATCCTATCATCCAAAAAATATTTGTAGACAAAATAGCATCATCTACCACTGAAATAGGTTTTATAATTGAGGTAATACCTAGCACTGATGCAATATTAAAAATGTTAGACCCAATAAGGTTTCCTAACGAGATTGCTTTTTCTTTTTTTAATGCAGCTATCACTGATGCTGCCAATTCAGGAACGCTGGTGCCTATTGCAATAACCGTTACAGAAATCACATAGTCACTAACGCCTACGGCTTTAGCGAGCTCTGTTGCCCCTTTAACCAGCCATTCTGACCCAAAATATAATGCGGTTCCACCAATAGCCAGCCAGATAAAAATCTTGAAGTAAGAACTTTGTGCCAACCCATCATCTACGCCATCTTCATCTACCTCCTTCTTTTTACGAGCTCTACGTATTAAAACAAAAAGGTATATAATGAGACATGATACTAATCCTATTCCTTCTAATTGCGTAAGCTTCTCATCATTTTTTAATAAAAAATATAGCACGATAGAAAACAATAGCATTATAGGCCAATTGAATCTATAGAAATCTCGATCGACCGCTAGAGAGGATATAATTGCTGTAATTCCTAATACCAACCCAATATTTGCAATATTGGATCCTATTACATTACCTAATGCAATATCAGAAAGTCCATCATATGCTGCCTGTATACTCACTAAAAGTTCTGGAGCAGATGTTGCAAAAGAAACTACAGTAAGCCCAATCACCATCTTAGAAAGGTTCAGTTTAAAAGATAACCCTACAGAAGAACGTACTAAAAACTCACCCCCTACTACCAATAACAACAATCCAATTAGGACATAAAATATACTCATATATATGAACTTTGCGACGAAGATAATAAATAGTAATCGTCACACACATATCAAAAATTAATGTTTTCATCAGTTTGTGTATGACATTGTTAATAAGGGAATACTTTTTGCTTTGTCTATTACATATAAAGCAGTACATTAGTTATTGATATGGAACTGACCCAAGAGTACATAGAAGCAGAAAACAAAGAGCTAACACGCCAGTATAAAAAACTACTGCGCATCAGTTATCAAACGCTTACTGCCGAAGATAAAAAAATGATCCGGAAGGCTTTTAACATCGCTGTAGATGCGCATAAAGATCAACGTCGTAAATCTGGAGAGGCTTATATTTTTCATCCACTTGCTGTAGCACAAATTGTAGCCAGTGAGATAGGGTTAGACGCTACTTCTATAGCATCTGCATTACTACACGATGTTGTAGAAGATACAGAATATACACTTGTAGATATTGAACAGCTTTTTGGAGAGACCGTTGCTCGTATTGTAGATGGACTTACCAAAATTTCTAATTTGAAAAAGGATAGAGATGTTTCTCTACAAGCTGAGAATTTTAGAAAAATGCTATTGACTATTAATGACGACCCACGTGTTATTATTATTAAAATAGCAGATCGTTTACATAATATGCAAACGATGGATGCCATGCGACCTGACAAACAGGCAAAAATTTCCAGTGAGACGTTATACATATACGCACCTCTTGCTCATAGAATGGGACTTTATAATATCAAAACAGAGCTTGAAGATTTAAGTCTTAAATATACAGAACCAGAGGTCTATAAGGATATTAAAGACAAAATCAAAGAGAGTAAAGAAGAGCAAGATAAATACATCCGAGACTTTAAAAAGGTTATTGAAGACTCTCTTAATTTAGAAGGATTAAACTACGAGATCAAAGGTCGTCCCAAATCTATTTATAGTATACGACGTAAAATACTCAATCAAGGTATTAATTTTGATGAAATTTATGACAAGTTTGCGATTCGTATTATTTACAAAAGCGATGTTGCAAATGAGAAATTTTTGGCATGGAAAATATACTCTATTGTTACAGATCATTTTAGACCCAACCCTACTCGCTTAAGAGATTGGATATCTTCTCCAAAATCTACAGGATATGAAGCACTTCATATTACGGTTATGGGACTTAAAGGAAGATGGGTAGAGGTTCAGATTCGTTCTGAACGTATGAATGAAATTGCAGAAAAAGGATATGCTGCTCATTTTAAGTACAAGCAAGGTGACGATGGAGATAAAGGTCTTGATGAATGGATTAATAGACTTCAAGAAGCATTAGAAAATCCAGATACTAATGCAGTAGATTTTGTAGAAAACTTTAAACTCAACTTATACAATAAAGAAATCTTTGTATTTACACCGCAAGGGGATCTTAAATCATTGCCTAAAGGAGCTACTCCACTAGACTTTGCATTTAGTGTACATACAGAAGTAGGATTACATACCAGAGGAGCGCGAGTAAATGGAAAGTTAGTTCCATTAAGTCAAGAACTTAAAAGTGGGGATCAAGTAGAGATTATTACATCAGAACAAGCAAAACCAACAAATAACTGGCTGGATTATGCTACCACAGCTAGAGCAAGAGCTAAAATTAAATCATCTTTAAAAGACGAGAAAAAAGAAACCGCAGAAGATGGCAAAGTAATTCTTTCGCGAAAGCTAAAATCTCAAAAAATTCAGCTTAACGAAAAAACAATCAATGAACTCGTATCATATTTTAAATTAAACACAAGTTTAGATCTTTTTTATAGGGTAGGCATAGGTACCATTGATAATAAAATGATCAAAGAATTTGCTACGCAACGTAGTAATGCTTTTGTAAGTTTCTTTAAAAATAAAATACGGAAACCTAATACCGTTGAAAATGTAGATCGTGATGAAATTACAAACAAATATGACGATCTTGTATTTGGTCCGGATGAACAAAAATTAGATTATAAGTTTTCAAATTGTTGTAGCCCTATACCTGGAGATCCTGTATTTGGTTTTACAACGATCAATGAAGGCATTAAAGTGCATAAAAATAATTGTCCAAATGCTATTTCTTTACGAAGCAAATATGCCTACAGGGTAATTCCCGCAAAATGGATAGATTCTAGTGCACAAGGACATAAAGTTGATATTAAGCTTACTGGAATTGATAATTTAGGACTCGTAAACGAAGTCACAAAAGAAATTTCAGATCATATGCACGTAAATATTAAGAGTATCAGTTTTACAACAAATGGAGGTATTTTTAATGGAAATATTACTGTAATTGTTCAAAACAAAGAGCATCTTAAAAAGTTAATGGATAATCTTAAAAAAATCAATGGAATTGACAAAGTCACTCGATTATAATTCCGTAACTTTACATCTTTAATAGCACTATGAGTGTAAATTCTACCATAAATAAAGATCAAGAGGTTGTAAAGAATGTTTTTACAACATACTTAGAAGAAAAAGGACATCGTAAAACACCTGAGCGTTATGCTATCTTACAGGAAATATACAACAACGATGAGCACTTCGATATAGAGTCCCTTTATATCAACATGAAAAATAAAAATTATCGTGTAAGCCGTGCTACTCTTTATAATACTATAGAACTTTTATTAGAATGTGGATTGGTTCGTAAGCATCAATTTGGAAACACTCAAGCACAATATGAGAAATCATATTTTGACAAACAACATGATCATGTGATTTTATCTAATGGGGAAGTGATAGAATTTTGCGATCCGCGTATTCAAGCTATTAAGAAGACTATAGAAGAAGTTTTTGACATTACAATTGACAAACACTCCCTTTATTTTTACGGAAAAAAAAACACCTCTAATTAATATATACGAATGGCAGTAGACTTACTACTAGGGCTCCAATGGGGCGACGAAGGAAAAGGAAAAATTGTAGACGTACTTACCAAAGATTATGATATCATCGCTAGATTTCAAGGAGGTCCAAATGCAGGGCACACCTTAGAATTTGATGGTATAAAACACGTATTACATACGATTCCATCTGGGATTTTTCATGACAATGCAATGAACATTATTGGGAATGGCGTTGTTATTGATCCAGTGATTTTTAAAAGAGAATTACAAAACCTAGATAAGTTTGAAGGATTAGATTACACTTCAAAAATATTGATTTCGCGTAAAGCACACTTAATCCTACCTACACATCGTCTTCTAGATGCTGCTTCTGAAGCTTCTAAAGGAAAAGCAAAAATAGGATCTACTCTTAAAGGGATTGGTCCTACATATATGGATAAAACGGGGCGTAATGGAATACGTGTAGGAGATTTAGAACTGGCTGATTGGAAAGATAGATACACTGCATTACGTACAAAGCATATCTCTATGATTGATTTCTATGATGCAAAAATAGAATACGATTTAGAAGAATTAGAGACCGAATTTTTTGACGCTATTAAAGTTTTAAAGAAACTTACATTCATAGATTCTGAAGAATATTTACATCAGGCACAAAAATCAGGAAAAACAATTCTTGCCGAAGGTGCTCAAGGATCGTTATTAGATATTGATTTTGGAACGTATCCATATGTTACATCATCTAACACTACTGCTGCGGGTGCATGTACAGGTTTAGGAATTGCGCCTAATAAAATAGGTGATGTTTTTGGAATATTTAAAGCATACACCACACGTGTGGGCTCTGGCCCCTTCCCTACCGAGTTATTTGATAACGATGGAGAAACTATGGGACGTGTAGGCAATGAGTTTGGCGCAACTACGGGTCGTCCTCGTCGTTGTGGATGGTTAGATCTTGTTGCTCTTAAATATGCAGTACAGGTAAATGGTGTCACCCAATTAATGATGATGAAAGGTGATGTATTATCAGGTTTTGAAACCCTTAAAGTATGCACAGCCTATACCTATAAAGGAGAAACTATAGAGCATTTACCATATAATATTGAGCCAGAAAATGTAGACGTAGTTTATAAGGAAATGAAAGGTTGGAAAGAAGATTTAACAGGCATGACAGAAGCTTCTCAACTACCACAGGCCCTTAATGAATACATAGATTTTCTAGAAAAAGAATTAGAAACCCCTATCAAAATTGTTTCTGTAGGACCAGATCGTACGCAAACAATTATGAGATAAGGTATTATTCAATATCATATAAAACCCGCAAGTATCGTACATTGCGGGTTTTTTAATAAATATATAACTCGCTTTTGAGACTTTGTTAACTACCTTTTGAGATCACATTAACGCTTTCAGAAGTCAATTTGTTTATTTTTGCTACAATGCATATCAAAAAATACATACTTATACTGATTTTTGCTGTTTTTGCTTTCGCGAAAGCGCATACTCAAGAAGAACGTAAAGAAATACACATCAAATCTGATGTGACAGAAAAGAATGAAATAGAATATCCTGGTGCTGTAATTTTATATAAGAGAAAAAAACAAGTATATATATCACATGAAGGTATTGAAATGTGGTGTGATATTGCTTTTCATTACAAAGAAGAAAACTTTGTAAAAGCTTTAGGAAATGTAAAAATGAAACAGGGAGATTCTGTTTCTATGCGCAGTAAATATGCAGAATACAGTGGAGATACAAAATTTGCATTTGCAGCTGGAAAAGTATGGTTAAAAAAAGATACAACAGTCGTTACTACAGATACCATGTACTTTGAT
Organism: Dokdonia pacifica; assembly: GCF_900188275.1. Taxonomy (GTDB): domain Bacteria; phylum Bacteroidota; class Bacteroidia; order Flavobacteriales; family Flavobacteriaceae; genus Dokdonia; species Dokdonia pacifica. The sequence continues at coordinate 330,311 of NZ_FZNY01000002.1, forward strand.
CGTAATAAACAGCAATCTTATTATCGTACAGGAGGTGTAGTTACCTCGCCTAATAGTAAAATCACAAGTCGTATAGGACGTTATTATCTTGAAGAAGACAAAATATCATTTATCAGTAATGTTGAAGTAACCAATCCTGAATATGTGATCAATAGTGAGCAATTAGATTTTTATAGCGAAACAGAACACGCCTATCTATATGGTCCTACCACAATCACAAGTGAAACTTCAAAAGTATATTGTGAACGAGGATTTTATGATACTAAAAACGATTATGGATATTTTGTGAAAAAATCACGAATAGACTATGATAATCGGCAAGTTTATGGAGATAGTCTTTATTTTGATAGAACTCGAAATTACGCTAGTGCTACTAATAATATAAGAGTAAAAGACACCCTAAACAAAAGTCTCATTAAAGGTCATTATGCTGAAGTTTACAGAGATAAAGACTCTGTATTTATTACACAAAGAGCTGTTGCCATTACAGAGCAAGAAGGCGACTCTATCTATGTACATGGGGATAAACTTATTGTGACAGGAAAACCTGAAAACAGAATTGTGAGAGGGTATTATAATGTACGTATGTTTAAAAGTGATATGAGTGGTAAATGCGACTCTATTCATATTAATCAAAAAACAGGGCTTACACAAATGATACGCAGGCCCATCTTATGGAATGAAGCCAATCAAATAACAGGAGACAGTATTCACCTTATTAATGATGTGGTGACTGAGAAACTAGATTCTCTAAAAGTGTTTGACAATGCTTTTATTATTCAAAAAGACTCTATAGACGGATATAATCAGGTAAAAGGACAAAAACTCTACGGTTTCTTTAATAAAGAAAATCAATTAGATTCTGTAAACATTATTAATAATGCAGAGAGTATTGTCTATATGCGTGAAGAAAATGGAGAACTACAAGGTATTGACAAAAGCAAATCTGCCTCTATTACGATCTTATTTGTAGATAAAGCAATAGACGAAGTTATAAAATACAAAAACCCAGGTGGTAACATATGGCCAGAATCACAGTTTTTAAAGCAACAGCAAACCTTTGAAAATTTTGAATGGCGTGGTGATGAACGTCTTTTAAGTAAAGAAGATATTTTTAAAGGTGAACCGCCATTTACGTTAACAAAAATACAAGGAATCCCATTACCTATCATAGATAGCGACTTCTTTGAAGAGTCTGAAGATGGAGAACTTGAAACACCAAGCGCTTCCAATTTATCGGAAAAGGAATTGTCTAACAGAGCCGAAGACAAACCCAAAATAGGAACCGAGGAGGAAGACGAAATAACAAAGCGACAACGGGAGTATTTGATTAATCGAAACAAAGCAACTTCTTCTGAAGGAGATAGTACTCCTAAAGTTTTAGATCCTAAAAAGAAAAAGAAAAAAGGAGATGGATCACCAAATCGTTTATGAAATCTGATTTTCTAAAATATCAAGCACAAACCACACCTCACCCTTTAAACTTTGAGGTAGATTATGCTAAGGGAAGTTATATTTATCATAAAAACGGAAAGAAACACTTAGATTTTGTAGCAGGTGTTTCTGCTTGTAGTTTAGGACACCAACATCCAAGAGTTAAAGAGGCTATTCGAAAGCAATTAGATTCCTATCTTCATGTCATGGTATATGGAGAATATGCACAAGAAGCACCTATAGCATTATCAAAACTATTAGCTTCATTATTACCAGAATCATTAAATAGCACTTATTTAGTAAATAGCGGAACAGAAGCTATAGATGGCGCTATTAAGTTAGCTCGAAGAGTCACTGGACGTAGTGAGATTATTGCAGCCCTAGACGCCTATCACGGTAATTCCTATGGCGCCTTAAGTTTAATGAGTAAAGAAGAACGTATAGCGCCCTTTAGGCCTGTTATAGGTGGTGTATCTTTTATTAAGTTTAATTGTCAAAAATACTTGGAGCGAATCACTACCAGTACAGCAGCTGTTATATTAGAAACTATACAAGGTGGTGCTGGTTTTATAGAACCTCAACACAATTTTTTGAAAAAAGTGAAAGAACGTTGCCAAGCTGTTGGTGCTTTACTCATCCTTGATGAGATTCAACCTGGTTTTGGACGTACTGGAAAACTCTTTGGTTTTGAGCATTATCAAGTAGTTCCTGATATTCTAGTAATGGGAAAAGGTATGGGTGGTGGTATGCCTATTGGTGCTTTTACAGCTTCCAATGAGCATATGCACTTGCTATCAGACAATCCAAAACTAGGACACATAACTACTTTTGGTGGGCACCCTGTAATTGCCGCAGCTGCATTGGCAACTTTGCGAGAAATTACAGAAACTTCATTAATAAAAGACACCCTTAAAAAAGAGCAACTTTTTAGAAAATTACTCATACACCCATTACTTATAGAGATAAGAGGAAAAGGTCTTATGCTTGCTGCACTTACCCCTAGCGCAGCAATTACTACACAAGTAATTTTAAGATGTCAAGAAGAAGGTCTTATTTTATTTTGGTTACTCTTTGAAGAAAGAGCTATCCGGATTACACCCCCATTAACAATCTCTGAAGATGAGATTCGAGAAGGATGTAGTATCTTACTGAAGATACTCAATGAAATTCATGAATCATTATAGTAATTTTATTCGCTTTCGCGAAAGCGAACTTACTAGACCTACCTGCCGGCAGGCAGGTTCACTACCATAGGGAGAGCGAAGCGATAAAGTATATACTAAAAACCCCATTCATATATAAAATAAAAAAAGGTGTTTCAATGAAGAAACACCTTTTCTTTTGGCTGATTATATAGAATATAATCTTAGTTATTTATTAAACGGAATTCAGTTCTTCTGTTTGCAGCATGCTCACGCTCTGTACAAGAAACTCCATCAGAACATCTGTTTTTAAGTCTACGCTCACCAAATCCATTAGCAACTAATAAACTATTGTTAATTCCTTTAGAAATTAAATAGTTAGCTACTGACTGTGCACGACGCTCAGAAAGATCTTGGTTAGAAGTTGCATTACCTCTTGAATCTGTATGAGAAGCAATCTCTAATTTTACTCCTGGGTTTTGAGCTAATAATGGTAATAAACGAGTATCGATTATATTTTTAGCAGCAGAAGTTAATGTAGCACTATTAGTATTCCAGTTGATAGGAAGTGCTTGGTACTCTACAAGAGCACACTCTACTTCTCTCCAAGTAGTTAATCCTCCTTTTTGCTTAAGAACCTCTTTAGAAACTGTAGTATACGTTGCTGGAACTACTTCTTCTGTAGTAGTAGCATCTTTAGTAAGTATCGTTTTTGTAATGTTTGCGTACTCAGCTGGAATTTCTTCTTCTACTACACGTGCTGGTTGATCAACCACTCTTTTAGTATATGTAGCATCTTTAGATCTACCAGGAGTAGATTGTACAGATGCATCAGCAGCTAGTGTACGAATAGAAACTGTTTGATATTCTGCTGGGTATCCTTTGTAACACCAGTAACGACAATCATCTGGATTACTAGACTCACAATCAGGAGCTGGAGCACCTAATTCCCATTGAGCATAAGCAGACTTTGTTTCAATTGTTTCAGATCCATTAGCAAAAGAAGCTGGGATAATTCTTAAAGAAGATCCTGAAGTGCTTTTTACGTAAGATACTGTTTCTGTTTTATACGTAGCTGGTATTACTTTAAGACGCTTAGAAGCTTCTTTAACTAATACTCTCTCAGTTTGAGTTTCGTATTGAGCAGGAACCGTCTTTAATACTTTATAAGCTGGAGTCTTTTGAATTTGTACTGTTTGTGTTTCATAAATATCAGGCGTCGTACAACGAACATAACATTTTCCTGGTTCTGGATTTGCTGGTAAATCTTGTGCATTCGCAGATGCGAAAACAAGACCAAAAACAGAACATAATAATAAAATTTTCTTCATAATAATTGATAGTTTAAAGTTAATGTGTTGGAAATCATATTAAAAGTACAAAAATATATGATTCATTTTAACATATGCTTTAACATAAATTAAGAAAGCTTTAACATGGGTGAAATACACTAAAACATCGACAAAAAACACAATCCATACTGTTTTTCACTAGTACAATTACATTAATGGTTAAAACTGAAAGAAAATCGTCTATCTAAAACCTTGTAAAAACATCAAGAAGTGTTCGTGATGAGACTCAGAATAGTCTAAATGTGTAACTATACGGAGTTTTCCTTGTCCCATGTCACTTATAGTTATTTGTTTTTCAGATAATTGGTCAATAAATCTTTGTTTAGAAGGGCTATCAGAAAGATTAAAAATCACAATATTGGTATCAATAGGTTCTACAGAAGCAACCACATCCATTCTTTCTAATACATTTCCTAATGCTTTAGCTCTTTGATGGTCAATACGCATTCTATCCAAATGATGATCTAATGCATAAATCCCAGCGGCTGCCATATAGCCTACTTGACGCATGCCTCCTCCTAATATTTTACGCACCCGAATTGCTTTGTCCATAAATTGTTGTTTCCCCACTAAAACAGACCCCATTGGCGCTCCTAATCCTTTAGACAAACACACAGAAATTGTATCAAAGACCTGCCCATAATCTTTAGGGTTTTCATTTTTAGCGATCATTGCATTCCATAGGCGTGCACCATCTAAATGAAATCCTAAGCCGTGATGATCACATACGTTTTTTATGCGCTTTATCTCTTCAAAATTATAACAAGCTCCTCCCCCTTTATTTGTGGTGTTTTCTAAGCAAACCAATGTTGTAAGCGGGCTATGATAAAAATCTGGTGGATTAATAGCTTCCTCTACTTGAGATGCAGTAATCATCCCTCTATTCCCTGATAATAACTTACAGGATACCCCACTATTAAACGAAACACCACCTCCTTCATAATTATATACATGAGCATATGCATCTGCTATTAACTGCTCACCAGGTTGTGTATGAATTTTTATCGCTGCTTGATTGGTCATACTCCCCGTTGGGAAATACAAAGCACTATCCATTCCAAACATATCTGCAATACGTCGTTCTAATTCATTTACAGATGGGTCTTCTTTATATACATCATCACCTACTTCTGCTTTCATCATAAACTCCAGCATAGCTGGAGTAGGTTTTGTAAGTGTATCTGATCGTAAATCTATTTTCATAAAAATTATAGCAAATTAATTATATCCTTCTAATAAACGTGTGCGTACTATTCTTGAAAACATCCTATCGGAGAACCATCTGGGATTTTTGGAGATGGTATCACCTTAAAGGTTTCTGGTTTATCTAATGTTTTCTTGATTTGATCTATCATATTCATATCATTAGCATTACTCATACTTAAAGATGAAAGAATTTTAGATCGTAATACGAATTTCACAGTAGCTTTTGTTTGTGGTATCGCATTAGGGTGTACATATAGATTTAATAGATGTTTCACCACATTATAATTAACTGTAGTTTGCACTTCATTTTTGTATGCATCCTTTTCATTGCTATTTAATGTCTCTTTAACTAGCAGTTCTAACATATCTTGCAATCCTAATTGTTTTGCATCTAGTGCTTTTTGTTGTACTAAACGATTAGCACGTTCTGGATGTAATAATAATCCTAAAGTCATATCACTAGCAGTTGCTGGAGCGCCTAGTGCATCAAAAGCAACACCCGTTTTACTTTGAAAACTTTCTCTAGTACGATAATACCCATGCGCTCTAGGCGGAAATAACGAAAGCTGGTCTTTAGGTATCATTAGTGCATCAGCTTTTAGTGTTTTAAGTACGCTTGCAAGAGCTTGCTTTTGACTTTTAGCATCTAATACTTCTGTCACCTTCAAATTAGCATCTCCTTTAACTGCATAATTATAATCTAATCCTCCTATCATTTTAACAGCTGCTTCCGTTTGATACCGATGATAAAAATATAAGGGAACAAAAACATCTTCCAAAACTGAATACGGTTCATCTGTACGGATATTATCTACAGAAAAATTTGAAATTGCATGTGCACGCAATTTCAACACATTTTCTAATTCTTTATCTGCTTGTACCCCATTATCCCAAAGGTGTGCTTTATAGTGAGCCCCACCTTGCGGTCTTGCATCACTATCTGTGATATAACGCAGTCCATTCTTTTCGGCAGTTTCAAGTACCGAGTTTAAATACTCACGCTCTGCCATTCCATTAGGAACAATTCCATAACTATAGGCCACAGTTACTTTATCCCACGCACCTATTCCTGTTGCGTATGCATCAGAAAAGTCAACAGCACCATTTTTTAATTGTAATGTTGGATGAGGATAATCCATAACACTAGCTCTACCATTAGGACTAGCAGCAAAATTATGTGCAAATCCAATAGTATGCCCTACTTCATGCGCACTTAACTGTCGTATACGCGCTAATGCCATTTCCAACATAGGTTGATAATTTGCATCACTTTGAGCAAAAGGTTTATTCATAAGTGCTTGAGCTATTAAAAAGTCTTGTCGTATACGTAAACTCCCTAAGCTTACATGTCCTTTGATAATTTCTCCAGTACGAGGATCTGTAACACTAGCTCCATAACTCCATCCACGCGTACTACGATGCACCCATTGAATCACATTATAACGTAAATCCATAGGATCTGCATTATCTGGTAACATCTTAACTTGAAAAGCATCTTTAAAACCAATTGCTTCATAAGCTTGATTCCACCATTGCGCTCCTTCTAATAAAGCAGATCGCACGGGCTCTGGAGTTCCTGGGTCCAAATAATAGATAATAGGCTCTACAGCTTCACTTACAGTAGCATTTGGGTTTTTCTTAATTAATCGGTGTCTATTAGCATATCGTTTACGGATAGATTCTTGAACTGGGGTTGCATAATCCAAAAAGCTAGTTGATATATTTCCAGCTCTTGGGTCAAAAACTCTAGGCGTATATCCATCATCCGGTAATTCTACAAAAGAGTAATGTTGTACTAGAGATACCGAAGAGGCATCTGGTGCAACTGTTCTTAAATTTCTACCTGTAGGCTGTCCCTTAAATGTTAATAATGCTTCAAACTCTGTATTTTTCGGAAAGCTCTTAGTACGCTCCATAGCAAGAGCACTTCGGTTTTTATCTATTTTATACCCTCCTTCTTTCTGAAACTTTAAACGAGTAGCAACACCGTGTGTATCTTCCATTAGAAATGGAGTTACGTCAATTACAAACGTATTCCCTTTTGTTTCCTTTATAGGAAAGCCATATAATACAGATGTAGCAAACGCTTCTTCTATAGATCTACGTTCTAGTTCATTAGATGTATTAGCTCTATAATTTTGATTAGGCTGTACTAATAGTAATTTGTTACCAGCTTTCTTAAAATATACGATAGCAGAGCCTCCTAATTGTCCTCTATCAAGTCCTATATCATTAGATCCAAGACCAGTACGTAAGGAATGTACATATAAAAACTCTTGATCAATTTTATCTACTTCAAGATATAGTTTATCTGCACTTTCATCATAATGAATCTTAAAATACCCGTCTTGTGTTTGAAGGTCTTTTTTTCCTTCCAAGAATTGTGCATTCCCTATAATAGTGTAAAAAACAACCATCATAGATACTAGTAAAGTCTTTCTCATTTTTCTAATGTTTGAAGAGACCTAAGATAATGGTTTGTACGCTTTCGCGAAAGCGTAATTACAAATCCTCCACTATAAAATATACACAGTTATAAACAACTATGATCTTGGAATAACTACGAGCCCTAATGATTGATCGGCAACAGCTACATGTGTCTCATTTGCAGCCACACCAGTTGGCTCGGTTAAAGTGCCTAAAGTAGTAATAACTGTAGCAGACGAAGGGTCGATTACGGTTACTTCATCATTGGTCACGCCTACAACAAAAAGGAATTCTCCATCTGTACCTATATTGGTAGGCTCATACCCAAGAGGTATTTGAGACAGTGCATTATTATTTTCTAAATCAATGACCTCTATTCCTTCTGCTGCAAAATTTGCGACATACAAGCTTCCATCAAGGTATTCACTCTCTACTGGGAAATTAGCAGGTCCAAAGGGTGCTCCAAAAGGTCCTTGAAATTGTCCTGAAGTTAACACCACTACATCTGGTGTTGATAACACCGCTCCTGCTCCATTAAAGTTTACTATTTGTATTCCCCAATTTGCAACATTTCCTAGGTCTTGAGAATAAAATCCTTGTGCACCTCCAGATACAGGCCTTACAAAAACATCTGGAGCTCCTGTACGGTTATCTACAATAGGAATCCCATTAGTAGCTAACTCTAACGTTCCTTGCGATGCTGAGTAATTAAAAATTTGAGTGTTCGATCCACCAGCACCTCCAGAAACAGCAAGCACACAATTGGCAGCAGATAATCCTGAAAAAATAGCAAAGTTTGCAGAAACTGTTGCTACAACTTCTGGCACAAAAGGATTTTCATAGGTTAGCATTTGAATCGTAGTACCTCGTTGAATAAATAATAATTCATTTACAGGGTCTACCGTAATATCATCGGCAGCAATAGCAACAGAGCTACGTTGATCTGTAGCAACTTCTGCTATTTGGATAGAAGCGCCGCAAGTGGCATAAGCGTATCCATTTACAACGACTACATTGGTACAACCATCTGCGCCACGTATGCCATCAAACTCTCCTAATTCCTGAAAACCTTCTTGATCTTGAATCTCATCTGTTGTTTGAGAAAGTGTTGTCGTATTGGATACTAGCAACTCCTCTTCTACAGTGTCTGAAGTGCAAGAAAAAATAAATAAAGAAATAAATAATAAGAGATAAGATGTACGTAACATAGCAGTAGTTTTTTTAATAGTATACTTTGCTATGTCGATGAAATTCAAGAAAATTACAAAATCACAAGAGAATTCTACAACTTGAAATTTGAATGGGTTCTAAAATTAAAACTTGATAAGTATCTTCATTTAATCATTGAAATTCTATTGTAATCTTTTATTTTTGATATCTACTTTAAACCATTATGATTACAATAGAACAATTAAAATCACTCCAAGAGCGTATAACAAGCTTAAGGAGATATCTTTGACATAGATCGTAAACTTATAGAAATAGCAAACGAAGAAGAAAAAACATTTGATCCAAATTTCTGGAACAACGCAAAAGAAGCCGAGGCTTTTATGAAAACACTTCGTTCTAAGAAAAAATGGGTAAAAGACTATGAGACTGCAAAATCTCAAACGGAAGATTTAGAAGTATTGTATGAATTTGCAAAAGAAGGAGATGCTACTGAAGAAGAAGTTCAAAAACAATATGATAGTACATTAGATGTATTAGAGAATATTGAGTTTAGAAACATGCTTTCTGAAGAAGGAGATGAGATGAGTGCTGTCTTACAAATTACAGCGGGTGCTGGAGGCACAGAGGCATGTGATTGGGCCAGTATGCTTATGCGCATGTACTTAATGTGGTCAGAAAAGAAAGGGTACAAAGTGAAAGAGCTTAACTTTCAAGAAGGTGATGTAGCTGGTATTAATACGGTTACTTTAGAAATAAATGGAGAATTTGCTTTTGGCTGGCTCAAAAGTGAAAATGGGGTACACAGACTGGTACGTATTTCTCCTTTTGATAGTAATGCAAAGCGTCATACATCTTTTGCATCTGTTTATGTGTATCCGCTAGTAGATGATACGATAGAGATTGATATAAACCCTGCAGATTATGAAATTGTAACCGCTAGATCTTCTGGTGCTGGTGGCCAAAATGTAAATAAAGTAGAAACCAAAGTACAATTAACCCACTTCCCTAGCGGCATCAAAATCTCCTGTTCGGATAGTAGATCTCAACATGATAATAGAGCTACTGCCCTACAAATGCTTCGATCGCAATTATATGAAATTGAATTACGTAAACGAATGGAAGCACGTCAAGATATTGAAGCGAGTAAAATGAAAATAGAATGGGGATCACAAATACGTTCCTATGTACTAGACGATAGACGGGTTAAAGATCATCGTACAAATTATGAATACAGACAACCAGAAAAAGTATTGGATGGAGAAATTGATGCTTTTCTGAAGAGTTACCTCATGGCAATGGGGCAAGAAGAAGCTAGTGACCAATTATAAATATAATGTATACGCTTTCGCGAAATCGAACTTGTGAGATTCACGACCATAGGGAGAGCAAAGCGATAAAGCGTAATAAGAATTATGAAAGAGATTAAAACAATTATATTTGATTTGGGCGGTGTTTTGATAGACTGGAGTCCTGAATATGTATATCTAAAAGAATTTAGAGGAGACCGAGTAAAAATGGATTGGTTTTTACAACATATTTGCGCATGGGATTGGAATGTAAATCAAGATGCTGGATACCCTATAACCAAAGCAACAGAAGAGCGCATAGCTTTGTTTCCTGAATATGAAGCACTCATAAAAATGTATTATGGGCGTTGGGAAGAAATGCTAGGATATGCACATGAAGATACCCTTGTAATTTTAAAGAAGCTAGTAGACAATCCAAATTATAGAGTCTTAGCATTAACCAATTGGAGTGGAGAAACTTGGCCTAAAGCCATTGCAAAATTCCCATGGTTACAATGGTTTGAAGGAATTTTAGTGTCGGGAGACGAAAATATGCGTAAACCATTTGCTTCTATTTATAATCTTATGCTAGACCGTTATCAAATTAATGCAGAAGAAGCAGTATTTATAGATGATAGCTATGCAAATGTACAAGGCTGTGAAGCCGTAGGAATCACCGGAGTTCATTTTAAAAATGCTCCGACATTAGAAATACAATTAAGAACCTTAGGAATTACCATATAAATAATAACCAATTAATTTTTAGCACGCTTTTCCTGTCTATTGACAGGCAGGCACGAAAGCAAACTCATTATGATTAAAATCTATCACCACCCAAAATGTTCAAAGAGTCGAGAAGGATTAGCTATTGTTGAAGCTTCAGGCAAACCTTTTCAAATTATCAAATACATGGATGAGCAATTACCAGTTCCTACATTAGAGCGACTTATTGACACCTTGGGAATCAAACCTATAGAACTTGTACGCACTAATGAAACAATATGGAAAGAAAGCTATAAAGGAAAAGAACTGTCTGATACTGAGATCATAAAAGCTCTTGCTACACATCCTAAATTAATAGAAAGACCTATTGTTGTTAATGGAAAAAAAGCAATTATAGGACGTCCACCTTTGAATATTAAATCTATTTTGTAAATTCACACCATAAAATTAAATTCTATCTAAATAATATTACTGAATTCATTATGAAAAAAATAATCGCAATAGTAGCACTTTGTTTCCTAGGATTAGGAGTTGCTCAGGCTCAGGTATCTTCTCAAAAAGCACCTGTAAAAAGCGCATTACAGACAGGAGTTGTTGAGATGCTTACTCAAAAATTAAACTTAACTCCTCAACAAGTTGCTTCTGTAACTAAAATTATGGGCGTATTTGCTCAGTCTAGAAAAACAGTTTCTCAATCTTCTGGAATGCCATCAGAGACAAAGGCTGAGAAGCTAAAGAAAATAAACGACAGAGAAGATTTAAATATGAAAAACATACTTGATGAAGCTCAATATGCAAAGTTCCAAGAACTAGCAAAAGACATTAGAAAAGGATAACTCTTTTAACTACTGTTTAACACTCGGATTAACGCCAGTTTAACAACTGGCGTTTTTTTATGCAGTAATTTCGATTCAAATTTTAGAAGAAAGAATGAAACCAACCATTATAAGCATTTTAGTGATGCTTTTTACCATTTCGCTTCAAGCGCAATCACCACAAGGAAAAGAGATTACACTATCAGGAACCGTACAAGACAAAGAAGGTGCTATTCCATTAGAATACGCTACCATTACTCTTATCAATAAAAGCAACCCGGAAGCCGTTAATGGGGGAATTACAACAATAGATGGTTCGTTCTCTATTAAAACACCCGCTGGTGTTTACGACATAAAAATTGAATATATCTCTTTTCAACCTGTCATATTAAAAGAACAAAAACTGTTTAAGGATACCTCTTTAGGTACTATTAATTTAGAGATAGACGCTGCAACATTAGAAGAGGTTACTGTTATTGCAGAAAAAACTACTGTAGAATATAAATTAGATAAACAAATTTATAATATAGGAAAAGATCTTACCGTAAGGGGTGCATCTGTTTCTGATGTATTAGATAATGTTCCATCGGTAACTGTAGATGTAGAAGGTAATGTAGCTTTAAGAGGTAATAGTGATGTACGTATTCTCATTAATGGGAAACCTTCAGGCCTTATAGGTCTAAGTGGTACAGATGCATTAAGGCAGCTTCCAGCAGAATCTATAGAGCGTGTAGAAGTGATCACCTCTCCCTCTGCGAGATATGATGCCGAAGGAAGTGCCGGAATCCTTAATATTATCCTTAGACGCAGTAAACTACAGGGATTAAATGGAGCTATTACAGCAAACATAGGTAACTTTGATACTAGAGGTATTTCTGGAAACGTCAATTATAGAACAGGAGACTTCAATATTTTTGCTACAGGAGGATATAATATCAGAGGATCTGAAGGAAATACGTTTACTAGCCGTATTGAAACCGATGGTTCTTTAATTGAAGATAGAGAATTTACTAGAGAGCGTGGAGGTCTTACTGCAAATTTTGGTGTTGAGTATTATATAGATGATAATACAAGTATTACTGCTTCTGCAGTGGTTAGGGATAGTGATAATGAAAATGAATCTCTAAATATCATTACACAAACTTCTGGAAATGATGTCTTTTTATCACAGCGATTTGCACCAGAAACAGAACAGGACCTTACGTCACAGTTTAGTTTAAATTTTGATAAGAAATGGGAAAATGATGGTAATCTTTCTATAGAATTTCAATACGAAAATTCAGAAGAAACAGAATTTGTAGATATTAGAAATAGTTCGCTAAATACTGGAACCCCTACTGAATTAGAAACCAACGAAACCATAGAAGATCAAAAACGCTTTTTTGCGCAAGTAGATTTTGTACAACCCCTAGGAGACAATGCTCGATTTGAAGCTGGATATCGAGGAAACATAAGAGATTTAGATACTGATTTTATTGTATTTGATAATACTGTAGATGAAGATAATATAAATGGTGAGTTGTTATTAAATACAGATCTTACCAATAGTTTAATATTTAAAGAAAATATTCATGCGCTATACACACAATACGGAAGTAAAATAAATAAATTCAATTTCTTATTGGGTTTACGTATGGAGTATACCGATATTGAAATTGATCAACAGACCGTTAGTGATTTTAATAGTAGAGATTTTACTAACTTTTTCCCTACAGTAAATTTAAATTACGAACTAAACGAAAAGGAGACGGTAAGTTTTGGTTATAACAGACGTATTAGAAGACCTCGTGGTTTCTTTTTAAATCCGTTTCCATCTAGAACAAGTGCTACTACGTTCTTTCAAGGAAACCCTAACCTGAACCCAAGTTTATCTAATGGTGTTGATCTAGGATACCTTAATAAAATAAGCAAATCATTAACTCTTAATGGTTCTATATTCTTTAGACGTACTGAAGATACCTTTCAATTTGTTTTCTTAGAGACAGGAGATACGACGATTGTAAATGGAGAAGAAGAAGCTGTTTTAACAAGAACCCCTGTAAATCTCTCAAGAAATGATAGAATTGGAGCAGAAGCTACACTTACCTACTCACCCACAAAAAAGTGGCGTATAAATGCGAATGTAAATGTGTTTAACTCGGAAACTTCTGGTGAATTTGAAAGTATTGATTTTGGAGCTAGTAACTTTACTTGGACTGCTAGACTTAATAATAAGTATACACTTCCGTGGCGTATTGATTGGCAAACACGTGTCAATTATAGAGGTCCATCCGTAAATGCACAAAGTGAAAATGAAGGAATCTTTTCTGCAGACTTTGCTTTTAGTAAAGATTTATTCAATGATAGAGCATCTTTAGCGCTCAACATCAGAGATATTTTTAATTCAAGAGTACGAAGATCTACCGTAAACTTTCCTTTCCCAGGAGAGAGTGAGTTTCAGTTTAGAGAACGTTCTATTAATTTATCATTTACGTATCGTTTTAATCAACAAAAGAAACGTGAACGCTCTAATAGAGACTTTGGTGGTGGAGAAGAAGATTTTGAAGGATAATTCTTTTAAAAAAGTATAAAAAGCTTAGTTTCAAATTATAGTATTTTACAATTTTTCAATATCTATGATAAGCTTTCATGAATTTCGATTTCTTTATTCATGAATCTTGGAATAGAGCAGTTGTAGCAAAGACTTACGCAATATAGTTTTGGGGTATCAAATAATAATTCTAAAACTATTTAATTATGAAATTAAGAATCGTAAGTCTTTTATGCCTTTTTTTAGCAATTGCATGCTCAACAGACGAAGTTAACAACACAGAAACAGCTACGGCAGACAACTCCATTACCTTAAATCAAAAGATCGTTGATCAACTTCTTGAGGATGGATATAAAGCTGCTATCACTGACGATAATAAAATCGTTTCAACTGGATATAAAGATCCAGAAAGTTTTGTAAAAGAAATGAATGCTGTTTTCGAAAAAATTGGAGAGTCAAATCGTAAAATTGATTTTAATGCACTAAGCACTCAAGCAGATACCACGAGAGATGTACAATGCGAAATGGGGGATATCGATGAAGACAACTGTGTAACTTTTGTATGCTGGGGTCCTGAGTTAGAACCGCTTTCTATGGGATTTGCTGGAGAAAATCACTATGTATATTGGACTAGCTGCTAATTGTATAAAGCATCTATAACCAATAGAAAAAATGCTACGCATCACTTAATAGTTTAGAGCTAAAAATCAATGCGGGTTAAAATCAAGTACTCCTTAATCTCATCATTACGTATGAGATTAAGGTTTTTGCATTCTTTTTAAATAGATCATAAAATATTTACAACACATATAAGTTATACCATTATCACTATTTATAAATAAAACTTTCATAGTTTAAAAAAACTACATTAGATTTACAATCTAAACAACCCCTATTAAAAACAGAGTCTTTGCTAGCGATACTAAAAAAAGAAATTAATTCATTTTTTGCCTCTCCAATAGGGTATTTGGTGATTAGTTTGTTCCTAGTCGTGACTGGATTGTTTCTTTGGGTGTTTGAGGGTGAGTTTAATATTCCCAATTCTGGTTTTGCAGATTTAGCTCCTTTTTTCCAACTAGCTCCTTGGATTTTTATTTTTCTTATTCCAGCAATTACGATGCGTAGCTTTAGTGATGAGCAAAAAACGGGTACATTAGAATTACTATTAACGCAACCTATATCAACACTACAACTTGTTTTAGGAAAGTATTTTGGCGCACTATTTTTATTAATCATCACATTACTTCCTACACTTATTTATGTAGTTGCTATCTATCAATTAGGAAATCCAGTAGGTAATCTAGACATAGGAGTGACCATAGGATCCTATCTTGGCCTCGTCCTTCTTGCCGCTAGTTTTAGTGCTATGGGTATATATGCCTCTACCCTATCAGATAATCAAATTGTTGCTTTTATACTTGCTGTACTCTTTTGTTTTATATTCTATTTTGGAATTGAAGGTATTGCTAGTTACTTGCCTGGAAATTTGAGAACATGGATTACTAATTTTGGCATGCAAACACATTATGATAGTATAAGCAGAGGTGTTATAGATACTAGAGATCTCATTTATTTTATAAGCATTATTGCCTTTTTCATATATCTAACTAAAAGTAAATTACAAAAGACTCGATAGTCCACTTTCGTGAAAACGTTTAAAAAAATACCTGCAATTATCCCCGCTCTCATCGTATTGATAGCGATTAACTTTGTGGCGACGCAATTCCATAAACGTTATGATCTTACACAAGACAAAAGATACACGCTTAGTGACCCTGCAAAAGCTATTATAGCCCAAGTGAAGAGTCCGCTTATTATAGATGTATTTTTAGAAGGAGAACTTCAACCTGAATTTAGAAAACTTCAAAATGAAACGCGTTATTTATTAGAGGAAATTTCAAATTATAATCCAAACGTATCTTTTGCCATTTCGAATCCTGTAGAAGATAATACAGATGCAAATGTCGTTGCACAGCAGTTTGCGAGTTTTGGGATGACTCCGCTCCCACTTACTGTAAAACGTAATGGAGAAGAAACTACACAAACGCTTTTCCCATGGGCGACGGCAAATCATAATGGAAAAGCAATCCCCATCTCTCTTATTAAAAATATTGCTGGAGCTTCTCGAGAACAATTTGTATATGCATCTATTCAAAATCTAGAGTATGCCTTTATAGATGGTTTTAATAGGTTACTAAATGCTAAATCGAAGCGTATTGCAGTATTAAAAGATAACGGAGAGCTTCCTGATGCTAAGATTGCAGATATGTTTCGTAAACTAGGAGAAACCTATAGTATCGCTCCGTTTCCTATGAGTACGGTATCTAAAAATCCTGAAAGAGCTTTACGCGCATTACAAAATACTTTTGATCTTGTCGTAGTAGCAAAACCCACCAAAGCATTTACAGACGAGCAAAAGTTTGTATTAGATCAATACATTCTTAATGGAGGGAATTCGTTATGGCTTATTGATGCTGTAGCAATGGAAAATGACAGCTTACGAAATCCAGATGGAAAAGCATTGGCCTTTCCTAGAAACTTGAATTTAAATGATCAGTTTTTCAAATACGGCATCCGAATTAACCCCGTGTTAGTTAAAGACTTATACTCCGCACCTTTAAGTCTTGCTTCAGGTGATGGTAGCCAATCAAAGTACCAACAACTTCCTTGGTTTTACCAACCGGTTACCCCTTCTTTTAACACACACCCTATCAATACCAATATAGAACGTCCAGTACGATTTAATTATGCAAATCAGATAGAATTACTTAACAATACTGCTGCCATAGAAAAGACCGTTTTATTAACCTCTAGTATTCTTACTAAGATTGAAGGAACTCCTAAAGAGATTTCTTTAGATGAAATTTCTATTGAGCCAAATGAACAGGATTATCAATCAGGCACACAACCACTAGCTGTACTATTGGAAGGTAAATTTGAGTCTGCTTTCAAAAACCGTATTCAACCTGTTACCTTAGACAGTATACGCTTTCGCGAAAGCGCAACAAAAGCTTCCAAAATGGTTGTGATTGCAGATGGAGATCTTATTGCAAACGAAGTAGACAGCAAAGGAAATCCATTAGAATTAGGATTTGATTATTTTACACGAAAACAATATGGAAATAAAGAGTTTTTGCTAAATACAGTCAATTATCTTCTTGATGATAATGGTCTTATTAACATACGTAGCAAAGAGATTGCCCTTCCATTTCTAGACACTCCAAAAGTTGTGAACAGCATTAACAAGTGGCAAGCCTTAACTATAGGGCTTCCGTTGGCGTTACTTTTAATTTTTGGTGCTTTATTTTTTACACTTCGCAAACGCAAATACGCAAGGTAGCTGTTAATAAGTTTCTTTCTTAGACCGTCGCATTTAAAATATATTTGTAGGTAGGTATTTCTATATCAGAAATTCCAATTTCAAATAATTCAAATTTTGCATTTGCAAACCCAACATTTACTATGAAATTTATAGTCTCTAGTTCATACTTACTTAAACAATTACAAGTTTTAGGTGGTGTTATCAATAATAGCAACACACTTCCCATATTAGATAATTTCTTATTTGAATTAGATGGTAATTCGCTTACGGTTTCTGCGTCAGACCTAGAAACGACCATGATGTCAAAACTAGAAGTTGAGTCTGAAGATCAAGGAACTATTGCATTGCCAGCAAGGTTACTTTTAGATACATTAAAAACATTTCCTGAGCAACCACTTACCTTTACTCAAGAAGAAAACAATACTGTAGAGATAAGTTCTAATCACGGTAAGTATGCACTTGCTTATGCAGATGGTGCTGAATTTCCAAATGCAGTATCCCTTGAGGATCCAAGTGTTGTAAAGATTCCTGGTGGTGTTCTTGCCACTGCTATTAGCAATACCATTTTTGCTAGTGGAAATGACGATTTACGCCCAGTGATGAGTGGTGTGTTTTTTCAATTTGCGACAGACGGACTTACTTTTGTCGCTACAGATGCTCACAAACTCGTAAAATATAACCGTACAGATGTAACGGCTTCTCAAACAGCTGAGTTTATCATGCCTAAAAAACCGCTTAATTTGCTAAAAAGCATTTTAGGGGCTACAGATGATGAAGTAACGGTAGCTTATAATGATTCTAATGCAAGGTATACTTTTGACAATGTAGAGCTTATTTGTCGTCTTATTGATGGGAAATATCCTAACTATGAAGCGGTAATACCTAAAGAAAACCCAAATAGACTTACCATAGATCGTAATCAATTTTTAAATTCTGTGCGTCGTGTTTCTATTTTCTCAAATAAAACAACACACCAAATACGTTTAAAAATTGCTGGAGCAGAACTAAATATCTCTGCAGAAGATATTGATTACAGTAACAAGGCAGAAGAGCGCCTTACTTGTGATTACCAAGGGGATGATATGCAAATCGGATTTAACTCGCGTTTCTTAACAGAAATGCTTAATAATATGAATGCCAATGATGTTTCTTTAGAAATGTCATTACCCAACAGAGCTGGTATTTTAACTCCTATAGACGGATTAGACGAAGGAGAAAGCGTGACAATGCTTGTAATGCCTGTAATGCTCAATAACTAGATTAAGTGTTAATTACTAAAGAGCGACTTCATCATAGGAAGTCGCTCTTTTTTTTGTACGTTGTTTTTCATCGTATTTTCCCATTAATTTTAAGTACTTTAGCTACTTTAATAATTTGATTTTAATGAAAAAAATATTTCTTGCCCTTGCCTGTGGTGCTATTCTAATGTCTTGCAAAGAATCAAAAAAGACAGTCACTACTCCTGAAAAACCTATTTATATTGATGTAACTTCACTAGAAGGTGATGGTGATAAAGTACTTCCTAAGTACATGGCTACTATTACAGAAGAAGAACTTAAGGAAATGCTCTATGTGTATGCTGGTGATGAAATGGAAGGAAGAAATACAGGAGAGCCTGGTCAGAAAAAAGCCGTTAAATACTTAACCGATTATTACAAAGAAATTGGCGTTCCTTCTGGAACACCAGATGGAAATTACCTCCAGAAAGTACCGAAAGAGTTTTTTAGAAGAAACAGTGGCTTAAATGATTCTGAAAATGTATTAGCTTTTATCAAAGGATCAGAAAAACCAGAAGAAGTTCTTGTGATTTCTGCACATTTAGACCACATTGGTGTAGACTCTAAAGGAAACGTATATAATGGAGCTGATGATGATGGATCAGGAACAATTGCATTATTAGAAATAGCAGAAGCTTTCAAACAAGCTATCAAAGATGGGTATCCACCTAAGCGTTCTATTCTGTTTTTACACGTAACCGGAGAAGAAAAAGGACTTTACGGTTCAAAATATTATGCTGAAAACCCAGTATACCCACTAGCAAATACGATCGCAAATTTAAATATTGACATGATAGGTCGTAATGATTTTGAGCATCCTAATGATAATGATTATGTATATCTTATAGGATCTGATAAATTAAGTACAGATCTTCACAACATCTCTGCAGCGGTGAATATGAAATATTTCAATATGAACCTGGATTACCGATATAATGCAGAAAACGAACCAAATCGTTTTTATTACCGTTCTGATCATTATAATTTTGCAAAACACAACGTACCTATCATCTTTTATTTTAATGGAGTGCATGAAGATTACCATAAGATAACAGATACACCAGATAAGATCAATTACCCGCTCTATCACAGACGCGTAAACCTTATTTTTGCTACTGCTTGGGAGCTTGCAAATCGCAAAGAACGCCCTGTAGTAGATAAGGCAGTGCCAAGACCATAATAACGCACTAACAATACACTAAAAGCTTCGTAAAATTTACGAAGCTTTTTTTTATAATAGTATTGCGATTGTAATGATATTGTTTATCTTTGCAGTCGCTAATTAAAATGGTGATTGTAGCTCAGTTGGTTAGAGCGCCTGATTGTGGTTCAGGAGGTCGCCGGTTCGAGACCGGTCTTTCACCCAAAACAGCAAAGCCTTTCAGAAATGAAAGGCTTTTTTTGTGAGTATACTTTCCTGAGTGCTTGACTACGCTTGAAATAGCGTTAGTATCACCGATGTACTTTCCTCCTACTTGAATCTTGACTTTTCTTTTTTCCGCTTTCGCGAAAATAACCACAACATGTTTTCTTGGTATTATAAGAAATTGTAAGGATGTAAATAGAAGTTACATTCAACCTAGTCTTTTATAACAAGTATATGACTATCAATTACATCCCTATATTTGGTAATAGACGCACAATAATGATTAATTCTATGTATGTGTGTTAGGCACAATGTAACCATCCAATAAATAAACAAAATATAATAACAATAATGATTCTATCTTCTATAGTAAGTTTTTTTGGCTTTAAAAAAGAAAAAGAGAAATCTGAAGTAGATCTTGAAATAGAAAAAGTATTGAACTCTGTAGATGATTGGAAAAACAGAAAAATCTATAAAGTTCTAACTAAAGAACTATTGGATTCTATTCCTGATGATGACCTTGAACAATCTATTTTCGATAATATTTACGAAATAATTGGGGGAGATTATAAAAATGAACTTGCGAATATTCAGAAACTGACTAGTGGACAACAAAGTTTTTGGTCAACGTGGATAATTGAAGGAGAAGTAAATAATGGAGGGTTTAATCAGTTCTATTTCAATTCGAGCGGACAGTATGCAAAAATGGCTGAAATTGGGTTTAAAACAATTGGAGCAGAGATGTATGCAGAATTAACTTCTCGTGCAAATAAAATTTATACAGAAAATAAAGAACAACTGGCTGAATTTGATGACGGAACAATGGAAAGCTTTAGTGAATCCTATAAAGATAATCCTTTGAATAAACTTGATGATGAGTTTTACGAATTAGAAAATACAGAAAGCATTAGCAATTTGCGAATTAAATATATTCGTAAACACTCAAAAGAATTTACAACTGAATAAAAACACAATAGATAATAATGACTATAATTCATCACTAGCACTCACTTACTCCTAAAAACCTACGTAAATTTTCTATTCGGTTTGTATTTACTAATTTAGAGCTAAAGCATCCTAACAAACCATACACAAACACGTCGTACACAATTAATAAAGAATGCACAAAGAAGACAATCCAAAAGAGGCAGCGATAATTGTAAGTAAAAAGTATATTAAGAAAGGTTATGCACTGGATTTTAGCATAGAGAGTTTAGAAAACGAGATAGATAAAATCTTAGAAAAAGAAAACCCGAAAGATTGGATTGAATCTGCAAAACTAGAATCTGAATTGACCGCATACATTGGAGAGACGATATGTCAAATTTTTGACGCAAAATGGAAAGGAGAATATTATTCAGAGAATAGTGGAATGAATTTCTATACTTGTAAAATTGAGAAAAACGGATTCGAATTCGGACCTAGTCATTTTGTTGGTTATTATTTGAGTAACGGAAAAGAAAGTGAAGGTAGTTTTGAAGAATATTTACATTCAAGAGATTATTCAAAAGGAATTTTTTACGATTTTTTAGGAGGCGGCCTGATAAATAAAATAAGTGGAAAGAAATGACTGCGTTTATAGTGAATGAAGTCTGGACTTCAATTGACATGCCTTCTGTTCACAAGAATAAATAGTCTTAAACTAAATATTTATGATAACAATAAATCCATACATCTACTTTGACGGAAATTGTGAAGAAGCATTTACTTTTTATGCATCCGTTTTTCGCAAAGAGATCAGCCATATTAGCAAATACAAAGACGTGCCAAAACCAAAAAGAACTATTTTTCAAGAGTCTGATGAAAAAATCATGCATGTTACCTTACCTCTAAGCAAAGAAACAATGCTAAATGGTTCAGATAACTCATTAGCTTATAAAGAAACTGTGCAGTACAAAACCTTTACACTTATCATTCATACCGATAGCAAAGAAGAAGTTGACCGACTATTCGGTGAGCTTTCTCAAAACGGACAAATAATAGTACCCGTAGGTTTGACATTCTGGGGTGCGTACTATGGTCAGTGTATCGATGCATTTGGCATCAACTGGAAAATAACATTAGCATCAGAAAATTAGCGTACATCACTCATACATAAAGAGAAAATCAGTCGTTAACATTGCAACAAGTCGTACATAATACATTACTTACCACTCTCTACTCCCCCATTTTCTTAATAAATCCATCCAGAAACAACAAGCGTTTTTCTGTCCAAGTTTGCATATATTCCAATCCTTCTTGATCATAGGCAAATGTGGACCATCGTTGCTCTTCGCGCTCATAGAGTAAATTATCTTTAAGCGATGCATAGATTTCTGATTGCCTTTGTTGTAATGCCTTGGTTTCAAAAATGCCTTTTCTAAGTTCGATCCAGCGATTTTGGAAACGCTGTATAAAGTTATCTGGATTTACAGCAATCAAACGCCTTAGAAGTCCATTAGTTAAGAAATCATCTGTAGTAGCTATTCGTTTTCCACTATAGATGGTACCGAAAGTTCCATCAAGATCCCAAGGAACATAGAAATACGGTTCATCTTCTTTATAACGTGCTACATAAATATTCTTTCCCATATTATCAGGTGCACGTAAGGCATTGATGAATAAAAAATAGTCAATCACATTCTCCATTTGGAATCGTGAGGAGATTTCTTTCGCGAAAGCGGTATCATCACTATGCAATACAAAATCGGTAAATGCATAGAGGTTATCCCATGGTGTATTAGTTGGAACGGGGTATTTAATGTCATAACCTCCCCAAGACAGCAGATAATTCTTTTTTTGAGGTATGGAGTCAAAAGACGAGGCGCCTAAATAACGAGCCCCTTGAAAAAGCTCTCCGCGTGTGGTATCTCCTTTTTGTTTTTTAAGCTTCAATAGTTTGCGGTCTACCTGTTCGCTTACTAGATACACCCCTTTATACCGATCATTGATAAATACCTCACAATAACGGGTGGTAACTCCTGCTTTGGCTTTAGGTTCTTCTTGAAGATAATAAGGCCTGTATATCTCTGTCCATAACTGATAAGACAGATGTGATCGCATTCTAAGCGGTTCGTTATGAATCGCATCTAGAATCCAATCATCATCACTACGCATCCTATCTATTTTGAGATCTTGATTAGACACCCCATCTGCCGAAGGATGTAAATTAATATCATACGTTTTTTTAGGAAATATCAACGAACTACTACCGCGTAACTCAATACCTGCATAGGTTTGTAGGATAGTATCTTTATCAGTATATGTAAGTGTTGCCATGCGTTTTGGCTCATTGATAATAGGTTTGTCAATGTAAAACTGAAACAACGGATGCTTTGCCACATATACGGCATACGCTTTTCCTCCTGCATCCGTAAGTCGGTATACATCTGATGTCGTTGCTTCCCCTTTGAACAACTCAAGTGTGTAGGGCTTATTTTTATAGGCAATCGTCACAGTACCACGCATATCTTTGAGTAGACTAGCATGTATCACCGCTATTGATAACGAATCATCAATAGCCATGGTTGGCATCTCAGATTGTGCATAGCTTGTTCTTACCGAAAACATACAACAAAGCAGCACAAAGCAACACAGCTTACAACTATTTGATATAATACGCTTTACACTATAGAGCATGCAGAAAATAAGATTGGTTAGGTGCGCAAGATATAGTATTGTTTTTTTAGCAACAAACAATGACATATATGAGATAGCTATCATAATTTAAACACAATCCTTAAAAAACCTTTCTATTTTTATATTTTCGCTTTTTATAAACACGTTTTATGCTCAAAAGAGTACTTCCCCTGTTGTTGATCATAGGCAGCAGTATTTGTATACAAGCTCAAGAATCTACCAACAAACCATTTGATGTAGATGTACAGTACTTTTATGGCAATCTCATTGAGCATAGTAAAGACATAGCACATCTTATTACTGAGCATCCTAAAGGGCTTCTTCTAAGCTATAATCGCAAAACCTATGGCTTGAACGAATGGGAACGTAGATATAACTATCCAGATTGGGGGTTTTCATTTATGTATCAGGATTTTGGAAATGAATTTGTCGGAAAGAACTATAGTCTTTTTGGTCATTATTCCTTTTATTTTTTAAACAGAAAGCTCCAATTCAGAATAGGACAAGGAATTGCTTATAATACCAATCCGTTTGATATTGATACGAATAAAAAGAACAATGCTTTTGGCACACATCTTTTAAGCGCCACCTACCTCCTACTCAATTACAAGCAACAACTCACCAACCAGATTCATGTACAGGGTGGTCTTACACTCACCCATTATTCAAATGGAAATGCACGAGCCCCAAATACTAGCCTTAATACTATTGCTGCAAATATAGGATTGACATACGTACCAAAAGATCAAGGAATACCGCCATACATCGCTTTAGAGAATAAGAAATATACTGAGCCTATTCGATATAATTTTGTATTACGAGGTGGTGCCAATGAGAGTGATAGATTGGGGCTTGGACAACATCCGTTCTTTATTGCCTCTGCTTTTGTGGATAAACGTATTTCCTACAAAAGCACGCTACAAGCTGGTATAGATGTATTTTTTGCGCGTTTTTTAAAAGAACAAATCGAATTTGAGGCCGTTGCTTTTCCGCAATTTGGCACACAAGGAGATGAAGATTGGCGACGTGTTGGGCTTTTTATAGGACACGAACTCCGTTTTGGTCGTGTTGCATTTGTGAGTCAATTAGGATACTATGTATACTATCCATATGATTTTGAAGGGCGTATTTATGAACGCATAGGATTGAAACGTTATTTTGGGGATCACTTCTTTGGAGCAGTTACCGTAAAAGCACACGGCTCTAAAGCAGAAGCTGTAGAATTTGGAATAGGATATCGATTATGAACTATATTATAAACTTACATAGATGGATGTTGGGTACGCTTTCGCGAAAGCGTATAACCCTATTTTCACTACTTATAGCAACACTTTTCTATAGTTGTGACTCTGAAGATGCTACCGATTGCTTACAAACAGATGGTGACGCTATAACGCGCACCTTAGAATTACCATTTTTTGATAAAGTGCGTACAGAAAATGATATGCGTCTTGAGATTACGCAAGGAGATACGCAAAGCATCACGGTAGAAACCAGAGAAAACCTATTTAATGATCTTGTTTTTAAAGTAGAAGATGACACCTTTATTATGCAAAATAAGAATGGATGTCCCATATTTAGAAACTTTGGACGGACACTTGTACGTATTACAGTGCCCAACCTGACCTTTATAAAAAACAGCGCCACCTATGAGATCACAAGTAATGGAACACTCTCTTTTCCTAGAGTACTTCTAGAAAGTGTGACCACACCAGGGATAGATAGTCCAAATAAAACAGGGGATTTCTTTTTAGATTTTGAATCAGAAAGAATCACAGTTGTTGCCAATGGAATGAGCGATTTTCACCTCTCAGGAACTACTGATATTTTAAATGTTAACTTCTCTGACGAATTCCCAAAATTATATGGAGAAGATCTTATAGCGCAAGATGTAATAGTGAGACACGTGGGAGCTGCCCCTATGATTGTAAATCCTCAAGCAAGTATCACTGGAGAAATCAGAGCTACTGGAGATGTTATTTCAAGAAATGAACCTCCTATCGTTGATGTACTAGAGCTATTTACTGGAAGATTATTATTTGAAGAGTGATCTAATCTATTAGATAAATAGTGTCATTTGCCTATCATCTTCTAAGAAAAGATTGCTATATGGCGTGATAAAATTACTTTTTACCGATAAAACCTGTTATTCCCTCCCCATAATACTGTTAATTTATAGCACGTATTTGTATATTTACGTGATTAACATTTAAAATTCAAACAATCATGGTAAAAGCAAAATATCAAGGAGTTCTTGATTTAGGAGAAAAGTTAGGCGTAAAGGATGGTGATGTAAAAGAAGAGAATGGAGTTTTACACGTAAATGGTACTGCAGTAAATCAATATCATAAAAACCAATTATGGGATGCTATAAAAGAAGCAGGTGGAGAAAATCCAACTGATATTGTAGCAGATATTAAAGTAGAAGACACATCTGTTTATGCACGTCATACAGTAGCAAGTGGAGATACATTAGGAAAGATCGCAAAACACTATTATGGTGATGCAATGAAGTATACAAAAATCTTTGAAGCAAATACTGATATTCTTAAAAATCCAGATGTGATTCATCCAGATCAAGAATTAATTATTCCAAATTTATAATCTAAAAAATTCAAACTTTTTAGAAATAAAAAAACCTCCTAATTGGAGGTTTTTTTATTTTTAGTCTTATCTAAAATAAATATCTAAATAATTATTTTCCAGATACTTAAATACATTTTTATAAACTATAAGTTTAATTTGAAGCGTCCGTAATCATTTGCCTTACTTTCTTAAGTTTTGCCACCCAGACAGCTAATGATTCTTTATGTTTATTAATGTTTTTATGCACTTCTTTTACTAGTGGATTATCATCTGCAACATGCTGAAAAAATCCTAAGTTATTTTCTAATTGATTAATTTCTGCTTTAATCTCTTGCACTTTTTTGGAGATGAAAAATTGTTCTTTTTCTAACGCTCTTGTATCATTCTCCCCTACCATAGATTGCATGCGATTTTCATATCGAATCATTTCAGACTCTTTTTTATCAATATCCAATTGACCAAAAAGATTGTCTAATTCTTTATTAAAAAGCTCATCTATTTTTCGTTTTCCATACGGCACTCTTCCTATAGCTTTCCAACTTGAAATATGTTCTTTTATCAATGTCAAATTCTCTTGATGGGATCCTTCAAGCTTAAGTCCTTTAACCGTTTCTAACAAAGCTTCTTTTTTAACATAGGCTTCTTCTTCTCCTGCATTTGCTTTCTTCTTTGAATCATGCAAACGATCAAAGAAGTGATTACAGGCGTTTTTAAACTGCTTCCAGATCTTATCGCTATCTTTTCTTGGTACATGTCCAATCTTCTTCCAATCGGCCTGTACCTTCTTCATAACTTCAATAGTTGCAGAGAAATCTTCATTATCCTTATTATCTTCTGCAATTTTGATCAGTTCTAATTTCTTATGTAAGTTTTCAAACTGTTGTTTCTTTTGGGATTTATAGAATAAGTTCTTTTTATGATTAAACTCTCTAACCACTCCTTTAAAACTAGACCAAACCTCTTCATTTACATCATTAGGTACGCGCCCTGATTTAAAGAATGCTTCTCTTAAGGCTTCTACTTCTTTTACTTTTGACTGTACATCTTGATGAGAAACCACATCTTGAGATTTGATAGCATCTAATTTTTCTATAATCTCACGCTTAACCTCTAGGTTTTTACCCCAAGAAGCCTCTACTTCCTTTTGTTGAGCATCTCTAGCATCGTGTATTTTCTTTGTAGCTGCACTAAACTTATCCCAAATTTCATCACTATACTCTTTAGCAACTGGTCCTATCTCTTCTTTCCACATACGGTGTAAAAGCTGGAGTTCTTTGAAGGCTTTACTTATTTTTGGTTCAGAAGCTAGTTCCTCTGCACGTTCTATAAGTTGTAGTTTTTTTGCTAAGTTATCTTGAAAGTGTTTATCTCTAAACTCCCTATTTAAATGTAATAACTCATAAAAATTATCAATATGATGATAGTAGTTATTCCAAACTAGGTTATAGCGATCTCTAGGAATATTACCTGCATTGTGCCAACGTTCCTGGATGTCTTTAAATTTATTAAATGTAGATTGTATACTTTCCGTACCGCCTAGTTCTTCTCTAAGCTGTTTTACCTCTTCTATAAGCTGTTGTCTATACTCTAGGTTTGCTTTTTGATCTTTTTGTTTATTCTGGTAATGATTAGCACGCTTATGACGATACGTATAATACGTCTCATTAAAGTCCTTTTTAAGTGGAGAGAAATATCTGAAGTCAATTACATTACCTCCTTCTTCTATAAATGCTGCTTTCGCCGTTTCTTGCTCTTCATTAAATTTTGCATCTATAGCACTTTTAATACCATCTACATGATCTTTTATAAGATGTACTTTTTCATTATCGAGTAATGTCTTAAATTCCTCTAGTAATTCTTCTTTAGATAAAGAAGGATAGTCTTTCTTAGGAATTTCTTTAGGCTCAACTGCAATCTCTTTACTAGAAACTTCTTCTACAACGGCTTCTTCTTTCACAACTTCTTTTGCCTCTTCAGTGACTTCAGCTTCAACATCCGCTTCAACTTCTGCTTCAGTTTCATCAATTTCTGATTCAACAGTTTCTTCTGTTGGTAGCTCTGTGGCTTCTGCTTCGGCAGCTAGTGCTTCAATTTCTTCTTCTAGACCTCTTTCAGGCTGAGGGGTTGTTTCCTCTACTGATTCAGCATCATTAATTTTTCCTTCGGTTTCTTGAGATTGTTTTTCTTCTGACATTTGTTTCAATGTTAAGGTTCATCTTTAAAGAGCTAAAGATACTAATCCCGCTCTTATAATTATAATATCCCATAAGGATTATAGGATTATCTGTTAAAAAACAAGAAAATCGTATTATTATTGCCAAATTTCCCAAGCAGCTTCTGCTTGCAATTCCAACATACGTAGTCCTGAAATGATTGTCGCTCCTTGCTGTTCTCCTTTTTCCAAAAAACGTGTTTTTTCTGGATTGTAAATCAAATCAAAAAGAACATGAGATCCATCCAAGTGATGATAAGGAATATCAGGAAAAGCTTCTATATTTGGGGAAGTACCCAATGGGGTGCAATTTACAATAAGCGTATTTTCTTGCATAACTGATGCTGATAACTCATTATAAGATAGCGTATTCTCTGATGGCCTTCTAGAGACGTACGTACAATGTACCCCTAATTGATCTAAAGCATACATCACTCCCTTCGAAGCTCCTCCAGTACCGAGGATTAATGCTTTTATAGTAACAGAAGTATTTAAGAATAGGTGATTACAATGTTCAAGGAGTGATTGTTTAAATCCAATATGATCCGTATTATACCCGATTAATTCTCCGGAGTCATTACGTTTTATTGTGTTTACAGCGCCTATGTTTTGAGCATCTGTATCTAAATGATCTAAATAGGGTATGACAGCTTCTTTATAAGGGATTGTTACATTAAAACCACTAATAGTCTCATTAGAAAGATATTCTTTAACCTCTTCTAATGTTTGACAATCAAAATTAGCATAACTCGTATTCCTTATGTGTTCTCTCTCAAATTTAGAAGCAAAGTAATGTCTAGAGAAAGAATAAGAAATATCTTTACCTATAAGCCCATAATTAACCATGTACTCTCGTTTTATCTCCGTATTTACCTAATGCTACAACAAGTAATATTCCTATCCCGATAAAGAAAATTGCTAAGGTATTTTCTAAAGTAATTTCTGATGGAAGAAAACGATTATAATTATCCAAAATAGGATTTCCATTGATATCTAACAGTATCTCTCCATCTACAATTTTATATATTTCCTTCTTCCATGGCCAAACAACTCCCAAGGAACCAGCAATAAACCCTAAAATAACAGCATTTGTATTATTCTTAAATTTCTTAAGTAAATATCCTAAAAAGTGAGATAATGTTACTAACCCTGTAAGTGAGCCTGCGGCAAATACGAGTAGTACTTTTAATAATCGCATCTGGTCAGGGTCATCTGTAAAACTAAAATCAAGAGTAATAATATCTAATAATGTTGTGTATAATGCATTAACAGAATCGACTAGTAGTAATACGTAGTTCCCAAACAAAATCAATATAAAAGATCCAGACAAACCTGGCAGTGTCATCCCTGAAACACCAATAATGCCACAAAAGAAAACGAATAATAAGTGATCATTCTCTTGTGCTGGTTCTAGAAGGCTAATACTTACACCTCCAATAACTCCAAGAATTGTAAACAAAACCATTTGTCTGCTCCAATTTTCAAAATCCTTTCCGATATAATAAATAGAGCCTATAATCATTCCAAAAAAGGCACTCCAAACAAGTAAGGGATAGTGTTGCAACGCTATATCCAAAAGCAACGAAACGCTAAAGTAGCTGATAAGCATCCCAAGAATAAGTAATCCTAAAAATTTACCATTAATGTATGCCCAGAAACTTTTAAAGCGTCCATTAAGAAGAAGACGTAACGCTTTCCCGTTAAATTTCTGAAGAGAGGTAATAAACTCCTCATAAAAACCTGCTACAAATGCCACAACTCCACCAGAAACTCCAGGAACTTTATTGGCTGCTCCCATCGCTAATCCTTTTAGGACAAGCCAGATTTTATCAGTAAGAGTTCTTGTTTTAGTTTGCATTTATTTTTTTTCGTACTGCTAATCGTTCAAGTAAGAATATCGCTAAAAAACCTATTATCGCAAAAATAATTGCATAAAGAACAAATGGTTCTCCTTCAAAAGAAGAAGGTAAAACGCTTTCTTCTAATAAAGGCACTTCCTCTCCATGTCTATCCGTTCTTGTAGAAAGCACATTTTTCCATGGCCATATTTTATTGAGTGAGCCTATCATAAAGCCTGTTAATATCGCTAAGGTGATCTCTTGCTTATTAGCAAACATCCATTTCAGAGCTTTTGAAAAAAGTTTTAATCCTAAAATACACCCAATAATAAAAAGGAATACTTTCAAAAAACTGGTTTTAACCAGCTCCCAATTGCCAGAGGTAACTCCATCAATAAAATCTGTTAGTGACGCTAATACAATACCATAAGATCCTAGTAACACAAGAATAAACGATCCAGAAACTCCCGGTAAGATCATTGCTATAATAGCGATACATCCTGATAAAAAGAAAAAGTACAATGCATCTGGAGCTTGAGCAGGAGTTGCTATTGTGATATAATAGGCAACAGCTACACCTATGATTGCTGTAATAATAATCATAGGACTCCATTTTTCAATTTGTTTTCCTATGTAAATAATACTAGCAACAACAAGACCAAAGAAAAACGACCAAACAAGTACGGGGTGATTTTCTAGTAAATAAGATATTAAGTTGGCTAGTGATAAAATACTTATAAAAACACCTAAGAATAATGAGATAAGAAAACCTAGGTTATAATGAACAAACATCTTCATAAACCCTTCTTTCTTCCACATTTTAATGACACCAAAATCTAATGTATCTATTGTTTCTATAAGTTCTTGATAAATACCAGAAATAAAAGCTATCGTCCCTCCTGAAACACCTGGGACTACATCGGCAGCTCCCATTGCCATTCCTTTAAGAAGAATTATAACGTACGAAAAAACAGATTTTGACATAGGCATATACTAAGTATATGCTAAAATAGTAGGTTTGATTTAGAAGACCTACAGAAACCGAAAAAATAACAGGATATCTAGACGTTATATTTGGCTAAAAGTTGTTTTACTTCTTTTTTAGCATATGCATACGGGAATAACTCTTCTAGAATAATTGAAAAATCAGGATCGATCATAAGAGCTGTCTTTAAGAAAAAACGCCCTTGAATATCATCACATTTTGTGTAATTCAACCCTGATAAACGAAACATAATTTCTACATTTTCAGGATAAAACTCCAATGCCTGCGAAAGAATAGTAATAGCAGCGTCCGTTTCCTCTAGATACAACAGTATATCTGCATGTGTTAACCACGTCTCTAATTCATAATTCCCTAGTTCTAATGTGCGTCTATACCCATGCTCTGCCTCTTCATAGAACTTTAGACGGTGGTTAATCTTTGCATAACGCTTCCAGTACAACACATTTTCAGAATCAATATGTATCGCTTTATTTATATAATAAAGTGCTTTTTGAAAATCTAATCTTTTAGTATAGTAATCGGTAATAGCAATCCATCCATTATCTAATAATGGATCTTCATGCACACATCTTTTGTAATGTTTTAATGCCAACTCGTCATTACCCAGTTGGTCATAACATTTCCCCATGCGTAATAATGCAAAAGAAGTAGGATCATCAAGTTCTAAGGTGATTTGATAGTTCTCTAAAGCTTCATTATATCTACCTAATTTTTCAAGAACTTTCCCTTTTTCTAGATAGGCACCTATAAAATGATCATCACTTATCACTGCAAAATCAAATGCAGAAAGTGCTTTTTCATACTGTTTTAAATCAAAATATTGTTTTCCTACTTGATGCCATGCGACTTCACAATATGGATTTTTATTCAAAAACATATTCAGATAGTCAATAGCCTCTTCTCTTTGCTCTAAAAAATCAAAACAGTATATAATATTGTAAAGCGCACTATAATCCGTATCATCTATTTCCAAACACTTCATAAAGTTATACTTCGCATTTTGAAAATCATCTATAAAGAGATACTCCATTCCTATTAAGGAATATACATCAGAAGGGTCCTGTGTAAGATCTATAGCCATCTCCAGTAAGTCAATAGCTTTTTGATGCTTATCTTGTTTACTATATATATTGGCCTTTTGAATATAAATTTCTTCGTTTCGAGGCTCTAATTCATACAGTTCATTTAAAATGACATTTGCCTCTTCAAATTTATTTTCAAAAATAAAAATCTCTGCCTTGTACAATCTAAGGTTTATAGACGTTGGGTGTTGTTCTAGCCCAAGCTTTACGGCCTTTCTAGCCAAAGCTATTTTGCCCTCTTCTATATAATAATTTGTGATACGTTCAAACTCTTCAGAGTCAAAAAACGATACGTTATTGGTCTTTAACATAGACTCAAAACGCGTCAAGGAAAAATTTTCTTCTTCTTCAGGATTATAGTTCATACACATTCGTTTATGTATTAGTATAAATTTAACAATGTTTTAGTGCAATGCCATTCTTCATACTAAGAGTTGTCAACATAATAATGAACATTCAACAATCACGCCGAAAAGAAAAATAGCGAAGTGACCGCAATAGATTTACATTTTTTGTCAGAGATATCCCTTCTTTAACAGTTCAATCTCAGTTTTTGACAGTTCAGAAGGTTTTGTTCGCTTTCGCGAAAGCGTATACATACTTTTACCCTGTCAATCAACATTAACACTATAAAAACAACACATTATGAGAACTTTTATCTATTTAATCGCACTTTTATGCACTTCCTTAACATTTGCTCAAGAAAATAAAGGAGTAACGGTAACTATAGAGATTCCTAACCTTTTAAATAATGACGGAAAAGTATCTGCTGCTTTGTATGATGAGGCAACATTTATGAAAGCTGCACCCCTTGATGCTTCTGAAACGACTCCAGAAAACAAATCGGTAACATTAACTTTTGAAAATGTACAGCCAGGAACGTATGGGATTATCACTTTACACGATCTTAACGCTAATGGACGTATGGATTTTGAACCAAGCGGTATGCCAAAAGAACCTTACGGAATCTCTGGAGCAGGAGCTGGTTTTGGACCTCCAACATGGGCAGATGCTAAATTTACAGTAGAAGGAGAAGATATTACCATTAAAATAAGCATGTAAATCATATCTCACAATTATATAAAAAAGGCTTCATATACACATGAGGCTTTTTTTATTTCATAACATTATGTATAAGAAAAACTAATTGTTTTCTAATATATATAGTTTTTGCCAATAGCTTCGTATTTTTGCATATACCAAGATACCATCTTATGACTATTACGCAACTAAAATATGTACTAGCTGTTGCAGAGCATAAAAACTTTACAAAAGCAGCTGAAAAAACGTTTGTGACACAACCTACCTTAAGTATGCAAATACAAAAGATAGAAGACGAGCTTGATATTTTAATATTTGATCGTACAAAAAAACCTATTGAACTCACTGAAATAGGAAACAAAATAGTAATTCAAGCAAAAAATATTGTAAATGAAGCAAATCGAATTTCTGACATTGTAGATCAAGAAAAAGGATTTATAGGAGGCGAATTCAAGTTAGGAATCATCCCTACTATTATGCCTACACTATTACCAATGTTCTTGCGTAACTTTATCAATAAATATCCTAAAGTAAAACTTAAGATAGAAGAGTTAAATACAGAAACAATCATAGAAAAGTTAGAAGAAGGGCATCTAGATGCGGCTATTGCTGCTACACCTTTGGAAAGTGAGAATATAAAAGAACGTCCATTATACTATGAACCTTTTATTGCTTATGTGACGGAAAATCACCGCCTATTTAAAAAGAAAAGCTTAGAAGTTTCTGATTTAGACTTAACAGACATGTTACTCCTAGAAGATGGTCATTGTTTTAGAGATGGTGTTATTAATCTATGTAAAGCTGTAGGCAACCAAGAAGAGGATCACTTTTCTTTAGAAAGTGGAAGTTTTGAAACGCTTGTAAAACTAGCCAATGAAGATTTAGGAATGACCTTATTACCATATCTACATACTATAGATTATAAAGGGAAAGATATGGAGTTCCTAAAAAACTTTAAAGAACCTTCTCCTGCTAGAGAAGTAAGTCTTATTTATCATAAAAGTGAATTAAAAATGCAAATTATAGAAGCTCTCCGCTCTACCATAGCGAGTGTTATAAAAGGAGCTATTGCATTTCAAAATGTCCAAATTATTAGTCCTATTAATCATAAGTAGATAGAACTACGTATATATAACAACTAAAAAGAGCCTTGTTTCCAAGGCTCTTTTTTATGGGTTTAAATAAATTAGACATTGATTAAGATTTGGTTTCTCCTTAATAAGGTTGTCAATCCAAATACGAAGCTCCTCAATTTCATAAGGAAGTAGTCGTTTAACTGCTTTTTGTAGCTCTTTACAAAATAATACACTGTCAAAACTCACCTTATTAAGGATTGTTTTTGTGTATTCAAACATTGCTCTCGCCATATTCGAAATTAGGTTTAGGTTAGATCTAAATAAAAAGTAGTTTTCTGTATAGGCAGGTGTTTTTAATATATCTTAAATATACACCTTTTGTTCTACTTTTTAAATGAAAACTTACACTTTAACAACAATTTTTGATCGTGTTAAATTTCAGTTTCCTGATTTTAAAGGAATTACTAAAAACGATTATCACCATCTAATAAATCTCCTAATCCTCCTAATATAGAACCTTCACCTCTAGACTTGCCTCCTCCTGAAGGAGCCAATGCAAGTACTCTATTTGCTAATCTACTAAACGGTAATGATTGAATATATACAGTTCCTGGACCTGATAAGGTTGCAAAAAACAGCCCTTCTCCTCCAAAAATGGTGTTTTTTATCCCACCAACAAATTCAATATCATAGGTTACGGAGTGATCAAAACCTATAATACATCCTGTATCAACTTTTAGTTTTTCTCCTGGAGCAAGTTCTTTCTTTAATGTCGTACCTCCTGCATGTACGAATGCTACACCGTCTCCTTCTAATTTTTGCATAATAAATCCTTCTCCGCCAAAAAGCCCTCTTCCTAGTTTTCTTGAAAATTCAATTCCGACAGAAACTCCTTTGGCAGCACATAAGAAAGCATCTTTTTGACATACAAACTTTCCTCCTATAGCTGCTAGATCTATAGGGATTATTTTACCTGGATATGGAGATGCAAAGCTTACTTTTTTCTTTCCTACTACATCATTATAGAATGCCGTCATAAAAAGACTTTCTCCTGTAAGTAATCGTTTACCTGCTCCAAATATTCTTCCCATTACGGAGTTATCTTTTTGTGAGCCATCTCCAAAAATTGTATCCATCCGAATACCATCTTCCATCATCATAAAACTTCCTGCTTCTGCAATAACGCCTTCCTGAGGATCTAATTCTATCTCTACATATTGCATTTCTTCTCCTATAATCTCGTAATCTATTTCGTGTGCTTTCATTGTATTTGTATAAATAATAAATAGTATATCAATAAGTAAATAATCCAGCTGTTTTGTTACATCATTATTCTAAATAAATAAAAAATTGTTTCCAATCCTTAAATCACATCTAAAAACTTGTTTAACAATTGTTTAAAATCAAAAAATAACTTTTTTCTCCAAAAACAAATACCAAAAAACAAAAAACACAACACATAAATAGCTATAAAACATACACTTACTTGAAAAATTTATCTATAAATTTAAACTTATCTATAACGATCTATTCTTTTAAACGTCTGAAATAAAAAAAGATACCCTTAAACATAGGACGCTTTATTTTGATATGGAGAAAAAAATGACTAGGTTTATTTATCTAATTAAAAGTGCCATGAAACTACCTCCAAATAAAGGGTATTTATTAATCGCCGAACCATCTATCATAGGTGATGTGTCTTTTAATAGATCTGTTGTTTTACTTGCCGATCATAATGATCAAGGTACCGTAGGATTTATAATGAATAAACCACTCGAACAAAAGCTTAAAGATTTTATTCCTTTTCTTACACGCAGTGACTTACCCATTTTTAATGGAGGCCCTGTAGAACAAGACAACATTTATTTTATACATACCATTCCTAATCTTATTAAAGGAAGTACAGAGATTGCATCTGGAATTTTTTGGGGTGGCGATTTTGACGCGGTCATCCAACTCATAGAAGAAGATAAAATTAAAACTGATGAAATTCAGTTTTTCCTAGGGTATTCTGGATGGGATGCACAACAACTCAACAAAGAGTTACAAGAAAAGTCTTGGGTCGTAGTTGAAAATAATTACAAGGAAGACATATTGACTAAATGTGGTCAAAAACTTTGGAGAGAAAAGATTATTGAATTGGGTGGAGATTACCTTATTTGGTCTAATGCTCCTGAACATCCTCATTACAACTAACCTAATCTCGCTTTTACATTCAATTTTTGCAACAAAGCACTTGCTACAGTAGTAGTATAGGTTTTCTTTCTATACTTTGTGATAGGACGAATTCCCTTAATCACATTTGTAATAAATAACTCATCTGCCTTCTGTAATTCAAAAGGTGAAATAGAGGCTTCTTCAAATGTATACTCGTTCATTAAAGGGAGTATTGCAAGTAATTGTTTTCGAATAATTCCTCGTAAACAACCATCATCCAATGGAGGTGTTTTAATATGCGTTCCTTTTACTAAGAATATGTTACCTTGTAGCGCTTCTACTACGTTCTTCTTATTGTTAATTAACAAGCAATTATCATATCCATTATCTTCTGCAAAAATACTGCCTGTCACATGAAGTACCTTATTGGTTGTTTTTAACGTCGATAAAATATCTGCGTTTACATAATGGTCTTTATATAACTCTACTTCATATGGAGTGTCTGATAACACATAAAAAGGGTTAGAAATCTCTTTTGCTTGTATAAAATACCCCACTCCTCTATCTTCAGGTAAATAAGCACCACCTTCATTACGATAGACTGTAATACGTATACGAGCTGGCTTATCAGACAAATCACTTGCTTTTAACGTATCAATTAACTGCTCTTCTAAAAGTTCTGGAGTAAATTCCATTGGTATTTCCATACGTAAAATACGCATAGAAGCCATTAATCTAAAGTAGTGATCTTCCCAAAATAGTAATTTAGAATTTACTGCTTTTATGGTTTCAAAAACACCATCCCCATACAATAGTCCTCTATTCATAGGACTAAGGGTTGCTTCGTTGCTTTGCACTAAGGTACCGTTATCATTAATCATAAAAAATCCCGCCCTCTTTTAAGAGCGGGACAAATATACTATTTAGCATAGGATTTAAACAGATCCTATAACGTGTTTTAATTCTGAAATTTGATTATCCCAAAACATTTTTCCTTCATCTACTTCATCCTCTTCAGCATAATCAGTAATAATTAGGGATACATCTTTTGTAATCTCATCTACTTGAATACGAAGTTCAAAATAGTAATCTTCCCCATCTTCCTCATCTTCTAACCATCTAAATCGGATACGCTCATTACTTTTCTTAGTAATTAACTTTGCCTGTTCTTCAGATCCATCCCATATGAAAGTATATAATTCACCTCGGGAATTTACATTGTCGGCAAACCACTCACTCATTCCAGAAGGTGTTGCCATATATTGGTATAATAGATTAGGTGACGCTCGAATCACAAACTCCATTTCATATTTTATTTTATCGCTCATAGGTCTGTTGTTAGTATAGCCCAATATATTGAAAGAAATCGCGAGAACAAAAAAATAGTTTTGATTTTATTTTAAAATATGTGTTTGTAGTAAGATGAATTGTTTTTATATTTGCACCCGCTTACGGGATAGTATCTATTACGTATCTAGAAAAGCAAATAATGGCGAGGTAGCTCAGTTGGTTAGAGCGTCGGATTCATAACCCGGAGGTCACGAGTTCAATTCTCGTTCTCGCTACTTAAAAATGAAGAGGTTACGTTTTTAGCGTAACCTCTTTTTTATTTTAGGTACATATGTACAACACTTTCATTATACTTTTAAGTTTACTAAATAAATAGATTCATTTATGAATCGTATTGAAATAATAAACCATTATGTAAAAAATATCCATTTCTTTCACTTACTTACTATTATGATCTAGTGTATTTCAGTAGAAAAGCTTTTCATAAAGTTTTTTTACATTTCGAATATTAACTAACCATCGGTTACTCCTAACATTAATCTGTATACTATTCTCAATAGCATTAACTTATGAACAATTCTTAATTAGATGTATTTATATACGCTTTCGCGAAAGCGTATATATTAATTTTTGCTTTTTTAATTTATATATTTTCCAATAACGATTGCTAATTCAACTTTATAAAATTTCAGTAAATCAGTATTATGAATAAATTTATTTACTGAAATTTTAAGATGATTTAACTTCTTTTACTATTTTTTGAAGGTTAAGTTCATAAATCAAAATAGATAGAGCTTATATAAAACCTCACTCTTATATTGAAATCTGCTAGAATAAACTCAAGGCACAACTTCTTATTATCAAATAATTAAATTAATTTTAACAGATAAATAATTACACGACAAATAAGATAAAATGAAGACTTCTTGTATATATCAAAATAGTCATTATCTAGTAACTGATTTCAAATACTTATATCTTTGCTTATTAATACGCTTGAAAAGATTAAAACCTAAACCAAATTGAACTGATTTGAAATAATGATTATAAGTTGTTTCAATATTAATACCATTAGCAATAAAAGATATACCAGTTACATAGTTTGAGGTAAAATCATTAATCATGAGGGGTTTATTATTTTTTATACAATACCCAACTTTTCCATATAGATTTCCAAGGAATCTAAAATATAAACCAGCGTCATAACTTTCTATATTTGTAAAGGTGTTAAAATTACCAGCAAACACTCCAAACCTGTTGTAAATAATAAAAGTAGATATACTTGAAGTATCAAAATTATTATAAACATCTTCTAGGTCATTTAAAATGTTGGATGAATCATCAAAGTATGTATTTAATCCATCTATAGGTTCATTAACAAAATTATATGTTACCCCTAGTTTTAACACTCGGTGCTTTAGTTTTTTCTTTTCATAATTGTTTTTTATTCTAGCTAATTCGGCACTTGAATTGTTATTAACTATCTTGCTAATTTTAGTCTGTTTATAAATTAGTTCTGATTTTATTTTTTTTAGTTCAGTATTATTAAGGCTATAGGGCTTAGAAGTATAATCGTTAATTTTGTCTATTGCATTATTTAAGTTGATCAACCCGTTCTCATAATCTCTGTTCTTGCATTCTTTTTTCCCTTTTTTTACATTCATTTTAATACTTTTCAACCACGCTTCCTCTAACTTTTTAACAGACGCTTTTGTATTAAAATAATCATGCTTTTCTTCAAAATAATATAAGTTTTCAAGACTAGAGATTGATTTGTTGAGCTTAACTTCGTTTTTTAATTGTGCATGTAATTTTAATAGCTTAGGCAGCTCCATTTTTTTAAGTTCTCTATCACACTTCTGAATTTCTGTTAAGAGTTTTTTATCTCCTGTTAGTTTATAGAGTTCATTAAAAACTTTTTTAGCGTATTCAAAATCTTTACTAATAAAGCTATTGTTTACTGCTAATTTGGCTTTTATAATTAATGTGCTTTCAGTGTTTTGAGAAAGATAAACGTTAATATTTGCGTTGTAAACAATTAGAGCTTCAAGAATATTATTTTGACTAATTAATACATCTAATTTGTTTTTTATTTCAATCCTTTTTTGCTCCTGTATAATTAACGCTATTTCCCTTTTTTTAGAAGCTAATTCTGCAGGCAAACTTGGAAAAAGCCTTTCTGCTTCATTAATAAGTTTAGATGCTTGTTGTATATCCAATGAAGACTTTAAAGAATTTAAATAGAAATCTAATGCTTTATTGTGAATGTTAGAGCGCATTTTAGTTATTAAAGTAGAATCTTTAATAATTGATGAATTATCTTCTAGTGTAGTCTTAGCTTCTAAAAATTTATTGTTTTTAACTAAATCTTCAATTTTTAAAATATAGAAATCTTTAGAGTGAGATTCTAGAAAACCAGCAAATCGTTGATCTAAATTTTCATTTCTTCCTAAACTCGCATTTTTACCTCCTATAAAAATATTTTTATTTTCAATTTGTTTGTTTCCATTACAGTCAATATACTCTAGTGGCCAATTTATAGATTTATTATAATTGTATAATTGTCCAGATATGATATAAGTATATTTATTAGATTTTATAGGATCAGTGCAAATAGTGTAATATAATTTAAATTCTACTTCCACCTTTACCTGATGGTCTGAATATATTTCTGTTTTGAATAATTCATAGTTCTTGGAAACCGAATGCCCAGTATGACTTATTAGACAAAGACAAATAAATAGAAGTTTATATTTATTCTTTCTTGAGTTTGTTAATTGTTGTAGGTAATGTATCGACATACTATGTTTGTTGATTGATTAGAAGGATTTTGAATATATGGAATTGACATAACAGATCTTACACTTTCAATAGACAGGGCATTAAAACAATCATACTGTTTGTTGAAAAATTGAGCTATTTCATAGAAAGTAACTTCTTCATGAGAAATGGCAAATACAATAAAAGCGTCTCCATTACTGTTTTTGTATTTACCCACAGCACTTCTAATATGTCTGTTTTGAGAATTAGGG
Source organism: Dokdonia pacifica (assembly GCF_900188275.1). Lineage (GTDB taxonomy): Bacteria > Bacteroidota > Bacteroidia > Flavobacteriales > Flavobacteriaceae > Dokdonia > Dokdonia pacifica. The sequence continues at coordinate 371,299 of NZ_FZNY01000002.1, forward strand.
TTAAACGCAGGATGAATTTTACCATTAGTAATTAAAGCAGGGCCAGATTGAATGCCAAATATGATATTTTGATGGTTTTGGATTTCTGATGTTTGACATATTATTACATCTTTATCTGTTACTAAAAATGCACCATTAGGTTTTAAAAAAAAATTGCCAGTGCCATCAGCTATTTCTACATTTTTAATAAGCGTATTATTATTTATAAATAAGCCTATTGGCTCACAATTAGAGTCTACAATGCTGGCTGTAGATAAAAAGATGTCATCTGTATTCAATAACTTTATAAAGTCATTATGTGGAACGCTATTATTGTTTTCAAGGATTGAAAAATTTTTAACCGAATTTGTGTCGAGTTTAATTTTAAAAATATCAAATTTCTTCCCGTTAAAAATTGGTGTATCAGACTCTATTTGAGATTTTAGTATATATGTGTTTGTTAGCATTATTACAAAAAGAAAAAAGTATTTCTTAAGGATCATATTCATTTGGTTTTAATCTTAGTCATTTTTAGCTTTTACATATATTAATGATCCAAAATTCCTGCCTCTAGTTTTAAGACTTTTCTTGTTTTTAAGATACATTTGAGAAATTGCCCCGTCTAGATATAAAGCATCATTACATGAAAAGACATCTTTGAATATGGATGAAAAATCGAAAAAGTTAGTATTTTGATTTTTAGATATTATAAATACAGCTCTATTATTAGGCATGATACCAACGCCAGATCTATTGTAAACGTTAGGAGAACCATAATTGAACTTATCATGCCTTTTGCCATTATTTAATAATAAAGGACCAGATTGAGTAGCAAAATTGGGTTTGATTTTTTTATTGATAAAAGTGTTGGTTTCTGAAACAAATACACTGTCATTTTTAGTAAAAAAAATGCCATTTGGTAGCATAAAAAAATTATTATTCGCACTTTTTCCTTTGTTTACATCTTTAATGATACTATCATTTGTAACTAGTAATCCCACTGGAGCTAGATTTCTATCAAACATACCTCCATTTGTAATCATTAAAATGTCATTATTACTATTGTTTTGACTTTGTATAAACTTATCAATTGAAACACCTCTCGCTTTGTTTTGTATAGGATTATCATTGCCATTTGTAATTTTTATTTCCTGTTTAGCAGGATTAGTAATAAAGGCATAATACGTTTCCTTTTTAAAAATAAAAGAGTACTCTCCTTCAGGAAGGCTCTTAACAATTGTTGTCATGTTTTTTCTTGAGGTATTCGCCTTTTCCTTTAGTTTATCAAGCTTAATAAAATCTTTAATTGTTTGTTCTTTTCTATTTATTAGTAAAATGGTGCTTACCCATTCGTTATAGCAACTATCAAACTCTTTTTTTTGTTTTTTTAAACCCGCTATTACATCTATACTTTTAGAAGAATCACTAAGTGATTCTGAATTTGATAACACGGTAATGATCTTTTTGCTTAATTCTTTAAGCTTAGTAGTTTTTTCAGTTTTCTTTTTTGTTAGAGATAACAGTTCATTTTCTAAACTTTGTTTGTTATTAAGTTTAAGTTTGCTGCTTAAGATATAATATTGCTCAATCTCAGAGTAAAACTGATCTATTGAAGCTTGTAGTGTTTTACTGTGAGAAGAAGGGCTTGCTGTTAAATCCTTGTTTTGTGCATTTAGTTTTAAAACAAAAAAGAAGCTTATTAAAAGTGTTAATATAGGTTTCATGTTATTTTAGTATTAGATTAATTGCAGAAGCTATACCTATTTCTGAATCAATGGTATTATTATATACGGGGCTTTTTCGTTTGGATAAGAAATCTTTTCTGGTAGCCTCTCCTTCATATATTTCTATACTTACAGTATTAAGGCCTTTGGTTCCAGTATTCCACGCTTTTATTGTTAAAAAATTGCTTCCTGTTTTTAATTCTATTTTTGCTGTTATTACGTCTTTTTTCTTGTTGTCTTTGTTATATATTTTCTTTTTATGAATAATCTCTTCTGAATTAAAAAATAGAGAAATGATGTCTCCATCTTCGTATTTATGATCATATAAGAATACAGTGTGAATTTTTTTTGTTAATTCAAAAGAATCTTTTGTAATAATTGAATCTTTAATTATAGGTTTTGTTGGTTTAGGTTTAGATATGGGAGGTAGTTCTGCAGTTTCTTTTTTAATTTCAATTATTTGTTCACACATTGAGGTATTTCCAGAATCATCGGTAGCATAGTAGAATTTATGGTGTTTTCCATAATCTGTAAATAAAGTATCTAATTTTTTTAAGTTGATAGCACTGCAATTATCATAGACTAAAGGCTGTTTTGTAAATACTTTAACAGGAAGGCTTTTAGCAATAATAACTGTATCTTTTGGGCAATTAATTATAGGAGAAATAGTATCAATAACTTCAATGGTGAATTGACAAAATTTGGTTCTATTATTATTGGTTTTTTTTAATACAACTTTGTTTATGCCTACAGGAAATAAAGAACCACTAGGAAGCCCTTTTACTACTGAACTTTTAGAGTTTACACAGGGACTATTTGATGTAGTTAAATAATCAACCTCTGCGTCACAACTATTTTTTGAGCAATAAACTTTGATATTGTTGGAGCAGGTTATTTCATTTGAGAAATCTACATCATTTATTGTATACATCTCATTAATAATTTCTGTTTCAGAAAGCGATCTATTAAATAGTTTTAAATCATCAATAGCACCAACAAAAAATTCATCGGCTCCAGGAATATCTCTACCTATATACAGAGGAGAAAAATTTGAGTTAAAATTATTGTAGTATTGGAATGACCATACTTTATTTCCATTAAAATAAACAGATACTATGTTTTGACTACAGACCAATGAAAAATGAAACCATTTATCAGTTTCTATTTTGTGTTTTGCAAAGTCAAAATCGTACTCGGTGAATTCTGTATTCACAGATACTGTACTTTGATAGTTATTCTGGAAAGCCTGTGCTCTAAAATGAGGGTTTGATGTTGTTTCGTTCAAATCATCTCCCTTACAAATTAAGGTAATCCAATGGTCATCATTTGTTGTCTTTGATACTTTTAGCCAGGAAGTAACTGTAAATTCATTTTTAATTTGATTAAAAGCGTCATCATGTAATACACTTAAGTAATTACTGCCATTGAATTCTAAAGCGTTGCATGCTAGTCCATTTCTACCTTCTGTAAATGATGTATTTCCAAATTTTTCAACAGTAAGGTTATAACTACTTTTATTTTCAACATCATGATTAAAAGTAAAGTGTAGTAGTAAATCTTTTTGTCCAAAAGAAAAACTTGTTATAGAAACGCTAATAAGCGTCAATATTTTGGCTAATAATATGTTGCTTTTTTTCAACATAAAGAAGTTTTATTGGTAGTAATAAACTAACAAATTGATAGCCTTGTCTATAGGTATGGTTCCTTTTATTCGTTCATCAACAGTGCCATTTTCATCAAATAGTTTAAAGGTGTTTTGAGCTCCGGTATCTAGATTGATCATCCAAATCACTTCCATATCTTTAAAACCATTTAAAAAACTAAGAACTTTTTTACTCCCTTCATATAAAGTGGTATGTTCTTCAGAATGCACAATACAATGAACTACATTTTTATCCTCATCATACCCTACAGCTAAAAATCTTCTTTCACGTGATTTAGGACTTGAATTATAAGGTGATATTTTTAATATATCATTGTAAGCTAATAAATGTGTTTGAAATACAGTTGCTTCATTTTCTTCACACCATTCCAAAAACTTTGATAAATGATAAGAGTTTCCTTTTAAGTCTAATGGTATACCAGAAATAGAACCGCCTTGAACTTTTAGGTTTTTATCTTCAAGGTTGGTGGCTACTACGCCTCCTGTAGCATAAACAATAACAAGTCCGTCAAAATCAGCAATATTCTTGTTTACAACCACGCCGTTATCAACAGTTAAACCTACAGGTAATGCAATTATGGGGTCATATTTACTCATATATGTGCCACTTGTTACACAAATAAGGTTTTTATCTTGTGACCAATTTAAAAAACGATTAGGCACAGATGTGCCATTATAATCTTTTGCAGCAAAATATTTTGCTTTAATTTTTTTTCCACTCAAGCCTCTGTCCATATATATCACTTTATAAGGATAGTTTGCATCAGTTACAGATGATACTTTAACATGTTGAGGGTTGTAAGTTTGAGCGTCTAGATGTAAAGAAAAAATAGAACATATACCCATTGTGAATAAAATTTTTCTAATCATTGCTTTTAATTTTTAATAGTGATTTTAAATTGTGGCTTTTTAAATACTTTATTCCAAAAAAACTTAATAAGGACAAGGAAGCGGCTATAAGTAGTATAAAAATCTTACATATCCATGGTGTACTATACCAAAATCGTTTAAGCATATAAAGCCATCTTTGATCTATGATATTCAGAAGTACTTTTTCAAATGTAGAATTACCAGTATTAGGAAAATACTTTTTTTGTATACAACGTTGTGCTAAATAGCGGTATTTAAAACCATATTTAGAGTTTGGTTGTTTTTTTGCCTCTGCCGATAAGTGGTTAGTAATTTGGTTGTACCAATATATTTCAATTGATTCTTTTACACTATTATCTTTAAAATCTAGTTTGTCTACCCAATTAGCAATTTGATTTATAGTATCTAGATTTGTTGACCAAATTTTAGGGTAGAGTTCTGATGTTAGTGCTTTTATAAAAACATTATTCGACAAAAAATCATTTTTAGTTATTTCTTGCAGATTAATGAGGTCATGATTTAGATCTTTTGATTCTTGTAAATTTGCTTTTTCTAAGTAAACTTTAAAAGGGAAGTTATCTAATGCTAATGTGTCATAATTGCTAAGATTTAATAAAAGTGAAGTATCATTTACTTTACCTTGTGGAAATAAAGTTATGTTTTTGAACTCATCATTATCAACCGTAATGACTTTGATAATTAAATACAAAAAAAATATTAGAAATAATGTGTTAAACATAAGACTTATAGTAAACTTGTAATCAATAGATTTATACATTTATTATGTATTATAGTTATAAATGAGTTCAAGGTAAGAGTCGCAGCATCTCCAGCTACAGGAGCATTTCTTTGTCCGTTTACAGTGGTTTATAGCAAGAACAAGATGATAATTAGATTTTTTATTTGTTAATACGAAAAAAACAGTAACAAAGCTTTCTTGACAAGGAGAAATCCGATAGTAGTATTCCATACGAAAAGGAAACTGGGCTAATTTCTAGAGTGTTTTTGTGATCATACATATTGTTACGAGTTATTATTTTTAAGAGAAATAAAAATTTTTATACTAGATATTTTTATTTGATAAAATTATTTATACGCATCCTTTGATTATACCACAATTCGCACATAGTCAAACAATTACTATATTTTATATGCCTCAAATTTATTAAGATAAAATGTTCCTCCCTTACGGGAAACCGTAAATACTATCTAAATGAATAGTAAATATTGTAGATTATTACTTTTATATAGTTAATATCCGTTGTACATTTTGATTTAAAAGTAAAAAAGTTATTCATCTTGCTGATAATCAGTAATTTGTTTTAACTGAAAAACATTTACAATGAACAACTTAACTGCAAATCACAAAAGAATATTAGAAGTATTAAGAGAAATATCAAAAGAACAGCTTTTACCCTATCAGCGGCGTCAACCAAGATTGAGTGATCTTGAATTGATCTGTTTGAGCCTAATTGCCGAATTTATGGGGATGGATAGTGAAAATGATTTATTTAGAAAACTTCCCGAGAATATATCATCAAAAATAGAGCGAAGTGTTTACAATAGACCCAGAAGGAGGCTTATAGGCAACCTTGATAGAATTCGATTGAAATTAGCCTCGCACTTTAATGAATTCGAGAATTACTTTGTTGTTGATAGTACGCCATTGGAGGTGTGTAAACTTTCTATAAGTTTGAGGTCTGAAATTTGCAAAGAGACTGTTTAAGCTAGTCCCGATAAGAGGTATTGCGTCGCACAGAACTCATATTACTATGGTTACAAACTTCATGCTATTTGTTCTGTAGAAGGTGTTTTCGAGCTATTGACCTAAGTCTAGCTTCGGTTCACGACATCAACTATCTTAAAGATATTAAAATGCAAATAAATGATTGCACATTAATTGGAGACCGAGGATACTTATCAGCAGAAATACAACTAAACTTATTTGAAATTTGCAATATCAAGTTGAATGCACCAATGAGAAACAATCAAAAGTAATACAAACAACAATCCTATGTCTTCAGAATGAAGCACAAGAGAATCGAAACCTTGTCATCATAACTGTGTGATCAGTTTATAATGAGACGCAACTAGCAACTATGCAAAGTCATTTGATGGGTTTAAAACAAGAATACTATCTAAAATAACAGTCTTAACAACCATTAAATATACAAACAAGTTCATTTTTAATAGAAATATAAGCAATATTAAAATTAGTATTATTTAAAATGCACAACGGGTTAAATAAACAAAATTGACACAAAAACTAATGTCAAACAAAGATAATTATCTATAAATATGATAAGAGATAATGAAATTATCTAACGTAGGGTTTTGCATGCTATCATATGTTATTAAATACTATTATTTGTAGTTTGACGTTGTTTAAAATGCTTGATAATTAATGTGTTGAATAATTCGCTTTACAGTTCATAACCCGGAGGTCACGAGTTCAATTCTCGTTCTCGCTACTTAAAATGAAGCAGTTACATATATTTTGTAGCTGCTTTTTTATTCTCCTATAAATAGATCTGACTATTTCCTACTTTATAATGGGTCATAAATTTCTTCCTAAAAGCCTTTTTAGATTACCATTACTCAACTTACTCTTCTAAATATACCCGAAAGACAAATTCATATAATATGACAACACCTATACATTATTTTTATAATAAGTACCAAAAGATCACTTTCTCATCTTAAATCATTATGCTACTTAGAAAACCATAATAAACACTATATTATCCATGTCTAATACTATTTATGCCAATATAGACATAACATAGTATTAGAATTGTAAAATTCTGTACTTTTAAAGTATGGATAAAATTGCTCAAATAAGCAACCAATTCATTGAAGAAAACACTCATTTTCCAAAGTTAATTAATGAAATACAAAAAGCATTTTCTTCAAAGAAAACAATTGCCCCTTTACGTCACCATCATGACTTTCCAAACCCAACAACTGGAGCAGATACCACGCTATTATTAATGCCTGCATGGAATCCTAGCGAAGATGCTGGTGTAAAAATAGTAACGATAAGTCCTGAAAATGTACAGTTTGACTTACCCTCTATTCAAGGAACGTATATCTATCTAGATGCTACAAAAGGAACTATAAAAGCTATTTTAGAAGCAAAAGAATTAACTGCAAAGCGTACAGCAGCTACTTCTGCCCTAGCCTCATCATTTTTATCACGTACAGAAGCTTCTTCTTTATTGATGATAGGAACAGGAGCACTTTCCATCAACTTAATAAAAGCCCACGCTTCAGTTAGGCCCATAAGAGAAGTATTTATTTGGGGACGTAACTTTGAGAAAGCAAAAGCACTCTCCAAAACACTACAAAATGAAAAATACACCGTAACTCCTGTTCAAACCATTGAAGAAAAAATAAAAGAGGTCGCTATTATTTCTTGTGCTACTTTATCTAAAAGACCTTTAGTATTAGGAAAACATCTAAAGCCTGGACAACATATAGATCTTGTAGGGGCCTATAAAAAAGATATGCGCGAAGCCGATAATGAAACGGTCACAAAATCTTCTGTTTTTTTAGATACCTACCAAGGAGGACTAAAGGAAAGCGGTGACATTGTAATTCCCTTACAAGAAGGGATTATTCAAGAAAGCGATATGAAAGCAGATTTATTTGAGCTATGTGCTGCCACAAAAAAAGGAAGAACTTCTAAAGAAGAAATTACCCTATTTAAATCGGTAGGTCATGCCATAGAAGACCTTGCAGCAGCCAATTATTACTATAAAAAATACACGAATGCCTAAGACTACCTATCAGAATACTATAAAAAACACCATATATACACCTCCCAAAGATTGGTTGCAGATAAAAACTATCGATATGCATACGGGTGGAGAGCCATTACGGGTTATTATAGATGGATTTCCAGTATTAAAAGGAGATTCCGTATTAGCATACCGTAGCTATTGTAAAGAAAACTACGATGTGTTACGTACAGCATTAATGTTTGAACCACGTGGACATGCAGATATGTATGGATGTATTCTAACACCTCCTAATGATGACGAAGGTGATTTTGGGATCATCTTTTTACATAATGAAGGATATTCTACTATGTGTGGACATGCTATTATCGCAATCTCTACACTCGCTATAGAAATGAATTGGGTATCCGTTATTGAAGGAGACAATACATTAAAAATCGATGCGCCTTGTGGACGTATCACTTCATATGCTCATGTAAAAAACGGAGAAATCACGAGCGTTCGTTTTCACTGTGTTCCAAGTTTTGTTGTGAGTCTGGATAGTACTGTTGATGTTCCTGAGTTGGGCATGGTCACCTATGATTTAGCCTATGGAGGTGCATTCTATGCCTATGTAGATATGGCAAAAAACACATTTGATTTTGACCTAACTCCTGATTCATATCGACAATTAATCACCAAAGGGATGGATATTAAGCATGCCGTGATGAAAGAAGATACCAGTATCCTGCATCCTTATGAAGAAGATTTAAGTTTCTTATATGGAACTATTTTTATAGACAATACAAAACAATCTTCAGGAAATGATAGTAGAAATGTGTGCATTTTTGCCGAAGGCGAAGTAGACCGCTCCCCTACGGGTTCTGGAGTTTCTGGCAGAATGGCCATTCATAAAAAACGTAATGAAATTACATATGGAGACACTATGAAAATTGAGAGTATCACCGGTTCGGTATTTAAAGGTTCTGTGATTTCAGAAGAAGAATATGGACCATTTACCGCTGTCATCCCACAAGTAGAAGGCACAGCACATATTACAGGAATGCAAACTTTTGTCATTGATCCAAAAGATCCCATGAAGAATGGTTTTATTCTAAGGTAATCCGTTTTCTATGGTATGTCATTGAGTACGTTGAAAATTGAGAAAATTATTTTATACGCTTTCGCGAAAGCGTATACAGACACATTAAAAGATGATTAAATATACATACGTACTACTTATCACCTTATTGATTATAAGTTGTTCTCAAACAGAGCAACAAGCTCCAAAACCTAGTTTTGATCATTTGGCATTGAGTCAAAACATCTTAGATTACCGCATCTCCCCAAAGGATTCATTGGATAAATCTGGGCTTATGTTTTCTGATCAAGGCGCTTGGTTTGCCTATAGTCTTCCCAAAACAGAAAATATCATACTCGGTTTTTCTGGACCGTTTTTAATGACACAACAAAATGGGATTTGGAGTAGTAATCTATTATCACGTTTAAATCTATACGAAGGTAATCATAATGACCGATTGTTAAATTCTGATACGGATGTCGTTGTACGTAGGAGTGAAGCCAGTCATCTGAGTCAGTATTTAAAAAATGAAAAGGTAGAAATAAAACAAGAACTTGTATTTCTGTCTGGACATACAGTGCTACAAAGAACTACGATTCATAATAGCAGCGAAAAATCCATTCGATTTAATGCAATCTTCCAAGGTTCGGTTTATGACATTGGGATTCAACTAACTCAAGAAAATAATAGCATCAAACTTGTTTCTGAAAAATCTCCTGCTGTTGGGTATATACAAACACAGAATGATGTTGGAAATGTATATATTTCTGAGGATAAACATTTTTATGCAATTCAAATAAATCCCATAAAACTACAACCGGGAGAATCAACTGAAGTGATCATATCTCAAAGTTTCATTTTCCCTGAGTATTCTTGGGAAGAAGAACAGCAACGCATAAACACTATAGCTTTTGATTCTCTTTTACAGCATCGTAAAACAGAAAAAGAGGCGCAATTAGCACAACTAATAACCAATCAAAAAGAAGCTTTCTCAGAAAAGAAATATAGTGAGGTCTTGGCTAAAGCACATCTTACACTACAAAACAATTGGCGTATTCCTGCTGGAGAAATAACCTATGAAGGGTTATTTCCTAGTTATCATTACGAATGGTTCAATGGTTTTTGGTCTTGGGACTCATGGAAGCATGCCGTTGGGCTTTCCTATTACAATACTGATCTCGCAAAAAAACAAATCAAATTAATGTTTGAATTTCAAAATGAGGATGGTTTTATCGCAGATTGCGTTTACAGAGATACAACTATAGAAGCTCATAATTATCGAGATACCAAACCTCCTCTTTCGGCTTGGGCAGTGGCGAAAGTATATGAAAAAGATAAAGACATCAATTTTGTGAAATATATGTATCCAAAATTGAAAAAATACCATCAATGGTGGTATGATAAACGGGATCATGATCAAGATGGAATGTGTGAATATGGGTCAACAGACGGAAGTCTTATTGCTGCAAAATGGGAAAGTGGGATGGATAATGCTATTCGTTTTGATAATTCTAAAATTGTAAAGAATAGTGAAGGTGCCTATTCTATAGATCAAGAAAGTGTAGATTTAAATGCGTATTTATATGCTGAAAAGTTATATCTAGCAACATTAGCAGAAACTTTAGAACTACATCAAGAGTCATTCTCGTATAAACATGCAGCTGAGCGATTACAACTAAAAATCCAAATACAGTTTTATGATGAGAATGATGGGTGGTTTTATGACACCACACTGGATGGCAAAACATTTATAAAAGGAGAAGGTAGCGAAGGGTGGACTCCACTTTGGGCACAGGTTGCAACACAAGAACAAGCACAAGCTGTAAAAAATCGGATGATGGATACAGAAAAATTCTTTACCACAGTCCCATTTCAAACGATGAGTGCAGATCATCCAAAATTTGCTCCATTAAAAGGATATTGGCGCGGTCCCAATTGGTTAGACCAAGCATACTTTGGAATAAAAGGATTACGTAACTATGGGTTTAAGAAAGAAGCAGATAAAGCAACTATCCAAATTATCAAAGGAGCAGAAGGGATTTTAGGCAAAGGAAAAGCAATTAGAGAAAACTATCATCCCATAACTGGAGAAGGATTACATGCTCAAAATTTTAGTTGGAGTGCAGCACATCTTATAATGCTATTACAAAAGGAGTAAAATGAATTATACGACTATAAAAACAACTATTTCTGAAGCTAAAGAGCAAATCTCTTATTTAAAATTGATTTTTAACGAAGATTTTATGCAACTTTAATGTATTATGAAAAAGAATAAGCTCCTCATACTCCTACTTTTAATTTCTCTTTTGGGATGTAAAGAAACTCCCCTACCTGAGGTTGCAACACAAACATATCATTTTAATCATCAAATATTTGAAGAAAATAAATTACCTCCGAGAGCCAGTTATTTTGCATATGAATCGGCAACTGTTTCAAAAAAAGAAAATTCTAGTCGATTTTTAAGTTTAAATGGAGATTGGAAATTTCATTGGGTGAAAGATCCAAAGCAACGCCCTACTATATTTCAACATGCAGATTTTAATGATAGCGATTGGACAACCATTCCTGTTCCTGCCAATTGGGAAGTTCAAGGTTTTGGAAATCCAATTTATCTGGATGAACGTTATCCATTTACTACCACTTGGCCAGATATACCAAAAGACTATAATCCAGTGGGCACCTATCGTAAGGAAATAACTATTACAAAAGAATTTTTATCAAAGGATGTTATTCTTCATTTTGCTGGCGCGAAATCTGCCATGTATGTGTATTTGAATGGTACATATGTAGGGTATTCACAAGGCAGTAAAACACCCGCAGAGTTTACTATCACTCCTTATCTAAAAGAAGGAGAAAACATCATTGCGCTACAAATGTTTCGATGGAGTGATGCCAGCTATGTAGAGAGTCAAGATATGTTACGAATGAGTGGTATAGAAAGAGATGTGTATTTATATACGCAGCCTAAAGTAGCAATTACTGATTATCATGCGATAACTACGCTAGATGACACCTATACCAATGGCGTTTTTAATGGTACTATTTCCATTTCAAACACTTCTGAAGAAACTGTTTCTAGGAAGATTTCTCTTTCCATTATAGATGGAGATACGACTCTTTATAATTTTTCTAAAACAATAGACATACAAAGGAATTCTATTAAAGAAATACAAACTAAAAAAATAATAGACACTGTACAGCAATGGTCTGCAGAACTTCCTAACTTATATGAATTAAAAATTACACTAGAGGATGCATCCAACCCGAACAACAATCAATTTATTACTAAACCTATAGGTTTTAAGCGCGTTGAGGTTAAAAACGCACAAATTCTTATTAATGGAAAACCCATTTACTTTAGGGGTGTAGATCGTCATGAGACAGACCCACATACAGGGCATGTTGTTTCTAAAAAATCGATGTTAAAGGATATCTTGTTAATGAAACAAAACAACATTAATGCTGTACGTTCTGCTCACTATCCTAATGATCCGTATTGGTTAGACTTATGTGATAAGTATGGTCTGTATGTTATAGATGAAGCAAATATCGAGAGTCATCCATTGGCTATTGATGAAAAAACACAAATAGGTAATGAGATGAGTTGGTTACCAGCTCATATGTCACGTACACAGCGTATGTATTATCGTGATAGGAATCATCCTTCTATATACGCTTGGTCTCTAGGTAATGAAGCAGGAGAAGGTGATATTTTCATAACTACCTACAACTGGTTGAAAAAGCAAGATGCAAATAGAATTGTACAATACGAACCTGCCGGCAAAGATGATTATACCGATATTTATTGCCCTATGTATCCAAAACCAGAATACTTAATAAATCACGGGAAATCAAGTTCTGATAAACCCTCTGTTATGATCGAATATTGTCATGCCATGGGAAATTCTGTAGGGAATTTACAAGATTATTGGGATATTATAGAAGAATACCCCAATCTACAAGGTGGTTATATTTGGGATTGGGTAGATCAAAGTTTAGAATATAAAGATGAAAATGGAAGCCCTTATTTAGCATATGGGCATGACTACCATCCTGATTTACCTACTGATGGCAATTTCTTAAATAATGGTTTGATAGATCCTTATCGGAATCCACATCCTCACCTTTCTGAAGTAAAGAAAGTATATGAACCTGTTCAATTTAATTATATAGGCAACGGAAAAATACAAGTAACTAATAAGAACTTCTTTGCTGACTTTTCTAATAACACAATATCGTGGCAGCTATTAAAGAATGGTAAAGTCATTAAAAAGAAAAAGGATATATCTATACAAGTACAACCACAAGAAAGCGTCATTTTTACGCTTCAGGAGTTACCCAAAACACTAGCTTTAGATAGTGAATATATCTTACAATTTAGTTTAATTCAAAAAGAGGCAAAACATCTTATTTCAAAAAATCATGAAATAGCTTGGGATGAGTTTGTGTTACAGAAAAGTGCTTCTTCTCAATTTACTTCTAATTCACAAACAACATTTGCTATTACAGAAGACGCTACCTCTTTTACAATTAAAAATGATAAAGTACATTTAAGAATTAATGCAACAACTGGAGAGATTATATCTTGGAGTCAGAAAGGTCATGAAATCACAAAACAGCCTATTCGTCCTAATTTCTGGCGCCCTCCTACAGATAATGATTTAGGCAATGGTATGGATACATGGGCAAAAGTTTGGCAAGAAGCAACGTATAATTATACAAGTACATTGGTAAAAAAACCTATCGTTACAAATACAGGTGCTTTTTATGGGGTTGAATACCAATTACCCAATGACATTGGTTTTATAAAAACGCTATATGTAATACAAGATACAGGGAATCTCTCTATTGACTATACATTCATCCCAAAACAAAAGGAATTACCGGTTATTCCAAGAATAGGTATGTATCTTACATTACCAAATGATTTCACAGAGATCTCTTGGTATGGGAAAGGACCACAAGAAAGTTATTGGGATCGAAAAACTGGACAAAAAACAGGGATTTACACGGGGAAAATTATAGATCAATTTGAACGCTATTCACGTCCACAAGAAACAGGAAATAAGACAGATGTCCGTTGGGTGAAGATTACGTCAGATGCACTATCCTTAAAAGTAAATAGTTTGCAATTACTAAATACTAGTGTGTGGCCATTTGATATGAAAGAGCTTGATTTTACAAGTGAAGAAGCAGGTAAATCGGCATCAGGATTAGTTCCCGTCACCAAAAAACATGGAGCAGATATTAAATTAGGAAATACCATACAATGGAATATCGATTATTTACAAATGGGACTTGGCGGTGATACATCATGGGGACGATTAGTGCATCCCGAGTATACAATTCCTGCAAATACTAAGCATACCTATTCATTTACTATTCAACCAATTTTAAATTAAAAATTATGAAACATCTTTTTTTAATACTAATAACAAGTACCCTTTTTCTTAATTGCCAAGCGCAAACGACAGAGCAAGACGATAAAAAAGCAATTAGAGCAGTTATGCAAGCTCAACAAGAAGCCTGGTCTCAAAATGACTTAGAAGGTTTTATGAAAGGGTATTGGAAAAGTGATTCTCTAAAGTTTTATGGTAGCCGAGGACTCACAAAAGGGTGGGAACAAACACTAGCCAACTATAAAAAAGGATACCCTACAAAGGAGCATAGTGGAACACTTACATTTACGATAGAAGATATTTCAAAAATAGAAGCACATAGTTATTGGGTAATGGGACAATACCATTTAAAACGTGGTGTCGGAGATGCCAATGGTAATTTTCTAATCATCTTTAAACGCATAGATGGCGAGTGGAAAATTGTCGCAGACATGTCTTCGTAAGATTTATAATATTTAGGTTATTTACAGAAAAGGATCAATGCTTCATCATTGCCTCTATAGCTTCTATTTCTATAGGCATAGCTTCGGTTAAATTACGATTACCATTTTTTGTAATGAGATAATCATTTTCCAATCGGCAACCAATCCCCTCTTCTGGGATATAGATTCCTGGTTCGCATGTTAGTACCATTCCTTCCTCTAACGGACGTGAATACAACCCTACATCATGTACATCTAATCCTATGTGGTGTGCGGTACCATGCATAAAATATTTTTTATACAAGGGTTTCTTTGCATCTTGATTAGCAATTTCATCTGCACTTAACAAACCTAATTGTATCAATTCCGCTTCTACAAGACCTACCATTTGAGCTTCATAATCTGAAGGAAGGATACCTGGTTTTAAAAGCTTACTTCCTTCTTTTAAGCAATGTAACACAGCGCTGTATACTTCCTTTTGTCTTTTAGAAAATATTCCATTTACAGGAAAACATCGCGTTGTATCACTATTATAGTTTGCATAACAGACACCAAAATCTAATAATATCATATCGCAATCATAACAAACAGCATCATTCGTATTATAATGCAAGGCACAGGCATTTTTTCCTGATGCAACAATGGGTTTGAAAGCATGACGAGATGCGCCAGATTTGACTAAGTTATAAGCTAACTCTGCTTCTAATTCGTACTCGTTAATATTAGGTTTACAGCTTTTTAATACTCGCTCAAAAGATGTTACACTAATAGCAATTGCTTTTTCTATCAATGCAACCTCTATATCGGATTTTAAGGGACGTAATTCCCTTGTTATTTTTGCTGCTCTATGATATTCGTGTAAAGGGTATTTTTCTTTACACCATAAAATCATTCGGTCTTGCTGTGTTTGCTGATCTTTTGTTACTCTTTTGATATGCTCATTATGCCCTAGATAAAATCCATCAGCTTCAAAAGCCATAAGCTGTAGTATTTTCTCAAAGTCATGTAGCCATTCTACACGTGTAATACCTGAAATTTCAGAAGCCTGCTCTTTTGTTAGTTTCTCACCGTCCCAAATTTTAATCTGTTCATTAGTTTCTTTTACAAAAAGAATTTCTCGGTTTTCTTTTTTATATGCATCGGGATATAACACCAAGATAGTATCTTCTTGATCAATGCCTGAGAGATAAAACAAATCAGCATTTTGAGTAAACCCCATTACGTCATCAGCATTGGTATGTTTAACATCATTTGAAGTT
This sequence comes from Dokdonia pacifica, assembly GCF_900188275.1. Lineage (GTDB taxonomy): Bacteria > Bacteroidota > Bacteroidia > Flavobacteriales > Flavobacteriaceae > Dokdonia > Dokdonia pacifica. The sequence goes on from NZ_FZNY01000002.1 coordinate 387,415, forward strand.
AGAACAGTAATGGTATTTTGTTTCATTTTGGAAACAAAACGATTTCTATTATTTATAAATAAACTATTGTTAATCTTCTTATAACGCATATTAGTTTTCTATTTAAATAATGAAAAAGAGATGTAGAAAGGTAACAAAAGTAATATATTATTCATTCTTTATTAGCTATTACCAAATAGCTCATTATAGTATTAGTATTAGGTATTATATGTTATTACTTTCAAATAAAAAACATCAATTAACAGATTACAAGTACCAGTATTCTCATGGATATAAAAAAGCAGCTACATTCAAAATGCAACTGCTTTTTATCACAAATACTTATATCTAACTTTCAGAAGTGGTTTAAAAGTAATGTTTCAAGTATACGCTTTCGCGAAAGCGTATATAACATGGGCGCTATTAAGGGGTGAAAAGCGATTATTAGTTTGTAAGATCAAAATCATTGACAGCATCAGAAATCTCATAGCCCAAACGAATTCCTTCATCACTATCTATTTGAACGTGTACGCCTAGAGGCACTCGAGAATAGGCGTTTTCTTGTGCCATTTCTGAAAAAGAACTGTACGTACGTGGATTTCCATTAAACTCTACTCTTCCATCGTGACTTCTATCTGTAAAACCGATAGCATCACCTCCGAAAAATTGAGCAAAAACACCAGCCGACACTCCTGCAAATGTCGCATGACCCGATGGGTAGCTTGGAAATGCAGGGTTAGGTGAATCAATAAATAGTGATAGATTCGTATCAAAATCTGCATTCATATTTGCTCTTATATACGTACTAGGACGTTGGGTATCATACGTGTACTTATCATCCCAAGCAGAAACTGCCGCATCATTTATCGCAAAACCAAGTCTAAGTAAAAGCTCTAATGTCTGCGCATATTCTAAATCTTCCTGTGCAATCAATTGATTTGCAATAGAAAATTGTCTTCCCGGAGGACTCATCATCAAGCTTTCTACATCGTCAGACCAAAACTCAGCAATCCATAAATCTTCATTATCCTCTTCTCTTGCTACCGTTGCAATATCATTTACCTCTTCCATGGCTATATAATATTCACTTGTTGTGTCTGTACTATAGTCATATGCAGGAGGGATACTCGTAGTTTCATCTGGAGAGATCACAAATGTTCTCACACTATTCCAATAAGGAAACCATGCACTTTCTCCTTCTGCTGCTATCCATAAACCATCACCTACAGGTGCTATGTAAGACGCTGGGTTTGGGTCTAGAATCTGAGTCTCAGCATCTGTATCACTTTGACTATATGCGATCACACGTTCTGCAACATACGTACCCCATTCTATAGAATTTTCAATTTCAGATTCAGACAAATCTGTCGATAACTCACTTGCCATACTTTCTTGTAAAATGGCTATAGCAGCTTTTTCATTGTTTGATACACTAAACATAAAGTGATCAAAAACCAAAGCATAACAAGTGTTAAGTGCTAGATCTACGTCTACATTGTCTTCACGCTGATTCTCATTAATAGTAAATCCTTGTAATCTATCCTCATTTGAAGTATATCCATCCATATCAGCTACAGCGGTTTCATACCCTGCTAAATGAATATAAGCAAGTGCTCTTGCAGTAGAATTAGGTCTCATAGCATCTGTATAGCGGTCTAAATCTAGCCAAAGATCATTCCAGTCTGTAATCAATTGTGTGGTTGCATTTGTTACTACAGGTGTATCTACAACAGTTGTGTCTTGAGCATCGTCATCGTTTGCACAGGATTGTAATAACACTACAGTCACTGCTATGGCAAATATTATTTTAAAATATGGTCGTTTCATAAGTAATTGTGTTAAATGGTTAGAAAAAGCATATAAGTCATTCATATTTATATGCCTTCTTAAGCATTATTTTGGCGCCAAATAGTGTTTAAAAAGTGTAGTGTTTTTTTCATAAACTAACTGAAATTATATAGGGTTATCTACTGTAAATAACTGAATATTCATTGTATGTATTATGGCTAGAATTGGGTTTTCAGCGAAGTTGGTATTCTTTTCAGTAAATGACATCTTAGCTTCTGTAAAACCACTTTATTGTAGCAATCAAATAATCATTATTGAAAGCTCACTAATCTTATTTTACTTTAATTTGCGATATGAAAGCAATGAAAAGAATCCTATTTCAGGTTTTGTTTTGGACTATTGTATGGGTAATTATGGCATTAGGACATAAGGACATCCCCAATTTCATAGCACAAAATAGTGTTATTTATGTGCTTCAGATCGCACTTATTAGTATTATCACTTTAAGCCTGGCTCCTACCTTTTTAAATAGAAAGAAAAAAACACCTTTTATTATTATTGGTCTTGGAATTATCATTCTATGTGCTTTTTTATCCTATCAGTTTTCGGCAGATGGGCCTTTTAAAAACAGACCAGATAGACCTTCCAAAAACATTCAAGACCAAAGACCTCCAAACCACTTAGAAGGATTACCTCCTGGCCCGCCTCCACAGGATGGTAGAAGAAAACCACCTCCAAATCCTCAAAAAAACTTAACCCAATTTGGCAAAGCACTTAACTCCCCTTTTCTTATTAACTTTTTATTACTCTGTATCACTTTTATTCTAACTACCGTTATAGAAGTTTTCTTGTTTGCCAAAAGAAAAGAAGCTGCACTCATATTAAGTAAAACAGAAACACTAGAAACCGAATTAAAGCTCTTAAAATCACAGATCAATCCGCATTTTCTTTTTAATGCACTAAATAATATCTATTCCCTATCTGCTATAGATACTCAAAAAACACAAGAAAGTATTAGTTACTTATCTAATATGTTACGCTATGTATTGTATGAATGTGAACGACCCTTTGTACCGCTTCAAAAAGAAGTAGACTACATCAATGATTATATCAAACTATTTTCTCTTAAAAGCAGTAAAACATACCCTATCAAGACTCAATTTACAATGGATGATCCTAACATAGAGATTGCTCCTATGTTACTTATTCCATTTGTAGAAAATGCTTTTAAACATAGTAACATAGAAAGCATTCAAAATACTTTCATTAAAATATACATAAATGCTACTCAAGATACGATTACCTTTAAAGTAGAAAACACGATTGCCAATGTACATACCGAAAAAGATACTGTGGGCGGTATTGGATTAGAAAATGTAAAGAAACGACTTGCCATAGTATACCCCGAAAAGCATACCTTAACCGTTTTAGAAGGAATCGATGTATTTCAAGTTCAATTAAAAATAAAAACCAATGCTTAAGTGTATCATTATAGATGATGAAGAGTTAGCAAGAGCTTTGCTTAAAAGTTATGTAGATAAGCTTGATTTTATTGTTTCAAAAGGAGCATATGAAAATCCTTTAGAGGCATTACCTATCTTAAAATCAGAAGTGATTGATGTTGTATTTTTAGATATCCAAATGCCACAACTTAAAGGTACAGACTTTGCAAAGATGATTTCACCAACTACTAGAGTGATTTTTACAACGGCATATTCAGAATATGCGCTAGATGGATATGAACTCAACGCCATAGATTACCTCTTAAAACCAATTACTTTTGAACGTTTTTTAACGGCCGTAAACAAAGTACAAACAACTACGAGAAATATAACAGACATAGGCTCGCAAACTATCACAATAAAGTCTGGATACGACTTACACAAAGTACGCTTATCAGAAATTTATTATATAAAAAGTGATAGTGAATATGTGACTTTTTATCTAGATAATAAAAAGATCATGTCTTATCAAAGTTTAAAATCACTGGAAGACAGTTTACCTCCTTCCCTATTTATGCGGGTGCATCGTTCTTATATCATTAATAAAAACAAAGTGCAGGCCTTAAAGGATAAGGATATCATCATACAAGATCACCGTATTCCTGTAAGTACCACTTATTTTGAGACTGTAAAAAAAGAGTTATTTTCATAAGGTATACGCTTTCAAGGAATTTATGACGTAGAAGTTTATACTAAGCTTACCGAAGTGCGAAATCGAGCTTGCAAGACCTGTCTGCTGGCAAGCAAGTTCACGACCGAAGGGAGAATGAAATGGTAAAGCGAATAAAGAATAACATTAAAATTATAATACTCAAAAAAATAGATATCCAACTTAATCACAATAAATTAGGGTGCTGTCTGCAAATGTATAGGCATTTGTTGGAATCACAAGTTCATTGCAATTTAAAGACGCATATATATCAACACATGAATCAACAAGAATTGATTTATTCCCTATTTGCCTACAAGTACAAGAAAATTCTGTACTATTAGGAATATAGATATCGACACATTCTTGAATGATATCGTTAAGGTTTTGGTTAGGTACCACCCCTTCATAAATTAAATAATATCTATTGGGGTAAATAGGGTGTTCTTCTGCACCAATAACACGTGTAAAAACACAACCAAAGACAGGGTGTATAACATCATAAGAACTCCTCTGATTAAAATATAGAAAATGATCAAGAAAACTATAACCTTCATCTGAGAAACCAACATTAATTCTTAAGGTTATATCTGATATTTCACAGTCATTTTCAAAGGACGCTTCCAAGTTACTAATATCACTAGATGTTCCATTATCTGAAATTTGTTCTGTTGTACAAGTCATAAATAATAGAGCAAGCATTGCAAATAAGAATAAACATATTAATTTTTTCATGGGAACTATTTTAAAACTAATAATAACAAGAAATACCTAAACAAAAATCTGACATTCAACAATATACATCATTATTCTTATATATTAGCCCATTGCCTTTTATTTTTATTATGCCCTAACCAACGATCATTAGCCTCATCGTAAGCTACACTTTCTACTGATTGATAATTTTATAAAATGCCTTCCATGTAGGCCAAGGCGCATAAAATTGCGCATCGGATTTTCATGAATTATAGTTTTAAGTGAAGGCACAAAAGATACTTTAGATATAATTAATGATACATATATCATAAGGTTTACACTCTAGGCAAATCACTCTCATCTTTTAGTGGTAATGTAGAACTACCCATTAAATATGTATCTACGTGATGTGCCGCTTGTCTTCCTTCGGAAATTGCCCATACAATAAGGGATTGGCCTCTACGCATGTCTCCAGCTGTAAAAACACCAGAAACATTGGTTTTATAATCTTTAGTAGTAGCTTGAATATTTGTTCTCCCATCCATCGTTACTCCAAACTGTTCGGCTAGGGTTTTCTCTGCTCCTGTAAAACCAAGTGCTAATAAAGCTAGATCGCACTTCCATTCTTTTTCGGTGTTGGGTACTTCTTTTAATTGTGGACGCTCTCCATCTTTAAAAATCCATTCTACCTGAGTAGTTTTTAATGCTTTTAGATTGCCTTTTGTATCTCCTATAAACTCTTTAGTAGAAATACTAAAAAAACGCTCTACGCCTTCTTGATGCGAAGACGTTGTCTTGAGTTTCATAGGCCAATAGGGCCAAGGTTGATGCGCAGGTCTGCCTTCTGTGGGTTTATTTAAAATCTCAAAATTGGTGACTGATATAGCGCCATGGCGATTAGAGGTTCCAATACAGTCAGATCCCGTATCACCGCCACCAATAACAATGACATGTTTTCCTTGCGCAGTGAGCACTTCTTCAAAATCTGAAATGCCATCTACTCGCTGATTGTTTTGTTTTAAGAAATCCATAGCTTGATGCACGCCTTTTAGATCGGCGCCATCAATAGGTAAATTTCTCTTTACAGTAGCGCCGCCGCATAATACCACCGCATCAAATTCGTTTTGCAACTCACTAGCTTTTATTGTTTTGCCAACTTCTATATTGGTTTTAAAAATAATTCCTTCTTCTTCTAAGATTTTAATACGTCTATCAATAATGTGTTTTTCTAATTTAAAATCTGGAATACCGTAACGTAATAATCCACCTACTTTTGCATCCCGTTCAAAAACAGTAATAAGATGTCCCGCCCGATTGAGTTGTTGAGCTGCGGCAAGTCCTGCGGGTCCTGATCCTATAATGGCAACTGTTTTACCGGTTCTTTGTTTCGGAGGGTTTGGGGTGATCCACGCTTTCGCGAAAGCGGTTTCTACAATATTTTTTTCAATATTCTCAATAGTAACGGGGTCTTCATTAATGCCTAACACACATGCTTCTTCACAAGGTGCAGGACATAAACGTCCCGTAAACTCAGGAAAATTATTGGTTTTATGTAAAATCTGTGCAGCTTCTTCCCACTTACCCTTATACACCTTATCATTAAAATCAGGAATAAAATTACCCAAAGGACATCCGCTATGACAAAACGGAATACCACAATCCATACAACGCGCTCCTTGATCTTGAAGTTTTGAGGGTTCTAATGGAATGGTAAATTCCTTATAATTTTTGATACGTTCTTTAGGAGATTCATAGGCCTCTTCTTGACGTTCATATTCTAAAAATCCTGTGATCTTTCCCATGTTTTATGCTATTTGTAATTGTTCTTGTTCTAATCGTAACAAGGCTTTTCTATATTCTTCCGGAAGTACTTTCTTAAACATTGGTAAATAGTTTTCCCAACCTTTAAGAATTCGTTTTGCTAATGGACTATCGGTAGCTTGATAATGCTTTTTAAGTAAGTCTCTCAATTGCAATTCATCATCTTCTATAGTTACTGGACCAATATTTAAATCTGTTGCATTACAATGTTGTGAAAAGGTATTCTTTTCATCAAAAATATAAGCAATACCACCACTCATACCGGCTCCAAAATTGCGTCCTACTTCTCCTAAAATAACTGCAATACCCCCTGTCATATACTCACAGCCATGATCTCCAATTCCTTCTACAACGGCTTTGGCCCCTGAATTACGAACACAAAAACGTTCTCCTGCCTTTCCATTTATATATACTTCACCAGATGTAGCGCCATACAAGGTCACATTTCCGGTAATAATATTATCTTCTGGGACAATGGTACAGGCTTCTGGAACTTTGATTACTAATGTTGCGCCAGAAAGTCCTTTTCCTAAATAATCATTGGTATTACCATGAACTGTCATACGTAATCCTTTAGTAGCAAAAGCTCCAAAACTCTGCCCAGCTGAACCTTCAAAATCAATATCAATAGTATCTTCTGGTAATCCTTGTGCGCCATATATTTTTGAAATTTCATTACTCACAATAGCACCTACGGCACGGTTGATATTAGTAATAGGCAAACGTAAATGTGTTTTTTGTCTTCTAAATAATGCTTGGTGTGCTTGCTTAATAATTTTAAAGTCCAAATGTGTTTCTAAGTCATGCTCCTGCTGTGTAGTATTATAAAAAGCTACTTCATCAGAAACGGATACTTTATGTAAGATAGGTGTCAGGTCTATACCTGATGCTTTATAATGATCAATGGCTTTATTGCGATTTAGTTTCTGTACTTGGCCCACCATTTCGTTAACGGTTCTAAAACCAAGCTTCGCCATAATCTCACGCAGTTCTTGCGCAACGAAATACATATAATTTACAACGTGCTCTGGCCTCCCTTTAAATTTCTTGCGTAATTCTGGGTTTTGAGTAGCAATCCCTACTGGACATGTATTTAAGTGACATGCGCGCATCATGATACATCCTGATGCAACTAAAGGTGCTGTAGCAAATCCAAATTCTTCGGCACCTAATAAACAAGCAATAGCTACATCTCTACCTGTTTTAAGTTGGCCATCACATTCTAAGACAATACGATTACGTAAATTATTCATGACCAATGTTTGTTGTGCTTCTGCAATACCAAGTTCCCAAGGCAATCCAGCATGTCTGAGTGATGTTAAAGGAGAAGCTCCTGTTCCTCCATCAAAACCAGAAATTAAGACCACATCTGCTTTTGCTTTTACAACACCCGCTGCAATAGTCCCGACACCTACTTCTGAGACTAATTTTACATTTACACGTGCCTCTCTATTGGCTGCTTTTACATCATATATTAGTTGTGATAAATCTTCTATCGAATAAATATCATGATGTGGAGGTGGGGATATGAGCCCCACATAGGGGGTAGAATTTCTAGTTTTTGCAATCTCATGATTTACTTTTGGACCTGGAAGCTGCCCTCCTTCACCAGGTTTTGCTCCTTGTGCAATTTTTATTTGAATCTCACTTGCATTGGTAAGATAATTTGAGGTTACACCAAATCGTCCAGAAGCTACTTGTTTGATCGCCGAGTTTTTCCAATCTCCTTGTGCACTTTTATAAAAACGCTCTTGATTCTCCCCTCCTTCTCCTGAATTACTTTTCCCTCCAATTCGATTCATGGCTACAGCAAGGTTTTCATGAGCTTCTTTACTAATAGACCCATACGACATTGCTCCTGTTTTAAAGCGTTTTACAATGGCTGTCCAAGGTTCTACTTCATCTAGAGGAATGGGATCAAATTGATCAAATTCTAATAACCCACGAATGGTCATAAGACTTTTAGATTGATCATTAATTAATTGCGAGTATTCTTTAAATGTAGCTGCTTTATTAGTTCTTACAGATTCCTGAAGTTTTGCTACGGTTAACGGATTAAACATATGCTTTTCTTGTCCGCGACGCCATCTATAATCTCCTCCTATTTCTATATCGACATAAGCATCATTTGTTTGAAAAGCTTTTTTATGTTGTTTTACAATTTCTTGTTCTATTTCTCGTAATCCTATTCCTTCTATACGCGTAGGTGTATTAGGAAAATACTTAGCAACCGTCTTTGCATTAATTCCTATACATTCAAACAATTGGGAACCTCTATACGAGTTTAATGTAGAGATTCCTATTTTATTCATGACCTTTAGAATTCCTTTTCCTATGGCCTTATTATAATTTTTAATGGCTGTTAGATATTCAATATCTGTAACATCATTTGCAGAAACTTGCTCTTGTACTATCTCATTAACGATATATGGATTGACAGCACTTGCTCCAAAGCCAAAAAGTAATGCAAAATGATGTACTTCTCTTGGCTCGGCAGATTCAATGATTAAACTCGTTTGCGAACGTTTTTTTAATTTGTGTAATGCATGATTTACAAATGAACAAGCTAGTAATGCAGGAATGGGAGCATGATTATCATCTACATAACGATCAGAAAGAATGATAATATTTGCACCATTCTCTATGGCTTTTGAAGCTTTAGTAACTAAATTTTCAAGAGCAATTTCAAGTTCATTTAACCCTCTATTCACTTCATATAACATAGAAATAGAAGCTATCTTAAAATTAGGATTACTATCATAGTTTCTAATTTTATCTAAATCATGCTTTGAAATAACTGGGTTTTGAATTTTAAGTTTCTTACAATGTGCCGAATTAATATCAAAAAGGTTTACATCACTTCCTAAAGTAAGACTTATATCGGTGATTAATTCTTCACGAATTCCATCTAATGGTGGATTCGTTACTTGTGCAAATAGTTGTTTAAAGTAGTTATAGATTAATTGTGGTTTTTCAGACAATACAGCTATAGGCGCATCACTTCCCATAGATCCTATTGGCTCTTTCCCTAATTGCGCCATAGGGCGAATAAGTGTATTGATATCTTCTTGGGTATACCCAAATATAATCTTGCGTTTCTTTAACTCAATCTCATTATAAGTAATAGGTCCTTTCTTTGCCGAAATGTCTTTAAGGTGTACCAAATTTTCATTAAGCCACTTTCTATAAGGATACTTAGAGGCTATTTCTTCTTTGATCTCTTCATCATTGACAATACGTCCCTCATTCATATTGACGAGAAACATTTTTCCTGGTTCTAGACGCCCATGAAATTCAACATTTTCTGGTTTAATATCTACGACTCCTGTTTCTGAAGACATGATGACATTCCCGTTTTTAGTGACGGTATATCGGGAAGGTCTTAGTCCATTTCTATCCAATACAGCTCCAATATAATTCCCATCTGTAAATGGAATAGATGCGGGACCATCCCATGGTTCCATGAGGCAAGAATTATATTCATAAAATGCTCTTTTTGCATCAGACATACGCTCATTCTTCTCCCAAGCCTCTGGAACCAACATCATCATAGCTTCTGGCAAAGAACGTCCGGACATCAGGAGTAGTTCTACCACCATATCTAATGTAGCAGAATCTGATTTTCCTCTTAGGATCGTAGGGATAATCTTTTTAATATCATCACCAAATGCATCACTCTGCATAATTTCTTCACGGGAAAACATTCTAGATACATTACCGCGTAATGTATTAATCTCTCCATTATGACAGATATACCTAAATGGCTGCGCTAAATCCCAAGTAGGAAACGTATTTGTAGAAAAACGTTGATGTACTAAAGCTAATCGTGTATCTAACGCAGCATTATAGAGGTCTAAATAATACCCATTAATGTCTTCAGGTTTTAAAAGACCTTTAAATATGATAATCTTAGTAGAAAGACTTGGGATATAGAAAAATTTAGATTCAGAAAGTTTAGAATTATAAATAGTATGCTCAGCAATTTTACGAGCAGCAAATAGTTTTAAACTAAATGCACTTTCTGATTGATCATTAGAAGATTTTCCAATAAACAATTGTTTTACATATGGCTCAGTTGTTTTAGCGATCTCTCCTAATACATCGCTATTTACTGGTACATCTCTCCATCCTATAAGTTGTAACCCTTGATCTTTAATGGCAGTCTCTAATACTTCAATACAATAAGCACGTTGATTTTCTTTTCTAGGAAGGAACACATTACTAACTGCATAGTTTCCTATTTCAGGTAAATCAAAATCACAAAATATTTTAAAGAACTTATGAGGAATGTCTATCAATATACCAGCTCCATCTCCTGTTTTGCCATCGGCACTTACTGCGCCTCTATGTTCTAACTTCACTAAAATTTCTAGCGCTTTATGAATAATATCATTAGAACGTTTTCCAGTAAGACTACAAATAAAACCAGCACCACAATTATCATGTTCAAACTCTGGTAAGTAAAGGCCTTGTTTCTTTAGCATAATTCAATGTTTTTTAAAGATTTTTCACTTTAAATGAATCTCGAATATAGAAGCAAATTTTTAGTAATCGAAAAAGGGAAAACACTTTTAGGGAATTAAAAAATTACAGTGTATATAAATGATAAATATGCATTTTAAAGCCTCTATATTGCTAAATACGCAATTGAAAAATATGTAATAAAAACAACCTTTTACAACTAAAACGTTTTCGAAAAAAACTTTTTCTTAAAAATAAATTACACAAAGTGGTTTTTCTTTAAAAACTACACAATGAACTTATATCATTTTCTTAAAAAAACTAATTTTATTTACATACCCCCTAAAAAAATAGGGGTTAAAAATAAATATTCATAAAAATACACCTAACACCCCTATTTTTTATAATGTTAATTTTCTTTTTACATAGATTTGAACCATCAATCAATCAAAACGAATACTATGAAATTAAAATTACTATTAGGGATGAGCCTATGTACTACATTACTTTTTGCGCAAGATTCAGAAAACAAAAAAAAGTTTTCAATATCTGGTAGTGTTGACACTTATTTTAGAACGAATCTTACAGGTCCTAATACTGCATTTGAAGAAGATGGAGAAACTTTCTTTTTAAATCCCGGGACTTCATTTGCAGACAGAAGCGGATTTAGTATTGGAATGGCAAATGCCATTATATCTTACGAAGGCGAAAAAATAGGATTTGTAGCAGATTTAGCATTTGGACCTAGAGGAGAAGATGCCGTATTTCTATCTGTAGGTTCTAGTGCCATTGTAAATCAACTGTATGCTTACTACAACGTAAGTGATAAAGTACAAATAACACTAGGAAACTTCAACACTTTCTTAGGGTATGAAGTTATATCACCTGTAGGTAATTTTAATTATAGTACATCCTATATGTTTTCTAACGGACCTTTCTCTCACACAGGGCTTAAAGTTGGAATTGCTGCTACAGAAGATTTCTCTATCCTACTTGCAGTAATGAATAGTACCGATTTTACCGAGACCAATTTTGATGGCAGTTACACATTTGGAACGCAATTAGGCTATAAAGATCAATTACTCAATTTTCTATACGGAAATCAAACAGGAAACTCAGATCCAACATTTCAAGTAGACTATACAGGAGGTACTGATATAAGTGAAAAATTCTTCTTAGGAGTGAATGCTACATACAATGATACCGATGGAAGCGGGTTTTATGGAGCTGCCCTGTATCCACAGTATGCATTCTCAGAAACATTAGCGCTGGGATTACGTGCCGAATATTTTGGATTCCACGAAGAAGATATCGATGATGAAACTGTTTTTGCAGCAACCTTATCTGCAAATTACAAAATAGGTGACTTAACAATTATACCAGAAGTGCGACTCGATACGTGGTCTGAAGAAGTATATGTTGACAATGATTTAAATCCTACAGATAATTTGGCATCATTTCTTGTTGCTGCTGTTTACAAATTTAATTAACCATATATAAACACAATGAAAAAAGTTGAAGCTATCATTAGAAAATCTAAGTTTTCTGTTGTTAAAAAAGCATTGCACGAAGTAGGGGTGAATTTTTTCTCCTATTGGGATGTTACTGGACTAGGCAATGAGAAAGAAGGTCATGTGTATAGAGGTGTTTCCTATAGCACCAGTGATATACAAAGACGCTATTTATCTATTGTTGTCAATGACGATTTTGAAGAGGTGACTATCAAAGCCATTCTTGAAGCTGGCTCTACAGGAGAAGTAGGTGATGGAAAAATATTTGTCTCTCAAATTGATGAAGTCTACAGAATTAGAACTGGTGAAAAAGGCGGTAATACTTTAAAATAAAAAACATGGAAATACTTACTACAAATAATGTATGGATGATGATCTGTACTGCTCTTGTATTCTTTATGCATTTAGGGTTTGCATTTTTAGAAATTGGATTAACAAGACAAAAAAATACCATCAATATTTTATTCAAAAATATATTTATCATCACGGTAGGACTCCTACTTTATTGTTTGGTTGGGTTCAATCTTATGTATCCTGGAGATTTTAATGGGTATATAGGATTTGCAGGGTTTGGACTGGACGCACCGCTTACTGATGCAGGTACATTAGATTTAGCATATAACGAAGGGTACACTTATTGGACAGACTTCCTATTTCAAGGAATGTTTGCTGCAACTGCAGCTACCATTGTATCTGGAGCTGTTGCTGAGCGTATGAAAATTTTACCTTTTATGATATTCACCGTAATATATGTAGGATTTATATACCCAATTGCAGGTTCTTGGAAATGGGGAGGTGGCTTTTTAGACTCATTAGGCTTTTATGATTTTGCAGGTTCTACATTAGTTCATTCTGTAGGAGGTTGGGCAGCATTAGTTGCTGTTTGGTTATTAGGTTCCAGAATCGGAAAATATAAAGACGGTAAACCCCAAGCAATACCAGGACACAACATCCCTTTAGCAACTGCGGGAGTTTTAATCTTATGGTTAGGTTGGTTTGGTTTTAATGGAGGCTCTGTTTTATCTGCAGATGCGAGTTTAACATCTTTAACACTCGTAACCACATGTCTTGCGGCGGCGGCTGGTGGAGTTGTTGCAGCTATAGCATCTACCGTTATGTATAAAAACTTAGACCTTACAATGTTCTTAAATGGAATCCTTGGAGGATTGGTTGGTATTACTGCGGGTGCAGATGTAATGTCACCTACAAGCGCCATTATTATTGGCGCAATCGCAGGTTTATTAATCGTTTTTGCAGTAAGCTTTATAGACAAGATTAAATTAGACGACCCAGTAGGTGCCATTGCCGTACACTTGATATGCGGTATTTGGGGTACACTAGCTGTAGGTATATTTGGTTTTAGCGCGTCTACCAATGATGCTGGTGAGTTCTTAAATGCAAATGGTGACGTTGTAGCAACAGCCTCTGAAGCGGCTAATACATTAGCTTTCTTACCTCAACTTTATGGAGTACTTGCCTATGCAGTTATTTGTATACTATCATCCTTCTTAATCATTTTTATACTCAAAAAGACCATGGGTATCAGAGTTTCTGAACGTGAAGAATTAGAAGGATTAGATGCACACGAACATGGAATGGATGCCTATCCAGATTTCAGATTAAACGAACATTAATCTTCTTGAACATACCTACTAAAAAAAGAAACCTCAAAGCATCCCAAGCTTTGAGGTTTTTACATTTTATATGCTTTCGCATTTCTGCTAAGTTTATTCCGAATTTATTTCGGAATCTCATCATCTTAATTAACAACTATGATGTGAAAGTTTGACGAAAAGTATAGATATATACGCTTTCGCGAAAGCGTATAGAGCATGTATAAAATACCCTACATCAAGCCGAATTACGACTCGCATTGATATTACCAAATAAAGAACGGGTGACTATTTTTTCAAAAATAGCAATCTGCGCTTCGTCTCGTACTGGTGCTTTTTCTAATTCTTGAATTTTCTTAAGCGCGTACTGTTGAATCGTCAATAATGGTAATACAATAGATTCTCGCATTGCAATAGAAGCTCTTCCAGCAGGTTCTTCCTCCATTAATTTTTCATAACCCGTAAGCTTTAAAATAAGACGTTTTGAGGTTTCATACTCTTTATAAATGACATTCCAAAATGCACCATATTCTGGATCTTCAGACATATACTTGGTCAAATCAAAGAAAGACTTAGACAATGACATCATACTATTTTCTATAAGTGTTTTAAAGAAGCTAGACGTCTTAAATAACTGTTGCACTTTATCAAATTCGCCTTTATCTTCATAATGCTTTAATGCTGTTCCCACTCCAAAAAAGCCTGGGACATTCTGTTTTAATTGACTCCAAGATCCTACAAAAGGAATGGCTCGTAAATCTCCAAATACTAAACCTTCTGATTTTCCACGCTTGGAAGGACGACTTCCAATATTTGTTTTTGCATAATACTTAAGCGTACTCATATGCTCTAAGTAGGAAATGAACTTTGGATGTGCTTTAAACGCGCTATATGCCTCATAACTTAACTTAGCAAGCTCATTCATAACTTCTCTATTCTCTGGAAGCATACTGAGGTTTACTTCGCTTAAGCTGTTATAAATCCCAGAACTGATCAACTGTTCTAAATTATATTGTGAGGATTCTAGGGTTCCAAAATTAGAACTAATGGTTTGTCCTTGAATGGTTAACTGCACTTCTTTATCTTCTATAGTTGGTCCTAAAGAAGCATAAAAATTATGTGTCTTCCCTCCTCCTCTAGCAGGTGGGCCACCACGTCCATCAAAAAAGATAACCGTTACATCATATTTTCTAGAAATAGCAGTTAGATTTTCTTTGGCTTTGTAAATTGCCCAGTTTGCCATGAGGTATCCCCCATCTTTTGTTCCATCACTAAAGCCTAACATAATGGTTTGTCTATTGCCTCTTGATTTTAAATGAGCAGCATATTCAGGATTCGTATAAAGCTCTTCCATTACAGCAGGTGCATTCTCTAAATCGGTAATCGTTTCGAATAATGGTCCAATATCTATTGTAAGTTTGTCTTGAAATGCTACTAGTTTCAGCATCGCAAACAACTGCATTACATTAAGTGTCGTCTGATTATTACTAATAATATATCGATTGGCAGCTTGCTCGCCATTTGTTTCTTGAATGGTTTTAATAGCTTTCATCGTATGAAGTGCCTTCAGCGTTTCTTCATCTTTTATCCAAGACAAGTCTACTTTCCCTTTTACTTTTGAGAGGATACCAATCTGTTCTTTTTCAGATAACTCATGATAATTCTTAGGGAATAAATCACTACCACCTTCTATGGAGGCATTCACCATGTCATTAAAAAACTGATCATGCTTACGGCTATCCTGTCGGATATCTAGGGTAGAAAAATGAAAACCAAATAAATGCACTCTATTTAAAAGGCTATTTACTTCAGACACATACAAAGATTGATGTTCTGAAATTAGTATTTCTTTAATCCCTTGCAATTCAGACGTAAAATGCTGAAGTGTAATTTCATCCTCTTGATGTATAATCGCATTATACAAAGCTCTTTCCAGAGCAGTAATTCGATCTTCCACTCCTTTAAAAGATAGCTTTCTCTTAAGACGTCTTACATCTCTATAATAATTTTTAATAATAGTTTCTCGTAATCGTTGTGCAACTTTTAAAGTAATCTCTGGAGTTACAAATGGATTTCCATCACGATCTCCGCCTGGCCAGAAACCCACATTAATGATGTCATTGTCAATATGTTTTCCATCAAATATATTTTGTTGGATATAATCATATATCGTCCCAAAGGATCTATAGAATACATTTTCTAAATACCAAATTAAACTCACTGCCTCATCATAAGGAGTTGGCTTTTTATGTTTAAAGAATGGTGTTTTTCCTAATTGCGCCAATAGATCATTGATACGTAGTAAATCATTTTCTTTAATAGCTTCGGTCAAATCTGTAATAATACCTAGTACTGATCCTGGGTAGAATTGTGTTGGATGTGCGGTTAATACTATACGCACTTTAAACTCCTCTAGGTACTTTTGGAGCGTTTCTAATTTATTATCTGCAACAACTGCTTCCTTTAAACTACGCAAGGTTCCAATTCCGTCCATATTATTCACTTTCGCGAAAGCGGCATCTTCTATTGCATCAAACAATACGACTTGACGTTCTATATATTGAATAAAACGAAATAATAGATTAATTTGACTCTCTGGAGAACGTCTAGCTTGGTATTTTTCAAAAAATGTTTCGACAATAGTTGTTGGGTTATCACCTTTTTCAAATCCTTTTTGACAGGTCTCATGAAACAAGGGCAATAAAGCACCCGTTTTTGTAACAGCATCAAAGGGTAATGTCATAAATATACTATTGTAAATCTGATATTTAGACAGCACATTTTGAGTAAATCGTGTGATTTTGGGTTGAATTGACATAGCTAATGTATTTTTAAAGCAACTTTAAAATTACTAAAGGATGCGCAATTTAAATAGTGAATCTCTTCTTTTTACGAATAATACTTTTATTCGGTTTCTAATTGCTAAAACTTCAAAAAAAAGCGTTTAAAATACATATTCTGTATCCCGTATTTATTCAATAAGCAAGGCTTGCTTTAAGATCGTGACTGGATGTAATGCTATGCGCTTTGTTCCATCTTTAATTTGATGTCTACAACTTGTGCCATTGGCAGCTATAATAACCGTATCATCTGCTTTACGAATTGCAGGAAATAAGGTTTGTTCTCCCATCTGCATACTCACTTCATAATGTTCTTTTTCATATCCAAAACTACCTGCCATTCCACAACAACCTGAAGGAATAATCGTAGGCGTATAATTCACAGGAAGGTTGAGTATTGCAAATGTATGTTCAACAGATGATAACGCTTTTTGATGGCAATGAGCATGGATTTTAAGTGTTTTCGCTTCCGCGGAAAATTGCTCAGGACTAATATTTCCTAATTTGATTTCTTGATGTAAAAATTCTTCAATTGTATAAGAGTGTTTAGCAAGGCGTTTTGCCCCTTCTATATCATTAGCAAGTCGCAGATATTCATCTCTGAACGTCAATATTGCTGAAGGCTCTATACCAACACAAACTGTATTTTCTGAAACTCGATTTCTTAATTTAGCTACTGTTTTATTTGTAGCTCCTTTCGCATGATCTAAAAACCCTTTTGAAATATAGGCTCGCCCACTTTCTAAACCTTGAATACATTCTACTTCATATCCTAATCTTAAAAGTAATTCGAAGGTATCTTTTCCTATAGATCCATCGATATATTCTGTAAACTCATCTACAAAAAGCAACACTTTCTTTTCTGGTTTCTTCACATTCTTTGCATAAGGTAGAATCTTTGAAGAACTAAAAATCGAATCAGTAAATAAATCTAACTTAGGTAATGATCTTTGTTTTGCTATTTTAAAAATAGGTTTTATTAAAGATGAAAAAATAGGTAATAAACTATTATATAACCATGGCGCTTCTGCGGCAATACGATTTACTTGTGTTGTATTTGTAAAAAGTTTAGTTCGCAAACTAATTGTATGTGACTTTTGATATTGATATTCAAATTCTGCTTTTAATGTTGCCACATCTACATTACTAGGACATTCGCTAGCACAAGCTTTACAACTCACACAGAGATCAAATACTTCTTTGAGTTCTTCATGATCAAAAGGGTTTGATTTTTCTGATGTTGTTAAAAACTCTCGTAAAGCATTGGCTCTTGCTCTTGTGGTATCTTTTTCATTACGAGTGGCTCTATAACTAGGACACATCGTTCCGCCAGCACTGGGAAGCTTACGGCAATCCCCACTTCCATTACATTTTTCTGCAGATCGTAAAATACCTTCTTGATCATCAAAATTAAAAAGTGTTGTTATTTCAGGTTCTTCTCTATCTATTTCATAACGTAAAGACGTATCCATAGGTAGTGGATCAATGATTTTACCTTTATTAAATATAGACTGTGGATCAAATGTGTATTTGATTTTCCTTAGGAGTTCATAGTTCTTTTCTCCTATCATATAGGCAATAAACTCAGAGCGTACAATACCATCACCATGTTCTCCACTCATAGAGCCTTGATAGCTTTTGACTAGTTTGGCAACATCTGTTGTAATTTTTCTAAATAAAACAACATCTTCAGCTTTTTTTAAATTTAAGATAGGTCGCAAATGCAACTCTCCTGCTCCTGCATGTGCATAATAGACTGCTTCTTGTTCATAATCATCCATGATTTCTGTAAAGTCATCTATATAAGCTGCTAAATCTTCAAGTGCAACTGCAGTATCCTCTATACAAGCCACTGCCTTTCGATCACCTATAATGTTTCCCAATAAGCCCAAACCAGCTTTACGAAGTTCCATCGCTTGGTCTATTTGCTTCCCTTCTAATATTGGGTAGGCATAAGAAAGACCAGAAGCTTCGATATCATTTACTAAAGCATTTGCTTGTAGCCGAGCTTTTTCAATAGTGGTATCTCGAACTTCTAGGGTAAGAATAGCAGCAGGATCTCCTTCTATAAAAAATCTATTCTTTAATTGTGTTCTATTATTTTTTGTGCAGTCTAGAATTACCTTATCCATCATCTCACACGTATATAAGTCATGATTCATGGTAAGTGAGACTGCTTTTAGACATTCTTGAAGGGTTTCAAAATGAGCGGCAACAAGAACTCCATGAGCTGGAGGTAATTCATCTAACTGAAGTGTAATCTCTGTGGTAAATGCAAGTGTCCCTTCACTACCTGCCAATAAAGAGCAGAGATTAAATAGGCTTCCATCTTCTGTAAATGGTTGTTGATGTATAAGCGCATCTATAGCATACCCTGTATTGCGTCTATGTATTTCGGGTTTAGGAAATTCTTCACGAATTTGGTGTTGTATTTCAGGTACTGAAAGTGTTTCTTTTAGTGTTTTATAGATACTCCCTTCTAGAGTGGTTAATTGGCATTTTTCGCGAAAACGGGTGTCAGATAAAGATTCAAATACCACTTCACTCCCATCACTGAGAACTGTTTTTAATCGAATCACTTTATCTCGGGTTACTCCATATTTTATAGAAGTAGTTCCTGAGGAATTGTTACCAACCATTCCTCCTATCATACATCTATTTGCTGTAGAGGTATTGGGTCCAAAAAATAATCCGTGTGGTTTTAAATATTCATTTAATTGATCTCGTATTACTCCTGGTTGTACGGTTACTTGTTGTTTTGCTACATCTAGATGAATAATATCTGTAAAATGTTTAGAAACATCTACTACAATACCATCTCCTACACATTGTCCAGCCAGAGAGGTTCCCGCGGTACGAGGAATGAGGGTAATATTATTTTTTGAGGCAAAAAGAACCAAACGCTGTATATCTCTCGTATCTCTTGGGTACGCTACTGCTTGAGGAACTTTTCTATATACCGATGCGTCTGTTGCATACATATGCAAATGCAACGCGTCTGTATGAAGTTCTCCTGAAAGTTGGCGCGATAATTGTTTAAAGAGAATATCCATATAATCAAAAATACATCAAAATTTTATGGTGTATCCTACGTTATATGAAGAAGACAAACTAATATCAATTTAAAACTCAACTTTATGAAGAAGACGCTTTTTAGTTTCTTATTATTTTTAGGATTTGCAGCTATGGTTCAAGCTCAAGAAATTTCTCCCAATGCCATAGGTATTCGCGTAGGAGATAACGATGGATTTGGAACAGAGGTTAATTATCAACGTGCATTAGGAGATAGTAATCGTTTAGAATTAGGACTTGGATGGCGTAGTGCTACCAATTTTGATGCGATACGTCTTACTGGACTATACCAATGGGTATGGAATCTGGATGGTAACTTTAATTGGTATGCTGGTGTAGGAGCCGCAGTTGGATCTTTTGATTTTGAAGATCGTTTTGTAGGAAATAGAGATTTAGATGAGCTTTTTGTGAATGCTGCAGGAACGATTGGTATAGAATACAATTTTGATATTCCCTTATTACTATCATTGGATTTTAGACCTGAAATAGGAATACTTAATGATATAGATGATAGCTTAGAGTTTGATATTGCGCTTAGTATTCGATATCAATTTTAATTAGAAAAAATGTATAAAAAACCGAGGCATATGTCTCGGTTTTTTTATGTGTTTTATAACTAGAGAATTAAACTTTCCCTACTAATACCTTTTCATACAACTCTTCATACAATGGTACGATATTTTGTATATCAAACTTTCTTGCTTCTCGCTTGGCATTCTTTTTAAATGTATTTAGTGTATCATCATCTTGTAGGATACGGATCGCATTTTGTGCCATATCTGCTATATTTCCAACGTTAGAAAGATATCCAGTAACGCCATCTATATTTACTTCTGGAATTCCTCCTGCTTTACTAGAAACCACAGGAACTTCATTTACCATTGCTTCTAATGCTGCTAATCCAAAACTCTCTGCTTCAGAAGGCAATAAGAAAAGATCTGAGAAGCACAATATCTTATCAATCTCATTACTATTACCTAGAAAACGAACTTTATCTTCTATCCCTAGTTCTTTCACTCGTTGCTCTGCTCCTTCTCTTTCAGGTCCTTCTCCCACCATCAGTAATTTTGCAGGTAATTCTAGTTGTACTCTATAAAAGACTTCGATAACGTCTTGAATACGTTTTACTTTTCTAAAATTACTTATATGGGTAATAATACGTTCATCTTCATTTGCCATCAATTCTCTTTGGCAATCAGTAAAGCCATTATTAGAACCATCTACATCAATAAAGTTAGGAACTACATCTATATGTCTTGTAATGTCAAAAAGACGCAATGTGTCTTGTTTTAGACTTTCAGAAACCGAAGTTACTACATCACTTTTATTGATACTAAAGCTTACGGCTGGGCGATAAAAAGGATGACTTCCAACCAGTGTAATATCCGTACCATGTAAGGTCGTTACCATAGGGATATGAATTCCTTCTTCTTTAAGCATTTCCTTGGCCATATACCCTGCATAAGCATGTGGTATTGCATAATGCACATGCAAGATATCAATACCTTGTTTTTTTATGATGCGCACCAATTTACTAGAAAGTGCTAGTTCATATGGTTGGTAATGAAATAATGGATAGTCAGGCACATTTACTTCATGAAAATGAATTTTCTCATTTAGCAATGCTAACCTTACAGGTTGTTTATAGGTGATAAAGTGGACTTCATGTCCTCTTTTTGAGAGCGCTATTCCTAATTCTGTAGCGACAACGCCACTACCTCCAAACGTAGGATAACAAACTATAGCAATTTTCATGTAGTCTTCTTTTTTTGCTTTCGCGAAAGCGTACTAGTCAATAATAGATTCATAAATCGCCTCTTGAATTCTAGTACGTAATCCCGACATGACTAATTTACGATTTTCCATTGTAGGAAAAGTGCGATTTGATAAAAATACGTACACAAGATCTTGTTCTGGATCTGCCCATGTATAGGTTCCTGTAAATCCGCTATGTCCAAAACTGGTCATCGAAACACAACCACAGGTAGGACCGCTTCCTGATAATTGAGGTTTATCAAAACCTACGCCTCGTCGCACATTCTTATCACAATACGTACAGGTATTAAATTCTTCTATGGTTTCTTTAGAGATATATCGTTTCCCTCCATAATATCCATTTTGGAGGTACATCTGCATGAGTTTCGCAACATCATTAGCATTACTAAAGAGTCCCGCATGTCCTCCAATGTTACTTTGCATTGCTGCTCCCATATCATGTACGTATCCTTGTACTCTTTGATTACGCCAATACGTATCATTTTCTGAAGGCACAATCGATTTTTTAGAGAAACGATCTAATGGCTTATAACCAGTTCTATTAGCGCCTAATGAACTATAAAAACGTTCTGATGTAAGTTTATTTAGATCTTTCCCATAGTAATCTTCTAAAAACTTCTTTATTAAATAGTATGGTAAATCACTATACTTATAAGAAAGACGTTCTCTTAAATCACTTTCTCCAATGCGTTTTATGATAGAATCTGTATAGTCACTTCTCAAGTATAACTCATCTGCTACTTTAATATTAAAATCTTTTGAATACGCTTTTCTATAGTACTCTTGAGAAGGTTTTTTTGTAACCGTATCCAAAGTAGCTAGATAAAAAGGAATCCATGCTTTAAAACGTGCATAATGCGATAATGCTTTACGTAAGGTGATATTAGATTTATTAGTTCCTTTTAATTCTGGAATCAATTCTCCTAAGGTATCGTCTAGCGTGATTGATCCTTGGCTTCGTAATTCCATTAGTAATGGTAAAGAAGCTAAAATTTTAGTCATAGATGCAACATCATACACATCATCAGGACGTACGCGTCGTTTTTTATTATACGTATGATATCCAAAACTCTTATTGTAAATTACTTTCCCTTTACGAGCAATCAGTACTTGTGCTCCAGGCATCATAGCTTGTGTAATACCAGAACGAACCAAAGCATCTACTTTCTTATTCAAACTATCTGAGCTTATTCCTACTTCTTCGGGGATTCCATAAGAGAGTCTACGTAAAGTTCCAGATTCAAATCCTGAACCTGCTTTTGTTTCTTTTAAAGAAACTGGAAGTTTTCCTTTACTAGGAATTGCTCCAAAAATAAGTTGTGCGCTTTTCTCTTGTGAAATCTTACTATTTTGATAACTATGTACAATGGCTTCTATATTGGTAGTAGACAATAAGTCTAACATTGCGTATGGACGCACAAAAAGGTCCAATACCACATCATTAGTACGTGCTATTTCATACAGCCACGTTTTCTCTTTGTCTGTAAAGGCATAAGATTTCCATGGATTGGCATTAGATCTATGAAATCCAACAATCACATAATTATATTTTTTAAGTTTTGTGATCATTTCATCTAGTGTATTTGCTTTTACATGAGACACATTGGTATATTTACGCATCTCTTTTAAGAAGTGATTACCGGAATCATCTCCTAAGGATACATACGCTATTTTCTTATTATCTAGATTCTTAACAGGAAGAATTGATTTTCCGTTTTTTGTAATGGTAAGCGCATTCTCTATAGCAGCACTATAAACGATATCATCTACTGTTGTATTTAAATCTGCCACTAAGTTTTCTGTTTCTACTGGCTTATAATTAGAAAGGCCTACCTTATATTTTGCATACAGAATCTTTTTTACAGAATGTGCCAAACGCTCTTCTGTGATCTCATTACTTTCAAGTGCTGCCTTAATTTTTAAGGCGGCCGACGGTACATCATTACTTATAAGAAGAATGTCATTTCCTGCTTTAAAAGCTGCAAGATCTATTTCGCCTGGTTCTTTAAAATTAGAAGCGCCTTTCATATTAAGGGCATCTGTAAAGATCAAACCGTGAAATTGCAAACTATCTTTCAAAACACTTGTCACCACAGTGGGTGAGATAGAAGTAGGATATCCATCTTCTGGAACAAGGTTAGGGACATTTAAATGTGCTACCATTACACTCGCAACTCCTGCTTCTATAATGGGTTTATAAGGATACATCTCTATATTTTTGAGACGATCTAAAGTAAAGTCTAATGTGGGTAGCGTTTTATGACTGTCTTGATCTGTATCTCCATGGCCAGGAAAGTGTTTTGCACTTCCTAAAACACCTGTACTGTGCATACCTTCTAAAAAGGCTATTGCTTTCTCGGTAACATTTACCTTATCTTCTCCAAAAGATCTGTTTCCTATAATTGGATTTGCTGGGTTTACATTAATATCTACAACAGGCCCAAAATTAATATGCACTCCTAATCGCTTACAATGCTCTCCTACGCGCGCTCCTACATCTTTAACAATACGGTTATCTTGTATAGCACCTAAGGTCATATTCCAAGGAAAAGCATAAGTACTATCTAATCGCATAGACAACCCCCATTCTGCGTCCATTCCAATTAATAATGGTGTTTTAGCTAACTCTTGAAACTCATTATTCAATTTGGCTTGTCGCATGGGACCACCTTTAGAAAAAATAATCCCTCCTATGTGTTGTTCTTTGATAAGAGCGCGAATCTTATCTACTTTTGCTTTTGGGTCACTAGAAAAAACATCTACCATAAACAACTGCCCAATACGTTGCTCTACTGTCATTGCAGTATACACGCTATCTACCCATGTACGTTGGGCTTCGATATCATTTGTATAAAGAGGATATGATTGTTGCGCTATAGCAACAAAAGGGATGTACAAAAAACTAAGTAAGAAAAGGTATTTCCTAAACTGCATATATCAAGAACTATTAAAAACGACTCATTAATTACTACTCGCCTCTTTAAAAACAATAATAATGCCATTAAGAAGTAAGTTGGGTGTCATACAAACTGAGTGTTAAAACACAGCTTGTATTACGAATTTACTAAGATTGTATACGCTTTCGCGAAAGCGTATAAAAAGTTAACAAAATATTATTAACCATAGATTATAGCGTCAAATGTGTTAAAAAAGTATTTCTGCAGGTAATAATTATATTGATTTAAATCATTGATGACAAAAGAGATCAAAAAATGTACCCCATAAAAAAGAACGACTTCTTGTGAGAGGTCGTTCTTTTTTATAATAGGCATTTCGGTTTGCATTACAATTGACTAGGATGATAGCCTATTTGCTGAAACCAATCCCAATTATCCCAATAGCATGTAATCTCTTCTATCAATCCTTGATCATTGATGTTTACTATAAATAAATGCTCCACATTATAGTACTTGCCTTTACTCGGAATCCCTAAGATTTCTTTGTCTTGCGTACCGCTTATGAAAACCTGAACTATAGCATTTCCTTGATTATCTATAGAAATATTTTTAATATCATTTGACAGATCTGGAAAAGAATTGATCAATGCAGAAGCGACTCCTTGCCATGTGTTTCCTTCAGTTCCTTTTATTTTTCCTTTTCCATTTTCTCCTAATGGTATATATCTAAACGTTCCTTTTTCACTTGCTAAAGCAACAGCTGCATCAATATCTTGATTTTTATATGCGTTAAAAAATGCTGTTGCAATCGTTTCTCTTTCTTCAATATCTATACTAGATGCTAATACAATTGTTTTTTGAGCAGCTGAAACAGAAGATTGTGGGTTTTGTCCGGTAACTAAATTTCCATCTACAACGACAAAGTTAGACCAATCTTCTTCTTTAATATAAATAGCTCCTTCTTCGATTAAAGCATCCTCCAATAAGAATGGAACTACATCACTCAAACCAACAGCATCTTCTTCTGTATTAGTAAAAGAAGTAAGTCGTTTTCCTTTTGAAAAAGGATTTCCATTTGTAGTTTTCACTCCTTTTAAAGCTACAACTCCATGACACACCAAACCAATAGGCTTCTCTTTTTTATTAAAATCAAGTATCAATCTAGCGATAGTATCATTATCACCTAAATCCCACATTGGACCATGACCTCCTGGAAAAAATAAAATATCATATTCTGATGGATTTATCTCAGTGATACTTTTAGTATTTCTAATAGAAGCTAGTGCGTTTTGATCTTTTGTGAATCTTCTAGTAAATGCTGTTTGCCATTCTTCTAATTCACTTTTAGGGTCTAATGGAACATCTCCTCCTTTTACAGAAACAATAGTCACTGAAGCTCCTTGATCTACATATTGATAATAAGGTCCCGCTAATTCTTCTAGCCAAACTCCAGTCTTTTCTCCTGTGTTACCTAATTGATTATGAGACGTTGTTACGATAAGTACATTTAAATTTTTCATCTTTTTGAATGTTTTATGATTAATTACATGGCAAAGATGCGATAGGACTGTACGTAAGATCGTTGACGTATGTTATGAAAAAATATTGATGTATGTTAAGATCATCCCTTAACGATGGTCTTTCTTATCCTAGATAGGCTTTCTGGCTTAACACCTAAATAGTTTGCTATCATATAATTAGGTATTCTTTGTTCTAGATTTGGATATGCGGTGAGAAAATCTAAATAGCGTTCACTAGTAGATTTATCTAAGGAAGATAATATTCTATTTTGAAGGGCTACAAAAGCAGAAGTGAGTTTTATCCTAAAAAAACGATCAAATTTCGGAATGTCAAGAAATAGATTTTCTAAGTCTTGTTTTTCTATTCCATATACTATAGACTCTTCAATACAATCTATATTTAATGTTGCTTTTCCTTCTTCAAAAAAAGCTTTAAAATCACTTATCCACCAATTTTCTTTTGCAAATTGAATAATATGCTCATCTCCATTATCATCAATTTCATAAGCTTTTAAACATCCTTTTGCTACAAAGTATTCATACGAAACAGTATCACCTTCTTGAATAAGGAATTGTCTTTTTCTTAATTTTTTACGAACAAGGACAGAGGTGAAACGTTCTATTTCTGTAGGATCTAATTGGATAACCTCTTCAATATGTTTTAAAATTTCCTCAAACATTCTTGATCTATAGTATCCAAAATAATTTTACTTTCTTAAAAAACGACTGTGCCAACTTTCAATGGCTGGTACTTCCCAATGATGAAGATATTCTTCTAGATTAGTCACTAGGTTATTAAAAACTACTGTTTTTTTACCTATTGCTCCATCCTTAGCCATTTTCTTGAAATCAACAAGAGGTTTGTAATGAATACGATCATTTTGATAATACGTGACATTCATTTTATCTAGTAAATCAACACCAAGATCTTCCTGTATTGCTTGAATAAAACGAACTTGACTATCTATGGAACATCCACTAGCAGATGCTTGTGATTGATCTAATGCAATAATGATAAATCTATTATATTTTATCTCAAACCCTGCTTGAAGACTAGCGCCATGGGCTGTCCAAGAGGTGAGAAATGTAGTAAGATCTTTACGTAACTGTGTTACTTGATCTTCTGTAAATTTCGTGTCACTTTGATATATCCATACTCTAGATTGAGTAGGAAGTGTATTAAAATCTGCTAGCATATACTAGAGTGTTTCTATTTTAAAACAGACTAAATGAATCGTACTTAAAATAACGATATAGAAGTCTGATTATGACAATTACGATAACAAGCCCACCAGGGATAGAAATAAAATCGATGATAGAAAATCTTTTTTTTCTATTGGAAGGTTTCATATAAATTTATTAAAGTTATAATTCGTCTGCAGAAGCAATCATTTCTGCAACATCTAATACTTCAATACTATCTTCTTTTTCCTTATTCTTCACACCATCTGTCATCATTGTATTACAAAAAGGACAACCTGCTGCGATAATATCTGGTTTTACTTCTAAAGCCTGCTCTGTACGCTCTACATTTACATCTTTATTACCAGGTTCTGGTTCTTTAAACATTTGTGCTCCTCCAGCTCCACAACAAAGGCCATTCGTTTTACATTTACGCATTTCTACAAGTTCCACTTCTAGTTTACGTAATAAATCACGCGGTGCTTCATAGACATTATTTGCTCTACCTAAATAACATGGATCGTGAAAAGTGATTCGTTTTCCTTTAAACTTACCTCCTTCTACTTTGAGACGACCATCTTCTAGTAATGATTTTAAAAACTGTGTATGATGTACTACTTCATAATTTCCCCCTAATGAAGGATATTCATTCTTGATGGTATTAAAACAATGTGGGCATGCTGTTACAATTTTCTTAACTTCATATCCATTAAGAACCTCGATATTCATAACAGCTTGCATTTGGAAAAGAAACTCATTTCCAGCTCGTTTAGCTGGGTCTCCCGTACAACTTTCTTCTGCTCCTAATACTGCAAAATCAACATTGGCTTTATTTAAAATACGAGCAAATGCTTTTGTTATTTTTTTTGCTCTATCATCAAAACTACCTGAACATCCAACCCAAAATAAAACTTCTGGTTGTTTGCCTTGAGCCATATATTCGGCCATGGTAGGTACTCTTAGTGGTTCACTCATAGTGTGTGTTTCTGCTTTAACGCTTCGCTCTCCTTGTGGTTGTAAAACTGCTTGCCGGCAGGCAGGTCTCACAAGTTTGATTTCGCGAAAGCGAAATTATTATCATTTAATCTTCAAAAACTTGAATGGTAACTTCTTTGTCTACTAATTCTGTAAATTTCCCTTTGTATCTAGTCGCTTTTACTAAATGGTTATCTATCCAATGGTAATTTCCTCCTCTAGGTTTTCCCATTAATAGACTGTGATATTTAAATCCGTGTTGTTTTAACCACGTTTCTGTATATCCTCTATGTTCTTCTGTACGAGAAGTAAAAAAGCAAATAATATGTCCTTGATCGTACCAGTTATTTAATGTTTTTAAAGCATCTGGATATACTTGTGCTGTAAGCATACGTTCTGGCTCTTCATTAGGAATATCGTCACAAATAGTTCCGTCTATATCTATGAGATAATTTTTCATTCCTTCTGGCAACACTGGACTTACGTGTTCTCCATCTTCTAACTTTTCACTTAATAATTTTTCTACGTCTTCCTTTTTCATCTCTTAGATTAATTGTTATTGATTGTTATTGATTGATTGAAAATCTTTTTTACTTATTCGTATATAATGAGCCTGTACGTGGACTCCTGTTTTTTTCAAATTAGGATTATTAAGATCCATTCTTGTTCGGAATAATGCTTCTTCAGATAGTGCTAATACTTGTTTTTGAGAACAATAATCACAGGTTATCTTTTGTACTTTTACCGAATCTATTTGTTGTTGTTTATTAAAATATACTCTTGTATAGACTTTAAATTGCAAACTATCTTTTCTCCAACTACGTTGTGCGCTCACTATAAAAGGAAAGCATAAAAAAAATAGTATGACAATTTGTTTAGCTTTCATTTATCCAATTGGCTCTATCCATTTGATTAAATGGCCATGGAGCCCCGTTATTTTCTATATTAGTCATCGCATTATTAAGATCACTAGGTGCTGCACTTTCTTCCATTACCATATAGCGACGCATATCTAAAATAATGCTTAATGGATCAATTCCAATAGGGCACGCTTCTACGCAAGCATTACAGGTTGTACACGCCCATAATTCTTCTTTACTTATATGATCATCTAAAAGTTGTTTTCCATCTGGTTGAAAGGTTCCATTCTGATCTATATTTTTACTTACTGTCTCCAAACGATCACGTGTATCCATCATAATCTTACGTGGAGATAATTTTTTTCCTGTTTGATTTGCTGGACATTCACTTGTACAGCGACCACATTCTGTACAACTATAAGAGTTCATAAGTTGTACCCAGTTTAGATCTAGTACATCACTAGCTCCAAATTTTTCAGGATCACCCTCTTCTTCTGCAGGTGCTGCAAATGGATCTGCATTAGGATCCATCATTAGCATTACTTCCTTGGTTACTGAATCAAGATTATTAAACTCTCCTTTAGGTTTAAGTTTTGCATACCATGTATTAGGAAAAGCTAATAAAATATGTAAATGTTTAGAATAGTATAGATAATTTAAGAATACTAAAATTCCTACAATATGTACCCACCATGCACTACGTTCAATAATAATAAGTGATGATGCTGACATCCCTTCAAATAAAGGAGCTATATATTGACTAATAGGAAAAGCACCTACTAAACCTCCTTGAGATGCATAATGGTCTGCTCCTATCGTTTGTAATTGTAAATCGGCAGCATTCATGACTAAGAAAAGTGTCATTAATACCATTTCAAAATAAAGGATTAGGTTTCCATCCATTTTAGGCCATCCTTTCATTTCTGGATTTAAGAAACGTTTTAGGCGTATTACATTACGACGAATCCAGAATATAATGACAGATACAAATACTAGAAATGCTAATATTTCAAAACTACCAATTAAGAAATCATAAAATCCTCCTAAGAAACCAAAGATCCTATGTGTTCCGAAAAGACCATCTATAATAATCTCTAATACTTCTATATTAATAATAATAAACCCAACATATACAACAACATGCAGTATTCCAGAAACTGGACGTTTTACCATTTTGTATTGCCCTAAAGCAATTTTCGCCATATTACGCCAACGTAATGGTTTATTATCTGTTCTATCAATGTCTTTTCCAAGTTTGATATTACGAAATAACTTCTTGATGTTTTTTGTAAAAAAACCAATCCCTAGAACAAGGATTATTAAAAATAGAATGTTAGGTATGTATTGCATAATCGTTAGTTAGTATTCCACCTAACGTAACGAATCTTTAGGCGGATTATACTCCTTTGGTTTTTTGCCAAACAGAGAGAAATGTACATATCGTTTAGGATTTAATCGCATATCCTCTAACAATAATTCCATCTGCTTAGTGGTACGCTCCAAATTTACATAAACTTGATCATCCTGCAAAAGCTTTCCAGCCGTTCCTTGTCCAGATTTAAGATTATTTGCGATTCCTTCAAAATCTGCCGCCAAGTTTTCAAAATTTGATACTAAAGCACCTATATCTACTTGAGAAAGTGAATCAGATAGCTTTACAAAATTGGTTGAAATCTCTTCAAAATTAGAAATTGTACCATTTAGCTTCTCTTTATTCTCTGCTAAAAGCCCATTTACAGATTGTGATGTCGTTTTTAATTCTCTAGAAATAGCAGAAAAATTTGCAATGGCATCTTTTAAATCCTTCTGTGTATTTTTGTCTAACACTGTATTTACAGATTTCACAAGAGAGTCTGTATCATTAATTGCAGATTCAATAACAGCTTGTAATGGCTCTAAACGCTCAGTAACAAGCTCCATAATACCATTGTCAATTTCTGAAGGAAGTATATCGCCATCTTTAGCTAATGGTCCATCATAACTAGGAACAATAGCAAGGTTTTTACCACTTATAAAACCAATACCATATACTTTTGCGATACTTTTATTAGAAAACTCAAAATCACTTACTACATCAAAGTGGACTTTTAGCTTCCCAGTTTTATCAGCAAACTTAATAGAAATCACTTTCCCAACGGTTAATCCATTTATAGTGACATTAGCTCCAGGTGTAAGACCTTCTACATTGTCATATAAGGCATAAAAATTTCTGTTTTTATCTAATAAATTCTGGCCTTTAAGATAGTTATAGCCTCCAATAACAATCACCAATGCAATGATTGCTAGTATTCCCGTTCTGACTTCTTTAGAAATTTTAAGCATATAGTGTTTTATACAAGAAACAAATGTAGGAATTTAATAAGTACTCTAGCTTTAAGAAACTATTAATTTAACACTTGCTTTAATGGAACTTGAATATTATTCTTCTCAAATGAAACTATAAATGCTGTAGAATACCCTTTTGCTTTAGCCTCTTCTAATTTTCTTTTTATTTCTGTATAATTTGAAGTAGCGCCATAAAAGTATTTATAAATCCCTCCCTTTTTCAACCTTGAAATATCTCGCAATCCTTTAAAATTATAAGGTTTTGTTTCTAATTTTCGTCCGCTAGCCGCTAGTTGTACTTTAAACGTAACTCCCTCAACAATTTTGTCGGGTTCTTCATTTTTAACTTCAGTAACAATAGTCTCTCCATTTGCTATGGCCTCGTTATCTATGTAACTAAACACTTTCAATTTATAGGCGTTTACCGCAGATGCAATTGATTTTGCAAGGGATTGTTGTCCTTTGGAAGAGTTAAGGTATTTCCTTTCCTTCGTATTTGTTATAAAGCCTGTTTCAACAAGTATACTTGGCATCACCGTCTGATGTAATACAATAAACCCTGCTTGCTTTACACTTCTATCTTTGCGTTTTAGCTTTTCTCTAAAATTATCTTGTACAAGTGAGGCTAAAAATACGCTCTGATCTAAAAATTCTTCTTGCATTAATTCTAGGCCTATAGCTGACTCGGGAGAATTCAAATCGTATTGAGCATATGTTTCTTCATAGTTCTCTTCTAAAAAAACCACAGCGTTTTCTGCCTTAGCCACATTAAGATTGGTTGCATTACGATGTAATCCTAAGACATATGTTTCGGCTCCATATGCTTGTGAGGTATGTGCATTACAGTGTACTGATATGAATAAATCTGCTTCGGCTTTATTTGCAATTTTACCTCTTTCGTGTAAATCTATAAAGATATCTGTCTTTCGTGTATATATCACTTCTATATCTTTATTCTTCTCAAGCTCTTTTCCTAATGCTAATACAATTTTAAGAGCAATATCTTTTTCTGGAGATCCAACTTTAGCAGGTTTTCCATGATCTTTACCTCCATGACCAGCATCAAGTACTACTTTGAACTTTTTTTTAGAGGGTGTTTGTGTTAAAGAAGTCGCATTTACATTAACAAAACTCAAGAGTAGCGTTAAATAAATACTAAATGAAATCAAATTACGCATCCTTTTTATCAAAATCTAATCTTTTAAGCGTTAGTTAGCCGTATTATTACATAGAATATACTTTATCTAACGTAAATTGTTTACTGGTTATTTTCAAAATTACAAGATTTGGGTTTCAACCCGAAAAATATATGTAATTTTGGCACTTTAAATGATGCTTGTTACACAAAAATAGGATTAATCGCATTGCAAACAAAAACTGTACACCTTTCTTTACTCATTTGCCTTTTCTTGCTTTGTCCATTTTTAATGACAGCACAGGAGTTCCCATCCAACAATAATGCCATACCTGCAACTAAGAATGATTCTATTGATGCAAAGGCAATTGAACAGGATCTGGGTGCGCTTTCGCGAAAGCAAACCCTTAAAGACACCACATTTACTGTAAGGGATACAGTACGTACCGACTCTGTAAAAGTTAAAAAAGAACCTCTTACCGATAAAGTAGCCTACAAAGCAACCGATTATGAGCGTATAAGCAGAAGTAAGAAAAAAATATTCTTATACAACGAAGCAGAAGTAATCTATGAGGATATACAAATAAATGCTGGAGAGATCATTCTAGATTATCAAAAGAATACTGTATTTGCAAAAGGGATTAAAGATTCTAGCGGGGTTTATACACAAGCTCCTGTTTTTAAACAAGGCCTCAATGAGGTCATGCCTGATTCTATCATATTTAATTTTGACTCAGAGAAAGCATTAATTTATGGTTCTAGAGTAGAAGGTGCAGGAGGACAAGAAATCAATTTAAAATCTGAAATTAGTAAGCGTGTAAATGACTCTGTGGTTTTTATGAGTAATGTAAAAATTACAACTAGTAAGAATCTGGATGATCCAGAATACTATTTTTATGCACGTAAAGTAAAATTTGTCCCAGGACAAAAACTCGTTACGGGACTTACTAATATGTACATTGCTGATGTCCCCACTCCTATTGGATTACCATTTGCTTTCTTTCCGTTAGACAAACAACAAAGTGTTTCTGGATTTATTATCCCTAGCCCTGGAGAAACGAGACAAAGAGGATATTTCTTGCAAAATGGAGGGTATTATTTTGCACTTAGCGATTATTACAATCTTGCTATTACTGGAGATTACTATACCAATGGAAGTTATGCATTACGAGCTGACTCCGATTATAGACTACGTTATAAATTTAATGGTAGATTAAGTTTTAATTTTGAGAAAATCTTAGCGAGTGAACGAGGGCTTCCAGACTTCTCCGAGAGAAATACGTATAATATACGATGGAATCATAGTCAAGATTCGAAGGCTAGTCCAAATAGTAGATTTTCGGCTTCTGTAAACTTGGGAAGTAGTGATTTCTTTCAACAGTCACTTAACCAAAGTAATACAGGTAATTTCTTGACAAATAACTTTAGTTCTTCGGTATCGTATTCTCGTACATTTCCTGGAAAAACTCCTGTCAATGTTACTGTAGCTGCAACACACTCTCAAAACTCGCAAACAGAAGTAATTAACCTTACGCTTCCATCTGCTCAAGTAAATGTAGATCGTATATTTCCATTTGCACCGAAAAGTGGTTCTAAGAAAGGAATCATACAAAACATCAACTTTAATTACTCTTTAAGAGCTAATAATCAATATGTAACTACAGACAGTCTGTTCTTTACATCAGAGATGTTTAG
This sequence comes from Dokdonia pacifica, assembly GCF_900188275.1. Classification (GTDB taxonomy): domain Bacteria; phylum Bacteroidota; class Bacteroidia; order Flavobacteriales; family Flavobacteriaceae; genus Dokdonia; species Dokdonia pacifica. The sequence goes on from NZ_FZNY01000002.1 coordinate 421,712, forward strand.
AGATGGTCGTTCAAGTATACAACAAACTATTCCTATTTCTACCAATTTCAAAATTGCAAAATTTATAAGCGCAACTTTAGGAGCTAATTATACAGAAAACACTGTTTTCAGAACCATTGATCAATCCTATGATGAAGACCTTGGAGAAGTAGTAAGAGATACCATCAATGGGATTGATTCTTACAGAACCTACGGTACAAGCGCTAGTTTAGGAACAACTATTTATGGTATTTTCCCATTTAAAGAGGGAGGGAAAATAGAATCTATACGGCACGTTGTACGCCCTAATATAGGGATTAGTTATACGCCTGCTTTTGATCAGTTTTTCGATACATTCTTACGTCCTGATCCTAATGACCCCACTGCTACAGACCTTACAGATGAAGTAGAGTTTTCTCGTTTTGAAGGAAGTTTACTAGGTGCTCCAAGCAATCGAGAAAGTGCTGCTGTATCTCTAGGTTTAAGTAATGTTGTAGAAGCAAAAGTCAGGGATAAAGACACTGCTGCGACCGAAGAGTATAAAAAAATTACCCTATTACGAAATCTAAACTTTAGAACTTCCTATAATATTACAGCAGATAGTTTAAGATTAGCTCCTATCTCTGTGAGTGGTGCTATTCCAATAATTGAGAACAAATTAGAAATTAACTTTAGTGCTTCTTTAGACATATATGCTTTAAATAGCAATAATAGGCGTATTAATAGGCTTAATATCAATAATGGCGGAAGTCTTTTTAGGGTTACCGGAGCACGTGCAAATTTTGGATATAACTTTTCTAGTAGAGATTTTGGCAATGGTAAAGACAGGAATACAAATCGATCCCAAAATCAAACATTTGCTGCTGGGGGAAGACCCGATAACCTATTTGGTGGCGGTGTAGATATTACTGGAAATAGTAATGGACTCCCAGAAGATGATGAAGATCAAGAAGAACAAGAGGTCGAGTTTTATAACTTTAAAATCCCTTGGAATTTAAGAGTCTCCTACGAGGTAAGTTATGTAAATAGTGCTAGACAAAATGATATTGGTTCTCACTCTCTTGTTTTTAGTGGAGATGTAGAACTAGGAAAGCGCTGGACCGTTGGTGGGTCTTCTGGATATGACCTAGCCAATCCTGGATTTACATTTACCTCATTGCAATTTGGTAGAGATTTAGAAAGTTGGAACTTACGTTTTAACTGGGTACCGTTTAGTACGAGATCATCATGGAATTTCTTTATAGGAATTAAAGGAAACCTACTCAGTGATATTAAGTATGATAAGCGTAGAGCTCCAGATGAGCGTCTGTAATTTAGTATCTTTACGATAATAAAACCTTATCCAAACAACTACAATACATACATTAATTATAAAAATTCCGCTTACGCGAAATAGTACTATGAAAAAAATAATTTCTACACCTAATGCACCTGCTCCTATTGGACCATATAATCAAGCTGTACTATCCGGAAACACTTTATATACTTCTGGACAAATTGCTATAGATCCAAAAACTGGAGCGCTTTATAAAGGCCCTATCAAAGGAGAAACAACACTCGTAATGCAAAATCTAGAGGCTGTTCTAGCTGCAGCAGATATGACATTTGAAAATGTTGTGAAAGCAACCATTTTTGTCAATAAAATGAATGATTTTGCTGCTATTAATGAAGTATACGGATCATATTTTGATGATGATACGGCACCCGCTAGAGAAACTGTAGAAGTAGCAAACCTTCCTAAATACGTAAATGTAGAGATTTCTGTAATTGCTATTAAGTAAGGTAAAAACTACCTATCTCATTTTGAGTGAAAAATACTTATAAACTTTCTCAATACAACAAAAGAGAAATTTTAAAATAAAATTGACACTAAAAAATCCCACTCTATTTTCAAGAATGGGATTTTTTTTAACACCTAGTATAAATACAAAAATGCATTTATTTCTTAATTACATACTATTAGTAAAGAATATGATCTTTATGATGCAATACAAGTCCATCTATAGGACGTTTTAATATTTTTCCTTCTCTTAATCCGTACGTGTCTAATAACATCCTAAGTTCCTTTTTGAGATAGAATGCAATAGATCCTACAAAATGAATAGGCACTTCTTTAGCATCTGGATATTGAAAAATTTGATTTTCAATAAATAAAGAGAGTCCTTTTTTAATCAATTCTTGACAATATGAATGATCTTTATTTTCAATTAAAAAGCGCGCAAAAGTTGCTAAATATGTATTTGGATTTGGATTCTTATAAAGGTGGTTTTTAATATTCTCAGAACTTAAATCATATGCATTTTCAAATTTAGTAGACAAATCTGTAGGGATATTATTAAACTTATAATCCCTTAATAATTGTCTTCCAAAATAATTCCCACTTGCATCATCCATGAGGATGTAACCTAAAGAAATTACTTTTTGCTCGATTTCTTTTCCATTAAAATAACTACAGTTAGACCCTGTTCCTAAAATACATACAATAGCTTTTTCAGCTTGTTCTGTATCTGTAGTAGCGTATAAAGCGGCATAGGTATCTTCCTTTATGATAATCTCATGAGCTTCTTTAAAAAAGTCTTCAAAAACTTCTTTAATTAGTTTACGAGGTTTTGCTACACCACACCCGGCTCCATAAAAATAAAGGCGACTTACCTCATTTCTATGCTTATATAATTCAAAATTATTAACTATACGCTCTGTTAATATCTCTTGTGATAATACTTGCGGATTCAGTCCTAACGTTTGTGTTTGGAATAGCATAGTACCCTCATCACTAAGAGCAATCCAATCAGTTTTGGTAGATCCACTATCAACTACTAAAATCATATAGTTTGAGTACTTATTCAGATCGTTTTCCTATATGGATCTTTATAATCCATATAGGAAAACATTCATCATTTATAGTTCATTTACTTTTTCGGCCAAGTCAACAAGTTTATTAGAATATCCAAACTCATTATCATACCAAGAAACTAATTTGAAAAAAGTTGAACTTAACTCAATAGAAGCATCTGCATCAAAAATACTTGTACGGTCGTCACTTACAAAATCTTGAGAAACAACCCCTTCATCTGTATAACCCACAATACCTTTAAGTGCTCCATCTGCTACATCTTTAAAAGCTGCTTTAATTTCTTCTAATGATGTTTCTTTTACTGTACTTACAGTTAAGTCTACAACAGAAACATCTGCTGTAGGCACTCTAAATGCCATCCCTGTTAATTTCCCATCTACCTCAGGAATTACTTTTCCTACTGCTTTTGCAGCTCCTGTAGAGGTAGGAATAATATTATTGATTGCTGCTCTACCTAAACGATAGTTCTTTTTAGAAGGTCCATCTACAGTAAGTTGTGTAGATGTAGCTGCATGGATGGTAGTCATTAATCCTTCTTTAATACCCCAATTGTCATTCACCACTTTTGCTATAGGTGCTAAACAGTTTGTTGTACAAGAAGCATTAGATACAATAGTATGTGCTGCTGTAAGTTTTTCATCATTTACTCCCATTACAAACATAGGTGCATCTTTTGATGGTGCAGAGATTACTACTTTTTTAGCTCCAGACTGTATATGATAATCAGCTGTTTCTAATGTTGTGAAAATTCCTGTACATTCTGCAACTACTGTTGCTCCTACTTCATCCCATTTTAAGTTTTTAGGATCACGTTCTGCTGTAACACGAATTGTTTTTCCATCAACGATAAGATTTCCGTCTTTTACAGAAACATCTCCGTCAAAACGTCCATGTACAGAATCATATTTTAATAGATATGCTAAATGCTCTACATCTAGTAAATCGTTAATAGCAACTACATCAACGTTATCACGTTTTACTGTCGCTCTGAAAACGATACGGCCTATACGACCAAATCCATTAATTCCTAATTTTAAATTTCCCATGTGTTTGTATTAAATTATGTGGTCATGATATCTGACACACGTATCAATTCTTTATTAATTTTTGATTCTCCTTTTATTGCTTTTTCAAGCGGAGTAAGTTCCATCGTATCATGTATGGTTCCTACCATGTAATTACTTTTTCCCTCTAGAAGAGACTCTACTGCTTTTACTCCCATTCTACTAGCGAGAACACGGTCAAAACAAGTAGGTGAACCTCCACGTTGCATATGCCCTAAAACAGATACACGTACATCATATTCATCAAGGTTTTGATCTACATAATCTTTAAGCTCAAAAACGCTTTTCCCTATTTTATCACCTTCAGCTACAACAACAATACTAGATGATTTTCCACTCTTCTTACTACGTTCTAAAGACTCTACAAGTCTATCAATTCCCATATCTTCTTCAGGTATCAGAATTTCTTCTGCTCCAGCACCTACACCTGCATTTAAAGCAATATGTCCTACATCACGCCCCATTACCTCAACAAAGAATAATCGGTCATGTGAATGTGCGGTATCACGTATTTTATCTATCGCTTCAACTGCAGTATTTAAAGCGGTATCATATCCTAAAGTTCTGTCTGTACCATTAATATCATTATCAATAGTCCCAGGAATTCCCATTACTGGAAAATTATATTCAGTATTGAAAACAAGGCCTCCTGTAAATGTTCCATCACCACCTATGAGAACGATTGCATCAATTCCATTTTCACGTAATTGATCATAGGCTATTTTACGACCTTCTTTGGTCATAAAACGTTTACTTCTTGCTGATTTAAGAAATGTGCCTCCTTTATTTATAACGCCTCTTACACTACGTGCATCTAGTGCTACAAAATCACCATCAATAAGTCCTTCATATCCTCTATAAACTCCTACACATGAAATTTTATGATAGGCACAAGTACGTGCTACAGATCGAATAGCAGCATTCATTCCAGGGGAGTCCCCACCCGATGTTAAAACTGCTATTTTCTTAATGTTTTGGCTCATATATTAGCAAATAAAAAATAAATTTAGGAAACTTAACCTAGATTATTCAAGTATTTCGTGCTGATTTTTGACTATTTACAATCTCAAACGTTTTCGTTTAACAACTTTTTTTAAGTTGCCCGTTATTGAAGTAAAAAAAAGTGTGAAAAGAAGGTAAAATGGCATTATTTGCTTTCGCGAAAGCGTACATTTTAAGGATATCTATATAGAGAAGGTACTATTTTAATAATTTATCAAAATAGTAAAAAATTGAAATCGTATTTGAAACAAAATAAATGGAACGTTAGTTTTTAAAAGTCACACCATCTGGAGCAATTTTTTCTGTAGTTGCTTCTTGCTCTTTTAAACTTTCTATGGCTTCTTTTGATTTTCCTTTAAAAATCTTTCTAATAAGTTCTTTAAAGGAATTAAAATCTACGGCATAAGATAGACCAGCTCCTTGCGTATAGCCTTCTGTCTCTCCTATAAATTGAATATCAGTTTGTCTATTAAATACTTTAGCACGTAAAGCACCATTTTCACTCAATAAGAAATCAATCTCTACATCTCCTACGATGACGCTTTCACTTATACCTCCAGTAGGTACTCCAACTTTCCCATTAATAAGAACTCGATTTGTAATTTGCGTAGAAAGTGTAATCCCAACACGTCCTGCCGATTGTAGGTCTGGTGTATTATCTGCTTGTACTAAATCTAATCCTACATCAAAAATACTGTCATCATCACTAAATAGAATGTCTGAGAGTACAGATGATGTTGTTTCCAATAAATTATTTACAGCTCCTGCAGTAGATATGGATGCATTACTCAAGAAAACACCTTGAGATACTAAAGAAATTGCATTAAGCTCTCTTGCATTCTTATCACTAAGACGGTATTCAAGCTCAGAAACAACGGTACTGGTTGCTGCTGGGAATTCTATATCAAATGTAATATCTGGTTTTAAGAGTTCCCCATCTAGATTGATAACAACATCTACAGGTATTTTACGGTTTACAGAGGGGTTTTCTAATAAGATACTAGGATTTGCTTCTGCTTTATAAACAGCGCTTATATCTAGTAATGCTCCTGCAGGATCACCTTCCCAACGTATATTTCCATCAGGTCTGAACTTAAATTCTTTTTGAAAAAGTCCTTTGTATTTAAAGTTGAAAGTCCCTTCATAAGCAATGAAGTCTCCATACATATCAAACTTCCCATTAGTATCCAATTGTATTAAGAGTGTTCCGCCTCCCCTACCTTTTAAGGTACTTCCATTTTCTTTATCGACTACAATCTCTATAAGAGCATCTGCATCTACATCTAGATCAAAATTTACAGAGAGTCCTTTTATTTCAGTTAGTTCTGATACAACGCCATTTAATTTTGCTTTCTTTTCTTCTGGTGTTACGAAGTGTATATATGAACTATCTCCAATAGATTCAGAATCATCTATAGGAACATTAAATACAGTTCCTTCTTCTGTTTCTGCAAAAACATCAATAACCAAATTATCTATAGGTCCTTTAATCATTGCTTCTCCAGAGATAAAAGCAGTTCCAAAGTATAGAGACTCCAGATCTTCTTTAGTATCTAACACTACTAGCCTATCTGTACTAATTCCTAAATCAAGCTTCCAATCACTAAACGCATTATGTGAAATCGAACCATTTAAGGCGCCAAGTGTTTCGTATTTTACATCTTCAAGTTGAATGGCATTAAAGATGAACTTTTGTTTTTCTAATGTAACACTAGAAACACCTCTAAAATCATAATCTGTATTTAGATATGGTATTTTAAGACCTCCATCTAATATGGTTAAATCACCATTTATATCTGGGCTTTTATAATTCCCTGTAATTTTTGCATTCCCATCTACAAAGCCACGTATTCTTGTAATAACGCCTTCTCCTAAAGGATCAAAAGGCGCTAAGTCAAAATTTGTGAGTTCTACATCTAAGTCTATGGTTGCATCACTACCATCGCCTACTATAATATTTCCATTTGCTACCAAAGGAGATCCTTCTTGATTTTCTAATTTAGATTTAATCTCATATGCAGATAATGATGTATTCCCTTGTACGGTTAAATCAAATTTTCCTAATAGATACTCATTAACCGTAAACTGATCTATTGCTACTGTAGAATTAGGATAATAGGCTCCTTCTTTTTGAAGAAGGTCTAATTTTCCATTTACTCTCCCCTGAAGATCTAAACTATCTATTGAAGGGGTGATTTTTGCTAGATCTACATTGGTAAATTGTGCTTTAATATCTTTATAGGTACTATCCTTTACAACGCCTTTAAGATCGATACGTTCATCTTTATGACTTAAGACAATAGTTTGAATATCTACATCATTAAAGTTATTATCAAAAACAATACGATTACGATTGTTATTTTCTTTATTAATAAACCAAGGATTATCCTTAAAAACTACTTGAGATTTCTTAAAACCTACCACAGAGTTTCCATCTTCATTAATTGTATGATATAATGATAAATCGTATTGATCATCATTACGCGTACCTCCTCTAAATTCAGATTTCATAAATAATGTATCCTTAAGCGTTACATTAATAAGGTTAAAATCTGAAACAGCATAAAAACCAGCATCTATACTATCGGCAGCGATATAGGTATTAAATAATGGGTTTTTATTATCTACCTTTACTTCTATGGCTTCTGCCATATTTCCAAAGGCTGCTATTCTTGGTGATTTAAATGTGAGTTTAAATTCAGAATCATCAGAGACAACACTTCCCTTTATAATTGTTTCTGGTTCAAATTCTATTTCTGGAATAAAGACTTCTACAATTTTATTATTGATCGTAAAATCAAAATCCATAAATTGATTTTCTGTCAATACCTCTGGTTGATAGTTTGTATACAGACTACCTAGTGCATTTCTAAATAAAGGGACAACTTCATTAAACTTAAAAATACCGCTTACAGAGCCATCTATAATATCTGAAGAGTTGATCGCTATAGTACGAATGTTCTTTTTATCAAATACTGAAGTAATATCAAAGTCTTTAAAATAATAAGTGTCATTCTTATTTTGATATACGGCATCATAAAACGAAAGCTTTCCAAAGGCGTCTTCAATCCCTGTCCCTTTCATGTCCATGATCACGTTTCCTTTAAGAACAGAAACGCTATCATTTACAAAATTAAGATTCACAAGATTTGCATACTCAATATCTGCTTCAAAATCATAACTATTAATACTCTTTGAAACATCTATAAGTCCATCTACTCTTGCTTTCAGGTTAGGATCATTCATAATGAGTTCACCATTAAAAACGGGGCTCTTTAAATCTCCATAAACACTAATATCTTTATAGGTATAATCATTATAAGTAAGACTATATACAATTCCAGAAAGTTTTGTGTCGAGATATTCTTGAATAAATCCTTTTCCATTTACATCAAGATCCATAGATGTTCTGCCTACTCTTGGATCATTAATAAACTTACCTAAATTAAAGTTTTCTAGGTCTATGTTTCCAGTATATGTAGCGACATCTGTATTTTGATAATCTGTTAATAATAAATCAACGTATCCATCTCCAAGTGCTGAAGTAACAACCCCTTCGGTATCAATAATAGTTGTTGTTATTGTTGTAAAACCGATTAACTCTATAGTACCAAGTTTTGCCATTTGTGCCGGCAATGTAGAAAGTACATTAGGCAATAAAGATTTCAGATCAAAATAGGTAGTTTGTACTTCTCTGTAATTACCTTCTATACTAAAATCATCTCCATCTATAAGGTTAGTAAACTGAATATCTCCATCTATGACAGAGTTTTTTAAACCTCTTACCTCTAGACCAGTTGTTTTAAAGTCATTAAGAAATCCTGTTACATTTCCTTTCAAAGTAAAGGTCTTATCTCTTGCAAAACCACTATAAAATGGTGCTATATCGTTAGTGGAGATATTCGCTTTCGCGAAAGCGGCCTCAATATCGACTTTATTAATAAAATCAGACATTTTATCTCCCGAAGTATCTAATGCGATCGTACCCTCTATCTCTGAAGATTCAGTTTTTAATATAAAATCTTTAAGATTTATAGCACTTGTATCATAATGAAAATCTCCTTCTAAGGAAGATATCCCATAACCTCTTTTTGCTTTGAATGCAAGGTGATCTATATGTGTATCTATAACATCATCTACCAATTCAAAATCATCAAGTCTTGCTTCTAAACCCGTATAATCAATCACTACTTGATTTTCTAAATCTTCATCAATATATCTAAAAACAGCATCTTCCAATGTAATTTTAGAAGAGGTCATTACAAAAGGAGGCGCATCAGGATTTGGGTTTTCAGGAACAAACTTCTTTGAAAAAATAGAAATATTATCACTCTGTTCTCCCGCATAAAATTTTAAATAAAATTTGGCGCCATCTAGTGCTATACTTCCTAATTCAAGATTGCCGTCTATTACTTTTTTTGCACTTAAAACACTTGTAGCTAGAGAGCGTGTATAGATAAGGGTATCTTGGTGATGGTCTTCAATATAAATATCTTTGAGATTAAGATCACCATTCCACTTAAGCCCTACTTTATCTACGTGAATGGAGGTACCGTATTTTTTATTTACTTTATTAGTAATAATAGAAGCTACCTTAGATTGTACAGCTGGTATTGAGAAGATCAATAACAAAACTGCAAAGAATAGCAATAGATAAACTATTGTACGTACTACTATTTTTTTAAATTTCTTGATACGGCTTATTGTTTTAACTTTGTTTTTTTATTTACAATATGTGTGCCTAATATGACTACGAACTCGACAAATTGTTATTTACTTGCTATTGAATCTTCTTGTGATGATACGGCTGCTGCTATATTGCACAACGATAAAGTACTCTCTAATGTTGTAGCTACACAGGAAATACACGAACAATATGGGGGAGTTGTTCCTGAACTTGCCTCTAGAGCACATCAACAAAATATTGTACCTGTTGTAACAGCTGCTTTACGAAAGGCAAATATCGACAAAAAAGAGCTAAGTGCCATAGCATTTACAAGCGGACCTGGCCTATTAGGTTCCTTATTAGTTGGAACCTCATTTGCCAAATCACTAGCATTAGGTTTGAACATACCCCTAATTGATGTTAACCACATGCAGGCACATATTTTAGCTCATTTTATAGATGAAGATGGATATGAAAAACCATCATTTCCTTTTTTAGCGATGACCATTTCAGGAGGACACACACAGATTGTACGAGTAGATAGCTACTTTCAGATGTCTGTAATAGGAGAAACTATAGATGATGCAGTAGGAGAAGCATTTGATAAAAGTGCAAAACTATTAGGTCTTCCCTACCCTGGCGGGCCTTTGATAGATAAATGGGCTGCAAAAGGAAACCCAAAAACTTTTCCATTTACAAGACCAAAAGTAGAAGGCCTAAACTTTAGCTTTAGCGGATTAAAAACTCAGATCATGTATTTTATGCAAAAGCAAATACAACAAAATCCTAATTTTATTGAAGAAAACATCGCTGATATATGTGCCTCTATACAATACACTATTGTTGGGATTTTAATGGATAAAATTAAGAAAGCAGTAAAACAGACAGGTATTACTCAAGTTGCTATAGGCGGAGGTGTTTCTGCAAATAAAGGAATACGACATGCACTTAAAGAAGCAGAAAAAAATATGGGTTGGAAAACCTATTTACCAAAATTTGAATATACAACCGATAATGCAGCCATGATAGGAATTGTAGGGTATTTAAAATACAGAGAAGAATTAGTGGAGAAGAATAATTATGTAGATACAGGGGTTCAGGCACAATCACGTCTTAAAATATAAGTATGCAATTATTTTACAGTGCATCCATCACACAGGAATCTGATCTATATACATTCCCTAGAGAAGAAAGTAAACACATTATACGTGTATTGCGTAAACAAACGGGAGATGAAATTACTTTAACAAACGGTAAGGGTTACTTGTTTAAAGGTAAAATTATTGATAACAATCCTAATAAGTGTACAATTCAGTTGCATAGTGCACAATTCCAAGAGCCATTACCCTATAAACTACATATCGCTATAGCTCCCACTAAACTAAATGATCGCTTTGAATGGTTTTTAGAAAAATCAACCGAAATAGGCATTACAGAAATTACACCTATTATTTGTGATCATAGCGAACGTAAACAAATAAAGGAAGAGCGCTTTAATAAAATCTTACAGAGCGCCATGAAACAATCGCTCCAAGTACACTTACCTATATTACATCCTGCAATTAGTTTTAAAGACTTCATTAAATCGCAACCTCAAGCATCATTTTCAGGTATTGCTCATTGTGAAGAAGGAGAAAAATCACCTCTTACTAAAGAGATTACGGCCTCAAAAGACATTTTAATCCTTATAGGACCTGAAGGAGATTTTTCGCCAGAAGAAATCAGAAATGCATTAGCGTCTAACTATACACAAATCACACTTGGTACGAGTAGACTTCGTACAGAAACAGCTGGAATTGTAGCATGTCATAGTATTGCTTTTTTACACCAGTAAGCTCCCTACACAAACAAAATACATCAAATCCGTAACAAAAAAGGATATTTTTCTTACAAAATATGCCATTTTATTTTGTGAATGTTATTTATAGTTGTTTATTTACGGCCTTATTCCCCTAAACAGGAAAAAAGGCCCAACTTACTGGTAGTAAATTAACTAGATGAAATTAAGGAATTTTATCAAATTCGTTGTGCCTTACGTCCCCGCTTTTATTAGCATATTGGGATGCATACTCATTATATATGGGCTCCACAATTGGGTCCCTAAAGAGACGCTCTCCAAAGATAAAGTTGATACCATTCTACTCATATTATGTATCATCAGTATTTTACTTGTGATCGTACTCTTTGTATTTATACTTAACAAAACCAACCAAATACGTTTTAGCAGCAATACATTAAGTACTGAGTTAAATGCTTTAACTCAAAAAATGCATCATTTTAGAAATATCATAGATATATTAGTTCGCTCAGAAGTATGGAATACAGGACTTAAAGAATACATTGACAAAGAGTTCGGAGATCTTAACTTCTTTACTATGAAAGAGTTTTACAAAGGACGTTCTAAACTTGCATTAGAGTATATAGAAGAAAATAATAGATACGGAGATTCTGAAAATCTGTACTTAGAAGCAAAATCACTTTTACTAGATGACCCTTCCAAAAGTAAAGTAGATACATTTTCAAACCCAAGAACATACTCACCTCGTATCCTTAGAAAATGGGTAGAACATAAATGTGGATCAGGAATCTGGTATTATTTTGGTTACAAATATGCCTCTTATAAAGATGAATTAGATGTAAATCGTATCTATGAACGACATCAAGAAAAAATTCTAAGTTATGCTGTGCAACTAGATACCCATCGTTATCAAGATATGGGATTTAGTGAAGATTTACTTTCAAAGTTGGGAGAACAAATGTCTGAAGAAATTATCCCTAGACTGTTTAGTATCACCATACAATCGCAACAGCGTATACCTAAAATTATAAACTTCGCATTTATTTTACTTGCGCTACTTACAATGCTAGGAGTTTTTCTTCCTATAGGAATTTTACTATTCCAACTACCATTATTCTTTAGCTATGTATCCATAGGGTTTGTATGTAGCATCCTTCTATTTATGACACTTTCCATCTATCCATTTGTCATAAAAGAAATAAATACAGGGCGTTAATTTTCTGTGGCACATAGATACGTATAAGATTAACAATACATAAACGTATCAACCTTTCTAATCTGCTGGCAAATAAGTAACTTTGCAACTTTTGGTAAATTTATGGCACAAACAGAAGAAATCATTGAAGTTTACGGCGCTAGGGCACACAATCTCAAAAATATTGATGTGATTATCCCTAGGGAGAAACTCGTTGTGATTACAGGACTTTCTGGAAGTGGTAAAAGTTCTTTAGCTTTTGATACCATCTATGCAGAAGGACAGCGAAGATATATTGAGACATTCTCTGCCTATGCTCGACAATTTTTAGGAGGACTTGAACGTCCAGATGTCGATAAAATTCAAGGATTATCTCCAGTGATTGCTATAGAACAAAAAACAACAAGTAAAAGTCCAAGATCAACTGTAGGTACAATTACAGAAATTTATGACTTTTTACGTTTACTTTATGCCAGAGCCAGTGATGCCTATAGCTACAATACTGGTGAGAAAATGGTGAGCTATACCGATGATCAAATAAAAGATTTGATTATTAAAAGTTTTGATGGAAAACGTATCAATATCTTAGCTCCTATTGTACGCTCACGTAAAGGGCATTATAGAGAACTCTTTGAACAAATTGCAAAACAAGGTTTTGTTAAAGTACGTATTGACGGTGAAGTAAGAGACATTGTAAAAGGCATGAAGGTAGATCGCTATAAAACACATGATATAGAGATTGTCATTGACCGCCTTGCTATACAATCTGGAACTGATGATGATAAACGCTTACGCGAAAGTATAAACACGGCAATGTATCATGGGGATGATGTACTCATGGTATTAGACCAAGATACTGAAGAAGTACGATATTTTAGTAGAAATTTAATGTGTCCATCTACAGGAATATCCTATCCAAACCCTGAACCAAATAACTTCTCTTTTAACTCTCCCAAAGGGGCATGTCCAAAATGTAATGGTATTGGAGAACTTTATGAAGTCAATGTAGATAAAATCATTCCAGACAAAAAGAAATCCATTCAAAACGGAGGGTTAGAACCTCATGGTCCTCATAAAAACAATTGGATTTTTAAACAATTACAATTCATTGCAGATCGTTTTGATTTTAAACTCACGGATCCTATAGAAAAAATCCCTGAAGAAGCACTGACTTTTATTTTTTATGGAGGCAATGAAAAATTTTCTGTACAATCTAAAGAGCTAGGAGTTACCCGTGATTATAAGATCGACTTTGAAGGCGTAGCAAATTTTATAGAAAACACATTTAACACTAGTGATTCTACATCTTTAAAACGATGGGCAAAGGGATATATGGACAAAATCTCTTGTCCAGAATGTAAAGGTTCTAGATTACGTAAAGAATCATTATTCTTTAAAGTTGAAAACCAAAGCATCTCTGATTTGGCTCATATGGATATTCTAGAGCTACAAGAATGGTTTGATTCCTTGGAGAAAAAACTATCTGAGAAACAAGTTAAAATCGCTTCTGAGATTATTAAAGAAATAAAGACACGCATTCAATTTCTAGTTGATGTAGGACTCACCTATTTATCATTACATCGCAATTCTAAATCGCTTTCTGGTGGAGAAGCTCAGCGTATTCGTCTTGCCACACAAATAGGATCACAATTGGTAGGTGTATTATACATCCTTGATGAACCAAGTATTGGATTACACCAACGAGATAACCAGAAATTAATTAATTCTTTACTCTCTTTACGAGATATTGGAAATTCTGTCATTGTAGTAGAACATGACAAGGACATGATTGAACGTGCAGATCATGTAATTGATATTGGTCCGCGAGCTGGGAAATATGGAGGAGAAATTATAAGCCAAGGAACTCCAGAAGAATTAGTACACCATAGCACACTTACTGCACAGTATCTTAATGGAGAAAAAGAAATTGAAGTTCCTAAAAAGCGTAGAGAAGGTAATGGAAAAACCATAGAACTTAAAGGAGCTACAGGAAACAACTTAAAGAATGTAAACATATCTATTCCATTAGGAAAGATGATTGCCGTAACGGGCGTTTCTGGAAGCGGTAAATCTACGCTTATCAATGAGACTCTCTACCCTATCATGAATGCGCATTACTTTAATGGCGTTAAAAAACCGATGCCTTATAAAAGTATCAAAGGGTTAGAAAATTGTGATAAAGTAATTGATATCAACCAATCACCTATAGGAAGAACACCTCGTTCTAATCCAGCCACATATACAGGAGCTTTTAGCGAAATCAGAGCTCTATTTGCAAAAACCCCAGAAGCACTTATACGTGGATACAAACCTGGTCGTTTCAGTTTTAATGTTGCTGGAGGACGTTGCGAAACCTGTAAAGGAGGTGGCCTGCGAGTGATAGAAATGAATTTCTTACCCGATGTATATGTCGAGTGTGAAACATGTCAAGGAAAACGTTTCAATAGAGAAACATTAGAAATTCGATATAAAGGAAAATCGATTTCTGATGTGTTAGAAATGACCATACGAGAAGCCACAGATTTCTTTGAGCATATTCCAAAAATCTATAGAAAACTCAAGACTATAAAAGATGTAGGTCTCGGATATATTACGCTAGGACAACAATCTACGACACTCTCTGGTGGAGAAGCACAACGTATCAAACTTGCCACAGAACTAAGTAAACGAGATACAGGAAATACTTTTTACATCTTAGACGAACCCACTACAGGTTTGCATTTTGAAGACATACGCGTTCTAATGGAAGTTCTGAATAGACTTGTAAACAAAGGAAATACGATTCTAATTATAGAACATAATTTAGATGTTGTAAAAATGGCTGATTATATTATTGATATAGGATATGAAGGCGGAAAAGGCGGTGGGAAAGTTGTTGCAAAAGGAACACCAGAACAACTCATCAAAAACAAAAAGAGCTATACAGCTCAATTCTTAAAAAAAGAAATGAACCCAATAGTAACTGTATAAAAAGTTACTTTAAAAAATATAGTACAATGACAATGCATAGTGAAACTAGACCTAAAGGTTGGAATGAAATAAAGACAAACGATTCTTGGGCAATATTTAAAATTGTTGGTGAATTTGTAAACGGATTTGAAAAAATGAGTCAGATAGGACCTTGTGTGTCTGTATTTGGAAGTGCTCGTACTAAACCAGAAGATCCTTATTACGAACTTGCCGTAGAAGTATCTAAAAAAATTGCCGAAAATGGCTATGGAGTTATTACCGGCGGTGGACCAGGGATTATGGAGGCTGGAAATAAAGGAGCTCATTTAGCTGGCGGTACATCTGTAGGACTAAACATAGATCTTCCATTTGAGCAACACGACAATCCCTATATAGATAGTGATAAAAGTCTTGATTTTGACTATTTCTTTGTTCGCAAAGTAATGTTTGTGAAATACTCACAAGGATTTGTCGTAATGCCTGGAGGGTTTGGAACTTTAGATGAACTTTTTGAAGCAATCACTCTTATCCAAACTCATAAGATCCAAAAATTCCCAATTATTTTAGTTGGAAAAGATTTCTGGGGTGGTTTATTAGACTGGGTAAAATCTACATTATTAGATAAATATGGAAATATTAGCCCAAAAGATATAGATCTTATTCACCTTGTAGATACTCCAGAAGAAGTAATAGAAGTATTAAATGACTTCTATGAAAAATATCAATTAAGTCCTAACTTCTAGCATATTCAATACTATCTTAAAGTCAACTTTTGTTATAATATATGATGAGATTATACATTATATCAAAGTAAGTTTGTTAATTAGCACGTTTTAAATAAAAATCTTAAGAAGGTATTAACAAAAGTTGGCATTAAATATGTTGCATATAAATCACATAATTTCTTGAATAGTATATTGAAAAAAATCTTCCAAGCCATTTTAGTTTTTTGTTTGCTTTGCACAACAAGTGTAATAGCACAAAACACTATTGGAGTAAACGCGCGTTTATTACCCGAAGAAGATGCTATTGAAATAACACAATCAATTACTTATAAAAACACAACACAAGACACACTTACAACAATATATCTTAATGATTGGGCGCATAGTTTTTCTTCTAAAGAGACCCCATTAGCTGTAAGGTTTGCAGAAGATTTTGAGAAAAAATTCCATTTAGCAAAAGACGAAGAACGTGGCTTTACTGCTATTAAGTCTATATATGATGGTACTTCTTATTTACAATACAAAAGGCTTGACAAAGCACAAGATATTATTGAAGTACCACTTAAAACACCCTTACTACCAAAAGCGTCATATAATTTAAAGCTCACCTATAAAGTTAAATTACCGTATACACGTTTTACAAACTATGGAGTTACCAAGACTAAAGATTACAACCTAAGATATTGGTATATCACTCCAGCCATATATGATGGAGAATGGCAATATTATAGTAACAAAAATCTAGTAGATCGATATTATCCCAACAGTGATATCCAAATCACTTTTTCATTTCCAAAGGAGTATGAAATCATTACAGATTTTGAAACCCGTATTGAGAATACTTCCTATAATACCAAGGAAAAAATAGCAATTCTTAACGGTAAAGACAGAATCAACCCTAGAGTATACCTTACTAAAAACCCTAATTTTGAAAAAATAGAAACAGATTTCTTAACCCTAAACTCCAATATAGATGATCGTATGGTAGGGGATCCTATTCGTGCTCTTATTGTAGATCGTATTGCGGGTTTTATGAAAGAAAATCTAGGGGAATATCCTCACAAGACATTACTCGTCACACAACTTGATTATAAAGAAAATCAAGTATACGGCTTAAACCAATTACCCAATTTTATCCGACCATTCCCAGATGGATTTCAATATGAGATCAAATTAGTAAAAACCATTATTAATAAGTACGTAGATAATACTCTACTCGTTAATCCAAGAATGGACAGATGGATCATCGATGGAATTAAGGTACATCTCATGCAACGCTATATTGATACTTTTTATCCTGATTTAAAAGTAGTAGGTAGCCTTGATAAATATTGGCTAGTACGACAATTCTATCTCTCAAAATTAGAATTTAACGATCAGTACAATCTCCTATACATGAATATAGCGAGACTCAACTTAGATCAGCCATTATCAAAACCCTATGACTCTCTTATCAAGTACAATGTACAAATAGCAAATGCATATAAAAGTGGCGCTGGACTTCGGTATTTAGGTGATTTTTTAGAAGATGATGTTGTTAATAACACCATCAAAGAGTTTTACACGAACTACAACTTAAAACAAGGCGTAAGTCCTAAAGACTTTGAAAATCTTATTAGAAAAAACACATCAAAAGATGTCGATTGGTTTTTTAATGAATATGTAACCACTAGACGTAAGCTTGATTTTAAAATCAAGAATTCTAAGAGAGAGGGAGATTCATTAGTAGTAACCATCAAAAACAAAAGAGATAACCCTGCTCCTATTTCTGTATATGGATTAAAAGATGGAGAAGTTGTATCTAAGACATGGGTAGAAAATATAGAAAAGACAAAATCAATAGCCCTTCCTGCCGATAGTATAGATAGAGTTGTTTTAAATTATGATGAAATTATTCCAGAATATAACCTCAGAGATAGCTATCATAACCCCAAAGGCTTCTTAGGACTCAACAAACCTATTCAATTAAAGTTTTTACAAGATTTTGAAAATCCATCAAAAAATCAGGCATTTATAATTCCAACAGCAGAGTTTAATATTTATGATGGTCTGAGTCCTGGATTAAAATTATATAATAACACGATACTTCGTAAAAATTTCAGATATAAGTTTGAACCTCAATTTGGATTACGATCTAAAGCTATCATTGGTAAAGCATCATTATCGTACACGCATTTTTTAGAAGACAGCAAACTCTTTAGTGTACGCTATGGAGTTTCTGGAAACAGATCATCTTTTGGTCCAGATTTATTCTTTGAGCGTTTTGTACCGTTCTTAAATTTTAGTTTTAAACCAAGAGATTTTAGAGCAAATAGAGGCTCTAATCTATCTACTCGCTTTGTACGCGTGCAAAGAGATGAAGATTTTAGACAAGAATCCCAAGACCCGGACTACTCTGTATTCAACTTACGCTTTTCACACTTTGATAGAGCAATTATCAATACCGTTAGCTATAATGCAGATTTACAAGTGGCAAAAGATTTTACAAAACTATCTGCCACCTTCTTTTACAGACATCTGTATTTAAATAACCGTCAGTTAAACTTACGTTTTTACGCCGGTACCTTTTTAAGAAACAGAACAAGAGATAGTGGAGATTTTTTCAGTTTTGCATTAGACAGACCTACAGATTACCTCTTTGATTTCAATTATTACGGTCGTTCTGAAGACAGTGGTATCTTTAGTCAACAATTTATTTTTGCAGAAGGAGGATTTAAGTCTAGATTACAACCTGCCTTTGCAAACGAGTGGATTACCACGATAAACGCAAGTACTACACTTTGGAAATACATCTATGCCTACGGAGATGTAGGTCTAGTAAAAAACAGAGCACAAACCCTAGAGCCTGTATATGATTCTGGAATTCAAGTAAGCCTACTTGATGATTATTTTGAAATTTTCCTTCCCGTGTATTCAAATTTAGGTTGGGAAATCGCACAACCTAATTACGATCAGAAAATACGTTTTATTGTATCACTAGATATAGATACTTTAATACGCCTTTTTCAACGTAGATGGTATTAAAATTCAACGAGTTGTATTTTTTCTGAGTACGCTTTCGCGAAATCGAACTTGCGAGATTCACGACCATAGGGAGAGTGAAACGATAAAGCGTATACAACCCTACTATTTATTATCATTTTCTTAATGAAAACCCAATATTCTATTTTTTTTTGAAATATTCACAGTCAAATGACGACTATATTAAATTATATTCAAAATCTTAACGTAAAACAGCCTTGCTTTTGAGGGTTGTTTTTCGTAATTTTGCAGAACTTTTCACACAAAACCTATGGCGACAACTAAGACTCAAAATACCAAGTTATCCTTTGAAGATTTTAAAGCATCTGTACTTTCAGATTACAAAATAGCGGTAACGAGTCGTGAATGTAGTTTATTAGGAAGACGTGAAGTACTCACTGGAAAAGCAAAATTTGGAATCTTTGGAGATGGTAAAGAATTACCACAACTAGCTTGGGCTCGTGCATTTAAAAACGGTGATTTTAGGTCTGGATATTATAGAGATCAAACGTTTATGATGGCGATAGACCATCTTACTATAGAACAATTTTTTGCAGGACTCTATGCACATACCGATATAGATTTTGATCCTATGAGTGCTGGAAAGCAAATGGGAGGCCACTTTGCGACACATAGTTTAGATACTAATGGCAACTGGAACAATTTGCTTGAACAGAAAAATTCAAGCGCAGACATCTCTCCTACCGCTGGACAAATGCCAAGATTATTAGGTCTTGCGCAAGCATCAAAAATTTATCGTAATGTAAAGAGTACAGAAAAAGAAAACTTTTCTGATAATGGAAACGAAGTTGCTTGGGGAACTATCGGAAATGCAAGTACTAGTGAAGGGCTCTTTTTTGAAACTATCAATGCTGCTGGAGTACTACAAGTACCCATGGTCATCAATGTATGGGATGATGAGTACGGAATCTCAGTACATGCAAAGCACCAAACTACTAAAGAAAATATTTCTGAAATATTAAGCGGTTTT
The DNA here is from genome assembly GCF_900188275.1 of Dokdonia pacifica. Taxonomy (GTDB): domain Bacteria; phylum Bacteroidota; class Bacteroidia; order Flavobacteriales; family Flavobacteriaceae; genus Dokdonia; species Dokdonia pacifica. Next base: position 441,956 of record NZ_FZNY01000002.1, read on the forward strand.
CAACGTAATGAAAACGAAGCAGGATATGAGATTATACGCGTAAATGGTTGGGATTACCCTGCACTTATAGACGCCTATGAGCGTGCTGGAAAAATTGCTCGTGAAGAACATGTGCCTGTACTTGTACACGTGTTAGAATTAACACAACCTCAAGGACACTCTACCTCTGGATCACATGAGCGTTATAAGAATGAAGAGCGCCTTACTTGGGAAAGAGCACATGATTGTAACCTAAAATTTAAAGAGTGGATTATCAATCAAGGGCTTGCTACCCAGGAAGAACTAGAGATAATAGATAAAGAGATTAAAAAAGAAGTTCGCGATGGTAAGAAAGCTGCTTGGAAAGCCTTTTCATATCCTACACAAACCGAACAACAAAAAGTACTCTCTATACTTCAAGATGTAATCCAAGCTTCTGCAAATGGAAGTTTTATTCAACCATTACATACAGAACTTGCAGAAAATAAAGAACCACTTAAAAGTGATATTTTACGTATTGCTCGTAAAGCATTACACTATGTGATAGGAGAATCATCTGATGCAAAAGCATTATTACAAGATTGGATCACATCATATATAGAAAAATCACAACCCGATTATAGCGCACATTTATATAGTGAAACAGCAAGTAACGCTACTCAAATTGCAGAAGTAGCTCCTATATATACTGCTGAGAGTACTACTGTAGATGGACGTGTGATCTTACGAGAAAACTTTGACAATATCTTTAACACACAACCTAATACGCTGGTCTTTGGAGAAGATGCAGGAACTATAGGTGATGTAAATCAAGGATTAGAAGGACTACAAGAAAAATACGGAGAACTTCGTGTCTCTGATACAGGGATCCGTGAAGCGACCATTATAGGACAAGGAATAGGAATGGCAATGAGAGGCTTACGTCCTATTGCTGAGATACAGTATTTAGACTATTTACTGTATGCTATTCAAATCATGAGTGATGACTTAGCAACACTACGTTACCGTACACACGGACGCCAAAAAGCACCGCTTATTGTTCGTACCAGAGGTCACAGACTAGAAGGTATCTGGCATAGTGGCTCACAAATGGCTGCTGCGATTCATTTATTAAGAGGAATGTATATTCTTACGCCTCGTAATATGACGAAAGCAGCTGGTTTTTATAACACATTACTAGAAAGTGATGAGCCAGCTTTAATCGTAGAATGTCTAAATGGCTACCGTCTTAAAGAACAAATGCCAGAGAATCTAGGCGAGATACGCACCCCAATTGGTGTGGTAGAAACCGTAAAAGAAGGATCTGATATTACCCTACTTTCGTATGGAAGTACACTACGTATTGTACAAGATGTAGCAAAACAATTACTCACTGTAGGTATTAATGCAGAAGTAATTGATGCACAGTCCTTATTACCGTTTGACATCAACCATGATGTAGTCAAAAGTGTACAAAAAACCAATCGTATTTTAGTCATTGATGAAGATATGCCTGGAGGCGCAAGTGCCTATTTATTACAGCACATCTTAGATGATCAAAATGCATATCAATATTTAGATAGTAAACCACAAACATTGACTGCAAAAGCACATAGACCAGCCTATGGAACCGACGGAGATTATTTCTCTAAACCATCTGCTGAGGATATTTTTGAAAAGGTTTATGAAATGATGCATGAGGTAGATCCTGAAACGTATCCTGCATTGAGGTAGTTTGTATACGCTTTCGCGAAAGCGTACCCAGAAACACCACAAAAAAGTCAACACTAATTATTAAATAAGAGCTAAACACTAACGGCTAAAGACTAACGACTACTCTGGATACTCAATACGCAAGTGATAAATATTATTGAGTTTTTTCTTAAGTACTTTCTTCACCTGCTGAATCTCTTTAAAGGTAATATCTGCATTTAAGTATTGTCCATCATCCATTTGCTTTTTGACAATCTTTTCTACAAAAGAATCAATAAGCATAGACGTAGGATTCTTTAAACTTTTACTTGCCGCCTCCACACTATCAGACATCATTAAGATGGCTGTTTCCTTACTAAATGGTAAAGGTCCAGGATATTGAAAATCTGCGATTGATGTCGCTTCATTGGTTTCTTTTTCCTTCATATAGAAGTAATGCACCGTACTTGTACCGTGGTGAGTACGTATAAAATCAATCAAACGATCCGGAAGTTTATTTTTACGTGCTATTTCAATACCGTCTATCACATGATCAATAATAATGCGCGCACTTTCTTTAGGAGAGAGATCATCATGTACATTCACTCCAGTAGCTTGATTTTCTGTAAAATCTGTAGGGTTATTCATTTTCCCAATATCATGATATAAAGCACCTACACGTACAAGCATTGCATTGGCGCCAATCTCATTGGCTGCCGCTTCACATAAATTGGCAACATTCAAACTATGGTGAAAGGTTCCTGGAGCTTTATCTGCTAGTTCTTTTAATAATTTAGAATTGGTATCAGACAGTTCTAACAGAGACACATCACTTACCAATCCAAAAATCTTTTCATAAATATAGATTAGTGGTTGTACAAATAATGTAGCAAGTCCTGCAAGTACAAATAACCCTAAATTTTCCCATTCCAAATTTTCAACACCTCCCTGATGTATACTATTAAAAGCAAAATAAGCGATAATGTAAATCAAGGTAATCTGTCCCACAGAAATAAAGAGATTCGCTCTTTTATAAAGTTCTTGCGTACTTAAAATCGTAACAATTCCGGCAATTACTTGTAAAAAGAAATACTCAAAACTATCAGGCACAATAAAACCAAGTAATAAGATCGTAATCACATGTGTAAATAAGCCTAATCGTGCATCAAAAAAAGCTTTGAGGATTAATGGTAAAATACATAAAGGAACAGCATACACATAGGCAGGTCTGAACTTCACTACCGCTGTAGTAAGTAGTACCATCAAGAGTACATTAAAAAGTATAAAGGTGATCTGTGTATTATTCTCATATACTTTAGGGCGGTAATTTCTAATGAATAGTAACAGCATTACCAATGCCAATACTACCAGAAGAATATACCCCGCTACGATCCAATTATACCGAGAATCACTAAAATTTTGTGTTTCATATTTCGCTTTAAGCGAAAGCATTTTTTGCAACGCCTCCCCTTCTACTAGCTCACCTCTTGTAATGATTCGGCTTCCTTGTGTAACAACTCCTCTTGTGGGTGATAACTGTGACAACTCTTGCGTAATTGCATTTTCGGTAAGCGTAGGATTATAAATGGCATTGGGTAAAATACTATCGTAAAATAATTGCAAGAATAGATTCTTATATTCCGTATACCTACTTTCATCCAATTTACGCTGTAATAATGAAGGCACTTCACTTGCCTCGTAGATTTGTCCTAAGTTTACTTGTGTGACCTCACTCCCCTTTTTAAGATACACTAATCGGCTTGCATCTAGAGCAGGTTTTTCAGTTGTAATACCTGTTTTATATATTTCTGTAAGTAAGTTACGTCCAAAGTTTTTTAGTTGTGTTTCATTGGTGATTAGAGAGTCATTAAACACATTAGAAAAGGATGCGTCATAACGAGAAACCGCATTATTCATCACATTGGTATCGTAATCAAAATATAAAAAGGCTTGCGAGCGTATTTCTTCTCGTTCTTGAGCTAATGCATCTTCACTTTTTAAGATAGCAAAATCCTCATCGGCATAGAGGTTTTCATATGCCCACGGAAATCCTTTTTGAAAATCATATTGGAATTTTCCACTTTTTGGAAAGAAATAAACAATCAACACCGAACTCACAGCAATCAACAATAGCTTATAAAGTAAGTCTTGATTTTTATAAAATGTTTTTACAACAGATGCCATAGTTTTTTCTATACAGAGCTAAAGTACTCTAATTCCGTTTAACCCCCAAAATGAAAGCCCGCTAACCCATAAAGACAAAAAGATAGTTTCTGTACTAAACTCGTTTCAGTAATAAAGAAATAAAACTCTTATCTGACACAAGCATCATTGTATGCTATTTATATACGCTTTTAAGGAAAGAAATGACGAAGAAGTTTATACTAAGCCCGTCGAAGTACGAAAGCATATATAACACTAAACGAAGTGTAAGGTCAGTGATAAAATGCTCACCAAGTTATTAGAAATAATGTTAGTAAATCTAACATATAATGATAAACAGATATGGTAAATTTTAGTACTTTCGCGTAGTGATTTTTTCATATCATAAACACAACCTAGTATGAGTAAAAATGTAGTTATCGTTGCTGCTGCACGTACCCCAATAGGAAGCTTTTTAGGAAGCCTTTCTTCTGTATCTGCCAGCAAGTTAGGAACTGTTGCTATTAAAGGAGCAATGGATAAAATAAATCTAGATCCCGCTTCTGTAAACGAAGTATTAATGGGAAATGTAGTACAAGCTGGTGTAGGACAAGCACCTGCTAGACAAGCTGCTATTGGTGCGGGTATTCCAGACACTGTACCGTGTACCACTATAAATAAAGTATGTGCTTCAGGAATGAAAGCTGTGATGTTAGGCGCACAATCTATTATGCTGGGCGATAATGATATTGTGATTGCTGGTGGGATGGAAAATATGAGCCGTATCCCACATTATGTACACTTACGTAACGGACACAAATTTGGACCACAAACCATGGTAGATGGGATGCAAAAGGATGGCCTTGTAGATGCCTATGATGGCAATGCAATGGGTGTTTGTGCAGACCAATGTGCTACCGAATATGAATTCTCAAGAGAAGACCAAGATGCTTATGCAATCCAATCTTATGAACGTAGTGCTGCTGCTTGGGAAGCTGGAAAATTTGATGATGAAGTCGTTCCTGTTGCGGTTCCACAACGTCGTGGAGATGATGTGATTGTAAGCAAGGATGAAGAGTACACTAATGTACGTATGGATAAGATTCCTAACCTACGTCCTGCTTTTACAAAAGATGGAACAGTAACCGCTGCCAATGCATCTACTATTAATGATGGTGCAGGTGCTGTGGTATTAATGAGTGAAGACAAAGCAAAAGAATTAGGCCTTGCTCCTCTTTGTGTAATTAAAGGATTTGCAGATGCTGCACATGAGCCAGAATGGTTTACAACAGCACCTTCTAAAGCTTTACCAAAAGCGCTAGCTAAAGCTGGAGTTACACAAGATGATGTAGACTTCTTTGAGTTTAATGAAGCCTTTTCTGTAGTAGGTCTTGCTAATATGAAAATATTAGGACTTACCGATAAAAATGTAAATGTAAATGGTGGTGCCGTCTCTTTAGGACATCCTTTAGGGTGTAGTGGTGTACGTATCTTAATTACATTACTCAATGTATTAAAACAAAACAATGGAAAGCTAGGAGCTGCTGCGATATGTAATGGTGGTGGTGGTGCTTCTGCCATCGTAATAGAAAATCTATAGTACGACTCCACTTCCTATATGAAATACGGCATATGTCATTTAAGTAGCGTCCCTATGCGATTAGAAACCTCTGATCGTAGTGAGCTCGTAAATCAACTTCTATACGGAGAAGTCTTTAAGGTTCCTGAAAAAAGGAAATCTTGGAGTCGTATCCGTTTGGCACATGACAATTATGTAGGATGGATCGATAATAAACAGTATCAAGAGATCAGTGAAGAGGAGTACGCTTTCGCGAAAGCACAAACCCCTTCACTCATCTCTGACCCTGTACAGTTTGTATCGGATGCACACGGGCAATTACAAACCGTACTGCTAGGAACATCTGTACATACACTTTCGCTTTTAAAAAGCACCTATGATGGACCAAGTACTTCTGGAAAGAAAGACAAAGGCCTTCTCATAGAAACAGCACTGCAATATTTAAATACACCTTATTTATGGGGTGGTCGCACACCTTTTGGTATTGACTGTTCTGGATTTACACAAATGGTCTATCGCTTAAATGGCCATCGATTACTTAGAGATGCATCAGAGCAAGCAACACAAGGAGAAGCTCTTAGTTTTATAGAAGAAAGTGAACCAGGAGATCTTGCCTTTTTCGATAATGATGAAGGTGCGATTGTACACGTAGGTTTAATCATGGAAGACAATTATATCATTCATGCCCATGGCGAAGTACGTATAGATCGTTTAGATCATTCTGGTATCTATAATGTACACCAAAAGAAACACACTCATAAACTTCGTGTGATTAAGAAGGTGGTTTGATTCCCGTCATATAAACGTCATTTTTCCGCTTTCGCGAAAAGATATTAGGAACTAAAACCCGTATACAACACCATGTATAGTTAATTGTTCGAGTTTTTTGCTATCCATAGGAAAACTCTCTAAATCTCCTTCAGGTTCGTTCCCTTTTGCTATCTTTAGTCGTAGAGCAATTAACCATACACAAACATGTTATGCGTAATTAAAAACTAACGATAATGAAAGTACACTGTAAGCTATTTTTTTTACTCTTCCTGACAGTTTTTAGTGCGAAATCATTTTCACAGAAAATGATTGAATACTACGAACCCGTAAAAAATGATAGCCTAAGAGTTGGAATAGGAGAAACTGACTTTTTGCCTTTTATTCAAAAAGGTTATACGCTAATGCTTCCAGAAAATAAAGAAATAAAAGGTGTTCTTATTTTCCTCGAAGATTCAAAGTATGACGAAAAGAACAGGAGTTCAAAGCAAATGTACACTCAAGCATCTGAAAATGGTTTTGCGGTTTTATCTGTTTCAACCGAGATTCCTCTTGATTTTTACTTTTCTAAATCATCTATGATTTCTACCCATACTATAATTAAAGAAGTCTTTGAGAAACATAATTTACCAAATGAGAACATTTTCTTTTTAGGAGCTAGTTTAGTTGGACATAGAGCAATGCGGTATATAAAATTTATGAAAGAAAGTGATTTCAAATTTCAACTTAATATAAAAGGTATTGTCGCTTGTAATTTTACAATGGATTTTACAAGAAAATGGTATCAACATAAACGTGATATAAGACTTAACCAAATTGATCTTTGGGAACCAACATTCATAAACTATCTACTGGAAACGTACTTAGAAGGAACACCAAAAACTAATCCAGAGAATTATCACAACTTCTCATCGTATAGTTACTCAGATGAGAAGAATGAAAATATCAAGATTTACAAAGATTATGGGATAAGAGCATATATAGAACCTGCAATAAAATATAAGCTCACAAAACAACTAAGAACTTTATACGAGAATAATTCGATAGATATCGTTGGTTTTTTAGCTGAATTGAACTTAGCAGGAAATGAAAATACCGAATTGATTGTACTACAACCCGACGACAATCCATCAACCAACAAGAGTGCTCAATCAACTTGGAATGCAATACAAAAAGATGAACTTATGGATTGGATTCTAAAACAAACAAAAAAATAACTACGTATAACAACTGACAGTATATAGTTAAATTTAAAAGTAACGAAGTCATCATTACAGATGGTAGTTGTTCTTGGAATGGAGATTATTACCTTAAAAAGAACTGAGCTTAATAACTGAAAGATAACAAGACAATCATAATTCTTCTAGTTTAACAAAATCTACTGTCTTTCTATAATTATCGGGAGAAACACCTACTTTCTTTTTAAAAAACCCGCTAAAATAAAATTCATCATCATAACCAAGATTAGTTGCAATTTGTTTCGAAGGCTTTGAGATGAAACAAATGACTATGAAATGGATGTTTTTTACTAAAGCATGGACAATTATCAAGAAAGTCTTACTAATAAATTATCTCAAGCTTGTGAATGTTTGCTAAATTAGTTGTTTGAACAAGTAACTAACTATACATAAAACCGTTCTACCAATAAAAAGAATCACTTGATATTTGAGACTCACATATTAGAAAATCCATTAATCAATTATATTGAATCGATCTTTTATTTTAAAGGATTCAAACCAGAGCATTCTATTGAACGTGTTGTACCAACAGGGCATCTCTTTATCATATTTGAACTAGATGGATTAGAGAGACATACATTTGATAACAAAAGTCTACAACCTAATGGGAATTATTCTAAGACTTGGGTTTCTGGAATACACAAAAAATATATTTCTATTTCAGCTCATCAAGATTCCGAAATGTTTATCATTCAATTTAAAACCAATGGAGCAAGTCCTTTTTTCGACATTCCGATCAGCGAATTAAACAATAAAGTAATTTCTGCTGAAAAATTATTTGGAAATGGAATTCTAGAAGTAAGAAATCAAATTTTAAAAACTGAACGTACTTCTGAAAAATTTAAAATTGCAGAAAACTGGCTTTTAAATAAGTTTAATGAAAATAACGCAGCGCCAAAAGAAATTCAATCTATTCTTGAGGAAATACAATCTAAACCAATTTCAGATAGCAGTGCAATCATTGCTTTATACCCAAACTCACAAAAACATCTTATACATCAGTTTAAAAAATACTTTGGATTAACTCCAAAAGTCTTACATAGGATTTTTAGATTTAATGAAATTCTTAAACAGATTCATAATAAACAGCAGTTAAAATGGACAGACATTGCATATGAATTTGGATATGCTGACCAATCGCACTTTATAAAGGAATTTAAAGAATTTTCAGGCTTCAACCCTCAAGAGTTTATCAATGCAGACCACCATAAAAATGAACCGAATTTCTTTCCGTTAGACAACGAAGGTTAATTTTTTACTATTAAGTCAATATCAAACTTCTTACTTTGCCGTTTATAAATACTAACAATATGAAAAATATACTATTTCAAATTTTATTTGTTTGTATTCCATTTTTATCAATTGCACAAACAACGAAAGAAAATAGGGTCACTTCTGTTGTTGATTCTTCACACGTTAACAATATGGTTTTAAAACAATCATTTGTAGTCAACGTCGCATTAGATTCTGTGTGGAACGCTTATACTACAAAAATAGGTTGGGAAAGTTGGGCTACTTCCATTGCAGATATTGATTTTAAAATAAATGGAGTTATAAAAACAAATTATAACAAGAATGGTAAAATTGGAGATGATTCGACCATTACATTACACGTGATAAATTATATCCCAAAACGAATGTTAACGCTTCAAGCCGAACTCAATAAAAACTTTCCTGAATTTATGAAGGAAGATGAAAAAGACTTATTTAATATGGTTCTTTTTGAAAAAGTTACACCTTCAAAAACAAAAGTTATCTCTTATGGTATAGGATATAAGAACAATGAAAAATACAAATCTTTGATGAAGTTTTTTATTCAAGGAAATGAACAATCGTATCATAACCTCATCTCCTATCTAGAAACAGGGAAACCTAGCGTAAACTATTAAAATATGGAAAAAGCATTACAAACAATGATTAACAATATGCCAGAAAAAACTGGTAAATCATTAGATGAATGGAAATCATTACTAAAAACTAAATCGTTTACTAAACATTCTGAAGCTGTTAATTACCTTAAAAAACAGCATAACGTAACTCATGGTTTTGCAAATACTATTGTTACTTTATCTAAAGAAGAAGGAACAACATCGCTAGATCTGGTTAAGAATCAATACAAAGGCAAAGAAAATTTATTTTCAATCTATGAAGCTCTAATTTCTATTGTCCAAGATTTTGGTGAAGACGTACGAGTCACACCAAAGAAAACTGAAGTAAGTTTAGATAGAAAACGAAAATTTGCTGTTATAAAACCAGCAACCAAATTGAGAATAGATTTGGGATTAAAACTTAAAGATGAGCCTATTACAGAACGTCTTGAAAATTCTGGACCTTTTGGAACAATGTGTACACATAGGGTACGCCTATCAGATATAAATCAAATAGATGCTGAATTAAAAGAATGGCTCAAAATGGCCTATCAAAAAGCTGAATAAGTACTGACTACAATCATGTTTATAAGATGAGAAAACCATGAACTATAGAATTTTATAAAAACAGAAATGGAAAATTTGAATAAATATGTTTCGATTTATAAAGATCAGCTAAAAAAAGGGGATATATTAATTGCATATAATGAATTGGTGAAATTTGTTATGAAATTAAGATCGGAATGTATTAAAAAGTTTTCCGATCAATACTCATTTGCCGGAATTCTTCACGGATATATGGACTACACGTATTTCTATTATTCCAACGAATTTTTAAAAAGTAAAAAGTTAAAATTTGGACTTGTATTAAATCACTTGGAAATGAGATTTGAAATTTGGCTTTTGGGGAATACAAAATCTGTTCAAAAGAAATATTGGGAATTGATGAAATCTACAAAATGGAATAAGGACATAACAGAAATGCCTCAATATTCAATTCTTGAAACTATAATATTAGAAAATCCCGATTTTAACAATCTGAACGCACTCTCTAAACAAATAGAAACTAAAATGTTTCAAGTTACAGAGGAGATAGTAGACTATCTAAAACATTAAATTGATTAAATAAAAATAGAAAAGTCTATACGCAACAAAATGATAACTAATAAGAATGAACTATCTAATTAAAAATATAATCAAACAATATCAAGACGTACAAAATGGTAGCTTATGGATCGGGAGTACATTTTCTAGTAAATTAAACAATATAGATCATAATAAAGTTTTTGAAAGACCCATAGTTGGTTTGCATAGTATTGCGGAGATAATTTCTCACTTAACCTTATGGAGAAAAGAAACAATTTTAAAAATCCAAATTGGAAAAGGTAGTAAGACTGATGATTGTGAGGAGAATTGGCTGCCAAATGACAAATTGAAGTTAATCGGTTGGCAGAAAATCAAATCGGAATATGATAAAACACTACTGGAGCTAATTGATTTATTAGAATCAAAAGAGGATAGTTTTTTAAATGAAGTATATTATGACACCGATTTTAAAGGTAACTATGCATATAGTTTTGTTATTAATGGAATGCTTCATCACGATATTTATCATTTAGGACAACTTGGAATCATCATAAAATATTTAAATAAAAATGATGAAGAACAATAGGATATTCCCTATGATTTATCATTTCTAAAATCTATTTAGATTCGTAATCTTTCACTAATTTAGTTCTTCTCAGTATTACTGCATTCAAAAAAATATTGAGCATGATACAAAAATTACAATAAGACCTTGATCCATAAAAGATATGTTAGAAAAAGTAAAGCGATATGCCGAAGAAAAGCACAGAAGTGTTAATCATAAATATGATCATCATGATTATGAATATCATTTAAATATGGTTTATCAAGTTGCTAAAAAGTTTATCCACTTAATTGACGAGAAAGAACAAGAAGATGTACTTGCTGCATGTTGGGTTCACGATATCATAGAAGATGCTAGAGAAACATATAATGATGTTAAAAATGCCACTAATGAAACAATTGCTGAACTCGCCTATGCTTTAACTAACGAAAAAGGAAGAACTAGAGCTGAACGTGCAAATGACAACTATTATAAAGGAATTAAAGCTACTAAAAACGCTTCTTTTATCAAATTTTGTGATCGAATTGCAAATGCCCAATATTCAAAACAAAATGGTTCTAGAATGTTTCAAAAATATAAAGATGAAAATGTGCATTTTGTTTCGAAAATTTATGTCCCAGAATGTGAAGAAATAGCCCTGTATTTAAATGAGGTTTTTACTAAGAACTAAATTTTTATAACTGATTTATATACAAAGATATGTTTATAAAGATTCTGTAGAGAAATTAGATATCAAATAGAATGATATAAAATGAAGTATAAGACACTTATATTGGATTTTGATGGAACTATAGCCGACACTAAAGAAAGTATTATACAAACTATGACGTTTGTTGCTGATAGCTTAAATATCAAAGATATTGATGAAGCACTAATAGAAAGTTTGATAGGATTACCTCTAAAAACGACATTTGAAAAAGCTTTTGATCTGGATGAAACAATGATTCAAAAAGCAACTTTAATGTATCGTAAACATTATGATGAAATTGCTATAGATACCATTTCGCTTTTTGACAATGTAAAAGATACTTTAATATGCTTCCATCATAAAGGTATACACTTAACAGTTGCCTCTAGTAAAGGAAAAAAAGCGCTTATTAAAATACTTCAAAAACAAAATATCTATGAGATCTTTTCTTTTGTAGGAGGAGAAGAAGATACAGTAAACAAAAAACCCTCTCCAGATATTGTTAATTATATAATGACTACATACAACTACCATCCCAATGAATGTTTAGTGATAGGTGATACTATTTTTGATATTGAAATGGGACAAAGAGCTCATGTAGATACTTGCGGTGTTACCTACGGAAATAACACAAGAGGAATGTTAGAAAAACTAAACCCAAATTATATTATTGATGACTTTAAAAATCTAATGAAGATCGTAATGGTATAAATAAACACCATATCAATTCACAAATAACAATACGCTAATTGAAAAAACTGTTTTTACGCATATTTGGGATTCTAATAGTGCTTGCAGGTGGTATTTTTATATTTAAAAATAGCCATCTAAATGTAACATATGAGATTGGACAAGAAATAGACAGTTTTAATAATATTCCTGTGTATTATAATGGAAATGTAGGAAATATAGATGGTCGTCAATTAACAAATGACGGATACAACCTAGGACTTAAATACCAATGTGTAGAGTTTGTAAAACGTTATTATTATGAACATCTTAATCATAAAATGCCAGATAGTTATGGACATGCAAAAGATTTTTTTAATCCAAGTGTCAAGGATGGTAAAATAAATAAACAACGTAATTTACTACAGTACACAAACCTTAGTGTTTCAAAACCTAAAGTAAATGACCTAGTTATCTATTCAGGTAACATATTTAATAAGTTTGGTCATGTTGCTATTGTTACAAAAGTATTAGAAAATGAAATAGAAATAATACAGCAAAATCCAGGTCCGTATAATAATTCAAGAGAAACCTACAAACTGATCTATAGTAATAATAAATGGTATATTGATAATCATCGTATCATAGGTTGGTTACGAAAATGAAAAGTATCTTTATATCTCAATTATCTATAAACAATGGCCATAGAAACAAATACATACGTTGCATTTTTAAGAGGAATCAATGTTGGTGGGCATCATAAGCTTCCTATGGCAGACCTTAAGGTATTATTTACACAATTAGGTTTTCTAAATGTCATTACGATACTAAATTCAGGAAATGTCATTTTTAATGCTTCTTCTCAAGATGCAAAAAGTATAGAAGAAAATATTTCTTTAGCATTAAAAAATAAATTTGGTTTCCCTGTTCCTACTAGTGTAAGAAAGGCTATTCAAATACAAGACGTATATCAAAACAATCCATTTAAAGGTATAGAAATAACAAAAGAAATAAGACTATATATATCTTTTTTAAGAGAAGATGTTATGACAGACCTAAGATTACCTTGGATAAGTGAAGATGAAGCCTATCAAATCATTGAAAAAAGAGATACAACTATTTTTAGTGTATTAGACTTATCTATTTCTAAAACGACCACAGCAATGAAAATTTTAGAAAACACCTATGGAAAAGATATGACAACTCGTAATTGGAAAACAATAGAACGTATTATAAAGAAGTTATAGTTTGTATATGAAAACAATATTAACAACACTTCTCATTTTTTTGACTATAAATATGTATGCCAAGCATGATGTAAAAGTATATTATGAAAGGAATGATAATGGATATACTATTTATGCAGATAATAATGAATATTGTCCTGTCACTATTCAATTAGAATTCACAGTGACAAATCTTAGCTTAAAAGATCCAAACAACAACTTATATGTCATTCAACCTCGTCAAAAAAAGCAATTAGTAACACAACTAACCGTTACTCAAAAAAATAAAGGATATAAATTGTCATATACATCATGGACAAATTATGGAGATGCTACTAAAAATACATACGATCATGATTATGCCTATGACCTTCCTTATGCAAAAGGACAGTCTTTTAAAGTACACCAAGGATATAATGGCACCTTTTCTCACTATAACAAAAATGCATTAGATTTTGATATGTCAATAGGTTCGGCTATCCATGCGGTAAGGAACGGTGTTGTCATTAAAATTGTAACGCAACATCACCAAAATTGTGGAACTAAAGAATGTAAAAAATATAATAATCATATCATCATTTATCATTCTGATGGAACTTTTGCAGAGTATACCCATCTAAAACAAAATGGAGTCACTGTTGCTTTAGGTGATATCATTAAACAAGGACAATTGATAGGCTATAGCGGAAATACTGGTTGGAGTACTGGACCACATCTTCACTTAGAAGTCTTTTTACAAAAAATGCGAAAAAGAGAAACGATACAAACCAAATTCAAAATCAATGACAATACTGAGACTGTATTTCTTAAAGAAAAGAATAGCTATAAAAAATAAGGCATAAAAAAACCAGCAATAAATTGCTGGTTTTAAAGATTATTTAGAAAAATAAAATATTAGTTTCCTTCTTCTAATATTTCAATTTTTGCTTTCATAGTATCAGCCTTAGAAGTCTCCCCTAATTGTTGATAAATACCATATAGTGTACGAGCTAACTCTAATGAACGTGCAGTTCCTTTATCGTCAGAACGATATTGTAACGCCTTTTCTAAGTAAGGAGCAGCATCTCTATATACATTCTGGCGCTTTTCTTTTAGCTTGTCATATTTTGCATAATCAGCATTAGAAGTTCCCAGACTATTCATTTCATCTACAATTGCTCTCTCGTCCTCTAAAATAAGCGCCCCTATATTATTATAAGCTGCAGAATATTCTTGATTTAAAGAGATTGCCTTTTCATAATACTTTCTAGCTTCTTCACTATTTCCTAGCTTGTCCTCTCCTACTCCAAGATTATAATAAAGTTCTGGATTATTAGGATCTTTTTCAATTACTTCCTTAATAGTTTCTTTATACTTATCCATTTGATTCATTTCTAAGTATATATTAGCTTCAGAACGTATTAATAAAAGGTCGTCAGGATTTTCGGCACGTGCAGAAGTCATAGCTTCTAATGCTTGTTCATTTTTACCTTGAGACATATAAATTAATGCAATATTCTTTGCAATCTCACCACGCTTAGATTCACTTTTCTTCTCTGTAGGATTGATATGCGTTTTCCCTAAAACTAAAAGATCTCTTTCTTGTTTTGATGGAATACTCTCTTCTTCATTTGTCTCTACAGATGTAGCGTAATAAAGAGTTTCTATCCCTGAAAATTTAAGTTCGGTTAATTGATTATAATATTTTAAAGCACTATCATAATCTTTCCCATTTACAGAATTAGAGGCTGCATAATATAAATATATAGTATCTTTTTTACTATAGGTATATGCATCTGCAAGCTTTGTAGATGCACTTGTATAGTTTTGTGTATTTTGATCTTCAATAGCAGAATTTACCATTGCTACAACTACATTAGAGATACCTGCCTCAGCTTCGGCATTATATTTAGTATCCTTCAACTCATTATATGTTGCTGCTGCCACTTTAAGATCTGCGGCGTTTTTATTATCAACACCTAAGTATGCTTGTGCTTTTGCGAGTAGAAAGCTTTGCTTCGTTTTATCGTCCATAGATCCTATTAGTGCTTCTGCTGCTCCAACAAGATTTTTTGCTTCGCCATAGCTTCCGCCTTTAATAGCTTTTTGAATGGCTTTTACCTCTTTCTTTTGAGCAAATGCTGAAACACCAAAAGCTAGGGCTATTACAAATAAAAATTTAGTTTTCATTATCTATTATTTAATATTAAGGGGTTACAAAATTAATTAAAATTTGTTCAACCCCATTATTTATTCTTCTTCTTCAGAAGTATTTGTGTTTGGAGTTGAATCAGTTTGTCCTTCTGTTGCTTGTGTAGCTTCAGGAGTACCTTCTAAATCATCTTCATCTATTTCGTCTTCATCGTGTTTTACTTTAGCTACAGCCGCAATAGAGTCATTACCTTTTAAATTAATGAGTTTCACACCTTGTGTTGCTCTACCCATTACTCGTAAAGATGCAACTTCCATACGAATCGCGATACCAGATTTATTAATAATCATAAGATCATCTTCATCAGTTACATTTTTAATAGCAACTAACTCTCCTGTCTTATCTGTAACAGAAATGGTCTTTACTCCTTTTCCTCCACGATTTGTAATTCGGTAATCTTCTAGACTACTACGTTTACCATATCCTTTTTCTGAAACTACAAGAATATTACTTTCTACATCATTTACAGAAACCATTCCTACAACTTCATCATTCTCACTTGCAAGAGTTATGCCACGAACACCAGAAGCACCTCTACCCATAGGCCTAGTCTTACTTTCTTCAAAGCGAATTGCCTTACCAGATTTTACTGCAAGCATCACTTGACTTTCTCCATTAGTAAGCTTTGCAGATAGTAATTCGTCCCCTTCTTTAATAGTAATAGCATTAATACCATTAGTTCTAGGACGAGAATACTGCTCTAGTGACGTTTTCTTTACTTGACCTTTTTTAGTAGCCATGATAATGTAATTACTATTCACGTACTCTTCATCTTTCAAATCATTTGTAGTTACAAACGCTTTTACTTTATCATCCTGTTCTATATTAATAAGGTTTTGTATAGCACGTCCTTTAGAAGTTTTGCTTCCTTCTGGTATTTCAAAAACACGCATCCAGAAACATTTCCCTTTTTGAGTAAAGAACAACATATATTGATGGTTTGTTCCTACAAAAAGATGCTCTAAGAAATCCTCATTACGAGTAGTAGATGCTTTTTGTCCAACACCTCCCCTGTTTTGAGTTTTATATTCTGTAAGAGATGTACGTTTGATATATCCTGCATGAGAAATCGTGATGACCACCTTTTCATCAGGAATTAAATCTGTAATACTTACATCACCTCCTGCATATTCTATTACAGAGCGACGCTCATCACCATATTTACTTTGTACCTCTAGAAGCTCTTCTTTAATGATACTCATACGACGATCCTTATTGGCAAGAATGTCTTTAAGATCTTCTATTGTTTTCATAATTTCTTCATACTCTGCTCTTAACTTGTCTTGTTCCAGACCTGTTAATTGGCGAAGTCGCATTTCAACAATCGCTTTTGCTTGTATTTCAGAAAGCTTAAACCGTTCTATAAGATTTGCTCTTGCTTCATCTGCATTTGAACTTGCACGTATGATCGCAATTACTTCATCAATATTATCTGATGCAATAATTAACCCTTCAAGGATATGTGCTCTATCTTCTGCCTTCTTAAGCTCGTACTTTGTTCTACGTACAACAACCTCATGACGATGCTCCACAAAATGGTGGATCATATCCTTAAGGTTAAGCATTTCTGGCCTTCCATTTACAAGTGCAATATTATTTACACTAAAAGAAGATTGTAAAGCTGTATACTTATATAGTTTGTTTAAAACAATATTTGGAATACCGTCTCTTTTTAATACGTACACAATACGCATTCCATTTCTATCGGATTCATCACGTATCGCAGAAATACCATCGATTTTTTTATCGTTGATCATATCTGCGGTTTTCTTAATCATATCAGCTTTATTAACCTGATATGGTATTTCTGTAACGATAATACACTCACGACCTTTTACTTCTTCGATCGTAGCTTTACCACGCATTACAATACGTCCACGCCCAGTTTTAAAAGCTTCTCGTACGCCATCATACCCATATATAGTCCCTCCTGTAGGAAAATCTGGAGCTTTTACATGTTGCATCAGCTCATCTATATCTATATCGTTATTATCAATATAGGCTACAGTTCCATTAACAACTTCTGTTAAGTTGTGTGGAGGCATATTTGTTGCCATACCTACTGCAATACCAGAGGCACCATTAATAAGAAGACCAGGAACTCTAGTAGGTAGTACTTTTGGTTCTTGTAGCGTATCATCAAAGTTAAGCTGATGATCTACCGTATCTTTATCAATATCTGCTAGCATATCTTCCGATATCTTACGCATACGTGCTTCTGTATAACGCATTGCCGCTGGACTATCACCATCTACAGAGCCAAAATTCCCTTGGCCATCAATAAGCATGTATCGCAAACTCCATTCTTGAGCCATACGAACCATGGCATCGTATACAGAAGTATCTCCATGTGGGTGATACTTTCCTAATACTTCCCCTACAATTCTTGCAGATTTTTTATGAGCACCACTTGCACGAATACCTAATTCATGCATTCCATAGAGAACTCTACGGTGTACAGGTTTTAGACCGTCTCGTACATCGGGTAATGCACGTGACACAATGACCGACATCGAATAATCGATGTACGCTGACTTCATTTCATCTTCAATATTAATTGGGATCAATTTTTCTCCTCCTGCCATATATAGATTGATTAAATTTTTATGTCAATTTTACTAGCTAGCAATATACCTATTTTAAAAGGTTTTTATGGGTATACGCTTTCGCGAAAGCGTATTTTTTATTAACAATATTTAACAGCCAATTTTTAATAACTACCACACAATACGCTTGGCAAACTGTCAGTTATTTTGTCTATTAGCTACTAAGTATCTTAAGCGGAATGATTTTTGAAACAGAATGCTTAAATTTACAATGAACGAAAAGGAGATATAAATTATGGATGATAATTTTTCACCTAGAGTAAAAGACGTGATTGCATATAGTAAAGAGGAAGCTTTACGACTAGGCCACGACTTTATAGGAACAGAACATTTATTACTTGGACTACTAAGAGATGGTAGTGGCAAGGCTATTAATATATTAAGTGCTTTAAATATAGATTTAGAACACCTGCGTCGTAAAGTAGAAATCTTAAGTCCTGCAAATCCAAATAGTGGTTTACAGGGTAACGATAAAAAGAATTTACACTTAACAAGACAGGCTGAGCGTGCTTTAAAAACTACATTTTTAGAAGCAAAATTGTTTCAAAGCTCTTCTATTAATACGGCACATTTATTATTGTGTATACTAAGAAACGAAAACGATCCTACAACAAAGTTATTAAATAGACTTAAGGTAGATTATGATAACGTAAAAGACCAATTTAAACTTATGATGGCAAACGAAGAGGAAGATTATATAGAGCCTATAAAATCTGAATTTAGTGATGAACAAGAATCTAGTAATGAAGGAGAAAAAGAAAACCCTTTTGGAAATGCAGCTGCTTCAAAAGGAACTAAGAAAAGTAAAACTCCTGTTCTAGATAATTTTGGAAGAGATCTTACTGCTATGGCAGAAGAAGGAAAACTAGATCCAGTTGTAGGGAGAACTAAAGAAATAGAACGTGTGTCTCAAATTTTGAGTAGACGTAAAAAAAATAACCCACTGCTTATTGGAGAGCCTGGTGTAGGTAAATCTGCTATTGCAGAAGGTCTTGCATTGCGTATTGTACAACGAAAAGTTTCTCGTATTCTTTTTGACAAAAGAGTAGTGACTCTTGATCTTGCTAGTTTAGTAGCAGGAACAAAATACAGAGGGCAGTTTGAAGAGCGTATGAAAGCGGTTATGAATGAACTTGAAAAGAATGATGATATTATTCTTTTTATAGATGAAATCCATACCATTGTAGGAGCTGGTGGCGCAACAGGGTCATTAGATGCTTCCAATATGTTTAAACCTGCACTCGCTCGAGGCGAAATACAATGTGTGGGTGCAACAACTTTAGATGAGTTTAGACAACATATCGAAAAAGACGGAGCTTTAGAGCGTCGTTTCCAAAAAGTAATTGTCGAGCCTACTACTGTAGAAGAAACGATAGAGATTCTTCAAAATATAAAAGAAAAGTATGAAGAGCATCATAATGTAACCTATACAGACGATGCTATCGAAGCTTGTGTAAAACTTACTAATCGATATATGACAGATCGATTTTTACCAGACAAAGCTATTGATGCATTAGATGAAGCGGGTTCTCGTGTACACATTACAAATATTGATGTTCCTAAAAAGATTCTAGAATTAGAAAATAAACTAGAAGAAGTTCGTGAGCTTAAGACTACGGTTGTAAAAAAGCAAAAGTATGAAGAGGCTGCTAAACTACGTGATGATGAGAAAAATCTTGAAAAAGAACTTTCTGTAGCACAAGAACGTTGGGAGGAAGAATCAAAACTTCATAAAGAAACCGTATCGGAATCTAATGTTGCCGATGTGGTGAGTATGATGACAGGAATTCCTGTAAATCGTATTGCGCAAACAGAAAGTAATAAACTAGCAGATCTCCCTGATACAATTAAAAGTAATGTTATAGGGCAAGATGAAGCTGTTGCTAAAGTTGCCAAAGCAATACAACGTAATCGCGCTGGATTAAAAGATCCTAATAAACCTATTGGTTCATTTATATTCTTAGGTCAGACGGGAGTTGGAAAAACACAACTTGCAAAAGTTCTTGCAAAAGAATTATTTGACAATGAAGATTCTCTTATTCGTATTGATATGAGTGAGTATATGGAGAAATTTGCCATCTCAAGATTAGTTGGAGCACCTCCAGGATACGTAGGTTATGAAGAAGGCGGACAACTTACAGAAAAAGTACGCAGAAAGCCATATGCAGTAGTATTACTAGATGAAATTGAAAAAGCACATCCAGATGTGTTTAATATGCTACTTCAAGTACTTGATGATGGATACTTAACTGACTCGTTAGGACGTAAAATTGATTTTAGAAATACCATCATTATTATGACCTCAAATATTGGAGCTCGTAAGCTCAAAGACTTTGGTCAAGGTGTTGGATTTGGAACATCTACTCGTAAAAATCAAGCAGACGAAAATGCAAAAAGTGTTATCCAAAATGCACTTAAAAAAGCATTTGCACCTGAGTTCTTAAATCGTGTTGATGATGTAGTTGTCTTTAATGCATTAGAAAGAGAACATATTCATAAGATTATAGATATTGAACTTGCTAAACTATTTATACGTATTAAAGATCTTGGATATGATCTTACCTTAACCGATGCTGCTAAAGATTATATTAGTGACAAAGGATTTGATAAAGACTATGGAGCGAGACCTCTTAAAAGAGCAATTCAAAAATATATTGAAGATGCACTAGCAGAAGAGATCATCACTTCAAAACTAGAAGAAGGTGATAGTATCACTATGGATTTAGATAAGAAAACTGAAGAGCTTACTATTTCTATAAAAAAGGCTACAGCCACAGAATCATAACATGAAGCTATCAAAAGCACAAAAAATAGGAATAGGCATACTAACGTTTATGCCTATTCTTTGTTTTATAGGATATATTATTTCATTCGTTTCCATATTTTTTGGTGCTTTTAGCCACCCATCTGATTTTGAATCTGATGTGCCTCCCGACACCTTTTTTGCAGGCTTTGGACTTGCAATGATATTTATGATATTAATGCTCATTTTTGGACTTACGGCACTTATTATGCATCTCATACATGTAAGCAAAAACCAAAAACTTAAAAGTCAAAATAACGGGCAGTTAATATGGATTTTGATTATTATACTCGCAAACGGTATTGGTGGTATTGTATACTATTTTATGGAGATACTTCCAGATCCTAAAGAAGCATTAACACCATCTGAAGAAGGGTAAAATAGTTATCCGTTTTTAAATTCAATAATTTATTTTTTTGCATCTTTGCATCATAGAAATATAAGTCCCCCTCTTATGTTGAAACAGTACGACTTAGACATATGTACAATGTCTATTTATGAGAATTATGTAATCAACCAGATCAAAGAAGGTGTTCATCTGGAAATAGATCATGTAGAATCTCTTGAAAAACTCATAAATAAACATATCAATTATCAACCTTTTGTATACATCTCCTTTCGTAAAAATTCATATTCATTTGATCCTCTAGTTCATCATAGTATCAATAATATTAAGAATTTAAAAACTTTTATCATTATTACTGATGATAAAGCAAAACTAAATATTGTTGAATTTGAAAAACGATTTTCTGAAAAAAACTTACTCGTAGTAGAAAGTCTTGATGAGGCAATTTCCTGTGTTAATGAAATTTTCAATAAAGTAAAATCTGCTTAAAATTTCATAGTTATTTAAGCACATTACATACAAAAACTAACAACCATTAGCTAAAAAATAATGATATGTAATTGATTACTAATCTTCTGAAAAATTGATTTGATTTTTAATTTATTTTACACGAGATTAGCGATAAATTAAGTTGTTAACCCCCCTAACGAATAACAAATTTGAATACTATCGAAACCGATTTTGACTTTGGAAAAGTCAAAATACAAGATGATATTGTGATTGCCGAAATGAAAGAAGGCATTACTTTTGACATCAACTATAACACTGAGTTTCTAAAATTTTGTAAAGACCATTTTAAAGGAAAAACCTACGGTTATATTTCAAACAGAATACATTCCTATTCAGTAAATCCAACAGTATATATTGATACCGCAAAAAACTCCAACATACGAGCAATTGCAGTAGTATCTTCAGATCCTATAAACAAAGGAAATGCTAATATAGAACGTCAATTCTTTGAGCACCCTTTTGAAGTTTTTAGCACTTTAGAGCAAGCAATTGCATGGATGAACGAAACTTTATCTAACTGAATAACACTTCAGTATCTACTTGAATAGAATTCATAAATTCCTTTGTTTTATGAATATCTGTAGAGAACACCCTATCTTTTGTTGCAAAAGGAACTTCTGTTCTATATGCATTAATCATTGATTCTAGAAAAGGAGAGGTCTTTGAAGGTGCTCTAAAATGTAGTGCTTGTGATGCATTAAGTAATTCTATAGCTAGAATTGTTTCTATATTTTCTACTACTTTGTAGAGCTTTGTTGCTGCATTTGCTCCCATACTTACGTGATCTTCTTGGCCATTTGATGAAACAATAGAATCTACACTTGCTGGTGTTGCCAATTGTTTATTTTGACTCACAATACTAGCAGCAGTATATTGAGGAATCATCATTCCGCTATGAAGTCCTGGATTATCAACTAAGAAAGGAGGTAAATCACGAAGACCACTAATAAGCTGGTAAGTTCTTCGTTCACTGATGCTTCCTATTTCTGACATAGCAATCGCTAGAAAATCTAACGCTAGTGCCAAAGGTTGTCCATGAAAGTTACCACCACTTATAATTTTGTCTTCTACAGCAAAAATATTAGGGTTATCAGTAACACTATTCATTTCTGTTTTAAATGTATTAGATGCATATAAAATGGCATCTTTAGTAGCTCCATGTACCTGAGGAATACATCTAAATGAATATGGGTCTTGTACGTTTTCTTTTTCTGTTTTTGCAATCTCACTATCGGCTAGGAATTCTTGTACACGCTCGGCAGTCTTAATTTGCCCTCTATGTGGTCGTACATAATGTACCAAAGGATCAAATGGAGAGAGGTTACAATTAAAAGCATCTATAGAGATGGCTCCAATCATATCTGCCAGATATGACAGTTTATGGCATTTCAAAAGTGCATCTAATCCATAAGCTACCATAAACTGAGTCCCGTTTAGTAGAGCTAAACCTTCTTTAGATTTTAACTTTATAGGACTTAATTGATGTCTTTCTAATACCGCTTTCGCGAAAGCGGGCTCATCGCCCTCCCATACCATTCCTTCTCCAATTAACGGTAAGGATAAATGTGCTAAGGGAGCAAGGTCTCCACTAGCTCCTAATGACCCTTGTGTATAAATCACAGGAAGAATATCTAGATTATAAAAATCAATAAGACGCTCTACCGTATCTATGTGCACGCCACTATGACCGTAACTTAATGATTGTACTTTTAATAAAATCATCAACTTTACAATAGACTTAGGTACATAGTCACCAGTTCCACATGCATGCGAACGCATTAAATTTTCTTGTAACTGCGTAAGGTGTTCATTTTTTATAGCAACATTACATAAACTACCAAAACCCGTATTAATACCATAAAAGGGTTTAGAGTTTCCTTCTATCTTCTTATCTAAATAAGCTCTAGATGCATTAATATTATGACGACTTTCTTCGCTTAACGCAAGGAGTTTGTTTTCTTGTAGAATCGTAGAAATTGTAGCCAGATCTAGGATTGCACTACTTATGTAATGAGTATCTCGCATAAAAAAGATTAGGTTTTAAAAGCATTGCAATTACGTAAAAATAAATAGCAATTACTAGTCGTTAAACAAAGTTATGTAACACACTCATATACAGCTATATAAAAAAAGCGATTACGTTGTAGTAATCGCTCTTAAAATTAAGCTATTATGTAGCTGTTATTTCTTGATTTCTACTTTTTTAGCATAACGCTTCCAAAGCCTTGTTTGATGTGTTTCTAAACTTATATCTCTACCTTGAATAAATGCTCTTGACACTTGGTTTCCTCTCATATCTAGTGCATTTCCTTCACTTATAAACAGTGTGGCATCTTTACCTACTTCTAGTGTTCCAGCAGTAGTCTCTACTCCTAGTATCTTTGCAGCATTCTCTGTAATGAGTTGTAATGCATCTGCGTCACTCATTCCAAACTGCGTTACTTGTCCTGCATAAAATGGAAGGTTACGCACTTGCCAGTATTCTCCATCATATCCTAACGTTACAAGTACGCCTGCATCTGTTAGTAATTTAGGAAGTTTATAAGGTAAGTCATAATCATGATCATCCATAGCTGGTAAGTCCTGTACTCTTTGTAAAACCACAGAAATATTGTTTGCCTTTAGCTCGGCAGCTACTTTGTAAGACTGGTAACCTCCCACAAGAATAACATGTTCAATATTCATTTCGTTTTTAAAGGCGATGACATCCCGTATTTGACGTTCATCATTAGCACTTATAAATAAGCGTTGACTCCCATCAAAAACACCTTTCATCGCTTCAAAAGGAAGGTTTACATCACTAGTTCCTTTTGCGTATGCTTTTGCATTATTCATAAAGGTTTTTAGTTCGTCGATATCTTTTGGATAGTTTTTGTTTGCTTTAAATCCAGGATCTTCGCCTAACCACCATCTTCCTCTAGTCATACTAGATGGCCAGTTTACATAAATACCATCATCTGCTTTTACAGCTGCATCTTCCCAATTCCATGCATCTAATTGTACCACAGAAGAAGTTCCTGAAATTCGACCACCTAATGGACGTATTTGTGCCATCAGCACCCCATTAGGTCGCATACTTTCTACCACTTTAGATTCTGCATTATACGCTATTAAAGAACGTACATGCGGAATCATATTTCCAATTTCATCATCGTCATTAGAAGGGCGTACAGCGCCTACTTCTACGAGTCCCAATGTAGTATTGGTTGCTATAAATCCTGGGTACACATGTTTTCCTTGTGCATTGATTACAGTACCACGTTGTCCTATCTTAGTAGTTGCGGCATCTGCACATACAGTAATTTTACCATTTTCAATGATCAAGATGGCATTATCGATCACAGTCCCATTTCCTATATGCGCTGTAGCTCCTACAATAGTATATACTTCTGTTTGAGCAGGCGCTGGAGTTTGTTGTCCTATTACTACCGAAGCGATCAATACGAACGCTATCGTTATATATTTTGTTAGTGCTCTCATAATATTAATGTATCGTTTCTGTAGTGTCACAATGTAAACGCTGTTTTTCTTTACTCTTTGCAGGTTGCGTTTTTAAACCTTTCTTCTTTTCAGCTAGCATCATCTCAATTAATTTGCTCTTTTCTGCTTTTACATCTTTACGTAATTGCAAATCTCTATTGATATCAAAGTAAACGGTTCCTTCAATAATGGTTTGTTCTGCTTTTGCTTTGATAGATAATGGATGATCTGACCATACGACTACATCTCCATCTTTACCTACTTTAATACTTCCTGTACGATCATCTAAATGAAGTAGTTTTGCAGGGTTTAATGTCACCATTTTCCATGCATCTTCTTCAGAGATTCCTCCGTACTTTACAATTTTACCTGCTTCTTGATTTAAACGTCTTGACATCTCTCCATCATCACTATTAATAGCGACAACTACTCCTGCATTATGCATAATAGCTGCATTATAAGGAATAGCATCATTTACTTCATACTTATATGCCCACCAATCTGAGAATGTAGATCCTCCTACACCATGTGCCGCCATTTTATCGGCTACTTTATACCCTTCTAAGATGTGTGTAAATGTGTTAATTCTAAAATTAAAACGATCTGCTACTTTCATAAGCATATTAATTTCACTCTGTACATATGAGTGACAAGAGATATAACGCTCTTCATTAAGAATATCTACCACAGTTTCCATTTCTTCATCAAAACGGTATGGTTTTCCGCTATTCTTTTGTGCTTCATATTCTTTAGCTCTTGTAAAATAGTCTACAAATACTTGCTCTACTCCCATACGTGTTTGTGGGAAACGACTAAAACTTTGCCAGTTAGATTGTTTTACGTTTTCTCCAAGTGCAAACTTGATAAACTTCTTGTCTTCTAAAAGCATCTCATCTATAGAAGCACCCCATTTTAATTTCATTACAGCTGACTGCCCTCCTATTGGATTTGCCGATCCGTGTAATAATTGGATAGAAGTTACACCTCCTGCTAAGTTTCTATAAATATCACTATCATCAGGGTTAATCACATCAGACATACGAACTTCGGCTGTTGAGTTATGTCCTGCTTCATTAATCGCAAAAGCAGCAATATGTGAATGCTCATCTATAATTCCAGAAGTAACGTGCTTACCTGTACCATCTATAACTCTAGCTCTACCAGCGGAAAGGTTCTTCCCTACTTTGCTAATCTTACCGTCTTTAATTAATACATCTGTATTTTCTAAAACCCCATCGGCTTCATTGGTCCAAACTGTCGCATTTTTAATTAAAATATCTTCTTGATTGGGTTGTTGTTCAAATCCAAAGGCAATGTTAGGATAGGTCATTGACATGATTACCGGAGCTTTATCATCATCCTTTTTCTTATCCTTTCCTTTTTTATCATCTTCAGCGGCTACTCTTGCAGCACTTACAGATTCTTCATCACCATTAGGCAATACTGCTTTTCCAGTAAATCGATCATTGATCACTTGACCTACAAGGCGTACAAATTTATTCCCTCTTCCTGGGAAGGTTAGGTTTACCCAGCCGTTTGCATATTTACCTTCGCTCTTTATATCATCATCACCATCTTTAAGTATAAATCCTGCTTTTCCTCCTGTAGAGTTTTTTACTGCAAGTGTATATGAAGTACCAGCCATACGCATAGTATACGTACCATCAATATCTACAGTATTCATATCTTTTACGACTGTTTTCTGTCCTTGAACCCAGTGTTCATATAATTTGGTTTTAGCTTCAAAAAGCTCACCAGAAGTAATCATAAAATTTGCCCAAGCACCACTTTTTAAACTTCCTATCTCATTACTCTTTCCGAGTAATTGTGCAGGAACAGTTGTCAAGGCAGCTAATGCTTTTTCTTTTGAAAGTCCATGTTTAATAGCTTTCATTAATTGCCCTTTAAACTCTTTTGGTGATTTTAACTTAAAAGTAGTCAGGGCAAAAGGAATTCCGTTGGTTTCAAACTGCTTAGGATTGGTAGGAGCTTGATTCCAGTGACGCATATCTGCTAAGTCTATATATGCTGCAGCATATGGATCTTCTACATCATAGGCATTTGGGAAATCTAACGGAAGAATAAAAGTTCTATTTAATTTTTTAATATCTGCAATTCGTTTGTACTCATTGCCACCAGCAACAATGACATAATTCAATCCAAATTGATCGCCTATTCCGTCAATACGTATGGCATCATACACATCATCGCCTTCAAAGAATTGTGGCAGTGATTTATTTCGCGTAAGCGCTTCCAAAGAAAGATCCTTTGTATTTACATTTCCTTTTTCATACCAATCTAAATCGTGATGTAACTGACGCATTAAAGACATTGCACCCATTTTTGAAGTTGGGTAAGATTGTCTTGAGGTATTACTTTTATCAAAAGAGAAGTATTGTGCAATATTTTGATCAAGCACTCTATTTGCTGTATTGCCTTCTGAATTAAGAGCGATTAATGCTCCAGTACCTCTTGCAATTCCATCATGTTGATGTGTTGCAACAACTGCAAACCCAGCTTCGATGTATGCTTTTGCATCTTTACTACTGTATTCAAAATCATCTATTCCTTGTACTTCTGAACGGATATGGTCATTCCAATAATACCCCTCTCGAGTATTGTCATATTGAGACCCACGACCGCCACCGCCAGCTCGTTTTGGTTTTTTAATACCAAAATTGGTATACATATCTATAAAAGAAGGGTAAATATGCTTTCCAGACAGATCCACAGTAATTGCATTTGCAGGGACTGAAACTGATTTTCCTACACGCACTACTTTTCCATCCTGAACGACTAGTGTTCCGTTTTTGATGGTTTCTGTAGGTGAAGTGTGAATGGTAGCATTTGTGAAGACTGTGTAATTTTCATTTTTAGACTTTACACCGTCATTGGCAGGGAAATAGTCTTGCCCGTACATAACGAACGAACAAAAAACTAATCCTGCTAAGAGGATTTTTTTTAGAAACATAGTATTTAGTGATTATTTAGTCTTTAAAGATACGTGCATCCGTAGGGCTCAGCCTTGTTAATTAAGAGTTTTTTAACATCAAATACATCGCGATGAATCGACAATATCTTGTGGTACTAAAAAATGTATGAAATGATGATGGGGAAACAAAATGATCGCATTGTAATACACACGCCTACTGAAAAAGAAATTCAGTACTATGAGAAGATAAAAAAGTTAACAAAAGACTAAAATTGCTTTCTTGCCTTTTTATTTCTACTACTTCTAAAGTTACGGCTACCTTTTGTTATGTAACTAACTAATGTCATAGCTACAGAGACTAATATAACTGCAATGATTATCTCGTATGCTTCACTTGGTAAATTCATACTTTAAATATACAAAAATATACTGACATCTTCAGGAAATAGTTATCTGAGTAACGATAACTTATTATAAAGCCGAAGGAAAAGATTTATTATAGTTTACTAATAAAGCAACCATATAGCTATAGCTTTTGATTCCTGCTGGTTGATTATTTGCTTTTAAATAATTACTATAAAACAGCTTAAATACAGGTTCTAATGGATTGTCCATTTCATTCCAAAAATCACTGGCTTCTTTATAGTTTTTAAAAATACCGGGATGGATTTGATCGCGTAGTTCTTCTGCTAGCTCGCTATCGCGGCGAAAAACATCATTGAAGCAATACCGTAGGGCGAAGATGCTTCCTGCATATTGAAAATAGGCATTCTCATTATTAATACTCGCTAAAACGCCTACGAAATTGGCTTCATTTTCTTTGGCATAACCTAATTGATGGGCTTGCTCATGACAACTAATTACCGCATGCCTATAATTAGGAACGAGGCCATTAATTTGTGCTTCGTTGGTAATAGGATTTAGATACCCGCTATAGCCCATTACCGAAAGTGGGTAACTCAATAGAGAGACTTTAATACTTTTAGGAGGATAATCTAATGTTGGGAATTGAGATTGTAATGCGCCATAGCCATGTACCGTTTGATCAAAAATCTCCGACTGTGATAAAGGTACCGTTACTTTTATAGTATCATTGGCTGCGAGCTGACTATGAAGTGCATTGCTTTTTGCGATGAGTTTCTGGGTGAGTGTTACTAATTCTTCTGTGGTATATTCACTCTCTATACCTAATGATTCGTGTAATGGAAGTCGGTAATAATTCATTCCCCATAACAAATGAAACGCCCCATAAACTATAGAAGCTATAGCTAACGTGCGAACTGCAAAAGATTTCCAAGTACGGAAACGCCTTTTAAATAAAAGTACAATCTCTCTGAGTATGATCACAATTAATGTAGCATACATCAGATCTCCAAATGAAAATGGCAACCACCCAAATACATACCGAAATCCTTTTGAGATAATAGGATACAACCCATTACTATAATAATTTTCTATAAAGTCAGGAAATAATGCCAGTATACGCACAACACCCATCTGAACAAATAAGAAAAGACCAATAATAAGGAGCGTGCGATTTTTTTTCATTGTGATAAAAGTAAGGAAAAGGAATTTGAAATTGAAGTCAAAACTGAAAATGAAAATAAACAGCATTTTAAATTTTAACCTGTTTCAAGTTCAAGGTTTCAGGTGATAAGTGAGGAAGTATAATAGTATGGTACTCTTAAATAAAAACGCTATATCACTCCTTTACTATTTCTTTTTACGCTTTCGCGAAAGCATACGATTATCTGTTATCTTCTTTTAGAGTCTTTACGACTCTTGAGGCAATTACACTTCTTGACAATTGATACATTTCATGTAATTATAAACAAACGTTGATAACAGATACACAACAATGACGTGATGCCTAAAAACAGCTATAAATGTGAGTGTTATATGTTTTTATAGTATTTTAGGTGATGATATACACTAGTTGTGTGTAATTAAATAAAAAAATCATGGGAATATTTGACAATCTTTTTGGTGGTAACAAAAAGAAGAGTGAGCAGCCAAAGCCAGAACTTAGGTTAGAGTATAATATCATGAACAATATAACATTAGAGACTTGTGATAAATATTCAAATCAAGAGAATTACAAATTGATTGAAAACGGCATTTATAAAGACCTAAAAGATGAAGATGACGCCAATTATAGAATGACCATTTCCTACGAACTTGACTCGGATAATAGTCAATATCCTTTAGAGGATATTTTGGATAAATTCTACTTACATGTTTCCGACTTTTTGGAGTCTGAGAATGATTCTGATTCAAATAAAGTCAAACAAGAATTGGGCGGGACTTTAGATGGCATTAAAAATGCTCAAGAAATCATCGGAAAGAAGATTTACAATCAAGACTTTTTGGACGAAGATGGACAGATAAGAGTAAATTTAAAAATTGAATAAAAAACTACACACAACAACGTGTATAAAACATCGCTAATAATTGCTAAACCGAAAGGGTTATATATCTATTAAATTCGCCAAATTCTTAATTTGTCTTTTTGATAATAGAAAAAATAAAAAACATAAATAGCTGGTTTTGGTTAACCCGAGAAATTAGTGTCTTTATATACACTACATTTCATACACAAAACAGTTATGTGCCATTAAACAAAAGAATGAAAAAAAAGTATACGATAGGTGGAAATTACCAAGTTAATGGTAATACAGAAAAAGAGTTTGAAATAGAATATGACAATCTTCCTGAGAACGAAGAAAACAACAACAAGCTATTGAACTTGCTTAACCATCCTTGGCGACTAATCAAAGAAGGAGGGAAATTAGGTGTAAATGGAATAAAACGTTTTATTACTGTATTGTTTTTATTTGCTTTTTCGAATACTATATTGTTTTTCTATGCTATTAGTCGATTATTCTCAACAGATTTTGAGTTTATGAAACTCTTGTTTGTCTTACTTGTACTAATCATTGGATTAGCAATCACAATCTACTCAACATACAGAACATATCAATATGTGGTTATTGACACTATCAGAGTGATTTATGAAAATTTGTCATCATTTTTTCATAAGATAAGCGAATTAATAATCGATAAAGTAGAGGTTTTATTTCAAGGTAAAATTGACCTGACAGACAATCAACTTACTAAAGCGCTAGATTTTGGAAAAATGGTAAATTCCAAATACCCAAAAACTCCTAAATTTTTGAGAAAAGGAATCATTCTAATTTTAAATAAAATTCCATTTGTAGGAATGCTAATTGACCTAAAAGAAGAGATTTTAAAAGGTAATAAAATTGAAGCAAGTAATAAACTTTATAATAAAATGGACGGGTTCATTTCAAACTCAATATTTGGAAATAATAATACGAAATGGGTTTGGTGGCTACTACCTGTAAATATTATAATCATATTCGTTTTGATAAAATTAAAAATAGGATAAAACGCTACACAACAATGGCTATAAGTAATCATTCTAGTTGGTTAAGACAAGTAACTTTTCTTACTTTTAACTAAATTCCGTTAAATCGGGAAAAACAAAAACAAAAAACGCTACTACTCATACACGAGACCGTTACCTACAATATGAAAAAACAACTCACATTTTTAATCGGAATTTTAATTTGCTTTGTTTCTTGCAACTTTTCGGAGAAGGAAAAAAAAGCGGAAATAAAAATTACTAAACCAATTGTCGAGGAGAAAAGTAAAAAAAATATTGAAGAACAGAAAAAGGAAAATTATCAATTTGTTGAAAATGACAGTATAGCTCATTTATGGCAATCTGAATTGGAATCATTGACTAAAAGTTTCTCGGGCTTCATAGTCAAGACTAAACTAAAACAAAACAACCACGATGAAACTCAAACCGACACGATAAAAACTTTGACTTTTGACAAATCCATTATTGAAGTTTATTCAACAGATGGATTTTATGCAGTTTGGTCAGCGGACATTAAGAATTCAGAATTGCCAATTTGGTCTTATGTCAAAGTTGGAATGAAAAAATATCAATTGGAGAAAACATTAGCTAACCGACTAAAATCTGATACAATCAGACTTGGAAATTTAGAGCAAACATCCGTTTTTGAATTCTATTTTAGTGATGACGAACTTGACCAAGTGAAATTTGAAGGATATGTGGATTAAAATACTGTAGGTAACAATGGCTATAATTCATTGTGGTTTTGTGCCACACCAAAATAAAAGTATAAATCAACGGCCGATTTCTAAGCGGAATAATCCTGCGGATGATTCCACAACAAAATCATACACCAGACCGTTGTAAAACATTTGAAGAAAAAATTGAACATATCGAAATTACTAACAAATCTGACCCTTATTTTGATTTGCGGAATGAGTTATGGACAAATTGAAATAAGAGGAAAAGTGATATCCGAATATACTAAAGAGCCAATTTGGACTGGTTACGAAATTAAACCAAACATAGAAAAACACCCTATTAGTTATTCAAGTGAAGATGGCTCATATCTGATAGAATATTTAGAACCGAACAAAGAATACGAAATAATATTGTTAGTTTATGGTTACGAAAAGCCTCTAAAATACATCGTTAAAACTAATAACGGAATAACCTATAAAGATTTTCTAATTGAGCCAAATTGCAATTGGAAAACAAAAGCTCAAAATGATTGGGATACCTCAAAGGCTCAATTTTTACTTTTCGGTTCAATAGCACCAATTATGAATACTAAAGCTGATGATAGTTTTGAGAAAAAATATGGAATTGAATATTTTGATTTTGGATGCCAACCGCCAACTTTTGAATGCATAATTATGTATAATGAAAAGATAGCAGAATTGATGGATGAAAAGTACGGAAAAACGTGGCGAGATAAAGCCAGAAAAGACATAATTGGGTTATAAAAAACGTTTTAAAACAACGTATATGACTCATAGTTAATTACTTGCTTAATCTAAGTTAAAGCATAATTGTAAGTCCGCCAAATTTTTAAATTTGGCTCGTGCTTAACCGAAAATAATCGCTAATTCACACGCTACAAGCCATATACAAGACCATTAGTAAGATAGTAAAATGAACGACACAACAACAAAATGGAAGCCAGATCTCTACAATGAAAAACATGCATTTGTGTATCATTATGGAGAACATCTTATAAAACTACTTGATCCCAAAAAAGACGAAAGAATTTTAGATCTAGGATGTGGTTCTGGGCAATTGACATTTCAAATAAATGAGTTTGCAAAAGAAACCATTGGGATAGATCAATCTGCCGAAATGATTTCTGATGCCAAATCAAAATTTCCTTCTATTGAATTTCAAGTAGGAAATGCAAGTCATTTCAAATTCAATAAAAAATTTGACTCCATTTTTTCAAACGCTACGCTTCATTGGGTAAAAGAGCACAAAAATGCTATACAATGTATGTATGAAAATTTGAACCCAAATGGTAAAATTGTTGTAGAATTTGGAGGCAAAGGAAATGTACAAACTATAGTCAACCAATTGCGAAGCTCTTTAGCAGATAGAGGTTACACACAACAATCACATCTAGATGTATGGTACTTTCCATCCATTGGAGAATATACAACCGAGCTAGAAGCAGCTGGTTTTAGAGTCGTTCAGGCAACACATTATGACAGACCCACCGAACTTGCAGATGAGCATTCTGGAATAAAAGATTGGATTTCTATGTTTGCCGAGCGCTTTTTTATAGGAGTTCCCGAACATCACATTGAAGATATTAAGAACGAAGTGCAAGAAAAAATGAAAGACCAATGCCTCATCAATGGAAAATGGTACGCTGACTATAAAAGAATTAGAATTGTGGCATTAAAAGAAATATCAGATACAAGTAATCCATAGTTATAACTACGATAAAACCCTATATTAGCATAGAACAAATTATAATTAATGTTTATAAAAACACGATTAATAATGAGAAAAAAAAGTGTTATTGAATTATTAGACTATGCATCAGAACAAATTATTGAACTTGAAAATAAAATAAAAACTGGTTCGGTTGATCGTGTTTTAATTAAAAATGTTTTAGAAAATTTAAGAAGTGCATTAGATTATGTTGCTCATGATATAAGTGATAAACTAAGTTCTCCAAATTCTAGAGTTTATTTTCCTTATGCGAAAAATTTAAATGAATTTGAACGTTCTGTTAAAAGAAATTTGCCAAATCTTGATAAAGAATTTCCAGATATATATAATATAATTAAATCTATTCAGCCTTTTGAGAGTAGTTCAAATTGGCTTATCCTAGTTTGTGGTCTTGTTAACGCTGCTAAGCATCATAACCTCAATGAGATTGAAGAAAAAGATATAATTCATGGATTTATGGGAGGCGGAATGCATCTATCTAATGTTGGAAGTTTTAATATCAAAAATGCAAAGTTAAATGGCTTAAATATAAAATCTATAGTTGTTAAAGAAGGTGAATTAGAAGAGTTAATTCTTGATAATTTTTCTGAATTAGTTTTTTTAAAAAAATCTTTAGTTACATTTTTAGGTGAAGAACATGAAATTTGTGAATTTTTAAAATATGGTC
Source organism: Dokdonia pacifica (assembly GCF_900188275.1). Classification (GTDB taxonomy): domain Bacteria; phylum Bacteroidota; class Bacteroidia; order Flavobacteriales; family Flavobacteriaceae; genus Dokdonia; species Dokdonia pacifica. The sequence goes on from NZ_FZNY01000002.1 coordinate 476,806, forward strand.
ATTCAAATATTAAAAAAATAAGTAATGATATTTATAACTTTATATAATTTTTAAATGAATGATATCTAAGAATAGAGCATATGAAAAATAAAAGAAAAAGATCTAGTAATACATTTTGAATTTTGCCTACTAACTATTCGGGAAATGATAATAGTTACACCTCAAAAACCCTATATTAGCATAGAACAAATTAGAGTTTATGCAACCCTATCAAATCTTACTTCTTATTGCTGGTTACTTCGGTGTACTGATGCTCATTAGTTATCTCACAGGAAAAAGTGGGTCTAATTCAGATTTCTTTAAAGCTGGAAAACAATCTCCTTGGTATCTAGTTGCTTTTGGAATGATTGGGGCATCCCTTTCTGGTGTAACCTTTATATCTGTACCCGGTTGGATTGAAGCATCGAGCTTTAGCTATTTTCAGGTGGTATTAGGATATACCGTTGGATATGCAGTAATAGGATTGGTCTTACTCCCACTCTATTACAAACTCAACTTAACGTCTATTTATACCTATTTAGAAAGTAGGTTTGGAAATGCATCCTATAAAACTGGCGCTTCCTTCTTTTTATTGAGTCGTATTATAGGTGCTAGTTTTAGATTATATCTCGTAGCTAACGTATTACAGCTGTTAGTCTTTGATAAAATGTCTTTTTTCGGAGATGAAGGCGTTCCATTTTGGGTCACTGTCACCATTACCATTTTATTGATCTGGTTGTATACATTTAAAGCCGGAATCAAAACCATCGTATGGACAGATACACTTCAAACTCTATTTATGCTCGTTGCTGTAGGCGTAGCGATTTATTATGTCTCTGAAGAAATGGGGCTTTCTGGAGGAGAGATCATGAGTTTTGTATCAGATAGCGATTTATCACAAGTATTCTTTTTTGATGATTGGAAAAGCGGGGATTACTTCTTTAAACAATTCTTATCAGGAGCCTTTATTGCGATCGTAATGACAGGACTGGATCAAGATATGATGCAAAAAAACCTCACCTGTCATAATCTTGAAGACGCTAAAAAGAATATGTTTTGGTTTACCATTGTACTTACCGTAGTAAATATGGTCTTCTTAGTACTAGGTGTATTATTGACCGTATATGCTGCACAAAATGGTATCGATGCTCATAAAGACGATCTCTTCCCTACCATTGCTGTAGAAAGTGGTTTAGGAGTAGGTCTAGCCATTGTATTCTTATTAGGGCTCATTGCCGCTGCCTATTCTAGTGCCGATAGTGCATTAACTTCCCTTACAACATCTTTCAGTATAGATATACTAGATATTGAAAAGAAACACGACGCAAAAGCACAAGTGCGCATTCGTAAACGCATTCATATATTAATGTCTATCATTTTAGTAGTTGTTATCATTGTTTTTAAATACGTTATTGCAAATGAAAGTGTCATTAAAAACGTATTTACCTTTGCAGGATACACCTATGGTCCTTTATTAGGACTCTATGCCTTTGGGCTTTTTACCAAATGGAAGGTAAAAGATGCTATTGTTCCTGCAATTGCCATTGCTTCCCCTATCCTAGCCTATTTGATTAGTTATCTCTGTAAAAAATATGCTGGATTTGATTTCGGATTCTTTATCCTTATTCTCAACGGAGCGCTTACCTTTTTAGGTTTAGTATTGATTCGTACCCAAAAGAACTAAGGTACACGCAACTTCAAAATTGATATTATTTTCTTTAAGAAGTTTATAAAACTCAGGATTCTCTGTTCCTGGATTAAAGATCACTCGTTTCGGTTGTAATGATACCACATAGTCCATGTACTGATGTTGATGCTTGGGACCTATGTATAAAGTAACCGTATCAATTTTATTTTTATGTGTTTCCGCTTTCGCGAAAGCGGACTCAAACGTAATCACCTCTTGACCATCTATAGTCCCTGATCGCAGTCCTACCGCAATAACTGGATGATTATATTTTTGTAAACGTTGTACCGCAAGATGCGAATATCGAATAGATTTTAGAGAGGCTCCAAGAACGAGCGTAGGCTTAATTATCATAAAACAAAGTTAAAAAATTAAAACACTGTAACAGTATAGAAAATTAGTCGTCTATAGAGTATAAAGTTAACTTTATTGGTTAGACATCTTTTAATTCGTTTTGATGGTTAGTGTTAATTAGAAGTACTGTCTACCACAAAATCCCAGGGTTCCGGACTCTGGGATTTTATTTTTAAATAACTTAAGTTTCACTACAATCAAAATGCGCTAAAACTATATAAATCAGCATAAAAAATTTCTTTTTGTATAGTTTTATTTTACCTAAAAACATATATTTAAAGTACCTACTTTAAACAAATCGCATCGTAATCTCTACCTAAATTTTAAATAATTTATGTAAACAATCAAAGGTTTTACGACTCCTACTAGTATAACTTCGTGATACGGTTTGGATATAACACAAATGAGACGATACTATGGATACTATTTTAAATGAAGGCGAAAAAACGGTACAACGGTTAGCAGGTGTAGAAAAAGAAGGGGCTCGTGTTGCAAGATTAGCTATTAAAAATAGAATAACTCCTGGTCTTTTTCCATATATACAAGGATTACCATTAGCATTTGTAGGCAGTACTGATGCTAAAGGACAACTCTGGTCTTCTTTACTCATTGGTGATATTGGATTTATAGAGGTACCCCACATTCATGAAGTACGTTTTCATATTCCAAAAATTAAAAGCGATACGTCAGATATTTTTTTTAAAAATAGCGTAACAAATGCTAGTGTAGGCATTATGTTTAAAGACCCTTCAGAACGCATACGGTATCGTGTCAATGGTACTGTCATTGAAGCTACAGAGGAGATCATTCGTATTAAAGTAATAGAAGCTTACGGAAATTGCCCTAAATATATCCAAGCTTGTAATATATCTGATATAGAAAGTACTTCTTACTCAGATACTACATCTATACAAGATCAAGCTTTAGGTAACTACGAAAAAGAATGGATTCGCAACGCAGATACTTTTTATATTGCCACACGTGGTTTAGATGGCAGAGCTGATGCATCTCACAGAGGAGGTAATCCTGGTTTTGTAGAGATTATGCCAGATGGAACTCTTAAAATTCCAGATTACTACGGAAATAATATGTTCAATAGCTTAGGGAATATTTATGAAAACCCAAATACAGGGTTACTCTTTGTTAATTTTGAATCTGGAGAAACGCTTCAAATCACTGGAAAAGGAAAAATTCTTTTTGATCAAACAACACCTGGTGATATTGAAAAAAGTGGAAGCACAGGACGTTTTTGGCTTTTTTCTCCAAAACAATGGATCTACACTAAAAACCACCATAAAGCACAATGGGATTTTATAGATTATTCTCCCTATAATCCATAAAATAACACCTTCACTGTATATTCAAGAATACAAAACTATTTTAAAAATAGATTTTCTAGTAATTTATTACTTGATACATTATACCTTTTGAAGGTATCACATTAAAACAACTTCTAGTCTCAAAAGAAGGGTGTCATAAATAAATAGAGTCTTCAATAAATAAAGAATTAGGATATATTGAATCTTACTATTTTTATATCTGATAAACTCTATATCAATGTTAAGGTTTAAAAGACTGATCAAACAAAACGTTATTTTCACTAACTTTAAGATCTTTAATCAAAATAACAAGCAGTTATGGCAACATATAATCTTAAGATTAATGGTAAAAAACATCAAGTAGATGTTGATGAAAGCACACCACTACTATGGGTTTTAAGAGATCATCTTGGAATGGTCGGAACAAAGTTTGGTTGTGGAGTAGCACAGTGTGGAGCTTGTACAGTTCATATTGATGGGAATGCTACAAGATCTTGCGTTACACCTGTTTCTGTGGCTTCAGAATATACCATAACGACCATCGAGGGTATTTCTGAAAACGGAGATCATCCTGTTCAAAAAGCTTGGATTGAACACGATGTTCCACAATGTGGATATTGTCAAGCTGGACAGATTATGAGCGCAACAGCATTACTTAAAAATAATCCATCACCCACAGATGAAGATATAGATAATGCTATGAGTGGGAATATATGTCGTTGTGGCACCTACACGCGTATCAAAAAAGCAATTAAAACTGCATCTAACACAAACCTTAGCTAAGGAAGTTTAACCTAAAATAGTAAAAATGAGCACAACAAAGACAACATTAGGAAGACGTTCTTTTCTTAAGAATGTATCACTTGCCGGAGGTGGATTGGTCATTGGATTTAGCTGGCTAGCTTCTTGTAAAGAAGCTCCTGAAGCTAAAGCTATGGGTATTGAAATGCCTAAAGAATGGTTTGAACTTAATGGCTTTCTTAAAATAGGAGACAATGGTATTGTGACTATTATGTCACCAAATCCAGAAATTGGTCAAAACGTAAAAACCTCAATGCCTATGCTCGTTGCAGAAGAGCTAGACATAGATTGGGCAAATGTTATCGTAGAGCAAGCACCTCTTAATACAGATATTTTCACACGACAAGTTGCAGGAGGTAGTCAATCCATACGTGCATCATGGGAGCCTATGCGTAAAGCTGGTGCCACTGCAAGACAAATGCTAAAACAAGCAGCTGCAGATACTTGGGAAGTACCAGTAAGTGAAATAAAAACCAAAGAAGGGGTACTTATTCATGAAGCAAGTGGTAAAAAAGCAAGTTATGGAGAAATGGCCTCAAAAGCAGCAACATTAGAAGTACCTGAAGAAGTAGTTTTAAAAGAGAAAGCAAATTTCTCTATTATTGGTACTTCCAAAAAGAATGTAGACGGAAAAAAGATTGTAACTGGACAACCACTCTATGGTATAGATACCCAACGTGAGGGAATGAAAATTGCAATGATCGTACAACCTCCTGCCTTTGGAATGCAACTCAAATCCATAGACGATACGGAAGCCAAAAAAATGCCAGGTATCACTAATGTCTTAGTTATAGATGCCTATGTTGACGATCAAAAAATAGGTTTCTTTGATCAAGCTGCATTTCCAAAAATGGCTGTTGTTGTAGGAGATACTACTTGGCAAGTAATGCAAGCCAAAAAAGCGCTCAATGTAACGTGGGAAATGGCACCAGAATATGCAAAAGAGATAAGTGCTTTTGGACGTACCTTCAATGTAAAACGCCCTGTTGGGCTTGAAAACACAAACGATCACATCAAAGCAATGCAACAGGTAAATTCGCAAAAGATCACACTTGCGCGGAAAGATGGGAATCCTGAAAAAGCATTTAAAAATGCTGATCGTGTTATTGAACGAAGTTATTCGTGTCCATTTCTTGCTCACAACACCATGGAACCCATGAATTTCTTTGCAAACGTGACCAATGATAAAGCTGAACTTATGGGACCTATACAAACTCCTGAAGCTATGGAGCATAGTATTTCAGAACGTTTGGATATGCCTTTAGAGAATATTGATATTAAGATGACGCGTATGGGAGGCGGTTTTGGAAGAAGACTCTACGGCCATTTTCTAGTAGAAGCAGCAGTAATCTCTAAAGAAATAGGGGCTCCGGTAAAACTACAATATTCTCGTGAAGATGATATGACCAATGGTGTATATCGCCCTGCATATTATGCAACGTACAAAGCAGCACTAGATGTAAATAATAACCTTATAGGATTTCATGTAATTGCTGGAGGGATTCCAGAAAGTCCGCTGGCAGCAAATCGCTTTCCTGCAGGAGCTATAGATAACTATCTTGCAGAAACCTGGTCTATAGACTCCAATATTACAACAGGAGCCTTTAGAGCACCAAGATCTAATTTTATTGCAGGTGCAGAACAAAGCTTTCTTGACGAACTTGCCGAAGAAATGGGGAAAGATCCTTTTGATTTAAGACTAGAGCTTTTAGAAAAAGCGAAGAATAATCCCGTAGGAGAAAATAATGATTATGATGCTGCTCGTTATGCAGGCGTACTTGAACTCGTAAGAAAAACATCTAATTGGGATTCTGATACCTCTAAAAATCGAGGTGTTTCTGCATACTTTTGTCATAACTCTTATGTAGCACAAGTATTAGATCTCGAAATAGAAAATAACCAACCTAAAATCAAGGATGTATACTGTGCAGTAGATTGTGGTATTGTTGTCAATCCTGATGCTGCTACAAACCTTGTAGAAGGAGGTATCGTAGACGGTATAGGCCATGCAATGTATAGTTCTTTAACCTTTAAAGATGGAAAGCCAGATCAAAAGAATTTTGATACCTATCGACTCATAAGACACAATGAAGCTCCAGAAAATATCAAAGTTGATTTTGTACAAAGTGATACAGACCCAACAGGACTTGGCGAACCTCCATTCCCTCCTATTATGGGCGCTGTAGCAAATGCATTGTATAAAGCTACAGGGACTAGACATTATCATCAACCATTTATGGGAAGTCAAGAATTTAAAGGATAAATAGATACAACCCATTTAATTTTAATACATAAAAATCTTCCTCAAAGCTTTGGCTTTGAGGAAGATTTTTCAAAGTCAACCACCTTAGAACAAGCCCACGAAGTATTCGTAAGGAAGTAACTTTTAAATTTCGAGGAAAATCTCGGAGTATTTAGATCTCGATTATCGAGCAAAAATCGCACAGTAATGACCCATGAATTTAAAAAACTTATCAAGACTGCCTTGCAATGGCAACTCGATGATGTAAAAATTGTGCTAGCTACAGTAGTATCGTTGCAAGGTTCATCGTACAGAAGACCTGGTGTTCGGATGCTTATCAATGATCGTGGTGAATTAATGGGTGCTGTGAGTGGTGGCTGTGTAGAAAAGGAAGTGGTACATCAAGCACAATCCGTCTTTGAAACTCAGCAAGCTAAAACAATGGCATATGATGGTAGATTCAGGTTGGGATGTGAAGGAATTATTTATATTCTAATTGAGCCATTTTATGTTGATTCCGCTTTCGCGAAAGCGTTTACTGAAACATTACAATCTCGAACTACATTTTATTGCCAAAGTTATTACACATTAGATGGCATTGGAGAGCAACTAGAACATACAACTATGGGTTCTCTTGTTGAAATAAATGGTCATAAAATGCCCTTACATCCTAATGCAAAAATTGATACTGGACTTATCCATTTTAAACAAAAATTCCCTCCTATTTTTCAACTGTATATTTTTGGAGCAGAACACGATGCCGTAGCCCTTTGCTCAATGGCAATTAACGTAGGTTGGGAGGTGCATATTATCGCATCCCCAGATGCACAAAAAACAATTCATTATTTTCCAGGTGCAAGTAGTTTAAGTACCCCTATAATTGAACATCTAGATACGTCAAAAATTGACAAAAACACAGCCGTTGTTTTAATGACGCATAGTTTTAATAAAGATGTACAATATCTTATTGCTTTAAGAGAGACAAGGCCTGCCTATTTTGGAATGTTAGGCCCTTCTCATAGAAGAGAGCGCCTTTTTAATGAATTTTTAGAACGATTTCCAGACACCGATCCTACATTTATTGAAAAGATACACGGTCCTGCTGGAGTGAATATCGGTGCAGAAAGTGCGCCAGAAATCGCCATATCTATCATAGCAGAAATCTTAACAATACTAAGAAACCAAAAACCTATTTCTCTTCGTGAAAAAGCAGGAACCATCCATGAGTAATATCGCAATATTACTACTTGCCGCTGGCGCTTCTCGTCGGATGGGACAAGCCAAACAACTTATGGCTTGGCAAGATACTTCCCTTGTTGAACATCAAATAAAAACGCTACTTCCTACAGGAGCTTCTATTCATATTGTTTTGGGTGCGTATGCCGAAAAAATACGACCACTCATTTCTGATTTTTCTGTTACCATATATGAAAACCCTCATTGGGAAAAAGGAATGGGTACGTCTCTTGCTTTTGGAGTTCAACACATTCTAAAAAACACGACAAATACCGCTGGAATATTAATTGCATTGGTAGATCAACCGCTGCTTAAAACTTCTCATTTCAAAACATTGATCGATACGTTTACACCTAATCAACGCCAAATCATTTGTTCTACATCTGATAAGGGTTGGTCAGGGCCTCCCATTATATTTGATCGATGTTACTTTGAAGAACTCATGAAACAAGAAGGTGATCATGGAGCTAAAAATGTAACCAAAAAACATAAAAAGGCAATTACATTTTTAACATTAGGATCTGTATTAGAAGATGTTGATACACCTCAAGCTTTCGCGAAAGCGATTACCCGCCAATTCTAATCATACTGCGATTTTCTGTATGCTCTTTTGGATCATTAAATTGTTCTGGAGTATTTAATCCGCCTCGCATTTTATGCTTTCCTAACATGGCTTTTTGCACTATAGGTCTAATGTCTTTTCCTGCTCTTAAAGGAGTGAGTAAATCACTTTCGGTTGTTGAAAAAAGACAATTTTTGAGTTGTCCATTGGCAGTAAGTCGTACTCGGTTACAACTGTCGCAAAATGGGTTGGTGACTGTACTTATAATTCCAAACGTACCTTTGTATCCTGCAACTTTATAGTTTTTAGCAGTATCATTTGGCGCATCAGGGAGTCTTATTAAATCTTCTTTTGTAAAAGCGGTATGTAATGTATCCAAAATCTCTTTTAAAGAAACTGTCTTCTCTCGGTTCCAACTATTACCATCAAAAGGCATAAACTCAATAAACCGAACATTTACTGGGTACTTCTTTGTAAATTCTATAAAATCAATAATCTCATTATCATTGACACCTTTCATCAAGACTACATTCACTTTTACATTAAAATCTGCTTCTATAAGTTTAAAGATATTTTCATATACTTTATCAAAATAATTACGAAAAGTGATTTTTTTAAATTTAGCAGTATCTAAGGTATCTAAACTCAAATTAATAGTAGAGACACCACATGCTTTTAAAAGATCAATATGACGATCAATACTTACACCGTTACTTGTTATAGATAATGCTACTGGAAGTGTAGCAAGACTCGTTAGTATTTCTGGGAAATCCTTACGCACTAGAGGTTCTCCTCCTGTAAGTCGTATTTTATCAACACCTTCATTTACAAATAGCTGTGCAATCTCAAAGAGTTCTTCGGCATTCATCAAATGCGCATTAGGAGTTAAAGGTACACCATCAACTGGCATACAGTACGAACAACGCAAATTGCAACGTTCTGTAAGAGAAATACGCAAATAATTATGTTTTCTACCAAATGTATCTGTGAGTATGTGTTGTGGTTCTATCATGAATGGGTAGCGCCTTTTAAAATATCAAAAAGATGTAAAATAGCTGGAAAAACAGCTTGCATCGATTCTCTTGCTCCTGCTGTTGAACCTGGTAATGCCATGACTAATGTTTCTCCCACCATACCAGCAACACTTCTAGAAAGCATGGCATATGCCATACGATCCTGTCCATATCTTCGTATGGTTTCTTCAATACCTGGAATAGTTCTGTCTAACAATGGTTTTAATGCTTCGGGTGTTTGGTCTCTAGTAGAAAGTCCTGTTCCTCCAGTATAAATCACTATAGATGTTCCTTGAGATACTTGTTGTTTTAACTGTTTTTGGATGGCATCAATTTCATCAGGAATCACAGTGTACTCTTGAATAGATACATCATACTTTTTAAGTTCTTCTATTATAGTTTTTCCTGATCTATCTTCTTTCTTACCATCTGAAATGGAATCTGAACAAACAATCACAGAAGCTGTTATATTCTTGTTCTTTAATGTATAATCCGATTTGCCTCCTTTTTTTGACAGCAATTTTATCGTATTAATTTCAATACCTTTATCTATAGGTTTTAACATATCATAGAGATTCAGAGCAACAACGCTTGCGCCATGCATGGCTTCAACCTCAACACCTGTTTTATAAATAGTTTTTATGGTACAAGAGATTTGAATATTTAATCCATTTATCTCATATGAAATTCCTGTGTATTCAATGGGTAAAGGATGACAGTCAGGAAGAATTTCTGGTGTCTTTTTTACTGCTAGAAGTCCAGCAGCTCTACTCATTTCAAAAACATTGCCTTTAGGTACAGTATTGTTTTCGATAGCATCTATTGTTTCTTGTTTACTTACAGAAACAATCGCTTGTGCGGTAGCAATACGAAGCGTATTACTTTTATGTGTGATATCAACCATGTTACTTATTTACTTTCCATTGATGTGTTTCATCTTCAAAAATCTCTTTTCCAAAAATGGGCACTTTTGCTTTGATCTCATTGACCAAAAACGGCAATGATTCAAAAACGCCTTCTCGATGTCCAGAAGATACAAATACAAAAAAACAGAGTTCTCCTACTCCTACTCTTCCAATACTATGGTAGATGTGCATGCAGTGTACAGGAAATTTTTCAAAAACGGTTTCCCGTATTTCGTGACAAACTGCATTAGCCATTTCTTGTTGTGCTGAAAATTCGATAGCAGTTACTTTTTTGCCATCGATCTCATCTGCGCGAACTTGCCCTAAGAAGATATCGTGAGCACCTATTCCTGTTTTGGATTGATGATTGGCAATAGATTGTGCAATCTTCTCTGGAGGAATAGCGCCTTCTATAAAAATGTTTTTTACTTTATATTCTTTCATATTTGTTGATGTATCCAATATTTTAATTCATTTGCTCCTTCGCTCAGTGCAACACAGTTTGAAATCTGTTGTTCTTCCAATAAATCAATAGCTTTTTTTGCACGTACTCCTGACTGACAAAAAATAATTTTTTTTGTTGTTTTTGGAATAGTATGTATCTCGTCTAAAAGTGATGAAAGGGGTATTTTTTTTAATCCAGGAAATTCAAATTGTGGTTGTTCATGATCTTCACGAACATCAATCCAACACACACCTTCATCGGTGAGATTCATTTCAGATAAAGAAACAGATGCTATTGTTATGCAATCTCGAGTAGTTATTAATTCCAATTCTTCAGTGTAAATTGATTGGATAATTTTATCATTTCTTTCTATTTCAATGACACGTCTATCATTTGTCAATACATTTATATACAACAATTTACCAGAAAGCACATCGCCTATCCCTAATACAATTTTTAGGACTTCTGTAGCTTGCATGATTCCTATTTGACCTGGTAAAACTCCTAAAACTCCTATCTCATTACAGTTTGGTACTTCTCCTGATTTAGGAGGTTCTGGAAAAAGACATCTATAAGATGGACCTTGCTTATAATTAAAAACAGAAACTTGACCTTCATATTTGTATAAAGAACCATATACCAGTGGTTTTTGTAGTTTACAACACGCGTCATTAAGAAGATAACGGGTTGTAAAATTATCGGTGCCATCTACTACAATATCATAACTAGCTAGAATAGTCAAGCAATTTTCAAGTCCTAATACCTCAGGGTAAATAGTAATGTTTACGTCTTTATTTAAAGACTCTAATCGTTTTTTTGCTACAGCTGCTTTATTTTTTCCAATATCTTTTTCGGTGTATAGTATTTGTCGTTGTAAATTAGAAAGTGAAACGGTATCAAAATCAACAATTCCAAGTGTACCTATCCCAGCGGCAACAAGGTATTTCAATACAGGGCATCCCAAACCTCCAGCACCTATAACAAGTACTTTAGCTTTGGTCAACTTCTGTTGTCCTTCTATACCTACTTCTGTAAGGCTAATATGTCGTGCATAGCGTTCGTTCATTATCCACCAGAAAAGGGAGGGAAAATATCCACGTCAAATGCTGTGAGTATTTCGTTTCCTTTTATTATTTTATTGTTTTGTGCTAATTGGTATACGTTTTCGCGAAAGCGTATATCTAATCCTTCAAGTTCTTGTTTTAAGGCTTCGGCAGTATTAGAAGTCACTGTAATTGTTTCTTCCTTTTTGCCAAAAAGTTCGGTCAAACGACCGTGATATTTTAAAGTAAGTTTCATATTAAAAAAATAACAACTTCATGGAGGCACTCACAAGTACTACTCCTAAACAATATTCTAAAATGCGATTATTCCATTTACGGCTACCTAAATAGCCTCCTGCAAGACCTCCTAGAACGGCAATAAACACCATAATGCCAGCTACAGGAAGTAAGGTTACTCCGCTACTAAACTGACCAAGAAGTCCTGAAAATGAGTTTACCCAAATAAACAATGCGGAAACAGCTGCCGCTTCTTTCATATTCCCCCAATGCAACAGTAGTATAATAGGGGTCAAAATGATACCTCCTCCAATACCAATAAGTCCGGAAAAAAAACCAACCATAAGTCCCAAAATAAGGGCCTGTAGAAATTTGACTGTCTTTAATTCACGATGTTTATGTGTGCGTTTCCAGAAAATACGAGCGATTGCAAATAGCAATAAAAATCCTAGTATTTTCTTATACAACAAGGGTTCTACGGTTATTGTTCCACCTATAAAAGCTGCTGGAATGGAGCTAATAGCAAAAGGGACAAATAGTTCTTTTTTAAAATGTCCTGCTTTATAATAATGATAAAATGCAATACCAGCTACAAAGAGATTAAGTAAAAGTGCTGTTTGTTTCATCATTGTATTGGGAAAGCTAAAAAGTGCCATTAAAGCCAGATATCCACTTGCTCCTCCATGTCCAACACTAGCATACAAAAATGATACTACTGGGAGTATTAGCAAAAACACAATCCATATGGAGGTTTCTATTCCCATAATTCTGAATGTGCATTCAATTGTTTTTGTAAAAGAAGTTCGGTTTGACTCATAAGTTCTTTAAAGAAAACGAGTAATTTCATTCCGTAAGGAGTTACATAGGCGCCTCCTCCTCCTGCGCCTCCTTTTTGTAAACGGACCACTTCGTGATTTGCGAGCGTATTAATCTGATGAATTAACCGCCATGCCTTTCTATAAGAAATGCCTGTTTCGCGAGAGGCGCCAGATAGTGAACTTGTTTTCTCTATAGCCATAAGCAACTGTACATGGCCTTTACCCATCCATTTATCGCCATTTATCTCAATCCAGATTCTATTTCTAATTTGAACTTCCATAGGGTAAGATTAAGGTTTCTACTAAGTTTCCTTTGTCTACTTTTTTTATTTCTTCAGGGATACAAACCAATGCATTTGCGGCTGCAAAACTAATGACTGTAGATGAGCTCTGATGATCTAGAATTTCTACTGAATTTTTATGAACTCTCGCTTTGAGAAATAACGTTTTATTAAATCTATTTTCAAAGGGTTCTGAAATAGGTAATTGAACACGCATTAATCCAGAATGTGAATTCCCAACGAATCTATCAATGAATTCAATGACATACACATAGAAGCACGTTAATGTAGAAGCAGGGTTCCCTGGAAGTGCAAATACGTATGTCGTATCTTTTTTACCAAAAAATAGTGGTTTCCCTGGCTTTTGCAATACTTTATAAAATAATTGTTTGACGTCTAGATTTTGCAATGCAGTGCCTACAAAATCATAATCTCCTACAGAAATGCCTCCAGAAATTAATACAATATCCGAGGCTATCAAAGCGTCATGTATAATCGTTTCAGTGTCTTTTAAAGTATCTTTTGCATAATGTACAGAGACTCTCTGGATTCCCTGTTGATGCAATGCTGCTTTTAAAACTTCACTATTACTCTCATATATTTGCCCCTCTTTTAATGAATTTCCTGTGGTCACTAATTCGTTTCCGGTAACAATAATGGTGACTTTAGGGGTTTCATACACCTGCACTTTTTCAATTCCTAAGCTTTTAAGTAGTCCGATAGATACTGGAGTCATGTAATGTCCTTTAGGTAAGGCGTTGCTTCCTTTTGAAATTTGGCTCCCAATGGCTCTCATATGCTGTCCAACTAGGGGTGCAAAATCAATAATAAGTTCAGTATTCTTTACTATAGACTTTTCTTGCATGACAACAGCATCTGCATTATCTGGGATCATTGCTCCAGTAAAAATTCTAACGGCATCACCAGGCTTCATTTTAAGATTGATAGCATCGCCCGCTTTTATTTCACCTATAAGGTTATAGGATGTTGCGGTGTTTTCGCTTTCGCGAAAGCGTACTGCATATCCATCCATATTAGATTGTTTAAATGGAGGTAAATTAATAGGAGCATCTATATGTGTTGCCAAAATGAACCCCAAGGCATCCTCTACGCGAAGTGTTTGCTTCTTCTTAGAAGCAAAATTTTGTTCTCTAATTTGTTGTATGGCTTGATGTACCGATATCATATAAAAGCGTTATGCACACACGAATATAACGAAAAAATTTATTAAATATGATCATTAAACATCAACTTATACACTTCAATAATTTACTCACTAACAAATAGTTACATGTAATATCGAGTTAAATAATTGTTAATCATTCTATGGAAATAAAACTTCAAGTAAACAATAGTGTCTATATAAGTAATAGATCCAAATTTCAAAAAGAGATTTATAAATTAGTTAGAGATGAGTAGGCATCTTTTAATTTGTTTTGATGGTTAGTGTTAATTAGAAGTACTGTCTACCACAAAATCCCAGGGTTCCGGACTCTGGGATTTTATTTTTTCAAATCAATCAAAAACAAATAGTTAGCTTATTTTCAGGTTAAATAATTGTTAATCTTGTTAACAAACTGAAATTTTGGCGAAGTAATTGCGTCTATAATAGTAACAATCAGAAATTGATGAAGAACATTTTTATAAATTATTTGAATTAGCCTTCTTACATTATAAAAATTACTCAAAATATACTTGATTGAATTAAGCTAAATATAAGAGCCCTCTATACCAAGAGGGCTTTTTTTATGGAATCATTTTCCAGATACCTATTCTGAAAATGCGATATACGCTTTAACGCTTCGCTCTCCTGATGGTCCTGAACCTACCTTCCGACAGATAAGTCTCACAAGTTCGCTTTCGCGAAAGCGTATGTATATCAATACTACTATATATTGGCATTAGTATTTACGAAGAAGGCACTTCTTTTTTATACAATCTTGGTAATTTCCATTTAAAAACAACCGCTAGAATACGAATTGTAATAATCACAGAACCAGAAATAATCATGGCTAAAGTTTGAGATACTTCAAATCTATAAAGCACCAAATAGGTTACAGCACCCACAATACAAGCTGTTGCATATATTTCTTTATGAAAAATAATAGGAATTTCATTACACAGAATATCTCGTAATACACCACCAAAACAGGCAGATATGGTGCCTAATATCACACAAATAAGCGGATCTAAACCAAATGCAAGACTTACCTGCACACCAGTAATGGTATATAAGCCTATTCCTATCGTATCAAATAAAAATAAGGAACGCCTAAAGTATTTAAGCTTACTTCTAAAAAGCACTGCAAATACAGCTGTAGCAAAAATAACAGTAGGAAATACTTGATCTTGCATCCATGTAACAGGTGTTTTTCCAATAAGCACATCTCGCAAGGTACCGCCGCCTATAGAGGTTATAAGCGCTATAATAAGGATTCCAAATGCATCCATACGCTTATTCATAGCTGTTAAAACCCCAGAAATAGCAAAAGCAATAGTTCCTAAGATATCAATAAGCGTTATGATTTCCATTATTGCTGTGTGTAGTAGTTATAATCTGAAATCACGCGATCTACAAATTCAATATTAGATTCTTCTGGCTGAACACCCATTTTCTTTTTTAATCTTTCTGCGAGCAAAATAATCACATTATGATGATTATTACGCTTTGCATCAACAAACAATGTTTTTATAGTTTGTACATCTCTATCTGTAAACACAGTAACCTGAGGATAGGTAGGCACATAATCAAGAGGTAAGGTAACCAACAAGCTCTCTGATAGATTGACTCTTTTTTTCTGACTGATTACTGTTGTTCTAGCCGCTCTATCTCCTATTCGTTGTCCTTTCTCACTTAATAATATACTCACCACCGCAATTCCGCCAGTAGTAGCTAGAATGTCTATCGTACGCATAATCCAACGTATTAAGAAGCTTCCAAATCCAGGTTTTGAACCGTCTAGTTTTACAACTCGTAGTTTCATTGCTGATTTTCCTGGAGTTTTACCATCCCAAAAGGATTCAAAAAATAAGTGATACAAAAAAGGAGGTAATCCAATAATTAAATAATACGTCCATAAATCTCTACCATCAATAAGGTCAACATCTAAAGCCGAAAAAATAAGAGCTATAAATATATAATAGGCTACTATAATTAGAAAATCAATCAAGAATGCGAGTATTCTATCCCCTATTCCTGCTACATTTTGATAAATACTTACATTTTGAGCTGTTTCTATTTGAAAATTATCCATTTATTCTCTTTCTTTACTTTCTAATTTTTTATTAAATGCGTGAAGCGGCTTTTGTTAAGCAAAATAAGGATAAATGGTTGAAGTTTGAAAATGTTATCAATAACAAAAGTCAAATACATCCCGATGAACTCTCCAGTCTCTATATAGAAATAACTGATCATCTCAGTTATGCTCAGACTTTCTACCCTGGTAGTAAGACTTTAGACTACCTTAATTATATCGCATCACAATCGCATCAAATCATTTATAAAAGTAAAAAAGAGTCTAGTAAACGCTTTATTACATTTTTTACCAAGGAGTTTCCTCTTTTGATGTACCAATATCAAAAACAACTTCTTATTGCTTTTTTAGTATTTATGCTATTTACAATCATAGGTGCCTACAGTGCCGCAAATGACGGAGCATTTGTTAGATCAATTCTAGGTGATGGCTATGTAAATATGACACTAGAAAACATAGAGAAAGGTGATCCAATGGGAGTTTATAAAGAACAAGGGGAGTTTAATATGTTTTTAGGAATTACTATCAATAATATTAGATTTGCTTTAATCACCTATATCTTGGGAACTATTTTTTCTATAGGTAGTCTTGTAAAAATTATGGAAACTGGAATTATGTTAGGTAGTTTTCAGTATTTTTTCTTTACAAAAGGTTTAGGATGGGAATCTGTACGAACTATATGGATACATGGAACCATCGAAATCTCTGTTATCATTATTGCTGGATGCGCAGGAATGGTTTTAGGGAATAGCATTATGTTTCCCAAAACAT
Source organism: Dokdonia pacifica (assembly GCF_900188275.1). Classification (GTDB taxonomy): domain Bacteria; phylum Bacteroidota; class Bacteroidia; order Flavobacteriales; family Flavobacteriaceae; genus Dokdonia; species Dokdonia pacifica. The sequence goes on from NZ_FZNY01000002.1 coordinate 493,753, forward strand.
ATACACGTCTAGAATCCTTTATAAGAGGTGTTAAAAATAGCTTGAAAATTATAGTGAGTACCATTCCATTTTTTATTATTGCCGGTTTCTTAGAAGGATATGTAACCCGCCATACAGAAATGCCAGATTGGTTAGCCATACTTATCATAGGAGGTTCACTCGCTCTCATTGTTTTTTATTACGTGATTTATCCAAGACAGTTATATAAAAAACAACAAAATAACCATTTACACATTCCAAAAATTCCTACCATAAACGAATGATACCAACCCAAAATTATATAGAATTCAAACGTAAAAGAGAGTTTGGAGATATTATTACAGATACTTTTAAATTTTTGCGCCAAAATTTTAAAATGATATTTAAAATTCTAGCTAAGACAGCTGGAATTCCTTTTGTGTTTTTTGTAGTAGCTCAAGTATATTATAATACCCTCACCTTCTCTACAGCATTTATTCAAAGTAGCAATGCCTTTGGCGCTTTTGAAGTGACATCGATACTTGTAAGTGCTATATTTATGTACGTGTTTTTATTTTTATATTTCTCATTTTTATTTACAGGAGTTTCGTGTATAATAAAGTCATATATCATAAATAATGGGGTCATAAAAGAAACAGAGGCAATTGATAATATCCGCGCAAAAATAGGTGGTACATTACTTGCTGGGATTGCAAAGTTTTTCATTCTAGCGCTTGGGTATATTATCTGTTTTATTCCTGGAATTTATTTTTCTGTACCATTATATTTATTATTTGCCGTTTTTATTTTTGAAAACAAGAATGTCTCTGATGCACTTGGTAGAACATTTGATTTAGTAAAAGAAGAATGGTGGATAACCTTTTTTACAATGTTCTTAATAGGACTTATATGGTATGTTGCCAGTTTTGTGGCTAGCCTACCAGCATTGATTTATGTTTGGTTCCAAACATTTACATCTATACAAGAAATATCATATACAGAACCTGATGAAATGTTTGACATTGTATCTGTTATTATCACTTCTATATCAGCAGCAATACAGTATATTATGTATGTTATTGTTCCTATAGGAGCATCATTTGTGTATTATAATCTAAATGAACGTAAACATCAAACAGGTACGCTAGAAAGAATAAATTCTATTGGAGCATCTGATGAAGAGGAAGATGACATGACCAATGGTAGTAGTAATGGTAATTTTGGTAGATTATAATGAAGCAGAGCATTGTGTGTCTTTTCATTTTTTTAAGTTCGCTTTGCGCGAAAAGCAGCTATGCTGCACTACCGTATGTACCCACTCTTATACAAGAAAGTACTGATACTGAGATTTCACAAGAACTTCAAAAAGATACGTCTCCACTCTCTCCAATTACACTTGATAAAAATAAAATAGAAGAATATCAAAATGATGAAGATTTTAACTATGTAGAAGTTTTTGAAGAAGATACTAGATGGAATAATATCAAACAATGGTTTTATGATATTCTGAGTAGTATCTTTGATTGGATATTTGAAGATCAAGAAAAAGCTGTAGGAGCTTTGTCTACCTTTATTAGGCTATTACCTTACATTATTGGAGGCATCTTACTTATTCTAGCTATATGGGCATTTTCAAAAATGGATAGTGGTGAGATACTATTCAATAAAAAACCTGCATCCCAAGCATTCATGTCTGATGATGAAGAGCTTATCAAACACGAAGATATCCAATCACTTATTGACAAAGCAATTGCTGCTGGAAACCATAGACTTGCCATACGATTTTATTATTTACATGTACTTCAGAAAATGAGTGGAAAAGAGTTAATAGATTGGCAAGTGCAAAAAACAAATCACGAATACATTTATGAGGTAAAAGACCAAAATGTACGCAAACAATTTAGACGTGTCACAGATATCTATGATTATATCTGGTACGGAAATTTTGAAGTAGATGCACAATCATTTGAAAAAGCACAATCTTCATTTTTAACATTAACAAACACACTATGAGTAAAACATTCAAAATACTTGTTGGTGTGTTATTAATGCTTATTGCGGCACTTGTCTTTTTAGAGTCTAGTCAGAAAGACCCTGTAAATTGGTTTAGTAGCTATGCAACAAAAGATAAAATACCATATGGTACTTTTGTACTTTATAATACTCTTAAAGAAGCTAGAGGCGCTGATGATTTTAAAGAAATATCAAGACCTCCCTATGAATTTCTATCTGATAGCAACCATCAAAAAGGAACCTATTTTTTTGTAAATGATTATATCAGTTTTGATGAAATCGAAGCCTTGCAATTATTAGATTGGGTAGCTCGTGGCAATACATTGTATATAGGAGCACGTGGTATAGGGAAAACTATTTTGGATACACTCTCCTTAGAAACCGATTCTTATTATCAATTAGATAACTTAGATAGAAAGCCTTTATTAGAACTTGCGCATCCTGACCTTGTAACAAAAGTTCCTTATGCCTTAGATCGAGATATACAGACTTCCTATTTTGAAGAGGTAGATACTCTTAATACATATGTTTTAGGAATGTACGACTATAGAAAAGATGAAGACACGCTCTCATTAAATGCTCCTAAAGTACATTTTATAAAACAAGCCTTTGAAGAAGGAACTATTGTAATACATCTTATGCCTGATGTATTTACCAACTATTTCATGCTTCATAATACCAATTACACATACACCGAGGCTGCTTTAAAATATCTTCCCGAAGAAGGACCCATTTTCTGGGACAACCACTATAAGAATGGGAAAACGCTACAAACCTCTCGTTTACGTTATTTATTAAGTAATAGGTATTTTAAATGGGCCTATTATATGCTTATTATTGGTGTAATTCTTTGGATATTCTTTGAAGGAAAACGTAAACAAAGAGCTATACCAATTATAAAACCGTTACCAAACCAAACACTTGCTTTTACAAAAACTATTGCAGGAATGTATTATGAAAAGCAAGATCATAAAAGTATTGCTTTGCATCAAATCAATCACTTTATGGAATACATAAGAGAGCACTATTTATTACAGACTTCAGATAGAGGACTTGATTTTATAGGAAGATTGGCTTCAAAATCTAATAATACGCAAGAAGACACAAAACGACTCATGGATTACATTACTGCCATTGGTCAGAAATATCCAATTACACAAGAAGAATTATTAAAATTAAATAAGCTTATAGAAGCTTTTAAAACTAAATAAACATGGACGACGTAACAGGAACTGGAACACCAGAAGATGGAAAAGAAAACACGCCATTACCACAAGATACTCCTTCGGCAACTCCAGAAGAAATTATAGAAGATACAACGAGTACTCAAGAGAATCTTACGTTTACGAATAGAATTCCGTTAGAAGAATTACGTAATGCTGCAGATAAAATACGAGAAGAGCTTGCAAAAATTATTGTAGGACAATCTGAGTTTATAGAACTTCTTATTGTTGCATTACTTTCTGATGGTCATGTACTTATAGAAGGGGTTCCTGGAATTGCAAAAACAGTAACTGCCAAACTATTTTCAAAAACGCTTGACACACAATTTAGTCGTTTGCAATTCACACCAGACTTAATGCCAAGTGATGTATTAGGAACGTCTGTACTAAACATGAAAACGAGTGATTTTGAATTCAAAAAAGGACCTATCTTTTCTAATATTGTTCTTATTGATGAGATCAATCGTGCGCCTGCCAAAACTCAAGCGGCATTATTTGAAGTTATGGAAGAACGTCAAATAACTATAGACGGTATACGTTATCCAATGGATCCTCCGTTTATGGTATTAGCAACTCAAAATCCCGTAGAGCAAGAAGGAACTTATGCACTTCCTGAGGCACAATTAGATCGTTTTCTATTTAAAATTAAAGTAGACTACCCTTCATTAGAAGAAGAAGTATCTATCTTAAAAAATCACCATGATCGTAAAGGTGTTATTGCAAAAGATACTATTAATGCAGTATTAAACCCTACAAAACTAGCGACCTTCAGAGAACAGACGCAAGCTGTTATGATTGAGGAAAAAATCCTTAATTATATTGCAGAAATTGTGATGAGCTCTCGTAAGCATCCGCATTTATATTTAGGAGGTTCTCCTCGTGCATCTTTAGCTATTATGAATGCAGCCAAGGCATTTGCAGCAATCGCTGGTCGTGACTTTGTAATTCCAGAAGATGTAAAGCGTGCCGTAGTACCTGTAATGCGTCATCGTATTATTCTATCTCCAGAAAGAGAAATGGAAGGAATGACACCTGAACAAGTAATTGATATGATTGTACAATCCATAGAAATCCCTAGATAGATTGGCACTTATTCGTTTTATAAAATCTTTATTTGTACGACATAGAATTTTCTATGTAATCGCCATTATTGGGGCACTTTACCTTATTTCAAATTGGTTTCATTTTCTATTTCCAATAACAAACCTTTTATGCTTAGGGCTTGCTGTTATATTTTTTATAGATTGCTTGGTCCTTTTTCGCGGAAGCGAACCCATAAAAGCGCAACGATTACTACCTGAAAAATTTTCAAATAGTGATTTAAATGAACTTAGTGTAAATATTCAAAACAAATATCCCTTTGAAATTACGGTAACCATTATAGATGAAATCCCTGTACAATTTCAAAAAAGAGATTTTAAAAAAACATTTCAAATTCCTGCAAAATCAAACCAAGAATATGTCTATAAGTTACGCCCTGTAGAGCGTGGTGAGTATGTATTTGGACATCTTAATGTATATGTAAGTAGTCCGATTGGTATTGTAAAAAGACGTTATCGCTTTGAAAAAGATCAAATGGTAAAGGTGTATCCTTCATTTATTCAAATGAAAAAGTATTCCTTTCTTGCTCTAGATAATAGACTCACGCTGTATGGTATGAAAAAAATACGTCGTATTGGACATACCATGGAGTTTGAGCAAATCAAAGATTATGTAATAGGTGATGATGTACGTACTATTAACTGGAAAGCTACCGCAAAAAGAGCAAGCCTAATGGTTAATCAATACCAGGATGAAAAGGCACAACCTATTTATACGATTATAGATGCGAGCCGAACTATGAAAATGCCATTTGATGGTCTTACCCTACTCGATTATGCGATTAATAGTACACTAGCCTTTTCTAATATTGCACTTAAGAAAAAAGATAAAGTAGGACTGATCTCTTTTGCCGAAAATATAAAGAATCATGTTCCGGCAAGTAGTAAAAAAACACATCTTAATACAATTCTAGAAGTATTATATAATACCAATACAAAATTTTTAGATAGTGATTTTAGCACGTTGTATACACAAATCAAACGTAAGGTTACACAACGTAGTTTACTACTTCTATACACCAATTTTGAACATATTTCATCTTTAGAAAGGCAACTCATTTATTTAAAAGCGCTTTCGCGAAAACATGTATTGGTGGTTATCTTTTTTCAGAATACAGAACTGGACGAGTTATTACATACAAAAGCAGAAGATCTGGAGACGGTTTATCACAAAACCATTGCTCAAAAAACAGATTATGATAAAAAAGTAATGGCAAAAACACTTGCAAAATATGGTATCCAAACCATTTTAACCAAACCTGAAGATCTTACCGTCAATACTATAAATAAGTATCTAGAAATCAAAGCAAAAGGGCTTATCTAATTTATTTTGTTTTCTAGTTTTCAAAAAATTCTTTTAAAAAAAACGCAACCTTTTTCTTGTAATTCAGATAAGTAGGTATAACAACTTATTTCTTGAATTATGAAAAACCCTTTAATATATTTTACAAGTTTATTACTAATTATCAGTAGTTTTTATAGCTGTCAAAACGACGATGACACTACCATAGATCCGACTACTACTACACCAGAAACACTAGATGTAGCAACGATTATCGAAGTAATAACTAACAATAGTTCTGATGGAGTTTGGGAAATTGAACAAGCACTATTAGTGAAACAAAATAATAACAATGTTACCCTTACAGGAAGTTATGTTGTAAGAGATGATGTATTTACATTTACAGAAGGTGCAAATCAAACCATTCAACTTCATTGGAAAAAAGGATATGATATCAATCTGCAAGCTCAAAATACGCTAGAAGCAGGTACAGATAGAAATGCATCTTCAGAAAATTTTGTAATAAACATAGATGCTGAAACTGGTATTCTTTCCACTCCAGATAATAGAATAACAGGAAATTATGTTCAGGAATCTGGTGAGATCACACTTATCATTGGTGCTGTAAATTCTAATGATACATTAAACCTAAACATGAATCCTAAAAATCAATCTGAGTACCTAAGCATTCCTACAACCCTATCAGATCCACAAGAATTATTCAGTTTTAGTACAGGAGTCCCTAGAGTAGGTTTTAAAGTATCTCAATCACAAAACAGTCTCTACATTACTAATAGAAATGATCTAGAAGGATTAGGAGCTCAACAAGCGTTTAAATATGATTTAAGTAATCATACTGCAACTTCTATTGAGTTTACACTACAAGATTTTGCAACTAAAAACATTGAATTTATAGATGGAAAAGTTCTAAGTCTAGGAGGAGCTAGATTTCAAGCATTAGACTATGAATTAACAGGCGTAGAATCATTTATTGAAATAGACCCATTTACCACACTCATATTTAATGGTACAGCTTCTTTAGACGATACCGTTTATACCTTTGGAAATTATGATAATAGTAATATCATTTCAACATGGCGCATAGGGGATGCCAGTACACAACCATTAGCAACCATACCAGCTCCATCTGATATCGCTTTTATGGATGGTGAAGTTATTGATCAGGTCTTATATATATTTGGAGGTTGGGATTCAGAATTTGATGGATCTGACACTTTATATACATATCATATAGATACTGGAGCTCAAAATCAGATACAACTTCCTGTTATCATTCAACAAGCCTACACATCTACTGTAGAAAACCTTATATATGTATTAGGAGTAAAACCATTTAACAGTGAACAAAATCAACAAAAAGTTTTTGGAGTTTATAATACGCTAGATAGCAGTTTTGAAGAAATAAGTACAGATAACTTGGATGTCATTTTAGTAAATAAGAATATTGAACAATTTCAAGTTACTGGTAATAAGGTATATTTTGTAACTTCAGAAAATCTTGGCGCACCCAATGGTTATACTAACAGCGTATATGAAGCTACTTTAAACTAATCATTTATGAAAACAATAAAAATCCTTTTTGTAATTGCTATCGCCCTAAGTATGTATGCATGCTCTGGAGATGACAATGATCGTTTTAAGCCTGTTCTTGCCGAAGATGTTACATTTTTTGAAGATGGTGAAGTAGAAATGCTTTTTGAAAATGCAGGACCAAATGGTATTACGATGGTATTTATAGGTGATGGTTATGTAAAAGAAGATTTAGGAGAAATCTATGGCAGTTATAGAGCCGATGCCGAGCGTTATTTTGACTACCTCTTTAGCAGAGAACCATTTGCTAGCTATCAAGAACACTTTAATGCCGCTATCATATATACAGAATCACAATCACGCACTATTCCAGAAAACGAAAGTGTAGATAGTACTGCACTTGGATCCTATGCATACGAAGGATGGACCGGTAGAGACTTCTATGCTTCTGATTATGATAAACTCGATTTTTATAAAAACAAATTACCCATAGGATACCGAAACAATAGCAATATTTTAATAGTTCTGAATGGACGTGGTGGTGGGAATGCGTGTTTTGGGTGTGATGTTGCACACTCAGGAAGTACTTCCCAATTTACAATGGTACATGAAGTAGGACATTCTTTTGGTGGATTAGGTGATGAATATGAATTACAAAATCAAACCACTCCAAATGTCTCTTTTATTCCTAATCTAGATAATACAGATGACCTCTCTCAAATCAAATGGAGTCATTTTATTGACCTTCCAGGCTATGCAAATGTAGGAGCATATGAAGGGGGTGGTTATGTATCTGAAGGAGTATGGAGACCACAAAATGAAAGTATTATGAGAGGTGGCAGTAGTATATTTGCCGACCTCTTTAATGCCCCTAGTAGAGAGACTATTGTAAAAAGAATTTATGAAATACGCGGAATTCCATATGATTTTGAAACATTTTTAGCAAATGATGTGGTCACTAGATCGGCAATTTCTACCCAAGGAAAATCCGTAAACACACAAGTTCTCTATGGATGCATGCATTAGATTAGCCATAAATTGATGTAAAAAGGATGTTAAGAGATGAACATCCTTTTTTTATGAACATATCCTAACTTTTTATAGGTTATAATTCTTATGCTATCATAGTGTTTTTTATCTTTGCCCCTTATTTAAAACTACATCATATGTCGTTGTCACATTTACAAGCCATCTCACCTATTGATGGTCGTTATGCATCAAAAACAGAATCGCTTGTACCCTTCTTTTCTGAAGAAGCACTTATAAAGTATCGAGTTAAAGTAGAAATAGAATACTTTATCGCACTATGTGAATTACCATTACCCCAATTAGAAAGTATTGATAAACATTCTTATATCGCTTTACGCGAAATATACTCAGACTTTACTACCCAAGATGCACAAGCTATCAAAGACATTGAAAAGACAACCAATCATGATGTAAAAGCTGTTGAATATTTTATCAAACAAAAATTTGATACCCTTCATCTTGCAGAATATAAAGAATTCATTCACTTCGGGCTTACCTCTCAAGACATTAATAATACAGCAATTCCATTAAGTCTTAAAGATGCTGTAAACCAAGTGTATATTCCACAATTATTAGAAGTTGTAGATCACTTAAAACAACTAGTAGATGAATGGAGTTCTATCTCATTACTAGCACGTACACACGGACAACCCGCCTCTCCTACTCGTTTAGGAAAGGAAATTGAAGTATTTGTAGTACGTATAGAAGAACAATTGAATCTATTAAATGATATCCCAAGTGCTGCAAAATTTGGTGGTGCTACAGGAAATTTTAATGCTCACAAAGTAGCCTATCCAATGATAGATTGGAAAGCTTTTGGAAATAGTTTTGTACAAGAAACCTTACGCCTACATCACTCCTTCCCTACTACACAAATAGAGCACTATGATCACATGGCTGCATTATTTGATGGCCTAAAGAGAATCAATACCATTATTATTGACCTAAATCGTGATTTCTGGACCTATATCTCTATGGAGTATTTTAAGCAGAAAATCAAAGCAGGAGAAGTAGGTTCTAGTGCAATGCCACATAAAGTAAATCCAATTGATTTTGAAAATAGTGAAGGGAACTTAGGTATTGCAAATGCAATTTTTGAACACCTAGCTGCAAAGCTTCCAGTTTCAAGATTACAACGTGATCTTACTGATAGTACAGTATTACGTAATATAGGAGTACCTATAGGGCATACTGTTATAGGGTTACAATCTACTTTAAAAGGATTAAATAAATTACTCCTTAATGAACAGAAGATAGCACAAGATCTAGAAAACAATTGGGCGGTAGTGGCAGAAGCAATTCAGACGATATTACGTCGTGAAGCCTATCCAAACCCATATGAAGCGCTAAAAGAATTAACACGCGTAAATGAACACATCACGCAAGAATCTATTGCTGCATTCATAGATACCCTTGACGTAAGTGAAGCTATAAAAGGAGAGTTAAAAACAATCACTCCAGAAAACTATACAGGAATTTAATGAGACTTTTAAAACTCATTTGGGATTTTAGAGGCCCTGCAGGTGCACAAACAGCAGTGCATCATGAAAAACATCTGAAAGAGTTCGCTTTCGCGAAAGCGTTAACCACTCAAATCACAGGTGTAGAAGATATTAGCGAGCTTCATAGCATTGCCTACTTGGTCGTTCAGGAAGATGAAATGCGCCCTGTAAGAGACGCTCTAAAACCACACAGAGGACAAGTATACACTGAAAATTAATAGTTCGGCACAGATATTGGTTTCTATCTCATATATTTGCACGCGCGACGCTAAAAAAACTAATAAATTATATACAATGAAGAAAATGATTCTTATCGCATTTGTTGCTCTATTTTCTGCGACAACATTTGCTCAAACCACAAAAGTAGGTACTGTAGATGCCGATTATACGTTATCTCAAATGCCTGAGCTAAAAGGTGCACAAGATGCCCTTAAAGTATACAATCAAGACCTTGAAAAACAATTAGCTGATAAATTAACTAATTATGACAAGGTATATAAAGCTGCAGAAGCTGGCTTTGCTGCAATGACAGATGCAGAGAAAAAAGCAAAACAAGAAGAGCTGGCTACATTAGAAAGCGATATCACAAAATTTCGTAACAACGGAACACAGCTTGTACAATTAAAACAAAACGAATTATTACAACCTCTTTATCAAAAAATTGGTGAGAATGTTGCTATTGTTGCTAAAGAATTAGGATACACTCAAATCCTAAACATTGGAAATAATAATAATTTAGCATACATAGACCCAACGCATGATATTACTTTAAAGGTACTTGCTAAAATGGGAATTACTGTAAAACAAGAATAATCGCTTTACAAAATAACATCAATAAAAAAGCCATTCATAATGAATGGCTTTTTTATGTGATAGAACTACTGTTTGAGTAGATATATCATTTTAAAATAGAGGTTTATATGAGTGCTCTGTATATCTCAATAGTATAAAAAGTACTTTCAATTCCTAATAAAAAAATCACTTTGCAATAAAAAAGTCTATTTTCTATCAACGAGCATCTTGATTGGTCTATACTCTTATTTCTCTAGGATTTCTTTAATATTTGGTTTAAAGTAATTAGGACCTTTTAGCACTTTTCCATCCTCACGATAAATCGGTTTTCCATCTTCTCCTAACTTACTCATATTACTACGTTGAATCTCATTAAAGACTTCTTCTATCTTATCTTGCATTCCATGTTCTATAATGGTACCACATAAGATATATAGCATATCCCCTAAAGCATCTGCTACTTCTACTAAGTCTCCATCATTAGCAGCTTCCAAATATTCTTCGTTTTCTTCCTTCATTAAATTAAAACGAAGTAGATTTTTCTCTTTGGTTAATTGTGCAGTAGGAGTTTCTTCTATTCCTAATCCAAATGCACTGTGAAATTCGTGTACGGCAGCTATTTTGTTCTTCATACTAGTACCCGAGAAGGCGGGTATCCTTTTTTGCCCCTACTCCGACTATGCACTTCGACTAGCTCAGTGCGACACTCAGCATAAATTACGGCGGGTATATTATTAATAATTTGTTCGTAAATATACGAGCTATGTCGTATTTTTGAAGTCTCTAAAATACCACAAAATGTTTAGTACTGGACAGTTGATTTTTGTTATTTTCTTTGTTGTTGCATTTATAGCTTTTATAACCTATTCCTACCGTAAAGATGCTAAACTTCATAAAAAAGAATACAAAGGTTCTCGTTGGATACTTCTAGGATTCATTGGTTTTGTTGCCTTACTTTTTGTCATTAAGTATACACTCAAAGGATAACGTTTTATCGTTATTTATAGTTTTTGATCGATTTTATTTTTTGTACTTGTAAATTTCTCATAGCTTGTTAGGAGAATATACCCGATAATGGGTATACCGACTACTACAATTGTCTATTAGTTTAGCAACATATTAATTATAAACAAAATAAAAAATGGAAAAAGAAAGCAATTCTGATAACCTATTATCTAGTATTGATTATAATAATGATAAAAATTGGCAATTTATAATTGCCAGCCAAAATTATGGAACCACTTATGCTATTTATGCTAAATTCACTATTATAAAAGAGAAAGACGGAGAAACAAGGAGAGAAATTCAATTCAAAATCCGAAACTATAAAGGTCAAATACAATTAGGTATTTATGATGTGATTTTTAACAAAACAAATGGACAAATTGATATTTTAGTACAAGCATTAAATCGTACTAGAACAACAGAATCATATAATTTTAATTTCGAATATAAAATAGGAGACAAAGACAATAGACTTAAAATAGTAAGATATTTAATACCTATGTTTCTTATTGCTCCTAATAAAGAGTTTAGTAAGAAAGACTTAGATTCATTATGCGATAGAGGTAGTGGGATTTTTTGTAAAAAATATAAGTATTTTGATGAAGAAAGAAATAGAGAAACAACATTTATTTGGTATGCAATTTATAAATCGATATTTAATTTTGAAGATGATAATATTATAAATGAATCTTTTTGTGTTTTTTGTGATCAAAAGTATAACTCAAAAGCTTCGCAAATAGCACATAATCATACAGGTATAATTGATACTGAATTTTTTCACGTAGATGGTGATAATTTTGTAATAGCAAAATATGATTATGATGAAGATCCAAAGGATATAGCTCAAAATTTTGATGGTACTTTTACCCTCGCTGGATTTAGATGTAAACAAAGTACCTTAACAGTAGATACAAACAATTAATTACAAATTGAATAAATATTTTTTTTGTTTATTATTTTTAATAGCTATCCATATACACGCACAAGATGTATCTATGGATAGCTATTTACGTTCTTTAAAAAATCAAGAATATACTACTAGTCTACAAAATGCTAGTACTTTTAAAAATGAGAAGAAATCTATTCTTGCAAAAGAACTTATACATCTTATAACTACACGAGAAATAGATAGTATAGACATAAGTAGAATTACAAACGAAGATGATATTATATATCTTCAAACTCTATATAATGCATATGTGTATAGATATCAAGATATTCAAGACAATTTAGAAGCATATAAATTATTTTTAAAGGCACTCAAAATAGCTGAAAATGAAAATAATACTTTAAAAAAACAAAATGCACTTATAGGAATTCTAGATGTTTTTGCTTCTGAAATATTTATAGGTAGTAAAATGTACTTAAACTATTTAGAACAATTCACTGAACTCAATACAGATGTTTATGATGATGTTTTAATTTTCAATTATAATATCATTTTTAGTTCAAAAGCAAATGAGGATTTATGGGTTGAAGATTCTTATATTTCTTTTACTAATGCTTTAGAACAAATTTATAAAAATGTACCAGCTTCACATCCTTTATATACTTATTATTATAGAGAAAAAGCTTTACAAGCTAGACTAAAAGAAGACTTAATATCTTCTAATTCCTATTTTGAAAAAGCTCTAAAAACACTTGAAAATGATACTTATAGAAATGAATTAAAATCTGATATTTTATGGCAAATTGCATTTAATCATTATCAAGATGAAAATTATGAAATTGCCTATGAATATCTCATAAATAAAATTGGATATTCTAAAAAATTAAAAAATCAATTTTACAATGAACGTCTAAAAGCATATATCTTATCAGAAGAAAAAAAATACGATTCCGCATATTATTTTCTCCGAAAGACTATAGATATGGAATATAAAATAGGGTATCAAAACAATTCTTTAGAATCTTCAATTTTATCTGTAGAAAATCAAACTGAAAAACTAAAAAACGATAAGTTAATCATTAATAACCAACGACGTAAAAACCAAAACATAGCTCTAGGATTAGGTGGAAGCCTTGTGGCTGTATCCATCATTGCCTTCTTAGTGTACCGCAACACCAAACGAAAACAACGCATTGCAGAGCAAGATCGCGAACTCCAAATACAGAAAACAGAAACGATTCTGAAGGAGAAAGAAATCGAAACTATTAACGCTATGATTTCTGGACAAGAAAAAGAACGCCTACGACTTGCTAGTGAATTACACGATAATTTAGGAAGTACACTAGCTACGGTTCGTATGCAAGTAGAAAATCTAGAACGCAACCTTGATAAAGTAGATGATCCAAAAGCCCTACTTCAAAAAACCAATGCGCTCGTTAATGAAGCCTACACAAAAGTGCGCTCCATCTCTCATGAACGTAATAGTGGCGTCCTAGCAAAAGATGGGCTCTTACCTGCGATTCAAAAACTAGCAAATACTGTTTCTTCCAATAATAATCTTCAAATAGAAGTACAAGACTTTGGGCTGGAAAATAGAATCGCTAATGAATTAGAAATTACCATTTTTAGAATCATTCAGGAGTTAGTGACTAATATCATTAAACACGCTCAGGCTACAGAGGCTAATATCTCGCTTACCCAACATGACAACGAACTCAACATCATGATTGAGGATAATGGAAAAGGGTTTAAGGTAGGTAAACTCAAAGAAAAAGACGGTATGGGCTTGGGTAGTATAGAAAGACGTGTAGAACACTTAGAAGGTACGATGGAGGTAGATAGTGCTCTAGGTCGTGGTACAAGTATAAGTATAGACATCCCATTATAAGAATACCATTATATTTATAGCATAAATAATACATCCTTATGATTACAGTTGCCATTGCAGAAGATCACCAATCCCTTATAGACGGGATATCATTACTTTTAAAGTATGAAGAAGGTATTTCGATTATTGGAACTTCAAATGATGGTAGGGATCTATTAGATATTGTACGTCTCAAACAACCTAAGGTGGTGATTATGGATATTCGAATGCCTAAACTAGATGGGATTGAGGCCACTAAAATCATCATGAAAGAATTTCCGCATACTAAGGTTATTGCCTTTTCTATGTTTGATCAGGACCAGGCAGTCATACAAATGCGAGATGCAGGAGCCAAAGGGTATATTCTTAAAAATAGCCCGCTAGAAGAGATTTTAAAAGCCATACATGCGGTAATGCAAGGAAAAGTATACTATGATACTGGCATCGATCAAAGACTATTTGATGACGCTTTCGCGAAAGCTAAAACACCAAAATCCGTATTATCAAAAAGTGAACGAGAAATCCTACGCTTAATCGCACAGAATAAAACCTCTTCAGAAATCGCCGATATACGATTTACAGCAGTCTCTACTGTAGAAAAACATCGTAAAAATATGATGCGTAAACTAGGGCTAAGTGGCAAAGGGGAACTTCTTAAATATGCAATAGAAAAAAAATACGATTTTTAAAAAAGTTCATATTACTTTTCTCTTCATACACTATTTGTAATCAACACATTACAAAAATACATACGCTTACCACTTAAAAGTGGTATTCAATTTTCTACTTATAATTTAATAGTGAATTATGGTTTTACCACATAATTTGTATCTTAAAAACGCAAAATACCCTATACTAGGTATTTTTTTAACTAACCATTATAGTTACTTTTAACAAGTAAAAAATTACAACAAACCATGAAAAAAACAATTTTATTTGCCGCGTTTCTTATGTTATCAATCTTCCAAGGATTCTCTCAGGATCGAGATTTCGACGGTCTTTGGGAAGGTGTTATGGAAAAAGAAAATGGAGAAAAATATACCCTCTCTTTATTTATAGAAGATAATAATGTATACGGAGTTACAACCGATAGCGATGGCGATTTAGTAAAAGACAGACAATTTGAGGTACAGATAAGCAAAGGATATGGGGAACAACTAAATTTTTTCTGGATCAACAAAGGGGGAGTTTGGACAGAAACACAGATGTTTTCCCTTTCCTATTCTTCTGGTTCAGAATTGTCTGTTTATCATATGAGACATGTGTCAAATAAATCAGACGAAAAAGACGGAAATACCGATTGGGGATACTTTTCAAAAGGTACTCTTAAATAAAAAGACACAGAAGATCATTAGTGGAAAAGGCGGGTTATTCTTAGTAATAGCCCGCCTTTTATTTTACTAGTACTTTTTCACAAATACCTAGTGATGGGTATTTTATCTTCTCTTTATTCTCTCTAGTTTTAAACTATGAATGTAACCCAAGAAATCATAGCAAATATCGAGCAAGCTTGCTCTCAACATCAGAAATTAAACATACACCAAACGCTTAAAATCATTACAGCATATAGAGCTATTTCTAATGACCCAGAACTCATAGATAAAATACTTCATCTTATTAAAATATATAGTAAACAAGAGCTTTATTCTAATGCCCTATCTGCTAGACAAAATCAAATTTTTAATTTGATTGGACTTGATTTTTCTTCAAAAGAAATTGCAGATATGCTCGCTATTAGTGAAGCTACTGTAAGTACCCATAGAAAAAATATTATTAAAAAACTACAAATCTCAGGTACAGGTGCTTTACAAAAGATGGCATATCAATATCTCCACAAAAAATAGGAGAAACAAATACCCGAAAGAGGGTATGTTTTAATGGGTATAGTATACCTACTTTTAGGTAGTTTACATACCTATATTGCCATGGAAATAGAATTTGCTATTAGTATTACGGTTACCTATGTTTTAATAAAGATAGACTTCTCGCTATCTATAAGTAAAGATCAAACATAAAAGAAGCCCCATTTTGGGGCTTCTTTTATATATAATATCTTATAAAATAATTATGCTACAAATAATGGCTTATCTCCCATCATTGCATTTACTTTAGAAGCAATTGCTTCTAAAGCTGCATCATCTTCATGATTCATGATAGCCTCATCAATAAAGTCTACAATGATTTGCATATCATTTTCTTTAAGACCTCTTGTTGTTATTGCTGCAGTACCTATACGAATACCAGACGTTACAAATGGTGATTTATCATCAAAAGGTACCATGTTTTTATTTACGGTAATATCTGCCTTTCCAAGCGCTGCTTCGGCGGCTTTTCCAGTAATATCTTTATTACGAAGATCAATAAGCATCATGTGATTATCGGTTCCTCCAGAGATAATATCATATCCTTTGGCAACAAATGCAGCAGCCATTACTTCTGCATTTTTCTTTACTTGGATCATATAGTGTAAGAACTCATCGGTGAGCGCTTCTCCAAAAGCAATTGCTTTAGCCGCGATGATGTGTTCTAAAGGCCCTCCTTGATTTCCTGGAAAGATTCCACTATCTAATAGAGAAGACATCATACGTGGTTTTCCGCTTTTAAGTGTAATTCCAAATGGGTTTTCAAAATCTTTTCCCATTAATATTAATCCGCCTCTTGGCCCACGGAGGGTTTTATGAGTGGTTGTCGTTACTACGTGACAATGCGGAATTGGATCTGAGATAATTCCTTTAGCGATCAAACCTGCTGGATGTGCAATATCTGCCATCAAAATAGCATTTACACTATCTGCAATTTCGCGAAAGCGTGCATAATCAATTTCACGAGAATACGCACTAGCACCTGCTATAATCATTTTTGGCTTTTCACGTAAAGCGATCTCTTGTATTTTATCATAATTTAAACGTCCTGTCTCCTTCTCTACTCCATAAAATACAGGATTGTATAAACGTCCTGAAAAATTAACAGGAGATCCATGAGTTAAGTGACCACCATGAGAAAGGTCAAACCCTAAAAAGGTATCTCCAGGCTTTAAACATGCATGAAAAACAGCTGTATTTGCTTGAGATCCTGAATGTGGTTGTACATTAGCATAGGCGGCGCCAAAAAGCTCTTTTGCGCGTTCTATAGCAATCGTTTCTACCTCATCTACTACTTCACAACCACCATAATAACGTTTACCTGGATATCCTTCGGCATATTTATTTGTAAGGACTGATCCGGCGGCTTCCATTACTTGGTCGCTGACAAAATTTTCTGAAGCAATTAATTCTAAGCCATCTAATTGGCGTTCTTTTTCTTCTTGTATTAAATCAAAAATAGCTGTGTCGCGTTGCATAATATATCTTATGTTAAAAAGAGTTGTAAAAATAACATAAAGTCTTTATTGCAGTACTATAAAATCCTATATTTGGGTAGTAAAATTTACTAACATCTTATTAAGAACCATATATGCCACTATCTGCTAACAATCCCTCGATAAAAACTTGGCTAAATACTCCCAAGAATACTGATTTTCCCATTCAAAATATCCCTTTTGGTGTATTCCTAACACGTGATGATGTCATTACCATTGGTACACGTATAGGAGATTATGCTATTGACTTAGGTGCTTTGCATCAGCTAGGTTATTTTGAAGGAATTCCACTTACTGATGATATTTTTCTACAAGACACTCTAAATGATTTTATTGCCGATGGTCGTAAAACATGGCGACTGGTACGTAATCGTATTTCTGAAATTTTTAATGAAAGTAATGACGCTTTACGCGAAAATAAAAAACACCGTGAGACTGTTATTTTTGACATGAGTGAAGTAGAGATGCAGCTTCCTGTACAGATAGGTGATTATACCGATTTTTATTCTAGTATTGAGCATGCTACCAATGTAGGAACCATGTTTAGAGGAGAGGAAAATGCATTGATGCCTAACTGGTTACACTTACCTGTGGCATATCACGGTAGAAGTTCTTCTATCATTCCATCAGGAATTCCTGTACATAGACCACAAGGACAAAAATTACCAAATGGTGCTACAGAGCCTATTTTTGGGCCATCACGTCTGGTAGATTTTGAATTAGAAATGGCATTTATCACCACTGCTGCAAACAATCTAGGAGAATCCATCACAACAAAAGATGCAGAAGAAAACATTTTTGGTTTGGTCTTATTTAATGACTGGAGTGCTCGTGATATTCAAAAATGGGAATATGTACCTTTAGGGCCTTTCTTAGCTAAGAATTTTGCTTCGTCTATCTCTCCTTGGATTGTGACTTTGGATGCCTTAGAGCCTTTTAGAGTAGAGAGTCCTAAACCTAAAAAGGAACTCCTTCCCTATTTACAATATGAAGGAAAGAAAAGTTTTGACATAAAATTAGAAGTAGCTTTACAGCCAGAAGGAAAGAAAGAAACGGTTGTAGCAAAATCTAACTTCAAATATATGTATTGGAATATGAGTCAGCAGTTGGCACATCATACTGTAAATGGATGCCCTGTAAATGCAGGTGATATGATGGGTAGCGGAACATTATCTGGACCTACTCAAGATTCATACGGATCTATGCTAGAATTATCATGGAGAGGGGAACGTCCTGTTCGTTTAGATGAAGGTGGAGATCGTAAGTTTATAGAAGATAATGACACTGTGATTATACGTGGGCATTGTAAAGCAAAAGATACCCCTCGTATCGGTTTTGGTGAAGTATCTACTAAGTTATTACCTGTATTCCAACCGAAAACGAAATAAGACTCTAAAATAAAAAATAACCATTACCAAAACCGTAATGGGTGGTTGTCCTGATAAAAATGTAATTTTTAATACGTTTTTATCAGGACTTTCCGTTTTAAGGAACCTACCAAGCTACTTCTCGTAATCCAACCGAAAACGAAATAAGGTTTCCTAAATATAAAATATATACCCAAAACCATAATGATGGGTAGTTATCATAAAAAAAGAGTACATTTTCTAGTACTCTTTTTTTATAATTTTCTGTTACTCGGATATCAAAAAGCGTAATTTTTAATACGTTTTTATAAGGACTTTCCGTTTTAAGGAACTTAAAAAACTACTTTCTTTTTTAGACTATTACATTTCAAAGTACTAAAACAAATACTTAAATATTTATTTTGGCATTATACGCTTTCGCGAAAGCGTATATCAGATTCACAAAGATTTAAAACACCAAACTAAATACCGAACCTTCCCCTTCAATACTTTTAACGATGATTTTTCCTTTGTGAAGTAACATAATTTGTTTACACAAACTTAAACCAATACCGCTACCCGTTGCTTTACTAGTAAAGAAAGGCACAAATACATTTTCTAAAATATCTTTAGGAATACCAGAGCCGTTGTCAAATACTCTAATAACAATATCTCGGTTTGAATTTTGAGCAGCCTCTACTATTATTTTAGCATTTTCAATTTCTTTACACGCATCGACAGCATTTAATAATAGATTAATTAAAACCTGCTCAATAAGATGTGTATCTATATCTAATTCTAATTTGGGGGTTGCTACTTTAAAATCTATAGCGATATTTTTTGCTTTAATGGATGGCTCCATCAGCAATTGAATATTATTAAACAATTCTGATACTCGAATTCTTTCAAGATTCAAACTTGTTACTTTATTTAAACTACGATATGTTTTTGCAAATTGTAAAAGTCCTTCGCTACGATTTTTAATTGTTTTAATACCAGAGTTAAGATCTTCCAATTCTAATTGCGTGCTTTCAGGTTCTTGAAGTGCAACTTGTAAATTCTGATGAAGTGTATCTGCCAATGAAGAAATTGGAGCAATACTATTCATAATTTCATGGGTCATCACACTCAATAATTTCTTCCAAGATTCTGATTCATTCTTGTTTAGTGTATCATCAATATTCTGAATAACAATAAGCTTAAAGGCCTCTTCTTCTACTTGAAAAACAGTATCAGAAATTAAAATTTTTATAGATTCATTTTTCAATGCAATCGAGATAGAGTCTGGTGCTCTGTGATACATTTCAAAAACAGTAGCAAATAATTCTGGTTTTCTCGTTTCAACAAATCGTACGTTTTTAAAGGTAGGTACATCTAAAATCTCTCCAAAAGAATCATTACTCCAAAGTACATCACCGGTTTCCAAGTTATAAGCAATAATACCTATATCAACCATCTCTAAAATTTTCTGGAGATACACATATTGCGCTTGATTTTGAATATTTATTTCTTTTATCGTACGGTTAATTTCATTGAATCCTGTGTACAAAAACCGAATATCTTTAGGTCCAATATCTTCTGGAAACCATCTTGAAAAATCACGATACTTCACAGCTTCAAAAAAATCGTCCATCGCAGTGAAACGTCTTTTTACAAAGCTATAGGTATTTATAAGCAAGTATATTATCGCTATACTAATAATAACAGCATAGGTGTTATTAGCTATCTCTAATGTATAAAGCAATCCTTGAATTAGACCTACAATAATTGCAATTCTAAAAAAGAGTTTAAGAATGTAGCTTCTATAGTTCATATTTTTCTAATCGTCTATATAACGCTGCTCTGGTAATTCCTAATTCTTTTGCAGATTTCGAAACATTGCCTTTGTGTTTTTCTAAAACAGTAAGAATGGCGTTTTTTTCAATATCATCTAGGTTTAAACTTGTGGTCTCAATGCTTTTTTTGGTCACCGAACGTTCTATAGATGAAAAAACGAGATCTTCAGGTTTTAAAACAGATCCGTCTGTCATGATGACCGCACGTTCTAAGACATATTGAAGTTCTCTTACATTACCTGGAAAATCATGTTTCTTCAATTTTGAAATAAAACCACTATCAAAAGAGAACGTATTCTTATTATACTTTTCGGCATATAACGAAACGAAGTGTCTTGAGAGTTCTGTGATATCTGTACCACGATCTCTTAAAGGAGGAATAATAATATCTACCGTATTAATCCTATAAATCAAGTCTTTTCTAAATTTACTTTCATCGGCTAATGTACTTGGATCTACATTTGTAGCACAGATCAGTCTAATATCAATAGGAATAGCTTCATTAGACCCCAAAGGAGTAACTTGTCTATTCTGTATGACGGTAAGTAAACGTACTTGTTGACCTAACGTAATATTTCCTATTTCATCTAAAAAAAGTGTGCCTCCATTTGCAGCTTCAAATCTTCCCATCCGATCTTCTCTTGCATCTGTAAATGCTCCTTTTTTATAACCAAATAATTCGCTTTCAAATAGTGTTGATGTTAATGCACCTACATCTACTTTAACAAAGGGTTTATCTTTTCTATTTGAGTTATCATGAAGTGCTCTAGCAATTAAATCTTTACCTGTACCATTTTCACCAAGAACAAGTACATTTGCATCGGTTGGCGCCACTTTTTCAAGCTTCATAAAGACATCTTGCATGGCATCACTTTCCCCAATAATTTCAACACTAGAACTATTTAAAGATGTTGATTTAGAGCTTTTAGTTTTCTTCTTATCTAGTAACGTCTTTATAGTCTCTATGATCTTTTCATTCTTCCATGGCTTCATTAAAAAATCTGAAGCACCTTCTTTAAGACCTCTAATAGCTAAATCTATATCGGCATAAGCAG
This sequence comes from Dokdonia pacifica, assembly GCF_900188275.1. Lineage (GTDB taxonomy): Bacteria > Bacteroidota > Bacteroidia > Flavobacteriales > Flavobacteriaceae > Dokdonia > Dokdonia pacifica. The sequence goes on from NZ_FZNY01000002.1 coordinate 515,558, forward strand.
TCATAAGAATGACTAAGGTTTCTGGTTTTTGTTTTTTAATCTCGTTTAGCCAAAAAATACCTTCATTTCCAGTATTGACTAGCCCATTAAAATTCATATCCAGAATAATCACATCGTAATCGGTTTTTTCAATTTGTGACCTAATATTACTTGGATTTTTTTCAGTAACAATGTTTTTTGCTAGTGGCTTAAGAAGAAGACGTAATGCAGTAAGTACATCTGCATCATCGTCTATAGCCAATATCGAAGCGTTTTTTAATACCATTACTACAATATTACGATTTTATATCAGCTTGTAAAAACAAAAAAAATATAGTTCGAAAAAGTGTACACTTTCGGACATAAAGTGTATCAAAATCGGACACTTTTATTTTTTCAAAAAACCACAAATTAATGATTATCAAATGCTTAGTGTTTTGGCATCATATTCACTAGTTAGAGGTATAACCAAAAAAACAAAAATGGACGTACCAATTGAAAAGAAAAAATTCTCAAAACAAAAATTGCTAACTATAGGTGGTATTGTAGCAATCCTTGCATTGATAGCTTATGTTATTTTTCAAACATCTGGAGGTTCTAAACTCAATGTAGAAAAAGAACGGATTTCTATTAGTACGATAAAAAAGGATGTATTTCAAGAAAATATTCCTGTAAATGGGATCGTATTACCCATTACGACCATCTATTTAGATGCACTAGAAGGCGGACGTGTAGAAGAAAAATTTGTTGAAGACGGCGCAATACTAAAAAAGGGAGAACCTATTTTAAGATTATCAAATACAGATTTGGAGTTGAGTCTTATTAATCAAGAGACCTCTGTTTATAATCTATTAACGCAAATGCAAATCTCTCAAAATGCAGCACGTCAAAATACAATTAATAGACAGAATCAATTTACTGATGTAGAGAATAATCTTATTGAAGCAGAGCGTGTATACAATCTAAATAAGCGTTTATACGATAAGGGAGCAATTGGTCGACAAGATTATGAATCATCAAAAAATAATTATGACTACCAGACTGAGCGTATGAAACTCGCAAAGCAAGTGCTATCTGAAGATTCTATCTCTTCAAAACTTGAAATAAACCAAGCGAGAGATTCCTATGCTAGAACACAAAGCGCTTTAGAGTTAATGCGCAAAAAGGTAGGAGATTTAGTAGTGCGTGCTCCGATAGATGGGCAATTAACATCTTTAGATGCAGAAATTGGACAGTCTATAAATAAAGGAACTCGCCTAGGTCAAGTAGATGTTACCACTGGATATAAGGTAAGAGTAGATATTGATGAACATTATATATCAAGAATATATACTGGACAAACAGGAACTTTCACTCTCAATGAAAAGTTATACACCTTAACGATAAAGAAAGTCTTTACTCAGGTTACCAATGGCCGTTTCCAAGTAGATATGACCTTTGAAGGTGAAGTGCCAGAAGGCATACGAAGAGGACAAAATCTACAGATTAGAGTAGCCCTAAGCGCTGAAAAACAAGCGGTATTGATCCCTAAAGGTGGCTTCTTTCAAAAAACAGGAGGTAATTGGGTCTTTAAAGTAAGTGAGAATGGAGATAGTGCCTACAAAGTAAATATACGATTAGGAAGTCAAAATACAGCATATTACGAAGTGATAGAAGGATTAAATCCTGGAGATAAAGTAATCACATCAAGCTATGACTCTTATGGTGATATCGATGAACTGATTTTGAAGTGATCTGAAAAAAAAATAATACTGAATATAAAAACAAGAATAGCTAATAAAACTTAATACAATGATACAAATTACTGACTTAGAAAAATTTTATAAAACGGAAGAGGTACAGACTATTGCCTTAAACAAATTATCATTTGAAGTTAAGAATGGAGAATTTGTAGCCATCATGGGGCCTTCAGGTTGTGGTAAATCTACATTGTTAAATATCATAGGACTTCTAGACGACCCAGACGGAGGGAGTTTTCAATTTAATGGCGAGGAAGTTTCTAATTATAATGAGCGCAAACGTTCTGAATTAAGAAAGCACAATGTAGGTTTTGTATTTCAGAGCTTTAACTTAATAGATGAATTGACTGTTTTTGAAAACGTTGAGTTACCTCTTATATACACTGGCGTAAAACCTGCCGAGCGTAAAAAACGTGTAGAAGAGGTATTAGAAAAAATGCAAATTATGCATCGTCGTAATCATTTTCCGCAGCAATTATCTGGAGGGCAACAACAACGTGTCGCTGTAGCACGGGCGGTTGTAAATAACCCAAAATTAATTTTGGCCGACGAGCCAACAGGAAATTTAGATAGTACAAATGGTAATGAAGTAATGGATTTACTTATAGATCTCAATGAAGCGGGTACTACTATCATTATGGTGACACATAGTGAACATGATGCTAAATATAGTCACAGAATCATCAGAATGTTAGATGGTCAAAAAGTGACCGAGAATATCTTGGTGTAATCATCAATCATCAATCAATACTTGCATCTAGCAAACAATCAAAAAACGAACAGTAATTCTTTTCAATCATGCTTAAAAATTATTTCAAAATAGCGGTTAGAAACCTTCTTAAAAACAAGGGCTTCTCATTTATAAACATTTTTGGCTTGAGCATAGGTGTAGCTGCCTGCATTTTAATTTCAATTTATATTTTTCACGAAAGTAGTTATGATAAACACGTTGCTAATTCTGAAAACATATACAGATTAAATCGTGATTATGTAGATGGAGACCGTGTTGACACTGGCATACATTTTTCAGCAAATACCGCACCTACACTCATAACAGATTTTGAAGAGGTAGAAAACGCAGGAAGACTAATGTCTAATGGTTTGTTTTGGGGAGCTGGAAGTAATGAGATTCGTTTTGATGGAGAAGACACTCAATACTATGAAGAGAATTTCACCTATGCAGATCAAGCTATCATTGATATTATGGATGTTCAAATGGTGTATGGACAACGCAGAACAGCACTTTCAAAACCCAATACGATAGTTATTTCTGAAACTATAGCAGAAAAATACTTTAGAAACCAGAATCCTATTGGACGCAGTATGTATTTAAATGGTAACAATGAAAGACCATTTAAAATAACTGGAGTCATGGAAGATTTTAAGAGTAATTCTCATTTAGATTTTGACTTCTTTATAACATTAAAAGATGTAGAGTTCGGAGAAGGAGAGCAAACACGATGGTTTCAAAACAATTATTTTACCTACGTGACGCTGAAACCGGGAGTAGATATTCCTGCATTTGAAGCTAAGATGAATACTATATTGATGGAAAAGTACATAAAACCATCATATAAATTAGCAGGATTTGCTGGATGGGAAAATGCAGAAGAGAAAGAGATCACAAACTTACAACCATTAACCGCTATTAACCTCTACTCTACACATGTAGATTATGAATCAAATTCTCGAAACGATATAAAGATTATTTGGATTTTTGGTATTGTAGCATTGTTTATTCTCATTATAGCTAGTATTAATTTTGTAAATCTCTCTACTGCAAAATCTGCTAATCGTGCAAAAGAGGTAGGATTAAGGAAAGTAGTTGGTTCTTCACGAACACAACTTATAAGTCAGTTTCTGGTAGAATCTATATTAATCTCGTTAATTGCTTTTATTTTAGGTATACTCTTATCAGCCCTATTAATGCCGTTGTTTAGAACAACGTCTGGAATAGATCTTGTTATACCATGGTCTAATATTGGCTTTATACCTACTGCCATAGGTGTATCTATTATTGTAGGTATTCTTGCAGGTTTGTACCCGTCTTTTTACCTCTCAAGTTTTAACCCTATAAATGTGCTTAAGGGAAAGCTTAGTTCAAAAAGTAAATCTGGCGGATTAAGAAGTAGCTTGGTGGTATTTCAATTTACAGTATCCATTATTTTAATTGTTGGAACGCTCATTGTTAACCAGCAAATGAATCATATTTTAACTTCAAAAATTGGTTTTGAAAAAGATCAGGTCGTTCAAATCTATAGTACCAATGCATTAAATGAACAGGTAGAAACATTTAAAGAAGAACTTAAAAAACTACCTGGAGTAAACAATGTCACTATTAGTGATTATTTACCCATTAATGGAACAAAACGAAACGGAAATAGTTTTGTAAATGAAGGAAGAGATGGTCTAGATGAAACGATTCCTGGACAAGCTTGGGTTATTGATGAAGATTATATTGAAACTATGGGTATGACCCTAGTGAATGGACGTAATTTCATTAAGGGCAGAACTTCAGATGAACAAGCCGTTATTATGAACCAAGCGATGGTAAAAGCGCTAAGGTTAGAAGATCCAGTAGGAAAACGAGTATCAAGATATGGACAGCTTTGGGAAATTATTGGAGTGGTAGAAGATTTCAATTTTGATACCATGAAAACTACCGTGAGACCTCTTTGTTTTTTTAGTGGTATAAGCCCTTCAATTACTTCCGTTAAAATTAATACGAATGATGTTTCTGCAGTCTTAGCATCTATGGAAAACAAATGGACAGAATTTGTTCCTAATATGGCTTTTCGTTACGAGTTTATGGATGCTTCATTTGCAAAAATGTACGATAATGTAAGTAGAATAAAAGTCATATTTACTGCCTTTGCCATTCTAGCGATATTAGTGGCTTGTCTAGGCTTACTGGCACTATCTGCTTATATGGTAGAGCAACGCAATAAAGAAATGAGTGTTAGAAAAGTTTTAGGCGCTTCTATACAAACCATTTTTAAACTATTAACAGGAAAGTTTTTAAGCTTAATCTTAGTAGCACTAGTTATCGCTATTCCTATCGCTTATTATTTAATGAATACATGGTTACAAGATTATGAATACAGAATAGAAATGTCATGGACTGTATTCCTATTTGCAGGGATTATGGTTTTAATTATTGCACTAGCAACTATTAGCTATCATGCCATGAAGTCAGCTTTAATCAGCCCGGCAAAGGTATTAAGGTCAGAATAAATCATCAGCAAACAATCAAAAACGAACAGTAATTCTTTTCAATCATGATTAAAAATTATTTCAAAATAGCGTTTAGGAACCTTCTTAAAAACAAGGTATATTCTCTAATTAATATATCTGGTTTGGCTATTGGTATGGCAGCTACTATGTTAATAGGGCTTTGGATTTTTGACGAACTTAATTACAACAATTATTTTAAAGATAAAGCGACCATAGCACAAGTATTTCAGCATGAATCTGCTAATAATATAGTAGATACAGGTCCTGCTATCCCAAGACCTTTAGAGTTTGCTCTTCGTGAAGATCATGCCGATAATTTTAAACATATTATTATGGCATCTTGGGAGCAACCGAGATATCTTAAGCATGGCGAAACCAACATTAATCGTTTAGGTCATGCTATACAAGAAGGAGCTACAGAAATGTTGAATTTAGAAGTAGTTGAAGGGGTTAGAGATGGTTTAAAAGAAAAGAATTCTATTATGATTTCTAAGTCTACTTCAGCATCATTATTTGGGTCTGAAACAGCTATAGGCAAAATCATTAAAGTAAATAACCAGCACGACCTAGTAGTGACAGGAGTTTACAACGATATCCCTGAAAACAACTCGTTTAGTGATGTAGACTATTTAATCCCTTGGAAACATTATATCAGTTCTCAAGAATGGATTGAAAATGCTAAAACATCATGGGGAAATAACTCTTTTCAGATGTTTGCTCAGATTAATGACAATACTACTATGGAAGCAGTAACATCAAAGATCATTGATGTTAAAAAGAATGCTTCTCCTGAGGAAGCAGAATTTAATCCTCAGATTTTTTTATTCCCAATGGATGATTGGCACTTACGAAGTGATTTTGAAAACGGAGTACAATCTGGCGGACGTATAGAAAATGTATGGTTATTTGGAGTGATTGGTATTTTTATCTTATTACTAGCTTGTATCAATTTTGTAAATTTAAGTACAGCACGTTCTGAAAAGCGAGCTACAGAAGTAGGGATACGTAAATCTATAGGCTCACATCGTGGTCAACTTATTTTTCAGTTTCTAACTGAGTCATTCTCTATAGTCCTTTTAGCTTTTGTAGTTGCCATTGGGATTGTATTAATAAGTCTTAACGGGTTTAATAATCTTGCTAGTAAAGCAATTATCTTTCCATGGAGTAATGGCATGTTCTGGCTAGCTTCACTCCTATTCATTTTAATAACTTCTGTTTTATCAGGAAGCTATCCAGCATTGTATTTATCATCTTTCAATCCAGTATCAGTATTAAAAGGGACTTTTAAAGCTGGGCGTTATTCTTCATTACCACGTAAAGTTTTAGTAGTGACTCAGTTTACAGTATCTATCGCACTTATTATTGGAACATTAGTGGTTATTAACCAAATTCAATTTAGTAAAGACAGACCTGTAGGCTATAATAGGGATGGGCTTATTCAGATTCCTGTTATGAGTTCTGAGTTTATTGGTAAGCATGAAACCATGCGTACTCAATTTGTTGCATCAGGTGGAGCCATAAGTATGACGACCATGAGTGGTCCTGCTACTCAAGTCTGGTCTAATAGAAGTGGTTATACTTGGGAAGGTAAACCTGTAGGGTTTCAAGAAGATTTAGCACATACCTCTGTAAATTATGATTTTGTAAAAACCTTAGGTTTAAAACTCGTTGAAGGTAGAGGATTTTCTAGGGACTTCCCAACAGACTCTAATGCTGTAATTCTTAATAGTACAGCGGTGAAATATATGGGAATTAAAGACCCCATTGGAAAATATATCAGAGATTCAGATGTAGATGATCCATTTACACCATTAAAGATTATAGGAGTTATAGATGATATGATTGTTCAGTCCCCTTATAGCCCTGTAAAACAATCAATGTATGTCTTTGAAAAGTATGGGAATATTGCTTTTTATGACCTACGATTAAATCCAGCTAAAAGTACAAGCGAAAACTTAGCATTGATAGAAAGTGTTTTCAAAAAGAATTTTCCTAATACACCTTTTGATTATCAATTTGTAGATGAAGAATTTGGCAAGAAGTTTAGAGCAGAAGAGCGCATTGCTAGTTTGGCAAGAGTATTTACTCTCCTGGCTATTTTTATAAGTTGTTTGGGACTTTTTGGTTTAGCATCTTTTGTTGCAGAACAACGTACCAAAGAAATTGGTGTCCGTAAAGTTTTAGGAGCTTCTATTAGTCAATTATGGATGTTATTATCCAAAGATTTTATAAAGCTCGTAGTTGTTGCACTTTTAATAGCATCTCCAGTTGCCTATTACATTATGGGACAATGGCTGCAAAAGTTCAGTTATCGAACCTCAGTCACGTGGGATGTAATTGCTATTGCTTGTTTTGGGGCTTTAATTATCACCCTTATTACAGTAAGCTTTCAAGCAATTAAAGCAGCCACATCAAACCCTGTAAAGTCTCTAAGAACAGAATAAACACTCACAATCAAAAAACAATCATGATTTATAATTATTTCAAAATAGCACTCCGTAACCTTTGGAAAAATAAAGTGTTTACATTCCTAAATATTTTAGGACTTAGTGTCGCCTTTTGTGTTGCTACTTTACTATCCATAGCTTCTCTAAACAATTTAGCTGAAGATCAATTTCATACAAACAAAGACAATCTTTATAAGGTATATGCTACCGAGCAAACTTCTAAAGGCCCCGAAGAAGTATCATCTAGATCTACACCATTTGCACCTACACTAAAAGATGAAGTTCCGGGAATAAAGAAAATCACACGTCATTTAGAAGAAAATGTAGTGGTTTCCTATGAAGATAAAGAACTGCAACTTGATGTCAGTTATATAGATCCAGACTTTTTTGAGATGTTTTCTTTCCCAGTAATAAAAGGAGAAAACACATCACCTCTTTCACAAAAATCATCGGTCGCTTTAACGCAAGAAACAGCAAAACTCTTATTTGGAAATGAAGATGTTATAGGAAAAACAATTTTACTACAAGGGCAAGATGCCAAAGAACCATTTATTATAAGCGCCATTCTAAAAGATATTCCAAAAGAAAGCTCAATGGGCTTTGATCTGTTAGTTGCTTATGAAAATAACGCATATTACAAGCAAACATTAGACGATTGGAGTAGCAGATTCCATAGTGTATACCTACAACTAGACGAAGGAGTAACGACACAACAATTTGAAGAACGCACAAGAGCATTTGTAGCACAATACTATCGAGAAAATATAGAAAACGCTATCCGAGACGGTGTTCAAAAAGATGCAAATGGACAATATTATCAATTACGCTTATTTCCATATGTAGATTCGGTATTTACAAAGTTTAAAGGAGGAATTGCAAAAACTTCTCGAATTATGCCCTATCTGATTTTATGTATTGCAATACTCATCCTATTTATTGCCAGTGTCAACTTTATAAACATGAATGTAGCTAAAGGAGGACAACGCTTACGCGAAATCGGAATGCGAAAAACACTAGGTGCAACAAAATCCCAACTATTCATTCAGCTTTGGGTAGAAAGTCTTTTTGTTTTTTCAATTTCCATCATTCTTGGATTGTTATTAGGCTATGCACTTCTCAATGATTTTCAAACACTATTCAGAACTAGCGGAACATTTGGAACCTTACTAAGTCCAGAAATCCTAAGCTTATTTGTTATTGCAATTATCCTTATAACGCTTATTGCTGGAGGTTATCCTGCCCTACTCCTTAGTAAATTAGGCACTCTTAAAGCATTAAAAGGAAAAATGGAAGCGAGAGACAGCAACCGCCTCAGAAATACATTAATCGTCATACAGTTCAGTATTGCCATTTTACTCATTAGTGGCACACTCGTATTAAATAAACAAATTGATTTCTTACGACATAAAGACCTAGGATTTGATAAAAGCAATGTCATCTCCATTCCGTTAAATGGTAGTTTAGATAGTTATACCGCATTAAGCAGATTACGCAACGAATTACAAAGCGAACCAGAAATTCTAAGCATTACTGCTGCAGATAATAATCTAGGTTCTGGAAGAGACGGTAGTGGATATATGAGTATCTCTGGGTTTGATTATGAAGGAAGAAGTATAAAAACACATAACCTCACTGTAGACTATGACTATATAGAAACCTTAAACCTAGAATTAGTTGCTGGTAGAAGCTTTGACAGACAATTTGCCACAGATAGTCTTGCCATGGTCATCAATGAAACAATGGCTAAAGAATATGGCAAAGAAAACCCATTAGACGTTGTTGTTTCATTTGACGATAGCATTAGATACAAGGTAATTGGTGTTGTAAAAGATTACAATTTCCAAGGACTAAAAAAAGAAGTGGAACCCCTTACCTTCTACTTAGATCCTAATGTAGGTTATTATTACGCTTTCGCGAAAATAAACCCAGATAAAGCTGTAGGTGCGTATGATAAAATAGAAAAAGCATGGAACAAAATAGAACCCGAAGCCACATTCTTAGGTTCCTTTTTAGATGAAAATATAGATAGAACTTTAAGAAGAGAAAAAGTCCTTACCAAAATTATTACAAGCGGATCTATCGTAGCGATTCTCTTAAGCTGCATAGGACTATTCGCCATTTCTATGATTGTTGTCAATCAAAGAACAAAAGAAATTGGGGTTCGAAAAATAGTAGGTGCTAGTGTACCAGGTCTTGTAAAATTACTACTATCAGACTTCTTAAAACTTGTAGTCTTAGCCTTTGTAATTGCGACACCCATAGCATGGTGGATGAGTTCCAAATGGCTAGAAGATTACTCGTATAAAATTACCCTTAATCTTGGCGTATTCATTATAGCCGGTCTCATAGCTATTATTATAGCCATGCTTACCATTGGTTATAAAACAATGCATGCGGCATTACAGAATCCTGTAAAATCATTAAGAACTGAATAATTATGTTCAAGTACAATCTTAAAATAGCATTTAGAAATTTCAAAAAATACAAAAGTAGTTTTGTAATTAATATCATTGGGCTCTCAGCTGGAATAGCCTGCGTACTGTTTATCTCTCTATGGGTACATGATGAAATGAGGGTAGATAAATTTCATGAAAAGGAAAAACAGTTATATCAAGTATTGTCCAATATGACCCTCAATGATGAAACAAAGACCTTTGTAGGTAGTCCTTTTCTATTAGCAGATGACATAACTAAAGAATTTCCCGAAGTAGAAGCAGCTACAGCAATCAATGCTGATTTTGCAACTCCAGAAGGTGTTTTTACTCACGGAGATAATAATCAAACAGCTAAAGGATTATTTGCCTTGCCTAACTTTTTTGAAGTATTTTCTTTTGATGTATTAGTCGGTGATCAAAATCAAGTACTACAGAACAAGTATAATCTAGTAATCTCAGAAGAGTTAGCAAAAAGATTATTTAAAACCAAAGAAAACGCCATTGGCAAAACATTAAATTGGAATTATAAATGGACAGACGGAAATGGAGAAGAAACATTAGTTGTTTCTGGAGTTTTTAAAACACCACCTGCTCATTCTACAATGAAGTTTGATTACGTTGTCCATTCTGAATTATTAATCGATTCAGATAGATGGGCTGGAGATTGGAGCGGCCATTATGCAAAATCTTATTTAGTGTTAAAAGAAGACACTAATATTTCTAATTTCAATCAAAAAATTGCGAACTATCTAAATACCAAAAGAGATGGTAAATTCAAATTTACATCTTTTGTTCAAAAATTTTCCGATAGATATCTCAATCTACCTTATGAAAATGGTGTTCAAGTAGGTGGTCGTATTGTTTATGTTAGATTATTCATCAGTATAGCTCTTATCACATTACTAATAGCCTGTATCAACTTTATTAATCTTACTACTGCACAAGCTAGTAGAAAAATGAAAGAGGTAGGGGTTAAAAAAACACTTGGAGCCAGTCGCAGATCATTAGTATATCAATATATGAGTGAAGCACTCATTCTAGTAATTTTATCAACAGGAGTAGCCTTACTTTTGGTATTTTTATTTCTTCCAAAATTTAATGCAATTACCGATAAAAATATCCTCTTAAATTTCGGAAGTAATCAACTATTCATAATTACACTCATTATCATCGTTACAGGTTTTTTAGCTGGAAGTTACCCAGCTTTTAGACTTTCTTCCTTTAAGCCTGTGACCACTTTAAAAGGAGAAACGCCAAAAACGGTTTGGGAATTCTTCCTAAGAAAAGGACTTGTTGTCTTTCAATTCACCATTTCAATTGTATTTATTATCAGCATTTTAGTAGTGAATAAGCAAGTAAAATATATGCAAACTAAAAACCTGGGGTACAATAAAGAAAATGTAATTCAATTTGAAATAGGAAGTAATATTGAAAATCCTGAAACACTACTTAATGAATTAAAAAACATCACTACGGTTCAAAGTGTAGGGTTTACAAATGGAGAATTCTTAGAAGGGACAGATAACAATGGTGGATGGATTTGGCCTGGTAAAGATTCTGAAGACTATAGATCTTTCCAAGCGCCTAGAATGGGTTATGGTGCTATTGAAACGCTAGGAATGAACATTATTGCGGGTCGTTCATTCTCAAAAGAGTTTAATGATAACTACAACAAAATTATACTCAATGAATCTGCATTAAAATTAATGAGCCTAGAAAACCCTATTGGTCAGATGTTAAAAAAAGGAGAGGCTCAACAAGAAATCATTGGTATCGTTGAAGACTTCCAATATGGTTCATTGCATAAAAAAATAGAACCACTCGTTATAAGATTTAGATCCTATGGGAACAATATTCTGGTTAAAATCGCACCAGGTACAGAGCGAGAAACGCTTTCAAAAATGGAGTCTATTTATACAAAATTTAATCCTGGGTATCCTTTTGACTATTCCTTTATGGATAGCAATTATAACAAATTATATGCTGCAGAAATTAAAGTAGCAAATCTTTCAGACTTCTTTGCAATACTAGCTATTATCATTTCTAGTTTAGGACTTTTTGGACTAGCAACATTTACAGCAGAACGAAGAGCTAAGGAAATCGGAATTCGAAAAATACTAGGATCTAGCGTATTGGGAATTGTAAAAATGCTATCAAGTGAATTTGCAAAAATGGTTGGTTTTGCTGCATTAATTGCATTTCCAATTGGATATTGGTTGTGTAGCAAGTGGTTAGATAATTTTGGATATGCTATTGAATTAAAATGGTGGTTTTTTGGTTTAGCAGGTTGTATCACTATGCTTGTCGCCATGATAACAGTAGGACTCCAATGTTATAGAGCTGCTACAGCAAATCCTATACATGCTATTAAAACAGAATAAATATCAATCAATCAAAATCAAATCATCATGATCAAGAATTATTTCAAAATAGCGTGGAGAAACATCATGAAAAACAAGGTGTTTTCTCTTATCAATGTGATAGGACTTACCATTGGTCTAAGTGCATCATTTGTCATTGGTTTAATGATTTTTTACGATGCTACATTTGATAATTTTCATAAAGATGGTGATCGTATATATAGAGTAGTCACAGATTTTAAAGCTCCAGAAGGTCAATTCTATAATCCAGGGGTTACCCTTGCTTTGAAAGATGCTATAAAAGGCAACTCAAACTTTGAAGTGATAAGCGAGTTCTACATAGAACGCCCTATGAAAGTAGAGAACAGAGCAAACAACCTTGAATTTAAATTACCAAAGTTTGCCATTTTTGCAGACCAAGATTATTTTAAAATTTTCGATTATACGTTTATAGCAGGAGATCATACCAATACATTAAACAATCCCAATGAAGTTATATTAACTAAAGAACGTGCTGAAAAATATTTTCCAAATACAGAAATCTCTGATATTATTGGTAAGACTCTTGTTTATAACGATTCTATTAATACTACCGTAAAAGGAATCGTAGAAAACTTTGAAAATAGAACAGATATTGTTTTTCAAGAGTTCATATCACACCCTACTTTACTTCAAACAAGGATGCGAGAGAACATTATCAGAAAGAATTGGAATAATACCAATTCTAGTTCTCAACTGTTTGTAAAACTAACGCCAAATGCTGATATCGCCTCCATTAAAGAACGCTTTAAAAGTATTGCTACAGAACATGCTGATGAAGAAGATATAAAATATAATCAAGAACGAATTTTTCAATTACAGACATTAAACGATATTCATTTTAATGAAAACTATGGAATCTATGATTGGTCTAGTGGACAAGCAAGTAAATCCTTATTAAAAAACTTAGCACTTGTAGCGCTCTTCCTACTATTATTAGGTTGTATTAATTTTATTAACCTAAATACAGCACAAGCGACACAACGTGCTAAGGAGATAGGCATTCGTAAGACCCTAGGAAGTTCTAGAAAACAATTGATTAGTCAGTTTATGGGAGAAACATTTCTATTGGTTATAATAGCCGCTCTCCTATCACTATTACTATCAAGGTGGTTAATTAATGTCTTCTCTGATTTTGTCCCAAAAGACTTAAGCTTTGAATTATTTAAAGCCCCAATTGTTGCTATGAGTGTCATCGTTCTTTTAGTGATCGTAACATTCTTATCAGGATTCTACCCCGCAATGGTTCTTTCAAAATTTAATACCGTATCTGTATTAAAAAACCACCTAGCAGTTGGAGAAAAGAAAGTAAAGCTTAGAAAGTTCCTAACAGTATTCCAGTTTACAATTGCACAGGTCTTTATTATTGCTACACTTTTAGTTGGTAAACAAATAAATTACTTGTTGAGTAAAGACATGGGCTTTAAAAGTGATGCTGTCATCTCTACTTTCAGACCCATTGGAGAAAGTGGACTTGATAAAATGGAATTATTTGCAGAAAAACTACAATCTATTCCTGAAATAAATAAGATAAGTCTGGGTAACTACACACCAGCTTCTTTTAGCTCAAATACTACTACCATGACAAGAATAGACAATGGTAAAGAGATATACGGTGATATACAACTGCTACATGGCGACACTAATTATTTAGAGCTCTTTGAGATTGATTTATTAGCTGGTAGAACGAGGCTTAATGATACGATCAAAGAACTGGTTATTAATGATACTGCTCGTAAATTTTATGGATTTAATACGCCAGAAGAAGCAGTAGGGCAAACCCTTACATATGAAGATGAAGCACTCCCAATAGTAGGAGTCATGGAAGATTTTCATCAACGTTCATTAAAAACGGAAATTAAACCTATGAGTTTTTTAGGTGATTTTTACAGAGGGAATTGGACCTACTTTTCACAAGCTCACATTGCTTTAAAAAATGAATCTTCAGATAATTTAGAAAATACGATTACTAAAATCGAAAATGAGTATAAAGCTATTTTCCCAGGGGAAGCATTTAGAATGCAGTTTTTAGATGAAACCATAGAAAATTTTTACAAGAGAGAGCAAAAGATCTCTAAGCTCTTAAATTGGGCAACAGGATTATCAATTTTAATAAGTTGCCTAGGGCTTTTAGGTTTAGTGATTTATACTACAAATAGACGTGTTAAAGAAATTGGAGTACGCAAAGTATTAGGAGCATCACTATTTCAAATTAATACACTTTTATGTAAAGAGTTCCTCATTTTAGTCACTATTGCTTTTGTTGTAGCCTCACCTCTAGCCTGGTATGGTATTCATAATTGGCTTCAGGATTTTGCATATAAGACCTCTATTAGCTTTTGGGTATTTCTAATAAGTGGTTTAGCAATGATCATCTTTGCTTTATTGATCATAAGCGCAAAAACATTACAAGCTGCAAATGCAAATCCTGTAAATTCATTACGATCAGAATAAGTCTCACACCCATTTAAAAATAAATAGCAATGCTTAAGAACAATCTAAAAATAGCGTATAGAAGTCTTAAAAAAAACAAGATATACTCATTTATCAATATTGTTGGCCTAGCGTTAGGAATTGCTGTAACGATGATTATTGGTCTGTGGATAGCTGATGAATTTGATTACAACAATCATTTTGAAAACAAGGATCGCATTGCTCGTATAATGCAACATCAAACAGTTAATGGAGAGGTACACTCTAATGAAACTATTCCCCTTGCATTAGAATTTCAATTGCGAGATCAATTTGGAGATGCATTTACACATATTGTAATGTCTTCACGTAATAATGGACGCTTTCTTTCTGTAGACAATGAAGTGATTTCTACTAGGGGCCGTTTTATGCAAGCAGATGCTCCAGACCTTTTAAATCTGGAAATGATACAAGGAACCCGCAATGGATTAGAAAAAATAAACTCCATTTTACTTTCTGAATCTACAGCAAAAACAATTTTTGGCAACGAAAACCCAATAGGTAAATCGGTTATGTCAAATAATGAACATGCCATGGAAGTAACAGGAGTATATAAAGATATCCCTAGTAATAATAGTTTTTCTAATCTCCAGTTTTTAATGCCTTTCAAACATTGGATGAATACTAGATGGAGTTGGTTAGAAAATCAAGATACAAATTGGGACTATAATTCTTTTGACCTCTTTGTAGAACTATCCGAAAATGTAGATCTCACTGCTGTAAATACTCGTATTGAAAATGTAAAAAAGGATAATGACCCACGAGGAGATAAATTTGACCCAAGATTATTTGTATTTCCAATGACCGACTGGTATTTGTATTCTCAATTTGAAAATGGTGCTCAAGTTGGAGGTCGTATTGATAATGTTTGGTTATTTGGTCTTATTGGCCTTTTTGTGCTCATCCTTGCAAGTATAAATTTTATGAATTTAAGTACTGCACGATCTGAAAAACGAGCACTCGAAGTAGGTATTAGAAAATCCATAGGTTCAACACGTAGACAGCTCATTCATCAGTTTTTGAGTGAGTCATTTCTAGTGGTATTATTAGCATATATCATTGCTATTGGATTGACTTTACTTTCCATCAACTCATTTAACACCTTAGCAGGAAAAGAAGTTGTTTTTCCTTGGCTTAATCCCTTATTCTGGGGAGTTTCAATACTCTTTATTATACTCACGGCATTAATCTCTGGAAGTTATCCTGCCTTATATTTATCATCATTTAAACCCATTAAAGTGCTTAAAGGAACTTTCAAAATGGGGAGAAATGCTTTGCTTCCGCGAAAAGTGCTTGTTGTAACTCAATTTACGGTTTCTATTGCATTGATTATAGGGACACTCGTTGTCAAAAACCAAATCGATTATAGCAAGGATAGGCCTATAGGTTTTGAAAGTTCACAGCTTGTTCAAATACCCACATCCAGCCAAGAATTTCAAAATAAGTATGAAGTAATGCGTAATCAGTTTATAAACTCAGGCGTCGTTACTCAAATGGCTTGGGGAAGCAGTCCCTCTACACGTATATGGAATTATTCATCTGGGTATGAATGGGATGGAAAACCTCTAGATTTTGATGAGAGCCTTGCACAAATGGGAATCTCTTATGATTATATTGATGCGCTCGAAATGAAAATAATTGAGGGGCGTTCTTTTTCTAGAGAGTTTACTACAGATTCTAGTGCTGTTATTCTCAATAAAACTGCGGTAGCCTATATGGGAATTCAAAACCCTGTTGGGAAATACATCCGAGAGACAGAGCCAGGACCTAATAGTGTGCCTATGCAAATTGTAGGTGTGGTAGAAGATGTGATAAATGAATCGGCTTACGAACCTGTATCACCACAAATGTATATGTTTGGAAGTGGCTATGGCGGATTCTATTATTTGAGACTTGATCCTGATAAAACAACTAGTGAAAGTCTAGCTACTATCGAAAAAATATATAAAGCAAATTTTCCAAACCTTCCTTTCAACTACGACTTTGTAGATGAGGAATATGCACAAAACTTCATTGCCGAAGAACGCATTGCAAGCCTTTCTAGTGTATTTACTTTACTCGCTATTCTCATAAGCTGTTTAGGTCTATTTGGACTCACATCTTTTGTTGCAGAACAGCGCACTAAAGAAATAGGGGTGCGCAAAGTATTGGGGGCAACAGTTACAAACCTTTGGATGCTGCTTTCAAAAGATTTTATCATCCTTGTTGGCATAGCATTATTACTAGCAGTACCACTCACCTACTATTTTATGAGCGATTGGATTGAAAAGTTCTCTTATCGCACAGACATTTCAATACAGGTATTCTTGATTGCTGGATTCGGCGCTATGCTAATTACAATGATAACTGTAAGTTTTCAAGCAATTAAAGCAGCCATAGCCAATCCTGTTAACTCATTACGATCAGAATAAATGAGATGAGGGTACTTCATATAAAGTGAAAATAAGTGTACGCTTTCGCGAAAGCGTACACATAAAACTAAGAATCATGATTAAAAACTATATCAAAATAGCATTTAGAAATTTTTGGAGAAATAAGCTTACTAGTTTTATCAATTTGGTGGGACTTTCCTTAGGTTTAGCCGCCTGCATTTTGATTACTATGTATGTTTCTCACGAAAAGAGTTATGACAGTTTTCATAAGGATTCGAAGCGCATTTTTACTGTTGTTGGTAAATTTAAAATTGGTGATGACGATATCAGAATGACAAGGCTTAGCTCCATTGTCGCTTCGCAATTAAAAGAAAATGATCCGAGTGTAGAGGATGCATTTCGATATTATGAGCATAATCAATCGGTAAGCATAAAAACAAGTGCCTCAAGTAGTGAAGTGTTTTCTGAAAATAACCTTGCCGCAGCTGATGCCAATTTATTTTCCTTTTTCTCTTTTGATTTAATAAGAGGAAATCCTACTGATGTTTTGAAAACTCCATTTTCTGTAGTTCTAACAAATAAAGCTGCTGAGAAGTATTTTGCGAAAGCGGACCCTATAGGAAAACAACTTATCATACAACAGGATAGTACTTATAGTTTTACGATAACGGGTGTTATGAAAGATTTTCCAACGAATTCTTCTATACAATCTGATATGATAGTCTCTATGTCTAGCCTATCATCCATGAAGGAGACACAACCTTTATTAGCATCAGAACGATTTCAAGGAGGAAGTTTTGCAACATATGTCAAGCTGAATGATCTTACGAAAGTAACTGCTGTAGCCAATACTGCTGTACAACTTGATAAACTTAGTAATGAAGAATCTACCACTACATATGCATTGGATTTATTTACAGATACCCACGCCCAAACTGCAAATACAGGTCGTTTTGATTATTTAAAGGTATTTCCAATAGTGGCTTTGCTCATTTTAATTTTAGCACTTACAAATTACATAAGCCTTACTACAGCTAGAGCAGGTACAAGGGCAAAAGAGGTAGGCGTGCGAAAAATAAGCGGAGCTAATAGAAGAAGTCTTGCGATACAATTTTATATAGAATCAGGGATTTTTGTTTCTATTTCTTTCTTACTAGGAATCGCTATCAGTAGTATTTTTAAAGATCGCTTTTTAGAATTATTAAATATAGAAATTGGTAATGCCTTTTTCTATGACAGATCATTTATAACTGCACTAATAGGTCTGTTTATTTTTGCTGTTTTTGTTTCTGGTGTGTATCCAGCCATTGTATTATCGTCATTAAACCCTGTAAAGAATTTCAAAAATAAATTAGCAAAAAATACAGGAAGTGTATCTGTTAGAAAAGTATTTACAACATTTCAATTTACCATTGCAGTATTACTTATTGTTTGTGGTATTGTCATGAGTACACAATTAGAATATATGCGTACGAAGGATACTGGTTTACAACGGTCTAATGTCATGATGATTCCCATTGAAACTAGTATTGCAACTAATGCTAATACATTAAGGAATAAGGTTGAAAATCTTTCTGAAGTCGCACAAACAACAGTGGCTATGAACAAGATGTATGGTGGCTACAATATTTATTTTGCATCAAAAGAAAACAGTGATGAAAATTATAGTGTATCCACATTTAATGTAGATGAACACTTCATAGAAACATTAGGAGTTTCTTGGTATTTAGAACCGGAAGAAAGGACTGCATTTTCAGAAAATAAAAAAGTAATTATCAATCAAAAAACAATTGACGAATTAGGATTAAAACAAGATCCAAGAGGTGAGCAAATGAGTTTTGGTAGTCAATTTTTTGAAATCGCTGGTGTGGTCAAAGATTTCAATTATACATCTTTAGAAGTGCCTATTAAACCTCTGGCCTTTTTTGTGAGTTCTGAGGCCTCTGCAAATAAGAATATGATGGGTACTTTTAGTACGTGTCTATATGTAAAGTTTCATGATGAAGTAGCGTTATCTGGTTTACTGGATAAAATTGAAAACATCTATTCATCTCTTGATGAAACAACACCTTTTACGTATCAATTTATGGACGATGCATTTGATACACTCTATAAAGCCGAAGAGCGTTTATCATCTATCTTTTACATCTTCATGGTACTAGCATTAGTAATAGCTAGTTTAGGGCTTCTGGGGTTAATTACTTTTGCTTCAGAGCAACGTGTAAAAGAAATAGGTATCCGCAAAGTTCTGGGTGCTTCTATTTCCGAAATAGTCGTCTTATTATCTACCGACTTTATAAAGTTAGTAGTATTAGCCATTATTATAGCGGTTCCATTGGCATGGTATTTTGCAGATAGTTGGCTTAATTACTTTGCTTTTAGAGTTGATATGCCATGGTGGTCATTTGTAATTGCAGGATTAATAGCTATTAGTATTGCCTTAACTACGGTTAGTTTTCAAGCGATTAAAGCGGCTATTGCAAATCCTGTTAACTCGTTGCGATCAGAATAAATTTATTTTTTTACAAAGAGAACCTTTTTTAAGTGTTCGATTTTGAACAAGAAGTGTATCAAAATCGAACACTTTTATAGTTGTGGGTATTTGTAAATATTTAAATTACAGATATTTACATGTTTGGCACAATCTTCACTTTATAGTTATCGAATTCATCAATCAAAAAACGAATAGTCAAAATAGTAACCCATGTTTAAAAATTATTTCAAAATAGCGATCAGAACCTTATTAAAGCATAAGGGATATAGCTTTCTAAATATCTTTGGTCTGGCTGTAGGTATTACTTGCGCAAGTTTAATCTTTCTTTGGGTAGAAGATGAACTTAGTTTTAATACAAACTTTGATAAGCAAGATCAAGTATTTTATGTACCAACTAACCAGCAGTATGAAGGAGAATGGAGAACATTCTATTCTACACCTGGTCCTCTAGCGCAAGATCTAAAAAATGAAATCCCAGGAATTATAAGAGCCACCCGCTCTAGTCCACAAGAATCTTTGTTTACGGTTGGAGATAACGCTATTATAAGAAGAGGGCGCTATGTAGATGCAGATTTCCTTGAGATATTTAGTCTAAATTTTATCGAAGGTGATAGAGCCAATGCATTCAATAATCCAGAGGCTATTGTTTTAACTCAGGAAGTTGCAGAACAACTTTTTGGGAAAGAAGAAAAGGCTCTTGGTAAGATTGTTAGAATAAATGATAAGGATAATTACTCAGTTACTGGAGTTATTGAAAACTTACCTAAAAACATCACCTTTAAGTTTGATTGGGTAGCTCCTTTTGAGCGCTATCAGGAAGGAGAAGATTGGATGCAATTTTATGGAAATAATTTCTCAGATACGTTTGTTGAATTATCACCTGAAGTAGACTTTGCTACTGTAGATGCAAAAGTGCGTCAATTAGTTCAGCAAAAGGATGAAAATAGCAATACCTATGCCTTCTTACATTCTATAAAAGATTGGCATTTACGATCCAAATTTGAAGGAGGGAAAATCATTGGTGGGCGTATCTCTTATATACAATTATTTATCATTGTTGCATTTGTGATTTTATTGATTGCCTGTATCAACTTTATGAATTTATCTACCGCTAGAAGTGAACGACGTGCCAATGAAGTAGGTGTACGCAAAGCTATGGGTTCTAGTAGAGGAAGACTCATTGCACAGTTTATTTCTGAGGCTGTTATTTTATCTTCTATTGCCACCTTAGTAAGCCTTATATTGCTGGCCATTTTATTACCGCAATTCAATCAAATCATAGGAAAAAACTTAACCCTTGGATTATCGCAACCCTTGCATATTATATCATTAGTAGGCGTAGCTATTATTTGTGGATTATTAGCAGGCTTATATCCTGCGTTTTATTTATCATCCTTTAAACCTGTTGAAGTTTTAAAAGGTTTAAAAATCACAGAAAACTCTGCAGTTTTTATACGAAAAGGATTGGTGGTAGGTCAATTTACAATATCTATTGTTTTTATTATTACAACCATTTTAGTGTATCAACAAATACAGCATGCAAAAAGCAGAGAACTTGGCCTAGATAAAGATCAATTATTATCTATGCCTATAGACGAAGATTTTATTCCAAATTTTGATTTAGTGCAACAAGAATTGATTCGAACAGGTTCTGTTGAAAACGCTACTTTATGTAATTCTGAGCTTCTATCTGGAGGGAATAATGGTTCTGGTTATCGTTGGAAAGGTGGTACAGATAC
The DNA here is from genome assembly GCF_900188275.1 of Dokdonia pacifica. GTDB lineage: Bacteria > Bacteroidota > Bacteroidia > Flavobacteriales > Flavobacteriaceae > Dokdonia > Dokdonia pacifica. The sequence continues at coordinate 536,868 of NZ_FZNY01000002.1, forward strand.
AGAAGATGTTTTAATATCTTCTAGAAATGTAACGGAGAGTTTCTTTGAAACAACAGGCATGGAAATCATAGAAGGAAGAGGGTTTAGTACAAATGTTGAAGCTGATAGTTCTAATGTTATGATTTCTGAGTCTCTAGCAAAAATGATGGGAGATACAGATCCGATAGGAAATATTATTATCCGAGGAGATAATGAAATGACAGTGATTGGTGTTGTTAAAGATTATGTATATGGAAATATGTATGAAGCTAGTGATCCTGTATTATTCATGCATTTTCCAAGCTACGCACGTCATATGTTTATTAAAACAAAAGAAGGTGTTCCTTTGGATAAAGCTCTCGCTGATATTGAAGCTATTATGAATAAACACAACCCAGCGTATCCATTTGAATATACCTTTATAGATGAAGCTTTTGATGCTAAGTTTAAAAATGAACAGCTAATAGGAGAACTATCTCAGATTTTTGCCATTCTTGCGATATTCATTTCTTGTTTAGGTCTATTTGGTTTGGCTACCTATACAGCAGAGAAGCGCCGAAAAGAAATTGGGGTACGTAAAGTATTAGGTGCTAGCATTACAGCTATTGTAAAATTATTATCTAAAGACTTCTTGAAGTTGGTTTTAATCTCTATTGTAATTGCCATTCCAATAGCATGGTATTATATACAAAATTGGCTTCAGGATTATTCCTACCGTATAGATATCAACTGGTGGGTATTTATTATAGCTGGGCTATTAGCCATCGTGATTGCCATGTTTACAGTGAGTTTCCAAGCAATTAGAGCGGCTATTGCTAATCCAGCAAAAAGTTTAAAAACAGAATAAATCAATCAATCAATCAAAATAAAATCATATGAAACCTATAAAAAGTATCGTCATTGTACTCTTGATTTGTATAAGTCAAGGTTTAAATGCACAAACAAAGAAAGATGTAGCATCATTTAACAAGGTCATTATCAGTCCTCATATAGAAACCACCTTTGTACAAGGAAATGAAGAGTCTGTAACGATTCTAGACAATGCATTATCAGATAATATTGTAAATATTGAAGTAAGTGGAGGCACGCTTAGAGTTTATTTAGATGATGCAAAAGTAACAACCAAGCACATCAAAGTCGTTAAAGACGGTATGAAGAAGAGTATTCCTCTTTACAAAGGAAAAATATTAACCATCAAGGTAACCTATAAGGATATTGATAATTTATCATTACGAGGAGAACAACGTACTGTTTGTGAAAGCTCTTTGGATGTTGAGACTTTCAAACTCAACATTTATGGAGAATCAGAAGTATTTTTTAATGAAATTAACTTCAAAGATTTTGATGTAGATATTTATGGAGACAGTCAATTAACCATTCAAAAAGGAACAACTGAACATCAAAAAATAACTGTATATGGTGAAGGGGAAGTTGACCTTGCTTCCGTAGATAATACCACATCAAAATTGAAAGCCTATGGCGAAACTGAATTTAGAGTACAAGCATCAAAACGCATAAAATTCTCTGCCTTTGGAGAAGCAGAATTGTATTATAAAGGAACGGCAAAAGTAAGTAAAGGATTAAGTTTCGGAGACTCAAAAATCAATCGTATCGATTAAATAAAATTAAAAAAATGAACACAAAACTTTTAAGTTTAAACCTAGCATCTCGAACGGTAAATTCCGGGAGTAATAAAGTCACACTGTTAGATAAAATTGACCTGCAAGTCAACGAGGGTGAGTTTATATCATTAATGGGGCCATCTGGATCTGGCAAGTCTACCCTACTCAATTGTATCGGAATGTTAGATAGTTTTACAGGAGGTGGATATACTTTTTTAGGAGAGCCTGTACATAGCATGAAAGAAAAAAACAGAAGCAAGTTATATAAAGAATATATTGGTTTTGTATTTCAAGCGTATCATCTTATTGATGAATTGACGGTCTTAGAAAACATCGAAACACCATTATTATATAAAAATATAAAATCATCAGAACGCAAAGCTCTAGTAGCAGACATGCTCGATCGATTTAATATCGTAGGTAAAAAAGATTTATTCCCATCACAACTAAGTGGAGGACAGCAACAATTAGTAGGAATTGCAAGAGCATTGATTTCTAAACCCAGACTAATCTTGGCAGATGAACCAACAGGAAATCTAAACTCCAAACAAGGAGAAGAAATCATGGAACTATTTTCAGAATTAAATAAAGAAGGAGTCACTATCATTCAAGCGACGCACTCTGAAAGTAATGCCGCTTATGCCTCTCGAATTATTCATTTACTAGATGGAAAAATAATCTCAGAATAACTCAAATAATATGATACGCACCTATCTCATATATACCATCATTAGCTTGATGGGATGGGCAAGTTTTGCTCAAAACCAGATTGACAATACCTACTCCCTAGAAGAGTGTATACGTATTGCGCTAGAAAATAACCTAGATGTAAAATCAGCGAGTATACAAGCTAATTCTGCTAAAGTAAATCACCAACAATCAAAAGCAGATTTATTACCGAGTATTAATGGTAATTTTAATCTAGGAGTCAATACCGGTAGAAGTATTGATCCATTTACCAATGATTTTATCAATCAAGAGCTTACCTTTTCTAATGCTGGATTAAGTATAGATGCGACGGTTTTTAATGGATTCAGATTGATCAATACTACTAAGCAAAATCGTTTAAATAGGAAAGCTTCCGAGATGGAACTGGAAGCAGCCAAACAAGATATTACCCTACGAGTAACGCTTGCCTATTTGCAAATTCTAAACAGTAAAGCCGTTTTAGAATTGGCAGAAGCTCGATTAAAAACCACTCAACAACAACTTAAAATTCAAGAAGATTTTTATACAAACGAATCTGGTAATCCTGCAGATTACACAGATATCTTAGGACAAGTAGCAAATGATGAAACCAGTATTGTGGTTGCTCGAAATAACTGGAATAACGCCCGATTAAACCTGATGCGATTACTAAACACGGGAGATATGATTGCCTTAGAAACAAAAGATTTTATCTTAGAAGTTTCTCCCTATGAAACCTCTGCCGATGCTATCTACCAAGAAGCTTTACAAAACTGGATTACATTTAAAGCAGGAGAATTACGTATTGAAGCTGCAAAAAAAGGAGTAAGTATTGCTAAAGCCCAATATACTCCTACAGTATCTGTTTTTGGAGGTGTAAACACCAACTATTCTAGTGCTGCACAAACCTTTACTGCTACGGGAATGAGCATTGTAGAAACTGGAGATTTTGTAAGCTTAGACGGACAAAATCTACCCGTTTTGAGTGAGCAAACTAATTTTGATGCACAACGTATAGGCTTTAGAGATCAATGGGATAATAACCTAAATACCGTGGTTGGGCTTTCTGTACAAATTCCTTTTTTTAATGGATTAAGAGCTTCCAATAATGTAAAACTTGAGAAAAATAGAGTAAACGAATCTATGGTGGCTTTAGAACGTACACATATAGACATTAAAAATACCATTACGCAAGTTCACTTTGATATGACTACAGCTTATGAACGTTATGAAAGTTTACAAAAACAGGTAGAAGCCTATCAGGAATCGTATCGCGTGAATGAAATCAGATTCAATAATGGTATTTCTAACTTTCTAAACTATATCACTAGTAAAAACAACTTAGACAATGCGCAAGTAAACCTTGTGAACGCACAATATGAATACCTCTTACGTGTCAAGATTTTAGAGTATTATAGAGGGAATTTCAATTAAAAAATCTTTTGTAAAAGGAAAAAGGCCATCTCCCCAGACAGCCCTTCCGATCAATATAATCTCACATATGTAACAAATCATTAATAAATCATATTGATCAAACAGGCAATACTATGCTAATTCACCCCTTATGTTTTTTTGAATTAATATTAGTAAGAAGATGCCTGTTTTTAAAATGTATACGCTTTCGCGAAAGCGTATACCATACAACCCCTAAGAGTATATTTTTAGAAGTAACACTCTACTCCTGAATCATTAATATTTATAGTTGGTCCATCTGAAGATGAACAAAAACGCGTGGTATTTGTACCATCTGGTGTTTCTATAGAAACAATAATGGCAAAAGTCTTCGCACAACCAGGAGCTGGATCATCAATCAAATCTGCATTTAATGGTATCACTCCCCTATTCTTAGGTTTATCTAGAATGCCTTGTACAATCTCAGTGACATTGCATGCAGGTCTTGTAGAAGAACCTGGTGTATCCCAAGAATAAATCGCCGAATGAACTTTATATCTATATGCCCCCATAATAGTTCTAGTATATTTCATTCCCGCGAAGGCGGGAATCTCACGTTATTTGCTTTTAATTTCTAGATTAAAACTACAGAAGAAAAGGAGGTAAAAATGGAAAAATGGAATGAGACGCTACTTTTTACCCATAAAACTGGAATAAGATGGTATGAAAAATAGAAGTATAAAAAAGGTGAGCATTAAATCACAAAAAAACACAAACACCTAACAAACAACGAATTACCGAAGTGTTCGCATGCGCTTCACAATATCTTTATAGGTGTCGCTAAGGGTAACCTTATGATTTCCAGACAGTATAATAAGATTATCTGCTAAGATGATCTCTTCAATTTTTTCAAGATTGGCTATATAATTTCTATGTGTACGACAGAAGATATTATTATCTAATAACTTTAGAATTTTTGTGAGTGAGATCAAAATCACAAACTTTTCTTTTTCGGTGATAATATTACAGTACTTCTCCTCTACTTCTATATAAATGATATCTGTAATACGTACTTTTTTTAAGGATTTCCCTTTCTTAATAAACAAGTACTCATCACTAATCACCGTATCCTCTTCATCTCCTAAAAACACATCCTGTTGCGCATAAAACTTCTCTACCGCCATTTCTATAGCATAGAGTAACTCTAGCTCATTAAAAGGCTTCATTAAGTAACTAAAAGGCTGTGTAAGCTTTGCTCTCTGGAATATCTGACGATCTGTAGAACTTGTCAAAAACACAAAAGGTTTAGAGGCATTAGGCACTGCATTAATGGTTTCGGCAAAAGCAATTCCATCGGGCACACCATTCAAGAAAATATCAATAATAACAATATCAATTTTTTTAGAACTATAAAATAGAGATAACGCTTCTTTTAGTGTTGTCGCCACACCAACAACCGTAAAGTTATTTTCTTCAAGAGTCTTTACAAGCCTATCACTCTGAGCAGGAGTATCTTCTATGATAAGTACATTGATATTATCCATTAGGAGGAATTTTAGATAAAGATACAATCATTTTTGTACCTTTTCCTAACGTACTTTCTATAAAGAAATTTCCATTATTTTTTTTGATCATTGACTTGCATAATTGCATTCCTAAACCAGAACCTATAATATCTTTATTTTCCTTTTCTGAAGTCACAATAGTTTCCTGTAAAAGGTTTTGTCTTGTGGCCTCACTCATACCTATCCCCGTATCTTCTATCACTAAATCACAAAACCCCTCATGGGTATGTTGTGTATATATTTTGATAGAATCTTCAGGTTTTGAAAACTTAATCGCATTATCTATGATGTTTCTTAAGATAATTTTTAATGATTCCTGATCTGCAAATACTTTGTCTTTTTTAGGAATCGTATTTTCAAACTGAATATTCTTTTCTGACAACAAGGCTTTATAATTATGAGCTACATGCTCTACAATAAAAAACAAGCGTAATTCTGCAATTTCAAAAAACGATTGTTTGGTTTGCAATAAAGCCCAGTTTAATAGATTGTCTAATAAGTTATAAGCCCCATTTACAATAGCACTATTAGAATGTAATAATGTATTTACTTTTTCTAAGTTTTTAGCTTCTAGGTTATCTACAAGATCTGAATTACTCATTTTTAATGCATTTACAGAAGAACGCAAATCATGACTTACAATAGAAAATAGCTTGTCTTTGGTAGCATTGAGTTCGTCAAGGTTTTCTTTTTGCTCACTAATAATCTTGTTGGTTTTTACCTTCTCTCTGTAGAAATAAACTCCAGTTCCTAATAATAAAAGCAAGATAATAGAAGAGTACATCAACCCATCCTTTTGTGCTTCTTTTACCTTATTTTCAGCTTCTAGCAGACTTACTTCCTGTTGCTTTTGCTCTACCGCAATACGTTTTTCAAGCTGTAAAACTCTAGCTACTTCATTTTGATCATGTAATGAATCCTTCCATTGATTATGCTCTTCAATATATTGATAGGCTTTTTCGGGTTGATTTAAATACTTTGCTATCTCATACATATTATGAGTAGTCCCAATTTTCACATCATAATCATCGATATACCTAGAGAACTCATAAGCCTTGCTATAATTTTTTATTGCCAGACCTGTAGAGTCTAAATAATCATAATTAATCGCTAAATTCCCATATGCAATAACTAAAGCAATGGTATCTCTTTTCTCTTCTAAATATGCTAAGTTTTTTTGTATATAATTATGCGCATCATGATATCTATCAAGTAGCATATAGGAAGTGCCTATATTTCCTTCTATACTATTCCTATTGATACCTAAAAGCTCTTCATTGGTAATTTCTTCGATAGGCAATAAGTAATCTAAAGCCTTCGTATAATCTTCTTGCTCTATCGCAATGGCTCCTAAAAAAATCTTTGTATGAAGGTAATAATCAAAATCTTCAGAAATGTTTAAAAACTCATTTTTCGATTCATTAAATACTCTCTTTTTATAAAAACTATACCCTCGTAAAAAATGTGTGAAATTATCTAATTGAATATTTTTAGATGTTAAACTTAATTGTTTACTCGTATATAATAAGGTAGAATCCCATTCTCTTCTTAAGAAAAAAGATTGTGCTTTTTTAAAATTAAGCTCACTAGTATATGGCTCTGATTTTTGTTTGATTATTTTTTCAAAGTCGCTGTATTCCTTTTTCTCCTGAGAAAATAATAGCAAAGGAAAAAAATAAAGTATGCAAAAAATTAGTATTTTATATTTCATAAAATAATTTTAGTAACAATGTAACTAAAATATAGGACACAAAAAAAGTAGAGAATATTCATCTCTACTTTTTAAATTATAAAATATTAATATGTCTATGCAGGTGGTTGAACCGTTGCTTTTTTCCCTGAAGACGTAATTGGATCTATATCCATCAAATATATCGTCACTTCATCATTCACTTGTAATGATGTACAGCTATATTCTGCGATAATCGTATATTCATATACATAGTCAGGGGTTTCTTCTGGATAATCATATTCTAAGCAAAACTTTGTATTTGCAGCATTCACCATAAAATTAAGAGCAGGATTCTTTTTAGCGTTTATATAGTTAGCATCTATATATACATTAAATCTAAATTTTATGATTGGAAAATTAGCATCTTTCGTGACAGATACATTAAAAGGATTCGGTAGAAATGTACTCGTCACTTTATTAGCTCCTAATGAGCTATTTAGTACTTTATCACCTTGAATAGCTTTAGAGGCAATTTTTGTTGTAAAATCAGATTGTACAATTGTTTGTGTGTTCATAGTAATTAGATTTTAGGTTAATTATTAATAAGTAGGCTTATGTAATGTATTTAATAAAATATATAGGGATTAATGTTTATTACGCAGGAGGCTGCACAGTAGCTTTCTTTCCAGAAGAGGTAATCGGATCGGTATCCATAAGATAAAGTGTAATTTCAGCACCATCTTGTAAAGATGAACTTACAGAATTAGCTGTAATAGTATATTCATAGACATACTCAGGTGTTTCTTCTGGATGATCATACTCTAAACAAAATGCGGTTCCTGCATTATTAGACATGAATTTTAAAGCAGATGTATTATTGGCATCAATATATACTTTAAAGCTAAAGTTTATAGTAGGCGTTGAGTTTTTTATTACCGAAATATCAAAAGGGTTTGGTAAAAACTCATTGGTCACTTTATTAGGGCCTAGAGAACTATTAGAAATTTTAGCTCCTTTTGTCGGTACCATACTACTGATTTTAATTGGGAAATCTGATTGCGAAATGGTTTGTGTGTTCATAATACATTAGTTTTGGGTTATTAATTGTATAAGTAGCTTTTCACAAATAAAGAATAAAGAATTCGAATATTTGAAAAAAAATGGCATGAAATACATAATTATAGGCATGAAAGTACTAAAAACATGGTATAAGATCTATATTTTGAAGAAAAAACTTACAAAATCTAACTTCTTCACACTGAAAGGATAAGCTCTAAAATGACATAATTTGTTAAATTTCCTATTATCCTACCCTACTCTTGTTTTCAAGTAGAAAAGAACATTCTTTTTCCTCATTCAAGCCGTATCCCTTTGATAGAAAGGGTTTATAGTACGCAACGTTACGTTTCTTAAGATCTATGAAGCAATGAAGTCGAGTTGCTTCCCTTCTTTTTGGGCCTTTGCGTCCATAGCTGTACCCACAGCAATACCAATACCAATACCCATCCCGATAGGAATTCCAATGGCTAAGAATGCCATATTATCTAACGCTACACCAAAGGCTACCCCAAAAGAAACACCAAAAGCAGACATTCCAACGGCCATCCACATATTGCGATAATAGCCTTTGGTAACCAATTTTAGTTTTTGTTGAAGTAAAGTCAATATTTTAAACTGTCGTTTGCGAAGTTCTTTGGTGAGTATATTTTGAGAGGTGATCCCATTTAGATGCACGATGTGCTCATTGATTGCCGTAATAACTTCTTCGGTAAGTTCTCTTTCTCGTAGTTCACTTAACAAACTTTGAAAGGTTGTTACCTTCTTTTTAAGCTTGTCATCATCAGTTGGCGATACAGCAATATTGAGTTGAGCGATTTCCATGGGTGTAATTTTATAAACGTTACTACAAGATAAGTAGTTATTTGTAAAAGGATGTTACAGGTTATTTTCTTATTCTTTTTATATGCTTTCGCGAAAGCGAACCCCCAAAATGTTAATCCCTCTTAAAAATTCCTTAATGCTTCTTAAAAATTTCTCATTAAATAGTACTTTGAGCAACATAAAGGAAATGAAACCTAGATCCCGCTGAAAAAGCGGGATTAGCTCAACTTACAATTTTGAATTCACCCTTCGGGTTTTTCTAAATTGAGTTTCACTAATAAACCAACACTAATGAATTACAAATCACTATTCTCACTCCTTGTGGTATGCGCGATGTGCTTTACAACCCTAGCACAAACCGACTATCGCAATGAGCAGCAAGTCAATGCTGCACTTAACAGTATCGCCTCTAAAGGCGGTGCAAAAGCGACACTCACTTCCCTTACCAAAACCAATGGCGGAAAAGATATCTGGATGCTCACACTCTCTGACGGCTCTCCAGAAAGTCATCCCGGTATTGCTATTATGGGCGGTGTACAAGGAGATCACCTATTAGGAACTGAGCTCGCTCTTAATATGGCAGAAAGCATCGTTACCAACCATCCTGAGGTGCTTAAAAAGACCACCTTTTATATTTTCCCGAATCTAAGTCCAGATGCGACAGCACAGTATTTTGCAACCACCAAATTTGCGAGACAAGGCAATGCAACTCAAACAGATGATGATCGCGATGGAAAATTAGATGAAGATGCCTTTGAAGATCTCAATCGCGACGGACTCATTACCATGATGCGTGTAGAAGATCCAACGGGAGATTATCGACTATTAGAAGAAGATAATCGTATTCTGGTCAAAGCAGATCCAAATAAAGGAGAACGCGGTACCTATAAAATCTATACCGAAGGACTTGATAATGATAAGGATGGTGTCTTTAATGAAGACGGTCTTGGGGGTGTATACTTCAATAAGAACTTTACCTTTAATTTTCCATATTTCACCAAAGGATCGGGAGAACATCCTATCTCTCAAGTAGAGCACCGTGCCCTACTTGACTTCTTATACACCCAATGGAATCTATATGCGATTCTTACGTTTAGTGATGCCAATAACCTTTCGACGCCACTGAAATACAATAAAGGAGGTGCTTCTAAAAGAGTGGTGACCAGTATTCTAAAAAACGATGAGGCGATTAACAAAATGCTTTCTGAGGCGTATAATAAACTGGTTCCTAAAGAAAATGCACCCAATGGTGCTGCACAAGGCGGCAGTGCTTTTGAGTGGAGTTACTTCCACTTTGGAAGACTAGCCATGAGTACACCAGGATGGTGGCCGAAAAAGTTTGAAGGTGACTCGGTAAACAAAGCACCTAAAAATGAGAAAGCCAACTTCCTTGCCTATGCAGAAGCAGAAGGGATACAAAATGCGTTTATTCCGTGGCAAGAAGTACAACATCCAGATTTCCCAAATCACAAAGTAGAAGTGGGCGGAATGCATCCTTTTGTCATGAAAAACCCTCCGTATGCTATGGTAGATAGTATTTCTAAGAAGCATACTGATTTTATATTGAAAGTTGCTGAGATGCAACCTGAGCTACAATTGGTGAACTTACAACAAGAAAGTGTAGGTAACAATCTCACTAGAATCACAGTAGATTTACACAATAATGGTCTCTTACCTACGCATACAGAAATGGGTGATAAATCCCGATGGCTTCGTAAGATAAATGTGTATCTAAAAACTTCCGGTAAGCAACAGCTTATTTCTGGAAAGTCACGACAGGTTATTGAAAAACTAGATGGAGATGGTACACTCACCATGAGTTGGCTCATCCAAGGTTCAGGAAGTGTCACTCTTGAAGCTACGGTTCCGCAAGCAGGAACTGCCACAAAAACTATCAACTTATAAACCAATCAGATGAAAAAATATATACTTACAATCGCATGTGTTCTGATGGTATCCGCTTTCGCGAAAGCGCAATCAGCACAAGACATATTTCAAGCCGTAGGGACGCCTTCTAACCCAAAAGTGAAAATTTCTTTTAACCAATATTACACCTCGGAAGGATTGGCTGCCTTAGGCAAAAAAATAACCGATGCGCATCCAAATTTGGTAAAGCGTATGTCTATTGGAAAATCGACACAGGGACGAGATATTTGGATGCTAGCCATTACCGATTACAGTACGGGAGACGCCGATCGCAAACCTGGTTTTTATCTAGATGGTAATATTCACTCCAATGAGATTCAAGGAGGTGAAATCAGTACATATACCGCTTGGTACTTGACGGAGAGCTTCGGAAAAGTACCGTATATCACCGAGATGTTGAAAGATCGTGTGTTTTATATTGTTGCTACTATCAATCCTGATGCACGGAATAACTATATGAAAGAAGCCAATACGAGAAATACACCAAGAGCAGGGATGATTCCGCTAGATGATGATAGTGATGGGCTTTTTGATGAAGATGGATTTGATGATCTAGATGGTGATGGGTCTATTACACAAATGCGTCGTAAGAGCACTACGGGTGATTTTATTTTAGATCCTAGAGATCCTAGAAAGATGATTCGTATCAGTCCAGATGATGTCGTGACTGGGCAACGTTATGAAATGCTAGGTGGTGAAGGAATTGATAATGATAATGACGGACGTATTAATGAAGATATTCCCGGATATTATGATCCGAATCGTGATTGGGGTTGGAAATGGCAACCGGATTATGTACAGCGTGGAGCGTATAAATATCCGTTCTCTGCTCCAGAAACTAGAGCCGTAGCCGATTTTGTAAAAAAGCATCCAAACATTGCTGGTGCTCAGAGTTTTCATAATAGTGGCGGTATGATTTTAAGAGGGCCTGGTGCCGAAGAAGATCTTGCTACGTATAATCGTGCAGATATTGCTATTTATGATGCGATTGGTAAAAAAGGAGAAGAGTTATTGCCAGGCTATAACTATCTGACCGTATATAAAGATTTGTATTCTGTATTTGGCGGAGAGCTAGATTGGTTTTATGGTGGTCGCGGGATTTATACGTTTACCAATGAAATCTTTACAGGTTTTGCGTATTATAAAAATAAAGATGGTGGTTTTGATCAAATCTATGCTGCCGATAAAGATTTATTATTAGGTGATGGATTTACACCGTATAAAGAATACAATCACCCAACCTATGGACTCGTAGAAATAGGTGGTTTTAAAAAGAATACAGGACGTGCAACGCCCGGATTTATGCTAGAGGAAGAGGCGCATCGTAATATGGTATTTGTTTTCTATCATGCATTTCATATGCCACATTTGTCTATCGGTGATGTTTCTGTAAAGTCATTACCAAATGGCTTAAAAGAAGTAACGGCTACGATCGTAAATGATCGTTTGATGCCTACCCACGCAAGTCAGGATTTAAAATACAACATTGAGCGCCCTGATTACATTTCCTTGTCTGGTGCAAAAGTATTGGCAGGTATGATTGTACAAGATGCCGATTTTAATGTAACCACAGAGCAAAAAAATACACCAGAAACCATTCGTGTAGCCAATATTCCGGGTAATAGCACCGTGATGGTACGTTGGATTGTAAAAGGTGGAAATAACCTCACTATTAAAGTAGATAGCGCCAAAGGTGGTGTTGTAGAGCAGCGCGTGAAGTAGCTTACTATGTCAAACTGAGCCTGTCGAAGTTTTTAATCTTTTGATGATTTATAGCCCTTCGACAGGCTCAGGGTGGCAATCTAATTATTAACTTGATGAGATTCTGAAACAAGTTCAGAATGACGTACCTCATTGTCCGTTCGAGCGCAGTCGAGAACCCTCATTAAGAGCTAGTTTCTTAGTAAACCTCTCGACTGCGCTCGAGGAGACATATGATCAATTATTTTAGAAGATTCAAAGCAGGTTGACCTAAGAAAATGTTACGTAAAAAATGAATTGAAGCGAAGGAATAAGCAAAAATCCTCGCAAGGAAGAAGCTTATAAGCAACTAAAATTGGATACATATTTGATCGTTCTTAAAAGCTCATACCCTTATTTTTGCGCCGTAGTGAAAGAAATTTTTAGTAAAAGTTTCTTACGTCTTGATTTTTTTGATTCGTTTTTTCATCAAGGAAAAAATGAATACCACAAATTAGAATGTAAATACGTATGTAGCAAACCTCTTGACTGCGCTCGAGGAGACATTCTATTTTATCTTCCGAAAAGTCATACTAATACGACCATCAGTTGCATCAGATTTAGGAATTGCATGTTTCCAGAGGTCTTGCAGTTCATTTGTCATATAAATAAATGAACCGGAAGGAAGTGCAAAATCTTTTGTGATGCTTTTATCTTCTATGTTTCGAAATCGTAAAACCCGAGTAGCGCCTAAAGAAATAATACCAACACCCGTTCCTTCTTCTAAGATGTCTGTTTGATCAGAATGAAATCCCATACTCGATGTACCATCGGAATAATAATTAAGTAAGCAGTTATTGGGTTTAAACTCCAATACATCTTCAATATCTAATGCAATACCATTTAATAAAGGCGTAAATGCTTGATGTACATACTCCATTTGTGAGTAGTTATAAGCCTTCCCATAACTAGCTGTTTTTCGAGCAGACATACGCTCATCCCAAATCACTGTAGATTGCAATACCGCAAACAATCGTGAAGGATCTTCAATAAAATTCTCTATGTAGGTAATCCCTTCCATACACCTATTAATACGTAATTGCCGCTTTAATCATTTTTCCTTCTAGTTTGTCTTTTCCTGATAAAAAACTGAGTTCGATTAAGAAGTTACATTGCACTACTTCGCCTCCTAAGCGTTCTATTAATTTCACAACAGCAGCCGCAGTGCCGCCAGTCGCTAATACATCATCGTGTAATAAAACCTTATCACCGGGTTGTATGGCATCTTCGTGAATTTCTAAGGTATCGGTACCATATTCTAATGCATAGCTCTGAGAAGCGGTTGTATACGGTAATTTTCCAGGTTTACGTACAGGAACAAAACCTGCATTCAATTCTTTGGCAAGAACACCTCCAAAAAAGAAGCCTCTAGACTCCACTCCTACTACTTTATCTATGTGCTGATCGCCTACCAGTGCTAGTAATTCTTGACTCGCTTTCGCGAAAGCTGACGCATCCCCAAGCAATGGAGTGATATCTTTGAAGATAATTCCTTCGGTTGGAAAATCCTGTATATCACGTATGTAATTATTTAGTTTCATTTTTTTTAAAAAAGTATTTGCAGGCAAGATAAAAAGAAATATATTTGCACCCCGAAACAAACAAACATTATTTTGTTGTTTTGGAAAAACAAAGGCCTCGTGGCGCAACTGAATAGCGCATCTGATTACGGCTCAGAAGGTTACAGGTTTGAATCCTGTCGAGGTCACGATAAAAATCCGCATATAACTGATAATTAGGTTATTGCGGATTTTTTATTTGTAGTTGTGTCACTTTCTGTGTCACTCTACAATGAAATACGTCATATTTTGATATCTTTAAAGAAATCACACTATTATGGCAAATATCTACAACTACGTTATCGAAAATGTTTTTTCTCCATTTGACAGACAAACAGGAAATGCAACATATTCCGAACTCAAAGAATTAATACCAAATGACCAACTTACTTTAGTGGAGGCACACGAAAAATCAAATGCTCCAATGCCTTTTAGTTTAGATATCGAGGATGGAAACAATCATTACTTAATTGAACGCATCAAATAACTACGGTGCAGATATCCCACTAATAAAGGTTTCAACGAATTTTAGGATTTTTGAAGTCACTCTTTCGGATTTTGCTTTTCGCTCCTTCAAACTTGGTCTTTGGTTCATCAAATCGACAATATCGTCACGTAGTGGCTTCTTTTCTGTGAATAGGTAGTCACCGATTACTTTTTCCAGTTTAGTTGCATCTAGGTCTTCTTTATCGCTGAGGTCTTTTATAGCTCTCATCTTTTCGATACTGATGAAGTTTGCAAACTCATCACCAATGTCCTCTGAATCTTCGATTAGTGGTAAGTGCTGATTGATAAACTTCTCAATCAATTCTCGCTTACTACGTAATCTCGTATCTCCAGCGATGATATCATAAATGGCTTTCTCTTGCTTTTCTTTGTCTTCTGGAGTTGCATCCTTCAGTTTTGCTAGTAATTTCAAAATGTATGCAACGTTAATTTCGTCACGGTGTATCAATTCCAGCTCAAAATCTATATCCTGAAGTATCGATACTTTTTCCTTTGCATCGTGGCTCTTTACTTTATCGTATAAATCCAGATACTTGCTTTTATAGTCTTCAAATGTCTGTTCGTTTACGCTGAGGTCGTCAAAGGTGAACTCCGTAAACGTGCTAAGAATATTTTTTAAACGCATTAGCTCTCTAAATGCTTTCGCAAAAGCTAGTTCTTCCTCTTCATCCTTCAGATTGTTTACACTGTTAACCGTAGGTGCTATTTGCAGTAATGCGATAAATGCTGCGTTCATCTTTTCAACGTACTCTTCGTACGGCTGCATTATAATTTCGTCCTTTGCGTTGATGTTTGAGAACAAGCTTATTGCTTCATCGGTGCGTTCTTTTAGATTTCTGAATGCTACGATATTCCCTTGCGACTTTAATTCGTTTAAAATTCGGTTAGTTCTGGAATAGGCTTGTATTAAACCGTGATAGCGTAAGTTTTTATCAACGTAAATGGTATTTAGCGACTTGCTATCAAAACCAGTTAAAAACATATTGACCACCAGTAAAATATCTACTTGCTTATGTTTTACTCGCTTTGCGATGTCATTGTAATAATTGTAAAATGACTGCGAATCTTTAGTACTGTAATTTGTAGCAAACATTTTATTGTAGTCACCTATGAAACCTTCTAAATGTTCTCTGGTGTGCTGGTTCTTTTCAGCTGTTCCATAGCTTGCTGATGGTTCTGCCGCCATCCTTCGGCCCAGCTCAGGAGGACTCCCAAACTCATCATCTGTCCAAGTGTCACCTACAGCTTCTTTATCGTCCTCATTTGCGTTGTATGAAAATATGGTTGCTATTCGTAGGTTGTGTTCTCCTGCTTCCTTTTTTTGCTGGAATAGGTTGTAGTATTTGATTAAGGTATCAACATTGCTCACGCAAAAGATAGCGGTGAATTCTCTACTGTGAGTTTTCCTATTGTGGTTTGCAATGATGTAGTTAGAAATGGCATCTAAACGTTCAGGTGCTTCCATTACTTCCTTCTCATCAATCGCTTCTACTTCGATATCCTGAATGCCGTCTTTCTTTTTAAACGTCTGGATATACTCTACTGAGAATTTAAGTACGTTCTCGTCACGAATAGCATCAGTAATCACATACTTATGCAAATCTTTATTAAATAGCATCGCAGTAGTACGCTTGCCGTATTCGTTCTTTCCTGCGTTATCTTCAAAAATTGGTGTGCCTGTAAAGCCAAACATCTGACTATTCTCGAAAAATCCTTTAATCGCTTCGTGTGTTTTACCAAACTGTGAACGGTGACACTCATCAAAAATAAACACGACACGCCTATCTCTAAGCGATTCCATTTTTTTGATATGGCGTGATTTGGTTACTGCGGTATTGAGTTTCTGTATAGTAGTTACTATCAGTTTTGCATCTCCAGTTAATTGCTTTACCAGTGTTGAGGTATCGTTCGTGCCGTCAATACTGCCTTTACTAAAGCTATTAAATTCTTTGGTAGTCTGGTAATCTAAATCTTTTCTGTCTACCACAAAAACCACTTTATGCACCTGTGGCATCTGTGTAAGTATCTGACTTGTCTTAAACGATGTCAATGTCTTACCTGAACCTGTGGTGTGCCAGATGTAACCGTTTTTTGTTGTGGTTTTAACAGTATCAATAATGGCTTCTACTGCGTAAAACTGATACGGACGTAATACCATTAAGTAACGTCCCGACTCATTCATCACAACGTACTTGCATATCATTTTTGATACGTGACAAGGCTCTAGGAATATCTCAGAAAAGTCTGCGAGCTGTGTGATAAGCTTATTCTTTGTATCTGTCCAGTAAAACGTTTGTTTAAACGAACGAGCTTTTATAGGACTGTTTGCGTAGTACTTGGTATTGACTCCGTTGCTGATTACAAACAACTGTATAAACTGAAACAAACCAGCTCCAGCTCCAAAACTGTGACGCTCGTATCTGTTAATCTGATTAAAGGCTTCTTTGAGTTCTAAACCTCTACGTTTTAACTCAATTTGTACCAATGGTAAACCGTTTATGAGAATCGTAACATCGTAACGGTTTTTATATTTACCTTCTATAGTGACTTGCTGTGTTACCTGATACTGATTTCTACACCAGTGTATCTGGTTGATGAGTTCTATAGTTTTATTTTCACCTTTATCATTTACATAAGGTACACGGTCACGTAATATTTTTGCACGGTCAAAAATTGACCCTTTATTAATGTAGTTAAGTACTTGCTTAAAATCTTGCTCTGATAAGGTGACCTTGTTATGATTTTCTAGCTGTGTTTTTAAAT
The DNA here is from genome assembly GCF_900188275.1 of Dokdonia pacifica. Lineage (GTDB taxonomy): Bacteria > Bacteroidota > Bacteroidia > Flavobacteriales > Flavobacteriaceae > Dokdonia > Dokdonia pacifica. The sequence continues at coordinate 554,161 of NZ_FZNY01000002.1, forward strand.
TGGACAACATCGAAACCTCATCTACTATCTCGACCTTTTTATAACCTAATGCTACTAGCTGCGCAACTAGGTTATTCTCTAATATTTGTTCTGGTTGTGTTGTCATTTACAATTAAAATAGCAAAATAATCATAATTATAGAATAACTTACTTAGTAATTTCGTTATTTTGTAAGTTGTAATTCTCTAAACAAGTATTGGAAAATAAAAAAGAAATATTTGCACCACGATTTGATGGTTCTCGATTTGAGAATCATACAATGCCTTTGGAGCTTTTAGAAGATTTAAAAGTATTGCAGGAAATGACTGTGGAGATGGCAAAAGCTCTTTATTTAGAACAAAATACCGACAGACAGAGAGTACCTAAAAACTTTACGCAAGGAATTTCATTTGAGTTAGAAGGTCTTCAAGAAGGTAGTACTATACCTAAGATTATTATGACATTTGCACTTGCAGGTATGTTTCCAGAAGCTAATGTTACTTATTTTGAACAGGCAAGCGAACACATTAAGGAAGTAGTACAAATTGCATCTGAAGATGGGAATATTTCTGAAAATGCGCCATCATCTGTTTTGGCCTATTTCAATAGGTTTGGAAAAAAACTTCGTGAAGATGAGCATATAGAATTCCGTCCTGAACATAGTGATAAAAAAGCTCGCTTTACCAGAAATACACGGAGGAAATTAATTTCGGCATCTTCTACCTCGGGAGAATACACTGAAGACACAATGCTGAGAGGTACTTTGTGCGAAATGGATAAAAGCAAATTATCTTTTCAAATAGAAACTCCGAGTGGAAAAAAAATCACTGGTTTTTACGATGAATTGCAATATTCTCAGTTTCTACAAGCTTTTGGAGCTAGTCAGGGAAACCAGAAGGTAATAGTCAATGGTCTTGGAAAATTTTCCTCCTTTTCTAAACTCAAAGAAATTAAAAGTGTGGAAGAGTTGATATTGCTTGATGAAAATGATTTGGGTTACAGATTAGACGAACTATCTCAATTAAAAGATGGTTGGCTCAATGGAGAAGGGACAAAGCTTAGTAAAGAAGCTCTAAAGTGGTTTGAATTGAAATTTGAGACCTTTATTGAAGCATTAGAAGTGAATACATATGCGTATCCTACACCTGATGGAAATTTACAATTAGAATGGTCTAATGAAGATTTAGATATTGAGCTGGTTGTGAATCTTGAAACTAAAACTTCTGATTTACAAATTATAAATCATACGAATCCTTCAAATGAAACAAACATAATATTGGAGCTGTCTGAGGATGATAGTTGGTCTGAGTTAAATACTCTTTTAAAAGAGCATCTTAGCTAAATTTTATGGAGGAAAATACGCTCTTACATAGACAGGTACATCCATCATTTATACAAGGTGACAGACTTTCATCCTTAGTTTTCTCTTCGCAAACATTTAAACCTACACCTAAAGATGAAAAGTGTTTATCAGTGTATAATGGAGATAAATATCAACCAGACGAAAGCTATGAACATTATGTAGATACTGAAATGGAATCTGTTGGTGTGGTTTCTGTCTCTTTACAAGAATGTAACGATATTGAATTACCTGTAGTTGAAGATAACATCCCTTTTGATGGTCATAGTTTTATAGACTACCGAGACAAATCAAACAGTCAAATTAAGAAGAAAGCTACTTTGCTCAAGAAAAAAGCAACTGAACGAGGATGGCAATACAGACCTTAACTCAGTGTCTATACTTTTCGAATGCTTAGTTACAAAAACATTTTTTGAAGTAAGGACTCCTTAAGTTTTGCAGAATCATTTACAAGACTATCTAGAACATTTATTCTTAAATCTAGTTTTTTAGCAAAAGACGATACTTTTTTTTGCTCATCAGGGTGAGGAATTAAGAATTTTGCTTTTGAGTAATCTTTGAAGTAGATGTGAGGAATTGTGCTACCACTTACATATCTCTCAAATCTCATATTTTGAAGCAATTCGTATAGAAATCGTAAATCATTTTCTTCAATAGTCCTTATTATATCAAGCGTACCCAATACTGAAGAGTAAGCATCACAAAGCAACACTCGACCGACTCCAGCTCCATCTTTAACTATTGAAATATACTCTTGTTCTTCAGTATAGAAATCTACTTTTTGCAAGAAACCAGTTGCTCCATATATTTTAAAATCACCACCATCTTCATCTAAACTATTAGCTGCGATATTTGACGATGTCTTATTTGAAATCTGAAAAAGAGCCTTCTCTTCCCACTCAGGAAAATCACTACCATCTTCTTGCTTAAAGCGTATTTCTTGTGAAAATAGCTTTTGCATTATGCTGGTTTTGTAATCTTCTAAGGCATCTTTTTTGGCTTTGAGTAGTTTGATGCGTTTATCAATAGCTTTTAGGAAATTGGCTATTTTTTGTTGTTCATCTATTGCGGTTGTTGTTATGACAACTTCACTCAGTGTACTTTGACCAACATTATATCTTGTGCTACCACCACTCTTTTTCATTATCTCAAGCCTAGACTGTCTAGTTTTTAATAGATAATTCATAAAGAAAGGGTTGTAATCACTTTTCTTTTTTCCACGAATAACAAATCCACCAAAAGTTGCTGGTCGTTGTTCGTCTATGTAGACATTAGCTTGTCCTACCTCAGCTCTAGTCTCACTACTTCTTTGAAAAAGAATATCTCCATATTCAACAATATTCTTTTCAAACTCATCTTTTGAAATATTTACCGAATCATTTATCAAATCGTGTACAATAAAATCATTTTCAATAATATCTAAGACGTTTATAAACTTATAACCGAATCCATAATTTTCTTTACCAGCGTTGACTCCATTTTTAAATGTCATCAACTGTTCTAACGAGGTTTCAAACCAATCCCCATCAAACTCAGGAAAACGCAGCTCTGGCTTTAGTTGTTCTGACATAGCGAGCTGGTTTTTTGCGTGAGGGATAGAAACGGCATCCTTTTGTGAGTATGCGAACAAAAGATATAGTGGATAGCCCGACCTGATAAGGTCACGCCCAAATAGTTGTTATACTTCATCTAAAAAGGCGTTGCGATGTTTAATTCTTCACAATAGCCTGCAATTTCTTCATCTACTTCGGCTAATTGTGCCTCTATAGTTCTGAGTCTTGTGGTCACCGCATCGAGGTCAATGATAACCTCATCTTCAAACGTATCTACATAACGAGGTATATTGAGGTTGTAATCGTTATCACGTATTTCTTGTATGGTGACTACGTTGCTGTATTTGTCCTTTTCGGTTCTATTGCGGTAGGTTTCTACAATTTCCAAAACGTCCTGCTCTCGCAGTTCGTTTTGGTTCTTTACCTTCTCATAATGGTCTTCACCACTGGCATCAATAAACATTATGGTATCGTTTGCCTCACGGCATTTTTTGAGTACCAGAATACAGGTAGGAATGGATGTACCGTAAAATATATTTGCTGGTAAGCCTATAACGGCATCTAGTGCGTTCAACTCCTCGATGAGGTACTTACGTATTACGTGTTCTGCTGCGCCACGATACAGGACACCGTGAGGCAATACACACGCCATTGTACCATTATCTGCTAGCTGGTAATACATATGGGTTACAAATGCATAATCTGCCTTTGTGTTAGGTGCTAGCTTCCCAAACTGACTGAAACGCTCGTCTGTACTATTGAGTGGATTTTTATTCCCTTTCCAATGTGCTGAAAATGGTGGATTTGCTACAATCGCCTCAAAACGATATACTAAATGCTGAGGTTCTTCTAATGTGTTTTCCTGACGTATATCGAACTGACGATAATGCACATCGTGCAGTATCATATTCATACGTGCGAGGTTGTAGGTGGTACGGTTTAATTCCTGACCGTAGAACTCACTCACATCTGCTTCTTTGGCTACACGTAATAGCAATGAACCCGAACCACAGGTTGGGTCATATACTGATTTTACTTTGGTTTTTCCTATAGTAACAATTTTGGCTAATATGGTAGACACCTGTTGAGGTGTGTAGAATTCTCCAGCGGTTTTACCAGCTCCAGCTGCAAATTTACCGATTAGGAATTCATATGCATCTCCCAGTACGTCACTCTCGATATCTTCTAATCTAAAATCGATTTCATCTAGTGCATTGATAATCTTTACGATAATCTCGTTCCTTGCGCCTACTGTACGTCCTAGCTTTGTTGAGGTTAGGTCTAAATCTTCAAAAAGTGCTTCAAAATCATCTTGAGACTCGCTGTCCATCGTGCTTTGCTCGATGTGTCTTAGGATTTCTTGAAGGTCGTCAAGTATGTATGTGCTTTCTCCTTCTACTTTTGAGCTTCCTTTGCTGGCTACAGCTGCAAATAATTCTTCTGGTTTTAGGTAGTACCCTAATTTAATGAGTGACTCTTCACGAATTGCCTCAAGTGTTTCAGCGTCAGTCACTTGCGTGAAATCAGTAACTTCCTCACCTTCAAGTAGTTGATTGGCATAAAGCTCCTGTTTTTCAGATAGATACTTAAAAAATATGAATCCCAAAATGTAGTCACGGTAATCATCTGGATTCATTTTACCTCTCAGGAGGTTTGCTATTTCCCAGAGTTTACGCTGTAGGAGTTGTTTTTGTTCTTCTGACATTCGGTTGGTTAGTTTCTTTAATTAGGTCTTTTACTTCAACTGATAGGATTTCTGCAATAGCAAACAATACTTCTAGTCTGGGCTGTTGTCTGTTCTGGACATAGCCATTCACCATATTGTAGCTTTTGCCTAGCTTCTCTGCTAGCCATATCTGCTTGATTCCCTTCTCGTTGAGTACTTCTTTTATCCTGTTCATTGTGTTCAAGATTTGAACAGCAAAATACTAAATTGTTAATAACCTATCGAATTTTGAGATATAAAATGTATAAAAAATGATATTTTAACTTGATTATCAAGTAGTTGTGTTATTTTGAGTTATTAACAAAAATCTGATGAATGACTCTGAGTGAATATTGGCTAATGGTATTAAAAACAAGGATTTAGTCTAAAAACGATAGCAGTTATACCCGTGCGTGTAGGTGCAATAAGGGATGTTTAATTTCCTCATATTTTTGAAAAAAAAATTTCGGAGCACTCTGAACTGCGATATATGGTTTTGTTTTTAGCCATATGTAAGAGCGGTGACCGCAAACAAAAAAACCTCAGCGATTTGCTGAGGTAGGTAGGGAGGTAGGTGTTGAAGCTTAATCCCATCGATGACGTAAACCACGTCCTCCAGCTGTAAAAACACCACCAAACACTTCTAAAGGCGCAAATACATTTACTGCTAAACTGGGGTCATCTACATAAATGAATCTACGCTTGTTTCCTGCTTGTGTTGTGGAAATTGGTGCTACTCTTATATTGTGAACAGACCTAACTTTTGACATATCCCACGCAGTATTGTCTCCAAGTTTAGTATAAACTGTCATCTGGTTACCAACTATCTCAAACCTGTAATGCTGCGTAAAATTGGCATCGCTATTAAATTTACGACCTTGCCATTTTCCTTGAATACCTTGCAGTACCTCATCTGCATTTTCAATAGAGATTTCTTTCTTTAACTTGAACCCGAAATCTTTTTCGTCTCCAGTAATATAGCTTATTAGTGGAATACCGATAACAAAAAATAGAATTATTGGTATACCAAATTTTAATGCGTTTTTCTCTGTTTTAGTCATTGCTTATTTGATTTTGATAACACAAATATATCAAAAATAGGTTGTTCTCAACCTGTTACGGACAATTGGTGATTTCCAATGAGTTGTGGAGACTTTTGTGTATGTCAAAAATTGAAGAGAAACAAAATGCAATAGATTTCTGCACCGAATTTGGAAAGCATCTAAGAAAACTTAGGAAATCTAAAGACCTAAGCATCGAAGAAATAGCCTATAAAGCTGGTATCGATGCTCAAAACCTTAGAAAGTACGAATTAGGAAAACAGGAAATGAAAATCTCAATGCTAAAACGTATCTCACTCGCTTTTGATATGTCACCTAGCGAGCTTATCGATTTTGAGGAAAGTCAGAATTGAGATTTATCATTTTCAAAACTTAACGATTTGCAGCGGTCATAAGCCTCTCTGATATTCCAAGGTAGTAATCGCAATAATCAGGATTCTCGCTTAAAATCTCTTTGAGTTTTTCCACTCCCACTTGTTTATGGTGTTCTACTCCTGTAATTATCATTTCTGTGTACAGGACAATTTTAGTTTTAGTTTTCCAGTTATCACGTGTACGTGGGATTGCGTTTAATAGTAAATTAGCCATAAGTACTACTTTAGCCTTGTTTATATTCTTTATTCCCATTAAGCTTTTTATTCTTAATACTTCTTCAGTTAGTTCTCTATTATATTTCATTTTTTCTCGGCATTAAAAAGTTAGTGTAGGCATCATTTTCAAAAAGTTTATATAATTCAGCTCTGTTATATAACCACCCATATTCTTCCATAGCGTATTGAGGGTTTTCAACAAAATTCTCTTCATACATCTGTCTTTGGTAGTCATAAATTAATTGAAACTCCAGTCTTGAAAAGTATAAAGTCTCGTGAGCATTTGGTGATTCAAAAAGCTCGTGTAAACGATTCTCATAATTCATTAAAACGTAGATTCTAACTATCGTTTCGTTGTTTACTATCCATTCTTCAAAAAGTTCTTTTCTTGATTGCGCTTCAATTGAACAATCAAGTCCTAACGCATCATTAAACTCACCAACGAGTCGGCTGGTGCTTAAATCCTCAAAAAGCTTTTCATTTCTAATTATATATCGTTTAATCACTTCTCTTTGGGTATCATTAAATCTCTCCATTATCGATAGGGTTTTTCATTAAATAATTTATTGAGCAAGCTTTATTCTGGACTGGCTCGCAATACAGTCTGTAATTCTGAGTACTATCTAGGTATTTCTCTAAAATTCGGTTTATGATTGGTTCTATATATTTTGGCTCATAATCTGCCATCAAATGCACGTGATTACGGTCTGACTTATCTAATTCTGTAACATACCAATATTTCACTTCTGGTGTAGCACCAGTTATCTCACTTACAATTTGCTGGTGATAGTGGTAATCATATTTATCTTTAGTTGTGTAGGCTATTTTTGTTTTCCAAGGATAACTATACACTGTATACTTTCTAGGTTGTTTCAATTCGAAAGCATCCAGTAAAGTATACTTTATGTAATATCTGCGACCTTTCTTGTATATGCTACCTTGTTCACTGTGCTTCTCATAAACACCTTTTACCATATTTTTCAAACTTCTATAGCTTATACCTTTTAGTTCAACTAAATCTTTTAGTGAATACCATATATCTAATTTCTCATCATTCTTAGCTTTGATTATCTCATCAAATCTCTTTTTATCTATTTCTTTATTTACATTCATATACTATTTTATTATTTCTACTATTATTTGACAACAAGGCATACGTAGGACTTGTCTATTTAATAAATAGTCCAGTTAGGTGCAAAAGGAAATACTTTGCACGTATTTTTTTTAGTTTGCCTTTATTTACTAGGTCTAGCAGTTGAAAATAATTTTGCCGTGACCGTATTTAGGGTTCAAAAGTTTGCCCCTAATTATTGCGAGTTTAAGCGACTCGCTTCATAGAATCCTGTACGTCCTCCCATTTGTAGTAAACTCGAGTCCCAACCGAAAAAGCTGGTAAGACCCCTTGCTTGTTCCACTTGTTTAGGGTAACAAAGCTCACGTTTAACAGCTCACTGGCTTCAGTTCTAGTTAAGAGTCTTCCTGATTCATTTGGACTGCTCAAATCGCAGGATTCTATTACTTCTTTTATTATTGTTTTTAATTCGCTTACCAATTCGTCTAGGCTCGCATTTTCTATCATTATATTTCTCATTACAAAGACTTTTAATATTATTAATTAATTACGGGACATACCTTTCCACCCTCCAGAAAGTCCCATTTTCTAGATTATTACAGTTCAATCTTTGTTTGTTTTGATAAAATACCAGCCGAAGCTTCAATTGGCTGTGTAAGGAAGTAATGCGCATTAAAAACTTACACTACAAATATAGTAAGAAAAATCAATGGTATCAAGGGCTAACACGCTATATTACAATATGTTAATTGTTTTATCTAAATTAAAAATGACATCATCTGTGAAGTACTGAAAAACAAGGAAAAGTTATTTTAGATAGATTAAGATGAGATTCTGAACCAAAATAAAATCAAATTTTAACATTTTGAAGTATCACTTTTTGTCTTTTTGAGGTTAAAATCAATTAAAAATTACTCTTAATTTTCACTCAAAACGTCAGATTTTGTAAATCCAATTAAAAAAGTTTAATGTTTTACTCATTTACTACTCTCAAATTCCCTTCAGAAAAGAATTTGTGCTTTCCAATCTTTTCAGCTCTCTCAAGGTGGCTCACTTTTATGTAGTTGTAGAACACTTTTTCGCTACTGTGACCAGAAATAGCCATAATATCAATAGTGGGCATACCGCTGAGGTATGCGTTAGTACAAAACGACCTTCTTGCCGTATGGTTTGCTATTAGCTCAAACTTCTTGTTATTATGGATTACCTTTTTACCTCCTTTAGTGATTTCTCTGGTCTCTATCTGGTCAATCTCAGCAAGTTCTGCAACTTTCTTAATACAGTAGTTGATGTGTTGGTCTGGCATATGTTGAGGTGGGTTTCCTTCATACTTACCTAAAATTTCCTCCACCATCCAGTTTACAGGAATTGCAATCGATTTTTGATTCTTCTTAGTAACTACTTCAATAAATTTCGTTCCGTTACGAGTGATAACATTCTTAGCTGTAAGTCTATTGAAGTCAGAAACACGAAGTCCTGTATTTGCTCCAATTAAAAATAAATCCCTAGCTCTATCCATTAGCTCTGGAGTCATACGCAAACCGTGTTTGTTCAGGTATGTACGTTCTTTGGATAAATCGTAATTGTATAACGTTATCAGCTCATCATTAGATAAAAACACATTATGCACTTGCTCTGCTGGTTTACTAAAGTAGCGTTTAGAGTAATCCATATTACTGTGAAGGTCACGCTCAAAAGCTGCTCCCATTATCGTTTTGAGTATCTTGATAATAGTGCCTACATAATTTGCTGAGTAATTTTGTTCATACAACCACGTCACAAAATCATCGTAAAAGTCTAATGTGATTTTATTGAAGGTCAATTTATACTGCTCTTTGTGAAATGTTGTAAGCTTTGAAAATGTATTGCGGTAGGTTCTTAGTGTTCCAGCTCCTAGTGGCTTTCCTGTTGTAGGCAGTGGGTTCTTTTCATAATTAGAAAGAAACCACTCAAAAAATGGTAATAGCTCTAAATTCTCAATGTCACTTTTGTAAACTCGCTCAGGAAAAAGTACCTCATCGCAGATATCCTTTAGCATATCATTAGATACTTCCCTATTCTGGTTTGTACGCAAATCTGAATAAGACCTATTTAGGACAGTCTGGACTTCATTAAGTTTGTTATTGATGTCCTGTCTGTCCAGCTCGCTTGCTACATTCTTAATACGCATCTTGGTAGTATCCCAGTTTTTACTATTAGAAACCTTTAAACCTGTACTATACCTCAACCTTTTGTTAGCTCCATAATTAAATACTAGCTGAATACTCACATTTTTTCCTGTTGCTGGACGTAGTTTAAATGACAATTTTGACATACTCAATGAATTTACTGTAAAGATAATAGAAAAAGTGACACATATATAACCTTGTGTCATTATTTGTGTCACTTTTTAGTTTATCAAAAAAAATTTTAAAATCTGATAAAATCTACAATATCTCGATAAAGCTTATATTTAATAAGGTTTTTTGTAAAGCATCCATATAAACTGAGATTAAGTGAAGTAAACTAAGAAAAATACATTTGTGACCCTGTCGAGGTCACGAATAAATTAAAAGCAAGCTAAAATGAATAGCTTGCTTTTTTATTTTAGATAGATTTTAATTTTCAAAGCGGAGCTTTGTCAGGATCACCGTAGGTAATCCTGTTCGACAGGATGCCACCGCACCTCCTCGCCCCTTATTATATAAGATCCTCAGGATCTTATATAGCCATTCGGTCGTTGTCGAGGTCACAAAACCCAAGAAACCAGACCTTCAAGATGTGGTTTTCAATTTTTATTTAATAGTTATAAGGAATAGTCATTTCTAGTTTTTCTCATATGGAACTAGCCATCCAACAATCCTTATAAAAGCTAGATAATTTAAGTAGTTCTTGATGGCTGTGCGAAACAACAGATTTTTTATTCTCAATAACACAAACTTTATCTGCAATTGTCCATATTGAGTTCAATCTATGTGTAATAAATAAAATAGTAATATTTGGTTTCAAAATACTAAGGATATTAAAAACAAAAGACTCTGTTTTTACATCCATTGCGGATGTAAATTCATCAAGTATCAAAAATTTAGGTTTCTTATAGATTGCCCTTATTAATGCTAGTATTTGCTTTTGACCGCTAGATAAATTAATTCCTTCCTCTCCCACTATAGTTAAATAACCATTTGGTAGTCCTTCAATAAAGGTGTTAAATCCAAATTCCTGACAAAAGGATTCAACTTTTTCTTTGTTGTCCGTTTCTCCTAGTAATATATTATCTAAAACATTTCCATTAAAAAGAGTGATGTCCTGTGAAATAACACCTACTCTTTTTCTCCAACTTCTATTAGAAATGTTGCTAAGTTCAAAACTTCCATTGACAGATATCATTCCATTATCATAATAATAAAGTTTTTGAAAAATTTGACTTAAAGTACTCTTGCCACATCCGCTCTCTCCTATAATAGCAAGGCACTCACCTTTATCAATAGAAAAATTTATGTTCTGTAATAAAGGTGTTCTTCCTGGGTAATTAAATCTTAGTTCTTTAATTTTTAATGATATATGATTTCCATCAAAATTATCATTTCCATCTTTCTCATTATTTAAAGATGCTAATTCGAACATTCTATTAAATGCAATTTGTGCCTCATTGATTGGAATAAATACTAAAGCTAGATCAGAAACTGTGGTTAAAAGTGATCCAGCAATACCTAAAATAGCCACAAGTTCTCCAATTGCCATACTTGAACTAAGAACTAGATTTGCGCAGTAAGAAATAACTACAATCATAAATAATGTTCCAAGAAGTCCTGAAAGTAGATTTAATTTGATATTAATTTTACTTAAATCAAAAACTTTATCTTGATATGTACTGTATATATCTCTATTAATTGCTTGAAAAAATTCTTCTTTATTATTATTCTTAATAGTCGCGATGCCATGAATTGAATTTATGTAGTTACTTTCACTCATAGCATATCCTTGCATGGTTGCCTTTTGTGCAAATATTATTTTGTCATTAAACCTATTTATTATTAGATAGTAAACAGGCAGGCTAAATGTAATAATTAACCCTGTTTGCCAAGAATAATAGTAAACGACTGACAAAGAAGTAATCGTGACTAAAACATTAATGATGGTAGATCCAATTAATTTAGAAATGACTTTTTGTATTCTTTGAGTATCATTTAATCTCGCTACTAATTCTCCAACTTTTCGATTGTCAAAAAAAGATTTGGGAAGATAAAGCAACTCCTTATAAAACCTATCTATAATTCTAACATTGAAATTTTTGAACTGAGAAATTATAAAATAATCTCTCATGAATATTAATAATGCTCTGGCAGTCAAAAGTAAGGTAACTAAAATAATTGCGATAACAAGTTTATTAATATTTCTAGAAGGCAAAATTTCGTCTATGAGTTTTTGAGAAAACACTGCCATTATCAATCCTAGAAGAGATACAATTATACCTAAAAAGAAACTAAATACTATAAGTTTAGAATCATCTTTGATTAAACTTAGAAACCATTTTCTTTTCAGATATTTTTTTTTAATTGTTTCAGTTTTCTTTGGTTCTATTAAAAGAAGTGCTTTAGAGACCCATATATTATCTAATTCTTCTTTAGAATATTTAACTATTCCATACGCCGGATCCCCAATTATAAAATGATCTCCATTAAATCCATAATTGACTATATAATGTTGTCTATTAGTATTCATTACAACGTGTAATATTATTGGATTTTTAAGTTTTGTTAAAAATTCTATATCTGCCGTTCCTGCTTCCACATTATATTCTAAAGACTCTAATGCATGTAGTAATCCGAGTAACGTTGTACCTGTAATTGTTGTACCACTTAAATCTCTTAAATTTTGTAGCGATTCCTCCTCGGAATAGAATCTAATAATTGATGATAAACAAGCAACTCCGCAATCGCTTTGACCTAATTGTAATACAAAAGATTTTTTAATTCTTTTTGATAAAGTATGATTACTCTTAAATTTCATTATTAATTATTTAATATCTAATTATAATTTTTCATTTATATATGATACGTAGTTCATTGTTATATTTTTACTATAAATAACATTTAAGAAATCTGACGCATAGACTAGTTGTTATTAATGAAGGAAAACATAAAAAATAGCACCCAAAGAGCTAAAGCTGAACCATAGGATAAAGTTGTGGTTATTAATCCATTGCTAAAACCGATATTGGATTCTTTACTCACGAAATAACCTATAAGAAAGCAATAAGCAACTTCAAAGAGATTAATTTTTTTTAATGGGTATATATAAATAGGATTTATATGGTAACCTGTTATATTTAACCCTGAAAATGGGTAGAAATTCTGTAAATATTCAATCCCATAGTTATCAATAAAGTAATTAAACCAAATCATTTTGATTAAAATCGCAAGCAGGAAAACATATTCTGCCTTGACTACAATCTTAAGTATAGTCTTATAAGGCAATTCTATTTTTGTCAGGTAAAACCCAACATTTAAAACAAGCGCAATTATCAATACCCGTAAAAACAGTGCAATTGGAAGTAAAGCATAATTTACCCATGATAATTTCTTATTATACTCTATAAAATCTTGAACGTAGTAGGTTCCTAATTGATCTTCGATAAATTGTTTAACAATTTCAAATTTATCTACGGAAACATCAAAAAAAATCTGCATTAATACAGAGAGTATTAATAATAAAATAATCTGTTTTTTCATTCTAAAAAAATTAAAGAACCACACAATATTAATATTGCATGGTTCACCAATTAAAATCAATTACTGCTCATTAGGACCACACGTTGGGCACAGTTCACAGTTTATACTCAACCAAGTTAAGTATCCCAAACCTAAGCCTGAGATCCATAGAGGTGAAGTTGATAATCTGTCGAAAATCTCGCAGTAAGTTTCACCTCCTTCTAGAGCTTCCATTTTGTCTAAGCTTATAGATTTCATAATTTAAATTTAAATGAGCCTACTCTTTTCATGGATTTTCAGCATCCTCCATACTTATCATACATTTTAATATTGGACAATAAACCAAATACCTACACTTGAAAACCAAATGAAAATATGGTGTTTCATTTCTAACATAATACTGTCATATTTTTATAGATTTTTTTTGTCATGACTCGAGATCTCCAATAATTATGAGTTAAAAGAAGACTTAGTATAGGAAAGACACAAGACCAAATAGATAAGTGCAGTGGGTTATTTCAAAAGCGTGCCAGTTTTTTTAAAAGTGTCTTCTCCTAATTAATGTAATATCAAATTCAGATCTATATTTATAGAGGTTTCCTACATTCATGAATTTTTAAAATCACAAGAACGTTATGGACTTATTACATTAGCTAGAACATATAGAAGAGAGTTTTGGTTCTATCACATCTATATTAATTGATTTCTAAGAATTATATCTTTGGATTTAAAAACACTGTTAATAGGTTATATATTCTCAAAGACGATTATCATTCAAGCAATATATTTCAAATTTAGATTTGTCTTAAACAACCGAAAAATTGAAAAACTTATGTCCCTTAGAGATGTAAAAGTCAATCATGTTATTATACAATGATGGTTTTTCAATTCACTTAATTATTAGAGAGAGTTCAGAAGGTGAAAGACATTTGTAAATAAATAATGGAGAATGGATAAAACTTATATTAAGATTAATAGGCAGTAGCGGTATTTATATATAATGTTAGATAAGGAAGGTAATATCATTGATTACCTCTTAACCAAGTGAAGAAAACATATGAATTTTCAATCATTTTTGATTAAAATGATTACTAATAATGGCAAGCCAGAACTAATTAATATAGACAAGATGTCACAACACCTCCTCACCTTACCACCCCCATTACCAAGACTATGGATAAATCTAGAATGATTTCTAAAGGTGTATATTGGAACAATTCAATTTTGTATAATCCCTGGAGTACTAGAGCTCGTATTCGTAAATTGATTTATCAATCCATCACCTAGTTTATCAAAATCTTTATTTGCTACCATTTTCCTTATTTGCACAGGGTCAAAATTTCCATTAAAATAAAAAAAGGAGCCTTTTGTTGCATCATTTTTATACACGAGAATTTCTTTTACTACATCACCTCGCTCTCTTATGGAGATCACATTACGTTTATCGTTATCATTATTACGGTATACCTCTATAAAAGAATTACTAGTTATTTTCGTCATCTGTTCGTTTAAGTAACTGGTACGTTCTGAAGTCTTACTTGGAAATTCCATATAACGTATATCCTTGGTATTACCTATAAGTGTATTGGTTTCTGGTGAGATACTACTTAAAAGTGTAAACATAAATCTTGGTACACGAACCGCTTTTACTTGATTTTCATTTTTATGGGCATTATAAAAAGCGTCTATAGAATTATAGCTCCCGCAAGAAGTAAGTAAGGCAATACCAATCAATAACAGTAGTCTTTTAAACATAAAGTAATTTTTAAAATTGTTCTAAATATAAGTAAGTAAATAGACAATTTTAGAATTAGACTCCCTAAGTGTATTAAAACGCTTCAGCAATAGTAAAGTAGAAATAATTAGAGCTTTGTCCGAATCCATAGTCAAATCGCAGATTCAAATTCTCCGTTTTATCTAGTTTAAAACGTATCCCAGCCCCATAGTTAGGTCTAAAATTAGAAAGCTTAAAATTACTTACCGTATTTGCTACATCACCAGCGCCTACGAAGGCTACGGCACCCCATCGAGAGTCTCCAAAAGATCTACGATATTCCATTTGACCAGCCATCAAATGTCTGTCTACATATCTTCCTTCTCTATACCCACGCATGATTTCGTTACCTCCTAATAGTGCCAATTCATTAAAAGGGACATCACCGCTTGAAAAACTTCCAAGTAACTGAAAACCTAAAATATCTTGTCCACTTTCTGATAACCCTAGGAAATGACGAACATCAAAACGTGTTAATTGAAAAGCATGTGTTCCTCCCAACGCTTTCCCATATACGCCATAGGTGGCTTCTATATACCAACCATTTTCTGCATTCAATATGTTATTCCTACTATCATATAAGATAGCAGCTTCAACCCCTGAAGAAGTACTTCCATTAAATCCTGTGATATTATCTGGACCAACTGCGATGGCATCTTCTTCTTCAAATGCAACATTTGAAATTGTATTGTAGCGTATACCAGCTCCTATAAAAAGGTATTTCGCAAACATCTGCTTTAAAAAAATAGGCTCAAATAAAAATTGATAGTAATTATATTCCAGTTCGTTTTCTTTAGGGCTATCACGTCCTATCCCATAAAATAAACGTGGATAGTTTTGAAATAACAAATTACCCTCTATGACCCATTTTTCTTGATTTGTAAACACTTCGAAACCAGAATAAAATATAAACTGATTATTAAGAGTATATCGAATAGACATAGGAATATTGGAAGCTCTTGTCTCTTCACCACTACCATTAAATTTAAAAAGGTATTTAGCACCAGTTCCTATAGCTAGGTTTGTTTCTGGGCTATACGTCATCACTGGCGCTGCAATAAACTTTTGTAAATACAGTGTCGAATCTTTCTGATGTGCCTTTTTATTAGGGTAAAAAGTGAAGAACTCTGCTATTTTTTCCAAATTTTGGCCTTGTACCCATTGAAAATTAAAAATAATTAGAGCAAATAGAATAACGTTTCTTATAGTGATTAACTTCATTATAGATTAGATATTGGTACTGCAAGTTTAACATCTTTTCATTTAGAATCAGACTAAATGATAAATTTTAACGTATCCCAAAGCTTTTTTAAGCTCCATTAAATGGCTCATAAAATGTATCTTAATTGTAAGTCTATTTTTTTTATTAAATTGATGAGAATTTAAATCAAAACATTATGGGTGTAGGAGCAATTTTTTTCGGGAGTCTAGCAGTTTGCTTAGTATTAGGCATTATGGCAATGATTCAAGGAGAATAATTTAATAATCATTAAAATAAAAATTATGAAATTAACTCATTTTAACGCGTTAAGCAACTACGAATTACCAAAAACATCTTCTATAAGTATTCAAGGTGGAAGCGGCACTGTAACTGTTCTGGATACAGATATGGAATCTATTGTAAAGCAAGATTAACTCATTATATAAAAGTCCATTTCTGTAGTAGAAATGGACTTTTATAATATATAGCTTTTCGCAATTACTTAATTCCTAAAGCCTTTTCAAGGAATAGCAATCCTTCGTTATTATTTACTTTTAATCCTGTATTTATAAATTTCATCATTTCTTGATAGGCTTCAAAACTCTCTTTATTATTTGTAGGTGATGTATCTGCATCTGGATAATAGCATGTAAATGCATGTAAATACCCTGTGGATCCTGCTTTAATCCCTAATGCCGAATTGGCTGTTGTTGTTACTTTATATTTAGTATACAATAATCTAGGAGTATTTTTATACTTGCTTGGTTGTTTTGGATAGCTCCAGGTCAATGCATTTTCTATAGGAGCACTTTCAAAAATTTGGAGCTCTGGAACTCCCACACAAACCCCATCACAATTAAATCCAGTACAGAATTTCCCATCTAAACATAAGTCCATTCCTAATAAGGAAGCAATATCACTTCCTACTGCTGCTCCATTCTCACCCGGAACAAAAGGAGGTCCTTGTACATTATCAAAAGCTACGATATTAAAATTAGTGTCTTTATTGTTTAATTGTAAAAAGCTCATTAGTTGTGCCACCCCAGAATTATCGGTAGGTCCACCATCTGCAAGGCTTACCCTTTGTGTAGTAGCTAAATTACTAACAGAAGTACCATCATCTGCAACATTGTATTGTGCAATTCCATTTTGCAAACTAAAATTTAATGCTAAGTTATCTGCGGCATAGGATCTATCCCAACCACCAGATATGTTCTTACTAGCAGCAAAACCTAAAGCAGCACTTGAAGCTGCAGCAGCATGCAGCACTTGAACTTGATCACTACGAATATCAGTTTTTATGGTAGCTGGTACTGTATTTGGATGATCTGCAACTTGTGAGTATGATAGACTAATGGATTTACCTGTTCCTAATTCTGGAAAAAATGGAGGGCTTTTCAAATTTAAATTAGGACTATTAATACTAGAAAAGGTTACTGGTGTTACATCTGGTACAACGCCATTACTACAGGAACCTCCATGTTTTCCATTAGTGCTTGCAGCACCATGAAGACACGCTTGATAATATTGATTATAACCTATTCCTGAAAGGCCTCCTGCAGCATTTAAAACTACATTATTGGTTAGCATCGTAGAAGCTATAAGCAATGATTTATCAGTCGCCCATTTCTGACGCGTTCCATTAAGTGTTAAACTACCTAGAGGATAGTCTTTAAAAACTAAGCTTTTAATAGCTTCTTCCCATTTTATATGTTTTCCAGCATAATATGTCAAGACACAACCTGTATAAGCTTCTCCACTTACTGTACTACAATATGGACCAAAATCTAAAAAAGACGCTTTATTAAAAAGGTTTTGTTGACCTCCTAGCCAACCTCCATGCATTGTATTTCCCCAATTATTGAGCGGTATCGTTTCAATATTTGTTACAAATTTTGGAGAGTACACTAACATGGTACTAAACCAACTCCCGCCTGAATTAGATCCAATACTCTGTACATGCTGAAATACATTTTCTAATTTGTTCCCATTATTTTCCAGTAAAGATTGGGTCCATGCCGTATGTGCCGTATGCGCACGCCATCCACCACCTGCAAATGCCACATGAATATTGTCTGGTGGAGATGTTTCTACTTCAATTATCTGTTCAGGATTCTTTTTAGATTTTACATCAGAAGTAAGCTCATCACAACTTATACTAAATAGTAACGTAGCAAATAAAAGAGCCAGGTTTCTAAACTGGGGGAATACATTTTTTTTAAATGAGACAGTTCGTATTTTTTTCATAATATATGAATTGGTTAGTTGTATAAAATGCTTTTAATAAAGTATTTAAACATTCACTTATCAAGAACACGAGGAAAAACTAACGTATTATAAAAAAAAATAAAAGGGTGTTTTTACCTGTTTTTTTCTATAGTTCGCATCCCTTTTTTAAGAATATAAAGGGTCTCTTTAGAAGGGGTGCCTTTTTGCCATTTTGTATGTATAGATTGTACCCAATCAGGTTGTGACTTACTTGCATCATTTAACCAGTTTCCTACAGAATCTCGTACATACTTAGAAGTATCTGATTTTAATAGCTCTAAAATAGGAAGTCCTCTTTCTGGATGTTCTTGTAATTGTGGTATTTTCTTGGTCCACACGCCTACGGGTCTTAGGACCTCAGCAGCATACCTACGTACGTTCTCATCGGTACTCTTTGCCCATTTAGTTAATATCGTAATAGCAGTCTCTAGATCATCTATTAAGCGTTCTTTAGTGGCAAAAATAACTACTTCACGCAATCCAAAATGAGCATCGGCAGCATAGGGTTGCATGGCAGTGAGTAAGGTTGCTGTAGTATCATAAAAAAGACTTTCTGTCCAACAAGCCCAACATCTCACAATATCACTAGAGTGTGTGGCTAAGTGCGCTTTCGCGAAAGCGGTATCAGAAAGCTGCGCAAAGGTCTCTCCTATTACTTTGGTATTACTATTTGCCGTAGGCTTCTTTTGGGCATGCACGGCAACTTCAAACGAAGAATACCACGCCATCTTATCCAAAGGTTCTAATACCGTTTTTAACAATGCCAATTGATCTACAGCCAACCATTCCATAAGGTTTTTGGTTTCCACTTTTCCAGCATTTAAGTATGCTAGTACTTCAGGGTTTAGATCTTTAAGACTCCTTGGGCCTTTTCTGTTTACAATATGTTCTGGTATCATATAATGAAGGTATCAAATTTGAGTTAATTCTTAAAAAATCTAGAAAAAATAATTAGATCTATTAAATATTTCTTCCTTCTTTTAAAAAGTTACCTTCTTAAGGTCCTGAGCTAGTTGTTGTGTAAATAAATGGGCGCCTTCCTTATTTAAATGACTGGCATTATAGAAAAATTCTTTTTTAAATGAGAGTTCGTTTTGAGAATAATCTAGAAATACTAAACTATATTTTTGAGCTATTTCTCTGTAAATTTCCATGGCTTCCTCCCTATTTTCTACATACTGCTGACCAGCAATATACTCTGGAGCATATACAAAGGTTACTGTGATACCATCGTTTTGACATTCTTGTATAAAACGCTCTAATAATGTTCTAGTGTCTGGATGAAATTTAATTCTATATTTTTTTTCACTGGCTAATAAACTGTCTACACTAGCATCCCACTGTAGGTCAAAACTTCTAAATCCCTTTTGTCTAAAGTTTTCGCTAGTATCTTCTGGATGTAATAGATACGTATTTGCTTTTTTAATAGTCGCTGTTCTTCCTGCATAACGTATAAAAGGTATATAATAATCGGCTTTACTAAACCCTTTATAACCCGATGTATACACTGCCATGTTTTTATTCCATAACATATAGGGCAAGAATTGCTCTTGATTATATAAGTCTTCTCTTTTTTGTAGCGTAAATGCATCTACACTTACTATAATATGACGGGGTTTCTTATTATGTTTTATGTATTCTAAATGTCGTAAATATTGTATTCTAAAATTATGACCATCGACACCAAAATTATATGTCTTTTTTCCAAGATAGGTTTCTAAAATCTCAGGATTGATTTGTACCCAAGCTCTAGATGAACCATAGATCGCAATATCTCCATCGATTTTATTTTCATAAATCGCATTCCAAACTTCATATTCACCATGCATGCCATGATCTTCTTTTAGGGCATTAGAAATCAAATAGTCCAATGGATAACTCAGAGCTACTAAAGGCAAGATGAGATACAATAATTTCAGTAAAAATCTCCTCATCACTTAAAATTGAAAATAAATAAATTGTTGCTCACTTCCTCTAAACCATAGTATTGCAAGAGCTATCCCATAGTATAAGGTATAACGTAGTCCTTTTTTATGTTTTGTTCCTATTATCTGAATTGCATAGGTTCCTTCTCTCCCTACCCATTCTATGATTAAAAAACATATAATAAGTAACAACTCTTGTTTTGGAATTACCTCTGGGTATTGAAATAATGAAGAAGAGAAAATAGTGGTAAGATATTGCCATGCATGGGCTATATTTTCAGCTCTAAAAAAAATCCATGCTAACATTGTCAATGAAAATGTACTTATCATTTTAAAGATATCATTTACACTAGGTACTAATTTTCCTTTGGCGACAATCTCTATATGATTTCTATTTTTTTTAGCCAATAGTAACGGTAAGAAGTATAAAGCATTTAACATACCCCATACAATAAATGTCCAATTAGCACCATGCCAGAAACCGCTTATAATAAAAATAATAAAGGTATTCCTTACTTGTTGCCAGACATTTCCTCTACTGCCTCCTAAAGGGATATATACATAATCTCTAAACCAAGTGGACAGTGATATATGCCAACGTCTCCAGAATTCTGCAATACATCTGGAAAAATACGGAAATGAAAAATTCTGTTTTAAATCAAATCCAAAAAACCTAGCAGTACCTATAGCGATATCTGAATAACCTGAAAAATCTCCATAAATCTGAAAGGTAAAAAGTACTGCTCCTATCACTAATGTACTACCAGAAAGCTCCTCTGAATTCGTAAAAATATAGTTTGCATATTCTGCGCAATTATCGGCAATCACTACTTTTTTAAAAAGTCCCCATAAGATTTGCTTTACCCCATCTACTGCTTTTGTATAAACAAAGGTTCGTTTTCTATAAAATTGAGGTAATAAATGGGTAGCTCTTTCTATAGGTCCTGCTACTAATTGCGGAAAAAAACATACAAAAGCAGCAAAACCAATCATATCTTTTGCAGGTTGTAACTTCCCGCGATATATATCTATCGTATAACTTAAGGTTTGAAAAGTGTAAAAACTAATTCCTACGGGTAGGATAACCTTAAGAGAGCTTGCCGTAAACTCTTGTCCAACTAAAGAAAATGCCGAAATAAAATTATCTAGAAAGAAATTATAGTACTTAAAGAATCCCAAAATCCCTAAGTTGATACTTATACTCAACCATAATAAGAGCTTCTTGTGTGACTTTTTTTGCTTTCGCGAAAGCGTATATCCCACATAATAATCTACGAGTGTACTGAGTAGTATTAAAGATAAAAAACGCCAATCCCACCATCCGTAAAAAAGATAACTAGCAATAACAATAAGTACATTCTGAGCTTTATTATTTTTTTGAGGAATGCACCAATAGAGGGCAAAAACAATAGGCAGAAATATGGCAAAATCTAATGAATTAAAAAGCATAACTACCGTTTGTTTTTATAAATTTCTATCAAAATTGTGTATCCTAAACTTTTTTGATAAGGATCACTTATTTTTTACATTATATCCATAACCATAGCCATATGCGCCACCCATATTGGTAGAGGCATAATTTAATAAAACAGCCATATTTACTAATCTTCCTTCTTGGTAATACTTCTCAGGGATACTCAATAATCGTTTGTCAGAAAAGTTTTCTTTTACAACATATACTGTTAAGTCTGCAAATTTGCTTATTAATAACGTATCGGTTACTAGACTCACTGGGGCTGTATCTACCACAATGTAATCGTAGTTTTTTTCCAAATACTCAAACATGGTTTGTACCCGTTCATTCATTAATAATCCTGATGGATTAGGAGGGATTACACCTGGAGGAATTACACGTAAAGGATCTTCTCCTTTTTCGGTATAAATAATATCTTCAATACTTATGTCTGTACTCATGATATAATTTGTAAATCCTGTGGTCGCTTTTCCATTAGGTAGGTCTATGACTTCATGAAATTTTGGAAATCTAAAATCTGTTCCAATAAAAGCTACTTTGTGACCAGATATAGCAAGTGTCTTTGCAATATTAGAGGAGATAAATGTTTTTCCTTCTCCGGAAACACTGGAGGTTGTGAAAATAATTTTTCCTGTTGGTTTCTCAACACCAGCTAATAGAAAGTTGATATTGGTTCTCAATATTCTAAAAGCCTCTGAGACTGGACTTCTACTCGTCTTATCTATAGCAAATTGATTTTTATATTTGCCTTTAGGTATGGTCCCAATAATAGGAGCAGATACGAGTTCTTCTAAGTCTCTTTTAGACTTTACATTGGTATTGAGTAATTCTCTTATATACAATACTACAAATGGTAAAAAGAGGCTTAATACTGTAGATAAAAAGTAGGTACTGCTTTTATTAGGTGATACAGGTAAAAAGCTTGTGGGTGAAGCTCTATCTATAATTCGAGAGTTAGGCACTGTAATATGACTTGTAATATCTGCTTCTTCTTTTTTCTGGAGTAAGTATAAATACAACTGTTCTGTTACGCCTTGTTCTCTGGCAATCTCCCTCAAGTCTTTTTGTCTTTCAGGAGCTTGATATAGCTTACTTTGAAATCCGTTTTCTCGACGTTGCACACTATTTAACTTAATAGCTACTTTATCTTGTAAACTCACTAGACTTTGGAATAGTACTTCACGTAATCCAGCTAACTGGTCGTCTATTTTAACTACTACTGGGTTCTTAATCGTAGATGTTTTTAGTAGTTTTTTTCGTTGTAAGACTAAGGTATTATACTTTCCTATATCTGTAGAAATAGAAGAATCATCTATTCCTAAATTACTTGGAATAACTTCATTTTTTGCTTCTTTATTTTTTAAGAAATCAATGGTAGATTGTATCAAGAGGTTTTGTGTCTCGTAAATAGCAATCTGTCGTTTGTTTTCTGTAGAGATATCTGCAAGTCTTCCTGAAGATCCAGCTACATCTTCAGTAATGCCATATTGTGACATATACTTTGCAGCTTGATTATCTACACTGGATAAATCTTCAGATATATCTGTAAGACGGTCATTTATAAATTGAGCCGTTTTATTGGATGTTTCTTTTTTGTTATTAATAGTTCTTGTACCATAAGCATCTACAAGGTTATTTATAAAATCTTCTGCTTTTGGAATAACAGCATCTCTTAATGAAACTTGTAATACCGATGAGTTCTGTCCTACTCTAGTTATCATAAGACGTGCTCTATAACTCGCAACTAAACTTCGTACAGGTAGTAATTTTATTTTAATTACTTTTCCTACAGCACTATTGATATTTGTTTGATTAGGAATTAAAACAGCTTCTCCCACACTTGTCGCTACTGGAGTTCCAAAATCATGAGCACTTAATTCATTACCATCAGTATCAATAAAAGAAAAAGAAGTCCCCGAATTGATACGCACATTAAATATCCCACTTCTTCTGTAAAGCAAAGAATCAGGAACTAAAAAATCGATGGTTACAATAGGTTTTTCATACTCTTCTATATCTAGAACCCTACCTTCATAGAAGTATTGTACATGGAGCTTGAGCTTTGTGATTACATTCTTGATTAATGTTTTAGATTTTAATATCTGGATTTCGTTTTCTATTTGATCATTAGATTGTTCTAATCCTAAATCTTTAAATACAGAAAGTCCAGCATCGCTCAAATTATCTTCTTGGGAAATTACAATCGTAGAAGACACCTCATACTGAGGTACCGAATATCGCAATGACACGTATGCACATACTGTAAATACAATAAAACACAACACAAACCAATACCAATACCGTAGGTATTTAAGAAGTAAATCTTTTAGATTAAAATCTTTAAACCCCGGTATAGAAGGGGGATTAAGAGTCTCATCAGAAGTGGGATTTGATTTCATAAATTTCTAATCTAAATGGTTTATTGGGTGATTGCAATAACAGAAATGATAATCCCTAAAACAGATGTAACCGATGTTAATACGCGTGGCCAATTGCTATTTTTAGATGATTTTGCTTTAGACGCATTAGGCTCTACATACACGACATCATTTTGTGACAGATAGTATACAGGAGAGCTAAAAACATCTTTAGAAGTAAGATCCACTTTATGTATTACTTGCGTGTTATTTTCTTCTCGTATTACGGTTATATTGGTACGTTTCCCTTGAATACCTAAATCGCCTGCAAGCCCTAATGCTTCTATAAGTGTAATCCGTTCGTTGTTGACAGTAAAAGGTCCTGGATTTTGCACTTCTCCTAGAATCGTAATTTTAAAATTTTCAAGTCGTACAGACACAATGGGATCATTAATATATTCGGTTAATTTTTCTTTAATCATATCCTTAACCTCAGCACTAGAAAGTCCCCCTATTTTAAGTTCTCCTAATACAGGAAACTCTATCATCCCATTATCATCTATTAAATAGGATGGTCTCGGTGCTGTTGTACTTGTAGTTAAGGCACCACTTTCTGAATTTAATGAGGTCGTTCCTGCGTTAAATGGGATTGCAATAGCTGCATCAGGAGCAGAAACCTTAATACTAATAATATCATGAGGTTTATAGGTCGCTATAAAACGATTCCCAGAAGTGATTTGTTCTAAGTTTTCTGACTCTTGAAAGTACACAATGTCTTTAGGTGCTTTACAAGACACAATAAAGAGAACTAATACAATACAGTATATTATTTTCAGTAACCATCGGTGGTATACAGACATCTCGTTAGGATGTTTTTTGAGTATTTTGTTATTTATTTTCATGACTGGGTGGGTTGATATGATTTTTATGATTGCTTTGTATATGTTTCTTTATACGCTTTCGCGAAAGCGTACTCAGGCTATTTATTTATAATGATTCATATTCTTCTAAAAGAGACTTCCAGATACGTTTTCGTTCATACTTTTTACATATAGGCGCTCTTGCGTTTTGGGTTAGGTAGTTGTAATATTTTTTATTTATTAGGAGCTCTTCCATGCTATTTTGAAGTGCTTCTACATTTTTTACGGGAATAATTGTTCCATTGATGCCTTCTTCTACAATCTCATTACATCCATTAATATCAGAAACTATACTTGGTATTTGCATAGCACTAGCTTGCAATACTGTGTTTGGGAAACCTTCTCGATAACTAGGAAAAGTGAGCACATTAGAGATGGCTAAAAATGGACGAACATCTTCTTGCCATCCTATGAGAATGATATTCTTATTTGTTTCTATTTCATTTTCTGTTTCTAGAAATAGTTGCGCTGTTTCTTGATCATAATATCCTACTAAAAGCAGCTTTGTATGTGCATGCTCTTTTTGAATATTTTTAAAAGCTTTTACGAGCTCATTAATTCCTTTATCTTTTACAATTCTTCCTAGAAAAGTGTATACAAAATCTGATGGGTTTATTGATAATTGTTTGTAGAGCTTTTGCTTTTCAGTCTCTGTATAAAGCGATGGTGTAAAATGAGAGGTATCAATACCATTTGAACTTCCAGTTCCTATAACTTTTATTTTTTTAGAATCTGTAAACTTATGATCTAAGATAATCTCTTTAAGACCGAAAGAATTGGGATATACTTTTGTAGCACATGCATAGGTGATTTTTTCGACAAAATTTAGTAAACGCCTTCTCGACCCTGTGGCTTCTACCAGAGGTAAACCTGCTACGGTGTGTAATCTATTAGGGACTCTGGCAATTTTTGCTGCGAGCATTGCAAGTGTTCCTGCTTTTGGGGTATGACTATGAACAATGGCCGGTTTTTCTTTTTTGAAAATTTTATAGAGTTGATATAATGCTTTTAAATCTTTAAGTGGTGTGATTTCACGAGTCATTTCTACAGGAATTACTCGTACATTTTCTTTTTTAGCTAGCGTATCAATCACGGCTTCTCCATTGGTTACATCTCCCCTACTACCTATGCCTATCATTTCGTAGTAGGCAGACATAAAATGAAGTTGCCCTTGTAACAAAGTTCCTAAGGAACCTGAATGTGTCGCTACTCTAATTATTTTTTTCATCACTGGATGGTATACACTCTAATTTATGATACAAATAAACCTCAGTTCCTGCACAATACATTATAAAAGAATGTAAAGCGGAAAAAACAGGTTTGAAAAGGAATAATTGATCATTACTTTACAGCGCTTTATATACATTTATATAAGCATCTATCATGAATGATAGATCGTACTCTTGTGCCCTATCAAGACACTGTTTCTGAATTTTTAAATAGTATTCTTTATCATATAATAATTGTTCTATACTGTTTTTTAATTGCACATGATTACCGGGTTCAAATAAAATTCCTTCTTCTCCAATTACTTCAGATAAACCAGGAACATTAGATCCTATACATGGATTTCCAGCAGCCATACCTTCTACAATAGCAAGTCCAAATCCTTCATAATGGGAAGAAAGCACACTCACATCTGATAGTTTCAAGAGCTGAGGGATATCTGTTCTATAACCTAAAAAATGAACTCTATGTTTAATATTTAATGTCGTAGCAAGTCCTATTTTTTCTTCTTTTAGCACACCATCTCCTATCAGTAATAGATGTACTTCATCTGGTAATAGGGATATGGCTTTAAGCAAAGTGTCTTGATCTTTCTGAGGCGTAAAACTGGCTACTTGAATAATCACTTTTGCATTTTCAGGAATACCAATATGATACTTAGATAGTCCTGTAGCGTTTTTAAATACTTCTATAGGAATCCCATTGGGAATCGTTACAATGGTATCATTGCTTTTCTTAAGATGACTTTGCAAATTTTCTTTTACACCTTTAGAAATGGCGATTACTTTATCATATTTTTTATAGATCCATCTATCTATATATTTAAAGACAACGGAAGCTCTTCGTCTATTATCAGTATTATGTTCTGTTACAATAAGTTTTGCTCGATTTTTTAAAAACAATGTTGCTAATGACACCCAATATAAACTTGGAAATAGATGTACATGTACAATGTCATATTCCTTTAAATACTTTCTAAGTGCAATACTATATAATGGATTATATAAGCTCTTCTTCTTTGTAGTAACTATCTTTACTTGATGTTTTTGCGCTAACTCATTGTAGAAAAATGTCTTTTCGGGATGTAATACTAGAACATCAGTGGTGATTCCTCTTTCTATAAATTTAGGAATTGTGTCTACTAGCAGTTTTTCTGCGCCTCCAAAATGAAGTGAATTAATGACATGTATTATCTTCATAATTCCTTCTTTTGAGTGAGACTATCTTTTAGATAAAAAAACATTCCTAATGGAATCCATACAAAAGCGAGGTATTGCTTTTTAAGTAGTTGTATATGCTGGAGCATATGGGATCTATTACAAAAAAAGAATCTCCAAAAATTGATATGGGCTTTACATCTATTGACAAGACCTATTTTAGTAACAGCACCTAATTCTGCATATAAATGCATCACCCCTTTTGGGTATTTTCTTCTGAGTGTTATAGATTGTGCCGATAGTCCATCTTCTAAGTATTCACATTCATATACATTTTCATTAAAAAACAACATTTGATACTGTTGTCCTATCCGATTCCAAACTATACTTTCTGGGAGGAATTTTTCTTCTTCAAACTTAGGAAACGGGTATTGTTTTAAAATAGTCGTTTTAAATACCTCAGCTCTATCTCCTTGAATTTTATGAATATATCGATAGTCAAATATATCACAAATCGCATCTCTGTGAAGAGAATCAGAACCTACCACTTGTTTATTAAAATAACATTTTAGCCCTACAACACCTGCTATATCAGGGTTGTCTTTTATAGATGCTATTTTCTTATGAAGAATCGCTATAGCATCAGAGGGCAATCTATCATCACTATCTACGATAAAGAAAAAGGTTCCTTTTGCTTTAGAAACTCCTGTATTAATAGCAATATGTTTTCCTTGATTTTTTTGTTTATAATAACGTATCGGAAAAGAAGCATTTTGCTCAAATCCTTTTAGTACCTGAGCTGTAGTATCTGTACTTCCATCATCTATCACTATCCATTCAAAATGAGTATTTGTTTGCGCTTCAAGACTTCTATAAAGTATAGGAAGTAACTCACTTCTATTATAAGTGGCAGTACATATTGATATGAGTATATTGCTATCCATCTTTTATAAATATGTGAGTAACCAAACGAAAAACAGACTTACAGAAATCGCGCCTGCCATAAAATAAGATTGGTTTTTTAAATTCGTTGCGTAAATAATTGGGTATACTACAAGTACTGGTATTAAAAACCAGGATAAATAGGCTATTCTATTTGTATATGGGAAGTATATAAAATACAGCCATATGGTATTTGAAATAATGTAGAGGTTAAAAATCTTGGAGAAAAAAACATTTTTGAAGTGATATTTATAGATAAAATAATACCCTAAGTAAATAACAATACCGCTGTAGATGATAAAATCAATCCTAAAAGATGATCTTGCAAATACGCCATTATCAATGGCACTAAAATCTCCTCTATCATCTACCAATCCTATGGAAGATGTGACTAAGAAATTAATCACCGTAAGTAATCTTTTTCCAAACAAAAAACTTATTGGAATACTTACTAGCCAAAGCCCTAATAATACTTTTGTATTCCTATAAAACTGTGCAATAATAAGTGCCAGTGTAGGAAGTGCCATACTTGTATGGAAACTTATCGATAATGCGATTAAAGCATACATTATCAACTTTCTTTGATTAAAGGCTAAGGCAAATATGAAAAATGAAGTGGCCAATCCATTACGCATTCCGTTAATTCCAAATGGCCAAAAAGACATAGAGGTAACATACATCACCACTGCGAAAAAAGCATACTTTTTAAACCATTTTTGAAATGAAAAATACACAGGGAATACATACAATATGGCAGTAATTAGATAGAAGGTTTGAATATTAAAAAACTTTGCTAAGAACTTCATGTAGTAATAGAAACCAAAATCTTTGCCTGATTCCCATAAAGGATCTCTTTGAATATTTAAGTAGATGGTAGTGTACTTATAGGTATCTCCATAATAACGCCAACTTCCAAAGGGATTTCGCAAACCTATAAACAGGGTAACAATAACGAGTAGCAATATAGTCCCTACAAGCAAATTTGCTTCTGGAAATTTTTCAAGTGTTCGATAGCGCAACAACGGTAAGATACCAATCATAGATAGAATGGTAATTACCGTAAAGAAAGTGGTCATATAATATTGATCTGCTATCACGTTGAAATAATTTTATATAATTGTTTACAATAGAATTCCCATGTACTTCTTTGTAACACACGTTCTCTTGCTTTTGTAGCTTGTTTAGCAATAAGTTCAGGGGTTTCTATAATGTTAGTGAGTATGTGTGTTAATGCTTCAACATTATCTTGTTCAAATAACCATCCGCCATTTCCTACTTCTATGGCATCAGAAATTCCGCCTGTTTTTGTCCCTATTGCTGGGATTCCACAAGATTGTGCTTCTAAAAAAACTAATCCAAATCCTTCGACTTGATTGGATGTTTTTTCTTCTCTTGTAGCAAGAATAAATACGTCTTTGGTATTGTAAAAATCAGGAAGTTCTTGATCTGGTATAAACCCATGAAGATGGATTTGAGATTTTATAGAAGAAACCATTATTAACTTTTTTAGTTCTTCTAAATAAGGTCCCGTGCCTGCTATATGCCATTCTATTTTAGATTGTAGTTTCTGGGGAAGACTCTCTAATGTTTTTAAAATAAAATCATGGCCTTTAAATTTTAAAATACGAGATACGGTTACAAAGCGTATTACTTCATCTGTAGTGCTTTGTATGGATGTGTTAGGTGTGAAAAATTCATGATTTACTGCTAATGGTAATGCTTCGACCATAGCTTTCGGTTGAATATGTGCTACTAAGCCTTTTGTATAATGACTATTGGTGATTACCTTTTTTGCTTTCCCTAACATCCATTTTGCATAGATAGGTAACCAAAAGTGTTTTCTCATCATAGCATTTCCAGCTAAAAACTCAGCGCCATGGCCTAATATGTATATATTCTTCATTCCTCCTAGAAAGGCTAATAATGCTTCAGGATGCCAAATGCCACAAATAACATCATAAGATTGCTTATCCTTTATCTTACTAATCGTACGTATGGTAGCTAATTCACATTGTATACGCTTTGCTGGCAATCGGATAACTTCTACAGTAGAGCTTGTTTGATATGGTATTGAAACAGTAGGTATATCTACGGTTAGTATGGTGATTGTATTATAAAAAGAAGATAACCCACCTGTAATCTCATGACATAAACGAGCAATACCTCCAGTGGATGGAGGATAATCGTATGATAAGATTAATAGGTTTCTATTTTTCATAATGGTTTACTGTGTTCTTAATGAAGGTTGTTTTGCTACTCGTTTTCCGTCTTTTAATCCGTTGTAATAACTCTTGAAAATGCCAATATCTTTATACGCAATTGTATATGAAACAATAAGTTTTATGAGATAGAGATTTGCTGTTATGTTATGATGCCACGGTAAATGTCTGTAGATAACAATGGTACGATTTCGCGAAAGCGAATATATATATGCACGAATATCTGACACCCTACATCCCCCTGTTTCTGCTGCTAAATGTGTCATATGCGCTTTATGATTATAAAAAATGGTATGTCCTGTTTTTTTGAAACGCAAGCAAAAATCTGTCTCTTCATAAAGAGCTGCGCCTTTGGTAAGTTGCTCATCTATACCACCTACTTCTGTGTAGACACTTTTCTTTACA
This sequence comes from Dokdonia pacifica, assembly GCF_900188275.1. GTDB lineage: Bacteria > Bacteroidota > Bacteroidia > Flavobacteriales > Flavobacteriaceae > Dokdonia > Dokdonia pacifica. The sequence goes on from NZ_FZNY01000002.1 coordinate 585,040, forward strand.
GAGAAATTTCCTCCGCCCGCATGATCTACTTCTCTTTGCCCTTCTAAATGAAACCCTCTAAGAGGGGTTGCTGTCCGAGACACAAATTTTCCGATCTCACAATCTGAATTTGTTTTAAACTTTTCTGTGATACCGCCCGCAACCATACTAATATCATTAGCATCTAAAAAGATAGCGTGTTGTGCTAATAAATCAGGCTCACACCGTATATCATCATCAAGATACAAGAGATACTCATAGATTGCATTTGTAGCGCCATAATTTCTAGCTTCTGGTAGGCCTTTAAAACTCGTAATATGATGGTATGTAATAAAATCAAAACCTTTGATATAGTTAAGAACCTCTACATCTTTTTCTTGTGATTGATCTACAATTATCACCTCAAAAGGATGTTCATACTGCTGTAGCACTAAATCCTTTAATGTATTTAACAGAAAAGCTGTTCTATGAAGGGTTGGTATGATGATAGAAAATCCTTTCATGATTGTAACGCTTCAAATAGGTTGATAAATGCTTGTACTTGAGAAGAAGCTAAATAGCGCTTGCAATAGGTTGTATTTGGGTTATGGATTGTTTGTTGATTTTGAAAAATAGTTTTTAGTTTCTCTACACTATCTTCTTCATTAAATTGTAAGAATGTGGCTGTATTTGCTTTTATAAGTTCTTTTTTAGCTTCACTTATTTCTGGTACAAATGCTAGTACTTGTTTTTGGAGCGCTATATAGTCTATTAGTTTTGCAAATACGCACCACCAATAAGCTTTATCTCCATTGATCAATAAAACATAAGCAGCTTTCTCTATCATGTCATAGAGCTGTGATTGCGGCATATGGTCATAGAATGTGACATGATTGGTAAGTTCTAACTCTTTTACATAAGGTAATGCGACACGTTCATTAATTTCTTTATTCCCTATAATTTGTATTTGAGGAATTTGCCCAATAGGAAGTCCTTCTATTGCTTTTTTATAAATCGTAAAGAAGGCATCTTTATACTCTTTTAAATACTCTCCTACCAATACTAAAGTATTCTCCTTTTCTACTTGTGGTGTAGGGATATAATCATCATCAATTCCTGTAGGAATGAACTCAAATTTTGCATCATATTCGCCTGCATATTGATCGTGAAATATCATCCCATAAGATGAGGATGTACCTACAATCTTATCGGCATATTGAAATGTAAGATCCTGAATACGTTTTTGTTTTGCATACACCTTAGCTATAGAAGAATGAAACCTTTTGCCATATGTAATAGGATCTCTAAAATCTGCTACCCACTGAATAGGCATTGTTTTTTTTAATTCAATCCCTATCTCATTTGCTGTAAACGGGAGTGTCGTTGTAAATACGGTTGCTATATTTTCTTCTTTTATTAGTTTTTTAGCAAGCTTTATAGCACCTCTCTTCCATGTCCAAAATCTATCTGGGTTTTTTAAATGTCTATTAAGGATATAATGATAGCATTTAGCTGCAAGTGTTGGTTTGGATTCTTTCTTAGTATGGGTAGTAGCAATAGTAGCTGCTTGGTCAAAAACACCTTGTTTTTTTAATGTTTTATAAGTTCTATCTGGACCCCCAAGTGCCATTTTAACACCTCGTATACTTGGTTCTATGTAGCTTGTTCTGTAGATAGGGATATCTTCTAACTCCTCTAATAATAAAGGGTCTTCATTATATTCATAATTAATCGACACTGTAATGACATAGGGTTGCCATCCCATCCGTTTTAAATACTTTACAAGCTTATGTGCCCTAAAAACAGCAGCATGCGTTTCAGGAGCAAAAAAGGGTGTGATGACAAGTACTTTCTTATTCATGTCCTATTACATTTTTGTAAACATTGATATTCTGTACAACCAATTTTTTCTGATCAAAGAAGTCGATCACACGTTGTTTTGCATTTCTTCCTAATCGCAAAGCATAGGAAGTATCTGTGAGTAATCTATTTATTTTCTGTGCAAAAGCTTGATATTTATCTGGATACTCTAACAAACCTGATTTTGTATCTTCTATAGATTCATTTGCCCATCCTATAGATGATGCAACAATGGGTTTTTCCATAGCCATAGCTTCTAACCAAGAGATAGGAAATGCTTCTGCAAAACTTGGGAAAACACAAATAGCCGATTGGGAAATCATTTGAGACATCTCTTCATAAGGAACAACACCTTTATAATGAACATTCTGTAATGCAGATGGTGTTAAAATAGATTTCATCACTTCCCAAGTAGATTTCTTTTCTATGAAGTCTACTGCATCTTTCCCTACTAGCGTTAAAGTTGCATTGGGATTTATGGTATGAAGAATATTAAAAATATGAGCTAAGGCCATCATTCCTTTTTTACGTACCAAGGTTCCGAAATAAAGGATGTTTTGACTTTCGGTAGCATTTTGAAATAAGGTATTGAATGCTTCTATATCTATTCCATTATACACCACCTCAAAATTAAGACACGGAAACTCAAAGACACTTTCGGTAAGTTTTCCTGAAAATTCGCTTACAGCTATTACTTTTTTAGATCTGTTAATCGCCATTTTTTCTAGATAATACAATAATCTAGGTTTTGACATTCCTTGAAGATGATTAAAATAAGTTACAGATCCATGTATTCTTGTCACCACTGGAATCTTGAAATTAAAAAAGGCATGTAATCCTTCCCAATCTGGTGCTTCAATAAGGTCTATGTGATCTGTTGCAATGTGTTTTTTAACTCTAGTACGTATTTTGAAACGATCTTTGATAGGAGAAAACCTAGAACGAGATACTCCTTTAATCGCAACAATACGTATATCTTCATCATACCATATACGATCACTGGATGATAAACATAAAAATATAGTCACCTGATACCCATTCTTTACTAATGAGGTAGCCATCATCTTGATAAAAGACCCTATTCCCCCTGCTGGTGGTGTACTAGGATGTGGATATTCTGAGGTTATGTAGGCTATATGTTTCACTTGCGAATGTATTTTTTACGTAAATAGATATTGAGAGGTTTTTCAAAATAACGATATAAAATGCCGCTCCCAAGCACAGAAATTATAAATGCTACAGCAATAAGCAGGTAGCCATTTTCAAAAAGACGAAACTTATAATTCACAATCCATAACACTTGGATCACTAATTGGTGAATCATATAAAAAGCAAAGCTTATTTCGCCTAACCATATCAGTGTTTTCTTTGATAAAATATGAGAGATAATCCCACGTTGAAATGAGAATATAAAAATCAAGAAAGCCATAGGAAGCCAGTAGTAAATAGACCACCTAAAATCTTGTGAAACTCCAGAGCGAAAAATATAACACATACTAAAAAATGCAATCGAAATAACTTCGAGTAATGTTGCATTCTTTTGTATCCATGCATGCTCTTTATAGCGGGTATACATATCAAAAAGTAATATTCCCAATATAAAATCAAAGACTCTAAAAAGCGGATTAATATAATATACCCAATGATTGGCATCTGTACTAGGTACAAAAGCGATAATGAGTATAGGAATTAGCAACACCAAAAGGATATACTTTCGTAATAAGGCAACAGCAAGAAGCAATAGAGGAAAAAGTGTATAGAAAAACATTTCATTTGAAATGCTCCAAGAAACTCCATTAAAAGAAAAGAAATACTCTTTTGCTGGAATAAAACTTTGTACCAATAATGTATTAGCTACCGATTTTAGCCAGAAGGTTATGTCTCCTAATCTTCCATAATAAGATAGCAAAAATGCAACCCCAAATGTGAGAATATGTAAGGGATAAATTCTAAAAATTCGAGCAAGTATAAATTTCTTAAATGGTATCTTTTTTTGTAGAAATGCATCTTTGTATTTGAATGACAAAATAAATCCGCTTAGGATAAAGAAAAAGCTTACACCTAAATATCCTTCACTCATGGATAAATAACTAGCATATGTATCTGTTAGAAAATCTTCATTGTAAGATAGAAACAACCCTCCTAAATGGCCTGAAAAAACCATGTAAGCAAATACAAAACGAAGGGATGTGAGTGGTTTTAGCATAGTTTTACTTAAAAATGATTTTTTTAATAATTCTTTTTAAAGGTGGTTCTATATAATAAGTGATGACTGTCGCTATTAAAACCGCAATAGATGTGGTCAATAAAATACTAATAGACCGATCCATATGCTTATCAAAAAATAACATGAAAATATATCCTACAAGTTGATGTACTAAGTACAATGGATATGAAACAAAGCCAAGGAATAATAAGAACTTACTTCTTCCTAAGATTTCAAATTTCAAATACACAAAAACGTAAAAAAACAAGACGATAATAGGAAACGATATCAGTAAAATGGTAAGTTCTAAATGAGGTCTTACCACACTATATAAAGCTATTGCTAGCGAAAGGTTTGCGATGATAAGCGCATGTAAGTATAGCGCTGGTTTACCCTTAGACATGTATATTCTATAAAAGCAAATCCCTATCATAAACAATAACACATAATTAAGATCTAGTAACCTACTTATAATCGGAATTGGGAAAAAATAGTGAATCAAGCAAATCACTAGCAAAGCGCCATTGTACAAAAGTATTTTATCTACTTTCTTGATCATAAAGAGAAATGCCATCAGTAAATAAAAAAGTAATTCTGGTAATAAAGACCAATAGGCTCCATCTACATGGTGAAATTTCAACAACTCATGAAACATGGTAAAATTGAATAGAATATCAATTACAGGTCTATCAAACATAGGGTCAATAGACTGAGACTTTGTAATCCAAATGACTCCTAAAGTAATTAGAATACAGATCCAAAACGTAGGATATAGCCGTATAAAACGTTTCTTTAAAAATTGCCACCCACTCGTACACCGTTCTATAGTAAGTGTAATTACAAAACCGCTTAGGATAAAGAAGAAAGGAACCCCTAACCATCCATGAGGAAAATACAGAGATGATTCGACACCAAAATCTTTACTATAAATAGTAGTATAATGATATAAAACCACACCTAAGGCCGCAAGCCCTCTAAAAGCATCTAACTCTTTAATTCTCATGACTAGACATTTTTTTTAAGGGATGAATAGATTTTGTACGCTTTCGCGAAAGCATACCCAGAAAAATTCCCATTAGAGATGTACGCTCAGTTTTACTTAGGAGCACATACATTCCTATTACAAATAATAGGGTAAATACAATACCTTTTAGAATAAAGAATCCCCATCCGTTTCCAATAAAATGAACAGCATAATATGTGATCACACACACCGGAATAAATAGTAACAGGTATGGGAATAATGCTTTTGTAAAATATTGTTTCATATCAAGACCTAATTTAATTTGATAGTAAAACACCACCATAATTTGAAGTATCATGAGTGCTCCAAAAATGCCGTAAATAATTCCTTTAAGTCCGTATATTGTAGATAGATAACCTCCTATACCAATACCAATAATGGTGAGGATTAAAGACGATAACGATTTAAATCGCATCAGTTTTTTAGCTTCTAAAATAGCATGGGCATACCCTTGTGATATAGGCATCACATAAGCTATCATAATAAGCAAAGCCACAAGCCACGCATCTTTATAGGTCTCTCCTACCCATAAAACAATAAACTCTTGCCCTAAAATCAAGAAACCGCCAAGTATATAAAAAAGTACGATCATCGTGATTCTTGAAATACGTATCATCTCAGCTGTAAGCAATGCAGTAGTATCATTTTTATAAATAGATTTTACCGCTTTAGGTAATACAAGCCCGTTAATGACATTACCAAATGTTAGAAAATATAACCCTAGTGTAACGCCTACTGCATAAATAGCAACGACAACTGTATTTGTTGTAGCTCCAAGAATAACTTGACCTGTACGCCATTGAAACTGATAGACCATTCCGAATACAAAAATCCAGATAGAGTAACTAAAAATTTCTTTTAAAAAGCGATGATCAAAACGGTGTAATTTGATACGTACTTTAAGTTTTGTAAACACATAATAGATGGTAGTTACAATAAACAATACATTTAATGCACTATCTAAGATGACTAAGCCCAATGCATCTGCGCCTTTATATAGTATTGCAATCACAAGCAATGCTCTGATTACATACTTACAGATAGTTAGCACCCTTGGAAAAACAAAGTGCTCATAACCATTACAGATCCCTGTAAAAGCGCCTCCTGGTAATGTAATCGCAATGTTGAAGATAAAGAGTAAAAGCATCATCTTTGCTTTGCTCATTTGGTCTAATGTCAAGGTATCACCAAATAAAGTTTCTACATTTAGGTACATGATCATTCCAAAAACGACCACGACTAAACTGATGATCGAATACAAAATAAGACTAACTGCTAAGAAGTTTTCCTGCCCTTTTTCATCTTGTTGCGCTCTGTATTGCGCAACAAATCGTACAATAGCATTTGTCAATCCTAAATCTAATATGGATAAGTACCCTACAAATGCTCCGATAAGTGCAAACAGTCCGTATTCTGAGTCACCTAACATCTTTACGATAAAAGGGGTCAAAACAATCCCTACAATATTGGAAATACCAAGATTGATATAGGAAAGTAATGCTGCTTTTTTTATCTGACTCAAAATGATTGGTTGTTGGTTAATTGATTATTATATACTTACAGATATACTCTGTGTAACTTCTCGTATCGATCGATTATCTATTTGTATAGGATTAAAATCCCGTAGACAGATATAATCGGGTCTATTTTTTTCTTTTCTATCTTCTGGTAAATTGGACGTTACATTGTAAGTCATGATCGCTGTATTTCTATCGTATGGAGAAATATTTGCATTAGAACCATGATATACATTTGGATGAAAAAAGATAGCGGTGCCTATTTTTCCAATACCAGGTTCAATGCCATCTTGATCTACCATTTTTTTAATCAATTCATTTTTAATGGTAAATTTTAAATCACCATTTAAAGAATTTTCTAGTGCTATCGTCCCTTCAGTTAAGTGTTCTTTGTGTTGAAAATCTGCAATACCAGTAGTATGCGATCTAGGAATAAACATCAAAGGTCCCTGTGCATGATCTGTATCTTGTAGTAATACCATAACAGAAAGCATATTTGATTCCTTTACACCATCATCTATATGCCAAAATGGATAATCTTGATGCCACTCCCATATACCACCTCCAAAGGCCTTTTTGTTATTAAGCTTATACTGATAGAGATAAATTGAAGGATCATTTAATAATTGTTGTGTTGGTACAACTAAACGTTCTTGTTTATATAACCAATCAAACTCTTCTCTAATAGTTTGTGGTGCAAATACAGAGCGTATAGCTCCATTTTCTTCTCTTATAATATTGGGCATGGGTTTATCATCTATCTGATGAACCCCATCTCGTATGCCTTGTACCTCATCTTCTGTAAATAAACCATCAACGATGAGGAATCCATTTTCGTGATAATGATCTATTTGTGCTGTTGTTAATTTCATTCTTATATTTTTTAAAGTGGATTTTCTGCTATTGATACCTCCATGAGGTTATACCAGACACATTTCCTTTTACAGAAACAGCACCGATGTAATCTTTTCTAGGTTCAATAGCATGTAACATCCATTTTTCTTTTTCTTTTTTATCCCATTTTGTATCGATAAGTGTTGCTTCTTTAGTAGAATCTAAACTCACTACAAATTGATCTAGCGGAAATGCGAGTCCGCTACCCATTGCTTTTATAAATGCTTCCTTTCGAGTCCAGCAATTGTAAAAAGCTTGAGTATGATAGGTATGATCTAAAGCAAACAGAGAAGTCACCTCTTCTTCAGAGAAAAAGAGCTTTGCAATCTTTTTAACATCTACTTTTCTCTTGGTATACTCTACATCTATTCCTATGGTATGTTCTTGAATAAATCCTAAGAGTATGGTATCTCCAGAATGCGAAATATTAAATTGAAGCGCTCCATAATTTTGCACAAAGGGTTTCCCGTTGTAACCAAACTGAAACTCAATTTGATCTGGAGCACTCTTTAAATAATTTCCTAATAATAATCTCAAAACCCCTCTTGCTATAATAAAACAAGAGCGATCTTTTTGGAACCTGTATTTCAAAGCACGCGCTCTCTCAGATGCATCAAGAAGATTCCAATAGGTAGCTAACCTATCTTCATGCGCATTTTTACACACAGACCAAATATGTAATTGATCTGATGATAATGAGAGGTGTTGATTTGAAAAATTAGTCCACATACGATTTAGCTTTCTATAATTACTTGATCCATCGCTTGCGCTGTATGTAATACATCTGGATCTTCAAAAAATGTAGCATGCTGTCCTTTTGTAGTCTTCACAATAATTTCTCCAAGTACCAGAGGTTTCCATGAGCGTACAATCTCATGATTGTAATGATCGTCTCCTTTTTCTGTAAGAATTAGCGATACATTATCAATTTTGGAATCCCATGTATATGCATTAAACAAATCCACCAGATGTAATCGCATCTTTTCTGTATTCTTTTCGGCTTCATTTCCAAAAAGCCTTACGCGTATAGGTTTTAAATAAAACATTACACGAAATCCAATCATAGCATATAAAGCTTTGAAAGGGTTTGAGAAAAATCGCTTTAAAAAGGCAGTTACTCTAATAAGTAATCGTTCTTTATCAAATAATAATCTATGTTCTGCAATGGTATCTGCAACAATAAGATGTGTTTCTCTTCCTTTAGATTTTAAGTAGCTTACCATTTCTAATCCTACTGCTGTACTAAAACAATAAACAACAATATTAAGCGTCCCTTCGGGTTGTACTAGACTTATCTCATCGGCATAATCTCTTGCCATGTCTTCAATACTTTGATGCATATTATCTTCTCCAAAAATCCCAACAGGCTGTAATGCATATACAGGTCTTTGAATATCTATTGCATCTGCTAAACTCTTATAAAAAAATACATGACCTCCCCCCGCATGAATACAAAATAAAGGTGTCTTATCTCCTTTTGTTTTGATAGGCACTAAGTATTTCCATGCAACAGTATCTGTATTTCCTTTGGTAGTAATCACTTCGGCTAATGCCTGGATGGTAGGTGATTCTAATAATGTTGTGGGAGGTAGTTTTACACCTAATTTCTCTTCTATAAGTGCAAACATTTTGACAGATAACAATGATTTTCCACCTAAATGGAAAAAGCTATCGGTGATACTTATATAATTTATTCCAAAGAGTTGTTCCCAGATTTCAACCAATGTTAATTCTACTTTATTTCGAGGAGCGATATAGGTAGTTTCTTTCTTTTCAAAATCCTCTTGAACTTGTAAATCATCTAGTATACGCTTTCGCGAAAGCGCACTAGGAATGATTGGAATTTGTTGTAAGGCGTCATTTACAGAAGTGTCTTTATTTAAAAGTAGCGTGACCGCTATTGTAGGAATCACATTAAGAAACCATTCTATAATAGCTGTGGGAATCACAGTTGTATTCACTAATAAATCATACTGAATACAATCTTCTATTTTGAAAATTACCGTCAAAGGATAGGTAGTTGTAATACCGCTTTCAAAACTACTCACTGTAAGATCTCCACTAGAAATATTTTCCCATGGGAAGTTTTCAAAAACAAATAAATTATCAAATAATGGTTGATCTTCAGGTACATTAGCCCAAGAAACAATCTCATCTATCTTACAATATTCATAGTTACGCGCTCCTTGTTGCTGAGATTGTAACTGCTGTAAACAAAACTGAAATGAGTGAGAGATATCAAATAGTGTTCGTACGGGAAGTACATTGGCAAACATTCCTGCCATACGTTCTATATTCGGAAAAGGAATAGAACGGCCAGAAACAGTGGTTCCAAAAGTTACATCTTTCGTATTGAAACATTTTGCAAGTGCCAATGACCAAATACCTTGAAACAACGTATTAAGAGTAACTTTATAATGTTTGGCTAGACTTTTTAAATCTTCAGATGTCTGTACCGTAAACTTATTTGTATAGGACGTAGGTGTTTTACCTAGCGACTGTGCTGTATTTTGTTGAAATAAAGATGCTTTTGTAAAGTCTTCAAAAGTAGTTTTCCAGAAATCTGCAGCGCCATTTAATGTATTGGTCTTTAACCAATTTCTATACGATGTATAGTTTGGAATTGTAGGTAATTGTGGTGATACTCCTGAAGATAAACTTGCATAATATGCAAATGCATCTTTTAAAATAATAGTAGATGACCATCCATCTAAAAGTAAATGATGACATTCCCACACAAAGTAATAACTATCTGATTCTTTTTGAATAACACTTATTCTGGAAAGAGGGTTTTCTTCAAAGGCAACTCCTAGATCTTTTCGTTCTTTTTTATAAGCTTCTAGTGATCTATTTTGTTCTGTAGCAGGTTGATCTCTCCAATCTAAAAAAGACCATTGAATTTCCTTTTCAGGTCGTACTAAAAGTACAGGACGCTCTACATTTTTCCAGTGTACAGAAGTACGCATTACCTCATGACGTTTTGAAACTGCTTTCCAAGCTTGCTTAAATAATGCAATATCTAACGGTCCATCTATCACACACTGAACAGTCAAAAAGCCTTGATCTTCGCCTTCTGTTAAGTGATGGAAAAGTAACCCCTGTTGCATTGCATTAAGCGGATAGATCGCATCTATTTTAGGTTTTTTGATCGTTGTTTCCATGTCTCTTTACTTTTATATGATGACTCTGTGTTTTCAGGTTTATTCTAAAAAACCGAGTAAACTATCTAAATCATCTTGACTTATTTCTGCATCAGAAAAATCAGAAGGCGTATATCCTCCATTCTCTATTTGATTGCAGTACGCCCCAATCTCTTGAATACGTTCTTTAAAGTCGTTTACTAATTGTGTGATTGTTTCATCTGCATGTACATTGCTTCCATAACTAAAGGTGCCGTGTAATTGCTCATCTATTATCTGTACATTAATTTCTAATTTGTAATGGCGCTCACTTCGTAAGTCTCTAAGATTTTCTGAAAGCGTACTGACGGTAATTCCATGATCTGCAACAGAAGTGGTTTTCGTTCCTAAGAAGTTAAATACGATTTCAGGGTTTCCAATAGCTCCAAAGGCATTTTTGATATAGCGTAATGCGCCATATCCTATCCCTCCGTTGGGAATGCTTCTCATTTTTTCTTTTACAGAAACGATTTGACTCTCTAAGTCATGGTAGGATGTATGCACAAACTTCATAGGGAAATAAGAGGTAAACCATCCTACGGTCTTAGATACATCTAGCGCCGAATTTGAAGTTTCTCTTCCATGTCTCTCAAAACCAATAGCCACTTCATCTTGATTACTCCAAGTACTAATTGTAGCTATGAAAGCTGTAATAAGAAGTTCTTCTATCTTTGTATTATACGCTTGATTTGCTTCCTGTAGCTCTTTGGTAAGTTCTTTATCAAGTGTAAAATGCAGTTGTGTGATATCTTTTTCTTCAATGACTTCGATAGCTTCTTTATCATAGGGTAAAGCACCCACTGGGATTATCTGAGAGGCCCAAAAATCAAACTCATCATTTGCTATCGTGTCTGCATACCTATGAAGATATTCACTCCATGATTTAATAGAGCTCGTTTTAGGTTCAGATGTTATAGTTCCTACTTGTTGTAATGCATTTATAAAATCGTCTGTAATAATCTGCCAAGACACGGCGTCTACTACCAAGTGATGTGCAATAAGTATACAGAAATTAGTAGTTGATACTCCTGTATTAAAGTAGATACACTTAAATAAAGATCCTTCAGATAAGATAAATGCATCTTGAACACCTTGTATATGTTGGGATGCTACTTGCTCATACTCTTCTGGGGCAATCCCTGTACAATCTACATACTCTAATGCAAAAATTTGTTCTGGTTTCCCTATATCTTGTATCCATCTATCTTCTTCAAATCTAAATCGTGATCGTAATGCATCATGTTGGATAATCATATAATCGCAAACTGCTTGCAATTGTTTTTCAGAAAAAGTAGCTAGTCTGTCTAACCAAACGCCTTGATTCCAATACTGGGGCGCATTTTTATGATCCTCAAAAAACCACTGTTGTATTGGAGATAAGGGTACAATACCTTGTAATAGTTCCCTTTTAAATTCTTTTGTTTCCGCTTTCGCGAAAAGCGATAACTCAGCAATTGTCTGATGTTCAAAGATGTGATTAGATTCAAGAATAATCCCTTCTTTTCTAGCCTTTGCAATGATCTGGATACTTAAGATAGAATCTCCTCCTATTTCAAAAAAGTTATCATTTGTATGTATAGGAGAAAAACCAAGAGTCTCTTCCCAGATACCTACAAGTTTTTCTTCCACAGAGATGTCATGAGTTTGAGTAGTCGCTGCAAAAAGACTTAATTCAGCAATGGTTTGATGTTCAAACAGTGCATTGGATGCTAAAACAATTCCCTCTTTTCTTGCTTTTGCTATAATTTGAATACTTAAAATAGAATCCCCTCCTATTTCAAAAAAGTTATCATTTGTATGTATAGGGGAAAAACCAAGGGTCTCTTCCCAAATGGTCACTAACTGTTGTTCTAGTGTATGAGAAGTACTTTGGGAAGTATGAGATGTAGATTCTTTGGTTGTTGTTGTTGTTGTTGTAAGTAACTGTTTTCTATCAATTTTTCCATTGGGTAATACGGGCATTTGAGCCACAGGCACAAATTGTGATGGTACCATATAATCTGGTAATTTACCATGAAGTTCTTGTCTTAATTGATCTACCGAAAACTGCGCACTACCTTGTACATAAGCAACAATACGCTTACGACCAGAAGTAGTTGTGTTTTTTGCTTGTATCGCAATGGCTTCCTTTACTTTAAGCAATAGTAATTGTTTCCTTTTAGGACTTAATGCTTCTATTCTATCTTCTATATTTCCTCCCATTATTTTATTGCTTTTACAACTACAATTGAATTTGCCCACCAGATATCTTTTACATCTTCTGGCATTGTCAAAGCAACTGTCTGAATACTAAATGAAGAAAAATGCTTCAATAATAAACGTTGGTGCTCTCTACTTAAAGAGTCTATCTCATTAGAGAAATAGGTGAAAGATCCGCCAGGATTAAGATGACTAGAAGCATACGGAAAGAAATGCTCTGCAAATGTGATACTCTCCTGAACATACTTCATATACTCCTCTTCATTTAATGGATATGTATGAAAAAATATTCCATCAAATAATCCAATATCATCTATTCTATCTTGCCATAATCCTTGTACCATTCGGATATCATTTCCTTGATATTTTTCTTTCCATTCTTGAAAATAATCATTGATGACAGCTTCATTACACTCTATAATTGTGTGAGATTTTACATCATACGCCTGAATCATATCTGAAGAGATGCCTCTTCCAAAACCAATTTCTAGAATATCACCCTGAGTTTCACAAATCACATCAGCCATCGCTTGCATGAGTGGTATTTGCCAATCTTCCATAATCTCCTGATCAGAAAGCTTTGTATGTGTTCTATCATGTATTTCTCTAATCTCCGTAGCGACATTTCCAGGCACAAAGTGTTTTGCCTGCTCATCTATCGCTTCTATATCTGCCGAGAACTCTTTGAGCGCTCTATTTATCACTGCCGATCGCTGAATAGCTCTAGGTGGATTAATAAAATTCTCCTCCTTTATCGTAAGTTGTACTTCGTATCCTTCTGATCTTCTAACTCTTCGCATGATCTCTTTTTAATCTAATGTATCTAGTACTACCTCTACAGCTTCTTCTTGAAGCGTCTCTATAGAAGTGAGTATTTGTTGTACTTCTTTATTTGAAATGTGTTTCGTAAGGGTATTGGTAAGTTGTGTAGCATTTAAAAATGCTAGGTTTTCCCAATCAATTGTGTCTGTTTCATTCTGAACCATCACTACCGCTTGTTCTACATGAGGCGCACTATGTATATGTTGCGCAATCTCATCCAGTTCTATTCTATACCCTCTTACTTTTACTTGTTGGTCTTTTCTTCCTAAAAATTCAATGGTACCATCGGCTCTATATTTGGCAATATCACCGGTTTTATAAAGACGTTTTGTAACATCTGTATCAAATGGATGTTGTATAAATGCTTGTGCAGTTTTCTCAGGATCATTTAAATATCCAGATGCAAGCCCTAAACCACCTATATATAATTCGCCAGGAGTACCATAAGGAACTCGCTTTGCATCATCATTAAGAATGTATACTTGTATATTTTTAATAGGGCTCCCAATAGGAATACTACTCGCATTACTATCGCTAGGTTGCAATTGATGTGCAATACACCATACGGTACTTTCTGTAGGACCATATTCATTATACAGTTTTACTTGTGGTATCGTATCAAAATGCTGTGCTGCCAATTGTGTTGTGCAGGCTTCTCCTGCTACAATAACCGTATCTAATGATGCGAGTTTTTTTACATCTCCATAGTTGATCAAATGCGTATACAATGAAGGAAGCATTAATGTATGTGTTACTTTATTTGCTTCTATGGTTTGTACCAGACGATCTATATCTTGTTCTAGATGTTTTTCTGAAATGACTAAGGTTCCTCCTGTACATAAACTCCAGAATATTCCTGTTTTTGAACTGTCAAAAGAAACCGAAGACATCACTAAAAATGATGTAGGATCATATCCATAAAAATCGGTTCTAGACAATGTAGAATTGATGATATTCTTATGTGTGATAGGAACTCCTTTAGGTTTTCCTGTACTTCCAGAGGTATAAATTACATAGGCAAGGTCACTATTTGATACTTGTGGTAAGGTAACCTCAGCAACATCTGTTTCAAAAATAGCTTCGATGGTAAGCGTTTGAACGGGTACATTCTCAAAACTTGATGCGATATGTTTTTGGGTGATAACCGCTTTCGCGAAAGCGTTATTAAGAATATAAGAAATACGTTCTGACGGGTATTCAGGATCGAGCGGAAGATAGGCAGCGCCTGCCTTAAGAATCCCTAATAATCCAATAATCATATCTTCTGAACGATCGATACATAGTCCTACTATATCATTCTTTTGGATGCCTCGTTCTAAAAGTTGATACGCAATGCGAGTTGCTCGTGTGTTTAACTCTTTGTAGGTGATTTTTTTATCTTTAAAAGTAATGGCTATCGCTTCTGGATGTTGTAATGCTTGTGCTGTAATAAGTTCGTGAATGCCTTGCTCAGCAATCTGATATTCTTGTACAGGAGCTTCTAGAGCAGTATAAAACTGTGTTTCTTGTGCTGTTTGTAATTCGATATCTGAAAGAATTACATCTGGGTTTTTAATCACCTTCGTAAGAATTCCTTCAAAATGCGCATGCATACGTTCAATAGTTGTTGCATCAAATAGATCTGTTGCATACTCCATTAATGACATAAGTGAACCTTCGTCTTCAGATATATATAGCGTTAGATCAAACTTTGCAACACCTGCATCATAAGGTTCATAGGTGATTTTTATAGCATCGCCTAACGTAGGGGTTTCTGGAACTTTATGATATAAAAACATCACTTGAAAGAAAGGATGTACACTTAAAGACCGTGTTGGTTTTAATGTATTTACTAAGGTGTCAAAAGAAATATCTTTATTAGAAAATGCATCTAAGGTGGTTTTCTTTACTTCTTTTACCAATGCGCTAAACGAAGCTTGTTTTTCAACCTGTGTTCGCAAGACTAACGTATCATTAAAAAATCCAATAAGGTTTTCTAAACGTGTTTGATCCCTTTTAGTAATAGGAGTTCCAACAATAATATCTTCTTGACCTGCATATTTCTGTAACAATACATAGTAGATACTAAGCATGGTTACATACGGGGTTGCTTCTAGCTTTTTACAGAGATCAAAAAAGTCTTTCGATATTTGATCACTATATACTTGCTTGTGAAATGTCCCTTTGTACGAAGGCTGTGCTTTTTTGGGATAATCTGTTGGTAGATTTAATGTGGATAATTCTCCAGAAAGTTTTTGTTTCCAGTAATCTAGATGCTCGTTATTAATTTCTTGATTCCCTTGCCAATGTGCATAACTTGCGTATTGTATTTCTGGTTTTTCAATTTGTGGTGTTACCCCATTTACAAGTTTTGCATAATTTGAAGCGAGTTCTTTTCTAAAAACCTTCATAGACCATTTATCCGTAATGATATGGTGCATGACGATTAAAAATAAAAAGTCGTTCTCTGCTACCTTTATAAGGGTAGATTGTAATAAGGTTTCATCAGAAAGGTAAAATGTATGACTCGCATTTTTACGTATGAGCGCATCTGCTTTTTGAGAAGCTATCTCATATGCTGTATTACTGAAATCATAGTATGAAAATACCGAATTAGAAGTAGGTGCTGTATGTACCGTAGGAATCCCCTCATCTACCCGAAAGTTGGATCGCAAGATATCATGTTTATCTTCAATGAGTCGTATACTCTTTTCAAATAATGCTACCTGAACATCTCCTTGTAATTTATAGAGTTCTGAATAATTATAAAAAGGATTGTCTGGAAATAATTGCTGTAAAAACCATAGTCGTTTTTGTTCTCGAGATAAGGGTACAGTTACTGCTTCTGGTATTTTTGTAATCTCAGTAGTATCTGTAGACTTCTTATCACGATTTTTCCATCTAGATAACAAAGACGCTTTGGAAGAGAGTGCACTTTCTTTTTTCACAATAGTTGTATTCATTTATGTTTTTATTTCAACCCTAATTTGACAGCAATTTCATATAACCAATAGGTAATAGTATCTTCTACTCCAAGGTTTACATCAAACACTCTTTCTATAATCCAATAGATAGAGGCAAGAATCAAAAAGATAGATCCTCCAATAAGTATTTTTGGGTATGATTTTCTATTTCTAATAAGAAAAAGTATAGGGAAGATCAGAGCGATAATAACGAGTTGTCCTATTTCTACACCAATGTTAAATCCTAGTAAAGAATACACTAAAAACTCATCCTTAAGACCTATATCTCCTAATACACTAGCAAATCCAAAACCGTGGAATAAGCCAAAAACAAAAGCAATAACCCAATCTCTTCCTTTAAAAATAGGCTTGATATTATGAAATGCTGCAAGTCCAATGGAAAAGGCGATAATAGATTCTACGATCCATCCTGGCAAACTAATAATTTGTAATGCGGCAAGACTTAATGTAATGGTATGTGCAATTGTAAAGAATGTTACAATCTTTATGATATATGAAAAAGCTGGTTTAAAACGAGTAACAGGTTTCCAACTTTTAAGAGGTGATAGTTTCTTATCTCGTCTACGCCATACAACAGCTGGCAATATAAGAGCGATGAGAAAGAAAATATGATCTGTTCCTATCCATATATGCCAAACACCTTGTTTGATCATAGCAACAAACCCTTTCCAAACAGAAACCTTTGTTAAGTCTAAGGTATCTGTAGTGCTACTTGGTGTAAAGTATAAAGAGATATTAGACTCATTATTAATAACACCAGCTTTCCAATTATATTCCATTGTTAGAAAGCCTCTATGTGTAGGAGATTCTTCAAATGCAATATCATAGTTAACATCCATAGTATCTGGAAGAGGGTCTACATTATCAAGGTCAAAAAACACCTGTATGTAATCTCCCAGTCCTGTGGACAAAACATCAATACCTTTAAAGGTTACATTATGGATTCCTGCAGATGAAGAAAAACTTGAATGCTGCAGTATATATGCTCTCAATTCTTGATAGTGAGGCTCTATAGCCTCCAAACTATTTCCTTCTTTAAGAAGTCCCCAATTAAAAATTTTATTTAAGTCTTCTGCTTGTATTTCAAATCGACCTTCTATACCATCAGATTCATATATCCTAAGAAATATAAAACCTTGTTCTGGAGCATGCGCATTTGCAAACAGAGAATTCAGTAGTATAAAAGCAAAAAGAAAACGGGTGATTATTTTTTTCATTAAAATGAATATTTTGTTTTTAAAAAATAGAAGAGAGCCATTTTGGTATTGTCAAAAATTAAAGCATCAATACTGCTTACATTATTTCATTTTGACAATCTCTAAAATTCATATTTTGTACACATCAGTGCTGTTTAAAAATGATCCCTCAACCAACTATTTTTAATTATCAGATCAAAAGAACAACATAAACACATCTTATTCTATTAAATATAGATGAAGAGGAAAAAGAAGACCTAAAAAGGAATTATATCCCATGAAAGAATTCCTAAAATCATAAGCAATCATCTTTATTTTCATTCAGCTTCATAACCATATCTTCACTATTGAAAGATATATTCATGAAATACCAGATAAGTTCACAAATCAATGATATTGTATTTAAATACCTGATTTAAAGTATTTTATGTTTAAAATAATAATATAAAATCATAAATAATATATCAGCACGTCTTATATTAAATTGGACTTTTTTCCTTTTTAAAGGGAAAAATTCCCATTGACCTAGTTTTAATTTACAATAAGAATAAGCTGTTGTTAATTTGCTCCAGTAATTACTCAAAGAGTGAAAAACAACCATTAAAAAGGATACTATTTTGGATTTTTCTTGGACAGAAGAACAGCTACAATTTAAGAATGAAGTTATCAGTTTTGCAGAAACAAAATTGAATGATTCACATCTTGTCAATGATCATAAATTAGAATTTATGAGGAAGAATTGGCAACTATGTGCAGACTTCGGCATGCTTAGTTTATCTGTTCCAAAACAATATGGTACTCATACTAAAGACATAGATATTCTATCTGCAATATTAGCCATGGAAGGTTTGGGATATGGATGTAGGGACAACGGATTACCCTTTGCAATGAATGCGCAAATGTGGACGGTACAGCTTCCTATTGCTCAATTTGGAACAGAAACGCAAAAGGAAACATTCCTTCCCAAACTTACTTCTGGAGAATGGATTGCTTGTCATGCCCTTACAGAACCAGAAGCAGGCTCTGATGTTTTTAATATGCAAACTACAGCTACAAAAGTAGAAGGCGGATATATACTTAATGGAAAGAAACACCTTATTACATTAGGCCCTGTTTGTGATATCGCATTAGTATTTGCAGTTACAAACCCAACGTTAGGAAAATGGGGACTTTCTGTTTTTATAGTAGAAAAGGGAACTAAAGGATTTGAAACAAGTCTTAATAAAGCAAAAATGGGACTTCGTACTGTCCCTATAGGCGACCTTACATTTACCGATTGCTTTGTGAAAGAAGAAAATAGATTAGGATCTGAAGGTGCAGGATGGAGTATTACAAATCACTCCTTAGAACTAGATCGTTGTAGCGTACATGCAAGTCAGATAGGTGCTATGGAGCGTCAACTAGAAGCTTCTATAGCTTATGTAAAGCAGCGTAAGCAGTTTGGAAAATCTGTGGGGCAATTTCAATCGGTTTCTAATAGGATTGCCGATATGAAATTACGACTAGAAACATCACGTCTCTTATTATATAAAGTAGCTTGGTTAAAAAGCCAAGGGAAATCGGCGATGCTAGAATCGGCGATGCTCAAATTACAAATTAGTGAAAGCTTTGTTGCTTCAAGTCTGGATACTATTCGTAATCATGGTGGGTATGGGTACTTAACCGAAAATGAAGTAGAACGGGATTTACGAGATGCCGTCGGAGGTGTGATTTATGCAGGAACCTCAGATATTCAACGAAATATAATTGCTAAAACTATTGGGTTATAAGCTTTCGCGAAAGCGTACTAAAAAACAGATATGTTAGTATACACACTTCCACATATTATAGAAAATGCCGCACAGCAGCAGCCTGATAAAATTGCATTTAAATACCTAAGTGATACCCTTACTTTTTCGGAGTTACATGTAAAATCTAATCAGCTAGCACAGTATTTAAAAAACAAAGGGATTCAAAAAGGTGACCGAATTGGAATATACATGCCTAGATGTCTGGAAACTACTATTGCAATATATGGCATCTTAAAAGCTGGAGCTGTTTATGTTCCTTTAGATCCTTTTGCACCTATAACTCGAACAGAATTTGTATGCAAAGATTGTGATATCAAGCATATTATAAGTATTCCGCAACAGACACGTAAACTAAAGAAGTTTTCAGGTGATACAGGTCTGGTATCTATTATAGGAATTCATCAAGAGCTATCTGTAGCAACCGCTATTTCTTGGGAAACTATTTTTGAAGTTTCGATAGTTCCATCTGCACCCGTAAATATTCTTGGAGATGATCTGGCTTATATTTTATATACATCGGGCTCTACAGGAACGCCAAAAGGAATTATGCATACGCATACCAGTGCATTGGCTTTTGTGAAGCTTGCAGCAACTATGTATGAGATGCAAGATGCTATTTATGGTATGCATGCGCCTTTACATTTTGATCCATCTGTACAAGGGTATTATGCAGCACCTTATGCATTGGCTACAACAATTATAGTATCAGATGCGCATACAAAAATGCCATCTAGTCTTGCTGAGCTTATAGAAAAAGAAAAAATAACGATTTGGTTTTCTGTACCATTAGCATTGATACAAATGCTTTCACATGGAAATCTTGATCATAGAGATATGTCATCTTTAAAATGGGTGTTATTCTCAGGAGAAGTATTTGCTACAAAGCATTTACAAGCATTAATGAAGCGTTGGCCTTTTGCAAAATTCAGCAATATATATGGGCCTACAGAGGCCAACCAATGTACTTATTACCATTTAGAAACACCTCCTCTTACGGATGTTCCTATTCCCATAGGATATATCTGGGGAGATACTGCTTTTAAAATTATAGACCCACAAGACCAAGAGGTCAATGATGGAGATATCGGAGAGCTTGTTATACGTACTGCAACCATGATGAAGGGATATTGGAATAACCCCGAATTAACACAAGCTTCTTTTTACAAAGAGGAAACTATTGTTGGCGCACCACATATTTATTACAGAACAGGAGATCAAGTTTGTCTAGATAAAGAAGGTAGACTCCTGTTTTTAGGAAGAAAAGATCATCAGGTAAAAATAAGAGGATATAGAATTGAATTAGGAGAGATAGAAAGTGTGCTTTCTTCTTATTCTGGCATTGAAGAAGCAGTGACCATTGTCATTAATGAAGAGATAACAGCCCAGAAAAAACTTATAGCTATTCTTTTACCTTCTCATCACACTAGTATAGACATCGCGGCATTAAAGGCGTATTGCCAGCAGAATTTACCTGCGTATGCAATACCCGATAGCATAGAAATTTATAATGAGTTTCCAAGAACTGCTTCAGGAAAAATAAATCGGAAAGAGATTGAAAAACGAATAACATCATAAAATGCAGGAGAAAATTATAAAATACATAGAAGAAGAATTAGCTAATGAAGAGTTAGATGGCGGATTAGAGGCTACAGAAGATTTATTAGGTAGTGGCATTTTAGATTCATTAGGGATGATGAAACTCATCGCATTCCTAGAAGATGAGTTTGGGTGTAAAGTATTACCAGAAGAAATGGTTATTGAAAATTTTATGACCGTAGCACACGTAAATGATTATCTAGTAAGTAAACAGTAAAAAGCATTTTACAATGAAAAACAACTACGAGCCTTTAACACAAAGTCAATCATTATTATGGATAGGACAGGAAATGAATCCTGAATCTCCTATGTATAATATGGTGATGACCTATGAACTAAAGGTTTCAATCTCTGTAATGCACTTTCAAATGGCTTTTCAAAAGCTGATACAAAAATATGATGCATTACGATCTGTTTTTCAGATAAACGAAGGAATACCTACACAAGTTTTTTTACCTGATCATACGTATGAACTAGAAATTATTGATTTTTCTAATGAAGAAGATCCAGAAAACTCTTATAACCTTTGGCAACAAAATAGAATTACAAAACGATTTGATATAGCTGCTTGTCTAGTAGATAGTGTACTTATAAAACTACACGATTCTCATTATATCTGGTATATAAATCAGCATCATTTAATTACTGATGCTTGGAGTAATAGCCTCCTTTTTTCTAAGATTGCGCACTATTATAAAGCGTATAAAAATGAAGTGTTGTTACCAGCAATTCAAGAAGAATTCTCTTATAAAACCTATATCCAGCAAGAACGATTAGAAAGAACACTCACAAAAAATGATACTGCAAAAGAGTATTGGGCACAAAAAATAAAGACCAGTCCTCCCACTCCAAACTTATATTTCAATCCCCCAATTAGTCTAGGCACTGAATCCACTCGATCGTATATAAATTTAGGTCTTGAACGATCTAAAAAACTAAGAGCATTAGCCAACGAAAGAGGGATTCGTGTCTGGACCGAACACTTATCGTTATATAATATATTCTTAACCACCCTTTTTGCTTATTTATATAGAGTAAGTGGACAAGAACAATTAACTATAGGTTCACCAACTCATAATAGAACTTCCAAAAAAATTAAAGAAACCGTAGGATTTTTTGTAGAAGTATTTCCATTGTTTGCTACGATAGATAAAGAAGAAACTTTTCTTTCCTTATTACAAAAAGTACAAGTAGAGAGTAATCACTTCCTAAAACATGCAAAACCAGGGATTTCTACATCAGATTTGCATAGAAGTTTTCATGTATTGTTCAATTACATCCATGCCGCAAACACAGATTTTGATGGAGTGCCAGTTCGTTCAGAATGGGTACATTCAGGGCATCATGATCCAAGACATCAAATACGCTTACACGTACACGATTTACAAAACACAGGAGAAATTCAACTGTATTTTGATCTCAACAATCATGCATTTGATACTCAAAAACAAGCATTAATTCCACAGCATTTCGTAATGCTCTTGGATGCATTTATTGCTCATAAAGAACAAGCAATAGCTCAACCCCCTTTAGTTAGCACGCATGAATATGAGAATATGTTTGCTGCTTTACATCAACATACAACTCCTACAGCTACCTATGATACTATCATAACTCAGATAGAACAGCAAGTAACAAAAACGCCTTTTGACACGAGTGTTGTTTTCGAAAAAGATACGATTACCTATCAAGAACTCAATGCAAAAGCAAATCAGTTTGCGCATTATTTATTAGCACAAGATATAGGTGTTGGGTCACAAGTTGCTATATGGCTTAAGCGCTCTCCAGAATATATTATAAGTGTACTTGCTATTCTTAAAACTGGAGCAACGTATATCTCAATTCCATACAATTTCCCTCAAGACAGGGTTGCGTATATAATAGCAGATAGCAAAGCATCATTGTTAATTTGGCAGGAAGAAGAACAACTTACAGATTTCAAAGAATCAAAATTAAAAACGCTCTGTATAGACACATTAGAAACAACCATACTTTCTCAATACAAGCATACAAATCCTGAGATTGCTATTCCAAAAGAAACGATCGCTTTCTTAATATATACATCAGGATCTACAGGAAATCCTAAGGGTGTTGAAATTACACATGAAGCCTTAAGCAATTATATTAAGTGGACCGAAAATGCATATATAAAATCACATGAACTAGAGCAACCATCTATCCCATTATTTACAACTGTTGGATTTGATATTACTGCAAATTCTGTATTTCTACCGCTCATTTGCGGAGGAAACATTCATGTCTATCAAGAACAGGATACCGAAGTAGATCTTTCGATTACAGATGTGATAGAAGATAATAGTGTTTCTTTTATCAAATTAACTCCTGCACATGTACACTTTTTAAAAGGCAAAGACCTTTCTCAAAGTACTATCCAGGTAATTGTAGTAACCGGTGATGAATTCAAAACGGCTTTAGGGGTTGATATTGTCAACACTTTCAATAAACCAGTACATATATACAATGAGTATGGACCTTCAGAAGCAACTATAGGATGCATCTATCATAAATTCAATCCTGAAGAAGATGTAGCCGCTAGTGTACCTATCGGGTTGCCTATACATAATATGCAAGTATACGTATTAGATCGTTTTCTTAACCCTGTACCGCAAGGCGTTATAGGAGAACTATATCTAGGAGGAACAGGACTCTCAAGTGGCTATTGGAATAAACCTGAACTTACCCAACGTAAATTTATAAAAAGCCCATTTCAATCTACAGATACTATATATCGTACAGAAGACCTTGTGAGAGTAAATGATCAAGGGATTATTGAGTTTCTAGGACGTACCGATTTTCAAGTAAAAATAAACGGGTATCGGATTGAACTGGGAGAAATAGAAGCCCATCTTTTATCGTATACTGGTATTACTACAAGTACGGTAATAGTCTCAAAAAATGAAGATGATTTTAAGAGTCTTGCGGCCTATTTTTCTGCTACTACCCCTATTGATTTAAAGGATTTACAATTGTTTCTCAATACAAAATTACCCAAATACATGGTGCCTGTGTATTACAAGCAATTAGAGACCCTGCCGCTTTCACCCAATGGAAAAGTAGATAGAAAAGCGCTAGAAATTATAGAAACAAAAACCATACAGAGTAATACTTCGTATGTATCCCCAAGAAACGAAATAGAAGAAGAAGTTGCTACCATATGGCGTGCTGTATTTAATCTAACAAAAATTGGAATACATGATTCCTTTATTGAATTAGGCGGAGAATCATTAATGGCTATTCAAATTACGACACGAATTAATGAAACATTTGAATTCAAACTGCCGCTTAATAAAATATTTGAATTACAGACCATTGCCCAGATAGCATCTTATATAGAAGAAACATTAATCAATTTATTACAAGAATAACACACTATAAAAACAATAACCATACAGGGTACGCTTTCGCGAAAGCGCATAAAAAAATGAAAACTACAGTATCAAAAGGCTTAAAGCCATTCGTCTTTCACCTCATCATAGTCGCCATGAGCGTATTGTATGTGTTTGGTCCTGTACATGTAGAAGTAAATAAACTTTTACATACCATCAGTCATGGTTTAGAAATGCCTGATTATATTCTTGATCATCAAAATACTTCAGGAAGTCATACCAATACTCACAAAAGTGAAACACATGAAAATATTGCTGTATTCCATGATCATAAAGTCATCACCCTGTTAGATAAAATACTAGAAGGAGCTGACCAAAATAGTGACGATTCTGATATACAAACTATTATTTTCAAAATAGATAAACATATAACTCAATACACAGGTAATCCTGAAGAAACCTTTTCCATAGTAGCTTTAGAAGCAACACAACCCATTTTAGAACAGAAAAAAAAGGTTTGCAAAGGATATTTAAGAGGATTCAGGAAACCTCCAAAAGCATAATTACGTATACACATTTAGAAAGCTTAAAGTATCTGAATACATAATTGAGGATACACTCATTTACATATTTAAAAACACTACTCAAGCTAGATATATCACAGAAAAAATCAGTGATATAGGGATTGTATTGAGTAAAAATTAAAAAAACCATGTTTAAAAACATACTATATGTCGTACTATTTTTAGTAATCAGTACTACATATGCAACCGAAACCGAGACGATAATAATAGATCCAATAACGACAGCTCCTCATGAGATAAATGGAGTGGTTAAAGACAGCCAAACTGATCTTCCTATTGAAGGTATTGTTGTCTATAATAAAACATCAGGAGCATATGCATCTTCAAATATTTCTGGATATTATAAATTAAATGATATTTCAGTAGGTGATATCATTACTTTTTCAGGATTAGGATATGCAAGTCAGGAAATTACAATTACCGAAACGCAACTAGATACGATATTAGACATTCGCATGGATGAAGAGGCAGTATCTTTAGAGCAGGTAGTATTAGTTTCTGAAATAAATTCATTGACAAGCCTCGTAGATATAGATGTTCAAAATAATCCTGTAAAATCTGCTCAGGAGATTTTACGTAGAGTACCCGGATTGATCATTGGGCAGCATGCTGGAGGAGGAAAAGCAGAACAACTTTTCTTACGCGGATTTGATATAGATCACGGAACCGATGTAGCCATAGATGTAGATGGACTCCCCGTTAACCTACCTTCACATGCGCATGGACAAGGGTATGCCGATCTTCACTTTGTGATTCCAGAAACAATAGATAATATAGATTTTGGAAAAGGCCCATATTATGCAGATAAAGGGAATTTTAATACAGCAGGTTATGTAAGTTTAAAAACTAAAAAAGCCATTGATGAGAATCTGATTTCTTTAGAAGTAGGACAGTTTAATACTGTAAGAGCAGTAAGTTTAATTAAACTATTAGATGGAGAATATAGTAATGCTTATTTCGGATCGGAATTAGTTCTTACTGATGGGGTTTTTGACTCTCCACAGGATTTTAACCGTATCAATCTACTAGGGCGTTATAACTTTAATAATTTCGAAGATGAGGAATTAACCATTTCTATTTCTCATTTTCAAAGTAAATGGAATGCTTCAGGACAAATTCCACAGCGAGCTGTAGATCAAGGGTTAATTTCTAGATTTGGGGCTATTGATGATACTGAAGGAGGGCTCACAAGTAGATCAAACATATGGCTTAATCATAGAAAACAGTTGAGTGAGCACCAAGAATTAAAGACAAAAGCATTTTTATCTCGATATGATTTTGAACTCTACTCTAACTTTACTTTCTTCTTAGAAGATCCAGAAAATGGAGATCAGATTCGTCAGCAAGAAGGGCGTACTATCTTTGGAGCAGAAACGGTATATGAACATACATTTGATCAAAAGAATGAGCGTAATAGATTGCGTTTTAATGCTGGATTAGGATTTAGATATGACGACAATAATGATGTAGAATTATCCCGTACACGTGACAGAAGAGTCCTCTTAGAGAGACTTGCCTTTGGTGATGTAGATGAAGTAAATGCTTATGGATTTGCAAGTGCTACATACAAAGTAGGAAATTGGACCTTCAATCCTGGACTACGTATTGATTATTTTGAATTTGATTATGTAGACTTTTTAAACCCTTTTGGTTTTCTAAATCCTGATTTAAACATTGATTCAATAAGTGAGGACGATATTATTTTTAGTCCAAAATTTAATACCGTATTCACACCTAACTCACAATTACAATTATTTGCAAAAGCAGGCTTTGGATTTCATTCAAATGATTCTAGAGTTGTAACTGCAAGAACTGGAGAAGAAACACTTCCTTCTGCATTTGGAGTAGATATAGGTACCATTGTAAAGCCATTAAATGGATTAGTGCTTAATGCCACTTTATGGGGGCTTTCACTTGAACAAGAGTTTGTATATGTAGGTGATGCAGCTGTCGTAGAACCAAGTGGTAGATCTAGACGTTTAGGAGTAGAGCTTGGGGCGAGATATCAAATTAACAAATGGTTATATGCCAATGCCGATGTTAATTATACCTATGCCAGAAGTATTGATGAGATAGATGGTCAAGACTTTATTCCATTGGCGCCAGACCTTACCTCATCAGGAAGTATCGCTGTTCAAAACTTAGGTAAATTTTCTGGAAACCTATCCTATAGATATATCAAAGATAGACCAGCAAATGAAGATAATTCTATCGTAGCTGAAGGATATTTTGTAACTGATTTAAGTGCCAATTATGCTTTCGCGAAAGGTTGGAATATAGGTTTAATCGTAGAAAACCTATTTGATACTGAGTGGAACGAGACTCAATTTGCAACAGAGACACGATTATTCGATGAAGTAAATCCAGTTGAAGAGATAACTTTCACTCCTGGAACTCCTTTTTCCGCTAGAGTTAAATTATCTGTGACTTTTTAATAGAAGTCAAGATATTGCATATTGTATTAATGACACTCATGGCAGTTATAGTTAAAAGCATTTTTATAGCTGTAACTGCCTCATTTAAAAATCAAATAAACATACCTATACAGCTATTTTTTAGTACCATCTGATGACAGAAAAAACGAGACATAGAATCATTAAAAAAAGCCTTCTTATCCGTTCTGTAGAGCAAAAGCTTTTAGAACTTTTTCAGCAAGGCAAAATTAATGGTACTGTACATACTTGCATTGGGCAAGAATTAATAGGCGTATGCGCAGCAGAATTTCTAAATGATAATGATCACGTATTATCAAATCATCGTGGTCATGGTCATTTTTTGTCCAGAAATGATAATCTTGTTGGCTTCTTTGCAGAATTAATGGGCCGAGTAGATGGAATTTGTGGCGGTATAGGAGGTAGTCAGCACTTTTATACTCATAATCATATCTCAAATGGTATTCAAGGAGGGATGACTCCTATCGGAGTAGGTATTGCCCTTGCCAATAAAATTAAAGTCACAAACAATATTGTTGTATGCTATATTGGTGATGGAACTCTAGGTGAAGGTATCATTTATGAAGCCTTCAATTTAGCCTCCTTATGGGAACTTCCTATCGTATTTGTACTTGAAAATAATAAAGTAGCACAGTCTACAGCTATAGAACAAACTCTATCAGGTTCTATAAAAGAGAGAGCTATTGGTTTTGGATTAGAATACCTAGCTTCCAATACATGGGATTTAGAGCATCTAGTAACTACTTTTGAAAAGGCTACTACGCTTTCGCGAAAAGATAACAAGGCGGTTTTCCTAGAAATAGACACCTATCGTTTAAACTCACACTCAAAAGGAGACGATAATAGAAATCCAGAAGAGGTTCGACGTTATGAAATAAAAGACATTTTAAATAAAGAATTAGAAGAAAATAGTGATGTATTAGCCCCCGTACTTCAAGATATAGATACTAAAATTAACGAGGCATTACATAAAGTACAACACTCCCCTTTTACAGAAACGATACTTCCCATACCATCGGCATATACCGAAGTTACCTATTCAAAACAAGAAGGTGTTCAAAGTGATAAAAGAATAAATGAATTAATTCATGATGCTTTACGATCACAATTTGAAAAGGAAGAGAACACCATTATGATTGGTGAAGATATTGAACATGTAACCCCTTGGACATCAGCACCGTATGGAGGTGCATTTAAAGTATCTAAAGATCTAAGTGAACATTTTAAAAATGTAAAAAACACCCCTATCTCAGAAGCAGCTATTACGGGAGTAGGTACTGGTTTATCAATAGGAGACATGCTCCCTATTATTGAAATCATGTTTGGCGACTTTATGACGCTAACCTTTGACCAATTGTATAACCATGCATGTAAATTTCATAGAATGTGTAGTGGTCAAGTATCTATTCCTTTAATTATACGAACCCCAATGGGAGGTAAAAGAGGATACGGTCCTACACATAGCCAATCTTTAGAAAAACATTTTTTAGGAATTACAGACCTAACTATGGTTGCACTTAATTATAGAATTCCTCCAAAAGATATCTATGCCTCTATTTTTGCACAAAAGAATCCTACCATTGTTATTGAAAACAAAGTATTATATACAAAACGTATCCAAAAACAAGTGCTCATAGGATATGAAGCAGTTATAAGTGATGAAACCTATCCTACTCTAAAAATAACTCCTCAAAAAAGAATACCAGACATTACTATCCTCTGTTATGGAGAAGTACTAGAAGATGCTGAAAAAGCAGTAGAGCTTGCATTTGAAGAAGAAGAAATTCTATGTGAAATCATCTGTCCAACACAAATCAATCCTATAAACATAGTACCCATACTTCAATCTATCAAGAATACACAAAGCTTATTAACCATAGAAGAAGGAACAAACATTGCAGCGTATAGTTCAGAAGTTGCTGCGCTCATTATGGAACATAATGTGCCTCTTAAAACATTTAAAAGGTTAGCAAATAATAACATTATACCTAGTTCATACCAATCTGAATTGAATATCATTCCTAATGAAAATTCAATTTTGAAAAAAATCAAAGAAACCTATTATGCAAAATAGTATAGCACCCATTATTGTAACAAAAGAAGGCGTTAGTGACGATTTTTATAAAGTAATAGAATTATACAAAGATCACGGATCGTGGGTAGAAGAAGGTGATTTAATTCTCTGTTTTGAAACATCAAAAACGGCTATTGATATAGAAGCGCCTAAAAATGGATATGTATTTTTTGATACCAATGAAAATGAAGAAATAACCATTGGGCAAACTATTGCTGTTATCGCAGAAGAAGAAACATTTTCTTATGACGATTGGTTTCGATTTGTAAATAAATCACAAGAGCATAAAAAAGACATCCAAAATAATACTATAAAAATATCAAGACCAGCACAAAAGCTAATCGATCAACATACTATTGATATTGCTGTTTTTAAAGACGCATCCATGATTACCCGAGCTGATGTAGAAGACTATATCAAAAGCTTAGACTCTGTTAACATTGTAGATGATATTCAACTAGATAAAGGCAGTGTTCTGATATTTGGTGGTGGTGGCCACGCAAAAGTGTGTATTGAAATCATAAAACAAACAAAAACACATACCATGATTGGTGTGGTAGATGATAATATACCACTAAACACCCCCATTTTAGATATTCCTATTATTGGAAATTTACTAACAGTAGATCAACTTATACAAAAAGGGCTTCAGAATGTTATTTTAGGAATAGGAGGCATTTTGCGTAAAGGAATGCGAAAAAAAATATTCCTTTCACTAAAAGAAAAAGGATTGTATGTACCTAATATTATACACCCTTCTGCCTCTGTTGAACCCTCTGTACAATTAGGCGAAGGAAATCAAATCATGCAAGGAGCTATTGTAGGAAGTAATGTCACCATTGGAAATAATTGTATTATCAATTCAGGAAGTATTATTTCTCATGATACTGTGATAGGTGACAATGTCCATATTGCGCCAGGTGCTATCATTGCCGGAGGTGTCACTATTAAAGAAGACAGTATTATTGGCATGGGAGCAACTGTCTTTTTAGGACTTACCATTGGTAAAAACGTAATCATTCAAAATGGTACTCACATATTTACTGATATAGAAGATGATAGCCATATCAAGAAAGATGTAATCATAGAAGAATAATTCCATTACCTCTACACACAAAAATTATATATGTTGATATATGATTTAATGAGCAACTTTATAATTACCAGGCGTAAATTGAAATGTTTTCATTAATCGTGTCCAAGTATTTATTTGAGCAATTGCTAATGTCAAAAAACATATTTCTTCTTTAGAAAAAAAGTTTAATAAAGGAGTATATACCTGATCAGGAATAGGTTTTTCAGATAAATCTGTTAACACCTCTGTAAAGGTAAGTGCCACTTTTTCTTTTTCTGTAAAATAAGGTGCCTCTTGCCATACACACAAAGAAGAAAGTCGTAGGTCGGTTTCATTTACTTCTTTTAATTCTTTATGGTGCATATCAACACAATAAGCACATCCATTTTTTTGAGCAACTCTTAGTCTTATGATTTCGAGTAATTTAAATTCTAAAGTAGATGAGCTAATAAAACTTTCAATCTTTCTTAAATTTTCAAACATTCCATCAGGAATATCTTGATACGTAATTCGTTCCATGCTATATGATATGTAAATTAGTGTACAAATGTATAGCAGGCTTCTATAAGAACTACTTAAGATATCTTAAGAAAAATGATTAGATATTCTTTCGTATTTCGCTTAAGTACTCAGGAGTAATATCTAGATAAGAAGCAATCATATACTGAGGAACTCTTTGAAAAAAATCTGGTAGCTGTTTTACCATAGTATAAT
Source organism: Dokdonia pacifica (assembly GCF_900188275.1). GTDB lineage: Bacteria > Bacteroidota > Bacteroidia > Flavobacteriales > Flavobacteriaceae > Dokdonia > Dokdonia pacifica. The sequence continues at coordinate 616,491 of NZ_FZNY01000002.1, forward strand.
AGCGCTCTTTACTATTAGTTTTCATAAATATTTCATCTTTCCGTTGAAGAGCAATCAACATATTTTCAGTAATTTTTCTAAAGGCTCTTTCTAAAGCAGGAATCTTAACATATAGTACTTCTAGGTTTTCTTTTGTGATTTGAAGTACTATGGTTTCTTCTATTGCTTGAATTGAATTTGTAGAAGGTGTCTGATTTAGAAAACTATTTAAATTAGTAATCCACCAATTTTCTATCCCAAAAGCACTAATATTTTCATGTCCGTTATCATCAAATCTAAATTGACGTACTAAACCTTTCAGAATAAAAAAATTGTATTGACAAACGGTCCCTTGTTTAAGTAAGAAATCTTTCTTTTGATACTTCTCATATGAACACTGATGAAAAATCAATTCAATATCAGTCTCATTAAAAGTTGCGTAACGAGTTAAGTATTCACGCAATTGATTCTTTATTTGAATCATTTTTCTTGAATTAAAAAGTATACCTATACCCTATTCCAGCACCAAAAAATGTATCACGATCTTCATTAAAATCGGCGCCAATTTCTGCACTAAAAACCCCTATATTTTCTACAGGTAGTAATGCTTTAAAATAGCTATATACAAAAGTATCTCTAGGGGATCTAGGTACTGCAAAAGTTCCTAAATTTTCTAGATAGGTAAGTTTTAATATATAATCTAGCTTCCAGAAACTTCCTGTTACTCCTAAGTGATGTGCAATACTCCTATTATTTGTTCCAGCAGCTATACCCTCAGCAGAAGGAACTACAGTGATAAAAGGTAAACCTATCGTTCGGCCTTCATAAGTCCATCCTGATCTATACGTACCATTTGTAAAATAATTATCCCCTCCACTTTGTTGTCCATCATTCTGTACAGCTCTTGGGCTACCACTTTGCGATACCGTTTGAACGTACTCATATAAAAACTTCTTAAACAATGTAGAAGACTTTGGAGAGACTGAAATTCCCCAAACACCATCAGGAAAATTATTAAGTTCTATTCCTGATCTATCTTCAAATAGAGATTGATAGTATACATCAAAATCTATCCCATCTGTGTTTCTTTTTTTATACTCAATACTATAAGAACCAATATGATTTCCTAATGCATTTACTTGATCTCCAAAATCGGCATTATCTCCCCCTCCGCTTCCAAAAAATATTTTTGTAAAGTCAGAAAAACCATCAGGTTGCTCTCCTCGCAACGGAGACGTTCCTCCCCATTGAGCCGCGTGTTGTAATCCAAAACGCAACGTACTGCTCGTAGTAATATCCCAATTAAAATATACGTTTTTGTAATGTACATTTACATTATCTACAAAACGATCATCATTAAGTATAAAATGAGCAATAGTACCATCTACCGAAAAGTTTTTAAATAATTTAATAGGCGATGAATTTTGAATAATTATACCAGGCAATGCGCGTGTATTAGATGAGAATAAAATGTTCCTTCTTACACTAGATAACTCATAAGTATTATCTGTAAAATCTTTAGATCCTACCGTAATATCAATCCATGAGTTTCTAAAATTTGCATATAACTCTGCTCGTTGCACACTTGGATCGATCCCATCACGTCCAACTCCAGATGCTTTAATAATTATAGAACTATTAGGAGATAAGGCGTAGTCCGCTTTCGCGAAAGCGTATACCAGCCCATTAGTCTCAGGGCCTAATCGACCGTATGTGTTTGTAAATGTCCAGAAAGGAAGTTCTTCATTTGAAAGGTAACCAAAGGCTTCAACACCTCCGCTAAAACGTATATCTTCTTGCTCCTGAGACAATGCCAAGGTATATATACCCACAGAGAAAAGTATTGAAATGAACAGTTTTTGCATACTGAGAAAATTTTTCTAAATATAGTAATACCTGCTCTTAAAACGGGTGTTTTTTTACCCTATTTAGAGATGCATACTAAAAATGTTTTAGATATATCGTATCACATATTTGATAACAAATACGTATTTTTATGTGAGGTATGACAAGAGATTTTATACATATTAATGACTTTATCATTTTGGTTGAAGAAGCCAAATCGGCTACTACAGAAATAGATGCATGCCGCTTTGAAGAACCACTTATAGCCGTCGCTTTTTATGGCTCTGGAAATGTAGATCTTGCCGTTCAATATGGTGAAAAGAAAAAGAAATTTAAGCATACTAAAGGGCTAGCGCTTTCTTTTTATGCCAATGACCAAGTAATATTTGAACATACTATTTCTCCTGATAAAAATTTAGAATGCATTGTGGTAGCTACTGCTTTACGGAATCTAGACCAACTTCCAAATCAAGAAGGCGAGATTTTTAGAGATTTATTACAAGAGTTAGTACACCCCAAAGATCATTATGTAGAAGGACCTAGTTTCTTCATGACCCCAGATATGCAAAGCATTGTAGATGCCATTTTTGCCAATCAATACTCAGGTAAAACAAAAATGATGTTTTTCAGAAGTCAGATTACGGCACTTCTTTCTCACTTCTTTGGGCAACTCGCTATGATGCATGAAATGACCTCAACATCAAATCATAGTGATCAATTAAATAAGGTGAAAGAAATTCTTATCGCCAACTTAGACAATCCACCTTCTCTTACAGAGCTTTCAAAGCAAATAGGACTCAATACCACCAAACTAAAAAAGGAATTTAAAGCAGTTTTTGGAGTCCCTGTGTTTAAATACCTCCAGAATGAGCGCCTTTCTACTGCACATGCATTGATACACACAAAAAATGCAACAGTGCAAGAGGCCGCTTGGCAAGTAGGTTATGATAGCTTGAGTTCTTTCTCTAATGCATTTGCAAAAAAGTTTGGCTACAGACCTAGTCAAATTAAGTAACGCTCTTTTCGAACAAATCAAACTTCCGCTCGAATAAATGTTTCGAGCTACATCCCTGCATCTTTGTATCATCAAAACAATAAAAATGTATGATGATGACAACACTTATAAAACTCATAATTGGACTTACGCTTTCACTAGCAAACATGACTGCGATATCTAGTACTTCATCAGAAGAAGTAACCCCTATTATTCTAGAAAATAATACTCGCACAGAAAAAGAAACAGCTTACCAAATACTCAATAACAAATGTAATGTCTGCCATATAAAACGTAATAAGAGACGTGTTTTTACTCTAGAAAATATGACGCAATGGGCAGACGATATTCATAGGCAAGTATTTATCAAAAAGAGAATGCCCAAAGGCAAAAAAATCAAATTAACAACTACAGAATATCAGCAATTATTAACGTGGATTACTACTACAAAAAATCAATAACTATGGAATTTTCAATCAAAACGGGGATACTTTTCATGAGTATTCTATGTACAGGACTTACCGCAGGATTATGCTTTACATGGTCTAATGCCATAACACCTGGAATAGGTAGACTAGATGACCTCTCATTTTTACAGTCATTTCAAGGGATGAATAGAGCTATTATCAATCCTAGTTTTTTAATCGTGTTCTTTAGTCCTGTAGTATTACTTTTTCTCAATGTATACTTTTTTAAAGAGGCGCATCGCGCTACATTTTGGTCATTTCTTGTTGCCGCAATCCTGTTTTTTGTAGGGATAGGATTGATCACCATTTTCAAGAATGTACCACTTAATGAAATGCTGGACAAAGCTTCTTTAGAAACCATGTCTACTATTGAGTTAAAAGAACTACGAGAAGCCTTTGAAAAACCTTGGAATCGTTGGCATATACAACGTACTATCACCTCGTTTACGGCTTTTACATTACTACTTATAGGAATTATATACACAAAATAATAATACTGTATACGCTTTCGCGAAATCGAGCTTGCGAGATTCACGACCAGAGGGAGAGCAAAGCGATAAAGCGGACTTATAAAATTCATAATCAAAGAGATAGTGAAGCGTTAAAGCGTACTTAGGAGGATTCATCATGTACATCAAAAAACGAATTATATCAATTAATACTCATAAAAACGAACAAACAATGAAATCAGAAAACATCTTAGTCATCGGAGGAACCGGAAAAACAGGGAGAAGAATTGTACAACAACTTCAAGAACTCGGACATCACGTCCGTGTGGGATCAAGATCTAATCAACCGTCATTCGACTGGCACCAACCAGAAGGCTGGGCAGAAGCATTAGAAGGAATGGATAAAGTGTATATCACCTACCAACCAGATCTAGCGGTGCCTGGCGCATTAGCAGCCATAGAACAATTGGTTAAAGAAGCAAAAAGAGCCCAGATCAAAAAACTCGTGTTATTATCTGGAAAAGGAGAACGTGAAGCAGAACTATGTGAACAAGTAGTGATTCATTCTGGAATAGCATATACAATTGTACGTGCCAGTTGGTTTAACCAAAACTTTAGCGAAAGCTTTTTATTAGATCCTATTTTAGAAGGGGTCGTAGCACTTCCACAGGCAGCAGCGCAAATTCCATTTGTAGACGTACAAGATATTGCTGCCGTTGCAGTAGAAGCATTACTAGACGAAAAGCATAATGGACACATTTACCAACTCACAGGACCACGTACACTCACCTTTAATGATGCAATTAATGAAATTGCAAAAGCAAGTAATAGAACCATTACATTTATTCCTGTAAGTGTTCCTGAATATGGTGAAGGAATGCGTAAAGCAAACCTCCCTGAAGATTTTATATGGCTTATTGAATACCTATTTACTGAAGTGTTAGGAAATCCAAACAACTCCGAAGTAACAGAGGACATTCAGAAAATATTAGGAAGAAAAGCCATTGACTTTAGTGACTATGTACAACGAACAGCAGCTACAGGTATTTGGAATAAGAATTAAAATCCAACCGATCTTATATGATCATATCCAGAAACGGTTTTGCTGTTTCTGGATATTTTTTTGAAAGAAAAAGTTATGTTAAAATAAATTAAACCGATTAGTCTAATTTAAAAATATTTCTATATTTGCAATCAAATGGGCTATAAATATAACAAAGAAGAAATTCTAGATGTAGGATATGATGTTTTTCGTAGAAACGGATATCACAATGTGGGAATTAATCAGATTTTAAAAGAATCTGGTATCCCTAAGGGCTCTTTTTATAACTTTTTTGACTCTAAAGAAGACTTTGCGCAACAGGTAATCAAACGATATGGTGAAAACAACCAATGTTGGATGCAAAAATATTTTGATGATTGTGAGCTCTCCCCTATTGAGTGTTTAAAATCATTTTATGCAATGATGATTCATTACAACGAAGAAGATAATTATGCCGGCGGTTGTTTAGTTAATAATATGTGTGTTGAAGTGGGAAGAAATAATGACATGCTAGCAAAAGAATCTAACCAGCAGTTTGTAGGCTGGTTACAAATACTTGCAAGTGTTGTAAAAAAAGGACAAGATCAAGGACAAATTACCACACAATATAACTCCTTATGGCTAGCAGAATATTTACATGCTGGATTTTATGGAGTCCTTTCTAGAACTAAAGTAACTCGTAATCGTGAATATATGGATGCTTGGCATACCATGACTTTTAATTTTATCACACAGTAATAAAAAAATTTATTGTAAAATTAAACAGAACGGTCTAATTATTTTAATATAACACTCTAAAATCAAGAATATAAACTGTTACATCACCCTTTAAAAACAATTTAATGAAAAAGTACATTCAATTATCTGTCATACTTTGTGTTATCATTTCGATTCAAGCATGCAAATCTGTAGACTTACGATCTGAGGATTTAAAATCACAAAACATTACAAACGCTGAGCAAAAGGGGAAAGCACTTTTACAGCAAGCTAAACTGGCAATGGGTTATGACAAGCTTGCAACTTCTGAAGTCTACCAAGTAGATGCCCTATTTAACTGGAAAGGTGCCTGGTTATTATTTCCTATGAATGCATTCCCAGGAAACAACAATAAAGATCTCAAACTAAAATTTGCTACTAACTCGTTTGATGGGCAGTTAGAATACCTCGAAGGGCGCAAAAAAGGAACCATCCAAGGGGTACAATCATGGCATGGTTATAAAAAAGAAGTCGGTAGTGATTTTTTAAAACAACATGAACATGATCGTTATATATGGGGACTCGCTACCTATCATTACTTATTAGAGGCACCCATGCATCTACCTGATGCTGAGATTATACGATATTCAGGCACCAAACAACTAGATGGGATTGTGTATGAAACCGTCTATGTTACTTGGGGTTCAGAAACTCCTAATAAGCAATACGATCGCTTTTTAGCCTATATCCATCCTGAAACAAAGTTTATAGATCTTTTAGAAGTTACTATCAATGATTTCTTCCTTCCTATGCCTAAAGGAATGCAACATGCAACAGCTAGGTATGAACGTAAAAAAACAAGTATAGGAGCTTACTTACCAAGCAACGTCACTATTCAGTTAAAAGCTCCAAAAAAGGCTGAGAGCAAAGTCTATAGTTTTTCCTTAGAAAACTACGAATTTGACTCTTTTGAGAAAGAAACCCTCTACCCTATTGAAGGACTCACCTACTATGGATTTTCAAAACCTGTAACTGAATAAAACATAGCTATGAAAAACATTAAAAAAAATCATTCGGATAAAAATACATTTGCAAAAAAATGGGCAACTTTTGTAATTAAGTATAAATGGCCCGTTGTTATCCTCTCCATACTACTAGCTATGGGGTTAGGCTCGCAAGGAAACATGCAATTTGATGGTGATTATCATGTTTTCTTTAGTGAGTCTAACCCAGAATTGGAAGCCTTTGATGCCTTACAAGACACCTACACCAAAGATGATAATATTGTATTAGTATTAGCTCCTAAAAATGGAGATGTTTTTACGAAAGAAAATCTTATTGCTATAGAAGAACTCACTGCAGAAGCATGGAATACTCCATATTCTTCTCGCGTAGATGCTGTGACTAATTTTCAACATACTAGCGCAGTAGGAGACGATTTATATGTAGATGATTTATCTTATGATTCTGCCTCAAAAACAGCATCTGACATCAAAGAGATTAGGCAAAAAGCATTAAAAGAACCTTTACTCGTTCATAGGTTAATAAATGAAAAAGGAAGTGTGACTGCTATTAATATTACGGTAAGACTTCCTGGAAAAGATAGCGCATTAGAAATCCCTGAAGTGACCGCTGCTACTAGAGAAATGGTTACTAATTTTCAAGAAAAACATCCAAATTTTGATGTATATACCACTGGACTTGTTCCTTTGAATACAGCCTTCTTTGAATATTCTGAAAAAGGATTTGCCTTAGTTGGGATCATGGTATTAGTAGTATTATTACTTACATTATTGCTTACGCGAAATTTCTTTGCGATGCTCTCTACACTACTTGTATTCATGTTTTCGTTCATGGCAGCATTTGGATTTATTGGTCTAATGGGTATTAAATTAACGCCGCCTTCTTCTGTATTTCCTACCATGATTTTAACACTCGCCGTAGCAGATAGTATACATATTCTAATTACTTACCTCCAAAAAGTAAGAAAAGAAGGATATGATAAACAAGATGCTATTATAGAAAGTATCAGGCTTAATTTTATGCCTGTATTTATTACCAGTCTTACCACAGTGATTGGGTTCTTAACAATGAATTTTGGAGATGTACCTCCTTTTTGGGATTTAGGAAATATTGTAGCTTTTGGAATGACCATGGCGTTTCTATTTTCAACAACATTTCTTCCTGCATTTATGGCAATACTCCCACTCTGGAAACGTAAAAAAGGAACACAAGAAGCAGCAGTTCAAAAAATAAGTATTTATGCTCAATTCGGAAACTGGGTTATAAAACAACCTATCAGGCTTACAGTTATATCTCTAGTGATTATAGCAGGACTCACTTACCTATCTACTTTAAATCAATTTAATGATGAGTTTGTAGAATACTTTGACACTTCTGTAAAATTTAGACAAGACAGTGACTTTATTAATGAAAATCTTACGGGTTTTTATAATGTAGAGTTCTCTGTAGGTAGTGGCGAAAGTGGCGGAATAAACGATCCAGCTTACCTTACGAAACTCAATCAATTTGAAGATTGGTTAAATGAACAACCCGAAGTCGTACATACCAATGCTTTTAGTGAAGTAGCCCGAAGAGTCAATAGATCAATGCATGGAGACAACGATGCATTTTACCGAATACCTGACACCCGTGAAGAGGCTGCTCAATATTTATTACTCTATGAATTATCACTTCCCTTTGGTTTAGATTTAAACAATCAAATTAATGTCGATAAGTCGGAAACCAGAGTTACAGCTACGCTAAAAAACAATTCAAGTCCAGAAATGATTGCTTTTTCAGAACGTGCTGAAAACTGGTTAAAAAATAATGCTCCAGAAGCCATGCATAGTATTGGAGTAAGTCCAACCCTTATGTTTTCAAAATTAGGGTTTAGACAAGCAGACAGTATGTTTAATGGAAACATTGTTGCGCTTATCCTTATTTCGTTAATCTTAATGATCGCGCTAAGAAACATTAAACTAGGACTCCTAAGTATCATACCTAATGTAACACCAGTAATTGTAGGCTTTGGGCTATGGTGGTTATATAAAGGCACAATTAATACAGGAATGGTCATTGTATTTGGAATGACATTAGGTATCATTGTAGATGATACTGTACATTTTATGAGTAAATTTTTAAGAGCACGTAGAGAATTAAACTATTCGGCTAAAGAAGCAGTTATCTATGCCTTTGAAACCGTAGGAAAAGCTTTAGTTACCACTACAATTGTCCTTGTCGCAGGATTTAGTATTCTTTCTACATCGCCTTTTGCACTTAACAGTTATATGGCGCGTATTACCCTTATCATCATACTTGCCGCATTAATTATAGACTTTATACTACTCCCCTCTTTACTCATCCTATTAAGCAAAAAAGAACAAAATTCAATTCAATAAAAATCATGAAAACATCCATAATAACACTACTATTTCTAGCTACTTTTACAGTAGGAATTGCTCAAACCCCACAAGAACGTGGCATTGAAATTGCAAAAGCCGCAGAAACGGCAGATTTAGGTTTTGGAAGCTCTACTGTAGCCATCAAAATGACACTCAAGAATAAAAATGGTCAAACCAGTGAGCGTTATTTAGAAAATAAAACCCTAGAATTAACTGAAGATGGTGATAAATCTCTTATCGTATTTAATAGCCCTAAAGATGTAAAGGGAACCGCTACCCTTACATTTACTCATAAACAAGGAAGCGATGACCAATGGTTATATCTTCCAGCAATTGCACGTGTAAAAAGAATCTCTTCCAATAATAAATCAGGTCCTTTTGTAGGAAGTGAGTTTGCATATGAAGACCTTTCTTCTCAAGAAGTAGAAAAATACAACTATACATTTATAAAAGAAGAAGGAAGTAATTTGATTGTAGAGCAAGACCCTGTAGACCCAAAATCTGGTTATACAAGACGATTAGTCACCTACAATAAAGACAAGGGATATCGTATTGAAAAAATTGAATTTTATGATCGAAAGAATGCCTTATTAAAAACACTTACGTATAGCAATTATAAACTATATAAAAATAAATTCTGGAGAGCCAGTACTTTCAATATGGTCAATCACCAGAGTAATAAAGAGACTTTACTCGAATTTAGTGATTACAATTTTGAGGTTGATCTAGCTGAAGAAGATTTCAGTCAGGTAGCACTAAAACGAGCAGGTAGTTAATTAGTTATTGGTTAAGTGATTAGTTAGACAACTGGCGGAAGACATAAAATACTTTTCGCCAGTTTAACTCATAGCAATCATTACAAGAATTAGTTACAAAAAATAAAAATGCTTTCCCCCACAATAATGTTGTTGCTTTTTTAAAGTCCAAAGAAGTCACGTTACATCTATCATTTTTGTAGCGTGATACTTTGGCACAATATCGTATGAAAAATGCCTTTATTTTAATTGCTTTCCTTTCTTTTCACGCTTTCGCGAAAGCGCAGACAGAAACTAAAAAAACAACCCAAGAGTTTGAACTTGAGATTGAAACGGAGTATCGTTATTTTTATGAAAATGCACAATTTGAGCAGCAAGAAGATCATTATCCATCTATTGCGTTACGCCCAGAATACAGTATTGAATGGAATAAAGGATATGAAGGGATTCATTTTAAAGGATTCTTGCGTTTAGATCGTGATAATGAACGTACCCATTGGGACATTAGAACACTGTATTACCAGAAAGCAAAAAATAATTGGGAACTAAGTATTGGTTTAAAAAAAGTATACTGGGGTGTTACAGAAAGTAACCATCTGGTAGATATTATTAATCAGACAGACGCTGTTGAGAGTTTTGATGGTGAAGACAAGCTAGGACAACCTATGATTCAATTTAGTTGGATTACGAATCGTTGGGGAACTTTTGATTTTTTTTACCTTCCCTTTCATCGTAAACGTACCTTCCCTGGCACTGAAGGAAGATTACGTTTTGCAACTGTAATAGATAAGGATGATGTAGGGTATGAAAGCGGAGCTCAAGAATGGCGTCAAGATATTGCATTTAGATGGAAGTATTATATAGGGGCATTTGATATTGGCGTTTCTCACTTCTATGGAAACGGAAGAGAACCACTTTTTACTGTCTCTCCTACTGGAACAATTAATGCGTTTTACCCAGTAATTAATCAAACAGGAATAGATATACAAATCACACACAATGCATTCTTATGGAAAGTGGAATCTATATATAGGCATGCAAAAGCGCAAGATTTTATAGCGCTAGTAGGCGGATTAGAATATACTTTTAGTAATATAGATGGGAATGGTCTAGACATAGGTCTCTTGGGAGAATACCTTTATGATGAACGTGATGAATTAGCACTGACTGCGCTACAAAATGATCTCTTCTTTGGAAGTAGAATTGCTTTTAATGATATACAAGACACTTCCATTCTCATAGGCGGTATTACAGACTTAGAAAATTCGAGTACCATTATGAGTCTAGAAGCCTCTAGACGTTTTGGTTCTAATTGGACTGCCGAAATAGAAGCAAGAATCTTTAATAACGTAGATACTTCCGAATTTATCTTAGCAAACTTTAGAAACGATAGTTTTTTAAGAGTTAGTATTTCAAGGTTTTTTTAAAAAAATGGAGACAATACGACTTCGTTATACCATCAAGAAACCAAAAGCTATTGTCCAAAAAGCATTATTAGAAGGAATAGCAGTACACCAAGAGTTTGAGACATTAACGATTCTTAAACGCAATAAAATCTCTCACTCGTATATTATTCATATAAATCCGCTATTACAGTATAAAAATCTTACTGATGTTTCATTAGTTATTGATGTATACGATGCTGCAAACTCAAAACACCATACACAAATAAGACTATTATTACATTATACGAATACTACATACTATACCTTTAGGAAGTTGATCCTAAAAGGACATCTTAAGTGTGAGCTATTAAGTCATTTTAATAGATTTAAATCTCGCGTTGAAAAATGGAGTTAGTGATCTAGCATAAAATTTAAAACTTGCTCCAATTGACTATTCCAATTTTCAAAATCATGAGCGCCTTCTGTCTTTAAATTCTCAATATGGTAGTCTTTTGATTTATATAACTGAGTGAGAGGTACAACATAATTCTCAGCATCATTTTTTCCTGTAGAAATGAAGATATTCAAATCTTTATTCTCTGAAAAGGCAATGGAGGAAAGTGCTTCTTGGCAAGGGTACGTAATGGGTGATAACAAAGCATAATTCTGAAATAAAGCGGTCTTCCCAGAGAAATACGCCCCATTAAGCCCTCCGAAGGACAGCCCTACTAGGCTTCTGTTTTTAGGTTTTCGCGAAAGCGTGCTTTCTATAGTAGGGATTAATTCTTCTTCAAAAAACCTTATATAATCATCATTACAAAAAAAGTAGGTGTTACGTTTATCTTCTTTGGTTTCTGGATCAATAGTACTTACAAAAACATAAAACGTATCTGGGATTTTTCCTTGTGAAGTGAGTTGTTTTATTTTATTCAAAGTGCCATTAGCTATCATTTTCTCGCCATCGGTGATATAAACAATAGAAATCGGCTCTACGTCCTGAATAACTCCATAAGTAGTCACTGATATCTTTTCTGAAAGAATCGTACTGTTGATATGAAATTGAGTTTGGATATCCTTAGGAAGGTATGATAAATATTGAAGTGTCAGTACTATAAAGATAGAAAAACCTGTAGAGAAAATACGCATCATAATATGCTGTATAAGGTTAGGAAGATAACAAGTGCATATTTCAATTTAATCGCATGGCTTGATTGATCTTTTCATCATTAATGATATCCAATAAAAAGGTTTTCTTGTCAAAATCTTTCTTGAAGGGCATTTGTCTGTAGAGTTCGTCAAATTTATCTTCGACTGTTTCTATCATAAAATCGGCATCAGGTTTGATCATTTCCTTAAAACTTGCATGTTCCTTCCTATTAAAAAGTAAATTCTTTGCATCTATGATTTTATTATCAATAGCAAATTGTACTTTTTTATGGCAACGACACGGGTTTTCTTTATTGACAAGACCACATTTATTATTCATGTAATTGAACATGTCTTTACGTGCTCTTGAAAGTCGTTTTCTATAATTATCTTTAGAGATATTCAAAATTTCAGAACCAATAGTCTGATCTGCATCAAACATTTCTCCCAGAATATACACCATACGTTGGTCTCTATTTAAACAAAGTAGCATCCCACTCATACAAGAATAATTCATCTCTTTGATCAATTTTTCATTGGCTTTTTGTTCTGCTTCTGTCATATTAGAATCGGGTGTTTGTTCTAAGGCATTAGCATGTACCTCAAAACTGGTAAAAATCTTTTCACTAGCTTTTCGTTTTGACGCTAAAAAATGATTGACCACAATTCGATAACACCATGTAGAAAATTTACTTTCCCCTTTAAACTTACTCAAATTTGTTACGATTTTTATAAGTGCTTCCTGTGTCAAATCTTTCGCATCGGCTGGATGGCGTACCATCTTCCAAGCCACATTATAAATAAAAGGTTGATGCTTTAATAAAAGCTCCTCTAGTGCTGCTTTGCTTCCATTTTGAGCACTTTCTACAAGAGTCGCATCTGTTTTATCACCTGTATATACTTTTAAAAAAGGATTATTCATTGTATGTGTTTTATTCTTTTAGATGCAACTTTTAACAAGGTGTGACAAAACCTTATCTCCATGGGTAGTATGATAGTTTAAAATTAAGTAAATATCTCTTGGTACGCTTTCGCGAAAGCGTATAAAAAATAATCCTACTCGTCACACATTACATATTCTGTCATCAAAAGAGCATAACTTTTTAAATAAAAAAACATGAAAACTTTAAAATTAGTAGCGCTAACTGCCTTATTTATGTTAGGATTAAATACCACAAATGCAGTTGCCCAAAATGCCGATGCAAAACTAGTACATACCCAAATCGTTGAAAAAAGTGCAGATGACGTATGGAAAATTGTTAGAAATCTTGATTTTTCAAAATACTCGTCTACAATAGGTAACGTAAAAGTAACTGGTAATCATGAAGCTGGAGCCTCAAGAGTATGCGCTACACCAGATGGCAAAGGTCAGTTTAAAGAAAATATTCTTGCCTATGACAATGTAAACAGAACTTATACCTATGCTGTTGTAGAAGGTGTTCCTGTAAAAGGACTCATTAATAACTTTAAAGTAGTTGACCTAGGTTTTAATAAATCTATGATCGTTTGGTGGTCCAACTATGAAGCATTTATGAAGAATCCTCAAATGACTGAAGAACAGTTTACAGCTTTTATGCAATCTTCTATCCAGGAGATTACTACAAACATGGCAAATGACGCTTAATTTTCTTCCCCCCTATATAGTATGGGCTCACTTTATGAGTGAGCCTTTCTTAGTATTTAATGTGCTATGTATGAAGAAATATGAGTTTAAAACAACAAGCATAAAAAGAATCTTATACCTCTAAATAACATGACATTTCATCAAAAAGCACGAGCCTTATTCATTTTAATAATTTCATCCTGGATGCCTATGACAGCACAACAATCATCATTCAAAAAAGAATTTCTAAAAAAATGGAAGAATGCCACAACATATACACTAGAAGTTGCAGAAAAAATGCCTGCAAGTAAGTATGGCTATCGACCTAATGAGGGCATGCGAACTTTTGGTGAACAAATGGAACATATTGGGTATGCCATGACCTATTTATCTATGAATGCTATACATAGTAAGGAAATTCCATACCAGGGAAACCTTACCGATAAAGATGCTCTTATTGATTACTTAAAAAAACAATTTGAAATCGTTAGAGTTGCTGTAGAAAAGATGGACAGTACTGACTTTGAAAAGACAGTTTCGTTTTGGGCAGGTAGAATGACACGTAGGAAAATCTTAAACATCGCTTTTGACCACACTACTCATACGCGTGCGCAAGCCATTGTATACCTTCGGTCACAGGATATAAAACCACCTCAATACATTGCATGGTAAGCAATTACAATAGCTAAAAGGAACTTATGTTTTTATGCAAAGTTGTCACAGATATACTATTTCTGAATCAAAGTATAAACATAGAGAGCGACTTTTCTAATCTCGCTTTCGCGAAAACAAAACCAGATACCTATGAAAGTCAATAAGACAATACAAATTAATGCATCAGCGGTTACCGTCTGGGAAACGCTATTCAAAAACTATGGCCAAGCCTGTGATTGGGCTAGCACTGTAAATGAATCGAAACTACGTGAAGCTGTAGGATCGAAATACGGAGGAAGAACTTGTTCAACCACTTTTGGTGATGTAAGTGAGATTATAGACCATGTAAATGAAGAAACCATGGAACTACAATATCATCTTGATGATACGCCCTTTATTATGAAAGCCGCTACAGCACACTGGAAAGTAACATCCGCAAGTGTTAATACCTCTGAAGTTACTATGCATCTAGATGTCACTTTAGCAACACTCCCTGGTTTCTTAATGGGTTGGCTAATAAAACCCAAAATGCGTAAAGACATTTATCAAACTATAGATGATCTAAAATATTTTATAGAAAATGGAGAACAATCTGAAGTAAAGAAGAAATCTGACGCTAAATATTTCAAGAAAAAAGGCAAAAAAGCCGCATAACCTTAAAACATAAAAAATGAAAAATAAATCAATTGTATTCATAGTCATTGCCATCATGGCAACTACTTTCTCTTTTGCGCAATCCATGGAGAAAAGTTTTAGAACTGTACACGTAGAACTTATAATCAATGCTCCAGCAGAAAGAGTATGGGAAGCAATGGTGCTAGATTATGGAGAAATTTCAAACTTCTCTCCATATATCTATACATCTGAATACACTAACGGATCTTTAAAAGGAGAAGTGGGTGCAGAGCGTAAATGCAATTTTAATGAAAAAGGTACGCAATGGTCTAAGGAACGTATTGCAGCTATTGACACTAAAAATATGGTGATGCGCAATGTAGTTATAGATGGTGCAAAGCTTCCATTAAATTTTGATAATTCTCAAGCATTTTATCGTGTAAAAGATAATGGGGATGGAACCTCAACGGCTTCCTATGAATTTCAATTTAGAACGAAACCTGCATTTCTTGGTTTTATAGCAAAAGGCTGGTTTAAAAAACAAATGTCTGGAACTTTAGTAGGATTAAAACATTATATAGAAACCGGAGAAAGAGTAACAGGCGGAACAGATACCTACAAAGAAATAAAAGGAAATTATCCCAAAGCAACAATCGTTAAAACCAACTAAAAATGACAAATCAAGAAGTAGCAAATAGATTGGTGAGTCTTTTGAGAGATGGAAAATTTGAGACCGTGTATGATGAACTTTTCCATCAAGATGCACATCATATAGAGCCACAATCAGAATATTTTTCAGATATAAAGGGTATTGTAGCTATTAAAGCAAAAGATGCTGCGATGCAAGAAAATATTACAGGTGTTGAAGCAATGGAAGTTGGAGATGCAATTATTGCAAAAAACTACATAGCGATACCCTATAAAATGACGGTCATTCTTAAAGATGGAAATAAATGGCCGCTAGATGAAATTATTGTTTACAAAATCGAAAATGGCAAGATCATTTCTGAACAATTTTTCTATTAAAATTTTAGTGGTTGATAGTGAATTATCCCTCATAGTCATTAAATAAACTATGGGGGATTTTTATGCAATATAAAATTAAGATTACCTTGATATATTAACAAATCTTTTACGACTAATGCTAGAAATCATGTTTGAATATTTTTACCTTTAGTGTATGCCAAAATCATTACTTTTTATTCCAGATATTTCAGGATTTACAAAATTTGTTCAAACAACAGAGGCAGAACATAGTCAGCATGTTATTGCAGAACTTCTGGAAGTCCTTATAGAAGCAAATACACAACAATTACGGCTTGCTGAAGTAGAAGGTGATGCATTGTTTTTTTATAAAGAAGGGCAAATACTCTCTCAGGAAAAGCTTTTAGCGCAAATTGAAACGATGTATACTGCTTTTTACAGTCATCTTAAATTACTAGAAAAAAACAGAATTTGCCCGTGTTTAGCATGTTCAAGTGCTGTAAATCTCGAACTTAAGATTGTAGCGCATGTGGGTGAATTACAATTCATAGAAGTTCAGAATAATAGAAAACCTTTTGGAGAAGCAGTGATCAAAGCCCATCGATTACTCAAAAACTCTGTAGAGAGTGATAATTATGTGCTTTTAAGTAAAGAACTGGCTACAGAAATCAAAATGCCCTTAGATTATAAAAGTTCCTTATTCC
The DNA here is from genome assembly GCF_900188275.1 of Dokdonia pacifica. Lineage (GTDB taxonomy): Bacteria > Bacteroidota > Bacteroidia > Flavobacteriales > Flavobacteriaceae > Dokdonia > Dokdonia pacifica. The sequence continues at coordinate 633,213 of NZ_FZNY01000002.1, forward strand.
GCTTTCGCGAAAGCGTAAACACCTATGATGATTTCCCTGTGCATTATATTTTTTCTGAAATCGCTGTAAATAATTTAAAACTGCAGCCCTTCCAACAGGGACAAACAGTCAATTTTTTACGACTTCCAGATGTCCAACTTGAACGCACTTTTCCTGTAAAAGCAGAAAAGTTATTAGAATTGATTACGAACTATAAGTACAGGCATTTATGGGCTGAAGGCGCTGATGAAATACACTATGATGAAAATGAAGTAACCCGATTAGATTCAGAACATATGTGTGTGATTGGGGGTAAACATTTTAATTTTAAAGTTGTAAACAAACCTCCTAAAACCGATGAAATCGTATATGGAGAGTACACAACAAACCCGCCACCTGTGGATGCACTCTATCAGTTTTATAGTGTTAAACCAATTTCTGATAACAGCTCACTACTGACAGTAGAGCTTTTTTGGGAAGCACGATCTATTTTTAAGAAAATAATGATTGCATTGGTTGTAAAAAATGGATTCAAAAAAAATATTAAAAGTGCCTTACATAAACTGCATGAGGTAGTTGCAAATGATCTAAGTTAAATACAGGATCACCCCATAATTTTTACGAGTAATTCCTTGAGTATATCTGGTGTTGCAAAAGCACTTGACCCTACGCCTTTACTCTTTACATCTGCTTCTCGTAAAAGAGCAATAGCTGCACTCACGCGCTTCATAGGATAATGACGTGCCGCTGTTGTATATTCACCTACAAAGTATGGATTTACACCTAGTGCTTTGGCAACAGAGCTTTTATCTTTTTGAGGAAGTCCGTGGTATTTAAGAAGATTAGAGAAAAAACCATATAAAGAAGATATGGTAAGTACTAATGGATTATCTTTTGGGTTTTGTGTAAAGTATAAACTAATACGCTGTGCTTTTACAATATCACGCTCTCCAACTGCCTTACGAAGTTCGAAATTATTGAAATCTTTACTGATTCCTATATTCTCTTCAATGGCTTCTGGAGTAATTTCACTTCCTTTTGGAAGGATGAGCATTAATTTTTTTATTTCGTTATTTACTTTACTTAGGTCCGTACCTAAATATTCTACAAGAATATGTGCTGCTTTAGGGTTGATTTGATAGCCTTTTTGGGTCACAATACCACGTAACCAATCCCCTACTTGGTTTTCATATAGCTTTTTACTCTCAAAGTGAACCCCACTTTTCTTAAGTACTTTAGCCAGCGGCTTTCTACCATCTAGCTTTTTGTATTTATAGCATATCACTAATACCGTTGTGGGCTGAGGATTTTCTACATAAGATGCAAGCTTATCAATGGTACGTGAAAGATCCTGTGCTTCTTTTACAATCACTACTTGACGTTCTGCCATCATAGGGTATCGCTTAGCATTACTTACAATATCATCTACAGTAACATCACGCCCATACAAAACCATTTGATTAAATCCTTTTTCAGATTCATCTAGAATATTTGCCTCTATATAATGTGCTATCTCATCAATAAAATAGGACTCTTCACCGCTTAAAAAATAGATAGGGTGTATAATTCCATTCTGAAGGTCTGATAGTATTTTTTTTGCGTTTTGCACTATTGGGTTTTCCTATAAAAAAAGTAATTTGCAGTCATGCAAGCTCTCGATTTTCCAGCCTATGACTTTCGACTCAAAAATAGCGAAAACAAATCGTATATTTTTGACCCTATACGTAAAAAATTTATACTCCTCACTCCAGAAGAATGGGTACGACAACACGTATTACAATTCCTTATAAAAACCAAAGGTTATCCAGCAAGCCTTATTAACGTTGAAAAGGAAATCAAAATATACGATACCAAAAAGCGATATGATATTGTTATTTTTAATTCTGATGGGAGTATTTTCTTAATTGTAGAGTGCAAAAGACCTAAAGTCGCTATTACTCAAGCAGTATTTGACCAGATCGCTAGATATAATTTAAAATTAAAAGCCTCTTTACTTATGGTCACTAATGGTTTACATCATTACTACTGCGCCATGGATTTTGAGCAAGAACGGTATCACTTTTTAAAAGAAATCCCTAATTATATTATAAAATGATGTTTGGTATGCTTTCGCGAAAGCAAAAACCCTTTTATTTGCAACGTGAAAACAGCAATTGTTATACTTAACTGGAATGGACGTGCATTATTAGAACGTTTTTTAGAAAACGTGGTCAAACATAGTGCACATCTGGCAACTATATATGTAGCAGATAATGCTTCTACAGATAGCTCTGTAGCCTATTGCAAAGAGCACTTCTCGGAAGATGTGAAAATTATTCAAAATAAAGAAAACGGAGGATATGCAAAAGGGTATAATGATGCCTTACGTCATGTACAAGCAGATCTTTATGTATTGCTTAATAGTGATGTAAACGTAGAAAAAGGTTGGTTAGAACCTATGTTATCTGTTTTTGAGAATTCTCCATCTATTGCTGTAGCCCAACCTAAGATTAAAGATTTAAAGCGCCCTACCCATTTTGAATATGCAGGAGCCGCTGGAGGGTATATAGATGCGCTAGGATACCCCTATTGTAGAGGACGTATTTTTGATACTTGTGAAGAAGACACAGGACAATATAACGATACGGTTGATGTACTATGGGCTAGCGGAGCTTGTCTGTTTATAAGAGCAAATCAGTATTGGGAGGTAAATGGTCTAGACGAAGATTTTTTTGCGCATCAAGAAGAAATTGATCTTTGCTGGCGTATCAAAAATAAAGGGTATCGTATTGTTGCTGTGGGTAATAGTGAGGTTTTTCATTTAGGAGGAGCAACACTATCTTCTGCAAATCCCCAAAAAACATTTTATAACTTTAGAAATACTTTGTTTGCTGTCGTTAAAAACAGCCCTGGCTTAAAATATATACTACGTATATTAATGAGACTTGTACTAGATGGAATTGCAGGTGCTAAATTCTTATTAGAAGGAAAGCCAAAACATGTCTGGGCAATTATAAAAGCACATTTTAGTTTTTACAGCCACTACCCTAGTTTGCTTAAAAAAAGAAAGGCGCTAAAACAGCGTCAACATTATTATCAAATAAGGTCCATTGTTTTTAAATATTTCATAAAAAATAAAAAGTCGTATCGCGATCTTTTATAAAAACGATAAAAAACTGTTAATCGCTATTTTAACATTTCCATTTTTGGTACTTTTGAGTATAACTTGAAATACCCAGAATATGAAACGTATGCTATTAGCAAGTTGTGCAAGTTTACTATTACTTGCCTCTTGTGTATCAAAGAAAGAATATGCTGCCCTTGAAGCAAGACAACAAGAAACACAAGACTTATTAAATTCGGCTACTGTCAAATTAAATTCTTGTTTAGAAGAAAAAGCAAGTGCAACTACGCGTGTTGCTTCTCTAGAAGAGCGAATTGCTGAGTTACGAAGAGATAAGGATGAATTAATTCAAAGCTCAAAAGACTTAACAGTACTTACACAACAAGGAGCTACCAATTTAGAGAAGTCTCTTGAAAGTCTTAAAGAGAAAGATTTAAAAATAAATCGTTTACAAGATGCACTTACTAAGAAAGATAGTGTTACACTAGCACTAGTAACGAGCCTTAAGAAAGAAGTAGGTCTAGATGATCAAGACATTGAAATAAATGTAGAGAAAGGTGTGGTATTTATATCATTATCTGATAAAGTATTATTTAAAAGTGGAAGCTACAATATTACCAATAGAGCTAAAGAAATTCTTGGTAAAGTAGCAACTGTAATTAATGGCAAGCCTGATTTTGAAGCACTTGTAGAAGGTCATACAGATAACGTACCTTATAAAAAAGGAGTATTATTAGATAACTGGGATTTAAGTGCTAAACGTGCTACTGCTATTGTGCGTGCTCTTGTAGAGTTAGGTGCAAATCCATCTCAGTTAATTGCAGCTGGTAGAAGTGAGTATGTACCACTAGTACCTAATGATACTGCTGAAAATAAATCTACCAATAGACGTACTAAAATATATGTACTTCCTAAGATTGATCAATTCTATACCATGATAGAGGAAGAAATGAAAAACTTAGAAACTGGAGAAGAGGGAGGAGAATAAAGATCTCTTAAAATACAGTGTTAATTATAAAGACGACTACCATTTTGGTGGTCGTCTTTGTTTATAATTATAAAATCAATGCTAGCAATGCTATTAAATTCTTTATAAATTTAAGTGTTAATGCCATTTTTAAATCGTTATAAAAACATGCTATTTTATCGTTGAAATGCATAAAAAACAGGTTAAAATGCAAATTTTAACATTTATTACCCTTGTAAATTCAAAAATTTATCTAGATTAGCACCACCCAAATCATATATATAATAAATAGTAACCCCAAATTACTTTGACTAATAACAACTACCTACTTAAAACAACTATGAAAAAAACTACTCTCAAGCGCACTGCTCTTGCATGTGCGCTATCGTTATTTACTATCACTGGTTTTTTTGCGCAAGATGGACATGATCATGATCAGCATGATAATTTATCTGGTAAGCGTATTCTATTAAAGAATCCAACCAAAAATCAGTTAGTACAAGTTGCCGCGCTTGGATTAGACTTACACTGTGGAGCAAAACCAATTGGTGATGATTTAAGACTGGATATTGCTGGAAATGCTTTAGAAGAAATAAGCGCATTAGGACTTGATTATGAAATAGTAGAAGAAGATCTTTCTACATTCTATGCTAGAAGAGGTCAAGAAAGATTACCATTAGCCATACAACAACTAGAAGCTTTAAAAGTAAACTCACAAGGAGAAAATAGATCTTTTAGTGAAATGGAGGCTATTATTGACAACCCTATTCAATATGATGAGTGTGCTGAATTTAATTGGGTACCTCAAAATTTCCAATTAGGATCGATGGGAGGATGCCTTACTGTAGATGAAGCTTTAGCAGAATTAGACAGAATGAAATTATTATTTCCAGATCTGATCTCTACAAAAGCATCTGCATCTGCAATGGGAATGCAAACCAACGGTAATACTACTGGAAGTGGTACTACCGCTTCTGGTATTCCTATAGATTTTGATCCTCAAGATATTTTTTATGTGCGTATTTCTGATAATCCAGAAATGGATGAAGCAAACGAGCCTGAATCTTTAATTACTGGAATGATTCATGCACGTGAGGCGAGTAGTTTGATGAATATAATCTATTATATGTGGTATATATTAGAAAATTATGATCAAGACCCTGTCATTAAAAACATGATTGATAATCAAGAGCTTTATTTTGTTCCTATTATTAATCCTGATGGTTTAAGATGGAATGAAATTGTTCAGGATGGAAATTCTGGAGGTTTTCAACGTAAAAATTTACGTCCTGGTGTAAATGATAATGGAGCAGTAAGTAATGGAAATGTATTAAGAGGAATAGATTTAAATAGAAATTCTGATTATTACTGGGGCTTTGATAATGTAGGTTCTAGTGGTTTAACAACACAAGATACTTATAGAGGAGATTCTCCAGGCTCTGAAAATGAAATTATGATTATGCAAGAATTTGTAGGTGATCATGAATTTGAGACAGCTATTAATCATCATGCAGGATTGAACTCGATTGTAACAACTTCATATAATGGAGATCCAAGTGCATCATCAGGAAGAGAAGATGAGTTTCAAAACCTTATGCAAAATGTAACCCGTTATAACAGATATGTTCATGGTTCTGCGCCTAATACATTAACCAATGCCAATGGAGATATTAACGATTGGATGTTTGGAGGCCCAGTAGTAGTGTATGATCCCCTAGGCCCACTTACAAGTAATCCATCTATAGGTTCAGGGCAAGGAATTATTACATTCTCACCTGAAAATGGAGATGAGTTTTGGCCAGATCCTACAGAGTTTGTTACCATCGCTCAAAGAGCAATGCGTATAAATTTAATTACATCTCTGGCTGCTGGTAGATTTGCAAAATTATATGATCATACTGAAACGAATATTGATCAAATGAATGGTCAGTTAGACTTTGCGGTTGAAAACATAGGACAAACCTATGATGATGTTCCTAACACAACTACTAATTTCACATTACTTGTTGAAGCTGTTTCTGATAACATCATAATCACAACACCTAGTGCTACTGCATTAGATGCCATGAATGTATTAGAACAACGTTTAGTCACTGCTGCATATACATTAGACCCAGGCATTCAAGCTAATGATCCTATAGAATATAAAGTAACGTTAAGCAATGATGTTCATACTATTTATGAGGCCACATTTATAAAATATTATACCCCGACAGTAATTGTAAATGCTGATGGTATTTCAAACTGGAGTACAACTAGCTGGTCTGAAGTAACGACTGGTTTTAATGGAAGTACAAATGCAATTGCATCTACAACAACCTCATATGGAAATAGTAATGAAACATTTGTAACTCTTGCAAACCCTGTGAATCTTAGTGGTGTTGGTTCTGCCGTAATTCATTACAATGCTACTTGGGATATAGAGCGTAATTTTGACCTTGCACAATTAGAAGCAAGTACAGATGGGGGTGCTACATGGGTAGCGTTGTGTGGTAGGCATACACGACCAGCTGCAACGAGAGCGACAAGTTTTCACTTAACAAAAGGTGAAGCTGAAGAAAATTTTCAATCACTAAATGGTACGTACATTTATGATGGAGATATGTATGTAGATACTACAGATGATGCCACAGATAATCCTACTGCAAAATGGGTATTAGAAGAAGTATATATAGACCCTACTAATAACCCCGGTATCATTGGTAATAGTAGCGTACAGTTTAGATTTAAATTTGCTTCTGATACTTCTAACAGAGCCGATGGATATAATGTAGAGTTTAGAGGATTTAAATTTGATAATTTTAAAATTATCAATACAAGTATAGATGATAGAAGTTGTATCAATGGAGTCATTGATCAATTCCCGTATAGAGAAAGTTTTGAAAATGGAACAGGTACATTCTTTCAAGCAGGTGGTGATGATGGTGACTGGACATTAAACCTAGCTAGTCAAGGAACACCATCTGGCAATACTGGACCCGCTGGAGGAAATGGTGTTAAGTCTATACATGAGCAAAATTACGTATATACAGAAGCCTCTACAGATGGTTTAGGCTTTAATGCAACTGTTATATTACAAAGTAATTGTATAGATTTTACTAGTGAGTATAATGATATAGACTTAGCCTTCCATTACCATAGATTTGGATCTAACTTTGGTGTTAATAATGGTACACTAGATGTTCAGATAAGTGATGATGAAGGTGTCACTTGGACTAATATTGTTCCACAAATTTCTGGTGCATCTGTAAATGCATGGCAAGAAGTAACTGAAGACTTAACGGCTTACTCTGGTAAAGTAGTTCTTATCCGATTTGTTGCCGTTACTGGAAATGGTTTCAGAAGTGATTTAGCACTTGATAATATACGTATTACAGCTACTAAACAAGATTACATACATAGATTAGTAGGTGGTGTTCCTACTTGGGATCCTGCTGATCCAAGTGGAGTGGCTGGTTCTAATGATGATATTTTGGTATTATCAGGTAGCCCAACACTTACAGCCAATACTACAGCAAATGACATTTTAATTAATGATGGTGCAACACTAGACTTAGGAGCAAATACATTAAGTACTACAGGAAATATTACCAATAATGGAACATTAACAGCAAACAATGCGACAATTATTGCTCAGGGATCATTCCCTCACTCTTTTTCTGGAAATGCATTTGAAGTAGCACAATTAACAACGAATGTTACTAGTACATCACTTAGTTTAGATACTGGAGTTACAGTAAATCAACTCTTAACATTATCTAATGGAGAATTAGTAACTAACGATAACCTTACCTTATCTAGCAATGCGACACAATCTGCAATGATAGATCAAGTAACATCAGGAACCATAACTGGTAATGTTACTATAGAACGTTTTGTTCCAGCTAGAAGAGCTTTCCGATTTGTATCTAGTCCCGTAACAACTACAACGACTATACGTGAAAACTGGCAGGAAAACGGGGCTTCAGCTCCTGGTTTTGGAACACATATTACAGGTTCTACTACGGGAGATAATGGATTTGATGTGACACCATCTGGAAATCCATCGTTATTTACGTATGACAACAGTGCTGCAACACCAGCATTAACTCCTATTTCGGATACAGATATGAATACGCTAACAGCTGGTGAGGCTTACCTCCTATTTGTTCGTGGAGATCGTACTATAGACGTAACATCTAATAGTGCGACGCCTACTGATACAAGAGTTAGAGCTACAGGTACCGTTGTTACAGGTACAACAACAATATCGGGTACAGATATAAATCACAATGCAGGTAACTTCAACCTTATTGGAAACCCATACCAAGCAACAGTAGAGATGAATGGTATCGTTACAGCAGCTACAAATATTAATACCAATCAGTATTATGTATGGGATGCTACATTAGGAGCACGTGGAGCGTATGTAACAGTACTCCTTACAGGAACAGGTTCTTCAAATGGAGCTGGATCTGATGCAAATCATTTCTTACAACCATGGCAATCTGCTTTTGTAACAACAGCAACTACTGTAGGTGATAATTCAACTTCTATAAGCTTTAATGAAAGTGACAAAATGGTAGGTGAAGACACTACGATCTTTCTACTAGAAGATGACCCTATTGCTAATAATGCTCACATTATTGGTCAATTATACAGAACAGAAGCATTTAATGCTGGAGAAAAATTACAAGATAACTTTGTAATTCTATTCTCTCCTGACTTTAGTAATGACATTACTTTACAGGATGCAGAAAAGTTCTTTAATATTGATGAAAACATGGCCATCTCAAATGGAGATACGACCTTAAGTGTAGAACGTAGAACGATGCCTACACTAGATGACGAAATTCAATTATTCAATAATGCTTATAGAACAGATGCATATACATTACGTATAGAACAAACTGGACTTGAAGATGTAACTGCTTATGCAGAAGATACATTTACAGGAGAGTTATATGAGCTAGAAGAAGGAGAAAACTTTATAGAGTTTACGGTAGACTCTTCAATAGAAGCAAGTGTTGCTACTGATAGATTTAGAATCATTTTTGAAGAGAGTGCCTTAAGTACAGAAGATAATTTTATAGATGATATCGCTATGTTCCCTAACCCACTAGAAGGAGATCAATTATTGATTACCTCTACATTATTAAGAGGACAAGATGTTACTGTAAAAATTAATAATTTATTAGGACAAGTTGTATATAATAAAGAACGCAGTTTTAATGGAACTAATTTAGAAATAACTTCATTAGCAACACTGACAGATGGAATGTACTTTGTTACAATTACAACTACAACAGGAAGTATCACTAAGCGCCTAATTAAAAAATAAAAGCAATTATAATCATGAAAAATAAATATAGTATCAAATATCTTTGCTTTCTTGTACTTTTAGTAAGTGCACTTAGCATTACAACAGCTAATGCTCAAATCGTATTTCCTGATGATGTAGATGATGAAACACCAGCAGCTCCTATAGATGGATTTGTTGGACTTGGAATCGCTGCTGGAATTTATTTTGGCGTTAGAAAAAGAGCTGCCCAAAAAAAGTAAATAGATAAGCTTATAATATGTTAACAAAGAGGGGATTCAAGTTGGATTCCCTCTTTTTATGCTTTCGCGAAAGCGTAAACAACATAAACAACACTAAAATGTTAACTTTTTAAAGTTGAAAATTCTTAAAATATCGATGAAATACACAAATCATAGCCGAAAAACACAATTTTAACATTTTTTCTATTGTAGGATTAAGAAATTTACTAATTTAGTAGTCCCAAATCACTATAGAGTACCCAACACTTTATAGCAACAAAACCTACAAAATGAAAAAAATTACTTCATGTAGTACTTTATGTACTTTTATTTTAGTTGTTTTATTTTCAATTCAACCCTTATTTTCAATTAATAATTCGGCTACTTCTGACACTAGTGAGGAGGATGCATTTGCCTGTACAGGAACGGTTATCTCTACCTTTCCATATACAGAGAGCTTTGAAGGTGGTTTAGGAAACTGGACACAACCTACTGGTGATTCTGGAGATTGGACAAGAGACTCATTTAGAACTCCATCTAATAACACAGGTCCAGAACAAGCTAGTGATGGAACTTTCTTTTATTACACAGAAGCCTCTACGGGGGTTGGAGGTCTTGGGTCTGGCGCTACTGTATATTTAGTAAGTCCATGTATAGATATTACGGGAGAGTCTAATGCTTATTTTTCTTTTGATTATCATATGTTCGGAAGTCGTATGGGAACACTAGGTGTAGAAGTAAGTGACGATGCTGGTGGTTCTTGGACATCTGTATTTTCGATGTCTGGACAACAACAAAACGATGAAACAAGACCTTGGAGAAAGGAAGTTATAGATCTTTCTGCTTATTCAGGAAATACTATCAATATTAGATTTGTAGGTCTTACCGGTACTGGATTTGATAGTGATATGGCAGTAGATAATGTAGTGATAACTACAGAGCCTCAATATTGTGGTTCTGCTGCTATATATACCGTAAATGATGGAATTACTCGAGTTATTTTTAATACAATTGATAATAGTACTCCTTTATTAACAACTAGTTATTCTGACTTTACTTCACAATCTACAGATGTTACTATAGGGAATCCTTATAATCTTACAACAGAAATCGCTACTGCAACAGATCAAGGGTCTTTTACATTTCAAACCTATGCATGGATAGATTGGAATGGAGATGCAGACTTTGATGATCCTGGAGAATCTTATGATATGGGAACAGCTACCAATGTAGCGGGCGGAGGTACAACATTATCTCCTCGTTCTATTACGATACCTTCTGGAGCAGTAATTGGAACTACTAGAATGAGAATTTCCAGTAGAATAGATGATGGAAATGTACCTGCTCCATGTGATGCAGATAATGGATTTTTCGGAGAGGTAGAAGATTATACTATTAATATAATGTCTGGTATTCCTCAACCAGAAATGAATATTACTGGAATAGGAAATAATATACTGGATGGAGATACAACTCCATCTACTGCTGATGATACTGATTTTGGTAGTGTAGTGGTTGGAAATAATAATCCAAATACTTTTACTATTGAAAATTTAGGAGATTTAGCACTAAATCTTACGGGTGCATCTCCATATGTTACTATTACTGGAGCTGGAGCAACTCATTTTGCAGTTACTACAATCCCTAGTAATACGATCGCTATAGGAGGCACTACTACATTTGCTATTACGTATACTCCTACCATAGGAGGTACTCATAACGCTACCGTATCTATTGCTAATGACGATGCAAACGAAAACCCATATACCTTTAATATTACAGGTACTGGTGTAGGTCCTGAGCCAGAAATAGCAATCACTGGTATGGGAAATAATATCTTGGATGGAGATGTGACACCTAGTACTGTAGATGGAACTGATTTTGGATTCTTGCTTCCAGCTAGTTCTACATTTAGTGACTTTATAATAAGTAATACAGGTACTGCAAATCTATTATTAACAGATCCTTCTCCTTATGTAACAATTACTGGAGCAGGAGCTGCAGAATTCACATTAACGACTATTCCAAATCCAACCATTGGTACTAGTGGAGGGGCTACCACTTTCAGAATCACCTATAATCCTGCTGCTGTTGGGACACATACTGCTACCGTATCTATTGCAAATAATGATAGTGATGAAAATCCATATACGTTTGACATCTTAGGTGAAGCGCAAGCTTCTTTAATTCCTGAAATAGATATTACTGGATTAACAAATCCAATTGCAGATGGAGATACAACACCAGCACTTACAGATGGTACAGACTATGGTACTATTGATGTAGGGAATATTAATACCAATGATTTTGTTATTGAAAACAATGGTTCTGGTCTATTAACTTTAACTGGACCATCGCCGTATGTAACTATTACGGGGGCAGATGCAGCACAATTTTCTATTGCATCTATACCAAACAATATGATTAATGCATCCGATAATACGACTTTACAAATTAGCTATGCTCCATCTGCTGCGGGTACACACAGCGCAACAATTACTATTTTAAGTGATGATAGTGATGAAGGAACGTATACTTTCGATATTGAAGGTACTGCTGTCGTAAATACGGATCCATTAACCACTATTTACTATGAGAATTTTGATACAAACAATGGCGGTTGGACAGCTACAAATCCTGGAGGAAATAGTGTTTGGACCTATGGTACGAACACAACAGAAACGGGTACAGAAGGGAATTATTGGTATACAAGTAATTACAATAATTATGCTGCAAACTCTAATACGATTGTAACAAGCCCTGCTATTAGTACTACTGGACACAATAATTTAAGAATACAATTAGATATACGCCACCTTACAGAATTTGATACACAAGATGGGTTTCATATGGAATACTCTATTAATGGAGGTAGCTCTTGGGTACTTTTAGGAGCCTACTCTGCTACACCTGTTGATAACTGGTATAATGTAGATGATGTGACTGCTCTAGGATCTGGAGCCGATGGATGGGCAGGTCGTAATAATGACACAGGATCTTCTGCTACACAATCATCTTTTGTAGAAGCTGCTATTGCATTACCAACACAATTAAATAATAGAGCTGATGTACGCTTTAGATTAACCTTTGCGTCTGATGCCGATGGCTTTACAGATGATGGTGTTTGTTTTGACAATATATTTATATTTGGAGATCCTATTACAGCGCCTGGAGATCCTGCTCTTGGTCCTGGAGATGTAACTTCTAACCTTAAACTTTGGTTGAAATCTAATGTAGGAATAGGAGAAACAGATGGTAATGCTGTAAGTGCTTGGACAGACGAAGCTTTTGATAATGATGCTAGAGTTGCTAATCAAACAGCACCAACCTATTATGACAATAGTACAGAAAACATTAATCATAACCCTGTATTAAATTTTGACACTACAAATGATACAGAGTTAAAAGGAAAAGGAGGTTTTTATACAGACGAATACTGGATTGTAATGCAAGCCGATGGAAACATCAATAGCACATCTAGCTTAGAAGGTGTTATATCTGGTAGAGTAACTCCTCAGGATTTTGCAGAAGACGGAACAGGTTTCTGGATTAATCCAGGTTCTATACGTTTTAATGGTGTTGATAATATTGTAAGCCATATGATAGGGTCTACCCCTTCCAACCTTGCCAATGTAGATGGATTTAATTATGGAAGAGCACACACAAGTAATACAGATAGTTACGATAATGAAGTTATCATTTTTAATGTAAAGTATGATCCTATTTTAGATCAATCAGAAATCTATAAAAATGGTATTAGAATAGATGATTATACAGGTCGTACTTTTGATCAAGGTACTGGTTTTTCGGATGGGGAGTTACCATATGGTACTGTAAGAAATAATCCTTACACTATAGGTGTGGGTCGTATTACAGTAGCGGGAACACCATTTGATTCTCACTTTAATGGAAAAATTACGGAAGTAATTAGCTATGCTGCTCCAAATTCTATTACAGATCAATTAAAAATACAATCCTATTTAGCTATTAAAAATGGGATTACAAATCATGATATCAATAGTACAACAGCTACTGATCTTGGTGATGAAAACTATATAGATTCTGATAATAATATTATTTGGGATGTTGTAACACATGCAGGTTTTAATTATGATATTGCTGGTATAGGAAGAGATGATGATTCTGGATTGAATCAAAAACAATCTACTTCAGTTAACCCTGGATCTTTAGTAACCATGGGACTTACTGATATTTATGCTACTAACAATGATAATATTGCTAGTAATCCCAATACAATTACTAATCAGAACTTCTTAATGTGGGGGAATGATGATGCAGCACTTGCAGCTGCTTCTCCTATTGTAGTTGACATGAGTGCTGGTATATCTGGCTTAAACTCTGTCGTAGATTTTGTATCTATAGAACGTATCTGGAAAGTAGTAGAAACAGGATCTGTAGGTAGTGTAAAAGTATCTATACCTGAGGTATCTCTATCATCTACGTTAAATCCTCCTGGAGATTATTTAATGTTCGTATCAGACACACCTACTTTTAGTCCTACTTCAGAATATCGTATTATGAGTTTGAATGGGTCTGTACTAGAAGCAGAATATGACTTTAATGGTGTTAAGTATATCACTTTTGGATATGCTCCAGAATATGTATTCCAACGATCTATTACCTTTGATGGGGTACAGGATTACTTAGATGCAGGTGATGAGAATGAACTTGAACTTGCAGGAGCTTTTACTGTATCTGCTTGGATTAAGAGAATCAATAGTGATTATACCATTGTCTCTAAGCGTGATGCAGCATTCTCTGAAGGGTATGACGTTAGTGTAATTCCTTCAGGACAAGTAGAAATGTCTTGGTTTAATGGATCTGGAACAGAAGAAAATATACGTTCAAATACGCAGATTACAGAAAATGAATGGCATCAATTTGCTTTCACCTATGATGGATCTGATACTGCTAGAGTATATATAGATGGTGTGTTAGATGAAACAGAGCCAGGATTAAGTGCTCCAGTAGGAACTGCGCAATCTTTCCTTATTGCAGCAGCAGATGGAACTAACCCAGCCGACTTCTTTGAAGGAACAATAGACGAAGTACGTGTATGGAATATTGAATTATCTCAAGATCAGATTCGTTTTATAATGAATCAAGAGATAGAAGAAAATACAGATTTAAGAGTAAGAGGACGAATCGTCCCTCCTACGATTTCTAAAAATGAATTTGCAACTACCGATTGGGATGAAGTAGCTGCGTATTTCCCAATGAACATCTATACATTTACCAATGTAAAAGATGAATCTAATAATAACCTTATTGCTGCAATTCGTAATTTGGATACTGTAGATTTTCAAACAGCACCACTCCCATATGTGTCTGAAGTAGATGGAAACTGGGTTGACCAAGCAGCTTGGGAAAATGGAACAGGATTCCAAGTACCATTTAGCGCTTCTATAGTTGATAATACAGTGGATGTATCTTGGAATATTGTTCAGATAGGTCATAATGTTACTACAGCTAGAAATAATACTGTACTAGCATTAGATGTTCAAAGTGATGAACTGTCTATAGAAAATGACAGCAAAATTGAAGTGTCTCACTACCTGAAATTAGACGGTGTTCTAGATCTTGTAGGTGAGTCTCAATTAATCCAAACTGAAAATAGTGATTTGGATGCTACTAGTACGGGTTCTTTAGAAAGGGATCAACAAGGAACAGCAGATACATACTCTTATAATATTTGGTCTGCTCCTGTGAGTGTTATTAATAATTCTCAGATCAATTTAGATTACTCTGTAGGAAATATTATGAATGACGGTACTGACCCAGATAATCCATCGGTGATGAACTTTAGTGGAGGATTAAATGGTGCACCATCTTCTCCTATTACCATTAGTTCATTTTGGATGTTTAAATATGGAAATGGTATTGAAACATTCCAGTTTATTGGACCTTTTGGAAGTGTAAGTGTAGGTGAAGGATATACGATGAAAGGACCAGGTTCTGGTGGGATTGCAGATCCTCAGAACTATGTATTTGTTGGGAAACCAAATAATAGTACCGATGCCGAAGAAATTATTGTTCCAGCTATTGCAAATAGAGATTATATGGTAGGAAACCCATTCCCATCTGCTTTAGATGCAAACGATTTTATCAATGATAATCCACACCTTGATGGAACCCTTTACTTC
>NZ_FZNY01000010.1 GCF_900188275.1 Dokdonia pacifica
AGTGGACTTGCAGGTTTTCAAGTATCAGACAGTATGCTTATAGGTTTAGCCTATGATCGTGAGACAACAGATTTAGGAGATACCACATTTAATGACGGAAGTTTTGAAATATTCTTACGTTTTGAACTATTTAACGAATATGATAGGTTATTAACACCTAGATTCTTCTAATATATTAGAACCCATGAAAAAATACTTTATTCTCTTATTTATTTTATCTACCCCTGTCATTACAACAGCTCAAGAAAGTAAAATTTCTAAAGGAAATAAAGGCTTTGATAATTATGATTATGTCAATGCTCAAGACATATATCAAAAAGTTGCAGATAAAGGATACGAATCTGCCGACTTGTATAAGAGATTAGGTGATAGTTATTACTTAAATGCGTCCTATGAAAAAGCACAAGTATGGTATGAAAAATTAATTAATACGTATGCTGATGATGTAGAAGCAGAAACATACTTTAGATATGCTATTTCACTTAAAGGAACAAAAAATTATAAACGTTCTGATGAGATTATGACTCGTTTTAAAGAGTTAAAAGAAAGTGATAAAAGAGCACAACTTTTTAATGATGATCCAGACTATTTAAGAACTATTGATAGATATAAGGACACTTATAAGGTAACCGAAACATCTATAAATTCTGGATATTCTGATTTTGGAACAGCATTATATAATGATAAGCTTATCTTTTCTTCTGCAAAAGATACTGGCTTTTTTGTCAAAAGAATTCATGCATGGAATGGACAACCTTTCCTAGATCTTTATGAAGTGCCTTTAGAAATGGTTTCTAATGAAGAAGCTACGTATAGAGATGCAAAGAAATTTAATAAAAGTGTAAATAGTCCTTATCACGAAAGCACACCTACATTTACTAAAGATGGGAATACTATCTATTTTACTAGGAATAATTATAATAATGGTGTGTACAGAGATGATATTAATGGAACTAACAAACTGAAAATTTATAAAGCTACTAAAGATGATAACGGTAAATGGAGGGATATAGAAGAACTCCCTTTCTCTAGTGATAATTATACGATAGCTCATCCAGCACTTAGTCCAGACGAAAAAAGATTATATTTCTCTTCAGATATGCCAGGTACTTTCGGCGATGCCGATTTATGGTATGTGACAATTATGGATGACGGTACATATAGTGCTCCAGTAAACTTAGGAAATGATATTAATACAGAAGGGAGAGAATCTTACCCGTTTATTAGTGATGAAAACAATCTGTATTTTGCTTCAAACGGACACCTTGGTTTAGGAGGATTAGATATATTTAGAGCAACCGTTGGAAATAATGGAGAAGTTTCTGAAATCATAAATCTTGGTGAACCAGTAAATACAACAAGTGATGATTTCTCTTTTATAATTAATACAGCGTCAAATGTTGGTTTTCTATCATCAAATAGAGGTAATGAAGCAGGGAATGATGATATCTATATGTTAGAGCGTATAAAAACACCTCCGCCACCATGTATTATTACACTTAAAGGTCTTGTAACTGATAAAGATACAGGAGAAAAGATAGATAATGCTACCGTGACATTGTACGATACAAATAAGAATGTATTTGGAACAGATGTTACTGATGCTAGTGCAACTTTCTCTTTTGATCCTAGTTGTGATAAGGAAATGCTAGTAAGAGCAGAAAAAGAAGGATATATTCCAGACGAAAAAATAATTACAATTCCTGCTACTTCAGCAGAATTAGAAGCTTTATTGCAATTAGAAAAGAAAGACAAGCCGTTAGAACCTGGGAAGGATCTGTCAGATATATTGAACTTAAATCCAATATATTTTGATTTTGATCGATTTAATATTCGACCAGACGCTGCCGAAGAGTTAGCAAAAGTATTAGTAGTTATGGAAGAAAATCCAACTATTCGTATAGATGTAAGATCACATACAGATAGTAGAGGTAATGATTCTTATAACCAACGATTATCACAAAACAGAAATGATGCTACCATACAATGGCTTGTAGATAAAGGAATTAACAGATCACGTTTAACAGGAAGAGGATATGGAGAATCAAGTCCTGTAAATGAATGTACAAATAATGTTGCGTGTAGTGAAGCCGCACATCAAGATAATAGGCGTAGTGAATTTATTATATTGGGGGATAGATAAAGCTTATTCATGCCTATTTTTAAAAGCGCTCTTAATAAGAGCGCTTTTTTTATATAATAAATTCTCTATTTTGTACTTTTACAGAGTATATGAAAGAAGAACTCGTCATCCTGGTAGATGAACAGGATAATCAAATAGGCTTAATGCCAAAAATGGAAGCACATGAAAAAGCAATACTACATCGCGCTTTTTCAGTTTTTATATTTAATGATAAAAACGAACTCATGCTTCAACAAAGAGCTTTACATAAATATCACTCTCCTGGTTTATGGACTAACACCTGTTGTAGTCATCAACGAGATGGAGAAGATAACATCGCTGCAGGTACTCGAAGATTACAAGAAGAAATGGGATTTGTTGTACCCTTAAAGGAAACAACATCTTTTATTTATAAAGCTCCTTTTGACAATGGCCTTACCGAACATGAACTAGATCATATTTTAATTGGATCTTATAATGGTGAACCCGCTATTAATGAAGATGAAGTTGCCTCTTGGAAATGGATGCCATTAGAACAAGTTAAGGATGATATTCAAGAACATCCAGAACAATATACAGCTTGGTTCAAAATTATTTTTGAACGATTTTATTCCCATTTAGAATCATGAGAATAACTGTAAATAGACGTGCACATTTCAACGCAGCCCATAGATTATATCGCAAAGAATGGGATGAAGAAACCAATAAGAGTATTTTTGGTAAATGCAGTAACCCTCATTACCATGGCCATAATTATGATCTTATTGTAGGAATTACTGGAGAAATTGATCCAGAAACGGGCTATTTAATAGACTTGAAGATTGTCAAAGACCTCATCAAATCTGAAGTAGAAGACGCTTTTGATCATAAAAATTTAAACTTAGAAGTTCCTGAGTTTAAAAACTTAAATCCAACTGCCGAGAATATAGCGGTTGTGATCTACAATAAAATGAAACCAATGTTAGATCCTAAGTTTGATCTTACTATTACACTGTATGAAACCCCTCGTAACTTTGTAATATACAAAGGGGAATGATTAGAAATTAAATGATCGGTGATGATTAATAAATGATGTGGTATTTGTTTTTATACATTTAAAAGTATAGATAATCAGCATGTTAACTTACAAGTGTATGTTGGAAAATACCTGATAGTTGTTTATTTTTAACCAAATACTCCAAATCACTAAACAACAATTTAATGAATGTAACAGATTGGTACCCAATTCAATTTAAACCCATATTAAAAGAAAAAATATGGGGAGGTCAGCAACTTAAGACTTTTTTATCTAAAACTGATCAAGATTTGCCTTTCGGCGAAAGCTGGGAAATCGCAGATCTTTCCAATGGACAAAGTATAATCACAAATGGAGCACTTGAAGGTAAAACATTAGGTGAGGTGATGTCCGCTTTCGCGAAAGCGGTTTTAGGAGCCTCAGTAGTAGAGCGATTTGGAGAAAAATTTCCGTTACTTATCAAGTATATAGATGCCGCAGACGACTTATCTGTACAGTTACACCCTGACGATATACTTGCTGAACAACTTCATAATGGAAAAGGGAAAACAGAAATGTGGTATATCCTTAAAGCAGAACCCGGAGCACAGCTTATTATTGGCTTTGATGGAGAAATGACACCAGAAAAATTTGATGCATCTGTTGCTAACGGAACTGTAAATGACAACCTTCAATACCTAGATGTAAAAGCGGGTGATTCTTTTTTTATAAGCGCAGGTTTGATACATGCGATAGGGAAGGGGATTGTGCTTGCAGAAATCCAACAAACATCAGATATCACGTATCGTGTATTTGATTATAACCGAAAACAACCAGATGGTTCTTTGCGTGATTTACATATAGATCATGCCCGTAAGGCATTAAACTATACAAATCCTGATGACTATATCTTAGAACACAATCCTACTACCATAGGAGCACAAGTTTTAAAACACTGCCCATTTTTTAAAACCGATATTACTTTATTAGATCATACGCCATATACAATAGACCGTACAGATAGTTTTACGGTACTTATGATGGTAGCTGGTGAAATGGTGTGTACACATCAAGGAGAAGCATATCATTTAAGCTTAGGAGAGACCTTATTAATTCCAGCAGATTGTACATCTGTTAGTATAGAAGGTGTTGATGCTAAATTTCTTGAAGTTTATCTGTAAAACGCTTTAAATTATCTTAATTTTGCACCAAATAATAGATTATGGCAAATATTAGAGATTTAAAGAAAGATATCAATTTTGTATTAGGCGATATCATTGATGCTGTTTACGTTTGGGAAGCACTTAATCCAGAAGGAGATGCAGCAAAAGGCGAAGCAGTAATTGATGATGCTATAGCGACATTTGACACGCTTATAGAAAAAGTAAATGATAGAAAAGTAGAAAATAGAAAAAAACATTTAGGAGCGGTTCGTGCTGAGCTTGAAGAGAAAGCAACAGGTCTTGTAGATCGCATCAATAATTTGTAAATTTTTTTTTAAAAAGTTGTTGCAAATATGAGATTCTATTTTATATTTGCAGCCGCAATGCCGATGTAGCTCAGCTGGCTAGAGCAGCTGATTTGTAATCAGCAGGTCGTGGGTTCGAGTCCCTCCATCGGCTCTTCAAAAGCTTCTCAGAAATGAGAGGCTTTTTTGTTTTTAAAATGGTGCATTATTTTCAAATAAAATAAGAGGGACGAGAAGTTTATCCTGAGCGTAGTCGAAGGGAGTCCCTCCATCGGCTCTTTAAAAGCTTCTCAGAAATGAGAAGCTTTTTTGTTTCCTAGATGTCTCAATACGACCTATATGTGGGTGATCTTGTTTTAAAAAGTGTAGCTTACAGCACACTTTTTAAAACAAGATCGTTCCTACTTAATTTCCATGGTTTTTCTTGTAGATATTCTTGTTGTTTAGATAGTCTTTATAGAGACATATAGAACATTTTTTGGAATAGAATTGCTTACTACGATTATCATTGGCTTTTCCTATAGGTATTTTGTTGTTTGGATCATCTTTAAAAGCACAGATAACACTTTTCAAAAACAAGATCGTTACTCGTATTTTCATGAGCTTTCATATATACATGTAAATTGACTCGGTAATGCTTTCTACAATATACTTTTTAGAAGAAGATCATTATCTACAAGCCGATATAGATTTTACTATACATCTATATGTTTTTAAGAAAGATTCCGAAAGATCCAAATAGTTTGCAAGTAGTAATTATTAAATAATGCTAATTACTTTCAATAAAGTAATTCTCAAAAGTCATTTTTTTTTCATTAATTAGCAATTCTTAAAAAATAGTTAATAATTCATGAAAAAAATAATCGTTGCTTTAGCGTTCTTAGGATGTATTACAATCAATGCACAGCAAAAAGCAGTTACAGAATTAGGAGAAGAAGTATTATTGTATCAAAATGGTACTTGGAAGTATGCTAATGTAGAAGATGAGATTGCAAAAGATACTCCTGTAAATCCTGATCCTTTTGTAAAAGATGAAGACGCAACATTTTTACTAAAAAGTAAAGTAACCAATGTTGGTGTCTGGCTTGATCCAACAGAATGGAGCTTTCAAAAATCAAAAGATAACCCTGAAGCTGAGTATGAACTTCAACTTAAAGGGGAAGATTTATATGGAATGATTATCACAGAAAAACTAGAAATTCCGATAGAAAATCTGAAAGAAATTGCATTAGAAAATGGTAGAGATGCAGCACCAGATCTAGAAGTAATACAAGAAGAGTACAGAACTGTAAATGATCAGAAAGTATTATTTTTACAACTCAACGGGACCCTTCAAGGTATTAAATTTACATACTACGGATATTATTATTCTAGTCCAACAGGTACTGTACAATTTATCACGTATACTTCGCAAGGACTTTTAAAATCCTATATAGAAGATTGTGAAAAAATATTAAATGGATTTGTGAGATTATAACAATTACATTTTATAAAGGTAAATAACCAACCTAACCAACTAGGTGATTCCCCATCTTAATATAGCTAGATGGGGAATTTATATTTTAATATCTAATCTAAGTAAAGCGTAAAATCATCTACATTTATAGATATATAATTACACCCTACACTTTGATCTCTGTAGGGTCTTGCAATAATCACATTATCAAAAGCAGTGTTAAATGTAGACAATACGGTTGATCCCGCAGGGATATACGATTGGCATAATGTGATTTTAGGTTTCCCAGGATACATTCTCCATCCAGGGCCATCAGAAGTTTGAGTAGTTAGAGGATGTGCTCCAGTAGTATATACTGCTATATCTTCAAGATCTCCTCCTATACCAGATTGCATAGGGCTATTAGGAGAAGGACCGTAAGTAAGCCCATTTGGAATGTATAATTCTACACAATTCTCATTAGTAATTTGATTGATATAGGATACGGTAAAACTTTCTGCCCACTCAAAGTAAGGTACTGAAGTATTAGGAGCTGTTGGAGGAGGAGGATTATCACTTATTAAAGCATTATTTGGAGGGCGTTGTACTCCAAAATTTGGTCTGCAATCTCCTATATAGTATTCTAGAAATTTATTTCGAAAAGCTACTTTAAAATTTGGATAATTTGATTGAGCACCTAATAACTCCTTAAGAGGAATCACAGAACCATATATTGCAATGGCATTATCCATATCTGTAATGACTGCGGTATGAGGAGCAACTTCATTTGATTCTGCAAGTATTTCTGCTGTTATAAACGCT
Source organism: Dokdonia pacifica (assembly GCF_900188275.1). GTDB lineage: Bacteria > Bacteroidota > Bacteroidia > Flavobacteriales > Flavobacteriaceae > Dokdonia > Dokdonia pacifica. The sequence continues at coordinate 6,842 of NZ_FZNY01000010.1, forward strand.
GCCCATTCCATTTGCAATCTAAATATTTCAATATCATCTTCTATAGTTCTTTGTTGTGATTGTGTAGGTATTACAGAGTCTTTAGGAGATGTAATGGTTAGGTTTGTTGATGTAAGATGTGTTTCTAGTGTATCTTCTGTTGTACAGGAAATAACTAGTAAAATCAATATAAAACCAATATACTTTTTCATAATTATCATTTTTTATGTGTTGATGATTAATCACTAATGTATTTTATATTTTCAATGTTATGATTGTTATTACGTTTACGAAACCTGTTGTTTAGTAAGTGCTATGATTGGTTTCGTAAGCGTTTACCCAAATAATGTTTTCAATACCTCATTTTTCTTTCTACTAGAAATAGGAATTTGAATATTGTTTGTAAGAATAAGAAAACCACTTTTGTCATAGCGTTGTACATGATTTCTATTGACAACATAAGATCGGTGACATCGTATAAAATGAGATTGATCAAAAACAGCGTCATAAAATTTTAGCGTACGCGCTACCATTATAGTTCCTGATACAGTAAAAAACTTAGTGTAATTCCCATCGGCTGCACAATAGTAAATATCTTCTTGTTGCAGCACATGCATAGCATCACTTGTAGAGACAACAATTTTTTCAATATATTTTTCAGAATAAAATTGAGATGCAATTATCCTAGAATCTGGAAGCGAATTTCGAGAAGTAATAGAAGCAATTGCTTTTTGAATACCTTGAATAAACTCTTCTTCATTAATGGGTTTCATTATATAATCTAATGCCCCAATCTTAATGGCTTGAATAGCATGCTTGTCATAACCTGTAATGAAAATTAAGGCAAAATCTTGATTCTCAATTTTTTCTAAGAGCTCAAATCCTGTCCCATCTCCTAAATTAATATCTAATAATACGAGATTAGGACGATGGGTAGTTATTTCTTTTATTCCCGAAATCATATTATAACCAATCCCAACTATAGAAATAACGTCTTTAAAATACGTTTCTAGTATTTGAGAAATATCTGCCCTAAATAAAGGCTCATCTTCTACTAAAACAACTTTAATCATTCGTATATAATTTATATGGAAGTTGAAACATAACGATAACACCAGTTTTTGATGATGACGCTGTATTTGCTTGTATCGTAACTGCCGTTTTTGTCTTTTTTGAAATAAAATCTTTGATTAACTGTATGGAAGCAGATTTTTTGGAGCGATTACCCTCTTGTATACCACTACCATTATCTTCTATTATGCAAAAAAGCTTTTTATGCTTTCGCGAAAGCGTAATTAACAACACGCCCTCATACGTAATATCAGCAAATCCATGTTCGATGGCATTTTCTACAAATGGCTGAATAAGCATAGAAGGGATGTCAATACAATCTTCTGGTAATTCATTCTGTATGCTGTATGTAAAACGTTTTGGGAATCGTAATTGCTGTAATTCTATGTACTCCACTATAGATTGTAGTTCATCTTCTATAGGAACATAATTTGCCATAGAATTTTCCAGTACCGATCGTAATAGTTTTGAAAAATGGTTGAGGTATTTTATAGCAAGCACGCTATCAGTTTTAATTAAACTTTGAATGGAGTACAGCGCATTAAATGTAAAATGCGGATTCATTTGTGCTCTCAATAGACGTTGCTGCATTAAAAGCTCTTTTTGTTGTTCTCTATAACGCCTAAACCATACAAACACAAAAATTGCTATTATTGATAGTATCCCAATAGACCATGTGATGGTTTTAAATCTTCTTTTTTCAAATTCTGCTTGTTGATTTTTAAGAGATAGTTCTTGTTGTTTTTCTTTTGCAGCGGTAAGAGATACAAGTTCCTTTGAAAATTTCTTACGATAGGCTTGATCTTGATATTTTGATAATGTGTCTAGAAGTGCAGTAGTATTTCCATAACGTCCCTCAGAATCTATTTGTAGTCGTAATTGATACTTTAAGATATTACGCTGTAAACTTTCTTCTAAGGTATGTATTCCCATAGTTGCAAGGGTGTCTAAGTACTTTTTTGCGCTTTCAAATTGCTTTAAGTCTATAAGAACTTCTGCAATATTAGCATAGCCTACTGCGATAGTATTTGGGACGTCAAAGGCGTTTTTATCTAGCATTTTCATAGCACTCACTCCCTTTTTATAGAGGGAGAGGCTTTTTTCTTTATCTCCTTCATGGTATTGATATACCCCATAATTAGTGTATAATAATTGCGCTGTATTAGGAGTTAAATCTTTAATAGTAATAAGACTATCTAGGGTAGCAAAAGATTGTTTTTTATCTCTTAAGTATAAGTAGGTGATGTGTGCTTTATCTAATAGTGCTAGCCGTAAACGTTCTTTAAATAAGCTGTTTGTTGAATCTTTGTCTACTAGTTTTTTAAGGACTTTTATTCTGAGTATATTGTTATTAGATGCTTCTTTGTAATTTCCGTTTGCCTCATTATTACTTTGCTTTAAGTAGTTAAGATGTACTAATCCAATATCTAGGCTAGGGGAGAGTTGCTCTTCAAAATCTGTAGTGATAGCAATTTGATTTCCTAATTCACCTTTTATTCTATATAAGTCCCAAAGCTTGTAATATAAGACGGCTTCTTTTTCGGTGTCAATGGGTTGTTTAATATGTGTAAGTTCCTTTTGAAAAAAAACAATTGCAGAGTCGTATTTTTTTTCAGTTACATACGCATTTGCTAAGTAGTCATAATAAATAGTTTTAGTACTATCTGGTAATGAGCTAATGTCTTTAAAATTGCGTAATGCATATATTCTATCAATCGCTGGTAATGAATCTATCTGACTAAGAATTGTTGTTAATTTAGCTGAATGAAGAGGTTCTTTTTTGGAATGAGAACAACTTGTATAGATACATATGCTAAGTAGGATGAAAAGTTTCTTATACACGAAATAGGGATACGTATATAATTTAAATAAATAATAAACCTTTGTATTGTTTAGGGACACTGATTTTGCATATTTCCTTCAAAATAAACAAATAATCAATATGTAGAGGTAATACCGATAATAAAGTATAGGCCTAATGAATGATTAGACCTATACATTTTTTTATTTTAAAATGGAATACAGCCATTAGAACCACATCTCCCTGGACAATTACAATTATCTGATGCATAACAACGTGCACCATTACTTAAACCAGCACAGCCTACCTGACATTCAATGAGAATAGGAATGTTTCCACCTTTTATTTCTTTTTGTTCTTGCGAGCTAAGCGCACTTGCACCTTTAAGTTTCATTAATTTTTTCATAATACTAAAATATTAAGTTAATACGTCCTGAATATTTAAAGACATTCAGGTTGCTGTCTTTAATGATGAGCATATTTGTTTAAACTGAAAGTTTTATACATTACTCATTATCAAATTACTAGAAATAAATAGTTGGAAATTTGTATAACCTGTAAATGCAAGCGCTTAATGAGTAAGCGTATGTCATTGTTTCGTAAACGTATTATGTAGTGAGTGTAGAGTTTTAGGAATAAAAAATCCCCACTGTAATACAGTAGGGACTTCAATTTATAAATGTGAGTATATATTTATTCTTGTTCTGCAGATTTACGCTCTTCGATTAATTTTTTAAGTTGTTTCCCATATTTAGAACGCTTTATCTTATTTGGAAAACGGCTATATAATGTATCTAGATAGGTTATGTTAGCATCAGGAATTTGACTTAATATAAGAAAAGGAGCCATTTCTAACTCTGAATTTGTCGAGGCAAATTGTCCTGTATATCTATATTTAGATGTAAGTAAGCGTTGTAATGAATCATCGTATCTTAAAATATCATCTTGTACACCAGAAATTTGAGCTTCATAAGACCCTTTAATAAGATCTAAGTTTTTGTCATTAAATTTCTGATTCATTTTTTGGAATTCAGTCCATCTCATTTGATTTTCTGCCCCAATAACCGCTGCAAAACCTTCAAAATTCTTTAGTGAGGTCGTGATATTCATTTCTCCTGGTTCAGCAAAAAACATAATACGATCATCATATCCAGATGCATCTACCTTATTTAAGTGTAAATACAAAACTTCTGGTTCTTCTAAATTAAGTGAAAATTCAAATTCAGGATCACCATCTACTACTAGAGAATCTATGTTAGATAATACCGTATCTTGAATACGTTGTAGATAGAGGGTTCCCTTTTTAAGGCCTTTTACGGTTCCAGATACAGTAAAGTTTTTTGATTCAGAACAAGAAACAATTACACAAGTCAATAGCAAAAGAGCAAAAAATCTTCTCATTAATTCGGTTTCAATTAGAGCACAAAGATGCTATTATTTTTATTGAAATACTAGCCCGCGGCTGCCATTTGCATTAAAATTGTACACAATATGGCTCCATAGGTTCCAACTACATATCCAAAAACAGCCAGTAACACTCCAACACTCGCTAGTGAAGGATGGAACTCTGCCGCTACTACAGGCGCCGAAGCAGCCCCACCTACATTGGCTTGACTCCCTACTGCAAGAAAGAAATACGGTGCCTTGATAAGTTTTGCAACAATAATTAGTAAAATAGCATGGATAGATATCCAGATAAATCCTATTATGATAAGTCCGGGGTTTTCAAAAACACTTCCTAAATCGATACTCATTCCTATAGTAGCTACTAAAATGTATATAAAAACACTTCCTAATTTACTAGCGCCGGCACCTTCATAATTTTTTGCTTTTGTAAATGATAAACTTACTCCAATGATTGTAGCAATAGTTACAAGCCAGAAAAAGGGCTTTGTAAATGTATATAATGTAGAGCTTTTGGGAACATCAGAAAATAATTGTGTAATATGATCTGCTCCAAAATGAGAAATACCCACAGCCCCAAATGCAATCCCTAGGATAATCATTAAGTCGTTTAATGAAGGATTTCTTTTAACACTATCAGAAAATTCCGAAACCTTACTCTTTAAAGTCTCTATAGAAGAACTATCGGCTTTTAACCATTTATCTATTCGTTTGGTTTTGCCTATTCCTAATAAAAGAATAGCCATCCATACATTTGCCATAAGCACATCTACCAGCACCATTTTACCAAATTCTACTTTGTCATATTCATAAATCTCAAGCATAGCAGCTTGATTTGCTCCTCCACCTATCCAACTTCCAGCAATCGTAGATAAACCTTTCCATACTTCTGTAGGGCCAGATCCACCAACGGTTTCTGGTGAAAAAATTGAGACAATTAGTATGGCTATAGGACCGCCTATTATAATTCCTATAGTACCAGTAATAAACATAATTAATGCCTTAGGACCAAGGTTTAGAATACTTTTTAAGTCTACACTTATCGTAAATAATACGATGGCAGCAGGTAATAAATACCTACTTGCTACAAAATATAACTTGGAAGATTCTCCATCTACAAGTCCAAGTAAGTTTAAAACAGCAGGAAGCATATAGCATAGTAATAATGCTGGTATATATTTATAAAATCCTCCCCAAAAACCTTCCTTCTTGTTAGAAGTATAAAATACAAATCCTAAAATAATGGCTAGAAGTCCAAAAACAATAGCATCGTTTGTAAAAAAAGCATGTCCCTCCATAGAGTACGAGTAATATTGATGATTTTTAATGATTCTTTATACGCTTTCGCGAAAGCGTACGCAGCACCACAATATAGTTATAAATATAACCAATACGTCACTTTAAGATTAATAGAACGCACTCGCGGAGCAAAAACGTTATCTGTAAAATAGTTGTCATTATACACTAAGAAGAGATCAGAGAGTGGCGCAAAACGCCATTGCAGCCTTGAGTTAATACCAAGATTGTCTTGTAATGAGCTATATTGAATGAGTGTGTTCCAGAATAAAGATTTATTAAAAGTCACTTCCATACGAGGACTGATCAACCAGATATCATTATCTGAAAAAGGATCTGGTAAATCAATGCGATCATAACGGGCATTTAATCCAATAACAAAGTGCGGTTGTAGTCTTAAGTTAACACCACCTCGTAGTGTAAGTAAATCGCCGTTAAAAAACTCTCCATAAGTTGTATTTACATTATATGAAAAAATACTACGCATGTCTGACCTGTATTCTGCTTCGACGCTTTCATAATAATACTCTGTACCTGCAGCTAGTTCTAATCCATCAGATCGTGAGGGGTCAAAACCATCAAAAAGTAATGTGTATCGAGAACGTGCCGTGATACTAAGGTTACTGGTGTTCTTAAACTCTGCTTGCCAGCGAGGTGCAAAAGTGTGATCTGCTTTTTCGAAGTCTAATTCTGGGCGAAAAACAAAGAATGTTCCTAATGAGAAAATATGCCTGTTAATCTTTCCGCTTTTTGGAAAAATAAGACGTTCTACTCTATTAAAGGATCTGAAAACATCTTTACGAGGAATAAACCCTAAATCAGAATTAAAGTTCTCACCTACAAAAATATTAGAAGTAAGTACACGCCAGTTATTGCGATTGTATTCTAATCGCGCGCCACCAGAAAAGTCATTGCTAGTGGTGTTTGGTGTAAAAGACTTATGTATAAAAAACTTACCATTCCAGCTATTATCCTTATTTGCTAAGTTATAATCTATACCTATAAGCCTATTGTACTCTTCATCAGGAGTTACAAAAGCTTCATCACTTGTATTTTGCCTATTTACAAAAATGACTCCGACATTAGAACGACTAAATACTTTGTGTTGTAGTGCTACAACTGTATTATTATTTCCAGCAATCTCTTGTTCGGCGTCATTTGCTGTTTGTATGTTAAGTAGGCCAATTCTAAAATTGTTATTTAATTTTCCGCTTAATCGAGCGCCCGCAAGAATATCATTTTGCGTGGTATTTCCATCTATATCTGTTGCAATTCCTATACGTCTAGAGAAGAATGGATTTGCAGCACGTGAGTCTCCAAAATCTGCAAATAGATCATTATTTTCAATAAAAAACTGACGTCGTTCAGGTAAGTTTACTTCAAAACGACTCAAATTTGTAATAACATTATCTACTTCTACCTGAGAGAAATCTGGATTTATAGTAACATCTAAGTTAAGGCTGTTTCCTATAGTAAATTTTGCATCGCCTCCTACTTTTATATCGGTAGTCTCTTCGTCTGTTTCAAAATCTTTTCCAGCGAGCCCATTTACATATGGAATAACAGATATAGGACTACGAGGGCTTCCTAATGGTTTTTCAAAAACCATATCACCCATATATGCTAGATTAAAAATAAACTGACTCTGCGGAATTTGAATCCACGTGTTTCGTTCATTACCTTGGGTATCAAATTGATAAGAATTAAATCGCCATCGGGTTTCGCCTTCTCGAAATTTTAGTGCAGAAAATGGAATAGCCCATTCACATATATAATAACCATCATATTTTTCAGTCTCACCTACCCATTTTGTATCCCAACTGGTAGTAAAACCTCTTAGATCAGTACCTCCACCAGAAACTAAAGCTTCTCGTAAGACACCTTCTGGATTTGATCCAAAAAGAAATGCGTTAGCACCATCATTAAATGTATCAAACATTAAAGTGATGTTATCACTTCCTCCAGCTCTAAAATCACGACGTAAAGATGGAACAATGTAATCATTACCGGGCGCGTATACTTTAATACCTACATATAGTTTTTGATCGTCATATAAGAACCTGATTTCTGTTTGACTTTTAGCTTGGATTGTATCTGTAGGGAAGTACTGCCAGAAGTTTTTTGCAGGTTCTACTTGACTCCATACCTTTTCGTCTAGTTTACCATCTACTGTTATATCTGAATCGATATATTTTACAAAGACTTCTTTTTCCTGAGAGAAGGATAAAAAAGTTACATGCAAGATGGCTAGCAAGAGTATTTTTTTGCGCATGACCGCAAATATATACTTAATGAATAGTTAAAATATCTATTTTAAGAACCTTTTAACCAACTTTGGCGGAGTCTTAATTCTGGACCTTCTACAAAATATTGTAATTCTATAATAGATGCTTTGTTGATTTGTGCTTTTGTGATTTCTCCTTCTAGTATTATTTCTTGTCCATCTCTATCAACTATGAAAGAAATATTTTCTCCCTCTTTCCAAGTGGTAGATTGCGATATGAGTGCATATATATTTGAAAGATCGTATGATGTTCCATTGATTTTCTTTAGAATATCACCTCCTTGCAATCCAATATCCTTAAAAAAGGAGTGAAGTTCAATACCTTTCCTTATAAAAATGGTATTATCAGCTTGCGACCCATCTATATAGGGAGTGTTTGTAGCCATATCAATAAAATAACCAGTAGGCGCTAGCTCTGTATTATATTCTAAACCTACTTTGTCAAAGAAAGCACTGTAGTTAATAGGTACAGTTCCTATAACGTGTTTTTCAAAAAAATCTCCAATAGCTGGATATGTCATTTCTGTTATTTGAGGGATAATTGCAGCATCTTCAAATGGACGATTTGGTCCATAACGATCTGTGAGTTCTTTCATTAAGCTTAATAACCCTCTTTCTCCTTTACTATTTTCACGCATTAATATATCTAAACACATACCTATAAGAGCTCCTTTCTCATATACATTTCCATAGTTAGATGCATAAGGTTCATCTAAGATGTTTTGACTCATTTTAGTAAATGATAAGGAGTCATTATAACTTTTTGAATTGGTAATTTTAGTTACGATTGTATTATAAAATTCTGCGTTATTTACCAGTCCTTGGTGTACTTGAAAGTGTTGTGCAAAATATTCTGTAATTCCTTCATACATCCATAAATGCTGACTCATCTTTGGGTCATTATATCTAAACTTATGAATCTCTGTAGAATGTAAATTTAAGGGAGTTACAATATGAAAAAATTCATGTGCAACCACATCTATAATAGCCGCGTCCATTGCCTCTTGTGGTAACATTTCTGGTAAGACAACAACTGTTGATTTATGGTGTTCTAACGCTCCAAAGCCTTGTGCATCTTCAGGTCCAACAGTACTTAAATATAGTAGTATACTATAACGATCTGTTGTATTCATAGCGCCTAGATAGGTTTTTTGTGCCTTCATCATCTTCTCAATGTTTGGTCTGAGATTTGAAGCTTTTACAACATCATTAGGACTATACACACTTACTTCTATGGTAATACCTTGTATGTCAAAAACCTCTTTGTTAGGTGCATTGTACATGATAGGGTTGTCTATAACTTCAAAGTAACGTGTTGCTAGATAACTATCTATTTGTTGAGGTTTTTCAAAAGTTGCTTGTGTATATTCTGGCACATTTTGCTTAGATAGGGAAGTTGTAGGTTCTATTTCTGTTGGTCTATTTATATCAATATTATAGGTGTATTCTTCTTGATTTTGGATGTAACCTACTAAACCATGTAGGTTAAGCATAAATTGCTCATTTTCTTTGAAATTGGTTCCCGATGGTGAAAAAATATCATGCTCTGCTTCAATATCATAGGTGTCATTTACTTGATATTGAATATATCCAAGATTTATAGCATTATCAATTTGCCAAGTATTAGATGAAGTTTTTTCTACTTTAAGTTGAGAACCTGTTTTAGAAAAGACTTCTACATTTTCTATATAATTACCATAATCATCATCAGAATAGGTTCCTGGTACTGTTTCGGGGACATAAAAAGTTACTTGGTCTGTTGTAATTGTTCCTGGTTGAATACGTACAGAAACTTTATCTTCAACAACATTTGCGATGTCAATAGCGACTTGTACAGTAGTATTTTTTGATACATTTAGGTTTTGTGTTGAGCCACAAGAAATCAGGAACGCTCCAATAAAAGCGTAAAAAAATATCTTTTTCATAAAGGAATTTTCTAAAAATGTAAATGTAAGAAAACAGACGCTTATTTATATAAGCTATAACAAAGTGTTTCGTTACTTTGTTACAAAATCTGTGATAGCATTTATGAGTTCTTCAGAAATAGGTCGTTTAGGTTCGTTATATGATTTGGTATTTTCTAAAGAATCTGTTCCTTCAATAATACGTAATACATGATTCATGTTCTCTATGAGTACCAAAGAGGCATCAGATTTTACTTCTTTTAATGAGGTCGCTTCATTTGTATCTACTTGAATATCATTAGTGCCATTTACAATTAAAACGGGTATCTGTAATTTTTGGATTTCTACTTTTGGGTCATATTGCATCCAACTTGCCATAAATGGTTGTGTTTCTGGTCTAAAGATAGATGATAAAGCAGGGCTATACTTTTTAACTTTCCCATTTTCTTTTAGTTGGATAAATGCATCTTTTGCTTTGTCTTTGAGATCAGGCATTTGAAGTTCTATTTGACTTAAAATAGTTTGATCTATGGTTTGTCCAGGACCTGCTAATGATATAAAGCCAGATATCTCTGACTGTTGAGCAGCAATCATTCCAACTAATGAACCTTGACTGTGACCTACAATGTATATATTACGGTATTTATTTCTGCTTGAAAAATAATTGATAGCAGCTACGGCATCATCAACAAAATCATCAAAACGTAATTTTTCTTCTTGTAATGCCCCTTTCTTTAATAAGGTGAGTACACGTTTGTCATATCTAAAGGTCGCAATTCCAGATGCTGTTAACTTTTCTGCGAGGATTCGCAAAGAGTTATTACGTGTTAATTGTTGATTTCCATTTCGATCTGTTGGTCCAGATCCAGGAATGATAATAACTAAATTGTCTGCACCTTCTTTAGGTTGTAATAAGGTACCATATACATATGGATTTACCTTTACGTCTCTTTCAATAGAGCTGTTCTGACTATATACAATGTGTGAAGCTAAAAATGCTAGTATAACTAAATGTACGTATTTCATATAACTAATGTTAAAACCTAAATCTATATGTAAAGGTAATGATTATGGATTGTTACTGATGAAACTATTCTTATTACTACTATAACAGTTTGTCTTCAATTTCATTGTATTTTTGAAAAAAAATAAATAATGAAATATATCTTCATCACATTGTTTTTATTAAGCACTACAATTGCACAGGCTGTAGGTTTTGAATGGGGAAAAACGGGACACCGTACTACGGGAGCTATCGCTGAACAATATCTTTCGCGAAAAGCAAAAAAAGAAATAAATAAATTATTAGATGGGCAATCCTTAGCGTTCGTTTCTACTTTTGCTGATGAAATAAAAAGTGATAATCAATATAGATCTTTTGGACCTTGGCATTATGTGAATGTTCCTTTTGATAAGACATATGATACACATTCCAAAAGTGATAGAGGTGATATTATACAAGGAATCACAAAGTGTATTGAAGTCATTAAAAATGAAAATAGCACTAAAGACGAAAAAGCTTTTTATCTCAAAATGTTAGTCCACTTTATTGGTGATTTACATCAACCATTACATACAGGTATTGGAAAAGATAAAGGAGGGAATGATTTTCAAGTACAATGGTTTAGGGATGGTACAAACTTGCATCGAGTATGGGATACACAAATGATAGAACATTATAATATGTCATATTCAGAACTAGCGACTACAATGCCACGTTTATCAAAAAAACAAGTAGCACTATTACAACAAGGTAGTGTAAGAGATTGGATGGAAGATAGTAGAACGCTTGTAAAGGATATATATGCAAATACTAAGAAAGGGGAGAAGCTAGGATATAATTATATGTATCAATACTTTAATCCTTTGCGATCACAACTACAAAAAGGAGGTATACGTCTTGCTGGATTACTTAATGAACTATTTGGGTAATACTTTATACACCTAAAGGATTATTGTTTTCTAGCAATACTTTGTTTTTGTATTGTTTTGGTGTCATATCATTATACTTCTTAAAAATACGTGTGAGATGACTCTCATCAGTAAAACCTAATTGATAGGCAATTTCGGACACTGTAAAATCTGTATTTTTTAATCTATACTTTATAAGATGCAGTTTATACATTAAAATATAATGATGTATAGATTCTCCAGTTTTCTTTTTAAAATAGAGACTAATAGCACTATTTGTCATATTAAAATGAGATGCTAATGAGCTTACCTTCATCAGGTCTGTTTCATATACGTGTTGTCTTATATATGATAGTATCTGATCTATTGTGGTAGGTACATCTTTATTAGGAATTTCTTTTACAGGCTGGAAATCTCGAGTAATATTTCTGGCAATAATACTTAAAGTAGTACTTACCATATTAGAGATATTATGCTTAAAAAACTCTTTTTCACTAATATATTCTTGATTAATAACATCATGAATATGCCATATAAGCTTTCTATCGTATTTCTCTTTTATAATATCTCCAGGTAATAGATTTGGATGATGTATAATTCGTTCAATGCGATGTAGCCAGTAGGATCTATCAGGAAGATTCATCTTACTAGAAAAGAGAAGCTCTGTAAATTGGAAGTAGCAAAAAGTAGTTTCTTCTTCTATTTCGAAGTGATGTTTATCTTCTGGAGCTACCAGAAATATATCTCCTTTTTCATAAGTAACTATAAATTCATTTATATAATGTTTTCCTTTTCCATCTTCTATAAAAATAATTTCAAAATAATTTCTAGGTTCAGGATCCCTGTGAAGGCCAATTTTTTTGAACTTTTTTATAAGAAACGTATCATGTAAACTGAAACTTTTCACAATGGTGTTTTTAATTTTTTACAATTAATTAGAACTTTTTAAGATTAACGAAAACGTTATAGTTAACTTAATTATCAGTAAGTTACGAATTTTGTACAATTTTTAATAAAAAAAATACAAGAATTGTTATGCGCGCTTAGTATAATTTTGTCCTCGGTTAATAAAGTGATTTTCATGAGATTAGAGGTGCTATCACATATTGTTATAAAATTCGCATTAGGATTATTTATGTTAGCACAATCATTATATCATATAGTTATATATGGTTCATACATTTCAAAATTAGAAATGTATTTAAGAAGTACAGAAGTATTGGACAACAATCTTTTTCAGTTGGTAGCACCTCTTTTTCCTTTTTTAGAATTTGCTTTAGGCCTCATGCTCATATTGGAAGTTTATTATAAAGAAACAATAATGATGACTGTTGTTATTTTTTGTAGCATAACAATCATATACTTTCTCACAGACTATCAAATGAGCAATTCATTACTCATGTTATTATTATCGCTATTATCTATTTGGCTTTTTGTAAATAGATTGTATGGGCATAAATATAAAAAATTGAGCTACTTGTAAAACAACCCCCAGAGTATATGTTTTGATTAGAATGTATACAAAACGATCTGGGACGAACGTTCTCTCAAATAGAATGCCCCCTAATGTTCTATTTACGATACGTCGTTCTAGATCTTTATATAAAACGAATGGCTTTCACCCCTTGATTGTTCGGAATGTAAGATTTATTCTCGGTTCCACAAATTTTGAAGTCTTTGGTACTTGATGTTGCCAGTTATGTTGGGTAGCATCTTTCATAAGTAATAAGCTCCCATGTTCTAAAGACATAGAGTGAACAGAAGATTTAGCCTTTTTATCCCTGAATTTAAATACTCTACTAGCGCCTAAACTTACAGAGGCGATAGTAGGGTTTTTACCCAATTCTTTTTCATCATCGGCATGCCATCCATTGCTATCTTTTCCATCTCGATACAAGTTGATAAGACATGTTGTGAATTCAGTAGTTGTGATGGCTTCTACTTTCTTTTTTATTTCGCTTAAAGCGAAAGTAAACGCTTTTGGATACATGGTTATATTAGAATAAGAATAAGGCAAACTATTTGTAGCATATAATGCTGTAAGACGTGGTTGCGGGTATACTTTTCCAAATACCTTTATATCATCCTGTTGCCATTGGGTTTCCTCATATATAGTTTTAAAATAATGAGTAGCTTCTTCTAATGTCAAGAAGTTTGGGTAATAGGTAACGTTTGCTCCTGGAAGTTGTAGTTTTTGAGGTTCTCTAGAGAATAACTGCATATTATCTGGTAGGTTTTTTAGTGAAAACCAATGTTGTATTTGCAATATTTATGGTAATCGTATCAGATCGTAGATTTTTACGTGTGGCCTTTAATTTATAAACGCTATCAGTTATTGTTTGAGACCAATAATACGTTGCATTACCTTCATATACTCTAGGTTCTCCGGTATTTAAAATACTACCTAAACTACTAGATGTGATGCTAATAGCATTTATTTCTTCTTGCGTAAGTAACTTTTCAGGAATCTCTAATTTTGTATAAAGCCCTTTGTTTGGAGGAGCCGATGCATAACTCTTATAATATCCAGTGGTGATATCTATAATTCTCCCATCTGTAAGTTGTATCGTTGCTTGATGCCAAGAAGTAGCTCGTATACAATTTGCACCCACATAGTGATAACTATCATAAATTACAGGGGGACAACCTAGAAGAAAAACGCAACAACAAAGCAATACGATTATTGTTATTCTATTTTTCATACATTTTATAAATAAAAATAAGCCCAATACATCAAACCAAATTGCAAGAAAAACCGAAACCATAATACAGGTTTTGGAAATTTTTTATGGAACTTCTCATCTGCAATCATATGCCAATGCACCAATAGAAAAATAAAAAGCATGATTATAATTCCACATATGGCATAGAATCTAGTTTCCTTAAAACAGAGTGCAATCCCAAGTCCAATCTCTACAAATCCACTTATGTATACCATTTTTAGCCCCGCAGGAATATACCTTGGAATGATGCTTAAAAATGCTTTCGGTTTTATAAAATGCATTAGACCAATGAATATATACATAGCGGCCATTATATAGAGATGCCAAGGAGTCATCATAGTTTATTTTTTATATTAAAAACTAAATATATTAAAATTATAAGTGATATGTATGTATAATAAAAAGCCCTGTAACTTTTAATTACAGAGCTTTTATTATTTAGAGTATCTCTCTTTTTTATTGCTTGATTACCTTACGAACAGCAATTCCAGCTGATGTTTCTACTTTTAAGATATAGACACCGTTAGCAAGATTACTCATGTTTAATGTATTGTCAGTAATCGATAGCTGTGTGTTTTTACCTGTAATATCTATTAAAGACATTTTCTGAACAGAAATATTAGATGGTATGTTAAGCGTTATAAAATTTGTAGTAGGATTCGGGAAAACAGAGATTTCCGATAATATTTGATCTTCAATTCCTAAATTACTACAATCTGCTCCAAATAAGAAATTACCAAATAATTCACCACTATCGTTATTTCCTTCTAATTCTACTCTTGAAATAGGTTCATTTGCATAAAATCCAAAGAACGTTTGCGTATTAGTAGGTGTATTTGCCATAAATGTTTCGATTAATTCATCTGCATCGTTATAGATTCTGATGGTTGTAGTAGGATCATTATTTTCCCAAAGATCAAAAGCTATAGCGGTAGGGCCATTATCAAAACTGATGATGGTAAATTCAGCAAAAGTAAAAGCGCCTACTAAAGGATCTGCATTTCCTAGCGAACCAGCAGGGATACTTACAACCGCAGCTGGGTTTGCAATTTCAGAAGATGTTACATTAAATCCAGTTTCAATTTCTCCAGCAGCAAAACAACCATCTCCATCAGAACTTATCGTTTCTCCACAGTTTGTAATACCTCCAGGGCCATTTGAAAAATCTTCTGATGTTAATGTTGCGTCATTACAATCTCCTAAAGCATCATTAAAATCAGCAAGAGTTGTAAAAGAATCAATAACAGCTCTTGTGCCATTATCAACTCTTGTTATCGTTCCTTCAGTAACATTATTTGTTGTTGTAGATGGAATCGTATCTGGGCCATATGCTGTTTCTTGAGCAAAGGCTGAGATGCTTAAAAAAGCTAATAGATAAGTAGTTTTTTTCATGTGATAAAATTTATGATTGATTAATAACTTCTAAAATAAATAAATTACTTCTATAATTACGTATTATTAATAAAATTTAACGAATCATTTGAGAATGCATAAATGTTTGATTATCAGTTTGTATTTAGTTTTGGGACATCATAGACTTTAATGTCATTTCTGTACATATAAGTTTGTAGATTGTTTTTATATAATGATGATCGTAAGATTATTTGTTTTAGTCTTTGAAAATCAGAAAACAATACGTAATTTTGCACTCCTTTTTGGCAACCTTTGGAAAGCCGTCATTAAAGGAATATATAAAACAATAAAAACCACTTTTACGGTTTTGAGGTTTAAAGAGCTTTCGCGAAAGCGTAAAATACAAAACCCATCAGTAATAGAAAGTTATTTCTCGTACTGATGTAATTTTTAGCAAATGGCTGAAGAAACTAAAAATCCTGAAGTTCAGGAAGAAGCTGTAAAAGCAGCACCAAAAGTTGAGCAATCTCCTGCTCAAGCAAATCCAGAACAATTTCTTAAAGACTTTAACTGGGAAAAATACGAAGAAGGTATTGACGTAGTAGACGATGAGCAACTAGAAGAATTTGAAGCTTTAGTGGCAAAGAATTTTGTTGATACTCTTAATGATGAGGTAGTAGAAGGAACTGTAATTAATATTACTGATCGCGATGCTATTATTGATATCAATGCAAAGTCTGAAGGTGTAATCTCTCTTAACGAGTTTCGTTACAACCCAGATCTTAAAGAAGGAGATAAAGTAGAAGTACTTATTGATGTACGTGAAGACGCTACAGGTCAATTAGTATTATCTCACCGTAAAGCTCGTGTAATTAAAGCATGGGATCGTGTAAATGCAGCTCACGATGAAGGAACTATCGTAAACGGGTTTGTAAAAGCACGTACTAAAGGAGGAATGATCGTTGACGTTTTTGGAATCGAAGCATTCTTACCAGGATCACAAATAGACGTGAAGCCTATTCGTGATTACGATCAATATGTAAATAAAACAATGGAATTCAAGGTTGTAAAAATCAATCACGAATTTAAAAATGTTGTTGTATCTCATAAAGCGCTTATCGAAGCAGATATCGAAGAGCAGAAAAAAGAGATCATCGGGCAGCTTGAAAAAGGTCAAGTACTTGAAGGAGTTGTTAAGAATGTTACTTCTTACGGAGTATTTGTTGATCTTGGAGGTGTTGATGGACTTATCCATATTACTGACCTTTCTTGGTCTCGTATCAACCACCCGAATGAGATTGTTGAGCTTGATCAGAAATTAAATGTTGTAATCCTTGACTTTGATGAGGATAAAACACGTATCCAATTAGGTCTTAAGCAACTTTCTAAGCACCCATGGGATGCATTAAGTGAAACGCTTAAAATTGGAGATAAAGTAAAAGGTAAAGTAGTTGTTATTGCTGACTACGGTGCATTTATTGAAGTAGAAGAAGGTGTAGAAGGATTAATTCACGTAAGTGAAATGTCTTGGAGTACACACTTACGTAGTGCGCAAGATTTTGTAAAAGTAGGTGATGAGGTAGAAGCGGTTGTTCTTACATTGGATCGTGAAGATCGTAAGATGAGCCTTGGTATCAAGCAACTTGCTCCAGATCCATGGACAGATATTACTTCAAAATACCCAGTTGGTTCACGTCATGAAGGTGTTGTGCGTAACTTCACAAACTTTGGAGTATTCTTAGAATTAGAAGAAGGTATTGATGGATTAATCTATATCTCTGATCTTTCTTGGACTAAGAAAGTAAAACATCCATCAGAATTCTGTGCTGTAGGTGACAAACTAGAAGTAGTTGTTCTTGAGCTAGATGTAGAAGGACGTAAATTAAGTCTTGGTCATAAGCAAATAGAAGAGAATCCTTGGGATAAGTATGAATCTGATTTCGGAGTTGGTACTAAGCATACTGCTAGTGTTACAGAAATCGTAGATAAAGGAGCTACTGTTATCTTTAATGAAGATATCACTGCTTTTGTTCCTACACGTCACTTAGAGAAAGAAGATGGTTCTAAACTAGGTAAAGGTGAAGAAGCTCAATTCCAAGTAATAGAGTTTAATAAAGACTTTAAGCGTGTTGTAGCATCTCATATGGTTATCCATAAGGAAGATGAAGCAAAAATCGTTAAGCAAGCTGCTAAGAAAGCAAAAGCACAAGCAGATGAGGCAAAACCTACATTAGGTGATGCTAATGATGCTCTTGCAGCTCTTAAAGCAAAAATGGAAGGTAAATAATCTAATTCTCTAGTAGAATAAGGTATTTCCTTATTGATATAAAATCCCATCATAGATTCTATGATGGGATTTTTGCTTTATATATCTAAAATAAATCTAGTTTTGGTTGATTTGTGTAGAAGGGTATAATGTTTATAGATGATTAGTTTTAGTGAGAATTATCTACTAAGAAATAGCCTATCATATTTAGTATTAATGCCCAGCACAGGTAATTTTCTTATATGTGATTTAAATAAAGATAAATGATAGTACTAAATAGGAGAAGTTGAGGAATGTATATAGGACTGTAAACCTATTGTTTTAATTAACCTTCGTCATCTTTTTTTTTATCTCTTCAGAAGATGAAGATTTTGCTTGTTGATCAACCTCAAATTTAAGTTGTTGGGCTTTAGGAACCCAACGGTCGTTTTTAATACGATCAGGAAAGAATTTAATTAGTTTGGTAACAGCGATAATATCTTCTTCAGAGAAGTTGCTTATTTGTTCAAAAGTAAAAATACCTAGATCATTAAGCTTTGTTTCTGTGTAAGGGCCTATGCCTGTTATTTTTTGGAGATTGTCTTTAATTTCAGCACTTGCATATCCGATACGTTCAAAATCAATTTTAGCTGTACTAGAAGTGGCGGCAGAGGTGCCTTTAGATAATACATCTTCAGAGAAAGCTCTTTTTTGAAAATTTACCTGCTCGTATTCTTGATCCATTCGGTCTTTACGATAGCTTAGCTTTCGGTTTTGTTGCTCGTTTTCTTCCTTTAAATCTTGTATTTCCTTTTTGAGAAGATCAATATCACTATCTACTGCTGCTTGTGTTGCTTTACGTTTGTATCGCTCATATAGAGTAGCTCCAGCATATCCAATTGCAAACGCACCAAACATCATCACAAAAGCTTCTACATAGGCTATGGGGATAGATATAGTTTCTTGGTTTTCAGATATGTTATTAATCAACAATAATCTCAATTCTATTATTTTTTTTACGGCCCCAGTTACTTGAATTATCTTCAATAGGGCTGGATTCACCTCTGGATATAGCAGTTACTCTTGATCTTTTAATGCCTCTACGAGCGGTAAGATACCATTTTATTTGCCTTGATTTTTTCAATCCTATCCTAAAGTTATCTTCAGCGTTACCAACATTATCTGTATGCCCAATGATAGTCACCTTTTTGTCTGGATTTTCTTTTAATATTTTTTTTAATTCAGTAGCATATGAAATAAGTTCTTTGTCTAAAATAAGATCCGTATTTGCATATCGAGGATAAAAAGTTTGAGAAGATGCATTTGGATTTTCATTAATAATGCTTTCTCTTTTGTATTCAATAGTGGGTTCATCTTTATCAATATCTATAGTGTCACTTATAGCTATTGATTTTTTTATTTCTTCTGCTAGTAATTGAGAATCTACCGATGTATTATCATTTATATATAGATTGTTGTTATTAACCTCATTGATTGATGTATCAGGAGTTTCAGTTGTATCTATATCGGCATTGTTAATGGTAGTTTCATAACTATTGTTAGTAACCTCAGGTGTTTCTATTTCTATGGTTTTTGGAGGAAGAGTGGTGGTCGCTTTTTTTTCTAAAATGCTACTATTGGAGACAGATGTATTTGAGGTATTTTTGTCCTCTTTCGTGTGTATGTAATATATTCCGGCCGTAGCCCACAATAGAAATATAAAAAAAGTGCCCCAAAAACCTTTCATTTACTGTTTTTCCCTAAACTGATGTAAGTGATTTCGTATCAAATCTACTAAAAACTTTTTACTGTTAAGTAAATATTAAATTGTGTTATACACTTGTTTTTAACAAAAAATGCAATACTTTTGTACCAGTTATGAAAAACAACACAATACATCATCATCATTTTACTTCTATCGCTCAAGCGAGGTAAAGTGATATGCCTGTATTTTACGATATCAAAACCCGTTTGAGTTACTCAAACGGGTTTTTTGTTTTTGGGTGACTCAAGCTATAATTAAAAAGAAAAATGAATACAAAGATTAGAATTGCAGTCCAAAAATCTGGGCGTTTAAATGAGAAGTCGTTAGCGCTTCTTAAAAGTTGTGGGATTTCTATTGATAACGGTCGAGATCAATTGAAAACAACCGCAAGAGATTTTCCTTTAGAAGTTTTTTACCTACGTAATGGGGATATCCCTCAATATCTGAGAGATGGTGTTATAGATATAGCCATACTAGGTGAAAATACTCTTATCGAAAAAGGAACTGATCTTCAAATTATAGAGCGTTTAGGCTTTTCAAAATGTAGAGTTTCGCTAGCAATACCTAAAAATGATGCATATAGCTCTGTTAAGGATTTTGAAGGAAAACGTATCGCTACTTCATATCCAAACACCGTTAAAAATTACCTCAAAGAAAAAGGGGTAGAAGTAGAGCTACATATTATTAATGGTTCTGTAGAGATCGCACCTAATATTGGTTTAGCGGATGGTATATGTGATATAGTATCTAGTGGAAGCACCTTGTTCAAAAACAATTTAAAAGAGGTAGAGGTGATGTTAACCTCTGAGGCGGTATTGACTGTTTCTCCAAATATATCTGAAGAACGTAAAGAAATTTTAGAAAAATTACGATTCAGAATCAGAAGTGTTCTGAAAGGGCAAAATAGTCGCTATGTACTAATGAATGTACCTGATAATAAATTAGATAACGTTATTGATATATTGCCTGGTATGCGAAGTCCTACCGTATTGCCATTGGCAGAAGAAGGGTGGAGTAGTGTGCATAGTGTGATCGATAAGAATAGGTTTTGGGATGTTATTGATCAGCTCAAATCTGCTGGTGCTGAAGGTATTTTAGTATGTCCAATTGAAAAAATGGTATTGTAATGAATAAAATATATACACCACCACCAAACGATTGGAAAGAAATTCTTAGACGTCCTACACAAACAGTAGAAGATATAGAAGCTACTGTAATTGATATTTTTAAAGAAGTAAATCAAAAAGGAGATGCAGCTGTGGCTAAGTACACTTCTATCTTTGACGGTGTTACTTTGAAGTCAAACAGGGTGTCTTCCTTAGAAATAGATCAAGCAATAGATGCGTTAGATCAAGAAGTGAAAGCGGCAATACAACTTGCAAAAAATAACATTGAAAAATTTCATAAAGCCCAACAAACAGGTCGTATTACAGTAGAAACTACTCCAGGTGTGTCTTGTTGGCAAGAAAAGCGACCTATTCAAAAAGTAGGTCTTTATATCCCTGGAGGAACCGCTCCATTATTCTCAACCATATTAATGCTGGCTATTCCTGCTAAAATTGCAGGTTGCAAGGAGATTGTATTATGTACACCTCCTTCAAAAGAGGGTGCTGTAAACCCTGCTATTATCTATGCCGCACAAGTATGTGGTGTTACTAGAATTTATAAGGTAGGAGGTATTCAGGCAATTGCAGCTATGACTTTTGGAACCGAAACTATTCCACAAGTGTATAAGATATTCGGTCCGGGTAATCAATTTGTAACCGTAGCAAAACAACTCGCTACAAAGTATGGTGTAGCTATCGATATGCCAGCTGGCCCATCAGAATTGCTTGTAGTTGCAGATGACACAGCAGATGCAGCTTTCGTAGCCTCCGATTTATTAAGCCAAGCAGAGCACGGAACCGATAGTCAAGTAATCTTGGTATCTACTTCGCGTAATCTAATTACTGCTGTAGAAAAAGAAATTCAAGAGCAAATGAGTACGCTTTCGCGAAAGCGTATAGCTCAAAAAGCAATAGATAATAGTAAACTCATTTATGTAGAAGATGATGCAACAGCACTCGCATTGATAGATGAGTATGGTCCAGAACATTTTATTATTTGCATGGAGAATGAAGATTTTTATGTGAATGGAATACAAAATGCGGGCTCTGTGTTTATTGGTAACTATACGCCAGAAAGTGCTGGTGATTATGCCTCTGGAACTAATCATACACTCCCTACAAACGGGTATGCAAAGCAGTATAGTGGCGTAAGCCTAGATAGCTTCTTAAAGAGTATGACATTTCAAAAAATTTCTGAAGAAGGAATTAAAAACATAGGAAACGCTATAGAGGTGATGGCAGCTGCAGAGGGGCTTGGAGCTCATAAAAACGCCGTCACATTGCGATTAGATAAAATTAAAAAGGCAACTTCTTAATAGGTATGGAAAAGAAATTTGATATCAATAAACTTGTTAGGGCAAATGTTGCAAAAATGAAAGCTTATAGCTCTGCGAGAGATGAGTTTACAGATTTTGACAAAGACATGGTGTTTTTAGATGCTAATGAAAACCCTTTTGATAATGGTGTAAATAGATATCCTGATCCGCAACAGGGTACATTACGTAGCATTGTAGCGTCTCAGAAAGGAATAGCAGAAGATACTATCCTATTTGGAAATGGAAGTGATGAGGTATTAGACCTTATTTTTAGAGCCTTTTGTGTTCCAGGAAAAGATAATGTGATTAGTTTGCCACCTACCTATGGGATGTATAACGTATTAGCAAATACAAATGATATTGAAAATAGAGAGGTGTTACTTACGCAAGATTTTCAACCAGACATTGAAGCAATATTTAAGCAGGTAGATGCATATACAAAATTACTTTTTTTGTGTTCTCCAAATAATCCCACGGGAAATCTTATTGAACAGGATAGGATAGAAACGATTCTCAATCGGTTTGATGGGGTAGTGGTTATTGATGAAGCATATATTGATTTTGCTTCTTCTCCAAGTTGGATTACTAAACTAGAAAAGTATCCTAATTTAATCATCACACAAACACTTTCTAAAGCGTATGGAATGGCAGGAATTCGGTTAGGGATGACTTTTGCATCTGCAGAAATTATTCAGATTCTTAAAAAGATAAAACCGCCTTATAATGTGAATGGATTAACCCAAGAAAAAGCTATAAAACATATTACAAAAATAGATAATTTTAATAATGAAATATCCTCTATACTAGATAATAAGGGTTATTTATATAAAGCTTTAATTGATGTTAATTTTGTAAATAAAATATTTCCATCAGAAGCAAATTTTTTATTAGTTCAGGTAGATGATGCAGGTAAAAGATACCAACAATTAGTAGAAAAAGGAATCGTAGTTCGCAATCGAAGTACACAACCTCTGTGTAAAAATACCTTGCGATTTACGATAGGAACGACTCAGGAAAACGAACAATTAATAGCGGCTTTAAAAGCTATTTCAAATTAAAAAAAATACAACGCACTATTGTAAGATTAGTGTCACAATTTATACTACAATGAAGAAGAAAGTTTTATTTATAGATCGCGATGGGACCATCATTAAAGAAACAGCAGATGAGCAAATAGATGCTTTTGAAAAGATGATTTTTTACCCCAAAGCATTTACATGGCTTGGTAAAATTGCACAAGAGTTAGATTATGAACTAGTGATGATTACCAATCAAGATGGGTTAGGAACTGATGTTTTTCCAGAAGATACATTTTGGCCAGTACATAATTTTATTCTAAAGTCTTTTGAAAACGAAGGAGTAGTTTTTGATAAAGTATTTTTAGACCGTACATTTCCGCATGAGAATGCAAATACACGTAAACCAGGTACAGGATTACTCACAGCATACTTTTCTGAAGATTATGATCTGGAAAATTCTTTTGTCATTGGCGATCGTCTTACAGATATGGAACTTGCTAAAAATCTAGGCTCTAAAGGGATTTTTATTAATGATAATACAAACCTTGGAGAAGGAGAGACTACGGTTTCAGACAAAGAACTAGATACACACATTGCTTTAGAAAGTAATGATTGGCAAAAAATCTATGAGTTTTTAAAGTTAGAAGATAGAGTACGTACGCTTTCGCGAAAAACAAATGAGACCGATATCCAGATTACCCTAAACTTAGACGGTACTGGAAAATCATCTATTCATACAGGAATTGCTTTTTTTGATCATATGCTAGATCAGCTTGCCAGACATGGCGCCATGGATTTGGATATACAAGTAAAAGGAGACTTAGAAGTAGATGAACACCATACCATCGAAGACACTGCGATTGCATTAGGTGAAATCTTTGCAGACGCACTAGGAAACAAATTAGGAATAGAACGATATGGATTCTGTTTGCCTATGGATGACTGTCTAGCGCAAGCAGCCATAGATTTTGGCGGCCGTAATTGGTTAGTATGGGAAGCCGATTTTAAACGAGAAATGATTGGCAAAATGCCTACAGAAATGTTTTATCATTTTTTTAAATCATTTACCGATGGTGCCAAAGCAAATCTTAATATAAAAGCCGAAGGAACCAATGAACATCATAAGATTGAAGCTATTTTTAAAGCATTTGCTAAGGCAATTAAAGTAGCTATTAAAAGAGATCCGGACAAAATGATTTTGCCATCTACAAAAGGAATGTTGTAAATAAAGTACAAAGTACAAGGTCAAAAATAAGAAATAGAAATATTTATAAATTATCAAAATGCAGGATCTAAAGAAAAGAACTAAACAATTTGCATACGATTGTTGGAATTTTTGTGAAGGAATACCCAAATCTAGAGAATTTAACGCTTGGGTTAATCAGTTAATTAGGTCGTCTAGTTCTGTTGGAGCAAACTATAGAGCTTCTCAGAGAGCTAAATCTACAGCAGATTTTATAAATAAACTTAAGATAGTAGAAGAAGAAACAGATGAAAGTATGTATTGGCTTGAACTTTTTAATATGGCATTACCATCTAAGAATGCACAAATAAAAAAATTACATACAGAAGCAAAAGAATTATTAGCAATTACAGTTGCTTCTATAAAGACATCAAGAAAGAACAGCAAATAAGATGAAAGAAATAAATTTTGTACTTCGTACTTCTAACTTTGTATTTGATATATGAAAATAGTAATCATAGATTATGGAGCTGGGAATATTCAGAGCATTAAGTTTGCTATAGAGCGCTTAGGGTTTACGGCAACTTTAAGTGATAATCCTGAAGAAATAAGAAATGCAGATAAGGTAATTTTCCCTGGCGTAGGCGAGGCGAGTAGTGCGATGCGTAAGCTTAAAGAAAGTGGTTTGGATAGTTTGATTCCTGAATTACAACAACCCGTTTTGGGAATTTGTTTAGGCATGCAGCTTATGTGTAATTATTCAGAAGAAGGCGATACCGAAGGGTTAAAAATTTTTGATGTAGATGTGGTACGCTTTCGCGAAAGCGTAAAAATCCCGCAAATCCAATGGAATAGTATTACGAGTCTTAAAGGACCGTTATTTGAAAATGTTGAAAACAATGAATTTATATATATGGTGCATAGTTATTATGCGCCAGTGACAGATGAAACCATAGCTGTATGTGAATATGGGATTCCTTATGGAGCCGCTTTCGCGAAAGCGAACTTCTATGGAACACAATTTCATCCAGAAAAGAGTAGTAGTACGGGAGCACAGATTTTGAAGAATTTTCTTGAATTGTAAAATTCAAATACGAAATTAGAAAAACGATTAGTAAATAGGTTACACTGCGTTAGCCATTAAAAAGATACCCGCCTTTGCGGGCATAAAATGAGAATAATACCAGCCATAGATATCATAGATGGAAAGTGTGTACGCCTTTCTAAAGGAGATTATGATACCAAAAAAATATATAATGAAAACCCGTTAGAAGTTGCAAAAAACTTTGAAGCACATGGGATTCAATACCTACATTTAGTTGATTTAGATGGGGCAAAAAGCAAACATATTGTAAATCATAAGATTTTAGAACAAATAGCTTCTAAAACAAGTTTACAGATTGATTTTGGAGGTGGTTTAAAGACAGACCAAGATTTGCATATTGCTTTTGAAAGCGGGGCTTCTCAAATTACTGGTGGGAGTATTGCAGTTAAAAAACCTGAAGTATTCATAAAATGGCTAAGAAAATATGGTGCCGATAAGATCATATTAGGAGCCGATGCTCATCATAGAAAAATTGCTATTTCTGGATGGTTAGAAGCATCTGATGATGATGTGGTAGAGTTTATAACCAATTATCAATTAGAAGGAGCTCAATATGTGATTTGTACAGATATTAGTAAAGACGGTATGTTAGAAGGGCCTAGCTTTGATCTATATAAAGAAATAATAACAGTTTCAGAGGGTATATCAAGTGGTTCTAATATTAAACTGATTGCCTCAGGAGGCATCTCAACATTTGATGAATTACCCAAACTAGCTGAATTAGGTTGTGAAGGTACCATTATAGGGAAAGCTATTTATGAGAATCGTATAACTTTGAAACAATTAGAAACCTTTATCTTAAATCACTAAGCATGGAAGCACATTGGGTGACAGATTTTAAAGAAAACACGCTTTATCGTATTGATGAGAGTACGCGTATGATTACTATTGCTTTTCAGAAAATTGAAGAGACACATGTATGGCAACGTCCTAATCAGTCGAGTAATAGTCTCGGAAATCAAATTTTACACCTATGTGGTAATATGACTCAGTATGTCATTTCGAGTGTTGGAGAGCAAGAAGATACTCGTGATAGAGATGCAGAGTTTGATGCCGTAGAAGGATATTCCAAAGAAGCGCTTTTAGAAAAATTAGCAATTACGGTACAAGAAGTTAAGGATACAATCCAAAATGCGTCAGAAGAGCAATTGCTTAAAAAACGTTATGTACAAGGATTTCATTTTTCAGGAATGGGATGTGTGATTCATGCAGTAGAGCATTATAGCTATCATACAGGACAAATAGCTTTTTGGGTAAAAACTATACTCAATAGCCCATTAGGATTCTATGATGGATTAGATTTGAATACCATGAATGAATAGATGTAGAATATAGAACGACGAATGACGAATGATGAATAATGAATAATGAAAAACGAATGACGAATGATGAATAATGAAAAACGAATGACGAATGACGAATAATGAAAAACGAACAACGAATAAAGAACAATCAACTTAAAAATTGATGCATATGCGTGATTTGAAAAAGAGAACAAAGAAATTCACGATTGATTGCTGGGAGCTTTGTAAACAGTTTCCAAAATCTAGAGAATTTGATGCCTTTATTCGTCAATTAATAAGATCCTCTAGTTCAGTGGGTGCTAATTATAGAGCAGCAAATAGAGCAAAGTCAGATCGTGATTTTATACATAAAATGAAGATTGTAGAGGAAGAAGCAGATGAAAGTATGTTCTGGTTAGAAGTACTTAAAGAAGTGTCAGATGTAAATCCAGAAGAAATAACAAGGCTTATTTCTGAGGCAAATGAATTATTAGCAATTACTGTATCGTCAATTAAAACCGTTAGAAAAAGAATTAATTAATTATAATTTGATGTTCGTCGTTCGTCGTTCATTATTTGTACTTATAAACATGATAGTAAAAAGAATCATACCCTGTTTAGATATAAAAAACGGAAGAACCGTTAAAGGAACTAATTTTGTAAACCTTAGAGATGCAGGAGATCCAGTAGAGCTTGCTAAAGTATATTCAGATACAGGAGCAGATGAGCTTGTTTTTTTAGATATATCTGCTACTGAAGAGCGTAGAAAGACCTTATCTGATCTTGTACTAAGAGTAGCTTCACAAGTAAATATTCCATTTACTGTGGGTGGTGGAATCTCTTCTGTAGATGATGTTGATATTTTACTTAAAAATGGCGCTGATAAAGTATCTATCAATTCTAGTGCGGTAAAACGTCCCGAATTGATTAATGAATTGGCAGCCAAATTTGGCTCACAATGCGTTGTAGTTGCTATAGATGCTAAATATATAGATGGGGAATGGATTGTTCATCTAGTGGGCGGGAAAGTGCCCACAACGCTTAATTTATTTGATTGGGCAAAAGAAGTAGAACAACGCGGTGCAGGTGAAATCCTATTTACTTCTATGGATAACGATGGGACGAAAGATGGTTTTGCCAATGAAGCATTAGCAAGGCTTTCTGATACGCTGAATATTCCAATTATCGCAAGTGGTGGTGCGGGAAATAAACAACACTTTAAAGATGCATTTACTGAAGGAAAGGCAGATGCCGCACTAGCTGCTAGTGTTTTTCACTTTGGAGAAATACCAATACCAGAATTAAAAAAAGAATTAAAAGCACAGGGAATTTCTGTGCGAATCTAACCTCAAAATAAAAGAATATGACAATTGATTTTTCAAAATTTGCAGATGGTTTAGTTCCTGCGATTGTACAAGACGCAAGAACTAAGAGTGTACTCATGCTTGGATATATGAATGAAGAAGCATACTCAAAAACCTTAGATTCAAAAAGAGTAACATTCTATAGTAGAAGCAAAGAGCGTCTATGGACAAAAGGGGAGGAGTCTAACAATTATCTTGATCTTATAGATATTAAAATAGATTGTGATCAAGATAGTTTATTGGTACTCGCAGAACCTACAGGACCTGTATGTCATAAAGGTACTGATACCTGTTGGGGTGAGCGTAATTTACCACAGTATGGATTCTTTTCACATTTAGAAGATGTAATACGTGATCGTAAAGATAATCCTGAGGATAATCCTAATTCCTATGTGGCGAGTTTATTTAAAAAAGGAATTAATAAAGTAGCTCAAAAAGTAGGAGAAGAAGCTGTTGAGGTAGTTATTGAGGCAAAAGATGATAATGATTTATTATTTCTGAATGAAAGTGCAGACTTAATCTTTCATCTCATGGTATTATTGCGAGCAAAAGGATTTGGTCTTCGTAGTGTAGAGAAAACATTAATTGCTAGGCATAAATAAAATAACTCCTCTTCAAATAATTTATTTGAAGAGGAGTTCCGAGCAACTTAATTTTCTTGAGGCATTAGTGTTTTACGTTTGAGTAAATGCTTTTCTGCTTCTTCTAGTTGATTTGCGAGCCCTTCCTTTATTTTAAGGACTGCTTTGTCATCACTGTATGCTAGATTATTCATCTCTTTAGGGTCATTGGATAAGTCATATAATTCATATTCTGTTGGATAGCTTCCTAAAGCATGGAAATAATATGCATATTTCCAGTTTCTTGTACGAATACACCGTATTCTATTTGCGGCAAGCACAGCAGAAGGAACATCGGCAGAGCTTGCTTTTGTATCGTCAAATGTAAACATGATAGCCTCTTGAACCTCTGTATTATCTCTCATAATAGGTACTAAGTTTTTGCCTTGTAAAGAACGTGCGGGTTCTTTAATACCTACCAAGGAAGCAATCGTAGGCATGATGTCAATCAAGGAGGCTAGGTTGTCTGATGATTTGACAACGCTCGTATCGTGTTTAGGGAATAAAATAGGATTTGAAATTACTATAGGAACTCTTAGTGTTTCTTCATACACATTAAATGCTTTTTGACGCATCCCGCCATGTGCCATTCCCATTTCTCCATGGTCAGAAAGACGAATTACAATAGCGTCGTCTGCTAGTTTTTTTCCTTGCGAAGAAACGGCATATAACTCATCTACAAATTCTCCAATTTGACTATCTATTTTTTGAAGTGTATACCCATAAAAGTTGATATAATTTAATTTATCATCTCTAGTGGGTAATGCACCTAATAACTTCCCTGCGGCTTTCATCGTTTGAAATTGCGCCATTGGTTTTTTGTTTTTCAATAAATCCTCAGTGACAGATGTTGGTAAATGAATAGCTCTAGAAGACCAATCTTTTTCAGTATACCCATAATCTAGACCATCAGGATATGCTAATACATCATGAGGGTTTACTAATGATAAGACCAAGCAAAATGGAACTCGAGCTTTGCCTGATGCTCTTTCATTACGTATTCTTTTTAAATAATCGGTTCCTTGTTTTATGTACTTCTCATCATGGTTAGCAAAACCACCACCAAAATTTTCTGGTTTTACATCTTCTCCTGCATCAGGTGCAATCCATCCCTGAAAACCTGTAAGTGCTATTTGTGATGAACTTAAATCATTTTCTGTATCACCTTTACTTAAATGCCACTTTCCTCTGTACTGAACATCATAGCCTTCTTGTTGTAACATTCTAGCCATATTGAATAGACTAGGATCTAATGTGGTCTCTGCACTTGAGTAGCGACCTCCCCAAGTAAGTGTTTGTGTAACCCCATGTTGTGCAGGATATGTACCTGTAAAAAGAGTACTCCTACTGGGAGAACACATGCAAGAATTGCAAAATGCACGATCAAAAGAAAAACCATGTTCCTTTAAAAAGGTCATCGTTTTTAAATTTTCAGATTCCCAATTTGGAGGGAAATGTTGGGTTGCTCTCTCTTGATCGGTAATAATAATCACTAAGTCTGGTTGCTCGGGTAACAGAGCACGTCTTTTAGAATAACTCATCGTTTATTTTTTTATAGTTATTTTTTAAAAGTACTAAAGGTGATATCGTAGAAATAGCGTATTATTACCTGATTGTTAGTGTGTTATGTTAAAAAAAAGAAGCCATTGCGATTCGAGAAGTCAAACCTCGAATGCAATGGCCTCCACATTATATATCGATCGTTATGGAAGCTGGCCTTCTATGATTTCTTGTGTTTGTGTGATCCAATCTCTAGAAAAATCTAGTAAGATTTCTGGTTGTATACCTACCATTTCATATTGAATAAATTTGTGAAAATTCATATCTGTAGGTTTGAAAGAGAAATTTCCAGTAGGAGAATCATAGCTAGTTCCGTAGTTCATACCGTATGCTATAATTCCATTGGTACGTTGTCCTAAGTGAACCGAATTTTTTAGCTTCTTTAGTTTTAATGTAAACTGTTCTCCATTACTTCCTGTAAAGTAATTTGTAATTACATATACTTTTGCACCAGATTTCTTTAGTATTTTCACAAAAGGATCACTGTATTTAGAATTTCCACCTCCATTATTACGAAGATCTACAATTACATTAGGAGCATTTATCTTGTCTTTGTTTTCGGCATAAAACTTCTTAAATGCCGCTACATTACTTTTTCTATTTGAAAAAGAGCCAAAATATAAGTACTGTGTATCATCAGTAAGCTGTTTGAATTCCCAATTACTATTTTCAGAAGGTGCCTCGACATAGTTGGGACCATTCAACTCCTTTTGAAGTCCCCATAACTTCCCATTATAAGCTAATAGAGACTTCTGAAACCATAGTTTACGAGATATAGGATGGTAACGCAATACTTGATATTCATTTCCAGTAATAGCTTTGATATGATATGCAATCTGCCCAGTTCCCCAAAAATCTGATGTTGCTTCTAAGACCACAGCAATATATTCGCCTTTTGTAGTTGTTTTATACACTCCAATTTCACCTACATATTTATCCGTATAAATACCTTCTATAGCATCAAATGGAGCTTTAGTCAATTCTTTGCGCAATGCAACAAGGTCTTTGGTAACTCTGGGATGCTCTTTAAAAATAGCAGTTTGTTTAAAATTAGCTCTATAGAGCGTGTCTGCATATTGCTCATTGGTAACTAAGATATCATTAGAAGAAATGCTTGCATGCTTATCTTTTACAACACTTAATAATGTATTTAGTTTAAATAAGCAATCTACTTTACTAATGGGCGATTGCATTTCTTCAGAAAGTGTAGCGTACGTTTTCTGAAATGCTGTAACCTTATCTCCTTTGATTTGTTTTTTATAAGAGATCATATCTTGCATTTTAGTAGCAAGAAAATCAAGATCTGTTTTACAATCGCATAATGATGATGTTTGCGCTTTCGCGAAAGCAAATACCATAAGAAATAAAGCGGTGAGTACTGTAGTTAATTTAGTTTTCATAATCGATTTTTTGTGTTTGACTTCTGGTTCAAAAGTATTTCACAAAAATCAACCAGTCTATTATATATGAGGCTTTGGGGTGAAATGTAGCTAGTTTGTGGTAGAATTTATGGTTGTTTTTACCGCTGTGGCGTAGGTCTTTGATATTGGGATGAAAATAGCATTAGATGCTACAATGCCTAGCTTCCCATTTTCGGTTTTCCAAGATTGAAAATGATAAGGATTCATTAAAAATGAACGATGCGTTCGGATAAGTTCAGGGAAGTTGGTTTCGACAACAGATAGTTTATTTCTGATAAGTTGCTTTTTAAGTGTATTGTTATCCAAAAAAGAAACTTCTACATAATTATCTGAAGATTGTATACAAATTAAATCATTGAAGAGTAATCGTAAGCTTTCATAATTCCCTTCTCCTTTTATTTCAATTTTAGATTCTTCTAGACGTTTGTTTTTATATTTTCCTAAGGCCCATCTTCCTGCTAATACAATAGGCAATATCGTTACAATGGCAGGAATAAAAATACTAGTAGTATAATACCATAGTGTATACGGATTTGATTCTCCATATACAATTACATTTATATAATAAACACGCGCCATTACAAATGAAAAAGTAATAAAAGCAAGATTGAATATGATTTCATTCCTTAATGACCATTGTTTCTGAGAGCGCTTATACAAATAGCTTTGAAGTGGAAGCATAATAATATAGCATAAAGCCCCAATAAGTCCATAAAATGGCAGATATATAAGCTTTTCGCGATCACCAAATTCATTTACATCCAAAGGTTCTGTAAAGTATAGGAATATGAAAATCCATATAGCGAGTGCTAGTCCAACTAGTAAATGATGTTTTAAAGAAGCATCAAAAGGGTATTTTTTCAAAAGCTATCTATTTGAAGAATTTGAGTTAAATATACTATTTCTAGTTTATTTTAACCTCAATATTTTACCATAGGTAATATACTTTTCTGCTTTCAATTGGTCCATTAGTGGCGCATAGTCTTCTTGTTTTAGACAGTTTGCTAAAACAATTGTACTTTGAGTTTCCTCATCATAAAAGCTTGTTAAGAACGAAGTACTTGGTGATATATTTTTAGGAAGTGTAGGTAGCTTATCTTGTAATATTTGCAAGATATGATCCTGATCTTTATCTATAACGATAAGCTTTGTTCTATTATTTTCGCGTAAGCGTGTGAATGACTCTTCATGGTCAATAGGGCTAGAAAAATAGGCGGAACGCATTCTAAAACGCTCTCTAACACCTGCAAAATAGACATCTATTAAAGTTTTGTCTTCTGTTTGTGAGAAGATGTTGAGGTTGTTCATGAGAATATCCAAATCTGTAATTGCTTTTGGAAACGCTTCTCCAAAAAGAATAATAGCTTTTTCTATAAATGCCTTGTCAATTGTTTTATTTGTATCCATGTATGTTTTTACGAGTGGATATAATTTTTTTCCATAACCATTTATATACTCAAAGCTGTACCACTCGCCAGGGTCTAATGCACCGTTAAGTTGCTCATGCGCCCAACCATTACCGACTGCAGTTGCTAATCCTTCATCAAAAAAGTCATATGCTAAAGCCGCATATGGATTGCTAGAAGTGGTGAACCAAGTGTCAATTTTCTGTTGCAATTCTAAGGGTTGTGCATCAAATAAAATATGGTTCATTTCATGAATCGCGATTCCTATAATATCCTCACCTTCTTTCTCTCTTCCTGATAGATATGAACAGATTAAATTATTTCCTTTTGGAATAGCAGTAGTTCCTCCGCTTTTTAATGGGATAGGGTAGAGCATGATTTTAAACGGAGTGTTTTTAGACCAATTGCTTCCTAAAAATACATTGACTTTATTGAATAATAGTTCTATTTGAGGCACATAATTTCCTATAGATTGCTCTAATTGATTTCTTTGCGTAGTAGTTACAGACCAAATGTGTGTTTTGTAATAAGGCAGTACTTGTTTCATAATGGCAATAAGCTCCGTATGCTCGTTGGGAGATAAGTAGCCTATGGTACGGGTTGCAAAATCATCTATACTTGTTGAATTTGCGCTAGCAATCCATAATAAGTCCATGGTACTAGTAAAAGGATGCCTTTTTTCTGGGTACTGTTCTCTATGAATACTGGTCTCTACATCTATAGCACTAAAACGTTTAGTAAGTGATGTAAAATCGGAGTCGTTACCAACAACATCATTGATATATTTTTGATAAGATGGTGCACTACCTGGCTGATTACTTGCCGTTGCAATAAACGTTAAGGTACCTAGCACCTCATTATGTTCTACTTTAATAAAATCCTGTTGAGCAAACAGTGAAAGATGGATACAAAAGAAAAAAATGATGAGATATTTGATTTTCATAAGTACTAATGATTGATACTACAAAAGACGAAAAAAATATTGAGATGTTACCTCGTTCAGAAGAATTAAGAAATTATAAGGAAGACATCATTTTTAAAATATCAAAATTATTAGTATTATTGTGATATCAAAATGATATTATTATGAAAAATGAAATACAAATTAAACCTACAAGTGGATACGTAATGTTACTTGTGTTCTTTATATTGATTGTTGGTATGATTACAGGCATTGTACTCACAGAAAGTCCTGAATTTGTACTATTTATTCCTATATTAATCTTGATTATAAGAGGATTCTTTATTGTAAATCCGAATAGTTCTAAAGTATTAGTTTTATTTGGGGCGTATAAGGGGACAGTGCGAGATAATGGGTTTTTCTGGGCAAACCCTTTTTACACAAGGCAGAAAATTTCTTTAAGAGCAAGAAATTTTGATAGTGAACGCGTGAAAGTAAATGATAAGATTGGAAATCCAATTATGATTAATGTGATTTTAGTTTGGCAAGTAAGCGATACTTATAAGTCTGCTTTTGATGTAGATAATTATGAAGAATTTGTAAGAGTTCAAACAGACGCTGCAGTACGAAAATTGGCAGGCTCATATCCTTATGATAACTTTGATGATGCACAAGCAGAGCTCACTTTACGATCAGGTATGGATGAGGTAAATGAAGCATTGGAAAACGAAATCACAGAACGTTTAGCAATTGCGGGAATAAAAGTAATGGAAGCAAGAATAGGATATTTAGCCTATGCACCAGAAATTGCAAGCGCCATGCTCAAAAGACAACAAGCGGTTGCTATCGTAGCAGCACGTAAGAAAATAGTAGAAGGCGCTGTAGGAATGGTAGAAGACGCATTGGAACAGTTAGCTAAAGATAATATCATTGAATTTGATGATGATAAAAAAGCATCTATGGTAAGTAATTTAATGGTTGTACTTTGCGGAGATAAAGAAGCGATTCCTGTGGTAAATGCAGGAACTCTAAATGCATAATAGGTGAGTAAGAGAAAATCATTTGTCCTTCGGATTGACCCAGAGACGTTTAAGCAAATTGAAAAATGGGCAGATGACGAGTTTCGTAGTGTGAATGGACAGATTGAATGGATGATGCACAAGGCATTAAAAGAAGCAAAACGACTTCCCAAAAAGTCAAACAAAGAAAAAGAAGAGTAAGAGACTTTGTTGTTTAATACACGGTGTTGTTTTTACCACCAGACAACAAAACACTTTTCTATAGATCCAACTGGTTTTTTAATCCATATAATGGGAGCTCGTTTTTGTGAGTGTTTTAACCTTATTTCTTGCAGCACTTCCAGATGCGAAGACCAAGTTACATCCGGATGTGGTGTGTGAATCCACTCGTATTTATAGGTAATATAATATTCATAAGCATTAAAAACCTCCGATTCAAAATCACTCATTCGTATCCAAAAACCTACAATGCATGCCCTGTTTAAGGGGCTAATAGAGGGCGTTTGTGTATGATACGGAGTAAATAATTGTCCCATAAATAGGACTTGTTGTTCTATTTCAGAAGCATCTATTCCTAGTTTTTTCAAAGCTTGAATGCCTTCTTCTGTATGAAGTAAGGGTAATTGTTTCTGTTTTGTTTTCTCCAGTTTTGTGAAAAATAGATCCTTTCTATTTGGTCCCATTAATCTATGGATAGGTTCATTGATAGTAGGGTCTAGGATATAAAATTTGTAGGTAAGCTCTATGTGGAGGAGTTTTCCGCTTTCGCGAAAGCGTATAATAAAATCTAACTCACCTGTAGTGTCATTTCCCTTTTTTATCTGAATATTATGGGCTACAACCTCATAATCCTCTGAATGTGATAGTATCTGGTGGAATATATATTCTATTTGATGTCCTAACCGTAGTTTCTCAGGAATGGGTTGTGGTTGGAATGTAGCGAGATCTATACTAGGTATTGTAAACTGTTCAAGTTCAAATTGTGTATTTTCCCACAGGGGAGGAGATGCCAAAAAACCATGTATGTGTTTCACGACACTAAGATAGCTTATATTAAACTCAATTAATGATTCCTACGTATCCTTGCATGACAATATAGGCCTAGCATTATAAGAAAGGGGTCTTCTTTTTCTGTTACCTTTATATGACCTCTATATTTTGATGCATCATAGCTATATATACTTTGATTTTGATGATATACATTAAAGTGAAATAAAAATAAAGAAGTACGATACGTCATTTTGTATACAGTATTGTTGTATTCAATTTTGGCAGATAAACCCCAAAAGGGAAAAGTAAGTTTTGCAATAGGTGTTTGTTCTTCATTTTTATAAACTTCATAGACTCTACTCCAAATATTGATTTTTTTAACGGTATAGTTATTCTCTAAAAGTTCGATGTAACTTTTCAAAAATGCCCCAAAATAAAAGTTTCCAATAATCTTGTCGTCTACGTATAGATCTGTTTCAAGACTTAAAAACTCTTTTTTCCAAGAATATTGAGGCATAAAATAAGGTGTAAGTACTATATAAGTAGCTTACACCTTATTTCTGTTACATCATATTTAGCTCAATACGCCTTTCTGGGCATTGTTTTTACTGTACATATATAAGAAGATTCCTATTATGATAACGATAATTGGCATTACGTATGCATCTACAGGGCCTAATATATCGCCCCATTTCATCACAAACATGCCATATCCCATTTGAATAATAATAGCCAGTAAGGAAAGTAAGAATAGCAATACAGCCCCTTTCTTACGCATTAATAATAAAATACAAGCTAGAACACCGCCTATAGTGGCAATGCCATACACAATTACACCCCATGAAGGAGCACTTTCCATTAATTCTAAACGTTCTGGTGGCATAGCAGCTTTTACTTCTTCAGTCATCATAAAGTTTTCTGCTGCCCAAAAAAATACACCTACTAAATTCCATAAAAGTCCAAGAATAGCGATGATCTTGAACCCTTTTCCAGGTTTGATTGTTTCAGTCATTGTTAGTTTGTTTTTGGTTGTTAGTACTAACAATGTACAAATTTTTTGATTTTACTAGATTAAATTAAAAAATTCAAAGCTAAATTCGCATCTATGTTTGACAAGCGTTTTTACTACTTATTAAAAATCCAATACTTAGGATTTAGATACCATGGATGGCAAAAACAACCTGATGTGCTTACAGTAGAGCGCATGGTAGAGCGTACATTATCATACGTTTTGGAGCATAAAAATTTTAAATTACTAGCTTCAGGAAGAACAGATGCAAAAGTATCTGCAAATGTGGCGTATGTAGAATTATTTTTAAGAGATGCTCCGCTGCCTGATCAAGGTTTTTTTGAGCTTTTTAATGCAAATTTACCTCAGGATATTCGTTGTCTAGAAATTACAGAAGTAGATAAAGCCTTTAATGTCATGGATGCTCCTATAGGAAAGGAATATATTTATCTTTTTTCTCATGGAGAAAAGAATCATCCTTTTGCAGCACCCTATATGGTGAATATCAATACACCATTAGATATAGTTCTTATGAAAGAAGCGGCACGTCTTTTTGAAGGAACGCATGATTTTAGAACGTATGCATACAAAGCAAATCCAGAAACCAAAACCATTAGCACCCTTGATGTAAGCGAGATTATTAAAAACAAACTCTATACCGCTAGTTTTTTTCCAAAGGAAAGCTATATGTTTCGAGTATGTGGAAAAGGGTTTAAAAGGCACCAAATACGTTTGATGATGGGCGCTTTATTTGATCTAGGACAAGGTAAAATAAGTATAGATTTTATAAAAGAAACCTTAGTGCCAGGAAATACCATAAAGCTAGAACATATTGCTCAACCTAGTGGCTTAATGCTTCACAATGTGCAGTTGTAATTTTAATTCAGAATTAGTATAACAAAATAGTATCTTTAGTTCTTTAAATATCCTAGACTATGAATACGGTACCAACATCATCTTTTACATTTTTAAAATCCCTTCATAAAAACAATCACCGCGATTGGATGACAGAACATAAAAAAGAGTATCAAGCTAGTGAGAAAGCCTTGAAAGCCTTTTATGCCGATATCCAGTCTGGTCTTAATGAAGATGATGAAATAGAAAAGTTAAAAGTATTTCGGATCAATAGGGATGTTCGTTTTAGTAAAGATAAAACACCCTATAATGTACATCGTAGTGTAAGTTTTAGTAGGGCAGGAGCACATCGTAGAGGCGGATATTATTTGCGATTAGAACCAGGAGGGAAGTCTGTAGTTGCGGGTGGTTTTTTTAGTCCTGAGCCTAAAGATTTACTACGTATACGCACAGAATTTCAAATGGATAGTAGTGACATACGTGATATTCTTGCTGAGTCCGCTTTCGCGAAAGCGTATGGAGGAAAATTTGACGCATGGGATCCTGTAAAAACAGCTCCGAAAGGTTTTAGTAAAGAAGATCCCAATATTGATTTAATACGTCTTAAAAACTTTGTAGTGACGCATTCATTTACAGATGCTGAGGTACATGCACCAGATTTTGGAGCGAAAGTAGTACATCATTTTAAACTCTTACGACCCTTTTTTGATTATATGAGTGATGTACTCACCACCGATTTAAACGGCGTTTCATTACTGGAATAAGTTTTATTTTTTACGCTTTCTTCTAGCGACAAAGTATACTACAATTAAGAGTACAGGTAATGCGATAAACACTAGTAGCTCAATCGGAGATGACGGGTCTATAGGTGCATTATTTTGATTTTTGGGAATTTGCATTAACTCGCTTTTGTTAAAGCAATAGGTCGTTCAAATAATTGAACATTACTAAGAAGACGTTCTTTTGTAATATTCATCATTCTTTTATTCAGTGCAGATGAGTTTTGAATATATGTAAGATATTCTTCTACAGTAAATTGCCCAATGATAATCCCTTTAAGTCCATTACGAAATTTCATGTCTTTATGAATGGCATTTTCGATATAATCAGTTCTTTTCTGTATGGATAAGTCGTAAAATACATTTTTATGCTTAGCAATATAATTACGAAAAACTTCAATGAGTAATGGGCTTTGTAATTTGATAATTGGGCGAATGGTTTCGTTTTGAAATCGTTCTTCACTACTCATCTGATCGTGAACTCTTGCCGATGGAATTTCTGGTCGTATGCGCTTTATGTCATTAGGCCTGTCATTCATAATTTTTGGGTTTTATTAAAAATACGAATACAGAGTACGCTTTCGCGAAAGCGTACCTAGAGTTTATCAACCAGTTATTAACTAACAAAGCCCCTGTAAAACAGAGGCTTTGAAAGAATTAACACAAATGTCTATAAAGACTATTATTTAAGTTTGAAAGTTACTCTACGTACGAGTTGTCTTGCATCTGCGGAAGTCACTCCTGTATCTTCACCAGCTCCTGTAATTGATAATCTGTTTGCATCTATACCAGAAGCTACAAGAATATCAAATACGCGTTTTGCTCTTTTTTCTGAAAGTTGTTGGTTGTATGTAGCGTTTCCTACTTCGTCTGCATATCCTATAAGTTCTGCATTTTTGCTTGGGTTTGCAGAAAGATATTTGATTAAGTAATTAATTGCATCTAAGCTATATAATTCAGGTTTTGTACTATTAAATTGGAAATATACATTCACATATCCATCATTTAATAGTTTTGCAATCACATCATTACTATTTGCAGAAATATTCTTTAAATCACTCTTTTTAGCATACTGAGCCGCTAGTCCAGCTTCTAACTCATCTGGGATCCCATTTTTATTTACATCTACTGCATATCCTTTCGTATCTACAGCTACTCCAGATACCGTATTCTTTTCGCGATCTAGGTAATCTGCAACCCCATCTTGATCTGTATCAATAAGATCTGTTTCTACTTTGGCAAGGCGTTCTTCTAACTCGTCTATTTTTTCAGTATCAATAGTTTCCTCTACATACCAATCTGCATGTACTTGGTTTTTACCTAAAGCAATATGTATTCCTAAAGACCCTGTTATATAGAAACCATCAAACCCTCTTAGGGTTCTATTTACAACACTTCCGTCAAAAGTTAAGTTTTGTCTTATGTTTCCTACTGCGGTAACATCTCCAAATAGCGATACTCTGTCTGATAAACGCACTTGAGGAGAAATTCCTACAATAGCGCTTAATACTTGATCAGCATCTCCGAAGCTTCTATCTACTGGAGTTTTTGAAGTAAGTCTACCGTATCCCATACCTCCATGAGCAAGAATACTGAAGTCTTGTGTCCATTCTTTAAAATCTAGAACGTTACCTAGGTTAATAACACCTTCAAGAGAAAACGTATATAAGGTACTTTCAAATTCTACATCGGCATCACCTTCATTAAAACTATTGTATCCTAAACCTACTCTTAATCCAGCTTTTGTATTAAACATATAGCGAGCCCCAAAATTTACGCTAAAAGGAGAAGGGGTGTCTGAAAAAGCACCTGTTACTACAGGTCGTACGGGTTTATTAATTCCTGCACTTATATCTATAGACCACTTGTTATAAAGTGCTTCTGTTGCCGTATTTTCTTCTTGAGAAAAAGAATTAAAAGAAATGACAATGCCTACTAATAATGTTAAGAGTAATTGTTTCTTCATTGAATGTAGTTTTAAAATTTTAGGCGCGAAAATAGTATCATTTTTCTGATCCCACTTGCTTTTTAACAAGAAAGTTTTGTCTAATATTTAATATAATTACACCTTGAAATGAATGATATTCAATGAGTTTGATTTAAATTATTTTTTCTGCAATAAAACCGTTAATTAATAAAAAAAAAAGCCTCCATTTGGAGGCTTTTTTACATATTATATAAAAGTGTATTATGACTTTAAAAAGTCTTCTTTACTTTGTAAATCAAGTGCAGAAAGTCCTGATTTTTCAGCAAACTTTGTAAACTTGCTTAAACGTTTACTTGTAATTTGGTCAAAATCAGTTTTTGCTTTTGTATAACGATCTGATAATAATTTAAGATTTTCCAATTGTGCTTGTGATGGCGCTTCAAAATTGGCAGCAACATCACTATATAATTGTGCCAATTTCTCTCTTAATTGTGGAGGTGCAGAATCTACATAGTTATCACCAGAAGTAATTACGAGTGTTTCCTTTAAAGCATTTAACTCATCAATAAGTGGTTGTGCTGTTTTCTTAGCTTTAGCATTGGTCGTTATTGCATTTTCTCCATTTTTAATCATTTCATCCATTTGATAAACCATATAGGCTAAGTCTTCTTGTAAATCAAATAGTTTTTGAGAAGTATTTTGTTGAGCTTCTCTTTCTTTGGCAGTAATAAATGATTTTGGATCATTTTTGATTTCAAAAGTAGTCTCGTAGGTATCTTTCCCTTTTTTAATAACAGCTTTATAAGTTCCTGCTTGAGCTCTCATAGGTTGAAATGCTCCAAAACTTAATGTTTTTCCAGCGGCATTTTTAGGCGCCTTAGTGTTATAATTCCAACGTACAATGTTAATTCCTTTTGACTTCCCAGGAGGAATTGTGGTAATTTTATTACCCTCCATATCCTGAATTTCTAAGGTCATTTTTCCAAATGTGTGCCTTTTCTTTAGATAATATTTTAATTGTACAGAAGTTCCTGGGTTTGGACCTACAAACTCTAATTCGGTACTACCACCACCAAAGCCACCTTCTTCTACCATAGTGCCTGGTTTTGTATCAAAAAAGTGTACTTTTTTTGCTAATACCTCTTGGGTTACTTCTCGTAAGGTGCTAATATCATCTATGATAATTACACCACGTCCATGAGTACCAGCTACTAAGTCATTTGTCTTTTTTTGAAGATCTAGAAAGTGAATCGCTGTATGTGGGAAGTTATTGGTGAAATGAGACCAGTTTTTACCTCCATTAACCGTGATGTATAAACCATTTTCTGTCCCTAAGAACAGTAAGTCTTCATTCTCATAATCTTCTTGGATATTACGAGCAAATAACGGAATGTCATCTGTGACAATACTAGTCCATGTAGCTCCATAATCTTTTGTTTTGTATACATACGGTTTCATATCTCCTCGTGCATGTCCATCAAATACAGCATATGCTGTTCCTTTTCCGTGTACACTTGCTTCAATATGGTAAACCCAGGTATTTGCAGGGAGACCTTGAATATTTGCAGTAACATTGGTCCAGTTTTTACCGCCGTCTTTCGTAATTTGTACATTCCCATCATCGGTTCCTACCCATAGTACATTTTCATCCATAGGAGATTCAGCAATTGTAAAGATGGTTGTGTGCTTTTCAGCTCCAGAAGTATCATTAGAGAGTCCCCCAGATTTTGTAGGTTGCTTTGCAGGATCATTTGTAGTTAAATCTGGTGATATAATCTTCCAAGTATCTCCCATATTATCACTCACATGCAAGTATTGACTTCCCATATAAAAACGATCAGGTTGATGAGCACTTACTGCCATAGGAGCATTCCAGTTAAAACGTAAATCATCATATCCAGTAACAGGAAGTGGTTTTACATTTTTCGTATAGTTACGCTCCATATCATAGCGCCATACATTATCAGCACCTTGCATTTCTGAATATAGAATTTCTTTAGTAGGATGTTTTAATACTCTGAATCCGTCACCCACACCTACGCGTACCCAATCACGAGCTTCTATGCCACCAGGCGAAGAAGATGGACCATACCAAGAACCATTATCTTGTAATCCTCCGTAAATTCTATAAGGCTCTGCATCATCTACACTAATATGGTAGAATTGAGATAGTGGTAAGTTACTTACTATTTCCATAGTAGTACCTTGATTCCAAGAGCGGTATACACCACCATCGGTTCCTACATGCATCATGTCTGAATTATTAATATCAAAGACAATATCATGGATATCTGAGTGCATATTTCCAAGTGGAACAAACGTTTCTCCTCCATCTTTAGAAATAGAACCGCTTAAACCTCCTTTTACAACGACATCAGAATCTTTAGGATCTACGACGATTCTAGAAAAATAGAATGGACGAACCGTTAAAGAAAAATCACTATTGGTAAGTTCCCATGAACCTCCCGCATCATTAGAACGATACAATCCTTTATCTTTTTCAGATTCAATAACAGCATATACTCGATTAGAATCTGAAGGAGAAACAGCAATACCTATACGCCCTAAGATCCCTTCTGGAAACCCTTTATGTATCTTATTCCAAGTAGTACCTCCATCTGTAGATTTATATAATGCACTTCCAGGTCCTCCAGAATTAAAATCCCAGGCAGTACGACGATGTTCCCACATGGCAGCATATAATACGTCAGGATTGTTTGGATCCATCATAAAATCGGCAGCACCCGTATTTTCATCTACATACAAGATATTATTCCATGTTTTTCCGCCATCGGTTGTTTTATAAATTCCACGCTCTGTACTTTCGCTCCAAAGAGATCCTAATACAGCTACATATACTACATCACTATTTTTTGGGTGAATTTCAATACCAGAAATACGCTCAGAGTTTTCAAAGCCCATTTTATCCCAGTTTACTCCACCATCTTTAGATCGGTATAATCCATCACCTATAGAAACAGAATTACGAGTCCATATTTCACCAGTACCTACCCAAACTGTTTTGTCTGGGTCATTAGGATCTATAGCAACTTGTCCAATAGACTGAATGTGTTCTTCAAAAATAGGAGCATAGGTGGCACCTCCATCATTAGATTTCCATACACCACCACCTGCAGTACCC
Organism: Dokdonia pacifica; assembly: GCF_900188275.1. GTDB lineage: Bacteria > Bacteroidota > Bacteroidia > Flavobacteriales > Flavobacteriaceae > Dokdonia > Dokdonia pacifica. The sequence goes on from NZ_FZNY01000010.1 coordinate 50,583, forward strand.
GTATATATAATTTGCGGATTGGTTGGGTGCACTTCCATATCGATAATACGACCACTCATTAAAGCAGGCCCTATTTGTCTAGCGGTAATATCTCCAAAAAGTTCTTTTCCTTTTAGAACAATTTCTTGTGCAGTACCCACTAAAGTAAAGGATGCAAAGAGGCATCCTAAAAAAATGTTTTTAGTTTTCATGAGAATTCTGATTGATTAGTATTGGTATATTTTTTTCGCTTAAAGCGAAATAAAAAACCTCAATCTTTACGATTGAGGTTTGTATATAATTTCAAATTATTCCTGAGTTGGAAATGCAAACATCTCGTCTGTTACTTCTGGATTTAGGTCAATACTTTTAATGTCTAGTGCTTGTCCTCCAAAAACAGTTCTTGACAGTGCAAAGTATAATCCTTCTCCTTCTGACTGTCCTTTCATTAATACCTCTGTGTAATCACTGTATGTATCTTTAGAGATTAGTCCTTTGCTTGGACCAGATTGTACTTCAGAAGCAGTTTGAATAGGTACAAAGTTTTCATCTTCAAAGTAATATGTAACTTTGTTGTCTACCATTTCTCCATCAGCTTTTACAGGGTCCATTGTGATTTCTACTTTATAAGTATTTGTACCATCAATAATTTCTTCTCCTAAAAGCTCAATAGTAAATCCTTTTTCTTTATAATTTAAAAATGGACTAGGAAAACTTTTTCCTGCAAGTGATTTAAAATTTTCTAAAGTTTCAGAATCTACTTTTTCTGATTTCATAGACTGGAAATTTGTAGTCCATGCTACTTCACCGTCAAAAGCTAATTGTGTAATCTCTTGACCTTGTAAGTTAATTTTGATCATTTGACGTCCATCCTTCATTTCAATAATAGTAACTGGAATATCAAATCCTTGATTTACCACAGCATTGATCTGAATTCCTTCTAATTTACCCCAAGCTTCTTCACCACCTGTATTTTCAAAATAATTAGCGATAATCTCATCTGCAGTTTGTGCATGTGTAGGCAAAGCAACAGCTATAAGTACTACTGCAATTAATAATTTAATCGTTTTCATAAAAGTATAATTTGTGTATTTATTGTTTGATGTCTAGCCATTAGACTATAGAGCAGAGATTTTGTTACAGAATTTTTGATTTTTTTTGAGTTGTTTTTTGAGAATATTTTTTTGTTTACAGAAAACATTTTTGACATTTTATTTGTAAAACCTTCAACAAGATACTAATACTTCTAGTAAAATGCTTTATTTACGCTAACGTTGTAGTTGATTTTATATCCTAAAACAGGGAAGTAAAGATCGATTCTTTTATCTTTATCATTTTACAACGAATCAACATGAAATTTGGAAAAGTAGAACAGCCAGAAGCTATAGATTTTACATTACCTCAAGATCATATAGATACAGAAAGAGTGCTAAGTACTCATACTACATCAGACCCGCTTCAGGTATATGTAGGCTGTGCAAAATGGAATAAACAAGATTTAAAAAACTTTTACCCACGAGGCACTAAAGATGAATTAGGCTATTATTCAAATCAGTTTAATTGTATCGAGTTAAATGCTACGTTTTATAGACTTTTTCCAAAAGAACAATACGAAAAGTGGTATCACAAAACCCCAGAAGGGTTTAAGTTCTTTCCTAAAATCACAAATAATATAAGTCATTTAAAAAGACTTATAGACTCAGAACAGTACATTCCAGAATACATAGATCATACCTTAGCTTTAAAAGAAAAATTAGGTACGATCTTCTTACAAATGCACAATAATTTCCAACCTAAAAATTTTGATAGGGTAGATAATTTTATCAATAATTGGCCTTCTCATGTTCCTATTGCGTTAGAGTTTAGACATACAGATTGGTTTAATGACCCTCAAGTGGCTGATCGCTTATATCATGTATTGGAAGAAAATAATATGGCAAATGTATTGGTAGATACAGCAGGAAGGCGTGATATCATGCATATGCGACTAACAAACAATGAAGCTTTTATTCGCTTTGTAGGAGCTAATCATGAAAGTGATTATACACGACTGGATGATTGGGTAATCCGATTACAGAAATGGGTATCTCAAGGATTAAAGAATATACATTTTTTTATTCATCAAAATGTAGAGGTAGAATCTCCTTTACTATCTGCCTATTTCATACAGAAACTCAATAGTGCATTGTCTTTAGATTTAAAAATCCCGCAAACGCTCTCTCAAAATAATCCTGACACACCTACTTTATTTTAATGGCAACAATTTACATAGTAATGGGAGTTTCTGGCGTAGGAAAAACGACACTAGGAAAAACTATAGCGCAACAGCTTGATATTCCTTTTTATGATGCAGATGATTTTCATCCTCAAGAAAATAAAGATAAAATGGCTTCAGGCATTCCACTTCAAGACGAAGATAGATGGCCTTGGCTAGATCGTATTGTAACTCAATATGATCAATGGGAGATAGAAGGAGCTGTTTTAGCTTGTTCGGCACTCAAAGAAAGTTATCGAAAACGCCTTAAAGTGGATCAGTCAAAGGTAAAGACCATCTATCTTTCGGCTAGTTTTGACAACATAGCACAACGATTATCGGTTCGTAAAAACCATTTTTTTAATCCTAGTTTATTGCAATCTCAATTTGATACCTTAGAAGCACCAACATCAGGTATCATTTGTGACGCTAGCTTACAAAAAGATAGATTATTACAACATATTATAAATACGATTACTAAACAATAGTAATTATTTTAGAACGAATTATCAATATCTATATAATTACAACTAAGCATACCATATGGACATACAATTACTAATAGCAGTCACTATAGGCATCAGTGTCTTATTATTTTTAATACTACGTTTAAAATTTCAAGCATTTATAGCCTTATTGATTACTTGTATTGTTGTAGGGGTTATTGCAGGTATGGATCCAATAGCTATTCTTGATAGTGTTAAGAATGGAATGGGGGGTACCTTAGGGTTTGTGGCTACAGTTGTGGGACTCGGTGCACTTTTTGGCGCTATACTTGAACGGTCTGGTGGTGCGCAACAACTGGCGCAATCTATGCTTCAACTCTTTGGAGTAAAAAAAGCACATTGGGCAGTCATGCTTACAGGGTTTTTAGTAGCTATTCCTGTGTTTTTTGATGTAGCGTTTATCATTCTTGTTCCTTTAATTTATGCGCTTCAGAAACAAACAAAAAAGTCATTGCTTTTATATGCTATTCCTTTACTGGCTGGATTAGCTATTACACATACATTTATTCCACCTACTCCTGGACCTATTGCGGTAGCAGATATATTAGGAGCCGACTTAGGGTATGTCATTATTTTTGGTTTTTTAGCGGGATTGCCTGCAGCTATTATAGCGGGGCCCATACTCGCAAAACGTCTTTCTAAGACCATGCATATTGAAACTCCATCAGATATGGTAACCACTTCAGAGATTCCTGAAAATGCTCCTTCGGCGGTGACTATTTTATTGATTATCGCTATTCCTATTTTATTAATTGTTTGTAATACCGTTTTGGGGAGTCCGTTGTTTGGAGAAGATACCTTACCCAAATGGCTTACGTATGCCGCAGGATTGTTGGGACATCCCTTTGTAGCTCTTATTATTGCAAATATTGTAGCTTGGTATGTATTAGGGATTAATAAAGGATTCTCTAAAGAGCAGCTCTTAGATATTTCTACAAAATCTTTATATCCAGCTGGTGTAATTATATTACTTACAGGAGCTGGTGGTGCTTTTAAACAAATTCTTATTGATACAGGAGCTGGAGAGATGATCGCTAAAGGCCTTAATACAGATTTTTTCCCTCCTATTATATTTGGATTTATTGTTGCTGCAATCATACGCATATTACAAGGGTCTGCTACAGTGGCTATGATTACTGCTGCAGGAATTACATATCCTCTATTAAGCGAAACTATAAATGGTGAAGCCGTATTGCTTTTTTCTCAGCCGCAACTCGCAGTGCTCGTGATTGCTATTGCTTCTGGGGCAACTGTATTTTCCCATGTAAATGATAGTGGTTTTTGGTTAGTAAAACAGTATCTAGGACTTACTGAAAAAGAAACGTTTCGATCATGGACGGTAATGACTACATTAATCGCTCTGATAGGTTTAGTTGTTTCTGTACTCCTTTGGTATTTGGTCTAAGTACGCTTTTAAGGAGCATAGCGACGCAAAAGTTTATGCTGAGCGTAGTTGAAGTACGAAAGCGTATATATTAGTATAAGATTTTGATATCGTATGCTTGCTATTATTGAAGAATAGTAAATTAAATTTGTAATACATCAATAATTATAGAAGTTAGGTAAGATTTCTGACTTCTCAGAAATATAAACTATAATGAACTTTCACACACGTAAATGGATAAAACCTGAAGATTTAAACCCTAATGGGACACTTTTTGGAGGTAGACTATTAGAATGGATTGATGAAGAAGCGGCGCTGTATGCGATTATCCAACTTGAGAATCCGCGTACGGTGACTAAGTATATGAGTGAAATTGATTTTCGCGCAAGCGCAAAAAAAGGAGATATCATAGAAATTGGTCTTGAAGTTGTAAAATTTGGAACAGCTTCTTTAACGCTAAAGTGTGAAGTACGTAACAAAATGACACACGAAGTTATTATCACCATAGAACGGATTGTAATGGTAGGCCTTGGGGATGATGGGAAAGCAAAACCTCATGGTAAAAAAGAAGTAGAGTACGTAAAAGACCGCCTTGAAAAATCAAAAGAATAATTTACTTTTTGTGAAGTATTAGTGAGGTAATTATTATCGGTTGTGACTTCCTTTTTTAGAATATGCTTTTAATTTAAGCATTACTAAACCAACCTTACCAAATTATGTCTTTATTAGTACGATTTTCGATACTCCTATGTTTCTTTATAATTTCTTGTTCTAACGATGATAAAGTAGCGCTTACCAACGCTGATGATAGAGAAATTGCCGCATATGTGCGAACTACAGAAACTTTTAATTCTGATTTTTCAATGAATAACCCATCTGATGTTTTTGGTGTAGAACTGGAAACTCATGATGAACAGAACGGTGGATTACTTCAAGAAATAGAAGTTTATTTGACATATAAGCAACATGGTGCTTTACCTTCTAATGAGATTTTTCTAAAAACATTAGAACGTGATGTTTTTGCGATAGGACAGTTTGGAAAACCTAGAACTTCGCTTACTGTTTCTTTTGAGGAAGCCTTAAATGCTTTTAATCTCACTATGGCAGATATGTCTTGTAAAGACCAGTTTGAGGTTAGAATCAATCTTATACTAAGTGATGGTAGATCGTTTACTGCAGGAGCTGCTAGCTCTAAAATTTTAGCAGCAGATGATTTTTGGAGTTCTCCATTTTGTTATACAATTAATGTGATAGAACCTATCGCAGAAGATATGTTTACAGGAATTTACCAATTAGAGAGTGTAGTGGATGGACCTTTAGGTGAAACTTTTGGTGAAACACAATTAGTCGAAGTTTATAAAGGACATTCTACTAATGTACGTGAGATGCGTTTACGTCATAGATTGTCTATAGAGCAAGAACAACCTCGTATTTTTAGATTTACAATTGCATGTGATGAAACTGTATTTAGCAAAGATTTATTATCAAGTAAAATAGGATTTTGTGGTATTGACCCCGCCATTTTATTAGGACCAGATACTGTAAATGCAACCATAGATCCTAATGATGATACCGTGTTTGAACTTTGGTTTGTAGAAGGGTATCTTGGTTTTGATGGTAATTGCGGTTTTGGAACTGCTCCTTCTAGAATTAGACTTTCTAAGCAATAAATTGATTACATTTTTTGAATGCTTACATTAAAAATAGTAGCATATCGTGCATATTATTTTTAATAATGATATTTTTAGAGAAAAAACGTTTGCTATGATTAAAAAATACCTGATACTTCTGTGTCTACTAGTATTCCTGTCGTGTAATGATGATGAAAAAGCTGTAGATATTGTTTTTTCTGATGCTCAAGTAGGAGCCATATTACGAACACAGTCTATAGATAATTTGACTTTTGATACATCACAACCAGAAGTTCCTATTCAGTTTTCATTAGAATACCAAGATGGACAAGAAACGGCTTTGCTTTCTGATGTTGAGGTTTTTATTTCTTTTGTAGATAATACCCTAGATAATGGTGATAACTCTAGAACCTCTGAAGCCTTTACAATTTTATCTGCTACAGATTTCACACCAGGTGTTAATGACTTACCTGTAACAACAGTGACTATTACTACGCAAGAATTATTAGAATTATTAAACCTAAATAACGCTCAAATTAGTTGCACAGACAAGTTTGTCATTGATCTAAATCTTAACTTGACAGATGGAAGAAGTTTTTCTAATGAGAATACCAATGGGCCTATTATCGGTTTTGGTAGTGCGTTAAATTCTCCTTTTACATATGATGTGATTGTGGTAGAAGGTATTGATGATGATTTATACACTGGAATCTATTCCTATACGAGCTTGGAGGATGGTTTTAATGGACCTACTATTATATCTCCAGATGTTTTAATGGTAACCAGGACGAGACCTAATGCCAGGAGTTTTGAGATTTTTAGAGATCAGCAGCAAACTATAGTTGGTGGTGTTTTGGTTCGATCTGAAGTAGAATTTACGGTTGCTTGTGACCAGATTATTTTGACTAGATATGTACGATCTTCTATTGTATGTAGTGCAGAGGTTGAAGGCGATGTACACGTATTACTAGGACCAGCCTCCAATTTAAATGGAACTGCAGATCCAAATGATGATACCGTTTTTGATATTCGGTTCCTAGAAGCCTTTGAAGGAAATGATGGATTTTGTGGTTGGCCTACAACGCCATCTACCGTCAGATTATCTAAACAATAGCGTGTTAAAATAGTATCAAAGTTATTAGTTAATTATTATCGGTATATACGTTTCATATAATAGATAGTCATACTTTTAAGTAAATAACCAACCCGAATGAAAAATAAATACGTATTACTCTTCCTGATAGGAAGTCTATTTTCATGTACCGATGGCGACAAAGCAATAGAGTTTGTTGTTGAAGAAGTAGAGCGAGGTGCCGTTGTACGAACCTTAGATCTTAGTAATGTCGATTTTGACATTAATGACCTTCAAAGTACCTTTACTATTAATGTAGAAGAGATGGATATTGAAGAAGGAGATTTACTAGATGAAGTTGAAATCTTAGTACAGTTTAAAGATAATACGCCTAGTAATGGTAATAGCTCAGTCCCTAATACAATGCTAGCTATTATTCCTGCCGAAGAATGGTCAGTTGGGCCTGCACCAGAAGGATTACCTCGAACCTCTTTTGTTTATAGTTATGAAGAGCTTTTAACGGCTACTGGACTAACTACAGCAGAAGTTGCGGTTAAAGATCAATTTTTAATAAACCTTAATTTAAAACTTACAGATGGGCGTGTTTTTAATGCGTTTAATGCTAGTTCAATTATAATTGCATTTGACACCTTCTTTAGCTCTCCATTTTGTTACACCATTAATATGGTAGAACCTATAGCAGAAGATCTTTTTACAGGAATGTACCTTATGGAATCTATATTAGATGGACCCAATGGACAAACATTTGTAGATGAGTTTAGACAACCTTTTCCAGATGGGACTATCATTGAGGTTGTAAAGGGACATTCATCAAACACAAGAGAATTCAGAGCATTCCATAACTTACATCATGTAGGTTTAGAGCAACCAAGACGTTGGGAATTCACAGTGGTAGATGATCGTATAGTTATGGGTAAAAACCAATTATCTTCCCCAGAAGGATATTGCTCTTTTAATGCTGCACCTACGTTATTAGGACCAGATACAGTATCTGGCCCTGCAAATATTAATGACGATACTGTTTTTGAATTATGGTTTGTAGAAGGGTATTTAGGCTTTGATGGTGAATGTGGATATCAAACAGCACCTTCTAGATATCGTTTTTCTAAGCAATAGTACGCTTTCGCGAAAGCGTATAAAGAATATAAATAGGTTGTTATCTTATTTTTTAGAGCATATATGCGATAATTAAATAGCAGACCTGTTCATTACTAAACTAACCAACAATGTATATCTCATGAAAAAAATTACAATAATTATCCTTAGTCTCTTTCTATGTATTGCTTGTGATGATGAAGAGAAAGCAATTGAAACAGTTCTCGTAGAAGTAGATAGAGGCGCCGTATTACGAACCTTGCAATTTAATAATGGAGAATTTGAAATAAATAACCCATCGAGTGTTTTTAGTATCGATATAGAAGAACAAGATATCGAAGAAGGAAGGTTATTAAGTACCGTTGATGTTTTTGTGACTTTTATAGATAATACTCCAGCAGGAAATTCAGTTTCCACTCAAAGAATATTATTAGAAACGCTTACTCCAGAAGACTTTGCAACGAGTGATTTTTCTTTACCAGCAATTACATTAGATTATACGTATGCAGAACTTTTAGATGCGACAGGCTTAACCATTGATCAAACAAATTGTAAAGATCAATTTCGTTTAGATTTAGATTTAAATTTATCTGACGGGTTAACTTTTAATGTTACAAACTCTGCCGGTACGGTTGTAAATACAACGGGCTTTTTTAAATCACCTTTTACCTACTTAATTAATATAGTAGAACCTATATCATCAGATAAATTTACAGGTGTTTATCAATATACAAGTATAGAAGATGGTCTCTTTGGCCCTAGTTTTGGACCAGATAGATTGTTTACTATTGTTAATGGACATTCTAATAACTTTCGCCAATTTGAATTTGGATCCGGTGTAAATAGGGTTTTGATTGAATTTAGTATAGTGTGTGACGCCGCAGTCGTTACTCGTTATCAAAAATTAGCATTTACCTGTACAGGAGCCAATGCGTTTGCAGATCCTAGTGATCGTGTATTAATAGGACCAGATATAATACCAGCAACTATTGATCCTAATGATGATACTGTTTTTGAGCTACATTTCCTAGAAGCTTTTGAGGGGTTTGATGCATTTTGTGATTATGCAAATTTTCCATCTAAAGTTAGATTTTCTAAACAGTAAACATAAACTATTAATAGGATGAGATTATCAAGAGTATTATCTACACTGTTTTTTATTTCTATAGTTTCTTGTACTGATGGAGACAAAGCTATTGAAGAAGTATTTGCAGAGACAGAACGCGGTACTATATTGCGTAATATTAATAGGGTAAGTAAGGACTTTATACATACTGATTTTGAAAGTGTTTTTGAACTTGAAATAGAAGAACAAGATATAGAAGGTGGAAATCTTCTTGATTTTGTTCGTTTGCATATAGAGTTTAGAGATCGTACAATTGATGGTAGTGACAATAGTACACAGGAAGTTATTTTAAAAGATATCCCTTCTAATGCATTTATAATTGGACCAGATGCTTTTCCAAGAACGACCATTCTAGTGAGCTATCAAGAGGTTGTAGATGCTCTTGCTATAAATACGGGACTTATTGAACCTGGTGATCAATTTGGTTTACGTTTGGAAACTCATCTTACTGATGGTCGTATTTTTAGTACGCTAGATACGAGTGCTTCTGTGCTTACAGATGCTTGTTTTTTTAAGTCTCCATTTAGATATGAAATAAACGTGATAGAAGTTATTCCAGAAGATTTATTTACAGGAACGTATTCTTATGAAATAGTGTCAGATGTAATTAATCCTAGTTTTGGAATTCAAGAGGAGGGTATTGTATCAATAATGGCAGGTGATCTTCCTAATGTTAGAACTACTGGAATTATAGGAGAGGGACTAGAGTTTACAATAGCAGGAGCGTATGTGTATCCAAAGATTTATCAATCAGTAAACCTCTTTTGTATAGAATCGGGACCTCATATTTTATCGGGACCTAATGATACAAATTTTGGCACTATTGATCTTAATGACGATACCGTTTTTTTCTTAGATATCGATATTGGATTTGAAGGATGGGACGGGACATTAGATAATGGAGATGACGCTATTGGTGTTTCTACATTATATACATTTAAATTTACTAAACAATAAAATAGAACTATGATAAAATTATATCGATTGGCATTTGTAGCAGTATTTATGTTTACTATGTCTTGTAGTGAAGATGATAAAGCAATAGATACAGTGGTAGAACAAATAGAACGCGGTGCTATATTACGTAATATAGACAGAGTTTCTCCAAATTTTGAACGTACAGAGCTTCAAAGTGCTTTTACAGTGGTTCTAGAAGAACAAGATCTTGAAGAAGGGGGGATTTTTGATTTTGTAAGATTGTATCTCCAATATTTAGATAGAACCCCAAGTAACGGAAATAATAGTCAGGCTGAGATTGTATTGAAAGATGTTCCTAGCTCCGATTTTCAACCAGGCGGTAATGGATTGCCTGTAGGTACTATTGAAGTCATATATCAAGATGCGATAGATGCATTTAATCTTGATTCAAATTCCATTTTGGCGGGAGATCAATTTGAATTAAGAGCAGAAATACATCTTACAGATGGGCGTACTTTTAGTACTGAAAATGGAAGTTCCTCTATACTTACGGATGCTTGTTTCTTTAAATCACCTTATAGATATGTTATTAATGTGATAGACACTATTGATAATGATTTATATACGGGAACCTATTCTTATGAAATCATTTCAGGACCAAATGGCTCTTTTTTTAATTTAGGAGAGCAGGGAATTGTATCTATCACAGCAGGAAATACACCTAACGTAAGAAATACTGGACTTATAGCAGAAGGTCTAGAATTTACAATAGCTGGTACAAATGTGTATCCAAAAATATACCAATCTGTAAATCTCTTTTGTCGAGACTCTGCATTTAATGCGTTAACAGGACCAGATGAAGAAAATTTTGGAATCGTAGATCTTGCAGATGATACTGTTTTTGAATTAGATTTAGTTTTTGCTTATGAAGGTTGGGGAGGAAGCGGCGACCTTACAACCCCTCAGTCATATCGTTTTCGTTTTTCTAAACAATAGCCCTAAAAACTTATTAAAATGTTAATGTTCTTCTAAGTTATTGTTAAGTATTTTGTTATTCTTATTTTGTGTGGTGCATAATATCATCAACCAATACGTTTATCAATGAAGAGAATTTTAGCACTTTGCTTACTATGTGTATTCTGCGTTACTAGTACTACACATGCTCAGAAAAGGAACAAAAGAAAAAAGAAAGGAGTTCCTGAAAAAGTAGAAAAAACCGAAAACAAAGAAAAAAAGGATAAAAAGGACATCAAAGACTATAAAGATGTAGTCACTAAAGAAGCTGTTACTGATAGTGGTCTCTTTCAGGTACATCGTGTCAAAAAAACATATCTCTATGAAATTCCTTTTAATGTCTTAGAAAAAGACATGCTTTGGGTAAGTCGTATAGCGCAAATTCCTTCTGGATTAGGAGGAGGTTTCTTTAATGCTGGTACCAAAACAAATGAACAAGTAGTTCACTGGCAACGTTTTCAAAATAAAATTTTACTGAAAGTAAAATCATATAGAAATGTAGCAGATAGTACAAAGGCAATTAGTAATTCTGTACGTGTTAATAATTACGAACCTACTCTATATGCTTTTGATATTAAAGCCTTTAATGAAGATTCTACGGCTGTGGTTGTAGATGTTACAAAACTGTTTTCTACAGATGTAAAAGCCATTAGTGGGTTACCTTCATTCTTACGTAAACAATATAAAGTAAAGCGATTAGATGCTTCTCGTAGTTTTATTAATAGTGTAAAAAGCTATCCATTGAATATAGAAGTAAAACAAGACTTTACCTATGATGCTTCAGAACCACCTACAGCTCGAAGTACAGAGTCTATTAGTCTTCAAATGAATCAATCTATGATTCTATTACCTGAAGAGCCTATGCAACCTAGGATTTCAGATCCACGTGTAGGGTTTTTTACAGTAAGTCAATATGACTATGGGAGTGATGCTTTAAAAGCTGATGAGAAGACGTATATAGAAAGATGGCGTTTAGAGCCTAAAGATCCAGAAGCATATGCGAGAGGAGAGCTTGTAGAACCAGTAAAACCTATTGTATATTATTTAGACCCTGGTACTCCTGAAAATTTACAAAAGTATATCAAACAAGGTATTGAAGATTGGCAAAAACCTTTTGAAACTGCTGGATTTAAAAATGCAATTATAGCAAAAGATGCTCCTTCGCCAGAAGAAGATCCTGAATTTAGTCCTGAAGATATACGGTATTCTGTTGTACGTTATGTAGCAAGTACTACACGTAATGCAGTAGGACCTAGTGTTTCTGATCCACGTAGTGGCGAGATTATAGAAAGTGATATTATATGGTATCATAACCACTTGCGTAGTTATAGAAATCGGTATCTATTAGAAACAGGAGCAGCAAACCCAAGCGCTCGTACTTTAAATACTCCTGATGAAGAAATAGGAGAGATGATGCGTATGGTAATTGCACATGAGGTTGGACATGCCCTCGGATTCCCTCATAATATGGCTGCTAGTTATGCCTATGATGTAGAATCCTATAGAGATGGGGCTTTTACTCAAGAAAATGGAATTGCCGCAAGTTTAATGGATTATGCACGATATAATTACATTGCACAGCCAGGAGATCAAAACATTCGCTTTGTTCGTCAAATGGGGCCTTATGATCATTATGCAGTAAATTGGGGATATAGATGGTTACCTAATGCTAAAACACCAGAAGCAGAACTAGCTACACTCAATAAGTGGATTGTAGAAAAAGCAGATAATCCTGTCTATAAATACGGTCGTCAGTCTAGTCGTTTTGATCCACAATCACAAACAGAAGGGATAGGGAATGATCCTATTAAAGCAAGTACATATGGACTTAAAAACTTAAGATATGTAGCTCAAAATTTACCAGCTTGGACTTCTGATCAAACCAATAACTATCAAGATTTAGAAGAACTATATGGAGAATTACTAGGGGTGTATAGTAGGTATGTAGGTCATGTTGTAACCAATATAGGAGGGGTATATGAAAACCTTAAAAACCCTGATCAATCTGGAGTTGTGTATACACACTTAGACAAAAATGCACAGCAAGAATCTATGCAATGGTTACAAGAAAATCTATTTAAAACTCAGGATTGGCTAGCTGATGCTTCAATATTGCAGAACATAGACCATGCTGGTTACTTTGAACGTATGCGTAGGGTACAATCTCGCTATTTAAATGGTCTTTTAAGTTTTGATCGTATAGGACGATTAATAGATGCCGAAACCATTAATCAAGAGTATTACAGTGCTTATGAGATGTTATCTCAATTACGTAAGGGATTATGGTCTGAAGCTTCGCGTGGTCAAAGTGTAGACATTTATAGACGTAACTTACAGAAGTCGTATGTAGATAGAATGCAGTTTTTAATGACAGACGATGGACCTCCAAGAAGAAGAGGAAGGCCTGGTTTTGAAAGTACGTTTGTATATGATACAAATACGTCAGATATTAAGTCACTAGTGCGTGGCGAGCTTACAACCTTACGTTCTATACTTAGAAACGCTAAAAATGGAAATGTAAATAGAATTACCAAATATCATTATCAGGATGTTATTGCTAGAATAGATGCTTTATTAGATCCTAAATAACAATAAACTACATATAAAAGCGCTTACAGAACCTTCTGTAAACGCTTTTTTTATGTTCTATATGTAGATACTAATTCGTACAATCAAAATCAATATCTAGCACCTTTAATCCGTAATTTTTTGCATCGTAATTAAAATGCCACCATTCTGTTCTAATCACAGAAAAACCATTTTTTTTCATAACGTCCCATAATAATTTCCGATTCGCCTTTACAGTATCACTATGATGAGGGTGATCTATGTGCGCCTCTTTTCCAAAATGATCATAATCACTTCCCATATCCAAAGGGGTTCCATCCAATTTTACAATAGTCATATCAATAGCGGCTCCTCTATTATGGATAGAACCACTCTTATAAGGATTTCCTACATATGAAGGATTTGGAAAAATAGCCCACATTTTCTTTTGAACAGATAGCGGTCTGTAACAATCAAAAAATTGGATTTTATATCCTAATTCGCAAAAATCATGATTGGCAGCAGCAATGGCTTCAGCAACTTCTGGTAAAAGCAAGCATTGGACACAATCGTATACCGTTGTTTTTAAAAAATTGTCATCGGTCGCATATTTGACATCATAGGCATAGTTTCCTCCATAAGTTTCGATATTTACAAGAGGAGAGTCTTGTGCACTACTTACATAAGAAAACAACAAAAAGGCTATTAAAAAATGATATATCTTCATAGCGTTAATGTACAAAAAATGACGGTGAAGTTGTATACGCTTTCGCGAAAGCGTATAATTGCTTAATCTTGTTTTATTAAATACTATATATGAAATATCCAGATAACCCAGGAAATCTATCCGACGACTTTACAAGTGTACAGAATAGTTATGTCAATAAGGTAATTATGGCTATTTCTGGATTGTTATTGTTCTTCTTATTATATTTTGGGATGGTCATTGGATTTGCGATGCTTACCTATTGGCAATTTGAAGAATTTAAGACCATTGATGGTGATGTGTTTAACCTTGCTGCTGCTGTAGGCGCTTTTATGTTATTCTTATTTACACTTAAATTTATTTTTAGAAGGAATAAACATAAAGATAAAATTAGTGTGGTTGTAAAACCTAAGGATGAACCCGAACTTTATAAATTTATTCATCGTATTGCAGATGATGCAAAAGCTCCTAAACCCAATAAAATAATCATTGATCACGATGTAAATGCATCGGTATCTTTTCACAGTACTTTTTTAAGCCTTTTCTATCCTGGAAAGAAAAATTTAAGAATAGGACTTGCACTTGTAAATGGATTAAACCTAACCGAATTTAAAGCAGTAATGGCACATGAGTTTGGTCACTTTTCTCAATCTAGTATGCGTGTAGGTAGTTATGTATACATGACCAATACCATTATTCATAACATGATATTTGAGCGTGATTATTGGGATAGAGCTCTAGAGATATGGAGAAGTATTGATATACGTATCTCTTTTATAGCATGGATAATCACCCCTTTTGTATGGCTCATACGCCAACTCCTTTTTTTATTATACAAACTCTTAAATATACTGCATGCATCGCTATCTAGAGAGATGGAATTCCATGCCGATAAAGTGGCAGTAAGTCTTACAGGAAGTAATGCTATCATTAATTCATTATGGAAACTAGAAAAAGCTTTTGAATCATGGAATAAAACACTTGGTTATACAGGAACTGCTTCGCAACAAAAAGTATATACTACAAATTTATTTACGCATCAAGCAGAGTTATTAGAGGGTCTCAAAGAAGAAATGAATGCATCCATTCAAGAACGAGAGGTAGATTCAAATGGGCGTGCTATAGTGTTTAAGGAAAAAGAAACATTCTCTTCTTTAAATATGTATGCTAGTCATCCATCAAATATGGATAGAGAGCAAAATGCTAAAAACCCTTTTGTAGATGGGATAGAAGATCACTCAAGCCCGTGGGGTCTTTTTAATAACGCTAATGAAATTCAGACGACTCTTACTAAAAATCTATATATACATGGTATGGGGTTAAAGGAAGATGTGTATACACCTTCATTAGAAAAGATGCGTTCGTTTATTAATGATGAGAAGCAAACCGAACAAATATTTGGGAAAGAGTATTTAGATAATTTTCAACAACGTTATTTTTCTATTCCAAGTGCTGAAGAAGTAAGAGATAAAAACCTTTTTCTAAACGTAGATGTCTCAGAAATAAAGCAACAGTTTGAAAAACTAATTAAGGAACAATTAGTGACGCTCATGGCTCCTGTTAAAATTATGGATGAGCAATATAAAAAGCTTGTTGATATTAGTACAGGTGCTATTAAAGCAAAAGTATTTGAATATGAAGGTACGGTTTATAAGAAGAAAAATTTTCAACACGCAGGAGATCGTATCCAACAAGAAAAATTACATTATTTTAAAGATTCTTTCAAAGATTGGGACAAGACTTTATTTCACTTAAGTTATATCGCTACTGCTCAAGAATCTCGAAAAACACAATTAGATCGTTTTAAACTATTAGAAATATTACAGCTAAATCTTGAAAGCTTTGTTGCAAAAAACAATACTATTATTTCTGAATATCAGGTGCTGGTAGATTCTGGAGATGTTACTGAAGGCGATATTAATGCCTTTGCAAATCGATCTAATGAGATGATAAAGATTTTTGAAGCTGCGAAACAACGTCTTGAAGAGGTTCCTTTTGTACCTTTACCAAATATAGAAACTAAAGAAGAGTTATTATCTGTTTTGGTGCATTCTAATACATTATATAGACTCAGTCAAAACTCTTTTAAAGGTGAAGGGTTTAGTACATTTATTAATTCAATAGACTCCATTATATTTCATTATAATCGCATTATTTTTAAATTGACGTCAGATGTTTTAGTTCCTTTAGAAGCATTGTCTTAAAAAAAATAGCCAACATTTCTTACTAGCATCCTACATGATCAAATTTCCACATATTAAAACACAACGTTTAGCCATAAAATTAAAGGCTACAGCGGAGAAACTTGTGAAACAAGGACATCCTTGGATTTTTGAAGATAGTATTGCTAAACAAAATAAAGATGGAAATACAGGCGATATTGCGATTCTATTTGATCAGCGTAAGGATAAGGTGTTTGCTATTGGTCTTTATGACCCAGATTCTCCTATTAGAATTAAAGTAATTAGCCCTGTTCCAGCAACTCCTGACAATGCTTTCTTTAAAGAAAAAATACATGTTGCTTTCTCAAAGAGAAATCAGTTATTAAAAACAGATACCGATAGTTACCGTCTACTATTTGGTGAGAATGATGGATTTCCAGGCTTAATAGCCGATGTTTATAAAGATGTTTTAGTTGTTAAGTTTTATACAGGCATATGGTTTCCATATATAGAGATGATCCTACCAGAATTGGTTGCTATTTCTAAAGTTGCAACAGTAGTTGTTCGGTTGAGTCGTAATTTACAGAAATCGGCTTTGCATGAATTTAAGGATGGTCAAGTTATTCATGGTACATTATCATCTGAAGTTATTTACTTTAAAGAACATGGGATTCGCTTTTCTGCTAATGTAATACATGGACATAAAACTGGTTATTTCTTAGATCATAGACATAATAGAAAACGTGTAGGAGAAATGTCTAAAGGAAAAAAAGTATTAGATGTTTTTAGCTATGCAGGAGGGTTTTCTGTACATGCTCTTGCCGGTGGTGCAACAGAAGTATTGAGTCTAGATATAAGCGCACAAGCTTTAGAAGTAGCTCTTGAGAATGGAAAATTGAATCCTAGTACTGGACAACATAAAATCATGGCTATAGATGCATTTGTAGGATTACAACAGCTTATCGATGATCATAAAAAATTTGATATTGTTGTAATTGATCCTCCAAGTTTTGCAAAGAGCGCAAGAGAAATTGAAAGTGCTAAACACAGTTATAATAGGTTAGCCGTTTTGGGAACACAATTGGTTGCTAAAAATGGAATTTTAGTACTAGCATCTTGCTCATCTAGAATAACAGCACAGCAATTTTTTGATATTTCTGAACAAGCAATTGTAAAAAGTAAACGTTCTTATAAAGTCATAGAGAAGACATTTCATGATAGCGATCATCCTATTGGATTTCCAGAAGGAGCCTATCTTAAATGTGGGTATTATCGATTAGAATCATAATTTAGTATTTTTTATAGATGAAAAAGCATATATATATTATAGTAACAGTGTTATACGTTTGTTTAAGCTGTACTCCAGAAAAAGCCCAAGTTCTTGTGCCTCTATCTGAACGTTCGCTCATTCCATATCCAAATGAAATAGTTACACATGAAGAAGGGTTTCTTATTGATGCAACAACGGTTATTTATGCAGGCACAAATCTAGAAAGTCAAGCAGTAGCTCAAGGGTTTTCTAATCGTTTTAGGGTACCAAGCGGGTTTATATTAGCCACAAAAAATGAAAGTAAACTAGCCACAAATAGTATTCACTTTGTTATTGATGCGAGTGCTAGTGAAATTTCTAATGATGAAGGCTATATACTTAAAACATCTAAGGACCGTATCATTATCAGAGCACGTACAATGGTTGGGTTACATATGGGGGTTCAAACATTATATCAATTACTCCCTGATGAAATTGAAAACAAGACTTTAACGCCAGATATGATTTGGGCCGTTCCAGGCGTCACTATAGAAGACGCTCCTTCATATGCTTACAGGGGAGCTATGCTAGATGTAGCAAGGCATTTCTTTTCTGTAGAAGATGTAAAACGATATATCGATCTAATAGCTAGTTATAAAATCAATAAACTACACTTACACCTTACTGATGATCAAGGATGGCGTATAGAAATAAAATCATGGCCAAAACTTACAGAAATTGGAAGCACTAGTGCGGTAGGTGGAGATCAAGGAGGATTTTATACACAAGCTCAGTATAGAGATATTGTAGCTTACGCGAAATTACACCAGATTACTATTATACCTGAGATTGATATGCCAGGACATACCAATGCAGCCTTAGCATCTTATCCAGAACTAAATTGTGATGGAAAGGCAAGAGATTTATATACAGGAATGAAAGTAGGATTTAGTACACTATGTGTAGATAGCGAAATCACTTATACTTTTCTTGACGATGTTATTAGAGAGTTGGCTTCACTTACCGATGGTGATTATATTCATTTAGGAGGTGATGAGTCCCACGTTACTCCTAAAGAAGATTATAATCTGTTTTTGACAAAAGCGCAAGCTATCGTTAAAAAATACGGCAAGAATGTAATGGGTTGGGAAGATATTCAAAGTGCCGGTATTTCTGATGAAACGATCGTGCAACATTGGACAAATAATGACATTGCCACAAAAGGAGCTAAACAAGGAGCTTCTGTTGTATTATCTCCAGCACCAAAAACGTATCTGGATATGAAATATACGAAAGACACTAAAATAGGTCTTACTTGGGCAGGTTTAACGCCTATTGATAGTGCCTATATTTGGAATCCTCGTACGCTCTTAAAAGATGTGCCTTCTTCACAAATTATTGGAATAGAATCTCCTTTATGGACAGAGACCGTAAAAGATATGGATGCCATTGAGTATTTGGTATTCCCAAGGCTTATAGGGCACGCAGAACTGGGTTGGTCTAGAGAAGACAATCTAGGATGGGATTCCTACCTAGAACGCCTTAAAATGCATATAAACAGACTAGATATCAAAGAAGTAGATTATTATAAATCTCCGCTTTTAGAATGATACCTCTTTTACTTTAAAGAGGTAACCCATTTTATAGCATTTTCTAATGAATAAAAATTTCGGATTTTATGACGGAACATTTTCTTTTCACTCATAAAATTAATGAGCCCACTTTTATTATACGTAACAATAGCTAATGCTTTTAGCTGAAAACCTTCTTTGTAAAACTTTCTCCAATCGTCATATTTTATCTCATAGGTATTATATCTATTTGATATTAAAGAGATGTTTATTTTTTTCCCGTAATGACCTATGGCAATGTCTATAAGTTCTTGAGCGCTATCCCAAGTAATATACTCTCCTTCATTTATATGAGATATAATAAAATCTTTGTAAAAATGAAATGTGCCACACTGTAAAATATACGTTTGTTCAAAGTGGGGTAAGGCTTTGTAGTCAAATGTTTTCATATATGTAAAATACAATTAGTATTGTTTTATATGTACATTGATGAGGAAAGCAAATACAATTCTAGATTAATGACATTTTTGTATAGTTAAAATACATGATGTCTTAATGAAATAGTTTGTAATGTGATTTTTTTGAAAAAAAATTAGCTAACCATAGACTTATCTCTAATGGTTGGTTTGTGAGTACTTACCCATGCTGCAGCATCGTATAAATTTTCAAACGTCTTTATTTTTGATTTGAAAAATATTTTTTCCATCATTACATTAATTAAACCACTCTTAGAATAAGTCACAACAGCAAATGATCTTAACGTATGTCTTTGTTTAAAAAACTTTAACCAATCTTGTGCTTCAATAGAGTAGGAGTGAATCCTATTTGAGATATAAGATATTTTAGACCCACTACCGTAATGATTTAATGCTAGTTCTATAATATCCTGTGCGGCTTCCCAATTAAAGTGAACCCCTTCATTAATCTCTGAGATAATGAAATCTTCGAAGAAATAGAATACACCTGTAGATAAGATGTATACATCTTCCAATTCATATTTTAAATTTGATTCAGCAACTAGCATAGTATAAATCTACAGATGTTCTCTGATTAGATTTATGGAAAATACCTTTTTTTAAAACATTAAAGACAAAAAGCATTAAATAATCGATAAAATACACAAATTAGAGTTGTTTATTGACATCCGCTGCTAAATCCTGTAGCGTCAAAAGTAGCTTCAACTACACCAGTTCTTGTGTTTGAAATGGCTTGTATGACAAGATTATTCATTCCACTACCATCTCTTTTAGGGCTACAGTATTCAAATAAATAAAAGCTGTTTGCTTGATTTGCAACATTATTTGAAACTTGATTAAATACCGTTTCTAATTCTGAACTATCTGTTGCAAAAACACTTCCAGAAGTCCCTATTTGAGAAAGTGTATTTTCATCTATTTCATCACCCAATCCAATGGTGAAAAATGAGATATTTTCATCGGCATTATTTACGGCGGTTAACGCTTCCTGTTCCGTAAAACGAGCTGCTTGATCTGTACCATCTGTAAAAATAACAATAGAAGCAGCACCAAAAATATCCTGCGCTTCTGCATTTGTGATGAGGTCTTCTGCCACTTGCGTCGATTTAATAACAGCACCATATAAATCTGTAGAAGGATCATTGCTTATATCTGGTGTGATGCTATTTATGGCATCCTGTAATACAGTAGCACTAGATGTAGGAGGTTGTAACTCATGTAATACATCTTCACCATCAAACCAATAAATACCCATTTGGAAAGAATTTGTAGGTATAGATGGGACCACATTTGTAATAAAACTAATAGATGCATCTTTTAATTCTTGTAAACTAGAACTCAATACACTATTACTTAAGTCAAGGACTAGGATGGTATTATTTACAAAAATTTGCGAATTAGGTGAGATTTCTGCAGAAGACTCAGAACTTGATATTTCATTAAAGCACGCATCATTACGCCCTTGTTCAAAAATTCTAAAATCAGATGGATTTAATCCGGGCACTCCATTGCCATCTAGATCGGTAACTCTAAAAAACACAGAAACCTTAGATGGAAGTGTCGTAAAAGAATCTTCTATCGTAAGTGTTAATTCTTGTGCTCCTAAATTAAGGCACTCAATACCACTAGTTGAATTCCCGTCATCATCACGTGTACTGCATGCAGTGGTTATACATACTAGAAATGCTAAAAAATAAAAAACGTTGATTTTCATAAAGGTTCGATTTGATTGATGCTAGCATAACGCACATCATTCCTTTTTTATTTTAAGTACATTGTGTTAAGAGATACATAATTTTACGACCTAAGTAAAAGTTTAAGCCCATTTAAGCATGATTTTGGTACAAAACTTGTTAATGGATATGTTAAGTTTCATTTATTATTAATACGCATTTACTATCTTTACTCATCAAATAATTATTTTGAAAACTACACCTAAGACATCTATTTTACAAAGCTCCTTATTTTGGATTGCACTATTCTGTGTGAGTATAGGGTATGCACAAATAGATGCGCCTCGTAAATCTATTAAGATTGAAGGGAAACAGAATAATGAAGCACCTAAGCCTATTTTGGTTTCTCCAGAAAATGCTTCTTCTAGTATTTCATCAGAAACGGTAAGTGTAAAAAGTAAGGTTCGTTTAGGACAACCAGAAAGCGGCACAAAAAAACGAGAAGTCCGTTTTATGGAAGGGGAGGAGTTTGCTAAAAAAGATTATACTGCCCTAGAAAATAAGCTTAACAACAAGAATAATTATACAAAAGATGCTGGTTTAAAACCCGAATATTATAATGATCAACATTTTGGTGATTTTAAAAGCGGTTCTAAATTTGTACGTTTTTTATATAGAGATCATGAGTATGTAGATGGAGATAGAGTAAGTGTAGCTGTAAATGACACAATAATACATCCTAATATTCATCTAGCTGGAGAGTTTCAAGGCTTCTATATAGATCTTAAAACAGGTTTTAATAAAATAGACATCACTGCTTTAAACCAAGGTACTTCAGGGCCTAATACTGCTCAATTTGTGATGTACGATGATAATAGACAGGTTATTTCTTCCAATATATGGAATCTTGCCACGGGTGTAAAAGCCACTGTGATTATCGTAAAAGATTAATTTTTTTATAGAAATTCTTTATACGCTTTCGCGAAATCGAGCTTGTGAGATTCACGACCAAAGGGAGAGTGTAGCGTTAAAGCGTAAACCCACCATACACCACTTATTATTTATGAAATCAACCCTACTATTCTTGTTTTTATGTGCATTTATGACATCTTCTACGTTTGCTCAAGAAGAAACACTACTCTTGCAAATAGATGAACCGTGGCGTAGCGAGCAATTAACATTTCCTATTGCATTTGCACCATCCTTAGATTATAAAGGAATAGAAGAAGTACGCTTTGCAAAAGGATGGGGAAAACCAGAAAGTGAAGAATTCTGGACGTATGCTTTTTTATGGTACCTGGATGAAGATCCAAAACTCACTGAGCAAAAATTGGAAAAAGATATCGCAGCGTATTTTGATGGACTTATGGATGTGGTTGGAAAAGGCAATGGTGTTACTGATATTCCAGAAACAACAGTTGTTTTTGTGAAAAAAGAAATAACAAATACAACAACAACCTATATTGGAAAAGTAAAAGTATTTGATGCATTTTTCACAAAATCTATTCAAACACTACAAGTAAAAGCAGTTGCCGATTACTGTGCGGATACAAAGAAGTACACTGTTTTATTTACATTTTCCCCTCAAGCATATGACCATACAGTTTGGAAAACACTAGATGGGATCACGCTTTCAGTAGATTGTAAATAAGTATATCCTTAATTTTTAGGTACGTATACGCCTGTACTTGGTAGTTCAAATAATTCTAAATCAAAATAAGATACAGATGCTAGAAAGTGGTCAAAAATATCTGCCATGATATATTCATAGTTTTGCCATCGTTTATCACTACTAAAGCAATATATTTCTAAGGGAACTCCTTGAGAAGTAGGAGCCAGTTGCCTAGCCATAATCATCATATCTTTATTAACCGCAGAGTGTTGTGAGATATAAGTTTCCATATATTTTCTAAATACCCCAATATTAGTAAGATTACGCCCATTCACTTGAAGCTCTCTAGAAATTCCTAATGAAGTATTTGAAGCATCTATTTTTTCCTGACGATCGGAGAGGTATGTAGTAATGAGTTCGATTTTTTTAAGCTGTTCAATAGCATCAGAAGTTAAAAACTTTATACTCTCTTGTTTGATATAAATAGCTCTTTTAATACGTCTTCCATCAGAATCATTCATGCCTCGCCAGTTCTTAAAACTGTCAGAAATTAGTGCATATGTAGGAATGGTTGTGATGGTTTTATCAAAGTTTTGAACTTTTACAGTAGCAAGATTAATTTCTATCACATCTCCATCGGCGCCATATTTATCAAATGTAATCCAGTCACCTATGCGTACAATATCATTGGTTGCTACTTGAATACTTGCTACAAATCCTAATATGGTATCTCTAAATACTAAAATAATCACAGCAGAGATGGTCCCCAATCCTGCTAAAAATTTCCATAAATCAATATCTGCAACTACTGCAAGAGCTAGAAATACACCA
Source organism: Dokdonia pacifica (assembly GCF_900188275.1). Taxonomy (GTDB): domain Bacteria; phylum Bacteroidota; class Bacteroidia; order Flavobacteriales; family Flavobacteriaceae; genus Dokdonia; species Dokdonia pacifica. Next base: position 74,410 of record NZ_FZNY01000010.1, read on the forward strand.
GCAAACCAAGCAAAAATCATAAAGACCTGAATATAACTGTCTATAGGTTTATCCTTGAGCCTTGGTTTGGTTTTAAAGTAACTTTTTAATGAGTTTAAAAAAGCACGTGCTATTCGTAATACCAATACAATAGCCAGTAATTTTAAAAAGATAATGGCTGCTTTTTGGGTTTGAGGAAAGTCCTGAAAAATATGAGGAACTGTCCAATAAGCAATCATAAATGGAATTAAATGACCTACGCGTCTGGGAACTCTATTTTCTATGAGTAAATCATCGAGTTTTGTTTTTGAAGCGGTAGCAATCCCGCTAGATACTTTGCGTAAAATTTTTCGCGAAAGCATATCTATAACTAATAATACAGCAACTAAAAGGATACATAAAACAATAACATTGAGATAGGTGGCCATCGTTTCAGAAAACTCTTTCTTTATCAAAAAATCATATAACCAATGGCTTATTTTTTTCATCTTGAATCGTACAATTTGCACAAAAATACTACTAATTATACGTAGTTTATTGTCATTAATTGATTTGATGCATTATATCTATATATTATTTAGAAAATTGAAATGACTTTGATCAAGCGTGCTTAGTTTTAGTATATTTATTTTTTTTAATAGTCTATACATTGAAATGTTCAAAAAGGTAGTTCACATATGTTTGTTTCTTCAAGTCTTTAGCGTTTTTTCTCAGGATATTGATATTCCAGATAAGAATTTTTTAAATGCTTTATTGATAGCTGGTACAGAAGAAAGTGATGACACGCTACTTGGTAATACAATTATAGATAAAAATGGTGACGGAAAAATACAAGAAGAAGAGGCTTTAAAAATTTTAAAACTTACTGTTTCTGGTAAACATATAAAATCATTACAGGGAATAGCGCATTTTAAACATTTAATGTACTTGAATGTTGCTATAAATGATCTAACAACAATTGATTTAAGTAAAAATAAGTATTTAGAAATCTTAGATGTAAGAGGTAATGATTTAAAAGAACTCCAATTAGAAAAACTTAGTAATCTATATTGGCTATCCTGTTCATTTAATAATTTGCAAGAATTGAATTTTAGTAAAAACCTAAATTTAAAAATATTAGATTGTAAATTGAATTCTATTAAACGCCTAGACCTAAGTATGCTTACAAAAGTGCATACGATATACTGTGGCTATAATAATGATTTAGAATACCTTAACCTTTTAAATAATAAAAACCTCTCAACCCTTAGAGTAGAAGGTACAGAGAAACTTCAATGTATTCTTGTAGAGGATGGACTGGAATTATCAAATTTTCAAAAAGATGAACATCAAATTTTAGGACGTACATGCAATTAATAAACTATGATTTATATGCCTAAAAACTTTTCAGATTTTGCGCCTTTACAAACAGAACGGTTATACATTCGTGCGCCAAGGATAGGAGATAGAGAAGCAATTTTTTATATGCGTTCTGCTCCTGAAGTAAATGCATATATCCAACGTGTACCTCCAACGTCGTTACAACAAATAGACCTTTTTATTAAAGATCGTTTACATGATAGACAAGTAGGAGCGAGTATTTATTGGGTACTCACATTAAAAGAACATCAAGATCAATATATAGGCGCCATATCGCTTTGGAATTTTTCTAAGGATAGAAAAACAGCAGAGGTAGGATATGATTTACATCCAGATTATCAAGGAAAAGGATATATGAGTGAAGCATTAACTGCTGTGATGAATTTTGGCTATAACCTTCTTCAAATAGAAACTATTCTCGCATATACACATATAGAGAATCTTCCCTCTAAACGGTTATTAGAACAGCATGGTTTTATGCTCACAGATATGAAAGATGTAGGTCTCCCTCATAATATTGTATACAAAAAAGAAGCCCCTTAAAAAGTTATTCTTTTTGATCTAAAAAATCTCCTAATTGATCTAGTTTTGTATCCCAGAATTTCTCGTAAAAACTTACCCAATTTTTCACCTCTTGTAAAGGAGCAGCTTCTGCTTTACAAAAACGTTCTCTACCAGAGGTAGTAATGGTAATTAAGCCTGCATTTTCTAATGTTTTTAAATGTTTTGTAATCCCTTGTCTTGTAATATTAAACTGTGCAGAAACCTGTGTAATAGGCAATGCTGTAGCTGCGATCACTAAGGCGTGAAATAATTCACGCCTTGTAGGATCAGAAATCGCTTTTAATATTTTTGTAATATTATCCTGCATGTACGATATCTTTTAAATAACCGCTAAGTCCTGTTAAACAATTATCCCAACCTCCATTAAAACTTTGAAACATTTCAATAGCGGTCTCTCCATGATAGTTTGAAATCCCAGAATGTTCCAAATATAATTTTGTGCCACCCTCTACTTCTTCTAATACCCATTTTACAATAGTTTCCATAGGGTTTTCTGTAACAATCCAAGAATAGATAAGTGTGTAAGGAGTTGCTTCTAATACTTCACCACGTATAGGAGAGCATTCTCCTCCAGCCGCATTAAATGAGTATTGAAATCCTTTTTCTGCTTTAAATGTAGCTGGAATAAACCACGTTGAGATTTGCTCTTGATTGGTAATTGCATCCCATACTTTCTGAATGGGATGATTAAATAACTGTTCTTTTGAAATAATGTCTTTCATTGGTATTGATTTTTTGATTAATGCAACTAATTGGTTGCTAAAATACAAAAACTATTTTAATATGCAACTTTTTGGTTGCTTATTGTGATGTGTTATTTTAGTAGCTTCGTTGTAGCCTTTTCATTTTTAGATAGAAGGGGAGTGGTTTTAATACTTTATCGATATGAATATTTTTTATAGGCTCATTGTATTTTGTTTATATATCTCTATTGTAAGTTGTACTGAGCAAGCGCGTATCGATACTTATGAATATTCTATTGTGCCTGTACCACAAGAAGTTACTCTTACGGGTGCCTTTATAAATCTTTTAAAACCACTTAGCGATCAACCTACCACTGTAAAAAAGTTTGGAGATTATCAGTATATATTGGACCAAGTTATTTTTAATCCAAATGCTTCAACTCCTAATTTAGAAAGTCAATTGTCAAGCAGATTAGAACTTTCCATTGATATTGCGATGCCTGAAGAAGCGTATCAACTTGATATTTCTGAAGAATCTATACGTATACAAGCCGGAAGCGACCGTGCTGTTCGGTTTGGTATTATGACCTTATCTCAGCTTATTACGGAACAAGGTACGGTTCCAGTAGGTAGCATTAAGGACCAACCAGATTATGAGTACCGTTCAGTAATGATTGACTTATCTCGTAATTGGCATTCGGTAAATACCTTGAAACAGCTTATTGTTTTAGCTGGATTTTATAAGGTAAAATATGTGCATTTACATCTCACCGATGATGGTTTATTTACTTTTTCTAGTGATGCATTTCCAGAGTTACGTACTGAGAAGCATTATTCTAAAGAAGATTTGATGGTTTTAAACGCTTTCGCGAAAGCGTATGGAGTCACCTTAATTCCAGAAATTGATATGCCTGGACATTCAAGTGCTTTTATTCGCGCCGATGCGCAACGTTGGGGCATTGAAAATAGTAAAGAAAACTACTATACGTTAAATATGGGAAGTGAGCAGGTGTATGAAGGGATCCAAACCTTATTAGAAGAAGTAGCTGAAGCTTTTCCAGAGAGTCCGTATATCCATATTGGAGGTGATGAGGTATATATGGGTGGGTTTGAGAATGACACACAAGTACAGGCGTATATGAAAGCACACGAATTAGAATCATTGACAGATCTATACCATCATTTTATTGTTCGTGTAGGAACACAAGTGAAAGCTATCGGAAAAACTCCGATGATCTGGACAGGTTTTGAATTGGAAAGTGAGGTGAAGATTCCGAAGGATTTTGTAATTATGGCGTGGAATATGACCGATTATACTCCTCAAAAATTGGCACAAGATGGGTATACTGTCATTAATGCTTCTTGGCAACCTCTATATGTTGTTAATAATCGTAAATGGTCTCCAGAAACGATCTATGATTGGTCACCCAACCAATGGAAAAGTGATCAAACGCCTAAAGAATTACCAGGGCATCGCGTTAAAGACAGTGCATCTATGATTATTGGAGGAAGCATGTGTGCTTGGGAACAAGGACAGTATAAAGAATTAATCACTTTACGAAAACGTTTAGCAGCTATGAGCGAACGTTTATGGAATACAAATGCCACTGATTATGCTACATATGCTTCTAGAAATCAAAAATCTGACCAACAGTTAGAAGCGATTTTATTTCCTTTTACACTGACTGAAAGTGGATTAACTCAAGGTGATTGGGACGATGCAAATCGTTATGAGAATTTTGAATTTGAAGATCTATTGTCATTGCACATTAAGTCGGCTCACAATGACATAGCGGTTCGTTATACCCAAGATGGACGTATCCCCACAAATACGGATCGTATGTATTCTTTACCTATTATATTAAAAGAATCGGGACTGGTTTCTTTTCAAGCTTTTAGAAATGGTACGCCTATCGGACAAACGTTAGAAAAGAAGTATTTCTTAGCACCTATTCAGGCTAAGGTTACAGGACTTGTTAATGATTTATCTCCTCATAGTTGGGAGAATCATAAGTTTGCAGATACAGCAACCTTTCATTTTTCTTCAAAACGTGATGGGGTTTTACGATATACTACAGATGGAAGTACACCTACAGCGATAAGCAGTATATATACAGATCCTATCGTACTTAAGGATTCTAAAACAATAAAGGTTGGCTTGTTTGATACGGCTGGTGATCAGATAGGTGCTTCTTGGTATGAAGAATACGTACAATTAGGATTAGAAACGAGTTTAACTACAGGGAAACCAGTGAGTACCTGTCATGGTGATAATGAGTTAGGTGTTCCTTCCCTTATCAATAATGGAGAGATTGCCCGTTGGGATCATTGGGGAACACATACCAATGGTGATAATTGGGTGATCATAGACTTAGAACAAGCTCATGAACTTACACGTTTTAAAACCTATACCTTTTGGGATGGGTATCGGTATTATGAATATACGATTGATGTATCATTAGACGGTACATCATGGAAACAAGCAGTAGATCAAAGTGAGAACAGAAAATTATCAGTCCCTGAAGGACAAGAAGATATTATAAAACCCACAAAAGCTCGATATGTTCGTCTTAACCTGATTCGTAATAGTGCTAATCCAGGATTGCATCTAGTCGAATTTCAAGCGTTTGCGGATTAAATGGACTAATTTTGGATTCTAGCCTTTTCACTATCGGCGCTAGATCTACTATTTCCTTCTTTTACTTTTGTATTTCCAAACGGATAGGAGAAACTGAGTCGCCAGATACTTGATACTGCAGATTCTGGTAAAAAACGCACATCAAATACATTATCATAGGCTTCTCGTGTAAGATCACCTACTTGTGACTTAATATCAATGCTTTTAAAGATATCGGTGACACTTAGTTGTAAACTACTTCCATTTTTAAATTCTTTTTTAAGTCCTGCATTTACAGTTCCAAACCCTTGCACAGTGGCACTTCCATTAAAATGTTTTGATGTATACCACCCTGAAATTTCTAAAGATATTTTTGATGGAAATTGTATAGTCTGGCTTCCATTAAAATTATAATGCACATAATCATGCGTGAGTTGCTCTCTTGTATGGAGTAATTTAAATTGTCGTACACCAATGGTTCCATTTAGATTTAATTGCCACCAATTATTTATTTTGACAGGAATATTAGATTGGAAGTCTATGCTATTCTGATATTTCAAGTTTTGTGGAGCAATAATAGCAAGATCACTTCGGTCATCTTCAGTAACCTGAAAACGCGCTAATGGATTATCTTCCTGTGTTGCTATTACAGAAAAACTATAGGCTTTATACGCATAGGTAATTGTGAGGCTATTGGTAATAGCAGGTGAGAGTTGCGGATTTCCACTAAAAACAGAGGTGGGGCTATTGTAACTTAAAAAAGAAGCAAGATCATTATAGCTTGGTCGTGTAATTCGGCGGTTGTAAGCGAGGTTCCAGCTTTTTGTATCTGAAAGTGTCTTGGTGAGAAATACAGACGGAAATAATTGTCCAAAACTACGATCTAAGCTAGCATCATCAAACTCTTGATTCCAATATTCATAGCGTACACCTAATTGTGCATTTATAGAATTGCTAAGTGTGTAATTTGCTATTCCATAAACAGCACCAATTTGCTCTGTATTTTCATTGATATTTACAAATCTAGGATCTGTAATAAACGTATCGCCTTCTTGTATCTCAATGCGTGCATTGTTGGTTGTTTTTGAAAGAGAGCCTTTTATACCTCCTTCTAGCGTGAGCTTTTCATTGATAGGTCTACTATAATCTATTTTTAAAACACCTACATCTATAGAAGTGCTATTTGTTCCTCGATTTCCATTATTATAAATCTCACCTTCGGGTTGAAAAGGAATACCATTTTCATCAAGATATATGCTTTGTACGTTGTTTGGGGTATCATTCTTATAGTTTATATAATCTGCCGTAATACCAAAAGTATGATTGTCATTTTTAGTTTCATAGAAAGCAGAGGTATTGTAATTTTTCCATTGGCCATTAGCTCTAAGATTGATACGTGCATCCAGAAAAGGATTGATAGGGAAATTATACAAGCCACGGTTATCTGTTTGAATAGATGGATTTGATTGATTGTAGGTGATACTCGCTCCAAAAAGCGAGGCTTTATTGAGTTGATATTCGATACCCGATGTTAGGTTATGATTTCTATTGAGTTGGGAGGTTTCACTGGTAAAATCAATAAATGTTTCTCCCCCAAATACGGGAATATTGGTACTCCCAAGGCCATTCCAAGTACTATAGGTATCGTCATATGAGAATGAATAATAACCATATAGCGTTGTTTTTTCGCTACCGTAATTAAGCGATACACTTGATGTTTGTTTTACTCCTTCTCCATATCCTGCAGAAACGGTAGCATTACCACGTGTACCTAATGCTTCATTTTTAGTCATAACAATATTGATAATACCTGCATTCCCATCGGCATCATAGCGAGCAGAGGGATTGATGAGTAATTCTATTTTCTGAATATTGTCGGCACTCATTCCTTGTAACAGTGTAATAAGGTCTGAAGTAGGGATGCGTTGTGTTTTTCCGTTAATCATAATGGTAGTGCCACTCTTTCCATTTAGAGAAAAACTATTGTTTCGCTGATCTAAAATGACTCCTGGTGAACGTTCTAATACTTGTAAAGCAGAGCTTCCCTTGGTCAAAATACTACTTTGCACATTAATCACACTCCCTTCTTGAGTGCGTTCTATGAGTTTCTTTTTGGCGACAATAGCCACTTCGTCCAGTGCGGTTGCTTCCTCTAATAGTATGATGTTTGGGAATGTTTTTGTATCCGCTTTCGCGAAAGCGAACGACTCTGAATTCCATGTTTGATATGAAATCAAATGTATTTGTACGGTATAATGTCCATCTGGGATATCATCTATATAAAAAGCACCAGTTTCACTAGTGATGACACCTTTTGTAAGTTCTTTTGTGAGGTCATTATAGAGTATCACATTGGCAAATGGAATAGGGGTGTTATTGGCATCTATAACTTGGCCACTTATTTGACTATAGCTTACATATGTGGTCATTAGCAGGATAAATAGAATACGAATTCTCATAATTTTAGGATTGTTTGTGTCGCAATAACCATAGAGAATACGTAGAAAGAAAATAGGATTGCTGAGATGTAGAAGATTCTTTATAAGCGGTGTATCATCGTGTAAAGAGGCATTTGTAGTGTATGATTTTTTGCAAATTACCACTCGTCAATTATTTCTTACTTCTTGTCAAGTAATGTTTAGTAATTACTCATGGCTTATTGTATTTTTATGGGATGACTAAGAAGTTACATTTGATACTTTCTCAACTAATGCGGTACAAACTCCACCATGTTGCTTTATGGGCTTTATACAATTTTGTGTGGTGGTCTGTTTATGAAGGAAGTGTTTTTGGCATTTTTGAAACATTGCAAGAACCACATAATATTGTGAAGTACTTTAGTTATGTGAGCTTTCATACTCTTAGCGTTTATTTCTGTGTACACGTACTGATTCCTAGGTTTTTAGAAAAACACAGATACATCCCCTTTTTTGGCGCTCTTATTGCTACAATAGTAGTTACTGCAACCCTCATCACATGTAATTATTATATAGCGGGTGCTATTGCGGGAACTTCTCCTTATGAATTATTTAAAATTGTCCCAGCATCTCCTGTCACTATCTTTAAGAATAATGCATTTCCTTCTTGTGTTGCAGCGATGACATTAGGGATGAGTATTAAATTGGCTAAGAATTGGTTGTTATCTCAAAAAAAACAACAACTTTTAGAAAAGGAAAAACTAGAGACAGAGCTTAAGTTTTTGAAATCACAGTTTAATCCTCACTTCTTGTTCAACACGATTAATTCTATTTTTGTTCTGATTAATAAGAATACAGAAATGGCTTCAGAATCTCTTGTGAAGTTTTCTAGTTTACTACGTTATCAATTATATGAATGCAATACTCCTACGATTCAATTAAGTAATGAAATACAGTACATTAAGAGTTTTATTGAATTAGAAAGCTTACGTCAGAATGCTAATTTTTCTTTAAAAGAATCGTATCCGGAAACGGTATCGACCAATGTGATGATAGCTCCTTTTATTTTAATTCCTTTTATAGAAAATGCATTTAAACATTTGGCAGAAGATCATCAATTAAAGAAATGGATTCAATTTGATTTAAGTTTACAAGAAAATACATTGACACTTTTTATAGCCAATAGTGCTAACTTTCAAATTCAGACACATACCTTAGAAGATGCTTCTTACAAGGGATTAGGGCTTAAAAATGTAAAGCGTCGCCTTGATTTATTATATCCAGATACATATACATTGGTGGTTACAGAAAATAAAGATCGATATACTGTACAGCTTTCTTTACTGTTAACAACGCAAGCACATGTTCAACTTCAAAAAGTAACGGCATGATAAAGTGTATTGTTATAGATGATGAGCCTTTAGCAAGAGAGTGTATTACCAATTATATTCAAGAAATTGATTTTCTTAGTTGTATGGGGAGTTTTAGTACGGTTCTAGAAATGAATTCGTCGCTGAATATAGAAGATATCGATGTATTATTTTTAGATATTCAAATGCCTGTTATTAATGGGTTGGATTTTTTGAAGATGACCAAAAACCCTCCTATAACTATCCTTACGACGGCATTTCCTAACTATGCCATAGAAGGGTTTGAACTGAATGTGTTGGATTATTTATTAAAACCTATTTCGTTTAATCGTTTTTTTGCTGCGGTTTCTAAAGCAAAAACCCAATATGTTTTAAAACAATCTATAGAGGATACCGAAACTCTTCAAGAAGAGCAAGATTGTTTTTTTATTAAATGCGATGGGAAGTACGAAAAGATACATGTAAATGCTATTCTTTTTGTACAAGCCATGCAAAATTATGTCATTATTCAAACGACGGAAAGACGTTATATCACCTTACTTTTTCTTAAAAATGTGATAGAAAAACTAGATAAAAATGCTTTTATACGAGTGCATAAATCCTATGTGGTTGCTATCTCAAAAATAGATACGATAGAATCTCATGAGATTCATGTTAAGGATTTTAAAATCCCACTAAGTAGAAATTATAAAAAGGAAGTGATGCCTATTATTATAGGTAATAAACTTTGGAATGATGCAAAGTAAAAAATGAGATTATTTTAAGAATAGGGTTTATACTTTGACCTATCTTTGAGGTACTCTATGTATTTATGTATTCATGAAAGAATTTGCACAAACTCCTCCCAAAAACGCTAAAAATCAAGAAAGGTCTAGAATTACTATAGGAAAAGCATTTAAAACAATTATTTGGCCACGCCGTAACTTGGTTTTTATAGGATTGATTCTTATTGCTATTAGCCGATTAGCTAGCTTAGTATTGCCATGGCAAACGCAAGTATTAATTGATGAGATTGTATTCTGTAAATATATGGATAGGCTAGATAATGTTTTGTGGCTTGTTGGAGCGGCGTTATTAATACAAGCAATTACTTCTTTTTTACTAACACGTATTTTAAGTGTACAAGCACAATATGTGATATCAGAACTGCGTGCTCAAGTACAAAAAAAGGTATTGTCTCTTCCTATTAGTTTTTTTGATAATGAAAAATCAGGTGCTTTGGTATCACGTATTATGAGTGATGTAGAAGGTGTGCGAAATCTTATTGGTACAGGATTGGTACAATTGGTAGGAGGGACGATTACGGCAGTAGTTTCTATTGTGTTATTAATACAAATTAATCCGTGGATGACACTTTTTGTGTTTTTGCCTGTTGGTATTTTTGGGTATGTGGCATTACGTGCTTTTAAATATATCCGCCCTATTTTTAGAAATAGAGGAAAAATCAATGCAGAGGTAAAGGGTAGATTAACAGAAACATTGGCTGGGGTTCGAGTTATTAAGGGATTTAATGCAGAAGATCAAGAAAATAAATCATTTGAAAAAGGAGTGGATTTACTATTCCAGAATGTAAAGAAAAGTTTGACAGCCACTGCTGTAATGTCGAGTTCTTCTACATTTTTACTAGGGCTTGCTTCTGTTGGAATTATGGGGATTGGAGGGTATTTTATGATTCAAGATGAAATGTCTACGGGTCAATTCTTATCGTTTACATTATATCTAGGATTGATGATAGCTCCTATTGTACAGATGAGTAATATAGGAAGCCAGTTGACAGAAGCGCTTGCAGGGTTAGATCGTACAGAAGAACTGATGAATATGACTCCTGAAGATGAGGTTGGAGATCGTACTGTTGAATTAACAGACTTTAAAGGTAATTTGAGTTTTGATAAGGTGTCATTTGCCTATGAAGAAGGGAAAGAAGTGATACATGATATAAGCTTTAAAGCCCCTGCGGGTTCTGTGATTGCGCTGGTAGGAAGTTCTGGTTCTGGAAAATCCACTATCGCAGGACTGAGTGCTACCTTCTTAAATCCAGATTCAGGAACAATTTCTATTGATAGTCAGGATTTGTCTAAAGTGAAATTGAGTAGCTTTAGAAAGCATTTAGGCGTTGTGTTACAAGATGAGTTTTTATTTGAAGGCACTATACGTGAAAACATTTTGTTTCCTAGACCGAATGCTAGCGAAGAACAATTACAGCAAGCTGTAAAAGCAGGCTATGTCAATGAGTTTACAGATCGTTTTGAAGAGGGATTAGACACTTTGATAGGAGAGCGTGGTGTTAAGCTTTCTGGAGGACAACGACAACGTATCGCTATTGCTAGAGCGATTCTTGCAGACCCTAAAATTATCATTCTTGATGAAGCAACTTCTAACTTAGATACAGAAAGTGAAGCCTTGATTCAGAAGTCACTAGCTGAACTTGTAAAAGATAGAACAACGATTGTGATTGCGCATCGCTTAAGTACCATAAAAAAAGCTGATCAAATTCTAGTGATAGAAGCTGGGCGTATTGCTGAACAAGGGACTCATGATGAACTTATAGCGCAAGAGGGAAGATACTTTGATTTATATACCTATCAGGCGAAGATATAGAAGTAATATTTCATTGCTTAATAACTTATCCAGTATTTATATTCTCTTTGTTTAGAATTAAACAATTGATAATAAATAAATTAAGTGTTTCTATTAACAACTTTTAAATGATATTAACATTTGAATTGTTAATGTAATGTGGAACTTCAATAGTATTTAGATTACAAAACATGTTGAATTATTTCATAATATGCAGTCTTAACAATAAAGAGTTGATTATTATGAATATAGATCTTTTAATGTGGATGATTTTTTCTGTGGTGTTGGTGGTTTTATTATGGATTATGCCTAACACTAAAATAAATGCAATAAGAAAACTATTAACCTCATTACTTCAAGTGTTACCTATTACTAAAGTTGCACAAGCTTATATAACATTTTTGGAGAGAAGTACGAATCGAATGAACGACTCTTGATCGACATGTATACGCTTTCGCGAAAGCGTAAAAAGTATAGTGCCAGATATAAAAGTCTTTATGAATATTTATAAAAAGCTCAATCTTTTTAGCGTAATCTTCATCTGTCCTTGATGATTAATTTCATCATCTATGATGTGTCTTATGTGATAATAGTAATTCCCTATATTTTTACCATTGGAAAGGATTATTTCTTCAAAGAGCCATTCATCTTTAAGATTTTTTAAATACGACAATGTATTTTCTCTAACCGACTCTAATTCTTTTAAATAGAAATCTAAATCGTTTCCATAGATACCTCGTTTATTCATAGTAGATGGCATAGCATGACGATACAATTTGAATTCATCTTCCGTTATATTTCTCTTATAAAAATTGTTTAATTGAAATTTGAATTCATGGCAAGCAATATGTAATAATAGAGTTCCAATACTATTACTATATGCATCAAAATTAAAATCTAGTTCACTGGTGGCTAATTTTTGTGTTTTTAATAATCTATAGGTTTCATTTCTCACATATTCCATCTCGGAAACTAAGATTCCTATCTGAAAATCAAACCCTTTTTTGGAAATTATATGCATTTTCATTTTAAGTTTTAAGCACGCATGGCCTATCAATAAGACCATGCATGCTTTTTAGATTAATTACCTAAACATAAATCTGCATTAGAAGCGTCTGCTTGGCCTTGAGACCAATAACACTCATTTGCAAATGATTCTTGTCCACCTGGTTTAGGTGCATCACATGCAATACATGATGTAAATGATGTACCTCCACCTTTTATAGTGTCACTTGCAAGTTTTGAAATTGTTTCTTTTTTAAGTTTTAATTCATTAAGATTCTTATTTTTCATTGTGATATCTATTTATAGGTTACTATTTTAAATACTATTAGCATAGGTTAGTAATATCTTCCGAGCCCTTAGACCAATAGCATTCGAGATCAAATGATGGTAATGGTTCTTCAATTTGTATGTTTCCAGGGCCACATCCAGCAGACCCTCCTTTGATTTTTTTACTAATGGGTTTAGAGATAATTTCTTTTTTAAGTTTCAGGTCATTAAGGTTTCTTTTTTTCATTGTGATAAAATTAAAAGGTTATATGTAATTGTTTAATATTCAGCATATTTCATGTAAAAAAAGTAAAACCCGATAATGGTTTACAACGAGTATCATTGTATTCATGAATTCAGATCTCTATTCATTTAAAATAGAAAAGCTATACGTTCTAAACGTATAGCTTTTTTAATGTTAAGCGGTATGATTACCTTATCTACAATAACCAGGTAAACATTCATTGTCACAGACGTCATGTGCGCGTTGGCATATTTTATCCCTTTTATTTATCTCTGTTTGATGCAGTCTAAATAATACGATATATGTTGCTAAAAGCGCCACTGTAGATCCACCAATCACCCAACCTATTACTGGAATAGCGTTTACTGCGGCTTTTTTAGAGATCCATACAATGATTGCGGCTGTTGATAGTCCTGCAGTTATTCCTAATGCATTACCTACCTTATCTCTTCTTTCTTTACGTCGTTTAACTCTTGCATTAGACCTCGCTAGTTCTTTAAGAATCTGTTTACATTGTTGTTCGTTACAATTTGCCATGATATAAATTTTTAGAATTAATATGTATTGTTATAAGGTTTGATTTAACAAGCTTCATCTTGTAGTAATGGCGTTTCTCTATAGGATAGATAAAGACACCAATTAAGTGTTTCAAACCTATTTATAAGATCTCTAATGGCATCAAATGAATGCGCATCTGACTCTTGATTTTCGATAGTACGATATAGCTTTTCATATGCATAATCCATATCTGCAAATAGATAGGCTTCTTCTGCATTCTTTAGTAACGTCTCTTGTAATTTTTTTAGACTATCTACTTTATCTCTGAATAGCATTGTCAATGTAGTAGAAGAGGAACATCCATTTCTTCGTATTTCTTGTAATTCTTTACATAGACAGTCCCAATTTGACGGACCAGCAATTTCACCAAAGTCAGCAAAAGCACCTTGTATTCTATCTATGAGTTGCGATATTGCATTTGAGTTTTTACCAGTTTTTAAGCTAAAGCCATAACCTACAATTTTGGTATCACCTAGGATAGGTGTTATCCCTACCGCTTCTTGTACATTACCGATATCAACACTGGCTTTGTTCATTTTTGCTCTGGCGATCATCAATACTTTAGTACCTGGGCGTAAGGAATCTGTTATTTCAACAGTAAGATTTTCTCCAGGTTTTACCATGATACATTTATCCATACTAGGGAATACCAATTCAACAGCGTCAATAGCTTTGTTTTCAGCAATTGTTGCCTCTATTTGTAAGGGCACAGTTTTTAATCCTTTTTCGTCTGGATAGTCAATAATAATAGGCTGAAATGAAAGTTGCTCTTCGGCGATATTACCAAAATTCATAAGTGTACTTTCAATAGTTAAGTTTCTTTGAGCCCAATCATTATCATCACGAACTAGTTGTTCGGTTTGATTCCAGTTAAGCGCTGTGATATCTTCACTAGGCTCAGCTGGAGTATGTACCACTGCAAATACACAACTATGTGTTGGACTGCCATTAGGTACTGTCCAAGGAAGTGATACTGTTTGTGTAGTTCCTGGAGTAAGTGTTCCTGTAATTGGGGCAGCTCCTAATAGTTGAAGATTAGCGGCTCCGCCACCTGCACCAGGATGTTTTAAGTAAAAACGAACTTCGGCATCTCTTACACGTAGGTTTTCTAACACATCAACTTTAGCAAACAAATAATTGGTGTGTAAAGTGACACCATCCATTTCAAATTTTGCAGGGTTTTCATGATCTGGAGTTCCATCGGCATTTAAACCTCCTGCTGCATTGGCTTGACGGTTCCATACATTTGACATGGAGTAGAAGTTTCTACCAGGAAATCCAGGATTAGATTCGGTACCCGTATCTTCTGGAAAATCTTTTAATACAGTATCTGGAATATCATGCATTAAACAACACGTATTTGTAGATGTACTCAATGCAGGATTTGCAACATTAATACAATTCCAATGAGTATTATTTGTTGAGTTTGGATTATTAGGTGAATTAGATGGTGTCATCACCGTATTATCGTCTGGTTCTGTACAACCAGTAAACGTTGCTCCTGGATGCCCTAAGCCTAGAATATGTCCTAATTCATGTGACAATAATTGTGGGTTTCCAGCATTGTTATCACTCATTACTACATTTCCTAATATAGAGTTGCAGGCATTGGCAACACCACCTCCTATAGAAGGTAAATTATTGTCTACAAAAAATACTTCAATAGCATTAGCATTTGGAGATGCATATGAAGCTCGGATATTTGTAATATTACTACTTGTTTTAAGGGTTGCATCCGTAATGATGTGAATAGGTAGTACATTAAAATTAATACAGCATTTACCCCATATGTTGGTTGCAGATGCCATCTGAACCGCTAATGATTGTCCCGTTGGAGATGTATCGGCAGTGCTGCTTCTATATCCTACAGGTTGGATCGTAAGTGTACGCTCATTGACTTCAAGATCAGGATGACAATTTCCTATATTGCCAATATCACCAAATGTAGAGCCCGCTAAAAGGAATGTAGAAGGACGTTTTTGATATAGGTATAAGCTATCTACTAAACGAATACCTCCATTTTTATAGCGCATAGTAATCGTAAGGTCTCTTAATTGATATTTACCTTCATTATCAGAAGAAACATCAAATTTTCCAGAAACGATAGTCTCAAAAATTTCAGATTCTACAGTTGTTACATGATCACTAATCCAGTTTACTCCTAATTCGTCCTCAATAGCTTTGTAAACAATGTCTGAGGTAGTTTGTATCGTAAATGAGAGCCCTTCTTTCTCTCGTTTTATAGTACTTTTACCAAAATGAGCCATTCCGCTTATTTTACCAGTATTTTTTCCTTTTGATGCTACGCCTAGGCCATACCATCCTAGTTTTGCTAGTTTTATACAAACACTTTTATCATGTTTCTCTACAATTTGGAGTTTCATCTCTCCTTCAATAAAGTTTCTTTTCCCTTCTTCTTCTGAATTTACCTGAAGATTTCCTTGTAACTTCACAAGAATATTCTCTTTAAATGTCGCTTTCATTGCTTTATAGTTTAAAATAATACAAGACAAAGCTCCATATTTAATTACAGTAAATTATAAGTTAAATAGCTCATTATTAGATAATAAAAACCCTTTTTTAATAAGGTGTATCCACTTGTTGTACATGTGTTTTCAGGAATACTCAATTAGAAATAAAAGTGTTTTTATGTCACAAAACTTTACAAAAAGCGTCTATCTTAGTATACCTAATGAATGCCTATGTTATTTGAACCTCAAATTCCAGAATTGCAACGCCACATCGATCATTATTGGATTGTAGAAGATATTACACAGTTGTCTTTTGGGAATAATCAATTATATGCCTACCCAGGAATTACACCGGATATGATTATTGTATTGGAGGGATATTACACCATTGATTATATGGGCAAACGTCTCAAGTCTAATAAGAGTCAACTCTTTAGTTTTATTCATAAAGAAGTTGTGATGGATTTGACACACCTCAAATCGTGCATTATTATTAAGTTTAAGTCTAGAGGTCTTTCTTCTTTAAAACCTTTTTTAGACCTCAATTCAGATGCCCTTATGAGGGATTCTATTGCATATATTGATGATGTGTTTGATTCTAAAATAGAGCGTTTTAAAGTACATTTACAAACTCTTACAACAGCAGAGATGGCAGCAGAGTTAGATCAGTGGTTGTTTACACATTATACGAAGGAACGTGAAGGCTTTGTGGTTGAAATGGCACAAGAGATAAGTGCTTCTTGTGACCTTAAAACTATTATGGAAGCGACAAAGTATTCTTACTCTACATTAGAGCGTCATTTTAAAAGAGATACAGGATTAACCCCCAAAAAATTCCAATCATTACAGCGCTATAAGCAAGCCATTCGTGAGTTGTATACGACTCAAAATGCAGATTGGCAACATTATATACATACATATGGATATTATGATCAGAGTCATTTTATCAAAGAAATTAAACGGTACACTTCATTTACACCTGCGCAATTATTGCAAACGCCGGCCTTTATACAAGTTCGCCCAAAATATTCATGACGAATTTTTACAATGGTAGCTTTCGCGAAAGCGTAATCTTTGTAAAAAACAATATAATGACAATTAGATATTACATATTAGGCTTGGCGCTATGCCTCATGAGCTGCAAAAGTCAAAAAGAAATTATAAACTATACAGGATCTCCTGATGAGGTGCTTTCTGGTATTCTAGAAGAAGAAGTGCAATCTACAGATGCCGCTGTTGCTGGGGTATCACTTACGGTCATTTCTCCTCAACTCGGTATTGATTTCTCAGGAGCATCGGGATATGATAGTATGATAAAAGATCATGTACTTACTCCTGACCAGCCTTTTCGAATAGCGAGTTTAACCAAAACGTTTGTAGCTACGAGTATTTTACGCTTACGCGAAAAAGGACTTGTAACCATAGATGACCCGATTACAAATTATATTTCTAAAGAACATATTGCCATTTTAGAAAATGGCGGGTATACGCCTTCTAAAATAACGGTAAAACAATGTATGATGCATACCAGTGGTCTTTTTGACTATGCCGAAGGAAATATGGATTATATCAATGAAGCTTCTAAAGATCCCAATAAACGTTGGACCCGTACAGAACAGATACAATGGGCGATGGATCACGGAAAACCACAAGGAGCACCAGGAGAAAATTATCATTATAGTGATACGGGCTATGTTTTACTGGGAGAAATTATAGAAAAACAAACTGGGAAAGGCCTTGCGCAAGGCATGCGAGAATTACTAAAATTTGATGAACTAGGCATGTCTTCTACATGGTTAGAATCATTAGAAGATCGTCCAAATGGATTACCAACATCAGTAAGAAGATATATGGATACCTTAGATGCTTCAGATTGGGATAACTCTGTAGATTTATATGGAGGTGGTGGCTTACAGTCTACCACAAGAGATTTGGCAGTATACTTACAAGCATTATTTTCAGATAAGATTTATGAACAATCTGAAACCATACCCGTAATGCTATTAAAATCAGAATTTTCTGGAGACCCATTGACTGAGTATCGCTTAGGTTTTGGATATATTAAGGGAAAATCAGGTATAGAAGCCTATTTACATTCTGGCTTTTGGGGAACATTATTTATACATTTTCCAGCATATAATTGTTCTATAGCGATAAATCATACGAATGACGAAAGTAATGGCGCTTTACAAAAAGTAATAAACTATGTACAATGGCTTGCTGAGAATCAATAATGGGTTTACTGTTACTCATCATAAGGTCTTCATTCTATAGAGAAAGAAAGTTCTAAGATTGGTGGTGTTCTTTTGGCTGTAATATCCTGATCAAATAATCGTTCTAAATTATTACCTGAAAGATCTTCAATAATAGGTTTACATTTTAATGTGTAAGTATTTTTATTCCAATTGTTTAATGGTGTGAAATAAATATTTTTTTGATTTGCTGCTATGATGAATTTTCCTTTTATTCTATTTCCAGAAGTGTCTACAATTTGCAAGGTGTTTTGAAGACTACCATAGTCTAATTGTTCTTGATATTGTAGTATGATAGGATCTTTCGTATTTGCTAATGGTAGTTGTAATTTCCAAGATGTGATAGATGGTTTTTTTCTATCGGGATCACTGACACTAAAGGAATGCTTAAAATTCATTTTCATAGAAATTCCTTGACGATCTTTTAAATGTTCATCAATGATTAATGTATAAGATTCACCAGGTATAAGAACTTCTCCTAAACGTTCATTGGGGCCTAAGTCTCTTTTCTGTCGTCCAGGTTCAATCCATAGGGTGAGTAATGTCCCATCGTCTGATAATAAAGGAGTTTCTAATGGTAATAATGCGCGATCTACTGTAGTATTATCGCTATTATTGATAAGAGAAATATGATCGTATATTTTTGATGGGCTTATAGGTTTTGAAAATTGGATGTACCATTTTAAAAAGTTAGATGGTAGCGTGTCTGAATTAGGATACACTTCAGTGATCTGTAAATGTTTGTATGACGCATCTAAATCTATTGTAAATGGATATACTTCATTTTCATAGACTACCGTATAGCGGTTGTTTTTTTGAAAGGGGAGGATAGGAATAAAATAGAGTTCCCCATTGTTTTGCGCATAATTCCCTAGAATAGCTTTTTTATCTAACGTTTGATGTATAGATGTATATGCTCCTTTGTATACTTTAAAATGTGACTCTTTTGAATGATCAGGCTTTTTTAAAGTTACGGTATCACTAGTAAAAGAAAACCTTGGAGATTGAGCATTCATCTCCAAGGCTATGATTATTAGAAGTATACTAACGATACTTCTTTTTTTATATAGATATTTTATAACCAACGGTTACTACTAGTTTTCAGTGCTAATTTTCCAGATGCTTCTCGTTGAATAAATACAAACTCTGTAGCATTTAATTTATCTAATTGTTGCACATTTACAAATGGAAGATTAATAAAATCAACGCCAGCAGTATCAGCACGTTCAGCTACCCGCGTAGTTAATGAATTTCCAAAAGATTCAATGTCTGCGACTTTAATTTTCATGAGTGCTCTATTGGTATTAGCCATTAAGATGTAACGAGCGCCTTCTTTTTCCATTTCAATAATATCCAAAGGTGTGTTCCAATTACCTAACTCAGCAACAGTACGTCCTTTGGTATGTGCGCCTGATTTTAATTCGCTTAAAGGAAATACTACTAATGGCGTGCAGGTGTAACTAGCGATAAGATGTGGTTCATTATTGATTTGAGTTGTTGTAAAAGCTTTGATAGGTGATGCAGTTTCGTATTGCCCATGTGCAGCATGATAAATCTCTAAAGAGCTTTCTTCTTGTTTTTGAGTAAAAGGAAATGGAATGGATCTAAAAGTAGATGCAAATTCAGCATTACTTAATCCCGAAACCATAACTTGTCCGTTTGCATATTTTATATCAGAGATGGCCCATTTGCGTAATGGTCTTCCTCGACGATCCTTTGCTTCTGTAGCAATTGCATTAGAAACTGCTGTGTTACTATATGAAACCGATTGCAAAGGCACCATTTCTAATGAATTGTTATTCACTAAAAAGAGGAATGATTTTCCAGAACTGTGTTGTGCTCCAATATAAATGTTTTGATTTGCAGGATTTACAACCATATCTACAATCTGTAATTGGTCGCTATCTGCTCCTAAAAGTTCGCTTAAAAGCAATTCTACGTCAGGAATATTTAATTTTTCATTAGTAGCAGTTGGAGCCGTGCTTAAGTCAATAGCAACTACTTGAGCTCCTTGACTATCACCTATAAATAAAATGCTCTCCGGACCAAAGGTCATCGCATTTATAGAGCCTATTTCAGGATTTCCAATATTAAATCCATCTGTAAGTGAAGTGTTTGCAAATAAGGGAGTACATAGTACACCTAACACTATTGTAAAAAGTATCTTTCTCATTTTGGTGGTTTTATGATAAAAGTAATTAAAATGCAGGTATACTTGCGTGAAAGAAATGTTAAGTGTTTTACAACATGTTGTTTGTGAGTAATTTACTTGATATTGTGTAATTTACAACTCCTGTTCCCTCATCAAAAAGTAGTATTCCCTCATTATAGATTTTATATGTAAATATTGACGTGTAATTTTATATCCTATTGAAAGTAGTATCTATTTTGTCATGGCACAATACTTGATTTAATGGTGAACAATCATCCAAAGCTTCATTTTAAACCATCAATTATGAAAAAAGCGATTCTTTTAGGACTATTATGTCTCTATTCTATTTCCCATGCTCAAAAAATCCCTGTTGTTACAGTAGATGATAAACCTCTAGGACTTTCTTCTTTAAAAATAGATGTTGTTGTTACAGGTAATATCGCTACGACAACCTACGATATGCAATTCTATAACCCTACCAATGCTGTTTTAGAAGGAACATTAGATTTTCCATTAGGTGATGGATTTTCTGTATCTCGATTTGCACTTGATATTAATGGAAAGCTAAGAGAAGCTGTTGTTGTAGATAAAGAATTAGGGCGTGTCGCTTTTGAGGCTGTCGTACGAAGACGTGTAGATCCGGCATTATTAGAAAAGGGAACAGGTAATAATTATAAAGCACGTATTTATCCAATACCTGCCAAAGGATATAAACGCATTGTACTGGCTTATGAACAAGAATTAAAACTTACAGATGGTAAGCATTACTATGATTTACCATTGGCGTTTCAAAACGAGTTAGAAACTTTTGATCTTACCATCACTGTATTTGATCAAAAAACAAAACCTATTATAGAAAAAGGGACGATCAACGGTTTAGGATTTACGCCTTGGAAACAGAACTTTACAACTTCAGTACAAAAAGAGAACTATAAACCCGATACACCTATACGTATTCAAATTCCTTTAGAAAAAATAGCTAGTAAACAGTTACGTACTGAAGAATACTTATATGTGTATACAATAGTAGATCAAGAGAAAAGAGCTCGAAAAAAACCAAAAATGATAACACTATTATGGGACGCTTCTTTGAGTATAAAAAAAAGAGAACTTCAAAAAGAATTAAATCTTCTAGATGCTTACTTTCAGAATCTTTCAGATGTAGAAGTAACACTTATTACATTTAGTAATACAATTAGAAATAGTGCTATCTATGAGGTGAAAAATAAACAATGGACTGCGCTCAAAAATGCATTAGAAAATACGACCTATGATGGGGGAACTAATTATTCAATACTAGCCGATCAAAAATTAAAAGGAGATGCTATTTTATTGTTTACTGATGGGATGCATACCTTAAGTAAATTTGATATGTATAGTAATATACCTGTATTTACTGTAAATAGTATGGTGAAAGCAAATCATCAGGTTTTACGTCAACTAGCAACTACTACACATGGAGGATATATCAATCTTATTGATACAGACACAAATGAAGGATTAGCTACACTTACCGAGCAATCTTTTCAGTTCTTAGGCTATACTACTACCAATACGGAAGCAGAAATCTATCCTAACACATCACAAACAGTAACGAATGATTTTTCAATGGCTGGAAAAAATCTAAAAAATGGAGATCGTATTACGTTACAATTTGGATATGATGGGAATGTGACTCAAGAAATCGAGATTGTTATTACTAACGCTTTCGCGAAAAGCGATATTGTAAAACGCCTTTGGGCAAAGGAGAAACTCCAAGAATTGTCACAAAACGTAAAAGAAAATAAAGAAGCTATAACAACACTTGGGACAACCTATCAGTTAGTTACAGATTATACGTCCCTTATTGTACTGGATGATGTGATGGATTACGTACGTTATAAAATTACACCACCTGAAGAATTATTAGAAGAATACAACCGAATCCTCTCACAAAAAAAGAGTGTTGGTGCAGTAGAGGTAATTATTGATGATGCGCAAATAACCGATAATACAGCATCAGAACGAAGAGCAGATACTACATTTAGAGGTTTTGCTCAAGGAGTTTCTGTAGATAGAGAGACCGAATTTGATTTGAATATGGAATCGCCAGCTGTTCCTGAAAGTATAGAAGTAGTAGAAGATGAGGAGATCGTTGAAGAAATAACGTTGTTAGAGGTTTCGCCTCAAGGAAATGCAAATGCTAAGTCTAAGTATACAGGAAAACTCATCGTAAAAGACAGAACAGTGAATACGCCGTATTTAAATGAATTACGCGAGATCAAAGATGTAGATAAAGCGTATGAGTATTATCTCATACAACGTACTTCGTATCAGAAAGAGCCTGCTTATTTTATTGATGTGGCCAATTTCTTTAAACATACATTTGACCATCACATATATGCTAGACGTATCGTATCTAATATTCCAGAAATAGATGGCGATAATTATGAACTCTTAAAAGTGTTTGGTTACCAAATGCAATTAGAAGATGCGCATGATATAGCTGCTTATATTTTTGAGCGTATCCTAGAATTACGTCCTGAAGATTCACAATCTTATAGAGACTTAGCTTTAGCTTATGAAAACATTGGAAAATGCCAAGAAGCATTAGATTTATTACTCCCTATTGTAGATGGAAGTATCTATAAAAATAACCAACGACGTAATTTTGAAGGTGTAAAAACCATTTCTGAAAATGAAATTAAACATCTAGTAAACGAATATAAAGAAGAGCTTAAATTAGATAGTATTCCTAATGCTCTTAAGGATATGAGTCCTATGGATATTCGTGTGGTGGTAGATTGGAATCATAATGATACAGATATCGATCTACATATCATAGACCCGAATCTTGAAGAGTGTTATTATAGTCATAATAAAACAGCGATAGGAGGAAGGATGTCTCAAGATATGACCCAAGGATTTGGCCCAGAAGAATATACCGTTCAGAAGGCTATAAAAGGAGATTACTTTATTAAAATTCGATATTATGGAGATCGATATCAGAAAGTAGAAAATCCTACTTTTATGAAGGTAACCATCTTTAAGTATTATGGAACTCGTAAGGAAACCAAAGAAACACAGCTTTTACGTCTTACTAAAGCCGACAATGAAGACATTATAGCGAAGCTTACATTCTGATAGATCGTGTGTTATTTACTAAAGATTTAGTTGTATACGCTTTCGCGAAAGCGTATGCATAAATCCAGTAATGGTATAGCATTTTGAAAGTGATCTACTTAAATGCACAGGTAAATATTTATAGGAAATTACCATTGGTATATAGTAATCATATATTTTTATGATACCATGACAACAAACCAATCACTATGAAAAAAATAATACTCTTGCTTTGTATGGCTACTTTTCTTGTAAATACTACGGTGGCTCAGGAAAAGAAGTCTAAAAAAGAAATCAAACTTGAAAAGAAAAAAGCAAAATTTAAAGCTCAAAAAAAAGCTATGGAAATTGGACAGTTTGGTTTTGCCATACGCAAGGTACTTTCTTCAAATGTAAATACAAGTGATTTTGCTGCTGGTATCTTATATGTGAGAGGAGACAAAGGTCAACTGGATGAGGTGTCATGGTATAAAACAATAGGAGAGAGAATACGCTTAAACAAAGATTTTGATGTATTAAATTACTATGTAATTACTTCAGATAACGGTCAGAAAATGACTGCCTCTTATCAAGGAATAGTTGATGGCATACGTTATTCTTTTACAACAGAGATTGCTTTTGGTGAAAAACCTAAACTCAAAATTGAGAGCACAAATGGTATTCAGATCTGGTATACAGGAGTTTTTGACACCAGAAATTGATGTGTTTTTTTAATGTATTTGCGAGAAGTTATACATCACTCTATTCTATTGAACGTTTTTTTAACCCTATTCATCGTTTTACTATGGTAGATTTGTAGTAAAATGAAAAATAGTACCTTATTTTTAAACTGTGATTTCGCTCAAGTTTAATAAATCGGATTATAAAATGATACTCATTTTTACCATAACTATGGTAATATGGTTGTTTTTAAAGTTTTATACCGAAAACTATTCATTAGGACAAATACTATTTGATATTCCCATTATTGTTCTCAAAACACTTGCGGCTTTATTTCTTATACGTTGGATTGCACAAAAGTTTTTTGTAGAAAGACAACAATACGTACTGTTTATACTATTTAGTATCGCAGCACTTACCATTACGGGTTTTGTTGATCTGTTACGGGATTATTTAGGTTCAGGGCGTACGTGGAGCGATTTGCCATCTACAGGGTATATTCTTGTACACAGTTTTTATTATTCTTCGGCAGATCTTGCAGTACCTTTCCTAATCATTATGATTAAAAAGTATTTTGAAAACCAAACTTCGCTTGCCATTACAAAAGAGCAACAAAAGGATACAGAATTAAAACTACTTCGATCACAATTAAGCCCTCATTTTTTATTTAATAACCTCAATACGGTAGATGCACTTATAGATTCAGATACACAAAAAGCAAAAACATATATCGCTAGATTATCTTCTTTATATCGTTATTTTATAAAGACAAAAGAGGATGATATTGTTCCTTTACAGGAAGAACTGAAAATGGCCAAAGATTATTTTTATTTAATAGAGACACGATTTGGCAATGCATATACATTTGAAGTGGTAGAGGAGTCCGCTTTCGCGAAAGCGTATATACCATCAGGAGCACTTCAAACGGTCATTGAGAACGTTGTTAAGCATAATAAAATTAAAGACGGCGTCTCTGTACATACAGCCCTTAGAATTACAGAAGATGCTATTATACTTACAAATATCAAAGGAAATACAACTCTAAAAGAACCAGCCGAATCTACTAGAACAGGCCTTAAAAATTTAAAAGAACGCTATGAGTTATTGGTTGGAAAAACCATTTTAATAACAGACACAAGTACTCATTTTCAAGTACGTTTACCACTGGTAACTTTAACAAATATAGACTAATGCATATTCTTATTATAGAAGACGAAATACCTGCTTTTGAGAAATTGCGTTTGTATATAGCTCATTATTTGAAAGGAGACTTCACCTATGATTGGGCTAGGTCTATTACAGAGACACATCATTTTTTAGAAACACATTCATATAGTATTATCTTTTCCGATATTCAATTATTAGATGGACTCTCATTTGAAGTTTTTGAAAAAACCACTCTTAAAACGCCTATTATTTTTTGTTCTGCATATGATGCCTTTCTTTTAGATGCTTTTAAAAGTAATGGTATCGCATATATTTTAAAACCTTATACCCAAGAAGATATTAATCAGGCGTTTAGTAAGTATACTTCCTTATTTACAGAACAGATCAACCCTCAAGTATATACGGATATAAAACATACGTTATCAGATGTAAAAGACACTTATAAAAAGCGATTTGTTATTAAAAGTAAAAAAGGATTGCATATTTTAGAAAGTGCACAGATTGCTTTAATTCATGCTGAAGGCGATTTTTGTAAGCTGATAGATTGTGATGGTCATACACATTTATATTCTCAAAATATTGGCAATATCTATGCAGTGCTAGATCCGCATCAGTTTTTCAGAATCAATAGAAGTCAAGTGATACAGTTATCTTATATTCTTAAAATGGAAAGCCACTTTAAAAATAGATTAGTATTAAGCATGAAAGGTTTGAAAGATAAAGTGATGACAAGCTCTGGAACTACTGCAAATTTTAGGCTTTGGCTAGATAGGTAATATTTGGATTGCCCCACTTTGTCTTATTTTTAACCTAACTCATCTATTCTTACTTTTCTATAAATATGTATTTATTGATTTTTGGTGTATTAATCAAAAAATCAACAACCTTATGACAACACTTATTAAATGGACAATAATAGGGCTTATAAGCTTTTCTGTATCTGGTCAAACTATTAAGAATCCAATAGGGCAGGATATTCCTGTAGAAGACATTAACGCTTTTTTTGATAAACAAATGGAAGCTACAGGAACTCCCGGAGTTTCTTTAGCCATTATAAATGATGGAAAAATCGTATATCATACTGTAAAAGGCTACAGTGCGCCTGATACTCCTATAAGTCCGAAGACTATTTTTGAAGGAGCATCATTATCAAAACCGCTGTTTGCTTTTTTTGTGATGCAACTTGTAGAAGATGGTGTACTTGATTTAGACACACCTTTGTACACCTATCTTCCTTATAAGGATATTGCGCATGATGAACGCTATAAAAAAATAACAGCACGTATGGTATTATCTCATACAACAGGCTTTCCTAACTGGCGAAATGAAAATGGAAGAACGGGACTTACCATAGATTTTGAACCAGGCACACAATTTCAATACTCAGGAGAAGGGTATCAATATCTAGCTTTAGTATTACAAGAATTATTAAAAACTGACCCAAAAGGACTTCAAAAACGTTTTCATAAACAAATAGCAAAACCCTTTGGTCTTGATGTAACTCGATATATTCCCAATACCAAAAACCAAAAAAATAAAGCACAACCCTTTAAGAATAATGAGTGGCTTCCAATTACTAATCAAGGAAAAGACGAATTTGGAGCTGCATATGGAGTGAATTCTGAAGCAAAAGATTGGGCAAAACTTATTATTGCTTGGATGAATAAAGAGGGCTTAAGCAATGATGGATATGCAGAGTTATTTAAAAAACAAACAGCACTCCCAGATGATAATCCAAACAGAGCCTCAGGTATTTCTCATCTTACGCTAGGTTTTTATAATGGAACATTCCCTTTTGGTGATGTGTATGGACACGGAGGTAATAATAACAAACGATTTACATCATTATTTTTCTTTATCCCAGAAAGTAAATGGGGAGCTGTTTTATTTACAAATTCAGGTTTCGGAGAACAAATGGGTATTGAGTTTTTTCAATACATTCTTTCAGTAGGAAATTAAAAAAAGTGAAAGAGCCGTATATCGCTAGATATATGGCTCTTTCTATATATAGTGGAAGTGTTTCTATTTTATAGCAGTGATATCAGAATCACCTTTAGCAATTTGCTTTACCTTTGAAGGATTTCCAGCATAGCGTAATTCGCTATCTCCGCTAGCTATAGCATCTAATGTATTGGTTACAGTAACAACGGCTTCACTATCACCATTCAATACAATTTTTAAATCTTGTACTTTAAAATCTCTATTTTTAAACTCACTATCTGACTTTAAATTTGCAGTCATTTTTTTTGCAGATCCTGTTATTTTTATTTCTGCATCAGATTTTGCATTAACGAGTAATGTGTCGGCAGTAATGTTTCCTTTAAATACAGCATCTCCTTTACAATTTATACGCACTGTATCTGATGTAAGCGGTGTATTTAGTATTACTATCGCATCAGAAGATGCGTTATAATCTGTAATCATATTTGTAGAAAGTTGTACGTCTAAAATCATTTTTCCTTTAAACCAAGTATTCTTCTTTAATCTTAGAAATAACGTGTTTCCTTCTTTATAGATATTTACATATTCCATAAGATTACTATTTGCATTTACTGTAATTGCATCTTGCTGTCCCAAAGAAACATTCACATGAAAATCACTAGCGACATCTAATTGTGTATACCCTGAGTAATCAAAAGATTTTGTTGTAGTGTCTGAAGAAAGTTTTACAGGCTTCTGTGCAAATGCTTGCATACTTAAAAAACTTACGAGAACGATGGTGATAATTGATTTGAAAGTCATAACTATAAATTTTAAGATTGATGTTTTGTGTTTGTTTGTAGTAGAGACCTTAAGAAAAGTGGAATGTTACAGTTTTATCTTAAAAGCGTGTATATATGCTTTCGCGAAAGCGTAAAAAGAAGAATTACAATTGCTGTCCAAACAGTAACTAGGATAGGAGATCCAAGAATCCAATACGTATCCAATACACCATTAGTAAGTAATGTATTCATCCCTCCAAGAACTATTAAAACATCAATAAATGTAGGGGCAATAAAAAATAGTAAAAACCATAATAATCTTCTTTTTGAAATTGCTGTATAGGCTTTATATAATGGATATATACAAATGCATAGTATAATTATAGATCCAATAATCCATGCTAGAGTGTCATTTTCCATAAAGTGCTTTAAGGTATATACTTCATCACCGCCTCCCATAGCTATAGCCGTTAATAAACGTGCAAATGGCATATTTGCAAATATGAGCGCATACCCAATGGATTTTTGAGATGTTGTATTTGTGTTTTTTAATAAAGAAGCACCCCACCACATCATGAGAAAGGAGAATAGAGGACCTGCTAATGTTGCAATAAACCCTAAATCTTGTGATACAGCACACGTATTACATAACCCCCAAACATTAAAGTCACGTTCACCCCAACACCCACATAATAAGCGCCCTATAGCTGTATGGGCAATTTCATGCGCCTCATGCATCATGAATAGTAATGCTAAAAATGCAATACTGTTTTTTAGTGTTAATTTTAGTTCACTTTTGGTAGTGCGAACATCTTGGATAGTTGCATTCATAATCGTAAATTAAGTATGGATTTTTAATAATTTTCTACGAGTCCTTTAGATTTTTGATCTAATGGTAGAATTAATTGGTAATCATAACCGTCTATCAGTGCTTTTATTCGATGATAATCTCCATTTTTTGGTAGTATGACTTTTCCGTTAATGATGTCATCACGTATACTCTTTAAATTAATGATGACCCATTGATCTTTTTTAGCAAGAGACATAAAAGATTGTAGTCTGTTATAATAATTGCTGTATTTTTCTAGATAGTCTATTTCAGTGCCATCATCATCTATATAGTATCTATTCCAAGAATTAATAGTTGTTGCTTGCGTTCCATTCTTCAGGGCTAATTGTGTGACTAAATCCCCTAGATCATAACAATTACCTGTTAGAATTTTAGAAGTGTGTAAACTTCCAAACTTTAATAACACTTTAGGTTCGCTTTCTTTTTCTAAAGCTTTTGTATATGCATTCATAAAGTTTGTACGCATATAACTAATACGATCTGCATGAGAATCATCACGCCAACGAGAATAAATATCCCAACTTATCTCTAAATCATTGATAATCTCACGTGTATTTTCCATCTTTCGAAAATGAGATAGATAACTCTGTACCGTGGTATCCTTCTGAATTTCTTCAAATAAATCTATCTCTCTACTTTCATCATCATCAATATCGGACCATTTTTTTATAATTGCTTTTACTTTTTGGTGGGTCATTTTAATCTCTTCATACTTTGGATGATCTGTTGCGTATACGAGTAATTCATCCATAAAATATTCACTAGAAGAATAGTATTCTTGATCTAATCCCCATAAGTTCATATGGTGGCTTCTTGCAGTTTTTAAAAATTTTGCATCAGAAATAGCCCTGAAGAATGGAATAGGTATAGAATAACTTTCATTACCGGCATACTTTGCAATAAACTCAGTAAGATTCTTTTCTGTATCTTCAATAGGGGTACTTAATTGTTTGAGTTTTTTTGCAGAATGAGGCCCAACTTCTATTGCAAAATGATGATAACCTGTAGTATCTAATATTGGAAGTATTGCATCTACTAGTTGAGATGTGGCTTCAGAATCATGCCGTTCTCCAAGTGCCACAAATTGAGATTGTGTTATTAGTTCTTTCCATACGTTAAGTCCGTCACCTTTTATAGTTCCATTGTTAATAGTGAAATATGCGGCTTTTTGTGAGATGTATGCTTCACTAAGTTGAATAGGAAGTTCTAAAGTTTCTTTATTTATTACTGTTTCTTTATGATTACAAGAAATTAAAAATATAATACTTAGAATATAGATAATTGACTTCATAATAGATGTGTTTTACACAAATCTATATGGATGTCTTCTTTTTATATTTGAGATTACATCAAACAGATATTTCATCTGACCAACTAAGAAAACTACTATATCAATACATTGGTTGTGTATTTTAAGGGTTTGATATAAAGAAATTCAGTATTAATACGATCTATTTATTGTCATAGCCTACAAATACCTAGATTTGTTTTATGAAGCCTGTACAACAGAAATGGAGATATCATCTATTATTAATATTCTTAGTAATAGCATTAGATTTATATGGTGATTATGTATATCTAAACAAACCTGGTTTTTTAAATAACTTTCTATATCCAGGATTTTTATATGTGTGCTCAATGTACATTACTTTTTTCTCTATTTATTTTATAAATTTCACATGGTTATCGCCTTATACGCTTATTAAGAAAAAATATGTTGCCTATATCATTGGAGCAATTGGACTTACTTTTTTATTTGCAGGCATACGTTATGTTTTAGAAGAAGTAATTATTTTTTCAATCACTGGCAATCATAATTATGCAGATCGTACTAGGGTGTTTGATTACTATATATTTGATAACTCATATTATTCAATTAAAGCAATATTATTTAGTACGACCTTATTTTTACTATTTCGATTTATAGAGAATCAAACAAAATTATTCCAATTACAATTAGAAAATAAGAAGACCGAATTACGGTTTTTGAAATCTCAATTAGAACCTCATTTTTTATTTAATACACTTAATAGTTTTTATTCGGAATTAATTGAAGATCAGCCTAAAATAGCAAAAGACATTCACCGATTATCTGATTTGTTGCGATTTGTAACCTATGATTCACAGGAAGACTTTGTATCATTAGAGAAAGATCTAAAATTTATCGAGGATTATATTTATTTCTTCAGAAAACGATTTGAAACAAACTTTTTTGTTGATTATACAGTCTCTGGTGAAGTAACCAATCAAAAAGTACCTTCTATGATGTTAATTCATTTTGTAGAAAATGTATTTAAGCATGGGATACTCCATGATGCATCTGTTCGTGCAGAAATTAAAATTAAAGTTGATATAGATACTATTAAAATATATACAAAGAATAAAATCAATACTTCAGAAAATTATACTGAATCCGGAATAGGACATACTAGTTTAAAACGTAGATTAGATATGTTATTTGAAGAGTCATATGTATTAAATAATAAACAAGAAGTTTCAATATTTGAAGCTTCATTACAAATGCCATTATGAATACTAAAAAATATAGGTGTCTCATTGTAGATGACGAACCTCCGGCGATTAGACTCTTAGAAAATTATATTTCAAAAGTTTCTTTTCTAGAAAAGGTAGGGAGTACAACAAGTGCTTTAGAAGCGTTACAGATTATTGAATCACAAGAGATAGATTTAGTTTTTTTGGATATTCAAATGCCAGAGCTCTCAGGAATACAAGTTTCTAAAATAGTTAAAGGAAAAACTAAAATTATTTTTACAACAGCATACCCTCAATTTGCTATAGAAAGTTATGATCTTCATGCTATAGATTACCTTTTGAAGCCTTCTGAGTTTGAGCGTTTTTACGAAGCTGTTCTTAAGATTAGAAAAAATGAAACTCCTAAAGAAGTAACCACAAATGACACCTTTTTATTTGTAAAAACAGATGGGAAAAATAATTATGAAAAAGTATATCAAAACGAAATCTGTTATATAGAGGGGTTAAAGAATTATGTAGCAGTTCATCTACTTGATAAAGTAGTGATTACATATAATACATTAAAGCATATTGAAGAGTCTTTAGGGAATTCTCATTTTGTAAAAGTGCATAAATCATATATTGTTGCAATAAAACATATTATTAAAACAGATTCTATAACAGTGTATATAAAAGAGAAAGCACTTCCTATAGGTGATACTTATAAAAAGAACTTTTTTGAAAAAATAGAAAGCTATAAATTATAAAGAATAATTCATTTTATAACTAAGGAATGATTTTTGATTATTAATTTGAATAAATTTATTGCTTATGAAAACGTATTTGCTTGCCATTAGTTTTTTGTTAACCATTTCTCAAGTAGGATGGTCACAATCACGATCAGAAAAAAAAGCACTAAAAATAGAAGTAGAAACCAAAGCGTATGAAAAGGTAAAGTCATTACTAGATGATGGCGCCTTTTTCTTTAATGCAGATTGGGTATATCCTCGGTCAATGAATCAAATCAACTTAATTAATAACCCTGGGATTATTAGATTTACATCTGCCGATTCTGTAAAAATACATTTACCATATTTTGGAGTGGTACGAATAGGAGGAGGGTTTAACCAATCTACAGCTATCCAGCATCAAGGAGCTGTATCTGATTTTAAGGTTGTTCATAATGATAAAAAACGCTCATCTGTGATTACATTTATAGCAAAATCACCCTCCGAAACATACGATATAAGTATGACTGTATTTAGTAATGGGAATGCATCTATTTTTGTAAATAGTACCAAGAGAGATGGAATTCGATATCGAGGAACAATGGCATATATAGATGAAACGTTACTTACAAAGAGCTAACAGCTATCACCTGAGAGTTCATATCGGTTGTAGTGATTGTTTTCACTTCAGAGGGCTGCAATCCATCTAAAGTTATATTACCTACACGTACTCGTACAAGTCTAAGGGTAGGATATCCTACCGCAGAAGTCATTTTGCGTACCTGTCTAAATTTTCCTTCTCGAAGAATAACTCGTATCCAAGTAGTAGGGCCATGTCTATCATCACGTAGTTTTTTTGAGCGCTCTGGAAGTTCCGGAACTCTATCTAGTATTGAAACAATACAGGGCTTTGTTTTATATTTTCTGCCGTCAAATCCTATTACAACACCATGTGATAATTGTTCAATAGCTTCTTGAGTAATAGCGCCATCTACTTGTGCGTAATATTCTTTTTCGATACCAGATCGGTTGATGGTATCACTTAATTTTCCATCAGTAGTAAGTAATAACAATCCTTCAGATTTTTCATCAAGACGTCCTATAGCCATAATCCCTTTCGGGAAATCGTATAATGTACGTAAGAACTTCTTTTTCCGAGCTTGGCGCTTATCATTACTCATCATTTGGCTAATGTAACCGTAGGGTTTATAGAGTTTGAAATGGAAATGCTCTGTCATATAGATTGGAATCGCAAATTAAAAAGAAGTATACGTATTTTAATTTATTAAATACTTTAAAATCTATAATTTTAGTACGCATTAAAACTCCAAGTGAGTATCCTACTTTTCTTATGTCCTTGTTGCATATCAATTATTTGATGAGTAGCAGCGAGTTTTTTTAATAGCTTTACTAGTTTTGGAAGGTTTTCTTTTTTAGAAATTAAAGTTGTGAAAACGCCAACTTGATCTTTGAAATCAAGACTTTGTTTGATCATTCTCTTTACAAATAATGCTTCGCCACCATTACACCATAACTCATTAGACACTCCTCCAAAATTTCTATCTATTGTTTTTGATAGGTGCAGTTTTTTATTCTTTTGAGTATTTGCTTTTTGTGCATCTTGAGCCGAAGCATAAAATGGAGGATTACACATGGTAAAATCAAAATACTCTTCACTTTGAATAATTCCTTTAAAAATATGTGCTGGTGTCTCTTGTAGTCGTATTTCGATATCAGTGAAAGCCTCCGTTGCATTTTGCTTTGCAATAGCAACCGAAGACTTACTGATGTCTGCCCCAACCATATTCCATTTGTAGATTTGTGTTGCTAGTAAAGGATAGATACAATTTGCACCTACCCCTATGTCTAGCCCCCTACAGTATTCTTTTGTATGTACAATGTCTGCTATATAATGTATGTAATCAACTCGATTAGGAATAGGAGGGCAGAGGTAGCCTTCAGGTATATCCCAATGTTTGATATCATAATAATGACTTAATAATGCTTTATTAAGTGCTTTTACAGCTAACGCATTTGAAAAATCAATTGTTTTAGTGTTATATTCATTTACAAAAACAAACTCTTTTAAAAGGGGAGTATGCTTTTGTAATATTTCAAAATTATATGCAGTGTTATGAAGGTTATTAGGATGCAAAATAGATGTGTTTTATTTGTGCAAGATACTCAATAACCTATGAGATTATTTAATATACACCTCTACCGTCATATTTGCATTTCCCCAATTATAATTTGCTCCTGATTGAGCGTATCTATTAAATACGTATGTGATATCATCTACTTCTGCATTTTGTTCTATATAACCATCTAAAGAAAACGTAAATGTGCGATCTGAAGAAGTGGCAGGAAGTATTTCTGTATATAATGCAGAAAGCGTGTTCATTTTTGCAATGTGAGATGAATGCCCTGCGGCATCACCTTGAAGTGGTAATGAAAACTTTCTAGATCCAGCTGAAGCTTCTATACCATTTTTTAAGAAACGAATTCCCATGTATGTACCTAGTGGTATTTCTTCTACTTCAGCTCCCATAGGAACAGAGTATGTCACTTTGATTACAGCTTCGTAATTTGCAGGGATGGTAATGGTTTGAGATAATCCAATATCTAGATCATTTATAGTACTGGTTCCAGCAGAAAGTGTAGTTCTAATACTATTTGCAGCTTCTGTAGTGGCAATATCGTATAGCGATAATCTATTCGATTTTACAACATTTCCATTATTGTCTACA
Organism: Dokdonia pacifica; assembly: GCF_900188275.1. Lineage (GTDB taxonomy): Bacteria > Bacteroidota > Bacteroidia > Flavobacteriales > Flavobacteriaceae > Dokdonia > Dokdonia pacifica. Next base: position 109,353 of record NZ_FZNY01000010.1, read on the forward strand.
GCAAGTGTTGTAGCTGGTGTAGATCCTTCGACAGGTGTGTTGCGAATTCTTAATTCACCATTTACATCAAGTGTTTTTGTAGGATCTGTTGTGTTAATTCCAATTTGAGCATGCGCAAAAGATGCAGCAGCTAGCATAACTAATATAAGCGACTTTTTCATTTTAATCAGATTTGGGTGAGACAAAACTAGAGAAAACAAAGTGCTCAATTTTAATCTTTATTTCACTTTTCGATAACCGCAAGAAAAAAATCGTTTAACTCCACAATTTTTGCTAATTATTCTTACAAAAAAAGGAAAAAACGCATCGATTTTATGGTATTTTTTGCTTTTTGTTACGGTTTTACCATCGCGAAAACGATGGTTTTTTATGTAAAAAGTGACATTTTTTAATGATAAATAGTGCTCAATTTTGTCTTTAAAATTGTAAAAAAGTAGTATACGCTTTCGCGAAAGCGTATATTAAAACATCAAAAAGTATAAATGTATACCTATATCTTAACATTAAAATATGGGAGTTCATACTATATAAAGGGGTATGATTGTTTATTTTTGCAGGGCTATTATAAAGAATGAAACATCCAATTTTATTTTTACTTTCTCTTTTCCCACTCTTTGCCTTTGGTCAAAGTATACAAGTGGATAGTAATAGCTTTACTCCGCAACAATTAATAGAAGATATTCTTATAGATAGTAATTGTATAGATAGTGTCGTTGTAACAAATGTAGTAGGAGGTGATTTTGGAGGGAATGATCAGAGTTATGGATATTTTGATGCAACCAATACATCATTTCCATTTGAAGAAGGGATTGTTCTTAGTACAGGACGTTTACAAAATACACAAGGGCCGAATACAAGTTTAAGTGATGATGATGCCCCTGGATGGATAGGAGATACCGATTTAGAAATTGTTCTTGATGAGTCTAATACTACAAATGCTACGATATTAGAATTTCAATTTAGTTCATCGGCTTCAGAAATTAGTTTTCGTTACATATTTGCTTCAGAAGAGTATCAAGAAGGAAACCCAAATACATGCCAGTTTTCTGATCTTTTTGGGTTTTTAATACGCCCTTTAGGAGAAGAACAGTATGAAAATATTGCCTTAGTTCCAGATACACAAACTCCTGTAAAAGTAACAACGGTGCATCCAGAGATTCCTGGAGGATGCCCAGCGGAGAATGAATTCTTTTTTGAAAGTTTTAATGGTGCTAATGTCCCTATTAACTTTAATGGGCAGACCAAAGTTATAGAAGCCACGGCACAGCTTATTCCTAATACTACCTATGAAGTGAAATTGGTGATTGCCGATGAGCAAAACTTTAGATTTGACTCTGCAGTGTTCTTAGAAGCTGGAAGTTTTGAGTTGGCTACAGAATTGGGCCCTAATAGATTATTAAGTACTGGAAATGCTTTGTGTGAAAATGAAACCTTGGTTTTAGACGCTACAGAAGTAGATGCTACAGGATATACTTGGTTTAGAGATGGGGTTGTATTGCCTTCAGAAACTTCTGAAATGCTTACAGTAGATGCTCCAGGTATTTATGAAGTGACGGTTGCATTGCAAAATGGATGTGAATCCTTTGGAGAAATTATTATTGAATTTGGAGAGACACCTATGGCAGTAGATGTTTCTGTAGAGGTGTGTGATATAGATCAAGATGGAAGCCTGACCTATAATCTATTTGATACGAATGATGCCGTTACTAATAATGACAGCGCTATTTTTATTTCTAACTTCTTTCAGGATGCTTCAGATGCTATGTCAAACATCGATCCAATAGAAACACCTACTGCTTATGAGATCACAAGTCCTGGTGAAACATTGTTTGCTAGAGTAGAGAATCAACCAGGGTGTTTTACTATTGCTGAAGTTACAATTACCTTAACGACTACGGTTACACCTTTACAAATCGATCCTTTTCAGATATGTGATGATATCCCTATAGATGGTTTTGCTAGTTTTTCTTTATCAGAGATTACAACCACTTTTAATGGTCAATTGCCTTCTGATGCCATTGTACAGTATTATGAATCACAGAATGATGCTTCTCTAGATGAAAATCGTTTGAGTACTCCATTTATAAATACACTAGCAAATAACCAAGAAATCTTTGTTAGGGTTTTTAGTGAAACTGATTGTATTGCTATTAGCTCTGTACTGCTTGAAGTACTCAGTACACCAGCACTTGATGAAGATATATCACTTCAGTATTGTTTAAATGATTTCCCTAGTACTATCATACTTAATAGTGGTGTTCTAGGAAATACAAGCGGACTGTCCTATAGTTGGACATTTAATGGGAGTACTTTGGGTGCAACTACATCTTCTATTGCTATTAATGAACCTGGGAATTATGTAGTCACTGTATCCAATACGAATGGGTGTAGTGCAACGCGCAGTATTTCGGTACAACCTTCAGATGTAGCTACTATAGAAAGTATTACAGTAGATGATCAAAACCAAAGTACTACAGTGACAGTGACGGTTTCTGGCGAAGGAGATTATGAATATGCATTAGATAATGTATTTGGACCTTATGTGGAGTCACCTGTTTTTACAGATGTTTCTTCTGGATTCCATACCATATATGTAAGAGATAGAAATGGATGTGGGATTGTAACGGGTGAAGTGGCTGTGATTGGTTTTCCAACTTTCTTTACACCTAATGGTGATGGTATCCATGATACTTGGAAAATAGATGGAGCTAGCAATACATTAAACCCAACAGAACAATTTGTGATTTTTGACCGTTATGGGAAAATCTTATTCTCAAGTCGTCGTATGGGGAATGGGTGGGATGGTACCTATCAAGGCAAAATTATGCCCTCTAATGATTATTGGTACCTCATTACATTTACAGACGGACGCACCTTTAGAGGACATTTTTCTTTGATTAAGAGAGGAGGGTAATTATTCTATGCCTTTCTTATGTTCTTTAGTATAATGCATAAGAGCTTTATACTGATTTAACCCCATACCTAATACTATAATTGCAACAATGCTAATGCTATAAATACCTGTATTCGTTATATGAAAGGGATTTGTAATGATGAGTATAATACTTCCTAAAACCCATAAAAAATCTTGAACGATAATAGCTATCACACCAGACTTACGTAATTTGAATATTTCATAAGTTATTGTTGCCGAAAAAAATAATAGTAAACTACCTATTATCCAAAATACACTATTATTTCCTGTCCCAAATTCATGTGCTATCCGTTGATTTGCTATCATCAAAATGAGACCTGATAAAGAGGAAAATACAGCGTTTAGAGTTAATGCTTTTTGTAATTTATTCATCTTAAAATAATTTATTCAAAAGTATTTCTAAGACAAATAAAAACGCTTGACATTTGTCAAGAATTTGATCCTAACCCTTTTCTTAATCTACTTAATGATTCTGGTGTAATACCTAGCATGGAGGCTATATATTGTAATGGTACATGATTAAAAAGTGAAGGTTCTTCTTGGAATAGTTTTTCAAATCGTTGTTTTGCCGTAGTATGTAAATGTGAAAACATTTTTTGCTCTAAAAGCGCAAATGAACTAGCTAATAATAGATTATCAAATTCTAACCATTTTGGTTGACTTTGACATAAATTAAAATGATCTTTTCTACTTAGAATATATACTTCGGCGTTAGTGATTGCCGTAATATTCCAATAATTTGATGTTTGAAAAACAAAACTAGATACTGATGTAATAAACTTTCCTTGACTTCCTATCCATAGCGTAATTTCTTTCCCATCAGAAATGTCATACATTCTTAGATAACCAGATGCAATAAAAATTAATTGATTTGAAATACTCCCAGACTCTAGTAAAAATGTTCCCTTAGATACTGTAACTGGTTCAAAGAATGATACAATTGTCTCAAGAGTTTCGTTTTGAACTGATACGTGTTTTGTGATACAATCTTTTAATTGCTGCATACACTATTATTTCTCCCCAGGATGGTATGTTTTCTTTGCTCTTTTTAAGACATCTTCTTTGTAATACGCTACTTCTTTAAATTCACCATTTACATAGTCTTCTATTTGATCATCAAAGTGAGGAGAATCTGGATCACCACTTTGTCCACCAGCAAGGCTAGTTTTTGCTTTTACTTTATCTCCAAACTCAACCACGGCAACAAAACTATTCCCACGAGTACCGTATATTTTCTTAGTACCATTGTTATAACGCTCTCCATAGGCTGCAAGTGCTCCCCAACGACCAGATGCTAAACCAACAGGCGTACTTGGAAGGTCATCATTAAAGGGTTGACGAATATCTCCATTAATACGTTGAAAACGATGTACGTCTCCCCAAGGAATCAATGCCGTTCCAAAATCAGTTTCTAATTGATCAATGACTGTTTTAAAGATTTCCATACGTTCTTCTAGCGGTGATTCTTTTCCAAAGTAGGAGAGGAGGTGCATAGCAGATAATCGCTCTTCTGGACGTTCTCCATTTCTAAAATAAGCTGTACCATAATAATGCGCTAGTGTCATCGCTTTAGATGTTGTAGACGTTCTATAATCCCAATTACGAAGTACTTCTATATAAGCACCCGTCTCTTTGGTGCGATCTATTTTGTCATATGCTTCTACCAGTCCAGGAATTAAAGCCTCAAATGCGGGTAGATAAGAATCATATCCTAAGTCTATCAAGCTTTCTAGTGTATAGTCTTTGCCTTCTTTTAAAAGTTCAATCGCATGTACCCCTCTAAAATTCTCCCTGTCTATAGACATATAATTCGGATAGTCTTCTTTTTTGGGACTGAACTCTAAAGCCGCTGTAAAGGGTGTTGAATTACAATTCTGTAACCATCCATTTTCAGGATTTAAAAGCATAATAGTTTCATCTACGCTATGTAATCCTTGCCAATCTGTTTTTGGATTACTCCCATCTACAGGTTGTGTATAATCAAAAGAAGTATCTCGTTTCGGAATATAATTTCCATGGAAATACGCAATATTCCCTTCGGCATCTGCATAGACAGTGTTATTTGAAGAGTTGGTACGGATATCCATCATTTCCCTAAACCCTTTATACCCATCTTGTTTTGATCGAATATAAGATTGCTTTAATGCATTTACAGGTTCCCACATGAGTGCAGAAGCGACCCACTTACCATCTTTCATATGTGTAATAGGACCATGATGGGTTCTATAAGCAGGAAGCACTTTTTCTTTCATTTCTTCTCCATCCTTATAACGTATTGTCATTTCGTACTGTTCTACAGGTCGATATACATCTCCGTATTTATAAACAAGTGCTCCGTTTTCATCTTTTTCTACAGTTTCGACAAATTCATCTATCACATCAGTATAAGTAGAGGTATGCATCCAACCTGTTTTTTCATTAAATCCTTGATATACAAAAAACTGCCCCCAAGTAACCGCACCATAAGCATTCAGTCCTTCTTCACTTACAACATGTACTTCCCCTCTAAAGTAAAAAGAGGTATGCGGATTAATTAGGAGTAGTGGATTTCCAGATTTGGTAAGCTTTCCAGAAATCGCAATTCCATTAGAACCTTGTGGTTCTTGCATTTCTTGTTCTTGAATCATAGCCACTTCTAATGCTTTCGGAATTTCCATACCACTTTCATACATTGCTTTGATTTTTCTCGTAGCAACACGTTCTATATCACCACCTATAGACCCTTCACTAAAATACATAGGCATCCAAGGTTCAAAATGCGTAATTACTCTAGGCGTCACTTCGGGATGTGTTTCTAAGTAGTAATTAATCCCATCTGCAAAAGCAATACATAATTTCTTTAACCATTCAGGACTACGCTCATAATTGGCAATAGCTTCTTCTTGTGTCATATACAATTTAGCACGTACATCACTATAGATAGCTTCTTCTCCTTCAACTTCTGCAAGACGTCCTGTCGCCCAAATATAGTTTTGTTCTACACGATTAAAATCATCTTCGCTTTGCGCATAGAGTAATCCAAAAACAGCATCGGCATCCGTTTTTCCATAGACATGAGGGACTCCAAAGTCATCTCTAATAATGGTAGTGTTTTGAGCATGTGCTTCCCATCGTTGCTGTTCTGCAGTTTTTGCAGGTTCGGTTTTACAAGAAACAATGAGTAAAAATGCAGTGTAGAGAAAGAATGTATATAATCGCATGGTTGTATGTTATAAATATAATGGTGACTGTATACGCTTTAACGCTTCGCTTTCCCTCTGGTTATGAACCTCACAAGTTCGCTTTCGCGAAAGCGTATAAAACATTAATCTAATAATTGATGCACGCCTTTTTCTAATGAATATAGCGTTGTAATTTCTTCTTGTGACAGGTGTTTATTATAAATAGATAATTCATCCATAAGTCCTATATAACCAAGGCCTAAGTAGATATTTGATTTTTCTAATTCCCAAGTAAATGGGTCTTTAATGTCTTTTCGAATCCCTTTAAGCTCTCCATTCATATAAAGGGCTGCTTTTCCGTGATCGGTGTTTAAACTTGTATAATTAATAAGAATATGTGTCCACGTTCCTTTTGCAAATGGAGGGTTAGACACACCTGCTAATTGTTCTATAAAAATAGGGTTTTCATTATCAGGCCCTTCTGGTGTAGGGTTCCAACTATCGCGATCTCCAATGACACCCAATCGAAAATCTCTAGGGTTTTCTTTGGTGAAATCCACCCAAATAGCCGCATCATTATAACTTACATCAGTAATCTGGATAGGGTCACAATAACCTGGGTCTAAGTCGGTAGCCGGGTCAAGACTCAACCAAAATGAAATGGCTCCTTCCCAACTTTCTGTATTATATGCAATATTGTTTTTACTAGGGTAGTAGATGTATCCTTTACTGTCTTCTGTGTATAATAACCCATTTCCATATTTTCCTGCTCCTTCAGCAATTCGAACGCCTTCTTTGTGAAGACCTATTTGCGCAGAATCTCTTGCTTTTCTATTGGGCACAGAATATAATTGCGCATCTCCTAATGCAAAATCGGCATTGATGCCATTATCAAAAGAAGCATAGAGTGTTAATGCATTTTTTAAGGATGCATTTGCTGGATTTTCTTTCGTAACCTCTGGGGTAATAGCTTCTTTTTTTGAAGTATCATTTTTGCAAGAAATGTTCGTTATTACGAATGCAGTTGCACAAAAAAGAGAGATGTAGGGAGTTTTAAAAAGCTTGAGAATCATGGCAATTGTTTTAAAGGTGTGATTTTTGATTTAAATGTACGAAAATAGCTATAGTAAAATACTATATGGCATCATTTATGTTGCACGATATATTCACTTTTATGGAACGAATTGTGATAGTTTTCTTAAAGAAATTTTAAAAATTACGACTACTATCATCATACGTACTTGTAAGTACTATTTTAGCAACCCAAATCAATGATTTCTTATGATAGCCCCAAGCATACCTCATAATGAACGTAAACGTCAAAAAGCTGTTGAGAGCTACGGTTTACTAGATACGCAAGAAGAAGAGAAATATGATAATATTACGAGTATCATTTCTCAAATATGCGATGCTCCTATTGCATTAATTACTTTACTAGATAAGGAGCGAAATTTTTTAAAATCACATTTAGGAGTTCCTTTTAATGAATCACCTCGTGATATTTCTTTTTGTGGTCACGCAATTAATGAAGATGATCCCATGATGATCGTAGAAGATGCCAGAAAAGATGATCGTTTTCATGACAATCCTTTGGTAAAGGATTACAATGCTATTTTTTATGCAGGTGTTTCTCTCGTGAATAAAGAGGGGTATAAACTAGGAACGCTTTGTGTATATGACCATAAACCTAGAACTTTAAATACAGAACAGAAAAATGTGCTACAGAGTCTCGCCAAACAAGTGGTAATGCTTTTTGAACAGCGTGTTCAAAATGATGAATTACGATTATTAAGAGATAATCTTGAACGTAAGAATAAGAACTTAGAAAAGTTTGCAGCTGTAGTGTCACATGACTTAAAATCTCCTGTAAATAACATCATTAGTTTAACCAATTTACTAAAAGAAGAAAATCAAGACCTTTCTGAAGACTCTCTACAATACATTGATTATTTACAACAATCATCAGCATCTTTACGTAATTATATAGACGGAGTTTTGCGTTTTTATAAAAGTGATGAGATATTAGGATTAGATAAGAATACTGTTGTACTCAAGTCACTTATAGAAGATTGTAAACATATTGCAGATGCTAATAATCAAGCTAATATTCGTTTGCATGCTGTGCTTGACACTGTTTTTATAAATGAAGCGGCTATCAAACAAGTATTAATTAATTTATTGACTAATGCCATAAAATATAATGATAAGGATCAAATACAGATTGACATGCATTGTAAAGAAGATGAAGATTTTTATTATTGGGAGGTAACCGATAATGGCATTGGAATCCCAGAAAAGGATCTTGTTAAAATCTTTGGTCTTTTTGAAAGATTAGGAGTCGTAGATCGATTTGGGAATCAGGGGAATGGTATTGGCTTAGCTACTACGCAAAAAATAGTTACTAGGTTAGGTGGAAAAATTAATGTTAGTTCAACACTTGGTCAAGGCACTACATTTACATTTACTGTAGAAAAAGATTAAGAAGTTTCTTTCTTATTCTTAGAGAGTAGTAACTCGTTTTGTTTTTCTAATTGATTACTAATCTTGTCTAGTAATTCGATTTCTTTAGGTGTTCTAACTTTTTCATTTTTAGGATCCTGTGCTTTATTTTTTAGCCTGTTCATAAACTTAACAATCACAAACACCGTAAAACCGATAATTAGAAAATCAATACTTACTTCCAGTAATTTCCCATATTTAATCGCAATCTCTTCACTTATAATGGCTCCATTGTCTACTACTGCTTCTTTTAAAACCCACTTTTTGTTTTCTATAGTTACCCCATCAGTCATATAGGTAAGCGGAGGTAGAAACACTTCTTTTACAAGTACATCTATCACTTTATTAAATGCAGCACCTATGATTACACCAATAGCGATGTCTATCATATTTCCTTTTACGGCAAACTCCTTAAACTCTTGAAATAGCTTTATCACGATACCTAATTATTATTTATATGGTTTGTAAATCAAAAATAAGAGAATAGATATTTATAACCATTTCTTCTTTCTAAAAAGAATAAGTAGCATTATAAATATGGCAAGCATTACTCCCAATAATACAAAATAGCCATATCTGTATTGAAGTTCTGGGATATATTCAAAGTTCATCCCATAAATACCTGCCAAAAATGTTAACGGAATAAATATTACAGAAATTAGCGTAAGTAATTGCATTACTTTATTCATTTTGAAACTTACTTCTGCAATAAATAAATCCTGTAAGCTAGTAAGCATATCTCTATATGAATCGATACTATCGGTTATTTGTACTGTATTTTCATACAGGTTTCTAATAAATATCTGTGTAGTATTCTTAATCACTTCACTTTCACTTTTTGAAAATTTACTAATGACCTCTCGTAACGGAGCAATAGATTTTCGCAATACAACAAGTTCTTTTTTAAGTTTATGTATGACTGCTTTATCAGAACTACGCTGTTCTTCTGTTATACGGTCTTCTATCTCTTCAATAGTTTCTTCAAAGCGATCTAAAGTGATATGATAATTATCAATAAGTGTATCTAATAGCGCAAATAGAAGGTAATCAGCCCCTCTTTGACGCACTCTACTCATAGTATTACTCATTCTCTTTCTTACTGATTCAAAAAGATCAGAAGGAGTTTCTTGAAAAGTAAGTAGCACATTATGTTTTAAAAAGATGGCAACATGTTCTTTGGATACACTTATCGTATTCTTATCAAAAGAAAGTGCTTTTACAATAATAAAAATACCATTCTCATACTCTTCAAAACTAGGCCTTTGGTATACATCTACAATACTTTCTTGTAGTAAAGGGTGTATTTTAAATAAAGAAGAAATGGACGATATAACCTCAATATTTTGCATACCGCGTAGATCAATCCAATCTATTAAATCACTATCAGAATTTTTATTGATTTTAATCTCTTTCTCATTTTTGACAACACTGTCTTTGATTGAATCACTGGTAAATTGTAAATGATGAATCATAGTATCGGTTATCGCTTTATCTCCTGTATAAATAATAGACCCAGGAGCCATACCCGTTTTGATTCTTTTATTTTTTGCCATGTTGTTATGGTTCAAATATGAATAGCCAATAGAATTAAAATAATAAACAAGATAGAAAATCTTATAGTTACATAGTAATATAAGATGTACATAATATGATTTGGTTGTAATAAGTTTTGTATTTTATTACATCCTATGGAAAATAAAAAACGAATACTTCTTACTGGCGCAACAGGATATATAGGCAAACGATTACTTCCTATACTAGTAGAGCAAGGATATCATGTGATATGTTGTGTAAGGGATGTAAAACGATTTTCGCCTCCACAATCTTTAAAAAACGCAATTACAGTCATTAAAATTGATCTTTTAGATAAACAATCCTTACAAAATATACCCAACGATATTGATGGCGCCTATTATCTAGTTCATTCTATGTCTAGTAGTGATAATTATAAAAAACTTGAGCTAGAATGTGCTGTGAATTTTAGAACAGCTCTAGAAAAGACGACTGTATCACATCTTATCTACTTAAGTGGTATTGTAAATGAAGATCACCTTTCTAAACACTTATCCTCTCGTAAAGATGTAGAAATAGAGTTGTCCAAAGCAACATATAATGTTACAACACTACGAGCAGGTATTATTATAGGCTCAGGAAGTGCATCATTTGAGATTATACGTGATATTGTAGAAAAACTACCTATTATGGTCGCGCCTAAATGGTTGAATACAAAATGTCAACCTGTAGGAATTACCGATGTACTTGCCTTTTTATCTAAAACATTGTTTCATAAAGAAACCTATAATCAAAATTTTGATATTGGGGGATCAGATATCCTATCTTATAAAAATATGTTATTAGGGTTTGGAGAAAAACGTAATTTGAAGCGAAGTATTTTTATTATTCCAGTAATGACTCCTAGATTATCTTCCTACTGGTTGTATTTTGTAACATCTACTTCATATAAATTGGCAACAGCTTTAGTAAATAGCATGAAAGTAGAAGTGGTATGTAGAGATAATAAATTAGCTGACATTCTAAATATACAACCGCTGTCATATAGAGAAACACTGGATAAAGCATTTGTGAAAATTCAAAGTAATCAAATTGCTTCCAGTTGGAAAGATGCCCTTATTAGTGGTGATATGGATATGAAAATATCAGATTTCATTAAAGTGCCTAGTTTTGGTTGTTTTATAGATAAACGTTCAAAACCGTTTGCAAATAAACTGAATACGATAGATAGAATTTGGAGGATAGGAGGCAAAACAGGATGGTATTATGCTACTTGGTTATGGAAAATAAGAGGGTATATTGATAAACTTTTTGGAGGTGTTGGACTTCGCAGAGGAAGAACCAATGAAACAAAACTTATTGCTGGAGACTCCGTCGATTTTTGGCGTGTCCTATATGCAAATAAAGAAGAAGGGCGATTGCTTTTATTTGCCGAGATGAAATTACCAGGAGAGGCTTGGTTAGAATTTAAAATTGAAAATAATCAATTACTACAAACCGCTACATTTAGACCATTAGGGCTCTCAGGACGTTTGTATTGGTTTGCTGTATTGCCTTTTCATGGCTTTATTTTTAAAGGGATGCTTGCGAAACTTACAGCATAAATTTTGCCTTCATAATACATATGCTTATTTTCAAGGCATCAAATCTTTTGTGATCTATCACCTATCACATATAATTAGACCCTAAAATTACATGAAAACATTCCTCTATTCTATATTTTTCTTATGTGTAACTATCACTGTGGCACAAGAAAATACCCGTTGGCAAATTGCTGAATCTAATGCTATCCAGTGGGCGATAGCGAGTAGTAATTTACCTCATAACGATAATATCGAAATGGCTGGAACTAAAGTAGCTGGAATTGTCTCTTATGATGTAAATAAAGATGGGGAATTACAAATAGAGCGCCAGTTGTTTTACCCGCAATTGCATCCACATATTAAAGAATCAGATCCAGATTGGTATGTGTTTAGAGCGTATCTCAAAGAAACCTATACAGATGATGTATTACCAACATTTTATATCAACGAAAAACAGTTTACACCAGGCACTTTAAAAGAAGTATTCATCAATGGAATGATCACATTTGAACATACGGAAAGTAAAAGTGGTATTACGCTTTCGCGAAAGCTATATCCGTCTGCAGACCAACGTTTGTTTATAGAAGAATTACATCTTACCAACACATCAAATTCACCAGTTACTATTGTATATGAAGGAGTGTCAAGAAACGCCTCCAAACAAGGAATAGGAGGGACGTTTACCTATAGTGTGCAGAGCAAAGGAAAAGATCAAATTCTTTTGGAAGCTGGAGCTACCGCTACTTATCAACTTCATTTTACAGCACAACTCAATGAAGAACCAACTGTAGTAGATGATCATAGCCTTGAAAAACGAACACGTTTCCTAGAAGCAATGCAGCAAAATTTAATTTTAGAAACACCCAATCCTGTATTTAATCAGCTATTTGAGTTTTCTAAAATTCGAGCTTCCGAAAGTATTTTTGATTCAAAATTAGGACTCATACACTCACCAGGAGGCGGACGTTATTATGTTGGAATCTGGGCAAATGATCAAGCAGAGTATGTAAGCGCCTTTTTTCCATATCTAGGCTACGATATAGGAAACCAAAGTGCTATGAATTGCTATCGCGCATTTGATCGTGTCAAATCACCTGATTATGAAGCCATACAGTATGCTTTTGAAGTTGAAGAACGTAAACCACCTTCCTTGTTAGATAGAGGAGATGCTGCCATGATTGCATATGGAGCAACACAATATGCATTAGCAAGAGGAGATCAAGCCGAAGCCGAAGAGCTATGGGATTTAATCATGTGGTGTTTAGCATACAATGACCGTAATTTGAATGAAGCTGGCGTCGTTAAATCACAATCAGATGAAATGGAAGGACGTATAGAAACAGGAAATGCAAACCTTTCTACATCATCGCTTTACTATGGAGCATTAACAAATGCAATATATCTTGCCAAAGAACTTGATAAACCTTCTAAGCTAATAGCAAAGTATACCAAAGATGCTTCTCAACTTAAAACCGCTATCGAACATTATTTTGGAGCAACTATAGAAGGGTTAGATACCTATAAATATTATAAAGAACATACCACACTTAGACATTGGATATGTTTGCCATTAGTAGTAGATATTAATGATCGAGCGGCAGCAACTACAGAAGCATTATTTGATCGTTTATGGACTGATAATGGAGTGCATGTTGAGAAGAATAATCCCGACAAAAAAGTTTCAGAAATTTTTTGGGATAGAGGAACACTATATGCATTACGAGGGGCATTAAGAGCTGGCGCTACAGAACAATCTATAGAACGATTAGCACAATTTTCTAAAACACGTTTATTAGGAGAACGCGTACCTTATGTCGTAGAAGCATTCCCAGAAGGGAATATGGCACACCTCTCTGCAGAAAGCGGCTTGTATTGCCGAGTTTTTACTGAAGGACTCTTTGGAATCACTCCTACAGGATTTGATAGTTTTACCATTCAACCAAGATTACCAAAAGATTGGAATGAAATGGCATTGCGTCATGTTCGTCTTTTCGGAAAAGATTTCGATATTGAAATTAAACGTAATGGAATCAAAATGGATGTCGTAATTAAAGATGCAAACTCAGGAAAACTCATTCATAAAAAGAAAACAAAGGGTGATACGCCTATATCATTTAAGATATAATCTGTAAATCACGTAGTTTCACTTAGCTGTATCTCATATTTTAAGTTGATATTTAGAGACTAAAACTCAACCCTTATGGACACATCACAGTTAAACAATCAGCATGATGATCTTTTTGATGACATTCTTCTAAAATTAAAAAAACTTTCTGCTCAAAAAGAGCAAATTGATATATCACCATTAGACGACTTTTGGAGTTATTTACAGAAATGTGAAGCTATTTTTACAAATGAAAGTTATCATGATGCTTCTGTCAATCCTGATGATATGGAAAACATATTATCATTACACATATTAAACCACCGAATTCCTAAAGAACTTACCAAACTTTTACAAGAGCTTGGACTACCGGTAAGTAAGGTAGAGAAAGATATCGCAGAGTCACACCCCATTTGGGATGGATGGGTGTATAATAACGGTACTTTATTTGCTTTTGCAAAATACTGCCAGCTAGATCCAATGTGGGCAATCGTTCTAGTATATTATGCTTTCTATAAAATCTTTCCTAAAGAAAAACATTCCTTTATAGCACAACCTAAAGTAGGTGATCAATTTAATAGTAGTTCTCCAAATGGGGCGAGAATTGCCATTATAGGCGATTGGGGAACAGGAGCATATAAAGATGGCAATGTTGAAAAATGTCCAGCTCAATTAGTGATAGATGGCATTATGAATCTTGAGCATATTCCTGATTATATTATTCATTTAGGAGATGTGTATTACGCAGGAACTAAAAATGAAGAACGAAAAAATCTCTTGAATATGTTACCTCCTAGTTTTAAAGGGAAACTTTTCACCATGAATAGCAATCATGAGATGTATGACGGGGCAAATGGCTTATTTGATGAAACTATTAGCAATTCTAAATTTGAATCTCAAAATGGCAGTACCTATTTCTCTGTAGAAGTGGGTGATTGGATCATTGTAGGATTGGATTCTGCATATTATGATAAAAGCCATTTATATATGGATGGTGCCATTTTCAATAAAGACGGAGGACAAGAACAAGTTAAATTCCTCAGAGAGAAAGCAGCTATTGAAGGAAAACAATTATTACTACTAACACACCATAACCCGATAGAGTATGATGGTTCTAGCTTTGTAGATTCAGATAAAAATGAAGGGTCGTTATGGCATCAAGTTGTAGATGTAACATTAAACGGAGCAATACCAGATGCTTGGTACTGGGGACATATACATAATGGAATTGTATATGAAAACCTTGAGTTATTAAATGGAATGAAAACACTAAGCGGAAACCCTGCAAAGTTACGTTGTTGCGGTCATGCTTCTATACCTTATGGCAAAGGATCTGGACTCTTTAATAAAGACACAGGTAAAAACAACCCTGGAATCGCTTATTTTGGAGAAACTCCTATGAATCCTCCAAAACCAACACTTTCACAACATCTTAGAGTATTAAACGGATTTGCAGTTATAGATATAAATGGCTCTAAAATTAAAGAAACTTTTTATGAAGTGTCTAATAATTATAATGGTTGTAAGCCTAAACCAGTATGGCCTTAACAAATGCACTAAAATATAATTCTAAACACATATTTTAGATATTTTTTGCGAGGTATAAGGAGTTGGATTCTAAAAGAATCTCTGTAACTTCGACAGCTGTTATGAAGAAGCAAACGTATCTAATTGTTATTGCCTTTTTTTCTATATATGTCTTTTGGGGATCAACCTATTTGTGGAATAAAATAGCTGTTACAGAACTTCCGCCTTTCATGCTAGCATCTATGCGTTTTTCAAGCGCTGGACTTATTATTTTTACAATAGCTCGCAGTATGGGGCTATCTCTTAAAATCTCCAAAAAAGAATTTTTAAACTGCTTATTAGCTGGGTTTCTTTTTCTTGGGTATGGAAACGGAGTTTTTGTATGGGCGCTTAAATATGTAGATAGTAGTTTTGGAGCTTTACTCGCTTCTATTCAGCCTATTGTAATTTTATTGTTAATGCGATTATGGCACCGCAATAAAATCAAATCAAAATCAATTATAGGTATTACATTAGGAATTATTGGGATGTATTTACTAGTAAGTCAGAAAGGATTGGTATTACAAGAAAGAAGCGTTTTAGGGATCATTATGATTTTTACCTGTATTATAAGTTGGAGTATAGGAAGTGTGTTTGTAGCTCAAGCTGCAATGCCCAAAAACTTTTTTATTACAACAGGATATCAAATGCTTACTGCGGGAATTACGTTAGCTTTTGCTAGCCTCTTTATGGGTGAATTCTGGAGTAATCCTATGGACTGGAGTACCAAGACTCAAGGTTCATTAATCGCATTGATTCTCTTTGGAAGTATTGCTGCTTTTACATCTTTTAATTATTTACTTAAAGTAGTTTCTACAGAAAAAGTTTCTACATCGGCATATGTAAATCCTATTGTTGCATTACTATTGGGATGGTATTTTTTGGATGAGGTGATTACATTACAAACTACGATAGCTGCAATTATTCTTCTTGCAGGCGTTTATTTTATAAACAGTGCTAAAAAAGGAAAGAAATATACATAAGTATTAAAAAAGGTGTACTTCATAAGAAATACACCTTTTTAATTGTTGAGTACGTTTTCGCGAAAGCGTATATAGCTTTAATCCAGTCCACCTTTACGGTTTGGACTTCTAGGCGATGGCCATACACGAGGCTCTCCTGTTCTTGAATCTACAGGAAGAACACTTTTTACGCGTGATGTTTTTTCAGGATCTTCACTAGCCATATAGGTGAGTATTGCTGTAAGAATCGCATTATTACGCACATCATCAAAGATAATTTTGTCGTACGTATCTCTATTGGTATGCCATGTATAATTCCAATATGACCAGTTTAATGAACTTAAACTAAATGCAGGAGCACCGGCAGCTTGAAACGATGCATAATCAGAACCCCCTCTTGCAGGAGCTCCTGGAAACGTAGTTTCAATATGTTGGGTAATATCTTTAGGAACCGCATTTAACCATCTGGATAAATAATCATAAGAATGTAAAAAACCACCTCCAGATAAACGAACGACACGACCTGTTCCATTATCCTGATTAAAAGAAGCTTGGACACCTGCAACGATCTCTGGATGATCTTCTACAAAAGCTCTAGAACCATTAAGTCCTTGTTCTTCACTTCCCCAATGTCCTACAAGTATAGTTCGCTTTGGATTTGGGTAATACTTCTTTAAGATACGCATAGCTTCCATCATTACAAGTGTACCGGTACCATTGTCGGTTGCACCTGTACCACCATCCCAAGAATCAAAATGCGCAGAAAGAATGACATATTCATCAGGCTTTTCAGATCCTTTAATCTCAGCTATGGTATTGAATGTTGGCATTTTACCTAAGTCTTTAGACTGCGCGACAATATTAATTTGTGGTTTATTACCTGAATTTACAAGTCTATATAACATTCCGTAGTCTTCTAATTCAAGATCGACAGTTGGTATTTTTTCAGTACGAGCACTAAAGATTTTATTAACTCCAAAACCTCTTGACCAATTTGAAGTTACGATTCCAACCGCGCCTGCTTCTTCAAGAGCCGCAGGAAGGGTACGAGAGTTATGTCCCATCGCTTTCATATTATCACGCCAAGCTTTTGTTTGAGTATCACGGTCTTCTTTCATTTTTGCAAAAGATTCTTCGGTTGCAAACTCTTCCCAGTTATAATCAGGACGTCCCGTAGGTTGTAGCATTGAAATAAGAACAATCTTGCCTTTTACAGTTGGAAGCCAATTTTTGAAACCTGCTTCATCTTTTACATTAGAAGGAAGAACAACAAGTTCTGCGGTAACCCCTTCTTTGGAAGTGCTAGGATTCCAAGCTAATTGTGTTCCTCTAAGACTTTGAACACGAGGATATACCATATCTATATGTGTAATTCCGCGTTCCCATCCTCGCCATTCACCCCATTTTTCATTGCGTGCAGGAATACCCCATTCACTATATTTTGCAACGGCCCATTCATTTGCATGTTGCATTTGTGGTGTTCCTACAAGACGAGGTCCTATTAAATCTGTAAGTTCATGCGCTAAGTTTTCTAATTGAGAATTTTCATTAGCTTCTTTGATCATTCCTTCTATGATAGGATCTGTTTTTTGAGCATATGTAATAGCACTTATGCATAAAAATAGGAGAAGTAATTTTGTTTTCATGTTGGTGAATATTTTAGTTTTAGTGTGTTTCTTGAAGGGATTGAAATTACAAGAATTCTTTGAGTATCTAAAAAATCAAATCATAAAAAAAACAAGGTTCTTTGACTTATTTTGAATAATAATGATGATTTTTTATTGAAATAATAGAAATGTGTGCTTAGAAATTGTATATTATATGGGTAATAATACATGTAAACTGTATCTTTGTCGTAAACAGGTGTCCTTGACTAGTGCTACTAAAAATAGTAGATAACCAATTTTATAATTGTACTTCTTTCTGACATTTCATTTATAACAACATACATTAACTTCTAATCTTATTTAATATAAAGAATGGCAAAATCGCAACAAACCTTTAATAAACTCGAAAAAGAAAAAAAACGTTTAAAGAAACGAGAAGAAAAACAAAAGAAGAAATTAGCTCGTAAAGCTGAAGCTAAAGAAAAAGGTGGAGGAATCCAGTTTGCGTATGTTGATCATTTTGGAAATCTTACAGATACTCCTCCAGATCCGAATGATAAAATAGAAGTAGATGTAGAAGATATCGTTTTAGGAATTCCTAAAAAGGAAGAAACAGACGAAGATAAATTTGACCCAATCCACAAAGGAAAAGTATCTTTCTTCGATACTTCTAAAGGATTTGGATTTATCATAGATTCAAAAACACAAGAAAAATACTTTTGTCATGTAAGTGGTCTTATAGATACCATTGCAGAAAATGATCAAGTTTCTTTTGAACTTGAAAAAGGTGCAAGAGGAATGAATGCTGTTCGTGTTAAGAAAGAGTAAAGTAAGATGCGATATCTTATTACTTTCTTTTGCATTGTATGTATAACGAGTATATCTATTGGACAAGATAAAAATGAAGTAGATCAGTTTTGGTCTTCTTTACAATCCTTGTGTAATACTTCCTATGAAGGTACATTGCTCTTACCAGAAAACGACCCTCAATTTGCAGGAAAAAAACTAGTGATGCATGTGCGTTCCTGTAATGACTCAGAAATTAAAATCCCATTTTTTGTAGGGAATGATCGTTCTCGGACATGGGTGTTTACTAAAAAGAATAATCGTATTCTCTTAAAACATGATCATCGTCACGAAGATGGAAGTGAAGATGAAATCACCATGTATGGTGGAATGACTACCAATGTTGGGCAAGCAGGATTACAAGTATTTCCAGCCGATGCAGAAACACAAGCGATGATTCCTGCTGCATCTGGTAATGTTTGGTGGGTAACTTTAGATAAAACTACATTTACATATAATCTTAGAAGATTAGGGACTGAGCGTATTTTTACTATTTCTTTTGACTTATCAAAACCCGTAAAAAATCCAGAAGCCCCTTGGGGATGGAAAGAGTAGGTTATTTATAATCTATAGATTGTAAATAAAGCTGCTCCACTTTTTCTCGTGCCCATGGAGTTTTACGTAAAAACTTTAAACTTGATTTAATAGACGGATCTTTTTTAAAACAATTGATATTCACTTGATAACTAAGCTCCTTAAAACCATATTTAGCTACAAGAAATTCTAATATGTCTATAAGCTTTACACCATGTAACGGATTATTGGGTTGTGTCATTACTTGTTTTTATTGGGTAATTAGAATTGTTAAAAATACTATATAAAACTCAAAACTCATTTCTTATTTTTACAGCGTGAATCGCACAAAGCATACCTATACTATAGCTAATCCCAAAAAGATTAAAAATCAACTCTTACAATGGGCTGCACAATTTGAAGATGTGGTTTGGTTAGATAGTAATAATTATCTTGATCAAAACTACAAAACGCATGATGCGATACTTGCTGTAGATGCTTTTACCAGCATCAAAACTTCATATGAAGGCGCTTTTGATAGGTTGGAAGAATACCAACAAACCACAAAAGATTGGATTTTTGGATATCTATCGTATGATTTAAAGAATGATACAGAGCGTCTCCAAAGCGCAAATGACGATTTTGTAAAGTTTCCAGACCTATATTTCTTTCAGCCTAAACGCATCTTCTTGCTTAAAGGCAATGAGATCGAATTGCACTATTTACCTATGGTGGATGATGAGATGGAATATGACTGGAATAATATCACAACCCCATCAGTGCAAGATACTCACGCTATTGATGATACGTCACTTCATATCAAGCTTAAAATACACAAGGAAGCCTATAAGAATAAGGTGCGTAAGATGCTTTCTCATATCCAGAAAGGAGATATTTATGAAGCTAATTTCTGTCAAGAATTCTATGCACATGGTACTATAAATCCAATAGAGACATTTCAACACCTCAATGACATAAGCGCTCCTCCATTTGCTACCTTTCTAAAGATGGAAGACCATTTTCTATTGTCTGCCACACCAGAAAGGTATTTAAAAAAGGAAGGTAATAAAGTGTTAAGTTCTCCTATAAAAGGAACGGCACGACGAGGTAATGATATTCATGAAGATGCTGCTTTCGCGAAAGCGTTATCAGAAGACCCTAAAGAGCGTTCTGAAAATATCATGATTGTAGATTTAGTTCGTAACGATTTGTCTCGTATAGCTCAAAAAGGAAGTGTAACTGTAGAAGAATTGTGTAAAGTATATCCTTTTAAACAAGTACATCAAATGATTTCTACCATAAGCGCACAGATTTCTGTAGGGGTGTCGCCAGTAGACTGCATAAGAACTACATTTCCTATGGGAAGTATGACAGGCGCTCCTAAAATAAGAGCTATGGAAATTATAGAAGATCTAGAAGAAACCAGGCGAGGTTTGTATAGCGGTACAGTAGGATACTTTACTCCTGAGGGAGATTTTGATTTTAATGTCATTATACGTAGTATATTGTATAACGCTGTAGATCAGTATATTTCCTACTCGGTTGGAAGCGCGATTACAGCAAAATCTGATCCAGATAAAGAATATGCAGAGTGCTTATTAAAGGCAAAAGCAATGCGTGAAGTTCTAGAGTAAAAACCTGATAGGATTTTGTAATTTAGCAAAACGTATATTTAAAATAATAACCAACTAAACTAATAATTTCGCTTTCGCGAAAACGTATATAACTATGAGTGACGATAAAAAGATAATATTCTCTATGTCCGGAGTGTCTAAGACATATCCTGGCGCACAAACACCTGTTCTTAAAAAAATATATTTGAGCTTTTTTTATGGAGCTAAAATTGGAATCTTAGGTCTTAATGGTTCTGGTAAATCTACTTTAATGAAAATTATTGCAGGTTTAGATACCAATTTTCAAGGAGAAGTAACTTCTGATAAGGAATTTACTACGGGGTATCTGGAACAAGAGCCACAACTTGATCCAGAAAAAACGGTATTAGAAGTTGTTAAAGAAGGTGCTGCCGAAACTGTAGCTATACTAGATGAATATAATAGTATTAATGATCAATTTGGTTTAGAAGAGGTCTATAGTGATGCCGATAAGATGGAAAAACTAATGGCACGTCAAGCTGTACTTCAAGATGAGATAGATGCTCGAGGAGCTTGGGAACTAGATACAAAGCTTGAAATTGCAATGGATGCCTTACGTACACCTCCCGGCGATCAGAAAGTAGGTGTACTCTCTGGAGGAGAAAAACGCCGTGTTGCTTTGTGTAGACTTTTATTACAAGAACCAGATGTACTATTACTAGATGAGCCTACGAACCATTTGGATGCAGAGTCTGTGCATTGGTTAGAACATCATTTAGCACAATACAAAGGAACGGTTATCGCAGTAACACACGACCGTTATTTCTTAGATAATGTAGCTGGATGGATTCTTGAATTAGATAGGGGAGAAGGGATTCCTTGGAAAGGAAACTATTCTTCTTGGTTAGATCAAAAATCAAAGCGTATGGCGCAAGAAAGCAAAACAGCTTCTAAACGTCAAAAAACTTTAGAGCGAGAGCTTGATTGGGTACGTCAAGGTGCAAAAGGACGCCAAACAAAGCAGAAAGCACGTTTGAAGAACTATGATAAATTGATGAGTCAAGATCAAAAGCAAGTAGATGCAAAACTCGAAATATATATTCCTAACGGACCTCGTTTAGGAACCAATGTAATAGAAGCTACAGGTGTAAGTAAAGCATTTGGAGACAAACTCTTATATGAAGATTTAAACTTTAATCTTCCTCAAGCGGGAATTGTTGGGATTATTGGGCCTAACGGTGCAGGTAAAACAACTATTTTCAAAATGATTATGGGAGAAGAGACTGCAGATAAAGGTACATTTACTGTAGGAGATACTGCTAAGATTGCTTATGTCGATCAAAGTCATGCAAACATCGATCCTGAAAAAACCATCTGGCAAAACTTTTCAGATGAGCAAGATTTAATACTGATGGGTGGGAGAGAAGTGAATTCAAGAGCGTATTTAAGTCGTTTTAATTTTAGCGGAAGCGAACAAAATAAAAAAGTATCCACCTTATCTGGAGGAGAACGTAACCGTTTACACCTTGCAATGACCTTAAAAGAAGAAGGAAATGTCTTGCTATTAGATGAGCCTACTAATGATCTTGATGTAAATACATTACGAGCTTTGGAAGAAGGTCTTGAAAATTTTGCAGGTTGTGCTGTAGTGATTAGTCACGACCGTTGGTTCTTAGATCGTATATGTACACACATATTAGCTTTTGAAGGCGATAGTCAAGTGTACTTCTTTGAAGGTAGTTTTTCTGATTATGAAGAAAATAAGAAAAAGCGCCTTGGAGGTGATTTAATGCCAAAGAGAATTAAGTATAAAAAATTGATACGCTAAGTCATCACTTAGATAGAATATAAAACGACTCAAGGTTTTAATCTCGAGTCGTTTTTTTATATTTCATTACATATAAAATCATAAGATGAGATACTAGTTTCCTACCTTTATTAGAAATTTATAAGAAGACACCTATGAATGCTACTATACAAGCAATTGCCTTTGATGCCGATGATACACTATGGGTAAACGAAACGTTCTTTAGAGATGCCGAAGATCAATTTTGTGCATTATTTAAAGACTATGTTTCTTATGAAGAATGTCAAAAACTTTTGTTTAATATGGAAATGCATAACCTTCCTATGTATGGTTATGGCATAAAACCTTTTACGCTATCATTAATAGAAGCAGCCATAGAGATTACAAATAATAAAGTGTCTATTTCGCAAATTTCTGAATTAATCGCTTTGGGGAAATCAATGTTAGAAGCTCCAGTGGTTCTTATTGATGGGATAGAGGAGGTGCTTGGTACGCTTTCGCGAAAGCATAAACTTGTGGTCGCAACAAAGGGAGATTTATTAGATCAAGAACGAAAATTAGAAAAATCTGGACTCGCAAAATATTTCCATCACATAGAAGTGATGTCAGATAAACAACCAAAAAATTATACGAAGTTGGTCAATCATTTAGACATAAGTCCTCAGGAATTTTTAATGATCGGGAATTCTCTTAAATCAGATATATTACCTGTCTTAGAAATAGGAGGATCTGCATTTCATATCCCTTTTCATACCACTTGGCTTCATGAACAAGTTGAAGAGGTGGTAGCACATGAAAATTTTAAGGAATTATCAAATGCTTCCGAAATTTTAGAATGGGTATAATGTAGTACAATAGTTTATTAAAGTGTTTTGTTATAAGCTAATGCCTTTTGAATCCAAAAATGGAGTTGTTCGTTAGATTCAGTTCCTTCAGGATATATAAAAAGAAAACCATTCATGGCTCTACCTGTAAAATCCATTTTACGAGCTCCTTTTTCTAATAGTAAAGCGTCATAGTTTTCTTTGCCTACTCTAACCATTAAACGATCTTCTCCTGTATCTTTATCTTGATCGGCATTTACGCACATGGAATTATTTACCATGAATAATAATCCACCCATCATCTTTTTCTCTGTATAGGGTACTTTTAAGGATGTTAATACTGTTCTAATACGGTCTGTAAAATAAATGTCATATCCCATAAGTTTTGTTTGCTCATTTGATCAATATCAAATTCAGATGTAGTAGCTAGATTAAAAAGTTTATTCGTAATTTTAAATACAAGTTTGCGGTGCTATAAATATAAAATTTTAGATTCTTTTTTGACCCTACTTGAGGATCATAAATGATGTATATAGAGGTAAATACAAATTGTTTTAAATTTTATTAAAAAAAAGAACATTTAACTCGCTTAAAATTTTGTTTTATATGAGATGATAATGTACATTTGCATCCGCTTTGCAAAAGCAAGTTCTTTTGAAATAGAATAAAAGGAGAGGTGCCAGAGTGGTAATGGAGCAGATTGCTAATCTGTCGACGGGTAACTGTCGCCAGGGTTCGAGTCCCTGTCTCTCCGCTTTTTTTATATTTTAGATAACTATTCGGGGTGTAGCGTAGCCCGGTTATCGCGCCGCGTTTGGGACGCGGAGGTCGCAGGTTCGAATCCTGCCACCCCGACAAAATTTAAAGTTTAGGGCTCTTAGCTCAGCTGGATAGAGCACCTCCCTTCTAAGGAGGCGGTCGAAGGTTCGAATCCTTCAGGGCTCACTTTAATTCCTCACCTTTTTAGGTGAGGTTTTTTTTTGCATTGTCTTTAAAGACAGCTTCATAGTATTTTTTTTATATAATAGTGGGATTTTAACAAGTTGAGTTGTTATATTATTAGATGAATCCGTATTATTCTTATTCTAATAATAAAAATGGTATTTTTACCGTTATTCTTTCTTTGAAAAAAATCCTATGAGATCAAAACTACTTTTTTTTATAGCCATTATAACTTTTACTTTTACTAATACTCTATATGGTCAGATTACTGTAGATGATAGTTTTGTCACAGTAGCAGATGTAGAGACACTTATTACCGACGTACTTATTGGAGGGAACAATTCCTGCGCAATGATTGATAATGTGCAAAAACGAACAGGAATTGATGATAATGTAGGACAACCCAATGGGATAGGTTCTTTTGATGCTAATGGTACTAATTTTCCGTTTGCTTCAGGAGTTATATTATCTTCAGGAAGTATAAATGATGCACCAGGACCTAATCTTAATACTCAAAGTGCTGGAACAACTGGGGTATGGCTTGGTGATACAGATTTGGAAGGTATATTAGGCTTACCGGCAAATGGTACTAATAATGCTTCATTTATTGAATTTAATTTTACACCTAATATTGACTTTATAGATTTCAATTTTATATTCATGTCTGAGGAATATGATAATAATTTTGAATGTCAATTTGAAGATGCTTTTGCATTTATACTTACAGATTTAACTACGGGAGTTACTAGTAATCTTGCTATTGTACCTACTACAGGTCAACCTATTACACCAATGACTATTAGGGATTTACCTAATGATCCAAATCCTTGTCCAGATGTAAACCCAGAATTCTTCGGGAATTATAATTTATTAGTTGGAGGACCTAATGACGTAAATCCAAACAATGCTTTAACAAACTTTAATGGGCAGACAGTAATACTAGCTGCACAATCTCCAGTAACTCCGGGTACTGTATATTCTATAAAACTTGTAGTGGCAGATCAAGGAGATTCAGCTTTTGATATTGCTGTTTTTCTTGAAGCAGGAAGTTTTAATATTGGAGTAGATTTAGGAGATGATTTAACTATTGCTGGAGATACGAATGCTTGTTCTGGGGATACTGTTACTTTAGATGCTTCTGCTAATGTGGCTATAGGTACTACTTTTCAATGGCAAGTTTTTAATGTCGCTACTGGAGTTTTTGAAGATATTCCAGGTGAAGTTGGAGCAACATTAGATGTTACGGTAACAGGAGAATATCAGGTTCTTGTAGATGCTGGAACTGGTTGTATAGGAATGGATTCGGTTATTATCGAGTTTGCTTCGGCAGTTGCAACAGCTCCGATTAATCAAATTGCTTGTGATGATCCGTCTAATGACGGCTTTGAAGTTTTTGATCTCGATGCTTTAATCCCTTTTATTATAGGTACACAAGATCCTTTAGAGGTAGAGGTTACTTTTCATACCATACTTAATGATGCAGAAATGGATATGAATCCTATTCCAACACCTGGAGCATATAATTCGGATGATGCAACCATTTTTATAAGAGTAGAAAGCGTATTTGATGATGCATGTTTTGATACAGCATCATTTATGCTAGTGGTGAATGAACGTCCTACTCCTGTTGATCCAGGTCCATTTGTTGTCTGTGACAACACTAATGATGGAAGTGATATCAATGGATTTGTAGAGTTTGATTTATCAACATTAAATGCTACTATTTTAGGTCTTCAAGATCCAACACAGTTTACACTCACATATCATATAGATGCAAATGATGCCCTATTGGATCAGAGTCCGCTTCCTTTATTATTCACAAATACAGTAGCTGGAGGTCAGCCAATTTTCGTTAGACTTGAAAATGACAATTTTACAGATTGCTTTACTGTCATTTCTTTTGATTTAGTCGTTGGAGCATTACCAGTTATCATAAATCCAGCACCACTATTAACACAATGTGATGATGATACAGATGGATTTTCAGTTTTTAACTTATTACAAGCGGGTTCATTAATTTCTGCAGATGCAGCTAATGAGACTTTTCAATTTTTTGATTCATTAGGTATTCCTATTGCAGATCCTATTGCATACACAAATAGTGTTGTTAATAATGAGACTATAGATGTAATTGTATCTACCGTAAATGGATGTACACGCCCTGCTCAGTTATTATTAGAAGTAGACACCTCTCAAATCCCAGCTAACTTCTTATTAGAGTATACAGCTTGTGATACTGATGGAGATTTGGTTTCTGTGTTTGATTTTAGTGATGCTACACCACAAGTATTAGCTTTATTTCCTGCAGGACAATTATTAACGGTTACCTATTACGAAACGCTACAGGAAGCGCAAAGTGAAGTAAATGCTATTCCAAATATTGATAATTACACCAATGATATTACACTAACAGATGTAAATGGCGTTCAAGGCATTTATGTGCGTGTAGATGGTGATACGGCCAATGATTGTATTGGTTTAGGAATTCATGTACAATTAACAGTCTTACCAAATCCAGTATTAAATACAGATGTTACAGATTTTGTTGAATGTAGTGATGATGGTGTTTTTGGGATTTTTGATTTAACATCAAAAGATACTGAGATCACAGGAGGCAATCCTGATTATGCTGTAAGTTATTATGCTTCACTAGCTGATTATACAGCGGTTCCTCCAATAGCGATTCCAAATCCTACGATCTATCCTAATACTAGTGAACCACAAACGATATACTACAGTGCTGTTAATACCATTACTGGTTGTAGCACTTTTGATGAAGTTAATTTATTCTTTGACTTGTTTGTGAATGAAAATCCAACAACTGTTCTTCCAACGGATTTAATTATTTGTGATGAAGATGGTACTCCTGATGGATTAACTACCATGGATTTAACAGTAAAGAATGCAGAGATTACGGGTGGTTTTGATCCAACAGTTACCGTAAGTTATCATCTTACCTTAGCAGGCGCTAATGTAAATGATGCTTCGATTCCTGATCCAACAATGTTTACAAATACAACGAATATTCAAATTGTATTTGCAAGAGTAACAGATAATATCACAGGATGTTTCTCAACAGAACCATTGCGTATCGAAGTATTTTTACTTCCAGTTCCTGTTGTTCCAGCAGATTTAGAAGTTTGTGATGTCGATAATGATGGTATTTTTGATTTCTTCATTTTATCAGATGTAGATGCAGAGATCACAGGGGGAGATACCTCTCTTACAGTGGTGTATTACCTAACAATGGATGATGCCAACAATGCACCTGTCGGAGGAGAGATTGATAATATGATGTATATCAATGTTAATGATCCCTTCTTCCAGAC
>NZ_FZNY01000001.1 GCF_900188275.1 Dokdonia pacifica
TCAACTAATTGTATATAAGCTCGTGATAAAGAATCAATGTCCAATGCTCCTTTAAATTCAAAAGCATTAAAAATAGTATACGCAACACTTCCCTTATCAAACTGACTCAACGTCCACAACCTGCGCTGTGATGACGTTAAAACATAACACTCCTTCTCTGCTGATACAGGAATAGAATCTGAAGTAGAAAGTAATGCGATTAATCCGTTCTTGTGTTTCTTTATCTCATCAATAATCTCTGGAGTTAAGGTTCCTTTAGGAGCATTAATTTTAAGGCTTCCGTTTACGACTTTAAGTCCAACTTTTAATGATTGTAACGTATGTATTAAATTCTCTATCACAATATTATTTTTTCAAGTTAATTTGAAATACAGGGATGGTATAGGTGAATACGACATCATCATTAACCATACTTACTGTTATGATGACACGTTAAAATAGCGCTGAAAAAGCATGGCTACATATGTACATAGCCATGCCTAAAAAACAATGAATCTCTATGAAAAAAAGAGTCTCTTTATATTGTTATTTCATCAAAATTATCGGCAGTTTCTTGCTCTAATTGATTTTGAAAAACAATAAATTCTAATTTTTTGGAAACCCCCATAATTTCTTGGGTTTCATATAAGTCTTGAATTGAAAAACGTGTATTATACGCTTTATTAATGGTATTAATTAGTACTGTAGCTTTCAAGCTATTTCCTCCTAATTCAAAAAAGTTATCGGTCGTTCCTATTTTCTCTACGCCTAATACTTCTTGCCATAATGTAGCAAGGTTTTCTTCTATTTCATTAGTGGGAGCTACATATTCTCTTTGAATAAGGTCATTAGAGCTCACTGATGGTAATGCTTTCTTATCTATTTTGCCATTAGGTGTTAAAGGCATTTCTTCTAGAAACACATAATAACTTGGCAACATATATTCAGGTAATTGCTCTCCTAATGACAGGCGCAATTGTTGCTTATCTACAGGATGCTCACTCACCAGGTAGCTTACGATAACTAATTCGTCCTGAACTTTTGAAACAACCACAACACATTGATCAATCTCTTCTTGAGATTGTAGTACATGCTCGATCTCTCCTAACTCTATACGGTGGCCACGTATCTTTACTTGGCTATCTTTTCTACCTACATATTCTATCTCTCCATTAGGCAACCATTTTCCTAAATCGCCGGTCTTATATAGGAGTCCGCTTTCGCGAAAGCGGTTTTCTACAAACTTCTCTTTTGTTAATTCTGGTTGGTTCAGATATCCTCGTGACAATCCATCTCCTGAAATACAAATCTCTCCGATAACGCCTACTGGTTGTAATGCTAAATCATCCGAAAGAATATAAAACTGTGTATTGTCTATCCCTTTACCTATTGGAACCGAACGGTCATATTCTTTTTCTACACGATAGTAACTACTATAGGTAGTATCTTCTGAAGGGCCATATAGATTACGTAATGCAATCCCAGCATCTTTAAAATAAGAAGCTACACTGGTTGGAAAAGGTTCTCCAGCCAAGTTGATTCCAACTACATTTGAAAAATCGGTATCCTTATCTATAAGTGTTTGTATTACTGACGGAACTGTATTGATTAATATGTTACTATCTATGGTTGTATAATCACTTATAGATAATCCATTTGCTAATAAACGAATTGGCTTTCCTATACTTAATGGATAGAAAAACTCATATACAGATAAATCAAAGCAATGAGACGTAACGGCATACATGATTCCATATGCTGTATCACTAAACTCTCTTGCCGACCATTGAAGCATTGAACAGGCATTATGATGTGTAATCATCACTCCTTTAGGCTTCCCTGTAGATCCAGAGGTGTATATGATATATGCTAGGTTTTCTGGGCTAAAGTTTACTTTAGGTAACTTCTTAGAAATAGGTGTTGCTGCTTTAAACGAAGCGATCAATTCCTGATCTATAGTTACTTTACACTGACTATCTTGCTCGATATATGCAATACGTTGTGCAGGATAATTGGTATCTAATGGCACATATGCACAACCCGCTTTTAAAACTGCTAGTAGTGAAATTAATAACCATTCATCTCTTTCTAACTTAACACCTACTAAATCTTCTACCCCTAAATCATAGGTAGATAATAAGTAATGTGCAAGTTCGTTAGAAGCCTCATCCAATTCTTTGTATGTCATTTGTGTGTCTCCAAAAATCAAAGCTGTAGCTTTTGGAGTCTTTGCGACTTGTGTTGCAAATAAATCTACAATAGTAGTAGATGGATACTCAACTGTTGTGTCATTAAAGTCTACTAATAATTGAGACTCTTCTGAAGGTGTCAAGTAATTTATAGTCGCTACTTTTTCTTTTGAATTTTCTATCGCTTTCGCTAAAAAGTTTTCAAAATGGACACTTAATAGTTGTACAAAATCTAATTCGTAAATATCTGTATTGTACTCTATGTGTAATGAAAGAACTCCTTTTTCTTCTGAGAAGATAAAACTTAAGTCATACTTACTGAATGACTTTTCCATATTTTGATACGGTGAAATTTTCACCCCATTTAGATTCAATCCTCCAGATACTAATAATCCTTGTTGGTTTTGGAATACCACTAAAGCATCAAACAATACAGATCTACTCAAATCTCTTTTTAAATCTAGCTCTTGCACCAGACTACTAAAAGGGTATTCTTGGTGAGAATATGCATTTAATAAGGTTTCTTTTTGAATAGCTAGTAACTCTTCAAAAGTCACTTCTTTTTCAAATGCCGTTCTAATGGCTAGTGTATTTAGATATAATCCTACTTGGTTTTCTAAATCACTATGATCTCTTCCTGCAATAGGTGTTCCTAAAACAATATCTCTCGTATTTGCATATCTAGATAGTAGTCCATTAATACTAGCCATCAGGATCATAAATAACGTCATTCCATTTTGTTGGGCATATTCGTTAAGTACTGATGTAAATTCTTTAGAAAAATCATAATCTATACTAGAGCCATTGTACGTTTTAAGCTTTGGTCGTACCTTATTAGATGGTAATTCTAAAATAGGTATATCATCACTAAAAGTATCCAACCAATATGTCTTTGCTTTTTCTAGTATGGCTTGTCTAGGCTCACTATTTTGCCATTCTGAATAATCCTTATATTGAATAGGCAAATCTGGCAAGATAACTTCTTCCCCCTCAAAAAGTCCATTATAAATAGCCATAAACTCTTTACTTAATACTCCCATAGACCATCCATCACCGATGATGTGGTGCATATTGAGCATTAAAATATGCTTGTCTGAAGCTTCTTTTACAATCTCACCGATAAACAAAGGCCCTTTTTCTAAATCAAAAGAGTGTCTTTGAATAGCATCAGAATATGCTTTTAACTCATCATTTGTTGCAGTACTCATATCTACAAACTGTAAAATACTTGTGTATTTTTCTGCAGGTATGATATATTGTGACAGCACTCCATTTTCATCTTCTTTAAAAACAGTGCGAAGGCTTTCATGACGTGCCACCAACTGATTAAAAGCTAGTGATAGTTTATCAATATCTAACACTCCATTAAATGTAAATGCTTCAAATATATTATATGCCGAATTTCCTGC
Source organism: Dokdonia pacifica (assembly GCF_900188275.1). GTDB lineage: Bacteria > Bacteroidota > Bacteroidia > Flavobacteriales > Flavobacteriaceae > Dokdonia > Dokdonia pacifica. The sequence continues at coordinate 3,578 of NZ_FZNY01000001.1, forward strand.
ATCAAACTGACTCAACGTCCATAATTGTTGTTGAGAAGAGGTAAGTGCATAGTATTCTTTCTCTGCTGCTTTTGGAATTGCTTCCGAAGAAGATAACAATGCGATTAACTCACTTTTGTGGGCTTTAATATCTCCTATAATTTCTGGCGTTAAGGCATCTTTAGGTGCATTAATTTTAAGACTTCCGTTCACGACTTTAAGTCCAATCTTTGATGACTGTAATGTCTGTATTAAATTTTCTATCACGATATAAGTTTTTAAAAGTTAATTTGAAATGCATGAATACCCATAAGTCCTATTATATAAGAACTTACGACAAGTTAAAACGGTTTGTAAAAAATGGATTAGGGTATCGGTATACGATCTTTTCAAGTCTATCTATATAGTTAGTTCATCTACACTATCTACTTCTAACTGACTTTGAAAAACAATAAATTCTAATTTTTTGGAAACCCCCATAATCTCTTGGGTTTCATATAGATCTTGAATGGAGAAGCGTGTATTATACGCTTTATTAATTCTATTTACTAAAACAGTAGCTTTTAGGCTATTTCCTCCTAATTCAAAGAAGTTATCTGTCACCCCAATTCCTTCTACACCTAGTACATCTTTCCATATGGCTACTAGTCCTTCTTCAATTTCATTACTTGGAGCGGTGTATTCGCGTTGAATAACATCATTGGAACTCACTTCTGGTAATGCTTTCTTATCTATTTTACCATTAGGTGTTAGTGGCATTTCATCTAGAAACACATAATAACTTGGTAACATATATTCGGGTAACTCTTTGGTTAATGACAGACGTAAAAGCTGTTTATCAACAGGACTTTCACTTACTAAATAACTAACAATAGCTAGTTCATCCTGTATTTTTGATGTCATAACAACGCATTGATCAATCTCATTCTGAGAGAGCAACACATGCTCGATCTCTCCTAATTCTATACGATGACCGCGTATCTTTACTTGACTATCTTTTCTGCCCACATACTCTATCGTCCCATTTGGCAACCACTTCCCTAAATCTCCTGTTTTATATAGGAGTCCGCTTTCGCGAAAGCGGTTAAAAACAAATTTCTCTTTTGTTAATTCTGGTTGATTCAGATATCCTCGTGACAATCCATCGCCCGAAATACAAATCTCTCCTACCACACCTACCGGCTGTAATGCCAGACTATCAGATAAAATATAAAATTGAGTATTATCAATTCCTTTACCAATAGGAACTGAGCGGTTATACACTTTTTCTACATGGTAAATACTGCTATATGTAGTATCTTCAGAAGGGCCATATAAATTACGTAATGCAATTCCTGAATCTTTGAAATATGATGTTATACTTGGTGGAAATGGCTCTCCTGCCAAGTTAATTCCAACTACATTAGAAAAATCCATTTCCTTCTCTATAAGCGTTTGAATTACTGATGGAACTGTATTAATCAAAATGTTACTATCTGTAGCCGCATAATCACTAATAGCTAATCCATTTTCTAATAAACGTATGGGCTTTCCTATACTTAAAGGATAGAAAAACTCATATACTGACAGATCAAAGCAATGCGATGTTACTGCATACATGATTTCAATATCAGTATCTTCAAATTCACTTATTGACCACTGGAGCATTGTACTAGCATTATCATGCGTAATCATCACCCCTTTCGGTTTTCCAGTAGATCCAGAAGTATAAATAACATATGCTAAACTTGCTGCATCAAATGTAACTTTAGGCAATGCTGTAGAAATAGGTGCTGCTTTCACAAAAACCTCGATCATATCTTGATCTATGGTTACTTTACACTGACTATCTTGCTCAATATATGCAATACGTTGTGCAGGGTAATTAGTGTCTAATGGCACATACGCACAACCCGCTTTTAAAACAGCAAGTAGTGAGATTAACAACCATTCATTTCTTTCTAGTTTTACACCCACTAAATCTTCTACGCTTAACTCGTAGTTAGACAGTAAGTAATGTGCCAACTCATTGGAAACCTCATCAAGTTCTTTATAGGTAAACTGCTTATTTCCAATAATAAGCGCCGTATGATTTGGTGTTTTTGATACTTGTGCTACAAATAAATCTACGATCGTAGTTGATGGATACTCCACTTGTGTATCATTAAAATCATACAACAGTTGAGATTCTTCAGAAGATCCTAAATAGTTCAGATTTGCTACACTATGAGTAGGTGTATTCATTCCCTCTTGTAGGAAATTATTTAAATGATATCCTAAGCGTTCTATAAAATCTGACTCATAAATATCTGTATTGTATTCTATCTGTAATGACAATTGCCCTTCTTTCTCTGAAAAGAGGAAACTGATATCAAACTGACTTACTTTTCTTTGATATCCTGTATATGGTTTTAAGGTCAAACCATTCATTTCTAAACCACCTGATCCAAATAAATCTTGTTGGTTTTGTAAAACGACAAGTACATCAAATAAACCTGATCTACTAGTATCTCTCCCAAGGCCTAACTCTTCCACCAGGTTATCAAGAGGATAGTCCTGATGTTCATAGGCATTTAATAAGGTTTCTTTTTGGGTAGCTAATAGTTCTTCAAATGTGGCATCTTTTTCGAATTGTGTTCGAATAGCCAATGTATTTAAGTATAACCCTATTTGATTTTCTAAATCGGTATGATCTCTTCCTGCTATTGGAGTACCTACTATAATATCATTTGTATTTGTATATCTAGAGAGTATTCCATTCACTCCTGTCATTAAGACCATAAAAAGACTCATATTATTTTCTTGTGAAAATAATTTCAAACGTGTACTTGTTTCTTTTGAGAAATCATATGTAATTGAATCTCCAACATACGTCTTAATTTTAGGTCTCATCTTATGTGTAGGAAGTTCCAATACAGGTAACTCTCCACTAAAAGTATGTAACCAATATGCTTCAGCCATTTCTAACTTAGCCTTTTGAGCTTCACTTCCTATCCAAGAAGCATAATCTTTATATTGTATCGAAAGCTCAGGTAAATTGATCTCTTTAGCTTGAACTAAATGATCATAAATTGTAATGAGTTCTTTACTCAACACTTCCATAGACCATCCATCACTAATGATATGATGCATATTAAAAAGTAATACATGTCTATCTTCTGATAATCTTATAAGGTGTAAGCGTACTAAAGGCGCTTCTTCTAAATCAAACTGGTATTTATAGCTATTAGCGACTCTTTTTTCTAAGGCATTTTCTTGATCTTCAGCTTCACTATAATCATAGCATTCCATTTCAAAATCAATTCCTAAAGCATCTACAACACATTGACGTACTTCTCCTTCATCATTACGCTTAAAAAATGTTCTTAAAACTTCATGTCTAGCAATAATACTATTAAATGCTTCTTTTAGCTTCTCTACATCCAAAACTCCTTCCAGTTCAAAAGAACCTGGAATATTATACGCTTTATTCCCCCCTTCAAATTGACTTAAAATCCATAGTCTATGTTGTGAAGATGTAAGCGGATAATCTGCTTGAAGTGCTGCTTTTGGAATCGTATCAAATGTTCTATCTCCTAATTTAGGAACTATAGAAGCTATCGTAGGATTCAAGAACATCTCTTTTATAGTGAGATCATACCCTAATCTATTTTTGATTTTATTTACAACTAAAGTCATTTTAAGACTATGACCTCCTAACTCAAAGAAATTATCGGTAAGCCCAATTTTTGATACTCCTAACACTTCTTCCCATATAGCAACTAATTGCTTTTCTAATGTAGTACTAGGCGCTATATACGTATTTTTAATTCTATCATTTGATGCGATAGACGGAAGTGATTTCTTATCCATTTTACCATTAGAAGTAAGTGGAATTTCTGCGATCTCTACATAATAATTGGGCAACATATAATCTGGCAATTGATTACTCAATGCCATACGCAACTCCTGCTTATCTATCGCCGTGTCACTTACAATATATGCTACAATTGCTTGATCTCCGTCTACTTCTTTTACAACAACAACACATTGGTTAATATTATCTTGTAATTGTATAGCATGTTCTATTTCTCCTAATTCGATACGATATCCTCTTACTTTCACCTGATCGTCTTTACGGCCTAAGAACTCGATCGTTCCATCAGATAGCCATCTAGCGATATCACCTGTTTTATATAAGCGCTCTCCTTCAATAAATGGATGTGCGACAAACTTTTCTGAGGTTAAATCTTCTCTATGTAAATATCCTCTAGAAAGCCCATCTCCAGAAATACATAACTCACCAAAAACACCTATAGGTTTTAATGATAAATCATCCGAAAGAATATACGTTTGTGTATTCGCTACAGGTGTCCCAATAGAGATAATGTCTCTTTCTAAATGGTTTTCTTGTACTTTACACATGGTAGAACTAATCGTAGTCTCTGTTGGACCGTACTCATTATAAAAGTTTGCAACAGCGCATAGTCTTTTTGCCAAACTCTTAGAACACGCTTCTCCTCCAGCAATGATTCGGCGTAAATGTTTACACGAATCTAGGCCTTGTACATGTTCTAAATAACTAGGTGTAGCATGAATATGTGTGATCGCATACTCTTTTAGCACTTTCGTGAAACCTACTGGATCCATGATACGATCTTTAGACACACCTACTAAAGTTGCCCCATTTAATAAGGCCAAGAATATTTGTTCCATGGATGCATCAAAAGCAGGGTTTGAAAACTGCAATACACGTTCAGAAGTATTAAAATCAAATGCTTTGCTTTGATCTGTAATATAATTTACTAAACTCTTGTGCTCAATCATTACCCCTTTAGGGTTTCCAGTAGAACCTGACGTATAAATAATATAAGCAAGGTTTTTTGCATCTAAAGAAACAACAGGTAATTGAGCACTATAACTTTCTTGTTTTGTAAGAAAATCAAGAATCAACTCTTCATGTATAGTTACTTTACTTTTAGTATCTTCTTCTATAAAATCAATACGTTGTTGTGGGTAATTAGGATCTATTGGAACATATGCTCCTCCTGTTTTTAATATAGCTACTAATGCTATATATAACCACTCGCTACGTTCTAATTTTACTGTAATAAGATCTTCTATCTCAATCTCAAAACGAGTCAATAAATAATTTGCCAATTGATTTGACAATATATCTAATTCTCTATACGTGAATTTTTTATCATTAAATTCTAATGCTATTGCATTAGGTGTGTTCTCAACCTGACTCACTAACAAATCAACAATGGTATGATGAGATGGATAGGTAACGCTTGTCGCATTAAAATCCTGCAATAACATCTCTTTTTCTGATTCAGGAATATAATTTAAAGTGGTTAGTGATTGTGTAGGGTTTACAATAAGAGCTTCTAAAATATTTAGATATGCCATTAGGATACGCTCCATTGTAGTGTGCATAAAGATATCTGAATTATAATCCCATTCTACAGAAATTCTTCTGTCCAATTGATCATTTACAGTATCACTTATTTGCTCATATATGGTATTTACTACAACACTTATATCAAATTGTGAGGCTTTATTATGTCCCTTTATAATTTCTATCTCAGCATCCAGTAATGACATACTTTGTATAGGCACATTCACAAAACTGAACATATATTGAAACAACGGATGCGTATTTAATCCTCTTTCTGGATTTATTCTTTCTACTACTTTCCCAAAAGGAGTATCATCATGTGTATAAGCATCCAGGCATGTTTCTTTCACTTTATGAAGTACATCCATAAGTGTATGATCACTATTAAATGTTGTTCTCAGAGCAATTGTATTTACAATCATTCCTAAAACTTCTTGAAATTCTTTATAGCGTCTATTTGCTACTGCAGTTCCTATACAGATATCTGTCTGATCACTAAATTTATATAATGCAATTTTGAAAGCTGTCATCATTGTAATAAACAATGAGACATGTTGTTTTTCTGAAAACCTTCTTAGCTTTTCTGAAAATTCTAGCGAAAATACATGAGAGATTGTTCCTCCATTTTTACTAGAAGTAATGGGTCTATTATAATCTAGTGGTAGTAATTGTTCATTTGAGAAGCCATCAAATTTTTCTTCCCAAAATTCTAATTTCTTGTTGAGTACGCTTTCGCGAAAGCTTTCTTTTTCCCAGTATGCGTAATCTTTAAACGTAACTTCAGGTTTCTTTACCTCAAACTCAGGGTTTCTTTTTAACTCATTATAAATATCTACAAAATCTCTAAATAAGATACCTTGTGTCCATCCATCCAAAATCAAGTGATGCTCACAGAATAAAAGAACACTTTCTTTTTCTGAAAATTTAAGTAATTCTACTCTAAATAGAGGTCCTTCTTCTATCTCAAAAGAAATACTTTCTAATTGCTCTAGGCTTTCAGAAATCACCTTCTCTTTTGCTTCATCTCTAATATCTGTACAATCCTTAACTGGAATATGAAATGCAAATGGAGATAATATTTTTTGATAAGGTTCTCCTTCATTATTTACAAATACGGTCCTTAAAATCTCATGTTTTTCTATAAGTTTAGAAAATGTATTTTCTAATATATCTACAGCTACTTGCCCTGTTAATTTAATAGCTCTTGACACATGGTACGATGTATCTTCAGTATCTAATTGATTTAAAAACCATAGTCTATCTTGAGCATAAGACAATGGATACAATTCTTGCTGTGGAGCTATAATATTTTGAATTTCTTTCTTATCTAAAGAAGGAACTAACTCACTGATTTCTTTTATAGTAGGTGACTTATAGAAATCTTTAAGTGAAAGTTCTATCCCCTTTTGATCTCTTAAATTGCTAATAAACTGATTTGCTAATAAAGAATGACCTCCTAATTCAAAAAAGCTTACAGTAACATCAACCTCATCAAGTTTTAATAACTCTTCCCAGATTGCAGCAATTTCTTTTTCTTCTTCTGTAGATGGAAGTACTACTGCTTTATTTGTATTTACAGTAACAGCTTCAGGCAAACTTTTGATATCTATTTTACCATTAGGTAATAACGGAATAGCTTCTATGATTACAAAATGTGTTGGAATCATAAATTCTGGCAAGTATCCTTTTAGATCTTTAACCAGTGTAGCTATATTTACAAAAGACTCATTTGCTACTAAATAAGCAACAAGAATAGGCATTCCTTTTACTTCTTTTATACATACATAACTGTCTATTACATATACATTTGCTTGTTGAATAGCTTGTTCTATTTCACCTACCTCTATTCTGTATCCTTTATAACTTATTTGGTTATCTTTTCTACCATAGAAAATGAGATTATTGTTGGCATCCCATTTTCCTAAATCTCCTGTTTTATAAATTCGTTTTCCATTGATATTCAAGAAAGCTTGATCTGTCAGTTCTTTTTTATTTAGATAAGAAACTGCCAGTCCTATACCAGAAAGACCTATCTCACCGATAGCCCCTTTAGGTAATATTTTTGTACCATCTAAAAGATAAACGCCTCTATTTGTAATAGGTTTCCCAATAGGAAGTATTGTATCTGTTTTTGCTACTTTATGATATGTTGCACAAACAGTGCTTTCTGTAGGTCCATAGGTATTGTATACATTATAAGTATCTATAAGTTGATCTATCTGATGAGGCTTTAAGACATCTCCACCACTTATAAGCGTTTTAAAATCAAAATCATACTTCGTATAATTATCATTTAGGTATTGTAACACAAAAGGATTTGTGCTCAATAATGTCACCTTATGGTATTCACACTCTTTAAGTAGTTCATTAAAATCTTTTGTATCGTTTGCTATGACTAAATTCCCACCAATCGATAGGATCGGAAAAATCTCTTCAATAGAAGTATCAAAAGATGTTGAAGCTTGTTGTAATACAACGTCCTGATCATTAAGATTAAAATACTCTCTAAATGTTACTATATAATCATATAAAGATGCATGATTAATAACGACACCTTTTGGTTTTCCAGTAGATCCAGAAGTATAAATAATATAAGCTTCATCTTGAGCTTCTAATGGAACAGGTGTAAACTTTTCTAATCCTGTATAGGATTCTATAATGGTATCTATATTACACTCTCTTTCTTCTACAATAGTCTGAGAAGATGAATCTGTCAAAATAAACTCCAGTTGTGCATCTTCTATAATGTATTGTTTTCTTTCTACAGGATAGGTGTCATCTATAGGTACATAAACAGCCCCTGCTTTTAATGCTGCAAGAGCTCCAATAATACTTTTTTCTGATCGAGATACCATTACCCCAACTTTACTTCCTTTTTTCACTCCTTTAACCTGGAGATATGAAGCTATTGTATTTGCATGTGCTTCCAGAGTTTCATAGGTTAATGAAGTAGCCTGGTATGTAACAGCAGTTTTGGAAGTATGGTTATGTAGTATAGTGTTCCAAAGATCTATAAATGTTTCTTCTGGTCTTTCTATAATAGGCCCATTAGAAATCTTCTGTATTTCTTCTAATTGTTCTTTACTAGCAATTTCAACGGCTGCAATTTGAAGGTTTTTAATTTCTTCTAATTGGGTAAGTACATTTTTAAATGATATTATTAATTGATCTAATTCATCCCTAGACACATATTTTTCATTAATATCAAATCTAAAACTAATCTGCCCGTCTAGCGCTTCATAAATATGTATGGAGATAGGATCTTCCTCACCATCATTTGATAATGGATATATCTCTGACTGGTTTCCCGAAAATTCAGTTTCATATTGCATACGTTGGTAAGACATTCTTACATCATACAATTTTGAAACTTCTTGTGATAAATTTCTTAATATATCTACTTGCTGAAAACGCTGATGTCTAAAGCACATGAATAGTGTGCTTTTAATTTCTTTTATAAAATCACGTACTGTTATGCTTGTGTCTATAGAGAGTTTTAATGGCAATAAACTTATAAATGGTCCAAGGGTTCTTTTTTCTACAGCATTCTTTCTGTTAAGAATAGGCATCCCTAAATTTACATCACTTGTATTGTAATATTTTGACATCATTATTGACCAGCAACCTAGTAATAGATGAAATACACCTAATCTTTCAGTTTTTGAAAAAGCCCATAAAGATTCACTTTCTTCTTTAGATAAAACCAGCGATACATTACAATGACTATTCGTTTTATTTGTTCCAGCATAGACTAATGAAGGTAAATCTGTATAACGGTCTATCCAGAAGTCTCTATCTTTAGAAAACTCTTCTGAAGCTCTATAGGTTTCTTCTGAAGTAATGAAGTTTTCATAAGAATAGGTATTCTTTTCTATAAGAGTATCATCATATACAGTGTTTGTTTCTAACTGCTTGTATATTCTATTTAATTTATTAAACAGTAATTGAAATGAAAACCCATCAGATACAATATGATGAAGTTTGCAATACCAGATATATGATGTTGGGCTTATTTGCAAAAGCCACATTTTATATAGTCTTTGATCATTTTTAAAATCAAATGGAATGATAAAATCTTCTTTAATAGCGTGTATTGCTTTCGATTCATCTGATTCTTCTATATAAACCAACCCTAAGCCTGGGACTGCTTCTTGAATGGTATAAGATGGAAATCCGCTTTTTTCTTCAAAAACAAAAGAAAAAATATCATTCTCCTTAGCCAATATAGTTAGTGCAAGTTTGAAGCGTTCAACATCAATACTCCCATTTATAGATGCGTAACCTCCAATATTATATCTTGGAGATTCACTTTCAAGCATCTGATCTAGCCAGATATACTTCTGTACGTTTGTGACATTATTTTTCATCAGACTGCTTTTGATAATTTAGACAAGTAGTGACTAGGAAGAGTCGCTGTTATATTTTGATTTATAGAATCCATGCGAACAACAACCTTACTGCTGTTATTCACTTTTAGAACCTCACATTCTAAACCAGAAAATGCTCCATATTGAATTAAAGCGATCTCACCTTGTTCTAAGGAATCTGTAGTTTTCTCGACATCTACAATATCTTCTGTATTCAATAAAAATTTAATCTTCTGGATCTCGCTTTCTCTTATCGTTGAATATGATTGACCACATTTCACAAAAGTGCAAGCACCATTTATAGAGAAAGCTTTATGAAAATCTTTGGCTGTCTCTATCTTTACAAATACATATGATGGGAAAAGTGGCATTTCAATCATCTTTTTACGATCACTCCAAACACGAATGGTTTTTACTAATGGCAAAAATGATTCTAAACCGACTTCTCTTAATAAATTATCTACTTTTCGTTCATGGCGTGACTTTACATAAAGAATATACCATCCTGTTTTTAAAAGATTTCCCATAATTGTTAGTTTTAGATATACAATTACTATGTATTAGTGAGTATATATTTGATATTTAAAATAATAGCTTAGAAAAAGAATCTTAAAAAAAACCATAGCTTCGCTTCCTTGACTCACATCACGTTCATTCTTAAAAGGAAAATATGTTTAAAAGAAACTGATCTTTATTGTATCGTATAGTTTGATACAGAAACTCTCTTTGTAAATATGTTGAGAGTTGATTTCCGATTATTTATTAATAATCATTCAATCCAGGTTCAAAATTTCAACAGTTTATAATAAGTGTGCAACAATTTGCATCATTTATTATTTGATACAAACATATATCAAAACAGTATCTCATAAAAGAGAACACTGTCCGTTTTCAGGAAAATTCACCCGTATTTCGCGGAAAACAGACATTTCAAAATAACATCAACTCACTTATTATCAATTATTTAAAAAATAAACTAATAAAAAAACTTGTAATCGTCTTCAAAAAAACCTGTAGATGGAAAAGATCGTGATTCCGACAACTTTTACCATATTTCATACAAAATGCATACAAGGAAAACGATCTATATGAGTTGGATTTGAATAAAAAAATAGGCTATAAAAACACGCATAAAAAAAGTCTTTTTTAAATACTGGAATTGTAAGAAAATTAATGGGTAACAAAAGACAACTATTTTGATCCTATTATCGAGAATACATAATAAAATATAATGAGAATATTAAAACATTAAATAATCTATATTATATCTTTGAAAAAATGTAACTATCTGATTTTTATTGTAAAATTTATATAAAAAGAGTATAAACATGGTGCACATTTATATAAAAACTATAACTTTAGAAAGTTTTTATAATGCATATTACGCATAGAAATTAACATTAATATATTTTAAAAATGCCTTATCACTTTTTCTTATGTACACATTATTACTAGCAAAGGTTAAATAATGTTATATAACAAAGAGTGTACTCCAAAATATTCATACTATAGAATGATAAGATTTAAAATCATTATAACTTTCTTACTAATCACAATTGGTTTCAAATCAATGTATGCCCAAAGTAACGGTAATGATAACCTTCAACTTCTTGTAGAAAAAAGCTATGAAGATCTATCTGAAGCTTTTCTTTCATACCAATCTAAAAATAACACTTCATTATCTCTCACCTATGCAAATGCATTTTTACTAAAAGGTAAAAATGAAAATAATACTATTAAGAAAGCAGAAGGATATTATATGCTTGCCAGTTTATTTACTAAAACTTCTAGGTACGAAAGAGCAATTGTTTATTCAGATTCTATTATCGCAATTACAAAAGATGAAAACGATTATAATTATCCTGCAAAAGCACATTTACTAAAAGCAAGTATTTTAGGATCTCAAAGTAACTTTCAGGAGTCCATGAATGAATTAGCAGAAGCTAATAAATATGCTAACGCTAATGAAAATGTAGATCAACAATATCAAATAAAATATTTCATCGCTAGTTTAAAAAATAATCTAGGGGAAAATCAAGAAAGTCTGAAAATTTTCAAAAGTGTTGTCAACTATTATGAAACGAAATATAAAGAAGATAAAAAATATGAAAATGAATATATAAAGTCTTTATATGCTTATGGTCTTGCTTTTAATACTTTAGAGATTTATGACTCTGTGCAAAGAATTAATGATAAAGCAATTCGTTTAAGCCTAAAAACTAAAGATAGTAGTTACTATGATAGATTACTTCTTTCCTCTGCTGCTGTTCATTATAATAAAGAAGAATATCAGTCTAGTCTTGACAGTATTAAGAAATCACAGAAACTTAATGCCGATAAAAAAATCGATCCTAGAGCAAAAACTAGGATAAACTTTTTCTTAGGAAGAATATTATATAAACAGAAAAAAATAGACTCTTCATTAAATTATCTTTTAAAAGTAGATTCTTTAGCATTTGAAAATGACTTCTTTTTCCCCTCAATAAGAGAAAATTATGAATTATTAATTCAATATTATAAAAACAAAAAGGATACTGAACAACAATTATTTTACATCAATAGATTATTAGTAGTAGATAGTATCCTAGATAAAGATGTTAAATATCTATCAAGACAAATAAATGAGGAATATTCTAAACCCAATCTCATTTTAGAGAGACAACAAATTATAGAATCTCTTGAGAAAAAGAATATTTATAAAATAATAATAGTAGTTGCTATATTTTCTATACTAATCATACTTATTATCATTAGAAATAATAAAAAGCAAAATATCTATAAGAAGCGTTTCCAAGAATTACTAGATAGCAAAAATGCAAAAACAACATCATTTGCTAAAGAACAAGAAGTCAAAAATAGTTCAGAAAAGCAACCTAAGGATATCGGTATTTCGGAAATGATTGTAAATGATATTCTCAAGAATTTAGAAAAATTTGAAGAAAACAACGATTTCCTTCAATCAAATATCTCTGTGGCAAGTTTATCAAAACGATTTAAAACCAATTCAAAATATCTATCTAAGGTTATTAATATACATAAGAATAAAAGCTTTAGTAATTATGTAAATGAATTACGAATAAATTATGTAGTAGAAGAGCTTAAGGTCAATACTAAGTTTAGAAGGTATACCATAAGAGCTATTGCAAATGAAATAGGTTTTAATACTACAGAAGCCTTTTCTAAATCTTTTTACAAAACAACAGGTATATATCCTTCTTTCTTCATGAAACAACTTGAAAAACAAGAAACTTCAAATTAATACCTCACTCCATTAGTCACTATATAAATAATATGACTTCTCTCTAATGTAAACATCTTTTCATGTCATTAAGAAGAAAACATTTATAAATAGGCACAAGCAATTCTATCTAAATTTTAAAATGGGTTTATTATAAAAGTATATAAGTAATCACATCTATATATCTTTAGGACTTACCCATTAAAAATAAATGAATAAGCTACTATCAAAAAGCTTATATACACTAAAATTATACTCTAAATAAAGAATTCATATACGTTTATTTTCTTTAAAAAATGTATAAACCCTTGAATTCATATTTTCTAAAGCTTTTAAACTTCATTTTTACAACAACACATAATTAATTGATATTCAGCATTTTAAATGTCTGTTTTCCTGAAAACAGACACCTGTATTCCTGAAAACAAGTTGACACTCACAAAAACATACCTTCTATACAGATGATCTCCAGTAGTTTAGCACTGTCATTAATCGTAAAAATTATAACAATGAAAACTATTCGAAAAACAAACAAACTTACTCTTGAAAAATTTCAAATTTCTAAACTGAACAACTTACATAGTATTATAGGCGGAAGAGCTAATAATCCAAATGTAGAGGAAGAAGAAGAAGAAAAAGAAGAAAACACAACAACTATATGGACAACAACTAACACCATAGGCGGGTAATTTTCAAAACAATGAATTTTAAGTCATAACTAATTAAAGGGAGAATAAGTTAGAATTCTCCCTTTTAAAAAAAAGAAAATATCATGCGGAATTTCTACCTACTTACAATGATTTTAAATAGTATCGTTATATCTATCAATGCCCAAAACAGTACTATATTAACTCCTGAAATTGCAATTGATCAATACCACAATCAAAATATTGAAGACCCATATAGGCATTTAGAGAACTTATCTAATCCAGAAGTAAAGGAATGGATTGAATCTCAGAGTGAGATAGCGCAATCCTTTTTAAATAGCATTGAAAAAAAACAATTTCTAATTGATAAGCAAATAGAACTTGATACAAAAAATGAATTTGTCATATCAAAACTTAAAGTGACTCATGACGAATATCACTATTACTTAAAAAGACTTCCTACCGAAAATGTAGCAAAACTATATTACAGAACATCTTTTGAAGGGGAAGAACATCTATTATATGATCCTATTTCATTTAAACCTTTAGAAAATAAAAACTATATCATTAACTATTTTCAACCTGATTGGGTAAATTCAAAAATCGCTATTGGACTCACAGAAAAAGGAAAAGAGATTTCTCAAATAATAATTCTAGATATACATACAAATCAAATTTTTCCAGAAGTTTTACAAAACACTTGGCCATCAGATGTAGGAGGCCTTCAGTGGCTACCTGATAATTCAGGATTTATTTATGTACACTTCCCAAATGCAACAACAAATTCTCAAAACTTTCTTCTTAATACAAATTCTGCTTTACATAAAATTGGAGAGCTCCAAGAAAAAGACACAACGATATTTTCAAAAGAATTTTGTAAAAACTTAGATATTAAAGAAGAAGATTTTCCTACTACAAACATAGAAAGTCGATCTAACAAATATCTAATAGGAAAAACTACTGGGGCAAACGCATATTATAATGCTTATTATTTACCAATAAACAAAATAGGTGCTACTGATTGGGAACCATTATTTTCAAAAAAAGAATTAATCAAGGATTACACAATTATAGGAGACTCTATCATATTCAAAACATCTTATAACGCCCCAAACTTTAAAATTGGTATCACATCAATACAAAATCCAAACTTCAAAACAGCTAGAATTCTTGTGCCAGAAAACAAAGATCATATACTTACAGATTTTGCAGTAACCTCAGAAGGATTGTATTATGTAACCAGTAAAAATAGTGTCCAAGCAAAGCTATTCAGACACACATCTCAACAAGATGAAGAAATCAAACTTCCTAAAATATATGGAACTATAGAAATTTCATCACATGGGCAGTCATACCCAAAACTTTGGATTACATCAAAAGGTTGGACCACTAATAGTGAACGACATGAGTATGTAAATAATGTACTTACTCCTAAAAATATAGACAATACATCAAATTCAAATATACTAGACAATATTATTATTGAAGAAATAGAAGTTACAGGACACGATGGTCAAAAAATACCTTTATCTATCTTTTATCATAAGGATATGGTAAAAAATGGAAAAAATCCAGTACTCATGGACGGATATGGTTCCTATGGAATCGCTATGAAACCTGCTATGCTTATTCATAGAACTCTATGGATTCTAGAAGGAGGAGTTTATGCAGTTGCTCATGTGCGTGGTGGTGGAGAAAAAGGAGAAGCATGGCATAAAGGAGGCTATAAAAAAACAAAACCTAATACTTGGAAAGATTTTATTTCTTGTGCAGAACACCTTATTTCAAATCAATACACATCCCCAAAAAAACTATCCATTTTGAGTGGAAGTGCTGGCGGTATATTAATAGGTCGTGCTCTTACAGAACGACCAGATCTATTTGCATCCGCAATTATTGAATTTGGCACTATAAATATGTTACGCTTTGAAACCCATAATAATGGCGCCAATAACACTAAAGAATTTGGCACCGTAAAAGATCCTGAAGAGTTTAAAGCATTACTGGAAATGGATGCCTATCACCACTTGAAAAAAAATGAAAAATATCCAGCTGTTTTGCTCACTGCTGGTCTAAACGATCCTAGAGTTCCCGCATGGTTCTCTGCAAAGTTTATGGCTAAACTACAAGCATATGATGTTTCTAATAATCCAAAATTATTACTTGTAGATTCAGATTCTGGACATGGAATAGACAATACTAAAATTAAAACATTTGAACGATACGCAAATATTATTGCCTTTGCCTTTCAACAAACAGGACATCCTGAATATCAATTTAAGACAGACTAAGTACGCTTTCGCGAAAGCGTATAACAATAAAAATAACTACATCCACTACGTTATCCTATTAGGGTCATTTGTAATTGGAAAACCTATCTCTTTGAGGTTCATACGTAATCCTTCCAATGTATTGTGCGTTTTATAATCAAAACTCACAAGACCTTTTGTTATATCAATACATATATTAGAAATCCCTGAAACCTTATTTAGTTGTATGGCAACCGCATTTTTACAACGATCACATCGCAAATTCTTTATGGTCACTGTTGTTCTCATGATAGATACATTTTAAGTCGTAAACTTATATTATGTGAATGAGCGAATAGATGATTTTTATCATCTTTTAAAAAAGATGTTACCAGTACTTTTGGCATATAAACATCTTAAAACACATTGTATGAAAACAATTATAGTTCCTGTAGATTTTTCAATATATTCTGAAAATGCATTAAAAGTAGCTGCACAAATTGCTAAAAAACAACATGCAACTATTATCGCTGTACATATGATGGGATTAAGCGATGCAAACCTCATCAAAGAAGATAATAGTATGGAGGGCATGTTTTATCTAAAGCTTACGCAAAAACGATTTTCAGAATTTTTAGACAAAGACTACTTGGAAGGGATCACAGTTCAACAAACCGTCAAAAATTATAAAATATTCAGTGAGTTAGATGATGTTGCAAAAGAACATGAAGCAGATCTTATTGTAATGGGATCTCATGGCAGTAGTGGTTTGCAAGAAGTATTTGTAGGTTCTAATACAGAAAAAGTAGTTAGAACAGCAAGTGTTCCCGTGCTAGTTATCAAAAATGATTATGAATCTACAGGCTCAACCGCTGTATTTGCGTGTGACTACAAATTAGAAAGTCTTGAAGTATTCAAAAAAGCAATGTTACTTTTTAACTTGTTAGACATTCATACAAAACTGGTCTATATAAATCTTCCAGGAGAGAATTATAAGAGTACAAAACAGATAGAACAACAAATCGTAGATTTCTTGGTACACCTTGATAAAGAAGATACCATCTTACCAGAAGACGTAACGATTTATGCAGATTATTCTGTAGAACAAGGAATTTTCAATTATGCTAAAAAAGTAAATGCAGGTGTCATAGGAATTCCTACTCATGGTCGCAGAGGATTAGCTCATTTCTTCTCAGGAAGTATTAGTGAAGACATTGTCAATCATTCAGAACTACCCGTTATTACTTTTAAAATGTAGGCATACGCTTTCGCGAAAGCATACTCAGCATTATAAGCCTTCTATCAATCGGTAGAGGGCTTTATCATCTTCTATCTTAATACGCTTACCATCTGTGGTAATCCATCCTTCTTTTTTAAAGGAAGTAAGGGTCCGTATGCACGCTTCTTTAGCAGTACCCACTACATTGGCAATATCTTCTCGGGTAAGTGTCATCGCAATATATCCATCTTGATCAACACCAAAGTTTTTATCCAAATATCGCAGCGTTTCTGCAATACGCTGACGTACTGTTTTCTGAGCCATATTAACAATCACATCATCTGCAAACTTTAAGTCATTTGCCATGTGTACTAAGATGGCTTTAGTAAAAGCAATATTGTTACTAATAGAATCGGTAAGATGATTTTTAGGAATATAACACACTTCCATATCATTAAGAGCAATAGCACTTAAATTAGTTTTCTCTTCTGTAATTACAGAACGTTGTCCTAATACCTCTCCTTTTGTAGCAATCTTTACAATCTGGTCCTTCCCATTATCACTCATCTTAGAAAGCTTAGAAACACCATTACGCACACAAAAAACTCCATTCAATTTTTCTCCTTCTTCAAAAAGAGCATCTCCTTTCTTTACAGACTTAGTGATTTTACTATCCGATATCTTCTTGAGTTCTTCTTTGCTTAATGTTTTTAATGCATTTAACTGCCGTATAATACAGTTTTCGCACCTCCCATCTTGATGTTCACTCATCCCTTTAGTATAATATTATAAAGATACTGGAAGTAAAAATCAAAGGCAAGATTTTTATATAGTATACGCTCTATATCTTTCTTTAAAACAAAATAAATGTATCTAGCATAAGATGATAAATGTCATCTTTTAAGAAACGCCTTTTTATCAAATTTGCGATAGGTATAATAGATTCTGTAAAAGAGTCTGAGCAAATTTAGTAACGTATGTCTACATGTTTCCATTGTGGTGATCTTTGTAATACTACTCACATTGTATATAAAGACAAATCGTTTTGTTGTCAGGGCTGTAAAACAGTTTTTGATATTCTGAATGATAATGATCTCTCCTATTACTATGACTTAGAACAAACTCCTGGTACAACCCCAAATATTTTAGAAGGAAAGTATGACTTTTTAGATAATGAACAAATTGTATCACAGCTTCTAGAATTTAATGAGCAAGGTATTCAGATTGTGAGATTACTCATCCCATCTATTCATTGTAGTTCTTGTATTTGGATTCTTGAAAATCTAAACAAAATCAATATAGGTATACAAACAGCGCAGGTAAATTTTTCAAAAAAAACAGTAAATATTACATTTTCTCCTGAGCATATTACCCTTAAAAATCTTGTGATATTGTTATCTAAAATAGGATATGAACCCTATATATCGCTAGAAGATACCTCAGAAAAAAAATCATATACAGATAGAAGTTTACTTTACAAACTAGGAGTTGCTGGTTTTGCCTTTGGAAATATTATGTTTCTTTCTTTTCCAGAATACTTTGAAGTAAGTGAGTTTTGGTTAGAAAAATATAAATATGTATTCCGATGGCTCATGTTTGTATTTGCAATACCTGCCGCATTTTATGCTGGCGCAGATTACTTTATAGCTGCTTACAAAGGCCTTCGATCTAGAATATTAAATATAGATGTCCCTATTGCTATAGGAATCGCTGTACTTTTTATACGTTCTACTATAGAAATTGCTACAGATTCGGGCACAGGTTTTTTTGATAGTATGGCTGGATTAATTTTCTTTTTACTCTTGGGAAAATTTTTCCAACAAAAAACCTATGCCTTTCTCTCTTTTGAAAGAGATTATAAATCCTACTTCCCGATTGCCGTTACTCGATTAATTGAAAATGCAGATACTACTAAAGTTGGTTCTGAGTACGCTGGAGTTTATACTGAGCACAGTCGAAGTACAAAAGCAAAAACAGAAGAACAAACACAGGTATATGATCTTAAAAAAGGAGATCGCATCCTTATCAGAAATAACGAATTATTACCTGTAGACGCTATACTTATAAAAGGACAAGCCTTAATAGATTATAGTTTTGTAACGGGTGAAGCTGCTCCTGTATCTAAACAATCGGGAGATTATTTGTATGCAGGAGGACGTCAGCAAGCAGCACCTATAGAAGTAGAAGTTTTAAAACCTATAGAACAGAGCTACTTAACTCAATTATGGTCTAATGAAATATTCTCTAAAAATAAACAGCACCTATTTGAGTCACTTACAGACCAGATTAGCAAACGATTTACGGTAAGTCTTCTTATCATTGCTATTATTGCAACAATCGTATGGTTATATATAAATCCGGCTATAGCCTTACATGTATTTACAGCGGTACTTATTGTCGCCTGTCCTTGTGCTATTGCCCTTGCTGCTCCCTTTACTCTAGGGAATTTAGTGCGCATTTTTGGACGTCATCAATTATATATAAAAGATAGCTCAGTTATTGAAAGAATGGCGCATATTGATACCGTTGTCTTTGATAAAACTGGCACCTTAACTACGAGTACAAGAGATACAATCACCTATGAAGGTATTGCTTTAACTACAGAAGAAACTTCATTACTCACCAGTACCCTAAGAGCTTCCAATCACCCTTTAAGTCGCTCTTTATATAGTATTTTAGATAAAAACAACATACAGACCTTAGATGACTTCAAAGAAGAAACTGGCCAAGGAATTATAGGTGAGATTAATAATCACAATATTAAAATAGGAGCCTTTGGTTTTGTAAATACATCTCATAAAAAAGAAGAAAAAGCACATCATCAAACAGCGGTACATATCAGTACGGATAATCAATACAAAGGCTGTTATATCTTTTACAATGAATATAGAAACGGAGTAAAAGAAGTATTTGATCAATTAAAGAAAACAACAAAAATTGTGATTCTCTCTGGAGATAATGATGGAGAAAAAGAATATCTAACATCGCTTCTCCCTAAGAACACCACCATACTTTTTAATCAAAAACCAGAGGATAAACTCAACTTTATCAAACACTATCAAAATGCAGGCAGGAATGTACTGATGGTTGGAGATGGTCTTAATGATGCAGGAGCATTAGCACAAAGTGATGTAGGGATTTCTATTTCGGAAAATGTAAATATATTTTCACCTGCTTGCGATGGAATTTTGGATGCCTCAAAGTTTAGGAATATTCCTCGTTTCCTATCCATTTCTAAAAAAGGAATCCAGGTAATTAAATATGCTTTTGTTTTTTCATTATTCTACAATTTAATAGGCTTAGGTTTTGCTGTTACTGGAAACTTAGCACCAGTAGTAGCGGCTATTTTAATGCCCTTAAGTTCTATTAGTATTGTCATTTTTACAACTATCGCCACTCATGTATTAGGAAAGAAGCTCACTAAAAATTAGGCGAGGTACGCTTTCGCGAAAGCGTACTCAAAATATATTTCCGAAAGCTGACAAATGTCATCTTTTTTGAAGTCTATCAACCCTAGTTTTACATCATAATTCAGGTAGGTATGAGTATTATTTATATGCTTTTGGCAATTAGTGTCGTGGTCGCTCTTATTTTTTTTGCAGCATTTATTTTTTCTGTAAAAAAAGGGCAATACGATGACACCTATACGCCTTCGGTGAGGATGCTTTTTGAAGATGAAATCATTAAAGACACATCAAAATCCTCAAAGACAAAAACAACAAAAAAACCAATCACATTAAAAGATCAACTTAAGTAACTATGGAAGTACAACAATTTTATTACGATAATAAGATCGTACGCAAATTCATTGTCGCAACACTCTTTTGGGGAGTCATAGGGATGAGTGTAGGACTACTCCTTGCCTTTATGTTTTTATTCCCAAACCTAACAGACGGAATCTCTTGGTTGAGTTTTGGACGTTTACGCCCTTTACACACCAATGCTGTTATTTTTGCCTTTGTAGGGAATGCCATCTTTGCTGGAGTATACTACTCTACACAACGATTGCTCAAAGCTCGTATGTGGAAAGACTGGTTAAGTAATCTTAATTTCTGGGGATGGCAAGCTATTATTGTAGGTGCTGCTATCACGCTTCCATTAGGATTTACTACTTCAAAAGAATATGCAGAATTAGAATGGCCATTTGATATTGCCATTGCATTGATATGGGTTGCTTTTGGCGCCAACTTAATTGGGACTATTTTAAAACGTCGCCAGCGTCACTTATATGTTGCTATATGGTTTTACTTAGGAACCTTTGTAACCGTTGCTGTATTACATATTGTAAATAGTATGGAAGTGCCCGTAAGTGCATTAAAGAGTTATTCTATGTATGCAGGAGTGCAAGATGCACTTGTACAATGGTGGTATGGGCATAATGCAGTCGCATTTTTCTTGACTACTCCCTTTTTAGGTTTGATGTATTACTTCGTTCCTAAAGCAGCAAATAGACCTGTGTATTCTTATAGGCTTTCTATTGTGCACTTCTGGTCATTAATATTTATTTATATCTGGGCAGGACCCCATCACTTATTATACTCTGCATTACCAGATTGGGCACAAAACTTAGGTGTTGCCTTTTCTATAATGCTTATAGCACCCTCATGGGGTGGGATGATTAATGGCTTACTCACCCTGCGTGGTGCTTGGGATAAAGTGCGTACAGACCCAGTGCTAAAATTTATGGTAGTGGCGATTACAGGATATGGGATGGCCACTTTTGAAGGTCCAATGTTATCTCTTAAAAATGTAAATGCGATCGCACACTTTAGCGATTGGGTGATTGCACACGTACATGTAGGAGCTTTAGCATGGAATGGATTTTTAACCTTCGGAATGATTTACTGGTTAATTCCTAAACTATTTAAAACTAAGCTTTGGTCTACCAAACTTGCAAACGCACATTTCTGGGTAGGAACACTAGGTATCATCTTATATGCATTACCTATGTATGTTGCTGGCTTTGTACAAGCATCTATGTGGAAACAATTTAATCCAGATGGAACATTAACCTACGGTAATTTCTTAGAAACAGTAAGTGAAATCATTCCAATGTACTGGATGCGTGCTATAGGAGGAACAATGTTTATCATAGGAGCATTAATTGGCGTCTATAATATTATTATGACAGCGCGCGCTGGACAAAAAGTAACAGATGAGCTTGCTGAAGCTGCTCCATTACAAAGAGTCACAAAAAAACGTACCGCAAAAGAAGGATATCATACTTGGTTAGAAAGACGTCCCGTAAAGCTTACCATTTTTGCTACCATTGCTATTCTTATAGGAGGTATGGTTCAAATCATCCCTTCATTAATGGTAGATGATTATGTGCCTGTAATCACAAGTGTAAAACCATACACTCCCTTAGAATTAGAAGGCCGTGATATATATATACGAGAGAGTTGTGTCTCTTGTCACTCTCAAATGATACGGCCTTTTAGAAGTGAAGTAGAACGGTATGGAGAATACTCCAAAGCTGGAGAGTATGTGTATGACCATCCCTTCTTATGGGGAAGTAAACGTACCGGCCCTGACCTTATGCGTATAGGTGGAAAGTACAGTGACAACTGGCACTTGAATCATTTTTATGATCCACAAAGTACCTCATCAGGTTCTATAATGCCATCTTACAAATGGATTATCAAAAACAAACTTGACAGAGGGAGTACACAAGACAAAATGGAAGCCATGCTTTCTCTAGGAGTTCCTTATACCAAAGAAGACATAGAACGTGCTTATACATGGATGGATGAACAGGCTACACAAATAGAAAAAAACCTGTATAACGATCCTGACTTTGCAAAAACCTATGAAGCAGATAAAAAATATGCTTTAGAAAATGGAGAGGAATTTATAGAAATGAGAGATCGAGAGGTAGTAGCTTTAATAGCTTACTTACAAAGATTAGGAACAGATATCAAAGTAAAAAATGGTGATGACACCACCCTTCATATAAACGAATAATATCATGCTAAAATTTATAAAAGGAAACTTAGAAAACATAGAAGGTGTAGAGGTATACCCTATCATTTCATTATTAATATTCTTCATCTTCTTTACAGCGCTGTTTTGGTGGGTATTTACTGCAAAAAAAGCACATATTAAAGCTGTAAGTAATATCCCATTAGAAGATAGTACCATCACTCAAAAAGAAATACAACTATGAGAACAACAGCATCATTTTTAAGAATACTCGGGTTTTCAATTTTTGGCTACTTCTTTCTAGATTATGTTGGAACCACTGGAGAGACCTCTATTTTCATAGAGAAACCATGGATGTGGATTCTTTTTGGAACCATCATGCTTTTTTATATCGCAGGAGAAATTTGTGCTGCTGCGCTTAAAGGGATTCTTTATAAAACCTTATCTCCTGAAGCAAAAGCTAGTTACGATCAAAGAGAACTAGAAGCAAAAGAAAAGCAATTTAAATGGTTTAAAGAAAAGTACAAACAATCATTGGGTAGCAAGGCTATTGAAGAAGAACATGAGATTATACTAGATCACAATTATGACGGCATCAAAGAACTGGATAATAACTTACCACCATGGTGGGTATATATGTTCTATGGTACCATCTTATTTGCTGTAATTTATTTAGTGCGATTTGAAATCTTTAATGATTACAACCAAGCAGAAGAATATGAAGTTGCTGTGGCGGAAGCCAAATTAGAAATTGAGGAATGGAAAAAAACTGCCAAAGATCTCGTAGATATAAATACCGTAACCCTACTTACAGATGCATCTGATCTGAAAGCTGGTCAAGCTATTTTTAATAATAACTGTGTGGCTTGTCACAAATCAGATGGTGGCGGCGGGATAGGCCCTAACTTAACTGATCAGAACTGGATTCTGGGAGGAGGGATTAAAAATGTATTTAAAACCATCTCTGAAGGTGGGCGTGATGGCAAAGGAATGATTTCTTGGAAGTCAGAATTAAAACCTGCCGAAATGGCGCAAGTAGCTAGCTATGTATTAAGCCTTCAAGGGACGATACCCGCTGAGCCCAAAGCGCCAGAAGGTGATATTTGGATAGATCCAGATGCGCCTGCAGAAATTACTCCTGAAGTTCAAGAAGTGATCACAGATTCTACAGCACAAAAAATTACGATGAATAATCAATAAGTATATGCTTTCGCGAAATGAAATGAAGCAAAAATTTATACTGAATTTATCGAAGTACGAAAGCGTATAAAACACATACAATGGCAGAACAAGGGCAAGATAATTTTAGAGACACCATAGGCACGCTAAACGAAGAAGGGAAGCGTGCTTGGGTATTTCCTAAAAAGCCAGATGGCAAGTGGTATGACTACCGCAAGTATGTAAGCTATGGATTATTAGCTTTTCTATTTTCTGCGCCATTTATAAAAATACAAGGCAATCAGTTTTTGATGTTCAATGTATTAGAACGTCGTTTTAATATTTTTGGATTTCCTTTTTGGCCACAAGACTTTCATCTGTTTGTCATTATGATGCTTATAGGAGTAGTTTTTGTGATTCTTTTTACTGTTGCCTTTGGACGATTATTCTGTGGTTGGATTTGTCCTCAAACCATATTTATGGAAATGGTATTTCGGCGTATTGAATATTGGATAGATGGTGATCGAGGTAAACAAATACGATTATCTAAAATGCCTTGGAATGCTGAAAAGATCAAAAAGAGAATCTTGAAATGGTTTATTTTCTTTATCATTTCCTTCCTCATTGCCAATGTATTTCTAGCCTATCTCATAGGAAGTGATCAATTACTACGCTATATCATAGATGGTCCATTTAAACATACAAGCACACTTATATCCCTTTTAATATTTACAGGTGTCTTCTATTTTATTTATGCATGGTTTAGAGAGCAAGTATGTATTATCGCTTGTCCCTATGGAAGACTACAAGGCGTTTTACTAGATAATAAATCTATTGTAGTGGCATATGACCATAAACGAGGAGAAAAAGAAGCAGGGCGTGCTAAGTATAAGAAAAATGAAGATAGACCTACTACTGGAAAAGGAGATTGTATAGATTGTTTTCAATGTGTACACGTATGCCCTACGGGTATTGATATTCGTAATGGCACACAGCTAGAATGTGTGAATTGTACAGCCTGTATTGATGCTTGTGACCATATGATGGAAAGTGTAAACCTTCCCAAAGGATTGATACGCTATGCAAGTGAAGAAAACATTGAAAAAAAGAAAAAATTTACATATTCACCACGTTTAAAAGGATATACTGCCGTATTAGGAATCTTAATCGCTTTACTTATAGGAATGCTTTTTTTACGTAATGATATAGAGGCTCGTATACTCCGTTTACCTGGACAACTCTATGAACGTAAAGCAGATAATATCATAAGTAATGTATACACATTTAAGTTAGTTAATAAAACTATAGATGATATTCACCATGTACAGTTTAAGTTATTGTCACATAAAGGAACCATCAAGCTTGTCTCAAACAACATGCTTGATATTGACGGACAAGGCTTAGCAGAAGGTACTTTGTTTATAGAGATCAATGCGAGTGCATTAAGTGGTGATAAAGATCGGCTTGAGATAGGAATTTATAGTGATGATATTTTAATAGAAACCACCACTACGGCTTTTTTAGGACCGAGAAGTTATAAATAATTATTTGCTGGAGTTTATACTGAGCGAAGTCGAAGTATAAAATGGCATACAAAAATTATCAACGTTTGAAAAGTAGATAAACACTATAAAAACACTTGTATCATGCGTGAGGGATTGTAGTGGTTACCCCTCAGCCTGACGAAGGAAGTGCGAGGAGTAAAAACGAAAAGCCCGACCTGAATCCTGAACGTAGTGAAGGAAGAAGGTCACGCCCAAAATCATAAAAAAAATGAATGAGCTAGCTAAAAAGAAAACATGTTGTCAAGGTTGCAAAAAAGGCCAGCCAGGTCAGAATGCAATCTGCAAAGCAAAACAGATGTTAGTGCAACTAGAGAGCACTAAAGAAATGAAAACAAAAGTCTAATTAAAAAGATACCCGCCTACGCGGGCACATGTATTATGAAATGGAACTGGGGAAAAAGCCTTGTAGTAGGTATGATCGCATTCATGAGTTTTATACTCTATATGGTCATTACAATGAGCACAGATAAGAAATATAGTCATGATCTCGTAACGGAAGAATATTATGCCAAAGAAATGGCATATCAAACCGAGATTGATGCCGAAACCAACACAAATACACTCAAAGAAAAGATACGAGGTAAAAAGACAACAGCGGGATGGCTGCTATCATTTCCTTCAGAGTTAGACCCTGCTAAAATAACAGGAAACGTGTTCCTATATAGACCGTCTAATCAACAACTGGATTTTGACTTTCCTTTAGTCCTTTCCGGATCAAATTTGCTCATACCTGACAAACATTTGATAGGCGGTCGCTGGAACATTACCATCGAATTTGAGTACGACAACACCTCGTATTTGTATAAAAAACCAATTGTTTACTAATGATCTACGCTGCTCTCATATTGGGTTTATTAGGAAGTTTTCACTGTGTCGGAATGTGCGGTCCTATTGCTTTTTTATTGCCTTTAGACCGGACAAATCGTTCTAGAAGAATCTTACAGTTAATAAGCTATCACGGAGGACGTATTTTTATGTATGCAATCTTAGGAATGGCATTTGGAATTGTAGGGAAAGGGCTCAACGTATTTGGAATACAACAGTACCTATCTATAGGCGTAGGTGTTCTTATGATTGTAAGTATTCTTCTCCCTGTCACTATTTTTAATCGCTATAATTTTTCTAGACCTATATACAAGGGAGTAAGCAAGATCAAGAGTGCTATGGGAGCAGAACTCAAAAAGAAAAACCCTCATACTTTTTTCACCTTAGGATATCTAAACGGGCTATTACCATGTGGCCTTGTATATATGGCCATTTTTGGTGCATTAGCCACTGGAAATGCATTACAAGGAAGTCTTTATATGACTGTTTTTGGATTAGGTACCATTCCCTTAATGACCACTGCTATATACCTAGGAAATTTTTTAAAAGGGAGCGCAAAACAACGTATTGTAAAAGCAATTCCTATTGTAGTGGTGATTATAGGAATGCTTTTTATACTAAGAGGATTAGGATTAGGAATTCCTTACATCTCTCCTTCTGAAATGGTAACTGTTCAAGAGGTTACCGCACATCATCAATGTCACTAATAAATAATCTAACTCCGTTATGCATTTAGACAAAATAGATAGTATTGTGAGACTACATCTTCATTCTTTTCCTCAAATCCTAAAGGATGAAATGAAGATTTCTACTATTCGCCCTTTAGAGAAAGGAAAAAATGGTAGAAATATAATCAAATGCACAACGGGTTTATCTAATATCTAAATTATATGAAATATCTAATCTTCCCCTTAGTTAATTGGGTCATGGGTGCTATCGTTATAGGCATCTTTGCTATTGTTTGTATTGTAATGGCTTTGGTTGTATACAATCTAGCTACTGGTGATAAAAAAACAGAAAAAAATCAACGTGAAAATTGATGTAAAAATTACAATTCTCTTAAAAAATAATATACTGCCTTTGTACGCTTTCGCGAAAGCATACCATAGAAAAGAATACCCATAAGAAAGGAAAGCGTGTTGCTTTCCTTTCTTTCCACTATAAACATCAAACCGTACGTACTACACTGTCATGGAAAACAATTGAGTCTCTGGTTTTTTACGTTGAAGGCGCATATCAAAGGGCAAACAAATGTTGCGTACAAAAGGACGTCCTTTTCTAGTTACCTTTATTTTTTTAGAATGGATTTCTAATAATCCATCATTGCTAAGTTCTTTTAATTTAATAAGTACATCTGGAAGTTCTGGAAAATATAGGGAAGGATCCTCCCAGGAAGTTTCAAAATCACACATTAAATTAAGAATATGCTTGCGTACAATGAGATCTTCTCCTGTTAAAATATGCCCTCTGAAAACAGGTAAAATCCCATCATCCACAAGCTTTTGATACTCTTCTATGTTTTTTACATTTTGAGCAAAGCTATACCAACTATCACTTATAGCAGATACGCCTAGCCCTATCATTACTTGGGTTTTACTAGCATTATATCCCATAAAATTTCTATGAATCGTTCCTTTTTGCTGTGCTTCATATAATGGATCTGTTTTTAAGGCAAAATGATCCATTCCTATCTCTACATAACCAGCCTTGGTAAGCATACGTTTACCTATTTCATATTGCTTACGCTTTTGCTTTGGAGAAGGTAAATCTTGTTCTTTGAAACCTCGTTGTCCATTTCCTTTCATCCAAGGCACATGGGCATAGCTATAAAATGCTATACGATCGGGTAGCAATTCGATAGTTTTAGTAATCGTATTTATCACATCATCTTGGGTTTGAAATGGAAGTCCATAAATAATATCATGTCCTACCGATGTATACCCTTCTTTTCTTGCTTGAAAAGTAGCACTGTATACCTTTTCAAATGGCTGCACCCTATTAATGGCTTTTTGCACTCCTTCATTATAATCTTGTACTCCGTAACAAACACGTGTAAAATTATGACTAGCAAGTGTTGCTAAGTGTTGTTTTGTGGTATTGTTAGGATGTCCTTCAAAACTCAATTCGCAGTTTTCTGCTTTTCTTCCAATACTAAAAATACCTGATAGTAACCTGTCCAGATGCTCTGGAGAAAAAAAAGTAGGCGTACCACCTCCTAGATGAAGCTGTTTAATAATAGGTTTTTCATTAAATAGCTCTCGATACATCGAGAATTCTTTAATAACCGACTTGATATAAGGTACTTCAACATCATGATTTTTTGTAATGCGTTTATTACAACCGCAAAACGTACACATACTTTCACAAAAAGGTAAGTGTATATACACACTAATTCCCTCGTTTGTATTGCTTTCGCGAAAGCTATCCTGCAGCGTCCCCCTCCATGCTTTTAAAGAAAAGTGGTATGTATCCCAATATGGCACTGTAGGATAGCTTGTGTATCTTGGTCCTGCTACATTATATTTGGAAATAAGTGTACACACAATATTTAGAGAATAAAATTAATAGTAGCTATTAAAGAACATATAGAAAGACTAGCTATAGATGCTTTAAAAACAATTTCTGGCTTTTGAACTGTGAGTATCGACGCTAAAACAGCATTACATAATACCACAACTACAAATAGTTGAATCATTTGTAATAATCCGCTACCGTTTTGAAAAATGGATAATACGGTAATTCCTCCTAAACAAGTACAAAGAATAATTGCAGAAGCTGCGTATAGTAAAAAATTCTCTTGCCAATCTGTACTGATTTTTGCATATAGTGTGCTCATAGTTGTAAGTGTTTTTTAATTACACCTCAAAACTATGATATGATAGGCGCAGAAAAGATGACAAAAGTCATCTTTCAAAAAATACTTCTACTAAAGTATATGAAGTTTGTTGTAAATGTTTGTACACTATTAAAAATCAATTAGATTTATGACTGTAAAATTATCAAAACTGATTACATGGAATCAAAACAAAGACATGGGTGCGTAACAGCCTGGCTCATTTTTATGATAATAGGCAACTCTTATTCTACGCTATCGTATTTATTTATAGATGACATGTTATCTCAGTTTTTATCTGAACCAATCCAAGATTCAATGCGATATGCTTTAGTTCTTCTTGGAATTCTAAACCTTATTATTTTTATACTAATGCTAGTACAAATGAGAAAATGGACTTTCTGGGCATATGTAGGAACTGGTTTGATAACCTTCTTAATTAATATATCTATTGGACTTGGGGTAGGACCGTCAATTATTGGATTTATGGGAGTAGTAATTCTGTATGCAGTATTACAAATAAAACAAAATGGAAAAACGGCATGGAAAAACCTTAAATAAGGTATTTTTCTAAAGCTATACTTTATAACGTATACACAAACCTAAAAGTTATAAATCGCGGCTGTATAAATGTTTCTGACGAAAATACAGACAGGTTATTCGCACTATTTCGTACTTGGGAATCTATATCTAGTATATTGGTTGCCTTGATTTCGTATTCCCATTTGGCATCTCTATTTTTTCTATATGAAAGTGTAGCATCCCAATTTTGGAATGACTGAGAATCTCCATTACCTAGATCTTGATTGGTATAGCTATAATTGGTACGAAAGGTGACTGACTTCCAGATATAGGCATCTACCTCAATAGATGGAGAGTTTGTTGTAAATGTTGTTTTACGTCCTCCTTGAATATTATCTGTTACGCTATAACGATATCTCAAACTTACATTAGGCGCTACTTTATAATTGGTTCGAATACCGGGTGTATAGGTTTGTGTGTAGCCTTCATTAAGTGATTGCTGTCCTTGAATAAACTGATTGATTTTACTGTAATTAAAACTTGCATTTAAAGTCGCTCTGATCTTTCCAAATGTACGCTGTACTCTACCAAAAACATTGGCAGTTTCATCTGCAAAATTTGAATTAAAAAAAGTACTCGTTCTAATTACATTTTCAAAATTGGTTAAGCTACGTATCTGATCTATATTATTTGAATAGGAGGCTCTTGCAAAAACATTGGTATAATTAAAGAGATTGAAACTACTATAAAATAAACTCACATTATGAGATAAAGCATTTTGTAAGTCGGATTCTCCAAATTGAATGCTATTAAAATTATTTAGCACCAACCCTTCTGCCAGTCGTGTGACATCCGTAAATTGATTACGCATATCATATCGCAATGTTAATGCTTCACTTTTCTTAAATTGAATTCGGGTTTCAAAATCTGGTAATAGTCTAAAAAAGTTATCTTCAAAAGTTTCTCCAAACTGCGTATTCTTATTTCCATAGGCATGTACAGAAAATCCAGGTGTAATGGTAAACTTGCCTGTTTTTAGTCTGTAATGCAATCCTACGTATATATCACTAAAATTATATTCCGTATCGTTTACTATACGGCCGTCATTGAATGTTGGCGTTGGGTTAAGTTGAGATCCGTCTCCTAAAAATTGAAAAATTGAAGAATCAAACTGTTGACGACTTAAGATCGTACCTAAAGTCACATTCAAATTACTCTTAGCATTAAGGATATTAAAATAATCTAGTTTGGCATCTACTTGATTCGATTTAATACGTCTATTTTGTCCTAAGTCATAAGTAGCAAGAGATGTATCTAATCCTAAAGCCTCTGCTGTAGTATCAAACGCATCCTCCCCATTAGGATCATTTGTTAGAATAGCATTATAAAATGGATCTTCATTTTTAATTAAATGCTGTGCTTCAAATGAAAATATATTGGTTTCATTAAGCGTATAGTAATAATTTAGATTTTGATTGATGCTATATGGCGTTACCTCATCTAATTGATTTGTAGTTCCAATCACTGAAGAAAAAGCATTTTGATTCTGAGTATCGTTAGATACCCGAGCTAATACATCATAATCTAATTGATTATTAATGTTAGGTTGGTAAGATGCACTTAGCTTTAATAATCCTTGGTTAGAACGTTCTCTACTTGATTGCTCAGTGGCTTCATCTGGAATACCTAAACTAGGGTCTGTATATTGTATTAGGCTGGTCTCTCTAGAAAGAATACGGCTGCTGTTATATATGAGAAATCCACTTAAGTCTAACGCTTTATTGGGAGAGTAACTAAAGTTTCCTGTAGCCAATTTATTTTCAATTTCTAAGGCATTTCCTTGCGTCGTTAAAAAATTAAGGCTGTTATCTCCTAGATTTATATTGGTTCCACTACTTCTACTAGGAGATCGAAAGCCGCCTCCAAAATTCCGAATATCCCGTCGCGTCAATGCAGCTTCACCTATATTATTGATATCTCCTATAAAATTAAGGCTATACTTCGGGTTGTAATAAAATAGTTTTGGCTGTAGGAGATAGAGTTCATTATCTGGAGATACTCCTGCTCCAGCTGTAACATTACCAAACCAGAAATTTTCTTTCCCTTCCTTAAGTTTTATGTTTAAAGCCACATTATCTTGATTATTAGTAACACCTCTTAGTTGATTAACTTCCGAATAATTACGCAAGACTTGTACTTTATCTACAGCTTTTGATGGAATGTTTTGTGTAGCTAATTTGGTATCTCCATCAAAAAAATCTTTTCCATTCACCATTAGCTTGCTTACTACCTTCCCCTCTACTTCTATCTGTCCATCTTCATTGATTTCTACACCAGGAAGTTTTTCTAATACATCTTCTAATTTTCGCTCTGATCCATTTTTAAAAGAGTCTGCATTATATATCAAGGTATCTCCTTTTACGGTTACCGGCATTTCATAGGTAAGCTCTACTTCATCTAAAGAATTATCAAATACTAATGTATAATTTTTGGTAAGATTACTTTCTTCAATCGTAAGTACTTCTTCAAAGGTCTTCATCCCGATATAACTTACTTGAATTTTATACGTATTATTGGCACTTAACTCTAATGTATACTCCCCTTTTACATTTGTAATGCCATAAGCCTCTAGGCCTGTCGTTTCTTGGTTTATGGCTATGACATTAGCTAATTCTAATGGAGCATTCAAGCTATCTGTAACGACACCTTTTACTTCAATTTGAGCATACGAAATACTGACTACAAAAAGTAGTAGCATGCTATGTATATATTTCATGGATGAGTTGCTTGCTAGTTTATGGTCGTTTCAAATAGATCAATATTAACCTCTTCTTCGGCCTCTATTGTTACGCATTTCTTGCATTTTTTCTGTAATAGTTTCTTTGTAAGCGCTTTTTGTAATGACTTTGCCTTTGCTTGGAGCTTCAATCTTAATGGTCTCTTTAGGATTCATTACAATTTTTGAACATAGTAAAGTTGTATTCCCTGCGCTTACTTCTAAAATAAGACCAGGAAGTCCCCAATATTCACTAGGTCCATGTCCTACAGGAACCTGAGGCGTATACCATGCTTCTACCTCTGTTGTATTCACTTCTAGCTCTTCTGCATCACCATCGGCTAAATCTGACTCTTTTGGTTGCGATTTCCTTAATTCTCCCCACGAAAAATCATACCAAGTCAATTCTGCAGTTGGAATAGAAGCAGTTGCTTTAAAGCACATATACTGCCCTATTTGTTTAGATTCTGTACCCATCTTCCAATCTATAGCTTGCAATTTATCTTTCACTAAAAATTGCTTACCATAAAATTCTTGACTTTGTACCAAAGCATTTTCCTTAACGTTTTTATACTGTCTCCCCTGTGTGAAATTTTGCCCCCAAGAATCTGTAGCTCCAGACATAGCATCTAGTTTATCTTCTTCAATAAATAAAGATTCTTCTTTATTAAAATTGAGCACATACGTTTTCTCTAATCTATTCTTAAGTCGTGCTTGCACTTGTTTTTTCTGAGCTTCACTAAGCCTTGCTCCCCAATTACCAAGTTCCATGGTAGATTTAGAAGAATAATAAGCCTGACCTTGAAACTCTTGAACATCATTGGGTGCCTCATTAAATGTGACTGAAAACAATAACAAAAGAGTTAACGTGCTGATTTTAAGTAAAAGTAATTTCATGATTGGTAGTTATAGTTTCATTTTGTTCAACTAAATTAAAAAAATATTAAACAATTTGATTATGTTTACCAAAACATTAACATTACTAACTTCCTAAATAGCTAGCAAAAACTAGTATTCACATTTAAGAATTAATACGGTATATTCTTTCGCTTAAAGCGAAAAAACATAATAACAAAGGTCTATTAAGTTAATAGTCATTAAACCAGTTAAAGTGCGTCTGCATGATCTTAGATTTACTTTCATTAATATGTTCTACAAAATGTTTTGCTATAGATGAAAGGTTTTTTGAACTTAACCATATAAGATTCCAATTAGTTACTATAGGTAAGTCTTTTACAGGAATGATCTGAAGATCTCCATTATTTAATTCATTTTTAATACCAATAAGAGGCATAATAGAAAACCCTAAGCCTGCAACTACTGCTTGTTTGACTGCTTCATTTGATGTAAGCTCCATTTTCTTATAAGTCGATATTTTATTTGAAGCTATAAACCGTTCCATCGCATTACGAGTAGCAGAACCTTGTTCTCTATAAATAAGAGGTAGTTGTTCAAATATTTTTGGGCTTAAATTTTTTCCAGTGTGTGTGTATTGTTTGCCTCCTACCAAATGAAGTTTATTTTCCATAAGCTGGACACGATCTATCTTAAGATTTTTAGGAATCGTAGATACCATCGCAAAATCTACATCATTATTTTCTAAAGAGCGTACAACCTCAGCCTTATTCGTTACATCCATTATTAAATCTACACCGGTATGCTCTTTCATAAAGTCACCCAAGAAATAAGGCATCGCATATTTTGCCGTAGAAACAATAGCAATTTTCAACTTACCTGCAAGCTCTCCTTGAAACGAAAGTGCCTTATAATTAAGCGCATGAACTTCTTCTAAAATATTTGCTGCTGCTTTTGCGATTTCCTCTCCAAATTCAGTGATATAAATTTTTCTGCCTACCACTTCAAACAAAGGGCTCTGAAATTGATCTTGAAATTTTTTTAACTGGATTGATACTGCTGGTTGTGTTAAAAATAGCTCTTCTGAAGCCTTCGTAACACTTTTAAGTACAGCTATTTTATGGAAAATTTCTAATTGATGAAGTGTATAATTCATAACTATTGATTATGCATTTTATAATAAATATAAATAAAAATAAATGAAATAAAGAAATAACCTTTGCCCCAATGAAAATAAAAACAGTTATGCAACTTCAAAATCACACCCAACACAAAACAAAAACGATCGCTTTAAAAACTTCTAAAAAAAGGCATTCTTTTACAATCCTAAATAGAATAGCATTACTACTGCTATTTGGTTTTTTTATAGGGCTATCTCTAACAAATAATCAGCTTTTTATAAAAGAAATACTAATAGCTTCTGGCATTATTTGCATGCTATTACTATTTAAAAAAAACAATAAATAATATATATATATCAGGACACTTATTTAAAATGGATTTACATTTATTGTTTGATAATTTAACCAACCCAGCTTTACTCTTTTTCTTTTTAGGTATTATAGCCGTACAATTAAAAAGTGATCTAAGCATCCCTGGAAATTCTTCAAAATTCATATCACTCTATTTACTCTTATGTATTGGATTTAAGGGAGGACAAGAGTTAGCACACAGCACATTTAATAATGAAATCTTATGGTCACTCCTTTTTGGAATGCTCCTCGCAATTGTTATTCCATGCTATACCTTTTTTATTTTAAGAAAGAAATTCTCATTAGAAAATTCTGGAGCAATTGCTGCAGCATACGGATCTGTAAGTGCTGTTACATTTGTCACTACCATTTCCTTCTTAGAAATGGAACAAATTGCATTTAATGGTCATATGGTAGCAGTGATGGCACTTATGGAAGCACCTTCTATTATGGTAGGGTTATTACTCATAACACTATTTGCAAAAAACAAAAAAGAAGACAGCGTTCCCATGAAAAAAGTACTACACCATGCATTAACAAACGGAAGTGTATTACTCATCATTGGAAGTCTTATCATAGGGTTTTTAACTAGTGATGCACAAGCAGAAGGGATCAAACCATTCACTACAGATATATTTAAAGGATTCTTAGCTGTATTCTTATTAGATATGGGAATTACTAGTGGTCGAAAACTATCTGATCTTATCAAAAAAGGATGGTTTGCACTATTATTTGCCATAATCATCCCTATCATTAATGGATGTGCTGTAGCTGTAATAAGTGGCTGGTTTATAGAAAGTGAAGGCAACAGACTTTTATTTGCCATACTTGCAGCCAGCGCATCTTATATTGCTGTTCCTGCCGCTATGAAACTTGCAGCCCCTAAAGCAAATCCTAGTTTATATATTCCTATGGCATTAGCGATTACCTTTCCATTTAATATCACTTTAGGAATGCCGCTATATTTATATATCATTCAGTAATTATAAATTTTATTAATACTATTCATTAAATATATAAATAAAAATATATAAATATTTAATTAGACATTTGTACCATAAAATAATAACTCAGTTTTAAAAAAACACCTATGAATACTTTAGTATCATCTCCAGAAGTAGCAAAAGACAAACAACAGATCAATTTAATAGATGGTTATTTTACAGCATCAGAAGCGCAAGATATTCTTACGCCAATGATCGCAAAAAAAATAAACTTTCACCAAGTGAAACGCATGTCTCTGTATGAAAATAATCACAGTGATGCTTGTGCATCTGACAGAGATAGAATTGTAGAATTAGAAGCTGCCAAGATCAAAGCTGAAGATATCTTCTTACAAGCAAAAATTGAAGGAAAGAAAGTAAGAATGCAAAGTGTTATTCAGATAACACTTGAAGATTAATTTCTTGTTGAATCAAGCCACATTTCATATAGTTTAGTTTAAAATAATACATAAGAAAAAACTGGTACTTCATTCTTAATGTATGTTTTATTACCCAAAAATAGCGATCCCGAACAGATCGCTATTTTTATTTTAAAAAGTTAGTCCTTGTCTTCTAAAATTTAAATACCCTATACAGTTATCTATATTTAAAATTGCAGTTATTTCATTAAAAAAAAATCACAAACGCTCGTTTATTTCAAAAAAGTTCTACATTTGCAGTATGAATACTTCAAAAAATAAAACACGTATTATAACTATTGCACCCCCCGTGCGACGCCGACGCTAATTCTTTTTAGTCTGACGAGTTATATCTATTATGTTTTTATTTTTTTATTGTGTACCATTTAAATTTCAAATTATATTTTATCCTAGTAGCTATTTTAAACAATAGCACACTATCGGTACGCCCCTTTTTCTTTCGCCGCCCGTAAGGGTGTACTTCTATTTATGGAACTTAGGTGAGTCCGGTTCTTCTTTCCAGAATTCAATACAATACATTTTAACTTTTTTAAATCATCAACGATGGAAATCATTATTGCTGATCATACACATATAGCATATGCGCAAATCATATGCGACACTATAGAAAAAGCAGCTCAAACACGAGGCACTGGCATCGCTAGACGAAAGCCAACATATATCATTTCAAAAATGGAAAAAGGAAATGCTGTTATCGCTCTTGACAAAGATAAATTTGCAGGATTCTGTTATATAGAAACCTGGAGTCATGGCAAATTTGTTGCAAACTCTGGTTTGATTGTTCATCCTGATTATAGAGGACAAGGTCTTGCTACAAAAATCAAACAATGTGTTTTTGAGCATTCAAGAACAAAATTTCCAAATGCTAAAATATTTAGTATCACTACAGGGCTTGCAGTGATGAAACTAAATAGCAATCTAGGATACACA
Source organism: Dokdonia pacifica (assembly GCF_900188275.1). Lineage (GTDB taxonomy): Bacteria > Bacteroidota > Bacteroidia > Flavobacteriales > Flavobacteriaceae > Dokdonia > Dokdonia pacifica. Next base: position 40,917 of record NZ_FZNY01000001.1, read on the forward strand.
CCTGTTACTTTTTCTGAACTCACAAAAGACCAAACTTTTTGGGATGGTTGTCAAACGTGTAAGAACTTTGATGTACTAAAACGAACCCAACAAACCATGTGCCTTTGCACTGGAATGTTATACGATCCATCTACCAAATCTGAAAAGAACCAAAAGAAGATAACCAAAAAGGCCTTCACTAGATTAAAAAGCATCAAACAAACATTGTTTTTAAAAAACAAAAAGAAATGAATACATCAAAAAAAATAGTACTTGCCTATAGCGGAGGACTAGACACCTCATATTGCGCAGTACATCTATCAAAAGAAAAAGGATTTGAAGTACATGCAGTTAGTGTAAATACCGGTGGCTTTACTTCAAAAGAGATTAAAACGATAGAGGAAACGGCATATAGTTTAGGAGTAACAACCTATAAAAATATAGAAGCTATCTCCTCTTTCTATGAAAAAGTAGTGAAGTATTTGATTTTTGGAAATGTATTGAAAAATAATACCTATCCATTATCTGTAAGCGCAGAGCGTATCATACAAGCTATTGAAATTATTGAATATGCAAAAAGTATCGATGCTAGGTACATAGCGCATGGAAGTACAGGAGCTGGTAATGATCAGGTACGATTTGATATGATTTTTCAAACACTTGCTCCTGAAATTGAAATTATAACACCTATTAGAGACCAGCAACTTTCAAGACAAGAAGAGATTGCCTATTTGCAACAACATGATGTAGCTATCTCTTGGGAGAAAGCAAAATATTCTATTAACAAAGGACTCTGGGGAACAAGTGTGGGAGGAGAAGAAACGCTGACTTCAGAAAAAGGATTACCAGAAATAGCTTTCCCTTCTCAACTCACAAAAGAAGGCAAAGAGAATGTTATTTTAACTTTTGAAAAAGGAGAACTCATTGCTATTAATGGACATCAACAAGCCCCAGAAAAAAACATTGAACTATTACAAAATCTAGCTGCTCCTTATGCCATCGGTAGAGACATTCACGTAGGTGATACTATTGTAGGGATTAAAGGACGTGTTGGATTTGAAGCCGCTGCTGCACTGATTACTATCAAGGCACATCATTTATTAGAAAAACATACGCTTACCAAATGGCAATTACAACATAAAGAATACCTCTCTAATTTTTATGGAATGCATTTACACGAAGGGCAATATTTAGATCCCGTTATGAGAGATATGGAAGCTTTTCTTACCAATAGCCAAGAGAAAGTCTCAGGAGAAGTCATCGTAACCTTACAACCCTATCATTTTTTCTTAGAAGGTATTATTTCAAAGAATGACTTGATGCGTTCAAAATTTGGTAGCTATGGCGAAATGAATACGCAATGGACTGCAGAAGAGGCCAAAGGCTTTATAAAAATCAATGGAAATCAAAATAAGATATACCAACAAATACATTCACTCTCATGATAAAAGCAGGAATCATAGGCGGCGCTGGATATACCGCTGGAGAATTGATAAGAACCTTAGTACATCATCCTAAAGTACAGATTGATTTTGTTTTTAGCACCTCAAATGCTGGCAACCCTATACACCATATCCATCAGGATGTAATAGGCACTATAGATATGTCATTTACAGATACCATCAACCCAAATGTAGCTGTTGTATTTCTGTGTTTAGGACATGGAAAATCTAAAGAGTTCTTAGAAAAGCATTCCTTTTCAAAAGACACGAAGATCATTGATTTAAGTAATGATTTTAGGCTTTCTGAGGAAGCAACATATAAAGAAAAAAAGTTTATATATGGCTTACCAGAAGTAAACAAAAAAGCAATACAACAAGCTCAATACATTGCAAACCCAGGTTGTTTTGCCACGGCTATTCAACTAGCAATTGCCCCATTAGCAAATAAGAAACTCTTGACAAAAGATATCCATATCAATGCCGTGACGGGAGCAACAGGGGCAGGAGTTTCTCTTTCAAAAACAACGCATTTTACATGGAGAGATAATAATTTCTCACATTACAAAGCTTTTAATCATCAACATTTAGGGGAGATTCATCAAACCGTACATCAGTTGCAAGATGACTTCGCTTCAGAAATTCATTTTATTCCAAACAGAGGGAATTTCTCAAGAGGCATTTTCGCGACAGCGTACACCCATTTCAAAGGAACATTAGAAGAAGCCATCATATTATATAAAAACTACTATCAAGAAGCACCGTTTACGATCGTATCTGATAAAAGCATTCATTTAAAACAAGTCGTAAACACTAATAAATGTATCCTTCATATAGAAAAACATCAGCATAAATTATTAATCACAAGTGTCATTGACAATCTCCTAAAAGGAGCCTCAGGACAAGCAATTCAGAACATGAATTTGGCTTTCGGACTACATGAAACAGAGGGTTTGCTCTTAAAAGGATCGCATTTTTAAAACATATACACTATGAAAATAGCCATTATAGGAACAGGAAACTTAGGGAAATCTATTGCAAAAGGATTACTCACAAATCAAGAAATCACAAGCCTTTACTTAACAAAAAGAAATACTCATCAAATCAAAGAATTTAAGGAGTATAAAAATGTAGTGGTCACCCAAGATAATGCGGTGGCTATTCAAAATTCAGACATTCTCATCATTGCGGTTCAACCTGCTCAAGTCGAACAATTATTAACAGAAGCAAAACCATTATTAACAGACAAACATCTTATTATATCTACCATCACAGGATTTTCCATCGCTCAAATAGAACATTGTGTTGGAGCACAACAATCTATTATCCGGGCCATGCCTAATACGGCTATTGCCGTAGGAAAATCAATGACATGTATTTGCGGTAATAAACAAGCAGCAGCCCATATCCATATCGCAGAAACTATCTTTAATCAACTAGGGCATTCCTTACAAATTCCTGAGTCTCAAATGCAAGCAGCAACCGTAGTCTGCGCAAGTGGGATTGCATTTTGGATGCGTTTGATTAGAGCTACAACACAGGCTGCTATCCAACTAGGATTTGATGCTAAAGAAGCCCAACAACTTGCCATGTATACAAGCGAAGGAGCTGCCAGTTTATTAATCACAAACAAACAGCATCCAGAACAAGAAATAGATCAGGTAACCACTCCTAAAGGATGTACCATCGAAGGCTTAAATGAAATGGAACACAAAGGGCTTAGCTCCTCTCTAATTCAAGGGATGGTGGCTTCGTTTAATAAAATCAACACGATAAAAAAGGAGCAATTATGAGTTTATTTAATGTATACCCATTATTTGATATCACACCCGCTTTCGCGAAAGATGTCTTCGTTTATGATACCGATGGCACAAAATATCTTGATTTGTATGGAGGACACGCTGTTATTTCCATTGGCCATTCACATCCGCATTACATACAAGCTATCCAAAAGCAATTAAATAGCATAGGATTTTATAGTAATTCCATACAAAATCCGCTACAGCATACACTAGCCAACAAACTAGAAGCGATGTCTGACTGTAAAGATTATCAGTTATTCCTTTGTAATTCTGGAGCAGAAGCCAATGAGAATGCATTAAAACTAGCTTCTTTTCACACAGGCAAAAAGAAGATTTTAGCGTTTAAAAATTCTTTTCACGGAAGAACATCTGCTGCTGTTGCTGCCACAGACAACAAAAAAATCATTGCTCCGATCAATGCCCAACAAGAAGTAGATTTTGTGACTTTAGGAGATATTCAAGCCGTTGAAGCGGTTTTAAAACAAGGAGATACCTGTGCTGTGATCATTGAGTGTATTCAGGGAGTTGGAGGACTTGATGAAATGCCTACGGCGTTTTATACCGCTGTCGCGAAACTTTGTAAAGAGTATAATACACTCCTAATTGCCGACGAGGTACAGTCTGGTTTTGGAAGAACAGGTGACTTCTTTGCTTTTCAAAAACACGGTATTACACCAGATATCATTTCTATAGCGAAAGGAATGGGAAATGGTTTTCCTATAGGTGGTATTTTTATACAACCCGAAATACAGCCTTCCTTTGGAATGCTAGGAACCACATTTGGCGGAAATCACTTAGCATGTGCTGCCGCTATAGCCGTATTAGAGGTTATAGCGCAACAACAATTACTATCACACGCAAAAGATATTGCTACCTACTTTATAGAGAAAACACAATCACTCCCAAAACTTGTCACAGTTAAAGGACGAGGACTTATGTTAGGTTTGGAATTTGATTTCCCAGTTGCTGAATTACGCAAAACACTTATTTACAAACATCACATATTTACGGGGAATTCTAAAAACCCAAACCTCTTACGGATTCTTCCTCCATTAACAATCCAGAAAGAACATATAGATCAATTGATAGCCGCTTTACAGAAAGAATTATGAAAGCCCATAATGGGCCATTTAGAATCTTCATTTTAATACCCACCTATCTAATAAATCATTAATCAATAGGGTAACAAGACCATTTAAAGACATGAAAAAATTCACAACCATACACGATATAGAAAACCTGTCTAAAACGATACAGGAAGCTATTGCATTAAAAGCAAATCCGTTTCAATATGACACACTAGGAAAACACAAGACCTTAGTTCTATTATTTTTTAATTCCAGTTTACGTACCCGATTAAGCACAGAAAAAGCAGCGAAAAAATTAGGAATGGACGTGATGATTTTAAATATAAATAACACTTGGAATCTGGAGTTTAAAGATGGCACTATCATGAATTTACAAACCGCCGAGCATGTAAAAGAGGCGGCACAAGTAATTTCTCAATATGCAGATATTATTGCCGTAAGAGCATTTCCTAACTTAAAAAACAAAGAAGAAGATGCTTCAGAATATGTACTTAAAAGTTTTATGAAATATGCCACAGTTCCTATTGTAAATATGGAAAGTGCTACCGCACATCCATTACAAGCACTTACAGATGCCATTACAATTACAGAAACGGCAACCAAAAAAAGGCCTAAAGTAGTATTAACATGGGCGCCACATCCTAAAGCACTCCCCCATGCTGTCGCAAACTCTTTTGTAAAAACAATGCAAGCCCTAGATGTTGATTTTTCAATTACAAATCCCGAAGGATATGACTTATCACTAGACATCACAAAAAACACGCCTATTTCTCACGATCAGGAAGAGGCTTTGAAAAACGCAGACATTGTATATGTAAAAAACTGGAGTAGTTATAACCAATACGGACAAGTACTCCATCAAGATCCTAATTGGATGATTACACAAGAAAAAATAGGAAGTGCTTCCTGTATGCATTGCCTTCCTGTACGTAGAAATGTAGTGATCGAAGACGCTGTTCTTGACAGTGAGAATTCTATCGTAATACAGCAAGCAAACAACAGAACCTTTGCGGCGCAAATTGTATTAAAAACCTTGTTAGAACATCTGTAGTCATGAAAACACTTAAGATTATAAAAATAGGAGGCAATATCATTGATGACACTAAAAAACTACCATCTTTTTTAGAAAAATTTGCTTCGCTAAAAGGACCTAAATTACTTGTACACGGAGGGGGAAAACTAGCTACTTCCATGGCACAACAGATGGGCATAGAAGTAAAAATGCATCAAGGAAGACGTATCACTGATGCAGACACCTTAGATATCATTACCATGACCTATGCTGGCAAAATCAACAAAAATATAGTAGCCACTTTACAAGCATATCAATGTAATGCAATTGGATTTTCAGGAGCCGACGGAAATACCATCATTGCTAAAAAGAGGCCTATTGAAGCAATCGATTTTGGTTTTGTAGGCGATATCACACAGGTAAATACATCCATTCTAGACGTTCTTATACATAACCATATCACTCCCGTTTTTTGCGCCATCTCTCATGATGAGCAAGGACAATTATTAAATACAAATGCAGATACCATCGCTTCTGAACTCGCTATTGCTTTTTCAGAAAATTATACCGTCGAATTATACTACTGTTTTGAGAAGAAAGGTGTTTTACAATCTCTCCAAGATGAAGATTCTGTGATTCAAACGATACATCAAAACAAGTATCCATCTCTTATACAGGAGGGGATTATCACAGAAGGTATGATTCCAAAAATTGACAACTGTTTTTATGCCATTAACCATAACGTACACAAAGTATGTATTGGTTTACCTCATATGATATTCAACCCAACAAGTATTCACACTACTATACAAAAATGATGACATTAGAATCTATCACCACAAAAGCAATTGCTTTACTTAAAGACTTAATTAAGACACCTTCCTTTTCAGGAGAAGAGGATGTAACGGCACATCTTATTGAAATATGGTTTACGACTCATGCTATTCCATACCAAAGAATCGATCATAATATTGTGGCTACTAATGAAAGCTTTCGCGAAAGCAAACCCACCTTATTACTCAATTCACACCATGATACAGTACAACCCAACAAAGGATATACTAGAGATCCTTTTCAACCTACTGTTGAAGACGGGAAACTATACGGATTAGGTAGTAATGATGCAGGTGGTGCACTTGTTTCATTACTTGCTACATTTACGTATTTCTATCATCGAAAAGACCTACAGTACAATCTTGTATTTGTTGCTTCGGCTGAAGAAGAAAACAGTGGACCTCTTGGATTGCATAGTATCCTCAACAAAATTCCTAAAATAGATGTCGCTATTGTGGGAGAACCTACAGGAATGCAACTCGCCATTGCCGAAAAAGGGTTGGTTGTATTTGATGCTATTGTTAAAGGAACGGCAAGTCACGCAGCGCATCCTAATACTGACAATGCGATTTATAATACTATTGAGGTATTAGATTGGTTTCAAAAATATACGTTTCAAAAAACATCAAAAGCATTGGGAGATGTAAAAATGACCGTCACTCAAATCAATGCTGGCGTGCAACATAATGCGGTTCCAGCAGAAGTAAATTTGGTTATTGATGTACGTGTAAATGATGCTTATTCCAATCAGGAAATCTGTAACATTTTAGAAAAAGAAAGTCCTTGTACGCAGATCACACCTCGAGGCATACGATTAAATTCGTCGTCTATTTCGTCAGAACACGCGCTTGTAAAAGCAGGAATATCATTAGGAAGAAAAACCTATGGTTCTCCTACATTATCTGATCAGGCGGTATTGTCGTGCCCTTCTTTAAAATTAGGTCCAGGAGAGAGCAAGCGTTCTCATACGGCAGATGAGTTTATATACATCGCCGAGGTCGAAGAGGCAATTCAACTATATAGTGCTTTATTAGAAAAGGCCATTACATAAAATAGGAATAGTACGGAGTACGCTTTCGCGAAAGCGTATACAACAATTATCAAAACGAGAAAGAATCTACCCGATATAGGTAGGAACAATACACTAAAATAACATTATGAAACTTTGGGACAAAGGATTTACAATAGATCAACAAATAGAGAAATTTACAGTAGGAAATGATAGAGAAATTGACCTTCATATTGCCAGTTATGATGTACAGGCTTCTCTAGCACATGCAAAAATGCTTGCTGCCATCGGGATCATTACTTCAGAAGAATTAGAACTTCTTGAAAAGGGACTGCATGAAATTGCAACGAGTATCGAGAAAGGTACATTTATCATAGAACCACAATTTGAAGATGTGCATTCTAAAATTGAATATGAACTTACTTCAACCTATGGAGATGTGGGTAAAAAGATTCATACGGCTCGTTCTAGAAATGATCAAGTTTTGGTTGCATTACACTTGTTTTATAAGGATCATTTACAACTGGCACACAAAAAAACGAAGACCTTATTTGACACGCTTTTATCACTAGCAGAAACTCACAAAAATACTACTATGCCTGGTTACACACATTTACAGGTGGCCATGCCGTCTTCTTTTGGGCTTTGGTTTTCTGCCTATGCAGAGGTGTTGATAGATGATGTCTATATGCTTCAGGCGGCATTAAAAACAGTAGACCAGAACCCGTTAGGGTCGGCAGCGGGTTATGGGAGTTCGTTTCCTATTGACAGAGATTTTACAACTACAGCATTGGGATTCCAAACACTTAAATATAATGTTGTCGCAGCACAATTAGGGAGAGGAAAAAATGAACGAACCATTGCAAGTGCATTAGGAGGCTTATGCAATACCTTAAGTAGATTTGCTATGGACATCTGCCTGTATATGAGTCAGAATTTTGGTTTCATTTCTTTTCCAGACCAACTCACTACAGGAAGTAGTATCATGCCTCATAAAAAGAATCCTGATGTATTTGAATTGATCCGTGGGAAGTGTAATAAAATTCAGTCGTTACACACCGAAATGCTACTCATTACCAATAATCTCCCAAGCGGTTATCACAGAGATTTTCAGGTATTAAAAGAGCATAGTATTACTGCTTTTTATGAAGTGGAGGAGATTTTGGATATTTTCAACTATGCGATCCAACAAATTATCATCAAAGATATTGATCTACAGGATGAGAAGTATCACTATTTATTTACCGTAGATAGTATTAACACCTTGGTCATGGATGGGCTTTCCTTTAGAGAGGCGTATCAAGAGATTGGCACTCATGTACAAGCAGGCACCTACAGTCCTGCATCTGCAAAAGCGCATACACATATAGGAAGTATCGGAAATTTGTGTTTGGAGGAAATAAGGAAGAAATTTGAGGAGGCTTGTGGGTAATAGTTTACATAAAAAAGCCTTCACAAAAATGTGAAGGCTTTTAGGCTAGTAGCGGGAACAGGACTCGAACCTGTGACCTTCGGGTTATGAGCCTTATCTTACTCATTCACAAATTTATTAAAATATCTAATTATCAATATTTTATACATTTAATTGTTTCATATTAAACCATATAAAGCCATATAAAACGGTAAAATGTTTTACCTATGTTTTACCTATTTTAGCACACTATTTTGTACCTTTGAAAAAAGGCTAAAACCCAATGGCATCAGTAAAGATAGTACTTGTAAAGCATAAACAAAAAAAAGATGGCACCTTTCCTATTGCCATTCGCATTATAAAAAATCGTAAACCCAGCTATATTTTTACAGGAGAATATATTCTACAAAAACATTGGAATGAGGATGAGAAGTCAGTAAGAAAATCCCACCCCAACTCTACTCGACTCAATAATCTTATTCAGAAAAAATTGAGTGAAGCACATGCTACAGTTCTAGAGGCAGAAACAAGTAATAATAACCTTTCTACAAAACAGATTAAAAAGAAAGTTAAACGTAGTGGTAGCAGTATCTCATTCTTTAAGCTTGGTGCAGAACGTGTAAAAAACAAATATCTCGCTGGCACTTTTTCGGTTGCCCATTCTGAACTTTCTATTCTTTATAATATTGAAGAGTTTATAAATCTCAGCACATCAAAAAGCCGTGAAGTTATTACTAAAGAGATTCAACAACGGCGTAAGGAACGCATATCAAAAAATCGTAAGAACGGACGAGACACTCTTGGAGCTGCCACCTACTTTTCAAAAATCAAAAAACTACCTTTTGAGGAAATAGACACTGCTTTTATTAATAAATATAAAAGCTTTTGTGCATCATATCTTAATCACAAAACACGTACTATTACCAACCAACTCATTTTTATTCGCACTCTCTATAATCTTGCTATCAAGGAAAATATTATTAGTAACAAAAACTATCCTTTTGCTGATGATAAAGAAAAGATACGCATCACTTCAGGCAATAAAATTGGATTAACCAAAGAGGAAATCACCAAAATTGAACATCTTAAACTAGAGAGCAACACTTCTATATGGCATACTAAAAATGTATTCTTATTTTCTTATTACTTCGCAGGAGTCCGAATTTCTGATGTTATGGAACTTAAATGGTCAGATTTTGTTGATGGTCGTCTTTATTACGAAATGAATAAGAATGAAAAACCTGTGAGCCTTAAAATCCCAGAGCAAGCAAGCAAAATCCTTAACTTATATAAAAAAGACAAGTCTTCCATTACTGATTATATCTTTCCATTTTTAAAAAAGGCTGACTCTAATAACAAAGAAGATATTTTCAGGAAGACGAGAAATGCTACCGATCTTTTTAATAAGCACTTAAAAAGAATTGCTCAACAGTGTGATATTGAAAAAAATCTATCCAATCATATATCTCGTCATAGTTTTGGAAATATTGCAGGAGATAAAATTGGTCCGCAAATGCTTCAAAAACTCTATCGTCATTCAAACTTAAAGACCACCATCGGGTATCAAGCTAACTTTATTCACAAGGAAGCGGACGATGCATTGGAGCAAGTTTTGAATTCATAATAAAAAGAATATCTTTAAGCTATGGAAGTCATCTGTTTACACGACGAAGCTTTTTATACCTTAATTGACGAAGTTATTGATCGTATCAAAGAAAAAAACAATACTCATGATGAAATTTGGATCACACCCGAACGTGCTATGAAACTCCTCAATATCAAGAGTAAATCAACACTTCAAAACCTACGAGATACTGGAGCAATCACTTACACTCAACCTCAACGAAAAATTATTCTCTACAAATACGAGTCAGTTCTTGAATATTTGGAGAAAAATAGTAAACAAGCATTCTAAATATGAAAGATACTGTAGATCCACATTACCTTAGGGGCTTTAATAACGCCTACCTCTTAGCCCAACATAAACCTAAACTTTTGGATTGCTTCCTCACTACTACAACCGAGAATGAATACCTAAAAGGCATGCGGGATGGCAAGTACACCTATGAACAAGAACTGAAGCAAAATAGAACTCAGGGTAGATTACAACAACTTAACCAGCAACATTCACAAGGAAATAGAGACCAAGATCACGAACAATAACGTAGTTTTTTTTCTTACAAACATCAAATTTTCTTAATGTTTCTCATCTATAATTCAGAAAACATTACTAGAAATCATAGTTGCAAAATACTTATTACTATTATTTAATCTCCTTCACTTAAAGAGTAACTCCCATCTGCATTAAATGATGTTAATGTAATAGTAACGGTCCAAATTCCAAGCTCTTCAGCACTTGTAACACAATCAATAGTATCTGGTTCAGTTCCTCCTATTAAGTTTCTATCAAGTACAACTGTTCCGTTAGCATCTGCAACTACAATTTGAAAAGTTCCATTTGTTGCAGAGGTGAAATCAGCATTGTAATCAGCTGTTGTTAAGTTAATCGACCAATTAATTGTTCGAGATCCATTTTCCTCCATTGTCAGTAAGACCTCCTTCGATGTTACCTAAGGGACCTTCATTAACTGTAATGGCTACTGTTGGTCCATCATCACTAGAACAAGATGTTAATGACCAAATAAATAATACTAATAATGAAAAAATGATAAATAGCTTGAAAATTTGAGGTTTTCATTTGTTATTAATTTTAATGTTGAAAGGAAGGAATTAATTAAACAAATACAGATTTCATATTTCTAATGTTTTCTACTTTTTGTTTTTCAAAAAACATTAAAGCTGCTTGACTATGCCACTTATGATTTTCTAAAAAAGCGATATTTAAGTCTAACCATTGTTCATCGGTAAATGACATATTACAATGTGTAGACCATTCATTACGTAAATCAAGGTTAGCTTTTATATACTCTTTCTTACCTAAGTGACTTAAATCTGCATCACAAAGAATTTTTTGAAGAAGAGTAGTTGGGGTTTGAGGCATTTGAGTAGCCTTAATCAAGTTTATAATCGTATTAATGCGATTTTCATGATATTTATTTTTATCTAAAAATGTTTTTGCGTAGTAACAACTTATCATTTCATGATCTTTGTTCGCTTTTGCATTACCTGTATCATGAAAATATGCTGCAATAACAAGCATCTCGATATCGGCAGATTTAAGTCCTTCTTTAGCACCTATTCTTGATGCTTCTAAAACAACATTTTTAGTGTGTTTCCAATTATGAAAAGCAAGTTCATTGCAACGACTCTCTTTAATGAGTTTCTTACAGTGTTTTTTTACTGATAATATTATATGTGTATTCATAAACTAGAACTTGTATGCAATATATATTCCTGCTCCATTAGAACTGATACTAGGCGCTATTATTGTACTTTCTGACCTTTTAAACGGGTTCCAGGCATATAAGTAATCAAAATGATATACTAATTTTGTAATGGCAATTCCAATGCCTGCCCCTAAAATGACATCAGAAAACCAATGTGCATTTTTTGCCATACGCAAATAGGCTGTAGTGGCTGCAAAAACGTAACCACTGTATGCTAAAAAAGGACTTGTATCCTTAAATTCTTCATAGAGAATAGTAGCTGAAGTAAATGCATATGATGTATGTGCTGATGGGAAAGCATTATCGTTTTCTCCACTCGGTCTGGTCTTAGATATACTTCTTTTTAATCGTGTAGTGACTAGGTCTGTTAACACTAGTGCGATTGCTGCATTTTTAGTTTGGTCAAACCAATGACTACGAGATTCTATTCCTACAATATCTGCTGCATATAGTTGTGCTAATGGAACAAAGCGAGTGTAATCATCGATACTTGTTTCAAAATCATCATCAATATTTTTTCTAAGATCTCTTTGTAAGTTAATTTCAAAATCACTTCGATTTATTAAAAGAGCAGATCCAATAAGCAATGTAGGAACGACAGCTTTTTTTAGTAGTTTATTTTGATTTTTATGATTAATCTTACTCAATGAATCATTTTGAGCATTAAGAAAACTACTTATAAAAATTAACCCAGTTAATAAATACTGTCGCATACTTTTTATTGATATCATATTTTAGACAGGCATATAGATATTATAAACAAATGGTTTTTAAATATCCATAATACTAATAAAATCTAAAGGAATTCTAAAGTCATATCAGCACACACAATTTTAAACCATCTAATCGCTATGATGAGTTTTATTAATCCAGCATCTTACGCTTCTTCATTATTTTTAAAATTAAATACAATATTGTTGTGAAGATTGCTGCATAAAACCAACCACTTAATTCAAGATGTGTGATACCATGTTCTAAAACATCACTTGCCCATTCAAATAACCAGAACAAAACAAAAATAGCTACTAAGCCATTTTTTTCTTTTTTAATTACTTTTTTCAAATTAAAAGGATATTTAGGCTTTTTATAATTCTTAAAGTTTGGAATAAATGCCGGGGTTGTTTTAGACCAATCTGTGTAATCAGAACCAAACTTGGCAATTAAAAACTGTTCTTCGGCATACATGATACGTTCATAATATACTGTATATAGAAGAATAAAAGCTATTGTAAACCATAAGTTTTCTGTGAGCATAGCAATACCTAACCACATAAAAAAGTTTCCCACGTATAATGGATGCCTTACATATGAATATAGTCCTGTTGTATTTAATTCTTCTGCAACTTGACCTACTTTTGTATTTCTTCCTGATGTCTTTGGTGGCGTATGACCTACAATATGGACTCGAATAAAAAACCCAATTAAACAGATTCCTAAACAAATGAATTCAAAATATTTTGAAATGAAATTTTCAGGTTTATCTACTTCATAATATTCACCATAGAGGTGTACTGCTAAACCTGTAAATAAAAAAATAAGAGGTAAATAACTTCTGTTTTTAAATAAGAAATTTCCTTGTGACTGCATTTCTGTTATAAGTGCCATAGATTAAAATTTGATAGTTAAACCAATCATGTATTCTTGATTGGCTGATGAAAATGAAAGTTGATAGTGTTCTCTTTGATAAGGTGTAGTAAATAAATAAGTGCTTCCAACACCAACTAATATCCCTCCCAGAACATCATATGCATCATGGCGTTCATTAAGTCCTTCTATTCTGCTATATGCTACAAAACCTGCTATTGCATATGCAGGAATCCCATATTCCCAACCATAACGACGTTGTATGAAAGATGCCCCTTGGAAAGCAAAAGAAGTATGACCTGAAGGGAATGCATGTCCGTCAGTAGCTCCATCAGGCCTATCTTTATCGATAGCATATTTGAGTACATATGTAGCTGTAAGATTTACTCCAAAACCTTTCAGGTATTGCCACCCGCCTTCACCATCCTTGTGAGTTAATATTAATGCAGCAGATACTGCTGCAGGAATAAATTGACCAATATCTCCCATTTTTTCAATAGTAAGTTCTCTTCTTATTTCTTCGGGAGAATCTATGTCTGTGTCTTGAGCTTTTACTGTTAATACGCAAAAAAGTATTAATAGAAAGAAAATAAATTGCTTTTTCATAATACGATTTAGGGTTAAAATTGATAATTAAACCCTACAAGAAATCCATCGTCTCCACTTGTTAGAGTAAGTTGCATATTTTGTTTTTCATAGGGTTTAGTAAAAAGGTATGTACTACCTATTCCTATAACAGCACCTGCCAAAATATCGAGTATATCATGCTTATCTGCTTCAATACGGCTATAGCCTGTGAATCCTGCAAGTACATATGCTGGGATGCCGTACTCCCATCCATAACGACGTTGTATAAAAGCAGCACTTTGAAATGTAGTAGATGTATGACCAGAAGGGAAAGCGTTGTTGTTGCTTAAATCAGGACGGGGCTTATTAATAGCTAATTTCAAACCAAAAGTAACAGCCTGATTCAGTGCAAAACCTTTAGCAAATTGTCCAGTACCTTGATAATCTTTTAGAACTAATGTTGAACCTAGCGCGATTGCGGGTAATGAATATAATATTATATCACCAGTAGTTTCTATAGTTTGATTTTGGGCTTTTACAAATTGCACACAAAAGAGAAATGAAAGGGCTATGGTTATAATAGCCTTTTTGTTACATAGGACATTCATTTTAAACAATATTTAGGGTTAAAGTAAATGTGTTACGTATGCAGTGCTTTTTAAATTAGACACTACAAATATGTGAGGCAATTCTTAATAGAATTTGAAGAAAATCTAAAGAAAATCTAAAGTATCAATCATTCTAGCACTTATTAACCTTAGTATTATTCCTTATTTTATAATGCTCTGATTAAGAAAGCATTTTTATTGAAAACAACAGAAAGTTTAGTTGTAAATATTGATATATCGTAGAGAAAGCTAGCGCTTTAATTATCAATACTTGACAACAACTATTAATGCCTAAGAATAAATCTTTAAGAGTTTTCTTTAAAAGAATTTACACATAACTCTTAGAAAGCTAAAATGATTTTAAAGAGCTATTATTCCTTTTTATCAAGCCAATAATAATCTGCTTTTAATCTAGATTTATTACCTCTTTTGGTACTATCAGCAACATTGTAATCATAGCGATCCTTGAAAATAATCTCATGATTTGGGAATGTCGATTTCAAATGACCTAAGTCATTAAAACGGGTAAGAACTCCAAATGATTTTTCTGTAGGTAGCTTTGTTTTTCCCCCAGGTAATTTTATATGCGTTGTTGTTTTTCCATAGTCCCAAATGAGTTCTGGAGCAAGCCCATTTAAATTGTACACCTTCCTCCCTGTTATTTGCTCCTCTTCTTCAATTAGAGTAAGAGATTTACGAGTAGGGTTATCTAAAAAAGTATTTGCAAGAGGAAATCCAAAAGTGATGATCGCCATTATAAAAAAGATACTACTAAAAAACACTCTTGATATTTCTTTTTTGATAAGAGACTTAATTATATATCCTCCTATTAAAACTAAACTTATAGAGGTACAAATAAAATAAAGATAATACCCATCTAATCGTTCTTTAAGAAAAATATATCCTACTATTGGAAAGCTTATTCCAATCACACCAATAAGACCAAAATTAAAATATACTGGGACTGTTTCCCACCTACTTTTTAACGATTTAAAATGATTAAAAAGATAATTAATGTAAAAAGAAATAGTAAATGCAAGAGGAATTAAAACAGGTAATAAATAACGAGATTTTTTCTCAGGTATAAACGATAATAATATTACACTTGCAAAAGTCCATATAATAGCAAATTGATATGCTTTAAGGTTTGATACTTTGGATTTTAAATATGGATATAATAAGCTTATAAATGCAGGTATTGTCCACAAACCTGATTGTGTAAAGAAACTCCAATAATAATAGAAGGGTTTTACATTTCGATGCTTCCAAGAATCTGTTTCTTTTAGAGCAATACGTGTAGCGTCATCCGAATCTAAAAGATAAATATAATACGCCCACCAACCAGAAAGTACTATGGTAATAAAAAGAAGTAGCACTAAAGGTAGCCATCGAGATTTAAAACCTTTAAATCTATAGATAACACCATACGCAATAAGAAACGGTAGTAGTAATGCAAAATGAGAAACGGGTCCTTTACTCATAAAGGATAATCCTACAAAAACACCTGCAAAAATGGCGTTTTTATAAATTTGTTTCTCAGTTTCGAAAAACTGATATAGATAATAAATACCTCCTAACATAAAGCTATGAGCAAAAATATCCCAAGTACCATTTCGACCTGCAAATATGATATAAAAAGATGTTGCGAGGATTAAGGCTGTTATAAGTGATTGTAATTTATGATTTGTCAGCTTTCGCGAAAGCGTATACATAAAGAAAAGTAGTACAACAGTAATTAAAGCAGAAGGAAAACGAAGTGCAGCTATGTTTTCTATTCCAAAAACACTCCCGAAAATTGCTGCAAACCAAGTAGGTAAAGGTGGCTTTTCATAACGAGGTAAACCATCCATTGTTGTAAGCAACCAATTACCATCAGAAAGCATTTCTCTCGCTGTGACAAAGTTACGGGCTTCCATAATATTTGCATACAACACATCAAGATGTAACATAAAAACAAATAATGCCACTATTAAAATTGTGATTTTAGGGTATTTCTGAGTTAGTTGTATCATATTTGATTGTTTAGAAGAAATAGATTGCGACCGTACATAACGATTCCAAAAACATGTCCTGCAAGTAGTACAGGATCTTTTCTGAATATGGCATAGATTAGAATTAATCCCGCACCAGTAAGACTTAATAACCAGAATCCTCTTGGCAATGAAGACTCTTTTTTGCGTTCAGAGTATATCCATTGATATACAAAACGTAATGTGAAAATAATTTGTGAAGTGATCCCTAAAACAAATAGCCATTGTGGAATATCACTATTATTAAATAGTTGATTTATATCATAAACATTATTGTTATACCCATAAGTAAGAACAAGAAGTGGAAACATTAAAATAAATAGCCTGATAACTTTATGTAGCTTTTTCCAACTTCCTTGCAAATGCATATTGCGTATATAAATGAAGTACGTCAATATTTGTCCAAACATAATGGCAAAATCATCTCTCAAATAGCCATAAACAAAAAGGAGAAACGAAGCAATTAAACTAAGTTGCCAAAAAAGTGTAGGCGTCAGCACCTTTTTATTTTTCTCAGAAATGACCCATTGTAGTAAAGAACGACCAGAAAATAGAAGCTGTGCCATAAAGCCTATACTAAGAATTATCCAAGTGCTCATCCTTTATTAGCTACTTTATAATTAATGTATTTTTTCTTCATCCAGAGATAAGCAAAGCAATCCATAAGAGGTCCTAGTAAACGATTCCAGACCCCAAAATTTGCTGTGCCAGCAATACGTTCAAAGTGTCTTACAGGGACTTGTTTTATTTTCCCTCCTTGCAAAAGAATCATAGCAGGAAGAAAACGATGTAGTCCTCTAAACATAGGAATGCGTTGCGCATATTCAGTTTTGATTATTTTAAGTGGGCAGCCAGTGTCATCCATACCATCTTTTGTAAAACTACGGCGTATACCGTTTGCAATTTTTGAAGACATATTTTTTACAACAGAATCTTTGCGTGCCGTTCTCACTCCTGTAACGAGATCATATGTCTCTATATGTTCTAAGAGTAGGTCAAAATCTAAAGGGGTCGTTTGTAAATCTGCATCTATATATCCAACTAAACTTGTTGTCGTATAGTCAAAACCTGCTTTAATTGCAGCACTTAAACCATAATTTTTATCAAAAGAAATATAATTAAATGCCATATGCTTGTTACATATTTCTTCAATAAGACTTTGGCTATTATCAGATGACCCATCATTTACAAAAAGTACAGTAGTAATGGTATGAGATTGATTAATATATTCTAGTAATTCTTTTTGAACACGAGCAAGGTTTTCTTGTTCATTATATACTGGAATAACTATGGTAAGTGCTAAATTTTCTAACAATGCTTAGATTTTAACTTACAATAATACATACCAATTCTAAAGAAAATTTTAAGATTTCGGTTATTTTGAAATATAATTATGAAAGCTTTTTTAAGATTAAAAAACCATTTTTCTTTACAAAAAGAATTAATTTTAAAGTGAAAGTTTTAATTACAGGAGTAGCAGGCTTTATAGGATCTCACCTTGCTGAGCGATTAAAGAAAATGGATTTTGAAGTTGTAGGAGTTGATAATTTTAATAGTTATTATTCTCCTATGCTTAAGCGAAAGAATGCAAGTTTACTAGATACTCAAGGAATACAAATTATAGAATGTGATCTAAGAACATCTAATCTTGTGATGTCCCTACCTGTAGATATAGATTATATCTTTCATTGTGCAGCACAGCCTGGAATAGCGAGTACTTGTTCTTTTAAAGATTATATGGAGAACAACATTATAGCCACAGAACATCTTATTGATTTTGCAAGACAATTTACATCATTAAAAATGTTTGTGAATATTGGGACTTCGTCTATTTATGGACGTAATGTCTCATGTGATGAAACTCAAGCTGTTTTACCTATTTCTAATTATGGAGTTACAAAACTTGCTGCTGAGCAACTCGTGCTTGCTTCATCTCGATCACAACAATTCAAAGCCTGTTCATTACGATTGTATTCTGTATATGGTTCTAGAGAACGACCAGATAAACTCTTTACGAAACTAATAGATTGTGGGTTACACAATAAAAAATTTCCGCTTTTTAAAGGGAGTTTAAACCATAAGCGTAGTTTTACTCATGTAAGTGATATTGTTAATGGTATTGTTAGTGTAATTGGAAAAGAAGATCTATGTACTAATCAAATTATTAATTTGGGTATAGATAAAGAGTATACGACTCAAGAAGGAATAGAAATTGTAGAAGATTTATTAAAAACAAAAATTTCATTTCAAGACCTACCAAGTCGAGCAGGTGATCAACAGCGTACTATAGCTATTATAGACAAAGCCCGTTCTATTTTGAAATATAATCCTAGAACAAAATTGAGAGAAGGTGTCTATGAACAAATAGAATGGTTCAAAAATGATATAAAATTTTCTAAATGAAATTTATAGTGAAAATATGTTGCTCATCAATATATTCGTAACTAGGCTTAAATTTATAGTAGGTACATACCTTATTAACAATAGATAGTCCTAATCCTGTAGATTTTTTACTAGCTCCTTCTTTATAAAATCGATTGAAAATCTTTGTTTCATCTTTTATTTTAGCACCCCCATAATTTTTGACTATTAGATGTCTATGATCAACAATTACTTCAATAGGTTTTGAAGTGTCCCCGTATTTTAATGCATTACTTAACAAATTGTTACATAGGACTTCTGCTAAATATGGATCTATATCAATAATTGCATTTTTTGAAGCAAGTAGATTAAATTTTACATTGGTAATCTCAGAAAAATCTTCTATGCGATTTTCTAATAGTTTTTTGAGATCAACCTTTTCTTTATTAGAAAATTGATCGTTATCAATTTTAGCTAAAAGTATGAGACATTTATTCAGTTGTGTTAATCGTTGAATATCATTCTGAATAGATGTTAGCTCCTCGTATTGTTTATTACTTATATTATTTTGATTAATAATATTTTCAATTTTAGCCTGAATGATTGCTAGTGGCGTCTGTGTTTCGTGTGATACATCTTCCGTAAATTGTTTTAGATTATTATAATCTATATACAATTTCTCGGTGAGTGATTGAAGTTCGCGATTTAATTCTTCAAACTCTTCAATATCCGATGACTCTAAATGTAACTGGCCTCTAGACTCTAATGAGAAGTTTTTAAGCCTGTTTAAATTAGTAAAAAAAGGCGCCCACATTTTTTCATTACGAGATTTATTAATGAAAAATAGAATAATAAAAGCTATAGCTAGAATAGATAAGAATGAAACAATAATCGCTGTAAAAATATCTTCAGATTCAATTACCAGAGTACGCGTTTTTATTTCATACAATCCTGATGATGTTTTTACTACAGATGTTAACTCTTTAAACATCTCTACTTCATCTTGTCTAGGATCATAAATAAGAGTGTCTTTTAATACATCTGGATATATTTCAGTTACTCGGGTTATATGAATTATAGGCTCTACTGAGCTTAATGAATTCCCCCTATTAAGACTTTCTTCAATAAAAGCCACTTTAGAATATAGTTCTTCTTCTAATTCATTGTCCAGCAGACTACGTGTGTATATAAATAATGCCAATGCTGTTAAAAGCATCAAAGCTGTACTCATCAGCAAGAAATTCTTAGAAGCCTTACGTAATAATTTATATGTCTTTTTAGGATGATTCACTTAATCTGCAATAAATTTATACCCACTGCCGTAAGCAGTTTTAATGTACTTTGCTCCTTCGTTTTTAAGTTTTTTGCGCAAATTATTTATATGCACATAAATAAAGTCAAAATTATCCATTAAGTCACTATGATCTCCCCAGAGATGTTCTGCTATAATTTCTTTTGATAATACACGTCCCTGATTTGATATGAAAAAGAGTAATAAATCATATTCTTTTCTGGTAAGTGTTATTGCTTTATCATCAACATAAGCAGTTCTAGAGCGTGTATCAATTTTGATTTCGTTGAAGGTAATAGTTTCTTCTCCACCAAATTTCCCACGTCTTAATACTGCTTTTATTCGAGAGTTTAATTCAGCTAGATGAAAGGGCTTTGTTATATAATCATCTGCTCCTAAGTCTAATCCTTCAAGTTTGTCATCAAGAGAGTTGTTTGCTGAAATAATAATAACACCAGTAGTTTTCTTTTCCTTTTTTAAAGTTCGTAGTATATCAAGACCACTACCGGTTGCGAGATTGATGTCTAATAATAGAATATCATAATCATATATAGAAACTTTTTCTAAAGCTTCTATATAGTCAGAAGCAACTTCGCAAATATTACCATCACGCTCCAAATAGACAGCTATGGATCGTTGTAGGGCTATTTCATCTTCGGCAATAAGAATTTTCATAAAATAAAGCAATATACTTATCAAATCTAAGGGAAATTTAAAGAACTTATTTTTGACTCAAAATAACACCTCATTCTTATAATATATTTGCTTTAGATTCACTTAAAGATGTCTTTAGATTTGTTAGCTATTTTTGAAATATTAAAAACAAAACCTAATAATGAAGAAGTCACACATAGCGCAGAAAATATTTGTTGTTTCAGGGCTTCTAGGAGTTTTAGGATGTAATATCAATATTAAAATTCCTACTGAGGTAAAAGATGCTTTTACTTTAAAATTCCCAGAGGCTAAGACAGTATTTTGGGAACAAGAAACTGATGTCGAATGGGAAGCAGAATTTACAATGAATGACATGGAATATTCTGCAAATTTCATGGAAGATGGAACTTGGAAAGAAACTGAACATAAAATAGAATTACAAAGTGTTCCCAAAACTGTTTTAACTTCTTTAATGAAAGCATTTCCAGATTATAAAATTAAAAAAACTGAAATAGCAGAAACATCAGAAGGAAGTAATTTTGAATTTGAAATAGAAAAAGGAGGGATTATAATGGATGTAATGATTAATAATGAAGGGGTGATTTTAAAAAAAGAAATTGCCGATCATGAAGATTAAAACAATCACTTTTTATAAAAATCATATTTCAAACCAAAAGTGAACTTTAAATCATAAAACTCTACTTGATTTGTTCTAGAAGAAACACCTTGATATAAACGTAATGGTTGGTTAGTAATATTATTTAATCCAACATAGAAATTCATGTTTTTATGAATCCTATACGATCCATTAAGATCTAAAAAGAATTGTTTGTCATAAAAAATATCTCTAAAAGCGCTACTACCTATTTCGTCTAGATACGCATCTGAAAAATTAGCAGATAAACGCATACTAAATTTAGGGTTTTTATAGCCAATTGAAGCATTGAATAAATTAGGGGAAGTGTCAGGTATATCAAGATCATTACGTTCTATACCATTTTCATCTCGAATTCCATTTGCAGTAGATGTTAGATAGGTATAGTTGAGGTCAAGACTAAAATTTTTAGCAAACCCAGGAAGAAAATCTAAGGTGCGTTGAAATGCAATTTCAACTCCAAAAAGTGAAGCTCCATTACCATTAAGGGGCTGGAATAATGTAAAACCTGTAGTTCCTTGTCCAAATCTATCATTCTCCGTCTGACTTCTAAAAGTGTAAATAAAATCGTTGATGTTTTTATAAAATATTCCAGTAGAGACAATACCTACAGATTTAAAATAATGCTCTGCCAATAAATCAAAATTCATCGATGTTGTTGCTTGTAAGTCAGGATTACCCACAATAATTTCTTCATCTTCAAAAACGACTTCTCTTGTAGGGACGAGATCAGTATAGTTAGGTCGAGCTATTGTATTTGTCCAAGCAAATCGCAATATAGTTTGTTTAGATAATTCATATTTAAAATGAATTCCAGGAAGTACATTAGAGTAAGATTGTGTCTCAGTAATTTTACTTACATCATTATTTAAGTCTTCTATTTGATTGCCTGATGCTTCAATGTATGTTGTTTCCAATCGAAGACCTGCCAGAATAGTTAATCTATCTGATATGTTTTGTTTCGTTAGTATATACCCTGCAAATACATCTTCATTTACAGTAAAATTTTGTCCAAGAAACTCTTCGGAAACAACCGCCCCATTATCAAGAACTAGACTACCTAATTGATTTTGATCTGGGAAAACACCTGCTTGATATTGACTTCCTACGAGATAATTTGGATCTGAATAATCGCGAGTAGAAACATCTAATAGTGTTGGGAACTCATCGCTTAGGTCAAATGAGAAGAAATTATTCTCTCTAAATTTTGACTTTAATCTAACTTTGGCTCCAAATTTTATAATTCCATTCTCAAAATTAAAAAGATTAACAGGGACTTCTGCATTTGCTATAAAATTAAAATCTTCTTCTGCTGTATCTCCTACCTCTTCTGTAATATCTTCATATAAAAAGTCGCCTAAGTTATTGGTATCAGTAGGATTTACAGGAATAAATAAAGGGAGTCTGGGAATAGAGTTATCATTAAAAATTGTATACTCAGATTTAAATTCTATAATCCTATCATTAGTACTTTCTTCAAAAGCTTTTGAATACGATGTAATCCAATCAAATTTTACGGCTCCTAATAGATGATTTCCACCAATTGTATAGTTTTGAAATCTCTGATCTTCTAATCGAGCATTTTGGCTTCTGCTAGTATTAACGCCTCCTCTAGTTTGACGGCTTACCTCCACAGGAAAACGAGTTAAAGTACCATTTGTTATTGTAAAATCATCAAGCTCAATATCTTCACCACTTAAAACTTCATTCTCAAATACAAATCTATTTTCACGATCATCCCGCCAATTATAAATAGTTTTTAAAAACAGATCATGGTTATTGTTAATTTGATAATCAAAATTAACAGCAAAACTTCTTCTTACTCTTTGTATCAGATGAGTTTGTTGCTCAAGAACATTAGTGTAGGGATTTACGGTTACTTCTTCAAGAATAGTGTTTCCATCTTGATCTATTACACCTGAATTATAGCTAAACTTATCTGTCCACTCGGCTTCTATATTATCTGAACCAAATCTACTGTCATTTATAGAGGCAGATACCATCCAACCAAATTTATTATTCTTTGAACGATCTCCTATTAGAAATGATCCATTCCATATTCCTTCATTTGTTATGAAATTTATTCCTGATCCTAAAGTTGCTGAAACTCTAAAATCTTGAGGTGAAGTCCTTGTTACTAAATTTACAGATCCTCCTAATGCGTCTGCATCCATGTCTGGTGTAAGTGCTTTACTTACTTCAATAGTCTGAATCATATCCGAAGGAATTAAATCCAATTGAATATTTCGATTGTCCCCCTCAGCAGAAGGAATTCTACTTCCATTTAGAGTAACGGAATTTAATTGAGGAGAAAGACCTCTTACGATAATATCACGTGCTTCTCCTTGATCTACTTGAATAGAAATGCCTGGAACCCTTTTTATAGCATCGCCTACATTTGAATCAGGAAACTTTCCTATTTGATCTGTTGAAATGACATTAGTTATATTGATATTATTTTTTTGCTTGTTCAGTGCTCGTGATTGAGCACTATTGGTGTAAGAAGTAATATTTACATTATCTAGTAAAATACTTTCAGATTTTAATAAAATAGAAATAGATGTGGTTTCATTAGATATAACTTCTACTTCTTGCTCTACATCAGAAAAACCAAGATATTCAATCTTTAATTTATAAACTCCCTCAGGAATATTAACTAATGTGAATTTCCCGTCAAAATCCGAAACGGTCCCTTTGTTTACATCAGTTATTCTAACTACTGCTCCTGATATTTGAATTCCATTTACATCTGTAATATTTCCTTGAATGTTTCCTTCTTGTCCATAACAAAGAGATACAATAAATAAGGTGTAGATAATGGGGAGGTATCTTTTCATAACGTATCTAAAAACGATTATATTTTTTTATAAACCAATTTAGAACTCGAAAAATAAAACATTTTAAGTCAATATTCTAATGATAATAAATACAAATACTTTTAAATGACACGTAACTTAAGACAAAAGTTAATTTATTAAATATCATTTTATTACGATTTTAACAGCATCTCAAAATCTACTTATTCTTGTAATATGCTATTAAAAACACCCATCTCAAAAGAAAGGTGTTTAAAAAGTTTTCAATTATTACTCCTGCCAAATTTCTTTAGCTTTATTAAAACCAACCCATTGCATTTCCTTGTCATATCCTCGAGCAGATAAGCTATAACGGATTAGTTTTTCAAGTGGAATGTTATAGGCAATTATGAACCTAAGTAATTCTCCGTTTAACGTTCCAAATGTGCCCTTAAGTTCTTCCCAAAACCAAAGCGGATTACGATCTGCAAATATTTCAGTAATCCGATCATAAGAAAGGGAAGTATAACTAATAGGTAATACTACAAAAGTTTCGTTTTGAATACTTGGATGATCCTTAGGGACTATTCTATAGTCATGACCGACACCTTGAATCACAACATATTCTTTATTGGTTGTACGATTTTCAAAGTTGAGCCATAAGGCATTATCAATTGCTTTACTTTTTAGCCTGTGTCGTATCATCTTTCTTCTTGTTGAGAGTTCCTTTTCTAAGAGCTATGGTTTTAGGTGCTTCTTTTGGGGAAGTATCCTTTTTATCAATAGTAGTATCTTTTACCTCCTGTACTCCATCTTTTGATTCTTCCTTTGTAATAGGAGTTCCATTTAATGAAATGATATCTTCACGAGAAGAAAGACCTTCGCCTGCTTTTTTGCGTAACAATCGTTGAGAATTAAACAGCGGTCTACATTTAATATTAAAAGCAGTATAGTTTACTAACTCTTTAGGATTTTTGTGACTCCCTGCATAGATAGTATACAATTCATCATTGGTAAGCGAATTACCTTTAGCCTCCATAATAATATTTAATGCTCGTGTGGCCACATCATTTAATGAACTTCTAGTTTCAGCAGTATCAAAGCCAAGTGCTTCAATCTTTTTCTTCTGATCTTCATTGGCATACTTTAAAAAAACTTCTGCTTCTTTTCGATAGCCCTTGATACGATCTGCAACATCTGATTTTTCTTGTTTTGCATCTGCTATTTTTTGATCAGCTTGTTTTAAGAGCTCTTGATCAGTTGTGATGTTTTGAATGAGTACATCAACCATGTTTGGTGTTTCCATAATATTCAGTTTTAAAAATTAGTAATTGGATTATTTGATTTTATGAAGTGGATAGACTACAAGGTCTCCTTCGTTATAGTTTTCTTTTTTGATAAGCCGAGTAATTTCAGCTTCAGCTTCTTCTTTAGTGTCGTAAAACACTTTCGGTGGAGATTCTAGAATATATTTATCCTCTTCTTTTACCGAAGAAGAATAAATACCATAGACCTGAATCGTAAATCCTGCTTTGTAGAGTAATGAGATGTAGTTATTCTTGTCATAGTTATCCCACTCGGAAGTAGGTTTCATATACAAGTAATGCATCTGATTATTGGTTCTGGCAAACAGGATATCGACTTCCTCGTCTGAAAAAGTGATGGATTGAGAAAGCTGTACTTGCCACTTATGAATTATGTATAACAGGATGTTGTAATCAGTCACTAAAGCAGAGTACAACTTATCTTCATCAAAACTTTCTAATTCTCTTCTATGATATTTCTCTGGCGATAGCCAAAGAATAATATCAATACACTCATCTCTAGTTAGAAATTGTTTTACTTCTTTAGAGAGTGGCAGTGCATCGGTATAACGTAAATGTGCTTCTAGTACTTCAAAGAAGTACAGAAACAAGCGTTGTTGTTTAAGTGTCATATTCAGTTGTGTTTAAAAATTAGTATTTAATTTTAGATAGGGTAGTTCGCAACAAGCAATTCTGTTTTTTTAGCAGTTCGAGAGATACCACGTTTTCCTTTTACAGCAGTTTTTGTCTTATGAAATTCTTGTACTTGCCAACCGTATTTTTTGATGTAGGTATAAAGGGTAGTATTAGGAAAGGAACTGAGTAAAAAATTACCTTTCATCTTAGCAAGTATTTCTAATAGATTTATATAATCTGCCTCACTATATGATCCATACATACCGCAGTTCGTTCCGATGTATGGGGGATCGCAGTATGCAAATACATCTGTGAGATTTTTTTTAGAATCTAAAAGTTTCACAGCATCCATATTCTCTAATTGTGCATTATCAAGTTTTGCAAGTACCTCTTTGTTGTACTTCATCTTTCGATTTTTAAAAGCTGTAAAAGACTTTCCATAATTATCTACTGCCCAGGAGCCAAAGTTTGAATTGAAACCCTGTGTTACGCCGATATAGAATGCGTATGCCAGTTCTATTTTTGAATAGAATTGTGGATTTTCTTTGATATACCATGCATATTTGTAGATACCTCGTGAAAAAGGAGTAGCTTCAATCCGTTTTTTCAGCTCATCAAAATTCAGTTTGGTTTGCTGATAGAAATTAGCTGCCATATTCCATCTATCATTGATAATATTTGAACTAGCAAGCTCCTTATTCCAGAATATAATTCCAGACCCAAAAAAGGGTTCAAGGTAGATCGTATGTGATGGGATAAGAGGAAGGATATGTTTACACATCCTATTTTTAGATCCGTAATACGGGATCACTGAAGTAATGGGCATAAGGATTTTTAAGGAAAGCTATAGCCAGCCTTCATCAGCGAAAGAAGTATAGCTTTCAGAGGTTAGGATAATATGATCGAGTAATTTAATATCAAGAAGAGAAAGTATTTTCTTAATACGATAGGTGATTTTTCTATCAGAAGCAGAAGCACATAATTTTCCCGAAGGATGATTATGAGCAATGATGACTCCTGAAGTATTAGTAAGTAATGCTAGTTGTACAATTTCTTTTG
This sequence comes from Dokdonia pacifica, assembly GCF_900188275.1. Lineage (GTDB taxonomy): Bacteria > Bacteroidota > Bacteroidia > Flavobacteriales > Flavobacteriaceae > Dokdonia > Dokdonia pacifica. The sequence continues at coordinate 68,382 of NZ_FZNY01000001.1, forward strand.
TATTTACAAGCGTGCCTGTTGTACCACCAATAGATATTTCACTAATAGCGATTACTTGATTAGCATTGGTAAGTAATATGACCCAAAAGAATTCTTTATAGTCCAAACGATCTGCATCAGCAAAATCACGGAAGATATTTTGAGCAGACTGGCTACTTCGTATCTTTTTTGTTTCGTCATAGAGCAGACGTTTGTAATGGATATGTACTTCTTGGCATAGAGAGATATCCAAAGGATGGAGTTCTTTTGTTGGTTTCATAGTGTATTTAATTAAAGTTCATTTGTCGGCAGTATGACATGGCATCCTTCTAAAAATTAGAACCCATATTTTAACCAGAAGGAAAACGAGAATAAAAAAGGAAAAAACTGGCTTCTAGCAGACACTTCGAGTGCGAGTAATACTGTTACTATGCCAAACTACTTAAACCCTGATATTTCATATTTTGCTAAGACTGATTTTCGTGAAGATCGCCGCACCTTTGGCATCTACTATTCTGACCTTCTTGCTGGAGGCATGCTTGTTATAGGAGCCACAGGAAATGGGAAGAGTAATTTAATAAAGGTATTAGCATACAATGATATTTTGCATTATGGAACATATAACCGAGGAGGATTTTGTCTTATCGATGCCCATAACGATCTTGTAAATGAAGTGTATGATTTAATTCCAGAACATCTCAAAAAAGAGGTAATCTATCTTTCTCCTACTGATCCAAATTGTTCTTGGGGATACAACCCTTTACGTAAAGTACGTGATCCTAATACCAGAGCTTTAATTGCATCATCCATCTTAGAGACTTTTCGTAAGGTATGGGGAGAGCAGTCATGGGGAATTCGTCTCGAATTTATTCTGCGTCAGTCATTGTTACTGTTATTACAAGTGCCTTGGAAGGTGACCTTTGATGACATTCCACGCCTATTACTTAATGAAGAGTATCGTAATAAATGCATTCCACACACTACCAATCAACATATTAGTCGTTTCTTTGAAAAGGAATTTCCTCGATACTCTAAAGGAGATATTTTGCCAGTACTTAATAAAATAACGTCGCTACTATCTATCCCATACTTACGAAAAGTTCTAGTTGAAAACCCTCAACAACTTTCTATGACACAGATTATGCAAAACAAGCAAATCTTTCTGGTCAACTTATCAAAATCTAAAATTGGAACCGATGGTGTTACCTTGCTCGGTAGTTTTTTAATTTCTGCTATGGTATCGGCAGGATTTAGTCGTCTAGATCTTCCCCCACAAAAACGACAACCTTTTATGCTTTACCTTGATGAAGCAGGACTGTATACAACCAAATCTATCGTAAATGCAGTATCAGAACTCCGAAAAAGTAAATTTAATATCGTATTTGGACTACAATATTTAGATCAATTGCACAAAGATATTCGTTCGGCAATCCTCTCCAACGTTGGTTCAATAATCTGCTTCCGACTTGGTGAAGACGCAAAACAAATGGAAAAAATATTTACACCTATTTTTAGTTCAAGTGATTTTCTCAATTTAGAACGCTATCATATTTACATAAGATTACTCATTAACGGTAGGATTACACCTAAAGGCTTTTCAGCAAAAACTATTACAATACAGGATTTTCCTTCTGGTTAAAATGTCAGTTCTAGTCAGACTCATTATGAAAAGTATGGTGAGTATATATGAACACATTACAACACGTACAAAGAAAAATCACTTCATTTTTCAGACGAATAATTAATTATCGAGGCATTTACATTCATTGGCTGAGTGAAGATCAGGTAGAAGATATTACTGAATGCGTAATATCTAAGGAATTTGAAAAGAGCAATTCATCTACTGATATTGAATATTAGTATGAACCTTTCACGGCAAGCCTTAAGCGAATTACGCGAAGTTCTTAAATCGCAAATGATTCCAAAATATTATGAGCAACTAACAGATCAAGATGTAAAAGAGATAGGAGAATTTGTGATGACCGTCATGGTTGCCTCATTAAAGATCAAACGATCGCTTTTTGGAGGTGATCAATAACATTTATAAGATAGAATGGATATGATATACTTAAAGAGCGAAACTAAGTAAATACCTAGGTAAACATCATTTGTTTGCCTATAAAAATGGACTCCTGATACTTAGTTTCGCGATTGAGTAAAAAAAATCAGGGGTCCATTTTTGTATAACTACTAAAATAACCATGTATATATCAACCGAAGAAAAACTCAAAGGAGCGTCTGCCGATATCTATCGTCGAAAATCTCAAGAAGATAAGAGTCGTCAAATACTCTCCTTGGAAACGCAGAATGATATTTGTGATGAAATAGCAAAGTACTGGAATGTTACTATCGGAGAAAACTATTCTGAAAGTAAATCAGCAAAAACATTCGGACAGCGCCCTCAATTTGAAGCAATGATGCAACGTATTGAGAATGGTACAACCGAAGTTATTGTATGCTGGAAAATAGATCGCCTCGTTAGGAATATGCGTGAAGGTGGATGGGTAATTGACCTTTTACAATACGGTAAACTCAAAGCCATTGTTACCAAAGACAAGGTATATCTTCCAGAAGATAACACCATTATTACAGCAATTGAAATGGCAAGTGCTACTGAATATAGTCGAGAACTTGGAAAAAAGGTTCAAGATGGTAATACTAAAAAAGTAAAAAAAGGGATACCAAATGCTTTTGCCATAATGGGATATCTGAACAACAAACATAAATTGCAAGGAGAACGTGATTGGCGTGATGATCCAGAAAGATGGAAATTTATGCAACAAGCTCTAAGAAAAATACTTGATGATAAGATAAGTCCATCACAGGCTTACAAATGGCTGAAAGAAGAAGTGAAGTTAAAAATGCCTATAAGAAAAATATCTGGTGGGAAACTCATCGCTAAATCATCATTCTATCGATTTTTAAGACGTCCAGAAGTAGCAGGATTCTTCTATTACAAGGGAGACAAAATTTATATTAATGATTGCATAACTCCTATGATCACAGAAGATGAATATTGGAGAATACAAAAACGTCTTGGTGAGAAAGGGAATAGTAAAGTAACAAAAAATATTTCTACATATTCTAATTTTATAAAATCACCTGAAGGATATTTTTGTACCCCTGATCTTGTAGAACGTGTTACTTGTGATTGTAAAAAAAGATTCTCTATAAGGCATAAAACTAAATGCTATCATTGTGGGTTAGATATAATAGAAATGAAAAATCCAAAATTCTATACTCGTCGATATTATTACAATTCATATCTCAAAAGAAATAAAATCAAAACAAAAGGAGTTCCGGAAAATGATTTAGACATTATTGTCTTAAAAATAGCAGACCATATTGAAATGGATTCCAAACTTGCACAATGGTCGCAGCAATTCATTAATGATATTGCTGATCAAGAACTTAATAGTTGGCAAGAAAAATCACAACGAGATAAATATATAATTGATAGGTTTACGAAAAAAAAGAGTCGTATTAAAGAAGCCTTTATTGATGGTATCTTTAGCAAAGAAGAATATCAGCAAGAAATTCAGAAAATAGATGCAGAAATTGCACTTAATTCACGATCTACAAAATATTCCAATGACTGGAAAGACTTCTTATGCTCACTTATTCATTTTGGTTCTGAACTTAAAATGGTCTGGAAAACTAATGATGTAACTCATAAAAGAAATGCTTTAAAGACACTTCGATCGAACTTTATATGGGATGAGAAAAACCTTAGTTTTTATGGTCCCAAATGGCTAAATTACCTTATTAATGGACTAAATAGTTTCAAGTCTAAAGGTAACCAGTTCGAACCAAAAAATCACCTTGTAAATAAAGGTGATTTCGGTAAATTTCAGGATGTGTGTCCCAATTTGCGCACCATGTGGCAAAGTATTCGAACCACTTACCTCCAAGAAAAAGATTCAGAAAACCCAGAACTTGTTAAAATTATTCTTCCGTAATTCTTTAAAATTAAGCTATTTCCTCACTCTCCCTTATCCACTCTATACCAACATCGTCAACATTTTCCAAAAACACTACAAACCACTATTTTAATCACAGATTAAACAAATAAACGTTATAACTAACAAACCTATCCTTTGACTTATGGATAGGTTTTTAGCTTGTCACAGAGGTTAAAATAGGGCTTCTAGCCTCTCTGTGACTTGTTACCTATGCTAGTCAATATATGGCATATCAATATAAAACGAGTGTACCCAATATCGTGTTTGAAAAGCATCTAGACATACAAGGGTCAATGCTCAAAGTTTTACTTGTTATCATACGTCAGACCTATGGATACTATGATCCTAAAACAAGGAAGCACAAGGAGTGGGATTGGATAGCAATTTCCGTCTTTTGTAAAAAGACGAAACTAAAGAGAAGGACAATAGGTATCGCAATCCAACGACTTATAGATGCACAATTAATACTCGTTAAAAATGAACACGGGAAATTTGCACATACACCTATGGATCGGAAATTTTCTAACAAACTCTACTTCAAAGTAACTTTGAAGTAGTTTTTTTACTGCTCATTAAAATCTATAATCATCTTTTACCATACCAGCGAAGTAATGTCGCTCTACAATAATTATATATAACCTTGTAGAGCGACATTACTTCGCTGCTTACTCTGTATCACTACAAAATCTGATACTTATCCCCAAAATATCCAAGACACCACGAAAAAATTTTAACCTCAAGGAAAAATCCCTGTTCTAATTTTTTAAATCAATGCGAGGTATTCTATTTCCAGACGTTGGTGACCTAACGACCAGTGTTCTTCAATTAAATTATGAAAAAAATAAAAACCTATAGCTATTTAAAAAAATATCGAGAAGAATCAGGATTCTCATCACAGGATATATCTGCGGTGATTGGCATCTCTGGTTCTGCTTTATCTAAAATTGAACAAGGACTTATTCAGCCTTCCATTGAAGTCATTCTGAGCTATCATTATATTCTTGATGTTCCAATACCAAGCTTGTTTAAACAACATATTAAAGAGTCACTAACACAAAATCTTAAGCACGCTAAGGAACGTAGAGAATATCTTCTAGATCAAAAAGCATCTCCCTTTATTTACAAACGATTAGACATGATCGATATCATTATCAACCGCTTAACTACTTTGATAGAAGACCATGTCTAAAAACACTATTATTATGGCAATCTATCCTAATTCCAGAGGATTAGGATTTGTCTTATGCGGAGATACCCCAAATGATATTATCAGCCGAGGCGTTGGAAGTCTTTCAATTCTTTCTCCTTATGGATATGTGTCACGTCTTCGCAAAATGATTGCACGTTACCGCCCAAGCGTCGTGGTCTTAAAAGATTACTATGACGCTGGAGTCGTGGTCAGCCCACGAGTTCGCAAAATTATTGAAGCTATGGAAAAAGAAGCGTATAGCAATGAACTTATGGTCTATCGTTATTCCCGCAAACATATCCGTAAGGTCTTTGAACCTTATACGGACAATACAAACAAATATGGTATTTCTCTAGTACTGTCGTTATGGTATCCAGATTTAAAACGGTTTTTAGCACCACCCCGCACCTTAACAACCCCTGAATCATATAGAACAGTAGTCTTTGACGCATACTCCTTATTATACTGCTACTTCACTTTGAGCCACCTTAACCAAAAACAAAACAATGAAAACACGAATAATTAATGATTTACGCAATTTTTATCTCAAACATCGAGAGACCATTCATATCCTTCTTGTAGAGCAAAAAATGCGGGAGGTCTGTGATGCATATTACATGGATGAATTAACAGCACGAGAGGTCTCTCAAGCACTTAATATTACTATTCATGAAGTTAATGGGAGGTTGCTATCCGCTTGTTCAATTATGATTAGGTATAAAGGGGAGATAGTAGAAGGAGGAGTAAGGTAAAACATCTATATTTACGACTTTTAGTCTTCTTCAATTAAAGGAAAATATTCCCGGATTAATTGTCTATAATCGACACAATCACCTTGAATACAATTCCAATTCATATCATTTATTCGATATGAATTCTCAAAATAATCCAGTACATAAAAGTAGTTTTCGTCTTCTTGATAAATAATCTCCTTAAAAAGAGGAGGGATAACAATTTGTCCATTATAGGTCATCACTCCATAACCAGTCTTTAAATTGTAACTTGTAATATTTTCAAAATTATTATTACCTTCTAAATCACCAGCATTAATTCCCTCTGATTCATTCAAACTTTCTTGAGATTCATTATAAGGCTCTACAGGTATATGATTTTCATTTTCAGACACAACACTTAATGTTTTACCAAAAAGGATTAATTTCCTTTTGGGAAACACCCCATTTATTTTTTGACACAACGGACCAATACTTTTATTTTCTATTATATTAAATACTCGTAAATTATTCTTGTTAGAGTCTAATAAATTTGAATGTGTTGAATAACTCATTTTAAGCTTAGTAAAAGCTTTATTATCTATGATAATAGAATTATACATATTGTAATGTTCACTTAGTGAATATCCTAGAATCGAATGGCTATAAGAATCTGATATTTTTTTAGGGAATTCAGCAATTTTAAAATAACTGTCTATATTCTCGACGTCCTTTAGAATAGAGATTTCTTTAGAAATAAGATCTTTTAGCAAGAGATATTCATTTCCTTTGATATTAATAATGAAAAGCATTTCTGTGTTATTAGGCAATAGCATAATTTGCTCAAACCAATAAGTTAGTTTGCCTTTAAGTTTAAATGTCTTCTTTACTTTTTTTAAATCTTTAAAAGATAAAAGAATCCTATCACCTTGATTATCTAGATAAAAAGTACGATTATAGTCATAATATGTTCCCCAATCAATAGGAGGAGAAGGTACTTCAGGGTCTCTTTCCAAGGAATCTACAGGTTTTTTTGAAATTGAACTATTAGCTCCGAATACTAATCTTTTTTTTAACTCTGGAATACCCTTAAAAATATTTTTATGATCGTATGAGACTATTTTATCGAACTTTTCAGAAATTATATTCCCTCGTTCATCAATAAAATAACTGTCTTTACTAGAAGGCTCTTCCATTCCATGCTTTATAAATAATCCATTTTCTAGGATTTCTATAAAAGTGGTATTAGCAGTACTAAAAGACAATAATTCATTTCCTTTTCTATCAATAACATGATAAGACATATTATTTCTAACTATTGCATATCCATTAGTAAAATCAGTTGCATCGTCATACTTAAAAGGGATATCGCTATATTCATCTGTCTTACTTTGATATCCATATTTATTGAACTGTTTAACTAATTTAAAACCTTCTTTTTCTTCACCTTTAAAAAAATAATTAGGATCATTTCCAATTTTTTCTATGTCAAAAAGATAAATTTCTTGACCATTAGTATCTGTTCTAATAACAGCTTCATCTTTATAATCCTGATGCACACATTTTGTGAAATTAACTATGTTCTGATAGATAATTAATAAATTTAAAATTTCTCGTTTTTTTTCATTTGGCTTTTGAGTTGTTTTCAATATCATTGCTATTTCATTAAGCTGCGCCTTTATTTCCAGAACATTTTCAGACAACTCTCGTATTGAAGGTACTATTTTTTCATTCAATACAACTTCTAGTTCTTCTCGAAATACTTTTCTTATTTCAGAGATTTGAAATTGTGGAGCTATATATACATCTCCTGATATTTTCACATAACCACCGTCCTTATTATTAAGGATTATTTCCCCTGCTTTATTTATATTATTTACAGTATCAACCTTCCCATTGAATCTGTTTATTAAGTTTAACGGTAAACTACAGTTATCATCTATATCAGTATTTATAAAATCATCAATTTCAGCTTCAATTGGAATACTTTTATTCCAATTATTTCCATCAATTTGGGAATATGTACAATATGGAATGCAAGCTATTAGCAAGAAAATTATAAGATATAATTTGCAATCAGAAAGTTTCATAATTCAACTTTTTCTTTTTCTTCTATAAAGTTTACTTTCTCAACATCGCCATAAAATTCATTCTTTATTCCGTTATTTTCAATATTGGATGAATTAGTAGAATTATTACTAAACTTATTTTTTGCTAATAAAAATAATAGTAGAAGCAGAAGTAGTACTAAATAACTTTTAGGATCTTTAGGTAAAATAATAAACTGTTGTATTCTTTCACGTAATTTTTTAGGCTTTGCCTCATCATCTATACCTAAAGTATATATTTGGCTTATAAATTTCTGTATTTCTACTTGATTATTAGGAGCAGGATATACAGATAAAGAAGACTTCCAATTCACATCAATTTCATAAGCCCAATCTTTAGGGTATGTTAGAGAATAATTCTTATTATTACGAAGTTGTTTGTCTTCTTGATTTTTTCTCTGAATAATATGATGCTTAATAAGCGTATTTATTGAGTGAAAATAACTTGTCCCTTCATTAATTTCTATAAGATGAAATAACTGATGTAGCTTATTGTTAATTATTTGCGAATCACTAAATTTTTCGAAGATGTAACAGATAATTGCTCCAAGTACTTTATGAGTTAAGTGTTTTTCTTCGAAATTTCTGCCGAATGTTTTTACATTTTTAGCAACAACAATCTCATTAAATTGTTTTGCATTTTCAAATCTTTCTCCTGAATTAGCTACTAATTTCCATCTAGATTTATCATTTTCTAATCCCAATATTATAGACAATACTTCCTCTAAACTTTTGGATGGCAACTTTCCATTAATATTCTTTTTCAAAGACATTTTTGCCCCCTTTGAGCTTTGCTTAACTGCCTGATTATCTTTCATGTCCATAAATGTAGTAAAAAGTTTTAATGTCTATATAAATGTTCAAAAAAAATATCATAATGTCCACCTTAATGTCTTCTTACTAAATATTGATAATCAACACTTAAAATTATATTAGACGAAAGCATTTTTATTATCATATTTCATTTTCTAGAGATGATTTTGATATTAAAAATCTTAATCAAAATAAAGGTTGTCACGCCAGTAAAAAAACCACTGGCAAGCCAGTGGCACCTCTTACATCAACAGAAAAAAGAGGCTATCCTAAAAGTAAGTAATGTCGAAGTTATTACTGATAGGACTAATAATTAATACTACATGAATTATTAGGTATTACAACTAATACTCGTGCTTCATTTTTCTGACATTAAAAACTTGATATGTCATGAAAAAAAACATTTTACATCACAAACTCACAAGCTATCTTATCAATAGTCGTCTTTGTATTTCTACTCATTTAGGAGAACAAGTTCATACGTATATATATGTCCCAACGGGTAAGACTTTGACCATCCCTGTTCAAGAAAGCTATTCAAAAAACTTTTTAGAAACACTCATTACCAACAGCAAAGCGATTGATATACCATTTCACTTATTCTGGCTGTATATAGCTGTGCTGTAATAGTTGTTACACATATTGTAGCAACTTGTGAAGTCGAAAATAATGGTTTACTCACTTTAACCACAAAAGGAGACACGGATTGTTTAATTAAAATCTTTTAAGATGAAAAATTCAAATACCAAAGGTGGTGGGTACATCGACCCTGGCACCTTGCACACGAACTAAAATATTGATTTTGAATATTTTAATATTAAAGACGAATAATAGTACTCTTTAAACGATGACCCTAAAAGTGGGTAGAGTTTATCTGCCCACTTCTTTCAAAAAACAATTAAATAAAATAACAAACTATGAATTTTTGGGAACTTATTAACTCTTTAATTTCTGGTGAAAATCAATCAGAAATTACGCGAAGACAATCACAAATACATCATCGCTCGGCTAGCCCCATCTCACCAGATCCTAATATATATACTTATAGACCGAAGGATGGGAGTACAAATTATTTTCAATTTTCATATCACAAAATTGGAGAGGAAAAATATGAAATTGACATTCATCTTCTTCCTGATTTCAAAGGAAGAAGTAAAGATATTCATACTATCCATGTGTTAGATAGTCCTCGTCAGGCGAGATATAAGGTGTGCTTAAAAGCTGGGCATGAGCCAAAGTCATTTCAGGACGCGCAAGAGTTATCAAAAATGTATGCGGAACTCATTAACATTTATATAAAAACAAACGTTACACCTGATCAGCAAATAGCACAACAATCAAACAATTAAATATATACACTATGAAAAAAGTAAAAATTATTACACGCGCCTACCATCATCTACTCCAGACATTGGCGAGCAAAACAGCAGAAGCAGGAGGGGTCTTATTTGGCAGTCCAGATGACTTCGTTGTACAAGCATTTGTATACGACGAACAAGCTGTTGTAACAGCCTCAACATATACGCTAAATGCGCCTTTTCTAAATAAGAAAATTGATGAAATGCGCCAAGAAGGACTTGATCTAGTGGGAATAGTACATAGCCATCCAATTGGAATAAGAAATCTCTCAAATCCAGATATCACATATTTTAAGAGCCAGCTTCAGAATAATTTCCCAGACTTGGACTATTTTATTGTTCCGATCATACAATCTGCGGTTGATGGCGAATATGATTTTATCCCCTATATCATCTACAAAGATGGTCGTGTGGAGCAAGCAGAATTAGAACTGCTTCCAAATGATTATAAGTCATACATACAACGCCCACCAGAATTGCTCCCACCAATCCCTATGGAAGCAGAATATGTAGGAGGCAATACAAGGCAATTCACCTTTAAAAACTACTATCTCATATTATGGAGTACGCTCTTAACAGGAGGTCTTGTCTTTACACTCTGCACTCTCTGGCTTATCTATCAATATATGTTTCACCAATATAAACTCAGCCATTATGGATTTTAGTAGAATTGAACATGCATTTGATATCTCCATATTACAAAATAGCCATATTGTTATTGTTGGTATTGGAGGCTCTTATAATCTCATTATCAATATTATACGATCTGGAGTAGGTAAGATAACTACCCTTGATTTTGATGTTGTAGAACAAAAAAATATCCCACGTCAGGGATACGATCAATCTGATGTAGGAAAATATAAGGTGGATGCACTCGCATCTAAAGTAAAGGCTATCAATCCAAATATCATCTACGAAGGTATTACGCAAAATTTCCTTTCAATGCCCTCAGATGAGTTAGATCGGATTTTTGGATCAGCAGACATATTGTTATTTTTAACAGACAGTTTTGAGGCACAGAGCTTTGGCAATATCATTGCACTTGACTATAACAAACCTGCCCTATGGGGTGGATGGTATGCGCATAGTCGTACAGCGGAAATTGTCTACCAAGTACCACAATTCACACCAAGTTGTTTTAGGTGCGCCGTCTCACCACGATACAAGGCTAATGAAAAAGAGGAAGTACAGATTTCTTCTAACGCAAACACTATATTCCATTCAGAACTATTGGATTCTATGATAGGGATGCTGGTAATGGCGATATTACATCGAAATTATGAAGGAGATGATAAAGAATCTGCACTCTTGTTCCGATCCTTATGTGATGACGATAGAGTGATACGTCATACCCTCTTACAGTTTAAAGTGAATCCTCGAGGAGGTAATCCATTATTCGATGATGCCTATGGACATCTTGGTAAAACAGCACAACTCTTCACTCCAATTTGGCAAAAAATAGAACCAGAGCTTGTACCAGAATATGAGGAAGATTGTCCTGATTGTCGTGGTATGCTCAATGCCCAAATAACCACTCATCTTTAAAATTAAAATAATGGATTTTTGGAAACTTCTCTTTAGGCTCAGTAAAAAATTAGCAACAACCCTCTTTCATCTTTTTCTATTAGGACTCTTTACCTGTTTTAAAATTACCGAAGCAGTATGTAAAATAGCTTCAAAGAGTTTACAAAAGGTATTGGAATAATAATTTAATAGTAATGAAAATGTTTACCGAAATAATTTCTGATCTTACCGAAGATTTTGCTGATGGTGTTATGTCATTAGGAAAACGAGACCATAGTCTTAATGCATCTTTCGGTAAAAAATCTCAACTTTTCTCTTCCAAGCACCATGCATTTAGTATTGGAGTAGGAAACAATTTGAGTACCGAACAAGCTCATTCCCATTTGATGTGCATGGCGCCGTCTGGTGTCGGAAAAACGAGTTCTGTAATTTTTCCCAGTATCATAAATATTGCACAGTCTTCAGAAGGGGCGTCGATGGTTATTGGTGATCCAAAACGAGAGTTTGAACCTATCGAACCTTTTCTAAAGTCTTGTGGGTATAAAGTGTACGCACTTGATTTTCTGTATCCTGAAAAATCAATTGATTTTAATCCTTTAACTAGAGCCGCTTCATCAAGTGAACTCTATATCATCATTGATATGTTGGTAAATAAGAATGGGAAGCGTAACGACTCTGATTACTGGACACAGCAGAGCATTAAAACTATTTTTGACTTTGCAGATTTTCTGAAAACACATACCGACCCCAAATATCACAACATAGCAAATATTGCTTATCTGCTTGAAAATATGATCGGAGAAGAACAAACCATTCGTACGCTCTTTGCCACAGAAAGTAATCCAGATATTTGGCGACGTTTCAAAACGCTTGCAGGGAACGCTTCTGATCGAACAAAAAGTAGTATTCTGAGTTCTGCTATTGGAGCTTTGTCTTTTATATCAATGTCAGAGGATTTATGTGACATAACCAGTGTTGATAGCTTTGATTTTTCACGATTAAAATCCGAGAAAATTGTATTGTTTCTACGCTGTCCGTTACAGAATCAAGGAGTGTATAATACGATTTTTGGCATCTTCTACAAACAGCTCTTTGACTACTTATACAAAGAGATTCCACAAGAATATGACCGTAAGATATTTGTCATCATAGATGAACTTGCAAATATTCCTTTACCTGATTTTGCAAATGTCATAAGTACGGCACGTAGCTTTTTTGGCATATTAGGCATACTCCAATCTGAGAATCAATTGTATGAGAAGTATGGGGAATGGAATGCTAAAACGATACTTAACAACTGTTGTCGCGCCTACTTTACAGGGCTTACCGATGAGTGCCAACGCCTTCAAGAATCATTAGGATCATACACGTATAAGGACAAAGACAAAGCAGAACGTACCCGCTATCTCATGGCGGCACAGGAACTACGAACGATGCCTCGTGATCAGGTATTAGTGATGCCTAATGGTGGTTTGAAACCAATTTTACTGAAAGGCATTAAACCGTGGTATAAAATGTCAAAATATGTTGAATATATGAATATGACTGACGTTGAAAATCCATTTAGTAGAGAATCCAACGGCCGTCATCAAACAGAATATCTCCCCCTAGAATCTTATCGAAATGAAAACAACTAAAAATACATTTAGACGAGGACTTGAATTCGCTCTTGATATAATCGGAGATATTGTGCCTATGGGTATCGGGATGAGAAGCCCTTCCATATTACTTGAGAGGGCAGAGCTATTTTTGAGTAAAAAATCACAACAACTCGAATTATTTATAGCAAAGAAATTACAACGTCAGCATGCCAAAGAAATATTTCAAGAAGAAATTAAAAAACGCTCACAATTTCCATCCCACCCTATGAAGAAACAAAAAACACTTGAAAAAAGATTAAGTAAGGAAGATGTAATTAACAGGTTGGCAGAGATAGAAAGAGATATATATCAAAGAGAACGGAGCAATACGATTAAACACGAACGATAACTTAATATTATTAACCCGTCTGTTGGTGCAGACATAAAACCAAATACTATGAAACCTTTAATAACACGTAAAACTGTAGGAACCTATTTACGCCAAACCTATGCACTAAACGAACAGCAGCTTTTTGACAATAAATTTGTTAGTCAAGAAATGAGAAATGAGATTCTTACTAATCTTTTAGAGGAATTTAGTTCTTCTTTTTATGGAAACGGAAAACTCATAGCCAGAGACCCTTTTACGAAAAAGGATATTAGTCTTACTACACCTGACTTTGATACCATCAACACTATGGATTCTGTAATGAAACTTCTGTCAGATACTCACAAACAGAGAATGGAAACCATTGATCGTTATCGTAAACAGCATCTACAAAGTCTTGAGCGAACTAAGGAATTAGAAATAGAAGAAAAGAAACAAACTGATATTACTATCGAACGATAAGGTGATATACTAACTTAAATATGAACACAGATGACATCTATACAAAAGACAAAGAGCGTATCACCTCTCTTATCAAAGAACACTATGTTTCACTAGAGAGCTTTTTTACCCACCCAGTTGATAAACAAGGTCTTCTTATGATTTCAGTGTTTGCTGATTTTGTAGGAGACCTTAAATTTCAAAGTGAATTAGCAGAAAAACAATTACAACAGGTTGAAATCTATGTAAGGAGTAATGATACACATTTAGAACGTATGGATACTTTTAAGACTATTATCCAAGAACTCCGACATGAATTCATACAACGACATCCTCAAAAAGCACTAGACCATATAACAAGAATAGAGGTTTCCGATTTTATTGAATCAGCTTTTGAAATTACTGACCCCGAAAGTCTTTTGTATAATACTGAACTTAATCAAGATGTTATTAATCACATTTTCCAAGTCTATACAGGACACAGATATGACAACGAAATACAAGGATTACTAACCCATATTGCTGGATTTAAGGAGATAGAAATTGGTTATCCAAATCAACTCCTTGAAAGCAGTGAATCTTTCGATGACCTTATCAAGATGATGAAGGAAGCAATAAGGAAAACACAGCTTACTATAGAAAATCATCCTAAACGTATTGAAGAGTTACAGAATAGACTTAACAAACAAGAACAAGGAGAAGACATTGAGCAATAACAATACAACATATAATAACCTACAGGAATATCTTGAATTTCGATGCAGTAATTCCGAAACAGTCAGCGAAGAATTGCTTAAACAAATCAAGCAGGACTATCGTAAAATCTATCTCTCTCAATATCATAAACAATATCGGAAACAGTATATTCAGATTAGTTTTCGTATTGATAAAAAACAGTATCAAGAATTTGAACAACAAGCACAACAACACAATATTCCTGTTACTACCTATATCAAACGTATTGCTACCCAAGATCGAAATATCTCAAACACAACAAACATAGCCTCAATAGTAGTTATCATATTAGAGGTTATTGATCTGCTTGAAGAAGCCATATATGAAGATACTATAATAGACAAGCGGCAACTATTATCACTCATACAACAGTGTCAAACCTTACTTGATGATAGTAAAAGCCCTGTCTCATAAAAGTACTAGCGTATCTGCTATTAGAAAGCTTGTACAGTACGTCAGCAATCCAGAAAAGATGCAAGACAACTATTACGGCAGAAAACCTCTTATGGTAAAGCAGTATCTCCAAAGTTATGATACAGAAAAATGGGTACAATCTTTTAAATCTAATGATGATAACAGAACCTTTAACCACACAAAACGTACCGTCCTCAGGCACGAAATTATCAGTTTTTCCTCACAAAGTAATCCACTTATTTCTCGCGAAACTCTTCAAGTCTTTGCAAAATATTATTTAAAGAACAGAATGACCAAGCCAACAATGGGAATCGGGGTAGTACATTATGATTCTTCACCACATATTCATTTTGTGATTGCAGGAGTTGCGTTGGACTCTACAGCCACGAGGGTGAGTCGCCAGCAGTTCAAATCCTTTAAAATCCAATTGCAAAATTTCCAGCAAGAACACTATCCAGAACTATCACATTCAATTGTTGAGCATACCAAACCTAAAACACTCGAATTAAAATTAACGTATCAAGAAGAGCGTATGAAAGACAATGGCAAAGTGTCTTACAAAGAAAAGTTGTCATGCAAAGTAATGCAATTAGCTAAAGGGTGCGTAAGTCTTAGTGAGCTAGAAACAAAGCTTAAAGAACAATCATTACATCCATATCACAGACGAGGATTATTAACGGGTGTATGGCTAGGAAACAGGAAATTCAGATTGGCCACTCTTGGTGTAGGAAAAGAACATCTTAAAAAGATGACCTTAGAGCAGAAGCGATTGGATACAATATCCCAAAATAAGCAAATTAAGAATAGAGGATTGGAGCGATAAGAATTATATTTACCTGAAAATGTATAGAATATGACTTCAATTGTGCTTAACCCTCTTCTTGCGATTCTGTCAGTTATAATACTTTGGAAAATTTTAGCGTGGTTCTATAAAAAACAGAATTATAATCAAACAAATTATAAAAGATTAGAATATTATTGGGTGTTTGCAGGAATGATTGGTCTAATTACACTGGTATCGGGCAATAATATTAATCACACAAAAAGAGAAATTAACTCATTAAATCGTGAAATTAATTTGACACACCGTAATATTCTACTTTCTATGGACAATAATAGTAATTGCTGGACATATTCAAGGACATCAAATTCACCAATAGATATAGAGGATCGTCAGGAAGATAAAGATGCCTATTGCATTTGGAGTCAAAAGATGGTTATCTCTATAAATCAATATAAGAAAAAGGAATATGAGCACTTCGATAAAGTAGATATTGAAAAATTAGTGTTTAAAACTGATCAAGTAATAGAAAATTATAATGAAGATCTCCAGAGAATTGTAGCACTTCAAGATCTGATAAAAGTAAGGAAGGATAAAAATGAAAAGATTGGTCTATATATTACCATTGGTCAAATTTTGGATGTCTTAGGTGCTTTCTGTTTAATTGTTGCTTTTGCAATTCGTCTTTCGATTATCACTTATAATGTTAAAGAGAGTAAAAAAATCTTTGGGTAGTTTTTACAACGGGGATTCCAAAGGTCTCCTTTGGCAAGATCGCAAGTTTTACATATAACGATAGTGTTTGTAGTAACTTGCAATCTTGCTCTCAGTGTCTTAAAAGCTTAGAGCGACTTGAAACACTGGGGCAATTTGTCCAAAAAAGAATGACTTTGGACAAATCAAAAATGTCTTTAAATATGTAAATGGTAAACATAGATAAAGACATTTTGGTTAAAGGACATTGAATTATTATTCAATAGATTCCGTAGCATAGTTGATTATAAAATTCTCTCTATACTGTTTTAAACAATCTGTTTGATGACCATAACTATTCGTAGATGATTCACGTCCTGTTACAGCTATTAAATACCATTTATCATCAGTACTTTTATTAAATACAAAAGTGAGCTTGTCTTTTTGTTTATTACTATCTCTTCTTTTACCTATATGAAGGTTTTCGATATAGCGTATTGTTACCTTAACAGTAGCTTGGTTTTCATTAACCATCTGTACTACGCCAATAGTATCAATAGTAACTTCATTTATCTGATAGTTATATTTCCAAATCTTTCCATACGGTTTGTATTCAATAGAGTGTTTAAAATAGCTGTTATCTTCAATTTTTTGTTGCATCCAGTTTTCAACGGTTTCTTGTTTAAGTGTGTTAGATGAACAGCTAAGGAATAAGGGGAGAAAGACAATTAAATAGATTACATTTTTCATAATACGGTTATTTATATTTTTTCGATTGATGTAGCTACAAATTCAATAATTTTTATACCGTTGAGATGGTATTTCTGTACTCGGGTGCCACCACGTAACTGAATCTTATCGCCACGTTTTAAATTGAATATGATATCACTTTGATCCTTTGGAAGAAATACATAATCTCCTAGTTGTCCTCCACCAAAAGGAGCGTCTTTTGGTGTGCCTCCTATAGGTAGTACTTGAAATACAACATGATCTTTAGGAATTTTGGTCGCTTGGTTACGTGCCTTACCAGCATTATAAAATTCTACTTCGGTAACGATATCCGCTTCAATGTAATCCGTAGCGTATGCAGGATTTACCACCTTTGAATAATTGACGGTAGTACCCGCAGGAACACTTGCTGTAGCTTTTAGTGTCTTTGTAGTTATACAGCTAGTAAGTGAAAAAGCAAAAAGCAGTAAAAGGATGTAGTTAAATGTTTTCATAAATCTATGTTTTTGAGTTACTAATGAAGCAAACATAAGAAATGTATTATAAATAATACACTATATATAGTCCATTATTTATAACGTAACGTATAAAGTACGAAAAACTAATCTTTGTTGCCTAACAACTAACGACATAGCTATGGCAAAACAAGTAAAGATTCAAAAAGAACTTGATCCTCGAATAATTGAGATTGGGAGGCGATTGGAAGCAATACGTAAAGAAGCTGGCTATACCTCTTATGAGAATTTTGCTATTGATAAAGGTATTCCGCGAATGCTGTACTGGAGATTAGAGAAGGGAACTAACTTTACTATTACAAGTCTTCTGAGGGTTCTAGATGCACATAGCATGAATCTTACAGACTTTTTTAAGGGTTTAGGAGAGGAAAAATAACACGATATTCTCTTAATGTATAATTTGGCTTAATATGGTTTCATTTAATTAAAAGTATTTTATTTCCTTTTCAAAATGCACCATTTGAAGCTAAGTTAAATTGCCATTTGTTTTACCTATGTTTTACCCATTCCATAAAAAAAGCCTTCACATTTTTGTGAAGGCTTGATTTTCCTAGTAGCGGGAACTGGACTCGAACCAGTGACCTTCGGGTTATGAGCCCGACGAGCTGCCTACTGCTCTATCCCGCGATATTGGACGGCAAATATACAACCGTTTTTTGAGTTAGAAACAATTTTTCAATAAAAATTTACTATTCCTGCAAAAAAAATAGATCAACTATAAAATTCAAGAAATTAATGGCTGTGTATTAGCTATTTATCGCTGCAATCCAAGAAATAGCAGCGATGCGATCTTTAACAGGAAAATATTTGAGTTTAGCGCCTATAAGGGTATTATCTATAGCAGCCAATGCATGAATCCATTTTCGGTCGGTGACTAAGGCAATTTTATGAAAACGCTTTGCATACTCTAATGGGAAAAGAGCTCCTATAGCAGCAGCACTTAATGAAAAATGCTCAATATTACTATCTTCTAGATATAGATTGATCTTATCATGAGTTTCAAACTTCTCTAAAATCTGAGAGCGTAATTCCATGATAGCTTCTTTATCCATAGTACCTTCTATGAGGTATCCTACAGTATTATCTGCAAAACTAAAATCTGCTAGCATTTTTCTTAGGGGCGAAAATTAATAGGTAGTAATATACGAATTAGAATTAACTTTTTGAAACCCATTGCATAGCCTCTACTCTTTTTTCTGAAGTATAGTTACGTATTTCGCCACTTATAAACTGATTATTAATAGCAGATAGCAAATGTATCCATGACCTATCTGTCACCATCGCAACCCTATTAAATCGTTTATGATGTTGTAAAGGAAAAATAATACCTACAATAACGGAGTACAATGTAAAATACTCGACACCTCTATCCTCCAGATACACATTAATACGGTTATGAATTTCTAATTTACGTTCTATTTGATGGCGCAATGCTTCAATAGTAGTAGCATCCATAGGACCGTCAAATACATACGCAATTGTATTATCTGCTAAATCATAATCTAAAACCATAGACAGTAAAACTAAAAAAAAACTAAAAAATTGTTTAGCTAATTAGTAAAAAATTAGCTTTTAGGAGACTAAAAATTCAACAATTATAGATAATGACTAAGATTATTATAAAAAGAAATTCCAAACAATACCAAATCTCACATTAAAATCACGGTAGGGATATCCAGGAGCACTAAAGAAATCATTTCCTGTAAAACCACTATTTAAATGCTCTGCTTTAAAGAATATTCTGGTTTGGCGCACCTTCATATTTACAAAGAAATCTACCAAAGGAAAACCGCCTATCTCCTGTTCATTTTGCACATAAAACTCTGCAAGAACAGGGTCATATGAATTCAAATAATATTCTGTAAAATATTGAACGGTAAATCCTGTTTGTAAGAACAATGCTTTTTTAAACAGTCTATCAGTAAAATATAAACTCCCACGAGTTAGAATATCAGGTGTATTCAATATATTTTCTTGTCCGCTTACGTTTTGAAACGTCACTGTTGCATCTAGGCCAAACTTACCCACCTTTACTTCTCTGTTTGCTGTAATCTTAAGGTGATTTATGGTTTCATTAGTTTGAAAAGAGTTTACAAGGCCATCTGTCGCATCGATTCCAAAATAGGTATAGTTAGAAATCGTACTTGCAGAAGCGTCTAGATTAATCCATTTATTAGCCTCTAATCGTGCAGATAGTGTATTGGTTTGTACATTATCATATATAGGAGCATTATGCCAATTGTAATTTATATAATTACTCTGATATAATAGATGATTATATCCTGCAGGTCTAGAATTGCTTAGTATACTAGCCGAAAACACTTTATCAGGAGCAATGTCATATGAAGCTTTTCCAAAGATATTAAACCCATCAAAATCACCTGTAATATTCACCTGAGCATTTCCTTCTATGTTTATTTTTCCAATGGTATTTTTATACCCTCCTCCTACAGCAATAATCGTCCCTTGTAATCTATTAGGAATACGTTCTTCTATACCATCTCCATTCGTATCCTGTATCAGAACAGAATTATACCCGTAATTATAATACGTAGCATTTGCTTGAAACTTAAGCTCCCCTAAATTCTTATCGTTATATACTGCAAATAGCTCATTATATGTTTCTTCATTATTTGTTCTATCTCTAAAGTTAGATTGCTGAAACGCCTCGCCAAAAATAGCATTAGCAGCATCCTGTCTATATTCATAAAACTTATCGTCGCTATTAAAAACATGCCCTATTTTAAGAGCGTAATCTGTAATACTATCTTTTTTTCCTAATAATTTATAATGATGATTTACATATACACGTGTTCCATCCAGAATATTTTCGGCATCTTCAAAATTTACTAAAAGTCTAGATCTATCATTAAACTGATTATCATTACTAGTAAACTGCTCTATAGCCTGTTCTTGCAATCCGCCATTTTCTTGATTTAATAAATCTTGAGCTACCCAATGTGCATTAATTCGGTATCTATCATTTTTTGTCCTGTAACTTCCTGCTAATCTAAAATTACCTGTACTGGTTAATGCGTTTTGATATTTCCCTAGACTTCGCAACCCTTTATATGCAACAGAAAAGTTAAGTCTTGGCGATGTATTAATTGTAAAAAAAGCATCTAGCTGTTGTCCTTGTTCAAAAGCACTTCTAAAGTATAACTCGGTAACTGGTGTAGGCAAATAGTAGTATTTAATATCTTCTACTTCTAGATAATTAAAATGTCTAGATTGCGCCACACTATTTGGAAGTGTAGATTGCTTATCAAAATGATACACCAGCGTATTATGCCCCTGTCCTGTATTTGCAAATGGCAATAACCCATAACGATCCTTACGCAAGTAATTGAACTTATAATCTTTTGCTATGGTAAGAGAAGTATCTACAGTAACCGTATCATTTTTAATAGAGACAATCTTATAATCTTCAATAGGAGGTCTTACAAAATCTGCAACCTTATTATTACTTATAGTGCCTTGCGCACCTCCTGTAGTACCTGTACTCTGTCTTCCTAGAGTAGGGAATTGAGCGTATACAGACGAAGTAATAAGTATAAAAAATAAAATGACAAATGCCTTCATATCTAATTTTGAAGAGCCAAAGTTAATTTTTTTAAGCGTAATCACGTATTTTACAACTCTAAAACGATGTTAAAGCTTAAATTTCATCCTGATCTTATAGAATGTGGCACCGACGAAGCGGGCCGCGGATGCCTTGCTGGCCCGGTTACTGCTGCAGCTGTCATACTACCTGATCATTTTAAAAATGAGATTCTTACCGACTCAAAACAGCTCTCTGAAAGTAAAAGAGAGAGACTCAAACCTATTATTGAGCAAGAAGCGATTGCTTTTGGAGTAGCGCATATTATGATGGAAGAGATTGATCAAATTAATATTTTAAATGCTTCCATCGCCGGGATGCACCGTAGTATTGATAACATGATACATACGCTTTCGCGAAAGCGTATACCACAACACATTCTTGTAGACGGAAATAAATTTAAGCCTTACCCTGATATTCCGCATACTTGTGTGATTAAAGGGGACGCAAAATACCTTCCTATTGCGGCGGCTTCAGTACTGGCAAAAACGGAAAGGGATCACTTTATGGAACGTATCCATGAAGAATATCCCATGTACAATTGGAAAAAAAATAAAGGATATCCCACCAAAGAACATCGTGAAGCCATCAGGAAATATGGCATTACCAAATACCATCGTAAAAGTTTTAGACTCCTTCCAGAGCAATATGAGATCGATTTTGATTTAAAAATGAATCGAAAGACTTCTTAATAGCTTTACTCCTTGATATTATCGAGATATTGAAAAAATTCTATATAACAATCGAACGATTACAAAAATTGTAACTAGTACGAATAATACATTTTTAAACGTCACTTTTGAATCAGATCCATTAGACCATTGCGATGCTTCGTCTCTTTCTTTTTGCTTATTTTCTGCCGCAACGTCTCTCTCATAATCTTTACAAAACATATCAAAACTTGGTTTCTCATTTGTAAGTCCACAAAGCAAACCTTGTTGAAAATCCATTTTTTTATGTACACATACTTTACAATATTGTAATTTTTCTTCCTGAGTCATCTTTAAACTATTTATTCAAGGAATATACGACTTCTCATACAAGCATTCGTAATTGTAAGGAAAACCCTACTATTTTAGAGATAGTGTTGTTAAAAACCCCGTAGATAACTCCTCTAAGTAATCGCTTATTTCTTTTATACAAGTCCTTACATTTGAGTAAAGGGATTTATACGTATGAAACGATTTTTTTTAATTGCAATTATTTTATGTTTTATGGGTTGCGAGCAAGAGCAATCTACTGCTACCTCTACACTTACAAAATACATCCCCCGTAAAGCAAGTGTTATTGTAAAGACCACAGATCTTAAAGGGCTACAGTCTGCTATTAAAAACAATGATCTCATTCAAGCTTTTGCTTCTACCCGATATCAAGATTTTTTAAAGAGTACTACCCCATTATTAAAGGATATCAGATCAAAAAAGGAAACTTTAATTTGTTATACGCAAATAGGAAATAACACCTATGATGTGAGCATTATCACCAAGGCAACACCCAATGTTTTCACTCCAGACAGCACTAAAATAACACAAACCAAATTAGACAACACCTCACCTTCCATTACAAAAATACAAGCAGCTGAAGCTACATTTTACACACTAGAAATAGAGGGGGTATTTATGGTCAGCACTTCTCAATTATTGTTAGAAAATACACTTAGAGAACAAGAAGACACCGCTATTGCAACCGATAAAGATTTTATTACAGCGTATAATGCAACTAGTAATGCAACGGCAAGTATCCTTATGAAAGGAAGCGAAATGGATGATGTATGGACTACCTTATATCCAAAAACAGAAGACCATCCGTTGCGAAATGCTTTTTCCTGGTCGTTAGGAGATTTAAACATTTCTCAAAATGACATTAAAGTAAATGGTGTTACGCTCTCTAAAGACTCTACAGAACAACGTTTACTCATATTCAAAAACACAAAACCTGTTGCTAATACAATAGATCAAATCACGCCTATTAGTGCACAAAGTGTGACTGCTATTTCTTATGATAATTGGAGTACTTACAAAAATAACTTAGCTGATCTTCGTAAAATAGATCCCTTAAAATTTGAAATAAAATCAGAAGACCTCTTACGTACTTTTGATGAGATAGGGAGTATACAGTTAGATGCAGGAATAGTAATTGCGGCACATTCATTAGATCCTACACTTACAGAAGAGGCCATCGCTTCTCAAAAAGAAGAAGAAACTATCTATAGACAGGTTCCTATATATAGCTTTAAAGAAAAGGGGCTATTTACAAAAACATATGAATCTATTATTAAAACTCCTTCAGTACAACGATACTGTATCTTAGATAATTTTTATGTT
The DNA here is from genome assembly GCF_900188275.1 of Dokdonia pacifica. Taxonomy (GTDB): domain Bacteria; phylum Bacteroidota; class Bacteroidia; order Flavobacteriales; family Flavobacteriaceae; genus Dokdonia; species Dokdonia pacifica. The sequence goes on from NZ_FZNY01000001.1 coordinate 92,226, forward strand.
TTTGCAGCACAGCAAGAGCTACTGGAAACTATTATTGCAAACTATCAAAATAATGCCACATTAATAAATTCTGAGGCTTATAAAAACACAAAATCTCAACTAAGTAACGCTTCTAGTTTACTTAGAATAACCAACACAGAAAAAATCCCTTATGCAAACTTGGTATCTGAAAGTGATGAAAAGGTTTTTAAAAAAACTGCCATTACTGATTATCCATTTGCAGCCTTACAGCTTATACAAGATACCAACTTTATGCATCTGAATGCTGTGATAAACAAAAATGAAAACACACAAAAAGATGGTGCTATTACTCAAATAGCGAGTACAAAACTTGAAAAGGCAATTGCAAGCACACCACAGCTTGTCAAAAATCACCGAACTAAAGGTGTGGATGTTCTTTTACAAGATGAATCAAATACATTACACTTACTAAGCAATAGCGGAAAACTACTATGGCAAAAAGAACTTGACGGCCCCATTTTAGGAGATGTTCAGCAAGTAGATCTCTATCGTAATGGAAGATTACAACTAGCCTTTGTAACTCCAAAAACATTTTACATCTTAGATCGTAACGGTAATGAAGTAAAACCTTTCCCAGTAAGTTTTAATGAAGTTATTACACAGCCATTAGCTGTATTTGACTATGAAAAAAATCGAAAATATCGCTTTATCATCACACAAGGAGATCAATTACAGATGTTTGATAAAGAGGCGAAAATTGTGAAAGGTTTTGGCTTTACGAATACAGACAGTGAGATTATCTATCCTCCAACACATATCCAAATAAGCAATAAAGATTATATTGTTATTGCAGAAAACAGTGGGAAACTTCACATCTTAAGTCGCACAGGAAAATCTCGAATCGAAGTAAAAGAATCCATTCTATTTGGAGACACTCCTATTTTTAAAGAAAAAAATACATTTGCAACCCATGATATCAATGGAGGTAAAATAAGCATCAACACTAGTGGTAAGCTAACACGAGTTCAAAGTGATAATACAACAAACACTATTGTAAACACCTTTGGAAATACGATGACCTCTTTATTAGAAAATAAATTAATCATTAATAACAAGGTCATAGAATTAGAATATGGCACGTATACAACTCCTGAAATTTTTAAAGTAGGTAAACAACTATTCATTACACTTACCAATACAGAAACGAGTCAGGTATTGTGTTTTAATGAGAATGGAAAACCTATAGAAAACTTCCCTGTATATGGAATTGGTCCCGCACATTTTGACTATTTAGAACGCAATAAAAATGTAGGGTTTGTAACACAAGGAGATACGAATAGTATTCTGATCTATCAGATTAATTAATTTATTTGTACTTTAATGTAAATTAAAAACACAAAATAATTATGTTAGAAAAAATCAATAATTTAAAGGGAATTAATAAATTAACCATTCATAATTTAAAATATATCAACGGAGGAAATATTACTTGTGAGGCCGGTGAGGTTGATTGCGTTTGTTCCAACTTCGACCCTAATTGCCCATCTAATACAAGTTATGTTAACCAACCAGGCACACCTTTTTAATGTTTACAAGAGGTTTAGTTTTACTCAATTGAAAAAATCATGATTGAATCATATACCATATGATTCAAAAAATAATAAAGGCTATTTAAAATATATTTTAAATAGCCTTTATTATAAATAAAACCTTCACCTAAATCCGATTTAATTACCCAACCTAACGATATTACAACATATATAACATACATCTGTTACATATGTGATAACAGTAAGCAGTTGGTATTTTTATAATTGCGTACATTTATAACACTCACTAACTCCTTATTGTCATGCGAATTTTATTCTCTCTATCCTTAGTTTTGCTGACTACACATACTATCAATTTGCAAAAAAGGCGAAAAATAGACGCAATACGATCAATTGCAAAATTCATCTTACTATCATTAATAATTAGCATTTCATCTATTGATGACATACACAGTCAAATAGATAAAAGAGCTTTCCAAAAGAAAGAAATTCTTACGCATCTAGAAATAGCAAAAAAATTACAAAAACGCACTCCAGACAGCAGTAGATATCACGCAAACAGAGCTATAAATCTTTCTATTAAACAGGGCAATGATAGTTTATTAGCTGCATCATATTTACGTAGCGCATATATTGAATACTTTCAGGCGAATGACTCAAAAGCGCTTAACATTATAGATAAAATAGATAGTCTTTCAAATAAGCAAGAAGGATTAGAATCAATAATTATTGACACAAAAATATATCGCTCTCAAATATCAAAATTCACATTAACATTAGAAGGTGTAATGAACGCCAAAGATTATCTTATGGAAGGCATAGAGCTCTCTAAAAAACTTAGTGATTCTTCTAAACACTATGAAATGAAGTATCATTTAGGAAGTTGGCATGCTTTTATTGCTCAAGAAGTATCTCCCAAAAAACATAAAGACAGCGCTGAAGTTTTATTTTTTGATGCATTAAAATATTTTCAAAAAAACCAAGATAATTGGTGGATCGCAGAAATTTATAGTGGACTAGCTTTAATGACAGACAAAAAAAAATATCCAAAACTCAAAACTAATTATCATCAAAAATGGATTAAAGCTATTAAAAAGACAACTGATACAACCAAGATAGCAGAAACATATTATCTTATTGCTTCTGCGGATAGAAAAGGAGGAGATCCTTATCGAGGTTTGTCATATATAGATAGCGCGCAAACTATTTATGAGAAAATTGGCTACCCAAATGAGAGTCAGAAAAAAAATCTACTTAGAGATATAGCTTATTTACACGCAGACATAGGTAACTACAAAGAAGCCTATACCAAAATGCAAAAAGCATTAGTTCAGTCACAAAAAGTGTATATAGAGAAAAACACTAAAAATAGCATGGAACTAGAGGCTAAATACCAAACCGAAAAAAAAGAACAAGAAATTGCTTTATTACAGGCTCAAAATGAAGCTGTAGAAGCACAAAAGAAAAACCAACGTAATCTCTTACTAGGAGGTCTTGGATTGACTTCTATCGCAGGAATATTTCTCTTTTTAGGGTTTAGAAACCGTAAAAAAACAAACGATAAATTACGTGAGTTAGATACCATGAAATCTAGTTTTTTTGAAAACATCTCTCATGAATTTAGAACACCATTATCCCTTATCGCTGGTCCTATAGAAAAACAATTACGGAAACCTGATATTGACACGTCTGAAAAGAAAAATCTAAGCATCGCAAAACGCAATACCAAACGCTTACTCACCCTCGTAGATCAATTACTAGACCTCTCAAAAGTAGAAGCAGGGCATTTTAAACTCAACGTACAACAAGGAGATTTAGGACTTTTCTTAAGATCATTAACCAGTTCATTTAGTTATCTAGCTCAGGAAAATAATCAAGAATACACGACTGCTATTGACATCCCAGAAAACACCTATTATTTTGATGCTGACGCCTTAGAAAAGATCATTACGAATCTGATTAGTAATGCGCTAAAATATAGTCCAGATGGAGAATCCATTACAATTACAAGCGCTATAGAAAATCAAAAACTACAATTCACTATTCAAAATTCTGGAGCTACACTCTCTGAAGAGGCACTACAAACTATTTTTAATCGTTTTGCCCGTACAGATGAACAGACCGCTGGCACAGGAATAGGTCTAGCTCTTTCTAAAGAACTTGTCACTTTACACAAAGGAACCATTCATGCACAGAGTGCGCATGACACAACGATATTTACCATCACGATTCCTGTAACAGAATCTGCATTTACAGATAGTGAAAAAACATCAGGTGTTATGGAGATATCTGCTTTCGCGAAAGCGGAAACAACAACCTCAAAAGAAGAAATCGTTCAAGAAGAAGTCGATATTTTCTCTAAAGACACCAACCCTATCCTTCTTATCGTAGATGACAATGCTGATTTGAGAACGTATGTGAGTTCGTTATTCGAAGACCAATATACTATTCATACGGCTCAAGATGGTCAGGAAGGATTTGAGGTGGCTTCCTCTATCGTTCCTGATTTGATCATTACAGATTTGATGATGCCAAAAGATGATGGGATTACGCTTACGCGAAATTGTAAAGCTTCTGAGACCACTTCTCATATTCCTATTGTAATGCTTACCGCAAAAGCGGGTGATGAAAATCAACTTATAGGTCTAGAGACAGGTGCAGATGCCTATATCACAAAGCCGTTTAATACAGAGATCCTTAAAACCACTACGCATAATTTATTAGAAACGCGTAAAAGATTACAAGAACGATTTAGCCAAGAAGTGGTATTAATTCCTAAAGACATTGCTGTTAATAGTGCCGATGAACGTTTTCTTGACAATCTTAAAGAAATAGTCGATACACAAATCATAGAATCTGATTTTACAACCGAATCTTTTTCAAAAGCATTAGGTATGAGTCGTATGCAATTACACAGAAAACTAAAAGCACTTACAGGACTTTCTGCTACTGAATTTATACGAAGTCAGCGTCTAAAATTAGCAGCACAACTACTTAAAAAGTCTGATATAAATGTATCACAAGTAGGATATGCTGTTGGGTTTAACAACCACTCTTATTTCACAAAATGCTTCAAAGAACATTACGGAGTATCTCCTTCTGATTACGCTAAAAAAGCATAAAAACACCCCTTTCTCAAAGGGGCTAAAGCCCCATTATTACTAGCTTGTTACATACGTGACAGGCTTTGTTACATCTGTGCTAATCTTCAGCATAGTTCTAAAATAATTTTGTCTCAACATTAGTAACCTCCCTTTTTAGAATCTATGAATAAAAAGTCTAAAAAACTTAAAGGCAAACTTCCCCCAATGCCTGATAATGAAATTTACCTCAATGTAAATGCATTGCATGAAGGAGAATATGAATTAAAGATTATTAATAAGAATAAAATTATTAAGAAAACAACTTTTAAAAAATAAGCACATGAGAACATATAAGCTACTTTTTCTATTTCTGTGTATCATACATTTTTCTTGCAATAATAATGATGACGACACTAATCAAGTAATAGATACATCAAATTTAGCAAATGCAACAGCATCTATTGCTACATTTAATACGCTTGCTACTATAGATTTGGAAACAGGAAATTCCCTAGCTACACAAAATGAAAGACTCGCAACGAGTGTCGTCTATGAAGATTCTTTTATTGGGATAGTAGGAGATCGTATCGTACGCAACAGCGAAGTAGATTTTTCGGGAGAGCAATTATGGGAAATTGATCTCGTTGATGGGACTGACATTGAGTTTGATTTTAATAGAACTCAAATGCTTATTCATAACGGTGTACTATATCTAAATTATGTAACTGATAATCCTAGTTTACCCTTACCATTTCCGACACTCTTAGCTATAGATGCAAATACAGGAGATCCGCTTTGGGTGAATAATCAAATGGAGTATGAGTTTAGACGTATTGCCATACTTAATAATAACATTATCACTTCAGAAACTTTTAATAATGAGGTACGCATTACAAGTCGCGATATCTCCGATGGAAGCATTCTTAACCAATGGCAAGTAGATGAACGTATCTCACACATTATTCCAGGTACTAATGAAGTTATTGTCATGTCTTGGAGTAATAAGGTCTATAGTATAAATGAAAACCTTTCTATTAACTGGATATTTGAAACAGATAACTCAAATGTACAACGAGGGGCTATTGTAGGGAATCAATTTCTCTTTCACTCAAGAGATGAATTCATATATGCACTTGATCTTTCAACTGGAAACATAAATTGGTCTCAAAACCTTCCTGATTTATTCATATTAGATTTTTTTACAGACAGTAATTCGGTATGGTCTGTCACTAGAGACTTTTCAGACAACACAATCGCAATTAATGAATTAGACTTGACTAACGGAACGTTCAATTCTAATCTTGCGCTTCCAGCATTAAATGATGCTAGCGAAATAGAGTTTATAAATTTTGACGATTACTTACTAATTATCTCAGATCCTAATACAGGTACTACACGTTCACAATTACTCAATTATAAAGCTCAAAACCTCATCTGGGAAAATGAAATTGCTATCGATAATATTTCCATTCTAGAAGCCAATGTGCTTTTAGGAAATAACCGATATGCACTCTCTTCCTTTTTTTAAATCTCACTAAAACATCCTATTAATTATGAAAACCACAATAATCAGATTATTCATTATTCCATTATCAGTAATTACACTACTTATTAGTTGTAACACCGATGACGATGTCGCACAACCAGAAATAGGCATGGAAGATCCAATGGACGATATTCCAAATGATGATGATGATAATGATGACGACACTGCAAACCTTAACCTCACATTTACCTTACATACACAACAAGACCAAATAGGTGATTTTGCATTTCATCAAATGGCAGCCTTTAATGGAAATGTGCACTCCTATTATGGAGCAGGGCTTGGTGCAACTACAGATATGCCTTATAATCTAGGAGTATGGCATAGTGCAAATGGTATCGCTTGGGAATCTGACGCCTCATTTGGAAGTGAACGCAGAGGACATTCTGTAACTGAGTTTAATGGTGATTTATTCCTTATAGGAGGAGCCGATAATGATGATAATGAATTAGAAGAAGTATGGATAAGCAATGATGGTTTTTTCTGGACATTGGGATCTGACCTGCTTCCTTTTGGTGCTGTCTCATTTCATAGTACAGTAGTACTTGATGATCAACTTTACTTAATCACAGACGATTATGAAGATGATGACGGTACCCAAATGATGGCTGTATACAGATCTAATGACGGATTTAATTGGGATCTCATTGCTACTGATGTATTTCCTATTCGCACTGCTGCAGAAACAGTTGTTTTTAATAACAGCATATATCTTATAGGAGGCACTAACGATTCCAATTTCTTAAATGACATTTGGACCTCTGAAGATGGCATTTCTTGGTCACAAGTAACACCTTCAGGAAGCTTTACAGATCCCATTGTCTTTCACACCCTAAACACCTATGAAAATGCATTATGGCTTATAGGCGGCTGGAGTAATATAAACCAATATAACAACCATATCTGGTATTCTCAAGATGGAATCAACTGGATAAACTACGATGGAGAAATACCATTTGATGGATTGTATGCTCATGAGACATTAGTGTATGAAGATGAGCTATGGATTTTTGGAGGCGTACAAGAAGATGGACTCTCTGGAGCTATTGGCTCTATAAAAATAAATGATTAACACTTTTAAAAAACAAACACCATGAAAACAACATTTTATCTCACTATGATCATGATAATAGGGGTCTGCGCTTTCGCGAAAGCGCAGACTACCCCAACAAAAGAAAAGCCTAAAACCAATAATAATCTTCCAGCAGATGGAAACTTACTAGACCAACAAGCACAAGTATTAGGAAATGTATTTGGAGACATTGGAGGCGTAAAAGAAATGCAAGGAATAACTGGTTATATGGATCTTTTAAACAAAAGCGATTTAAGCCCTGAACTTAAACAAAAGTTTACAGAGCAATACAAAATCATTGCCTTAAGTGACGATCCAAAAAAGAAGAAAGAAATGGAGCTTAAGCTTTCTAAAATGATAGAAAAAGCATTAAAAGAAGGCCAAGAAAAAGACAACTTAAAAACCAAAGGATAACACCATGAAAACACTACAAACCATTCTCGTTTTCTGTCTTCTATTATGTGGTTCAGGAGCAAAAGCACAACTCTTCAAAAAATTAGGAGAAGTTGCTGAAAAATCTGCCGAACGTGCTATAGAACGAAGAGTAGAAAAAGAAACTACCAAAAAAACAGATCAAGCACTTGATAGTGTCTTTAGCAAGAAAAAAAAGAAGAAAAAGAAACGCAAAAACAAGAAGAAAAAAGGCAAAAAAGACAACAATACAACATCAGATAATGAGGCCACAGAACCTTCATATACCATAAAACGAAGTTCTGATTTTACGCCTGGTAATATTGTCATATTTGAAGATCAATTTACAAAGGACAACCCTGGAGATTTCCCAGCGCAATGGGATACCAATGGCAGTGGAGAAATTACGATGATAAACGATCAAAAATGGATGCGTCTTAGTGGTAAGTCTAAGTATATACCTATGCTTAAAGAAACACTACCTGAAAACTATACTATAGAGTTTGATTTATTCACCAATGGTTTAGATAAAAAAACAAGCTCTCAGGCTTTCTTGACCTTATTTATTGAAGATAATACTGGATTTACACGTTCAAAAAATTGGTGCATGGTTGAGCTTTCTGTATGTCAGTTTATAGGAAACCAAGGCGTTGTAGAAAAAGTTACCAATAGTAAGCGTCAGCTTCGCAATCAGATTGGAAAAGATTATAGAGATGCCATCAAGGGAAAATCACATATTTCTATTGCTGTAAATAAAACACGCATGCGTGTATGGCTTAATGAAAACAAGCTTATTGATGTGCCACGATTGATTCCTGAGGGGGCTCATAATTTTAAACTAGCAACAAGAGGTCTTAGAGATCCAGATGGACTTGATGAAATTTATATTACAAACTTTAGCATGACAAAAACAGGAGAAGACAACCGCAGTAAATTACTTACTGAAGGGCGTCTCACCACCAATAATATTCTTTTTGAATCGGCAAGTGCAACACTTAAAGACACGTCGTTTTCTACGATTAGAGAAATAGCTAGTGTCTTAGAACAAAACCCAGAAGTACGCATAAAAATCATTGGACATACCGATTCTGACGGTCAGAAAGAGAGCAATCGTACGCTTTCGCGAAAGCGTGCCGAAGCTGTAAAGAAAATGATGACTACTGCTTACGGAATAGATACATCAAGAATTAGTACAGACGGAATGGGCGATAGCGACCCCGTAGCGTCTAATGACACAAAAGAAGGAAAAGCACTTAACCGTCGTGTTGAGTTTGTAAAACTTTAAAATCATAGATACCATGAAAACATTTATCATCATTATTGTTTTGTGCATAACAACACCATTACTTGCTCAAGGCAATTGCAGTAAATACTATGCTTCAAAACCTGGAAGAAAGTTAATTCACAAGGTTTTTGACAAAAGAGAACGTCATAGTATGACCACAGAATATAACGTAGAAAGCGTCACCTCATCTGGAATACAAGTCAACTTCAATCTTTGGGACAAACGTGGAGAACATATTACAGGAGGTAAGTTAGAATTAGGATGTGACAATAGGACTACATACCTAGCTCCAGAATCTATCATGACTGATTTATTGAGTCAATATGAAGATATGGAATATACAGTTACGACTACAGATAGGCTTGCGATTCCTAATGATTTAGAGATTGGACAAACCTTACCTGATGCAAGTGCATCCATCAGTCTAAATGCACAAATTCTAGAAATAAACTTTGATATTATTCTATCTAACAGAAAGGTAGTACGCAGAGAACAAATAGAAACGCCAGCTGGAACCTTTGACTGTTATGTAATCACGTACAACAATGAAATGAGAGGTAGAGTGGCTTCAAGAAGTTATCAATGTACAGACTGGATTGCAGAAGGCATTGGTATGGTAAAACAGGAAACCTATAAACAGAATGGCAGGCTTATGAGCAGGTCGCTCTTAAATGAAGTAACGGATTATTAATAATGATCCATTTATAGTCTTAGCCCAATAATAAAATACTCGCGGTATTACAATCCATAAGACCGATCTCACTAAACTATTATTGGGCTTTTTAATGTATACGCTTTCGCGAAAGCGTATACCACATCAACCTATTAAAAAACATATCATGAAAATAGTATTTAACTATCTCTTTATATCGCTATTGGTTTTCAGTATGATGAGCTGTGAAACAGACATACCGGAAATAGACACCACTGCACCTTCATTTTCCTTTAAAATTACTGGAGATGGATTTGACAGAACGTTTACCCAAGATGATAATCTTGAAAACATACAACTTAATCTGCGAGCAGGAACTTCGTACGATTTTCTATTAGGCGGTATTGATAATGGAGGCGTACGTCAAATCCAGTTTCAACATACACCAGATGTCACTCCTATTAACACCCCCATTCCTGCTCCATGGGTAGAAACCAATAATGGTTTTAGCACCACTATTAGATTTAACGGAGATCCAAATAATGCAATTACTGCACAATTACTTTCTGGAACATTTACACCTATGCTTATGAATGAAGATGTGATTGCTGATACCTTCTATATACGCGTAGAAGATTTTGGAGGTGAAAGCGGCCCTCCTTTTAATATCACAGAAGGTGTTTTAAACATCACTATTGCAGAGCAACCTACTGCTGTTATTAATTTATAAGCACTAATACAATTAGCCAATTACGTAATTTCACAAGTTATAAACCGAAGTTTAAGCTTCGGTTTTTTCTATTATAGAGGCTTCAAAAAGCGTTTTAAAATGTTTGAGTAGTTTTTCTTTTACCTCTGCTTCATTAACAGTAGCTTTTCCTAATTCTACATTAAGAGAAGTAACTGATTTATCTTTTATTCCACAAGGAATCATTAAGTCAAAATAGCCTAAATCTGCATTTACATTAAATGCAAAACCATGCATGGTTACCCAACGACTGGCACGTACACCCATAGCACAGATTTTACGGGCAAATGGAGTTCCTACATCAAACCAAACGCCTGTTTCTCCAGGAGAACGCTCGGCTTTTAAACCATATTCGGCTAGTGTAAGAATCACCATTTCTTCTAATAACCGTAAATACTTATGAATATCTGTAAAGAAATTTTCAAGGTCTAAAATAGGATATCCTACAATTTGCCCAGGTCCATGATACGTTATATCGCCTCCTCTATTAATCTTATAGAAGGTAGCGTTTTTCTCTGCGAGTTCTTTTTCGCTGACAAGCAAATTATCAAAATCCCCACTCTTCCCCAATGTAAAAACATGTGGATGTTCTACAAATAGAAAATGATTAGGTGTTTCAAGTCCTGCTTCTTCACGTCTATTTTTGATTTTTATATCTAAAATCTGCTTAAAAAGCACTTCTTGATAATCCCAAGTTTCTTTATAATCTTGGTTACCTAAGTCCTGAAGTTGAATTGTTTTGTTCACACTACAAAGATACGGAGAAACAAAAAATCCTTTTATATCTTGTATAAGAGGATTTTGTTAAACTATACTATATATTTTACTCTTCTAGTACAACCTCGAAGTTCTCAAGTATATTAATATTAGTTTTCAAGTTATCAAATAATACTGTATACAGAACTGTTTTTTTATCATCAGATATTTTTACATCTTTTACCGATGTTTCAGTGATCTTTTTAGGAAATGTATATTTAATAGTTAATGAAGATTTTTTTAATTCTTCTTCATAAGGTTCAAAAATGGATCTTTCTAACTCGTTTGCATATTTAAAATTAGAAGATGTTGACTTCTTTTCTTTTGTTTCCCAGCTTTCTGTATTACCATTTTCATCAACAGCAATAATTGTCAAACCGTCATCATCTGACTGATTTTCTCCTTCAGCACCCTCTTCTGTTATGATTTCATCACTTTCAATAATTACAATTTCTTCATTAGAATCGTGTATTTCTTTTTTATCTTCTTTTAAATTTTTAAAAGTACGCTTAAAAGAATTTTCTCTCACTTCATATACAATATCATAAACACCTCCTTCAAATACATTATAAAAACTTTCAAGTGTGCTACTTGAGCCATTAGAAGCCAATAAAAGTGCTAATACTTTATCTATGTTTTTAGGGATTTCATTTAATGTTTCTGTTTCAGAAAAATGAGTTGAAACAACAACATCATAGGTCATCTTTTCTAAATCATAACTAGACCTAATCGTGTACCCCGCTAAAGATTCAAGAATTTCTTTCTCTTTTGATGACATATCTACTATTAGATGTGGGTTTTGTTTATAAAAATCAGAAAACACAATAGTAGTATCTAATCTTACAGGAGCCCCATTAGCCGTCAAATCTTGTTTTTTACTCATTGCTTTAATTAACAATGACATATCAATATTTTTCTCGTAAAGACCATTCTCTTTACTCTTGAAAATAATATGTTCAGTCACACTGCAACTTGTAAGAAAGAACACAGTTAAAATAATTAGTGAAAATTTATAAAATCTTTTACGCATTACATTATTATAAACCATAAATTATTCCTCTAGCACAACTTCAAAGTTTTCTAACACCTTTGCTTTTTCTTCTAATAGATCACTCCAAGGCACTTCAAAAGTGACTGTTTTCCCATCTTTAGAAATAGTAGCTCCTTCTGGAGAAACAGAAACTACTTTACGTGGAAAAACATATTCCAATTTCATCATAGAATTTTCAAGTTCTTCAGCAAATTGCCCCATCATTCCTTTAATCATAGCATTCTCTTCGCTATCGTCTCCATCTACTGCTAAGTTGTTTTTTAATTCTTCAAGACTTATACGCGTCTCTTCTTTAAGAATACCTTCATCTTCCAAATGCTCACTTAAGCTTTTAGGGTCTGTTCTTCTAAACGTATTATTTTCAAATGTATAAATCACTTTATCTAGAGACATTAAATCGTCTCCAGGACCCGCTTGTTGTCCTTGTTGTGATTCACTTTTTGCTTGATCTAATACATTATCCATTTCATAAGCTACACGTTCTAAACCACTAAAGTCCTTGAAATCTTTATAAATATTCATTTTAAATTCTCCAGTTTCTTCATCCATTTTCATTTTCATTGTGAAGTCTTTGAGCATCTCTAATTTAGCTTGCTCTTCTGCAGATAGATTTGCGATACTATCCTTGTGTTCTTTAAACATATCAGCAAAAACCACTATAGTATCCATTTTTGTTTTTTTCTTATCTGGATTAGAAGCTCCTGCTCCCATTTCATTCATAGTAGCCATCATTTTCGATAAGTCAAAAGAAGTTTCATAACGACCTCCCATATCTTCATTAAAAACAATACGTTCTTGAACATTACAACTTATCAGTATGAATACCAACACACTACATAATATCGTTATTTTTTTTGTCATTTTAGTTGTTTTTTGGGTTATTTAGTATGACCAGTGCGGCAATTACGCCAGGCACCCAACCACATAGCCAAAGTAAGAAAACTATTAATACTGATCCACATCCTCTTCCAATTACTGAAAGTGGTGGAAAAAAAATGGCCAAAAGTACGCGCCAGAAACTCATATAATTTTAATTTTAAACCCTACGTCTCAGCAAGGTATGATTGATTGATGTACACTATACGTCTATAATTGCCCGATATTGTTACATACCTAAAGAGGATGTAATCCATCTTTTCTATATTAGCATTTTAAATAAACATGAGACATCAACATTTTATTGCAATCCTCTTATTCTTGAGCTTCTCATGGTTTTGTAAAGGTCAATATGAGTTTTCTGGACATATTGATATTAAAAATTGGGAAGGTGATGTATACTTATCTATTGTAAAAGATTACAGAAAAATATCAGGTATCTATCCCGAACAAATTATTAGTAAAACATCCCCAGACACTTTAGGATATTTTACATTCTCAGGTAATAACCTATCTTCTCAAAATAACATCTATCGCATTCATATAGATAGTTGTCCAGATGAAACAAAAGATATAGCTCACTTTGCAGGACATTGTATAAATAGTAAAGAAGTGCTTTTTGTTGCTAATAATTCTGACACCATAACACTCCCTTTCACATTTGATCAAGAAATGTTTTGCAGTGTTACTTCTACCAACGAAAAAGCAAATACCTTCATAAAGATCGATTCTCTTAAAGAACTCATGCGTTATGAGTTTGGATCCTACAGAAGTCAAGCTAATTGGGATTTAAATGCAAAAAAATGGTTTAAAAAATTTCAAGAATACGGACAACAACTAGACGAACCTCTTGCCGAATTGTACTCGTATGCATTTTTATCAAATAGATCTAAAGACCTATATACATACTACCTAAATGATCTAGACCACACAAATTATTATAATGACCTCCTTCAAAGACTACAAACAACATATCCTAATCAACCTTATACAGAACAATACAAAAAGGAATTAGCTGCCGATTATTTCTTAATTCATAAATCACAAGAGGAAACTTCTTCAAAATGGATATACCTTCTTGCTTCGTTATTCTTGATCTCATTACTGATAAATATCTATTTATTTATTTCTAAAAAGAAAATAGCATCCCAAAAACAAGTAACGAGTACTTCACTAACCAAACAAGAACAAAAAATATTAGACTTAATTCTTCAAAATCGCACAAATAAGGAAATCGCTTCAGAAATATTTATTAGTGTGAGCACTGTAAAAACGCATATCAACAATATTTACAAAAAACTAAATGTCACTAATAGAGACGAAGTAAAGTCACTTTATAAAACTACCTAATACAAAATTCCACCTAGGTCTAGTCCTTCTTCCCACCCTTATTTTCTTCACGTTTTCCGTTTTTAACTGCAATTTTAAACTGCATTTAAAAATAGAAGTAATGAAAAAAAATATCCTATTAATACTTATTGTAATCCTGTTTCAAAACATCGGATTCTCGCAATCATTTAATCATGAAGAAAAACAAAACAATAGATCCTTATTACTAGGGAAAATAAACAAAGAAGCACTTAACGCTCCACCATATGCAGATTGGTTTGCCAAAGGATATGATCAATATACACCAGACACAAAAATAATCAACATCTTAAAAGAACAATTATCTCCTTATACCATAACGGCCTTTATGGGGACTTGGTGTGGTGATAGCAAAAGAGAAATCCCTAGGCTGTATAAGGTTTTAGAAGAAGCCCAATTCCCATTAGACAGACTCACACTTATTGCAGTTTCTAGAAGTGCCAACACCTACAAACAAAGCCCAGGTGGAGAACATGAAGGGCAAAATATTCATAGAGTTCCTACCATTATCATATATAAAGGAGGAAAAGAAGTGAATCGAATTGTAGAGTCACCCGTCGGGAGTTTGGAACAAGACATCCTACATATTCTTGAAAACAAATACACACCTAACCATCATATTGTAACCCTAACCAATCAACTCATTGAAGAAGCAGGCACTGAGAAATTCCTTAAAAAATCAAAGAAAAATATAAAAGAGCTTCAAGAATTTGCTCAAAAAACAAGCCAACTTAACACCTATGCAAGTGTACTTTTTTATGCAGGGCAAACAAAAAAGGCACTCGCAATTCTCACCTTCAACACGATGCTTTTTCCAAATGATCCTAAAACCTATATGAATCTTGGCAATAAGCAATCAAAATCAAACCAATTAGAACAAGCTTTAGAGAGTTATCAAAAAGCATTAGCATTAGAACCTACAAACAAAAAAATAACAACTGCTATCACTACAATTGAAGAGAATTTAAAAAACACAAATTCCTTAGAAGAATAAGATTGAATTTTAATGACGTAACGAGTATCTTTGCACGCTTAAAACAATAGTGTATGGCACTCTCAGAACAAGAACAAGTACGTCGTGACAAATTATCACGCTTACGCGAAATGGGTATCGACCCATATCCCGCTCCTTTATATCCAGTTAATAATACATCTACAAAGATAAAACAGGACTATACAGAAGGGAAGAAGGTGATTATTGCTGGACGTTTAATGTCTAGACGTATTCAAGGTTCTGCTTCATTTGCCGAACTTCAAGATGCTGAAGGCCGTGTACAAGTATACTTTAATCGTGATGAGATTTGTACTGGAGAAGACAAGTCAAAGTACAATGATGTCTATAAAAAGCTACTAGATATAGGAGATTTTGTAGGTATTGAAGGAGAATTATTTACTACAAAAGTGGGAGAAATCACTGTTATGGTAAAAGACTTCACATTACTAAGTAAATCATTACGCCCATTACCACAACCTAGAATAGATGAGCAAGGAAATGTATATGATGAGTTTAATGACCCAGAATTACGTTATCGTCAGCGTTATGTAGATCTTGTTGTAAACCCTAAAGTAAAAGACACCTTTGTAAAACGCACACAGATTACAACGACAATTCGTGATTTTTATAATGAGATGGGATTCTTAGAAGTAGAAACTCCGATCCTACAACCTATTCCTGGAGGAGCCTCTGCACGTCCATTTATGACACATCACAATGCATTAGATATTCCTTTATATCTGCGTATCGCAAATGAACTATACCTAAAACGATTAATTGTAGGAGGTTTTGATGGGGTATATGAGTTTGCAAAAGATTTCCGTAATGAAGGAATGGATCGTACGCACAATCCAGAATTTACTGTGATGGAAATGTATGCTGCATACAAAGATTATGATTGGATGATGGATACCACAGAGAAGTTACTAGAAAAAGTAGCGCTCAAACTTCATGGTACGACAGAAGTGCCTTTCGGCGAAAATGTAATTAACTACAAAGCCCCTTATAAGCGCATTGGTATTTTAGATGCTATCAAAGAACATACAGGATACGATTTATATCAAAAATCAGAAGATGAAATCCGAGAAGCTGCTAAAGCATTAGGTCTTGAAGTAGATGAAACCATGGGAACTGGAAAACTCATTGATGAGATTTTTGGAGAAAAATGTGAGCACTTATATATCCAGCCTACATTCATCATCGATTATCCGGTAGAGATGAGTCCGCTTACCAAGAAACACCGAAGTAAAGAAGGATTGACAGAACGCTTTGAACTTATGGTCAATGGTAAAGAACTTGCCAATGCCTATACAGAGTTGAATGATCCTATTGATCAGCGTGAGCGATTTGAAGATCAATTAAAGCTTTCTGAAAAAGGAGATGATGAAGCCATGTTTATCGATCAGGATTTCTTAAGAGCATTAGAATACGGAATGCCTCCTACCTCTGGAATTGGTATTGGAATTGATCGTCTAGCCATGTTTATGACCAATAATCAGTCGATACAGGAAGTATTGTTCTTTCCTCAAATGAAACCTGAGAAAAAAGCTTTAGAGCTTAACGATAACGAAAAAGCCATCTATGAGATTCTTAAAAAAGAACCCTCTATAGAATTAGGAGCATTAAAAACTGCCTCTGGATTGAGCAACAAAGGATGGGATAAAGGCATCAAAGGCCTTACCAAATTAGGCGTTGCAAAAGTTACTAAAGATGATGCAGGACTGACCGTTACCTTAGAAAAGTAAAAATAAATTTACAACCATTTATAAAAACTAATAATAAATTCATTATGTTAAAAAAACTATTATTCATTACTTCATTATTTATCCTTTGTTTAAACTCTTGTTCTTCTGATTCTGAAGATGATAATCAACAAAATTGTCTACAAGTAGGAAACTTAGACTTCTTGGCTGAATCAACTCAAATTAATATAAATTACGATACAAATACTTCCAATGCAAATTCTTTTGAAATAGAATATGGTATTACTGGATTCTCATTAGGTACTGGTGATAGATTGACAACTTCAAATAGTTTTGCACTTATAGAAAATTTAACTCCTAATACAACATACGATATTTACATAACTAGTATATGCAGTTCTGAAAGTCGTAGTGAGCCCGCAGAATTATTAGCGATTACTACGAATAACTAAAACACATATTTCATAACTTATATTACTAATAGTTTCTATTAAATTTTTAAAAAGGTTTACTTTATAAAGTAGACCTTTTTTCTTTATACGCTTTCGCGAAAGCGTATAAAACATTTTCACTTCTCCAAAAACACTAACCAATTCTTCCTGTAGTGCGTAAAACGTTAACATCTAGAAGGAAATTTTATTAGATTTAATAAAAACTACAAAATTGAAATCATGAAAAAAATTACACTTTTAGCTTTGGCTTTATGTGCTATATCCTACGCAAAAGCGCAAGATGCCACGTTTACTTCACAAAATATAGGAGGCTCTAGTGCCGAAATTGGAATCGTAGATATGAATGGAGATTACCTAGATGACACGATAAGCCCTACACAATCTAACCTGTCAATTCATCATCAAACAGATACAGGCCTTGTACCTACAAATATCTCTATTAGTGCCTCTAATGGCCCAGATTGGTCCCTTAGTATTGCAGATTATGATGCCAATGGAATTAACGACATCATGTTTGGAGGTAATAATGGCGTAAGCTTTCTAAAAGCAAATAGCGATGGAACCTCATTTTCACAAGATGATCAAAGTAGCATTTTTATTTTTTCGCAACGCACCAACTTTATTGATATCAATAATGATGGTGATCTAGATGCTTTTGTATGCCATGATATAGAACCTAATGTATATTTCCTCAATGATGGAACTGGTGGATTCTTAGATGAAATCCAAGGAGGGTTAGGTGATACACCTACTGGACATAATTATGGATCTATTTGGTTTGATTATGACAATGATGGCGATACCGATCTTTATTTATCTAAATGTGTATTTGGTTCTGGTAACCCTGCAGATACAAGACGCTCTAACCAATTACATCGTAATAATGGAGATGGTACTTTTACTGAAGTAGGTGTTGCGGCTGGAGTTGATACAAGAACACAGTCTTGGTCTAGTGCCGTGGGAGATTTTGATAATGACGGAGATATGGATATTATTGCTGCAGACGAGCATTTTAATGAAATCGGGACCATCTTTTATGAAAATAATGGCGATGGTACTTTTACAAATATTACAGCTGGATCTGGGTTTGAAAACCTAGATGGAGCTAGAGAAATTGTCACTTTTGATTTCAATAATGATGGATACTTAGATATCTACTCACAATTACAAACGACTTTACTATTAAATAATGGAGACATGACATTCTCCTCAAATTCACAACAAATCCAAGGTGGAGGTGCTGTAGGAGATCTTAATGACGATGGGTTTCTAGATGTATATGCTGGAGGAAATGTCCATATGAATGATGGAAATTCTAATTTCTGGTTCAAATTAAATCTTGAAGGTGTAGAAAGTAATCATAATGGTATCGGAGCTTTAATTACTATAGAAGGAGCTTTTGGCACCAAAGTACGTAATGTAAGAAGTGGAGAAGGGTTTGCTAATATGCATTCATTAAACCCGCATTTTGGATTAGGAACTTTTGACTTTATAGAAACGGTAACCATAGAGTGGCCTTCTGGAATTACAGATCAGCTTACAAATGTTGATGCAAATCAAACTATTTATGTCTTAGAAGGTAGCGCACCATTAGGTATAGAAGAAAATGAGCCAACAGCTTTTAATATATATCCAATACCTGCAAATGATATTTTAAATATCACTCCAACAAATGGAACTAGTATAAAAAGCGATGGCGTTATTTATGATCTATTAGGAAAAATTACACCTATAACCATTGATAACAATAGAATTAATGTAAGCCATCTAGCTTCGGGTGTTTATATTTTAGAAATAACTACTACAGATAACAAAAAAGAGCAAAAGAAGTTTACCAAACTATAAGTATCTTTTTTACATCAACAACATTTGATTATCACAAAAGGTCTACTTCTATAGTAGGCCTTTTTTCTTTATACGCTTTCGCGAAATCGAGCCTGCGAGGCTCACGACCAAAGTGGAGAGCGGAGTACCAAAGAGCATAAACCACGTAAAAACACCTGATTTTCAATACTGTATTCTAATTATTTTTGAAAATCACTAATTAATCTAAACCATTATCCCCATGAAAAAAATGTATCTTTTTTTTACGGCTGGACTTGTATTGCTTTTATGTACTGCCTGTCCTGGACCTGACAACAACAATTCTGGAAACAACTCAGACGTTACCGTTTCATCTTACAAAGTGAGTATTGACTCTTTACCCATCACCAATGCTCCCGCATTACAATCCTTTGCTCATGCTACTTCTGGAGAAGACTGGCTCTTATTTGCAGGGAGAACCAATAGAGAAGAAAAAGTGGGTGGGCTCCATAATTTAAATGCCAATTATGCGGATAAATCTTTTATCCCTAAATCGTTTAATCAAAAAATTTATGCCTACAATTTAGCTGAAGACAAGGTATCTAGTATAAGCTATGTTCAATTTTTGGATGATCTAAAAACAAATTTATGTAAAGACTCCTCTTCTGAAATGTGTCAATCATTATCTAAAGGAGATTATGATTTTACATCTATTTTTGTCAACTCTAACCCTTTAGTAACGCAAGATGAGCAGGGATATATGTATGTAGTAGGAGGTTATGGCCCAAAGAGTTTTAACTATTTTGAGGAAACTCCAAATTGGAAAAAAGACACCACAGCGGCCGATAAGAAAAAACAAGAATACATTACCTATAATCAAGTTGCAAGATTACACATAGGGTCTATGATAAAACTTGCAAAAGGTCAAACACTTACGGATGATGAGTGGGCAAAAGTATTTAGATATGGAACAAGCACAGAACTCATTAGTACGGGTGCTGAAGTATTCGTAAAATCAGGTTCTTTCAGTCACGTTAAAAAGCTAGAAGATTCAACCAATATTACATTATATGCAGCTGGAGGTCATAACTTCACCAGTAATAGCCAAAAATATTTAGATGCAGTGTACCCATTTACAGTAGTATCTGGGCGTAGTTCTACACTATTAGACATCAACGTAAGTGGCCCTATTTCTGATGTATCAGACCCTACAGATCCATCTTCAGATAATTTATCTATTTTCCGTCGTAGAGACGGACCTGTAGTTCCTTCTATGTATTATAACACAACCTATGATCAAATGGAACAAAGTTTAACGTTCTATGGAGGGGTATTTAAACCTGGAAGTGATAATGACCTACAGGCATGGAATGATGCAATCTATGTACATCCAGATTGGGCAACAGAAAGCAAACTATACACCTATGACACTACCTATGATCAAAAAAATCACAATGTATATGCTTGTGGAAATTTTGTTGGATATGACAGCGATACAAAACTCTTACACACGTTCTTATTTGGTGGTATAGGTGATGGTGACATTGCACCTCCTGGACATCTTTCTGGATTTACAAACACAGGGCTTCATATTGCAATGAATGTAGAACAAAAACCTATGCAGAGTAAAATTGTAGACACCCTTAAAAATGTATATGGAAGTACCCCTAATTTTTATGGTGCCGAATCTATTCTTATAAAAAGCAGTAGTAGTATTGCCTATAAAATGAATTCTGAGAATACTGAAATCATTGATTTAAATAGTACTTTTAATGGTACTAAAGAAGTAGTGATAGGTCATATTTATGGTGGTATTGAAGCATATCAATCAAATCCTGGAACCTATGGTTCTGGCAACTCAGCTGCTTCTAATAAAGTATGGCAAGTGACACTTACAAAAGAATAAAGAATATATTTTAATATAAGTAATGCCTTCTGTTTTAAAGACAGAAGGCATTTTTATCACATAATCTTTTGTAGATTATTATTTTTTAGCGCCTAAAAATTGATCCGCTTCCCAAACACCTTGCTGTACAATTTCTCCAGAAGCATCAAATTGTTTCCCTTTTCCGTTTTTCTTATTATTCTTCCATTTCCCACTCCATTTTGAATTATCTACTAAAATCATAGATCCTTTCCCATGTCGTTGGTTATTTCTAAAACTTCCTTCATATTTTGTTCCATCAGGCCATGTATACGTTCCTCTTCCAGAAATTACTGACCCCGCTAAGTTTCCAGAATATTTTGTTCCATCAAACCAAATAATATTTCCTTTTACAAGATTACCAGATGCTACTTCTACATCAAAACTAGCCCCTTGTAATGTAAATTTATGCCACCCATCAGGTAATTGAGCAATGTCACTACTATATGGAATTGCATTTATTTCTTGTGCTTGCACATTAAAAACAGTAGCCATAGCAAGGCTAAGTATTAGTACTATCTTTTTCATAAGTGTTTACTTTTTTTTGTGATTTACCATAGTAAGTCGACAGAGATATCTGAGTACTTACAAAATGAGATAGAAGTTTTAAAAATTGTCATTTTTACATTTTTTGTCGTAATGATTTTAATATCTACACGACACAACTCTCATAACTCATTTATTTCAAAAAAGTTATGGAAACTAATAATCAGAAAGATATCATCATATTTGATGGAGAATGTAATTTATGTAATGGCGTAATAGGATGGCTTATGAAGTTTGCCCCAACGGCAACTTTTGAATTTCTGCCTTTTCAATCCCCCAAAGGTCAGCAACTATTGCGTCATTATAATAAACCAACAAATCAATTAGACACTGTCATTCTTATTAATAAAGAAGGAATACACACACATTCTGACGGTTTCTTAAAGATCGTTGCTGAAATACCTAAATGGAAACGTGTTGCTGCCTTATTAGCTTTTATACCTAGAATGATGAGAGATTATGTATATAAAACAGCTTCTCGAAATAGGCTCAAATGGTTTGGAGTATCTAATAGTTGCACCATTAATTTTGGGTAATTACAAGTATATATAAATAAAAAAACGGATGGTGTTACCATCCGTTTTTTTATTGTAAAGCATCACTCTCACAAACATTACCCTTTGAGGTAAGCAATGTACTGTTCCTAATTAATAACGACGAGAGTGATGCTTAGCTAAAATCATTACCATAATTTTCATAAACATCCATAGTAGACCTACTTTTTAACTTTATACTACAAAAACTACCTATAGATGAGCGTTCATAAAACAGTAAATGATCATTAACTTATACTGACTTAGGGATTAGCAAGTTAGTGTAGCTTTTTTCAGTTTTAGTAAAACCCGATAGCATTTTACTTACTACCGGGTTTCTCACACCACACAACAAAGTGCAACCTCTCACACTCCAACATTGCACTTTATTGCCTTATTTATCTTTCTGTTCTAAAAACTTGACATCTCTTGTATTTTTCTGCACGGCTATAGCGGCAAAAAGACTTAAGAAAAATGAGATCCCATAAAACCCTTTTTCACTTAGATCTAATGTTGCATTCCATAACCCTATAATTAATAATAGTATAGATGCTATTGTAACAAACCAGCTTACACCATAATAAATATCTGTTACGGGTATTCCTTCCAGCTTATCTCTCACTGTTTTCTGCACAGAAATCACTGAAAATAAACCAAATAGCAGTATAGTGAAGTAATATCCCTTTTCGTTAAGTTGCATTGTTGCATTCCAAAGTCCTACACAAAAAGAAACCATTCCTATTAATAATGAGCCCCATGAAGCAGCTATAAATGCTGGTGTAGGTTTGGCATTAAAATCTTCTTTTATTTTTTCTTTTGCTTTCTTTTCTGTTTGAATTTTTACTTGATTTTCCATTGTTGTATGTTTTAATGTTTGTGTAATTTTTATTTATTTATAATCTGATCTCCACAAGAATAGCAATGTGGTAAGTGAGCATAATTCTTAGTATCACAAGTTTTACAATTTTTAAAAAGTTGAAGTCCGCAATGACGACAGTAGGTAGTAACTTTTAGTGAGCCCGATATTTTTTTACTTTTTCCGCTTTGAAAAATCTCATTAATTAAATAATCTTTTCCACAACTTGGGCACATATGATTTTCTAGTGCCTTCTCTGCTACCTCTTCTTTTATTTTTTTAGACCGTTCTAGAGAAGAGAGTTGTAACTCTTCTTTTTTTCTCTTTACAAAGGCTCTTAAATGTTTAATAGCATATATTCCTAGTAATACGGATACTATGATTCCTATAGTGTATCTAACATATCCTCCGTAGCTGGGTAAGTAAGGAACCAATCCAATAAAGAAGGCATAGAAGGCAAAAAAGACAAATCCTCTAAATAAAGGCCAGTAACTATGCTTACGTTTTTTTACTAACATCCAAATTCCTAGAAGTAGCACTGGAACTACAAATAACAAACGACTTATAAATAGCTGTAAATCATAGGCTCTTTCTGCTTTAAGGTGTAGCGCCTTTGCTTTAGACATTTCTTCATCTATCGCATTCATATATGTAGCATGCTCAGTCCTAAAATTATTTATAACAGATTGTAGTAAAATCTCTTCAGACTTTAATGTTTTAAGGGAAGTACGCAAAGAATCCAAAACATAATTACGCTTTTGTATTTCAGCATTTACTTGAGAAGATTGTGTTGCCGTACGTGTTGAAATCCATGTTTTAAAAGATGCTTGCTGTTGATCTAATGTATTCTGAGCAAGATTTATAGAAAGTCGTACGTCTTCTTGAGCATCTTTCTTCCCTTCTATAGAATCTTTAATACTTTGTCTTAATACCCTGTATTTTTTAACATCTGTTTTTATTTCAAAGTCAGATACATAAGGACGTTTATCTTCTCCGTCAATATCCCAGATAATTCTATTAGCCAGTCCTATTAAAAAAATAGCTAAAAGAAAACTGATGACATAGTGAATAAAAGTGGTAGTACGTGTGAGTTTCTTATTATTAAATTCCATGATTGTGTGGTTAAATGACAAGGCAAATATGCAACAGCCACTCAAGTCAGAAAATCAAAAATTCAACAAATACTTACGATATATTTATATTTAAGCTTTAATTAAATATTATATTTACTATCACAATATACATTTACACTTACGATATAATATGATACTTTACGATTTAATACATTCACTTTCTACAGAAGATTATGAAAAATTTAAATCATATATACGTCGTAAAAACAAACGCACAGACACCAAAAATCTAGCATTACTCAAACTACTAAGACAATCACAACTTCCCGCAAATATTGATCACATCCTTTATGGAAAAGCTTCTAAAAATGCATATCATGCGTTATGTAAAAGACTTCATGATAATCTGATTGATTTTATAGCTAGTCGTAGTTTAGAAACCGAAACCACAGAAGAGTTTGAAGTTTTAAAGTTGATACTTACTGCCAGAATTCTTTACGAACAAGAAATACATAAAGCTGCGCAAAAGACGCTTCAAAAAGCAGCAACTTTGGCAAAAACTCATGATCTATATAGTATGCTTACGGAGATCTATCACACACAAATACAATACACACATCTTCATCCAGAAATAAATCTTGAGATCCTCATTCAAGATTTTCAGATCAATCAAAAACTACATCAACATCAAGAGAATCTTAATCTAGCATATGCATACATCAAAAACAAAATCTCACAAACCAATAATATAGTAACTGTAGATGTCAACCAACTTCTTTCAGATGCGTTTCAAAAATTTAATATTACTATAGACACCTCTCTCACATTTAAATCACTATACCAGTTATTAGAAATCATCAATACAGTTGCTAGATTAGAAAACAATTATGTGGATGCCTTACCATTTTTTGAGCGTGTTTATCATAAAATCAATCTCAAAAAAACACTTTCTAACAAGCATTTATATTATCATATTCACTTGCTTTATTTTATGGCAAATGCTTATTTCAGGAATAGGCAATTTGAACGTGCTACTGGCTATCTAGACACTATGAAGTCACACATGCTAAGCGAGCGAGGAAAATACGAACTCCGCTTTCGCGAAAGCGAACTCTTGCTACGCACACTTATTCTCAATTATACAGGACACGGTCTTGATGCTATTACTCTTCTAGAAAAACATTTTGAAAGTTCGCAGCAAAAAAACAAAACCCAGAATCCTGATCTTATTCTTGTATTATGCATCTGTTTAACACAACAAGAACGGCATAAACAAGCACATAGCGCTCTAAACAAATTAAGACATAGCACCACCTGGTATATCGCTAAAATGGGAGAAGATTGGGTTATTAAACATGATTTACTAGAACTCATCACACATATAGAATTAGAGCATATCGATCTTGTAGCATCCCTCTTAAAACGTTTTAAACGTAAGTATAAACATGTAATCCAACACGAAAATAGACTTCAAGATTTCTTAAAAACACTAGAAATTATCTATAAATATCCTGAAGAAATAAAAAGTATACGCTTTCGCGAAAGCGTAAAAAGGCTTTTTACATCAAAAGACAAAGCGAAAGAAGACATATTCATGTTGAGTTACTTTGCATGGATTCACTCAAAAACAACTCAAAAATCATTATATCAGACTACTCTTGATTTACTCTAAAAATTCACACCAATCAATTGTTGATTCTTCATTTTAAAATGCAAAACATCACTGCAAAATGCACAAAATAAGGTGTTTTTGTTATTTTTATAAAAAACCTCTAATAAATCAGATGGGTTTAACAATATCTTCACAAAATCCCCTCCTAACTATACTTACCTTTTGACTCTTATAAAAAACTCGTTATGCGTATAAAATTACATTTTCTGATACTCGCCTTTTTAGCAGTATCTGTTACAGGTTGTGCTGTATTTCAGCCTAAAAAATCGAAAGCTACGGCTTCTTCAAAACCCAAACCCAAACCAAAAAAAGGGGAAATAAAACCTTATAAAAAGGTAATTACCAAAGAAGCAAAAACCGACGAAGGTCTATTTACTGTTCATAAAATAGACGATTCTTATTTTTATGAAATTCCGGATTCTCTTTTTGGTAGAGAGATGCTTATGGTAACTCGTATTGCAAAAACTGCAACTGGATTAGGTTTTGGTGGTGGTAAACAAAACACCTCTGTATTACGTTGGGAAGTAAAAGACAAAAAAGTATTACTTCGCGTAGTATCTCATCAAATTTATGCTGCAGATTCACTTCCTATTTCTGAAGCTGTAAAGAATAGTAATTTTGAACCTGTTTTATATGCTTTTGATATTAAAGCATATCATAAAGACACTGTAAGTGATACTAGAAACACAGTGATAGATGCTTCAGAACTTTTCAAAAAAGATGTAAAACCATTAGGGTTACCTCAGTTTAGAAGAAGAGGGTATAAAGTAACGCGTCTTGATGAGAAACGTTCTTATATAGATACGATACGTAGTTATCCTAGAAATATTGAAACAAGACATGTAAAAACCTATAATGCATCAGAACCACCAAGCAATGGTGCTACTGGATCACTTTCTGTGATGATGAGCAATTCTATGATTTTACTTCCTGAAACTCCTATGAAACGTCGCTACTTTGACCAACGTGTAGGATGGTTTGCTCGTGGCCAAACAGATTATGGACAAGATGCTCAAAAAAGTAAAACAATTACATATTTAGATAGATGGAGATTAGAAGTAAAAGATGAAGATATTGAGAAATATAACCGAGGTGAACTTGTAGAGCCTAAAAAACAAATTGTGTACTATATAGATAGGGCTACTCCAAAAAAATGGGTTCCATATATTAAACAAGGTATTGAAGATTGGCAAGTTGCTTTTGAGGCTGCTGGATTTAAAAATGCCATCATCGCAAAAGATCCTCCTACGCCAGAAGAAGATCCAGATTGGAGTCCAGAAGATGTACGTTACAGTGTAGTACGTTATTTAGCATCTCCTATTCCAAACGCAAATGGACCTCACGTAAGTGACCCTAGAAGTGGAGAAATATTAGAAAGTGATATCAACTGGTATCATAATGTAATGACATTATTACGCAACTGGTTCTTTGTACAAACAGCCGCTATCAATCCAGATGCACAAGGTGTTGAGTTTAAAGACGAAGTAATGGGACGTTTAATACGTTTTGTATCTTCTCACGAAGTTGGACATACATTAGGATTACCACATAATATGGGAAGCAGTGTTGCATATCCTGTAGACAAATTACGTGATCCTGAGTTTACAAAAAAATATGGAACAGCTCCTTCTATTATGGATTATGCGCGTTTCAATTATGTAGCTCAACCTGGAGATGGTGATGTTGCTCTTATGCCTAATATTGGTATTTATGACAAATACGCTATCAAGTGGGGATATAAACCAATCCTAGACAAATCTGCAGAAGATGAAAAGAAAACATTAGATAACTGGATATTAGAACATGCAGGTGATCCTATGTACCGTTTTGGAAGACAACAATTTGGTGTCATCGATCCTAGTTCACAAACAGAAGATCTTGGAGACGATGCTGTAAAAGCAAGTACTTATGGTATTGCCAACTTAAAACGTATTGTTCCTAATCTTATTAAATGGACTGCAGAAGATGGTAAAAACTACGATGATTTAGAAACTATGTACAACCAAGTATTGTCTCAATACAATAGATATATGGGACATGTAACTGGTAATATAGGTGGTGTGTATGAATATTATAAAACATATGACCAAGATGGTGCTGTATACACACATGTAAGTGCAGACAAACAAAAAGAAGCACTGGAATTTTTACAAAAAGAATTATTTGAAACACCAGAATGGCTTATTGATGAAAACATCTTTGACAAAGTAGAATCAGCTGGAAGTGTAGAACGCATACGTCGTTT
Organism: Dokdonia pacifica; assembly: GCF_900188275.1. GTDB lineage: Bacteria > Bacteroidota > Bacteroidia > Flavobacteriales > Flavobacteriaceae > Dokdonia > Dokdonia pacifica. Next base: position 120,386 of record NZ_FZNY01000001.1, read on the forward strand.
CCAAACTCGTACACTTAACAACTTACTTGACTTTGGAAGAGTAGGACGTATGTTAGAAAATGAAGCTTTAAATGGTGCTGATGCATACACAACCATAGATATGATGGAAGATTTGCGCGATGGACTTTTTAGTGAACTTAGAAGTAGTAGAAAGATTGATATCTATCGTCGTAATTTACAACGAGCGTATGTAGAACGCCTAGAGACATTAATGACCAAAGAACAAACTCGTCTATCTGGCGCTTTTGCTCGTTTCTCTTCGCGTACTAATATCGATGTAAGTCAAAGTGATATACGTGCTATTGTTCGTTCAGAACTTAAAGACTTAAAACGCACATTACAGAGCAACACTGGACGCATGCGAGATAAAATAAGTAGAATACACCTTATTGATTTAATAGAGCGCATCGATTTAATTTTAGATCCTAAATAATAAATACATCTTTTTTTGTATTGTAAAAAGCCCTCCATTTGGAGGGCTTTTTTCTTAAGAATACGTTAATTATAAACAACATATTAAACCTTCTAAAAAACATAAGGTCATAGTAGCATAACAAAACATAATAAAGAAATGAAACATATTTTAACAATGGTTATTCTCTGTATGACAATAACAGTTAGTGCACAAAGAGGACGTGATGGAGGCAGAATGCAATTAAGTGCTGAACAACAAGCTACTTTACAAACAAAAAAAATGACGCTTGCCTTAGATCTAAATGATCAACAAGCAAATAAGGTTTATACTATACAACTAGAACAAGCCAAGAAAAGAAAGGCATTTATTGCAGAACGTAAAAAACAAGATCGCCCTGAATTAACCAAAGAACAGCGCTTTGAATTAGAAGAAAAGAAACTAGATAATATGATTGCTGTTCAGAAAGAAATGAAAGCAATCCTTACTGCCGATCAGTTTGAAAAATGGCGTAAAATAAAACTCAAAAGACAACAAAAAGGTAAACGTAAACACCACAGAAGAAGGTAGCGCAGATGTAGTTTGGATAAAGGAGAGATACTATGGCATCTCTCCTTTTGTTTTATATATCTATAACGTACTTGCTACTTTTTGCACAGCATTTATAGTTGTATCCAAGTCTTCATAGGTTAATGCATCTGTGATAAACCAAGTTTCATAAGCACTAGGAGCAATGTAAATACCTTCAGCTAGTAATCCATGAAAAAACTTCTTAAATGTATCATTGTCACCCAATGCAGCTGTTTTAAAATCAACAACCTCTTCTTCTGCAAAATGAACAGAAATCATGGATCCCACACGATTGATTGTATGCACGACTCCATGTCTATTTAAAGCTAATTCAATACCTTTATGAAGATATGCTGTCTTTTCTTCTAAGCGCTTAAAAAGATCCTTGTCTGTATTGATTTCTGTAAGCATTGCAAGTCCTGCTGCCATTGCCAGAGGGTTTCCACTTAATGTCCCTGCTTGATATACCGGACCTAATGGTGCTAAATGATTCATGATTTCATCACGAGCTGCAAAAGCTCCAACAGGTAATCCTCCTCCTATTACTTTTCCAAAAGTCACAATATCTGCCTTCACATTTTTAAGTTCTTGCACACCTCCTTTTGCCAATCTAAAACCCGTCATAACTTCATCAAAGATGAGAAGTGTATTATGTTGATCACATAATGATCTTAGCCCTTCCAAGAAACCATTTTTTGGAGGTATACATCCCATATTCCCAGCAACTGGTTCTACTATGATTGCTGCAATTTCATTTGGATTTGCATTAAAAAGAGCCTCTATTTGATCTAAATTATTATAATCGGCCAATAAAGTGTCTTTAGCAGTACCTTCAGTAACTCCAGGACTATTTGGTGTTCCAAAAGTAACGGCTCCACTACCCGCCTGAATCAAAAAAGAATCTGAATGACCATGATAGCATCCAGAAAATTTTATAATCTTCTCTCTATTCGTAAATCCTCTTGCTAATCGTATAGCACTCATACAAGCCTCAGTACCACTATTTACAAAACGTATTTTATCAATACCTGGCACCATTTCTATAGCTAATCTTGCTATATCTGTTTCAATTTCTGTTGGCATCCCAAAAGAAGTTCCTTTTTGAGCTTTAGATACTACCGCATCTACCACAGGTTGATATGCATGTCCTAATATCATAGGACCCCAAGAGTTTATATAATCTATTAATGTTCTCCCGTCCTCATCATAGAGATAAGCTCCTTTTGCTTCTTTTACAAAAATAGGATCGCCTCCTACAGATTTAAATGCTCTTACTGGGCTATTTACTCCTCCTGGAATTACAGTTTGCGCCTCTACAAATAATGCGCTACTTCTTTTATATATCATGAATTAATATCCTCTATCAAATGGTTCTACATATAGTACTTGACCTTCAAAAATCTCATTGCTTTCAAGTCCATTGAATTTTTTAAGATCATCAACAGTAATCTTGTATTTCTTTGCAATGCGATATAATGTTTCTCCTTTTACTACTGTATGTTGGTTTTTCCTATCGGTAACTTTCTTGTAATCTCTTTTTTCCTTCCCTAATACTTCTCCATCATACTGATATAATTTATATCGTTCTATAAGGGATATTAATTTATCTGGATATTTCCTATCTGTTGCATAACCTGCAGCTTTCAATCCTTTTGCCCATCCTTTATAGTCATCTTTAGGTAATTTAAAAAGACTAGAATACCTTCCTCTATTGGTTAAAAACAAAGAATGATCTCTAAATGAAAATTTTGCTAGGTTATATTTTCTAAAACACTCTCCTTTTTCATCATCATCATGATAGACTCTTGCGCCTTTCCAATCATGGCATTTGATTCCGAAATGGTTATTAGCTTTTCTCACTAACTCCCCATTTCCTGCTCCAGATTCTAATATTCCTTGTGCCAATGTGATACTAGCTGGTATTCCATATTGACGCATTTCTTCTTGAGCAATCTCTACGTATGTTTCTATATAACCTTCTACTCCTGTTTTAGGAACAGGGTTGACTACTTTTTCTTCTTCTTTAGGCGTTTCATCCTTTGGCTGCGTAATGACACGTTCTTCTCGCTCTTTTTTTGGGGTAACTACTTTACGTGTTGTTCTTTTTGAAGAACCACAACTTCCAAGTACAAATCCAATTAAAAGCAACAGTGTTATTCGTCTTATCATATTTTATGTTCTATATATCTATGGTTTGACTCCCTTTTTTTTGCAGTTTTTTATTCACCCCTTCAATACCCTGAAGCCCTCCTGTATGAATTGCTAAAATACGAGAATTTTGTGGGAAAAAATCTTTTGAAATAAGGTCCAAAATACCATACATCATTTTCCCGGTATAGATAGGATCTAATACTATTTGATGTGTGTTTTTGAATTCATTCATAAAGTGCACAAGTGTTTCGGGTACTTTAGCATATCCGCCAAAATGATATCTCTGTTCTAATTCCCAATTAGATGCATGTACTAATTTCTGTATTTCTGCTGTCAAAAAATCACCTTTTAATGCTGGAAATCCAAGCACTTTTTGAGAAGTAGCAGCCGTATTAATAATACCTGATATAGTTCCTCCAGTACCCACCGCACAACATATATAGTCAAACGAAAGATCTGATGGGCTTAGTATTTCTTCACATCCTTTTATGGCAAGACTATTAGTACCTCCTTCTGGCAAAATATAGGCATCTGGATATTCTTCTTTAAGCATGTTTAAAAATGACACCTCATCTTTTTGTTTATATAATGCCCTAGATATGAATTTAAATTTCATACCATGGTTAGCGGCTTGCTGTAGTGTTTTATTTTCTGCTAAGGTCTTATCTAAATCAACACCTAACTCATCACCACGTATAATACCTATTGTATGAAAATCATATATGTTTCCTGCAACTGCGGTAGCAGCTATATGATTTGAATATGCACCGCCAAAAGTAAGTAGGGTTTTATAATTATTAGCTTTCGCGAAAGCAATATTATATGTAAGTTTCCTATACTTATTACCTGAAATATGTGGATGAATAAGGTCTTCTCTTTTAATAGATAAACTTACATTATAAGGAAGCGATATTGTTTGGTTTTGAGTTACCTCTATCACAATTCAAAATAATTTAAAAATATGTGTTTCTACCCTTTTCATAGATACTTAATAAAAGACCAATACGATCTACGCTCCAGATAATGGAGATCACTTTCATTTTTATAAGCTTCCCTCTCAAAAGAAATATTACTATATGCTTTATAACTATTCCTATAGCGTAGTAATCTTATAATATACTCTACTCCGTACCAAACAAAAAAGGGAAGTACTAGCATTTCTAACTGTTGGCGTAAATGAATACGTTCATGGTTAATAAAAACTTGGTCTTTTTTTAACTCGACACGTTTCATGATAATAAAAGGCCATAGTGTAAGCCCTACAAAACGCTTTCTTAACAGGTATTTATTTACAATCAAAAACACAGTTCAAAAGTACTCTATAATCTTAGTAATCAAACCAAACATTAGAATAATTATCTACCAATCTATTAACAGCCATCTATAGTAATCTCCAGACAGTCTTAGTATATTTGTAATCCATAAAAAAAGCAATGTCGTTTACAAGAAAACATATTCCTATTGAGGAAGGAGATTATTATCTCACTCCAGAAGGTTATAAGTGCTTTACAGAGCAATACCACCTTAAGCGTGGTTATTGTTGTGAAAGTGGCTGTAGACATTGCCCGTATGGATTTGACAAAAAAACCAATTCGCAATCTTCTAAAAATGGATAATACAATTGTATCATATCGCACTTGTATTTCTACGATCCATCATAGAGCAAATATGCGTTACCCATGATTTTTAAAGTATACTCCGATTAAAATCAGTATTATTAAAAAATCAACATATGACTTTTCAAGAACACATACTTCAAGGAATTCCAAACGAGCTACCTGCTAAAAAAACATACGACCCCTCTATAAACCATGCACCTAAGCGTAAAGAAATTCTTTCTCCCGCCGAAAAAGAATTAGCATTACGTAATGCACTACGATATTTTGATTCAAATCACCATGCTACTTTACTTCCTGAATTTAGAGAAGAATTAGATACTTATGGACGTATTTATATGTATCGTTTTAGACCTGAATACAAGATGTATGCTCGTCCTATAGAGGAGTATCCAGCACAGTCTAAACAAGCTGCTGCCATTATGCTAATGATTCAAAACAATCTAGACTATGCAGTAGCGCAACACCCCCACGAATTGATTACCTATGGCGGAAATGGAGGTGTTTTTTCCAATTGGGCACAATACTTACTTACCATGCAGTATTTGGCTCAAATGAATGATCATCAAACATTAGTTATGTACTCGGGACATCCTATGGGATTATTCCCATCACATAAAGATGCCCCACGAGTAGTCGTAACAAACGGAATGATGATCCCTAATTACTCACAACCGGATGATTGGGAGAAATTTAATGCATTAGGCGTGACTCAATACGGGCAAATGACCGCAGGAAGTTATATGTACATTGGACCACAAGGTATTGTACATGGAACCACTATTACGGTACTTAATGCTTTTAGAAAGATAAAAAAATCACCTAAAGGAGGGCTTTTTGTTACCTCAGGTTTAGGAGGCATGAGCGGAGCACAACCCAAAGCAGGAAATATCTCTGGATGTATTACTGTTTGTGCCGAAGTTAATCCAAAAGCAGTTCATACAAGACATTCACAAGGATGGGTAGATGAAGTAGTCACAGATACAGCTTCGCTTGTAGACAGAGTAACAAAGGCAAAAATGGCTCAAGAAACGGTTTCTATCGCCTATCAAGGAAATATCGTAGATGTATGGGAAGCCTTTGACAAACACAATATTCACATCGATATTGGGAGTGATCAAACATCTCTTCACAACCCGTGGGCAGGTGGATATTATCCATTAGGGATGAGCTTTGAAGAAGCAAACTCATGTATGGCAGAAGACCCGGTACGCTTTCGCGAAAGCGTACAAAGCACCCTTATACGTCATGCCGCAGCCATTAATGCCCACACACAGAAAGGCACGTATTTCTTTGACTACGGAAATGCTTTTTTACTAGAAAGCTCTAGAGCCGGTGCAGATATTTATGCAGAAAACGGTATCGATTTCAAATACCCAAGCTATGTTCAAGATATTATGGGACCTATGTGTTTTGACTATGGTTTCGGTCCTTTTAGATGGGTATGTGCTTCTGGAAATCCTGAAGATTTAGCGAAGACAGATCAAATAGCTTGTGACGTATTAGAAAAGCTAGCTCAAAAAGCTCCTGAAGAAATCCAGCAGCAAATGCAGGATAATATCCAATGGATTAAAGGCGCTCAAGAAAACAAACTTGTTGTTGGATCACAAGCACGTATCTTATATGCAGATGCAGAAGGACGCATGAAAATTGCACAAGCTTTTAATGACGCAATTGCTCAAGGCACTATAGGGTATGTAATCTTAGGACGTGATCATCATGATGTTTCTGGAACAGATTCTCCATACAGGGAAACCAGTAATATCTATGATGGTAGTCGTTTTACTGCTGATATGGCGATACACAATGTAATAGGAGATAGTTTTAGAGGCGCTACCTGGGTAAGTATCCATAACGGAGGAGGTGTTGGATGGGGAGAAGTTATAAATGGCGGTTTTGGTATGGTTCTTGATGGTACTAATGACGCTAAAAGACGTCTGCAATCCATGCTTTTCTGGGATGTAAATAATGGTATTGCACGTCGAAGTTGGGCTCGTAATGAAGGTGCTGTTTTTGCTATAAAAAGAGCCATGGAATCACAACCCGACTTGAAAGTAACGTTACCAAATATTGTAGAAGATCGTTTATTTGAACAATAACACTTAAAAAAGGAATCTATGAAAGCATTACGATTACTCCCATTACTAGCCATCATGCTAATTGTGTCTTCATGCAACACTGTACGTGTCGCATCAGATTATGATCAAACTGTCAATTTTAACGAATATAAAACCTATGCCTTTTACAAACCAGGCATAGACAAAGCCGAGATTTCTGATCTCGATAAAAAACGTGTCCTTAGAGCTATTGAAACAGAAATGGAAGCCAAAGGATTTACAAAATCAGAAAACCCAGCAGTACTTGTGAGCATTTTTGCAAAAGCAAACAAGCGTGTAGATGTATACCAAAACAACTTTGGCTTCAGAGGAGGCTGGGGCTGGGGAGGTTTCGGATATGGCGGATTTGGCTGGGGAGGCGGATTCGGCCCTTGGTGGGGCGGTGGCGCCTATAACGGAAACACTGTTTCTGAGCGTATAGAAGGTATCCTTTATATAGACTTACTAGATGTAGATAAAAAACAATTGGTATGGCAAGGTAAAGGTACTGCTTCTCTAATCTCTGGAAATGTAGATAAACGCGAAGCTCGTATACAAGAAATTGTAAAAGAAATTATGGAAGTATATCCTCCAGCACTTGCAAGCAATAGTAAATTAACTCGCGAAAAAATTTAGTCTTCTCCTTAAAAGAAAAGACCTGTAAATGATGCAATTCTCATATTGTATCCCGAAAAACACCGAATTCCTTTCTTCGGTGTTTTTTTGTGCTCATTATTAAAAGTCGTAAAAAAATTAGTAATGCCTACTCTTTATAATTGTAATATTCATAATAAAGACTAGTAGCACAACAGTCGTTTTTCCTACTCAAAAACGACTGTTGCAAAACCTACTACATGAACTCTATTCAAGAAATATCTTTACCAGCTATAGTAATACCCAACATAAAACTGACAGATAAAGCTATTGTTCCTATAGCTACTTGAGCAATAATTGGGGCAAAAATTGAAATAAAAATAACGTAGAAATAAAAACGTTCTCAATAAAGTACAATTCAATTATTAATTTGGGATGCTTATTTTATCTCATACTTAAAAGTACATTAAATAGTAGAAAAATCCAAATTTAAAATTTGATTAAAAACCTGAAAATCAATACGTTATTACCGTATTTTACATATATTTCAGTAAGAAAAAAAATAAAATTTTCTCTTGTAAAACTCTTAATAACTCTAGTAATAGCATGACGTTGTTTAAGAACAAAAACAACAACAAAGGGGATTAATAATATATGTTAAAGCCCATTGAGTTTTTATTTCAATGGGCTCTTTTTTTTTAGAACTAATAGCAAAAAATCAATAATTAAAAAGCTGTTCTATTTTAATTTTCACCTTTTCTGTATTGGGAATCATGGTTTGCTCCAATGTACTATTTAAAGGAATTGCCGGCATATTTTCAGATCCAATCAGCATTACTGGAGCATCTAATTCTTGGAAGCATTCTTCTTGAATTCTTCCCTGAAGACCGCGACTAAAACCGTTATCTGAAGGTTCTTCAGTAATCACTAGGCATTTCCCGCATTTTTTTACACTCTTAAAAACTGTTTCGTAATCAAGAGGATGTAATGTTCTTAAGTCTACTACTTCTATACGATCTTGCATTCCCAGCGCTGCACTAGCATTCATCGCCCAATGCACTCCCATACCATATGTAATAATAGAAATAGTCTCTACATCTTCTTGCTTCCAGATCTCTTGCAATACCCATGCTTTTCCAAAAGGCAACACATAATCCTCAGAAGGCTCTATAGAAGTAGCCCCTTTGGTTCCAGGAACTTTAGACCAATACAATCCCTTATGTTCAAAGATCACGACAGGATTCGGATCATAATATGCTGCTTTTAGAAGCCCTTTCAAATCTGCCCCATTAGAAGGGTATGCGATTTTAAGGCCTCGTATATTAGTTACGACACTTTCTACAGAAGACGAGTGGTAAGGACCTCCAGAGCCATACGCCCCTATTGGAACTCGTAATATCATAGAAACCGGCCATTTCCCATTACTTAAATAACAAGAGCGAGATACTTCTGTAAATAATTGATTTAATCCTGGCCAGATATAATCAGCAAATTGCACTTCTACAATAGGTTTTAAACCTGTTGCGCTCATCCCTACAGTAGACCCTATAATAAATGCTTCTTGGATAGGGGTATTAAAAACACGGTTATCTCCAAACTTCTGAGCTAGTGTTGCAGCTTCCCTAAAAACACCCCCTAAACGACCACCAACATCTTGTCCATACATTAAACATTCTGGGTGTTTACGCATTAACTCTTCGATAGCAAATAAAGCACAGTCTACCATCACTACTTGCTCTCCATCTTTTGGAGAACGCTCTCCTATCTCTTCTGTAATAGGTGTGGGCGCAAAATCATGTGTAAATAAATCTTCAGGTTTTGGGTCTTCTGCTTTTTGTGCTTTAGAGAAAGCCTCTTCTGTTTCCGCTTTCGCGAAAGCAATAATTTCATCAATCTCTTTTTGAGAAACTCCTCGATCCAAAAGTAATTGTATCATTTTTGGATACGGATCACGACTACGCGCTTCTTCTAAATCATCTCGATACCATTCCATACGCACCCCAGAAGTATGATGATTTAATAAAGGTACTTTTGCGTGAACTAAAAAAGGCCTACGTTCTGTACGTATGGTATGAATAACATCTTGCAATGTATTGTAACTTTCTTCAAAATCGGTTCCATCTATAGTTACTGCATCTAGTCCATTAAAACCACGCGCATATTCATAGGCGTCTTGTGCTCTTGTCTCGGCTGCATTTGCACTAATATCCCAACCATTATCTTGAACAAGATATAAGATAGGGAGTTGTTTTAAAGCTGCCATTTGGAATGCCTCAGCAATTTCTCCTTCAGTAACAGAGGCATCTCCTAATGAGCATACTACAAATGGCGCATCTTTTACATCAGGGTTTGAAAGCCCTTCTGCCTCTGAATACCAAAAGCCCATAGCAACACCTGTAGCGGGAATAGTTTGCATTCCAGTAGCACTACTTTGATGTGGAATTTTAGGCTTATCATCATCTTTTAAACTGGGATGAGAATAGTAGGTTCTACCACCTGAAAAAGGATCCTCCCGCTTTGCAAATACTTGCAGCATCAAGTCATATGGAGTCATTCCTATAGCAAGTAACATAGCATCATCACGATAATAAGGAAACGCATAATCTTGAGGTAATAACTGCATTCCTATTGCCGTTTGAATCACTTCATGACCACGACTTGTTGCATGTACATATTTTGAAACTACTTTAAAATTTTCTTCATACAGCTCGGTCATTGCTTTTGCTGTACATAGGTCTTTAAATCCTTTTTTAAGTATATCTTTATTCATCTTTAGCACCTGTAAAGACAGGCAACTATTTTGGTGTTAATGACTATTTATACAAATTCTTTTGTAGTGGCGGGCATCATCCATCCAAACACATCTTCTTCTAGACCTGTTTTGATGGCATTGAGCGAATCATTTATAGCTTCCCCAACAGGATATGTTTCTGACACTTTTATAGTATCATCCCCCCATCCTATTTCTTGAATATAAGCAATCCCTACTGCGGTACCTGTACCAAAGGCTTCTTCTAAATTTCCATTTTGAGCTGCCTCAGCAATTTCCTGTATCGTAATGGGCCTTTCTGTTACTGTATATCCTTTATGTTTTAAAAGATCAATTACACTTTTTCTAGTGATACCATGCAACACAGATCCATCAAGATTAGGGGTAATAAATTGTCCATTAATCTTGAAAAAGATATTCATGGTTCCAACTTCTTGAATATAGGTATGTTCATTGGCATCTAGCCAAAGTACTTGATCAAACCCTTTTGATTTTGCAATTTCTGTAGGTCTAATAGCTGCTGCATAATTTCCAGCTGCTTTTGCTTCTCCTGTTCCTCCAGCAGCAGCACGTATATAGTTTTTTTCTGCCCATAACTTAACGGGTTTACTAAAAAACGGTCCTGCTGGTGAGGCAATAATAATAAATTTAAAACTCGTCGCAGCCCTCATCCCTATGAAAGGCTCATCTGCATACATAAATGGTCTTAAATACAGAGCACTTCCATCTGCTGGCGGAATCCATCCTTGCTCAACAGCTACAAGTGCTTTTAACCCTTCTACAAAAAGATCTTCAGGAAATTCTGGCATCCCCATACGGCGTGCACTTGCGTTAAGACGCGAAGCATTTTCTGCAGGGCGGAATAAAAGAGGCTCTCGCTTTCGCGAAAGCGTACTCTTCATCCCTTCAAAAATAGCTTGCCCATAATGCAATGCCATAGCCGCTGGATGTGTAGGAATAAGCTCTAAAGGAGTTACTCTTGGATTTTGCCATTTTCCGTCTGCATAATCACAAATAAACATATGATCTGTAAAAGCGCGACCTAAAGGAATGTTATCAAAATCAATACTATCTAGCTTTGAATCTGAAGTTTTAGTGATTGTTATATTCATAGTAGGGTTATACTTTATGCCTCTGTATCCTTTTGGATATCTCCCAAACGGGGAGTATTGAGGTTATTATTTATATTTTTCTTTTCGTATCAAATTGTTCTAAATTATCGGCTATTCTCTTCAAGAAACTACCTCCTAAAAATCCATCTACAATTCGATGATCAAAACTTAATGACAAATACATCATCTGTCTAATCTCAATGGTATCGCCTTCTGGGCGCTCCATCACCTCAGCACGCTTCTTAATAATTCCTGTAGCCAGTATAGCTGCTTCCGGTTGATTAATAATAGGGGTTCCCATCACACTGCCAAAGGTTCCTACATTACTTATCGTAAATGTACTTCCCTTAACATCATCTCCTCTTAGTTTATTTTCTCTCGCTAGTGCAGATAGCCTATTTACTTCTGAGGCGATTTCTACTAGATTTTTTTTATCGGCATCTTTTACTACAGGAACAATTAAATTTCCTGAAGGTAGTGCCGTTGCCATTCCTATATTGATATGCTCTTTTACAATGATATTAGCTCCATCTACAGAGACATTAATCATAGGAAAATCTTTTACTGCTTTTGCAACTGCTTCGACAAAGAGTGGTGTAAAGGTTAATTTTTGACCATGTTTTTCTTGAAAAGCAACTTTATTAGCATTACGCCAATGTACTAACTCGGTAAGATCTGCTTCTACATATGCCGTTACATGCGGACTCGTATGTTTACTATACACCATATGATCTGCTATCATCTGGCGCATACGATCCATCTCTACAATTTTTCCAGTTCCTTTATCAAGATCTAATTGTGGGATTCTATATGCTGTAGGATCAGCCTGAGCTACAGGTTGAGCAAACTGAAAAGGGCGACCGTCTTCTATATATTGCATGAGATCACTCTTACGAAGACGCCCCTCTTTTCCTGTTCCGGGTACTCGTGCTAACTCCTCATATGACACATGATGTTGCTGTGCTATACTTTTAATAAGCGGACTCACAAACATCGTCCCGTCAGGAACTGTAAATGCTGTATTATGATTTGTTGTAATTACAGGTTTTTGAGAAGTTTTTTTAGTAGTCTTCTTAGTAGAAGCCTCAGTACTTTTAGTTGCTACAGCCTCTTTTTTAGGAGTTTTCTTTACAATAGTTCCTTCTACAACTTCATAAGTAGCAATTGCAACACCTACTGCAACAACACTCTTTGGTTCAAAAAGATGTTTTTTTAATATTCCAGAAGCTGGCGCTGGTACTTCGTTATCAACTTTATCTGTAGCTACTTCTAAAAGGATATCTCCTTCTTCAAAGGCTTCACCTTCTGCAACTAGCCAATTTAATATAGTTCCTTCCGTAATACTTTCACCCATTTTAGGCATTAAAAGCTGATCTTCTGTCATTTATATTTTTATTTACAACTAACACAAAATACTAATAAACACCTTAAAAAAAGCCTAATACCCTACTATATAAATTAAAAATAGAATAATATTCGTTAATTTTTATATAAAAAGATTTTTATTCTATTTTTGCCACTCTTTATTCATTAAAATAGTAAACTATTATTCATGAAACTAGATGCTACAGATCAAAAATTACTAGATCTACTCCAAAAAGATTCTAGCCAAACCGTAAAGTCATTAGCACAAAAGTTAGGGAAATCTACAACGCCTATTTTTGAAAGAATTAAAAAGCTTGAAAAAGAAGGGCTAATTAAAGGGTATTCCGCCCGATTAAACACAAAGAAAATTGGTCTTAAGCAGACTGTTTTTATTGCTATTTCGCTACAAGGACATACTCGAAGTTATCTTGAAAAATTTGTAAAAGAAATCAATGACTTTCCGGAGGTAGTAGAGTGTCATCGTGTAAGTGGCGGGTTTGATTACTTACTCAAGCTAGTGGTTGAAGATATTGAAGCCTATGAGAAGTTTATTATATCAAAACTAACATTACTCCCGTACTTAGGGAATGTACAAAGCCATATTGTATTATCTACTAGCAAAGAAACCAACGAGGTAGATTTATCATTCTTGGCATAAAAAAAAGTGATAATACTTAAACGCTATTATCACTTTCATGACTGTGCTTTCATAATACATATGTTATTTTAGTTGGTTTTCAAATGTATTATCTATGAATCGCATAACTTGCTCCATCTGCTAATTCTTGTAAAAAATCAGCCATTTTTTTCATCTTTTCCTGAAAAATTCTCAATAACCTTTTCATAATTTTTGTTTTTAAGAGTTAATAATTACTTTATACTCTTTAGACGCAAAATTCATGCAAGGGTTGAGCTATTTAACACTTAATTACCAATAAATTAACGCAACATCTCATAAGTGTTAATATTGCACTTAGATTATCCTCCTTTAAACTCCTGTAGTGTTTTATAAAAGTCTTCTTGTTGAGGCCTATCTTTAGGGATCTCTCTTAATGGTTCAACCTCCCGTAGTGACTCATAACAATCGGCGGGGAGTTGTTGATATAATTTTGTTCCTGCCGTTTTCCAAGCGATCATTTCATCACTCACCTCTTTGATTATTTTTGCAGGATTACCCACCACTAGACTTCGAGATGGAATGACTGTTTCTGCTTTTACAAATGCCATAGCACCTACAATACATTCATCACCTATCACTGCATCGTCCATAATCACACTATTCATTCCTATGAGGCAGTTCCTTCCTAAATTTGCGCCATGTATTACAGCGCCGTGCCCTATATGTGCGCTTTCGCGAAAGCGTATAGACTTTCCTGGAAACATATGCACGGTACAATTTTCTTGTACATTTACTCCATCTTCCAGTATGATTTCTCCCCAATCTCCACGTATAGCAGCCCCTGGGCCTATATAACAATCTTTACCTATAATAACATTACCTGTTACAGCTGCTAGTGGATGAACAAAACTAGAAGGGTGTATCACAGGTATGTGTCCTTTAAAACTATATATCATGATTTTTAATCATTGTATAAACTATGTGCATGTATATACTCTTGAATTATCTAGAATATTATATCATTTTAACAATTGAGCAACTAAAATTGTGTTAAAAATCACTCATCTGCCTCATAATCCTGTAAGCATTTGCGTTTACATTAGAACTAAGTTAGTAAACAAATTTACGTTATGATAGAACAAAGCACATCGTGTATTATAGAAAAAGAAACTATTTCTTCCATTAAATTTCCAAAAGAAGATGTTTTTCAAGATAAAAACAAGAAAAAAACACGTGCATATTATTTAAATCGTGCTTCACAATTAGGCAACTTACTTAAAAATAAAGTTCATATTTATTTTAAAGATGCCGAAAACAATCTCATGCGTGTACACACAACAATCTGGGCCGTTACTCAACGTAGTGTTATCCTTAAAAAGGGAACTATTATACCTCGACATCGGATTGTATACATTGATTAAAATACACATTCACAACCCACCCAACTTAATAAACAAATATTCATGGATACTTTAGAAAAAATATATCCCACCAAAAAGGAGTTTTTATACACATTAAAATTCCCCGATGAAGATGTCATCAAAAATCAACAAGAAAAAGAGTTACGCTTACATTCTATAAATAGAGCAATGCGTTTAGGAAATGTCGTAAAAAATAAAGTTCGCATTTATTTTAGAGATTCTTTAGATAGAGTCATTTTCGTATACACTACCGTATGGGGTGTTACAAAGAATGATGTCATTCTTAAAAAGGGTGTTACACTCCCTATAAAACGCATTATCCATGTAGATTGATCTACATGGATTATTTAAATCGCTTTAATGTTTCTTTTGTAAAATCACTTAACACCAAACGTCCAGAAATAGCAGCTCTTTCGGCTAACAAGGTATCCCAGTTTTCGGTTCCTTTCCAAAAGATTGTTTTCATTTCTCGCATAGCTTCTGGGTTATAAGTACAAAGGTTTTCTGCAAATGCTTGCACAGCTTCATCTAGTGCCTCTGTCGTATCATACACTTGTGCATACAGTCCTTTTTGACGTGCCCATTCTGCATCATAAAATGTATTTGCATCAATAGCTATTTGTGACATTCCGGTAAGAC
Organism: Dokdonia pacifica; assembly: GCF_900188275.1. Lineage (GTDB taxonomy): Bacteria > Bacteroidota > Bacteroidia > Flavobacteriales > Flavobacteriaceae > Dokdonia > Dokdonia pacifica. The sequence continues at coordinate 135,751 of NZ_FZNY01000001.1, forward strand.
CTAATTTACGTTCTACAGCTGGCCCAACCACAAAGGGTCCTATCCCTACATTGAGTTCGCTTAATTTAATACTTGCAAACTTAGATGCCATGCAATAATCTGTAGCACTAGCAACACCTACACCGCCTCCTACAGTTTTTCCCTGCACACGCCCTATAATAAACTTAGGACACGTACGCATGGCATTAATTACATTAGCAAATCCAGAAAAGAATACGCGTCCCGTCTCTGCATCATTAATATTAATTAATTCTTTAAAACTTGCTCCTGCGCAAAATGTACGATCACCTCCACTTTTAAGGATAATTACTTTTACTTCATCATTCTTTCCTGCTTCAGTTATTGTATGTGTAAGTTTTGCTAAAATATCTCCTGGCAAACTATTATGCGCAGGGTGAAAAAACGTAATCGTTGAGATGCCGTTTTGTATGTCTTCTTTTACGTATGGATCGCTCATATTTATTGAATTGTCAATGCGGATTTAGTCCGCATTCGCTTTAATTATTTCCAAATTTCTCTTTACTTGTAGCATAGTCCTCAAAATTCCAACCTTCTGAAAGATCTCGTCATTCTGGATTCATCTCTTCAATGAGATTTATTTTCCATTCTCGTTTCCACTTCTTAATCGTTTTTTCTCTTCTAATTGCGATTTTTGGACTATCATGGACTTCATACCAAACTAACTGTTTAATATTATACTTTCCTGTATGTGTTCCAAAAGTTGCATTTTTATGATCAAATGTACGCTGTCTAATATTATTTGTCACACCTACATAAAATAACTTATTTTCAATATGAGCCATAATATAAGTGTACATTGTTTTCATACCTTTATCAGTTCATTTGATTAACCTAATAAGTTGTTGATTTATGCGAATGCGCAACAAGTGCGCATTGACTACCGCACTCACTTATAGCAAACCAAATTGTTCAAAATGATGATTCAAGTGTTTGCGTTCTTGCAAGTACCACTCATATTTGGTTAAATATCCAAAAACAGGGTTTTTTGTTTGCGCTTTAGGGTTTTTCTTATAAAAATCCTTAAACACTTCCTTTGCTTCCCAGAACTTCGTTATAGCAGTTTCTAAATCTGCATGACGCAAGTCTTCAACCGTTCCTTTTTTCATTAATGGCATCTCATAGTCATGTGGCATCTTTTCATAATTCCATAAAGTAGCAGCTACTTTATCTATGTATTTTTCTGGAGTTGCAATGTCAAAATCTTGCAATTGATTTCCAGCTACACGGTAACTAAATTCTAAATGTTCTACCATATGCTGGGCAGTCATCATTCCCCAATTTGGTTTACTATCTTTAGTTAATTTTGAGAGACACGCTTTTATTTTTCCTTCAGTCATTTCAACAAACGTAGTTTGTTTTTTCTCTACCATAGTTAAGATAGTAGCTACAGCTACTAATGCAGTTGCCTCTTCATCTGTTTTTCCATTTTCATAATCTACAGGCTCTGCATCAAATACCTCTACATACCACTTTACAATCCCGCTTGGATGTTCTCTTCCTGACACATCGCGTTCACGTTTTTCTTTACAAGTCAATCGTACGTAGATGGTATCATTGTGATATAACGGTCTTAAAAAACGAATATCTTCTAATCCATAATTGGCAGAAACGGGTCCTTTATTAGGATACACAAACAATCCTGCTGCTGCTGAAATAATAAAGTATCCATGAGCAGTACGTTTTTGGAAAATACTCCCATCCAAACTTGTAATATCTGTATGAGCATAAAAATGATCCCAAGTAAGATTTGCGAAATTCTGAATATCGGTATCGGTTAAAGTACGCTTATGCGTTTGCAAGCTCATTCCTGGCTTGATATCTTCATAATGGTATGCAAACGGATGCTTTTCAGCTTCAGTATATGCACCATTAGGCTGGTATATTCCCGTAATTTCCGTTAGGCTTGTAGGACTTCCTTGTACCGCACATCGTTGCATATAGTGTTTGATTCCTCGTAATCCACCCATTTCTTCTCCGCCACCTGCACGTCCTGGACCTCCGTGAACTAATAATGGTAATGGTGAGCCGTGTCCTGTACTTTGTGGAGCACTTTCGCTATTGAGTGTCAAGATGCGTCCATGATGAGATGCAGCTTCTACGGTATACGCTTTCGCGAAAGCGTTATCTGCAGTCACCACAGAACTCACTAGAGATCCCTTCCCCATTTGAGCAAGCTCTATCGCCTCTTCAACACCATTATATGGCATTAGTGTACTCACAGGGCCAAAGGCCTCTACTTCGTGTACTTGTGTATTTTTAAATGGCTGATCTTCGCGCATCAAGATAGGTCGCATAAAAGCTCCTTTCTCTCCATCAGCACCTATCGCTTCTACAGGGTCAAAAGAACCATATACAATAGCTGCTGTTTTTGAAATTTTTTCAACCTGTGCTTTTATGGTATCTCGTTGATCGGTATTGATTAATGATCCCATACGTACTTCTTTAAGCTTAGGATCACCTATAACCGTTCTATCCAATTGCTTTCCTAATGCAATTTGCACATCTTCCATTAAGTTTTCTGGAACAATAATTCGGCGAATGGCCGTACATTTTTGACCACACTTCACTGTTATTTCCTTACGCACTTCTTTGATAAAAATGCTAAACTCTGGAGTACCCGGAACGGCATCAGGCCCTAAAACAGCAGCATTCAAACTATCTGCCTCCATAGTAAATGGTACACTTTCTTCTAGTAATCTAGGATGTGCTTTGAGTAAACGTCCTGTATGGGCACTTCCTGTAAACGTAACAACGTCCTGGCTTGCTACCGTATCTAGGATTGACGTTGTAAGTCCTGACAACAATTGTAATGCTCCCGGAGGAAGTATGCCGCTATTGATAATTTCTCGAACGACAGCTTCTGTTAAAAACGCTGTTTGTGGTGCAGGAAGTACCACCGCTGGCATTCCCGCCATCCAGTTTACAGCACACTTCTCTAACATTCCCCAAACAGGGAAGTTAAAGGCATTGATATGCACTGCTACTCCTTTTTTTGGCACCAAAATATGATGTGCCATAAATCGGCCACCTCTTGATAAATCAATAGGATCTCCTTCTACAGCATATGATTGATCTGGGAATAGTTTACGTAAACTTGCATTTGCAAATAAATTTCCAAAACCTCCTTCTATATCAATCCAACTATCTACACGTGTAGCTCCCGTTTTATAACTAATTTCATAAAACTGCTCTTTACGCTTGTTAAGATATAATGCTAGTTTTTTAATCATATTACCACGTTGCTGAAAAGTCATATCTCTCAATGCTTTTCCGTGATCACGACCATATTGTAAGGCACTTGCTATATCAAGTCCCTCGGTACTACTAAGACCAATTATTTCCCCTGTAATAGCGTCATACATATTACGAGTATTGTTATTGTCTCCAGTAACCCACTGGCCATTTATATAAGATTCTAAAATCATAAACTGTTTATTTTAAAGTCGAAATCAACATCGAAACTGAAATCGAAAACGTATTTTATTATGCTCTTATTCGTATAATACTTCCATTAATTCTTCCTAATACACTCTTCACGTATCCGTCTACTACTTTCTGCATAGGTACTGGAGTATTTCCTGGGAAATAATCTTTGTATTTTTCGTAGGCATCTTCTACAAGATCTGCCGATACAACATTTACACGAATGCCTCTTTCTAATTCTAAAGCGACTGCCTTTGTAAAGCTTTGAATCGCACCGTTTACCATTGCTGCACTTGTGGTCATATCTACAGGTTCATCAGCTAGGATTCCAGTGGTCAGTGTTACTGAGCCTCCATCATTTAAAAAGGCTCTTCCGAGACGCACTAAATTAACCTGCCCCATCATCTTACTTTTGATGCCTATATAAAAATCGTCTTCAGATAAGCTATCAAATTTATCCCACTTTGCATCCCCAGCTATATTTACAATGGCATCTACTTTACCAACAGCTTCAAACATCTTCTGAATAGATGCTGATGAAGCAATATCTACGGTAACATCTCCTGATGACCTCCCTGCAATAATCACTTCGTGATTTTCAGCAAAACGCTGTGTTACTGTTTTTCCTATCGTTCCGTTTCCTCCTATGATTAGTATTTTCATATAGGTATATTTTAAATACGCTTTCGCGAAAGCTTATAAAGTTACATTTTCAATAATTGCCGCATATCCTTGTCCTACGCCTACACACATTGTAATTAAGGCATATTTTTTCTTCTGTTCCTGGAGTTCTAAAGCTGCCGAATAAGCAATACGTGCTCCTGTTACTCCGAGTGGGTGTCCTATTGCAATAGACCCACCATTTGGATTGATACGAGGGTCATCATCTGCTAGTCCCCATTCTCTGATACACGCCAATGCTTGTGATGCAAAGGCTTCGTTAAGCTCAATCACATCTATATCATCCATGGTAAGTCCTGCTTTTTGCAATGCTTTATTTGAAGCTTGCACAGGCCCTATTCCCATAATACGCGGCTCTACTCCTACTACTGCCGAACTTACTATTCGCGCTAATGGTTTTAATCCGTATTTTTTTACAGCGTCTTCACTAGCAACAATTGTAGCTGCGGCACCATCATTTAATCCAGAGCTATTTCCAGCAGTCACACTTCCTCCTTCTTTCTTAAAAGCCGGACGTAATTTTGCTAGTATTTCTTTGGAAGTAGTTGGTTTTATAAACTCATCATCTTTAAAGACAATAGGGTCTTTTTTACGTTGTGGAATTTCTACAGCAATTATTTCTTTTGCAAGCCTTCCAGATTCTTGCGCTTTTGCAGCTTTCATTTGACTATGGTATGCAAACGCATCTTGATCTTCGCGAGAAATATTATATTTTTCCACTAGGTTTTCGGCAGTACTCCCCATACCATCTGTGCCGTATAATTCATGCATTTTAGGATTCACAAAGCGCCATCCAAACGTAGAGTCATACATTTTACTATCTCCACCAAAAGCAGTAGATGGTTTTGCCATAACGTAGGGGCCGCGAGTCATGTTTTCTACTCCTCCAGAGATAAATACATCTCCATCACCAGACTTGATTGCGCGATTTGCTTGTATAATCGCAGAGAGACCACTACTACACAATCTATTTACTGTTTCCCCAGGCACTGTAAATGGAAGTCCTGCTAATAATAATGACATACGAGCCACATTACGATTATCTTCTCCTGCTTGATTAGCACATCCCATAATCACATCGTCATAGGCTTCTTTTGGAATATCAGGATTGCGTTTTACGACTTCACGTATTACGTGTGCTCCTAAATCATCCGTACGCACTGCTTTTAATGTCCCTTTATAATTTCCTATTGGAGTACGAACTCCATCTATAATATATGCTTCCATATTATGCCCGCATATGCGGGTATCTTTTTAATTAAACTTAGGCTTCATATTAACAAGCCCTCTCTGTCCTTTGGACATCTCTCCCTAAGGGAGAGAATATATTTAACTTATAATATAATTATTCTACCCAATCTTTTGTCGTTCTATAAACAACGCCCTTAAACAAAGCAACGAGTTCTTCTCCTCTTTTCACTTCGATAATATTAAAGCCTATTTTCATTTTTTGTTTATCTACAGTTGCCTCGGCAGTAATATAATCGCCTTCTACTAAAGCCTCAATATGATTAATACTTGTTTCTATAGAAACCGCATATTTACCATAGGTGTTTGCTGTAAACCCAAAAGCTGTATCGGCGAGTGAATATGTAATACCTCCATGTGCAAAATTCATACTATTCAGCATTTCTTTACGCACCGTCATTCCCACTTTTACATAGCCAACTTTGGATTCTATAATCTCAATTCCTAACCAAGTGCTATATGCATCTTGGCTTAGCATTTTATGTGGTATGTCTTTCCCTTTCATGATTCAAAAATTAACACTTCTACATCTTTCAAACCTGAGTTTCGTATCTGTTGCATTTCTTCTTCATTAGTACATTCTATCAATAATCCTATATTCAATTTATCAAATACACCTATATCATGTATTGAATGTCTTATTTCATCAATCCCAATAATTTTCCTTACTATAAGCCTGTTATCAACACAAAATTTAATCAAGTTATCTAAACTTATTTGACCTTCTAATATATGTCCCGCAAAGATTAACCCTCTTCCAGTAATTATAAATTTATCTGAGATATAATACTTTGCAATTTCTTTCATTAAAAGAACTTTTTATTTTCTTTATTCATCCTTCTTAACAAAGGTGAGCATCGGTATCTATCTTCATGGTATTCATCATACAAGTTGTCCAACTGTGACACACACCAATCAATCCCCTTCTCATTAGCCCATGCGAGTAATCCTTTAGGGTAATTTACTCCTTTAGTCATGGCATTATCTATATCTTCGGCACTCGCTATATTCCAAAATAAGGCATCTGCTGCTTCATTGATAAGCATTACAAGAATACGTTCAAAAATGTATGTTCCTACTACCTCATCTGTATCTGGGTTTGCTTTCGCGAAAGCGTTATTAGCATTTTCATCGGTATAATGATAATATCCTCTTCCCGACTTACGTCCTAAATAACCGGCCTGACTATGTCTTTGTTGTGTAAATGAAGGTTTATATCTTGGATCTTGATAAAAGGCATTAAATACAGTTTCTGTTACTGTATAATTAATATCATTTCCTATAAAATCCATCAACTCAAAAGGCCCCATTCTAAATCCACCTATAGTCTTCATAGCCCAATCTATCGTTGCAAGATCTGCTATTCCTTCTTCGTAGATACGCAAAGCTTCTCCATAAAAAGGACGTGCTACACGATTTACAATAAATCCAGGAGTATCTTTTGCTACAGCAACCACTTTTTTCCAGCGAGTAATTTCTGTAACACACGTATCCAATACATCTTGAGAAGTTTGTACTGCCGGAATTACCTCAACCAATTTCATTAAAGGTGCGGGGTTAAAGAAATGAATTCCTATACAGCGCTCTGGTTTTTCTAACGATGCTGCAATAGATGCAATAGAAAGACTGGACGTATTTGAGGCTATAATAGCTGTATCAGATACATACGATTCTAGTTCTTGGAATACCTTCTTTTTAATATCAAGGTTTTCAATGATAGCCTCAATAGTCAAGTCTGCATTTGCTAGTTCTTTTAAAGAATTTACATATTGAATATTTCCTTGAATTCTATTTTTCTCATCTGCATCAATCCTCCCTTTTTCTATGAGGCGATTCAGAATTTTTTCGAGTTTTACCGCTGCTTTATCTAAAGCAGGCTGTTGTACATCAAAAAGTTTTACAGAACATCCTGCTGTTGCTGCTACTTGTGCAATTCCAGAACCCATGGTTCCTGCTCCTATTATACCAATGTTTTGTATTTCCATAAATATTCCCTCACCCTAACCCCTCTCCCTAAGGAGAGGGAATGATTATTGTCCTTTAAAATTTGGTTTTCTTTTTTCTACAAAAGCGGCTACTCCTTCTGCATAATCTTCACTGCTTGCTGCTTCTATTTGTAATTTTGATTCTAACGCAAGTTGTTGTTCTAATGTATTCCCCATAGACTCGTTGAGTAATTGCTTTGTCATGCCTAATGCTTTTGTAGGCATTTGCGCAAGGGTAACTGCAACTTTCTTTATTTCTGTTTGAAAGTTTTCTAATGATGTTACTTTATATATCATTCCCATTTCCGCTGCATCTGTAGCAGATACTTTATCACCCAACATCATCAAAGCGCTGGCTTTTCCAAACCCTATCAATCTAGGTAAGAAAAATGTTCCTGCACTATCGGGCACTAAGCCTATCTTACTAAATGCTTGTATAAAACTCACTTTCTCATGAGCAATCACAATATCACAAGCTAGTGCTATATTTGCACCTGCTCCTGCCGCCACTCCATTTACTGCTGCTATGATTGGTTTTTTTATAGCTCTTACTCTCGTAATAATAGGATTATAATGCTCTTCCAATATTTTCTTAAATCCTGGATTTAAATCTGGTGTTGTAACTTCTTTTAAGTCTTGGCCGGCACAAAAAGCCTTCCCGCTTCCAGTAATTACAATAGCTCTTACAGATGCATCATTCTCACAAGCATCTAATTCATTTTGAAAAGCTAATGCCATCTCTCTATTAAAACTATTAAAAACTTCTGGACGATTTAGCGTAAGTGTTGCCACTCCGTTATGTATTTCTTTTTGTATAGATTGACTCATAATAATCCTTGCTTAAGCAGGTATTGTTTTTAATTAAATTCTTCTACTTCTTAATAAAACTTACTTTTTTATAAGTTTTATAGTTTTTTGTTTTTGATCTGTGTTATCAATTATTTTTAAAATATACGTTCCTGTAGGATAGTCATTCATTGCTATCTGAGTATTACTCTCTAAAAGTGAAAATTCTTTTAGTTTATTTCCTAAAATCGAATACAAAATTATTTGATAATTCCCTTCGGGTAATTTAAGCATTAACCTATCACTTACAGGGTTTGGGTATGCTTTTAAAGAACGTATATCAAAAACATCAACACTTAATGTTGCATCTATCAAATCTAACGACAATGATCCTTCAGAACCTATTACATAACAATCATTTGGAGAAATTTCAATATCTAACTTTTCTATAGCTTCTTCTTCTTGATCAAGTATAATATCAATAGTTTCTTCTATCTGATTTTCTCCATCTTCAAATATGACAAAGCCAGGCTGCCTATCATAATCTTCTCCAAATGTTGTTGTGCCATCTAAAGAAAGATTTACTGCTACTGGTAATAATATATCACTCTCCCTTTGAAGGTCGAATCGAAAAGAGGCATCAACCCCTTCTGTGTACTGAAATTGAGAGGCCGAAATATTGACTTCTGTTACAGGAAAACTATCAAAAGAGTTAAATGTAATAGCCGTATTTTCAGGATCGGCTCCTGTTTCAAAAGAGACTGTATTAGGATTGATTACATAAAAATTTCCAGTAACATTTCCTAAGCCTGGAGACGTAGGTAAGTTTTCAACCAAATTCAGAAATGGAATATCCTCATCATAAATAATCGTACAATTTGTAAATGTAGCACCTCCAAATCTCGCTACTGGGTTTTCATAATCTGTAACCTCAAAAAATATTGGATTATTTAAATCTATAGGATCATTTGAAACATCTTTGAAAACACAATTTTCAAAATTTGCCTGATAACTATCTATTGTTTTTGATATATACACAGCTGTCCACTCGCTACTATCAACATAACAATTAGAAAAAGTAACAAAGCCATCGACTCCATTTTCACCATTGTCATCTATATTTAACTCTGCAAATGAAAATGCATTAGAAGGGTCATGATTACCAGACATGTATGTATCTTCTACTAGTATAGAAATATCTTGAGATGAATCGTCCATAAACTCCATGGCTACCTGAATCGCATTCCCATTATTATTAAGAATTCTACACCCTTTAATAAGCACATCCTCTATACGTTGATCTGGTTCAAAAGGTTCTATATCAATCCCGTCCTCTGGTAATGTTCCGCTAGTATCTGAAAACTCGCAATACAAAATCTCAACATCTTTTGCAGATATAATCGCTAATCCTTGTCTGTAGTTATTATTAGAAACACAATTTTTAATCCTGATATTTTCCGAATAATTCTGAGGGCTATCTGCTGCAAAGCTTTTACTTATACTAATCCCGTCACCTCCAGAATCTCGTATTGTCAAACCTTCTATCAAGATACTTATGGCAGAATTCAAATCAATACCATGTCTAAACTCGCTATCTGCAAGATCAATATATTCTTGCTTATTCATTATTAATGTAGCCCCATATCCCAAAATGGTGATATTACTTCTATCTCGTATACGTATCAAGGAATCAAATTCTCCAAATACATTAGGGAGTGCTCGTATCACCACACCGCTCTCTAATATAATCGTCACATCATCACGATTTATATCTAGAGGACCTGTACGCCAATCCATTCCTACATTATCTATAATAATCGTATCTGCAGTCGTATTTGTAAATGCTATTTCTAAAAAGGAAGTACTATCATTAGCATCAAATCCAATATCTGTAGAGACAACCACTCTTGAAGCGTTTACCGAAAAGCAAGTAAAAACAATAAAAAATAGTACTACTAATATATTTTTCATACACATCCTATTTCAAGCATTTAAAATAATCAAAAGGTTCTTGACAGGTGTCGCATTTAAACAATGCTTTACAAGCTGTGGAGCCAAACTGACTTACTAAATGGGTTTCAGTAGAGCCGCAGTTGGTACATTTTACAATTTTCTTATTGCCTAATAATGCCTCTTTATCTGCTTCAGGAGATAATGGAGCTGCAATCCCGTATTCTTCTAATGCTTTTCTTCCTCGATCAGTGATCCAGTCTGTTGTCCATGCGGGACTTAAAACCAATGTAATTTTTGCTTTTTTATTCGCTTTCGCGAAAGCGGATACAATATCATCCCCGATGACATCCATTGCTGGGCATCCCGAATAGGTAGGTGTTATTTTTACTTGAATCACTCCATCTACTTCAATGGCTTCTCGTACTACACCCATATCCATAATAGAAAGCACAGGTATCTCTGGATCTGAAACAGCTTCCAGAATTGATACAAGATGTGGTTCTATATGTTGGGTTTCTAATGTCATCTTACCACTCCATATTAGGATAGGTACGTTGCATATATTGCATATCTGATAGGATATATCCCATATGTTCTGAATGGATTCCTTGTTTACCTCCTTTATGGAAATACTTATTTTCAGGAACTTCTAAAGTAGCTTCTTCTAACACTTCAGAAACCATTTTATAATAGATCTCTTTTAAGGCAGCGGTATCTACTCCAACACCCTCTGCGATCATTGCTTGATCTGCCTCTGTTTGGTGAAAGAGCTCATCAGTATACATCCATAAATCTGTCACAGCTTCTTGTACACGCTCATGGCTTTCTTGTGTTCCATCACCTAATCTTCTAATCCAATCTGAAGAAAAACGCCAGTGATAACTTACTTCTTTCACAGATTTCTTAGCAATAGCCAAAAGTGTTTGGTCGTTACTTTTTTCTAATTCTCTTAAAAATAACAGATGATAGGCATCAAAAAGAAATTGACGTACGATCACATATCCAAAATCAGTATTAGGCTGTTCTACTAAGAGTACATTTTTATATTGACGTTCTAATCTCAAAAATGCAATAGTGTCTTCTGTAGCTGCATCATCACCACTAATCTGAGCTGCATATTGAAAGTAGCTACGCACCTGACCAAACAAATCCAATGAGATGTTTGTCTCTGCGATATCAGTTTCTAGACTTGGTCCATGACCACATAATTCTCCTAGACGTTGCCCAAGGATAAGGCTATTGTCTGCAATACCTAGAATATAATTGTATAAGTTCCCTCTCTGTCCTTCGGACATCTCTCCCAAAGGGAGAGAATTTGTATCTGTTGTACTATTATTTATCATAATTAAAATATTACTCCTTCTCCCTTTGGGAGAGGGTTCGAGGTGAGAGAATATTACATATGCTTTACCTCATCAGGCAAATCGTAAAACGTAGGATGACGGTATACTTTATCTGCAGCGGGTTCAAATAATTCTCCATTATTTTCTGGATTACTTGCTGTAATATTACTACTTTCTACCACCCAGATACTCACACCTTCACTACGACGTGTATACACATCACGGGCATTTTCTAATGCCATTTCTGCATCGGCAGCATGAAGGCTTCCAAAATGTCTATGTTCTAATCCGTTTTTACTTCTTACGAAGACTTCCCAAAGGGGCCAGTTATTTTTTGACATAATTCGTGCCCGCGTAGGCGGGTATCTTTTAAATTCTTAAGAGGGTTTATATTGACAAACCCTCTCTGCCCTTTGGGCATCTCTCCCAGAGGGAGAGAATATCTTTATTATTTTAGATAGCTCTTTTAATATCGTTCTTACGCTTCTCCTTCTTCTCGGCATAAGCCATTGCTGCATCACGTACCCATGCTCCTTCTTCCCATGCACCAACTCTATCTTTCATACGTTTTTTATTAGAGGGTCCATATCCTTTTACAACTTGCCAGAATTCATCCCAATCTATTTCTCCAAAATCATAATGACCAGTTTCCTCATTCCATTTTAAATCTGGATCTGGAATGGTAAGTCCTAATAAATCTGCTTGTGGCACGGTTTGATCTATAAACTGCTGACGTAACTCATCATTGGTTTTACGCTTCAATTTCCATTTCATAGATTGTGCAGTATGTACAGATTCTGCATCTGTAGGACCCAACATCATTAACGAAGGCCACCACCATCTATTCAATGCATCTTGCGCCATGTCTTTTTGTTCAGGAGTTCCATTAGCTAGTTTAAGCATAATTTCAAATCCTTGGCGTTGGTGAAAACTCTCTTCTTTACACACTCTAATCATAGCACGTGCATACGGCCCATATGAAGTACTACATAAAGGCACTTGATTGATAATCGCAGCACCATCTACTAGCCATCCAATAGCCCCCATATCTGCCCAAGTTACTGTTGGGTAGTTAAAGATAGATGAGTACTTTGCTTTTCCAGTGTGTAATTGATCATAAAGTTCATCACGAGAAATCCCTAATGTTTCGCAAGCAGAATATAAGTATAATCCGTGTCCTGCTTCATCTTGTACCTTTGCAAGTAATGCTACTTTACGTCGTAATGATGGCGCTCTAGAAATCCAATTCCCTTCTGGGAGCATCCCTACAATTTCAGAATGCGCATGCTGACTGATCTGACGAATGTGTGTTTTACGATACTTTTCCGGCATCCAATCTTTAGGCTCAATTTTTTCATCACGTGCAATACGCGCTTCAAAAATTTCTTCTAAGTTTTTTACTTCCTGTTCACTCATAATTTATGCCCGCGTAGACGGGTATCTTTTAAAGGTTAAAAATGGTTTGCTTTCGCGAAAACCCTCTCTGCCCTTTGGGCATCTCTCCCAGAGGGAGAGAATAGTATGTTATTCAAATAACGTCAGTACTAGACGTCAAAATTCACTTTTACATTCTCTGAAGTTGGAACGGCTTGGCAACTTAAGACTAAGTTTTGAGCCACTTCATTTTCTTCTAATGCATAGTTAATTTTCATCTCAACAGATCCTTCTTCTACTTTACATTTACACGTACTACATACACCTCCTTTACAAGCAAATGGCAAATCTGCACCAGCACCTAATGCTGCATCCAAAATATTATCATATTCATCTGTCATTGTAAAATGAAAGTCTTTTCCTCCATCTACAATAGTAACTTCAACTCCTTCTACTTGTTGTTCTGCAAGTCTAGCAGCGCGTTGTTTATCTTCTTCTGAAAGTCCTGTTACAAATAATTCGTAGTGGACTTTATCTTTTTCTAACCCTGCCGTAACCAATTCATCGCGTATTAGAAATATCATTTCTTCTGGCCCACAAATAAAAACTTCGTCTGTCGCCTCTACAGAAATTAATGTTTTGGTAAGCGTTTGTAATTTATCACTTGTAAAACGCCCATTAAACAACTCTATATCTCGTTGTTCTTTAGTTAAAAAATAGAAAATCTCTAACCTTCCAAAGTATTGATTACGTAATTGCTCTATCTCTTCTTTAAAGATAATGGATTTTACGGTTCTATTTAAATAGAACAGCTTGAATTTAGCATTTGGTTCAAGAGCCAAATGCGTTTTAATCATAGAAAGGATAGGAGTTATCCCACTACCTGCTGCAAATACCACATAATTTTTTGCGCTATCTTTTGATACTGGCACACCAAACTTTCCGCTTGGTTCCATCACTTCTAGTATATCTCCAGCTTTTAATTTTTCATTTACATAGCTAGAAAACAAGCCGCCAGGTATTTGTTTTACAGCAACTTTCCACTCTTTATCTACTGGACTAGAACATAAACTATAAGACCTACGTACATCTTGTCCATCTAGTATTGCTTTAAGAGTAAGGTGTTGTCCTTGCTGAAAATCAAAAGCACTATGCAATGCTTCAGGAATATCAAAAGTCACTACAGAACAATCTGAAGTTTCTTTATAAATATCTTTAATCGTTATGTTGTGAAATTGTGCCATTATGATATTTAGAATACTACAAAACTAACAATTGTTAGTTTATTTTCCAAACACAAAGCCAACTATCTATTTTACAACACCTTGTAGCAACGTAACGCTTAAGCCTTCAATTAATTCATCTTTTTTAAGATCTGCTTTTTTAGGAATCCAGAGATAGAGATTACGTAGTGTAGTAAGTATTGAATAGAGTAAAATTTCTGTATTGACATCTTTTAACTCTCCAGACATCTTACCATCCTGAACAATTTTCTCAAATTTCTTTTCATATTTAGAACGCAATGCTAAATAATAATCAAGCTTCCCTTCTAAGTGCATCCAGTCATTATTAAGGGCTGCCATTCCATAAGGATTGTTTGCAGTAAGTGTGATGTGCTGTGAGATAACAGCTTTGAGTTTTGTAATGGTATCTGAATCTTGAATTGTTATCATCTCAATTCCTTCTGTAAATTGCTCTGCAATATCTATAATGGTTTCAGAGAGAATTTGTTGTTTTGATGAAATATGGTTGTATAAACTAGCTGCTTTGATACCTACAGCTGCGGCAAGATCTCTCATGGTAACTGCACTATAGCCTTTTTCTTTAAAAAGCTTGGCAGCGATTCTATATATTTCTTGCTTTCGCGAAAGCGTATTTGTTTTCATTACACGCAATATACACTTTATGAAAGAATATTAAAACTAACATTCTTTACTTTCATAAAGTGCACTTGCTCTTGTAAAGCTTTGATTTATTGCAACGTAAATTGCCCAAAAAATCCCGGCCCTTCAGAAGGTTCTATGTTTACTTCATTAAAACTACCGTCTGTGTTATAAGATAAATTATACGATAGCATATCACGGCATTCATCTTGAAACGTATAATTCCCAGATGTTTCATCGGCTCCAAAGCGCCAAATAGGATTGCTAATTGTAATACATTCAAATCCCTCTATTTCCACACTTAATGTTTGATCTGACTTTACAATAAATACTGCTGTTGTCCCTAACTCAAAAGGTGAACCTGTATCTGCAAATGTATATTCCACATTAAAAGTTCCAAAAGCTGTATCGGGCACTGTAGCAGAAGTCTCATCTGCTCCAACCGTTGCTTCACAGGTATCTCCGTCACATCCTTCACTTGACATTTGTTCTTCCATTTGTTCTTCTTCCATCATAGTGTCAGTATCATCACTACTACAGGTATAGAAACTAAAGGCGACTAAAAAAACGATTATAAATTTTCTCATGGTTTTAATTTTATAGTTTCAAAACTACCAGAGAAAACCTTGAAAAAACATACGTCAGTTGACGTATACTGAGTAACATACTTTATATATTTTCACGTAAGTGAAATTTATACTAAGCTTGTTAAAGTATGAAAGCATCATTGTTTTTCTTTTTGCAGAAATCACAAAACTCTATGAAAGGAGTGCTAAAAATTCCCACTAAAGTCATTAATTTTACATTCTATGAGTACTACTATAGAAACAAATCCTTTATTGGATCGTTTACCTCCGCATTTAAAGCAATACATCAAGCCTCAAAATTATGAGGAATACACAGCTATTAATCAAGCTGTATGGCGTTATGTAATGCGTAAAAATGTAGATTACTTAGCCAAAGTAGCTCATGAGAGTTACTTAGACGGACTGAGACAAACGGGAATTTCTATAGATCAAATTCCATCTATGTATGGAATGAATCGTATTCTAAAAGAGATAGGTTGGGCTGCTGTTGCCGTAGATGGATTTATACCTCCCAATGCTTTTATGGAATTTCAAGCCTATAAGGTATTGGTGATTGCTAGTGATATTCGGCAACTAGAAAATATTGAATACACACCTGCTCCAGATATCATTCATGAAGGTGCAGGACATGCTCCTATCATTGCAAGTCCTGATTATGCAGAATACCTGAGACGTTTTGGAGAAATAGGTGCTAAAGCTATTTCAAGCGCACATGATATGGATATGTATGAAGCAGTACGCAAACTATCTATCTTAAAAGAAAGCCCTCCCCCTAGCCCCTTCCCAAAGGGAGAGGGAACGCTTACTCCTGCCCAAAAAGAATATCTCGATACTATTAAAAAAGCAGAAGAACATATAGAAGAGCTTCAAAATAAAAAAGTAGAACCCTCTGAAATTGCATTGATACGTAACCTTCACTGGTGGACTGTTGAGTATGGTCTTATAGGCACGGTAGAAGATCCTAAAATTTATGGAGCAGGCCTATTATCGTCTATTGGAGAAAGTGCTTGGTGCATGACAGATCAGGTAAAGAAATTACCCTATTCTATAGAGGCTATTTATCAGGAGTTTGATATTACAAAACCACAACCTCAATTGTATGTAACACCAGACTTTGCATATCTTATGAAAGTGCTTGAAGAGTTTGCTAGTACCATGGCAGTTCGAAAAGGAGGATGGCGCGGACTCAAAAAGCTGATTGAATCTAAACAAATAGGGACTATTGAGTTAAGTACTGGACTTCAAGTAAGTGGTGTTTTTACACGTATGATTCAAAATGAAGATAATGAAGTCATCTATTTTGAAACGGAAGGACCTACAGCACTAGCATACAGAGAAAAAGAATTGATAGGTCATGGTACTGCCAGACATCTTAATGGTTTTAGATCTCCCCTTGGGAAGCTAAAAGGAATCAATCTATCTATAGAAAATATGGGCCCAAGGGATTTACAGGCGTATAATTTTTATGATGGCAAACCTATTTCTTTTGAGTTTGAAAGTGGGATTACGGTAGATGGTCTCAACGTTACAGGAATGCGTAACCTTAACGGAAAACTAATGCTTATCCAATTTACAGATTGTATAGTACGCTATAAAGATGAAGTATTATTTTCTCCTGAAATGGGAGATTTTGATATGGCATTAGGGCAAGAAATTTTATCTGCTTTTGCAGGCGCTGCCGATTATTTGTCATTCAAATTAGATGAACATATCGTAAGCTCTACTACCATTAAAACTAGTATCTCTGACAAAGAACAACAGTTACTAGGCTTGTATCAAGAAGTGCGCTCTATTCGAGAGAATGAAGGTTCTAAAGAAAGATTATCAACTCTCTTTGAAGAAGTATCGATACATCACTCAAACGATTGGTTACTTTCATTAGAAATCTATGAACTCGTTTATGAAAATAATTCCGCTTTCGCGAAAGCGGTTTTAGAACATCTCACATCACTCAAAGAAAAACGCTCTGAAGTTGCTCATCTCATAGAAAATGGCATCGAGTTATTAAATAATTAAGATAATTTATCAAATCAAGTTATGGCGTTTTGCCTTATGAACTGCTTCTATTTTAGAATGCACTTGTAGTTTTTTATAGATATTTTCTATGTGCTTCCTAACGGTACTAGGAGATAAAATAAGATTGTCTGCAATGACCGTATAGCTAAGGCCTTTAGATAATTGTTCTAAAACATCAATTTCTCTTTTAGACAATTTAATATCTTCTTTATTTTCTAGAAATTTTTCATCTACAGGATTTCTAAGTAGTTTAAGAGTTTTCATCGCAATGCTTGGATTCATTGCAGCTCCACCATTAATGGTTTCAAGAATTCCTTTATGTAGCGTCTCAGGATCTACTTCCTTTAGCAAATAACCATCTGCTCCAGCCTGTATTGCTTTAAATATATTTTCGTCATTATCAAAAACAGTAAGCATGATAATTTTAACATGTGGATATTTTTGTTTGACCATTTGAGTGGTCTCAATACCATTGAGAACTGGCATTTCAATATCCATTAAAATAATATCAAGATTATGATTTTCTTCCAGTTTAGCAAGCCCCTGACTTCCATCTAACGCGATCCATTTAATAGATATATCATCAAAAAAAGACAACTTATCTTTTATCGCCTTGACAAGAAAGGTATTGTCATCTATAATTGCTAGTTTAATATTCATCATTTAAAATATACATCAATTTCTTCTTGAACATGCAGAGACTCTTCTAAATTAAACGCTAACAATTTATACATTTTAAGATAACGATGTCTCTTTTGTATTTGCTTTTTATTTTTATCTAGCTGCTCTTTAAGTACTTTTTCTCTTTGTTCATGTAAAATCTTCAATCTTTGGTTTCTCGTTTTGAACAAGAACAGACTAAGAATAGACAATACAAATACAACCCAAAAAATCAACTTTCCCATACAATTCTTTTGAGTTAAAAGTATCACTATAAAAGCTCCTAGGCTATACGTCGTTTGCCGTATTTATAGCTATTGGAAAACGAAGTTTAACGGTCGTTCCTTTTCCTATACTTGACGCTATATCTATCTCACCTTGTATCTCATTAATACGTTTTTTCATATTGGTTAAGCCATTCCCTAATTCTGGACTTTCTGTATTAAAACCTTTCCCATTATCAACTATGGTAGCTTCTAAATTTGTTCGATTTCGCGAAAGCGTAACAGTAATATGATTTGCCTCTGCATATTTTATGGCGTTATTGATAGCCTCTTGAATAATGCGATACAAATTCATTCCTTCTACTGAACTTAATGCATCCTCCCTATTAATTTCAGGACTAATGATCAGATCAAAATTTATTTCTGACGAAGCGGTACGTGCTTGATCTAATAAATTGCCCAAACGTGCTTCCAAATCTTCAAATGTGATCTTTTCTTTATTCATCGCCCAGATCGTATCTCGCAATTCATTAATGGTTGTTTTTGTAAAAGCTCCTATTTCAGTAAGTTTTTCTTTTGTCTTCACCTCTTCGTCTTTCATTCCATACTTTAAGTTGTCTAATGAAGAGGTAATAAAAGTAAGTTGGCTTCCTATATTATCATGTAAATCTCTAGAGATACGTAAACGCTGTTCTTGCAAACGATTCTGGGTTTCTATTTTAACCAAAGCTTTCTCAAGTTCATATTCTTTTACTTGCTGTCTGTTTTTAAGACGTTGCTGGTTGTAAAACAAATACCCTAATAAACCTAGTAACAATGCACCGCCTCCAACTCCATAAATAAGATTATTCTTCTTCCGAACTTCCAATTCTTTTTCTGCTAGTGTTGTACGCGTATCTGCGAGTGCTGCTTCTTTTTGAGCCGTTTGAAAACTTATTTCTAGTTCATTAACTTTATTTTTTACTTCATTTGATGATATTGAATCTTTAATATCTACATACTTTTTATAATTACCCAGCGCTTTTTTATAATCACCTTTACGTTCTTGAATCGACGTGAGTACTGTGTAACCATCTTGTTCTCCCCTTCTAAATTTTGTCTTTTTAGATAAGTCAAGTGATTTTTTAATTTGTGCTTCTGCTTCCTGTAAGCGCTCTTCATTTTTTAGGGCAATTGCAAGATTTAATCTTGAGATAATCTCTCCTATTTTATTTCCTTTCTTTTCATTTAAATCGACAGCCTCAAAACCATACTCAATAGACTTTTCATCGTTTCCAAGGGTCAATTCAATATTTGCTAGATTGACTAGTCCCCCTTGCACACCTTGTTCATACCCAATTTCTTTACTTATCTGCAATCCTTCTTGATAGTATTTTTTAGCTAAAATAATTTTGGCGGTATCATTCTGTTTTTCTCCTGTTTTTCGATTTACAATCCCAAGATTCATAAGCGTACCTACCAATCCTTCTTTATCATCTGTTATGCTATCTATTTCATAAGATTTTAAAAGATATTCTTGCGCTTTTTCATATTGATTGAGTTTTTCAAAAAGCATCGCAGTATTATTATACGATCTTGACTCCTCTTCTTTATCTCCATTTTTAATAGCTAGATCAAGTGTTTTCTGTTGAAAATTTATGGCCTCTTCATAATTTCCAAGTTGCTGATAACAAAGGGCTATTTTAGAAGCAAAAGATACTTGTTCTTCTTCGTTATTATCTTGGACCGCCACATCATATCCTACTTTCCAAGCTTCTAATGCATTTGTGAAATCTGATTGATAGTAATAGAAATACCCAGAATCTAAACTAAAATTACTCTTAGTTGTGTTATTAATATCTTTTAATGGAAGCATCTTTTCTCTATGATACGATGCAGAATCCATATTACTAATATCCAGATAATAAAGCATGTAATTATGATGCCATTTAAAAACAATGGAATCTGGTTGCTTACTAAGAAGTGGTTTTGCTTTTTCCAAATAATGCGTTAAAGAATCATTTATTTCATACAAATACGCATGACTAAGATCAATATACAACTGCCCTTTTTCAATATCATTTTTGGTTTTTTTAACTAGATATTTTAAACTATCTATCTCTTTTGCCTCTTCTTGCGCATACGAAAACTGGACAAAAAAAAGTCCTAATAACAGGTATGTAAATTTCATGATTTTCAGAATGGTTAGTTGTTTTAAAAGTAACAAAATCAAAAAGAATGAGAAAAGCCACAAAAATCGTGGCTTCCTCAACTCTTAATAATGCCTCCCCCAAGTCACTATTAAAAAATTATCTTTTGATCTCATCATCGGTTTTTACGTATTCAAATATCTATATATACTTATTACCATTCCATAGGGCAATTGCCGTATTTACGCTTTCGCGAAAGCGAACTTGTGAGACCTGCCTACCGACAGGCAGGTTCACGACCAAAGCGAGAACAAGGTGATAAAATAAAAAAGCCAGAACAGAAACAGTATCTTATTCTGGCTCACGTAAAAACCTCAACATTCTGAGCTTTTTTATACGCTGTTATTTTAAATTATACATATACACTGTGTTGTTATTTGCTTTGTAATACAACACACCGTAGTGATCATCTACGATATATTCTGGTTTTTTATCTCTTAAAACGATTTCTTTCTCTACAGCTCCAGTATCCTTATTCAACTTTACAAGACCTACTCCCTCATCTAGTTTTGTGAGTACAAACTGTGCATCTTTTGTTGCTGCAGTGGCTTTAAACTTCTTTAGCATCTCTGCAACAGAAGCTCCTGTAGCCATTAATAGCCCATCCCCTAAATCTGCATATGCCTCTCCAGTTTGGGTGAGATTACCCAACACATCTCTACGGCTATTGGCTTCAAGATAAGAAGCACTTGCCGCCGCTGCACTTGCCACTGCCATTGCCCCAGCGAGTATAGCTCCAAAAGCACTTTTCCCTGGAGCCCGTTTATACTCATGCCATACTTCTTTCCCTTCCCAATCTAACATGGTCATATTTTGATCTGATGTTCTTAAAATACCATTAGAGCGCACTTCTATATCTGACGGTTCTTCTTTTCCCTCAAATTTATTTTCTGTTAGCATAGACGCTTCTCCTGTTTGGGTATTAATTGCATACAGTTTTTCATCCGTACTTAATAAATATCTATTATTACTTTGATCTAATGTTACCGCAACAGCATCAGCACGTTTATACTTTAATGGTTTTTTCCAAGCCTGTTCACCAGTTTCAAGATTTACGATATTACAGTCTGAACTCGTGATATAAATCAATCCCTGATCTGTTTCTGCCATGGTAATAATATTCTCTCCTGTTTTTAAAGGTTTCTTAAACAAGGTTTTCCCATCAAATGAAATTTTATTTATTCCCCCTTCATACACTCCAAAAAGTATCCCATCATCCATCACATAAAAATGCTGCACATATCCCTTTGTTTTGGGTGCCTTATCCCAAAGGTCTGCTCCAGAATTTTGATCTAAAAATGCAATCTTAGATTCTGATCTACCTGCAGCCAATTTCATTAATCCTTTCTTTCCAGAATTATCCACATCACTTACAATCGCTAAACCTTTAGGTGTTAATGAAAGCTGACTCACACCTCCTTTTACCTTATGAGGTTTTGCCCATTGCACATTTCCATTTGCTCCTATTTTACTAATTTTAGAGTTTTGCCCATTAGCCGTAGCTTGAACGGTATATATTTCAGACTGATCATCATTTGTGATCATCGCAGTAACATTCTTTAAATCATTGCGCCATAATTCTTGTCCGTTATTTAAGTCTACTTTAAAAGTTCCTTTACTAGAAGACATCACAATACCGTCATCAAGCAATAATGGTTTTCCTTGAAAATATTCTGAGTATTTTAGTTTTAAAAATGTTTCTTGATTTCCTGTATTCAAGTCATAAATAGCAATGGCATTTGCATATTTTTCTTTCGCTTTACGCTGTCCTTGAACTACAAGTTTATTCTGAGGCATCATGATTTCACAAATGTTTACTTGCTTCCATCCATTTTTCTCTGAACTAAAAAGCGTTTGACCAGACAGATAATCAATTACTGTCTTTTTAGTACTGATAGCTGCAAAGCCAGATTGATCTACAACCAAGTAAGGTGTTTGTGGCTTCACATACACTTCTTCAGGTTTGATACGTCCATACTCTTTAAAATTAAAGACTACTTCTTTTGACTCTGGTTTAATACCTACAAGTCCATCATTACTAGCTACTATTAATGTACCTACTTCGGTAAGGATCATTTCATTAATCTTACCATCTATGTTATAGGTAATATCTGGTTCTTCTGCTCTTTGAGCTAAAACGTTTGTGGTTACTAGTAAAAGAGTAATTACAAAAAAATGTACTGTTCTCATTGTTGATTGGTTTTAAATTTTTACTAGTTCAAAAGTCTTAATCATAACGGCATCATTCAATACGTCAACTGCCTTATAATTTGTACTACACATCATATATTGCAACTAAAAACGACCCTGAAAAATCAGAGTCGTTTTTAAAATCATTGTTTTATAAACGCTATAAATCGAGATTAAAAGAACCATTTGTTATTTCTACAAAATTTGATTCATCATCTTGACTTCTTGCGCTATAACTAAATGTCCCTCTTACAGTAGTATCTGTAATTTCAGTAATATTTACCTCACCCGCTAAGCTCTCATCAAAAGGCGCTAACCAAGAGCCATCTATTCCACCACCTCCAACGTTTCCAGATGCTTCTATATAAGTAGCAGTTGCTGTTATAATACCGCTATCTGTCGAAACTTGAATAGGATAGGTTCCTTCTCCATCTACACCAATGATTGTTAATGTTATTGTTCTTGCGCTCCCTGCAGATAGTGCCGACCCTACAATATTAAGAGTTGTAATTCCTTGAGCATTGATTTGTGTAGCCATTGTTGCGATTGCATCAGAAGTAAAGGATGCTCCATCTACTGTTGCCTCAACAGTTCCTGCAGCGGCATTTCCTCCATCTCCTCCATCATCATCTGTTTTACAAGAGGTATAGGTTAACCCTACGACGCATAGAAGCATTACTAATTTAATTGTTTTCATAATTGAAGTTTTTAGTGTTGTTATTTGATGGTGTAAAATTGACAAAAGAGCGCATGAGAATCCATACGGCAATTGACGTATTTACGAATTACACTAGTTATTGCTTTCGCGAAAGCAATAGATAACTTATTACAAAACAGGATGTTTAATTGAAAATAAAATAGAATTTCAAAAGACTAATCTAAAAGCTCTTCAAAATCTGAAATACCTGTAATAGGGGTTGTTTCATATTGTAGTGTCCACCCTAATGAGTTGGTCAAAATATAAATTTTATGAAGCTCTGTAATCAATCTATTTTCAGCATTGGTATATAAACTCGAGGCTTCTATTTTTTCTCGAAGAGTATTTGTGACTCTGGATTTAATCACATTGTAATCTTCGGCTTCAAAAGGATTAAATAAATCCTGTTGGATATCGTAGTATTCTAAATTAGGGTTGATAGTCAACTCAGGTTTTGGAATATGAGTAATATAAACCGTTTGGGTTGCTTCATCTATCTGGGTTTCTACTTTACTAAGATCATATGATATAGTAGCTTTTGCATTGGCTACTACCAATGCTTTTTTGGTGGCGGTGAGTATATCTAGGTAAAAATCTTTAGAATCTTCATAGGTAAACACTTCAGCATACTCTCCTTCTGTCACGACAAGTTTTCCTACATTTTTAATGGTTTTTTCAATCAGTGCAGAGTGCTCTTCTAGACGTTGATAGTCATCATCCTTAAACTCGCAATATCGAAAACTCAACACAATGAGTATCGCCACAAAAACTCCATATAGTATATTACGATTCATAGAATAGTTTACTTAGTCCTACGAATCTACTATATTTTTCTATTATACAATCTTGTTAAAACTTAATATGAGAATATTCTTGCTGTAGATTTGCTATACGCACCTTGAGTTTTCGCAGAAATTCTTGATGTTGTTCACTATTTGCATTAAAAGGGCGATGTGAAAGTCCT
Organism: Dokdonia pacifica; assembly: GCF_900188275.1. Taxonomy (GTDB): domain Bacteria; phylum Bacteroidota; class Bacteroidia; order Flavobacteriales; family Flavobacteriaceae; genus Dokdonia; species Dokdonia pacifica. The sequence continues at coordinate 159,975 of NZ_FZNY01000001.1, forward strand.
TGTTGAATTGATTGCACTTCTTTGAGTGTTGTTTTTGCTTTCGCGAAAGCGTATACCTCCAGAAACCTCTCCCAAATATAATCTATAGCTTGTTGGCTAGGATGTAGCATATCTGTAGCATAAAACCGATAATCACGCAGTTCATCCATCATCAATTCATACGCAGGAAAGTATTGTACTCCTTTTATCTCACATGCTTGATGTACCGCCGAAATCAAATGTGCTTTGCTTCGCATATTTTCCACAAAACCATCTTTAAGATGTCGCACAGGAGAAACGGTAAAAACAATGCTAGCTTTAGGGTTTATTTTTTGAATAATTGCGCATTGACGTTTAAGACTTGCCGTTGTTTCTTCTATAGGCAGCAACCCTTTTACAAATTGTTTTTGAGGCACTTTATGGCAGTTTGCCACTGCAATTCCTGTTTCATTATGTTGGTATATCCAAGCTGTTCCTAGCGTTATAAAAACATGAGAGGCTTTTGCAATTGCTTTTGTAAGTTGTTCTTGAGCTTCTTTAAGCTTATCTACCATAGCGCCTTTAGAACCACTATTTAAACGACTATGTGCTATAAAAGATTTCCAAATACCATCTATTTCAAAAACAGTGTCTTCTACATTCTCTGAGTCATTATATACGTCTTGCAACACCCGTTCAATTGCCAGAGGATGAAAAAGAATTCCATGAGGATTTACAACAGATTGAAACTTATGATATAAAAGTGAATTCCCTATATTTTCTGCAAAGCAAGACCCTAACAACAACACTTGATCTTCATAACCAAATTGTTTTGAAGCTGGTTCTAGTGGGATATTGGTTTGTAGTTTCATCTTGTTAAGATATAAATTTATTGTAGTATTTTAGACTTATCTCGCAAAGACGCTAAGACACAAAGCCTCTATATTCTGATGTGTATTTATCTTAATCCATTCACTACTCTGGTGATTCCTGTTTTTATTAATGGACTATTGAAGTTAATTAATAATCCTAGTTTCATATTTGTCAATTTTAAATATGTAAGTAATTGTTTAGGATGTACAGGATGAATTTCTTGTACAGATTTTATTTCAATAATTACTTTATTCTCAACAATTAGGTCAGTCCTAAATCCTAGTTCCATCTTCTTTCCTTTCCAAACTACAGGTAATTGTTTCTGTCGTTCTACTTTTAAGCCAATAGAAGTCAATTCATAATATAGAATTTCTTCATAAACAGATTCTAATAACCCCGGCCCTAATTTCACATGAATATGATAACAGGCATCCACAATAATGGAAGCTAAATCATTTTCATAAAATTCTTTTTCTTCCTCCATTAAGGTCTACTAATTATAATTTTGAATAAGCTTTTGCGTCTTCGCGTCTTTGCGAGACAATTAAGTCGTTAGTTCAAAAAACTCTTAGCAGCCTCCAGAGCGGCATCTATCCCTGCTAGATTTTTACCTCCTGCTGTTGCAAAGAAAGGTTGTCCTCCACCGCCTCCTTGGATGTGCTTTCCGAGTTCGCGTACTACTTGTCCAGCATTCAAGTCTTTACTAGCTACTAGTTCTTTGGAAATATAACAGCTCAACAATGCTTTGCCATTTTGTTCGGTTCCGAAAAGTAGAAAAACATCATTTCTATTCTGACCTAACTTAAAAGCCAAATCTTTGATAGCGCCCGCATCTAAATCTACTTTCTTTGCTAAAAATTGAACACCATTGATTTCTTCATATTCTTTTTCAAGATCTCCACTTAAACTTTGCGCTTTCTCTTTTATAAGTGCTTCTACTTGTTTTTTAAGTGCTGCATTTTCATCTAGTAAGCTCGTAATTGCTTTTACAGGATCTTGTGCATTCTTAAGTGTTGCTTTTACTTTATTATAAGCCTCCGTTTCAGAAGTAAAATACTCTTTTGCCGCATCATTAGTAATCGCTTCTATACGACGTATTCCCGATGCAACAGCACCTTCTGAAGTGATTTTAAAATGCCAAATATCACCTGTACTTTGTACATGTGTTCCTCCACAAAGTTCCATAGATTTTCCAAAACGAATTGCTCTTACCGCATCTCCATATTTTTCTCCAAACAATGCAATAGCTCCTTCTTTGATCGCTTGATCATAGGCAATACCACGTTGCTCTTCTAATGGCAAACTTTCACGTATACGAGCATTCACAAAATTTTCTACAGCTTTCAATTCTTCACTAGTTACTTTTGAGAAATGTGAAAAATCAAAACGAAGATTACGGCTATGCACCATACTTCCTTTTTGCTCTACATGTGTTCCTAGTACTTTACGCAATCCTTGATGCAATAAATGTGTTGCCGTATGATTTGCAGACGTACGGAAACGTTGCTTCTCATCTACAATAGCTTTAAATGTCCCTTCTGTAGATCTTGGAAGGTTCTTTGCTAAATGTATAATAAGATTATTTTCTTTTTTTGTGTCTATAATATACACTACTTCTCCATTAGGAACTTCCAAATATCCTTTATCACCTACTTGCCCTCCACCTTCTGGATAGAAAGGAGTCAAGTTAAAGACCAATTGATAAACTTCCCCATCCTTTTTACTTTCTGTCTTTCTATAACGAGTGATTTTCACATTAGCCTCTAAGGTGTCATACCCTATAAATTCTTCTTCTGAATCATCTATCAATACTGTCCAATCTCCAGTTTCTACAAGGGAAGCATTTCTAGAACGTTTTTTTTGTTCATCCAGAAGAACATCAAATCTTTCCTTATCATATTTCAATCCTTGCTCACTAAGAATAAGTCCTGTAAGATCATCAGGAAAACCATAGGTATCATATAATTCAAAAACTTTATCTCCAGAAATTATATCTCCAGTTGTTTTTGCAACCATATTGTCTAGCAAAATCAATCCTTGATCTAATGTTCGTAAGAAAGAATGTTCTTCTTCTCTAATCACATTGACAATTAAGTTTTTCTCTCGCTTCAATTCTGGGAAAGCCTCCCCCATTTGCTTGACGAGCGTATTCACCAACTTATAAATAAAAGGTTCTTTAGTATTTAAAAAAGTATATCCATATCTAATAGCTCTACGTAAAATACGACGTATGACATATCCTGCTGTGTTACTGCTAGGCAATTGACCATCTGCAATCGAGAAAGCAACCGCTCTTAAGTGATCTGCTACCACACGCACAGCCACATCTGTTTCTTCCTTATGACCGCATTTAAAAGAAGTAATGGTTTCTATTTCGCGCATTAATGGTGTAAAGACATCGGTATCATAATTAGACTGCACTCCTTGTAACACCATACAAAGACGTTCAAACCCCATTCCTGTATCTACGTGTTGTGCAGGTAATTTTTCTAATGATCCATCTGCCATACGATTAAACTGCATAAAAACAAGATTCCATACTTCAATAACTAATGGATGATCTTGATTTACTAAGGATTTACCGTCTACTTTAGCCTTTTCTTCTTCAGATCGGATATCTACATGTATCTCACTACAAGGTCCACAAGGCCCTTGCGCTCCCATCTCCCAGAAGTTATCTTTTTTATTTCCATTTAGAATACGATCTTCTGAAATATGATTTCTCCATAGATCATACGCATCTTGATCACGATCTAGTCCATCGGCTTTATCGCCTTCAAAAATGGTTACATAGAGGCTGTTCTTATCTATATTATAGACTTCTGTTAATAATTCCCAGGCCCAATCAATAGCTTCCTTTTTGAAATAATCTCCAAAACTCCAATTCCCTAACATCTCAAACATGGTATGATGGTAGGTATCTTTCCCTACTTCTTCCAGGTCATTATGTTTTCCAGAAACACGCAAGCATTTTTGACTATCTGTAAGACGTGTGTTTTTAGGAGTCCCATTGCCTAAAAAGTATTCTTTAAACGGGACCATCCCTGCATTTGTAAACATGAGTGTAGGGTCATCCTTTAACACCATAGGCGCAGAGGGTACTATATCATGTTTTTTTGATTCAAAAAACGCTAGGAATTTGGCACGTATTTCTTGAGATTTCATAGAAGTAATCGTATCGAATAATTATTTTTATCTTTGATCGTTTTGATGAGTGAAGTACGCTTTCGCGAAAGCGAACAAACCATCTTTAACATCTGGCAAAAATACACATTTTAACTTATGTCTAAGGTAAAATATTACTATGATAGTGATACGCTTTCTTATCGAAAAGTAGAGCGTAAAAAAGGACGCACCATAGGTTTTGTCCTGTTATTTATTACAGCTTCTGTACTTATGGGGCTTATTTTATTAATTGCCATATCTAATTCTGGAATAGACACTCCAAAAGAGCGTAGACTAGAACGCGAAAACGCAAACCTTGTATTACAACTCTCTATCCTAGAATCTAAAATGGATCTTGCCAGTAATGTTTTAGAGAATATACAGGATCGTGACAACGAGATTTATAGAATTTTACTAGATGCAAATCCTATTCCTAATGAAGTACGTAAAGCAGGATTTGGAGGTATAAACCGTTATGAAAACTTAAAAGGATATGATAATTCGGCTATGATTATTGAAAGTCATAAGCGTATGGATCAAATCACAAAACAGTTAGATATTCAGTCTAAATCTCTTGATGAGATAGCACGCCTTTCTGCCGATAAAGAAAAATTATTGGCTGCCATTCCTGCTATACAACCTGTGAGTAATGAAGATTTAACGCGTATGGCTTCTGGTTTTGGATACCGTACAGATCCTTTTACAAAAGCACGTAAGAAACATTGGGGGATGGATTTTACAGCACCAAGAGGAACGCCTGTATATGCTTCTGGGGATGGCACTGTTTCTAGAGCTGATGCTACTGCTTCTGGGTATGGAAAGCATATCCGAATCACTCATGGATATGGCTATGAGAGTTTATATGCACATTTAAATGCATACAATGTACGTAAAGGACAAAAAGTAAAACGTGGAGATCTCATTGGTTTTGTGGGAAGTACGGGTCGTTCTGAAGCGCCGCATTTACACTATGAAATTTTTAAAGAAGGAGAACGTATCAATCCTATCCATTTTTATTATGGAAAACTTTCTCCTGCCGAATTTGATGAGTTATTAAAACAATCTCAACAAGAAAATCAATCGTTAGATTAATCGTATGCATGTAAACCTTCCAGAAAAATTATACTATGGTATTGGAGAAGTCTCCAAAGCTTTTGGTGTGAATGCTTCTTTAATACGTTTCTGGGAGAAGGAATTTGATGTATTACAACCTAAAAAAAATGCTAAAGGCAATCGCAAGTTTACACCACAAGACATTAAAAATCTTGAATTGATTTATCACCTTGTAAAGGAGCGAGGTTTTACACTAGAAGGTGCTAAAATTCATCTTAAAGAAGGTAAAAAAGAAACGCTCAGTAATTTTGATATTATTAGAAAATTGGAGCATGTAAAAGCACAATTAATAGAGCTTAAAAAAAATCTTTAGTTTTTTCTTCCTCTACAGGGCATGCTGTTGTTTTTGGATCAACTACTTTATATATTCCTAGATACACTAAAGAAAGGCTTGCTATAAACGATGCTATATTTGTAGTAACTTCATTATGAATCACTGCAAGGTAGATAGAGGACATCATTCCTAAGACACCTATCGTTACTAATATATACTTTGTTGTTCTCATCATCGATTGTTTTATGTACTTCATAGGTACACAAGAACTTCGTTTTGTTACAGAACCAAAAAAATAAGATTTTCTTAACTTGCACTATCTCTTGAATAATCCAAAGGGATTCTGTAACAAAAACCAACAAACACAAACTAACTAGATATGAAGAAAGGATTAATAATTATCGGTGTTCTACTTATTGTAGGATTATTCATAGGATCATCCTACAATAGTCTTGTTGACTTAGATGAAAATGTAAAATCAAAATGGGGTAATGTCGAAAGCTCATACCAACGTCGCGCAGATTTGATTCCAAATATTGTAAACACAGCTCAAGCATATGCAAAGTTTGAAAAAGAGACTTTCATAGAAGTAACAGAAGCGCGTTCTAAAGCCACTTCAATTACCATAGACCCATCTAATATTACACCTGAACAATTACAACAATTTCAGCAAGCGCAGCAAGGACTCACCTCTGCATTATCTAGACTAATAGCCACTTTTGAAAGGTATCCAGATTTAAAAGCAAATCAAAACTTCAAAGAGTTGATTAATGAATTGTCACGTACAGAAAATAGAATTGATGTAGACAGAAAAAGATTTATAGAAAGCTCTGAAAATCTAAATGCCGCTATTCGAAAATTTCCAAAAAATATAATAGCAGGTATTTTTGGATTTGAAAAACGAGATTATTTTGAAGCTGACGAAGGTGCAGATAAAGCACCTGTCGTTCCTAACTCTATATAAATGGCTTCAACGGTAGAAGATTTTCTTACGCAGGCAGAAGAACAAGAGATTGTTGCAGCTATACGAAGTGCAGAAAGTAACACTTCTGGCGAGATACGTGTACATCTAGAACGGCATACTGATCTTGATCCGTTTACACGTGCTAAAGAAATCTTCCATATCCTAAAGATGGATAATACCAAAGAAGAAAATGGCGTCCTTATTTACATTGCTGTAGATGACCATAAATTTGTGATTTGTGGTGATCGCGGGATAGATAAAAAAGTACCTGATAACTTTTGGAAGGCTACAAGAGATACCATGAGTGCTCATTTTAAAGAAGGGCGTTTTAAAGAAGGTATTATCCAAGGCATTCAAGATGCAGGAGAACGCCTAAGTTCTTATTTTCCTTGGCAACACGGAGATATTAACGAACTTCCTGATGAGATTACTACAAGTTAATGATTGATACACTTGCTACATATAAAGGAGTGCATATACGTTTTCGCGAAAGCGTATACATGATATTTATTCTTCTTTTTTTAGGCAATGGTGTGGTTCATGCGCAATTTGATATTCCTGCTAAACCTTCTTCAAAGACAGAACAAAGAGCAGTATACGATTATAAAAAACAGCTCAATTCGTATCAATTCAATACACTAAATCAAAAACTGATTCGCTATAGTGATACCACCTCCACACAAATTGTAATTGCAATTATAGACTCTTCAAACGGTGAAGATCTTTCATTACTGGGAGCGCAATGGGGACAAAAATGGGGTATTGGCCAAGCAGATGAAGATAACGGAATTCTTATCCTATTAGCTATTAATGATCGAAAAGTAGATATTAATACGGGCTATGGCATCGAATCTATTATTTCTGATCGTGATGCAGAGCGTATTATTAATAGAACCATGATACCTGCATTTAAAAAAGGAGATTTCTATGGGGGTCTTGATGCAGCAACCAATGAGATGATTGCACGCCTTGAAGGTAATTTTACAGGCACTCGGAAAGATAACAATTCCTTTCCTACGGGTCCTGTCATAGCGTTTGTTTTCTTTGTGGTTATCCTTATTATTTTAAGTAGAAAGAACCATCGTGGCGGTGGTCGTGGTGGCCGCAGACGGGTAGCAGAATCTCTTTTGGATGTTATTATCTTAAGTAATATGGGACGCGGTACTTTTGGGAGCGGCGGTGGCTTCGGAAGTGGTGGAAGTTTTGGCGGAGGCGGTGGCTTTGGTGGCGGCTTCGGAGGCGGTGGCTTCGGAGGAGGCGGTGCTTCTGGAGGATGGTAATCAAAGTAGGAAGTTTGAAGTACGAACGACGAAGTTTATAACCTTATCAAGATAAGCCGAGAATTGGTGTGGTTGTTTACAGCTTTTTGTAACTTTTTATTTTACAAAAAGAAGTAAACTTTCCGTTACTCATCTAATGAAAATGGTAATCAAAGTAGGAAGTTTGAAGTACGAACGACGAAGTTTATAACCTTATCAAGATAAGCCGACAATTGGTGTGGTTGTTTACAGCTTTTTGTAACTTTTCATTTTACAAAAAGAAGTAAACTTTCCGTTACTCATATTAGGAAAATGGTAATCAAAGTAGGAAGTTTGAAGTACGAACGACGAAGTTTATAACCTTATCAAGATAAGCCGACAATTGGTGTGGTTGTTTACAGCTTTTTGTAACTTTTCATTTTACAAAAAGAAGTAAACTTTCCGTTACTCATATTAGGAAAATGGTAATCAAAGTAGAAAGTTTGAAGTACGAACGACGAAGTTTATAACCTTATCAAGATAAGCCAAGAATTGGTGTGGTTGTTTACAGCTTTTTGTAACTTTTTATTTTACAAAAAGAAGTAAACTTTCCGTTACTCATATTAGGAAATGCCATAGGTAATACACAACCACATATCAATTATGATTGTAGCTTTTTAATAACTTCTTTTTTATATGAAATGCCTATTGGGATTTCTATCTCTCCAATCTCAATATCCTGCATCGTATAACTAGTTATTTTATTTGTATTTACCATATAAGAACGATGTGTTCTCATAAAATAAGAAGGAACTTTCTGTTCAAAAACACTGATTTTTTCTTTGGTGGATATACTTTCTTTCTCCAGATGTATCCGTACATAATCTTTGATACTTTCTACATATAACACCTCTTTAAAAACAACCTTAACGTATTTTCTATTGGTATTTACATAGATATGATCGTCTTCAGTAACCGTCGTTGAGAGTGTTTCTTTTTGAATGATAGGATCTCCTACTTTATCAAAGTATTTTGTAATTGATTTAAAAAAACGATCCATGGTGATGGGTTTTAATAAATAATCAATGACATCAAGCTCATAGCTTTCTACAGCATATTCACGATAGGCTGTTGTAAAAATAATAGCTGGTGGATTTTGAAGAGATTTTACAAATTGAATTCCCGATAATCCTGGCATTTGTATATCTAAAAAAATAATATCAACCGGAGTGTTTTTTACAATTTCAAAGGCTTCTATTGCATTCCAACAAGTAGCTACCAGTTCTAATTGTGCAAATTGCCGAATATGTCCTTCCAAAAGTTCAATGGCCAATGGTTCATCATCTACCACAATACATTTTGTTTTTTTACTCATAATTGGATGGTCAAGTTAACCTCATAGGAATTTGGTGTTTCTATACAATGCCATTCATGACGATTAGGATAAATGAGCTCTAATTGTCTTTTTACATTGGTCTCCCCTATTCCTTTTTTGTATCCCATTTCGTCTACTTGAGGGATTTCTGGTTTTGTATTATACACTCTAATATACGATACGTTTTCTTTTACTTCTATAGAGATTCTTACTTCGGGTTGTTGTATGGATCCGCTTACTCCATGCTTGAATGCATTTTCAACAATAGAAATTAAAATTAAAGGAGCCATTTGCGCTATCTCATTATCAAGATGATGTTCAAATTTTAAATGTAATCGTTCTCCATATCGCAGTTTCTCTAAATCTAAATAATGTTGCAAAAGTGTAATCTCTTTACTTATCAAAACCCTATCTTCTTTACATTGATATAGCATATAATCTAGCATTTCTGAAAGTTTGGCTACTACATCTGGAGCATGATCTGATTTTTTAAGTGTTAATGCGTAGAGATTATTGAGTGTATTAAACAAGAAATGTGGATGAATTTGTGCTTTTAAAAAGTTAAGCTCGGCATCTATTTTTTCTTTTTCTAAACGCGACACTTTTCTTTTTTCAGCACTTCTCGACCTCATCATTTTAATAAAAATAAAAGGAATAGTTACAGAATAGACCCTTCCTATATATCCTAAAATAGTTTCATCATAATATTGAATAATTTCCCATATGGGTTCTTTGTATCCTTCTTCTCCTGCTAATCGTTCTGCTATCTGAACATTATTGAAACGATACAACACACAAAACAACACCGTACTTAATAAAAAGTAAAGAACAAATTGAAAGTACTTTTCTTTCTGAAAATACTTTGGAATCAAATAATAGGCTAGAAAATAGGTTGCTTGCATTTTAGTAGGTAAACCCACTACTCTATAGATTAAGGAATTCATAGCTTCCGACATGCTCCTATCTGCAATAATAGGTGCTAGAAACAATACACACATCCAAAATAACACATGTAATGCGATTCTATTTTGTAATAGTTTGTCTAAAAATTGAAGTGATTTTCCCATAATTAAATGAAAAATAGAAAAAAATCAAATCAATTATAACATAGGTCGATCAATACGCAATAACAACTCCTCAATTTCAGGTAGCACCCTATGAATTGTATTTAACCTCTTTTATGTAGTATATAAACTACTTGACTAAACACTCATCTTCTTTTTAAAAATGGAGTTCATACAGCGAGTACATTGCTCAAAAATTAAACACATCATGAAATCACAACTTATCTTTCTCTTATGTTTTAGTATTGCAATACAGCACTTATTTGCACAAAAACTAGAAATCACACCCACTACATTTACTAGTAAATCTGGAAAAGAAGTTACTGCAGAAGTAGGAACTATAGCAGTACCTGAAAATCGTAAAAATCCAAATGCTGCAATGATCCCTATTCATTTTATAAAGCTAAAGAGTACAAATCCAAATGGCAAAACACCTACTTTTTATCTAGAAGGAGGTCCAGGTTCTAGCTGTACATGGCAAGCGAGTAATCCAGCATATTTAGAAAATTGGTTGCCGTATCTAGAATTAGGGGATGTTGTTTTGGTAGACCAAAGAGGAACGGGTGCCGAAACCGAACGTACTTTATTTATATGGCAAAAAGAGCTTCCAAAAAACCTTTTTGTACATGCAGAAGATGCACAAAAGCATTTTAACAATATGTCTCAAGAAGCTTTAAAAGTCTATAAAGATAGGGGTGTAGATTTACAAGGATACACGACTATTGAAAATGCAAACGACCTAGATGCACTTAGACAGGCATTAGGATATACTAAAATCTCATTATTTGGCTTTAGCTATGGTACACATTTAGGACAAACGTATATGAAATACTACCCTGATTCTGTAGAAAATGCTGTACTCATAGGCGTAGAAGGGTTTAATGATACTTTTAAATTACCATTAGCAATGGATATGCAACTACATAAAATCGCTTTACTTTCTAATAATGATCCTACCATAAATAAACAAGTGCCAGACCTTGTGGCATTGTATGAGAAAGTCATCCGTAAAATCAAAGAAAAACCAGTCGAATTAGAAATAACCTCAGCACTTACAGGAGCACCTTTAAAAGTACGCGTAGGCTCATATGGGTTGAATGTCATATTACGCATAGATATTGGTGATGCTAGCGATATTCCTGTACTGCCTAGACTTTTATATAGTATAGATCAAGGGGATTATTCTTTATTACAATGGTTTGTTCAAAAAAGACATCAACGGGTATATGGCATACACGGAATGGCTATTACCATGGATGCCGCTTCTGGAGCATCTCCAAGTAGACTAGCTCGTATTGAGGCAGAAAACAAAAAGAGCCTTTTTAAGAATGTAATCAATCCTTCTAATGTAAAAAACTGGCCAATACCAGATTTAGGGGAAGATTTCAGAACTCCTTTAGCAACAGATATTCGTACGCTATTTTTAAGCGGAACATTAGATTTTAATACGCCTCCTTATCAAGCAGAGCAAGTGCGATGGGGATATTCAAATAGCCAACATATTATCGTGCAAAATGCAGGACATGAACAAATAGTATATCATCCCGAAGCTCAAGAAACTATTCTACGCTTTCTGAAAGGAGAGACTGTAAATGATGTTACCATGTCATATCCACCTATACAGTTTATTCCACTTACAGGAACTTCGGAAGATCTCTGGCATCCTTCGTTAGGAGATGAATAAAAGGTATTAAATCACTCCTTGAATCTTAAAAGGCATAGTGCAGTATCTATGCCTTTCTATTTTTAAAATTAATTGAAATGTTACTGAGTACGCTTTCGCGAAAGCGTATACAACCTTCTACTTGTTAAAATTAGTTATCATTGCACTTCTAAATAATTGTATTCATAAAAGTCAGGTATGTTTATTCCAGAAGTTAAAAGTCAAAAAGACGAAGATATATGCATCTTAATCCGTGTTGAAAATCACTCCTATAATTATATCTGTGAATGTGGTGAAGCAAAATCACTTACAGTAAAAGAATGTCAGAATACAAAGGCTATTTTTATTAGTCATACACATATAGATCATTTTGTGAATTTTGATACTATATTACGTCATCAAATAGGAGGAAAACAACGGGTTATTATTTGTGGACCAACCGATATCACAAAACAGGTACAAAGCAGAATACAAAGTTATTGTTGGAATCTCATCACAGAAGATGCAATCATCTATGAAGTAAGAGAAATTCAACCTAATGGAATCATCAAAAGAGCTGAATTAACTCCTCCATTCTGGGAAATTACTCCTTTAGAAAATATACATGGCCCGAATGTATTTGACAATGATTTATTTGAGGTAAACTATACCATTTTAGATCATAAAACTGATACCATTGCGTATCTATTTAAAGGGAGAGACACTACTAAAATAGATCTTCAAAATAGTGATTTTAAGGGTGGAAAATGGGTGAAAGATTTAAAAACAGCCTTTGAAACAAATGACCTTACTTATGAAATAATCATTGACAACACTACCTATAAGGCTTCTGATTTATTTCATCTAATTAATGTGAAAAAAGGAAAGAGATTAGGCATTATTATGGATCATGCTGCATCTACAGCAAATCATAAAAATATCTTAGACACATTTACAAATGCAGATCAAGTTTTTATAGAAAGCTTTTATAAAGTAGCCGATAAAGAAGGGGCTATTGCCAATTATCATAGTTATTCTTCTGAATCTGGAAGAATTATGAAAGCATGTAATGTTAAAGATGCTATTCCTGTACATTTTTCAAGAAAATACAATGAAATAGACATCGATGAGCTGCTACAAGAGTTTGAGAGTGCCTATAAAGGATAAATAGAAGTACTTAATAACTGTGCATATATCGTTATTAATACAACATTAAAAATGGGTATTACAATAGCGATTGCACCAACTATCATAACACCCATACATATCATCATGCTTAACTTTAATTAGTTCTTACTTTACGGCAACGAATCTTCCAAGTAGGGTATGAAAATGTTTCTGTTGTATTTACCCACTCGCCTAGCCAATGAAATCCATCTTTGGTAATCTCACTAAATGTAATACGAAAATATCCATCGGTGCCATTAGGTGCTTTTTGCTTATTATACAAAACAATACTATCCCCTCGTTTTCCACCTTTCCAAGTAGAAAGTCTTGTAGTAGGAGCCTTATTAGAATAGTAATGCACATACCAACTACTGCTATCTGCTATATATTGCCTAATACTTCCTGAATGACTCCCATCTGGCTTCAAGGTTTCATCTTGTACAGCCGTACCATTCATGATATATTTATAGCGCCAAATTATTTCTTCCGGATCTGCCCAACTTTGATCTGGGTTTCTTGTAGTAGACTCACAAGCGCATTCTCCAATTAAGAATTCATAATCTAGTAGTTCTTTAGGAGCATCTGGATGAGGGCGTCCAAATGGGTAGGCTTCAGATACATCATTAGCATATTCCTGTGCAAAGAATTGTGTAGATATAGTTATAGATATAAGGAATAGTATATATTTCATAGTTCGTTGTATTGGTTACACAAATGAACTAAAAAACAGTATGTTCTATGTAGATCTTGCAGAGAACACCGTCATATTTGCAGTAAACGATGTTAAGAAATTTCTAAGGTTCCTAAAAAATCACGAACTCCTTTGAGTTGGCTTTTAGAAACTTGAATTTCATCTTGAGTGTGAAGTATAATTTTAGGAGGATTTGCAAGTGTAAACTCTTTTACAAAATCCATATTGACAATCGCCTTTCTATGTACTCTTAAAAAGTTGGCCCCTAATTTTCCTTCAAGCGCTTTTAAAGAGGTACGCATACTAAGAGAGTCTCCATCTTCTGTATGGACTTTTACACAATAATCATCAGATTCTATCCAAGATATTTGAGCTACTGGAACTACTCTTTTCTTATTTCCAATCTTTATGGTAAGCACCTGTGCTTTGTCATCTGTATAAGCACTCAGTTTTTCATAAAGGAGCTCATTTGCTACTTTAACATCAGATAATTGCTGTACTTTAATTTGTAATTTTTCATTAGAAAAATACAAATGCAAAATTCCTGAAATAGCAATGTATCCTAATGTATACATAGGTGCTTTTTGAAATATGTAAAAAACGATATACTCATTAAAGAATAAAGAACCCGAAAACGACACGCCATTAAATGTCATTTGAAGTATACTAATGATCAATATATTCAGTACCACAAGTCCTAGTATACTCAATATAAGCTTGACATAATAAGCTCTCGAATTTGTTTCACTCTTCGTATGCTTTATATAACTAAAAAGGGAAAAGCCCAGCACCATCCACAATATCCATTGATAGGACTGTTCTTTTAAAAGCTCAAAAAAAGTAACTCCAAATGCAATCTCATATCTATTTATATAATAGAGTTGTTGCGCTGTCTCAAAAGTAATCGTTAGCATTACAGCTAGCGCTACAAAAACCAGTAAGCGTTTAAAGCGGGTTATAGAACTAAACATCATTTTGTGATTTTAGTAAAGATACTAAATGATGTAAAAGGTTTTATCACATTATAAAGTCCAAATCTATTTTTAAAAAATCTACAATTGAGAAGATCCTACTTTAGGTATTGGTTGTTTACTTAGATAGGCTGGAGAGCTTTCAAATAATGTTTTAATACGATTATCCCAATCTCTTACAATCTCAAAATAACTTGAGTTTACAACAGACATAATCCGACCGCAGTCATCACAAACATGTTTTGAGTATTCTAAAAAATAATGAGCAAACTCATGAAAAGCAACCACTTTTAAAATTTCAGGGTCTAATTGTGCCATCCAATTAATATCTATAGCAACAACTTTACCCGCTGCGTCTCTACGCAACATTCCCAATGTAGATCCTTTTTCAGATACCGTAAGTGTATTTACAACATCTATACTTTCTAATTGAAATAACTTATCATAATACTCAATATCATAGGTTTTACAGAGTTCAAAAAACTCATTAAGTAAGGGTTGTAAACGCCCATCAATACTTACGTTTTGAGCAGAAACTGAGAAAAAAGAAAACAGTAATGTCCCCAATATCATATACTTTTTCATATACAATAGTTTTTATAAGTCACTTATACTTGTTTGGATGGAATAAACAGGTATTCTGTGACACGTTTTAGTGAGATTAAAGAGTCTCTTTAATCATATTGATTGGGATGGTTTGTCACTAAAATCTAGTGCGACTTTAGTTGTATTAGTTGTAATAGTGTTATAGACGTATTATAACATCTATTTTTACATATCAAATATAACTGGAATCTTAATGCAATATTGTACAACCTAGTGAAGCTACAGAAATTTATACATAAAACTGGTTGACTACTTCCAAGTAATCCTGCCGATTTTTCACAAAATCAAGATCAGAAATATCTATAATTTTGACATTGAGTTGATGTTGTGTTTTAATAAAATCAAGATATCCTTGATTTATTTTTTCAAGATATCCTGCATCGATCTCTTTTTCATAACTACGACCACGCTTCTTGATATTTTTCAAAAGACGTTCTGTATTTTGATACAAATACACATACAAGTCTGGTTGTGGCATGTCACGATACATCATTTCATGTAAGCGTTTATACAATACATACTCTTCTTCTTGTAGAGTTACTTGTGAGAATATAAGTGACTTATAACGATCATAATCGGCTATCATGAAATCTTTAAAAAGATCATACTGTCCTATATCATCTAATAGTTGTTGGTATCTATCTGCCAAAAAAGACATTTCTAGAGGAAATGCGTACCGATCTGGTTCTTTATAGAATTTAGGTAAAAAGGGATTGTCTTTAAAACGCTCAAGAATAGGTTTTGCATTAAACTCTTCTGAGATCATTTCTACAAGACTTGTTTTACCTGCACCTATATTTCCTTCTACTACTATATAATTATAGTCCCCTAAAAGCATAGCATCTTTAGGGTTTTTAAGCCATTTAGGTTGCTTAATCACTTCACTTTCATCTGAACATTGTTCTAACAAATCAGAAAAGGATTCTTTAGAAACAGGATGCTGCTCACTTCCTGCAATATCTACAAGTGGCTGTAATACAAACCTACGATCACACATACGTAGGTGTGGTATTTGAAGTGTACTAGTACTCACGGTAGTATCATCATACAATAAAATATCAATGTCTATAGGGCGGGATTGATAACCAGCTCCTTCTTCTCGAATACGTCCCATAGCCGTTTCTATAGCAAGTATATTCTTTAAAAGTTTAGACGACGTAAGACTGGTGTGCATACGCACCACACAATTATGAAAGTCTGGTCCTTCAAAACCTAATGCTGGACTCAGATAGACAGGAGATATTTTACCTATATGACCTACTTGAGCAAATAACAATTGTATTGCTTTTGTAAGGTTTTCATAGGTATTCCCTTGATTACTTCCTAATGATAAATAGATGGTATGCAAGATGGCTAGTACATTAACATTTATGAACAAATTAAGTAAAAGATTCTCATAATACTTTAATTTTGGAATTGAAGTTATTAAGAAATATGAATCAGTCTATGCCAAAACGCTCATTAAAAGACTTACAGCTTGCATATAGAATCTATTTTACACTTGGTGCTCTTTTTATCTGCGCTCTCGTTGTTTCTAATCTTATTTTTCAAAAATTCTTTAGTTGGAATCCTTTCGGGTGGTTCAATTTTGAAGTTTCTGTAGGGATTCTTCCATACCCTATTACTTTTTTGATTACAGATCTTGTAAGTGAAATTTATGGAAGAAAAAAGGCAAATCAAATGGTTACTACAGGGATTTTTGCTTCTATCTTTTCTTTGCTTATCGTGTATGTAGCAGATGCCGTTCCTGCAATAGCAACATCTCCTGTAAATGACGCCCTATTCACAAAAGTATTTGGTGCAACTGCACTGGCTGTATTGGCAAGTATGACGGCTTATTTACTAGCACAATATGTAGATATATATATTTATCATTTCTGGAAAAAACTAACGAAAGGAAAGCACCTATGGTTACGTAATAATTTCTCAACATTTATTTCTCAATTTGTAGATACACTTTCGGTATTATTATTGTTATGTTCTTTTGGCATTTTGCCTTGGGACATTTTCGGAAAGCTACTCCTTTCAGGGGTGCTTTTTAAAGTAGTCATTGCCGCCTTAGATACCCCTTTATTATATCTAGGCGTATATCTATTTAGAAAAAAATTCAACCTCTCCGAAGGCGAAGAGCTCCAACTCGACGTATAATAGTAAAACAATGATATGAAACGTATTTTAAAAATTATAGGTTCCATCTTTTTGGTGCTATTAATCCTGCTTATAGTTTCTCCATTTCTCTTTAAGGGAAAACTAGAGGATTTACTTAAAAATACGATCAATCAAAATGTCAATGCACAGGTTGCTTGGGAATCGTTAGATATTAGTTTGATCAAAAACTTTCCAGATGCTACGGTAACACTTACGAACTTTAGTGTGGTTAACAATGCTCCTTTTGAAGGGGATACGCTCGCTGCAGGCAAAGAGCTTCGTATTGCTATGGGCGTAAAACAACTTTTTAAAGACACCGGAGATAATCCTATTAAAGTAGATGCTTTACGTCTGGATGATGCAATTATAAATATCAAAGTAGATACGCTGGGTAATGCAAATTATAATATTGCTAAAGACACTTCTTCTGATTCCGCTGTCGCGAAAGAAGACACTCCCTCAAAACCATTTACATTTGATCTTCAGCATTACGAACTTAACAATGCTACTATTAATTACCTAGATGAAAGTAGTAAAACCTACTTGCGATTATCTGAAGTAAATCATGAAGGCAATGGTGATTTTAGCGTCAATCAAAGTACGCTTAAAACTCAAACAACAGCACTTGCTTCCTTTGAACTTGACAATGTGAACTATCTAGATAATGCTAATGTTGATTTAACAGCAGCTATAGAGCTTGACTTAGAAAATCAGAAATATACCTTTCTAGAAAATAACGCAGTAGTCCATGATCTTCCTTTACAATTTGATGGATATGTACAGCTAGAAGATGAAGGAACGGCAATGGATATTTCATTTGAAACACCTTCATCAGATTTCAAAAACTTTTTAGCCATCATTCCAAAGGCATATGCAACCAGTTTGGATGGTGTTGAAACAGGAGGTGATTTTCGCGTAAGCGGAAAAATAGAAGGAAAAGCTACAGAAGCCACCATTCCTAAACTAGATATTGCGATTGTATCTAACAATGCTTCATTTAAGTATCCGAATTTACCAAAGCAAATGAATAATATCAATATTGATGCAAAAATCAAAAATGATTCAGGCTTTGTAAATGACACCTATATAAGCATTAATACACTTAATTTTAAAATAGATGACGATCTGTTTTCAGCCAATGGGAAACTGCGTAATCTTACGACAAATATCTTGGTAAATCTCGCTATTAAAGGAACACTGGATCTTGCTAATATTGGGAAAGTATATCCGCTAGATTTAGGAGCTCCGTTAGAAGGAAAAGTAATTGCAGATATGACGACTGCTTTTGATATGGATGCTGTAGATAAACAGCAATATCAACGCATTAAAAGTAGCGGTCAAGCACAACTCTCAGATTTTAGATATGAAGGAGAAGAGCTTCCTAAGCCAGTTACTATAAATCAAGCAGCGCTCACCTTTCAGCCAGGAACAATACAACTCACTAGTTTTGAAGGACAAAGTGGAGATACAGATATTAAAGCCAACGGAACTATAGAAAACCTCATCCCTTTTGTGATGTCTAAAGAAGATCTAAAAGGGCGATTTAATGTAACTTCTGACGTATTTAATCTCAATGATTTTTCGATTACAGAAACTACCGATAATAGTACTCCTTCTGATAAAAGCACTACAGATACAACAGCCACAACGGAGGAAGTTGCTATTCAAATTCCAGATTTCTTAGATGCATCTTTAAACTTTAATGCCAAAAAAGTTATTTATGATGATTTAGAGCTATCTAATGTAAAAGGAACCGTTGCTATAAATGATGAAAAAGCGCTTTTAAATAATGTAAACTCTTCCTTATTTGGAGGTACTGCTGGTATTTCTGGAAATGTCTCTACAAAAACAGGGGTTCCCATTTTTGATATGGAGCTTGATTTAAGTAAAATAAATATTGATCAATCATTTCAAAATATAAAACTCTTAAAACAACTAGCTCCTATAGCAAAAGCATTACAAGGTTCTCTTAATACTAAGATCAATTTAAAAGGACAACTGGATGAAAATTTTGCACCTATCCTGAGCTCTATAGATGGAAACGCATTTGCAGAAATCCTAACCGCCGATGTACAACCCGCAAATAGTCCATTACTTACAGCTCTTGACGATCAATTAGATTTTATAAATCTGGACAGTATTGACTTAGATAGTCTAAAAGCGGCATTAACCTTTAAAGATGGAAAAGTAGTTGTAAATCCTTTTACTATCAAAGCAGACGATATTGACATAGGCGTAAGTGGTGGTCATAGCTTTGACAATGCTATTGGATATAATTTAAAACTTGATATTCCTGCAAAATACTTAGGGGGCGATGTAAGTAAATTGCTCGCAAAACTTACTGATAAAGAAAAAGAAAACTTGTCTGCTCATGTGCCTATTACCCTTTCGGGAAATTTTACCAAGCCTTCTGTACAACTTAATTTAAAATCGGCTATTGGAGACTTGACCAATCAGATTATAGAGATTCAAAAAAACAGATTGATAGAAGAAGGTACGAGTCAGATTACAGATATTCTTGGAGATATTTTAGGTGGTGGAAAAGATACTCCCAAAGACAGTACTTCTACGAGTTCTCAAGACACACCCAAACCAAAGGTAGATGAGATTATAGAAAATGCAGCAGGCGGACTTCTGGATGGTTTATTTGGCAAAAAGAAAAAGAAAACAAAAAAGGATAGTATAGGAAATTAGTTTTTAGAAAAGAGTGTGTTAGTATATTAGGAAAACACGCTGTTTTCTGTGCGTTATATATGCTTTCGCGAAATCGATCTAGCGAGATTCACGACCGAAGGGAGAGCGAAGCGTTAAAGCGTACCCAGTATTAATCCCGAATTTCATTAAGCTCTCTATTTTTACTAGCCGCATATTTAAAGCCACGTTTCCACCAATCTGCCATTTTCTCTTTATTAAAGACTAGTGAGTTTGTGGTTAACACAATAGGGGTATAATAGAGATTAATGATGGCATCCTTATTATTTGCTGCAAATTTCCCGATAGTAATATTTTGCTTTTCAATACGGTCTATCATAAAAGAATGCAAATTGGTGAGTAATGAAAATACATTTTTAGAGGGCAGACTATTGTAATAAGTTACTTCTGTTTCTAGAATAATAACATCTATTTCGGTAGCACCACGATCTACCGCTTCTTTAATAGGTACCATACTTCCAAAACCTCCATCGGCATACTCGCAGCCGTCTTTTTTCACTAAGCTCATGAAAGGGATATAGTTACACGAAATCCAAATCCAGTCACAAAAATCTTCATACGTCACCTCTTTAATAGATTTATATTCTGTCTCGTGTAACGATAGATTAGAGACTGTAACAACAATATCTTTATGGCTTTGCTTAAGCTCTTCAAATTCTTCTTCTGTAAGAAGTCTTCCTATGAGTTCTCTTAAATTTTGGCTTTCGCCAAAAGTTTTAGCGCCTCTTAAAAAGTTACGTACTACACTCCAATGATTAATATTTATTTGCTCTTGTCCCCACTTGTCTTTTTTAGTCACAAAAGGACAATTACTAAAAATCGCAGATTGATTTACGGAGGTATAGGCTTCTTTGATTTTTTCGATCTTTCCTAGGGCTAGGTGAGATATTAATAAACTTCCTGTAGATGTTCCTATAAACAAGTCATAGCTATGGCCTAACTCTTCCATAAGATATTGTGCAACACCGCCTCCAAAAGCACCTTTACTACCTCCACCAGAAATGACTAAAGCCCTCATAAATAGTTTCTATTTTAAAAACCGATTAGACGATCGAAGATAGAACTCCTTGCGAAGTTTACGAAATCTTATTTATAATTTTACTTATTGTAATTCAACCGGTATCGGGACTTCATTTTTTATAGCATAAAAAATAATCTTATCCTTATATGTAGTCCCATATCCCTCTAATAACCCTTCCAATAATTCTTCTAAAGTGATTAGATATAAATCTGCAGGATATAATTTGAGATATTCAAAAATCACATTAAAAGTAATATCATGTTTTTCTATCTCAGCATAACTAATATAAAGAGACATGCTTACTAATTCATTACGAGGACTTATGGTTATTGCCTTCTCTAAATAAGGAATAGCTTTTGCGCGCTGTCCTGTTTTAGCTAAAATCAGTCCTAAAAGCCCTATCACTTTTCCGTTTTCTGAATTTCTTTTATATAAATCCCATAGAATGGATAATGCTTCTTCATCAGAATCATTTTTCTGAAGTTTAATTGCGTTTTTTAACTTACTAATATCTTCTTCATTTAACTTTTCCATGATCTTATTATATCAGTAAAAATTAAGTGCATGTATGCAGATTTAAGAAACTTCCAATTGATATCCTTCAGATAGATTGCCTGTAATAACTACGGTTTGCCCAGGAAGCATTTCGGACAGATCACTTAACTTATTTTTCACTTCATATAATTCTCCATTAGGAGGACAGTATTGACTATAGCCATCAACAACTGCTACAGACATAGGCCATTCAAATTGATAGTTTGCAGTAGAAAAAGCAATAAGTGTTATTGGAGGAATATATTCATTGGATCCAAACTTAGGGTGAACATATATCATAGACCCACTATTATTTTCTATGCTTATATCTGCTCCGTTATGGTTTTCTCCTTCAAGTTTCACATCTACTTTATTGGCAGCTTCATTCCAATCTGCTTTGTACGCTGTTGGTGTTTTTTTAATAGTATCCCACCATACGGAATCTGTTTGTTTCCCTCCATATGGACCTTCACTAGACACTCCTTCTGGGTAGTAGTTAGTCACCAATTCCATTTGTTTTGGAAAGGGTTCTATATGTGGGTGATCTTGGGAGGGACCTACTACTTTCCATGCATAGGTTTCTAATTGAGTCATACGTGATATAAACGCAACAAGAATATTTTCTCCAGTTTGATTTATAATAGTAAAGGCGTTTTCTGTAGACATATTTTTGATTTAGTAGTTACCATGCAATGTAACTAAACAAAGTACATTTCTAGTTCTATTTTACGATTAAAATAAACACGATAAATCAAGGACACAATTTAAAAGAAAAACACACCACCATCACCGCTTTCTCCTTTACTACCTAGTGTGTTAAACTTCCAACTAAAACTCAGTAAGAAATATTGCTCTAATACCGTACTTTGGACATCTTGTATGAAGTTGGCATTAGCCGTACGGCGTGCATTTGTATTTTGATTCAACACATCATATACTTTAAGTGTGACCGTTGCTTTGTCTTTTAAGAAACTATAGGCAACGGTACTATTCCAAAACCAAGCACTACTCTGAAAACCTGGAGCTACATTAGGGTTATACGTGTATTGTATTTCGTTACGCCATTCTACATGTTTAGGTACAAATAGTGCTGTACTTAAATTTAAATTATGGCTTAAAAAATCTTGATCTTCAAAAGCATCTATTCCGAATACGGTGTTTGAAAAACTCAAATTATAGCGAGGTCTAATCTCAAATAAATCTTTCCACGTAAATGATGCATTTACTCTAGGGCCAATAGAAGTAGTCCTACTTGCATATTGTACATCATTATTAAAATTAATATTTCGATTTGCATTTACATTGAACCCTGCTCCATATTTTATAGTACGAATAGAATCTATTTTTGATGATTTATTATAGCCTCCTCCGCCGTATATTTGATAATTTCCATTTACATTTTCATATGTAGTAGAGCCTACAAGGTTTTCATCTACGACGGTTTTTGTGATGATCGCATCATTCACGAAATTTCCATTAAAATTCACATAATACCCTCCTCCTTTTTGGAAATCATAATTATTAAATCCTGCATAAAAACTATGATTATTTGATGGTGCTAAGTCAGGGTTCCCTTGTATGATATTTAAAGGATCTGAAACATCTACAAAAGGGTTTAATTGTGTTACTTCTGGAGGTCTATTAGTTAAATTATAACCAAAATAAGAAGACATTTTTGGAGAGAAGGTATAGTTCAAATATGAAGAGAGCTCTACAGCTTCAAAATCTTGACTAATATTAAATTCAGGTCTTAAAAAATCTTCATTTTCTAAGGTTCTAAATACATATCCGGCGCCAAAACTAATATTAAATTTATCTGTATTATATCGCACACTCAACTCTGGTGTTGTACGGATATTACGTCCTTCAAAATCTGTACTTAAATCTAGGTTAAAGCTATCAAATTGCTGCGTGCTTTCATTAAAATCAAATGTACTTCGTTTTCGGGTTCTATTATCATTTCTATATCCTAACTCAAAATCTAAAAATAGCTTTTTTGCAATTATAGGTTGTCTATAGGTAACTCCAAGATTATATCCATTTACGCCTGCTTCTCCGTCGGTAAATTGATTCCTATCAATCGTAGAGGGAT
Source organism: Dokdonia pacifica (assembly GCF_900188275.1). Taxonomy (GTDB): domain Bacteria; phylum Bacteroidota; class Bacteroidia; order Flavobacteriales; family Flavobacteriaceae; genus Dokdonia; species Dokdonia pacifica. Next base: position 183,583 of record NZ_FZNY01000001.1, read on the forward strand.
CATCTCCAAAAATATTGGTTTGCGATTGTATAAAATCTTCAGAGTCTTGCCTGTTAATTTCATTTTGTAATCTAAATTTCAAGAAAGACCCTTTACTTCCAAAACGTTTGGTAAGACTTAGATTGTTTTCAAAATTCCCTCCTGTATTTAGTGTACGATTATTAGCATTAGACTCGTTAATTTGTGTTCCATCTTCATCAAAAGAGGCTTCATCAGAAGCAAATCGATTTTCATTTCGATTCAATCTAAAAGCAGGTCTAATATTGATTAAAAAAGTAGAATCTACTTTTATATTAAACGTCATATTGGCACTATGGTTATCTACATTTCCATCAGATCGAGTCGTACTATTAGTGAAGAAACGTCTATCTGGAAGGATATTCTCCCGCTCTGTACGCACCTCATCAAAAGAATTGGCTCCAGAATAAAAATAATCGGCAGAGATGTCTACTTTCTCTCCGATTACATCTGCATAATTTGCTCCTGCACTACGGCTATTTACAATACCTTGACCTCCTCCAAAAGAACGACCATCAACACCAAAGGAACCATTACTATTTACAAAAAGTGATCTTCCTCCTCCAAAAAACTTGCGAATTTCACCAAAGCTAAAGCCCGCAGAATTTAAGTTATTTCCACCTCCTAAAACACTGATACGTCTATCATTATCAAATACATTGACGATCCCTGCAAACTCAAATCGTTCATCGGTTCCGACACCTCCTGCAATTCGTCCAAATACCCCTTTATTGTTTTCTTCGGCAATGGTTAGATTAATCGTCTTATTCTCTTTATCGCCTTCTTCTCCTGCAAAAGCCTCATCATCTGTCTTTGTATCTGTTACCTGAATTTTTTCTACAATTTCTTTTGTAAGATTACGAGTGGCTATGGTAGGATCATCTCCGAAAAAAGGTTTCCCATTTACTAAAATCTTATTTACCTCTTTTCCATTTACAGTAATCTTCCCATCTTCATCCACCTCTACCCCAGGAAGTTCCTTAAGAAGATCTTCAATATTTGCATCTTTCTTGGTCTTAAAAGATTTTACATTAAATTCTAAAGTATCTTTTTTTACTGTAATTGGAGCTCTACTTTTTACAACAACTTCATCTAAAGTAGCCACATTAAAATCTAAAAGAATTTCTCCTAAATCTACCTTAGGATTTGTCAAATCAATTGTTTTTCTATAATTCTCATAACCAACAAATGAAATATTGACAGAGACTTCTTTTTGATTTGTTTTTCCTTCTAAAGAAAACATCCCTTTTGCATTTGTTATGGTATATGTAATTAGGGTAGTATCCTTAACTGTTTCCATAAAAACAGTAGCTGCTTCTAAGGGTTGTTTTGTGGTTTTATCTTTTAGAATTCCAGTAACTTCAAAATTTTGAGCTTGTAGGAATACACTAGAAAAAAGAAGGAAGAGAACAGTGACGGCACGTAATTGTGTCATATAAGCGAATGGTTAATTGATTGATTGATGATGATCTAATTACTGAAACATTTATCAAACGACATATAGCCTTAACATAGTTTAGCAAACAATTAACATAACTGTGAAGTTTCTAGTTTATTGAGTATTCGGAATTTTCTGACTTAAGAAATGAGTCAAAATTTGACTTTCAATAACTTGAGCATCGTTTTGAATACTCGTAAGTTTTGTCACCGAAGCGATTACTGGGAAGCCTTCAAAATGATAGCGTAACCAAGACTCTCTTTTCTCTTGAGAATTAGCAAGTTCTAGTGGGAAGAATTCATTGATCTTATTTAAAAGAAGAGAATCTTCTGGTGCATTAGTAACAAAATCTAGCCTCATTTGCTTCATAGAAGTTATAAAAGATGCACCATCTTGAGTAATAGAATCATCTTTTACAAAAAGTATAGTTTCCTTATTTGCTTTGGAATAGTCTTCCCCAATATCACCATTTAACAACTTTTCTTTATGGTCTTCTAGATCTCCATGAAACTCTTGAACAAGATCTCTCAAAAACATAGCTTTGACCTTAAAACTATTATTTTGAATCTGATGTATGAGACTATCTTTATTTGCAACCGATCGGGTATTTGTCTCTTCTAATTTCTGATTTATTGTTCCAAAAGTACTTAGGACTTCTCTCTCAGAATAGATCCCTATAGTTATAAAAACAGCTATCAAAATAGCTATCACCATAAGTATCCTCCCTTTAGTTACCATGGTTATTTCTTTCTAAAATAAATCGAGATAGGAACTCCTGAAAAATCGTAAGCTTCTCTCAATTTATTTTCCAAAAACCTACGGTAAGGTTCTTTAAGGTATTGTGGTAGGTTACAAAACAATGCAAACTGTGGTTGCGGAGTAGGCAATTGCATACAATATTTAATCTTAATATACTTACCCTTATGAGCTGGTGGCGGGAAAGCTTCTATAAGTGGTAAAAAGAAATCGTTTAGTTCACTCGTCTTTAAACGACGTGTTTTGTTTTGATACACCTGGACAGCGGTTTCTATTGCTTTAAAAATACGTTGTTTATTAAGCACAGAAATAAATACAATAGGTACATCAGTAAAAGGTTCGATCTCTTGACGGATTTGTTTTTCAAAAGCCTTCATTGTCTTGGTATCTTTCTCTATCAAATCCCATTTATTTACTAAGATGACAATTCCTTTTCGATTACGTTCTGCTAACCAAAAAATGTTTTGGACTTGCCCATCAAAGCCTCTAGTAGCATCTACAACAACCAAGCACACATCTGCATGCTCTATAGCTCTTACACTACGCATTACAGAGTAAAATTCTAAATCTTCTTTTACTTTTGATTTACGACGTATCCCAGCGGTATCCACTAGGTTAAACTCAAAACCAAAACGATTGTACTTTGTATCTATCGAATCTCTAGTAGTTCCTGCTATATCAGTAACAATATAACGTTCTTCACCTATAAGTGCGTTTATGAAACTTGACTTTCCAGCATTAGGTCTTCCTACAACTGCAAAACGAGGAAGCTCATCTTCTTGCACTTCTTCTTTTTCTGGAAGTGCCTCTACAACAGCATCTAGTAAATCTCCTGTTCCGCTACCATTGGTAGCTGCAATAGTATAGAAATCTCCTAGTCCTAGATTGTAAAACTCTACAGCATCTTCGGCACGCTTATTATTATCTACTTTATTGACTGTAAGGAAAACAGGCTTTTTTACTTTACGAAGCAAACTCGCTACTTCTTCATCCATACCTGTAATTCCATTTTCTACATCTACCATAAATATAATAGCATCAGCTTCATCAATAGCAAGCTCAACTTGCTTATCAATTTCGGCTTCAAAAACATCATCACTTCCTATAACATATCCACCAGTATCTATCACTGTAAACTCACGACCATTCCAGTCTGTTTTTCCATAATGCCTATCTCTAGTCACACCGCTCACGGCATCTACAATCGCCTCACGACGTTGGATTAATCGATTAAAAAATGTAGACTTCCCCACATTAGGACGGCCTACTATAGCTACAATGGTACTCATGGTATTAATTTAAGATGCAAAGATACGCTTTAAAGTACGAGTCCAGAAGTAAAATCAACATACTCTACACTATCAAAATCGTACATTGTAAGCTTTTATATCATGAAACCACTAACAAGCTATGACACCATTACTTTTCTTTATTAGTATTATTGCCACAATACTAGGAGCACTCCCACCTGGCGCTTCTAATCTTGTCGTAATAAAAACCACTATAAATGAAGACATAAAACAAGGTTTAAAAATAAGTTATGGTGCAGGCATAGGGGAAGTTATTCTTGCATTTCTTGCTTTAAGCTTCGGTTTTGTGATTAAGGAATACTTTGTCATGCATACTTGGATACAAATAGTATTGATTGTAGTATTGCTAGGAGTTGGGATTTATTTAGTTCAGACAAAACCAAAAAAAGTAAAAGACCCTTCTTCTTTTTCTTCAAAATATGCCACTGGTTTTTTACTTAGTATTATTAACCCTCCAGTACTTATATACTGGGTTGTTATTTTTTCTATGCTCCATAAAAATTACAACTTTGATAGCATGGCAGCAATTCCTGTACTCATGTTATTTTTTAGTGGTGTTTTTTTAGGAAAAGTACTTACACTATATGGTTATGGCAGATTAGGACACTTAATTCAAAACAAAAAAAGCAACTTTAAGTGTTTTATAAATCGTTTAATAGGTGTTATTCTTATTGTTATATCTATTATTCAGGCCATAAAACTTGCTTTTCTTTAATCCTTGCTGTTAAGCAGATTATATCCAATTTTCATAAATGCTTTTCAATACTTCCTTAGGGATTCTTTTTTTGTAAGCTTTCGCGAAAGCGTACTACTAAGCATTTATGATTTTATCTATTTTTCTTATCGGTTTTTTTGCTACCATTATAGGCGCAGTGCCTCCTGGAGCATCAAACCTTGCCGTAATTAAAACAACGGTAAAGGAGAATATATATCAGTCTTTAAAAATAAGTTACGGCTCAGGTGTTGGTGAAGTACTTCTCGCATTTACTGCTTTTTCCTCAGGAATGGTTGTTCAAGAATTTTTCGCCATGCATATTTGGTTACAATTTCTGATCGCTGGTGTATTAGGTATTGCAGGAATCTATTTTATTAAGACAAAACAGATTGAAAAAAGAGATTCAAGAAAATATAGTTCAAAATATCTGACTGGATTTGCACTAAGTGTTATCAATCCTCCGGTATTAATATATTGGGTTTTAGTGTTCTCTTTATTACGCAGCTCTTTTAATCTAGGACTAGAAAGCTCTTCATTAGGATTAATTTTATTTTTTGCAGGTGTGTTTCTAGGGAAAGTGACTACTTTATACGGTTATGGAAAATTAGGAACCCGTATCCAAAAGAAGAAACCAAATACAAATTCTAGTTCTCTTAACAGAATGATTGGGATCGTTCTCATAAGCTTATCGCTTATACAAACAGCAAAACTATTGCTATTTTAAACATTTAATAGGTTTTTCTTAAAAAAGTTGAATAGTTTTTGACCTATTGGTAAAAAACTGATTTTCAATACAGATACACTTTTTAGAAGTTACTAACTTGCTTATAATGTGATATTTTTATTTCAAATTAAAAGTGGTGTGCTAAAAATTCTTTATCTTAAGAATCCCTATACAACCCCTAAGTTATGATCATGGAAACGAATTCCATCCGTCAAGCCATTATTAATAATGCATCTGATCTTTTTTATCGGAACGGATATAACAATACTGAGATAAGCGAAATAGCAACCTCTTCTGGAATTTCTGAAGCTACCCTTTTTGATCATTTTAATACAAAAGAAGAAATATGTATTGCGCATTTACGACATCGTAATGAAGAGTTTTCAAAGCAAGTAATGGCTTATGTAGCTCAAGCTCCAAAAGGAAAGGAAAGAGTGATGGCTATTTTCCATTATTTAGAACTTTTTTATCAAATGAAAGATTTTAATGGCTGTTGGTCTATTAAGGTATTCTCAGAAGTTCCAATGTCCAATACTCTTATTAAAAATGAGGTTCAATCTCAAAAAAATGGTCTCATTAATTATATTGAAATGCTCCTCTCAGAAAATATTATAGTTGATAATCCTGAAGAAGGTTATAAAGTATTAGCTCAAAAAATATATTTACTCTTAGAAGGTGCTGTAGCGCAAAGTAATCTTCATAAAAAAGAATGGCCTATCACACTTGCAAAAGAAATGTGTTATACACTCTTTAAATAATTATTATTCGGTAAAAAGCTTCTCTAAAATTACAGAAGAGAGATACGTACTACATATCCTTCCCAACTACGCACATTAAATACAGTATCGTCTTCAAAAATAAGATACTGTCCTTTTACTCCTTTTAAAACACCGTCATATGCAGGCGTTTTATCTAAGTTTAATGTTTTTAATTTTTCAGGATATTTTGATACTGGAAAGTGAATGTGTGTTTCGTCATTATCAGCAATGAAATAAGATTTTGCCTCTTCTGGAATATATTCTTTTAAAGCCTCACGATGCGCTATTAGATTCACATCTTCGATGTCATTCTTAAGCATTTTACGCCAGTTAGTTTTATCTGAAACATGTTCTTTAAGTGCTATTTCTGTAATTCCCGCGAGATAACGATTAGGCACCTCTACAATTTCTAGCGCTTCATGAGCTCCTTGATCAATCCACCGGGTTGGAACTTGTGTTTTCCTAGTTACCCCAACTTTTACATTACTAGAATTTGCAAGATATACGATATGTGGTTGCAATTGAACTTTTTTCTCATAGGCTAAATCTCTATCTTCAATATCTAAATGTGCTTTAGATAACTCAGGCTTCATGATCCAATCTGCTGCTTGTGGCACCTTATAAAAATCGTCGTAACAATATCCTTGTCTGTATATCTTTTTATTTTCTCCGCAAGCAAGGCACTGATATCCTATAAACTCGATATGCACTTCTTTGTCTATAAGTTGATTCATATGCAAAAAATCATTCCCCATAATTAAATAATAATTTACCGGGTTTGTATTTTCAGTTTGCATTTTTTTGAGTACTCCTTGGTATTGCATACTATTTATCGTGTTTTAACGTCAAAGAATTTAGGAAAAAAAGCTAAATTAGCTTTTAAGATTTCAACTATAGATCGTGTAAATATACCAACTTTATGCCTATACCACTAGTACATTCTATTGCTTCTTGGTTTTTAAAAAAACGAATTCATCAAATGGAACTTTTTTTAAAATACCCTAATGAAGTACAACATGAATTGCTACATCAACTCATTGAGAAAGCTAAGGATACTGAAGTCGGTAAAAAATATGGATTTCATGAAATAAAAGATTACGAACAATTTGCTCAACGTCTTCCTATATGCTCATATGAAGATGTGCAACCTTTTATAGAACGTAGCCGAAAAGGAGAGAGTAATATCTTATGGCCTACTCCTATTAAATGGTTTGCTCAAAGCAGTGGAACTACAAATGCAAGAAGCAAATATATCCCTGTAAGTTCAGAATCTCTTGAAGATTGCCATTATGCCGCTAGTAAAGATTTACTATGTATGTATCTTAATAACAATGAAAATTCTCAATTATTTTCTGGTAAAGGATTACGATTAGGCGGGAGTAAAGAGCTTTATGAAAATAATGGCACTGTGTATGGAGATTTATCTGCTATTCTAATAGATAATATGCCTTTTTGGGCAGAATTAAGTAGCACTCCAAGTAGTGACATCTCTTTAATGAGCGATTGGGAGATAAAAATGCAAGCTATCGTAAATGAAACCATACAAACCAATGTTACTAGTTTAGCTGGTGTACCTTCCTGGATGCTAGTACTACTTAATAATGTACTTGAAACTACTGGCAAAGAAAGTCTATTTGACGTATGGCCTAATTTAGAAGTGTATTTTCATGGAGGTGTAAGTTTCGAACCCTATATTGATCAATACAAGCAATTACTCCCTAAGAGTTCTTTTAAGTATTATGAGATCTATAATGCTTCTGAGGGATTTTTTGCGATTCAAGATCAAAATGACAGTAAAGATCTTTTACTAATGCTAGATTACGGTATTTTTTATGAATTTATACCTATGGATACGTACGGTACTCCTTCTCAAAAAATCATTCCCTTAGCTGATGTTGAAGTAGATAAAAATTATGCTGTTGTCATTACTACAAATGCTGGGTTGTGGCGTTATAAAATAGGAGATACTGTTCGATTTACTTCTATAAATCCATATCGCATTCGTGTAAGTGGTCGCACAAAACACCACATTAATGTATTTGGAGAAGAACTTATTATTGAAAACGCTGATGTTGCTTTAGGAATTGCTGCTAAAGAAACGCATAGTGAAATTAAAGATTATACAGCAGCTCCTATCTTTATGAAAGGAAAAGAAAAAGGGGCACATGAATGGGTTATAGAATTTAAAAGCCCACCAAAAAACATTGAAGACTTTAATAATAAACTAGACAATGCGCTTCGTGCTGTAAATAGTGATTATGACGCTAAACGTTTTAATAATACGACACTTAATGCTCCCGTAATCCATAGTGCAAGGCAACATTTATTTTATGACTGGCTTAAAGAAAATAATAAATTAGGAGGGCAACATAAAATACCTAGACTATCCAATAAAAGAGATTTTCTAGATGAATTATTAACGCTCAACAGATAACAGTCACTTATACCAATAATTCCTCATCATTATTTTTCTTTCGACATTTACATTTTTTACAAGTAATATTTAATTATTACTAAAAATCCTCAATTTTATTACGGGTTAACAAGAACAATCCTTGTATTTTAACGATTATAACAGTCATCTCATCTAAAAATTGACGAAAAGTTTTTTAATCAATAGTTCCCCTTTTACTTTAGCAACATAAAGACCCCAAGTCATCATTAAAATTAGATTATAATGAAGTTATTAGTTAATACAATATTTGCACTTCTACTTGCAATTCAAATACAAGCACAAGAGTCATTAGATTCTGGTCAAGATGTTGCGTCTTTAGAACAAGAAATTGCCATTATAAATTCTGACCCAGATATTGGGAATAATGGTTTTAAATTTGAAACTTTTACTACGGGTATTAACTCTAAGTATTCAGACTACGGAGTTGGTTTTTTTAAAGAGAAATTTATTTCTTTTTCTGCCAGAAAGATTGGAGCATTAGCAAAGATAGACCCTAATACCAAAGAACCATACACAAAGCTATATTGTTCTGATATTACATATGAGTGGGACCTTCGTCGTCCATTATTATTCTCTCACATACTTAATAAAGGAGAAAACTTAGGAACTATTTCTTTTTCAAAAGAAGGTGATCGAATTTACTTTTCTAAAAGCATAAAAGAAGATTCTAAAACATTTCAACTTTATACAGCTATTATGAATCCTAAGGTTGAAGGAGAATGGATTAATATTACAGCACTTCCGTTTAACAATACATCATACTCTATAGAAAACCCTCATTTAAGTAAAGATGGAGAGACTCTTTATTTTTCTTCTAATATGCCAGAAGCCATTGGAGGGTATGATATTTTTAAAGTTAAAGTAAAAAGTGATGGAACTTACGGTCCTGTAGAACGTATAGAAGGATCTGTAAATACCGTTTTAGATGAAAAATTCCCTCACACTTCTTTAGACAATAAATATCTTTATTTTTCTTCTAATGGACACAATAGCATGGGTGGCTTTGATATTTTCAGATCACGAAATGCTGCTTTAAGTTATGTAGCTACTCGTAACCTTGGAAACACCATTAATTCTAATAAAGATGAAATCGCATATATCCCAGCTACAAAAACTGTAGGATATTTTACATCAGACAGAGAAGGTGGCAAAGGCGGGTATGACATTTATAAAATACGCGAGTATGTTGTAGAGCAAAATGTTGCTGGTATTGTACGTGATACAGAAACCCAAATTCCATTAGCTGATGCTACTATTGTATTGTTAGATGCTAACGGTGAAGAAGTGGCTACGGTTAACTCTAATAACGATGGAGAATATAGTTTTCCTGTAGATGCATTTTTGGATTATACAATTCTAGCTTACAAAGAAGGATTTGAACGTAATTCGACTTCTTTTGATACGAATACAAACTTAGTTGCTACATTCGAAACAGATATTACATTAGATGCAAAAGCAGCTGAAATTGTAGAAACTGAAGAAAAGACATTTATAAAAATAGATAATATTTTATTTGACTTCAATAGCGATCAAATTAAAGATATATCTACAATAACACTTAATACAGTAGTTACAACCTTAACACAAAATCCTGATATTAAAATTGATATCAAAGCGCATACTGATATTCAAGGTAGCGATACATATAATTTAAAACTCTCTAAAAAGAGGGCTGCTTCTGCGATGAATTACATCTTGAGCAAAGGGATTTCACAAGACCGCCTTACATCAGAAGGATATGGAGAATCTCAACCATTGATAGATTGTACAACTTGTAGTGATGCTCAACACGAAATGAATCGTCGTGTAGAGTTTATTATTGTAAGAGATTAAAAATATATACGATTAACTTCAAACTAAAAAAGACCGTTACTCAATGTGGTAACGGTCTTTTTAATTTTAATAGTATCGTAAAGTATTAAGAGACTGCTTTTAGTTTCTTAAGTGTTGACTTATTAAGTTTTCCTTCTGCATACTCTTTAGTGACGATAAGTTCCTTTTCTGAAGAGCTAGGCATCTCAAACATAGCATCTGTTAAGATTGCTTCACATAATGATCGTAAACCACGAGCTCCAAGCTTATATTCTATTGCCTTTTCTACTAAGTAATCTAACGCATCGTCAGTAATACTAAACTCTATATTATCCATTATAAACAGTTTTTTATACTGTTTTACAATAGCGTTTTTAGGCTCTGTAAGAATAGCTCTTAATGTTCCCTTATCTAAAGGATTCATATGTGTTAACACTGGTAAACGACCTATAATTTCTGGAATAAGACCAAAATCTTTTAAATCTTTCGGGATAATATATTTAAGCATATTATCCATATCTATAGCATCTTCATTCTTACTAGCGCTAAAGCCCATAGCTTGCATATTAAGACGTTTTGTAATATGTCTTTCTATACCATCAAAAGCTCCTCCGGCTATAAATAAAATATGCTCGGTATTTACTTCTATAAATTTCTGATCAGGATGTTTACGACCTCCTTTAGGCGGTACATTTACGATAGTACCTTCCAGAAGCTTTAATAATGCTTGTTGTACTCCTTCTCCGCTTACATCTCTTGTAATAGAAGGATTATCACTCTTACGAGCTATTTTATCTATCTCATCTATAAATACAATACCACGTTGTGCTTTTTCAAGGTTATAATCTGCAGCTTGTAATAAGCGTGTTAGTATACTTTCAACATCTTCTCCTACATATCCAGCTTCAGTAAGTACCGTTGCATCTACAATAGCTAGAGGTACATTAAGCATTTTTGCCACTGTCTTAGCAATAAGGGTCTTTCCTGTACCCGTTTGTCCAACCATAACGATATTACTTTTCTGTATTTCAATATCATCATCATCTTTAGGTTGTAATAAACGTTTATAATGATTGTACACTGCAACCGCCATTACTTTTTTAGTATACTCTTGCCCTATTACATACTCGTCTAGAAACGTTTTAATCTCTTGTGGCTTTTTGAGCATAAGATCACTGTCGAGTTCGTTGGTATCAACATCTTTTGATTCTTCAACCACAATACCATGTGCTTGTTCAATACAGCGATCACAAATATGTGCATCTAATCCAGCAACTAATAGGTTTGTTTCTGGTTTTTTCCTTCCACAAAACGAACATTCTAAATCTTCTTTTGCCATGTAAACTAACTATTATTAATAAATTATACGCTTTCGCGAAAGCGTATACCTCTCAGAATTAATCTCTTTTTAATATCTCATCTATCATACCGTATTCCAGCGCTTTATCTGCTTTCATCCAGTAATCACGGTCACTATCCGCATATACTTTATCATATTCTTGTCCAGAGTGCTTAGCTATAATTTTATAAAGCTCTTCTTTCAAGATTAAGATTTCTCTAGCCGTAATTTCGATATCAGTAGCCTGACCCTGAGCACCGCCCATAGGCTGATGAATCATTACTCTAGAATGTGGTAGCCCACTACGCTTTCCTTTTTCTCCTGCACATAACAATACAGCTCCCATAGAAGCTGCCATACCAGTACATATTGTTGCAACATCAGGCTTTATAAACTGCATAGTATCGTAAATACCTAATCCTGCATATACACTTCCTCCTGGAGAGTTAATATATATCTGGATATCTTTTACTGCATCTGTACTTTCTAAAAACAATAACTGTGCTTGAACAATATTTGCCACTTGATCATTTATTCCCGTTCCTAAAAAGATAATTCTATCCATCATTAAGCGAGAAAATACATCAAATATGGCAATATTCATTTGACGTTCTTCTATGATATTTGGAGTAAGACCCACTGGCATCATACTACTTACGATCTTTTCATAGTATGTAGAACTGATTCCTTGATCTTTAATTGCAAAATTTTTAAACTCTTTTCCGTAGTCCATATATTATTAATACGATTTTTATATTACAAAAAAACGTTTTACTCCTAAAAGTAAAACGCCTTAAAGATACTTATTTATAGACAAGTATTCTAATTGTATACTTCCTTTACAAATTCATCAAAAGTTACCTTCTTAGTCTTAAGGTTTACATTTTCCTTAAAGAAAGTTAACATTTTTTGATTCATTAGCTGTTCAGAAAGTCTTTTTACTTCTTCTTGATTCCCTAGAATACGTGCTGCAATGTCTTCTAACTCTTTGTCTTCAGGGTTCATTTGACCATATTGCATCATTTGCATTTTGATCATATCCTTAGCATATGTTTTAAGCTCTTCAAAGGTTACTTGCAAGTTATTTTCTTGAATAAGTTTTCCTTCTATAAGTTGATAACGTAGTCCTTTTTCAGAACGGTTATATTCTTCTATAGCTTCTTCTATAGTCATTGGGTTTTCTCCTGTAGATTGGATCCATTTTTGAAGAAAATCTGCTGGTAAATCAAACTTTGTTTCTGCTATAAGGTGCTCAGTCACATCATTCATTAACTGCTGATCGCTTTGCTGCTGGAATTGCTTAGCTGCATCTTCCTTCATTTTTTCTTTAAGCTCAGTTACTGTTTTTACAGCATCTTTCCCATATAGCTTATCAAATAAGTCTTGATCAAATTCTGCAAGCTCTCTTGAATTAACTTCTGAAATTGTAAAAGTAACTTCTGCATTTAGTTCTTTTGCTTCTTCTTCAGTTTTCTTTAGTGCATTTTGATAGCTATGTGCTTCACTGAAAAGACTTTTTGTTTTCACAGTGATCACATCACCTACTTTTGCCCCAAGAAAAGCATCTGTATTTTTCTTTCCTTTTAGTTGAGCAATTTCAAAAGTAGCAGTATTATCAAGCTCTAATTCTTCATTTACAAAAGCACCCGTAACTTCGCTATCTTTTGCAACTTCAGTTTGAGAGATTAACTTACCATATTGCTTTTGAATTGTAGTAAGTTGATTTTCGATCATTTTATCATCTGCATAAATCTCATATCCTACAATTGCTTTCTTAGGTTTAAGATCTATATCAAATTTAGGAGCCATTCCTAATTCAAATTCAAAACTATAATCATCTAAATCCCAATCAAAATCTTCCTGATTTTTAGGAAGTGGATTCCCAAGTACATCTATTTTTTCTTCAGAAAGAAATTTACCTAGTGCATCTTGAAGCAATTTATTCACTTCATCTACACGAACTGCCATTCCGTATTGCTTTTGAACAAGTCCCATAGGCACGTGTCCTTTTCTAAAACCTGGGATATTTGCCGTTTTACGGTAATCCTTTAAAATAGACTGCACTTTATCTTGATAATCATCTTTAGCGATGTCTACCTTAATAATTGCATTAAGCTCATCGATTTGCTCCTTTGTAATATTCATTCTTCTCTTAATTTAAGGGCGCAAAAATACGTATTTTTTTACACCTCAACAATGTTTTAATTTCTTCTATCCTGTAGTTTCACATCTTCTTTAAGCATTTGAAATAAAATGCTTTGAAATATACTTAGTAAAACACTAAATAATATTGCTGTCCAGATGCCATTCACTACAAAACCTCCAATAAAATAATCTACCCATAAAATCAATACTGCATTTATGACCAGTAAGAAAAGTCCAAAGGTGATAATAGTAATAGGTAGTGTAAGAATTATTAGAATTGGTCTTACTATTAATCTTAACAATGACAAAGCTATGGCTACCCATAGAGAAGTCATAAAGCCTTCTACATATACCCCAGGAAGTATTCTTGCTATAATAAGCACAGCAATCGTTGTAAGTATAATTTTAAAAATAGATTTCATATTGCTTTTAATAAAGCAAATAGAATACCAAAAAAAAAGATGCGCTAATTAAGCGCATCTTTTAATGTTTTATAGATAATAGACTGTCATTTAGTCATTACTTATAGTTATTGTTGCAAAGTTACCAATATCCACTCTAGGAATATTAGAACCATATCTTGCATTAATTGCTTCTAAAAGTACATTTGCAGTAAATGCATATCCTCTAGGTGTTGGATGCACTCCATCAAGAGAGAAACCTCCTCCTGTTACAAATGTAGATGTTAGTGTACCTCCATTAAATGTTACACCTCCATTAGCTACTTGCTGTAAAGCTGAACGCGCATCTGCAAAAGCAAGTCCGTTAGCATTAGCCAATGCTTGGATTGTTGTATTATACGAGTTTTGTGCTACTGTAACTCTAGCTTGCTCTGCTGATGTTAGTACAAACTGATCTGCAAGTGGTACAGAAACTCCATTAATTAATGTAGGATCATTATTGATTATTGTTCCTAAAACTCCAGATGCAGTAAGAGGAATAATATCATTTTCATTCACCTGACGTAATTGTCCTAATAAATTTGCTGTTGCAGCATCAAGACTTACAGGAGGAGCTTGAAGAATTGCGCTTACATCTGTAAGGTCATCATCTGTCATAATTGGGAAGTTCACTCCTTCTACAAAATTAATAGTACGTGAAGCTGCTTCTTCTGCAGTAATAATATTAAAACTAACTAATGTAGGAAGTACTACCGTATTATATAATCCGAAATTATCATTTAAAAATGCCGCAGTTGGCGCATCTAAAGGAATAGATTGTGCTGGAACTGTTGTAAAAAATGGAATAGAAGTTACGTCAGGAATATTAACAAGTACTCCATCTGCACCACTAGCTGCTAATGCATCTACCATTTGAGAGTAAGCTCCTGCAAATACAGTTGGATCTGTAATATCATTTCCTCCATAAGTAGATGGATCAAAGTTACCTGTTTGATCTACACCTGCTCCTCCTGAAGTAGCATATCCTAAAATATCATTATTTCCAATCCATAAAGAAAAGAAAGAAGGATTCTGAGCCACTGCATCTCCAATTACTGTTGCATCTGGAGAAGAAGCAAATCTTACAAAGTAAGGATTTGCACTGATAGGAGTCGTAGTTAATCCTCCAATATTACCATATCCTGGAAATAATAAATCAAAACTTCTTGCTCCTGGCACTCCTACATTATTGAATGGTCCAGAAAGAATATTAGAAACTTCTGTAGTAGGTGTTTGTCCTATAATTGCTGGTGCTGGGTTTCCATTTTCGTCTGTAGCTAGTACAAAACGAGGGTTAAATCCAGGGATAGGGTTTCCTCCTAAAAGTAATCCACCTACATTATCATTCATAAGTGGTTGTGTAAAAGTACCACCTCCTGCAAGTGCAAATTGCTCTGCCATGATATTAGGATAAGAATCTTCTTGTCCTGTAATATATAATGTACCATCTGCAAAACCTGCAGTAAGAGAATTTCCTACAGATACATAATTAGAGAAATCTGCTTCTCCACTTGTATAAAATCCATCTTCATCGATAGGGGTATCGAACTCTGGCTCACAAGCCACAAACCCAAATCCTATTGCAAAAACTGCTATATATTTTATATATTTTTTCATCTCTCTTTTTTATTTAAAGTTTATAACTTATCCCTATACCTGGTGAAAATACGCTTGACTTGTACGTCCCTCTAAAAGGAGCCGTTTGTCCGTTAGTTTCTGTAAAGAAATCATAAGAAGCATCTATCTCTTCAAAACGTAGATATAAGAAAGAAGCATCAATAGCAAATTTGTCATTTATATTATAGGTAAAACCTGTTGTAAATCCGTGAGAATCGTTACGAGGTGTTTCTGGTGCAAAAAAGCCAGATTGTACTGGAGATTCATCAAAGTAATATCCTAATCTAAGATCTAATTTACTAGATGGAGAGTATTGTGCTCCAAAACGGTATGTACTTGCATTTTTATAATTACGTGGATTAAGAGATTGTAACGCTACAGATCCATCTGCATTTAAGAAATCGATATCAAGTGATTCATAAGCACTCCACTCTGCATAGTTATAATCAAAAGCAAATAACCATTTTTCATTTGGCTTATATGATAGACCTACAGTCCATTCTGCTGGTAATGGTAATGATGCTGTAAAATCAAATGTTCCATTTGGAATTGGAGCAAGTGGTGAGTTAGGCACATTTGCAAATGTTGCTTCACCATCTCCAGCTTCAACCTCAACATCAATTAATGAACGATAGTTAAATCCTAGTTTCCACTTATCTTCATTATCTAAGTTTAATAATGCTCCTACAGACCATCCAAATTCTAGAATACCACTAGCATCTAATGTTACATTAGATCTGTTTCCGTCTAAATCTGTTAGGTTTCTAGATAAGTTACGATTAAACTCTACTCCTCCTATTGCTAAGATGGGCCCCCCACCTATACTGAATCTATCCTTTACAACTTCCCAAGAGAATAATGGTTGTACATAGATTGCTTGTAACTCTATATTATTAACAAGGTGTGACCCTGCCCAATCAGTTGGGTACTCTACAGTACTTCCATAAGGAGTATAAACAGCAAGTCCTAAAGCAAAGTTTTCACTTACTTTATAACTTCCATAAAGATATACTGGCGTTCCAACATTATCTTCTGTTGATACAGAATTTCCAAATTGTGCATTTTGATATGCCACCTCTGCAAATACTCCAAATCCTCCCGCAGAAAGATTGATTTTATTTTCTAGATGAACTAACCCCGCTGGGTTAAAAAACGCTAGCTCTGCATTATTTACTACCGCAACTCCTGTATGACCCATAGCCAACGCTCTGTTTCCCTGAAGACTTACACGGTATCCACCAGCATAAGTAACAGCACAAACTAGCATAAGTACGAATACACTTACTACTTTTCTCATAATTTAATTTAGGTTAAGATTTATTATTGTTTTCTTAAAAGAAAGCAAGCAAAAATAGGATATTTTTAAGTTTTTACAATTTATTAACACACTTTATTATGCATACATAGTAAAATTTTAAGAGAAATCTTACAAAAACGCCATGACTTCGCTATAAAATTGCTTTGGATTCTCTGCATGTAACCAATGTCCTACATTTGGGATTGTTTCTAATTTTGCTTTCGCGAAAGCGGAAAAAATAGTATCCTCATCTTCTTTTTGAATATAATTTGAAGCACCGCCTCTTAAAAATAGCGTAGGTTTTTCAAAATATGAATCAGCCGGCAATGCTTCTCCAATACGTTCAATATTATATATTAAAACAGGGAGATTTACTCTAAGACCTAAAATCCCTTTTTCTACCCAATAAAGGTTTTTTAATAAAAATTGACGTACGCCTATTTCTTTAATATATTTTGATAAAAATACATCTGCCTCCTTTCTCCCTTTTAATGCTTCCTGATTAATGGATAGCGCCTCTAATCCTTCTAATATTGTTTGATGGTGTTGTGGATAGAACTTTGGTGCTATATCTGCTACAATTAATTTTGAGACAAGCTCAGGATACTTTACTGCAAAAAGCATAGCTGTCTTTCCTCCCATAGAATGTCCAATAACATCTACAGACGACAAATTTTTCTCTGTACAGTAATTTTTAAGATCATTTGCCATAAGTTCATAACTAAAATCATCACTATGAAAACTGCGCCCATGATTGCGTTGATCAACTAAATGTACTTCATATCCTTGCTCTCCAAATTGTCTCGCAAGTGTTTTCCAATTATCTCCCATTCCAAGAAAACCATGCAAAATGATAAGTGGTTTTCCTTCACCTATTATATTAGAATGTAATATCATTAGCTTAGTTTTTTAAGATATTCAGCAATTACTGTTTCAAATCCATAGTATAGAGCTTCAGAAACTAATGCATGCCCTATAGACACTTCTAATAAATTTGGAATACTGTTCTTAAAATATTCGATATTCTCCAAAGAGAGATCATGACCCGCATTTATTCCTAGCTCGAGTTCGTTGGCAATCAATGCACTATCTATATAAGGACGTATAGCAGCTTCCTTATCTGTAGCATACAGTTTTGCATAGCTTTCTGTATACAATTCAATACGGTCTGTACCTGTTGATTTTGCTCCTTCTATCATTTCTTGTACTGGATCAACAAATATGGATGTGCGTATTCCTTGATTTTTAAACTCCTTAATTACCTCTTGTAGAAATGATTTATGCTTTATAGTATCCCATCCAGCATCACTAGTGATAGCATCAACAGCGTCTGGCACTAATGTTACTTGAGTAGGATTAACTTCCAAGACAAGATCAATAAATTTTTGAACCGGATTACCTTCTATATTAAATTCTGTAGTCACTATTTTTTTTAAATCTCTAGCGTCCTGATATCGTATATGTCTCTCATCTGGTCTTGGATGTATTGTAATTCCTTGTGCTCCAAATTTCTCAAGATCAACAGAAACATTTACAACATTAGGCACGTCACCACCACGAGCATTACGAAGTGTTGCTATCTTATTTACGTTTACACTTAGTTTTGTCATTATAAATATGGTATAAATTTTGAGTACAAAAATACAAAGACCCTAACGCTAGCCGAGTTATTTTTCATTATTTTGCACTATGAGTATTACAGATTTTATAATTAACGACATCAAACCTGTTTCTGAAAAAGAGTTAATAGGGGAAGTACAGACCATTTTTAGCCAAACCACTCTCTCTCATGTTCCCATACAGAGAGATTCTACATATGTAGGTTGCCTTGCTGAAAATGACACTCATTGCTATGATGCAAATTGTATTATCTCTGACTATACACATGCCTATGAGCACTTTTTTGTGAGGTATGAAACCAACTGGTTGGATATTCTTGAAACATTTGCTCAAAATAGCTCTAACATTATGCCAGTACTAGATGAGAATAATACCTATATAGGTTATTATGAACTAGCTGATGTAATGAATTTTTTCAACAACACCCCATTTATAAGTGAACCAGGAAGTGTTGTTATTATAGAAAAAGGCATGCAAGATTATTCATTTAGTGAAATAAGCCAAATCGTAGAGTCTAATGATGGTAAAATATGGGGCGGATTTATATCTAAAATAGAAAATGATGTTGTTCAAATCTCTATAAAAATTGGACGCGCCAACTTTAATGACATACTTGCGGCATTTAGGAGGTATAGCTACAATGTTGTATCTAGTCATCAAGAAGATACATTTATAAAAGATCTTAGAGAACGCTCTCAGTACTTAGAAAAATATCTTAATATATAATTCATGAAAATAGGTATTTACGGCCAATTTTATCATCAAGAAGCAGCTCGTTACGTACAAGAACTTCTGGATATTTTAGATAAAAAAAAGATTGAAGTGATTATTGAAAAAAATTTTCTTGATCTAATTCATGAACATGATGCAATTGACAAAAATTACAGACATTTTAGCACTTTTGAAGAACTAGATACAAGCTATGATTTGTTTTTTAGTATAGGAGGAGATGGTACAATCCTAAAAACTGCGACATATATAAGAGATCTTAATATTCCTATTGTAGGTATTAACACTGGAAGATTAGGTTTTCTAGCAACTATTAAAAAACAAGAAATAGCTACTTCTATAGAAAAAATCCTTGCTGGCAATTACACATTATCACAACGTAGCTTATTACAAGTTACTACAGGTCAAGATACAACTGTTTTTGAAGGAATTAATTTTGCATTAAATGAAATTGTAGTAAGTCGTAAAAATACGACGTCTATGATCTCTATATCAACGCATTTAAATGGAGAATCTTTAACAAATTATTGGGCAGATGGATTAATAGTATCTACCCCTACTGGATCTACAGGATATTCTTTGAGTTGTGGTGGTCCCGTTATTACTCCTCTCACATCTAGTCTTATTCTTACACCCATAGCCCCTCATAATTTAAATGCCAGACCTCTCGTAATTCCTGATAGCACAACAATTACCTTAAAAGTTTCTGGAAGAGAAAAACAACATTTAATATCACTAGATTCAAGAATTGCCACTTTAGAAAATGAAACGATTATCACCTTAAAGAAAGCGCCTTTCACCATAAGTCTCATTAATTTAGAAGGGGAAAGTTTTTTAAAAACGTTACGAGAAAAGTTATTATGGGGAGAAGATAAGCGTAATTAGGCAATAATTTTCAATAAACATTGTTAACTCTGTGTGTAGTTTAGATATATTTTTATCGTTCTTTTGTTTAAAAAGACGACATCTCATAAATCATTATTTTGATAGAATAGTATCTACCCGCACATTATTGTTATATTTGCAAACTTTTACAGCTATATGAGGTATTTGACGATTGTAATAATCGCCATGTTTTTAGGCTTTAACTCTCAAGCGCAGACTTATGAAGTAGGTTTGTTTGCTGGAGGGTCAAATTTTATAGGAGATGTTGGATCAACAAGTTACATTGCTCCAAACTCCCCTGTTATAGGAGGTATTTTTAAATGGAATCGTAGTAAGCGACATTCTTTTAGATTTACTGCGCTTTTTACACAACTAGAAAGTGCAGATTCTCAAAGTGATGAATCTAGAAGGCAACTTCGAGGATATTCTTTTAAAAATAGTGTAAAAGAAGTTTCATTAGGTCTAGAATATACATTCTGGGATTTTGATATGTTTAATGATAGAAATCCTTCTACGCCCTATTTATATACGGGGTTTACATATTTTAATCACGATGAGCTAGCCTTAAATGGTAACAATGTTCAGAAGACTGGTACTGCTTGGGATTTTGCAATTCCAATGGTTCTAGGTTATAAAGCTGTTATTGGAACAAAGTTTATTCTTGCTTTTGAAATAGGGGCAAGATATACATTAACAGATAATCTAGATGGTAGTGCTCCTGACAATGATGCCAATGGAACGTTACGTTTTGGAAATATAAATAATGATGATTGGTATATGTTTACTGGATTTACCGTAACCTATACCTTTGGGCGCAAACCATGTTTTTGTGCCTTCTAATAATGAGATGGACTTTTTAGATCAAATTAATCTCGACAAATTACCACGCCATATCGCTGTGATCATGGACGGTAATGGTCGTTGGGCAAAAAAACAAGGACTACTGCGAGCTGCTGGACACAAAAGAGGCACTCAAGCGGTTAGAGAGATCGTTGAAGGATGTGCCGAAATAGGAGTAGAACATCTTACACTTTATGCCTTCTCTACTGAAAATTGGAATCGTCCAAAGAAAGAAGTAGACACGCTAATGAATCTCCTTGTTTCTTCTCTAAAGAAAGAAATCAATACACTTCAAAAGAATAAC
This sequence comes from Dokdonia pacifica, assembly GCF_900188275.1. Lineage (GTDB taxonomy): Bacteria > Bacteroidota > Bacteroidia > Flavobacteriales > Flavobacteriaceae > Dokdonia > Dokdonia pacifica. The sequence continues at coordinate 204,785 of NZ_FZNY01000001.1, forward strand.
GTCTCGTTAAAAGCTATTGGTAATATTGATTCATTACCAAAAAAAGCACAAAAAGAATTAAAAGAAGTTATACATCAAACTAAAGATAACAAAAGATTAAGAGTTACACTAGCTCTAAGCTATGGAGCTCGTGAAGAAATTCTTAAAACCGTAAAAGAAATAAGCTTTAAAGTTAAAAATAACATAATTTCACCCGATGAGATTGACGAGTCTTATATTAATAAGCATCTTTACACCCATGACATGCCAGATGTTGATTTACTTATAAGAACTAGCGGAGAGCAACGTGTTAGTAATTTTTTATTATGGCAAATAGCATATGCAGAGTTTTACTTTACAGAAGTATTATGGCCAGATTTTAAGAAAAAGGATTTACATGAAGCTATTTACAATTACCAGAAAAGAGAACGAAGATTTGGAAAGACAAGTGAACAAATTCAATAACTTAATAAATCAAAGCTTGATATTAAAAAAAATTACTTTTGTACTACTATTACTTACATCTGTAATCGCTCAAGCCCAGAGGGATTTACCCCTAGATCCAGAAGTTAAGTACGAGATCGGTAACATTACAGTTACTGGAACTTCTACGTATAACGAAAATACAGTAATCACCTTTACAGGTTTACGTGTAGGAGAACGTATCTATCTCCCAGGAGAAAAAATAAGTAATGTCATTAAAAACTTATGGAAATTAGAATTATTTTCAGACATAAACCTATATGTTACGGATATAAGAGGTGACGTTGTAGATCTTCAACTTGACATTCAAGAAGTACCAGAGTTAAACGAGATCAAGTTCAAGGGAATAAAAGAGAAAAAGGGAACTACCTTTATTAAAGACAATGGCTTAAATAAAGGGGCTAAGGTTACAGAAAACCTAGTCACCACTACAAAAAACTATATTGAAAACACATATAAGAAAAAAGGGTTTTTTAATGCTAAAACACTTATAAATGTAATTCCAAAAGAAGACACTGTATCAAAAAACAAAGTCAATATGGTTGTAAATATTGACAGAGGATCTCGTGTAAAAGTAGATCAAATTATTTTTGAAGGAAGTGAAAAAATCAAAAGTAAAAGATTGAGACGCGCTATGAAAAACACGAAAAGAAAAAATCCTTTTCGTTTTTATAAGCGTTCTAAGTACATAGAGTCTGACTATGAGGATGATAAAAAGTCTATTATAGATACCTATAAAGAAAATGGGTACCGTGATGCTCGTATCGTATCTGATACTATTATCAAGAATGATGATGATGGTATCACACTTAAACTTAATGTTGAAGAAGGAAAAAAATATTACATAGGTGATATCGATTTTATTGGTAATACTGTATTTTCTGATGCTCAATTATTAAGACAATTAGTTTTAAAGAAAGGAGATGTTTATAACGGGGTTTTATTAAAAGAGCGTATTCAGAAAGAAGGAGACCCTGATGCTGATGACCTTGCTAACTTATATCAAAATAACGGTTATTTATTTTCAAACATTAACGCTGTAGAAACTGGCGTTGATAATGATACCATCAATTTTGAGATTCGTATTTCTGAAGGTAAACTAGCTTATTTTAATAGAGTTGAAGTAAAAGGAAATGATAAAACAAAAGATAAAGTAATCTACAGAGAACTTCTTACTAGACCTGGTCAACAGTATAGTAAACAAGCCGTAGTATCTACCATTCGTCAGTTAGGGCAGCTTGGATTTTTTGATCCACAGCAACTTACTCCTGAATTCAAAAACTTTGATCAAATAGGCGGAACTGTAGATTTAGAATATAATGTGGTTGAGCAAGGAGCTAGTCAGATAGAACTACAAGGTGGTTTTGGTGGTGGTGGTTTTGTAGGAACCTTAGGACTATCCTTCAATAACTTCTCTATACAAAATATCTTTAAAAAAGAAGCATACAAACCGTTACCTATGGGTGATGGGCAGCGCTTTTCATTAAGAGCTCAAGCAAGTCAATTCTTCCAAACGTATAGTATCTCTCTTACAGATCCATGGTTTGGAGGTAAAAAACCAGTACAATTATCTGTATCATTATCTCACACCATACAGTTCCAATTTAACAATTTAGCAACCAGTGCTAGAGATCGTGTAAATAGAGATAGTAGAAATATTATTACAGGAGGTTCTATTGGATTAGCGAAGCGTTTAAATTGGCCAGATGCAAGATTTACATTGTCACACGCTATTAGTTACCAAAACTTTAACCTAAAGAATTTTAACACAGGTCTATTTACTTTTGGAAATGGATCTTCAGTAAACTTAGGATATACAATTGGTCTTAGTAGAAACAACACTGCAAACAACCCTATATTCCCGGTATCAGGTTCTCAATGGAGCCTTACAGCGAAGTTAACACCTCCATATTCATTATTTAATAATGTAGATTATGAAGCATTAGCGGCAGATAGAGAAGTTGCAGTAGAAAATCAAGATTCTGACGCATTAGCAGAAATAGATCAAGAACGTTTCAACTTTTTAGAATTTTATAAAATTAAATTTGACGGAAAGTGGTATACAAGTCTTCCTGGTAAATTTGTATTACAATCTAATGTTGAATTTGGTTGGTTAGGAGCTTACAACAATGACAGAGGAATCCCTCCATTTGAGCGTTTTTTCTTAGGAGGAGATGGATTAGGAGGTTTTGCTCTTGATGGACGTGAAATCATTCGTTTAAGAGGATATCCAAACCAATCTGTAACTCCTTTAGACAGAGGAGCAGCCACTACAGCAAATAATAATGATGGCGCAACTATATACAATAAATTCAGTCTGGAACTACGATATCCAGTAACATTTAGTCAAGCTGCAACCATTTATACATTAGCTTTTATTGAAGGAGGAGCAACTTATGACAATTTTAGAGACTATAATCCGTTTCAATTGAATAGATCTGCTGGTGCAGGAATTCGTATATTTATGCCTGCCTTTGGATTATTAGGGCTGGATTTTGGATATGGATTTGATCCCATACCTGGGCTAATACAGCCTAATGGGTGGGAAACGCACTTTATCATTGGACAGCAGTTTTAATTTTTGGCACGATTATTTCTAACGCTATTATAACCAATATGAAAACAAAAGTTTTTTTCTTTTTTGCATCACTTTTTTTAGTGAGCCTAGTTGCACAAGCACAACGTGGTATCCGTGTGGGCTATATAAATATGGATTACATACTTGAAAATGTTCCTGAATATCAAGAAGCATCTTCTCAACTAGATTCAAAAGTTAAAAAATGGAAAAGTGAAATTGAAAAAAAGATAGGTGAGATAGAAGAAATGAAAAAGCAATTACAAAATGAACGTGTATTGCTTACAAAAGAACTAATCGAAGAGCGTGAAGAAGAGATTACCTATGAAGAAGAGCAAATTTTTGAATATCAGCAAAAACGTTTTGGTCCAGGAGGAGATTTGGCTATTCAAAAACGTCAATTAATAGAACCTATACAAGATCAAGTTTTTAATGCTGTTCAAGAAATCTCAAAAAACAAAAAATACGATGTTGTTTTAACAAAGAAAGAAGCTGGTGTACTTTATGTAGCAGATCGTCTTGATATGAGTGATCAAGTATTAAGAAGTATTACTAGATCTGCAAAGCGTAAACAAATAAATAGCAAGAAAGAAGAAAAATCTTTTGATAGAGACGAAGCAAAAACAGTAGAGCAAGATAAAGCTACACAAGCACGTCAGAAAGCAATAGATGATAAAAAAGCCGAAAGAGAAGCCTTAATAGAAGAAAAAGCAAAACAACGTGAAGAAGAAAAAGAAGCACGTAATAAAGCTTTTGAAGAACGCAGACAACGTATACTTGCTGAACGTCAACAACGAAAAGATTCTATAGCAGCAGTCAAAGCAGCAGCTAGAGAAAAGTCTGGGAAAGGAGCCCCTCTTACTGCTGAAGAGAAAAAAGAAAGACAACAAAGAATAATAGCAGAGCGCCAAAAAAGAAAAGATTCTATAACAGCAGCTCGTAAAAGAGTAAAAGATTCTGTTAATGCAGAACGTCAAAGAAAAAGAGATTCTATATTAGACGCTCGTAAAAACAAAGCAAATAATCTTCCAAAACCTCCAGAAGAAGATGATAACGGAGAAGGAGGTATTTAACAACCCTTTATAATAACACTTAACTTAATTAGATTACAATGAAACACATGAAAAAAGTATTTGTAGCCATAGCTCTAGTAATAGGAATGACTAGTGTAATGCAAGCTCAAGATTCAAAAATTGCGCACATTAACACACAGGCATTAGTAGAAGCAATGCCAAGTTATGTAGCTGCCAATGCTGAGCTTGAAAAAGCACAAAAATCGTATCGAGCTCAGTTAGAAGAAATGAAAACTGAACTTCAGAAAACATCTGAAAGATATGGTCGTGAAGTAAACGAGCAAACAGACGAAACAAATCTTGCACGTCAAAAAGAAGTACAAGAAACATTAGCTCAAATCAATCAGTATGAGCAAAATGCATACACAAAGCTTCGCCAGCAAGAGCAAGAATTATTAAAGCCTATTCTTGAAAAAGCGCGTGTAACGATTCAAAAAGTAGCTAGAGCAAAAGGATATCAATTTGTTTTAGATTCTACTCCTGGTGCCGCTGGTGTAATCATGGCAGATGGTTATGATCTTATGGCAGATGTAAAAGCAGATTTAGGCATCTAAAAACAGTACTATAATTTCGCTTTAAGCGAAAGTTTATAAAAAACTGCCTTCAAAATGAAGGCAGTTTTTTTATTTTAGACCTATGCAAAAAAATCAATATATCGGTGTATTTGATAGCGGGATAGGTGGCATTTCTATTTGGAAAGAAATTGTCCAGTTATTACCATTGGAATCGACTATTTATTTAGCAGATAGTAAACACGCACCTTATGGAGGAAAGTCTCAAGAAGAGATCACACAATTATGCATAAAAAACACAGAAATATTACTTCAGCTTGGCGCTAAAATTATTGTTGTAGCTTGTAATACAGCAACTACAAATGCGATTGATTATTTAAGAGCAAATTACAATGTACCTTTTATAGGGATAGAGCCTGCTATCAAACCTGCTGCGTTACAATCTAAGAACAAGAGTATTGGTATTCTAGCTACAAAAGGAACCTTAAATAGTCGTTTATTTTCTACTACATCACAGCGTTACACCAAAGAGATAGATACCATAGAAGTGATAGGGACCGGGCTTGTACCTCTTATTGAACAAGGTAAAATTGATAGCGATGAAACAAAAAAATTGCTTATTAATTACTTAGCCCCTATGATTGAAGCAAACATTGACTATCTAGTTTTAGGGTGTAGTCATTATCCATTTTTACTTCCTATTTTAAAAGAATTATTACCTAAACAAGTCACTATTATAGATTCTGGAGAAGCTGTTGCTAAACAAACAAGAGCAATTTTAGAACAAGAAAAAACAATCAAAACAGAGGCTTTACAACCAGTTAAACATCATATCTATTCTAATAATGTTATTGATGTACTTGAAGCTATTATTATACGCTTTCGCGAAAGCGGACACATCCCTCAAAAAACAGCTATTGAGGTGTCATATAAGGACTTTTAGCTTTTACTTAAAATACGCTAACAAATTGGCTTTTTGGGAAGCAGAAACCATTATTTCTTTTCCTGTACTCAATACAGCCGTCCCTCCTTTTCCTTTTCTATATCCTGTTACTTCATTAATATTGATCAAGTACGATTTATGCACACGCACAAAACCAAAGTCAACCAAGGCATCTTGAAAATATTTAAGTGTTTTACTTACTAGTTTTTTACCGCCACTTGTTAAGAATATTTGTGTATAATTATCGTCTGCTTGGCAGTACAAAATAGAGGCTGCTTCTAAAACCTCAAAACCATCTTGAACCGGAATTGTAATTTTACCTTGTTTATCAGATTTATAAGCTGTAAGAACTTTATCTTCTAGTGCATTTTCTTTTTCTTTAATTTGAACAACATAATCTACTGCCTTGATAAGTTCATCTATAGACACGGGTTTTAACAAATAATAAGAGGCGTGTGTATTAAGGGCTTCGATAGCATATTGATTATAAGCTGTTACAAATACGGTTTCAAAGCTACGATCCCCCACTTGCTCCAAAAGATCAAAGGCATTTCCATGTGGCATTTCTACATCTAAAAAAACAAGATCTAATGTATGATTACGGATAAGGCTTAGTCCTTCTTCTATATTTGATGCTTCACCTACAAGCTCAATCTTTGGGCAATATTTTTGAAGATAATTGCGTAGTATTTCTCTACTCATTTCTTCATCCTCTACGATAATGGTTTTAAGCTTTAGCATGGTTAGTTCTTTTTAAGTGTTAATGTAACTTTTGTTCCTTCTCCGTTTTCAAAAACATCTGTTATTGCAACATCTACGCGATCGCCATACATTTCGTTTAGTATTGCAATACGTTTTTTGATGTTACCCATTCCTTTTGATTTTTGTTTTTTCTGATTATCGGTTTTCATAGCTTTACTACGCTCTCTACCTACACCATCATCTGTTACGGTAATCACAGCGGTGTCTTTATCTTTTTGACTAAAATGAATATGTAATAATCCTTTTTCTTCTTTATAACGCATTCCATGCCATACAGCATTCTCTACATAGGGTTGCAAGAGCATAGGTGGTATTTTAAACTCATCTACTTTTAGATTTTCATCTACCGTAAGTGTATAATCAAATTTATCTTTAAACCTAAAATGCTCTAGCATTGTATATTTTTTAATAAGCTCTATCTCGCTTGACAATGGAATAAAATCTTCTTCACTATTTTCAAGTACTGCTCGCATCAAACTTGAAAAGTCGGAAAGATATTTATTTGCTGTACGCTCATCATTTATAGCTATAAAACTGTTTACAGAATTAAGTGCGTTAAATATAAAGTGAGGATTCATTTGTGACCGAAGCCCTTTAAGTGCTAATAAATTATTTGCATATTTCTGTCTTTTTGAGCTACGATACATTGCAAAAGCCGTAATAAGAAGTGAAATAGCCAGAACAATTAATGACCCTATTATTAATTGTTGATTTCTATCACTTGTCTCTCTTAACTCTTGTTCTTTAAAAGCAAGTTGGTATTTTTTCTCATTCAACTCTCTATCTTTTTCAAGACTCCGGATTCTTGCCTGTTTTTCAGCAATATCTTTCCCTAATCGCACGGCTTTGTATACCTCTTGTTCTTTTCTTTGGTATTCTTCATCTACAAGAGATTTATAGCGTTCATAACTCTCTGCCGCTTTATCAAAATTTCCTTGATCTCTATGCAATTCTGAAAGACGTCTTGTTGCATCTTTTTCGATAACGAGATCATTTTTATCTGCTGCTTCATTAATACTTTTTTCGAAAAATGGAATGGCTTCTTCAAACTTCCTTTGATTGGCATAAGCACTTGCAATCTTATAGTTTTGCTTTTGAGAAGTAAGTACATCATCATTAGAAATAGAATCTGTCACAACATTATCTATGTCTTCCAACACTTCTTTACGTAGTTTTATTTCTTCATCAAACTGCTGTGTTCTATTATAATAATCGGCGGTATTCACTTTAGATCGTGCGGCGCTTTCAGAACTTTCTTGATTTGATAAATCTAGTGCTTTATTATAAGAACTAATAGCTTTTTGACTATTACCCATTCCATCATAACACTCTGCAATTTTAGTGTTTAATCGCGTTGCAATAGATACTATAGAGGAATCTGAAGTAATGCGTTCTGCTTTTTTATACTGCTCGATCGCTTTTTCATATTCTTTAGTCATCTTATAGGAATCACCCAGCCCTTCGATAACTTCTAAATTTTGTTCAAAGGATATTGTTTTTTGTAACAAGCTTTGATATAGGCTAATACTCTCCTGATAGTTTTTATTATTAAAATAAGCTTTTGCTAATTTTATATCTACTGCAATATCATATACACTTTTAAGGCTAGATTTGTAATTACTAATAGCCAAATCATACTGCTTTCCATACGTATTAATATCTGCCAATAGTTCATAGGCAGTAGCTCTTTCAGATTCACTTATTCCTTTAACTTCTAATGCAGAAGCGATATGATCTATTCCTTTAGAAACATCTTTTTTGTACTCATCTCTTGCTATTTGAAGAAAGCCTTCAAAACTCTGTTGTGAATTGCCCTGAATTTCTTCTTCTTCAAATATATCTTCTTCATTAGATAATGATTGTACTTCTACACGTATACGTTGATTATCTTTTATCGTATAATATCTTGTTTCGAAATCTGCGCTTCGTATCACAAGTTCATCATCTATTCTAGCTCTTATTCTAAACTCACCATCAGCTCCTGTTGTTGTATAATCACCTCCTGTAATTTCTATGTTTACTCTAGGAATAGGCTCTAATGTTTCTATATCTATAACACTTCCTCTTACTGTTATATATGGCCCTTTTTCTTGAGGAAATGAGTTTCTATTTTGTGAAAAAGCATTTGCACAAGTGAACATCACTAACAGCAAAGAAATAGTAGTATATATTTTAAAATCCATCTTCATAAGGATCAAACATACTAGAAAAATGCAACACCAAAAAATGGCTATATCTAGATATGTCAAAATACAGCGCTATTTAAGCATTAAAATAGCATTCACACTAAAATAATAGTAGTGTTCCCTCATTCAAATGAACTGTTCCCTCATTTTGAATTTTTAACCTCTTTTTATGTGTTTAGTTTTACATCATATTCATCAAAATATACAAACGACTATGAAGACTGTAACAATTTTAATCACATCACTAATGCTAGCTACATCCTATTTTTATGTAACTCCATTAAGTGATCAAAAAGAATCAAAAGCTTTAGAGCAATTTGACAATAACACAATTAGTATAGAGCCTGATACAAATGTTATTAAAGTAGCACTCTTACTAGACACTTCTAATAGTATGGATGGGCTTATAGATCAAGCTAAATCACAATTATGGGAATTGGTTAATGAGCTTTCTTATGCAAAATGCAAGCATGAAAGTAAACCGTCTCTACAAATAGCATTATATGAATATGGAAATGACAGACTTAATGCACGTGAAGGTTTTATTAGACAAGTAAATGCATTCAGTAACGATCTCGATGAGATTTCAAAAAATTTATTTGGGCTTACAACCAATGGCGGAAATGAATATTGTGGTAAGGTGATTCAGGTCTCATTAGATCAATTAGATTGGGGAGCTGACAAAAATGATTTAAATCTAATTTTTATTGCAGGCAATGAGCCTTTTGATCAAGGACCTGTACGCTACCAAGATGCATCTTTAAATGCTTGTGAGAAAGATGTAACTATTAACACAATATTTTGCGGTAATTACAATACGGGAGCACAAACACACTGGAAAGATGGCGCAGAATCTGCCAAGGGAACTTATATTGCTATTAATCATGACAAGCGTACCGTGCATGTCCCATCTCCATATGATCAAGCAATTTTAGAAAAAAATAAAGCCCTTAATAATACGTATATCGGCTATGGCAGGTTAGCAGAGGACAAAATGGCTTTACAGATCCAACAAGATGCTAATGCAAATGAGTACGGACAAGCAAATGCAGTAAAGAGAGCCGTTAGTAAAAGTTCACATTTTTATAAAAATAGCAGTTGGGATTTAGTAGATGCAGAAAAAGAAGCAGATTTTAGTTATGAAGAGTTAGATGATAATGATCTACCTAATGAATTAAAAGGAAAATCTACTTCAGAAATAAAAGCATATATCGCAACAAAAAGAAAAGAAAGAGAAAAAATACAAAAAGAAATTGCACAACTTAATAGCAAACGTATTGCATATGTTGCTGAACAAACAAAAAAAGATGACAATCAGTTACGTAATGCTATGGTAGAAGCAATTAAAACACAAGCGAAAAAGAAGAATTATACCTGGGAATAGGTTCTATAACACATCCCGTTAAATGAAAAGTGTATGCAAGGTTGCATACACTTTTTTTTATTTAAATACAATGTATATAAACCAAACCCACTACTTGAAACGTATATAAAACATATAAATAGAAACCTACTACTATAAAGTAGTAAAACAATTAAAACCCAAATTAAAATGAAAAAAACGTTTGTAATTATTGCAGTAGCCACGTTAACACTTACTTCTTGTGTTTCTAAAAAGAAATACGTTGCACTACAGTCGGAGTATGACAATACGAAGGTTACACTAACGAAAACCAAAGTAGAAAAAGAAGAATTAGAAAATAAATATGGGGCTATTCAAGCACGTGTGAGTGAGTATAATTCAAAGATCAATTCTTTAAAAGATATCAATGATCAACTTACCATATCAAACGATCAAAAACTAGACAAAACGACTAATGGGGCTGTAATATCAAATGATGTTAAAAAACAAATGACTGCAACATTAGCAAAAGTTGATCAGGCTGAGCTTTCAAAAGCTAGGACTTTAGAAGATTCTATGAATTTAGCACTTTCATACAATCTGAAACGTAATCTGGATCGTGATGTAATAGAGAATGTAGATAACGATGATATCTCTATTGACATTGATGAAACAGTCGTTATGATCTCTATTTCTGACAAATTATTATTTAAGTCAGGAAGCTACAGAGTTAATAAAGAAGCAGATGCCTTACTTAAGAGAATTGCAGATGTTGTGAATTCTGAACCTGCAATAGAAGTAATGGTAGAAGGTCATACAGATAATCAGTCTGTAAAACCAGGTGCTTATGTAAAAGACAACTGGGAACTTAGCGTTGAAAGATCTACAGCTATTATTAGAGAGTTACAAAACACCTATCAAGTTGATCCTTCAAAATTGATTGCAGCTGGAAGAAGTAGCTATATGCCTATAGCACCTAATGACAGTAAGGAAAACAGATCTATAAATAGAAGAACACGCATCATCATTTTACCAAATCTTGACAAGTTCTTAGCTCTTATGGCATCAAATGAATAAGTTCAAGAAAATACCTTAAAACAAAAAGCCCGTTTGCATATGCAAACGGGCTTTTTGTTTATATAATAGTTTATTAATTTACTGCTGGACAGTTACAATCATAAGGATCTTTATTTTCTCCAAGATTGTATCCTAGTGTAACTTGGTGGAATCCTCCATTTGTCAATACAACAGAGTTTGTTTGATTAGAATAGGTATACCCAAACAAGAATCTATCATAAGAACCTCCAATAAATGGACTTACAAATTGTGTCTTCTGAATATCTACAGTTTCTCCATTAGGAGTAAACTCTGCTCCATCAAGACTTCTTCTATAAGAAAGTCCTCCCCATAATCTACCCCAGTCTAATTTATAATATGCTTTTGCATTTAAATCAATATTTGCTTCTCCTGTACGTTCTGTTGCTTGAAATAATGCAGAAGGCTCAAAACTCCAGTCTGAAAAATTAGGAGAAATCACATATCCCATAGATACGATATATCTACGTTGATTATTAGGTTCAAATGCTTCTGTAAAAATATCTCTATTTGTAGGAAGCACATTCTTCACTGTAAAATGCGCAAAGAAATCCAAGAAATTATACGACATCCCAAAATCAACATTTATATAGGAGTCAGATTGCTCAATACCTGCAATAACAGGATCAAAATCTGTAAGATCAAAATTGGTTTCGTCTAGTTTTCCTTGTAAAACACCTAGGCTTATTCCAAATGAAAGTTGATTTAGCTCTACGTAATTTCGCGAAAGCAATAAATGATATGAAAACGTAGCATAAACTCCTTGTTGAGAGAAAAAACCGTTTCTATCATTAAATAATATTCCTCCTACACCAACTTTTTCTCCTATTCTCCCATTTAAACTTACTGTTTGTAATGCAGGCGAATCTTCAACTCCAGCCCATTGACCACGTGCAGTACCTCTAAGCTTTGTCGTTTTAGAAGCTCCTGCCATAGAAGGGTGAAGTAAGTAAAGGTTATCTTGAAGATAATCTAAGAATACAGGCAAACCTTCCTGAGCAACAACAAATTGCGAGCAAAACAATGCCAGTATGATATAGTATTTTTTTAGATTCATGGGACTATTTTTTTTGTAACACAGGCTTAAGTACTGCTCTATTATACATAAATAATGAAGTATTCATATTAATATGAGATGTACATAAGGTACTGTAACGTTCAAATATATAAATTTTTGTATTAAAGCGTTCAGATTTAACAGGCATTATGCTATTGAAAACCATATATGCAAAATCACGCATCCAATAATTATATACAGAAGTAATTACATCATATATATGTATATGACATAAATCATTTCGCAATGGGAAGAAACGTAGGATTCTTTTCATGAATATAGTAGCTTTCAAGGGGCCGTAAATATAGGAAATTACAACATATATTAGGCGCCTGTGCATTGCATAACGACAATTTTATCTATTTATTGAATCTACAGATACTTTTTTAACAATATTATTCACATCTCAAGCTAGACGTAACTGCATTTAAGAGCATAATCTATAGTGTAATAAATAGGCATAATACCTACCTTTGCATAAAAATTATTGTAATGTCTACATATAGTATTACTGTTGAAGGAACATCAAATCCTGCAATAAAAAAATTTCAAGCAAACCAATTTTTGGTAAACCATAATAGTTATGAGTTTACTAATATAGATGAAGCTGCAAATTCGCCATTAGCACAGCAACTATTTTACTTACCTTTTGTCAAAACAGTATATATCGCTCAAAACTTTGTTGCCATAGAAAAGTACAACATTGTTGAATGGATTGATATTCAAAATGAAGTATCTAATCAAATAGAAGATTATCTTAATGATAATGGAGTGATTATCATTGAGGATATTGCTGCAAAAAAAGTACCTGTTACTGTATATGCTGAAAGCACGCCAAACCCATCTACCTTAAAGTTTGTAGCAAACAAAAAATTAGTTACTGCTCCTTTTGAGTTTAAAACTATAGATGATACAGCTCATGCGCCTCTTGCAAAAGCATTATTCCATTTTCCATTTGTAAAAGAAGTTTTTATGGATGAAAACTATGTAAGTGTACAAAAATATGAAATGGCAAATTGGGATGAAGTTGTTACTGAAACTCGCGAGTTTATAAGAGATTTTATTCAAGACGGAAAAGAAATCATTACCGCAGAACAACTCAAGACACCTCAGCAAGTAGAAACTATTGCTGAAGCTACTTTTGAAAATCTTGATGACACTTCTAAGGAAATTGTAAATATCATAGAAGAATATGTAAAACCTGCTGTTGCTAGTGATGGAGGTAATATTGTATTCAAAAACTATGATGAAAAAACTAAAAATGTATCTGTGATTCTTCAAGGTGCATGTAGCGGATGTCCTTCTTCTACATTTACCCTTAAAAACGGAATTGAAAATATGCTCAAACAAATGCTACCTGGTCGCATAAATGCCGTTGAAGCGATTAATGGATAGGATAAAATGCATAATACGCTGCATCTAAATGATTTTTTATGTTTTTTATTGATTATTTGTAACTTACAGTTTCAATAAATTTTTAAACCAAAAAAAGATAATTATGGCAGTAATGAAAGTTATAGAAGTACTATCTAGTTCTAAAACTAGTTGGGAAGATGCAACACAAAATGCAGTATCGCAAGCATCAAAAACAGTAAAAAACATAAAATCTGTATATGTTGCTGAGCAAAGCGCCGTTGTAGATGGAGATAAGGTTACTGAATATCGTGTAAACCTTAGACTTACATTTGAAATAAAGTAAGACCACACACATATCATATAAAAAAAACCTATCTAAGCGATAGGTTTTTTTTTGTTTGTATTTTTACTCTTATGAATATATACAGACAATTTTTATTGTTACTCACCATAGTATTACTCTGGAGTTGCAAAAACCAGGATACATCTGACATGCACACATATACCAATGATCTTATAAATGAAACAAGCCCATATTTACTTCAACATGCGCATAATCCTGTAGATTGGAAACCATGGAATGAAGAGACATTGGCACTTGCTAAAAAAGAGAATAAGCTTATTTTAGTGAGTATTGGATACTCATCTTGTCACTGGTGCCACGTAATGGAACACGAAAGTTTTGAAGACACTCTTGTCGCCAATTTTATGAATGATCATTTTATAAATATTAAAGTAGATCGTGAAGAACGCCCAGATGTTGACAATGTATATATGAGTGCTGTTGAACTTATGACTGGAAGAGCTGGTGGGTGGCCACTTAATGCTATTGCATTACCAGATGGAAGACCAATATGGGGTGGCACTTATTTCCCTAAAGAAGATTGGATGAATTCTCTAGAGCAAGTTGCTACAGCATTTAACGAAAGCCCAAATTCCTTAGTTGAGTTTGCAGATAAACTTGCCTCAGGCATAAAGACCAGAGATATTGTTACTCCAAATCCCAACAAGCCAAAATTTGAAGAAGACCTTATTATATCGTCACTTAGTACATGGTCCAAATACTGGGACAAAGAAGAAGGGGGTATTAATAGGTCTCCAAAATTTATGATGCCTAATAACTACCAATTTTTATTGCGTTATGGGCACCAAACCCAAGATAGCACGATTCTTAATTATGTACATACTACATTAGAAAAGATTGCACTTGGAGGAATACAAGATCAAATAGGAGGAGGATTTGCAAGATATAGTACCGATAAAAAATGGCACATCCCTCATTTTGAAAAAATGCTCTATGATAATGCACAACTTGTAAGTTTATATAGTGATGCTTACTTAGGCACCCAAAAAGAACTTTATAAAGAAACCGTATACCAAACATTAGATTTTATAGCTCGTGAAATGACCACAGATGAGGGAGGATTTTATAGTGCTCAGGATGCCGATAGCCTTACACCTGAAGGCGAACTTGAAGAAGGTGCTTATTACGTTTGGACAGAAACAACTTTAAGAACTCTTTTAAAAGAAGAGTATGATCTTTTTGCTTCTTATTATAATATCAATGATTTTGGTAAATGGAAAAAAGACCACTTTGTTTTAATTCGTAAAGATTCAGATACAGATTTTGCAAAAACACATGACATTACACTTGCATCCCTTAAAGAAAAAAGAACACATTGGAAACAAATCTTATTACGCTTTCGCGAAAGCAATAAAGAAAGACCCCGCTTAGATGATAAGATCTTAACAGGTTGGAATGGTCTTATGACAAAAGGATACGTAGATGCATACCGTGTGTTTAATGATCAGAAATTCCTAGACATTGCACTCAAAAATGCCACTTTTATTGTTGACAACATGATCCGTAAGGATGGAGGCCTTGATCGCAATTATAAAAATGGAAAAAGTGCTATAAACGGATATTTAGAAGATTATGCTAGCACTATAGATGCGTTTATCGCTTTATTTGAAGTAACTGCTGATGCTTTTTGGTTAGAAAAGGCAAAACAACTAACTGATTACACTTTTACTCATTTTCAGAATAAAGAAAACGGAATGTTCTTTTTTACCTCTGATGAAGACACCAATTTAATAAGCCGTAATGTGGCCTATACAGATAAGGTTATTCCTGCATCAAACTCTATGATGGCAAAAAACATTTTCACACTATCACATTATTATTTAGACAAGGCGTATACACAAACAGCAGCAAAAATGCTTAATAATATGCAACCTGAAATAGACAGGTCACCAACAGCTTTTAGCAATTGGTTAGATTTATATCTTAATTATACCAGTCCCTATTACGAGATTGTTATTGTAGGACCCAATGCTAAAGAAATTCTTACCGAATTAAACACATACTACATCCCTAACAAGTTAATTGCAGCTAGCACTTCAGAAAGCGCACAAGAGATTTTTGAAGGACGTTACCTGCAAAATGAAACACTTATATATGTTTGTGTAAATAATGCTTGTAAACTTCCTGTTAGAAGTATTCCAGAAGCGCTAGAACTTATAAAATCATAAGCAACCTAGAACTTATAAAAAATTATAGATATACGACACATTTGTATCGATATACATAAAATCTCTATTCTTTAACCATTTAAAAACTAACAGACTCATAAAGCACTCTGTATTTTTCTTACTTTTAAAGTTCAAAACAAAAAATACTTATATAATGCAAATAGAAGACGTAGGACAAAAAGCACAAGAGGCTAAAGAATGGACAGAAATTGCCATAGATTATGGTATTGAGTATGGCACCAAAATCATTTTGGCAATTATCATATGGATAATTGGAAAGTGGATTATTAATATCATCATGAAAGTCTTCAAGAAAATGCTCAAGAAGAACCAAAACATGGATGAGACTTTGGAAAAATTCCTTTCTAATCTTGTCAAATCTATATTATTAGTCTTATTGATTATAGCGATACTCGGACAATTAGGTATAGATACTGCTTCTTTTGCTGCTATTCTTGCCGCAGCTGGTCTTGCAGTAGGTCTTGCATTACAAGGCTCTTTATCCAACTTTGCTGGCGGTGTTCTAATTATGTTATTTAGACCATTTAAAGTAGGAGATTTAATAGAAGCACAAGGAGAAATTGGTGTTGTTTCTGAGATTCAAATTTTCACCACAAAACTAGCAACTCCTGGTAACAAGCTAGCTATAATCCCAAATGGAGCGTTATCTAATGGAAATATAAAGAACTATACAGAATTAGGACAATTACGTGTAGATCTTACGATAGGTGTTTCTTATGATGCAGATATTAAAGAAACGAAAGAAGCACTAATGAGAGCCATGACCTCTCAAGAAAAAGTATTAAAAGATCCTGCTCCTACTGTTAATATGGGAGAACTGGCAGATAGCTCAGTAAATTACGAAGTAAGACCATGGGCTACACCAGCAGATTACTGGGACGTATACTTCCAAACTATTGAAAATTGTAAAATAGAGCTAGATAAAGCTGGTATTGAAATCCCTTACCCACATGGAGTAGAGATTCAAAAACAAGGATAATATATCTAAATTCAAAAGCACCCATATTTAAAAATATGGGTGCTTTTTTATATATAAAATATTGTAATTACTTTTTCTTTGGAACTCCTGCTATAAAATCTTTAAGGTAGTAAGGCTCGAAATAAGCCACATCTTCGTAATCACTCAATTTATTTTTAGCCTCTGCTAGTTTGCACATCTGTGTTGCTGAAGGCAATGTATTTTTAACAAAAACTGCATTAGGGTGTTTACAAATTTCTTCAAATTTTGATACACCATTTCCCACAAAATATACGGTCCCTTTTTCAAGATACTCTGCAAAAGAATTTTCTTCTAGAATCTGAGCTTCTGTTGTTCTTATCTGATTATGATTAGCATCAAAAACAGCACTGTATACCTCCATTCTACGAGCATCAAGCATAGGGATGATATAATCACCTTCATCACAATTAACTTTATAAGACAATGATTCTAATGTCGAAATAGAAATAAGAGGGATTCCTAAAGCATAACATAATCCTTTTGCTGCAGAAACTCCTATGCGTAATCCAGTATAGCTACCCGGACCTTTACTTATAGCTACTGCGGTAAGCTCATTTTTATCCAAATTTGCTGTAGTTAATATCTCTTCTATATATGGATGTAAGCGTTCTGCATGAGAATATTTTACATCATTATCTTCACGTAATACACTTTGTTCTCCATAAATAGACAAAGCCACCGAACAATTTGTGGTGGCTGTCTCTATACATAATATGTTAGATGTCATTATTCGTCTGTTTCATCATTTTTAGAATCATCTTCCTTAACCTGAACCAAATCTCCTGTTTTTAGTCTTTTGGTAACTAAGGTATATGGTCCTGTAATTATTTCATCCCCTTCACTTAATCCAGATAAGATTTCAATTTTAGAATCATCTTGAATTCCTGTAGTTACGACTTTAAGTTTTGCTTTATCTCCATCCTTAATAAAGACACATTCAAACTTCTTATCATCACCCTTAATATCTTTTTTAGGCTTTCCACTTCTTGTAGAGCTTGTATCTGATTTTACAACTATAGCACTAATAGGTGCTGAGATACTATTTTCACTTTTCTTAGTAATCACATCTACCGTTGCAGTCATACCTGGTCTAAATGGAGAGTATGTTTCTGATCTGCCTTCTAAAAGATCTTTATATGATTCTTCAAGAATACGTACTTTCACTTTAAAGTTTGTTACCTGATCTGCGGTTAATGTTGTCTCAGCAGAATTTGCAATCTCTGTAACAATACCTTTGAATTCTTTCTTTAAGTAAGCATCTACTTCTACTATTGTAGAATCTCCTACTTCTATTTTCACAATATCATTCTCATTTACATCTACCTCTACCTCCATATTTGTAAGATTGGCAACTCTTACAATTTCAGTACCTGCCTGTTGTGCAGTTCCTACTACACGCTCTCCTAGCTCTACACTAAGTTTTGATATTGTCCCATCTCTAGGAGCAAATATAGCTGTACGCCCTAAGTTATCCTGAGCTTGCTTTACTTGTGCAGCTACACTCTGTACATTATAATAAGCACTCTGTTTTGTTGCTTGTGCTACCTCATAATCAGATTGTGCTCTATCAAAATCTGCTTTTGAAATAACGCCTTTATCATATAAAGGTTTATTACGATCAAAATCTAACTTTGCAACTTTTAGATTTGCCTCTGCTTGTGCAAGTCCAGAACGTGCATTCTGTAAAGAAGCCTGTACTTGATTAAGAGCGCCTTGAACTAAATCTGGATTGATACGCACTAATAGGTCTCCTTTTTTAACATCTTGACCTTCTTTTATTGGAAGCTCAATAATTTCACCAGATACCTCAGAAGAAATACTCACTTCTACTTCTGGTTGTATTTTACCTGTAGCAGCTACTGTTTCTACAATAGTAGCACGTTCTACAAGTTCTATATCTACTTGTTTACCTTTCTTTCCACTTTTTATGGCTCCGGACTTACTCAGCCCGATTAAACCTACAACAATAATGATAATTAATGCTAAAAGTATAAATACTGTTTTTCTACTCATTTTGGTTAGAATTTAAGTTCTGTAGCTGGTACTCCAAAGTAGAGTTCCAGTACTTTAATACGGAATATATAATCGTATTTTGATCGTGTTAATTCAACTTGTGCATTGTCATAACGTAGTTTAGACTGACTAAAGTCAAACGCATTTGTACGTCCTACGTCATATCTAAGTTTTGCGTATTCATAAGCTAGTTCTTGAGAAGTTAATGCCGCAATTGCAGCTTCATAACTCTCTTTTGCAGCCTTAGCATCTGTATACGCCTGGTAAACAGCAGACTCAAAATTAAGTCTAGCTTGTTCACTTTGAAACTCAGAACGTTTTACATTTACCTCACTTCTCTTAATATTATTACGCGTAGAGAATCCATTAAAAATAGGCACTGATAGTTGTACTCCATAAGAGATACCATCATTTAGATATAATTGCTCTATAAATGGTGTTGGATTTCCTTCTTGCAAAAGAATATTGGGCTGTGTGGTAAATACGGTTTGATTTGTTCCTTCTACAAAACCAATAGGAACATCTGTCGAAGGGTTATTTGGATCTACAGTTTGGCTAAATGTAGGTGCTCCTGACTCCCTTGTATTATAATTAAAGAATCCATTTATTGTAGGATAAAGCGATGCTTTACTTAACTCTAGGTCTTTTTTGGCAATCGCTAGGTTTTGCTCAACAATTTTAAGATCATAACGGCTTTCTTTTGCTTTTTCTAATAATACCTCTGGAGATGTATTTAATATCTCTTCTCCTAAAATATTATATTCAGTGTCTTCTATTTCAAAATTATCATAATCATCAAACGCTAGTAACTGTGCTAGATTAATAAGTGAAATTTTAACAGCATTTTGCGCTGCAACAATACGTTGTCTTTCACTGGCATCTGTCGCTTTAATTTCTAACAAATCTCCACTCGGCAAAACACCTCCATCTACAAGTTCCTGTGTTCTTGACACTTGCTCTTTAGTCACTTGGTTTTGCGCAACAACCGTTTTAAGGTTTTCTTTATTTAATAATACCTGTAAATATGCTAATGCTACAGAAAGTGCTGTATCATCTTTGATTTTTGCAATATTATAATCGGCAGCTATTCTTGAAAGCTCTGCTCTATCTAATGCTTTTTTATTTCTAAATCCATTAAAAATTCTTACTCCAGCAGTAATACTATAAGAGGAGTTACGCAACGTCTGTGTTTCTAAAACTCCCGTTGTAATATTTTGTGTAAGACCACTATTCCAGTTATTTGAAGCATTACCATTTAAAGTAGGTAAATAGTTCCCTATTGCATCTTTCTTTTCTATTGCTGCAGTTTCTTCATCTAACTGTGTTTGCTTTATGGTAATATTATTATCTAAAGCATATTGTACACACTCTTGCAGTGTCCATTTTTTATTTTGAGCAAATCCTGCTACAGAAATGAACAGACTAAAACATATAATGAATAATTTTCTCATAATATCGATTGATGTCCAATATGACTATTGAAACGTATTTATGTTACAAAAAATGTTAATTAATTTTTATACGCTTTCGCGAAAGCGCATTCAGACTGGATTTATATTTTATTAACCACGTCCCCCAAATCCTTTTGGAGCTTTGATTTGATTCCAAATTTTAATCTTATCTTCCTTAGAAACCCCTCCTTTTACTTCTACAAATATACCATCACTAGTCCCAAGCTCTAAATCACGACGCTCAAACTGCTGATCTCCTGTTTCTATTTCGACAAAAGGTTTTTTGGTTTTTGGATCATATTGTACTAAAGCTTCTTTAATCGCAAGTACTGAATCTGCTTTTGCTAAGATAATACTTGCATTAGCACTAAGTCCAGCTCTTATAAATGTAGTAGAATCTATCTTAGCCAAGGTTCCTTTAATTTCAAACTGTATCGCTCCATTTTCAGCTACTCCTTTAGGTGCAATGTAGTCTAGGGTCGCATCAAATTTCATGTCTTCAATAGCTCCTACAGTAATCTCAAGAGGCAATTCTTCTTTTATTTTACCCACTTCACTCTCATCTACTTTTCCTTCAAAAATCATTTTGTCTACATCAGCAAGAGTTGCAATGGTGGTTCCATCATTAAAGTTATTTGCCTCAATCACCTGATTCCCTGTTTTTACAGGAACGTCCAAAATCATTCCCGTAATAGTAGATCGTACTTGTGTTGTTGCCGCAGCACCAAGACCACTAGTCGTACCTGTTTTTATAATATCATAGTTTTGTAAAGCGCTCGTTAAGTTAACTTGCTCTTGCTTCACACGCTGATCTGCTTGGTTATATGCATTTTCAATACCATCAAAATCATTGGCAGAGATCACCCCTTTATCAAACAAGGCCTTTTGGCGATTATAGATGCTTTTTTGATTTTCAAAAGCAAGTCTAGCTGTTTGTACTGCTGTACGAGCACTCGCTATATTGTTTTTTGCATTGGTAAGAGAAGAGGCATTAGGAACGACTTTAATTTTTGCAATAAGATCTCCTGCCTTAATTTGATCTCCTGCTTCTACATAGATTTCATCTATAATTCCAGAGATATTTGGCTTAATAAGCACTTCTTCTTTAGGAACAATACTACCTGTAGCGACTGTTTTTTTAACAATAGTCTTAGTGCTAGCTTGTTCTGTTTTATAAATAATAGGATCTTGTTTATCTTTTATCCAGATATAATATATTCCTACTAAAAACCCAACTACGATTGTAAGTAGAATGATGATGGTTCCTGTTCGTTTCATAATAATGATTTGATTGTATACTTTTAATTTTATTCTATGCGTAATGCGTCTACTGGTTTCATCTGTGTCGCTCTTGTTGCAGGTATCAATCCCGCAAGAATCCCTGATAATAATAAGATGGTAAGCGCAATAAATATGACTCCTATATTTACAGATGGGTTTGCAAAGTTATCTACGGGACCCGATTGCGATAAGCCAAAATTCATAAGCCAAATTGCACTTGCCGCACAAGCAATTCCCCACATACCAGATAAAATAGTAAGTACTAAAGATTCTAATAATATTTGAGATTTTACATTCCATGGTGTAGCGCCAAGCGCTCTTCGAACTCCTATTTCTTTGGTACGTTCTTTCACAACAATAAGCATAATATTACTCACCCCTATTGCTCCAGATAATAGCACAAGGCCTCCTACCACATAACCGACTAAACTAAGTATAGAAAATAACCCCATAAGTCTTCCAAATTCTTCAGCAAGATCAAAGTGTCCAATAGCGCGATCATCATCAGGATGAACAGTACGTTGTTCTTTCATAATGTCAAAAACACGCTGTTTAACATTGGTTATTTGTGTATGATCATGTGCCGTTATTGCCATCCAACCCACATTATCTGCTCTATTAAAGGCTTGAGCAAACGTAGTAAAGGGAACAAAAATAGTATTTGCTTCTTCTTCCTGATCGCCATTACTTTTCGGATTTTTAAAAGTTCCTACAACCAAAAAATTAATTCCATTTATTTTAATATAAGTACCTATAGGTTCTTCATCTATATCATAGAGTCCTTTTACAACATCTACTCCAATAACAGCTACTTTTCTTTTATCTCCTATATCTGAATAGCTAATAAAACGTCCCGCAGTAATGTCCATAGGTTGCTGCTTGATGAATTCTGGATAATCTCCATATACATTATAAGCTCCTGTTTTTTCATTACGAGTTACATTATTAGATCCTCTAAATCCTCCCAGTTGATTACGAGGAGAGACATATTTAAGTTCAGGCACTTGATCTTTTAACACTTCAACATCTTCTAACTTAAAACTAAAGAACCGTCCTTTAGGCAATCCTTTATAAGGTTTTGAAGTACCCTGAGACCACATAAACATAGAGTTTGTAGCAAAATCTCCAAAATCTGCTCCAACACCATTACGTAATCCATTTGTTAATGCTAGCAAAAGCACCAATATGAATATTCCCCAGAAAACACCAAAGGCTGTCAATAAGGTTCTAAACCTATTTGCATTCATTGCCTCCAATATTTCTGCCCAGCGATCTCTATTAAACATATTTATATAGGTTTAGGATTATGCCTTTTATAGATATTATTCATCTCGCAAGGCTTCTATGGGTTTAATATTTGCTGCTCTTCTTGCCGGAATATATCCTGCAACAGCACCTGATAGTATCAGAATTAGTACTGTGCTTACAGCTGTTGTAAAGTTTACTTGAGGTGATTTTATAAAATCACTATCTATAAGTGGACTTACAGCTTCTAAAAGAGCAACTCCTGCAAATAGTCCTGTAAATCCTGCTATTGCTGTAATAAAAACAGATTCCTGAAGAATCATTCCAACGATAGAGCTTGGTAAAGCTCCTAGTGCTTTTCGCACTCCTATTTCTTTAGTACGTTCTTTAACGATAATGAGCATAATATTACTTACACCTACCACTCCAGCTACTATTGTAAATATTCCTATGACCCAAAATACCAATCTCATTGTATCTATAAGTCCATATATTTGCTGTGCTTCTTCTAAGTTATAAAAAACGCGAACTGCGCTTCGGTCATCTGGAGCAATACTATATCTGGATTTTATTTCTTTTTCTATACCATCACTCACCGCTGCCGATAATGCCACTGCTTCGTCAAAATTATCACTCATTTTAACTGTATAAGCGACAGATCTTAACTTATCTCCTGCATTAAAAACTCTTTGAGCAGTTGAAATAGGTATAAAAATACGTTGTTCTTCTCGCTCTCCTCCTGGATCTGTAAATACTCCTGCGACTATAAAATTAATTCCTGTAATTTTTATTGTCTTTCCTACCGCTTCTTCTGTTTTAAATAATTCTTGCTTGACCTTATTTCCAATAATAGCAACTTTAACACCTTCATCAATATCATTTTGATTTAGAAATCGTCCAGAAGTCAACGATGCATTTTCTATAAATTGTTGTCCTGGATTTGCACCTTCTATTCGATAGTTACCAAATTCATTTTTATAGTTTACTCGTCCTCCCCATATATTATACAATGCTGTTTTATGTTCTATTTCATCTTCAAATTTTGTATTGATGGTTTCATAATCTGAATTATGCAGCTGTATACGACGGCCTGGATTAAGACCTTTATACTCTTTTGTTGTCACATTAGTCCAAACGCTAATCCTGCTCTCTGCATCTTGCGCAAACTGTAATTTTACTCCTTTTTGAATACCGCTACTAAAACCAAGAAGAATGACTAAAATAAAAATTCCAGATGCTACTGAAAGCCCCGTTAAAAAAGTACGTAGTTTGTTCTTTCCAATAGTTTCAAAAATCTCTTGCCAGCGTTCTATATCAAACATGAGCTTTAGCTAGTATTTGGTTTACAGGCCTATCATCTATAATACGACCATCTTTAAGGTTTACGATACGTTTGGTCATCTCTGCAATATCAGGTTCGTGTGTTACAACAAGTATTGTTTTACCCTCTTCGTTAATTCCCTGTATAAGTTCCATTACTTCATACGAAGTCTTTGTGTCTAATGCTCCAGTTGGCTCATCGGCAAGTAATACTTTAGGATCACTTGCTAGCGCTCTCGCTATGGCTACACGTTGCTTTTGTCCTCCAGAAAGCTCACTAGGCAAGTGAGTAGCCCAGTCTGCAAGTCCTACTTTTTCTAGGTAGTGCAACGCTTTATCTGTACGTTCTTTACGTTTTATTCCTTGATAATACAATGGCATAGATACATTGTCTAATGCATTTTTATAATTAATAAGGTTAAATGATTGAAAAATAAACCCAAGAAATTTATTACGGTATTGAGCAGCTACTTTCTCATTAAGGTTTTTAATAGACACATTATCTAATGTATATGATCCAAGATCTGCTTCATCTAACATCCCGAGTATATTAAGCAACGTAGATTTACCAGAACCAGAAGATCCCATAATAGAGACCAACTCGCCTTCTTTTACGTTAAAGTCAATACCTTTTAATACGTGGAGTGAGTTACTCCCCATTTGATAGGATTTATGCAAATCTTTAATTTGAATCATGGACGACACTTTAATTGCACAATATTAGTAATGAAAAGCTAAAATTGTGTGAAATTGATGTTAATACCTCTATTTATAGGGATTCTCCTTACAAAAGAAAAATAGCAACTCATGAAATATTGGTATGAATACATCTCAGAAGTAAAGACTACACTCTGAAAATGATGTTACAGTAATCCTCAATTATTATTCTAAAAAAGAATCTTCAACATTAGCCTCTTTATCCTTTTTTCTTGACTTGTAAATAAAATAAAAGACGCCTCCCACTAGAATGTAGGGAATGACCATAAGATATTTAATTCCATTATTAATGCCCTTGGCAGTACTATTATCTTCTTCAGATTCTAAAACTGCACGGCACATAGCACATTGCGTTGTTAATGCAGGAGAAGGTGTTACTGTTTCTGCTTTCGCGAAAGCGGAAACAAAAACCATAAAAACAATAATGATACTTTTTTTAGTTTTCATATGATTTTAATGCACATAATAGGGTGAAATCATAAGATAGACAACAACACCCGTAACAGCTACATATAGCCAAATTGGGAATGTGATTTTAGCTAGTTTTTTATGTTTATCAAAACGTTCTGCTAGAGCTCTTACATAGGTAAAAAGCACTAATGGAATGATCGCAATAGAGAGGACAATATGCGTGATCAAGATAAAGAAATACAAATACCTAATACTCCCTTCTCCTCCATAGGGTGTTGAATCTGAGGTCATATGATACGCTACATACATCACCAAAAACAATACTGAAAGGAGTATCGCAAACTTCATGAGTCGTTCATGCATTTTACGATTCCCTTTTTTAATCTGGAGTACTGCTAGTACTAACACGACAGCTGTTAATCCATTAATAGTAGCATATACAGGAGGTAAAAAAGTAAGTGGCTCTACATCAAAACCATAATCCTTAAGCTTCACACCAAATAAAGCCGCTACTGCTAATGGAATTACAATAGACAATACTACGATCCATTTTTGATATTTCTTTTCGGTATCTGAAAGATGTGTACTCATTATTTTTCTAATAATTTTTTAATGTCTTCTATAAGTATATCAATTTCTGGCACTTCTTCTCCTTCTCCTACAGTAGCATCCATAGGCACAGAACCTCTATAATAAGGTTTAGGATTTCCATAGTCATCAGGACGAGATCGTATAAATCCATTTTGATCTATTAATGCAAAAAGCCCTGAGTGATACAATCCATTATCTAAATCATCTTCGGTATTTGTTGGAAGATAGAAACCTTCATTAGAAAGTTTTAATATATCTGATCTATCACCCGTCATAAAGTGCCAGTTTGGATTGGTCACTCCATAATCTGCTGCATATTTTTTCAACACTTCAGGAGTATCGTGTTCAGGATCTATAGAAAAAGAAGCTATTCCAAAATTAGGATTCCCTTCATACATCTTTGCGATAGCTTGCAAATTGTGATTCATAGGAATACATATATCTGTGCATCTTGTAAAGAAAAACTCTACAAGAAAAACCTTCCCTCTATAATCTTTATCAGAAATGGTATCGTTATTCTGATCTACAAACTCAAATTCTGGGACTTTTCTGTCTTTTTTATTTATAGTAATGTAAAGAAGTTCATCTTCATTTGTTTCTTGAGTTCCTCCAACAGCATGCATACGACCTCCTCTTACCACATCATCATTTGCAAACCTTCTAAAAATTTTAGGAATAAAAATAATTCCAAAAATGAGCACAATAAATGCAATCCCTATATAAGTATTCTTACGCATTATTTTTTCTCTCTACGTTGTTCTATTTTATCACTAGCATTATTGTTTTTCTTTAATGCTAGTCTATATTCTGCTAAAATGATTTTGATATCATCCTTCATGTAACCCATTTCTACAGCTTGTGTCATATCATAGCCATATCCGTTAGGTTTTTTATCTTCATGTCCAGATCGTAACGCTAGCGCTCTATCTATTATAAACACATTAGGGTGACTACCATTAGGAGATAAACTTAACGTTGTTCCTAAGCTTTCAAAATGCTTTGTAGCCTGCTCTTTAGAGGCTTGCACAAAACGTATTTTTTTAACGTCAAAAATTCTACCCAACTCAATTTTTAAGTCATTAATCACCTGCTCACTTCCTGGAGACACAAAAAGGATCATTTGAAAATCTTCATATTTCAAAAAATACTTATAGATCATCAAATTAAGGTTTGCAGTATACCCTATGTTCGAAGTGAGATTATCGCCTAAATATCCTACTATAGAAACATGATCCTTTAAAGTTAAAGGCGTGTCTGAAGAATAATTAGCTGTTTTAATTTCTCGATTAGTTACCGTTGATATATCAACTACTTTTCCTGTAATAATAGGCAGTTTTGCAAAATTATATATCCCTGAAGAGAAAAATAAATAAGCCACAATGGGCAGAACAAAAAGTGCAATAAGCACTAATTTCTTTTTCATAGTACTTTCTTTTGTAACACGTATACACTTTAATATACTTAATTAGAAGCAAGCATTAAGTGTAGTGCTAAAAAAAGCGGTTATAAACCGCTTTTCAATTATATTATATTAAAAATCCCAGCTTTGGAATCCTGTATCGTATACGTTAAAAATATAGTCTCCTTCTGTTAGTAAGATAAAGACTAAGTATAATATTAAGAATACTCCAGTCCAAACTACAGCTCTACGTAATCCTTTTACTTCATCACGCATGTGCATAAAGTCCCAAGTAATGTAGTATGCTTTAAAAATGGTTAGGATAATGAAAATCCAGTTAAGGAGTTTCATTCTTATAAATGTGTTTTCAGTAAGAGATTCTGGTTTATAAATACCTAAAACAACTTCAACTGCAGTTACAATAGAAAGTACAATAAGTACTCCCCAAATTTTTGTTACGTTAGACTTAAATTTTAAAAGCCCTCTAAATATTTCTAATTTATGTTCGTGTGCCATAGCTTAACAACTAAATTCTGATACTTATTATAATTATACAAGGTAGAAGAAGGTAAATACAAATACCCATACTAAATCGACAAAGTGCCAATAAAGACCAACTTTTTCAACCATTTCATAGTGACCTCTACGCTCATACGTTCCTAAAATCACATTGAAAAATATAATTAAGTTAATGATTACTCCTGAAAATACGTGAAACCCGTGAAATCCTGTTATAAAGAAGAAGAAGTCTGCAAATAGCGGTGTTCCATATTCATTATGAATTAAGTTTGCTCCTTCTACAACAGCAACTGCATCTCGATTTAAACGAAGTAAAGATTCATCTCTACTAAGTATTGTCTTTTCTCCTTTTTCAGTAAGTGTTTGTGTACGGATTAAGAGATTAGAATTTGCAGCAAATCCAGCTTTGATTTCTTCTATTGTATAACTAGGAAGTGCGCCTTCTGAATCATACCAGATTCCATTTTTACGCTCATGCCCTACTCTTTCACTTGGTAATGTAGTTGCAAAATCTGCCAATGCTACACGTTTTCCAGTTTCTGCATCTAAGAACTGTAATATTTTCCCTCCTTTGGTCTCTACAGCTCCATAATCACCTTTGATAAAGGTTGCCCATTCCCAAGCTTGAGATCCTACGAATATAGCTCCTCCTATAATCGTAAAGAACATATACCATATTACCTTCGTTTTTTTCATGTGATGTCCTGCGTCTACAGCAAGTACCATCGTTACAGAAGACATAATAAGAACAAAGGTCATAAACGCTACATAAATCATCGGGTAATTACCGTGAAAGAAAGGAACGTGAGTAAACACTTCGTCTGCAATAGGCCAAGAATCTATAAATTTAAATCTAGAAAAGCCATAAGCAGCAAGAAATCCTGAAAAAGATAGTCCATCAGATACGATGAAAAACCACATCATTAACTTTCCGTAGCTTGCTTTTAGAGGCTTGTTTCCGCCGCCCCAAGTTTTACCTTCGCTTGTTGTATTTGTTACAGTAGCGTCCATAGTGACATTTTGGTTAATTTATCGTTTGCAAAAATAGGTATTTTCTATGCGTATTTCAAAGATAAAATTAGGATTTATAATGGGTCTATATAGCTTTTATTTTCAGAACTCTTTTAAGCCCTTAATAAACTGACTATAAACTCACCTATACCCCACTTTTACTTCGTAAAATATAACAGTAAAAATAAAAAGATCCATAACACTCCTAAAAAGTGCCAGAATGTAACTCCCAATGTTAATCCCAAATGATCTTCTTTAGAATATTTACCTCGTATATGATTTATTACAACTGTAATAAGAGCTATCACACCAGCAATAACATGGGCAATGTGTACAGCAACAATCAAAAACAGAAATGTTGTGGTAATATTACTAGACGCCCCAGTCATAAAATAGCCCTGACCCGTTAGCTCTGTAAATAAGCCTTGATATTGATACCCCATAAAGACAAGTCCTAATACCAACGTTACTATTAATAACAAGGTTCCTATTTGTCTTTTATTATTTACAATAGCACCTTTTGCAAGCTGTATTGCAATACTACTTAATATGATAACAACAGTAGAAATAATAAGTGACTGAGGAAACTCGTAATCATCCAACCAGTCTTTACGCTCCATACTTACAATATACGCACTTGTAAGTCCTGCAAAAGTCATACACAAACTTATGATCCCGAACCAAAGCATTTGCTTTTTGGCACGATCTTGTTTGTATTTTTCTGTTCCTGCTGTGTAATCCATTACCTTAAAAATTTGTCTACTACAAAAACAATTTGAAGTAGCGTTATATATGTCACACTAGACAACATTAATTTTTTAGCTGTAGGCGCATCTCTCTTTTGGTAGAGTTTAATAGCCCAATACAGCATAAATAATCCTAATCCTGCAACAACTATAGTTGCTATAGGCGATAAAAACAATCCTCCTGTTACACCAAATGCAGGTACAATTGAAATAAGAATAGTCCAAATAGTATATAAAATAACTTGTACTGCGGTTCCTTTATCTCTTTTACCTGTAGGAAGCATAAAGAATCCTCCTTTTTTATAATCATCAAATAGAAACCAGCCTATTGCCCAAAAATGAGGGAATTGCCAAAAAAATTGAATCATAAATAATGTCCCTGGCTCAATTCCAAAATCATTGGTAGCAGCCACCCATCCTAACATAAAAGGAATCGCTCCAGGAAATGCCCCTACAAAAACTGAAAGTGGTGTTTTTGTTTTAAGTGGCGTATAGAGCAATACATACATAAATATAGAAATCCCACCAAACATAGCTGTTTGCGGATTAATATAAAATAATGTAACCAACCCTAATATCGTAAATAAAATCGCTATTCCTAATGCTGTTTTTACAGACATACGTCCAGAAGCAACAGGTCTATTTTTAGTACGATCCATCAATGCATCTAGATCACGCTCAAGCACTTGATTATATGCATTTGAAGCTCCCACCATAAAATAGCCTCCAACAGCTAGCATGGCCACAACAGCCCAGTCTATTTCAGAAGTTCCAAGAAAATACCCAGCAACACTGGAAAAGACAACGCTAATTGACAATCGCATTTTTGTGATTTCCTTAAAATCTTGCCATGGAGACACGGCAATTGTATGTGATGCTACTTCACTCAAATCAATAGAAAATTAGCTATTTTAAAAGTTGTGCAAAGATACTCCCTGATTGTCGTTTACACAACAATATATGCATCTTAAATGCTTGTTAAAATTACGCTTTCGCGAAAGCTTACCAAGTATTTTCCGACTGGAAGCCTTTAACACAAACCATTATCATGAAAAAAATCATACTTATAGCGCTTTTTGCCGTTACATCATTTAGTTATTCGCAAGGTCGTTTCGATAACGTAAAAATCAAGATAGAACCTGTATCTAACAACATATACATGCTTCAAGGAGCAGGCGGAAACATAGGAATTTCTGTAGGTGATGACGGTGTTTTTATGATTGACGATCAATTTGCTCCTCTTAGTGAAAAAATTATCGCAGCCATTAAAACCCTTTCTGATAATCCTGTAAAATTTTTAGTAAATACACATTTTCATGGAGATCATTCTGGAGGAAATGCAAATTTTGAAGCAGCCGGCACTATGATTGTTGCTCATGATAACGTTCGCAAACGTCTTGCTGCAAATGAAAAAACTGCAAATGCAGGACTTCCAGTCATTACATTTAGTGATGATGCTACCTTCTACATGAATGGAAACGATATCTTTATCACACATGTTCATAATGCACATACAGATGGAGATGCATTAGTCTATTTTGTTCAAAGTAATGTATTACACACTGGAGACACCTATTTTCATGGTAGGTTTAAATTTCCTTATATAGATATCACAAACGGAGGAAGTCTAGCAGGAGATATAGAAGCTGCAAAAAAAGGTCTTCTCATCATTAACAATAGTACCAAAATCATTCCAGGCCATGGCCCAATAGCTAGCAAAGCAGATTATCAAAAATATCATGATATGCTTGTAGGTATTTATGAAAATGTCACTAATGCAATTAAAGATGGTAAAACAGAAGAAGAGATTGCACATATGGAAGCACTTACTTCTATGTACTATTCTGATAAAGAAACCGAAAAAGATTTTATTACTGGAGAAAAAATACGTCGTGCAGCCTATAAAAGTATTTTGGCTGAAAAAGAAATGAAACATTAAAACTTCTTAACTTGGCTTTTAGTAAGTAAAGAGTTACGTTATGAAAAGCAAATATGTACTTATTTTATTCTTTCTCGCATGTACGCTATCAAGCTATAGCGATACTCCCTATAAGAAAAAAGGAATCTCCTTTTTCAAAGGAAGCTGGGAAGAGGCTCTTATAAAAGCCAAAGAAGAAAACAAATATGTATTTGTAGACTTTTATGCTACATGGTGCGCTCCTTGTAAACAATTAAAGCGTACAAGTTTTAAAGATCGCAAAGTAGGCGATTATTACAATAAAAATTTTATAAATGTTTCTATTGATGCCGAATCAAGAGAAGGCATAAAAATAGCACGTAGATATGGCGTTTCTTCATACCCCACATTAATCATTACAGATTATAACGGAAAGAAAAGAACCAAAACAACTGGATTCAAAAAACCACACATCCTAATTAATTTTGGACGAAGAATCGTTCCATAAACTATTAATCAACAATATACTCTACAGAATCATACACCAAGGCCGATCCATAATCGGTCTTGTGTTGTTTATAACGCAACCCTATTAATTGCGCTCCTTGAAATTCAGCCGAATCTTTTAGCGTTATACTTGTAGCATCTTCTTCTGGAACCATCAAACAGAGTTTTCCACAAAAGGCATCTCCAAAAGCATTAATAACAAGATAGCTCTGTCCAAAAATTTCTTCTCTGAATTCAAAATAATAATCTACATCAGGATTTTCCTTGATAAGTCTATACAACTCCTCCTGATACGCTTTACTATTATACTCGTTTTTTCCTAGGATTTGATTGCGCTGAGATTTATAACATCCCGACTCTTGGCATGATGTAGATAGCAACAACAGAACAACCATCCCCACAAAGGCGATTCTTGATGACATTTTTTAGATAATTTAGTTGAAGTAGTTGTATGCTTATGATGATAACGCAACTCTTTTAGATTTTATTACTGATTGAAATAATTAAAATCACTTTTAACATATTTGAATATTTTTACTAAAAATAATTGCGTAACCAAATAGTTACATTTATATTTGTAACCAAATGGTTACTTAAATTATGAGAAGAGATGTTTTTCAGGCTATTGCTGACCCTGTACGAAGAGATATTATTGAATTAATCTCAAAAGAAACTTTAACTGTAAACGATGTAGCAGCAAAATTTAATATAAGTAGACCCGCTATATCAAAGCATATTAAAATACTTCATGAGTGCAATATCATTCAAATACAGAAAGAAGGTAGAAAACGATATTGCAAAATTCAGCCTCAACATTTAGTTCCTGCTTTTTTATGGATAGAACAATACAAAAAACTTTGGGAGGATAGAATAGACTCTTTTGAAAATTACTTAACAGAATTACAATCAAAAAACAATAAAAATGGATAACACAAACAGAACAATCACCATTAAAAGAACATTTGACGCACCTATAGCATTGGTATGGGAAGCTTGGTCAGACCCACAACACATTGCAAAATGGTGGAATCCTCGTGGAGAGGGAACCACTATCGTAGCACACTCATTTGTAGTAGGTGGAAAATGGAAATACTCAATGTTAATGCCCAATGGACAAGAATTTATCGCCGAAGGAACGTATACGGAGATTACTCATTTAGAAAAAATTGCATCCACAGCAAACTTCAAACCTATGACGGAAGGGGTGATCATAGAATCATTGTTTAAGAAAAATGATACTAAAACTGATTTTACATTCAATGTGATTCATCCGACAGAAGCTTATAAAATACAGCAAGAAAAAATGGGAATTATGAATGGCTGGGGTTCTGTTTTTACCAGATTAGATGAATTCTTACAGGAATTATCATAAAAAAAACGCTGTAATTATCACATTGTTATGGTGATTACAGCGTTTCTTTACTCTTTAAAATCATTCAGTATACGCTTTCGCGAAAGCGTATAATTAAAACTCTCTAAGTTTCAAAACGTATTAGTTATCAAAGTACCAATTGAACAAGTCTGTTCTAAAACCTACATTAAACCATAGCGTACTAGTATCAAATACGGTATCTGTTTGCATCTCTGAACTAAAATCTCTAAAAATTGGATTTATAAATGCTTTAAGGTTAGTCACTGGATTGATAAGATATCCTACTTCCAAATCTGCATATAAAGAGTTCACTCTATTTCCTTGTAATAATTCGATACCATTATCACTTGGTCTATTATCTTCACTCCCAAAAAGGTTATTTCCTCCAAAGAACACATCATCTATATCTCCTTCAAATCCTCTTTGTCCATAGATAATACGTGCATTTCCATACCATCTATCTGTACGATAACGAGCAATCGCAATAAACTCTCTAAAGTTTGCTCCATAAGGATGTGCTAATGGTTGATTGGTATTTGTATAACTTAACAATGGATCATTATTAGAGAATGTATAAGGTCTTACTTGATTAAACTCTGCTTGTAATGTAAGATTAGAAACTTTGAATGCATCATAATATTTTACCCCTAATTGGATCCCATGTTTATTTCTAAAGTTTTGATTGCCACTTGTAAGTTCAGAAAGACGCAATTCATCTATTACAAGTTGCCCATACATATTGATATTATTTGAAAATTTATATTTTCCTGTCAATCCTATTAATGCATTTCCACCTCGGGAACCTCTCTGAAATTCTACATTTCTAAGGAAAATAATAGGATTGAGTAAGCTTGCATCAAACCCTCCGTTATCTTCACTTGCTGATATTACAGATTCGAAGAGTCCTATATTTAGTTTGTTATTTACATTATAACTTAAATAATGATTTACAGCAAACTTATTAGTGAAGGCTCCATCTGCAGTTACTTCAGGTCTTACATCTTTTATAGAAGACCATGTGTTTGTATACTTCAATCTCCAGATAGTCGTATTAATTTTAAAGAATGGATAATTTGCAGATACATCACTTAGTAATAATGAGCGATATCCATCACCAATAAATTGTTGTCCTGTTCCGGCTTGAAAATTAAAATATTTATTAGGTGTATAGGATACATATCCTTCGGCTACAGGGTAATCAAAATCTCCTCCTCTACCTTCGGCAGCAATTCCTCTTCCTGGTATTACAGCAGGGTTACCTCCATCAGGACGAAGGGATCTTGCAAAATCATTATAATATTGAGCAAATCGTCCTTGACTTTCATACAGTGCTGTATAGAAACTAAACTTATTTCCGATACCTCCTTGAATAAAAACAGTTCTTGTATTATTATAGGTAAGATTTTCAACTTTACGATCGTCGGTTTCGGTTCCTAAAGCAAGGTCTGCCCCTGGATTGATGGTAAACCAATAACCATCGCCTTGAAAACGAATCATATGTTCATTAAAAAACTTACGTCCAAACCAGCTTTTCTTATCTAGCTGCAATGTGCTTACTATAGAGTCAAAGTTATGGTAGTTATTTACTACATCATATAAGAAAGGACGACTAGATGTGTGCGTATTTACGCCTATTTGATTTAGTGCCTTATCAAATCTAGAATAGACTTCATGAGAGAAAGGAATATTAAGCTGGCTTTCATACTGCACTTTTCTTTCAAAGACACCACTTTTAATATTTTCTAGCTCTTTTGAAGCTGCTTGAGCTTCAAGTGCATTTGTTTCAGTTTTTTTAGACGTATTTTCTTCCGAAGTAGTGAAATCTTGTATTGCATTTCGCGAAAGCGGAATTTTCACAGGCATAGAAAACTGGATATATGCTGGCTCTCCATTATAGGTTGCGGGTTGAATTTTTGGAAGTTGATCAAAAACTTTTTGAGCCTCATCCTTAAGCTCTACATAAACAGCATCTGTATTGAGGAGTTTGAATTCTCCTTTGGTAGTCACTTCAAAAAGCATTACCATTTGTCCTTGATATTGTTCTTCATTAACTCTTGAGGGCATTTCAAACTTATCAATAAAAAACTGAATTAGTTTTGAATTGAAACAATTAGGAATTTCTGCAACAGCTACTGTTTCACAACCTGGAAATATAGGATACTTCTCAAATTCACTTGGGTTAACATTGATTTGCGCCTGTATAGAGGCTACTACTAGGATACTAATAAGAAGGGTAACATATTTGTGCATATGGTAGGTATTATGCATTAATAGGCGAAAGATAGGAATTTTAAATACAAAAAACTCGTTACTGAGTAGTAACGAGTTTTATTTAGGTCATTATATTATAATTAATCCTGTACCTTAAATGTAATAGGTAGTGAATAGATAACTCCTACAGGTTTATCACCTTGTCTTCCAGGTGTCATATCTGGAATCAAATCTATAACACGTTTTGCCTCTTGTTCTAGTCTTACGTGAGGCCCTCGCGCTTTCATATCAGAAACAACTCCTTGATCATTGATTGTAAATTGCACATGAATTCTATGAACTCCTGAAAGTCCTAATTCACCTCCTAAATCTGTATTAAATTTTCTATTAATGATTTTAGAAATTTTACTACTCATACAATCTTTGCGTTCTTCATTTGAGTTTAAACCTTCACATCCAGGAAAAATTGGTACATACTGAACAAAGCTTACTGGAATAGGAGCGATATCTCCTTCATCAGGGTCTATATCATCTAGCGTTTGTAATTGATCATCAGATATAATATCATCTTGACTTGCTTCTGTATCATCTATAAACTCTTCAAGCAAATCATCATCATCTTCTACTTCTGTAAACTCATCTGGCTGCTGCTCTTGAGGTGGTGGTGGTTGCTTTTGAGTAATCTTTTCTACCTTCACTTTTTCTAGCTCAAAAACATCAGCCCACAGAGGCTCTTCTTGCTCTAGACCATCATAGGGTCCTTTTTCTGCTTTTGTAGGCATACGCATTTCTATAAACAGAATAGCTACCAATAATGATAGGATCAACCCTATCTGAAAGTGTAATGTGGGATTTCTTCGTAAATTTGCTTCATGCTTGCGTGATTTTGTGTAAGGTATGTTTTGGCGAACATCCTTACTTTCTTGTGAATTTTTCATAAGATTTGATTTTAAAATGTTAAACAATTTTTAAAGCAAATCAACAAGCATACCAAAAAAAGAAATCCCGAAAGCAAATGCAATCGGGATTTCTATATTTTATGAAAAGAAAGAAATTAATCTTCTACTTTAAATGTAATTGGAAGTGAATATAATACTCCTACTGGCTTACCTCTTTGTTTACCAGGCGTCATTTTAGGAAGTAATTTAATTACACGAGCCGCTTCCTGTTCTAGTCTAGGATGTGGAGCTCTTGAACGGATATTTACAATATTTCCGTTTTTATCAATTTTGAAACTCACAAAAATTCTATTTACACCACTTAATCCTAAGTCAGATCCAAGTTCTGTATTAAATTTTCTATTTACAAGTTTACTTACTTTTTCACTCATACAGGCTTTACGCTCTGCATTGTTCTTTTTACTTTCACAACCAGGAAAAATTGGAACATTTTCGATAACTGCAAATGGTACATCTGCAATTTCTTCTTCTTCCTCAACAACTTCTACTTCTTCTACTTCAACAATCTCTTCATCTTGTGAAACTTCTTGAGAATCTATAATAGTTTCTTCTATTTCTTCTTCATCTTCTACCACTTCAATAATTTCCGGTGCTGGTGGTGGCGGTGGCGGTGGCGGAGGAGGTGGGGTATTTAATTCTACGATTGGAATATCTTCTTCATCATCATCTGAACTTAGCTGTGCTAAATTAATATCGCTCTTCTCATAGGTCTTTTTTTCTATTACACCATATACTATCAAGAGAATGGCGATAAGTCCTATTTGAAAAAAAAACAGACTACGTTTACTAAGATCTGCTTTTGGATTTTTCTTGTTTTCCATAATTGTGAATATTAAAGAAGTAAATTAACGAAATAAAATCCTAAAATAAAACTAAAACTTTGATTTTAGCATCTTGGATTTGTTAATATATAATAGACAAGCCATTAAAGCAAGTACACTACCTGTAGTATTTGCTACAATGTCCCATATATCGGGAGTTCTATAAGAAGTAACTGTACCTTGTAGTACTTCCATCAAAACTCCATATAGAACAGTTACAACAACTATACCAGAAACAATTTTCCACAGTATTTTTGGTGAAATATCAGTTTTTGAAGAGCGCTTAAAAAACACCCATAAAATCCACAAAACTGTTAAACCAAAATAAGCCCCTGCATGCAAGAGCTTATCTATATTTGATATAGGATGTTCTACGATATGTACTGGACGCATTAACGACCCTAATGTAAGTGCTATTGTATATACTATAGCAATTACAAATATTGATTTATGCCCCAATAATAGACGCATAACCATCAGCATCTAGAAGATCTTCAACTTCTTCTGTATTGGCTATTTTTAATTTGATCATCCATCCTTCGCCATAAGGATCTTTATTTACAAGTTCTGGATCATCCTCAAGCGCTTCATTAAACTCTACAATCTCTCCTGTTAAAGGAAGAAAAAGGTCAGACACCGTTTTTACAGCTTCTACAGTTCCAAAAACCTCGTCTTTATCAAGCGTTTCATCTACTGTTTCTACTTCAACATATACAATATCTCCCAATTCTCCTTGGGCAAAATGTGTTATACCCACGGTAGCAGTATCTCCATCGATACGTATCCACTCGTGATCTTTTGTGTACTTTAATTCTGCTGGTATGCTCATTAGTTTATTATTATGTGTGTGTTTGTGTTTATGCTTTCGCGAAAGCGTATATTATACGCTCATCATACTAGTTTCCAAAATTATATCTTAACGTAAACCCAGACCTAATAGTAGTCTGTGGGAAAGCTGTTGATATTGCAAATGTAGAGAATGTATGATCATAAAAGAACAATGCTGTTAAATTTTTACTTAACGCATAGTCTGCTGTAAACTGCAACCCATATATATCTTGTCCTGCAGTAGTCTGACTATTATCAATATCAAGATATCTAATAATGGTTTCATTACGTCTTAAAGAAAGATCTGCTTTAAAGTTAAGATCACTTTTTAACACTTTTCTTCTTCCTCCAAAATTAGTAACGAATGTTAAATCTTTAATACGATATCCTAACCCTAACACATATTCATCTCCTTTTATTTCTGTAAGGATATTATTATCAAAACTTAAACCTAATGCTCTATCACGTTTAACTTCAGCAAGAATTTTAACCGAGTTTTTCATTTCAAAATCCAAGCGCATCAATGGTGTAAATTGTTCTGTTAATGTAACACTACCATACAATGTAGGGTTTAAGAAGTTTCCTGCTTGATCTGTTTGTGCTGTTTCAGGATTAAAATCTGTATCTCTATTAAAAGCTAGATTTGTATTAAACTGATTAATCGTATATCCCGCAGTATACCCATGCTGCATAGAGAATCTTTTAAAGTTTTGCTTAAACCACTTTAAACGCATTAATCCTGTATACTTAATATTCCAGTTTGGTAATGGAATATCTCTAAAAGGCCCTGTTTTTGTTTTTGAAACATCTCTACCTGTGTATGCCGCTAAGAAAGCTGGCAAGAGTACCGATTGATTTGTACGTCCAAAACCTACAGGGAATCCATTTTCATCTCTTTCAAATTCGGCAGTTCCATAAAATCTTGTAGCTAAACGGTCTGCCACTTGAATTCTGTTATCTCTAAACGTATTAAATGCTTCTGAAAAATCTGAAGTGCTTTTACTAAAGGCAGTACCTATAAGCAATGTAGAGATATTAAAGTTTCCAAAATTATTACCAGTCAGGGATTCATATTGTAATGTTACTGGGTCTACCCTATAGTTTTCTGAGTAATTTTCTTGAAAAATACGATTGAAATTAAGGTCTATATCTAGGTCTTTAAGCAATCCTATACGTGCTTGTATACCTAAATTTCTACTTTCAACCTCTCTATACTGTTGATTAAAATCTTGAAATAATGTTAACCAACCATTACGAGCAGCTAGCTCTCTTACTTCTGCTTGACTTCCAAAAATAAACCCAGCTGTAGGCCTTAAACTTCCTGAAAAACCAATTGAAGGAAGATACCCTGGAAGAAATATACCATTATCTTCTTGATAATTTATTTGTACTCTCTTTAAGGCTGTTAATAATCCAATACCCGTATTAAGAGCTTTATCTGCACCTCCAAGTGTACTTGTAGTGCCCTCTTTTTGCGTTAATGCACCTCCTTTTTCTTCATCAGTAGGAGAAGGAACTCCTCGCAATCTATCCTTGATATTATTTCCGCCTTTAGTTTTCTTTTTAAGCCCAATATACTTGTAGAGCTTATCCATTTCGAGCGTACTATTAATAGCATGTGTGTTCCTATTTTCTACAGAATTTCCTAAATCAGGAATACCATCTAGTGTTTGAAACTGTTGCGAGCCTCTTTGCCAAGTATAGCTAGCAGTATATGAATAGGTTGTATTTGTTATCCACTCTAAGAATGGGAATTTATCAAAAGGGACATCATAGTTTAATTGCAATGTTCCAAAATGTGTATTGGGTTGTCCTACATCAAAGAATCCATCGTATACTCCAAAACCTTCTATCTCTTCTCCGTTCTCATCTAAGAAACTAGGGTTTCCGTCATTATCTAAATAATTACGTACAATTCGATTATGACTTACATCATAATTAAATCGCAAGCTATTTGTAATTGGGAAATTCACACTGTATTGCCAGTCAAAAAGATAATTACGTTGAAAAAGCCTTGGAATACTAATATCACTTTCACTACCTAACAGGTCTCTAAATTTTTGCTCATTGTATTGTCTTACAATATTAGAACTCACAGAGATATTAGATGGTAAATAATTAAAATTAAAATCTTTAAGGAATTTCCAGTATTTACCTGTAAATAACGAATCATTCTTTTTAAATGGCTCTACAGGTTTATTTTCAAAATCAAAACTATAAGTACCACCAAGACGAACATTTTGGTCTCTTGACTGTTCAATTTCAAAATCTTTATGATCTGTCTGGCTATAAGAATAAGAGAATGTTAAGTTTTCTACATCATAGGGCTGTGGTTTTGCTTCTCCAGTACGTTCTTTACGAACACCTATAAAGTTGATACTTTTACGTCGTGTATAATCTATAGCCGCTCCTTCTATTTCATTTCTTTCTTCTTGCGTCGCAGCATTGGCAAGTCTATCATCTAGTTCTAAATCTAAGAACTGAGGATCGAATTTAGGAGTAATAATCTCCTCTCCTATTGCATAGTTAAAAGGTAATTGGATTCCCCATTTTTTAGGTAATAGCTGTCCGACATTTACATTTGTAACTACATCATATTGGAACACATCTTCAAGACTACGTTCTGCAGGTCCTTGTTCTATACTTCCAAATCCTACTGTACTCTGTCTACCTGTAGCAGAAACTGTAGCAAAATCGGCGATATTCCCATCAGCATTTACAACAGCGGCCCATCCTCCTTCATTACTTAAATCTGAAAGACGAAGTTCATTAAACCATACTTCTCCTCCTATTTCTCCAGGTGAACATCCAATATCAATACTTGTTCTTGGGTTTCCATTTTTAACCCCTAATAATAAGGTTCTAATATCACCAAAACTTGGAAGACCTTTAATTCCTATTCTTAATTCTCCAGGCACATAACATACTTCATCTGCATTTAAAATACGATCTCCATTTTGATCAAAGTATGTAATTTCATCAGGATCATCTTCGACGTCTCCAGAAATCACTTTTGATTTAATAGTTTGTAGTAATTCTAAATCAAGGTTCATTTCATTTACTGAAGGCCATATAGCTTCTCGATCTGTCTGAGCTACATTAAATGGGGTTGGCTCTAATCCCAATTCTATTTGATAGAAATTACTATTAAGGTCTGTACCCATACGTACAAAACCGACAATATTTTCATTATCTAATCCGTCACTACCATCTTCAACCAGTGCTTCTGCATGCATAAACATACGCAGATTCTTATACTGTCTCATGTCTAGATTATAGAACTTATAAACTCCTCTTGAATCCTGTTCTTCTAGACCATTTACACGTATAGATAGTGATTGTTCATTCTGACGAATATTATTATTGTTATTATTTAATCGCTCTCTCTGTACTCCTGGAGGTAGATTATATGGCACTGGAGAGCGTGTTTCGTTTGCTTCAATATTAACAGCAGCCACTTCAAATAATGTATTATCTGCTTGATCTTGCTCTGTAGTCTCATCAGGATCTAATGTCAATAAGTATCTTCTAAAATCTCCACGCACTAAATCTAGTGTACCGAAACGAAGAATAACATCATCTTGCCAGTTACTCATATACATACGCATAAAACGTATAGCTCTAAAATCAGAAATACCTCCTACTACGTTTGTCGCTTGACTAATTGGAACTCTGAATTGCACCCAACGTGTCGGTAAAGAAGATCCATCTTGTGTTGTTACTGTAAGCTCACGTACGTCAGTTACAAATTCGTTTGTCTCAATATTAAGAGAACTTGGATTGATATCTAGTTCGTATTCGAAATAAGCATCAATCGTATTCATTGTATTATCCTGATTGACATCTTCTATATCTGGGAATGTCGTAGAACCTCTATTGGTTTGCGTAACTTCTACTGGAGAGTTTCCTTGTAAGTTGTTAAAGCTCTTATAACGTTCAACAACGCCTCCAGATGCATTTAAGAAATAATCATAGTTATCTCCTGCTGGATCAGGGAGTGCTGCAAATCCAGGATATAAGTTTGCTTCTTCAGCATCATTTAATCCATCATATCCAACATCTTGATTGGTACGCGCTGCTCCTTCAGTATCAAAAGCATATACCAAAGATTGATTGGTAGGCACTTTACCCCAGTTAGTAGAAGTAGTAGCGTCATCAAATCCAGGTTGTGGAAATGCTATTTCTGGAAGTCCATTTTCATATTGTTTACGACCATCTTTAAGGATATCTTCAGAGATACTTCCTAAATTTATAGTCAATTTACCTCCAGGGTTTGTAGTATCATTATTTGCAAAAAATGGATCTAATAACCAGAATTCAACAAACTCCACATTCGCTTGTTCAAAATCTGTAGAGGTAAGTTGTCTCATAATACCTCCAAAATTTTGTTCTGGATTACTTAATTGTTGATCCTGCGCATCATTACTAAAGTTATAAGGCCCTCTTTCGTCTGGGAAGTATGCTAAATCGAGTGTAAATAATGCTTGTGTTTGTCCAGCTACAATATCCTGTTGTGGAAAAATCTCATCTCTAAAAACACGACGTGTTTCCGGCAATGAAAGATCTGTATCAGATATTTCGCCAGGACGTTGTGCATTATAGAATACGGGGTCAATTGTATACCAAGCTAGTTTTGCTCTTCTAAATCCTCCTGCAAGGTCATTATTAGGTAATTCTCCTCCAAATCCTACTGGAGCTGAAGATAAGAACCATTGCAATGGGCTACTTACATCAATGGCAGTTTGCGACGCTTCAAAATCTTCTATATACGAAGTTGCCTCTCCATTAAAATCAGTTCCCTTAGGTTGTCCCGGTGATAAGAATGCTGCCTCTCCT
Source organism: Dokdonia pacifica (assembly GCF_900188275.1). Classification (GTDB taxonomy): domain Bacteria; phylum Bacteroidota; class Bacteroidia; order Flavobacteriales; family Flavobacteriaceae; genus Dokdonia; species Dokdonia pacifica. The sequence goes on from NZ_FZNY01000001.1 coordinate 247,836, forward strand.
CTTATAGAGAAATTTGAAGGCGCATCTGTATCTATATTTGGCAGTTTATTTACCATTCTAGTTAAGAAGGGCACCTCTGTTGAATAACTAGCATTAATTCCAAAAATAGTATTGTTTATCGGCTCAAAACTATACGTTGCTTTTTGTGTAAGTGGTCGTTCATTTAAATTCAAGAACGTACCTCCAATAATAAAGTCTTCACTAAACCTATGCTCTACATTAAGTCCTGTAAAACGTTTGTTTTGCTGTCCAAAAACAGCATTATTCTCTACAGAAGCGGTGATAGGAATACCTGAAGCTTCAAGAGATTTATCTAATATGATAACACGTCCTAACTGATAATTAACAGTATAGTCTAACCCTTCAACTAACGGACGTCCACCTGCTGTTACTGTAACTGATCCTTGAGGAATATTAAATGCTCCTAAAGATATTCCTTGCTCTTGAGTAGACTTATAACGTCCTTTAAGCAGGAACTTATTTTTTTCAGCATTATCACGTGCTATTGTTTTGGTAGACTTGTAAAGTGTCCTGTATACATATTCTTCCTGATGAGGGTTGAATGTATTTAACTCATTATCTGAGTTTGCAATACCATCATCATAAACCTCAGAATCATCACTACGAAGGATATTAAATAAGTGTTCTCCAAAAGGCTCTACAGTTGTAAACACGATACTTCCATTTTGCACATGAACTGTGGTTCCTGGAACAAAATCAAAGAAACCATCTCCACCTACCTGAGGGTCTCCAAAAGCAGTTAAACGATCTAAGTTAAATAATCGCAATAATGTATTAGATTCTAACGCTCCTCGATCTGCATTACTACCTGATTCTCCTGGATCTGTATTTCCATTAAATAAAGTTGGTAACGTAGCTCCTGGAACAGGTGTAATAAAGTTTAAGGGAGAAGGATCGGCATATACGATATTCATACGGAAACCATCTTGCTCTAATTGAAAAGCACCTAAAGGGTAAATGTTTTTCATCATTAAGTCCCATACAGGTTCTTGTACGTTTGTCAAATTACTTTTAAGCATTTTAACAACAAGATTCTGAGGACTTCCTGCTTGACCTGCTGGAATTACAGTATCCAAAATACCATTTCCATCTGCATCTTGTCCATTAGGGACACCATCTCCATTAATATCAGCATCGGCATCATCAGCAATTCCATCATTATCTTGATCGGGTCTAGTCACTGGGCTATCTGCATCTGCAATATCAGGAATACCATCTCCATCTGCATCAGGACGATCTCCATTTGTTGCTTCTACACCATCATTTGCAAATTCTCCAACTTGAAATACCTGACCTCCCACTGTATATTGGAATGCAACCCCAAGTACTTCATCATTATTTAATCGCTGATTTAATGAGACATACCCTAATCTAGGGTATAATGTATATTGGTTAGGTTGTAGTTTACGTGCATTTTCTAATAACACATAATCAACTCCGTCACTTACTTGTACGCCACCAAATCCCTGTTGTACTGTTGCCACATCTCTAATAGAGCTATTTAGTACAGATTGCACACTAGGATTTGTAATTCCCCTAGGGTTAAAATCATTATTAGAATTATCTGGAAAAGCAGATGCAGGACTATTTATAAATCCTGTAGGAGGAAAATCCAAACCAATATTAGTTGGGTTTGCTTCCCCTATATCCTGAATCGCAACAATATTACGTGCATCCTGAGTTTGGTTTTGCCTATTGGTTATCCAAACTTCCATACGTGTAATCTGGATGTTGTTATTTACAAATGGATAATTCCTTAGAGACTCATCATAAGTATCTCTAAAGTAGTGTGCTAAAAAGAAGTGTCTGTTTTCGTCATAATCTAATGCTGCCACTTCAAAATCTTGAACAGTTGCTCCTCCTTCTGCAGTTACTGTACGAGGTTGTGATCTATTCTCAGCAAAAACAGCTGTTATGCTTGTTTTCCCAAATTGCAATTCGGTTTTTACCCCAAACAAACTTTGAGACCCTTGTATCAAGGAGCTATTAAGTGGCATTGCCACATTACCTACTTCTATTTTTTGAATAATATCATCTTCTGTAGGCGTATATTCTAATTTAATTTGGTTTTGAAAATCAAAAGTAGATTCTGTATCATAGTTTGCCGTTACTTGCAAACGCTCTCCTACTTTTCCAAGTAAACTCAAACTAATACGTTGATCAAAATCAAAGGTTAAGTTACTTCTATTACGAGGTGAAAAGGCGGGGTTATCTTGTTTAGTAAATAAGACACCTAGATCCATTTCTACAGATCCTTGAGGTGTAAATTCTATTTCATTTCCTCCAAATATAGTTTCAAAAAGATCAGATTTTACATATAGTGTTGGTATTAAACTCTTTTGAGCATCTTTTCCTTCATCTGTTCTTCCATCTAATGCTGCTACTTTCTCATCAAAATATTGTTTCATTTGCTCATCTCTGAGGCGACGAAAATATTCTTCAGGTGTTAAAATAAGTGGATAATTAATATTAAAAGACCCTAATTGTTCTGTATACACGTATCGATCTGTTTCTGGATCATAGGTATATTTTGTAACAATACTATTAGGATTAGGCAAGGACAAGTTTCCAAAAGAAAATGTAGTTGGTACTGAATCTTGCACTGTTGGTTGGTTACCTTCTTGAGCCATTAATGAAGAGGTTCCTAAGAAGAACATTCCTATAATAGCTAATAAACGTATATGTAATTTTAAGTAATATTTTGTCCCCAAAATGGCTTTATAATTTTTTTAATGCTTCTTTTATAATCATCTCTACACTAGCATCCGGCTTTTCTTTAAGTATTTGCATACAAACTTTTTCGGATTGTTTTCTTGCAAAACCTAATGTTTCTAATGCTGATAACGCTTCATCTTTGTGTGTATTGCTCTGTAAGGCAGAATTGACATCCAAATCAAACACTTTTAAGATTTTATCTTTTAAATCTAAAATAACTCGTTGCGCCGTTTTTGCCCCTATTCCTTTGATTCCTTGTATAGTAGCCACATCATTTGATGCTATTGCTTGTTTTATTTGATCAGGATGTAAAGAAGACAACATTGTCCTAGCTGTACTTGTCCCAATTCCAGAAACAGAAATCAACAATCTAAATATCTCACGCTCCATCACATCCATAAACCCGTATAAGGTATGACTATCTTCTTTAACTTGAAGGTGTGTATAAATAGATATGGCTTCTGCTTGTGGTAAAGCAGAAAACGTGTGCAGTGATATATTAACAAAATACCCAACCCCATTGCAGTCTACGACCACATAGGTTGGATTCTTTTCGATAAGCCTACCCCTTAAATGAGTAATCATCTTTATTTCTAGTGTTAAGCCCGTAAATGTAAGAAAATATCTTTACCGAGAGTCATCATTACGGATAGATTCTTAATGAGTACGCTTTCGCGAAAGCATACTTAGAAACAATATATTACATACCGTGCTTTTCTTTCTTTTGAGCATCTATCACCGCAATCGCAGCCATACTCACCATCTCATCAACGCTAGCTCCTAATTGCAGCACGTGAACAGGTTTACGCATTCCAAGCATAATTGGTCCGATATTCGCTGCTTTTTCAAGCTCTTTTACCATTTTATAGGTAATGTTTGCACTCTCTATATTTGAAAACACCAAAGTATTTACTTTTTTACCTGCTAGTTTAGAAAACGGGAATTTGCTTTGTAACATATCCTTATTAAGTGCAAAATCTGCCTGTACTTCTCCATCTACAATAAGATCTGGATAATGCCTATGTAAATAAGCTACCGCATCACCTACTTTTGTTGCTTTCTCATTGCTAGAAGATCCGAAGTTTGCATAACTTGTCATAGCAACTACGGGTTCTAAACCAAACATTTTTACTGTAGTAGCGGTCATGTGAGCAATATATGCAAGTTCTTTTGCTGTAGGATCAATATTTATAGAAGTATCTGCTAAAAATAAAGGACCTCGTGATGTAATCATTAAGTTACAAGCTGCTACTTTCTGTACACCTGGCGCTGGGCCTATTACCTCTAATAAAGGTTTTACTACAGATGGATAACTTCTACTATGCCCAGATAACATTCCGTGGGCATCTCCTTCATTAACCATCATTGCGGCAAAATAATCACGCTGTCTTAATAATTTTTTTGCTTCAAACAAGGTAATTCCTTTACGCTCGCGCGCTTTCCAATAAATCTCTGCATATGCATTTACTTGCGGCACTTGCTCTTTAGATTTTGGATCTATAATTTCTACATCTGCATCAAAATCTATCTCTTCTTTTAGTTCTAGAATCACTTCTCTATTTCCTAGCAATACAGGAATTGCAATCCCTTCATCATGTACAATCTGAGCAGCTTTCAAGACATCTAACTGATCTGATTCTGCAAAAACAATACGTTTAGGATCACGACGTGCTCTATCTAATAAGAGTCTCACTATCTTATTATCTTCACCTAATCTTTCTAATAATGCATCTTCATAGGCATTCCAATCTTTAATAGGTTCTTGTGCAATACCACTCTCCATTGCTGCTTTTGCAACTGCAGGAGGCACTGTAGTAATTAATCTAGGATCAAAAGGTTTGGGTATGATATAGTCTCTTCCAAAAGTAAAGCGAGTTTCTCCGTATGCAATATTTACTTGTTCAGGAACAGGCTCTTTAGCTAATTGTGCCAATGCCTTTACAGCAGCCATTTTCATTTCCTCATTAATTCCTGTTGCTCTTACATCTAGGGCTCCTCTAAAGATAAATGGAAATCCTAATACGTTATTTACTTGGTTAGGATGATCAGAACGACCTGTAGCCATAATAATATCTTTACGAGTACGACAGGCAAGGTCATACGCAATTTCAGGATCTGGATTTGCCATGGCAAAAACTATTGGGTTTTCTGCCATAGAAAGTATCATTTCTGGCGATACGATATCTGCAATAGAAAGACCTACAAAAACATCGGCATCTTTCATCGCCTCGTCCAAAGTATCTATTTTTCTATGTGTAGCAAACTCATCTTTTTCTTTAGATAAGACGTCTCTATCTTTTCTGATAACACCCTTGCTATCCAGCATTACTATATTTTCACTACGTGCTCCAAATGCCTTATACAAGCGAGTACAAGAAACAGCCGCGGCTCCTGCACCACTTATGACAATACGTACTTCTCCTATTTTTTTATCCGCAATCTCTAATGCATTTAACAATGCCGCTGCAGAAATAATAGCAGTTCCATGTTGATCATCATGCATCACTGGAATATCAAGCTCTTCTTTAAGTCTACGTTCTATTTCAAAAGCTTCTGGTGCTGCAATATCTTCTAGATTAATTCCTCCAAAGGTAGGCGCTATATTCTTTACCGTTTCTACAAATGCATCTACATCTTTTGTATCTACTTCTATATCAAATACGTCTATCCCTGCAAAAATTTTAAAGAGCAATCCTTTTCCTTCCATTACAGGTTTTGACGCTTCAGGACCAATATCTCCTAGACCTAAAACGGCTGTACCATTAGAAATAACTGCTACTAAATTTCCTTTTGCTGTATACTTATATACATTTTCTACATTTTTGTCTATTTCTAGACAGGGTTCTGCTACTCCTGGAGAATATGCTAATGCAAGGTCTCTTTGAGTTGCGTATTTTTTTGTGGGAACGACAGCAATTTTACCAGGCATTGGTTTTGCGTGATATACTAATGCTTCTCGACGTTTATTATTGTACTTCTTCATAGTTGGTAATTGACTTGCAAAAATAAGATATTCTAATGGCTCATAGGTTGCTTAATTATAAACAAGAGCTTATGTAATTCTCAATAATTCTGAAAGGACATCCATATTGGGTGGTAATCTACCTACATTTTGCAATTTAATGGCTGCTAATGTCAGCGCAATTTTAAGGCATCTTTCTACAGGAAATTCTTTTAGATAAGCAAACAAAAAGCCACTCCAAAAAGCATCTCCAGCTCCTGTTGCATCCATGATATTTTCCACTTTTTCGGCAGGAAGGGTGATAGGTGTTTTATGCTTTCGCGAAAGCGTAACTCCTTTACTTCCCAATGTTAAACACACTGTGGTCACATTAAGGTGATCATGAAAAAATGTAAAGATTTCTTCATGAGAAAGGTGCTCTTCAAAAAGGCGTTCCATATCATCTTCACTAATTTTCACCAAAGGGTCATACTGACAATATGTTTTAATTGTCTCCATTGCCTTTAACCTGTCTGGCCATATTCTGGGAGAATAATTAATGTCAATACTTAGGGTAACCCCTAGCTCATGCGCTTCTTTTGCCTTTGCTAAAATGGTATTACGAGAAGGGTTTTTACTTAAAGCAAAAGCCGTTGTGTGAAAAATACGCGTATTTTCAAGTACTTCTGTAGGAATCTGATTTTCAGTAATCATGGTATCTGCCTTTCGAAAAGGGATAAAATCAGGGGTTCCTTTTGTTTTAGAAACAAATATGACAGATGTAGGCTGTATGGCATCTTTACGCACATACGTTGTATTTACTCTATTATCTTTTAGTTTATCTAATATATAAGTTCCAAATCCATCTTCACCAATGGTACTTGCCAAGCAAACTTTGACACCTAACCGAGTCATGTTCATCGCTACATTGGTAGGAGAGCCTCCTAAATAACGATGATAATCTTTTGTTTCTTCTATAGCAACTTCTTCTTGATGTCCTATAAAATCAATAAGAGTTTCCCCTACACAAAAAATATCTATGTTGTCTGTATGATTCACGTATTACACTAGTAATTTATTATTATTTAATGTTTGCTCAAGCAATACACTTCCTGCGGCGCTCCAAGTGCAAAACGGAACTCCATTAGGGGCTCCTTTTTCAGAGTTGAAGTTTTCGTAAAAACTCCAATCTTCTATTTGATTTAACTGTTCAATTTGAGCATGTACTTGTCTTGCTTTATCTTTTTCTCCTTGTATTACTAATCCCACTCCATAAAACCCATTTACCATTTGCCATGTTCCGCCATTATGGAATTCATATGGGTAATTACGAAATTCGTATTTACAATTATTGGTGAGCCATTTCCAATCTTCATCCCCTTCTTTTATAACTGGCCAAAAAGCTGGGACAAGTTGCAAATCTAATGAAAGACGAAGTGTTTCTGTATAGTTTATCAATTCTTTATGATCTTGGGGAGTTCCTACATTTAACAGAAGTGCTAGACTTGATGCAAACGCGTCAAATTGTGTTTGATAGCCTGCAGGTTCTAAAGAGGCTACCCAGTATGGTGTAGCTTTCAGGTTTTGATATGCTTTAGGATGATACCGATTTTCTTTGGTATCGCTTTTCTTATAATTGGCGCGTATTTTTTGTGTAATCGCTTTTTCTTTTTCTTGTAAAACTACATCTTTATCAAAGTGCAAATAAGATCGCAACGCCCACAATCTTAGCAATTGGTCATATAGAATAAATCCTTGTGTAGGATACTCATCTGCCCAATTACCACTACGAGGCACATACATTAAATCTCCAGCATTGTATTCCCAACTTTGTTGAATTTGAAATCCTTTATGAATATGCGGTTGTAATTGGTGTAAAAAAGAGGTGTCGCCAGTTTTATATACATATTGACACACCCCTATGATAAACCATGCAACAGTATCTACACGTCCAGCTAGCCCTCCATAACTCACCGAAGATTTTCCTTCTTCAAAATACACATTAGAAGGAATCATCCCATTTTCATGCTGATGATTTGCCAATGTAAGCAAGGTGTTTTTCATTGTAGCGACAAGCATTTCATCACCATCTAATAATCCTGCCAAACCGCATATCACCCCATCACGAGCCCATACGCGTTTATAATTTGCAATATCGTTAGCACTAGCTAAAAAGCCCTGAGGCGTTGCTACTTTTTTTAGAAGTTCTATGGAATGTTGGTATGGAGTCATTATTTTACTTCTTTTCTAAAAAGGAGATATTATTTGATTTTAAAAGTCTTTCAAATCTTGAAACTTGACTTTCCAATTTAAAATATGCTACTACATATATAATTAAGCCCCATAAAATGGGTATTCCAATAAAAAATAGTATTTCAAAACTGAAAGCAAGTGAATTTACAGTATATAAATATGAAATAAGTAAAAACACCATAAAAGCTAAAAAAAGAGGAAACCAAAAATGAAAATAGAATGTTTTCCCTAGCCTTTTTTTGACCTTTAAACTACTTATTTCTTCCTCGAATTGAGTACTTTTTTTTAAATGTACTTCCAAAAAAACTAATGGACCAAAGGAGGGTTTCAAAACCATAAAAGAAAATTGATCTTTTAATACATAAGACATACTTCCTTGATATTCTCCTGAAAAATTAAATTGCTTACTTGTAAAAGTAGCATCTATTTCTTCTCGAATTGTTTTTTCGACAGTATCTACTGAATGATTTGTATTAAAAACCTCAGATTCTTCTTTTATTTTTAATAAATGCAACATTTAAAACAAGGTGTCAGGATCTATTAACTGATCTAGTTTATTTCTTAAATCAGGATGTAACAAAGAGAGTCCATATTGGTAAGATGCATTCATCCATCCAAAACCACTGGTAGTAATATAATCAAACTCAGTTCCTACATTACCATACTCTGCATATACTTTATGGGTACAAGCAACTACATCGTATTTTTCTGGAATTGTTCCGTTATAATCGACGGCATTACGAGTAATCATCCATAGCCATCTATAAATAAGTTCTTGTAGTGCTTCTTCAAAGTTATAGTTTTTAAGGCCTCTCCAAATCATCATTTGATGTGGCGCCCATCCGTTAGGATAATCCCATTGGCGTTGTACAGCTCCTTCCAGAACTTGATCATTCATCTTTTTAGAAGTTCCTGCAACCCCACCTTTTTCTTTCAAGTCATTCATTAGAGATTGCAACATCTGACTTGCATCTTTCTCACTTGCTATTCCTGCCCAAAGGGGTATATAATTAGAAGCGCTTTCAAAGTGCGTTTGTTCTTTGGTTTGGATGTTATAGTCAAAGTATTGCCCTCGCTCTTCATTCCACATCAACATATTCATACGCTCAATCCTTTGTTGTGCTACCATTTTCCAATGAGATTCTTGATATCCTTCAAACACTCCATTAAAATAGGTGTCAATGAGGTAGGCAAAGTCTATTTCATATTTATATAATAAACTATTTATATCTACTGTATTCAAGTCGGCGCATACATCATCGAGTCGCCACGAAGTATCATGTCCACTTTCTCGTAGGCTTCGGTCGTGCGTAAAATAGCTATCTAGCTTTGGTTCTTTTAGTGCTCCAGATTGGTACAGTTCCACATATGCTTTGATTGAAAAGAGGCCCCCTTCATTGTCTGTGCGACTCGCACTTTTCGCGAAAGCGGATAATACATCATCAAAATGCCCTTCTTCAGTCTCAGGAGGAATCCCAACACCTTGTGCATAATAGCGATTCAATCCATTTTCTGTAAGACGAGGTGCCTGCATCCAAACGGTTTCATATTCTTGAATTGCCACCTTTAAAACACTCGCTAACCATTCTTTTCCAATAGAAGGAGCTGCTTCATATACTTCACGAATAAACGAACTCAAAAAAGGCGGTTGCGTTCTGGTAAGGTAATACGATCGATTTGCATTTAATATTTTACCATAGTGTGTAATTTGATAACAGAAGTTATCTACCATGGCTTTGGCAAGATCAATACGCCCATCAAGAATAAGTCCTACCCCTTCAAAATAACTATCCCACCCATACATTTCATTAAATCTTCCTCCAGGCACTACAAATGGGACACCTTTCCCTTCTTGTAACGCTAATGCTAGAACACCTGGTTTTTCATTAATTGATTTTACATATGTTGGCGTAATTTCTTTTGGAAGTATCACAACTTCCAGATTCGGAAATTGCTGTTGTATGTTTTGATAATAAGCCACGCCTTCTGCATCTGTTATGGGCACATATAATCGTTGTGTGGCATCTGTTGCCTTGTCATCTCCTAGGCTTTTACGCAAGCCTTCTGCATCTAATGTACGCGTTAAATCATCCCAAAAATAATCTTTAATCATCCTAGAAACACGTGCAGTTGGCGCCTCTTCTATTTTAGATAATGGAATAATGGCTTCGGTCTTTCCAAGAGCTTTTTCTAAGGCAAGTTCTTGTAGAAAGTTTGATAAGTAATAGGTGCCTTTTATGACATACGCTTTCGCGAAACCATCCTCAGAAAGAAGATCTATTGTAAATGCTTTAGGTCCTTTATCTTCTATCGTAATTTTTTTATCTCCATCAGTATCTTCTTGAGATAGTAACCGCTGAAGAGTCTCTTCTATATTACCCTTGAACTGCATTACTTTTCTTGATTAGTTTTTTAATAAAAATCACAGATAGTATTAGTAATATTATTGGAATAATCAAGAAGTAAAAGGCCTTTACTCCTCCAATACTTTCAAACAATTCTCCAACTATCCTAGAGCCAATAGTACCACCTAATGCTGAAAAAACAATAATTAATCCAGACATAGGGGAATGGAGATTTTTAGGTAAATTACTTAAAACTGTAGAATTTAAAAGTGGGTAAATTGGAGCTATAAACAAACCTATTAATGGCAGAATAAATCCTAACATAGGCACATCTTCTAGCGCTGTTAAAATTAAACTGTCTCCACTTGGTTTCAATTGCGGTAATACACTAAGTAATATTATCACAGAAATAATAGAGCAAACAATGACTATTTTTTCCCAAGCAATTTTTTTAGACACCCAACCTGCTATAAATCTACCGGCAGCTAATGACAATGCAAGTATTGAAGCCATTTGCACACTTAATTTTTCTGAAAAAGAAAATATTTTCTCATTAAAACGTGGTAACCAAGTCATAATTCCTTGTTCTACCATAACAAAGAAAAATGCAGAAAAAATAAATATTAAAACAAGCGGAATCACTAATAGCCCTATCGAATTTTTAATATCGCTTTTTAAATCGTTTCCAGATGTTTCAATTGGAATATCAATTTTTGAAAAAAGTAATAATATGAATGAAAAACCAATTAGAGCACACAATACTGGATATACATTGAGCCAAGAGTTTGGATCTTCACTATAAAAAGCAGGAAAAATAAAATATGCAGAAGCGATACCCACCATAAAGAAACCTTCTATAGAACTCATCAATGACGAATGTTCCCTAGAATTATTGGTAATAACTCCTATAAGACTATATACCGATAACTTTATGAGAGCAAAACTGATCCCTACTGACATAAATAATAACTTAGCGGTATCAAATGTATTTCCATAATACATACCTATACAGCCTAGAAAAACAATTGCTAAGGCAATTAGCATTGCTTTTTTATAACCAAAACGAGGTAGAAATGATGCTACGATAAAAGAAACTATCGCAATAGGCATGTCTTTAAAAGCTTCCAAAACAGAAGCATCGCCTTCACCAATATTATAAACATTAATAGATTTGGAAATCACAATCCCAACACTATTTAGCAAGATTGCAAAAACAAAATAATTTAGATAGAGAGAGATCTTTATTCCTATATTTTTCATAGCATTACTAATTTATAATTCAGTCACTGACTCAGATACTGATGGTTTTAATCTCAATGCCAAAAAAGCTGCTATTGCAAAGAATACACCCCCAAAAAGAATAGCATTAATTGCATTACCTCCTAATAAATATTTATAAATAGGTCCAAAAGTTACTGTTTCTATACCCATTGGAATAACGATCATCATATTAAGTATTCCCATATAGATTCCTCGTTTGTTTTGAGGAACAATTTTAGACACCATGGTATAAGGGATTCCCATCATTGCTGCCCAACCTATTCCAAATAGAGTCATAGGAACTAGTAATAATATAGGATCATTTACAAAAGGAATTATAAAAAGTGCTACTGCCGTACCAACTAAGCTAGCTGCATATATTTTTCTCCCACCAAACTTTAGTGTTAAAGGAACTAAAGCAAGAGCTACTATCATCGTCACCGAATTGTACGTTAAACTCATCTTAGCAGCTTGAGAAGTAGCCTCTCCAATACTAAAGTTTAATGTATTTTTTAGCAGCGGCACTATATATTGCCAGTATACAAACAAAGCGTACCATTGAAACAAATACACACCAGCAATTTTCCACATGAACTTAGGCATTGTTTTTACAGTCTGCGCAATTTCCACAAAGGGCTGCTTAAATTTATCCTTTAATGATAATTTTCTAAATTGATTAATCTCTTCCATTTCCTCTTCAGTAGGCGGTATTTCTTTTGTTTTGCTAATAGACCACAGAACTGTCGTAATAGATAAGATAGCTCCTACGAAAAAGGCATAATAGAGCCACTTAGGAATAGTACCAGCCTCTTCTTCCACTAAACCAAAAATATCTTGAAAATATATAATTGATATCATAGCAATTAGTGTGCCCGCACCTACAAATAGACTTTGCATCTGATACCCAAAGCTCAATTGTTTTTTTTGTAATTTATCTCCTATAAGAGCCCTATATGGCTCCATTGCCATATTGTTTCCGATATCTAAAATCCATAACATTAAAACAGCCACCCACAATACTGGGCTAAAAGGAAAAGCAAATAAACATAAGCTCCCAATGATTGCCCCTATCAAGAAAAAAGGTTTTCTACGTCCAAATTTTGGAGACCACGTCTTATCACTTATTGCACCAATAATAGGCTGTACAATGAGTCCCGTAACTGGTCCTGCAATATTCAATATAGGAAGAAGATCTTCTGTAGCTCCAAGGTATAAGAAAATAGGATTAACCGCACTTTGTTGCAAACCAAAACTAAATTGAATTCCAAGAAATCCAACATTCATATTCCATATTTGCCAAAAAGAAAGTTTAGGCTTTTTAATGTTTTTAAACATACTGCTCATTTTTAAGAAAGGAAAAAATGCTATTTATATATCATAAATGCATTTTTGTAGTAGTAATATCTGGATTTTTTCTGAAACTATATAGGTTTTATAGTAAATACTCAACGAAAACGATTTCGTAAATTCTCCTTTAAAATCTCGTAAAAAATGGTGTTATTCTTTTAGAAACTGAATGTTACGAAGTAATCCTGTATACTTTGTTCGCTTTACTGCCGATTTTTTAAATACTTCCGAAAAGACTTCTTGTGTGATTTCTTCCCAGTCTTTTTTGGTATACTCTAATAGTTTAGGATGAGGATTGAACAGAGGCTCTTTATGGGATGTGCTAAATCGATTCCATGGGCATACGTCTTGACATACATCACAACCAAACATCCAATCATCAAAGCTTCCTTTTACAGAAGTAGGGATTGCTTCTTTTAACTCTATGGTAAAATAACTGATACATTTACTCCCATCTACCTTATAAGGCTCTACAATTGCTTGAGTGGGGCATGCATCAATACATGCTGTACAATTCCCGCAATGATCAGTCACAGGGGTGTCATATTCCAGATCAAGATCAATAATCAATTCGGCAATAAAATAAAAAGAACCTGTTTTTTTGGAAAGGACATTACTATGTTTTCCCATCCATCCGAGGCCACTTTTTACAGCCCATGCTTTATCAAGCACTGGAGCACTATCTACAAATGCACGTCCGCCTACTTCGCCTATTTCTGCTTGGATATAATGTAATAATTCTTTGAGCTTATCCTTGATTACAAAATGGTAATCGGTACCATATGCATATTTTGAAATCTTATAGGAGTCTGCTTTTTGAATCTCACTAGGATAGTAATTCAACAATAATGAAATCACACTTTTGGATCCTTCTACTAGTTTTGTTGGATCTAGACGCTTATCAAAATGGTTTTCCATATACTGCATCTCCCCATGCATATTGTTAGCTAGCCATTGTTCAAGTCTAGGTGCTTCTTCTTCTAAAAATCCAGCTTTAGAAATACCACAAGACATAAAACCCAAACGTTTTGCTTCGGCTTTGATGAGCGCGGTATATTTTGCTCGATTTTCTATCACTTAGTTAACGAGGTATAAATTCTAAAATCGCATTTTCAGGCTTTAAGGTAATCAAAGGTTTGATTTCTATAGGAGTCTCTTTTTTCTTTATTTTATACTGTTGTATAATTTCCGTAATTGCGAGTACCATTTCATACATAGCAAAATTATTTCCAATACACATTCTAGGACCTGCTCCAAAAGGGAAATATGCTTTGTGTTTCATTCCTGCATTATTTGCAAAACGGTCTGGATTGAAAACCTCTGGATCTTCCCAAAAATCTTTATGTTTATGTATTTCTATAATGGAGAATAATAGATTTGATTCTTTCGCTATCTGTATACCATCAAATTCATCTTCTTCATAATTAACACGATCTACAAAATAAGCAGGCGGATACAATCGCATGGATTCTTCTATCACTTGCTTCGTATACTCGCAATGTTTTATGTAGGGTAATAAAGAATCTGTGTTTGCTTTCGCGAAAGCGTACTCTTCATAAATCTTTTCTTGAACATCAGGGTGCTTTGCAAGAAGTTCCAGGGTAAATGTAAGCGCATTTGACGTAGTTTCATGGCCTGCCACAAATAGAATTAATATTTCATCTATTAATTGTGATTCTTCCATTCCTGTACCATCTTCATAACGGGCATCCAGCAACATATCTAACAAATCGTTTTGTCGCTCTCCACTTTCCCTACGTTCATTCACAAGTCTTTTTAGAATTCCTCGAGCTTCTATAGTGAGATCAACGTGTTTTTTAATTGGCCCTCCATATTTAAAATACAACGCTTTAAACGGTTGTCTTAATTCCTTAACAAGCATTTGCTGTGCTGCTTCAGTAATGTGCTGTAGTCTTTTAATAACCGCAGGATCAATCTGAGTTTTAAATAACGCTTTTGCTACGGTTTGAAAAGCAAGATCATTTAATATTGGGAAGATATCTATCTCTTTATTCGGTTGGATAGTACGCACCTCTATACGTATAGCTTCCAAAACAGTTTCCAATAACTGTTCTAATTGTTTTTTATGGAATGCTGGCTGTATAAGCCTACGTTGTTTTTTCCAGAGTTCTCCTTCTGAAGTAAGCAATCCCTTCCCAACGTACTTAGAAAGGTCTTTTGTCTGAATTTTAGATTTTGTGTAATTACGTTGATTCTTTTGCAAGGTATATAATGCAAATTCAGGGTTTCTAGAAAATATAACCGAGTTACCTAGTCCAAGTTTTAAGCGAAATGTATCTCCTTTTCCTTCAAAATTTTTATGATGAAATGGCAATGGGTTCTTAACAATCTTACTTGCGTTTTTAAGAAAGCTGAAAAAAGAAACAGTAGGAATTTTTTTTTCTTTCAAAATACGATGGTTATATAATTATGCATCTAGCATTTTTTTATATTAAGTATACTGGCTTAAAATAGTCCTCCTTGTACAGGCCCTTTAGTTCTTCCTAAATGACGATAGGCTTCTTCGGTCACTTCTCTTCCTCTAGGCGTACGCATAATAAACCCTTGTTGTATTAAAAAAGGTTCATATACTTCTTCTATGGTTTCTGCACTTTCTGATACGGCAGTAGCTAGTGTGGTAATTCCTACAGGACCGCCTTTAAATTTATCTATAATGGTAGCTAGTATTTTATTATCCATTTCATCTAGTCCGTGTGCATCTACATTGAGCGCTTTTAAACTAAATCTGGCAATCCCTATATCAATAGTTCCGTCGCCTTTTATTTGAGCAAAATCACGTACACGACGTAATAATGAATTTGCTATACGAGGGGTTCCTCTACTTCTTCCTGCTATTTCTATAGCCGCTTCCATAGAGATAGGAACACCTAAAATATGAGCACTACGCTGTACAATAGAGGTAAGAAGTTCTGTACTATAATATTGTAATCTAGAAGAAATCCCAAAACGAGCTCTCATAGGTGCCGTAAGCAGTCCAGATCGCGTTGTTGCGCCTACAAGTGTAAACGGACTTAAATCAATCTGTACGGTACGTGCGTTTGGCCCTGTTTCAATCATAATATCAATACGATAATCTTCCATCGCCGAGTATAAATACTCTTCTACAATTGGACTTAAACGGTGTATTTCGTCTATAAATAGTACATCTCTTTCTTCAAGATTTGTAAGTAATCCTGCCAAATCTCCTGGTTTATCTAATACGGGACCTGATGTGATTTTAATATTTACATCTAGTTCATTTGCAAGAATATTTGCCAGTGTAGTTTTCCCAAGACCTGGAGGTCCATGAAAAAGAGTATGATCTAATGCCTCTCCTCTTAGATTAGCGGCTTGTACAAAGACTTGAAGGTTTTCTAACACTTGATCCTGACCTGTAAAATCTTCAAAGGATAACGGGCGTAATGCACGTTCTACATCCATCTCTTCATGAGAATATTTATTACTTGTTGGATCTAAATGTTCATTCATAGTATGATTGAATAATACGTATTACACAAATATAAGGATTGTCTTAGTACGCTTTCGCGAAAGCGTAAAAAGTATCTCACAAACTTTATAACTAGCTTTCTTAAATCCACATTATGTAATAGAGAATCTATTCCGTCTTGTAACTACTGCAAAATATAGCATTACGTTATATTTTATTGCTGTTTCAACCTTCATAACGAAGTTCTATCACATAATGCGGGTTAAAACAAAAAACCCATTCTGATGAGAATGGGTTTTTGGAATATTTATATCACTTGTATTAGTGATTCATTTCTTCTTCATTGTCTTGCAATGGTATATGCTGTGGTGCAAAATCTTGACCTGGTATTACATAGTCAGATTCGTCCTTATTTAATTTACTATAATCATAAGCCCATCTGTGTACTTCAGGGATAGGTCCATCCCAGTTTCCGTGAATATGCTTTACTTCTGCAGTCCACTCTAATGTATTAGATTTCCAAGGGTTTTTCGGCCCTTTCTTACCATAGAACATAGAGTGAATAAAGTTGTATAAGAATACTAATTGCGCTGCTCCAGTAATTAATGCAAATATGGTAATAGCAACGTTTACATCAGAAAGATCGTCAAAATAAGGGAAAGCAGTATTTGTATAGTAACGTCTTGGAAGACCTGCCATACCAATAAAGTGCATTGGGAAGAAAATTCCATAAGCTCCTATAACGGTTACCCAAAAATGTACATATCCTAAATTCTTATTCATCATTTTCCCTTCAAACATTTTAGGGAACCAATGATATACTCCTGCAAATAATCCATACAATGCAGATATACCCATTACTAAGTGGAAGTGAGCTACTACAAAATAAGTATCATGCACATTAATATCTAATGTACTATCACCTAATATAATTCCTGTTAAACCTCCAGAGATAAATGTAGATACTAATCCAATAGAGAATAACATTGCAGGGTTAAATTGCAGATTTCCTTTCCAAAGTGTGGTGATATAGTTAAACGCTTTTACAGCAGAAGGAATCGCAATTAATAATGTTGTAAATGTAAATACTGACCCTAAGAAAGGATTCATTCCTGAGATAAACATGTGGTGACCCCAAACAATTGTAGATAAAAATGCAATTGCAAGAATAGAGGCAACCATGGCTCGATATCCAAAAATTGGCTTACGAGAGTTTGTAGCTATAATCTCTGATGTTATTCCTAAGGCTGGTAATAATACAATATATACTTCTGGATGTCCTAAGAACCAAAATAGGTGTTCAAATAATACTGGCGAACCTCCTGAGTTATGTAATACTTCTCCACCTATATAAATATCTGAAAGGAAGAAGGATGTTCCAAAACTCCTATCCATAATAAGCATTAATGCTGCAGATAATAAAACTGGGAATGATACTACTCCAATAATTGCAGTTACAAAAAACGCCCATATTGTAAGCGGAAGACGTGTCATTGTCATTCCTTTTGTACGTAAGTTTAATACGGTTACAATGTAGTTAAGAGAACCTAAAAGTGATGATGCAATAAATATTGCCATAGACACTAGCCATAAGGTCATCCCCATTCCTGATGAAGAAATACTATTAGGAAGTGCACTTAAAGGAGGATAGATTGTCCACCCTGCTGCTGCTGGTCCTGACTCTACAAAAAGAGAAAGTACCATGATGATTGAAGAAAGGAAAAACAACCAGTAAGATATCATGTTTAAGAATCCTGACGCCATATCTCTAGCTCCAATCTGTAATGGAATTAATAGGTTACTAAATGTTCCACTAAGACCTGCTGTTAATACAAAGAATACCATGATCGTACCATGTATTGTAATAAGCGCAAGATATACGTTAGGATCCATTACTCCATCTTTACCCCAATCACCTAACAATACTTCATAAATAGTAAATTTATGATCAGGCCAAGCCAATTGTAAACGGAAAAGTAACGACATTGCGATACCAATAATACCCATGATCAAACCAGTTATTAAATACTGCTTTGAAATCATTTTATGATCTGTACTAAAGATATACTTTGTTACAAATGTTTCTTTATGATGATGATGTCCGTGATCGTCGTGTGCGTGATCTAATCCTGCTGCGTGTGCTGACATAATCTTAATACTTTATACTTAAGTTAGTTTTCTTTTTCTTATTCGTTATTAGCGGCTATACTCTTTCCAAATGTTTTTTGTTGCGCCATCCAAGCATCATACTCTTCTTGCGTTTCAACAACAATCTTCATTTGCATATTGTAGTGTGATGCACCACAAATTTTATTACATAGCAAATAATAGTCAAATTCGTTATACTCATCGATTTCACCATTTCCATCGGCAAGAGACTTTTTGTTCTTCTCTCTTCTAATTTCTTTAATCACCTGCATCTTATCTTTCATGTACTGTGTCTCACGAATTTCAGCAGTTGTTTTTGAAGGTGTAAATGAGAATTGTGTAATCATACCTGGAACTACGTTCATTTGTGCACGGAAGTGAGGCATGTATGCAGAGTGTAATACATCTTGTGATCTTAATTTAAAGATTACTTGACGTCCAACAGGCAAATGTAATTCTGATGTAATCACATCATCCATTGCATCTTGGTCACTCATATCTACTCCTACTGTATTTGCTCCTTCTATAAAACGCACATTTGCATTTCCTAAAATATTATCTTCTCCAGCATAACGAGCTTCCCATGCAAAACGCTTTGCATATAGTTCTACTACAATAGCATCTTCTTCTTCTTCAAAGTTCATGATATCAGACCATGTAAATAGTCCATAAATGATAAGACCTGCAAGAACAACAACTGGAATAATTGTCCATATAAATTCTAACTTATCATTATCTGCATAAAATAATGCGCGATTCCCTTTTTTACCTTGATACTTGTATGCAAAGTAATGAAGTAATGCTTGTGTGATTACTTGCACTACCATAATAAGTGCAAGTGATATAAACATTAATGTATCATAACTAGAACCATGCTCTGAAGATGCTTCTGGCAAGTAAAACTTACTATAATTCCAGAAACAATATATTGTTATAAAATACATGAAGATAAGGAACATAATCATCAACTTCCCGTTAACACGGTTGTCCTTATCATTTGCTATTTGTCCGTTCTCACTATTCCCTTTAAGTTGAGACAACTTAAAGATTTTTGACATTTGCCAAATTGTAACTACAAATAGAATTACTACGATGAGTGCTAATAAACCTGTCATTGCTTTCTAACTTCTTTTATCTATATTCTAATAGTGAAAATGTTTACTTTCTTCAATAAGCGGGTTACGCTTAGGCTCTAATGGACGTTTTGAAAGTGATCTAAATACCACAAAAATGAACAATCCAAGGAAGAATAATAATGATCCTATTTCAACAAAACCAAACGACCAAGACTTCCCTACAGTTGCTGGCATAACCATATTAAATAAATCTACATAGTGTCCCAGTAAAATTACAATACCTGCCATCACCACAAACCAATTTACTCGTTTGAAATCACTATTCATTAATAATAATAATGGGAAAACGAAATTCATACCTAACATTGCAAAGAAAGGAAGGTTGTAATCTTCTATTCTTGTAATAAAGTAGGTTACCTCTTCTGGAATATTCGAATACCAGATAAGCATAAACTGAGAGAACCAAAGGTATGTCCAGAAAATACTAAAAGCGAACATAAACTTTGCTAAATCATGAATATGACTATCATTTACTTGTTTTAAATATCCTTGAGATTTCAATACGATCGTTACTAATGCTATTGTTGTAATAGCGCATACCATCATTCCCGCAAATACATACCATCCAAATAAGGTACTAAACCAGTGTGGATCTAATGACATAATCCAATCCCAAGACATGATTGATTCTGTGTATATAAAGAATACAAGAAACATTGCTGCAGCCTTAAAAGATTTTTTGTGCCATCTGTTATCAGTTGCTTCATCTTGATTCTTACTAAACTTTAAAGCAAAATATCTATAAAGGTTCCAACCTATAATAAAGAATGCGGCTCTTCCTAAGAAAAAAGGAATATTTAAGTATCCTGATTTACCATCTATTAATTTATCATAATGAGCATTATCTGGATCTGTTATACCTTCAGCCATCCAATGAAACATATGATTTACATGAGAACTTGATAAGCATAGTAATATAAACATGATAATACTACCTGGTAATAAGTAAGCAGTAATCCCTTCCATTACTCGAAGTACTAATGGTGACCAACCTGCTTGTGATGCATATTGTATTGCATAAAAAGCAAGACAAGCTAATGCTATCATAAAGAAGAAGAATGCTGCAATATATATAGCAGACCAAGGCTTATTTTGATACTGTCCTAATACGTGCTCATTATGTTCTTCTGGAGTCATTTCGTGACCTCCCTCACTGTGAGAAGATGTTTCTCCATGAGCAGCAGCCTCCCCATGACCATTGTCATGTGTTGCTTCTGTTTCGTGACCTCCTCCGTGACCATCACCATGTGCAGCTTCCATAGCGGCTACTTCTTCTGTAGTGCTAGGTAAATTATAATAATCTACTGCAAACAATATCGCACCAACAGCCATAAAAATAAATGCTGTAAGTTTTAAGTTTTTAGATAATGTATACATATCTTTCTGTTATCGCTTTTTCAGTTAGTGTGTTTAGTGCTCTGTACCGTGATCTTCTTTAATAGTAGTATGTTCATCAGTATCATGACTTCCTTCATTGTCATGAGTTTCTTCTACATGAATTTCTTCTTCTACTACATCGTATGCACGAGGTTCTTTCTTATCTAATTTATCTTTTAGAGACATTACATAATGATCTACCATCCACATCTCTTCTTCAGTCATTTGAGAAGCGTAAGATCCCATCGTATTAATTCCATAATACATCACGTGATAAACACTTCCTTCAGTAATTGCTCTACCTTCATCATTATATGCTGGTACACCTAGTATCTTTTCACGCTCTACAAGTGTCCCATTACCATCTCCTTTTTTACCATGGCAAATACCACAATAAATATCATAAAGCTCTTGTCCTTTTGCTTCAGTTTCTTCTGTAAAAGGGAGTTTATTTTTAAGATTTGCTTTTGCAAACTCTTTCCCTTCATTGGTGTTTTCTATCTCGTAAGGCATCCATCCCCTAGCAATTGAGCCTTCTGCTGGTTTCATAGCAGATGATCCACCTGTTACAGTTTCAAATACTTCGTAATCACCATAGGTTTCATACCCCGCTGATTCATACATATTAGGCATATACTGATAGTTAGGCTTATTATCTTCCTGACAAGAACCTAAACTTATAATGGCAATAAGTACGATAGCTATTTTGAATATATTCTTCATTGCGTATCCTTATTCTTCGTTTGCTACTAAATTAATTTCTGTTGCTCCAGTTCCTACTAGAAAATCTGCTAGTTCTTGAGCATCGTGTCCTGATGCATCAATTTCCATTAAGAAATGATCATCTGTTGTACGTACATCTGGGTTTTCTGCTTTCTTAAACGGCCAAAGTCTACTACGCATATAAAAAGTAATAACCATTAAATGGGCCGCAAAAAACACTGTAAGTTCAAACATAATAGGAACAAATGCTGGCATATTTTCTATATAACTAAAGCTAGGCTTACCTCCAATATTCTGAGGCCAATCTTCAATCATAATGAAGTTCATCATTGTAATAGCAACTGTAAGTCCAACACATCCATACATAAATGCAGTAATGGCTAATTTTGTAGGAGCTAATCCCATTGCTTTATCAAGTCCGTGCACAGGAAACGGAGTGTACACCTCATTTATATGTAAGTGCTTCTTCTTTGCTTCCTTAACGGCGTTCATTAAAACGTCGTCATCTGTATAAAGTGCGTGTATAACGTGTGATCCCGTACTCATACTAGTTGTTATTAAGTTTTGCTGCCTGTCCTGCCCAATCATCGCGTTCTGCTCTTCCTGGGAATGAACCTGTAATACTATCTAAAAGGTCGTACTCTCTTTGAGTCATTTTTGCTACTTGAGCAAATGTGAAGATACCAAGCTCATTAAGCTTTTCTTCCATTTTTGGACCAATACCATTTATCTTCTTAAGATCATCTGCTTGTTGTGTACTTGCATCAAAGATTCCAAGTGAACCAACAAGATCTTCAACACTACCTGAAGGAGGCTCAACTAATGGTTGTCCATCATCCAGTTTTTGTGTTGCTACTATTGTTTCGTGATCTCCTAGATTTATTTTTACAGGACCGCCTGAAGTACGTGGATCAGCACCCGTACCTAATAATGATTGTCCAGATTCTCTTAAATTCTTATAACGCTCACCAGAAGACTTCATAATTGTTTTTACTTCTGCTTGTGCAATTACAGGGAATGTACGTGCATACAACAAGAAGAGTACAAAGAAGAATCCAATAGTTCCTATAAAGATTCCTATATCTACAAATGTAGGTGAGAACATTGTCCAAGAAGATGGAAGGTAATCACGGTGAAGTGATGTTACAATAATCACAAAACGCTCAAACCACATCCCTATATTTACTACAATTGAAATTACAAATGAGAACATAATACTTCTTCTCAATTTAGGGAACCACATAAATTGTGGTGAGAATACATTACAGATCATCATACTCCAGTATGCCCAAGCATAAGGTCCTGTAGCACGATTTAAGAATGCATATTGCTCATACTCTACTCCAGAATACCATGACATAAATAGCTCCGTAATATAAGCTACCCCTACGATAGAACCCGTAATCATAATGACGATGTTCATCAACTCAATATGCTGTAATGTAATATAGTTTTCTAAATTAGACACTTTACGCATTACAATAAGTAATGTATTTACCATTGCAAATCCTGAGAATACCGCTCCTGCAACAAAGTAAGGAGGGAATATTGTGGTATGCCATCCAGGAATTACTGAGGTTGCGAAGTCAAAAGATACAATAGTGTGTACAGAAAGTACCAGTGGTGTTGCAAGACCTGCAAGTACTAGAGATACTTCCTCAAAACGTTGCCAATCTTTAGCACGTCCAGACCATCCAAATGATAATAAACTATATATTTTCTTTTGAAAAGGCTTTACTGCACGATCACGTATCATTGCAAAATCAGGAAGTAACCCTGTCCACCAGAATACTAATGAAACCGATAGATATGTTGATATTGCAAATACATCCCAAAGAAGTGGTGAATTAAAGTTTACCCATAAAGAACCAAATTGATTTGGAATAGGTAATACCCAGTATGCTAACCAAGGACGTCCCATGTGAATGATTGGGAATAATCCTGCCTGAACTACTGAGAAGATAGTCATCGCCTCTGCAGAACGGTTAATCGCCATACGCCACTTCTGACGGAAAAGTAATAATACCGCCGAAATCAGTGTTCCTGCGTGACCGATACCTACCCACCATACAAAGTTGGTAATATCCCAAGCCCATCCTACAGTTTTATTAAGACCCCAACTACCTATACCGTTTGATATGGTATAAATAATACAGCCTATTCCCCACAGAAATGCAGCTAAAGCAATAGTAAATACTATCCACCAAGATTTATTTGCACGCCCTTCTACAGGAGCTGCAACGTCTAAAGTTACATCGTGATATGTTTTATCGCCGGTAACTAGTGGTCTTCGTATAGGTGCTTCGTAATGCGCCATAATCCTATATAATTAGTTCTTTTGATTAGTTATTTTTATGCTTCTTTTGTATTTCTCACTTTCGTTTGGTAGAATACATTTGGTTTTGTTCCTACGCTTTCAAGTAAGTGATACATTCTATCATCTTGTGATTGGTGATACACCTCACTAGACTTATCATTTACATCTCCAAAGGTTAATGCTCCACTTGTACATGCATTTGAACATGCTGTTGCAAACTCTCCATCTTTGATCTCACGACCATCACGCTTAGCATCTAGAATTGTTTTTTGTGTCATTTGCATACACATAGAACATTTCTCCATAACCCCACGAGAACGTACTGTCACATCAGGATTAATTACCATACGCCCAAGGTCATTATTCATATAATAATCAAACTCATCATTACCATTATATAAGAACCAGTTGAAACGACGTACTTTATAAGGACAGTTGTTTGCACAATAACGTGTACCTACACAACGGTTATACGCCATATGGTTTTGACCTTGACGACCGTGTGATGTTGCAGCTACTGGACATACAGTCTCACAAGGAGCATGATTACAGTGCTGACACATTACTGGCTGGAATGCTACTTGTGGATTTGCAGCCGGATCTTCCATTTCTCCAAATCCGCCTAAAGATCCATTTTCACCCCATAGACCATCCATATCATCTTTCTGCTGATCATCACCTGCAAACGTATTATTAGAAGAGTAATATCTATCTATACGTAACCAATGCATATCACGGCTACGACGTACTTCAGATTTTCCTACTACAGGAACATTATTTTCAGCATGACAAGCGATGACACAAGCTCCACATCCAGTACATGCATTTAAATCTATTCCTAGATTAAAATGATGTCCTATAGAACGATCAAACTCATCCCAAAGATCTACTTCTGGAGAAGTTACTTCATACTCTTGATGATCTTTAGATACTGTAGGAACTGCATTCCAAAAACTTTTATCTTTAGTATTAAAGATCTCAAGTCTTGTTTCTTTTACAATATCACCACGCCCCATTAAGGTATTGTGTAATTGTATTACAGCAAACTCATGCATTCCATCTACTTTATCAATAGAAACACCTCCTTGTGTCATACTACCATTAAGCATTAATGGATATGCATTTACACCTGTTTGCATTTCTTCTTGAATAGACGTTGTTCTACCATAACCAACAGCAAGACCAATAGATCCTTTTGCTTGACCAGGCTGCACCATTACAGGAGCAATTAAAGAAACTCCATTTACAGTTATTTTTGCAAGGGTTCCATTTAAACCTCCATTAGCATCATGGCGTGCTTCTGTAAAGAATGTGCTACGATCTAACCATAGTCCTTTATCTTTAGCATCAGCTTCAGACATAGTAATGTAGTTATCCCAGGTAGCTCTTGTAATAGGATCTGGCATCTCTTGCAACCAAGGATTGTTTGCTTGATTACCATCTCCCATTGATGTTTTTGTATATAAGGTCAATTCAAAACCTCCACCTTGGAACGTTGTTGAAGCACCTGCATCTTCCGTTATGGAAGTATCTGTATTTGTTGAAACCGCTTTCGCGAAAGCGTCTGTCATCACAACCCCATCATGTACCGCTTTATTAAAAGAGATACCTGCATTGGTCATTGTAGACTTCATGTAATCATAATAAGACTGATCACTCTCCATCCACTTTAATAAACTGTCTTGGAATTGTCTTGTATCGAATAAAGGACGAATTGTAGGTTGTGTAATACTTACCTCTCCTTGCTTGATTTGAACATCACCCCATGCCTCAAGATAATGAGGAACTGGCGCAATATGTGTTGCTACAGAAGCTGTTTCATCTGCACGCATAGAACACGCTACAGACACTGCTACTTTAGCAAGTCCTGTATTAAATGCCGCTGCATTAGGAAGTGTGTATGAAGGATTTACTCCAGCCATCACTAACATTCCTACACTTCCAGCATTCATATCTTTAATAAGCTGATTTACCTTGCGGATATCTCCAGAACGCGTCATTCTTGGAGCAGCAACATCTATCACCTCACTGTTTGCATTTACTTCTAACGCTTTAGTTTGAGAAGGCACATCTTGTAATCCTGTTACAACAATACCCTTACTACCTGCAGCTCTTAGTTCACTTATCGCGGCACTAACAGCTTTCTTTGCATGCTCAGGAACTCCAGACATTGAACCTCCAGCCAACGCGCTTAATATTGCTTTCTGCTGAGAAGGTGTTACAGGAACACGCACATCTGCATTAGCTCCCGACAGTGACATATTTGCCTCAAACTGGAAATGACGAGACATCTTACCTTCTGTAGGAATACGTCCTTTTGCATATCCGGCATCATAGCCTCCACCATTCCAATCTCCTAAGAAATCTGCTCCTACAGACACTATCACTTCTGCTTTTGAGAAGTCATAATCTGCAAGGGCACGCACACCATACTTTACTTCGAAAGCATCTAGTGCAAATTGCTCTCCTACTGCATCATATGCAACATGAGAAACATTTGGATATTTTTCTACAAACTCAGCAATAAGCTTATCAGTAGAAGGACTTGCAAATGTTTGTGTTAATAACACTACTTGCTTCCCACTATTTAGCTGCGCCATCACGCCTGTATCAATATCACTCCAAGAAACTGCCTCACCAGAAGCAGTTGGCCCTTGTGCACGATTTTGATCATACATAGACAACACAGAAGCGTGCACACGAGCATTTGCTCCGTACCCAGCTTTTGCTAGTTTATTATTTTCAATCTTTATAGGTCTTCCTTCACGAGTTTTTACAAGCACACTTGCAAAATCAAATCCATCTGCGATTGTAGATGCATAATAATCTGCAACTCCAGGAACAATCTGTTCTGGCTGCACTACATAAGGAATGGATTTCTTAACAGGACCTTCACAAGCCGCAAGTGATGCTGCTGCTGTAGTGAAACCTACGTACTTTAAGAAGTCACGACGTGTTGTTTGAGACGTTTCTAAGGTTTCTTTATCACCTAAAAACTCATCCGTCGGAATTTCTTCTACAAACTCATTCTGTCTTAGTGTTTCAACTAACGGACTTCCGTTTAGCTCATCGACACTTTTCCAGTATTTCTTGTTTGATGACATATAATTGATTTTATACTATTTGCACCTCGCTATGCTCAGTGACCTTATATTATACTAATTTAAAGTGGCGTCCTTATTAATAATGACATTTACCACACTCAAGACCGCCCATTTGAGCTGCCGTAAGTTTATCAACTCCGTACTTTTTAGAAAGTTGCTCGTGTATCTTTTCGTAATACGCGTTTCCTTCTACTTTTACGTTTGTATCACGGTGACAGTTAATACACCAACCCATTGTAAGTGGTGAATGCTGCTCCATAATCTCCATCTCCTCTACAGGACCGTGACATTTCTGACATTCTACACCAGCGACACTTACATGCTGCGAGTGATTGAAATATGCAAAATCTGGAAGGTTATGAATACGAACCCACTCTACAGGTTTTGTCTCTCCTGTATACGATTGTGTAGCTTCATCCCAACCTACAGCGTCATATAATTTTTTAATCTCGTCATTATAATTAACTCCATATTCACTCTTACCTTCTGCTTGTGTAGCATCAGCAACTTCACTAATAGATTTATGACAGTTCATACAAACATTAAGCGAAGGTATCCCTGAATGCTTACTCACTCTTGCAGAAGAGTGACAATATTTACAATCTATCTCGTTATCACCTGCGTGAATTCTATGTGAATAGTGAATTGGCTGCACAGGAGCATATCCTTGATCAACGCCTACTTGAGACATCCATCCATATGCAAAGTATGCACTTCCTAAAAGAAGAAAGATCACAGACACTAATACTAAGAATTGATTTTCAACAAAAGCTTTCCAGATTGGCTTACGACCTTCTTTTTCCTCTACCTCTATCCCTTGTGCTTCTGCAAACTTCTTAAGTGTATTATTTACAATAAACAATACAGCTACAAGAAGCAGTAACACCAATCCTAAAATAGAAAGGATAATCTCATTAGAGACACCATCGCCTCCACCTCCACCTCCTCCTTTGCAGGATTCTGGATTTGCAATACACGGATCAATAGGCTCCGGCTTTTCAGTATTGGTATACGCAAGGATATTACTAATATCTGCATCAGTAAGTGCAGGAAAAGGATTCATAACTTGCCCTCCATTTTCTTCATACACTTTTACAGCTCTAGCATCTCCTGCCTTAACAAGCGCTTGTGAGTTTCTTATCCATTTTCCTAACCACTCATAATCTTCATCATACCTCTGAACCACATCATAAAGAGCAGGCCCAGTAGCTTTCTTGTACAATTTGTGACAAGCAGCACATTGCGTTTTAAATAATGCTTTCCCAGCATCTGCATCGCCAGTAGCGGCATCTATTTGAGCAAAAAGGGAAGAAGAAAAAGCGAGCAAGAATGCTGCGCATAATGTGATAATTCTCGAAAATGAGTTACGGCGATTCACCTGTATCATAATTGGTATTGAATTAGCTTCAAAAATTTGGCACGATTATTACAATATAACTGCTGTTAATAAACTGTTAACCGAGCGCTTCAAATCGTATGCAAAAATAATACTTAGAAGTCATTTTTGAAGAATGCAAAAGCGCTAGTTTTTAATTTATAATTATTCTAAATAACAAATTATTCTATTTTTCGTTTATTCATTTACCTTTGCCATGCAAATTATATTTTTAAGATGAGAATACACCCTAATATTAAAGCACTTACATTATTCGTTTTTCTGTCTTTTTACGCTTTCGCGAAAGCGCAAACAGCACAAGTAAACGTTTCTCAAGATGCAAAAATTCCACAATTACTTGAATTAAAGAATGAATTAAGCAACGACAACGAACTAGGAGACCACTATAAAATCCAGATCTATTCTGGAAATTCTGCGCAAGCTGGAACCATGCTTAAACGATTTAGAAATAAAGTAGGTACTTGGAAATCAGATATAGAATATGAAACACCTAACTATAAAGTATGGGTAGGCAGTTTCAGAAACAGACTTGAAGCAGACAGAGCCCTTATAGAAATCAAAAAGGAATTCCCTAATGCGTTAATCTTTAAACCAGACGTAAAGAGATAACAGAATAACATTAAAGCAAACTACATTAGAGCAAGACTAAGAGGCATTTATACAAAACTGAATTTTAACACAAATCTCAGATTATTAAATCCTTTGGCGGCGCCAATAAAGTACACTAAAAAAGCCTTTCTAATAATTTAGAAAGGCTTTCTTTTATTTATGATAAACTTAATTATTTAAGTTTTTTCTTAACAGCTACTTCTTGGAAGGCTTCGATTACATCATCAATCTTGATATCATTGTAGTTTTTAATTTGCATACCACAATCATATCCTTTACTCACTTCCTTCACATCATCTTTAAAACGCTTAAGCGTTGCTAATTCACCCGTATATACAACAACAGCGTCACGTATAATACGGATATTAGAGTTTCTAAAGATCTTACCATTAGTTACCATACAACCTGCAATGGTTCCAACTTTAGAGATCTTGAAGGTCTCTCGTATCTCCGCCGTACCTGTGATCTCTTCACGCATCTCAGGAGACAACATTCCCTCCATTGCATCTTTAAGATCATTAATTGCATCGTATATAATTGAATACATACGGATATCGATTTCTTCTTTATCTGCTACCTGTCTAGCATTACCAGCAGGCCTTACATTAAATCCGATAATAATCGCATCAGATGCTGAAGCAAGAAGCACATCACTTTCTGTAATTGCCCCTACTCCTTTATGTATAATATTTACTGCAATCTCTTCTGTAGATAGTTTTTGGAAACTATCAGTAAGTGCCTCTACAGAACCATCCACATCTCCCTTAAGGATAATGTTAAGTTCTTTAAAGTCTCCAAGTGCAATACGTCTTCCTATTTCATCTAATGTAATATGACGTTGTGTACGAACATTTTGCTCACGCTGTAATTGTGTACGCTTAGAAGCAATATCTTTTGCTTCACGCTCATCATCCATTACATTGAATTTGTCACCTGCTTGTGGCGCTCCATCAAGACCTAATACAGATACTGGCGTAGATGGTCCAGCTTCTTTAATTTTCTTACCACGCTCATCATGCATTGCCTTCACCTTACCTGAACATGTACCTGCTAGAAGATAATCTCCCACACGTAATGTTCCTCCTTGCACAAGCACCGTAGAAACATATCCACGTCCTTTATCCAAGAAAGCTTCCACTACTGTACCTGTAGCATTTTTCTTAGGATTTGCTTTAAGCTCTAGCAATTCAGCTTCTAGTAATACTTTTTCAAGAAGTTCATTTACTCCAAGACCCGTTTTGGCAGAAATATCATGAGATTGAATTTTACCTCCCCAATCTTCAACTAATAAATTCATACCAGCTAATCCTTCTTTAATCTTATCAGGATTTGCCGTAGGTAAGTCTACTTTATTAATAGCAAACACAATAGGAACATTAGCTGCTTGCGCATGAGCTATTGCTTCTTTTGTTTGCGGCATAATATCATCATCTGCAGCAACTACAATAACAGCTATATCTGTTACTTGAGCTCCACGAGCACGCATCGCTGTAAAGGCTTCGTGACCTGGTGTATCTAAGAATGCTATTTTCTGACCGCTTTCTAGAGTCACTCCATACGCACCAATATGCTGCGTAATTCCTCCACTTTCTCCAGCAATTACATTTTCACTACGCACATAATCAAGGAAAGATGTCTTACCATGATCTACGTGACCCATTACTGTTACAATAGGAGCTCTTTCTAATAAATCTTCAGGAGCATCTTCTACTTCTACAATAGCTTCTTCTAGATCTGCAGTTACAAACTCTACTGTGTATCCAAATTCATCAGCAACAATAGTAAGTGTTTCAGCATCTAAACGCTGATTCATCGTTACCATCATCCCTAAAGACATACATGCTGAAATAATACCTGTAACAGGTACATCCATCATAATAGCAACCTCACTTACCGTAACAAATTCTGTTACTTTAAGGATTTTACTTTCTATTTCTTGAGCTGCAAGTTCACCTTCCGTTTTTTGACGGTGCTGATCTCTTTTATCTCTACGATATTTTGCTCCTTTACCTTTATTAGATTTCCCTTGAAGTTTTTCAAGAGTTTCTCTAATTTGCTTTTGTACTTCTTCTTCAGTAGGCTCTACTTTAGCAACCGCTGGTTTACGTTTATTATTTCCACCTCGGTTACCTCCTTGTCTATTACCACCTTGTCTATTGCCTCCTTGCCTATTATTACCTCCTTGACCTGAATTATTATTACCTCCAGGTTTAGAAATACGCTTACGACGCTTTTTCTTAGCATCTTCTGCACTTTCTTTTTTCTTTTTCTCAGGTTTTTTAAACTGAGTAAGATCAATCTTTTGTCCTGTAAAATTAGGTCCGTCTAATTTCTTATAATCGGTCTTAAGAACTTCATCTCCTAATCTAACTGGAGTTTCGGCAGCGGCTTCAGTTTTTGGAGTTTCTTTCTTAGGAGCCTCTTTTTTAGGCGTTTCTTTTTTAACGGGAGCTACCTCTTTTTTCACAACAGGCTTCTCCTCTACTTTTACAACCTTTTCTTCCTTAACAGGTTGTTCAGGAGCAGCCTCTTCTTTCTTAGGAGTTTCCTCTACAGGTTGTTTTACCTCAGCAGCTTCTTCTTTTTTAGGCTCTTCCTTTTTTTCTTCAGGCTGAGCTTTATTTGATTGATCAAGATCGATTTTTCCTACCTGCTTTGGACCACTAAGGCTTGCTTTCGCTTTTACAACTTCAGGTTTTTTAGACTCGTGCTTTGCCTCGATTTCTTCTTCTCGAGCAATACGCAATGCCTCCTTCTCCTTAAGCTTTTCTACAGCGACTTCCTTAGAAGCTACTTTCTTACTAGCGTCTGTCTGAAACTCATCCGAAAGTACATTATAAATCTCTTGAGAGATTTTTGTAGTCGGACGCGCCTCTATCTCGATACCTTTAGAGTTTAGATGCTCCACGGCACGATCTAGAGAGATATTGAGCTCCCTTAACACCTTATTTAATCGCATTGTTGCTGCTGCCATAAACTGCTTTAATTTATTCTTTTCCTACCCCTTATATATTACGAGCAGGCATTGTTATTCTTCAAACTCTTCTTTGAGAATGCGCATCACATCAAGAACAGTTTCCTCTTCCAAGTCCGTACGTCTTACTAAATCATCTACATCTTGTTCTAAGATACTTCTAGCAGTATCAAATCCAATTTTTGCAAATGCTTCAATAATCCATCCTTCGATCTCATCAGAGAATTCTGTAAGCTCTACATCTTCTTCTACCCCTTCACGATATACATCAATCTCATATCCTGTCAATTGTCCTGCAAGACGAATATTATGTCCTCCACGTCCAATTGCTTTACTCACTTCTTCTGGCTTAAGGTATACTTGAGCCGTTTTATTTTCATCATCTAGCTTTAAACTAGTGATACGTGCCGGACTTAACGCACGGCTTATATATAGATTAAGATTATTTGTATAATTAATCACATCTATATTTTCATTTCCTAATTCACGTACAATTCCATGGATACGAGATCCTTTCATCCCCACACAAGCTCCTACTGGATCTATACGATCGTCATACGAATCTACGGCTACTTTTGCTTTTTCACCTGGAATTCGCACTACTTTTTTAATGGTAATTAAGCCATCAAACACTTCTGGTATTTCCGATTCAAATAATTTCTCCAGAAATATAGGTGCCGTACGCGACATAACTATAGAAGGTTTATTCCCTTTTAACTCTACGCTTTCAATGACTCCTCTTACATTCTCTCCTTTTCTAAAGAAGTCAGATGGAATCTGGCGATCTTTAGGAAGTATAATTTCATTTCCTTCGTCATCTAGCAAGATGATTGCTCTATGTCTTATATGGTGTACTTCTGCTGTATACAATTCACCTTCAAGC
Organism: Dokdonia pacifica; assembly: GCF_900188275.1. Taxonomy (GTDB): domain Bacteria; phylum Bacteroidota; class Bacteroidia; order Flavobacteriales; family Flavobacteriaceae; genus Dokdonia; species Dokdonia pacifica. Next base: position 280,833 of record NZ_FZNY01000001.1, read on the forward strand.
TCTTTAAAGTGCTTATAGATATTTGTATTATCATGCTCATGAATCTTACTTATTAAGTTTTGGCGTAGTGCTAAAATAGAACGGCGCCCTAAATCAATAAGTTTCACTTCTTCAGACACATCTTCACCTACTTCAAAATCTTCTTCAATTTTGCGTGCATTTGTAAGTGATATTTCTGCATTATCATCTTCTACTTCTCCATCTGCCACCACAACACGGTTACGCCAGATTTCAAGATCTCCTTTATCAGGATTAATAATAATATCAAAATTATCGTCACTTCCAAAACGTCTTTTCAACGTGCTCCTAAAGACATCCTCTAAGATAGCCATAAGAGTTACACGATCTATTAATTTATCGTCCTTAAATTCCGAAAAAGAATCGATTAACGCTAAATTCTCCATATCAACATATTGTTAAAATTTAATCATCACTTTTGCTTCTACTATATTTTCATAAGGAATCACTTCTGTTTTTTGAACAGTCACTTTTCCTTTACCAACAGGTTTAGGCTCTCTAGCTTTCCAAGTTAGCGTCACATTTTCATCTGTGGCTTCTGCTAACGTTCCTTCTAATTTTGCACCTGTTGTTGTTTTCACTTCCAGAGAACGTCCTATATTTTTTTTATACTGCCTTTTTTGCTGAAGAGGCGTTGTAGCTCCAACAGACATTACTTCCAAAGAAAAATCTTCTTCTTCTCGATCTAGATTGTGCTCTACTTTTCTACTTACAGCAATACAATCCTGAACGGTAACACCTTGATCACCATCTATTGTGACCTTAATTTCATTGTTACCTTGTATGTCTAAACTTATCAAAAAAAGGGCTGGATTTTCATCCATTGCTTCTTGAAGGAGTTGGGTTACTTTTTCTCTCAACATCTTAGCCTATAAAAAGAGGGGACCGCTGTCCCCTCAATACTCGTTTCTTTCAATGGTGCAAATGTAATACAAATTATCCATTTATAAAAGTCCATCAAACTGCTTATTATTTTGTAAATTGAAGACGGTTACTATTTTGAACACAGTTATTCACAAAAACCCCACGCATATGATTAAAAAAATACTCGTCCCCACAGATTTTTCAGAACAAGCAGAAAACGCTTTACGTGTTGCTGCCGATCTTGCTAGAAAGTATGGAAGTGAAATCAATTTATTGCATATGCTTGAACTTCCCATGCAACTTGTAGATGGTGCTACCGGAGGTTCAAAGAGCGATCTTCCAGAAGCCATTTTCTTTATGAAACTAGCGCATCAGAAGTTTGAAAATATGATGAACGCTCCTTTCCTTGAAGGCATTACCGTGCATGAAACTGCAGAATTTGATGGTGCTTTTGAAGGAATTATAGAGTACACAGAAAAGTACCAGGCAGATTTAATTGTCATGGGATCACATGGAGCTACAGGACTTCAAGAGCTACTTATTGGATCAAACACCGAGAAAGTAGTGCGAAATTCAAAAGTACCTGTACTTGTTATTAAAAGACGTCATGAAAATTTTGCAATTGAAAAGTTTATTTATGCTACTAATTTTAGAGAAGAGAATCACACTTCTTTCAAACAAGCATTTTCATTTGCAAAAGATAATGGTGTAAAATTACACATGCTCTATATCAATACGCCTAATAATTTCCAGACAACTCATGAAATAGAAGCAAAGATGAAAGCATTCATGGATCAAGAGCCCGAATGCACCGATTACACTCTCAATATCTACAATGACGATTCTGTAGAAAAAGGGATTCTTCATTTTGCAGAAACCATAGGATCTGGATTAGTAGGTATAGGAACACACGGAAGAAGCGGACTCGCACATTTCTTAAATGGCTCTTTAAGCGAAGGTCTTGTAAATCATGCCCAACGCCCTGTTATTACATTTAAGATATAAAGTAGCTTTATTATCTATTTCAGTGTATTTTTATACGCTTTCGCGAAAGCGTATAAAAGCAAAACGTATTACAATAAAAAAGTCCTAATCGTAATGATTAGGACTTTTTAAATTTATAGTTGGCCTACTAGGGCTCCCTTCGACTACGCTCAGGATAAACTTCTCCCCATTATTCTGATAAAAAAGAAAAACCCGATTCAAAACTTGAATCGGGAATTTACCTGTTGGCCTACTAGGGCTCGAACCTAGACTCTTCTGGACCAAAACCAGACGTGTTGCCAGTTACACCATAGGCCACTATCTCATTAGCGGATGCAAATTTAAACCAAACTTTTTGGTATGCAAACTTATTTCGAAAAATATTACAACTTTTTTATACGTTTTGAAAAAATTAACGCTGAAGTTGCCTGATATTCTTAACTTCGCCACATTGCAAAAAAAATAAGAACATGACAGAATTCAACTTTAAGAAGTGGAATAAAATAGTCGGATGGAGTGTTTTTGCCATCGCATTGCTTGTATACTCGCTTACTGTAGAGCCTACAGCAAGTTTTTGGGATGCAGGAGAATACATCTCAACATCTTCCAAATTAGAGATAGGGCATCCACCTGGAGCACCTCTTTATCAAATATTAGGAGCCTTTGTTTCTATTTTTGCACCAGATAGTACGTATATCGCACTAGCTGTAAATTACCTTTCATGTTTAACAAGTGCCTTTACCATTCTTTTTATGTTTTGGTCACTTACGTTATTAATCAAAAAAGTATTACATATAAATAATGAAGTAATTACCACTTCAAAGCAATATGCAGTACTCGGTAGTGCTGCTATAGGATCATTAGCTTTTAGTTTTACAGATAGTTTCTGGTTTAATGCAGTAGAAGCCGAGGTATATGCCCCAGCAGCTTTCATTCTCTCTGTACTCTTTTACCTAGGTCTTCTTTGGGAGCGTGACATGCATAAACCACGTGGGAACAGATGGCTTATTCTGATTGCCTTTATTGTAGGACAATCGTTTGGAATTCACTTTATGGGACTTCTTACCATACCTGCTATTGGATTATTATATTATTTTAAAAACACTGAAAAGGTTACTGTTAAAAATTTCATTATTGCGCTTGTCGTTGTAGTAGCCGTATTACTATTTATATTCAAATTCTTATTACCATTTACACTTGCTGTATTTGGTCATTTAGAAGTATTCTTTGTAAATACTATAGGGCTTCCTTTTAATAGCGGAACTATTATCGCAGGACTCATATTTACTACATTGTTTTACTTTGGGTTTACGCTTTCGCGAAAGCATAACAAACCTGCTTTAAACACAGCTTTACTATGTATCCTTTTCATTTTTATAGGATTTTCTAGTTGGCTGATGTTACCTATAAGAGCTAATGCTGGAACTACAATCAATGAAAACAACCCTAATAATGCCCGTGAGCTATTAGCTTATTATAATCGTGAGCAATATCCAGAAACAAAACTCTTTTACGGACCTCAGTTTACTTCTGATTATTCTGGTTTAGATCCAGACAGACCTTATATAGATGAGAAGAAAAAATATGAGAAAGATGAAAAATCTGGTAGATATATTATTGTAAATGACTGGCGTAATGCTGGGCAGAATCTAGATGATGCTCATAAAGCTTTCTTACCCCGTATGTGGAGTCCTGAACATAATGCAAATTACATGCAATATACAGGGCCACTTAAGTTTGGTATCAAAGCAGAATATGCAGGAAATCCAGAATTACAAGAAATTGTTACTCAATTTAAATTGGATTATGCACAAGGAAAAGTAGACTATAAAGGCTATAATGCTTTCTTGAAAAGTGAAATAGGACAATACTATCTTGATGTTGAAAAACCATCTTTTGGAGATAATATCACCTATATGTTTAGTTATCAGTTCGGGTATATGTATTGGCGTTATTTTATGTGGAATTTTACAGGGCGTCAAAATGATATTCAAGGACAAGGTGATGACTTTAATGGAAATTGGATAAGCGGGATAGATTGGATCGATAGTTTATTTATAGGATCTCAGGATAATTTACCTTCTGATGTACTAAAAAATAAAGCGCGTAATACTTATTTCTTCCTACCACTACTCTTAGGGTTGTTAGGATTATTATTTCACGCAAGTAAAGACTGGAAGAATTTTATTGTACTTCTTGTATTTTTCTTATTTACAGGTTTAGCACTTAAAGTATACCTTAATGAGCGTCCGTTTGAACCTAGAGAACGTGATTATGCGCTTGTAGGCTCTTTTTATGTCTTTGCCATGTGGATTGGTTTTGGAGCATACGCATTGTTTGATATACTTAAAGAAGCCATTAAACCTAAAGTCGCTTTACCTATAGCGATGGTTGTATGTTTATTTGCAGCACCCGTATTATTAGCTAAAGAAAACTGGGATGATCATGATCGTTCTGGTCGTAAAACAGCACTAGCCATGGCTCGGAAATATCTAGATTCGGTAGATGAAAATGCCATTTTATTTACCATAGGTGATAACGATACTTTTGCACTTTGGTATGTCCAAGAGATTGAAGGGTATCGTACAGATGTGCGTGTTGTAAATACGAGTCTCATTAATACAGATTGGTATATGGATCAAATGAAAAGCAAAGCTTATCTGAGTGATCCTGTTCCTAGTACACTTACGCATGAGAAGTATCGTTACGGTACACGTGATGCTATTTTCTATTCTCCTATTAAAGAGGTGGATGATATTACACCTGTAGACAAATGGCTTAATTGGATTGCTCTTGATGATCCTAGAACACAAGAAGAACTCAGGAATGGGAAATATGTAAATACCTTCCCTAGTAAGAAAATAAGAATTCCAGTAGATAAAAATGCTGTACTTGAAAACAACATTGTTCCAGAAAGAGATGCAGAAGAGGTTGTACCATATATAGATATAGAATTAAAGAGTGATATCTTATATAAAAACAGACTCCTTATGATGGATATTCTCGCGACCAATAATTGGGAACGTCCTATCTACTTTACAGGAGGTAGTTTTGGAGATGATGATTATTTATGGATGAAGGATTACTTACAACTAGATGGTGTTTGTTTTAAATTAATCCCAATTTATACTCCTGTAGATGAACGCAATCCATATGAAATGGGACGTATAGATTCTGAGAAATCTTACGAAATTATCAAAAACTGGTATTGGGGTAATAGTGGTGATCCTGACATATATCATGATCGTGAGACTCGATCTAATGCCATTACATACCGCGGTAATATAGCACGTGTAGTTGAGCAACTTATTATAGAAAGTCAACCAGACAAAGCCAAAGAACTTATGGATCTGGCTATGGAAAAAATGCCTGTAGATATCTTTGAATTCTATACCTTATTAGAGCCATACATAAGTGGCTATTATGAAATAGGTGAAACACAAAAGGCAAGAGACTTATGGGAGCAAGTTGCTACAAAATATCAAGAACAGCTTACGTATTTTAGTGGTCTTACTGAAAATAGACAGTATGATTATGCAGAAGAAATTATCACTAATATAGAGAAGTATAGAAATCTTATAGATTTATTAGTAGCAAATCAAGATGAAGAACTCGTAGAAGAAAAAGCTCAAGAATTCAATAATTACCTACGTGCATTCTCTTTCTTTTATGATGATGACGAAGAAGAAAATATTGAAAGTATAGAAGATATACTTAATGATGATTCTATTTCAATACCTGCAGATACTACAGAAAGTGACACGACTCTAAAGAATTAATATGGGTGTATTTATCCCACTTCCTATACGGGTGCCTTCGTTTATAAAATGGATGCACCCGTCTTGGTATATATGGGACAAACCCTCTCAAAAAAAAGTAATTTATCTCACCTTTGACGATGGCCCTATTCCAGAAGTAACAGAATGGGTATTGGCACTTCTTAAACAAAGAGATATAAAAGCAACTTTCTTTTGTATTGGGGATAATGTACACAAGCATCCAGACATTTTTAAGCAAATTTTTGACGATGGACATACTATTGGTAACCATACGCAACACCATCTAAAAGGATGGAAGCATACGAAAGAAAAGTATCTATATGATGCAGAATTGGCTGAAACAACAATGACTCATGCTTTACAGCTTGAAGAAAGACATCTTCCAAACTTCCTTCTTTTTAGACCTCCTTATGGAAAAATAAAAAGGAAACAAGCAAAAGGGCTTCGCAAGAAAAACTATCAAATCTGCATGTATCGCACTGTAGCTTATGACTGGGATGCTTCGGTTACACCAGAACAGTGCTATATGAATATAGTTAAAAACACAAGAGGTGGGGATTTAGTCGTTTTTCACGACAGTGTAAAAGCTTCAAAAAATATGAAGTATGCGCTACCTAAAGTTATTGATTTCTTTTTGGAAAAGGGATATCGTTTTGAATCTATGTGAGCGTTCTTTAAGATGCATATTCCTGCATAATACCTATAAGTGTATTAGCATCTTGTTCTCCACTCTGGCGCCATTTCATTTCGCCATTCTTGTATATAATAAGCGTTGGTAGTGATTTGATACGAAGCGCTTCTGCAAGCTTATTATTCTTATCTACATCAATTTTAATTACCTTTCCTTTATCTCCCATAGCCGCAGCTACATCCCTAAGCACAGGATGCATAGATACAGAATCTTCATTCCATTCGGTATAAAAATCCAGTAGAACGGGAACGTTTAAGTCTATTAATTCGCCAAATTTTGACATAACCTTTACGATTTAGTACTTCACAAACGGGGGAATATCCTTATCAAATATACCATTTTATCTTCACTATGCTGTTTTAGAGCCTTTTTTAAGCTCTATAACAGTAATTTCTGGCCATATTCCAACTCTTCCAGGAAAAGCCAAATATCCAAAACCTCTATTGACATTAATGTATTGTCCTTTCTCTTTATAGATTCCTGCCCAATGCTTATAACGCCATTTTACAGGACTCCATTTTATCCATCCAGGAATCTCTATCCCAAATTGCATTCCGTGTGTATGACCGCTTAATGTTAAGTGAAAATGGTCTTTATGAGAAACAACCTCATTATCCCAATGGGATGGATCATGACTCAATAATACTTTAAAATCATCTGAAGCTATATTTTCAATAGCCTTATTTAGATCTCCTGCTTTTTTAAATCCTCCTGCTCCCCAGTTTTCTACACCTACCAGTGCAATACGTTGTCCATCTCTTTCTAAAAAACGACTGTCATTTAAAATGAGATCAAATCCTATTTCTTTCTGTATCTCTTTAAGACGATCAAGATTTGCTGCTTTTTGCTCATCTGACTCCCATGAGACATAATCGCCATAGTCATGATTTCCTAATACCGAGAATTTGCCATCTTTTGCTTTTAGTTTACTAAAGATGTCCATATAAGGCTCCATTTCTTTGGCCTCATTATTCACCATATCTCCTGTAAACAAGATCGCATCACTAGCTTGTTCATTAATAAGATCTATCGCATAAGATACTTTCTCTTTATTATCAAAACTCCCGCTATGAATATCGCTTATCTGTGTAATACGATACCCATCAAAAGCATCTGGTAAATCTTCATAGTGCAATGTATACTTCAATACTTTAAAATTATACCGCCCTTTAATCACTCCATAGAGAATCGAAGCAAATGGTATTGCCGCTAGTCCTAATGCTATTTGACTTACAAATTTACGTCGTGACGGCAATGTATAGGAAGTATTTTTGCCAGACAATTTATAATAAAGTCCTTCTAAGCTTCGGAAGATATCTTCTCCAAACATCACAGCAATAAGCACCATTTTAGAGAGTATCATAATAATAAACGTCACAATAAAGAACTGTGTCATAGCTGACCAACTACGCCTATCTCCTGTGGCAAACTGTAAAAATAAACCTCCAATAACAAGTACTGTAATAAGAAAATATAATACGGTTCCCCAACGTCCTTTTACTAAAAAACGAAAGGCTTGATATGCATAAATATCAAGTACAATAACAAATGCGATAAATAAAATGAAACGAATCATTAAACAAATTTTAACAAAAATAAGATGTAGGTAGCGAGTGTGCTATCTTTTCACGTTTATTTAACCTAATCCTAATCATAAGTAATGTGGTTTCTAGGTACGCTTTCGCGAAAGCGTATACAGCATATCACTCATATCCATAAACATCTTTCACACATACATCTAATTATAAAATGTTTATGATTTAAGAGCTCTTGCAAAATTATAGCTAGCCATCACAAGATTTTCATAACTATGCGCTATGGCTTTTTGAAGTGTCATGGCTCCTGAAGTAATAGCTGTCACATAAGCTAATCCCATATCTTCTTGATCCTGTATAGATATATCGACACTTCCACAAAGAGCAGCTACAGGTATTTTATGTTTTTTTGCAGTTTCTAATACTCCAGAAATGGTCTTTCCAGAGACAGTCTGTTCATCTAGTTGTCCTTCGCCGGTGATAATCCAATCGGCTCCTTGAACAGCTTCTTCAAACACCGCCAATTCTTTTATCAGGTCAATACCAGAAGTAAGTGTTGCTTTTAAAAACACATGACTTCCTACACCCATTCCTCCAGCAGCGCCACCACCTTCAATTTCTTGCACATTACTATTTACAAATGCATTTACTACAGTCGCATAGTGTCTTAAGCCTTTATCTAATGCTAGCACCTCAGCTTCTGAGGCTCCTTTTTGCGGTCCATAAACATGCGCTGATCCATTAGGTCCGTATAATGGATTTGTTACATCGCAAGCCACTAGAAATGTGATATCTCGTAATTCAGGTAGTACTCTTGAATCATTTATATGCGCTACATGGATAAGGTTTGCGCCTATAGGAGATAATACGTTTCCTTGTGTATCTAAAAAATCATATCCCAAAGCATGCGCCATACCCATACCCGCATCACAAGTAGCACTTCCTCCTATACCTAAAATAATCTTAGACGCTCCTTTTTGTATGGCATTTACAATAAGTTCTCCCGTACCATAGGTAGTTGTATACATACAATTACGTTCCTCTTGATTCAGTAATTTTAATCCAGAGGCTTCTGCCATCTCTACAAAAGCAGTTTCAGATGCTTCATTATACAAATAACTGGCCTCTATTTTTCTAAATAGCGGATCATTTACCGCTACCTTCTGCGTATTCCCATTTAGATAATGACCTATGATTGCAATGGTACCATCCCCTCCATCTGCTAGTGGTTTTTTAATAATTTCAGCATTTTGAAAAACACGTTTAAGTCCTTCTTCTACAGCATCACAGAATTCAAAACCTGATAGCGAGTCTTTGTATTTATCAGGAGCGATTACAAATTTCATTTCTTTTATTTTATCCTAACAAGGTAGGTAACATCAAACTAAATATTAAAATACACACAAAATATCCTACGAGTAATAGTACTTCTTTTTTACCAGAATGGTACACCACTTCTACATTTTCTTTTACCTCTCTTTTAATAATATAACTCACACCTAATGCTACAACAATGGTCATAATACATCCTAATGCATTCCACCAGAACCAGAATATTTCGGGTACATATAGCCATAAGTAGGCATTAAACAGTACGCCAACTACAATACCAATATTTGCTCCTAAGGCATGTGTTTTTTTAGTAAGGATTGCTAGCATAAATACCGCTAAGATGGGTCCATAAAAAACAGAGCTTATTTTATTAATCACCTCAATGACTGTTCCTTCTATATTGCCTGCAAAAAAGGCAAAAAACAAGCATACAAGACCCCAAAAAACAGACAATAGTCTTGACGTACTTATATACTTTTTATTATCCATATTTGGTTTGAAACGCTTTACAAAATCTTCCATAGTCACAGCCGAAAGTGAATTAACTGTAGAGCTCAAGGAAGACATTGCTGCCGACATAATAGCAACTATCAAAATACCTATCACTCCATTAGGTAAATATTGAATAATAAAAACGGGCACCATTAAGTCTGCTTTTTTTCCTTCTAGTGTTCCAATATTAGCTTGATATACATTTTCCATAGCTACTTGAAAACTTGTGTCCTGAAATAACAATGTTCCTAGTACTAACCCCATAATACAATACACCAATGTGATTGGAAATCTAAAAAGGCCATTGGCTAATAATAGCTTTTTAAGAGTAGGCATATTCTTAGCAGATAGTAATCGTTGTGATTGTGTTTGGTCAGTTCCATAATAAGAGGCATACAAAAAGAACCCTCCTATCACCATAGGCCAAAATCCAAATGCATCATTCCCATCGGCATTATTAAATCCCCATTTGGAAAAATCTACTGTGTTGATTCTATCTTTATCTACATGCGTCAAGAAATTATCAAATCCCCCTAGCTCGCTCAGTCCATAAAAAAGACAGATCACAATCCCTAGAAATAATATCGTCATTTGTATCACATCTCCCCAGATTACGGCTTTCATCCCGCCTTGAAAAGAGTAAATCATGGTAATGATTCCTATAATAGCTACTGATATCCAGAAATCTAATCCAATCGTTGCTTGTAAAATAAGTGCCATGGTATACACCATAACCCCTGTTGCTACAGAGCGACTTATTTGAAACACAAAACTGATTAACAATCTTGAAGACGCATCAAATCGTTTTTCCAAGTACTCATACACACTTACGATACCCGACTTATATAAGCTTGGCAATACTGCAATCAGTAAGAAAGCCATTGCGAGTGGTACCCCAAACTCATAGGTAAGCCATTGCAATCCACCGCCATCTTTTAAACCTACAAATGCAGGAGCAGATATAAAACTAATGGCAGATAATTGTGTTGCCATCGTAGACAGGCTTAATGGCAACCAGGAGATACTTCTCCCGCCTAGAAAGTAATCACTAGAGGTTTTATTTTCCTTAAAAACATATCCAAGTCCCAAAAATCCTATTAAGTAAATAACAATAACTAGATAGTCTAAATAATTCATAATAGTTGATTATTAATTAGCTGTATGCATTTGTTTCCTCTTTCTAAAAAGGAGTATTCTTTTATAAGCTTTAACGTTTCACTCTCCCTAAGGTCGTGAACCTGCCTGCCGGTAGGCAGGTCTCGAAAGCTCGATTTCGCGAAAGCGTATATCATATATTTTAAAATCATTCATGTAGCAAATCAATTAAAAGTGCTGCACTCCAAGAGAAATTATTCCCTCCATAGGCTCTACTATCTCCAGATGGCAATTCTTTTCTAGCATCAAAATATTCATAAAATCCTGAAGTCTCTATAAGACTAATAGAATCCATTTTTACAATGGCCGCAGCTTCTTCAAAACCGTATCGCTTAAGTCCTTTATAAAGTATCCAATTCAAGTTCATCCATATAGGGCCTCGCCAATACTTTTTAGGGTTATATAAGGGACTTGTTGGATCAAAAGAAGCGCAGAGGTATTGTCCTTCTCCTCTAAATTTTTGCAACAACACGTTTAAAAGTTGCTTTGCCTGATCTTCATTAGGAATCCCAGCATACAAAGGAGCAAAAGAAGAAGAGGTGATATAGGGCATCGGTTGATCATTTCTCATATCATAATAGATATAAGCCCCTAATGTCTCATCAAATAGTTTTTCATTAAACCTTGCTATACTTTTGGCTTGATATTTTTTGAGATAAGCAATTTTTTCTTCATTATTCCCAATACGCTCATATAGTGCTATTAAAGATTCATTAGATTTAATAAGCATTGCATTAAAAAGAGGATCTTGTATTAATAAGGGAGAATGTGCTGCTATTTTTTGATCGTTATACTGATGTGATTTTGCAATCTCGATAATATGTAAATAGTGATTGTATTCTCTATTTGAAGGTCTTTGCGATGGGTCTACATGTGTGGTATCTCTTCGTTCAAAAGTATATTCAGGAGCTTCAACATCTTCCCATATTTCATCCCAAACTGGAGAGTTATCTGTTCCCGATTCCCAATTGTGATAGATATACACCAACCCTTCTTGATGAGGGTCTCTGTTTTTATAGAAATACACATGATTAGCAAACACCTTATCAATATGTGCTTTTATAAAAGAGAGCATATCACTATCATCTTTTGAGATTCTCAACATTTCTTCAAGCACAAACCCCAATACAGGAGGCTGCGTCATTCCAGTAGTTTTATACTTTTTTGAGGACAAAGGATGTAAATGAGATTGATGAAAATCTGCTCCTGGAAAATAAGTATCACTCTCATTATGGAAAACTATATGAGGAACAAATCCATTTTCCCATTGCGCATCTAGTAGTGTGGCAATTTCTTGCTTTGCTTTTGTAGTATTATAATGAGCTAACCCTATCGCAATAAACCCTGAATCCCATTTCCACTGAAAAGGATATAATCCTTTACTTGGAATGGTGAACCCACCCTCTTGATAGTTTGCATCTAATACCTGTTTTGCCCTTTCTAGTAACGCTTCTTTCATATGTAATACACTTCACAGAAAGATGACACGTCCATATGCATTACATCTTCTGTATTTTTAAGGAGTACTTAAAATTATAAGAATATCTTATTGGCATTACAGAAATAGCTTCAAAAATGTATTCAAACGTTTGCGGGAATAATTGCAGAATTCTTTTTTTGACCTATCTTTAATTCTTATGAATAAAAGAAAAGCAACGACACTCAAAGAAATTGCAAAAAAGTTAGACATCTCTATCTCTACGGCATCAAGAGCATTAAATAACCATCCGGACATTAGTGATGCTACTAAAGAAAAGGTACAGCAACTTGCAGAAAAACTACACTATTCTCCTAACTTATTTGCGCAGGGTTTTAGAACACAACGAAGTCATATTTTGGGGGTAATTGTTCCTAATATTGCGCATTATTTTACATCAACAATTCTAAAAGGCATTCTTGAAGAAGCAGAAACAAAAGGATATAAAGTCATTGTCTCAGAGTCTAACAACAATGAAAACAAACAATCAGAAATGCTACGCACTATGAGTCAGTTTGGAGTAGATGGTATCCTATTAGCCTTATCACGTAAAACAACATCTGTAGATAGCATTCTCAACACCTTAGATACAGTTCCCTTAGTACTTTTTGATAAAGTCTCTCATAAAATTCCATGTACACAAGTAGTTGTAGACGAAGAAATAGCCGCTTTTAATGCTGTAGAACATCTCATCAATACTGGCAAAAAACGTATTGCTATTATTAAGGAAACAGAAAACTCATTCAATTCAGAAAAAAGATTTGCGGGATATCTAAGAGCACTAAAAGAACATCATATTGAGGTAGATAAAAAAATAATCTTAAGTACAGAAGATGTTTCATTATACAAAGGACGTATGATGACCAATATCTTATTAAGTCTTAAGGAAAGACCTGATGCAATTTTTGCTATTACAGATACCGCTGCTATTGGAGCTATTAAAGCCTTGCATAAATACAACATAAAAATACCTGAAGAGATTGCTGTTGTAGGATTTAGTAATTCCATACATGCTACCATCATACAACCATCACTTACAACTGTAGATCAACCTGGGGAAAAAATTGGAAAAACAGCCGTCACGTATTTAATCAAAGAGATTGAAAGCAACAAAAATGAAATAACCACAAAAACAGTTACTGTAAAAACACATCTTATCGTTAGAGATTCTTCTTTTAAAGTATAGAGGTTATTACCGTTTTCCATTTTCTAAAAAATCAATATAAGTGTATAGAAAAAGCATCACAACTGCTACCTTTGCAATTATATGCTTCGTATTACCAATGTATCTTATAGCATTTCTGATAGGTTTTCCTTACAGAATCTAAACCTTCAGATAGAAGAAGGCACACACGTTTCTATCATTGGAGAAAGTGGCTGTGGAAAAACCACTTTACTAAAATTAATTTACGGTCTTTATGACACCGATACGGGCACTATCTTTTGGAAAGACCACCAGATCACAGGGCCTAAAGATCATTTAGTACCTGGCATGCCATTTATAAAACACCTTTCTCAAGATTTTGATTTGATGCCCTTTATTTCGGTAGAAGAGAACATTAAAAAATTTCTGTCGCGTTTATACCCAAAAGAAAGTGAGCAACGCACCCAAGAATTATTAGAGGTGGTGGAGATGTCCGCTTTCGCGAAAGCGCATGTAAAAACACTCTCTGGAGGACAGAAACAGCGAGTTGCACTAGCGCAATCTCTCGCTAAAGAGCCTAAAATTTTATTGCTTGACGAACCCTTTTCTCACATTGATAATTTTAGAAAAAACAGACTGCGAAGAAAACTCTTTTCATACTTAAAAAAACAACATATTACCTGTATCGTAGCGACTCATGATAGTACCGATATTCTGTCTTATATGGACCAGACAATTGTGATTAGAGAAGGTGAAATTATTGCAAATGCACCTACAAGAGAGCTCTACAAAAACCCAAAAACTCATTATATCGCTTCGCTTTTTGGAGAAGTAAATGAGATTCCTGCTCATTGGCTAGACACTACAATCACAGACTCTAATACACTAGCATTACTATATCCTTATCAAATTATTGCAGCAAACACCGGACTTGATGTAACTGTAAAACAAAGTTATTTTAAAGGCGGATACTATCTAATAGAAAGTATGCATAATGACACCCCTATCTTTTTTGAGTCTTCAAAAGAATACTTCCCTTCTGATCAAATAAAACTTGCACTAAAGACTCTCTTGATGGACTAAGAGTATTTGGTAAGCATCTATTAATACTTCCCATCCTTTCTGTTCCATATAGGGAACCACTGTTTTTCCTTTTCCGCCTCCAGGCAATCCACAATCATCTATTAATACAATAGTATCTTTATGTAATTGCGACTCAATAGCCATAAATTCTTTTAAGTGATGCTCTTGGCTTTTTAGTTGGATATCTGTGTCTACACGACAATAATCATAACTATCTAAATATAGAAAATCTACGGTTTCTTCAAATGCATCTAAGAATTGTAAAGAGTCATCTAACACAACAGTAACCGTATCTTGAAGTTCTTGGTTTTTTACCTCTACGCTACACTCTTTTACAGCACTTTCATTAATATCTACAGAAAATAATTTTGCATTATTTTCCATAGCCCATTTCCCAAAAACAAACGTACCCGCGCCATCTCCTCTTGTCGCAGACAATCCATTTCTAGAAGTTCCGGTTTCTACAATATTCTTTGCATTTCGTTCTGATAATAACTGAAGTGTTTTTGCAAAAGTATCTCTGCGGCGTCTAAAATTATACTTGAACGGCATAAAAGGGTATAGCGATTTATGCTTTAAAAACTTGAATGAATAATGGGTTAAAAGTCCTAAGAATGCAGCAATTCCTAGGTACATTAGAAAATAATCCATGTATAGTAAGAGAGGTTAGTTAGGCTGCGAATGTACTCTAAATTATATACACCAAATAATTAATCATCTTATTCATTTTAATTAAAAACTAAAAAACACTTCACTCATTCAAACAACTACTTCACTCATTGTTTGTTTTTATCTGCCAAGAGTCAAATTACTTTTGGTCACATCTAAAACAATCAACTCATGAGGAGTATACTACTTATAAGCACTTTACTAATTACCTCCCTTGTTTTTTCACAAAGAGGCACCATTACTGGAACATTAGAAGAAGAAGGTGGGCCATTACCTGGTGCAACTATTATGGTAAAAGGAACCTTAAACGGCACTCAAACTGACTTTGATGGTAACTACTCGATAGAATGTAATGTAGGAGATATTCTAGTGATCGATTACATAGGATTTGTCACAAGAGAAATTGTAGTAACAGCAGCTATGTTTGGCGGTGATGGCATTGCGTATAGTGCTCCTAAAGTAGAAGTAAAACCTATACAAAATAGTGCGTATGCTAATGCTCTGAAAAAACAAAAAACAGGTAATCTCTTTCCTAATATTGCAAGTACACCTTATACCTACACAAAAGAAACTGGGTATCGTTCGTTCTCAAGAATACAAAATATCAACACCAAAAAAAATGTCGTATACCTCACCTATTTCAAACCAGACATTTATATAGATGGAAGTTTAAATAACAAACTAGCTATTAAAAATATTCAATCTGGTAATTTACCTAATAATCAGAATACACTTTTTCAAACGGTGTTTAGAAATAATCATGATGCACGTTTTTCAATAGTCTCTGAAAAATTTCAAAGTACCATCAATGCATCATTATCCACAGGGCGCAATCTATATAACAGTAATAGTACTACAGAAAAAGCTGTAAGCGGATTATTTGGTTACGAAAGTAAAATCCCTTTAACTATTAGAGTAAACGCATCCTCACATATAGATAACCTTGCAAACATAAATGGATTCCAAAACCTATTGATTCAGAATCAATTTATTGAACCTACAAATGCGCTAGATACAACAGCATCACTTTTAAATACCACTAGAAGTAAAAAAACACAAAATCATTTTGATTCTTCTTTGACGGCTTCATATTCGATCATAGATGAAATAGATTTAGAATCTCAATCCAGCATTACGATAGATACCGCTAGAGAGCAGTATGAAGCTCAAGCTGGCACCCTAGGTTTTGAAAATGCATATACCTCAACAAAAGAAATAACCACACATCAATTTCAATCGAATCTTTCTGCAAACACAGATTTTTATATCTCAGATTGGATTGGAGTAGATACCAGTACAAATGGGAAATATATATTTAACCGTCTTGATTATAATTTTATAGAACGCAATGGCGATATACCACTTCGTATTCCAAATGATCTCACAAAACAAGTATTCGAATTAAAAAACAATGCGACTATAGACTATGATAACTTTCTATTTCTTACACTGTCTAATGTAAGCTACACAAGTTCTATTCAAGAAAGTGATTGGTGGATCCCACAAGCTATGCTATCATTTGTACCTACAGCAGCTTTTTATGACATACGATCTAATTTCTTTAACTACGCAAATCTCTCTGTACGATATGGAGAAACTGTAAAAGATAGCCCTTTACTATATCGTAACTATAGCCATAATGCACTTGCAATCACTCCTGAAAATGTAACTCAATTTTCAAATAGAATAGACTTATTTTTTAATCCTGATCTTCAATTAGAACAAGGGAAAAGTTTTGAAGTTGCAGCATCTTTTAAATTTATAAGACATCGATTGTTACTTGATATCGCTTATACAGAAGAGGAGAATGAAAAAGGCGTGTTTCCCATATTAGAAGGAGGTACATTTAATCTAAAAAATAGCGCAAACACCTCATTTCATGGCTTAGACATAGAACTCACGTCTGACCACATTAAAAGCTATGATGACAACTTTAATTGGAGTACAAGTGTTTCGCTTTCGCGAAAGCGTATAAAAGTATCTAAGCTCTTAATAGATCAACCAAGAATACCTGTTTCTGGGTTTTCTACAATCAACACAAACTTAATTGAAGGAGCATCTCCAGGAGTTATCGTAGGGACTGCATTTGCAAGAGGTGAAGACAATACCATTCTCACAGATGAAAATGGAAACGCATTGGTAGCAGATCAACCGCAAATTATAGGAGATCCCATTCCTGATTATAATATAGGACTTTCAAATACTTTTTCTTATAAACGATTTGAATTAGGCTTTACGCTAGACTATCAAAAAGGAGGAGACATTTGGAACGGAACCCAAAAAGCCATAGAAGGTTTTGCAGGTATCGATGAGAGCTTTATTGAAGATGGGACTTATCTAAATCTTAAGTCAATTACTGCCTCTTATGAATTTATTGATAAAAACAGTAACCGCACACACGACCCATTTATTACGTCATTAAAATTAAGTGTATACACTCATAATATCGCTACTTGGAGTGCTTTTAAAGGTGCTACTCCATACAGTACATTTTTTGATGGCGCAAGTAGTCAAGGATTCAACTTTTTTAATACGCCCATCACTTCTCAAACGGGTATCCAAATCATTGCAAAAATATAAACTCATGATAAAGAAATATGTATATACCTTATTGTTGATATGCGTAAGTGCTATAACATTAGGTCAAGAAGAGCTATTAGGTATAAGTGAAGCTGATTATATTGAAAAAACGTATACTCATACAGATCGTCCTTTCTATTTTCCTGGAGAAACAATTTGGTTTAAAACCTATATAACCAATGCGCATCAAGAAATAACATCCTTAAGCGATATTGTTTATGTAGAGCTTCTATCTCCAGAAGGAAATAGCATTCAAAAAGGAGAATACCGTATTCAAAATGGGTATGCCTATGGCCAATTTAGTCTTAATGCTGATTGGGTAGGTGGTATATACACTATAAAGGCATATACCAAATGGATGCTTAATAATGGAAATGCTTCTTTATTCTCCAAAAAAATTACTGTTCAAAAGATAGTAGAGCCTCGCTTGCAGATGAAATTTGACTTTAAAAAAGAAGCCTACGGACCAGGAAGTAATGTGCAAGCTACAGTCGTATTAAAAGACCTAGAAAACAATGTGCTAAAAAACAAAAAGTGTTCTTACACATTACGTATAGGAGGAAAAACACTCTCAAAAAATGAGGTCATCTCTGATGATGAAGGTAAATTAGCTATAGCATTTTTATTACCTGAAAATTTAAATACAACAGATGCTATTGTAAATGTACTCATACCTCACTTGGGGAATACAGAATCTATTTCAAGAAGTATTCCTGTAACATTAGATAATATTGATCTACAATTTCTTCCAGAAAGCGGCGTGCTTTTAGAAGGCTATAAAAATACCATTGCTTTTAAAGCTACAAATGCATATGGGAAACCAGCAGATATACGTGGGGTTATTAAAAATACACAAGGAGAAATTGTGGCTAATTTTAATAGTTTTCATAATGGCATGGGAAGCTTTGAACTTACCCCTAAAAATGGAGCGCATTACACAGCTCATATCTATGAACCTTTTACATCTAAAATCATCTATACTATTCCTGAAGCGCAAAACCAAGGAATTAGCATTCACCTTGATCATATAGAGAATGAACTCGCAACTTTTACGGTCACAAGTTCCAAAAATCAAAAAGTAGAATGGTGTGCGAGTGATGTAAAACAAACATTATATAATGATCAAATTCAACTTAAAAAAGGAACACAACAACTTGTCGTAAATATAAATGACTTCCCACAGGGTATTACAAAATTTACAATCCAAACTATAAATGGTCGCTTTATTGCAGAACGTCTTGCTTTTTTAAATTATAATAGAAAGCTATCTATTGAGATCACTACAGATAAAACATCTTATAGCACTCGCGAGAAAGTTCAAGTAGCTATTCTCACAAAAGATCAAAATGGCAAACCCGTTCCTTCCAATTTATCACTTGCTGTTGTAGACAATAAGCTTATGAGTTTTGCAGATGACAGACAAGACAACATAGCCTCTTACTTACTTATGTCTAGCGAACTAAAAGGGAGTATTTACAAGCCTAATTTTTACTTTAATCCAAAAGAAGACAAAGCAGAAAAGGCTTTAGATTATGTATTACTCACGCATGGTTGGAGAAGTTATTTAACCGAAAAAATAGGAGATGTTCACACAGCACAATACCCACCTGAAAATTTCTCTATTCAAACTGGCGTTGTTATCAACCAAAAGAATGAGCCTACTCCGGCCAAGCTATTGTTATTTGACACTTATGGTGATGATGTATTACCATTTAACACCAATAATAAAGGAGAATTTTTCTTTAAAATGGTAGATGGTGTACATTATACATTACTTGCATATAATGACGCAGGAGACAAGTTGACTATTATATCAGGAAGTGTACATAGTACCAATAATTGGGAAGAATTAAGAAGGCAAGAAGAAAAAAATAAAAAACAAGAAGAAATCGCCACAAAAAAACTAGCAAAGCCTACGGCAAAACCGATAACTAAGAAAGTTGTCAAAAAAGATAAAACTGCTTCCAAAAATGTCTCTACTATTTTACAATCAGACAATCAACTGGATGAAGTTGTTGTTACTGCACAAGGAATACGAAGAGAGAAAAAAGCACTTGGATATGCCGTAAGTGAAGTTTCGGGTGAAGATGTAGGAACCGAAGGGGATGTAGGGCGAATTTTATCTGGAAAAGCAAGTGGTGTAGCAATTACAAATCAAAGCGGTTCTTCAGGTAATGCAACTAATGTGGTGATAAGAGGGTACAACTCTATAAGTGGTAATAATCAAGCTCTCTTTATAGTTGATGGTGTTCCCTACACAGAAAGCATTGATAGATCATTAAATCTTGACCCTAATAACATAGAGTCTATAAACATTTTAAAAGGATTAGCAGCAACAACATTATATGGTACCGCAGGCAGAAATGGCGTTATTATTGTAAACACAAAAAACAATAGATACTATTCCTCATATGGGAAAAAGAGACTTAATAATTCTAAGTATCGTAATTATGTAATACAGAAGTTCTCTTCTCAAAATTATAGATACTATACCCCAAGTAAGAAGTTTTATGTTCCTGTATATGACAACACGATTCAACTCTCTGAAGAGCGTACCGATTTTAGACAAACTATCTATTGGAATCCTATAGTACAAACAGGTAATGATGGGAAAGCTACTTTACATTATTACAATTCTGATGCGGTTACTTCTTTTAACATTATTGCAGAAGGCATCAGTGCCTCTGGAGAAGTAGGGCGTAAAGAATCATCTTATCATGTTATAAATCCTATTACGGTTGATTATAAAACACCGGCATATATGTCTGTAGGTGATGAAGTCCTTTTGAATGTATCTATACAAAATAACACAGAGGAGCTTATTACTGGTATTTTTTCTATAGACTTACCTAAAGAGATACAGTTTTCAAAAAATTATGTTCCTCAAGAAATAACAATAGCACCAAAAAGTTTTACCCCAGTATATATCCCAATTCGTACGATTCAAAAATCTGAAGAAGCAATCATAAAAGCACTCTTTACAAATGACACATACACAGATTTTTTAACTACATCTACTACCATTGTAAGCCCTTATTTTCCTACAAAAGCATCATTATCTGGAGTTAAAAATGAATCTTTTGAATTCTCTTTAGATCATGTAGTTCCAGGTAGCATGGTAGCAGAATTTAATTTATACACAGATGTTGTGGGTGAAGTTATGGACGGAATATCCTCTATTATACGCAAGCCGTATGGATGCTTTGAACAAACTTCTTCTAGTACATATCCTAATGTCATGGTTTTAAAATACCTAAGAGAAAGTGGCAAATCAAATCCTGAAATAGAAGCAAAAGCATTAGACTTTATAAAGCAAGGATATAAAAGGCTTATCAGTTTTGAAACGAAAAAAGGAGGATTTGAATGGTTTGGACATACACCTCCACACGAAACATTAACCGCCTTTGGGATTCTTGAGTTTACAGAAATGAAAGAAGTATATCCAGATGTAAATGAGAAAATGATCATGCGTACGGTAGACTGGTTAATGAGTAGAAGAGATGGAAAAGGAGGTTTCCATAAGAGTAAAAAAGGATACGATAGCTTTGCTAGTTCTCCTCAAGATGTGGCAAATGCTTATATCGTATATGCCTTAAGTGAAGCTGGTATTAAAGTAGATATCCAGAAAGAATATAGCACTGCTTATCAAGACGCGTTAGAAAGCAATGACAGTTATAAAATGGCGCTTATGGCTTGTGCTGCATTTAATCTCATTCAACAAGAAGATGCACAACAACTTTTAAGCAAAATACAAGCAAACATTGAAACTTTTGGATTTGATGACCTTCCAGTTACAAATACGATTACTAGATCTTATGGTAAGGATAAGAAAACAGAAACACTGGCCTTTACGATCCTAGCCTTATTAAAACAGCAACAACAAGATTTAATTCAAATAAACAAAGCCGTAGAGCAATTAGTAAGTAATAGAAAAAATGGAGGGTTTGGAGCAACTCAAGCAACCGCAATGTCTCTTAAAGCATTAATTGCATATACAAAGACACAAAAAGCAAAAATAATAGCAGAAGATGATCTCATAACCATTACTATTAATGGAAAATCCTACAAGTCTAAACTAAAGGCTTCTTCCAATGGAAAAATAACTATCGCAGATCTTGAAAAAGATTTTACGCGTGGCACTAATACAATTGATGTTATTTTTTCTGATTCAAAAAAACAATTTCCATATAGTCTTACTTTAGATTGGGATAGTACATTACCAGAATCTGCAGAAAATCGTCCCTTAGAAATAGCTACTACAGTTATAGACCGAGCGTATACAATTGGACAAACTATAAGACATAGCACTACTATAAAAAATAAAAAAGATAATGGGCTTGGAATGGTCACTGCTATTATTGGAATTCCATCAGGAGCATCTGCACAACCATGGCAACTTAAAGAGTTAATAGAAAAGGATCATGTTGCTTTTTATGAAGTATATGACAACTATGTGGTCTTGTATTGGCGTTCATTTAAAGAGCTTGAAGAAAAAACAATTCATTTAGACTTAAAAGCAGAAGTCGCGGGGTCATATACCGCGCCTGCGAGCACAGTATATCTATATTATGGAGAAGAGTATAAACACTGGATAAAAGGAACACACATTGAAATAGAAAAATAACGTCGTATTGACAAAAAGAGTGTTTAGTTGGTTTGTTAGGAGATCCGCATATATGTTTTTAGGAGGACATTATGCGGATCTATCGTATACTAAAACAAGAAACCACTTCCATTATCTCATGCTATACGTATACATAAAAATCCTGCCGAAAACTCTTATCGGGGTTTACGAAACTATATAATATCACTGCGTAAACGTTTATAAAATAACACCTTATAAAATCCATTTTATTAGACCTTAGGGTATCAATCATAAAAAACAATGGATATGAAAAAACAACTATTTTTAATTGCAGTAATGATCACACTAACTACAGTGGGTCAAACATTTACAAATTATACTGAAGCAGATGGACTTTTTCCAAGCTTAGTAAATGAAATCATAGAAGATGATGATGGTGATATCTGGTGTGTAGGATGGCTAGATGCCACTAGCCCAGGTATTGCAAGATTTAATGGTGAAAGCTGGGAGCTTTTCGGAAATGATGATGATGGACCACATAGTAATACATTTATTAGTCTATTACAAGACAAAACTGGGGCATATTGGTTTGGAAGTGTCCCTTCTGAAGGAAATCAAAATGGTGCTAGTAGGTTTAATGGTTTTGCTTGGGCATACTTTCCTGAAAATGTTTTTGCAGGTACTGCTATAGAAGATATCGCAGAAGGTAGCTTTAACGATTTGTGGTTTGCTACAAATGGAGGGCTCACAAAATTTGATAGCAATATTTTTACAAGCTATACTATAGAAGATGGACTTCCTAGTAATAGCATCACATCAGTTATCCAAGATAAAAATGGCGATATATGGGTAACTACATTTGATGGTGGTGCCTCAAAGTTTGATGGAACTACATTTACAAATTATACGGTAGACGACGGACTTGCATCTAACGAGCTCACAAGAGTCTTTGAAGATAGAAGCGGAAATATATGGTTTGCGTCTGGCTTTAGTAATGCAGGTTTAACTCGTTTTGACGGTAACTCTTTCACTATTTTCACAACTGCAGATGGGCTTGCCGCAAACAATGTACGAGAAATTGCACAAGATGACGATGATAATTTATGGTTTGCAGGAAGTGCTGGTGTGACAAGATTTGATGGCGAAAACTGGTTAATATTAAATGAAAGCAATGGACTTCTAAGTAATTTGGTAAGAGGCATTGAACCAGATCGAGATGGAAATATCTGGTTTGGAACTTTAGAAGGTGTGAGTGTTTTAGAAGCCGGATCACTATCTGCTGGTGAGGAAAATCTAACTACATTTTCTGTTTTTCCAAACCCGGTGGAAGATCAACTTATGATACAAACCCCAAATACATCTGAAATATTAAAAGTAAACCTATATAGTGTACTGGGTGAGTTAATTGCATCACAAGACAATACCGCAAACGTAGACATGTCTACCCTTTCCTCAGGAATTTATTTTGCTGAAATCTTAGGAACCAATCAACAATCGCAGACTATAAAAGTTATTAAAAAATAATACCTATTCCTATTTATTTAAATACCAAAGGTGTTTTCATAAAATACATTGAAAACACCTTTTACTTACTTAATAAATTGTATGGATAGTGAGTACACTTTCGCGAAAGCGTACCTCATCTCCTTCCTGCTTGCCAAGTAGTAATTGTCCTATAGGCGACTGTATACCAATAGCGTAGAAAACATCTTTCTCTATCTTAATTTCCCCAACAGGAATACTGATAAAATAAGTATGCTGAGAAGTCATAACAACACTTCCCAAATGCACAGGGCCAGAAGATATCTTTTTAGAAACACGATCAAGAATGACTTCTAGCTTTTCTATTTCTGCGAGTTGTTTTCCTGCATTTTCTCGCTCTAACTGAAGCATTGCTCTACCTGTCTCATGCTTATCTCCTGCAGAGCTTTTGGTCTCTTCTTTAAGAGATACTGCAATATCAGCAAGTGTTTTATCTACTGTCGCACGTCGTACTGCTAGTTGAGAGGTACATTGTTTCAATAGTGCTTCTTTTAATGCTTGTTTTTTCATGTATACTAATCTCAATTACGAATAAAACGTATTATGGTATTAAATAGACCATGTTCTTCCTACTTGATTTTAAGAATAGAGTAACGGAAAATTCTTTTCTTTTTGTATCCTAAAAATTACAAAAACAAAAGAACAACCACCCCTTCATAGGTTATTCAGAAAACAGATTAATCTCTTACCAAATCGGCCAAGTCTCTTCCTACTTGACTCTGAAACCAAGATAACGGAAAGTAATTTCTAAAAAAGCGAAAAAGCTTCTTTTTTAAAATTACAACCACCCCTCATGGGTTATTCAGAAAACAGATTAATCTCTTACCAAATCAGCCAAGTCCCTTCCTACTTGACTCCCGATAGCCACACCCATGCCACCTAGGCGCACACCTACGTGTATGCTATGAGAAAGGGTCTTAACAATAGGTTTTTTTTGTGTCCCTACACCCATAATACCGCTCCATCGTCTATCAATTTCAAAAGGAGTTTCTGGTAAAATAACGTCTTTCAATACCTCTTCCAATTTGTTTTGAACTACAACTGTCTGACCTAAATCTGTAGTCTCTTCGGCGGCGAAATCTAAATTACGGCCCCCTCCAAAAAGAATACGGTTATCTATATTTCTAAAATAATAATACCCTTTATCCAGATGGAATGTCCCTTTTATTTTTAAATCAGGAATTGGTTTTGTAATCAATACCTGTGCTCTCGCAGGTTTTACTTGCTGTAATCCTAATTGAGAAGCAAAGCCATTAGTTGCTATAAATAGTTGCTTACTCTCTAAAGAAAATTTGTTTGTTGTAACTGTGATCGTATTCTCTTTTTCTTCAAAAGCTTCCACCTGAACTCCATTCATAATTTTAATTCCTTTTTGAATGGCGAGTTGTAATAAATTTCCCATCATCGCTCCCGTATCAATCTGTCCTTCAAAAGCATTATAGATATAACGCTCTTGAATATGGTTAAATCCAAATACGTTTTCTTTTGTACTATATACCGGAGCATTAAAAATAGGATATAACAATGCATTTATGCGATCTATATGCTGTAAGCAATGTTGGTACAAAGCAGCATCTTCTTGGGTAAAAAGTTCATAACCTCCTAATTCTTGATAATCTAATGTTGTATCGCCTACCGTTGCTCTCAATAGTTTTAACCCATCAATACGTTTCTTAACAAGTGCTACTACTTCTGCTTCAGAATGGGAAGTAAGATCATCCAGAATTTCAGAAAGGCTTCCAAAACAAGCAAAACCAGCATTTTTTGTACTGGCGCCCTGTGGCAACATCCCTTTTTCTAAAATAAGAATACGAGCCTTGGGAAACTTTTCGCGTAAGCGTAATGCACAATTTAATCCCACAATACCACTTCCTATTATGGTATAATCAATGTGAGATAACCAAGATTTATATTCCCAATAACTTAAACTCATACTTGTAAAGCTTTAGGTAAAAATAAGCATCATCATTTACTTTATGATATTTTCTGCGAGATGATCTATACTTTCTTTCTGGCATGTCAAAAACAAAAAAAATATTTTTCTGTTAGCCTCTCAAAGTATTTACGTCTAAGCAAGCCTAACGACATCAACATGACATCATATTTACTCATCTTATTTTTATGGATTTCGCCCTCCACAAATGAGAATGCCGTACGTATGTATAGTAAAGAATATTATACCAATGGTAATCTTAAGTCAGAAGGTTGGGTTATGGGGAGTGATAAGACCAGTTATTGGTATTATTATCACGAAAACGGCAAGCTTGCTTCAAGAGGACATTATAAGGCTAATCATAAAACTGAATACTGGTATTATTATGATAAAAACGGCGCTTTAGAGAAAGAAGGGCATTATAAAAAAGGAATCGCCGAAAATTGGTGGATTTTTTACGATCTTGCAACCCAAGAAAAACGCAAAACACAATACCAAAACAATAAGAAAAACGGATTTAGTTTAATATATCAGAAAAATAAACTCATAAAAGTGGAAAAATACATACAAGACGTATATAAAGGTATGTGGACCAGTATTAGTAGTTTTAGGCGTGACAACCCTGATGTAAAGATGTACTAGATTTGTTGCCTAATTATGAATCCCATCATCAAAGTTATCATTCCGGCTTATAATGAGCAAGATTCTATAGGTCTGGTCATTAACGATATTCCAGATAGTGTACAGGAAATTATTGTTGTGAGCAATGCATCTACAGATCAAACAGATGTCGTTGCAAAAGAAGCAGGAGCCACTGTATTAAGAGAAAATACGCCTGGATATGGAAATGCCTGTTTAAAAGGAATGGATTATGTAGCAAACTCATCAGACAAAACAGATATTATTGTTTTTTTAGATGGTGATTATAGTGATTATCCCGAGCAATTGCCATTATTGATTACGCCTATTATTGAAGATGGATGTGATATGGTAATTGGAGCACGAGATAAACGCTTTCGCGAAAGCGGATCCATGACCGTTCCCCAAATATTTGGAAATTGGTTAGCCACTACCTTAATGCGTCTCTTTTTCAGAGCTCGTTTTACAGATTTAGGCCCTTTTAGAGCAATGAAGTATGAAAGTTTGCTCGAATTAGAAATGGAAGACAAGACCTATGGCTGGACCGTAGAAATGCAGCTTAAGGTCTTGAAAAAGAAAATGAAATACACAGAAATCCCTGTAAAATACCGTAATCGTATTGGGGTTTCCAAAGTTTCTGGAACAGTAAAAGGTGCTATCTTTGCTGGCATAAAAATTTTAAGTTGGATATTTAAATATAGTTTTAAATAATGCTGTTAGAATTCACAATCATCACGATTTATACCATCGCGCTACTCATCATATTTGCATATAGTTTATCGCAACTAAATTTGCTATTTAACTATTTACGGGCACAACGTAAAAAGGATGATTCGCCAAAATTTGACATGTCAGACCCTGAACAAGTCCCTTATGTAACCATACAACTTCCTGTGTATAATGAGTTGTATGTCATGGAACGTTTATTAGATAATATCGCATTATTAGAATATCCGAAAGACAAATTAGAAATTCAAGTACTGGATGATAGTACAGATGAATCTTTACAAACTACAAAAGAGCATATCGAGCGTTTACAAAAAACGGGACTTGATATAAAACATGTAACTCGTGAAGATAGATCTGGATTTAAAGCAGGTGCTCTTAAAGAAGGACTTACCCAGGCAAAAGGAGAGTTTATTGCTATTTTTGATGCCGATTTTCTTCCAGAATCAAACTGGTTACAACGTACTGTACCGTATTTTATAGATCGTAATATCGGAGTAGTACAAACCCGATGGGGACATATAAATAGAGATTACTCACTACTTACCAAAGTACAAGCTTTTGCTCTCGATGCGCATTTTACATTAGAGCAAGTAGGAAGAAACAGCAAAGGTCATTTTATTAATTTTAATGGTACTGCTGGATTGTGGCGTAAACAATGTATTATCGATGCTGGAAATTGGGAAGGTGATACACTTACAGAAGATTTAGACTTAAGCTATAGAGCACAACTTAAAAACTGGAAATTCAAATATTTGGAAGATGTAGAGACTCCTGCAGAATTACCAGTAGTTATTAGTGCTGCACGCTCTCAACAATTTAGATGGAATAAAGGAGGGGCTGAAAACTTCCAGAAAATGGCTTCAAAAGTTGTGAATAGTAAAAACCTATCTACAAAAACAAAGTTTCACGGCATCTTACATTTATTAAATAGCACCATGTTTTTAAATGTATTGATTGTTGGCCTATTAAGTATTCCTATGCTTTATATCAAAAATGAATATGGGCATCTTAAAACTTACTTTGTAGTGATGAGCTTCTTTGTCACAAGTACCGTGATTTTCTTTATTTGTTACTGGTATATGTTTAAGAATATCTATGGAGGCGGCTTTAAACAGTTTATACGATATATAGGGATGTTTTTTACCTTTTTCAGTATCGCGATGGGCTTCTCATTACATAATTCTATTGCAGTAATTGAAGGACATATTGGAAAACGAAGTGATTTTATACGTACGCCAAAGTTTAATATAAATAACCTTAAAGATAACTGGAAAGGCAATAAATATCTTAAGAAAAAAGTCTCCTTAAATGTTTTTATCGAAGGAGCACTTATGCTTTATTTTGCTTTTGGAATGTACAGTGCTTTTATTGTGGGAGATCAAGGAGGTGACTTTGGATTATTCCCTTTTCACTTAATGCTTTTTATAGGGTTTGGATTTGTATTCTTTAAATCATTAACCTCTAAAGTGTGATCGCCCAGATTTGGAAATATCACAAACTTCCGCTTCTTCTTGCTTTACTATCACTGGTATTCTATTGGGTATTTACGTATGATCTCGTACGTAATGATTTTATAAAATTATTCACCTTATATAGCGCACTATTTTTTCTATTCTACAAAATCGTACAACTAGGGAAAACTGATTTTTGGTTATTAGCGTTTATTGCATTTGTTTTTAGGCTTATTTTCCTTCCAGCAATCCCTAACCTCTCTCAAGATTTTTATCGCTTTATATGGGACGGCAGATTACTATTAGAAGGTTTTAATCCTTACCTAACTACGCCTCTGAGTTATGTGGAGTCTGGCACAATGGATATTGTATCACAAGCCGATGCGCTCTACAAAGGTATGGGCGAACTTAATGGAAGTCATTACACCAATTACCCGCCTATTAATCAATTATGTTTTGCGATTGCTGGGCTTTTTTCTGGTAATAGTATTACAGGTGCTGCAGTAGTTTTTAGAATTCTGATTCTTATTGCAGACATGGGTATCATCATACTAGGGAAAAAACTCCTTCAACGTATGGGATTACCCATTCATGCTATCTTTTGGTATGCGCTCAACCCATTTATTATCATAGAAATGACGGGCAATTTACACTTTGAATCGGTGATGCTCTTTTTTGTGATATGGTCTCTCTATCTTTTGCATAAAGGAAAATGGATAGGAAGTGCTGTTTTATTAGCGCTTTCTATTTCTATTAAATTATTACCCTTATTATTCTTACCGTTATTATTTCAGTTTTTGCTTTCGCGAAAAGCTATACAAGGAAAAAACCTATTTCTATCATGGAAGGGTTGGAAACAAGCTGCGTTGTATTACTTAGTTGTTTTAGGAACCGTAGCACTTACCTTTGCGCCTTTCCTTACGGGTGAGTTTGCCGAAAATTTCGGGGCTTCTATCGCACTTTGGTTTAAGAAATTTGAATTTAATGCAAGTATCTACTATGTAATACGCTGGATAGGTTTTAAAGTAGTGGGATGGAATATTATAGGAGATGTTGGTCCTTTGCTACCTCGCTATGTTGTTGGACTATTACTACTATTTGCATTCTTTAGAAAAAACAGAACCCTTAAAGCCACCATTACCGCCATACTCCTAGGGATTTCATTTTACTTTTTACTTTCTACCACAGTACATCCTTGGTATGTAGCAACGCCACTTATTTTATGTGTATTTACAAAGTATCGTTTCCCATTGGTATGGAGCTTTACGATTATACTCAGTTATTCGGCATATGGCCCAGATGGTTTTAAAGAAAATTTATGGCTTGTCGCTACCGAATACCTGCTTGTATTAGGTGTATTCCTTTGGGAGGTTTTTAGAAAAAGTAAGAAGCCTATTGTTGTATAACAGCTTTATGAAATATAAAATCACTCATTCAAGCTATCAATGATTTGTTTTAATGCTCTTTTTGCTTCCTGCATTACGGGAAGGAATGGCCAAATATGAGGCATCTTTTCTCCTTCAATAATAGCTACCTGAGTATTCGTTTTTATTAATTTTTCAATAGTTAGTTTTTGATCCGGATAGGTAATATCATAGGTTGCCGCATATAAAATAGTATGAGGGAAATTTTCAAAGCTTCCATACAATGGGGAAATCATTGTGTTTTTTAGATCTTTATCTTCAGCACACATTTGCTTTGCGCTAAGTACCCCTTTTTTAGATAACATAGGATCACGAGGATCTATTTTTTCTATATCAGGATTTGATAAGGTAGCGTCCATTACTGGAGAGACTAGAATAATTTTAGCGGGTAATTCCATGTCTTTTTGAACTAACCTTTGAACTAAAGCTGTAATCAATGTACCTCCTACAGAGTCCCCAATGCAAGAAATCTGATGTGCACTGTATGTTTTTAGAGCTATATTATATACCTCGTCTATATTTTGAGATATCAGTGAAATCTTATGTTCAGGTGCTTTTGGATAATCACACATCCAGACAGTATGATTTGTTTGCTTAACGATAGTCTTTATAGTATCCCAATGATGTTTTGCTGGACCAGATATAAAAGCACCTCCGTGAATAAATAATACTAATTTACCTGAAGCCTTGTTTGACGTAATCTCTGTAATCGAAGTATTTAGAATAGTAAATGTACGTGTTTGATGCTTCTTAAAGAACGTTCCTTTTACTTCACGTACATCTTCTTTCCGTATTTTTTTATAATCTATTGGATCTTGACTAAAGTCTTTTTTTAATCCTTTTAGTTTAATAATAAATAACGTAATATAATAGGTGAAGCTTTGTTTCATTATTTATTATTTTTAATAGCTACTTTAAGTTCGAATAGGGAAAGGATGACTATAAGTAATACCTCAACACAAATATACACCCATCCTAAAATTGTGACCGTATCTATATGATACATTGCACATCCTATAGACATACAACAATACAGTAAATTAAGTATTGCAATTATTTTTAACAGCTTACTCAAGTTAGCATTCTTTTTTTGAAAACAATAGAAATCAAAAATGGCAAAAAACACAGGAAATATGGCAAGTACATATAAGGTAGCAGAAGGGATTCCAAAAGCGCTTTCAAATTGAACAAGCACTATTCCTAGCATAAAAGCTGACAATATTGCTCCCAATCCATCTATTAAAAAAAGTCTCCTTGGGCTAAATATCATACAAGTTTTTTATTACTCTCTCTTAATTAATTTATAGACATACCCTACCTTTCGGTTTTTGTAATCTAATCCTTCATAATTCAAGTCAATAAGATAAGAGCCTGCGTTTTTAAAGGTATCAATGTATGGGTCATTTTCAATCAACTCCCCACACCATTCACAGTCAATAATATAAATAACATCATTTCCTTTTAATTCTTTTAAGCTATTAATAATAGGAATTTTAGCTCCTCTAGCCCAGATCATTTCTGGCGATGTTTTTTTATAAGCGTAAATAGGTGTTGATTTATCAATATTCAATCCTTTAAAAAAACCATCAAATTCAAAATGATTTTTGCTAGCTATCTTATTTTCAGCATGTAAAGTTCCTAAACTATATATAAGTGCTATAAGTCCTATAGTGAGTAGCACAAAAACCTGTTCAATTGATTTTTGATACAACTTTTTTAGAAGTAAGATTCCTATTACACTTAGTGAGCCGTAAAAAACATAGGTTATTATGGGAACTTCAATAGGTTTTTCTGTAAATAAAAGATATAGTCCAAAAATAGAAGCACCAATAAAAACAATACCAATTATCCCGAAAGAGAAATACACAGGAATGGTCTCTCGTTTATCTTTTAACTCCTTAAAGCGACGTATGAGATACTCAATATAAAAGCCTGTATTCATTGCCAATGGAATTAAAACAGGCATTAGGTATCTTGACTTTTTCTCTGGAATAACAGACAGTAATACAACGGCAACTAGCGTCCACAACAATGTAAACTGATATACTTTCAAGTTGGAAACACGTGTCTTTAAATAGGGATATAACAACCCTATAAAAGCAGGAACTGTCCAAAGACCACTTTGCACAAAGAAACTCCAATAGTAATAAAAAGGTCGCACATTATAGCTGGTCCAATTTCCTGTTTCTTTAGATGTAATGGCTGCAAATGTTTCTGGGTCTGCATATCGTACATAGAGATACCAACTAAACCCAACAGCTAATCCAACCAATAGAAGACCTACAAACAACAACCATTTTTTAGCAGTCGTAGATGTACGAAATATAATACCATAAGAAATCAAAAATGGTAATAATAATGCATACGCAGACACAGGGCCTTTGCTTAATACAGAGCATCCTATTCCTACAATGGCAAGTAATCCGTATGCCCAAGAAATCGTGTCTTTTCTAAAAATCTGAACAATACTATAGATCCCAACGAGCATGAATGCATGTGCATAAATGTCCCAAGGAGCTTCAAAGACAATAAGAATAACATAAAGAGAGGTAACTCCTATCAGACCATTATACAAACTATGAGATTTATCAAGGGTAAGCTTTCGCGAAAGCGTATACAACATACTCCCTAATAACATCACCATGAGTACTGCTGGTAATCGCAAAGCCCATGTACTCTTTATGCCAAATAACATTGCTGAAAGCGCTGTTAACCATGTAGGAAGTGGTGGTTTTTGATACCTAGCCTCACCATTCATGGTGGTAAGAATCCAGTTGTCATCAGTGAGCATTTCACGAGCTGTAATAAAATTACGTGCTTCCATGATAGTCACTTCCATCACATCTAAAAATGGCAGCAGCAATAAAGCAACCACAGTAATGATGGTGAGTATCGGTCGTTTTTTTACTAAATCAATCACGTTTTTTTCTATATAACATAATATTACGCATATAAATAATAGCGCCCATTACATTAGAAATAATCAATACAATATCTTGTCTAAAGATAAAATAAGTTAATGTCATAAGACCACCTACAAGACTAATCACCCAAAAACCTAAGGGCAAGATCGCTTCTTTATGCTGTTCGGCATACAACCATTGATATACAAATCGCAGTGTAAATACTATTTGAGCAATGATCCCTAAGATTAATAACCATTGTGCAATCTCAGGATTATTTAAAAGATTTTTAATATCATAATCCCCATTATTATATCCATATATCACAATAGCTATGGGGATGAGAAAAAACAAAAGCCTACTCCATTTGGGTATTTTTGTCCATTGGTCTTGTATTTGTAAGTTTCGTATATATATAAAATAGGTGAGTACCTGTCCTAGCATTAATGCAAAATCAACACGCAAATACCCATAGATAAACAATAGAAAAGAACCCGAAAGACTTAACCACCAAAAGAAAAGTGGAGTTACTGATTTTTTTTGTTTTTCTGAAAGAATCCATTGTGAGTACATCCTTCCGCCAAAAAGGATTTGTGCAATAATAGCAAGTATGGAAAATTTATCCACGGCTTGTTTTTTCTACAGTATAATTAATATACTTTTTTTTCATCCAGAGATAGGCAAAACAATCCATCAGTGGACCTAACAATCTGTTCCATAATCCAAACTTTGCTTCCCCTGCAATACGAGGAAAATGGCGTACGGGTACTTGTTTTACTTTCCCATTTTGCAATAAAATCATAGCAGGCAAAAAACGATGTAATCCTCTAAACATAGGAATACGTTTTGCATAATCTGATTTTATGATTTTAAGAGGGCACCCAGTGTCATCCATCCCATCATGTGTAAATGCACGACGAATCCCATTAGCAATTTTGGAAGACATATTCTTGACAAAACTATCCTTACGATCTGCGCGCACTCCAGTGACTAGCGCACAATCATCCATTTCATCTAATAATTTATTAAAATCGTCTGGAGTAGTTTGAAGATCGGCATCTATATATCCTACCAGTGCTGTATCTGCATAATCAAAACCTGCTTTTATAGCGGCACTTAGTCCAGCATTATGTGCAAATGAAATATAGGTAAAATTATCACTGCGAGAACAGATGTCTTCTATAAGTGCCTGACTACCATCCTTAGAACCATCATTTACGAAGAGCACTTTACTTTTTACAGCCGCATTCTCAAAATATGCGAGAAACTCTTTTTCTACACGTTGAAGATTATCTTCCTCGTTGTAAACAGGGACTACAATGGTAAGTCGGTACGACATTAAAATAAAGTTAGTTTCTGCAATATAGTTTTTTCTTAAAAACTATACCATTTTTAAATTAATGACTTCTTGTTTTGTAAGATGACGCCAATGACCTCTTGGTAAGTCTTTTTTAGTAAGACCCGCGATGGTAACACAATCTATCTTTACAACCTCATAGTTTAAGTGTTCAAAAATAGTACGAATCACACTATTACCTGTATGTTTGATTTTAAGTCCTACTTCTTTTTTAGGAGCTCCATCTACATAACTAATTTCTTCAATAGTTATTTTCTTACCTTCAATAGTTAAACCTTCATTGATACGCTCAATATCTGCCGCCTTTACATTTTTAGATAACTCTACATGATATAATTTAGCAACACCAGTTTTGGAATTTGTAAAACGCTGGTGTACTTCTTCATCATTTGTAAATAGTAATAATCCTGTCGCATTACGCCCTAATCTCCCTATAGGTTTAATTCGAGAGCTTGTTGACTTTGCCACAAGATCCATCACTGTATTCCCTTTATCGTTACTGGTAGTGGTTGCAAACCCTTTAGGTTTATTTAAAAGTACATACGCCTTAGATTCTGGATTGATACGACGTCCATCAAAACGCACATCATCTCCTAGTTGCACCTTATATCCCATCTCATTTACTACCTTTCCATTTACCGTTACATTTCCTATAGAGATATACATATCGGCTTCACGACGAGAACAAATACCAGCATTTGCTATGTATTTATTTAAACGCATAGTTCCGTCATCCTTCTTCTTTTGAGGTGTCGCCTGTTTTGGCTTTACCTGCTTCTGATAGCCTCCTCTAGTGGTCTTTTGTTTTCCTTTGTTACTTCGAGATGCTCCTTGACTCATGATTCTTTCTATTTGGGTGCAAAGGTAGCTTTAAACTCTGAAATACAAACTACGAAAGCTTTATGATTCTCTTTATGGCATATCTATTGATAGAAACTAAAACATCTAACATTCAAGCTCGTGAAAAAAATACTACCATTAAGCACATTCTTACTTCTTAGTCTCATTTTCATAGCGTGTTCTGATTATGAAGAATCTATAGTTAACACTGGTATTTCAGAAAAGAAAGTAACAATAGTTGACACTACAGCGTATAGTATACAAGGGTTTAATAGTAGTATATCATTAGGGCTATTATCTAATAATACATTTTATTACCGAACCAGTTTTTTCTCTTGTTTTGGCAGTGGTGATATTAAACATATTTCTGGCGATTATATAAAGGAAAACACCAAAATCATATTACAACCGACTCAAGTAAAAACAACTTCCTTTGAAGATTTTTATATACTAGAAGAAGATGAAGAAGATTATTACGAAAACTCACCTAGAATCAAGACATATCCCTATAGTGAAGAGGAATTTAAAATTAAAAATGAATACTATATCGTAACCATTAACAACAAATCATATGCACTATCTGAAGAAAAGAAGGATAATTTCTTTTCTGAAAAATCACCCTATAATGATTTTGAAAGACTAGCTTCCCTATTAAAAAAAGAAGATGAAGTATTAGGAAGTATTCTATCAAGACAAACTAACGATACCACATTATTTACAATAAAACAGATACCAACCAAATGGAGATTTTTATTTAAATAATTTTTTAAAACCATCACGTTATGTCAAAACGAAGAGTACCCGAAGTTAATGCAGGATCCATGGCAGATATTGCCTTTTTATTGCTTATTTTTTTTCTAGTCACCACCACTATCGACAAGGATAAAGGAATTGCTAGATTTTTACCTATTACTCATGAAGAGCCTCAACCTATTCAAGAGCGAAACATCCTTCCTATTTTTATAAATATTGAAGGGGAATTTCTTGTAGATGAAACTGTCACTCCTATCAATGAAATTTCAGAAATAGCTTTAAATTTTATCGATAATGGAGGCGCTCCAGTAGACCACGAATTTTATTGCAGTTATTGCCAAGGAGATCGTGATCCTAAATCATCAGATGGGCCTAAAAAAGCAGTCATTGCTATAGATGCCAATAGAAAATCTACGTATAAATCATACATACTTTTGCAAAATGAATTAGCAAAGGCCTATAACACACTTCGCAATCGTGAGTCACAACGTTTATTTGGATATGACTTTACCACTATTCATCAGGAAGTACAAGAAGGTCGTTACAAAGGAAATTTACAGAAGGTAAAAGCACAGTTAAAAGAAATTAAGGAGTTATATCCTCTTTTGATTACTGATGCTCAAACAAAAAAGAGAGACCTTTAAAAGTAATACACTAATCATCAAGTGTACAACACCCGCCATTGAGAAACCATCACTCTATGAACGGGTGTTTGTTTTTTAATACAGTCGGTAGTTTCGACACTTACAAAAGGATTCCCTCTTAAAAAGTCCCTTCTCCTTCTGGGAGAATGTTAGGATGAGGGTGACAACTTCACCGTACTCTGACGTTCCCTATTCACATGTAATTGCGTCACATCTGGACGCGAGTAATGTCCTACAGCATCAAAATTTTGTCGCTCTTCATACACGCGGTTAAAATCAATAGTATGATATATATTCCCTTCTGTAGTAATATCTGGATGTACTATAAATTCTCCATCAGGCCCAGCAATACAAGAACCTCCATTAGACAAGAGTTCTGGAGCGTTTTTAACTAACTCCTCATAATGTGGTGTATCTTTTGGAAAGTCTGATATATGCATTCTACTAGATACAGACACCACAAAAGAACGTGATTCTCTAGCTATAAATCGGGTAATATCTTTGGTATTGTAATCACTTCCTGGCCACACAGCAATGTGTAAATTCTCCCCTTGACCATATAAAGCTGCTCGTGGTAAAGGCATCCAGTTTTCCCAACAATTTAATCCGCCTACTGTAAATTGTTTTAAAGGATGTACTTGTAACCCATGGCCATCTCCGGGTGACCACGTTAAGCGTTCATCATAGGTAGGTTGTAATTTACGATGTACTGACTGTATCTCTCCTTCTTGATTTATATAAACTAAAGAAGCATATAAACTATGCCCCCCTCTATCTTGTGGACGTTCTATGATCCCTAGGTAAATTGCTATGTTATGCTTTCGCGAAAGCGTACATACCTCTTCTAAATCTCCTGCATCAATATCAACACAATTACGAGCGTAATGTGCATGCAATTCTTTCACCACATCTTTATTCCACTCGGCTCCACCAGTGAGTGCTAACCAGTAAGGATAGCCAGGCAACACCCCTTCTCCAAATACAATAAGCTCTGCACCTTCCTGAGCAGCTTCAATTATTGCTTTTTTAATTTTCTCTAAGGTAGCTTGTTTATTTAGCCATACAGGAGCAATTTGTGCCATGGCTATTTTAAGATGATTTTCCGGTATTGCTGTCATAAAACGTAATTATATATGATCTAATAAAACACGTATGTCTAGCAGTAAAATACTAAACACACCTGCTACAATTATAAATTTCAAAATAGTATGAAGTACAAGGTAATGTAGCTTTTCTTTTGAACGCCATAAAACTAGTAGGAAAAGAAGCAATAAAATTACACTTGCATAAAAATAAAAGTGCATATATCCCATTGCAAAATCATTTACTAAAAAATAAGTAGGAATAATGGTAAGCCCTGCTAAAGCGGTTAACAACCATTTTGAAGTCTTTGTCCCATACACTATTGGGATTGTTTTATAGTTTTGAGCTAGATCTCCTTTTATATTTTCTAAGTCTTTTACTAACTCACGCATCACAATAATTAAAAATAAAAAGCTCGCATGAATAAAAATGACGGTATCTAAGTTTTTATAATACACAAAAACCGCAAAAAAGGG
Source organism: Dokdonia pacifica (assembly GCF_900188275.1). Lineage (GTDB taxonomy): Bacteria > Bacteroidota > Bacteroidia > Flavobacteriales > Flavobacteriaceae > Dokdonia > Dokdonia pacifica. Next base: position 318,995 of record NZ_FZNY01000001.1, read on the forward strand.
AGTTATTGCAAGTATTGCCGCTGTTAGGTTTCCAATAAATGAAATCTTTTTAAGCTTATGGGAGTACAACCAGATACCAAAAATATAAATCGCAAAAAACACCACAGCTCTAAACGAAACATAACTTGCTGCAATAACCGCTAAAAAATTAAGCACAAAGTAAAAAGAGAGCTTGGTATTTTGACTTACCAGTCGATCTAACATCGTTTTGCGAGGTCTATTAATGAGGTCTTTTTCTGAATCGTAAAAATTATTAATGATATAACCACCCGCTATAGTAGCCGCAGAAGCAATAACAAGCATAAAAAGATTAAGATCTAGTACAACTTCTCTTAAGGTCTTGCCTGATGACATAATAAATATAGAGGCAAGGTATTGTGCAAGTACAATCACTAGAATATTATATCCTCTCACTACAGAAAACAAACTGAACATCTTAAGAAGTGTTCGTTTATTTTTTCGCGAAAGCATATAGAAAACTCTTGTAAAAGAAATAGTTAAAAATTATACACAACTTCTAGCTTATGAGCGTGTAACGCTTTACGAGCCTTGTCTATATCTTGGGTAAATCCTAAGATATAACCACCTCCGCCAGAACCACAAAGTTTTAGATAGTAATCATTACTTTCTATCCCTTGTTTCCATAAGCTATGAAAAGCTTTAGGAATCATAGGTTTAAAGTTACTTAAGACTACTTTAGAAAGTTGTTTTACATTTCCAAAAAGAGATTTCACATCTCCTTTTAAGAAATCGTCTACACAAGCATCTGTGTGTTTTACAAACTGGTCTTTAAGCATATTTCGAAAACCTTCCTGCTTCATGTTTTCCATAAAGATATTTACCATAGGAGCTGTTTCTCCTACAATACCGCTATCTAATAAAAACACAGCACCTTTCCCTTCTTGTTCTTGAGAAGGAATACCTGCAGGTTCTATATTATCTTTACTATTAATTAGAATCGGTAAACTCAAATAACTATTTAAAGGATCTAATCCAGAAGATTTTCCATGGAAGAAAGATTCCATAGCTCCAAAAACAGCTTTCAATTTTAAAAGCTTCTCTCTTGTTAGGTTTTCTAATACTGTAATTTTTTCAGTAGCATATTTATCATAAATAGCTGCTACTAATGCCCCACTACTTCCTACTCCATATCCTTGAGGAATACTAGAATCAAAATACATTCCCTTCTCTAAATCTTGAGATAAACGCTCTGTATCAAATTGAACAAGCACATCTTCAGATTGTGATAATTCTGATAAGTGTATCGCAAATTGCTTTAACTTAACATTAGAATCTAATGCTTCTGGTGATGTATTACCATCGCACTTTAGAGCTCCGTTGTAAAAGTTATAAGGGATTGAGAGTCCTTTTGAATCTTTAATGATTCCGTATTCTCCGAAAAGAAGAATTTTAGAATAAAATAAGGGGCCTTTCATAGTTGTAGGTTAACTTAGTATATACAAATTTACAATTTTTTTGCTCCATTTCCCACGCAATCATTAATATAGTGGTTGTTTTGGCAAAAACTTGACAATTCATTTTCTATAAAAAGGTGTATTTCTTTGGTTTCTTTTTTAGGATACAACACATGTACATTGGCACCTGCATCTAGTGTAAAGCATACTTTCGAACCTGTTTTTTCTCTATACGCCCATATGCGATTTATGATCTCTAGAGTATTAGGTTTCATCAAAATAAAATAAGGATGGCTTGTCATCATCATCGCATGTAAGGTGAGTGCTTCACTCTCTACAATGGCTATAAAAGCATCCAAATCTCCAGATTGCAACACCGTTTTTAATTGAACTAAATTACCGTAAGCCTGATCAAATCTCGCTTTCGCGAAAGCGTGCCCATGCATTAACCCATGTCCAACAGTACTACTCACTTGTTTCTCTCCCTTATCTACTAATAAGATTGAATCCTGAAAATCTTGAAAATTAGCATGTACTTCATAAGGGTATGCTGTTCCATATAAATCACTACTATTTGAGATATCCTGATGTGCTCCCCAAACAATAAGAGGTCCTTCCAAACTTCGGCAAGCACTTCCAGATCCTAGACGAGATAAGAAAGAGGCTTTTTGCATAAAATAATCATCTGTCATTTCAGGAGAAAGTTGTCGTTCTATATCCATCACACATAAAGACAATGCGCTCATCCCTGATGCCGAAGAAGCAATTCCTGAACTATGCGGAAAAGAATTTGATGTTTCTATCTTAAAACGATACTTCGTAATAAATGGAACATACTTTTCTATGCGTTTAAAAAAACTGGCTATCTTAGGTTCAAACCCTTCCTCTTTATGTCCATCAAGATATACTTCAAAATCAAATCCATCAGATTCTTTTGGCGTATAATGTAATGTTGTAGCTGTATGACAATTACTTAACGTAAAGCTTATACTAGCATTTTGAGGCAATTGCTCTCCATGTTTTCCCCAATACTTCACTAAAGCGATATTACTAGGAGATTGCCAAGACACAGATCCAGCTGAAAGTATAGCTGTATTTGAATTTAAAACAAAAGAATCTTCAGACATATAAGAATTATAAGTTTTGGCAAAGATAACTGTTGTCTTTCTATTATTTGTATGGAAGTTTTTAATCCAGATTATGCAATAGAACTTTGTGATGAGAATTGAAACAGCAATAAAATATGACATATTCTTAGTTTTAGCATAGCATCGCTATGATTAAACTCAAAAATGTAGCGCAGCGATATATTTTGCAGCAGGTTCAAAACGGAATAGATTTTCTATTACATAATCTGGATTTAAGAGTTTTTTCATAAATTGGTAGTACCATTATGAAGAAACGCCTACTACTTAAAATTTTAATTTCTGTTATTTTCTGCCTATCCATAGGTGGTATAGGTGCTATTGCCACACAATCTAGTATTGCAGATTGGTATATGACACTCAACAAACCTAGTTTTAATCCCCCAAATTGGATTTTTGCTCCCGTTTGGACTGTCTTATATATTATGATGGGAATTGCTGTTGCTCTTGTATGGCATAAAGGCTTTTATCACAAATGGGTACAAACCGCCTTATATCATTTTGGATTTCAACTCATCTTAAATGCGATGTGGAGTATTTTGTTTTTTGGAATGAAGAGACCCGCATGGGCACTTATCAATATTGGCATTCTATTTATATTAATCTTACTTACTATTAAATGGTTTAAAGTAGTAGATAAACGTGCTGCCTATTTACTCATCCCATATGCTTGCTGGGTAGCTTTTGCTACTATACTCAACTTTGAGATTTGGAGATTAAATTAAATTTCCGTGTACGCTTTCGCGAAAGCGAACTTGTGAGATTCACGACTAAAAGGAGAGCGAAGCGTTAAAGCGTATAATAGCTAATTATTTATTGGCAATAGCTGCTGCTATCATATGACCACCCGTCCATGCATTTTGAAAATTAAACCCTCCTGTAATAGCATCTATATTGAGCACTTCTCCTGCAAAGTATAAATTCTCATGAATTTTACTTTCAAAGGTTTTAAAATTAACTTCTTTGAGATTGATACCACCAGCTGTTACAAATTCTTCTTTAAAAGTGCTTTTTCCTTTTATTTCATACAAACCACCGGTAAGCTCTTTACTTAAAGACTGTAATTGATTTTTTGTAAGATTCGCCCATTTCTCACCCTCTTTAATCCCTGAAGCAGTAAGTAAACTTTGCCAAAGTCTTTTAGGTAAATCAAATTGTGTATATGTATAAGGAGACTGTTTAGCTAATGTATGTTTATAGTTCATTAATACATCCATTACATCTTCTTGAGATTCATATACTAACCAATTAACTTTAATCGTAAAGTGATAATTCATCGCAGCTAGGTCTCTAGCTCCCCAAGCAGAAAGTTTTAAAACGCCTGGACCACTCAATCCCCAATGTGTAATAAGCAGAGGTCCTTCTGACTGTAGTTTTGTGCCTAGGATCTCTACAGATGCTTCTGATGATAGTCCCATCAAATCTTTAATACGTATATCCTTACTATTAAATGTAAATAAAGAAGGAACTGCTTGGGTTATCGTATGCCCCAAGCTTTCTAGTTGTTTCCACATTTTAGGATTACTTCCTGTTGTGACAATTAAAGTGTCACATGTAAAATCATGTTGTGTGGTTGCTAAACTCCAATGGTTTTCAAGTTTTTCAATTTTTTGAACAGCATGATTTTTATAAATCTCAACACCCAGTTGTTTTGCTTCCTTTAAAAAGCACTCTATAATAGTAGCAGAAGAATCAGATACGGGAAACATACGACCATCATCTTCTATTTTAAGTGCCACTCCACGATCTTCAAACCATGCAATGGTATCACCTGTCATAAATGTATGAAAAGGCCCTAAAAGTTCTTTTTCACCTCTAGGATAGTTTTTTGATAATTCTTTAGGAACAAATTCTGCATGGGTTACATTACACCTACCGCCACCAGAAATACGAACTTTAGTTAAAACTTCTTTTCCTCTTTCTAAAATTAAAATAGAAGCATCTGGAACGTTAGAAGCAATATTTATAGCAGTAAAAAATCCTGCCGCACCACCTCCTATAATAATAACATCTTTATGTAGTAATCTAGTCTCCAAAAAATACTTTTTGCACAAATATACTCTTCAAATATTGAAGACAAGATCAAATTATTTTTTTAAAAAAATCAAATTTACTTTAACGAAAATTATGTTACTACAATTTCTCTTAATTCAGGTATAAAATTATAACTCATTATGTATTTGACAGTATGAGCTATTTCTTTTTATGAACTTGCCAAAAAATTGATCAAAATTTTCACATAAATCCATACAAAAAGGCTTTTAAACACGAAAACGTTTTCGTAACTTTAACGATGTATTTTTGTTGCGTTAACGTAAATTTTACATAAATTAGGCGCTTATAAAGTGATTAAACGCTAAAATTTTTAAACTAAGCAAACTAATTTTAAACAAGAATCTTATGAAGAAAGTATTACTTAAAAGTATGCTGCTGTTTGTCGCGGTTCTCTTTGCGGGAATTTCAACTGCCCAGACAGTTTCTGGAACAGTGACAGAGGAGAATGGTCCTTTGCCGGGTGCAAACGTAATTGTAAAAGGCACCCAGAATGGTGCTACTACCGACTTTGACGGTAACTACACTCTCAATAATGTAGCAAGTGATGCTATACTCGTATTTAGTTATGTAGGATATTCTACGCAAGAAATTGCAGTAGATGGAAGAAGCACTGTAAATGCATCATTATCTTTAGATAATGCGCTTGATGAAGTGGTATTAATTGGATATGGAACAACAACTATAAAAGATGCTACAGGTTCTGTTGCAGCGGTTACTTCCGAAGAATTTAACCAAGGGGTTATCCAATCTCCTGAGCAATTAATTCAAGGTAAAACTGCCGGTGTTCAAATTTCTGAAGCGTCTGGTGAGCCAGGAGGTAGTGTTGTAGTGCGTATTAGAGGTTCGAACTCTATTCGTTCTGGAAACAATCCTTTATTTGTTGTTGATGGTGTTCCATTAACTTCAGCAGGAGCTCCAACAGCAAACACTCCAGGTATTGGAGGTGGTAACTCAAGAAACCCACTTAGTTTCTTAAACCCTAATGATATTGAAAGCATCTCTATTCTTAAAGATGCATCAGCTACAGCGATCTATGGATCTCGTGGTGCGAATGGTGTAATCATCATTCAAACTAAAGGAGGTAGAGGCGCTAGTAAAGGTAGATGGGAAATAAACACATCTGTAAGTGCATCAAACGCTGCCGATGAGTATGACCTTTTAAATAGAGAGCAATTCCTTTCTGCAGTAGAGTCTATAGGTAATGACCCTGTAGCTGCTGATTTTGGAGGAGCAGATACAGATTGGCAAGATTTCCTTACGCGTACTGCTTATTCTAGAAATACAGATTTAAGTTATTCTAAAAGCTACCAAGGAGGAAATGTAAGAGCATCTTTTGGATATAGTAATACAAATGGTGTTATTGAAACACAATCACAAGAGCGTATTGCTGGTCGTTTAAATGCTCAACATAAATTCTTTGATGATAAGTTAACATTAGCCTTCCAAGGATCTATGTCTAGAGTAAATGATAATCTAGCACCTATTTCAGGTAATGCTGGTTCAACAGGAGATTTAATTGGTGCTTCTATATCAGGAAATCCAACAATTCCTGCAGATGCTGATTTTAATCCAGGAAATAATGTATTAAACCCTGCTAGTTTATTAGCTACGTTTAGAGGTCTTTCTAATACAGACAGAATCTTATTAAACTTATCTGCTGATTATAAAATCACTGATGAGTTTAGTGCTAAAGTTACTGTTGGTTATGATCAACTTGAATCTACTACAGTATCTGCTTTCTCAGCAGATGTACTTGGATTAAACGGAGTGTCTGGTATTGGTAGAGGTAACTATAATACATTTGAACAAGACAACTCACTTTTGGAAGCTACACTTTCTTATAATAAAGAATTCGAAAATTCTAATTTAAGCGTAGTTGGAGGTTATTCATACCAAGAATTTGATAGAAGTGGTGTATTTGCAAACGGAGCTGGATTCTCAACAAATAATTTAGGAACTATCTTAAATCAATTAGAAAGCACGTATAATGCTGTAAGTGGAAGTATCCAAGGATCTTTCCAAAACTTCGGATATGGTGAAAATGGTTCTTTTGTAAACCGTTTATTCCCTGAAATTAATGACACTGATATTTTACCTTCAGGATTTAACAGAAGCATTAGAGCTTTTGTTGGAGATACATTTGATAATGTAGACGAGCTTCAATCATTCTTTGTAAGAGCTAACTATACAATTGCAGATAAATATTTATTTACTGGAACATTCAGAGCAGATGGTTCTTCAACGTTTGGATCTGAAAACCAATATGGTTACTTCCCTTCTGGAGCATTTGCATGGCAAATACACGAAGAAGATTTTGTAGGAGATAATGTATCTACTTTAAAGTTACGTTTAGGAGCTGGTATCGTGGGTAGTCAAGAAGGACTAGGACACGCACAGTTTATTAGAAGAGAGCGTTTCGGTGGAGCAGGTATCACAAATGATCTTACTGTAAACCGTCCAGGAACAGTAGTAATTGGTAATACGAACCCAGATCTTAAATGGGAGGAAACATTAGACTTTAACGTAGGTATTGATTTTGGATTTAATAACGATCGTTTCAATGGTAGCTTTAACGTATACCGTAAAGAAACTTCTGATTTATTATTAAACAGTGCTCTTGCAGCTCCATCATCGGCTAATGTTCCTACTATATTCAGAAACCTTGATGATGGTATTGTAGTGAATCAAGGGGTTGAACTTGCATTAAATTATGATTTTATAGATACTGACGATTGGGGATTCTCTGCAGCATTCAACATTGCATATAACCAAAATGAAGTACAAGATACTGATCAAGTTATTGATACAGGAGCTATTAATGGTAATGGTTTAACAGGAGCGTTTGCACAACGTCTTCAAGCTGGTGAGCCATTATTCTCTTTCTTCCTTGCTGAATTTACAGGATTTGATGACAACGGTTTCCCAACATATAGAGATGTAAACGGAGATGGTGTTGGTGATCCAGATTCAGATAAGACGTTTGTAGGAGAAAATGCAGTTCCAGAAATTACTTCTGGTTTATCATTAAACTTCCGTTACAAGAGATTTGATCTTGCAACATATTTCACAGGACAATTCGGATTCTCAGTATATAATGCAACAGATAACGCATTCTTTACTGCAGGTGGATTAGCAATTAGTAAAAACGTAACTCAAGATGTTCTTACTAGTGGTGAAGATGGTGCTGCTACAACAGCAGTATCAACAAGATTCTTAGAGTCAGGAGACTTTGTACGTTTACAAACATTATCATTAGGATATAACTTCCCTGTAAGCGGTGAAGGATTCTTTGATTCTTTAAGACTTTCTTTAACAGGACAAAACTTATTCTTAATCACTGACTATAGTGGTTTAGATCCAGAAGTTTCGGTAAGCACTGGACAGATTAATGCATCAAATATCCCAACAGCGGGTATTGATTATGCAGCTGTTCCTAGAGCTAGAACATTTACATTAGGTGTTAATGCACGATTTTAATTAAAAAAAACAGAAACTATGAAACACACATTTAAACTTAGAGTATTACTACTCGGTATGTTAGCACTTGGTGTTATCACATCTTGTACTGATCTAGAAGTAGAAGAGACAGATTCTCTTATTACTGCTGCTGGTTTTGAAGGAGTTGAAGATCCAGACTCTTTCATCCAGGGAATATACAACAGCCTTAATGGTCAAGTTGGAGATCAAGCAAACTTATTTGCCTTGAGTGAAGTTACTACAGACGCAGCCCTTATCCCAACTCGTGGATCTGACTGGGGAGATAACGGTATCTGGAGACAGTTACACCAGCACAACTGGACAACTGAGCATGCATTTATTCTTAATGTATGGAACCAGTGGAACCAAACTCACTTTGCTGCAACACAAGTAATTTCTCCACTTTCTAATGCTTCTCCTGCTCAGTTAGGAGATGCACATTTCTTAAGAGCGTTAGGAACATTTGTAATTTTAGATAACTACGGACAAGTTCCTTTCCGTGATCCAGAAGCATCTTTATTAGAAGATCCTGCTGTACTTAGAGGACAAGAAGCTGTAGACTTAATTGTATCTGATCTTAACACAGCAATTGCTAATTTACCTTCACTTGCTCCAGGTGCTGGAGTAGGAGATAATAACTCTGCTCATGCTAGAGGTTCTAAAGCTGCTGCTCGTTATTTATTAGCTAAAGTGCTTTTAAATAAGCATATCTACCTTGGTACTTCGCCTGATAGTGCAGACATGAACCAAGTAGTTTCTTTAGTAAATGAAATTGAAGGTGAAGGATACGGTCTTGTAGACGGATATTTTGACATCTTTAGAAATGAATTAGATGCAGAAACAATCTGGTTCTTACCTACTGGTGTAGGAAATAGAATTTGGAATGGATTACACTACAACATGGCTCCAGAAATTGCTGGAGGTGGATGGAATGGATTCTCTACACTTGCAGAATATTATGATCTATTTGAAGGAGATCCTAATATCAATGTTCCTGGAAGTGGACAAGAAGAGCGTCGTGGATTTGTACCTACAATGGGTGTGCCTTTTACAGGTGATGCTGGAACTGAAGAGTCTGGGGATTTTCCAGGATTTGAAAGAGGTTCTAACATAGGGTTTGGATTCTTAATTGGTCAACAATATGAGATCGATGGAACTCCATTAACAGATCGTCCAGGTGCACCATTAACATTCAAAAGAGATTTTGTAGATGGTGATGGAAATAGCAACTTAATTAACAATGATGAAACTACTGGTATACGCCTTCAGAAGTACAACCCACGTTACGGAGGGTTTACTGAGCACGAAATATTCTTTAGATTCTCAGATGCTCACTTAATGAGAGCAGAAGCAATGTTACGTGGTGGTGGTGATGCTACTTCAGAAGTTAACACATTACGTATACTAAGAGGAGCTGCACCATTAGGAGCAGTAACTGAGCAAGATTTATTAGATGAAAGAGGACGTGAATTATATGCTGAAATATGGAGAAGAAATGATATGATTCGTTTTGGTCAATATACTAGAGACTGGGAGCTTAAAAGCCCAGGAGCTGTAGGTGATGCCAACTTGAATTTATTCCCAATTCCAGCAAGTCAGGTTATTCTTAACCCTAATTTGACACAGAATCCAGGTTACTAAACCTAAATTTTGAATTAAGCTTAAAAAGAGGGTTGTTTCAACCCTCTTTTTTATTCACTTTTCTTTTAGTAAAATTGCATTTTAGATTTACATTGAAACCCCTATTTTTCATATTAATCATTTCCTTTTTCTTCGTCTCTTGTAAAGAAAAAACAATACTTCAGCCTAAATTTATTGAAGTAGCTGATTCTGGCATTTCATTTTCAAATACTGTTCAAAATACACCTGAACTTAATATTTTAAATTATCTCTATTTCTATAATGGAGCAGGTACTGCTATTGCCGATTTTAATAATGACGGGTTAGATGACATTTATTTTACTTCAAATCAACAAGCAGATCAACTCTATATAAATAAAGGAAAACTACAGTTTACAAATACTACTTCTTTATCAGGCATACAGAATGATCAAGGCTGGACAACTGGAGTTACTACAGTAGATATTAATAACGACGGACGTATGGACATATACGTTTCTAAGATAAACGGGCACCTAGAAATAGAAGGATCCAATCTGTTATTTATCAATCAAGGAAATACCCCAGATGGTATTCCGCAATTTAAAGAACAAGCTACTACATATAACCTAGCTTTAAAAGGTCTAACCACACAAGCATCATTTTTTGATTATGATGTAGATGGAGATTTAGATGTTTTTATTTTAAATCATTCATTACACCCTAATAGCAACTACGGAAAAGGAGGACTACGAACTCAAAAAGATTCTATTTACGGAGACAAATTATTAGAAAATCAAAATGGGCGTTTCATAGATGTTACAGATACTTCTGGCATCTTCCAAAGCAGATTAGGATATGGATTAGGTATTTCTATATCTGATATCAATAACGATGGATACCCAGATATTTATTTAGGTAATGATTTCTTTGAAAATGATTACCTCTACATCAATCAAAAAAACAAAACATTTGTAGAAGTAAACTCTACACAGTCCGCACTTGGGCATAGTTCTCATTTTTCTATGGGAAATGCCATTACTGATGTTAATAATGATGGACATCCAGATATTATGTCATTAGACATGCTACCAGAAGATTTACACACACTAAAAGTCTCTGGAGCCGAATACAATTATCCCATATTTCAAAATCAGCTTCGTAATGGATATGAACCCCAATTCATGCAAAATACATTACACCTCAATCTAGGAAATGGCAAATATGCAGAAACTGCTTTTTTAAGTGGTATCTCTGCTACAGAATGGTCATGGTCGCCTCTTATTGCCGATTTTGATAATGATGGCCATAAGGATATTTATATTACCAATGGAATACAAGGAGCAACCAACGATATGGATTTTGTTAACTTTATCTCTAATGAAAGTATCCAAAAAAAACTAGGCCAAGGAATGAGTTCTGAAGAACTCAAATTCATTGATGAATTACCCGAAAAGAAAACTGTCAATTACTTCTATAAGAATATAGGCAACGCTCAATTTGAAGATGTCAGTAATCATTGGCAAATAGAACAAGCATCTTTTAGTAATGGCGCTAGCTATGCAGATCTTGATAACGATGGAGATGTAGATCTTGTAGTAAATAATGTAAATCAAAATGCATTCATTTTAGAAAACACAACACAAGTAGACAGTAGCAATACAAACTATATAAAAATACATTTTGAAGGGAGTCCTACAAACACAAAAGGCATAGGAGCAAAAGTGATTGTATATGCTGGCAAACAAAAACAATTTTTCGAAAATTATACTACGCAAGGATACCTATCTGCAACACCTCCTAGTATACTCGTTGGATTAGGAAACCAAGAAACTATAGATTCGCTTCAAGTTATCTGGCCAGATGGAAAATATCAAACCCTCCAAAACACAAAAGCAAATCAACGTATTATCTTGAACTACAACAATACATCAGAAAACACATATCCATACACAAAGCAATCACAAACCTCTTTTATTACAAACACAACAGCTCCCATAGATTTTAATCATCGTGACGGTACTTCCATAGAGTTTAGTCGTTCTCCCTTAATTCCGTACGCGAGTACCAATTTAGGGCCTCATATCGCTATAGGTGACCTTACAAATGATCAAAGAGAAGATATCCTTACTCTAGGAGCAAAAGGACAATCAACTCAACTATGGATTCAGGATGCATCCGGCAACTTTCAAGTGCAAGAACTACCAGATGCCAAAAACACGCAAATTCATGAGGATACACATGCACTTATCTTTGATGCCAATGGAGATCAAATAAATGATGTACTTATTGTAAGCGGAGGTAATGAATTTAAACAAGGAAAACCACTCACACCAAGATTATACCTTACATCTCAAAACACATTACAAAGAGATGAAACCCAATTTAAAGACCTTTTTGTAAATGCATCTAAAGTTACTGCTATCGATATAGACAATGATGGAGATATGGATGTTTGTATTACTGCCAATGTAGTACCACATCAATTTGGCAAAACCCCGACACAATATCTATTTAAAAATGATGGTAAGGGACATTTTGAAGAGATTACAAATACCTATGCAAAAGATTTTCAAAACATAGGAAATGTATATGATATTACTTGGCAGGATCTTAATGGTAATGGATATCCTGATGCCATTGTAGCTGGCCACTGGATGCCTATTTCTATTTTTATAAACGATGGCACTTCCCTAACCCTTCAAAAAACAACTGGGTTAAAAAACACGCATGGATGGTGGAATAGCATTAAAGTAGCCGATTTTGATAATGATGGGGATCAAGATATCATCGCTGGGAATTGGGGACTCAATACCCGTTTAAAACCTACCCTAGAAGAACCAGTGACCTTATATCGCAATGATTTTGATAACAACAATCAAATTGACCCGATTGTTACCTATTATTATCAAGGAACAGAAACCACAATTGCCACTAAAGATGAACTCGTAAAGCAGATTCCGTTGCTTAATAAAAAGTATCTGTCTTATAACGCTTTCGCGAAAGCGGATATAGAACAATTACTAGACAAAAAGAAATTACAAGAATCGGAAAAGAAAGAAGCATACCTATTTGCTTCTACCTATTTTGAAAACAAAGGAAACAACACTTTTCAAGCACATGAATTACCTTTCTTAGCACAAGTTTCTACAGTAGAAGACATCCTTATTGAAGATTTTGATCAAGATGGCTTTCTAGATGCGCTTTTAGTAGGTAATAACTATGAAATAAGTACCCAATTAGGTAGGCTAGATGGCTCTCATGGCGTATTTTTGAAAAATGATACTAAAGGCAATTTTATAGTCCTTTCAAATCAAGATTATGATATTAGTGGGGCTTCCCGTAGTATTCAAAAAATTAAAATAACAGATCGTATTTTTTATGTCGTAGGACGTAATAACGATACTCCTATATTTCTAAAACAAGAGAAGTAATAGCATATGCAAATTAAATTCACATACCAAACCGTTATTGGAGCTTTCTTAGCTCTATGCATCATAGGGTGTACTTCGACTACCAAAGAAAAAGAAGACGAAAAACAAAAAACAACAGAAGGAAATCCACTATTTACACTCCTTTCTAAAGAAGAAACCGGTATTGACTTTGTAAATAACATAAAAAACCAAAAGGATTTTAATATTTTCAAATACCGCAACTTCTATAATGGTGGTGGTGTGGCTATAGGTGATATTAATAACGATGGACTTCCTGATATTTTTCTCACGGCAAATATGGAGAAGAATAAACTGTATCTAAACAAAGGAGATTTTACGTTTGAAGACATTTCAGAAAAAGCGGGAATTGAAGGTAACAAAGCTTGGTCTACAGGAGTTACTATGGCAGATATCAATGCAGATGGACTATTAGATATCTATGTAAGTAATGCAGGAAATTTAGAAGCAGATAACCATGACAATGATTTATATATCAATAATGGAGATCTTACATTTTCAGAAAAAGCAAAAGAATACAATCTTGCAACTTCTGGATTTTCTACACATGCCTCTTTCTTTGACTATGATAAAGATGGTGATCTAGATGTATATATTTTAAATAACAGCAATGTCCCTGTAAGCAGTCTAGGAAATAAAGGACAACGAGATAAACGTGCTCAGGATTGGGAGAATGTAGATAGCCAATTTAGAGGTGTTGGAGATTTATTAATGCGTAATGACGATGGTGTTTTTACAGACGTAAGTGACGAAGCGGGTATATATGGGTCACTTATCGGTTTTGGATTAGGTGTAATGGTTACAGATATTAATCACGATTTATATCCTGATATTTATATCTCTAATGACTTTTTTGAGCGTGACTACCTTTATATCAATAATCAAGATGGCACCTTTACTGAAGAAATAAAAAAATGGACTTCTCACCTATCACTCTCTGCGATGGGCGTTGATATTTCAGATATTAATAATGACGGACTACAGGATATTTTTATTACAGATATGCTTCCTGATGGAGAAGAACGTGTAAAATCTGTCATGGAGTTTGACGGATACAATGTATACAAGAGAAAACAGCGTAATGATTTCTACCAGCAGTTTATCCAAAACACCTTACAGGTTAATAATGGAAATGGCACCTTCTCAGAAGTAGCCTACCACAGTGGTGTAGAAGCGACAGATTGGAGTTGGTCTGGACTTGTATTTGACATGGATAATGATGGCTATAGAGATATTTATGTTACCAATGGTATTAACCATGACCTTACCGATTTAGATTTTGTAGACTTTTTTGCTAATGAAATTATTCAAAGTAAGGCCACAGGAGAAACAAGAGTTTTAGACACCATTATTAATAAAATGCCCGTAAAACCTTTGTCTAATTATGCCTATCATAACCAAGGAGACATCACTTTTGAAAACAAAGCCAACGATTGGGGACTTGAAATTTTAAGTATGTCTAATGGTGCTGCTTATGGCGATTTAGATAATGATGGCGATTTAGACCTTGTTGTAAATAATGTAAACATGCCTTCTTTTGTATTTAGAAATAATACCGATAAAGAAAGAGATAACAACTACATCAAATTAAAATTTAAAGGAGCAGAAAAAAACCCTTTCGCTATTGGTACTTCTGTACGCTTATATCACGGAGGTCAAACTTATATTCAAGAGCTTGTCCCATCAAGAGGATTTCAATCTTCTATGGAACATGCAATGACTATAGGATTAGGAACTTCTCAAAAAATAGATTCTCTTCGTGTGATTTGGCCTAATGACAAGACACAGGTTTTTGAAAACCTAACGGTCAACCAAACACTTCAATTACAGATTACCGATGCTACAAGTACGTATAAAGCACCGGCTCCTAAAAAAGCCAAAACACTTTTTAATGAGGTTGCAAACACATCATTAGACGCCCATAAAGAAAATGAATACAGCGACTTTGATTATGAAGGCCTCATTGCAAAAAAACTATCTCAAGAAGGACCTTCTCTAGCTATTGGAGATGTAAATGGTGATGGACATGAAGACATATTTATTGGAGGCGCTAAAAAACAAGCAGGAACTCTTTATTTACATAAAGGAAATGGAAAATTAGTTAAAGCACCTAACAATGCCATCTTTAAAAAAGAAGCCAATTATGAAGATTCGGCCGCGGCATTTTTTGATGCAGATAATGATGGTGATTTAGATTTGATGGTAGGCTCAGGCGGTAATGAGGTAACTACCAAAACCGATTATAGTCTTCGTTTATATTTGAATGATGGTAAAGGCGCTTTCGCGAAAGCGGACTACACCATCCCTTCTGCATACCAAAACATGTCTGTAATCGCTCCATATGATTTTGATGACGATGGCGATATGGATGTATTTGTAGGGTCTCGAAGTGTGATTGCAGTATATGGAATTGACCCTGAACATCTTTTCCTTGAAAATAGAGGAAACGGCGAATTCTCTAACGCAACAGAGCGTATTGCCTACCCTATTAAAAATGCAGGAATGATTACCGATGCACTTTGGGCAGATATGGATCAAGATGGCAAAAAAGATCTTGTCGTTACTTCAGAATGGGGAACCACAAAAATCTTTAAAAATAACGGAAGACGTCTTACGGCTATGAAAAGCTCATTAGATGAATTACATGGATGGTGGAATACAGTAGAAGCATCAGATCTTGATAATGATGGCGACCTTGATCTTGTATTAGGAAATGAAGGAACTAATATTCATTACAAACCTGAAGAAGGCGCCCCAATGAAAATGTACATCAATGATTTTGATAACAATGGTACCATAGAACAAATAACGACCTTTCATAAAGATGGCAAAGACTATCCATTACATCAAAAGAAAGAGCTTACGGGACAGTTAGTATCTCTTAAAAAGCAAAACATCAAAGCATCAGATTATGCAAAGCGATCTATCGATGAATTATTCCCAAAAGAAGTCATTGATGTATCTATCGTAAAGCAAGTACAAACCGCATCTTCTGTCATTGCGATTAATGAAGGCAATGGTACTTTTAAAATTCAAGATTTACCAGTTCGTGTGCAATTATCATGTGTATGTGGTATTGCCTGTACAGATATTAATAATGATGGAAATCTTGATCTTGTGATGGGAGGTAATAATTTTGAATTCAAACCTCAGTACTCACAACTAGATGCCAGCAGCGGGAATGTATTATTAGGCGATGGAAATCTTGGGTTTACTTGGCAAGATTATACCACCAGTGGTTTTGAAGTACGCGAAGAGATTAAACACCTAGCAACATTTAAAGATAGCAAAGGCAACACCTTTTTAATTGCGGCTATTAATAACGAAAAACCAAGAGTATACAATGCCGGTAATTAGAAATATCATATTTCTTAGTCTACTCTTTATACTCATAGGTTGTAAAGAGAAAGACACCTTATTTAAAAACCCTTCGGCGGCAGATACAGGGCTTACCTTTGTAAACACCCTTACAGAGAGTGACGATTTTAATATTATTGATTACCTCTACTTTTATAATGGTGGGGGCCTTGCCATAGGCGATATCAATGGTGATCATCTTCCTGATATTTTTATTTCGGGCAATCAAGTAAAGAATAAATTATACCTCAACAAAGGAAATCTTCAATTTGAAGATATTAGTGATAAAGCAGGTATCGCAGGCAATAGTACATGGAATACGGGTGCTGTGATGGGCGATGTAAATGGTGATGGTTTATTAGATATTTACGTGTGTGCTGTCGTAGGCATTAATGGTTTTGATGGATATAACGAATTATACATCAATAATGGAGATGCAACATTTACAGAAAGTGCCGCAAAGTACGGTCTAGATCTAGATACTTACAGCTCTAATGCTGCATTTTTAGATTATGATTTAGATGGCGATTTGGACATTTATATTCTTAATCATGCGGTACATACCCAAGAATCATACGGAAAGGCTTCTTTACGCTTTAAGCGAAATTATGAGACGGGAGATCGACTCATGCGTAATGACGGCAACACATTTACAGATGTAAGTGAAGAAGCAGGTATTCTAGGAGGTATTAATAGTTACGGATTAGGAATTGCTATTGCCGATTTTAATCAAGACGGATGGCCTGATATTTACGTAGGAAATGATTTTCATGAAGATGATTATTATTATTTGAATACGGGAGAAGGAAGCTTTCGCGAAAGCTTAAAAGACTATTTTGGACACACTTCACGATTTTCTATGGGAAATGATGTGGCAGATATTAATAGCGATGGTTGGCCAGATATGATCTCACTAGACATGCTTCCTGAAAATGAAAAAGTATTAAAATCGTCTGAAGGAGATGATAATATTCAAACGCAGAAGTTACGTATTGATCGCTTTGGATATCATTATCAGTTTACACGCAATATGCTATATGTAAACCAAAAAGGATACGATTATCAAGAAACTGCATTGTTAAGTGGTATTGCTGCTACCGATTGGAGTTGGAGTGCTTTATTTGCCGATTTTGATCAAGATAGTTCACAAGATCTTTTTATCTCAAACGGAATTCCTAAACGTCCTAATGATCTAGATTATATTCGTTTTATCTCCAGTGAGCAAATTCAAAATAAAATAAGTAATACCAAGCTTATTGATCAGAAAGCATTAGAATTAATGCCTAAGGGAAATACGCACAATTATATATTTAAAGGGAAAGGGAAACTAGCTTTTGAAGACCTCTCTGGCACATGGACTCAAAAAGACACGCTTGTATCTGGTGCCACTGCCCTAGCCGATCTGGATAATGATGGTGACTTAGATATTGTAACCAATACTATTAATAGCACGCCACAAGTATATCAAAATACAACGGATGCTGCTGCCAATTATTTAAAGATTCGTTTTGAATATCCAAAGGCAAATGCTTTCGGAATAGGCACAAAGGTTTTTGCATATCACAAAGGGCAATTACAGTATAAAGAACTATACACCGTACGTGGTTTTCAGGCATCATCAGAGCCGATACTTCATTTTGGATTTGGCACGACAGCTACGATAGATTCGCTTAGAGTTGTATGGCCTGATAAGACATCACAAGTACTAACAGATGTAACCACAAACCAAACACTTACCATTTCGCCGAAAGGCAATACTCCATTTGATTACGGTACCTTACAACCCGTACACAAGCCTCTTTTCAAAAAAGTAGCCGATAATCTAGGGATTGATTTTACACATACAGAAGACCGATATATTGATTTTAACAGGCAAAAACTCATCCCGTACCAAGTATCCGATCGTGGTCCAGCTGTTGCTATTGGCGATATAAACGGAGATCAGAAAGACGATATTTATTTTGGGAGCTCAAAGTTTATGACGTCTAAAATTTACCTTAGTGATAGTACTGGATTTTCAGAAGCTACCTATCCAGAAATCACCAAAGAAACGATTACAGAAGATGTGGTAGCAACCCTTCAGGACTTTAATCAAGATGGACGTGCAGATCTGATCATCGGGACAGGAGGTGCCGATTTTGATAATAATGCCCAACCCCTTAAAGACCTTTATTACACAGCACAAGACACGACTTTTGTACAACAACAGCTTCCAGAAAGCTTTCAGAACGCTTCTGTTCTTGCCGTACATGATTATGATGCCGATGGAGACCTCGATGTATTTGTAGGAAACCAAGCCATTGCAAATGACTTTGGACGCCCATCACAATCACTATTACTTCGCAATAACAAAGGGACTTTTACTATAGATACTGCCATTTCTTTTGATAACATCGGAATGATTACTGATGCGGTTTGGAGTGATTTTAATGCCGATGGCACAAAAGATCTTATCCTTATTGGAGAATGGATGGCTCCACAATTTTATACCAATACTAACGGCACACTTCAAAAAGTAAGTATGTATGAAGATGCTCTTAATGGCCTATGGCAGACCCTACAACCATTTGATATGGATGCCGATGGAGACATGGATTATATCTTGGGAAATTGGGGAGAAAACAGCAAGTTTGCTGCCTCGCCAGAAGCACCCATGTATGCATATCTAGATGATTTTGATGATAACGGGCAATCAGAAACCATAGTCGCTACTCAAAAAAATGGAGCCTATTACCCCTTACTAGGATTAAATGAATTAGGAAGTCAGATGACACACCTCTTTAAAAAATATACGAGTTATAAAGATTTTGGAGGCCAAACGGTTGAAGAGATCATGGGTAAAAAAGCCATCTCAGAAAGTACAAAACTCACGGTACACACCTTACAATCTGGGTATCTTAAAAATGAAGGAGGTCGTTTTTCTTTTGTGCCTTTCGGCGAAAACTTACAAACGGCACCCATCATGGCATTGACCGTATATGATTTTGATGGAGATGGAAAAGAAGAAGTACTCGCTGCTGGAAATTACTTTGGTGTAAAACCTTTTCACGGAAGACTTGATTCTTTCTCTGGAGCGTTGCTTAAAAGTGATGGAAGTAGTACATTAGGTCATCGATTAGGATTGGACCTTTCTCAAAAATCAGTAAGGCATCTCAACCTCCTAACCCTAGATACAAAAACATACCTTTTGGTTACTTTTAATAATGACAAAGCACATGTATACCAATTACAAAAATAAACGCAACATGAATACCCTATTATCCCGTTATTTTGGAGTACTCCTACTTGTTTTTCTCTTTACCGCTTGTGAAGAAAAACCAGTAGAACCTATCACCATTACTGCTGAAGATTTTCACACATCTGTCAATAATGTAACAGAAGTGATGATACATGATATATTCTCTCCACCACAAGCGAGTAGAATTTATGCCTATCCTAATGTAGCGGCCTATGAAATCTTAGCTAGTAAAGCTTCAGACTACAACTCTTTAGCAACTCAACTCACCGATTTTGAAGCTATTCCAGAGCCAGCAACTACAGAACATTTAAATTATGAACTCGCTGCATTAGTAGCGCATATGGATTTAAGTAGACGTTTGGTGTTTTCTGAAGATATGATCACCCCCTATAGAGATAGTTTATATCAATTATGGAATACCAAAAACCCTACAGAATACACAACTTCAAAAACATATGGTCTTGCCGTAGCAGAGCATGTTGCTGCGTGGATGGATAAAGATATGTACAAAGAAACACGTACGATGCCTAAGTTTTCTGTCATTACCGACGACCCTTCTAGATGGCAACCTACTCCACCTGCCTATGCAGATGGGATTGAACCACACTGGAACAAAATACGCCCATTTGTAATTGACTCGGCAGCACAATTTAAACCGGTACCACCTCCTGCATTCTCTATGGATAAATCTTCAGATTTTTACAAAGAATTAAAAGAAGTATATGACATTAGTGAAAGTATTACAAAACAAGGAGATGATGCAGAAGAGATTGCGATTGCACAATTTTGGGACTGTAATCCTTATGTATCTGTTACAAGAGGACACTTGATGTTTGCTACAAAAAAAATCACTCCTGGTGCACATTGGATTGGAATTGCTAAAATTGCCTCTAGAAATGCAGGGCATGATGTAATGGAAACTATGTATACCTACACAAAAACATCTATTGCCATTGCCGATGCTTTTATAAGCTGTTGGGATGAAAAATACCGTAGTAATTTAGTGCGTCCAGAAACCTTGATTAATGAACATTTTAATGATAACTGGCAACCTATCTTACAGACTCCTCCATTTCCAGAATATGTAAGTGGTCACTCCGTAGTTTCTGGCGCTGCTTCTGAAGCATTAACCAGTATTTTTGGTGATGGCTTTTCATTTGTAGATGATACAGAGTTACCGTATGGACTTCCTGTACGTAGCTTCTCTTCCTTTAGAGCTGCTGCTAGTGAAGCTGCTGTGAGTAGATTGTACGGAGGGATTCATTACCGTGCAGCTGTAGATAATGGTCTAGTACAAGGAAAAAACATTGGTAGATTTATCAATGCTTCTTTAAAAATGAAAATCAATAATAGTCAAGCTTCAAATTAATACCTTATGAAAAAGATAGTACGTCTTCTACTCATCCTAGTCATTCTTGTAGCAGTCTGGTATCTATTTATAAAACCTTATGATTATGTAGTACGGTTTCCTGCCAAAACAACCGTAGGAACCATTAATCAATCTATAAAATCATGGTATGCAGGTATAGAAGGTACTAAGATTATAGATCAGTCTCAATTTGATGAGTTGAAACAACAATTTAATTTTGGAGATTCTATACATACCTATACCTGGAAAATAGAGGCTTTAACAGACTCGACATCACGGGTAAAAGTATATGTAAAAGATAATGACCATAGCTTTGCTAATAAACTTGCAATTCCGTTTTCAAAAACAGCCATCGAAAAACGCTCTGAAGCTACTGTCAAAGAATTCTATGACATTCTCAACGCACATCTTAAAAGAACAAGAGTCACCATAAACGGAGAGGATACTACAAGAGCTACCTATGTAGCCTACACACCGCTTAAAGGTTTACAGGATGAAAAAGCAAAAGGAATGATGTATAATTATTCTTTATTGACTCAAATCATGCTGAAAGGAAAGGTAGAACTTAACGGAACTCCTTTTGTAGAAGTGACCCATTGGGATACCAAAACAGATAGCATTGCATACAATTTCTGTTTTCCTATTAAGAAAAACGATAGCTTACCTGAGCATCCTCAAATCAAGTACAAGCAGTACCATTCACAAAAGGCCATAAAAGCTACTTATAACGGCAACTATATTACCTCAGATCGTGCTTGGTATGCATTACAAACCTATGCCAAGAGCCACAACATCCCAATAGACCTTACCCCTATTGAAGTATTCTATAACAATCCTAATATGGGTGGTAACGAACTCCAGTGGAAGGCTGAGATTTTTATGCCTATTAAAGAGTAAACAGACATGTCCAAGCTATTCCTAGATGAAACTTATAAAGGTATTGATTATACGCTTCAGGAATTTACTGTTGGAGAGTATGACCACTGTACTTTTACGGATTGCCTATTTCCAGAACTCCATATCTCAAACACAAACTTTCTAGAATGCACATTTATAGACTGTAATTTTACCAATACCAAGTTTGGTGGGACTACACTTAACAATGTCCTATTTAAAGGATGTAAAATGGTGGGAGTAGATCTAAGTGTATGTAATGACTTTATGCTTTCTATACAGGCAGAAAATTGCGTTTTAGATCTTGCTAATTGTTACCAATGCACCCTTTCAAACACACATTTCAAAGACTGTTCATTAAAAGAAGCAGATTTTACAGAGAGTAATTTATCACAAGCTGTTTTTACTACTTGCGATCTTAAAGGGACCATTTTTGACACCACAAATCTTCAAAAAGCAGATTTTAGAACAGCCGTAAACTATACCATTGATCTTGACAAGAATCAAGTAAAAGGTGCTCGTTTCTCTAAAGACGGAGTAGAAGGGCTAGTTCATAAATATGGAATTAAAATTTCTTAGCCTTTTCTTTATATAATTTCCTAAAAACTAATAAATTAACTTCATTTTTTCAAAAATGGTATTCTAACGTATTACTATTTACGTTGTATTTATCTAAAATTACGATAAATTCATAACTAATTGATAATCAGATATTTTTATTAAATTAGAGCTGATTATTAATTTTAAAAAACAATGCTATGATTAAAAACATTTCAAGTTTAGGCACAGCACTAAACACGACAGAACAAAAATCTATTCAAGGAGGATTAACACCTTATGTAAGTAGTTGCGGTCCAACATCAGATGGTTTAGCTTGCTTAACAGGCTTCCCACATTGCCCTACAGGCTTTTGCTCAGGAGGTGTTTGCTCTCCTACTACAAATGGCTAATTTAAAGCCTTATCATACAACAATTCGTTATACTAAACCCCAATGACATTGGGGTTTACTTTTTTGTGACGTTATTCTTATATGTTCTTACTCTTGACGGCACTCGTTGCAAATGAGTGCTAGTGGAGAACTTTAAAATACCTATCCTTTATCTAATTACAAGGATAAGTAGATTTTGATGCCTCTTCTTTAATAAGATATATTGCTGATTTTTCTGGCATTGAACAAAGCATACTTTCAGCCTGACTATTTGTTAAGCTATTATCTAAATAAATTATATACTCTAGATTCTTTAATTCGTGAAAATTGGAAGGTAATTCTTTAATTTCGGTATTGTCCAACCCTATTTTTTCTAGCTTCTTTAATTTGACAATATCACTAGAGATATTAGATATCTTATTATTTTCTAGCCATAGAAATCTCAAATTCTCTAACTCATATACAAAGACAGGGATTTCAGTTAAATTATTATTTGAAATATTGAGAGATACAATCTCGTTAGATCGGTTTTCAAAATCAAACTTAGACATATTAATTTTTTCTTTACTAAAATCAAGTAATAATCCATATCCTTTTTCCACTAACAATTTTTCAGAATTACATGAAAACATTAAGAATAAAGAAGCTATAAATACATACTTTTTCATACTACAACCTATTGAGGAGGTACTTCTATTGGAGCTCCTGCTAGCGCTCGTTTGTAACGAGTGCTTGCAAACACCATTGTCAGTTTGATACCTGTCGCGTCATAAATATACTTTTTAAAAATGTTTTTTACGCTTTCGCGAAATCGATACAACAACTCCTTAACAAACAAAAAGCTGTACCTAAAATAGATACCGCCTTTATTCTTGTATTCTTTACTCTTGACGGTACTCGTTGCAAATGAGCGCTAGGGGTTGTAAAAAGTATGATTTCTTTTAATTTGATTCATTATTATTAGGTACTATTTCCCATTTAGGATTTAATAATAACCTTCTAGTACCAACTGCTTGTTGCACAGGGACACCTAAGACCGTGTCATTTTTATCAAATTTTAATTTCTCTACAATTAAAGTTCCTGTTACTTTTATCAATTTACCTCTTATTTCTTCATCCCAATATGGAATTTCATCTAGTTCATATACTTTTCCATCTTTAATAGAGGTAACAGCAGCCCTAGCCTTTTTATCTTTAGCTATACCAATAACAGTTACAATTTCTGGGTTCTGATGTTGAACAGCACAACTAAAAAGAATTAATACAAAAACTAAAGTAAAAGTGTATTTCATACATGTATTCATCTGTATATTATTTAATCAGGAGAGTTATTACAAACGAGTGCTAGCGACGACATTTATACTATAGCATTCTATTTCAGCTATATTTTAAACAAAAATTCAATTGGGTTTTCTTCCTAAATGCTCTGTCAATAATTTCCATTGAGCATCTTCTTTTATTATGACAGAAGTACCTACCCCATTTCCAGAAGCAGATTTTCCATGTATAATACCCGTCCAACTAAATTCAAATACATAGACCGCATACATTGTATCCTTTAGTAACCATTGCACATTTTCAACAACATATTTTTCATTCTTAATGAGGGAGAAATTTTTCTCAAATGCTTTTTGAACATTTTCTTTTCCTATATGTACCGTTCCATTAGAAAAGGTAACACTTACATTTTCAGCGACCAAAGGCGCAACGACTTTCCAATCTTGAGTACCTAAAGCCGTTTCATAGGATATAATAAATTCTTCTGGATTCATAATCTCTTTATGCATTACTAACACGTTAGCGATGATTCATTTACAGTTTCAAATGTTAGAATCAATGTATATTTTCTCTTGACGGCACTCGTCACAAATGAGCGCTAGCGGAGGACAATTAATAATAAATTTCAAAAGCAACATTTTTACCCATTACCCACCTACTGTTTTGTCAATTTTGATATATCCTCTTCAATAAGAGAATTATTATCAACAATATAATTTATCAAATTAAAAATATAACTCGATTTTATAATTTCATTAATATACTCTTCTATTTCATCTCCATAATCATTTTCATTATTAGAATATCTTACTCCAATAGCTGGATATTTACTAATATAATTTACCATAATTACATCTAAGGCAATAATGTTATACTTTCTTATAATCTCCGTTTCTCTTATAATTGATAATATCCCATTTAATAGTAAAATTTTAAATTCAACTCTAATAATACCTCCAAATAGTTTATCTAAAGATTCAGGCTCTAATATCTGATAACCAATATCATTTTTCATAATTTATTAATTAAAATCATTAAACACAGGAATACCCCCGCTAGCGCTCGTTTGCAACGAGTGCTTACAAACACTATTGTGAGTTTGATGCCTGTCGCATCATACATATACTTTTTTCTTGATCTCCTTTTACGCTTTCACGAAAGTGAAGTTTATACTGAGCTAGTCGAAGTACGAAATCGAGCTAGCGAAACCTGTCTGCCGACAGACAGGTTTACAACCTAAAGGGAGAGCGTAGCGTTAAAACACATACCGCTACTACCTAACATACAAAAAGCTGCACCCAAAATAGATACAGCTTTCAATTTTATATGTTCTCACTCGTAACGACACTCGTCACAGACGAGCGCTAGCGGCATTAGCTACTTCTTTTCAACAACAGCAGCCGTCACTTCTGGTATTATAATGACATAATCATATCCTTTAAGAATTCTTTTAATCATTGTGCTTTTAATCGTTAATTCTCCTCGTAAATAGGCTTTCCATATCGGTCTAGTATCAAAACAATGCCATTGATCTCCTTTTACAGCATTAAAAAATAGAGAGATGGGTTGTAGCATACCCTTTTCATAAGATACGTTCTGAGGTGGAAATCCTTTAAAAGGAGCTCCTGAAGTTCCTGTCATTCCTACAATCATGATATGTAAAGAGGTATCAAAATGACTGTCTGAAATATTATTTACCAAATTACCTATATCATATATACGTAATAAACTTTCTCCTTTGGGCGCATGAACGGCCCCATATTTAAAAAGATTTTTCTTGCCTCTAACACCCCAATCGTCATAACGATTCATGAGTTGGTGTTTCATGACATCAATTCTAAATGAATGGTCATCCGTATTAAAAATCTTGACTGTTGTATAAAAAGCTGCTATGCATTTTTTTTCTTTTTCAGATAAATCTAAGCTAGAAAGTGCTTCTAAGTCGTTTAGGAATTCTTTGGTTTCAATGTAAAAATCTTTCGATGTGTCCTCTAAAAATGCATCATAATACTTTGCAGATTTTGTTACTATCCGATTAAAAATAACCTTTGCTGTTTCATTTTTGGTCTCTGAAGCCAACTCACTAAAAATTAACCGATCTCCAATTTTTATGATTTGATCTGTCCCAATAAAAGAAGTACCTGCTTTTGCTAATTGTTTTAAAAGTTCATATTCTGGTTTGGACGCATAAAAAGAAAAGTTTTCTCCATATGTTTTATAGTATGCTTCCAGACCGGATGCGTTAAGATTCTTTATTTTATCTTCTAAAATAGCTGCCGAAAATGGATCAATCTCAAAAATAAAATTGTCAAAAAAATGATGTGTTGCTATTTGCGAAGTGAAATAAGGAATCTCCTTCGTAAAATGAGATTCTCCTATCAACACATTACCCGATTTTTCTATCTCCTTAAGAAGTGTCGTCCATCCTTTCCCTTGAAATATAGAATCTTGTATACTAAATGTCTCCACATGTTGAGTCAGCTGTTTTATAAGAAGGCTATCTTGCGCTTGTACTGTGGAGAATGAACATAATGCGACAACGTAAATAATAATTGTTTTAGACATATTCAATGATCAGGTATTACTGCTTTTAAAAAGGGTTTAAAAACGCTACTTGAAATTAAGAGCTTCACCGTTTACTTTATCCATTAATGATATTGGGAGCCTACTTTATGATATAAAGAAGCTATACTTTGATATTCATGTCATTATTCATGTCATTCTTCACTCAAAATAGAACCCAACACAGACAAGCGCTAACTGGAATTTACCAACGCAAAAGAAGTATAACTAGCGTAATTAAAGATCTATACGAACTTATTACTTCAATCCAATTATTTGATTTACAGATAGTACCAATATAAAAGTCACGTATTATTACGCTATTGGAATTCATAACATAGTCTGACATTTGTAAGGTATTCAAAACAAAATATCCGATTGATAAACCACAATCAGATTTTATTGATACAGGCAGTATCCGAAAAGCCCATTAAAAAAGAGTAGGAGTTATTAAATATTATAATCAATTATGGAAGCACATAAAGCAATTGTTGAACAACTCAAAAGTATTTTGGACGGTAATCCAAAAATGGCAAAAGACTTAGAAAATTCACTTAAAACTGCGGTAGATTTATCGAAGAACGGTGATCCCAACAAAAACATCCCTCCTTTGAATGATTCTCTTTACAAAGCAATAGACAAAGAATTCAATGGAAAAGGATGGCCAGAAACTGTAGAAGCTTATTATGACTATTTAGATATTTATGTGCGAATGATTCCAAATGAAAGTAGAGATCCAGAATATCCTAATGCCTGGACAAGTGATGGAACAAAAAATGGATACAATCAAAAAGTCTATGATCTCCTTTGTCAATCGTATTGGTTAATTGATCAAAAAAATGCAGAGGGAGAAACCATGCAAAGTTATCCAGAATTTGCTAATTGGTTGGTAAATTTTGCAACAGCTTGGGGTACGTTCTTAGATACTGAAGCCTCCTTAACAAAAGAGAGTTTACAATCATTCAAAGACGATAAAAATGATCAAGGAGAAAGTGTTTATAATTTTCCTTTGTATGCAGACAATGAAAAAAGCTGGACAACTTTTAATCAATTCTTTTACAGAGAATTTAATAATGCCCATTCAAAAACAGGAATCTCTCCTTTGCGTCCCATAGCATCTCCTGATGATAATACTGTTATTGTTTCTCCAGCAGATTGCACCTTTAAAGCGTATTACCCCATTGATAAAGATGGAAATGTAGATGAGATTACATTAAAAGGGACACACACTATTGGTACTGTAGATGAGTTATTACAGTTTAGTAAATATGGAGAGAAATTTTATGGAGGTACATTTATTCATTATTTCTTAAGCCCCTTTGATTACCATCGTTTTCACACACCCGTAAGCGGTAAGATTTTAGAAATCCTTCCCGTACAAGGCCAAGTCTATTTGAATGTTGAGACTGCTCCTAACGGACAGTTTGATGCGCCCGACGGCGGTGGCAATGGATACGAATTTAATCAAGCTCGTGGATTGGTTATTATGGATGCTGGTCCTGAAGTTGGAAAGGTTGCTATTTTACCCATTGGAATGTGCCAAGTATCAGGTGTAGATATGTATACTGAGTTACAGGGACAAGAAGTGGTCAAAGGACAAGAGTTTGGAAAATTTAGATTTGGAGGTTCAGATATCATTATGTTATTTGAAAAACCCCCACAAGAACTCTATATGTTCCAAAATGACCCTTCCCTTAATCCTATTCATTTTCAATACGGACAAACGTCTGTTTATTGGAATAAATAACTGTTTTTTTTTGCGCTTTCGCGAAAAGTTATACAACAACTTCTTAAAATACAAAAAGCTATACGTTACTTCGTATAGCTTTTTGTTCTTTCATGCGCTCACTCTTGACGGCACCCGTCAAAGACGAGCGCTAGCAGGCAAAATTATTTTTTAAATTTAAAGGTGTGAGTGATCGTGCCACTACATTCCCCTAAATCGGGTCCGCCACTAGCAAACGGGTCAAAAATGTCAAAAACTATATCTACAGTAACGATAGTACCCTCATCAGGGCAACTACCTCCATAGGGGTGTGTCACTGATAAAGCATCAAAACCTGTTCCTGTAAATCCAGTCCCATCCCCAAAATCCCAAGTTACACTTGTAGGAGTAAATATGGTGTTTGCACCTCCCGAAAATCCGCAATCTACTGGGTTATTAACTATAGAAACATCAAAGTCATAACTACACAATTTTATACCAAAAGTTTGTTCTAATGAGAAATCTAATTCTAAGCAGTCAGGACATTCACTGATTCCATTTGTGTTATTTTCCTTATTGTATTCTAAATGTTGGTTTTCAACTTCTAAAGGAGCATCAATCTCGTTAGTAGTACAAGCAGAAAAGAAGATAAAAGATGCAAACAAAATAATTGTATTTAGTGATTTTTTCATAAATAGTTTTTAAGAATTAATAGTGAAGTAATTTCAATTTTAGAAATACAAATATGTACACAAATAGTACCCAAATCCAATAAGTCTATCCGTATTTTAAACAATTTGACGATATACTATTTTGCTTTTCTATAGCAAAACTTTGTCTTATACTAAAAAAGCCATACGTGATTTACGTATGGCTTTTTAATTCATTCTTTAGTCGTTTTTATTACATCACAACTGTTCTATTTTCTCCAAGCCCAGGCATCTGGAATTTAACATCCCAAAAAGAAGTTTAAGTTTATTCCTTTATAATTTGTTTTGTTATTATTTCTGTGTCTGTTTTTATTACTAAGAAATAGACCCCTTTTGCTAAGTTTTCTAAGTTTAATTCATTCAATCGGTTTTTACCTTCAATAGGTTTAATATTCTTAATGAAAGACCCATTACTTCTTTGTAGGGAAATTGCTTTAATAACAGTCTCACTTTCTATAGTTAAGACATCAGTAACTGGGTTAGGATATAACTTAATGGTAGTTGTTTTTTGTTTAGGAATGTCAGGATTTGTTTCATTAATAATTGGCACCGTATTATAACAACTAATTAAATTTGGCTCAACCTCAACATTAGTAACATCATCTTCTTGGATATCTAAACACGCATTTCCTCCTCTAGTGATATCTAAAACATTATGATATACATTATCCGTTATTGATAAATTTCTGATCCCTGTAGCATTAACCCCTTGAAATGTCACAAATGATTGACCTCCAATTTGACTATTTTCAGAAATGACTACATCATTAATCTTTGCAGGTATATTAGTGCCCGATGTGCAAACAAAATTTCCATCATTTACCCATAACATTTCTGCATATCTTGGAACTTTTATCAATGTATTTCTTGATATAACAACATCATTTACAGCAGCAAGAGGATGAGAAGAATTTACTGAGAACTCTATAAATCTTGGATGATGATTTGTTTCTATTCTTCTATTTGACAATCCATCAATACAATTATTGGTAATATCAATATTTGTTACAACAGGAGCAACCAAAATAACAGATTTATTGTTAGTATTCGTCACAGTATTATTATGAAATACAATATTTTCTGGCAATTGACTATTATCACTAGTAGGAGTAAATGGATGCGAAATTCTTAATGCAAATGTTCTTAAGTTTAAATATTCATTATTCTCTATATTCACATTATGTGCTCTACTAATATTGATGATTCCTAGAACAGGGTTTCGTTTTATTATATTATCTCCTCCAAATTCTTCTGGAGGAAGCACTAATAAATCTGTATTAGATTGATCAAAAACATTATCTCTAATAGTCACAGTATATTCTAGAGATAATCCCTTATCGTGAATTGCTCCCGTACCTGAAGAAATGTCAAAGCAATGATTCCCTATAAAATTTAGATTTCCAGCTCTCCAATAAATAAAATTTGCAGCCGCTGTCCCTTCAATATTTCTTATTGTATTATCTAAATAATCAATAGTAGTTGAGGCACTGGCTTGTAAAACACGCGCTACATCACCTGCATTATTCCCTCTTAATCCATCAATATCATTTCTTTGAAATGATATATATCCTTGTTCCTCATCGGCTGATGATTCTGCTCTTAAAAGATATCTAAAACAATCACGTATTACATTATCATTAAAAATAAGTTCATTTGAAGTAGTACCATCTAAAAATGCAACGGTTACTTGTTCAAAATGATTTCCTGTGATGATAAAGCTATCTATATTTCTAGGGATATTATTATAATTCCTAATTACTGTTTTAGCATTTAGCGTTTCATTACTAACAATGTTATTTCTTAAAATAATAGAAGAAGCATCGCTATTGAGTTCAAATAATCCATTTGTTTCTATCTCAACATTTTCAATACTTACATCTACATTTGCTTGTAATGTAAATACAAACGAGATCATGTTAGGGGTATCATAGATTATAAGAGTATGTGTAGGGTTTGCTGTAAAAGCACTATTAATGGTGGTGTTTTTTGTAATATTTATCGTGTCGGTTATGGTATACTCTTCACCCAAAAGTATATTCCCTCCCATAGAAACCGCTTTTTGTAAAGCCAACGTATCATCATCAGTACTATTTGGCATATCTGTGGCCCCAAACCACGATGGAAAAATAAAAGGAACATCCCAAGTACCACCCATCTCTCCTACAGTATCAAAAATTTGATTATCATTATTACTAGTCACAATTCTAGTATTATTACCCACTAAAGCTCCATTATCTAAAAGCATTCCTGCCCCTTCAAATGAAAAAGTTACTCCTACGGGTATTGGTGTTACTACATTTACGTTTTCTAAAGAGTAAACTGCATCAATGATATAAACTGTATTTGCTACAAGATTTGCAAAATCATTTGCATCTTGAATTTCTACCTCACTCTGTTGCATTGAAAGATTCATTCTTTCATCAATAGGTTTGATAGTGTTAGCTTTTGATGCAGGTATAAAACCCACAATAAGTAACATAATTAAATGCGATTTTAGATATTGTCTCATACTATAAATACATTAAGTGTTAGAATTAAAAAATGTAATAACCTTAAAATTAGAGGTTTTAAATGAATTATAAGATGTCAAAATTTCATTTATTTCAAATTAGCATATAGCTATTTCAAATTTGTTGAAACCCATTTAATTCATAATAAAGCTTATCCTTACTTCATATAAAAAGCCCTCATGAGAGGGCTTTTTATTTTTATAATATAGTGTTTGTTTTATACGACTACTGTACGGTCTTTACCTAATACAACAGCATTCCCATGTACTAAGATGTTTAAATCATTTCCTTGATCGATACTAAAGTGGGTATTCTCTTTCGTAACTTCAACGGTAAGGATTTGCCCTCTATAGTTAATTTTAAACGAATAGCGCTCCCATGCATCTGGAATTTGAGGCTCAAAAGAAAGCATTCCTTCATGCATACGCATTCCTCCAAATCCTTCTACCACACTCATCCATGTACCTGCCATACTTGTAATATGTAATCCTTCTTCTACTTCTTTGTTATAATCATCTAGATCCAAACGAGACGTACGTAAATAGAAGGTATAGGCTTGCTCCATACGCCCTAGTTTTGCCGCTTGTATGGCATGTACACAAGGAGACAACGAACTCTCATGTACCGTAAAAGGTTCATAGAAGTCAAAATGCTTCTCTAGTTGTTCTTGTGTAAAATGATCTTCAAAAAAGTAAAACCCTTGTAAGGTATCTGCCTGTTTGATATACGGTGAACGTAAAATACGATCCCATGACCATTTTTGATTGATCGGGCGTTCAGACATGGGTAAATCGGCTACAGAAATGAGTTCTTTATCTAAGAAACCATCTTGCTGTAAGAATACATCATGCTTTTCTGAATATGGAAAAAATACCTGACTTGCTACACTTTGCCATTCGGTTATTTCGGCATCGGTGAGTCCTGTTTTTGCTACAATACGATCATAGTCGGTGGCATGTTCTTGTTTTACTTCGTGCGCTTTCGCGAAAGCGTACTCCAGACACCACGTTGCTATATAATTAGTAAACCAATTGTTATTGACATTATTCTCATACTCATTAGGTCCTGTAACGCCTAACATCACATATTTTTCTTTGGCAGCAGACCAATTAAATCGCTGTTTCCAAAAACGTGCTACCCCAATAATCACTTCCAATCCCATTTCTGGAATATAGGAAGTATCGCCTGTAAAACGCTCATAGTTATGAATGGCAAAAACCATAGAACCATTACGGTGTATTTCTTCAAAGGTGATCTCCCATTCGTTATGACACTCTTCACCATTCATAGTCACCATAGGATACAAAGCTGCACCTTTTATAAAGCCTAATTTCTCCGCATTTTCGATGGCCTTATCCAATTGTTTATATCGATAAGTAAGTAAATTACGAGCTACGCCTTGATCTTTGGTCGCCATATAAAACGGGATACAATAAGCTTCGGTATCCCAATAGGTAGAGCCGCCATATTTCTCTCCCGTAAATCCTTTAGGACCAATATTGAGACGCGCATCTTTTCCAGAATACGTCTGATTGAGCTGAAAAATATTAAAACGAATGCCTTGCTGTGCTTTGACATCGCCATCTATCGTAATATCTGCCATGGCCCAAACCGCTGCCCAATCTTCTTTTTGTTGTTGTAATAAAGCTTCAAAACCTGTAGCTTCTGCTTTTTCAAGCACTGTTTTGGCTGCAGTTACTAAGGCTTCTCTATCGTGATTTAAATCACTTACATACCCTCCAAACTTATGAATTGCTAAGGTCTCCCCCTGCTTAACATCTGTTTCATAATAATGTCCTATGTAGGTAATGGTTTCTTGCTTATTACCTACGGTACCTTGATAGGATGATTTTTCAGTACGCTTTCGCGAAAGCTGAAGCGGTCTTCCTTCCACAAATAACTGGTTACTCATCATTGTGCATACGTGAAACTCCGTTTTCATGGTATGTGCCACAATAAAAGCATGTTGATCTTCATCTGCTATAGACAACGTATTCCAAAACTGATCATCCCAATTGGAGTCTTCATTGGTTATCCCACTAT
Source organism: Dokdonia pacifica (assembly GCF_900188275.1). Taxonomy (GTDB): domain Bacteria; phylum Bacteroidota; class Bacteroidia; order Flavobacteriales; family Flavobacteriaceae; genus Dokdonia; species Dokdonia pacifica. The sequence continues at coordinate 352,733 of NZ_FZNY01000001.1, forward strand.
CCAAAAAGGGCTCATAGCTTATCGTAGCATCCTGATTGAATGGTGTCACTTCATATTTAATGGCACCTATCTCATCCATGGCAAGACTTAAAAAACGAGTAACATTTACCGCTACTTTAATCCCATTTTTTAATGTCGCTTCAAAACTTCGATACAGCACCCCTTCTTTCATGTTGAGAGTTCTCTTAAAATTCTGAACAGAAGTGCAGGTATGTAAATCTAGTTTTTCTCCATTTATAGTCACCTTAATACCTATCCAACTTGGTGCATTAAGCACCTTTGCAAAATATTCTGGATAGCCATTCTTCCACCATCCTACACGAGTTTTATCTGGATAATATACGCCACCAATATAACTACCTTGAAAAGTAGCGCCACTGTATTTTTCTTCAAAATTGGCACGTTGCCCCATGGTCCCATTTCCGAGACTCATCAAACTTTCTGATGATTTTACATGGTCTGGATTCCAGTTTTCTTCGATAATAGACCAAGCGTCGGGGATAATATATTCTATATGCATGTTTTATATTTTGAATCAAGAATCGGGATTGCTCGCTTTACTCACTGCTAGATACAAGACTTTGTAAGGTCTTTTATTTTATACTGATTCTTGAAAGACTATTAAGTAATTACTATTAATGGGTTCTGTATTTTATAAAATCTATGATGCTATTAATTCCTGTAAAAAGTCATTTGATAGCTCAGTGAAGTTTGTGAAAACATGAAATGCCTCGTGTAATACTGTTGGATCACCAATTCCTATACTGATCATTCCTGCGGCATTTGCAGCTTGAATACCTGCAATGGAATCTTCAAATACAATACAGTCTTTTGCTTCCGTTTTTAGGGCTTGTGCTCCTTTGACAAAAACTTCTGGATCTGGCTTGGCCGCAGTAACATCATTTCCATCTACAATGGCTTGAAATTTATCTAGAAGTGAAACACGTTCTAAAATAGGACGCGCATTTTTACTAGCACTTCCTAAAGCAATCCCTTGTTGATTTTCGATTAAATAATCCAGCACACGAGGGACATCTGGTAAGATTTCGCTTTCATCCATTTTCTGAATATACTTCAGATATTCCTCATTTTTCTGTACCAACCACACCTCTTTTTGTTCTTGTGTTGCCGTATACTTTGCCATGTCTAGTAAGATCTCTAAAGATCGTACACGACTTACGCCTTTAAATTGTTCATTTTGTTCTTCTGTAAAGTCAAAATCAATTCCTTTAGCAAGGTTTCTCCAGGCGAGATAATGAAATTTTGCAGTGTCTACAATCACACCGTCCAAATCAAATATAAATGCTTTCTTCATAGAATATTTAGTGTCATTTCCGCGAAAGCGGAAATCCTATTCCTCTCATCGCAAATCATATTTTAGCAATATGCCTCACGCTTTTAGTAGCGTTAAGACTAGTTTTTTATCTTTTTTGTACTTTCTCTTTCTATAAGTGTGGTATCAATATACGCAGTCGTATACTCCTCTACCTCATCTTCAGGACGTTCTAATTTATTAATCAATAATTCGGCAGCTTTACGTCCCATTAATTCTCCATGCTGACTTACCGTACTTAAACTAGGAATTAAATGCTTAGATAATTCGCCATCACTAAAGCTCACAATAGATACATCTGTAGGTACATTTTTACCCAATGCATTTAGATGCCTTGCTGCAGTAACTGCAAACATTTCATTAACTGTAAACACCGCATCAATATCATTGTCTTTTAAAAAGTGTTTAATTTTCGCAGAACATTCATCATCACATCTATCAATATTATCCAGCTTAAGAATTAGTTCTTTTTGCACTCTAACCCCATAAGATTCTAATGCTTCTATATATCCTTTGGTACGCAATTTACCAATGGTCACATAATCTTTTGTTGTAATAATAGCAATCTTACGACACCCAGTTTTTAAGAGATGTCTTACTCCCATTTTTGCACCTTCGCGGTCATCTATAAGTACCTTATCACATGGGATCTCATCTACAATACGGTCAAACATCACTACAGGCATTCCTTGATCTATGGCTTCAGTTACATGCCTAAAATCATCTTTATGCAAAGTCTCATTCGCTAGTGATACGATAAACCCATCGGTACTCCCATTAGCAAGCAGTTCCATGTTGAGTACTTCCTTGTCAAAATCGTTATTAGAAAGCGTGATAATCACATTGTAGTTATGCTCTCTTGCCATTTGCTCAATCCCTTTAATCACTTTTGTGAAAAAGTGATGTACAATTTGAGGAATAATAATTCCTATGGTACGTGTTTTACGATTTTTAAGACTTAATGCTATGTTATTAGGTTTGTAGTTATATAACTTAGCAAAGGCTTTAATCTTTTGGCGTGTATCTTCGCTTATTTCGGCACTATCACGTAATGCTTTTGATACTGTCGAAATAGACACATCAAGTTCTTTGGCGATGAGTTTAAGGGTGAGTTTTCGTTTCATACTACTATATCATGTAAAAATAAGGGGTTCGCTATTGACTTACAATTTAGGCAAATCCTTTTTCCTACGAAAACGTTGTAATCTTAATAACTAATTAAGAATAACACATAAATCAAAAAAAATAGACCTAAAAACACATAATGAATGATTACACCATACGCTTTCGCGAAAGCGAATTAACAAAAATTACAATTGGTATTATTATATTTATGCAAACTAAAAACCATGCGAATTGTCTCTTTTTTGTTTCTTTTTATAATCCTAACCGCTTGTAAAAAGGAAACAACTCCTGATGTAAAAGATGTAAAAAAAGAAATTACCGAAAAAAATGACGTCGTACGCTTTCGCGAAAGCTATAGACCGCAATACCATTTTACACCACCCGAAAAGTGGATGAATGATCCTAATGGGCTTCTATTCCATAATGGCACTTATCATTTATTTTATCAATATTACCCTGAAGATATTGTTTGGGGACCGATGCATTGGGGTCATGCTACTAGTAAAGATTTAGTTTCTTGGAAGCACCAACCCATTGCGTTATATCCTGACGAATTAGGGTATATTTTTTCTGGAAGTGCCGTCATGGATCTTGAGAATACTTCTGGACTAGGCTCCAAAGATAATCCGCCAATGATAGCCATTTTCACACATCACGAACCCAAAGGAGAAAAAGAAGGGAAGAATGATTTTCAATATCAAAGTATCGCATACAGCCTAGACGAAGGGAATACATGGACCAAATACGAGGGGAATCCCGTGATAGGTAATCCAACAAGTATTCGTGATTTTAGAGACCCAAAAGTCATGTGGCATGAAGCTTCTCAAAAATGGATTCTCACCCTTGTCGCAGGAGATCATGCAAAGTTTTATAGTAGTCCGGATCTAAAATCATGGACCTATCTTAGTGATTTTGGAAAAGACAAAGGCGCTCATGGTGGTGTTTGGGAATGCCCAGATTTATTTCCGCTTACCGTTGCGGGAAGTGATGAAACAAAATGGGTCTTACTCATAAGCATAAATCCTGGCGCTCCCAATGGAGGTTCTGGTACACAATATTTTGTAGGAGATTTTGACGGTACTACGTTTACAACCTCTCAAAAAGACATCAAATGGATAGATTATGGTTCTGACAACTATGCTGGTGTCACGTATAACGGATTACCCGATAGTGATCGCACCTTCATAGGATGGATGAGTAACTGGAATTATGCACAAAAAACCCCTACCGAAAATTGGAGAAGTGCGATGACGCTTTCGCGAAAGCTTACCCTGCATAAAAACGATACTTACTATTTAAAGAGTTATCCTGTAGCTGCTATAGATGAATACAGCTATGACTCAAAAACCTATGATAGTATTACAAATAAGTACTCCCTTACTTCTGAGAACTTTAATGAAATGCGCATTGATTTTGAGATTGAAGGTGCTTTGGAAGATTTTGAAGTGAAGTTTTCAAATGTTGCTAATGATCAGTTATTTCTAGGATATCATAAAGAAGATCATTCCTTTTATGTAGATCGCAGAAAATCTGGAAAGATTGATTTTGAACCACGTTTTGCCGAAAAAATACACCTTGCTCCTGCACGTACAGATAAAAATGATCACACCAGATTTAGTATTTTTCTAGATGCATCTTCTGTTGAGTTTTTTGTAGATCAAGGTACTACTACCATGACCGAACAAATTTTCCCAACACAACCATATACGGTGATGACATTTACAAGTAAGGATCATAAAATGACGCAAGTACGTGTCTCAAAAATGAAACGAATATGGGAGTAACATCTACTCTTATTGATAAGATAGCGCTTATAGAAACAAAAGATCGCTCTATTCTAAGTACGCGTTCTAAAGGAAAAGAGAAATACTATATTCCTGGCGGAAAAAGAGAAGGTCAAGAAACCGATACTGAAACGCTTATTCGAGAAATTAAAGAAGAGCTTTCTGTGACGATACATCCATCTTCTATAAACTACCTTGGTACATTTACCGCTCCCTCTGATGGAGCTCCTGAAGGGGTTCAAGTGCAAATGACATGCTATACAGCTACCTACTCAGGAACACTTGCTGCAAATAGCGAAATAGAAGAAGTGGTGTGGCTTACGTATCAAGATATTGAGAAGGTCTCTGCCGTAGATAAAATTATTTTTAATTTTTTAAAAGACCGAGGTGAATTATAACCATCTATCATATACTATTACATTTTCCACATCTTACATATGATGTGAATTACACAAAAAATCACTAAGTTGAGCCTAATTCAAAAAATACCTAACCGACTATTTTAAAACTATACACTCATGAAAGAAATTACAAAATGGAGTATCACCGTTGCCCTCGCTGGATTCTTATTTGGATTTGACACGGTTGTCATTAGTGGAGCTAATCAACCCATCAAAGATATTTGGGAACTCTCTCCGCTTTTTCACGGGACATTTATTATGAGTATGGCACTATGGGGAACTGTATTGGGTTCTTTAATGGGGGGGATTCCCACAAAAAAACTAGGACGTAAAAAAACTTTGTTTTGGATAGGAGTTCTTTTCTTTGCTTCTGCTTTGGGAAGTGCGATTGCACCAGACCCTTACTCGTTTTCTTTTTTCCGATTTATAGGCGGAGTAGGTGTTGGAATTTCATCGGTAGCGGCACCTATTTATATTTCAGAAATTACCACAAGTTCTAATAGAGGAAAACTTGGAGGACTGTATCAGTTTTGCTTGGTATTTGGTATTTTGATTGCCTTTGTCTCCAATTGGTTACTCAAAGGTTTTGATGGTGCTAATGACTGGCGATGGATGCTAGGAGTAGAAGCAATTCCTGCTTTACTATACACACTCATGGTATTAAAAGTACCGAATAGCCCAAGATGGCTTGCTTTACAGAAAAAAGATGACCAAGGTGCTCTTGAGGTTTTAAATAAAATATATACTCCTGAAGATGCAGCAATACAGCTTAAAGAGATTAAAGCAGATTCTGACAATCAAAAAGGAAGCAATACCTTATTTCAAAAAAAATACAATCGTGTGTTATGGTTAGGGTTTTTAATTGCTTTTTTCAATCAGCTATCGGGAATCAATTTTGTATTGTATTATGCTCCAGAAATATTAGAACAAGCCGGACTTGGTGGTTCTGAATCGCTATTTAATTCGATTGCTATTGGGATTGTAAACTTAGTATTTACGATTATAGGAGTGCGATTATTGGATAAACTAGGACGTAGACAGCTCATGATTATTGGATCGATAGGCTATATATTTAGTTTGATCATGGTGGGAATTTGTTTCCAGCAAGAGCTAAGTTCTACACTTACGCTTTTATTTATTTGTCTTTTTGTGGCATCCCACGCCATAGGACAAGGTGCCGTAATTTGGGTATTTATTTCTGAAATTTTTCCGAATCGTGTGCGTGCGTATGGACAATCATGGGGAACAGGAACCCACTGGGTATTTGCAGCTATTATTACCTTAATTACGCCTTTCTTCTTAGATGGTCAAGAAGGAGTACTTAAAGATGCGGTTTGGTATATTTATTATTTCTTTGCAGCCATGATGGTTTTACAATTATTCTGGGCTATTTTTAAAATGCCAGAAACCAAAGGAGTTTCCTTGGAAGCACTTGAGAAAAAACTAATTCCTGAAGATGAGTAAATTACCGCATATTGTTTGTTATGGTGAAATCCTCTGGGATGTATTTCCAGATGGGAAAAAATTAGGGGGCGCGCCTTTAAACGTTGCATTACGACTACATTCGTTTGGTGCTAATACGAGTATTATTAGTGCGCTTGGAAAAGATGCACTTGGAAAAACAACCCTAGAAGCCTTAAAAGAAAAAGACTTTCCTACAACATATATCCAACAGTCAAAACGTCCTACAGGGCAGGTGACTGTGACACTAGATGACTCGGGAAGTGCTCGTTATGATATCCAGAAAGATGCCGCTTGGGATCATATAGCGGCGACACCCGAAGCTATTGAAGAAGTCAAAAAAGCAGATGCCTTTGTTTTTGGCAGTTTAGCATTGCGCGAAACTTATAATCAGGCGCAATTTGAAGCCTTAGTAACTGAGGCGAAATACACCGTTTTTGATCTCAACTTGAGAGATCCTCATTACGATTTGGATGTGGTGTTATCGCTCATGGAAATTGCCAATTGCATTAAACTCAATGACGAAGAGTTAGAGCTGATTGTTACCTTACTTGATCTTGAGAAGGAGAGCTTAGAAGAAGAGTTAAAAGCGGTTGCTAAAGCTACCAATACGGATACGGTTTGTGTCACGTTAGGCCCCGATGGTGCGATGTTATATCATAACAAAACGATCTATACTCAGGTAGGATTCCCCACCAAGGTTGTTGATACCGTAGGTGCTGGTGATTCATTTTTAGCGGCCCTTATCTTTGGATTAATCTCTGGAGAAGCCCCTGAAGATTCCCTTGAGGTTGCTGCTGCTATGGGAAGTTTGGTTGCTGGAAAAGCTGGCGCCAATGCTGTAGTAACTAATGATGAGATTGATGATTTGCTGGAAGGTGGTTATTAGTCGGTAGCTTTTAGTCGGTAGACGGTAGTTGTTAAATCTTATCTTTAGGGGTGTTGATAGTTCATGTCACCCTGAGCCTGTCGAAGGGCTTAGTGATAGCTTTTAGCTATTAGTCGGTAGTGCTTAGCTGTTCGCTTGTAGACGGTAGTTCTTAGATAAACTATAATATCACCCTGAGCCTGTCGAAGGACTTAGTGATAGCCTTCAGTTGTTAGTGCTTAACTAATAGTCAGTAGTTTTGGTATCATTTTCGCTTTCGCGAAAAGACACACCCCTTACTCCCCTCTTACTAGAGGGGAAACTCATACTCTTATTTTTAGTTATAAATATATTAGTCTTCCCTCCTAGAAAGGAGGGCTAGGGAGGTGTGAAAAAAAACAGAGTAACACTCTATTTTAGAGTAGTACTCTATTTTGCTTGTCAAAAACTTTTATCGCATATAGAGTTCCTTCTCCCTTGGGGAGAAGGTTAGGACGGTAGGAAATAAACCACACAATCACAACACTTTATAAATTAATTCCTGTATTTTTATAGAGTTAACAGTGGTATATATGGCAGAAGAATTACGAAAAATTACGCAAGAAGAGTTAGATAATATTTTAGTAGAACATCAATTATGGTTTGAAAGTGATGGTAAAAAAGGTAAAAGGGCTAATCTTTTGAAGGCAGATCTTTACAAAGCAAATCTTTTCAGAGCAAATCTTATGGAAGCAGATCTTAGAGGGACAAATCTACAAGAAGCAGATCTTTCCAAAGCAAATCTTGGAAGAGCAAATCTTTTCAATGCAAATCTTGGAAGAGCAAATCTACAAGAAGCAGATCTTCAAAAAACAGATCTTAGTTTAGCAAACCTTCAAGAAACAAATCTTCAAGAAGTATATCTTTTTAGAGCATATCTTCAAGAAGCAAATCTTTTAGGAGCAAATCTTTTAGGAGCAAATCTTTTAGGAGCAAATCTTTTAGGAGCAAATCTTTTAGGAGCAAATCTTGAAGATGCTCTATATTTAGACTCACAATTAGAAAAAGCTATTAATGTACCCTCTAAATATCTTCTAAAAAAAGATATTATTCTAGACACCGAGAGTCAAATAAAATCTTTACAAGACGAGAAAAAAGAACTTCAAGAAAAACTACAACAAGCATCTAGTGCTACCAAAGAAGAGAAAGAGCGTCTTAAACAAGTAGAAGCACAATTAGAACTAGCAGAACAAACCATACAACGAGAACAGGATGCTAAAAAGAAAACAAAGGCACAGATAGAAACAGCTGTGAAATATCTAAAAAACCCTAATGCATATATATCAAAGCAAATTACATTTCAATATATTTTAATGGGGCTTTACGTATTATTAAGCCTTTTGACTGTTTGGTTTTTTATGAATTATATAAATGACCATTATACTAATTTCAAACTCAATATGGATTCTGGAACGACCTTTATTAATTGGTTATTTTACGCCTCTCCTTTACTTATTTCTTTTTCTCTAATAATTACTTTTATTAATCAAATCAATAAGAGATTACAAAATATTGTTCGTCTCAATGAACGTAAACGGTATGTAGATTCTGTAGAGGGTGGTTTACAAGCCATTAATGCGCTTTCTATAAATAATGAAGATGCACGTAAAAAGATTCTAGATACTATGGAAAAAATCATAAATCATACGCTTCAAAGTTCTGAAAAAGCCAATGAGCCCATTATGTTAGAAGAAAAAGCAGTAGAAGATCCATTGGCTACGCTTTCTAAGATTAAAGATTTGGTGAAGTAGCTGTTAGTTACTAGATAGTAGTCGGTAGACGGTAGTTTTTAGATAAATTAAATGTCACCCTGAGCATGTCGAAGGGCTTAGAACTATGTATCTCGGTAGCTTCGGTACAATTTTCGCGAAAAGCGAAAATCACTCAACCACCTTGCGCTCTGTATACTTACAACAAAAGTCATCTCGATCCTTCGACAAGCTCAGGATAAACTTTAGGAGAGATCACACATCTGGCTCACTGTTATGCGATTTCTCATCGCTCATACTTTGCTCTTTCGAAATGACTGGTATTGTCATTTAAATCGTACTTCGACAGGTGTAACCCTGAGCACTTCGACAAGTGTCATGCTGAGCTGGTCGAAGTGCTCAGTGTGACATCTCATAAGATAAAGAAGATGTATTCCTTTTCGCGAAAGCGTAAAAAAAAAATAGAGTACTATTCTATTTTGAATCTACCCAAACTTTTATAACAGTTTCCATAACAGTTCCTTCTCCCTTGGGGAGAAGGTGAGGATGAGGGGAAAATAAAGGAATTAATGCTTTCTTTTATAACGTTTCCCACGCTTTAATACCTGACCTTCGTAGTCTTCAAAATAGATAGGTACTGCAATATCTCCTGGTTCACGTACTACAAAATGTAAATGAGGTCCTCCGCTATAGCCTGTGCTTCCTGAATACCCTATGTGTTGTCCTTTAGTCACTGTATCTCCTTTTTTAACAAGCGTGCCTTTGTGCATTAAATGGGCATAAGATGCTAGGGTTCCATCTGAGTGGGCAATGACAATTTTATTAGCCTTGTGTGTGAGCTCTTTTCGCTTACCACCTTCTGTAAAATGATCTATGGCAAACACGACTACACCTTCTCTGGCAGCATATACCCTATCTCCGGTTCGCATTCCAAAATCAATGGCATATCGAGACGCAATATTTTTGTGGGAAGATTTCCCAAAAAAGGTTTGCTCGATTTCTACCTTTCTTCCTCTTTGATAGGGTAAAGTATACAAATATGTACTATCGTGTTTTGCATTTCTGCGATCGCCATAATGGGCCTCGACAGTATAAATCTTTCGTTCTTTCCTAGCTTGTTTTAGGTTTTCAAAATCATTTATGTGAACTCTTATAAAGCCGCGTACACTATCATTGGGGAATACTGTCGCTACTTCTTTATAGACAATCTTTGGAAAAATAGTATCTACTTGTTTGCTCACAATATCTATAGGAATGATGGCAACACTTTTTACTTGAAAAATAATAGAATCGTTTTCCTGAATATATTCTAATGTTACCTCTTCATTTTGTGCATAGGTATAGCTACCTATAAATAAAAACAAGAGTGCCGTAACAATCTTAGTCATGTGTTTGTAAATTATTATTTATAAAGATATTATTTGCTACATCTTTTTCTCAATTAAGATGCCAAGCTTAAAATGAGGTTAATGGTTCTGCCTCTTTTATCAAAATTACAACATCATAGGCAAAGATCATTTTTTGCACTTCCTTAGAAAAGGTATGTGCTTTTGGACGTAATGCTTTTGTATCTATGATTTGATACTTATGTGCTCCTGCTAAGGTTTGGCCTATAAATTCTTTAGGGACAAAATCTGAAACATCAATAGGTTGTTTTGATTTTTCAGGTTCAAATGGATTGGCTACATTCTGAATTCCTGACACGCCCATCACCAATAGGTGTAATGATTCCATTTCATTCATTTCAGCGAGTTCGGCACCTAGATTAGCAATATCATATACTCGGGTTCGAGTGAGGCCTCTAGCGGCATGGTTTCCTCCTAGTTTAAATAGTACTTTAGGGGTTGCTTCTTTTTGAAGTGCGGCTTTATAGTAACGCATGAAATTTTGTTTCATGTGGCGAGCACGTACGTAATTATTCAGATAATACTCTCCACCAAAATTATAGGCATAAATCTCTTGTGTTTTTTTTAGTGCTTTTAAAACTTCTTTTTCTTCTGAAGTAGCCGTTAGTTCTAATAAGTCTTGATGTGTCTCATCATCATACGAAAAAATATAAGGCGCCATAAAATCTTTTTCGCGAACGGTTTTTTCGAAAGCGGCAATGGCTTTTTCTCGTAAGGGCATCAATGCCGATTTAAATTTGACACTTTGTGTGTTATTAATTAAATACTCAAAATTTAATCGAAACTGCGTCATTAGACTTTGATCAATTCCCCAAAGTGTACCATTAGTATCTAGTACATTTTTGAACATCATCATATCCTCTTCATTATTATAAAATGGAATCGAAAAGTCATATTTCGTATCCAATTCCTTTGCCGTTGCAAGAGGCTTTTTTGTATCAAAATAAGAAGTGATGGTCTTAGCAGCTATAGCATCTGTTTCTATACATAATGTGTGATAACCAAAAGGTTGACCTAATGTATACAATATATTCGTAGCCTCTCCCACTTCTATAATACCATGTTGTTCTCCTAAAAACACAAACTGACTTTCCTGTATACGGGGTTGTATAAAATTCTTAAATTGAGTATCTGATAGCTCCGAAACCGAAAAACTATGCTTCTGAATACCTTCTATGTTTTGTGCAAATAGGGTTAGGGATGAAAGGCTTATCCATAATGTGAGAATACAATATTTCATATAAAATTGTTTTCTCAAAACTACATATTCAATAGGGGAAGTTTTTACCTTATTCTTATGAATATGTATAAAAAGAGCATGAATCTATATGATATGCTTCCCAACTAAAATAGCATGGTCATGAGTATCTGCTACATCTTGATTTTTTAAGTGATTTGACTACTTTTTTTAAAACTACACCTAAAAAAATACCCTACTTTTGGAATAACACATAGATTCATGAAGCTTTTCTCTATATACAAAAGACTCCTTATTTCGCTTATCATTTCATTGATCTTAGTAGCAATGATTTGGATAACCTCACAGTTTAAAGAACCACCTCAATTTGGTTTTTTAACTGTAGTTTGGATTTTAATGATCTATGCCACATTTGAAGTTATTTTTTCTTTCCAGAAAAGTAAACGTATCAAAGCATGGTTTCAAAAAAACATGCCATTTCAGGTATTCATTTTATTTGGAAGCATCTTGATAGGAACTATTGTTTACACCCTATTATTTTATGGTTTCAAATGGTTTGATTACTGGTATTACCATAGTGAATCCCCAACAGTAAAACATATGATCATGGCGGCTCTTATTGGGCTGTGCATTTCTATTATTTTTTCACTTATAGAATATGTATCCAACTTAAAAACTACTCATTATAATACGCTACTTGAAAACGAAAAATACAAGCATGAGATTACAGAGGCCAACCTTTCTATTTTAAAAAATCAACTAGATCCTCATTTCCTTTTTAATAATCTCAACACCCTATATTATCTTATAGATGAAGACACAACACTGGCTAAAAGTTTTTTAAAAAACATCTCTGATATTTACCGCCAGATCCTACAAAACAAGCATCATATTACGATTAGTGCTCCCAAAGAATATGAAATGGCGCAACAATACTTACAAATTATTAAGCAGCGTTACCAAGAAGGCTTACAGGTAGAAAACACCATCTCCAAAGCTCAGTTACAAGACAAAAAAATGCCCCCATTAGTATTACAGCAACTTATTGAAAATGCTATCAAGCACAATAAAATTGATATTCACACAACCCTAAAAATTGTATTTTCTGCAACAAAAGACACCCTTGTAATAACTACGATAGGGCAGAAAAAAACCAATACAAATACGCATGGTTCTGGTCTTGTAAATATCAAAAAACGCTATAGTTACCTCACAGATAAAAAAATCACTATTAGTTCAGAAAATGATACCTTTAAAGTAACGGTACCTCTTTTATAATTATGAAGATCAAAATACTTATTATCGAAGATGAAGTTATTGCAACCAAGCATCTCATAAAAATCCTACAAGGGTTACCCCAAGCATTTGATATTTTAGCCTCCTGTACCTCTATAAAAGATAGTCTTCATTGGTTAGCACATCATGAAACACCTGATCTCATTTTTATGGATATCCATCTTTCGGATGGGAATTCTTTTGAAATCATCACAGCTACGAGCATTACATGCCCTATAATTTTTATTACGGCCTATGATCAGTATGCTATTGAAGCTTTTAAAACAACAGGAATCGGCTATCTATTAAAACCCATTTCAGAAGAAGATGTCTCTCAAGTCATTCAAAAATACAACGCTCAAAAAGAAGAAACTACCATTGACTGGATGATTAAAAATACGGATCTTTTACATCGCATCACTCCTAAAAATACAGCGAATTATAAGAAACAATTTCTTTTAAAAAATGGGAAACAATACGTGCCGGTTCAAATAGATCAAATCGCCTATTTCTATAGAGATGACTATGTATTTGTCACCCTTCTGGATGGCTCTACGTATATCATTGATCAATCCTTAGATCAGATACACAAAAGCATTCATCCGGACGATTTTGTACGATTACACAGAAAAATCATTGCTCGCATCACTGCTATAAAAAGTTTGCAACCTTATAAACCTGGACGATTTTCGGTGGTACTTACACCCCCTTATAAAGAGCCTATTCATTTAAGTCAGGAGCGCTCTAGTTGGCTCCGGTCATTATACTCGTAGGTATTCTTTTTGGGTACGCTTTCAAGGAACAAAGTGACGAAGAAGTTTATGCTGAGCTTGCCGAAGTGCGAAATCGAGCTAGCAAGATTCACGACCAAAAGGGAGAGCGTAGCGTTAAAGCGAGCTAGCAAGACAACCTTTAAAAAAACGCACTCCATATATACGATACTACACTAGTTGCTTTAATAGCAAGCCTTTATTACAAAAAACTGTATCTTTAAAACGCACTTGTTGTACCACACAAAATTATCATATTATGGATGCATTTTTAACCTATTTAGAAAACCATGACAAAGGAATCATGATGCTTATTCTTTTGTCTGTTATTTTTGTGATCATCCTTAGATGGTTATTTCAGATATTTGGTGTAGGCAAATACAGCAACCGAAAAGCCGCAAAAGCTCAGAATAATAGTATCACCTTTATTTTAACACGCTCTCTGGTAAATATTGTAGATGATTTTAGGCATTTTTTAGCATTACTTATTGTGATCTTATTTGTAGGATTAATTATTGCAGCAATGTGGTCTGGAGATAATTTTGACGATCGAATGGAAGCCATGCAGCTCGTGATTGCCTCTCTTGGCGGACTACTAGGTTCTATTATAGGATACTACTATGGAGAATCTGCCGCAAGAAATAAATTAAATCAAAATGGAGTGATTACTTCAGGAAGTGAAGAAATTACAAATGAAGCGGGCGCTCCAACCGCCGAAGAAGAAATAGTTGAGCCTCATATTGTTGAACCCCTTGTAGACGAAGACGAATAATATACAGCGATAACCCTATGAATTTAGAAACATACAATCTTGAAATAAAAGATATCTTATTAGACTTAGAAGAATCTAATGACTCAAAAACTGTGTATTATAAAAAGAGTACTCGTAGTCAAAAGAAATTGTATAAGGTGAAAATTTATATAGATGGATTAGACTTACCCTATATAAAACAAGTAACCTATAAACTACATAGCACCTTTGGTAAAAATAGAGTGAATATTATCAAGAGAACACCCAGTAATTTAAAATGTGGATTAACCATATGGACTTGGGGTATTTTTACTGTAAATGCTGAAATAGAAGACCTTAAAGGACGAATCATACAATTAGAACACCGATTAACATTTGGAAACCAACTTCAGAATGATGAAGTTAAGATTAGAAATATTATCCATAAAAAAATGTAAACCTCTTTATTTCTAAAACAAGAGACATTCTATTTTTCATCCACAAAAAAAGATAACTCCATACAAATTCAGACACCTATTTGTAAGGAGTTTTTATTTTTAAGACTATTATACCGAACGTTAGTTAACATTACTATGAGACCTCAAAAAATTGATGATACCGCACTATTAGGAAGACTTATTGACGTATTCAGATCTAAAGGATATGAAGGCTCAAGTCTCAATGATCTTGCAACATCGGCAGGACTAAAAAAAGCAAGCTTGTACCACAGATTTCCTGGAGGAAAAGAAGAGATTGTCACTACTGTGCTTGAATATACAACGACATGGGGTAAAACACATGTAGAAGACACGCTAGCAAATCAAGCGATTCCAGCCCGACAGCGCTTAGAAAAAGTAATAGACCATATAGATGTCTTATACGCACAAGGAACAAAGACTTGTATTTTACGAGCACTGTCTATGGATACAGGCATTACTTCTCTGGATAGCCTTATTCAAGTGACGATGAATAATTGGATTCAAGCCTTTAAAACCTTTGCGCAAGAAATAGGGTTTTCATCAGAAATAGCGCATCAAAAAGCATTGCAAACATTAATTAATATTCAAGGTTCTTTAATCATTACAAAAGGCCTTAACGACACGACTATTTTTAAAAATACATTAGAAACAATTCAAAATTTATATTACCCAACCACATAATATAATATCATGGAACAAAAACATCCTTTGCCACCATTTACATTAGAAACGGCAAAACAAAAAATACAACTAGCAGAAGACGCATGGAATAGCCAAAACCCTGAAAAAGTGGCAATGGCCTATTCTATAGATAGCGAATGGCGCAATAGATCTCAATTTATAAATGGACGTGAAGAAATACGTCAATTCCTCACAGGAAAATGGGATCAAGAACTCGATTACAAACTCAAAAAAGAATACTGGGCACATAGTGATAATCGCATAGCAGTTCGTTTTGAATATGAATATCACACGCCAGAAGGACAATGGTATCGAGCTTACGGAAATGAAAACTGGGAATTTGATGAAAACGGATTGATGAAAAAACGATATGCAAGTATTAATGATCTCGCTATTGAAGAGAAAGACAGAAAATTATAAAACCAACCTCAAAAAATAAACCAATGAAAAAAATAGCAATCAACGGAATGGGACGCATAGGACGTGCTGCTCTCAAAGTAATTTTAGACACCCCAGAACTCGATGTAGTAGCTGTAAATGACCTTGTACCAGTAGATAATATTGCGTACTTACTTAAATATGATTCTGTATACGGTATTTATGAAAAAGAAGTTACTCATGATGAGAATCACCTGATTATAGATGGCAAGAAAATCAACTATTATTCAAATCGTAATCCGGAAGAACTTCCTTGGAAAGAGGATAATATCGAGATTGTGATAGAAAGCACAGGTTTTTTTACCAATAGTGAAGATGCTGCAAAACACATCACTGCAGGTGCAAAAACAGTTGTTATTTCGGCGCCTACTAAAAGTGAAGATACGCCTACAGTTGTGCATGGTGTAAACTCAGAAGAGGGAAAGACTTCTATCTTCTCTTGTGCGAGTTGTACTACTAACAATATAAGTCCCGTCGTAGAGGTATTAGGAAGACGTATTGGGATTAAAAAAGCCATTATGACGACTGTACACGCTTATACGGCTTCGCAAAATATGGTAGATTCCGTTTCTAAAAAGAACTACCGTATGGGACGTGCAGGCGCAGCAAATATTGTCCCTACCTCAACGGGTGCAGCTATTGCAACCACAAAAGCATTACCACAATACAAAGGAAAATTTGATGGGGTAGCTTTACGAGTTCCAATTCCAGTTGGCTCTATTTCTGATATGACGTTTGTAACAGAGAAGCCAGTAACTGTAGAAGAAATAAATACAATACTCCAAGAAGAAGCACAAACGGCACGTTATACAAATGTATTAGCCACTACGCATGAACCTATTGTTTCTTCAGATATTGTAAAAAGCCCATATGCATCTACCGTAGATTTAAGCATGACACGTGTGGTAGATGGCGATTTATTAAAAGTGATGACGTGGTATGATAATGAGTGGGGATTCACAAATCAAATGATACGTCAGATTTTAGAATTATAATATGAAGTTTCTGTATATGCTTTCGCGAAAGCGTATACAAAAATTTTAAAACCATAAGACAAAGAGACTGTCTAAAAGATATAGTTTTCGTCAAACTGAACGTGTTTCAGTTTCTCAATAGCGTAACAACTAATTATGATGAGATTCTGAAATAAATTCAGAATGATGTTTACCCAATCTTTAGACAGTCTCTTTCTATTGTAACCAACTTTAATAGTTTATACGTACATTACAGATCAGTAGAAAATTAAACGATATTGCGTACAAAGAAAATCGGGTTTTGGTCTAGTACCTCTCTTGTGGTAGGAAACATGATTGGATCTGGTGTATTCTTATTACCAGCTTCATTAGCAGCCTATGGCGCCATTAGCATTATTGGATGGATTTGTGCTTCTATAGGAGCGATATTATTAGCGTTAATTTTTGGATATTTAGGCAAATTAGCTCCCGATACAACAGGGGGTCCTTATGCATATACGCGATTAGGGTTAGGTAGATTTCCAGCCTATTTAGTCGCTTGGGGTTATTGGATTTCTATCTGGTGTACAAATGCAGCCATTGCAGTGGCATTAGTAGGATACCTCGAAGTATTCTTTCCTATACTGGGGCACAATCAACTACTTTCAGTATCCACTGGATTAGGCTTTATTTGGTTATTTACCTGGGTAAATTCTAAACCTATAAAAACAGTTGCCTTTGTACAATTAATCACCACCATTCTTAAAGTAGTTCCTATTATGCTCATAGGTTTTATTGGGATTGCTTATATAAAAATGGATCATTTTACGCCATTCAATCTTAGTGGTACTTCTAGTCTTTCTGCAATTACAGCTACTACAATGCTTACACTCTTTGCTTTTTTAGGAATGGAAACTGCAACGATTCCTAGCTCCTCCATTAAAAATGCAGCAAGTACTATAAAAAAAGCAACTGTTTTTGGCACATTCATCACCATTATCGTATATATTCTTAGCTCTGTAGCTATCATGGGAATTGTTCCGCCAGATGTACTTGTTACTTCAAATGCCCCATTTGCAGATGCGGCGGCTCTATTTTGGGGAGAGTCTGCTAAATACATTGTAGCAGCAGGTGCTGTTATAGCAACATTAGGAGCGTTAAACGGATGGATTTTAATACAAGGACAAATTCCAATGGCCGCAGCTCAAGATCAGCTTTTTCCTAAAATATTTGGCAAAACAAATCATCATACATCACCTATTACTGGGATTATTATCTCAAGTATTTTAGCATCCATATTGATGGGATTAAATTATACCAAAAGCCTCGTAGATGCTTTTACATTTATGATGAAACTCTCGACACTATCTGTATTAACGCCCTATGTATTATCAGCTATAAGTTTATTGATATTGATCTATAGAAAAGAAAAGAAAATCCCACTAAGCAAGACAATCATATCAGGCGTAAGTATACTATTTTGTATTTGGGTGATTATAGGTTGTGGCGCCGAAACTGTACTGTGGGGATTTGCATTATTAGTCCTTGGAATTCCGTTTTATCTATATCTAACCAAAAAAAGTTCTTAAATTTAGGGATATGGAACCATTCTACATTCATCCAGACATTACACAAGCCGAAACCTTACCTGCCTCTTTTTATCGTAGTCAAGATGTTTTTGATGCGATAAAAGAACGCGTTTTTGAAACCACTTGGCAATGGATTGGTGATGCAAATTCCTGCATCCCATTAACAGAAAGTGTATTTCCCTTTGTCTTGTTAGACAATTACCTTACAGAGCCTATGATGGTGGTAAGAGACAAAGAAAATAAGATTACGTGTCTCAGTAATGTATGTACACATCGTGGAAATATTGTGGCGCATCATCCTGGAAAAATAAAGAATTTCACCTGTATGTATCACGGAAGGCGTTTTGACTTGCAAGGCACTTTTAAATCGATGCCTGAATTTGAAGAAGCAAAAGATTTTCCAAGACCCTGTGACAGCTTGCACAAATTTGAATTACGGGAATGGGGCTCACATTTATTTGTTGGACTCAAGCCTGTATTTGATTTTTCTGAGGTGATCAATGTGATGAAAGAACGTGTTGGTTTTTTACCACTCAACGAATTCAAACTAGATACTAGTCTCAACAAAGACTATATCATTAATTGTCATTGGGCATTGTACTGTGATAATTACCTAGAAGGATTTCACATCCCATTTGTACATGCAGATTTAAACGATGCATTAGATTATGGGCAATATAAAACAGAGATTTATGAGCATGTAAACCTACAAATTGGATATACCGATGGAGGCGACGAAGTTTTTGAACTCCCAGAGGGTCATCCCGATCAAGGAAAACATGTAGCTGCCTATTATTACTGGGTATTTCCTAATATGATGTTTAACTTTTACCCTTGGGGATTATCCATAAATATTGTAAAACCCTTTAGTCTCAATAAAACAAAGGTCTCCTTTATCACGTATGTATATGATGAAACAAAACTACATACGGGTGCTGGCGCTTTACTAGACAAAGTAGAACGCGAAGATGAGTTTGTGGTAGAAGGCGTTCATAAAGGACTACAATCTAAATTCTATAAAGCAGGAAGATTCTCTCCTACGCGTGAAAAGGGCGTTCACCATTTCCATAGTTTATTAGCAAAGTATCTTAACTCCTAAAAGCGTATTCTAGTACTTATGTTGCTGTATATGCTTTCGCGAAAGCATATAAGAGAATAGTTTAAAAATAAATGATTATGAAGTATCCTAAACACCTCCAGCCTCCACATGATATTGATTTTGTACACGGAATTAATATTGCTTGGTTGGACTTTGGAAAAGATGTTGGCATTCATCCAATCACACAAGAAGAATACCATCCTGATTGGGATACACTAGATGAGATCATGGAACTTACTGTTGCCAATGGAGGGAATGTGATACGATGGTGGTATCATACCGACGGATCTACAAATCCAAGGCTTGATGACACTAAAAAAGCGCTACCAAATCCTGATTTTTTCCATCAAGATGTGATGCAACTACTAGCCATGGCAGCTTCTAAAGGCCTGAAAATCCAAATCTGCTTATGGTCTTTTGATATGCTCAAAACAAAAGAAGGCGTAGATGCACAGGCTAATAAAAAACTATTAACTGAAGTTGCTCATTATACCGCTTATATTGAAAATGCACTACTCCCGCTTGTCAACTATATAGGAGCTCATCCTGGGCTTTTTGCTTGGGAAATTTTTAATGAACCCGAAGGTATGACTCATGAATATGCAAGCCATTGGGAAGGATTTGCAGAACGTGTTACCATGGAAGATATTCAACGTTTTATTAATAGAACTGCTGCTTATATACGTAATGCGCAGCCAGACGTTAAAATTACAAGTGGAGCATTGGGTTTCTTATCTTCTATAGATGATCCAAAACACGGATATCAAAATCGATATTCGGATCAGGTATTGGAAGATATTGGTGGAGAAATTACAGGCTACTTAGACTTTTATAATATTCATTATTATACATGGGCAAAAAAAGAAGGATCTCCTTTTCATACTCGTTATGACGCTAAAAAATTAGACAAAAGAGCCATTATTGCCGAATATTACCCCGATCCCATTTTTGAAATTCCTTCAGAAAATCTTGTCAATACATTAAAACATCATGGATGGCACGGCTCTATCGTTTGGTCATGGACCGATAAGTCATGGGAGCTTATAGAAAAAGTACTACAAGGAGGCTCGGATACAGATATTACATAGCATTTATAGTAAAATAAATACTTTTAGAGTACGCTTTCAAGGAACAAAGTGACGAAGAAGTTTATGCTGAGCTTGTCGAAGTGCGAAATCGAGCGAGCGAGATTCACGACCAAAGGGAGAGTGCAACGTTAAAGCGAGCGAGCGAGACCTGCCTGCCGGCAGGCAGGTTCACGACCAAAAGGGAGATCGTAGCGTTAAAACGTATACAGTACAAATCCATAATTTTTCAAAAAATATAATTCAATAATGTAAGGAGTGAAAAGTGTTTCGACTTATTTACCGAACGATCGGTAAAATATTAATTTAAAACAACATCAATGAAACCAATTATTAAAATTTCGCTCATTACCTTTTTAGCTATTATCTCTTTCTTTACATTTTCTTCTTATACTGTAAAAGATACTAGCCATTCATTAACTGAAGATACAATCTCAAAGTATCCAACTATGTATCGCTCTTTAGAAGTAAATGGCGTAAACATAGCTTACAGAGAAGCTGGAAATCCGAAAGATCCAACGATTGTATTATTGCACGGCTTTCCTTCTTCATCACATCAATATCGTAAAGTTTTAGATCAACTTTCTGATGAATACCATTTGATTGCTCCTGATTACCCAGGGTTTGGGAATAGTGATTTTCCTTCTCAAGATGTATATACCTATACATTTGATAATCTGGCTACCTCTATAGATGGTTTATTAGAAAAGTTAGGTCTTAATTCCTATGCGCTGATGATACAAGATTATGGAGCTCCTGTAGGATTTAGAATTGCAACAGCACATCCAGAAAGAGTAACCGCCATCATTAATCAAAATGGAAATGCATATAAAGAAGGATTAGGCGAAGCGTGGGGAGATGTGCGAAAATTTTGGGCAAATAGAAATGCTGAAACTGAAAAAGCATTACTTCCTGTATTTTCTTTGGAAGGACTTAAATGGCAGTATACCCATGGTACGCGTAATCCAGAAACGGTCAATCCTGACACCTGGCATTTGGATTATTTACGTCTATCAAGACCCAATGCTCATGCTGTTAATTTTGATTTATTTTATGATTATCAAAATAACATTAAGCAATATCCAAAGTGGCAACAATACTTAAGAGACAACCAACCTCCTATGTTAATTGTGTGGGGGAAAAATGATTTGTTTTTTCCTGAAAGTGGTGCAGCTGCATATAAAAAAGATGTTAAAAACATAGATTATAATATCTATGATACGGGCCATTTTGCTCTAGAAGAAGAAGGGGGTGCTATTATTGCTAAGATTCGTTCTTTTATGAAGAGAGTGAAATAAAAATAGGAGATAAACAAAAAAGTGCATCATTTCTGATGTGCTTTTTTGCATATTTAATTCTGTACCGTAATAAAATTTCCTGATTCTGTATCATACTCCACAGCAATATTTGTAACCCCATTTCCAAATTTCAATTGAGTCATGGGTGAAGTCACAACAGTTACTATAGAATTTCCTGTCACTTCAGATTGTAACCATATATATAATGTTGTACTAGGTGTCATCAAAGCGGTACTTGCCAATAAAACGGGGACTGCAGATACTGCGTTTCCTATAACGTCAGTTCCATTTACAATAGCATCTTGGAGGAGACCTATTGTCATGTAATCTTTATTACTATATTCATTCAGTAATGCAAATGCATTGGATGCACCGCCATTACTTGGTCCTGAAATAACACCCGATGGTTCTAATGTATATAATTGATCCATTGGCACTCCTGTAGGTGTATTTGATAATTGAACTATAGTGGTTCCATTCACAATTTCTGAATTAGAAGCATAAATTCCATATTCCTCTTCCCAAGTCACTTGATTATTCTGAAGAGGGTTGAAACTTTGCCAGGCAACGTTAGGCTCTTGACTATTTACCTGTTTTCCGATAGTTACTTGTGTATTTGTATTGTAAATATCGGTCAATTGTTGATCTGTAAAACTGATAGTAAGTACATAATTTGTCATAATGCTTAGTTTAAGAATAAGGTGTAATATCAATGGATATTGAAGCTATTTAAACTTCAATATTCAAAACTAGTAAGAAACCTCAATCTAACTATGCGTATTTATACGTGATTAAACACCTGTTTTAAAGCACATTAAATATAAAAATATCTGTAAAAAATAAGTCCCAAAGTGCTTAATAAAACTCAAACACCACAATTTGGATTAGCGCGTAATTCTTTAGGAAACATATCAGAACCTCGTTGTCTAGTTCAAATTGATACAGATACTAGTCAAATCACACCTAGTATAGGGATTGTGGTAGACTTCTGATAAATGATCTAAACAAAAAAGCTCATCATTTCTGATGAGCTTTTCCTTTGTACGGGCGGAGAGACTCGAACTCTCACACCTTGCGGCACTAGATCCTAAGTCTAGCGTATATTGCATCAAAGAAACGCAAAAATACTCATTTTCAATGATTTATATGTTTTTACATTTTCTTTAAAGTCATTTAATATCAGTTGATTTCAACATTTGTTGTACCTATGTTGTACCTAAAAAGCCCAATAAATTCGTATCTTTATCGAAAGTGTACAGCAAAAATTGAGCAAAAAACGCAATGTTGTACCTATGTTGTACCTGATTTGACTTTCGTACTAAAAACAGGTCAATTATGTCATCAAATGCAAAAATAGTTCTTCGTAAAAAACCGAACAGTAAAGGTCAATATCCATTAGCTATTCGAATTACAAAAAACCGTCGTTCCACTTATCAATATATTGGCCATTATATTGATATTGAGGAATGGGACGAGAAAAATCTTCGAGTAAAAAAATCAAATCCAAATGCCGATAGCCTAAACAAGTTATTATCACAACAACTTTCTAATGCCAATAAGGCGCTTATTGATTTACAGTCCGAGTATAAAGATGCCTCAGCAAACCAGATTAAAAAAGAAATTTATGCCTCAGGGAATTCCTCAACTTTCTTTGAACTGGCACAAGAGCATCTGGACGAACTGGAAGTTGCTGAAAAGTTAAACCGTCTATCCACGGACAGCGCATTGATTAGTTATATCGTAAAATATCACAAATCAAAGCAGTTATCGTTTCAAGAAATTGATGAGCGATTTCTTAAGAAATTGATGATATACCTCAAAGTTAAGCACGACCTTGCTGAAACTTCAATAATGAATATTCTTGTCCTAATCCGCTTATTGTTCAACAGAGCTATAAAGCTAAAAATAGTCAGCAGGGAATTGTATCCTTTTGGTGCTGACCAAATTAAAATCAAGTTTCCTGAGACTACAAAAATAGGGTTGAACATTATTGAAGTAAGAGCTATTGAAGCCTTAGATAATCTAACCCGTAATGAAATTCACACAAGAAATGTTTGGCTATTCAGCTTCAATTTTGCAGGAATGCGGGTTACAGATGTACTCTGGACAAAGTGGTCAGATATATACGACAATAGGCTTCATTACAGAATGAATAAAAACTCAAAACTACTGTCCTTAAAAATTCCAGATAAGGTTCTAAGAATTTTGGATTTCTACAGAGATGATAAAAGATACGCTACCGATTTTGTTTTTCCTGAATTGAAAAAGGCCAATCTTGAGGATGCCAAAGACATCTATAATAAAAGAAAAACGGCAACTAAGAAATTCAACGACAACTTAAAATCCATTGCCAAAAAAGCTAAAATAGACAAGAAGATAACAATGCATATCGCAAGACATACTTTTGGCAATATTGCCGGTGATTCCATTCATCCTTTAATGTTACAAAAACTCTACAGGCATAGTGACTTAAAAACAACACTAAATTATCAGGCAAATTTTATCCATAGAGAAGCGGATGATGCTTTAGATAGCGTTGTTAACTTTTGACCTATTCTTCTAAGGTGAACTACTCCCTTTTAAGTGTAAACTACTCTTGAGATAGGCGTACTAATTTTTGATTAAAACATTTAACCAACATCTTGTATAATTCAGGATGTTTCTTTTTAAGCAAACTTGGACGTTCAAAAAAATACTCTGAAGCAACGGCAAAGAATTCAGCTTGATTAGTGCCACCATATTTTCGGATATCAGAGTGGTTATCATTTATCGCTTCGATTTCTTTATGGATTAAATTTAACCAAGGTATTGCGTATTGATGTTCCAATAGCCGTTCTGGCACACCGTCTGTTCTATCATCCATCTTATCAATAAGATGCACAAATTCGTGTATGCCAGTATTCCTTTTATCGGTGGTGTTTTTAAAGCCGTGGTACAATGCTTTTTTGGAAAGTATCATCTGTTTCTCGAACCTTCCATTTCCAACTATTCCACCAATATTCCGTGAGTTATCCTTACTTCCAAATTGCATATCCTCATTAAAATTATCTGGATACAATAGGATGCCACTTAAATTTGTGTAGTGCCATTCTTTGAAGCCAAAAACAGGGATTACTGCGCTTGCCGCAATTAAAATCTTGTCCAATTCTTCCAATTCAAACTGTACAGCATCAATATAGACCTCACTTAAAAATTGCATCATTTTTTGCTGAAAAAGAAGCTGCCTATCTTTTGAAAGGTTTCTATAAAACAGCACATTATCCATCAATAATTTATGCCAATGCTCTGGAAATGGCTTTACGCTTTGGCGTTTGGCTTTTCTATAAAAATGAACAGCAAAGAGAATAATCACAACCGAAATTAAAATATAAGCCATACTAAAAAACGTATTAATCTACAGGTTCGGCCTTAAATCCCACTTTTTGCAAAGTTGATTTTACGTCTTCTTTGGTTGCTCCATCGCTTTCAATGGTTAGGATTTTCTCAGGATTGGCAGTATCCACTTCCCAGTTTTCTACACCTTCTTGTTTATTTAAGAAAGGGGTTACTTTTGATACACACCCACCGCAATTGATGTTTGTTTTAAATTTTAAAGTTTTCATAGTATTGAATTTATTTATTATTAAAGGTTTACTCGTTTCAATCTTAAGCTATTTGCAACTACGGATACACTACTGAATGCCATTGCTGCACCTGCAATCATTGGGTCTAACAAAAATCCATTTACGGGGTACAAAACTCCAGCTGCAATTGGAATTCCGATGATGTTATAAATGAATGCCCAGAACAAGTTCTGACGTATGCCCAGCACGGTCCTCTTTGATAGTTCCAATGCTTTGGGGATGGATTGTAAATCTGACGTTATCAAGGTCATTTTTGCGACGTCCATTGCTATATCCGAACCCTTACCCATTGCAATACTCACATTAGCTTGCGCCAAAGCGTGTGAATCGTTGATACCATCGCCTACCATTGCGACAATTTTTCCCTCCACCTGTAATTCTTCAACAAAAGCCGCTTTGTCGGAAGGCATTACTTCGCCTTGGTAATTTGTTATTCCTACTTGTTTTGCAACAGCTGATGCGGTTTTATTGTTATCTCCCGTGAGCATATAGACCTCGATGCCCCTTTCTTGAAGCATAACTATAGCTTTTTTTGAAGTTTCTTTAATCTTGTCTGCAATGGCCAGTATCGCGAGCACTTGATTTTGGTTACCAAAGAATATGACTGTTTTTGCTTTTTCTTCGAGACTTTCTGCTGTTTGCATTAAAGTAGCGTCGATTTGAATATTCTTTTCGACCATTAGTTTATGGTTGCCCACATAATATTTTGAACCATTCTCTATTTGCGCCTTTACACCTTTTCCTGTAATGCTTTCGAAAGAAGAGATTTCTGCTTGTTCAATATTTTCTTCTTTCAAATGATTAACGACTGCTTCTGCCAAAGGATGCTCTGATTGCCCTTCGATAGCCAAGAGAATTTCCTTGTATTCATTTTGATTTTCAAGCTTATCGTTCCAGAGTATATCGGTTACCAATGGTTTTCCTTCTGTAATTGTACCCGTTTTATCAAGGATTACTGCATTTACTTTATGGCCGAGTTCTAAACTTTCGGCATCCTTTATAAGGATATTATTTTCAGCTCCCTTGCCGATACCCACCATTATGGCAGTAGGCGTTGCCAAGCCCAATGCACAGGGACAAGCGATAACCAAAACGGCTACAGAGGTCAATAAGGCTTGCGAGAAGCCATTCTCGCCACCTACTGACATCCAGACGATAAAAGTTACAATGGAAATACTCAATACCACAGGAACAAAAATACCGGCAATCTTATCGACCAGTTTTTGAACGGGTGCCTTACTCCCTTGCGCTTGCTGAACCATTTTAATGATTTGGGAAAGCAGGGTTTCTCCACCTACTTTTTTAGCGGTAAACTGAAAGCTTCCTTTTTGATTAACGGTACCGGCAAAGACCTTTTCTCCTTGGGATTTCTGAACCGGAACAGGTTCTCCCGTAATCATACTTTCATCTACAAACGAGCTTCCTTTGGAAACTTCGCCATCCACAGGAATCTTTTCTCCGGGACGTACCAAAATGGTCTGACCTGCCTGTACGGATGAAATAGGGATTTCCTTTTCTTTCCCATTCTCAATAATTTTAAGGGATTTAGGTTGAAGACCCATTAGTTTTTTGATGGCTGAAGATGTATTTGATTTTGCCTTTTCTTCCAATAGTTTTCCCAAGGAAATAAAGGTGATAATTACGGTAGCCGCTTCATAATATACGTGAGGTTCGATGCCGCGACTTAACCAAAATTCAGGAAAGAAAGTATTGAACATACTAAAGAGGAAAGCGATTCCGGTACTCAAAGCGACCAAGGTGTCCATATTTGCTTTACCGTGTTTGGCCTGCTTGAAGGCATTGATAAAAAAGCTACGCCCGAACCAAAAAAGAATTGGAAAGGCTAATACCAAAGAAATCCACTTTCCAGGTTCCCATTGCATATAAAACATTCCCAACACGAAAATGGGTAGCGTAAGTATAGCCGACCAGATAGTGCGGTTTTTTATGTCCTGATAATGCTTCTGCTGAAGTGCTTGTTGTACTTCCGAAGGATCTTCGGCATCCATTATAATATCATATCCTACCTCGCGAAGCGCGTTTTGAAGTTGATTAGGGTTTAACCCGTTATCGTACTCTACCAAAACAGAGCTATTCGCGAAATTGACGCTTGCATCAAACACACCTTCTGTGTGTTTTAATACAGATTCGACACTTGCTGCACAAGATGCACAAGTCATTCCCGTAACAGGAAATGATTCTTTCAAACCCTTTTTATGATTCTTATTTTCGGTTTCAAATATGTTGATTGTCTCCATAAATCCATTCTTATTTGTACATTACAAATTTCAGGATTAATAGACTTTAATGTGTTACGTTATATGCTGAATGATTTGTAGAATTTGCTGAATTCGTTGCATTTTAAAATATAGTTATTATTTAGTCAATACCTTAAAAAATGATAAGTTTAGTTTCAGTACTAATAGATGCTTTAGTTACTCATTATGAGACTTTAGTTCCAACTCATTCGCTGTAACCTAACAGCATTCAAAATTGCCAATAATGCCACTCCAACGTCTGCAAAAACAGCTTCCCACATTGTTGCTAAACCACCTGCCCCTAAAATCAAGACAACCAATTTAACTCCAAAAGCCAATATGATATTCTGCCATACAATTTTTCGAGTAGAACGACTTATTTTTATAGCTCTAACTACTTTTGACGGTTGGTCGGTTTGAATGATTACGTCTGCAGTTTCAATAGCCACATCACTTCCCAAACCACCCATCGCAATCCCCACGTTACTTGCGGCTAAAACAGGTGCGTCATTGATTCCATCGCCGATAAAGGCCACTTTATTTTCTGGATTTTTCTTCAAAATTTCAACCTCATTTAATTTATCCTCTGGTAATAGGCCGCCTTTTGCTTTTTCAACATTTAATTCTTTTGCAATTTGTTGTGTTATGGAATCTTTATCACCTGAAAGCATTATAATATTTTTAATACCTACTTTGTGTAATGCTGAAATCGTTTCTTTGGCATCTTCTTTTAATTCGTCTGCTATCACCACATAACCAGCGAACTTATTATCTATTGCTACTAATACAATAGATTCTACAATAGATTCGGTTTCAGTTGGAACATCTATAGCATTGGCTATCATTAATGCTTTATTTCCTACTAAAATAGCTCTACCATTTACAACACCTTTTAAGCCTTTACCTGCAATTTCAGAGACTTCCTTTGCTTCAAAGTCTTCACCATTTTCTTTATACTCCATAATGGCTTTTGCAATAGGATGCGTGGATTGTTCCTCCAGAGCCATTAGGTATTTCATAAATTCAGATTCTTCCCAACCTATAGCTTTAATTTCCTTGATTTTGAAAACACCTTTGGTAACTGTTCCTGTTTTGTCCATCACCAAGGTATTTATTTTGGTCATCGCATCTAAAAACGAAGCACCTTTAAATAAAATACCGTTCTTTGAAGCTGCGCCTAATCCACCGAAATAACCCAATGGAATAGAAATCACCAATGCGCAAGGACAAGAAATCACCAAGAATATTAAGGCTCTGTAAAGCCAATCTCTAAACACATAATCATCAACGAAAAAGTAAGGTAGGAAAGTAACTCCAATAGCCAAAAACACAACTATTGGTGTATATATACGAGCAAACTGCCTAATGAATAATTCCGTTTTGGATTTACGTGCCGTAGCGTTTTGAACCAAATCCAATATTCTGGCTATAGAACTATCTTCAAACTTATTAGTTACTTCAACTTCAATGACACTTTCTAAATTGATACTACCTGCATATACTTTGGCTTCTTTTAAAATAGAATCTGGTTTGCTTTCTCCCGTTAAGGCTGCAGTATTTAATGATGCTTTTTCAGATAATAGTAACCCATCCAACGGAATTTTTTCACCTACTCTAATTTGAATCTTTTCTCCAATATTTACATCTTCTGGTGAAACACTTTTATAATCGCCATCACGAAGTACATTGGCTTCTTTTGGGCGAACATCCAACAAGGCTTTGATATTACCCTTTGCTCTTTTAACCGCAGCATTTTGGAATAGTTCACCTACCGCATAAAATAGCATTACAGCTACGCCTTCGGGATATTCACCAATGACAAATGCGCCAATAGTAGCAATAGACATTAAAAAGAACTCTGTGAAGAAATCGCCTTTTTTTATACTTTCCCACCCTTCTTTCACTACAGGAAATCCAACAGGGATATAGGCTATTGCATACCAAAGAATACGAATCCAACCAGAAAAACGTGGAAAGGCATCAAAATAATCAATCGCAATTCCAGCAATCAGCATTACAAGACTAAAAATAGAGGGCAAGTAGGTTCTAAAATCGAATATTACTTCAGTACTGTTATTGTTATGGCCGCCATCGTGACTGTGCTCACCTTGGTGTTCTTTAGGTTTTAAGTCGCGTAAGTTTATTTTTTTCTTTTTCATAATCTGTGCAAATAATTAAAAATTGTAGTGCAACGGAAGTGCATTTATTGAGCACTACATTTCTCGCAAATTCCCTTTAACACCAAATTGGCATCCTCAGCCACATAGCCTTCTGGCAAGTTAATATTTGGAATTTTATGTTCGGTAAGACAAACGGTCTCATTACAATTATTGCAATGAAAATGTAAATGCAAATCCTGTTCGAGTTCACAATTGCATCCTGTTTCACAGAGCGCATATTTTTGAACGCCCGTACCATCATCTATTTGGTGCACTACACCTTTCTGTTCAAACGTTTTTAGGGTTCTGAATAACGTTGTTCTATCTGCTTTCGCAAAAGCGTTCTCAATATCCGTGAGCGCAATGGCAACTTCGCTTTCAGCCATATACTTATAAATCAAAATGCGCATTGCCGTAGGCCGAACGCCATTTTCAGTAAGTCTTTGTTCTATTTCTTTCATTATTTAGTCTTATTTATCAATGTCCGTGTTCTTCAGATTCACCTTTTTTCATTTCTGCCATTAAATAGTAAGCATTGTTAAATGCGTATTCTACATTTGATTTTTGTTCTGTTAGAAAGTCAATGGCAATCCATTCTCCATCTTGAGTACTCTTTATAACTTCATAGGGCATAAAAGCCCAATTATCACCTTCCTTTTCAGCTGAAAACACAAAGAACCTGTTGCCATCAGCAGCTATGGCACTCTCGGGCATTGCCAATGTTTTAGTGTTGTCAGTTTGAATGCGTCCCTGGATATACATTCCGGGAATCAGGTTCCCTTCCTTATTTTCAATTTCAGCGTGTACGTGTATTGCTTTTGGATTCTGTTCAAAAGTCTTTCCTACGGAATAGATTTCTGCGGTAAGTTCCTTGCCAGGAATGGATTGAACATTGAAAGTGATTTTCTGCCCTTCCTTAACCTTATATACGTCCTTTTCAAAAACCATTAAATCTGCGTGCACGTGATGCGTATCTACAATTTCCATTAGGTCGGTCTGGGGTTCTACATATTGGCCTGTTTTAATTTCTACCTTTTGTACAAAGCCTTCAATAGGACTTCTAAGTGCTACCCGCTGATAAATTGTTCCGTTTCTTACGCCTGAGGCACTAATGCTCAGCTGTTTTAGTTGAGCTTCCAATCCGTTAGCCATACTTCGGGATGCTTGATATTCGGCTTCTGCCTTTTGAAAATTTGCACCGCTGCCAACACCTGCTTCGTACAGGGTTTTTTGCCGTTCATATTCCTTTTTGAGAAACTGGCTATTACTATAGGCGTTGAGATAATCTGTCTGTTTCTGGATAATATTGGGGTGTGAGAGATAGGCGACGGTTTGTCCTTTATTGACCTTATCGCCTTCGATAACCTCAATGGAAACTACATTAGCACCAACCACCGTAGTTATAGTAGCTTCGTTTTGTGGTGGGACTTCCAACTGACCATTGGCTTTCACGTACCCACTCATATTTCGCATTGGTAAGATATCGATTTGCATTTGTAATGCATCAAACTGCTTTTCTGTTAATAGCACTTCCTCGGCTTCACCTTCGGAATGCTCTTCTTTCATTTCAGAATTTGTTTCTTTATTTTCTGCGGCACCACTTTTCGAATCGCCACAAGAGGCAAAGCCTAAAAGCATTGTCAGTAGCCCTATAATTGTGTATTTAGATAGATTTTTCATTATTGTTTGAAATATTGTAGTTCAAAAACTGATTTTAGGTAATTGTCGAGAGCGGCCAGCGCATCCATTTCGGTCTGTATGGCATCCCTTATGATTTGAGTGAAAGCTGCGTAATCAACCGCACCTTCTCTATAAGCTAATAACGCGCCCCGTCTTTGCTCTCCGGCAAGTGGCAACGCTTTATCTTTATAAAATTGCCAAGATACTTTCCACTTTTGATAGGCTTGTACAGCTTGTCGATATTCTGATTGCAATTGGCGTTTTACAAAGTCCGCATTAGTCTTGGCAATTTCACTGTCTATTTTAGCGGCCTTGGCTTGACTTCGTTTTGTTCCAGAGAATAGGGGAACAGATATTCCTGCTTGATAAGTGTAAAACCCGTTGCTTCCATTCACTTGTTGTAATCCGCCCTGAAGATTTAGATTTGGTAACAAATCAGAACGAGCAGCTTTATAGCCAGCTTCGGCTTCGTCGATTCGCTTTTGTGAAAGTTCCAGTTCGGGATGATTCTTTATACTTGCGGATATTCCCAATACAGCAACTTCACTTTCGTCCAGTGTGTCGGGAACGGTGTAAAAAGTATCGGAAACCAACCAAAGGTTAAGCTTTTGCAGCGCAATGGCATAGTCGCTCTCGGCCTGTTGCAGTTTATTATTGATTTGCAACGCCTGATTGGTTGCAGATGAATATTCCAATCTTGAAATAGCCTCTACCTTATAATTGAGTTCGATTGCTTTTTCAAACTGTGAATAGATAGAATCCAGTTCACGGTAGAGTATAAATTTCTGTCTTTGTTGGTACGCTTGAGACCACGCCTTTTTCACTTCCTGTTCCACTTGCAGTCCAGAAAGGTTGAGCGCAGTTTCTGCCAATGCAATTCGCTTTTCCTGTAAACGCTTCTTTGCACCAATACCAAATAGATTGATATTCTGCTGACCTACACCCACTAAAGTGTAAATACCTTGACCATCGTTTACTTCCTCACCGCCTATAAAAACTTGGGTGTTCCCTAAGTCATACGCTGTGCCTTTAAGGGCGTTCTGTTTTTGAATTTCCAACTGTTTTGTTTTCAATAGCGGATAATTTTTCTTTGCAATTTCCACTGCTTGTTTAAACGAGATAGCAGGTATTGCATCACTTTCTTGAACTTGTTGCGCTTTCGCGAAAGCCGAAGTAAGTAGTAAGCACACCATAGCTGTTGCGGTTATGAACTTAGGATTGAGCTTCGTCTTACGTTCAGAACGCTTTTCTACCCATTGATAAAAAATTGGAAGGATAAAAAGGGTCAATAATGTTGAAGTAATCAAACCACCTATAACAACAGTTGCAAGTGGTCGCTGTACTTCAGCTCCTGCGGATGCAGAAACGGCCATAGGCAAAAAACCAAGTATATCGGTAAAGGCCGTGAGCATAATAGGCCGTACTCTTCTTTTTGTTCCCTCTACAATACGTTCTTTAAGGTCGGTAACACCTTCCTCTTTCAACTCGTTCAGTCCGCTAATCATCACCAAACCATTCAGTACAGCAACACCAAATAATACGATAAAGCCGACACCCGCGGAAATGCTAAAGGGCATATCCCTAAGCCATAGGGCAAAAACACCACCTATAGTAGCCATCGGTATAGCCAAATAAATCATCAAGGTCTGTGGAAAAGATTTTAACGCAAAGTAAATCAGGATGAATATTAACAATAATGCAATAGGAACAACAGTCTGCAATCGGTCACTTGCCCTTTCTAGATTCTCGAATGCACCTCCATAGCGTATAAAATACCCTGGGGGTAAATCAAGATTTGCATCCAGTTTATCCTTTATCTCATTGACTAATGATTCTACATCCCGTCCACGGACATTTACACCCACATAGGTTCTACGATTGGTATTATCCCGGCTTATCTGCATCGGTCCTGGTGTGTATTCGATATTTGCCAATTCTTGAAGTGGAATTTGTGAACCGTTTGGTAAATTGATGTATAGATTTCTGATGTCGTTGATATCTGTACGGTTCTGCTCATCGAGTCTAACGACCAAATCGAAACGCTTTTCGCCCTCAAAGATGATACCCGCATATCCGCCTGCAAAAGCAGATTGGACTATCGTATTGAGTTGGTCGATGCTGACACCATATTGTGCCAGTTTATCGCGATTGTACTTTATGGTCATTTGAGGTAAGCCTGAAGTAGCTTCCGCTCTCATATCGCCTATACCTTCAGTACCTGCTATGATTTTGGTAATCTCGTCCGCTTTGGCAGCAAGTACATCAATATCCTCACCATATATTTTAATAGCAACATCCTCACGGATGCCTTCCAAAAGTTCATTGAACCTCATTTCGATGGGTTGGGTAAACTCATAGTTGACACCTGGGATAATACTTACGGCATCCTTCATCTTATTTATAAGTTCATCCTTTGAATCAGCTGACACCCATTCGTCCTGTGGTTTCAGTATAACGAATACATCTGCAAAGTCCATCGGCATCGGGTCGGTAGGTACTTCAGCCACACCGATACGACTCACAATTTTTTCCACTTCAGGAAATTCAGCCTTTACAATGCGTTCTACTTTAGTAGTTGTCTCAATAGTTTCGCTGAGCGAACTACCGGGTTTAAGGATGGCGTGGAAGGCAATATCACCCTCATCCAATTGTGGGATAAACTCGCCGCCCATTTTAGAAAATACAAATACGGCTACAGCGAATATGGCAACTGCAATACCCACAACCCACTTTCCTTTTTTCAAGGCTCGCATTAAAAGGGGTTCATACTTATGTTGTACCCATTGCACAAAACGGTCGCTCCAAGATTTTTTTTCCGTTTTGGGTGGTTTTAAAAATAAGGCTGACATCATAGGCACATAGGTTAGACACAGAATCATTGCCCCCATCATCGCAAATATGAATGTTAATGCCATTGGCTGGAACATCTTTCCTTCTACACCTTCCAATGCTAAAATGGGAAGGAATACAATTAGGATTATCAACTGGCCGAAAAAAGCAGCATTCATCATCTTTTTGGATGCATCGGCAGCGATTACGTCTCGGTCTTCCTTTTTTAAAGCTTTCTTTTTAAATATATAACTACCCATAAGAAATACGCTTGCTTCCACAATGATAACCGCGCCATCGACAATGATTCCGAAGTCGATTGCCCCTAAACTCATTAGGTTTGCCCAGACGTTAAAAACATTCATCAGTATAAAAGCGAATAATAAGGATAGCGGTATAGTAGAAGCTACAATCAATCCACCACGCCAGTTACCTAGCAAAAAAACCAAAACAAAAATTACGATGAGTGCACCTTCCAGTAGATTGTTGCGCACTGTACCAGTAGTTTCGTTTATAAGCTTACTTCTATCCAATAAAGGTTGAATGACAACCCCTTCAGGTAGAGATTTCTGTATTTCGGTCATTCTTTCCTTCACTCGGACGATGACCTCATTTGAGTTTGCACCTTTAAGCATCATTACCAATCCACCAACGACTTCACCTTCACCATCCTGTGTCAATGCTCCATAGCGTACGGCAGAACCAAAACGTACATCGGCAACATCACTTACGGTTATTGGTATACCATTTTCATTTTTGATAATGATTTTTTTAATGTCATCAAGGTTGCGTACCAAACCTTCGCCACGGATAAAGTTGGCTTGGTGATTTTTTTCGATATAAGCACCACCTGTATTTTTATTGTTGGCTTCCAAGGCTTCAAAAACATCAGTAATGGCAAGACCGATAGCCTTTAGCTCATTGGGGTCTACGGCTACCTCATACTGTTTTATTTTTCCGCCAATGGCATTGATTTCAACAACCCCTGGAACCATTGCCATTTGTCTTTGAACAATCCAGTCTTGCATCGTACGTAAATCGGACAAAGAATATTTATCCTGAAACTCAGGTTCAACTTTCAGGGTATATTGATATACTTCGCCCAAGCCTGTTGAAATAGGTCCCATAGACGGTTGCCCTAGTTCTTCGGGTATCTGCTCACGAACTTCAGTCAGTTTTTCGGAAACAAGCTGACGTGGTAGATACGTTCCCATATCATCATCAAATACCACCGTAACCACGGAAAGTCCAAATCGTGAAATCGAGCGGATTTCCTTTACATTGGGCAGATTGCTCATAGCAACTTCTATTGGATAGGTAACGAATTGCTCGATATCCTCTGTACCCAGATTGGGCGATTGAGTGATGACTTGCACCTGATTATTAGTAATATCTGGTACGGCGTCAATAGGGACTTGAGTCATACTATAGATACCTGCACCGATTAGTGCCAAGGTTAGCAGACCAATTATAAATTTGTTATTGATTGAAAAATCAATGATTTTGTTAATCATAGAATGAAAAGGGTATTAATTCAGTTTACATTCGCGTTGAACACTTAGAGTACAATGCAACGCACGACCTTGATATATCCAAATTGGGATACATCAGAACAGGACATAGTTATCCTTTAAAACTGAATTAAACCTGTGGTGGCTGTAAAAGGGAAAGTGAAATATCCTTACCTACACTATCAAAATGGTTAAAGTTATCTTGCGAAATTAGTGGTTGCAGGGGTTCAAACACCGTAAGTCCAAAATTTATGGTATGAACGTGGCAACAATGGCACTGGCAAAACGGCGAGCAAAGTTCGCAATCTTGGTTGTGGTCGCCATCAAAATCAACCATTGCAACAACTTGGGAATCATCATTAATGTTTCCAGTATCGCTACAAGGCACTACATTGAGTGCTAAAAAATATAATGATAGTATGAATGCGAAATATTTCAAGTTACAAAGATAAAAATATTATGATGCAACTGTGTTGCAAATATGATTAAGGTTAACTCGCACAACAACTCAACTTTGAAACATTTTTCCCAAAAGTGATAGCGGCTAATTTAATTCCTTCACTTAATGTCAAATATGGATAAAAACTTTCAGCTAAATCACTTATAGTGATTCCAAATTTAATAGCCATACTTAATTGTTGGATGAGTTCTCCGCCTTCTGGCGCAACTACTCTTGCGCCTATTAATTTATCGGTTTCAGTGTTACGTATCAGTTTTATAAACCCTCTGGCATCTTGAGCTGCTAAGGCTCTTGGAACGTGAATTAAATCAAGCTTACTGACCTCAAAAGGAATTTCCTTTTTTTCTGCTTCTATTTCATCTATACCTGCTCCCGCGATTTGAGGGTCTGTAAATACTACCCAAGGCAATGATGAATAATCAATACTGGTTTTTGATAATGAAAATGCATTATTAACTGCTGCATTGCCTTCGGTTGCTGCTGTATATACAAATGCTGGTGTATTGGTGACATCTCCTGACGCAAAAATATTGGAAATGCTGGTTTCCATTTTCTCGTTGACTATAATATGGCCTCTTTCTGTTAAATTAATATCAATATTTTCAAGTCCTAATTTAGAGGTGTTTGGCTTCGTCCCTGTAGCCACCACAATATGTCCTTTTTCGATGATTTGTGTTGTGGAACCGTCAGGACATTTACAATGTATAACTGTATTGTCTCCATCCTTTTCAAATTTAAAGGCTCTACAATTTGGTAGAATTTCAATCCCTTCACTTTTCATTTGTTCTACCAAAACATCTGTAATATCTTTTGTTTGGCTGCGTAACGGCCTATCGGTAAATTCAATGATACGCACTTTCACACCTAAACGATTATATGCCATCGCAATTTCCAAACCGATATAACCAGCTCCCATAATGGTCAGGCTTTTGGGTTTCTCTTCTAAATCGAATAAGGACACATTGGTTAAATAATCAACCTCATTCAGTCCTTCAATATTTGGGATATTGGTAGTTGCTCCTGTTGCTATTATAACGTTGGTTGCTGTGTAGGTGTCTTTTCTATCTATAAGTATTGTGTTATTATCCACAAACTCTGCCCATCCTTTTAGCATGGTTAAGTTTTCAAAATCACTGACCACATCCAGATATTTTTGTTGCTGAAGTGAAGCAACCAATGCTTTTTTATCTTTTATGATTTGTGCAAAATCAATCTCTGCACCTTTAGGTTTTATACCCTTAAAATTGGAATGCGTAGCGTGACGTACCGTTTCGGCAGCTCTAATAAGATTTTTAGACGGCACACAACCCACGTTTACGCAAGTGCCACCAAAATCCAATCCTGCATTTACCATTAGCGTTGTGAGTCCTAAACCTTCAGCCTTAATCGCTGCTGAAAATGCCGCAGAACCACCACCAATAACTATTAAATCGTATTGATTTTTGCTTTTGGAATTTACTACGGAAACCTTTCCCTCGTCGACATTATTTATGACCGAATAATCACCAAAGCTGTTTACTGCATCTATTACATTTGCCTTACTCATCTTATCAACATCAATAGTAAATTCGCCCTTTCCGGTTTCGTGGTTAACTGTGGAACTTAAAACACCTTCAGTTGCGTTCATATCCTTTTCGATATGCGAGGAACAACCACTACAGGTCATTCCGTTTATCTCTAATGTAATTTTTTCTATCTTTTGCGACATATTTTTACGATTTTATTAGCAGCACAAATTATTGAATAGCCCCTTATATTCAATTTTACCTACCAACCTATCCAAATAGTATTCAGGCTTTTCCTCAAATGTGGAAATACAATGTGGACATCTGCAAAAAGGTACTACAGTGTCTTTGAACTTCACTCCTGTAGTATGAGCTATATTTTTTTCTGCAAGACACACCGGACATACAATTACATTTTTGATTTCCTCTATATATTTTTTTGGGTTTTCATCAAATATTTTTGCACATCCTGAGCAGCAAAAAGAATAAGATTCATCTTTATATGTTGATTTTGTAGCCGATATTTCTTTTATACCTAGCCTTACTAACGAACACCCACAAGTAGGACATATATTTGATTTAAATTTTTCCATTATTATATTCAAATGATTATTTAATTAAAAAATTAGAATATATATAGAGCCGGAATCTATACTTTGTCTTTTAGTAATTCTACTTTATATCCTTTCTTCTCAATAACAGCCTTTAAGGCTTCTGTACTCGTCTTTGTTTTATCAAATTGTATAACCGCAATGTCGCCTGGGTATTCAACAGAATGCTCCAAAACACCATCTACTTCTTTTAATGCATTGTAAATCGAATTGGAACAGCCAGCACAAGTAATACCTGTAATTTTAAATTTCACCATGGTTGTATTTTGTTTCTTTGAGGTTACTTCCACAACTTGATTTGTAACCTCACTGCTTTGCGATTTGGCCTGAAAAGAAATCAGCATTAAAACCAAAATAGGCACTATTGATAGTTTTTTCATAATGGGTAATTTTACCTTTATTTATCCTTTATAACTTTGTATCCTGTTGAATTAATTGCCTTTTCAATAGCTGCTTTAGAGGTTTTAGACTTATCAAACTCTACGACGGTACTTCCCTGTTCATAGGAAGGGGTTACATTTATAATGCCGTCCAATTCATTTACAGCGTGTTTTATGCTTTCTTCACAGCCAGCACAGGTCATTCCTTGAATAGTAAAGTTTATGATTTGAATATCAGATTGGCTTACAATGACCACTTCTTTTTTATTGTCCGGATAAAAAATGGTTGAATAATATGGAAATGCAATAGCAATGACAGCGAACAATGTAATAACGATTAAGAACCCTTTGGTTTGATACCATTTTGGTTTTGCATCAACTTCGCAACAATCATCTTCTTTTTGAGGTTTTAAGTAAGCATACCAGGCATAACCAATTGCTACAACGGCCAAACCGATTAAATAGGGTCTAAAAGGTTCCATCCATGATAGTGCTGATGCGCTACCACCCACTCCTGCAATTAGCGCAATAACTGGTGGTATGCAACAGGATGATGCCGCAACCGCAGCGAACAAACCTGTATAAGCTGCGTTTTTTGATGTCTTTTCTGCTTTCATATCGTTTCTAAAACTTTGTTTTTATCAAGTATTTCAAAGAAAGGATTCAACAATATTGAATATTCAGGGGTTAGCGAGTAAAAAATGGTTTGAGCATCTCTTTCGGTATCCAATAAATTTCTGTCCTTCATTTTTCTCAGATGTTGAGAGATGGCAGAAATATTCATTCCGAGAATATCACTTAAGTCGCAAACACAAAGTCGTTTCTCCTCAAAGAGTAAGTAAAGTATCTTAAGTCTTACACTATTACCAACCAATGAAAGTCCATTTGCTAAATAATCAAATGTTTCGTTTAGTTCTGAAACTGTTTCTTTACAACGGTTTATCTGTTTAATATCCGCTTGCTGTCTTATACAAGAATTATTTTCCATAAAACAAAGTTACAATTATTTCTTATTTAAGCAAATACTAAAATAATAATATTGCAAATAGTTATGGACCTTTAAATAACCCTATGTTTTTAATGTACTTTAATCAAATCTCATCCAAAGATTTTCGGTTTTTGTCTACGGACTTCTTAAACTGTGTGGGTGTCATTCCTGTTACTTTTTTGAATTGATTGCTTAAATAGGCAACGCTACTATAATGTAGTTGAAAAGCTATCTCACTCAAGGTCAATTCATCATACACAATGAGTTCTTTAACACGTTCAATTTTTTGGTTGATGATGTATTGCTCAAACGTGATACTCTCTACTGACGAGAATAGGGAACTTAAATATTTGTAATCTAGGTTGAGTTCGCCACTTATAATATCTGCCCATTTTTCATCGGTTTCTTCATTGGAATGATGTACTTTTTCAACTACAAGATTCTTCATTTGCTCAATAAGCTGTGATTTACGGTCATTAATTATATTAAAACCAGAATCTTTAAGTTTCCTGGCTAACGCCTCTCTTTGCAATTCGTTAAGTTTTGAAATCAATTCTACTTCACCCAACTTAATAGCCTTGAAGTCCAGATTTAAATCTGACAAAATTTGCGATACTGTCGATATGCATCTCGGACATACCATATTTTTTATGTGAATAATTGAACTCATTTTTTTTAAAATAGATTTACTCCTGCTTTTGAAAGTGAATAATAATATGCGGCTACAGCAGCAATTATAAATATGGTAACTATAGCCAGTATGCAAATGATTTTATCTTTTTGAGAAATATCATTTTTAGACTGTCGCTTGTTCTTTTTAGCTTTTCTTCTATTTCTTCTACTTTCACTCATCGTCATTTCTCTTACCATTACCATTGCAAACTTTTCTTAATGTAGATATTTGATTTAGTTTATAACCTTATTATTCTAAAGTCTCTTTTACTTCACCACAGGTTAACATTGCTTCTCCGTAATATGGGTTACGAATTTCTTTTTCTAAACTCAACCAATAGGCTCCCTTATTATTATCTGCCATAGGGCAAAACTCACTATATACTGTTTGGTTAATCCCAAAAAGCCTTACGCTACTTATCATATGTGCAGAAAGATGTTTAAAATGTCCTCTTTGCGCCGCTATGTTCGAATTTTTCTCAATAGCACTGGCAGAGTTTTTTAATTCTTTTTGTATGGTCATCCAATGGTTATGTGCTTCGTTATCGGACAACAATTTCATATCTACTTTTGCTAAATTCTTTCCTATGTTTTTTGCAACTGTTTGTGCTTCTTCAGAGTTGTCATTAACAAGAGCATCTTTCAATAGAATATAATCATCAAAAACTTCCTTTAATTGATTTTGAAATTTATTGGGAACTTCGATTCTTTTATTCATCTTTGAATGGTTAGTATTTTCCTTCGCGTCTCCTGAACTATTCTCTTGCATACCTAGGTGTCCTTCGTGCCCAGTTGTTGTTTTACCTCCTTCGGTGTTCATCATAGATTTTTTACCCTGTAATTGGGCCGCTGCATCTACTGTAAATGTTCCATTAGTCACCACTTCATCTCCATTTTCAAGACCTTCTAATATTGTATAATTAGTGCCATTGGTATTACCTAAAAGAACTTCTCTCATTTCAAAAACAGACTCATTTGGCTTTGTTTTAATATAAACCACAGAGCGTTCACCTGTCCACATTACAGCAGTAGCAGGAACCGTAACCGTACTTTTAGAACTCGATTGAATCCCTTCAACTTTACCTTCAACAAACATTCCTGGTTTAAACTTATCTTTTTTATTGTTGAGCACTGCTCTTACAACGATAGTTCTGGTTGTTGAATTCAGTAATGGGTCTATGAAAGAAATCTTTGCATCAAAAACCTCATTGCGGTATGCATTTGTAGTAACCTTAATAGATTGACCTTCTTTTAGCAAAGCAATTTGATTTTCATAGGCATCAAATTCTGCCCAAACCGTATTGAAATTGGCTATTTTATAAAGAGGTTGTCCTTGTTTTACGTAGTCACCTTCTTCTACCATTTTATGAGTTACCGTGCCTGAAACTGTTGCAAATACGGGAAAGTACTCTTGTACTTTTCCAGCAGATTCAATAGCGTTTATTTGCTTTTCTGAAAGTTTCCAAAGTTTAAGTTTGTTTCTAACAGCTTTATATAATTCTGGCTGCGATTCTTTTAGGGATGAAGCCGTAAGCAATTCTTGCTGTGCAGCAACTAATTCTGGTGAGTAAATAGTTGCTAGACGCTGTCCAGCACCTACACGTTCTCCCGTAGAATTAACGTATAGTTTTTCAATTCTTCCGCCAAAATAAGTGACTTGTACTGCATTAGACTCTTCATTGGCCTTTATTTTACCTGATAACTTTAAAGAGTTATCTTCCATTTCTCCTTGTCCTACCACGGATGTTTGAATGTTAGCCAATGCTGTCGCATTGTCTGTCATTTTAATCTCATTTGCACTAAGACCATCTGCACCAGTTTCAGCTGGAATTAAATCCATTCCGCAAATGGGGCAATCTCCTGCTTCCGGTTGCATAATTTGCGGATGCATAGAGCAGGTCCACATTTGATTGGAAGCAATTTCTTCTGAATGATTGTGGTTATCCATAACCTCATTTGTTGCACTATCGGCAGAATCTCCACCAAAAATTAGAAAGCCGCCCAACAGGCCAACAATCAACGCAACACCTATATAAATGATGTTTTTATTCATAATATTTATTTTTTATTTTTTTTATTAATTTTTCTAATCGTTGGTGATGACGTATACCAAAGCAAGAATCCACTTAAAACGGTTATCAAACCTAAAAGTGAAAATGCTCTTAAAACAATGGTGTTGAAATTATCTCGTCCCTCATAGTCCATAGTATGCGTCATCCAAAGAAAATCGAACCATCGCCAGCTGCGATGTCTTACGGTTTGAAATTTTCCATCTTTTACAGAAACATATGCCTTTAGAGCGTCATCTGTTTTATAAGATATAACATAAGCAGGCAACAGTTTTTCTCGATACTCGTGATGTTTTCCAGTTTCTGTAATTTCCTCAACAGATTCTACCACCAAGTCGCTTTTCATATAGTTTTTGGCAATATAAAGTGCTTCATCCTTTGTAATACTATTTTTTGGACTTCCATCGATAGCGTTATACAATAGTTTATTGTTTACCCAATAATATGGTGTATTGCCAATATCTCTTAACTCAATAGTATTAACTCCTGCAGATGTTCCTAGTTTTGAAGGACTTATTAAATTATTAAACGTTTTGGGTTGATACTCCAAGTTTTTAAATTGGTCTCCATGTATTTCATCAATATCTGTCCAACTAAAATACAAGCCACT
Source organism: Dokdonia pacifica (assembly GCF_900188275.1). Classification (GTDB taxonomy): domain Bacteria; phylum Bacteroidota; class Bacteroidia; order Flavobacteriales; family Flavobacteriaceae; genus Dokdonia; species Dokdonia pacifica. Next base: position 395,809 of record NZ_FZNY01000001.1, read on the forward strand.
AATAGTCCAAAACAGGAATTGAATCCCTAAAAAGAGACCCAAATACCTGTGGGTTTTTCTAATTTTTAAAGCTGTATGCCTGTTTACCATTTTTTAATTTTTTACTACAAAAGGAAACTCGATTTTTACTTTTTCCCAAGCAAGAGATATAGTGCCTTCCGTTTCATTTTTCTTCGTTACCTCATACTTTAAATGTTCAGTGATTTCCTCTGAAATTGTAGGTGTTACTTTAAATCGAATAACATCATTTTTTTCGTCATATTCATCTTTACCGTGTTGCTCCCAGTTTTTATTAATCATCACTGTCCAGTCGCCTTTTGATGGAATTGTAAAAAAGCCATATTTCCCTTTAGGAATCGTTTCTCCATTTATGATTAAATCTTTATTGGTTTCTATCCAGGTAGCCATATGCGCGCCTGCCTGCCACACTTGGTCATACCCTACCAAACCACCAAAGATGATTCTATCTCTTACTCCTGGTGATGAATAATCAATATGGATATGAGCATCGCCTATCATTGCCATTGTTGATGTATGTGGGCTTAAAGGTTTCTTTTTATTTGGTTGTGTAGAAGTTTCTGAAGCTTTTTCCTCAACAACTACCTCTTTGACATCTTTTGTTTCTTGTTTGCAAGAGACGATTAGAAAAACGATTAGTAATACAGAAAGGTGGATATGTTTTTTCATTAGATTTTACTTTATATTTCTTGATGAAGAATGTGTTTTAATAATTTTCCATTTACCATCTATCTTCTTTAAAATTGATGTTGCCACTCCTTTTTTCTTTATAGTTCTAGAATTGCCCTTATCATCAGGGTTTAGAACGATGGTATAGATGTAGGTTTCTGTTGTAAATGCATAAGGTGCATCTACTTGTACATCGATTTCATAATCTGAAAATGTAAAACTTTTAAAGTGCCCTAATTCTGGACCCAAATGATGCTCTATATAGTGACTGTAAGTTCCTTCTACACCCCCAGATTCAAACACTTTAGAGTCTTTTGTAAATAACTCGAATGTACCTTCTGTAGTAAGGTTTTGCAAGGCATCTTTGTATGATTTCATTACTTCAAGAACAGTTTCTTTCTCTGTTTCTAAATCTCTGTTTTGGCTATAGATTTGACTAGTTGCAAATAACAATAGCGTTAAGAATGCTGTAAGTTTTAGTGTTTTCATAATTTTGGTTTTATTAAGTTTTATTTATTGACGTGTATTCTATTTATGTTGGCTATACCAAATACGAGTACCAAAAAGCTTAAAAAAACTTCCATCATCACTAAAAGTTTTCCTGAAATAGTTAATGGTACTATATCTCCAAAACCAACAGATGAAAAAGTGATTAAGCTGAAGTATATAAACTCAAAGAATTGCAAAAAAGAGGAACCATTGAGTACTGTAGCAATTTTAAAACTTTCTGAATTCAATACGTACAACGCTAGATAATCTGCCGAAAATGAAAGGACAATCAAAACAATTAATACGCCAAATAATGTTAGAACGTGCGTAAGCTGATGACTTTCCCCTATTATTTTACTTAATTGTATAAAAGTGAGCCTGACAATAAAAACTGTTTTAATCAGAGCCAAACCAACAATTAAAAACGGTAGGAATGAGCTATCCGAATTCTCATAAATCCAAAACAGATAACTCAATGACACAATAGTCACTACGCTAGTGGTAAACAATACTTTTTTAAAAAGCTGTTCGTAAAAGCCTGTGTTGTTTGATATTTTTGTTATGTTCTCCATACTCACTTTGGTTAATACTCTTAATCAAATAATTGAAGTGCCAATGCACCACCAATTATTAATATAAGTATTGCGTATACTATATAATTGAACCATTTTCTAACTACAGATTTCTCTGTTTTGTTATAGCAACCGTCCTTGCAGCAATCTTTCATTACACTACTCTAGTTAAATTAAATTATAATTTTGCTTCATTATTATTTTCTCTTTAAACAGCACCTGAAAATGAGAGTTAGACGCTATCCATCAATCAAAAAACAGGTTCTTCTCTCAAAATCAAGTGCATTTAATTAAACTTCTCTTTTTCAAAAGCTTATGTTTTGCCTGAAAAAGGAAGAGAGATACTATATTATAGGGGATTATTCTCTCTCCCTTGCACAGGCTGCTATTAACCAAATCAACTTTTCTTTTTCAATTATTTTGTGCCTGACCTGGGAAGGAACTAACACTAACCATCAACTATTTTTCCTTCCCACGACAGGACTTCTAACTATTCAGATATCCTTGTCATTTTATCATCTTATGTTAACTAATAAACCAGAAGAATGTATAAAGACATAAGGAAGGGATTATCTATTGAATAGTCTTTTGAACTTTCCCGCACTTAAGCATTTTACTTCCATAATATGGGTTTCTCACCTCTTCTTTTGTACTTAACCAAGCACTACCCTTATCGTACATTGGGCAAAACTGTTCATACAGCGTATTCTTAGTGCCAGTTATAGCTACCATATCCGTAATATCCTTACTTAATGTCTTAAAATGTTCTCTCTGATGGCCTATTTCACTTTTTGTAATATGCTCTGCGTGCTCTGTAGCATCTTCAATAATATCCGTCAATTCTTTTTGCTCTCCTGCGGTGTAATTTGACTTGTCAAATGCCTTTAGTGAAACCGCCAATTTAGAACCTGCCTCAGCTGCTTTTTTAGAATCATCTGCCACCAAAGCATCCTTTAAGCTGAAATAATCACTTAAAATCGCTTCAGATTTCATATTCATCATTTTACCATGGTCCATTTTCATTTTTCCTTTTTCCTGTGCATTGGTAAAGGAAACTGCTAACAATAGCATTGTTGCTATACTCATTTTTATATTTTTCATTTTTTATATTTTATATTTTAATATTAACTATAAACTGTCTTTTAAATTTTCTATATACTCAACTAGCTGCTGGGTTTCTTCTTCTGAAAACTTTGCGTCTTTATGAATGAAAGTATAGGAACCTAAAGGCATCTCACCACTTTCAATCTGCTTAATCATAGACCTCAGTTTACTTACTTTCCTTCTACTTGAAAGAGAATCCCACTCATTAAAGTTTAACTCTGCTTTTCCTTCTTTGATATGCTCTTCTAGAAACCAGGCTACCGGTTGCACCTTGTTGTACCAAGGATATTTTGTATTGTTACTGTGACAATCATAGCAAGAGACTTGCAATTTGTTCTTGATATCATTTGGGACATCATTTACCAACATAAAGTCGGTTTTTGGAACACCTTCACTTTGGTTGTGGTCTACAGGCACAAATTGTATACCTACAAAAGCAACCAACAAGATTATTGCTATGATTTTTACAATCTTCATTTAATTGATTTCCTTTTGAACTTTTCCGCATTTCAACATTTTACTACCGTAGTACGGATTTTTAATATCTTCACTCATACTCAACCAAGCACTACCACCATCATACATTGGGCAAAACTGTTGGTACAATGTATTTTGTGTACCAGTAATGGCTACCATATCTGTAATATCTTTACTCAATACTTTGAAATGCTCACGCTGGTGTGCAATGTCACTTTCAGAAATATGTTCTGCGTGCTCTACAGCATCCTCAATAATATCTTTTAAATCTGCCTTTTGAGTGTCAGTATATTTTGAAATGTCAAGTTTTCCCAAAGTTGTTGCGAGGGTTGCACCAAGCCCTTTGGCTTTAGCATTATCATCTGCTACCAAGGCATCTTTAAGAATGAAATAGTCATTTAATACAGTTTGTGAATTACCATTTCCACTCATTGTCATTTCCTTTTTATCCACATCGTGGTGGCCATCGGAATTATCGTGGTTCATTTTTGAATGGTCTTCCTCAGTACCGATTTCAGAATTGGTACTGCTTTCTGTTTTAGCATCTTTACAAGACACTACTGTTAAGGTTACAAATGCTATTGCAACCACTCCAAATACTAATTTTAATTTGCTCATTTTTATTTGTTTAAAGTTTATCATTTATAGTTTTAAAATCTGGCTAAAAGGCCACCACCCCAACCATATACATTATTATAATTTCCTTGTATTGAAAAATTTCTTGAAAGGATATAAGAAGCTCCTACCAACCATTGGGTCTCACCTTCATAAGAACTATTATTTTCTAAATCATTGACCCAACCAAAGTCGGCTCTATATTCATATTCCCCTTCCAGAAAAATTCTTGGAAAAATCAATATCTCTCTATCCAACCGTATTCTTGGGCGCAATTGATGGTCAATACTCACATCTACGTTAAATCTGTAAGGCGTGAAATATTTTAAACCTACCAATCCTACGGTATTAAATTCATCATAAGAATTTGGGATTTCGGTTTCAGTATTTACACCTACATAAACACGTACCCAATCATTCAAATACCTGTTATAATTTACTTCTATTTCGGCATTTTGGTCATAATCAAATTCGGCACGTAATCCAAATTCGTTACGAATGTTGCTCGTCGTTAAAAAGAGTTCATTAAAGTTTGAACCTATCCGCGCAGCTCCCCACGAGTAATACAGGTCTGTTTCATCCACTAGCTTTTGAGCTGGAAATTCTTTCATCCTTTCGTCTCTTGGTGTATCATAACTAAATACTCTTGCCATACCACCCATCATATGATATAGTACGTGACAATGAAAAATCCAATCACCAACTTCTTCATTATAGAACTCTATAATCACTTTTTGCATTGGTGGCACGTTAACCGTGTGCTTTAATGGTGAACGCTCCCCATTTTCATTAATCACCCTGAAAAAATGTCCGTGAAGGTGCATTGGGTGATGCATCATTGTTATGTTATTTAAGGTGATTCTTGTAACCTCACCGCCTTTAATTTTAATATTATCGGTTTCTGACAATGGTACGCCATTCATACTCCAAATGTATCGTTGCATATTTCCGGTTAGATTAAGCAGTATCTCATTTACTGGCGCATCTGTCTCAAAAGTGGTATTCTCTTTTGCCTTTAAAAAATCATAGTTGAAATAGGTTTTACGAGTACTGTAATCGAAAACGGAACTGTCTTTTTTCATCTTGGACGTATCATGATTCATATGACCTTTCATTTTGTCCGATGTTTCGTTATGGTTCATTGACATCGAGTCCTTTTTCATCTCCATCGTATTGCCCATATTCATTTTCATCTGCCCATCCTTCATATCCATCTTCATCCCGTACTTTTGCATTAATACTTCTGGCGTTTTTTTCTTTTGATTGCCCACCATTGCAGGTGCACCCATCTTCATATCCATTTTTGCCATTACCTTCATCATTTCCACTTTGTCTGGTCTGTCTATTACAACTGCGGGAAAAAGTGTTCCTTGTCCTAGATGTAAAGAGGTGTTACCAGAACCATCTTGCGTTGTGGCAGTAATCTCTAAAGTACCTTCCGGGATAGTTACTATCACATCATAGGTTTCGGCTATTCCAAAAAGAAATCGGCTTTTATGCACAGGTTCCACATCTATACCGTCACTCGCAACTATGATTGGGTTGCCTCCACCAAAATCCATCCAATAATAGGTGGATGCTGAAGCATTTATAAAGCGAAGTCTGACCTTTTCACCTGGCTTAAATTCTGGGTATTCCGCTACTTTTTTACCATTGGTCAAAAATGCTGGATAGTAGATATCCGAAATGTCCGCACCTTCCATACGGTCTCGCCAAAATTTAAATTGTGCGCCCAATGCACCTTCTTTAATGACTCGACTCAATGGTACTGCTGTACCTTTTTTTACCTGATACCACTCGTTACCTCTTTTGAGGTTGCGTAATACATTTAGTGGTTTTTCATTGGTCCAGTCAGACAGCATTACAATCAAATCTTTATCATAATCCAATGTTTTTTCTTTGGGCTGAATGATAATGGAACCAAAAACCCCCTTTTGTTCTTGAAGCATTGTATGGGAATGGTACCAATAGGTACCTGATTGGTTAATAGGGATTCTGTATTGAAACGTATCTCCGGGTTCAATTGGCGGTGTATTTAAATAAGGAACACCATCATAGAAATTTGGAAGAATTAGCCCGTGCCAGTGTACTGAAGTTTCTTCGTCCATTTTATTAGTCACATTGATTATGGCAAGGTCACCTTCAGTAAATTCTAATGTAGGACCAGGAATACTGCCGTTGATGGTCATTGATTTGGCCGTTACACCACCAAGTGTCATTTCCTTTTGTTCCAGAGTAAGGTTATACTCCTTAACTTGGCGACTTTCTTCTTTTCTATCTTCACCATTTGTTCCAACTTGGGCAAAAATTGAAGAGGTAAATAGTAATAGTGCTATTATATTTATTATTCTCATTTTTATTGTGTTAAGTAATTAATCAAGGCATATTGTATATAATAGCCCTTAATAGATTCAATAAGATTGATTTGAAATTTTAACTGTAACTCCTGAACGTCTAATACATCATTAAAATCAATAGTACCCGTCTCATAATTTTTTATTAGGATTTGTTCAGCATCATTGGCTTGCTTCAAATTATCTGATTGAATATTGAACTTAATTCTTGTTGTCTCTCTACTATATTGCGCATCTGCAAGTAACGTCTCTAGTTTGTTTAGCCTATCTGCTTTTTGAGATTGTATTTGTAACTGTTTTAATTCATTCTGCTTTGTTACAGACTTATATTTGTTATTGAAAATTGGAATTGAAATAGATACCATTGGCATTACTATATCTTTTCCGTTATCACTGAAACTCAAATCAGGACGTTCAGAAACTGGCACATAATCCAAACCAAAACCTATGTTGGGTGCACTTTCTTTCTGATTTAATAACTCTGATTGTTCAACCGATTCGTATAACTTATCATACCTCAGCAGTTCAGGATTTAACTGAAGATTTTCGGCTAATATTAATGCATCCTCCTCTGGAATAAACATCTCCTCAACAACGGTTACCGCAATAGTTTCATCACGATTTAATAGATTATTGAAAGCTACTTGTTCAGCAAGGTAATCTTGCTCCAGTACATCTTTTTTCTGTACAAGTTCATTTTGTCTTATTTGAAGGCGCAGTACATCCACTGCAGATGCCTTACCAACTTCTACCGAGGTTAGTGCAAGGCGTTCATAAGTTTCTAAAAGCTCAATATTCTCATCTAAAACACGTTGTTTTGCTCTGATGGCATATAGCTTATAATAAGATTGAGATACTGCTAGGGCAAGTTTTCGCTTGGCAATCGCAATATCTACATATTGAGTTTCTGCCATTGAACTTGCGTAATTTTCTCTAGCTGTAATGGTTCCAAACCAAGGCAACATTTGCTTTACTGAAAAACGTGCGCGTTGTGCTCCTGTGCGGGTTTCGGGTTCACTCACAAAATAGCCAGCACTTACTTGAGTATCTGGTAAGGTATTGACCTCATTTACTTTTTCTTCGGCTATGTTATACCGCAATTCAAAAGCCTGAATTTCTGGATTATTCCTTTCAGCTTCCTGAATATAAGACACTAACTCTTGTGCATTTGTTTTCGTGAAAGCGAAAACAACTATTCCTATTAAAATTATATATCTCATTTTGTAGCTCTTTTTAATTGAAACTCGTGTTTCCAGCTAAATAAAACTGGCACAACAAATAAGGTTACTAAGGCAATTAGCATTCCTCCAAAAGAAGGGATGGCCATTGGTATCATTATATCACTACCGCGGCCTGTTGATGTGAGTACAGGCAGTAAAGCAAGAATGGTAGTTGCTGTTGTCATCAAACAAGGTCGAATACGTTTCTCTCCAGCTTCGACCACAGATGCCCTTATTCCTTTTCTGTCTTTAGGTTTGTTTTTGTCAAAGGTTTGCGTTAGATAAGTTGCCATTACTACACCATCATCTGTTGCAATACCAAATAAGGCAATGAATCCCACCCATACAGCAACACTCAAGTTTATGGTATGCATTTGAAAAAGGTCTCGAAGGTTTTCACCAAAGAAGTTAAAATTCAAAAACCAGTCTTGTCCGTAGAACCAAATCATTAAAAATCCACCGGCAAATGCAACTGCGATACCTGTAAATACCATTAATGATGTACCAACAGAACGGAACTGGAAATAGAGAATAAGAAATATTATTGCTAGTGCTAACGGCACAACTACAGACAGGGTTTTTTCAGCGCGCAATTGATTCTCATATGTACCAGTAAATAGGTAGTTAATTCCTTTGGGAACAATTAATTCGCCGCTATCAATTTTTTCTTGAATGAGCGCTTGTGCATTTTCAACAACATCTACTTCAGCATATCCATCTAATTTGTCAAACAGGACATAGCCTACCAAAAATGTGTCCTCACTTTTAATAATCTGTGGACCCTGTTCGTAACGAATAGTAACCAGTTCACTTAATGGAATTGGATTACCTTTTTCTACAGGCACATAAATATCTTTTAAATCACTTGGATTTGCACGTAGCTCTCTCGGATATCGCACACGTATACCATATCGCTCTCTACCCTCAACGGTTTGAGTTAGCACCATTCCACCAACAGATACCTGAATGACTTGCTGTACTTGTTCTATGGAAATTCCATAACGCGCAAGCCGTTCTCTATCAATATCCAAAAGCAGATAAGGTTTCCCTACAATACGGTCGGCAAAAACAGCTTCATCCTTAACACCATCGGCTTGCTTGAGAATATCTTCTAATTGTACTCCAAATGCTTCAATCTCATTTAAATCTTGGCCTTTTACCTTAATTCCCATTGGTGCTCGCATACCTGTTTGTAGCATTACCAAGCGTGTTTCAATAGGTTGCAGTTTTGGCGCTGAAGTAACTCCTGGTAGTTTGGTGGCTTTTACAATCTCTTTCCAAATATCATCTGGGGATTCAATTTCAGGTCGCCAGTTTCTAAAATATTCTCCATCATCATCTGGTATAAGTTGTGAGTGTCGAACCGAAAACGGGTCTTTGGTTTTTGAAATGTCATAGTCTACCCCTTCATTGATTTCGCTATTTGGGTTGACAACCAAGCTTCCATCTTTAAGTATAAAAAGCCCATCATTGTCTACTTTAAATCGTTGCCTGGCTCTTTTTTCATTTAGAATATATTCCGACTTATACTGAATTACATTTTCATACATTGATAACGGTGCAGGGTCTAATGCCGATTCTGTTCGTCCAGATTTACCGACTACAGTTTCAATTTCTGGAATACTGGCTACTGCCATATCCAATTGCTGTAATACCCTTTTATTTTCTTCTACACCTGCGTGGGGCATTGATGTAGGCATTAAAAGGAAAGAACCTTCATTTAATGACGGCATAAATTCTTTACCTGTATTACGCATTATCATCACACCAAAAATTATGATTACTGTGGGAAGAGAAAGGAACAATAATTTATTGCGCAATGCCCAGTTTAAAATACGTACATAATAGCTTCTAAACAGCGTAAAAACACCTAAAAGTCCGAAGCATATTAAGCCTACGAATATTAAATTCCAAAGAATACTTCTATCTACTCCCAATGGTCTCCAATACTCGGCTAGTAAAAATATGATAGCGAAAGCCGATACAAATATGTTAATAGTATTGGCACGTTTTGAAGTTATTTTCTCTTTTAGTGAAAGAAAGCCAACGACACCAAATGCTATTAATATTAACCCAAGAGGATATCCAAAAATAATGGAAAGAACACCTAGAATAATCATTGCTCCATTGAGCATATAACTAAAGGAAGTCTTAATGTTTCGCTTTTTAAACAAATATGCTGCAAAGGGTGGTATTAAAAACAAGGCTACAATTAGAGAAGCCGTTAATGCAGAGGTTTTGGTAAAAGCCAAGGGTCTAAATAATTTTCCTTCTGCACCAATCATCGTGAATACGGGAATAAAACTTATAATAGTGGTCATTACCGCTGTCAATATGGCTCCAGAGACTTCGGCAGTTGCATTATACACAACGGTATTCATTGGTAGGTTTTCATCATTTTCATCAATATGCCGCAGCACATTTTCGGATAGAATAACACCTACATCGACCATTGTACCAATAGCAATGGCAATACCTGATAAGGCCACAATGTTTGCATCTACATTAAATAGTTTCATTGAAATAAAAACCATTAATACAGCTACTGGTAACAGTCCTGAAATTAGCACAGAAGCTCTTAAATTGAATACCATTATTATTATCACGAAAATGGTAATCAAAATCTCTAACGTCAGTGCTTCATCAAGTGTACCCAAGGTTTCTTGGATAAGTTCAGTTCTATCATAAAAAGGAACGATGGTTAACTGCGACGTTCTACCATCACTTAACGTTTTTGAAGGTAGTCCCGAACTTAATTCACTTATTTTCTCTTTTACATTATTAATAACCGCCATAGGGTTTGCACCATATCGCGCCACAACTACTCCTCCTACAACTTCGGCACCTTCTTTATCTAAAAGTCCTCTCCTAGTTGCAGGACCGTGAGATACTTTTGCAATGTCTTTTAAACGTATTGAAGTAAAATCTTCTGATGTAACTACTGCATTCTCCAAGTCGGAAATGGACTTGACATATCCTAAACCACGAATAAGATATTCTGCTTGATTGATTTCTAATGTTTGAGCTCCAACATCTCGATTACTTTGTTTAACTGCCTTTACAACTTCATTTAAACCAATTTTATATTGTTTCATCAACTCTGGGTTGACATCTACTTGATATTCCAAAACGTAGCCACCAATAGATGCTACTTCAGAAACTCCACTTGCGGATGACAGCGCATATTTTACATAGAAATCCTGAATGCTACGCAATTCTTGTAAATCCCAACCACCGGTAACATTTCCATTTTCGTCACGGCCTTCTAGGGTGTACCAATATATCTGTCCTAGACCTGTGGCATCAGGGCCAAGTGCAGGATTAACACCACTGGGTAGCAAACCTGCCGGCAATGAATTTAATTTTTCGAGAATACGACTTCGGCTCCAGTAGAACTCAATATCTTCTTCAAAAATGATGTAGATACTGGAAAAGCCAAACATCGAAGAGCTACGTATGGTTTTAACTCCAGGAATTCCCAGAAGTGATGTGGTTAGTGGATAGGTAATTTGGTCCTCAATATCTTGAGGGGAACGACCATCCCATTTTGTAAATACAATTTGTTGGTTTTCACCTATATCGGGTATGGCGTCTACGGCTACAGGATTACGTGGTAAAGAACCAGTATTCCATTCAAAAGGTGCATTTACAACACCCCATGCCACGAATAAAGCTAGTAACAAAACAGCTACTAATTTATTTTCTATTAAAAATTTGATGCTTTTATTTAGCATAAAAATGAGTTTTTAAGTAGTTATAATTTTTGTTTTAAAAAACAAAAGACAAGCAGTTTAGTCCAAACAATTTAATGTTGGACTACAGTACTAATTACTTAAAAATCAAATAAGGAAGGTTTGGTCTAAAACTTGAACGTCCCTGACCAAGGGAGGAGGAGAATAATCTCTAAAAGAAGTGTTTTCTGTTTGTTGTTCAGTAAACAGATTTATGTATGAATAGATGAAAGTAGCAACCAATAACTGTTGTTCCTTATCTAATTTATCGAAAGAAATTTTTAAATTATCTTGCCCATCAACAACCAACTGCTCATCACTACAACAGTTTTTTTTGTTAATAAGGTCACATTCTTTTGAAGATGGTTTCTGCTGAACTTCCATACCACAAGATTCAACTGAACCAAACACAGAAGAATCCACTAAAACATCGCCACAATAATGACTCTCAATAGTGAAAGACAATGTTGAGACAAACACTAAAAGTGCCATGCAAAAAGATGCTATTTTAAGAAAAATCTTCTTCATTGATTGTGCAAAGCTACAAAAATTTTAACACTTTAATTTTGTTTAACATAATTTTAAATTCCTATTTGGCTGATTGACTCAATTCTATAATATAGTCTACAAGGCCTTTAATCTCTAATGGCGGGTTGCCGTGGTCAAAGCTAGGTGACTCATATAAATCATCTTTGTAAAGAACTTTTAACTTCGAATGAGCAGCGCCATCAAATTTTCGTTTTTCAGACGGAGCTTTTAAAGAAGATAGATTTTTGAGTTTAATTTCATCTACTAATTCTAGTATTTTATTCCATTGTTTATTGTTCAGTTTTACCGTACTGCTCTTTTTTACAGTTCTATCTTCACTAAAAACAAGTGTCTCTTTGTTAACCTTAATTTTCTGATAAAAACCTCGGGTAACAGCTTCATATTCAAAAGCAAATTCATTTATCTTTTCTTGAGATACCATTGATTGTCCAACGATAAGGACTAGGAATATTATCACTAATTTCTTCATGGGAAATACATTTTTGATTAAAAAACTGAATTCACAAATTTAATAAACAGCTTTTTAGCGAAATATGATAAAAATCACATTTATTGTATTTGTCTAGCTATTATCTAGAGATATAAAATATTATTTAGAATAATTATAAATAATACTTGGTTTTTAAAAATATCATTTTATATTTGCCCTTATTTAAAATCATTCTAAATAATTTATGGCAAATGAGAACTCTATTTTTCCTACTATTTATCTTACAATTTACAAATATATGGGCGCAAACTAATCCCCCAAAAAAGGATACTGTCCAACAAAAAACGGAACAGTTAAAAGAGGTTATTGTCTCTGGAAATACTATACTCGGTAGTAGATTTGAAGTTAAAAACAAAACTGGCTCTGCAAGTTATATCTCCAAAGAAGAATTAAAAAAATTCTCTTATACTAATATCAATAGGGTTTTACAAACAGTTCCAGGAATTAACATCTATGAAGAAGATGGATTTGGATTACGTCCAAATATAAGTTTAAGAGGAACATCGCCTGAGCGTAGTGCAAAAATCAACTTGATGGAAGACGGCGTACTCATTGCACCAGCCCCTTACAGTGCCCCAGCCGCTTATTATTTTCCAACAATAGCTCGAATGGAAGCCATAGAAATATTAAAAGGAAGTAGTCAAATTCAATACGGACCCAATACTACAGGTGGTGCCATTAATATGATGTCTTCTCAAATCCCGGACAAATTTTCTGGAAAGGCTTCAATTGCTGTAGGAAATTATGATTCCAGAAACACACAATTAGTTATTGGTGATAGCTATAAAAACTTTGGATTTGTAACAGACTATTTCAACTATAATTCCAATGGTTTTAAAGAACTTGATGGCGGTGGCAATACAGGGTTTGACAAATCTGATTATTTGGCCAAGTTTAGGGTCAACTCAAATTTAGATGCAAAAATATATCAGTCGTTAACATTTAAAATCCAATATTCTGAAGAAGAGGCAAACGAAACTTACTTGGGATTGACGGATGAAGATTTTGAGGAAAACCCTTATAGAAGATACAGGGCCTCGTCCGAAGATGTAATGAACGCCGAACATCAACAATACCAGCTAACCCATTTTATACAGGTATCCCCGTCGTTAAATATAAGTACTACCGGTTACCTGAATAAGTTCAAACGGAATTGGTACAAATTGGACGACGTAAATTTAGGCGAAAGGGTGAGCATTAGTGATATTCTGTCATCACCAATGGATTACCCCTTAGAATACCAGTCCATTTTGGGTAATGAAAATACTCAAGACGATGTTATGGGCGTAAAGGCAAACAACAGAACATATACGTCAAATGGTGTTCAGTCCATTGCCAAATTACGATGGGGTTCTGATTGGATACAAACCCTGGAAGCGGGAATACGCTACCACGAAGATGACGAGGACAGATTTCAGTGGATGGACAGGTACGCATTTCAAAACCAAGAATTAATACGAACCACGGTGGCCGAAAAAGGTACTGACGCTAATCGTATAAGCGGTGCAAAAGCTCTGGCGGCACACCTCTTGTACACCATTAGAGTTGAGAACCTGACCCTAACACCTGGCTTACGCTATGAAAACATAACTCTAACCCGAATGGACTATGGCACCAACGATGCTTCAAGGACTGGTCAAGATCTATCCGTTCGCGAAAACAAAGTAAACGTTTGGATTCCTGGAATAGGCGCAAACTATAGGTTTAATAGCGACATTTCGGTTTTTGGTGGTGTGCACAAAGGGTTTTCCCCACCAAGCAATACACCAGGGCAAGGTGCCGAAGAAAGCATTAACTACGAAATAGGTACTAGATTTAGTATTAAAGGGCTACTAGGGGAACTTGTCGGATTTTACAATGATTATCAAAACCTACTGGGAAGTGATTTGGCTGCTACAGGTGGTGCGGGAAGCCTTGACCAGTTTAATGCAGGTGAAGTTCGCGTAAGCGGCATTGAACTTTTACTTAATTATAATTTACTTTATAATACCTCAAAGAAATTCAAACTTCCTGTATCGATTTCCTATACCCTTACGGACACCGAATTCCTGACCAGTTTTGACAGTAACGAAGATATTTATGGCGTAGTGACCAAAGGGGATGAAATACCATACATTGCAAAAAACCAGTTGAATGCAACATTAGGGCTACAGCATAAGAAATTTGAAGTAAACTTAAATTCACGATATACTGGTGCATTTAGAACTAGGGCTGGTTCAGGACCGATTCCAGAAAATTTCAAAGTGGGTTCTAATTTCATTGTTGACTTATCCGCGCACTATTTTCTCAATGAAAATTTTTCGCTAACAACAAACGTAATTAACCTGTTTGACACAGAGTATGCAGTATCTCGCGTACCAGCAGGTTTACGTCCCGGTCATCCCTTTGGGATTAATTTTGCCGTCGGATATGAATTTTGAGAAAAATTTAATTGGATGACAAAAGTCATATTTTTGTTCAACGTTTAAAATTACTTTTGTAAAGTGGTTTTATGTTTTTTAATAGCTAAACACTTAACATAAAAAACTTTAGGAATACTTTCTTTAATTGAACAAATTTTTGATTGTTGAACAAAAAAATTTAATTTAATAATGTGAAATCTTTTTTTTCTAAAATAGTATCCTTCTTTTTAACAGCTTTAATACTGTTTTCTACCTCTTCTTTTACGGTAGATATGCATTTTTGTTGTAATAAACTAGTAGATATGTCCCTGATAGGCAAAGCAAAAGTCTGCGCAGAGAAGGTTCAAAAGAAAGATTCACCGTTAAAGCAGTGCACTACGTTACAAGAAAAAGACCGTTGTAGTAATGAATCTTTTGTAAAAACTGGAAATGACACCATTAAAAAGGCTAATACAAAACTTGAGGCCGAAACCGTAATTTTCCTTAATACTTTTTTTTACGTTTATGTAAATTTATTTGAAGGGCTTGAAAAAAATATAGTTCCTTTTAAACAATATAGGCCGCCCTTATTATCCAAGGACATACAGATTCTACACGAGACTTACCTAATTTAATTTTAATGCAATATGATAAATATCATATTTTGGTTCAACGTTTAAAATTACTTTTGTTAAGTGCCTAACAGCAATACATCAATTATTATGAAAGAACCCAAAGAATTTTGGATTAAGAATATGGTCTGTAGCCGCTGCTTAAAAGTTATTAAGCAAGAACTACAGGAATTGGGAGTAACTGTGCTTTCATTGGAATTAGGAAGGTTATTGGTAGAAGCACCAAAAAAAACCAGCAATGAAATTGTCGAAGCTGTTACAACTGTGCTTCACGCCAATGATTTTGAAATTGTACAAAAAGAAGAAGAAATGCTCGTAGAAAGAATGAAAGTCATACTAATAGAACAATTGCAAGAGTTACCATTACATATTAAGGTAAAAACATCTGAACTATTAGCATCAAGACTTCATAAGGATTACAAGACCTTGAGCAAATTGTTTTCAGCCAACGAACAGACCACTCTGGAAAAGTATTTTATCAAATTGAAGATAGAGAAGGTTAAAGAACTCATCCAACTTAAGCAACACTCCTTTTCTGATATCGGCTATTTACTGGATTATAGCAGTGTAAATCATTTATCCAGACAGTTTAAGGAAGTGGTGGGAATGAGTATGACCGATTACAAAAACACAGGAAATTGGAAACGGAATTTCTATGATGAAATTATATAGATATCAACGAAAGTTATGCAGACAAAAGCTTAAGGCAATGGTTAATTTCATCAAATTAAATTAAACAAAATGAAAAAACTACTTATCACATTAGTATTAATTCCCTTTATAGGAATTGCACAAACCTTTGAAAATTTAGACTACATCTCGCCTTTTAGCAATGGCGTCGCCGCCATTAAAAAAGGGAACGAATGGGGTTTTATTGACCAAGAAGGAAAATTAATCGTTGATTTTCGAAATGATTTGGTGCTAACCAAAATAGACAATGCCAATTACCCAATCTTTAAAGACGATAGATGCTTGATTGCCCATCATAAGGATGGGGTGCTCTATTATGGATATATAAATAAAGAAGGGGAAACTGTTATTGCACCTCAATTCCTCAATGCTAACAACTTTGAATATGACAAAGCCTTGGTGCTAAAAGTTGAAAAAGAAACCATTGGCTACAATGATATTTTCAAAAAGGACGTGGTAAACTACCATTATTTTGAGATTGTTATAGATGAGAATGGTAATACCATTGACCATTTAACGCAATTGGCCATTCACGTCTCGCCTAAAGATAAGAAAGATAAAAATCCCCCTGCCATCACATCAAAATTGATTTCGGAAAATTTGGTAGCAGTTAAAGGTAATAATAAGAAGTGGCGTATAAAAAAAATCTAACAATAATGAAAATGCACATAACATATAAGAAATTCAAAAAGATTATAACCTTTTTAAAATCTGTCAATTAATAGCTGATAATCCATTCCCTCAACTATAGACATTTAGATTGTTGAGAATGGGTTTATAAAAATTAAAATAAATGTTTAACTCAAAAAATAAATTATGAAAACACTACTAATTATTTTATCTGCAATTGGGCTTTTAAGCTTAAACAGTTGTAAACAAGAAACAGATGTACAGGCATTATTAGAAAATTCTGAAACACGGAGTGAAATCATAAAAACCATTTCAGAAAACCACGATTTCATGATAGAATTTATGGCAACCATGCAAGGTAACAATCACGCCATGCAAATGATGCAAGGCAACAAAAAAATGATGGGTACTATGATGAAAGGTCAGGGAATGCAGATGATGATGAAAGATAGTACGATGATGAAGCATATGATGCAAGGAATGATGAAAGACGGCAAAATGATGGGTACTATGGTGCAAATGATGCACAAAAAAGGCTTGATGAGCGAAGATTGTATGCAATCCTGTATGAAAATGATGGATAGTAAAGGATTTATGAATATGGACAACCCAGACAAAAAAGATCATACTAAGCATCATTAATGTCTAATCTCTTAAAACTAAAATAATGAAAAAAAATCACTGGTTATGGATGGTCATCGGCTGTGGCCTGCCACTACTGTTCATCTTTTTAGCGCCATCTTTTGGCATAGGTGGAGGCTCGTCCCTTTTCATCTTCATACTATTTATGTTCGCCATCCACCTATTTATGCCACACGGCTCACATGGTCATGGTAAGCATAACCATTCAGAAAAACAGCATAATCGTAAACATGGTGAAGGGACATCTTCGGCTGAGACAAAAAAAGAACACAAAGGGCATCAACATCACTAAATACTTAAAACAATGAAGCAAAAATTTCAAATAAACGGTATTAGATGTGGCGGATGTGTTGCGACGGTCAAGAAAAACTTAGAAGCACATCCCAACATAGAAAAAGCAGAAATTTTTCTGGCACCAAAAGGGGCTACACTCATCACGATGAAAGAAAACCTTTCAATTGATGAATTGCAAAAACAGCTCAGCAAACTTAACGGATATACAATTACAGAAATAAAACAATAACAACTAAAAAATTAAAGATTATGCATTTTTACGAAGGACATTTTGGAGGCATGCACCTAATATGGTGGATTATATGGATAGCATTCATTGCTTGGATATTTTTTATCCCAACAGATATACCATATCAAAAAACAAAGAAAGAAAACCCACTGGATATTTTGAAAAAGCGATTTGCTAAAGGCGAAATATCCAAGGAAGAATATGAAGAATCTAAAAAGGTTCTAAAATCTAACAACTAATTTAAAACATAAGATTATGTATCAATTAAACGTAAAAAAACTTGGTTTTGCTTTTGGTCTCACAGGAGCCCTGATTTATTTGGGCTGTATGATAGTAATGATGACAGCCGGGCAAGAAGGAACAATTAAATTTTTTAACAGCCTAATACATGGCTTGGATACCACAAGTATTATTAGAATGGATGTACCCTTATGGGAAGCAGGATTAGGAATAGTACAAACATTTATTTTGGGATGGCTAATAGGTGCCTGTATTGCGGCTTTTTATAACGCTCAAATTAAAAATAAATAAATTATGGACAGAAGAGATTTTCTAGCAACAGGGGCAGTTTCAACAGCAGGAATGTTGTTTTTCCCTGGCAATCTATTGGCAAAAGAAGCTAAAACAGCCAATCAAACAAGATTCGCACAACCTTTACCATACACAATGGATGGAGAGTGGAAAGAGTTTGAACTTTATATAGACCTTCATACACACGAGCCAGCACCTGGTTTTAAGTACCACACTCTTGCTTTCAACGATATGATTCCCGGTCCGGAAATTAGAGTAAACTCTGGTGATAAAGTACGCGTAAAATTTATCAATAAAACAGACCTAAATCACACCATTCACTGGCACGGTATTTTTGTCCCGTGGCGTATGGACGGTGTGCCATATGTGAGTCAGTTACCTGTAATGCCTAAAAATGAATTTATCTATGAGTTTGTAGCAGAACCCGAGGGGACACATTTTTATCATTGCCATTGGGGAACGCTAATGCATATGCAAGCAGGTATGTTTGGTAGTTTAATAGTAGAAAACCCAAAAGACCCTATAAAAGAAAAGTTTCCATATGAAAGAGAATACACCTTGGTCTATTCTTCACACGATACCAATTACATCCGTGAAGAAATGAACGGAATGTTAGAAAGAATGAAGCAACGGAGTTATTTAATGAAGCAAGGTCGGTTTACTAGTGAACAGTGGGGTGTTTTTGATAACAAAGAACAGTTTCTCGCGAGTATGGAGAATGGGTATCAGCCACCTTATGTTACCAACAGAAGGTCTAATGCAGAGCTACCGCAAGCCAACTGGTTTACAGTAAATGGAAAATCATACCCTTCAACACCATACTTGTTTATAAAGTCAGGCGAAAATATTCGGGTAAGATTAATCAACGCTGGTGCAGAAACACATCATCTGCATCTACACGGACACGACTTTTGGATGGTAGCTGATGATGGAGTCCCTCTTGAGCATCCTTGGAAAAGAAATACGGTGCCGCTTACACCAGGAAAAACCTTCGATATCATAATAGAAGGTAATAATAGAGGTGTTTGGACATTCCACGACCACGACACTCGTAAAGTAACCAACAATGGTCTATACCCAGGGGGGAACTTACTGGCTTTGGTTTATGAAGATTTACCTGCCGATGAGTTGATTATTTCAAAACATTCAGGAAACCCAATGTACAATCCAAATGCAGGTATGGGAGATATGAAAGAAATGGATAATCAAAAAATGGGTAATATGAACAAAATGATGTTTGGAGATGATAAACTTCCTAAAATCGCTCTTGACGAATAATTTAAATAACAGTTAAAATGAAAAAAATCATATATATAGCCATCCTGATTTCTGGGCTTGCAAACGCACAGATTACCCCAGAATTTGAAATCGGAGCCAAAGGGGTTTTCTCAGGGAATTTAAACTTTAATTCCGAAGAGTCCAATGCAGTTACAGATTTCTCTGATACCCAATTGTTAATGGGGCTTAGTCAAAAGCTTTATAACAACTGGAGAGCACAATTTGTTTTGGGACTTCAATTTCCTGATGCCAATTCAAATTTGGGCGAGGTCTTTTACAATAATATTTTTATGAAATTGGAAGACCAAACCAATGTTATTAAAGTAGGACGTACACTTGCACAGACCAATTTAAATGAATTTCCAACCCTACGTGACGATGATGCACAACAGTTTGTCTATGCGCTTAATCCTTTCTCTGATGGAGTAAATACAGAACGTGACCAATATGCCAATGTGTTGGATTATACACATATATTCAAACAACGCTTTTTTGTTTCAATACACGGTGAAAACTTCTACGATAGTTTAGAGCCTGACGATTTTAGGTTAAACTCTATGGGGTTATCGTTGGTATACAGAGTACCAGAAAGTCAAAGGTGGAATAGAAATATCGTGCAACAAATTGGGTTGAGTTACAACAATTATTTCACTGATAGACCAGGCTATTCTAATGATTTTGATTCTTCGGTCAAAAACTTACTCTTTAGTACGATACTAAATTTAAAGCCAGACCCAATAGATTTTGTGGATTTTAAATTTCAAGCTATTCAAAACTTTGGATGGGACGAAATAACGGAGCTTAATGACTATTTCGACTACACAAGAACGCAGTCAACATCTCTTTTTGGCACCTTTAGATTTTTGAAACAAAAACTAGAACGCCCGCATTATCAAATTTCTATTGGTGGTGGGTATAAATCTTTGGGCAACCTCTCTACTAATTCAGACCAATTAATATTTATAACAAACGGGTTTTATCGAATGGGTCAGAATTTTGATATTGGATTTCAGTATCGTTACACTGAAAATGAAGGTTTTACGCAAAACCTATTTGGAAAGAATGAGCATCGTTTTCAATTGGCATTGGTTTATTCGTTTAGCCAAATTTTCAATAAGCAGTTTGGTGACCGTGAAGACTTATTAAACCTAGAACACAATTATATAAAATAAAAGTAAGTGACCTATACCACGCAACATATTAAAACAATAATTATACAGATACTTATTTGGGCAGGTATTTTCTATTTCTTGGTGCACCCTTTCACAATGGTCCTCTATTGGTTTGAGTATAGTAACACAGCATTTTCATTTTCCTTGTTTCAAGACGTTTTAAAAACGCGATTTTTAGAATCTTTCACTTTTGATATGGGGGGAATGGGTGGTTTACTTATGCTTTTAGGAAGTTTTCTGGGTATAATCTCAGGTCTGTTTTTTATAACTATTAAACAAAAGAATAAGCTCATCGGCACACAACAACGATTACTTGTTCGCGATATTGATGCATTGATACAAGCTGGTGAAAATGAGATGGTAGAATTCAAGTCTTCCATACGCTATGACTATTACCGTAAAACAACCAATAAGGAACTGAAACTGGTCATTGCTAAAACCATTACAGGTTTTATGAATGCCAAGGGCGGAAAATTAATTATTGGTGTAGATGATGACGGAAATGTTTTAGGATTAGAAAACGATTTCAAAACCCTGAAGCACAAAAACAGGGACGGTTATGAGCGCGAGGTTTTCAGAATCATTTCTACACAATTAGGCCACGAAGCTTGTTTCAGTAATCACATTTCCTTCTATAGTTTAAATGAAAAAGATGTGTGTTTAGTTGATATTGAACCTTCTGAAAAACCTGTGTACGTTAGCGATACCGAAAATACCACCTTTTATGTTCGGACAGGTAACGCTACTTATCCACTATCGGTTAAGGAAGCTGTTAATTATTTAGAAACGAGAAAATCATAAAGTTATGCAATACGTCTGGTTTATATGGTCACTTATAATTCTCACGCTTTGGGCGGCAATCTATTTGTTAAAGAAAGGGCATAGAAAGGAAATGCTCAAAATGAGCCTCATTACGATGCCTTTTGGTTTAACAGAACCCTTATTTGTGCCAGAATATTGGTTTCCACCTTCGCTATTCGATTTGGCAGAAAAAACAGGATTCGACATAGAAAGCCTTATTTTTTCTTTTGCTATTGGCGGCATTGGCACGGTACTTTACAACCTTATTTTTAAACGCAGCCTCGTTGAAATTCCGCATAGCGAGCGTGGTCACCAAAGACATCGATTGCACATTTATATTCTCTTTATACCAGCAATAGTGTTTCTCATATTGGCGCTGTTTACATCGCTCAACCATATTTATTGTGGCATTATAGCCTTATTCATTGGCGGATTGGCAACACTTTATTGTCGCCCAGATTTAAAAGGAAAGATTTGGGTTGGAGGCATCTTGTTCACGGTATTATACTTCATTTATTTCGGAAGTATACTGCCGTTCTATCCGCAATATGTGGAGCTGTACTGGAATCTCGACAACCTAACCCATATCCTTGTCGTGGGTATTCCCGTAGAAGAATTACTGTTCGCATTCACTTTTGGAATGTACTGGTCGGGATTATATGAGCATTTGTATTGGAGAAAGCTCATAAGTTCAGATAAAATTCATAATCAATAATAATTTAAAAATGAAACGAAGACATCTTAAACAACAGAACCAAAAACCTATAGCAGTTATAGTAGAAAACCCAAGCAAAAGAATCTATAAGCTATTAATCAGTATTCTATTTTTGGTTTTGGCTTCAATCATACTGCTTTCGTGTTCCAACAAGAAAAAAGAAAAAGCTGAAACAGCAACACTTTTAGTCACAGAAACAGAGCCCATTCAACCGAGTTCAACTGTTGCTTCTCAAGCAACTTATGAAATTGTGCCAAACGATAAAGTATGTATGGTCAATGACAGATTTATGGGGGTAAAACAAATACCAATAGATGTAGATGGCACAACTTACTACGGGTGCTGTCAAGGCTGTGTTGAAAAACTTCAGAAAAATATAGATGATGTCCGCTTCGGAAATAATCCACTTAATAAAACAAAGGTAGATAAAGCTTCGGCAGTCATTGTTCAGGACAAAAGCAACGGAAGTGTTTTTTATTTCGCTTCTAAAGAAGATGCTCAAGATTTTGTAAGTAAGAATAAAGCATAATACACATAAATGATAAAACATTCAAATGATGAAAATAGTGTTAGCAATAGATGGTTCAGACTTTAGTAAAGAGGCTGTCAAGAAACTCGCAAAAATGCCACTACCAAATGATAGTGAAATTAGTATTATAAACGTTTATGAGCATCCAGCGATGTCAACACCAGAAATAATGGCCACGGGTGGAAGCTTGAACAATTACTTTGAAGAGTTCTTAAGTGGTGCCCAAAAAATAGGCAACAAAATTGTTTCGGAAGCTAGTAATGTTCTAAAGAGCAAAAACGAAGAACTCATCATAACTACTAGCGTAGTTAGCGGGTTACCTAAAAGTGCTATTCTTGAAAAAGCAGAATCGTTTGATGCAGATTTGATTGTAGTGGGCTCGCAAGGGCAGGGAGCATTTTCACGCTTCCTATTAGGCTCTGTTTCCCAGTATTTGGCAGCACACGCCAAATGTTCAGTAATGATTGTAAAAGACAAGGACGCAAAGTAAACTATTGCTAATACCAATGATAAAAAATAAACATGAATGTCAAACACTTAAATAATAATTCAAAAGAATCTAGCTGCAAGGTAACGAATGATATCTGCCTTCCAGATTCTGACCTACCTCGCGTAGTTATCATTGGTGGTGGATTTGCTGGTCTGGCATTGATAGAAAAATTGAAACACAAAGAAGTACAAGTTGTGTTGTTCGATAAAAATAACTTCCATCAATTTCAACCTTTATTCTATCAAGTGGCAACAAGTGCTTTGGAGCCTGACAGCATTGTGTTTCCATTTAGAAAACAATTTAAAGGTTATAAAAATGTAGTATTCCGTTTAGCCGAAGTAGAGAAAATTCAACCCTCATCAAATACACTAATAACTTCCAAAGGAAAAATTCACTACGACTATCTGGTACTTGCAACTGGTACGACCACCAATTTTTTCGGAATGGATTCCGTAGCCCAGAACAGTTTGGGAATGAAGGATATTCGCGATTCCCTAAACATTCGTCATATGATGTTGCAAAACCTGGAACAAGCAGCCATTACCTGCGATGATGATGTACGGGATGCCCTAACAAATTTCGTTATCGTTGGAGGTGGTCCCGCTGGCGTAGAAATGGCAGGAGCTTTGGCTGAATTTTGCAAATACATTCTACCGAAGGATTATCCAGAATACCCGTCTTCCATTATGAACATTTACTTAATAGAAGCTAATGACGAGTTATTAAGCACAATGTCAGATAAAGCATCATCAAAAACTTTAAAGTATTTAAAAGACTTGAATGTAAAAATACTATTCAATGAGTCGGTAAGTGACTATGATGGCTCGCAGGTTAGCACCAAAAGTGGAAAGAAAATTTTAGCAATGAACCTAATCTGGACAGCTGGCGTAAAAGGTCAATTTCCAAAAGGTTTAGATGAAAAACACGTGGTAAAAGGCAATCGGATTAAAACCGATTCCTATTTAAAAGTAGAAGGTTCTGAAAATATTTTTGCCATAGGCGACATAGCGGCTATGATTACAGAAAACACACCAAAAGGGCATCCACAGGTGGCTCAAACAGCGATTCAACAAGGCAAATATCTTGGTGAATCCTTGTTGAAGCTTATGAAAAACAAACACATAGAACCTTTTCACTATAAAGATAAAGGTTCATTGGCTACTGTAGGAAAGCGTAAGGCAGTCGCTGATTTGGGTAAATTCAAATTTGCAGGTTATTTCGCTTGGCTCTTATGGTCAATTGTACACTTATTATCCATAAGCGGATTTAGAAATAGATTGATGGTTGGTTTTAATTGGGCGGTAAGCTATTTCACTTATGAAAAGAGCAACCGCCTGATTATTAGAAATTTTAAGCCACAAACCGTTAGTCAACAAACAAAACTTAAAATAGATAATAAAGAAGAAGTTGAAAATATAACCCGATAATGTTGAAAACTAAAACATATAGTGGAATTCATAGTGTATTCAATGCTACCTCAAAAGGCTTGAACAACACAGGTATTGTACTTCTCATTGCGGTCATCATTGCAATGGTATGGGCCAATTCACCTTGGCAAGAAATATACCGCGGTTTAATGAAAACCAACATCTCATTTACCATAGGCCGTTTTGAAATTACTGAACCGCTGTTACTTTGGATTAACGATGGGCTGATGGCATTGTTCTTCCTTCAAGTAGGACTAGAATTAAAAAGAGAAATATTGGGCGGAAAGCTTTCAACTCTTCAAAATGCTGTACTTCCTATTGGGGCTGCCGTAGGTGGCATGATTTTTCCTGCCCTCATTTATTTTCTATTTAATACCACAGGTGAAGCTTCTCAAGGCTGGGGCATTCCTATGGCAACAGATATTGCATTTTCTTTAGGTGTATTGGCACTTTTTGGAAAGCGTTTACCAGTAGCTCTGCGCGTATTTTTGGTAACGCTTGCAATCGTTGATGATTTGGGAGGTGTCTTGGTGATAGCGCTCTTTTATACATCGGGCATTTCAACAATGGATTTATTCCACGCACTTCTTTTCTTTGGATTATTAATTATTGGCAATTATGCAGGCGTCAGAAAAACTTGGTTTTATGCTATCATAGGGATAGGCGGTGTTTGGCTCGCATTCTTTTTCTCTGGAGTCCATCCTACTATTGCGGGTATACTAACGGCTATTGCAATTCCAGGACGTGTAAAAATCAAGGAAGATACCTTTCTAAAACGTTTAAGTACGCTTCATTCACGTTTTACGAAAATAAAACCAGTAAAAGGAGCACTCATTTCTAGTGAGCAACTCGAAATACTGGAAGAAATCAAGTCAACAAGTTCCCAAGCAGAAACACCTCTTCAAAAGTTAGAAAAAGCATTAAATCCTATTGTAAGCTTTTTAGTGCTGCCTCTTTTTGCATTGGCAAATGCTGGGATTCACTTGCACGGTGAAGTTGGTCAGGTTTTACTCAATCCCATTAGTTTAGGTATTGGCGCAGGATTAGTTTTAGGAAAGTCCATTGGAATTGTATCAATTTCAAGGCTACTTGTGGCTTTAAAACTAGCCAAATTACCCGATGCAGTAAATTGGAATCAACTATATGGTGTCGCATTTCTGGCAGGAATCGGATTCACAATGTCTTTGTTCATCAATGAATTGGCTTTTGTAAATGAAGAATTCATTTATACGGCAAAAATCGGCATTCTGTTTTCCTCTCTTATTGCAGGAATAATCGGTTCAATCATTTTAATTAAAAGTTCAAGAAAAATAATAACAAATAAAATAGTAAAACAATGAAAAAAATAGCAGTAATAGGATATGGTGTCATTGGTAAAAGGGTTGCTGATGCAATTGCACTACAGGATGATATGGAACTAACAGGTGTTTGCGATATCATAAGCGATTGGCGCATACAAAATGCCGTTAGAAAAGAGTATGATATCTACGCAGCCACAGCAGAAGCAGCTAATAAAATGAAGTCCGAAGGAATTTCAGTAAAAGGAAGTATGCAGGAACTTTTGAAAAAAGCTGATTTGGTAGTGGACTGTACGCCAAAAAAAATAGCCGCTAAAAATGTACAAATCTACAAAGAAAAAGACATCAAATATATTGTTCAAGGAGGCGAAAAGCACGAAACCACAGGACATTCCTTTAGTGCTGAAAATAATTATAAATCAGCTATAAACTTGGATGCTACAAGAGTCGTTTCCTGTAATACCACGTCTATTTTAAGAACCTTGACCGCTTTAAAAAGAGCTGATTTATTAGATTATGCAAGGGGAACTCTTTTAAGAAGAGCAACCGACCCTTGGGAAAGCCATTTGGGCGGTATTATGAACACAATGGTTCCCGAAAGAGATATTCCCAGTCATCAAGGACCCGATGCCCAAACTGTTGATTCTGATTTAGATGTCGTGACTTCCGCAGTAAAAGTACCTGAAACATTGAGCCATATGCACTATTGGAACGTAAAATTAAAAAGACAAGCCACAAAAGAAGAAGTGCTTAACGCCCTTAAAACATCTAGCCGTATTAAACTAATTCAATATGACCAAGGCCTAGTTTCAAACAATACCATTAAAGAAATGTTCTTGGATATGGGAAGACCGTGGGGCGATATGTACGAAGTAGCTCTTTGGGAAGATATGCTTAAAGTACAGGGAGACGAACTTTTTTATGCATACGTGGTCGATAACCAGGCCATTGTTATCCCTGAAACTATCGATGCTATTAGGGCACTTACAGGAATTGAAACAGATGGGGCTAAATCCATCTTGAAAACAAATCAAAGCTTATCTATTGCATAAAGAATTACGAATGTCCAACAATAGAGAAATAAAAAATCGTTACAACAGAATAGCCAAATATTTTGACTCATTAGAAAGACCAATGGGAACAAGTGGCTTTGCAAAATGGCGAAAAGAGATAGTGCCACAAGCAACTGGTAAAACCTTAGAGGTTGGTGTTGGAACGGGTAAAAACATTCCATTTTACCCCAAAAATATTGACATAACTGCAATTGATTTTAGTAAAAAAATGCTTGAAGAAGCCAAAGCAAAGTATCAGGATAGTCCACTCAAAATCAATTTCCTTGAAATGGATGTGCAAAATATGGACTTTGAAGATAACACCTTCGATACCGTGATTACAAGTTGCGTATTCTGTTCTGTTCCAGATCCTGTAAAAGGTTTAATAGAGATTAAAAGAGTGCTAAAGCCAAATGGCCAGCTTATTATGTTGGAACACGTTAGAAGTAATGGTAAAGTGTTAGGCAAACTAATGGATTGGTTCAATTTCATACCACTAAATATTATGGGTGCTAACATTAACCGTAAAACCAAACAGAATTTAATAAAAGCTGGTTTCAACGATGTTAAGGTGACTGAACTATGGAAGGATATTGTAAAATACTTCTATGTGAAAAATGAAAAATTAATATAAGGAAGCTATAAAAAATAGAATTATGAGTAAATATGAAAACATAATACAAAACCTTGGTGACAAAGCTGATTTCTATTTGAATCATATTTGTGAAAAAATAACAAAAGATGAATTGCAGACACCAAGTGATAAAAGTCTTGATAAGGTTTTTACTAATAGTAACAGAAATCCACAGGTACTTAGAAGCCTTAACCAATTATACAACCACGGAAATCTGGCAGGAACTGGTTATTTAAGTATCCTTCCTGTGGACCAAGGTATTGAGCATAGTGCAGCATTTTCATTCTATAAAAACCCAGATTATTTTGACCCAGAGAACATCATAAAACTTGCTATGGAAGCTGGTTGTAATGGAGTGGCATCCACCTTTGGTGTTTTAGGATTAAATGCTCGAAAATATGCCCATAAAATCCCTTTTATAGTAAAGATTAATCACAATGAGCTGCTAACCTATCCCAATAAATATGACCAAACATTATTTGGTAAGGTAAAAAATGCCTGGGATATGGGAGCAATTGCCGTAGGAGCTACCATTTATTTTGGTTCAGCGGAAAGTAACAGACAGCTAAAAGAAATAGCTGAAGCTTTTGAAGAAGCCCACAATCTGGGGATGGCTACTATTCTATGGTGCTATACACGAAATGAAGCTTTCAAAATAGAAAATGAAGATTATCACGCAGCGGCCGATATAACCGGACAAGCAAATCATTTAGGCGTAACTATTCAAGCAGACATCATTAAACAAAAATTACCGACCAATAATTTCGGATTTAAAGAAATAGGATTCGGAAAATATGACGATGATATGTATGAAGCGTTGACTACAGACCATCCCATTGACCTTTGCAGATTACAGGTGGCCAATTGTTATATGGGTAAAATAGGGCTGATAAATTCTGGTGGTGGTTCCAAAGGCAAATCAGATTTGTCCGAAGCTGTAACAACTGCCGTTATCAATAAAAGGGCTGGTGGTTCTGGGCTGATAATGGGAAGAAAAGCATTTCAAAAACCCTTTAGCGAAGGCGTGAGAGTATTACAATCCGTTCAGGAAGTGTATCTGGATAATAAAATTAATATAGCATAATCAACAGAATGTTTGACACAGAGATAAAATCATTAAAATCACTTAACCACTACCTCATAAGATTGGTAGAAAGTCGTCTATGGCTTAAGGTAATCATTGCCTTGTTTTTAGGTGTTGGATTTGGTCTGCTATTGAGCCCACAAAATGGATGGATTTCTAAAGAAACAGCAGATATCGCGGGGAATTGGCTGGCATTGCCTGGTGTACTATTTCTGAAACTGGTTCAAATGATTATGATTCCGTTGATTGTGGCTTCCATCATTACTGGAATAGCAAGTAATGATAAGGACAATCTAAAAAAATTAGGTGGTGGGGTTTTGTTATATTTTCTAGGTACTACGATAGTTTCGGTAAGTTTGGGTGTCATACTATCTCAACTTTTTAGACCTGGTCGCTTTTTACATCAACAGGCTCTAGCTGAACATAATGAAATTACAGCTGTTCCAACGGAAAATCCAGAGCTTTCCTTCGGAATTGAAACGATTCCTGATGCCATCTCAAACTTACTTCCCGAAAACCCGTTGGCATCTATGGTAAGTGGTGAAATGTTAAGCATTGTAATTTTCACAATCATTATTGGTGTAGCTGTGCTATCACTTGAAAATGCCTTACTGCGCCCAGTGAAGCTGCTTCTAAGTGCCATTCAGGAAGTCTGTATGACAGTAGTAAAATGGTCAATGCTTCTAGTGCCTATTGCTGTTTTCGGACTTATGGCGCAGCTCACCTCTAGCGTTGGTTTGAGTTCTCTATCTGGCCTCACCTACTATGTGGGTGTCGTCTTGCTCGGTCTGTTATTCTTAGTGATTTTCTATTTAGGGCTAATTGTGCTTCTTGGAAAATCAAACCCTATGCATTTCCTGAAAAAAATAAGGGATGTTCAGCTATTGGCTTTTTCAACCACAAGCTCTGCCGCTGTGATGCCACTTTCTCTTCAAACAGCCGAAGAAAAACTAAAGGTGGACAAGACCATTAGCAATTTTATCATTCCCATTGGCGCAACCGTCAATATGGATGGTACTGCACTCTATCAAACGATAACAACCCTTTTTATAGCCCAAGCCTATGGACTGGAAATGAGTTTGCTCAATATTATTGTGGTCATTGTAACTATCGTTGCTGCTTCAATCGGCACACCTGCCATTCCCGGAGGTGGTGTGGTGATACTCGCTTCTGTTTTGGGAAGTGTCGGTATTCCAGCCGAAGGCATCATCATTATCATTGGTGTAGAAAGATTGTTGGGAATGTTCAGGACTGCTGTAAACGTAACGGGTGACCTTACAGCTTGTATGGTTTTTAATAGGTTGTATGGCAAAGCCCCAGTCTTGGTTAGTGATAAAAGAAATACTAAATCTAGTTTAAAAACATGACATTACTACTCATATCCATATTGTTTATTTTTCCTGTTGTCGCTATTGCTAGCTATCAGCATTACAAGATTGTGAAGCAACCAGCCTACGATATCAACCAAACACTCTTAAATTATGAAATAGTAGGTTCTGGAAAAAACAAACTCGTTTTATTGCACGGTTTAACAGGGTCATTGAATTATTGGAAGCGCAATTTAGAAAGCATTTCAAACACACACACTTTGCTATTAATAGACCTTTTGGGTTTTGGTGATTCGCCAAAACCACAAAATGATTATTCGCTTTCAATACAATTGCAAGCCTTAGAATTGGTACTAAACAAAGAAGGATTCAATGATGGAAAAACCATTGTTGCCGGTCATTCTATGGGAGCTATAATTTCAATGGCTCTATTGCAGAAGCATCCTCATTGGTTCAAAGCAGGTGTTTTTATTGGAATACCTGTTTACAAGGATGCAGATGAATTTAAGAAAGTTATGTCCTCACATTCCTTTGTGGATAGGATATCAACAAGCAAATTCTCTAAATACATCTGTATGATTCATCCCATTTTTATGTCGCGTGCATTTAAACCAGACAACCTCACGGATGATGTTTATGAAGATGCAAAAAAACATCATTGGCAGAGCTATTATTATTCGCTTACAGAAGTCATTTTAAAAACAAATTTATATGCTATAGCAAAGAAAATTAAGGATAAAGATGTGCATTTTATTCACGGAGAAAAAGACACTACTGCACCTTTAGAAAATGCCTTGAAATTATCTAGGGAATTTACAAACGCACAAATAATTACTTCAGCTGAAGGAGACCATCAGTTCTTTCTGAAAGAAGCAGAATTTGTTTGGAACACAATTCAAGATTTTTCTGTTTCAGATAAAAAATTACAAAAAACAACATCAAATGAGCACTAATAAAATAAAACATATAGGTGTATTTACCTCTGGAGGTGATAGTCCGGGAATGAACGCTGCATTATACGCTATTGCAAAATCTGCGGAAGTAAATGGTATAAAAGTAAGTGGTTATCGAAAAGGATATGAAGGATTGATAGACGGTGACTTGGTTCAATTAAAATCACACGAATTACAAAAACTGACTCAAAAAGGAGGCACTATGCTAAAGACGGCACGAAGCAGGCGTTTTCTGGAATTGGAAGGTCGAAAAAAAGCCTTGGAAACTCTAAACGCAAACAAAATAGATGCGTTGATTGCCATTGGTGGTGATGGCACATTTAAAGGACTACTCGCTTTTTCAGAGATATGCAACATTCCGTTCATAGGCATTCCTGGTACTATAGATAATGATATTTCAGGTACGGATTACACCCTTGGTTTTGATTCGGCTGTAAACACAGCCATTGAGAATATTGATAAAATAAAGGACACTGCCGAATCTCACAATCGGGTATTTATTGTGGAAGTAATGGGAAGGGATTCGGGTTACATCGGCATTCATTCAGGACTAATGGTAGGTGCGGACGCCATACTAATTCCAGAGAGCGGTACGGACTTTATGTACCTATTGGATAAAGTAAAAAATTACGACAGTGAAGATGCTTTTCTAATCGTAGTTTCTGAAGGCGATGAAATAGGTGCCGAACTCGTTTCTTCAAAAATAAAGGAAGTCAATCCCAATGTCGATTTACGCATAACGAAGCTTGGTCACGTGCAACGAGGTGGAAATCCTTCTGCTTTAGATAGAATGTTGGGTATTAGGCTCGGCGTTGCTGCTGTAAATGCCCTTTTACAAGGTAGAAGCAACGTAATGGCTGGTGTTTTAAACAATCAACTACACTTTACTTCTTTTGAAGAAGTGGTCAAACAACATGAAGTAAATAAAGAATTGAAAGAACTTTTAGAACTATTTGGAAAATAAATAATGAAAACAACAGTATTCAGCACACATAAATTTGAAGAACCATATCTGGTAAAAGCAAATAATGACAAACACCAATTAAAACTATTGGAAAGTCGTTTGACCAAAGAAACAGCTATTCTCGCAACAGGCTCTGAAGCCGTTAGCCTATTTACAGGTGATGATGCCTCGGCGCATATCGTTGAAAAATTAAGTGCGATTGGTGTTAAATATATCGCCCTACGTTCAGCAGGGTTCAATCACGTTGATTTAGAAAAAGTAGCTGAAATGAATATGAAAGTGGCTCGTGTTCCTGCTTATTCGCCATACGCTATTGCAGAACACACTCTGGCACTCATCTTAGCCCTAAACCGAAAAATAATTAGAGCACACAATAGAGTTAGAGAACAAAATTTCTCACTGAACGGACTCACAGGATTCGACCTAAATGGTAAAACAGTAGGTGTTATTGGAACAGGAAAAATAGGTGCAGTACTTGTAAAAATACTTCATGGTTTGGGTTGTAAGATATTAGCTCAAGATGTTGCTGAAGATAAGAATCTGATAGATTTATATGATGTCATTTATACCAACTGTACCACTATCTGCAAGCAAGCAGATATAATTAGCCTGCACGTTCCATTGATACCATCAACTCAGCACTTAATAGATAAAGAACATATCGCTTTAATGAAAGAAGGAGTTATGCTCATTAACACAAGCCGAGGTGGTCTTGTGGACACCAAGGCGGTTATTGAAGGATTAAAATCTGGTAAGATTGGGTATTTCGGCATCGATGTGTATGAGGAGGAAGAAGGATTGTTTTTTGAAGACCATTCCGAAGATATATTACAAGACGATGTTATCGCACGCTTAATGACATTCCCCAATGTTTTGATTACCAGCCACCAAGCTTTCTTAACTGAAACAGCATTAACAAATATTGCCGAAACAACCATATACAATTTGGACTGTTTTGATAAAGCAGTTCTCTCTGGAAATGAGATATCTGTCAATTAGTTTAAATAATTAAAAACTTAAAAAATGGAAAATATACTCGTACCTACCGATTTCTCTGAAAACTGCACAAAAGCGGCAAATCTTGGCATCAAAATGGCCAAGCTATATGATGCAGAGATACATTTTTTGCACTTAATGACAACACCTGTTGATTGGGTCAAACTAGATAAACTAAAGGAAAAAAGGTATCCCAAAACTGTAAAGGAAATAGGTGTTGCCAAATCCAAGTTACACGAACTGGAAAGAATAGCAGAACGCCAAGGACTTAAGTGTAGAACCTTTCTTCAGTTTGATTCTGGACAGAAAGATATTTTAGAACATTCTGGTCATTTTCATCACGATTTGATCATTACTGGCAGCAGTGGAACTAAAGGTGTTATTAGGGAAATAACAGGAAGCAATGTTGAAAAGATAGTTCGAAAAGCCAATGCGCCCATTATCGTTGTCAAAGAAGAGAACGTTATGTTTCCCTTTAAGGATATTCTATTTGTTTCTTCTTTTGAAGAGGATGTCACACATCCATTTCAAGAGGTTCTATCTATAGCCGAAAAATGCGATGCCAAAATCCATTTTTTACGCATAAATACTGAATCCGACTCTAATAGCATTGCAATGGGATTAAATCCAATCAAGGGTTTTGTGGAGCACTTTCCCGAATTAAAAAGCTTTACAATGAATGTATATAATGAAATGGAAGTCGAAACTGGAATAAACACGTATTTAAAGCATAATAGTGCCGATTTGATTGCAATGTGCACTCATGGGAAAACGGGTTTTCTAAGCCTTTTTTCTAAAAGTATTGCAGAAGGGGTCACCAATCATTCTACACTACCTGTAATGACCATACATCTTTAAAAAACATATTAATATGTCTGATAGATTAAATAGAATTCGAGAAAAATCATTCTTCAAATTACTCTTTGGAAGAACCGCATTACCTGTATTTATAATCTTAGGGATAGCTCTTGTTTATGTTCTATTAATGTCACTAATCGATCATAGTTCTTTTGCATTTCACATAATTATTGCAACGGCAGCATTTATAAAAACTATAGTAATTACAGTGACCACACTAAAACAACTTTCAAAACTGATAGATATTTGCCATTCAGTAAAGGAGTTACTATGGGTTTTCGGGGCGATAGTATTTATTAGTATTTTTTCATTTGCAACGGATTACACCTGTCTTTACCAATTCGATCATACGACATTTGAAGGAATTGCTGTTCATTCAAATTCATACATATTTAATCTGTACCATTTCTTTTACTTCAGTGTAATTACCTTTTCAACTGTTGGATATGGCGATATTACCCCAGTTTCCGAAGTAGCGAGATTTGTTGTTATGCTCGAAATATTTTTAAGCTTTTTACTAATCGTTTTTGCTTTGGCAAATATCAAAAAAATACACCTTAATGAATGATATAAATATTATAAAAGCAAGTGGAGAGGAAGTCCCTTTTCAAATCGAAAAATTGATAAGTTCGTTGCAAAGAGCAGGCGCTGATAGAGTAATAATTGATCAAATAGTAGAAAATATTGAAGGCACACTTTATAATGGAATTACCACAAAAAAAATCTATGAGATGGCATTTAAAATGCTTAAGAGTAAATCTCGTGTAAGTGCTTCAAAATACAAGCTAAAAAAGGCGATAATGGAATTAGGTCCATCAGGATTTCCTTTTGAAAAATTTGTCGGTAAGATTTTAGAGATGGAAGGCTTTAGTACAAACGTGGGAGTTATTGTTCAAGGTAATTGTGTACAGCACGAAGTTGATGTAATCGCCGAAAAAGAAAACAAACACTATATGATTGAATGCAAATACCATAGCGACCAAGGTAGGTTTTGTAATGTAAAAATCCCATTATATATCCATTCACGGTTTTTGGACGTAGAAAAGCAATGGGAACACCAAAAAGGTCACGAGGCTAAACTTCATAAAGGAGGTGTGTACACCAATACGCGTTTCACAACCGATGCCATTCAGTACGGGAAATGTGTTGGTATGCTTATGAGCAGTTGGGATTATCCAAGAGGAAATGGTCTTAAAGACAGAATAGATAAATCTGGGCTACATCCCTTAACCGCTTTAACAACACTTACCAAAGCTGAAAAAACAAAATTATTAGATGAAGGCATCGTACTCTGCAAAGAGCTTCACGAAAGCCCGAAGCTCTTGGAAAAAATAGGAATTGATAATAAAAGACACAAAAAGATTTTAGAAGATTCAGAAAAATTATGTTCAGTACATCAATAAAAACAATGCAACAATCAATAATTCTAAATAAAAAATCAAATGAAAAAAGAAGATTCACAACAACAGAATCAATTAGATTTTGAGCCGTTTTACGAAGCTCTCGAAGAGGACCCGAAATTGCTTGACGAGGCCATAGAAATTCTATTGGATATGGTTGAGTTAGAAACTAACTCTATTAAGAAGGTAGCACTTTATATTAAAGAGGATTCACGAAATCTATATAATGAGATAACAAAATTATATAAACTGAGCCAAAACAAAGGGAATACATCGTCCTGCTGCGGCGGAATTAATAATTAACATAATTATGAAAAGCAATAAAATTAACATCCACTTTTTGGGAGCGGCAGGAACAGTAACCGGCTCAAAATATCTGGTAGATACAGGAGATAGAAAGATACTGATAGACTGCGGACTTTTTCAGGGGCTGAAAGAATTACGCCTTAAAAACTGGGAGTATCCACCCGTTAATGTTGTCGATATTGATGCTGTTTTGCTTACACACGGCCATATGGACCACACCGGATATCTACCAAGATTGGTAAAACAAGGTTTTAATGGTCCCATCTATGGTACCAATCCCACATTAGATATAGCAAAAATAATATTGAACGATAGTGCTAAAATACAAGAACAGGAAGCCGAACGTGCCAACAAAGAAGGCTATTCCAAACACAATCCAGCTGAACCGCTTTACGATTTAAAGGATGTAGAAAAAACTATCCCACATTTTAAAGGAATACCCCAATCCCAATGGATTCAATTATTTGATGGCATCAGGGCTAGATTTCAATACAACGGACATATTCTAGGAGCTACGTCCATTGATTTGGACGTACATGGAAAACGCTTCGTTTTTTCAGGTGATATAGGTAGAACAAACGATTTACTATTGTATCCACCTTTGAAACCAAAAAAGGCCGATGTATTATTCATAGAATCGACATACGGAGGAAGGTTTCATCCTGATGAAGTGGAAGCCATTCCACAGATTGAAAAATTAGTCAACGACACCATAAATCGAGGCGGCAGTCTATTTATCCCCAGTTTTTCGGTAGAGCGTGCACAACTAATGATGCTCATTTTTTGGAGATTACTCAAGGAGAACAAAATACCCAAAGTACAAATGATTATGGACAGTCCAATGGGAGCCAATGTTTTGGAGTTGTTTCATCGTACTAGGGATTGGCACAAATTGGAAGAGCATGAATGTGATGAGATGTGTTCTTATTTCACGGTTGTTAGTAGTTATCGTGAAACAATGGAATTAAGAACAGATAACAAACCAAAAATCGTGATTGCAGGAAGCGGAATGCTCACAGGGGGAAGAATGCTAAACTATCTTGAAACACAGGCACAAAATCCAAATAACACCTTACTTTTTGTAGGCTATCAAGCTGAAGGCACACGTGGCAGAAAATTATTGGAAGGTGAAAAAGAACTAAAAGTATATGGAAAATGGGTGCCGTTTAAAATGCAAGTAGCAGAAATTGAAGGGCTTTCGGCACACGCAGACCACGCAGAGCTTATGGACTGGATGGACAATATAAAAAACAAACCCGAACGTATTTTCATTGTACACGGTGAAAAAGAGAGTGCAGAAGCATTGCAAAAAGGCATCAAGGAAACTTATGGGTGGGATGCAGAAATTCCGCAATTATACACCATCGAAGTAATAGAATAAATCACAACAATCAAAAAAAATATGGACACACACTCAAACATATTAAAATATAAACATCTCGGAATCTATACCCAAAACGAAAATGTAGTGTATATGCGCGAAGATTGCCACGTCTGTATTTCAGAAGGGTTTGAGGCACTTACCCGAATAAGAATATCCAATGCAAATACATCAATCGTAGCAAGTCTTAATGTCCTGAATTCTGATATTCTGTTGCCTAATGAAATCGGACTATCAGATGCTGCCGCGAAAAAACTCAATGTTTCCCCAAACGATACATTATATGTTTCCCATTTAGAGCCTATTGAATCCTTAAGCCACGTCAGGGCAAAAATCTATAACAAAAAACTGGATTATAAGGCCTATAACAACATCATAACCGATATCGTGGAAGGCGATTATTCCAACATCCACCTTTCGGCATTTATTACTGCCTGTGCTGGCGACCGAATGGATATTGATGAAATATCCGACCTAACGAAAGCAATGATTGCTTCCGGAAAGCAACTGAACTGGAACAAGGATATCGTGGTCGACAAACATTGCATCGGCGGATTGCCTGGCAATAGGACAACACCATTGGTAGTTGCCATTGTTGCCGCGTATGGGCTTACTATGCCAAAAACATCCTCACGGGCAATCACTTCGCCAGCTGGCACAGCAGATACAATGGAAGTACTGACCAATGTTACGCTCTCTTCCGAGGAAATAAAGACCGTAGTAGAAAAAGAAGGCGGATGTTTTGTTTGGGGCGGTACAGCGCAGTTAAGTCCTGCCGATGATGTGCTGATTAAAATAGAAAAAGCCTTGGATATTGATAGCGAAGGGCAACTCATCGCTTCAGTACTCTCTAAAAAAGCTGCGGCAGGTTCCACACACGTGGTCATTGATATTCCCGTGGGAGAAACCGCGAAGGTTCGTAGTACCGAAATGGCAGAAAAACTAAAAAATCATATGGAAACCGTTGGAAAGGCTGTTGGGCTGAATGTGAAAGTAGTTAGTACAGATGGCACACAGCCCGTTGGAAGAGGCATTGGCCCCACTTTAGAAGCCATCGATATACTAAAAGTTTTGAAAAATGAGGCAGATGCACCTAAAGACTTAACAGAAAGAGCATTGCTTTTAGCCGCTGAACTATTAGAACTTTCTGGAAAAGTAGAAAATGGAAAGGGACAGGAAACCGCACATAAAATTCTCAAATCTGGAAAAGCATATGAAAAATTCATAGCCATTTGTAAGGCGCAAGGTCAATTTTCAAAACCAGTTTTAGCACCTTATAAAATTGAAATTAAAGCTGAAAAGTCAGGCGTTTTGCAACGAATTGATAACCGTAAAATTGCAAAACTCGCCAAGCTTTCGGGAGCACCCCAATCTATATCCGCAGGGATTCTTTTAAACATCCATTTGGGAGAACAGGTTGAAGAGGGCCAATTGCTATATACCATATATGCTGAATCCAAAGGCGAACTTAACTATGCCTTGGAATATAAAAACAATCATAACGACATCATAACTATAATTTAAAAAACTATGAAAACAATATTATTCAGTCTTCCCGGAAATGAAGAACTCACAGAACTAATGGCTACAAAAATGGATGCTGAAGTGGGCAAAGCCACTTTGCGTAATTTTCCAGATGGGGAATCGTACACACGCATATTATCTGATGTTAAAGATAAATGTGTGGTACTGGTATGCACCTTGCACGAACCAGACGAGAAACTGTTGCCACTATATTTTTTAAGCCACACAGCCAAATCATTAGGAGCTATGTGTACCTGTTTGGTAGCACCCTATTTGGCATATATGCGGCAGGACAAAGTTTTTAACGAAGGCGAAGGTGTAACTTCTGGATTTTTCGGAAAATTGATTTCAGGTTTTGCCGATAGCATTACCACGGTTGACCCTCACTTGCACAGAATTAGTTCGTTGGGAGAAGTGTATCAAATTCTAAATAAAGTGATTCACGCTGCCGACGCGATTTCAGAATGGATTAAAGAAAATATCGAAAACCCAGTACTTATTGGGCCTGATTCGGAAAGTGAACAATGGGTTTCAGAAGTCGCCAAAAATGCAGGAGCACCATTTACGGTATTACAAAAGGTGCGTCACGGTGACCGTGATGTAGAAGTCTCTGTTCCCGATGTGGATAAGTACAAGAATGCCACACCTATTTTAGTAGATGACATTATTTCCACAGCCCGAACAATGATTGAAACCGTACAACATCTTAAAAAAGCAGGAATGAAACCGCCTATTTGTGTAGGCATTCACGCCGTTTTTTCAGGAAACGCCTATCAAGATTTATTGGATTCCGGAGTAGAAAAAATTGTAACTTGTAATACCATACCACACTCTTCAAATGGAATAGATTTAAGTGATATTATGGCAAAAGAGGTAAAAAAATTAATGCACCATATATGAGAAAACAAGGCTTTATAGTACTAATCACTTTATTCAGCATCACAATGACTGGACAAACTGAAATGCTTATTGGGCAGATTTCAGGTAGAGTTGTTGTTCGAGAAAATTTTGATGAAGAAGGCTCTTTTTTAAACAAACAAACTTTTGAAGCTGGTGAAACAATAAAGAAAAATGAATATTATGAAATTAAGGTGGTTACAGAATTGTTTGATAAGAACAAAAAGTCTACAGATAAATATACAACAACATATCGCTGTAGGCCTAATGAAGCAAGTGTAATGGTTATGGCTTTTCCGTTTTCTAATCCAAAATCAAAGGAGACTGAAATTAATACCACCTCTGAAAAATTTAAAGAGCTCTATGATTTGAATAACCTTGAAGATATAGAATTGGAAATGACTTTTGACTCGGGCTTATTGAATTTTTTTGGTTCAAAAAGCATCATAAAGATTTACAACCGAACATTAGAGGACAACGAAAACAATATTAATTCAAAAATCAATATTAAGGCCTATGCCTGGGGAATTCGCATTAAGCAACTCAACTATACTGTCAATGAAAAAATAAATGGTAAAGGCTTACTGACCTTTCAGAAATTTACAGAGGAAGATAATAGTTATTTTACAATGACTTATAAATAGAACGAAAATGAACAACTACGACACACTTTCAGAAGCAATTAACGATTTGCAGGCAAATGGTTATACATACGATTTTAACCTAAAACCTGAATGTTTGGAGTGTGCTTCACTAAAAATTGAAATACACCCGGAAGATTTTGAAGTGGATAAAACCTATCGCTTTGAAGGCATGAGCAGTACCGATGATAATAGTGTGCTTTATGCTATTTCATCAAAAAATGGGATTAAAGGACTTTTGGTAGATGCCTATGGCGTCTATGCCGAAAACATTTCGGAAGCTATGAGAAAAAAATTACGATAACACTTAAACAAGACAATAATGGAAAATCACGAACATCACAATCACGAAGAAATGGACCATTCTAAAATGGACCATTCAAAGAAGAAACACAAAAAAGAAGACCACTCTAAAATGAATCATGGAGATGGAGACCATTCAGGTCATAATCCGGGACACGGTCAAATGGGTCACGACCATCATAAAATGATGATTGCAGACTTTAGAAAACGGTTTTGGGTAACACTTGTGCTTACCATTCCCATATTGTTTTTCTCGCCAATGATTCAGAAATTTTTTGGTTATGAATTTTTACTTCCAGGAAATCCATATATCCTTTTTGCACTTTCCACTGTTGTATATTTTTATGGTGGTTGGCCATTTTTAAAAGGGTTTTGGTCTGAAGTCAAAAAAGGTGCACCAGGAATGATGACCTTGATTTCTATGGCAATTTCTGTAGCTTATTTTTATAGTACTGCTACCGTTTTTGGTTTAAGAGGTGAAGACTTTTTCTGGGAACTATCAACACTTATAGCCATAATGTTGCTTGGCCATTGGATAGAAATGAAAAGTGTGTTAGGTGCGTCAAAAGCCTTACAGTTGTTGGTGAGTATGATGCCTGCAGAAGCGCATAGGGTAAAAGGCGACACCATAGAAGACATCCCTCTCGAAGATTTACTGAAGGATGATGTGATTTTGGTAAAACCAGGTGAAAAAGTTCCAGCTGACGGAATAATAGTAGACGGTTCCAGTTACCTAAATGAATCTATGCTCACAGGTGAATCTAAACCTGTAAAAAAAGATGAAAACGATAAGGTTATTGGTGGTTCGGTAAATGGCAATAGTACCTTAAAAGTAAAGGTTGAACATACTGGAAAAGATAGCTACCTCAACAAAGTCATCAAGATGGTAGAGGAAGCACAAAAAACCAAATCCAAAATGCAAAACCTTTCAGACAGGGCTGCAAAATGGTTAACCTATATCGCTTTGGCTATTGGTTTTGGAACATTAGCAGTATGGTTGATTTTAGGCTTTCCGTTTGTCTATGCTTTAGAAAGAATGGTTACCGTTATGGTTATTGCCTGTCCGCATGCACTTGGTCTTGCTATTCCATTGGTGGTTGCGATTTCTACGGCAGTATCTGCTCAAAATGGATTGCTTATCCGAAATAGAACTGCGTTTGAAGAATCCAGAAAAATTTCAGCTTTGCTTTTTGATAAAACAGGAACATTAACCAAAGGTGATTTTGGTGTTACCAGAATAGAATCTGTACATCCGTCTTATTCATCAGAAGAAATTTTAAGACTTTCAAGTGCATTGGAACAAAGTTCTGAACACCCAATAGCTGTTGGGATTATCAAAAAAGTTAAGGAAAATAAGGTTGCAATTCCAAATCCAGAAAATTTTAATGCTATTACAGGCAAAGGTGTAGAAGCCATTGTAGAAGGTAAGCAAGTTAAGGTAGTAAGTCCTGGTTATTTAAGGGATGAAAAAATAGATATCCCAAAAGATGCCTATAGTGATGCTGCGGAAACTGTGGTATTTGTTTTAATTGATGGTGAATTGGCAGGTTGTATTGCGCTTGCTGATGAAATAAGACCAGAATCTGCTGAAGCTATCAAAATATTTAAAAAGAATAATATTAAAGTTTTGATGGCAACTGGGGATAACGAAAAAACAGCCAAAGCTGTTAGCGAAAAACTTGGTTTAGATGGTTATTACGCTGAAGTGTTACCGCATCAAAAGGTAGAAATAGTTGAAGAACTTCAAATAAAAGGAGAGTTTGTTGCTATGACAGGTGATGGAGTTAATGATGCACCTGCACTAGCTAGAGCTGATGTTGGTATTGCTGTTGGTTCTGGTACTGATGTAGCTGCTGAAACGGCTGATATTATTCTGGTAAACAGCAATCCTCAGGACATTGCCAACTTAATTTTATTTGGAAAGGCTACCTACAATAAAATGATTCAGAATTTAATATGGGCTACAGGTTATAATGTTGTAGCCATCCCTTTAGCAGCTGGTGTACTATATTCTTCAGGCTTTGTTTTAGGACCTGCAGTAGGTGCGGTATTTATGAGTTTGAGTACGATTATAGTGGCAATTAATGCGCAATTATTAAAGCGAAAAATCGGCAAAAAATAATGAATAAGAGAGAAAAACTCAACAGGATATCTTTAATCTTGTTGAGTTTATTTGTAGTAATGTTGGGCTATGGTATTTTGTTGCCAACCCTTCCCTACTATACCGAAAGATTAGCACTAAAAGACAATCTCGACACCGACCTTATTAATTTTCACATTGGTCTGCTCACGAGTATCTATCCTTTTTTCCAACTACTATTCGTAGTGGTATGGGGAAAGCTATCGGACAAATATGGTCGTAAACCCATAATTATTATTGGTTTGATTGGATTTGTAATCATGCAATTACTAACAGGTCTTGCTACATCCTTGACCATGCTATATACTGCACGTATTTTTGGAGGAATATTTACTTCTTCTGTTATCCCAGTTAGCAATGCATATTTAAGTGATATTACATCCGAAAAACGAAGAACTAAAGTTATGGCATGGTCCGGAGTTGCCATAAGCACTGGTGTTATCTTTGGTCCCGTCATAGGAGGTTTATTATCTCAAACAGATATACATTTAGAATATTCCCTTGGACTACTGCATCTAGACCGATTTTCAGTACCATTCCTTTTTGCTTCGCTGTTAGGATTCATAGTTTTACTAATTATATCAAAATGGTTAAAAAATACAGCAAAAGTAATTAAGTTTAATACAGAGAAACGAAGCTTACGGTTTTCATTTAGTAAATACTTCATCATTATTTTAATGATTTCTTTTGTGATGCAGTTTGTCGTCACACTATTTGAAACTGTGTTTTCCATTTATGGTAAAGACGAGTTGGCATTTAATAGTAACCAAGTCGGTATCGGCTTCATGATTTGTGGATCAGTAATGGCAATTTTACAGCCTGTCTTTGCCAGTTATGGGGAAAAGGTTTTATCTGCTAAAAAGCAAATCATTTTAGGATTACTCATTTCAGGAATTTCATTGATTGCCTTTCCTTTTTTCAAAAACGAGTTTTTAGTGTACGGATTAATTGTTGTCTTCGCAGCGGGTGGTGCGATGGTAACACCAAACCTACTTTCAGCGGTCTCATTAATATCCCAAGAGAATACTGGTAGAAATATTTCCATACAAAGTTCTACCAATAGCATTGGCCAGATTTTGGGTCCAATTATAGGAACATGGTTAGTTGCTGCTGGTTTTTATTATCCCTTTATTATTGCTGGGTCGGTTATTTTAATTTCAATAGGATTTGTTTTACCCTCAATGAAATTGAAAGATACCTTAACGTGAAATATAAATTTCAAAAAAATCATAATAAGCATTTGATGATTCATAAATCAACAACTCAAAAACAAAAAAATTAGCAAAAAAACTATTAAGTTATGAGAACTCATATTATTTCAACAGGCGGTACGATTGAAGGTCTTGATTATGAAAACCTTAATCAAAAACAAACGACTACAGTTGCAATTGACGATATACTTTCCAACGCCCGAGTTGCATTAAAATATACTATTGAAAAAATTCTGAACAAAGATAGTCGGTTTATTAATGATGATGACAGAGAACTAATAGCCGAAAAAATAAAATCTAATGACTCAGACAAAATATTATTGACTCACGGTACTATTACAATGGTTGAAACGGCTCAGTTTTTAGGCAGGCTTGCCCTCAATAAAACTATTGTACTCACTGGCGCATTTATTTTGGGAACAAAAAAGAATACCGATGCTCCTTTCAATTTGGGCTTTGCTCTTTCTGCGCTTCAGATTCTAGAACCAGGAGTGTATATCGCTATGAACGGAACAATTTTTAATTGGGTTAATGTGAAAAAAAATAATCAGAACAATCGATTTGAATCCATATAAGGTTCGGTATGCACTATGTTTGGAACCTCGATACATTGGACAACTTTTTTCTATCTTTTATTAGATACTGTCATTGTATTGTTTACACTTTACTATTCTACTCGAAAGGATTCTAGCGGATATAAAAGATTTTTTTATCTGGGCATCCTGTTTATAACATACAATATAACAGGTGGGTTCTTACCTATTGAAAATTTTCCAGGACCTTTTATTCTTCAGTATGTCATAACCTATGGTGTTGCCATAGCGCTCTGTGTTTATATCGTTTACTATTTGTACAAGGAATATGATATTGTGGTTTTAAAGTATAATTCTTCTATCCGAAATTTAGCAATTTTAGTCTCGGTAAGTTTTATCATCCTCTTTTTAATTCCATACTTCTACACATCTTCCTTGAAGTCTTCAAGACTGCTTTTTACTATCCCCGCCTCAATTATCGCCTTTTTGTTC
This sequence comes from Dokdonia pacifica, assembly GCF_900188275.1. Taxonomy (GTDB): domain Bacteria; phylum Bacteroidota; class Bacteroidia; order Flavobacteriales; family Flavobacteriaceae; genus Dokdonia; species Dokdonia pacifica. Next base: position 440,533 of record NZ_FZNY01000001.1, read on the forward strand.
TTAGGGATGTTTTATGAGAGAATTTCCAATCCAAGCAATCCAAATGAGTACATCTTACGTCGAAACAAACTATCGATGATTAGCGTGGCAAGTATAGCGCTATTACCTGTATTAACACTTATTGGAGATTATCAATGGTTAACCTTTACAGTTATGAATGCATCTTTCTACGCCATTACAATTATTGAGATAGATAGACACCTTTACTTTTTAGAAAATAAAACCAAAATGTACGAGGTATTTGCAATGAGCAAAGAACAGGCAATTCACTCAGCCGACACAAAAATTATTTATGAAAATCTAACCAGAAGAGAAATAGAGATTACCTTGTCAATTCTCAGTAACCTTAGTTATAAACAAATCGCCAAGGATTTATTCATTGCAGAAAGCACCGTATCCAAACACGCCTCTAACATCTACAAAAAAACTGGTGTAAGAAACAGAAGGCAATTCATTAGTCTCTATCGAAAAAAAACGAAGTAGCATTATTCCTAGCTTGACCACAATTACCGTAGGAATATACGGTTTATTCCGTAGATATCTACGGAATAAAATGTCCTTCTTTCAAAATTATGTTATTACATTTCATTAGTTCTTTAGCTGCCCCTTGTCATAAAAACACCTACTTTTTAAAGTACCTGTTCTACGCATTTGCTAACTAAAGAATTCTAACAACAACTAACCAACCGAAACCAAGACTGCCCACAATATTGTTGGGTATAACTGTATTTATGGCTGCAAATGGATTTAGAAATGTTAGGCAAAAATCTTCTCGTAGCTTTAGACGAGATAAGGCTCGAAAATCTACCGATTTTGGAACAATCCTATCGTTCCATCGAGTTAAGTAGAAATTTGCTTAGTGTTTTTAAAAGAGAAATTTTGGCCAATGATTTTGACAGTGTTGATAAAGAAGTATTCTTCTTCAAAAAAATCAAGCAAATACCGTTAGTTAAACTTATATACTTCTCAGAGATTCATTCTTTTGAAATTCAATTTCCTAAAGCGGACAGAGCTGCCCAGTTAAAATTTGTAAAAAAGAAGATTAACAAATTAAATCGATTTTTCCTTTATAATATTGACTTCGGCCAGTACGTAAAATCTGGGGCAACTCACTTCGATAGAGCCTACTATACCAGAGCCCATCTTAATACTTACCATATTACTACTTCCAAATTCTATTTCCAAGACCCGGATTTTTGTACACCACGAGATATGCTTTTGGGAAAATTCAAGGCGTATATTTCTCTTATCAACTATATGGACCAAAAGAAACATTCTATTAAAAACAGATTGAACGGCAATAACGTGAATATAAAACCTACAGAAAAAATTCCTTGGCCATTCACCAATACGGATTGGGTAGAACTTCTCTATGCATTATCCGCGAATGGAATTGCAAAACAAAAAGGTCTAAGCATTATTAAATTATCTAAAATTTTGCAAGAGGTATTCGACTTTACCCCGAAGGAAATCTATAAAACCTATCAGGACATAAAGAACAGGAAAAATAGCCGGACATTGTTTCTTGACCAGCTAACTACTTCCCTTCTTTCGGAAATGGACAAAAGTGAGGAATAGTTATTGGTTTGTTTCTTCCTTTATTTGTTAAAATAAGACCGTACTACGGTTGACCTACGGTAATCATATTACACACCTGTTTTCCATAAATTTTGATACAATTTCAAGGTCTGTTAGTTACGGAAACACCTTCAAACACTACTAAAACAATTGAAATTTCAAAATGTTAAATTTTGACCGTAGTACGGTTATACTGGGGAATAAAATCCATTAAAGCTATTCAAATTTGTAGAACGAAAGTCAAATCAGGTCAGAGGCTATCAAATTAATTGACAACGATGCGATAGTCTCTTACTTTAAAAACCGTTCTATTATGCCGACAAGTATTATTACAACAGACGACCTTCAGGAATTCAAAATGGAATTACTCGATGACCTCAAAAAATTATTATCCAAACAAGCTACTGGAAAACTCAAGAGATACCTCAAATCTTCTGAGGTTATGGATTTGCTTCAGGTAAGTCCAGGTACTTTACAAAATCTTCGTATCAATGGCACTTTGCCTTACACTAAAGTTGGTGGTATTATCTACTACGATGCCGAGGAAATACAAAATATAATGACTTCAAACCGTGTACAGCACGGTTCAAAATCCTAAATAATGAACTATATAAAGCTACTTAATGCGGCTTTTGAAAAGTTCTATTTTGATGACCGCCTAAATCCTACCCATATCAGTCTGTATATGGCGCTGTTCCAAGAATGGAACAGTAGTCGCTTTGCAGATGAGTTTTATGTGAATCGTAGAGATTTGATGCGCTGTGCTAAAATAGGCTCAAAATCCACATACCACCGCTGCGTTACGGATTTGGATTCGTGGCTTTATTTAGCCTATTTCCCATCTAACAATCCCTATAAAGGCAGTAAAATCAAGATGTCCATTATTGGTACAAGTAACGAACCAGATATGGGACGGTACAATCCCACATTAGAACAGCTTGCGGAACAGTACTATCCCATACGTGAACCAGTTGTGGGACAGCACCATCCCATAAATGGACAAGTACTGGTATCTAATACAAACAATACCAAACAAGAAAACTATATAAAACAGCCAAAAGGCAGGCAGGCGGTTATTGATTTTTTTGAAGAAAATGGTTTTGATGCAGATGAGGGGAAAAAGTTCTTTGAGCACTATGAAACTCGGAACTGGCAAACAAGCGATGGGCAAGCAATTCGCGATTGGCGAGCTCTAGCCACAAATTGGATGGACAGAACAGAATTATTCGACGAAAAAAACGAATCAAACAAAAAACAAGCGTCCCAAATCAAGGACAACTTGCGAACCACTAAAAACAAAGATTATGGACAACCCCTCTAAAATTACCGAAGGTGGCGTGGAGTATTCGCTAGGAAAATTTGATGGTAAAAGTATATTGTACGATTTTCCAAAAATATTAATCTATTTGAATGCTAAAGGAAAACTACTTTTTGGTGAAAAGTTCAAGATTTATGACGAAGATAGAGATATACTTCTGAAGCTCTGCTCTTACTTCATTAAGGATAAAGATAATTGCAAAAGCTTTGGTATAGATATGGATAAAGGAATCCTGCTTTCCGGACCAGTTGGTTGTGGTAAAACCAGCTTAATGAAATTGCTGAGATATATTGTGCCAATGCAAAGACCTTATGAAATGATTCCTTGTAGGAACGTAACCTTTAGTTTTAACCATCTTGGTTTTAAGACCATTGAGGAATATGGTAATACTAAATTTTTCTGTTTTGATGATTTAGGTATTGAGCCTGTTGGACGTTTCTATGGCAAAGATTTGAATGTGATGGGTGAAGTGCTTCTATCTCGATACGAATTATATCTATCCACCAAACATAAAGTAAAAACTCACGCTACCACCAACCTTAATGCCGAAGAATTAGAAGAACGTTATGGCAATCGTATTCGTAGCCGAATGCGAGAATTGTTTAATCTTATTGCTTTTGATAAAGAGGCTGGGGATAAGAGGAAGTGAACTTAAATTTGATTTTAATTATGTCAACTAGCTCGCACAACAACTCAATTTTGAAACATCTTTTCCAAAAGTAATAGCCGCTAATTTAATCCCTTCGCCTAATGTCAAATATGGATAAAAACTTTCAGCCAAGTCTTTTATAGTAATGCCATATTTAATAGCCATACTTAATTGTTGAATTAGTTCGCCACCTTCTGGTGCTACTACTCTAGCTCCAATTAATTTATCTGTTACTGTATTGCGAATTAATTTAATGAAACCTCTGGTATCCTGAGCTGCCAAGGCTCTTGGAACGTGAGACAACTCTAATTTTGATACTTCAAAAGGAATACCTTCTTTCTCGGCTTCATATTCATCCATGCCAGCACCTGCAATTTGTGGGTCTGTAAATACTACCCATGGTAAGGATGCATAATCTACACTTTGTTTTGATAATGAAAATGCATTGTTAACTGCTGTGCTGCCTTCGGTTGCTGCTGTATATACAAATGGCGGTGTATTTGTAGCATCACCTGCGCCATAAATATTAGAAACATTAGTTTCCATTTTCTCATTAACCACAATATGCCCTCTTTCTGATAGTTTTAGGTCTATATTTTCAAGTCCTAATTTAGAGGTATTTGGTGTGGTTCCTGTAGCAACAACAATATGTCCTTTTTCAACAATTTGTGTTGTAGAACCATCAGGACAGTTACAATGAATAATAGTATCGTTGCCCTCTTTTTCAAATTTAAAAGCTCTAAAATTTGGAAGAATTTCAATCCCTTCACTTTTCATTTGTTCAACTAAAACATCAGTAATGTCTTCGGTTTGACTTCGCAAAGGCCTATCGGTAAATTCTATGATACGTACTTTTACTCCTAAACGATTATATGCCATTGCCATTTCCAATCCGATATAACCTGCGCCCATTATGGTCAAGCTTTTGGGTTTTTCCTCCAAATCGAATAAGGACACATTAGTTAAATACCCAACTTCATTTAATCCTTCAATATTTGGAATATTCGTGGTTGCACCTGTTGCTATAACAACGTTTGTTGCAGTATAAGTGTCTTTACCATCAACAATAATGGTGTTGTTATTTACAAATTCTGCCCATCCTTTTAGCATCGTTAAGTTTTCAAAATCACTCACAACATCCATATACTTTTGCTGTTGCAGGGCTGCAACCAATGCTTTTTTATCTTTTATTATTTGAGCAAAATCAATGTCAGCACCTTTTGGTTTTATTCCTGCAAAATTAGAATGTGTTGCGTGGTAAGCCGTTTCAGCCGCACGGATTAAATTTTTAGAAGGTACACAACCTACATTTACACAGGTTCCGCCAAAATCTAAACCGCCATTTACCATAAGCGTGGTAAGCCCTAAACTTTCGGCCTTTATGGCTGCGGAAAATGCCGCAGAACCACCACCAATAACAATTAAATCGAATTGATTTTTTCCTTTGTTGGACGCTTTATTTGTCGTGCTATCCGAAGTTGAATCACAACAATCCTCTTTTTCATTACCATTAACAACCGAATACATACCGACGCCATTTACAGCATCTACAATTGCAGATTTATTCAACTTGTCGGTATCAAAAGTAAATTCGCCTTTACCGGTTTCGTGATTTACAGCACTGCTTACAACTCCCTCTGTTTTATTCATATCTTTTTCAATATGAGAAGAACAACCGCTACAGGTCATTCCTTCTATCTGTAATGAAACAGTTTCTGTTTTTTGAGATAACTCGTTTTTCTTTTTAAATATATTCTTCATATTAAAAATGATTTGTTTTTATGTGGTGCTTAATAAATATAGGTGATTATTTTTAACAACATTTTAAGCCAATTTTATTCGATTCAAATAAATCTTCCATGGTTAATATCTTGCCATTTACATTGCTGTCAAGCCATTGTTTTGCGGTTTGTTCGCTTGCAAAAAAAAAGACGTGATTGCAAAAGGAACCTCTGATATTGCAAGAGTCCATTTTTTCAATCAAAGAGAGAAATATTGGATATGGATTAGATGATATCAAATGATCGCATTCAATATTCAACTCAATTATAGAATTGTCAATTGGGTCTTGAGATATAATTTGGGACGAAACATCCAGCCATTCGGTAAACAATATAGCGTCTAATGCACACCAAGTATAAAGTGTTTTGCCTTGCACTATAAACTTGTGGTTGGTAGGTGTAATCGACAAACCAGAAAAGGCTGTAATTTGGTTATTTTCATTTAGCTCTCCTAATAATTCCAACAGTGAATCAGCTTTCTCTTTAGTTGCATCGATAAGTGCATAAAATGTTGTTTTTGGCAGTGGATTGCCTTTAAGTAATTCCCTTTGGACATTCACGATAAAATTATTATCATCAAGTTGAATTTCAGATAACATGGTGTTTAATTGTTTGCCCAAATATTGCTTTGCTGTTTTCATTTTGTATATAATTTAGATTATGTTTATTTCATTTTCCGCACGAAGAAAATGCTGATCATTTTAACAAGTCGTACCTTGTCTGTTCTTTAAACTTAATGCCTTCAAATCGAAATAAGTAATACCAATATCACCGATGTCTTCTAAATTGAAAATGTCGTTGACCAATTCCGTATGGTTATCAAGATGAGTGCCTATAAGTGGAAATTGATTGCTAAAATTTTCCGTGAAAAGTATGTACTCATTTGAGCTAATTTTGTTTTTAAGAAGCCGATGTGCTATTATTAAATCTTTACCAAAGAGTTTACAATAGTCTTTTACCATTACAGAGCCAAGTTGTCCAAAATGAAGCACAAATTTTAGTGAAAGGTTATATAGATTTTGGCAAGACTCACACATACATTTCGATCGTTTAAATTCATCTATTCTTTGATGAAATTTGTCGAACATCAATTGACATTGACTAATTATTTCCGCTGCGGAAAATGGAAAATCATAACTGTAAAATAATATAGCATCACCTTCAATTTCAGAAATTTTAAATTTCAGGGAATTGTTTTCCAATAAGGATTCCAACAGCAATGCAATTTTATCTTGGCTATGTTCTATATTACACGAAGCAACGTACTTTGTGAATCCGCTGATGTCCGGAATAAGAATTAGAGATTGTTTATTTGTGTGACAAACTTCCATTTTGGCGAAATGTTTTAATTTATTTAAAAGTTAAATGACTATACCGATAAAGTTTAATTGAAAGACTGGCTACATAAGCTTCAATTCTTAACCATCGTTTATTTGCCTCATTCAAATTAATTTTTAGCAGTATTATTGTTTAAAAATGGCAATTCGGCTTTGTTAGAAGCCAAATCGAAATCTTTTGTAACGTAAAACGATGCCGTAAAAGTGTTTCCCAGTTGTGTGCCATTATAATATCTGTAAACAGGGATATCAACAAGCAGTGAAAAATTCCATTTTTCTATTGAATAATTTAACTGCGGTGACAGGAAAACCAAATGACCTCCTGTGGCATCGAGCTTTCTGTCTTCAAACGCATCTTTTCCTCTAAATTCGTGTCTTATCTGGGCAATTCCCGTATAATTGGATTGTTCCAAATTATAAGAAAAAAAGAATGCTGAAATCAATGCGGGTCCAAATTTATAATCTTTATAATCTTTGTAATTAATCTCTATTCTATTAATTAAGAATAATTGAATGCCATTAATGGGATAGCCTTTGTATAAAAAAGATTGACCAATAATTCCCAATGCGTGTGATGATGTTTGAACATCCCTTGGCAATACTACATTGTTTTCTCTTGCATAATCTAAAATAAAAGGGAACTTAACACCTGTTGAAATAGTCCACTCAAAAGGATTGGTTAAATTTGCTAAAACATTATACTTTGCCGAAATTATACCATTGCTAATGCCTTGGTTTTTGATGTTTACATCAGATTGAAAATCATAAATTTGTGTTTTATCTAAATAATACCCAAACTCTGTTTCTACTGTGAGCTTATTAAATAGTCCATAAGACAAAATAGTTCCAGCATATTGATAACTAGCCCTTTTTACGAGATTAAATTTAGACTTATCATTACCAGATAAATAGCCCGCAGATTCACTATAACTAAAATAAGAAGTGAATCGAAAATTATTCTTTTCAAGTATCCCAATATTTGTACTACCTCCAACAGGTATTCCTGCGGAACAACATTGAGCATTGACACTTTGGTACATAAACAATAAACTTATAAGTATAAAAATTAATTTCTTCATTTAATTAACTGTAATAGTCACTAAAAACTAACTTCAATAGTCACTGATTTGTGCTTCCAAGTATTCAGACTATCTCTAATAGAGCATGTTATAGTATTGCTCCCCGAACAACAAATGGCAGCTGTATAAGTTATTTGCTCACCGCTACCAACAATATCACCAAGGCTGGCAGACCAATAATACTCAAGTCCTTCTCCTGTAGCAGTTGCTGTAATAAGTGTACTCTCCCCAGTAGGTAAGGTTGTTTCATCTGCTATTAAGCTTGTATATTCAATTGTTGAGTTTGGGTTATCATCCCCGTTATCATTTCCATTTTCATCAATAGCTTGTTCTTGAATCTGTTCGTCATCATAAATTGTACAACCAACAGTGAAAGCTGATACTAACGTTATGACTACGAATAAGATTATTAATTTTTTCATGATTTTTAGATTTAGATTAACATTATCTATTATCATTTTTGGTTTCAAAACCTATTTTCTTTTTAAATTTTATAACTAATTTTTCTTTAGGTTTAAGAAACTCTTCAATAATTTTCTTACAATCACTAATAGGCTGTCCAATTAGTTTATCTATCAGTTCCTGTGGCGGATTTTGCAATTCGCAATCGCCAATCTCTATGCAACAATCCAAGTGGTCCGGATTGAAAACTTCCTTCTTTGACTGTTTCATTAGAACAATTATTTAATTAAATACTTAAATACAGTTTGAAAAAAATTGAGGTATTATACCCCAACTTTTTTTGCGACTTTAGTTTCCCTAGCTTTTTGGCTCCATCAAACTTGCCTTATAAGGTGTTTTATTAATGGCTTCAATAATGGCTTCTACTGTAGTTAACTTTGGATTGAAAGTCACAACCGCTCTATCCTCTTTATACTCGACCAACGGTTCTATAACTCCCTCTACTTTTTCTAAAGCCTTCATTACATGGTTTGAACAAGACATACAAGTCATGCCTGTAACTTTTAAAGTAACTGTTTTAGTTTCTTGCATATTGATATTGGCTTTCTCTACCTTTTTGTCATTTTTCGGCAAACAACACGATTGTGCTTGTGCATTAAATGAAAATAATAAAAGGAATAATCCTGATATAACTAATAATTTTTTCATAAGATTTATTTTTATTTATTAATAACTTTATAACCCGTTGAATTTATAGCTTTTTCTATATCTTCTTTAGATGTTTTTGTATTGTCAAATTCCACTTCGGCATTAGCATTCTCATAAGAAGCAGCTACATTAACAATACCTTCTAATTCATTAACGGCATGTTTAACATGTTCCTCACAAGACGTACAGGTCATTCCCTTAACATCGAAGTTAACTGTTTGAATATCAGATTGGCTTACAACAACTACTTCCTTTTTATTGTCTGGGTAAAAAATTGAAGAATAATAAGGAAATGCAATTGAAACTACAGCAAATAATGTTATGCCAATTAAAAAGCCTTTGGTTTGATACCATTTTGGTTTTGCATCAACTTCGCAACAGTCATCGGCTTTTTTGGGCTTTAAGTAAGTATACCAGGCATACCCAATAGCTATTACAGCCAAACCTATTAAATAAGGCCTAAAGGGTTCCATCCATGATAATGCTGATGCACTTCCTCCTACACCTGCTATTAATGCAATAACTGGTGGTATGCAACACGATGATGCCGCAATAGCAGCAAACAGACCTGTATATGCTGCATTTTTTGATGTGTTTTCTGTTTTCATTTTTTAAAAATTATGCGATTTTTTTAATTAATTCTATGGATTTAAAAATACTTTCAAATAGCATCGTTTCATCACTATTTAATGAGTAGTAAAGCGTTTGGCCGTCGCGTCGTGATGTAATAATTCCGGCATCTTTAATTTTACGAATATGTTGAGATATAGCAGGGACACTCATTTTTAGAATGTCTGCTAAATCACAAGGACACATTTCGCCTTCTTCTTCTATAAGGTAGAGAATTTTTAAGCGTACCTCATTTCCAGCAATGGATAATAGTTTAGACATTTTTTTAAAGTTTATGTCCATACTTGCCAATGTTGACATACAGTTTAATAACTGTTTATGGTTGGCTTCTGCTCTTGTACAGGTTATTTCAAGTTTCATATTATTTACTTTAGACGCACAAATATATAATTAATTACTTCTTTAAGCAAATACTTAAATAATAAATATCAATTTGCGATAATTTTTAGTTTAGTTACTTTTGATAAAAGTGCTGGCGATATGCAGAAATAATCTAATTTCTGAAAGATTTATATAACAAAATCACTTCTGAAATAAATTGTATTACTATAGCTTTTAAACTTTTGGTTAACTCTAAAAAAATATCTTTCATAATGCTATTGCTGTTGTATGGATAGTAAAATGGCCAATGCCATAAATTTTATATTTGCGAAATTTGACAAATAACCGCCTTCATCTTTATTAGATAAGAAACCCAGCTCCAAGAGAACCGAAGCGCAATTATATACTGTTTCTCGAAGCACCTGAAAATTTGCAAACTTTACACCTCTACTCTCATATCCTATCTCTTTGCAAAGCGTCTTTTCAATTTGATAGCCGACATAAACAGATTCTTTAGAATATTCCGCTTGCTTTTTTGAAACATAAACTTCAATACCCCTAGCATTTGGATTATCCGAATGATTACAATGCAAGGAAACAAACACTTCAGCTTTTAGAGCTTTGGCTAGCTTCGTTCTATCCGATAGCGAAATAAGTGTATCATTATACCTGGTTAAATAAATATCCAGAGGCTTTTCTAAATTATTATTTAGCTTCAAAATGGCATTTGCAATACTCATTACAACATCTTTTTCTTTGATGCCATTTATACCTATTGCACCAAAATCTTTTCCACCGTGTCCAACGTCAATTACAATTCGTTTTTGAGTACTCGTTTCTTGTCCAAAAAAGATACACATTTTTAGAAGCAAAAAGACAAAACTGACGTTTTTGAGCACTTTTTTCATTTTCAATTTTCAGGTTATCAACAACTTTCCTTCAAAAACTCATAGAATTTGATACCAAATAATAGCAATTAAATTCAATTGATTTCAAAAAATATTTTATTCACAAATATTTGATTTTCAGTTATTTATAAACAAATATATGTAAATTTCTAACAACGAAAACAACACGAAAATCTAAACAATTTTATTATGAAAAAATCACACTATTTAGCATCAGTTCTTTCGCTCTTATCCACTTCGCTTTTCGCTCAAATTGGTGGCATAGAAGATTCCGTTAATGATGTTGGCGACACCATCAGAACCATTTTTCCAATTTTATTGGGTGTCATTTTCCTAGTTGGCTTTCTTTTTAATGCAGGGCATTTCTTTGGGGAAAATGCAGACCTTAAAAAAGGGATTACCAGAGTGCTTGTGTTTGTTTTGATTGCTGGCGCAGTTGTTGGCATCTTCACATACTTAATAGGAATCGTAGTATAAATGAACCCTCATCGAGGGCTTTATTAGAATAGCTGTATGAAGAAATACGAGGTCTATAAAAACATTAGGAAAAGGGCAGTCATTTTTGGGCTGCCTATTTCCCTGTTTGCGTTAATGATGGTTTCCATTTTGGCTTCGCTGCTCATCATAATCTTCTCTTTCAGCTTCGGGATAATAATTGGAATACTCGTTTTTAATGCTGCCTTGTACGTAGCCTTAACGAGAATAACACATAACCCACAAATTTTTCAGATGGCTAAGGCTTTTCCAAGAATAATAAGTAACAAAAGAAACTCTGGCTTCAACTATGAACAAGATTAATCTTTCAGCATATCAACCTATTGCAGATATTCAAGACAATATCATATTTGCCAATAATGGCAATGTAGTCCTGTGCTATGAAGGAACGTTACCAGAGATTTATTCCTTATCTGAAAAAGACTTTGAGGACATACACGGTGCCTGGTTTCAGGCTTTGAAATCATTGCCTATTGGTACAGTAGTCCAAAAACAGGACATCTACCTTAAAAAGACCTATACTTCAGAAGCACTTCCCAATAGAACATTTTTAGAAAAGGCTACGCACGACCACTTTAAAGGACGTGATTATATGGAACATCGTTGCTTTTTGTTCTTTACGCTCACTAAGAACAAGGCACTAAACAATTCAAAATATGTCAACCCTTTCCGAAAAGTTTCTAAGGGGATTGTCCAACAATTAGATGACAACATTAAAAGCTTTATCGGTTCTGTTAGTGATTCGGTTTCCTTCATAAACAATAGTCGTAAAATGAAGTTTGTTTCGCTCAACGCTCACGACATAAAGCAGTTAACCAATGGCTATTTCAATGGCTTTAATGATGGATTTGATACTGATATCATATTAGATAAAAAAAGCGTCAATATTGGCGAAAACCATTTTGATGCCCTGGCTATCAATAGCGAACTGTGCTTTGGCGAAAGTGTACAGAGTAGCAAAACCAATGAGAAATTCACTTCTGACGATTTTGTGTTTCATCAAGGGTTTATTGATGGCTTAGGGCTTACGCTTAATGAAAATCATATCGTCAATCAAATCTTATATCTGGATGACAAACAAAAGTGGCGTAAACTACTTGATAAGAAAGTTGAGGAACTCAACAAAAGTTCCAACTTCGGTTCGCAGAATAAAGTAGTCCTCGGTAAAATTCAGCATATCCTTGACCAAATCAACGCTGATGATAATGCACGCATTATTCGTGGTCATTTAAACATCATCTATTGGGACAAGAACCCAGAAAATTTAAGTCGAATTGGTTCAAAAATAAAGACCGAGTTTAAGGAACTAGACATTATTCCATACTACCCCAGAGGCGAGGAACGGAAGAACTATATACTAAATAGTTACTGCTGTTTTTCATCCAATTTTTCAAACAACGATTTATATGTTACCGATTTAAAACACGCTTTGTGTCTGTTCATTAATAACACAAACTACAACTCTGATACTACTGGAATCATCTTTAATGATAGAGAACATAACGTTCCTGTTCTAAAGGATGTTTGGGACGAACGCAAGAAGCGCATTAAGGCAAGAAACTTTGCCATTTTTGCACCTACTGGCGAAGGCAAGTCCTTTTTGGCAAATAACATTCTGCGCCAGTATTTTGAAAGTGGTGTCCGCCTAGTCATAATTGACCTTGGTGGATCCTACACCAAATTTGCCAAACTCTATCCCGAAAAATATACGGTGCTTCGCTATGAAAGTGGCAAAAATTTAGGCATCAATCCTTTTTATATAAGTGATAAAAATGACCTAACACCTGAACGTTTGGAAGATTTATCAGTCTTTCTGTTTGAATTATTTGCTTCAGATTTAAAAGTTACCAAAGCACAATCGGTTTCGGTTAAAAAGATATTACGCCATTATTACAATAATACTTCAGAAAATCATTCCTTAGATGGTTTCTACAACTTTATAGAGAGGAATCAGAAAGACCTTCTAGACACCTTAAAAATCCATCCCGACTACTTCAATATTACAAGCTTCTTGCACGTAATGTCCGAATATGTCGGCGATGGTCTATACAGCTTCCTTTTTGAAGTAAGTGAAGACCAGACCTATAAAATTGAGGATAAACGATTGATTGTTTTTGAGCTGGATGAAGTAAAGGATAACAAGGAAATCTTGTCCGTTATGTTAAAGCTGATTAAGTCAGCGATCCAAAGAACGATATGGAAAAACAGAGCAGAAAAAGGCATTATCCTTTTCGATGAGTTTGCAAAGCAACTGAAGTTCGAAAACGTACTGGAAAGTGTTGAATTCTACTATCAAGCCATTCGTAAACAGAATGGTGCGATAGGCATTATTCTTCAGTCCATAAATCAGCTTCCCAACAATTCAACATCAGCAAGCATACTAGAAAATACACAGGTCATTTATAGCCTGAATAACGAAAAAGGCTATGACGAATTGGTAAAAAGACTCAATCTTTCGAGCCACGACTTGAACCAATTAAAGTCCATCAAAAACAATCTTTCTGGTCCACGGAAGTATACCGAAATGTTTATCAAAATTGGCAAGGAAAGCAACATTTTTCGCCTTGAAGTTCCGAAAGAAGTATATGCAGCTTATTTAACTGATGGACAAGAAAACGAGGCCATAATGGCCATTTATGAAAAGACCAATGATATGGAATTGGCAATTAAAGAGTTCACATCTAAAACATAATATTATGAAGACAAAAATTTTAATTATCGCAACGGCATTCATCTTTTTACTACCTGCACGCGCTGCGTGCCAGGGAATGCCAGTTTATGACAATACCAACTTTGTTAGCCTAGTAAAACAACTTATAGAATCAGGCAAGCAGACAGCTGAAATGATTAAGTCTGTAAAATTCCTGAAAGATGCTAAAGAAGCTATAGAAAAAGTATCCAGCGTTGTCCAACAGTTAAGGGCAGTTGAGGAAATTGCACAGAACAATCAACGTCTTATCAATGTAATGCAAAACGATTTGCAGGATATTTTAAACTCACCCTATATCAAACCAGAAGAAGTAACACGAGTTGCGGAATCATTCGATGCCATAGTCCAAAACTCTTTGGACACGGTTGATTTTATGGGCAAAATCTTATCCAGCGATAATCTAAAAATGTCTGATGCCGAACGTGCTGAAGTGTTAAAACAGAAAGAGCAGGAATCAAAGGAAATGGTTGCTAACATCACCACAAAGACAAGACGTTACACGGATATCATTTCCTTTAGAAAAATGCAGGATAAAATAAATAATCGAGAAACCGAATATTAAAAATGACCGCAACCATACTTTTAGGGATTGGACTGGAATACGTTGATGCGGTGTTTCAAACCATACAGAACAGTAGTTTCTCGCAATATACTATTGCAGGAATGAAAACGCTTGCTGTGCTCTTCTTTCTGGTCAATATCCTAAAAAAATATAACGAGGGCATTGCGGATAAGGATGGTTATACTTGGGGATTGAGTCCAGGGGACCTGGCAAAAAATTTTGCCATTGTTCTTCTGGTCATTTTCTCAACTCAGGTACTTGGTTTCTTTGATAGTATTTTAGTTTCCATTGAAGGACAATATAGAGGAACAGCACCTGCTTTGTTGCCTTTGCAGATGCAAGACATTCCTATCGAAGAAGATATCAATTTAATGGATGCTGCTAAAAATGCAATGACATTACTTTATGAAGCTTTAGTTACGCCTTTATATGGGTTCAAAATATTTGCTTTTATCATCGGCATCATTCTTTGGATTTTAGATTTGTTTATATATCCGCTGTTTTTGGCAGAACGATTCTTTCTTTTAGGCATAATGCAAGCCTTTTTTCCACTCGTTATAAGTCTGGCAGTTTTTGAAAAATTTCGCTCACTTGCCTATACGTTCTTCAAATTGTACGCTGCTGTCTATATGTTGGTGCCTGCTTTCTTTTTGGTCAATGTATTTGTAAATGCGCTCTATACTGAAATCAATACGAATTTCTGGACGAACCTTTTTGGGACAGATGTTGGCCAGGGCTTTTTTGCGCCCGTGGTTCAACTTGGTTCAGTTGGCTTCATTGTTTTTCTAAAATTCAAATTATACAAGCGAGCCACATCATTTACCCTCAGATTGTTTACCAGTTAATTCCAATAAAAGTGAAAACACCTTACAAAAACATCTACGCAGTCTTAAAGTTGAACAGATTCATCGTGTTGGCAGTTGTCATATTTGCAATGCTATCCAGTACCTTTTCATTATGGATGGCATATAAAACGAATAAAGAAGCGCTAAATAGCGCCTTTGCCATTAATACCGATGGCAGTATAATTCCCCTGAAGCTCGTAACCCAAAAAGAAAATTTCAAGGTAGAAGCGTTAGCCCATTTAGACCTGTTCCACAACTACTTCTATAATATCGATGCCAGTAATTACGAGCGTAATTTAGAAAAAGCACTTTGGTTGGGTAATAGTTCCGTGGACAATTTATATCGACAGAAAAAAGCAGATGGTGTCTATAACCGTTTGCTACAATATTCGCTAGTTCAGAAAGTACTGAGCATTGATTCACAAATCGAAGAACAAAACGGAACATACGCTTTTAGAACTGTTACCATTTTTGAAATCAATAGAGGTTCAATAATCGATACCTACGAACTTGTTTCTAGTGGAAACTTAATTCCGGTAGACCGAAACTTTCCAAACAATCCGCACGGATTATTGATTACAAATTACTTCGAAAACACCTTAAAAAAACTATACGATGAAAGTAGAAAAGAATAAAATAGTATTTGCAGCGGTATTGGCCGTAATTTTCATATTTCTGATTTCTTATTCTGTAATGGTAATGGGCGATGATGAAAGTGAAACCGAAAACCTTAAGCAGACCTTAGTGCCAGATTTAGCAGAAGACCAAAAAGAATATGATTCCAAATTGGATGCGATTAACGACTTGAAAAAAGTACGTGAAAACAATGCACCCAGCATCTATGATGAAAAATTGATAGACTCTCTGGGTTTTTATGACCCAGATTTACCAGAACGAGAAAAAGAACGCATTGTGGATAGTATTTATAATGCAGGAAGGATTCAATATTCAGAAAAAGAATATCAGAATATTGGACGAAAGAAAACCGTCCAAAAAAGTATTGAACAAATTGACTCAACTGAAATTAAAAGAGAACAAAAAATCGAAGCCAAAGAATTGGGACTTGAGCACCAGCTGTTCTTTGCCGCTTCGCCTAAACCTAATGAAATTTCGATTATAGGCAATACAGATGCAACTATTTATGTTGTTGTAGATGGTGACCAAGTAGTAAAAGCAAACACGCGTTTACGAATGCGCCTTACCAAAAACGCTCTGATAAATGGAAAGCAAATGCCTAAGAACACGCTCGTTTTTGGGTTTATCAGCTTTCAGCCCAATCGTGCCTTGATTGAAATTGAAAACATCAAGCATCATCCTACCAAACTCAAAGCTTTCGATTTACAGGACGGAAGTGAGGGCATCTACGTAGAGAACAATTTTCGGGCAGAAGCCACCACCGAAGTTTTGGACGATATTATTGGCGACATCAACATACCTACTGTTCCGCAAGTAGGTGGCGTTACAAAGGTGCTTCGGCGTAGCAACCGCAATGTAAAAGTAACCGTATTAAACAATTATAGATTAATTCTAAAGCCTAAATTATGAGCCCATAATGGGCATTTAAAATTCCACTCTTATGAAAAATTCAATTATAATAGTCCTTGTGTTTATTTCCGCTTTCGCAAAAGTAAACGCACAAACCACTCATTTACTCGACACTATTTACGCAAACGACACCAAAAACGTAGCGTTGTTTTTTCCGGAACCTGTACGTCAAGGCATAACTGGTTCAGATAACTTTGTATTTACCTACAATAGAGAAAAAGAACAGTATTTCGGCTTGCTCCAAGCAAAGCCAGGAAAGGAAAGCAATCTATTGGTAATCAACAGAAATGGCTCAATTTTTTCGTATATTGTAAGGTATAAATCTCAGCTTTCTAAGCTCAATTATTTCATTCCGCTATCCAATAGTATCGGCAATGAAAGGCCGATTGCAAAGGATTCGGTTCTTGTTGAATCTTCTGAAGAACTTGTAGATAACAGCACCTATTATTACCAAAAATTCTGCTCGTATCTTCTGGAAAGAAAACAGCGCATAGGGCGAATCAAGAAACGAAACGAAGGTATTATCTTGAATGTAGAGAATATTGTTTTTGATAAAGATGAGCTCTATTTTGTTATCGAGATTGAAAATAATTCTACGTTGGATTACGATTTGAATTTCTTGAACCTTTCGATTGAAACTCGGCAAAAAGGGAAAAGGAAATCGTTGCAACGACTCTATAAAGAACCTATATATAAACATAATCTGCCGTCCAAGATTAAGGAAAATGAAACGGCTCGCTTTGTTTATGTGTTGCCCAAATTTTCATTATCCGATGACCGTAGGGCAATTTTGGAATTGAATGAAAAGGATGGCGAACGGAACATAGAAATGAAACTATCGCATAGATATATCAATAACCCAAATTAATACTATTATGAAAAAAATTGTCGTTTGCTCATTACTATTGTTTTTTATTTCCTGTTCCGGGAACAAAATTATGTCCCCTTCTGATACCGCCAAGGTTGTCGCCGAAAGCTTTTATCACGGTGATAAAGCAACGCTAAAAAATCATACTACTGCAGAAGGCTATGCCAATCTTTCCAGTATTCAGGAAATGTTTGCTGAAGATAAGAACTTAGAATCCAATTTCAAGGTTGTCGATGAGGCAATAGAAGGTGGTGTGGCTTGGATAAAATATTCCACAGCTTACGACCCTAAACCTGGTGTATATAAGTTGATTCAAGAAGATGGACAATGGAAAGTAACCCATAATGGACCGAGGGATAACGGGCCTTTTTAAGCACCTGTAAGTAGTATCAGTCTTAGTGATTCAATAATCATAAAACCCGCACCATAAAGTGATAAATAATGTTTATTTTTTACTATATAAGTATCTTTACATCAATTACTTCTTCCCAAAATCCCATATTAGAAAGTGAAAGTTTTGACTTGTAATTTTCTTTATATAGTTCATAAAAGTCTTCTGCTAATTCAGAATTTATAAAATTCTCTAATTGATATAGTGCCTTTGACACTTTCTGCATTTCTTGAGTACTTTCAAAATCGGCATCCATATAACCATCTATATAATCATTAGCATTTGCAAAATCAATATCCTCACGATAAGGTTCCCAATTAATAGTTATTTCTTTACCAGAGAAAGCCTTGAAGATTATTCCTCGAATAATAGGTTGGAAATCATCTAAATGATATTCAACATTTTGACATAGCTCTTGAAATTCTTCAAATTCAGTTGTATCAGAATGTTTCTTTACTATTTCCAACACCTCATTTTTGTCTTTGGCTTTTTTTAAATCTTCCACTAAGTCCTCCAACTCTGACTTTTCTTCGATGAGCTTTGTAAGCGTTGTTTCCAGCTCCTCTTTTTCCTTAATTAATGAATTAAATTCCTCTCTGTCCAACGGTTCTCTAAAAGGATTCTCTTTCAAGTATTTCTTGGTCTTTAAAACGAATTCTTTCTTTTTGGCTGTCCAACGGTCGCTCTTTATCAAGCTATTCGGTATTTCAAGTTGTTCTTGTAAAATATCCTTGATTCTATCAAGGCTTTTTTCATCGAGTAGCTTTTCAATTTGAATAGGCTCTTGAATAACACCAACAGTTTTGTAATTTATTGGCTCGATAATCAAAGGAATTACTTCGGCAGAAGTTACCCAACCAGCACCCATCTCGTTCATACAAACTTCACTTTCCTTGTAGTTGGGCGAGATAATTAGAAAATTAACCTTTGCCTGTTGCAATGCACCCATTATTGAGTCACGCCAGTCAGCACCAGATTTTATTTTCATTCCATCTGTACTGGTACAAAATATTTTATCAATTTGTATACCTAATGCACCTATCAATAGTAAATCAATAAAATCATCAACTATTTTTTTGTCTTTTCCTGAGTGACTAATAAATATTTCTTTGGTTTCTTTCATATAGGATTTATTTATTTTCCTGAGTAAAATAAAGTGCTTCATCCACTAATTGAACTATTTCTTCAGAGTTATGTGAGTACTTAATGTCTTCTAAGAAATTAATCAGTGCTTTCTCATTTACATCATCTAAATCAAGATGCTTAATCATTAGCTGAGTAGCTTTAGTCAGGCGTTCTTTTAATTCTTTAAGTTGTTTTTCAGCACTACCGTGAAACTTAAATCCTTTTCCGTTTTCGGTATTCATAAGATTGAGAAGTTCCATTTTTGAAGCACGCTTTTGACGTCTATCAAATCTTAAGCCTCTATTCAGATAGGCCTCATAAAGCATTCCTTTAGTTTCGTTTGTTTTTTCTTCTTTTTCCAGTTTCATATTTTTTTGGTTATTTAATTCCTTTACTTTTTTTAAACGCATTAAGGTAAGGGGTCAAGTAATCTGGTTCTTTACCCTCAAAATATTCTAAAATCAGAGGATTCTTCGCAAAGAAATGACTTATAAACTTAATCCAGTCTTCAACGGACAAATCGCCGTTGATTTTAAATAACTTTTTTGATTTACTTTTTACTTGATATTCACCTTTAGTCTTGGTGTTAAAGTTATTATCTCTTCTTTCGAAATATTCATCTTCGGTATAGAGCTGCAGTGCCCCATCAAAATGGCGAAATACTTTTGAATTCATATCAAATTCCGCGTGAACATAGCGTACTGGAAAATATTTTACTTCATTTATATTAATTGTGATACTTGGTTGCTTAAATTCTAATGCTTGGAAAACTTTGATTTCATCATATGTGTACCAATACACATCCAACGCATATGCTTTTGAAAAAAGGAAATCAAGTTCTATATCGTCTAAATATTGTGGTGGTCTTAAGCTGGAAACACCATCTTTTATTTTTGAAATCTCTTTGGTGAATTTTCCACCATACCAGGTATCTTCTTCAATAAGGACAGGACCATCGATGTCTATTCGCACTCTGTCTAAATCCAATGCAATACTCACGTCATTATACTGAAAATCGTGTTTCCAAAAATGCTCAATAAACCTTGGTGCGAAATTATTACCAGAATAAAATCCTCTTCTAAAATAATTGCTAGCAAATAGAATATAGTTTGGTGCAAAAAGTGCACCTTCAGAAAACAATTTCTTTTCAAATAATTCTGAGAGAACTTGAAAATCTACCAAACCTTCCTTATCTACGCTTATATGTTCATTTAGTTTTAATACTATATTTTCGTAACTACATAAAATACCTAATCCCATTTGGTAGTCAAAATCACTTAGCCTCACTTTAATGTTTATGGTTTCACAAAAGCTAGTGAAGGATTGGATTAGTTTTGCATTTTCAGATAATTTACACGCCTTTTCGTCTTCTACAAATGCTAAATATTGTTTTATTCTTTCTTCTCTATCCATACCTAATACTCTTTCAATTTAGCTACTCTGTTAATACGAGAGAGGTAGTGAATATTCATAGTATCTTTCTCATCTTGATTCAATGCCAGTTCAATTTTTTCCATTAATCCACGAACGGGATTTAAACTTCTTAAGGTTTTTTTGCCCAACAGCTTAAGTACGAACAACATTGGTCCAGTGGGTACACCACTGGCCACACCAATAGCTAGATTAAGTGTTTGCGCACTTAAATCTATAATGACACCTGTTTTTCTTTGGGATTTCAGAAACTTTTGCACTTCGGTATTATACACTTCAACTTTTTGCTTTTGTTCTTCGGGATTGAGGCCTGCCAAAGTTTCAAGCAACCTCTTGCTATTGGGATATACAATCTCTTTGCTCAGAACTTCTTCCAATTCCAGTATTGGTATGTAGTCATTCATTTTTATAAGCTCTATTGGTTCTATAAGTGTGTTCCCCTTTATTAGCTGTTGTTCACCATCAACAAAATCTTTAAGAGAATTGATTGTTGCCCGTTTATAGAAGTTTAATAAAGTACCCATAGTTTCTGTGTAGGTAGCATCCGTAAATCCGTCTTGTCCTTTTACTGGGAAATATGTAGCATTCAATGAATTAGAAAGGTGCGCCGCATAGGAAAATACATTGAGCATAAACTCACTACTCTCACTAATGTTTCCCTGAGGTGGATTGTCAATAATTTTGTTTACACCATAAACCGAAGCGCTTAGAATCCCTCCCAATTGTAAAACGTCAAAACTTTCACGCTTGGCAGTAATGGGCCAGGTCAACGTTTTAAAAAGGATAGAAGCATCCATTTTGCTTTTTTTCGCAACTATCTCACTTATAAATTTTAGTTCTTTTATAGAAATCCCATCACCAAATAGGTAGTTATCCGCAGTTTCAACTATATCACATTGTTGCAAGCAAGCTACAGCTCTTCTAGAAACAATAGCATCGGGTTTTAAAGCAAAAACTTCGTCAAGAAACTTCCTGTCATAACGTGAAATATCCTGAACGAGAATCAACGTGATACGTTCACGCAGAATTAATTCGAGGAAATCTGACCTTTTTATGGATAGCTGTTTGAACCACTCGTCCATATTTTTGATTATGGGTGGCGATAAGAATATACGTTGGTATAACAAGATGCAATAGCGCAAATCTACATTTGGAAAGACGCTAAAGTCAATATAACACGCATACTCATTTTCGTTGAGAAAGAAGAGACCATTTTTTCTAAAATTACCTTCGTAAATAGCATTGATATTATCGTACCAGATTGATTCGTCACGTTGTATGAATTTAGGCTTGTTTCGAACAATATGATTGCAATAGTAAACAGCAGCTTCATCTTTTGAAAACCCATTCTGCTGAGTTGGCGGACTTTCAAGTTCGTCTATATGTATTCTAAATTCCAGCCCACTTTGGTATCTTTTTAAGAAATCTATGAGATTCCCTTCTTGAAACCTTGTCAAAAACTGTTTTTTTCTGATACCGTTTTGTTCTATCCAGTAATTAGCTATATGTATGTTTAAAATCCCTTGTTCATCCGTTATTTTATAAAAATTAATATGTGGAAACTTAGACATTAACATATCTGCCCATCGAGACATTGGCATTAGCACCCCTTGCATTCCTTTGGGGATATCCCTATCCTCTAAAGATGGAATTAATTTGGTTTTCCCTTTAGGTTTTCTTGTAGAAATTGCAACTGGAAGAAAAATTGGTTTAATAGATTTTTCAAATTCTTCTTCGATAGTACCAAAATCAACCTTTCTGTTTTTGATATAAATGATGAAAGAGTCGTCCGAAGTTTGATAAATAAAGGTTTGAAGTTCGGGATATTTTGCTCTTAGATTTAAGTCAGTTTTGCGAACCAACCCATAATTTTTCTGCTCATCGTTTTTAATTGTTATATAACTCATCTGATTTTCTTGCTTCTCTTACCACCTGAAGGCTCCAGCCATCAATTCAATTTCTGCATTTTTGATTTCTATTTCTTGTGCCACAGTTTTCCAATTCTTCACTACGGATAACACTTCATTTAAAATAGTTTCCATCTCTGTATTATTTAATCTAAAATATTCGCCAACACTTTTAGCCAAATCAAAACTTAAAGCGTTATCATCCATATCTATATTTAGAGACAAACCATCTTTCTCTATCGAGGGGTTTAGGTCATAAGCAGGCGATAAAACCCAACCTTTTTCGGTTAATATAAATCCGTGATTTCGCAAATGGTCATCCGTATTAGATATCGCTATATTAAATACTATACGTCGCCAAAGTTGATGTAAATTAGCCTCGACATCCACACCATAATTTTCTATGAATTCTACAATTTCGAGATAACTTGGCGCAGACTCTTTTATAATATCCTCTGTATTACCTGTCATCGTCATAGCTGAAGCAAAGTGAATGCGTTTTTCAGTCTCTCTATCAAATCTTTTGGTCAGAAACGTATGGTACTGACCGCTTATCTTTTCTATTTTAGAATCTGCCATATGTATACCTGCGGCAGTTGCTAGTCTATAGGCTAAAAACTCCCAAGCGGCTTTATCTATGGTATCTGTCTTTGATGGGAACTTCGCAATCCAAAGATTCTTCTTAAGGTCAAAAATATTTGCCTTTGGTCTAGCACCTCCCAATGATGAACCTGGCGCTATCAATACAGCAATCCATTTTCTTACGGCTTCACTTTGGTCATCACTTTCTAACTGTTTAGCTGCTTCTTGTAATTCTCCAAGCGAAGACCACGGTGGTGTTGGGCTTTGAGCATCGTTATCTAAAAAAGGTCCTTGCAGTTCAGTTTTAAAACGCAAAGCACCCATTCTACTTTCGTCAAAAACCCCAAGTAAATAATCTATTTCATAGAGTGTAGGTGCCTTTTCATTCTTTGCTCTGGCATCTTGAGCAGCCCTACGTTTCATTAAGGTCTTACCCCAAGTGTCTGGCATACTATCTAAAAAAATACCGAAATTCTCTTTGTTAGCTGGATATTGTGGCCCCGAATAAAACTCTATATCCGGGTCTAACAATCGTTGTGCATTGGTTTTTAACCAATCCTTGTCATACTCAAAACTAAATGCTTTTTTTCCTTTAGCAAAGTGAGCGGAAAGTATGCCTACCAAGGTTGGTTTCTCTAAAGCTGCCCAATCTGCAAATACGTATATGTCAAATTTTCCTGTTGCCATAATATTTATAATAAATCAAGGTCTTGCAGTTTTCTACCAAATTCATCATCCACTGCTAACTTTAGAAAATCATCTTGAAGATTGAGTACCCTAAATACATTAAAGTACAAACCAATCGCTACAGCTGGGTCACCTTTTTCAATACGATAAAGGGTAGCTCTATGAATACCTGCACGTTCTGAAACTTGCTCGGTTGTTAGCTTTCTTCTCTTTCTGGCTAGCTTTATATTCTCACCTATGTTTTCAAAAATCTTCTGATACTTTGGAAGAATAATTGTTTTCTTAGAATTCATTTTGTTGTTTATTTGCGACAAATATATTACTTTTGTAGTAAATAAACAACATTTTATGAATTACCCAAAGATTAAAAAAGATATATTAATTCATACGGATAGAAAAGAATTCAAACTTTATACTGATAAAGTCTTGATCGAAAATTTAAAAACAAAAAAAACTCCTGTTGAAATTTCAGTGGATGTAGTTCCATCAGATGAGCCAGATATAGATGACAGAGATTGGATTTACAATTCGTCACTTTTCGAAATCTTCGCATCTATACCTTTTATAGAAAATCACGTAGCTCCATTATCAGAAGCATATAACGACTTTTTAGAAAAATTTGATTTATTTCTAGAAATTTTTAAAAGTATGTCACAAATAGATGGTATTGAGATGGCGCCATTTTCACTCCACTTTGAACTTGAGAATACATACATCTTAAAATTTCTTTTTCATCCTCTACCAGAGAAAATCGATTATGTAACCATGTTGGCTTCTGCCTTTGATACAATCGCTCACTTACATCAAGAAAAAGAAAGTGAATTGAAAACTGCCATACAAACTTCATATTCAAGAAAGAACAACAAAAAGTATTTAACCTTTACAGATGGTAGTTGGAAGGTACTCAACCCATTATTGGAAGTTGGTAAAGAAATTACCAAAGACTACAGAAAGGACAGGGATTGGCGAGTCAAAAAGCCCCACATAATACTCAATCAGGATAATTTTACTCATCGATTTATCTTTGATTCCAATTAGGTATTAGTATTTGACCACTTAGAAACGATGCTTATTCAGCCCAATGACGTAGCATTGTACTCCAATATTGCTGATAGATGCCTGAATCAGGCTATGGAGTTTTACGAAAAAGTCATTTTACCACGACATAAACAATGGCATGGTAGTTTTCCTTCTTTAGAAAAACAAAAAGAGTATTACGACTATTTTGAGATAATTATTCAGGCGGTCATATTTGCATATACAGCCTTGGAAGCTTTTGCTAATATATGTATACCAGCAGGATGGGAATACCAAACAGAAGCCAATGGTGTAAAAACCATATATTCCAAAGAAGCAATCGAACGAAAATTTGAACTACGTGAAAAGTTTAAAAAAGTGATACGCCCAATTTTGAATTCTCCTGACCCAACTCGTGAGGACTGGTGGATGCCTTTTATTGAGCTTGAAAACCTAAGAAATGAAATTATCCATACGAAACAATCCAGGTCCGAAGAACGCTATGCAAAGTTGCTTTCTCAATCTATTTTTGACATGGTTAGAAACCACAAAAACATCATACAGTTTTACGGGGACCATATCTCTAAATATAGGACTGAACTCCTTGAAGAGTATCCATACGAATTTGGCTATGACGACGTTATTCCAGGGTTAATGACTGATAAAAATTATTGGAAATCATACAAATCTATTCGTAATATTAATTTCGACAAGTCTGATGAAGAAGAATAAAAGGAACTTAGAAGCAATAGAAAAATTATTAATTAAAACAAACTGGTTTTTAAATTATGGCAAAACGTTACAAAGAATATGAAGACATCGAAAAAGAATTTTATTTCTATATAGGACTGCTCTCAGATAGATTTGCCAAAATGGAAGTACTTGTCCGAGATATGCTCGGGGCATTTATATCAGATGATGATGTTCTCAATGCTTATCTTTTTGAAAAGAATAGTCTTGATGCGAATATCAAACTCATTAAAACGATAAATGTAAAATATGACTACGAAAAGAAAATTCTGGCTGAAATTTTAAATGAAGTAAGTTATATAAAATCAGAACGCAACTCTTTCATTCACGGTATATGGTCAGAGCCCATAGCTAAGGACAATGATATCATTATCCATTGTATCAATCCCAAAATGAAATTTGAAAAAGAACCCAATGGTAAAAGATGGTCTTTTGGTCACGGAAAATCGGTTAGACTTACGTATATCAAAAAACTCGTAAGTAAGATAGAAGATATTATGGTTTCACAGAAAGCATTTATCGAAAGACTTCGAAATTTTGATTTGGAATTTTGGATACCAAAAGGTTAAGCTAATTAAAAATTGACTTCACCTCCTCATAAACCCGCTCAAAATTAGCTTCTAAATCAGCCTGAGAAAATTGCTTTGATTCCTTCGGTAGCTGCCTGATGATATTAGATAGTTTAAAATGTACTTTCTTATCCTTCCCATCTGCATACGTGATAAATTCGCCCTGTTTCAATCTGAAGAACACACCAGCTCTAATTTTTGGAATTTCCTTTTCCCCAGTTGTAATGCGAGTATCAAAATCGAGATTATGGCCACGACTGATGCTTTTCGTTGGGTCTTTGATGATTTCAAAAAAACGTTCGTAATATTTGGCAGTATCTGGGTCATTAACCTTTCCGAAAAACTGATAGGACAGATTGCTCAAAATCGCTTTGCTCGCCTTATCGCCATACATCATATCGTTCTGGATTTTGTCCTGCATTACATAGATGGTGGCAATATCATAACTTCTAAGCGTTGCCGGAATACGGTGCATATTCAACAAGCGAATCGTTGGTGCTTCTTCCATCAGCAAGAAAGACGGTTTAGAATTTCGTAAGCTCATTTGTTTTGTAATGGTGTGAATAATAGTGGCGATGACGGGCGAATAAGACGTTTCATATTTTGGGTTATTGACCACGGAAATAATTGCAGGGTTTTCCTCACTATTGATATTCAATGGCACTTCGTCTGCAGATAGTGCCATAAAAATTCGTTGTGTACTAATTCGTTTCAGCGCATTAGCCAGGGTACTTTTCACACCAGCTGTCTGCCTATCCGAATCCTTTCCGCTTATAAAAGCATCTGCCATTGCTCTCGAAGTGGTGTTGGTTTCCAAAAACTGAATAAGACTATCGGTATCGAGCATTTGATAAATCGCTATTAAATGTGGCAACGTACAGTAGTTAGGATAGTCGGTTTTCAGTTTCCAAATCAATCCACCAATTAATCCCTCGGCTGCATCGTTAAAGAATTTGGTTGTTCCTGTAGTTCCGCTTTCCCTTTGTTCCAAAAGATTTTCAATTAGTACCCTTGAGACTTCGTTTACACTTTCCTCATTCTCTAAATAGCGTGGTGCTATGGGATTTACCCTGTGAATAATTTTATCAAAGGAAATGACCTTAAAAGGAATATCGCTATCCTTAAAAAGAGGATACGCCATTTCGGTCAGCTCAAAATCTTTGTAGTCGTGAATGATTCCACAAAAACGCTCTCTCCGGAAATGTTTTAGAAATCCATACACCACACTTTCTGTCTTTCCACTTCCGGCAGAACCGATTATGGACGCGCCTCTTTTGATATTATCCAATTTGAAATTCCCTTTGGTCGTAGAAAATCTGACCTGATATTTAGCATTTCCATTTTGTGCGTTTTCAGTTTTATGAAGAAAAACATACAGTCCTGTATTAATTAGCATAAGAGGACAAACCAAATACAATAATATCGATATTAATTCATTTCCTTCAGAAGTATAGAATAGGAAAAAAGCAAGTATCGTAATATTTAATAAAAACGCATATTTGCTTACTCGAAACATCGCATAGAAAATGGTACTGGCTAAACCAATAATTGAAAGTATTGTTATAAGGTTGTTCATTTCCATACCCTAAATTCCTATTGAACTTGATTTGATGGCCACTTCTGCACCACGTCTTAACCGTTTGAAAACCCGAAGTGCAATTTGTGCTTGACTAACTGGAATACTTGGAATAATTGGCAAGCCACTTTTGGTAATCATTTTGAAAGCCAACGCTTTTTCATTGGCTGGTAATTTCATCAAAGCAGCGAAATATAGATTCGGATTTTTTACAAAATCCTTTCGTGCTTTGTAGGTTTCGGCAAAGTTGCGTTTGTAGCCAAAAGTTTTGTCGAATGTCTTTTCTGCTCTTTCAAAAAATTTGTCTCTGTCAAAACCTCGCTTTATGTTTTTGCCGTGCATTTCAACTTCTGAAGCTTTGTGCTTACTTCCTGGCGAAAGACTAGCCGAATTTGAAACATCCTTTCTGCTCACGATGATATGGATATGACTTTGGTCTCCATCTTTTCGCATTCCCTGAACTATCCGTTTTCCATTTTGTTGATGTGGTGCTTGGCGTTCCAGTTTAGCGATTTCCTTTTTCATCTTTTTAATATTCCCTTCAGTTCGTCCTTCTTGGATATTTCGGATATCCGTTTTGAGCTGAAGTATTTTTGTTGCGAAAGGTTGGTTCTCTTTAATCTGAAAATCTGTTCCCTTGAATGTTCTTTGGTGCTCAATTTTCGCATAGTATTTTATATCATCGATGGTTATAGGTCTTCCGTTGATTTCTCGATTGAAACTGGCAACATAATCCTTCATTAGTTCACGAGTGTAGGTTTTTAAATCTTGACTACTGTTCTGAAGTTTTCGTAATTCATATTTTGAAGGACTGACTGTAATCGAATAAAACTTAGGTTCTTTCTTTTTCAATTTTGCGGTGTTTCCATCAATTTCTTTGACCACTTCTTCCGCAGAAATCTCATCGCCATATTGATTAAAAAAGTGTTCCATATCGTGCTGTTCGAAGCCTTGATTTTCCTTCTCCAAATACCCTACAAAATCAGCCGAACTTTGTGAATAATTGTTGCCTAATTTTTGAGGTGTTATTGTAATGTACATAGCTCAAAAATTTATAGTTGGTTGCTTTGGTTTTGCCTGTCTGCTGACGAGGCAGGCTTTTCTTGAAAGCGGACTTCCTTCTTTTCTTCGGCATATTTCTTTTCTATAATTAGCGGTTTTTTGCTAGGTTCTTCTGTTTCAAACAGCGATTGAATCATAGCCACCGTAGGTTTGGTTTGTGTCTTTTCCACGTCTCGCATTATGGCAATGACCGCATTTATTCTTTTGAGTAATTTAGCTTCCATAGTACGTCCAGTTGGTCCTAATTTTTCCTTTGGCGAAATTTCATTATAGAAGAAAAAATCGAGCATCGTGGACATCGCTTCGGTGTGCGATTTGAAGTAAGTCCGTGAGAAAGTTTGGAAACGTTTTGCGGTTTCCTTTTTAAATCTAATTCCAGTAAATGAGTCCATATTTCGCCGATTTGTCGCAAAATCTTCCCTAAAAATGGGCGTTTCCAGCCCGTTTGTCGCAAATAGCTGATTGTCAAGAATTTAAAATATATTTAAATCGCTGGCAATCAGCTGTTTGAAAACGAAAAGGAATCCGAAACATCGCGAAGCGTGTTACCCTCTTGCTATTCCTTTTCGTCACGCACAAGCGTGACAAAAATCCATACAATCCGACTATAGAGTCGATTGCCATTTTCAGGGAAAATGATTTTCCGATTTGTTATTTTTCGATGTGCAGGGTTATCAGCGAAAGTCGAAAAGTGGATAACCCTACTTGAATTTGAATGCTGAATTTCAGCGAAATAAAGATACGTTTTTTTCTTGACTATATATTAATTACTTACAAAAACACCCCTGAAATTTCAGAGGTGCTTATTTTAAAATTATTGAAAATCAGATATTAAACACATAGGTATAGGAATACAAATTCCGTAATGCTTCTTCATCCAACATCTTATCTAAATTGGCACTATGCTTGGTGGCATAATCCATTATATCCTTGCCATACTTTTCCTTTATATCCTCTTTGGAATTCGCAAGTAATCTTTCTTGTGTTTCCTCGTTCAAATCGGTAAAATTTAGATATATCATAGCTTTCTAATTTATAAAAGTCCATTATCAGAAAAGCTATAATAATTCCCATCTGGAATTAGTATTAAATGGTCAAGAAGTTTTATGTCAAACAGTTTCGATGCGTTCTTAATCTTGTTCGTCAATTGCTTATCTGCTTCACTTGGTACCAATTTACCACTTGGATGATTGTGCGTTAATATGATGCCTACCGATAAAGATTTTAAAATAACCGCAAATAAAATTCTTACGTCAACTAAGGTTCCTGTAATTCCACCTTGTGACAATTGATATACCCCTTTTACCTTATTGCTGTTGTTCAACAGAACAACTTTAAAAGATTCTTGTATGCCGATTGAATCTTTATCCCAATCCTCATAGAGCAGTTCTGCAGCATCTTGTGAATTACTAATTTTCTGCCACATTGAAGATTTTAGCCCACCTTTATAACTTATTTTTATTTCATTAACTTGTGCTTTCATTGTTTATAGTATTTAAAATGTGAATAATGAAAAAGAGGGCGCAACTTTCCAGAGGAACGCCCTCTTTATTTTTAAAGATTACTTGTCGCTTTTACTTCCAAGTAAAAGGATTTCATCGGCTACAACTTCCGTTACATAGCGTTGGTTGCCATCATCGGTGGTGTAGGTTCGGGTCTTTAGTTTCCCTGTAATTCCAACCTCTTTGCCTTTTTCGACAAATTTTTCAACGATTTCAGCCGTCTTACCCCAGGCTACAACCGTATGCCAATTCGTGTCGGTTTGCTTTTCGCCTTTGCTGTCTTTGTAATACTCGTTCGTAGCGAGTGAAAAGCGGGCTACTTTCTTTCCGCTTTCAAGGTTAGTAATGGTTGGCTCTTGTCCAACGTTTCCAATCAATTGTACGTGATTTCTAATAGTACTCATAATAAAATATTTAAGTGATTTATATTTCCCCTATTGATTTAAAACAGATTAAATTTTAAGGGGTGTTTGTTCTTTTCTTTCGTGCATCGCACAATGGATAGAGTGGGTTTTGTCAAGACTTTTAGGGTAAAATCAGGTGTGTTTGCGACGTAGTAAATTCCTTGGAATTTCAAGGAAGTAGAAACCTTATTTTTCACTAAAACTTTGTACAGTCTTGACAAGTTCCATAAGGGCATTAGCAATTCTTTTAAACGCAGTTGCGTTTGAGCGTACCGACAGTTAAGCGAGATAAGTAGCTGTGTTTATATTAGAATTGGTTATGTCGTGCCTGTTTTTTGACGACCCGAAAAACAACAAAGGCTTTATCCATTATAAACCCCTTAAAATGTGTAAGACAGCGGTTTGGTTTTTAGGGATTTTCAAAATGAGGGCTAAAGAAGTCCTCGCCGAAAATCCTGTCAAGAAAATCAAGGTGATGGCTTTCCGATTAGAAAAGCGGACTTGATTCACGATTTTGGCTCTGGAATAAAGTGTTCCTTCCCAGCATAGCGGGAAGGGTTAACGGAATGGAGAGCAGAAATTGTAGATTATGTCCATGACCATTGTAGGGAAGCTCTTTTCACGAAATGAAGTGGTTGTCTGCTTTTTCAGCAGGCGAGCGTGGAATGTAGGGAAATGTGCTGAGTGGATTGGAAGTATCCGTTTATTATATATTTAGTCATCCAGTTTAAGGTACTGGACAAACCTATATTAACTTTATGCCATAGCATAGACTTCATCAAACAGCTTTTTATCTAAGCGTTCCTGTTGGCCAAAGCTTTTCTTCAAGACATTATGTAGTACTGAATTGAAGGCATTATAGCCCAACCATAGATTTGGTTCTTCATTAAGCAGTAACGCTTCATAGTTCAATATTTCGATGACCTCACGAGATTTTTTCGACGGGTCGCTGTTCTTATCGCTACATTCGTACCGGAATAGTTTCGTTTTGTCGAGAATCGCCTTTACAAATTCTTGTGTGTCGATGATTTTAAATTCCTTCATCTTGTCGAATTTCTTGGTAATGGTGTAAAATTCATTGTCCAGAAATTTATCGAATAGGTTGTTCAATCTCGGCATAATCAAGTGTGTATTGTTCTTACTATGTTTTATGGAAAACTCGATTTCGGCTTGTGATACGTGTAGACCGTTTGAGCACACTTCTCTATAAAACCCGAAGTGTCCAGAGGTCTTTTCACTTCCGTCATACGAATTCTTGAACCGAAGCATCGGTAGTATCAAGTCCTTATGGTTCTTGACCGTAAACTGGCTTTTGTCGTCGATTATAAAATCTGTAATGAACGACCTGTCGTTTTTGTTGATGGTGCGCTTGTGGAAATTCAGCTGTGCATCGGTCAGCATTTCTTCAGCTTTCTTGAAGAATAGTTGATTCTGAATATGGCCATAGCTGTTCGATACCACATTGACGATTTTGCCATTTGAGATAATGACATTTTCAAGCCCTCTTCGGGATTCCATCTGGGTCAGACTTTTTAAGGATTTCATTTCGGATGGAACAAAGATTTCATCCTGTTGCAAATTTTGTAAATACATAGCTTTTGAATTTAGATTAAACATTTTCTGATAATACTCGGTAATAGTTGGGATGCTTATCCCTGTAATAAGCCAAATGGCTTTCGCCACTATCAATGCTGTAACTTTCGCTACTTTGTTCATAATGCTTTTCCGCTTCTTGAAGCGAAATTTTAGGTTCTTCAGATACTCGTTTCATAATGATGTATTTTGATTAAACAATATTTGAGCAGTACCCAAACGGAAGCTAAAATCTCAGCTCAAAAGGAAACGGAATAAATAAGCGTAGGATGTTGCGTGGGCTTTATGCCGTAGTCTTTTGATGGGTGTATTTTACGAGTTTACCTTTGCGCTAACTATTGATTGATAACCCCTTCCTTATGAACATATCTTTCAAAACACTATCATAAAAAAGAAAAAGGGCCAGCACGAATGCCGACCCCTCTTCACACAACAAAAGCTACTCGTTGAGTTCCTGAATTTGCTTTTCAAGAACCATGATGCGCTCTTTCAAATGTGCTTCACGCTTGTCTCGTTTTTCGGCATATTCCTTTTCTATGCCGGCAATCTTAGATTTATAATATCCCTGTATCGCATTATAAAATGAAATATTGGTAAGATTATTGACGTGATTGCTTTCGCCAAAATGCACTTGCTTTTTGAGCATATACCGTATCAGCCTATGAAACATTTCCTTTTTGAAATTCTTCTTGAAATTCTCTACCATTTCGACTTTGGTCATTTTTGAAGTGTCTCCCAAGAACTTTGAGAAATACTTTTGCTGACTTACATAATCCACATTGTTTTCAAATAGCGATATCGAGAATGCAACCATTTCATCTGTTGAAAGTGTCTTCTTCGTATCAATGTATTTTGTCTCACGAATCATCTGCACCACTTCTTCAAACTGCTTGTTGTTCTCGATTTGCTTCTTGCGGATTTCCCTTTCGTTGATTTTTACAATTTGTTCTTCAGGTGTACAATCAGCCATTTTTCTGTTGGCCAATGGTGTCGAATATTCCGTAGAATCGTTCTTTGATTTTTCAACAATCTTTACAAAAATTTCCTTGTGCTGGAATGAATCGGGATGGAACACAATACCGTTTTTAAATCCTTCTTCTTTTGCTGAATTGAATTTTTCCAATGCTTCTTTATAATTCTGCATTGCTTCATCCAATTCTGCCTTTAATTCATCTTCAGAATAATCGTAATGTTGATATTCTATCTTAATACCCTCGATTGTTGGCTCAATCGGATTCTCTATAATTTCAACATCATCCAGTAGATAGACTTTGAGTCCATTCTTTTCCAATTGCGATATAATGAGCTGATTGCTTTCGTCATCTGCCCAATATTGTCGTATTTCAGGGATTAAAAGGATATTCTCTTTCTTGGACTTTTCAATCAGGTTCAAGAGCGATTTGCTTTTCTTCGTCTCATAACAGGCTGCTTTTGTACAGACCATTTTTCCTTCGCCGAATAGATTGCCTTGATTGGCTGCATTGAACGGACATTCAACACACGACCCAGCTTTCGGGACCAATTTTTTATCGGTTACATCAAAAGATGCTTTTTCCAAATCGTAGGTCTGGTCTTTAATCATCCTATTTATCTGATGTGCATTAAAACCCTCGCCCATCGTTTCCAACATCATCTGCTGTTCTTCCGGTTCAAAGAGTGCGACACCTACACCCAAGGAAATCGTCATTTCGCCATTGCGTACAAATTGCTTGAAACCGTCAATCAATCCAGCTAATTTTAAACGCTGTCTGATGAAGTTATCCGTTCTACCCAATCGCTTCGCAATTTCGGTAGGTGCATATTTCTCGCTTAGGTAAGCAATAGCCTCAGCTTCTTCGGTAGGTTCTACATCCTGTCTTTGCAGATTTTCGATAATCTGAACTTCAAGAACATCATTGTTCTCATAAGTCCTCACGATACAGGGTACAGTCTTTTTTCCTGCCAGCTTGCTTGCACGATATCGACGTTCACCCATCACGATGACATAATGTTCATTTAGTTTCCTTAATGTGATTGGCTGCAACACACCGTGCTTTTCAATACTCTTGGAAAGCTGCTTTAACGCATCCTCGTTAAAAGTCTTTCTCGGTTGTTCTGGGTCAGGCTTTATTTTACCTAACGGTAAGTTCTGAATTTCAAGTACGGATGATTTCTTTCCATTTACTTCATTCTTGGCAGCTACTTTAGTTCTACTGCGCTTCTTTGTGGTACTCGCTTTTGTTGTCATAATACTCAAATTTTTGATTAAACAATATTTGAGCAGAAACCAAACGGAAGATAAAATCTTCGCTCAAAAGGAAACGGAATAAATGAGAAGGGGCGAAAGCGTCGGCTTTATGCCGTAGTCTTTTGATGGAAGTATTTTACGAGTTTACCTTGCGTGTATATTGTATGATAATAAACTCTCAATCGAAGGACAAAAGTTAAATTAGATTAGAAAATATAATTTATAATCAAATAAAATTTAGTTTGGTATCGAATAAAATCATCTAATATGAAATTCAATTAAGTGTTGAAAAAGAGGGAAATGTTGTACCTATGTTGTACCTATCCAATTTTTAGCACCTATTTTTAAATAAGAAAAGCCGAAGATTTCTCTTCGACTTTTGTGCGGGTGAAGGGACTCGAACCCCCACACCTTGCGGCATCAGATCCTAAGTCTGACGTGTCTACCAATTCCACCACACCCGCATAAAGTGCAATTTAACACTTTTTATTTGGTTTAATCCTAAGTCTAGCGTGTCTACCAATTCCACCACGCCCGCATTTCAATAAATCGTTACGCATCTCTTTGTAACGGGGTGCAAATATAAGAATAGTTTTTTATTGCAAAATAATTTTTTAGCAAATTTTAATCAAGAATTTAATATGTTTTGAATTAACTCCTGAGAAACTGCTGTTCCTTGTCGTTTCAGCTCTTCAATAATGCGTTGTTTCTCATCTTCAGAATAAGATGCTTGTTTATTTTCTTGCTCAAAATCATATCCTAATGTTGCAAATAAAGCATCACTCCATGCATTTCGTTTACAATCCATGACAAAGTGAATTCTATCTGAAGTCCCATTGTTTTCGACAGCATGTGGTAAGTTAAAATTCCCATACCAACAACTCCCTACTTCCATGGTAACTAATTCCTTATTGATATAAAATCGCACATCTTTATTAGTAGTAATGGGCACATGTACTCTAAACAAACCATCCTCATACCCTAAATCAAGATCCGTATGCTCATGAATACGACTCCCAGCACTTAAATTCAATAAACGTATCGCCTCTTTATCGCATTTAAAAGTGTCTATAATTTCTTTAAAATAAGCACATTTCTCAAGCAAAGGCGTATCAAAAAACTCTCCCGTAAGAGAAAAAGCACGTACATTATCTGTGGCTCCATCCATAGATCGAAGGGCTATCAATTTCCAACTCCCATCATAATCGTTACTATTATAATGTTCTGAAAAGGCAAAAGACTCACATATTTTATAATCTCTAAGAAGTCTATCTTCAGAAAAATTAAAAGGAAAACGTGCACTAGAAAGACTCATAAGCTATTCATTTAATATCTCTTAAATGTAGTTCAATTTTAGTACTTTTAAACAAAAATTTATAATCTACATGGAATCCATAACATCTTATATCCAAGAACACAAACAACGTTTTATCGACGAGCTTATCGAACTCCTAAAAATCCCTAGTATTAGTGCTGATTCCGCTTTCGCGAAAGCGACCACACAAACAGCCACTGCGGTAGCCGACAGTTTAAAAGCCGCTGGATGTGATACCGTAGAAATATGTGAAACACCTGGATATCCTATTGTATATGCAGATAAAATCATAGACCCTAATCTTCCAACAGTATTGGTATATGGGCATTATGATGTGCAACCACCAGACCCATTAGATCTTTGGGATGCTCCGCCTTTTGAGCCAGTTGTAAAAACGACAGACAAACATCCTGATGGTGCCATTTTTGCACGTGGTGCTTGTGATGATAAAGGGCAAATGTATATGCATGTTAAAGCCATGGAATACATGACGGCAAATGGAAAGCTTCCTTGCAATGTCAAGTTTATGATTGAAGGTGAAGAAGAAGTAGGAAGTGTCAACCTTGCTTGGTATGTAGAACGTAATCAAGAAAAACTAGCTAATGATGTCATCCTTATTTCTGATACGGGAATGATTGCTAATGACATTCCTAGTATCACTACAGGACTTCGCGGTCTTAGCTATGTAGAAGTAGAAGTGACTGGACCTAATCGCGATTTGCATAGTGGTCTGTACGGAGGTGCTGTTGCAAATCCTATTAATGTGCTTTCAAAAATGATTGCATCCCTTCATGATGAAAACAATCATATCACCGTAAAAGGATTTTATGACAAAGTAGAAGAACTTACTGCGGCTGAACGTGAAAAAATGGGAGAAGCGCCTTTCAGTTTAGAAAACTATAAAAAAGCCTTAGACATTAATGCAGTATATGGAGAAAAAGGATATACCACCAATGAGCGTAACTCTATCCGACCTACCTTAGATGTCAATGGAATTTGGGGTGGTTATACAGGCGAAGGTGCAAAAACGGTTATTGCTAGTAAAGCCTATGCAAAAATATCAATGCGATTAGTACCTCATCAAGATTGGGAAGAAATCACTGAATTATTTAAAACACACTTTGAAAGTATTGCTCCTGATGGCGTTACCGTAAAAGTAACCCCACATCATGGAGGACAAGGCTATGTAACGCCTATTGACAGTATCGGATATCAAGCCGCCGAAAAAGCCTATGAAAAAACATTTGGTAAAACACCAATTCCTCAACGTAGTGGTGGAAGTATTCCTATTGTTGCTCTCTTTGAGAAAGAACTAAAAAGCAAAACCATTTTAATGGGATTTGGCTTAGATAGTGATGCCATACATTCTCCAAACGAACACTTTGGTATCTGGAACTATTTAAAAGGAATTGAAACCATTCCTTATTTTTACGAGTATTTTACTGCCTTAAAAAACGCATAAAAATTACTATATAAAATGTGAAAGTCCTTTAAGTTATCATAAACTTAAAGGACTTTTTCTATTTTAGATAACAACTAACGATACCTTTATGATACTATCACACGAGTCAAGGGCTTATTGGTCTCCTACTAGTAAACTTGTATTCAGGTTTGTTTGTCTTTATTTTTTGAGCTATATCCTCTTTATATATTGCGGGACACTATTCTTTGAATCACTCTTTGTTTGGGTAGGGAAAAACATACTACAATCTGAAGGTCGTTTAGAATACTTCTCTACAGGCAGTGGAGATACTACAATGGCATATATAAGTTGGTTAGTACAAGGTACTTTAACGATTGTCGGTGTTCTAATATGGTCGTTTTTAGACAGGAAACGTCCTTCGTACAATCAACTTTTCTATTGGTTTATAGTCATACTACGTATGTATCTTGTATTACAACTATTTATCTATGGTTTTGCTAAAATATTTAAAGGTCAATTCCCAGGGCCTTCCTTAACGCGTTTATTACAACCTATTGGAGAGATGTCACCTATGGGGCTTGCATGGACCTATATGGGACATAGTGAGGGATTCAATATGTTTGTAGGCTGTATGGAAGTACTAGGAGGATTATTACTAATCCCTCGCAAAACAATTACACTTGGAGCTATTGTTACTACAGGAGTCATGTTACAAGTACTTATGATGAACCTATTTTATGATATTCCTGTTAAGTTATTTTCTGCACATCTGATGATGATGGCATTAGTAATTTTTATGGCAGATTGGAAACGATGTAAGCAAGTATTTATCAAAAACGAAACCGCACACGCTATTAATTACTACAAGATTTCTGAAGATTCTCATTACAAAAAAATGGTTTTTTGGAGTAAGATCATACTCGTATTAATTTTATGTAGCGCCTTGTCTTATAGCGGATATCAAAGAGAACATACCTATGGAGACAAAAGAGAAAAACCCGCATTATATGGTATATGGGAAGCAGATACGTTTGTGAAAAATAATGACACACTACCTCCATTAATTACAGATGCAACACGTTGGAGATATTTAATTATAGATCGTAAAGGCCATGCTACTCTCCAATTTATGAATGATCAAAAAAAGCGCATGACATTACATATCGATACCATAAAAGAGCAGCTTACTTTATATGAAGGAGAATGGGAGTTAAGTGATAACTTTACCTACATGCATTCTGATGATGCACTACATATAAAAGGAAAGCTTTATGGAGATACGTTAGATATCCGTCTTAAAGCAAAAGATTTACGTGATTTTGAACTCATAACCCGTGACTTTCATTGGATTAATGAAACGCCTTATAATAAGTGATCGTAGTATATTCAAACACATAGGCTGTAACATCCTTGATCATTGGTATACACATATGTATAACACAAAACCAAAACACTATATGAATACACTATTGACCAAACTCAACTTACTTACAACTACTACTATTGAACTTCCTATAGAAAAATACAATTTCGTT
This sequence comes from Dokdonia pacifica, assembly GCF_900188275.1. Classification (GTDB taxonomy): domain Bacteria; phylum Bacteroidota; class Bacteroidia; order Flavobacteriales; family Flavobacteriaceae; genus Dokdonia; species Dokdonia pacifica. The sequence goes on from NZ_FZNY01000001.1 coordinate 479,365, forward strand.
TCCATTGTAAATGCGAGTATTGATCATAGTGATTTAGGTTATTTTTCTGATATGGGAGATATTTTTTCTTCTAGTAAAGCTGAGTATAAAGGTCATATCAATTCTTACGGTTTTAAGTTAAAGAAAAAGCGAAAGTTTTTTGATTATAATATGAATTTTGCAACAGCAGAAGGGCGTTTTACCCAACAAGGAGATACCTTAAAAATCAATGTGGAAATCAATGGTTTTTTAAATCGAATGATTCCTTTTATTATACTAGTTCCTATATTTTATCTCCTTTTTTTTATTATGACATTACAAGGTGGTGGTCCTGAAGCTTCTATTATTGCTATCCCATTTTTACTAATACACGGACTATTTATGATTGGAATCCCTTACTTTATAATGCGGCGATCTGTGAAACGCATGCAGTATGAATTAGAAAGAGATTTCTATTTTATGATTAAATAATAATGGCCTAAATGCAATACATCACTAGAAAATCTGACATACGAATACGACTTCAAGAATGCCTTCAGGCATATGATGAAGAAGGCTTAATTACCTCTTGTGATGTTACGTATAAAACACTCTTATCTCATAAAGTAAAATTTCCTTTATTAGAGTTTTGTGGTGAGCAATTCTATGAACATTTACTTGAGATAGATCATATCCAGTTTTGTGATCACATTCAATCTCTAAAAACAGAAGGAGGAAATGTGATTTTAGGAATCATGTTACAAAAACGTCTAGATCATCATTATGAAGAGTCTATACAAAAAGCCACCGCATATATTGCAGATGCAGATATGTGGTATGTATGTGATATCATTGGGGAACGTGTTTGGGGTGTTTCCCTTTTGCAAACTCCAGAAAAAACAATGGCAGTCATAGAAGCAAAAACACATCACGAGAGTCATTGGGTGATTAGATCACTAGGTGCTGGAATACACTATGCCATTAAAAAAGGATTACCCAAAGTATATGTGAAAATGTTATTTGATCTTTTACTAACTTGTGCCAACACTACCAATAAAGAAATACGTCAAGGTATCGGATGGGCTGCAAAAACAACAGCAAAATTTCATCCTGATATTATACGCTTTCGCGAAAGCGAACTCAACAACACACAAAACGTAGCCAACTGGTTTCGAAAAAAAGTAGCTATCGGATTAGAAAGACATCAGCATGCCAAGGGAAATTGAAATCAAATCAGTACTCAACAAAACCAAACAACGGGATACCTGGTTTCTGGATGATTACACGGTAAATCTTTACAGCAGTTGTTCTTTTAACTGTTTGTATTGCTACATACGAGGAAGTAAATACGGAACCAATCTAGAAGCGAGTCTTTCGGTAAAAACTAATGCGATCGAAGTCTTAGATAGACAATTGTATAATCGGGCTAAAAAAGAACAATACGGAATCATCGTTCTATCATCTGCTACAGATCCCTATTTGCAAATTGAAAAAAAATACGAGCTCACCCGACAAGCCCTGCAACTTATTGCAAAGTATAAATTTCCTGTTCATGTGATTACAAAATCCGATATGATAGCTAGGGATTATGACTTATTACATCACATTGATAAAAATGCAATACTCCCCAATGATTTAAAAAGTACTTTAGGACGTGGCGTCATTGTTTCGTATTCTTTTAGCACACTTGATAATGCCACTGCTCGTATTTTTGAACCAGGCGCCACAGCACCTTCCTTACGATTACAAAGTTTTAAAAACACCCTACAAGAAGGGTTTTTATCTGGGGTAAGTTTGATGCCGCTACTTCCCTTTATTTCTGACACAACGGCACACCTTGATCTATTATTTTCAACCTTTAAAGAATGCAATGCACACTATGTATTACCTGCAACACTTACACTATTTGGTCATGAAAAAGCAGCTAGCAAAACATTAATGCTCCAAGCTATACAAAAACACTACCCAGAACTTTTACCAAAATATCAGAAATATTTTCAATATGGCTCGGAAATGCCTGCTTATTACAAAGCAGCTTTTGCAAAAAAAATGAAAGAACTCGCTGTACAATATGAAATAAAATCATCCATTTTGTAAGGATTAAAAAAAGTAACTGACTATTAAAAATGAACAGACTTGTCTGTTTTTAGAAATTTATTCTATATTTGCATTATGAAATAAGCATAAACAAAATTAGTTTTTTGTTTATTCACCGAAATAATTAAACTTTTTAATAGATGAAACACAATCTTGTCAGACAAACTATTATAGAAACGGCTTCTCGTTTATTTTACGAGAAGGGCTATAATCTGACAGGTATTAATGAGATTATTAAAGAAGCTGGTATCGCCAAGGCAACCCTTTATAACCACTTTCGATCTAAAGAAGAGATTTGTATTGCTTATTTACAATACAAGGATCAATTATTCTTTGAGCAATTAAAACCATTTATTTCAACCTATACGCCTGGAAAAGATCAGCTTATTGCTTTATTTGATTTTCTGGCTGCATTTTATAATCAGAATGATTTTAATGGATGTTGGTGTTTAAATACGATTTCTGAAATTCCTAAAGAAAACAAAGAAATCCGAGCTGTAATTCAGAATGGGAAAGAAACACTTATCAACTATATAGAAGGACTCTTAGCCGCCATTCCTGAACTTACAGAAGCAGATCAAAAAGTATATGCAAAGCAAATATATGTGCTTTATGAAGGAGGGCTTTCAGAAAGTCATTTACATCAAGAAATATGGCCTATTGAAACCGCTCGTGGGCTTTGTGAAAAATTAATAGCATAAAAAAATTTATCAATAAAAAGACAGACTTGTCTGTCTATAATTTAAACTTTAAAATAAATAAACACACAATGGAAAACAACAAAACAGCATTAGTAATAGGCGGTACCAGCGGTATCGGTCTTGCAACAGTAGAAAATTTACTAAATGAAGGTGTAACTGTACATATTGCAGGGCGTACACCTAGCAAAGTAGCAGATGCACCTAACCTTGTAAAGCATCAGTTGGATATTACAGATACCACGGCTGTACAAAACTTTACAAATGAAGTAGCTGGTTGGAATAACCTAGACTATCTCGTAAATGCATCAGGTATTTTTGGACCAAAAGCTTTCTTAGATCACACACAAGAAGATTATGATTCATATCAAGATCTAAATAGAGGGTTCTTTTTTATCACACAAGCTGCTGCTAAAAAGATGAAAGAAACACAAGGAGGCGCTATTGTAAATGTAGGTTCTATGTGGGCAAAACAGGCTGTAAAAGCAACGCCTTCTTCTGCATATTCTATGCAAAAAGCAGGGTTACACTCACTAACACAACACTTAGCCATGGAACTTGCCGATGATAATATTAGAGTAAATGCAGTATCTCCAGCTGTAGTATCTACTCCTGTGTATCATGGTGTTTTTGGAGGAAAAGAAGAAGCAGAAAAAGCATTAGAAGGTTTTCACGGTTTCCATCCTATAGGACGTAATGGTACGCCTCAAGATGTAGCCGATAGTATTACATTCTTACTTTCAGACAAAGCATCATGGGTAACAGGTGCTATCTGGGATATCGATGGGGGTGTACGCGCAGGACGTAATTAATTTTCACTTTAGTAAGGGCAATACATATTTTAAGTATTGCCCATATTTTAATTTTAAAATAGATCTATATGTATGATATGAATCACCTAAAGAAGTTAGGTACATTAGGAAAAAATGCAGAACAAGCAATGAAAGCTTTTCAGCAATTAGATCAAACTGCACTTGCAGATGGGGTTATCCCAAAAAAATATAAGGAGTTAATAGCCATTGCTGTTGCACTCACTACACAATGTCCATATTGTTTGGAAATTCACAAAAAACATGCAATTGATGCTGGAGCAACACAAGAAGAACTTTCTGAAGTTACTTTTGTGGCAGCTGCATTACGAGCAGGAGCTGCAGTAGTTCATGGTACGCACTTAATGAACAATTAATACAGTTTACATATCAAAATGTAAACGATAATGCATTGCCATACGCATGTAAACATTACCTCATTTTATCAAAAACTTCATTATAACCAATAAACTAGTTCCTATAATGAAGCTTCATGGGTAACAGTTGCTATCTGAGATATCGATGGGGATGTACGTGCAAGACGTAATTACATATATCGTACTAAGTACAAATCGTAAAGGTCTTCTTAAAAAGAGGGCCTTTTTTGTTAAAGTTTTGCTCTACACTTGTAGAATTAAAATTTTATTCTACATTTGTAGAGTTAATTCTAAAAATGTAGAAAGAAATGGCATTATCTGCTTCAGAAGAACAACTCATGCAACTCCTTTGGAAACAAGAGCGTGCATTTATGAAAGATCTCATAGATGCATATCCAGAGCCAAAACCTGCTACCACGACTATAGCCACCTTGCTGAAAAGAATGCAGGATAAAAATTTTGTAGACTACAAGCAATATGGACGTTCAAGAGAATATTTTCCACTTGTAAAGAAGACCGACTATTTCTCTAAACACGTAAACGGACTTATTAAAAATTTCTTTAACGACTCTGCTTCCCAGTTTGCATCTTTCTTTACACAAGAAACAGATCTAAGTGAGAAAGAATTGGAAGAATTAAGAGGGATTATAGACCATCAACTTAAAAAGAAAAAGCAATGATTACTACATATCTTATAAAAAGCACCTTGTGTCTTGCGGTTTTGTTTGGGTTTTATAAAATCGTATTAGAAGCAAAAGCACTCCATCATTTTAAACGGTATTATTTATTAGCCAGTCTTATTTTTTCATTAACCATACCGCTCATAACGTTTACATACACTACTACAGAGGCGCCTCAAGAGATTTGGATAGGTGAATTTGCACAGGCATGGGATCAAACCGCTCTACCTACACAATCATTACCTGTAGAAGAAAAAACAAATTACCTTCCTTATATTTTATGGGCTATATATGGATTAGGAACACTTATTTTTGGAGGGCGATTTTTATTAAATTTAATTCGCTTAAAGCGAAAAATCACAACGGCAGAAACCCATAATCATAGAGATTTTACATTAGCGCTCTTACAACAGTCTATCATTCCACACTCTTTTTTGAAGTATATTTTTCTTTCGCGAAAGCGTTATGAAAATAAGGAAATCCCCTCAGAAGTTATAGCTCATGAAGCTACGCATGTACGTCAAAAACATTCTTTAGACATCTTATTTATAGAATTTTTGCAAGTAGTATTTTGGTTTAATCCGTTGTTTTGGATGACCAAAAAATCAATCACGCTTAATCATGAATTTCTAGCAGATCAAGGTGCCATTCAAGAACAACATGATATATACCAATATCAACATATACTCTTAAACTATGCAAGTAGTGCTCATCACACTACTCTTGAGAGTCCATTTAATTATTCATCAACAAAAAAACGAATTCTTATGTTATCACAATCATTTAACCGAAAGCGACTTGCTTTAAGTGCGCTACTACTTATTCCCATTATTGCTGGCTGTATTTTGGTCTTTAATCAAGGGATTATTGCACAACCATCTGACGAAGCTTATGAAGAAAACGCTGATCCTAAAATTTATGCACGAAGTATTGAACTTGAAATTACTTCAGATGGCAACTATATAGTAGACGAATTAAAAACCACAAAAAACGATTTACAAAAAACCTTAGCGTCTTTGCATACAGATCTTACCAAAGAGCAACGTGATCGTGTTATTAATATTCACGTTTCATCAGAAAAAAATATTCCTTATGAAGATCTAGTATTCATTCAAAAAGTTGCTAAAGATTATGGATATCATAGAATAGTGACACCAGAGGAAGAGATTATTCGTTCAAAAGGAAATGTTCCTATGATACAGAATACTGCGGGAACAACAACATCGAGTGCTAAAAACATCACATTAGAAATAATAGAATATGGTAAGTACCGTATTAATGGAAAAGCAGCTACAAATGAAAATTTTTCTGAAGTATTACATACGTTTAATGCTGATCTTACCAAAGAAGAGCGTCAAAATACTGTAAATGTTACTATAACCGCAATAGGAACTGATAATATGGATCAGGTAAAAGAAATTAGGGATCGGCTTGTCGATTACGGCATCAAACAACTTCATATTCCTAGAAGTATTATAGCGCCTAATCAAACTAAAGATAATTATTTAGCCTCTAGACATCCATCAAAACAAGATATGACCAGATGGCTAGATGCGAGTCAATATGGGGTTTGGTTAGATGGCGTTCAAATTAAAAATGACGTATTAAAAAAATATCATCCAGACGATCTTCCTTATTTTATTGAAAGCAAATTAGAAAAGAATGCCTATAACTATGGAAAGCATTATGTGCAGGTAAATATTATGACAAATCCTTACTGGCAAGAAAAACGTGGTGTAGGATTTCCTTCTACACTTAGTGTAGACTTAAATACAACAAAAGGTATACGTCTAAAACCTGTAAGTCAACAACAACAAAGTTCGCAAAACTATGCTACTGAGTATGTAAAGGGCGCAGAAAGAAATGGAAAAAAAGCTTTTGTAATCGAAATTAAAAATAACAAAGTCTTTGTAAATGGAAAAGCTTCTTCTGTAAACACACTTCGTAGTGATATAGATGCGATTACTAAAGGTTGGGAAGAAACTGATTATACAGAATCATATCCATCTATACTCGTTAAAAACCCTGATAAAGGTTTTCTTAAAAAATTAAATGCAGAGTTTTTAAAAACGAATTATTCAAAAGCAAACGGAGGAATGGAGTTATTACCGCCACCTCCGCCACCAGCTCCACCTGCACCAAAAGCGCCTTCTCAATTACCACCACCGCCACCACCGCCAAGTGTAGAGGAACATCTTAAAAGCATGAATGATATAGGAGGTGTGTTTTATTATGAAGACAAACAGGTAACTTTTGAAAAAGCAGTAAGTCTTGTAAAAGCAAATGAAAACCTTAATGTACAGACAAGACATCCTTATACAACTGCTCCTAAAACCTATATTTCTGCAAAGCCTATTGTTGTAGAAGTTCAAGAACAGAGCAAAAAACCTGTCACTAAAAAAGATATTAGTGTTTACAATAAACTTGCAAAAAAGTACGGCAAAAACCCTGAAGGAAAAATACTAAAATCTGAGGTGGCTTTTATGTATGAGATTTATAGCAGAATGACAAAAACGCAAAAGAAAAATGCTGAACCCTATCCTGCGCTTCCTCCTCCACCGCCACCTGCACCAGTAAAGATTGAGGTAAAAGAAAAAAAATCAAAATCTGGTCAAGAAATGGCCTTAAAAATAATACCACCAATATCTGCTAAAGACACTAAATTTTCCTATCAAGGAAAAGTATTATCAACGCAAGAAGCACTAGATTATTTAAGTACACACCAATATGGTGTAAAAAACCAAGATACTTATAATGCTACTTTATATAGACTTACTGACAAAGAAATACAATATAATTTAGACTCAGGAATGGACAATAACATCTATGCAAGTGACTATGAGGGATTAAAGAAAAAAACTAGAAAGTTCCGTTATAAAGGAGAGGAATTATCTATCGCAGAAGGTGAAAAATTATTATTAGCTAGACCCACTATTGTTACAGGAAGAAGACTTGCTGAAAATGAGAAAGAAATAACCATCCTTTTAGCAGATATTTAATTATAATTTTATAAAACAGCATACCTTAAAAGCTCACTAATAGTGAGCTTTTCTTTTTATATATCTTTACAAAAAGCAATCATATATCTTACAATACATATCAAAATTTATTAATAGTATGTCACAATCCACTACAAAGCGCATAGAATCTATAGATATTTTGAGAGGTTTAGTAATGATTATTATGGTATTGGATCACGTAAGAGATTATTTTCATATCAATGCCTTTGCTGGAAACTTTCCAGAAAACTTAGAATCTACAACACTACCCTTATATTTCACACGGTTCATAACCCACTATTGCGCACCCGTATTTGTATTTCTAGCAGGAACCTCCGCTTTTTTATATGGACAAAAGCATACTCCAAAAGCACTTTCTAAATTTCTAATCACCAGAGGTATCTGGCTTATTTTTGTAGAGATTGTGATTAATAACTTGCTTTGGTGGTTTGATATTACTTACGGAATGATTAATCTACAAGTAATATGGGCAATTGGCTTTTGTATGATTGTTTTAGGCTTGCTCATTCATCTTCCTAAAAAAATACTAGTAGCTCTTGGTTTTCTGATTGTACTAGGTCACAATATGTTAGATGGTGTGAGTATCCCGGAAGAAAATCCACTTTCTTTATTATGGAAAATGTCTCATGAATTAAGTTGTGTTTCTATAGGCGAAACCCGTTTATTATGCTTTTCATATCCAGTACTTCCGTGGATAGGTGTTATTCTTTTAGGATACTGTTTTGGTTCTTTCTATAAAAAAGATGCTGCTGTACGTACAAGAAAAAAATGGTTGCTTACTATAGGAATTTCTGCGATCGTATTCTTTTTCATTTTACGAACTTTTAATATCTATGGAGATAGTATGCTATGGTCTGAACAAGAATCTTTTTCCAAAACTATAATTTCTTATTTCATCCTCTCAAAATACCCACCATCTCTATTATTTTTATTAATCACATTAGGCCCTGCATTACTATTCCTTTACAAAATAGAAAACATCAAAAATAGCGTGACTAACTTCTTAATAGTTTTTGGAAGGGTCCCATTCTTCTTTTATGTCATACATGTTTTTGTAGTACATGCGAGCGCTATACTGGGTCTTTTGATAACAGGTAAAGACTGGCGAACTATGATTCTAGATAATGAAACCATGAGTTCTGGAGCACTTTCTGGCTATGGATACTCTCTTGGGATTGTGTATCTTGTGTGGGTCGCTATTATCATATTGTTATATCCCATTTGTAAATGGTTTATGAAATACAAAGCAACACATAAAGGAACTTGGTGGCTCAGCTACATATAACACAAAATAGAATGAACATATTAAAATCTTTCTTCGTATTTCTTTTTATAGGAATTGGTATCACATCATCACAAGCACAACAGTTTTCGGACACCGTACAACGATTTATCACTGTAGATGATACTCATTTTGCCATCACTAATGTTACTGTTATTGACGGTACTGGAAATGCTATTAAAGAAAATCAAACCATTATCATAAAAGATCAACGTATTGAAGCTATAGGAAATACTGCATCTATGACACTCCCTAGTGATCTTAAACAGATTGATGGCACAGGAAAAACAGTAATCCCTGGACTTGTAATGCTACACGAGCATATGTTTTATACCAAGCCTTTTGAAGATTGGTTTAGTGTAGGGCAAATGACATTCACATTCCCTAGGCTCTATTTAGCCGGAGGGGTTACCTCTATGCGAACAGGCGGAAGTATCCAACCGCAAACTGATTTAAATGTCAAAAAATGGATTGAGGAAGGGAAAATGACAGGTCCTAAAATGCATATTACTGGCCCTTTTATAGAACGTGAAGGCCCACGTGTTCCTGAATTAGGTTTTATAGGAAATACCGAAGAGGTTTCTAAAATTGTAAACTATTGGGCTGATAAAGGAGTTACCTCTTTCAAAGTTTATAATAATATCACAAAAGAAGATCTTAGAATTTGTGTAGCCGAAGCACATAAACGTGGTCTTAAAGTTACAGGTCATTTATGTTCCATTACTTATGAAGAAGCCTCAGAAATAGGGATTGATAATCTAGAACATGGTTTTATGGCTTCTAGTGATTTTCTTGATGGAAAAGAAGAAAATAAATGTGATCCTTTTGGATCTAGAAGTGCCTTGATACGCGAACCAGAAAACGGAGAGAATATTACAAAACTCATTGACTTATTGATTAAAAACAAAACGGTTATCACGACTACTCCAAATGTTTTTGAACCCTATACTAATCATGAAGTCGTTCCTGGAGGTGGTTTAGAAGCGTTAATACCACAAATACAAGAACGCTTACAATCAGGATATGACAGAGCACAAGGCAGAGATGAAATTGCTGCAAAACTCTACCATAAAAACTTAGTTTGGATTAAAAAATTCTATGATAAAGGCGGCTTCCTTGTTGCCGGAACAGATCCAACAGGAGCAGGACGCACTGTTGCAGGTTATGCCAATCAACGTACGGTAGAGATTCTTGTAGAAGCTGGATTTACACTAGAAGATGCTATCAAAATATGCACCCTTGATGGCGCTACATTCCTAGAAGAAGACAAAGAGGTAGGAAGTATTGCTGTAGGTAAAAAAGCAGATCTTTTACTCATAGATGGAGATCTTAGAACAACTATTAAAAACATTAGAAAACTAGAAACTGTTTTTAAAGACGGTATTGGTTTTGACTCTCAAAAACTCTTTGAATCTGTAAAAGGAAAAGTAGGCTTAAATTAAATCACAATGGCATTTCAATTAGAAAAGATTATTCCAGTTTTAGAACGTACTCCAGTTATTCTAAAAACATTTTTAGAAAATTTAGATCCGGATTGGATGCATCAAAATGAAGGGGAAGACACATGGAGTCCTTATGATATTATTGGACACCTCATTCACGGGGAAAAAACAGATTGGATTCCGCGTACAAAGCAAATTTTAGATCCTACATATACAGATGCATTTGAACCCTTTGATCGTTTTGCTCAGTTTGAAAATAGCAAAGGGAAAACATTAGAAATGCTATTAGAGGAATTTACAATTCTAAGAGCTGAAAACATCACCCTCTTAAAAAACCTTGCGCTCACTCAAGAAGACCTTGCTAAAGAAGGAAGACATCCTGAATTAGGGAACGTCACTTTAAAAAATTTACTGGCAGCTTGGACAATTCATGATCTTGGTCATATCAATCAGATTACGAGAGTGCTATCAAAAGATTTAAAGAATGATGTAGGTCCTTGGAAGGCTTATCTAACAGTTATAAAATCATAAATACATTCTTAAAGTAATGGTTTCTTTATACGCTTTCGCGAAAGCGAACTTATGAGAATCCCTTCCCTTAGTAAAGAACGCTTATAAAGCGCAGTGACGTCTCAATTCGTGCCTATTTATATTATGATTAACTTCGTTACTACTCATCAAACTCAGTAACCAACATGAAAAAAATAGTACGTTTACTTCTTGCTTTAGTTATTATTGTATTTGGAATCTTAATTATTAACACCTTACTATTAAAGTCAAAACAGGTAGCATCAACCCCTTTAGAAAAGGTTCAGCTTCCAAATGATGTATATCAAAATCTTTCAAAAGCAATACAGTATCCTACCATATCTTTTAGTGAAGATGCCATTCCAGATTCGACTGCATTTTTTGGGTTTCACAGGTTTCTTGAAGAAGCTTTCCCGTTAACACATGCTAAATTATCTCTTGAAAAAATTAATGAATACAGCTTACTATATACATGGGAAGGATCTGATCCTTCTAAAAAACCTATTATTTTAATGTCACATCAGGATGTAGTACCTGTAGACGAACCCACATTACAGGATTGGGAAGCTGGTCCTTTTGAAGGTAAAATCACAGATACAAATATTATTGGTCGTGGTACCATGGATGATAAAGGTACATTGGTTGGACTCCTAGAAGCGGTAGAAAAATTACTCGAAGAGTCCTATCAACCTACAAGAACCATCTATCTCGCTTCGGGTCATGACGAAGAAATTGGAGGCGCTAATGGTGCTGCTCAAATTGCAGCACACTTAAAGAAAAAAGGCGTTCATGCCATGATGACACTTGATGAAGGTGGTTTTATTGCAGAAAATCTAGTGCCAGGTATAGACAAACCTGTAGCCATGGTAAACTTAGCCGAAAAAGGATTTGCTTCTTTCCGACTTATTGTTGAGACCAGTGGCGGACATAGCTCGCAACCTCCGCGCGAAAATACTATAGGAATGCTTGCACAAGCCATTGTAGACCTTGAAAACAACCAATTACCCTATAAACTTGTAAAACCTATTGACTACCAGTTTGAATATATGGGAGCAGAACTTCCTTTCTTTCAAAAAATGGTATTTGCAAATCCTTGGTTAATAAAAAAGCCTATACTTGAAGCCATGAATGCACATACCACTACGGCGCCTACCATAATAAATGGTGGTATAAAAAACAATGTAATCCCTACGGTGGCAGAAGCCACCATTAATTTTAGAATTCTTCCCGGAGAAACCATAGCGTCCGTTAAGCAACATATTGAAAGTACTATTTCTGATAAAATAAGAGTAGAACCCGTTGGCTTTTTAACCAACCCTTCACCCGTTTCAAGTATTGAGTCTGAAGCATACAAAACCTTAGAAAAAACCATTCGCGATATGTTTCCTAATAGTGTGGTGGTTCCTGGTTTAGTAGGAGGTGGTACAGATGCTCGTTATTTTTATGATATTTCAGATGATGTATATCGCTTTTACCCTATGCGTATCGGGCCAGATAGTATGACTCGATTCCATGGAATTGATGAGAAGATAAGCAAAGACAATTACACAGAAATCATTGAATTTGCGTATCACTTAATCAAAAAATTTGGATAAAACGATGGTATAACTAAGGTATGTAATTGTAAAAACACATCTATCTTGTATTGGATCGTTGCTTTGTACGCTTTCGCGAAAGCGTATAATTATGCACCCGCAGGTAATATGATAGTAAATGTAGTTCCTTTATCTAATTCGCTTGATACGGTAATCTCACCTTGATGCCTCTCTATAAATTCTTTACAAAGTATTAACCCCAAACCTGTACCTGTTTCACCTTGAGTCCCTTCCCTACTCACCATTTCACCAATTTGAAATAAGGAGGAAGCCAACTCAGGTTTCATACCCACTCCATTATCTTTTATAACAATGTAAATATGTTGATCTTTAGTATAGGATTGTATTAAAACAACACCATTGAGTTTTGTAAACTTTATGGCATTAGATGTTAAATTACGAACAACCGTTTGAATCATATCTACATCTCCATAAAAATGAATAGTATCATCCAGTTCCTGCACAATGGTTATTTGTTTTGACAGCGCCTGCTGATCTACTAATGCAATTGTTTTTTGAATAATCGCTGCCACATTAAACCTAACAGGAGTATAAGAGAGTTCTCCCGTTTGCGAAAGTGCCCAGCGCAATAAATTATTCAATAAATCAACTGTATTTCTTGTAGACTTTCTAATTTTCTTGAAAAGAGAGTTTATGGAAGGATCATCTGTTTTTTCATCCTGTAATAAATCCAATAATCCTTCTACAGATTGCAAAGGCTGTTTTACATCATGACTTATCATTGTAAAAAACCTATTTTTAGTTTGATTTAAATGTTGTAATTCTTCATTTTGACTTGCAATTTCTGTATTGGCAATTTCTAACCTATTGTTTAATTTTCGATATCTATCCAATTGCCACGTAATAATCAAGAGCACTAAAATCAGAAGTCCATAATACAAGAGTAAAATATTTCTAAAACGCTTCCCTTGATTTGGCACTTCTTTATAGGCCGTTGCTATGGTTATCTCAAAACCAAAATATTGTGTTGTTGTAGAGATAAAAGCATCCTCTGGGATATTATAATTTTTATAAAACTCTTTATCTACCTCTTTCGTATACACTTCTGTTTCATTATAAGAACGCGTACGGTCAAACTCATATCCGCGTTCTGTAGAAAACTTAAATACAAAATCTTTAGTTATCTCATCGTCATAAACACTAGACATAATGGTCGCAAAATTCAAAATAGGAGCCCCATACCCTTCTACAATACCATTACGCTTTATTCTAAAATTTATCGGTATTCCTAACCAACCTTCTCTTAGATTTATAGGTGGGAACATTAACAGATGATCTGTTTTCATTAAACTCTCTAAAGCCTCAATTTTATCTTTACTTCTAATATCTTTTACAGAACGACCTATGAGTTGAGCAGGATCATTTTCATAACGAGTAAATGCTTGCCTAAATATATGTGATGTATCTATCACCGAAATAACAATAGAATCTTTACTATCTATATCATTTAATTGACTTTGCACAAATTTCTGAAACTGCTCCTGACTTGGCATCTCTTCAGACATATTGATATATGACTTCATTCCAGCAATAAGTCCTGCCAGATTATGGATACTACTGGAAAATTGATTTACTGCACGGTTGTGTATGTACTCTAATTGTTGCCTATTAGAAATCTCCTCTTTTTCTAAATTACTTTGATGTAATAGATACACAACAACCCCTCCTATAAAGATGAGGAAAGCACATAAATACCAATGAATGGATCGTTTCAAAACAATTAATTTAACCCGATAAAGATACGACTTATACACATGGTCTATAATTGAGATTAATTTATACGCTTTCGCGAAAGCGTATATCCCATAATTCAAGGAGTATATCACACTTCTTCTAAAAAAATGTAACATTCTATACATTTTTGCGTTCTTATATGCACAGCATCATCAATCAACCAGTTCGTTACTAGCGAATACAAAACATACATTTATGATACAGCAATTTTTTATTCTCTGTTCAGGAGCAGACAGAGATGTGCTAGATACTTGTTCTCGTGGAGAGAAAAATAAGTATGCAGGTATAGGAGCCACTGTATTTTTTACAGCAATTCTAGCAGCGATCGCAGCATCTTATGCGTTATATACCATTTTTGACAATGCATACAGAGCTATTCTTTTTGGAATTCTTTGGGGCTTTGTGATTTTTAATTTAGATCGTTTTATTGTCTCTACACTCAAAAAAAGAGACAATTGGTGGAAAGAGTTTGGTATGGCAATACCTCGCCTTATCCTTGCGGTTATCATTGCTATTGTAATTTCGAAACCTTTAGAACTTAAGATTTTTGAAAAAGAAATAGATCGTGTGATGTTAAGCCAAAAGAACGATTATACCGTTCAGAATCAAGGTGAAATATTAGCAGCGTATACACCAGAAATCAATAAGCTTGATGCAGAAATAACTGGTTTAAAAACCGAAATTGCTACCAAAGAAACGGAGGTAAATAACCTCTATGAAATTTACATCGCCGAAGCAGAAGGAACTGCGGGCACAGAACTCTTAGGCAAAGGACCTGTCTATCAAGAAAAACGTGATAAGCATGATGCTGCTTTAGAAGAACTCACAGCCCTCAAAGCTGCCAATGCTGATAAAATCGCTTTCGCGGAAGCGGAAAAAACACGTCTTAGAGATGAGTTTAATACAGCGGTAAGTACCAGCCAGCCTATTATTAATAATTTTGATGGTTTGATGGCACGTATCGATGCTATGAAAGAATTGCCTTGGCTTCCATCATTGTTTATTTTCTTACTGTTTCTCGCTATTGAAACAGCACCTATATTTTCAAAACTGATCTCTCCCATGGGAGAATATGATATTAAACTCGCCGATCACGAAGCCACTATAAAAGCATGGAGCGCTCAAAAAGCAGCACAACGCAAAACCTTAACAGAAACAGATCATATCCTTAATGATCGTATCTATACGGATATTGCAAATGAAGAAGAGCTCTACAACTACAAGAAAAAAATGGCCAAAGAGATTATGAAGCGACAGCAAGATGCTTTTTATCGTAGACAAACTAAGATCTTAGGATAATCATATATGGGTGTGATGGATCTATCCATGTGTTGATAGATACTGCTTCATCGTCACACCCTTTTTAATAAAATGTTATTTTGAAAAGCCTAAAAAACGTACTCAAAATAACGAGTAGAACGCATCCTACTTGTAAGCAAAATCTAAAACTAGTGTTCTTTTACTAATATATTATATCTTTATAGCAAAACAACCTACTACTTGAATATTCATATAAATAGCGTAACACTCTATTAGAGTATTACGCTATTTTCACACACAATGTTTACTAAATACTATATTCAGGTATATAGTAAATTACTTTATATAAGGATGTGTTATAATTCTATAACACTATTTTCTGTAGCAGCATATGAGTTCCACTCAAAACGATCTGCTTCTTGCTCATTGGTCCATTCTCCATCTATTACATAACGGAATTCATACGATTGCTCTGTTGGAATATCAAAAGTTCCTTTAAAGCTTCCATTTTTAAGTTTCTTTAAAGAAGCGGTAGTGTCCCAATTATTAAAATCTCCAGCTACAGCTACCGTAGTTGCTTCAGCTGCAGGAACTGTAAATGTTACTTTACACACTGGCTTTGTTTTTAGGTATTTCTTTGTAAGTGGCATACTAATAATGTATTTAAAATTGTACGCTTCAAATATAGAGATAGCACCTAACAAAAAACAGTTTATCAGCGAGTTAACAGCATTTTTTACAGAATGATAATATTCACTATGCAAAATAAACAATACGGTAAAACGCAAACGTTTTCAAATATGAATTTGACAGTAAAATCTAGGAAGCAACTTCTATTTTTTCAAGAAAAATGCGCTACAAACAACTATAAAACAGCCAATAATTGCTCCAAATCGTCTTCTGTATTAAAATAATGAAACCCAACACGCACACCGTCACCTCGTAAAATACTCACGATATTCTGATTTTTAAGCCGATTTACAAGCGCTTCATCTCCTTTCAAATTAAAGATAGAAGAATGTGAAGTTCGTTGTACAACCGCTTCTTCTAGTAATCCGCGCTCCGTAAATGCGGTTCTTGCTTTTTCAGAAAGTATTTTTATGTGTTGCTCAATAGCAGTGATGCCAAATTCATTAATAATATCTATCGCAACACCCAAGCTTCCGTAATTAAGTGTGTCTTGATGTCCTGGTTCAAAACGCCCTAAAAAGCTTCCTTCTTCTGCTTTATATTTCCCTTGTAAAGAGTTAAATCCTGTTGTTTTTGGAAATACTTTTTCTGCTACCGATGCTTTAAAAAGAAAAATCCCATTTCCATATCCCGCATTCATCCATTTGTAACAACTTCCTCCCATCACATCAATAGCCGATGTGTCAAAATCAAAAGCTTCGATGCCAAAATACTGCGTAGCATCTGCAAAAAACAAGGTATCGGGATAAGTCTCTTTCAACTGTTTGAGGAAGTCAAAATCTATTTTGATTCCGTTGATATATTGTATGACAGAAAATGCAAATATATCAGGTTGCGCTTTCGCGAAAGCGGAGGCAATATTTTTTTCCAAGTTGCCATCTATCTGCGCATAGCTGATCTCAAAATCACGCGACTCAAATGGCCAATTTACCGAAGGGTAATCATTTTCTAATAACAGTACTTTCTTAGAGCTGGGCACGCCTTCTAGAAGTGTATTAAATCCGTACGAAAAGTTAGGCACTAATGCCACTCGGTTAGGCGCACAAGAAAATAAGATTCCTACTTTTTCACGTATAGCGGTAAGCGCAGTACCTCGATTATCTTTAATTGCACTTCCCATCACAAAAAAGTCTAAATCATGCTCCTGCCTATATTCCAATACGGGTGATGGAAGCAAACCCGAAGCCGGTGTATTTAGGTAGGTACATTGTTTTGTGATAGGGAAATATTTTTTAAATGCTGTCATAACTTTTCTGTGCGGGTTAAAAATGGTAATTTTGAGTAAAGGTCGTATATATGTCTATATTCTCAAAGAAAACACCGCCCAGTATCGATCCTGAACAGCGTGCATTAATTGAAAATGCGCAGACACGGATCCGTCAGAAAAAGAGATTGTACCGTCATTTCGTACTTTTTCTAGCGGGCGCTATCCTCATGATTATTGTAAATCTTGCCTTAGGCTTTGGAAAAGACATCAAAATATTTGATACCGATTGGTTTGTGTGGGGTATTCTACTATGGACCTTTTTCTTCCTTGTACATGGAATTAATGTCTTCGTTTTAAACCGTTTTATGGGTAAAGAATGGGAAGAAGAACAACTCAATATACTTATAAAAAAACAACAAGATAAAATTGCGGCGTTGGAAGAAAAAGTAGCGGTAGAGCATCCATTACCTGAAAAAAAAACTCCCATCGAGAGCACTATAACACCAACACCTACAGACCCGAATACTCCCCTATGATAACAATGATCGCTGCTGCGGCAGAAAATGACGCCTTAGGAAAAGACAATGACCTTGTATGGCACTTACCAGATGATTTTAAACGTTTTAAAACCTTGACTACCGGGCACCATATCATTATGGGACGTAAAACATGGGAATCATTCCCCAAACCATTGCCTAATCGTACACATGTAGTTATCACTCGTAATACCGATTATAAAGCCGAAGGCGCTGTCGTGGTACATTCTATGGAAGATGCGCTCGCTTTCGCGAAAGATGACTCAAATGCATTTATTATTGGAGGTGGTGAGATTTATACCATTGGGTTGGATTTTGCTACGCATATCGAACTCACACGTGTACACGGTGAATTTGAAGCTGATGCTTTCTTTCCTAAAATAGATACTACTATTTGGGAATTACAAGAAAGTGTGTTTCATGACATTGATGACAGGCACAAGTTTGGGTTTACGTATGAGACTTGGAGGAAGAAGTAGATTGTTAACAAAAACAACTCAAAGACAATAAATTAGAATATTTTTTTCCTCTTAAAATCTTAAATTGCAGTTGACATGATGTTCATTTTTATGAATATCATTAAATATTCGCATTATTTTATGGGGACACCTACAAAAACGATAGACTTATACAAACAAACTAAAATCTGGAAACACTTTATAAAAGTCACCAAAAAAAGTCCAGAAAAACAAACACTTGTTGAAGAATTAGTAGATGATGCTATCGGTATTCTAGATAAGATTTCTGAAACTTTTCCTACCTACACACTCCATAATGGACAACACCAATTAAATATTCTAAATCTCTTCGAAAAGTTATTAGGAAAGAGAATGAAAGATGTACATGCGTTAGAAGCTGCCATCTTAATTTTAAGTGCTTTCTACCATGATATCGGAATGGTATTTTCAAAAGAAGAAAAAGAAGATCTTAAAAACGAAACGTACTTTAATGATTTTCTAGCACAAAACAACAGAGCAAAACTAAATATAGAAGAAGACAACGGTATTAGTGACGCTACTGCAGAATGGTATTGTAGATGGAGTCATGCGAAACGCGTTTGGAAATATTTAGAACCTCTAGATGCTAAATTAGAATGGGAAGGAACGCCATTAAGAGAAGCTTTGGCAAATGTATGCTTAAGTCATAACGAAACTACTGATTGGATTAAAGAAGATACATTAGATCATAATTTCTGGGGCTGTGCAGATTTAAAATTTTGCGCTATTCTTTTACGTCTTGCTGATGTATTAGACTTTGATGACACCAGAACCCCAGCCTATTTATTTCAGTTTCTAGGATTAGACAATCCTACGACCAGAGGAGAAGAAATAAGTCAGCAAGAATGGCAAAAACATATTGCCTCTAGAGGGTTTTCTTTTGATGCGTGGAATGAAGATCATAATTATACCATTACATATAAAGCAAATCCAACCTCTCCAGCTATAGAACAAGATATTCGTAATTTCTTAAGTTATATAGAACGAGAGTTACATCAATGTGGTTCTGTACTTAATTTTTGCTCAGATCGTTGGAAAAACTTTAAATTACCAAATACTATTGATAAAAAGAATATCAAAAGTAAAGGCTATACGTTTGGAGATTTTAAATTTTCTTTAGATCAAGAACAAGTCTTATCGTTATTAATGGGTGAAAGCTTATATGATGATAAATTTGTTTGTATTCGAGAGCTATTACAAAACGCAATTGACACCAGTAGACACCGTAAATTCTATGAGCAAAATAATGGAAATCCTGATTTTGAACCTCAAGCTATAGATATAGATACTTGGTATGATAATGAAGGGTATCGTTGGATTCGTATTGATGATTATGGAATGGGCATGACACATGAGCAAATCTCAAAATACTTTCTCAAAGTCGGTAACTCATATTACAATTCAGATGAATTCAAAGTAGAGAAACTAAGGTACAAAAAAGCAAACACAGATTTCACCCCTGTAAGTCGTTTTGGAATAGGTATTTTATCATGTTTTATCGTTGCTGATATAGTTGAGATAAATACACGTTCTATTCAAACTGATAACAAAAAAAAATATCCCATACGATTATCTTTAAAAGGACTACACAATTATTATGTATTGCAGACCAATAAAGATCTTCCGTCTTCAATTCCTAATCGTGATGGTTTACAAAAAGGCTATAGAAAAAAAACAGGAACGTCACTAGCATTACGTATACAGCCAAATAATGATTTGCCAAGTTTTAATTTATCTACAATTTTAGATAAAACTTTATTTAATCCTTTTGTTAAAATAAATCTAATAGGAAAAGGAGAAAAAGGGAGGTATCTACAAAGTATAAACCTTAATAATTTACCAATTCTAGAATATCAGATGCCATCTACAGATATTAAAGAAATAAAAGAGTTCTTATCTAGAAACAGTCATATTAATATTAAAAAACTTAATCCTGAAATACGAGTAACACCTATAAGTCTTTCTAGGACCTTTGATCACCCTAACATAAAGGGACTTTTATATTTTATTACTCTAACACCTAATATTGAATTTGAAGAAGGAAGTAATGAATATAATAAAGATTTATTATCACTGAAATACAGTCAAAATTTAAAAAATGCACTTAATTTAGAAGTTGATAATCTAAAATATAATCATAGTAGAGATATTGTTTTATCAGACTTAACCGATAAGATAGAATTATTTAACAAATCAACACACTTTAAACATTTATTTCATACCATTATATTATCTCACAATGGAATTCTTGTTCCTAATAAGGATTCTTCAAGGATTCAATTATTAGATATAAGACATACTAATTTAATAATATTAGGGCATGTAGAACTATCTGACATATTAAGACCTAATCTTAGTATTGCTCGTAATAAAATGACCTCAATCCCTTGGAAGTTATGGTCTCACCTTAATTTTACAATCAGAAAGAATATACCTAGCGAATACCCACATTTAAAAAAAGCTAATTTTCTGAATGCCTTTATTACTCCTAAAATAAAATGGAATTATACTGATTTAAATGATGACGAGTACTTTTCAAACAAAAAAAAATGGCCATCAGAAAAAATATTTAGTAATAGTTATTATCCTAAAAAGGGTGATAATTATTATTCATTGATTGATATTTTAGATCAGAATTTTCATTTTAATTGGATATTCACTCGAAAAGGTTCTACTAGATTATTACTCCAAAAAAAACTTATTGAACTTTACTCAATTTACAGAATTACACTTTGCAAGAAATTAATTAAAGGAGGCAAAGTAATTCTACAAAAAAAAGCTTCAATCAAAAGAGGGAAAAATCCTTCAGTCTTAAACAAGCCTAACTACCCTCCACTCATGTTTTGTGAATATATTAATTTTGATGGGTTAATGCCTGAAAAACTAAATGAGCAAATTTTTAATAGTAATCATCTTTTTTCAAAATGGCTAATGAATTGTTATAATTATCTAGACTCACACTATCAAAATCATTTATATATTTTATTAAATAATACAGACCTAGCAGTTATAAATACAACACTAGAAAAATTACGAAGTCATTTACCCGATCAATATAAACCTGATCCGAATCTTCATCTTACAGAAGATGATTTTAAGGTTGATTACGATAAAATTCCTTTTAAAGATGAAGAGATTGGAGATGAAGAAAAGTAATTCTTAAAGTTATGCGTACCTTTAATAGCCATGAATATCATTGATAAACAAACGGTTAAATACTTCCATAAAGATCGTATTAAGGAATTTGGTCATAATCTTGCCAAAGCACAAGGATGGTCTGATATCACAGCACAACAAACTCGTTTTAAAACTATTTTTGAGTTGGCAGATTTTAATAATGCCTCTGTATTGGATGTAGGTTGTGGGTATGGCGATTTTAAAGCCTTTTTAGATAAGCAACACGTCACTGTAGATTATATTGGTTTAGACCAACAACCCACGTTCATCAATCATGCTCAAGAACTATACAAATCACAGCAAAACACACAGTTTCATGAGGTAGATTTTAGCAAATGCCAATTACCTAAAGTAGACTTAGTGATTGCTTGTGGTGTATTATCATATCGTAGTTCTGATGCAAACTATTATATGAATATGATCCAACGTTTTTATGATTCTGCTCAAAAAGCATGTATTTTTAATATGTTAGATAATAAGTCCTTTACTTCAGGTCCTTTAATTGTGGCACATGACAAAGAAAAAATATATCAAGAGTGTTTAAAATTGTCCCCAAAAGCAACTCTCATTACTGGATATTTAGAAAATGATTTCACTATCAAAATGCCTAAAATATAAGTCCCTTATTTTATCTTATCTATTTGTTAAAAATTGCACGTAATTAAACGAAAGAAACTACTTTTAATACGACTAATTCGATACTAAAAACAGCTAAAAATAAGTACCATGAAAAATCTAATTGGGATTGACCAAGATAAAGCCAAAGCACTAACTAGTGAACTCAACCAATTACTCGCAGACTATCAAGTTTTTTACCAAAACTTACGCGGATTTCATTGGAATATCAAAGGACGTGAGTTTTTTGAACTTCATTTAAAATTTGAAGAATTTTACAATGATGCTGTGATTAAAATAGATGAAATTGCAGAACGCATTCTTACTTTAGAAGGAGAGCCTTTGCATACCTTTACAGCTTATGTAAACCATGCTGATATTAAAGAAGAAAAAGGAATCACCAATGGTATTGAAGGCGTAGAAATTGTGGTGAAAAACTTTGCAACTATTATCTTAAAGGAAAGAGAGATTTTAGCACTTGCCGCCGAAGCAGATGATGAAGGAACGGTTGCATTAATGAGTGACTACATCTCTCAAACAGAAAAAACCCTTTGGATGTTAAACTCGTATTTACAATAAGCAATGACAAAACTAAGAGATCAAAACACTGCTTTACTTTTGATAGACCTTCAAAAAGGTTTTTCTGAAGAAGCCCATTGGGGAGGCAATAGAAATAACCGAGATGCAGAAGAAAAGGCATTACAATTATTAGAAACATGGAGATCATTAGAACTTCCTATTTTCCATATAATTCATAGTTCGCAAGATCCAAATTCATTACTTCATAAATCCCATCCAGGATTTGAAATGATAGATGCATTAAAACCCAAAAATGATGAACCGTTGATTATCAAAGATGTCAACAGTGCCTTTATAGGAACCGATTTAAAAGAACGTTTGGATGCTCAAAACATTAATAAGCTAGTTATTGTGGGACTTACGACAAATCATTGTATTTCTACCACAACCCGAATGGCAGGAAATTTAGGATTTGATGTGCTATTAATTTCTGACGCTACGGCTACATTTGACAGAAAAGGATTGAATGGACAAACCTATTCTTCAGAGATGATTCATGAGACCGCATTGGCAAGTTTACATAAAGAATTTGCCGAAGTAATCGATAGTTCGGCAGTACTGGAAATGGTTTAGACCACTTCGCTTTAGGACTTAGGGCTTTTTATACGCTTTAACACTACGCTCTCCCTTTCGTCTTGAATCATTTTAAGAAGCGCTTTTCCTCTTCTTAAAATACTCCCATACTTTCTGTATTTTTGCAGACACAACTAAATAAACAAACTATATATGAATGCATATATTTTTCCAGGACAAGGAGCGCAATTTTCAGGAATGGGACTTGACTTATTTGAAGCATCTGGACTGGCACAAGATTACTTTCATAAAGCAAATGATATTTTAGGTTTTGCTATTACAGACATTATGTTTGAAGGAGAAGCCGAAGATTTAAAACAAACTAAAGTAACACAACCTGCTATATTCTTACACTCTGTTATTTTAAGCAAAGTATTAGGAGATGCATTCCAACCCGATATGGTTGCTGGGCATTCTCTAGGAGAATTAAGTGCGCTTGTTGCTAATGGTACTTTAGGTTTTGAAGATGGGTTAAAACTGGTATCTCAACGTGCCCTCGCTATGCAGAAAGCATGTGAAATGCAACCTTCTACAATGGCAGCCGTATTAGGATTAGAAGATCAGGTAGTAGAAGATGTATGTGCAGCAACAGAAGGAATTGTTGTCGCTGCAAATTATAATTGCCCAGGTCAATTAGTAATTTCTGGTGATATTCCTGCTATTGAAGCAGCTTGCGAAACCCTAAAAGAAAAAGGAGCTCGTCGTGCATTAGTACTTCCTGTAGGTGGTGCTTTTCACTCTCCATTAATGGAACCTGCTCGTGAGGAATTAGCTGCAGCAATAGAGAATACAACATTTAACACACCTAAATGTCCTATCTATCAAAATGTATCTACCACAGCAATTACAGATCCAAAGCTCATTAAAGAAAATTTAATGGCTCAACTTACGGCTCCTGTAAAATGGACACAAAGTATACAGCATATGATCGCCGATGGTGCCACTAATTTTACAGAAGTAGGACCTGGAAAAGTATTACAAGGATTAATGCGTAAAATAGATCGCAATGTGACTGCAAATGGTGCTGCATTACCAGAATAGGTAATCGCCCTTATATACATACAAAGTAAAAGCCCGGCATTTGCCGGGCTTTCTAGTTACTTTCTTTTAATCACAAATATTAATGGTCAGTAACATTTTTTACAGCGTCTTTTGCATCTTTAGCAGCATCTTTCGCTTTATCTACTGCATTTCCAGCAGCATCTTTAGCATCATTTACAGCTTCACCTGCCTTATCTACTGCATTTCCTGCAGCTTCTTTAGCATCATTTACAGCTTCACCCGCTTTATCTATTACTTCTCCTGCTGCGTTTGTTGCTTCTTCAACAGCTTCACCAGCAGCGTTTGTTGCATTTTCAACAGCTTCACCAGCAGCATTTGTTGCATCTTCAACAGCCTCTCCTGCAGCGTTTGCAGCATTTTCAGCAGCTTCTCCAGCAGCATTAGCAGCATTCTCTACCGCATTTCCAGCCTCTTCAGCATTTTCTTTTACTTCTCTACAAGAAGTGATATTAAAAACTAAAGCTACAGCAGCAATACTTAAAATAATTCGTTTCATGTCGTTATAAGTTTTGACGATTAGTTAATGACCAAAATTAACAAGTACTTCCTAATTAACATATCTATTAGGACGAATGTTTTGTTTTTATCGATGAAATACACAAATTTCACCTTTAAAAACATAAATGGCCTGTAAATTATACATTATATACGTGTATACCTTGCTAACTGGATCACGCTACTTAAAGAAAAAGCGGAAATATTCCTAATTTATAACTAGGAAATATTCCTAAATTTCTTATATTCACCAAATGGGAACAAATGAATTACCTTCAGAAATACGTCGTTTTAAAGAAATACGTGAAGATCACGATTTTACACAATCTGAATTTGCAGAACAATTAGGCATTAAACATTCTACTGCCGATATAGAACGTGGTCGCACCAAACTTTCAGGACGTGTCGTAACAGAATTATTACGTCTTTTTAACGTCAACCCATTATGGTTGTTTGGATATAGTAATCAAAAACACCTTACTACAGATAATGGTGATATTAGTCCCAAAGTCGTGGTCGTAGACAAAGAGGATCAAGAAAATATGATTCTAGTAAATCAAAAAGCTGCCGCAGGGTATCCTAATAATATCCAAGATGTAGAATGGTATCAAAAACTCCCAGCTTTTGATCTTCCATTACCACAGTATCGCAATGCGACCTATCGTGGTTTTCAAGTAGAAGGTGACAGTATGCTTCCTAATTTTAGGCCCGATGACTGGGTACTTGCCAAAGGCGTTGAAAGTCTAGAATATGCAAATGACAATAAAGTATATGTTGTGGTTATGCAAGATGCAGTTGTCGTAAAAAAATTACAGAAACTTCCAGATTCTTCAAAGGTATTATTAGTTTCGCTTAATCAAGAGTATGTACCTTATGAAGTCTTTGTCAGCGATATTCAAGAGATATGGCAAGTCAATAGTAAACTCACTTTTAATATAGACTCAGGATCTGAACATACCTTATTAAGAGAACTCCAAGCATCTATGCAAGAATTAAAAAGTCAGATCAAAAACTTAAACACTTAATCCAATTTTATGGGTTTTCCTGAATTATATGATTTCTTAGAACGGTTACAACAAAACAACTCTAAGGAATGGATGGATCTTAACCGCAAAGAGTATAAGGGAGTACGTGCTTTTTTTGTGAGTTGGTTAGATGAACTTAACGGTAAATTAGCAATCATAGATCCTGAATATTTTGACACTCCAGGTAAAAAAGGTATTAATAGGATCAACAACAATTTGATGTTTGCGCCCAATAAACCTATTTATAAGGATCATTTTGCAGCAGGTTTAGATCAACTTACCAAACAAGGGGATTTTTATATAGAAATAGGATTAAAACACAACTTACTTGCGGGTGGTTTTTGGCGACCTGAAAAATCAATATTACATAGTATACGAGATGCTATAGATTATAATGGAGAAGAGCTTTTAGCAATCCTAGAAAAGCCTTCATTTAAAAAAATGTTTGGTTCATTATACCATGACGATCCATTAAAGACAGCTCCTAAAGGGTTTTCTAAAGAGCACCCATACATAGGATTATTACGTCATAAAACCTTCGGTGTTGAAATGATGCTTTCGCGAAAGCAAATACTAGACCCTCATTATCAGGATATTTGTATAGAAGTATATCTAGAGATGCTTCCGTTTAGGCGTTATTTACGTGAAGCCGTAACGGTACAGTAATACTCGTAACGTAATCAAAACGTATCTTTGTATTCCTTATAAGATAAATGCGATAAAAAAAGCATTTGCATCCCTTGTAAATTAATAGATT
The DNA here is from genome assembly GCF_900188275.1 of Dokdonia pacifica. GTDB lineage: Bacteria > Bacteroidota > Bacteroidia > Flavobacteriales > Flavobacteriaceae > Dokdonia > Dokdonia pacifica. The sequence goes on from NZ_FZNY01000001.1 coordinate 506,079, forward strand.
AGTGGTATATTTGCACCCGCTTAAATCGAAAGATTAAGTTATTTTTAATCATTAATTAATAGCTATGTACGCAATTGTAGAGATAGCAGGGCAGCAATTTAAAGTTGCAAAAGACCAGAAAGTCTTTGTACACCGCCTAGCAACCGAAGAAGGAAAGAAAGTGTCTTTTGACAATGTTCTTTTAATCGGTGACGGTGACAAAGTAACGATCGGCGCCCCGGCTATAGACGGAGCTCAAGTTGGAGCGAAAGTCATTAAGCACCTTAAAGGTGACAAAGTAATCGTTTTCAAAAAGAAAAGACGTAAAGGATACCGTGTTAAAAACGGACACCGTCAGTCTCTTACTGAAATCGTAATCGAAAACATCACAGCATCTGGAGCAAAGAAAGCAGCTCCAAAAAAAGAAGCTAAAAAAGCTGAACCAAAAGTAGCGGCTCCTGTAAAAGAAGCAGCACCTAAGGTAGAAGCTAAAAAAGCACCAGCAAAGAAAGCTGCTGCAAAAAAGGGTGATGATCTTAAGAAAATAGAAGGTATCGGACCAAAAATTGCTCAAACATTAACAGACGCTGGAATTGCAACGTTTGCTGAGTTAGCAAAAACTGATGCCGCTAAGATTTCTGAAATCATAGCAGGTGTACGTGGAAATCACGTAACAGATACATGGCCAAAGCAAGCTGAAATGGCTGCTGCAGGTGAGTGGGATGCCCTTAAGAAATGGCAAGACGAATTAGACGGCGGTAAAGCATAAGCGCTTCCGTTAAGTATAACAATAAAACCGAAACAAGATGGCTCATAAAAAAGGAGTTGGTAGTTCTAAAAACGGTCGTGAATCAGCATCGAAACGCTTAGGCGTTAAGATTTTTGGTGGCCAAGCTGCAATTGCAGGGAACATCATCGTACGTCAAAGAGGAAATACACACCATCCAGGTGAAAATGTATACGGTGGAAAAGATCACACACTTCACGCAAAAGTAGATGGTGTTGTGAAATTCACTAAAAAGAAAGACAATAAATCTTACGTTTCAATCGTACCGTTTGAAGCATAAGTACTGTTTTTTCCTTATAAATAAAAAACCCTTTCCAAATGGAAAGGGTTTTTTTATGCTTCTAAAACAACGTCATAACAGTACAAATAGGTTTTTCTTTAAAAAAGGCATCCTTTTTGATATGTCTATGCAAAACCATCAATTTCTCATGAAAAAACTACACTCCCTATCCCTAATTTTTCTGGCACTTTTCATTCAATCTTGTTTTCCCGTTAGCATTCCTCCTAACCTAGAAAATGGAAAACTCATGGAAGCCAAAAAATTTAAACGTAAGCTTCCTGGCCAATACGCATATATCTTTACAGACCCCAAAGATGCTAATGAATTTTATTACTATTTAAGTGCTAAATTTCCACCAAATCAAGAAGGAGATTCTGAAAACAATGTACCTGCACGCATACATAATACCGATTATTATATTTCATTTTATGAAACAGAAAAAAAGTCACGTGTAGTAAACTTACTACCTGCCATAGCAAATGAAGTAATGAGAGAAAAAAATATTGCCATTGAACTCGACGAACCTCCTATTGTAAGAGACGGCACATGGTATATTGCACTTGTCATTACGGATGCAGCATTTTCTGATGCATTGTCTCCCGACTACAAACATCAAAAAGAAGTGTTAGCATATGCTAAGTCATTACATAACGAATATATAAGTACACACAACTATAATAGTTTGCAATTTCAGAATACAACAAATACTAATAAATAGTATATAAATACTGAGTATGCTTTCGCGAAAGCGCAACCAACACAATACTTCAAAGGTTATTCCTAATCCTAGAAATCACTGCCTTTTGCACATGGCATAATCTTTGTTTAAAATTAAAGACTAAAACTACACGTATGAAAAGAATATCCTACATTCTTCTTCTATCTATTTGCTATTCCTGTATCCCATTACAGATCGCACCTAATCTAGAAGAAGGAAAAGTCTACAAAGCAAAGAAATTTAAGCGCTCACTTCCTAAACAACACACCTATGTGTTTACAGATCCAAAAGATGCTAATGAATTTTACTACTTTATAAGTTCAAAATATCAGATAAACCAAGATACTGGTGAAAATAACATCCCAATTCTTATAGAAAATAGACGTTATTACTTGTCCTTTTACGAAATGGAAAAATCCACACAGACTATTAATTTAATCCCACTTGCTTTAGATGCTACTTTAATAGCTAATGATAGCGAACCCATTTTAGAGGATATATATACTTCAAGAACTGGCAATTGGTATATCGCACTCACCATTACAGATTCAAATCTTAATGATGCATTAGACCCAACCTATAGAGACACAGATAAAGTTGTATCCTTTGCAACACAATTGCAAGAGGAATATCTAGCTACACAAAATTACAATAGCTTGTTACTAAAAAAAACTGTACCTACAAATAAATAGTATATAGATACTGAGTACGCTTTCGCGAAATTGAGCTTGCGAGATTCACGGCCAAAGAGAGAGCGTAGCGTTAAAGCATACTCAGTATTTTTATTTTAAAATTGAAAACGGTAACCTACATCTGGAAAGAATCCTATTTGATCTACCTCATCAATTCTATTGGTCACTCGATTATAACGTTGTTGAAACAAATTACTATTATTTGTCACGTTTTGTAAGTCGACAAAAAACTGATGGGATTGTTTCTTTTTTGCACTATTTAATTTTACCCCAAATTTCACATCCCATCTAAAATAGGCATCACTTTGCTCACTAAAAGCAAGATCTTCTTGCAATACTTCAAAGCCAGCAGCTTGCGATGCTTCAAGGTTTGCAGGTGTAAAATAACGCCCTCCTGAAGTCGTGATTTTGGTATCTACAAACCACGTATTACGTCCTGTTGCTCCTAGTTTGAATTCTTTTCCCGCCAATACATTAACAACATAGCCATTATTAAAAGGGGTATTACGCTCTATTCCATCACTTCCTTCATACTTGCTTTCAAAAAACGAGGAAGTAAACAAGCCATAAAATCCTTTATCAAAAAACTTCTCTATCGTGATCTCAACACCCTGGTTAAAACCAGTCCCTTCATTAACTAATGATACACGATCATTATCAAAACCAAAATCTGCTCCTTCAGTAAGGGAAGAATAACTAGACGGAAACGCCTCTATAGCGGCATTGCTTATAGATTGGTAATAGACCTCCAGTTTCCCTCGCCAACTTTTTGCTAATCGCACATCATATCCTACGACAAAGTGATTGCTTTGTGTAAAATCCAACTCCTTGTTGGTTTGCACTAATTCGCCATTAACTGCTTCATTAAGAAAAAGGATAGGTAGTGGTTGCAGTTGGTGATGCAAACCATACCCTATATTAATTTTATGTTTTGGGGTGATGGCATAATTTACAGCAGCTCTTGGTTCTAATACAAATTGCTCACTCAACGTACTATATTGTCCATGAAGACCGCCGTTTAAGGTAAGCTTCTCTGTAAGCCTATATTGTCCTGATATATACGGTTGAAATATCCCTAAGCTTTCGTCTATATCACTAAATGTAAATAGATCTGGATCGCCATCACCATCGCCGTCAGATTGCATGTTACGATCTCTTTCTAAGGTGTCAAATCCTATATTTTCATATACAAAACCTGCTCGTACCGTTGATTTATTATTGAGTTTTGTATTGAATAAACTGGAAATACTCACTCTTGTTTCTGTATTATCTGCTTCTGTAAAAAGAATAGAGCGTTCTTGTGGAGTATCTTGATCAAAAAATCTATTGACCTCAAATTGATTGGTAGATAAGCTACTTGACAGGGTTGTTTTTATATAGGATTTATCATTCAAATTGATACGATGTTTCAATCCTATCACACCAAATCCAGAATCTACAAATGTATCTTCGTCGGTGGCAGCAAATAAATCATCTTCGTCTATATCATCACCCAAGAAGTCAATATTTGAAGTTCCAAAAATTCCAAATATTGAAAAATTCCCTGCTTTCCCTCTTCCAAAATCAATATTCAGAGATAGATCACCATAATTGGGTGTAGCACTAGTTCCACCTGCTCCTTGGCCTAAAATTCCGACTAATGAGTAACGTCCAGCTACTAGGAAAGAGCCTCCTTTATTCCCTAAAGGACCTTCTACATTGGCTTCGACTCCAGAGAAAACACCTACTTGTAAAGAGTATTCATAATCGTCTGTATTTCCTTTTCTAAATCCTAAATCAAAAACACCACCTAAGGCATTTCCATATTCAGCAGGGAATGCAGAGGTTAAGAAATCTGAGTTCTTTAGCATATTTGGGTTTAAAGCAGACACAGGCCCTCCCGTAGTTCCTGCGGTTGAAAAGTGATTTGGACTTGGTATTGGAATGCCTTCTAAACGCCATAACAAACCTGTAGGAGAATTTCCTCGTACTACAATATCATTACGACTATCGTCGGGTGCAGATACGCCAGCAAAATTGGCTGCAAGTCTTCCTACATCACTTCTTCCTCCTGAAAATCGAGTCACCTCATCTACGCTAAACTGTCGTGATGAGACGGTTGCCAGTTTATTTACAGCTCGCTCCTTATTGGTGCCAGAGCTAATCACTACTTCATCGAGTTGCCCAAATGCCTCTACCAAATTCACGTCTACTACTGCATCTTTACCCGCAGTTACTACAATATTTGGTATCGTAATAGATTCAAATCCTAAATAGGTAACACGAATACGTTGTCTTCCCACAGGAACATTTTCCATTCTGAACGCACCATTTTCATCGGTAATAACACCCACAGGCGGATCTACATCCAGAAGCTCTACTGTTGCTCCCATTAATGGAATTTCTGATTGCTTATCGAATACATTTCCTTTAATTACGCCATTCTGAGCGGTAAGTACACCTGCACATAATATCAGAATAACTCTTATTAGATTTTTCATGATTTTGTTTTTTGATACTGTAAATCTTACGCTTTCGCGAAAGCATTCCCAACTCAAAAAGTTTAATTGTCAATACACCTATCCTACTGTTATAAATCTTCTTGAAGTAACTTATGAGGTATTTTCACACTGTTTTTAAACTCATACAAAAGGTATCACAGTTCAAGTAGTAAAATGACAATTCATCTATTCCCATAGAAGAGAGGCTATCTTTATCACTTATATTTACAGGATCATGAACAGTCTATTCACACATTTTAATCTAAAAAAGTTTGGCTTTAGAGTCATTGTAATTACTGTGGTGTACCTTCTTGTTAAGTTAACAATAGACCATGATGATGATGGAAAAGAACATGCTTTTGATTTTACATCTATAGCGTATTATCTCTCTGCTTTTTTTCTTTTTATGGTTATCTGGGAGACCAGTGATTGGTTAATACGACGCCATCAAAAACAAAACGGCTCCATTTATTTTAAAGATAGTATCCGCATCTTAGGAATTAATATAGCTATTGCCATTCCGGTGATTGCATTGACCTATTATATCATCAATTTTCATCTTGATGAGCTATGTAATATTTTACCTGAAGAAAGGCCTTTACGATTTCGAGTAGACTTTTTTAGAGCGCTTTTACTCACTTTTGCTGTAGGTACCTCTAATCTTTTTTACTTTTCTTTAAATCAAAAGAAGCGTATCGAAGAAAAAATGGAAAAACTTCAAAAAGAACTTATCGCTTCTCAGTATGCCTCTTTAAAAAGCCAGATTAGCCCTCATTTCTTATTTAATAGCCTAAATATCTTAACGTCATTAATGTATGAAGATCGAGATTTGGCTTCCGATTTTGTAACACGCCTTGCTTCTTGTTATCGATATATTTTAGACAATAGAGAAGAAGATATTGTTCCACTAGAAAAGGAGCTTAACTTCCTTGAGTCTTTTATCTTTATGATGAATGTACGTCATGAAGGCGCATTACACATATCAAACCATGTAACAACAAATCCTAAGGAGTTATTTATACCCACACTTTCATTACAAATGCTTATTGAAAATGCCTTAAAGCATAATTATTACTCAAAAGAAAAACCATTAGAGATTAGTATTTTTTCTATTGGCAATGAAAGTATTGTGGTACAAAATACACTTCGTAAACGCTCACCTGAAGAAACGTCTACACAACTTGGATTAAAAAATATACAAAAGCGATATGGCTTTTACACCAATGACAGAGTCATTATAGAAGAAGAAAACAATTTCTTTAAAGTGACCATGCCATTACTATCTAAAGACCAAACAATCAAAACCATTTTATCTGTTTCCTAATTATGAATGCTGTTATTATTGAAGACGAACCTATTGCTTCTCGCAGACTCGCTAATTTGATTTCTGAGCTGGCTCCAGAAATGAAAATAACTGGACAAATTACCTCTGTTGAGAATGGTATTCATTGGTTTCAAAACAATGATATGCCTGATCTTATTTTTTTAGACATTCAATTAAATGACGGGTATGGCTTTGATATTTTGGACACTTTAAAAGATCACCCTTCTATTATTTTTACAACCGCCTATAATGAATACGCCATACGAGGTTTTAAATACAATGGGCTTGATTATTTATTAAAGCCTATAGATAAAAACGATTTGATTACTGCGTTAACTAAGTTTAGAAAATCTCGTGTACCCCATGACTCCATCATGGATGAAAATAAGATTGCTAGAATCAAAAACTTATTTGAAAAAGAATACAAACACCGATTTATGGTGAAAGTAGGAAATCAGTACAATAGCTTTAATGTACAAGACATTGCTTATTTCAAATCTAATGAAGGCGTCATTTGCCTTCATACACATACCAATCAGCAGTTTCCTATTGAGTACACGATTGATCAGCTAGAGGACATTTTAAATCCCATCGATTTTTTTAGAATCAACCGTAAATTTATGGTGTCTGTAAAAGCAGTATCACAAATTAGCACCTACTTTAATAGTAGATTAATTTTAAAATTAACGCCAAAAGAAGAAGAACAAGTAATTGTCTCCAGAGAGCGAACTAGCAATTTTAAAAAGTGGCTGGATATGTAATGCTACTTTATTTTATAAGCTTTCGCGAAATCGAGCTTGCGAGATTCACGACCAAAGGGAGAGCGTAGCGTTAAAGCGTATAGCCAGATTATTCAAGTGATTTATCCTTTCACCAGTTTATCCGTTCCTAAATACCCATTGTCTTTATTGTAGTACCAAGCACGATCTTTAGGCATTTTAATTCCTCCAATTTCCATCTCGTCAGTAAGAAGAATATATTCTCCAGTGGTTTCATCAGGCCCTTTAAAAAACTGATATACTTCCATCGCATAGGTTTCAGGATTGAAATAAAATTGCCAGATATCAGAACCTACTTCTTGATCATAGCTCGCACGAATTACCAGATATTCTTTTCCTTTAAATGTCTTTTTCTGCACTACAGGATCTATATGCGTTCCAGGATCTTTAAGTTTCATGGGAAGTCCATAGAGATAGGTGTAGTAATTTTTAAACATGGTAGAACGTTCGCAATCACCATGGTGTTTTTTTATGTCTTCCTCAGATACTTCTTTGCTTCCATTAAGCATAAATAGACATGCCCCTTTATCCACCACACGTCTTGTCTTATCTTCTCCTTGAACTGTCACACTAAAAAACTCATTGGGTAAATCTATTAGCACCTGACTTACTCTCGCAGGTCGGTCTGGCATTTCTAATTCTATGTTTAGAAGGCCTTGAAAAGTTTCCCATTTTCCATTTGGATCGTGATAGGCAATTGCTTTTTCTAAAAGCTCATTGGCTGTAAGTGTTTGCCCTGTTACAGCGAGTGTACATATGCCTAATAGTAGGGTGAAGATTGTTTTCATGTGGTTGTTAATTGAACCTACAATGTATGATTATATCCGTATGATACCAAACCAGACTTCCCCACGTTATCCCTATATGATCAAATACATATTCCTTCTTTTATTCTCGACAAGCGTATTCGCTCAAAATACAGCTCCTAAAACCGTTCATGTATTTGTAGCACTTTGTGATAATGTGAATCAAGGGATTGTTCCCGTACCGAAGACCTTAGGGAACGGTCAAAATCCAACAACCAACTTATATTGGGGAGCATTATATGGCGTAAAAACACATTTTAAAAAAAGTAAGGATTGGACATTTATCAAATCTATTCCTTCAGAAAACCCTCAGATATTAGAACGTGTGCTTTTTAAACATACCACCACAAACACGTATCTACTAGCAGACGCCTATGACGGAAAATACATCAAGCAAACAACCATTGATTTCTTAAAAGCATCTTCAGGAGATTTTTCTACATTCATTAAAATAGATGACAAATCATTAGACTTCGGAGGAAAAGCAGATTTGGTAAGCTATATCGGTCATGATGGGCTTATGGAATTCCAACTAGATATTGCGATTACAAAAGACACCTCTTCTACCAAAGATGCGATTATACTTGCTTGTTATAGCAAAGAGTATTTTACACCTTATTTTGAAAAAACTGGAGCAACTCCATTAGTCTGGACAACAGGACTTATGGCACCAGAAGCTTACACCTTAAAATGGGCTTTGGATGGTTGGATTCAGGAGAAGAGCGATGCCGAAATTCGAGAACTCGCTGCACAAGCCTATCACCATTATCAAAAATGCGGCATGCGCGGTGCACGTAACTTATTGGTAACAGGGTTTTAATTTGTTTTACAATTTAACTAGGGATTATACATCCTAAAAGGTATTAAAGAAATCTTCATTCCATCCTTTAGGATTTGAGGAAAAGAATGAAGATAAAGCATCCAAATACTAACTGTTTACCTAGATAAGCAACGGATTAAAAAAAGTATCTGCTTTCAAGGAACGTAGTGACGCAGAAGTTTATACTGAGCATAGTCGAAGTGCAAAATCGAGCTTGCGAGACCTGCCAGCAGGCAGGTTCACGACCAGAGGGAGAGTGAAACGGTAAAGCGTACTAATTCAATTTATAATGCACCGCATTCTCCTCCAAAGCATCTAGTAAATCTTGAGTTATATTTACTTTTTGCTTCTTACTAGGCATACGGACATATAATTTCTCTTTAGGTTCAAATACCTGAAAGTGTAATTTATTATCTCCTTTATGTTGATCTAAAATGGTTTTTATCTCTTGAACCCGTGCTTCTGCAATCTCATTAATATCGATATTGATCGTCAATTTTTTAGCATAGGTATCCATTACATCCTGTAATTGTTGGATATTATTAAATTGCGTACGCGGATCACTTCTTCTCCCCGTATCTCTATTTACAAATCCTTCACGTATAAAAACCTTGGCATGAACAAACGTATTAGGAATCAAAAAGTGGCGTAATTTTAAATACTCTTCTCCAAACATTCTAAACTCAAAAGAATCCATAAAATCCTCTATCGTAAATGCGGCCCATCCTTTTCCATTTTTAGAAATACGATGCTGTACATCTGTAATCACTCCTCCAAAGGTAAGCTCACGATTTACATAGGCTTCCATATTGTTAAAATGAGATACTGTTGCATTACAGAAGGTTTCCATTTCTGTTTTAAAATCATCTAATGGATGTCCAGAAATATAAACCCCTACTACTTCTTTTTCTCTACGAAGTTTTTCCATAGTTCCCCATTCTTCACAAGGGGGTACAACAGGTTCTGGAATTTGTACTTCACTTGCTTCTCCAAACAAGCTTACTTGCGCACTATTTTCGTTTTCCTGATGGCGTGCTCCATATTTTACAGCTTTTTCCAAGAAAGTAATACCATCACCTTCATCATGGAAGAACTGTGCACGATGTGTCTCTCCTAATTCATCAAACCCGCCAGCTAGTGCTAAACTCTCAAAGGCTTTTTTATTGGCTGCACGTAAATCAATACGACGTGCAAAATCAAATACAGATTTGTATTTACTTTCTTTTCTATGCTCTACAATAGTTGCTACAGCTCCTGTTCCTACTCCTTTTACAGCTCCCATTCCAAACCGAATCGCTCCGTTATCATTTACCGTAAACTTTCTAAAGGATTCATTTACATCTGGTCCTAACACCTCAAGCCCCATACGTTTACACTCTTCCATAAAGAACGTAACTTGCTTGATGTCATTCATATTATTAGAAAGTACCGCTGCCAGATATTCAGCTGGATAATGCGCTTTTAAATAGGCTGTTTGATAGGCAATCCAAGCATAACACGTAGAGTGTGATTTATTAAATGCATAGGCTGCAAAAGCTTCCCAATCTTTCCAGATTTTTTCTAGTTTTTCGGCGTCATGCCCTTTGGCGGAAGCCTGCTCAATAAACTTAGGCTTCATCTTATCCAGTACCGCAATTTGTTTTTTACCCATCGCCTTACGAAGGACATCGGCTTCACCTTTGGTAAAATCGGCAAGCTTCTGAGAGAGAAGCATCACCTGCTCTTGATAGACCGTAATCCCATAGGTTTCTTTCAAGTATTCTTCCATGGCTGGAAGGTCATACTCAATATCTTCTTCCCCGTGTTTACGACGAACGAATGACGGAATATATTCCATCGGTCCAGGGCGATACAAGGCATTCATTGCAATCAAATCTTCAAAAACGGTAGGTTTTAAAGACTGCATGTGTTTTTGCATTCCGGGAGATTCATATTGGAAGATCCCTACCGTATCTCCTCGCTGAAATAACTCATAGGTTTTCTCATCATCCAACGGAAAATTTTCTGGATCGAGGTCTACATCATGTCGATACTTTACTAATTTAACGGTATCCTTAATCAGTGTTAAGGTTTTAAGACCTAAGAAATCCATCTTTAGAAGTCCCGCTTCCTCAACAACCGAGTTATCAAACTGTGTTACATATAAATCAGAATCTTTTGCGGTAGCTACAGGAACAAACTTGGTAATATCATCTGGTGTAATAATCACCCCACACGCATGAATTCCCGTGTTACGCATAGAGCCTTCTAGTTCTTTTGCTTTGCGCAACATTCTTCCTTCCAGATCATTTCCTTCAGAAAGATTAATAAGCTCATTTACTTTCACCAAATCATCGGCTCTGAACTTCGCTCTAAGCTCCTGCTCACTTTTCCCTATAATCTTATTAAGCTTAGACATATTAGGAATCAACTTTGCAATACGATCTGCATCTCCTAATGGTAAATCTAATGCTCTTGAGGTATCACGTATAGATGACTTAGCTGCCATGGTTCCATAAGTAATGATTTGTGCTACCTGATTAGCTCCATACTTATCAATTACATATTGCATCACACGGCCACGTCCTTCATCATCAAAATCAATATCAATATCGGGCATACTTACACGATCCGGATTTAGGAATCTCTCAAAAAGCAGATCGTACTTCATCGGATCGATATTTGTGATCCAAAGGCAATACGCAACCACACTTCCTGCAGCCGATCCACGTCCAGGACCTACCGACACATCCATATTTCGTGCTTCCCGTATAAAATCCTCCACAATCAAGAAGTACCCAGGATACCCTGTCTTTTCAATAACATCTAGTTCAAAATCTAAACGCTCTACCACTTCTTCAGAAAGGGGTTCTCCGTATCGTTTTTTAGCACCTTCATACGTAAGGTGTCTTAAGAATTTATTCTCTCCTCGCTTACCGCCATCTATTTTATCTTCTTCACTCTGGAATTCTTCAGGGATATCAAACGCAGGTAAGAGGACATCACGAGCCAATTCAAAAGGAGTTACTTTATCAATAACTTCTTGCACATTGAGAATGGCTTCTGGAAGATCATTAAAAAGTGCTTTCATCTCATCGGCACTTTTAAAATAATATTCGTCATTAGGTAATCCATAACGATACCCACGACCACGGCCTTTAGGTGTCGCTACTTTTTCTCCATCTTTTACACATAGTAAAATATCATGTGCCTCGGCATCCTCCTTATCTACATAAAATGTATTATTAGACGCTATTAATTTAATGTTATGCTTTCGCGAAAGCGTAACCAGCACGGGCATTACTCTATCCTCATCTTCTTGCCCATGTCGCATGAGCTCTACATACAAATCGTCACCAAATTCTTCTTTCCACCAAACCAATGCTTCTTCTGCCTGCTTCTCTCCTACATTTAGAATCTTACTTGGCACTTCCCCATAGAGATTCCCTGTGAGTACAATAACATCTTCCTTGTATTGTTCTATCACTTTTTTATCAATACGAGGCACATAATAAAATCCATCGGTATAAGCGATTGATGCCATTTTTGCCAGATTATGATATCCGTTTTTATTTTTGGCAAGCATCACAATTTGATACCCGTTATCTTTTTGATTTTTATTGGTATGATCTACACAAACATTAAATTCACAACCTACAATAGGTTTTAAAGTTTTTGTTTCTGGCTCATTCCCTTCGGCTATCGCTGCTTCATTTTTAGCTTTAACACCTTTATTATAATTTTTGACTGCTTTCACAAAATGGAAAGCTCCCATCATGTTTCCCGTATCTGTCATTGCTACAGCAGGCATATTGTATTTTGCTGCGGCATCTACTAAGTTTTGAATATTGGTAGTAGATTGTAGGATCGAGAATTGCGTATGGTTATGAAGATGTGCAAAGGCTGCTTCTGCCATTTGCGCTTCATTATCTGCAATTTCTGTTTTAGATATCTCTGGCGCTTCGTCTTTTTGAAGTGCTTTACGAATTCTATCGGAAGCCTTCTTAAGATTGATGTGTTTAAGTCCTATAAATTGAATAGGTTGTGGATTACTTTCTGAGAATTTCTCAAAGTAATCAGGTTGCACATCTAACTCCTCCTGTGTGAAAATTCTTTTACGTATAAGTTCAAAGAAACAACGTGTGGTTGCCTCTACATCGGCTGTTGCGTTATGTGCTTCTCCAAAAGGTTCTCCAAATAGGAATTTATGTAACTCGGTAAGTGTAGGCAGTTTAAATTTCCCTCCTCTACCACCAGGAATTTGGCATAATTGCGCTGTTATCTCTGTACACGTATCTAGCACAGGCAATTCTTGAAGATCATTAGGAAGTGCTTGTCTATGAAACTCAGCTCCCATAATATTTACGTCAAACCCTACATTTTGACCTACAACATATTTTGTTTTTGATAACGCAATATTAAACTTCTCTAATACTTCTTGCAATGGGATACCATCCTGAGCAGCAAGCTCTGTAGAAATACCATGAATACGTTCTGCATCATATGGAATATCAAATCCATCTGGTTTGATCAAATAATCTTGATGCTCTATGACATTACCCATTTCATCATGTAACTGCCAAGCAATTTGTATCGCTCTTGGCCAGTTACCAGAGTCCGTAATAGGGGCATTCCAGTTTTTAGGTAATCCAGTAGTTTCAGTATCAAAAATCAGGTACATACGTATGCGTATTTATAACAAAGAAATGTACTAAAAATCTTCAGATAGCATCGTATTTTTTATCAATGAGTTATTAAATGTTATACACTAAAAAAGGGCTTCGATATGAAGCCCTTTTTTAAATTATTTTATACTTGTATACTAGTAGCTTACAGAGAATTCTCCATCAGTAATTGAAAACCCATCTGCTTCAAAAACAAACTCTCCTGATACTTCATCTGCATCTGTATCGTTTGAAACGATAGTCAAAGTACCTGATTGCGCTTCTAAAACAGTACTATCACCTAATAAAATATAAGATGCAGTAAAATCTGTACCTGGAGCAATATCGTACGTTCCAGGAGGTGTATCTGGAGGAAATAACACAGATATAGATGCCTGCTGTGTTTGTCCAGCTACTGTTAATCTATTTCCAAGAAGTGCTGTAATAATAGTTGGATTAAATATCACTGAATTTACTCTCGCCGTAAATGAGTCGTTTGTATTCATATCTGGAGTATCTCCTAACTCAGAAAGAATAGGAATCCCAAACATAAAACCTTGACTTAAGGTAATCGTATCTTGAATTCCGTTACGTAATGCTGTAAAATTAAAGGTTCCAGAAACGGTGTTATCTCCATTAATCTGGTAATTTACTTGTCCATTTGCATTTGTAGATGCTGTAGAAAACACATTTCCAAACTCATCTGTAAAAGAGGCAATATCTGTATTAGGACTTTCTCCTCCTAATTCAACTTGTGTTTGATTCAGGGAGTTAATTAATATATTCAAGGTTTCTGTAGCAGAATTTCCTTGTATAAGAAGACTTCCGTTATCGTTAAAAACGGCTCTACTATCTGCAGATCTAAAAAGAATGCTATCTTTCACAGCCTGAAATGCAGGGCTGTTATCTTGAATCTCATTAGAACATGAAAAGGCAAATAGTGACAATAGTAGGATAGGTAATAAGCGTTTCATAATGACATAAATAGGTTTAGTGGCAAATGTACTATAAAAAAGTAAATAACGTAATGTAGGCTAAAAAATTGTGTTATCTTTGCACGCCTAATTAAATCTGAGGTCGGGTACCTCAAAAATTAATTCAAATTATGTCAGTTAAAATTAGATTACAAAGACACGGTAAAAAAGGAAAGCCTTTTTACTGGATCGTAGCGGCAGATGCTCGCTCAAAAAGAGATGGTAAATTCTTAGAAAAATTAGGAGTTTATAATCCAACTACAAATCCTGCAACTATCGAATTAGATGTAGATGGATCTGTAAAATGGTTACAGAATGGTGCACAACCTACTGAAACTGCTAAGCGTCTTCTTTCTTATAAAGGAGCAATGCTTAAAAACCACTTAGTTGGTGGGGTGCGTAAAGGTGCTCTTACAGAAGAACAAGCTGAAGAAAAATTCAATGCTTGGGTTGAAGAAAAAGCAGCAAAGATTGCTTCTAAAGAAGGAGATCTTTCTAAAGCAGCAGCACAAGCAAAAGCAGAAGCTCTTAAGGCTGAGCAAGCTGTAAATGAAGCGCGTATTGCAGCGGCACAACCTGAGCCAGAAGTAGTAGCAGATGCAGAAGATGCACCCGCTGAAGCTACTGAGGCAGCAGCAGACTCAGAAGAGTAACATTATATGTTTATACGATGAAGAAAGAAGAATGCTTCTATCTAGGTAAAATCGTACGAAAATATAGTTTCAAGGGGGAACTCCTAGCTAAGCTAGACACAGACGAACCCGAAATGTATACAAATTTGGAATCAGTATTCGTGGATTTTAACCCGAATCTGGTTCCTTTTTTTATAGAGTCTTCTCAATTACATAAATCTACACTTTTACGTTTTAAACTTGAAGACGTAGACACCGAAGAGGATGCAGAAGATCTTATAGGAGCCAACTTATATCTTCCTCTAGACATGCTTCCAAAACTTGATGGAGATAAATTTTACTTTCACGAAATTATAGGATATACGGCTATAGATGAAAGTTTTGGAGAAATTGGGGTTATCAAAAACATTAATGACACTACCTCTCAAGCTATTTTTGAAATAGAGCGAGATGGCAAAGAAGTACTCATTCCTATGATTGATGACTTTATTAAAAAATTAGATCGTGATAAAAAAACGATCCTTCTCCAAGTTCCCGATGGGCTTATCGATTTGTATTTATAATTCTTTTACCATTACGTTTTTACAACTATTGACACTAACACTTATCTTTGAATAGAATATAAGTTATGAGAGTCTTTTTTTTATGTATTGTATTTCTATCCTTTTTGACAATTAGCTGCAAAGTTAAATCTGAAGGATTCAAAGAATGCGATATAGAAACACTAATGAATAAGAAGAAATACTCCAGAATAGGAACTTATAAAGTTTCTATTCCAGATTCTATCACCCGCGATGAACAAATAACACAATTAGCTTTTCATTGCATCTATATTCAAGCAATACCAAAAGTGATTTATGATGAATTTGGTTTATGGTCTAGAACTTTACAAATTGAAAATCACAAAGACCCCATTCTTATCTGGGATTCGGTAAATATAGAAGGTATCGCAAAAAATATTACATTAATAAGTGGTTATCACTTACATAGAAAAAAACCTGTTACCGATATCATCATTTTAGATAAACACGGAAAAGATCTTCTTAAAGAAACTTCAAATCAAAGAACATCATTAATCTCTTATTTCGGCAAATTATTACGCGAAAGCAAAATAAACAATAATGATTTCTTCATTAAATACGACAACTCATTTCCAAAAGCATCTAATTAAATAGCATTTTCATGGCACAAAAGCCTTTTCAATTCAAGCAATTTACAGTCACACAAGATCGATGTGCTGCAAAAATAGGCACTGATGGTGTATTATTAGGCGCTTGGACTTCTATAGACCATACTCCCGGATCTATTTTAGATATCGGAACAGGAACAGGCGTTATAGCATTAATGCTTGCGCAACGTAGTTTTGCCGAAACCATAGATGCGTTAGAGCTTGACGATGATGCCTATGAGCAAGCCACAGAAAATTTTGAAAATAGCGATTGGGGAGATAGACTATTTTGCTATCACGCGCATCTGTATGAGTTTGCTACCGAAATAGATGACACCTACGATCTTATTGTAAGCAATCCTCCTTTTTACGAAGCTGCTGCTGCACCTGAAGGTGATAATGAATTAGCTGCATCTCGAAAAAAAGCACGATTTGAAGATGCGATGCCTTTTGAATTATTAATTGGTGCTGTCTCCAAACTACTTTCGGAAACAGGAACATTTAATGTCATCATTCCACATCATAGGGAAGAGGATTTTATTGCGCTGGCTTCACAAGCACATTTGTTTCCTACACGTATTACGCATGTAAAAGGAACTCCTGATAGCCCCATCAAAAGAAGCATGATTGCGTTTCAACGTTTAGAACAAATACCTCATGATATAGAAGGGGGCTTTATACGCTTTCGCGAAAGCGTACTCCCGCAAGAACTTATTATAGAATATGGACGTCATGAGTATACAGATGCTTATACTGAATTAGTAAAAGATTTTTACTTAAAAATGTAGAGGTGATATTGGGGCATAGAAAACGTTTTCGTTACATTTGTGCCTACTAAAATTAAAACCATGCGACCAGATCTTTTTGAAGCGCCAGATTACTACAATCTTGACGATCTTTTAACCGAAGAACACAAACTAATACGTGATGCTGCTCGTGCTTGGGTAAAGCGCGATGTATCTCCTATTATAGAAGAAGCAGCTCAAAATGCAACATTTCCAAAATCTATCATTCCAGGACTAGCAGAAATAGGTGCTTTTGGCCCTTATATTCCTGAAGAATATGGTGGTGCAGGACTTGATCAAATCTCTTATGGGTTGATCATGCAAGAGATCGAAAGGGGAGACTCTGGTGTACGATCTACGGCTTCTGTACAGTCTTCTCTTGTGATGTATCCTATTTGGAAATACGGTACTGAAGAGCAACGTAAAAAATATTTGCCAAAACTTGCCAGTGGAGAATGGATGGGATCTTTTGGTCTTACCGAGCCTGATCATGGATCAAATCCAGGAGGAATGGTGACGCACTTTAAAGATATGGGAGATCACTACCTTTTAAATGGTGCAAAGCTTTGGATCTCTAACTCACCTTTCTGTAATGTAGCTGTCGTTTGGGCGAAAAATGAAGAAGGGCGTATACATGGACTTATTGTTGAGCGCGGTATGAAAGGTTTTTCTACACCAGAAACGCATAACAAATGGTCACTACGTGCAAGTGCAACGGGAGAGTTGATCTTTCAAGATGTAAAGGTTCCTAAAGAGAATTTATTACCAAACAAATCAGGATTGGGCGCTCCATTAGGATGTCTGGATTCTGCTCGTTTTGGTATTGCTTGGGGAGCGATAGGTGCTGCTATGGACTGTTATGATACGGCTTTGCGTTATGCAAAAGAGCGTATTCAATTTGGAAAACCTATTGCCGCATTCCAATTACAACAAAAGAAACTTGCTGAAATGATCACAGAAATCACAAAGGCACAATTATTAGCATTTCGTTTAGGGCAACTTAAAAATGAAGGTCATGCTACGTCTGCACAGATTTCTATGGCAAAGCGTAACAATGTCGATATGGCTATAAAAATTGCTCGTGAAGCTCGTCAAATCTTAGGAGGAATGGGTATCACTGGTGAGTATAGCATCATGAGACATATGATGAATTTAGAAAGTGTGATTACGTATGAAGGAACACATGATATTCACCTCCTCATTACAGGATTGGATATTACAGGTGAAAATGCTTTTAAGTAAAAAAGAGTTATATATTTAAAAAGGCTGCATCTGTTTAGATGCAGCCTTTTTTCTTTTATAAATACTCTTGTTGTTTCTTCTCTACGAGCTCCATTTGAGCTTTACGCATATCTGCCACCATACGCATTACTTTATTTTGTCTATACACAAAAAATGCAATAAGGGACACCCCAACAATAGAACATAGCACATAAATAAGCATCCTTCTCTTTTTAGCTTTCTGCGTTTCTTCTTTATCTATTTCTTGTTGCTTCTTATTTTTCTCTAGTACAGATTCAAAGGCATGGATATATCCTATACGGGATAATGCTGTTTTCTTATTAATATCATTAAGACTATCTACAAGTACCAGCGCATTCTTACTATAATCTAATGCCATTTCTTTATCACCAGAAGCCAAATACACATCCGAAAGCAACTTTAGTGTTTTTGATTTAACACTAATATCATTTTCATTCTCAGCTAGAGTAACTGCTTTCTGAAAACATAAAATGGCGTTTTGATTATCTCCTAACTTATACAATAGTTTTCCTTTAAAATAATGCGCCATCATAGGAACACTATCAGGGTCAAAAAAAGAAAAAGCTTTGCTGATCTGTCTTTCGGAAGAGGCATAATCATCAAGCATGTAATACACCTCACTTTTATATACATGATTTAATGCCTTCTGATAATCATTTTTGATTTTTTCGGCATACGTAATTCCTTTATCAAAAAAACTATTTGCAGTATCGTATTCCCCTTTTCTTATATACGTTTCTCCTAAGTTTTTATATATCAATGCTAGTAACTCAGATTCTTCTTCCTTGTCAATAAGGTTTTTCTTAACTGAATTAAAATATGTGATAGCCATATCATACTCTTCCATTTCTAAAAGGATTTCTCCTAAATTATAAATGGCATTTCTAAGCGTTATGGTATCTTTTTCATTAATGGCAAGTACTCTTGCTTTATCATAATAGATATATGCTTCGGCCGAATCTTTTAAACTATCTTTATTTATAGTTGCGATCTCTTGGAGTATAGAGAGTTTTTCCTTCCTATCACTCACCTTCTCTAAAGTAGCCTTTAGACTATCTAAATTATGGGTTTGACTATAAGTAGTCAACGCAAAGAAACTGCTTAAAAAAACACCTATTAAGATGCTTCTTTTACATATAGGGAAATCCATTATATTCAAACCTTAAAGGGATTAGTTTGTGATTGCTTAAGATACAAAATAAATAATTCTCAATAGAATACCTCTATTTTTATTAGCGGGAAGAATTGAAAAGAGTCTTATATATTCTAATTGTATATCAAGAAGAAAAATAAAGCCTATATGGTGGCACTTCGATAGTTTTTTTTGCATCTTTACGATATGAATTCTCGTAAGCGATTAGATAGGGCTTATAAAAATGCTAAAGTAATTCACTTTAGCAATGCCGATAAAATGATTTTCTTTTCGGATTGTCATCGAGGAGATAAAAGCTTTGCTGATGACTTTGCGCGTAATGAAAACATTTATTTTCACGCACTTACACATTACTACAGAGAAGGTTTTACATATTATGAACTAGGTGATGGTGATGAGTTGTGGGAAAACAATTCTTTTGAAAGCATTCTCAGAGCTCATAAAAATGTATATCATTTACTTCAGAAGTTTCACTTGGAGAATAGACTTCATTTGATATGGGGAAATCATGATATGGTTTATCGAGATCAGAAATACGTACAAAAACACCTTACTACATATTTTGATCCTAAAGATGGTAGGGAAGAGATTCTTTTTAGAGATTTAAAATACCAAGAAGCCATTGTTTTAAAACACTGTGACACATCGCAAGAATTGTTTTTATGTCATGGCCATCAAGCTGACTGGATGAATTATCATGGATGGCGAATCAACAGGTTTTTGGTGAGATTTTTATGGAAACCATTACAAATATTTGGTATCTCAGACCCTACAAGCCCTGCTAAAAATTACAAAGAGCTTATTAAGGTTGAGCGTCGTTTAAAAAAATGGATTACTGACAATAAAAACCTTATGACTATTGTTGGTCACACACATAGACCTCGTTTTCCAGAACCTGGAGATATTGCCTTTTTTAATGATGGAAGTTGCGTACACCCTAGAAGCATTACAGGAATAGAAATTGAAAATGGAGCTATTTCCTTAATAAAGTGGCATATTGACACACATAGCGATGGAACTCTAAGAGTAAGTCGTGTTTTACTGGAAGGACCAAAAAACCTAACTGAATATAAAACTGAGCCTTCCCAATAAAAAGACTCAGTTCTATAAATAGATCTTTACATTAGTCTTCAAATAATTTAATAGTATTCCCTTCGTCTTTTGCTGTTACAGTAATTAAAAGTTTCTTAATTCCCAGCTTATTTACTTTATACACTTTGGTTCCTATAGTCCAGCGTTCTTTCTTTACTGTGCCAGGCATCATTGGAAATCCATAACCAAAATGCCCGCCATCTTTTTTAGGTCCTTTTACCACAAAATGATTACGATTCCATGAGTTATTTTTAATTTTTATATCTATATACCTTCCTTTATCACTTCCTTTTGCAGATGTTGATTTTTTAACTTCTCTCTTTACATCACCCTTAAGTTCTTTAGGCTGTTTCACTAATTCTATACGTGCTTTTTTATCAAGCTTTCCATCAACAATTTGAGAGGCATTCACAATTGCCTTTCCATTTCCCCATATATTCACATAGGCTTCTTCAGTTTGCAAAGCAGTAGCATCTACAATTCCTGCTTCTCCAGAAATACGAGCATAATTTGTTGTACCACTAGCTTTAATAGTTCCTAAAATCGCTATAAGAGAGATTTCTTGATTTTGTATGTTTTTAAATAGTACAGTTTCATGCACGTCCACTTGCAAACGTTTTAATAGCGGTGCTCCTATCACAATCTTAATACCTTGAGAAGGTTGGATCCATTCTTTTTGGGTAAGTTTCATCGTTCCGTCTACAATTTCTGTATCGATAAGTGACAACAAATTACCATCTGTTGTTATCGTCATATTTGCTGTTGCATTTTGATCTATCTCAACATCGGCATATAAAGCCATTTCTAAGTCTGTAAGATTGTTTACAGGAATTGTTACGCTACTAATTTCTTTGTTACCTTTTACTTGTGCTATTGCAGTCATCCCGACCATCATAAGCAATACATATAATTTTTTCATTGTTTTGTTTTTTTGGTACGCTCCTGCCTGCCGGCAGGCAGGTTCGCGAAAGCGTATCGTTAATTATTTTGTTGTTTGTTTTGCATCTGGGTTATCAAAAACGCCTTCATACATTAAGGTTTCTGGTTTGTATTCAAAATGAAGTGCTCTATTGTTTTTTCCTGAAAGCTCATATACTCCATTATGCACAAACTTAAATTCTACAGTACTAACAGCTGTAGTTTGTGACACCGTTAGTTCATAAATCCCATCATTATTGGTATCTGTAAGGGGTAGTATTTCTTTCCAAGGTGGGTTTGTAAATTCTCCTTTTACACCCACTTGAGAGACTGGCTCTATATTTGTCATATCTACTTTAAAAGTGACTGTTTTAAGATGTTCTTCTTGCACACAACTCGCTAAAGAAATAAGCGCAAGGCACATGATAATTGTTTTATACATTCTCATAAGTATTAGTTTAGTTTTTTAGAAATTAAATAGTCTATCCCGAAACGCCCCGATCCTAAATAAGTGTGATAGATTGCAATCCACAGGAATCCCATTGCAGGTAGCATTGCCCAAGTACCTTGCGCCCATTTTTGCATAAAAATGGCGACAAGCATCGTACACATAATTAAGAAGGATGCAATTCTTGTTTTAAATCCAAAGGCTAGAAAAATACCTCCTACAGCTTCACTAAAAGCTCCCATCCAAGCAAAGAAAACTGGCATTAAAGCAAAGATGCCTCCATATTCGGCTACGTCTTTTGGAAACCAAGCTGACACTTCAAAAAGAGATAAGTTTTGTCCATCAGGAGTCCAAGGCATTCCAAACTTACTTGAACCGAAATCTATAGAGAGTAGTATTCCACATATAAAGCGTACGCAAGCAAATGTGAGATCTGCAAACCAATGCTTTTGTGTGATAGGCGTGATTATTATATTGATTATTTTTTTCATAACGATTGTTATTTTGATTCGATAGGTCAAAAGTGCAACCGATAGTTATTTCTCACGCTTCAAAACGTAGTAAGACGTCTCAAATACGATTTGAGTCGTCTTATTTTGTATTTCAAAATAGCATATGATTAACGTAAATACCTTAATTAAAGCGATTTAAGGTATTCTGTAGGAGAAGTTTGAGTAAGTTTCTTAAAAACACGATTAAATGTAGCTTTGCTGTTAAAACCACACTCAAGTGCAATACCTAGTAATGATAATTGCTCTTGTTTTCCTTGCTTTAGCATTTGTTTTACTGCTTCTACGCGATAGGTATTCACAAAATCATTAAAGTTTTTTCCAAAGCCTTCATTAACCACTTCAGATAATTGGGAACGAGACATCTTTAGCTTTCGCGAAAGCGTAATTAAATTTAAATCAGGATCTAAATAGGGTTTGTCTTGATCAAAATAATCGCTAACCATTTGTTTATTTCCGATTAACTCTTCAGAAAGCGGACGTTTACTATCTGCAGGGATGGAATTAAAAACCACTGCTGTATTTTCATTAAAATCTAAGCCTTTAAGCTTATCTGTATTGGTAATATATCCTTTTATTCCTATATAAATAATTGCAAGCGCATTGAGAAACTGCAACCACCATTTCTGAATCCAACTTAATTCTGTAATGGCTATATCTACCAATGTCTGACCTATATCATATACAAATAAGACAGTATATATCAATAAAAAATTACGAATCCAATTAAGTTCTAAGGCATACGTGTTTGAAAAATATTGTTGGATATTTTTACGATACGTTACATATAACTGTAATGTCAAGACGATATATACCACCATTTGAATGTAAGAAAACAAAGACTGAAATGGGTCTACATATTTCCATTGGAAGTTCTGGACTAAATATCCATTTTGTGTTTCAGAAAACCCTGGCTGATTAGCGTCATATATAAGAATGATGACTTTAATTAAAAAATAAATAATACCTGGTACAAAATGCCATAGGTGTTGTTTTTTAAATCTAAAATCAGAAACTGTAATACTCTTTACATAAAAATAAATAAGAGGAATGACGATGAGTCCGAAGTTAACTAGATAATAGTTGATTTTTGTATTCCGATACGTATCATACCAATCCATAAATCCTATGGTATAGGTAGTGCGGTGGTAACAAGTGATAAGTAGAATAAATGCTAGAATCAAGTATGATATACTCTTTTGCTTCTTGTACTTCCCAAATAGCAAAAAGGCAAAAATGAGTCCTTGAATCACCAAAATGAGAAGTGGTGTACTAAACAAGTTAAAATTAGGAAATTCTATAAGGAAGTTGGTCAACACTATTCAAAGTTATAAAAATCTTTGATATAGCTGTGATTATATTTATTCTCCATTTTGTGAACTACGCTCCTCGAGTTCTCTACCCACAAGTTTTGTTTGAATATCATGAACTTCCTGCGTCATTTTTACTACTTTGATTTGCCTGGATATTAAGAAGACAAGCAGTACAATTCCAATAGCGACTAGTACATAAATAATATTCATATACTTTTCTTTTTGCTTCATACGAGTAATAGCCTCTTCTTTACTTCGTATATCTGCATTTAACTTTAGCATCTCAATGACATGCTCATCTTTAGCAACGCTCAGACTATCTTCATACATTACAAAGCGTTTATAATGTAGTAATGCGTCTTTGTAATTTTCTTTACTACTTTCTATACGGTAAAGTAAATCTGAAGCTTCAGAAATACTTTTAATATCATTTTCTTTTTGAGCAAGAGACAGGCCTTTTTCTGCCTCTATCATTGCGCTATCTGCATTTTGTAATGCAAATAATGTATTACCGCTTGAAATGTTTAAAGAAGGGAATGCTAATCCTTTTTTCTTTGCTATTTTTTTAGCAAGGTCTAAATGCTTTTTTGCATCTATATATTTTTCGATTTTGTATTCTGTCTCCCCAAGATTAGCATAATCTATAGCCATACCAAGACTATCTTTATTTTGGGTTGATATCTCTATGGCTTTATTAAAAAAAACAATTGCCTTATCGTATTTTTCTTCTGTAAAATACAAGGCAGCAATACTACTGTTTATGACACTAATACTCTGGGAATCTTTGAGCCTTTCAAAGATGAATAACGCTTTTAAGTAATTTTCAATGGCTAGATTGGTTTCTCCTGTTTCTGTAAGAATTAGACCAAAATTAAATAAGGCTCTTCCTTCTTTATCAGGAAGACTGTACTCTTTTGCTATTTGATATGCTTTTTCATTGTAGTAATAGGCGCTATCGTTATACAATTGGGAGGTATAAAAAGAAATCGCAATTTCATTGTATAGATTTGTTTTTTCTATAGGATATTCTATCTCCTCTAGAAGCAACTTTAAACTATCAACTTTTGATTCTTGAGCTATAGAAGCGTGTAAAGTAAATAGCATAAATGCAAGTATGCATTTATATACTGTATTCATAGTTTGGGGCTGTTAATGGTTTTAAATATACAAAATGTATTTAAACCTCCTAAAATCACAGAATTAAACCAGTATCAGGCACTTGACATTTACATTTTGTCTATATTAAAATGCATTTTATCTATATTAAAAAAACTAGTAAATTATCTTGATTAACTTTCTGGAGCCAAACGTACTTTAAGGCCATCTAATGCAGGATGCATATGTATCTGACAGCCAAGTCGGCTATTATCTTCTACATAAAAAGCTTCGGCAAGCATCGCATCTTCATCGTCAGATATTTCTGGGAGTTCATGATCACTCTCTACATAGCATTGACAGGAAGCACACATGGCCATCCCTCCACAAACACCAATAGTTCCTTCTGGTGCTAGTTCGTAAGAACGTACAATTTCCATAAGATTCATATTCATATCTGTAGGCGCTTCTACAGTATGTGTAGTGCCCTCTCTATCTGTAATATGTATGGTAATGTCTGACATTTAAAATCTCATTAAACTTATCGCCCCAAAAATAATTAACAATACAATATAAAGTATCATCAAAAAGATACCGAAGTACAAAAACTTTGTAAGAGTTCCTTTTGCTTTAACTTTCTTTTTATACATCTCTGTTTTTGAAAGTGCTAGATGAAGAAAAAAACCTCCAACAATTACAATGACAAAGAAGCCTATAATACTGGCCGTACTAACTCTAACATCTGTAATAATTTGATCCATTACTCTATCGCTTTAACAACCGCCTTGGGTGCCTCTTTTTTACTTCCATCAAATCCTGTAACACCGCCTACTGTTGTATATTTCATTACATAGCGTTTATCTGGGAAGATACGTTGGTATGCACTTTGACACATGAGTGTAGCTTCATGAAAACCACAAAGAATTAGTTTTAATTTTCCTGGATAGGTATTTACATCGCCAATTGCATATATGCCGGGAATATTGGTTTGGTAATCGAGGCTATTATTTACTTTGATTGCATTTTTCTCTATCTCAAGTCCCCAATCTGCTATAGGTCCTAGTTTAGGTGCCAATCCAAACAACGGAATAAAATGATCTACTTCAATTTCTTTTTCTTCCTCACCTCTTTTTACCTTGACACTCTCTAAATGATCATTTCCTGAAAGTGCTGTAATTTCGGCAGGCGTAATCAAAGTAATCTTTCCTTGGTTTTTTAACTCTTGTACTTTCTCTACGCTATCTAGTGCTCCTCTAAACTCATTACGACGATGCACTAAAGTAACTTCACTAGCTACATCTGATAAGAAAATACTCCAATCTAATGCACTATCACCACCACCAGCAATAATGACTCTTTTATTTCTATAAATTTCTGGATCTCTAATAATATACTCTACTCCTTTATCTTCAAACTGAGTAATATTCTCTAAGATAGGTTTACGTGGTTCAAAACTTCCTAATCCTCCTGCAATAGCAACAATAGGTGCGTGATGTTTTGTTCCTTTATTTGTGGTAACAATAAAGGTATCGTCTTCTTGTTTTTCTATGGTTTGTGCACGTTCTCCTAATGTAAATCCTGGTTGAAAAGGTTCGATCTGTTTCATCAGATTGTCTACCAAATCTCCTGCTAGCACTTCTGGAAATGCAGGAATATCATAAATAGGTTTTTTAGGATAAATTTCTGAACACTGCCCTCCCGGTTGTGGTAAGGCGTCTATAAGGTGGCATTTTAATTTTAAAAGCCCTGCTTCAAAAACAGCAAAAAGTCCTGTTGGGCCTGCTCCTATAATGAGTATATCTGTTGTAATCATTGATTCTTGTTAAGTACGCTTTCGCGAAAGCGAATTTACAAACACTTTACTTGTAACGATTTTAAGAGGCTACATTAATCACGTTTTCTATCTGAGGAGCGTATTTTTTTATAGTCATTTCTACACCGCTCTTTAACGTCATTTGATTTACAGAACATCCTACACAAGCACCTTCTAGTTGTACTCGAACCGTTTTACCCTCTTCAATACCAAGTAAGGTAATATCACCTCCATCACTTTGAAGAAATGGCCTGATTTCTTCAAGTGCATCTTCTACTTTTTGAGTTAATTCTTGATCTGTCATAGACTAGTTTTTAACGGCACTACACCCTGCCATTGTTGTTATTTTAATTGCTTCTGTAGGAGGCAAACTTTTATTACGACGTACGGTTTCTTCTACTACATTTCTAGTAAGCTCTTCATAAGATTTAGAAAGTGGTGACCCCGACTGTAATGCCGCTGGGCGTCCAACATCTCCTGCTTCTCTAATACTTTGCACTAATGGAATTTCTCCTAATAGTCTTACATCTAAATCTTCTGCGAGGTTTCTTGCGCCTTCTTTTCCAAAGATATAGTACTTATTATCTGGCAATTCTTCTGGTGTGAAATATGCCATATTTTCTACAATACCTAATACAGGTACATTAATACTTTCTTGCTGAAACATAGCCACTCCCTTCTTTGCATCTGCTAGTGCAACTGTTTGAGGTGTACTTACGATAACTGCTCCCGTAATGGGTAACGACTGCATGATACTTAAGTGAATATCTCCCGTGCCTGGAGGTAAGTCTAATAATAAGAAATCTAATTCTCCCCAAGCGGCATCAAAAATCATTTGATTTAATGCTTTGGCTGCCATAGGTCCTCTCCATACGACTGCTTGATCTGGTTTTGTAAAAAAGCCTATAGATAATACCTTCACACCATAACTCTCTACGGGTTTCATCTTAGATTTACCATCTACATTTACAGAAAGTGGGCGCTCATGTGGCACATCAAACATAATAGGAATAGAAGGTCCATATATATCGGCATCTAGTACGCCTACTTTGAAGCCCATCTCAGATAAGCTTACCGCAATGTTTGCGGTTGTTGTAGATTTTCCTACGCCTCCTTTTCCTGAAGCAATCGCAACAATATTTTTAATTCCTGGAATCGCTTTCCCTTTAATTTCTACTTTTTCTTTAGGAGCAGGCGCATCTACTTTTAGATTTACTTTCACTTGAGCTTTTTGTTCCACTTTATCATGGATAGCCTTCATGATTTCTACTTCTGTTTTTTTACGGGCTTGTAATGTTGGGTTTTTAATAGTAATATCTACAATAACCTCATCTCCAAATGTAAGGACATTTGTTACTGCGCCACTATCTACCATATTTTCTCCAGCACCAGGAACTGTTATTGTTCGTAATGCTTCTAGGATATCTTTTTTATTCAGTTTCATTTCTTTTTTTAAAAAGGAGATTGTCTAAACTCATTAAACCTTACTTAGACTAATTCTAAATGCAAAGATACCGCTTAAAGTATGAAGTACAAAGCCTTTAAGACTTCTTAAACATTAAGCAAAACTATACGCTCTCTTACCTACTAGCAAGATAAATCTATGAACACAAAATAGAAACACACTTACGCAAATTGGCACTCCAAATCTATGTATCGTTCATTTTAGCTAGGTATTCTGTAAATTAATGATTCAAAAGCCGACTTATTTTTTTATAAATGAAGATCTTTTTAACATACATTATTTTTTTATTTCCTCTAATGATCATTGCTCAGAATGACAATTCTCTTTGTGTTTTATTAGAGGGTGGGTCAATTCCTGATGATATTGAAGGAGTTTATAGCAGCTCTGTGGATGAAGATTTTCTAGCCGCTTTTGAGCCAGTTACATTTACTATTTTTTTCTGGGGAATTAATAATGACGATGCCAGCAACATTCCTACTATTAATGAAGCAACTGTTCAGGAAGCAATGACCCGAATAAACGATGATTTTAATCCATTTAATATATTTTTCAGATTAAAGGGATTTGATAACCAGTCGTTCAATTCTTCTGCGCATCATATCGGGGCTAATCTCCAAGAAATTGGAACGTATGCAAAACAAAACGGCCTTATAAATCCTCATTCTTTTAATGTATATATCCCAGAAGATCATGGTCCAGGAAGTGGCGAGGCAAGATTTAATAGTACCATATGCGCTGTACAACGAAGTGATTTTAATGACTACACACTCACTCACGAATTAGCACATGACTTTTTTATTTTACACACAAGAGAGTTTTTTAATACTACAGCATGTGAGCATGTAACTAGAGATCCTAATGATCCAAACTATAATGCTACGACAGCTGGTGATCGTGTAGCAGATACTGCCGCTTGCCCAAGATATAGTGGTAATCCTGAAATTAGAGAGACTCAATTAGATGAAGAAAATTGTTTATACATTGGGGACCTAACTGATTGTGAAGGGACTCCTTATGAGATATTTCAGGAAGACATTTTAAATTACATGAGTGCATTTGCTTTTTCTTGTAGAAGTATATTTTCAACAGGTCAAAAAATAAGAATGCATGAATCTATCGTAGCAGATATTAATAATGTATTTGCAAAAACCCGAATAACACATATTCCTGATCCTAATTTTGAGCAATCTTTAATCAATCAAGGTATTGATACTGATGGTGTTCTTAACGGAGAAGTACTCACTGCCGATATTTATACATTAACTTCCCTGAATATTAGCAATGAAAATATACAAGATCTCACAGGAATTCAGGATTTTACAGCTTTACAAACATTGAACTGTAGTTTTAATAATGAGATTACATCTATTCATCTCTCAAAAAATCAATCATTAGAGACATTGATTACTGATCATACATCGTTAGAAAGTCTAGATATTTCATCTAATACACAACTTCGTTTTTTAAGCGTTCAAGACAATAACCTAACCCATATTGATGTTTCTAACAATGTGCTATTAGAGACATTAAACATTGCCAATTTGGATACTCCTGTAGGTAATGAAATTACAGATCTTGATCTTTCAACAAACACTGCGCTCACCTCATTGATTGCTTCCAACGTCAATCTATCAAGCCTAAATATTCAAAACGGAAATACTAATAACATTACAACATTTTCGACGCTCACAAATCTTAACCTCAACTGTATTCAAGTAGATGATGCGACTAGAGCAAATAATAGAGAGACTCCTTATAGTCAATGGGAAATTGATGCTCAAACATTTTTCTCTGAAGATTGTAGTATCACAGATGAAGGTTTATTTCTATCTACATTTAAAATAACTCCTAACCCTGTTCAAGATATCATTAGTATTATACCTCCTCAAGAAATTCAATTATCAAAAATTGAGGTATACGACATTACTGGAAAAAGAGTGATTCTGCAAGAAGTAGATTTAAATAACGTAGCTGTCTCTACATTACCCAAAGGAGTATTCTTTCTTCGAATAGATACTCAAACAAATACTGTTATAAAACGATTTATAAAAGGGTAATATGGTGCATCCGCTTTAACACCATGCTATCTCTTATGGTTATAAATCTCGCAAGTACGCTTTCGCGAAAGCGTACTCAGAAACCTAAGTATCTAATAGAAAATAACTTTATCATTTATATGTTTTATTTCTGTACCTCAGGCAACCTTTTTTAAAACAACAACGTCTTATAAGTATACCACTTAAGGTAATCTTGCAAAAAAAGACGTATGTATTCAATCAAAAATAGCAATCCTTTTATTACAGCTTTAGGCTTAATTTTATACATAGCCATTATCTTTTCCTTACCAATAGATCGTTTATTCTCTACAGATTATTTTTCAGAATTTCAAATTGAATATATTGTTCTAGCATTAAAAATGTCTGCTCTTTTTACAGTAGGTTTGATAGGCATTAAAAAAGTAAATTTACTTTCATTAAGTGGTCTTTCTCATTCTGACAAATGGTCCTTCAAGCTTCTTAACTGCATACCTATTTATCTTTTTATTCTTGGGATTTTATCTTTTATTGGCAATGACATTACTCAAGTACAAATCAGTAATGTCATATTACTTTTTATAGCCTGCATGATGGTTGGTTTTGCTGAAGAATTCATTTTTAGAGGATTGCTAATCCCACTTTTTATCAAAAAATATCGTTACCACAAAAATGGTATATTCCTAAGTATTTTCTTCTCTGCTTTATTTTTTGGGCTTTCACATTTAATAAATTTAGCTGTAAATGAAAATATACCTCAAGTAATCGCCCAAGTTATTTTTGCAACTTTTATGGGAATATTTTTTGCGTCGGTATTAATAAAAACAAATAAGTTAATTCCAATAGCTATAACACATGGACTTATCAATTTCTTTTTCCTTTTTAGAACTTTACCAGCCATAAACAATAATTCTGAAGTGATTACACAAAACCTGACCGATCAAATAGCAGGAGCATTACCTTCTATTCTTTTATTTTTTCCATTATTGATTATAGGGCTTATAATTTCAAGAAAAATAAATAGAGATGTAACGCTTAAAAAATTACCTACACAAGGCAATCAAAAAGTAATAAAATTGTAATTCGTGTTTTTTTAAGTGATGATTCTATCAAGAAGCACATTACTCCATCCCTAGTTCTACAACAGGATCCCAAAAGAATTTTTTAAAATCTACGACTTGATCATCTTCCACTTGAATCCCTTCTTCTGCTAGCATTTGTGCCATAGCATTACTACTTCCAAAATGCATTTTACCTGTAAGAATCCCTACTCTATTTACCACACGATGTGCTGGCACATCGGGATATTTTCCAGCCCCATTCATAGCCCATCCTACCATACGACTACTACGTGCTGCCCCTAAATATTTAGCAATAGCACCATAACTAGTGACACGACCATAAGGGATGAGTTTTGTAACTGCGTATACTTTATCAAAAAAGTTTTCTGTTTCTACTGAGTATTTCATTCAAAGTAAATGGTTCTTATTAATGTAATGATCACCAAAACCAGCATTAAAGCTGCCATAAAATAATTAGAATACTTTGCAAAAGAAGCGCTTTTATTCTCAATTCTTGCAAAGAAAACAACATATAAATATAAGGTGGTAAATGTCCCTAATACTGCTGCTGCAATAAAAATACTTATTGCTACAATATCATACTCTACCTTACCACTTACATTAAGAGCTGCGCCTAAAGCACAGAAGTATGGAATAGGTAATACATTTAGAACAGAAACCATCATTCCTTTCCCTAAACTTCGTATTCCTGCATGTTTTGAAACCTTTACTTTCTTAACACGACTACGTTTTGCCTTTACAAAAAAGAAAATAGCCATGATCAAGAAAATAACTAATCCCGTACGAAGTAACATATTACGCACAAAAGGATTTCCAAAAATATACCTAGCGAGTAAAATTGCAATAAGTGCCTGAAAAGCAACCACTAATGACGCCCCAATAGCTACTAAAAATCCATTATTTTTGCCATGTTGCACACACGTTTTTGCCACAGACATATTGATAAGTCCAGGAGGAATCACTCCAGCCAGTGCGGCAAAATAAGTAATAAAGAAGAGTTTGGTTGTTTCCAAAAGCCTTGAACTATTTGACTCTAAATTTAATATAAGTTATTGGTTTTCCTTGCTCAAGATATTGTTTTTCATAAAATGTTTGTATTCCCACTACTTCTTCTGGAGAATATTCATTCTTATACACATCATGATTTGCATGTAAAATCTCATGCCCTTCTCCATGCAAAAGTCCCAAAGTATATCCATGCATAAACTCAGAGTCTGTCTTTAAATTTATGGTTCCTTCAGGTTCTAAAATCTGTTTATATTTTTGCAAAAATTCTGTATTGGTCATTCTATGCTTGGTGCGCTTATACTTAATTTGAGGATCTGGAAAGGTAATCCAGATTTCTGCTATTTCTGCTTTCGCGAAAGCATAATTAACAAGCTCTATTTGTGTGCGCATAAAGCCTACATTCGTCATATTATCTTCCAATGCCGTTTTTGCACCTCTCCAAAAACGAGCTCCCTTAATGTCTATTCCTAAGAAATTTTTATCAGGATATCGTTGCGCTAATCCCACAGAGTATTCTCCTTTACCACAACCCAACTCCAAAACAATAGGCTTATTATTTTTGAAAAAATCTGTTTTCCACTTACCTTTAAGCGGAAAGCTTCCATCAACTAACTCTTCACGAGTAGGCTGAATGACGTTGCTGAAAGTTTCGTTTTCACGAAAACGTTTTAATTTATTTTTACTTCCCAAAGTACTATTTAATATTTTGGTAAAATTAAGGAAACTTTTAGTAGATATACGTGTCTGAAATTTGCATTTATGAATACACCTGTAAATATACTTGTAGCACCTCTTAATTGGGGATTAGGACACGCAACACGTTGTATCCCAATAATACACGCATTACTTGCTGATGGATATCAAGTAATTATAGCAAGTGATGGCATTGCTTTAGCTTTATTACAAAAGGAATTTCCAGAGTTATTATCTGTAAAACTTCCTTCTTATGACATAGAATATGCTAAAAAAGGAACGCATTTTAAACGAAAAATGATTTCTAATGTTCCAAAAATCATAAAAGCTATACGTAGAGAACACAGGGCATTAAAACATATTTTAGAACTTTATAACATTGATGGTGTCATTTCCGATAATAGATTAGGACTGTATACTTCAAAAGTTCCTACCGTTTTTATCACACATCAATTACAGGTATTAAGCGGCAAAACTACTACTGCCACTACGTATACACACAAACGTTTTATAAAGCGTTTTGACGAATGCTGGGTTCCCGATTATAAAGGGAATATGAATTTAAGTGGTATGCTTGGGCATCCCAAAAAAGTAACACTCCCCGTACAATACATAGGCCCTTTAAGCAGGATGCAAAAAGAGACACTACCATCTAAGTACGATGCGCTAGTTATTTTATCAGGTCCAGAACCACAACGGTCTATTCTTGAAGATACTTTAATGACTGAACTAAAAAAGTACAACGGTGCTATTTTATTTGTAAAAGGAATCATTGAAGAAGAAGAAACCCGTGAACAACAAAAAAATATTGAAATTGTAAATTTCTTGACATCAGACAAACTTGCCAAGGCTATTAATAGCGCTCCTTTTGTTATAGCAAGATCAGGCTATACAACTATTATGGATCTTGCCGCTTTACAAAAGAAAGCATTTTTCATTCCTACACCAGGACAACCAGAACAAGAATATCTTGCAAAAAGATTAAAAGAAAAAGGGATTGCTCCCTATGCAACACAAGAAAGCTTTAAAGTAAAAGATTTAGCAAAACTAAGTGTATATAAAGGATTTGAAGAATCTCAAGAACCTATAGATTTAAGGCAATTTTTCGGCCTTTTCAAGGGTGAAAGAAAACTCAGACCCAACACCAAATTCGCTTTCGACATAGATTTTCTCATCATGCGCCTCAATAATATGCTTGACAATAGAAAGGCCTAATCCAGAACCTCCTACTTTACGATTTCCAGACTTATCTACACGATAGAAACGTTCAAAAAGACGCGGTATATGCTCACTCTCTATTCCTTCTCCATTATCTGTAATACGGATAAGTACTTTATTCTGAATTAAGTTTTGAATACTCACTTCAGTTGTACCATCATTTTTTCCATACTTAATAGAATTTTCTATAAGGTTTGTCAATAATTGCTGAATTCGCTCTTCGTCTGCATTTACTATAATAGGCTCTTCATAATCTACATCAAAAGTCAACGTTACATTCTTCTTTGTAGCTTTCATCTCTAAAAGCTCAAAGGTACTTTTAACCAATGCTACAATATCAAAGTACGTGTAATTAAGATTGAGATCTCCCACTTCTAATTTTGTGATCATATCCAGATCATTCACCAAATAGATAAGCCGCTCTACTCCTTTATCTGCTCTTTGCAAATATTTTTTACGAACAGTTTTGTCTTTAATAGCACCATCTAACAGAGTGAGTATATACCCTTGTACAGTAAACAAAGGTGTTTTAAGCTCATGTGCTACGTTTCCTAAAAAATCTTTACGATACTCGTCTTTAATTCTAAGAGATTCTATTTCTAGCTTTTTGCTGGTTGCATAACGCCCTACCTCATCAGTAAGTGATTTTAAATCGGTTGTAATTCTACCAGGTTTAAGATCTGCAT
Source organism: Dokdonia pacifica (assembly GCF_900188275.1). Classification (GTDB taxonomy): domain Bacteria; phylum Bacteroidota; class Bacteroidia; order Flavobacteriales; family Flavobacteriaceae; genus Dokdonia; species Dokdonia pacifica. The sequence continues at coordinate 540,735 of NZ_FZNY01000001.1, forward strand.
CTTCTAGTAATGTTACCTCATCATAGATGTTTTTTACGCGTCTATAGATAAATATCTTCGTACGATAATATATGATGACAAAAAGAAATACAAAGCAAAAAGCAGCAACCATAGCAATAAGAACCCAATCTATATTGTCTTGCCAATATCCAATACCTATAAGTATACCCGAAAAAAATAGTGTTACATAAAGAGCTGTAACAATCGAAAAACCATATGACCTCCTAAAGTCGTCTGTCATTAAACTACAAATTTATAGCCAACACCTTTTATTGTTTTAAAAGATTCGTCACCTATTTTCTCTCTTAGTTTACGTATGTGCACATCTATAGTACGACCCCCTACTACAACTTCATTTCCCCACACTCTATCTAAAATATCTTCTCTTTTAAAAACTTTACCAGGCTTTGACGCTAGTAAAGAAAGTAATTCAAACTCTTTTCTAGGTAAAACGATCTCTTCTTTTCCCTTAACTATCTTATACTCTTCTCTATCTATTACAATATTCCCTACTTTAATAATCTCAGAAGATTCTTCTTTATCCTTAAACCTTCGTAGTAATGCTTTCACCTTACTAATAAGCACTTTTGGTTTAATAGGTTTTGTAATATAATCATCTGCTCCCGCATCAAAACCAGCAACTTGAGAATAATCTTCTCCGCGAGCAGTAAAAAAAGTAATAATCGTTTCTGAAAGATCTGGATTTTTACGTAATAACTCACAGGCCTCTATCCCATCCATTTCAGGCATCATTACATCTAGTATCACAAGATGAGGTTTATGTTTCTTCCCTAGTTTAACAGCTTCTACACCATTAGATCCTGTGATCACATTATATCCTTCATTAGATAAATTATACCCTACAATTTCTAGGATATCCGGTTCATCATCGACTAATAATATTTTGATATTTTTATTCTTCATGAGTATCTCACGGTTTGACGTTATAAATATAGTCTATTATACGTTCTTTATTAAATCACTAAAGTAGTTTATTCTACACGTTACCTAGATACTATCAATATTAAGAATGGGTTAAATATTTTCGCTTTCGCGAAAGCAAAAACCTATAACACTCTTACATTTTGTATTTTTGCACCTTATTACTAAACTAATTAATGATTATGAAAAAAATTACTCTTTTAATTGCATTACTAATCTCTTGCCTTTCTTTTGGACAGGTAGTGATTAATGAAGTTGATGCAGATCAAACTGGAACAGACACCATGGAGTTTGTTGAACTCTTTTCTGAGACACCAAACCAATCACTAGATGGTCTTGTTCTTGTTCTTTTTAATGGATCTGATGATGCTAGCTACAATGCAATAGATTTAACAGGTTTTTCTACAGATGCCAATGGGTTTTTTATTGTAGGAGGTGATGAAGTTACGGGTGCTGATATAATGATAGGCGCTAATAATACAATCCAAAACGGAGCTGATGCTGTAGGAGTTTATACTGGAAACATCGATGATTTTCCAAATGACACTCCTGTTACCACTGCAAATCTTGTAGATGCTATTGTTTACGGAACAAATGACGCTGATGATGCAGGTTTACTTACTGGATTAGGAGAAACAGTACAATACAACGAAGATAATGTAGATGCAGATATTGAATCTCTACAGCGTCGTGCTGATGGAACATACTGTACTGCAGCACCAACACTACGTGCTGAAAATGGATGTTCTGCTTGCACACTTTCTTTTAGCTTTAATGATGCTACTTGTGATGACGTAACAGATGGACAAGACGGTGTTACGTATCTTGTAGATTTTACAGGAGGTGGTGCAGAAATGGTAACATTAGATCTTGACGGAACTACTGGAACTATTGGCGGAGATGATCCTAGTACAGATGCTACTGGAACGATTTCTATAAACGTAAGTGAAGGAGTAGATTTTGCATTAACTGCTATAGGCACAACATGTGACCTTTCTATTGATTTATTTGCTGTAAACTGTATCCCTACTTCTGAAGTAGCTACTATTGCTGAACTAAGAGCAGGCGTAGAAGGTGTAGAATACTTATTAACTGGAGAAGCAGTACTTACATTCCAACAAGATTTTAGAAATCAAAAATTTATAGAAGATGCTACAGGAGCAATTCTTATAGATGATTCTGCTGGAACAATTACTACGATGTACACTATTGGAGACGGAATAACTGGAATATTAGGTACATTAGGTTCTTTTAATGGAATGACACAATTTGTACCTTCAGAAGATTCTGGAGCGGCTACATCTACTGGAAATGCTGTAGTACCACAAATGGTTACAATTACTGCACTTAATGCAAATCCAAATGATTTTGAATCTGAATATGTACAATTAGCAGATCTTACTGTAGATAACTCTGCAAACATGACATGGGTAACTGGTACAGAATACCCAATTTCAAATGCAGATGGAGATTACATATTTAGAACTTCATTCTTTGACGTTGATTATATTGGAGAAAACGTTCCTACAGAAGCTACTATTGCTGGTATTATCACAGAACGTAACAATGGAGATTACTTTATTACTGCTCGTGACCTTACTGACATAGAAAACACCTCTTCTTGTACATTAGTACTCGATGCAGCAGTCATTACTTGTGACAGTGAAACTTCTGGCCAAGACGGGACTACAATCACTATAGATTATACTGGTGGTGGTAATGAAACGTACACAGTAGAAGTTGTAGGTGGTGGTGTAATAGATGGTGATGACCCTACTTCTGTTGCCGAAGGAACTATCATCATTAATGCCGTATCTGAAGCTACTACAGTAACTCTTGAAATCACAAGTTCAAACTGTGATATCTCTTTAGATATTACTACACCTGCATGTGAAGAAATTCCTGAAGTTGCTACAATTGCAGAACTAAGAGCACAAAATGAAGGTGAAGAATTTATTTTAAGTGCAGAAGCTGTTTTAACATTCCAACAATCACAACGTAATCAAAAGTGGATCGAAGATGCTACTGGAGCCATCGTTATTGATGATCCTGCTGGAGTAATTACGACAACCTATACAATAGGAGACGGAATCACAGGAATAAGAGGTACACTAGGTTCTTTTAGTGGATTATTACAATTCTCTCCTTCAGAAGATCCTGGAGCAGCGACATCTACTGGAAATGAAATCACACCGCAAGTAGTATCTATTACAGATCTTAATGCAGATGGTGAAGCTTATGAATCTGAGTATGTAGCTGTTGTTGGTGTAACCATAACAAATGCTACTGGAGACTGGCAAATGGACACAAATTATGAAATCACTAATGCTGATGGTGCATTTACATTACGTACTAACTTTGATGAAGCAGATTATGTTGTAAATCCTGATGCTATCCCTACTACTGCTGTAAACATAGCTGGACTTATAGGACAATTTAATGATACGTATCAAATCACTCCTAGATTTGCTGCAGATATTGATATTACACTTTCTATAGAAGAAAATAATATTGATGGATTATCTATATATCCTAATCCAGCACAAGATGTTGTAACCATTACAACAGTTTCAAACACACAAAAAGAGGTTTCTGTATTTGATATTACAGGAAAACTAGTATTACGTACAACTACATTAAACACAATTAATGTACAAACACTAGAAACTGGAATCTATTTAATGACTATTACAGAGAATGATGCGACAGCAACAGCTAAGTTGATCGTAAGATAATCTCATATCATTATAACATTGTAAAAAAGCGTCCTTTTAAAGGACGCTTTTTGTTTATATACAATACTTATATTCAACGGGGATTAATACCTTTGTTTTAAATCAAGCATATGGAATATCAAGATATCTTTGCTATACAAACTCCTCAAGAATTTGAGCAAAAAGCCCTTGATATATTTCAGTATCAATTTGATAACAATACGATATATCGCTCTTTTTGTGATCTTCTTTACAAACACCCAAGTGATATTAAACAACTTAAGGATATTCCTTTCTTACCCATTTCTTTTTTTAAATCACATGAAGTAGTTTCTTCTCAAGAAATAACTGAAGCTACTTTTACAAGTAGTGGGACTACAGGAAGTATTACTAGCAAACATTATGTAAAAGATCTTTCTATATATGAAGCAAGTTTCCAAAAGGGGTTTACAGCATCGTATGGAAACATAGAGGAGTATGCTGTCTTAGCTTTACTTCCTTCATATCTTGAACGCACTGGGTCTTCATTGGTGTATATGGTAGATCATCTCATTAAAGCAAGTACTCATGAAGACAGCGGGTTTTATCTTAATGATTATTTCGCTTTAAGCGAAAAATTAAAAACGCTTGACGCCTCAGGACAAAAGGTACTTCTTATAGGGGTAAGCTTTGCTTTATTAGACCTTATAGAAAAATACAGTTTTTCTTTAAAAAACACTACCATTATGGAAACAGGAGGTATGAAAGGAAAACGAAAGGAAATGATTAGAGAAGAACTTCATGAAATACTTTCAAAAGGATTTGGAGTCTCAGAGATACATAGTGAATATGGAATGACTGAACTTTTATCTCAAGCATATTCAAAAGGGAAAGGAGTTTTTACTACACCTCCATGGATGAAAGTAATAGCCAGAGATCCTGAAGATCCATTTACAACACTCCCACATTCCAAAACAGGAGGACTTAACATTATAGACCTTGCTAATATACACTCTTGCGCTTTCATTGCAACTCAAGATTTAGGCAGCACTTACAAGGATAATACCTTTTCTATTGTAGGTAGATTTGACAATTCTGATATAAGAGGTTGCAATCTTATGGTGCTATAAAATGAAACTAAAATGCTATAATTATGTTAAAAATGTAATGTTTTATATTTTTATCGACCTAACCTATGTAAAATTTATACAATGAAAAATTTCCTATTAATAGTAATTGCTTTTGTAAGTTTTCAAACATTTGGACAACAAACAGATTATTATCTTAAAAAAGGATACGTTGCAGAAGGATACGATGTTACTGAATACTTTAATAATAAAGCAGTAGAAGGTAACAAAAAGTTTACAACAGAATATGACGGAGTCAAATTCAAATTTGTAAGTCAGGCAAATCTTGACAAGTTCAAAGCAAATCCTGACAAATATGTTCCTCAATATGGTGGTTACTGTGCATATGCAGTAGCAGATAAAGGAAAAAAAGTAAGTGTTGACCCAGAGACATTTGAAATAAGAGATGGAAAATTATACCTCTTTTATAATTCTTGGGGAGTAAATACACTCGAAAAGTGGCAAGAAGAAGGTCCTGAAAAATTAAGAGGACAAGCAGATGCGGCTTGGAGCAAAGTAAAACATAATAAATAGAAGATATTCATAATTGATTGGTTAGTTAGTTAGAAAACCCTAGTGAAGCAACTTGCTCACTAGGGTTTTTGTCTTTTGTGTGTTTTTGACAAAAAACTACACTAAAAAACAAGCAATTACTTTAAATGAAAAAATTATTTAAGGAATAATTGACAATTTTATGTAAGCTTATATAGAAATACCGACAGAGTCTTTATAAATCAAAAATCAACACATTTTAAAGAAAAGACTCATGAAAAAATCAATGATCATACTAATAGGATTACTTATTGGATTTACTTCACAAGCACAACAGATAGACTATTACTTAGACAGCGGTTATATTGCCGAAGGATATGACGTAACAGAATACTTTAACAATAAAGCTGTAGAAGGAAGCAAAAAATATGTCACTACCTATGATGGTGCAAAATATAAGTTTTCTACACAAGGCAATTTAGACAAGTTCAAAGCAAACCCTTCTAAATATGTCCCTCAATACGGTGGTTACTGTGCATATGCGCTTGCTACCAATGGAAAGAAAGTAGATGCCGATCCAGAAACTTTTGAAATAAGAGATGGAAAGTTATTTATGTTTTATAACTCTTGGGGAAGAAACACCTTAAAAAGCTGGAAAAAAGAAGGACCAACTACATTAAAACCAAAAGCAGACAAAAACTGGGAAAACGTAAAATATAAAAGTTAGTTTTTCACCCCTTCAAACCAGAACAGCCCATTAGTTATTTTTACTAATGGGCTGTTCGCTTTTAGATCGTATGGTATCTTAAATCACTTTTATGAGGAATTTATTTCTTTTCCCTCTTTGTACAAGAATAAAACGATCATTTATTAAATCACTTTCTTGTATCATAAAACCTTCCTGAACTTTCACAAAGTTTACAGACACTGAGTTTTCTTTAAGCGCTCTTCTAGCCTCTCCATTAGACTTTAAAAACTTAGTTTTTTCTGCTAATGCACCTATCACATCCAATCCGTTTTCAAATTCAGATCTTGACAACTCTGCTTGAGGAACTCCTTCAAAAATACTCAAGAATGTCTCTTCATCTACTTTTTTAATATCTTCTGCAGCAGTTTTACTAAAAAGAATGTTTGAAGCTTCTTCAGCTTTTACAAAAGCTTCTTCACCATGCACCGTAATAGTCACTTCTTTGGCAAGTCGTTTTTGAAGTGTTTTTCTATGCTCTTGCCCACTATGTTCTTCTAGTAAAGCTTCTATTTCTTCTTGATTTAAAAACGTAAAAATCTTAATATATTTTGCCGCATCCTCATCACTTGTATTCAACCAGTATTGGTAAAATTTGTAAGGAGAAGTACGCTTTGCATCTAGCCAGACATTACCTCCTTCACTTTTTCCAAATTTACTCCCGTCAGATTTTGTAATTAATGGACAGGTAAGTGCATATCCTTTACCACCACCTATACGACGTATTAATTCTGTTCCTGTAGTAATATTACCCCACTGATCACTACCTCCCATTTGAAGTGAGCAGTCATTATTTTGGTACAAATGCAAGAAATCATACCCTTGCACTAGTTGGTATGTAAATTCTGTAAAAGACATTCCATCTGCCGATTCACCTGATAAACGATTCTTCACAGAATCTTTAGCCATCATATAATTTACCGTAATATGCTTTCCAACATCGCGTATAAAATCCAAAAATGAAAATTCTTTCATCCAATCATAATTATTAACCATGACCGCTTCATTTTCTGCACCCGATGTAAAATCTAAAAATTGTGATAATTGTGTACGCACACATTCTTGATTATGTCGAAGGGTTTTCTCATCTAGCAAGTTACGCTCTGAAGATTTTCCTGAAGGATCTCCTATCATACCTGTGGCACCTCCTACAAGTGCAACAGGCCTATGTCCCGCTCTTTGGAAGTGAGCAAGTAACATAATGGGAACTAAATTTCCTATATGTAAAGAATCTGCAGTAGGATCAAATCCCACATAAGCACTACGCATTGCTTCCATAAGGTGCTCTTCTGTTTGAGGCATCACATCGTGTATCATCCCTCTCCATTGCAATTCTTGAACAAAATTTTTCATCATTGAATTTTCTTTTTGAAGGTGCAAAGATAAAAATTAAAGTGGCGTTATTGGGGTACTTGACCAGAGTAGATTATATTTATGCTCATGATTTTAGTTACAGGAGGCACAGGACTGGTTGGAATGCATTTATTACTTGCGCTTACGCAAGAAAATAAACCCGTGCGTGCGACGTTCAGATCTCTGGAAAAAGTAAATGAGGTGGATGCTTTTTTTGCTTTCGCGAAAGCGGAAAAACAATTTAAAACTATTGATTGGATAGAAGCCGATATCACAGACGTACCTTCCTTAGAACCCGTTTTTAAAGATATTACACATGTATATCATTGTGCGGCACTCATCTCTTTTGACCCTTATGATTTTCAAAAATTATTAAAAGTTAATGTTGAAGGAACTGCAAATATTGTAAATCTATGTCTAGCACATCAAATACAAAAGCTATGTCATCTAAGTTCTGTCTCTGCTTTAAGCAAATTACCAAACAATCCTATTACAGAAGATAATATCTGGGATGCAAACGAAGCTAATTCTGTATATGCTATTTCAAAATACGGAGCTGAAATGGAAGTTTGGCGAGGTACACAGGAAGGATTAGACGCTATTATTTTCAATCCTGTTATTATTTTAGGAGAAGGAGATTATACAAAAGGCAGTGGCACATTATGCGACTATGCATTAAAACAGAAACGCTTTTATCCAAAAGGAAGTAATGGTTTTATAGATGTAAAAGATGTCGTAAACCTTATGATACAAGGCCTACATAGCTCTATTACAAAAGAACGCTATATCCTAGTAGGAGAAAACACATCTTATAAAGATATATTAGAACGTATGGCCCTGCAGTTTTCTAAAAAACCACCCAAAAAGCCACTTTCTAATAGCCTTCTAAAACTAGTCATTACTGGAGATTGGCTTTTAGGAATACTTACTCGCAAACGGAAAATCACACATATAAGTGCGGCTTCTATTCAAGGAGAAAAGACCTACAGTTCTGAAAAAGCAAAACAGCAATTGTCATACACTCCTACACCTATAACAGACACCTTAGAGCGAATACAACATCATATAACTACAAAGAGTCTATAACTATTTCTTTAGATATTCGAATAGGGGAACGTGGTTTTTCTATTTTACCAGCAATACTATCTGATCTTTTGATACTATCTTTCTCTCTTTGAATTTCTCGAGCTCTTGCCGTACGTAGCGAATCTTTCACCTTCTTTTCTAGCTTTGCTAAAGAATCATAATGAGAAAACTCTCCTTCAATTCGTTTTTGAATAGAGAGATACATATCCCTATAACCTTCGATGTCTGAAGAGTAATATGAAACACTTTTTGCATACTGTACGCTATCTATTCCAAATTTTTCAAAAACATAGGTTTCTGGATTGACATCATATTGACTCAGCTTCTGTATATCATAGCCTCTGGCACTATTTACGATAGCTATTTCATAAATAATCTCTTCCATTTTTGCTCTCTCAATAAGATTTGCTGGCTTTTCTACAGGTGGAATATCCTGACAGCTTATAACAAAGAAAACAAAGAATATATATAGGAATGGTTTCATTATCTATCAAAGGTTAATCGCTCTCCAAAAGTATCATCATATACTTTAAAATTCTTATAGGCTAGCCTTCCATTTACAAAAGTATGCGTGATACGTGACTTAAATGTAGTGCCTTCAAAGGGAGACCACCCACATTTATATAAGATATTATCTTTTTGTACCGTCCAAGGCGCATTCAAATCTACAAGAACTAAATCTGCCTTATATCCTTCTCTAATAAATCCTCGTTTTTCTACTTGAAATAAAATAGCTGGATGATGAGACATTTTCTCAACAATTTTCTCTAAAGTAATTTTCCCTTGATGGTAAAATTCTAGCATAGCAGGTAAAGCATGTTGTACTAATGGGCCACCACTCGGTGCTTTTGTATAAGCTTGATTTTTCTCTTCTAATGTGTGAGGAGCGTGATCTGTAGCTATGACATCTATCCTATCGTCTAGAAGTGCTTTTAGTAGTTCATCTCTATCTGCAGCTGTTTTTACAGCAGGATTCCATTTGATATGTGTGCCTTTATCTTCATAATCTTGATCTGAAAACCATAAATGATGTATACACACTTCTGAAGTAATTTTCTTTTCTTCTAATGGAGTCTTATTATCAAAAAGATGTGTTTCTTTAGCCGTAGAGAGATGGAAGACATGTAATTTGGCACCTGTCTTTTTTGCAAGTTCTATTGCCTTAGAAGAAGAAATATAACACGCATCTTCACTACGAATAATAGGATGTAAGTGAATTGGAATATCATCTCCGTAGCGTTCTTTATAAATCGCTAAATTATTTTTAATAGTCTCTTCATCTTCACAATGCACAGAAATTCTTAAATCTGTAGAAGAAAATATTTTTTCTAAAACTTTTTCATCATCTACAAGCATATTTCCTGTAGAACTTCCTAAAAATAGTTTAAGCCCAGCAACGTTTTTCTTATCTACTTTAAGAATCTCTTCCAAATTATCATTAGTTCCTCCAAACATAAAAGAATAATTTGCATGAGAGTTCTTCTTTGCAATTGCAAATTTTTCTTCTAATTTTTCAATCGTAGTCGTTTGCGGGTTTGTATTAGGCATTTCCATAAAAGAAGTAATCCCACCTGCAACCGCAGCTCTTGACTCACTTTTAATATCTGCCTTGTGTGTAAGTCCTGGCTCTCTAAAATGTACTTGATCATCTATAACCCCAGGCAATAAATACTTCCCTTCAGCATCAAAAACATGTACATCTGGAGATTTTGCACTTATACTTTCTCCTATTTCTTGAATAATTCCATGATGTACGAGGATATCCCCATGTGTGATAGTACCCTCATTTACTATATGTACATCTTTTATTAATATTTTTTCCATATTACTTTTTCCCCTTAAAAAGATGATTTAATCGTAATCGTATTACTCCAAAAACAGCTTCTGAAATAATTCCTTTACTCATTTTACTTTGTCCTTTAGTTCGATCTGTAAAAACAACAGGTATTTCTACAATTGCAAACTTTTTAATGTATGCTTTATATTTCATTTCTATTTGAAATGCATATCCTACAAAACGAATCTTATCTAAGTTTATGGCTTTAAGCACTTCTTTTTTATAACATATAAAGCCTGCTGTTGTATCATGTATATTCATACCTGTTACTAAGCGTACATACTTAGAAGCACCCCAAGAGAGTAAAACTCTACCCATAGGCCAATTTACTACATTAACCCCAGTCACATAACGCGATCCTATTGCTACATCTGCTTGATTTTTTGCACAAGCATTATAAAGTCTAATCAAATCATTGGGATTATGCGAAAAATCTGCATCCATCTCAAAAATATATTCATAGTCCTTATCTAATGCCCATTTAAAGCCTGCAATATACGCCGTTCCTAAACCAAGCTTCTTTTCCCGTTCTATAATAAATAAACGATCCCCATACACATCTTGCAACTCCATTATCTTTTTTGCAGTACCATCTGGCGAACCATCATCTACTACTAGAATATCAAATGCACGCTGCAATGCAAAAATATTACGCACAAGACGTTCTATATTTTCAATTTCATTATAGGTAGGTATAACTACTAAAGCGTTTGTCATTAACTATTGCTTTTGGCAAATGTACTTATTTTATAGATGTAGAAAATATGAAGTTGGTGGCTTTTACAGGTATTTTATGGTATTTTTAACGCATCTTAAATCATACTAATTGGAAACTACCTTAAAAACAATCATTAACAAAGACTGGATCACCTTACTTCTGGTGCTCTCATTTCTAGTACTTGTAATAGGTAAGTTTTTTTACACACAACAATTTCAAGGATTGCTTCCCTTTTTAGGATCAGATAAGTATACGACTAGAACTAAAGATAAAAAGGCATTACATCCATTTACAGTACTATTATCCATCCATCAAATCACTATATTTTCTTTATTCCTTTTTTTATGGTATTCCATATCATTAGGAAAAGAATATACACAGTTACCTGACTTATACATTAAGATACTTATAGGTTATTTAGCTTTTGAAGTTGTAAAAACACTTATTGATAAAATAATTGGCTATTTACTAAATGTTCAAGGAGTCATGCAATTGTACCTAAACAGGAAGCTAAACTTTAAAAATTTGTTAAGTATTCTTGTCCTAATTCTTTGTTTTTATGTAGTTTATAGTGATTTTGTTACCATTCAACTCTTACAAATAAGTTTATGGTCTATTGTTGGCTTATACTTCATTTCATTAGCGATAACAATAAGTAAATATCAAGATCAAATTCTTTCGCTTCCATCTTATTTTATTTTGTATTTTTGCACTCTCGAAATAGCACCCTACTATATTTTGTATCATATAGCTACATAAATAGATAGGGTTTTATAAAAAGAGTATCTATGAAAGTGAAAACTATTTTAGTCTCACAACCAAAGCCAAAGGTTGAAAACTCGCCGTACTTTGAATTAGAGCAAAGGCAACGCGTAAAGATAGATTTCATCCCATTTATTCATGTGGAAGGAGTCTCTAGCAAAGAGGTCCGATTACAGAAAGTAGACCTAAATGACTACACGGCTATTATATTAACAAGTCGTAACGCCGTAGATCACTTCTTTAGAATTGCAGAAGAAATGCGTTTTAAAGTGCCAGATACAATGAAGTATTTTTGCCAAAGTGAAGCTGTAGCTTTTTATCTACAAAAATATGTGGTATACCGTAAACGTAAAATCTATGTTGGTAAACGCACATTTGTAGAAATGACACCACTTATCAAGAAACACAAAAACGAAAAGTTTTTATTACCTTCTTCAGATAAGCTAAAAGACATTATTCCTCAAACACTTGATGAATTAGGTGTAGACTGGAAAAAATCTACATTCTACAAAACAGTAGTAAGTGATTTGTCTGATTTAGAAAATGTGTTTTATGATATTCTTGTATTCTTTAGCCCTAGTGGAATAGAGTCATTACTTCATAACTTCCCAAATTTTAAGCAAAACGACACTCGCATTGCTGTTTTTGGAAACACAACAATAAAAGCAGCTGAAAAAGCAGGTCTTAAAATCAACATTCAAGCGCCTACACCACAGACTCCGTCTATGACAATGGCATTAGAAAAATATATTAAAGAGGTAAACAAAAAATAACCTTTTTTTACGCATCATAAACCCACAAGATTATATGTTGTGGGTTTTTTTATACGCTTTCGCGAAAGCGAATTTATGAGATTCACAACTATCGAGAGAGCGAAGCGTTAAAGCGCATATACATCAACCAAAAAATAGCAGCAGATAGCTGGTAACACAGGATATCTTCCTATTTTTGCAACCAAGTTAACTGCCTCAGGACAATTTCAAGAGGCAATTGCTTAAACTAATTTTTTGATTTCGAGAGTACCCTCGAAATGTTTACATCTCGATTTATCGAGTAAAAAGTACCAAAATACATGTACAGAAGTCACAACAACGGAAGCCTAAGAGCTAGCGATACAAATACAGAAGTGACCCTTTCAGGATGGGTTCAGAAATCTAGAGATAAAGGATTTATGATCTGGGTAGATTTACGAGATCGTTACGGAATCACTCAACTTATTTTTGATGAAGAGCGCACTCCAAAAAACATTATGGAGCAAGCTCGCACATTGGGAAGAGAATTTGTAATCCAAGTAAAAGGAACTGTTATTGAACGTGCCTCTAAAAATCCTAATATCCCTACTGGAGACATTGAAATTTTGGTGTCTGAACTTACAGTTCTTAATGAAGCCTTAACACCTCCCTTTACAATTGAAGATGAAACAGATGGAGGAGAAGACCTTCGTATGAAATACAGATACTTAGACATACGAAGAAACCCCGTAAAAGACAGTTTAATCTTCCGTCATAGAGTAGCGATGGAGGTACGAAAGTATCTCTCTAACGAAGATTTTATAGAAGTAGAAACCCCATACCTTATTAAATCTACACCCGAAGGCGCTCGTGATTTTGTAGTTCCTTCTCGTATGAATGAAGGACAATTTTATGCATTACCGCAATCTCCGCAAACCTTCAAACAACTCCTCATGGTAGGAGGAATGGATAAGTATTTCCAAATTGTAAAATGTTTTAGAGATGAAGATTTAAGAGCAGATCGCCAACCGGAGTTTACACAAATAGACTGCGAGATGGCATTTGTAGAACAAGAAGATATCTTAAACATTTTTGAAGGATTAACACGCCACTTACTGAAAGAAATAAATGGTGTTACTGTAGAAAAATTTCCAAGAATGCTGTATGATGATGCTATGCGCTTGTATGGAAATGACAAACCAGACATTCGTTTTGGAATGGAGTTTGGCGAGTTAAACGACGTAGCACAACATAAAGATTTTAAAGTTTTCAATAGTGCCGAGCTTGTTGTAGGAATTGCTGTTCCTGGAGGAAATAGCTACACACGAAAAGAAATAGACAAACTTATAGACTGGGTAAAACGCCCACAAGTAGGTGCATTAGGTATGGTATATGCTCGTTATAATGACGATGGCTCATACAAATCTTCTGTAGATAAGTTTTATGATCAAGAAGATCTTGCAAAATGGGCAGATGTAACAGGAGCAAAACCTGGAGACCTTATCTGTGTACTTTCTGGAGATACAAATAAAGTAAGAGCACAATTAAGTGCTTTACGCATGGAACTAGCTGAAAGACTAGGCCTTAGAGACCCTAAAGTATTTGCACCATTATGGGTAATAGACTTCCCGTTATTAGAACTAGATGAAGAAACAGGGCATTATCACGCAATGCACCACCCATTTACCTCTCCAAAACCAGGGCAAATAGAATTACTCGCTACAGATCCTGGCGCTGTAAAGGCAAATGCATATGACCTTGTTTTAAATGGAAATGAAATAGGAGGAGGATCTATCAGAATTCATGATAAACAAACACAAGCCTTAATGTTTGACTATTTAGGGTTTACTCCTGAGGAAGCAAAAGCACAATTTGGATTTCTAATGGATGCTTTCCAATATGGCGCACCACCACACGGCGGACTTGCTTTTGGTCTTGACAGACTTGTTGCTATATTAGGAGGGCAAGAGACCATTCGAGATTTTATTGCATTCCCTAAAAACAATAGTGGCCGTGACGTTATGATTGACGCTCCAGCAGCCATTGATGAAGAACAACTTAAAGAATTACACCTTAAAGTACATGCATAAAGCAAGGCGTATTTTTATTATTCTCTTATTTTTTGCCCTAATCGGGCTCTTTGCCTTTGGATATTATTATAAATCTCAAGAAGGCCAAGAAATTTTAGGCAATAAATTAATAGGCTTTGCCTTAGCAGGCGGCTTTTTTGTGCTCATGCCCCTGTTTATCTACCATCGATGGAAAGATAAAAACATACACGACTACATGCTTACTAAAGAGAATATCTTAAAAATGAAGGAATATAACGACTCAAAAGAGCGCTGAATCCCATTAGTTTACAAAAATAAAACGCTTTGAAAACAATATGTTAAAAATTAAAGCGTAAGTTTGCACTTTATTAATATTTTTATTTTTTATAATGGAAGGAACAGTTAAATTTTTCAATGAGTCAAAAGGTTATGGTTTTATAACTAATGACGACACCGGTAAAGATATCTTTGTACACGTTACAGGTCTTAACGGAGAAACTATCTCTGAAGGTGATAAAGTTGAGTACGTAGAAGAAGAAGGAAGAAAAGGAATGACAGCTGCACAAGTACGTGTACTGTAATGATATAGATAATATCTTTTTACGATTATGAAAGCCTGCAAAAGCAGGCTTTTTTTATGTTTTTAATTTAAATTACGCTTCTCTACAAAAAAGCGTTTTAAAAGTTGTTTAGCCTCTTCTGCCAGCACTCCACCCTCTATAGTAGTTTTAGGATGCAACTTCGTTCCCATAGTTTTACAACCCCGTTGTTCATCGGCGGCACCATAAACAACTCTATCTATTTGACTCCAATATAAAGCTCCAGCACACATTTGACAAGGCTCTAATGTCACATATAACGTACATTTATGTAAATATTTTCCACCAAGGTAATTAGCCGCAGCAGTAATAGCTTGCATCTCTGCATGCGCTGTGACATCTATAAGACGCTCAGTAAGATTATGTGCTCTTGCAATAATTGTATTGTTTACCACAACAACAGCTCCTACTGGTATTTCTCCAAGTTCATAAGCAGCTTCTGCTTCAACTAATGCTCTTTTCATAAAATAAGCATCGTCAAAAGGATCTATCATAGGAATCGTATTTTCAATATTCAAAAATACAATATCAAGACGTACCTTTGCTATATGCTAGATCATATTGATAGTCCATACGCATTAAGACAGCTCTCTATTGACCAATTACCTCAATTAAGTAAGGAATTGCGTCAGTTTATCATTACCGTTCTATCTACAAAAGAAGGGCATTTAGGAGCAAGTTTAGGTGTTGTAGAGCTCACTATCGCATTACACTATGTATTTAACACCCCAGAAGATAAACTTATTTGGGATGTAGGACATCAAGCATACGGTCATAAAATATTGACAGGAAGAAAAAATATTTTTCATACCAATAGGCAAAAAGGAGGTATTAGTGGGTTTCCAAAAATTTCCGAAAGTAATTATGACACTTTTGGCGTAGGCCATAGCAGCACTTCTATTTCTGCTGCATTAGGAATGGCTATTGCTGCAAATTTGCAAGGCAAAGAAGAACAACAACACATAGCAGTGATAGGAGACGCTTCTATCGCAAGCGGAATGGCCTTTGAGGGCTTGAATCACGCAGGTGTAACTGATGCCAACTTACTAGTTATATTAAATGACAATGCAATAGGCATTGACCCCAGCGTTGGTGCATTAAAAAAATACCTTACAAATGTCAAAAAGGGAACAGCCAGAGAAGAAAACATTTTTGAAGCGCTGAATTTTGAATACCACGGTCCAATAGACGGACATGATCTTCCTGCTCTTATTGAAGCGCTAAAAAAATTACAAAAAATAAAAGGTCCAAAATTCCTTCATGTGATCACTACAAAAGGAAAAGGACTAGCGCTTGCAGAAAAACACCAGATTACTTACCATGCTCCCGGAAAGTTTGATGCACTCACTGGAGAACGACACGCCAAGGATACCACACAATTACCTCCAAAATACCAAGATGTTTTTGGACACACGATTGTAGAACTAGCAACAATCAATAAAAAGATAATAGGCATTACACCAGCCATGCCTACAGGAAGCTCTCTTAAATACATGATAGAGACTTTTCCCGATCGCGCATTTGATGTAGGTATTGCCGAACAGCATGCCGTCACATTATCTGCAGGAATGGCAACACAAGGAATGGTCGTATTTTGTAATATCTACTCTACCTTTTTACAACGCGCCTATGACCAAATCATACATGATGTCGCGCTACAAAATCTGCCAGTTATATTCTGTTTAGATAGAGCTGGACTTGTAGGACAAGACGGTCCAACACACCACGGAGCTTTTGACTTAGCATACCTCAATTGTATTCCCAATATGATGATCTACGCTCCAAAAGACGAGATAGCGCTTCGAAATATCATGTATACAGCACAATTAGGACTACCAAACCCTATCGCTATACGATACCCTAGAGGCAGAGGCATTACTATAGATTGGAAACAACCCTTTCAAAAGATCGAAATTGGAAAAGGGCATTGTGTTCAAAAAGGAAAACGTATTGCCGTTCTATCTATAGGTACGCCTATACATCATGCAATCACAGCCACTCAAAACAAAGCCTACGATATTAGTATTTATGATATAGGATTTTTAAAACCTATAGACACTGTACTTCTTGATAGTATTTTCAAAACATATGAAGTGATCATCACCATAGAAGATGGTACTATCAAAGGAGGACTAGGAAGTGTTATTACGGATTACGCTTTCGCGAAAGCGTATAAAGGCATAATCACATCACTAGGAATTCCGGACAAGTTCATCACTCATGGCACTACCGAAGAACTGCAAGAAGAAATAGGTATTTCACCTACCCATATATCTAAAGTCATTGAAAAATATTTATAAAAAAAGGCTGGTTTAAAAAACCAGCCTTTTTGATATTCTATTTATTTTCTTTTCTTATTCAATAATAAGTTTAGTAGTATGACTACTGCTATCACTAGTGATATTCATGATATACACTCCTCTTGATAATCCTGCTGCATTAACAGACACATTACCTTCAAGTGTTGCAGGCTTATTATAAACCTCTCTACCATTGATATCATAGATAAGTATTTGACCTTCTCCAAATGTTCCAGCTACACTTACTGTAATTTCTCCATTTGAAGGATTAGGATATACACTAAATACACTATCTAAGTCATTTTCATTTACACTAAGTAATTGCTCACAGTTTTCGATTACATCTGCTGGAAGATCAAAAGCTTCTTCTTGATCAAATCTATTATTAGAACTTCCTTGTACAGCACTAAATCCTGCTCCACGATTAGCAAATACATTCCAAATAGTACATACTGCAAAGTCTTTTTCGTCTTCAGGAATTAATGTATTAATCTCTACGGCAGCAATAATAGCATCTCTACCATCAAGGAAACCAGGGCTACATGGTTGTAACTTTAAACCATCCATTACTAATTGGATCGCAATATTGTTTCCTCCTGTTCCATTATAAACATCTGCATCAAAACCATACTGATCTATAAAAGCCCATGTCATATCCCAGAGCATCGTAGCCCATACAGTACCTATACCATGTGGTTGAGATATGTTTGGATTATTTACATCATCATATGTTAATGGATTCACAGAAAAATCAGTACTATATCTAGCAGGACGTATTCCTTGTCCTGTAATAGGCTGACCAATAGCGTATGTTCCAATACCTCTACCTTGCTCTGCAGTATCTTCTGGAGTCATCGTAAGTACCAATCCGAAATAATCAGACCATCCTTCTCCCATTTGCTCTGCATTACCTAAACATCCAGCAGCAGCAGGACCTCCAGTTAATCTATTTGAAATTCCATGTCCATATTCATGCACAATAATTCCATTATCTAAACTACCATCTAATTGGAAAGGACCATCATTTAAAAGAGAAACATTAATTTCTTCTCCTCCTTCAAGTGCTGCAATAATTGCTTCACCATCTGCTTGACTTACCATAATACTAGGTATCGTTACTTGACCTCCTACAGCTCCCGCTCCCATAGCAAATGGTGCATCTGGAACGTTATTAACCATAATCACAGCAATAGCTCCTTCATCTTCTGCAGCTAATACTTTTACTCCAAACTCACATGAACCTCTTCTAATTACTACAATTTTACCATCTAGATCTGCTCCATTAGTAATAGTATCACAAGCATCTATAGGATCTGTAGAATCTCCTGCATCATCATCTTGCACTAAAGCTAGATCACCTACTAGCGGCGTATCTTCTGGAAGCTGCGCTCCAAAACCAGCACCTACACCTGAATAACCTCCATCTAAAGTTCCTCCATTTATAGTAAGAGGCTCTCCTGGAGGTCCTGAAGCACTCCATAGGAACATTTGCATTCTAGGATTACCACCATCTGGAGGTGTTCCAAAATTTGCATTGTTTAACCCTCCACCATCTTGCGAATCGGCATTTACAGAATCACTTCCTATACCACCATTTCCGTAGTTGTTTTCTTGGAAATTACCACTTTCTTCATCAAATCCGTATTGATAGAATACATCGTGTATAATATTATTCCAGTAAAATAAGTTTGTTGTTACCGCATCCAGCATATTTACAGGAGCCGTATCAAAGTTATAATCAAAATCAAAATTTAATTCTTCACCACCATCTGGAGATTCACCAACACCATTATTTGCATTGATATCATCTTGTGCCCAAACATTGTTTCCTCTTGTAATAGTAAACTCTGCACCTTCAGCACCATTCGTATCATGCCATCCAAAAGGAGATGCTACTAAATCTTGAGGATCTGTCTCAAGAGACTCACCTCCATGGTTAGGACTTTCTATTGGCATTGGAAAAACATTATATTGCTCTCCTGCTAAAAGCTCATTAGCTATCGCAACATCCTGTGTCATAGAAAAACTTGCCGCTTCATTATTAGAAGCATTTGACGCATCGTGATTATGCGATTCAAATGTACAACTCACTACCCAGTCATTCTGATGAAGAAGCTCTCCATTAAGAGCATCTATACGTACACTATACCAGTGTTTTGAATCTGTAGTATGAATACTTAAATCCCATGCAAGTTTAAGTGCATTATCTTCAGTAGCTTGATACACTAATCTCACAGGTACTTCCTCTAAAGAAACACCACCTTGTGTAAGCACAAATTCTTGTGAAGATATGGTTTGATTTAAAGAAAAATTAGAACTACCTAATCCTAAAGAATTTGCCGCATTAGAAGCTGCTTGAATAGGAGAAAGAACTGGAGTTACTGCATTTACTCTAGAAGCAATATCTTTTTGCAGATTATTTGCTAAGTAAATAATAGAACCATCTTTAAAAGCAACACTTACACCTCCATTATAAACTTCGATGTTATTGATCTTTTGGATGGCGTACACATGTGTTGTTGCACTTTTTTGTGAGAAAACCTCATCTTTAATTGTTAGGTCCGAAATATCTTGATCAGTAATTCCTAGTGTGTTCCTATTGGACTCTAGGTGATCTGTAATAATCGTACCATAATCTTGGGCATTTGTAAGTGCTGCAAAAGCAAACACACATACAAATACTGTTAATTTGTAGAGTTTCAGCATTTTTTTTGGTTTGTGTGATACATAAAAATTAATAAGAGAATTTTTCTCTCACGTTATACATATAACAATGCATAACATATAATTCCTACTTTATCGTTAAAATTTTTATTATATTTTGATTAAATCAAAAGTATTGCAAATTTATCGATTTTGAAATTTTAACTGGTAAATTAACATTTATAATCAAAAAATGTTATTTATATTACTTTTATTTTGAGAATTGTTTAAAATGAAAGTGGTATTATTAAAAAAATGAAAATCAATAGGAGATTTCAATTTCATATAATATTTAGAAAATCTTTACAAATACTGTTAGCATTCATAATACCCCTTTATGTACTAATGCACGTGAAGCCCCTTTAATTTTTGAAAAATACGCAAAGACTTACTGTCTGTCATAACAGATACATAGTTACACACTTTCATTAATTCCTGATACAAAGGCATCTCTCCCCTATCTGATTCTCCAAACAGCTTTAAGACTAGCCTATCGTAATGTGTTGGTGTATTTGTAATTGCATTACAGCGCTTATCCAGGAGTGTAGAAAGAATTTCGTAGCCAGCAATTTCTTTTTCGACCACTTCTTGGCTTTGGTAGATATTTGAAATACTAATCTTTAATATATCTTCTATTTGAGCTTCATATTTGGATTTATCTAATAACGCTTTCGCGAAAGCGCCCTCCAAAATAGCCTCTTCATTTTTCATAAATATAGCAACTGCTTCATCTATCAATGTTCCTATGGCCAAGGCACGCAAATATCCTACACGAGCTGCTTTTGTGGTGAGTTCATAATATTTTTTGGTATTGATATTAGGAACTAACTTCACCATATACTCTAGCGCATACTCCTCAGAAATCAACCCTAAATTAATTCCGTCTTCAAAATCTATAATCGTATAACAAATATCATCTGCTGCTTCTACTAAGAAGGTTAAAGGGTGACGTGCATACCCTATATCATTCCCTTTTCTGGTTTGAAGCAACCCTAATTCTTCGGCTACTTCTTGAAACGATTGTTTCTCGCTTTGAAAGAAGCCAAACTTCTTATCGGCGATATGTTTTGTGGGTTTTACAGGAAGTGACTCTTTAGGATATTTCATAAAGGCACCCAAAGTTGCATAGGATAGTCGCAACCCTCCTTCTGCACCCGGCATAGACTCTGTTAAGATCTTAAAGCCATTAGCATTTCCTTCAAAGGTGCATAAATCTTGATATTCTTTTGCTGTAAGCTCAGCAGCAAAACGCTTTCCGTTTCCATTTTTAAAATAATCCCCTATTGCTTTTTCTCCCGAATGTCCAAAGGGTGGATTTCCAATATCATGTGCTAATGCTGCTGCTGCAACAATGGCTCCAAAATCATTAAACTGATATCCGTGCACTTCAGAAAGATGTGGATATTTTTCCAGAAGCTGCTTTCCAACCTGCCTTCCTAAAGACCTCCCTACCACAGCTACTTCCAGACTATGGGTAAGTCGCGTATGTACAAAATCTGTTTTTGACAAAGGAATGACCTGTGTTTTATCTTGCAAACTTCGAAATGCAGATGAAAAAATAATACGATCATAATCTACTTCAAAACCTAAGCGCGTTTCATCTTGTTCTTTTCGTAATCGTTTATTCGTATCACCATGTCTTTTAAGTGATAATAGA
The DNA here is from genome assembly GCF_900188275.1 of Dokdonia pacifica. Taxonomy (GTDB): domain Bacteria; phylum Bacteroidota; class Bacteroidia; order Flavobacteriales; family Flavobacteriaceae; genus Dokdonia; species Dokdonia pacifica. The sequence continues at coordinate 562,531 of NZ_FZNY01000001.1, forward strand.
CGTTCCCATTGCATCATAATAGTCCTATTTAATAGTTGCAAGATACGCGTTGTTACACTACTTCAACAAACTCAACATAACATTTCGCGAAATCGAACTTGTGAGATTCACGACCAAAGGGAGAGCGCAGCGTTAAAGCGTAATTACAGACTTCTGAATTTGGAGGAAACACAGAGGAAACATTAGCGCATTCCTGTTAACATTAATCTTACATAAACATCACAACTTGCTAAAATAACAATAACACTCACTTAACCCCTTTCCTTCCTTCTTGGTATTTCTTTGCACGAGAAATAAACCCTAATTAATGAAACATTTTTTCTTTTTAACAATCGTCCTTTTTTCTCTTGCTTCTTTTGCACAGGAGAACGGTACTATCTCTGGAACGCTTACCGATAAGGAAAGTGCCGATGGACAACCATTACCTTTTGCAAGTGTTATCATCAAAGGATCTACACAAGGATCTACTTCTGATTTTGATGGTAATTATATTATTAATAATGTTGTGCCTGGCACCTACACACTTGTTATCTCCTTTGTAGGATATGAAACAAAAGAAGTTGCCAATGTTGTTGTTGTCTCTGGACAAACCACAACAGTAAACGAGATTATAGGCGCTAGTGCAGCACAACTAGAAGAAGTTATTGTACAAGGAACAAGCTCTAAAAGAGAAAGTGTACAAGCCTTACTTGTGGAACAACAAAACGCTGTCGTTCAAAAACAAAGTATTGGTGCTGTAGACCTTTCTAATAAAGGTGTAAGTAATGCAGCTGTAGCTGTTACTAAAATCTCTGGTATTTCTAAACAAGAAGGAGGAGGAAATGTATATGTACGTGGTCTTGGAGATCGTTACCAAAACACCACTTATAATGGACTTCCATTACCTTCTAACAATATTGATAAGAAAAACTTAGATCTAGGCCTTTTCTCTTCTGATGTGATCCAAAACATTGGTGTAAGTAAAACATATGCAGCCAATTTTTATGGAGATTTTGCTGCTGGAAATGTAGATATTAAATCAAAAGAACACAGTGGAGACGCCTTTATCGATGTAGATTTAGGAACTACAATCAACACAGGTTCTGTTGGAGAAAACTTTGTAAAGAGTGAAGGAACAGGATTCTTTGGATTTTATAATAGATACCAAAACAATCCGTTTGCTGTTATCTTATCACACGGAGTAGATCCTATCGCTTCAGATGGAACTACTGGACTTTCTGGATCAATTTCTGGTGGTAAATCATGGGATATTGGAGAAGAATCAAAATTAAGTTTATTTGCGACTACTTCTTTTGGAAGCAACTATGAATACAGAAGAGGACAAGCTGCCAATTACACTTTACTTGCAAATACTATATATCCAGATTCTGAAGAGTTTGAGTACAGCCGTACAACTACAGCACTTGCAAATATTGTATATCGTATTAATGGTGACCATAAAATCAAGTTCAACTCTCTTTTCATTAACGATGCTACCGATGAAATAGGATTCTTCGGAATAGGCGGTAATGGTCAAAACCGTAATGCCATCTTAAACACAGATCGAGGATTCTTTACTCAAAACAACCAGTTTGAGCAAGATATGATCTATGTAAACCAGATCACAGGGACAAGCCGTCTTAACGAGAAAATCAAAATAGATTACGGAGTTGGATATAATAAAGTATTAGCTCGCCAGCCAGATCGTAAACGTGTTACTCTTGAAAGATATGATCTTGCATTAGATAATGATCCATCTACAAATCCAACATTATTTAGCAATGTCGTTTTTGACAATCAACGTTATTTCCAAAATATTGATGACGATGAGATTAATGGACGTGTAAATGTAAACTACAAATCTTCAGAAAACCTTTCTTTTAATTTTGGGTATAATGGGCGTTCAAAAAAACGTTCTTTCGACAACCAACGTTTTGGATATGATATTATAGAGCCAAATACTGAAGTTACAGATGTCAATAATTTTGATGCCATCTTTAATGCAGATAATCTTGGAACAGTTTTTAACACAAGTGTCTTTAGACCTCTTGAGGGATTAGGAACAGAGAATCTTCCAGGGCAACTAGAAAACACCTACGAAGGAGAACTTAATATACATGCAGTATATGCAGATGCAGTATATAAATATGGAGAAAAATGGACATTCTCACCAGGTTTACGTATTGAGCAATTCAATCAAGAGATTTCCTATGATGTGATTAACCTTGCATTTAATAACCCAGGAAGCAACGAAGCATCTGAGACGTTTTTCTTACCAAGTTTAAATATTAAATATGCTTTAAAAGATGATCAAAACCTTCGTCTTTCTGTAAGTAGAACAGTATCAAATCCTGAATTTAAAGAAGTGGCGCCTTTCGTATATGAAAACGTAGTAGATCGTATAGGAGGTAATCCAGACTTATTAAATGATCCTGCTTTTTCTTCTATTATTAATGTAGATTTAAAGTATGAGTGGTTCTTTGAACGTGGACAAATATTTTCTCTGGCCGCTTTCGCGAAACAAATTAATGATCCTGTAAACTTAGTATCTGCAAATGATGCTACAGGAACACAACGTTTCTTTAGAACTGGTGACAAAGCAGAAGTTTTTGGTTTAGAATTAGAAGCTCGTAAAGCACTTCTTCTGGATACTGAGGAAGAAAGCCTTCTTTCTGCTGGAATGAACATTACGTATACCCATACAAACCAAGACCTTAAAGATGTTACAGGTACGTTTAATACAAACTTTGACAGAGATTCTGATGAATTACAAGGAGCATCTCCATTCTTAATTAATGCAGATGTAAGCTACACCCCTACTTTTGGAAACTATAAGCCTAAAGCAAACCTTGTATTCTCATACTTCTCAGATCGTATTGACGCCTTAGGTTCTGGTCAACTTTCTAACATTGTAGAAAAAGGAGTACCTACTCTTGACTTTGTATGGAAAAATAATATAGGAGAGAATATAGAATTAAACCTAAGCACTAAAAACTTATTAAACCCAACTATAGAACGTATACGTGAAAACACTGTAGATGGAGATGTTGCATTATCTAGCTATAAGAGAGGTGTTAATATAGGTTTACAATTCAAATACAAATTTTAATCATAATTCATAAAACGAACAATCACTTTCAAAAAAACAAAAAATGAAAACAAACAAATTTCTATTAAGTCTTTTTGCCGCTACCGCTCTTTTTGTAGGTTGTGCAGATGACGATACAGCAGACGTAACTATTAATAACGGTGGAGGAGAAATCGTTAATCCTACATCTAATGTTATTGGAGGAACACTTACTGAAGATCTTGAATTAGTCACTGGAGTTGAGTACTCACTTGAGTCTGCTTTAATTGTACCAGAAGGTTTTACATTAACTATCAATCCTGGTGTTGTTGTGAGAGCAAGCACTGGATCTGATGTATATGTAGCGGTTCTTCAAGGAGGAACTATCAATGCAGAAGGAACATCTTCAAACCCTATTGTATTTACATCAAATTCTTCGACACCTAACCCTGGTGATTGGGGAGGATTGATCGTTTTAGGTAGAGCACCTATAAATTCTGTTGTAAATGGAGGATCATCTACATCAGAGATAGGACAACTTCCATATGGAGGAAGTGATGCCGCTGACGACTCAGGAATTATACGTTATGTACGTATAGAATATTCAGGTGGTGCTGCAGATGCTGCTTCAGAAAATAATGGATTCTCTTTTTATGGTGTAGGTAATGGTACTACAATCGAGTTTATTCAGGCATTTGAAGGAGCAGATGATGGAGTAGAATTTTTTGGAGGAACTGTAAATGCAAGTAATATCTCTGTAGTAGGATCTCAAGATGATTCTATAGACTGGACAGAAGGATTTACAGGAACACTTACAGATGTATATGTAGAACACAGACAATCTCACGATAAAGGAATAGAAGGTGACGGATTTAACACAGACATAGGAAACAATTCTAACCCTGTATTTTGGTCGGCTCCAACGATTAACAATCTTACTATCGTAGGATTAGGTTCATCTAACGAAACGGAAGCTATTCGTTTAAGAGCAGGAACAAGAGCCGTATTTACAAATGTATTAATAGATGGTTTTGAAGAAGCATATGATCTTGATGATGATGAAACTGGAGTTGGCGTATTAAATGGGGACACAAGCGTTACTGATGTTACATTTACAGATGTGATCCTAAACCTAAAAAATGATACCAATGCTACTTTTACAGATGCAGATTTCTTTACAGGAATAGGAAATGGAACAGGTACAGATTACCCATCTTGGAGTTCAGGATGGACTCGTAATTAATATAAATTAAGAATTTAGCCAATAAAAAAGGCCTTCCAGTTTGGAAGGCCTTTTTTATGATAGACAATTACTATCTAGTGCTTAATATCAATTTATAGTAAAAGTTACTTATTACTTACAACTCGAGTGCCTTCGTTTTTCCATGTGTTAACAGCAGCAATACGAGAATCTTTATAATCTACTTCAGTAAGCGTATCTTTATTCCAGAAGAACCACTTTCCTACTTTAGCACCATTATCATATTGTGCCGTAGCCGTTTTTTGACCTTCTGCATTATAGCTTACCCATTCTCCTGTAAGCTTTCCTTTTGCAGTATAAAAACCAGTTTGACTCACAACACCATTATCATGGTATAATGTTGCTTCTATCAAATCTCCATTTTTTATATATGTATTTTTCTTTGTTTCTTTTTGTGCCTGTACAGAAGTGATCATCAAAACTGCAACCAATAACATCATTACCTTTTTCATTATTTGGGACTTTATTCGTTAAACTTAACGCTAAGTTAATTAAAAATTTACATTAAAAACAAGTTTACATAACTTTTTATTTACATTAAGTTTACATTAAACTCATAATAAACTATTAATCAATAATTTACATTTCAGTAATTTCATAACATTGAGTAACATACAAGAGTGAGCAAAATGCACAAGTAGCCCTATTTCACCAAAATCACACTTACATCTTAATACCCAAACAACACTGTAGAAACAAGCAAAAGTTCTTATCTTTCGCTCCGATATAACCTTTACATAACATACAGGCAATAAGAAATTGAGACTTTTGCAGTTAAGGGCTTTTTATAGCATATAACATATGGAGAACATATATATTTTTATGATTGCTGCATTGGCTATTCTTGCTATTGCAGATTTGGTAGTAGGTGTAAGTAATGATGCCGTTAATTTTTTAAATTCTGCAATAGGCTCTAAAGCAGTTTCTTTTAGAACTATTATGATTGTAGCTAGTATTGGTATTGCTTTTGGAGCTTTATCTTCTAGCGGAATGATGGAAGTAGCTCGTAAAGGTATTTTTGACCCAAATCAATTTTACTTTAATGAGATCATGATCATCTTTATGGCTGTTATGATCACAGATATCATCTTATTAGATATCTTTAATAGTCTAGGAATGCCTACCTCTACTACGGTTTCTATTGTTTTTGAATTATTAGGAGCTGCAGTAGCCATCTCTTTAGTAAAGATTGCAAAAGAAGGTGATGCTTATACTACCATTATACATTATATAAACACAGAACAAGCTGTAAAAATAATCTCAGGGATCTTACTCTCAGTATTTATAGCATTCACCATCGGAGCGCTTGTGCAATTTATCACTCGCGTACTACTCACTTTTAATTTTGACAAAAAACCAGGATGGGCTGTTGCACTATTTGGAGGGCTCTCTATTACAGGGATTGCGTATTTTATTATTATAAAAGGACTCAAGGGAGCAGATATTTTGCCTGCAGGATTTAGTGCATGGGCTAGTGAAAACTTACTTGCTTTTTTAGCACTTAATACTTTAATCTGGACATTGATTTCTTTTTTAGTCCATAGTATATTTAAAATAAATGTATACAGACTTATTATCATTTTAGGAACCTTTGCTTTAGCTATGGCTTTTGCTGGAAATGACCTTGTTAACTTCATTGGCGTTCCTATGGCAGCTTATAATGGCTTTTCAGATTGGGTAACTTCTGGCATAATACCTCAGGAATACTGTATGGAAGTTCTAGACTCCAAAGTGCCTACACAACGTGGATTATTATTCATAGCAGGACTCGTAATGGTACTCACACTATGGTTTAGCAAAAAAGCACGCCGTGTCGTTAAAACCTCTGTAGATTTATCTCGACAAGATGAAGTAAAAGAGCGCTTCCGTCCTAATTGGCTATCTCAAAATTTAGTACGTTCTGTCATTGTCATTAATGCAAGTATTAACAAGATACTTCCTCAAAGCATCAAAAATACTATCAATAATAGTTTTATAGATTCCGAAAGTGCTGCTACGATTCCAAAATCAGAACTCCCTGCTTTTGATATGGTCAGAGCTTCTGTAAATCTTATTATCGCCAGTGTACTCATCTCTATAGCTACAGGATTAAAATTACCTTTATCAACTACCTACGTAACATTCATGGTTGCGATGGGTACATCACTAGCAGATCGTGCTTGGGGAGCAGAGAGTGCTGTGTATCGTGTTGCAGGAGTATTAAATGTAATAGGAGGTTGGTTTTTAACTGCATTAAGTGCATTTACCGCAGCGAGTATTCTAGCCTACATTATGCACTTAGGAGGTAATTATGCAGTTATTGGACTATTCTTTCTTGCTATATTAATGCTTATACGCAATTACCTTTCTAGTAAAAAGAAAAACAAAGAAGCAAAAATAGAAGAAGATCTTCGCAAAGCAGAGAGTCAAACAATCTCTGGAATTATAGAAGAGAGCGCAGATAATATTGCTAAAACAGTATCACGAGCTAATAAAATATACACTAGCACACTTAAAGGGCTTGCCAAAGGAAAAGTAGGGAGTCTCAAAAAGAGTCGTGCGGGTGTAGAAAAACTGAATGATGAGATTGATGAATTACGCGGAAACATCTTCTACTTCATTAAAAACCTTGAAGAAACCAGTGTACGTGGAAGTAACTTCTATATTCAGATTTTAGGATACCTAGAAGATATCACACAATCACTAGAATACATTGCAAAAGCTAGTTACAAGCACGTAAATAACAATCACAAGCCTTTACGATTTAATCAAATAAGGGATCTTCAAGAGATCAATCAGAAACTAGATGAGTTTTTAACAGCTACGCAAGCTGCTTTTAATGATCGTAATTATGCTCAAATTGGTGAGCTTTTAGGACAAAAAGAAGAACTCTACAATAGCGTTACAGATAAAATTCAAAAACAAGTAGCAAGAACACGTTCTGAGGAATCAAGTCCTAAGAACACGACCTTATATTTTGGGTTATTATTAGAAACAAAAGATCTTATTGAAGAGATCATGAATCTATTAGATTTATATCACAATGAGCATCAAGACTCATAAAACATATATACATATTTAATATCTTAGACCTGATAAAGAATGACTCTATCAGGTCTTTTTATTTTATCACGAGTACGCTTTCGCGAAAGCGTATACTTGAACATAAAACTCCTAAAGTTTCAAAACACTTCAGGACTATAATTAATATAATCCAACATCAACACTAGAAAGTTGTGTATAAAATGTGCCACCATACATAACCATAAGGTATTATAACGCTGTCTCAAGTATCCCAAAAACAGTCCAAAGGGAAATATCCAGATAAAAGAAATAAGGGAGAAATGTACAAGAGCAAAAAGAAAGGAAGTCCCAATAATTGTTACCTGAACAGAACTTACTTTACGCATTTCATTAAACAAGAAACCTCTAAAGGCAAGTTCTTCAAAAATAGGAGGTACTATTGTTGTAAATAAAATCGCCCAAAATAAGGCATTTTCATAATAGATATATTCTTCATATATATTTTCATCATACCACTCTAATACACCATTAAGCCATTCAATTCCATAGTACACAAAAAAAGCACTAGCTATTGGAACCAACAAGGTCATGAGGACTCCTTTTGCATCTACTTTTGAGAGAAGATACAACTTCACAATGGCTTTCCAATCTAACGCACAAAATCCCAGTGTCATTCCTATAAAAATAACTTCAACAAGAACTTCAGAAAAAAAGGAGATATCATTACTAAAAATAACGGCACTAACGATAGCCAGTAAAAGAAAGGCTACATAGAAAGCGATGATATAATAGATACTCTTTTGAATTCTTGTATCTACTGGAATTGCTATTGCTGTACCACATTGTGAGCAAAATTTTGCCGTATTGGGTAAAGGAGCAGAACAATGAAGGCAATATTGTACAGGGTTTGACTGATCTTCCATTAGCTCTTTTTTATATGCAATGCTGCATTAATACCCTTAGCTAAATAGATAATTACAAAAGATTTCAAAAATAAACCACTTACACTTATTATAGACTCTGGCTCATAAATAGCACCTAATACAATTACCGTAAGATATACGAGTAATCCCAATACTAGAGCCATTAATGGTTTTTGTTGTGACCAGTAACCTAAAACCAAATACATAACTGATAAAATCGGAAAGTAAATAAGCAACGAAATGTCTTGACTATTTTGGAAGAAATAAAAAATGCCCCAAAGCATATTGATGGCCGCTATAATAAACAATATATTTCTTGCACTTGTAATTCCTTGTCTAGCATCACTAGATTTACGCATATTCAGTATACGATGTGCGTGAAATTTTGTTTGCTCTTCTTCCGAGCCTTTTTCAGGATATCCGCATGAAATACAAAATATATAATTTTCTTCCATAGCGGCAGTACATAAAGAACATTGTAATTGTTCAGAGATATCAATGATATCTTCTTCCATAGATTGTTTTTTATATGAATATATAAAAATTAGGGAGAACCTTATTCTCTTATATGACAAAACCCAATTTTCAGATTTGAAAATTGGGTTTATATATTAACACTTGGTATTTTTTGCTATTGCAAAAGGGTATTAAGAACCACACATTAAGCAATCATCATCTCCTTGAGATGCTTTTGCTTGTGCTATGATCGCTTTCATTTCTTCTGGCGTCATAGGCTCTGTATTGAGTTGAGATGTTGCTTGTGTTTGTTCTTGAAGATTTGATTGTTGCACTTCATAAGAAGCACTAGGCTCTTCAAGGCTCATTTGCACTTGCATCTCTGCTGCTGCTTGCGCATGTTCCACTACTTGAGATGGCACATTGCTATCTGAAGATGGAAGTGGTGTTGCGGCAGGTTGCTGCGTTGCTGCTAACTTTTGAGCTGCTCTTGCTGCCACTTGTTGTTGCGCTGGTTTTGGCGCACTTTTCTTCTCTGCAGATAATGTAAACTTCTTAGCATCTACTGCAGATTTTGTACGCAAGTAATACATACCTGTCTTTAACCCGCTCTGCCATGCATAGAAATGCATTGATGTAAGTTTTGCAAAGTTTGCACCTTCCATGAATAAGTTAAGCGATTGAGACTGATCAATAAAATACCCTCTATGACGAGACATATCTATAATGTCTTTCATACTCATTTCCCAAACTGTTTTATACAGTTCTTTTAATTCTTGAGGAATTACATCAATTCCTTGAATAGATCCATTGGCACGCATAATTGCAGCTTTAAGATCATCATTCCAAAGATTAAGTGATACCAAATCTTCAAGAAGATGCTTATTTACAACAATAAACTCTCCGGATAATACACGACGTGTATAGATATTTGATGTATATGGCTCAAAAGCTTCATTATTCCCAAGAATCTGTGAAGTAGACGCTGTAGGCATAGGAGCAACTAATAATGAGTTACGTACACCATGTTCCATCACCTCTTTACGTAATGATGCCCAATCCCAACGACCACTTAATTCTTCATCTTTTATGTTCCAAAGGTTATATTGGAATTCTCCTTTTGCTATTGGAGATCCTTCAAAAGATGAATATGGTCCTTCTTTTATCGCCAAGTCTTTAGAAGCTGTTACTGCTGCAAAATACAGTGTTTCAAAAATCTCTTGATTTAATTTTTTTGCCTCATCACTTGTAAAAGGCAAACGCAGTTTGATAAATGTATCTGCTAGTCCTTGTACTCCTAATCCAATAGGACGGTGACGCATATTAGAGTTTTCTGCTTCTTTAACCGGATAGTAATTACGATCTATAACCGTATTTAAGTTTTTAGTTGCTCTTACTGTAATATTATATAATTCCTGATGATCAAAAGCACCATCTTTTATAAACATAGGAAGTGCTATAGATGCAAGATTACATACTGCTATCTCATCTGGTGATGTATACTCAAGAATCTCTGTACATAAATTTGATGAGCGTATGGTTCCAAGATTCTTCTGATTAGATTTACGGTTTGCCGCATCTTTATAAAGCATATATGGTGTACCAGTCTCAATTTGAGATTCCATAATTTTCTCCCAAAGCTCACGTGCTTTAATTGTTCTACGACCCTTTCCTTCTTCTTCGTATTTTGTATATAATGCTTCAAATTCATCTCCATATACATCAAAAAGATTTGGACATTCATTTGGACACATTAACGTCCATTTTCCATCTTCTTGCACACGTTTCATAAACAGGTCAGAAATCCACATTGCATAGAATAAGTCACGAGCTCTCATTTCTTCAGCTCCATGATTTTTCTTAAGATCTAAGAAATCAAAGATATCTGCATGCCAAGGTTCCATGTAAATTGCAAAAGAACCTTTACGCTTTCCTCCTCCTTGATCTACATATCTTGCAGTATCGTTAAATACTTTAAGCATAGGAACAATTCCATTAGAAGTTCCATTAGTTCCTCCAATGTAAGAGCCTTTTGCGCGAATATTATGTATAGAAAGACCTATTCCTCCAGCACTTTGAGAAATTTTTGCTGTCTGCTTAAGTGTATCATAAATACCATCAATACTGTCTTCTTTCATTGTCAGTAGGAAACAAGATGACATTTGTGGTTTAGGTGTTCCTGAATTAAATAGTGTAGGTGTTGCGTGTGTAAAATACTTTTTAGACATCAACTCATATGTCTCTCTTGCTGCATCTAAGTCGTTTAGGTGGATTCCTATAGATACACGCATTAACATATGCTGAGGACGCTCTGCTATTTTCCCATTGATTTTTAATAAATAAGAACGCTCTAATGTTTTGAAACCGAAATAATCGTATCCAAAATCACGATTATAAATAATCATAGAGTCAATTGCATCTTTATTATCCATCATTACTTGATAGACTTCATCTGCAATCATTGGAGCTTTTTTCCCTGTACGAGGGTTTACATACTCGTATAAGTCTGTCATCACTTCTGAGAAAGACTTTTTTGTGTTTTTATGTAGGTTTGATACTGAAATACGCGCAGCAAGTTTTGCATAATCTGGATGACTTGTGGTCATAGACGCTGCTGTTTCTGCGGCTAGGTTATCAAGCTCACTTGTAGTTACTCCATCATAAAGACCTTCAATAACACGCATTGAGATTTTTACTGGATCTACAAAGTCACTTAACCCGTAACATAATTTTCTTACTCTAGAAGTAATTTTATCAAACATGACCGGCTCCTGACGACCATCTCTTTTTACTACATACATACACTTAAAATATTTATTCTCCCCAAAATGTCTTCCCCCAAATTGAGAAAAAGGTTTGTTAATTTATAACACACAGTTTTTCCCAAAAACTGTGTGAGTTATGATTTGTTATTATGAAATCCCGAAATAGAATATCAAGCAATACTATTTCGCGAAAGCGGTCTTTAAAACGTATTACAAAAAGACCTAAAAGTTTATTCTAAATATTAGAATGAAGCGTCAAAACTGATTTTTTGACCTTCTCCATCATCATCTTTATCTTTTACAACACCTGCTTTTTGGTATTCTCCTACTCTTTTTTCGAAGAAGTTTGTTTTTCCTTGTAATGAGATCATATCCATGAAGTCAAAAGGATTTGCAGTATTGTATACTTTCTCACAATTTAACTCTGTAAGTAAGCGATCTGTCACATACTCTAAGTATTGTGTCATTAAATTTGCGTTCATACCGATTAAGCTCACAGGCAATGATTCGGTAATAAACTCACGCTCTATATCTAAAGCGTTTACAATAATTTCTTTAATACGCTCTGTAGGTACTTTGTTAATTAGGTGATGATTATGTAAGTGAACTGCAAAGTCACAGTGCACTCCTTCATCACGAGAAATTAACTCATTAGAAAAGGTAAGTCCAGGCATAAGCCCTCTTTTCTTTAACCAATAAATAGAACAGAAAGCTCCAGAGAAGAAAATACCTTCTACGGCAGCAAAAGCGATAAGACGCTCTGCAAAGCTTGGACTATCTATCCATTTTAGAGCCCAGTCTGCTTTTTTCTTAATCGCAGGAAAGTTTTCTAAGGCATTAAAAAGTTTATCTTTTTCTGTCTCATCTTTTACATAGGTATCGATAAGCAGAGAGTAGGTTTCAGAATGGATATTCTCCATCATGATTTGGAATCCGTAAAAGAATTTTGCTTCAGAATATTGTACTTCATTTACAAAATTTTCAGCAAGGTTTTCATTTACAATCCCATCAGATGCGGCAAAAAAGGCTAGAATGTGTTTAATAAAATAACGTTCATCATCAGTTAGTTTTGTAGCCCAATCTGTTAAGTCTTGATGTAAGTCAATTTCTTCTGCAGTCCAAAAACTTGCTTCCGATTTCTTATACCATTCCCATATATCATGGTGTTGGATAGGAAATATCACAAATCTGTCTTTATTTTCTGCTAAGATAGGCTCTACTACACTCATTGTCCGTTATGATTTAAATTGATTTTTTTCATTCCACTAGGGACTAACAAATATCAATAAAAAAGAGAGCGAGCTTTCGGTTTTAACGTTATGGTTATTCACAAAGTTTTCAACATTTAAGAAAACAGAATTTTCTTATATTTTTGTTAAACAAAATGAATAAAATATTGATTGTCAGTATTTTATATTCTTTATTTTTACAACAAAAATAAAGATGATTTAGAGGGTAAAAATGGCCTCACCAAGGGGTTTTACACTTGATTCCAATTGTTTTTGATAACGTTTTGATAACATTGAGAATTAAAGTTATGTATAATCAAAAAAAAAGATTAAACAGATTTATTTTGTACTTGTATCTATTTTTTCACAACATATCCTTTGCCAAATACTTAGAGAATATTTGATTTAAAAAATAAATTACATCTCATCTTTTTTTATAGATATTTATTCATATTTAGAGTCCATTTGCATCTACTTGAACCAAAACAGAAATTACTATATGAACGGAATTTTTATAAAATTCTGGAGTAATATTTTCATAATCATCTGAAGGCTGGTGATATCCAGCATGATCTTCGTTTCCAAAATATAGAAAAGGAATCCCTTCTTTATGAAAAGCAGCATGATCTGAAGCATTTGTCCAGTTTTGTTTTTTATCTGCTCCATCATGTCCTATTAAAAGTTTAGACGAAGTGGGATTCTCAAAGTTTTCTATGATAGACTTCAATCGTTCGTTATGTGGTGTTCCCACAACATAGAGTTCATTTTTAGCACTACGACTTATCATATCCATATTGATATTTGCCACAATATGAGCTCCTTTCATTTTATCTACAAAATAATAAGCTCCTTTAAGACCTAATTCTTCGGCATCAAAAGCCGCTAGAATTATAGTGTGTTTTGGAGGGTTTTTAGCTAAGTATTCTGCAAGTGCAAATAAAGCCGATACACCTGAGGCATCGTCATCAGCACCATTATAGACTTCTCCTTTTTTAACTCCTACATGATCATAATGCGCGCTTACTACAATATATTTATCTGGATAATCAGTTCCTTTAATCTGCCCTAAAATATTTGCTGCATTGTATTCTTTTCCTTGTATTTCAAAAGTAAATTTGTGTTCGTATTTACTACCAAAAGGAGCTACCTGTAGACTGTCAAATGTTTTGATAACATAAGCTCTTGCTAGCAATCCCCCTTTTTCTCCTGTTCTTCTTCCTTCAAAAGTATCAGAAGAAAGTGTCTTAACATGTTCTAATAGTTTTGCTTCATTAAAGGATTGTGCAGTACTAGTAAATCCTATAAAAATTAATAACACAAGAAAAGGGATCTTCTTTTTCATCTATTCGATTTTAGATATTAAAAGACTAAGATACTGAACTCATTTTGACTTTTGTTTTTATCTCCATTGGAATTAAGGCTGTATACGCTTTCGCGAAAGCGAACTTATGAGATCCACAACCATTAGGAGTGCAAAGCATTAAAGCAAAAAAAATCCCAAAACCTTCGTATAGGTATTGGGATTTATATTATAAGATTCCCGCCTACGCGGGAATGTATTATCCTTTCATACTCGCAGACATATATTCACGATTCATACGTGCAATATTTTCTAGAGAAATTCCTTTTGGACATTCTACTTCACATGCTCCAGTATTAGTACAGTTACCAAAACCTTCTTCATCCATTTGCTTTACCATATTCATCACACGGTCTGTAGCCTCTACTTTTCCTTGTGGTAATAATGCAAACTGACTCACTTTTGCACTTACAAACAGCATAGCGCTAGAATTTTTACAACTTGCCACACAAGCTCCACAACCTATACAAGTAGCTGCATCAAATGCCGCATCGGCATCTGCCTTTTCAATAGGAATTGCATTTGCATCTTGTGTGTTTCCTGAGGTATTAATAGAAATAAATCCTCCTGCATGTTGGATACGATCAAAAGCAGAACGGTCTACCATTAAATCTTTAATCACAGGAAAACCTCCTGCACGAAATGGTTCTATGGTAATTGTATCACCGTCTTTAAATTTACGCATATGGAGTTGGCAGGTAGTCACTAAACGGTCTGGACCATGTGCTTCTCCATTAATAAACATAGAGCATGAACCACAGATTCCTTCACGGCAATCATGATCAAAAACCACAGGGTCATCTCCTTTATTGATAAGCTCATTATTAAGCACATCCATCATTTCTAAGAAAGACATATCTCCATCAATCCCATCAATTGGGTATGTCACCATTTGTCCTTTTGCTTGAGCGTTCTTTTGACGCCAAATTTTCAACGTTAGTTTCATAATATCTTTCTTATTTATAACTTCTTTGTTTCAATTCAATATTCTCATAGGTAAGCTCTTCTTTATGCAATACCGCATCTTTAGGCGCTCCTTTGTATTCCCAAGCAGATACAAATGTGAAGTTTTTATCATCACGTTTTGCTTCTCCTTTTTGAGGTCCATCTTCTTCTACAGACTCTTCACGGAAATGTCCTCCACAAGATTCATTTCGCGTAAGCGCATCCTTTGCAAACAGCTCTCCTAATTCTAGAAAATCTGCTACACGTAATGCTTTTGCAAGCTCTTCATTGTATTCATCTTCTCCTCCTGGTACACGTACTTCTTTATAGAACTCATCACGTAAATCAGAAATCTCATTGATAGCGCTTTCTAAATCTTTTGCATTACGAGACATTCCGCATTTATTCCACATGATTTTTCCTAATTTCTTATGGAAATAATCTACTGCTTTTGTACCGTTATTATTTACTAAAGCATCTATTTGAGAGCGTACATTCTTTTCTGCTTCTTCAAACTCTTTTGTATCGGTAGCGATAGGTCCAGTACGAATATCCTGTGACAAATAATCTCCAATAGTATATGGTAACACAAAATATCCATCTGCAAGACCTTGCATCAAAGCAGAGGCTCCTAAACGGTTGGCTCCGTGATCTGAGAAGTTTGCTTCTCCAATAGCATATAGTCCTTCTACAGATGTTTGTAGGTTATAATCTACCCAAAGTCCCCCCATTGTATAGTGAACTGCTGGATAAATCATCATAGGAGTTTCATATGGATTTTGATCTACGATTTTCTCGTACATCTGGAATAAGTTTCCATATTTTGTTTTTACGATCTCTTGCCCTAGTTTTTTAACCAATGCTGCATTGTTTGCATCTTGGTGAGTTACATAGGCTTGTTCTTTTCCATAGCGTTCAATGGCACTTGCAAAATCAAGGTATACAGCCTCTCCAGTTTTATTGACACCAAATCCTGCATCACAACGTTCTTTTGCTGCTCTTGAAGCTACATCACGCGGCACTAAGTTTCCAAAGGCTGGGTAACGACGTTCTAGATAGTAATCTCTATTTTCTTCAGCAATCTCAGTAGGTTTTAATTTACCTGCTCTAATAGCTTCAGCATCTTCTTTTTTCTTAGGCACCCAAATACGTCCATCATTACGAAGCGACTCAGACATCAGTGTTAATTTAGACTGATGATCTCCAGATACTGGAATACATGTTGGATGAATTTGCGTATAACATGGGTTTGCAAAATGAGCTCCACGTTTGTGAGCTTTCCAAGCGGCTGTTACATTAGACCCCATAGCATTGGTAGAAAGATAGAATACATTTCCATATCCTCCTGTTCCTAATACAACAGCGTGTGCAGAGTGACGCTCTATCTCACCAGTAACAAGGTTACGTGTGATGATCCCTCTTGCTTTTCCATCTACTTTTACAACGTCTAGCATTTCGTGACGGTTGTACATTTTGATCTTACCACGACCTATCTGACGGTTCATAGCAGAATACGCACCTAGAAGTAACTGTTGTCCCGTTTGTCCTTTTGCATAAAATGTACGACTTACTAACACCCCTCCAAAAGAACGGTTATCAAGTAATCCCCCATAATCACGAGCAAATGGCACTCCTTGTGCTACACATTGATCTATAATATTTGCCGATACCTCAGCAAGGCGATATACATTTGCCTCTCGGCTACGGTAATCTCCTCCTTTTACAGTATCGTAAAAAAGACGGTATGTAGAATCTCCGTCTCCTTGGTAATTTTTTGCTGCATTGATCCCTCCTTGTGCTGCAATAGAGTGTGCACGACGTGGGGAATCTTGAAAGCAAAATGCTTTTACGTTATATCCTAATTCTGCTAGCGTTGCTGCTGCAGATCCTCCTGCAAGTCCAGTTCCTACAACAATTACGTCAATAAGACGCTTGTTTGCTGGATTTACAAGGTTAATGTCATTTTTATATTGTGTCCACTTATCTGCTAGTGGTCCTGAAGGTATTTTTGAATCTAATGCCATAGCGATTTTTTTAATGTGGTAATTGATTAAAGTGGTGATAAACTGCTATAAAGATGAAACCTAACGGGATAATGATTGCCCACGCCGTGGTAAATCCTTTAAGCGCCTTCGAGTATTTATTATTAAATCCAACAGATTGAAATGAAGATTGGAATCCGTGTAATAAGTGTAGCATTAGTAATACAAAGGACACTACATAAATACCTACTCTCCAAGGTTGTTCAAACTTGTGAATTGTCTCAGCATAATAACGAGTAGCATCACCTACTTCTGCAGTATGATTTTCTGCATACTTGTGAATCAATTCTGGAATGAAGAAATCATAGAAGTGTAATCCTAAAAAGGCTAATACCACTAGGCCTGTATAGATCATATTTCGAGACATCCAAGTAGCATTTGCACCACCATTGTAACTCACATATTTCACAGGTCTAGATTTTCTATTCTGAAGCTCTAATTTAATTCCCATAATGAAGTGAAAAAAGACTCCAAAAATCAATACAGGCTGTAATCCAAACTGTACTAATGGGTTTGTTCCCATAAAATGGGATACCGTATTGTGCGTTTCTTCAGAAAAAACCGAAAGTAAGTTAATAACAAAATGTTGTGTAAGAAAAACAACGAGAAAAAGGCCTGAAAGTGCCATTGCGACTTTTCTACCTATCGAAGATTTTAATAATCCGCTCATTAAAAAGTTGATTTAAATAATTCACACAAATGTACGGCGCAAACGTTATTTTAACAACTTTACAGGGCAAGGATCACCTCTATTTAGAATGATTATAAGAAGTGTCCTTGCTGTGTTTAACTTGTTCTTCTTTAAACTTTATTTTAAAAGTGTAAAATTGAACACTTTCAATATTTATGAAAGTTTTTTTAAATAGTTTTAGGCTTTTATACGCTTTCGCGAAAGCGGACTCAGATATAATTCCATAGAAAGCATTACTAAATCCTTTACTATAAATGACTACTCATCACGTTATCACTACATCTCGATAATCTCAAACCGACTTCTATATTTAGATCCAACTTTGATATAGCTTTTAAAATAAAGCTATTTCTCGTTATGCTATAATGTCGTGAAATTGACAATTAAAAAGATAGAATAGTCTTGACCTCATTTTATTATTTTTTTTGTTTTAACATCGTATGAGCTTTTATCAAACCACTCAAATTAGAGTCCATATTCTTATTTAGAAGCCAAAGCCCCGTAGTGAATAAGGAATTTCCTGTATAGTTTTGTTCGACTAATGTTAGCTTTTCACTCGGATCAATAATCATAAATCGCTCACCATATCCGTCTGTCCAAATAGTACCTGTATCTGAAGCAAGCCACCACTGATAGCCAAACCCATCATAGCGACCATAGTCAATATGATTTTCTTTTAAATTACTATACGAAGTTGTACTTTTTTTAATCCAATTTTGAGACACAATTTGCGTTCCTCTCCAACGACCATTATTTGCCACCATTGCACCTATTCTTGCTAAATCTCGCGTGCTTAAATACATATAATACTGTTTATGCATTGACTTCTTTTTAGGCCAAAACCAAGGATCACCTACAACCACATTATCTTCCGAAAAATCTTGCAAACCTAATGGTTCTGCTAGATATTTTTCCATAAAGACACCTATAGACATCCCTGTTTCTTGCATAAAAATTGTTCCAAGTGCATTGGCATCAAAATTATTCATATGAAAATAGCTTCCTGGCTTATGGTTTCCTCTTTTTGGGCGTTGAGTTATTTGATTATCATGCTCTCCTTGAGAAGGCAAATACACTCCCGATTTTGCCATTAATAAATCCTGAATAGTAGCGGTTTTCTCTAGATCTGTCAAAGGTGTATATTCATCTATTTCGAGTTCTGCCAAAGTTTTATAGATATCAATAAGTCCTTTATCTACCGCTATTCCATATAACAGTCCTATCAGTGATTTACGTATAGATGCGGTATTCATTATTTTATCAGTAGGTCCATATTCATAAATAATTTTTTCATCTTCAAGAATGATCACAGCCCTTGTTCGTTCGGGAGCTACTTCTGGAGTTAACAACTTTTCAATTTCTTCAGAAACAGGATTACCGTATGCTAGCTCCGTTTGATATGCAGGAGAAGAATTACTCACTCTTGGAATTAGGGAAACCATGAGCAATATAAATATCAGACCGAAGATGCTTACTCCTATAATCTTTAGTATTTTTTTAAGTTTCATTTTGATTGATTTTTTGATTGATGGGTCAAACAACGTGTTTTTAAAGACACCAAACTTCTCAAAACCTATTATGAGAGTAAAAATAGGTTTTGAGAAAGAGGACGCCTTACCGTTTCACTCTCCCTCTGGCCGTGAACCTGCCTACCGGTAGACAGGTCTCACAGGCTCGATTTCGCGAAAGCGTATTTAAAAACATATCACCAAGTGATCATATCCTTTAACGCATTATCATCATACCAACTCCCTCCGTGCATCACGCCTTCGGGTGTTCTCAGAATTGTCATATTATCTAAAGGATTTGAGGAAAGCAATAAGAGGTTGGCTCGATATCCTTCTTTTACTTGACCAAATTTTGCTTGATCATCTATATGAGTTACAATATAAAGCCCTGCGTTGTAGGTTCCCATTTTTAGCGTTTCATAAGGAGTCATTCCAATAGCAAGCATTAGGTCTATCTCATCATGCAAAGAAACTCCTGGAGGAACTGCTGGCATAGGAGTATCTGTTCCTAATAACAATTTGACTCCAGCATTATACATACCCGTTACAAGAGGTTTATGAAATGTATTTGCTTTTTGAAAAAAATCTCTAGCAGTTATATCACGATCTCCATACCAATCTTGTTTATATACTTTTTGAATATAAGGGTGCAATTCTTTGGTTTCTGGAAGTTCCATGACGGCATCTATTACTGTAGGATCTCCCCATGATTTAGACAATGTATTAAAAGCAGTCATGGTGGGAGCGAGCCACATTCCCATCGCTCCCGCTTGTTGCGCATAGGGTGCAATTGTGGTCGTATCGAGTTTTACAAATTGTGTGTAAATCATTTCTTCTGCATGTGCCAATGATAATTGCCTTACATCTATCGCATTTTGAAATGTCAAATTACGTGGTATATGCCCCATGACATGCATATCGTGCTTTCTAGAAAAATCCATAAGATGTTGATATACCTCTAAAGTCATATCTCCATGAATTTTCATCATATCATATCCTGCTTTTTTCTGACTTAAGACTTCCTTTTCTATTCCTTTTTTTGTGAGCTTATGTAGGTTTTTACTTCTCATTCCTATAAAAGGGCCCGAGGTGTAAATATCTGGTGCAAGTAATTGTTTCTTACGTACTGACTCCCGAAGGGATAGTACTTTTTTATTACCTTTTAAGTTAAACACGGTCGTAACCCCATTAGCTACAAAATAGGTAGCCCACTCTTTTGATTTAGACCTATTGATATGTACGTGAGTATCTACTAGACCAGGGGTTATGTATTTTTGATTTTCCCCATCGATGATGCATGCATTCTCAGGGATCTTAATAGTAGATGAAGGTCCGATAGTTGTTATTACCTCATCTTTTACAATAATTGTTTGATCCATCAAAGGTTCAGGGTCACTCATAGTAATTACGTTTACGTGTATAAACGCGGTAACTTCATGTATGGGTAATGGTTTTTTACCTTGCGCACAGGAACTAATTGTCATACAAAAAGTTAAAAATGTGCATACTTTCATTAGATAATTCATACTAGTTTTTGATTTGTTTTTTGATTTAATGATGATGATCTTTTAAAAAATGAGCCCTGTCATTTCTCTAAAATCTGTTACAAACAAAAGACTTTTATGATGTTGAGACTTCCCAAAACACGTTTTGAGAGTAAATAAATAGACTTATGCAGATTGCCGTCTATATTCTTTTGGCGAAAGACCTGTATTCTTTTTAAATATTCTATAAAAAGTAGCTTCCGAATTGAACCCGCATTCTAAAGCAACTCCTAAAATAGACATATGAGACATCTTTTCACTATGAAGCATTTTCTTTACTTCTTCTACACGATATTCGTTAATAAGATCTCTAAATTTTTTATGAAAATGCGCATTGATCACTTGAGAAATTTCTTGTTGTGGCAATGATAGCTTTCGCGAAAGCTCTTGAATATTTAAGGTAGGATTTAGAAATACTTTATCTTTTTTTAATGCGTCATTAATCAC
This sequence comes from Dokdonia pacifica, assembly GCF_900188275.1. Classification (GTDB taxonomy): domain Bacteria; phylum Bacteroidota; class Bacteroidia; order Flavobacteriales; family Flavobacteriaceae; genus Dokdonia; species Dokdonia pacifica. The sequence continues at coordinate 583,751 of NZ_FZNY01000001.1, forward strand.
TTTAACTATTTCAGTATCTCTCTGAGAAGGTGCTGTTTTTTTTAAAGTACTGAGGTCTTTTTTTGAAGATAAGACTGCAACATCCTCCTGAAGTTTTAATTCGTAATTAGGCAATTTGTAACCTGCAATTCCTAAATAATATATAGAGAAAGCTCCAAAAAGCGAGAATATTGTCCAGTGAAGGTCCGTTATCCTATTGAGATCAAATAAAAGGTCTGCGCTATAATTAAATATTAAAAAAGCACCTATTGCTAAACACAGGAGTAATAATTGTTTGATCCATTTAAATTCTGGAAATGAACTGTCAGATATTGTATTGGAAAGCCATTCTCTATACTCCCTAAATTTTTTAAATGAAAGTATAAGATATACCACAGAAGATAACGCCGCTCCATGACTTTCTAGATCTTTTACGGGATTAAAATAGAGGCTATTTGCTATCTGATCTTTCATTACTACATCTGAAGTTCCTACTAATGAAAAATAGATAAACATTAGATATCCTTGTAGTAATATAAAAGGGATAAAGTGTATGATATGCTTTCGCGAAAAGCGAAACTCAGGATCTATCAAAGAAACCAAATACAAATACAGTAATGGGGCTATGGCCAAATCGGCGCCATTAGGAAAATACCTAAAAAAGGGAGTATCCCAAAGATGTAATGTATGTAATAGCGGTTTGGTACTCACCCAGGAAAAAGCTAGAATTCCCAATGCCAAAAAAGGATTGCTTCGTTTATTATTTTTTGAACGAAATAACAACACACTCATCACAACTCCTTGTGTGATTCCTATTAACATAAGAAGGTCAAACAGTGAAAATTGAGGTTGTGTTGTAATTTGTAATACGATGATGGCTTGTATATTTTGATTGATGATTTAATAGACAACAAAGGATTCTTAATGTTACAAAAAATCCCATTTATTATACGTCTACTACTCCACAGTGGTCGCCCACATTTTCAAACTCTAAAGTAATATGCTCTACATGGAATTCTTTTAAATCTTCTCGTATTTTCTTTTTAAGAGGATCTAGTGCCGTGAGTGTATCTTTATCTTGCACTACAATATGAGCTGTCATAATCGTATACTCTCCATCCATAGACCAGATATGAATATCATGTACGGCAACTATTTCTGGATATGAAAGTAATGCATGTTCTATATCTTTTACATTGGTATTTTCTGGCACACCTTGCATCACAATCTGAATAGTTTCTTTGAGGTTTTTATACACATTTATTAAAATAAATAGTGCGATTCCTAACGATAAAATAGGGTCGATAATAGGAATGTCAAAAAAATGCATAATTATAGATCCTATAAGTACTGCAATCCAACCTAAGACATCTTCCAATAAATGAAGAGACACTACTCGCTCATTAACACTTGTTCCTTTTTTTAGGCGTAATACGGCAGCACCATTAAAAACAACACCAAGTACTGCCAATAGCATCATGCCTTGCGTTTCTGGCTGCTGTGGTTCTATTAATCTAGGAATTGCTTCAATAAAAATAAAAATACTCCCCACTACTAAAACAATCGAGTTTATAATCGCTCCAAGCAAAGAAAAACGACCATATCCATAGCTAAAAGAAGGGCTTCTTTTTTTCTTAGAGTAGTTTTGAAAGTACCATGCGAGTCCTAATGACAAACTATCTCCTAAGTCATGTACTGCATCTGATAGAATGGCGACACTATTGGTCAGAACACCACCAATAATCTCAATAATAGTAAAGAGCAAATTAATAAAAAAAGCAACTTTAATATTACCAGTATCGTGACTGTGACCATGCGTATGATTGTGATGATGCGCCATATTCTAAAATACAAAAAAAGCAGCTAATACATCTTAACTGCTTTTAATAATTAGGGAATGAAAGGACTTTACGTTTACGTCCTTAATCTTTAATATTAAATAGATGAGCGATTTCTTCATAACTCATATTTTGATAATCTTGAGCACTCATTGTACGTCCACCTTCAGCTTCTTGACCTCCTGGAATGAGCACATAACGGTACTCATCATTTAAAAAGGGTTCTCCTATTACTCCACCATCAGTTGAGTTTACTCGAACAGCAATAATATCATCATTAGTTGTTAATAATCTCCAATTATAGTTTTCGTCTAAACTTCCAAAAAAAGTAATAGGAATTGGATAGATTAATGTTGATCTACGAGCGTATACTAATATCACTCCTGAATCCTGAAGGACTTCATTTAATTGTGGTACATCTAATTCAAATTGATCAAAATCATCAGTAATAGGACTTGCAAAATCTGAAGGAATCCATTCTGAATAAATCACATTTGCTGTTCCTGTCTCCCCTTGTTCTCCTTGCTCACCATCTTGGCCATCTTCTCCAGCTGGGCCCGGAACTCCTTGTTCTCCTTGTGGGCCTTGAGGTCCAATTTCTCCATCTTCTGGAGAACAGCTTATCACTAAACTAATTAGTAGTATTGCGGTTAATAGTTGTTTGCTAATTTGCATTGCATTTTTCATCATAAAAATTTTATAGTTAATAATGCCACAAACTTAGATGGGACCTCTTCCAAGAGTGTCCGTAATTATACAATCTGAAAGATTTAGGACTCAAATGGGGCTTTTGCCCTGTATACGGATGGAGTTACGCCTGTATGTTTTTTAAAAGCAGCATAAAACGTACTTTTTGAATTAAACCCAGATTCCAATCCTATAGAAAGAATGGCATAACTAGTATAATTGGGGTGTGTAAGTAACCGTTTAGATTCTTTTACTCTATAATCATTTATAAAATCAGAAAAATTAACCCCACTTATTTTATTAATAAGTTGTGATAGATATGTAATACTTATATCTAATCTAGCAGCTATTTTACCTAGACTTATATCGGGGTCTTTATATATTTTTTCGTTCTCAAGTAAGAAACATAATTCTTTATAATATCCATTATCATTTGTAATTGTAGTGGACTCTTTTTTTAGAAGTTGTTTGAGTTTTGTAGCAGTAAGTTTTGCTATAAGCTGAAAAATAAAAATATGTTGTTTCTTAAAAAACCCTTTTTCAGTATGCTCAGAATCTAACACCCCCAAAACAATTCCTTCATCATGAATAGGAACAGCAAATTCTGATTGTCGTTGCATATCATCTAGCACATATCTTGCATCTTGATGTACATCAGAAATACACTCCCATTTACAAGTTTTTGCAACAGTTCCTACGATACCTTCTCCTAAAGGGATTTCTATTGGACTTACTACTTTGCGAGTACCTTTATCTTTATTTCCATACGCTGCTTTTTGCACTAAGACATTACGTTCTTTATCTACCATATAAATCACGCAATCTTCTAAATCTAGTTTTCCAATCGCGTTTCGAACGATATCCCAGAGGACATCATCTATATTACGTTTGTCAAAAAGTGAGGTAGCAAAAAAGCTTAATATTCTTGTGACATCATAAGTGTCTCCATCAATAATGTTTTGTAATTCTTTTGTTTCAAAAATTTTATTTAATCCTTCTATTTGAAAATCGGTAATGATAGTTTCAAAAGCTACTTGCCTTTTTTTCTCTTCTTCTCTTTTTGTTTTTAAATGACGATCTCCTATGTATAAAAAGACAAAATAAAAACCAAGAAAGAGAAGCCACAGTGGATAATAGGCCATCATTCCTCTTTCAAATTTTGTGACTTTAAGATATAATATTACCAATATCCAAACACTGCACAACACTACCAATAGTGTATACATGACTCGTAACCAATTTGTTTTTTCTACAACTGTTTTATAGGATACTCCTAATAAACTGCGTTCATAGTTTTTGATCATTCTATAATTCCAAACCCCATTAATAAATGCAAAAAGAACAGCTAAATTTTCATCCCACTCGGCACCAATGGTAAGTGATATTGCCTTTGAAAAAAAAGCATACTCAGTAAAAGCATTTACTTTTAAAACTATATATAGAATAAAGAATAGTACAAATGGAGCTAATAGAAATTTCTTATACTTCTTAAACTCCCACATTCTATCTAGGTAAGAGCATATTAATAATGAGAAAAAAACTGGCGCTAAAAATTGCCATGGAATGAAGAAAACATAAAATATCGGAAAAGCATTCACCACTTTTGCATCTACGAGTATTACTTGAATAATTGTCATACCCGATGCAATGAGTAGCCAGTTAAGATATTTTCCAGTAGCCACTATCTCATGACCTCTCACCAATCGCCATACAGCACAAATAACAAGCAGTGATGATAAAATAAGTATTGCGCTATTTCCAATATTCCAATCCAATACTATAGGTGTTTAGATATATAATGTACGAATAAACAATAGGATTGGATGGATGCTAGTAAAAACTACCCTTTATTCGAAAATGTTACAAAACAAAAAAGCAGTTAAGAATTCTTAACTGCTTTTGAATATTTAAAAAGAAAGGTTCTTTATTTCACTTCTAGAGTTGTTGTTGCTGCTGCAGCATTTCCGCCGCCGCCATCTAGTACAATCGTATACATTCCTTTAGGCAAGTAATACTTCCCATTACTCGCTTTTCTAATATTGAGTTCTGTATTTGCTTTTTCTAATGTCTTTTTCCCTTTTTCTGTAATAGACATATCATAATCAAGTACATTAATACCTGCCTGAGGCACTAACGGCATGCGTTGTAATTCTTTTCCGTTTGCATCTTTCACAACCATAGAGAATTTACCTGCATAGCTTGAAAAGTAAGAAATAGCTACAGAAGGTTCAAAAGCATTCCCCCACATACTAAAACTATTTCCCCAACGTGGTGAGTTACGCAAGGAAGCCACTTCAAATAACTGTACACTTTGAGAGGCATCCATTTGTTGAATGGTTGTGATATCTGCTCTATAAATACTTCTTCCATGCGTTCCCAGCAAGAGATGATTTTCTCTTTTCTGAATTTTCATATCATGTACGGCTACAGCTGGCAATCCTTTCGCGAAAGCGTGATAACTCGTCCCTCCATCTACACTCACATAGGCTCCATTATCAGTACCTACATAAATGATATTTTCTTTTTTAGAATCTTCTACAATTACATTAACAGGTGACATCGGGATATTTCCTGATATGTTCTTCCAAGTTTGACCATAATTATCTGAGACATATACATAGGTTTTAAAATCGTCCCAACGGTATCCGTTTAAGGTAACATACACCCGTTCTTTTTTATGTTCTGAAGCCACTACACGTGACACCCATAAATCTTTTGGAAAGCTAGCACTAATATCTGTCCAACTTCCTCCTGAGTTTTTAGTAACATATACTTTCCCATCATCACTCCCCGTATAAATCAGTCCAAACTGAAATGGTGATTCACTTACAGTAGCAAGTGTTCCATAGGCTACATTTCCTTCTTTTCCACCATTGGTTAAATCGTCACTGATAGCCATCCAATCATTTCCTTGATTCATAGAGCGCATTAATTTATTACCTCCTAAATACAGAATATCTTGGTTATGCGAACTCAATAAAATAGGAGTCTGCCAATTAAAACGGTATGGTTTTTCTCCTAATTCATGCTTGATATTAAAACGTTTAAAATCTTCGGTTTCACGATTGATTCTAAAGTAATTTCCAAACTGAAATCCTGTATACACAACATTTGCATCACGGCTATCTACTTGTACTTGCATCCCATCACCTCCCATGATACTTTCCCAAGGGTATTGCCCACTTTGGTGCCAGCTTTTATTTTCTTGAGCGGTATTTGCTCCTACCCAAACCCCATTATCCTGAAGTCCTCCATAGACATTATAAGGCTCTTCATTATCTACTTGAATGTAATAAAACTGTCCTACCGAAGGGTCATTTGCTTTGATCCAGTTTTCACCATCATCATAGGTAATATTTACGCCTCCGTCATTTCCATTTATAAGGTGTTTTTCGTTTTTAGGATTGATCCATAAAGCATGGTGATCTGCATGTACATTTTCTGCACCAATACTTTTAAAAGTTTTCCCTCCATCTTTTGAAGCAACAATAGGTACCCCATAGATGTATATGTCTTTATCATCTTGAGGGTTTACGTGAATTTCTCCAAAGTAATATCCATAACTATAGTAGATATCATCCAGATAGCCATCATGTGTTTTTTTCCATGTTTTTCCTGCATCGTCAGATCTGTATACTTCGGCACCTACAACAGGTGTATCAAATAATTGTGTATTTGCAGTTTCTAAATATTTTGCAAGATCTTCTGGTTGTACAGATCCATTACGCACCATTGCTTTTACATTTTCTGCACGGTACTTTTCTTGGAAATTATTACGTTTTAGAAACCCATTGAGTTTTTTGTTATCCAGTGCTAGAAAAGCATCTTTACCCATGGTTTTGAAATCGTCTTTTGTTAAGGCACCATTGCTTTTATTGCCTTTATCATCTCCTTCACGTCTAAACTGACTATCGTGTACAGCATATACCGTATTGGCATCATACACTGCAATCCCGATACGACCTACGCCATTTCCAGAAGGAAATCCATTTAGTTTTTGCCAAGTAGTTCCGCCATCCGTACTTTTATAAACACCAGATCCAGAACCGCTCCCTTCAAAATGCCATGCTTTACGGTCTTTATCCCAAGCCGATGCATACATCAAATTAAAATTTGCAGGGTCATGATCTATATCTATAATCCCGCTTTCACTATTTACAAATAGTGTTTTATTCCATGTCTTTCCTCCATCGGTGGTTTTATAAACACCACGTTCGTCATTTGAAGAATATAGATGTCCAGTAACACCTACCACTACCTCATCAGGATTTGATGGATTAATTAAAATACGTCCTATATGATGCGAATCTGTGAGTCCTACATTTTTCCAAGTTGCTCCTTTATCGGTTGACTTTAAGATTCCAATTCCCGCATAACTAGAACGAGAAGAATTATTTTCTCCTGTTCCCACCCAGATAGTACCACTTTTCCAGTCTACTGCTACATCACCTACATTTTGTGTATCACTACTATCTAATACAGGTTCAAAGGTAGTTCCGTTATTATTTGTATACCATAAACCTCCACTGGCATAGCCTACATAAAACTCTGATGGTTTATCAGGATTTACGGCAAGATCTACCACACGACCACTCATCACGGTGGGTCCAATATTTTCAAAAGGAAGATTCTTAACAAGTGAGTTTTGTTGTGCTGTACGTTTTTGAGCAATGCCTTGTTGTACTTGAGATGCTGATGTTGCAGGTTGTTGTGGGTACGCTTTCGCGAAAGCGAACACAGCCATACCTACACAGAGGAAAGTGCGTATTTTCATTTTGGTTTTGTTTTAGCGCCTTGAAAGTACGGAAATGTGAAATTATGTGAAAGTTTTTGGAAGGAGTTTAACTATTTTATTGTTTTATAGAATAGCTCTTTCGTACTTTTAATCCATTATAAAAGGAGCCCACTTAAAATGACAACTCATTCTACTTTTGAAACCTACCTACAAACTGTCATTAATGATACATCACTCCATCACCTTATTCCTGAAATTATAACGACGTTTTCTCAAATCCAACTATCAAAAAATGAATTCTTTGTTACTAGCGGAACTATCTGCAAGTACTTTTGTTACATAGAAGCTGGTGTTTTACAACATTCGCTAGCTGTTTTAGAAGAAGAGAAAACTACGTATTTAGCATTAAAAAATTCTTGCACGGCCGCATTGAAAAGCTTTAAAAACAACCTCCCTTCTAGAAAAAACATCAAGGCTATCACCGATTGTAATCTACAAGTGATCACCCTTCAGGAATTTGAATATTTAATGGAGCATAATCAGGCTTTTTATACCTTTTATTACAACCTTATTGAAAACCAGATTTATAAAATAGACGATCATCGTATTGATTTATTGACATTACCTCCTGAAGAGCGATATCAAAAGTTATTGCAAAACGAACCTACATTACTTCAAAAAGTGCCATTACATTACTTAGCTTCTTTTTTAGGAATTTCTTTAAGGCATATGAGTAGAATCCGAAAAAATATAAAATAATGCCATTTGGCGTATTTATTAAAAATTGCAATCCTTATTTTTGGGTATAGCTAAATCTAGAAATACTACTGTTATGAAATATCACCTAATAGACAACACACTCTTTATAAAAAATCGCAAAAACTTTATGGCTCAGATGAAGCCAAATAGTCTTGCCGTTTTTAATAGCAATGACATTTATCCTATTAGTGCAGATAGCACGATGCCTTTTGAGCAACATAGAGATATTTTTTACTTAAGTGGGGTGGATCAAGAAGAATCTATTTTGGTCGTATTTCCAGATTGCCCAAAAGAAAAATACCGTGAGATCTTATTCTTAAAAGAAACCAATGAGCATATTGCTGTTTGGGAAGGAGAGAAGCTCACCAAAGAAAAAGCGCTAGAAACCTCAGGCATTAAAACAGTATTTTGGCTTCAAGACCTAGAAAAAATATTTGCAGAGTTAATGACCTATGCAGATACCGTATACGTAAATACTAATGAGCATTATCGTGCCGCTGTAGAGACTGAAACGCGTGAAGATCGTTTTACAAAGTGGTGGAAAGCTAAATATCCTGCGCATAGTGTTGCAAAAAGCAATCCTATTTTACAGCGTTTACGTTCTGTAAAAGATCAAATAGAAATAGATTTGATTCAACAGGCATGTGATATCACTAATAAAGGATTCAGGCGTGTATTAGGGTTTGTAAAACCTGGAGTTTGGGAATATGAAATCGAAGCAGAGTACATTCACGAGTTTTTACGTAATCGTTCCAAAAAATTTGCCTACACCCCTATTGTCGCTGCTGGAAATAATGCAAATGTGTTGCATTATATCGAAAATAACCAACAGTGTAAAGATGGCGACTTAATTCTTATGGATGTAGGTGCCGAATATGCAAATTATGCTAGTGATATGACGCGTACTATTCCTGTAAATGGACGTTTTACAGAGCGTCAAAAAGCAGTTTACAATGCTGTATTACGTGTAAAAGATGAGGCTACCAAAATGCTTGTTCCAGGAACCTATTGGGAGCAATATCATATAGAAGTGGGTAAACTTATGACCTCTGAGTTATTAGATTTAGGGCTTTTAGATAAGGCAGATGTACAAAATGAAAATCCAGATTGGCCAGCGTATAAAAAGTACTTTATGCACGGCACAAGTCACCATATGGGATTAGATACGCATGACTACGGACTCCTACACGAGCCTATGCAAGCCAATAATGTTTTTACCGTGGAGCCTGGTATTTATCTTCCAGATGAAGGATTTGGTATTCGACTGGAAGATGATGTTGTGATTCAAGAAAGTGGCGCTCCTTTCAACTTAATGCATGATATTCCAATTTCTATTGAAGAGATCGAGGATCTCATGAATTCATAAAATATTAATGAGTTGTTTATGTATACGCTTTCGCGAAATTGAGCTTGCGAGATTCACGACCAAAGGGAGAGTGAAACGGTAAAGCGTATATAGACATTTTAACTACTAATAAATATCACATGTCAAGAATCTCTTATCTAGACGTGACTCCAGAGGCTGGTAGAAATTATTTTTCCAATCCGCCTAAAGGAGAAATCGTTATGCTTAATCTTTTAAAATTTAAAGACATTGCAAATTATTCTCAAACACCTGCGCTAACTCCAGAAACACCTATCTCTGGAAAGGAGGCCTATCAATTATATATGGAGCATACCCTTCCGTTTTTAAAAGAAGCTGGAAGTGAGGTTTTATTTAGCGGAAAAAGTGCTTCTTTTTTAATTGGACCTTCTCAAGAAGATTGGGATTTGGTTTTATTGGTAAAGCATAAAGACGCTGCTACATTTTTGAAATTTGCACAAAACGAAGCTTACTTATCTATTGCGGGACATCGCGCGGCGGCTCTTGAAGATTCAAGATTATTACCTATAACACCTGAACATTAGTAACAAAACCCGTTACACATATAGAAAACGGGATAGTTCTTCTGTCTATAGGAAAGAACCAAGTAGTTATTCTATTTTATCATGATTGGAAAGTTAGTTAGTACTTGATAAAATAAAACACTCTATTTTCTATATGCTAACAGGCTTTTTTAATCACATCCTAAATCTATCCTAGCTTGAGGGTCATTTGCTGGAAAGCAAAAACCACTATTGGATACTTCAGGTACATATCTTGTTAAATCTCGATCTCGAAGTGCATCTGATAAAAATGCGGTAAGGTCATTGATTTGTGTTTCTGTAAGTCCTAATCCTCCAAACTGATCTGCAAATTGACCAGAAGGAACATCTGTATTTTGAGGAACACCTTCATTTTTATAAGCAACAACATCTCTTATAGATGTAAAGGTACTTCCATGTCCAAAGAAGCCTCCATCTATTAGATTATAAAGGGTAGGCGTTTTGAATTTATAATCATCGGCTGCATTTCCTGTAAAGTTCCCTCTTCCTCTTGCTACTGCATTAATATCTACATCTGGTCTAATTACCGCATCTGAACTCCCATCAAAATCTCCAAATCCAAAGGCATGAAACGCTTTATCTTTTAGTGCTGGGCCTGTATGACATTGCACACATTTTCCTTGATCAAAGAAAACAACAGCGCCTCTTTTTTGTTGTTTTGTCATTGCAGTCAAATCTCCTTTAAGGTATTCCTGCCAAGGAGCTCTATTAGAAAGTAATGTTCTATTAAATGCTGCAATGGCAAGTCCAGCTGTTCTTCTAGAATATCGATCTGCTTCAGGAATATTTGGAAAAGCTGCATCAAATAAATCTCTGTAATTATAGGTATCTACAAAAGCTTCATCTATAAAAAGACGATGCTCGTCTTGTCCTTGCATAGCTTGTACTTCAATCCCTTGAAATCCTTCAAAGTTTTCTGGAATGAGTTCCCATCCGGCTTCTGTTCCTTCATTGGTTCCTGTACCTCCAAAACGTCCATCCCACAAAGCAACATCTTGGTATGCTAAATTTAATAAAGTAGGCACACGCACTGGTTGCACATCTACTGAATCTATAGGCATTAATGGATCTATAAAACGTCCTTCTCCACTAAGTCCAAAACCAATACCTCCTTCTCCAATTCCTTGTCTTCTCCCTGCATTAAAACCAGCTGCCACTGGATGACACGTAGCACATGCAAATTGAAACTCACGGCCTTCTATTTTAGGATCTCCACCCATAGCAGTATCATGCAATAATAATTGCCCTAGAGCGACTTTTGCAGATGTGATTGGATTTAAAGGATCCTGAGGAATAGATGCAAAGTCATCACTATCTGGTAATACAAAAAATGAATTTCCCTCTTCTCCTGAAGCATCTAGTATTAATTCACTTAGTGTATCATCTAATAAAGATTGGTCAATCTCCTGATAATCATCGTCATTTTGACAAGATATAAATATTGTCAAAAATGCCATTGTAAAAATAACTTTCTTCATGATCTTTAATTTAATAAATAGCATATTTGATGTCTATACATGTTATAGAAACACCTAATCATTACTCAAACTTAAACTATATTTTTGAAAAAAGACAATTATTTATCATCCAAAATATTTATAAATAATGAATCTAAGTAGCCTATATATCAATGATTAAAGAAATATTAGGCAGACACAAAGGTTTTCCCTGACAATAATATGTCAGTCATCCCCAGACATACTATTACATTGTTCGAATTTTCATACAAGATTATTTTAAGAAATGTCAATTCTACACTTTTTAAAAATAAACAACAGTAGCAAAGAGTAGCATATACTTTTTATAGTTATATGCAAAATAAAGTGTGATTTAAAAAAAAGGAGAGGTAATTAGACATAAAAAGAGACTACCCAATGGTAGCCTCTTCAATAACTAACTAAACTAACTTAACTTCCTTTTTCATTTATTTTACACAGTTACGACATCAAAAAGGTAGGTGTGTAACCGTTGTAGGGTTGCTATTTTATGATCTGAATGGATCAATAAAGAAATATTATTATGACTTCCTCCATATGAGATCATACGAACATCTACATCTTGAAGGATTTGAAATAATTTATGTGTTTGACTATGGTATATAATTGAGTTTCCAACAAGACATACGATAGATTGTTGTTGATCTACATCTACAAAAGAAAATCGTTCTAATTCTTCTACGATAGGGTCTAAATATGTTGTATCATCTATGGTTAATGAAATAGCAATTTCTGAAGTCGTAATCATATCGATAGCGGTTTCATAACGTTCAAAAATTTCGAATACTTTTTTCAAAAAACCATGTGCAAGTAGCATTCTACCAGACTTTATTTTTATAGCAGTAATTCCATCTTTTGCCGCAATCGCTTTAATTCCTTCACCATGTACATTATTAGTAATTAATGTTCCATATGATGTTGGTTCCATAGTATTCTTTAAACGCACTGGAATATCTAATTCACGTACAGGCATTACTGTTTGCGGATGCAAAATCTTAGCTCCAAAATAAGCAAGCTCTGCTGCCTCATCAAACGAGAGGTTTGAGATAGGTCTTGTCGTATTTACAAAACGAGGGTCATTATTATGAAAACCATCTATATCTGTCCAGATTTGCACTTCTTCTGCTCGAATAGCTGCTCCTATAATAGTTGCCGTATAATCACTTCCTCCTCTTTGCAAATTAGATACCTTCCCATCTACATCAAGACAAATAAAACCTTGTGTAATGTATATATCTGCCACAGGCAACTCATCAATAATGCGATGGATGTTCTGGCGTATATAGAAATTATCAGGTTCATTATTACGATCAATCCTCATAAAGTCTAATGCAGGCAATAACTGCACCTTTATACCTTCTTGACGTAAGTATGCACTAAATATATAAGTAGACAATAACTCTCCATAGGAAAGAATTGTATTATACATTAATTGATCATGGGGCTTATCTGTAGCTGCTCTTAAATAATAGAAAACATCTTGAACGTATTCTTGTACATCATATAAAATTGCTTCATCAGAAAATAATGATTGAATTGTATGTGCATACGATATTTCTAATGCATCTATACTAGTAGAAGCTTTAGAAATATGCCCTTCCTTTATATCATTAGATATAGCAACAAGTGCATTTGTAGTTCCTGACATAGCCGAAAGCACAACGATCTTTTTCTCTTGATCATTGATAATATCTTTCACTTGGATCATATTCTCTACAGATCCTACAGATGTGCCTCCAAATTTTAATACATGCATCGGTATATCATTTTATGAGGTCAAAAATATTATTATCACCTCTCTAAACCTTATAAATGATAAAATTATTCTAATTTTGCACAATATGTTATATAATTAACAAAATGAAAACAATAGCATCTTGTGTCGAAGAAATTATTCTTACACAGCCTTTTATAGAAGAAGGTCTCTCGAAAAACATTATCAACTATTCTGCACTAGCAGAACATATACAACCTCTCATAGAAAAACGTTTACACAAGACGGTAAAAACGGGTGCAATTATGATGGCGTTGCGTCGTTACAATCCTCCTATTCATGCGAGTAATAGTGTAAAAATGCAACGTATCCTTAAAAACTTAGGAGATATTACCGTGCGTTCTAATTTAAGTGATTTTACATTTCAAAATTCACCTACCTTAATTAGAAGTCATGCAAAAATCTTAGACCTCATTACAATTGACCGAAGCATTTTCTATGCCTTTACAAGAGGAATTTTAGAAAGTAACATTATTATTTCTTCTTCAGAAAAAGAGAAGGTAATTGCTAGTTTCACAAATGAAACCCAATTAGATATTCAAGAAAACTTATCAGCTATCAGCATCAATTTACCTCACGATAACTCTACCGTGCCAGGATTATATTATCAACTTTTTAAAAGACTTGCTTGGGAAGGTATTGCATTACACGAAGTGGTATCTACTACCAATGAGTTTACCATTTTAGTAAAAGATTTTTTAGTAGACAGAGCCTTTTCAGTCATCAAAAACCTTAAAAATGAAGCTAGTTCTTAAGATTATTCATTTTTTTTAAACCCAATTAGATTAACAACAATAAAAGTAACTAATGCAGGTAATAACCAACCTAATGTAACGGTTCCAAAAGGCAGAAACTCTTGAATAGGTTGTACCATTTCAGAAAGCCCTATAGAAGATAAAAAATCTGGCAAACTGAATAAAACAGTAATAAGGACTACAGCTTTAAATACAGTAGGTGTTGCAAACTTATCTGGAAGTGCATTCAGTAGTATAAGCACAATCGTAATTGGGTAGATAAACATAAGCGCAGGAAGTGCCACTACAATAATAGAGTGCACATCTAATTGCCCCATTCCTACGCCAAGAATACAACTAATCACCGCTGTGATTATATAAGCTTTTTGAGAATCTTTAAAGAGTCCTTTAAAGAAATCGGCAGTTCCTGTTACGATACCAACTGCTGTTGTAAAACAAGCAAGTGCTACTAGAACTCCCAAAGCTGACCTCCCCATGTTTCCAAGCGTGTTATAACTTAAAAGGCTCAGTAATTCTGTTCGATTATCTATATCAAGAGTTCCGCTATTTGCAGCTCCAAGAGCAATTAAGCCTACATACATAATCACAAAACCTATTCCTGCAAACAACCCAGCTTTAGCAATCACCCCCTTACTCTCTTCTTTAGAAACTCCTTTAAGACTAAGCGAAACTACTAGAACACCTCCTACTAGAACACCTCCTATGGCATCAAAGGTTTGATACCCTTCTAAAATCCCACTGGTTAAATTACTAGGGTACTCAGAGGCAGTCATCGCACTATAATCTCCAAAAAGACCTATTAATATGATAGATCCTAAGATGATCAAAATACCAGGAGTTAAAAATTTTCCTATGATATCTATAATTTTAGAGCGATTCAACACAAATAATAATACCAGTGCAAAATACACGGTACTCAATATTAAGGGAAGGTATTTTCCTATCGCTCCCAAAGATGGAATATCAAAATAAGGTTGCACTGCCATTTCATAGGTTACAGAAGCGGTACGCGGACTAGGAAAAGAAACTGAAATCACATACACGACAAGACTGTATATAAAAGCAAAAGCAGGAGATACTTTTCTCCCAAAATCCATCATTGTCCCTTGTAATCGTGCATGACCATATATTGCTAAAATAGGAATCACTACGGCCGAAAGCACAAATCCTACAGCGACCATAAACCAACCATCGCCAGCATTATACCCTAAAAAAGCAGGGAATATGAGATTTCCAGCTCCAAAAAAAAGTGAAAACAGTGCAAAAGAAGTGATAAAAGTTTGTTTGGTGATTTTCATAGGTTACTTGATATTTGCGCTTCAAGATAAGTCAAAATGGAGATTACACATAAAGGGAGCCGTATTTTTTATACAGATCAAGGAGAAGGCTCTCCTATTATATTAATACACGGATTTTTAGAAAACAGCACTATGTGGGAAATCCTACTTCCATTTCTTGTCAAAAAACATCGAGTTATATGTATTGATCTTCTAGGTCATGGCAAAACAGAATGTCTAGGGTATATACATACTATGCAGGATTTTTCTGAAACTGTACATGCAGTCATTAATGAATTACACCTCAACCAAGTTATACTTATTGGACATTCTATGGGGGGATATGTAGGGATCGCTTTCGCGAAAGCGTACCCAGAAAAAGTGAATGCATTATGTCTCCTAAATTCTACCCCAGAAGCAGATCGTGAAGAACGAAAACAATTACGCCTTAGAGCTAATCAAATGGCCAAAACACAATTTGAACAATTGATACGTATGTCTTTTATTAATCTTTTTGATCCCGCTTCCAAAGAAATATATCATGATGATATTGCAGTAGCATTAGATCATGCCCTACAAACTCCAGTACAAGGATATATTGCTTCAAATGAAGGTATGCGATTAAGAGAAGACGCAACAACCTTCTGGAAAAATGCTTCTTTTAAAAGAGGTATGATCCTAGGAGAAAAAGATTGGATTATAGATGCAGATAAACAAAAAGAAAAGTTTGCTTCTTATATAGAACATTTCTCAATAATTAAAGGAGGGCATATGAGTCATATCTCAAATAGAGATGCTATGATTATGGACATTTTAAATTTCTTAGATATAACAACACATCGCATTACTTAAATTATCCAAATAAGGTTTTTAACAAGTAAATTACTATAAAAACAACCTCTAAATATCTTAATAAGTTGGGAAAATATTTCTAATTGTTAAATTTTTGTGCATTTCATCGATATTTTTGTGTTGTTTGTAGAATTTTTTTACATTAGTACTCAAGTTAAAACCCCAAATCAATGAATACAACTAAAACTAAAAGCGAGCCTACATACAGTCCATTTTCAAACCTACAATGCAAAGTATTTGGACATAAATACCGTATTACTAAAAGGTATGAATCAAATATTAAAGAGTTTGAATGTGCAAATTGTAAAAAGCAATTTACATTAGATGGATATGGCCACTACACCCCACTCACTCCAAAATTACGTCGTATCAATGAAGTGTACGAAAATTTCTACACTAGAAGATTAGCGACACGTTAATTAAAATTACTCAGATTGTAATGCATTCCAGCCTCTTGCTATTAAAGGAATTTTAGTATTAGCTCTTGTGATAAGATGAGCCCCCTCTCTCTCTTCTGTCATATGCCCTACTACAGTAAAATTTGGATTTGCTTTAATCTTAGGGTAATCCTCTTGACGTATGGTAAATAACAACTCATAGTCTTCTCCACCACTTAAGGCTATAGTAGTACTATCAAGTTCAAACTCTTCACAAGTATTAATTACTTGAGGATCTAATGGAATTTTCTCTTCGTATAGATTACACCCTACTTTAGAGTTTTTACATAAATGCAAAATTTCTGAAGATAAACCATCACTTATATCTATCATAGATGTAGGCAATACTTCTAGAGATTCTAATAATAAAACAACATCTTTCCTTGCTTCTGGTTTTAACTGACGTTCAACAATATAAGCGTATTGTTCTAAATCTGGTTGACTATTAGGGTTTACTTTAAATACTGCTTTTTCTCTTTCAAGGACTTGTAATCCCATATAAGCAGCTCCTATATCACCTGTTACAACAACAAGATCACCCGCCTTTGCAGTATCTCTTCCTACTATTTTTTCTTTTGTAGTATTTCCTATTGCTGTTACACTAATAACAAGCCCTGTTGTAGACGATGTAGTATCACCACCTATTAAATCTACTTTATAATTAGTGCAGGCTGTTTGTATACCCACATATAAATCTTCTAATGCTTCTAATGGAAAACGATTAGAAACAGCTATCGAAACTGTAATCTGACTAGCCATTGCATTCATAGCATATACATCAGAAAGGTTGACCATCACAGCCTTGTATCCTAAGTGCTTTAAGGGCACATAACTCAAATCAAAATGAACCCCTTCAATTAGAAGATCTGTTGTCACTACAATTTGTGTGTCTGGAAATGATAATACTGCAGCATCATCACCGATTCCTTTTAAGGTAGTTTTATGAGTAATTTTAAAATGTTCCGTAAGATGATTTATGAGTCCAAACTCACCTAATTCTTCTAAAGAAGTTCGGGATTGATCTTTATTTTCTAACATAATTGCAAAGGTACTAAACAACCTTATGAAGGCTATAACTTGCTATAACTTTTTATGGATTTCAGAATATTTATCACAGGTTACGGGGGATTTTGCACATATATTTGTTATATAAGTGAATATTGACAAGTAATACTTGATCGGATATTTCGTGTGTACTACACAAATTTTATAAGTTTACAATAATCCTAGACAAAACTACCTAATGAAATCTTATCTAACCAAAATATGCTTTCTGTTTGGACTCCTACAATTTTCTTCTATCACAATAGCACAAACTCCTTGCGAAGGAAATATGGCAGCAGGATTTCCATGTGAAGGATACACCCTTCAAGACATACTTACCAATGCCGATATGAGTACCAACTTCACAAATGATAGTTGGGGATGGACAGATCCAGATGATGGTAAAGAATATGCCATTATAGGGCTCGGAAACGGAACTGCATTTGTAGATATTTCAAATCCAAATGATATGATTTACCTTGGTAAATTACCCACACATACCACAAATAGCATATGGAGAGATATAAAAGTATACCAAAATCATGCATTTGTAGTAAGTGAGGCTGGTGGTCACGGGATGCAAGTTTTTGATCTTACCCAATTACGTACAGTGACAAATCCTCCTGTTACTTTTTCTGAAACAGCACATTATGATGGGTTTGGAAGCGCACATAATATTGTTATAAATACAGAATCTGGATATGCATATGGTGTTGGTACACAAACATTTTCTGGAGGCCCTCACTTTATAAATATCCAAGATCCAATAAACCCTGTAGGAGAAGGAGGATATGCGGACAACAGTTATAGTCACGATGCGCAAGTAGTAACATATCATGGTCCTGATAGTGATTATGAAGATCACGAAATACTAATAGGTAGTAATGAAAATGAAATTGCTATTGTAGATATTACAGATAAAGATAATCCTGAAGAAATAGCAACTATCTCATATCCAAATATAGGATATACACATCAAGGATGGTTTACAGAAGATCAACGTTATTTCCTTTTAGGTGATGAGACAGACGAAATTGGCTTTGGATTTAACACGAGAACCATTGTTTTTGATTTTAATGATTTAGACAATCCGCAACTTCATTTTGAATATGAAGGAACTAATACATCTACAGATCATAATGGATATGTCGTTGGAAACTTATTTTACTTAGCAAGCTATAGAGCTGGGATGCGTGTTATAAATATCTCAGACATTGCTAATCAAAACATAAATGAAGTAGGGTATTTTGATACGGTACCAAGTACAGATAATGTAGGGACAGGGTCTGGTGCTTGGAATGTATATCCATTTTTTGAAAGTGGAAATATTATTATTAGCGATCAAGATGGCGGTTTTATACTTGTAAAACAAAATGAAACGCTAGACGTTACTACTTTTGAGGCTCCTAAAGAAATTACAATGTTTCCTAATCCTTCCTCAGGTATAGTATCTATAAATACAAATGATCCAATAGGACAAGTAGTAGTAATCAACACATTGGGACAAGTAGTACACCAAACTAAGATCGCTACAACAGATGCACAATTAGACCTCACGCATTTAAAAACAGGGCTCTATTTTGTAAAAACAACAAATAGCACACAAAAACTGATATTAAAATGAAATTAAAGTTCTTCTTTTCTCTGATTGTTATAAGCATTATAATAGTAAGCTGTAGTGACGATGATGATAGCACAGCGCCTATTCTTGTAACTCCAGACACAGAAGAAGAACCAAATCCTGTAGCCGATGGCCGCCTTGTATGTGAAAATGGATTTGCAGGTATTTTTCCTTGTGATGATTTTGACCTTATGGCACAAATTAACTTATCACAATTAGGAAACTCAACAGGTGGAAATGACATCTGGGGATGGACAGATCCAGTTACAGGTACAGAATATGCACTTTTAGGAACCCGTGAAGGCACCACATTTATAGATATATCAACACCTACAGCACCAAGAATTGTAGGATTTCTTCCTACAGAAACCACGGTTTCTCAATGGAGAGATATAAAAGTATACAATGACTATGCATTTATTGTAAGCGAAGCTGGAGGGCATGGAATGCAAATATTTGATCTCTCTTTATTGCGAGATGCAGATCCAGACCAAAACATAACATTTACACCAAATGCAGTATATACAGAATTTGGAAATGCACATAATATTGTCATTAATGAACAACAAGGATTTGCATATGCCGTAGGCACAAGCACTTTTAGTGGAGGACCGCATATTGTAGATATAAGTGACCCATTGAATCCTACATTTGCAGGAGGTTTTTCAGGACAAGGATACACACATGATGCACAAGTAGTCACCTATAATGGACCCGATCCAGACTATGCAGGAAGAGAAATATACGTAGGAAGTAATGAAGATGAAGTAGTTATTCTGGATGTGACAGACAAAGCAAATGTGGTTCAAATTTCAGAAGTAAGTTACCCTAATATCGGATATACACATCAAGGATGGCTTACAGAGAATCAGCGTTATTTTATAGCAAATGATGAGTTAGATGAAAGTAATATAGGATTTAATACACGCACGCTTTTATTTGATTTTACAGATTTAGACAATCCTTCATTTGCAGGAACTTTTACCGGAGACACAGGAGCTATAGATCATAATCTATACGTAAAAGGTAACGAAGTATTTTTATCAAATTACACACGAGGCATTCGTGTAGCTGACATATCAGGAATCACAACAGGCAACTTATTTGACACAGGATCTTTTGATACATTCCCAACAAATAACAATACGTCCTTTAATGGCGTGTGGAGCATATACCCATATTTTAGTAGTAATAATATCATCATTAGTGATATAGATGGCGGTCTGTTTATTATTAGAAGAACTGGAACCTAAATTAAGAAGAAGAAAAATGAAATATTTGCTTTTTATGCTTTCGCGAAAGCGTATACTCACCCTTTTATTACTTATAACAATAACTATAAGTTGTAGCGACGAAGAGGCTGACTTACCAACAACTGTGGTTACAGATTCAGAAACAGACGATCCAGATGTTGATAACGAAACAGCATCTATCACCTTGGATTTTACAAGAGTGTATGGCGGTAGTGAAGATGATACATTTCATGATGTAACTGCAACTAATGATGGAGGTTTTATTGCGCTTGGATATTCGCAAAGTATAGATGGTGATATAACAGATAATACAAACCAAGTAAATATGTACTGGCTTGTAAAAACAGATAGTGAAGGGGCTATTCAATGGTCAAAAACCTATGGAGGTACAGATGATGATCGTGGTGAAGAAGTCATACAAACTTCAGATGGAGGGTATGCGATGATAGGATATAGTAGAAGTAGTGATGGTGATGTTAGTACTAACGAAGGATTTCAAGACCACTGGGTTGTAAAATTAGATGCGCAAGGAGAAATCCAATGGGAAAAAAGTTATGGATTCCCTGGTTCCGATCAAGCTTTTTCAATTATACAAACTTCAGATGGAGGTTATTTTACGTCAGGGTTTTTAGATGTAACCGCTTCTGGCGGTGATGGCAATGACTTTACAGTATCTGACGATAACGAAACAAGAGCCGTCTTACATGGGGTAGGTGAATTTTGGGGACACAAATTAGATGCCAACGGGACTAAAGAATGGCGCCGTTACTTTGGAGGCACTAACAATGACAGAGCCTATGCAACCCTACAAGCCGATGACGGAGGAATTCTTATGATAGGAGCTAGCGAAAGTAATGACTTTGATATCTCAAACTCAAAAGGAAGTTATGACTTCTGGATAGTTCGAATAGATGCTTCTGGCAATTTAGTGTGGGAACGCTCTTTTGGCGGATCAGAAATTGATATTGCATATGCCGCTACAAAAACACCAGACGGTAATTATGTAATTGCCGGAGATACAAGAAGTAATGATGGCGATGTCACAGAATTTAATGGTAATGCCGATGTATGGGTAATTAAAATAAATGATCAAGGTACTTTACTTTGGGAAAAAACTTTAGGAGGAACAAGCTTTGATTCTGCTAGAGCTGTTGTTGCTACTACAAATGGAATTGCTATTACTGGATCATCCCGGAGTAATGATATAGATGTTACAACTAATGGTGGTCAAAATGATATTTGGATTGCTTTATTAGATGACAATGGTGATTTACAAGATCAACGAGCCATAGGTGGAGATGGGATTGATTTTGGGTTAGGAATTGCCTCAAATAATCAAGGAGAGATCATTATAGCTGGAGAAACTCAGAGTAATACTGGAGAACTTACAAGTAATAATGGTTCTCTGGATGGTGTATTAATAAAAATAAACTAAGAAAAATTGATATGAGAAAGTATGTTGCACTTTTAGTAGGATTTGCTACCCTACTTACCGCATGTAATAATAATGATGAACCTGGTAGTATAGTTCAAGACCCTGGAAGTTTAAATCTAACATTTGAAAATGTTGTTATTGGAACCTCTATATCTATGAATCCTACTTCATACACAAATAGTAGCAATGAGACCTATACTATAAGTGAATTAAAGTATATTATCTCAAATATTACATTAATTAAATCAGATAATACAGAATACATCTATCCAGTAGAAGACAGTTATTTTTTAATTAATGAAGATGGAAGTAAGACTGCCAGCTTATCAGATATTCCAGCAGACACTTACAAAGGAATTAAATTTGGTTTTGGTGTTGATCCCACAAAGTACCCTATAGAATCTGGAACATTAAACTTTATTCCACTAGCAGAAGAAGCTGGCATGTTGTGGTCATGGTCTGCAGGGTATAAATTTTTAAAATTTGAAGGCAATTATAGTAGTGCTACAGATCCTACTAATGAAACTCCGTTCCGATACCATGTGGGTAGTCATGGGGCAAATCTTGACAACTATAAAGAAATAACACTGACTCTTAATGAGTTTCAAATAAGTAGCGAAAATACAGCTTCAAAAACCATACAATTTGATATCGCTAAAATTTTTGACGCAATACACACTTTATCTTTAGAAGAAAAAGACGATATTCAGGTAGATCCTGTAAATGCACCAAAAATTGCAGAAAATATAAGTACCGCTTTTAGTATTTCAGAGTAATGAAAATAACGCACTATTTTATTCTTATCCTTCTTTGTTGGAGCTGTAGCTCAGAATCTGGTGATGCTGACACCATTGCAACAGATGATTCTCCTATGACGGTTACAAATCCGTTATTAGACTTTACAGTACCTTCTAATTTTCCTGATGCCACGTATAGCATAATACAAAACCCACCTACAGAGAAGGGATTCGAATTAGGTAAAAAATTATTTTATGATGGGCAGTTAGCCTCCGATGGAGTGGTTTCTTGTGGGTTTTGCCATATTCAATCATTTGCATTTACACACCATACACATATTACCAGTCATGGTGTAGACGGACAGATCGGAACACGTAATGCACAGCCATTGCATAACCTAGCTTTTATGAATGAGTTTACATGGGATGGTGCCGCTACATTTTTAGACACACAACCTATTATTCCCATTACAGCAGAAGTAGAAATGAATGAAACGGTATCTAATGTGATTGCAAAATTAAATGCAGATGATGACTACCCTACTTTATTTGCTGAAGCTTTTGGATCTGAAGGTGTCAGTGCAGATAGAATGTTTAAAGCTTTATCCCAATTTATGGTGATGATGGTGAGTGCCAATTCTAAGTATGACAAACTAGAACGAGGAGAAGCGGTCACTTTTACTGATGAAGAAAATGCTGGACGAGCTGTATTTGACACAAAATGTGCTTCTTGCCATGCGGGTACTTTACAAACTGATCAATCTTATCGTAATAATGGGCTTCCAGTAGATCCTGAGTTCAATGACATAGGACGTGAACGTGTTACTGGGTTACCAAGTGATAATCGCAAATTTAAAGTGCCTAGTTTACGCAATATAGAAATCACTTTCCCGTATATGCATGATGGGCGCTTAGGAACCCTTGAAGATGTCCTTGATTTTTATACAGATGGTATGGAAGATAGCCCTACGCTAGACGATCAATTCAGGCGTCCAGATGGCACCTTAGGACTTGATATTACCCCTGAAGAAAAAGTACAACTTATTGCTTTCTTAAAAACATTGACAGACAATGACTTTATAGAAGACAGACGCTTTGCTGAGTTTTAGAATAGCTATTCTTCTAGACGCTTATCAATATCGCTTTTTAATCCCTGAGCAATGATATGCATTGGGTCTAATGCTACTGCTTTATCAATATGCTTTTTAGCGAGTGATAAACTATCCATTTTAAAATAGATATCTGCATACGTTGCATGAGGACCTGCAAGTGTAGTATCATTATGCATTGCCACAACCTCATCTGCATACGATAGCGCTGTATCATAATTGCCTATTGCTGCCTCTAAAGAAGCTAGATAGCTTTTAAAAAAAGCCACTTCTTCTATCTCTTCTTGAGAAGTCAAGACTTGTAATGAATCTATCGCTTGTTGTGCTCCGTATCTTGCATGTAACACCTCTATATATTCTGCTTTGATATAACTTTCATGTGGGTACTTGTGAACAAATGTTCTATAATTTTCTTCAGACAAGGCACGAAACTTTTTTACAATAGCTCCTGTCTTATCTGGAGATTGCGATCGTGCATTCATGATATCAATATTTAACAAATAGACATCTAGTAATAACCTTTGATCTTCCGTTAGTTTTTCTTTTTGAGTATCTAGAATTTCTTTAATTGCTATACGCTCTTCTAGATTTCCACTTATTCTTCCCACTAAACTTAATCCTACAAAAAAATTAGGATCATGAGCATGTGCCTTACGAAATGACGTTTCTGACAACGTCCACTGTCCTTTATCCATGATATGTTCCCATCCTTTATGAAAGTAAAACAAAGCTGAGTCATTTTTTGTCCCATAATCAAATACTACTTGTTTCTTTTTAGAAGTACATGAATTTATAACACAACAAATACACACACTCAAAACAATTATAGATCGTATATTTCTTTTAAGCATTATATAAGGGTTTAATTGACTGGTGAAAGCAATATACTATAACAAAAAATAAGTTCTTAGATTCCTGTCACTATTTTAACTACATTTATGAAAAACAAAATAGATCATATGAAAAAAATTACATGCGTTATCATCTTAGCATTCATAGGAATGCAACTCATTGCTCAATCATTTGAAGTCCCTAAAAATGTAAATTTAGTGAAGGCAGAAGACTACAAACAATATGAAGAAGCTATTGTAAAAGGAACAGATTGGTTACTTAACACTCCTATAAATTCAGAACAAGCTAAACGAAAAGAGGTAAATGCTTTTCTGATGAAATGGATGACAGGAAGTCCAGATGTATCATTAGAAATGAATGCAGATGTACTCACTTTTATGGAATGTCCAGATTGCCTAATGATGTTCTTAGCAGGTTGGACAAAACTTGCTATACAAAGTGATACAAAAGTTTCTAATGTAGAAGGATCTATTCAAGGGGTTAAAGATGTTATTGCGTTATATCAAAAAAACAAAGCATACATTGGAAAAAACAAAGCCATTGAAAAATACATTAAACTAGATAATAAAGGAAAATTAGAAACCTATCTTGCTTCAAAACTTAAGTAAAAAACAACTTTCCTATAGCAAGTATTAAAACAACAATAAGCACATAATACGCTACTTGATCTGCCCATTTGCTTTTACTAGCAAATCGGGCAGTAAAATAGCCACCTATGGTTTGTCCTACAGCCATAATACCTCCTAGTTTCCAATCTATCAATCCTTGATAATGGAACAAAAATATAATCACCAAAGTATATAACGCAATCACAAATGATTTTAAGGCATTCCCTTCAATAATATTAAGACGCATTCCTAGCACCATAATAATCAAAAAGAATACACCCATTCCCATCTGAATGAATCCTCCATAAAAACCTAATGCTAGTAACAAAGGCCAATATATATACCATTTAGGTTGAAAATCGGCGTCAGTTTTACGTAACCACCTTTTAGGCTTTACTAAGACGGCAATGAGCATAAAAACCATCATAAATCGAAATACCGATCTGAATTGCTCATTACTTACATTAAGCGCAAGAATAGCACCCGCAATAGCTCCAATAAAAATGGGATACACATATTTTTTTGTGTTTGACAGATTGAGTTTTCCATTTTTGTAAAACACCCATGACGTAGCTGTGCATTGTGTAAAAACTCCTATACGATTGGTTCCATTGGCCATATTTGGCGTAAGCCCAAGTATTTCGGTTAAAATCGTTAAGGTAATAGCACTTCCATTACCAGCGAGTGTATTAATGCCTCCAGCAAACATAGCGCCTACAATGGCTATTAGGTACAATTGAATATCTGTCATACCCTTCAAAGATACTGTACAATCTAATAATGCTTTCACGAAAGTGAAATTTATACAGATTATATCAAAATACGAAAGCTCAAAAAACAAAAAGACACCTTAAAAAAAAGTGCCTTTTCTATAGTGAGATAACATTGAGATCAATCCCATTGTTTCAGAGGAGTCACCAATCCTTGTATCAAGATTTGAACATTATTTACACCGTTAGTCAAATCGCTACCATTCCCAAAACGAAAAAACATCTCGCTATTAAAGTTTTCTTTCCATCCCATAGAATATGGAGAATAGATTGCCAAGTAGGAATTACTAGCATTGGTTGCGACCGATTCTGCTCTTACAAAATAGCGAAATCCAGCACTGTGAGGAGGTAACGGACCTCTTCCTATATATCCAGTAGTAGGGGAACCTTCTGAAACCTTAGGACGCACCTGTCCTTCAGCATTTCCATTCGTTCCATTAGTACTGTAATATTTGAAAGCAAAAAGATAACTTCCAAAAGGCATCGGAATATCAATATCATTTTTAACCGTAATATCACCTGCGGTTTGAAGTATAGGAACAGGAGCATTAAAATCGGTATCAGAAACACCTACTTTAGATACTCCTGCGATACGAGCGGCTAATACGTTGTATTCCTCTTCAGTTACTTCAATCCATCCTGAAGTATTCTCATAAGCAGTACGAGAGGTGGTAAGTAGTGTTTGAAGGTCGTCAGCATCAGTAATGGATATATTTATATTAGAAAAGGTAGTCGCATCCCCATTTACAATAGAAATGGTTGCTGTTACACTTGTACGGGTTTCAAAATCAAAAGCAGCAGGATCACTTACAAGCACTTGTCCAAAGCTATCTACACTTATAGCTCCCATGGGATCACTAGCACTCACAGAAAAAATAGTGCCATCACTTTCATTTACAGAAATAGCTCCTAAAACATCATTTTGAGCAGGATTTTCAGTAACAGTTGTGACTAGATCTGAAGCTTCAAGATTTAATGAATCTTGTTGATCATCTGAGCAGCTAATTACGATACATAGTGGCACACACCATATAAAGGTCTTTAAAAATTTAAAATACATCTTCATGAGAATTATGTTTTGTGGTTAAAATAATTCCTGTTTTGTGTACTGCTCCTATAAGAGCTGCAGTCACTTCTAGAGCAGCATCCACAAAACGGGTGTCAATCATTGACTTCACAAACGTATCTGGAATTTTTAAAGATGCAAAAAATGTATGGGGGACAAAGGTAGGACAGTCACCAAAGCCTTATTTTTAAAGGGATACCACGAGCGCCTCCAAAGACTCATTAGGTTGTATTTCTAGCTTTTTACGTAATCTCTGGCGTGCTTTTTTAACCCCTTCGGCAGAAATATTAAGCATATTTGCAATCTCTTTGGAGGTGAGATTCATCTTAAGTAATGCCATAAGTCGGAGTTCATTTGGAGTCACACCTGGGTATTTTTCTTGAACTGTTTTGCTAAAATCGGTATGTACTTGTTCAAAATACTGAACAAAGGTGCTCCAATTTTCTTCGTCTTTTAAATCAAAGTTTATTTTATTAATAATAGCTCTGGTATCGCAACCGCCTTGCAATTGTTCTACCTTGCCTTTAAGCTCGGCAAGGATTTCATTTTTCTTAGCCAAGTGCAAGGTATGCGTGGTGAGTTCTTTGTTTTTATGATGCAATTCGGCATCGAGTTTTTGACGTTCGAGTGCTGTTCTTTTTACGCTTTCGCGAAAGCGTACCCAAAGCGCTCCCAATATTCCTAAAACAGCTAGTAATCCTGCTCCCAACAACCCTTTCTGTAATTTACTATTGGTTTCTTTTTCTTCAAGCAAAGCAATTTGCGCCTCTCTTTTTTCAGTTTCGTGAATCTCTTGCAACTTTTTTACTTCACGTTGTTTAGTGATCATATTCAAAGAGTCTACAAGTTCAGGAAACTTCTTCATGATCTCATAGGCTTTATCTTTTTGCCCACTTTTACCAAGGGCTACAGAGTATATTACGTGAGCTCCTAATACTTGCTCATCTAATACTTTTTTATCTTTTTCAAATAAATAAGCTTCATAGGCATAAGGGAGTGCCTCTTCTCCTCTTCCAGTTTCTATATACCCTTTTGCTAGCAATCGATTATTAAGACTAATAATGGTAGGGTCATAAATCTCTTTCACAGCTGCTAGGCATTCTTCATGAATAGGAATGCTTTTTTCATAGTTCCCTACTATTGAATAGGCATTAGCCAATTGTGTTTTTGCGGTCCACTCAAGATTACGGCCTTCAAAAAAGGAAATTGCTTCTGGAAGTTTATCTATAACGGGTTGTACACTATCCATATGATTCATCGCCATACTCCAATTAATCAATGCTCTATAATAAAGTTCTTCTTGATCCTTTGAAGATTCGAGTGCATCTGCAAGTGTTTTTTTAGCTTCTTGAAAATCATAATTACTCAAATAGATATTCCCCATCGTAAAATCGATTCCTGCAACTTGCCTTTTTAATCCTGATTTTTGGGCATATCCTTTTGCCTCTGCCAATATTTCTAATGCTTCGGTAGAATTTCCCATTCTATGAAGCAAGTCTGCTTTTTGGATATACGCTTCAGTAATTGCCACATAATCCCCACCAATAAATGCCCATTCTCTGGCTTTATCTATGGTAGGGATAATGCTATCTAGAGACCCTACACGTGCAAGGGCATAGGTTTTTTTTCGATATAATGCAGCTGTCACAATAGGATGATTATTTCCATTGGTTTGCTCAATCCCTTTTGTGAGATATGCTAAAAAATCTGGTAATTGCCCAAAGCGAGATATACTTACTCCTACTTCATGATAGGTCATTGCCAGTGTAGAATCTGGCAAGGTTGCTGCGAGTTCTAATGCTTGATCATAGGTTTTTAAACAATCTACCCCTTTTGATTTTAAGCATTCATCTCCCTGATCTATAAGAGATTTTAAATCGTCATCAAGTACTTTATAGTAATTCTGACCCCATAAAGAGACAGCACTTAACCAACAGAAAAGTATACATAGGGCTCGCATAAAAGAGTCTTTTTTACTCTTTAAATATAGCTATTTAGATTTTTACGACTACCCCACCATATCCATTAAAGCCTGGTGCAGGTTCAAAAAAGCGCCCTCCAAAAGCATTGATACGTACGTTATCTGTATATTCTTGATCGAGTAGATTATTGATTCCAATGTAGGGTTGTATGATTACATTCTTATAGATAAAATCATACCCGCCACGTACGTTTATATTCTCGTAGCCTTCTACTTCTGCTTCATTGCTATCATTGGCATATTGCAATCCTACGATGGCTGTTTGAATTCCGGCATAAAATCCTTTTTCAGAGTGATATTGTAGGCTTATATTTCCTACGTGTTTTGGAATACCTGGCAATGCATTTCCATCAAAAGTACCATTGGGTGTTGTAAAGTCACTGTACGTAAAATCAGAATAGGCATATGCTGCCGATACGGTCCACGCTTTCGCGAAAGCGTATACGCCTTCTACCTCAACACCATTACGAGCTGTTTTTCCAGCATTTCTAAAGAATGTACGATCTGGAAAGGCTTCCAATTCAAAAGGCACTAAGTCATCTCGGGTATCGATTCTGAATACAGCTACTTGGTATCGAAACGCATTTGCAAACTGCCCTTTAAATCCTATCTCATAATTGGTGGCTTTCTGCGCTTCCAGACCTTCATTAAACCCTTGATCTCCATTTGGGTTTGCTGAAAGTTCAGATAGTGCGGGTGTTTCAAAACTTGTGGAGAAGTTGGTGTAGACATTATGTGTTTTCGCGAAAGCGTAATTCACCCCAACACTTGGATTTACAGCATTTAATGTAATATCATCTGAGTCGTCACCATTGCTTAAAAAAGCATCATCTGCCGTGAGTTTATTGTAATCAAAACGAATCCCTCCTGTAATATACCACTTATCAATCTCTAGGTGATCTGTTATGTATATGCCTAAATTTGTAAATCGTTCTTTTTGATCTAGTGTTTGATCTCCTTGCGTTCCTTCCAGATTTCTGAAACGTTGCCTATCGTCATTTTGATAGGCAAAATCATAACCTGCTTTTAATGTGTTTTTGCCTTTGGCATAGGTAATTGAGGCGCCTTGACCTACATAATCTCTTCCCAAATCTACAATACCGCCAAACTCAAAAGGAAGCTTTCCATCAAACTGCCTATTATTATAAAATAAATAACCATCTATGGATGTAAACTTATTTTTAATCCACGTGGTACTAATTCCAACTTTAAATTGACGTATCGTTTCCCCTGTCTCAAAAAGCACATTACGATCTCTGGCCTGTCTCCTATTTTCTTGAACAGCTTCCAGTGTTAAGCTTCCCGGATCGTCTGCTTCGGGGGAGTCACTATAGTTAAGAAGTGTTCTTATAGTTAAGCGATCGCTAATATCAAATTTTGCTTTAAAATTGGTATTTACTTGTTTGAAACCACTTTGATCTCGATATCCATCGGAAGCCACATAATTTCCATGAAATATATAAGTCGCATTTTCAGAATTAATTCCTCCGGTTGCTTGAAAGTTTTGGAATCCGTAAGAACCTACACTTCCCTTCCAATGAGAGAAAGGCTTCTCTACCTCATCTATGGTTTGAATATCAATCACGCCACCCGATGCATTTCCATATAAACTAGAGCTGGGTCCTTTTACTATTTCAATACGATCTATAATTCCTAATGTAAGATTATCTAATTGTCCTTGACCATCTGGTGTGGTTTCTGGAATACCATCTACTATTAATTTTATACCTCGTATTCCAAAAGCAGACCTTGCCCCAAAACCACGTATAGAAATACGTAAATCTTGTGCAAAATTATTGGTGTTTTGCGCAAACAACCCCGGACTTTGTTGCGTAAACTCTTGTAAAGAAAGCTGTTGTCTTGTTGCGTCGTCTTGTGTTGTTTGATATACTGATACTGTAGCAGGTATCTTTTGAAGTGTACTAATGATACGAGAAGATTGTAAAAAAACAGTATCTAATTTTTGAGATGGAATGGAATCTGTTTGACTATAACTCAAATGAATCATACACATACATAAACCAACAGTGCTAAGTAAAATCTTTTTCAACGGATTGTTATTTTTTTGAAAAGTACGCCCTTGTATAGAAACCTCAAAATAAAGTTAGAAAATTAAGGTATCTTTAAGAGACTTGAGATCTTGAAAATACTTATTTAAATTTTATGTACGCTTTCGCGAAAGCGTATACAGAATCAAATTTGAGATAACCCATAGCAAATATGAAATGTATATAGTACAATGTTACTTTTAACAAAATTAAAAGCGCTAACTAACTACAAATTAGTATTTTTAATCTACAACATCAATCATTATGAAATCAATTTACTCAGTGCTTTTTTTACTATTCCCTTTTATAGTTGTTGCTCAAGAAGGTTTAAATCGAACTTGGTTTTTAACTGAGCTTATAGTAGATGGAAACTCTGTAAATATTCCTAATGAAGAGGGTCAAGATGGATACCCTACATTATCTATTTTAATAAATGACGCAGAAGGTCAAGTAGAAGGAATCGGTATTTGCAATGGTTTTTTATCTTCTATGCCTATTTCTGCCACAGAGACCATGATTACATTAGATATTTCTCATACTCTTGTTTTCTGTGAAACGCAAGAAGAAATTGATTTTGAATTTGCTTATTTTAATTTTTTTGGAACTCCTGAATCTCAGGATTTTTCTTATGCTATTATATACGGAGATTCAGTAGAAAGTGCAGAGCTCACACTCATTAATAGTAGCGGAGATCAAGCTGTTTACGAAGCTCTTAATCAAAATCCACCGCAAGCCCTTACACAAGAACCTTGGTATTTAGATTATTTTGAAATAGATGGTGTTGCTCAAAATTACCCTGCGCAACAAAATGGACAACTCAATAATTATACGATAAGTTATTTTGATGAAGGCGCTGGTATAGGTCAAGAATATATTTGTTTCTATGGAGGAGGAGGAGCTTATTCTGCTTTTAACTATTTTGGAACTCCTACAATTTCAATAAGCGGTCTTGCCTTATTGGCTATGGATTGCGGTATAGAAGATTTAAATGCTTTTGATGACGCATTCACAACACAATTAGAAAACAAAACATTTACCTATGAAATTATAGAAGAAGGTCAAGGAAGACGTCTTATTCTTACTGACGCAAATGGAGATCGTATTTTTTACACCAACGGTTTTTTAAGCGTCGAAGAGTTCAATCAAGATATTTCTATTGCGCTTTTTCCTAATCCTTCATCAGATAAAATCACCATTACAGGAGCACCTATAAATCGCATACAATCCTACCAAATAATAGATATACAAGGAAGGGTTGTCTCTAAAAATACTTTTCATACCATTATTGATGTAGAAAGCCTTGCTACAGGTATGTACTTTTTAAAACTACAAGGAATACAAACAGAAACTATACATCGTTTTATTAAAAAATAAAGGTTTAAAAAAATGCAACATACACCATAAAGTGATTTTAAAAACTTTTAATTACTTCTTAATAGAAAAACCCTATCACAGTATATGTTAGAATAATGTTAGGTTCTATTGAAAAAAGCTACTTATCGCGTATATTTGCATATTATTTAGAATCATTATGATTAAAGTAACAACAGAAGCAAAAACAAAAATCGCTGGTCTTATGCAAGAAGACGGATATGACATTGCTACAGACTATGTAAGAGTAGGTGTAAAAAGCGGTGGATGTTCGGGTTTATCATATGATTTACATTTTGATAAATCACAAGCAGACGACGATAAAGTTTTTGAAGATAACGATGTACGCTTAATAGTAGATAAGCGTAGTTTTTTATATCTCATTGGCACCACACTAGAATATAGTGGAGGTCTTAATGGAAAAGGATTTGTATTTAACAATCCGAATGCACAGCGCACCTGTGGATGCGGAGAAAGTTTTTCATTATAATAAAACTAATGGGCCAACGGGAGAATGAAACAGTTTAGAGATAAACGCACCACCTTTTTGTTCTCCTAAGCCCTATTAGAATTATTATTTAAAAACGTACATAGATTGATTTTTAATCAATCATAACAAAAAAAAATGGCATATACTGAAGACGATTTAAGGGAAGAACTTAAAACTAAAGAATACGAATATGGTTTTTACACCGATATTGATTCTGAAACATTTCCTGTAGGGCTTAACGAAGATATTGTTATAGCAATCTCAAAGAAAAAAGAAGAACCAGAATGGATGACAAAGTGGCGACTTGAGGCTTTTCGTCATTGGTCTAAAATGGAAGAACCAGAATGGGCAAATGTCAATTATGACAAACCAGACTTTCAGGCAATTTCTTATTACTCGGCTCCTAATTCTAAACCTAAGTATGATAGCTTAGACGAGGTTGATCCAGAATTACTAGAAACTTTTAAGAAGTTAGGAATTTCTATCGATGAACAAAAGAAGCTTGCCAATGTAGCAATGGATGTAGTTATAGACTCTGTTTCTGTAGCTACTACTTTTAAAGACACCCTTGCCGAAAAAGGAATTATTTTTATGAGTATCTCTGAAGCGATCAAAGAGCATCCAGAACTCGTTAAAAAATATTTAGGAACGGTTGTACCTCAAAAAGACAACTTCTACGCTGCATTAAATAGTGCGGTATTCTCAGATGGATCTTTTTGTTATATTCCAAAAGGAGTACGTTGCCCTATGGAGCTATCTACTTATTTTAGAATTAACCAAGCTGGAACTGGTCAATTTGAGCGTACCCTTGTTATTGCAGATGAAGGTAGTTATGTAAGTTACCTAGAAGGATGTACAGCTCCTAGTCGTGATGAAAATCAATTACACGCAGCCGTTGTGGAATTGATTGCTCTTGATGACGCTGAAATTAAATATTCGACTGTACAAAATTGGTACCCTGGAAATAGTGAAGGAAAAGGAGGCGTTTTTAACTTTGTGACAAAGCGTGGTATTTGTGAGAAAAATGCAAAAATCTCTTGGACGCAAGTAGAAACAGGAAGTGCTGTTACTTGGAAATATCCTAGTTGTGTACTTAAAGGAGATAATTCTATAGGAGAGTTTTACTCAATAGCGGTAACCAATAATTACCAACAAGCAGATACAGGAACAAAAATGATACACTTAGGAAAAAACACTAAGAGTACTATTATTTCAAAAGGTATTTCTGCTGGAAAATCACAAAACTCATATCGTGGTTTGGTAAAAATAAATGCTAATGCAGATAATGCACGTAACTTTTCACAATGTGATAGTTTACTAATGGGCAATGCATGTGGCGCACATACATTTCCATATATAGAAGCAAAAAACAAATCTGCGCAGATTGAGCATGAGGCTACCACTAGTAAAATTGGAGAAGATCAAATTTTTTACTGTAACCAACGTGGTATTGATACAGAAAAGGCAATTGCACTTATCGTAAATGGTTTTAGCAAAGAAGTACTTAATAAGCTTCCTATGGAATTTGCTGTAGAGGCTCAAAAATTACTAGAAATTAGTTTAGAAGGAAGTGTAGGATAATTACTAAACCTATAACCATTTAGCTCAAAAACCATGAAAAAGATAATCACATTAATAGCTGTTGCAATAGCTATAATAGCATGTAAAGAATCTTCTACTGAGGATAAGCAGGTTTCTGAAGAGGTTAAAACTCCAGCAAAACCAGCTGTAGCATTATATACCTTTAATGGAGGCTCTGTAGGAGCAAATGATTTAAATCTTTTTGCTCAAGGAGAAACTTATAAAGGAACATCTAAACAGCTAGTTGATGCTTTTTATGTAATAAAGCACCCTAATGGTGTTTTGTTATGGGATACAGGTTTACCTGAAGGTCTTGTAGGGCAAGAACCCTATACAACTCCTGATGGGGCTTTTACAATTGCTCGTAAAGATTCTATATTAAATCAATTAGCTACTATTGGAATTACGAAAGATGATATAGATTATATCGCGTTCTCTCATATTCATTTTGATCATACAGGTGCTGCAAACCATTTTGCTGCATCAAAATGGCTAGTACAAAAACCTGAATATAATTTTGCGATAAGTGAAGAAATAAAAGGGAATGGATTTTATGCCCCGGACACATTTAAAGAACTTACCAATGTAATTGGACTTTCTGGAGATCATGATGTATTTGGTGATGGTAGCGTTATCATAAAATCAATGCCTGGTCATACTCCTGGTCACCAAGTTCTTTTTATTGATTTACCAGAACATGGCCCAACGTTATTATCTGGAGACATGTACCACTTCCAAGAAAATCGAGATGGAAAAGTGATTCCTGGATTTAACCATGACCTTGAACAAAGCAAAACTGCGATTGCTGATTTTGAAGCTTTCGCGAAAGCAAAAAAAGCCAAAGTATATATACAACATGAGCCTGCAGACTTTGTTAAGATGCCTGTAGCTCCTAAAGCACTTAACTAATACAACCTATGAAAAAAATTGTCATTTTATTTGTTTTAGCAGTGAGTATCATAAGCTGTAAAAACGAAACCAAAACAGAAGACACCTCTACAGAAAATACATCTGCAGCTATAGGTAATCTAGATAATGATGGAACTCTTAAAACAATAGAAGGGGAATTTCTTTATGTAGATGGTGCAGGGGTCATTATGGGTAAAAATTTTATCTATGGGGTTTCCATAAACGAAATGACCGAAAAACTTATCAAAGAAGTCTCTGAAAAACAAAAAGACAAATTTGATATGGTACCCGTCATTATAAAAGGAGAAATAAATCCTAAACCAGAAGGTAGTGATGTTTGGGATGAAATTGTGACCATTAAAGAAATCATTAAAGTACTTCCTCCTAAAGAAGGAGAAGCGCCTATAAAAATAGAAACAGGGAAATAAACAAGCCTGAAACAAAAAGTAATAAAAGACACTATGTTAACAGTAAAAAACCTGTATGCAGGTATAGAAGAAAAAGATATCCTAAAAGGAATTAATCTTGAGATCAAAGCTGGAGAAGTACATGCAATCATGGGACCTAATGGTTCTGGAAAAAGTACATTATCATCAGTGATAGCTGGAAAAGAAGAATATGAAGTTACTGATGGTGATATCTTCCTTAACGAAGAGTCTATTTTAGAAATGGACCCTGAGGAACGTGCACATGAAGGCGTATTTTTATCTTTTCAATATCCTGTTGAAATTCCTGGAGTAACCGTTACAAATTTTATCAAGACGGCTATTAACCAAACTCGTAAAGCAAAAGGATTAGAAGACATGCCTGCTAGTGAAATGCTAAAAATGATACGAGAAAAATCAGAGCTTCTTGAGATAGATCGTAAGTTTTTATCTAGATCTCTTAACGTAGGATTTTCTGGAGGAGAGAAGAAACGTAATGAGATCTTCCAAATGGCAATGCTAGAACCTAAATTAGCCATACTAGATGAAACTGACTCTGGTCTTGATATTGATGCCTTACGTATCGTAGCAAACGGTGTAAATAAGTTACGTAGTGAAGATAATGCTGTTCTAGTAATCACGCATTACCAAAGATTATTAGATTATATCGTACCAGACGTTGTACATGTACTTATGGATGGTAAAATTGTAAAGACAGGAGGAAAAGAACTTGCGCACGAGCTTGAAGAAAAAGGATACGACTGGCTTAAAGAAGAGCTTGTTTAAAAGTTCCAAGTCTAAAGTTTAAATGGCTACAGTTAAACGTTTTGAAGATTTAAGAATATGGCAAGATGCACATGCATTAAACAAAGAGATTATTCTGATTGCTAAATCAACAAAACTAAAGGACAACTTTAAACTTAAAGACCAAATTTGTAGTTCTGCTGGATCCATTATGGACAATATAGCTGAAGGTTTTGAACGGGATGGAAATTTAGAATTTAGACAATTTTTAGCTATTGCTAAAGGTTCGGCAGGAGAAACAAGATCTCAGTTATATAGATTATTAGACTGGGAATATATAAATGAAATGACTTTTGAAAAATTAATTACTGATTGCGAATACTTAAGTAAACGTATATCTAACTTCATAAGTTATCTCAATAAAAAAGATTACAAAGGAACAAAATTTAAGAGTTAACGCTTTTAAGCGTGAAACCTTAAACTTGAAACCAAAAAATATGAGTTTAAAAGATAAATTAGTAAGTTCACATATCGTTTTTCAAGATAGTCTTGATCCAGACTCTCCTATATATGATGTGCGTGGTAATGCCATAAAAACATTTGAAGCAGAAGGCTTTCCTTCAAAAAAGGATGAAGCATGGAAATATACATCGCTTAACAGCATCTTGAAGAAAGACTACAATATCTTTCCAACTAAAAAATCGACATTAGATTTTAAAGATGTAGAGCATTATTTTATCAATGATATAGACACTTATAATATCGTTTTTGTAGATGGTATTTTTAATGCACACTTATCATCTACCACACATGATGGTATTGATGTATGTACTATGAATTCTGCACTTACAAAGTCTAAGTATCAACAAATCATTGATGTATACTTTAATAAAATTGCAAAAGAAGAGAGTTTAACATCGTTAAACACTGCCTATGCTAGAGATGGTGCTTACATCTATATCCCAAAAGGAAAAGTAGCAGATAAGCCTATTCAGATTATTCATTTTGCAACAGGATCACAAGAAGCATCCCTTTTACAGCCTCGCAACCTTATTGTTGCCGAAGAAAATACAGAAGTACAGATTATAGAGCGTCATCAGAGTCTATCCGATAGTCCTACGTTTACAAATTCTGTTACCGAAGTATATGCTGCAAAACGTGCCATTGTAGATTATTATAAGATCCAAAATGATAAGCTAGATGCTTCTCTAGTAGATACTACAGAAATAGAACAACACGGAGAGAGTATTGTTTCTGTTCATACTTTTTCATTAGGAGGGAATATTACACGTAATAATCTTAACTATTATCAAAAAGGAGAACGTATAGATTCTATCTTAAAAGGAGTAACACTTATAGAGGGAAAGCAACATGTAGATCACAATACGCTCGTTCATCATATAGAACCAAATTGCGAATCTCATCAAGATTACAAAGGTATCTTTGCAGAGAATGCAACAGGTGTTTTTAATGGAAAAGTTGTTGTAGAAAAAGAAGCACAAAAAACAAACGCCTATCAATCTAACAATAATATCCTGATAGATGATAAAGCGACTATCAACTCAAAACCTCAACTAGAGATTTTTGCAGATGATGTACGTTGTTCACACGGTTGTACTATTGGACAACTGGATGAAAGTGCCTTATTCTATTTACAATCAAGAGGAATTGCAAAGAAAGAAGCAAGAGCATTATTAATGTATGCATTTGCCAATACGGTATTATCAAGTGTGAAAATACCGCAATTAAAACAACGTATTACCAAACTTATTGCCAAGAAAATTGGCGTAAGTATCGGGTTTGAGATATAAGAATAAATTATAATCATATATCAAAATACCCGCCCTAAAAGCGGGTATTTTGATACTAAGAAGGCTATACTAAAAATGGCAGCAACAACATCACATACCAATTTTGACGTACAAAACATCCGAAAAGATTTTCCGATACTTTCTAGAAAAGTAAACGGACAACCTTTAATCTATTTTGATAATGCTGCTACTTCTCAAACACCTCAAGCAGTGATTGATGCTATTGTAGATTACTATTCTAATTACAATGCAAATATTCACAGAGGTGTGCATGCACTTTCTCAAGAAGCAACAGATGCTTACGAAGAGGCGCGTATTAAAATCCAAAAGCACTTTAATGCGGCAAAGTCCTATGAGATCATACTCACTGCTGGAACCACCCATGCTATTAATTTAATTGCAAATGGATACAGTGCGCTTCTACAAAAAGGAGATGAGGTCTTGGTATCGGCTTTAGAACATCACAGTAATATTGTGCCTTGGCAAATGCTTTGTGAACGCACAGGTGCTATTTTAAAAGTGATCCCTATGACGCAAAGCGGGGAGTTGGATATGGACGCTTTCGCGAAAGCGGTCTCAGATAAACTCAAACTCGTATTTGTAAATCACGTATCAAACGCATTAGGTACAGTAAACCCTATAGAGCATATTATTGCAGAAGCACATAAAGTAGGCGCTGCTGTGGTGATAGACGGGGCACAAGCAACACCACACATCAAACCAGATGTACAAGCGCTAGATGCCGACTTTTATGTGGCCAGTGCTCATAAAATATGTGGCCCAACGGGAGTAGGTATTTTATATGGCAAAGAAGCATTATTAGAAAAATTACCCCCATATCAAGGAGGCGGTGAAATGATTGATCAAGTAACTTTTGAAAAAACCACCTATGCAGGCTTGCCGCATAAATTTGAAGCAGGAACACCTAATATTTGTGGTGGTATTGCAACAGGTGTAGGATTAGATTACATGAACGCAATAGGATTTGATGTGATTGCAGCTTATGAAGAAGAATTGCTCCAATATGCCACTGAGAAACTTCTTAAAATTGAAGGGCTTAAAATTTATGGAGAATCTTCAAAGAAAACTGCTGTCGTTTCTTTTAATGTAGGAGCTATTCATCCTTATGACATCGGGACGATCTTAGACAAACTAGGCATTGCGGTACGTACAGGACATCACTGTGCACAACCTATCATGGATTATTTTAAAATCCCTGGTACCGTAAGAGCTTCTTTTTCCTTTTATAACACAAAAGAAGAGATTGATATTTTTATTAAAGGTGTAGAGCGTGCCGTGATGATGCTCTCTTAAAGGTCTAGAATAATGATTCCTATTTCTGATCACTTAGTATTACAACCCATTACATTAGAAGATCAACCGGCGCTGTATGAGCTCATGAAACGCATCTATCCGCCAGCCTATAAACATTTCTGGCTGGATCAAGGGAATTGGTACATCAATAATTTATATACTCTTGAAAATCTTAAAAAAGAACTTCAAGAAAAAGAATCGTATTATTACTTTGTACGCTTTCGCGAAAGCATACACAGCAAAGAATATAGTACCATAGGTATTTTTAAAATTATAGAAAACTGCTTATATCCTGAACAACCTGACACGTCTAGTTTTAAAGTGCACCGTATCTACTTAGATACATCTACTCAAGGTAAAGGCATTGGAAGACAGCTTATGCACTATGCCCAAACACGCGCTCAAGAGACCGGTCATCAACTCATCTGGCTAGATGCAATGGATCAACACCCACAGGCCATGAATTTTTATAATAGCCTAGGATATATAAAAGGAGGTTTACAGCATTTAGACTTTGAATTGTTACACGATATCTACAAACCAATGTGGTATCTATACAAACATCTATAATTTCTATACCGTCACGATGACAGTTGGCTATTTGGGCACTATCTTTGCCATATTATGTTTACAATGATATTACGATTACATATCTTTTGGATTACTTTACTGGGTATGACATATTCATGTACTATTACTCAAAAAGTAAGTGTACAAGATGAGTCCTCCATTTTTGCAGGTACTTTTATTGTAAACACCTTGTATGATCAGGA
This sequence comes from Dokdonia pacifica, assembly GCF_900188275.1. Lineage (GTDB taxonomy): Bacteria > Bacteroidota > Bacteroidia > Flavobacteriales > Flavobacteriaceae > Dokdonia > Dokdonia pacifica. The sequence goes on from NZ_FZNY01000001.1 coordinate 624,208, forward strand.
AATAGAAGGAGATGATCTTAATTTAAAAATTAATGATCGTACGTCAAAAATCTCAGGGCTTTCAGGGTGTAATACCTATAGTGTTGGATTTACAAAGAATAAAAATAGCGTTACATTTTCTCAACCCATAACTACGAGAATAATGTGTAATGAAGTAGCAATGAACAAAGAAAGACAGTTTTTAAATATCTTTACGACTACAAAAGAATTTAGCATTAAAAAGGATACGCTTATTCTATATGATAATGGCAAAGAAATTTTAAAAGCAACACGCTTTATATTTTAATTATGGCAGCAATACAAGAAATACAGGAAGAGATCATTGATGAGTTTTCTATGTTTGACGACTGGATGCAGCGTTATGAATATATGATTGATTTAGGAAAATCGTTACCTCTTATTGATGAGCAATACAAAACAGACGATTATATCATTAAAGGGTGCCAAAGTAAAGTTTGGGTACATGCCGATATGAAAGATGGCGCTATTGAATTTACAGCAGATAGTGATGCCATTATCACTAAAGGCATTATTGCTATTTTAATAAGAGCCTTTTCAGGACAAGCTCCACAAGATATTATAGATGCAGATACTGCGTTTATAGATGAGATAGGTCTTAAAGAACATTTATCTCCTACAAGAGCAAATGGTCTTGTAAGCATGATTAAACAATTAAAGTTATATGCGATTGCTTATCAAACGCAGCTTAATTAACGTTATAAATAGAAATAGCATCCGTGATAACTTGGGTGAGATTTTCATTTTGAAATAATAATTATAAAATTTCCGCCTATGTGGGAATAAAAAAAAGCCGATTGTGGGTGAGATTCCTGCCTTCGCGAGAAATAAATATGAGCGACACAACAATAAACACAGAAGAGTTAGGCGAAAAAATAGTTCGTGTTATCAAAACAATATATGATCCAGAAATCCCAGTAGATATTTATGAGCTTGGATTGATTTATGACGTGTTTGTTAATGAAGATTATGACACGAAAGTTTTAATGACATTAACAACTCCTAATTGTCCAGTAGCTGAAACGCTTCCATTAGAAGTAGAAGAAAAAATAAAGTCTATCAAAGGCGTAAATGATTGCGAAGTTGAAATCACCTTCGACCCGCCTTGGTCTCAAGATTTAATGAGCGAAGAAGCGAAGTTAGAACTAGGGATGTTGTAGAAACCGAAATTGAAATCGAAACCGAAATCAAAGACCAAGGAATTACAGTTGGTGCCTGTTTCTTATTTTTTATAATATGCAACGCATAAAAAATGAGAAACTTTGCGGCAACTACAATATGAGTGAAGAGGCAAAGTTAGAACTAGGGATGTTGTAATTAATAACACCTATCACTACCTAGCAAGGAATTTGGTGGTTGTTCACTACTATAAATGAGCTTACATTTAAAAAATAGCACCTCATGGATGAAATTGTAAATAGAGTAGCCAATAGTAAACTGATTACGTTTGATCTTGAAGATTTGTATGCATCAGGAGCGCGTATGACCATAGATATTTCTCAATGGCTAGAAGAAGGCTTTATATTAAGAGAGAAACGCTTTCGCGAAAGCGTATCCAACCATAACTGGACACAATATCAAGATGCCTATGTAGTATTACATTGTAGTACAGATGCTATTATTCCTGCTTGGGCACACATGCTTGTTGCTACACAATTACAAGGCATTGCAAAAAAAACAATCACAGGATCATTAGAAACGCTAGAAACAATTCTATACACAGAAGCTATTTCAACATTGGATACAACACCTTACCAAGATAGTCCTGTAATTGTAAAAGGATGTGCTAACAAACCCGTTCCTGAAAATGCGTATTTATTGCTTATAGAAAAATTACAACCTGTTGCTAAAAGTTTACTCTTTGGAGAAGCCTGTTCTTCGGTTCCTTTATATAAGAAAAAGAAGTAACCTCATTTGTTTTTTTTTACATTTATACTACTTTAGCGCGCTTATTAAATCTCACTAATAATGCGCACTTATATTCTATTTCTTACGTGTTTCCTTTCACTTTCACTTTTTGCACAAGAAAAGGAAAAAACAGAAAAAACTAAAAAAGACTCTATAGAAACAGGTTGGAAAAGTAAGGGTATGCTTGAACTCTTATTTAATCAAAGTGCTTTTAATGATGAGTGGCAAGGTGGTGGAACTTCAAATGTAGCAGGCAATTTTAACTTAAACCAAGACCTCAACTATAAAACTAAAAAGATAAGTTGGGACACAAAACTACTTACCAATATTGGATTAGCAATTGCCAGAGATCAGGAATTTGTAAGAAAAACAACAGATCGATTTGAGATAAATAGCATTTTTGGAAGTAAAATACCAGAAACAAAATGGTACTATTCTGGTATTATAAATTTTAGAACGCAACTCCTTGCAGGTTTTGAATTTTTTAATAGAAATGTCCTTAATGATAATGAAGAAATTGTTGAAGTAGTTCAGGACAGGAGAAAAATTACTGATGCCTTTTCTCCAGCTTACCTTCAATCTGGACCTGGTATTTTATGGAAAGAAAGCGATAATTTTAAAGTAAACCTAGCCCCAGCAACGGCTCGTTTTATTTTTGTAAATAAACGATTTACCAGAGTAGATGAAAACGATCCTGAAGCATTAGAAAATTATGTTCCATTTTTTGGAGTTGAAGCAAACAGAACGACTCGTTTTGAATTAGGCGCCTCCTTAAGTGCCTATTACAAGGAAGAGTTACTTAAAAATATTGTATTTGAAAATACATTAAACCTATATTCGGATTATTTAGAAGAAACAAAAAATGTCGATCTAGATTATACACTTAATATTGCCATGACCGTAAATAAATACATCACAACAAATGTTGCGCTACAACTTATTTATGATGAAAATGCAATAAGCGGACTTCAAGTACGGGAAGTTTTAGGAGTAGGTCTTAAGTATTCTTTTCTTGACTGGAAATCTCAATCTTAATGTGGTGAATATCCTTTTTAAAAACCACACCCAATCACTCGACAAAATGAGCTATATTCTCGTTATAAAACAACATATGATAGAGATTTGCTAGAAAACAAGGAGTTTTTTAAGAAGTTTTATATTTGCAGTAATAATTAACAAACCCAATTTACTTATGAAAAAAATCATTGTATTAGCGGCAACTATACTCTTGACAATCAATCTATCTGCACAAACAGAGGAAGAATTAAAAGAGGAACAAGCACCCAAAAAAGCTGAAATTGCAAAACTTCAAGGAGAAGTTGATGCATTACAAGCTAAAATAGACGCTTTACCTGGATGGAGAAAAGGAGTTTTCGGAACTATAGGAGGTAATATTTCACAATTCAGTGACTGGTTTTCACAAGGAACTCCTAATGTATCCTCTGGTAATATCGGATTTACTGTAAATGGATATGCAAATCTCAAGCAAGAAAAATTCTTTTGGAACAACGCTGCAAATGTTAATCTAGGCTGGGTAAAATTTGATGATAAAGACGACCCAACCGATGATGATAGCTTTAGAGCAGGAACAGATGTGTTTAATATCTCTTCTTTATATGGTAGAAATGTTGCAAAAAACTTTGCAATTTCTGGACTTGCAGAATATAGAACGACCATCTTAGACAATTTTAATGACCCGGGATATTTAGATCTTGGAGTTGGAGCAACTTGGACACCTATTCCTAATATGATCGTAGTTGTACACCCTTTAAACTACAACTTCGTATTCAGCAGTGGAGATACTGTTTTTGAATCTTCTTTAGGAGCTAAAGTAGTGGTAGATTACACACGTAAAATAGGAGCTATTAATTTTAAATCAAACCTTTCTGCATTTCAGAGTTATGAGTCTAGTGACTTATCTAACTGGACTTGGATCAACTCTTTCTCATATACATTATGGAAGAAAATTGGAGTTGGATTTGATTTTGGATTAAGAGGAAACAGACAAGAAACTGTAAACTTTGCAAACACTCAATTACTTGCTGCAATGCCTATGGCTACACCTTTTGAGTTAAGTGACGATAGTGTAGACGATGAAGTTCAAAGCTACTGGACATTTGGATTAAGTTATGCATTCTAAGTAAAGAATTCATCAGAAAATAAGAACCCACTCGTATTGAGTGGGTTTTTTTATGCTTTCGCGAAAGCGTACCAAGACACCTCTAATCCGGATAGTACCAAAAAGGTATCCTAGCAACATCTCTTGTTACAATAGAGTCCCTTCTTAAGGTTTTTCTAGTTATATGCAATGTATGCATCCCACGAGTAACATCTTTTAAATCTATAACCGTCTCATACCCCCTTTGATTCTTAAGGTTATGTGACATAATATAACTAGCAGGCACAATACTATCATCTAACTTGATGGTAATCACTTCTTCTAGCAAGCTTATATATTTCTTAAACTTAGGATATGCAATACTATCATCTTCAAGATTAAACTGTAAATTAATGCCTCCTAATTCATATCCGCGTTTATCTTTTTCAGGTACTAACGTACTATCTATTTTATAAATAACATCCTCTATAGCAATCCTATGCTTTATAAAAACAGGCAATGCAGATTCCTTTACGATCTTAGATGGAATAGCAGCCGAGTTTACATAAGAACTTTCTCTATCGGCTATTTCATCATCGTAATTTAAAATACGAGCATACTCTGCTGTATCATTCCATCTATTTATATGGAAATTAGACTCCCTTATATTTACAGAAAACAATAAAAGACCACCTATAAAAACAGGAATTAATATTGCCAGAATACGCTTCCCAAGTTTATTATCTAATAAGTTATAAAGCAGAGGTCTATATAAAAATGAAAAGGTTACTCGACTCATTAGTCTATAAATCGGGAAATAGATTAAAGCCAACCATTTTTTCTTTTTCAAAAACCCTTGCGTAAAAAAATCAACCGCTGTCATAAGGATAGCGATAATCATAAATACAACTATAATAGAACCTATCACCTCACCTACTGCACTAGCTCCAAACACATAATCAATAATTCCTACTACTGCAGCAAAAAAACCAATTGTAATAAAGAAAGAGAGAAAGAAAAAAACTAATAAAAAGGATAGCGCAAATATGAGACTACAATAATCTTCCAACTTTGCAATGTACTTATCAAAAGACCCTATACGCTTTTGGAGATAGTTTTTAAACTTATCTGTATAATTAAGCACCTCATAATCTATATCTCCAGAAAAATAACGTAATCCTACAGCGCCAATCCAAAGCCCCCTCAAAATAACATGAATGATCAAGCAGATCGTTAAAGACAAAAGACATATAATGATTGCGGCAAATCCTATCCCAGAAATAGCACTTAGTGCTGAATTTCCTATTGTTTTTGCAGCAACCGAATTGGTAATCTTAATAATAGGTTCAAAAGCTTGAAATAAGCCTAATATAGCAACTCCAGATATAATGAGCTCTAACTGCCAACTTTCCTGTTGTAAAATATCAAGCCATTTTTTAAACTTAGAATCTTCGTGTTTAGAATGCATATGTGAGATGGTTAGTTACACAATAATAAGTAAAGATTTTTAAAAATTTGTTACACAAAAAATGCAAGTCTGGTAGACTTGCATTTTTTTATCTTAGTATGAGATGGTTATCATATTCCTTCTTCATATTCTGGATATAAAAAGCTATTATAAGGAAATCGCGTCACATGAATTTCACGTACACGCTCATAAACTTTCTTTCTAAAAGTTTCAAAATTATCTTTATTTAATGCCGATATAAAAATTGAATCCCCATTAGTTCGGGCCATCCAAGTTTGTTTCCACTCATCTAGAGAGTAATGAGCCATCGTACGTTCTATCATTAAATCTTCCTCATCATAGGCCTCTGGCTGATACGCATCTATTTTATTAAACACCATAAGTACTGGCTTATCTGCACTTTTAATTTCATCCAAAATCTGATTTACAGAAGCAATATGATCTTCAAATTGAGGATGTGATATATCTACCACGTGTAGTAATAAATCTGCTTCTCGCACTTCATCCAATGTACTTTTAAAAGAATCTACCAATTGCGTAGGGAGTTTACGTATAAACCCTACCGTATCTGAAAGTAAGAACGGTAAATTTCCAATCACTACTTTACGTACTGTGGTGTCTAGCGTTGCAAAAAGCTTATTTTCGGCAAATACTTCACTTTTACTCAGGGTATTCATTAAGGTAGACTTCCCTACATTGGTATACCCCACTAAAGCAACACGTACTAATGCCCCGCGATTACCTCGCTGGGTAGCCATTTGTTTATCTATGGTTAGTATTTTCTTTTTAAGTAACGAAATACGATCTCTTACAATACGTCTATCTGTCTCAATTTCTGTTTCTCCAGGTCCGCGCATTCCAATACCTCCTCGCTGACGCTCCAAGTGTGTCCACAATCCAACAAGTCTTGGCAATAAGTACTCATATTGCGCGAGTTCTACTTGTGTGCGTGCATAACTAGTTTGCGCTCTTTGTGCAAAAATATCAAGAATCAAATAGGTTCTATCTACAATCTTACATCGCAAAAGACGCTCTATATTCTTTTGTTGTGCTGGTGTAAGCTCATCATCAAAAATCACTGTACCCACCTCATGTTGCTCTACATACGCAGCAACATCTTCCATTTTTCCTGTACCTATAAATGTTTTAGGATTTGGTTTTTCGAGCTTTTGAGTAAATCTCTTAAGCACCTGCCCTCCTGCTGTATAGGCTAGAAATTCTAACTCATCCAGATATTCGATCATTTTCTCCTCACTTTGAGAGCGGGTAACCAATCCTATCAGGACACATTTTTCATAATTTGTTTTCTCGGCTTCTAGCATAAAAGCAAAGGTAGCAAATAGGTTCTATCCTTTTTAGTAAATTAGTCCCCCGATATCATTTTTATGAAAGATAATTCCGCTTTCGCGAAAGCGAACCCAGCATCAAAAAAAATAAGCGTTGCATTTTACAACCTAGAAAATCTCTTTGACACTCAGGATGACCCTGAAACATTGGATGACGATTTTACCGCCGAAGGATATAAAAACTGGAACAGCAAACGATACACCAAAAAGCTAAACAAGCTAAGTCGCGTGATCTCAGAAATTGGACACGAAGAAACCAATAGCTCTCCATCAATAATAGGTGTAGCAGAAGTAGAAAATAAAGCTGTACTTCAAAAACTTATAGAAACTGAAAATCTTGAAGACCTTGGGTATGACATTGTACATTATGATTCTCCTGATGAACGAGGTATTGATGTAGGTTTATTATACCTAAAAGAAGATTTTGAAGTCATAGACAGCGAGACTGTATCTGTATACTTAGAATCAGAATATGGAGAACGTGATTATACCCGTGACATATTACACGTAACTGGAAACTTAATGGGCGTAAGAACACACATACTCGTAAATCACTGGCCTTCCAGACGAAGTGGCGTAGAAGAGTCACAACCTAAACGAATTACGGCTGCTCAAAAAAACCGAATGATTATAGAGCGTATTGAAGCAGAAGAGCCTGAAGCTCGTATTATTGTTATGGGTGATTTTAATGATGGGCCACATAATGAAAGTATCAAAAATCATTTAGTTCAAAAAGACCTTTACAATCCTATGGTATTTCTAAATACTAGGTATGAAGGAAGCCTTAATCATGATTTTGAATGGTATCTTTTTGATCAGATTATTTTATCTACAAATTTTATGCGTATGCATGAAAATACACTTAGATATGATAAATCAGATATTTATAATAAACATCACTTAACAGAATTTAAAGGACGTTTTAAAGGCAATCCGTTTCGAACTTATGCAGGTAGAAGATACTTAGGAGGATACAGTGATCACTTTCCTGTGTACTGCATCTTTAAGCATTTATAAATTAAAAAGCCTGCGTATAATACCGCAGGCTTTTCTATGATAACTGTATTTTTAATTACTGTTTTATAAATCTTTTAGTTACAGCGAGTCCATCTTTCGAAACAAATCTCACAAAATACATTCCTGATGATAATTTAGACACATCAACAGAAAGAGAATCTTGCTTAGGATTCATCTTTTGCACAATAGTTCCTGTAGAAGAGAAAATAATGATCTCTTCATAAGTTTCATCCAGAACATCAATTGTTAACTGTGATTTCGCTGGATTAGGATACAGCTTAATATTATCTTTTGAAGATTCAGTAAATGAGCGTAAAGCTGTAATTGTAGGTGCTTCATCTTTTGTTCTTAATGAACTTACATTATCACCAGATACAATTACCTGATCTATCCATATTTGATCATTATTTGCACTTGCATCACAACGAATACGGAATCTATTGGAAGCATTAAAGTTAAAGTTACTGCTATCTAATGTGATGGTATCTGTAAAGAAAGATCCATTAGAAAAATCTGTTCCACTCACATACTGACCAATTACTTGATACGAAGATCCATTAAAGAATTCAACAAAATAATCTTCTCCATTTTCCATACTATTTGCATACGAATGGAATTCGATCGTTACTTGATTATTTCCTGATAAATCTAATACAGGTGAGACCATATTTGAAGAATTAGAATCATCTCTCAATCGTATAGAGAATGATCCTTCAAAAGAGTTTGAAGTAGATTGTCTTGCACAATCATTTCCTCCATCAATCCATCCTTCAAAGCCTGTCTCAAAGAAATAACCAGCAATCACGCCTGGAGTTCCTCCATTACCCTCAAGCGTAGTAAATGATGTAGTAGCATCTCCCGAAACATTTCCTGCTGCATCAACAGCATTTACAGAAGCATTATACAAGGTTAATTCCGTAAGCCCTGTTACATCAAATGTTGTGGTTGCAGAAGAACCTACACTATTTCCATCTATAGAAATAGTATAGCTCACTACACCTACATTATCTGAAGAAGCATTCCAACTAAGTGTTGCACTATTTGAGGTAATATTAGAAGCGACTAGATTTGTTGGATCAGTTGGAGCTTCTGTATCTGGAGGTCCTGCTTGTAATTGGAACGCACCAACAACCCCTCTTCTTCCACTATTCATATACTCATTAATAAACCAGAAGGTAGAACCGTCAGAAGGATCTACATCCATTTTACTATAATCACCGTAACGAGTGCCAGGAATTTTAGCATCCCCATTAGCAATCAATCCTTCCATAACTGTCATAGTTCCTAATGGATCTGTACTCATTCTTCCCGTGTAATAAGAACTTACAAATACAGTAGATGGGGTGTTCGGTCCCGACATAGACGTATATCCCATACCTATATTACCTTGTGCATCCATAGCCATACTTGCATTCCAAGCATGTCTGCCATCTGGTGCTGTATATGTACCTTCTTGATATAATGACCAAGGTTGATTATCTCCACTCTGGCGAAATTCATACCAACGTACTGCTGCTTGCTCTCCAGAACTCGCATCGGCATCTACTACAAAATTAAAAACAGCTGAGTTATGCGTAGCAAACTTTCTAAATTGCGCTTGATTCATAATAGTTGCTTGTAACGCATCTATACTAATACGTCTTCCGTTTCCAGGCTGCAATAAATTTGAAAAACTTCCATTATCAAATACACTTATAAAAGGAGTTGTATTAATTTGTGTTGGATTGGACACTGTTGAACTTGACGGGTTAGACCAATTCACATCAGCAGTCCAAACTTTGATGTGATCTACAGATACACCATTCCAAGCATCGTCTTGGAGGTATACAATGGTTGCTCCTCCAGGAGCAGGTAAATTGCTATCTGTCACATTTAATGCTTGTGGGCTAAAAAATCCACTTGTTACTATTCCTGGAAGATTAAATCCTAAAATTTGAGCATTTGGATCTCCTACTAACATAGCATCTCTTTCTAATGCCCATAGTCTATTTGAACTACCTGTATTTTCAGTAATATAATATCCATCACTCCAAACAGATAATTTTTGATAATCTTGTATTCCAGCAATTGTATAAACAAACCAGTTTGCTGTAAGAGGGTTTGGCCCATCAGAGACTGCTACTTGAGCTCCTGATCCTAAGAATGAAAGCACCCATCTATCTGCAGCATTATCATAAGATACTGTAAGATCACAACAACCTCCAGAAGGAAAAATAGCAGGATTTGGAGCTGTTTGCCCCAATAATTGATTCCCAGATTTATCATAAATAGCAAATCCTGTATTAAATACAACCATTACATGATTAGGACCCACGGCCAGCGAGGGATCTGTAGGTTGTGATCCCGAAGCATATGCATCAAAAACAACACTTGCAGGAGCCATGCGAACACTTTGCTCCATTTCATGCCTATTTCTTACAAAATAATCATTCTCAACTTGAGGGTCTTTCCCTTGAACAATTTGAGGAGCTAAAGATCTCTTGTCTTTCGCTTCTTTTACAGAATTATCTGGTGCTACAAGGTCATTAGGCCTAGATAACAAAGAACTAACATACTCTACAGAAGAGATCTTCCCTTGAAAAAAAGGCTTTTCCTTATCCTCTATTTGTCCATAAGACAAAAAAGGAAGTACGCAGAGTACTAAAAATAGTAATTTAAATTTCATAAATTTTGATTTAATTGATTAGTAACCTGTAATATACAAATAAAAAAACACTCAATTTAATCGAGTGTTATAGCCTTCTCTCATGAGATCCATCATAATTTTAAAAAAGCATTCGCAAGTCAAAATCTATACTGAAACTGACTATTTTCCAGAATTACTTTACTACTAAGAACCTTAAAAGATGCTTTTTAACACAATTACGACTTTCGAAATCATAAATAAAGAAGATAACAATTGTTAGTCGTCGATGATTTTGTGCTTTATATCTAAAAAAAAAGTTAACGTTTTGTAACCTTCTTTTTTTGTTTAACCTTAGTAACATTAAAAGACAAAATATCTTCTTTTTTATAGTTGCTTTTGTTTTTAGAAAAAATAAATCCTACTAATCAAAAAAAGATACCCGTCGAACTATATCAATAGTATCGAATACAACAACTAATTTTCTATCAAATGAGAAAACAATTATTTTCGTTTTTATTCGCAAGCCTTTTTTCTGTTCTTGGTTATGGACAAATCACCATAGATGAGTCTATAACTGCTCAAGAATTAGTAGAAGATGTATTAATTAACTCATCTTGTGCTGAGGTTTCAAACATCGAATCTTCTACTGGAGTTGATTTTGGAGATGTAAATGGTATTTCCTTCTTTTCTGCAAACGGATCAGATTTCCCTTTTGAAGAAGGAATTCTTTTAATGTCTGGAGATGTACAACAAGCACCAGGACCAAATTTAACTACACAGAGTAATGGTGGGTGGCCAGGAGATGCAGACTTAGAAGCAAATACAACTGCTATAAACACTAACAATGCATCATTTATAGAGTTTAACTTTACACCATTTATTGAGCAGATCAGTTTTGACTTTATTATGGCTTCTGAAGAGTATGATCAAAACTTCGAATGTACATTCTCTGATGCTTTTGCTTTTATTCTTACAGATGTAACCACTGGAGATGTTCAAAATCTTGCTGTTATACCTGGTACTACCATACCAATTGAAGTAACAAACATACGCCCAGAAGTACCTGGACAGTGTGCCGCAGTAAATGAAGAATTTTTTGATAGATACAATTTCTTACCTTTTAATGATGAAAATGCTGCTGCCACAAACTTTAATGGGCAAACAGTTCCACTTACTGCAATGGCAGATGTAACTCCTGGAAATCCATATACTATAAAATTAGTAGTAGCAGATCAAGGAGATAGTGCTTTTGATATTGGAGTATTCTTAGAAGCTGGTAGTTTTAATATTGGAGCAACAGATTTAGGAGATGATATTTTAGTTGCAAATGGAAATGCTGCATGTGAAGGTGATACAATTACACTGAATGCAGAAGATCCTGATGCTGTATCATATATGTGGTTTATGGATGGTGTAGAGATTGTTGGAGAAACAAACCCAACATTAGATGTTACGTTACCAGGAGTATATAGCGTTGTTGTAGCACTTAGTAATACTGATTGTGTAATTGAAGATGAGGTTGTTGTTGAGTTTATCACATCAGATGATGTAGAACTAGGCGATGATATCGTTGGTTGTGAAGGCGACACAGTTACTTTAGATACTGGTTTTGCAGATGGAATTGCTTCGTATGCTTGGTTTTTCAATAGTGCAATTCTTATTGATGAGCTTAACCCTACACTAGATGTAACAGAAGCTGGAGAGTATGCTGTAACAGTTACTTTTAATTCAGGTTGTTCTTTTTCTGATACAATTAACGTAAGTTTTGAAACAGCACCTATTATTGAATTAGGAGATACTATAAATAGCTGTTTAGAAAATCCAACAACACTCGATGCTACTCCATCAAATATAGATCCTGCAGATGCAACATATTCATGGACATTAGATGGCGTTGTAATTGCTGGAGAAACAAACCCAACTCTAGATATCACACAAGAAGGAGTTTATGAAGTAACTGTTACTTCCGGACCTTGTGTCGTTACAGATTTTGTAACAGTAAATGCTCTTACTCTTCTTTTTGAGTTAGGTGATGATTTTAATACTTGTTTTGAAGAAACAGTTACTCTGGATGCTACTCCAACTAACGTAGACCCCGCAGAAGCTACTTATGAATGGTCTCTTGACGGAACTGTTATTGCTGGAGAAACGTCACCTATGCTTACGATAACAGAAGAAGGAACGTATGATGTTACTGTAACATTTGGAATTTGTTCAGATACAGATACTATTACGGTCACACTTGCTAACCCTGATGGATCACCATGTACAGAACCAGAGCCATCTGATTGTACAACTATTGATGCTGGGCCAGACTTAGAAGTAGACTGTGACAATCCATGTGTAGATTTAGATGCATCTATTATCACATTACCTCTTACAGATACATCTTCATACAGAATAGAACAAATAGAATGTCCTAACCCTCCAACTAGTGGAGATCCTACCAACCTGACAATGGATGATACATGGAGTGGTGTTATAGACATACCTTTTACATTTAATTATTATCAGAATGATTATACAAGCCTTGTTATAGGAGCAAATGGACAAATTTCATTTGACACTTCTTTAGCTGGTGGATTTAATGATTGGAATATCGATCCAGGACAGACAATTCCTAATAATGATCAAGCTACATTCCCTTTTAATACAATTTATGGTGCTTTTCACGATATCGATCCGGGTGTAAATAATGATCCTGATGCTATAAACTTCTTTGTAAGTGGTGATGCTCCTTATAGAACGTTTGTATTGAACTTTGATATGGTTGCTCAGTTTAGCTGTAACGACTTATTAACTTCACAACAAATTGTTCTTTATGAATCTCTAAATGTTATAGAAGTTAATATTATCAATAAGCCTGTGTGTGCAACTTGGAATGATGGTTTAGCAACTCTAGGAATTATAGGTAACGACAATACTGAATTTGCAGTGCCTCCTGGAAGAAATACAGATGACTGGGAAGGTATTGATGAAAGTTGGAGATTCATTCCAGATGGAGAAGTAAGTGACGATGCTGAGTTTGCTTGGCTAGATGAAGATGGAAATGTTATAAGTAATGACTTAATCTTTAATGTATGTCCTACAGAAACCACAACATATACTGCTACCTTAACGATTACAAATCCTGATGGTTCTACAACTACAATTTCTGACGATGTTACTGTCACTGCAAATGTGGTAGACTATAATGTTGATTTAGGAGGTGATGAAGTATTCTGTGATGTAAACTCTTTCGAGATTGTACCTACATTAACAGGAGATGTTAACAATCCTACTTTCTTATGGAGTACAGGTGAAACAACAGAAACTATTACCGTAACAACTACAGATATATATACTGTAGAAGTAATGGTAGATGGCTGTGTGATGATGGATGAAGTAACTATTACATTCTTAACAAGTCCATGTACAATTGAAGCTGACTGTCTTGTTATAGATTTCTTAGAAGATTTTGGAACAGGTACAGAACGTGTGTCAACACCATTTACAGAATACACTTTCAACCCTGGCCCTGGTCAAGTAAATGATGGTGAATATGCTATTATCAATACATCTGCAGACTTAAATACTGGATGGCATGATAATCTTGAAGATAATACTCCAGGTGATATTAATGGACGTGCACTATTTGTAAATGCAGACTTTAACACAGATGAATTTTATAGAAGAACTGTAGATGGTCTTTTAACAGATACTGATTATACATTCAGTTCATTTATCACAACAGTATATGATACTGACACTGGTATTTGTCCAAATGATGGTATTCCTGCAAATGTAACATTCAGAGTTGAAGATTCAGCTGGAGCTACACTTGCTGAAATTGAAACTGGAGACATTCCTAATGAAGCAGATCCAAATTGGCAACAATTTATAATTGGTTTTAACTCTGGAGCAAATACATCTGTACAAATTGTATTAGTAAACAACTCAATAGGTGGTTGTGGTAATGATCTAGCTATTGATGACATTTCACTTTCATTTAGTGGAGAAGAACCAGAAATAGAAACACCAGCAGATATCAATGTATGTGATATTACTGTAGGAGCTATAGATTTAACATCTCAAATAAGCACTATCCTTAATGGATTAGATCCTACTGATTTCCAGATCACATTCCATACTACACAACTAGATTCAGAAGGCGGTGTTAATGAAATTGCAAATCCATCAGCATATACCAACACTACCACACCAGAAACAATCTATGTTCGTGTAGAACGTCTTACAGATGATTCTTGTTTTAGTGTTGTAGACTTTGATCTTATTTCAATCCCTCCTACATTAGATTTAGGTGGTGATCAAATAATCTGTAATGATGGATCATTTACTATTGTTCCAACATTAACAGGTAATATAGCTGATATCACATATGATTGGAGTACTGGTGAAACAACAGATAGTATTACTGTAAGTAGTTCTGGAACTGTTTCTCTTACAATTACAACTATAGGAGGATGTTCAGTTACTGATGACATCGTAATTACAGTAGAATCTCCAATAGGAATATCTTTAGGAGAAGATTTCACAACTTGTAGAGAATTTCCAAATACGCTTACTGCTGTAAGTGAAGATCCTAATGTAACGTATGAGTGGTTCTTAAATGGAGATCTTATTACTGGCGAAACTTCGAGCACATTAGATTTTGTGGTTCCTGAAACTGCTGTAGGTACTCAAGAGTATAGCGTAGTGATTACATCTGCATTAGGATGTACAAGTTCAGACACTGTTGAAGTATCATTATTTGATGTAGGGAACTGTGTAATTTCTGAAGGAATATCTCCAGATGACACTCCTGGATTTAATGACACATTAGACTTAGAGTTTCTAGCTGCTAGATCTGGAATAGATGTTCTTCAGATTTATAATAGACTAGGTACATTAGTATACGAACAAACTGATTATGTAAACCAATGGAGAGGTCAAACAGATAATGGAAATGATCTTCCAACAGGTACTTACTTCTATGTATTAAATCTTGAAACTGAAGATTCTGTATATGGAAGACAAGCTACAGGATGGATTTACATTAACAGAGGAGAATAATACAGGACAGCAAATAGACTAATAGATAATATTTATTATCGCGCATAACGCATCATTTATGCAATAAATAAATTTTTAAAAATGAAAAAACTATTTTTATTAACCCTTATTACAAGCATTTTATGTGTTGATTTTGCAACAGCACAGCAAGATCCGCAGTATACACAATATATGTATAACCAAAATGTAGTTAACCCTGCATATGCTGGTTTGCAAGAAGGCCTTGCTCTGGGTTTATTGTATAGAAATCAATGGTCTGCTCTTGATGGAGCTCCTGAGACATTTACCTTCAATGCTCATGCACCAGTAGGTGAAAGAACAGGATTAGGAATCTCAATTATTAGAGATGAACTAGGACCTGTTAAGGAGACCAATGCGTATGTAGATTTCTCATATACAATCCCTGTAAGTAACAATTATCAATTAGCCTTTGGATTAAAAGCTGGAGCTACTTTTCACGATATTGGATTAGCCGATCTTGAATTGCAAGATCCAGGGGATCCTTTCTTTTCTCAAAATGTAAGTCAAACAACTCCAAATATAGGAGCTGGCGTATTCTTATATAGTGACAATTTCTACTTTGGAGCTTCTGTCCCTAATATATTAAGCTCACTGCATTTAGATGAAAACGGATTACAGTTTGGATCAGAAACTAGCCACTATTTTGTAACATCAGGTTATGTTTTCCAAGCAACAGAAAATATAAAACTAAAACCATCTGTTTTAGTAAAATCTGCTTTTGATGCTCCTACTTCATTTGATGTGAATTTTAATGCATTATTCCTAGAAAAATTCGAATTAGGGGTGTCTTATAGATTAGACGATTCTTTTAGTGGTATTGTAGGTTTTCAAGCCACTCCAGATTTAAGAATAGGATATGCGTATGATGCTGTTGTTTCAGAAATAAATAATGTAGCCCCATCATCACATGAAATAATACTAACCTATAATATCATCTTTAATAAGCGTGCATTACGCTCACCAAGATACTTCTAAAATAAAATACAGTACAAGATGAAGAAGTTTTACATATACATATTACTTGTTGTTACGAGTATTAATTTTGCAAATGCACAAAGCAAAGACACAAAAAAGGCAGATCAATTATTTGATAGATTAGCATACACTGAAGCTATCGAAGAATATACCAGTCTTATTGAAAAAGGAAAAGCCGATGAGTATGTCTACACGCAATTAGCACGTACCTATACAATTCTTAACGACACTAAAAAAGCAGAATCTTTTTATAAGCGTGTTGTTAAGAACAAAAAAGCAAATCCTGAAACCTTATTTGCATATGCAGAAATATTAAAGGCAAATGGAAAGTCTGGTGACTACAAAAAATGGATGAAACGCTTTGTAAAAGCAAATCCAAATGATCCTAGGGCTGCTATCTATCTAAGCAATCAAGATTACCTAGAAGAACTAGAAGATCGTGATCCATTATATACGATTACAAATGCAGGTACTATCAACACAAAATACTCTGACTTTGGATCATTTACGCAAGGAAATAAAATTTATTTCTCTTCTTCTAGAAATACAGATCGTAAAAATCATAATTTAAATGGCGAGCCATTCTTAGATATCTATTCTGCTACAACTGATGGATCTAAAATGAGTAATGTTGAATTATTAAATGGTGATGTAAATTCAAAATATCACGAAGGCACTGTAGTAATTACTCCAGATGGAAACCGAATGTTCTTTGATCGTAATAATTATTTTGAAGGTGATTTAGAAAAAGATGAAGAAGGTGTAAACCAAATTAATCTTTATACTGCAGAAAAAGTAGCTGGAGAATGGGTAAATATTGAGCCTGTACCTTTTAATGATGATAATTATTCAACAGGACATCCAGCAATTAGTCCAGATGGAAAAACGTTATACTTCTCTAGTGACAAGCCTGGAGGACAAGGAGGATCTGATCTTTATTCTGTAGAGATTAAAGCTGACAACACATATGGTGAACCTAAAAACTTAGGAAGTGGTATTAATACTATTGCTACAGAAGCATTTCCTTTTATAGATGCAAATGGATCCTTATACTTTGCAAGTAATGGTCATTTAGGTCTTGGAGGTCTTGATGTATTTCTTGCTGAGAAAAATGGAAATTCATTTGCTACACCTGAAAACCTAGGTCCTGGTGTAAATAGTGGAAATGATGACTTTGGTGCAAACATAGATCCAGAAAAAGGAACTGGTTATGTTTCTTCAAACAGAAAAGGTGGAAAAGGTGGAGATGATATCTACCTATTAGGGAAGTTACCTCCATGTGATGTAGATGTAACAATCACAGTAGAAGATACAGATGGTAACGGAATCTCTAAAGCCTTAGTAGAAATTATGAATGTAACGGAAGGCACTACAGATTCTGACACAGCAACCACTACTGGAAAATATTTATTTAGTTCTAAGTGTAAAAGAGATTATAAAGTAATGGCATCTGCAGATGGGTACTTACCTGCTGAAAGATCAATTAATGTCGCTAAAAATTCAGTAAATCTTGTGATTACACTTCAAAAAGAACCAACAATCACTCCTGATGAAGTGGTATTAAATCCAATTTACTTTGATTTTGATAAGTGGAATATACGTCCTGATGCCGCAGCAGAACTAGATCGTCTTGTTGCTACTATGAATAAGTATCCAGAGCTTGTAATCTCTGCAGAAAGTCATACAGACGTTCGTGGACCAGAATCATATAACCAAACACTTTCTCAGAAAAGAGCTGAATCTATGCGTGACTATGTAGTAAGCAAAGGAATAGATGCAAATCGTATTTCTGGAATCGGAAAAGGAGAAAGCGAATTAGCAGTGTCTTGTGAAGAATCTGCTTGCTCAAAAGATGATCACCAACTTAATAGACGTTGTGTCTTTAAGATCGTAAAATAACAAATCATAGTTTAAACACTCACTCAATTAAAAAGGCTTTCTACTTGTAGGAAGCCTTTTTATATATGTGTATATTTAATAGTGCTCTATAAAAAAAAGCAACTATATATTTATTTAAAAAAAATGACATTCAGAACCATTAATCTAATACTAGTAGCCTGCCTTATTAGCATTGGCTGTAAAAAGGATATAGAACAAACTGAAAATACTCTTAAAATGGAAAGTCCTGACAATACATCTATATCATTACTTGACAATGTTAAGTTAGCGATAAATCCTACATTTGAAGACTGGGTGTTATTTGAAAACGGAACTTATATTATTTTTGACGAAACCAATAGCGCAGAAAACATAGAAGCCGAAGCTCTAAAGTTGATAAAAGAATTTGGACCTGTTAGTGCAGGAGGACCCGCAGGAGATTTTAATGTGATATCACTTAATAAAACTAAAGGTTGGGTGGTATCTGGACATGGATATGGAATGTACACCTATGTTCATCCTGACGAATTAGATACCGATTTACCTAATGATGTAGTCATTGGATTATTTGGTCGCTCAAAACGAGATAAAGATGGGAATAACCCTAAAATCATCCATATAAACAGAAGCAATTAATCTTTTATACCGCTGCTATTTCTAAAGAAACATAAATACAATAATATTCATTAAGGTTTTAAGCATACTACATACGCTTTCGCGAAAGCGTATAAAAAAAGCTCTACTCTTCTTAAAATAAGCAACAAAAAAATCCCGATACTCACGTATCGGGATTTTGAATTTTAGTATACTATCTACTTACTGCGCATTGATTTGAATCTCATCAAGCTCATAAGTACCATCAAAATCTCCAGTCCCGCTTCCTATGTATCTAAAAGCGATATAACCGCTTCCTTCAATACAAGAAAGATCTACAATTCCAGAATCAATCCAATCTCCGAAGAAATCTGCATCGTCTACAATGATACCTGCAGGAATTGCATCCCAAGTAGCTGAAGGAATGTTTTCTGGTACGCCATCCCAGTCACTTGAAAAGAGCAGTTCTAACGTACTTCCGTCAGAGAAGCTATTAGATGTCATAAATTGAAGCGTTTCTCCATCCTGAGCATCTAAATCAAGCTGAGGCGTCACTAACCAAGCAATAGTAGAAGCATCACCAGACATGAAAGATCCAACTCTAGCAGAAATACCTAAAGAAGCATTTTGACCTGTACTAGAAAAAGCTTCCCAAGTTTCTGTTCCTTCCTGCTGGAAATTTGTCCATCCATTTCCAGAAATAGGCTGGTTTGTGCTTTGAGTCTCGAAGAAATCTTCAAATAATACGGTTGCACCTGCACTAGAAGCCACACCACAATCAATCTCTACCGGATCACAACGATCTTCTTGACTAAAATCAATACTAGAAGGATCATTTACAACTACATTAAAAGTATCTCCAAAAAAGTTTCTTGTTAAAATACCATCTATTGTTCCTCTTCCTGCTGGCAGAGACAATGCTTTAAAATCTGCAAATGTACTTGTACTGAAAATAGCTGTTTGACCTGTAGCACAGCTAAACAATGTACGCTCTCCATCAAATTGATCTAACTCTTCTGCAGCATATGTAAGTGACTGATCTACTACTTCTTCTTTGATAAATTGCATATCAACAAGACGGATATATATGTTTTCTAAATCTTCACTAAAATCACTAATAGAAACTTCTACAGGAACGATTTCTGCTACTTCAGAACTTCTTACAATAATTTCATCTTGAAGTGTAGCTGGGATTTTTACAGCTTCATTATTAACACCTAAAAGAGACATCGTAAGTACTCCATTTGATTCTCCAGCGGTTAATCTATCTAATCTAATAAATACTTTTCTTCCAAACTCATATGTTGTAAATAATGGATTTACATCTATAAGAACTCTAATCGCTGTTGTAGGATTTTCTGGGCTATCTTGAATGATAAACTCTTCAAAAAAGTTTCCAGCTTCATCACTAGAAATCACATATCCTTCTACATATTGTCCTGGTGTTTCAAAAGTAATAGGCCCTCCTTCTTGAGCCACTAAACCTGCGATACTACTTAAAGCTACGAGTTGCCCATCAATTCCTGTCACCTCATTATCTAATTCTGGCACAGAGAAGTCATCATCTTGTACACAAGCCACTAGTAAAGCTACTGCTACTAGCATTGTGAATATTTGTGTTATTTTAATTGTTTTCATAATCGTGTATAATTCTATAATTTCTTGATATTTTAATTAAAAGCGAACGTAAAAGTTTACGTAGTATGTAGTTCCATTTCCAAAAAAGAATCTTGGTCCAAATACAGGTCCATTTTCTCTTGCTTGATCATCACGTACATTTCTAAAAGTTGCATTACGTGATTGCTCGAAACCTCCAGTTACATACTCTTGGTCTAATACATTATTAATAGTTGCAAAAAACCCTAAGAAGTAATCATTTACTCTCCATGACTTTCCTCCTACAATATTTACTAAAAAGTAATCATCAAACTGTTGTTGTTTTAATAATCCTCTAGCAACGTTTGAGTCAAAATCATTAATTGGTAATCCATCGCCATCTGTTACAAAATTTGCAGAACGTGCTAGATTACTTACATCAATATAAGCATTAGAAAAATAATTAGTAGTCACTCCTATATTCCAGAAATCTGGATCTCTGTATTCGAATCCAAGTTGGAATGCTCTTTCAGGCCCTCCAGCTACATGCAAATCTTCTAGGTTTGTTGTCCCATCTCCAAAACGTAATGCGCCATCAAAGTCATCACTACGTAAGTATAAATTAGGGTTATTAGTAAATGTATACTGTCCTATACTTGCTGCTGCTTTTAATTTAAGTGTTGGTAATACTTGAGCTTCAAGACCAAGCTCTATTCCCATATTACGTCTTCCTACATTAGTAAGAACTTCCTGTACAAAAGCATCGCCATCATCACCTAAACCTCCAAGATCTTCTGTAAAATAGAATCCGATATCTGTTCCATTTTCAAATCCTGTATAGTATCCCGTAAGCCTTCCTTTTACAAGAGGTGATCTAAAGATATAGCTTACATCTACAGATTGTATTTGCTCACTCTCTAATCCTTCTACCACTTCATTATTTTGACGTGCATTTACAAAAGAGTTACGTATTGTAGGCGCATTTGTATAATACCCTCCATTTACATCTATGACGTGACGCCCTGTAATTTTATACGTAAATCCTCCTTTTAGTCCTCCTGTAGTAAAGTCTAATTTTTCACTATTTCCAAAAGAGCCTACAGAACCTTCTACGTTCTGGAAGTTTCCATTTTCAAATAAACCATTACGTTGGTAGGTTGTTTGTGTAACTGTTCCTCCTACATAAAAATCTACTTTGTTATATTTAAATTGCGCTTGCGCGAAACCAGATACAACATCGGCATTTATTTCATAATTATATTTGTAACGATCACCTTCTCCTACAATTCGGTTAGGATTACGCACATCACTTTGTGCACTAGCAGTAGAAATAATTCCTGAAGAATCTCCAGACTCTGCTTCGGTAAAGTTATCAATATCTAAATATCCCGTAGCACCTAATAAATCTTCCACCTCTGCGTAGTTTTCACTACTCAGATTACGGTAACTTACGTTTCCGTTAAGTGTAATATTATCAGTAAGTGCGCTATTTATAATAATGTTTGCACTTAATTGATTGTCTTCTATAACATCATTTTGAACTACATATAATGCATTTCTTCCTTGCTCTCTTAACGTAGCATTGCTTTCATATAAGAAGTTCCAATCAAACTGTCCATCATTTACAAAATCTTGCTGTGCCAAAAATGCATTTTGGAAATCACTAGGCGAAGGGTTTGCATCTTGTAAAAAGAAACTTGGTAGCAATTGGTAATAATCTGGTGAAGGGTTACGAGCTCCTCCTGCAAAAAATTGCTGCCCATTAGACTCAACAAGTGTTGTTCCGTTATTATCAATTCTACTATTCTTGATCGTACCTGTTTGGTATCCAAGGTTGGTATTTATAGTTGTTTTATCAGAAACATTCCATGTATGGTTTAACATTAAAATAGGCTCTTCTATTTCTCTGATACGTGTGTTACGTATTTGACCATTCTGATATCCCCAAAAAGGATTGTACTGTCTTCCTTTAAGATTAAAAATCTCTTGTGTAAGTGCTGTACTACGTCCTCTTCTATTAGGTGTGTAGATAGAAGTAAAGTTAAGACTATGCTGATCATTAAATTTCTTTTCTACCGAAGCAAAAAATGAATTTGCATCATACAACGTCCCATCTATGTAACCTTCATTTCCAAATCGTCTTGAAGCAAGTACCGTATATGCCCAGCCGTCTGCCTGTAATCCAGAACTATAACTCGCCATCACTCTTCCTGTATATGAGCGATTTGCCGCTGCATAAGAAATACGACCTCCTTTACGATATTGAGAAGCTCTCATATCAATATTAGTAGTTCCTGCCAATCCTCCAAAAGAATATTCATTTGCAGAAAGCCCTTGTGTAAACTCACGATTACGTTGTGCATCATTAAGACCTCCCCAATTACCCCATTGTGGACGACCATTAAACTGCTTGTTCATTTCAACACCATTGATAAGTAATTTACCATTGGCATTATCAAGTCCTCTAGGTCTGAAAAAAGTAGCACTCCAATCAAAAGCTGCTGCGCTTAAATAGGTATCACGTCCTGCAGAGAGTAATCCAGATACATTCAAACCTCCTATATCATCATCTTCTCCATTCAGATCATTATCAGATAATGAGATAAGTCCATTTAACTCTTCTTCATTTTTAACATCTACTTCAAGAGTTACTTCTCCTAAATCTAGTGTTTGCCCTTCATTAATAACCACTGGAAAACGTCTAGTAACGAATCCCGGCTTTGAGATCGAAAGAATTTGATCTCCAACTGGTACTTGTGTTAAAACAAATGCTCCATTTTCATCTGTCTGCATTGTTTGACTCGTACCTTCAATAAAAACAGTAGCCCCTGCTATGTTTTCTGTAGTAATTCTGTCAATTACTGTTCCTTTTACAGATGTTTGAGCAATGACTGGTAGCATCGCAAAAACTAGTAAAAGTTTAAAAATAATGTACTTCATAAATTAGTTTAGTTAACATCAGGCCTCTTACGTTAAGAAACCATTACATTTGCGGCGCAAAAGTACTCATTTTCGAGGGAATGATTACCTTTGGCACGAGATATGTTTATCTCTTTACAGAAAATTAATACACACATTACAATGTACTTAAAAAAGTATCTATTTATTGTTTTCATAGCATCGTTCGCTTTCGCGAAAGCACAAGATCAAAAAACATACAAGCCCCACACTATTGCATTCTACAATGTTGAAAATCTGTTTGATACAGAAAATGACCCCGTTACATTTGATGATGACCGTACACCCGACGGAAAAGACCATTGGACAGAAGCCATTTATGCAGACAAAGTGCAGAAGATGGCAAAGGTTATTTCAGAAATAGGACTAGACGTTACTAAAAATGCTCCTGCCCTTATTGGACTAGCAGAAGTTGAAAACAGAAAAACAGTTGAAGACCTTGCAAATGACCCACAGTTATTAGATAAAGATTATGGAATTGCACATTTTGACTCTCCAGATAGAAGAGGGATTGATGTAGCTCTCATGTATCAAAAAGCATTATTTACTCCTACAGATATCAGTAAGCACGAGCTTATTATTTATGACAATGAAGACCCTACAAAACGTAGATTTACAAGAGATCAATTATTAGTCTCTGGTTTATTAGATGGTGATATGATTCATATTATTGTAAACCACTGGCCATCACGTTCTGGAGGAGAAGCACGTAGTCGTAAAAAACGTATGGCAGCGGCAGCACTCAATAAAAAACTTATTGATAGTCTACAAAGCAATGACCCTTATGCAAAGATCATTACCATGGGAGATCTTAATGATGACCCAACAAGTCCAAGTGTCAAAAAGGTATTAAAAGCACAAGGAAATAAAGACAAGGTAAAAGATAAAATGATCTACAACCCAATGGAACCTATGTTCAAAAAAGGAATAGGCACTTTAGCATATAGAGATGGATGGAATCTTTTTGATCAAATTTTAGTTACAGAACCACTACTTCGCAAAGATTATAGCTCTTACAGATATTTTAAAGCAGGTATTTATAACAAAAACTACTTAAGCAATCCTAAAGGACGTTATAAAGGGTATCCATATCGTAGTTTTGCCAATGGTGGATATACAGGAGGATATAGTGATCATTTCCCAGTATATATCATTTTAATTAAAGAAGTCGCTACAAAATAAGTAGGGTGCTTTAAGCTCTTACCTACCGACAGGCAGGTTTGCAAAAGCGTATACCAAAAACAAAAAAGGGAAGATAATATATCTTCCCTTTTTCTATATATCATATTTTCTATCTTTTAAAACCATTGATTCCAAGGAATCATGGCCAGTACTGCAATAAGTGCTAGTGTATAAAAAATAGCTAGTTTCTTAAACTTAGGTGTTGATAAACGTTGTTTTTTATGTTTAGAATATCCGATAGTTACCAGTACAATAGCAATAATCATTAATGTAGGGTGTTCTACTGCTAGTTTACGAGCAGCACTAGATAATCCTCCCATACCATTTGTTGTAATTGCATTCAGCCCAATAGGGGACACAAAAAACAATACTAAACCTATTAGTAACTGAAGGTGCATCGTGATTAATGTAAAAAGCGCCAAACGCATATCTTTTGCACCATATTCTTTTTTACCAAAGAACTTAGCTAATGAGTTGATAGTAGTGATCACTAATATGGCAAGTACTAAATAAGCCCATATAGAGTGTACAAATTGAATCGTAGAATACATAATGGTATGTGTTTAAATAATTACTACTCAAAGATAGGGCATTTTAAACCAAAAAGCCGACACTAATTATAGTGTCGGCTTTGAAATTTTCAATCTTGTTTTTTTGTAAAACCTTTAATTTATTGGATTACAGATGATAGTTAAATATTACATTATTGGATATAATATTCGCTACAACTTTCTTCTATATCAAGCCAACGTTCATATTGTAAACCACTTGGCTGTCCAAAATCAAAAATCTTATCTGTAGTAATTACATCATGGAGTGTATATGTACTCTGTCCAGGAGATAATGCTTTAGTATAATATTGAACACTTATTTGAGTATTATTAGGAACCCCACCTATATTACTTGTTTCTGTTGTAATAGAATAATGTACTACTTTACTACTAGGTAATGTATATGGACTCTGATTTAAATTAAAATGCACAAAATATCTATGTTCAAAATATTGTGTGTCTGGCGATGTCTCATAATCTATTAAAGTTCTTGAGGTATTTGCAATAGGTATTGTGGGATCATTATGTATATCTTCAAGAATTGCCACATCTCCTGATGTAAATGCATTTCTTTGTACTGTATATGTACTCCCATCCAATTTTGTTAAAACTGGACCATTACCATTACTAAATGTATAAGATGAGTACAACATAATCGAATTAAAATCAAAAGGTCCAACAGACACCTGATTTGTTGGAATTACAAAATTACCGCCACTTCCAGTTTGGGCATTTTGAGGGTTATATATTAAATGATTGTTACGATCTGAACGTTGTTGCTCATGAAATAAACCTAATGCATGACCAATTTCGTGTATAACAGTTCCAGTGCTTGCAGCATTACTGATTTGAATAAATTGCTTTCCCCCTATACGTCCTACACTAGACGAACTCACACTTCCACTGCCCGAAATAAATTTTATGTAATCTTGTGTTTCACATGGATTACTACCTATTATCACTGGAGTCTTAGAATTACTATCTTTCCAACTTACAGACTCTGGTGAAGTACAATTAATCTCTATAAAGTTAATACAGTCTATTTGACTTTCTATAGACTGAATAGCTGCATATACTCTACTCGGGTTATTAAAATTACTAGCAATAGCATATCTAACCGTAAAATCTGGCCACCTTCTTGAGGTATTTGAAATAGCAACAGATCTATTTCCACTATACATTTCTTGTATTTGAAGAAACTGCTCGTTAGTAAAAACCATATCATCTACTTGATATGCATTATCCGATCTTTTAATAAATTCAATAGGTTCCCCCTTAAAATTATTAATAGTAATAATTTCACCTGATTGATCTTCAGAAATTTCTGAATTAATTGCTTCACTATTTGAAGTAGGTTCTTCAAAAGTAAGATCATCTTGAGTACAAGCTGTTAACATTGCTAAAAATGCAAGCGCTAGGATTAGTGTTTTTTTCATAATTGAGTTTTAAATTTCTCAAATATAGACAATTACAAACGTGAAGCTGTTGTTTAATATCATTAAAAATAAAAGCCGACACTAATTATAGTGTCGGCTTTGAAATTTTCGCTTTCGCGAAAATATATATTATGATGGATTAGTTAAAGATATAACGTATTCCAACTTGTGCTTGCCATCTTGAAGACTGAAGACCGAAATCATCTATCTGCTCAACATCGTTTCCTGTTACATTTCCTGCTTCATCAAAATCTAAGAAGCTAGTAATGAAGTTAAATTCAGGTGTTGCATCTGAAGTAGATACTGTTCTAAGTGGACTTACACTTCCTCCTACAAATTTACGCACTCCCCAATCTTTATTGATTAAGTTAGTAAAGTTGAAGATATCAAAAGATAATTGTAATGTATGCTTCTTATCTCCAGACTTGAAGTAGATGTCTTGTAATAATCTTAAATCAACAATATGATTCCAAGGACCTCTAGCTCCGTTACGCTCTGCGTACTGACCTCTACGAGTTCTTAAGTAATCATCATTTTCGATAAATGTGTTGAATAATTCCCACTGACGCGCAGCACTAAGAACTACATCACCATCACCGTTTGTGATAGGAGCAAATATAATTTCACTTGCATTTGCAGGTACATAAATTAATGCATTATCACGAGAATCATCATTAAGAAGATCACGTCCTCCACCATCTTGGTATGTAAAACTATATGGAGTAGATTGTGCTCCTTCATAGAAAAGACCGATTAATGTCTTACCTCCGAAATCTCCACCGTACTCAATCTCATAAGATACGTTTGCAGAAATACGACTTCCTAATGCAAAATCAGAACGTGAAGCTCCAGGATTTGCATTTTTACCATTTACAGTTTGAAGGTTTCTCCACTGAGAACTGTTTTGTGATGATGTACCATCAAAAACTTTATTAGACTCTCCATATGCATATGAAATCTGTCCTTGGAAACCATTTTCTAATGGCTTTCTAAGTGTAAATGATGCGTTTGTTGCATTTCCTTCACTTGTATTAGAAAGTAAAATAATACGTCCGTATGTATCATCTATCTCATCACCTCTATTATAGAAAGGACGGTTATCTGCACCTAGGTAGTTTCCTACTGCATCTTTCAAGTTTAAGTTTTCGTAAAATACATCTTGTAATACATCTGTATAAGAGAAATCAACAGAAGCAATAAGACCCCAGAAAGGAAGCTTCTGATCTACAGCGATGTTATATTTAGCAACTTGTGGTAATTTAAAATCTCTAGCAATAAGGTCAATATTACCCCCTAAACCACCTGATCCAGGAGCAACATCTGTAAACTGCTGATTTACGTCTGGATTAAATACTGGTGGTGGATCTCCAAAGAATCCACTTCTAAATGTAAATCCTCCAGTTACACCATTATTATTATAAGTTCCTCCAGGCCATACTAATGGTAATCTAGATGTAAATACACCTACACCCCCACGTACTTGTGTTGTGTTATTATCAAATACATCCCAGTTAAATCCAACACGAGGAGCAATCATTGCTGGACCATTCAATCCTTGACCTACTCTAGCACCTTGAAGATCTTTCCCTTCTGCTTCTAATAATCCAACAGTTCTTGTATTGAAATCTTCATTTACAGGACCATCTTCGTAGTAAGGTAAATCTACACGAATACCTCCTGTTAATTTAAAGTTGTCTGCAACTTGTACCTCATCTTGTACATAGAATCCAGCTTGGAATGTAGAGAAGTCTGCAGATCCAGCTGACTCATCTCCTACAGTACCATCTCCTACTAAAGAATATCCATGTTGGTATTCAATAGGTAACGCAGGGTTTACTGCGTCTGCACTATTTAAGAAATCTGTTAAGTCATTAAATTCATAAGAACCAAAGTTAAAAGCAAAGAATAAGTTCTTAGCAGAAGCCCACTCTAAGTTTGTTCCTAATGTAACTGTATGACGTCCAGAGAAGATCTCAAAGTTATTGTTTATCGTAAAGATATCTTGGTCTAATAAGTTTGCTGTAGAGAATGGCTCTGCTCCAAAGTTAATTGAACCAGCTCCATCATTAATTTGCACTGTTGGAAATGGATTTCCATCAGGATCACGATCATCACGTACAGCTGTATATCCTATTTTAAGGTTGTTTGCATATTTTGGTCCTAATGTAGCATTCCACTCAAAAGCTCCAGAATATGTGTTTGTTTCAAAAAACTCAGATCCGTTAAGGAATCCAATTCCTCTATTTCCAGAGTTACGTGCTTCAAGGTTTTCAGCTTGTACAACTCCTAAACGTAAATATAATTTATGATTCTGACCTGCATTTAAGTCAAAACGTAAATTGAATTTATCACTATCTAATGTTCTAGTGTTTGCATTAAATACACCTGGATTGTATCCATATTGATTCTGAAGGAATCCTGTTAATGTATTGATATTGTTATCAAAAGTAGCTTGATCAAAAATTGTTTGTCCTGGGTTATTAGGATCTGCAATTTGACCTATATCTCCTTGGTAGTTACTACTCGTAAAAGGCTGTGGCGTTTCTTCTTCTTGACGCTCATAGTTTGCAAATACAAATAATTTGTCTTTGATAATAGGACCTCCTACACGGAAACCATATAGTAATGCAGAAAACTCGTCTAATTTTTCACGAGAATCACCTTCATTTACAAGATCTGTAGGTGTTTTTCCAGCTAAGCTCTCATCTCTATATAATCCATATACAGAACCTTCCCATTTATTAGATCCAGAACGAGTTACTGCGTTTATAGATCCTCCAGAGAAACCTGACTGACGAACATCAAAAGGAGCTAAGTTAATTTGGAAAGACTCAATAGCATCTATTGAAAAAGGATTAACCCCCGTTTGTCCTCCATTTGTTCCTGATCCCGCAAGACCAAATACATCGTTGTTTACAGCACCATCAATATAAACGGCATTGTAACGGTTATTCTGCCCTCCTAAAGAGATAGAAAAACCATCATTTCCTTCTGTAAGCTGTGCAGATGGAGTCACACGAGCAAAATCTGCTACAGATCGTGATACCGTAGGAAGGCTGTTAATCTCTTTTTGAGATATTGACGTTTCAGAACCTGTCTTATTACTGTTAAAAACACCATTGTTTTGAGCAGTAATGACAATTTCATCAAGCGCATTGGCAGATTCTGCCATAGTAGTACTAATACGCTTAGACTCTCCTAAAGAAAGAACAAACCCATTATTTGTAAAATCTTCAAAACCTACATACGATATAGATAAGTTGTATGGGCCTCCAGATTTCATGTTAGTAATACGGTAAAAACCGTCAAAGTCTGTAACAGCTCCATAAACTGAACCTGTTGGAACGTGAGTTGCAACAATGTTAGCTCCTGGTAAAGGACCTCCATTATTGTCTAATACTCGACCGTTAATTGAACTTGTAGTTACCCCTTGTGCATATGACATAGCCGTCATAAAGAAAAGAGCAATTACAGATAAAAGTGTAATTTTCTTCATAATGAATTGATTGAATTAAGCAACGCAAAATTAACCAATTCATGTATCTGTTAAGATTATCACAACGTTAATTAATTAACACTATCGACCTTTTTATAAACATAATAGATACATTATCACTAACTTAATTGAATTCTCTTAAAAATCACATATTAGTTAACGATTCACTAATCAATTAGTCTTTTTTGTAAGAATTCATCAATTGTTTTGTTGAGGCATCATGTTTGGAAGTATTTACGTCTTGAAAATCACTAAGTATCTGTTTTGCAAGTTGTTTACCTAACTCCACACCCCATTGGTCATAACTATAGATATTCCAAATGACTCCTTGCACAAAAATCTTATGTTCATACATACCAATTAATGCCCCTAAAGTCTTCGGAGAAAGGGTATCTATGAGATACGTTGTTGTAGGTTTATTTCCTTCAAAAACTTTGAAAGGTGTGAGTTGTTCTATACGCTTTCGCGAAAGCGTACTTCCCTCAAATTCTGATAGTACTTGAGCTTCTGTTTTCCCATTCATTAAGGCCTCTGTTTGCGCAAAGAAATTGGCCATTAATTTATCGTGATGGTCTGTATTGCCATGAAGGCTTTTCTTAAAACCAATAAAATCAGCAGGGATTAATTTTGTTCCTTGGTGAATTAACTGAAAAAATGCGTGTTGGGAATTGGTTCCTGGTTCTCCCCAAATAATATTTCCAGTTTCATAAGTCACTCTATTTCCGTTACGATCTACACTTTTTCCATTACTTTCCATAATAGCTTGTTGCAGATATGCTGGCAATCTATGTAAATACTGTGTATATGGAATTACCGCTTCGCTTTCAGCTCCAAAGAAGTTGTTATACCAAACACTTAACAATGCTGTAATCACTGGAATGTTTTCTTCAAATGGTTGCTCTTTAAAGTGAATATCCATTTCATGAGCTCCTTTAAGCAGCTGTTCAAAATGATCATATCCTACAGCGAGCGCAATAGAAAGCCCCACTGAACTCCATAATGAAAAACGACCTCCCACCCAATTCCACATTGGGAAAATATTTTGTGAAGCAATTCCAAAATTCTGAACAGCTTCCAAATTTGTAGACACTGCTACAAAATGGTTTTCTACAGCTTGTTCTCCTAATTGATCTACAAACCATTTACGTACCGTAGTTGCATTACTTAATGTCTCTTGAGTTGTAAATGTTTTAGAAACAATCACAAAGAGTGTTGTCTCTGGATCAAGATCTTTAATAGTTTCCATCACATGATCTCCATCTACATTTGAGATAAAGTGTGTAGAAAGATGATTTTTATAATATTGTAACGCTTCTACGATCATCACTGGGCCTAAGTCTGATCCTCCAATTCCAATATTTACAACATCGGTAATTGTTTTTCCAGTAGCGCCTTTATGAGCCCCATCTATAATACTTTTAGTGAATGTCTTTATAGAAGAGCGTACTTGTGCTACTTCTTCTTTTTGAAAAGCAACATCTGAAAAATCTCTCAATGCAGTGTGCATTACAGCTCGGCCTTCGGTAGCATTAATGGAATCTCCTCCAAAATAGCTTGTAATAGCTTCTGAAAGTCCTACTTCTTCGGCAAGTTCTAGCAGAAGTGTTTTGGTTTCTTCTGTGATTCTATTTTTACTATAATCTACCAGAAAATCCTGCCACTGTATGGTGAAAGTACTTGCTCTATTTGTGTCTTTAAAGAGCGACGTAAGATGCGTGTCTTTGATAGTTTCAAAATGCGATTGTAATTTATTCCACGCATTTGTTTGGGTTGGGTTAAAATTTTTCATGGGGTAGTTATTTACCGTAGCTTATAAATCTTGTTCTTGTAGTGTAGTAGAAGTGTCTATATTAGTATCACTTTCAGGAAAAGAAATTCCTTCTAGTTGCTTTTCTAAAGGTTGCATAATACTATCATATATAGGCTTGAGGTCTTCTGCTAATGGTTCTGAAGCGGGAAGATCTTCTTTAAATGGATCAACTTGTCGTCCATTTTTCCAGAAACGATAACATACGTGTGGACCTCCCGTATTTCCTGTCATTCCAATAGTACCTATTACTTCACCTTGTCTTACAAAGTCTCCAACACGTACTTTACGTTTTTGCATATGTAAGTATTGGGTTTCATAGGTTCCATTATGGCGTATTTTCACATAGTTTCCATTACCACCTCTGCGTTCTGATTTTGTCACAGTGCCATCTGCAGTAGCAAGAATAGGTGTTCCTATAGATCCTGCAAAATCTGTCCCTTTATGAGGACGCACTTTATAACCATAATATTTTATACGTCTTTTTAAATTATATCTTGAAGAGACTCTATTAAACTTAAGTGGTCCTTTCAGAAATGCACGCCTAAGGTTGTCTCCTTTTTCATCAAAATAATCAGATCCTCCCGGAAGTGAGTCATGTTCAAAGAGATAGGCATATACTGGTCTTCCTTTATGTTCAAAAACACTTGCTTTTATTCTTCCTATTCCAGCAGCTATACTATCATTTACATATCGTTCTTCATACACTACTTTAAAACGATCTCCTTCTTGAAGTTTAAAAAAGTCTATCGTCCACGCATAAATATCTGCCATTTTATAGGCTACTAGAACATTGGTGTCTAATTCATCAAATGTAGATGAGAGATTACTATTAATTATACCAGAAATTTCCCTTTCTACTATAGTAACTGGATGTGATTTTTCTGCTGCAATAATTTCATCTTGAAAATCTATCACTACATAATCTTCTTTATTTTTTTCATAAATAAAGACTTGCGCAGTCTCTGTAGTATCTTTTGATTTTAATAAGACATATGGCTTTCCTAAGTCTATTTTACGGGTATCAAAAACTTCCTTAATAGTATCTGAAATTTGCTGGATCGTACCATAATCTACATGAGATTCAAAGAGTATTTTCCCAAAGCTATCTCCAGATTTTACAGTATCTCGCTCTACTATAAAGTCATCAAGCGTATATCCATAGGCTTGAAGTGGTGGTTTTTCAACAGTTTTTACTTCAGGAGCTGGTTCGGGCTTTTGTTCTTTATCACCACAAGCAACAATGCTTATAGCTAATAGTAGTACCGTAAGTATTCTTCTTAAATTCACAGGTTTTAGTGTCTATTCTTTATACATCTTGTCCCCAATTTGCTAATTCTTCGGTTGTCCAAACATCTGGAAAGAATATTCTACGCTGATATTTAGGGTGCATATATTTTGTCCATTCGCTTCCTCCTGTTGCTTCTACTACTTCTTTTCCATTATTTAAATAATGATTTGCTGTGTGGTAGTGCGACATTACCCATGTTACATTTACTGTATAATCATAATGACGCATTGCTTTTCGCAAGGCAGGATCATTTTGATCTGCTTCTGGGAGGGATTTGAATTTAGCGTACAAATTTATAGTATTATATTCTTTTGTGAATGCTATAAATTCATTTTTATATTTTTCTTCAAAAGCGTATAGTAAATAACTCTTTTTTCCAGTTTGGTAATTCTTTCCAGCAGCTTGCCAATATAGATGTTCTAAAGCATGCTCATAAGGGGTGTTTCTATCTATGGTTTCGCGAAAGCGGGCATCTATTAAATTAATCAAATCTGTACTTGCAAACTCTATCTTTCTATACTGTGCGCTTTGAAATCCACTTGCGGGAGTTAATGTCTTTCTAAACTTCATGTATTGCTCTAGATCCATACCGTCTTTCATAATACTAAAAGAAGAGGTAAGTATATCAAAATAACGACTTATACGATTTAAGCGTGAGGCAAAAAATGTAGCTGTAAGGTTTTTATGGTGCGCCACTTGTTCTATTTCCCAAAGCACCATTTTAAATAAAATCTCTGTGAGCTGATGGTACATAATAAATACGTTCTCATCTGGGAAATTTGTGCGGGGTAATTGAAGGTTTAATAAGGCGTCTGTATGAATATAATCCCAATAGGTAATGGGTTTGCTTTGTAATAATCCTTCCAGATGATCATCAAGATCTTGATCTATTTTTTCATACTTATCATCAAGGGCGTCTATAATACGCTCAATATCTGGTTCGATTTTTTTCTTCATAGAGTTGGTTAATTATCTACTACAATCCTAAAGGAATGCTTGAGTCCTTTAAATGCTTCTAAATCTGCTTTAAGAGATCCTACAGCTAAACTGGCTTTAATTCGAATAGGAACTTTATTTTCATCATCGCTTACCCAAACAGTAAGACTTTCTTGTTCTTTAAACACACGCCCCGACTGTACTAAAGGTCTAAATTTAAGACATCTTATTTTACCAAACTCTGTATTCATAACTTCTCTTCCAATAAAACGGAGTTTGAAAGGGTAATTTTCTTGATCAAAAAACATAGTTAGTGTAGTCTCATCACCTTCTTTAAGGTTTGTAGTATCCAAATGGTTACGCAAATAATAAAATGCCGACACCATATCTTGTACACCAATAGCTGTATCTATCGTATCACGCGTATTGTGTTTTCTATTAAATACATGTGCTTTATGGTTTTGTTGATCAAAATCAATGACTTTATCTTTTGTATGTCCTCCCTCGTTGATTTTACGAATAAACTGATAAGGTAGATCTGTTTTTTTATCTATATAGCTCTCGTAATAATCTTCTACCTTAAAGAACCATCTAGACACACCGCTAGTCTCTCCATAACCTTTTACGTGATATACAGGAATGTCATTATACTTTGAGTCTTCTACTGTAAGGGTTGCATATCCCGCAGTAATTAATCCATAATGTACTCGAAACTTAAACCACTCTCCTTCTTGATAGGCTGATTCTGTCTCTTGGGATTTTCCAATAGTAGTAACTAATAGCAAAACTCCTATTAAAAGCAATTGTCTTATATGTTTTACCGATGTTCTCATGCTTGGTAAGATTTGGTTATTTAGTAGGAGTATTTACAATAGTTATTCCAAAAATACTATAATAAAAAACTTCGCCCTATAAAGGACGAAGTTTTTGTCCAAATATTGTGTTAAGTACTTTATAAAGTTATTATTGAATCCTCTGCGATTATACCATTAAAATTAAATCTAAGCTAAAATAATACACGCCGAGCTACATAAGCATTAAAATAATTAATGGGCTTACTTTATATATTAGGTAAAAAGATGCATCACACAAAATGGGGTTGAAAAAACACCTAGAGTAACTGAAAATCTCAAATAAATTTCATGCAATTCAGAAAGGAAAAACAATCATTCAGAAAAAAAAGTTATATCTAAGGTATACGAGTTGTAAATTTAACAAAAATCTATTCTTGAGTTTATGAAACAACTAGCTATTATAATATTTTTTCTCTCTGTAACATCTATTGCACAAGAAAAAAGTTTGGATAGTATAGGTCAAGCTTTACAAAAACACCAAGACAGGGATACCACTCGCGTAAGTCTACTGATTGATTATACAAAATATCATCAAGTACGAAACATAGACAGTATGCTCCCTTTAGTAAACGAAGCTATTGCTATTTCTGATGAATTAGGGTATAAAAAAGGTGCAGGGTATTCTCGTAATACACTGGCGACTTATTTTCTAATGAAGGGAGAAATAGAAAACGCCCTAACAAAAGCTCTTGAAGCAAATACGATCCTTCAAAAAATAAATGATGTAAATAATCTTACTTTTAATAATAATCTTCTTGCTCGCATATATTCAAGAGACGGTCGACCAGAAAAGGCACTAGCAATGCACTTAAATAATATCCAACTCATAAAAAACAAACCTGCTAGTGATCAAAAAGGTGGTTTTTATTATTATACAGCACAAGCATATGAGATTTTAGATAGTCTTGATCAGGCACAAATGATGTATCAAGAGGCATACAAAATAAGCGAGAAAGCAAACTTCTCTCTAGGCAAAGTGCTATCATCTGCAGCGTTAGGGAATCTTTACAATAAGCGCAATGAATTTGCTAAAGCCATCCCTCCGCTTACAGAAGCACTTGCTTTCCATAGAGTACACAAACAATCTTACTCTGTCGCAAATACTCAATTTGCCCTTGCCCATAGTTATGCAAATATTGGAGAGCACGCAGAAGCCTTAAAACGCAATGAGGAAGCCATAACTATATACAAGAATCAAGATAGAAAAGTAGACCTTCGTAACGCTTACCGAAATCACATAAGTTATCATGCTGCAGTACATAATCTCAAGGGTGAAAATGAAGCTCTGAAAAATTACCATCGCATCAATGACTCTATTTTCTCTACAGAAAAGGTTCAGGTAATCGAAGAATTACAAACCAAATATGAAACAGAAAAAATAACAGCACAAAAAGATGCCGCCGAAGCTCAAGTTGCGCTTGCCAAAGCTGAAGTCGATCGTAATCGTACATTTTTCATAGGAGCTCTTATTGCGATATTACTTCTTTTAGTGACTGCTATACTTTATTACGGGAGACTTAAAGCAAAGAAAAAAGCGGAACTCATTACCTTGGAACTACGCGAAACACAAAAACGTCTTGCTTTAGAAAAACAATATCGTAACAGTGAACTCAAAGCTCTCAAAGCTCAAATGAATCCACATTTTATTTTTAATGCACTCAATTCTATACAAGAATATATTATCCTAAACGAAAAAAACCTAGCGAGTGATTATTTAGGCAAATTTGCAGATCTTATGCGTACATATCTAGATCATAGCGATGCTGGTTTTATTACAGTACAAGAAGAAATAGAAAGTCTACATATGTACCTTGACCTCGAAGCATTGCGATTTGAAGACACTTTGACCTACAAGATAAATGTAGATAAAAACATACAGCCAGATACTATAAAACTCCCTACCATGCTTATACAGCCCTATGTAGAAAATGCGTTAAAACACGGATTGCTTCACAAAGATGGAGAACGCATACTTCAAATTTCTTTCACACAGTCTAAAAAGGAAATTATATCCTGCACCATACAAGATAACGGGATAGGTAGGAAAGCTTCAGCGATTATGAAAGAACAACAAGGAGTCATGCATCAATCATTTGCTACACAAGCAAATGAAAACAGATTGCAACTCTTAAATTATAAAGAGAATAAAAAAATAGGTGTAGAAATTATAGATCTATATGATCAATTAGGTAATGTGCAAGGCACAAAAGTAACACTAGACATACCTCTTTTAAAACCGTAATACATGAAAGCAATAGTTATAGATGATGAGAAACGGGCTCGTAACCTTCTACACATACTTATTACAGAAAACTGCCCTAAAATAAAGGAAATATATGAAGCTTCTAATCTATTGGACGGTATAGATATTATTAAAAAAGAAGAACCTAATATTGTTTTTTTAGATATCGAAATGCCAAAACATTCTGGGTTAGAGATTCTCAATTTTATTGATAAAGACATCTTAAATTTTGAAATCATATTTACAACTGCATACAGTGAATATGCTATAAAAGCTTTTCAACTAGCAGCTATAGATTACTTATTAAAACCAATACGTCCCAATCAGGTTAAAGAAGCTGTAAACAAAGCAATTAAAGTAATTGGAAAGTCAGAAATTCATCTAAAATTAGAGGCACTCAAAGAAAGTTTTACCAAAAAATCATTTGAAAAAATTGCACTCCCTGTAGCAAATAGCATCAAATTTATGCCTTTTGACGCTATTATCATGTTACAAGCAGATGGCATGTATACAAAAGTATATACACGAGATGAAGGCACGATATTGATTACAAAACCTTTAAAACACTACGTAGATCTATTCAAAAATAATCATCTCTTTTATAAACCGCATCGCTCATATCTCATTAATTTATCGTGTATTAAAGAATATGTTAAAAGCGATGGTGGTTACATTATCATGGATAATGAAGAGATCGTTTCGATTTCCAGAGATAAAAAAGAAGAGTTCCTTACGTTAGTGACAAATCTCTAATAAACATAGTACACGCTATCATATTTTTTTGATACATACGGGACTGTTTATAAATACGCTTTCGCGAAAGCGTATAACACAACCCAACCATTAAAGTAGTATCACATAAAAAACGTTGTTTAGAAGTAAATTAGGTGATTCAGAAACTTCTTCAATATCCAGGCAAGTTCTCCAAGTATTTTCGTGGTCAGAAAAACCAAAATCATTCTTTTAATTATGAAGACCATTAAATTCCTTTCTATCCTTTGCTTTGCTTTTATAACAATGCTTAGCTGCGAGCAAGACGATTTCATAGAACACGAAGAAACCCTTATTACAGCAAACAGTACCACAACAACCAATGCTGTCATTATAGGAAATCGTAATAGACTTAAACAAAGACCAAGACGTAATTACAAAAGTGTCATTGTAGTAGACGATCCAACAAACTCTGTTACAAATGCGGTGGTACAATACACACCTATAGACGGAGAAAATCCATTTCCAGAGCCTTTTGAAATGGAAGTATCTAGCATACGTAAAAGCATCCGTAAAATGCAAAAAACACAATCCATGCTTAACGACGATCATTTGTTTCCAGTTGGAAAACCTTTTCAACAAACAGCCACTTTATATAATGAACTTGGAGAGCCCGTTGGAGATCAAAGTGAGACTTGGGTAACGGCACAAGATAATGACGGAACCGATGTAAATCACATTGAAAGTCTTTACCTATCACCAAGCAGTGTATCAATCCCAATACGTTTACGAACAGATCAACCAGAAGGCATTACCGTATTTGCTCGTGTTGAGTTGTACGGTAGAATTCTCATTAAAGGAGAACCTTTAGAAATGGAAATGACTGTCTATGATGAAACCGATGGGAATATAGGACTCACAGGAACTGCTATAGCACAGTTAGAAGAACTTACAGGAGGAAGTGATATTGTACCTGGCGATGAGTTGCAAATCTCTGTCACTACAAAAGATGCAAGTGGCCAAACCATTGATGAAGATTATTTTATTACTCCAGTAACACTTTCACCTAATTCAAATACCATACGAAACTCAGCGTCATTTGTTTTTGGAGAAACCATGTATGTAGAAACACGAGTAACTGCTGAAACTGGTTCTAATATCGACAAATTAACTACTGTTATCATACCATTAGAAGGACAAGACTTTGAACCTTTTGAACTGGAATTATTTCCTGTTTCAGAAAATGAAAATACCATTAAGTTTAGATCTGTTGGTTATGAAAACCCAACATTTGTAAGTGCTGTAGGAGCCACACAAAATGTAATACATCAAATAACCATTACAGACACTGATGGAAACATTACAGAAGGGACCGTACAAAGTGCCGTTACACTACTTGAAGGAATTACTCACAATCCTAAACATATTATAAAACCTAATGGCACAACGCGTATTCGTATGAGGCTAAAGAATCCTATTGCGCAAGATGTAGCGTATGCTACAATGATGATTCCTTCTGGTATTGTTGAAGGAGAAGTTGATATTATCACCCTAGAAGCCATTAGTACTACTGACGGCGATATACATCGTATAGATGGTGATTTTGTATACGACTATATAAGCAATAATCCTGACGGTACGGACTATACAACTCAGGTCACTACATACAACTCGGCAAATGAACCTATAGGAATAGAAGATGTGACTTTTACAATAGAAGATAGACAAGCGCCATATGAATTTACTCAAACAGTGATTACTAAAAATAGTACAGGTGTTATTCGTATTAAAGGTCAAGTCGAAGCAAAGCCTGCTTCCGGAGCACCAATTAATAGTTCTGGCCCAATAAATAACCGTATTGTCATACCAGAAGGAAATCTAGATGGTACTGCTTTAGAAATGACCCTAGCATTGCAACCTGATGCAAACAACCCAGATCTTTATAATTTTGATGGAATCTATGGAGATGTCAATACAGATGTATTCAATACGCAATATGAAACCGAAGTGACACTACTGAACGAATTAGATGAAATCCTAGGTAGCACAAATGTAGTTTTTGATGTTGAAGAAGAAGAAATCATAGAAATCACACAAGCCTCTTTAACTCAAAACAATGACGAGGAGAGCTTCACTTTTTCAATAGAAATACCAGAAAGCAGCACTGAATTTATAGAACAAGTAAATGTCTTTCTTACCCCGCAAGACGGCGGAAGCGATGCAGATCCCGAGGATTTTACTTTAGAGTATGTAGACAACACTTTTGACGGCAAGTTATACCTCAATAATTTTGTAACCTTTGCCGATCCTGATAGCGTTATAGACATGTTATATTCTGCTGAAGTTACCGTGGGGATTTCTGATGGAAACGGCGGTTATATCCCTTTATTACTAATATATGCTCTAACTGGAGAAGAATAACCAACATATACATTAAAAACGTGTTGGGGGACACGTTTTTTAAAAGAAGGCTTACCTATAATGAGGTAAGTCTTTTTTATTTAAATCAAATACATTCAGATACTTTTTTGATTATACGCTTTCGCGAAATCGAGCTTGCGAGACCTGCCTGCCTGAAGGCAGGTTCACAACCAGAGGGAGAGTGAAACGGTAAAGCGCACAAAAAACAAAT
This sequence comes from Dokdonia pacifica, assembly GCF_900188275.1. GTDB lineage: Bacteria > Bacteroidota > Bacteroidia > Flavobacteriales > Flavobacteriaceae > Dokdonia > Dokdonia pacifica. The sequence continues at coordinate 664,901 of NZ_FZNY01000001.1, forward strand.
ACCATATCATCAAAAAGATACGCTTTAGAAATAAATACGGTTACTCAGAAAGTCTCCATCTAATTTTTATCCATTAGAAAATACTTTAGCCTCAAGAAAACAAAACCATAGTACAATGAAAACAATTAATTTTTTAATCATACTCTTATCATTTAGTATAACAGTAACGGCTCAACAATCTTTTTTTGAAACTATAGATGCACATGGACCAGAGGCTAGATATCAAGTGTATGGTGATTTGTATAAAAATGACAAAGGAGAACCAGCAGCACAAGAGGTAACAACTTATAAAAACAAAATTGAAAAACACCAATACCAAGGGCTTCCTTCTGGAATCACTATTTCTAAAGTTTTGGATGATGGCAAAACTGCATTGACAAATAACTACAATGGTATCAGTATAAGCGCCATCAAGTATGTAGGATTTCCAAACACTTCAATCCTACACCATACAGGATACAATAGAGGATACGTTGCATTCGATAATTATGTCTTCTTACTTCATGGTATATCTAAAGATCAAACCAGTTTTAGTGAAATACGATCTATCATGATTTTAGACGGAAGCGCATCAAAAACAGGAAAAAAGAAAAAGAAAGGAAAATTCTGGAAGCAACTTAAAGAAGCTGCACTTAATGAAAGACCAAGTGGTGAAGGTAGCAGTCCAGAGTATAAAGAATTAATGGCAAAAGATCCTGAAAAATTGGTAAGAGAGTATCTAAAGAAAATGAAAGCAAAACAGGATGCATACGTAATGACTTCTCAAGATGAAAAAAATCTTGAAATACTATATAACGGTGCAAAAGCAGACGATGCGTATGCTAAAAAGAAAAATGATGAGTATTGGGCAAGTGAAGAAGGGCAAGCTATCTTAAAAAACAGAGCGACTATAGACAAAATGGAAGCAGAGCACTTACGTACATGCAGACTTGCTGTTTGTGATAATAGTGCACATAACTAATCGTAATTACATCAGAAAACTATTTGATTTAGAAATAGTAATAATTATGTCATCGCTTCAGACATCTATAAATAGAAGCATATTATCTCACTAAAACAAAAGCGGCTACTTTCTCAAGTAGCCGCTTTATTAGTATTTATAAAGTATACGTTTTTCACGTAAGTGAAGTTTATAATAAGCTAGTCGACGTACGACCGCAAAATTATAAAGTCCCCCTCTGTTCTTGTTCGCGTTCTATAGATTCAAAAAGGGCTTTAAAATTCCCTGCTCCAAAGCCTTTAGCTCCCATACGCTGAATTATTTCAAAAAACAAGGTTGGTCTATCTTCTAATGGTTTTGTAAAAATCTGAAGTAAATATCCATCTTCATCGGCATCTACAAGAATAGAGAGTTCTTGAAGTTTTTCAATATCTTCTTTCATTACCTTCATATGCTCTCCCAATCGCTGTGGGATATCATCATAATAGGTTTGTGGTGGCGGTGGTAAAAACTCAATACCACGCGCTTTTAATTGTGCTACTGTTTTAATAATATCATCAGTTGCCATCGCTAAGTGTTGTACACCAGCTCCTTCATAAAAATCAAGATATTCTTCTATTTGTGATTTTTTAGCAGCTTTGGCAGGTTCATTAATTGGAAATTTAATACGCCCATTACCATTACTCATTACTTTACTCATTAATGCTGAGTATTCTGTATGAATTTGCTTGTCGTCAAATGATAAGAAGTTTACAAATCCCATAACTTCTTCATACCATTTTACCCAAGTATTCATTTGTCCCCATCCCACATTACCTACCATGTGATCTATATATTTCAATCCTGTAGGTGCAGGATTATAGTCTGACTTCCATTCTCTAAATCCTGGCAGGAAAGTACCTTTGTAATTCTTACGCTCTACAAACATATGTACTGTCTCACCATAGGTATAAATACCAGCTCTTACTGTTTCACCATGTTCATCGGTTTCAACGGTAGGTTCCATATAAGACTTAGCACCTCTCTTGGTTGTTTCTTCATATGATTTGCGAGCATCATCTACCCATAAAGCAACTACTTTTACACCGTCTCCATGTTTTACAATATGATCATTAATAGGCGACTTACTATTAAGAGGTGTTGTTAAAACAATTTTGATCTTATCCTGTTTTAGCACATAACTCACTTCATCTCTAGATCCTGTCTCTAAGCCTTTATAAGCAAAAGATTGAAATCCAAAAGCTGTTTTATAAAAATGGGCTGCTTGTTTTGCATTCCCCACATAAAATTCAACATAGTCTGTACCTAATAAGGGTAAGAAATCTTGCGCTCCTTCAAATATTTTTTCCAGTCCGTAATTTACGGGTTGTATATCCTTACTCATTCTATTTCGTTTTCTATGGTTTCTATTTCTTTTATTTCTTTACTATTCGTCGAATCTATCATCAACGTATCTTTTTCTATAATTCCTATTTCTTCTATTTCATACTCAACATCATTATTAATATATAAGGTATCTAAACCTTCCTCATCATAATCATAGGTTGTTTCATTTATATCAAAAGGAGTTCCTTCATCTATAGCATCATATATATTATAAAAAAGTGTTCCAAATAATATTAAAAACACAATGAGCATACATACAACCAATCCATTAAATACTACAGAAATGATATTAAGTATTTTCCCCACCGAAACATTGCTTCTAGTAGCATCTGAATATTTTTCTGGGTTTTCTTTATATATTTTTAAACTCTTATTAGCGGTTACAATTCCAACTATAGAAACTACTAAAGGAACGACAGCTGTAATTCCAGAGGCAACACAACATCCGCCTACACCCACTACAATACCTATGATTCCTAATACTAATGCTAGTGGATCTGCCGGTAATTTATTTTCTGACATGTATGTTTATTTTATACGCTTTCGTACTTCGACTAACTCAGTATGAACTTCACTTGCGTGAAAGCGTATACTTATTTTTTACAATTAATTTAGTGATCTAACCACGATTTGTGATAACCCTCATCCGCAATTCCCATGGCTGCTTCACAAACTTTTAAAGGCTTGAAGGTATCTACCATGACCGCCAATTCTTCGGTGCCTTCTTTTCCTATACTCTTCTCTACCGTACCTGGGTGTGGACCATGAGGAATTCCCGCAGGATGCAGTGATATATGACCAGCTTCTACATCTGATCGACTCATAAAATCTCCATCTACATAGTACAATACCTCATCACTATCTATATTACTATGGTTATAGGGTGCAGGAATACTGTCTGGATGATAATCATATTTACGAGGCACAAAACTACACACAACAAAGGCATCGGTTTCAAAAGTTTGATGTACAGGAGGCGGTTGATGAATTCTTCCTGTAATAGGTTCAAAATCATGAATGCTAAATGCATATGGATAGTTATATCCATCATATCCTACCACATCAAAAGGATGAGATGCATATACCATTTCAAAAACATCATCTTGTTTCTTTACTTTGATTAGGAAATCTCCTTTTTCATCATTAGTTTCTAACTCATATGGCTGACGTAAATCACGCTCACAAAATGGAGAGTGTTCTAACAATTGTCCAAACCAGTTACGATAACGTTTTGGCGTATAGATAGGCCTGCGAGATTCTACAATAAAAAGCCTATTATCTTCTGTGTCAAAGTCTATTTTATAAATCACGCCTCGCGGAATTAATAAATAGTCTCCATACTTAAAATCTAAATTTCCTAGGTGTGTTCGTAATTTCCCAGAACCTTTGTGTATAAAAATTAACTCATCGGCATCTGTATTTTTATAAAAATAGTCCTGAGTCCTTTGCTTGGGTGCAGCTAAAATAATTGTACAATCACTATTGGTAAGTACGGGTTTACGGCTTTCCAAATAATCTTGTTCTGGAGCGATTTGAAACCCTCTAAAACGATAGGATTTTATACTATTTTCCAGAGCGATTTTAGGCGCTACAGAATATTGCTTACGAATTTCTTTGACCTGTGTAGGTCGTTGCATGTGATAACTATTGGTACTCATTCCATCAAAACCAATGGTTCCAAATAATTGTTCTGAGTACAACTCTCCGTTGGGTTTACGGAACTGTGTATGACGTTTAGGAGGAATCTCTCCTAGTCTATGATAAAAAGGCATGGTACTGTAAAATTTAGATTGCTTTAAAGTTACTTAAAATCAGGCAATCAAAGGCTATTCTGGATTTCTCTTAATGAGAAATTTCAGTAATAAAGGTAAGTATGTCCAACTTTTACTTGACATCGAGGTAAAGATACGAGTTTTTTATACGTCTTCGACAGTACATTTATACGCTTTACCGCTGCGCTCTCCTTTTCAGTCGTGAATCTCGTAAACTTTGCTTTCGCGAAAGCGTATAAAGCAAGATTATTTTTCTAAAACTCAAACCGTAATTGCACATCAATTTCCTTTTCTTCAGGTTCGGTCTTTGTTTTTTTCTTATCTTCTGTATTCAAATTAGAAAGCGAAATCCCCAATAACCGAACACTGTCTTTCATTTTATCCTGATACAATAACTCTTTGGCAGTTTCTAGAATAATATCTTTAGAGCGTATATAATAATCAAGTGTTCTACTTCGTGTCTGAAGAGTAAAATCAGAATATTTAATTTTAAGAGTGATTGTCTTACCTGCTACTTTACTTTTAGATAATCTCTTTTCTACTTCGGAAGCAATATGATCCAAACGTTCTATCATAAATACTTCTGAGGTAATATTTTCAGAAAATGTACGCTCTGCAGCAAGTGATTTACGAATTCGGTTAGGTTTTACCTGACTGTATTGAATGCCTCTTACAATATCATAATAATAGGCACCACTTTTACCAAAATGCTGTTCCAGATATTCCTTAGACTTCTTTTTCATATCTAGCCCCGTAAAAATGCCTTTTTGATACATCTTTTCAGCAGTGACTTTTCCAATACCATAAAACTTTCGAATATCCAGTGTTTCTAAAAAAGCAACTACTTCTTCAGGAGGAATGGTTTTTTGACCATTAGGTTTATTAATATCACTGGCAACTTTAGCAACAAATTTATTAATACTTATTCCTGCTGAAGCATTCAATCCTGTTTTCTCTTTGATTTTTTGGCGTATCCAAGTAGCGATTACCGTAGCACTAGGCATCCCGACTTTATTCTCCGTTACATCCAGGTACGCTTCGTCTAGAGATAGTGGTTCTACAAGGTCTGTATACTCATGAAAGATTTCTCGTATTTGTTTAGAAACCTCATTATATCTAGCAAAATCAGAGCGCACAAAAATAAGCTCTGGACACAACTTACGAGCCAATACTCCACTCATTGCACTGCGTACTCCAAATTTACGCGCCTCATAACTTGCCGCACTTACCACACCTCGATCACCTCCTCCACCTACTGCAATAGCTTTCCCTCGCAAACTAGGGTCATCTAGCTGCGCTACAGAGGCATAAAATGCGTCCATATCTACATGAATAATTTTGCGTATTGGGAGCGAGGTTTCCATCATTTGCAAGGTACGGATTAGCCTAGAAGTTATCAATAGATATTGTACATTTGAGATATGCCAAAAACAGCCATCATATTAGGAGCAACAGGACTTACAGGAGGCCTCTTAACAGAACTCCTTATCAATGATGCTAACTATTCAAAAATCAAACTCTTTACTCGAAGACCTACTGGGTTTTCTGACCCAAAGATCGAAGAGATTCAATGTGATTTACTCCATCTTGAGGCTTCAAAAAAAGACTTTACTGGCGATGTGATTTTTTGCTGTATTGGCACTACAAAAGCTAAAACACCTGATAGAGATTTATATTATAAGATTGATTATGGGATACCAATGGTAGCAGCTCAACTAGCAAAAGAAAATAATATCGATGCATTTATGGTAATTTCTTCTGTTGGCACCTCAGATAAAAGTCCTTTTTTCTACGTACGCACCAAAGGCCAGATGGAACGGGATATTTTAAAACTAGGAATCCCAAATACCTATATCATGAAACCGGCTTTTATTAATGGACGGCCGGATGAAGATAGAAAAGGGGAAAAAGGCCTTAAATTCTTAATGAAAGTTACCGACTTTTTTATGATTGGCCCGCTTAAAAAATATAGATCTACGCAAGCATTACAAATTGCAAAAGCCATGGCATATCTAGGAATACATCACCATAAAGAGGCCAATATTAGCAATGCCCAAATCAAAATAGTAAGTCATCAATATGAATCTTAATCAAATAACTATTCCCGCTGTAGATGTAGAAGTATCTGTAGCCTTTTATAAAAAACTAGGCTTAAAAATAATTGTACATGTACCAGCGCAATATGCACGTTTTGAATGCCCAGATGGAGATAGTACATTTTCTATTCATAAAGTAGATACATTACAAACTGGTGATGGCGTGATGGTTTATTTTGAAATTGAAAACCTAGATCAAAAGGTTGAAGAGTTTCAAAATTTGAATCTCCATGGAGACACGACTATTTTTGACCTTCTCCCCACTGATCAACCATGGTTATGGAGAGAAGCCAGACTAAAAGACCCAGATGGCAATCAACTTATACTATATTATGCGGGTGATAACAGAAAAAATCCGCCATGGAGAATAGAGGAAGATAAGGTTGAAACTATAGAAGATTCTCACCTTCGCGGGAATGAAAGTAACTCTTTAGAAATCGAACGTAAATTTTTAGTTACTTCAGATGCTTTTAAAAAAGAAGCACATACGCAAACACGGATCAAACAAGGATACCTCAGTACCGATCCTGAACGTACGGTGCGCGTTCGTATTAAAGGAGAGAAAGGGTTTTTGACCATAAAAGGCAAATCAAATGAAACAGGTACCACGCGTGTGGAGGTGGAGGAAGAGATTGCTTTCGCGAAAGCGGAAACACTCCTCAAATTATGTCTATCTGGAATTATAGACAAAACTCGATATGAGGTCACTATAGGTCATCACACATGGGAAGTAGATGAATTTTATGGAGATAGTACGGGATTGCTACTCGCTGAAATAGAACTCTCCAATGAAAACGAATCTTTTACAAAACCCACATGGATTGGAAAAGAAGTGACTGCTGATAAAAAATATTACAATTCTTATATTAGTATGCATCCATTCAATACTTGGAATAAAAAATAACTAACAAAACATCTTTTATTATGAAATCGCTTATCCCATTTTGTTGTCTATTATTTATGTGTATTTCTTGTGTTCAAAACACACCAGAGAAAGAAGAAGTAATTATTGAAAAAGAGATGGTTGAGAAAAAGGTTTCTGTAGCTTCTCAAATAGCAAAATTAAAAGCAGATGGTTTTCAAATTTTTGATTATGTAGATGATGCCACTGGAGATACCGTAATCATGCAACAGTATTATATGGCTTTCCTAAAGAAGGGTCCTAATCGCGATCAATCGGAAGAAGAAGCTGCCAAACTACAAGAAGCACATCAAGCGCATTTAGGGCGTATGTATGAATTAGGATATGCAGATATTTCAGGACCTTTTGGAGATGATGGAGACTTAAGAGGTATGACAGTATATAATGTTCCTACCCTTAAAATGGCAGATAGTCTAGCAAATCTAGACCCAATGATGAAAGCTGGAAGGCTTATGGTTGAGATCAAACCTTGGTGGGCTGGAAAAGGATATCCGTTGCGGTAAAAATAGATTTTATGTTAATTGAACAGTACCTTAATCATATTTATACTTTTCATCTAATTCTTTAAATTCCTTTACGGCATTTCTTCCTAATTCTGTGAATATTTTCAAAAAAACCTCATAGTCAGAAGCTTTAAAAATATCCAAAGGTAAGTCACCATAATATTCATCAAGATTCACTAACTTATTTTCAAGTGGTAGTATTGGAAATTCATATTTATAATTTTCCATTTCAAGTAAGAATGACATGGGAAAAAAACCTTGGACATGACTTAATTCATTTAGAATATTCCTAACAGAATAATACTTACTTCTATCATCTTTATTCAAATCATCAAACCATTCTACTATATTATAATCTTTACCAACAGAGTGAGAAATATTCATAGTTTTATAGAAATACTTAGAATACCAACTTTCAAAAAATTCATTTTGAAAACTTTGCCAACTTAATAATTTTATATTTGTCAAATTAGCAGATTCAATTGAGCCAGATTGAAAATCACTTGTAGTTATAATTATACCAATATTTGCCCCTAAATCATTTGTAACTGTCCTAAATCCGTGTATAATATTTTGAGGAATGTTAGATTTCCAGTGTTTACATTCACAAATTATAGAGTATTTTCTTCCTTTTACATTCTCCTCTGCATAAACATCTATTTCTACTTTCCCTCTTACTGATTTTAAAATTTTCTCAACCTCTACTTGGAATCCACATTTTTCAAGAATATCTCCAACTTTATTTTGTAAATCTCTCCAAGTTTCTGGTAATGAATTAGTAATCATTTCTCTGTATTAAATTTTATCTTCTAACTACACCTCCTTAAGCAAACGCCTATCAAATATAATAGGTAACTCATCTATGATTTTAACTTTAGAAAAGTCTCGATGTTTAGGATTGAGCAATACATTGTGGTCTATAGGATTAATCGCAGAAGGTACCTTAAGACATAAAAATTCCGATTGCATTACAAACTGATCTCCTATATCTAATACAGAAGGATGTTCAGGTCTATGCATCCAATCTACTGGTAAATCATCTAATGTAATTTGACCTACACCTACTTTATCAGGAAATTCTAATACTGTAATTTTTAAATCTTTTGGAAATACATATGGAGGAATGTGGACTAGTTTTTCTAACATAGCTAATGAACTATTCCCTGCGGTATAGAGCACAGAAGTTCCTTTGCGGTTCCATCTCCCTCCATAGAGACGTGCGCCTTCTCCAGATAAATCTTGAGCATATTTTCCTTTTGCAATTCTATATACCCGCATGCTACACTACAATCCCATGAGCCATTCTGTCCAGTAGTATCTCTACAGATGCTATCCCATATTTTGTATCTAGCATAGACAGCGGTGTTTGATTTTCAAATGCGTAGTTAGGAATATTTAACCATTTCCTAAATCCATCTTTACTTTCAAAAAACTCCCATCCTTTTTCAAATAATATAGAAACCTCAAGAATACGTTCTGTTTGAGGTGTAGATAATCTTTTTTTATCTTTATGTATACGCTCTAATGTACGTTCAGATATATGAAGTAATTGTGCAAGCTCTTGTTTTGAAAAATCAAATGCCTCTACGGCAAGTAAGAATTTTGGATACGACAATCCTTCCCTAGAAATATGAACTAATCGTAATGTAGAACGATCACTCAATGGATCGTCACGCATCACTACTGCTGGTTCTGAAACCTCAGAAACTTCAATATCACTACCAGAAACTAAGTTTTGAACAAGGTTTCTAGAGGTGTTATATACCATATCATCACTCATGACATTCTAAATTTTACACAAAGATATGAATTTTGTCGTAAATATTACGACATTTTTACAAATTTAAGATTTTGATACTTTTACTTGCTGTTGTAATTGGTTACCATCTGCATCTACTACTGTAATTGTATAATCTCCTTCTTTAGGCAAAACAGCAAGTTCATGAAAGGTTTCTGTATCTCCTATAAATGTATCATTAAGATACCAAAATACTTTTGTGTCTGGATTGCGATGCGCCAGTCTAAGAACTAAATCATTACGTTTACCGTCAAAATCTTTAGGTAAAAGAATATCTTCATTATTCTTAGGATAAATAAAAGACATAGGTTGCTCTCCTAAAATATCACAGTCAGGATGTAATGGAGGCAGTTCTTTATAATCAGGATGCTTATTTGCATAATAATAAGCTATTGCTGGAGAGACTACAAATCGCACCTCAGATTTCATTTGATCTAACTCATAGCAATCTGAATTCACACGATAATCTCCAGAAGTTGTTACATAAACTTGTTTGTGATAAGAACATGCTTCACTATGTATTCCCGCTTCTGGAACTAACATCTTTTTTGTATCTACACAATAAATACTAGCAGCCGCGCCCGTTTTTGAACAAACATTCACCTCTGTAAGCGCATCATAAGGTTTAGCAAACCAACTCCCTTCATTAGGCAATTCACGCAATACATCAAAAAACAAAGGAGCAGCAGCTTGAATTCCCGTTATACCTGGTCTTCCTTCCCCATCAGCATTTCCTACCCAAACTCCAATCGCGTATTGAGGTGTAACACCTACAGCCCATGCATCTTTAAAACCATAACTCGTTCCTGTCTTCCAAGCAATAGGTTGCGCATCTTCATAAAACTGCCAGTTTTCTTCTCCCCTAGGTCTATTAACTTCTCGTAAGGTTTCTAAGGTATTATAAATCGCTCCCGCATCATATATAGGAGCATCCGAAACAAGCTCTGAAGATGTACTAATATCCTGTAACGCATAAGAGTATCCTTGAAAAGCATCGTTGGTATACTCACTTGAAGATTTCGTATATGTATTTAATGTATGCGCAAGACCTGCATACGTTTTTGTGACTTCCCACAAACTACTTTCCGCCCCTCCTAAAATAAGAGATAGTCCATAGTAATTTGCCGATTTATCAATGTGCTTGATCCCCATCTCTTGGATATCGCCATAAAATTTATCTAGCCCATATTTCTGTAACATACGTACTGCTGGTACATTAAGAGATCTTGCCAAAGCATTACTTGCTGGCACCACTCCTTGAAACTCCTTATCAAAATTCTGCGGCTGATATCCATTAATATAGGTGGGAATATCAATCACCAAAGTTTCAGGTAAAATCGTTCCTGCATCTAGCATTCCAGTGTACAATAAAGGTTTTAATACACTACCCGTACTTCTAGGACGCTCTACAATGTCTACATCTTTATGATGCTTTCCTGTTGTAGGTGCATTCCCTACATACCCAATTACTTCTTTTGTATTAACATCCATCACAACAATAGCAAGGTTATAAATTTCGTTTTGTTGTAATTGTAAATGATGCTCCTTCGCCACACGATTCAACTGTAATTGTACATCGCTTTGAATTGTAGTTTTAATACGTTTTCCTTTATGCTCTTTACGTATACGCTCTGTAAGATGTAGTGCTATTTGAGGTAATGGATATGGTTTTCCTGGCAAATCTTCCAGAATAGAAAGCGCATACGTAGGTTCGTCAATAATTCCATTTTCCCATAACTTTTTTAAAAGCTGATTCCGCTTTCGCGAAAGCGTACTCTCATTCTTGCCCGGTCGCACCATTGCAGGATGATTAGGTAAGACAGCTAATGCTGCACTTTGTCCCCAACTTAATTGATTTGCAGGCAACCCATAATAACGCCAAGAAGCTGTTTCCAATCCAACTACATTTCCGCCAAAAGGAGCATATGTCGCATACAAATTAAGAATCTCTTTTTTAGAATGTCGCGTTTCTAAACGTGTCGCTTTTACGAGTTCTATCAGTTTTTCTGCATAGGTACGTTTTGTGTTTTTTCTAGAAAGCCGAATCACTTGTTGTGTAATCGTACTACCTCCACGTCGCTTATCGGTCATGATGTTACCATACAATGCTTTCCCCATTGCCACGGGATTAAACCCAGGGTGTTTATAGAAATATTCATCTTCAAAATGCAATACGCACTGCTCAAAACGATAAGGCACACTATCTAATGCTGGGAAACGCCACTGCCCATCATCAGCAATGCGAGCTCCCAATAATTCTCCCTTATGACTTTCAACCACAGTAGATGTAGCTTCTTTAAACAATGTGGCTGGTAAACAAAACAACCAATACACAAATACCAGCAAAAAAACCGAAAGCTTGATTTTATGCTTTTTCATTGTATTTATGATATGTTGTTTTGTGATCTTCACGTAAGGTTTTAATTGTTTTTATACTACCCCTTCTTAAAAGAAAGGGTAGCAATTGCCTAAAAGTAAGAGAGACTATTTTATTTCTGAATCACCACCCAAGCACCTTTATTACGAGCATAATAGGTGTTGTCATACATAGCTTCTACTTGTGTACCTGGTAAATAATATCTGCCCAAATACGATGCATTTAATCGCACTGTAAATGTTTTTGTACTTGCTTTATTGATATCAAAATAGAAATTAACACGATCATCACGTATATCTGTATATCTAGCCGACCCTTCAGTTCCTCCATTTGCATCTGTAAAACGTGTATTTACAATCTCCCAACCACTTGGGAAAATTTGTGTAAGCGCTACATTATCTACAGCATCACGACTATCATTGCTCACACTAATTTTAGCTACAAATTCTTCCCCTTGTCTAAGCTTAGAAATATCAATGCGTTCTCCATTAGTTCCAACAAAGGCAGTCGTTACTTTAAGTTTACTGCTACTAGCAAGTTCTTCCCCTAAAGGCAGTTTTCCACTTTGGACAAGACGTACAAATACCACATTATCTTTTGTGTTTTGAAGGGTTATCGTATTGTTTCCTTCCTTCGTATTTAAATCTCGTAATGCAATAGCTTGTTGTGTCTCAATGGTCATTGCTTTTCCATCTTTTGTATAATTTAACTTAATGGATTTCCCACCGTTTTTAATGACCATTTTTGCCATTGCTAGTAATGCATAACTCGTTTCTTGTGTACTTAACCAACGATCTGACGATAGGTTTTTAGCTATAGATACAGCAAGATCTTTTTGTTTTGCATCTCCCATAACAACCATCGTTTCTAAAGCCATCGCACGATTACGGAATACAGAACCATACGTATGATAATTACCTCTATTAGGTTTAAAATCAATATTTGAAATCGCCGCCAAATCCTCGGCTGCTTTTTTCTGTCCTGCTAATGCATAAGCACCTGCAAGACGCCATTTGGCATCATTACTTAGGTTTCTGTTTTCGCGTAAGCGGTTCATTGCAGCCAAATCTGGTTGCCCAGCAAGTGCCAATGTGTATAAACGATAGGCTTGTGTTAATGTAGCATTATATCTTGTTTGACCAGATCGCCACTCACGAGCAGCTTTTTTCTGAAAACGCAACCAATTACTCATAAATGTAAGTGGTAATGCATATCCTTTTTTCTGAGCTTCAATCATAAAATGCCCTGCATAATTGGTCCCCCAAGTATCTGCATTGGTTTCTCCTTGCCAATACCCTAAACCACCATCTGCATTTTGAAAACGCCCTAAACGCTCTATTCCTTTTTTAATATTTTCTTGCGCTTCTCGTTTTTGCTCATAGGTTAAATCAAAAATATCATCCATAAACAACTGTGGGAAAGCTCCTGATGTAGTTTGCTCTACACATCCATGAGGATAGCGTATTAAGTATTGCATACGCTTTGTAAAATCCATAGGAGGTAAGGTAGAAAACTCTATAGCAGATTCATTTGATCCCGCAACTCCAAATGTTGCATAATCGATGGTTAGATTTCCTGAAGCTGGCAATTCGTAATCGCTCATTTTTTGAGTGATTGGATTGGGATTTTCTACATCTATTTCGACTTGATAGGTTGCACGTTCCCCACTTCCTTCAGCAATAATCTCTATGGTTTGAATCGCATTGACCGCAGTCACATCAAACTCAAAAGGAACAATTTGTTCTCCTACGGAAGCAAAATTAATGGTCTTAGTTGTGCCTTCCGTCGCCTTAAAGGCTTCTGATGTTTTTACAGTGATTTTTGCTTGTTTTACTTTAGGCTCCATAGCAAACACAGTAACTGGTAAGGTGACGTGTTCTCCTGGAGATAGTTTTCGCGGAAGCGAACCTAGCACCATTAATGGTTTACGTACAGGAACCGTTTTTTCTGAAGCACCGTATGCTGATGTTTTAGGATTTCCAGCAACTACCATAACACGCACCGAGCCTACATAATTAGGCATTTGAAGGGTATGTGTGTTGGATTTGTTTTCGCTTAAAGCGAAAGGACCTATATACGTAACCACTGGTTTAAATCGCTCTGCTTTTCTGTTTTTGGCAGCCGCAGCAGCATCACCTCCTCCAATGGCATAGATATTATCTACACTTCCTGAATAAGCACCAATTACATCGTCAAACATATCGAACGTTTTTACACCTAATGCCTCTCTACTATAAAAATGCTTATGAATAGCGGGTGTCTTGTATCGTGTTAAATCTAGCAATCCTTCATCTACAACAGCAAGAGTATAGGTCATTGCTTTTGCATTTGCCTCACTTACTGTTACGGTATAGGATGTCTCTGGTTTGAGTACATCTGGCATGGTAATTTTAGGATTGAGTATGGTGTTTTGATCTTCTACTAATAATGGAATAACCCCATACAAACGGATAGGTAAATCATTTTTGACTTGCTCATGCGCTTGTAATAAAGAGATATTTACATAGACATTAGGAGCCATTTCTGAAGTTACTGGAATCTTGAATTGTGTGTCTCCATTTTGTGTATCTACCCACCAACTATCCAATACTTGAGTTCCATTTTCTATGCTGACTAATGCTCTCGAACTATCACCTGAAGGGAATGTAATAGTTGCATCATCACCTACTTGATATTTTTCTTTATCAGAAGAGAATACGAGCATTTTTGCACTTTCTGAATCACTTTGTAATCCGCTCCAATTACGATAGAAATATGCGATACGTCCTGTTGCATGCCCACTTTCTGGATCAATCACACGTATTAGGTAACGACCACTTTCTCTTTCAGGAATATTTACTGTAAAACTTGTTTTCCCATTACCTCCAGTCGTGACTTTGAAGTCTTTTACAGGCGTATGAACGGTTCCTGTTTCATATCGAGAATAGTTATCTCTCCCTCTGCTCCACCACCAGCGCCAACTCATTTTAAACACTTTTACTTCTAGCGTTCTGCTTCCAGATGCTTTTCCTTGTGCATCTGTAGTAACAACATCAAACTCTGTATTGTCATCTGTAAAGTAGCTTCCATAAGCACGGCTTTTAGGAGATTGTAATCCTACAAAATGATCAAATGGAGCAATGTCTTTACTCACGACATCTAATGAAAAATCCCCACCTCCTTCATAGGCTTTTGTTACAAAAGTAGCTTTAAGCATTCCAGGAGCACGTTTACTCAAACTGAGTTCTTTATTAATTTGCGTCACTCCTTCTTCATTTAATTGTTCATCTAACACAGCTACATCTACTTGATCAAAACTACGAATAGGATCAAAGAAGTTATAGTTAGGAAAAGCTTTAAATCCAGTACTTGAGCTTAGTATGGTCGCATCTGTTTTAATAACAAGATTACGTGCAGGTGCTCCATGCAACCATGCTACTTTTGCAGTACCTTCTATATGATCACTTGCGCGAATAATATCATTTTTAAACTCTAAATTGACTTTTAAACGATTGGGTTTTATCGTTTCTACTTTTAAGGATTTAGAAAAACTTGCACCGCCTACACTAATAGTTGCATTCCAATTTCCAGTAGGAGCCGTAGGTGTTGTAGCTACAGGGAAGTAATACATATTATTTACAGCACTTCCTTTTCCTTCTTGTGAAGCAGTATTGGTACTTAATACTTTACGATAGGTTAATTTACCTCTCGCATCGGTTACTTCTAATTTTACAGGATGATCTTTTGGTAATGGATTGTTAGCATCATTAAGTACAAACGAAAGGTGAATACTATCACCCGGACGATGTACGCCTCGTTCTGCATAAATAAATCCTTTTAATCCCTTCTGTAATTGTTTTCCAGAGATATCAAACTTACTCATAGAAAGTGCGTTTCCATCCTCTATTTTTAGGTATGCATAATTTGCTCCTTTTTGAGCTACTGCATAGACAGCATATCCATCTGGAGCTACCGTCGCAAGGCCTGAAGCATCTGTTGTAACCGTTCCTATAGCTTGTTTTTGATAATTATATAAGGTGATTTTTGCATTGGCTTCTGGAGTTGTAGATACAATATCTGTTGCTGCAAAATGATAGTGATTATCTTTTCCTTTTTTGACAATAAGCCCAAGGTCTGATCCTAAAATAGTATTACTTATAAATCTATCATCCTGATAATATGCTGGGTGACAAGGGTTGTCTTCTTGTCGCCAGTTATACACTTGATTACGCCAACGGTAAATTCTATTATCCCAATATTGTTCTTCACGCTCATCTTCATCGGCGCTCTCTGCTTCTGTGTAGTTTCCATCATAATAATCATCTTCATAGTACCCACGATAGGTATCTTCTTCTACTTCCGTATTCTCATCATCTACACATTCATACGCAACATAGTCTTGCTTATAGCTTATCTCTACACGATATAAAGCACCTGGATCTGCCTGAAACATTTTGGATAGATCTATCCCGTGTACACGCCATTGACTATCACCGATATCACCAGACTGAAAACTATTTTCTTGTAAATTGATCGTTTGTTTAGCAACACGTCTCCCCACTTGTTTCAATCCATATGAATTATTGCTATTCAAGTTATTTTCTTGTAAATATTCTAACACATTATTTTCAAATATTTTAATAATACGCACATCTACATGGCTCAAATTAACCGACTCAAAATAGAAGGGATTACTTCCTGAATTTGGGAGAATCACTCCATTGGTAATGGCACGTATTCCTGGCTTTAATTGCTCAAAAGAAACGGTTTCTGAAAAAGGAGTTTTTAATTTATAACCATCGGTGCTTCTAATTCCTTGAAAAACTTCAACTAGTGATTTGCCTACAATTTTATTTTCAGGATATACATGTAATACGTTTCCATCTACTTCAAAACGCAAGTCGCCTGCACGTTGTATGGTCACTAATCCTTTAAAATTCTGATTCTCTTGCAGTGGGTCAGAAAAATTAAGTGCTACTGAAGCATTTGCTCCTAACTTCTGATTAATATTTACAATTTTAAAATTATTACGTCCAGGAATGAGTACTTCATTATCACCTTCTGTTTCATCGGCACCAATCGCTTTTCCACTCCATGACACTTGAATATTTGCATCTTCTTCTTCTCTTAAAATACTATCTATTTTAAACACATGATACCGAGAGGCCTTGCTATCACTAAGCCACGTTATGGATAACGGCTTTCCTTTTTGGGTTGCGTTTATGAGTTCTTTTGCTTTCGCGAAAGCGATCACATCTGCACCTTCAATCTGACCTTCTAGATATTGGTAATTTCTATCATACGATTGTAAGGCACGAAGATCTACTTTAAAATCGGGCGTGATTGTTTTAAAATTAAACGTAAAAGCACGTATTTCCTTTGGGAGATCATCATAGAGCTTATCCAAAAGTAAGGTTACAGAATACTCGGTATCTGAATTGAGAGGCTCATCGGGAACAAATCGCAAAACACGCTGTCCTGACACTGTCACTTTTCCAGATGTTTTAGGAATAATTTTAAACACATCTGATGGGATTTCCTGATCTACTTCAAACTGCGTTAATGCCTTTCCTACCTTGACCGTAATGGGGTTTGCAATAGATTGCCTACCACTCGTAGCATAAGAGATATACTCTTTGTATTTAAATAGATTATCAGTGGGTTGGTCGGCACCTTTTTTGTCACAAGTGATTAAAAAAAGGCTTAGTACTGCGGTGAGAAAAACATGGATGTTACGCATAATGATGGTGTTAGTTAGCCTCTCTATCTTTTATTCTAAATAGAATAAAATCAGATAAACAGGTATTCAAAATATGTTACTAAAGATAACAGATTTTAAATGGATTAATATGAATTTAAAATGATGCTTTTTATAGGTTGAGATTGGTTAATTCAACATATAAAATAGGTATAGAAAATCGAGTGGTTATGGTGGTAACGTAACTGTTAAAATTTCTAGTATATGAATTTTAACATTTGTGACGGATTTAACAGTTTTCCTCCCTCTCTACCTTTCAGGCATCTCTCCCAAAGGGAGAGAATTATATGCTTATTTAAAGATTAGAAAAATCATAGTGACGCTCTACTTTACAAATACGTATAGTATACGCTTCATACCAAGTACTTTTTCCTTTAGCCTGTGCTGCTTGATGATCTGTTTGCGCTTTCCATCTCGCAATATCTTCTAGGGTTTTCCAATAAGAAATCGTAATGCCCACTTCATTACGCGCATGGTCTATTCCTAAATATCCAGGCATGTCTTGTGCAAGTTCTTCAAGATGTTGTGCAGCTAGACTATAGCCTCTAGTGACACTGGTTTGTGTACTTGCAAAAACAACTGCGTAATAAGGGAGTTCTTTGTGTAATGGGGTTAAAAGTGAGTTTTGTGATGCCATACCAGAAAGTTATCATCCAAAATTACTCTTTTATATTGTGAATAAATATAGTTATGCTAGATTTAGTTTTTAAGAAATCGTTTTGCTGTCACCTTTCCCTTTTGATCTTCTATACGAAGAAAATACAATCCAGATTTCCAATGTTGAACATCTATTGAGTTTATACCTAATGCTTCTTTAGAGGTTGTTATAAGCATTCTTCCTTGTATATCAAATACAGTTATGGTATAATCTTCTTGACTATCAGTTTCTATATATAATTGACTTTGAACAGGGTTTGGATAGATAGAAAAAGAAGGCAACGTATTATCTCTTAAAGACAAAAAAGGATTCCCATAAAAAGCAGCATCTCCATTCGTATTATATACAGATAATGTTGGGGCATTACCAAGATATATAATATCATACTCAAATACATCTTCAATCCCATTTAAATAAAAATTAAAATATAAGTTCTCAAAAACACTATTCTCAGACAAATCACACTCTATTAAGGTCATTGAGTATTCATCAAATGAAAAAGAAGGAAGCATTCCTGTTTCTTCTTGAAAAGATAAAAATCCAAAAAAGCCATTACACACATAAGTATCAAATACGGGAGGAATTCCTTCACTTTCTTCTTCAAAAACAAGACCTATCATTTCTACTTCATCATTCATAGGAGGAACAAAATCTTCTCCGTCTATCGTTAAAAGTTCTAATTTCCACTCTCCTTCAAAGAGAACAGGAAATTGTGCAAATACACTTTGAGATACCATTAAAGATATGCATGTAATAAAAAACAACTGTTTTTTCATCATTGATTATTTAGAAATTTAAGATACTATTTATTCTGTAAAATAATAGAAAATAGATAGATAGATATTTTTTTAATAGCTATATTCATATCTTACTTTTAATACTAGCATAACACTGGTGTCTTTTCTTTTTAAAAACTTTGCATAAAACAACTCATTATGAAACGTACAATATTCATTTTTTTAGTTAGTGTGTTTATTTCTGTAGCTACTTTTGCGCAAGCAGACTTATTGCAATCAGGGCCTATGGTAGGGTATTCAGATTTTAGAGAAGCACTGATCTGGGTACAAACCAAAGCACCCGCCGATGTAAAAATTGGATATTTCGCTCAAGGCGAAAAAGAACGATTTACTAAAACCGTTTCTACAACAGAAGAAGGAGATTATATCGCAAAATTATATCCGAGCGATGTCGCATATGGAACCACATACACTTATAAACTATATCTTAATGATCAGCTAGTACCACGTTTATATCCCTTAGAATTCCAAACACAAACTTTGTGGCAATATCGTACCGATCCACCGCCATTTACCTTTGCTATTGGGTCTTGTTTTTATCGTAATGAACCCAAAGACGATCGTCCAGGAAGACCTTATGGAGATGCTTATGGTATTTTTGAGAGTATTGTTCAAAAAGATCCTGATTTCATGGTCTGGTTAGGAGATAATATTTATTTACGCACTCCCGATTTTCAAACCGAACGCGGTATTCGTCATCGCAATCGTCAGGCACGTGCAACTCCCGAATTACAAGCTTTGTTAGGAAGTGTACATCATTATGCTATTTGGGATGATCATGATTATGGTCCTAATGATTCTGATCGTAGTTATGTACATAAAAAAATAGCTGAAAAGGCATTTAATGAGTACTGGGGGAACCCAAGTACCAATGCTACTGGAGAAGGAGGTATTACAGGACAATTTGTATGGAATGATGTCGAATTCTTCTTGATGGACGATCGATATCATCGTGCTCCAAACAGAAGTCTTGATTCGGCTAAAGATTATTTAGGAGACGTACAACTCAACTGGCTTATTGATGCTTTAACTGCGAGTAAAGCTTCTTTTAAAATTGTATGTATTGGTGGACAAACCATCAGTGATGCTGCTGTTTATGAAAATTATGCTACCTATCCTGAGGCACGTAAACGTTTACTAGATCGCATTGCTGCTGAAAAGATAGAAGGCGTTGTATTTATGAGTGGTGATAGACATCATACCGAGATCTCACGTTTAGAACGTCCCGATGCGTATCCGCTTATTGATATTACCTGCTCACCACTTACATCTGGAACTCATAAAGCACGTGATGAAGGAAATACACTTCAAGTAAAGGATAAAACGTATTATGAGCGCAACTTTGGACTTGTAAATGTTTCTGGAGCGTACGGAGAGCGTACATTACTCCTTACCATTTACGATCAGAAAGGACAAAAGGTATGGGATTACAGCATCGCACAACAAGAATTACGTTATAAAAAATAGGTTGAATTGGTACTATTATTTCTTCACTAAGAAATTACGACGGGTATCTGTAATGTCTAACGTTGCTGTATACTCTTTTCCTTCTCTTAAATACCGTATGTTTATTTTATTATCGTCGGCATGTGTGCTTTTTGAATGTTCTAAACAACCTACATGGCATGTCACTTGTTTTCCTATTTGAAGGATAATATCGCCTCCAAATAAAATCTCTCTTCCTGCTACATTTGCTGAAATATAACCTCCTCGCAATCCTGCTTTTTCTGCTGGACTATTGGCAGCTACTCGTTGGATGAGTAGCCCTCCATTTTGAATAGGAAGATTAAACAAACGTGCATATTCTTCTTGTGTCAGGAAAATACTTTCTACACCTACCCATGGACGATCTTCAAAAGCGAGTAAATCTTTTGCTGTATTGATAGAAACTACCATTCCTATGCCTTGAAAACCTCCTGAAACTGTAAGTATACTGGAAGCAATTCCTACCACTTCACCTTGTGAATTAAAAAGAGGACCACCACTATTTCCTGAGTTGATTGCTGCATCGGTTTGGATAAACTCTACACGAACAGTTCCGTCATACAATCGATCGTCGCCTCTAAATGCTGAGATAATTCCTGATGAAAATGAATTTTCAAGACCATACGGGCTTCCTATAGCATATACATTTTGTCCTACCACAAGATTATCTGAGTTTCCGAGTTTGGCATGTGATAAAGTAGGATCTAATACTTTTAATTGTAATAAAGCGATATCGGCTGTTTTTTCACTAAATAAGATAGACGCTTTACGCATTTTTCCATCTTGTGTTTTGACCAAAATTTCAGATGCGCCATCTACTACGTGTGCCGCTGTAAGAATATAACAATCATGAGAAATAAGCACCCCAGAACCTTGCCCTTGACTTTTAATAGCTCCTTTTTCGGTGTAGTTATTTGAGGTTGTAAAAATGGTCACAACCGCAGGTAATACTTTTTTATAGATATTAGAAACGGTAGTTTCTTCTTTACTTAAATACGTAGGGGTGGTCCTTTTTTTAGGGCTCGCATGCGTGCCTGCGGTTTGCGCGACTAGGAATGTTGAGACACTAAAAAGACTTATCAATAAGAGAATATACTTTCTCATGACATAAAAGGTTTTTGATTTATAAAATGATTGGCAGCAACCGTATAGTCACTTACAACCGATTTGTCGAAGAAAAATTTAAAACCTTATTTTTTTGTCGTTTTTTCCTTTAGAAATATATTCTCTTATATCAAATTATTGCTGTATACGCTTTCGCGAAAGCGTAAAAATGAGTAACGCAATAGTAAAGTTCCTTCTCCCTTAAGGAGAAGATTTGTCTAAGGGAACTACTCTATTTACCCCAAACAAGAAGATTTGGAAGAGAGATTTGTACTATTTCGCCCTCACCTTTATCCTCTCCCTGAGGGAGAGTAAACAAACTATATTAATAGGTGAGATTATATGGGTAAAAATCCCTTCTTCTTAAAAGGATAAAGCGAAGAAGAGGAAATTACTCCACTACTTCAAATGCTTGAATGGCGGCATTGGGTTCCATAATGCTGTGACCTGTCCAGAAATTAGGATCATACTTAGATAAATAGGTCGCTTTTATATTTTCATTTTCAGAAGCAGCTTCATAGGCTGTACTAGAAATATCTTCAGAATTAAATACAACCATTTCATATTTAGACACGGAAGTTCCTTGAACATCTAGGGCAAGTGAAAGTTCATTTTGCTTACGACGTCCTTTTACATGCTTGTTTTTTTCGATCACTTTTAAAGGACGGTCTACGCCAAAATAATTGCCGTTTTCCAATTCTAAATAACGCGGACTATAACTACCACTACTATTTTTTGCAAATAACATCTTTCCTCTATACACATCTTCTCCATATCTAATCCCTAATAATCCGAACTTAAACAACGGACGTACATTGGCAAATTCTAATCGTACAATAGCAAAATCATTGGTATTTACATAGGCTGTACCTTTAAAATCTTTTTTCCCTTTTGGTAAAAAATCAATAATGTACACAGGCTCTTGATCTATAAATGTGTAATCTCTAATTTCAAATTCATAGCGATTTGATTTTTCTAGAATGTCAATCTTAGAGTCTTCGTTAAAGAATAATTGCGTGTACAGTTCTGAAATACGATCTTTCATTTGTTGTTGGAAGTAGTTTTTCTCACTTGCATTTTCTACCTCTACTTTTACTTTATTAGCATCTTCATTGGCTGCAGTGATAGAGTCTAATTGTACTTTGGTTCCAAAAAGTCCTGACTTGATTTTAAGGTATGAGTCTGGTTTTACGTTTTCTTTAAAAATAGTTTCTAGACGCTCACTAAGACCATCTACCGAAACGTCTTTAGACTTATCATACAGCTCGGCTGCTTTATCAATATGGAACTTATGTTTACGGTAATTACCATAAAAATCTCCTACAACTTCGCGATAATATGAAGATTCACGAGGCACTAAGGTTGCAATACTATCGATAAGTTCTTTATTTAACTCTTCAATGGTAGATTTTTTAAACCCAAAATCCACTTTTTTCATCGTATTAAAATCCGATTGTCTAAAGAAAATTTTCTTTTTAGATAGGTCTTGTACGTAATAGTTTTTATCCAGATTCTCTTTTACTTTTTCAATTACCTCTTTTGCAGAAAGAGGATTACTAGAAAGAAATACGCCTTTTAATTCGAACGATTTTGGTGCTAACTGAATAATACTATCGGTAAGGGATGCAAGTAAAATTCCTTTACGCTCATATCCCATAGAAGAAATATATACAGAGTCTTTTACTTTTTTTAATTGCGCTTCGGTAATGGTAAAAATACCATCCTCGTTAGAAATAACGCCTTGATTTTCTGAAAGCTCAATGGTAGCAAAAGGAACAGGCGCTTGTGTTTTACTATCTATAAGTGTTGCCGATACTGTTTGTGCAGTCATTCCTGAGATCAGTAATCCTGCAAGTAAGGTGATGATGTATTTGATAATTGTTGTCATGATGAATGAATGATTGTTTTTTATATAGACGCATCATTTTTGCAAATGGTTGCCTGCTATCTTTTTTTCATGACGATTTTAAGGGGATTGTGTTACTTGTAAGTTTTAGAATTCGGGGCTTCGATACAATCTTGATTTCATCGAGATCACTCAGCCTCCTTTGATGCGTTTTTGTTATACGCTTTCGCGAAAGCGTATAACAATTGATTATTAGATGTTAAAATTCCTTCTCCCTCGGGGAGAAGGTTAGGATGAGGGGAAGCGAGAGATTATCGCAATCAACACCCTCACCTTAATCCTCTCCCTCAGGGAGAGGAGATATATTATTTTGTAATTTTATTTTTTCATTGAGTGCTTTTAAACGTGCTTTATGTGCTTCTTTTTTTTCACGTTCTTTCTTTTTCTTTTGAGCCATAAGCTTAGAGTGCTTGGCTTTATTTTTTGTGTTTTTAGGACTTCCTGCTTTTGCCATAGTTAAATATAATAAGAATAAAATCGGGATTTCTATACAATTTCTGCTTGTACGAAAATCACTCAGCTACCTTATATTTTTTTATTATACGCTTTCGCGAAAGCGGACTGCATTTCTTTAAATGCTTGTATGGGGTCTTTAGCATTCCACACACCGCCTAAGGCACCTACGCCTTGAAAGCCTAGTTTGACTGCTTCTGGGGTGGTTTGTGCATTAATACCACCCATTCCTGCAATGAATTTAGGAATGTCTCGCACATCAAACCCTCTGCCTTGCATATCGCTTTTAGAAATGGCTGCAAATACAGGACTGAGTAGATGGTAAGCAAAAGTTACCGGTTGTGCTGCGAGGTCTTCAGGTTCGTGATAGGAGCTACTTACGGCAAAACCTTTATCGGTAAAGGACTTTACATAGGTTTCTAATGCGGCTCCTTGCTCACGCCACTTACGTTCTTCCAAATGAATTCCTTTAATCGCATATTCTTGCGTCAACTCCACTGGAAAATTATGCGTCATGATATATGGATAATACGTTGGATCTATCTGCTCTAAATAGGCACGATGTTCGTCTAGCGTAGCGTTTGGTTTTCTAAAATGAAAGTGTTCTAAACCAGCTTCAAAGAGTTGATGAAGGGTTTTAATTTCGATATCATCAGTTTGTTCTGGAGATATAAGGAGGATCATAGTGGGTTTGTTTTCATTCCCACACTTCGACTATGCTCAGCATAAACTCCATTGGGAATATCATCATAACGTAAAAATACGTTTTAATTTATCTATGAGGAATTGGATTGATCATATAACACTTAAAATTCTTTATTTCAGCCTTCGAAAAGTTATCGTAAAATGTGAAGCGAGTATTTCGTAGAATTTCATACTGTTTGAGCGTAGCGAGATTCCAAAATTCAGGAATGGAGCAATATATTTAGATAAGGTTTCGTCAGCCTAGCCTTTTTTGATTCTTTTTTTGGCAATGAAAAAAGAATAGGATATAATAAAAAATCATTATGTTCATTTTCTTTGCTTGCCCAAAGAAAACGAACCAAAAGAAAAGGCACTTTCTCTTAGGTGTTTTTCGCTTAAAGCGAAAACCGCAAACTGTTTTCTAAATTTTTTCCAAGGCTTCAAAAATTCTTAACGAAAACTTTTTACTACACTGAAGAAAAAGAAAACTAAACTGATTAACTTTATTCTTTTGAAGATTAACTCACTGTTGAATCACTTCTATTAACTGTTCTTTTGGCACCACACCTGACTGTCTCCAGACTTGTTTTCCATTCTTGTATAAAATCATAGTCGGGACACCGCGTACTTGATATTTGGTGGCTAAGGGTTGATTTTTATCTACGTCTATTTTGACAATTTTAACGGCATCGCCTAGTTCTTCTTTGACTTGTTCTAGAATAGGCCCTAAGGTTTTACAAGGACCACACCATGTTGCATAAAAATCAACTAAAACGGTGGGAGAACTGGATATAATAGTTTGAAAAGAGGATTTCATTTTTTTGATGTAAAATTAGGGTATAAAAATAGTATATTCAACATCGATAATTTCATTACTATGCCTAAAGACAAGTCCTGGAAACAACTCATCTTAGATCTCGCCAAAGCCATCTCTGAAAGTTTAAGTGGTACCTCACGAGCGAGAACTTGGCACCAACATGTAGTTCCGTATGAGAATGGCTGGGCTGTACGCCGTGAAGGGAATAAGCGGATTACCTCCAAACACCGCAAACAGAGTACAGCGATTAACAAAGCTAAAATCATCGCTAAAAGAAAGAAAGCTGATGTGATTATTCATCGAGCCAGTGGCGGGATTCGAGAGCGGATTAGGTATGGGGATTAATAATATTCCTTTATATAAGCATAAGCCCTCTCAAACAAAGTTTGATCCTTATGTAATTTATATTTTAGTAACGCTTTACGCAATGACTTTTGTACTTCTCTCTCTCCTGAACTTGTTTTTTGCCATCCTGGAAAACGAACAACTCTAACTATAGCATCAATATCTTCAACAATACGCTCTACAACTGCTGGTGTCTTATCTGTTTTTAGTTCTAAAAATAACTCTGTTAATGCTGCTTTTGGTGTCTTTTCTATTAATAGTTCTTCTAATTCTTTTTCTGCTTCAACAGTTTCTTTTGCCAACTTACAAAGCTCTTTTACAAACTCTATTGAGGTAATTAATCCTTGTTCCGCTTGATCTCGAAGTTCTTCAAGACGTTCACTTAAAGATTTAAACTTAGGATTACCCGCGTTCTTCTTGAAACGCTTTATTAAAAGTTTCTCTAATTTTTTGGCGTTTTTAGGGTCTGGGTTATTGAATATATCCTCAATTACATCAGCATCTAATATAAATTCGTCTAAGTGATGAACTTCTCCTACATGTACGTTTTCATGAATCAACTTTGTCGTTTCTGCTCCTAAAGAGAACCAAAGTAATTTCCCAATATTATCAGCTGCAGGTTTAACGGACTCAAACACCTGAGACAACCATTTATAATCTTCTTGATATATGTTTAAAATAGTGTCTGGAGATAAAGATTCCCAAAGTTTAGATAAGAATTTATAATCCTTTGCAAAGGCATCTTTTTTATCATTATTTCCTATTGCATTTTGAGCAGCTTCCAAACCTTCAAAACCTTGTATTGTTCTATCAACGCTTTCAAAATGAGATAATGTATCTCTCATTGCTTGAGGCAGTTTATCTCTTAATTCTGAAAGATTAGAGATTACGGTCTGTATACTTTCTTCGTCAAATTGCAGTGCTTTTGCGGCATCATCAAAGACTCCAAAATAATCTACAACACGACCAAAAGATTTTTCAGGATATAATCTATTAGTTCTACAGATTGCTTGAAGTAGTGTATGATCTTTGATAGATTTATCTAGATACATGGTTTGTAAAATAGGCGCATCAAAACCTGTTAAGAGTTTTGCCGTTACAATGATAAACTGCAAATCAGATAATGCATCATTAAACTCATCTACTATTTTTTCTTGCTGACTCTTATCAATTCCCCATTTTTGTTTGAATTCTAGAGGATCGTTTGAAGATGTTGAAATCACCACGCGACTCGCTTCTACAGGGAAATACTTATCCAACTCTTCTTTATATTGTACACATGCATACCTATCTGGGGTCACAATCATTGCTTTAAAACCATGTGGTGCCACTTTCTCTTTAAAGTGAGTAGCAATGTCTTTCGCAATTTTAGCCACACGTTCTGGCGATTTTAAAAAAGCAGCCATTTTTGCTGATTTCTTATTTAAAGCATCTGCTTCTTCATCGGTTAAAGCGGTACTTTCTTTAAATTCTGCAAAGGCTTTATCCAGGGTTTCTTTGTCTACATGCACATCGACCAATCGAGGTTCAAAATGCAAAGGCAGGGTTGCATTATCTCTAATAGAATCATGGAAGGTGTACCGTGACATATATCCTCCTTCATCTTCTTCTGCTCCAAAAGCCCAAAACGTATTTTTATCTGCTTTATTCACAGGAGTTCCTGTTAAACCAAACAGGAAGGCATTAGGTAATGCAGCACGCATTTGACGCCCTAAATCACCTTCTTGTGTTCTATGCGCTTCATCTACCAGAACAATAATGTTCTCGCGCGTATTCATATTAGGTTTGGCATCTCTAAACTTAAAAATCATAGAAATGATAATCTTCCGTGTATCATTTTCTAATAATGTTTGAAGCTGTTTGATATTATCTGTTGTCTCTACATTAGAAATATCTGCTGCATTAAACGTGCCTGTGATTTGGGTATCTAGATCCGTTCTATCAACGAGTACTATAACGGTTGGGCTTTTCAACTCTTTCTCGCGTCTCAATTTTTGAGCAGCAAATACCATTAATAAGGATTTGCCAGAGCCTTGAAAATGCCAAAGAAGTCCTTTTTTTATCTTTCCCTCTTTTACACGATCTACAATTTTATTTGCTCCTTCGTATTGTTGAAATCTGGGGATTATCTTGATACGTTGCTTCTTTTTATTGGTCGTGAATAATGAAAAATTTTGTAGAATATCTAATACCCGTTTTGGATGTAACAGATCAGATAATTCTTTCCCTACTTCCCCAAGTCCTAAACGTTTTGCAATAGCATCTTCATCATTTTCTAATCGCCAAGGTGCCCAATAATCTAAAGGCGTTCTAATCGCCCCATAATAGAGTTCTTTTCCTTCTGTAGCAAAAGATAAAATATTTGGTACAAATAATTGTGAAACAGCATTCTCATAGATATCATGAACCTCATGTGCACCATCTAACCAACTTATGGCAGAACGTATAGGTGTTTTTGCCTCTCCAATAATGACAGGAATCCCATTGATAAATAATACCACATCGGGAATTTTGGTTTCACGATGATGAATACGAAACTGTGTCGTGGCTATAAAATCATTATTCTTTAGCTCTTCAAAATCTATTAATCGTACAGGTACATGACGATTATTTTCGCCGAAAGGCATGGTTTTATCACCTTGTAACCATTTAAAAAATTCTTCGTTGGCACGTACTAAACCTACTTGATGCACAGAAATTAAGATGGCACGTAGTTTATAAATCACTTCATCAGCCAGATCTGGATTTGCTGTGATTTCAGGATTTAATCGAATTAAAGCAACCTTTAGATCACTTTCTATTAAAACTTCATTAACGGAGCGTTGTAACTCTTGTGGGGATTTATAGTGCCACGAACTTGTAGTGTAAGGGTCATTATCTTCCGCGATTTCTTGGGTATTTAAATTAATACCTGTGAGTTGCTTAATGATGTAGTTTTCTACACTGTTTAGTTCGTTGAAACTCATCTGTTAAATAGATTTAAATGCCGCTAATACTATATTTCTAATACTGCTTGCTAAATATGGCAATACAATAGCTGAAAAGTTTTGATGCGACTTTACAATAAACTTTCTTAATAAAGTATGCGTACTCTTTTCATTACTAGCATTAATAATTAATTGGTTGATCTGGAAAATGATTTGTTGCACAAATTGATCATCATTATATATCCCATCACCTAACATTACAAAAGCACTTTCAACAGATTGTTTAAAAGGATTGATTACATTTTCAACTCTTTCCAATCTTAATTCTTGGCGATTTAACAAACAAACTTCTATTGTTCCGTCACCTCTATTTTGAGTATCAACACCTTTTATTCTAATTCCATTTCCAGATGGATCAATAAAAAAGCCAAAAAATAAATCTGGATTATCCACCTCAGGATGTAATAAATAAGGAATTTCATTCATTAATGGATTGTTTTGCGCCTTCTGATGATCTTCGTCTAATTGATTATTAGCTAAAAAACTTGGAGTATAAACCCTATTCCCAATAATTGGGAATTTACTATGTTTAGCTCCCTCTCGATTACATTTCACACATGAAGGAAGTAGATTAGTCCATTCATAGCACAACCAATAATAACCATTATGGGCATTATCTTCTGCCACTTTCTTTTTAGGCCTATAGTGTTCTATATCTGCCTTTGCGAGACGTTCACAATAAGCACATTTATTGTGATAACTTAATGCTAATTGATCCTCAACCCTAGACCTTTTTTCATCTGGATCTCCATAAGATTCTCTATAAATCTTATCTGTAATATTATCCTTAGACATATTAGTTGCAATCTCTAATATAGCATCAGCAGTTGCTTGACTAGATAAAGTAGCTGTTTTATGGTTTTCAGGTTTAATTACAAATCTCATTTTCTTTTATTTTCAAATCTTTCTATTAAAGCTTTTTCTTTTTCGTCTGTTATAAATTCTTTTATTTTATTTTCTAATTTGTCTACAAACTCAACTTCGGCAAAAGTGTTTTCTGTTCTAATTAAAGCTCCTTTTTCCCTGTTATCATTAGTAATATCATCCATGCCAAAAATGGGTGACGTTAAAATAGTATTTGGCAATAACTCTTCGAGATATATCTTATCATCAACTCTTTGCGTATAAACGCCTCTTTCCCAATCTCGTTTTACTACAAAAACAGCTGAATTTTTAGGAGCACCTAATAATGGAATCGGACTATGTGTGGTCACTATAAATTGTAGTAATGGAAATGTTTCCGAGAGTGTCACGATGAGGTCTTTTTGCGCTTTTGGATGAAGGTGTAAATCTATTTCGTCTATTAAAACAATACCTCTTAACTCTGAGGGGTCAATTTCTTTAGGTTGTTGGTGAAATAAACGGATTATGATATCTGAAACTAGATTTAATATATTTTTATTTCCCGAAGACAATTCATCCCATCTTAAGGTCATTAACTCATCTGAACCTTCAGATCGAATAAGGTATTTAACATCAAACTTATTGCGACTTTTTTGTTCGTATTGTACCTTACGCAAGTCTGGAATAATCTCAGGAAGAAGTGACATGATACGCCGTATTCTGGATTCTACTATCTTGTGATTTCTTGTCTTCTTATTAGCGTTCTTCGTCCACAATTCCAATTGTTTATCAAAACTCAACAATTTTGCTCCATTTTCAAAAAGAGATGCGAATGATCCTACTTTACTCAGTGATTTTCTAAAGGTCTCTTCATTTATAAGATTTGATGTCTGTTCCAAACGATAGGGCCCGTACATGGCTAATCCTCTGGAAACGACGGCTCTTTTTGCTCGTACATTTTCATTTTGATATCTATTAAACGATATTTCTCTTCCTTGTGTAATTAAAGTTGCATTTACCTCAAAGATTTTACTCCTTATTTCTTTAGGACTCAGTGTACGATTCCCTAAAGCGGTTCCAATAGTACGTAATAACATCGTTTTCCCTGAGCCGTTTTCCCCTGTAATAAACACCCATTTGGCATTTCCAACATTTATGTTTTCTTCTTTAATAAGACCGAAATTCTTGATTGAAATTTCTTGCAGATAATCAGCTTTCCCTTCATCTTCTATCGAATATAGAGTTAATTCTGGTAGGTTATTATTATTTTGTCGATATCTGAATAGATTATTGAGTCGATTATTGAACTCCTCTTCAGGAAATTTAATAATCATATCTCCACTTAAGCGATCTTTTTGTGTAATGGTTGTCCTTTGAAATTCTTCCAACAAATTATTGATAGAGTGATAATCAGTCTTTAAAAACGCACCTAAACAATTGATGTAATCTGTAAATTGAAAATTGTCATATTTCTTTATAAATAAGCTTTCTTGTTGTTCTACGTCTAATTTCTGTTGAAGGACATTATTAATATTTAAAAAGTTTTTTAAGCTTTTATAAATATCTGTTTGAATGATTAATCTACAATGTCTATTAGGATTTATCAAAAATGATATAACAGGTCTTTTATGGATATGATCCATCCCTGTCCAAAAAGAAATAGCTACAGTTTCTTCTCCATAAAACCAATAACCTTTATCTAAGTTACTTCTGTTATTTGAGTCTCTAATTACAAACGTAAATTCTGGATCTTCATCAGATTTATCTAACAAAAAATTGAATAACTCCTCATGTAAATCAAAATAATCACCATCTTTTTCAAGATTAGAACTGATCTCTTCAAGTCGATAATAAATTAAATCAAAAGATGGATGTGCATCATTGATGAGTCTAATTTTATCTAAACCAAAATTGGGTCTAACGGTTTTCACGGTTCCATATCTGCCACCTCCAATTGTTGCATTTTGGATACCGTATCTTGTTACGCCTTCTCTTGGGTTATCCATATCATAATAAACCCATTCATCAACTATTGTTCTCAATGAAAACTTTTTCTTAGGGTTTTCGTATTGTTCAATAACAACTCCATAAGCAACAAAATGTTGCTTATATTTTAATATTAGCACATCTCCTTTTTCAATTGAAAAATAAGTTCCTTTCTGAGTTGTGTTGGGATGTAGCGCAAATTCACTAGAATCGATAATATCCTTGAAATTACTTTCAATATAATCTGATCCTGGTTTACCTGCACTAACAACAAAAAAATTCATACTTCTATTATTTTAAAACACCTGATTAATTAAACTCTTTTTCACTCCAACAATTCTCATATACTTTTTTCTCCAAATTCCATAATGCTTCTTGGCTGTTAATCTGCTTAAACATATCTATATCATTTTGAGAAACTTTATCAATATCAGCATTATATTGTTTGAGTAATTCAACATCATTCTTCTTCTTCGTTACATACATTTTAAATACACATCCGTTATCTTCTTTACCAACAATAGTCATTTTATCTATTTTGAATTCCGTAAGTCCTACAATAAGAGGTTTATTAAACCTATGTTCTGTTAAGCTATTATATGCATTTGTTATAACTGGATTTACATATAAGAGTAAAAGCTTGCGATTCCCTTTTTGAAAATATTTGAATAGATAAACAACATCGACAAGTAGTTTTCCCTTATGACATTCGAACACATACAATCCCTTTTGAAATGCAGATAATGCAGTCTCTAATTGATTATTTTTTTGATGAACCTTTTTAAGTGTCTTGGTATCTAGAAACAATTGATTGATAATATTAATAAATAACATGATATTATTATTAGTTCTACCTGCTATCCCCATCAAACTTCTTTGATCAGGATGCATTTTCATATTTCTAATATTACGTGCTCTATCAAAATCTGATTTCAAAAACGACAACTCATCGATAGCGCACATCTCATCAATTAACGTACTTAAATTTTTATCACGAACAACTCCTTTTTTGTTAGGAGGCAACTTTACATCAATGCTAAGTTGTTTTGCCTTTAGTTTTACAGCCATTTCCATTACTAACAATGCTTTTGACATTGCTTCATCATACATCGGGTAATGAAAATAAGAATGTGCCATTATATAACTTATCGTTATATACGATTTTACGATATCATCTGGGACATTGTCATGAAACTTTCCAACCACAACATATTTTTCAACAAATTCTTCTTTAGTTTTAATTCCTAAAGCATTCCATGTCTCATCTGACTCATAATATCCCATCCCCTAAAACACCTGATTAATTAAACTCTTTTGTAATGCTTTACTCCTTGATATTTTTTCTTCTAAACTAAAAACATTATTAGAAATTTTTTCAAGTTTTTCAGCAATTTTGACTTGATCTTCCTTATCAATTTTTGGAACTTTTACTTTAGCTAAATCTGAATTATAAATATGCATAACAGTTGCTCCTGTTCCATACTTGTTTAGTTGCTGTCTAACAAATTGTGAATTCATTAAATAACCTAAATAATAACCATCCATATCGTAAGGTCTAAACAATAAGGTATCACTTCCTGCGTAAGCTTCTATGTCATCAATAAAAGCAGCCGATTTACCTATTTCTGTTATAGTTTCACCCGAACCTGCAAAAAGAATATCATTCTTCTTGAGTAAAAAACTTTTCGCTTTGACTTCTTCTGAAATGAATGAATTGAAATTCCTAATTACCCTATGATGCTTAGTATATAATTCTCCATATCTGACACAAGGTAAACCTTGAGTTTTAACATCAGCTTTTGGTATTCCTTTTCCTTTTAATAACTCCCCAAGTTCGACTAATGGAACTAATTCACTTTTTTTAGAAAATTCATCTAAAACTTCACGAATAACTTTTCCTTTCAAAGAAATACCATGAATTTCATTTTCGATATTTGAATTTAAAGTAGCTTCAATCTTATTT
Source organism: Dokdonia pacifica (assembly GCF_900188275.1). Lineage (GTDB taxonomy): Bacteria > Bacteroidota > Bacteroidia > Flavobacteriales > Flavobacteriaceae > Dokdonia > Dokdonia pacifica. Next base: position 698,460 of record NZ_FZNY01000001.1, read on the forward strand.
AACGCTAAAATATCCCTCTCAACAACCTCATCCATCGCCCAAAGTAATTCTGCAAGTTTGGCTTGTTGGTCTTTGGGTGGTAGTAGGAATTCATATTTAGCAATATCCTTCCAATTGATATATGGGTTAACAGAACCTTTAGAGTTCTTAATTGAGTTTTCTGTAAAACCCTCAGACATCATTATAAAAGGCAATAATCTTTTGTCAATTTTAGTTTCATTTGCTTTTATTACAAATGTTGTATTGGAGGTTATACCATCAAAATCTGCAATAGCAACTTTTCTTAAATACGTTCTTCGTGAACCATATAAAATATCTCCTTTTTCAAACTTTCTTATGAAAGCAGGACCTAAATATTCATCTGTTAAATCTCCCCATTTTCTAATATGAAGATCTTTCGACCCCATATGCTCACCTTTAATATATCGTGTTAGATTAGTATTTTCACGGTCCACTTTACCCTTTTGTTGAATAGCAACATCACCAAACTTAGTTAGCTTCCACTTACTTTTATCTAAACAAAGTTCTTTATTTGTATTTTCTAATATTTCACACATTTAGTTAAGTAATTCAAATAGGTTATTCATAGATTCATTCAACCTTTTGCCATCTTCATTCCATTTTTTAAATGCTTTTGGAAATGAAATTTCATTTTCTGAATTATCTTTCTTTACATAAAAGTTGATATTCATATTACCATCAAACTCAAGTATTTCTTTAGTTGTTGCTACTTTAGAATAATGAGGAATATCAACAAAATCTTTATAAGCTTGATACATTTTATTAATATGGTCTTCAGTTAAATATGCTAAGCCTTTATTATCTATCACATCATCCTTTCCATTAACAAATAACACTTTACCTTTTCTCTCTTTTGTTTTATTAGTATTACCTATAAGTATCATAGCTTCCATTGGCGAATTATAAAATAAGTTTGCACCTAAACCAATAACAGCTTCAATTTGATCTTCTGCAACCATTTTACGTCGCATTTCAGCCTCCATATCTCTAAACAGAATACCATGAGGCCAAAGAATAGCAAAACGACCATTTTCTTTATCTAGACTTTTATGTATATGTTGCTGGAATGCATAATCTGCACATCCTTGCGGGGGTGTGCCCCAAAGGTTACGCCCAAAAGGATCGTTTGTAAATGCTTTTTGATCCCACGCTTTGATAGAATAGGGTGGGTTGGCCAGAATTACGTTAAAAGTTTTTAAAGTATCGTTTTCTAAAAAAGCAGGTTGTGCTAGCGTATCACCACGAATAATACTAAACTCTTCTATACCATGCATAAACATATTCATACGCGCTATGGCAGAGGTAATCAGGTTAATTTCTTGTCCGTATAATTTGAGGGTTCTGTATTCCTTGCCTTCATCACGTAAATGCAGGGCGCAGTTTAATAATAAACCTCCAGAACCACAGGTAGGATCGTATACGCTTTCTCCGGGTTGTGGGTCCATGATCATAGTCATGAGTTTTACCACGGTACGGTTGGTATAAAACTCGGCGGCGGTATGGCCAGAATCATCTGCAAACTCTTTTATTAAATACTCGTACGCATTTCCTAACTGGTCATCGGGTACGTTTTCTAAATTGAGTTTATGTTGTGAGTAATGTTCAATAAGATTGGTTAATGTTGCATCACTCAATCTATTTTTATTGGTCCAAGAGGCATCTCCAAAAATACCATATAAAGTTTCTGGATTAGCCTTTTCAATAGCGCGCATAGCATCTTGTATGGCGACACCAACATTAACCGTAGTTTCTCTTACGGTATTCCAATGGGCGTTTTCGGGGACTACAAAATGATGATGTTCTGCAAAAGCGGCATACTCTAAGTCTCCATCACTTTCTTGTAATGCTTTTTCAAACTCTTCATCATATACATCACAAATGCGTTTAAAAAACAATAACGGAAAGATGTATTGTTTATAATCTCCAGCATCTATGGTCCCACGTAATGCGGTGGCTGCTCCCCATAAATATTTTTCTAGGTTTTGTTGGGTCATTTAATTTGGAATATTATTTATAGTCTCGGTTTCAACAATCTTAACATTTAATATTTTTATTAATTTTTGTTTTAATAACTCTCTTCTTGCATCATAAAAGTTTACAAAATTTGAAAATGTAACGCTTTCATCAACTGGAAAGAAGTGCATATGTTTAAAAGCTAATTGTTCTTGTTCTGACGGGTAAGCTTCATCTAACCAAACATCTAACTTCTTTGCATTCTTTTGTTTATTCTCAACAGCTTCTATTAATTGTAAATTTGGCAAAGAATTATATCTTGAGATGTAAGCTTCTCTTTCATCAAAAGTTTCAATTCCAAATTTCTCTAATTTCTTATGGGTAAAAAAGGTTTTTGGATGCATATGATCTTGATGAAATTCATAACTTCCTTTTAAAGGATAAATCAAACTAAGAACCATAAAAGCAAATGAACTACCGTAATTAGTAGTTAATAGATGCTCTATATTATCTTCATAAAACTCTAAGGACTTATTACTCCCTTTGTATCTTTCTATTAAAGCTTCTAAAGGAAAATCTCCTTCATTTTGATTTATAATGTTTCTATAAACAGGATATAAACTATCTGGCGTGCCACCAAATACTTTTTTAAGTAAAGCGCGAATTAACCATTCTTTTATTAGTTTCCTGTTGTTTTCTTGACTTGAATGGTTTAGTAAATTAGATTCTGAAATACCACGTTTTTTAATAAAATAAGCAATGGGTATAATAGCATTATTTGCAGTTAACGCTTTATTATTGAAACCAAAATGATAGATTAGCTTTATAGTGGATGTAATCGCACTTGAAATATCATCCCATTCATCTTCAATCTTACTCATGTTTTCTGAGCTAAAATTGTCTACATGAAAACGAATATCTTTTATATTAGACAAAACAAGACAAGATTTTAACACAATATCTTTATTAAAAGAATACCCTCCTCCAATTGCGTTTATTTTATCTACAAATTCATGTATTATTTTTCTAGCATCTTTCTTTTTCCATTGCGCTGTTGCAATAGACAATAATAAATCAGAATAACTCAACTTTGTTCCTCCACTATTAATTCTAATAAAAATTTGAAGCACTTTATCTAGTTCTTCACTTTTCTCTAAGAAGAAATTTATGGTTTCATTTTCACAAATTACTTTGAATAATTTTGAAAGCGTATTCATTGAAAAATCAATTTCATTTTGAGTCCATAATGAACTATCCATTAATTTGTTTTTCACTAAAAATTGCATTACTTCGGTTATATCTTTAAATCCAAGAACATCACCTACTCTAAACCAAAAATACTTTTTTTCTGTTTCATGCTCATACCAATTCAAATCATCCTCTGACAAAAATTGAAAATCATATTCTCTATCTGAATCTGAAGATTTCTCTAACAAGTTTACATATAATTTCTTTGTAGGGAAAGCATAGTCACTACTCCATTGGTATTTAGGTAATTTTCTGGAATCACTTCCTTTAAGTCCAATATATAAAGAAGTTAGTCTTTGCTGTCCATCTAAAATTGCTATTCTATCTTTCTCTGAACTTATATCTGCTGGTTGATTATGTTTATTATCTCTTTGATGATAATCTTTCAGAAACCGATAAAACTTAAACTTATCAATATTTTCAGATTTTACTTTCCAAAATAAAAAAGTACTAATTGGATAGTCTCTCATTAAAGAATCAAACAATGTTTCAATTTGATAAGTTCCCCAAACAAACTCCCTTTGTATTGACGGTAGAATAAATTCTTGATCCTGTATAGCTGTGATAGCTTCTTTTATGGTTATTGGTTTTTCGTAAGCCATACTATATAAACTCTTTTAAAATCGTTTTAAATTTCTCCTCTGCTTTTTGACTTTCGCGCCAAGCGAGCTTTAAATCAGCTAAAGCTTCCTCAACACTTGGTAAATTATCTTCAATGATCTTTTCTACATATAAAGGGATATTCAAGTTGAAATCATTTTCTATAATCTCATCAATGCTTGCCACTTTCACATAATTCTCAACATCTTGATACGTAGCATACCAATCAAATAATTGGTTTACATGGCTTGTTTCTAGGTAGTTTTGCGCACGACCTATTCTTACTTGATCTGATCCATCAATAAACAGTACTTTATTTTTTTTTGAAGTTTCTTTATTTTGTTTGAATACCATCACACAGGCTGCTAATTGTGTCCCATAAAAAATGTTTGATCCCAAACCAATAACGGCTTCTAACAAATCATCTTCTAGGAGTTTCTTGCGAATCTTTCCTTCTGCCCCCTTTCTGAATAAAGCACCATGAGGTAAGACTACTGTCATACGCCCTGTACTATTCATAGATTTAATCATGTGCTGTACCCAAGCCATATCTCCATTACCTTTTGGTGGCACTCCAGCAATGTTTCTACCGTAAGGATCATTTGCCCAATTTTCTGCTCCCCATTCTTTTAAAGAGAAGGGAGGATTTGCAATTACACAGTCAAATGTTTTTAAACCATCTGCTGCAAAAAAAGCAGGATTTTTCAAGGTGTCTCCTCGGGCAATTTGAAAATCTTCTATCCCGTGCAAAAACATATTCATTCTTGCGATAGAACTGGACGTTAAGTTTTTTTCTTGACCAAATAGCCTAAGGGTTCTATAATCTTCTTTATTCTCTTTTAAATGATCTACACACTCTAAGAGCATGCCTCCTGTACCACAAGCAGGGTCGTAAATAGTTTCACCTTCATGAGGATCAAGGATTAATCCAAGCAAGTGAACTACAGAACGTGGCGTATAAAACTCTCCTGCTTTCTTATTTGTTAGGTCTGCAAAATGCTTGATTAAATATTCATAGGCATTTCCTAACATATCTGGTTCAACCAAAGAGTTAGATAAGTTATACTGCGAAAAATGCTCTATTAAATCTATTAATAATCGATCTGATAGTTTGTTTTTATTGCTCCATTGAGCATCTCCAAAAATGCCATACAATAACTCTTGGTTGGCTTGCTCAATACCTCTCAATGCTTTTTCAATCACGAGTCCGACATTAACAGTCGTTTCTCTTACATCTTTCCAGTGACACCCTTCTGGAATTTCAAATCGATGAAATTCTGGTAATGATGCATATTCAATATCTCCATCTGATTCTTCAAATGCTTGTTGGTATTCTTCATCATACACATCGGATAATCGTTTAAAGAATAGTAATGGGAATATATATACTTTAAAATCTGAAGCATCTACGGGTCCTTTAAGAATCCAAGCTGCTCTGGACAGGTATTGTTCTAATTGAGAGAGTGTAATCTTTTCTTGCGGCATTAATTAGTGTCTATTAGGTTACTATGTAAATATAAAAATCCCATACCACAACACATACTGTATTGCAGTACAATTTTATTTTGAATTTAGGGAGTGAATCTTGAAGTGTGAAGATACGCTTTTCTAGGAAGAACTATTTTACGGGTTTCCGTAAAGAACTGTTTCTAAAAGGGCTACAACAACTCCTCCTTACACATTCTACCAGGTACTTTGACAAACTCGCCATTTACTGTTGTAGAAGCTGTAATATACGCGCAGCTATCTACTATTTTTAGAATCTCTACATGAACAATGGAGACTTTAAACGTCGTATCTTTTTTTATAAAATCTGGGTCGTTATGGCTAGACTTATAGGTTAAATCATAGGTGCAATCACTGGTCCACTCAACGCCAACCACCACTTCTGAAGTTTCACCATTATAATCTACGATTTCTCTTTGCTCTTTTCCTTGTCGGATAATAAGTGTTTCAAAAGGAATATATTCTTCCATAGGAATAATAAAAGAACCTTCTTTAAAATCGGCGCAGGTTAATACACTTTGTTGTGCATGAAGGGTACACATAAATACTAGAAACAGACAACTAAAAATATACTTCAAAAGATTGTTTTTTGTGAAGATAGAAAAAAATAAAACCCTCTCTAATAAAAACTATTAGAGAGGGTTTAAAATGTGTGGTGTTTTGATTAATTGATTATCCTTTATTACTAATCTCAATGATAAACTTGACGGTAAGAGATCTAAATTCTTGATTAGCTAATCCTGCAAAAGGATTGGCTCCTTTAGATAAATTATAGGCTAATGACAAGGTGGTTTCTTCATTGATTTTATAGGAAGATCCTGCAGAAAAGGTATGTAATGGATTTATATCTAAGGTCGTATCTCCACTAATAGCTGATCGAGCATTTAAGTTGTAGCTCACAAATAGTATTTCTGGTTGCTTAAATTCCTTTTTAAACAGTCCATATAATGGAAAAGCTTCTATCTGAGTATTTACTTTTGCAAACAACACCTCTTCATCACCTCCTATATACCCTAATCCTGTACTATAATCAAATCTAAACGCTAGGTAATGCCCAAAATCTCCTTTCTGGTCATCATAGGGGAAAACTGTTTGCGTCTTAAATAACCAGTTTTTATTTCTAAAATCATGGTATTTAATACCTGCATGTGCTTGAAATGCTTCTTCATCTTTAATCAAATCTTTAGATTGTTTTAAACTCCCGCTTACCACAAACTGACCGTTGCCTTTATTCGGAATTTTCCCTAGGAATGTAAGACCAAATTGTCGTACATCTTGTTCCTTGTCAATTAAAGTATTCTTTTGAATTTCCCCAGTAACTCCTATGGAAAGATCTCCATCAAACCAATTCAGAGAAAACTCAGAATAGGCATTAATCAAATATGAATCAGGAATACTATCACCTGTTGGGAAACTCGCAATGAGTTGCGCTGGTTTACTTTTGGTAAATGCATTATCTGACGACTGCCCTAACTTTAAAGAAAAGTAAGGATTCGGCGTCGAATCTTTATCCTCTGTGTCCTGTGCTTTTATGGTCGCAAATGCAAAGACACATAAAATGATAATTAAGTTATACTTTTTCATAATATTTTACAATAACGTCTACGACATTTTTTACGGTTTTACATTTCTTTATAGGCGTGAGTGAGATTCGAGGAACTTGCTTACCAGGTTTTGTTTTTAATACTAGATTTTTAAGAATATGTTGACTCAACAATCGTAATCCATTAGTAGCTTCTACAAAAGGAGCTCCCATACGTAAGCCTTCTCTAAGATCAGATGTTCTTAAAAAAGGAACGTTTGTATTTCTAAAATCTCTTGATTTGTATTCTAAATTTCTAAACACAATTTCTTCAACACGAACATCTTTATCTATCTCTCGAATGATTTTCTGTAATGCATTTAAGGTTTTTGGATTTTGCGTTTGTCCCATTAAGCGTTTTAGGCCTCTCAATAGTAGATGCGCTTCTTTCTTATCTACTTCAAATGCTATTTTCATAATTCCCCATTTTTATATTTTGTTCAAATGTGGAAAGAAATCAAATGAAGAAACATACCCAATAGAGGGTATTTCCTATTCAACACACTCATAATCAGCCGTAAAATTTATAAAAAAGGTCATTTCGATACCATTCCATCGCTCTTCAATGCAACCCATTTTCAATGAGCCACTCAGCATCCTAGAATCTAATAGAGAGCAAGGAGTTTGAATGATGCAGAGATACGAAGTATTGTATCGAAGCCTCAAATTTGAAAACGAATCAAAGGTGACTGAGTGATTTCGAAGGATGAGAAATTATATCGAAGTCATCGACTATGAGAACCAAAAAATAGAGTAACACTCTAAATTAGAGTAATACTCTATTTTTGATTTAAGAATTGTGAGTCCGGCATTTCGGTACGATTCTATAATTGTGTGAAGCAATTATAGAATCACTCAATGTCCTATCATTGTTACAATGTAAGGTAGCTGAGTAATACAGAAACACGAAGTATTGTATCGAAGTTACTTTCTTGAACAACTATCGTCATATAACACACCCCTTACTCCCCTCTTTCTAGAGGGGAAACTCAGACTTATAAAATATTAGATTCAAAATCGGTATACATAAAGAAGTTGACATCTCGACATCATTTCGCAAAAGCAAAATACACCAAAACAAAAAAGCCCCTTCTCCCTCTGGGAGAAGGTTGGGATGAGGGGATTACAACGCCTCCTTTATCACTGCTTCTACCACTTCTGGATTCAGTAAGGTGCTGATATCCCCTAGTTGATCGCTTTCGCCGTGAGCGATTTTACGTAAAATACGACGCATAATTTTACCTGATCGGGTTTTGGGGAGACCTATTGTAAATTGGATTTTATCCAGCTTGGCAATAGGGCCAATCTTTTCTGTAATCACTTGATTGATTTCTTTACGAAGGTTCTCATGATTTCTAGTTTCGCCCGTTTCTTTTAGGATCACATATCCATACAATGCATTTCCTTTAATATCATGTGGGAAACCTACAATAGCACTTTCGGCAACAGCGGGGTGTTCATTAATAGCATCTTCGATGGGTGCAGTACCCAAATTATGACCTGATACAATAATGACATCATCTACACGGCCTGTGATTCGGTAATAACCGGTAGCATCTCTAAAAGCACCATCGCCGGTGAAATACTTTTTCGCGAAAGCGGAAAAATACGTATCTATATAGCGTTGGTGATTCCCCCAAATAGTTCGCGCCATGGATGGCCATGGAAATTTGATACAGAGACGACCGTCGACCTGATTGCCTAGAATCTCCTTCCCATGCTCATCCATCAATGCAGGTTGAATACCTGGTAACGGCAAGGTCGCAAACGTAGGAATAGTAGGGGTTGCAAATGGGATGGGACTAATCATAATCCCACCTGTTTCCGTCTGCCACCACGTATCTACAATAGGGCTACGTTTCTTACCAATATTATCATTATACCAATGCCATGCCTCCTCATTAATGGGTTCGCCTACAGTGCCCAAAACTTTCAACGAAGAGAGGTTATATTTTTCTACAAATTCTAAATTTTCTTTAGCCAATGCTCGTATGGCTGTAGGCGCTGTATAGAATTGTGTGATTTTATGCTTCTGGACTACCTCCCAAAACCGTCCCCAATCGGGATAGGAAGGTACGCCTTCATACATGACTGTAGTAGCTCCATTTGCTAGTGGTCCATACACAATATAACTATGTCCTGTAATCCATCCAATATCGGCCGTACACCAATACACATCGTCTTCTTGGTATTGGAATACGTTCTTAAAGGTATAAGCGCTATACACCATATATCCTGCGGTAGTATGCACCATGCCTTTAGGTTTTCCAGTAGATCCAGAGGTATATAGAATAAACAGTGGGTCTTCGGCATCCATCACTTCAATAGGGCAATCTCCAGAGGCAACATCTAGCAAAGGTTGCACCAAGTAATCTCGCCCTTCTTTCATAACAATATCTGAGTGAATCCTTTTTACAACGAGTACGTTTTCTATGGTAGGCGTGTCTTCTAGGGCTTCATCTACAATTCCTTTAAGATCTATGGTTTTGCTTCCGCGAAAAGAACCATCACTGGTAATCACCATGCTACACTCGGCATCATTAATACGAGTTGAGAGTGCCGTTGCAGAAAACCCTGCAAATACCACCGAATGAATCGCTCCAATACGTGCACAGGCTAATACTGCGATGGCAAGCTCAGGGATCATGGGTAAATAAATACAAATACGATCTCCTTTTTTAATGCCTTTATCTTTTAGCACATTGGCAAATTTACATACCCGTGTATGCAATTCTTTATAGGTAATATGTTCTGCTGGGTCATTGGGATCATTTGGCTCAAAAAGAATGGCGGTTTTATCTCCTCGGGTTTCTAAATGTCTGTCGAGACAGTTTTCTGTAATATTGAGTTGTGCTCCTTCAAACCAGCGAACTTCTGCCGTGTCTGGATTCCAATTTAGAATGGTATTCCATGGTTTTTGCCACACAAAATTATCTTGAGCAATTTGTGCCCAAAATTGTTCTGGCGCATCTACAGAATGTCGATATACTTGAAAATAATGTTCGAGGTTTTGGATATGGTATAAATTCATAAATCAATACATACATTTAGAATCACTAAAATTACCATTTTAAACAGATCAAAACAATCTTATTCGGTATAGGAATGCTATTAATTTTATTGCACCTCTTTTATGAAAATTTCTTTAAAATGGAATTATTAGATGTAATTTTCTTAAAAAAACATGCTTTTCATCTTCAAAATCACTCTATCTATAGGTTTTATCCATAAATAATGAGATAGATACCTATCTAGTTAAAGATAAAATAGTTATATTTCTGCTCCCAAACCAATTTGATGTTTAAAACCCCGAATATCCTCTTTGTTTTCTTCTGCTTGTTATGTACTTCTATAACAGCGCAAGACTTGCAACAATCTGAAAGTTTTAAGGATATTCCATACACCTATACAAATGTTCAAATAGATTCTATGATAGGTGTGTTACGTGATGATTTTCATAATGCTAATTATGATAAAATTATTGACAAAACGCCAGATCTTATTAGTAACGCACGTGATATTGAATACAAAGCTGGAGAAAGAGGGCTTATTTCTGTATTAGGAAATGCTTTTATTCAGATAGATGATACCGAAAAAGCAAGTGAAATTTTTAATGAAGCACTAGTAAAAGCTCAACAGCAAAAAGACACCTTATACATAGGAATATTAAATATTAATTTAGGGAATACCTACTTTAAAGAAGATCATCAACGGGCTATTACATATTTTGAAAATGCCTATAAAACTGGACAACAATTAAAAGATGATCGTTTCACCTTTATTTCTCTTAATAATTTATCCGAACTTTATGTAGGCATTAAAGACCCAGATAAAGCGCAATATTATGTTGACAAAACATTACCAATGGCGCTAAAATCAAAAGATTTAGAAGATAGAAAAGAAGAATATCTTGCTACCATATATCACGTGCAAGGAGGCATCTTTTTACTCAAAAAGCAATACAACCAAGCCATAGAATATCTTTTACAATCTATGGAGATTGGAAAAGATGGTGTCTATCAAGAAGAAACATTGCTTAATAATTACAAATACTTGATTGAGGCTTATGAAAATACAGAACAATACAAAGTTCTTAATGATGTAAGAAAAGAGTATGAGGCTTTAAGAGATAAGCGTTATGATACAGATAACATATCGCAGCAGCAACTTGCGCGATCTAAGTTTAATTTAGATCAATATGAACAACGATTAAAAGCTTCTGAGCTCGAAAAACAATTAGCACAACAAAAAGCATCTAGTAGTAAATTACTCTCTACATTTTCACTAATAGTAGGAAGCATTTTATTACTCTTTGTAGGGCTCTTATTGTATATGCGTAGAAAGCGTTTTAAATTATTAAAAGACTTAAAAGCTAAAAACCAACAATATTTAGAAGCCAAAGAAAAATCTGAAAAACTTACACAAGCAAAAACACAATTATTCTCTACGATTAGTCATGAACTTCGTACACCATTATACGGTATTATAGGTTTATCATCAATACTTCTTAAAGACCCTAAGCTTAAAGACAATCTCGAAGACCTTACTTCTCTTAAGTTTTCTGCAGATTACTTACTAGCCCTTGTAAATGATGTTTTAAATTTAAATAAGCTTGAATCGCAAACGGGACAACTCATTCAAAATAGCAATTTCAATCTAGAAACACTTATTCACAGTATTACACAGTCTTTTGAATTTATCAATCAGCAAAACAATAATGTAGTTTATATTGATATAGACCCTACTATTCCTAAGACGCTTGTGGGAGATCAAGTTAAGATTTCTCAAATATTAATGAACTTAGTGAGTAATGCCAGTAAATTTACGCAAGATGGACGTATTGATGTTATTGTAAAAAAACAGCGGGTAGACGATCAAAATATATCGCTACTGTTTATGATTAAGGATACGGGTATTGGTATTCCAGAGGAGCAACAAGAAAAAATATTTGAAGAGTTTACACAGGGCACTAACTTAAGTGAATATGAAGGTACAGGATTAGGGCTTCCAATAGTCAATAAAATTCTAGCGATTCTAGGAAGTAAAATCATGTTTGAAAGCACCTATGGAAAGGGAACGACATTCTCTTGTGTCCTTTCTTTTTCTAAAAGTATTATATCACAACAGAACACAGGGCAAGAAAATGTGTGCATCGAAAAACTACAAGACAAAAAGATTTTAATTGTAGATGATAATAAGATTAATCAACTTGTTACTCAAAAAGTATTAGAGCAACATGGGATGTCACATGGTATTGCTGACAACGGCCTTGATGCTATAGAAAAAGTAAAAGAACAATCGTATGATGCAATTCTTATGGATGTGAATATGCCTGTTATGAATGGGCTTGACTCTAGTAGAGAGATTCGAAATATTGGCTTAAACACCCCCATTATTGCACTTACAGCCATCAATGCTATTAATCCAGAAAAAGACTTTGGTTCTTATGGTATAGATGATGCCATAGTAAAGCCCTATAGAACAGAGCGATTACTAGAACTTCTGGTAAAGTATATCAATTAGTAAATTTCTTATATACGCTTTCAAAGAATTTATGACGTAGAAGTTTATACTGAGCTTGTCGAAGTGCGAAATCGAGCTTGCGAGACCTGCCTGCCGACAGGTTCACGACTAAAAGGAGAGTAAAACGATAAAGCCTACTAATGTGCACTCGCATCTCCAGCCCCACTAGGAATCCTAATGGTTTCTACAATTTCTTGAACTTCTTCTGGTGGATCTGGTGTAAAACGATTTACGATAAGCGCTACTATAAAATTAACTGCCATCGCAACACTTCCAAATCCTTCTGGAGAAATACCAAACCACCACTCTTTTTGAAGTCCAACTACAGCACTTTTCCCTCCATCAAAAACACCAAATTTAAACTTCAGCATATAAAAAATCATCAATGTAATACCGACAACCATTCCAGCGATAGCCCCTTCTTTATTCATCTTTTTATAAAAAATCCCTAACACAATAGCAGGAAAGAAGGATGCTGCAGCGAGTCCAAAAGCAAGGGCAACTACGGCGGCAACAAATCCTGGTGGATCAATACCAAAATACCCTGCAATGACTACCGCTACAGTTGCGGCACCACGTGCAATCCAAAGTTCTTGTTTATCTGTCAAGTCAGGTTTAAATGTTTTCTTTACTAAATCATGAGACACAGATGATGAGATAACAAGTAATAGTCCCGCTGCTGTAGATAATGCTGCAGCCAGTCCTCCAGCTGCTACCAACGCAATAACCCATGCCGGGAGGTTGGCAATCTCAGGATTTGCCAACACCATGATATCACGATCTACAGTAAGCTCATTTGCAGGGTGTCCATTTTCTGCTTTCGCGAAAGCGGTATACTGCACTTTACCATCGCCATTTTTATCTTCAAATGTAATCAGGCCTGTATTTTCCCATTTGGTGAACCATTCAGGCATTTCTGAATACGGTTGATCACTTACAGTGGTAATCATATTGGTACGTGCAAATACGGCTACTGCGGGTGCTGTTGTATATAAAATAGCAATCAATAATAAGGCTATTCCTGCCGATTTACGTGCATCTTTTACTCGCTTTACCGTAAAAAATCGAACAATCACATGCGGAAGTCCTGCTGTTCCTACCATAAGCGCCAATGTGATCATAAATACATCTATCTTTGATTTAGAACCATTGGTATATTGTGCAAATCCCAAGTCTTGTGAAAGTCCGTTGAGTTTATCTAAAAGATAGGTACCATCTTCTACGGTTCCACCCATACCTACTTGCGGGATTGGGTTACCCGTCATTTGAATAGAGATAAAGATAGCAGGAACCATAAAGGCAAAAATTAATACACAGTATTGTGCGACTTGGGTATAAGTAATCCCTTTCATCCCACCGAGCACTGCATAAAACAACACGATTGCCATACCAATAATCACTCCTGTATTGATATCTACTTCTAGGAATCTAGAAAACACCAACCCTACACCACGCATTTGCCCTGCAACATAGGTAAATGAAACGAGTAATGCACACAGTACCGCAACGACTCTTGCAGTTTTTGAATAGTACCGATCCCCTATAAAATCAGGGACGGTAAACTTGCCAAATTTTCGAAGATATGGAGCTAGTAATAACGCTAAAAGCACATAACCTCCCGTCCATCCCATGAGGTATACAGAACCGTCATATCCTCCAAAAGAGATAATACCTGCCATTGAAATAAATGAAGCTGCGCTCATCCAGTCGGCAGCGGTGGCCATTCCATTTGCCCATGGGGAAACACCGCCTCCTGCAACATAAAACTCTTTGGTAGATCCTGCGCGAGACCATATGGCAATACCTATATAAATAGCAAAAGTGACGCCTACAAGTATATATGTCCAGGTTTGTACGTTCATGTATGTAATGGTTTAATGTGATTGATATCTTTATGCTTTCGCGAAAATCCTCTCTGCCCCCTGGGCATCTCTCCCAAAGGGAAAGAGTATCCTTCTATAAAATAATATTTCGAATTATTCATCGTATCCATGTTTTTTGTCCAATCGATTCATTAACCAGACATAGACAAAAATGAGAATAACAAATACATAAATAGCTCCTTGTTGTGCAAACCAAAATCCTAGCGGAAATCCCCCTAAGCGAACAGTATCTAGGGTATCTTTAAAGAGAATGCCTGCTCCGTAAGAAACAGCAAACCATATCAAGAGTAAGATGAGAAGGTATTTGAGGTTTTTTTTCCAGTACGCCTTTGGCGTGTTAGGTGATGGTGTCATAAAGATACATAACGTATTAGGGTATGTAAATTAGTAAATTAAATCGTAACTTATAGTGTTACTATATTTAGAATATACATTCCTAAAGGAATTTATGGAATGGCTTAGGCAAACTATGTTTTAGTGCAATTCAGATTTTATTGTTGTGAGTTTAATCCTTTTTACACTTCTGTTTTGAACAATTAAATCTTTAAATGTATCCGATTTAATAGGTAAAGCGCTACAATTATATAATTCAGCTCCTAAGTCTCGTCTTTTTTAATTGTTGATTTTGAATTGTCCGATAATTTAAAATTTGAGTTTCGCATTTTTTTCAGATGTGCTTCTGGCCATAAAAAGTTATATTTTTCAAAATAATGCTCTAGATCAACACTCCATAACCAATCTCCATCAGATTTATTTGTCAGAAAATGTGAAATCCATTTATCCGAAAAAATACACTGAGTTTTATCAAGTAAAATATTTTCAAATTCACATTTTTTGAGATACTCCAGATAGATGTCTTTATTAGCTAAATCTACTTTTAAGTTCCAACATTCTTTTAAATATTTATTGGTAACCTCATAAATAACAACTTCACTTTCTCTTATATGTACTATCTCTCTCATTATTTTTTTACCAATCCTCAATAGTTAATATAACATGTATTTTTTAAAGAATATTTCATTAAATATTTACAACCTATAACTACTCGACGGGTTTTAGTTTTTCTAAGGATGTTGGGATTAGTTCAGAAACGGTTGGGTGTAATACGACCGAATCTTTAATAAGATCATAGGTTTTACCGGCATACATGACATTTAAAACACTGGTCACAATCTCATCTCCTCCAGTTCCTAACACACATGCGCCTATAATTTTTTGGGTATCGCCATCTACCAGTATGCTCATAAAGCCATGGGTTTCTCCTTTTTCTTTGGCGCGTGCAATTCTGGACATTTCGCGTCTTCCTTCCAGTACATTAATACCTTTTTCTTTGGCTTCTGTTTTGGTCATCCCACAGCGTCCTAATGGCGGATCTACAAAAAGACCATACGTCATAATACGATCGGAAACCTTTCTGCTTTTACTTCCAAAAATATAGTCTTCTACAATCTGAAAATCATTGTATGCTGTATGTGTAAATGCTCCCTTGCCATTACAATCGCCCATCGCAAAAACGCCTTCTACATTGGTACGGCAATAATCATCTACTTCTATAAATCCTCTTGAACTAGTTTGTATAGTAGTATTTTCTAGTTGTAAAGTATCTGTATTTGGTACTCTCCCGATAGCTAATAGCAAATGTGATCCTTTTACAGTTGTCGTATCATTAATAGTTAATGTTACCTCATCATCTTGATAAGAAGGCGTTATTTTTTTGGCATTAAACACAAAGTTGATTCCTTCTTCTTTTAAGAATGTATGTATGCTATCACTTACTTCTTGATCTTCTCTTTTAATGATACAATCGCCTCGTTCTATAATCGTTACTTCACTTCCAAAACGTTTAAAGATTTGTCCAAACTCTAATCCTATATAACTTCCGCCTACAATGACTAAGTGTTTTGGAAGCTCTGTAAGCTCTAAAATAGATTGATTGGTAAGGTGTGGTATTTCTTTATATTCTGATGGCACAAAAGGTCTTCCTCCTACATTAATTGCAATCGTTGGTGCTGTAATTTCTTCTCCATTTATAGAAACTGTGGTGTTATTTATGAAATGGGCTTCGCCTTTGTAATACGTAATATTTTTATGGTTTTCTACACCGCTAGTAATGCCTTTTACAGATTTTGCAATAAGCGCATCCTTCCTTGCTTTAATCTTAGGCATATTGCTTTTAAAGCTTCCCGAAAAATCAACACCTAAGGACTCACTTTGAGAGATGTCCCACATTCTTCTAGCACTTGCTACATAGGTTTTGGTAGGGGTACATCCTATATTTAAACAGGTTCCTCCTAGATGTTCTTTTTCTATAAAAGCTACTTTCTGGCCTTTGCTTGCCATTGAAAATACAAGCGGTGTTCCTGCTTGTCCTGATCCTACAATAATGCTATCAAATTGTTTCATCCGCTTTGTTATGAATGTTGTATGGTTTTAAAATTTCCCGGCAATGCTACTTCCAGTAACTCCAAATCTTCTGCTATGTTTTTAAATGTATATTTCATATCTGGTGGAATGACAAAAGCATCGCCTTCAGTAAGTGATTGTATTTCTTGATTTTCTACTTCTAATATCATTGATCCTGATAATATAAAGCTAAACAAAATATCTGTTGTATGACTTATGGTTTTTGTTTCTTTAATTGCCTGAATAGGTTGTATTACCTGCACAGAAGCATCTCCTTGGGTGGCTTCTTTAATTCCGCTTTCGCGAAAGCGGAAACCTTCTAAACGCCAATGATCCCAGGTTGCATCTTTTAACTGATGATGACAAAACCGTTGTCCTTGAAAAAGACGATCAGGATTGTAAGTTTTTGTAGGGAGTTCTACATCATGATCTATCGTTGTCATATGTTCTGCGGGAACTCCTATTTCTATGACTTCTAGATTATCTGAAGACTCTAATACTCTATGGCGTATTTCTGGGGGTTGTGTCACACAATCTCCTGCTTTTAAAATAAAGGGAGGACCTTGATCTTCATATACGAGTTTTACCCAACCGCTTTTACAAAATATGAGTTGAAAACCAATAGTATGGTAATGCACCATATCAGGTACAGGGCCTCCATTAGGAATTCTAATATGAGAGGCTATAATACTACCTCCTAGTCGGTCGGGGATCAGGTCACGATAGAGCATGCCCGCACGACCAATAACCCATGAAGCGCCATCTGTAAGTTTACGTACTTCAAAATGATGCTGTGTACTTGGTGTTACCAGTGTTTGGGTTCTGGGCAGAATATGAATCACAGCACCATTGGGTGCTGTGAGTTCTGTTTTTCCTTGAGCAATCGTATCTGGGTAGTCTGTAATAATATTGATGACTGCCGGTGGGCTTGTTACTCTTTTGTCTAATATCACATGTATTCCAAATCCAGAAAGCATGGCTACCGCAGGATCATCTGCTGGGAAGATTTTATCTAATCGAAACCCCAATTGGATAAAGAAATCCATATCTGCTGTCAGGTCTTCTGATGGCAAACGCAATTGTGCGTAGGATTGGTTTGGATGGTATGTGCTCATACGTTTTTCAATATTATAATAAATGCAAATAGAAAATAATAGACTTTTGCATGTTTATATTATAGCAAGTTGTTATTCTTTATTAAACAAGTATATATCTCCCTTACCGTCTTTACATTCTATAAAGAATTGTTCTGGTATTCCTTTATCAAAAGATATACAGGTGATTAAATCTTTATCACAATTATCTTCTTTAGAAGGTAAAAATACAATTTGATTATTTTCAATTTTTTCAGGCAAATCATATTTCATAGTTATATAATAATTACCTAAATATTTATTTTTTTCACTAAATACTAAAATCTTATTAGTTGCTCTTTTTGACAATCCCCAGAGTCTAGACGAAATAACTATTTTGAAGTTCTCATTTTTGCCACATATAATTCCTAAATATTTCAAATGAGTTTCTATTCCATCAATTTTATTCCATTGCCCGAAAACATATATACTATCAAT
This sequence comes from Dokdonia pacifica, assembly GCF_900188275.1. Taxonomy (GTDB): domain Bacteria; phylum Bacteroidota; class Bacteroidia; order Flavobacteriales; family Flavobacteriaceae; genus Dokdonia; species Dokdonia pacifica. Next base: position 716,750 of record NZ_FZNY01000001.1, read on the forward strand.
ACTATTTTCACTCAAAACTTTTTGATATGACACATTACTATCTATTTGTCCATATATATTCAATCCAATAAACGATAAGATAAAAGACACGTATAATTTGAGACTCATTATTACAAATTGATTAAAAATTGTTGAATAATGTTATTAATATCTAAAGTGATCTTTCTTTTTTTCATTGCCAAAAAAAGAAACAGATTCCCGCCTTCGCGGGAATTGAAAATCTTGTATTGCTACTCGATATTAGGTTGTGGGGTGAGTCTAAGATACGGTTTTACTTCTGTATGTCCTTTAGGGAATAATTCTGGAATTTGCTCATTGGTTACAGAAGGTACAATGACACAATCATCTCCTTGTTTCCAATTGGCTGGTGTGGCTACTTTATGGTATGCTGTCAATTGTAAAGAGTCTACTACACGAAGTAATTCATCAAAATTCCTTCCTGTTGCAGCTGGATACGTAAGGGTTAATTTTACTTTTTTATCTGGACCTATTAAGAATACAGAACGCACTGTTAACGTACTATCTGCATTAGGATGAATCATATCATAAAGGGTGGCTACTTTACGATCTTCATCTCCTATAATTGGAAAGTTTACGGTGGTATTTTGAGTTTCATTAATGTCTTTAATCCATCCGTGATGCGAGGCAACACCATCTACACTTAGTGCTGCAACTTTTACATTACGTTTATTGAACTCGTCTGTGTATTGTGCTACAGTTCCTAATTCTGTAGTACATACTGGGGTATAATCTGCTGGGTGTGAAAATAAAATTCCCCAGCTGTCTCCTAACCATTCATGAAAATTGATATCTCCTTCTGTAGTAGGTGCTGTAAAGTCTGGCGCGATGTCTCCTAATTTAATTGTGCTCATTTTTTTAAGTTTTAGTTGAATCTGTATGATGCATTGTGAAGTTCTAATACATCATGGGATTTGATTTCTTTCTCTTTCGTCGAATAAAGATATGAAAGTTATCAGCGCAGGAGTGGTTTATTTTCGCGAAAGCGTGACTAAAAAAAGAGGAGCTAAAAAATCACAATCCGTAATCTAACGGAAGGGCATCGCCTAGACGTTGTTGTCCCATAAGACCACTAAAAACCAAAGCGTCTGGTGGATAGAAATTTCCAAAGCCATCAATGGTATAATGTGTATATTTTGCGCGAATATCAGAGCGTTTTTTCTTATCATATAGGATCGCTACTGGGTCTGTAAGTTGTACTTTTTTTATGCCTAAGGTGTCACTTACAATAAAATGTGTTTTAGGGTATGCGGGTAATCCTTTTTTATAAATGGTAAAGTCTTCTTCATCCCATTTCTCTGTTGCGACCGTTCTCATAAAATGCAAGGATGAGCCTTCGTATACTTCTTGTCTTCTTTTCTTATATCTTCTCACATCTTTTTTCTGATCAATAAAGAAGCTAGTCCCTGCATAATAGGATTGTTGTACATCAAAAGGTGAAAGTGATTTTCTGAAATAGGAAATCTTGCAATCATAGAGACGGAAACGTATTTCATATCCTAGATATGGATTTTTTACACGCAAGATCTCGTTGGAACTTACGATAAGTTGTTTTTTGGAAGCATTATAACGTAATCTAAGTGCATCTTCATTCAGAATTTTACAGGATTGCCCCGCCTTTGTTCTTCCTAAAAACTGCGCCCGAAATGCTATAAGCATTTGCTCTCTCGTAAATAATGGTGTAGCAGTTACGACTACCTCATCAAGCGATTCTTCTTTAGGGAGAAGGTAAATAGTTAATGGTTTTTTTCCTGATGCATTAAGTACAACATCTGTATATCCTAGATAGGTGACTACAAGTTGAGAGGTGCTTGTTATTTCTGTGTATAGTGAAAATTTACCTTGCTCATTGGTAATGCCTCCTATGGTGGTGCCTTCAAAATATACAGAGGCACCTAGCAAAGGTTCTTTGGTTACACCATCGTATACGATACCGCTTACTGATTGCGCATATAAACTTCCATAAAAGAGAAAACAAAAGATGTAGAATAGTGCTTTCATAGAACTATCTAAGTTACAACTTACTGCTTAAGTTTGATAACGACAACTCCGTTTTTACCATCTTTGCCATAGGCTGTAGTTGCTGCTTTGCCTTTAATGACGTTAACACTCTCTATATTGTCTGGAGAAATGCCTAATAGTCCTTCCTTAGCTTCTCCATTCACAAATTTTTTCTCTCCATTTTTATCAATAATTACATACATAGGGCTTTTCCCATCTTTTGAAGCGCTACCTCGTAATACGATTCTTGGATTTTCACTAATAGGTGTGGTTAATTTAAAGACAGAAATATCTCCATCTTTTCTTAACTCTTTGAGTTTTGATTGTTGACTTGCTGTGAGTTCGTTTTTGATTTTGATGAGCATTTTAAGGCGCTGATTTTTTAGTTTTTGTTCCATTGCTGAAATCTTATCCATTGCAGCAAGTGCTGTTTTTTCGTCTACTTTACTTTCGGAAATTAATTTATTAAGATCTACTTGCATCGCGTCTAAATCCCATTTAGTAGAGTTAAATAGTGAGATATTGTCATTATAAATCTTTTTAATAGTACTTACCTGAGCATCTGAAAGCTCTAATTCAGATCTGTATTTTAATACGGTTTCTGCAGAAAATAACTCGCTTTGAAACGCATCTTGTGCTGACATGGTTCCACATGCTATGATGCATAGTAATAGTATAAATAATTGTTTCATTGTATATATAATTTAATCGTTAAAGTCGTTTATTAATGATGCTGTAGATGATTCCCAAGAGAATACAGAAGGGTCTTCAAGAAGCAATGTTTCTGTAGTTGATTCTTGATTTTCTATAGTAATTACTAGTGCTTCTTCTTGTTCTGTCGTTTTAGGGTTTTTAGTCCATACTCCAAACCCTAAGAGAAGAGAAGCTGCAATACCAATAGGCAGTAAGTATCTTAACTTTGAAGTTTTCTTTTCTGGAAATACCTCTTCAAATTCAGGAATTGTATGTTTTGAATCTTCTTTGCGCATATCCTCAAAAAAGGATTTGATATCTTGGTTTTCTGTATTCATACGTTCTCTTTTAATACTAAAGTTCTCATAGTTTCTTTACCTCTTTCATAATGAGTTCTGACGGTGCCTATATGTAATTGAGTGATGGTTGCTATTTCTGTTAAGGTCATATCATGATAAAATGCCAGTAACAATACTTGATGTTGTCTTTCGGGTAATTGTTTTAAAAGTTTTTTATAATCAATGGTATGAATCTCATAGGGAGTATCTTCTATTCCTATTTTTACATTTTCTAAAGACTCATAGGTTTTTTTCTTTTTTAAATAATCTATTGCCGTAAATCGAATCACAGAAAACAACCATGTTTTGAATGTTGATTTCTCTTTAAAAATAGCTTTCTTGTCTACTATTTTTAAATAGGTGCGTTGTAATACTTCTTTACCTTCTTCTTGATTGTAATAACAACAGTGACTTGCCCATAAAAAAGCATCTTTATGGTGTTTTTTTAACAACGTAGCCAACTCGTTTTTATTCATTGTTATCTATTAGTCTATTAGATAGACTTCATATATGACATGAAAAGTACTTTTTTTATAGAACTTATTACAAATTGATTTAATTTAACACATAAGTTGCTGTTTTTAAGTTTATTATACCTAATTTAATGTAGCTTTAATTTTAAAACACATGATTATGTTAGACAAATTTTTAAACTTAGAAGGGGTAACTCCATTGGATGAGGAACAACAAAAAGCAATCGTAGGAAGTCTTTGTCCTCCTGATTGTCAAGGTCCACCTCCATACACACCCACTGGAAACTGTTGTTAAACTTCAGCTCGTTTTACGATGTAAAACGTACTGTATAAAATTAAATAACCCCGCTAAAAAAGCGGGGTTATTAGTAGGGTGGTTATAAAGAAATTTGAATTCAACTAATTATTTAAAATAAAAGTTGCATTCAAAAAAGAACCTACATTATTATAAGCTCTCTTATAAAACATGAAACATCATTTATTGTTTTACCAATCGCATAGTAGCTGTATTCCCTATTTCACTAGCTATTTGCCCTATATAGACCCCTCTAGGTAGCGTGTTCATGTTTACTGTAAATGTATCTTGGTTTTCTATAGACTTAGTCATTACTGCGCGCCCTAAAAGATCATATATCGTCATTGTAACTTCTGCTTTATTTTCTCCTAAATTGACAGTAAGAATATCTTGTACTGGATTTGGAAAAGCAGTAATCTCAGCGGTAAATGTATTGTCTTCTACACTTAAAATATCTGTATTGATGTAGGTACGAACTCCTCCTACAGCATCATTATTATCATTTGGATCATAAAAGGGCCCTCCAGAAACAATTAAAGCTCCATCTCCACTTATTGCTATATCCGTTCCTAAAGCTTCAAAAATAATTTCTCCAGAAAACTCATCGTTAAATACCCAATCCCCATTTTGGAATGTATATATTTTAAAAACGCCTTCATTTTCTACAACTGGATCTATAATGGGCGCTCCAAAAACAATGGTATTTCCATCATCTGTAATACCAACAGACTCTCCGTAGCCTTGAAATCCTAGTTCTGATTCTATCCTACTGCCTTTTAAAACAAAGACATCACCTTCTCTTTGATATACTTCAACGTATGAAGGTTCTCCAATGTCTAAATTTGCACTCGCTCCAACAATAAGTGTATTTCCATCTGGAGTGATTTCTAGATCACTTCCTAAAAATACTGCTTGATCACCTATAACTCTATTCCCTAATTGTATCCATGCCGCTGTTGTATCATCATACTCATAAATATCCATAGCTCCTTGAACAGCATTATCAGTGCCTCTTTGAATTCCTACCACTAATATAGAACCATCTTCATCTAAACTAACTGATTCTCCAAAACGTAAATCATTTGTAGTATTCCCTCCTAGTACCTGACCAAATTGCACCCAAGCACTTCCGTCATATCTAAACGTATAGACTAAGCCTTCATCAGCGCCATTAGGAACTAAAAATGGTCTTCCAACGGCTATAGTTGTTCCATCTGGACTAATACTTACACCTCCTCCAAAATAAGATCCCTCGCCAGGATTTATGATATCCTCTCCTAGTTGCGTATATGAATTATCATCTTGTCTCTCATACACTGATACGATACCTCTATTTTGAACTACATCAAAAGCAAGTTTTGGGTTTCCAATAACGAGTCGGCTTCCATCATAACTGAGTTCTATTTCTTCTCCAAATCTTTGTTCAAGATCTCCCTCAGGAACTACTGGGGAATCTACACGATCAATCTCTACCCAATCTACACCATTACGTTCGTAAATGATAACTGGAGCAGGAAGGTTTGCATTTGCTGAGCTTCCTCTCGAAAATTGTCCAGCTGCCATATAATTTCCATCCCCACTAATAGTAACTGATTCTCCAAAAAAGGCTAAAGGGGATTCTCCTGAAATAATATCTCCTACTTCTGTCCATTGAGCAGAAGTTACATACGTCATCAATAAGCTTATTGCTAAAAATAGTTTTGTTTTCATAGTAGTTTTTTTAAATATCAATACCCTATTGACGGTTGACCTATTAAAAACTAACATTTTTAAAATATTTTTTTAAAACCACAATTATCTGATATAAGGCAATTATATACCTGATTACACAAGATGAAATAAATTTTTAAAATACACTGAAAATGAATATATTACAAGAAGTGAAAAAAGGTAAAGAGTTAGAATATAGAAAGTGGGAATCCCACGTTAGCAGATCAAAAGACAACGCTTTTTATGCTGTTAAGAGAATGGACTTATTGATTATATCTATTTGTGGTGCGGGTATATATTTAATATTTCAAACATTTAAAGAGATAAACACTACTGAATTAAACCCCGACAATCTTTGGGCTATTAAATTAAGCGGTATTATATTTTTGTTGGCAATTTCTATAAATTTTATTTCTCAGCTAACAGGAAAGGAGTCCAATAAGAATGAAGTGAAATATTCTAGTATGGTACTGAAGGAATTAGAAGGAAAAAAAATAAATGAAGAAGAAAAAAACAATGTAGATTGCTTAGCGAGTTCTTATAATAAAGCAACAAGAATTTTAAATATATCTGCTATTGTATTAATGTTTATAGGATTAATACTTATTACATATTTTAATTATCATCTTTTATCTTAGGTCTAACGTCTGTACCACCACCTTTATTTGGATTAATTTTTGGTCTATCTGAGTCTGGTATACGATTAGGACTACTATCTCCGTCTCTTTTTTTTGGATCTACTGTTGGTATTATTATTTTCTTAGCCATATTGTAAATATCTATTTATCAAATATATAGATTTTTGATTTAATAAATTAGAATTTATTAACACTACAAAAAAGACACTGAAACTACAGATATGTAAATGTATAAAATTTACATTTTTGGAATATTTCCTTAAATTTGGAATAACTAACAATATATTAATATTTATAGCGTTTATAATGTCAATAAAATTTCGTATCTTATAGTAAAATCAACGTTTAAAAAAAACATTGTACTTTTACAACCTATCCCAGCAACATGTATAAGCCAATAGACATATCAAACTACTTCATAAAAAAATATTCTTCGATTGGAGCGCTTACCCCTATGAAGCTCATAAAATTGACATATATTTCTTATGCTTGGTATATGACCTTATTTAAAGGTAAAAAGTTTTTATTAGCTGAAAAACCACAAGCATGGGAATACGGGCCAGTGTTTCCTTCTTTGTATAGTGAGCTAAGGCATTACGGAAAAATAGGGATTACAAGACCAATTAAGCCTTTGTTAAAAAAAACCGTTGCAATTTCACAAGATGATTCAATTTTTTTAGATAGAATGTGGTCTATGTACGGAGAGTTTGGCGGTATATATCTTAGCGCAATTACACATACAACTGACTCCCCTTGGGATAGAGCTTATAAAAAAGGAAGAAATACCATTATTAAAGATGAAGACATCTTAGAACACTATCAATCTAAATTAAAAAATATAGATTAATACATAGATGAGTAGTGCCTACGAAGATGAAATAATAAGCAACCTTTTAAATCGCCTTCCCGATGAGCCAGAAGACATTGTTAATGTCGAAGATTTTAAAGAGGCTGAAAAAGATGAGAACGAAATTCATTTAAAAATCCTTCAAAATGCAAAAGCTCGTCGTTATAGATTTAATACAGCTTTAAGAATTGTATTAGCTTTTTGGTCTATTCTATTAGTAAGCACTTGGATGTGGAAAGTAGGAGAGATATTAGTTAATAATAATGAATATTACCACTTATCTGATAATGTCTTAATAACACTTCTAACTACTACAACCATTGAGGTAATCGCGATTGTATTAATTGCAATGAGAGATTTGTTTGGCGGAAAGTCTGAAGAAAACATTAAATAGCTAGAATTTAATTACACTAATTTTAGTTATTAGTGTAATTAAGTGCTATATTAGTGATGTAATAAATACGTCACTATGTTTAACGAAGAAGTAAAATCAATACTACAATTAATACAAGCCTTTCCTGATGAACAATCTTGTATCGATCATTTAGAGAAATTAAGATGGAACGGTAACGTTGTAAGTCCTTTTGATTCAACTTCTAAAGTTTATAACTGTAAAGGTAACAGATATAAATGTAAAGAAACAGGAAAGTATTTTAACGTAAAAACGAATACTATTTTTGATAATACTAAAATGCCATTACAAAAATGGTTTCTTGCTATTTGGTTGGTTACTTCTCATAAGAAGGGTATTTCATCATTACAGTTAGGGCGTGACCTTGATATTACACAGAAATCTGCTTGGTTTATGTTACAGCGTATTAGAAACTGTTTTGGTCTTAATAATGACGATCAAATGGACGGCGAAATTGAAGCGGACGAAACGTACGTGGGCGGTAAAGACAAAAACCGTCACGCAAATAAGAAAGTAAAAGGAAATAGAGACGATAAAGCCCCTGTTTTGGGAATGGTGCAAAGAGACGGTAAACTAAAAGCCGTGAAAGTTCCTAACACCACAACGGAAACGCTCTCAACTGAAATCATAAATGCAGTAAAAGAAGGAGCGACACTTTATACTGATGAATATTCATCATACAAGGCTTTAAAGCGCATATACGACCACCAATTCGTTAAGCACAGCAGTAAGCAATATGTAAACGGTAGAATCCATACAAACACAATAGAGGGCTTTTGGTCACTTTTAAAAAGAGGTATCTTTGGCATCTATCATTTTACATCTAAAAAACACCTTCAAATGTATGTTGACGAGTTTGTATTCAGATACAATACACGCAAAGGAACTGAAAACGAAAGATTTAATTTACTTTTGAGTAATATTGAGAATCGAATTACTTACAAGGAGTTGATAAAATAATCTCATTTTTGATACAAAATGTAGGAATATCGATAATTATAAGGTATTTTTGTGTCTCAATTTTGAGACATTATGCATAAAGACCCAGATATTTCAGCAATTTACGATCTTTTAGGGATTAGCGATCAAAAGACACTTAAAAATTTGATTGACGAAAAAAAGCAAACTCTAAATATATCGTCAGACAGGCAACTATCTTCTCTAGTTGGTATTAATAAAGACACCTTGTCAAGAATTATAAATGGGGACAGTAAAAAAGTTGACTTAATATCGATAATTAAAATCAGTAATTTCCTAGATCTTAAAATAGAAGACACCGTGAAGGTGTATGTTTCATCTTTACAACCTGAATATATTTCTGAGATAGAAGATAACAGAAAAGCGAATTATATAGTTAGAAATTTTGACTTAGAAGGGTTGAGAAAGATGGGATTTATTAAATCCAAAACAGATTTTAAAGCTATAGAAAAACGAATATTATCTTACTTTAAGATACCTTCTATTTTCGATTACACAACCTATGTTGCACAACCTTTATTTAGTAAAGGCAAAAGGTCAGGAAGCGATTTAATGAATGACTTTTGGGTTAAATCAGCTTATAATAATTTAGAAGCAATCAATAACCCAAATGATTTCGATTTTGACGACTTTAAAAAATTAATTCCTAAAATCAGACCTTATACTCGATTAGAAAAAAATGGATTACTAACAGTAATTCGCGCATTATATATCGTTGGGGTTACTGTAATTGTGCAAAAACATGTTACCAAAACATCTGTAAAAGGGGCAACTTTTGTTGTAAACAACAAGCCTTGCATTGTGTTAACCGATTATTACAATAGATACGATATGCTATGGTTCACATTATTTCATGAGTTATGCCATATAATGTATGATTTGGAAGATTTAAGAGCAAACAAATATCATCTAACAGGTCATCCTGATTTATTATTATTAAATGAGGATAGGGCGAATCACTTTGCTAGAACAATGTTATTTTCTGATGAAAAAATGAAATTTATACACCCCAACATTAAGACTCATTTCATAGTGTCAAAGTATGCTGAGGATAATAGTGTACACCCTTCAATAATTTATGGGTTTTACCTACGTGACAATCCTTCTAAAAGAAAGTCGCATTATCCTTTATTTAGTAGGCATCTAATTTCTTCAGAAGTTGCATACAAATCCATAAAATTAAACACTTGGACTTCTGGAGATCCACTAGAAGAAATAAAAAAAGTATTAGAAACAATATCGAATTAAAATAAAGATGAAAGATAAAAACAAGAAATCAGAAATTAATTTTGACGAAATAAGAAGACTCGCAAAGGAAGCTGACAATAATAAAGGGTTTGACTTAGGTTTTGAGGAGGATCTTGTTGAAAACAATTACGATATTGATTTCACTGACGATCAACAAAACCCAGAAGAGTCTCATAGGCTATTTTATGCGATCGAGGGGATCTTAAGAAACCACCTCCCTAAAGGTGACGCGTACGAGGAGTTAAGGACTGTTGTTAGGGAAGAAAAGACAATATTTTTAACAGGAAAGAAAAAAGACATTACAGGAAGACGAAATGCAGATAGCAGACAGGCTTATATTTCTTCCCACCTAAAAGTTGCTTTAAACACTCTTTTTGAATGGGTAAGCGAAGGAGGTAATAGCTTTGATCTATTCATGAAATTTAGAGCATTAAATATTGAAAGGGGTTACTTTAAAGAGGAGGAATTATCTGACTACAACCAAAAATTAAAAAAAGGACTTAATTGGAATCCTAAAGATCATAAAAAAAATAGTGGTCAAGCAGGAAACGGATAAACCCTATATTTGTTTATATAACACTCTTAAAATGAACGTACGCCTACCAAAAGACGAAGATATACACATTGCTAATACAAAAGATATAGCGCGTATCATGCGTAAAATTCTTTTAAGGCAAAATAGGCTACATCGTAAAAAGGAGTACTTATGGGCTATTGGTTTAAGCACTTCAAATAACATCGAGTACATCGAACTTTTAACGATAGGTACGCTCAATAAGAATAGCGTTAAACCTATTGACGTTTTTAATTTTGCAGTAGCTAAGAAGTGCGAAAAGATTATTGTGTGCCATAACCACCCATCGGGAAATATAGAGCCTAGTAAGGATGATATAGCAATGACACAATTATTAACAGCGGGTGCGACTGTATTGGGCATTCAGTTACTAGATTCGATTATTATTTGTGAAGATAAAGAGTACACAAGCATAAAAAATAAATAGCATCGGTTTTGACCGTACGTTAGGGTTAAGCTCCAAGAGATAACATTAACAAATGCGCTAAGTTCATAAACATTGAAGATTGTATTTTGACGGCTACCGTCCGCAAGAGCGCATACCATTTAGAGGTGTGAAATATGTCCTTCCAGAAAAAAAGCCGATTTCTTCACGGCGAAATAAAACTTTACTTTCTGGTGTAAAGTTATATATAGTTCCCTGATATAATGTCTTTTATTCAATTACAAACGACTACAAACATTTGTAAACGAAAGTAACTATTTAGTAACCGAATCGTATTGACTTCCTGTTATATGTTTGCACTGTTCGATATCAATAACACATTTGATTAGAACAATGAGCTCTTCAGAATACGTCTGAAGATGTAGATATATAACTAATTTCTTGAGCATATCTCAAGAAGAAAACACACACATTATGAACTTAAGAAACAAAGTACAGTTAATTGGAAACTTAGGAAATGACCCAGAAATTATCACATTAGATTCTGGCAAAAAACTTGCTAAATTCTCTATTGCCACAAATGAAACTTATAAAAATGCTCAAGGCGAAAAAGTGACGGATACGCAATGGCACAATGTAGTCGCTTGGAACAAAACAGCCGATATCATTGAGCAGTATGTCACCAAAGGGAAAGAAATTGCTATTGAAGGAAAATTAACCTCGCGTAGTTATGAAGATACAGAAGGTATCAAACGATATGTAACTGAGGTGGTTTGTAATGAATTGTTGCTATTGGGGAGTAAATAAATTTTATAAAAAAGAGACGTCTAGCAAGACGTCTCTTTTAGTTTAAATTAAAATCAATGAATACAATCACAAGTCTCTTCATTTTTCTCTTCCTGATTGCTTTCAATAATAGAAATTAAAGATAAAACCGATAATCTTTCTTTTGTCTCTTTAAACTCTATAACAATTTCGCTTAGTTCAATAAGGTTTTTCTTGATTTTTACGTTTTTAAAAGCCAATTCTGATGGTTGTTTACTAATTAAACCATACTTAAAGTTTTTATCTACTAAAACAGCAATATCATTTGAAAAATGCTCTCCTCCAATAGAAATTGTAGTAGTGTCTGTTCCTCCGCTAGATTGGCCTAAAGGAGGTAATGAATCACATCCTTTTCCTATGCAAATTCTTCTTAATTTGCCTTTTTTGTTTTCCCATTCGATAAGTATCATACTATCATATTTTAAATGTTGTCTACTCTTCATTACAGTTTTCGACTTCCCTGTTTTTACACTACAAATCTTGCAACAAACTCATAATCAATTGATGAGTGGTTAGCGTAAATACGAAGGCATGAGTAACGGAATTTAATAAGGTGATTTACCCCTACAACTTTAGGTTTTGTAACTTGGAAGAATAGAGGTGATTGATTGTTAATTTGTTCCTGACAAAAACAACTTTGATTCACTAAAACTAAATATTATGAAAATTAGATTTTTAATGCTTGTCATATTAGGAGGAATTACTTCTTTTATAATTTACAGTTGTAGTCTTACTCAAGGGACTATATCAATTCATAAAGACACTATTTGTTCCAATTATACAGATGTAAATACCTTAGAAGTAAAATTGATTCATGCAATGACTCAAAAATATAGTGATAAACAACTAGACGCTATAAATACAGGCACACGAACAAGATTTACGCAACCCACTGCACAACAACCAGAAAAAGGAGATTCAGAAGCAATATGGTTTGATTTAGAAACCCTAAAAGCATTCATTTATCATATTGAAAACGAAGCAAAAAAGCATCCACAAAAACCTGCTCAAAGTAAAGACTTAGGGATACGTATTTATTATGCGAGTTATCCTGATTCTACTCATTGGGGAAATTATACAAACCTACCTGGTACTGGAAATCATCAATTAACAAACGATTATAGTGAACGCCATACACTCATAATGGTACCCACCATAAGAAGAGATGGTATTGAGTTTGATTTTAACCCACTAGATTATAACACCTACTATGATGGAATGGATCTGACTGGTATATATTCACTTGTATCATCAAGTGCATTTCTAGCCTTAACAGGTACGCCTAGTTCTGGTTCGACTGGGGCTCAAAACCATGGTAAATTATATCCGCCATTAGGTGATACTGGTAACGCCTTTTAAACGATACGCATGGAGAATTTTTGGGATGTATTAAATACTAGTCTGTTAGTAACACAGTTTATAGCAGCACTCGTAGGATGTCTTTATTTTAAAAGAATTAAGAACAGCTATTGGAAATGGTTTACAGTCTATTTAGTTCTCTTATTTATTTCGGAAATTGTATTTACTTTTTTCTCTGACATTCCAATGGATGTCAATTATAGATACAACCTATTCATTGGGTTGCCTTTAGAGTTTATATTCCTCTATTGGCTTTACGGGCAAAAATCTTTAAAAAACAAAAAACTATTTCTAGTATGCAGCGCACTCATTGTAGTGACGACATTAATCACTTTTTCTATAAAAAACCTCAAAGATGCATCGAGTTTAGTATTAAATGTAGGGTCATTATTATTAACCATTTTGATAGTCTTTGAATATTTTAAACAAATTAGAAATGATGATATTCTAAGGTTTAAAGAAAATAAAATGTTTTATATCAACGTAGGAGTTATATTATTCTATGTAGGTTCACTCCCTTTTCATGTTTTCCAGAAATACTTATATCCTGAGTACCCAACGCTTGTTGAGTATTATTATGTTTATTTTCTTATTTCAAATTGTATCATGTATTTATTATTTACAGCATCATTTATATGGGGGAAAGAGCAATCATAATTATATCCTTGATTATTTTCAATATCGTATTCATTGTTTTTATAGGAGCGATCATCACTTTTATTAAACAATATCGAATAAAAAAGAGAGCACATCTAGCCGAAATACAAAATATTGATGAAGTCCATAAGAGAGAGTTATTAGAAACTGAAATTGAAATTCAATCACAAACCATGAAGCATATTGGACGGGAAATTCATGATAATATTGGCCAAAAACTCACCCTTGCTAGTTTATATACACAACAACTAGCATTTGAAAATAAAGCCCCACAGGTTAATGAAAAAATAGAACACATCGGTGATATCATCAACCAGACATTAACTGAATTACGAGAACTATCTAAGTCATTAATCGATAACACGATTGAAAACACTTCCATTTCGGTATTAATTGAAAACGAATGTGATACGATTGCTGAATTACAAAAATGCAATGTTAACTATACAAGTAATATTCGCGTTGATATATCTTCCTATCAAGTCAAAAGCATCTTATTTAGAATCACCCAGGAGTTTCTTCAAAACAGTATCAAACATGCACAGTGTAAAAACATCATAGTATCCTTACATAAGAACACCTCTACGATAGTCTTGACTCTAAAAGACGATGGGAAAGGTTTTGATATTACCCAATTAAAAGCCCATGGGGTAGGGCTTAAAAACATGCAAAAAAGAACAGAATTAATAGGCGGAAAATTCATCCTAGAAAGTCAACCACATCAAGGCACAACAGTAATCATTCAAATTCCTGTATAATGAAACATACTATAGCTATTATAGACGACCACATACTCATTGCACAAGCATTGCGTAGTATTATTTCAAATTTTGCACAATTTGAAGTACTGTATACTGCTGAAAATGGTGTAGATTTTCAACAAAAACTTACATCAAAACCTGTACCTGATGTCGTTTTATTAGATATAACAATGCCTATAATGGATGGTTTTGAAACTGCAAAATGGCTATCTACCACACATCCAAATGTTTTGATTATGGCATTAAGTATGCAGGATGATGAACAAAGCTTAATTAAAATGATCAAGAACGGTTCAAAAGGATACATGCTTAAAAATGCGCATCCTTTAGAGCTAGAAAATGCATTAAACGCTCTTGTAAAAAATGGGCAATTTTTTCCAGAATGGGCAGCAAGCAAAGTATTTACAAGTATCCGAGAAGATACTATTGATGCGCGTTCAAAATTAAATCTATCTGATCGCGAAATCGAATTTCTTACGTATACCGTCACCGAAATGAACTATAAAGAAATTTCAGAAAAAATGTTTTGTAGCCCAAGAACTATCGAAAATTATAGGGATAGTTTATTTGAAAAATTAGAACTCAAATCAAGAGTTGGCCTTGCCGTATTTGCTTTAAAAAATGGCTATGCAAAATAACGTGTATTCGTACACGTTTTGTCATTCTACTATTGGTTTGCTTCTTTTATACGTTTTCACGAAAGTGTATGCATTCGGAAAAGAAACAGAAAAGTGTATGAATATATTATCTATAACATCGCTTTCTTATAATACAATACGAAAAGAGGCACCATTGCTGGCACCTCTATTTGTTTTAGTGAGATAAATTGCTTCTAATAATTAGTACACGCCCGAAGCAAAAAGCGTGTCCTATATTGGTTTATTCTGTTTTTTGTTTTGGAATATTGCATCCCATTCCATTCCATGGATACAAACCAGCTGGCAATGCTTCTTCTACGGTGATTAAGGGTAAAAAGATTTCTGCATCCATCGCAACGGCGCCGCCTTGTAAATTAAGCCCAAAGATGCTTCTTAATTGATTTGCTCCTGTGTTTGGAACTGTGACTGCGGCATCTACTGCTGCTCTGCTTATTTCTTGTCGTCCTGCATATATTTCTGCCCATCTTTCTGCAACTGCAATTTGAATAAGTAATCCTTGATTGCCATCACTTTCTGGCGCTAAATGCATCGCTTCATCTACAATATCTGCGACTGCCATTTTATCATTTACTTCTCTATAATCATATTTACTATTCCCTGTAAATAAATTATTCATCATCGTGAGTTTTGCTCCTTTATTATAAAGTCCACCCATATGACCGTATCCAAACACATTATTCTCTACAGTAGCATATAAGTTTTGATCAAAGGCCATCGCATCACCTCCATAAGATGCAATTGCATCGTGTTTCCAAGTAAATAGTGAGGTGTTGCGTCTAATGGTAAATTGCGGGATTTTACGTTCGTCAGAACCTACATAACCCGTTCTTGCATGAATCCCATATCCGGTATTATTAATTGTAAAATTATTTTCAATTACGCCTTTTCCTCCAGCAAATACTCTTACTGAAATAGCGCCTTCGGTAGGTGCTGTATTCATTACCACACAATTACGAACATTAATATTTGTATAATGACTCCCCACAATTACAATACCTCCAGATTCTGGAGAGGGATTTTGTTGAGATTTTGGACTTGCTTTTCTACGTATTGCTAAGTTTTTATTTTTATGATACCTATTACGAGGTCCGTTATCTATAATAATGCCATCCACCACGATTACTGATCCAGTAGATTTTTGCCCGTTACTCTCTCGTTGTTGATCTGTTCTGATATAAATTCTTGGGTCTGTTAATTTCATATATTCATTAACACCTGTAAAAATTGTTTTATGAGCATCCCAAGGGTCTCGTATAGAAAATGTAGTATCATAACCTCCATAGATTTGTACGGGAACATTAATCTCATCGGCGCCTCTTTTTCCTTTACTCATATAGATGCCTTCGGCAATATGAATACGGTCATTTGGTTTTAAATGATGAATGATATTTCCTAAATCCTTCGCTGGGCGTTCTTTAGTTCCTAACTGTCCAGAGCCTGTATTTTTACTTACATACCAGTCTCTGCCTTGGTTTGAGAAATTACGAGATGTGTTTTGTGCATTTATAGTTGAAATGGTGAAAATCATTACTAGTAAAATGCTGAGAGATTGCATTATTCCTTTCATAACTTGATGGTTTTGTATGGTTAGCTTACCGCTAAGCTATTTTTAAAACTTCAAAACCCCTTCTAAGAAAACGAAGAGCCCAAAAAAATATATGAATTCCCATAGGTTGGGATATATTCTTAAAACACTCACATGTAATATCTTTTCTGATCACTTGAGATGAATGTTTTATACGCTTTCGCGAAAGCGAACTTATAAGATTCACAACCAGAGGGAGAGTGAAACGGTAAAGCGAGCTTGCGAGACCTGTCTGCCGGTAGGTTCACGTCCGTAGGGAGATCAAAGATTTAAAGCCTATATAATCTCGCTATACACAACACAATCGCTAAAGAAAAGGGCTATTTATGAAGATCGTATTCTAATGCTACCCTCACAAGACCTGCTGTATTTCTTGTTCCTGTTTTTATGAGCATATTTCGTCTATGGGTTTCTACAGTTCCAAATCCAATAAATAATTTATCTGCAATTTCTTGTGTCGTATGCTCATTAATAATTAATAAGAGCACTTCTTTTTCTCTTCTAGATAATTTTGGAAATAGGCTTTCTGAATCTTTATTTTTTTTAGAATTAGTCATGGTATTTATAACAATCTCATTGGCTGTTTTGTCTAAATACATCTTGCCATCATTCACTGTTTTGATAGCAGTGATTAATTCTTCTTTACTCGCATTTTTAAGCACATAGCCTTTTGCTCCATTACTAAGCATCATCTTGATAAGGCTGCTTTCTTTGTGCATTGTAATGGCTATTATTTTTAAATCTGGGTGTGATTTTTTTAATAATTTACAAGTGTCAATTCCATTTGTTCCTGGCATATTAATGTCCAGTAAAACCACATCGACATTATAGTTATTTATATTTTTAATAGCATGATCTCCGCTTAACTCATGTCCAACAACTACAATATCCTTTTCAGGTTTTAATAGCAATTTGAATCCTTCTATGACCATCTCATGATCATCAACAATTAAAACGTTAATCATACTTTTGGAATATTAATGGTTATTGTTGTTCCTTTTCCAATACTTGTGTCCCAATCAATAGAACCGTCTAAAAACTTCACTCTGCTATTAATACTTTTTAAACCTACGCCATCTTTTGCAATAGCATCTTTATAATTAAACCCATGACCGTCATCTTCAATAATTAATCCGATACCATCATCTATTCCAAAAATCTGAATAAGGATGCTTTTTGCATGAGCATGCTTCCTGATATTTGATATAATTTCCTGGATTAATCGATATAACATTGATTGTTTTGCTTTAGGCACCTCGCTTGGAAACCTCTTTATTTCTAGCTCTACTTCAAATCCTTCCATTTGAAGAGTCTCAACTAAATCTTCTACAGCACCAGGAACCCCAGAAATCGTTAATGCATGCGGAATCATATTATGAGAAATACGTCTTACTTCCGTACAGGCTTCATCAATTAATTCATTTGTTTTCTGAGTTATATTAAGTTCTTCTATCATTTTAACCTCATTTTGCACAGCATTAAAATGTGCTTTTACGGTACTTAATAATCCTCCTAAACTATCGTGTAAATCTTTAGCAATACGTATGCGTTCTGTTTCTTGTCCTTCAATCATTCCATTTAAGGCAAGTAATTTATTTTCTTGTTGTAGTTCTATTACTTTTTGTTTGTGGATGGCTTCTTTCT
Source organism: Dokdonia pacifica (assembly GCF_900188275.1). GTDB lineage: Bacteria > Bacteroidota > Bacteroidia > Flavobacteriales > Flavobacteriaceae > Dokdonia > Dokdonia pacifica. The sequence continues at coordinate 734,850 of NZ_FZNY01000001.1, forward strand.
GAGAAGTCATCGTTTTTTGATAACGTAATCGTTTTCTAAAAAAAACGCTAGTCATCAAGAGTAATATACCTAGCGCTACCAACCCTCCAATTAATTGTATTTTCTGACTATTTCTTTTTTGAATATCTAATGCTTGCTGTGCAATTTGACGGTCTTTTTTTTCAGCTTCAAATTTTACTTCAAGATTTGCAACATTCTTGCGCATTTTCTCAGAAAGGATGCTGTCACGTATTTGGACTTCTTTGTTTTTATAATAGAAAGCCCCTTCATAGTCTTTGAGATCCATATGATTCTTGACGAGTGCTTGGTATATGCCTATTAAAAAGTGAGGTTTCTGTACACCTAATATTTTATGTTCTGCATTTTTAAGATACTGGATCCCTTCTTCATACCTATTTTCTGCCCCATAAATTCTTACTAAGGTTTCTGTAGAATGATAAAAAGAATTGATCTGATCTAAACTATCGCTTAAATGCACAATATTCTTGTATTTAGCGATGTTCTCTTTCTTAATTTCATCTTTAAAGAGACTTTGTACAGAGATGTGGCCTGAAGGCACATCGGGATCTTTGTTATCATAATGAGCAGATAATAACTCTACAAATTTGATTTGGTCTTCAGGGTAATTACCCGCTTCTGTAAAGAAATAAGCAATAGTATATAATGCAAAACCTTTTTGTTTAGGGTTCGAAGTGTTCTTTATGTTTTCCCACATTAACCGATAATAATAAGCTGCAGCATCTAGATTACCTAAAGACCCTTGTACCAATCCTCTATTGTAATAAATATTCCAGAGCCAACCCCTGTTTTTCTCATTATTTTCGGCAATGGCTTCTGCAATATTTAAATGATAGGTCGCACTATCTAGCTTACTTTTAAAATGATATGCACCTGCCAAAGAATTATGATAATAGACAACCATTCCTTCTATTCCATTTTTTTCGGCCAACTTTAGTCCTTTGCGCCTATATGCTATAGCAGCATCCATTTGTCCAATCTTCCCTAAATTCCTCCCATATCCTTGATACAAAAACATTCTAGAAAGCTCAGTACTATCTCTAGAAATTGCATACTTAAAAATCTTTTCACCATCTTCTCCAGAAGCTCTAGATATTAAATCAGATAAATCTTCATAGGCATTAAATACCGTATCATTTTTTGCTACTTGAAAAAGACTATCTACTTGGGTTTTATATACCTCTTGACTATAAACTATGGTAACGCTTAATAGCATTAAAAGAGTGAAAAATGTATGTTTTTTGTTTATAGTAAATAGCATATACAAATAGTACAAGAGTAACACTTATGTGCTACTCAACTGTTTTTCTTAGTTTTAAAGATAGTGATATCTTATTATTCCATATTTGGTCATAAATGATCCTCTTTTGATTGCCACAAGATAAAGCAGTATGTACGCTATGTATTACTCGTATAAGTGTTTTGCAAGTACGCTCCAATAGTTTCTTCCATTGCTTTGTACTCTTTCTTTTTGATTTGCATCATCACAATTAGAAAAATAAACCCTGTGATTAAAAACAAAGCAACGCCAACAATAAATGGAATAAATATTCGTAGATCTAGCATATTCAAATTTCCAACACAAATCATTTTTTGATTTTTGAGTTGCCCTACAACCACTTGATTCATTCCTTGGGTAATACGAAGTGTTTTTTTATTTAAAAAAGCATTTTTTACGCTGTATTCTGGAAAATTGTCGGCTAATTTTTGTTTTAAATCTTCTATAGCTATCGTTTGAGAAAGTGTTAATTCCATGATGGTACGTTTTTGAATATAGTGTCTTATTATGCTATGAGGTACATACAATTATTTACGAACCTAATTCATTACATAAAAAACATGCTATTAATTGTTATTACAATATACCGATAGAAAAAAACGAGTATATCTATTAATACCATTAGCAGAAAAAAATCTATGATTTCGTAGAGTAAAAAATAACGATTAGCTTACCAAGGGATTACATAACGTCCATTACTCTAAAACGTGCAATAGGTTATTATTCAACAAGTAAGAAACAATTAAAACAGACAAAACTATTATTATATCAAAACAAACTCAATAGAAGTCTTCATTTTAGAATTTACAGCTTTCCCATCTTTTAAAGCGGGTATAAATTTTAATAATTCTACACTATACATAAGATTTTCTAGAATAGGCTGGTTGAGCTTTAATACCTCTTTTTCTTGTATACGTTTGCGAGCTATTGCAGATGCTGCATGTTGATCATCAGTTATTACAAATGCAGTAACATCTTTTACAGTACCCTCTTTGGTCACTATCCAAGACAGTTCAACAATGCCCGCTCTATTTACATTATGCTCGCTTTTAGGGTATATCATATAATGATTAATTAACCACCCTAAATCATACTCGGCATTTACGACAGCAACTCTATCGGGATGTTCTTCTATAGTGTCAGTATTACACGATAGTATGAGTATAGATATAAAAACAAGAAGATACTTTCGTATGGTATTCTTTTGATGATTCATAACGGTTGTTTTTTGATTGAATGATGAGAAGTAGCCATTCCTAAAAATGATGAGCTATTCATTTTCATTAGTCTTTACAACTGTCTTTTTATATGACAAGAGATTGTTTTTTATACGCTTTCGCGAAATCGAACTCGTGAGATTCACGACCTTTAGGAGAGCAAAGCGTTAAAGCGTATACAACTTGCTAGTCATTTACATCTGTTTCTAACACTTCTTTAAATTCTTTTCCTAAATTAATAAACTCATCTATGAGCAAGAATTTATTTTTCTCTTTTAGAAGTTCTGAATCTACATTTTTTGAAACACAGAAATCAATAAATAACGGTTTAAATTCAAATGGAATTTTTATAGTTTCTATCAAAAACCTGTCATTAATAACGGGATCTTCTTTAAAAAGACCGATATACTCTTCTAGCTTAATCGGGACAAATGGAGGAGGTTTTGATTTCTCTTTTTTAATAAGTCTCCAAAGACGTTTCCCAATATTTACAAAGTTTAAATTGTTATTAGGATTTGAATTAAACTCATACTGCTCTGGATATAGTTCTATATGTTTTTGAAGTTGACTTTCAAACGTATCTGCAAATTCTTCTTTTTTAAAAACAGGTTTGACCTCTTTTTTTATAATCACCTCATCAAGCTCATTTACTTTTCGCGTAAGCTCAATAACAATATCTGTATAGGAAACACCTTCTTTTAAAACCATCAATTTATGCTCATGTGTAAATATCTCAAAAGAAATAGAATCCTGAGCACTTGCAGTAACCTCAAAGCGCCCTTCTTTAGTAGAAATGGTTGCCATTTTAGTACTTAGATTTTTTACAACAACACCTTCTACAATGGCTTTATCATCATAAATGGTTCCTGTAATACTTTGACCAACAACTGCATGAGATATAAAAATCACAAAACAAGAAAGAAGTAGTTTATACAATGATGGCGTGGTGTTGGTTAGAAAAATCAATATAGATCATATCTTGAGGCCAAAACTAGAAGGAAAGGTTAAAACATGATAAGGTTTTCTTAAACAATCAACATATTTAATTTCGGATAAATTTGTCCGAAATAAAGTTTGTGTTTATATTTGTACTCTATTAAGTAACTAAATATGTTTTCTAAAACGTGTACATACGGTATTAAAGCAACGCTTTTTATAGCTCAAAAGGCACAGCTAGATGAGCGTGTAAGTCTTAAAGAGATTGCTACGGCAATAGATTCTCCTGTGGCTTTTACTGCTAAGATTTTACAAGTACTCGCAAAAGAACATATTATTAACTCTATAAAAGGTCCTAAAGGAGGTTTTGAAATAGCGAAAGCCCAATTACCTAACATTACTATAAAACAAGTGGTCAAAGCCATAGATGGCGATTCACTATTTAATGGATGTGCTTTGGGTCTTCAGGAATGTAATGAAAAAGCACCATGCCCAATGCATGATAATTTTGTAAGTATTAGAGATCAATTAAATGAAACCCTAGCATCCTCAAACTTATTGCAAGTTGCCGCAGATCTCAATCAAGGGCGTACTGTATTAAAACGATGAAAAAAATTTACTATAATAAAGGATAAAAAGGTCTTAATGTCTTTATTTAATACAAAACCACTTATGAAAGACATCACAAACAGAAAAGATATTGAACATATGGTAGATACTTTCTACACTTACGTACGAGAAGATATTGTTTTAGGCCCCATTTTTAATCGTGTTATAAATGACCATTGGGACAAGCACTTAGATACGATGTATCGGTTTTGGCAAACAGTGCTTTTACAAGAATCTGCCTATAAAGGGAGCCCTTTTAGACCTCATCGCAAACTTCCTATAGAAGCGCATCATTTTGATAGATGGCTTTATCATTTTAACACCACAATAGATCAGAATTTTTCAGGAAAAATAGCAAATGAAGCCAAATGGCGTGCTTCAAAAATGGCACAAATGTTTATGGTCAAATTAAACAACAATCATCTATAAAAAATATAATTATGAAAATAGCATCTCTTACCAAAGACCTTATTTATAAAGATAACAAACCATCTATTCAGGTTTTATTAGAAACAGAAACCTCTAAAGAAATACGCATAGCATTTAAAAAAGGACAACACATGAAGGAACATAAAACACCTTTCCCTATTGTCGTTGAGGTTTTTGAAGGTGAAATAAATTTTGGTGTTAAGGGCATACAACATCTCTTATCTAAAGGAAATCTTATAGCTCTTAAAGGGAATATCCCCCATGATCTTACAGCAACAGAAGATAGTATTGTTCGGTTATCTCTAAATCTAAAAGATAGTATCACACGAGTTCAAGAAGTTGCAAATTCATAAATAATAACCTCTATACGCTTTAACGCTCCGCTCTCACTCTAGTTGTGAATCTCACAAGTTCGCTTTACCGTTTCACGCTCCCTCTGGTTGTGAATCTCACGAGTTCGATTTCGCGAAAGCGTACCCCTATTTACTCACATTTTAAAATAACTAATTATGGAACTTTATAAAAATCTAGTAAAAGAATATACTTCAGGAATGTTTGGATATGCTACTATTGGCATTATAGGGCAAAGCTGTATAGGATCGGCTGCTGTAATGCTCATTTTTATGAATGATGATATTTCTAGAAATCTACAAATGATAGAACTTTTTTTGGTTACCATCTTTTGTATGGGATTTAATGGCGCTGTTTTATCGCAACAAAAAGGGAAAATTCAATTTAACATCCTTGCAATAAGTGTATTTACAAGCATCTTATTTATTATTACGAATATGATTTGAAAGTAATAAAACCCTAGTATTTAAAACTAGGATTATCCTCCTATCAAAACTGTGGGCTCACCTATTATAATGTTACCTCCATGTGCTGTTGCATCTCCCATTCTAGCGGCAGGCATCCCGCCAATCATCACAGATGAAGATCCGGAGACAATACTATCTGGAGGCCCTACACAAATGGCCATATCTCCTACTCTTGCAGCAGGTAATTTCCCTATCAAAACAGTGGGAGCGCCTGGTCCAGTAATAGGTCCTCCTACATGCGGTATGGGAGGAACTGCTGGAGTGCTCATAGGGCATTCATGAAAATCGGTTAATCGTGCTGCTGGTTTCATACGTAGTTATTTTAATTGATCATTACCATTGCTGCCTTAAGTACAAGTTCAGCACCACCTTTTACTTGAGCTGTAGCATTCCCTTCTGCACTATATTGCTCATCAGCAGTTTGTTTAATATTTACTCCCTTAGTCGTAATATCTCCACCAGATGATTGTGTCGTAACCCCTTGATCACCTTTTATCAAGATCTTTTGATTTGCCTCAAATGTAAGGTCCTTAGCACTCTTTATCACAATACCACTTTCAGACATTACGATACGATTATCATTCTGGTCTTTAAGTGTCATTGTTTTGTCTTGATCACTTAACACAATTGTATTGTGACTAGGCGTCTCTATAGAAAGTACTTTTTTCGAATCATCAAAGGTGAGTTGAATACCAGATTTTGACACAATGGCTTTAAGGCTATTGTTATTATCTGGTTCAAATCCTGCTGCTGGTTGCTTTTTAGAATTGCTATATAGACTCCCCAGAATCACTGGAAAACGAGCATTATCATCTATAAAACCTACAATCACCTCATCACCTATTTCTGGAAAGAAAAAAGCACCGGCTCCAGAAGTTGCATAAAAATTAGAGAGTCGCGCCCATAGTACATTATCTCCTGTATCCGAAGTTTGTAACATAGGAGTAGTAACTTGTACTCTAAATTGATTTGCTGGATCTGAATCTATCTTTACAACAGTTCCATTATATAATCCTCCTACACTATTTGAATTTACGACTGTTGCATTTCCCAATGTATCTTCTTGTGGCGTAACCCATTTTGGATCTAATCCAATAGCAACTTCAGTAGTCCAATTACCACCTGAAATCACGTGCTGTACACCCGACACAAAATGATCTCCATTAAAACGATCACTGACCCTTTCTATAGTTATGTATGATCCCGAAGACACCCTATCAGATCCTTGAATTTTTAATTGACCTTGTATTTTAGAATAGGTACTTCTAGTAACTTCTGCTTGTGATAAGTTACTAAGTTCATCCTCTTGAAGTGGTGCTGAAGTTCTTGAAGTATAGGTTTCTAAACCAACAACCCCAGAAAGTGTTTTTGAAGATAAATTTCCTGGCCCTGCATCACTGTTTGACACATCTTCAGAAAGTACAGACTGCGTCGTATATTCCCAAGCTTCTGTAGTTGCTGAAGCCAATTGATTTACTGCATTTAATGTAGCATTAAACTCCATTATATTATCTCCATACGATACTGTAAGGACTGGTGATGTATCTGCATCTGGTTTTGCAACGCTTACTTTACCATCTTTTGCAATCACAAGGCATCCATTTGCTTCGGCACGATAGCGTATAAAATCCCAATCTGTACATTGATATTGTACCATATCTGGAAAAACAATAGAAGTAGTCGTCACATCACTTGATACACCAGCGTATTCTCCAATAATAGACGATATAATGTCACTATCTTTTTTCTGACTGTATATCTTACTTTTCTCTCCCACTGTCATTTTAATAGCTTCATCATAACAGTCAATGATCAGCATTGAACCTATAATTTCATTAATAGCGATCGTTTGCTCTGTAATGATCCCTTTAAAAATTTGTTGATTCTTAGTATCATACCCTGCTTCTATTACTACCGTATTTCCCGGAACAAACGTACTGGAAGAACTCGTTGAAAATTCCCCTGTATTTGCATCTCCATCTATAATTTCAATACGTGCATGAGGAATTTCATTTACTTTCGTATCAACAGTGATCGAATATATGTTAGCTTCATCAGGAATAGATTCCCCATTTACTTTAACATTAAATGTAGTTAGCCCCCCTTTTTCAATAGTACTACTCATAACCATATAAAGTTTAAAAATTTTAAGATACGATTTTATAAAAGACAATCTTACATATAATTGATAGGTAAATAACAGGTATTTGTACGGATATTTTAAAAGATCTCTTCTTAAAAAAAATCCACTTCTTAAAAAGTTAAAAAAATAGTCATTTGCTACTGGTATACTTATATTTATATCGTTATAATTAAATGTATGAGTAAGAACTATAAAACTACCGTAAATCAAGAATTTGAGTTTGATATCTCAGCCTCAGCTCTTTCAGAATTAGATGCGGTACAAACAACAAAAACAGGATATCATATCCTACATGACAACACCTCGTATAAAGCCGAAATTGTCACATCAGATTTTACTAAAAAAACATATCAAGTCCTTGTAAATAATAGAACGTATGAAGTGGCTATAGCAGATGCTGTAGATATCCTAATTAAAGACATGGGATTCTCTGTGGGTGGTTCTAAACAATCTAATGCACTCACAGCTCCTATGCCAGGACTTATTCTGGATGTTCAAGTCACTCCTGGACAAGAAGTAAAAGAAGGAGATACGCTAGTTATTTTAAGTGCTATGAAAATGGAAAACAGCTTTGTTTCTCATATGGATGGTATTATAAAAGCGGTACACGTCACTAAAGATGACGCTGTAGACAAAGGACAACTTTTAATAGAATTTGAAGAAATAAATAATTAAAAAATAGCCTTATTATTCTCTCCCTTTGGGGGAGATGTCGAAGGCAGAGAGGGATATGGAGATTAAAAAAATATTAGTAGCAAACCGTGGAGAAATTGCCATTAGAGTAATGACTACGGCAAAAAAAATGGGCATCAAAACCGTTGCCATTTATTCTACTGTAGATCGTAATGCACCTCACGTACGATTTGCAGATGAAGCCGTTTGTGTAGGAGAAGCACCATCTAACCAATCCTATTTATTAGGCGATAAAATTATTGCTTTTGCTAAAGAACTACAGGTAGATGCCATTCACCCTGGATATGGATTTTTAAGTGAGAATGCTGCTTTCGCGAAAGCGGTTACAGATAGTGGTATTATTTTTATAGGACCAGAACCTAAGGCTATAGAAGTCATGGGAAGTAAACTGGCTGCCAAAGATGCTGTAAAAGCATATAACATTCCGATGGTACCCGGAATTGACAAAGCCATTACAGACGTAGAGAAAGCCAAAGCTATTGCAAATGATATCGGATTCCCAATTCTTATCAAAGCCTCAGCAGGTGGTGGCGGAAAAGGAATGCGTGTCGTTAATGAAGAAGCAGAACTAGCCTCGCAAATGCAACTTGCCATCAGTGAAGCAACGGCTGCTTTTGGTGATGGATCTGTTTTTATAGAAAAATATGTCTCTTCACCTAGACATATCGAAATTCAAGTCATGGCAGATACACATGGTAATACAGTACACCTTTTTGAAAGGGAATGTAGTATCCAACGCCGCCATCAAAAAGTAGTAGAAGAAGCTCCTTCTGCCGTATTAAGTCCAGAACTACGAGAAAAAATGGGAAATGCTGCAGTTCAAGTAGCAAAAGCCTGTGACTATCGAGGGGCAGGAACTGTTGAATTCTTACTCGATGATCAGCATAATTTCTACTTTTTAGAAATGAATACACGCCTTCAAGTAGAGCACCCCGTTACCGAATTAATTACAGGAGTAGATCTTGTAGAGTTACAAATACGTGTAGCAAGAGGAGAAGTGCTTCCTATCACACAAGAAAGCCTTTCTATAAAAGGACATGCATTAGAGCTACGCGTCTATGCAGAAGATCCTTTAAATGACTTTTTACCAAGTGTAGGAAATCTTTCTACATACATTCTTCCAGAAGGAAAAGGAATTCGAGTAGATAATGGTTTTGAACAAGGAATGGATATTCCTATTTATTATGATCCTATGCTTTCAAAGTTGATTGTATATGGTGATACAAGAGAGGAAGCTATAGAATTACTTTCATATGCTATAGATCATTATAAGGTAGAAGGTGCACAAACAACATTACCTTTTGGGAAATTTGTATGCGAACATGAAGCCTTTAGATCTGGAAATTTTGACACCCATTTTGTTAAAAAATACTACTCACCAGAAGCACTGAAAAAACAATACGAAGAAGAAGCTAAAATTGCTGCACTTATTGCTGTAAAGCAACACATACAGGAGCAACATATTTTACGTTTACCAACTACATAAATCTATGGATTCAAAAATAAAAGCACTCAACGAAAAAATTGAACTCGCACATCTAGGAGGTGGCGAAAAACGTATTGAGAGACAACATCAAAAGAAAAAATTAACAGCTAGAGAACGTATTCATTATTTAGTAGATGATGGTTCTTTTGAAGAAATAGGAATTCTTGTCACACATCGTACCACAGATTTTGGTATGGAAAAAGAGATCTATTACGGAGATGGTGTTGTTACAGGATATGGAACCGTAAACGGACGATTAATTTATCTTTTTGCACAGGATTTTACGGTGTTTGGAGGGGCATTATCTGAAACACATGCAGAGAAAATATGTAAGGTCATGGACTTGGCGATGAAAGTAGGTGCCCCCTTAATAGGACTTAATGATTCTGGGGGAGCACGTATACAAGAGGGCGTTCGTTCGTTAGGAGGGTATGCAGATATCTTCTACAGAAATGTGCAAGCATCTGGAGTGATTCCGCAGATTTCTGCTATTATGGGACCGTGTGCTGGTGGTGCCGTATATTCTCCAGCCATGACAGATTTTACAATGATGGTGCAGGATACTAGTTATATGTTTGTAACTGGACCTAATGTTGTAAAAACAGTAACTAATGAAGAAGTGACTTCAGAAGAGTTAGGAGGCGCAAGTACACACTCAGCAAAATCGGGAGTAGCGCATATTACTTCTTCAAATGATGCCCAGTGCCTCGAAGATTTAAAAACATTGTTGAGTTACTTACCTCAAAACAATAAAGAAACACCAAAAAAGCTACCATTTACTTTACAAGATGAAGTACGTGATCAGCTTGCAACTATCATCCCTGATAGTGCTAACAAACCGTATGACATGCATGAGGTGATTACAGGGATTATAGATGACGACTCTTTTTATGAAATTCATAAAGATTATGCAGAAAATATTATTGTAGGTTTTGCTAGATTAGGAGGTCGTAGTATTGGTATTGTTGCAAATCAGCCTATGTTTTTGGCAGGTGTATTAGATGTAAATAGTTCTAAAAAAGCAGCCCGTTTTACACGTTTTTGTGATTGCTTTAATATTCCACTATTGGTATTGGTAGATGTTCCTGGATTTCTTCCTGGAACAGATCAGGAATGGAATGGTATTATCACGCATGGCGCTAAATTACTCTATGCATTAAGTGAAGCTACCGTACCTAGAGTGACTGTCATTACCCGAAAGGCATATGGAGGAGCCTACGATGTAATGAACTCTAAACATATAGGTGCCGATCTAAATTATGCATGGCCAAGTGCAGAAATTGCAGTAATGGGTGCTAAAGGTGCTAGTGAGATTATCTTCAGAAAAGAGATCAAAGCAGCCGATGACCCTGAACAAAAACTACTTGAAAAAGAAAATGAATATGCCACTAAGTTTGCAAATCCATACAGAGCTGCTCAACGTGGATTTATAGATGAAGTGATCCTTCCAGAGCATTCTAGACGTAAATTAATAAAAGCCTTTAGTATGTTAGAAAATAAAAAAGTAGAACTCCCTAAAAAGAAGCATGGGAATATTCCTCTGTAAGTAGCAATAAAAGACCATAAAAAACAACCTTGTGAAAATTAAAAACGACGAATTAATTATAGATGGAATAGACAAGATTATCTTGCGTCAACTCATGAAAGATGCACGTAAACCTATTCTCGAAATTGCACGTAAAGTGGGTATCTCTGGAGCTGCCATCCATCAGCGATTGCGTAAACTAGAAAAGTCAGGGCTTCTAGCGGGATCAAAATTTATTATAGATCCAAAAGTATTAGGGTATCGCACCATGGCTTTTATAGGAGTATACCTAGATAGAGCTGCAAATAACGCACGAGCTGTTCGGCAGTTAGAAGATATTCCAGAAGTAATAGAATGCCATTACACCACTGGAAACTGGTCTATTCTTATTAAAATTTTATGTAAGAATAATGAAGATCTTATGAACTTGTTGAATAAAAAAATTCAAGCGATTGATGGGGTATCTAGAACAGAAACATTTATATCTTTAGATCAACAAATTGATAGGCAGATTAAAATCTAGCAAAAAAGAGTTGAAACAAAAAGCCCTTTGAAAATTCAAAGGGCTTTTTTAAATATAATAAGGTGTGATTATAGTCCGTCCCAATTTCGCGTGAAGATGTTTATCCCATCAACAAGCCACCAAATACCTAATCCACCTAATGTAACGATGAATAAGATATTCCATCCTACTGGACTTCCTAAATACCATCTATGCGCAGCAAATCCTCCTAAGAAGAACCAAAAAGCACCAGCTACCCACATATCTCTACCAGCAATACCCGCCGCTGGAGATGTAATAGCCTCTGCTTCTTCATCTGCAGTAATGGTTACATTCACATTTTCTACAGTTTTAGGTACTGGAAAACCTGCATGCATGTTTGTTACTGCAAAAAGAAGCAACGCAAAAGAAAGAATAATTTTAATTTTCATAATAAATATTGATTAAATTAGACCCTTCTAAAATAGTCATTTTTTCCTATGAAAAAACTCCTTTGTTTCTTTTTTGTTTTCACTTCTATCTCGCAATTCCTTTTTTCTCAGCAAAATACCTATGAATACCTTGGACTTATAAAGCTTAGTGATTCTGCATTTATTTCCTATAAACTTGACTTTGAAGAATTAGATGGTGTCATTAATGGATACTCTATCGCTAATATGGGAGGAGCTCATGAAACAAAATCAAATATAGAAGGAATTTATAATGAAAAGACAAACGAGTTTTCTTTTAAAGAACTCAATGTTGTATACACCAAATCATCCTTAGATGAGTTTGATATTTGCTTAATTAATTTTAATGGTAAATTACGAAATTTAAAGAAGAACAGAGCGTTTAGTGGTGATTTTAAAGGGCTTCGTGAGAATAACACTCCTTGTATAAATGGCATGATTATCATGACCAATGCCGAAAAAGTTCAAAAACGTGTCGAAAAAGCACAGAAAAAAATATTAAAATCTAAACTAGTAAGTAAAGAGGTAAAAGAGAAAATAAATCTAAAGCGCAAATTAGATACCCTCACCATGAGTGTTGTTAAGAGTAATGAGAATCTCAATATTTTTACTAAAACCAAAAATGTTATAGTCTCAATATACGATGCTGGAAAAGTAGATGATGACCGTGTTAATTTATACCTAGATGGTGAGTTGATTTTAGAAAATTATTCTATCACACGTGAAAAAAAAGAAATCCCAATTACGATTACAAAAGCATTAACCTCTATTAAAGTAACAGCACTTAATGTTGGAGAATCTGCCCCTAATACAGTAAAAGTAGAAATTCTTGACGGTACAAATCTTATCACCACTCGAACAAGTCTAGACGCTAATGAAAGTGCAGAACTCACTCTCGTAAAAGAATAATATGTAGTATGAACAAAATAGTGGGAATATGCATCGTAGTGCTAGCGCTATTTTTTTGTTGGTATTATGGTCATATGGTTTTTGAAGAGTTCTCTTATAAAAACCAATCTATATTTATTTGTTTTAGACCTCCTGTTCAAATATCTATTATCAATACGGTGTTAAGTCTATTTGGGATGGTAATAGGTATCAAAATATACCAGTCAAAATTGAAAATGCGTAAAGCTATACTCGTACTCACCTGTTTACTTACCCTAGGATTTGTATTAGAAGTATATGGATACAAGTTATTTTAGCTTATTCCTTAACATAAAAAAACCTACACATTTGTGTAGGTTTTTTTATTATGATTGTGATATCCTCTTCTAATTACTGCACTGTATAATTTACATTAAATAGCGCTCCATTTGTAATTGTAACAGTATCATTACTATCTGTCGGATTAACTACTGTAGCAGAAAAAGAACCAAAAACAGTAAGTTCTTGTGAGTTAATTTCTGATATCGTAATAGCCCCTCCAAGCTCAGGAGTAGAACTATATATAACGTCTAAAGAGTTAATTCTAATTTGCGCATTTCCAGAATCATCTATCGTGTAGGTTTGTACACCTATCTCTGGAGCATCTGCTGCATTAGAACCTATCGTAATTGTAAGTGATCCTAAATCTGTAGGAGCTACTACAGATAACAACTTTCCGTCATTAGAAAGTGTTGCAGTCACATTATCTGTTCTTACATTTTGTCCATTTATTAAAGCTCTAAATTTTACTGGAGCTGCCTCAGCAGGTCCATCATCATCACTACTACAAGAAGCAACTACTAAAAGTGTTAGAACTAAAAAAGTGCATTTTAAAAAAGCATTTTTCATAATACATTAATTGTTTTAAAATTAAACGATGTTTTGTTTAAAAACCCATACGATTGGTGTATGGGTTTTTATATAGTTTAACGCTTCGCTCTCTGATGGTCGCGAACCTACCTGCCGGCAGGCAGGTCTCACGTATTCGATTTCGCGAAAGCGAACACGTATTTATTTTTCAGATTAATACCTGTAGTACTCAGGCTTAAAAGGACCTTCTACAGTCACTCCAATATACTCTGCTTGATCTGGACGAAGAGTTTCTAATTCTACTCCAAGACGTGCAAGGTGTAATGCAGCTACTTTTTCATCAAGGTGCTTAGGAAGCATGTATACTTCATTTTTGTATCTATCACTATGATTCCAAAGCTCGATTTGCGCTAGCGTTTGGTTTGTAAATGAATTACTCATCACAAAACTAGGGTGTCCTGTAGCACAACCTAAATTTACTAAACGACCTTCTGCAAGAACGATAATATCTTTTCCGTTGATGGTATATTTATCAACCTGTGGTTTGATCTCATCTTTTGTTGCACCGTGTGTATCGTTTAACCAAGCCATATCGATCTCATTATCAAAGTGACCTATATTACAAACGATTACTTTATCACGCATCGCTTCAAAATGACGTGCCTGAATGATATCTTTATTTCCTGTAGTTGTAATCACAACATCTGCATTTCCTACAACCGTCTCAAGTCTCTTCACTTCAAAACCATCCATAGCTGCTTGTAAAGCACAGATAGGATCAATTTCAGTAACCGTTACAATAGAACCTGCACCTTTAAAAGAAGCGGCTGTTCCTTTTCCTACATCACCATATCCACATACTACAACGCGTTTTCCTGCTAACATAGTATCTGTAGCACGACGTATAGCATCTACGGCACTCTCACGACATCCATATTTGTTATCAAACTTCGATTTTGTAACAGAATCATTTACATTAATCGCAGGCATAGGAAGTGTTCCGTTTTTCATACGCTCGTATAAACGGTGTACTCCTGTCGTAGTTTCTTCAGAAAGACCTTTGATATCACCTACTAATTCTGGGTAGCGATCTAAAACCATATTGGTAAGGTCACCTCCATCATCAAGAATCATATTTAATGGCTTACGATCTTCTCCAAAGAAAAGTGTTTGCTCAATACACCAATCAAACTCTTCTTCATTCATTCCTTTCCAAGCATATACTGGAATTCCAGCATCTGCAATAGCTGCTGCTGCTTGATCTTGTGTAGAAAATATATTACACGAGCTCCAAGTAACCTCAGCACCAAGTGCTTGTAATGTCTCAATTAATACGGCTGTCTGAATGGTCATGTGAAGACATCCAGCAATACGAGCTCCTTTAAGAGGTTGCTCATTTTTATATTCTTCACGAAGAGACATCAATCCTGGCATCTCTGCTTCTGCAAGCTCGATCTCTTTACGACCCCAAGCCGCCAATGAAATATCTTTTACTTTGTACGGTACGTACGGTGCTGTTTTTGTACTCATTATTAGTATCTTTGAATTATAGCAAATTGCGTGCAAAATTACATAATATCTTACAGTTCTCATGCCTCTTTACAAAACAATAACAATTAACCCGCAAACAACGGCCTATATTTGGAAGATTGAAGAGGATATTGATACGCTTTCGCGAAACATAAAACTCACCGATCACTGCCAGCAACGTGTAGATGGAATGAAGTCCGAATTACACCAACGAGGCTTTATGAGTGTACGTCATTTACTTGCTGAAGCTGGATATACCGATTTTGATTTGTATTACGACACCCAAGGAAAACCACATCTTAAAGATGGAAAACATATTTCCATCACCCACTCTTTTATCTTTTCTGGAATTATTGTGAGTGATCAAGAAGTTGGGATTGATATTGAAATGCAACGCGATAAAATAATGCGTATTGCCCATAAATTTACACCTCTTGAAGAGTATAGAACGCTAGCAAACACAGAAGCTATTGTTAGAAAACTCACCATCGTATGGGGTGCTAAAGAGTCATTATACAAACTATATGCTCAAGAAGGATTGAGTTTTTTAAAGCATATAGATGTACAAGATTTTTACTTTGATGATGCGCAAACTACCGCTAGTGTTACCTATAATGCAGAAAAAAGTAGCTATCATATTTTCTTCCTAGAGTTTGAAGGATTCACCTGTGTATATGCGTTTTGATTCGAGATTAATAATTGTTGATTTAGAACTTAAATCTGTATGAAGCTTATTCCGTATTTTCGCCATAGATGAACCTCTATCAAGATATACACACTGCCCAAGTACAGGGAAAATCATTACTAGCTATTCTAATTGATCCAGATAAGTTTGTAGCTGAGTACGCTTTCGCGAAAGCGTACCTAGAAAAAACCCCATCTCAAACCACTCATTTTTTAGTAGGAGGAAGTTCTGACGCCTCGCAACATATAGAAGCGGTGGTTCGTATATTAAAAGAACTTTCTGCATTACCTGTGATTCTATTTCCTGGTGATTATACTCAAATTACACCTGAAGCAGATGGCATTTTATTCTTATCATTACTCTCTGGCCGTAATCCAGAATACCTAATTGGACAACAAGTAAAAGGAGCTTCTCACATTCAGAAAAGTAATCTAGAAGTCATCCCTACAGGATATATTCTGATAGATGGAGACAAAGAAACAGCCGTACAACGTGTAAGCAATACGTTACCCATACCTCAAAATGATATCACTTCTATTGTACATACTGCACTTGCTGGACAATATTTAGGAAAGAAATGTATCTATCTAGAGGCAGGAAGTGGCGCAAAAACCCCTGTCTCTTTACCCATTATAAAAGCCGTTCGAGAAGCTATAGATCTTCCATTGATTGTAGGTGGTGGTATTCGTTCTCAAAAAACCATGCAACATGCATATGAAGCAGGAGCCACCATGGTCGTTATTGGCACTGCTTTTGAAGAGGATCGTTGGGATACCTAATAATCACATAGAAAGTCCTATTTTTATAGTATGAAACTACAAACTGCCCTTTTACTCCTACTAATGCCCCTCGCCACCTATGCCCAAAAATTTCAAGTCCTAGATGCCGAAACGAAAACACCTGTCTCTTTTGCTACTATTTCTTTTGGTGATGGTAAAGGAACTTTTGCTGGAGAAGATGGAGTTTTTGATTTCCCAAAAGCAAAATATGCAGATATAGATTCATTACATATTTCGGCGATTGGTTTTAAAGAAGAAGGATTTAGCACAAATGATATCCCTGCTATTATTGCATTACAACCAGAGGCGAGTCAGCTTTCGGAAGTAATTGTTACAGCTCCCAAACGAGGAAAATATAAAACCAAAAAGAAAAAATCAGTTACCCATGAAGATATTCATACCTCATGGTTACCTACTGTAGAGAGTGAAGTGGCTGTTCTTTTTAAGAGATACCAAGGTAAATCTACACGTATTGCAAAACTCTTGCTTCCTATTAATGCAGAGACACAATATAAATCTAAAGGAAAAGGAAAGTTTGCAACTATTTTTAGAATTCAATTCTATGAAAATGATAATGGATTGCCCGGCAGAGCCATATCACATGAAAAAATAGTTTTTGCTATCAATCAAGATGCTGAAAAAGTATTTGAACTCAACATTCAATCCAAACAAATATTTATTCCTGAAGAAGGCATTTTTGCTTCACTTCAAGTATTAGGATATGCAGATGATAAAGGAAAATTAATTCAGTCTAAGAAATACCGAGAAGTCCCTACAAAACGAGGAGTTAAGAAAATATCGACGGCTTTTAGACCATTACTTCCATTTACCAATGAATTTCCAGATCAAAAAACATATGTACGTCGCATTTTCTTAAACAATAAGAAATGGCAAGTATTTGATAAAACATACAACGAAAATTCAAATCTAATTAAGTCTGGTTCCCGAAATTATGGGATGGGCGCTACTTTTCATGTGTTTGAAGAATAAGAAAGTATTAAAAATGAATATATCTGTAGAACTTACCTTTACACCTTTACAAGACAATTACGAACCTCCTATTACTGCCTTTATTAAAAAACTAAGAGCTTCAGGGCTAACCGTATTAGAAAACCCATTATCCACACAAGTTTATGGGGAATATGATGCTGTTATGAATATGCTTACTAAAGAGATAAAAGAAAGTTTTTCGGGTATAGATATTGGCCTATTTCAAATGAAAATTGTTAAAACAGATCGTAGTGATTATGTCCCAGATTTTTGATTTTTTTATTGATGCATATAGGCAAACACCTACATGGATGATCATTCTAGAAGCTATTGCTTTTGTTTTTGGAATCCTGAGTGTTATCTATGCCAAAAAAGCAAATATTCTAGTATACCCAACAGGTTTAATTGCGACTATCATCACCGTTTATTTACTATGGAAAGCTGGATATCTTGGTGACATGATGATGAATTTTTATTATTCAGTAATGAGTATTTATGGTTGGTGGAATTGGTCCCGAAAAAAGAATAATAAAGTTGTAGTTCCTATTTCCAGAACAAATACTAAAGAAAAAGCCATCGGGTTTGGTCTTTTTGTGGCAACTATGGTAATTACCTACATGGTCTACCTTTGGGATGGTAGAGAAATGGGCTTACCTAGCTATATAGACACATTTACATCGGGCATTTTCTTTACAGCCATGTGGTATATGGCTACTAAAAAACTAGAAAATTGGACCTTATGGATTTTTGCAGATTTAATCACAGTTCCTTTATATGCTTATAGAGGTTTAGGAATGTTATCATTACAATATTTAATATTTACGATCCTTGCCATTCAAGGGTATCTCGCATGGAAGAAGCACTTAGACAACAGCCCAGCAACAGTATAAGAATCTGTCTTTTTGGTCCAGAGAGTAGTGGGAAGAGTACGCTTTCGCGAAAGCTATCCCAGCATTATAACGCCCCGTTAGTACCTGAATTTGCTAGAGAATACCTTCAAAAACTCTGGGATGAAGAACAAAAAATATGCAGACCTAAAGATTTACTACCTATTGCTGCAGGGCAAATGCAACTTGAAAATAAGGCAGTCCTAACCAACCCGCCTCTTATTATCTGTGATACCGATTTATTAACCACAAAAGTGTATAGCGAAGCCTATTATGAAGGTTGGTGTCCAAATTTACTTGCGAAATATGCCCTAAAAAACACCTATGATTTGTATCTTTTAACCTACATTGATACACCTTGGCAAGCAGATGATTTAAGAGATCGCCCTGAAAGAAGACAAGAAATGTTTGATCATTTTAAAAATGCATTAGAACACAATAACAGACCTTATATGCTGTTAAAAGGTTCGGTAGAAGAGCGCATGCAGCTAGCTACAAAAACTATAAACCTACTATTACATTGAATTTTACGCAAAAAGATACCGAAACACTCTTAAAAAAAGGAATTACTCAAGAACAAGTACACAGTCAAATCGAACTGTTTAAACAAGGATTACCTTATATAGACCTAAGAGATCCTGCAATTATTGGTCATGGTATCTATGCTTACACAGAGGAAGAAGAAAAAGCATTTATTACTTATTTTGAAGCACAAAAAGGAACATTAGACCTTCTAAAGTTTATACCTGCTTCGGGTGCAGCAACTCGTATGTTCAAATTTTTATTTGAATTTATAGAAGATTATGACTCCTCTAAAGAAACGGTAAACGCCTATATCAATAGAAAAAAAGCACAAGATTTACGCCTGTTTTTTGTAGGACTAGACAGTTTTCCTTTCTACAAGAAAGTGCGCAAAAGGCTTAAAAAAACGTATGGTAAAAAAGATCAAACTAATGTAGATTTAAATCGCATTCGTTTTGTAAAAATGATGTTAGAAGAAGAAGGCCTCAACTTTGGAAACAAGCCCAAAGGACTCTTCCCTTTTCACAAATATAAATCTCATAATGCTTCTGCATTTGAAGAACACCTTTTTGAAGCAGCACTCTATGCAAAAACAAAAGATACTGCTCGATTACATTTTACCATTTCTAAAGAGCATTATCAAAAATTTGAAAAGCAGTTCTCAAAAACACAAAAACGAATAGAAGAGAAAACAGCAACCACATTTGATATTACGTATTCCTTCCAATCATCTGCTACAGATACCGTTGCTGTAACTGCAACTAATGAGCCTTTTAGACAGGACAATGGCTGTATGTTATTTAGGCCTGGTGGTCATGGATCATTAATTCAAAACCTTAATGAGCAAGAAGCCGATATCATTTTTATAAAAAACATAGATAATGTAGTAGTACACACCTATGAAAAAGAAGTTGCCTATTATAAAAAAGTGCTTGCTGGAAAGCTTTTAAAATTACAACAACAGGCTTTTTCTTATTTACAACAAATGGATGATCATGAAATTTCTGAAACAGAGATTTTAGAAATTGTTCATTTTCTACAGAATGAATTTAGTTTAAAACTAGCGAGAGATTTTGAAAAATTCTCTCAAAAATATCAAATCGAATATCTTAGAGAACAACTCGACAAACCTATACGTGTATGTGGTATGGTAAAAAATGAAGGAGAACCTGGCGGTGGTCCTTTTTGGGTAAAGCATGAAAGTGGTCGTATTAGTCTTCAAATTGTAGAAAGTGTTCAAATAGATCCTAATAATCCTCACCAACAAAGTATCGTTACACAAGCGACACATTTCAACCCAGTAGACCTTGTTTGCGGTGTCAAAAATTACAAAGGAGAAAAATATGATCTCACCCAGTTTATAGATCCAAAAGCAGCTTTTATTGCGCATAAAACCGTCACTGGAAAACCTATAAAGGCATTAGAGCATCCTGGTCTTTGGAATGGCGCTATGGCCTTCTGGAATACTATATTTGTAGAAGTACCGCTTATTACATTCAACCCTGTAAAAACAGTAAATGACCTTCTTAAACCTGCACACTTGATGAAGTAATTTTAAATCATTTTGGACAAAGAACTCCTTCATAACGAACTTACCTTTAAAGCTTCTAGAAGTAGTGGTCCTGGCGGACAACACGTTAACAAAACAAGTACACGCATAGAGCTCTACTGGTCTTTAAAAGACTCTTTAGTCTTTTCTGAAGATCAAAAAATACGCTTACGCGAAAAACTACACAACCGTCTTACCAAAGAGCAAATATTGATCCTGTCTTCTGGACGAACACGAAGTCAGCTCAAGAATAAAGAGCAGGTCATCAAACGATTTTTCGAACTTTTAGAAGAAGCCTTAACACCTCCTAAAAAACGCAAAAAATCAAAACCTACCTACGCTTCAAAAGTCAAAAGATTACAATCAAAAAAGCAACATTCTGAAAAGAAAGCCAGTCGTAAAAAACCTGATTTTTGATCGTAGTGCGACAGACAAAGAATTAGTTCTCTGAAGCTTTCCCTAAAATTTAAAAATCTTATCGAAGACATACCTTACCCGTTAGAGTCAAGAGTTTTTTGATGCTGCGTTACTTTTTTTACAGATAAATTACATTTTATTCTTTTTTACGTAGTACTTTTGTATCATCTCAAAGGGGTGCTAGATTAATTTTATAATTAAGAAAGCTGAGATTATACCCATTGAACCTAGAACAGATAATGCTGTTTAGGGAGCCGAGCGTTAAAAAAATGTCTAGTAGACATTTTTAGCGAAGGAGTCAGGAGGCGTGTTGGCCTAATCCTGATTTTATTTGGCTTGAGATCGTTATATGTTAATATATAACTACTCTTCAAATCCGTACGTTTTGTATGGGGTATTCTCTATTTTAAAAACCAGGATAATTACCCTTTTTATTCTTAACAAACCAACATTACGGATGAAAAAAATCCTATTTATTGTTTTTGTACTATGTACAGTTATTAGTTTTGGTCAAACCTACACGGTTTCTGGAACAGTAAGTGATTTAAATGGCCCTATTTCAGGAGCAATTGTAACCAAAAAAGGAGGAACAAATGAAGTAATTACAGATGTGAACGGGAAGTATCTTATTGAATTAACAAGAGGTTCTCACACACTTATCTTTAAGGCTTTAGATCAAGAAATTGAGCATATTATTAGAGTTACGAAAGATGCTATATTAGATATTAATTTTGGACTTGATGGTAAACTAGATGAAGTACTTGTGCGTGCTGTACGTGTAAATGCAGACTCTCCAATTACCCACTCCAACTTGAGTAAAGAGCAACTGGCAGAGCGTAACTTAGGGCAAGATATTGCTACACAAATCAAATTCCTTCCTAATGTGGTAACCACCTCAGATGCAGGAGCTGGTATTGGATATACTGGTTTTAGAGTACGTGGAACAGGAAATCAAGGAATTAACGTAACCATTAATGGAATTCCATATAATGATGCAGAGAGTGCTACTAGCTTTTTTGTAAACCTACAAGACTTTACCTCATCTGTAGAAAACCTACAATTACAACGTGGTGTAGGAACTTCTACCAACGGACCAGGAGCTTTTGGAGCAAGTTTAAATATCCTAACAGATGCAGTATCTGACGAAGCTTATGGAAGCACATCACACTCATTTGGATCGTTTGGCACTAGACGTCATAATGTAAAGTTCAGTACAGGACTTTTAAATGATCACATAGAAATTTCAGGTCGTTTATCACAAATAAAATCTGATGGATATATAGATCGTGCATCGTCAGATCTAAAATCATACTTCCTTCAAGCAGCATATAAAGATGATAATACGCTAATCAAAGTGATCAACTTTGCAGGATCTGAGGTAACCTACCAATCTTGGTTTGGAGTAGATGCAGAAACAGCAGCAAACAACCCAACGTTTAATCCTGCAGGTCAGTTTACAGATGAAAATGGAAATATCAGATTTCATGAAAACCAAGTAGATGATTATAAACAAGATCATTATCAAGTACACTGGAATCAACGATATAATAACAATTGGAGCACTAACCTTAGTTTTAACTACACCTATGGACGTGGTTTCTTTGAAGAATATGAAGAAGATGACGATCTTGACTTTTATGGCATCTCTCCTGTTACTATTGGTGGTGAGACTATTGAAACTTCAGATCTTATTCGCCGTCGTTGGTTAGACAATGATTTTTATGTGGTAAATGCCAATGTGAATTATAAAGACACGCAATGGGATTTTACGTCAGGATTATACTGGAGTCAGTATAATGGAGATCATTTTGGTGAAGTTATTTGGGCACGTTTTGCAAGTGATTCTGAAATAGGTGACAACTATTATTTTGGAACGGGAGAAAAGGGAGAATTTTCTGCTTTCGCGAAAGCTACCTATAGAGTAAACAATCAGTGGAGCGTATATGGAGATCTTCAAGGAAGGTTTATCAATTATGAAACAGATGGTATTAATTCTGATGTACAAGAATTTATTGTAGATGAATCATATAGTTTTTTCAACCCTAAAGCAGGTGTTACGTATAAACTTGATGAAAAAAATCAATTTTATGGAAGTTATGCAAGAGCAAATCGTGAGCCTAACCGTACTGATTTTGAAAATGGCGCACCAAGACCAGAACGTCTTAATGATTTTGAATTAGGATGGAGATATAATTCATCAAAAGTAAAGCTAAATATAAACGGATATTATCTGGACTTCCGCGATCAACTAGTTGTCTCTGGCATTGATGATGTAGGAGCACCTATACGTACTAATAGTGGACAGAGTTATAGAGCTGGTGTCGAAATAGAGGCTGCGGTACAACTAACTTCAAAATTAAGTGTGTATCCAAATCTTGCGGTAAGTACCAACAAGAATAAAGATTTCTTATTTCAAAGAGATGGTGTATTACAAAATCTTGGAGATACAAACATCTCATTCTCTCCTGATGTTGTAGCTGGAAACACTATTCAATATGTTCCTGTAAAAGGACTTACGTTACAATTCTTATCAAAATTTGTAGGAGAGCAATACTTAGGAAATATAGACAGCCCTACTTCACTTTTAGATAGTTATTTTGTAAATGATTTTAATGTAACCTACGAATTGGGTGAAATTGCATTTTTTAAAGGAGTTACATTAAACCTATTGGTTAATAATGTATTTGATGAGCGATTTATCTCTAATGGATACTTCTTTACGTTTGATGATGACTTTAGTGTTCCTGGAGAAATCACTACTGTTGAAGGTGCAGGATTTTATCCGCAAGCAGGTACTAACTTCTTAGTGGGAACTACCTTGAGATTTTAATAAAAATATATTCTTATATGTAAAAAACCCACTCGATTGAGTGGGTTTTTTATCTTTCTATATGTCTGTTTTATTAATTAGAAACAACAATAACATCGCCGCTCTGCTCTACACGATAAGGCACCATTGCAAAATCCAAGACCTCTCCCGATGCTTGTCCTGTAAAAAGATTATACGTATGTGCATCGTCACACTGGCATACTACTTCAATCCCATCTATCACCATTGTAGAACATTCATTAGGACTGTGATTAGGATCTGATGCTTCCCATGCAAGTAATCCACTACCTGTATTGATTACAAAAATACCTCGCACTCCTCCGTTAGGAACATATATAGGGTTACTTGGGATTTGTAAATCTAACGCATTGATATTTCCTAATTGAATTGAAAAACCAATATCAACAATAAAAGGATTATTAGAACGTCTATTATCATCTGATGAACATCCTGCTAATAGCAAAATGATACAACTAAAAAGTAAGGTATTACGCATGTAAATATTTTATAAGTGTTTATGAAAACTAAGTACGCTTTCGCGAAAGCATACACAGTAAAGTTTGCAATTTACTACAAAACGACGTACCCAGTAAAATATTTCGTATATTCGTAATACATGTCCCGTGAAAGTGGGATTTTTTTATTCCCGCCCTGTCGGGAATTCTTATGTTATACAATGACGCCTATCTAAAAGGCATTAAAAATACAGAATATGGGTAAAGTAAATTATTACACTGCCGAAGGTTTACAAAAACTTAAAGACGAACTTAATCATTTACGAGATATAGAACGTCCTAAAGCATCACAAGCAATTGCAGAAGCTAGAGATAAAGGAGATTTAAGTGAAAATGCCGAATATGATGCTGCCAAAGAAGCACAAGGAATGCTAGAAATGCGCATCTCACAAATGGAAGAACTTGCTTCTAATGCACGTATCATAGATGAATCCCAATTGGATACTAGTAAAGTACTTATACACTCTACTGTTAAGATTAAAAACCAAATCAATGGAATGGTAATGACCTATAAACTTGTGGCCCAAAATGAAGCCGATGTAAAAACAGGTAAAATCTCTGTAGATTCTCCTATTGGAAAAGGACTTTTAGGGAAAGAAGTAGGCGATGTTGCCGAAATCCAAGTACCTAAAGGTGTTATGAAATTTGATGTTATAGAAATCACAAGAGACTAAAAGTAATGGCAAGTATCTTTACAAAAATTATTAATCGCGAAATTCCTGGACACATTGTTCATGAAGATGATCGTCATATTGCAATATTAGATATAAACCCTAATACCAAAGGGCATACCTTATGTATTCCTAAAGAAGAGGTAGATCGTATTTTTGATCTTTCAGAAGAGGCTTATCTTGATTTAATGGCATTTTCTAGAACCGTAGCTATTGCTTTAGAAAAAGCTGTGCCTTGCGAGCGTATAGGTGTAAGTGTGATTGGATTAGAAGTACCTCATGTGCATGTACATTTACTGCCCTTACAATCTATGGAAGATGCACGTTTTATCAATAAGGCATCCTTAACTTCAGATGATTTTAAACAACTTATTCAAGATATTAAAGCACATTTAGCGTAAGATCCCTTGTAATTTTAGATACTGCAATAATATCACTGTTTTTGCATCCTTAATTTCTCCTGTTTTGATCATGTTATACGCTTTCGCGAAAGCGTACTCATGTACCAAAATATCTTCATGCTCTTCTATAACACCGCCTCCTTCACTTACCTTATCTTTTTCGGAATAAGCAGCTATAAAGAGATGAACAGTTTCGGTTACAGAACCCGGAGACATATATAAATCCATGACACTTTCTACCTTAGAAAGATGATAGCCAGTTTCTTCTTCTATCTCTTTTTTTATGGCAGTTTCTGGATCATGATGATCTAACAACCCTGCACATACTTCAATAAGCATTCCACTTGGGTTTCCATTATAATACGTAGGCATTCGGAACTGCTCTGTTAAAATAACAGTATTCTTTTCTTTATTGTATAAAATAACGGCTGCACCATTCCCTCGGTCGTATACTTCGCGTACTTGGGGCTCCCAATTTCCTTTAGAGTCACGATAATCAAACGTAACTTTATGTAAGATTGCCCAGTTATCTGATAATAAGGTTTTTTTAATATTCTTTATATACTCAGGCATCACTTACCAATTTTAATTGAATTTGCATGGTTGTTCCTTTATCTATTTCGCTTTTAAGAACTCCTACTTTACCGTCATGATACTCTTCTATGATTCTTTTTGCGAGAGATAATCCTAATCCCCAACCGCGTTTTTTAGTAGTAAAGCCTGGTTCAAAAATGCTATTGAATTTATTCTTTTGAATTCCTTTACCTGTATCAGAGATAAGTACTTTGGCATAATTTGCATCTCGAGTAATCACTACCGTCAAATCTCCTTTTCCTTTCATCGCATCTATGGCATTCTTAAACATATTTTCAATAGTCCATCCATATAATTGCTTGTTAAGCATCACAGGAAGTTCTCCTTCTGGAAGGTCTATTGAGAATTTAATGAGCTTTGAACTTCGATTTTCTAAATAATCAAAAGTAACTTTGGTTTCTTCTATAATATCAACCTCTACTAAATCAGGTATAGATCCGATTTTACTAAAACGATCGGTAATAGTCTCTAACCGATCAATATCCTTGACCATTTCTTTAATATAATCAGGATTCACATCTTCTGTTTTCAAGATTTCTGTCCATCCAACTAAGGATGAAAGTGGTGTTCCTATCTGATGCGCTGTTTCTTTTGCCATCCCAGCCCAAAGTAAATTCTGAGCAGAAGATTTTGAAGTCAAATAGTAAAAATAAATAATGGCTATAAACAATATGACAATAACAAGAAGTGCTATAGGGAAGTATTTAATTTGGCCCAATGTAGATGAATTTCCATAATAAATAGTACTAGATTTTACACCATCCCATACAATATCTATAGGCTCATTGGTAAGCGCATACTCCTTAGCAAGTTGTGCTAATTCTTCTTGAGACAATGCATCTCCATTAGGGATATTGAGAGGTATATACACCTCATCTTCAATATTATAATCAAGTGTTGGGATGGTATTATTCCCAGAAACAATTAATAGATATAGATTACTTAATGATGCATCTAATTGTCTTGCATCTTTTCCTTTCGGTAAAATATCTGCTGTTTCTGCAAGTGCTTTTTGAGCTGCAGCAAATATTTCCATCTTACTACGCTCAGATTCTTTAAGTTGCTCAAAAAACAAAAGTACATTCCACAGAATAAGTGTGGTAATCACTAGGGAAGATATAATCATAAACCACCTCGCGTATTGAGGCTTCGGACTAAAATTCATATAAAAGCACTTTCATTAAATATAGAATTAAAGTCTTAAAAATACACCTTGAAAAAGGAAAAACTTTGCTTCTACTACCAATTAAGCAACAAACGAAAGAATCTTACCTATAGTATATATCGTTTTATGATTGCATTCTCTCTTTTCCTACCTTTGACAAAACACTTTATATGCAAACAATAAATCCAAAGGAAATTGCTATTCCAAAATTATTTGGACATTTGACCGGAGCTGTAGGACCACGTCCCATAGCTTTTGCCAGTACTGTAGATGTAAAAGGGAATGTAAATTTAGCTCCTTTTAGTTTTTTTAATGTTTTTGGTGCAAACCCTCCTATTTTAGTGTTTTCTCCTTCTAGAAGTGGTCGTGATAATAGTACAAAAAACACCTTAGATAATGTATTGGAAGTTCCAGAAACTACCATAAACATTGTAGATTATGCGATGGTACAACAAATGAGTTTAGCGAGTACTGCATATCCAAAAGGCATTAATGAGTTTACAAAAGCGGGACTTACAGAGCTTGCTTCTGAAACCATACAGCCTCCTCGTGTAGCAGAATCTCCCGTGCAGTTTGAATGTAAGGTAATTGAAGTAAAGCCTCTGGGGACTGAAGGTGGTGCAGGAAATCTCGTAATATGCGAAATTGTTAAAATACACATAAAAGAAGACATTTTAGATACTAATGGCGCCATAGATCCGTTAAAAATAGATCAAGTAGCTCGTATGGGCGGCAATTGGTATAGCCGTGCAAATAAAGGGTTATTTGAAGTTCCAAAACCTATTGCACAATTAGGAATAGGTATAGATCAAATTCCTGAATCTATTAGATTAAGTACCATACTCACAGGAAATGATCTTGGAATGCTAGGTAATGTAGAGCAACTTCCTACAGCAAAAGAAATTTCAGATTTTGTTACCGAAACTCCTGAAATTAGCAAATTAGTGCAAATAGGAGATCAAAATATGCTACATACAAAAGCAAAAGAGTATCTCATTGAACAAAATGTGAATAAAGCGTGGAAAGTTCTGCTTGCTAAACTTTAATTTTTAGCTACATTTACACCCTATAATTCTTATTTGAGAGATGGAAGTACAAGGAAAAGTAAAAATGATCGGAGAAACACAAACCTTCGGTAATAATGGATTCAGAAAACGTGAAATCGTTGTGACAACAGAAGAGCAATATCCACAGCATATTATGGTGGAATTTGTTCAGGATAAAACAGATTTGCTAAACAATTATCAAGTTGGGCAAAATGTGAAAATTAGTATCAATTTAAGAGGTCGCGAGTGGGTAAATCCACAAGGCGAAACAAAATATTTTAATAGTATACAGGGATGGCGCATAGAAAACTTACAAGCTGCAGCACCACAAGGAGCTCCAGATATGCCACCAGTACCACCAGCAGATGCTTTTGAGCCTGCAAGTAACCTGAATACTGAAGATCATGATGATTTACCTTTTTAGGTAATCATCTTGGAACCCCTAAAAGTTCCACTTCACCCGCAGTTATCCCCTTAGCTGCGGGTTTTTTATGCCCGATTTACAATCATAACTTAAAAGCTTTTTACCCGTATCACTCATAAATCCTTTTTAGTATCTTTCTACTCTCTGTAAATCGTAATCGCGTAATCACCATATGTCTATCACAAAAACTATAGAAACGCTTTTTCAAAAGTATATTCCATCTCCTTTCGTAATAGCCATTATATTAACACTACTCACTATGGTGTTAGCATTATTATTTACAGAAAACCCTTCTGAAACAGCACATCCTATTACGATTCTAACATTTTGGGAAGAAGGCATCTGGAATAACAATTTATTGGTCTTTGCTTATCAAATGATGCTCATCCTCGTTTTAGGCCACGTATTGGTATTAAGCAAACCCATGAACTGGTTAATCTCTCAAATAACCGTATATGCAAAAGATACTTCAAGTGCTGTAATTCTTGTAAGCATCACAACCATGCTTGTCGCATTTTTTAATTGGGGATTAGGACTCATTTTTGGCGCTATTATAGCACGCAAAATTGGAGAAGCCGCCGTAGAGAAAGGTTTTAAAATCAATTATCCTCTTGTAGGAGCTGCAGGATATATTGGACTTATGGTTTGGCATGGAGGTATGAGCGGGTCTGCTCCACTAAAAGTAGCCGAAGAAGGGCATCTTGCCTCATTAATGAATGGCATTGCATCACCAGAAGTTATTGCACAACTTCCTAGTAAAATAACAGATGGACAAACCATTTTTAGCTGGTGGAATCTTCTCATTTTTGGAATCCTTCTGATCGTAATTCCTTTTACGTTTTATTTGCTTTCGCGAAATGGAAAAACAACCGCACTCCCTGATTTTAGTACTTCTAAAAAGTTTTCTGAACACCCTCAAAAACAAGACAAACTCGACAACTCTAAATTACTAGCTATAGGGTTTGGTTTCATACTTCTTATTGCCTTTTTTGCTAGATATTATGGAAAGTCATTATCTCCTAATATGCTTAATTTCCTAATGCTTGGGTTAGGTATTATCCTACACGGAAATTTCAAAAACTTCCTTAAAGCTGTAGAAGAAGCCATTGGGGGAGCCAGTGGAATTTTAATTCAATTCCCATTGTATTTTGGAATCATGGGAATCATGAAAAGCACAGGAATGGTGACGATGATCAGTGATGGATTTATTGCAATTGCTACAGAAACAACACTCCCTATATTTACATTTTTTAGCGCAGGACTCGTCAATATTTTTGTGCCAAGCGGTGGCGGGCAATGGGCCATTCAAGGTCCTATTGTTATAGAAAGCGCCCTTTCACTAGGCGTTCCTTTACCCAAAGCAATCATGGCATTGGCCTATGGAGATCAAGTCACCAATATGTTACAACCCTTTTGGGCATTACCATTATTAGGCATTACAAAACTAAAAGCCAAAGAAATACTTCCTTACACTCTTATTCTTATGGTAGTAGGAAGCGCTATTTATATCTTAGGGTTACTGTTATTATGATTAAAAACTAGCATGCATATTCTCACAGATCATATCGCTTTTCCTCATCCTTCTCATGCCGAAGAAGACGGGTTACTTGCCGTAGGTGGAGATTTACAGCCAGATAGGTTGATGTTAGCCTATTATTCTGGAATATTCCCTTGGTTTAATGAAGGGCAAATGGCATTATGGTGGAGTCCTGATCCGCGTATGGTAGTCAAGCCTCAAGAAGTATATGTCTCAAAATCTATGCGTAAAGTGTTACGTGACAACTCCTTTAAAGTGACATATAATCAATGTTTTCTTGAAGTTATTCTAGCCTGTAAACGCATCAAAAGAGAAGGGCAACACGACACTTGGATCACTAATGCTATGGTGGAAGCTTATCTAAAACTATACGAAATGGGGCACTGTATTTCTGTAGAGGTTTGGCAAGAAGATCAATTGGTAGGAGGGCTCTATGGCATCGATTTAAAAGACAAAGGTATTTTCTGTGGAGAAAGTATGTTTGCCAAAGTGAGCAACGCCAGTAAAGTAGGATTTATTACGCTTTCGCGAAAGCTAACCCAGCAAAACTACCGTCTTATTGATTGTCAAACATACACAAATCACCTTGCTAGTTTGGGAGCCAAAGAAATTCCTAGAGAAGATTTTTTAAAGTATCTATCTTAAATGAATAGTAACTTAAATCCCTCTCCGTCTGAGAGAAGCTAAATGAGTATTAAGAAAGCGCTTGCACCTCTTTATAACGATAACAACCTACCGCATGATCATTGACCATCCCAATAGCTTGCATAAATGCATAGATCACCGTAGACCCTACAAACTTAAAACCTCGCTTTTTTAAATCTTTACTTATCTGATCACTCAATGGGGTATTAGCAGGACAATCCTTATAGTGATTCCAACTATTCTGAATGGGTGTATCATCTACAAATGCCCATAAATATTTAGAAAAACTGCCAAATTCTTTTTGGATCTCCATATAACATTGTGCGTTAGTGACCGTTGCACGTACTTTCAATTTATTACGGATAATGCCCGCATCTTGAAGAAGATCTGCAATTTTATTTTCATCATATTGCGCAATACGCTTATAATCAAAACGATCAAAAGCTACTCTAAAATTATCTCGCTTACGCAAAATAGTAATCCAACTCAGTCCCGCTTGAAAAGTCTCTAAGACTAAAAATTCAAATAATAAATCCTCATCTCTTAGAGGAGTTCCCCACTCATTATCGTGATAAGATTCGTATAGATCGTCGCCTACACACCAACCACACTTGTGTTTTGTCATAAGTAATCATTTATCGGAGTTATCTTATAAAGATATACCCTTCACTACATTTAAAAAAGTAAACTAATAAAAACCATCAAAACAATAAATAAATCTTTTTAAAGCAACCCTTTAAAAAGATTTGAGTCTTGTTTATACATCAACCAATCATCATGAAAAAAATTACATTATTACTATTTGTATTCATATACGGAGCGATACAAGCGCAAATTATTGACTTTCCCGATGAAAATTTAAAGAATGCATTGCTGAACCATAATCCAACAATTGACACTAATAATAATAACGAAATTGAAATAAGCGAAGCCGCAAATTTTAATCACGAGCACTTGAACTTACAATTCAAAGGAATCACAGATATTACAGGTTTAGAAAACTTTACATCCATAGAAAAATTTATTATTGGTCATAATGATATCACCTCTGCGGATATAAGTGTACTTCCTTGGGCAAAAGATATTGGACTAAATGGTAACGAACTAACAGAAATAGATATATCTTCTAATCTTGCCTTAGAAGTATTAACAATAAGCAATAATGATATCTTAGATTTAGATATTTCTAACAATATAGATTTAGTAATCGTACGTGCTGGAGGTAATGAGTTAACAGAAATAGACTTATCATCTAATCTTGCTCTAGAAGAGCTTTATATCAATAATAATGATCTTTCTAGTATAGACATTTCTAACAATACCAATTTATTAGTTTTGAATACTGGAGGTAATAATTTAACTACTCTTGATACATCCAATAATCTCGCACTAGAAAGTCTCAACGTTTTTTTAACAGATATAAGCACATTAGATCTATCATTAAATAATCTCAAAAGCATTGATATATCAGGAGCATTATTTACAAATTTTGATGATTTTAATTCCCAAATAGAATTAGAAAATATCGATGTAGGTTCTACTCAGATTTCAATACTTGACACTAGTATTTTTCCTAGCTTAAAATACCTTGCAACTCAGTTTTCAGATATAACAGAATTAGATTTATCTCAAAACCTTGAATTATGGGCATTATATGTTGGATACTCTGGAATGACTACAGTAGATATCAGTAATAATTTAGATCTAAGATCTCTTATTATTTGGCAAGGATTGACTTCTATAGATGTCTCTCAAAATCTTGAATTAAGATCTATACAATTATCAAACTCAAATCTAACATCGCTTGACCTTAGTAATAACAATAAACTCTGTTATGTGACTGCCTCAAATACAGATTTAGAATACATTAATATTAAAAACGGTAACAACACAAATCTTGATCCAGATTCTCCATGCTCTCTGGACGATTCTGGAGGAGGTATAGGAGGTGTAAAATTTAGAGTTGATAATAATGATAACCTTGCAGTTATATGTGTTGATGAACTTGATTATGCTCTCGCAAATTTTAATGTTCCAGATTCAGCAACACTACTAGAGTCTTGTCCAGGAAGTTTAGGAGACACAAATCAACTTACAGGCACTATATCTTATGATGAAAATAATGATGGATGTGATCCAAATGACCAAGCTATTTCTACCATGGTACATAGTACCGATGGGGTAACTGAATTTGCAACTATAGCTGAACTGACCGGAGATTTTAATATATATGTTTTGGAAGGAGTCTATGATACTCAAGTGCTTGGTTTACCTAATTATTTTGCAACAGACCCAATTATACATCAAAATACTTTTACAGGGTTTGGTCAAACTGAAAATATAGATTACTGTATAACAGCTACTACCAATCTAAATGACTTATCTGTAACGTTAATTCCAACAAGTGAGGCAAGGCCTGGATTTGAAGCCAATTACCAAATTATATATACCAATATAGGTACGACCACGGTCTCTGGAAGTGTTGACCTTACCTTTGATGATGCCCTTGTAAATCTTGAGCTAGCTAATCCTGTCCCTACCAATAATAATGGGAATATACTCTCTTGGGATTTTACAGACCTTCAACCGTTAACTAGTAGAACTATTGATATCACCATGCTTGTAGAGCAACCGCCCACTGTTGTCGGTGATGACATTCTACAATATATAGCAGCTATTTCTCCAAATAATGACGATCAAACACCTGATGATAATACCTTTGAGTTAAATCAAATCGTGGTGAATTCCTATGACCCAAATGATAAAACATGTCTTGAAGGAGAAGAAGTCCTTATTGAAGATGCAGATGAATACTTACATTATTTAATTCGTTTTCAAAATACAGGAACTGCATCAGCTATCAATGTTAGAGTAGCAGATCAACTGGATGAAAAATTAGATTGGACAACACTCGTTATAGAATCACTAAGCCATCCTGGAAGAACAGAAATAATGAATGGGCGTGACATTTCTTTCATATTTGATGATATAAACTTACCGCATGAAGATGCAGATCCTGAAGGAAGTAACGGATTTATTTCCTATAAAATAAAACCTAAGGAAGATGTAGTACTAGGAGATACCATTGAAAATACTGCTTATATCTTCTTTGATTTTAATCCTCCTATCATTACAAATACTACAGAAACTACTTTTGTAGAAACATTGGCTATAGATGATAGTGCTGCAATAACTCTTGAGGTGTATCCAAACCCTACATCAGATATTTTATACATTAATAGTAATGAACCTTTAGAAAAACTAACTATTTATAACAGTCTAGGGCAATCTATTAAAACTAAAGATTTAGAAGGCTTAAATAGTCAAATAGACATGAGTAATCTAGATAGAGGCATATACTTTATCTCACTACAAGCTATTTCTGGAGCTTCTGAATACAAACAAATCATTAAAAAATAAAAGAAAACACGATTGTATTTCATTATTCTGTGAGGTATTCTCATTTTGACTTTAAAAAATGTAATTTTGACAATTATAGTGATGTAAGTATGTCTTTTCTTTGTCGACTCACAGACTATGAAAACAATGGTAGAAAAATCAAGAGAACAAATTGTACAAGAAGCGCTTCCAAAAGCGATCACGTATCAATCATATAGACAACTAATGGATGATCATGCTGCTCAAGAAACGAGCACGGGTCCTAACCAAACTGAAGCACTAACTAACTATACGATGCTCAATCAACGTCGTATGAAACGTTTAGACAAAACCACAAAAATCCAAGAAGCAGAAATTGCAAAAATTCAAAATTTTAAAGGAGATGTTACTTGGCTTGTTATTACAGAAAGTTGGTGTGGTGATGCTGCTCAAACAATGCCTGTAATGCAAAAAATAGCTGAGCTTAATGACGGGATTGATGTAAAGGTGATATTACGTGATGAAAACCTGGAACTAATAGACGCTTTTTTATATAATGGAGGACGCTCTATTCCAAAGCTTGTCGCTATAGATAATACTTCTGGAAATGTACTAGCAGATTGGGGACCACGTCCATCTGAAGCTACCAAGATGGTAAATGACTATAAAGAAGCACACGGTAAGCTCACTCCAGAATTCAAACAAGACTTACAAGTTTGGTACAATAAAGATAAAGGACAGAATACAATAGAAGACCTAGTATCTCTCTTAGAAAATCAAAATTAATAGCTTAATCAAAAGTATATTTATAATACCATATAGCACTAACGCTATAACAAAAGGAGTTTTTAAAACACTAGAAGTAATTGAAGTTGTTTTAGAAATTCCTTTCATTATTTTATGCTCTTCTATGGCAGCCCCTTCTTCTATATCTTCTTGCGCTATCACCGCTTCTATTTCGGTTGCCTTTACTTTTACTAATCTAGAAAAAACAAGATCCGTAATAAAAGTAAACGGAAGAGCGAAAAATTTAATTCTCTTTTCTAGTACTTTCTTTAATGATGGTTTTATAACAAATAAAGCAACTCCCCGAAATACATCTTTAAAAGAAGTACTTACAGAAACCCCTTCTGATCGTTGAGTTCCTAATT
Organism: Dokdonia pacifica; assembly: GCF_900188275.1. GTDB lineage: Bacteria > Bacteroidota > Bacteroidia > Flavobacteriales > Flavobacteriaceae > Dokdonia > Dokdonia pacifica. Next base: position 770,407 of record NZ_FZNY01000001.1, read on the forward strand.
GTCGCGTATCATTATATACATGAATTGCCGTTTCGGTAGTGATTAAAATTACTTTATTAAGATCGTCCCGTATTCTATTTATGAGTCGGATTGCTGATATCAGAATAATGGTAGGAAGTGACACAACAAAAAGCAATAGAAATAAAAGAATAACTAAAAGGATGTATTCATTTTGAAAATACGCATAAACAAATAAAATTACACTCGCAATTAATACAGTAAGCCCTAATATTCTCCCTATATACAATGGAAAAAAAATGGCATCCGAAATAGTTTCTGCAACCTCATCTACTTCATACTTGCTGTAGTCTATTCTATTATTTTTTTGCATCGTCTTAGATTATGATTTTGTCCAAATTCTCGTATCTAAATTAAAGTCCTTTACCATTTTTTTCAGAGAATGTAATTCATCAATATATCTGGTAAAATAGGTTTCGTCTTTAACTTTCTTTTTCAGGTTTGCTGCAAAGTAATTTCTGGAATTAGGAACGGTTAAGAAAATAGTTCCGTTTTGAAAACTTACTACAGGCCACTTTTTTTCTTGTTGGTGTAAATGCTCTATAGCTTGAATAATTGCAGGAGATAAGACATAAAATGCAGTTTGTTCATTGGTGCCTAATACATTATATGCTTGATTAATTAATGGATTTTCAACGGTTATTTTTTTGAAAGTAGTCCCAAAGAAATAGTCATCCAGTTTATCATTTATGTTTTCTAAATTTTTAGGCATTAGTAAAACTTGCCCACTAAAATGCTTATGGAAATCAGCACTCATATACATCCCTTGATAAAATATCTTTGTTTCCTTAACAAGCCCTATGGGCAGCTCATCAATATTGCCACTACCTTCCCCTCCAAATAATTGCGCTATAATTATAATAGGAATTAAGATCAATGCAAATAGAATAAGTAAGATCGTTTTAAACCAATTGACATATTCTTTTTTAAAACATATTTCTCCAAACTCGACATCTACACCATCTACTTTTCCTTGAATAAGATCATCACCTGTAAGAGAGATATACGTTGCAAAAAAAGACTTATTAAATAACCCACTCTTTTTTATCGTTTCATAATTGATGTGATAAGGATAATATTTTAAATTAGGGTCTGTTTTTTCAATGATAGTGGGTATGATCTTGTCTTTGATGCGAGATTCATAAACATTCCTTGGTTTAGGAATGGCAGTTAAAATAAAATATAGTATTAAGCACCCAAAACCCCAAAAACCAAAAGGAATAATAATAAAAAGAGTGATAATAAATAAAACTCCTGTTGCTATAAAGGACAATGCCCTGAGAGGAATTACAATCAAATTATACAAAAACTGTAAACCTCTAAAAGACAAGCGCATTCTTTCTACAGAAGAAGCTTTTTTACGTAAAAACTCGTTTAACTCCAAAGGTGTATTATTTAAAAAGTTGACCTACTTGAGGAGTTGATCTTTCTATTTCTGTAGCTTCAAAATAAATTTTTGGTTTGTATTCTAAAAACCCAGCCATGATATTACTAGGAATAGACTCAACACTATTATTAAATGATATAACGCTTGCATTATAAGCCCTTCTAGAGGCACTCAATTGTTCTTCCATTTCTGCAAGTGTACGTTGTAAATGCATCATATTCTCATTAGACTTGATGTCTGGATAATTTTCCATAGTGACACTAAGCTGTCCTAATAATTGAGACATTTCATTTTCTAAACCAAATCTCTCTTTGGTATCTAGACCATCACTTATTTTGCTTCGTAATGCTGTTATTTTTTCAAAAAGTGTAGACTCATGGGTCATTATCTTCTGGACACTCTGTACAACATTAGGAATTAAATCATATCGCTTTTTAAGCATTACATCTACACCGCTAAAAGAAAATTCTACTTGATTCTTTTTTCTTACTAAAGCATTGTAAGAGAATATCAGTATAGGAATTGTAATAAAGAAAACTGGAAGTGTAACAATTACAAGAACCACCATTATAATTGTTGCAGTAGATTTTGTCATAAAAATTCGATTTTCATAAAAGTATCAAATTAAAATGACAAATAATAACATTATAGAGATTGATAAATTACCCTTGAAAGTTAAACGTAATCGTACCTTTTTGAGAAACCGTAGAGGTACTATTAAACAGTGCATCAGAAGCATATGAAAGTGCCTGATCAATCAGACATCCATTAGAAGAAGTAGATGCCTTTTTATTGTACTCTTTTTTAGTGATCGTTCCTGTACTATTCACTTCTATATCAAGTACAATTTTTCCTATAGCATCACAGGTATAAACAGGATTAGGGATGACAATCGCATTTCTCCCTTTAAGATTATAGGACACCGTACTCTCTCTATTTCCTTTTTTACTATTGCGTTCTTTCTCCCGCTCTTCAATCTGCGCTTTGATCAATTCATTACGTTCTGCCATGGCGAGTTCGCGAGATTTCTTATGCTCTTCTAATAACTTTTCATTTTCGGCTTCTAGATCTTCTACACTTTGTAGTTGCTGTTGCTCTATTGCTTTTCGAATAGGATCGTCTTCAGAAAACAGTGCTTTGCTTTCGTTACGCAATTCATTAGAGTTATATGCCTGATGACTTTTTACTTTTGCTGTTTGAGTAGTCGTTTCTTTCTCTTCCTGAGTTTCTTCTACAATAGGTTCTTGAATTACAGGAATCTCTATAAACTCTTCTTCAGGGTTTGGGTTTTGATAAGGCTTCACTCCTAAAAAGAAAAACACAAGCACCAAAAAACATGCGCCCGAAAACGTAATAAGCATGGATTTATCTTGTGAACTCAACTTCATAAGGGGTCTAAAATAATCAAAATCTCCTATACTAGGTAAACGATTAACAGTCTTTAGCTATTATCTCGAGCTGCAAAACTATTCTCAAACGTCACAATATCTTGTGCATTATCTACGCAGTAATCTCCTATTTTGGTTCTTTTAAGTGCAATAAGATGCGCTCCACTATCTAACCCTTTCCCCATATCATACGCAAGTGATCGGATATAGGTGCCTTTACTACAACGCACTCTAAAATCTACTTCAGGCATAACAATTCGGGTGATTTCAAAATCATATATAGTGATTTCGCGAGTAGGAACTTCGACTTCTTCGCCTGCTCTTGCAAATTCATACAGGCGTTTTCCATCTTTCTTTAAAGCTGAAAATACAGGAGGGCGTTGTTGGATGGTTCCTTGGTACGCTTTCGCGAAAGCGTATACAGCCTCCTCCGTAATATGATCTGTAGAGAAGGTTTCATTTATTTCTGTTTCCAAGTCGTACGAAGGTGTTGTAGCACCAAGCTTTACTGTGCCGGTATACTCCTTTTCCTGTCCCATAAACTCATTAATACGCTTAGTAAACTTACCTGTACAGATAATCATTAATCCTGTTGCTAGCGGATCTAAAGTCCCTGCATGACCCACTTTAATCTTCTTTATATTCAGATTTTTTCGGATAAGCCATCGCACCTTATTGACCAACTGAAAGGAAGTCCATTCCAACGGTTTGTCAAACAGTAATACCTGCCCATCTTTATAATCTTGATCTGTGAGGTTTGAGTCTTGAGACATACTATTATCGATTATATAAACTAAATCCAATAGCAATCAACCCAACAATCAAACAGTAAATTGCAAACCAAGAAAGTTTACTTTTCTTCACTAGTTTAATCATCCAAGTACAGGCTACAAGACCTGCGATAAAGGCAGCAAGAAATCCTATAATAAGTACAGAAACATTCCCGCCTCCTGTTGTTAAATCTCCTCCTAAAATATCTTTGACAATCTTTCCTAAGATTAATGGAATGACCATTAAAAATGAAAAACGAGCGGCTTTGCTTTTATCGTTTCCTAATAATACTGAAGTAGATATGGTAGCACCACTTCGGGAAATCCCTGGAATCATAGCAATTGCTTGAGATATTCCTATAATAAATGCATTCGAAAAAGATACTTTTTTCTGTGTATCTTTTGCCTTATCTGCCATCCATAACAACACTGCTGTCAAAATAAGCATGCAACCTACTAAAAGAATATTTCCTCCAAATAATGCTTCTAATTGTTCTTCAAAAAACAACCCAACAATCACCGCTGGAATCATAGATAGTATAATCTTAGCAGAAAATTGTGTTTCTTCATTCCATTTAAATGACAATAAGCCTCGTATAATTTCCCAAATATCTTTTCTAAAAACAACAATTGTACTTAAGGCTGTTGCAAAATGAACTACTACCGTAAACATTAAGCTCTCTTCAGGTACAGAAGTATCTCCAAGAATAGCTTTCCCTAACTCAAGGTGACCACTAGAGGAAACAGGTAAAAATTCGGTAAGACCTTGGATAATACCAAGTAAAAGGGCGTCTAAATTATTCATGGGTGCAAAGATGCGGTTACTCAAGCAAAATGACAAATAATAACGAAAAGAGTATCTTCAGAAAAATAATTAGTAAGCAGGGCTAGTAAAATCTAGTTTTCAATTGTTTAATACATGGATAACACTATAAACTAACTGCTATGAAAAAAACCCTCCTGACATTAATATTTCTATTGTGCATACAAACCATCGCATTTTCTCAAAATCAAGCTAATCCATGGCTCGAAACTTCAGAAACACGCACAAACTCAATGAATAAAGAGTATAGAAATTTTACTCCTAATCATTACAACTTGTACTCACTAAACATTGATCAATTACAACAACGTATTAATACCGTTCCTTTGCGAGATAGTAATGTGGTTTCTGATGTAATTGTTTCTTTTCCTACTATCAATGGAAAAATAGAAAATTTTAGAATTTATGAAGCTCCTGTATTAGATGAAGCATTAACAGAAAGATATCCATCTATCAGGTCCTATCTAGGTCAACATATAAAAAACACATCTACTGTCATACGTTTTAGCGTTTCTAATAATGGCGTACACGGAATGATTACTTCTGGTTCTCATAAAACAGTATACATTGATCCATATACAGAGAATAAGGAGTTTTATATGGCATACTCCCGTGAAGACATTCCTGATAATGCTTTTGCAAATGAGTTTTTTGAGTGTCGTGCTGACGATATCATTACTACACCTTTAGAAAATAATGAAGCTCTTCCTGCAAGAAATGCAGATGACAGCACTCTAAGAACCTATAGACTTGCCGTAGTTTGCACAGGAGAATACTCTGCATATCATCTTAATAATCAAGGTATAGATCCTGATGCAAACGATGAAGAGAAAAAAGAAGCTGTACTTAGTGCCATTAATACGTCTATGACGCGAGTAAATGGGATTTTTGAAAGAGATTTAGCACTTACCATGGTTGTGATAGATAACAATACAGATATTATATTCTTAGACCCTGCAACAGATGGTTTGACAAACAATGACCCTTTTGAGCTTTTAGAAGAATCTCAAGACATTTGTGACGATGTTATTGGAAATCCAAATTATGATATTGGTCACGTATTTAGCACACAAGGCGGTGGTGTTGCCTTTTTAAATTCTCCTTGTGTTACAGGATTAAAAGCGCAAGGTGTTACAGGTATCAATAATCCAATTGGAGATTTCTTTAATGTAGACTATGTAGCTCATGAAATGGGACATCAGTTTGGGGGTAATCATCCTCAAAATAATAATTGTCAAAGAACCAGTGTTTCTATAGAAACAGGAAGTGGATCTTCTATCATGGGATATGCTGGGATTTGTGCGCCAAATGTTCAAAATAACAGTGATGATTATTTTAACGGAGTGAGTATTGCAGAAATGTGGAATAATATAAGTGCAGGAGCTTCTTCAAGTTGTCCAGAAATGTCTTCTACAGAAAATCAAGCACCTATTATTACTCCAACAGAAAACTTTATGATTCCTATTAGTACACCATTTGTATTAAAAGGAAATGCAACAGATCCAGAAGAAAACGAAATCACTTATTGCTGGGAACAAATTGATGCTACACCAGCACCAATGCCTCCAAGTCCTACCTCAGCCAATGGCCCATTATTTAGAACATTGGACCCTACCGTAAATGCTGACAGGTATATGCCTGCCTTAAGCACTGTCGTTGCAGGAGATTTAGGAAGCACTTGGGAACAACTTCCTTCCGTAAGCCGTTCTATGTCTTTTAGATTAACCATTAGAGATAATGCTACTATAGGAGGTGCCACAGCTAGTGAAGACATGACTGTCACTTCAACAGATAGTGCAGGGCCTTTTATAGTCACTTCTCAAGCAACAAATGAAAGTTGGGATTTAAATACAACACAAACAATTACTTGGGATGTAGCCAATACAGATGCAGCTCCCATTAATGAAGCTGCTGTTAATATCTTCCTATCTACAGATGGAGGTGAAACATTCCCGACACAACTTGCTACAAATGTCCCTAATAATGGTTCGACATCTATTGTTGTGCCAAGTAGTCTAGATCCCACTACAGAAGCAAGAGTATTAGTTATGGGAGTTGTGAGTCCGTTTTACCAAATAAATACAGCCAATTTTACAATCACTGATGTTTTAGGGATTTCAGATCTCGATAGTTCTAATTTTGAACTATTCCCTAATCCTACAACTGGAATAGTTGATATACGTTTTACGTCGTCAAGCAATAAAGTATCAATAGTACTGTACGATCTTGCTGGTCGAAAAATCTCAGAAGAAACAGAGGAAACCATTACAAATGCTCCTTTTACAAAAACACTCAACTATCAATACCTTCCAAAAGGAATCTATTTTATGAAAATTTCTGATGGAGATCTTATAAGCACCCAGCGACTTATTAAGAAATAAGAGCTGCTTGCTAATTAGCCATTACTATTCAAAAAAGAGGTTGTCTAATATGTAGTTAGACAACCTCTTTTTTTATAATTTAATATTAGAGACTATAATATCTATTCCGTCTATTTGATAGTTTAAGTCAAAGCTAATTTCATTTTTAGCATTTCTCTTTATAGCTAATCTACCTTGTGTAATTAAGTGATATCCCGCTTGCCCTCGGCAAAAACACTGTTTATTGAGCAGTAGTTTTAGTTTAGATAAAGATGCATCTTTTAAAACCATGATTCCTTTTAATCCTTTAGGAACTTGAAACATAATCGTTTCTTTATAATCACCATCAGCTATTCCTTCTTTTGCTGGAACAGCATATGTAAATTCAACTAGTTCCCCTTCTCCTTCAGTAAATAAAGGATACATAGCTCCTGTAGTATCTGTCTCAATAGAATATGATCCTTTTTTAATAGCTATAGCACAATCTCCATTATTAGGACAACTATCATTATTAATCTGGATACTAGTTGTATCATTCTTAAATGCCACTTCTTTTTTTATTGTACTACAACCAGATATGAGTATAGAGATCATGACAACTATAAAAAACATCCTTGTATTTCTAATGTATTGTTTCATATACTGTTTTTAAATTATGTAGTTCTCAAGACGTCTATACCACTAAAGTAAGAAAACTATTTACGGTAATGATCATATAATGATTAAGGCACTATGAAAAATAATAATGAAAAGGGTGTTGCTAGAAAAACAATTTAAAAAAACGAATTCCTAGTATTACTTATTTTAAAAAATCTACTGAACTTTCAACCAGTAAGAATAACTGAGTTATTACTCTTTCCCTTTATTAGGGTTTAAAAGAATTGCATATACTTCAATACCAAACCCTATTAAGACAATGGCAGGTGCAAGACGTATACGTCTCCAAGAATATATTTCAGGGTTAAACACATTAGGGTCATCACTACCACCTCCAGACATCAAAATAAAACCAAGCGCAATAACAGCAAGACCAATAAGCATCCATTGGTAATTTTTCTTACCAAAAATAAATTCTGTTTGATGCTTTTGTGAAGCTGCTGTTTTACGTTTTTGCTCTCCCATTATTCTGGCCCGTGTATGTGGGTGTTTTTATTATAATTCAAATATACGAGTATATTTAATTAAACTCAGTAAATAAAATCTCATCTCCTACTGTTATTTGTGCAATATGATTAGAAGAAGACCCTATAAGGGTGCTTGCAAGATGCAAAGTAACATTTTTATTTAATACTTTCTTACGAACGCCTTCTATCGTATATCCCTGCTCTAACCCTCTATTGATGTAATAGATTCCTCCATTATATTCCGCAAAGACAATATCTTTATCACCACCTTCATACACTCTTGATACGGTAATTTGTTTCACATCACAGTCTTCTTTTTTAGGATTCTGGATAAGACAGGAAACACATAAAAATGATACTAAAAACGAAAGAATAATAATACGACGCATAGAAAGAGATTTTAACCCATTAACGTATAGCGCATTAAAATATTTTATGATTAAACTGACTTTATTGAGTGATTACAGCATCTGTAATACCATCTAATGCAGTATTTACCTTTTGAACAACTTCTGTTTTATCAGTAATTCCATGACGATTGGTTAAGAAAGTAGCATCAAAATAAGATACATAAACCGTCCCGTTTGCGTCTTCATGCACCAATACTTTTAAAGGAAGATCAATACCAATACTTTGATTACTTTGCATAAGTAATGTACCTACTTTTGGATTTCCAAAAATTAACACACGTGTGGGACGTAATTCAAGATCAACACTCGCAGCGGCTTTATCATGAGGTACAATAGCCATGATATGTAATCCTTTTGCTGTGATAACTTCTTGTAGCTTTTCAAAAGTTTCATCAGCGGTATATGGGCTTTCTTTTGTAATCAACTGCGGTGTAATAGCTGCTACAGAAGCTCCTTCTATTTCATTATTACCTGCAAATCCTGCTAACGCTCCATTTACTTTAGTAATGACTGCTTGTGGTTCTGAAATACCATATCGACTTGTAAGGGTAGTCGCATTATAATAACTCACTTGAGCATCTCCTGCTTCATCTTCCCATACTAGTATTTTTAGAGGAAGATCCAATCCAATTCGCTGGTCTTGTTGCATTAATAAAGTGCCTCCTTTAGGGTTTCCAAAAATGAGCGTACGTGTAGGACGTAATTCAAGACCTGCTTTTGTTGCTGCAATACTATGATCAATATTGGCAATGATTTTAAATCCCTTTTCTTCCAGTTGTGAAATTAAAGTATCTGCAAGTTGGGATACCGTTTTTTCATTAGATACGGTGATAAATTCAGAAGTTCTCATAGATGATGTCGTTGTCGGTTTTTGCTGTTTTTGTGTACAGCTTATACCCAGCATCAACAAAAACAAGAAATAGATTCCATTTTTCATAACATCGGTTTTGTCGTAAGGAATGATAAATTTATACGGTTATGTCATAACATTTATGATAGTTGCATTATACGCTTTCGCGAAAGCGAGTTTACAAGACTTGTCTGCCGGCAAAGGCAGGTTCAACTTACACTATTGAGTGCGTCTTGTAGACTTCTCCATAGTTAGTTTCACTAATAATACAACTCGTCGGTACGTAAATTCAAGAAACGTTGTGTCGCAAAAAAAGTACTGATCCAAGTGATAAAAATACCTAGTAGAAATACGCCTAAGAATAGTGCTCCTATCATCAATTTATCATCTAATAATGCTAGGTCTGGAAACTGCTCGTTGAGGTAGTATAATATGGCAGCCATCCCAATAAGTGCTAGTAATGCTCCTAGCATACCTAATCGCACGCTTCTCCATACAAAAGGACGACGTATAAAACGCTTAGTCGCTCCCACCATTTGCATGGTTTTTATCGTAAATCTTTTGGCATATACAGATAAACGTATCGAACTATTAATTAATAAAACTGCAATAAATGTAAATATCACACTCACAATAAGCACCCAAAAGCTGATACGCTTGATATTATCATTTAGTAAACTAATGAGTCGTTTATTATATGTGACCTCGTCTACAAAGTCTTTTGAGGCAATTTCATCAGAGATTTCTTTGGTTTTTTCAAAAGAAACATAATCTGCCTTTAAATAAAGATCTATGCTATTCTGGAGTGGATTATAACCTAAATAATCCATAAAATTTTCACCAATCTCTTCACTATGCTCCTCTGCTGCAGTTTCTTTAGATACAAAAACAGAAGACTTCGTATACTCGGCTAATGCCAGTGATTTTTGAAGTTGTTTGATCTCAACATCTTTCGCACTGTTTTTAAGATATACAGAAATCACCACTTTTTCCTTTACATGATCAGCTACCTTTTTAGCGTTTATAACAACAATACCTAATGCGCCCAATAGAGATAACACCAATGTAATACTAATGATTACAGAGAAATATGAAAAAAATAATCGGCGTTTTTGATACCGTTCAAATGAGGATGCCATAAATACAATTCAGATTTGTGTTGTAAAAATAACAATGATTTTTACATACTTCTATAAACAACGTTTAAAGTTTCCACATTGTTATACACGCTACTTCTCATTTATGAGTATCTTTTGCGTCAGAAAAAAAATAGAACTCATAAATTTCCTCAAAGACATAAAAATTTCCAGACCTGGATTATGGTTTCCAACTGTATGGATTTATTTAGTTCCTTTTAGTCTGGAGACTAGTTTTTGGGAACAGCCTATTTTTTGGATCGGACTTTTCTTTGTCACTTTTCCACTTAATTATTTAGTGTATGGTCTTAATGACTACAATGATATTGCGTCAGATAAAGTAAATGATCGTAAAGGGAATTTCCTTTTTGGTGCTAAAGCTTCACAAGAACATCTAACCAAAGTTCCCAAAAAAATAGCGCTTGTCCTTTTACCTTTTATTATTTATTTCACTTTTCTGTCTGGCGTCTATATGTTACTCTTATTAGCATTTATGATTGTCATTAATATCATCTATAACTTTAAACCTTTCCGAATCAAAGAACGCCCACCATTTGAGATTTGCATTCAGATTGGGTATGTATTTACTGCTTTTTTTAGTGTATTATTGAATGATCTCACCATGATCCCGTGGCAAACCATTTTATACTTAACCCTATTTGCATTTCAAGCACATATTGCTGGTGAAATCATGGATATAGAACCCGACAGACTTGCCAATAAAAAAACCACCGCAACCTTGATAGGGCGCAAAAACACCAAGTACCTCATGCTAGTTCTGTTATTATTAGAAACTTATATTCTTGCTATCTGGTTTCAAGATTATATACTAGCAGGATTTCTAGGGATTTTTTCTATATGGTTGCTCTTAGATGTCTTTGTTTTCTTTAAAGAAAAACCCTATTCCGTAGCTCAAATGAAACTCTTTGGTATCGCCATGAACTTATCGGCACTTGCCTCGATGCTTTGGGCATTGTATTCTGGAAAACTATTGCATCCCGTTTTTTAGTTTTTTCCGCTTTCGCGAAAGCTTAAAAAATTAAGGCTAAAAAAATCAAATAACACTATATCTATAATTACTACATATTGCTATTTTGGCATTTCGAAAAGTTGTCGTGAAATTTGAAGTGAGCATCTCGTAAAATTTCATACTGTTTGAGCGTAGCGAGTTTATGAAATTTAGCGATCGAACAATAAATTTAGACAAGGTTTCGTCTGCCTAGACTTTTTTGTTTCTTTTTTTGGCAATGAAAAAAAGAAAATATAGCTTTAAAATATGAAAATTCTAATCTACGGTACAGGAGGAGTGGGTGGTTTTATAGGAGGAAAACTAGCACAAACCCAACATCAAATAACACTCATTGCACGTGGCGCTCACCTGAAAGCCATACAAGAACGCGGATTACAAGTACAAAGTATTACCGGTGATTTTACAGCACACCCACACCTAGCAACAGATGATGTATCTAATATTGATACGCCAGACCTAGTCATTTTTGGCACAAAATCATGGCAACTTAAAGAAGCATCTACTGTTATATTGCAATATACAAATAAAGATACTGTGTTCTTACCCTTACAAAACGGAGCAAACAACACAGCAATACTCAACAGCGTACTTCCAAACGAACAAGTACTCTCGGGACTTTGTCGCATGATTAGTTTTATCAAAAGCCCTGGCGTGATTTCAAATCCTGACATTCCGCCTTCCTTTCTTTTTGGCGAACAAGATAATACCCGCACTCCAAGAGTAACAGCTATTTTAGAGGTATTTAAAGAAGCTGGATTGAATGCCAATATCCCAGAAAACATCCAAGTAGCGATTTGGCAAAAATTTCTATTTATTACTACCGTAAGCGCTATTGGTGGTTTGACCAGAGCATCCATAGGTGTTATGCGAGACAGTCCTTATATCAAAGATCTCATGCTCAAAACCGCACAAGAAGTCTATGCGGTAGCGCATGCCAAAGGCATTGCATTACCAGAAAATACCATAGACAAAGCTTTTGCCGCCATTGCACGACAAGCACCCGAAACAACAGCCTCTACACAACGTGATCTGATGGAAGGAAAACCTAGCGAACTCGAAAACTTTAATGGTTTTATCGTAAAAGAAGGGAAAAGAGTAGGAGTACCTACACCTGTAAATGAGATGATTTATCAATTATTATTACCTCAGGAGAATAGCGCAAGAAAAGGGTAAAAAAATCACTCAATCACCTCATTTTAAAATATATTAAGTGACTGAGTGATTCTGAGGTACGAAGAATTGTATCGAAATCACCAACTCAAAAAAATAGAGTACTACTCTATTTTAGAGTGTTACTCTATTTCAAATACTACTTATTTACTACAACTATTACTTATATACAGATGAAATAGGTCAAATAATCGTAAATTTGCCGGCTTAAAACAGCATGATGCTGTGATTTATAAATAATACATTCGTCTTGATTCTTGGCTCTTTTCAGTCCTGAGTCATTTTCGCGAAAGCGAAAAAACCATACATTATGAAATACCATTTCAACGAAATAGAAGCCAAATGGCAAAAATATTGGGCAGACAACGGCACATTTCACGCCAGCAACACCAGCGATAAGCCTAAATATTATGTACTCGACATGTTCCCATATCCATCGGGAGCAGGACTGCATGTGGGCCATCCATTAGGGTATATTGCCAGTGATGTCTATGCGAGATACAAGCGTTTGAAAGGGTTTAATGTATTACATCCACAAGGCTATGATTCGTTTGGATTGCCTGCCGAGCAATATGCAATTCAGACAGGACAGCATCCTGCAACCACCACCAAAGTAAACATAGAAGGTGGTGTAGATAATCAAGGTAATGTCATTGCTGGATACCGCAATCAGTTGGATAAAATAGGATTCTCTTTTGACTGGAGTCGTGAGGTACGCACCTCAGACCCTGCTTATTACAAATGGACGCAATGGATTTTTACCGAGTTATATAACGCTTGGTACAATAATGATAGCAATAAAGCAGAAGGCATTGATACGTTGGTGTCCGCTTTCGCGAAAGCGGGTAATGAAAGCATAAATGCCGTATGCGATGATGATGTAACCATCTTTACAGCCGATGAGTGGAATGCCTATACTGACAAAGAACAACAGACAATTCTTTTAAAATATAGATTGACCTACCTAGCCGAAACCGAAGTAAATTGGTGTCCGGCGTTAGGAACTGTACTAGCAAATGATGAAATTGTAAACGGCGTTTCAGAACGTGGTGGACATCCTGTAGTACGTAAAAAAATGACCCAATGGTCGATGCGTATTTCTGCTTATGCAGAACGTTTAATCCAAGGACTAGACACCATTGATTGGAGTGAATCTATCAAAGAAACGCAACGCAACTGGATTGGAAAATCAGTGGGTGCGATGGTTTCTTTCCAATTAAAAGACCACGCAGAAAAAATAGATGTGTTTACGACACGTCCTGATACCATTTTTGGAGTTTCATTTATGACATTGGCACCAGAGCATGAATTGGTGGAAAAAATCACTACTCCTGAACAAAAAGAAGCCGTTGAAGCATACATCGAAGCGACTTCAAAACGTTCTGAACGTGAACGTATGGCCGATGTAAAAACCATTTCTGGAGTATTTACTGGAGCCTATGCCGAGCATCCATTTACCAAAGAGCCCGTTCCTGTATGGATTGGGGATTATGTATTGGCAGGTTATGGAACTGGTGCTGTGATGGCCGTTCCATGTGGAGATCAGCGTGATTATGATTTTGCAAAGAAATTTGATATTCCTATTCCAAATGTGTTTGAAGGGATTGATATTTCTGAAGAAGCATTTGCAGATAAAGCAGCAACAGTAATTGCAAATAGTGATTTCTTAAACGGATTAAAATATAAGAAAGCCGTAAAACTAGCGATTTACGAATTAGAAAAAATAGGCGCAGGAACAGGTAAAACCAATTATCGTTTACGCGATGCGGTATTTAGCCGTCAGCGTTATTGGGGAGAGCCTTTCCCAGTATATTATGTAGATGGTATGCCACAGATGATTGCCTTAGAGCATTTACCTGTTGAGCTTCCTGCGATTGAAAAATACTTACCTACCGAAGATGGGGCACCGCCATTAGGTCGCGCCGATGTTTGGTCATGGGATACTAAGACAAATACTGTTGTTTCCAATGATCTTATCTCTCCCTCTGGGGGAGATGTCCAAGGGACAGAGGGGGTTTATCCTTTAGAGTTAAATACCATGCCTGGATGGGCAGGAAGTAGTTGGTACTTCATAAAGTATATGGATAACACTACTGAGGATGGGTCTGTTCCTAAAGAAGCACTAGACTATTGGGGTAATGTAGATTTATATATTGGAGGTTCGGAACACGGGACAGGTCACTTATTATATAGTAGATTCTGGACAAAATTCTTACACGATCGTGGATATCTAGGTATCGATGAGCCGTTTCAAAAAATGATCAATCAAGGAATGATTTTGGGAACAAGTGCTATTGCTTATAGAATAAGTGGCACAAATACTTATGTTTCTGCAGGATTGAAGAATCAACATGAAACAGAAGGAATTCATATCGATGTAAATATGGTAAATGCATCTGATGAGATTGATATTGAAACACTAAAAAATTGGCAACCTCAATTTAAAAATGCAGAATTCATCTTAGAAGAAGATAAATTTGTGGTTGGGCGCGAAGTAGAAAAAATGTCTAAGCGCTGGTATAATGTTGTCAATCCAGATGACATCTGTAATCAATATGGAGCAGACACCTTACGTATGTATGAGATGTTCTTAGGGCCGTTGGAGCAAGCAAAACCTTGGAATACGGCTGGAATTACAGGGGTGCATAACTTTTTGAAGAAGCTATGGAGATTGTATCATTCGGGAGCAGAAGAAGCATTTCACGCAACCGATACAGCGCCTACAAAAGATAACCTAAAGACCCTTCATAAAACCATCAAGAAGGTAGAGGAAGATATCGAGAACTTTAGTTTTAATACTTCTGTATCTACGTTTATGATTGCAGGGAATGAGTTGGCTACACAAAAATGTACGTCTAGAGCAATCTTAGAACCGCTTCTTATTTTAATTGCGCCATATGCACCACATATTGCTGAGGAGTTATGGAATAAGCTTGGGCATACGGAAAGTATTTCTGAAGCCCCATTTCCAATTTTTGAAGAGAAGCATTTGGTAGAGAGTTCGAAGAACTACCCGATCTCTTTTAATGGAAAAATGAAGTTTACATTAGAACTTCCGCTAGACTATACAAAAGATCAAATAGAGGAAGTCGTGATGGCACACGAAAAAACAAAACAGTATCTAGGAGACCGCACCCCGAAAAAGGTGATTATCGTGCCTGGAAAGATTGTCAATATAGTGGGATAACACCTCACTCAAACCCTCTCCATGTGAGAGGATTTTTAATTTAACATCGTATGAACGTTATTATTTTTGGACCTCCACTTGCAGGAAAAGGAACACAAAGCAAGAAGATCATTCAAGATTTTGGATTGACTCATCTTTCTACTGGAGATGTACTAAGAGCAGAAAAAGCACAAAAAACTGAATTAGGAATCAAAGCTGCTGAGTATAGCAGTAAAGGCTTATTAGTCCCTGATCATTTAACAGCCCAAATTGTAGAACGCTTTTATCACAACCATAAAAACGAAAAAGGAATCTTATTTGATGGATATCCAAGAAATACCATACAAGCGGAACACTTATTACAAGTAATTGCAGAAGGTGGAGAAACGATCGATAAAGTGATTTTCTTAAAGGTTCCTAAGGAGGAACTTCTCAAAAGAGCTATCAAAAGAGCGGAAGCCGAAAATAGAGCTGATGACAAAGACAGCTCGATTGTCTTGACTCGAATAGACGAATTCCAAAATGGAACTATTCCTGCAATACAGCACATAAGAGCATCAGGAACTACAGTTGTTGAGATAGATGGAAATCAATCTATAGATGCTATTTATAAAACCATCAATACCCATTTAAAATAAAACAAAATGTGTAGATATTCGATGTCATCTTATAAACCACATTATGCTTGCTTTACATGTAGAAAGACCTTCAAAAGACGGTTATTGAGGGATATTTTAGATGGATATACGAACGATGTTGAGGAAACCCCTGCCTCCTGTCCAGAATGCAATGGTCACATGGCTGATATGGGATTAGATTTTAAATCTCCTAAGAAAAAAGACATCAAAGCATGGGATCATATGGCTACGCTTTATAGTGTTGATATTACATTTCATTCATGCGGTTGTTCTGGACCTGGGTACATTCCTAATGATACGGAACAACTAAAGGAGCATTTCGAAAACATTAAAAAGACGTATTTAGAACATCAGTATTTTTGGGCACGAAGAAAAGAAGATCCAGAGACACAATCTCAAATAGCAAAGGATCAACGTCAACATTGGATTTTTCTTGGTAAGATTCCTCAAGAGTTAAAAAAAGGTACTAAAAACAAACCCAAATATGATGCAACAGAAGCATTAATCTATTGGGGTAAAAAAGTAGCTGAAATTGAAAGAAAAATAAACACACTAACTTAGTAATCTATGAATGGTATAGAAATTTTAGGCTTTGCTGCTGCTGTATTAACTACAGCTTCGTTTTTACCACAGGTATATCAAACATGGAAGACCAAGGATGTCTCTGCATTGTCCCTACCTATGCTTACGATGTTTCTTACTGGAATTACCCTTTGGTTTATTTATGGAATATACAAAGACAGTCCTTCTTTAGTCATTGCCAATGGTATTACGATTGTCTCTGTTTTTTTATTGGTGTACTTTAAATTGAAATACGGGAAGAAATAAATTCCCTCTGATCCCTCTGTCTGCTTTGCAGACATCTCCCTTCAAGAAGGGAGAGGCTTTTGTTCTCGGCTATAAACAACTTCTTGTTATTCTTAATCATCTTCTCGTTCATAAAAAAGAATCCTAAAAAATAAAAGCTTCTAAATTAACATAACACATACTTTATCATACTAGTAAGTGAAGCTTTTAATCAAAAAAGGGTTTTATTTATAATTAAACATTCTATATAAACTACAAGCAAAGGCTTCTCCCTTTTTGAAAAGGGAGATGTCAAAAACGCTGTTTTTGACAGAGGGATTGGCGAAGCTGTAAGCTAGCCCAAAAACCAGTATATTTAAGCAATGACTATCCATTCTAGAAAATACTTAGAGTCCTATCGAAAATCATTACGCAATAATGCAACACCCGCAGACGATTCTTATGGAAGCATCTTAAAAATAAACAGTTGGATGGAAAACGGTTTTTAAGGCAACATAGCATCCTTAATTATATTGTCGATTTTTACTGTCCTTCTGAAAAACTAATTGTAGAACTAGACGGACAAGTTCATTATAATGAAGAAGCCCAAGCATATGATATTAAACGAACAAAAGAGCTAGAAAAACTAGGATTTACAATCATACGATTTGAAAACAAAATGGTATTTGACCTACTTCCAAGTGTACTTATAGAAATTAAAGAGCACTTTAAAAGCATTTCATCGTAAAGTTCCTGCAGAATATCTGCCAAAATAGCATCTTAAAAGCTTGGTCTTATTTTTGACGTACTTTTTGTAATTTTAAAATTATTAAAATCAACATAGTATGTTAGGAGGATATATGGGTTACTATATTATTGTAGGAGCCATCGCTTTAATAAGCGGATTAGTAAGTTCAAAACTTAAAAGTAAATTCAAGCACTATTCTAAATTACATTTACGCAACGGAATGTCTGGAGCAGAAATTGCAGAAAAAATGCTTGCAGATAATGGAATACGAGATGTCAAAGTAGTTTCTGTACGCGGGCAACTCACAGATCATTACAACCCAAGAAATAAAACGGTAAATTTAAGTGAGGTAGTATATAGTCAGCGTAACGCTGCCGCTGCCGCTGTGGCCGCTCATGAAGTAGGTCATGCTGTACAGCATGCCACTGCCTATAGCTGGCTTACCATGCGATCACAACTCGTACCTATGGTAAACATTGCGTCCAAAATGAGTATGTGGGTGATTATGGGAGGTGTGGCACTGATGGCGACTACAAAAATAGGAGGCACTGTTGCTATTGTAGGGCTTGCCTTATATGCCGTAGGAACACTCTTTAGTTTTATCACATTACCTGTAGAGTATGATGCAAGTAATCGTGCATTGGCATGGCTTGAGTCAGAAAATATGGTAACTCGCGAAGAACATGCTGGAGCAAAAGATGCTTTAAAATGGGCCGCTCGCACCTATGTCGTTGCAGCATTAGGATCACTAGCAACATTACTTTATTTTGCATTACAGGTATTTGGAAGTAGGCGTTAAGTATGTAATCTTAAAAGTTTCAAATAGACTTGCGTGAGGGATAGCAGTGGATACCCCGTAGGAATGAAGGTACTGAAATGACAAGGCGTATGAACGTATAGCCCGACCGAAGCCCTGAATGTAGTGAAGGGCGAAGGGCACGCCAAAAAAGCAAAAAAAGAAGAAAGGACAAATTGACAAACACAGTGGTATCAAGCCATTCAATGGCATCATAGGCAAAGTTGATACTATGGCTGTAAGCTTTGGCAAAATATTTGACTAAGTTTGCATATCAAATTGGATTAAAACTTTAAAATTATATAGTTATGGCATTAGAAATCACAGATGCAACATTTGAAGAAGCAGTATTAAATAGTGACAAACCTGTACTGGTAGACTTTTGGGCTGCTTGGTGTGGACCTTGTCGTATGGTAGGACCGGTAATCGAAGAAATTTCTGGAGAGTATGAAGGAAAAGCGGTAGTTGGAAAAGTAGACGTAGATGCAAATCAAGAATTTGCAGCAAAATACGGCGTACGTAACATCCCTACAGTATTAATGTTTAAAAACGGAGAAGTAGTAGGACGTCAAGTAGGTGTTGCTCCTAAAAAAGTATACACAGACGCTATTGATGGTCTTTTAAACTAAGACTCTCTTAAGATTATATAAAAGGTTTGGTGTAGTGCCAAACCTTTTTTATTTTAGTGAAATAGAAAACAAATCGTCTTTGATGATGCTGTTTCTATTATTGAACTAACCTCGCTGAAAAGCGGGGTCTTCTAAAATTTAGAAAAAGGTTGTTTTAAGTATATCCGCTTTCGCGAAAATAAAATTACAATAGACCTCAAGTTCTAATCGAAATTAAATTAATAGTTATAAGATTCCCATTGCGGGAATGAAAAGATACCCGTCTTTACGGGCAGTAAACATGGAAAAAAAAACCAAAGTACAAGACGCAATAGATAACTCCCTTCTTGACCAACGTAAAATATTCCTTTGGGGAATGGTAGAAGATAGTAGCGCAAAACACGTTATAGATCGTTTATTATATTTAGATTCTATCAATAATGATGAGATTCAATTATTCATCAATAGTCCTGGTGGATATGTTACTTCTGGATTTGCGATGTATGATACGATAAAGCAAATCAAGAGTCCTGTATCTACTATTTGCACAGGACTCGCTGCAAGTATGGGATCATTATTACTATCTGTAGGAGAAAAAGGACGTCGTTTTATACAACCACATGCTCGTGTGATGATACACCAACCTTCTGGTGGTGCTCAAGGACAAGCAAGTGATATTGAAATTACAGCACAAGAGATTATCAAAACAAAAGAGTTAAGTGCACAAATCTTAGCCGATAATTGTGGACAGACTTTTGAAAAAATTATGAAAGATTTCCAACGTGACCATTGGATGGGCGCGCAGGAGTCTGTAGACTACGGTATCGTAGACGGGGTTTACGAAGGGTAACTTCGATACGATTTTCAGATTCTCCTTTTAAGAGGATCTAAAAATCACTCAGTCACCTCGTATCTATAGTTTTTTATCATAAATTCGGATTCACAACCGATTTCGTTTTTCTAATTTCAACTTTCCTTCTGTGGACATCAAATCCGAATTACATAAAACCGCCGGTTTTGGCAATCTAGAACTTCTTGCAAAGCAAGTGGTAGAAGGTTTTATTTCTGGAATGCATAAGAGTCCGTTTCATGGGTTTTCTGCCGAATTTGCAGAGCATAAAGTGTATAATAACGGAGAGAGCACCAAACATATTGATTGGAAATTATATGCCAAAACAGATCGTTTGTATACAAAACGATATGAAGAAGAAACGAATTTACGATGTCATCTTATTGTAGATAATAGTAGCTCTATGCACTACCCTACGGTAGCTGAGTATGGCATTGATCAATTAAATAAGATTAGTTTTTCGGCATTGGCAAGTGCTGCTATTATGAATCTTATGAAAAAACAGCGAGATGCTGTTGGGTTGAGTATTTATAGTGAGGGCTATGATTTTTATGCTTCAGAAAAAGGAAGTGATCGTCATCATCATATGTTGTTAGATCAATTAGGGGGTACGCTTGATCCCGCTTTCGCGAAAGCGGAAAAAAAGACAGCTACCTATGCACACTTACATCTTATTGCCGAGAAACTCAAGAGACGTTCTTTGGTTTTTCTATTTTCAGATATGTTTCAGAGTGATGTAGAACAGGAGCAACTCTTTGAAGCATTACAACATTTAAAGTATAATAAACATGAGGTGGTCCTTTTTCATACCTATAGTGATGAAAAGGAATACAACTTTAAGTTTTCTAACGCTCCTAAGCGTTTTGTAGACGTTGAGACAGGAGAACATATCAATTTATATGCAGATGCGATTAGAGACACCTATAAAGCGTCTGTAGAAACGTATTTTAAGAATTTACAATTACGGTGTGCGCAATACAGGATTAAGTACATTCCTGCAGTGATTGAAAAGGGATTTAGTCCTATTTTGACTACATTTTTAGTGGAGCGACAAAAATTTGTGTGATTTTTTTATTTTTTTGTTTGCACATATAAAAAGAGAGTGTATATTTGCACCCGCAACAGCGCAACGGTCTGGTAGTTCAGCTGGTTAGAATATCTGCCTGTCACGCAGGGGGTCGCGGGTTCGAGTCCCGTCCAGACCGCAAGTAAAGCCCTCAGTCCGAGGGCTTTTTTTTATAAGAAGTTGTGTTGGCTACGTCACACGTAGCAGGCTTTGTAGTTGAAGCCGATGAGAAGCTTTTCCTGTCATAAGGAGAGGCTTTTTTTGTCACCTCTCCTATATGAACTACCAATTAGCTATTTTAAACTACATAACATACATTCTAATTGATATGACCTCCAACAACCAATACCTAATAAACATATAACACACCAAATAAATTCGTTTATTAGGTATTAGAACTTAATTTCTTCTTTTAATAGTTTTAATACTTCAGGGGCATCTTTAAACTGCTCTTCCAAATTATAGATAACTTGTTTATATGGGTTATAACCGAGTTCTATTAATCGTTCATTGCGATAGTTTTCTACAAAACGATAAATCATAAATGAGCGAGATCCATTCGTGTCTTCTAGATATGCTTGTAGTTTTATAGAGAGCGGCTCACGCCATTGTAATGCTATAAGCATATCTTCTGGTGTAACCTCATCAAGTCCAGGCATGGTATCTAATGACATTATCATCTCTTTATTATACCAGTATCTCTTCCTGAGATCAATCCAACTAGGTATTTTTTCTGTATTAAACTTTTTAACGACTTCTTGAATACTGTTTCCAGAAACAATAGGCGTCATGGCTATTTTTTTTCCATCCGTTGTTTTTTCAATATCGAGGATTGCATAGGGTTCTTTTTTCCTTTTATTATGAACTACAATATGATTGGTCGGTAACTCTTTTTGTATATACATATATACTGTATCAATTCCTTTAAAATTGGTGGTGTTCCAAGGGGATTTAAAAACCATTTTATCTTTGTGTAATGTCCAACTATTTACTTCTCCATAATTGGCATACACAAACCATTCTTCTATGATATCATTTTTAGTAGTATCTGATATGTTTTGTGCTTTACAGGCTAGACACAATATCAGTAAACTCACAAATGTAATTACAGGTATTTTGAACTTCATGATCTTATTTTTCCTTTAATGCGTTAAAAACAAAAAAGGTTAACAAATATCTCTAAGAAAAGAGGCGTTCTTTTTTATATACAGCACTTTAGAAATAGGAGCTTCTCTTTTGACAGGCATTGATTTTAAATAAAAAAGAAGTACTGCAAAAAAAAGTATCGTAAAAGTGCTAAATTCTTTTTGGTGAGTTATAAAAAAGTGTATATTTGCATCCGCTTACAAAAAGTAACACTCCTCCTTAGCTCAGTTGGTTAGAGCATCTGACTGTTAATCAGAGGGTCCTTGGTTCGAGCCCAAGAGGGGGAGCAAAAGCGCAAAACGTCACCAAAAAGGTGGCGTTTTTTTGTTTTAAACCTTTTTGGGCGAGAAGTTTATCTAGAGTGTCATACTGAGCTTGTCGAAGTGCGAAGTTGAAGGGAGTCCCTTTTTTGTTATAAATCTCAAAAAACGCTTAAGTATTCCTAAAAATGTTACTTTAATTTTCTTTACATTCGTATTTACACTATAACATTTACTAAAAATGAAATTTGCACCCATACTCTTTCTATTTTTTTTCGTATCAGTAACATCTTGTCAAGAGAGTGAGTCAACTAAATTGACTAACTTAAGTAAAGAAGTTTGTGAAAAACTGAAAAAAAGTCCTTTAGATACAAGTGAGGAAGCGAATAAAGAAAATCAAAGATTAGGTAAAATACCTATGCAGCTTCTGAATTTTTCTTCATTCACAGAACATATAGAAAATCTCTTACCGAAACACAAAAAAAATATTTTAGAATATTATCAAATTAATAAGATAAAAGATAAAGATCTTCTAAAGCTTTGGGAAGATTTAATCCCGTTAGTAGCTGATTGTTCAGATCTATCAGAGCAATATTTAAAGGATGGTTTTAAAATGTTCAAATCATCCAAGGGTTTGTAGGGAAGTAATTGTTTTCTTTATCAATCTTATATGAAGAAAAAATTGTTAGTACCAAAACTTGCTACTGTCTACATGATCTATTTTGAATTCTACTTGTGAATACACACCTAAAAGTTATATAACAAACTCTTCTATAAGCACTACTTTTTCTTTAGGAACAAAGAAACAATTTCTAACACCGTTATCTTTCTCTCTTTGGATGGAGGATACTTTTGTAAGTCCAAGGCCTGTATGATTATAAAATACATAATCACGATCTATAAAAATAGCTTCTAGCTTATCTTCTATGACATTAAAAAGGGTTTCACAAATCACAATAGGACGATGTGTGTCTAGCACTTTTTGTGCTCCTTCTAATATTAAATATTCAGAGCCTTCAGTATCAATTTTCATAAGATCAACTTTGTTTATTTTTTTTTCATCAAAGTATTGATCTAGCATAATACCATCTGCTTTTACTTTTGCATAATTAAGCTTGTCTTTACTAGTAGTAAGGTTATGTTCTCCAGAAAGATTATAAATCGTAGGAAATTTTGGGTTTGTTACATTATAAAAATCTAATTCTCCTGTTGTATTAGATAAGGCTAAAGGTTCTATTTGAATAGATGCTTCTAAGTTATTTATTCTTACATTTTCAGAAGCATATATCATAGGTCCTTCTGAAGGTTCAAAAGCAATTACTTTTAATTTTGGGTTAAATTTTCCGCCAAGAATACTATAATACCCAATATTAGTACCTACATCTAAAAAAACACCTACCTTTTTTATAAGTTTAATGAAGATAGACGTAAACTCAAACTTTTCTGGTCCTTTCCAAAATAACTCACGGGTCAAAAAACTTGTTTGATTCGTTTTAAAATAAATAGTTCCCACTTCATTAAAATGAACTTTAATTTTTCCAGAAGGGTAAATTTTAATTTTGGCTGGTAATACAGGAGCTAAGACATAATTGATATTACGAATTAATTTATTAATTTTTGGGTGATATATTATTCCGTAAAATAAGTTCATATAAGATCTAACATAAAGGTGTAACCAAAGTCGAAATTACAAAATTTATAATGATCTCAGGTTTTTATGTGATAGACTATTTCCTACTCAAAAAAATAATGATATTCAGTATACAGACAGTATCTATTTTAAAAGTATACGCTTTCGCGAAAGCGCATACAACTTAGACTTAATTCATAAAACATATCTCCAAGATGAGCAACGGCAAGGTTTGAATCCTGCATCTTTGATTTATAACCATTCTATAGCGGTTAACTCATTGAGAAGTAGCATTCACTCAATGAGTATTTTCACGAATCAATGAATCGCTATATTTACAAAAATATTAATATAATCGCTATGAATAAACTAATACTCCTTTTCTTATTCATTTTCACTTCTTTTTCTGTTTATGGACAAGATATTAATGAAGATTTACTGCTTCATTATACGTTTAATAACACCTATCTCGATGCTACTGAAAATGGGTATGACGCTACTGATTTTGGAACCTCTTTTACTGAAGATCGGTTTGGGAATACAGACGGAGCATTACTATTTGATGGTGTAAATGATTATATAAATTTACCAAATATCGAAGCTCTAAAGCCAGATCTACCCGTATCCTTTTCTTTCTGGATACGTTATGATAGTGAAGATCCAGATGACAGAGATGTTTTTAATACTTCTTTTGAAGAAGATATAAATACAGGAATATATTTCAACTCTCAACAATCTACAGGAAATTTTGCTGTAAATTATGGAGATGGATCTAGTAATTATACCTCTACTACCCGAAGAACGTATGTTAGTAATGAACCTATAAATACGGGTACTTGGCAACATATAGCAATAGTTGTTTCTTCTCAAAATGACATGAAAATTTATGTAGATTGTAAAGAATACGAAGGTGAATATTCAGGAACGGGTGGTGATTTACAATACTCAAACACTTCAGGAACCATAGGAAGGCACGATAGACAACTGGAAGTACCTGCAAATTACTTTAAAGGAGCCATAGATAATTTTAGGTATTGGAATAAAGCACTTACTGAAGACGAAGTCACTCTTCTATGTGAAGAAGTTTTAGATATAGAGGAAGTACCTTTAGTAATTAAGGAGACAACTATGTATCCAAATCCTACAGATGGTATTGTTCATTTTGATACAAAAAACAACACCTATGATACGGTAATCTTATTCAATAATATAGGACAAACTGTTTTAAGAACTGCTTATCAAAACACATTAGATTTTAGCAGATTACCCAAAGGAATCTATTATATACATTTTATTAAAAATAATATTCAACTTGAAATTAAAAAGGTGATCATTAAATAACAGATATTTGCAAAAGAAATAAAATACAACATAAATAAACTCATGTTGTGTTTTTATATTCTGTTTACACTTTTTCGGATGAATGTGATAAAAAAAATAGCAAGAAAATTCACCTTTTCTTCAGGTTTATTAGAAACTTATTTTCTTTCTAAAAAATATCTTAAACCTAAAGGATGGTTATTAAGTAGATACCTATATCAACCCGTGAAGTCAGATGGACAACCCATACCTTGGGTCACATATGCTTCATTACATTTTATTAATCAAAAATTAGCAAATACTTCTTTTAAGGTGTTTGAATATGGAAGTGGTAATTCTACATTATGGTTTTCAGAGCGAGTGCAGCATATTGTTTCTGTAGAGCATGACATTACTTACTATAATATTGTGAAAAGCAAATTACAATCACGTACTAATGTCACATATATTTTAGCCAATGTAGAGGATAACTATAGTAAAAAAGTATTGGATTATAAGAATGAGTTTGATATTATTATCATAGATGGGCGAGAGCGTATTGCTTGTACCAAAAACAGCTTACAAGCTCTAAACGAAAAAGGAATTATTATATGGGATAATTCAGATAGAGAAAAATACCAAGAAGCATATGATTTTCTAATGGCCGCTGGCTTTAAAAAAATTGATTTTAGAGGATTAGGTCCAATAGGTCATATAGAATGGCAAACATCTGTTTTTTATAGATCAGACAATTGTTTTAGTATATAAACAAAAACGGCTCGATGTCTAAGAGGGCTCTATTTTTTAGGCAAATCACTGAATATCCGCAAAATGCAGCTCGACAATGGACTAAGAGAGGGAGCTTAAAAGAAAAGACATCATCTAAAAGGTGGCGTTTTTTAATTTTAAAGCCTTTTGGTCGAGAAGTTTATCCTGAGTGAAGTCGAAGGGAGCTCTACAATAAAAAAATACATATACAAACAAAGGGCATCAATTTCTTAATACCCTTTATTATGCATTCAATTTAGTAAGCAAACTAATTCAAATCTTTTGAATGTTCTTTTAAGTATTGTATGCGCCTATTCATTTCTTATAGATTTTACAAGATGAATAGCGTGTTTTGTTTTATCTTCTATGTTCTTATAATTCCAGTTTCCATCAGTATCTGGGGCTATAAGTTTTGACCCTATTCCTACACAGGTAACACCAGCTTTAAACCACTCCTCTAGACTTTCTCTGGTAGGTGAAACCCCACCAGTAGGCATTATCGAGGTCCATGGGCATGGCCCTTTTATGGCTTTTACAAACTGTGCTCCATAGGTTCCTCCAGGGAATAGTTTTACAATCTCACAACCTAATTCTTCTGCTCTTGCAATTTCGGTTAAGGAGCCGCATCCTGGCGACCATAACACTTTTCTTCTATTACAAACAACAGCAATATCTTCTCTAAGAACTGGTGTTACTATAAAGTTTGCCCCCAATTGCATATAAAGCGATGCTGCTGCTCCATCTGTAATGGAACCTACACCTAATATAAGTTGCGGTAATTCTGCTTTCGCGAAAGCGCATAACGCATCAAATACCTTATGAGCATTATCTCCACGACTCGTAAACTCAATTACTCTTGCGCCTCCATTATAGCAAGCTCTTAAAATTTGTTTTCCTACTTCGAAAGACTCATTATAAAACAACGGCACGATTCCCGTGTCTCTCATCATTTGTGCTACTTCTATTCTCGTAAATCTTGCCATAGGTTATCTTGATACTTTACCGGTTTGATCACCATCCATAAATCGTTCTATATCCTTTAGGGATACAAGGTTATAATCACCATAAATTGTATGTTTGAGACAACAGGATGCCACTGCAATGTCAATAGCCCGTTGCATATCTAATGGCGCATCCATAAGTCCAAAAACAAGACCTCCCATAAAGGCATCTCCACTTCCTACCCGATCTACTACGGGCGTTACTTCTTGAATATGTGCTTTAAAAATCTGTTCTCCATCGTATAATAGTCCACCTATGCGTTGATGTGATGCACTTACTGAGTATCGCAATGTAGTTGCAACTTTTTTAAGATCTGGACAAAGTGCAAATAGCTTATCATAAAGCAGTGGAAGTGATTTCTCATCTTGATAATTGGGTTGAACTTTATTCTCACCAAGCATAAAATATGCAGTATCAATATCACCTAATATTAAATGACTATACGTGAGTAATTCTGGCATCACTTCTTTAGGTTCTTTTCCCCATTTCCATAATTTAGAACGATAATTTAAATCTGTAGAAATGGTTAATCCCATTTGTTTTGCCACTTTTATTGCTTTCAAGCATTCTAAAGCTGCTTGTTCTGAAATAGCTGGTGTAATCCCACTCCAATGAAACCAACTAGCGCCTTCAAAAATAGTTTCCCAATCAAAAGAATCCTTGGTAATAGTTGCCATAGAACTACCCGCACGGTCATAAACTACATTACTAGCCCTAGTTCCAGCACCTGTTTCTAAAAAATAGATTCCAAGTCTGTCTCCACCTCTTAAAATATGCTTATTTCCTACACCAAGTTTATTAATTTCCTGGAGAGCTGTATCGCCTATTTCGTTGTTAGGAAGTCGTGTAACAAAATCTGTTTCAACACCTAGATTACTTAGAGAAACAGCCACATTAAATTCACCACCACCATAGGTTGCTCCAAATGTTCTAGCTTGAGAAAATCTTAAGAAACGCTCTGTTGAGAGGCGTAACATAATTTCTCCAAAAGTGACTACTTTACTCATTTATAAGTTTTATAACTAAATTCTTTTTAGAAAAGAAATTTACGTCAAAATTAATTGACCATTAAATTCCCAACGCTTGTCCGCCACCTACTTGAATAGTTTCTGCTGTTAAGAAAGCGGCATCTTTACTTGCTAAAAACGATACAACAGAAGCTACATCTTCTGGTTGTCCTAGACGCCCTAACATAATATTATTTGCCCAAGAAGCAAAAACTTCTGGTTTTGTCTCTTTTATTTGTTTATGGAAATCGGTGTCAATAGTGCCGGGAGAGACTGCATTTACTCGAATACCATATTCGGCAAGATCTTTTGCTAATGCTCTTGTTATGGTGTGTACAGCAGCTTTTGATGTCCCATAAATTCCTGCTCCAGGACCTCCGGCATTCCATCCTGCATTAGATGTATAATTAATAATAGAAGGGTGTTCTCCGCTCTTAAGAAAAGGTATTGCGGCTCTAGAAGCGAAGAATACAGAATCTAAGTTTAGTGCCATTACAAAGCGGTAGAATTCGGTTGTCATCTCTTCAAATCTAGATCTTCCTCCTAAACCACCGGCGTTATTAACCAACACATCAATTCTACTATATTTTTCTCCGATTGCCTTTATATTAGAAGTCACATCTTCTTCTTTTGTTACGTCGAATCCATAATATTCAGCAGTGATTCCTTCTTTTGTTAACTCTTCTACTCTTTTTGCTCCTGCATCATCATCTATACCATTTAAAATTACAGTATATCCATCTTGACCTAATCTTTTTGCCACTGCAAAACCAATGCCTCCTGTAGCTCCTGTTACTATTGCTATTTTTCCGTTATTACTCATTATAATTATTTTTTAAATCTTTTTTTGAATAGGGTTAATTTTCTATATCTACTACTAATTTTACTTTTCTGATTAATAATAAAATAGATACTACCGCAAGCACAACTGATACTGTGATAGCTATAAATGCTGGCGTATACGATCCTTCTGTTGTTATTCTTCCTATAAACCAATTCATTATTATAGGTGAAAATGCTGCTACAGTTCCAGCGAGTCCAGCTAAGGTTCCTACTGATGGGCCTCTAAATAAATCACTAGATAAGGTTTGAATATTACCAATGGCAAATTGAAAACCAAAAAGTGCTAATCCAGCTAGGTAAATAAATGTCATGTAGTTAGAATCATTTACAAATAATATGATAGACACAAAGCCTACTATAATTAAAATGCTCCCCAAAACGATACTTACTTTCCTACCTATATCTACAGAAGTACGTTTTATGATTGCCTCAGTAAACAATCCTCCTAGGATCCCACCAGCAGCAGCCATTAGATAAGATATCCACATTGTATTTCCAATCTCTTCGATGCTCAGTCCAAATTTAGAATTCAAATAGATTGGCATCCAACCTGCAAAAAACCACCAAATTGGCTCTATAAAAAACCTACATAATAAAACTCCCCAAGGTTCTTTAAAACTTAATATTTTCCCTACGCTTAAACTTTTTGCTCCTTCTACAACTACGTTATTATTCTCAATACGATCATTAAGTATCAAGTTTCTTTCAGCTTCAGTAATCCAAGGATGATCTTTCGGTTTTGATTTATTTAAGATTAACCAAGGAATTATCCAAATTAGACCTACAGTCCCTAATATTATATAGGTAGATTTCCATCCAAACTGCGCATACAAATAAACTATTATAACAGGGGCTATGACATTACCTATAGATGCTCCAGAATTAAAAATACCTTGTGCTAATGCTCTTTGTTTTACAGGAAACCACTCTCCATTATTTTTTACAGTTCCTGGCCATAATCCTGCTTCTCCTAATCCAAGTAGACCGCGTACTATTGATAAAGAAACAATCCCTCTAGCTACAGCATGAAAAGCAGCTGCTAAAGACCACACTAGTATTGATAATGTAAAACCTATTCTAGTACCAATTTTATCATATAATCTACCAGATAAAAATTTACTTGCAGCATAGGTTATCATAAAAACGTTAAGCATTAAAGCATAATCTGCATTATCCATCCCTAGATCCTCTCCCATCTGTGGCCACAATAATGCAAAAGCAGTCCTATCAACATAATTAATTACAGTAGCAATAAAAATTAGGCTTATAATCCACCATCGTAGTCCTTTTAGTTTCATAAATCTTTATTTTTTACTTCGTTTTTAGTCAAAAAAGGCATACACTACCTAAGCCATATGAGAATAGCTATTGACATTTATATATGTTTTGTGGGTGATACGCTTTCGCGAAAGCGTACTCATCATTGTTTTAAATATTATAACAATATTGATATAAAGCCTTAAAATGTTTTTTCATCATCGCCTTTGCTTTTTGAGGATCTTGTTCTTCTATGGCTTCATAAATCCTTTTATGTTCCTCAATTCCTGATTGTGCCATTCCTGAGTCGCAAACATGATATTTTTCAAAGTTTGTAATAATCTCTGGAGTGATAATTAACATGAAGTTGTTCATAGTGCTATTTCCTGAAGCCCTTGCTATGGCTAGATGGAACAATAAATCTTCTTGCATGGCATCTTCACCATTGAGCACTTTATCTGTATATGCATCTAGTGCATCTCGCATTTTTTTAAGATCATTATCTGTTCTTCTCAAGGCTGCAAGACGAGCTGTTTTAAGTTCTAATAAAATTCTAGTTTCAACCAGTGATTTAAAATCTGGAGCTTCAAGTGTTAAGATGTCATCTATCATTCCATTAAGTGCAATAACACCTATATTTGCTACAAATGTCCCACTTTGCGGAATTGATTTTAACAGTCCATAAAATTCCAATTTCTGAATTGCCTCACGAATAATACCTCTTGTTACTTTAAATTTTTCCGAAAGCATTCGTTCTGAAGGTAATTTATCTCCAGGCTCTAGATTCTTGTGATTAATTAAGTCTCCGATCTTTGCAATTACCTGCTTCTGAATCGAGTAGTTCCCATTTAAATTAAGAATTTCTACTTTCATAAACTTTTTTTTTCAATAATTGGTTATCCAAAATGGACACTCTAAGTTAAATAAAACTCATAGAACAGTAATATCTATCAAAAACTTTTTTGTTCCATAAAAGCTTTTGATCTTTTAAGTAATTCTTACTGGCTAAAAATTAAGCCAGTAAGAATTAAAACACTTTTTGAACAAACGGCTAATCATATGCATTAATAATTAAGGTTTTATCTGTAAACTCAAAAAACATATCATATTCATTTAGTATCCTGGATTCTGTATGATTACACCATCACTAACAAGAATTTCTGAAATTGGAATAGGAGCTACTAAATAGTTTGCATCTGGAAAATTCAATACCGATTGTGCAGTACCTGTTCTAACTAAATCAAACCATCTTTGTCCTTCAAAAGCTAGCTCTAATCTTCTTTCATCTGCAATAGCTTGTCTAACTAACGCCTGTGTATTAAGTACTGTGTGGTCTAAGGTTGTTAATCCAGCTCTAGTGCGTATAGGATCTAATAGGTCAAGTACGTTTTCTGGTGAAGCGCCATTTTCATTTAGTGCTTCTGCATATAATAGGATAATATCTCCTAACCTTAGTTCTATCCAATCGTGATCAGGTCCTCCTGTTTGAGGAAACTTTGGAGATGCTAAAGCTTCTTCATCAATAGTTACTGCTCTTCTTAAATCTCCAACCTCATCATCAAGCACATCATCTGCTACTGCATCAAAAGCAGCAATCAAAGAAACATCTAATGGCATAAGAGCTTTTGTATCAAGGCCTGCAAACCATGACCAAAATTCAGAAAAACCATACTCATCAACGATAGAGCTTGATACTTGAGTAGCAAATATAATTTCTGAATTCAAATCATTTGCCTCTCCAAATATATCTGCAAAGTTATCTAGTAAGCTAATATCTGCAGCTGCAGCTCCATTAACAACCGCGGCAAGTTGCGCTTCTGCATTACCAAAATTTCCTAGGTGCATATATACTCTACCTAACAAAGCTTGCGCTGCGATTTGTGATGCTCTACCCGTTGATAATTCTGAATTATCTAAAGCTGCTATTGCGTCTTGTAAATCAGGAATGATTACATTATTGTATACATCAGCAGCGGGCTGTCTTTCTAAAATTGAAGTATCTGAGACATCTGGCTCGGCTTCTAAACGTATAGACACATCGCCAAAAACTTGTACTAATTTAAAATATGTCAATGCCCTTAAAAATTGAGCTTCACCTACTTCAGTAGCATCCGATGAATTTAAAATTACATTATTTGCACTTAATATTGATCTATACGCTGCCGTATATAGAGGCCCGAAGAATTGATCCTCCATATCAGTTAAATCACTATTAAATCTATCAAATGCAGGAAATGGTTCTTCTTCCATTAAGGCATTATCAGCTCTAAAATCACCCATGACCGCCACAGGTGTAACAATGCCTAGCTGATAGAAATATGCTGCATTTAAAACTCCTGAAAAATCTGTTAAAGATCCTGAACTAGCAATGTTTGGCGGAGCTTGATCCAAATCTGTGCTACAGGCTATTGCTAACAACAATGATCCTAAAAATATATATACTTTTTTCATTTTTCTTATTTTAAAAATTAACATTTAAACCAAGCGTAAAGCTTCTAACAATAGGGCTTGCACCTACTTGTACTCCATAGGTAGTAGGTCCTGCATAACCACTATTTGTAGTTTCAACACCTTCTGGATTAAAAGAGGTGTACTCACTTGACCATAAATACAGTAAGTTCGTAGCTGCAAGATAGATTCTTGCAGATCTCACTCCTGCTTTGCTTGTTAGACTAGGATCAAGTGTATAACCAACAGTTAAGTTTCTTAATGCTACATAAGATGCGTCTTGTATTGCAGAAGATGTTTGATCTCTTGCTCGTGTATAATGACGTCCACTAGCATCTGCAATATTATCATCATTAGCATCAAAACTATCTCTTAGTCTTCCACCAAATTGTGATTGCCAATACAGTGGGTCAACATTAAAAACTTCTGCTCCTTGAGATCCTTGCCATTGCATTGACAAGTCAAAATCTTTATAGCTTATTGAGCTATTAAAACCCCAATAAAAATCAGGTGTATTTTGACCTATTTTTACTAAATCTCCACCTTCTTCAACGGTTCTAGTAGCATCAATTACACCATCACCATTTTGATCTTTAACATAAACTTCACCACTATCTGCACCAAGGGTTCTTGTAGGATCTTCTATATGTTCAGACTCGACAAGACCTTCACTTTCTAATCCCCACATCTCACCAATTTCTCCACCTACATAATTTCTAAATATGGGACCTCTACCACTCTGACCATAAATTTGTCGCGGCAATTCATCCAAACCATTTAAATCTGTAATTTCTGTATTCACAGTAGATAGATTGGCTCCAACTCTTACTGTGAAATCTTGTTTTTGTATAACGTTTGCAGATAAATCAAACTCTATCCCAGAACTTCTCACATCTCCAGCATTAAGTCTTACTGAAGGAGTTCCAAATTGCTCAGACACACTGAAATTAATTAAAATATCTTCAATATCAGATGTATAGTAATCTACTCCTAATCTAATACGACTGTTTAGGAAACCTAGATCAGTTCCATAATTTGTCTCTGTATTTGTTTGCCAAGTCAAATTAGGATTTGCCACATCTGACGGGATTAGAAATCCAGTACCAAAAATGGTTGGTTGAGGGTTTAAAAGACTCAATGAACTATATGCTCCTAAGTCAGAAACAGTCCCTAAGGATCCCGTACTAAATCTTAGTTTTAATAAATTCAATATGTCTGAATTATAAAAAGATTCGTTATGTATATTCCATCCTAATGAAAGCGCTGGAAATGTTTGAGATCTATTATTTGCGCCAAATCGAGAGTCACCATCTCTTCTCACAGATGCTGATACTAAGTAACGGTCGTCATACGCATAATTAATTCTTCCAAAAACACTCCTTCTTACAATGGTTTCATCTCTTTCAGTTGTTGTAATATCTGCAGGATCTAACAGATTAAAATTAATAATCTCCCCGTTTGGAACATTTGTACCTCGTAAAGCAGTTCCTATATTACGAAAGTTTTGAACTTCAAATCCAGCTACCGCAGCTATATCATGCTTATCAATCACTTTTGCATAGTTTAAAGTAGTCTCACTTAAGATAGAAGTTCTTTTTAAATCTGTTTGATCTAAGTTTGTTTGAGTAGAACGTGCTCTAGAATCTGCCTCAAGTCCTCTATAGCGATATTGCTGAGTATCTAAAACATCTGCTCCTAGAACAGTTTTTATATTTAATCCATCTATAATACTATATTGTAAATAGGTGTTAGCATTCACAAAAAACGTTCTTTCTGTTCGTTCTTGATTATTAAGTTTTGTAGCTGGGCCAGCATCTCCTGATCCTCCAATACCATTACCAGATCTTCCATAGTGCCAGTCTTGTGCTGTATCACCTGGTTGTAATGTAAAAATACTATTATTAAAACCAGAAGCAGTACCAAATTCACCACCTCTATACCCTTCATCAAAGGGAGCAAGTCCTAAAGCTACTGCTTGATCATTTAATTGTTGAACAAACGCAATAGACTCTTCTGTATGAAATACAGGGTGAACACCATAGGCTCTTAAGAGATCTCTCTGATCATGAGCTAATAATGCTCTATCTGAATAAAATCCATTGAAGCTTATTCCTGTCTTAAACTTGTCCTTTACTTTTGCATCGACGCTCATTCGTGCGTTTACTCTTTCAAATTCCTGAGTTATTGCGACACCTTCGGTATCTAAATACCCAATGGACGCAAAATAATTTACATCTTCAGAACCTCCACTCATGCTAAAGTCATGATTCATCGTATGTCCTGTTTGAAATAACCATTCTTCAGGGCTTATAGCTCCTGGTGAATTTCTAAAGGCATTTATTCTGAAATTTACTAAAGCAGGATCTACTTCAGAAACATCAAAACTACCATTAGCAATATTTCTCTCTATGGTATTTGCCCATTCTCCAGCATTTAAAAGCAGATTGTCTCTTTGATACTTATCAGATATACTAAAGTAATTATTGTAACTAAAGCTAATTTTTCCTTGTTTCCCTTTTTTGGTAGTAACTAAAATAACACCATTTGCTCCCCTAGAACCATAAATAGCTGCTGAAGCAGCATCTTTTAATACTTCCAAACTTTCAATATCATTTGGGTTAACAGTAGCTAAGCTTCCAGTAATTGGATACCCATCCACAACAATTAAGGGATTTGAATTACCATTAATAGAAGAAGCTGCTCTCACCTGAATTCTTGGATCAGCTCCAGGTTCTCCGCTTTGATTTTGAATCAATACCCCTGCCAATTTACCTGCTAATGCATCATCGACACGATTTGCTTGTATAGCTGCAACTTCGCCTCCATCTACTTTAGCAATAGCGCCTGTTAAATGACTCTTTTTTCGGGTACCATACCCAACTACAACGACTTCATCTAGTGCATTATCTATTGCAAGTACTACATTTAAAGTAGGTTGCCCTGTAATAGTAATCGTCTGAGTTGCAAAACCTACATAAGAAAATTGGAGAACATCTCCTACAGATACCGTTATTTGATAGTTACCCTCAAAATCTGTTGTTGCACCCGTTTGAGTACTTTCAATGATTACATTTACACCGGGAATAGCAATGCCATCAGCACCAGATGTAACGTTTCCAGTCAATTCATAACTGTCTTGAGCAAAAAGCATAGCCCCATACAGAAAGAAGAATACTAAGGAAAGCTTAGTTTTTACATTCATAATTAATAATTTAAGATTGAATTAATTTGTTTTTTAAATAATTCTCAAAAAAAATTAAATGCTGTAATTTTTATAAACGATTTATTACTTTTACAACAAATAAGTTCTTTGAGCTTATTTATACTTCCTATCAGAAGTTAACTAGAAGGACAGTCCTCGAAGCTGTCCTTTTTTTATTGGTTTTCCAAACTGGTAAACCAGATTGGTTTACCAAATATGATAATAAATATTTGTTAATGCAAATTATAATGTTAAAAATTTAAGATTTTTATAAAAAAACATCTTATGTTTTGTGTTATCCTTACAACAAAGGGCACATATTGTATCAAGCTTATTCCATAAAATCTTCTCTAATTGGACTAAAAACATCAATAAGTATCCCTGCTTTAGTACAAATTGCCCCATGCATTACGTTTGGTGGTATATAGAAAGAGTCACCGCCTCGAACTATTTTTGTCTCATTTCCAATGGTTAATTCGTATTCTCCACTTTCGACATATGTAACTTGAGAATGATAATGCTGATGCATTACTCCAACTGCTCCAACCTGGAAGTCAACTTTTACCAGCATAATCTTATCGTCATATCCCATAATTTTACGTTTGAGACCTTCACCTACAGTTTCCCATTCGATATCATCACCGAATATGAATTCTTTACTTGCTCCAAATGATTTCATAATTTTATTTTTAATTTATCTTTCTTAGTTATGTGAGATCCTTCTAAAGAAATCTCATTATTATTAATTTTTCTGAATTACAGAAAGCACGAATCTCCTACAAATTAGACTATATAAGCTTTCGCGAAAGCTTAATAAATCAACACTTTTAAATAAGAATATTCATTTTCATTATGTATTAAACTCGTGCTCTGATTTAGAAAATCTATTACATATTGTATACCCCACCGTTGATGTCAAGGGTAGCGCCAGTGATAAAACCATCATATTCGGATGCTAAGTACAAAACTGCTCGTGCTACGTCTGCTGCATTACCTGCTCGTTGGATTGGAATATTTGCTATTGTTGCATCTGCCGATTTTTTTGTTGTATGGGTATTGTGAAATGATGTGCCAAGAATAAGACCTGGTGCAACAGCATTTACTCGAATGCCAAGAGGTCCTAATTCTGTAGAAAGTGCTCGGGTTAGTGTTAATATTGCACCTTTACTAGTGGCATACGCTAACGATCCCGGATGACCTCCTTTACGCCCTGCGAGCGATGCCAAATTAATAATACTGCTGTTCTCATTTTCTGCTAAATAGGGAGTCGCTGCTCGTGTCACAAACATCATGGATGTAAGATTGATATCCATTACTTTGTGCCAGAACTCAGTTTCTATTTCGTTTAGCATTTTACGGGCAACAAGTGAACCTGCGTTGTTAATCAGAATATCCAATCTACCAAACGCTTCTATTGTTTTTTCAATCACTGCATTCGCATCAGCTTCTTTTGTTAAGTCTCCAGATATAGTGACTGCTTTCTGTCCCTTGTTGATTGCATATTCCATCAATTGGTTTGCCATTTCAGCACTAGAGAAATAGTGGATAGCAACATTAGCTCCACTATCAATAAAGTGTCTGGTAATTGATTCCCCTATCCCTTGAGCACCTGCAGTTATGAGAACATTTTTAGCAACTAATTTGTCATTATCTTTCATCATATCCTACATTAATTGATTTAATCATTTTTAATAAAATAACCTTCATTAGACACAGCAGCATCACTTACATAGATACTCGCTGTTTTAAACCAAACTTCGGCGTAGTTTCCATCTGTATATTGTTTTTGAATATCACCTCCATGGATTTCTGCACCAGAACACCATACTTTATTTACTTCTGGAGATTTTCCATTGGTTTGATTGTAAGAACCTAGTTTAAAAAAAAGTCCCTCATCTGCATATGCATTTTTACGCTCTACACCGTCTTGACCAATTGGCACAAATAAATGTTGTGTTTGCATAGGTATATCAGCGGTTGTGGTATATTCTGATACGATTAGGTTTTTTGTAAACGATTTAGTTTCGTGACCTTCACTTGTAAATTTCAAATTCATAATACCATCCTTAACTTCAATTTCATAACTAAACTCTTCACCTATAGCAATACCATCTGTAGGTTCTTCTGGAGGGGTGTTTTCTTCGGCACCTATAACAGAAAAATCATTCCCCCAAACAGCTGTGGAATAATCCCATCTTCCAGAATTATCATCACCTGCTGTATTAATTTCATAATTCCAAAAAACCGAACCTTTTGTATGCCCAGGGAATTTTTTATAAAATATTTTAAGAGGTTCATTCTCATGACCATCTGCGCTATGAATCTGACCTACTACTACAGCGTGTGAAGCTGCTACACGAGCGTCTCCAGTAGATGATACATTCATTACTTTAAGCGTAGCTGTTAATCTGGCATCTGTTAAAGGAAACCATTTTTTTGCTTGAGCAAGTTCGGTTCTTGTATTATTTGAAGTTCCATGAGTATCTCCAGAATTGGGTGCTTTATAAACGACCCAATTATGATTACCATCATTTGCAGTATAAAAGAAATCTTTGTTTTCAAAATTATTTACAACTCCAGCATTAGTACCGTCACCTAAAATTAACTTCCAATGTTCAAAAAATGGAATCACGTCACTTGCGTAAACGGTTTTTTGGATTTCTTCTTTACCTGTGTTTAACGAGTCTGAAGCGTTCTTTTTTTTAGCCGTATCAGAACAGCTATTAAATAGTAGCGCAATACAGAAAACTAATCCAGGTACGATATATTTTTTATTGTTTGGTTTCATTTTTTTTATTTAAAATTCTATGTGTATCAGAATGGTTTTGCTTTCGCGAAAGCAAAATAAAAAGCTATCAATAAGTGTTTCAAAATAAGGGAGTTCATTTTTATCATATAGTTGATTACGTATTAGAAATAATCTAAAAGTGCTACTACACCATTGTATGAAATCACTAGAGAAAAGAATAGTGCGGCATACATACCTATATAGACACTGAGACTCGTTTTATATTCTTTCATTATTTTTTTATTGCTTACCATAAGGATGATTCCTAATATCACTAAAGGCAATACAAATACATTAAACACTTGAGATAAAATTTGAATTTCAATGGGATTTGCATTAAAAGCAGGTCCGATTAAAGCCACTAAACAAGCAATTGCAGTAATAATTCTAAACTGACGCGAATTGGTATCTAATATTCCAGATTGATAATCTGCGATTAATAAAGGGGCTATTAATAAGCACGGAAAAATGGATGATAAACCAGCACTTAATGCTCCAAAGAAGAAAATAACAACTGCCCATTTACCAGCTACTGGCTCTAAGGTATTTGCCATATCTAGTACATCGGTCACTTCTTTGCCTTGATAAAATAATGCACCAGCTGCTACTGCCATTATGGTTGCACTTATCATAAATATTAAAATAGCTGCTGTAATAGCATCTCTTTTTTGCTGTTTCAAATTTTTATGTGTCCATCCTTTTCCTTTTACAAATAGAGGTCGAGACAAAAACGTTGCTGCAGCCATCGTAGTACCCACAAAAGCTGCTACTAACATTTTTCCGCCAGGAACATCAGGTATTGTAGGTATCAACCCCTTCACCACGTCTATGGAGAGTGGTTGTACAAAAAATAATGAAAACAAGAATGAAAACCCCATTAGGGTTACAAATAGGACTAGTATTTTCTCAAAGAAAGTGTATTTACCAACAAGCATTAATAAATAGAAAGTAAATATTATCACAACAGCTATTACTAAAACGACCTCATATTGATAAGCACTTAATCCTTCAAAATTTAATGCTAAGATTTCAAAAATAATATTGGAGGATATTCCTAAAATTCCCATAAGTGAATTCCATTGCCCAAATGAGACACCAATAATTATTAATACGGCTAAAACTTTACCATATTTTAAATGCTTTTTAAAACCATAAAGTGCTGTATATCCTGTTATTAAAGCATAATTTCCATAAACAAACATCAACACGCCCGAAAAAAGACAACTTAAAAAAAGCACCCATAATAACTGCATATTAAATCTACTTCCAGCAACAATCATAGATGTTACACTACCAGTACCAATAGTATATCCAATGGCAAAAATACCAGGTCCAAAGCCTAGTATTAAAGCTATGATTTTTTTAAAAATCGATATTTTAGGTGTGTCAACCTCCATTATTGTCTTTATTATAAACCCGTATTATGTATTAGAAAATCTACCACATGCAGGTAAGTCTTCTTATTCTTTTGGCGGTGTGCCAGCACCTAGAGTGGCCTCTTTAAACCAAACCTCTGCATAACTTCCATTTGCATATTGCTTTGCGATATCTCCATTATAGATGTTGGCTCCCGTATTCCAGATCATATTATCTTCTGGGTTTTTTCCATTAGTTTGATTATATGCCCCTTGTTTAAAATATTGTAGTTCTCCTGCATATGCAGTAGGTTGTTCTGTACCATCACGACCTATTGATGCATATAGGGTTCGTATTTGCTGTGGGATATCTGACTCATTGGAATATTCAGATGTTATTAGATTTTTTGTAAATGTTTTAGACTCATGTTTCTCGCTTGTAAATGTGAGATACATAATGCCTTTGTAAACATTTACTTCATAACTGAACTCTTCTCCTAATTCGATTCCATCTTTAGGTTCTTCTGGATATACATTTGGACTGTCTCCTATAACGGACATATCATGGCCCCACACTGCCGTAGAATAATCCCATCTTTCAGAATTGTCTCCTTCTGTATTGATTTCATAATTCCAATACACAGATCCTTTTTTGTGGTCAGGGAATTTTTTGTAATAGATTTTTAAAGGCTCATTTTCATGACCTTCACCGCTATGGATTTGACCAACAACTACAGAATATGAAGCAGCAGCTCTGGCATCACCTGAAGTAGATACATGTTGTACTTTTAATGTCCCTGTTAATTTGCCTCCTGTTTCAGGTACCCAATGTGCAATTTGTCCTAATTCTGTTCTTGTATTACTTGAAGTACGTGAAGTAACTCCAGAGTTAGGTGTTTTATACACAACCCAATCTGTTGTACCATCATTTGAAACATAAAAAAAATCTTTTTTCTCAAAATTCATCAATGAATCAGTATGAGTTCCATCTCCTAAGAGAATTTTCCATTCATCCATAAAAGGCATAACATCACTCGGATATTTTGTTACATCTTCACTTTCACTTTTAACCGTTGTATCTAAAACTGGCTTAGAGTTATTTTTACAAGCTGCACATACTAACAGCGTACTTATTATGAATACTATTTTTCTCATTTTCAAATTGATTAGCACCGCCAAAGGGTTTAATACTTCGAGGCTTACCTCGAGGTAGTTTACTTTCTTTTGG
This sequence comes from Dokdonia pacifica, assembly GCF_900188275.1. GTDB lineage: Bacteria > Bacteroidota > Bacteroidia > Flavobacteriales > Flavobacteriaceae > Dokdonia > Dokdonia pacifica. The sequence continues at coordinate 811,764 of NZ_FZNY01000001.1, forward strand.
TATTATTAATACACTAGTTTCAATTTCAGATTCTGTACTACTTTAATTTCACCAGAATTTACAATTGTATTGTTTATAGGTTTTTGACCTTTCTCTCCCCAAAGCACGGCGATTGTTTTTATAGGGTTATTCTTAAAGGTGTTATTTTCTAATATCACATGTACAATGCCTCTTGTCTTAAGAAGAATGTTACTTTTTTCTTGAATACCGCAATTGGTAAATGTATTCCTACTCACGAAGAGACTCCCACCTATAGTAGACTCATCATAACCACCTCGGTAATAATCCAGAATATTCATTCCCACATTAGTAAATTGAGAATCTTCTATAAAAACAAATCCTGCGTTATAATCTCCTTTATCATTAGTTTCCTTATTGAGTTGGATACCTCGTACTGTATTTTGAATGACACTGTTCTTTATTGAAATCGTATCGGCAAAGGAGGCCTTGCTTGTTTCTAACACACTCTTAAATCCATCAATTTCTACATGATCAAGCCAAAGTTCATACGATTGCCCCATGTTCTTATCAAGTGTAGCAAAAGCATCTGTATGTATTTCTCCTTTAAGAACGATGTTTTTGAGTTTCAATTTGGCCCGTGGTTGTAGCTCAAATCCTTTGTCTATGTTTTTAAAACTAAGTACAGGTTTTTCGTTTGTAGATGAGGATTGAAGGGTTACCGCTTTCGCGAAAGCGTATGTTTCTTGAATCTCATAGTCACCTCCACTTAATTCAATAGTATCACCATGAACACTTTCTGCAATCGCTTTAGTAAGTTCTGAAGTATTAGAAACTTTAATCGTCTTTGGGGTTGTTTTTGGTGGATTTGTATCAAACCACGATGTACCGTAATTAGACGTATCTAACAATGCTGCTCCATTTTCTATTGATGTTACAATAGCTCCTATTCCATTTTTATCAGTGCGTTTATTCCCAAAAAGATCTTCTTCTATCTGGTTAAAACCAAAACCTTTATACATTTCCATATCAAGGTTTTGTGGTGCTTGGAATATTTTGGTTATATCTGAGGGCTTCACATCTTTAGTGATAAGTCCCTCCGTTTGGTATTCACTTTTATTCTGGACATTAATGATGTTACTTTTAAATGTAACTCCTGTTATCGAGTCATAGGTTTTTAAAGCTTTAAATTCTTTTGCATCCGTATGGATTAAATTATTTGCTACAATCATACGTTCTGCTCTTGCAGAGCGAATTTCTGAAGGAGGAAGCACTTCTGCTTGACTAAGATTTGCTCCTACACCAAAATGCCAAGGTGTATTCGTATTCATAAAAGAATTATGTGCTACGACAACATCGGTTACTTGATTGTAACGATTCAAAGGAGATTTAGGAATACCGTTCATCACTGCAAGTGGTGCTCTAAACTCGTTTCCTTTTAAATTATAGAAGTAATTATTTACAATCCAATGTCCTGTATTAATTACTCGAATCCCACCGATAAATTCTGAAGCATCACTCCCTATGAATATATTCCCATCAATGGTCGCATAATTACCATGACGAAGTACTAATGAACCTTCAGATTCAAAAAACACATTGTTTTTAAAAGTATTGTAATTAGACTTACTCGAGATAATTTCTACCTCACCATTACAACGCTCAAAGTAATTGTGTTCTACATGTACATAGCCTGGTGTCATAGAAGTGTAACTATCTCCTATTTGCATTGTTTCGGCACGAGGACCTCCTTTTCTTGGACGTGGTCCAAAGTGATTATCTCTGATCTGATGGTATGTATTTACATTTTCGTTCCCTTTTAAGAATACGCGAAGTGTGGGTCCTTGGTTAGTTTTTCCTGTGATATAGTTATGATCAAAAGTGTTGTGTTGCCCCCAGAGTTCGATCCAATGATTCTTACTATCGCGATCTGGATTTGTAAAATCTTCGATCACACAATCTGTCACTCGCGAGTGATAAGCGATATTCTCATCATCTATCTTAAAACGAATAACTGCATTTTCGGTGGTGAAACCATTTTTAAAATGAAGGCCGCTTACTTCAAGATATTCTCCTCCTAGTTTAAGAGAGGAGTTTCCTTCTAATACTACTTTTCCAGGTGTTTCTGCGCGAAGTATTATAGGGTTATCTTTGGTTCCTTCTCCATAAAATTGAATGGCAATGTCTTTCCAAATCCCATCTTTAAGCACAATTTCATCACCGCCGTTTGCATTTTTGATAGCATCTTGGAGTTCGCTTTCTGTTGTGACTGTCTTGACATCAACTGGAGTTGACTCAGTACAGGATACTAAAAAAAACAACGTGCAAAAAAGGAGAAGATATCGAGTCATAAATAAATTGTAATTAATAATTATACGCTTTCGCGAAAGCAAAAGACAAATGTGCACATACGATATTATACTATTCAAAGTCGTAAACACAACAGTATGTAAACTCTTTATAAATGGGAAAAAATTCGGTATTTTCTATACAGAATGTTTAAGCCCGCGGGTATTATATTTGAGTATTAAAAATTGGTTTTCCAAACTGGTTGACCAATTTTTAATACTCAAATATATAGATAATTTTGACACTCACAATAATTTAGGCATATTTTATATTTTAATAATTAGGCTCTGTACCATAGCATTGATGAAAAAAGAAGTAATCATAGGTAAAGGAAAAACTATGGGAGTACAAATATTAATTATGCCTTTAAAATCTAGGTTACGTATCATCGGCTGGTTCGATGTCTAAAACGCCTCTAATCTTCATTTAACTCACTGAATATGTATAGAATGTGGTTCAACAATAAACTAAAAAGGGGGGGGCAAAACCCAAAAAGCCTTGACAAATATCAAGGCTTTTTGGGTTTTTATACTTGTGTGTAATTTACAATACTATCTCTATAATTAGGTAAGATAAAAATCTCATCTATTTTCTTTTTTATTCATCTTGATCTCGAATCGCTGCCGCTGCACCTCCTGCATTGAAAGCATCTGTAATTTCAACAAATGTACCTTCTCCCGTATTTGGGTCAATGATAATAAAATCTCCAAATGTTGTTAGACCTATCAACTGATTTCTTAATAATGCCAAGCCCCAAACACTTGTATAATTAGTTTCACCAATAAAACTTGTTTCCCCAGTTATTGGATCAATGGTCACTAATTCATCTGTAGGGGAGTTAGGAACAACCAATGTTCCATAAAAAAAATCAAATCTAGGTTCAAAAACTATATCCCCTGAAGAGACAGCGCCAGAACCAAGGAGGCTAATTATATTTCCTTGAGCTGTTGTAGGATCAATTGTTAAAAACTCACCATTTCTTGTTGCAGCATACAGTACTCCATTGTATCCTTCAAGAGCATTCACATCTGAAATGCCTATATTTCCAATAATAGAACCTTGACCTGAATCTAGGTCAATAGATATTAAATCTGAATTTAAATTTACTCCGTAAAGTTCATCATCTAAAAATGCAATATCGCTTAAAGAAAACCCTATCGGTCCAATATCGTTAACTTCACCTGTATTAAAATTTAATGTAGAAAGCGTAGAGTTCACATCAAAATCAGCAAAATAAATGACTCGTTCATTTACAGCATTTTCTTTAAGTTCAATGCATATTTCCCTGAGATTTGATATAGATTGATTTGAATCCTTGACGCTAATTAAAGTACAGAAATTGTCATTTTCAATAGAAGAAGGGATGTCAATTAATATACTAACAGCTTGTTTTCCAGAATCAACAAATATGTCATTTTTAGTAAGCGTGTAATATTGAGATGCTCCTTGAATCGAAAAGTAAACTTCTTCAATATTAGATTCAACCTCAAAAACTAAATCAATCCTTTCTAATGTTGATCTTGTGGCTTTAATTGCGTCAGGATAGCTTATAAGCGATGGAGATTCACTTCCATCTGAAAACGGGAGAATGCCCGTTGTAATATTTCCAGTTTCGCCATCAAGGGAAATAGTAAGAGATTCTAACACTAAATCCAATTCAGGATCTAGAATAAAAGTTCCTTCATCTTCTTCACTACAGCCTATCAGGATAAGTGCTATGATTGAAATTTGTAAAATCTGGATAAAGTGTCTCATTTTTAGTTGCTTTTTATATTAAAAAGACGTGAAATACATAAAAGGTTGCGCATGTTTTTAAAATTTAAGTTGGCAGGATGCAAAATTCTAGGAGATTGGTAATAAAATATTTACCTATCAAAGCTTCTATAAAAAGGAATAATTAGTAATATAGATCATATTAAAATGAGAGGAAAAGTGCTATCCTTAATGAATAGGTTCAAGTCTATTAGGATTTAAAGCCAATCATATAAAATTAATAAAAAAGCTCTCTGGTCATGAACACAGAGAGCTAAATCCTATAATTAAACAAACTACTATTTAATTATGGTATAAATGTAATAGGTTGCTCAAAAATGAACTATCACAATCCTGCAAAATAGTATCACATTTCCGACAATATGTACTATAATATGGCAACCCTATAGTACCGTCTATAAAAAAAGCACCTCAACTGAGGTGCCCTTTGTAATATGACTTGTTTGTGTTTTTAAGAAAACCTAACTGAAAAAATACTTAAAAACACATACTTTATATACGTCACATCTATTCTTTTTAGATTACGTATGTAAAAAATCAATTTTTAATAAACAGCTCTCTGGAAATATATCCAGAGAACTGTCCCAAATTAAATAAACTACTATTTATTTACTCTTCTATTCATTTTTATCGCTTTATAAGCTGTTTTCTAGTACTTCCTAATGTTCCTTGTATCTCTACAAAATAAGCTCCTTTGGTTAGTGTAGTTACATCAAAACTTACAGTACCTATTGCAGTATGTCTATCGTGTGTAGCGACTAATCGTCCACGAAGGTCATAAATCGCAATAGTTTCTATAGATATGCCTGAAGGGTTAGTTATATACACCATGTTACTTGCAGGATTAGGATACATTTTTAAGTCTTTTAGAATCATTGCATCTTCTATGCTTAATACATCTTCTACAGTCACTTCAAATGAGCAACAGGTTTCGTTTCCTGATGGATCTGTAGCACATAAAGTAATCGTATGAATTCCTTCATCTAGTAATGTTCCAGGTATCGGATCTTGTGTAAGAAGTGCTACAGTTTCCTCACAATTATCTGAAGCCGTAGCATCTCCCGTAGCAAAATAATCTGGCAATTCAAACAAAGGCATATCATCTGTGAGTTCGATAGTTTGATCTTCTGGACAAACTACTTCTGGTGAGATAAGATCTTCAACCGTTACTGTAGCAGTACACATATCTATATTTCCACTAAGATCAGATACAATTAATGAAAACTCTGTAACTCCTACATTTCCGCAACTAAGATTGGATGAACTTACAAAACGCACATACCCATCATATGAAGGAATTACTTGTCCTGATTGGGAAGTACTAACATCTACAAAATACGTTGTGCCTTGTTCTAATTCAAAATTTAATGTCCCATTAATGAACACGCCTTCTGGGCTTCTAAATGTAAAGCCAACAAATTCTGGTCTCGTTATTAAGTTCCCACTATTTCGTACAGGAGGAGCATCATAAAGTATTGCTATAGCCCCTAAGTCTCCTGTAGTTGTATGTGTAAGTTGATACGTCCCTGTAAAAGGCGCTACAAAACTATATGCATCTACAAACGAAGGATTATCACCTACAATAAATGTATCTTCTATATCGGTATCAGTTATTTCGCCACTATACAATAACGTTCCTAAATCTATTGTAAAATCACAGTTGTCAGCACTACCACCATCTATTTGTGTAATGTCAAAATTTGCTTCGCCATTTTCATCTAACTGTACTGTTATATCTTGACAGATTGCTGTAGGAGTGATCAAATCTTCAACAGTTACTGTAGCTGTACAAGTAGCTTCATTTCCATGTATATCTATTGCTGTAAGCGTCACTGTATTCTCCCCTAAGTCAGCACAGGTAAATGTATCTATATCAACACTTAATGCCTCAATAGCACAATTATCACTTGCACCGTTAGTAATACTCTCTGCGGTAATTGTTGCTATTCCAGTGGCATCTAGCTGTACTGTAATATCTTGACAAATCACTTCTGGAGCAACCGTATCTTCTACAGTAACTGTAGTCGTACAAGCAGCTTCGTTTCCATTAGTATCAACAACCGTTAAGGTTACTGTATTTTCTCCTACATGAGTACAATCAAAACTATCTATATCAATACTCAAGGATGCGATTCCACAATTATCAGTACTACCTCCATCTATATCTATTGCTGTAATTGTTGCGATTCCAGCTGCATCTAACTGTACAGTGACCGCTTGACAAATTACTTCTGGAGCAAGGGTATCTTCTACAATCACCGTAGCTTCACAAGAAGTCATGTTGCCGCTTGTATCTGTTACGGTTAAGGTAACTGTATTCTCTCCTAAGTTTGCACAATTAAATGAGGCTGTATCAATACTTAAGGAAGCAACACCACAATTATCAGTACTCCCATTATCTATATCTGTTGCAGTAATACTTGCATTTCCATTGGCGTCTAGTTGCAGGGTAATATTTTGACAAAGTGCCTCTGGTGCAAGCGTATCTTCTACCGTTACAATTGCAGTACAAGAATCACTATTATCATCAACACTGGTTGCAGTAAGTGTAACAGTATTCATCCCAATATTAGAACAATCAAAACTAGTGATATCGAGTGTTACACTATCTGCATTTGCAGAACCCCCATCTATTTGGGCAGCAGTGATAGTCGCATTTCCATTTGCATCTAATTGTACTGTAATGTCTTGACATACTGCGGTAGGAAAAGATTCTTCTACTATTGTTACTATAGCATCACATGTATCTGAATTACCACTATCATCAGTTACTGTTAGAGTAACCGTATTTTCTCCAAGATCTGCTGTGGTAAATGTATCTTGAGAAATAGTTAGTGAAGCTATACCACAATTATCTGTACTTCCATTATCTATATCTGTTGCAGTGATACTTGCATTTCCGTTGACGTCTAGTTGTAGGGTAATATTTTGGCAAAGTGCTTCTGGCGCGAGTGTATCTTCAATAGTAACAGTCGCGGCACACATTGCTGTAACACCCCCTACATTGGTAGCAGTTACAGTTACGGTGTTTTCTCCAATATTTGTACAGTTAAACGTATCTATATCTATAGAAATCGTATCAATAGCAGGATCATTCACATCTCCAGCAAATATGTCTTGTACTTGTATAGTGCCTTGTCCATTTTCGTCGAGTTGTACCGTAATATCTACACAGGCAATATCAAAATTATTTGGATCACTACAATCTGGGGTATAATCAAAAATTTGAGATCCTGGCTCCCCTTGACAATTGGCTCCCTCAAAATTAAAACCTACAAGTGGATTAAAAGGTCCACAAGCGGTAAAGAATTGATCATCAAAAGGGTTGGTAGCATCAAAACAAACCGCTGGATCTTCTCCAGCAGCACCTGGAAGAAATCTAATTTTTAAATGCACAAGTGCAACAGGCGTGCCTGCAGGAACATTATCTCCATACATACCACTACTAGCATTTTGTTGCCATATAAAAGATACTTTGGTGTCTTCTGTGTCATTATTAATAAAACTGGTATAGTGTGCTCCTAAAGGCACAGGAGTCCCTCCTACATCTACAATCACTTCTCCACCAAGTAGTGAAGTGTCTGGACGCTCAAAGGTGATCCTATTATTATTGGCTACTTGTGTACCAAAAGCAGTTGCACTATAATCTAAAAAAAATTGCCCTGAACCCATGCTAAAAGCAACATCAGATGCAATCATCACATCTACTTCATAGAAAGAATCTGGTCCCTCTGTAGTCACTTCGGGATTTTGAAATGACAGCGTAATATCCTGAGCCTGTATAGTACATACAGCCAAGATCATTGTTAGAAAAATTGGAATATATTTCATAGTATTTAATTTTATAAGATCATTTTATATTTTTTCTACACACGTTATTTCGCTTTCGCGAAAGCGTATGAAAGTGTTCTATTCTTCATTTTGACATACTGCATACTCAAAATTGAATGTCATTTGAATTCTCTTTGAGATATGAGCATCAAATACACTTGGGATTGAAATGTTAAAATCTTTTATTTTTATTGCTGTTTCTCCTACCATTCTATAGGAGTCTTCTGTTCTAGTGATTAATACTTTTATTCGTATAGGCACAGTAATTCCTTTTATGGTCAATCCTCCTTCTACTATTCGTGCTTGCGGTGATTCTTGTGATGCATCAAAATTCACAATCCTACCGATAAACCGAGCATCAGGATATAAATCAGATTCTAAATATGTCTTATTAAAATGCTGCTGCATTGACTCCTTTTCAAAGTCAAATGCACTGACCAATAGATGAATCGACAAATCCCCTGTACACACATCTAGCACGCTGGCCACTTTATTATTTATACCCTCTATCGTCGCTACAGAGGTATGTGAAAAAAAGGCCACTTCTCCTGTTTTTGTTAGGTAGTGGTTTCTATTTCTTTCTGTACTTGACACAGAACTTATTAAAAGAAAAATGAGTATTAGTTTATTCATTTCTTATTTCTAAAAAGAAAAGATCGCTAGCCCTCCAACCAGACGACCTTTCCTACTACACAATAAATTAATCACGTATAAGTTGGATGGGGACATAACTAATCTATCTACATTCACAATTCTCCTTTTAGTACTATTAAATAGGTAATTACATATCAAAATATGCTTGAAACATTACAGAAGTGTCTGTAAAAAAGCTCCTCCTATATGAAGGAGCTTTTTATTTTACTAAACCAATTATAATATCTCACTATAACAATTATGATTAGAAAAATTTCTTATCTAACATTCTTCATTTTCTTACGTAATCCTATATATGCTCCTGCAGCAAGCGCCACACCTATTAATCCATCTATAGGCATGGGTGGTGGGACATCTTCTACATCATCATCAAAAGTGATTTGAGGTGTCGTCGCACTTGCACTTAGCGATAGCATCAGCCCAGTAATTACTATTAGGATTCTTATATTTTTTATATATGGTTTCATATTATGAGTTTTGATGTTATGATTATTGCTTGATCATTCTACGTGTTACCGTACCAGCATCGCTTGAAAGGGTTACGAAATAAATTCCTTTACTTACATTGCTCATAGCATTTGTAGTAAGTGTATTTCCAATAAATTGTACTTGCTTGTTATACAATTGCTGCCCTAACATATTAGTTACAGTAAGTGTTACTTCTTTTCCCTGTAAATCTGTAGATACGATACTTAGGTTTGTATTTCCTATTGGATTTGGGAATAGGGTAAGTGCAAACGCTTCTACAGTTTCTGTGGCTAATGCTTCTTCCGCGAAAGCGAAACTAAAACGATTACTAGCCGAGCTTTCATCATCTGAGCTTACAGTAAATGAAATCACATTTTCTCCTTCAGAAAGTGGTGTAGAGATTCCTGTAAATGCGTCTACCAAATAAGCCGTTACTTCTCCTAATGCAGCAACATCTACTACTAGCGTATAGGCATCGGTTCTATAGGTGGTATTTACTAATGGGATGATCTCCCCTTCTTGTGGAAGGAAACGACGCTCTATACTTAATGTCGTATCATCATTAGAAATCGCCATAGACTCATCTTGATTAAAGAATTTAGACGCATCTTCTAGTGTGATACTATTACTATGATCTGGGGAAAAGAATATTCCAAAACTATCTTGTAATGATGTTCCTGTTTCATAGGCTTCTGTACGATATAATTGGCCTATAATATGTGCTTCATCTAATGGATTATTTTCTGTAAAACTTGTGGCAGTATCTTCTCCAACAACTTTACTAGTTTCAGCAAATAGTATAGAAGCAGCGCCATTAGTTGCTGTCGTTACAAATCCAGCTTGTCCTGGTTGCAAAAACTGATTGGCTGCAGACATAGAGGTATTGGTCCCAGATGGAAGCATTACCGTTACATAAGCACCACGTTCTCCTAAGGAAGGGTCCCACACAAAATATTGATTGGTATTTACATTGGTAGACGCCGTAGTAACTGTTCCCATATCTACAGACGCTTGATATGGGTTTCCAAAGAAATTAAAATCACCTGCCGTTGCGCTAAAATCAGTTTGTGATACATTTCCAGTAACTAACGTTCCCGTAGCTCTAATAACTGTTTCTGAAGGAGTAGGTGTAGCCGCACTTAAATCTACCGCACGACTTCCGCGTACAAAAAGACGATATCCTTTCCCTGCAGTAAGCACATCGGTGTCTGTATTGGTAATTGCTTCCCATGCTTGTGCTACATTATTTAACTCAAACAAAGATGCATTATCTGTCACGGTATCATCAAAACCATTGGCTCCTGCATCACCTCCTGTGATATGGGTTCCAAAACCAGGATTCGGATCAAGATTAGTCCCATCTACATTGTTTACCCCTTCTTGCCAGTTGGCATTAATGGTAGTACTCGTAGTCACAGCACTTGAAGTTAATCGAAACGCACGACGACTAGACATATAACGTTCTACAGTCACATCTCCTGTAATGGTTCCGTTTGCAACCTCAGCAAGCATCGCTGTAGTAGATGCATTACTTTTAAAAGTAAGCGTGCCTCCCGTTACATCTAGCGTCCCATCAGTAAGTATTACGGTACTCAATACATCAACAGTTCCTGTAAGTGTCGCATCAGCGGTACTTGTATTATTCATTACTAAATTAGCAACGCCAAAATCTCCACTGATTGCTTGTGCAGCTACACCAGAAATAACGATGGTAGATTGATCGGCTGTCAATGTTCCTGAAACATCAAGGTTACCATGAAGATTCAGTGTATTTGCTGCAATATCAAGTACACCTGTATTTGCGATGGTTACATTATTTGCAATCACATCTCCTGTAAAAATCGCATCTGGCGATAGTACTTCAATATTATCGTTTATAGTTGCTACACCTTCAGGTGGCTGTGGCGTCCAAGCATCATTCTCCCATACAAAGGTGACTCCATTAAAAATTACAGATCCTGAACAGTCAGGCGAGTAATCAAAAATCTGACTTCCAGGCTCACTTAAACAATCTGCTCCTTCAAAACTAAATCCTACTAACGGATCAAAAGGCCCACAAGCTGTAAAAAATTGATCATCAAAAGGATTGGTCGCATCAAAGCATACATCAGGGCTTTCTGCTGTAGCGCCTGGTAAAAATTGAATTTTCACATGTACCAATACCACAGGAGTTCCTGCAGGTACATTATCTCCATACATTCCGCTACTGGCATTTTGTTGCCATAAAAAAGACACTTTAGAATCTGTAGTATCATTTGTTGTAAAACTTGTATAATGTGCTCCTAAAGGCACTGGTGTTCCACCTACATCTACAATCACAGCTCCACCTAATAAAGAGGTTTCTGGACGTTCAAATGTAATAGCCCCACTATTATCGGCTTGCGTTCCAAAAGCCAACGGATTATAGTCTAAAAAAAACTGTCCAGACCCCATACTAAAGGCAACATCTGAAGAGATCATCACATCTACTTCATAAAAACTATCCATCCCATCGGTGGTGATTTCTGGGTTTTCAAAGGATAGGGTAATGTCTTGTGATTGCATTGTAAAAATGGCAAACAACATTAAAATTCCTAGGGTAATTTGTTTCATTGTTAAATAAATTTGTAGTTATTATTTGGGTGATATTTGTATATGCTTTCGCGAAATTAGCCTCAGATTCCCCTTTCCACTATAACAATACCGCACAATGCTGGCACGTTTCCGACATTTATGGCGAAAACGTACACATCATTATTAAAAGGGAAGAGATTATAGAAATTTTTGGCTGTTACATGACCTCAATCAAACTGCTGTACGGTACCAGAATTTGCGAGTACCAATAGCTGTATATCTGAATTCAACACAAAGCCATTCATATCGGCATCTGCTGTGGAGTAGGCTTCACTACCTCCTGCAAGGCTTAAGGCTTCTGTAATGTCTGTATTGAGAATCTGGCTACTGCCATCGGCATCTCCTGCGATCATCGCAAAGGTGCCATTCACTTCGGAAAGTGCGAGGTTTTCTCCTTTCGCGAAAGCGGGATCTTGTGTAAAATCAAGCGTGCTTGCAGTGCTACTTAAAGGCGCTGGCACTGCAGCTAGTATCCCAATGTGATTACGGTGTCTAATGGCGATAAAATAATCACCTGCATCTTCTGTAAAGGTGATGTTTGAGGTACCATCTAGCCCTACGATATCTCCGTCTCGCTGTAATAGCGCTGCTGTACTGTTTACAACCGTGGTATTGTCATTATCTGCTCCAGATCGTAATTCTACCAGTACCCAATCGACGATGGCATTGGCACCTATAGTAGTAAATACCGTTGGGTCAACCGTTGCACCATCACCGTATGGAGAAGTCGTAGGAAGGAGTCCATTTTCGCGTAAGCTATCACGCATTAAGTCTTCTTCTCCAGCAATAGGGTTTGTGGCAGCGCCTTGTAAGAATACTTTCGGAGCTACGGTGATATCAATCGCAAATTCTGTGATCGATCTAAATCCTGTCCAACCTTCATCTAAGTAGGCTTGTGTGGTACCCTCAGGAACGAATAAGTCTATAAGTATTCTTCTATTACCAAAAGAATCCTGAGTCCCTGTAACGATACTCGGGGGTGTAATGGCTTCTACTGTAACCGAAGCCATTGGATTATCTAGAAATATATTATCTCCAAGTCGTGTTACATTTGAAGGGATGACTAGATTCGTAATTTGGTTATTTCTAAAGGTATTATTCCCCAAATTAGTAATGTTAGTAGAAATAATTAGCTCAGTAATCTCATTATCTTCAAAGCTGGCATTCGCTAAGGATGATACACTATTAGGGAGTATGAATGTTCCTGAAATGTTATTTTCTTGAAAGGCTCTAAACCCAATACTATTTAAATTATCAGGGAGTATAGGCATTGTTATAGCATTTCCAAAAAAGGCTCTTATACCTATCGATTCAAGGGTATTTGGTAATGCCACACTGGTTAAGCTTCGTTCTTCAAAAGCAGCACGTCCAATTGCTGTGACTGTAAAAATTTGCTCTTGAATTAATACGGTCTCTGGGACGATAAGATTTGTAGATATCCCTGTGCCGCCTATCACTTCTACTTCATTGGGTAGCTCAGAAATAATCCTGTATACAAGACCGTCATCTAAAAATGTATTATCATTTATGGATGCAAAATCTGTCCATCCTGCATCTAAATAGGCTTGTGTTGTGCCTGGTGGCACTGATAAATCTATACCCGCTCTGTTTCCGAAAGTAAGAGGTTGGATAGTCGCAGGTATTTCACCCAATGCGATCACAGTGTCCAGAGCATTTATTTCAAAGGCTCCTTGACCAATAGATTGCACCGTACTGGGTATGGTTATGCTAGTTAAATCATTCATTCTAAAGCTTGCAATACCAATGGTTTCCAATCCTTCGGGTAAGTTAATTTCAGTCAAAGCATTGTTACCGAAAGAAAGGTCTTCGATATGGCGTATTGTGCTAGGTAGCGTTACACTGGTAAGTCCTGAAGTTAGAAAAGCACTCTCACCAATACTTACTAAGGTATAATCACCACGTTCTCCTATTGTTACCGTTTCTGGTAAAATCAAATCAGAAGGAATCGTTGTACCTCCTATCACTGCTACTTCATTGGGTGATTCAGAAATAATGGTATACCTAAGCCCCTCAATAGTAAGTGTAATACCTACGGCTTCATCATTGATAGATCCAAAACCTGTCCAATCCGCATCTAAGTATGTCTGTATGGTACCTTCGGGTACGATCAAGTCAATCACAGAGCGATCTCTAAAGCTGTCATTATCTATACCACTGGTGACAATAGCTGCTGGCGTAGCTCCTAATGCGATCACTTTTGTCAAATTAGTATTATCTCTAAACACGCCATTGGCAAGACTTGTCATACTTGCAGGAAGTGTAATCTCTGCTACATCTGCATTTCTAAATGCGCCTGGACCCAATGTTGTGACACTATTCCCCAAGCTTACGTCTGTAAGGGCTACATTATCTCTAAAAGCATCTTGAGCTATTTCGATCACGCTATTGGGTATACTCACACTGGTAAGGTCATTACCCCTAAATACTCCTATACCTATGGTTTCAATTGAATTTCCCAGGGTAACATCTGTTAGTTGATTGTCCCTAAAAGCATTTGCTCCTATATCTATGACACTATCTGGTATGGTAACGCTGGTAATATTATCATTTCTGAAAGCATCATCTTCTATTTCAATGATATCAAATCGTATTCCGTTTAAACTGGGTCTGCCATTGATAGTTATATTTCCACTATTCTCATTACCAATAATAGTAGCTTGATTAGGGTTACTAGCGATAAGCCTATAGTTAGTACCAGATGTTGCATTAAAAATACCACCCAAAGGACCTGTATACACGCCATTGACTCCAAAAAAACCGATCCAACCTGCATTTTCATAGATAGTTTCAAAACCCTCAGGAACGGTAAGGTTAACCCTAGAACGATCTCTAAAGCTATCATTATCTACACCGCTATTTACAATACTTGCTGGGGTAGTACCTAGTGCTATCACACGGACAAATGATACATTATCACGAAATACACCATTGGCAATATTTGTCATACTGGCTGGAAGTGTAATCTCTACTATTTGGTTATTCCTAAAGGCGCCTGGCCCTAGCGTTTCAACACTATTCCCTAAGATCATGCTTGTGATTTGATTGTCTCTAAAAGCATCTTGACCTATATCAGTTATGCTATTTGGAATCGTTACACTGGTAATATTATTATTTCTAAAGGCATTTGGTTCTATCTCAACGACATCAAAATCTGTTCGGTTGGATGTAATGAATCCTTGTATCACTAGATCACCAGAATTGGTATTATCAACAATATGAGCCGTATTTGGGCTACCTGCAGCGACCACTTTATAGGTAATATTGTTACTTGTAAATTCTGTATCTAGTGGTAGGGTATACACCCTATTGACACTAAAAAAATTCACCCAGTTATCAACTGCGTAGGTAGCTTCAGAACCTTCAGGAACCACTAGACTAATCCTAGAACGATCTCTAAAACTATCGGTATCCTGACCGCTACTAGTTACAACAGTAGCAGGATTTGTACCTAATGCATTAATTTGCCGTATGGTGGTATTATCCCGAAACACCCCGTTAGCGATATCTCTCATACTGGCAGGAATGGTAATGGCTGTTATTTGGTTATTTCTAAACGCCCCTGGACCAAGGCTTTCAACACTATTCCCTAAGGTCATGCTTGTAATTTGATTGTCTCTAAAAGCGTCTTGACCAATGTTTATGACCGTATTTGGGATACTTACACTGGTTAGTGCACGATTTCGAAACGCGTTGTTTTCTATATCAATCACTTCAAAATCAGTACGGTTCTCTGTTATGACACCCTCAATCACTAAATCACCTGTAACTATATCATCATCACTTTCAACAATATCGACTAAATTAGGAAGGCTCCCTGTAAATGTGATATTGTAAGTAATGCCGTTAGCGGTAAAGGTTTGTCCTTCCGGACGTGAATACACCCCATTGACACTAAAAAAATTCACCCAATCTGCCGCTGCATACGTTGCCTCAGTACCCTCAGGAACCACTAAGCTAATGAGAGTACGATCTCTAAAACTATCAGTATCTAAACCATTACTGGTTACAATAGTTGCAGGGTTTGTGCCTAATGCATCAATTCGCCTTAAGGTGGTATTATCACGAAACACCCCATTTTCAATAGTTGCCATACTAGCAGGAAGAGTAATCTCTTCTATATCATTATTCCTAAAGGCTCCAGCGCGCAAGGTGGTCACACTATTTCCTAAAGTTACCTCCGTGAGTTGGTTGTCTCTAAACGCATCTTGCCCCACTATGATCACGCTGTTTGGGATCGTTACACTGGTAATTTGGTTTTGAAAAAACGCACCTCTACCTATATTAATAATACTATTAGGAAGCGTTACACTGGTAATATTATTTCCTCTAAAAGCGTCCTGTTCTATAATTATAACGTCAAAAATGATTCCTCTAACTGACAGTATAGGTCCAAAACTTATATCCCCAGAATTAGTATTATTTATAATGCTCGCTTGGTTGGGATTGCCCGATAGAAAGCGATAGGTAATGCTATTATTTGCTACAATAGTATCTCCTATCTCACCAGTATACTGGCCATTGACACTAAAGAAATTGACCCAATTTGCCGCTGCATACGCTTCTTCAGCACCTGCAGGCACGGTGAGATTAATGACGGAGCGATCTCTAAAACTATCATTATCTACTCCACTCGTACTAACCATTGCCGGCGTGGTACCTAGTGCTTCAATGGTTCTTAAACCTGTATTATCTCGAAACGCACCATTTTCAATATTTATCATACTGGCAGGAATCGTAATATCTACTATTTGGTTATTTCTAAAAGCACCTAGATCAAGTACTTCAACCCTATTCCCTAAGGTTACGTCTGTAAGTTGATTATCTCTAAAAGCATCTATACCCACTGTAACAACGAAATTTGGAATCGTCACACTACTCAATTGATTATTTCTGAAAGCATCTCTATCGATAACAAAAATGGAATTAGGAAGTACGACACTCTCGAGTTGTCCGTTTTCAAATGCACTATCTCCTATCTCTCTCACGATAAATTCTGTACCATTATTGGTAACGAATGCAGGAATAGTTAGGTTTGTAAATGCAAAATTACCTCCTGTAACTTTTACCTGATTTGATGAAATGACTTCATAATTGAGACCACTAACAGTAAAGGTCTGTGCATAGCTTACTACCGATAGTAATAAGGTGATCAAAAGTGATACTATTGTTTTCATAAATTAATTTTTTAGTTTTTCGCTTTCGTACTTCGACTACGCTCAGCATAAACTTCTGCGTCACTACGTTCCTTGAAAGCGTACTTAGAATTATTCCTTTTTTTCAATTAATCAAACTGCTGCACGGTACCAGAATTTGCCAGCACCAATAATTGAATATCTGAATTCAATACAAACCCATTCATATCTGCATCTGCGGTGGAGTAGGCTTCACTACCTCCTGCCAGCGTTAAGGCTTCCGTAATGTCTGTATTGAGAATCTGGCTACTGCCGTCGGCATCACCGGCAATCATGGCGAAGGTTCCGTTTACCTCTGTAAGTGCTAAGTTTTCGCCCAGAGCACTCGTTATATTTTGTGTGAAATCTATAGGCGCTGATGTTGTGTTAAGTGGTGAGGGAACCGAAGTGATGATACCTATGTGATTACGATGTTTAATCGCTAGAAAATAATCACCTGCATCTACGGTAAAGGTAATGGGTGATGTTCCATCTGTGTCTACAATATCACCATCGCGTTGTAATAATGCTGATTGACTTGCTATGATTGTTGAACTATTTGAGGCATCTCTTAATTCAACAAATACCCAATCAACAATTGCATTTGGACCAGTTGTCGTAAATAATGCTAATGTGTCTGAAACAGGTAATGCATCCTCATATGGGCTAAACACAGGAATGATACCTGCCACTCGCAAGTCGTCACGCATTAAATCTTCTTCTCCTGCATTTGGATTGATGGCAGCACCTTGTAAGAATACTTTAGGCGCTATTGTAATAGCTAGGTCTATTTCTGTAATAGAATTGAAATTAATCCAACCACCATCTATATAATCTTGTGTGGTTCCTGAAGGTATGGTTAACTCTATGTTTGATCGATTACTAAACGTGTCGTTATTTCCTGTTGTGATACTAGCAGGTATACTTCCTAGTGCTGTAACTTCAGATAATGGATTTCCTTCAAATGCACGAAAACCAATACTACTTATAGTTTCAGGAAATGTAATGCTTGTCAATTCGTTATTACGAAAGCCCTGCCCTCCTATAGACACCAAACTATTAGGTAGTATGACACTCGTTAATTCATTACCACGAAAACCACTTGCTCCTATACTTACTAACGTATTTGGTAGAATGACACTTGTTAAATCGCTAGCATCAAACGCACTACCTCCTATAGCCCTAACCGTAAAGTCTGAACCACTACTGCTGACGATAGCATCAATCACAAGGTCTTGAGGAACAGCGGTTCCTCCTGTTATAGTCACTTCATTAGGAACTACTGATGTAACCGTGTAATTTAAATTGTTTACTATAAAGGTATCGCCTACTTCAAAATTAATCACTCCATTTATGGAGTTAAAATTCACCCAACCTGCAGCTTCATAGGCTACTTCTGTACCATTAGGTACTGTTAAATCTATATCATTTTCGTTATTAAAAGAATCATCACTTGTTCCTAAAACAACACTAGGCGGCGTTGGATTTAAAGAGTTAATACTATTGAAAGTAGATCCACTAAAAGCACGTTGACCAATGCTCACTACATTTTCTGGTAGTATGAGCGTTGTTAAGTTATTATTTTCAAAAGATCTAAAACCTATGGTTTCTAAACTAGTAGGAAATGTGACACTCGTTAAATCATTGCTAGCAAAGCACCTATTCGGTAAGTCTGTAACGCCCTCTGGTATCACTACAGATTCAAGTGCATTAAAACGAAATGCTGCCGTCCCTATAGCACGAATTGTAGTAGGAAACGTAACACTTGTCAAACCAGAAGAGGTAAACGCTCCATCTCCAACACCTACTACTGTAAATACAACTCCTTGTATAGTAACTGTTTCTGGAAGCACTAAATTGACAGGCACCGTAGTTCCTCCTGCTACTTCAACTTCTGTAGGATTTAAAGAAGTAATCGTATAAGAAAGTCCATCGACATCAAATGTATTTCCTATTCCCAGTGGTAATTCCCCATTGATGGTCGCAAATCCTGTCCATCCATTATTGAGATACTCTAGCTGTGTACCAACGGGTATGGTTAAATCGATATTACCTCGGTTGCTAAAAGAATCGGTATTTACGTCTGTCGTGATATTTGCAGGAGTACTTCCCAAAGCAATAACTGCTACGAGTGGATTCCCTTGAAATGCTCTAAAAGCAATAAGACTTACATTCTCTGGAATGGTAATACTCGTTAATTGATTATTACGAAATGCTTGCCCTCCTATCGTTGTAATCGTACTAGGTAACGAAACACTTGTTAAACCATTAGAAATAAACGCGTTTCCCTCTACAGCAGTCACTACAAAATCTGAACCCCCACTACTTACATTTTCTGGAATAGTTAGATTTTGTGGAACCGATGTCCCACCTCTAATGATCACTTCATTTGGGGATAGTGAGGTTACCGTGTAATTCAAATTATTTTCAGTAAAGGTATCTCCAACTTCAAAATCAACTACTCCATTTACGGAGTTAAAACCTACCCAACCCGCTGCTTCATAAGCTGCTTCTGTGCCATCAGGAATGGTTAAATTAATGTTTCCTTCGTTAGTAAATGAATCATTATTTCCTGCACCTATAACAACACTTGGCGGTGTAGGGTTTAAAGAATTCACACTAGTTAAAGGGGAGTTTGTAAAAGCAAATTGCGAAATACTGGTCACATTTTCTGGTAGTACAAGACTTATAAGATCATTATTTTCAAAAGATCGAAAACCAATCGTTTCTATACTAGTAGGTAAGCTTACACTTATCAAGTCATTGTTAGAAAAACAACGTTGTGGAATATCAGTAATCCCATCTGGAATAACCACTTCGGTAATCGAATTAATACGAAATGTTGATTGTCCTAAATTACGCAAAGTACTGGGAAACGAAACACTTGTAATGCCATTGCCTTCAAATGCATTATTACCGAGAGCTACAACCGTAAAATCCGTTCCATTATCTGAAACAGTCTCAGGAATTACTAGGTCTGACGTAGGGGGTGTACCTCCCGTTAATTGAACTTCATTAGGTACTAAAGCTGTAATAACATAGGATAATCCATCTACCTCAAATAGGCCACCAATGATAGGTTGTTGCACACCATTTATAGAATTAAAACCCGTCCAGCCTGCGGTAATATAAGTGTCTTCTGTACCATCAGGCACGGTTAAATCTATATTGCTTCTGCTACCTCCAAATGTTGTCGTTCCAATGGCAGCAGGTGTTGTGCCTTCTGCTGTAATTATTGCCAAAGGATTGGCTCCAAAGGCACTCTCACCTATAGATATCATTGTGCTTGGAAAAGTAATATTTGCAAGACTATTAAATCTAAAAGCTCTTTGACCAATGGTTTCTAATCCTTCAGGCAATTCAATAGTCGTCAATGAATTTTGATCAAAGGTAAAATCACCAATACTCCGTATGGTATTTGGTAACGAAACGCTTGTAATACTCTTACTCTCAAACGCGTTATTGCCTAAGGCAACGACAGTGAAATCGTCAATACCATCGTTTACGATATCTGGGATTACTAAATCTGACGTAGGCGGCGTACCTCCTGTTAATTGAACTTCATTAGGTGTCGTAGATAGTATCGTGTAGTTTAAACCATCTACTGTAAAGGTTTGTGAAAACCCAGTTGCTGAAATACACAAGATCAGCAAAAGTATACATAAATTTTTCATAGTAGTTATTTTGATAAAACACATACTGTTGGGTATGTGAATATGTCCCCAAAATTAGGTCTACTACTATTAGTAAGCTGTAACAATACCGCCTAATGCTAGTACATTTCCGACATGTATATTGGTAATTTTATGCTCTATGCATAAGGAAATAGCTATTTTTTTAGGTTATGAAGCAACAATTTCTGTGGGTGTTACTCCAAACTCTTTTTTAAAACATTTTGAAAAATAAGAAGGACTAGAAAATCCAAATTGAAAGGCAATTTCTGCCACTGTATCTTGATAAGACAAGAGTGCAGATTTTGCTTTATTTAATCGCATAGACGTAATAAGAGAGTTAGGTGATTTTCCCGTTACTTCTTTTACTTTTCGTTGCAATTGACGCTCACTCACCAGAAAGGATTGGCAAAGTGTTTCTATACCAAAATCTGTATCATCAAGATTATGTTCTATCACCTGAAGCAGTTTTTCTAGAAATGTTTCATTTTTTGGGCATCCTATTTTTTCAAACTCGTTATTACTTTCGGTTATCGTTTCATTGTCAATAACAAAAAGCTCACATAATGTGGTAGATTGAAAATTTAATACCGCAGCTGTTTTTATAAATTTAATACTGCCTCCTGACAGAAGATTCTTTATGGTTTGAGATACAAGAATTTGATTGGTATGTGCTTGCAAGCGTATCGCTTTTATCATATAGTCATCCTCCATCTGCATTCTACATCTATCTATCAGATTCCCTTCTCGGGTATAGATTCCCATGGTTGTACAAATGTCATAGCTTTTTGATTTTTCTAGTAAGCTCATACTACAACGCGTTGCATTTTTTGAAGAATTGAATGTAGCCACAAAGTACATTTTGTTTGTTTGAACAAGTTCGCCTCCATAGGCCATTATTATTGCACAAATCCAATCTGTTTTGAATCCTTTTTTAGATACTTTTTCAATGTGACCAAACAACATGGTAATCAATCCTTTTTTATGTACGATTTCTTGGGGTAACGAAGTGATAAAGTGTTTTATTTCTAACAGTACCTCATCTGTATTTCCTGCCCAAAAAAGATGATCATCTCCATCAAACTCAACCCACTTTGCTCCTTCAATATGCTTTGCTATAAATCTGCCTTCTTCAATCTTTACATCAATATCATGGGTGCGTTGCATCAAAAGCGTAGGTACTTTTATACTTGGTAAAATATCTGTGATATTTACTTCTGTATTCATTTTTGTAAGTCGTAAAGCTGCAGAAGGGCTAGCTCCAGATCTAAAATAATTAGCTAGCCAACTCATGAATACTTCATCTTTAGCTTTGGATGGTGCCAATGTTTCTAAATTCATTTGACCACTTCCCCAGCTATTTTCAATCATCTCATATACCTTCTGACGTTCCTCATCTGTAGGTGCCCATGGATAGTCTTCTGAATAGCGACGTTTTGCAAAGATTCCAAACGCCATCAATGCAAGTACACGATTGGGGTAGGTTGCACTAAATAACGCAGAGACACTTCCTCCTTCTGAATGTCCAAATAAAATGGCTTTCTTAGAACCTGCAGCATCCATAACCACTTTAATATCTTCCATGCGTTCTTCCAACGTAGCATGATCTAGAATTCTATCTGAAAGACCTGTACCTCGTTTGTCAAAAAGAATGACTCTGGCTATTTTCCCAAGCTCATTAAAAAAGTGTACTAATTCTGGACAAGCCCACATCCAGTCTATATTGGATACCCACCCTGGGATATATACAATATCAATAGGACCTGAGCCAAATGTCTGGTAAGCAATATTAATGGTTCCGCACTTAGCGTATTGAATGGAGGGATTCATAGGTGTAGTAGTTTCAATAAGATCTTTTACGACTCATTTACGTACACAAAGTAATTGGAGTAATGAGAAAGACACAAAAAATACAGGGTATCAAAAGGGGCTCAAAAAAATAAATGGCTGTTTGACAGGCACTTGAAAAACTACTTCATTACATTAAAAGTAATGACGAACACTATTTTTATATGGGATTTTAGTTATATATGTTTTCACGTAAGTGAAATTTATACTGAGCAAAGTCGAAGTGCGAAAGCGTACATCTCCTCATAAAAAAGCTAAAAACAATCTCATATTATAAATTTAAACTTGAAGAATCTTTACTTTCTATATATGCAATAATATCGTCATTAGATTGTAATCCTAATTTTTTTCGAATACGATATCTTGAAGATTTAATAGCGGGGAGTGTTGTATTAAGTAACTTGCTTATTTCTAAAGTACTCAATCCAAACTTTATAAGAGAAAGCAGTTCTTTTTCTTTAGGTTTTAGAGTGGGAAAATGAGTATCTAATCGTATTTTAAAATCGAGATCTATCTTATCTAAATAATTTTGCAAACTCGTGGTTGAGGCTTTTGATGTTTTTTCAGAAAGTAAAGATGCAGATAACGATCGCAAGGCTACTTTCCGCTCTTTTTCATTCTCAAAAGTGATAATTTCTTTTATATCATCCAAGGTTTTATTAAGCACTTCTTCTGTAATAGAGTTTTTGAGTATTACTTTTTTAAGCTCTTTTTCTCTGGTAGCAAGAGCTAAATCTGTTTTTAGTTTTTCAACTTCTTTTAGCGCTATTTTATTTTGAGCAAGGATTAATTTTTGCTTGTTATTCTTTCTAAATAAGTAGAGTACTAACAAAGCAATAATCACCGCAAGGATAAAGAATACAAGATATACTTTCTTCTTCCTTTTTTCATTTTTAAGTGCTATTGCTGCAATTTCTTTTTCTTTTTCAAATTGATATTTTAAGTCTAACTCGGTAAAACGATTTAACTCTTCAACATTATGTATAGAGTCTAGATACGTTATTGAGAGTTGATAATCTTCATAGGCTTTTTTATAATCTCCTTTAAGCTTATATATCGTATGCCTACTGTAATACTCATTTTCTAATTGTCTTTTGTTACCAATAGTTTGAGCATAAAAAATGGCGCTATCTGTAAGCTCAATAGCTTTATCATATTCTTTAAGCTGTCTATAAATGTATCCTAAATTCTGATAATGTGAGCTTAAGGTTTTATATTCTTTACGAGCTTGCGCTACTTTAATACTTTCCTCAAACAAAGGAATTGCCTTGTCATATTTTTTCTGCCCAGTATACAGGAATGCCATGTTTGAGTTTGTAATTATAAGACCTTCTTTAGACTGATCAACTTCTTTGGCCTTTTCAAAATAATAAAAAGCAGAATCTGGTTGCTTAAACTGTTGAAACCCTAGTGCCAAAACGTTATAGGTCATTGCTAGATCAAACGAATATTCTTCTCCTAAAGCCTGTCTAACTTTTATAGCTTTTCTAGCATACTCTTTCGCTTTACCTTCATCGCTCTTTCCATAATATAAATATCCTAGATTATGATATGAAAGTCCCATGCCTATGGAGTCTAAAATCTTTTCTGTGATCTTTACCGACTTTAAATAATAGTGTAATGCATTTGCTTTATCACTTTGATCCTGTGCACATTCCCCAAGTCCATTATAAACAGCCGCCTTTTGCTTTAGGTAGTATGCACTATTATAGTCATTTTCTTCTATTTCTTGTAAAATGTCTTTAAGAATTTCTTTTGCTATTTCTATATCAAATTGCCTTGTATGATTAGCTAGTTGTATTTGAAGAGGAATTTTAATAGAATCTGAAGCTGCTTGATCTATTTGTAATTTTAGTGCATCTAAAATGCTATCTTTTACTTGTGCGGTGACAGAGAAAGATAGTATTAATAATAGGAAGAGAATTTTTGTTTTCAAGAGGGTTTAATTAAATGAAAAATTGCAGCTATTATCTAAAAATGCAAATCGTAAGTTTTATACTTTACTGAGAGCAAAGATATCATTTGCTACCTTTTATTAGTGTTTTTATATGATTTTGCTACCTATTTACTACCCACATAGAGGTAATCATCTTTATCATATTTCTAACTTTACACCTGCAAAATAAGTATCACACCTACTTCCTTATTGATCTAAAATTCATTTTATACACCCAATGGTTTTAAGCATTATTATTCCTGTTTATAATACTGAGAAGTTTATTAAAAAATGCATCCTTTCTATTTTAGATTCCTGTGATGATTCTATGGAAATAGAAGTGATTGCCGTAAATGATGGTTCTACAGATACTAGTTTAAAAGAGTTACAGGCTATTCATGATCCAAGACTCATTGTTATAGATCAGGATAATGCAGGCGTAAGCGCAGCTAGGAATAGAGGTTTAGATGAAGCAACGGGCTCCTATATCTGGCTTATAGATGCAGATGATTATTTGAACGATCATTTTATTGGGGAGGTGTATGATATTTTGATCAAAACAGCTCCAGAACTCCTTTTATTTGGAATTAATTGGGTAGAAGAAGATGTGGTGCATGGCCAACGTATCTATCCTCCTGGAGACTATACAGTACAACAAATCATAGCCTCACGGATATATGATAGTAATGTTTGGAGTAGAGTTATTAAAAGAGAGCTTATCGAAAATCATCATATTCGGTTTATTGATGTGATGAATGGAGAAGATTTTGATTTTTGCATGAAGGTATTTTGTTATACTCAAAAAGTTACCATTCCCAAGATTATTGGGTATAATTATCTTACAAATCCAAATGGGTCGAGTAAAAAAAGATCGCAAACACATCTCGAAAATTTAGCTACTCATTCTGTCAAAACCCTAGCACATCTCGGCATTTATTTTAAAAATTCAAGAGGAAGATTGCTTAATGAATTTGAGGTATTTAAGCCTTGGTTCAACAATAATGTTTTTGGACTATTATTCAGTTTATACCGGTTTGACTACAACGTTTCTTTTGCAAAAAATATCATTCATTCTTTAGAACAAAATGGATATTATCCTGTAACTAAAGAAGGTCAAGGATTGAAGCAAAAAATATTTATCACTATAGCCAATCAGAAAGCGCTTTTTTTAGGTATTCTAAGACTGAGAAGAGTTTTTAATTGATCATAAAAGGATTCGTTTAAACTTATATACATTGTCCTTAAAATCAATAATTCTTTATACGCTTTCGCGAAAGCGTATAGCACCCATAACAAGTGGTTGTAAATAGTTATAACAAACAACGTTTTATCCTTTTTTAAAATTGAACAGATGCTTTATACGATATGTTGTTTTTACATACACAACATATTGTGCTTTTTTATCAAAAAACAGTAACAGATAATTTATAACAATCTCATTAACAGTTATTTATGTAAAAATATCTTTTTGGCACATATTTAGGGTAGTAGATCATCAGTAATAAAAACCACTTAAAAATCTTATTATAAAATGACTACACAATCGCTAAATCCTAATATGTGGATTAACTCATATGCAGACTTTTTATTTAATTATACGATTACAAGAGTAAGAGATGAAGAGACTGCAAAAGATATCATTCAGGAAACTTTTTTATCTGCCTTGAAAGCAGCTCCTAAATTTAGAGGGGAAGCTACAGAGAGAACATGGTTAACATCTATTCTTAAACGAAAAATCATAGATTATTACAGGAAAATCAATAATCCTAAGCATAGAGCTATTGTTCGTTTTCAGAATATACAAAGAGATGGTTCAGATATCAATTGGCTAGAAGAGCGTTATGAAGATCGTACAAACGTATCTGGAGATATGAAAATTGAGGCAAAAGAATTTGAAATATTGGTTTTTGAACATATGGCTAAACTTCCCAAAAAACAATATAAAGCACTTGCCATGAAGACAATTCAAAAGATGAGTACAGAAGATATTTGTAATGAATTAGATATTACAGTAGATAATTTTTGGGTAACTATACATAGGGCTCGAAAAAGATTAATGTTGGAAATAAATAAAGAATGGTATAACTAGTTAGTAAGTACAAAACAACTAGTATTGTTCTATATCCAAGTTTAGTATCTTTAATAATTACATATAGTATGTTTATAGCTTCTTAGAAATGATATTTACTCCAAAAACATTAATACGTCTACTACCCATTATCTTCTTTTGTAGCTATACATATGGGCAAGTTTCTGAAAAAAAAGATAAAGAATTAGATAGCTTACATCAACTTGTAAGACAAGCAGACACTCAAGAAAAAATAGACATACTTCTTGAATTGAGTTTTTATTACAGTAAAATTGATACCGAAAACCTGGATAGTATCCGCTACTATGCAAATCAGGCATTAGTACTTTCAAAAAAATATGAAAATACAGAAGAAAAGAAAGTAGAAGCTATTATCTCACTATGCTATGCCGAGATCTATGCTGGAGATTTTGAAAAAGCACTTCCTTATGCACAAGAAGCACTATCATTAGCTGAACAATTAGATCATGGTGCTAGTTTACAGAGCTCAAACAAAGCGATGGGACGATTATTAATAGATCAGGGAAATTATACAGAGGGTTTATATCATTATAACAAAGCCTATGAAATAGCAAAAAAATATAAAGTTGATAATAGCACGATCATAGATTTGGCAATTGATTTAAGCACTGAATATTTACTCCTAGAATATACTGAAGAAGCTTCTAATTTATTAATAGATGCTACAAAACTACTTGATGACCCATCTGTTTCTTTAGAAAGTAAAGGAATTTTTTATACAAATTTGGCTGTCATACATCAGGATAATAATAATTATGAAGAAGCGGTTGAATACTATAATCTTTCTATAGATTATTATAAACAAGATGGCAATCTAGCTTTTCAATTGGCTCCTATGTTAAATATAGCAAACGCATATATGCATATTCAAGAATATACAAAAGCCATAAATGTCTATAAACAAATGCTAGAATTAGCTAGTGAAGTAGATGATCGTTCCAATGGACCTGCATATTATGGAATAGGAATTTGTTACTTAGAATTAGAAGCGTATGATAAAGCAGAAAAATATCTTTTAAAGTCTCAGCAATATCACAAGGCTACACATTATACATATCGAGAAGCTGGTTCTTTTGAAATACTAGGAAGGGTAGATTTAAAGCAAAACAAAATGCAAAATGCAAAAATGCATTTCAAAAAAGCATCAGAACTCTTTTATGAAAGTATTCTATTTAACAAAAAGAATAATATCCGAAAAGATGAAATCAGTAATGCATATTTAAGTCTTTCCAAAATTGATTCTATATATAAAAACCCTGAAAGAAGTCTTCAAAATTATAAGCAACATATTATTTATAAAGACAGTGTAAATGATGAGAAAAAAATAAAAATTGCTGAGCGACTTGAGTTTGCTAGAGAGGCAGAAAAAAAGAATCAAGAAATCGCTTCTTTAGAAAACAAGAACAAAATCCAGCAAGTAAGAGCAGAGAAACAACGCTATTTAGAAATAGGTTTATTGATCTTTCTGGTGCTAGTGATTTTACTTCTAGGTGTTCTTTTTAATAGATATCGTCTTAAACAAAGAGCGCTAAAAATTATTGAAGAAAAAAATGAAGAAAATAAATTATTAATGCGAGAGATTCATCATCGTGTTAAAAATAATCTTCAGATCATTTCAAGCCTCTTAGGGACACAAATCGATAAAAATATTGATAATAATGAACTAAAAACAATACTTCAAGAAAGCCAGAATAAAATCAAATCGATGGCTATTATACATCAGAATCTATATAAAGGCAATCAATTTGCAAAAGTTTCTGTAACCTCATATGTCAAAGAACTAATCGAGCATATCCAACAAAGTTTTGAAAAAGACAATACAAAGATTCAGTTTGATTTAGACATAGATCCGAAACAAATTCAAATAGGACTAGCAGTACCGTTAGGGTTAATTTTAAATGAATTAATTACCAATTGTTATAAATATGCATTTTCAGATAAAAATGCCCTAAATAACACTATTAAAATTGTGTTTAACCAAATAGATGATACTTCTAGATATTCTCTTATTATTAAAGACAATGGAAAGGGCCTGCCTCAAGATTTTGACATTGATAATCTTTCATCTTTTGGGATGCAATTGGTACAAGGATTGGTAGAGCAATTACAAGGTGAAATTCAAATCAATCAACAACAAGGCACAACATTCACCATGTATATAGAAGAACCTATAGCTGTATAAGATGCTCTCTTCTTACAAAAACACAACAAATTGTAACTTCTATTATATATTGGATAATCACTTTTGGATTTTTGATATTGTTTAAATTCACTTTAAATTTAAGTATTTGATAATCAGTATTTTAAAATAAAATTTACAAATAACTGCTGCATGGTATACCTATTGCCTTTATAAAGACATCTACTCAGAAAGTAGAATTAAAAAATGCTATAAAACGTAACTAGTTGGAATGATGGATTTAGGATTAAGAAAAATTACTCAGAACTTTGGAATAAAAAAACTCACAAGAAAGAATATTATTGATATCCAAAATTTAAAAACCTCATTTGGTGTCCAGATCAATAATAAAATAGACATAACAGATATTAGTGGTCAAGAGATTATCAGACTTCAATCTTTATTAAAACATAAAGGAATGATTGTGATTCCTTCACATCGTATATTAAGTGAAGAAGAGCAGATAAAAATTACAACTCTTTTTGGAACACCTCACAAAAAAGTGAGTTATATAGCACCCCACATAAAGATGTCTGGACAATTAAATACAACTAATAACACCTATCTTTCAAGCTCTTTATGGCATAGTGATTACTCGCATTCAAAAAACCCAGCACATGTAAGTATTTTTCAGATGACAGAAGTTGTACATCAAGAATGGGAAACTTCTTTTATTAGTTTACACCAAGTGTATTCAAAACTTAATGATGATATTAAAAAAAAATGGGATGGGATAAAAGTAATGTATTCAGGTAATGATACAATACACCCTTTATTATGGGTACATCCTTTCACCGGGAACCCTAGTATTTATTTTGATTTCAGGTTTGCAAAAGAGGTGTTTGACATTTGTACAACTACAGGGGAAATTTTATTTAAAAACATAAATGACACCATATCAAGTTTGAACGATTTGTTTTCCAAAAAAGCAGCTATTTACACCCATAGATGGTGTTCTGGAGATATTATTATTGTAGATAATTATGCTATTTCGCGTAAAGAATCATTACAACCAGATTATTCTCAAAATACAGCAATAAGACGTACCACTACAAAGGGAGTTTACTTTTAATCCTTATTATTTGTATTCATTTTCCTTCTGAATGTCTAATTTTTTAATTCTAAAATCTAGTGTGCTAGGATGTAATTTAAGGATTTCAGCAGCTCCTCCTTTACCTCTCACCTTTCCTTTACAGTATTTTAATGTTTGAATAATTTGTTCCCTTTCTACATCTTGAAGCGATTTCAATTCAAACTCTTTCTGTAGGTTCCCAAGGTCTTTAGCATCATGATTATCTAAAGAATTAAATAACACATTATCTTCAGCAAGTAAAATACCTCGCTCTATAAAATGTTGCAATTCTCTAACATTTCCAGGCCAATCATGTCTCATAATACCTTTAAGAGTCTCTTTATCTAATGCTGGACAAGGTCTATTAATTTCTTTAGAAAAACGACTCATAAAATAATTTGCCAATAGCTCAATATCTTTCCCTCGTTCTCTCAATGGAGGAACCGATATTGGAAAAATACTCAATCTAAAAAATAGATCTGCTCTAAAAGCTCCTTTTTCTACTTCTTCTTCCAGGTTTCTATTGGTCGCAGCTATAATACGTACATCAATTTTCTTAGAAATAATACCGCCCACGGTTTCAATTTCTTTTTCTTGAATGCATCGTAATAATTTTGATTGACTATTTAAAGGAAGTTCTCCTATTTCATCTAAAAACAAAGTACCTCCATTGGCTTGTTCAAACTTTCCAATTCTCTTTTCTGTAGCGCCTGTAAAACTTCCTTTCTCATGGCCAAACAAAACAGATTCGATTAAATCACTTGGTAATGCTGCACAATTTACTTTAACTAAAGGTTTCTTTTTCCTTGGCGAACTCTTATGAAGTGCCTCCATAATAAGTTCTTTCCCTGTTCCTGTTTCTCCCTGTATAAGTACCGTTATATCTGTAAAAGCAACCTGCTGAACTTGTTTTAATGTTTTCGCGATAACTTCGCTTTCACCGATAATACCAAGCGTATCTATTTTTTTAGAGACACTAGTAGTAGAGACACCAGTATCTGAAGTAGAAGACAATGGTGAATCATCAACTTCTATTTTACGAAACCCTAGTTCTAAGGCAACTCTAATATCTCGTTCATCAAAAGGTTTTAAAATATACCCCAACGGATTTGTCTGAGTCATTTCACGTAACGTTCCAGAATCAGAATACGAAGTAACATAAATAAAAGGAAGTCCATATTCTTCACGTATTTTCAGGGCTAACTCTGTACCTCTTACATCTCCTATAATATGAATATCTAGCAATACTAAATCTGGAGCTTCTTTTGCTATCTTTTTCATAGCTTCATCGGCAGATTTTGCCATACCCATTACAGCATGCCCCAAACCAGATACTATTCTCCTTAAATCTTGAGCAATGATAAACTCATCCTCTACAATAAGAATTTTTCCCATTTTTAATCGTTTAACGTATTCATCTAAACAAACAATACATACAATGTTAGCTACTAGTATTAATGCTTATTATGGAGTAATTATTAACTAAAATACGCGTGAAACAATTTAAACATTTTGTTAAACAAAACAAGTATTTTTATTAAAAAAATAGTTCAAAATTCTATTTTTATTGACTTACGGCTATTTTTGTTTAACTTTTTGAAAAATCAACTGTTTAACCAATTCTTAAATGCCAGTGACTTATTTTTCCCTACAAATATTGGATTTTCTGAAGGGGGATATGTTTCTATTTTTAATCCCTGACCCATTTTTATAATTTTTTTAATGGCAGAAACACCTAAGATTACTTGCCTGTTTACTCTAAAGAAATAATGATGATCTAATCCAGCAAAAAGACTATCTAAGCTGTTATTTGAGACACTCTTCTGTCCATTCATATGTACAACATATGTAATAGAATTTTCTTTATATATATAAGCGATTTCAGAAACATATACGATCAAAAGTTCATTGCGAAAATACGTGAGGATACGATCTTTAGAAGTACTTTGATCTACTACTACTTCTCTAGCATCACTCTCTACATTTTCAACATCTATCGTTTCTGTTAATGTCTCTTCTGTATATAAATAAGTAATAGTCGTTTCTTTAGGTTTAAATGTAAAACTTGGAATTTGATAGTTAAGTGATAACATAATAAATAAGTATGAATGGGTGGGTTAATAAATGGATAGTTGCATGAATTTTGTTAGGAAGATTTAATTGAGATCTAAACTTTCAATAAGTTCTTTTCTTGCATTCTGAATAAGCTTCCAAAATACAGCCTCATTAATATCTAGATCTGTACAAATCAATGATGTCTTTTTACCTTCAAAGGTTTTATAAACAAAAGCTCTTCTTTGTATTTTTGGCATCCTATTTAAACACGCCTCAAGTATAGAATTCCTTTGATTTTTTGTAGAGTCAGGAAAAAGATGGATCGAATTTGATGTTCCTGAAGGATGAGATACTGCGACAACATTATTAATGTGTAGATGCGCATCTTCAATACCATTAAATTTTGATCTTCCTAGATTTCTTCTCAGAAGCTGTTGTCTTAAATTTTTAAATATCGTTTTGATACGATCTTTGCAAATCTTTTTTGCTTTCTCAACTACTAATTTTAATTCTAAAAACGCCGTTATTTCTATTTGTTTATACATCCCTTTAAGGTTTATAATTGTAATTTTTGTTTGATTATAAGATTCTACAATTCTATTATAACCTAAAGTTATGCCGTAAAAGAAATAAGTTACAATTATCTGATAAACAGTATTTTAAAAATATTTTTCCGTTTTATTCTATTCATAAAAAACACAAAATATAGTAGGCACACAATATATTAAAGCTCAACAAAGTGCTAGATTTGGTTATAAAACAGGTAGGTATGCATATGTGTAAGTTGGTTATACGCTTTCGCGAAATCGAGCTTGCGAGATTCACAAACGTAGAGAGAGCGAAGCGGTAAAGCGTATACTACAACATCAAAATAACACAAAACACACCTTCCAAAAATCATCATAGTGCCCTGAAAAAGCGTTTAAATAAACAATAGATTTAGTATCTTGTTGGAGAATTTATAATTATAAATTTCAGAGTTATCATTCTATTAATCCTACTGTAAATAGCAATAAAACGCTCTCTACTTTGAAGAAGAAACAACAGCATACGTCCTTTACATGGTTATTGTACTTTGTAATCCCTTTTGCCTTGGTATTAGGATATAAATATATTTCAAAAGAAACACAAGAAGATTACACAGCCATAGATACAAGTAATCCTGAATTGGCAAGTGAAACCAAAGCACTTCCAGAAACCATCGATTATATTTTTGATGTAAAACCTATTCTTTCAGATAGGTGTTATTTATGTCATGGCCCTGATGATGGTACCCGTGAGGCAGGTTTAAGACTAGACACTAAAGAAGGGGCGTTTGCAGCCATAGGCCCCAACCAAGACAGATTTGCCATTGTACCCAACGATACACTTACCAGCCAACTTGTCTCTAGAATACATGCTACCCAAATAGAAAAACTCATGCCTCCTGAAGATTCTAATCTCAGTCTTACTGAGTATGAAAAACAAATACTCACCAAATGGATTGAGCAAGGAGCAGTTTGGAAAGATCATTGGGCATTTGTCGCTCCCCAAAAAAAAGAAATTCCTCAAATTTCCAATACAAGTCTTGTTGCTAATGAAATAGATCATTTCATTATTAAAAAATTAGAACAACAAGGATTATCACCTTCCGAAAGAGCCAGCAAAGAAAAATTAATACGACGTGTTTATTTTGATCTTACAGGACTCCCACCTAGTATTACTGCTATAGATGCTTTTTTAAATAATAGCAATCCAAATGCATACGAAAGTATCGTAGATAGTCTACTAAGTTCTACTCAATATGGTGAGCACATGACGACCAGTTGGCTAGATATTGCTAGATATTCAGATACGCACGGATATCAAGATGACCTAGAGCGTGTGATGTGGCCATGGCGTGATTGGGTCATTAATGCCTTCAATAAAAACATCCCCTATAATGATTTTGTGACATGGCAATTAGCAGGAGATTTACTACCTGATGCTAGTCTAGAACAAATTATAGCTACTGGTTTTAATAGAAATCATAAAATCACACAAGAAGGCGGTGTGATCGATGAAGAATATCGTGTAGAGTATGTATTGGACAGAACCAATACGGTCTCTAAATCTTTATTAGGACTCACCATGGAATGTGCACAATGCCACGATCATAAATACGATCCTATCTCTCAAAAAGAATATTTTAGTTTCTATAGTTTTTTTAATAAAGTAAATGAAAAAGGACGTATAGATTATGGAGAAATTCCAGAGCCTAATATCAAAATCACACAACAACAAACCGAAGCATTACTTTCATTTATCAATATGCCAGACTCTATACAAGAAGTACAGCTTATGGTGATGAAAGATGATGCTCCTACCCGAAAAACATACGTTTTAAAAAGAGGCGCTTATGATGCCTATGGAGAAGAAGTACAAGCAGATACTCCAAAATCAGTACTCGCATTTGATGGTTTTGAAACCAATAGATTAGGACTTGCCCATTGGCTTTTTGATGAAAAGAATACACTCACTGCACGCGTGGCTGTAAATAGACTATGGCAACAAATCTTTGGAACGGGTATCGTAGCTTCTAGCTCTGATTTTGGAAACCAAGGCGCCTTACCGTCCCACCCAGAACTTCTGGACTGGCTCGCGATTACTTTTAGAGAAGAAGGATGGGATATGAAAAAAATGATCAGACGTATGGTCTTATCTAATACCTATCAACAAACCTCCAAAACAAGTCCCGAACTCTTAGAAGCTGATCCTTACAATAAATGGCTTGCGAGAAGCACACGTCAAAAATTAACTGCCGAGATGATTAGAGACAATGCACTTGCCGTGAGTGGATTGCTTGTCGAAAAAATAGGTGGCCCAAGTGTTAAACCTTATCAACCCAAAGGACTTTGGGCAGAAACCACTTCAGGACAAGGGCTCACAGAATACATCATGGACACAGGAGAAAACCTATATAGAAGAAGTCTATATACCTTCTGGAAACGAACCGTACCACCGCCATCTATGATGACCTTTGATGCCGCCACAAGAGATTATTGCACCGTAGAACGCCAAAAAACCAGTACCCCATTACAAGCACTCGTCATGCTTAATGACCCACAGCTTATTGAAGCAGCAGAGGTGCTGGCCTCCCAAGTATTACTAGATCAAAACCTCACAGATCAAGATCGGATACACACTATATTCAAAAAAATTACCTCACGTGCTCCCGATGAAACAGAAATAGAAAACTTACTCGCATTTCTAAAAGAATCGGAAGCCAATTATGACGAAACCAAAAAAGTAGTCACTACTCAAGTCGCTATTGACAAAGAAAAACTATATGCTTTTAGCGCTGTCACAAGTTTAATTTTTAATCTAGACGAAGCTATTATAAAAGGATAATCATATGGAAGAAATCTCAAAACATTTTCTCAATAATAACCGCAGACATTTTCTAAAGAAACTGAGCTTGGGTATTGGTGGACTTGCTGCTGCTTCGATGTTAGATCCTTTTTCGGCTATAGTAGAAGCACCAGATTCTCCGCTTAAAGGCATGAATCTGCCTCACTTTGCTCCCAAAGCAAAACGCGTTATTTATTTATTTCAAAGCGGAGGCCCTTCCCAATTAGAATTGTTTGATTACAAGCCGTTGTTGGATAAAATGAGAGGTCAGGATTTACCTGATTCTGTACGAAAAGGACAACGTCTTACAGGAATGACTTCTGGACAAGATAGCTTTCCGCTAGTGGGTAGTAATTTTACATTCAATCAATACGGAGAGTCCCGAGCTTGGGTAAGTGATCTCATGCCATATACCGCAAAAATTGTAGATGAGTTATGCTTTGTAAAATCCATGCATACCGAAGCCATAAATCATGACCCAGCTATTACCTTTTTCCAAACAGGATCACAACAAGCAGGAAGACCCAGTATTGGATCATGGATGAGTTATGGATTAGGAAGTCTTAATGATAACCTCCCAACATTTACAGTATTATTATCCAGAGGAACGGGAAGACCGCTTGCACAACCTTTATATTCCCGACTGTGGGGAAATGGATTCTTAAGTTCGCTACACCAAGGAGTGCAATTTAGATCAGGAAAAGACCCTGTATTATACCTAAAAGATCCTGAAGGAATGAATAGATCTGAGCGACGCAAAATGCTCGATCATATTGCCGAATTAAATGAAAAGCAGGAAAAAGAATTTGGCGATCCAGAAATCAATAGCCGCATCGCACAATATGAGATGGCCTATAGAATGCAAACTTCTGTTCCCGATACGATGGATATAGAAGGAGAACCCGATCATATTATCCAAATGTATGGCGCCGAAGCAACGGTACCTGGCACCTATGCAGCCAATTGCTTACTCGCAAGACGCCTAGTTGAAAAAGATGTGCGTTTTGTACAACTCTACCATATGGGTTGGGATCAGCATGAAAATTTACCCACACAAATAGAAAAACAAGCCAAAGATATTGATCAGGCGACCGCTGCATTAATCATGGATTTAAAACAACGCGGACTCCTTGAAGATACCCTTGTGGTTTGGGGAGGTGAATTTGGACGTACCAACTACAGCCAAGGAACACTCACCGAAACCAATTATGGGAGAGATCACCACCCAAAATGCTTCACTATGTTTATGGCGGGCGGTGGTGTAAAGCCTGGATTTACGTATGGAGAAACCGATGACTTTGGGTATAACATCGTAAAAGATCCCGTACACGTACATGATTTACAAGCCACCATGATGCATTTAATGGGGGTAGATCATACAAAATTCACCTACAAACATCAAGGCAGAAGATTCAGACTTACGGATGTTTCTGGCCATGTAGTTCACGATCTTATTAGCTAATTCCATATGAGTCGTAGAAAATTTTTAAAACAATCTTCCTACCTCGCTATGGGGTTTCTGACATATCCCGCTTTCGCGAAAGCGTTCTCAGTATCATCCTCTAAGGATGTTATTATAGGTCATAACGCACATCAATATAAAGTAAACCTCAACTGGGGAAATCTCAATCCATCACAAACACCTGTAAATGACTGTCACGAGATGGTACAGGACTCCAAAGGACGGATTGTATTATTAACCAATCACACTAAGAATAATGTCATTATTTATGACAAATCGGGAAAACTAATCGAAACATGGGGAACTGAATATCCAGGAGCCCACGGACTCACTCTTGTTAAAGAAAATGGCACCGATTTCCTATTCATCACAGATTATGAACGCCATCAGATTATCAAAACTACTATCGATGGTAAAGTAGTTTTTAAAATAGATGCGCCTTTAGAAACTGGAAAGTATACTAATAAAGAAGATTTCAAACCCACCGAAACTACCGTTACCAAAAATGGAGATATTTATGTAGCAGATGGCTATGGGAAACAATATATTACACATTATAACCATAAGGGAGAATTACTGAATATCTTTGGAGGACAAGGCACCGAAAATGGACAATTCCTGAATGCACATGGCATTTGTTATGACTATAGAGATTCCGATAATCCATCGTTATTGATTACTGCCAGAGAACTCAATCAGTTAAAACGATTTGATTTAGACGGTACTTTTATAGAAACTATTCCTGTACCTGGCGCATTAATTTGTCGTCCTGTGATTCATAAAAATGATATCTATTTTGCAGTATTACGATCTAAAAACGCAGTACATGATGACTCTGGTTTCATCTTGATTATGAATGAAAAAAATGAAGTAGTTTCTTGTCCTGGTGCGACAGCGCCTTCGTATCGTAATAATGAACTGGATGAGTTGTATCAAACCATCAGATTGTTTCAACATCCGCATGATGTGTGTATAGATGATGATGAAAATATGTATGTCGCCCAATGGAATTCTGGTCAAACCTATCCTATAAAATTAACAAGAGTATGAGGATAGCCATTCTAAGTATACTCTTGATAAGCATCCTAAGTTGTGCTGAAAAAACAACACCTATTGATAGCGTGTTTGTACAACAACAGCAAGTCAGCATCACACAACCTCGCGTAACGGCTACGAGCACGATTATAGATTCTGCTGTAACAATAACTGCTGCATTAGCGCTAGAAGATGTTGGTATTTATTATACAACTGATGGTACAGCTCCTACTGAAAACAACACAAAATACACCACTCCTCTTACGGTTGAAAAAGAAGGCTCTTATTCCTTTAAAGCTTTTCATGCAGATTGGAAACCCAGTGAAACTACAACCTTAAAATTGTATAAAAAGGGGATTATTCCTCGTAAACTATTTTGGAATACAAAGCCCAATTCCAAATATCCTGGAATAGATTCTATCACGCTGATGAATCATACAAAGGGATCTGTAAATTTCAGAGATACGCAATGGGTCGGATATGATACAACCGCTATAGCTACTATGTATTTTAAATATAAGCCTCGTATAAAAAACATAACCATAGGCTATCTTATTGATACAAAATCATGGATTTTTCCGCCAGAGGCAGTAGAGGTATATATAAATAAAACCCATAGGATACGCTATAACGTATCCAATATACCTAAAGGAGAACTTAAAAAACTAGAAGATTTCCAAATCCCCATTAATAGGAATGTTGAAACCATGACAATTAGAGTATATAATTCAAAACTTCCGGAATGGCATCCTGGAAAAGGCATGAACGCATGGTTATTTATGGATGAATGGATTTTTAACGAATGAAAGAAAGCAATCAAGCATATAAAAGTATATTTCTCATCATCCTAACGGTGTTTGGCGTGATGACTTTATATACGCTAAATACAGAAGAGGCCCCTCGGTTTGTATTATTCTTTGGACGATTTCACCCATTATTGTTGCATCTGCCTATTGGTGCGCTAGTGGTTACTTTCTTTATAGATATGACCAGTCGTTTTCAAAAAAAGTATCCAACGGCCATCATTAGAAATTTACTAGGATTTACAGCCATTTTTGCGATAATCACCTGCTTTTTTGGTTATTTCCTTTCGCTAGAAGGAGGGTATCAAGAAGAGATCTTAGATCTTCATTTTTACACAGGTATTGCAACAGCTGTATTAACGAGTATCCTATTTGTAATAAGCAACACTTCAAATCCAAAAACAAAAAAGCTATTCTTGCCGCTATTTATAGCAACGCTTATCCTCATAAGTATTGCAGGACATTATGGAAGCGTCCTCACGCATGGAGATGGTTTCCTAACAGAATATGCACGTGTTCCTGAAAAAGAAAAAACGATAGAAGTAATAGATAGTTTGAGAATGTATGATGATGTTGTCGCAAAGATTTTAGATGATAAATGTATACAATGTCATAATGCGAGTAAGCAAAAAGGAGAGCTATCGTTGCTTACAAAAGAGACGATTCTAAGAGGAGGTGTGAGCGGTGCCAATGTCATTGAGGGAGATGCTGCTCAAAGTTTATTATATACACGCTTATTACTTCCCATTTCTGATGAAGAGCACATGCCCCCTGAAGGCAAAGCGCAATTAACAAAGGATGAGATTTGGCTATTAAAACATTGGATTGATCAAGGGCTAGATTTTAAAAATTATGCGACACATACTATAGAGAATGACACCTTACGGAATAAACTCAAAAAATACCTCGTTTTTAATGAAGTGATCATTCCGAAAGCTTCTACTGATGCTATCGAAGAAGTGAAAACGGCTGGTTTTAGAGTATTGGAATTAGTGCCAGGCAAAGGAGCACTAACTGTAAAACTATTAAGATCCAATCCTACCAAGGAACATATAGAAACCCTTTCTGAACTGGAAGACCAAATCGTTGAATTAGATGTCAATACTTCTGAAATCACAGACGAAATGACTACGGTTTTTAAAGATTTCAAAAACTTAAAATCATTGCGTTTAGACAACACAAAAATTACGGATGCTTCTATTAAAAACATCAAAAAATTAGAACATCTTGAAGTATTAAATATGTACAACACTGCTATTTCTAATGAGGGTCTTACAGAATTAGTACAAACGATACAACCTAAACAAATCTATGCGTGGCAAACACAAGTAGATCAAGAGACAGCCATCAAATTGGGGGAACAATACAACATCAATATTCAAAGCAATAGTGCCGAAGGTTTTGTGGAAAGTAGTCAGCTAGAGCCTCCATTAATAACACCCATTAAAACATTATTTAAAGACACGATTCATATCACCCTTGACAGTCGTTTAAAAAATGTTGAAGTACGGTATACTCTGAATGGAGAAGCACCTGATACAACCTCAACGATCTATACTGATAAAATTATTCTAGATCAATCCAAAACCCTTAAAGTAGCTGCTTTTAAAAAAGGATGGGAACCTAGTGAGGTGACCATACGTGAATATGCTAATATTCAACAGGAGATTACCAACTTCACCATCCAAACAAAACCTGATAAGAGTTATCCTGATGCCAATAAACTTTTTGATCTAAAAGAAGGCAGTCTCGACTTTAAGGATGGGAATTGGACAGGGTATTTTGGGACAGATCTCAATACAACTATAGATCTTGGTGCTATAAAACCTATACAACATGTTTCTTTTAGTACTATGGAGAGTGTAGGTAGTTGGATTTTATACCCTACCGATTTTACAGTGTATACGTCTACTACTAAAAAAGGGCCTTTTAAAAAAGCAGCAGCCATGAAAGTCTCTAGAGAAGGAGAAGGCGGTGATACAGAAACAAAAAAAGTAACACTTGAACTTTCAAACACAGAAGCCCGATATGTAAAAGTAGTGA
Organism: Dokdonia pacifica; assembly: GCF_900188275.1. Lineage (GTDB taxonomy): Bacteria > Bacteroidota > Bacteroidia > Flavobacteriales > Flavobacteriaceae > Dokdonia > Dokdonia pacifica. The sequence goes on from NZ_FZNY01000001.1 coordinate 852,185, forward strand.
TCAAAAATCATGATAAATTACCCGAATGGCATCCTGCAGCTGGGAATCCTGCATGGCTTTTTGTGGATGAGATTTATTTTTGGTAAATCGATATGAACATGCTTATGTCCGTTCGAGCGCAGTCGAGAACTATCGTCAGCTATTCATTTATTGTAGTTCTCGACCGCCCTTGAACGGACACCTTTTACGTCTCTAGTCTTTATTCCTATTATACATTTATACGCTTTCGCGAAATCGAGCCTGCGAGATTCACGACCAAAGGAAGAGCAAAGCGTTAAAGCGTACATTACAATTCAAAAGTCATTTACGACAGTTGAGCGAAATCGCCTTTCTATTCTCTTATAAGAATCACATCTTTGACCTATCAATTAAAAAACGAACAACCATGACACCCACAGAAGTTTTTTCGATAGCAGGAATGATCACCATGCCTATGTGGATTTTAATGATCGTATTGCCAAAATGGAAAGTGACTCGCTTCTTCATAGATTTTAAAGTAATCCCTCTAGCCTTATCAGCTATTTATGCGGTATATATTTTTAAAGCTATGCAAATAGGTGGTGGGATGGATTTTGGAAGTCTCCAATCGGTTATGGCATTATTTACCGAAGAACATGCTGTACTCGCAGGTTGGGTACATTATCTCGCATTTGATCTTGTGGTGGGCATGTGGATGTTAGATCAAAATAAAAAACTACAAATTCATCAATTACTCATGGCTCCGTGTCTTTTCGGGACATTTATGCTAGGACCTATAGGGTTCCTTGCCTTTATGATACTACGAGCTATTAAACTTAAGAAATCATGAAAAGTATCAAAAACATAATTCATACTGTAAAAACATCAAGTCCTATTCTATATGGGATTGTCATACTACATCTACTCATGGCAGTAGGATGTTTCATTGGTCTCCTAGTAGATGATAGAACATTAATGGGAATTAATGTTTGGATCAAACCTTTAAAGTTTACCATCTCTGGAGCGATTTATATTTTCACATTTGGCTATCTCATTACGCTATACCCTTTTTCTACAAAGAAAAAGAATATCATCAATAATATTAATTCATGGACATTACTTCTAGAGATTAGCATTATTGTATATCAGGCAGCAAGAGGCGTACAATCACATTACAATATGTCTTCTGCTTTTGACGGAATGCTCTTTGCCGCGATGGGTATTTTAATAGGAATCAATGTTTTGATTATGGTATTCTTTATTATTGAGACCTTAAGACTGCGATTAAAAACACCAAGACCAGTGCAATGGGCCATCCTTATGGGATGGATTATTATAGTGGCAGGAAGTTGGATTGGCGGCCAAATGATTAGTCAAGTAGCACATACTGTAGGCGTAGCCGATGGTGGTGCAGGATTACCTATCTTAAACTGGAGTACGGTTGCGGGAGACTTAAGAGTAGCACACTTTTTTGGATTGCATAGCATACAAATTATACCGTTATTCGCAGTATGGCTCTCTAAAAAATGGAATACTACCACTCGAAATCAAGTGATTGGTGTTGTTCTTTTTGGACTCCTATTTGCTGGATGGATTGGGTTTACATTCTATCAAGCAAAACAAGGAATGCCATTTATAAAGTTGTAATAATAACCAGTTGTGCATTTAGAAAAAATAGAGTGGGTTTAGATGCTATATTTTCATTCTTTTCCTCAAATCCTAAAGGATGGAATGAAAATTTCTACTATTCACCCTTTAGGGTAGGGAAAAAAGTAGTAGAAATAGAATCAAATGTACAACGGGTTCATAATAGTATTAGTAAATATAATGCTGGTTGTATACGCTTTCGCGAAAGCGAAGTTTATATTGAACCTGCCGAAATGCAAAAACGTATACTAGAAGAATAGAATTTAAAACGGTATGAGATTATTTAACAAAGAAAAACGTATTAAATATTTAGGGTTTAATGACTTTTGGTTTGCGTTTGTTTCTATTCTAATACTAAGTATAGTAACATGTTATCTCTTCAGTAATTTTCCAAAAGATATTGCATTTATAGAAGTTTTTATTAGCTGGCTGATATCATTATTTTTTACACTTTTTAATTGGTTTTTTATGCGTAATGTGATCATCTACTTACGTAAAAACTACCCGTCATTTCATGATACGCTAAAACGTATCATGATTGTGTTCTTTTTTATTATCATATCTGTACCACTTATAGATTATATAGGAAGTATGATTATTGGTTCGTTTTTTGAAAACTACCATTATAACCTCTTTGATAGATTTAAAGTTCTTTTGCCTATAATCATTATAAGTGTGATGATTCAAGCCATCTATGAAGCGATTTATTACCATGCGATGCTTAAAAAAAGTATTCGAGAAGAGGAGCAGACAAAACAAGTGATGGTGCAAGCACAATTAGATGCATTGCGTAATCAAGCACAGCCTCATTTTTTCTTTAATACGCTCAATACATTACGAGATATTATAGATCAAAACTCAAAAGATGAAGCCAAAGAATTTGTAGATAAGCTATCTGGTGTATACCGTTTTATATTAGAGTCTGGAAATGTAAATTTAATCACCTTAAGAGATGAATTAAAGTTTTCACAAGCTTATATTCATATCCAATCAGAACGCTTTGGAGACAACTTGCAAGTGCAATGGGATATTCCCGAAACTGCACTTGATAAAATGGTGGTTCCTATGAGCATTCAACTTCTGTTAGAAAATGCAATCAAACATAATGTGGTTTCTAGATCTAAACCACTTATTATCGAAATATCCATTAAGGAGAATCATGTATGTGTCACTAATAAAATTCAAGCAAAGTCTACAAAATTGCCTTCTACGAAGTTAGGGTTGAAAAATATTGAAAAACGCTATGCGCTCATATCTAATCAGCCTATAGAGATAAAAAACGACGGAGAATTCTTTACAGTACATCTTCCTTTATTAAATATGTCGGATCAAAAAAAATAATTATGCAAGTACTCATTATTGAAGACGAACCACGCGCAGCGAGCCAGTTACAACGTATGTTAAAAGCATGTGCATTTGAGTATGAATTATTAGATATTATTGATACGGTAGAAGATGCTGTGATATGGTTTCAGAAAAATGCAGTACCAGATTTGGTGTTTATGGATATTCAACTAGCTGATGGATTGAGTTTTGAAATCTTTCAAAAAACAACCGTAGAAGCGCCTATTATTTTTACAACAGCTTTTGATCAATATGCTATTCAGGCATTTAAAGTAAATAGTATAGATTATTTATTAAAACCTATACAGAAGGAAGATGTTACTACTGCATTGAAAAAGTTTCAAAAAACTAATCAACCCACTGCAGTTGATCCTGCTATATTTAAACAACTTCTTACAAGCATTCAAGCTCCACAAACCAGAACAGGTTTATTAGTAAAAGAGGGTAACGGTTTTGTACAAATTAAAATTACGGACCTTTTGTATGCATACTCAGAAGAGAGCATCACTTTTGGTGTTACTTCAGACAGGCGTTATATTATTGATGAAACGATAGATCAATTATTTAACACACTAGATCAAAGTAAATTTTATAGAATTAATAGAGGCCAAATAATTGCTAAAGAAGCTATTCATAAGATAGATCCCTATTTTAATCATCGTGTAAAACTTACCATTACAAATCCAAGAGATCAAGAGTTTATCGTAAGTAGGCCCAAAACAAGTGACTTTAAAACTTGGATGAATACATAAACACAAGTACTCCATAATCCATTCGTCTACAGATATATGCCACTCATCTAAGGATTATTCTATTTAAAAGAATATCTGATGAATGCACATCAATGTGGTTTAATTTTATACCATAATGATGAAGCAATGGAGTTGTATGTATCAAGAAATCAAGGGGAAAAAAATAAAGAAAATGATGTTTTAAAGTATCATTTAAGGCATTTAGAATTTATCTTGTTTTTTGAAATTCAAATAGAACAACGATATGTTCATGATTGCTCTTACCGTTTTTTAGAAAAATTTAAGGCATTAAAACAGGAAGCTCAAATGAATGTTTTGAAGTACAGTTCATATAATAGAAAGAGCCAAAATGCTCAATTCCATTCGTCGACACTTAATGGTTATTCACCGACAGTACCTTTTGATTAAACGAAACATACGGGTAAACCATAAAAATTGAACTATTTTCAAATAAAATTTGATATACTATCTCATTATGAGTAACTTACTTGATGTGTTGTTAATTGAAGACGACACGATAGAAATCATGAAATTAAATAGAACGATTTCTAGCCTAAACTTAAACCACAATATTATCGAAGCTAACAATGGAGAAGAAGCACTTTCTATTTTAAAAGAAGGAAACTCATTACCAGATATTATTTTATTAGATTTAAATATGCCTAAAATTAATGGGATTGAGTTTTTAAAGATTTTAAAAAGCGATCCCAGTTTAAAATATTTACCTACTATTGTACTTACCACTTCCAATAATAGAAAGGATTTACTAGAATGTTATAAAATAGGAATTGCTGGCTATGTTTTGAAACCTTTAAAGTATGATGATTATGTTTCAAAAATTGAAAAGCTTTTAGCATATTGGAGTGTTAACGAATTAATTAAAGCATAAATGAAAGGAATTGTTTTTACAGAATTTTTAGATCTTGTAGAAGATAAGTTTGGATTAGAAATGGTTGATAAAATCATTTCCCAATCTGCTTTAGAATCTGAAGGCGTCTATACTTCAGTGGGTACTTATAAGTTTTCTGAAATGCTACAATTACTCCAAAACTTAAGTACTAATACAGGGATAGAAATAGATAATTTATTATTGGTATATGCAGAACATTTCTTTAGCGTTCTAGAAGATAGTTACCCAGGGCTTTTAAGCACTTATAAAGATCCTATAGAAATGCTAGCTTCTATTGAAAATCATATTCACGTAGAGGTACGAAAAATATATCCAGATGCAGAGCTTCCTACTTTTTTAGTAGAGAGTAAAACAGAAAACTCACTTGTTATGATATATAAATCTAGTAGAGCGATGCATCATTTTGGTTTGGGGTTAATGAATAAAACATTTGAACATTTTAATGCCACAGCAACAATCACCTTAGAAAAAATAAAAGAAGATGGTACAGAGGTGAAGTTTATCATTACCAAAAATTAATGAGTCAAGAACAAATTGATATATTACAAAGAGCACTACAAAGAGAAAAAGCCGCACGAAAAGCTTCTGAAAAAATTCTAGAAGAGAAGTCCCTACAATTATATAATACTGCTCAAGAATTAAAAGATGTAAATCAACAGTTAGAGCATCTTTTAGACGAAAAAACCTCACAACTACAAGGGATTTTTGAAAATATAAATGATGCCTATTTAGTCATGGATCTCAATGGCAATGTCATCAAAATGAATGATGCTGCTATTGATCTTTTTGGTTATGACATTGAAAAAGAAAAAATTAATGTTGTAGCACTTATCTATAATGAAGATTATGGGTATGCAATGAGATCTTTTAATGAACTTAGAACCAAAGGGGCTTTTACAAATTATACTGCTCGTGTAAATACAAGAAATAAAGGAGTACGATGGGTGCATATTAATGCTAGTGTTGTTTTTGATAAACAAAAAAAACCTATTGCTGCTCAAGGAATTGTACGAGATATGACTGATGAGAAAGCCGCAGAACAGCAACTCATAGATTCTGAAAACCGTTTATCTGCTTTAATCTTAAATCTAGAAAGTGGGGTTCTCCTTGAAGATGAATATCGCAATATTGTTATTACAAATACGCGTTTCTGTGATTTTTTTAATATCCCTGCAACTCCAGAACAACTTATAGGACAAAATTGTGAACATGCTGCAGAACAGAGTAAGCATCTTTTTTTAGATCCTGAGGGGTTTGTTACTCGTATTAATACGCTTACGCAAAATAAAAAACAGACACTCTCAGATGAGCTTGCGCTTGTAGATGGCCGTATTTTAGAAAGGGATTTTATCCCTATTTATGAAGAAGGGCATTATAAAGGACACTTATGGACTTATCGCGATGTCACCTTACACCGAAGATTTCGAGAAAATATAGAAGCAGAGCGTGAAAAATACAGCAATATTATTGCAAATATGAAACTAGGCCTCATCGAAGTAAACAATGATGACGAGATCTTGATGGTTAATCAAAGCCTTGAAGAAATGTCTGGTTATCGTGAAGCAGAGTTATTAGGCAAAAAAGGGGGCGAAATACTGCTTGCAAAAGAATTCAAAGAAAAGATGGCCGGTGAGAATCAAAAAAGAATACAAGGAAAATCTAACTCCTATGAAGTGCAAGCACGCACAAAAAATGGAGAATTAAGGTACTGGCTTATAAGCGGCGCCCCTAATTATAACCTCAACGGCAAAGTGGTAGGCTCTATCGGAATTCACTTGGATATTACAGAACTAAAACAATTAGAGTTACAAAAAGAAAATTTACTCCAAAAACTGGAAAAAAGTAATAATGAATTACAGGAATATGCACATATCGTATCTCATGATTTAAAATCTCCGTTACGCAGTATAGAAGCACTTACTTCCTGGATCAAGGAAGATAATAAAGGAAAGCTTGATGAAGCCAGTTTAAAAAACTTCTCCCTCATCGAAATGACCTTAGAAAAAATGGAACAATTAATCTCAGATATCTTAAAGTACTCTAGTATTGGAGCTACTACTGATGAATCTGAAGAAGTAAATCTTAATACCCTCATTGATGACTTAAAACAGGTATTATATGTTCCAGAAAACATTTCTATTGATGTTGTAAACAACTTGCCTATCATAAAAGGAGATAAGATAAAGTTTCAGCAAGTTTTTCAAAACTTAATTAGTAATGCCATTAAGTTTAATGACAAAGAAAAAGGGCATATCATTATTGACTATAAAGACAAAAAATCCTATCATCAGTTTTCTGTTAGTGATAACGGGATTGGCATTGATAAAAAATATTATGATACTATTTTCAAAATATTTAATTCTTTAAAACAAAGCAAAGACTCTTCTGGTATTGGACTTTCTATCGTAAAAAAAATCATCGATTTATATAAAGGAAATATTTGGGTAACATCAAAAGTAAACGAAGGCACTACATTCTTCTTTACGATTAAAAAATAATCCCATGGAACTACCAAACCATTCATATATCGATCAATTAGCTGCTGGAAATAAGGCATTTAAAGAAAAACTACTTGCCGTTATCAAAGATGAATTCCCTGAAGAAAAAGCCATCTATCTTAAAAACATAGCGGCAAAAAATCATAAAGAAGCTGCAGAAAATGTACACAAGATTAAACATAAAATTAGTATTTTAGGACTTGAGAAGAGTTATGAAATAGCAGTTGCATTTGAAAACAATCTAAAAGAAGACGATTCTACTTTAAGAACTGAATTTGAAGCTGTTTTAAATGTTATTTCTGAGTACTTGATAACCCTGTAAGCCATAGATATGAATTGTATTATTATAGATGATGAAACGACTGCAAGAGTGATCATAAACCAATTATGCTCGCAAATAGATGATCTTACAATTTTAGAAGAATTTCCTAACGCCATACAAGCTATTAAATACCTAAATCAACATGAGGTAGATCTGATTTTTTTGGATATTCACATGCCTGATTTTACAGGATTTGACTTTATACAAACACTCAAAAACCCTCCTAAAATAATTTTAACTACATCTGATGCTAATTTTGCTATCGAAGCATTTGAGTATGATTGTATTGTAGATTATTTGGTAAAACCTATCCCGTTCCCAAGGTTTGAAAAAGCAATTCAAAAAGCACGCAATTTTGCTGCGACAAATACTACTGCTACACAAACTCCTACAGATCAAGAGTCAGCATCAGACACACATTTATATATAAATATAGATAGACGTCTAATAAAACTCGAGATTCCGAGTATCTATCTCATAGAAGCCAAAGGAGATTACATCAATGTCAAAACAGAAGACAAAAATTATACGGTACATTCTACTTTAAAGAAAATAGAAGATAAACTTCCTAAAGATCTGTTTTTAAAAGTACACAGATCCTATATTATTAATGTCAAAAAAATTATTGATATTGAGGATAATAGTGTTTTAATTAAGAAAGATGTCATCCCAGTAAGTAGATCAAACAGACCTGAACTCATGAAAAGGCTCAATTTACTTTAATTAGACTTCTAGTAGCTTAGTTACGACCATACCCTATTCCTTCTTTATTTAACCTGAGTCGGCTTAAATAATTAGTCATCTTTAATTTGGTTATACTAAAACTCATTTAATTAATTCAAAATAAACATGTTTGTTCATTTTCTTTGCTCGTCCAAAGAAAACAGAACCAAAAGAAAAGACGCTTTTTCTTAGGTATTTTTTCGCTTGAAGCGAAAAACCAAAAGGAGTTTCCTAAATTTTTTCCAAGGCTTCAAAAATTTTTAACGGAAACACCTTGTTATACTGTAGAAAAAGAAGAAAAACTAATATCGAGTTCTCTTTTATTTTATTTCGCTTTAAGCGAAATTCAACACATACGTAATCAACATATTACGTTTTTTCTGATTTCTTATTTATCACAAATCTTCAGTAGCAAGCCATTCATCTACAGTAAATGGCAACTCACCGAATTCTGACCTAATTCCTACCATTCCTAAACGATATTTACACCAGAATTAAAACAATAACTCATTAAAAATAAGAATCATGGCTTTACAAATTTTAGAATGCAACGGAACTTTTTACATCACTGGAAAAATAAATTCAAGAACTTCTAACTCTTTTCTAACACATTTTACGCACGTATTAAGAAAGCATGAAGATGAAGCATTAACAATCAATATTGATAAAGTAAGTGAAATAGACAGAACAGGTGTAGAAACTTTCAAAAAACTACATACAACTGCAACAGAAAATCAAAAAGAATTTTCAATCACTGGTTATGGATGCAAAGACATCTACTATGAGTTTAGCTATCATAAAGCTGCTTAAAAATAATACCACCCCACATCATATATAGATAACATATAACATAGCCCCTACCTATTCACATTAAAAACAATACTTATGAAACTCGCCATAGTCACTGCCTATCCTCCTAGTAAAGTAACATTAAATGAATATGCTTTTCATCTTGTAAAGCATTTTAGACAGAAAGAAGAGGTTACAGAAATTGTATTACTTACGGATAGAACTCAAGGAGAAAAAAACCTATCATTTGTTGAAAATGGTTGTAAAATAACGATCAAAGAGTGTTGGTCATTTAATAGTTACGGTACGCTTTTTAGTGTGAGTAAGGCTATTAAAAAAACACAACCAGATGCAGTCTTGTTTAACTTACAATTCATGAAATTTGGAGATAAAAAAATACCTGCTACACTAGGACTTTTATTACCTCTTGTCTGTAAATTAAAAAAGATTCCTACCATTGCATTACTTCATAATATATTAGAAGAAGTAGATCTTGGTTCTGCAGGATTCACCTCTAATAAGATACTCCAGAAAGGGTATAATTTTATTGGATCTATGATTACTAGATTGATCTTACAAGCAGATGTTGTTGCAGTAACTATGCAAAAGTATGTAACTATCCTTGAAGAAAAATATAAAGTATCTAATGTGCAATGCATCCCACACGGAACTTTTGAAGTTTCAAAAGAAGCTCCTGAATATACCATTCCAGAGGGTCCTTTACAAATCATGACCTTTGGAAAGTTTGGAACGTACAAAAAGGTAGAGCCTCTTATTGAAGCTGTTGAATTGATAAGACAAACATCAAATCTAGATGTAGAAGTAGTTATCGCTGGAACAGACAACCCTAATGTGCCTGGTTATTTGGCAAGTGTAGAAAAAAAATATAAGCATGTAAACCAAGTTCGTTTTACAGGATATGTAGAAGAAGAGGAAGTTCCTTCTTTATTTAAAGACAGTGCCGTGGTTGTATTCCCTTATACAGCAACTACAGGAAGCTCTGGTGTATTACACCAAGCTGGAAGCTATGGAAAAGCGGTTGTACTGCCAGACCTAGGAGACTTAGCTTTATTAATTAAAGATGAAGGATACCAAGGAGCGTTTTTCAATCCTGAAAGCGTACAAAGTTTAGCAACAGCTATCAAAAAAATTATCACAAATGATAGCTATAGAATAGCATTGGGCGAATCAAATTATAAAGCCTCTATTGCCTTCCCAATGGAACGAATTACAGATATGTATCTTGATACATTTAAAACTATTATTCAAAGAAAAAAACATATAAACACCACAAACGAAGCCCCTTCTATTATTTAGAAATATACTTGAACATTCCCCCTTTCACCCTTTTTTAATGCCCCAAATTGTTTTTTGATTATTTATTTTAAGCTGGGGAAGGTCCCCTAAACTTCTCTGGCTTTTTAAAAAATGATATTATTCTTTAAAAATATACTTGAATGCAGCCTTTTCATCCCCTTTTTGATTTATGAACCCAAATTGTTTTTGATTGTTTTTTTGCCAAGGAAGTCTACCCACGACTTCCTTTGGTATTTCTACAAAGTCATATAATGTCCATGACATAGACGGGATTTTATGCTTTGCAATAATACCTTGTATCTCTTTATGATATGTAGCTTGATCATTTTCGGAGTTTCCAAATGGATTCCAAATACCTTTATAGGAAGACATTCCAAATTCACTTAATACAATAGGTTTTGTAGGTATTTCTTCATTTAAATACAGATATACATCTTCTAAGGTATCTAGATCTTCATAAAAATGGAAGGAGACAAAATCTACGTGGTCTTTAAGAATAATAGCACTTTCTGCATTAGACCATCCTATCGTTACTGGATGATCTGGATCTGTATTTTTTACAAAACTTGTCATCATTTGTAACCAAGCGGTCACTTGCTTTTCTCCTCTAGATTCAAAATCTAAATTTGGTTCGTTTTTAATATCCCAAGCATACAGAGCGGGGTGTTCTTTAAGTGAAGAAACGATTGTTGCTGCGTGACGTCTATTTAACGTCCAATCTAACACAGCATAATCTCCATAAAAATCAAACAATGTCACCATGACTTTTAAATTGTGACGTTCAGCAAGGTCTAGTGTTTGTTTTAGTTTTTGGAGCTTATCTTCTTGCACATTTGCTTTTCCAAAATCGTCATATTGAACAAATATGCGTATACTTTCCAATCCTGCATCTTTGATAATTTGAAAATCTTTTGATAGAATCTCTGGATCAAAACCATCACCAAACATATCCCAAGGTGTTGCTTGAGGGTAATAATTAATCCCTTTTACAGAGATATCTTTTAGGGTATCAAAGCGTTCTTTTTCAGTATACACTTCCTGATGCTCCTTGACCATATGTCGTATACGCCAAAATCCATCTTCAAGCAATAGGACTATTTTATACGTAGCCGTTTCTGTAGTTTCTAAAATGAGCACTTCATCTTTATACAAACGCTTATATTCAACAACATCATAATCTGTAATCACAACCAATTGACCATCTTCACTAAAAAATTCTAAGGTCGGGTGATGTTCTAAAGTGGTTGCTTCTACGACAATACCTTCTTCTGTATTATGAGCTATCGTATTATATAGGTTTTTTCGAGCATTCTCTGTATAATAATCTTCAATACCGCTTGTAGTATTGGTTTTATATGCTATTTGTTTTACATACCACGCATCTAAATAATTATTCTCTATACGTTCTAATGTTTCTTGATCCATAGGTCTTCCTTCATTGTATAAAGGTGCCCAATATACATCAGGAATATATTGGTCAATTTTTTGTATTTCTGTATGTAATATCGTGGCCCTATCTGCCCCTGTATTTAAGTAACTATATAATGAACTAATACCACCTATAATTACCGCAATGATGATCATATAAGAGATGATCAATATACTTCTAAGTATATTTCTGTTCATCTTTACCATAACTTTATATTGGGAAGGTTTTTTTCTAATCCCGCTGTTTTTATTGTGAACGTATAGGTGTCATTTTTAAAAATAGCTTCCTCCAAACTAAAAGAGACATACCCCTTTCTTGAGGTTTTTGTATATGTTTCAAGCAATACATTGTCTTTATAAACTTCCAATACTACTTGAAAACCATCAGGGATCATTTGGTTCATAAAACTTTTTAAGGGTCCTACTTGGATTTCTCTATTCGCTTTCGCGAAAGCGATCTCAACATTTTCCACCACTTGTTGATAAGCTATTGAAATCGTATTACTTTCTGCCATTCCATCTACATAGGCCTGGACTGTCCATTGTTCTTCCTGATCTGGATGGATCATCTTAGCGGTAGCTATTCCTTGTACCGTTGTTCCAGAAGCCTTTAATACATTACCCGCTTTATTTCTAATAAAGAACGTAACAAAGGTACCGTCACTTACAATATTGGCATGTGCATCTCTTAAAATAGACGTATAAAATGATGTGATTTGATTTCCGTCTGCATACTCATGAGGCCGATCTACCGAAATTGTAAAATCAGTTGGAATGGCAGGAAGCACATCGACCGTATACTCTGTTGAATGGGTTTCTAAACATTCTGCAGCGATAAATAACCTTCCGCTCTTTCTTCTTGAAGATATATTTTTATAGCTTATTATCTTTTTGGTCTCAATCTCTTCTTCTGTTTGTGTATCTAAAAACCGATGATGTACCATTACCGGTGTTCCCTCAGGCATCGGGTTATCTAACGCATCTGTTGGGATAACCACAAGCATGGTATAATCAATATCTCCCGCCTCTATTGTGGGCGGACCAATATAGGTTTCCATCGTAGCAACATGCTGTTGAGGACTCATTACAAAGGAACCAGATGTAGGGTTATTATGAATTAATTTCCAATGAACTAATCCTGATTTATTTGCTATAAAATCAGGGATTTCATAATTAAGTGTAGTCTCTTCAAGTACAGGAGTAATAACGGTACTTCCATAACTATTTGAACAATATAAAAGTGGCGTCACAGCTTCTGCCGATGAAAATTGCAACAGTACTGTACTTCCAACTTCAAATTCCGTTTGACTGGTTAATAAGCCAATACTATTTCCCTGATCTTTTTCTTGACCAGTAGAAATAGTAGCGATTAGTATCGCTATAAAGAGGAATATATGTTGTTTATACTTCATTAATTAGGGTTTCCTATATAGGAGTTTATTTCAATTTTAATATACTCATAATCGGGATGTTCAATTTTTTGAAGTTGAGCATCGGTATGATTTTGTATTCTATCAGGAACGATCTTATTAGAAATCCCTTCATTAGGCAATCCATTTACAAAGATATTTTCCATCGAATCGTTCACCACTCGCATGGATGCTTCTTTTAAAAGAGGATATCTAAATGTTTGTTGGCGTTGTTGTCGTATGCCTTCTTTTATAAACAAATGATCTACCCACAACAAGGTTTTATCTTTATCATAGTATGTGATTAAGAGTTGTGGTACTGTAATTTCTTCAATTCCGCTATTAAACACACTTCCTGTAATTGTTTTAGAATCTATCGATATTGCACTCAAAGAAGCTTCCTTATATAAATCTGAGCCAGATACATTACCTGCTACTTGAAGATTAAACTTGGTGGGTTGCTCTTCAAATTCAATAGGTGTAAACTCATCTGGATTAAATGCCTTAGGAATAGAGTCTTTTGTTTTAGACCAAGCAATACCTTCAAAATCAATTCGAAAAGAGCTCACTTCTTTAGGCATTAATTTATGCTTCACATGATGTTTTGCATTATAGGTGGCAAGTTCTTTATTAGCATCATTATACAAGGTGCCTTTTAAAACAATATCTGCAGGTACACTCTCTAAATTCTGCACTTCTCCTACAATGGCATAATGTGTATCATATTGAACCAATTTGGCAGAAAGCACTTCTAAAACGGGTTGTTTTAATACATCTTCATGGTGTGTTTGTTCTGTGGTTACTCGTCTTCGTCCTTGATTAAAATACCTAGATGTATTAGATGCATATAATTGATCCGGAGGAATATCTGTGTCTAAATCATAGTGTTGCAACAACCACTTCCCATTACGTTTTATAACCGTTCTATATTCTTCTTTATGAATCTTTTCAAGAGGTGTGATCCAATCTGTAATGACTTTGGCTGTAACCAGTGAATCACTATTTCTAGTAATGATCGTATGAATATTATCCAATTTAGCATACGAGCTTAATAAGCCATCTGTTACTGAAATCTCTAGCATATATTGTGCTATGGAAAGATTGTTTTTAGTATCAATAAGTGCATATGCTTTTTCAAACTCTTTAAAATCTAGGGCATCATAATATGCAACAATAGCGTTTTCAGGGGAACGCTGTGCATCATTTTTTATATAAAATAAGTAGATCCCATAAAAAACTAATATCGCCAATGCAATAGACCAAATATGTGTAACTCTAAGAAGGTTTTTTGAAAACGATGCATAGGTATTTTTAAATGCTAAGTACACAGGAGGTGTTTTTAAGTTAGTTTTTAGCATTCGAATCCAAAGTATCTGGATATTGAGCATAAAGGCAATGATTACAGTTAAAAAAGGAATTACTCCCCATAGTATTTTTTGCCATTTAGGGATTTCATCTTTAGGTAATATCGCAGGAATAGGCTTTACATTAAGTCGTTCCCAAACCATAATACCGTTTTCTAATTGCCGTAAGCGTTGCCACCCGCAGAAATACAAAACAGGGTCATAGAACTTATCGTTAGAAAAGATATACTTTAGATTATATTTCTCTGGAGTCGTTAAAAATTGTTGTAAGGAGCCTATTCCTGCAACTCCTTTATACTTTGAATTTTCTAGTCGCTCAATAGGTCTTGTGGTAAGCTCTGGTAGACGTCTTGCTGAGTGGTAATTACCATCTACAGACAACGCATTTGTTTGTGCAGATAACCATGCCATTTGATCTCCAAAACCTAATGTTAAAAATCGCCATTTGTCATGATCATCCTGATTAAGGAAATTAACAATAGGTAGCATTTTAATTTTTTGAGGTTGTGAAGGTCTAAAATACCCCAAACTCATTGTAAACACCGTCATAAAAATAAACAAGCCTGCTAATATCCCTCCTATAATACGATGATATACACCTCCAAATTTTGACTGAATCCGCTGTTTTAAATCCCCTTCAGAAAATCGATATACAAACTCTCCAAAAAGAGGCAATGACATAATGCTTCCCCAGAGTGTAAATCGATCTAATGTCAATATATTAAATGCGGTTTCTCCTAAAACCATTCTAGGAATAGGCGTTGTTCCTCCAGTTCCTAAAACAAAAAGAATAGTCATAGAAAGTCCAAAGAATACATAACGCTTACTATAATATCTATAATATATATATGGTAATAAGATTAATAGAATTCCCCACGGAATCAAAAAGAAAACAAGCCCAGAAGAAGTGATTTCTAAAAAATTATCACGAGACCCATGCGGAATAGGAACCTGCGTAATAGGGTTGTTTTTAGAATTAATCCAATACGGAAGAATACATCCTATAATGATTACTAAAGATGACATTCCAAAACCTACAATACGTTTAAATAATTTAAGGAAGCTCCGTAAAAAAACATTAAACGTTATCTCCTTTATAGAGGAAACTTGTTCTCTGGATACATCCATAATGGCCATTCCTATCAATGGAAAAATAAAAAATACCATTCCAAAAATAGGAGTCACATGGTGTGAGGTTACCGTAACTGCTATTAATGACAAGGATGTAAATAGATAGCGATACTTTCCTGTTTTTAACCAAAGGTAAATCTCTGGTAAGGCATGCATCAATATGGAGATTCCTATAATGCTAGGTAGTTGTCCAAAAATATGTAATGTCTCTACAAAAGAAGAAGAGAATACAGCAAGAATAGCTGCATACCCAGCCACTGTTCTATTTGCAGTAATCAATAAAGAAAACCTATAGACTCCTGTTATAAAAAGCACAATACTTAAAAGTGCCACGGTAAACAAACCAAATTTCAATCCTCCAATTAAAGAAAGTATTCCAATAGATTGATGCACCAAAGGAGGATAACTAGTTACTGTAAACCCAGTATACCATTTATAATTCCAGGGTTCAAACCAGCTATTTGCATAATGATCTGCAAAAAATAAATGTATTAACGCATCATAGGTTGTTTCTAACGTAAAAAAGATAGACGTACCATGAAATGCAAGTCCCACAAGTAGGGCTATCAACAGGTATTTATTAGTACTTCCTTTCATGTATTACGTCACTATTCTTTTGAATTTTAAAGATATAACAAACTTCCCGCTTAGAAAGAAAGTGTGGTCTATGCTTTTTTTTCATTCACCTATACAAAAGCGCCATCCATCGAATATCGCTCAAAAAGGCAGGGGTTCACACCTACTTTTGACCAAAGAAACCCAAACATATTGAACATGAAAACAGGAATTATCATACCATGCTACAACGAAGAAAAACGTTTAAATGTAGATGCGTTTATCAATTTTATTACAACAAACGAAAAGTATCATTTATGCTTTGTAAATGACGGAAGTAAAGACAACACACTAGAAGTTTTAGAATCTATTCAAAAAAATGCTCCTTCAAGCGTAAGTATTGTAGATATCAAGAAAAACTCAGGAAAAGCAGCTGCTGTACGATATGGATCAAGATATTTATTCAATAGAAAAGATATCGACTATATTGGTTTTATAGATGCCGATCTCTCCACAGATTTTGATGACTTCAAAAATCTTACAGAGACACTTCACAAAAACAAAGAACTTATGCTTGTGTATGGATCTAGAGGGAAAGGCGAAGGACAGATAGAAAGAAATTTTATGAGATGTGTATTCTCTAAAATTGTAAAATCCATTGTATTCTTCATTTTAGGTCTCCCAATAGAAGACACACAGTGTGGCGCAAAAGTTTTTAGAAGAAATGCAATCCCTGTTGCGTATAATAATACGTTCTTAACGAGATGGTTATTTGATGTCGAGATCTTTTTACGTTTAAAAAAGCACTTTGGTTCAAAAGAAATTATGAATAAAATGTATGAGCAACCTTTAAACCGTTGGGTACATGTAGACGATTCTAAATTAGGAATGAAAGACGCTATTCAAATTCCAGTTAAACTATTACAAATTTGGGTGTCTTATAATGTATATAGTACTTTTAATGTACAAGAAAACACTCCTGAAATAGCGCCACAAGTCATCGTATTACAACCAGAAAATCTTCCTATGGCAGCATAATTACACGAACTACATAATATAATAAGGTATTATGTTTTTAGGTGTACGCTTTAACGATTCGCTCTCCATATTGTCGTGAACCTGCCTACCGGCAGGTAGGTCTCATAAGTTCGCTTTCGCGAAAGCGTATACAACAAAATTAACTGTGTAAAATAACACTCCTTATATATCAACAAAAGCTTTTTCTAAAACACTAGCCCCTGTGCAGAATACAATAAGCTGGTCATCATCATCCGTTTTTCTTTCTTTTTCTATTTGATTTGTAGGGTTTACAATAATTTGACGCTTTAATCCTTCCTCATCTAATAACTGTTTTAAAGCTTCTTCGTCTATGATTTCTTGATCGTTAGTATTATGGTATACAACTCTTACCCCTATTAATAAAATACCTTGATTTCTTAATATAGGTATTAATTGATCATATGTTTTATGTACTAATGATTTAAACTTTTGAAGTTTTAAATCTATTGTATAAAACTCATTGAATTCATTGTAATTAAGCACTTCATCTAACACTTTTGAAACTCCATGATTTAAAAGGCTTTGTGTAATAATATTTTTACTATAAACGCTGCTATTTATTATCTCGTTTACATCAGATTTTTTCAGATCTTCTGTATACTTCTGATCATTTAGTTCTGCAATTATATAAATGGAGTCTATATATTTATCTACTTCATGTTTTTCGTATTGTGACGTTGCTTCTTTGAGGTGACTTGTTTTTTCTAACATTTTTTTTCTACAATATCGAGATATTGCTAAAGATCGTAGAAGTGTTTTTTGATCTGCTTCTTTCGTTGTATTCTCTGAGAGAATGACAACTGTATTGGCATTTTCAATGTTGGCTTTTTTAAGAACTATCTCGTCTGTTGCATCACCAGCAACAAACTCAACATATCGCTTTTCTTGAAGTTTTTTTATTTCAGGATAATCTTCTAGTATTTGCGAAGGGTTTTCTACAATGGCAATAATTTTACCAAGTTTCTTCTTATAAGAATTCTTAGCTCTAATAAGTTCCTCAAGGAATTTAGAAGTTGTACTTTTCCAACCTATAACTATAATATGATTTTTAGTATTGAATTGCATAAGTCCTTGTTTTCTTTTTTTATTGAATTTATAGATTATATACTCACAAAAACCGATGATAATAGATCCTACTATTAATATATAAGAGCTAAAAGACAACATAAGTTGTCCTATATAAGATAAAGGGAAAATATTATTATTATTTCCTGTTAGATTGGTAATAATAATCCAAAAGTGTAGATCTGTTTTTGTTAAGTTTAGCACTTTGCTCTTGATTCCTAGTTTCTTATAAAAAGAAGATTCTGCCATAAGAAGTCCTTCTACGCTTATATAGTAGAGAATACAAATAACAAATATCCCGAGAATGATATGTTTATATCTTATCCAGATGATAAGCATATCTATCTTAACTAGTTGTTTACGTAATATGTATAACACTATTCCTCCAATTAAAAAAATAGAAAAAAGGAGTGTTATTTTTGCAATATCCCATGTGGTATAATGCAGTAACTCTCCTGTAGTTGTACTCATAGGAATACCATATATAAAACCATGATTTTCTTTATTCTGGAAATAGATAACACTTCCTTTGATGCTCTCAGCAATTACAGATTTATCACTTTTTGTAGCTTCAAATAAAGACTGCGATATTGCTTTTTTAGAAGACTCATGAATATCTTCAATACTTTTATCCAATCCTACAAAAAATGTCCAACTACCTATGGTCTTTTTTTTATTGTCAGACTCAATTGTAATAGGAGATACATTATTAATTTTACTTATTATGAGTTGGATTTCTGAATTTGACAAATTCACCAATCCTATCTTTTTATTTGTCTCTAAGTTTTGTATTGGAAGTGAAAATGTAATAAGTGCATCTATACTACCATCGATCAATGATTGAGACAAAACAGGATACGTCCCTTCTACAATCTCTATATCATTAAGGTTAACATTTAATAACCTACAGATTTTTTCAAATATTTTAAATGAGTAACCTGTCTTACTTGTAAATCCTATTTTCTTAAACTTTTTACAGCCTTGAACTAAGGAACTATCGATTGCTAATGATTTTTGTGTGTAAACCAATAACTTTTCTTCAAATAGAGGAAGAATGATTTCTACATTTTTTATACCATTTACTTCATCATATATATTTTCTAAAAGTACATCACGTTGTACGATAGCAAAATCTGCAAATCTGTTATCTAGTTGTTGAATATTTTCTAAAGATCCAGAACTTTCAATATTTATAAACTGAAAATGAGGATAAATACTATCTAAAGCTTTCGTAATAAGAGCTCCTGTTTTATTATAGTTTCCACCCATACTTCCCGAAGAAAGAATGTATTGTTTTTTAGCAACTTGTGAGTTTACAAACTGAAAAAGACATAAGAAAAAAAGAAACGATATGTTTTTAAATCGACGCAATGGGTTTTAATTTAAATTATAGTAAACTTTTAAAGGATGTCTCTAAAATAAAATTAGCCACTATAGGCCCATATGTTTTAATCATATCATTACTTTTCTTATCTACTAACAACTCTACATTTTGCTGCCTATCACTATAAAGACGAACATATTTTACTTGTTCCCTAGTTATGCTTTGGGAATTATTATATGGTTTACTCGATATAAAAGGGATACTCCCTGTCTCATCTTCTATAATACTTATAGAATAATTCATAAATGATGCTGTCTCTACAATAGAAATATTGGATATTATGAAATAATCTTTAGCTGCATATTTAGCAGGGTTATCTTTGATCATTTGTATAGTGGTCACTTCAGATCCACATGAAGTTAGTATTAGTGTAAAAAACAATGCGATCTTTAGGTAGTTTGGCGTTTTCATAGTCTTAGCTTTTAATTTTTATAATTTCATTTTCTAATCTATCCCTATAATCTTTATAAGATATTATGTGTAAAAAAATAGAAAAGAGTATAACCGAGACTATTATTACAATTGAGAAAGTTTCTAATAATTCTTTGTTATATAATATTAGATCTGAAATAAGTATAGATAAATGACACCCGAGATATACTGTCATTAGCACATAAAACATCAAAGAAATCCAGAGAAAAGGTTTAGTTTTATTCTTTTTGATTTTAAGCCTTAACAAACAAATTAGATAATAAAAAAACAGATATAAAGAAGTAAAAGTAAATACAAGGTATAAGGCAAATAAGTATAAACATGCTGTTACTGGTAAAACTGGTTTAAATAGAATAGGATGTCTAACTGCATAACTTGTATTTGGATAGCTATATTCTAAAAAAAAGTTTTTACTTTCTATTTCATCTACTAAAAATGATATTTCATATATATCACTATTTGAGCCTTTTAACTTCCCTTTTTGATATTCATATAATTTTATTTCATCAGGAGAATTACTACTACTCTCTTTAGAAATAGTTATATAATCATAAGGTTTTATATAGTTTTTGGGTCTTATTCTGTTAGCAAATCCGACAACTAAATCCCTATCCCCATTTTGGCGTAGTATCTGTACTTCCCCTTTATAATCAAATTTATAATCTTGTTTATTCCAAGAGTGATAGGTTATCAATGGTTGCGCAACTTTCGCATCAATGACTGTAGAAAACATAGTATTTATCTCTTCATCTATAGCAAGTTGATTATCAAGATGTTCTTCATATTCAAAAAAATATAAATGATTAAAATTTCTTCTAAATGTTTCTTTAATAGCCTTAGATACATATTTAGATGAACTACTTGTATTAGAGTTATTGAATGAGATTAAATTTAATTGAGACACTCTATTTCTAATATTGTACCAAACATTTTCTACATCTTTTACATTTTTATCTAAAAACGCTTCTTCATGATAAAAATCACTTAAGAGTATTATACTTGTATGGTCATATTTTTTCCCATAACCATTATTCCTCGTAGTTCCATTACCAATAAATTTAGGTGCTTTAAGCTCTTTACCAAGCTCATAAAAATCTGTAAATCTATTATTTATAATTTTTTTATAATCATCCGTATTATAAACATTTATTTTTTTTAGGCAATCTATTATTGCTTTACTTCTAGTACTATCATCATATTCATCATAATCAATCTTAAGGGCTTTTTCAATATGATTTACCACCTTTACATTCTTTTCACTTCCTGTATAAATAAGTACTTCTATATGTGTTAGATTCCTTTTTTCATCACGTGTAAGCTGTTCTAATGCTGTAAGTAAAAATAAATCCTCAACTTTAATAGTACTAGTATCTATATGTTTCTCAAAATCATATATCTGATCATTTAATTTGTTAACTAGTCTCTGTTTTATTTTACTTTCTTTACTATCCTTAATAGATCCAGTTTTATCAAGAAGAATTGTAATTTTTCTAGTAGGATATTCTGTAATTATATTATCTTGAAAATCAATGATGTTACTTGGATAAAGGTCTTTAACATTTATTCCATATTGCTCTACAGGGAAACGAAGAATATCCTCTATAGAAAACCAATCATATTGACGATCCAGATTGGCTGTATACTTATCGTAACTAGAAAAAACATCCGCATGTATTCCAAAAATAAAGGTTATAAGAGCAAAGGAAACAAGCAATATTTTACTAAAAACTTTAGGTAAAATACTTTTTATAATTTGAAATGTAAATTTATTCTCAAAATAAAATAGTATTAAAACACTACTTATAAAAAATATCAATGTCCATAAAAAATAAGTTTCCATAAAAATTTATATTAACTATCCCACCATTTCTTTAAATCATTTAGGGGTGATTTATTTTTATTTTTTGTACTTGATTCTAAAAGGTTTTTAAATTTTATAATAAAGGCTTCATCAAGACCAGAAAGGTTTTCTTGTACTTTTTCAAGTCCTTCCTGTAATTCTTTTTCCATGGTCCCTACTTTATCTGTAAGCAATTGTATTTGATTTTCTTTAAGTACTTTTTTAAGTCCGCTATTAGTTTCCTGAGTTACTTTATCTATAGTGTCTTTACTATTTTCTAAGGAGCTTGCGATTGTCTTCTCTCCGCTTATAGCAATTTGTTTGATTTTGCTACTCATACTTTCTTCTATAATTTGGAGGGCATCTTCTATCTCTTCTTTGATATCTTTTAGGTTTTTTTCATAATTAGAGATTACCATTTTTATTTTTCCATATACCTTTTCAAGTTCATCATTACTATTAACCAGTAATGGTTTTAAGTCATTATTTTTTGTAATATTTTCTTCTGTCCTTTCAAGAAGATTCGTTAGTAAATCATTATTTGTTTTGAGCAACTCTGTTAGAGATGTATAATCTGCTTTAATAAAAGCTGTTACTTCCTTAAATTTTGATTTATGATCACTAATTAAATGTGTATGCTCTTTTTCTAATGAGTCTAGTGAAGCGGTAGATAATGCTGTAAATGCAGTTACATTTTTCTCTAAGACCAGAAGTCCTTGAGAGAAAAAACTTTTCAACGTCTTAAGCTCTTTATTTAGATAATTAAAATTATTCTCTTTATATGTTTTTATATATTTCCATAAAAGAAATAATACGATGATATGTGTTATAATTAGTAATACAACCAATATTTCCATAATATAATAGATTTACTATCGTGAGCATAAGCTATACGCTTTCGCGAAAGCATATATACCCACATCATTTTTTATACAATTTTAATAGGGAGTTTATCTTTCACTCTCCACTTACCATCTTCTAAGGTCATTGTGCCACCTTGTGTTCCTATTTCTTCTATCCTAGTACCTGATGAATTAAAGTTTTCTGGTTTTAATTCACAAATAGGGAGTAACAACGAGTCATAACTCATAATTCCAGCTTGCATCATCTGTTCCTGATCTAATAACAAATGGAAAGTAGCTTGTGTAACATTATCGGGAGAAAGCGATAGTTGCAAAGCACTATCACGAGCTTTTGTTTTCGATTTTTTTTCATCTGAGAGTGCTCCTCTCACGTCTGCAAATGGGAAATAAAAAACAAGATTTTCCTGTAACATCTTATGAAGATGCGTTTCTATACTTTGTTTAAAGTCGTTTATAATCCCAGAGAGCACTTCTTGTGTTGTTGTAAGCGGAAGTTCATTAATAAGGTTTTGTCTTAATAGCTGTACTTTTGCTCGCACCTCAGACTCAGGGATAATTGCCGTGTTTATTGTAGGGAGAAAATCTTCTGTTGTAATACGAGCATGTATTTGTTGTATTGCAACATCTTGAGACACGCATTCTTGTATATCACTTTCTAATAATGCACGATGCTTCTGAATTTGTTTAGAAATATAGGAGGTTAATTCTTGTTCTGAAGTAAACCTTTCTGATCGAGCTGATGCTATAGTATCAGAAAGAAGTGTGTTGTAGGTAACTTCTTGATCTTCTACACAATTTCGATGATAGTTATGTAATAATGTTTTATGCATCGTTTCATATGCATTTTCTATTTTATTCTTTACAATATGGTCACTTAACTTTGAGGGTTTGGGTTTAAAAACATCATCAGATTTGTTTTCTGGTTTCGTTTTAATTGAAGCTAATTTTTCTGTAGCTTTTGATAGTTTTGAATTTAACTGCCTTCTCTTTTTCTTATAGAATATATATTGTAGTATGTTAAGTATGATACTAACTAAAAGTAGTATCAAAAAAAGTAAGCCTTGTTTTTTTATGAATTCAATTAATTTCTTGAATTTGTTTTTACCCTCATCCGGGATAGTTATCCCATTTTCTTCTTTTACTAGATTTTCAAGAGGCTTTTGATTTCCTTTTAAATCTAATTCTTCAATATCATTTTTTAGAGTATCAATATTTGCTTTAATTTCATCATTTAGTTTTATATATAACTCATTAGAAATTCTCTCTTTTCCAACAATAGTATCAATATAAAAACGGCTTTTTAAGATATTATCTAATCCTTTATAAATAGAATCTTTTGCTAAGTCTAAAAATAGCATGTCCCTGTATTTAACTAGAGATTTTACATATAATTTTACGTTTTTCTCACTTTCAGTTCCATTCTTAAGTTTTGAATTAAATTCATTTAAAGAAATAGATTTTAAAACAATTTTATTTTCTGGACTACTTTTATAAACACGATCTGTCAATACACGATCTATCATTTTGTAGCCTATCTTATCATAAAACTTTATGATAAGTTCTTTTTTCCTTTCAACAACACTAATACTATCTCTTTCAAATATTTCTTCTCCTAACTGTTCTATTTCTTCTTTATTGCTATCAATAGTATTCTCTATAGAGCCTTCTGGTTCTAATCTGTCACTACACCCCAATAACATTAAAAAACTTATAAAAGCTATGTGTAAACTATATGTATATTTCATCACTATGCTCCTTTAAATTCATTAATAGCATCAGACACAATAATTTTGGAAAATGCATAGAGATATGCTTTTATCGCCTCAAAGAAAAAGGTATCATTAATGATAGATTCTTGTTCTACTTCAATCTTATGATTAATGACTTCTCGTATGGTATTTTTTATTTTTGATGCATTTGTAAAAAATACTTTGAGTTTATCTGTATTATAGGATTTATCTACTCCAAAATTCTTTACAAAATCTGCCTGATACCATAGTGAGTCAAAGAAATATTCAAAAAAGGAAACGATGTTTTCTGAAACCTCATCAATTTTTGTATTATCCTCTTTAATAAAATCTGCATATTTCAAATTTCGTTTACTTTCTGCATCTGTATCTTTAATAAGGTCTTCTTTCGTTCCTATAGAGATATAATAATTTTCAGTATCAAGCGTAGGGTCTAGTTTTATTTTTTCGATTCCTTGTATCCCTCCTATTGCTGTCGATTCTTTTGGATTGCTTAAGATCTGCAACTCTATTTTGTGGAGTTCTTCTAGGTCAAATACTTCTTTAGTAAGTAATTGTACAACTTTAGACATTCCTTGGGATCTATTCAAGTTTTTGTCTCCATTTGTGATTTCTAGGAGTTTAGCTCCGTTACCACTTACTCCTATATATGATGGAAGTTTATCTACCTCACTCATCTTTAAAATCTGCATAGAATGATAAAAAATAGCGCAGTTGTGAATCAAGAAAAGGAGTTTAAACTCACTATCTAATTTCAGGTTTTTAGTAAATGAACTATAATTAAAGAAATAGCTTAC
This sequence comes from Dokdonia pacifica, assembly GCF_900188275.1. GTDB lineage: Bacteria > Bacteroidota > Bacteroidia > Flavobacteriales > Flavobacteriaceae > Dokdonia > Dokdonia pacifica. Next base: position 877,520 of record NZ_FZNY01000001.1, read on the forward strand.
TAAGTCTGTAGACTGTAACCCTTTTGATTCTTTAATATATTTCATTGTTTCTATTTTTTTCACACTACTCCCAAAATGCTTAAGCATCTGGTCTTCATATTTTGATACAAATCCGTTATCAAAAGGATTATGACTACCATAGGATTCAAAAAGACTATTCCCAGCAAATCGATACGATGTTGTTAACGTAGGCTTATTGTTTCTAAAGACAATAAGGTCTGTTGTCCCGCCTCCAATGTCCAGATTCATATACACCTCTCCTGTTCCAAATGTTCTATCGTAGCTATAATAAGGTGCCCAAGATTCAGTCACAGATACTAGTTTTGAAAGATTATCTGATTTACTGTAATAATTCATATATAATTCGTTCCAAATTGTATTAAATACTGTCATTTGCTTATTCCCCATACTTAAAGGTTTAAACCAAATTACATTTGCTGCTTTAGGCTTATATCCTTCACTAAGCAACTTATTCCTTCCCATCCAAGCAAGTTGCTCTATAAAACCTCTTAGTTTATTATAAGCACCTTGATTTTTACTGTCTGTAACTCCCCATTTAATATTAGAATGTGAAAAATCATACTCTCTTCTTAGTACATTATGACCAAAAGCAAAAGGAATATTTGCATTTGAAAGTATATTAATACTATTTACCTCTTCTGCATTAGTATCATTATCTACATTAATTACAGAGCGTATAGGAAACTTAAACAGAGAGTTATCACCTACCATACTTGGTAAGAACTCCGCATCTTGTACTACTCCATAAATAGGGTTCACTTCATTAAGGTCATTCTTTTTATAATCTTCTCCTTCAGATGACCGTTCATTAAGTAATACGAAGTGTGGTTGCATAGAACTTCCTTTCCCTTCATAATTTGATAAATTTTCTACCTGATTAGCTGTTTTTAAAGCCACAAAACTATTACTTGTTCCTATATCAAATGCAATCGATGTATCTCCGTCTATAAGCTGCCTAGGTTCTCCCATTAAAGGAAGTAGGCAACCATCTAATGTTGTATTTTCATCTAGATTTTTTACGGTTACTGTTATTCCATCAAACGTGATATCACGATTACTATTAAATGTTAACTCTCCTTGTTCGTTGTAAGTAATATTTGTGATATCTAAATATGTAGAAATGGAAGGGTACCCTTCATCCTTTCGAGTTCTAGAATGTGAATGGGCTTCTACTTTTGCTATCGTAGGTATTGTATTTTCTTCTCTAAAAAACTGATAGTCTATTTCTTCTCCTTTCAAATGAAAAGAAAGTGCTTTGTATCTGTCATTAAATACAGGGTCTGAAACTTTAAAAAATGGATAGATTCCAAAGGCAAGAGAAGATTTAACTACCGCTCCATAATCTGGGTTATCTATCGTTTCTGGAGCGACAAAATCATAGGTTCGTTCAAACTTTATAGTACCTCTACCATTATCTCCCTGCACAGGAATATCTAATGTTATTAATATGGCTCCTAGGTTCAATTTTTCAACAGTGATCTGTTTTTTGAGGTCTTCTATAGTAAAATAATTAAAATAGGTTGGAGTCACTGGTAATATGATATTTTTTACAGGCCCTTGAGGTAACCAGTACTTATCTATATTTACATTATACTCTAACTGGATAAGGTGTTTGGAAAGAACATCATCACGAGTAATCCAAGGATACTCTATAACAGATTCTGGCAATTTCCGATCTTCTATGGAAGCTGTAGATCTAACGATACAATTTTCTGGAAATGTATTATCCAGATATGTCCATCTTTTCTTAGTAACTCCTTCTAATAAAGCAAGTGGAGGACGTTCTAATCGTTTAGATGTTTTAATAACAAAGTCACTATTTTTAGCTATTTGTTGTTCATTTATACTATTAAATTTTTCACATAAAAAAGGTACTCTTCCACTTAAAAAGCTAATTTCTTCATTATTAATCTCAAGGATTCTATAATCTCTTACTAACTCTGTAGCATTACCTCTTTCTAATTCCCCTACTAGTTTTCTTACGTCATCACTAGCTGTTATTGTGTTGTTATTTTTTATATACGTTTGTAATTCCTTAAATGATTGCGCCACTTCTGGCTCTGTAGCAAAAAGCACATTCATATACTTTTGAAAATCCTCTTCTCTTTCATACAATGCCTTATTAGTAGAAAAGAATTTTCTATTCTGCTTATCGGATATAGTAACTAATACTGAATCTCCCGTTGTAAAAAACCCTGTATACGGAGAAGTGCCTGCGACTATTGTATTATCAATGTAAATCAAAATACACTCATCAAAAGCATTTGAAATTCCCTGATTTACAAAACGCCTATCATTGTTATAATTTGTGATAAAAATTTTCAATGTTTCAGCAAAAGTCTTCAATCCTACATTTTTATCTTTTATTAATGCTGTAAGTTCTTCCTTTTTCCATAGCTGGATCTCTATTCTATCTTGAAGTTTTAACGTCTCATAGCTAAATAAAATCTCAAATACATCTAAACACTGTGAAATGTATTTATGATAACTTGTTTTACCTCTAAGTACTGAAGAATCATCAACAAAAGCTTTATTGATAAATGTAAAAGAAGTTTCAAAAAGATGCATTTGTGCAAATGGAGATGGGATAGAGGTAACAGGAACTTCTATCTTACTTATATTATCCTTTATCTCTTGTATCTTATTTTCATCATAAGGATTATTAGGATAGGCATTCCAACCATTATTTGCAATATTTTGTTCAGGTATAAGGCTTAATTTATGTGACATGTCTGGTTGTGTTAAAGTCTTTACATTAAATATTCATAAAACAATTAAAGAACAAAGCGTTTTGCTATAATTTCAGCTATACCTTTATTCAAGAGTATATGTACATCTCTATCCATATTTCCATGTTGGAGATCTATGATATCACTAGCTAATTTTGAAAACTCTTCATCATAGTTGATGCTATCTTTACTGAAAAATGATTGCTTTTTGTTTGCAGGCATTCCAGTAATAAGTGTAAAAAGTTTTTCATTAGTGATATGTGTCTTAACAGGTAGTAAACCATCTACGTCTTTTCCTAACTCGTCTCTATTATTTATAATAGATAGATCAAATGGTAAAAACTTACGATCATGTCTTTCCTGAGATGTCTCATATAACCATCTGTAGTAATAAAGCTTAGTAAATTTTTCTAAATGCTTAAAGAAATTTTGAGAATCATAATTACTAGGAAGTTTAAGTTCGTTACGCCATGCTAATTTTTCATCTCGCAACGCTACTTTCATAAAATTAGATACATATACATTAAAGTAATGAAAGTGAAGAAGGCTATGTTTTAGCCCATCATTTTTAAGATGTTTAAGATCTATGCTACCTACATCGGTATCAAGACCATATTCAAAGAACTTAGAGGGGCTTCCTAAATCTTCTTTTGTATTTGCTGTTGCATCATAATCCATAAAATCGATGATGGAAGATGCCGCTGTAAGCTCTATAAAATTAGATGGATTTTTTTGCTCAATACCTCCATCAAAATTTTCATAATTACTTTGTCTTGTATCCCCTACATAGTACATCGCATTTATAAGCGGACTTAGATTTCTATTGTAATAAGAAAGTGCGGCTTTTGTTTTGGTAATAAACGTACTTGAATTAATCGCGCTTTCTCCTGTATTAAATTTTTCTACATCTACTTGAAAATAGGGTAATACAGAAACCCCACCTATAATAGCGCTATTAATAAAAGCGCCATTATTTAATGGTGTATTTGGATCTCTAAATACATTCATTAATAATGGAAAACCAGCGGCTCCTGTACCCCCAAAAATGGAGCTAATCACAAAAATCCGATCATTCTGACTAAAGTCTTGCGTAAACTCTTTAAATTCTGGAGATTCTACTACGTTTTTTAAAACAACACTTCCCACATTAGGGTTTCCTAAAAATCCTTTTTCTAATGGCATATCTTTGTTCTCTGTACTATATAGTAAATCAAAAAGTCCTTTTGTATTTTTAAAGCCTTTTGCATTAAGGGTATTATAACTCACCATATCTCTAAGCGTCCCGTAGTCTGTGCCGCTAATATTAAGCTCTTTAGGAGGCATAATTTTAGTCCTAAAAAAACACCCTTGATCTTGATCATCAGAAATTCCTTTATACACCGTATCATGAATATTATTATACCCTTTTATAATATTTCGACACTTTTCTACATCTCCATTATTGATATCTGTATCAATGATCATTGGAATGATCTTTTCTGTATTCGTCTTAATACCTGAGGCTAATAACATTGCTAAGGAGCTTAATACTCTCGAACCTGTTCCGCCAATGGCAAACAGATATAATTTTGGTTTTGACATCGTATTAAAATTTTACAGGTATATATTTTGGAAAAATTGAGAAACGCTTAAAAATGAGAGAGAATATGAAATAGAATACAAAAGCGTATATAGTATTGATCAAAGTAAAAAGCCATATCTCAAAAAAAATAGTGTCAAAAGCTAGATCAAAAACAGCAAAACCTTCTATAAATAATGTGCTTATAAAGACAACAATCATATTAAGTAAACCAAAGAGAAACCACTTTCCAACAGTAGCATATTTCATATTTTTCCTGCCGAAATACATATAGTATAATAGCGTAAAAAATAGGGTAGTAATGAGTAGTATTAAAAAGCCTATGAGATACCCTTTTTCATCCCAAACGGACCAATTATTTAAATCTTCAAAGAAAAAGTAAAATGCTTCCATAGTGTTATTTCTGTTGTTTTGTTAGTGTAAATTCTAGTAGTGGTTTTTTTTCTGTATACGCTTTCGCGAAAGCGTCTAAAATAAATTTAAAAGCAAACGTCTTGTGTTCTAATATCTTAGTTGAAACACCTAGATCATCATCAAGATTGGTATCTTCTATCCAAGTAGGTATTCTATTATGAACACTTATTTTAATTTCGGTAGTAGTGGGATCAAAATCTGATAATGTAGGTTGAATAAAATGAGTATATCCCTCTTGATTAATCTGTGATTTATTTGGAATATTTTCAGAAAGTAGCATTGTTGCATCCTTAATTTGTATATCTATTGTATTTTGAATATAGTCAGGGCTTACCAAATAGTTAGTAGGAGAAATTATGATTTGATTTAATGGGTTTTCTTGTTTGTGAAGACGAAGTCCTATGGTAAATTGTGCTGGACGCCTTACATCTATTTCTTTAATAATAAGGGTTCCTTTTTCTGAATTAATAGCGATTTTCCCTGTTTTAGGATGATCTAATAAGGCAAAATCTACTTCTTTAGGAGTTAAATTATAAGTATGCGCTTCTGCATACCCTTTAATAATTCCTTTTGACACTAAATCACTGACTCGATTTTTATCTCCAAACACCCAAATGTAAAAAGGACGATTCTTTAAAATTTCCCCTTGATAGGGTCTGTTTGAAATAACATTACCTCCAGTGTTCTTTCTATCATAATAATAATCTCCATTGAAATCACTCGTATATTTAAAAACAGCAACACCCATGCTTTCATTATATACTAACTGTTGATATATTTCACTAGTTACTAAAGAACCCTCTGCCATTGTATCTGTCTTTCCAAGATCTACAATACAGTCTGATACAAGAATGCTAATATCTGTAGCTTTTGTAGAGGATATTACATCACTAAAAACACGTTGTAACTTTGACGACCTACCATTAAGTAATGATCCTCCTCTAAGTTGATCAAAAAATACCGTTTTAGATTGTTTGTATTTACGAGATACATCTGAGATCGTGTGGAGTGTTGTAGGGATTTCATAATCTCTTTCTAAATCTGTAATCAAAAAAGGAACAATATCTTTTAAGGTATAATTACCTGAAACATTAGAGTTAACATACCCCTTCATGCTCATTGAGGTTTCTAAATAGAAATTGATGTTTTCTACTTGAAGAGTATCTATGCTACTATTACTTTGTGATCTTTCAAGTACATACATTTGAGGATCACTACAAGCAGTAATCACAAAAAAGAATAAAAAAACAATAGATGTGTAATTATACTTATAGCGGTTCATTTTATAATGGTTCATGGTTATTTAATAAGCGTGGATGAATCTCTTCTTCTTGAAATACAATATTATTTGAAGACACTAATATTTTTTGAGAAGGCACTTCTACTATTGTATAGCCAGATCTACAATGTTTGTAGCGATACAGGAATGCTCTTATGCCAGCAAGTAATCCCTTTGTTTTTGTGATATTATATACATAATGAGAGCAACTCTCTTTAAAAAGACATCGCTTCCTTCTTGAAGCTGGAATTAATTTCCAGTACAAACGAATTATTATGAGCAATAAGTGTCTCATTTTTTTTCAAAAACAACGAGACCTACATGTGTCACCGTATCTGGCGTAGCACCAATACCAAAACAGCCTTCTTTTCCTGGCGTAAGCTTATCGCTGTACTGATGATTTTTATACTCCCATCCATCTATTACATTTTGATTAATAATGGTTTGCAATTCTTTATCTGGCGATGCAGATCTAAATAGAGGTACTACTTTATATTCCATAATTATATGTTGATTTTAATGTTTTACCAAATCTAAAAACATTAACAATCAACACGTTACGGGTTTCCGTAAATACAAAAAGTATTTTAAATTAAGGAGCTATAAAAAGAATCCCATTTTTAAGAAAGCTCCATAAATACTAGTCCTCCCATCCACATAAAGTCCTACCTAGTTCTTTTGCTTTAGACATAGAAACTTCAAAAATATCTGTAGAGCATGGCTTTAATCCTCTACAAGATTTTTTGTAATGATATCGCTTACTTCTAGGCCCTTTACAGATATAAACCTCTTTACTAGTAGTAAAATTACTTTGTAAATACTCATATGAATGTTTATTTGAAACATCTAGTCTTGCATCTTTTTTATAAATATCTACTTCAAAAGATGTCAGGAAATACATAGAAACAAAACAGCCCGCTATAAACGAAAATCCTATGAGTACTAGATTCTTTAACATCTCTTAATTTTTACGCTGTGATCGTATCATTTGAATAATTTCTGCTGTCTCTAAAATATCAGGTCGTTTTTTCTTTACTTTCTTGAGATCTCGAATCATTTCTGAAAATACCGCATTAGCTTTCCATTGATTTTTAACCAGTTCTATTGCCTGTATATAAGTTTCAATTGCCTTATCGCTTTCACCAGAAATTAAGAGTATAAGTCCTTTATTTGCTTTTACCCAGCCTAATTCATACACAGAAAGGGATTTATCACAATACTCCATTGCTTTATCTATATTATTTTTCTCATAGTATCCCCATCCTAAGGTTCCATAAGATTCTGCTTTTCGCTGTGCCTCAGATTTTGGAGGTGCAGGTTCCCTCTTATTTGTAAGTAAAGCTGTGAGAACGGTTCCTACTATATCTGGTCTTGACTCAATAATGGCAGCCACTTCAATAGTGATATTTGCTCCTGTCCATCGATTTGGATTTTTAATGCCTAAATACCAACTGCCATTAGTAACATCATCTACTCGTATGGCTCCTTGTAATGTATTCTTAACATTTCCCTCAGAAATTGAATAAAAAGAACCGCCATTATTATCTACCTTACGTTGAAAAAGATTTATATTTTTAGAATCACATACATAAACATCAATAGCACAAGAACCTTTAGGCACATAGATGTTTGATAACCTATTTGGAATAGCCTCTTTTGACGTTTGAAGTAATGAAGATAACTGTGAAGTTAAATTCAGATTTTTACTTTCCGATTGTTGTTTGGAAGTAGAGAAGCTATAATACCAAGCAACTGTATTGGGAGGTAAATCTACTTTAATGTACGTTCTTGAAGTTCCTCCTACAGATGCATTAAGACCGCCATTTAAATACATACTTCTGGGTTGTATAAGTTGTCGTACTTCGCGTTTAATTTCTAGACCTTGAGCAGAGATACTCTGTGTTAAAAAAAGGATTAGAACGATGACTATATTTTTCATATTAAATCATTTTATCTGCATTTCTACCATTTTTATAATTTTATCAACTTCAGCTATTGAAGGTTGTTCTTTTCTTATCTTTTTAAGCTCAATAATTAGATTTGAGAATACATTTTCTGCATTTGATTGTTCTTTAATCAATAATATAGCATCAAAAAATGTTGAAAGCGCCTTATCTGTATCATATAGTTGTAATTGTGATAATCCTTTTATTGAAGTAACCCATCCTAATTTTGTAATACGATTTACTTTCTCACAATAGGCAATACTCATGGTGTAGTTTCCATTTTCATACTCATCTTTTGCGGCATAGCCTAATAACTCAGCTTTTAATACCGCAGCTGATTTCTCCTGTTCAATGATCGTTTCTACAATGGCAACTACTTCAATATTAATATGCACCCCTATAAATCTTGCTGGGTTTTTTAACCCAAGGTATAATACCTCATCTTTAATATCATCCATCACTACAACTGCCTGTTCTGTGTTCTTTACAGTCCCTTCTATATGATGATTATAATTTCTTTTTTTTACAAAAGGAGTAACATTTTTATCATCCAACACATAAATATCAATACCACAACTCCCCTCTGGAATTTCAATTTTAGATTGCAAATTTCCTTTTAATCCATCATTGTTTGTATACAAGCCAACTAGTTGAGACATTAAATTAATCCTCGCCAACTTTTTCTTATATATTGAAGTTGTAAAACTGTAATACCATCTAACTGTATTGGGCGGGAGATTTACTTCTACAAATGATCGAGATGATCCTTCTATGCTAGAAACAATTCCAGATTGGAGATAAATGCTTCTGCTAGAGACCACTTCAACAGGCTCTTGAATACGTTCTACATATTGTGAAAAAAGTAATTTTGAACATAATAGTAGATAAATCCAAATAATTTTAGTCATTATCATATAACTTAATCGTTGCTAATAACTCCTTCTCAAATTGATAAATATCTTCAATAGTGGTTATATGTTCTTTTTGCTCTTTTTTCTCCTTTTTAAAAATCCCTATCTGTTTTTTCTTTCCATTAAAATATAATCTACATAATGGCTTACGATTATTATCATCAAGTAGAATTCCAAAATAAGATTGTGTATCTCTTGCAACGATACGATCTACAGGAATGTCACGTCTTAAAATAGCTACTACAATCCTATAAGCATCTTGCTCTTCTTCGGTAGTAATGACTTTTGATTCTTTCTCTTCTATAATTGGATGTTCTTCTTGTTGCTTTTCGTGTTCTTTAGTAAGTGCTGTATTCAATCTGTCATTTACACGATCACTAATAGTTTGATTTAATGCTTTGTGGACTAGTTTTGAAAATTCTTCGTGAACTCGTTCTGTAAATCTACCTGAATACACTTGCCCTGTAAGAAGTTTAACCATATCATACGAAGGAGAGATCAACTCTTCATTAAGAACTTTCTTGATTTCTTTTGTATATTTTAATGAGCTCGCATTATCTACAATTTTTTCTATATCAAAATTTGACTTATGAAACTTAGCAATTTCGTGAATGGTATTTTCTTTTAATAAGGTGATGTCAAATTCTAAAAAAGGTTTTTCATCCATTTTATTAGCTTCCTCTAAGTCTGTATAAAAACGATATTCTATACCATTTGTCAAAAGAGCAAAGCGTGTTTTTGTAGTGTGAAAATAACGGAACAATTGTGAGTTATGTATATCTAAATTTGTGTTCCAATATTTACATTCTATGATAAGTATAGGTTGTTCATTTTGAATGATTGCATAATCTACTTTTTCACCTTTTTTAAGCCCAATATCTGCTGTAAATTCAGGAACTACTTCTGTTGGATTAAAAGTATCGTATCCCAAAAGATTGATAAATGGTAACACAAAAGCATGCTTTGTAGATTCCTCATTTGTAATATGACTTTTAAGTGGATTAATCTTATCTGCTAGTGCTTTAAGTGCGTTATGTATGTCCATAGTATTTATAGTTTATCTAGTGCTTCAGAAAATATAGCATTGAAGTGCCTGGTTACTGTTGTTTCTTTACCTTTTGAGGATACATATTCCAATCCTAGCAATTCAAGTTCTACAACAATAATCCCTTTATTTAATTCTAATTTTAAGCTGTTTTTTTTAATCGATGAACGATTATTACAGGATATAAATGTTATCACGAATACAATTAAAATGAAAGCGCTCATAATAAAAAGTTTAAGTGGTGTGACAGGCATTAGAGCATGTATAGCATCCATTTGATTTTGAATACGTTTTCTTTGCCTCTATTACTGCCGATTGACAACTCAAGTAATCACCTAGATATTTTTTACTCTTTACAAACGGTAAGTATATACACCCATCTTTATGCACCTCATGATCCCCATTAGATTGTGCATTATTATTTACATAATATTTTGCCATTTGTTTATTATTTAGAAGGTTTAGATGGAGTTGGTCTAGAGGGTTGTCTAGTAGGATTATTATCTCTTCTGGGCCCTGAAGGATTCCCTGGTTTTTTACTTGGCCAATTAGGAGGTCTTTGTGGTTGCTTTGCCATAATCTCTTGAGTTTTTAGTATACCTCCAAAGCTAAACTAGCTAAACAACAAACCCTTACGGAAATCCGTAAGGGTTTAAATATATTAGGTAAGATAGATTTCTAAGTCAAATCTTCTACTCCAGCAATAGGAGCATTTGTTTTAACAGAAGCAATACCTTTCTCACAATTTTGCTTAGTAGTATACATTTCACTAGTTGCAATTATTTCTTTATTGCTAGCATGAAGATTAAAATAATACTGACTGTCGGTACTAGTATTAATTGTAAATTTTGGATATCCCATAAATAAGTTTTAAATATTAATAATTACAAAACTAGATCTACCTATAAACAATTCCTTATGGTTATCCTTTTTATCAAAATTTATTTTAAATATACTATTTAATCAAAGCGTCCTTATATATATGCTTTCGCGAAAGCGTATATAGGATTAATTAAAAATTCTTTATAAAAAAACATAAAAAATCAAATAACACCCCAGTCTTTAGCAATGGAAATAAGGTGCACCGGATTACTAGCATTAAAAAGGACTTTGAGCTTATTGAGTTGCTTTTCAACACTACTAATACTACAATTTAATTGTTGCGCTATATACTTTTGTTTGACACCTCTAGACAACAACTCTAATAATAAGATATCTTTTTCTTCTAATTCGTTAATCTCATCAGTACTTCGTAATAACTGACTTGTTTTTGGGGTACAATAAGAATGTCCTTGTATAATGGTTTCAATCGCTTTTCTAATATGGAGGGAAGCATCACGCCCTTTTTCTACAAAAGCATCAATATGATAGTTTTCATACAACTTTTGAATACGAGCTATTCTCTTTTCTACAGAATATACAATAACTTTTAAGTTTGGCAAGAGTTCTCTAGCTTCGAGAATTAATCCTTCTCCCTTAACGATAGTACGTTGTCTATGATCTTCTTCAAAATTGAGATCTGTTATTAAGAGATCATAAGGGTGTCCATTATCTGCAGATACTCGTATCTTCAATAAAGCATCATCACAATATTTAACTTTTTCAATAATAGGATTGTATGTGCTTAGCGCATCTTCAATTCCAAAATGATTTGTATCGTGATCTTCTGCAATGATTATTTTAGTAAACATATTTGAGGAAAATTAATTAATTCGTAAAATATAAATAGGCTCTAAAGCCCTGATTTATTGATGAGTTAAAAGTAATACTTCCCCCTATGTCATGCATACGGGTTTCCATATTATTTAAACCGCTCTTTCTCAAATTGTCTAAAACGACCCCTTTTCCATTATCTGTATATTGTATTTGATATTTATTTCGCTCTCTTTTAAACATGATCCTAACCTCAGTAGATTCACTATGCTTTTTCATGTTTACAAACAACTCTTGTATACAACGGTAGACATTGGTCTTTTTATAATTTGGCAGGTCATCCCAATTGATACCTGCATTTACATTGGTTAACACCTTTACCCCTTTTGTACGGTGTTGCATAATCAAAAAATTAAGGCTCTCTGTAAAGTTTGTAGTATCAAAACTTCCGATCTCCGCAGAGATGTCTCTTGTACGATCATATATATTATCCATTTTATTCTCAAGCGGTTTTTTAACACTATTTGGAATCTCAGCTTGACGACCTATAAAGTTTAATATATCAGACATATCGTTTGCCAACTCATCATGTACTTTTTTTGATAAGCGACGTTCCGTTTGATAGGTTTCTCGTATGGCAACTTTTACTTTTTCTTTTTTGTGTTTAGATCGTAGATATAGGTATAGAAAGATTCCTATGATCAATAATATAATACCACCACCTACAAATAGCAGCTTCTGACGTTTGTTTTTTGCTTCTGCTTGTAATTTCTGAGTTAAAGCCTTTTGACGCTCTTTTTGGATATCATATTTTGCATGTGAAAATTTAACATCCCTTGCCAATTCCTTTTCTCTCAAACTAGTCTCTATATCTAGATATGCTGAATAGTAAGGATTTTCTTCAAACTTTAATAGATTAGATAATGCTTCTTTTTTATATGTCGGGGTATTAATTTTCTTAGATAATTCAAGAACTTTATTACTATAGATTAGAGCAGAATCTAAATTCCTAAACCGATAGTATTCTGAAAGTTGTTTAGAACTCGAAAACATTCCAGTAAGGTCATTTTCATTGGTTCTTATAGTTAGGGCTTGTAGCATATTTACAATCCCATTAGGGTTTTCTAACTTAGATTGAACAAATCCTAAATTTGCCAATACTCTTGCATTTTCTTTTTTGTCTTTATTTAAATAGGTTAAATCATTTGCATACGAGAGTTCCGTTAATGCTTGTTGTAGCCTTGCCTCATTTATATAAACATTGGCTTTATTATTATAAGCTTTGATACAGTCATCTAAGTTATTAGATAATCTTAACACATTATCATATGATTCAATCGCATTTTCATAATCATTAAGCTCTTTATGAGCTTTTCCTAAACTATTATATAAGCTAATAATGACTCCTAGACTCCATTCATCAATTTTTTTTTCATCAACCAATTTTAGTGCAGAAATAGCACTGTTTTCACTTTCATTGTAAGCGCCTAATTCAAACTCAACTACAGAAAGCATGCTTAGATTATAAATAGTACCAGTAGTATCGTTTTGTTCTGTACTTAACTCTCTGGCTTGATCAAAAAATAAATAACTTCCTATTAAATCTTCTTCTCCTTTAGGTGATGAGATTAATTCCGACCAATATGCTATACTATCTCTATCTATAGTTTGTTGTGCTATAAGGTTTCCACTTTTGACGCAGAAAAGAAATAAAAAAAAGAGGGATGGTGTTTTTAAACATTTCATCCCCCTAAAGTACTAACTATTATTTAGTTAACAATTATCCGCCGTTATTTCCACTTCCTGTTGGTGGTGGCGGTGGTGGTGGCAGAATAGTTCCGTCTTCCCCACAACATGCTTGAGGGTTTTGAAATTCATCTAGTGTTGAATCGTCAGGGTTACACGAAGTAAAAAACATACTACCAAAAATTGTGGCTATTAAAAATAACTTTTTCATGATTTAAAAAAATTTAAAATGTTGAAAAAGGAGTGCCTGTCTGAGACGATCTCAGATATACTGTACGGGTTTTTAAGATCCCGTTACTCATGGGTGAGTTCTCCTTGATTTTTGGAAAGTTGAAATCCATATCACAGTTACCGCTGGTAACTTTCCGATCGCACATTGGCAAACTGTTTTATAGATTTTACTAAGAAGTAGTTTTGTACAATTAGTGTGTTAGCTAAACACAACAGCAACTATTTCTTGGGTCAAATATATAACCACTTAAACCCCTTGTTTATAAGGGATTCCGAAGATTCCTTAAAATCCTAAAGATTCCTTAAAATTCATTGTAATTCCTCAAAAAACAGATAAAATAAAGTCGATAAGATTTTCAAATTCTCTATAGAAGCATATGATTTACGGGTTTCCGTAAGAAGTAATTTGATACAATTAGTATGTTAGCCCTATCACTAATCAATATTCAGGCAACATATATATAATTCATATACTCCTGAGTATGAAAATAATTTCCACCAACCATGGAAAGAAAAACATTTCAAACGTATAAAAAAGAAATTCTTGAAAAATATCAGGAAGAAAAAGGTGGTGAAGTGCGTAGTTATTTGATAGACCCTACAAGAAAACGTATCAGGGAAGCTTGTATTTTTTTATTTGAAAAGAGAAATGAAAAAACCGATAAAGAAATACTAAGAAGGTTTTTTGATTTCAGAGAAGGAGAAGATCAACAACAAAAAATTGAGAATTTTCATCTCAATAAGTTTCGGCCTATTGATAATTTCTTAAAAGGGAAGACTAAAGACCCTGATAATATCTGTGTAGAAATGGTCAGTTGGCTGATCGATTTTAAGCCTAGATCTTATACCATTTACTTTTCTTATAATACTATGTATTACCCTGCAAAAAAGAATAACCTTCCTAATAGTTCTAATTCTAAAGAATCTATTCTTGAAAAATCTAATACCCCTAATTCAATAGAAGACCCTAAACCAATACCTAATGATCTTGACAATGGCTTATCTCATAATAAAAATGAAGATCAAGATTTTGAAAACTCACCTCAAGTAAACCCTCCACAACTTTGGAAATTATTACTAACAATCACAACTATTCTTATTCTAATAGTAACTATAACTGGCTATTTTCTAAAAGATAATATTCAACTTATTACATCACTTCCGTCAGAAGAACAACGCTGTATGGTATGGAATGAAGATCATTATGAAGAGGTTACTCCCTGCCCATTGGAATCATTAGCTAGGTTACAAGAATATGATAAAAAACTGATCGATAACTTCCAAAAAATAGAGGTGAATATAAACACTCAATTTTTTTATCAAAATGGATCGCCCCGTATATGGTATTATAAAAAACCTAATGGCAAGATTGATTATTTTACTGCAAATGGTTTTCATCCTATTTTTAAAAAAGATGTGAAACCTATCTCACAACATATCATTAACAAATATGTATTAAAATCTCCTTTTAATACTTCTTTTTTAAATACTCCAGAAAAGGAAGAACTTGCCTTGTTTATTTTTCGTAATGATACTTTAGATCTTGAAATTGCAAAACGGTTACAAAAAACACTTTTTTCAAATTATAGAAGTACTCCATATTTAATTGCTTCAAAAAAACTCAATCCGCAAATAAAGGAACACCTTCAGCAAGGAGATCTTTCTATGTATAAAAGTGACATGAAAAAACACATAGATTATTTATGTGTAGGTACTGTAAGTTACACCTATAGAGAATCTGGTGTGAAACCAAAACGATTTGCTTGTGACATACAATTAACCTATGAAATATTTGATACTCAAGGAAATCCTGAACTTGATAAATCTTATTCAAAAACAATCACAGGGTCTGGATTTACAAAACAAGAAGCTCAACAAAACGCACTAAAAAAAATAACACTATGAAAAATATACTACTTCTAACAACAATCATATTCTATCATTTTTCATATACTACAAAAGCTCAAGATTTTGATACAGAAGTTGGAAAAGCAGTTGCAACTATTGCGCAACAACTCAACAAAAAGAAAAACATTCAAGTAGCGATATATCCTTTTAAATTTTTAAAAAATAATGAAGAAGGACTTGCTGAGTATATTACAGACGAGTTTTGGGAAGGGTTACCTCAAAAAGCAATTTCCTATGAGGTGATGGATAGAGCTACTTTTGAAGAGTATTTTCAAGAACATCAATTAAAATCAGAGGGGCTTATTGACCCTACTACAGAAAAACAGTTTGGTATGCTCATTGCAGCCGATGCTTATGTTACAGGTAAGGTATATGTTTTTAATAGTATTATTCGCCTTAAAATAAAAGTTACAGACACTCAAACTGGAAAAATAATAGCTACTGGTTCTCAAAAACTACCTATCACATATGACATGGCGCAATATTTAAATTTAGAAGGATGGGAAGAAAAGAAAAAAGAAATTGAAAAAAATAAAAGTGAAAATCCTAATTGTGATAAAGAAAACGTGGGGGATGTTTGTTTTCAAAATAACACAAAAAACTTCTACTATATAGAAATTATTGATCAGGGTACATTACCAACTATTATAAGCACGATTTCTGTTAATATAGGGGAATATGGGTGTTTTAAAAACCTTCCTTTAAAAGGGTTTCATTATCGTGTTTCAAAAGATAAATATGGTGTTAGTAATAATAATAAATTAGGCTCCTTTCATATTAAAGAATGTGAATCTAAAGTTATTACTATAAATTAAAATTCTTTAAAAACGTCTAAAATCAACAATCTATATCTGATACCATTTTAGATTCTCCAGGACAATCACGATGGCACGCTAATTTTAAAATCTCTAAAGAACCCTGTTTATTTTGCAACACACAACCACAGCAAAGTTGATCTCCATTTGGAAAACGTAATCCCGCTGTTATTTTCTTTTGTTGCTTTGAGGTAAGCGCTTCTGCTCCATTTAAATGTATTAACTTTTTCATAGTGGCACCTTTTTTCTATCTATAAATATATTCAATATAAATTGTTATCTGCTATAAATCAGGTATTTTATATTTATTTTAAAACAAAAAGTATTCAAATTCTTAAAAATAACCGCTACGATACTTTTTAAGGATTCCGTACCTTGTGATACGATCAATACTTTATTATTATGTTTTTATCTCGTTTCACTATTCCTTTAGTCATTATTGGGATTCTTTTTCAGTCCGCTTTCGCGAAAGCGCAACAACTCTCAAAACCAGAGCAGCAACTCATTGCTCAAGTATCTAAAAACAACCCGGAAGCCATCCAGTTTTTAGAAGAAGTTGTAAATATTAATAGCGGCACACTACATCTAGAAGGGGTAAAAGAAGTAGGAGATGTATTTACAAAAGCATTTCAAAATATTGGATTTGATACACAATGGATTGAAATGCCTCCAGAGATGAATCGTGCTGGACACCTGTTTGCTACAACAAAAGGAAACAAAGGAAAACGTTTATTATTGATAGGGCACTTAGATACGGTATTTGAAAAAGATAGCGAGTTTCAACAATTTGAAATGGTCAATGATTCTATTGCAAAAGGTCCAGGTGCCAACGATATGAAAGGAGGAAATGTTGTTGTATTGTATGCTTTAAAAGCATTGTATGAGTCTGGGTTATTAAAAGATTCGCAAATAACAATTGCTTTCACAGGAGATGAAGAAAGCACCGGAAAACCATTAAGCATTAGTAGGAAACCATTAATAGACGCGGCAAAACAAAGTGATATCGCGTTAGGGTTTGAAACCTCAACCGGATTTGATAATGCTACAGTAGCTCGGAGAGGATCTTCAAATTGGAACGTAACAGTAACCGGAAAACGAGCCCATTCTTCAGGTATTTTTAGTGAGTATACTGGTGCAGGGGCAAATTTTGAGCTTGCACGTATTTTACACCAGTTCTACACAGATGTAAAAGGAGAAGAACTGTTAACCTTTAATCCTGGGATGATGCTAGGAGGCACAAGTATGGACTTAAAAGCTCAAGAAAGTAAGGGCGCTATTTTTGGAAAAGGCAATGTTGTTGCACAAACAGCTTATGCTCAAGGAGGTTTACGATTTATTTCAGAAGAACAAAAAGAACGAGCGCGTGCTAAAATGAGAGAAGTTGTTGCTAATAACCTTCCGCACACTAGTGCAAAGGTTGAGTTTCAAGATAGTTATCCTGCTATGAGACCTACTCCAGAAAATTATGAATTATTAGAAGTTTTAAGTCAAGTAAGTCAAGATTTAGGACAACCAAAAGTAGAAGGATATGATCCCGGTAAAAGAGGAGCCGCAGATGTGTCTTTTGTAGCTGCATATGTTGCATGTCTTGATGGTTTAGGAACTATGGGGACAGGAGCGCATACACCTTCTGAAACTGTAAATCTCAATACTATCGAAATGCTCACGCAACGTACTGCTATTTTGATTTATAGATTAATTAATACCCCTAGATAATCCTAGAAATATCATCTAATATTAAAATGATGTTATTTATTCATAGCGAATTAGGTTTTTTTAGTATTTTGAGCGTTCTATCAACTTTTTTAAAATGGTCAAAAACTATATTTCCTTTGTATGCTCCCTTTTCATTTTTCTATCAGTAACTGCTCAAGAAAAAATTTCTTACGAAAGTAGCACTGAAATCCTTAAAAAAGCTTCCGAGTTAATCGACCAAGAAAAAGTTGATGATGCTATCGCTGCTTTACAAAAAATAAGTCCTAACGATTCATTGTATAATGATTTTTTTGTCACGATATCGTATTATCAAATTGCGCAAGAAAAATATAAAGATGCTATTACTACTATAGATAAAGGATTACAACTGGAAGGGTATCCAAATACTAGGTTAGGTTTCTATATAAATAAAGGCATTTGTTATGAAAATCTAGAATCTTATGACCTTGCTAAAGAAGTATACCTAAAAGGGCTTGAAGAGTTTCCTAGAAATTATGAATTACGTAATAATCTTTCTATTATAAATCAAAAGCTAGAAGAACCTCAAGAAGCATTTAATAACTTAATGCTTACGATGGAGTCGAGTCCACTATACGAAAACACCATGCTTAATCTTGGAAATATGTATAGAAGGCAAAATAAGAAAGCACAAGCACTTCTGTTATATAATCTATATCTTCTATTTGCTCCTGATGAAGAAAACTCTTTTGCTGTTTTAAAAGTAGCTAACGAAATGGTAAGTGGTTCTGCAAAAGCCGAAGACAAGCCATTTGCAATCACACCAGATGATGATCAATTTGAAACACTAAATCTTATTATAGAAAGTGAATTAGCGCTTCAGAAAGATTATAAAATTCCTAATGCCATCAATATTGGCTTTGCAAGACAAACACATGCTTTACTTGCACAATTAAAAGAAGAACCTTTTGAAGGATCATCTGTATTATGGAGCCAAAAAATCATTCCTTTTTTTAATTGGATTAATGAAAATGATCATTTTGATGCCTTGTCATACACGACCGCATATCCTATTCAAAATGAAGATTATAAAAAAATTATCGCAAAAAAAACAGACGATATCAAAGACTTTCTTCCAATTGCATATCAAAAATGGGTAGATCTTGTTAGCGAGAATAATATAAAAGAAGTAAACGGTAAAAAAGAAGCTATCAATTTTAATTATGTAGATGGTATTCTAAATGGTGAAGGCGCCGCAGTAGATGGAGACACCCCTATAGGAAAGTGGGTATACTATGACAGTTCAGGAAGAATTATCGCTAGAGGACAATTTACTGATGGAGAGCGTGACGGAGCATGGGAATGGTATCACGAAAATGGAAAGTTAAAAGAAAAAGGGGGGTATAAAAAAGGACTTGAACAAGGGCTCTATAATTTTTATCACGACAATGGTAATCAAAGCCTTACAGTAACTTTTAAAGATGGAAAACTAGATGGCACCTATACTTCTTACACCTCACATGGTGGTCCATTAGAAAAACGTACCTACAAAAATGGAGAAATGAATGGCATAAGACAGCATTTCTTTGAAGCAGATCAAAGTTTAGTAAAATATGAATACGCTATGAAAAATGGAGATTATGACGGCGACTTCAAAGAATATTATGCTAATGGAGTTCTTGCACAAGAAATGACATTTAAAAATGGCATAAAACAAGGAGTTGAAAAAGTATACCACCCTAATGGAAAACTAGCATCAGAAGCCACGTTCAAAGATGGAGAGTATGAAGGCCCTTATAAAACATATCACCCTTCTGGGAAATTAAAATCAACTGGAACATATGAAAAAGGAATTAATCAAGGGGATTGGAAAAGTTACTTCACAAATGAAGTTTTAAGCGAAGAAGTGGCGTATACAAATGGAAAATTAAACGGTCCATTCTTATCCTACGATAGAGAAGGAAAATTAGAAAGTAGCTTCTTATATCGTAACGGATTAATCAAAGAATACACCTATTATGCTAAAGATGGCACAATCATTGAATCTCAGAAAAAGAAAAGCGGCGATCTAAACTATAAAGGTTTTATGGCAGACGGCACACTTATTACAGAAGGATTATACGATGTGAAAGGAGGTAAAATGGGACTTTGGTCTTATTATGACAGGTATGGGTCTATAACAGATCAAACTTCGTATACCGAAAATTTAGCACAAGGAGAATCTAAAGTGTTTTATCCAAATGGAAACATCAAAGATCTCAACACCTATACAGATGACACGGTTACTGGTTATGGGGCCTCTTACTATTCTTTTGGTCAAATAAGAGCACAAGGGTATTATAATGAAGACGGTTTAAAAGATGGTTTTTGGATTTCTTATTATCCTGATGGAACATTAAAATCGGAAACCTATTATCACAAAGGTGATTATAACGGTACTCAAAAATATTATGCTCCTAATGGTCAATTAGAAAGTAAAAACACCTACAAATTTGACACTTTGCTTACCGAAACGTATTACGGTCAAGACGGAAAGGTATTACAAAAAATAGATCGCTTTGATCCTTCGCTCAATGAGATTGTGTATTATTATGAATCTGGTGATGTTCAATCCAAAAATGCATATAGCAATGGGGTATTACACGGTAAGTACACCTCTTATGACTTTTATGGCAAGCTATACGCAGAAGCCATGTATGTAAACGATGAACTGCAAGGCACTATTAAAATATATTACCCAGATGGCACTATAAAATCTGAGAGAAATTATGATCTAGGAAACCTACACGGTTATTATAAAACGTATTTCGAAAACGGACAGGTAGAAGACATCTATTCGTATCAAAATGGAGAATTAGTAGGAGTTTCTGAAGAGTTCAATGAAGCAGGTATTAAAGTAGGTGAAGTTCCATATATAGATAATGAAATCCATGGAGCTCGCAAATTTTATGGAAAAGAAAAAGGGACACTGCAACTTATCAGGTTTTATGATAAAGGAAAATTAATTGGGTATAGTTACCTTGATAAAGAAGGAAAAGAACTCCCTATGATATCCTTACCTAATGGTACTGGAAAAGTAATATCCTATTATCCTAATGGAAAAGTAGCTAGAGATATGACGTATGATAAAGGATATTTACAAGGAGAATATATAGCTTACTATGAAAACGGAAATCCAGAACGTAAACATACAAATGTAGACGATGAATATAATGGCACTGCTTATACCTATTATCCTGATGGAACATTAAAATCAGAGACTCAATATAGTCATGGATATAAACAGGGCATAGAAAAAAAATATCACCCTAACGGAAACATTAAAGAAGAAGGTAACTACAGAAATGATGAACGTTCTGGAGATACGCACTACTATAATGAGCAAGGAAAGAAAACAAAGACAGAACACTATTTCAATGAAGAAATCGTTTCATCACAAACTTATTAATATGAGATATACTAGTATCCTAGTACTCTTGTGTATACTAAGCATTACTGCGATAGGTAATGCTCAAGAGTCACCAGAATTTATAAAATATAAAAATGCATATCCTGATGAGTATCTAGCTAGACTCACCTCGCAACGACTTATTGACATTTCTTTAGATGATGATGAAATAAAAATATCACAAACTATAGAAGAGGAAGACCTTTTACTTAATGAAACGGCACAATTTGCAACAGAAGAATCTGTAGAGTATTCTTCTTTTTTCCTTTTAGATAAAATAGAAGCAGCTTCTTTAGTATATGACGGTAAAAAATATCGTGAATATGAAGTAACCGATTTTGTGCGTAAAGATGAACTAAGTGAGTCATTTTATGACGACACGAAGTCTGTAAATTTCTTATATCCTAAACTTCAGCAAGGAGCCATAAAAAAATTAAACTATACAACTTCTATTACCAATCCTAGATTCTTATCTCCTGTTTATTTTGGAAACGTATACCCACTTATTAAACAAAAAGTTGAGATAGTGGTAGATAAGGACATCAACTTACGCTTTCAAAAATTTAATATGGAAGGGGTGGATGTACGCTTTCGCGAAAGCGAAAAAAGAGGCAGAAAAATATATACTTGGGAAATTGAAAATCAAGAAGCATATGACCTAGAAAGTAATGGCCCAAGTCCTAAAACGATATTGCCACATATCATTCCTATCATTTCTTCTTACGAAAAGAAAAATGAAGAAATCCCTGTTTTAAATGGAGTTAAAGACCTTTATAATTGGTATTACTCTCTTGTAAAAGACATTAACCAAGAAGAGCTGGATGATGAGTTAGTGACAATTACAAATGACCTTATAGCTTCTAAAACCTCAGAGATAGATAAAGTAAAAGCAATTTATTATTGGGTACAGGAAAATATAAAATACATTGATTTTGAATATGCATTAGGAGGGTTTATTCCTAGAGATGCTAATGCTGTTTTCCAAAAGAAATTTGGAGATTGTAAAGACAACTCTAGTATTCTTAAGGAGATGTTTAAAATTGCGAAAATTAAAGGAAGCCTCACTTGGTTAGGCACAAGAAGCATCCCATATAGCTATGAAGATGTACCAACACCTGCTGCAGATAATCACATGATCCTAACCTATGAAAGTGAAGGGAAAACGTATTTTCTAGATGCCACAGGAAGATATCTTCCCTTAGAAATTCCCTCATCATTTATACAAGGAAAAGAAGCGCTTATAGAAAATGGTGAAGGTGATTATAAAATTGTAAAAGTCCCTGTAGTACCAGCAGATCAAAATATTTATAGTGATGTAGTCAATATAAAATTAGATAACAATTCTATTAAAGGAAATGGAACATTAACACTTACTGGATATCAAAAATCTAATACCTTTAATTATATAGAGAATAGAGATACCCAAGAAAAACTGTTGGAATACTACAATAGTTTTTTACGCAAAGGAAGTAATCGATTTCTCGTAGAAAGCTTTGAAGAAAAAAATAAATACAGTTATGAAAAACCCTTTGAAGTAGACTATAATTTCACAATTAAAGATTATGCGCAATCTTTAAATGATGAGATTTTCATAAATCTTAATCTTTACAAGACTTCTATAAATGCATATAAGATAAAAGAAGACAGAAAAACCAATATTGAATTTAAATACAGATCTGAAGATAGTATTACGGTTGTTTTTGAAATCCCTGAAGGGAAAGAAGTAACGTATCTTCCAGAAGATGTTGCCGTAGATAATGACTTTATGAGTGCCTCTATTTCATACAAAAAAGAAGGATCTAAAATCATTTACACACACGCATATAAAACAAAAAAACTCATCCTTGAAAAAGAAACACATGACGCTTTTAGAAAATCACTTAAGAAAATAAATAAAGCGTTTAAAGAAGTTGTGGTTCTTAAATAAACACCATGTGAAATGAGCATAAATAAATTTAATTTGTTTGTGATCAATAAAATAAAAAATAAATGAAAAAGTACATTTTAGTAGTAATTGCCCTTATATCATCCATGCTATCTGTTGCACAAGATTTAGTGCATACATCGTATAGCTGGGATCAAAATCCAACGTATACTATAGCAGAAGAAGATAAAGATCTGGATATGGTAGGTCTGAAAGATTATAGAATTGTAGAATATGGATTTGAAAATGAAAATGAGTTCTACCAATATAATATCATTCACAAAGTATTATGGCTAAACTCTGATGACAGAATTGAAAGATTTAATAGGATATACCTTCCGTATCGATCAGATTCTGAATTATTACGAAGCCAAGCTCGTGTAGTTTCGGCAAATGGAATTGTGCAAGAGCTAGATGATTCTAAAATCTTTACCGCTACAGATGAAACTACGAATAGAACTATCAAATACTATGCTTTAGAAGGTATAGAAAAAGGAGGGTTTATAGAGTATCTATACATCATCAAAAAAGTGGCAAAATACAAAGGTCAATACCTTAGATTACAAGAAAACTATAAAATTAAAGATTCTAAGTTTGAACTCTACTCTCCAGAAAATTTAGTATTTAAAATCTATCCTATAAATAGTGATCAAGAAGCGGCTGAAGATACTGGAGTTGAAGGGAAGCAACATTTAATCATTCAAAAATACGACCTGCCAGAATTAGAGGCAGAAGATCTCTCGGCTGTTGAAGCCATGAAGCAAGCTATTATTTACAAATTAGATAGCAATAAAGCAACAGGTGCTAGTGGTTTTAGTTCCTACAGCGATATTGCTAAAAACGTACACAACTTTGTAAATGCCGAATTAGATAAAGGTGATCTTTCTAAAGTTAAAAAATTCCTTAAAGAAGCTGCCATTGATCCTAATGGAGATGATGAATCAAAAATAAGAACACTTGAAAACCATATTAAAAACTCTATTTACATTACAAATACAGGAGGTGACCAACTCTCTGACATTGGTTTTGTGATAGAAAATAAAGCAGCTGATGAGACTGGAGCCATACGCTTATTTGCAAATTCATTAAAAGAATTAGGCATTCCTTTTGAAGTTGTTCTTACGTGTGATAGAACTGAAATGAAATTTGATCCTGAAATAGAAGCATTAAACTTTCTTCAAGATTATTTAATCTATTTCCCAACCACAAAACAATACATAGCACCAGGAAAACAAGAAAATAGATATGGTTTCCCTCCATTTGAATATACAGACACCTATGGGCTTTTTGTAAAAGAAGTAAAACTTGGAAAACTGAGTTCTGGAGTAGGAAAAGTAAAATATATAGAATCTCCGGATGCAGCAGCATCTGTAGATGAGATGACCTATAAAGTTACGTTTGATCCAGAAGACTTAACAGAAGTAAGCATTGATTTTGATCATGCTATAGGTGGTTATAATGCCTCATTTATTCACCCATTTATGAATCTCGTAAATGATGAGAATAAAGAAGAATTTTACGAAGAGTTTATCAAAAGAATGGGAGATGAACTCACGATAGAATCTAAAGAGATTTTTAATGAAGCTCCGGAAAATTTTGGTATAAATCCATTACGTATCAAAGCCACGCTTTCTAGTAGCGCCTTTACAGATAAAGCAGGACCAAAATACCTATTCAAATTAGGAGAACTTATAGGGCCGCAAATAGAAATGTATCAAGAAAAAAAGCGTCAATTACCTGTTGAAAATACTTTTAGAAAAACGTATTTACGTACCATAGAAATTACAATTCCTGAAGGATATACCATTAATAACTTAGATGATATTAATATTGATAATCGTTATGAAAAAGATGGAAAAGACCTTATGAATTTTATCTCTTCTTATACAAAAGAAGGAAATAAGATTATTATTACAGCAAATGAAATGTATGATCAAAATATTCTTCCTGTAGCGTTATATGAAGAATACAGAACCGTAATTAATAGTGCTGCAGATTTTAATAAAGTTACCTTGATTTTAGAACCAACAAAGTAATTAGAAAATATCCTAAAAAAGCCCTCTATTGAATACAATAGAGGGCTTTTTTCTTTTAGTGATATCGTTGTTATTTAAGCAAATCGTCGTACATCGATCTTAATTTACGCACCTTAGGATCTATCACTGCAAGGCAATACCCTTGTTCTTGATTATTGTTATAATAATCTTGATGATACTCTTCGGCATCATAAAATATAGGAAGTGCCGAAATTTCTGTAACAATAGGGTCATCATAATACGCTTGCACTGCTTTTACCACTTCTTCTGCTTGTGATTTCTGAGTTTCATCATGATAAAAAATAACAGATCTATATTGAGTACCTCTATCTGCTCCCTGACGGTTTAAAGTCGTAGGGTCATGTGTGGTCAAGAATACGGTAAGCAACGCCACATAATCTATAGCTGTAGGATCAAAGGTTACTTGAATGACCTCTGCATGTCCTGTAAGTCCAGAACATACTTCTCTATACGTTGGCTTACCAGGAGCATTCCCTCCTGCATATCCTGATACTACTTTTTCTACTCCTTTTAAACGTTGTATAACGGCTTCTACACACCAAAAACAACCGCCACCAAAGGTGGCTATTTCTCTATTTGTATTACTCATATTCTTTTTCGTTTTTATCAATTTTTGACCACACTTTATCAGTGTTAAGGGAAAATGTTCCTACAAAATCCCATTGGCATTCTTCTGGAGAAATTAAAGATAAAAAAGGATTGCCATCTTTTGATCGATATAGGTGATATATCTCACCTACAATAGGCTCAAAAGAGAACTTTGCCGAATATATAAGGTTATTATATTCAAATTGTTCCATCATGGCTTCATATTTTGCCTTTAAGTTCTCATACTCTGTCTTAAATTGATGGTTAACCTTATTAATATTTGTGTTTTTCCAAGTAGTAACGTCATCAGTGACAATAGCTGGGGCACCCAAATTGGTTGCATAGGGTGTTAATGCAGCATCATAACGACCTTTTTCCTCATTATAAACTACTTGATCTGGTTTTTTCTTTGTCATATTCTATTTGGCTTTCTACTATGAAGACATTTATTTTTTTAGGACTGAGTACGCTTTCGTACTTCGACTAGCTCAGTATAAACTTCACTTTCGTGAAAGCGTATATAAAACATTCCTCAGTTATTATCTTCTTTTAGATATCTTATTGTGTGTAATCTGTTTTTGTCTGCTACACTTAAATCGTGCATCATCTATATCATACATACGTTTTACCTCATGTTTTGTTTTACGTCCTTGCACACGGGCACGCCACATTCTAAAGCTACTAGGCTTCATCTCACGGCGCATCAAATTAATAACCTCCTGTTCTTTGATACCAAACTGCATTTTAATTGCATCAAAAGTAGTGCGATCTTCCCATGCCATTTCTATAATACGATCTATTTCTCGTTCTGTAAATTCTGGTAGTGTTTCTTTCTTTATAGCCATTAATCAAAGTTATTTCTATCAGCAAGTGTATGTCTCTTTAAAATACGATAGCTTTCTTTTTTAACCAAGCTATTCTCTTTTAAATTCCATAAAATCTCACCTGCTTGTTTTCCTGTTTTTTTTATATCTACAATAGGTAAAGGGTAATCTTTACCTATAAATGTATTGCAAAATTGTTGTTCTAAAAGGCTCATTGTATACGGCTCATGTATATAAGCGACTGGAACCTCCTTAAGCTCTGGCACCCATTTTTTTATAAAAACTCCTTCAGGATCATAAGTCATACTATTTTTCACAGGATTATAAATACGTAACATATTAATTCCTGTTTCTCCAGCCTGCATTTGAATTTGAGGATAGTGAATACCTGGTTCAAAATCTAAAAATTGCTGCGCAAGATGAGGAGAAGCATCTTGCCAAGGCTGCCATAAGTTATGCGTAAAAAAAGAAAGTGTCATGGCGCGCATTCTAAAATTAAGATATCCTGTTTCCATTAGGCAACGCATACAAGCATCTACAAGAGGGTATCCAGTCTTCCCTTCTCGCCATGCTTTTTGATACACTTCATTTTTGGTTTTCTTAAGCTTGTGATACCCTTTATTTATGCTTACAAACTCCATGGTGTCTTCCATTTCAAACTTCTGAATGAAGTGAGCTTGCCAACGAAGCCTAGAGGTAAATCCATCTATAGCTCGTTTATATGATGCCGTCTTCCTAAAGTGCTTTGCTAGTTGCCATACCTGACGTATAGAAAGATTTCCCCATGCGATATAAGGAGATAATCGAGAGCAACTTTTTCGCGCAAGCGTAGGCTTTGAAATGTGTTTATTATAGGTTGTGTATCGTTCTTTTAAAAAGGAGTCTAGGTATCGTAATCCGTTATGTGTTCCTCCTGGTTGTAAAGAGGATTGCTTAGGTGTTTCTAATGATGGAATCAAGAAATTTTCTCTTAGATGTCCTATAAAATCTAAAGCAACAAGTTGTCCTTCTTTAGGTTGAAAAGGTAATTGAGGTTGTTTCATAAACCATTCCCAGTCTTCTCGCCATCCATTACGATTACGTAATCCTCTTTGTACACCATTATTACAAAACTCTACCCATCCAAATTTTTTATCTGGTTGTTCTTGCTTTAAGGATTCAGCATAGCCCTCTAATGCAAGATCACGATCATAGGTAATACGCAGTCCTGTTTCTTGATGAGAAAATACCGTATGTATTTTTATATGTTCTAACAAGGTTTTAAAAACTGGTAGTACTTCACCTTCTACAATGAGGATCTCTGTATGATACACTTGTAATTGTTTTTGTAAGTAGTGTAATGACTCTTTTACAAAATTCCAGTGTCGTTCACTGTAGTGTTTGTCTTTTAGTAAGGAAGGTTCAAAAACATATATTAATAGCACAGGAAGATCTTCTTGTAAAGCATTATACAATGCAAGGTGATCATGCAAACGCAAATCCCGTTTTAACCATACTATGTTTACTTCCTTTTTAATAATTTGATGGGTTTTTGATAATATCTTGTGCTCTTTCTTTATGTTGCATCAACGTTTCTTTATCCATTTTATGTAATAATGAAAGCATCATACGCATGCGTTGATTGTCTTTAAAAAAGGATTGTTTTTCATCTAGAAAATTCCAATACAAACTATTGAACGGGCATGCATCTTCTCCCGTCTTTTTACTTACTTTATAGTGACAACCCTTGCAATAGTTACTCATTTTATTAATGTAACTACCACTAGACACATAAGGTTTTGTGGCAATCTTACCGCCATCTGCCCATTGAGACATTCCTCGGGTATTTGTAATCTCTACCCACTCAATGGCATCTATATAAATACCCAAATACCAAAGATCAACTTCGGCAGGATCAGTCATCGTAAGCAATGCATAATTACCTGTTATCATTAAGCGTTGGATATGATGCGCATAGGCATTATCTAAACTATTATGAATGCTACACTTTAGGCAATTCATTTTAGTATCTCCTGTCCAATAAAAATCTGGCAATGGATTATGATTCTCTAGATAATTTACAGATGCAAACGCTGGCATTTGCATCCAATACATACCACGCATGTATTCTCGCCAGCCTATGATTTGACGTACAAAACCTTCTACTTGACTGATATCAATATCATTTTTATGTGATCTCCAATAGCTAATTACGGTAGTCACTACTTCTTTGGGAGATAAGAGTTTACTATTCATAGCAAAGCTCAATCTACTATGATAAAGATAGGCTTGATCTGGATCCATGGCATCTTGGTAATCACCAAAATGAACCAATAAATGCTCGCAGAAATAGTCAAGAACTGCAAGACTTTCTTCTCGTGTAGTTGCCCACCCGAATGTTTTTGGATGGATCTTCCCTATGGTTTGTATACCTTCTTGATGTAGTAATTCTACCAGAGCTGTCACATCTTTTTCAAATGTCTTTTCTGGAGGAATGAGTGTGTCTTGTTTCCACTTTTTACGATTGCTTTGGTCAAAATTCCATTGCCCGCCTTCAGGGTCTTTATCAGTAATCATCATCAGATCATATTTCTTTCGCATCATACGGTAGAAATATTCCATGGTATATTGTTTTTTCCCTTTAAAAAAATCTTCTAGATCGGTACGGGACGTCATAAAATGTTCGGTATCAAAAACGGTGGTGGGGATGTGTTCGCTTTCGCGAAAGCGTACCAATTCTTGATCCAATCGGTATTCATCTGGCTCTTGATATTGAAACGCATCACATTCTTCTTCTGTGATCACCTTTTTGATATTAGCTATTACTGTATGCTGATTTTGAGGATCATCTAGTGTATAATAAATAACCGTATGGCCTTGACTTTCTAGGTGTTTTGCAAAAGATCGCATAGCACTAAAAAAGGCAACTACTTTTTGAATATGGTGTGTAACATAGGTAGTCTCCTGACGCATTTCTGCCATCAAGTATATCACATTACGATCTACTTGATGGTACCAAGAATGATGATGATTAAGCTGATCACCTAATATGAGTCTAAGAGTTTTCATTTTAAAATAGCGTTTCTTGTAACCATAATTTCCTAAACTTTCCCTGAGGATCATAACGATCTGCTTGACCATTAATATTAAATTTTCGATCCCTAGGGTCATTGCCTACTCCTGCATTATACATCCAGTTCCCCCAGTTACTATGTACATCGTAATCTATGAGCATAGATTCAAAATAAGCCGCTCCAATACGCCAATCTTGTTTGAGTTCTTTTGCCCAATAACTTGCTACATTTTGTCTCCCTCGATTACTCATCCATCCTGTTTTACGCAACTCAATCATATTAGCATTCACAAAGTCATAAGGAGTCTTCCCTTCTATCCAATCTTGTAATGCTGCTTTATTAGTACTCCATTCATAATCTTTGTGAAGAATACCTCCCATTTTAAAAATAGCGTTTCCGTATTTGAGCGAAACGTATTTAAAGTAATCCCTCCATATTAATTCAAAAATGAGCCAATAGGTATCTTGATTCTTCTTGATTTCCTTCTCAAATTGTTGGACCTCCCAATAAATTTGTCGTGATGAAATGCTCCCATTAGCTAGCCATGGAGATAATTTACTACTATAGTCTGTGCCGACTAAACCATTCCGGGTTTTCTTATAAAAAGCTAATTTTCGGGTTTCCCAGAAGTAATAATGTATTCTTTTTTTGGCTTGTACTTCACCTCCCATATAGGGAAATACTGTACGAGTATCTATAGTAAATTTATCTAACCCTAATACAGAAAGTGTAGGTACTTCTGTATTATTTTGAATACGATTAGATACAGGAAGTTTTATGATAGAAGGGAGAACAGTTCTTACAGCAACTTTCTTTTCACACTCTTTTCGAAATGCCGTAAAAACATTAGGTATCTTTTCAAATCCCTGATAGGGTATATCATCTGGATGGAATAAGAACTGATCATACGTTTCATGCCAAGTGATGTGATGAGCTTTTTCTTTAACTTGAGTGACAACACTTACTTCTTCTTGTGTCCACTCTTTCTGTAAAAATACATCTGTAATCGAGTAAAAATCAATAATTTTCGGAATAACATTAATTGCATCATCGTAATGTAGCAATAAATCAATATTTAAAGATTCTAAGGATGTTTTAAGTTCTCTAATTGTTTCCAATAAGAACTGTGCACGATACTTTTCTGTTTTTTTAAAACCAAATATATCTTCTTTAAAAAATGCTTTTTCAAAGCAATAAAGAGCTATGACACGATTGCCTTTAGCAACAGCATTATAAAGGGAATGCTGATCTTGTATTCGCAAGTCATTTTTAAACCAAACTAATGAGGTGCTCATATCCTAGTATTACTCTTTTTATTACGTTTACATCGTTCACTACAATAGATTACATCCTCCCAATTGCGTTTCCATTTTTTTCGCCAAGTAAATGGCAAATCACAGACAATGCATATTTTTTGAGGAAGTGTTTGCTTATGATGCATTAGATATATTTTGTTCAAAGATATCTAAAAAAGATTAAACAAATAAATGTTATGAGATTAGGATACTACATAAAAGGTAAAAAGGGCCACAAAGTATATGACCCCTTTTACACAACTCAACCAAACTAGTTCTTAATAATTCTTAATAGTATCTAGAGACAGGTAAAGCAATCTGCGTCAAGATTAAATAGTTGTTCTATTTCAGTAGGATTTAACGCTTTTTTATAGACTCTCAAGTCATCAAGATGACCTGTGAATCCATGACCTAGGGTAAAAAAAGATAACGGGTTATCCCCAATATCAAACTGGGAATTCGGTATAATGTCTCTTAATTGATTATCTCTATAAAGAGTCACTGTATTAGTTTCATCAACGGTAACCACTAGGTGGTGCCAATCTGTATTTGACCATACTACATCTGCTTCTTCTAGCCAGTCAGAATCAATAACACTGTATTGCAGACTATCAATAAAGTAAGGGGTATTTAATGTAAATACTTTTAATTCAAAACCATCACCTACTTGTGTTCCTTTTTGAAACATGATCTCAACATCACTTGGGTTTTCATTTTGCATTTTAAACCAAACACTTATAGAAAAAGCATCACCTTGTACGATTTGATTTGTAGTAGTAACGGGTATTGATAAAGAATCTGCCTGAACAAATGAATATGCACAGGTAGGATTACCAGCTCTATCTTCTACAAACTCTCCATCTGTGTTTTCTATAGTATATCCACTAATTAAATCTTTAAATTCATTTGAAAATGGCATATAGATGACCAAATCGTCAAATAAGACTTCTGGATTTTCACAACAATCTTCAACGATGAGTGTTAAAGGAAATATTTCAGATACCGTAGGGTTTAAAATAAGTTCAACTCTATAATATAGAGTTTGTGAATTTACAAGGTTTGTATACGAAGTAGGTATTGGAATCGGATTTACTTGATTTATAGCATCTGCCTGTGTTTCATAATAGGTCACATCATATAAATCGAGATCACTACAGTTTTGCACAGCTTCTGTAAGATCAAATTCCTGAATTTCATCATTATTATCATCACAAATAGAAAGCTCTATAACATCAAAACAGATATCAGGCGCGATAAAACTGCAATTAAGATTTGCATTATTAATACCTACTTCTAATTCTGAATTACTGGTGACTTCTATTGTATTTCCGTTATCATAAACAAGAACTACTGGGTAATTTAAACTTGCAAAAATAGCACTGTCATTACCTATGCTTACAAGAAATTCATATAATGCTTCATCATTATTAATGGTGACTACATCTGCATCTTGAAAATCTGAATTAAAAACAGAAAAAGAGATAGGATATTGAAAATCTACACACGTTATTACATCTTCTGCAAAACAGTTAATAACATATTGCAATAATTCTTCTTCACTAGTAACAAGTACTTCTGTATGATCACTAAGTGTTATGGTTATAGGAAACGATATCTCTATAACATCATCATCTATATCTGAAGAGTTAATATTATCTTCTACCAGTGATATATCATTAAGTGTATTGATAACAATAAGCTCACCATTTACCGTAACAGATACAGGAAGGTTAATCTCTATACAACTTGCATTATCTAATAGATCATCTTGAGAACCATCATTTGATGAAGTTTGTAATAATAATAAAGCCAAATTAGAGTTTGCACTTATAACCTCCTCACTATCGGGAGTTATAATTTCTGATCCTTCTTGCTGACAAGAAACACCCAACATGCAAAGGAGGAAAATCAGAATATATGTTACTTTATAATTTA
The DNA here is from genome assembly GCF_900188275.1 of Dokdonia pacifica. Classification (GTDB taxonomy): domain Bacteria; phylum Bacteroidota; class Bacteroidia; order Flavobacteriales; family Flavobacteriaceae; genus Dokdonia; species Dokdonia pacifica. The sequence continues at coordinate 910,595 of NZ_FZNY01000001.1, forward strand.
GCATTTCTAAGATTTAAATTACAAATATTAAAAATTATGCTTTATTTGTAAACTCTTTTTGAGGTATAAAACTTCATTATTAAAACAATCTACCTATTAAAACTCCTACCTTTACTTTATAAAAAATATTACATCTTTGTATTTTTCCCAACTGATACAGCCAAATGAGTAAAAACTTACATAAAAATATTTGTGAAGAAACTTTATACTCAAACTTCTTTAAGAAGTATGCTGACGACTTACATTCTTTTTTATACTATAAGTTTGGAGATCACTTAAATCCTAAAGATAAAGTGCAAGAAGCTTTTATTAAGGTTTGGGAAAACTGTAAAAATATCACCCCAGAGAAGGCTAAGAACTATTTATTTACTGTAGGAAATAACTTAATGCTTAATGAAGTAAAGCATCAAAAAGTAGTATTAAAATTTCAACAAGAAAAACCAAAATCACACACCAATGAGAATCCTGAGTTTTTGATGGAAGAACATGAGTATTCTCAAAAGCTACAAAAAGCTATCGCAAGCTTAACCGAAGCACAAAGAGTTGCTTTCTTATTGAATAGAATCGAAGGGAAAAAACATAAAGAAATAGCATTGCTTTTAGATATTAGCACAAAAGCTGTTGAAAAACGTATTTACGGTGCTCTTAAAAAATTAAAAGAACAAATTCACGAATTATAATTTAACAAAGGGTAGGAGTTTTAATAGGTAAATTGTTCTATTAGTGAACGTATAGTTATGGAAAGAGAAGAATTAATAAGAAAATGGCTTGATAATGAGCTAAATCCTAAAGAGTTACAACTCTTTAAGGAGTTAGATGATTATGCAGATTTGATTCGTATTTCTGAAAGTGTTCAAAAATTCAAACCAACCTCTTTTGATACTGATCTAGAATTAGATAAATTAAAAAATACGATAGCGCACAAAAATCAGAAAAGAAATTGGTTAAAGCCATTATCTGCTATTGCAGCGGCTATTGTTGTACTTTTTGGCGTCTATTATTCTTTCTTATTACAAGAAACCGAAGTTTCAACGCTAGCGAGTCAAAAACAAGAAGTTATACTTCCTGATAATTCTAATGTTTCACTTAACTCATTGTCTTCATTATCATACAATGAAAAAGATTGGGATCAACAACGAGAAGTTAAATTACAAGGAGAAGCCTTCTTTAAAGTAGAAAAAGGAACTACGTTTAATGTAAAAACAAAAACAGGACTTGTGACTGTTATTGGAACTCAATTTATAGTTAAAGACAGAGACGAATTATTTGAAGTTATATGTTATGAAGGAGCCGTACGCGTAGATCATAATGGTCAATCTATAGTTTTAAAACAAGGAGATCGTTATATCAAAATGGCTGGAACCATAGCTTCTCAAACAAAAACAAAGCGACAAAGTCCTTCTTGGATTTCGAATACTAGCACTTTTAAAAGTTTACCTTATAGTGCTGTTATTGCTGAGTTTGAAAGACAATATGATATTAAAATTATTGCAAAAGATATAAACTCAAAACAACTGTTTACGGGAAGTTTTATTCACAATGATATTGATATTGCCTTAAAATCTATTACCTTACCCCTAAATCTGGAGTACACCAGAACAAATCGAATGATAACTTTAAAGGGTGAATAAAAAAAATAGATTAATTCTCTTTTTCATTATTGTCATTTTTAGTTTCTCTGAAATACTCTCTCAAACCAAAGAAGAAACTGAAAAAAAATCCCTCTCCTATGTATTGGAGCTCATAGAGGATCGGTATGATATTCGCTTTTCTTATGCAGATGACACCATCCTAAATAAAAAAACTATTGTCCCCAAAACTGACCTGCCTTTAAAGCAGGTTTTGCTGATTTTAGAAAAAAATACTGGCTTAAAATTTGAAGTTATAGATGAACGTTTTATTGCTATAAAACAAATTCAAGAAGAAACACTTGCGAGTCAACAACTAGAAGAAGTATACATAAAAAACTATCTTACTTCTGGTATTTCAACTAATAGGACTGGGGCTATTATAGTAAAACCAGATGATTTTGGGATCTTACCAGGTCTTATAGAACCTGACATACTACAAACCATCCAAGCTCTTCCGGGTATTTTAAGTGTAGATGAAACGGTATCAAATATTAATGTCCGAGGAGGCACCCATGATCAAAATTTGATTTTATGGGACGGCGTAAAAGTATACCAATCTGGACATTTCTTTGGGTTAATCTCTGCATTCAATCCACACCTCGCAAAAAATATTTTTGTTGCAAAAAATGGAACAAGTGCTATTTATGGAGATGGGGTATCTAGTATCATAGATATCCAACTAGACCCTTCTATTAATGATGAGTTTTCTGGAGGAATTGGATTTAATTTTATAGACGCAAATGCCGTTGCAAAAATCCCTTTATCAAAAAAAGTAGAACTCCAACTATCCGCTAGAAGATCTATCACCGACCTTATAGAAACACCAACATTTAATCAGTATTTTGATCGTGTTTTTCAAAACACTGAAATCACAAATACACAATCTGATACGGATCAAACTATTATTAGAGATGAGGCATTTTACTTTTATGATATAGGAACAAAATTACTATATGATATTTCAGAAAAGGATAAGCTCCGTTTTAATTTTACATCTATTTTTAACTCTTTAGATTATCTAGAAGAAACAGATATTTTAAATACTAGAGAGGCTTCTAGTAGTGGTATTACACAACAAAATATTGCTACAGGAATTACGTACACTAGAGATTGGAACACTTCATTTTCTAGTGACATACAACTTTACGGATCTTTTTATACACTAGATGCTACCAATGCCGATATCATTAATGATCAACGATTAGATCAAAAAAACGAAGTCTTAGATACAGGTATAAAACTAAATACAAATTACAAAATTCGTAATGGTGTAAACTGGGTGAATGGGTACCAACTTTTTGAGGTAGGCGTTACAAACTTAGAAGATGTAGACAATCCTCCTTTTAGAAGTAATGTCAAAGAAGTTTTAAGAAATCATGCGCTCTATAGTGAGCTACATTTAACTACAAAATCTAAAAAAACAGATATAAAAACTGGGATAAGAGCCAATTACTTTGGAAAATTTGACAGACTACTCCTAGAACCTAGAGTGAGCTTCAGTCAAGAGTTTTTATCCGATTTTAAAGTAGAGGTATTAGGAGAGCTTAAGAGTCAAACAACCTCTCAAATTATAGATAGGCAAAATGATTTCATAGGTGTTGAGAGTAGACGTTGGGTATTAGCAAATGATAGTACAATCCCTATTATTAAAAGTAAACAAGCATCTATAGGCTTCAAATACAATAAAAATAAATTACTCGTCAGTGCCGAAGGTTATCTAAAAAAGGTAGATGGTATTACAGCTCGAAGTCAAGGATTTCAAAATCAATTCCAATTTGTAAATGCTATTGGAGATTATGAAGTAAGAGGATTAGACTTTCTTATCAATAAAAGATTCAGAAACCTAAGCGCGTGGTTAAGTTATTCTTTTAGTGAAAACTACTATGAATTTGACACGCTAAATGACGGAAATCGTTTCCCAAATAATGCAGACATCACACATGCATTAACTTTTGCTGGAGCTTATACTATTGGAAACAATCTAAAATTTGCACTCGGTGTTAATTGGAGATCAGGCAATGTCACTACCTTGCCAGATGGAGATAGCCCTTTTGCAAGAGAGATTATTTATGGCCCTCCAAATGGGGAGCGAGTAAACGATTATATTAGAACCGATTTCTCATCTACCTATACATTTGATTTAAAAGGAAAAGCAAAAGGAAAAATAGGTGTCTCACTATGGAATATATTAAATAGAGAAAACATCCTCAACACTTATTTTATTGTAAATGATGATAGTACAATTTCTAGAATAGATAATAAATCTCTAGGAATAACCCCAAATTTTAGTTTTAGAGTTTCTTTTTAAAAAACAACTACTCCGTATATCTATCTCTTAAATTATCAAGCATTGTTTTTGTAATCTCTTCGAGTCCAAAACTATGCGACCATCCCCAATCATTTCTTGCTTCACTATCATCTATACTTTGTGGCCAAGTATCGGCAATAGATTGTCTAAAATCTGGTTCGTATGTTATCTCAAATTCAGGTATATGCTTTTGAATACTAGTAGTAACATCTTCTGGCGCATAACTCACAGCCGCTAGATTGTAAGATGAGCGTATTTTAATAGCATCAATAGGAGCATCCATAATAGCAATAGTTGCTTTTATCGCATCATCCATATACATCATAGGTAATACCGTACCTTCTTTTAAGAAACAACGGTATTGTCCATGTTTTAAAGCCCGATGGTATATATCTACCGCATAATCTGTAGTTCCTCCACCTGGTTCTGTCGTATAGCTTATAAGCCCAGGATAACGTATGCTACGCACATCTACTCCATATTTAGTATGATAGTACTCACACCAACGCTCTCCCGTTTGTTTAGAAATTCCATATACCGTAGAAGGCTCCATCACGGTAGTTTGTGGTGTATTTTGAGCAGGCGTCGTTTCTCCAAAAACAGCAATACTAGAAGGCCAGAATACTTTTTTCACTTTTTTGTCTTTGGCAAGATTTAAAATATGAAAAAGCGAATTCATATTAAGGTCCCATGCTTTTGCAGGAAAACGTTCAGCAATCGCACTCAACATGGCTGCCATAAGATATACCGTATCAACTTTATATCTAAAAACAATATCCTCAACTGCCTCTAAATCTGTTGCATCTAGTAACTCAAAATGAGCACTTTTCATCATCATTTCATTCCCTTCTCGTATATCACTCGCAACAATTTTATCTTTGCCAAATCGTTTACTTAATGCCATTGTTAGTTCTGTTCCGATTTGCCCGCAAGCGCCTATAATAAGTATTCGTGATTTCATCTAAACTATTTTTCAATAAAAGTACGCTTTCGCGAAAGCGTATACAAAAGCAAACTTAATCATAAATTTTTCTTGTATATTCCTATTTAGGCTACTTTTGTCGAGTAACTTTTTTGTTACTTATAAAATGAGCATACATAAATTTAATTATCATTCACATTTTCATATAATTACATTTTTTATGCAAATTCCTGAATGTGAGAAAATTTTAAACAAATGAAGCAGCGTATACTCATATACTTATTAAGTTTATTTTTCCTTTTTACAGCATGTGAAAAGAAAGAAGCACAAGATCAGGAATCTGAAACTATAAATGTAGTGACCATAGATACGATGATGATTCCTAATAGTACTCAAGGATTAAAACCTTCTTTACGCCTTACACCAAAAGCCCAAGAAGCGGTTAGAGATTGGTCATTGTATCAAAACCTTTCAAAAAGATTAGATAGCCTACAAGGAGTGTCTTTAGGGAAAACAAAAAGTCAATTATCAATTCTAATTGCAACATTTGATGGTCAAGAAGAAGCAGAAGAAGCCATTGTAAACTTAACGCCCGATAATTTGGAAAGTCCTGCTATAAATGCTCGATTATTATCGGTTGAAACAAAGCTTAAAATAGTCAATAACTATGCACAAAAAAGTGAGCCTAATGCCCAAGAAATTACAAATGGTATTATCGAACTTAAAAATGCTTTTCAGAATCTAAATCTTCAAGTGAATGAAAAATTTGCATTAACTATAGAGGAAATGCTTGAGCAACTCAATCAAGAAATTGACAAAACAAATGATTCTCCAGAAGCAGAAAAACCAACACCTAGAGGAAAACCTCCAGTAAAAATCTACAAACCAAATCAATAATACGTATTATTTTACTTGTATTTGTAGAGGTTCCAGTGTAGAAAAAAAGAAAATGGTGTTTGGAAAGTAAAATATTATGTACTGTCTATTGCTAATGAAAATGTAGCGACCATTACTGAAATAAAAAAAGAATAGGATCGCTTACAAATGGAAAAAATGACAAAACAGTAAACAGCCTATATATCAGACTACTACGCTACATGTTTAGACTTTTGTATTTTCGTTGTAACAATACATAAAAAACTACGTCTTATTGACCATAATCAAGAAACCTTAAAACTGATATGAAACTAATAAAAACTGTTGCTATTGTAGCTTCTTGTACACTTGCACTTGCAAGTTGTAAACAAGAAACAGCACAAAAAGACACAGCAACGACAACCACAGAAAAAATACCAGGTATTGTCCTAGAAAATATGGACACTGCTGTAAGTCCTAAAAATGATTTTTACAATTACGTAAATGGTAGTTGGATGAAAAACACAGAAATCCCTGCAGATCGCACAAGCTGGGGAGGATTTAGTGTATTACGTAAATCTACAGATGCAGATGTATTAAAAATACTAGCAGATGCAAAAGCGAGTGGCAAGTATGCTCCTGGATCTGATCAAGCAAAAGCAATTGCTATTTTTGATTCAAAATTAGATACGGTTGCTCGTAACCAAGCAGGTATTGCACCTATTATGCCTGCCTTAAAAGAAATAGAAGGCATTACTAATCTAAGTGATTTACAAACCGTCCTTGCTAAAAATCCATCTGTAAGCTCTCCATTTATTGGAATAGGCGTACAAGGAGATTTAAATAATAGTGCTATGAATGCTGTTTATTTAGGAGCTAATGGACTTGGATTACCTGATCGTGATTACTACTTAGAGCAGGATGATAAATCAAAAGAAATTCGTGAAGAGTATAAAAAGCATATTGCTAGAATGCTACAAATGATTGGAGATAGCGAAAAAGATGCTCAAGTTGCTGCAGATAAAATCTTAGCAATGGAAACACAACTTGCTGAACCTCGTCTTGATAAAGTTCAAAGTCGTGATGCTCGTAACTACAACAACCCTCGCTCTATAAGTGAAGTAGATGCTATGCTTTCTTCTATAGATGTAAACAAAATGATTTCTGACCTAGGAATTACAAAGAAGTTTGATACACTTATTGTTACACAATTACGCTTCACTGAAGCTTTAGACAAATTCTTAAAAGAAACACCTATTGAAGACGTTAAAACCTTACTAAAATGGGACACTTTTAATAGCGCTACTGGGTTATTAAGTACAGATGTCGAAACTGCAAACTGGGAATTTTACAGTAAGTATTTAAGTGGTGCAGAAAAACAACGCCCAGCAGACGAGCGTGCACTTGCTACGGTAAATGGAACCGTAGGTGAAGCTTTAGGGCAATTATATGTAGATGCTAAGTTTCCACCAGAGGCAAAAGCTAGCGCAGAAACAATGATTAAAAATGTAATTGAAGCTTATAAAGAAAGAATCCAGAAACTAGATTGGATGGGTGCAGAAACAAAAGCAAAAGCAATTGAAAAACTTGATAAGTTTACTGTGAAAATTGCATATCCAGATAAGTGGGAAGATTATAGCGCGATGGAAGTATCTGCAGACAAAAGTTATTTTGATAATATGACTGCTGTAGGTAAATGGGGACAAGACAAAAACTATTCAGAAATTGGAGAGCCTGTAGATAAGTCAGAATGGGGAATGTCTCCACAAACAGTAAATGCATATTTCAATCCACTTAATAATGAGATTGTATTCCCTGCAGCTATTTTACAACCACCTTTCTATAACTACACTGCAGATGAGGCTGTAAATTATGGAGGGATTGGAGCTGTAATTGGTCACGAAATTTCTCATGCATTTGATGATAGTGGTGCTCGTTTTGACAGCGACGGAAATCTTAAAAACTGGTGGACAGAAGATGATCTTAAAGCCTTTACAGAAAGAGGAGACGCACTTGCAGAACAATATAGCAACTTAGAAGTATTAGATAGTGTTTATGTAAATGGTAAGTTTACATTAGGAGAAAATATTGGAGACTTAGGAGGTGTTTTAGGAGCATATGATGGTCTTCAGAAATTCTTTAAAGAAAATGGACGTCCTGATGATATAGATGGATTTACTGCAGAACAACGCTTCTTTATGTCATGGGCAACTGTATGGAGAACAAAGAGTCGTGATGAAGCATTACGTACACAGGTAAAAACTGACCCTCACTCTCCAGGAAAAGTACGTGCAACTCAACCACTTCTTAATGTAGATGCTTTCTATGAAGCATTTGATATCAAAGAAGGAGACGCTATGTATTTAGCACCAGAAAAACGTGTTCGTATCTGGTAATACGCATTTATGACCACATAAAACTATAGAAAACCGCTTATAAATAAGCGGTTTTCTTGTTTTAGCTTTAAATAACACTTTATTTTACCTCCCAAGCCGCTAACAATCAGAACCTTACGTTTGTTTTTAAAATAAGTCAATATAAGTGCCTGTAAATCAATATATGGCACTATCATTGCCTAGTATTAAATAATTAATTTTAAATTTTAAAAATGAATAAAGGAACAGTGAAATTCTTCAACCAAACAAAAGGTTTTGGATTTATTACAGAAGAAGGAGCAAGCAAAGATCACTTTGTACACATTTCAGGTCTTGTAGACGAAATACGTGAAGGAGATGAAGTAGAGTTTGACCTACAAGAAGGTAACAAAGGACTAAATGCAGTAAACGTAAAAGTTTTATAAAACAGCATATATATTTTGTACAAAACCCATCCTAGTGATGGGTTTTTTTGTGTTTTTTTACAACGCTACTTTAAACTCATACCCTAGCACATCATAAACAGAAGTGCTATCTACTTTTTTAAAAACAACATCTCCTTCTTCATCATATTGAGGTGCTGTTAAATCTAATTTTTCAGCTTGTGCAGTATAATACTCTCGCTTTGTAGGGTGTTGTGGAGCAACAGCATTAAAAATATGTCCAAAAGCATTTTTTTGAATAATAGATAAAAGAATCCCGATACAATCCTCACGGTGTATCATATTTACAGGCGCATTCCCATTACTCAGTCCTTTTCTTCCTGCTAAAAAACGTACTGGGTTTCGGCTTCCCCCAAACAAGCCTCCAAAACGAACAATAGTGGTTTCAAACGCAGAGGTGTTAAAAAATATTTGTTCTACGTCATATAACTGTTTTGCGGCATTGCTTTGTGGTTTAGGAATATCCTTTTCTGTTACCTCTCCTTGAGCATCATCATACACAGAAGTACTACTAATCAGAATCACTTTTTTGATTGCTGCATTTTCTATTTCGTGTAAAAAATGCGCCATTTTAAGGGCATAATTAGCTCCTGTATTTCTCCTTAATCCTGGCGGAATCATAATAGCCAATACATCAGTATCAGAAAGAAGCGTGTCTATCTTTCCCGTAACTCCTGTTTCTGTTAAAACGATGGGATAAGCGGCAACACCTCTTCTTGTCATTTCTTGCGCTTTAGCAGTATCTGTTACACTACCTTTTACCGTATACCCAAGACTAAGTAAGGTAGATGCAAATGCATTTCCTAACCATCCTAATCCAGCAATTGTGATTTTTTTATTCAATAGTTTTTATTTTCATTCCTGCATCAGCAGAAACCTTATTAATATTCTTTTTCAGTAGTTATTTTTCTTTATACGCTTTAACGCTTCGCTCTCCCTTTGGTTGTGAACCTGTCTGCCGGCAGGCAGATCTCACAAATTCGCTTTAGCGAAAGCGTATAACATTATTCTTCTATTACTGTCTGATCTATAGCGAGCGTATCTGTTTTTGTTTTCGCGAAAGCGGAAACATCAATAGTGCGTTCTACAACAACAGCGTCATTTGCTATAAATGGTTCTGGTTTTGTGTTTTTTGGCCTTGCCGAAACTGTAAAACTTGGATTATCTAATAAATCATAAGAGAATTCTTTAAGGGTAAATGTAGGCATCACTCCTTCAGGAGCTCCGTAAGTAACCTCCAAAGAATCTCCTTGAGTTAGGTAATAACTTAACATTCCTTTACTACCTCGCTTTTTATATAAGGTTTCAGTGCTATCAGGTTTAAACTCTTTTCCATTGTAGGATAAATATTGAAACGGAGTACCTATAGGTGAGTACAATCGCATCTGGTGTACATTTCGTTTTGGAACAATCGTCATGGTTGTATAGGCAATAGTTCCTATAACAGTATCTTGAGAAACTCGTATCTCACTTTCTGGCAAATTAATAACTGCTGTTTCTTTTGCATAGGAATAAGGGGTGTTGTATTTACTCCCAGCTGCGTTGCCTATATACTTAGTTGCTGGTTCAGGATTATCTCCTAAATAACCACGTGTCCAATCATCTATATGTTGAGCATAGGTTGCCCAGTATGCTTTATTGGTATCTGCATTATGATAGTATAGTAAACTATTAGGTTGTTGTCTTTCTGGCGAAGAACTCGATTTTGCGTGAGCAACTCCCAAGAAAATAAAAGCAGTTAACAGACTGAGTACACCAACTATTTTTTTGTTTCTAAAAAACCCAAAGACAGGAATTAATAAACCAAAAAGTAATACCGTAAAGATTACCGAGACATATAACATATCTGGGCCTAATCCCACTGGAAAAAACTGTACTAATGGTGCAAAAAGGAAAATAGCAGGTGCAGATAAAAGCACCATTAAAGTCACACTAGGATTGGTCTGTCTTATTAATAAAAACAATGCTAATAAACCAAAGTATACCGGAATGATAAAGAATGCTGCTCCTTGAAGTTTAAGCGCTAATGCTATATTGATAATCAACCATATGGTAAGTGGCGCTACCAATGTACTTGCAGTATGCTCTGCTTTTACCATTTTATGATAAATACCAAAACATAAACTAACACCTAAAAGTACAAAAGCTATCGTATACCAATGTCCATTATAAATAAATACAGGAAGAATTTCATTGTAGGATGGGTATAGTATTTTAATAAGTCCCCATAATAAATAGAGAAGTCCTCCTCCTAAAATTAGACTTAACATAAAAGCACCAAATCCTTTAGAAATAGCCTTTTTATATAATCTCTTCTTTTTAAAACCATAGGCGATTACAACAACAAAAAGAACAATAGCTAGTATAAGCATAGGCCAAATCCAAGAAAAAGGATATGCAATAAACGTTGCAACGGCAGTATCAAAATAGACATAATCTTCACTAGATTTTACAGAAGACAAATCAGCATCGGCATAGTATTTTAATAGTGGCATTAAATAACTTCCTTGATGTTCTAAACTATTCTCATCTAGATTTTCGGCAGTATCGTTTATAGTATGATAGTCATAGTGATCGTCTATAAAAGCAAAGAAAAACCCATCTATATCACCATCTTCTCTCAGAATAGTAGAATCTGTATCATTGGGAAGCATTTTATAGATACTATACATTAATGAGGTTGCTACAGGGTACTTAACATCTGCGTCCATAAATCCCTTAATAAGATTTGCATTTCCTCCATTGGTTTCTACAATCATATTAGAAGGTCCACCACTCCCGCGTGCTTCAAAATTAAGAGCTACTCCTACATTTTTGGCCCAAGGATGTTCATTTACAAATAAAGAAGCGCCATCAAGACCTAATTCTTCAGAATCTGTAATACAGATAATGATATCATTTTTAGGGGTAGTGCCACTTGCGAGATATGCACGTACAGATTCAAGAATAGTAACGACTCCAGATCCTGCATCACTGGCTCCATGAGAAGAACTATGAGGTGCACTATCATAATGAGACATGAGCATCAAAGCTTTTCCATTTTCTGACCCTTTAATGCGTGCAAGAATATTTTGTGGCTTTACTAAATTTCCATATCCTCTCCATTGATCAAATGTAAATCCTTCTTGTACTTGGGTTTCTAATCCTAATTTTTCTAGTTCTTTTACAATATATGCGCGCACTTCTGTATGTGCTTTTGTTCCCACAAAATGGGGTTCTTTTGCAATCACCTCCAAGTGTTGCATAGCGCGCGCTGTAGAAAATTGAGTAGCGGGAGCATCAAGACCGCTTATTTCTTTTGGTAGTAATGAACTAAAAGCTACAGATACTAATCCTATAATAAGAACTATAGAGAAAATATGAACAATACGTCTCATAAGGGGTTGGTTTGGTTTTCCTAAAAATACAATTTTTGGAGATGTTTACGCTTTCGCGAAAGCATAAACCGTATAATCTCCTTTAAATTTAGTAACTTTAAAAGGATTTAGGCATTAAAAAGCAGTTTGTTATGGGAATTAAAAGTTTTACTGGGCGCCGTGCTAAACCTTCAAAAGGAAACCCAACGGATATTAAAGTAAGTGATTATATGACTAAAAAGTTAATCACATTTAGACCAGATCAATCTGTCCTAGAAGTGATGAATACACTTATTAAAAACAAAATTTCAGGAGGACCTGTAGTGAATGAAAATAACGAACTCATGGGTATCATCTCTGAAGGTGATTGTATGAAGCAAATTTCGGAAAGTCGCTATTATAATATGCCTATGGCAGATATGGTTGTAGAAAAACATATGGCTAAAGAAGTAGAAACTATTGATGGAAACATGAATGTATTTGATGCTGCCAATAAGTTTGTAAATTCAAAACGCCGCCGTTTTCCTATCGTCGAAAATGGAAAGCTTGTAGGACAAATAAGCCAAAAAGATGTGCTAAAAGCCGCACTTACATTAAACGGACAAACCTGGAAATAGACTAGCGATAGAATGCTTAAAAAAGGATGCCTGATTATTGGGTTATTAATTACGTCTCTATGTAACTCACAAAATATAGAAAGTGAATTAGCCACTATTTTTGAATCTTACCAACTTATGGGGATGTCGGTTTGGGTCAATACACCGGACACTTCAGAACAATTTCATTTCGGATTAAGAGATTTTGATAGGGATTTGCCTATTAATGCTGCGACCAAATACCGTATTGCATCTGTATCAAAATCAGTTTCAGCACTAGGTCTTATAAAACTATATAGTGATGGGCTTTTTGATCTGGACGATGATATTTCAGAATACTTAGACTATACCGTACGTAATCCTCAATATCCTGACATACCTATTACATTTAGAATGGTATTATCGCATACCAGCAGTCTTCAAGATGGTGATGGATACAATCCGTTTTTACAAGGAACCTTTAATCAGCTCCCAGTACCTAATATCTCCGAAGTATTAATACCCAATGGAGATTACTACACAACCAATATGTGGCGTACAGAAACGCCTGGTACTTTCTTTGCCTATAGCAATATCAATTTTGGTCTTATAGGAACACTTATAGAAAAAATAAGTAATGAGCGATTTGATATCTATATGAAGAATGAAATCCTAAATCCTCTTGGGATTGACGGAAGTTTTAATGTTAGAGATATCACAGATATTAATGATATTGCAGTATTGTATCGTAATAATGGAGGCTGGCAACCACAAGTAGATAATTATGCAGGTGTCGTGCCAGAACCTCCTAATATTGGCAACTATACCCCAGGAACAAACGGGGTTTATTTTGGACCACAAGGGAGTTTGCGCATATCTGCAGAAGATACAGGCGTTTTTTTAAATTATGTAGCCTCTGATGGTATAGACTCTTCACTTATTATTAGTCAAACTATACTTCAAGAAATGAAAGCAATAGCTTGGGATTATAATGGGAATAATGGCGATAATTATTTTGGGCTTTTTAATCGATGGGGCTTAGGATTACACCATGCAAATACTACAACGGGAGATCAAATTTGTAATCTAGGAGAATATGATAGCTTTATTGGTCATCCTGGAGAAGCATTTGGTCTCGTAAGTGATGCCTATTTTAACACCCAACAAAACATCTCTTTCTCTTTACTCATAAACGGTATTTGGAATGGGTATGACCTTGGTGAAAACTCATCTTATTATACAGTAGAAGAAGATGTATTTGAAGTATTATGTAATTACTTTCAAGATACACTCAATCTATCAGATGTATCTGTAAGCAATACAGTACTGATTACACCAAATCCTTCTACAAAAGAAACTACCATTATTTTAGGAGAAATAATAACTCCCATTTCATACACTATTTATGATAGCAAAGGAAGTTTTCAAAATTCAGGAATGCTTCATACTAAGAATACCATACTAGATATTTCTGCACTATCTCGAGGTGTGTACTTTATAAAAATTGGAAACAATAGTACTAGTACTACTACAATCAAAAAACTATTGATTAAATAGTATTCTTATTTTTCTAATTCAAACCAAGCTAGCATAATATCTTCAGGTTCGTAGAAAAAGTCATCTTTACGCTCAAGCCCTATTTTTTCTAGTACACGACATGAGGCACCGTTCCCCAACTCGGCTATTCCGCATAATTTTTGATTAGGGAAATGCTCAAAAAAGTAATCTCTTGCTACAATAGAAGATTCTGTAGCATATCCTTTTCCCCAATATTGAGGCATAAATCGATACCCTACATCATAAAAGTTAGAATGTCCATTAGGTGACCATTCGGTATTCATTTTAAGGCCTGTCCATCCTATCCAATCACCACTTGATTTTTCAATAGCTGCCCAACGTCCTATTCCATACTTCTCATACTGCATACGGATACTATCTATATATGCACGTGCCTTTCCCATACACGAGATAGGGTTCTTTCCTAAATATTCATGTACTAAAGGATCAGTATCTAAGCGAAACATATCTCCTGTATCCTCTATAACAATTTCTCTAAGGATAAGACGTTCGGTCTCTGCATATATTTTCATGTCTAATAATTTTGAGCTTGTATTCAGAGCCTAAAGTTAGAAAATAATTTTTCAGAACATCTCTCAAATTTCTAAAAATAAAAAAGGCATTGTCGTCACAATGCCTTTTTCATAAAGGGGGACTATAGTAATCACTATAGGTATATATAAGAAGGGTAAAATGCTAATTCAAATCCACAAATAAGTGATCCCAAAAATCAGACACTTCATTTGTTTCTTGAGAACTTTCTATAGAATTTACAATAGAAAGCATTTGTAAATTTGTAATATATTTTTGAACATCAAAATCTAATAGTGCAGTCATTTCTTCAAAATGTACGTCCATTTGATTTCTTAAGATTGTATTTTCCATGATCAAATTCTTTATGGTTAACACAATTTTAGACGCCTATTCTTCACACACTTACATATGAGGTGATTAAAAAAAGCGTTCTACATTCATTTTTACGCTCCTAATCTTTAAAATTGACCGTAAAATAAGGTTATCCCATTGGGTATTAATTTTATGTTAAAAAGCATAACAGCTTCAATATTACTCTTAAAATATTCAAATTTGGGGTATTTTTAGCTTATTAATTTTATGCTATGAAACACCAAAAACAACTCTTTTCACTTCCTGAAAATGTCACTTATATAAATGGTGCCTATATGTCTCCGCAACTTAAAAGTGTCGCTGAGGTAGGATTAGAAAGTGTCTTACGAAAAAACGACCCTACTACAATTTCTCCATCAGACTTTTTTACGAATCGTACGCTTTTAAAACAACGTTTTGCATCACTTATTAATGCATCAGATTATCAAAACTGTGCTATCATTCCTTCGGTATCTTACGGCATTGCTACCGTTGCAAAAAATATAGCATTACAAAAAGATGATGAAATTTTATTAATAGATGAACAGTTTCCTAGTAATGTATACGCTTGGCGCGAAAAAGCAAACAGTACGGGTGCCCATATACGTATAGTCACTCCTCCAGATATTTTTGAAAATCGTGGAAAACAATGGAATCAAAAGATTTTAGAAGCTATCAATACTGCTACAAAAGTAGTTGCTATGGGTCATATTCATTGGGCAGACGGAACTTTATTTGACCTCATCGCCATACGCAAAAAAGCACATGAAGTGGGGGCAAAATTAATCATAGACGGAACCCAAAGTATAGGAGCGCTTCCTTTTTCTGTAGAAGAAATTCAACCAGACGCATTAATTGTAGGAGGTTATAAATGGTTATTAGGTCCATATTCTATTGGTATGGCATATTATGCAGATACATTTAATGATGGAGAACCATTGGAATACAACTGGATTAATAGAAAAAATAGTGAAGATTTCAGTCAGTTGATTAATTATCAAGATGAGTATCAACCTAAAGCCGATCGCTTTTGTGTAGGAGAATCTAGCAATTTTATATTAGTGCCTATGCAAATGAGAGCTATTGAACAGCTATTGGATTGGGGCATCCAAAATATTCAAGACTATTGTGAGACTATTTCATCAAAAGCCATTGCACAATTACAAGCCAAAGGATGTTTTATAGAAGACGCCGAGTACCGTTCTAAGCATTTATTTGGTGTGTACTTACCTGACCATATCAAAATGGATGCTGTTAAAGACCGCTTTCGCGAAAGCGGAATCTCAGTGGGTATAAGAGGTGAAGCCATTAGAGTGGCGCCACATGTATATAATACCGCCGAAGATTTTGAGAAATTTGTAGCTTGTTTTTATTAGAATGAGAAAAACGTTAAGTTTTAACGAGCTATTAGAGAGAAGGATGTTCCTTCTAATGGGCTTTTTATATTTGATTGCATTCTCGATGACATCTTATGGTGTAAGGTCTTTTAATCAAACTGTTGGTTATTTATTTGACCCTACATATTATTTTAAAGTGGCCATGATATATGATTGGGTTGTATTTCTATGTATTTATGCTTTGATAGGTTTATTTAGATTTAAAACAAACGCAACACTTTCTAAAACACACCTATTTGCGACACTTATTGTTATTATACTCTTTGAATTTCAGTATTTTTCTAAAAATTTATATTTCAGCATTCTAATTATTTCTTACTTAAGTTTTATTTTAAATATGATCATCAGTTTATATCGCAGGAATAAAATATGAGTTGTATGTTATTCATTTTTTAGTAAAAATCAGCACGTCAAATAATTTTAATGGTCTGAGCAATAGTCTACCTTTGCAGTCTATCTAAATAGACTGAGATGAACAAAGACACTTTAGAGCTTTCTAAAGAAGAAATGAAAGCCTACGGATATAGCGTGGTAGATGCTGTTGTGGCTCATTATGACACCCTTAATGACAGAAGCCCTATTGCTACAGGAAGCCGTAAGGAGATGGACAGCTTATTTTTGGAAGAGGCCCCAGAAAAACCATCAGATCCAAAAGAAGTATTGGATTTTGTGATTGAAAAAGTAATGGATAAAGGTGCCATTGCGGCGCATCCTAAATTCTTTTCATTTGTTCCGGGACCTAGTAATTATATAAGTGCCATGGCAGATACCCTTGCTACTGGGTATAATGTATTCTCAGGAGGATGGTCACAATCCCCACCAGCTGCCGAGCTTGAAATTGTGACTATAAGTTGGCTACTCAAAATATTTGGATTTCCCGTCAAAAAAGGAGGCGGAATTTTCACCAGTGGTGGATCTATGGCCAATCTTACTGCTATTGTAACCGCAAGACGTGTAAAATGTGGTGATGATTTTTCAAAAGCAATTATTTATCTATCAGATCAGGCACATTCTAGTAATATAAAAGCTATTAGAACTATTGGTTTTAGAAAAGAACAAATACGCTTAATCCCAACCGATTCTGAGTTTAAGTTTTCTACCATAAAATTAAAAAACGCCATCGCAAAAGATCGCCTAGAAGGCCTACAACCTTTCTGCGTTATTGGAACTGCGGGAACTACCAATACAGGTACTGTCGATCCGCTTAAAGAAATAGCTGCTATTTGTAAAGAAGAAAAACTATGGTTTCATATAGATGGTGCGTATGGAGGTGCGGCCATTTTAGATAAAAAAGGAAAAGAACTCTTGAAAGGAATTTCAAAAGCAGATTCTATTACTGTAGATCCTCATAAATGGTTTTTCCAACCCTATGAAATGGGCTGTTTATTAATACGTAATCATAAATATCTTAAAAGTACATTTGTAGAGAAACCCGAATATCTAAGGGATGTAGAAGGAAATGAATCAGAAATTAACTTCTATGATCATGGCGTACAGCTTACTCGTCGTTTCAGGGCATTAAAATTTTACATGTCTCTAAAAACATTTGGATTAAAAGCATTTAGAAAAGCTATTTCATATAATATAGAATTAGCCGAAAAAACTGAGAAATTACTCCGTAAAAGTTCGCAATGGGAAATTGTTTCCCCTGCAACTTTAGCTATTATTAACTTCAGGTACAATCCCATAGGAAATAGCTATTCTGAAAAAGAGCTCGATGCTCTCAACCAGAAGATATCTGAAAGCGTTTTAGCATCCAAAGAGGCCTTTCTAGTAACTACAGTATTAAACGGACAAGTCGTATTGAGAATGTGTTTGATCAACCCTCGTACAAGTTTTAAAGATGTAAAAGATACAATTGCACTTTGCGAGCAATTTGCATAAACTAACTTATTGCATCTTTTTGCGTTAAAGCATCTCCAATAGTAGTTGCCCAATCACCATTGGTATCACTAGAGAATTGCCAGTTCATCATACCTCCAAGTACGCCACTTTGTTGGATTGGTTTGATGATTTCTGTAACAATTTCATCCACGGGCATATACCCAGATCCTGCATCATGACTAGTTACTGGCAACCCTATCATTAACTTTTCAGGACTCATTCCTTTTAGTTGGGAGAAAGTATCGTAAGCACTTATAATCTCAGGAGGATTTGCACTCCACGGCGGGTTATTATAAAACTGGACATTTAACCAATCTATCTGACCCCCTACTTGCTCCATAATAGAAACATACCCATCCATACCACTCCCAACTTGTAAATATGGAGGTTGTGGCGCATGAGTGATTACATATTGTGGACTCGGTAATTCTTGTCGTAGTGCCTTGGTTAGATTTACCAAGAGATTTACGCCATTGTATGTAGCTTTTCCCATAAAAGCAAGTGTATCCTCAAAGTCAAGATCGACACCATCAAGGTTATATTCTTTTACAAAAGCAGCAATAGATTGTGCTAATTTTGTTTCTGAACCAACGATGCCATTATAGGCATTGGAGGTCATTTGCCCTCCTCCAAAAGAAATCAATACTTTTTGGTCATTTGCCTTTAATGTAGCTATTGCATCAATAGTATGTTGCGTTAACTTCGGCGGAGACGTAGAAGCTGCCATACCTCCACCTATTTGTAATGATAATGGGTCATTCTCATTTGTATATAAAAAAGCTAAGATTAAAGTGGTGTATGGAAGATGCACCGCTGAGCTAAGCGCAATACTACCATTATTATAATAAGATATCAGTTTTGACATAATAAAAGTGATTTAAGATGTAGCAATTTAATATATATCCTATTGATTATCAACACGTAATACTACGTGAATATATAAAATCCATTGCTATATTTTATGCTGTTTTATTCGAAGTTTATACTAAGCTTGGTCAAAGTACGAAAGCATACGTATCTTTATAAAAACTAATCCATTCCTATGAAAAAGGTATTTGCTATTGTCAATGTATTCTCTGTTATTCTTGTACTATTAGTAAATGGCCTTTCACAATCTCAACGTTGGAATAATACTACAATAGGAGAAATCAGTAACAAATATGACAATCTCTTCACACCTGCTGGATATGCCTTTGCCATTTGGGGATTGATCTTTCTAATGCTTATTGCATATAGTTTATTCCAAATACGCAGGGCTTTTTTTAGCAAAAAAGAATCTCCGTTTATAGAACAAACAGGTTGGTGGTTTGCTATTGCAAACGTATGCAATGCAGCTTGGGTTGTTGCCTTTACATACGAATATGTAGGACTTTCTGTAATCATTATGCTAGGGCTTTTAATAAGCCTATTACAAATTATACGTAATACCAATATGGAACGTTGGGATGCGCCCATTGAGGTAATTGCTTTTGTTTGGTGGCCTATTTGTATCTATAGTGGTTGGATAACAGTTGCTACAATTGCTAATTTTAGTGCCTATTTTGCAAGTATCGAACTTACAGGAGGAGAATTCACACAAATCCTATGGACTATGATTATGATAACCATTGCCGTACTTCTTAATATGTTTATGGTTTGGTTACGTAACCTAAGAGAATTTGCACTAGTAGCTATTTGGGCACTCATTGCCATTTATATGAGACATAAAGATCATATAGAAAGTATTTCGTATTATGCCCTTTGTGGTGCCATTGTGTTAATAGCTATTATCTCATTACATGCCTTTAACAATAGAAAAACAGCACCACATATAAAGTTAAAAGAGCGGTTGCGGAAGAAATAAACACCTGCTAATTTATAAACTCTTTGAATCTATACGTAATACGTTTAACAAACATGCGATCCTCTGATTGTAGTGCTTTTTTTAGTCCAAGAGCAAATGCTTCTTCCAAACCAAGATCACGTAAAATATCAAGTTTAAGGCCTGTTGTAGTATGATCAAAAGTTGTAAAAACTCTTTGATATATGAGTTCTGCAGACACTATATATTGCAATGCTTTTTTTAGTAACTCCTCCTCTTTTTTATACCTGTAAAGAGTTTGAGATACAAATAGCTTATAATCTGCCAGAAATCTAGCTTCAATCATTAATTCCTTTTCAAGCACCACATCTAAAGTATCTAATCCTTTTAGTCCTATTGATTCTAATCTATCAATCTCTTTATCTGTATGATCAAAATACACCTGCAATACTTTATGTAAAGAATTACTAGACTCTAGCCCCTCTATAATTCCGTTCATTTGCATTAATAAACCATATACAATAGTATCTCTATCCGGATTTTCTTGAGACACTTTTTTATAATCTTGATCTAGTTTAATAAAATAATCATAAAGTACTTTCTCTTGGTTTTTAGAAGGAATGATACTTTGATGTTCAAAAGCAGTATCACAATAACCACAGGTATAGCTACCTGGTGTTGTTTCAGAAAAACCACTACTTGCACCACAACTAGGACAAGAAATTTTATACGTTAGCGAATCACTCATAATACCTTACAAGATACAGAATCATATGAAAAATATGTTTTATACTTTAACGCTTCGCTCTCCCTTTGGTCGTAAACCTACAGGCAGGTCTCACAAATTCAATTTCGCGAAAGCGTAAAAAACCCAACTAAAATAAGTTGGGTTCATTATCATTTCTATTTTATTGATCTTCATACGTAGTTAGCACATCCAAATCTGCTTCATGTTTTTTGAGTTTCTTATCATAATCTTTATAAATAGCTTTTGAAAAGAATACAATAACCAAAAGCATAATACCAAAGACAATAGCAGAATGACTTAACTTTTCAGGAGTTTGAAAAACATCAAATCCTTTTGCCCATTTTAAAAAAGAGAGCCCTGCAACACATAACCAAATAGCAACAATAGACATATCATATATAGCGGTACGCGAAGTATGTATTCTAAACTTGGCAATCTCTTTTTGTAATTGGATAAGACTCAATCTTCCATAATCTATCTTTTTCAAAACACTATGCTGAAAATAAGAAAATACCATAGCTCCAGAAGCTACTATAAGCATTAATATATAGGGTACAGAATCGCTTACAAAATAAATCATACATAAGGATATAACCGCATAGACTAATGCCATATTTTTACCTGCAATCGAAACTTTCAGAAGTGTATCAAAGCCTGTTTTTGCTTTATTAAACTCTAGTGCTTTAATCTTTTCTTCATTGACTTTTACACGTTGTTCTAACGCGTCCATATCTTTTTTCCAAATATTTTTTATATCATCTACATTCATAATTTCTAGTTTTTAGGAGATGAAAGCTCTTGCTTCCATCGGTTTTTAATACGACTTATTTTAGTCGCAACATTTGTTTTAGTAATCCCTAAGATATCTGCAATCACCTCATAATCTTTATCTTCTAAATAAAGAAACATCAAGGCTTTGTCAAACTCATTAAGTCCTGCTAACAGCTTACGTAATAACTCTTGCTCATAACTCCTTTCACTAGTCTCAGGAGCTGCTGTAAACTCAAGTAATCCTGTATCTAGTCGTACAGTCTTTCCTTTTGTTTTATACGTTTTACGATAATGTGAGATCGCTACATTCATTGAGATTCTATACAACCACGTGGTTATTGCATAGGTATCATTATACGTGTCTAGAGATTTCCAGATCTGGATTAAAATTTCCTGCTCTAGATCCTTTTTATCTTCATTGTCTGCACAATACATCGTGATCACTTTGTATAAAATGCCTTTGTGCTTCTCAATGATATCAATAAATGTGGCTTTCTTACTCAAGCTGTTTTCATCTTATGGTTTACTCTATTATTCGCAGTAGATTTTAAAAAATCACAAGAAGCTAAAAAAAAATGAATTTTTAATTGAAATATTGAATTTTGACTAGTTACGCTTTCGCGAAATTTGAATCGGCATTCTGATAAGAGAGAAATATTTATGCGAGTCTTCCCTCCTAGAAAGGAGGGCTAGGGAGGTGTTTTTATTAAGAATAATCCTCAATAGGAGGTAATCCATTTTCTTCAAACCTCAAAACGTAATCTTCTATAGCTCGATATACATTTTCAAAATCATTCATAACCTGATCATCAGAAAATCGAAGAACACGTATTCCTAATTCATTAAATCGTTTTGTTTTCTTGATATCTTTTTCCCAAACCTTTTGAATTTCGTGAGAGTATCCATCACACTCTATCACAAGTTGTAGTTTATTACAGAAAAAATCTGCTATATATTCATCAATAGGTTTCTGTCTATGAAAATCATATCCATACAATTGTTTCCTTTTCAAACATTGCCACATCTTAATCTCAGATTTTGTCGCATTATTTCTCAATTGACGAGCAAATTCTGTGAGTTTTGGATTATACTTTATAACCATAGTTAAATGTACATAATTTTACATATGTCTAGTACGTCCCTTCTAAGAAGGAGGGATTGAGGGAAGTGTTAATTATATAGTATTATTCTTAAAATAACACACCCCTTACTCCCCTCTTCCTAGAGGGGAAACTGTTATGGGAAAATATTTTAATAACTTATTAATAAGATAGTTGCAAAACACCCACTCTATTCTCCTTTTACATATATATTTAATGTACAATTGATTACAATAACAATATGTCGCTCGGAGAAATTTTTAAAACAGCTAATGACAGACTTAAAAGCCCTTTTTTAAGTTCCTTCATTTTTTCATGGATTGCCTTTAATTGGAAAGCCATTTTTGTTGCTTTAGCTGGAGATGAAAATGTGTATACCAAAATAGATTGTATAGAAAGCGATTATATAGATTTCTATAGTGTATTTTTATATCCTCTTCTTGTTGCTCTTTTCTACACACTAGCCTTCCCATTTATTACTGTGTTCTTTCAATTGTTTACTGAAAAAGCTAGGGTTTTGTCAATAGAAGCAAAGAGTGAACGAGAATTACTTGCAGCTAGAAAAGAATTTAAAATTGAACAAACAAAAGCAGGTACTGATGATTTAAAAGAACTAAATGATCAAATAGGTAAATTAAAAGAAGATCTTAAAAAAGCAAGTTCAGGAAAACAAGGCGATACTGAAACCATTGCAATCCTTAATCAAAAGATTGACGAATTTAAAAAGAATCAAACACAATTAGAAAAAGATTTAAAAGAATCAAAAAAGGAATTAAATACAACTAATATTAAATTTTCAAAGTGGTTTATTAATGATAAAATAGGGAAAAACATTTTACAAAGATTTTATAATATTGTAGATGATCATAAATATGCTGCTTTTGAAAATATCATATCAATAACTAATTTAATTCAACACCCCCTCGATAAATCACCTCAAATTTCTAGAGAAGACTTAGAGTATCTTTTAAATAAAGAAGTTATTGAATTTAAAGGTGATTATAATCTTAAAAAGATTCTAGAGGAAAAAAAACCTCTATCAAAAAAAGTAGTTCCTAATTTTTCAAATGATTTAAAAGAGAAAATTAATTTAACTCAAATTGGTATAAACTTAAAAGAATTCATGAGATACTATAAAGACTTAAACACACCTCCTTTTTAAAACACATCTCTAACCCCTCTTCATAGAAGGGAATACTCTAATTTGAAAAAAATAGAAAACCAATCGTTAATTTTCTATATACGCTTTCGCGAAAGCGTAATTACCCCGTATCTTTGTGTAAAATAACTCAATCACGTGAGTAAAACATCACTCTCGCAACACCTTGCACAGTCTCAGCAACTCCTGAAATTGCAGGATGCTATTGCCCAAAATCACCGAAATATACAAGCGAAAGGCCTTATAGGCTCTTCATTATCTTATACCATAAGTACTGTATATGAGCAGATAGAACGCCCTATTCTCCTTATTCTCAATGATAAAGAAGAAGCAGCATATTACCTCAATGATCTGGAACAATTGCGTAAAGAGGTAAATGTATTATTCTATCCAGGTAGCTATAGAAGACCCTACCAAATAGAAGAAACCGATAATGCTAATGTCCTTTTACGTGCTGAGGTATTGAATCGTATCAATAGCCGAAAGAAATCGGCGCTTATTGTAACCTATCCTGATGCCTTATTTGAAAAAGTAGTTACTCGTCGCGAATTAGATAGGCAAACCTTAAAAGTGAGTATAGGAGACAAACTCTCTATAGATTTCATCAATGAGATGCTTTTTGAGTATCACTTTAAACGTGTAGATTTTGTCACAGAACCCGGTGAATTTTCTGTACGTGGTGGTATTGTAGATGTGTTTTCTTTTAGTCATGATGAGCCGTATCGTGTTGAATTTTTTGGAGATGAAGTAGACAGCATACGTACTTTTGATGTAGAGACACAACTCTCATCAGAGCAAGTAAAGAAAATCTCCATCATGCCTAATGTAGAAAACAAAGCATTAGAAGAAAAACGAGATACGTTCCTTAAATACATTGCAAATAACACCTTAGTATTCATCAAAAACCGATCACTATTTTATGATCGGATTGATAAAAATTTCGCGAAAGCGGAAGAAGCATTTACAAAACTAGATTCAGAAGTAAAACGTAGCTCTCCAAGTGAGTTATTCTGTAAAGGAACACTTTTAAAATCGGAGTTGGAAGGGTTCCAAACGATAGATGTTAGCGCTTCTGTTCCAGATGTAAAGATCAATACATTGGTTGCATTTAATCAACAACCACAACCGTCATTTAATAAACAATTTGACTTACTTATTCAAAATTTAAATGACAATCATACTGCAGGGTATAAAAATTATATCTCTTGTGTAAGTGAGCAACAAGCCAAGCGTTTTCGAGATATTTTTGATGATGCGCAAACCAATGTGGCGCCATATGAAACCGTCGTGATTTCCTTATATCAAGGATTTATAGATGACGATCTTAAAATAGCACTCTATACAGACCATCAGATTTTTGAGCGCTATCATAAGTTCAACCTTAAAAATGGGTATGCAAAAAAACAAGCCATCACCCTCAAGGAACTCACCAATCTTAAAGTAGGTGATTATGTAACCCATATTGATCATGGGATTGGAAAATTTGGCGGACTTCAAAAAATAGATGTTGAAGGTAAAAAACAGGAGGCTATAAAGCTTGTGTACGGAGAGCGAGATATTTTATATTTAAGCATCCATTCACTACATAAAATTACCAAGTTTACTGGGAAAGATGGAAAAGCACCTCAGATATACAAACTTGGAAGTCAGGCCTGGAAAAAACTAAAAGCCAAAACGAAATCACGGGTTAAGCATATTGCATTTAACCTTATCAAACTCTATGCAAAACGCAGATTACAAAAGGGATATGCTTTTGGTCCAGATACCCATATGCAACATGAGCTAGAAGCGAGTTTTATATATGAAGATACTCCAGATCAAAGTACCGCTACCGAGGCAGTAAAACGAGATATGGAGAGTGAACGTCCTATGGATAGATTGGTATGTGGAGACGTTGGATTTGGAAAAACTGAAGTTGCTATACGTGCGGCTTTCAAAGCGGTAGATAATGGAAAACAAGTTGCCATCTTGGTTCCTACCACTATTCTTGCGTTTCAACATGCACAAACTTTTAGAGAACGTTTGAAGGACTTTCCAGTACGTATAGAATACTTAAACCGTTTTAGAACAGCAAAGCAAAAACGAGACGTACTTGAGGGATTAACTAGTGGTGCGGTAGATATTGTCATTGGTACCCATCAACTCACTAGTAAAAATGTAAAGTTTAAAGACCTAGGACTTCTGGTGATAGATGAAGAGCAAAAATTTGGAGTTGCCGTCAAAGACAAACTCAAAACCATTAGCGAAAACGTAGATACACTCACACTTACTGCGACGCCTATCCCAAGAACATTACAATTTAGCCTAATGGCTGCTCGTGATTTAAGTACCATTACAACACCTCCACCTAATCGTTACCCCATAGAAAGTAATGTGATTCGGTTTTCTGAAGAAGCCATTCGTGATGCTGTGAGTTATGAAATACAACGTGGCGGACAGGTATTCTTTATTCATAACCGTATCGAAAACATTAAGGAAGTAGCAGGACTCATTCAACGTCTTGTGCCTGATGCAAAAGTTGCCGTAGGACATGGACAAATGGAGGGCAAAAAACTCGAAGAACTCATGCTTGCTTTTATGACTGGAGAGTTTGATGTATTAGTATCTACCACCATTGTTGAAAGCGGACTCGATGTGCCAAATGCAAATACCATTTTTATTAATAATGCCAATAACTTCGGACTTTCAGATCTTCACCAGATGCGAGGTCGTGTAGGAAGAAGTAACAAAAAAGCCTTCTGCTATTTTATAACTCCTCCGTATAGTGCTATGACCGAAGATGCACGCAAACGCATCTCTGCATTAGAACAATTTTCAGTACTCGGTAGTGGGTTTAATATTGCCATGAAAGATCTTGAAATACGTGGCGCTGGAGATTTATTAGGCGGAGAACAAAGCGGATTTATTAATGAAATAGGGTTTGATACCTATCAAAAAATATTAAACGAAGCCATCGAAGAGCTCAAAGAAAATGAGTTTAAAGAACTGTATGAAGATGAGAACGCTTTCGCGAAAGCGGATAAAGACTATGTAAAAGATACCGTCATTGATACCGATTTTAGTTTGCTATTTCCAGACGACTATATTAATAATATCTCAGAACGTCTGAATCTCTACACACAACTGAATGAAACTAAAAACGAAACCGAACTCGCTGCTTTTGAAGCTATTCTAATAGATCGTTTTGGACCACTTCCGGATCAAGCGAGAGATTTATTAAATTCTGTTCGCATTAAATGGATTGCTACCAAAATAGGTTTTGAAAAAGTAGTGATGAAAAACGATAAGTTTATTGGTTTCTTTATTTCAGATCAGGAGTCAGAATTCTATCAGAGTACTGCTTTTACACGCGTATTACAATTTGTACAAGAAAATGCTTTCCGCGTTAAGCTAGAAGAAAAGAAAACCCGTACAGGATCACGATTATTACTCAAGTTTGGAGATGCCACCTCTATTCAAGCAGTACATGAGATATTGAAGCCACTTATGCCTAAAGTAACTGAAACCTCTTAATGATACAGCTATGAAAAAACTTATTTTCTATTGCTTTCTCTGTATTTCTTTAGGAACATATGCGCAACAAAAGTATGAGCGCGAGTATAGAATACCCGCTTCTGAAGTTCCTCAAAAAGCATTGGATTTTATAGATAGTTTTGACGTTACAAAAAAAGTGAAATGGTATCAAGAACAAGGACTCAACGAGACCTCTGTCGAAGCAAAGTTTAAATTATTAGGTTCTAAATATAGTATTGAATTTTCTGATGATGGTAAACTACAAGATATCGAACGAAAAATACCCTTAAAAGAATTACCAGAATCTATAAAACAAGCGATAGCATTAGATTTGAAAGAAAGATATGATGCGTATGCTATAGAAAAAATACAAGTTCAGTATACGGGAGAGCCAGAATTTCTTCTCATGTGGAGAGGGTTTCATAATTTTCCCGAATATTCTATGGCCACTGCAGTAGCAGGCATTGAATATGGTTATGAAATTATTATACGTGCTAGAACAAAAAACAAAGTACAGTTATTTGAATTTCAGTTTGACAAAAAGGGTCAAAAAATAACACAAAAAGAGATTATTACTAGAGATACAGATATTCTTAAATTTTGAAAAAGTATCACTACATAATCATCATTTGCATACTGGCTTCTTTGAATGCACAATCTCAAAGTGTGACGAATGTAGGGGTCATTCCAAAACTAAATATTAAAAAGAAATTTGAAACACTATGGTCAATTAATCTAGAGATTGCTCCACGTATAGAGCTTTTAGAAGGGGGCACATTAAGCACTTTAGAAAACTCGACATTTTATACACTCACAGATATTACAACAGTTGTTTCTCGCACTGTGGGAGTAAGTAATAGTGTTGGTATGGGGTATTTAACGCGTATTGAAGAAGACCAAAGTACAGCACATCGATTTATACAGCAATATGTACTCATAGATTACAAAGGCACATATCGTATCGCACATCGTTTTCGTACTGATCAAACTTTTAGAAAAGGAGGTGTACCCACTTTTAGAGCAAGATATCGGATCTCTTCAGATATTGCATTACGAGGTCAAACTGTAGATCCCAACGAGTTCTATTTTAAAATCAGTAATGAATACTTAGGAATTCTCAGAGATCAAGCAAATGATATCGAAATACGTTTGACACCTACGCTAGGTTATAATTTTAAAAACAAAAACAAAGTAGAAGTTGGGCTTGATTATAGAATTGATTCCTTTATAAATAGTAATCCTGATCATCGATATTGGATACAAGTAGGCTACTATTTTCCATTATAATGTATACTATCGCTTTTTGTAGTATCTGTATATATTGATATAAGAATACCTACAAAACAGTCATCTTAACACTAAATAACATTTTAAAAGAGTGGTTTTTAAAATTTTATGCATTTTTTCACGTTAACAATACTACTTATGAACTAACTTTATAGTTTAAACAGTATAATCATCATTTATTCACTAAACCTAAAAAATGAAAAAACACATTACATTATTTCTTAGTTTGTTTCTCATTGTTGGTGTTGCATTAGCACAAAACAAAGGAGATGTACAAAAAGCAAGAACCATCCCTGTTGCAGAAATCCCTGTAGATCCAAATGTAAAAGTAGGAAAGCTTTCTAACGGTCTTACTTATTACATCCGCAATAATGGAAAACCTGAAGACAAAGTAGAATTGCGTCTGGCAGTAAATGCTGGGTCTATTATGGAAACAGAACGTCAATTAGGACTTGCCCATTTTATGGAGCATATGAACTTTAACGGTACAAAAAATTTCCAAAAAAATGATCTCGTTGATTATCTACAAAGTATTGGAGTAAAATTTGGGGCAGATTTAAATGCTTATACAAGTTTTGACGAAACTGTATATATTCTTCCTATTCCTAGTGATGATCCTGAAAAATTAGAAAAAGGATTTCAAATAATAGAAGACTGGGCACATAACACCACACTATCTGAAGAAGCAATAGATGGAGAACGCGGTGTTGTATTAGAAGAGTTAAGGCTTCGTCTTGGTGCAGAAGAGCGTATGCAACGCGAGACCTTACCTAAAATAATGTATGGTTCAAGATATGCAGATCGCCTTCCTATTGGAACTAAGGAAAATCTTGAAAACTTTAGTTATGATGATGTACGTGATTACTACAAAACATGGTATCGTCCAGAACTTATGGCTGTTGTTGCTGTAGGAGATCTTGATGTAGCTACTATGGAGCAGAAAATCAAAGATCATTTTGGAAAAATACCAGCTACTACCAATGGAAAAACCAGAGAGGATTATCAACTTCCTAATCATGAAGAAACATTTATCGCTATTGCTTCAGATCCTGAAGCAGCATTTAGCCGTGTAAATGTTATGTATAAGGATCGTAAAAATGCGCAACCTACTATTACTGTAGATGATTATAGAGAAGGTCTTGTGCGTAATCTTTTTTCGCAACTTATTAATAATAGACTTGGCGAACTTCGTAATAGCGCAAATCCTCCATTTGTTTTTGGGTTTTCATTTTATGGAGGCACTTTTGCCAGAACAAAAAACGCGTACCAATCTATTGCGCAAACTAGTGCCGAAGGACAACTAGATGGTTTAAAAGCATTGCTTATGGAAAATGAACGTGTAAAACGTTTTGGTTTCCAACAAGGAGAGTTAGATCGTGCTAAGAAAAGTATTATTGCTCGATTAGAAAAAGCTTATAATGACCGTGATAAAGTAGAAAGTGGTCGTATTGTAGGTCAGTATGTAAATAATTACTTAGAGCAAGAGCCTATTCCTGGTATTGAATGGGAATACGGAACTACAAAACGCCTATTAGACGGTATTACCATTAAAGAGATAAGCGATCTTATTAATGTATTTATCCATAATGACAATCGTGTGATTACGCTTACAGGTCCAGAAAAAGAAGGACTTACACAAGTAACCGAAAATCAAGTACTCGCTCTTATAAAAGAAGTAGAAAGTGCTGATATCAAACCTTATGAAGATGAGGCTGTACGCGAATCATTAATCGAAAAATTACCTGCCGCAGGAACCATTGTTTCTACTACTAAGAATGATGCGCTAGGTACTACTACAATGACACTTTCTAATGGGGCTACAGTTACTATTAAAAAAACTGACTTTAAAAATGACGAAGTGCTTTTTCAAGCCTTTAGCCACGGAGGAACTAGCCTATATTCAGATGAAGAGATAAAAGCTACCTCACTCGCAAATGGAGGAATTACACAAGCAGGAATAGGAGGCCTATCTCTTACGGATATGTCTAAATTTATGAGTGGTAAAATTGCCAATGTATCGCCATTTTTATCTAATGCTGCCGAAAATTTTAGAGGATCTGCCGCACCAAAAGATTTGGAAGTTTTATTTCAAATGGTACACCTATATTTTACAGATGTAAATAAAGATAATGAAGCCTACCAATCGTTTGTTTCAAAACAAAAAAGCTTCTTAGGAAACCTAATGGCAAATCCTAACTTCTATTATCAAGATAAGTTAGGAGCAAAACGTAATGAGGGTAATCCTCGTTATAGTGGCTTCCCTACTCCAGAAAAATATGATGCAGCTGATTATGATTTGGCATATAAGAAATTTAAAGAGCGTTTTGCAGATGCAGGAGATTTTCATTTTTACTTTGTAGGTAATGTAGATGAGGCGCAGGTGGCCGCTTTCGCGAAAGCGTACATAGCATCTCTACCAGGTCTCAATAGTAATGAGTCATACATCCCCACTAAGTTTAGAGAAAAAGATGCGTACGAAAAGTTTGTGGTAAACAGAGGAGCTGACCCAAAAAGTAGTGTAAGTATTACGTGGCGTGAAGAAACTACCTATGATGATCAAAAAGAACTTGCAGCAAGTGCACTTGGAGAGGTTCTTACGATTAAACTCGTTGAAAAATTACGTGAGGAAGAAGGTGGCGTTTATGGTGTAGGCGCACGAGGATCATTGAGTAAGATTACATTTACCGATTTTGATTTTTCCATTTCTTTCCCTTGTGGTCCTGAAAATGTAGATAAGCTTGTTGCTGCTGCACTTGCAGAAGTAGAGAAGATCAAAAAAGAAGGCGTTACTCCTGAAGATCTTGCAAAAGTGAAAGAAACCTATTTGGTAGCTCGTAAAGAACAAGTAAAAACAAATCGTTTCTGGATGAGTAACTTATTGAATTTAGACCAGGAAGATCGCGACCCTAGTTATATTTTAGACTATGAAAAAAGAGTAAATGCACTTACCGCTGAAGCCATTCAGAAAATAGCGCAAGAATATCTTGATGAAAATTACTTTTTAGCAATACTAATGCCTGAAGAAAAATAATCATACATACATATATAAATAAAAAAGGCTTTCTGTTATAGAAAGCCTTTTTCGATTGGTTTGGATTTGTTAGAAAACCCACATATACCAGTACATACAATTTGTAAATGGTATTATTCTACGATTGGTGTTACTGTATATCCTGCCTTACGTAACAAGTTAATCACACCTAGTTCTCCACCTAAATGTCCTGCTCCTACACCGTAAAATACTTTTTGATCTTTAGATAATTCGCCTATTTTACCAATCCAGTTAGTATTACGATTATCTAAAAGTGCTTTTTTAAATTCAGGGTCTTCTTTAAATGACTTTTCCATTATTGCATACAAGCCTTCAATATCTTCATTTTTATAGGTAGCAATCATATCATCAAACTCCTTTGTCATTTTTTCTGGCTCTTTCAGGTATTCTACAATCTGATCTATTTGCTCTTCATAAGGAGTTGTTTCAAAAACACTTACTTGAAACGCTGCTGTTTCTAATCCTAATATTTCTTTTTGATCTTCTTTAGTGCGCTTAATAATTTCAGACTCATAACTAGCCGTTTGCTTGCCCATCATAGCTATTGTAATCATAGAGGTAACTGTAAAAGGCTTAAAACTATTGAAAGCTGCCATCCCAACACCCATATGTTCTGTAAGGTAGTTATCTAGAATTTCGTATTCTTCTTCATCCATATAAGAACTTAATTTCTCACCCTCTTCTAGTTGTGCTAAGGTTTGCATCCCTCCCATCATTTGTGGATCATCCATATCAAGTTCTAACACGGTAACTTCAGTATCTTTTATGGCTTTTTCAACTTTGTCTTTAAACACAAAATCTTCTTGAGGTATTAAATGAAAAGTACCAAATACATAAGAGGGTTTAATTCCATTCCCTTCTACCTTCCATAATAAACTAGACTCTTCTTGAGCAATTAATGAAAATGTACTAAGTACTAATGCTACAAATGCCTTTATTGTGTTTTTCATCTATTTTTTATTTTATAAATCTTACTATTTACATTCGGTCTTATAAGTGTTCATAGTTATAAAATTGTTACAATAAATTACTTAAAACCCTATTCTCACTATAATGGCGGGTAAATGACGGGTGAAATTCAGTACAAAAAATGAAACAATTATGAATCCCGATGTACTATTGTAATGTGAAACTTCTTGTATATTGAGGTACCTATCGTACAAGGCAAATTTATGATGATGAAACAACCAGAATTAGGACGTAAAATAGTAGAGCTACGTCAACAAAAAGGATTTACCCAAGAAGAGCTTGTAGAACAATGTAATATAAGTGTACGAACGATTCAACGTATAGAAGCTGGAGAAGTATCTCCTAGAATATATACTATCAAAACAATCTTATCTGCATTAGATCGAGATCTAGATGATTTACAACAAGATTCTGTATTTGAAACAAAAGTAAAGAAGGCTATGCTTTTAGAAATAGACCCATCTAAGGATGTATCTTTTATTTTTACACAATTACATATAGGATGGATTGCTGGAATATTGAGTATGATTGCTTTTATTTTTGAAACTATAGACGATTGGTCTTATGTAATCAATCAAGAATATTATTTTGGAAAAACATACACCATTGTACTAGGGATTATATCTATCATCCTATTCTCAATATATATGCGGTCTTTTGTACTCATTGGTAATTTATTTAAAAACACTTTTCTAAAACTAACTGCAATTCTATTTATAGTAATCAATGCAATAACAGCTGCATTTTCACTTATAGATTTAGACTTTACAATTCTCCCTATGGAAGGTAATGGCATTTTATATTGTGTATTTATGGGTACAATGTATCTTTTCTTTGGCATGGCCTTGTACAAACTTAAAGGTCTTGGGCAACTACCTGCCACTGCAGGAATTATACAAGTTGTTATAGGTGTAATGCTTCTTAGTATTTTTCTAGCTATTGTAGGAGGTCCTGCAAGCATTCTAGTACAAGGACTTAATGTTGCTATTATTTTAAAAGCAATAGAGACTATTAAATCTCAGATTAAAAGCTAAAGATATTTTAGAAATAAGGTAACTTGTAGATTGTATTAAAATATATAAGCCGAGGGGAATATGCATAACCCTCGGCTAAAGAACCATCAGTTTTTTCGTACTCGATTTTATCTCACTAAAACAAATATGATAATTACGTGATGATTTTATTTATAATGTCACAACCCAATGCTTAATTGAATAAATAACATCACTATATTAAAATCATTATTTAATGCTGGCAATGTAGTCGTAATTTTTTATTTATCCATACAGAACTGCATCAATTTCATTAAACGTCTTCTTTTACATATTAGTATACGAGTATTGTAAAACAATTGTTATTACTGTTTTATAAATTTTTTAGTCACCGTTTTTTCTCCCGTTTGAATTTTAACAAAATAGGCACCTTTACTCCATGTCCCTGTATCTAATTGTACCTCTAATGTCTCTTCTTGAGTAATTCCTTCTTCTGTTTTTACTAGTTGCCCAGATGTTCCGTATACTTTAATACTATACTTTTGAGCAGGTACAAATGTACCTTTAATGGTTATGGAATCATTTTGAGAATTAGAAAACAATTGTATGGTGGTATCCGCTTTCGCGAAAGCGTCCACATTCAAACTTACATCTTGAATGATACGTAGATTTGAAGTGCCTGCATCAGAAATATAAATTCGATCATTGGTCGGATCACCTAAAATACCATTAGGAAAGTTAAAGGTCGCGGTCTCTAAATCACCATCTGCATTACCAGATGTACTTCCTGCAAATAAAAAGATCTCTCCTGTTTCTGGGTCAATTCTATAAATACGATGCTCACCTATCTGTGTACCATATAAAAAATCTCCTTTAGAAGTGAGAAATCCTAACACATTATTTTGAGCAGCACCAGCGGGTAATTGCGCTATCTCCGTCAAGGTTTCGTTATCCTCCAGTCTAAAAATCTTCCGATCATTATAATTAGAGATATACGTTTGATCTCCCACAAATGCAATTCCAGAAGGCCCATTAAGTGGCGCTCCTTGAATCATGATTTCTGACGCATTTGTCTCAGGATCTAGTACATTCAAACTACTTTGATTGTAGGAAACCCACAACATTCTATCTTCTTGTGCATCATATTTTACGCCTGTAGGGTTATTAAGTCCTGTAACGGTATCTAGTAAACTTCCATCAGTATCGTAAATATGTATGGTGCCTCCTCCAGCTTCACATATATATATACGATCATCATTAGTAACTCCTATTCCATTTGGGTTTGTAAATCCTGTAGCAAAAGTGGTTACATTTCCAGTAGAAAATTCATACTTAAATACGCCGTCACCTTGAAAATTGGAACAATACACATCTCCATTTGATGTAATACCAAATCCATCATAAAAGACTCCTTCTGTAACTGTACTTACTGTTTGAGCTTGAGATACTATACAATATAGGACAAAACATAATGTGCTCATTTTTTTCATAACTATTCGATTTTTAAATTGATAAAGTTCAAAGTAAAAACCAAAAAAATTATCTTGCGACAGTCTGGGTACAGAAAGACTTTTTACGCTACTCTTTTACTTTTTATATACTCACTGGGTGTTTGAGAAGTCACTTGTTTAAACGCTTTATTAAACGTCGATTTAGAATTAAAACCAGCATCCAAAGCAATAGCAAGAAGGGTTTGCTTAAGATGTAATCCCTGATCAATACACTCTATAATATCTTGTACTCGGTAGGTATTAATGTAGTCATAAAAAGATTTTTGATATACCTGATTTAATAACCACGAAAGATTATTAGAAGTTGTATTCAATTTTTCTGCAAGTCCCTTAAGAGATAAGTCTGGTGTTTTATAAATCTCTTCTTCTTGAATAAAGAATTTTAATCGTTTTTGTAATCGTTGAATTTCATCAGGTTTAAGACGAGCCTTTTCTTCTTTAATTTTAGGATGCAAAGGCATTCTGAAAATTTCTGGTTGACGCAAACTGTAATACCCAATAACATAAATAAACAACGGAATAGAAACCCATACCAATGGATAATTGAGTACTGTACTAATCTCAGAAAATTTAAATATTCCACTAATAAAGCTAATGAACCATAATACAGTAAATAAAATAACAGTTACTAGTACATATCGTATATAACGACGTATTACAAGCACATAGGAAATTTGATGTTCCATTACTTTTTTATGCTTTTTAAATAACCTAATAGAAGCAATCGTATATCCTATAAAACTTATAATCCCAATAAGCTCTGCAAAAAACCAGAAATAAGGTAAAAATCGTATTTCTTTTATAAAAGCCATTACATTTTCTGGAGCCAAATACACACCTATTGTTATAAATATATGTATACAAGCAATTAAATAGTGCCAAAAAGAAAGTTTAAAAACGGGTGTTTCTTGAAAAAGAAGACGTCGTATATAGCAGTAAATAAGCGGTCCAAATAAAAAGATAGTTACATCTACTATTCCAGCTACATAGTTCACCCATAGCGCTTCTATTCTATACGCCATCACACGTCCAAAAAGCATTATTACAGCAATTCCTATAGTGATAGATAGTACATCATTTGCGGCTTTATTACGGTTATCTATAAGGCGTAATGTGATAGCCAGAAAAATTCCTTGGCTCACTCCTAAAAAGAGAATAACATCTAATAATGTAAATGACATTTCTATAGGGTTTTATTGACTATTGTTTTTAATAAGATCAAATGCATATGCTTTTACAACATCATTTTTTGTCATCCAATCTTCTAATGAAATAATTACTGGATAATCAGGTATAGTACCTCTACCTATATTCTTGGTAGGGTCTACTGCGTTTATATATTTATTTAGAGGAACAGTAACAATTAATCCTCCTCCTATAATTACTTGTGGCATCAGTCCGCTAGTGTTTCCTTGATATCCTCCGGCGCTTTCTTCTCCTATAACTTTGGCCTTTTTATTATCTGAAAGTATAGCAATAAAATCTGCTGCAGAAGACATACAAAATCCGTTAGTAAGCAAATACGTATTACCTTTATAGTTGTGTTTTGCAGGTTTTTGGGGCTTATAGTATTTAAACTCTTTGGTTAATAAAGCACCTTTCCATAAGTAGGTAGAACCTTTTTTTTCAGGCTTGCTATAAAATATTTTTGCTGAGCCTTTACTTACTTGATTTGCGATATCTTCTGTCACTTCAATACGATCCCAATATCTAAACTCTGAATCAAAAAAATAAGAAGCGAGTAAAGCCGCATAACTATCGGTTCCTCCAGTATTATAGCGTAAATCAATAATTAGGTTTTCTGTTTTTTGATCTTCTAAGGTTTTAAAAACATCTTTTATAAAACCTTTAAAATTTTGCCCATTCTCTTTAATAAGTGTCTTTGCAAATGTTTGAATCTTTAAAACTCCAACACCCTCTTTAATTTCAAAAGAAAGCTGTTCTTTATTTGTTGCAGCAAATTTTTCATACGAAGGGAAAACCTCAGGCGTAATGCCTTTTATTTTGTATTCCTTTGTTGTATTTCCTGATGCTACCTTAACCGTAAACGTATCTGTCATCTCCATCATACTTTGATACCAAAATGGAAATCTCAAATTGAGTGCTAATATCTTTTCAGTTTGATTGTATCCATCTGAAGGAATCGCCTTCATCAGTGTTTTTATAATAGATGTGATAGGTTTTCCATTAATAGAGAGCAGCTCCCCTTTTACAGGAACATCTCTATTTTCAGAATGATTTTTTGTAATAAATACTTTTCTATTTTCATCTATATAAATTTCTATTGGAATATACGTTTTTGTTGCTTCCATTGCTTTTTCATAAGCTTCTGGAAGTACCATGGTTGTATGCAAACATCCTATTTGCGCAATGAGTGGTTTTACTTTTCTATAAAAATCTAGGGCATTGAGTGAATCGGTAACAGTTTGTAACGTAGAATCAATAATCACATCAAAACGCTCTTTTGGTGTATACCAATAAAATCCTGGATGTCCTCCACTCATTCCATCTAGTAAATCCCTTGTCCACTTTTTGATACTATCCTGATGGTATTTTTTTTCAAAATCTACAGCTACGCTTTCTTGAGAAAAAAGAGGCTGAATACATAAGGTGCATATAATAAATAAGAGTACTCTTGTAAGCATATAATTCGATTGGAAATTTAGAATTGGAAAAGTAAGTAATCAAAGATAACGCACCTTTATGCTTAACAAAACTATAAGGCTGTATTAACAGA
This sequence comes from Dokdonia pacifica, assembly GCF_900188275.1. Lineage (GTDB taxonomy): Bacteria > Bacteroidota > Bacteroidia > Flavobacteriales > Flavobacteriaceae > Dokdonia > Dokdonia pacifica. The sequence continues at coordinate 948,423 of NZ_FZNY01000001.1, forward strand.
ACTATAGGTGTGTTTGGGTACATTCACACGCTATATACTTGTAATTGTTCCTTATACGCTTTAACGCTACGCTCTCCCTACGGTCGTGAATCTCACAAGCTTGATTTCGCGAAAGCGTATACAGAGACCCTCTCACTTTTCCAAAAACTATTTATATCGCTACGTATTATTGTTTAATAAATAATAGCTGTCCCACATGATCTCCATCACAATCGTTTCCTGTAAAATCAATAATAAAGTTCCCGTTTGCATTAATTGTTCCATCACCAGAAAAACTCCCTTCACAATCTACAATAGTATCTGTAAATGAAAAAGAGGTAATCGTATCACCGTCTAGATTTATAATCATAGTGCCATCATTTGCATTGGTACTACAACACGATGTATAATTAGAAGTTGCAAAAAACTCGGCATCAATACGATTTGGATTGGATGCGCTCACAACAAATCTCGCTGAAATGGCAAAATCTGTATAGGTTATTGAAGGTGTTACAGAATTCCATGTGCCTCGATAATTTCCAGTAAATGAAGCTTCTACTGGGTCATCTTCCATTTGTATGGGTTCATTCCCATCATCTGAGCTACAGCTAGAAATAAACAGACATAGACATACGATCCATGCATAAAGTGTTAGGTGTGTTTTCATTTTTTAAATTGTTTAGTTAGTTAATACATCTACTTTCTAAACAAATATTTTGGGCGAAGTGTGCCTTTTGAGAACACTAAAGATACTTATTTACTATTAAAAATGATAGAAAGCATCTTCAAAATGTTTCAAAGCTTCTTGCTGTTCATTTTTAAGAATTGCTATAATATCAAAACGTACCTCAACATCAAGATCGTTTGAGATCACATACTCATTAGTCGCTTTTACAATGTTTTTGATCTTTGCTTGAGTGACAAAACTCTGCGGATCTCCAAAAAACTCAGAGTTTCTTGTTTTCACCTCTACCACAACCAAAGTGTCTTTATCTTTCTGACAAATAATATCCAGCTCGGCTTTGTTATAAAACCAGTTACGTTCTAAAATGGTATATCCATGCTTTACGAGATATAGTGTAGCATACTCTTCTCCCCATTCACCGAGTTCGTTGTGTGTCATTTAATATTCATTTAATTTCCACAAAGGTGGAAACCTTTTAGTGATTATTCCTTCTTCATTTTTGGTTGATCTTTTACGTCAAATGTAAAAATATCAGGTCGTGCATAATGACCTATGGTATCAAATTCGAGTTTACTTCGTGTAATTTCAGCAAGATTAATAGTTGCGGTAAGCGTGCCTGCTTTATCAAACAAAGGTCCCGCAAGTACTTCTCCATTTGGAGCTACGATCACGCTACCTCCACGACACATCATTTCAGGTTCGTCTACAGCTATTGCCTGATATTTTTCTGAATACATCGATTTGGTAAAAAACTGATTACATCCTAGTACAAAACAACGACCTTCCAGCGCAATATGCTTCATTGTTGCAGTCCAGTTATCCCGAGAGTCGGCTGTAGGAGCGACATAGATTTCTACGCCTTTTTTATACATCGCCATTCGTGCTTCTGGCATATAATTTTCCCAACAGATAAGACCACCTAGTTTTCCAATATCGGTATGAAAAGTAACGAGTCCTTCTCCTGCTGCTTCTCCCCAAATAATACGTTCAAATCCTGTAGGCTTGATTTTGCGATGTACGCCTAGCAATCCTACTTTGGGTGAGATGTACAACATGCTACAATACAAAGTACCATTTATGGATGTACGTTCGGTTACTCCTAAAATAAGATAGACATTTTGTTCTTTAGCGAGTTGTTCCATACGAGGGAGATCATCACTTTCTAAATCAAAACTATGCTCATAATACTCGGCATAAAGGTCTCTTCCTTCTTCAGTACGACTCCCTACTTTGGTGCCAAACATAAACCCGCGAGGATATCCCGGCACAAAAGACTCTGGGAATACAATAAGCTCACTTCCTGAAGCGGCATGCTCCTTGGTGAGCCGTTCTACTTTTTGAAGTGTTGCCTCTTTGTCAAAAAATACAGGACTATCCTGAATAAGTGTTACGGTAACTTCCATTGTTCTTAATTATACAAATAAGCGCGTCGTAGTGAATCTACTTTCTTTTTTAATCTCCATGGAGGAAGTCCAACAGAAATACGTCGCTTATCTAGATTTTTAAAGTCTTTTATTTGAGTAGCATCTGCGTTGTCATATATTCCATACGTAAAACTATCTCTATCTGCTAAGTTCTTTCTATCTACAATAAAACCTACGTATCCTGGAGGTGCGATTCCTTTTCTAGTGCTCTCTAGTAATAATGGTGTGAAATATTCAGGTTCTAAAAAATGCATTAATAACACTTTTATATCTGTGCGTTCCCCCATACTAGATTTTCCAACCAGTCCTTTATGTGGATAGCCATATTCTTTAAAAATCTCTTTTATTCGCTTTTTATGAATACTATCTACAGTATTCATATCTTTTTTTCTTGACTCATTGATTCTCACCGCCTGATCTTCTTCATTCATTTCTAAAATCTCTTTTCGTAAATCTTGATTTAATTGATTACGATACGCTAATAGGAGATCTAATTCTTTAGATGCAAGTTCTTTCCATTTCTCATGGCCTTTTAATGGTTCAAGAATTTCATCATTTTCAAAAGTTTCGATATAGAATCCCTCAGATAACATACGCTCTAAATAGGGAAACGCCTCTTCAGGTTTTCCTAATATGACACTAAGTCGAGCAAGCATTAGTGGTTCTTGTATTATTTGTTGGTTTAACAAATCACATTGAGATTCTACTTTTTTAAGTGCATCATAAGCCGTTTGATAGTCCTTTTCTAAATAAGCGAGTTCTGCTTGATACACTTGCTGATAATAATCTTCTATATAATCGCAAGGCTCTTTCTCTTGACATGCAAGACAACATAAAAAGAAAATCAATATCACTCTATGCATAGGTCAATGTACAATTCGTTTTTGTCACTTCTAGCGTTACAGTGGCTCCCATAATGAGTGCTCGATTATCATCTACATGACCCGCTGGAAAATCAAAAGCAACGGGATATTCACATTCTCCTATCGCGTCTATTACAATTTCCTGAGCTGTTTTTCCAAACGGAATACGATTATCATGCATTTTGGTCATTCCACCTACAATAAGACCTGCCAAATGATCTAACATCTTATTACGTTTTAAGTTCATCACCATACGATCTATATGATAGAGGTATTCATCCAGATCTTCTATAAATAAAATTTTTCCTTCTGTATCTAACGCCGAATTGCTTCCGCACATAGAATAGAGCATTGATAAGTTTCCTCCTACCAATATTCCATTAGCACTTCCTTGCCTATTAAGAGCATGTGAGGTCTCATATTGGATAGTAGGCAACTCTCCAAAAAGGGATTGTTTTAGGGTCGCTTTCGCGAAAGCGGTATTATCAGGTACACTTACAGGCATAGTTCCATGAATAGTTTTGAAACCAATTTTATGCAAATGATTGTGAAAAACGGTTACATCAGAATAGCCTACAATCCATTTAGGATATTTTACAAATTTGTAAAAATCAATCTGGTCTATCATACGCACCGAACCATAGCCACCTCGCGCACACCAAATGGCCTTAATCTTTGGATTATCAAGCATTTCCTGAAAATCCTGTGCACGCTCATAATCTGAGCCTGCATATTGATGGTCTGATGCACCAATGGTATTTCCAATTACAGGAATAAGCCCCCAACTTTTAATCAATTGGAGTCCTTCTTCAAGCTCTTTTATAGAAATTTTACGTGCAGTAGCTACAATTGCTACTTGATCTCCTTTTTTTAGAAATGGCGGTGTTATCAAGATAGTTCTATTTTAAAGATACAAGGTAGTATATTTCTTAGTATCTCATACATATAAAATTGTCATTACCAGCAAACAAGTAATGACAATTGTATAACTTAATAATACCCCTATTTATTATTAGTATTGTAGTTTTTAAAGCCATATCCTCTTACCATTCATATCACCACCATCATCACCCAACCAAAAGGTATGGTCACTTCTTGTATCACTTAGGAAATCACCATCCCAATTTCCAGTTTCCATCCCATTTTTTTTCATTTACTTTAGTAAATACAGCAAAGAATCTTACAAGCATCCAAATTTTTACTATTTAAAAGATGTAACCTTATTTTTCTTCATAATTATTTATCTCAAAATATTAAACCTTTTTACTTTTCAGTAGTCAAAGGTTAGCAAATTACTTATTGAATTATAACAATGACTACACAACAAATAGAAAAACTTGCTAAAAAAAATAAAGGAAAGACAACGCAAGAAATATATAGTGCATTAATGGGACTTAAACTATTGAAGCTAGGAATTGTGGAATGCATTATATATGTTTCAAATAATAAGCAATGCTCTTTTATAGAAGCAAAAGAGATAGTTTTAAATTCACCTGCCTGGATTGATAAAAAAGAGGAATTCATAAAAGAAGAACAAATCGCTGTATTACTTAATTCTTCAAAAAATAACTTGCAAAAACTAGAGCATATGTATCCTTCAGATGGTACTAAAGAGAGCATATCGATATAGAACTAATAAAATTGATTTAGAAGTAAAGTAAATACAACAAACAGGAGCTTCTAAACATCCAAATCTTTATTATCTCCGTATATTAATGCAGGAGGTGTAACCATATTTTTGTTTTACTCGTCTCAATATAATAAACAATTAAACCTTTTCGTTTTTTTAATGTCAAAAGTTAACAAATTGTTTATTTATAATGATTTACATACTTTTAGTATAACCAAACCCTACCATTATGGAAATTCTTACTTCTTGTAACCTTGCTTCCATTACTCCTTATGTACCTACAGATACCAATCCTTGGGATATCCAAAAGGTAAAACACGTGTATAGACGGCTAGACTATGGTGCTACCGATGCTACATTAAATATTGGTATTCTGAGTACTCCTAGCGAACTCATAGACACGCTTATTCAGGAAGCTATGGATAAACCCAACCCACCACAACCAGAATGGGGGTTTTGGAATCTAAATAACTATACAGATTTTAATGACGAAAACAACAGTCAGATTAATGAGTGGTATGTGCAAACCTCTATTGCTTTCATTAATGGAAATTTAAAAGATCGTTTAGCCTTCTTCTGGTTTAATCACTTTGTGACACAACTAGAAGTTTATTTTTATGCTCCCTATTTATATCAATATTGGGACTTAATGCATACACATGCATTAGGCAATTTTAGAGATTTTGTAAGAGCTGTAGGGAAGTCTTCTGCGATGTTACTTTTCTTAAATGGATTTGAAAACACAAACAATAGTCCTAATGAAAACTATGCTCGCGAGTTGTATGAGCTTTTTACATTAGGGGTCAATAATGGGTATACACAAACCGATATTGAAGAGACATCAAGAGCTCTTACTGGATATAATCATTTTGGTGATGGTGTTGTTGGAAACCCAATTGTATTTGACAATTCTACGTTTGATGACTCTGTAAAGACAATTTTTGAGCAAGAAGGACCTTGGGGGTATGATCAGGTCATTGATATTCTTTTTGAACAAAAAGCCGATTTAATTGCTCCATTTATATGCGAAAAACTCTATAACTTTTTTGTAAGCCCTGATACCAATCAAGGTATTGTAGATGCTATGGCTACGACATTTCTTGCCAATGATTTTGAAATCGAACCCGTATTAGAACAATTATTCAAGAGTGAACATTTTTATGATGTTGATGCGATAGGGCATATCATCAAAAGTCCTTATGATCTTACAACTACTTTTGTACGAGAAATTGGATTACAGTTTGATAATACCGACAATCAATTTACGAATTTCATCATCTATCTTAATGACATTACGGGACAAGACATCTTCCAACCCCCAGATGTAGCAGGATGGCAACGTAATCGTGACTGGATTAACAGCAGTACATTGGCTGGTAGATGGGAAGGTATTAGGATTTTATTATACAATTTTTGGAATGTAGATCAAGAGCAGTTTCGGAATTTTGCTATTAATATCTCTGGAGACAGTAATGATCCTGCAATTATTACACAATCTATTGTAGATTTCTTCATTTCTAGACCACTTCATACGGAAACAGATTATGATATTGCCACCACTGTTTTTAGGTGGGAAATTCCAGATAATTATTATGACGATGGGATCTGGAACTTGGGTTGGGAATCTGCCCCGTACCAAGTCTTACTTCTGATGTTTCATATGAGTAGAATGCCTGAATTTCAACTTAAATAGCCTGTATTATGTGTAATCACGACCACAATTCAAAAAACAAAGCACAAAAGAAAGGGCAAAAGTTATATAAAGGCCCTTCTGCAAAAATCACAGATCATCATCATGATGAAGAACACAGTACGTGGAGTAGACGCTCCTTTATGCAAACCCTTGGGCTTGTAGGAACAGGGTCTATCATGGTAGGCGGAGCCAATTTATCTGCCGCTGCACCTTCACGACTAACTACCGCACTTGCAAATTCTGATAGCGATCGTATTTTAGTACTCATCCGTCTTAAAGGAGGGAATGATGGTTTAAATACCATTGTCCCAATTTATGATTATGACTTTTATGCACAAAGTCGTCCTACCATACGCTATCAAGAAAACGAATTATACAACCTATCTTCAGATTTTGGAATTCCCCCTTCTATGGATCCTTTACAATCATTATGGGGAGATGGACAAATGAAAGTAGTACATGGGGTAGGATATCCAGATTCAAGTCTTTCTCATTTTAGAGGCTCTGACATCTGGGCTTCTGCACAACCAGATGTGGTAGATGACACCGGTGTTTTTGGACGTTATTTTGAAGATTTATTTCCTGATTTTCTAATCAATCCACCAGAGATACCACCCGCTATTCAAATAGGAAGTAGTGGAAATTTAATTTTTGATGGCGAAGATGCAAAATATGCCTTTTCTGTAGCTAATCCAGAACAACTGGAGGATATTGCAGAAAATGGTGTACTACATGATGTCGTTAATATTCCAGACTGTACGTTTGGAGATCAACTAGGTTTTATGCGTGGTGCTATTAATACCTCTTTTACATATGCTGCGACCATTAATGAAGCTTATGAAAGCGCTTCTAATGCTGTAGAATATGGTCAAGGGCAACTAGCAAGACAACTCGCTATTGTTGCCAGAATGATTAAAGGTGGACTAGGCACACAAGTGTATCTAGTGACTATTGGAAGTTTCGATACCCATGCTAATCAATTAGAACGACACGGCAACCTATTAAGTGACCTCTCTAACTCTGTAAAGAATTTTTATGACGATCTTAATAGCACAGGAATGGGAGAGAAGGTACTTTCTATGACCATTTCAGAATTTGGACGTCGTATTGAAGAAAATGGTTCTAACGGAACAGATCACGGAACCGCTTCTCCCATTCTTATGTTTGGTGATGGTCTTAATGATCAAGGATTTGTAGGAACACATCCTGATATTCAAGATCCCGATTCAACAGGAAACCCTGCATTTACTACCGATTTTAGACAGGTGTATTCTACGGTGTTAAAACAATGGCTCTGTATTGATGAAAATCTAGTAGATCAAATCTTATTTGGACAAACGTATGAAGCCTTAGACCTAGGCTTTAACTGCGAAGCATTAGGTATTAATGATGTTACAAATACAGCAGGTTTCTTGCACTTGGCTACCTATCAAGGTGATCAAACATTTATTGAATACACCATGCCAACCACAGCAAGAGTTACGGTTTCATTATTTAATTTACTAGGCCAAGAAGTTGGTAAATTAAAAGATGAATTTAGCTTGGAAGGACCGCAACGTATTAATGTAAAACAATCTGTGCGTACACGTTTACGAACTGGGCAATACATCTATCGTATATCCTTTAATGGAAAAAGTTATAGTAAATCTATTTTGGTGCGATAGTTTTATACGCTTTCGCGAAAGCGTACCCTTTTTCCAGTCATTAAAAAATGAAATGTAACATATATTCCGTTTGTAAAAATATAGTACACAGTATTTTTTGCTCCCTTCAGGGCTGGGGAACAAAAAATTAAAATTTTGGGAATAATCTAAAAGCTAGCCTGAGATATGTGACCTAAAACCCTCTGGAGGGTTCAAATAAAAAACAACATATAGACTCTTATACTCAACACTACATAAACGTATCAGCGGAAATGATTTTGGTATGTAGGTAGATGAAGAACTCATTTGTGGCGTAAGATGCTTTGGTAGTCGTTTGTTTTCTTATTTTTGTGCCTTTAAATTACACAGATGTCGCAAAGATACACTATTACAGCTGCTTTACCGTATACAAACGGTCCCATTCATATAGGTCACCTTGCAGGAGTTTATGTCCCTGCCGATATTTATGCGCGTTATTTACGTATGCAAGGAGCCGATGTAGCTTTTGTATGTGGAAGTGATGAACATGGCGTTCCTATTACAATTAAAGCCAAAAAAGAAGGCATTACTCCTCAAGATGTAGTAGATAAATATCACGCAATTATCAAGCAATCGTTCCTTGATTTTGGAATCACCTTTGATAATTACTCGCGTACCTCTGCACCTATTCATCATGAAACAGCATCCGATTTTTTTAAGACGATGTATGAGAAAGGGAAGTTTCTAGAAGAAACCAATGCCCAACTCTATGATGCAGAAGCAAACCAATTTCTTGCTGATCGTTTTGTGACAGGAACCTGTCCGAAATGTGGGTTTGAAGAAGCCTATGGAGATCAGTGTGAAAACTGTGGGACATCTCATAATGCTACCGATTTAATCAATCCTAAAAGTGCTATTACAGGAGCTGTTCCTACACTTAAAGAAACTAAACACTGGTTTTTACCATTAGATCAATACGATGCGTTCTTTAAAGAATGGATCTTAAAAGGACATAAAAAAGATTGGAAATCTAATGTATATGGGCAATGTAAATCATGGATTGATGATGGATTACGCCCTCGTGCGGTTACCCGTGATCTGGATTGGGGAATTCCTGTGCCTGTAGAAGGAGCAGATGGAAAAGTACTTTATGTGTGGTTTGACGCCCCTATCGGTTATATATCTGCCACCAAAGAATGGGCAGCACGAGAAGGAAAAGACTGGGAACCGTATTGGAAAGATGAAAATACCAAACTCCTTCACTTTATTGGGAAGGATAATATTGTATTTCACTGTATTATTTTCCCTGCGATGTTAAAAGGACATGGTGATTATATCTTACCAGACAATGTACCTGCTAATGAGTTTTTAAATCTAGAAGGCAACAAGCTTTCTACCTCAAAAAACTGGGCCGTTTGGTTACACGAATATTTAGAAGATTTTCCTGAGAAGCAAGATGTATTGCGTTATGTATTAACAGCCAATGCTCCCGAAGGAAAAGACAATGACTTTACATGGAAGGATTTTCAACAACGTAACAATAGCGAACTCGTAGCTATTTTTGGAAATTTCATTAACCGTGTTGCTGTCCTTACAAAAAAATATTATGATGGAGAGGTGCCTACACCTAGTATGTTTACTGACGTTGATCTTAAAACATTAGAAGAAGTACGTGCGTATCCAGCTGTGATAGGAAGTAGCGTAGAAAAATACCGCTTTCGCGAAAGCCAAAACAGCCTCATGAACCTTGCACGACTAGGAAATAAGTACTTAGCTGATGCAGAGCCATGGAAAACGATTAAAACTGATGAAGAACGTACCAAAACAGTTATGTATGTAGCCCTTCAAATTGCTACAGCACTTTCTGTGCTTTCTGAACCGTTTTTACCATTTACCTCTAAGAAATTAAAGACCATTCTTAATACAGAAATTTTAGATAGTTTATCATGGAACGATATTTCTCTCCCTCTGGGAGAGATGCCGAATGGCAGAGAGGGTTTACTACCTTCTGGACATAGAATCATTGAAAAAGCACCTCTTTTATTTACTAAAATAGAAGACGCCGATATCCAAAAGCAGTTAGATAAATTAGAAGCTAGCAAAAAAACCAATGAAGCCGAAAATGCTGTTGCCGAGCCTCAAAAAGACACTATTGGTTTTGATGATTTTACAAAAATCGATATGCGTGTGGGGACTATTATAGAAGCCGAAAAAGTTCCAAAAACCAAAAAGCTGATGAAGCTTACCGTAGATACGGGCATTGATACACGTACCATTGTTTCTGGAATCGCCGAAAGTTTTACTGCCGAAGAAATTATAGGTAAAAAAGTAACCGTATTGGTAAATCTAGCGCCGCGTGCTTTACGTGGAGTAGAGAGTCAAGGAATGATCCTAATGACGGAAGACACCAATGGAAAACTCGTATTCTTAAATCCTGATACAGACGGAGTGAAGAATGGGGAGACGATTAATTAAGCTCATTTTGTAACAATAGAATCGATATACATACATATGAGATAACCATTATAGGTATCCTCTACAAAAAAAGATGCTTGAAAATCAATAACTATCCTCATTTATGAAATCACTTTTTTATTGTCTATTCATCTGTATAAGTTCAACTATATACAGTCAAGAATCTGTTCTAAATTTTCAAAATTTAGATTTTAAAAGACAAATTAGAAATGTTGAGAATTACTCATTATCAGACGAAAAGACAAATAACCTTGCGATCGTCATAGGACAAAAAGATAAGATTGCTGGATATTTATACAATGCAAATTTTGAAAAAATAGGGGAAGCTTCCGGAATTCGATTAAAGAGACGTTATAAAGAAACTATAGGATACAGTATTACAGATGAAACTACATACACTTTAGTTTATGGAACTGATTCTAGAAAAAAATTTGGATATGTTTCTATAGATCTTAAAACAGGTGAAATCGTATCTAACGAAATTGATTTTACCTTTGATGGTGAAAAATACCTCGAAACAATCCATTTTGAGAATAGAATGATTATGATGAGTGCAACAAAAAGTAATGCACTTATATTAAGAGAGTTTACTCCTAATTTCACTTTCAAAAAAATTGCAACATTCCAATTAGATCCTGATGATGAAGAGCAAAAATTATTAAACAGTGGTTTTAGATTTGATATTTTTGGGGCTAACACTAGAGGTGGTATAACCAAAATAGACAATCGTGTTCCTAATAGAATAGAACGTGCCTCAAAAGAGAATAAACTCTATCATCAAAAAGATAAGGTATATATCACTTTTGAAGATGAAGAGTCATATACTATACTCAATACACTTGACCTTTCAAGTTTAGAATTAACAACGGAAACATTTTCATATCCTAAAGGAAAAATTGATGAGTTCAAAAATTTCAATTCTTTTATTCATGGTGAAAACTTCTTTCATATAGCAAGTTCTCGTGATGAAATGATTTTTCAAATAAAGAATTTTGATAATACTATCTTAAAAGAATATTATGTTGCTCAGGAAGATAGTATTGAATTTAAAAATTCACCAATCATTCAACACGGGTCTGCTTACAGAAATAAAAAAAGAGAACTTAATACTACTAAACAGTTCTTACGAAAAATTACTAGTGGAAACATAGGGGTTTCTATTCATCAAGAAAATCTACAGTATCAAATCACACTAGGAAGCCATGCCGTTATAAATAGTGGCGGCGGTTATGTTGGCGGTCCTGTCGGCCCTGTTGGAGGAACAACTATAGCTGTTCCTAATGGTGGTTCTGTATTTATTCCTGCATATAACCCAGCGTTTTCATCGTACGGTGGTTATGGATTTTCAAAAGCAGTGTACGTAAATGGTTTATTCGATACTGATTTTAATCATATTAAAGACAAAGAATTTCAAGACAATATTTTTGATCGTATAAAAGAGTTTCAAGATGAGCTAAAATGGGACACCGCAGAAGATGTATTTATACATAATGGTACAACGTATTTTAGTTTTTGGAATACTAAAGAACAAAAGTATACTTTACTTAAATTCTAACCCTGTAACACCTCCTTAATTCGAGAGATAAACACATTGTTACTCGTCCATGATTTTCCAAGACGTACAATGATGAGATCTTCACTGGGTGACACATATACTTGTTGTCCTAAAATACCAAGTGCATAAAAATCATCGCCACAATCTTTGCTGTACCATTGGTATTGATAACAGTCATTTCCTTTGTTAGGCGTTATTAATTTTTCTACCCATGCTTTTGGCACTATTTGCTTGCCTTTATATTCCCCTTTATGAATCATGAGACGTGCAATCTTCGCCAGGTCAATAGCGGTAGTATTCAAACAACAAAACGCTTTGGTGTTTTTATTCTTCTCATCATCATAACTCCATGTTGCTGGGTTTTCCATTTCTAAAGGAATCCATAGTTTGGCTTCTAGGTATTTCCCCAGTTGCATCTCGGTAACACGTTCTACCGCAATACCAAGTAAGGTCGTACACACACTTTGATACTCATGATGCGTCCCTGGTTCATAGTTAAATTCCATAGCAGAAATTTGCTTCAATTGCTTCTTCCCATAATACAATCGACTTACCTCATCAAACGGACTACTATATGTTTCATCAAATTCCAATCCTGCACGCATATCAAGCAGATGTTCTAATGTGAGTCTTTTAAATTTTGGATCAGCTTCATTGAGTTCAGGAATATATTTAGTAATCGGATCTTGCACACTTTCTAGCTTTCCTTCTTCCAATGCAATGCCTACTAAAAGAGATGTTACTGATTTGGATACCGAAAAGATATTAGAAATCGAATCTCGTTTATACCCTTCATAATACTTCTCAAACACAATTGCATCGTCTTTTATCACTAAAAAAGCTGTCGTTTCTGAATATTCATCTAATACCTGATCCATCACATACCGTTCTCCTTTTACCGAAAATGTAAGCGAATCCATTTTTCTAGCAGCATCGGTGTTACTCCCATCTTTAAAGTAAAAGGTGTTTTCTCCCGTATTCACTTCGGTATATGGGAATATTTTATGATCATCTATATCGGCTTTATAATATCGGATCATACGACCATAATGACAGGATTGTAAACAGATAAGGAAAAGGATAAGAGCTATTTTTCTCATAGTATGTTTCGTATTGATTCCATACAAACATATTTTCTTTTCATCGCGTAAACGTATTATATAATGCGTTTGTGGTGAAATAGCCCTTATTTGTGGTTAAAAATATTACACTTTTGAAGGACACTTAATTATTCTTTACAACTTATTAAAAAAATTAGGTTCTTTTTCTCCAGTATAACAAGGAGTTTTCGTTAAAAATTTTTGAAGCCTTGGAAACGACAAAGTGTGAGCTTTAGGCGAGGAGTAGCGATGGAAAAACTCCTTGTGGTTTTTCGCTTTAAGCGAAAAAATACCTAAGAAAAAGCGTCTTTTCTTTTGGTTCTGTTTTCTTTGGACGAGCAAAGAAAATGAACAAACATGTTTATTATGAGTTAATTATTATTCTTAAAGTTATGTTCTCGACTTTAGCCTGTCTTGAGCTATGACGAAAGGCTCGAACAGACAAAACTATATCTTGTTTACGTCGAAAACCTTTCTTAAAGTAACCATACACCCCACTATTTTTAGTTATTTTTGAATCAATACACCCAAGTAAAAAAAGAGTCTTTGTTACACTATATTCAAAAACACACCCAACTTCCCGAATCAGGTATAAAAAATACCTTAAAATTACTTGCCGAAGATTGCACCCTTCCTTTTATAGCTCGCTATCGTAAAGAAGCTACCGGAAATCTAGACGAAGTAGAAATTGGACAAATTATTACATATAAGGAGCAGTTTGAAACCCTTGAAAAACGGAAAACAGCTATCTTTAAATCCTTAGAAGAACAAGGTGTTTTAACCGACGAATTACGTTCTAAACTCAATACAGCACAAGACCTTACTACGGTAGAAGACATCTACCTTCCTTATAAGAAAAAGCGTAAAACCAAAGCAGAAACCGCTCGTAAAAATGGACTAGAACCACTGGCAAAGATGATCATGAGTCAGAATGCTCGTGACCTAGAAGGATTGGCACATCGGTATACAACCAATGAGGTTCCCGCTGCCGAAGATGCTTTAGAAGGCGCTCGCCATATTATTGCCGAGTGGATCAATGAACGATCAGATATACGATCAGGTATACGCTATCAATTAGAGCGTTTTGCAATGATTGAAACAAAGGTCGTTAAAGCAAAAGAAACAGACGAAAAAGCTCAAAAATTTAGAGACTATTTTAATTGGTCAGAATCCTTAAGCAGGTGCCCTTCGCATCGGTTATTAGCTATTTTACGAGCAGAAACAGAAGGTTATATTCGCGTTAAAATTACCATTGATGATGAACGTGTACTAGAAAAAATAGAACGCAAAATTATTCGATCACATAATGATTGTGCTGCACAGATAACACTCGCAATCAAAGATGCGTACAAGCGTTTGTTACTCCCATCGCTATCCAATGAGGCCTTATCTGAGGCTAAAAAGAAAGCCGATGAAACCGCTATTCAGGTATTTGCTAAAAACCTACAACAACTCTTACTAGGTGCCCCTTTGGGTGAAAAACGCATCCTAGCCATTGACCCTGGGTTTAGAACAGGGTGTAAAGTAGTTTGTCTAGATGCACAGGGTAAACTATTACATAATGAGACCATCTATCCACATGCTCCAAAAAACGATGACAAAGGAGCTATTAAAAAAATAAGTTCGCTTACTGATGCCTACAAAATTGAAGCCATTGCCATTGGAAACGGAACGGCTTCTCGCGAAACCGAACGCCTTATCAAACGGATTCATTTTAAAAATGAGATGCAGGTATTTGTCGTGAGTGAAGCGGGTGCTTCGATTTACTCGGCATCTAAGATTGCCAGAGATGAATTCCCAAATTATGATGTGACCGTACGTGGTGCGGTTTCTATAGGAAGACGTCTGGCAGATCCTCTTGCAGAACTTGTAAAGATTGATGCCAAATCTATTGGTGTGGGTCAATATCAACATGATGTTGATCAAACAGCCCTAAAGAATAGCTTAGATCGTGTGGTAGAGAATTGTGTAAATCGTGTAGGAGTTAATATCAATACCGCAAGTGCTCCCTTATTGAGTTATGTATCGGGTATTGGACCTAAATTGGCAGAAGGTATTATACGCTTTCGCGAAAGCGAGGGCTCATTTACAACCAGAATTACTATCAAAAAAGTACCTCGTCTAGGTGGTAAAGCCTTTGAGCAAGCCGCAGGATTTCTAAGAATTAAAGATGCAGAAAATCCACTGGATGATTCTTCTGTGCATCCGGAACGTTACAAACTCGTACAACAAATTGCAAAAGACCAACAGATTTCTATTTCAGAAATGATTGGAAATAGCACCCTTTTAAAAGGCATTGACCTTCAGAAATATGTAACCGAAGAGGTTGGAATGCCTACGCTTACAGATATCATTACTGAGCTTGAAAAACCAGGTTTGGATATCCGGGAGAAAGCAAAAGTATTTACCTTCAATCAAAATATCAGAACCATAGAAGATGTCCAGGCAGGACAATTACTTCCTGGAATTGTAAATAATATCACCAACTTTGGATGCTTTGTGGATATAGGCATTAAAGAAAGTGGATTGATACACATTTCAAACCTCGCCGATGGATTTGTATCTGATGTGTCGGCACATGTGAGTTTACAACAACAAATTATCGTAAAGGTACTCGAGGTTGATATTTCGCGAAAGCGAATCCAATTGAAATTACATAAATAAAATTTAATACATGAGAATTGTTATCCTATTACTTTTATTTTTAGTCTCTTATACGGGTATCTCGCAAGAGCCATTTTTAAGCTTTGACCATTATTTAAAAAAGAGTAAAAAACCCACGCAGGTATTTGCTGCTAGTTTTGAGGAAGAAAATCATTTTCTAATCTTTATTGAAGATAAAAAACAAGTATCTGTATACAATTTTGACGAGATGGGTAATGAGAGAGCAGAAGGGTTTTCTTTTCCCAACTTTGTCAAAAAATATCCAAACATAGGTGGTTATATCTATAATGATAATGACACCTATACGTTGTACTTATCTACATTAAATAAAAAAAAGTGGGCGATTCTAACTCTAAATTTTAAGAATAGATCTTTTAATCTTCAGGAAACCAAATTAGAAATAAGTAAAGGTCGTATCCTAGAATCATTGCTCTATAATAATAAGCAGTATGTATTTACGCTTAAACGGGATACGTCTATTTTTGAAGTAGCGGCATTAGCATCAGACGGAACTGTAACGACACAAGAATTCCCTTTTGATGATGCAGATTTTAGTGAGGGCAGGCGTAGTATGCCAAATTTAGATCGCTTACTACATGAAACTTTTACCAAAAGAGCCGATATTATAGATAGTGAATCGCCTATCGCCTTAGAGTCCTCAAAGTCGAGAACTAAGTTTTATCAAGAGGAACATCTCATCACACTTACCATAGATGCTTCTAAGAAAAAAACGCATTATTTACAGTTTAATTTAGACACAAATACGTCTACATATAAAGCCATTCCAAAACCTACGTTTGATAATAAATTACTGAGTTCTAAATCAAATTCATTTATTTTTGAAGACAAGCTTTTTGTTTTAAAAATCTCTTCTGATGAGATGGATTTTTCTATTTACAACCTAGATTCTAACGAAAATATTGCTTCTTTCTCTGCTCAAAAAGGAACTCCTATTGGTTTTAAAAATACGCCAATTATTCAGGAAGGAGGAGAATTTAAATCGTATCGCGAACTAGAAAAGACCTCTAAGTTTTTACGTAAAGTAGCTTCTTCAAATCCTGCCATTGCTGTTTTTAAAGAAAACGATCGATACATCATTACCTTAGGAGCAACTAAAGAAATCGCACAAACGGGTCCTACGTTCTTTATCTATGGCGGGGGTCTCGCAGGTGCTGTCGCTGGAGGGATTATATCTGGTATTGCAAATGCTACCTATTATCAATACAATGCCTATTCTTATACGAAGAGTGCTCGTTTTCAAATGGTATTAGATAGCAATTTCCAATTTGTAGTAAATGCAGAAATCCCTTTAAATGTTTTTGATAATATTAGCGATTTTACACAAGAAACGCCTCCTACAGTGATACAAACAGTATTTAAATTTAATGACGCTTATATTTGGGGTGCTGTGAGTGCCAAAAACAATAAGCTTAACTTTTTTAAATTCTAGTGAGTGCTTAAAATAGCCTATCATTCTATCTATAAACATCATTTACCAGATGGGCATCGGTTTCCTATGGCAAAGTATGATTTGTTACCTCGACAACTTATCTATGAAGGTACTTGTACGGAAGCTAATTTTTTTGAGCCTACACCCATAGAAGATGTACATGTATTGCGATGCCATACACAAGAATATCTTACCAATCTAAAAGCATTAAACATAGAACGTCGTGAGGCTCGGAAAATAGGGTTTCCACTTTCAAAAGAATTGGTAGAACGCGAACTCATCATTGCACAAGGCACTATAGAAGGTTGTGTATATGCTATTGAACATGGAATTGCAATGAATATTGCAGGAGGCACCCATCATGCCTATACAAATCATGGAGAGGCGTTCTGTATGCTTAATGACCAAGCCATAGGAGCTCGTTATTTACAAGCAAACGGACTTGCAAATAAGATACTCATGGTAGACTTAGACGTACATCAAGGCAATGGCACTGCTGAGATTTTTCAGAATGATCCTAGCGTGTTTACATTTTCTATGCATGGAAAAGCCAACTACCCGTTTAAAAAAGAAACATCCGATCTAGATATTGCTTTAGAGACAGATACGCAAGATGCCCTATACTTAGCCACGCTAAAAGACATCTTACCAAAACTCATTGCACAAGAACAACCTGACTTTATTTTTTACTTAAGTGGTGTAGATATACTCACTAGTGATAAATTAGGAAAACTTGGGTGTAGTCTAGAAGGATGTGCAGCACGTGATCGGTATGTATTGCAGACGTGTCATGATCTTCAAATCCCTGTACAATGTAGTATGGGAGGTGGTTATTCTCCTGAAATTAAAACTATTATTGAGGCACATGCGAATACCTTTCGGTTAGCGCAGGATATTTATTTTTAAATCCAAATTAAAGTCCCTTCTCCTTTTGGGAGAGGGGATTTAAGGGTGAGGGAATTTACGTAACTTCGTCTTGTGCAAACGCATTACGATTATATCATTCTTGGAGGCGGTCTTTCTGGACTTACTTTGGCCTATCGGATGGCGCAAGATTCGTTTTTTGACACAAAATCTATTCTTATTATTGATCAGTCGGCAAAGGAAGAAAATGATCGCACTTGGTGTTTCTGGGAGTCGCAACCTGATATTTTTGAAGATACCGTTTCGCATCGCTGGCCTATCATCGGATTTAAAAGTCCTGTATTTTCTGATGAGATTGCAATACAACCGTATACCTATAAAAAAATTGAAGGTGCAGATTTTTACGCTTTCGCGAAAGCGTACCTAGCCACTAAACCGCATATTTCATTTTTACAGGAACACGTTACTGATATACAAGAACATACAGGCAAGGTAACGGTGACTACCACACAGCAAACACTCACTGCAGATCGTGTATGCAATAGTTTTCTACAACTAACCACCTTAGAAAAACAGTCCCAACATCAGTATTTAAAGCAACATTTTATTGGATGGTTTATCAGGACAGAAACACCTGTTTTTGATCCTGAGGTTGCCACTTTTATGGATTTTACAGTGCCACAAAAAGGAAATTGCCGATTTATGTATGTGTTACCTACTTCACCTACAGAGGCCTTGTTTGAATATACCTTGTTTTCTAAAGAGCTTCTTGAAGATACCGAATATGAAACGGCAATTCAAAAATATTTATCCAATAAAGGCATATTGCAATATAGCATTGAAGCAAAAGAACAAGGAGATATTCCTATGTCTTCCTATCGTTTTGATAAGCATAATTCCAAACGAATTATTCATATAGGCAGTGCTGGAGGATGGACCAAAGCAAGTACAGGATTTACCTTTAAACATACCCTAAAAAAGACAGCGATCCTTGTTGATTTTCTAAAAACAGGGAAAGACTTACGTGCATTTTCAAAACGCACACGTTTCTGGTGGTATGATCTTTTACTGGTAGATGTATTATACCGTAAAAATCATTTGGGCGCTCCTATATTTGGCGAAATGTTTAAAAACAATCCTACCGATCGTATTTTTAGGTTTCTGGATGATGAGACGACTTTTAAAGAGGAGTTACAGATTATCTGGAGCTTACCGAAAAAGGAGTTTATCAAGGCGGTTTTTAGTAGGTTGTTTAGGTTATAAGTTACATCCCGCGTTCCTTCTGAATAGTTTCGTAAGCCTCCTGTACTTTTCTAAATTTATCTTCGGCGCCTTTACGATAGGCTTCATCCATATGTTGTAGTTTGTCTGGATGGTATTTTTTTGCCATGGTACGAAACGCTTTCTTCACCTCATCATTGGTTGCATCTTTTTGGATCTCTAAAATTTTATACGCGCTATCGGCATTTTTAAAGAACATCGCTTTGATACTTTCAAAATCTTGATGGTTTACTCTAAAGTAGCCTGCAATTTCTGACATGATATTTACTTCAGGTTCGCTTACTTTACCATCGGCTTGAGCGATTCCGAATAAGAAATGTAAAATCTGTAATCGTACTTCGTAACGTGTACGCATATTTAAATACTGACAGATACGAGCGGCAGAGATTTCTCGTTTTTTTATCACATCATTAAAGGTCCTAAATGTAGCATTAGCACGCTCTTTACCATATGCTCTTACAAAATACTGACGTGCATAATCTAATTCTGTTTGGCTCACAGTACCATCGGCCTTAATTACAATAGAGGCCAGTGAGAGTAAGTTTAATTCAAAATCACCTGGAGATACTGTATCTCTAGTGGCTTGGTCAAAGACGTCTCTAAAACCTTTGCGTGGCTGTCCTTCTTTTTTAGGAAAGAATATGCTATCGGCTGCACTTCCTAGCAAATAACCCGCTATAGCGCCAAATATTCCACGTATAGAAAATCCAATAATAGCGCCTAAATATTTAATCATTTATAATTTCTTATGTCTAGAGAACCACAAAAGTAAGGGTTCTAGTATATATGACGCTAGATTGTTTGTATTGTTACGAATATTTTTTAAGAATAGTGTATTCAATATAATGTCATAAACTGCCAAAATTACTGACTGTCATTTGAGGTACACTTTTTGTACCTTTGTACTCAAAATAAATTGATTATGTATCCAGCAGATTTAGTAAAACCAATGCGTGAACACCTTACCAATAATGGCTTCACCGAATTACATACAACAGACGACGTACACGCAGCTATGAAAAAAGAAGGAACAACTCTTATGGTTGTAAATTCTGTTTGTGGTTGTGCCGCTCGTAATGCACGCCCAGCAGCAGTACATGCTATACACAATGGAAAAAAGCCTGATAATATTTATACTGTATTTGCAGGTGTAGATGCCGAAGCAACAGATCTTGCTCGTAGTTTTATGGTTCCGTTTCCTCCTTCTAGTCCTTCTATGGCATTATTTAAAGATGGAGAACTTGTTCATATGCTAGAGCGTCACCATATTGAAGGACGTCCAGCAGAGATGATTGCAGAAAATCTTATCGATGCTTTTGATGAGCATTGCTAATACGGTATGTGTTTAAAAATTATAGAAACCGTTCTGTTTTAGAACGGTTTTTTTATTTTTACGCTTTCAGCATCGCTGAAGTTTATACTGAGTTTATCGACGTACGAAAGCATTCTCATGAGAAAAATTATAGCATACCCAGTAACCATTCTATACTACCTCTTATTTGGGTTTACATTAGTTTTTTTCCATCCTATACAATGGATTTGTCTTCGTGTGTTTGGATATCACGCCCATAAAAAAAGTGTAGATGTCCTTAATTTCTTTTTGCTTCGCTGCCTTAATGTGTTAGGAACTCGTTTTCATTTTGAAAACCCACACAAGATTTCTTTAGACCAACCTTGTATTATTGTGGCCAATCATCAAGGTACGTATGATATTCCGCCTATAATCTGGTACTTGCGACATTTACATCCTAAGTTTATTAGTAAAAAGGAATTGGGAAAAGGGATTCCTAGTATTTCATTTAATCTAAAGTATGGAGGTTCTGTCTTAATAGATCGTAAAGACAAGGTTCAGGCTGTACAAGCCATAAAAGATCTTACCACATACTTAAACAAGCATAATCGCTCGGTAGTTATATTTGCTGAAGGCACTCGGAGCCGCGATGGAGTTCCTATGCGATTTGCAACAGCAGGTTTAAAAACGCTTTTTGAAGCAATGCCAACGGCGCTTATTGTTCCTGTTACAATCAATAACTCATGGAAATTAAACAAATGGGGAGGTTTTCCGATGGATATTGGAGTACGCATGCATCATAAAGTACACGAGCCTTTTCTTGTAAGTAGTGCACCCGTAGAGACCTTAATTTCTAACGTAGAATCTGTAGTTTTACAAGACTTCACCGAAATACGAGAACGCAGGAAATGAGTAAAAAAAAGAAAAAGAATAAAGGCAAGAAAAAAAATAAAGCTAGGAAGTACAAATATTATACATTCCAAGAATCAAATAATCCTGCAGCTGATCTTCGCAAATTACTCCTACAAATAACAATAGGTATTGGAATTATTATTCCTTTTTTTAATACCACTTCCATATTTAGATTTGTTGCTCTTGCCGGATTTTTGATTGCAGTTCATGGGATTATTTCCCTTGTAAGAAGAAGTGATTCTATTCTTTTCCATTACTTCCCTACTAAATATGAGCATGAGTCTAATCCAACATTTGGTGATAAGATTTTTGAACATATAGGGGGTGGATTATTTGGCATAGGGCTTTTCTCTTTAATTTTCAGAATCATTCCTTTAGATAATACCATAGGAGGGTTAGAGTTGTTTTTTATCTCATCTGGATTGGGTTTTGTGCTAGGACTTTTAATTGCTTTTGTTATTAGGATTATACGCCCTAGTGTTTTTGATAGTAATAGACGCCGAATGGGAGTGATCGGAACATATTCGCTTGGTTTAGCACTTTTATTTGCATCATTAGCTTCCTTTATCAATGAAAAAAAAGCAAGTGACACTATTACTAAAAAGGATGTTGAGATTGTATCTAAATCTTCAAATACCAGAAAAAAAGATTCTTATTATATCTTTATTCTTATTGAGGGAGAAGAAGAACGTCTTGAATTGAAAAAAAGTGCATGGGATGCTTTGAATGAAGGCGATATGCTTACGTTAGAACTTAAAAATGGTTATTTTAATTATCCTTTTATTACCAATTTTGAAAAGATTAAATCAGGGCAATGGTAACATTTATATAAAGATTATACATGACAGATCAACAACTTATAGACAACACAATTTCGTTTGTAAAAAGAACACTCGCCAATGCCGAAGGGGGTCACGATTGGTTTCATATAGAACGTGTATATAAAAATGCGCTTTTAATTGCTAAAGGAGAGCCTGTAGATGGTCTTACAGTAGCATTAGGAGCTTTATTACATGATATTGCAGATTCAAAATTTTTTAATGGCGATGAAACCATAGCACCTAAAATGGCAAGTGAGTTTTTATTAAGTCAGAATACAGACAGTGTTGTTATAGAACATGTGATCCAGATTATAAAAAATATCTCTTTTAAAGGCGGAAACAAAGAGCAAACATTTACTTCGCCTGAGTTAGATGTTGTGCAAGATGCAGACAGACTAGATGCTTTAGGAGCTATTGGTATTGCTAGAACATTTAATTACGGTGGGTTTAAGAATAGAAAATTATATGATCCTTCTATTGAGCCTCAGTTGGATATGACACCAGCGGAGTACAAAGCATCAACAGCTCCTACAATTAATCATTTTTATGAAAAACTTCTTCTTCTTAAAGATAGAATGAACACAAAAACTGGGCGTTCTATAGCAGAAAAACGCCACCAATACATGGAGGCGTTTTTAAAACAATTTTATGCTGAATGGGAAGGAAAGCTTTAAGTATAAACTTTGGCTCTATACCTAAAGCGTATTATAAAAGAATCTTTCCTAAAGTTACTTTGTCTGATTGATTAAATAACTTCACCACTTTTACTTCTTTGGTTTGTTTTGAAGTTCCATAATTTCTGTATACAGTATACTTCAAGAATGGAGGCAATACATAATCTCCTGCATCTCCCAGATATTGTACATTAATTAACCATTCTCCTTTTGGAGCGTCGTCTATAATAAACTCTTCTGTTTGGAAACCTTGAGCTAATTCTTGTTCTAGTCTTTCTTTACTATCTTCTAGTGTATGTGCCCATTTAAAGAATTTCTTATCTGGATTTACAAATTGGAATTCAAAAGGTACCGTTTTATCAGACCACTCAATAACCATTCGAATATCTAGATCAAAATCTGTTGTGAGCCACTCATTAGGTAATCTCTCAAAATCAATTTTATCTTTATGAAGAACCACTAAATGTTTAAGCTCGCTTTGTAATGGTTTTTCTAAACCATCAAAATTAACTCCTTTAATTTGCTCTCCGAGCATATTGATATATAACTCTAGTGCTTGATTATATTTTCCTACTTCTTTTTCTTGATATATTAAAGCAAGATCACGGTATGATTGTGCTTCAGAAGGTGCAATTTTTAAAATACGCTCATATACCCATGCTGCTTTTTGAGCATCCCCACCTACTTCATATAAATAGGCAAGTGTGCGTAATGCTTTTGTGTTATTTCTAGAAATATACGCTAAGTCTTCTCGTACTTTATTTGCTAAGTTTTTATCTACTTGATCAAAATGTTTTGCGACATCAACATAAAATTCTAATGGTGAAGATTGTGTTCTAGATATCTTTTGATATAGTTTAAATTGATCTTCAGGCTTAGGAAGTTTGCGCATACGCAAGATATATCCAGGCGTAACATCTTGTATGTTCTGGACGGCAACATCTGCATAATCATTTCCTTTTACAAGTGCTGTATTTTCTTTTTTCTTATCGGTTTTACGATATACTTGGTCTTTTGTCTTTATAATAAAAGCACCTCCTGCAGCAATAGTTCCATAACGTGAATTAGCCATTACAGATTTTAATACAGAAATACTTGCGATTTGTTGTACATCTAGAAAGTTAGGTACATCTTGATACACGGCTCCGTTAATCACCCAAATAGGTGGGATATCATTAGTAATAGATTGATTTCCTCCTCTAATTCTATACACTACTTCACTTCCGCTATATAATCCTCCTTCTACAGATACTCCCGATACTTTTCCTTGAATAAGTTGTTGTAATGTTGTTGCGCCGGCAGCAAAATCTTCTTCATTAAGCTCACTTACAGTATATCCTAATTTATCTTTATTTTCTCTACCGTTACTCGTTTCGATGGTATTGTCTACTCTTTTGTTTCCTTCTAAAACAACTTCACTTAACTCGTCACTCTTTGAGATAATCTCAACGGTACCTATATCTTTGTTTTCTACTAAAACTTCTTTAGAGAAATATCCTATTTTATTAATGACAAGGATATCTCCCACAGCTGCTATTATAGCAAATTTCCCTTGTGCATTAGTAGTCACTTCATCAAAACTACCTTTCTTTGTAATTACTACATCTCTTAAAGGTCCTTTTAAATCTGTAATGGTTCCTGTGATTCCATTTTTAACAGCTTCTGCATTTAGCTCTTGAGGAGTAGAAGATATATTTTTGATTTCACCGGTAGGTACATATTCTCCAGATGTATATTGTGCGAGCTTTTGCATATATGCCCCTGCATCTTTTTGTGTGATGCTAGAAACAGCATATACAGGAGTATCTTGTTGTACACTTAATGTCCCATAATTAGGATCTCCATTAGAGGAAAATATAATAGCATCTGCTCTTGATGTATCTAAAATTCCATAATTAGAAGGTCCTCTATATTCTAAGGAATTTATATGTGAGCGTAAACTTGATAAATCACCATCTTTAACAATGATGTTTTCCTCTTTTAGAATCTCATAACCAAAAGCAATAAATTCTATTTTTAAGTTTTTATAGGAATCTACAAAACCCTGAATGTATGCAAGTTCTGCATCTACATCTCTTCCTAGCATATCTTCAGATGTATCCCAAAAGAGTTTAACGGTTTTGATTGTCTTTTTCTTTGCTTCCTTTGTAGATGGTTCTAATTGTATAGTACTTGATCTATTAAATAAAGATCGTACTGCTTTTGCGTCTAATGAGATAGTCTCATATCCTGCTGCACTAATGATTAATTCGCTTTTATCATCTAGTACTTCGTGGTATCTACGATAATTAAAACGCCCTTTAGCATCTGTGATTTCACCTATTCCTTGATCGCTTACACCTACTTTGGCATTTACAATAGGTTGTTTTGTTTTGGCATTTACAACAGCTCCTCTAAAAACTGTTTGTGCTCCTACTATTGTAGTACATAATACTACTAATAATGTGATAATTGATTTTTGATTGATTTTCATATAATAGCTGCTCTCTTTTATATTTTTGATGTGAAATTATACTCTTATTGTATGTGATGTATATGGTTTAACCTTTTTTTATAACTCTTATTACAATAATTTTGAATTAATTAACAACTTAGCGTAGACAAAGGTATCACCCTCTCTCTAGTTATATTGTTAATCAGCGTTAATGAGTGTTAACATCATCTATTTTAAAAACAATAAGTCCTAAAACGTATTACATTGTTACAATTTTTTTAATTAAAATTATAGGTTGTGATACGTTTTAGGACTTAGACTTCTTTGTTCTATAAAAGTTTAGTTCCTACTGGAAAAAAAGCAATTAAAATAATTTCATCTTTCTTAACAGTTACAGTCGCAATTTCCGCCATATAATCCAGCTGTAAATGGATTACATATCGTAAATGCATCATCTGGGCAAACAATCCAACAACTTGGAACTGGACAACCGCCATTAATTGATTTTTTTTCTTCAGTGTTTAGAGACTTAGCTCCCTCAAGATTTAAAAGTGATTTTAACATAACAATAATTTTTAAGATTAAGTACTTAAATTACATAAAAATTAATTATAAAATGCTGTTAATTAGGTTTTTAACATTTTCAATCACTTTTTATTTAGTAGTTTTTATTTATGTAAAAAGCAAGTATACGCTTTCGCGAAAGCGTATACAACTAGATTCAGCTTACTCTATTTTAAAGCCTGACTTTACTCAATGTAACTTTTTTATGTTCTCTTAAGAGTTTGACCATTTTTACCTCTTTTGTTTCATTAGGTAATCCATAATCTTTATAAAAGGTATATTTTATGAATAATGGAATTAAATAATCATTAGCAAGATCGGCGTACTCAAGATTAATCAACCATTCTCCCTCAAAAGCATCATCTAAAACAAATTCTTCTATAGAAAATCCTTCTCTTGTAGAGTTTTCAAATTTCTGAGATTTTGATGAACTCCAATCAAAAAAGCGTTGATCTGGACTTACAAATTTTATTTTAAATGTTGCTTTAGGTTCTGACCAATGAAGCACAAGCCTACCATCCATGGTACTATTTGTCTTTGTAAAATTATCTAATACTTCATTAGAGAATAATTCTTCTCCGTATAGGCTCACCATTCTATTTAGCTCATTGGTGAGTAAAGGTTTTAGGGTATTAAAATCGATATTATTGATTTCATTTACAAGCATTCTTTTATATAAATCTAATGCCTGATCATACGCTCCATTTACTTCATAAATCATAGCAAGATCTCGATGAGATTGTGCTTGTAATGGCCGTATTCTAGCTATTTCTTCATACAGATATTCTGCTTCTTTGTATTTTTTATATTGTTCAAAATAACCCGCTACAATACGAAGTAGTTTTGGGTTTTTAGGAGCTAGCGTCAAAGCATTAGTAATAATGTCATATGCAATATCAGTATCCCATTTTGACATAATTTCTGAAGCCGCAATAAAGTAGTTTACGTCAATGATATTGGGGCTATTCTCTTTATAATTTTGATATGCGTTCTGAAAGTCAGTTTCTTTTGTAAGTGATTCTATAAAAAGAGTGTTAGAAAAAGAAGTCTCGTAAAATGCTAAATTATCGGTGTATTTGTTTAGTAGTTCTTCTTTCTCTTCTAGTATTCCATCTATTCCTCGTTGGAATTTTTTAGTTCGGATTACGATAAGTCCACCACTGGCTTGACCTCCAAATCTATTCGCCGCGGTCATTGGATTAACAATGGAGATGCTAGATACTTCTTGAGGATCAATATACGGTGCGCTTCCCTGCTCAAAAATCAGTCCGTCAATCATAATACCTGGTAGGCCTTGAGGTATTCCTGGAGATCTGTACCCTCTAGGGAAAATAAAAAACCCACGCTCTCTTCTAACAAATGTCTTATCCAACAAAACATCCTGCAAACGACTGTAATGCGCATCTATATCTGCACTAGTGATTTCGTCTATAGCATAGGTTACTCGTTTTCGTTTTGTAAAAGGAATTGATTTCTTTTTTGATTTACCCGTTAATGTAACCTCATTCAAGAGGTCTCCCTCTGGTCTCATCTTTACACGTAATGGTAAAGAGGTCTCGGTAATTCGTACAACTTCTGTTTTAGCCCCAACATAAGAAAATGAAAGATCATCTCCCTCACCTGCTTGGATACTAAAATTCCCTTCAGCATCTGTTACCTCTTCTATATAAGTACCTATTATGCGTACGTTAACCCCCTGAAGAGGAATACTATCTAGAGAAACAGTACCCTGTATCCAATAATTTTTATCTTCCTTTTGCGCATACACTTCAAAATCTTCCAGATCATACTGTAAAAAAGACAATGCTCTTTTGGTAGTTGTTTTTGTTAAATTTATATAGTGTCCATCTGTATATAAAGAAAGTCTCTGAAGTCTTTCTTGATTACCTTGTGGCAAAGAATTTATTGTAAATACTGGAGCATCATATGTTGTTTTTAAAGATCCGATATATGATGTTGCATCAGAAAATAAAAAAACAAGATCAGGATCAAAATCTGAAGCATAACTTATATGATCATAATTTGCTAGTCCGTCATAAAACACCTCTTCTAAGGTTTTTTTAAAAGCACTATTAGAAACATTCTTTTTAGTATCAAAATAAAAGACATCTTGAATACTACTATTAAATACGATCAATTCTACTTTTAAACTGTCTAATGATTGTAAATAAGTAGACAACAATTCATATTCCTTTTCAAAATTTCGCTTTGTCATACCTCGGGAAGCATCCCAAAATAGGGTAATACGTTCTGGCACTTCTCGCTTCTTATCAAGGTCATAAAACTTGCTTTTTAATTGCCCTACTTTTAAAGAAAAAGCGATACCGTTTCCTCGATATCTTTTCCAGCCATCTTGGCTTATAGCTCTTGTAAAAGAAATAACTCTAGTATCTGCTCCTGCGATTGCAATAGCATGTTGTTTTCCATATACTTTTACAAGCTCTATACTTACAACAACATCGTCATCTACAATAACATTATGAGGGCTAAGATCAATCAAAATGTCTTTTTCTCCTTTATGTACTGTATGATAAATTTGAGCATTTACTAGATTCTGGGAAGGATGTCTTTTTTTATAATCATACACATTTACACGAAGCAAGACACTATCTGTTTTATTTTCAATAAGCTTAAAATTAAGAGTAAGTAGTTTTGTTTTCTCTTTCTTAATTCGAATTCTTGTTGCTATTTCACCACCTAAACCTTGCTTGTCTTTCCAATAACCAAAATGGTTATTTGTATAATTCTTATACCCTATTGTTTTTTCTTCTTCTATAAACTCTTCTAAATACACCTCATCCAATCCTATTGGTTCTGAAGAGAGTTTAATTACAGAAAAATCTTGTAAAGGGTCTCTTAGTTCTCCTATAGTATATGTCTTTGTTGTATACCCAACAATAGATATTTGCAAAATGTCTTTAGACGATAATCGTTTAGGGATTACAAACTCAAAAAAACCATTTTCATCAGTAACCGTCCCTATTCCTTTCTTTACAACACCTACGTTTACATAAGGAATAGGTTTTCCAGTAGACTTATCTACAACTATAGAACTAAGTGTAGTTTGCCCTACTGCAATATGACTAGCTAGGAAAAAAATAACGCATGATATAATTATATTTTTCATAATAAGTCCGCTTTCGCGAAAGCGTATAAAATTATAATACCACTTTCCCTAGTGTTACTTTATCCGATTGTTTAAAGAGTTTTACTACTTTGATTTCCTTCGTTTCCTGTGGTGTTCCATAGTTTCTGTATACTGTATACTTTAAGAATGGCGGTAATACATAGTCTCCTTCATCTCCTAAATATTGGATATTAATTATCCACTCACCACTAGGCGCATCATCAATAATAAACTCCTCAGATTGATATCCTTGTGCTTGTTCATCTTCTAATCGTTCTCTATTTTCCTCTAGTGTATGTGTCCATTTAAAAAACTTCTTGTCTGGATTCACAAACTGAAACTCAAACGGTACCGAACGATCTGACCAATCTATCACCATACGAATATCTATATCAAAATCTGTACGTAACCATTCATTTGGAAAACGATCATAATCCACTTGATCTTTGTGTAGTGCTAACAAATGACTTAACTCATTACGAAGTGATTTTTCTAAACCTTGAAAATTAACGCCCTTGATCTGCTCTCCTAGCATGTTATAGTACAACTCCAAAGCTTCATTATACTTTCCTATCTCTTGGTAAGCTAATGCTAAATCTCTATACGATTGTGCCTCAGATGGAGCGATCTTTAAGATACGTTCATATATTAAGGCTGCATTTTCATAATCTCCTGATGCCTCATAAATATAACACAGGGTACGTAAGGCTTTGGTATTGTTTCTTGAGATATATGCTAGATCTGCACGTACTTGATCTGCCATTATACTATTGATTCCATCAAAATATTGTGCTACATCTACATAAAACTCTAATGGAGATTCTTGAGTTCTTGAGATGCGTTGATACATCTCAAATTGATCCTGTGTGTTAGGAATTTCGCGTAAGCGTAAAATATATTCTGGTAAGCTAGACGTATCCAACGTTCTAGTAGATGATTCTGTATACTCATTGCCACTTACCAGTGCTGACTTCTGTGCCTTCTTAGCTTTGTCCTGGAAACTAACCTCCTTGGTCTTAATTAAAAAAGCGCCGCCTGCGGCTAAGCTTCCATAACGTGAAGTAGCCGTTGTAGATTTTAATACCGTAATACTTGCTATTTGTTGTACATCTAGAAAATTAGGAGGATCTTGATATGGTGTACCATTAACGATCCAAATAGGAGGAACTTCTGTCAAAACAGATTGTGTTCCGCCTCGTATTTTATACACTACTTCACTGCCGCTATACAAGCCGCCTTCTACAGAAACACCAGAGACCTTTCCTGTAATGAGTTGTTGTAAATTGGTTGCGCCAGCAGCAAAATCATTCTCCGTTAGCTCTGAAGCTGCATATCCTAATTTGTCTTTGTTGACACGCTTGCCATCATTGCTTTCTATAGTATTGTCTACACGTTTGCCTCCAGAGACTACTATTTCATCTAACTCGTCATTCTTTGGCGTAAGCTCAATACTTCCTACATTTTGTGTTTCTATCAATAGCTCTTTGGTAAACATGCCTACTTTACTTATTACCAAGACATCGCCTAAAGAAGCTTTTATTTTAAAAGCGCCTTGAGCATTTGTATATACTTCATCAAAACTTCCTTTACGTGTAATCGTAGCGTCTTCTAAAAACCCTTTTGGAGATCTCACAACACCACTTACTAATACCTTAGAAGAACTACCCAATAAAGGATCGGATAAAGATTTTATTTCTTCTCCTGCATAATCATTGCCTTCAATTAATGGAGAAGGAATTTCTTCTGCACTTCCACTTGCAAAATTACTTGTTGTAATTTCTACCACACCACTCTTTCCTAAAGTGCCATAACGTATAGATCCCATCACAGATTTTATGATAGAAACACTCTCAACACGATCTGGGCTCACAAAAGGTCTTGGTGTTTCTGGTGGAAATATCGAACCATCTATAACAATAAGCATTGATCCATTTCTTCCTGAAACAGTGAGTCCTTGTCTTGGGTCTTCTTTTGCAGAAATTCCTGCAAACTTTCCATTTAATGCAGTCCCTAAATCTGGTGCTCCAGGAGAAATTTCTTCTCTTCGTAATACTTTTATATCATAGCCTACTTTATCTCTATTTTCTAAACCCCAAGCTGTCTGCACCTTTTCTTTTTCTTCTTTTTCTCTTCCATCAGCATTAAGTACAACTTCATCTAACACATCATTTTTAGGAACTAAATCAATAGTATACGATGATTTATCACCAATCATAAAACTTTTAGGATACATCCCTAAATAGTAAACAATCCATTCTTCTCCTTCATTTGTAGGGATTTTAAACGTGCCATTTGCCTTAGAAACATACTCTTCAAAAGTTCCTTTTTTTACAATAGTGGCTCCTTGAATAGGTTTTCCTAAACTTGTTATTTTTCCTGTAACCTGTGTTTTTCCAGAGATTACTCCAGCAGTAATGTCTTGTACCTCTTCTTCATATTTGTTGTCTTTTATCAGGGCTGAATTTCCTCTCTTCTTTTTAGATAACGCTACAACTTTAGTTGTAATAATAACAGCAAAGCCTGGAATAATAGGGCCATAACGACTTGTTGTGGTTGGAGAATCTTTTATGATAATAGATTCTATATCTTTATCTACAATGGCAAGCGCTTCATCTATATTAGAAGCTTCTCCTCCATTAATATAAAATTTGGGACTTACTCCTTTTATAAGTACTCGTACACCTTCTGAAGTATATACAATGCGAACTCTTTTAAAGTTATCTCTAAGGACGTATTCTAAAGTTTTTGCATCAGGTGTGATATCATCTGCTGTTATATAACGATCAAGCGCACCTGTTACTCCTCCTGGAATATGAGGAGACACTTTTCTTCCTCTTATTTCTTTATTACCTACAATAATCTTCTCGATCTTTTTTTCTATAACTACTTCATCTAATACATCGCTCTCTGGCAATAACTCAACAGAAAGTGTTTTTTCTCCAGACACCAATACATCTTTGGGATACATTCCCAAATAACGAAATTGTAAAACATCTCCATCACTTGCAGGTATCTCAAAACTTCCATTAGACATGGTAAGATATTCTGTCAAATCTCCCTTCTTAATAATAGATACTTCTTGCAATGGCTTTCCAAGACTCTCTACACTCCCACGTATGATTGGGCCTTGAGGTTTTTGAATGACTGTCTTAGTACTAGATACTTTTCCTTCGCCTGTATATGCTTGTAATAAGTTAAACCTCCCTTGTGTATATGAAGCCAATGAGCGCATATAGTCTGCCTCAACATCAATATTCTTACTTGCAATAGCATACACAGGAACTTCTTGAGATACCATGAAGGTTCCATAGTTAGGGTTTCCATTAGAACTCAGTATCACAGCATCTGCAGTTGCAACATCCAATACATCATAGTTAGAAGGGCCGTTGTAGATCAAGCTATTTACGCTTTCGCGAAAGCGGGTAATGTCCCCATTACGAATCGTAAGAAACTCCTCACTGCGCACCTTGTAATCAAACACTACAAGTCGCAGTCTCAACTCCTTATAACCAGACACATAATTTTGCACATACCCAACCTCTGCTTCCACATCTCTACCTTGCATATCTTCCGAAACATCCCAAAAAACAGTCAGATCATTAACCTGCTTTTGCTTTTGCTTCTTAGAGATAGGTGCTAACTCTATCTTACTTGATCTATTAAAAAGTGTACGTACTTTCTCTGCATCTAATCGTACAGATTCATAACCATTAGCACCAACGATAAGCTCACTATCTGAAGTTAAAACCTCATGATATTTTCTGTAATTAAAAAAGCCTTTGGCGTTTGTAATCTCACCAACACCTTGATTGTTAATTCCTACACGTGCTTCTGCGATAGGTTGTTTCGTTTCTGAGTCAATAACAGTACCTCGAAATACTGTCTGAGCCATAGCCATCGTACTACATAATAGTATGAGTACTATACTGGATAGTTTGTTACGTGTTTTCATATAATAGCGTCTCTTATATATGTTTTTCTAAAATTATAGCCTTACTTATAAAACTACCTTCCCTAAGGTTACTTTGTCTGATTGCTTAAAAAGCTTTACCACTTTGATTTCTTTTGTCTCTTTCGGAGTTCCATAATTTCTGTATACCGTATACTTTAAAAATGGCGGTAATACATAATCTCCCTCATCTCCTAAATACTGAATATTAATTAGCCACTCACCACTAGGTGCATCGTCAATAATAAACTCTTCAGATTGATATCCTTGTGCTTGTTCTTCCTCTAATCGTTCTCTAGTTTCTTCCAATGTATGTGTCCATTTAAAAAACTTCTTGTCTGGATTCACAAACTGAAACTCAAAAGGTACTGAACGATCTGACCAATCGATCACCATACGAATGTCTATATCAAAATCGGTACGTAACCATTCATTTGGAAAACGATCATAATCTACTTGATCTTTGTGTAGTGCTAACAAATGACTCAACTCATTACGAAGTGACTTCTCTAAACCACTGAAGTCAACACCCTTGATCTGCTCTCCCAGCATGTTATAGTACAACTCCAAAGCCTCATTATACTTCCCAATCTCTTGGTAAGCTAATGCCAAATCTCTATACGATTGTGCCTCAGATGGGGCAATCTTTAAGATGCGTTCATATACCAATGCAGCTTTATCATAATCTCCAGATGCTTCATAAATATAACACAGGGTGCGTAAAGCTTTGGTATTATTCCTTGAAATATACGCTAGGTCTGCACGTACTTGATCTGCCATATCTTTATTGATTCCATCAAAATATTGTGCTACATCTACATAAAATTCTAATGGAGATTCTTGGGTTCTTGAGATGCGTTGATACATCTCAAATTGATCCTGTATGTTTGGTATTTCGCGTAAGCGTAAAATATATTCTGGTAAGGTAGAAGTGTCCAATGTTCTAGTAGAAGACTCTGTATATTCATTGCCACTTACCAAGGCTGACTTCTGTGCCTTCTTAGCCTTATCTTGAAAACTAACTTCCTTGGTCTTAATTAAAAAAGCACCACCTGCGGCTAAAGTCCCATAACGAGAGGTTGCTATTACAGATTTAAGTACGCTAATGCTCTTTATTTGTTGTACATCTAAAAAGTTAGGAGGGTCTTGATATGGAGTACCATTCACAATCCAAATAGGAGGAATCTCATTCTCTATAGACTGATTACCGCCTCGTATCTTATAAACAACTTCGCTACCGCTATACAAACCACCTTCTACAGAAACACCAGATACCTTTCCTGTAATAAGTTGTTGTAAATTAGTAGCTCCAGCAGCAAAATCATTCTCTGTAAGTTCTGAAGCGGCATACCCTAATTTGTCTTTGTTGACACGCTTGCCATCATTACTCTCTATGGTATTGTCTACACGCTTATCTCCAGAGACAATTACTTCATCTAACTCATCATTCTTAGGTGTAAGTTCAATACTTCCTACATCTTGAGATTCTATTAATACTTCTTTGGTAAACATACCCACCTTACTCACTACAAGTATATCACCTAATGATGCTTTTATTTTAAAGGTTCCTTTAGCATCTGTATATACCTCATCAAAACTCCCTTTACGCGTAATCGTAGCATCTGCTAAAAACCCTTTTGGAGATCTCACAACACCATTTACCAATATCTTAGAAGAACCATTCAATAAAGGATCTGATAAGGATTTTACTTCTTCTTCAGCATAATTATTGTCCTCAATTAATGCAGAAGGAATCTCTTTTGCGCTTCCACTTGCAAAATTACTTGTTGTAATTTCGACAACACCATTTCCTCCTAAAGCACCATAACGTACTGATCCTGCTAACCCTTTAGTTATGGAAATACTCTCTACACGATCTGGACTAATAAATGGCCTTTCAACATTTGGCGGATATATAGCTCCATCTATTACAATTAACATTCTGCCTTTGTCTGGTCTTGACTCACCTCTACTATTAAAAACGGTCAATGTACTTTCATCATTAGCTCTAATTCCTGCAAATTTTTGATTTAACACTGCTACTAAATCTGGAGCTCCAAGAGAAATATCTTCCTTTTTAATTTCTTTTATATCATAGCCTACCTTATCTCTGTTTTCTTTACCCCAAGCTGTCTGGACTTCATTTTTTTCTTCTCCTTTTCCGTTAAGCACTACTTCATCTAATACATCATTTTTAGGAACTAAATCAATTGCATACGAAGATTTATCACCAATTATAAAGCTTTTAGGGTACATCCCTAAATAGTAAACAATCCATTCTTCTCCTTTCTTTGCAGAGATTCTGAAACTACCATCTACTGCAGAAGTAGATTCTTCAAAAGTTCCTCGTTTTATAATAGTAGCCCCTTGGATAGGCTTTCCTAAACTCGTTATTTTTCCTGTAATTTGAGTTTTAGTATCACCTATTTCATTTTCAATAATAGGCACCTCTTCTTCATAATCATTGCCTTCAACCAAAGCAGAGGGAACAGGTTTATCTTTAGAGACAAAATCTATCGTATCAATAAAAATAGCTCTTCCTATAATTCCTACTATATTTTTCTTTACAGATACCGTTGCTATATTTGTAGGATTAACTGCAAAAAATTCAATGTCTTTTACTGGGTTTCCATTGATGTAGTAAGCCGCTGCATCATTTCTAATAGAAACGCTCTCAAATCCGGGTTTTGTATCTACATAAACACTTGAGAATTTACCCTGTAGCCCAAATGCTACATTTGTCCACCCATCTATATTTGTATCATCTCTTGTAATGGTCTGAACATCAAAAGAACCTAAAAATGGATCTTTATACCTTCCTGTTTCAATATCAGCTCCTCTCTTTACAGGTTCTTTTCCTTTTCCAGAGATTTCCACTTCGTCTAGCACATCACTTTCAGGAAGTAAATCAACTTCGACCTCTTTAATATTATCTTCTATAACGATAAGTTTTGGATACATTCCTAAGTAATTTATTGATAGAATATCTCCTACTTCGGCAGGGATTTTAAAGCTTCCATCTACTTTAGAGGTATACTCTTCAAAGGTTCCTTTTTTGGTAATCGTAGCTCCTTGAATAGGTTTCCCTAAGCTTGTTACTTTGCCTGTAATTTGCGTTTTACTTTTTATTACAGAACTAGCGTTTATATCTTCTAGCGTCTCTTTAAAGTCATTATTTTTTGCTAGATATTCTTTTCCGTCTTTAAACTCTTCTCTACCCGCTTTTGTAGTGACAATCACCTGTAGTCCTTTTTGACCTTGACCTCCATATTTTATATTGGTCATATCAGAATCTTTTATGACAATAGAAGCAATATCACTATCGGCAATATATAATGGTATGGGTTCTCCAGCTTGTAGACCAAAACCATTTACAATCCATAGCGGGGTTTTTCCAAAAATTGTAACCACTTCCCCTTGTGGCGTATAACTTACGACAACCCCACTAAATTTTTCTCTAAGAACTGTTTCTAGAGTTCTACCGTTAGGTGTGATATCTTTATGAGTAATGTAAAAGTCTCCCAGTTTTGTAATTCCTCCGGGCATATGTGGTTCATTGGTGCCTCGTATGATTTTATTTCCAACTATAATCTCTTCATATTTTGCAGTGAGTACTATCTCATCCAACACATCATTTCTAGGAATCAATTCTATTTCAATATCATCTGTATTTTCTACTAATACTACCTTAGGAAACATCCCTAAATAACGAAACTGTAACACATCGCCTTCACTAGCAGATACCTTAAAACTCCCATCTGAATCGGTAAAATATTCTGTCAAATCACCCTTCTTAACAACAGAAACTTCTTGTAATGGTTTTCCTAGACTCATTACTTTCCCTTGTATACTAGGTCCAATTTCTTTCTGAGTCGATGCGTTGTTAGTTGAAGCGGTGCTACCAGATTCTCGTAATAATTTATAGGCTCCTTGCGTATACATTGCTAAAGAGCGCATATACGCTAACTCAACAGGAACTGTTTCACTTGATATAGCATATACAGGAACTTCTTGAGACACTTGTAAAGTTCCATAATTAGGATTCCCATTCGAACTCAATATCACAGCATCTGCATTTGCAATATCCAACACATCATAATTAGAAGGGCCATTGTAAATCAAACTGTTTACGCTTTCGCGAAAGCGTGTCATATCTCCACCTCGAATGGTGATAATTTCCTCACGACGAATCTCATAATCAAACACAACTAGTCGTAATGCTATCTCTTTATATGAAGAGATATAGTTTTGTATATAGGCAATCTCTGCTTCAATATTTCTTCCTTGCATCTCTTCTGAAACATCCCAAAAAACAGTTACATCTTTAATTTGTGTTGTCTTTTGTTTCTTAGAAGCAGGCTGTAATTCTATCTTACTAGATCTATTAAAAAGTGTACGTACTTTTTCTGCATCTAAGCGTATGGTTTCATATCCAATGGCACCTACCACAAGCTCACTCTCTGAATTTAATACCTCGTGGTATTTTCTATAATTAAAAAAGCCTTTGGCGTTTGTGATCTCACCTACTCCTTGATTATTAATTCCTACACGAGCGTTTACGACAGGTTGCTTTGTGGTTGCATCAATAACAGTACCTCTAAATACTGTCTGAGCCATAGTGATCGTACTACATAATAGTATGAGTACAATACTGGATAGTTTGTTATGTGTTTTCATATAATAGCGTCTCTTATATATGTTATTGTAAAATTCTAATCTTATTCTTTCTATTTTTAAGTGATCTTTTTATCTAAGTGTTAGCTTTCCTAGGGTCGTTTTATTTTTCTGCTGAAAAAGCTTAATAAGCTTTACTTCCTTAGTTTCCTGAGGTGTTGCATAATTAAGGTATAGTGTATATTTGAGGTATGATGGTGGTTGTATAGGATCTTCTCCTAGGTATTGTACATTTATGATCCATTCACCTGGAGGGGCATCATCAAGTGCAAATTCTTCTATACTATATCCTTTTGATAATTCATCTTTTAAACGTTCTTGATTTGTGAATATAGAATGCTGCCAAGTAAAATACTTTCCTTTTGGGTTTACAAACTGGATTTCAAAATCGGCTTGAGGGTTGGTCCATTCAAAAACAAGACGACGGTCTTTTTTGAATCCTACTACAAGTAATTCATTAGAAACATCTTCATAACTCACTTTTGATTTATGGAACGTGAGTAATCGCATCATTTCATACTCTGCCGTTTTTTTGAGAGGTAAGAAATCAAGTACTTCTGTTTCATTAGCTAATATTTGTTTAAACAATTCAAAAGCTTGCTGATAATTTCCTACCTGTTGATGAGACAAAGCAAGATCTCTATAAGATTGTATCCGATCTGGAGAAAGCTCTAAAATTCTTTTATATAATGTATTCGCAAGTTGATTTTCTTTAAAAGATTCTAAATGATATGCCATTAATTTTAAAACTTCAATATCTCCAGAAAGGGTTTCGGGTAGATTAGAAAGAATACGTAAGGCAATGCTCTTATCCCATTTTTGAAAATACGTTGCTACATCTGTATAAAATACAATAGGGTCTTCTAAGGATGTATTTTTATAGGTGTTATATGTATTTAATGCTTCTTCTAGAGTAGTTGCTTTTTCTAGTTGAATTAAATAGAAAGGCTTATTTAACGTAGTGTCTAAAACAGCAACATCTTCTGCAACATAATCATTTCCCTCTACCAAAGCAGATGGGGTTTTAATTACCGCTTCTTTAATAGGAGCATTTGCTAATGTGGTTATTTTAATATAACCCCCTGTGCCATCTATAGCAGATCCAGGAGAATTAATAATTTCAATACTGTAAATGTTACTCGTATTTATAAAAGCAAGTATACTTTGATCCTGAGGCACACCATCCAAAAGAACACCTAAAGGGGCATCAAGTGCATCTCGTCGATTTACGATAACTCTGTCTTCATATCTTCCTATAGTAGCTATGCCTGAGAATTTTCCAGAAATGAGATCAATAATATCATGAGACGTCGATTTTTCAATAGCATCTTTTGTAAGCACTTTAGGAGAATATGACTTTCTCTTATATGCTTCATCAATTGCTTCCAATTCCTTTACTTTTTCTGACTTATTTTCTCCAGTAAGTACAACTTCTTTTAGCCAATCTCCTTCGGTTTCTAGCGTGATCTCTATGTTTTTATTTGATGCTACTTGCGTTCTTGCAGTTTTCATACCAGGAAATCTTATTTCAAGTAAGTCTCCCATTTGTGCTTCTATTTCAAAAGCTCCCAATGTATCAGAAATCACTTCGGTAAAGGTTCCTTGTACGGATATTCTCGCTCCATCAAGAGGCCCTATTTCTGAAGTGACTTTTCCATTAATTTTTAAACTACTTGCTTCCTCTACCTTACTATTAGCAGCAAGATCTTTAAGCAAATATCCTAAAGCCTCCTTAGGTGTATAGGTATTTAAATCTAGATGTACTCCATCTGTATATAGTGCTACTTCTTCTAGTAGTTCTTTATTTGCTTTTTTAGATGTCGTTACGGTAAATGTGGTATTATTAAATACAGGTTCTAATTCTGAAAACAAAGTGTTTCCATCGGCAAAAATGATATTATAATGTGTTTTTTCAGAGAGCGTCTCTTTGACAAGATTATAATCTGAAGCTCCTTCATAGTTTGTATTTTCTAAATAAGCGATAATCTCTTTAGAATTTCCTTTCTTCACAGAAAAGTCTTTTTGTTCTTTATAACCAAAAGCAAATTTTTGAATGGTAACATCTACATTCTTTATTTCTTTCAAGTAGCGTTCTATCAATTCTAATTCGGCATAAAGATTTCTTTTATTCGCTTTCGCGGAAGCGTCCCAAAAAATAGTTATTGCTTCGGGTGATGGTCTATCTATGGTTTCTTTCTTTCCTTTTTCAAGTGGGTAGGATACATCCATGGTAAACCCCATTGCTTTTCTTTTATGAGGCTCCCAATAATCTTGACTAATAGGTCTTGTAAAAGACGGTGTTTTATTAGCACTTCCTGCTACAGCAAATCCTAAACGTTCTCCATAAATTTCTATTAATTCAATACTTACAATGACATCAGTATCTGTATAAATCTTATAGCGAGATAATGGAATACGCTCTACACCGCTTCTTCTAGAAATAGTATGATAAATGGTAGTGGTAAGGATATTGTTTTGAGGGATTCTAAAGAGAGGATCAATATCATATACATTTACGCGCACACGTATACTATCAGAAAAGTTTTCTAGTACCGTAAAATTTAAGCTTTTAAGTTGTGTTTGCTTTTTTTTGACTTTAATTTTTGATGCAATTTCTCCTCCAAGACCCAATTCATTTTTCCAATATCCAAATTTCTCAAAATCTATTTTTGAATTTCCTATGGTTGTATTTTTAGTCTTTGTATCTCCTAATACGACTTCATCTAGACTATATCGCTCAGGAACTAGGGCAATTGTATTATTGTTATTAGAAAGTAAAGAAGAGATGGATGCTATAGATATTTGTTTGGTTTTAAAACCAATCATTGAGAATTGAATAACATCCGTTTTTTTAATTTTATTGGTAGCATAGGTAAGATCAAAATACCCTTGTGCATCTGTAACCGATCCTATCCCTTTTCCTACAAATCCCACATTAACAAAGGGAATAGGTTGCTTTGTATCCTTATGAACAATCTTTGCTTTTATGTTTGTATAAGAGCCTTCCGATAGATATTGAGCTTGTATATCTAGGATATAAAAAGAACATATAAGAAAGCAAATTAATAGGATCGTATTTCTTTTCATAAGCAATGGTTAGTAGGTTATGTGTCATATAAAGACATACATAACAGTTGATTACTTACTAAAGATAATTCATAAAATACTACTTCTAGTATATGCCGATAAATACTTACTTAGCGCATATATCGGTATTTATGAATTCTAAATGGGTAAAATAGTGTGAGTTATTACAGTAAAAACTCGTCGAGTTGGGCTTTTCCTATATCGGAGGTAAGTTTTATAACCTTTACATCTTTTCGTTCTTTAGATGTCCCATAATCTCTATAAATAGTATATTTAAGGTAGGGTGGTACTGTTGTAAAAGTCTCTTCTCCTAAATACTCAATATTGACAATCCATAAGCCATGAGGAGCATCATCTATAACAAATTCTTCTGTTTGAAACCCAGATTTTACTTCGGCTTCTAAGCGTTCTTTATTATCAAAAAGTGTATGATTCCATTTAAAATATTTTTTATTGGGATTGACAAACTGGAATTCAAATGGCGCTTCTCT
Source organism: Dokdonia pacifica (assembly GCF_900188275.1). GTDB lineage: Bacteria > Bacteroidota > Bacteroidia > Flavobacteriales > Flavobacteriaceae > Dokdonia > Dokdonia pacifica. The sequence continues at coordinate 989,732 of NZ_FZNY01000001.1, forward strand.
ATCTGACCATTCTAAGACCATTCGTAAATCTAGGCTATAGCTATTCAATAACCAGTCTTCCGGAAGTCTTTGGGTATTTATTTTATCCTTATGCAAGGATACTAAATGCAGTAATTCATGCCCCAAAGGTTTATCTAATCCAGAAAAATCAACTCCTAAAATCTGCTCTCCTAGCATATTGATATACAATTCTAATGCTTTATCATAAAATCCAGCTTCTTCATAAGCTTTCGCAAGATCTCTATAAGATTGTGCTTCACGAGGTACAATACTTGTAATACGTTCATACAATTTTAAAGCATTATCATACTCTCCCGCACTTTCATATAAATAGGCTGCAACTCGTAATACTTTAGGGTTTTTCTGAGCTACTTCAACAAGTCTTGACCTAATCACTTTTGCTTTTTCTCTATCTAATGGTTGAAAGTACAAAGCCATATCGATAAAAAATGCAGCATTAGTAGTATTGGCTTTAGAAAGGTTTTGATACCTCTCAAATTGCTTATCAAGTCCTTCTATATCTTGTATTTGCTTTACATAATTTGGTTTTAAAGCTTCTAAATTAAGTTGCGCTACTTGTTCTGTATAATCATTTCCAGTTACTAAAGCGGTATCTACAATTTCTCCATCATCACCTATGGTAATAAATGCTTTTGTCTTTACAATAAAAGCTCCTCCAGATGCAATAGATCCATAACGACTAGAAGCTTGTATTGATTTTAAAATAGATATACTTGCTACATTTTGAGGATCAACAAAATTAGGTGTTTGTTCATAAAGAGCTCCATCTACAACCCATACAGCAGGTTTTGGGCTATTTCCTCCTCGTATTGTAAATACGGCTTCACTTCCAAATCCAGATACTTGAACACCTGCAAAACGGCCGCGAATAATATCTGCTAAATATTGCGCATTTGGACGTATATCAGCACTTGTAATGGTATTTACAGAAACCCCTACTTGATCTTTACTTCTTTCTCCAAAGCCTGTATCTGACGTTTCTTTACTCTTTGCTCTTTTTCCTGTAATAACTACCTCTTTTAGTAATTCATCTATGGGTGTCATTTCTACAAGTAATGTCTCTTTATCTTCTACAAGCATTTCTTTAGGATGCATTCCTAAATAGCGTATTTGTAACACATCTCCTACTTCTGCCGGAACTGTAAAACTCCCGTCTGACTTTGACAAAAACTCTTCTAAATCTCCCTTTATTGTAATACTCGCTCCCTGAATAGGTCCTATAGATGTTTTTACAATACCATTAAATGAAGATGATATCGCTACATTCTTATCTTTAAAAAGAACCCCTCTTTTAATTTGATCTATGCTCTCTGCAATAGACGCTTCCGAAAGGTTTACATAACTCCCAGAAGTAAAACTGGCAAGAGAGCGTAAGTAATTATGATTAGCTCTAGATTGACTACTCACCGAATAGAATGGAATATCTCTATCTCCTTCCCATTGGCCTAAAACCGCTTCTCCATCAGAAAATAAGAGCACTGCATCTGTATTTCCTGTAGTTAAAATATCATAAGAGGTTGTCCCTTGATACACTAATCCCTCCACTTCTTTCTTTAATACAGATATGTCTTTATTGATGGTATGTCTTTTTGTAGAAAGTATCTTTTCATTAAAAACAACAAAGGTGACATTTACTTCTCCTAGTTCTTCAAAATAGGCATCTATAAAACCCCATTCTTTTTTAAAATCTCTTCTATCTGAAGACAGAGAGGCATCCCAAAATATTTTTATGTTTTTTTGATCTTCAAATGATTTTGTTGCTACAACTTCATTTGTCTTAGTAAGATAAATTTTACTTGATTTATTAAAGAGACCTCGAATATTATCTCCTCTTAATTCTATGGTTTCATATCCAGGCGCACTAATTCTAAGTCGAGAAGCGTTGCCTATGGTTTGATGATATTTTCGATAATTAAAAAGCCCATTTGAACTGGTAACCACTCCTACTCCTTGATCAGTAATCCCAATCTTAACTCCACCAACAGGGACTTTGGTTTCTTCATCTAAAATCTTACCTCTAAAGACTGTTTGCGCCGTAAGCGTTTGCAATAACGCCATAACGATAAGTCCAAAAACTAAGATGCTATATTTCTTTCTCATGCCTCAAAAGTACATTAACCTTGCAAATATGGCAAAACCCATAAAAAAAGCATCTTAAAGATTGTTAAAAAGCCCTAACTGTCCTTTTTTTGTCTTTATAAATATATCTGTATTCAAAGGAGGGAGCTCTCTATCTTTAAAATATTTATTTCTTCCTATTTCAAATTGTTTATGAATTTGTGCTGCATAATTCCCTTCTCCTTTCATGCGTTGTCCAAACCTAGAATCATTTAATTGTCCTCCATGGCAATCGGCTATTTGATTCAATACTTTATCTGCTTTGTCTGGTAACGTTTTACGAATCCAATCTTCAAAAATCCCTCCTATAGCTCCATTTAATCTTACAATAGTATACCCTACCTTTAGAGCCCCTCTATGAGCAATTTCTTTTAATAAGGGTAAAATCTCATGCGTGTTAATACCTGGAATCATAGGTCCAGCCATCACCATTACTGGAATTCCTTCGTTACTTAAACGCTCTATGGCTTGCAGTCTCTTTTTGATAGTTGCAGTGCGAGGCTCCATGAGTCGTCTTGTCTCTTCAGACAGCGTAGTTACTGAAAAAATAACCCTACACAAATTGTCTTTAGCAAGTGCTTTCAAAATATCAATATCACGAGTTACCAAAGTGTTTTTGGTAATAATACCAACGGGATGTTTGTACTTTAAGAATAGTTGTAATAACTGTCTCGTAATTTTCAATTTCTTCTCTATGGGTTGATAACAATCTGTATTTCCTGACAGTACAATGGTAGCTGCTTCCCAGGACGAGCTTTGTAATTTCTTTTCAAGTAAGCTAGGCGCATTTTTCTTTACCAATATTTTTTGCTCAAAGTCCAGTCCAGCGCCATAACCCCAATATTCATGACTATTGCGAGCATAACAATAAATACATCCATGCTCACAGCCTTGGTAAGGATTTAAAGAATAGCCCATACCTACATCTGGACTGGTGACTTTGTTTACAATAGTTTTTGGAAAGGTCTCTATATATACCGTTTTTGGATTATTTGGAAGTTCGTTTTCGCGAAAGCAAAATTCTAAGAAGTCATCACGCATCTCTTCACTATGTTCAAAAAAGCGATTAGATACATGTATTTGAGCACCACGTCCTTTTATTGATTCTTTCATATATGCTTTCGCGAAAACAGAAGCCTTCTGTATTAAAATTGGATTTAATACAAAAATATGGAAATATTCCATAAATGCAACTATTTAAAAGAATTAATTAACTTTAGAAAAATTAATCTCATCACCATGAAACGTCGTTCCTTTATTAAAAAATCTGCTGTAGCTAGTACGGCTTTTACTATCGTCCCTAGTTTTGTTCTAGGAGGAAACCATATTGCACCTAGCGATACCTTATATATTGCTGCAGTTGGTGTAGGTGGAAGAGGCGGTGGTGTGGTAAGAGATCTCACCAATCATGGGAAAGTAAAATTTGTTGCTTTATGTGATGTAGATGATAAGATGGGAGCAGGGAGTTATAAATTACATCCCAATGCAAAGCAGTATCGTGACTTTAGAAAAATATACGACAATCATCTCAATGATATTGATGCCATTATGGTGGGGACACCAGATCATACACACGCAACTATCGCGCTTCCTTTTATGCGTGAAAAAAAACATGCCTATGTAGAAAAACCCCTAACCCATAATATCTATGAAGCACGCCTTATGGCTGAAACTGCTGCAAAACAAGGTATTGTTACTCAAATGGGAAATCAAGGGGCTTCTGGAGATGGGATTCGTATAGCACAAGAATGGATTAATGCTGGAGTCATTGGGAAAGTACATCGTGTAGACTGTTGGACCAACAGACCTGTATGGCCACAAGGATTTAAGCATATTACACAAGGACAAACCGTTCCAGATCATTTAGATTGGGATTTATGGTTAGGTCCTGCAGCCACACGTCCATATAATGAGAATTACCTTCCTTTTAAATGGAGAGGTTTCTGGGATTTTGGAACAGGTGCTATGGGAGATATGGGATGTCATATCATGGAAACTCCTTTTAAAACATTAGACTTAGGTTTTCCATATGAAGCAGAAGCGAGTTGTACGACCATTTGGTCTGGTGATTTTGTAGAAGCCGATTATTCTGAAGCATGTCCTCCAAGCTCAATTGTTCGTTTAAAATTTGACTCTCCAACACAAGGAGATGTTTCTTTAAATTGGTATGATGGCGGTATTATGCCTGATCTTCCATCAGAATTAAAAGATGGAGAAAAACCTGGCGACGGTGGTGGTGGAAGTATCTTTTATGGTACCGATGGTATTATGATTACAGATACGTATTCTCGTAATCCTAGATTACTTCCTAGTGAGCGAATGAAAGACTTTAAAAGCCCTGCCGAAACTATTGCACGTGTAAAGACATCACATGCTGGCGAGTGGATTGAAGCGTGTCTAAACAATAAACCTACTTCTTCTCCTTTTTCTTATGGAGGACCGCTTACCGAAGCTGTATTAATGGGTAATCTTGCCATTAAAGCATTTCAATACAAAACCTTAAAAGATGGTAAGAAAGTGGGTGATTGGGATCCATATGAGTATCCTGGACGCCGTACTATAAAATGGGACGGTGCTAATATGCGTGTAACCAATTATGAAGCGGCAAATGCATGGGTGAAACGTGCCTATCGAGAAGGATGGGAGCTGTAACGTTTTACCAAAACTATAGTCTAATACGTTAAAAGCATATTAAATAACACTTATCTTAATAGTTCTATCTCATTTGAAAAAGAAAAACATACTACCATTATTTGCTATCATTTCTTTTATCCTTGGACTTTTTCTTTACTTCAAATATGAAGATTTAGCATTAATGATTTTATGTTTTTTTATCCCTGTATTCATTACTTTGATCATAACCTATATTGAATACGAAAAAGTCACTACTGGAAATGACTACGTTATGTTATCAAAAAGGAAAGTTCCTACTGATTGGAAATGGACTTTTTTTATTGTGGTCATCATGATCAGTTTCAAAAACCTAACAGTATATTCTGGAATACTAATTATTCTTATAATTATCTATGCTTTTTTAGCATACACAATGTCAAAACGACGTACGTTTACTATAAATATGTCGGGTGTTAAAGAATTAAATATTCAAGAGAAGAAAAGAGAAATTTCTGAAATCACTCATTTTGAAATTTATGGAAATAATGTAGAAATGAGATTCAATACTAACGAGTTTTTACAAATCAATAAGAGTGAATTATTATATCCTAAATGGGATATTTTTACTTCTCAAATGAATGAGTTAAAACTTTACATAAATCTACAAAAGGAGAAGGAGTAACAATAAATTATTCCTTCTTCAAGATTTTCGCCTTATTCTTTAGTCCAGTTACCGTTATGGTAGGCTCGCCATAAAGTTGCAAGACAGCACTGTCTTGTGCATATAAGGTAATGGCTTCTTTTACTTGCATATAAGCATCTGAAGAATCTGAAAGATTAATTTCTGTTGTAGTTACTAACGCTTCTTTGGCAGTTAGCTTTCCATTTCCCGTTAACGTCAGGTTTGCGGTTGCGATCGTACCATCTAGTAATAGTTTTGACGTATCACTTACTTGAGCGATAAGTGTATCTACAATAGCATACATTTTTAAGGTAGCTCTCCCATCTAAGGTTACATTACTTGATGCCGATTTTGTTTTAAGAGTACCATCTGCATCACTAAACAATTCAATATCAATAGCACCAGTATATGATAGATCGAGTTCAAATTTTGAAGATTTACCTGCTGTAAGTACTAAGTTGTCTCCATTTATAAGACCTTCTGCTTTTAAACGAGCTTTATTATTTAAATGAATCTCAGCAATCGTACTAACAGTGATCGTAATTTTAAACTTTTTCTTTTTTACGATACGATGTGTTGCTGTTATTTTAAGTGTATTATCTTCTATAGTAAACTGAATAACATCTATCAGATTATCATCTGTCTCTATCGAATATGCATTGGTAGCGCCTTGATTTAGTTCAATATCAAAGTCCCCATCAATATCAATAATATCAAAGGATTCTTCAAGTGCAACTTCTTTTAAGGTAACAATTCCTGAGCCTTTGATTTTAGGCAATTGTTGTCCAAGCATACTCATACTCATAAAGAGTACAATTACAATCCATAGTTTTTTCATGTGATTATAGAATGTATTAATTAATTCTGTATTTGGAACTCAAAATTACTTTCCAGGAAAATTGGCTTTGCGTTTTTCTAGAAAAGCGGTAGTTCCTTCTTTAAAATCTTCTGTACCAAAACATGTACCAAAAGCATCTATTTCTGCTTTAAAACCATCTACTCCATTTTTAAAACCTGCATTAATGGCTTTAATTCCTTCGGCAATAGCTACCGATGAGTTTCGCATTATTTTTCCTGCGATTTTCTCTGCAAGTGGAATTAACTCTTCTTGTGTTACTACATGATTTACAAGTCCGTAACTCAATGCTGTATTTGCATCTATCATACCAGCAGTCATGATCATCTCCATAGCGCGTCCTTTACCTACTAATTGTGGTAAACGCTGTGTTCCTCCATATCCTGGAATAACACCGAGAGAAACTTCTGGTAATCCCATGCGTGCATTATCACTTGCGATTCTAAAATGTGCTGCCATAGCAAGTTCTAAACCGCCACCTAAAGCAAATCCGTTTACGGCTGCAATCACAGGTGTGTTTAAGTTTTCTACAAAATCAAATAAATCTTCCTGTCCTTTTCTAGCGAGTTCGGCGCCTTGATCTACAGAAAAATCAGCAAATTCAGAAATATCTGCCCCTGCAACAAATGCTTTCTCTCCTGTACCTGTAATGATAATTACTTTTGTGGTTGTGTCTTCGTTAGCTTTCGCGAAAGCGGAATGCAATTCGGCAATGGTTTCCTTATTTAAGGCATTTAATTTTGTGGGTCTATTAATTGTGATGGTTGTTATACCATCGTTTTGATTTACAAGAATGTTGTTATAATCCATGTTTTTTATATCTAGGTGTGTGTTTTATTCTTTGGGGAATCTTACTGTAAATACAGTTCCTTTTCCTTCTTGGGATGTAAAATTAATACTTCCATTATAGGTTTCCATAATATTCTTTACCATGGCAAGACCGAGTCCCATCCCACTTGTTTTTGTGGTGAATTTTGGTTCAAATATTTTAGGTTTATTTTCTTCTGTAATTCCAATTCCGTTATCGCTTACTGTAATCAAAACCTCAGCATCTACCGTTTGTACATCTACTAGAATTTTAGGCGACTCTGTATTTTTAGTAGCTTGAATTGCGTTTTTAACTAAGTTGGTTACTACTCGTATTAATTGAGTTCTATCAAACTTTGCACGTATTTCATGGTCCGCTTTCGCGAAAGCGATATTACGTTCTCTAAATATATCTAACGCCAGTTTTACTACATTAGAAACATCTAACGTTTCACTTTGTTGCGCAGGCATATCTGCAAAGTTTGAAAATGCAGAAGCAATACTACTCATAGTATCAATTTGTTGAATAAGTGTATTACTGTATTCTTTAATTTTTATGTTAATCTCTGGGTCTTCAGGATCAAAACGTCTTTCAAAACTCTGCACCGTTAATCGCATAGGAGTTAACGGGTTTTTGATCTCATGAGCTACTTGTTTTGCCATTTCGCGCCAAGCAGCTTCACGTTCATTTTGAGCTAATTGAGCAGCACTTTCTTCTAGCTCATCTATCATTCTATTATAGGCAGAAACTAGCGTTAATAACTCTGTTGGAAGGCTTTTAGTGTCTACTTTTTTATTACGCCTATCTAGTTGTGTTTCTTTGATTTTTTCTTCAATATCTTTAAGGCGAAGTGTAATATACCTCGCTAGAATAAACGCCAGAAAAATAGCTGTGATAAAAACGATAAGTGCCACAACTCCTATACGTATGAGGAGCTCTCGCATTTCTTTATTAATAAATGACTCACTGTCTTCATATTGTATTTGAAGAATCGCTAATCGTTTAAACTTCGGGTCATCTATATAGGAATAGGATATCTGTTGTGGTATTTCTGTATCTACTCGCTCTACATATCTTTTTTCTAAAGCACTAGCTAATGTCTCTAAAATACGTTTGGGTATGGTTTTTTGAACAGAACTCTTAAAAAGATCTTCTGTAGAAGAAATTAAAGGGTTTCCTTCTAAATCATAAAGTGTAATATTTTCTCCATGAATACGGGCAATCTCATAAATTTCGTCTTTAAAGATTAAATGAATTTTATCTGTTTGAAGTAAGAATGTGGTCTCTTTAAGAGTTCTATCTATATCTTTTTTTATAGCATTTTCTTTACGCTCTAAACGGTCTTTATTATAATCTTTTATTTGCTCTCTATATTGAAAATAGGTAATCCCAGAAATTAAAGAAAAGGTAATTAATACCAATATGAGCATAGAGGTAAAAATTCGAAAGCTTAATGATTTAGTGTTTAAATTGAGCACTGGGTTTTTTCTTAAATGACTAAGGTACTAAGATTACTTTTTTATTAGATAGATAATGTTCTTATAACTTTGTTAAGCATCTGGGTTTTTTTCTTGAATCTTACGATATAATCGTATGCCAAGCATTAATAAAACACCTAGACCAATGATTCCAAATACGCCGTATATCCAGTGGGTTGCACTTTTTGTAACAGCTAGAAAAACAACTGCAAATAAAATAAGAGTCGCACCTTCATTCCATATACGCATAAACTTAGAAGAATACTTAAATTCTCCTCTTTGAAATTGTTTGTGAATACTCCATGTCTTTGCATGATAGATATATAGCAATATCACAAAACCTAACTTTATTTGCATCCATGGGCTTTCTAATAATGTAGGTGCAATGTGCAACATCAAGAAGGCAAATAGAGAGCAAAGCACTAATGAGGGTCCTGTTATAATTTTCCAAAGGCGCTTGGCCATCAGACCTAGTTGTTTCCCCAAAATCTCACGATCTGGAGATGGTTTTTCATTAGCTTCTACTTGATACACAAAAAGCCGTGGCATATAGAAGAGTCCTGCAAACCAAGTTACCATAAAAATAATGTGGAGTGCTTTTATATAGTTATAGTATTCTGCCATATAGCAAAGATACGCGATCCCTATAAATAGTAAAAAGCCTTCGTACGAAGGCTTTTTACTATTTATAGGACTTATTATGTCTTTCTTACATTAAAAGAAAACATTAAAACCTGCATTAAAAGTTATAGTGTTGTTTATATTTCTAAAATTACTTTCATTATCATCTTTATCTTTAGAAGATGTAGAAATGTACCCTATTCCTAAATCTACAGAAACAAAATCATTTAAGAAGAAAGCTACTCCCCCATTAAAACCATATGCAAAAATAGATCTTCTTGTCTCTGTTGAGTTTATAATATCATCTCCGATAATAACATTTTCACTTTCTGCTTTTAAAGAGCCAAAACCAATAGACCCTTCTAAAAAAGGTTTAATTTTCGTTTTTCCAAAATAATAACGAACAAAAGGAGAAGCTATAATAGAAGTGCTTTTACTCTCAAGATCAGAATCGTCACTCTTGAATTTTCCTGTACTAAAAGCTACTTCTGCTCCTACCGCCAGATTATCAATTACAAAATATCCAGTACTTGGTGCTATTGAAAAAAAGGTGTTAGTTCCCAAATCTATATCGTCAATATTGTCACTTTTCACTTTTAAACTCTCACTAGAAAAGTTAAAGCTAGAACTACCTCCAACAATAAAATTACCTTTGGTTGTAGGAGGAATAGAAGTATCATCACCTGATTGAGAAAAACCAGAAAAAGAATAAAAGAATAAAGTTAAAATAAATAGTGTTTTTAATGATTGCATAAATTGAAATGAATTAGTTGTTAAAATGATTTTTTAAGACAATATATCTTGCTTATTGTCTGATTATAAGTATTAAACCCTTACAATATGTTACAGATTATCTCTGATAATAAGATTTAAAAAACGAAAAAAATTATGTCCAAAAACTGTGACTATTTTTCTTTGAATCTTCTGCAATCTAGGATACAACTTTGTGAAGAAAAAACTACATATCCGTAGATTAAACAATATACGGAAGTAAAAAAGCCTAGTAGATTTCTCTACTAGGCCAATATTCTTTAGTTTATTACTTTGTATCTTTTTAATCCTCTACAAACAGGTAATTCAACTTTAAATTATTAAAATCTGTATTAAATTGTGCTACCTCAGCATCTAGCATTGTATCAAATGCTTCAAGTTGTTTTGTGATAGCTGCAGAAAGTTCATTCTTAACAGCAATATCTTGATCGGTAGGTCCAAAATCACCCATTCCTACAAGACTATTTAAGTGCCCTAATTTATTAGTTAACTTAATCGGGAAATTTAAAGGATCTTGACCTGAACGATTTTTGGTTTGATATAACTCTTTCTCTATTTTACTAAACGCTTCTTGCATTGTTTTTGCTTTCTCACGCAAATCAGCCGTACGACTATCATCTTTATATTGAGCTTCAAATGCTTTTAGTTGTGCATTCATTTTTCTGATTTTCTTAATGCTCTGATGCGCACGATCAACCGTTTTATTGACATCACTTATAAAATCATATTGTCGTTGCATATCAGCAACCGTAGCTTCTGCATTTGGATTTGGTCTGATCACAAATGCTTGCGTTTGTTCTTCTCCATTTACATTCATCACCACTTTATAATTTCCTGGAACAGCTTTAGGCCCATCAAGACTTGCCCACCAAAGAATCATTCCTTTCAATCTTTCTGCACCGTCTGTACGGGTGTTCCAAGAAAATAAATTCCCTCCTTTTTTTGCTTTAAGTTTATCTTTTTTCTCTTTGGCTCCTGTGCTAAATGATTGTATAGTATCACCAGCTACCGTCATATACGTAAGTGAAATCGTATCTTTTTTGGCATCATACTCTTTTAAGTTAAAATACGTCATTACACCACTTGGATGATTGGTTCCGGTAGTAAGGCTTCCTGTACGACTACCTCCTCCCATACGATAGGTGTCCTTGGGTTTAAATAAATAGTTCGCTTTCGCGAAAGCAGACTGATGCAGCATCCCCAAGTCATCAATAATCCATAAACTACGTCCTTGTGTAGCTACAATAAGATTATTGTCTTTAATCGTAAGATCAGTAATTGGAACAATTGGAAGGTTTAACTGAAATGACTTCCAGTTCTTTCCATCGTCAAAACTAATATACATTCCTGTTTCAGTTCCCGCATATAGCAATCCTTTTTGTTTCGGATCTTCACGTACTACGCGCGTAAAATGCTCTGCTGGAATTCCGTTAGTAATTTTCTTCCAGGTCTTTCCATAATCTGTAGTTTTATATAAATACGGAGCAAAATCACCAGATTTATAACGTGTTCCAGCAATATACGCAGTACCTTCATCAAAGGCACTAGGCTCTACACTATTAATCATCATCCACTCTGGCATTCCTTTTGGGGTTACATTATCCCAAGTTTCTCCACCATTACGACTTACATGCACTAAGCCATCATCACTTCCTACCCAAAGTAATCCTTCTTTAAGTGGAGACTCGGCCGCAGCAAAAATGGTACAGTAATATTCTACAGAGGTATTATCTTGAGTAATGGGTCCTCCAGAAGATTTCATTTTTTCTGGATCATTACGGGTTAAATCTGGGCTAATTACTTTCCAACTTTGCCCTTCATTTTCAGTGACGTGTACATTTTGTGAAAAGGTGTACATACGATTAGGATTGTGCTTACTAAAAATAATAGGGAAATTCCATTGGAAGCGGTATTTCATATCTTCTACGCCATGTCCCATTGGGTTATCTGGCCATACAGAAATAGAACGCACGGTGTTTTTCTCATGGTTTACTCTCGTTAAGAAACCATCATAACTTCCTCCATATACAATCTCATTATTTTTTGGATCTACTGCAATATGAGCACTCTCACCTCCTGCTGTACTTTCCCAATCGTCTTCAGAGATACTAAACCCTTCTGTTCTATGCGGAATACGGATGGTACTATTATCCTGTTGTGCTACATAAATACGATATGGAAATGCATTATCTGTTGTGACTCTATAAAACTGGGAAGTTGGCTGATTTAAATAAGTACTCCAACTACGTCCTCCATCATATGTAACCTGAGCTCCTCCATCATCTCCTATTATCATACGATTAGGATCTTCTGGAGCAATCCATAAATCGTGATGATCACCATGTGGTGCATTATACGTACTAAAGGATTTTCCTCCATCGGTAGATTTATGGTAGCGTACGTTTAATACATATACTGTATTTTCATCTTTAGTATCTGCATATAAACGTGTATAATACCATGCTCGCTGGCGTAATTTACGCTCTGAATTTATTTTAGACCAGTTCATCCCACCATCTTTCGAAGTATAGAGTCCTCCTTCTTTTTCATTTTCTACCATGGCATACAAACGGTTGCTATTTACAGGAGATACGGTAATACCCATAATTCCTAAAATTCCTTTGGCAAAACCATCATTTGTAGATAGTTCTGTCCAAGTCTCACCTTCATCTGTACTTTTCCAAAGCGCCGATCCATCTCCACCAGAGCTTAAACTATACGGTGTACGTCTCGCATTCCAAGTAGTGGCATATAATACTCTATAATTATTAGGATCTATAATTAAATCTACAACACCTGCATTGGCATTGCTAAACAGGGTTTGTCTCCATGTTTTTCCTCCATCAATACTTTTATAGACTCCACGTTCTTGTGTGGGTTTATAGATATTTCCTAGCACTCCTGCATATACGATATCAGGATTGGTAGGGTGTACTCGAATACGAGGTACATGACGACTATTTTTAAGTCCCATCTGACTCCATGTTTGTCCTGCGTCTACAGTTTTCCAGATACCATATCCAGATGACACATTACCACGGAGGGTTTTTTCTCCTCCTCCTACATAAATTACATTAGGGTCGCTTTTAGAAACCTCAACAGCTCCAATACTTCCTCCAAAGAAACCATCAGAGATGTTTTCCCATTCTTTTCCTCCATTTGTAGTGCGCCATACACCGCCGCCGGTGCTACCCATATAGAATAAATCAGGTTGTCCTGGCACTCCAGTTACAGCAGCGCTTCGACCACCTCTAAAAGGACCAATTAATCGATATTCTAGGGCTTCGTACGAAGATTCGTCTGGTGTTTGTGCACTCGTTTGTAATGCCATTCCTGAGAAAATACTCAAGAAAAGGAAGAGGATGTTGGTTTTCATGTGTTTGTTTTTATTGTTTTTTGATGGTCACATGTAACTTTAGATGCTTGAAATAATTATAGTATTATATATTTATAATTATTCCCAACACGTCGGTTTCATTGAATTTTAGTTTGGTATTTCGATAGAAATTTAAGGAATTCTTAAGAAGGAATCCTTTTTTAGGAGTTTTTTAACGTATTCCGTAAAAGAGAAATTTTGGCTATTTGAAAGGGATTGTAGCTAAGTTCGATTTCGCGAAAGCGTATACATTATCCTTCTGCTTGGAGTGCCAGTTTAGTTTTTACTTCTTTATTTAAGAAATATCCTGTCACCATAGTAGAAAGAATATCAGCTATAGGGAATGCAATCCATACGCCCCAAACACCTAAAAACGGAGGTAATATTAGAATTAAAGGAATTAAGAAAAATCCTTGTTTTGTCAGGCTTAAAAGTAAGGCTGGCACTGCTTTTCCTATAGATTGAAAATAGGCCGAACCTATAAGTTGTACTACAATAATAGGGGTTGCTGCAAATACCCAACGTAATGCATTTGGTGTTCTTGCAAAAATCTCAGCATTATCTGCAATAGTTTGAGGATCTCCTCCTTTGTCACTTAAGAATATGGAGACAAAGAAATCTGGAAAACTCATAATAATGGCAAAAATAAGTAATGCCAGTATCCCTGCATATTTGATAGACGTATTGATGGTTTCTCGTACACGTTTGTATTTTTCTGCTCCATAATTATACCCAGCTATAGGCATAAACCCTTGTGTCACTCCTATTACAGGAAAAAGTGCAAACATGAGCATTCTACTTATAATACCATAAGAGGCTTGGTCTAAAGCATCTCCATAGGTAATCAATACATTATTTAATAAAATTCCAAGAACACTAATGATTCCTTGACGCGCTAATGTAACACCACTCAGTCCACTAATTTCTTTGAAAATAGTAGGTTCTAGAATAAAGGAATTTAATTTAAGACGCAATTCACTTTTGGCGACAAAAAACCAAAAGATAAAACCAAAACAGATCCCGTAACTTATAAAGGTTGCCCACGCGGCGCCTTCCATTCCATAGCCTAATACTTTAATCAAAATGTAATCCATGATAATATTACCAACCGCTGGAAGGATCATGGCATACATGGCAAATTTAGGTTTTCCTTCTGCTCGTATGACATTATTACCCATCATACACAACGCAAGCATCAAGATACCATAAAGAACAATACGGTAATAGACAAGTGCCATTTCTTTATAGGAGTCGGCAGCGCCAAAAAATTCTATAAAATAATCCTGAAAAACAAGTCCAATAATGGCTAAAGAACCAGATATAAGTGTGGTCAATGTAATTTGATTCCCAAAAACTTTTAAGGCCTTTTTATCATCTCCTGCTCCTAAAGCTCTTGAGAGTACAGAACTACCTCCAATCCCTACAGCAAGACCAATAGCGGCAATAAAAAAAGTAAAAGGAATTACAACCGTAATGGCAGAAATTGCCTGAGGGCCAATCCATCTTCCTACAAAAATGGTATCTACAATCATATTCAAAGACATGACTAGAATACCTATAGAAGCAGGTACTGCCTGTTTAACAAGTAGTTTTGAGATAGGTTCTGTGCCTAAGGCTGTGGAGTTTTTTTTGGACAAAAATTATGTGTTAGCTCCCTGCAAGATGCAACCACTTTTTGAAAAAGTGTGTTAATAGAACGTGAAATTAAACGACTTCTACTTTAGCTTCTTCCCACGCTGCAATCCAACCTGCAATAACGGCCGCCCAATCATCTCGATCATTTAAACATGGAATCGTTGTAAACTCTTTTCCCCCTGCTTCATGGAAAATTTCTTCCCCTTCCATCGCAATTTCTTCTAGTGTTTCCAAACAATCAGAAACAAAAGCTGGTGTAACTATTGCCATTTTTTTAAATCCTTCTTTTCCCATACGTTCTATGGTTCTATCTGTATAAGGCTGTAACCAAGGATCAAACCCTAAACGTGATTGAAAAGATGTAGAAAAAGTTCCTGGTTCTAAGTTGAGATATTGACCTACTTTACGAGTAGTTTCATAACATTGATGACGATAGCAAAACTCATGTGCTTTTGAAGCTGCACTACAACAACTTCCGTCAATCTTACAATGAAGCTTGGTCACATCACTTTTACGTATATGCCTTTCAGGTACTCCATGGTAACTAAATAGTAAATGCTCGTAATCTAATTCTTTAAGATGTTCTCCTATACTTTCTGACAGTACTTTGATATAGTCATCTTTACGATAAAACGCAGGAACATCTGTGATTTTCATCGTTGGAAAATGTGTAGCTCTTAACTCTTCGGCAAGTACTAAAATGGTCTCTGTAGTTGCCATTGCAAACTGAGGGTATAATGGCAATAACATCACATCATCTACTCCTTGATCATGTAATTTTTGTAATCCTTCCTTTATAGAAGGCGTACCGTAACGCATTGCAATTTCCACAGGCAATTCTGTATGTGCTTGAACTTTCTTTTGCAGACGCTCTGTAAGAACAATAAGCGGAGATCCTTCTTCCCACCAAATCTTACTATACGCTTTAGCACTTTGTTTAGGGCGCGTATTCAAAATAATACCTTTTACTAGTAATGCGCGAGCCGCATAGGGAACATCAATTACCCGCTCGTCCATCAAAAATTCACCTAAATACTTTTTTACATCCTTAGGATCTGTACTCTTTGGAGATCCTAAATTAACGAGTAAAACACCTTTGCTCATTGTTTTTTCTTTTATAATAGCTCTCTACGTTGTAGAAATGAATCTTATTTAAAATGTCTAAACTTTATTAGTTATGTTTAGACAAAATTCGTTCGCAAAAATACGGAGTATCTTACAATACGTCATTATGAAACATATAAGAGTTTTTGATAGTACTATTCTAAACACCATAAAAGGGCTTCTTCTAGGTGTTTTCTAAACCCTATTTCTTCATAAGATTCTTTGGTATGACCGCCTCCTGTATAAAAAGCTTTTCCTCCATCATACAAATGATACCACGCAATAGGATGGAAATCCCCATTGGTGCCACCTTCATAACTTGTTTCATCGAGTTGCAATACAGCAGTAATAGTAGGGTTTAAGTTTTTATAATTATACCACTCATCATCTCTTGAAAACGATGATTCATAATGTTTTGTACTTCCGTGCTTGTTTATTGTTTTTTGTACTGTTGCTTTCCTAATATTGGGATTATTAGGGTGGCTTTCAAAATAGCCTCCTACTAATTTTCCATACCAAGGCCATTCATATTCGGTATCGGCAGCAGCATGTATTCCTAAATAACTTCCACCTCCTTGAATGTAGGCTTCAAACTTCTTTTGAGCTTCATTATCTAGTACATTTCCTGTAGTACTTAAAAATACAATTGCATCATATTGAGGTAAAAAAGCAGTTGAGAAATGCGTACTATCTTCTGTGTGCTCTACCACAAAGTTGTGTGTTTTTCCAAAATCCTTGATTGTCGCGATCCCAGTTTCTATAGATTTATGACGCCACCCTAAAGTTTTAGTAAATACTAATACCTTCTTCGTTTGGGTTTGTTTTTCTGTGGCAAGGCTTGTATTTGCGGCCTCTGTATTTTTTTTCGCGCAAGCGGAAAGAAGAATACCTATAAAAAAAGAGAGTGCTATTAATTTAATTTTCATGTATATATGTTTATCCTAAAGACATTAAATATTTCTTAGGAGTGGTTCCAAACTTCTTTTTAAATCCTGCAATAAAATGACTTGAAGTACTATAGCCTACTTTAAGACCTACTTCATTGACATTATAATGACCAGAAGCAAGTAATTGCCTAGCGACTTCCATCTTGTAATCAAATAAAAAACTATACACAGAATCTCCATAAATCTGTTTAAATCCTTCTTTAAGTTTTTTAAGAGATAACCCAACTTCCAAAGAAAGTTCTGATAAGGTTGGAGGTTCTGTCATACGAGCAATAATAATTTCTTTGGCTTTTTTTATTTTGGTGACATTGTCTTCATCTGCAAGAAAAGGGCATTGTGCAATGTCTGCATCTACAGGTCTATTAAAATAAAGACTCAATAATTCATACGCCTTTCCTTTAAAATACAACTCCTTAATACTAGGGTGTAAATTATAATTCATTAATTGATTCAGAACAATTGCCATACTAGGGGTTACAATTCCATCTTTATAATATTTACGATCCTTATTTTCTTCACTTAAAAAAGTAATATAATTTGCTTCGCGCGAAAAAAGACTATGAAATTTTTTGATCGAAACCAAAATAGAAACAACCCACGTATCAGGTTGTAATTGTAAATTCATAGGTAAATCTCGCTGTGGATTATATAGTAATAATGATTGATCTTCTGGCATAGGTAAACGATACGCACCATTATTAAATGTAAAAACAGATTGTCCTTTTAAACAAAAATGAAATTGAATAATACTACTATCTACTTCTCGAACTATTTGCCTATTGAAATCTAGCATATTAGAAAATGCCAGCACAGAAAACCCTGGTTCTAATATGGTTTCAGTTTCCAAACCTTGAGCGACACTTTTAGGATCTGTTTGAAGAGTCATAGTTACTGTTTTATTTAGAATCATTCTAATTAACGATATGCAAATATCGCTTATAGCACCACTAAAATAAGGTGTTTTAAGTAAATCTGCACGTAGAAATACCCGAATTTGCGCAATTCGACAATTTTGGAACGTCTAGCGTTATTTTTTTTCGACTAAGGAAGATATTTTTGCGCCACTATGAACGTTTTAGGGTCATCAGAATTTTATGTCATCGGACTTAGCTATAAAAAAGCTGATGCCGAAGTACGTGGACATTTTAGTGTTTCTGAAGAAGCACAGGAACAAATCCTATCAAATGCAAAAGCATCTGGGGTAGAAGCACTCACTGTAATCTCTACCTGTAACAGAACTGAACTGTATGGTTTTGCACAAAACCCTTCACAATTAATACAACTCCTTTGTAAGTATACACAAGGTAATGTAGAAGAGTTTGAAAAAGTATCCTACATCCATGAAAGTGATGATGCTATTCAGCATTTATTTAAAGTAGGAACAGGTCTTGACAGCCAAATACTAGGAGATTTTGAAATCATAGGACAGCTAAAGGTTGGGTTTAAAAAAGCAAAAACACATGATTTAGTCAATCCATTTATGGAACGATTAATTAATAGTGTGATTCAGGCCAGTAAGCGCATTAAGACAGAAACAGAAATTTCTTCGGGAGCTACTTCAGTAAGCTTTGCTGCTGTACAATATATCATGGCTCGCGTGCCTTATGTTTCTGAGAAAAACATTTTACTTTTCGGAACTGGAAAAATAGGACGTAACACTTGTGAAAATCTTATTAAGCATACTAAAAATGAACACATCACACTCATAAATCGCACCAAAGAAAAAGCGCAGAAAATAGCAGGAAAATTCAATTTACTTGTGAAGGATTATGCAGATATTCAAAGTGAGATTTCACAAACAGATGTATTAGTTGTTGCTACCGGAGCCCAAAATCCTACCATTACTAAAGAGCTTATTTATACTAAAAAACCATTACTTATACTTGATTTATCTATTCCAAAAAATGTAGCAAGTAATGTCACAGATTTAGAAAACGTAACACTTATTCATCTAGATCAACTTTCTAAAATGACAGATGACACATTAAAGCGTCGTCAACAATACATTCCTAAAGCAGAGGCTATTATAGCACAAATCACAAAAGAATTTAAAGCTTGGTTATCTACAAGAGCATTTGCCCCTACGATTCAAGCATTAAAATCAAAATTGAATGATATAAGTGCTTTAGAGCTAAATAATCACCGTAAGAAAATAGACAGCTTCAATGAAGATCAAGCACATTTAATTTCTGATCGCCTTATCCAGAAGATCACTAATAGATTTGCAAATCATTTACGTAATGCTAATGGCACTACAGAACAAAGCATTGAACTTATAAAAGCTATTTTTGAACTAGAACAATCAGACAGTGAATAGAGTCATACGCATCGGGACTCGTGATAGTGAGCTCGCATTATGGCAAGCAACCACCGTACAGAAACAACTTGAACATCACGGTTATAAAACAGAACTAGTGCCCGTAAAATCTACTGGAGATCTTGTACTAGACAAACCTTTATACGAATTAGGAATTACAGGAATTTTCACCAAAACCCTTGATGTAGCTATGCTTAATGGCACTGTAGATATTGCCGTGCATAGTATGAAAGATGTTCCTACTGCACTTCCTATAGGTATTGTACAAGCAGCTGTTTTAGAGAGAGCCGCTACTCAAGATTTATTAGTACACAAAGGGACTCCTGATTATACACAAGACTGTATCATTGCAACAGGAAGTCTTCGTCGTCAAGCACAATGGCTTAACAAGTATCCACATCACCAAACAACAGATTTACGAGGTAATGTAAATACACGACTCCAAAAATTAGATGATAGTGATTGGACCGGGGCTATTTTCGCGAAAGCGGGATTAGAACGTATTAATATCCTTCCATCTAATTACGAAGTATTAGACTGGATGACACCAGCGCCAGCACAAGGAGCTATGCTTATTGTTGCCTTAGAAAATGATGATTTTTCTAAAACCGCTTGCGCGAAATTAAACCATGAAGCAACCGCTTTGTGTACCCATATAGAAAGAGAATTTTTACGAACCCTAGAAGGAGGTTGTACCGCACCTATAGGAGCTATTGCTAATATAAAAGAAGAAACTATTCACTTTACCGGTGTTTTATTTTCACTAGATGGCAAGACAAAATTAGAGGTCAATCAGTCTGTTTCTGTATCACATAGTCAAGGATTTGGTGTAGACTGTGCTTTAGAGATATTAGATAATGGTGGTCGTGAACTCATGAAAGAGATTAAAGCATCTATTAATAAGAAATAAAATGCCCTCATCCCTAACCCTTCTCCCACTGAGATGGGAAAATTATGAAGAAGATTTCTAAGAAAAATATTGCCAGACATCTCAGACAGGAACAAACACCTGCCGAGGAACATCTATGGCAATTACTAAGAAATAGACAATTTGAAGATCTTAAATTTAGAAGACAACACCCTATAAAAAAATATATCGTTGATTTTTGCTGTCTAGAAATTATGTTAGTTATTGAGCTTGATGGAGCATATCACAATGATAACTATCAAAAAGAAAAAGATGACCTAAGAGACGCTCATTTAAGAGGTTTAGGATATCGAGTATTACGCTATCCTAATAAAATAGCACTTGAAAACACTCAAATTATTTATGATGATATTCTTAAAAGAAAAGAAGAGTCAACTCCTTCTCTCTTGAGGGAGAAGGCTGGGATGAGGGTGCTATCCACAAAAAAACTAAAACCTAACCAGCGAGAATTACTTCTTAATGCGGGTGTGAGTTTTGTGGAATATGATGCTATCTCTATTGCACCTATTGATTTTGAGATTCCAGAAGAAATAGAAAATATTATCATTACAAGTCAAAACGGAGCAAAATTCTTTATAAACAAACTTAAAACGCTACCTCTCCTTGAGGAGAAGGCTGAGGCGAGGTATTTTGCAGTTGGAGAAAAAACAACAGCACTTCTAGAAGAAAACAACTATAAAGTAGCCAAAACAGCTCAAAATGGAGCAGAATTAGGGCATTTTATAGTAAAAAACCACAAAAATGGGCATTTCACCTATTTCTGCGGAAAACAACGTAGAGATGAATTACCCACTATTTTAAAAGAGGCCGCTATTTTGTGTAACGAAATTGTGACTTATGAAACTCATCTTAATGAGCAGTCATTTATTCAGAAGTTTGATGGGATTTTATTCTATAGTCCTAGTGCTGTATCCGCTTTCGCGAAAGCGAATAAAATAAATAAAGCTTTTTGCATTGGTAATACCACAGCAACAGAAGCAAGAAAATATACAGATCAAGTAATTGTATCTAATGCAACAACCATAGAGAGTACCATTGCAAAAGCTGTAAATACATTAAAAAAATTGACTAGTTAAGTTTAACAAAACAAACATGTCCCCTCGAGCGCAGTCGAGAGGACAATAAATAGAATATTATTTTAGTTCTCGACTGCGCTCGAACAGACAAAATGCTATGAGCACACTGAAAAACGATTTATTTTTAAGGGCCTTAAATGGAGAAACTGTAGAGCGTCCTCCTGTATGGATGATGCGTCAAGCTGGAAGATATCTTCCTGAGTTTATGGAAATCAAAGCCAAGTATGATTTCTTTACACGCTGCCAAACTCCTGAATTAGCTAGTGAAATTACGGTACAACCCATACGTCGTTATGGAATGGACGCCGCTATTTTATTTTCTGATATTCTAGTGATCCCACAAGCCATGAATATTGATGTAGAAATGAAACCAAACATAGGGCCTTGGTTACCTAATCCTATTCGATCTGCAAAAGATGTAGAACAGGTGATTGTTCCAGATATTCAGGAGACATTAGGATATGTAATGGATGCTATCAAAATGACCAAAGAAAAACTCAATGATGAAATCCCATTGATTGGTTTTGCTGGAAGTCCGTGGACAATCCTTTGCTATTGTGTACAAGGGCAGGGTTCAAAAAACTTTGATAAAGCTAAAGAGTTTTGTTTTACACAACCATTGGCTGCTCATACATTATTACAAAAAATTACAGATACCACCATTGCGTATCTTAAAGAAAAAGTTAAAGCAGGTGTAAATGCCGTACAAGTATTTGATAGCTGGGGAGGCATGCTCTCTCCTGAAGATTATCAAACATTTTCATGGCAATACATCCAGCAAATTATAGATGCGCTTAAAGAAGAATCTCCAGTAATTGCTTTTGGAAAAGGATGCTGGTTTGCTCTAGACACGATGGCAAAATCTGGCGCATCGGCATTAGGTGTAGATTGGACCGTAAGTGCTCGTAATGCACGTTATTTAACAGGTGGAAATATTACATTACAAGGTAATTTTGATCCAACCCGATTATTTTCACCTCCTAACGAAATCAAACGCATGGTTACTGAGATGATTCGCGCCTTTGGAAAAGACAAATACATTGTAAACTTAGGACATGGTATTTTACCAAATGTGCCATTAGAAAATGCTGGTGCCTTTATAGAAGCTGTAAAAGAGTACAAAGAATAGTGTGAATCTCAATAAGGTCATAAAATCAATGGATTTTAAGCAACTCTGGAGTCTTGCAGGGTTTTGCTTAAGACATCCATTGTATGTGATTCCAACGTATACAGCCACTCGTAAAACAGTTAAAATTTGTGATCAAAAATTTGGAAAAGCACATCATAAAAATGGTCGTGCTAATGCATTTAGACATGCATTATGGAATGTCCTTATTATTCATAGATGTAAACGATGGTCTTCTATAGAAAAAGCTGTTTCATGGGCAAAGCGTATCACCGACTGGCATGAAGATTTTTCTATAAATGAACCCTTAGCAAGAGCTATGGATTTACATAATAATCATATAGGGCGTACCTTTGTTATGAAACACAAAGAGGCAAGCGAAAGCCAACTCGTACAATTGGTTATGGTATTGATTCCGCTTTCGCGAAAAATTACCACCATAGAACAAATGCAGGAACATCCTAATACATTAACACATATAGAAGATGATTAAAGGTATTCTTAACGGACTTAAAACCTACGGTAATTCTTTTGGACTTGTTACCAAACTTGGTCTTTGGAAATATTTTGCCATTCCTATGGTTATTAGTTTACTCACAGCGACTATTATCATAGTTTCTGCCTATGGCCTTTCTGATAATATTGGCCATTGGATTGCTGGAATTTGGCCTTGGGAATGGGGTGCAAGTGTTTTTGAAGGAGTTGCAAGTTTTATTGGAGGAGCTATCATTATTGTTGTTGGGTTTATACTTTATAAGCACATTGTCATGGCACTAAGTGCCCCTTTTATGAGTCCTGTATCTGAAAAAATTGAAGCTCACATATTGGGATCAAACCATGCGCATACCAATACAAGTTTTAGTGCTCAATTATGGCGAGGTATTCGAATAAATGTGCGTAACCTTGGCATGGAACTGCTCTTAACAATTCCTATATTGTTAGTCGGTTTAATTCCTATTATTGGTCTTGTTTCGACAGTGCTTTTATTTTTAATGCAAGCCTATTATGCTGGTTTTGGTAATATGGATTATACCTTAGAACGTCATTATGACTATGATAAAAGTATTCAGTTTGTTAGAAAAAATAAAGGACAAGCGATAGGAAATGGCATTGTTTTTATGCTGTTTTTATTAATTCCAATTGTAGGAGTTATTCTTGTATTACCGCTCTCTGTAACTGCAGCGACAGTACAAACCGTCGATTTATTAGATCCTGAAATGAAGCAACAACTCCCTACATCTCAAGAAAACAAAAAACTCTCTTAAGCAGTAAATATCTTATGAAAGATCAATTTGTATCTTATATTAAAAACTTACAAGACACCATTACAACAGCTATAGAAACTATAGATGGTAAAGCTACCTTCCAAGAAGATATATGGAAACGTCCTGAAGGTGGTGGTGGTCGCACTCGTGTGATTGAAAACGGGAATGTATTTGAAAAAGGAGGTGTTAATATTTCTCAGGTACACGGCGAGTTGCCCGTAACCATGCAAAACTATTTTGGTGTAAAAGACGCAAACTTCTTTGCCTGCGGATTGTCTCTTGTGTTACATCCTAAAAGCCCAATGGTACCCACCGTGCATGCTAATTGGCGTTATTTCGAAATGTATAACAAAGAAGGGGAGATTGTAGATCAATGGTTTGGTGGAGGTCAAGATTTGACGCCATATTATCTTTTTGACGAAGACGCTATTCATTTTCATATGGTATGTAAAAATGCCTGTGATGCTCACAATGCCGAATTTTATCCAAAATATAAAGCACGTTGTGACGAGTATTTT
The DNA here is from genome assembly GCF_900188275.1 of Dokdonia pacifica. Taxonomy (GTDB): domain Bacteria; phylum Bacteroidota; class Bacteroidia; order Flavobacteriales; family Flavobacteriaceae; genus Dokdonia; species Dokdonia pacifica. The sequence continues at coordinate 1,013,992 of NZ_FZNY01000001.1, forward strand.
TATAACGCACATCGCAATGAAGGTCGTGGTTTAGGCGGTCTCTTTTTTGATTACCTTAAAAAGACTGAAGAAACGACTATGCAAGATTGGTATAACTTTGTAACGACCGTTGGTGATAGCTTTCTAGAAGCCTATATGCCAATAGTGGAACGTAGGAAAAATACCGCTTTCGCGAAAGCACAAAAAGACTGGCAAGAAGTACGTCGTGGGCGTTATGTAGAATTTAATTTGGTACATGACAAAGGCACTTTATTTGGCCTTAAAACCAATGGCCGTATTGAAAGTATCTTAATGAGTCTTCCTCCGGTAGTACAATGGAAATACGACCATCATCCAGAAGAAGGAAGTGAAGAAGCTAGACTTCTAGAAGTATTAAAAAACCCAAAAGAGTGGGTGTAGCATCACTTCCAAATAGCAGCTGTTTTTGTTTTAAAACCGCCTTCTGTATTTAAATAGTGAAACCGAGCTTTTAATAGTTTTTTGCGACCCTCTTTACTCCTCGTATATAGTAAAGAAGCTTTCCCTTTATACCTCATCCAGTGTCTTAAAAAAAGAGTAGCATCCTTCTTATGTTCTGAAAAAATAGAGGGAACACCGTAATATTTTGGGAAACCAAAAGTCTTTTGCAGTCCCTCAAATTCTTTAATCATATATCTTGGGTTATCAATGCTTTGAACAATCTCTTCAAGACTATTTACAAATAAGACTTCTTCTTTCACTGTGGCACCACTTATAAAACATGTCACCTCTGTATGATCTATTTTTTGGACATCAAGCGTCACTTTTGAAAAAGGAGTTGTGATTAATCGTTTCTCATACATAGCATGTAGTAACGCTTCGCCTATTTTATAAAGTGCTCTATCTACCTGACCATATCTTAAAAACAATAATAACGCTTTATACATTTTTGGAAAATAGCCTATAAAAACACCTAAAGCAACAACTAAAAATAATAAAGCTACCTCTCTAGGTAACACATTACTTAAGAGTACAATATATAATAGCACACATATAACAAGGAGTAATACTTCAATTACTATAAACTCTATTACTTTTCTAAAATATACTTTTTGCGTTTTATACCTTGTTGTATCTTTCTCTTTTATAGTTTCATTAAAATTCAGTTTTAATTCTCTTACAAGAATAGTACCCGAAGCAATGGCCTGATCCCAGCGTACCTTTATTTGTTCTCGTTGTTTTGCGATAGAAAACATATTTTCATTAAGACGATTTGTATTAAAATCATTCTTCGGAAGCCCAAATCGATCGGGGCCATTTTCTACATACGACGGCCCTTGTAATGAGACTCCACAAAAAGCATCAAACCTATTATATAGTTTCTTTACATCTTCTCCTCCATCAGCAACTGTAGGATCTATGCAAGCTAGATGCCATACAGAAGCTATTTTATCAGGATGTTTAGGATATATGCGTATTGCCCTGCCTCGCATCTGGTTAGACATCACAAAAGAACCTACGTATGAAGCTAGCACTAGTGTATTAATAGCGGGTGCGTCCCATCCTTCTCCCAATAGTGATGTGGTGCCTATTAGAATCTCTATATGACCTTTAGTAAATAAAGCTGTGATAACACTTACTATATGACTTTTCCCTTTTTCTTTAGGCTTCAATATTAAAAAATCAGTATCACCAAGAGGAGATAACGTATAATAATCTTCAGGAATTTCACTTGCAATATGCGCTCGTAAACGATCATGAACAATTACTAAAGTGCCTGTAAGAACGGCTAGTTTTTCTTGTCTGTTTGCAGCTTGCCATCTTTCTGGGTCTGGCGCCAGAGAAGCTCGCAAATAATGAAATATAGGTACAACCCCTAGTTTGTTGATAGTGGGCAAATCTTCTTCTGCAATAGATTCTAGAAATTCTTTACGTATATAATCTGCAAGAACAACCGCTCGTAATTTATTTTTTAATTGCCTCGCTTCAAAAGTAATAATCTCTTGTATGCTTTTTAATTTATTTGGGCTTTGCGTTAATGAGGTGTATAATTCTTTATTACCTTCTAAACGTAATTGTTGTTTATCAAAAGCGCCTATTTTACGTAAGGTATTCTCTATGCTTTTTAAAAGCTTTTCATGTTTAGAAAATGATTCCCGATCTATCACTAGTACCGATTGCAATAAAACTTCTAGCCAAGAATACGTCAAGGGTGGTATCGCAATAATTTCAGTTTCTATACCTAACAATGCTACTTTTCCAGGTAAAATATCTGTTTTTGCAGCATTTAAGTATATAAGAATTGCTGCATACACATCAGGTTGCTCATAGATAGTTTCTAATACCGTATCTGTTTGTGCATAAAAAGGATGCTCTAAAACAAACGCTTTAAAAGAAGTATCAACAAGAAGTTGTTGTACAAAGGCATCTACTTTTTTACGAAATGCCTCAATATATTCCATTTGAGCATTATCGGGCTCAGAAAAATGAATATAATCCTGATGCGGACACAAATTCCCTTCTTTTACTAATTCTGGAACACCTATCTCTACATCAATAGGACCACATAATTCAAAATACTTTTTGATTTCTCGTTGCGAACTATCATATGGCGGTGTTGCCGTAAGAGCAATCAAGGAGCAATCTGGTAATGCTTTTAGAGCAAAAAGAGGTTTCCACCATTCGTTTTTAAGGTGGTGTGCTTCGTCTAATACGATGTTTTTTATACCCGCTTTCGCGAAAAAAGCCACAAGCTTCTCCCCATCTCCTTCCATTTCATTTTTAAAAAATGCGTGTAATGACTGATACGTTGAAAACGTAATATGTGCGGGCTGTTTCATATTTCGCGAAAGCGGAATATCACACGTTTCCTTATCCACATAACACTCAAACATACGCTCTTCCCACTGATTACGTATAGTCAATGTAGGAGCAAATACGATGGTCTTTTGATCAACCCGACGCATCATTTCTAACCCTAGCACCGTTTTTCCAGAACCAGGAGGCGCTACAACATGTAAATGAAGGTCTTTAAAATGAATATCAAACCCTTCTAAAAAACGACGTTGATAGCTACGCCAAGCGTATTTAAACTGAAAGGTTTTTTGTAATGATATCAAACTACAGACTCGGTTTTTAATTTGGTAAATTTGTAATCCTAAAAAGAATAGCAAAATACAGTATTTTATGTATCCATTACGAAGAAATCGTAGATTAAGAACATCAGAGGCTATCCGTAGTCTTGTACGTGAAACTATTATTACACCAAACGACTTTATTGTACCGCTTTTTGTCGTAGAGGGTTCTGGGATTAAAGAAGAAATCCCTTCAATGCCTAATTATTACAGACAGAGTTTAGATCTTCTTGGAAAAGAAGTAAAAGAGCTTTGGGCAATGGGACTCAAATCTGTGTTGTTATTTGTAAAGGTGCATGACCATTTAAAAGACAATGCAGGAACTGAAGCTATAAATCCTGATGGACTCATGCAACGCGCTATTAAGACAGTAAAAGATGCCTGTCCTGACATGTTGGTTATGACCGATGTTGCTTTAGATCCTTATTCAAGTTATGGACATGATGGTATTGTAGGGAATGGTGAAATTCTAAATGATGAGACCAATGTTGCGCTTGCTAAAATGGGACTTTCTCATGCGCAAGCTGGTGCTGATATTTTAGCACCAAGTGATATGATGGACGGTCGTATTTATGAAATGCGTACAACATTAGAAGAAGAAGGATTTCTCAACACAGGGATTATGAGTTATAGTGCAAAATATGCCTCTGCTTTTTATGGCCCTTTTAGAGATGCTTTAGATAGTGCTCCTGCAGATATCCAAGATGTTCCTAAAGATAAAAAGACCTACCAAATGGACTTTGCCAATCGTGATGAAGCAGTTAAGGAAACCCTTATGGATATTGAAGAAGGTGCCGATATTGTCATGGTAAAACCTGGGCTTGCCTATCTAGATATTGTACGTGATATTCGTGATGCTGTAGATGTTCCTGTGGCTGTGTATCAAGTAAGTGGGGAATATGCCATGTTGAAAGCTGCAGCGGCACAAGGTTGGTTAGATCACGATGCTGTCATGCTAGAACAAATAACCGCTATTAAAAGAGCGGGTGCACATATGATGGCAAGTTATTTTGCTAAAGACGTTGTAAAATTATTAGGATAACATGAAAGATAATACCGTACTTATATATGCGGTTACCCTCATAGGAATAGCACTGCTAAGTTATATTCTATGGAATCTTGATTATTCTCAACAACCTATTGAAGAACCAGTAGCGGTTAATAATAACTTTTGTGGCACTGTAGGTTTTAATACACATACGTCTTTAGGGAGAGAGGGAAGAGTTTTATTCAAGTCAAATTGCGCTGCTTGTCATAAATTATACAAACCAATGATGGGACCTGCCTTGTATGGATCTATGGAGAGATTTCCTTCTGATTCTATATTTCACGAATATATAAAAGGACAAAAAGTTCTAGACAGTCTAGAGCATAATGCATCTAAAAATATAAATTGGTTTCCACACTTAAGTCTTGAAGAAGCAAAAGCTTTAAGAGAATATATAAGTGTTCCATAAAAATATAAAGCCACTCATATGAGTGGCTTTATATTATCTATACAACAGTAATTTCTTACTTGTTTTTTGCATATTTTGAACTCACAACTTCCCAGTTAATTACATTAAAAAATGCATTGATATAATCTGGACGTCTGTTTTGGTAGTTTAAGTAATACGCATGCTCCCATACATCTACTCCTAAGATAGGAGTTCCTCCACATCCTACGCCTGGCATTAAACTATTATCTTGATTTGGAGTAGAGCAAACTTCTACTTTTCCTCCTTCATGTACACATAACCATGCCCATCCAGATCCAAATTGTGTGGCTGCTGCTTTTGAAAATGCATCTTTAAATGCTTCAAAGTTTCCATAGGCATCATTAATAGCATCTGCAAGTTCTCCAGAAGGTTCTCCTCCTCCATTTGGAGACATTACTTCCCAGAATAAACGGTGGTTATAAAAACCTCCTCCGTTATTGCGGACAGCTCCATTTGACATATCAAGATTTGTCAATATATTTTCTATTGTCTTTCCTTCCAAGTCTGTTCCTTCTATAGCAGCATTAAGCTTAGAAGTATATCCATTATGGTGTTTACTATGGTGAATCTCCATAGTACGTGCGTCTATATGTGGCTCTAATGCATCATATGCATAGTTCAGTTTTGGTAACTCAAATGACATATCTGTATAATTTTAAGTGAATAAATCGATTGCACACAAAGTTACGTAATAGTAAGAGCAATTAAAATGCTTATAGCTATAAATATCAAATCGCAGTATAGATAGTATTTATACCTTATATAAGCTTTGTTTATTAGCTCTTTTTAATCTTTTCAATAAAAATTTTATAAAATAAAGCAACCCTTTTGACATTCTTCCGTCTTTTGTATATGTAACGGTGTTGGTTTTAGTCGCATTCTTACATTTTAAGTTGGTTAGTTAGGTTTGTTTAGAAAAGCTACTCGCGTCTCGAGTAGCTTTTCTATCTTTATACCTCTATAATCAATGGTATCTTCAAACAGTTTAACGGTATTAAATGCTTCGGCGGGATCTGGAAAGACCTATAGTCTTGTAAAGGCGTATATCACTACGTTACTTATAAGCGAAAACTCTAATAAATACAGACAGCTTCTAGCGATTACTTTTACAAATAAAGCGGTCCAAGAGATGAAAGAGCGTATTTTAGAAACCTTATACGCTTTTAGTGTTTATAAAGATCAGGATGCTATTCCAGAGATGATGACTTCTATTTCTAAAGAGATAGAGGAATCCCCTATTACTATTGCTAAAAAAGCATCTCATATTTTAAATGCCATTTTGCACAATTATGCTGCCTTTGATGTTGTTACGATAGATACATTAACACATCGTATTTTAAGAACATTTTCTAAAGATCTTGAGATTTCTGGAAATTTTGAAGTGTCATTAGATACGAAAACACTACAAGCAAGAGCTGTAGATGCGCTTATAGATAGTGCTGGTCAGGATGAGCGTATTACAAATATTCTGGTAGAATTTGCATTGCAAAAGGCAGATGATGATAAAAGCTGGGATATTACTCGTGATCTTAATGAAATTGCTCAGTTACTTTCCAGTGAAAATGATGCTCCGTATGTCGCTCAATTACAATCTAAGACATTAGATGATTTTGACGCATTAAAGAAAGAGTTGCACCAGTTTGAAATTTCGCTTAAAGCGGGTATAGAACATAGCGCCAAAACACATATAGAACTCATACATAGTTTAGGCTTAGACGAAAATCACTTTTCAGGAAAATATTTTTATAACCATCTAGTTAAACTACAAGAAAATCCTCTGGAGGTAGATTATAAAGCAAAGTGGAAACAAGATATTGACAATTATACTTTTTATAAAAAAGCCGAAAAGCAACCTATAAAAGATGACATAGATAGTATTCGAGAACAGCTTATCATATGCTTTAAAGAGACTAAAAACCTATACTATAAACTTCAGTTGGTGATTGCTTTTACAAAAAAAGTAGTGCCCTTATCCGTATTACAACTCATTCATAAAGAACTTCAAAAGATTAAAGAAGATGAGAATATTCTATTAATCTCTGATTTTAATGCGTTGATTTATAAATCTCTTAGAGAGCAACCTGCTGCTTTTATTTATGAGCGTTTGGGAGAACGATATGCCAACTATTTTATAGATGAGTTTCAAGATACTTCTGTCGTGCAATGGCATAATTTAATTCCATTGGTAGATAGTGCCATCACAACAGAAACTAGAGATGCTGTTAAAAACAGTTTACTTTTAGTGGGAGACCCAAAACAAGCTATTTATAGATGGCGCGGAGGAAAAGCTGAGCAATTTATAGACCTTTCTAATGAAATACATCCTTTTTCTATAGAAAGTACTAGTGTGCAACAACTTGATACAAACTATAGGAGTTATTCGGAAATTATTCATTTTAACAACCGCTTTTTCACATACATTTCATCCTTTTTTAAAGATCCCACGTATACTTCTATCTACAAAACAGATAATAATCAAGCATTTAATCATAGAAAAGGAGGACTTGTTTCTTTACAATTTATAGAAGCAGAAACAGCTCAAGATGCAGATGAAATTTACCCAGCCGAAGTATTAAAAATTATTCATGAAGTAGTAGACCAAGGCTTTCTTAAAAGTGATATTTGTATCCTAACTCGGAGTAATAAACACGGGGCTCATATAGCACAATATCTAGCTGCAAATCAAATAAAAGTTGTTTCTTCAGAAAGCTTACTCATACATAGTGCTCCTTCCGTTAGGTTTGTACATGCTATTTTAGAATTACAATTACAGCCTAATACTCCTCAAATTACACTTAAGCTCCTTTCCTTTTTGGCTAATAGATTTCAGATTGAAGATACACATGACTTCTACAATCAATGGGCTAAAACTCCTACAGCAGATTTTCTGAAAAGCTTAGAAGAAAGACATATTTATTACTCGCCTTCCCTCTTTGAATCACTGAGTTTATATGAAGGTGTAGAATATATGATACGTGCTTTTCATCTTGAAAAGGAAGCAGATGCCTATTTGTTTGGATATCTTAATGCGATTTTTGAATACACACAACGCAATAATGGTGGTCTTATAGGTTTTTTAAACTACTGGGAAGAAAAGAAAGATACACTTAGTATTGTTGCACCTCCACAAAGTGATGCCATACAAATTATGAGTGTGCATAAATCAAAAGGGCTGGAGTTTGATATTGTAATTTATCCATATGCTGATTCAGAATTATATACACATCGTAACGAGCATCATTGGTATCCTACCAACGCTTCAGATTTTGCAGGATTTGAACACTTATTAATAGGACATAAAACAGATGTGTCATCCTATAGTAGTCATGGAGCAGTTTTATATGACGAACGGATCTCACAACAGCAATTTGATGCGGTTAACATTTTATATGTAGCCCTAACCAGAGCTATAGAACGGGTGTATGTCTTGTCACGCTTTCGCGAAAGCGCACTCAAAACAAATACCATTAGTGATCCAAAAACATTTAGTGATTTATTTATAGCCCATTTACATCAAGAAGGAATTTGGGAAGGGCCTGAAAAACCATATATATATGGAGAGGCATCTATTAAAGTTCAAAACGACATAGAAGACACCAAAAAAGTAGTGACCATTCCTTTCTTATCTTCTTCTAAAGAATCCCATAATATTCGCACCATAACCAAAGCAGGTTTTTTATGGAATGAAGAACGCCAAAATGCCATTGCATATGGAAATCTAATCCATGAGTTAATGGCAAAAATCATAGATCGTCAAGATATAGAGGATGCCGTTACAGAAGCTGTTTATGAAGGAATGATTACCGAAGATGAAAAAAATGCAGTAAAAGCTGTGCTCTCTAGTGTGGTAAATCATCCTGAATTACAACCGTACTTCTCTCGTGCAAATACGGTGTATAATGAACGGAAAATTCTTTCGGCCGATGGTACAATTCATATTCCTGATAGAATAGAGGTCCTTCCTGATGGAAGTGCGATTATAATGGATTATAAGACAGGAATTCCTTTAGAAAATCATGCTTATCAAATACAGCAATATGCCCAATTATTAAAGGAGATGGATATTGTTGTGAAACAATTATTCTTACTATACATAAATAAAGAAGTAACTATTATTAAGGTATAATAATCTATACATTTGCAAAAAACTAAAACCATGTACGGAAAAATACAAGAGCACTTACAAAATGAACTTGCGGCTATAAAAGAAGCAGGACTCTATAAAAAAGAACGCATTATTACATCTCCTCAGGATGCTGTAATTAAAATTTCGACAGGAGAAGAGGTGATTAACTTCTGTGCAAATAACTATTTAGGGCTATCATCAAATAAAGAAGTCATCCAAGCGGCAAAAGATGCTATGGATACTCATGGTTTTGGGATGAGCTCTGTACGTTTTATCTGTGGTACTCAAGATATACATAAAGAATTAGAACAAAAGATTGCAGATTTTTATGGCACGGAAGATACCATACTATATGCAGCAGCATTTGATGCAAATGGAGGTGTTTTTGAACCCTTATTAGGTAAAGAGGATGCTATTATTTCAGATTCTTTAAACCATGCTTCTATTATAGACGGAGTACGTTTATGTAAAGCTGCGCGCTATCGTTACCAAAACAATGACATGCAAGATCTTGAAGAACAGCTTATAAAAGCAAATGAAGCTGGGGCACGTCATAAAATTATTGTAACAGACGGAGTGTTTTCTATGGATGGGCTTGTCGCTCCTTTAGATGAAATCTGTGACCTAGCCGATAAGTATGATGCTTTAGTAATGATAGATGAGTGTCATGCTACAGGATTTATTGGTGAAACTGGTCGTGGGACTCTTGAAGAAAAAGGAGTCATGGGACGTATTGATATTATTACAGGGACTCTTGGAAAAGCAATGGGAGGTGCTATGGGAGGATATACAACTGCCAAAAAAGAAGTGATTGAAATTTTAAGACAACGTAGTAGACCTTATCTTTTTTCAAACTCTCTTGCACCAGCAATTGTAGGAGCATCTATTAAAGTATTTGAAATGTTAGGAAGTGACACTTCTTTACGCGATAAACTAGCAAAAAACACCACTTATTTTAAAAATGGGATGAAAAATGCAGGATTTGATATCATTGATGGTGATTCTGCTATTGTTCCTGTTATGCTATATGATGCAAAGCTTTCTCAACAAATGGCAGATGCATTATTAGAAGAAGGCATCTATGTTATAGGCTTCTTTTTTCCAGTGGTACCAAAGGGTAAAGCCCGTATACGTGTACAATTAAGTGCTGCCCACGAGGTAGAACATCTTGATAAAGCGATAGAAGCATTTACAAAAGTAGGAAAAGAATTAGGCGTTATTAATTAGCAAACTTTACACTATAGTCAATGCATTTTCTAAAATTTTAGTACTTTTATCTTTGTTGATTAGTTTTAACAACTTACTTTTGCTTTTAATTAACACTTAAAATTAAGAATAAACAATGAAACATCTTAGCAGATTTTTAGTTGCTTCGCTTCTGATCATGGTAATCGGATCGGTGAATGCACAAGACAAAAATAACCCTTGGGCAATTAGTGTCGGTGCCAATGCTATTGACACTTATCCTGTTGGGGACCGTGCTCGTCAAGCCGGAACAAATCTTGAAATTAGAGGAGGCGTATTTGAAGAATTTTATAATGTAAATGATCACTGGAATATCCTTCCATCTGTTTCTTATATTAACATTTCTAGATATGTTGGTGACGGATTTGTAGTTGGAGTAACTGGAACATTAAACAGAATTGATAAGTTAGGAGATTCTTCTCCAACAAATGAATTACAGCATTATGCTGTAGACGGTGCTGTTTCATATAGTCTTAAAGAAGTTATCGGAAGTACTTGGTTTGATCCATATTTATCAGTTGGAGCTGGTTATACTTGGTTAGATAGTGAATTAACAGGAGGAACTCCTGGTTTTGGAACTGCTAACGGAGGTGCTGGAGTTCGTTTCTGGTTATCTGAAAACTTTAACATAGGACTTCAGTCATTATATAAGCATGTATTCGAAGAAGAAACAGGACCTAAGCACTTTCAGCACTCTGCTTCTTTAGGATTCTCTTTTGGAGGTAAAGATACTGACGGAGACGGAATCTATGATAAAGATGATGCTTGTCCAGAAGTTGCAGGTATTCCTGAATTTGATGGGTGTCCTGATTCTGACGGAGATGGTATCCAAGATTCTAAAGATGCTTGTCCTACTGTAGCTGGTTCAGCTGAATTTGAAGGATGTCCTGATACTGACGGAGACGGAATTCCTGATCCTAAGGATGCTTGTCCTACTGTAGCTGGTGTTGCTGCTTTAGGTGGATGTCCAGATGCTGATAGCGATGGAATCAAAGATTCTGATGATGGTTGTCCAAACGAGGCTGGTCCACGTGCTAACAACGGATGTCCTTACCAAGATAAAGATGGTGACGGTGTATTAGATAAAGATGATGATTGTCCAGATGTTGCAGGTACTGTAGCAAACAATGGATGTCCTGAAGTATCTGTAGAAGTTCTTAACGATCTTAACGTACAGTTCAAATCAGTTCTTTTTGATTACAACGCAGCTAGTGTTCGTGCAGAATCTCACGCAACTCTTGATAATGTAGCAAAAATCATGAAAGAATATCCTACGACTCGTTTCTTAATTGAAGGTCATACGGATGATAGAGGACGTGATGCTTATAACTTAAACCTTTCTAACGAAAGAGCAGCTTCAGTTAAAAACTATTTAACTAGTCATGGTATTGATGCTTCTCGTTTAGAGTCTAAAGGTTTTGGTGAGTCTCAACCAATCGCTTCTAACAAAACTGCTGCTGGGCGTCAAGAAAACAGACGTGTACAGCTTTCTATCCTTAAGTAATAGAAAAACAAACATATATTATAAAAAGCCTTGCTCACGCAAGGCTTTTTTATTTTCCTTAATTTATTCTAGGACAATGCTCCATTTATAGAATAAGTGATTATTTTAGATACATGCAATCATTTATAGAAGATGTTATCACTAAATGCATTGAAGAGCTAGACTCCCTTTCTTCTGTTGCTTTTATTGTACCTAGTAGACGTGCGGGTAGTTTCCTTCGTAATCGTATTGCACTACATTTAGAAAAATCTATTTTCTCTCCAGAAATATATAGTATTGAAGAGTTTATAGAATACCTTTCTGGTTTAAAACAAGCTTCACAAACTGATCAAATATTTGCTCTATATCAGGCATACTTAAAAATAACACCTCCTAAAGAAAAAGAATCGTTCTCTATTTTTTACGGATGGGCACAAACGATATTAAGTGATTTTAATGAAATAGATAGATATCTTGTAGATCACTCTTCCTTTTTTGATTATTTGAGCGCTATACAAGATTTAAATCATTGGTCTAAAGAAAAAGACGCAACCTCTCTAATTAAGAATTACCTTAAATTCTGGAAATTACTTCCTGAGTATTATGCGCATTTCACCTCAATATTACTTGAAGCAAATACGGCACACCAAGGACTTATTTATAGAAAAGCAGCAGAAGACATAGAATATTATATTCATAATAACGAACATAAAAAGCATGTGTTTTTAGGATTTAATGCCTTAAACACTTCTGAACAACATCTTATTCAGGCTCTTTTAGCAACAGGGAATACTAAAATTTATTGGGATGCTGAGTCGCATTTTATGGACAATAAGGCACATGAAGCTTCTCTTTTTATGAGGGAGCACATAAAAACATGGCCCTATTTTAAATCAAACCCTTTTGAAACGGTATACACTCACTATAATGAACAAAAGGAAATTACTATTACAGAAGTCACACAAGGACTACAACTTGCCAAATATGTAGGCCATCTTCTTTCTTCTTACACAAAAGAACAATTAAATGAAACTGTTCTAGTATTAGGAGATGAATCCCTTTTATTGCCCATTATTAATGCCCTTCCTAAAAACATTAAGAATATTAATGTCACTATGGGAATTCCATTACGACAAACACCTCTTGCCTCTTTATTTGAGCATTTTTTTATACTCAAAAAAGAACACAACCAAAAAGGGTTCTATTATAAAAACGTAATTACATTATTACAACAACCAATTATTCAAAAGCTTCTTCTAGATCAATCGTCGTTGATTATTACTGCGATTCAACAATCAAATAGTATTTATATCAATACGGACGATTTAAAAGAAATGACAAACACAAATGAGCTTCCCGAATCTCTTATCGTGCTATTCAATATTTGGGAAGACAACCCCGTAAAAGCTATTAAAAATTGCCTAGCACTTATACAATTACTTAAAAACACATTAGATCCTGTTGAAGATGCGCTTAACTTAGAATACTTATTTGGTTTTCATAAAGCATTCAACAAACTAGTAACATTAAATAATACACATACGTATATAGAAGACATTCCTACATTTATACGATTTTATAGAGATACCATATCTTCAGAGACTATAGATCTACAAGGAGATCCTCATCAAGGGTTACAAATCATGGGAATGTTAGAATCTCGCCTTTTAGATTTTAAACATGTAATTGTCACTTCGCTTAATGAAGGTATTTTACCTGCCGGGAAAAGCAGTAATTCATATATTCCGTATGACTTAAAGTACATGCATAAATTACCTACTTACCAGGAAAAAGATGCTGTATATGCCTATCATTTTTATCGTTTACTACATAGATCTGAAGATATTCATCTTATATATACTTCGGCAACAGAAGGTGTAGGCGCTACAGAAAAAAGTCGTTTTATATTACAATTAGAACTAGAAAATACACATACTATTCATCATGAAGTAGCCACGCCTGCAGTGACTATGACTACACTCCCAACGCACGCAATCACAAAGACCGATACTGTTATTGAAACACTTAAAGGATTATTTGCGTCTGGATTGTCACCATCGGCATTAGGAACCTATTTACGCAATCCTTTAGAGTTTTATTATAAGTATGTGTTAGGCATTAAAGAACTGGATGAAGTAGAAGAAATTGTGGCTGCCAATACCATGGGAACTATCATTCATGATGCGTTAGAGTTTTTGTATAAACCTTATGTAAATACGGTATTAACGGTAGCCCATATTGATACCATGCTTTCAAAAATAACGCCGGTGATCAAAGCACAATTTGATCTTATTTTTAAAAGCATGAATCTTTCTAAAGGAAAGAACTTAATTATCTATGAGGTGATACAACGCTATCTTATTAATTTTTTGGCTTTTGAGAAACAATGCATTCAAAAAGGGGATCAGATACGTATTATACAGTTAGAACAACAACTACAAACTTCTTTACAGCACACACCACTTCCTTTTGCCACAGTTTTAAAAGGAACCGCTGATCGTATTGAGATTCGAAACAATGAAGTACGCATTATTGATTATAAATCTGGAAGTGTAGATCGAGGTGATCTGGTGATTAAGGAATGGGAAGATTTACTAGCTGCTGAAGGCAAACGCGAAAAAGCATTTCAAGTACTATTATACACCTACATGCTTTATAAATCTGGCGATATTACCTTTCCTGCAAAAGCGGGGATTATTTCCTTTAAACGTCTTAAAAACGGCTTTATGCCTTTTAAATTCCAAAGAGATAGTGATATCACAGAAGAGACTTTGCTAGAATTTGAAAAGATCTTAGTACAATTAATCAGTGAAATTGGAAGTCAGGAGTTTGTTTTTGAGGAATACAAAACTTAATAAAGGAATCGTTTAGCTGAAAGTAAGACAGCCATACATCACCTTGAAGAAGTAACCAAAAAGAATCTTGAAAAATTTAAAGATGAAATTGAAAATATTCAACCCCCTCCTTCTAATCAGTAGTGTTTTTCTTTTTTTTATTTGTTGCAAGACTAATGATATTGCCAAAATAAAAAACGATTCACAATTTTCACTAACAGTAGATAACTGTTCCATTACAAAAGATAATAGTAATTTAAAAATTGGTGAAAATATTCAAGAATGGGTTAATACTCTAGGCAGATATGATCGTGTAAAATATGCTGAAATAGGTGTTCCCTTTTTTTCAAGGAGAGATAGTATTTATGTCTGGGACTCTTTAGGTATTACCGTTATTTCTAGTCCTGATAAAAATGAAAGCTGGAATGTTTCAGACATTTTCATTTTTTTCACTAATCCAAATGTTTCTGGAGTTAATAAACAAAAACTATACTTTAATGATTTAGAAAATACTCTTAAAGATATATATAAAGATTCTCCAGATTTAATAAAAGAAACTGAAAATGCTTTTAATGAATATGCAGAAGAAGATACAAAAAAGAAGAATCGAGAATTATTGATGAAAATTAAAAATGATTCAGAAAATCTATCAAAATACTTTTATCCAAAATCTGCATTTAAAGGAAATGTTGTGATGTATGATGTTAATTTAAATAACCAAACATCAATAATGGAGATAAATAAAAATTCGAAGAATAATAATCTTCCATTGATTGCATATAAATCAAAAGATATTTATCCTAATCTTATATCTGATTTAAAATTAGTTAAATACTATACAGATGAAGAATATAAAAAAGATATAAATTATAATAAAACAGATATATCTATTAATGGACACTACGGTTTAATTAAGAACTCTATGGATTTAATAAACAATATTGTAGTCAATAATAATAGAGTAGAATTTATTACAATCTCATCGCATACTTGTAACTGATTAAGGTCTTCCTAAATTTTTAAAATGGTTTTAGGCCATTGTCAGCAAATGAAAAATAATCATCATTAGTTAAGATGATATGATCTAAAACTTTTAGATCAAGATACTTTCCACCAAGGTCTAGTTTTTCTGTAAGCGCAATATCGCTTTTGCTAGCTTGCAAGTTACCTGACGGATGATTATGCCCTAATATAATTGCACAGGCTCGTGCTTTTAATGCGCTTACAAAAACAAGTTTTGGATCAACAAGCGTACCTAATACACCACCTTGGGAGAGTGTCACAATTCCCATACATTGATTGTTACGATCAAGAAGTAATATTTTAAACTTTTCAAATAGATTAATCGTTAAATCATTCCAATTTTCACGAAATAATTGATATGCTGACGAAGAACTAGAAACCTTCGGGCGATCACTTGCTCGAACCTTACCTTTATAATGAAGGGATATTTCGCTGATGTTAGTTTTGAATTTGCTAGTCATGCAAGAATAATGGCAGAAAATTCAAATAAGAAAATGCACAATAATGCGTGCAAATAAAAAATTAAAAAAGCTTCACATTTCTGTGAAGCCTTGTTATTACTAGTGGAGAAGATGGGGCTCGAACCCACGACCTTTTGACTGCCAGTCAAGCGCTCTAGCCAGCTGAGCTACATCCCCAAAACATCTTGTATATGTTTTCGCGAAAGCGTATACAAAATTAATCTTCCTGTACTCGTAAAATAAGAAGTGGTTTTGTAGTATAGAAATCTCTCTTTAATACAGCATTGGCTTCCCATAATTTCTTAAAGAACCCTCGTTTTCTTCGTACCACACAAATCATATCTGGTTCTACAGATTGATAATGCTCTAAAACACCTTGGTATGTTGTTGCATTTTTGGTTTGTGTATAGGAAGCACTTATTCTTTTTAATTTTCCACTTACTTCTAACATTTCTGAAGTGTTCTCAGGTGTCTCCACATGAAGAAGGTGTACTTCGCTATTAAAGTAATTTTGTATTTTATATAAAGGCTCCAATAGTTTTTTCTTAGCAAATTTTCCATTTTTAAAAGCCATCAATATCTTTTCAGGTACTTTAAAAACTTCATTTTCTGGAACAACAAGTACAGGAATATTAGTATCCTTTACTAGTTTGCCAGAGGTTTTACCAAGATATACCTCATCTCTTTGTGAGTTACTTCGTGGAGATAACACCATTAAATCTACAGGAACATGACTGTTAAAACGTTTTACGCCTTCTAGAATTTCACCTTTAATTGGGTGTGCAATCACAGAAACCTCTTTTTTATCTACGGTATTAAGTACTTCGGTAATACGATTTTCAGACTCTTCTTTAAGTAGCGTATTTACTTTAGACATACCACCTACTCTAGAAAACTCCTGAAAAACAGAAATCACATATACATTTGCATCAATCTTTTCTGCTAGATCAATGGCATATTGTAAAGTAGTAATGGCACCATTAGATGAACCTATAGGAACTAGTATATTTTTCATAGAATAAGGCTTATTTTAGCTAATTATAAAGCAAAAATACTTCATATCTGTGATTGTACCCGCAAAAATTTCGGAAATCCCTGAAATTCTATCGCTTACTAAGGCCTGTGCTGCCTTTATGATCTCCAAAGGAATCTATCAATGGAACGAGCATTATCCATCTAAAGAGGCGTTTGAGAGAGATATAGACCGCAACGAACTCTATGTTTTAAAAATAGAAAACCAGATTATAGGTACGATTGTCATTTCCACTTATATGGATGATGAATATACAGCTATTGATTGGCTTTCGCCAAATACAAATAACCTATACATCCATAGGCTGGCTGTGCATCCATCGTTTCAGAAGAAAGGCTATGCTGTTCAGTTAATGGATCATGCAGAAGCTTTCGCGAAAGCAAATAATGTCGCCTCCATACGTTTAGATACCTTTAGCCAAAATTCAAGAAACCAGAAGTTTTATGAGCAAAGAGGTTATAAACGTCTTGGGAGTATTTATTTTCCAAAACAAAGCGAATTTCCCTTTTATTGTTATGAACTTCTCTTGACATAGACTAAAGGGTTCATTCAGTTTATAAAACATAGCACTCATCGAAGATAACGCCTCCATAAACATCTCTTTTAAACGTATCCAGCAATTGGCAATCCCTGCTATTATTGCAGGAATAGCAGAACCCATACTTTCTAGTACAGATGCTGCTATTGTTGGGAATATGGACACATACAGTACCGAATCACTTGCTGCAGTAGGTATTGTAGGTGCATTTTTATCGATGCTTATTTGGATTTTAGGACAAACTCGAAGTGCTATCTCTACCATTATTTCTCAAAATCTAGGCGCTGGAAAACTAGAAGATATTAAGGTGCTCCCTGCGCAAGCTATCTTCTTCAATATTTTGCTAAGCTTTGTCTTTCTGGGAGGCACTTATTTTTTTGTAGATGAGATTTTTACATTTCTCAATGCAGAAGGAATGGTCCTAGACTTGAGTATAGATTATTACAATATACGCGTATGGGGATTTCCGCTCACGCTTTTTACATTTGCTATTTTTGGAATTTTTAGAGGTTTACAAAACACCTTTTGGCCTATGCTTGTTGCCATTGCAGGAGCTCTTATCAATATAGGTCTTGATATTATTCTAGTATACGGAGTAGAAGGGATGATTGATCCAATGGGTGTAAAAGGAGCGGCATGGGCAAGTTTGTTATCGCAAGCCGTAATGGCTATAATGGCACTTATCTTTTTACTCGTAAAAACAAATGTGTCCTTGCGACTACGCTTTCCGTTACATCCAGAAATTAATAGACTTGTAAGTATGAGTTTAAATCTGTTTGCTAGATCATTTTCTCTTAATGTAGCACTCGTTATTGCTGTAAAAGAAGCTACTGCTTTAGGTACTGCCAATATTGCCGCGCATACCATAGCTGTCAATATTTGGCTGTTTACTGCCTTTTTTATTGATGGATATGGTGCTGCTGGAAATTTACTCAGTGGTCGTCTTTTAGGAGCAAAAGACTATAAAAAGCTTTGGATTCTTACCAAAAGAGTAAATACGTATAATCTTTTTGTTGCTGGATTATTAATGATCGCATGTACTGTAGGATATACATTTGCTGGAGAACTATTTACAAATGAAGATATAGTTCTCAAAGCTTTTTATAGTGTCTTCTTTATTGTCATACTCATACAGCCTCTTAATTCGATTGCATTTACGCTAGATGCTATATTTAAAGGGCTAGGAGAAATGGCATACCTTCGTAATACACTACTTGGTGCTACATTTTTAGGGTTTGTTCCTATGGTGTATTTTGGGAAATGGATGCATTGGGAACTCAAAGGAATCTGGTACGCCTTTGTGGTGTGGATGGTTTTTCGCGCAAGCGCGCTATGTATAAAATATTATAACTCTTATTATAAACTCGCTAAAAATGCCTAAAGCGAATCTTTTGTGATTCCTTCTAATTCATTTATAATAGGCTTTCCTAAATACACGACTTTACTTCCTTCAAAAGAACTTAATTCTGTTTCTTCTACAAAGGAACTTATAATATCTATATAGCCATCTTTTTGTTTAAGAAATAGCGGAATCATTTCTTTCTCTTTTAGTAAAAGAGCTAGTGTAGATGTAAACTCTTCTTGAGAATTTACAGGCACTTCTTGAATCGTAGGGAATTTTCTAGCAACTTCTACAAGATTGATATAATCATCTGTGGTAGAAAAAAGACCTTCTTTAGGAATACTATTAGGATCGTCCATCTCTCGTTTAGATATAAGCCTAAAAGCACCATTTTCACCAAACTGTTTCCTAAAACGATTTAAAGCATAATTATTAATATCATTACTCCCTGTAAGTGCCATCAAATAGCCTACATGACTAAGCTCTACATTGTCCGTAACATCATCAGAATATATATTGGCTTCTATAGCATCTAAATCTAACTCTTTTGCCATACGTACATTTGTACTATTGCTATCTAGAAGAATGACATGTCTATCATTTTTTTGTAAGTACTTTGCAATTAATCGTGATACTTCAGAGGCTCCTACAATAAGAATTCCGTCAGATTTCTTTAAGAAAACGCCTATCGCTTTGGCAAAAATACGAGCTGTTGTCGCATTTAATAATACGGTTCCTAATACAATCATAAAAACCAAGGGTGTAATATACTCAGCACCTGGTTCTCCTTTTAGTAGTAATTTTGATCCAAACAGCGAAGCAATACCTGCAGCTACAATACCTCTTGGCCCCACCCAACTAATAAAAATACGTTCATTCATTTTCAGATCTGATCCATGTGTACTTAACAAAACACCAAGCGGCCTGACTATAAAAACAACAATGGCAAATAATGCTACGGTTTCCCATCTATACAACAGCTCTAGGTCTTCTATATTAATATTTGCCGATAATAAAATGAATAGTATTGATATTAATAATACACTCAGAGATTCCTTAAAATAAAGTAGTTCTTTAAGATTTGGCAAATCCATATTCCCTAATACCATTCCCATGACAACCACAGCAAGTAACCCTGACTCATGCGCAAAAATATCTGACTCTACAAATACAAGAAGTACTACAGAAAGAGAAACGACATTCAATAAATAGTGAGGGATTAATTTTTTCTTGATAGCAAATGCTAGCCCATGAGCAAATGTAAACCCAAAGGTAGTTCCAAAAAGTAATATTTTTCCAAATTCAATAAGTGCTGTTTTAGTATATTCTTGACCCTCGCCTACACTTATAAATTCAAACACCAAAACCGCCACTAAAGCTCCTATAGGGTCAATTAAAATTCCTTCCCATTTTAATACAGAAGAGACATCTTTTTTAAGGGGGATATTTCTTAAAATAGGAGAGATTACGGTAGGTCCCGTAACAATAATCAATGCAGAAAATAAGAATGAAATCTTAAGGCTTAGTCCAAAAATAAAATAAGCAGCAGCACCTGCTAGAAAAAAGGTAACGGCACTCCCGATTGTAATTAGTTTTGTGATCACAGGCCCGATAGTTCTAATTTCAGAACGTTTAAGGGTTAGTCCTCCTTCAAAAAGAATAATACTAATCGCTAGTGATACAAAATAATAAAGGCTTTCTCCTGGAAATAATCCTTTCTCTCCATTCCACAATGGCTCTATCCATTTAGTACCATCTTCAGAAAGTAATGTAGATATAGGCCCTACAAAAAGCCCTATAAGGATTAAAGGCAAGATTGCTGGCAATTTTAATCGCCATGCGGCCCATTGTGCAATAATTCCTAGAATAATAATTCCTGCTAATTCTAACATATATCCTCCTTTTAAACGTTAAAGCTACATCACAAACAAGGAATATACAATTCTTTGTTAAAAAGGTATCGAGAAATCTTTGTAAAAATGCCTTTTTCATTATTTTGCATAGATTTTTAAATCTGAGGAGAGGGTTGTTTTATACGCTTTCGCGAAAGCGTATACATAAAAATACCTATTGCATCTACTTTCTTTCTAATTATACAAATAGATCTTATGAAAATATATCCCATAGAAGCTGGTCATTTCAAACTAGATGGTGGCGCTATGTTTGGTGTAGTTCCTAAAACATTATGGACCCGTACCAATCCTGCAGATGCGCATAACATGATTGATATTGCAGCACGTTGTATGCTTATAGAAGATGGCAATCGTCTTATTCTCATAGATACTGGAATGGGTGACAAGCAATCTGATAAGTTTTATAGTTATTATCATTTATGGGGAGATTATAGCATAGATAGTTCATTGGCATTTTACGGATTTCACAGAGATGATATTACAGATGTATTTATGACGCATCTGCATTTTGACCACTGTGGGGGTTCTGTACAATGGAATAAAGATAGAACAGGCTATGAACCTGCTTTTAAAAATGCTACTTTTTGGAGCAATGAAGATCATTGGAAATGGGCTACTCAACCTAATCGAAGAGAGCGTGCTTCTTTCTTAAAAGAAAACATTTTGCCTATGCAAGAAAGCGGGCAATTACGATATGTCTCAAGAGAAGGAAACGTTTTTCAAGAAACTTCAGAACTAGGTTTTGGTATCTTTTTTGCAGATGGTCATACAGATAAACAGATGATTCCTCATATTACCTATCAAGATAAAACAATTGTCTTTATGGCAGATTTACTTCCTACTGCAGGACATCTGCCCTTACCATTTGTGATGGGATACGATACACGTCCATTATTAACACTTGATGAGAAGGAACTCTTTTTAAATACTGCTGCAGATAAAGGATACTATTTATGGCTGGAACATGATGCTCACAATCCCATTATCACAGTACAACATACAGAAAAAGGTGTTCGCCTTAAAGACACTTTTACTCTACAGGAAATTCTTTAAATTTATTACCTATAAAAATGTATACTATTTATAAAAAAATCACCCTTGCTATTACCATATCAGCTCTCATTGTAGGATGTGATACACCTGCGCCTTTAGTGAGTGTTGTAGAGGCCAATATAGATAGCAATCCTTTAAAAATTACACCACTTACAGATACTCAAGAAAAATCTTGGGGAGCTAAAGATTTAGTCATTGATACCATTCCTGGTATGAGTGTCGAAAAAACATATGCAGAAATTCTTCCTGGAAAGTCAGGAGTGCAAACCATCGTTGCTGTGATTGATAGTGGTACAGACATTACCCACAAGGATCTTAAAAATGTTATATGGACCAATCCTAAAGAAATCCCTAATAATGGCAAAGACGATGACAATAATGGATATATAGATGATATTCACGGATGGAATTTCTTAGGAGACGTTTTAGATGAGCAGTTAGAGCTTGCTAGAATTATAGATCGTTATGACAGTGAGTTTAAAGGAAAAACCATCGCTCAAATTCCAGCCAATAAAAGGGATATTTTTCTTTCTTATCAAAAAGCACGAACCGAGCACGATAGAGAATATTCTGAATTACAACGCTTGAAACAAGATCGAGATCAGATTCTTAGAGAGGTGACCTCTTCTCATGCTATCATTTCAAAAAAGTTAGGAAAAGAAACGTATACGATTAAAGAGTTACGTGCCATTCCAAACCCTAATGAAGAAATGCAAAATCATATTGGGTTCTTATCACAGATGTTCCAATATGAAGAAACTATTCCAAAATTTATAACATTAATAGAAGGCGACTTAGAGCAAATTGAAGGTCAATTAATAAATTATAGTTTAAATGCTTCTTTCAGGGATGTGCTAGGAGATAATCCTTATGATATTAATGATAATAGCTATGGAGATAATAATGTTTCAGGGCCTAATCAAGAAGATGCATTACACGGTACGCATGTAGCAGGTATTATCGCTGCACAACGCGATAATGGTATCGGTATGGATGGTATTGCAAATAGCAATATTAAACTTATGATATTAAGGGCTGTCTCTAAGGGAGACGAATATGATAAAGATATTGCACTTGCTATTCGTTATGCTGTAGATAATGGGGCAAAAGTAATTAATACCTCTTTTGGTAAATATTATTCTCAAAACCCAGAATGGGTATATGATGCGATTAAATATGCAGCCAAAAAAGATGTGCTTATTGTTAATGCTGCTGGAAATGAAGGTCTTAATCTAGATGATTCCTCCAATAGGGTGTATCCTAATGACCAATGGAATAATAGCACTGAAATAAGCGATACATTTTTAACAGTAGGAGCTTTAAACAAAAAATATGGAAGTGAGATGGTTGCAGATTTTTCAAATTATGGAAAATCCAATGTGGATGTTTTTGCTCCTGGAGTACGTATTTGGTCTACAGCTCCTAATAATACGTATGAGTTCTTACAAGGAACCTCTATGGCTGCTCCAAATACAACAGGAGTAGCTGCTATGTTACGAAGTTATTACCCTAAACTCAAAGCAAGTCAAATAAAAAATATTATCATTAAAAGTGGATTACTAACCACAAATTCAGTTATTGTATCTGGAGACCCTTCTAAAAGAACTCGTTTTGACGAGCTTTCTAAGTCAGGGAAAATAGTAAATATGTATAATGCCTTTAAATTGGCAGCACTAAACAAATAACAATGATCAAACCTATTCTAAAATGCATTCTTTTTGTAGGCGTATGCGCTATTTCTATAACAAATAGTAATGCACAAAACACTTCATATTGGCAACAACATGTTGATTACAAAATGGAAATCGACATGAATGTAAACAACTATCAATATGATGGGACACAAGAGTTGACCTATACAAACAACTCACCAGACACTTTAACACAAGTCTTTTATCACTTATTTTTCAATGCTTTTCAGCCTGGAAGTGAAATGGATGTAAG
Organism: Dokdonia pacifica; assembly: GCF_900188275.1. Taxonomy (GTDB): domain Bacteria; phylum Bacteroidota; class Bacteroidia; order Flavobacteriales; family Flavobacteriaceae; genus Dokdonia; species Dokdonia pacifica. The sequence continues at coordinate 1,037,557 of NZ_FZNY01000001.1, forward strand.
ATCACGTACTATTCCAGATCCAGACCCGCGTGTTGGCGATAGAATAAGCAAATTAGCTCCTGACGAAATAGGGTTTATGAAAGTAAACAGTCTAAGTCAAGATGGAAAAAACACATCATATACTGTTGCAGGTACTATATTGGAAGTTACATTGGCACAGCCTATTTTACCTGGTCAAAAAACTACATTTAATATGGATTTTACAGGACAAGTGCCTGTACAAATACGTCGTAGTGGGCGTAACAACAAAGAAGGTGTTGCATTATCTATGACACAATGGTATCCTAAACTTGCTGAGTATGATTTTGAAGGATGGCATGCAGACCCATATATAGGACGCGAATTTCATGGAGTATGGGGTGATTTTGACGTAAAAATTACTATAGATGCTGACTTTACATTGGGAGGAACAGGATATGTGCAAAACGGAAATAAAGTAGGGCATGGCTACCAAGATAAAGGAGCTTCTGCTACTCCTAGAACAAAAAGAGGGAAATACACATGGCATTTTGTAGCACCTAATGTACATGACTTTACATGGGCTGCAGATCCAAATTATAGACATGATACTATCATTGGTGAAAATGGAGTAGAATTACATTTTTTATATAAGAACAATCCTGAAATAATAGAAAACTGGAAAAAGTTACAGCCTAAAACAGCTGAAATACTCTCTTATTTCAACAAGCATATTGGAAAGTACCCATACAAGCAATACTCTGTTATACAAGGAGGAGATGGAGGTATGGAGTATGCAATGTGTACTTTAATAACTGGAGAGCGTAGTTTTGGAAGTTTAGTGGGCGTAACAGCACATGAGTTTGCACACACATGGTTTCAATTTTTATTAGCTACAAATGAAGCCAAACATGAATGGATGGATGAAGGATTTACATCATATATCTCTGCAAAAGCCATGAACGAGGTAATGCAACAAAACAGAGAAAACCCTGTATCTGGATCTTATAGCGGATACTATCGATTAGTGGAGAGTGGATATGAACAATCACAATCAACACACGCAGATCGTTATAATAGAAATTTTGCCTATGGTGTTGCTGCTTATAGTAAAGGAGCTATTTTCCTATCACAATTAGGGTATATTATTGGGGAAGAAAATCTAGAAAAAACCATCAAAAAGTATTTTAACGATTTTGCTTTTAAACACCCAACACCAAATGATATCAAACGTACTGCCGAAAAAGTATCTGGAATGCAATTAGACTGGTACCTTACTGACTGGACACAAACAACAAATACGATTGATTACGCAATTACGGAAGTTGTAGAAGACGGAAATAAAACAAAGGTCACGCTTTCGCGAAAAGGTACAATGCCTATGCCTATAGATCTACAAGTAACTACCAATAAAGGAGAAACAACATACTATGTCCCTTTACGTATGATGCGCGGGGAAAAGCCAAATACCACTAATTATACATTATTAGAAGATTGGCCTTGGACAAACCCAACGTATACATTTACTATTGATGTTCCTATGTCTAAAATAAAATCTATGACGATTGATTCTAGTACATTAATGGCAGATATAAATCGCGAAAATAACGATTGGAGGAAATAAAATGATTATCTAAAAACAAAAAATCCCGCTTTAATAGCGGGATTTTTTTTGAATTTATTCTTCAGATTATCTCTTAATAAATCGAGTGGTTACTGTTGCATTATTCTGAGTAGTAGCACGTATAAAATAGACTCCATTAGTATATGCACTTACATCTATTGTACCCTGAGAAAGATTATCTATATCACCTTCTTCAAGGATTCTTCCTGTATAATCTATAATTTGATATCCTGCAATACTAGTTGCACCTGTAGTTCTGAAATTTAATACATCGCTAGTAGGGTTAGGGAATACACGTAGTATATTCTCATCTCCAGCGTTTTCAGCAAAATCATCTATAGAAAGTGGTGTTGCTTCTGTATCATACATCCCATTTCCATGGGTACCAATAAGCAATCTATTATCAGATGGACGGTATACAAGCCCACTTACAATAGCCATTCCTATTTCATCACTAGCCTCCATAGACCAATCTTCTTCTCTTGGATCTGGACTACTAAATAATCCTCTTGCAGTACCTACATAATATCCAGCTTGACCATTTACCTCTGTGATCGCTGCAGAACGTATTGAATGTGCAGATAAATTACGCTCTACTACTTCCCAAGTAGGGTTATTACTCGTTGCATTGGTAGTTAAGAAGATATTAGTAATATTATAATTTCCATATACAGCTAATACAATGTCTGGATTTGTAGGGTGAATTGCAAACCCAGAAACTATAGTTCCTCCTGCTGTAGAAGCTTCTGGAGGTGTTATCGTAATTGCCTCAGATATGTCAGTAGCATTTTGAGGATCATTAAGCTTAAAGATACCTCCGCTTTGTCCACCTATCAATAAATAACTTGTTGCTGGGTCATATTCTCCTCTGGTAGCAGCAAGCTGTCTCAAGAATTGATTCCCTGGTAAATTACCCATATCATCCCAATTATTTGGATTTACACCTACAGCATTTGTGGTTCTATACATGGTTCCACCATCTGCATAATAAAGTGCATTTGTATTGTCTGGGTCTAAGTAGAAATAAGTCACAAAAATACTGCTGTTTGCTCCTGCAGGAGTAATTTCAACAAATGTGTTAGCTGCTTGATTAAACCTTAAAATCTGTCCTCCTTGAGAACCTAAGTATAATCTGAAAGGATTATTCCCATCTTCTCTACCGATACCTACCGATACACCATCACCTCCAAAAAATCGCGTGTGTGCCGTATTATTTGGCTGTCCAACAGTTGTTCCTCCAAATGTAGTACCATTATCTTGTGCGCCACCAAAAACAAAATCAGAACCTTCTTCCGGATCTAACGCTACATGATAAAATTGATACGTTTGGTAATTATTATTAAGATTATCCCAAGCAATACTTGCTGCATTGATATCGTCTGTTCTATGTATACCACCATCTGTTCCTGTAAAAAAGACATCAGCATTATTAGGGTCAAAAACAAGATCATGAATATCTGGATGGTGCTCATCACCTCCGCCATTTTGTTGGTTTTGATCATATAAGAACGTACTTACTCTATCGTATCCCCCTATAAGTTCAAATTCATCGTCTGTTTCAATATCTTCAATTCGATAAACACTACTACCACCTATAACGACAAAATTTTCATCATCAGGTTTTACAGATACTACGATATCATAACCACTTTGTATAGAAAAAGGATCAACACCTCGTAAATTTTCTGGGTTTTGGGCAGGGTTACTAGGATCATTACTTGGTAAATCTGGTAACTTTGAAGAAAAATCTGTCCAAGTATCTGTACTTAAATCATAACGCCATAAATCTGCATCTGGTACTAAATCTGGAGAGGTTTGAGGAAGATTACCATTATTATTCACATTAGGAAATAATGCATATAATAAGTTTTCATTTGAAGGAACCGTACTTAATACAATACGACCTGTTGAACCAGGTTGCCATCCCATAGGATCTCCATTTTGAGCAATGCGTACCCAACTTCCATTTCCTGTTTCAGAGGTATATACACCATTATCTGGATTATTTGCTGTACCTCGCAAACTAGCATATACTCTCCCAGTACTATCTATCGTTACATCAGAAAAACCTCCATTATTACCTGGCTCTTGTAATTCAATAGTAAGCGTCGTCCCATCATATCTATAAATTCTTCCGAAGTTTGCTATAAATAAATCTCCATTTACTGGGCTTACAGCCAATGCATGATTAAAATCAAAGAAAGAATCAAAGTTTTCAAAGCTAGAATTAGTACCAGGTATTTGTTCCCAGTTTAAACCTCCATCTTCAGATCTCCAAACTCCCTGTCCTAAAAATTGTCCTGCACCAATAGATGCTGAATTTCCAATAAGTTCTCCAGTAGCATAGTACCAGATATTTTGAAATCCATCTCTTGGGTCTTGAGCAATAGACGTTACATTATGTATTTCACTATTTGGTGAGACTTTTGTCCAACTCTGTCCACCATCTGTAGTTCTAAAAACACCCCCACTTACAGCTCCTGCAAGTATCGTATTACTAGTGGCATCACTTACATCTATAGCGAGTGTTCTTGTACGGCCTCCAAGATTAGAAGGTCCTCTATTGATATACACATTTTGAGAAGTTCGTAATCCTTCTTGATTACGTAACTGATCTACAGATGTTAAGAACTCCAATTCTTTTTGATCTCTTGGAATGATCCCTGTTTGAGGGTCTCTTTGAAATTGTAATTCATATTCCAAACGTTCTTGAGCAAATTGATACTTCTTCTCAATAGGTGTTTTTTCCTTTTTTTCAACGACAGGTGCCGTTAATGTGGTCTCGTTTGCTGCTACTGTTTCATTAGCGCTTCTATTTATAATAAAATAGGATAACACCCCCACAGATAAGAGTGCTAAAGCGTAGGTAGTTTTTTTCATTTTAATAACATTTTTTAATTATTCTTAGTATAATAGGGATTGACTAGGTTTCGTTAGGTCGTTATTATTTATAATTCATTTCATTTTGTATCGGTTTTAGGAAACACTCGTTTGTTAAAAACAAGAAGAATTCCTACTCCTGTACTTATGGCCATATCTGCTATATTAAAAATAGCATTAAAAAAAGTAAAGGTTTTCCCTCCTATAAAAGGAATCCATGAAGGGAATGTAGCGTCTTTTATAAATGGAAAGTAGAGCATATCTACTACTTTACCATATAATGGTTTTGCATAACCACCTCCTTCAGGTAAAAAAGTAGCCACTTGATTCTCATAACTAGCGTCAAAAATCACTCCATATAGAAGTGAATCTATAATATTACCTACGGCCCCTGCAAATATTAAAGACACCGAAATGATAAGCAACTTAGGTGCATTTTCTTTTACCGATTTATACAACCAATACCCTATTAATGGTGCAATAACCAAACGAAATAGTGAAAGTGCAATTTTACCATATTCTCCAGGCAATTGCGCTCCCCAAGCCGCGCCTTCATTTTCAACAAAATAAATTTGAAACCAATCAAGTCCAAAAACCTTAATAGATTCCGTTAAATGAAAATGTGTTTTTATATAAATCTTGATACATTGATCTACAAGAAGTATTAAAAAAACAATAAGTCCAGCTTTTTTTAGTGACATACAATATATTTAGGATGGTAAAAATACGTCTTTTTACTGTGAATTTATAACTGTTATATCACCATCAATACTCTGTAAATGTATTGTTTTAGCTCCAGTCATCCCTTTAGGAATAACGATAGTTCCGTTACGAGATTGTGCATGTATGGCTGCTTTTTTTGTTTCCAACTCAATATTTCCAGATATTGTATTGATACGTACGCTTTCGCGAAAGCGGAAATTAGATAAATTACAGCCGCCTCTTCCTAAATTAACTTGTATTTGAGTATAGTCTCCTTGTGCTTTTACACTTGCTAGAGTAGAATACACCTCAAGTGTGAGTCCCTCAGGAAGTGACACTTCCAAAACAATAGATAAGATTTTGTGTGCTGATAACTTATCATTAAAAGGGATATAGTCTGGTGTGCGTCCAGTCGTGATTTTTAAGATTCCATCTTCAATTTCTGTATGAAGCAATGTACTCTCAAATGTTTCTCCTTCTATCTGAGTGTAAATAGCTATTTTATCTGTTGTACTAGTAGTGACTTTAATTTGAAAAATATCATCACTTTTAATATATACCGTATGGGTGTCCCCTACATCATATTCTTTAAACAGTTTTTTCTGGCCTAATAGGTTGTGCGAACACACAACTATGACTATAAAAAAGAAGTAATATTTCATAAAAAAGCGTCCCTTAGGACGCTGTTATTTTTTTAACTCTGCATATTCTTAGCTTCTATACTAAGTGTTGCATGTGGTACTAGTTTTAATCGTTCAGGATTAATAAGTTTTCCAGTAACACGACAAATACCATACGTTTTATTATTGATACGAGTAATGGCATTTCTAAGGTCTCTAATAAACTTTTCTTGCCTAATAGCCAATGCGCTATTTGCTTCTTTACTCATAGTTGCACTTCCTTCCTCAAAAGATTTAAATTGTGGAGAAGTATCATCTGTACCGTTAGTACCATCATTAAGATACGCACTTTTAATTAAGTCTAAATCACGTTGTGCTTTATCTATTTTTTCTTGAATAATTACGCGAAAATCTTCTAATTCAGCATCGCTATATCTCTGTCCTTTTGTTGTATCTGCCATACTACTTAATGTTTTGATATGGTTAAATATGTTGTTATGTTATCAAAGCTTATTTCAAGCCCATCTGTTATTTTTTCTACTACTTCAAGAGAATCTGCTAGTGTTTCTGTTTTAATATACGCAGCATTATCTTTTACAGTTTGCTCAATAAGCGGTTCTTTTTGTAAAACAATATGAATACGATCTGTCACTTCATATCCAGAATCTTTACGTAAATTCTGAATACGATTCACCAATTCTCGTGCCACACCTTCTTTACGAAGTTCTTCTGTGATTGTAATGTCTAGTGCTACGGTCATTCCATTCTGACTTGCTACTAACCAGCCATCTATATCTTGAGAAGAAATTTCTACATCACCCGATTCTAATGTAGTCATTTTTCCATTAATTTCTATCTCAATTTTACCATCACGTTCAATTTTTGCAATTTCATCAGCCCCAAAACCTTGTATAGCACTAGCTATCAGCTTCATATCTTTTCCAAATCGAGGTCCTAAAACTTTAAAATTAGGCTTAATTTGTTTAACTAAAATACCAGAATCGTCACTTATAAGCTCAACTTCTTTAACATTTACCTCCGATTTTATAAGATCTGCTACCGCTAATATTTCTTCTTTATCAGTATCTGATAATACTGGAATCATAATACGTTGTAACGGCTGACGAACCTTAATTTTCTCTTTTGCACGAAGTGATAATACTAATGAACTGGCTGTTTGTGCCTTTTCCATCTTGTGCTCTAACGTGCTATCTATATAATTAGTATCACTTTTTGGAAAATGTGACAGATGTATACTATCAAATTTTTCTTTTCCAGTAATGGCATTCAAATCTTTATAAAGTCTCTCCATAAAAAATGGAGCTACAGGCGCTGCTAGTTTCGCTACCTCAACAAGGCACGTATAAAGGGTTTGATAAGCACTTATTTTGTCTGTACCATATGATCCTTTCCAGAATCTTCTACGGCTTAATCGCACAAACCAATTTGATAGATTCTCTTGTACAAACGTATCTATAGCTCTGGTCGCTTTTGTTGGCTCATATTCAGCATAGAACTTGTCTACTTTCCCTATAAGGGTATGTAATTCAGAAAGAATCCAGCGATCTATTTCTGGGCGTTCTGCAAAAGGTGTTTCTGCCTCTGCATAGGTAAAATTATCAAGGTTTGCATATAAAGCAAAGAAACCATACGTATTATATAGAGTTCCAAAGAACTTACGTTTTACCTCTTCTATTCCTGCTAAATTAAACTTTAAATTATCCCATGGGTTTGCATTACTGATCATGTACCAACGTGTAGCATCTGGTCCATATGTGGCAAGTGTCTCAAATGGATCTACAGCATTACCAAGACGCTTAGACATTTTCTGTCCATTTTTATCAAGTACCAATCCATTAGATACGACATTTTTATAGGCAACATCATCAAAAATCATTGTTGCAATGGCATGTAATGTATAGAACCACCCTCTGGTTTGATCTACCCCTTCTGCAATAAAATCTGCTTTACGCCATGTATCTTCTACCAACTCTTTATTTTCAAATGGGTAGTGCCATTGTGCATACGGCATAGATCCAGAATCAAACCAAACATCAATCAAATCACTTTCACGCTTCATTGTTTGTCCAGATGGAGATACTAATACAATACGATCTACTACATTTTTATGAAGATCAACGAGTTCATAATTTTCTTCACTCATATCATCAGACACAAATCCTTCAAAAGGATCGCTATCCATCACACCAGCAGTTATTGCTTTTTGAATGGCTTCTTGGAGTTCTTTTATAGATCCAATAACCACCTCTTCTTTACCATCTTCGGTACGCCAAATAGGTAATGGAATTCCCCAAAAACGACTACGAGATAAATTCCAATCATTGGCATTGGCAAGCCAATTTCCAAAACGACCTTCTCCTGTAGCCTTAGGTTTCCAATTAACACCAAGATTAAGCTCGTGCATACGATCTTTAAAATCGGTTACTTTGATAAACCAAGAGTCTAATGGGTAATATAAAACAGGTTTGTCTGTACGCCAACAGTGTGGATAACTGTGGACATATTTTTCTACTTTAAACGCTTTGTTTTCTTCCTTCAAACGGATAGCTAACTCAACATCCATAGATTTTTCTGGAGCTTCCCCATCGGTATAATATTCATTTTTGATATACTTATTTCCAAATTCCTTCATTTCAGGACGGAATCTTCCTTGAAGATCTACTAAGGGAACTAAATTATCATTCTCATCTTTAATTAATAATGGCGGCACTTCTGGAGATGCTTGTTTTGCTACCATAGCATCATCTGCTCCAAAAGTAGGTGCTGTATGCACAATACCTGTACCATCTTCGGTCGTTACAAAATCTCCTGCAATAACTCTAAAGGCATCTTGAGGATTATCATGAGGTTGTACAAAATCAAATAGTTGTTCATAACGTAATTCTAAAAGATCAGCTCCTTTAAATTGGCGAGTTACGGTGTATGGTATTTTTTTATCGCCTGCATTATACGTTTCTAAGTCCGCTTTCGCGAAAGCGGTATCACCTCCAACTTCATAATATTTTCCTGTAAACTGCTTCCCTACGAGTGCTTTTGCTAGAATTACTTTAACAGGCTCAAATGTATATTGATTATACGTCTCTATAAGTACATATTCTATCTTCTTACCTACCGTAAGTGCTGTATTAGATGGTAATGTCCAAGGAGTTGTTGTCCAAGCTAGGAAATAGGTTTGCCCATCAGACAGTTCTTTTGCTAACGGATTTTCTCCTTGTGCCGTTATTTTAAATTGCGCAACAACCGTAGTATCTGTAACATCTCTATAACATCCAGGTTGATTAAGTTCATGCGAGCTCAACCCTGTTCCAGCTTTTGGAGAATAGGGTTGTATGGTATATCCTTTATATAATAGGTCTTTAGAATAAATCTGCTTGAGTAGCCACCAAACAGTTTCCATATATTTAGACTTATAAGTGATATATGGATCTGTCATATCTACCCAGTATCCCATCTTTTCCGTAAGATCATTCCAGATATCTGTATAACGCATCACAGCTTTTTTACAAGCTTCATTATACTCTTCGACAGTAATTTTTTTACCAATATCTTCTTTGGTAATTCCAAGTTCTTTCTCTACTCCTAGCTCTACGGGAAGACCGTGTGTATCCCATCCTGCCTTACGTTTTACTTGAAAACCTTTCATGGTTTTATACCTTGGAAAGATATCTTTGATCGCACGTGCCAGTACGTGGTGTACTCCTGGCAATCCATTGGCAGAAGGTGGTCCTTCAAAAAAGACATAAGGGGTTGCGCCTTCACGAGTGGTGACACTCTTTTCAAAAACGTTATTTTCTTTCCAAAAGGCAAGAACCTCATCGGCTACTTGAGGAAGGTTTAATCCTTTATATTCAGTGAACTTAGCGCTCATTTTATATGCTTTTAAATAAGGGAGCGAATTTACGGAATTTGAAGGAGAAATAATATACCGAATGTAGTTAAGAATACTAATAACAAATAGCGGTATCTTCTTTTAAAAAACAAAACCTCTTTGAATTTGAATTCGAAGAGGTTTTGTAGTAGTTAAGAAATACTATTTTAACACCAAAGAGTGTTTTTATTTATTGTCTAGTAAAACCTTTTTAAAATCTTGTATTGCTGCTATAGATCTTGTAGGGGGTGGTGTAAATGCATCATCATCAAATGAAATAGTCCCTGAACGACCGTTCCATTCCCAGACGCCTTGTACTCCAAAAGAAACATAACAACCAATTGCTGGATTTGCGCCCGTAAGATCAACATTAAAAAGACCTACTGTTTCTCCGTTAGCATCACTTACCATGGTGCTTACACCTATAGAGTAAGAAGCATTTGTATCTCCAATAGCAAGTGTTTGGCCTTGAGCCCAAAATTCATTTCCAGATAGCGGATTATTTGGGTCTCCAAATCTGGCAAAGATGGGCGTAAATGTCTGAACAGAACCTACAAAACAACTCCAATCAAAAGGTTCCATCGTCATATCTGTAAACATAGCTCCCGTAGGTCCTACTGTACACGTTTGTGTCAGGACAGGTAATCCAATAATAGGATCTAAGGTACCGTCAGTCATTAAATCCCATGTGCCAGCAAATGTAGCATCACCAGTATCTACATAAGTACCTAGAGCAACATCGGCTCTTTGGTCACTTCGATCTTTAACTGTCTGAATATATCCTTCTTTTTCGTCTATTACAACATCTGTAGCAATTGGGTTGTTATAGTCTGAAACATCATAGACAAAAGATCCTCTTTCTCCAACAAATGTTATTGCAGAAAAAGAGTTTTTAGATGATGCTCTTCCCATATTGGCAAAAAAGGAGAATTTATCATCAGTATTTGTAACAACAATCGCATTATACTTTCCATCGTTTTCAAGGTTTATCCATATTTTACCATGTATTTCAGTATCTGATGAAACAATAATCCCATGATACATTCCTTTAGCATTCGTATTAAATCTGGCTTCTGGTAGTGTCGTAATGGGATTAATTGCTCCTTTATACTCTCCACTTATCGCTGTAGATGCCTGTTGAGCAATTATAGTTTCTGTCGTAATATCAAAATTTACAGTTATCGTTTCTGAAGGTATTTCATCATTACTACAAGAAAAACATATGGCTATTGCAAAAGCCCCTAAAATTAGTTTTTTCATACTTCAAAGAATAAATGTTAGAGTTAAAGCTAAATGTAACCATTACACATTGACTTATACATAATTCATATATTTTTCGATATTATTTAAAACAAATGCGATTATAACACATAAATCCATATAGCCTCAGCGTTTTTTCTTACTAAATTAATATGCTATAAAAAAACCTCCATAACATTGCTGTTATAGAGGTGCTATATTTTTAGACTATTTTATTTCTAATTGTTTGCTCTAAGCATTTCTTTAAATGCTTCATAATTTGCATTTTCTGAAGCTCTCATAGGAACATCAAATGGATCATCAAAACTAGAGGTACCTGTACGACCATTCCAAGTCCAGATTCCTTTTTGTCCGTCTATTGCTGTACATACTGAAGTTGGTGGATCTGCAAAATTATTATTATGGAATCCGTGATCTGCAAAGCTAACCCCATTAATATCTACCAATCCACTACTTTGTCCTAACCAATAGTTTAAGGTTGCATTCCCTAATAGAAATGATTGATCTTGTGCCCAAAACTCATTACGACCATTTGGCGTTGTCATAGGGTCTTCATGTAAAAATACTGGAGTGATAGGACCTGATGGAAGGAAGAAACAAGGGTAATCAAATGTTTCAAAATCTGTATCTGAATATACATTCCCATTATTTGTAACTGTAATAACAACTTCTGTTAGATTAGGGAAATCAAACGCATCTGAATTTGTACTACCATCGGTAATTAAATCCCAAGTTCCAGAGATAACGTTAGCTGGATCATCATTTGTTTCAAATGAACCTAATATTGCTGCCGCACGTTGCCCTGCTCTGTCTTTTACAGAGGCAATATGTCCTTGTTTTGAATCTATATTTACATTTAAAGCTACAGGCTTATCAATATTAGAGACATCATAGTCAAAAGAACCTCTATCTCCTGTAAAAGAAAACTTTGTATTGTCACGACTGGTTGGTATTCCTGAAAATCTAAACTTATCTCCTTCATTGGTAACAACCGTAGCATTATAATGACCGTCATTATTAATGTTTACCCAAATTTTACCGTGAATGTCTGTATCTAATGTTACAATAATTCCGTGGTAGAGACCATCTGTAGTAGTATTAAAGCTGCGGTTAGGCTCTGCCGTTGCTGGGTCAAAATCTATTTGCTCAATAGCTACCTCAAAATCTGTAGTAGTATCATTGCTTGTAATTATTTCTTCATCACTACATGAAGCAAAAAAAGCAGTTGCAAATACACTTAAAAGTAGGATTTGTTTTTTCATTTTACATATAATTTTAGTTTCAAAAAATCTTACGTAAATATAGAGTTAATGGGTCTTTTTTTTATTTAAAAACAAACCGTATCTGCTTTTTAACAAATATGTGTTTTTTAGCCGATAAATATGCTTTTCAAAGAATTTTATGCTATACAAAGTAAGAATTATGCACCAAACATAAGAAAAAATTACGTTTTTACCGTAGCATCATTAAGGTTTTTTACTATTTATTAAAGTCATAAACTTCTATAAACGAACAATTAGCTACAAATAACACTCCGTTTTTAATCACATCTATAAATTAAAAATGCAAAGAAGATGAACTGTCAAAGCTCATCTTCCTTGCATAAAATAAGTATTACTTTTTAAGTATCTATTGCGTTTTACTTAAACGTGTTTTCCTACTTCAAAGCCGTGTTTTCCTAGATATTGATTTCCGCTTTCAATAGCATCTCCTTCTAATGTTGTTCCCATAGAGTCATTCCAGCGATTTAAATATCCAAATAAAGAGATAACGCCTAGCATTTCTACAATTTCACCCTCATCCCAATATTTATATAACTCTTCTTTAATCTTATCATCTACCGCATTAGGTACTTGACTCGCAGCTAATGAGAAATCTAGAGCTGCTCTTTCTGCATCAGAAAAGGCAGCGTGTGTTCTATACTCCCATATATTATCTAGTTGCTCTTGTTCTGCTCCATAACGCTCTGCTGCTCGTATAGCATGAGCTTGACAGTAACGACATCCTGTTGCATTACTAGAAACCCAAGCAATCATACGCTTTAAGGCAGAGGTAACATTACCATGATTAGCCATTACAGCTTTATTAAGGTTTATAAATGCACGAGAAATATCTGGACGACGTTGCATCGTAAGTACAGAATTAGGACAAAACCCTAACGTCTCATTAAAGAATTCAGCAAGTTCTCTGGTTGTTTCATCATGTGCTGCATTCAATGGTGTTACTAATGGCATAGTTTTTTTATTTGTTGTGGTCGTAAAAATGAATTCTACCTCACAAGTGTTATTTTTTTATTTTTTTGCTTTCGCGAAAGCGTATAGCTAAATATAGCTCGTTTTTAAGACTTTTTATATATCATAAAAGCAGTATTTTTACACAGTATTTATAATACATATCTATTTTTTTTCGCGAAAGCAAGATAGGCATTTCCCTATCATTTTTGTACCTTCAATTCTTTAAAAAAAATCAAAAAAATAATGGCATCACACACAGTAACTACCATCTATAAAAAAGAAATGCAATTTGAAACCGATAGCCCTACTGGTTACAAAACACTCATAGACACCTCTCCAGAAAATGGAGGTAACAATGACGGGATGGGGCCTAAAGCTCTTATGCTGTCTTCATTAGCTGGATGCACAGGTCTTGATATTGTTTTTGTCTTAAATAAAATGCGTGTTGCGGTTCCTGAATTTAAAATGGAAGTAAAAGGAGAACTCACCGAAGAACACCCAAAATATTATCATAAAGTTTGGTTAGATTATCACTTTTATGGAGATGATCTTGATGAAGCAAAAATTCAAAAAGCTGTAGACCTTTCTGAGAGCACATATTGTGGTGTTATGGAAATGTTTAGAAGATTTGCTACCTTAGAGGTTGGCGTGCATTTCCATAAAGCACCGCTCAACTAACTATAGCCCCTAATATTTATGCGTCTTTTTTTTGCTTTATCGTCTTTACTTTTTGTCACTTCATTAACCGCACAAAATAGTAAAGCGTTTACGAGAATTAATGAATTTTATATTCATGGAAATACCCAAGTTATAGGTAATAATAATTTAAGTAAGCATAAAAGTAAAGCTATAGATGCTACCGATGAGTTTAATGATGAAACGAAGATGAAATATGTAGATATAGACAATGACGTATCTACATATAACTCTAGTAGTGCTAATCTTGTTATTCCTAATAGTGCTTCTATAAAATATGCTGCACTCTACTGGGCAGCTACTTATCCTACAGAAAAAGGAACGAAGGCTGTAAAAGGAAATCGTTATGTCTATAAAGCAAATGGAGAGCCTACTAGTGATATTCAGGAAATACAATTAAAAATTCCTGGTGCAGCTTACACTCCAATAAGAGGTAACTTAATTTATGATGGAAAACAAGGTTCTGTAAGAGGTGTTACTTCTAGTAGACCTTATACTTGCTATAAAGATATTACGGATCTTATAAAAAGCAATCAAACTGTTAATGGCACCTACAGTGTTGCTAATATCGCAGCTACACAAGGATATATTTCCGGAGGAAGTTCGGCGGGATGGATGTTATATGTTGTTTATGAAAATGAACAAGATCCGTTACAGTATATCACTACTTATAATGGCTTTAATCACATTAGTAAAAAAGGTGTAGAAATTAATTTTGGAAACTTTAAAGCTCCTGAAAAAACAGAAACAAAAACTGTTGTCACAGTAAGTGCTCTTGAAGGTGATAGTACTCTTAAAAAAGACCAAATGGCCATCTACTATCCCGAAGAACAAAAATTTGTAACCTTGGATAACGGTGTGAGAGCTTCTGACAATTTTTTTAATAGTAGCATTACAATAGACAACACCTATTATACAGATCGCAACCCAAATAGCAAAAACACCCTAGGTTTTGATATTGCTAGAATTGCCATTCCTAATGAAGTAAATACCAGTATCGCAACGAGCACTTCTGGTTTTAAATTACAATTCAAAACACGTTCAGATAGGTATTATATCTATTTTGCCGCTTTTCAAACCACTCTTAATAAATCTGAAGTAGAAACGACACCCGTGCTTACAGAAGAAGAGCCCATCGTTGAAGTATCTACACCTGAAGCAGAAGAACCTATCATAGAAATAGCCGAAGAAAAAGAGGAAGTATCTATTGCCCAAGAACAACCAAAAGAATCTCAAGAACTTCCTAAAGAAACAGTCACTCCTATTGATGATGCATTAGTAGAAATTATTGACAAAAAACCAACGAATGTCCCCAATGTTTTAAGGGGTTATTACATGATCTCTAATGTTTTTTCTTCAAAAACAAATGCCGAAAATTGGGCCGAAAAACTAAAAAACAAAAACATACAATCTACTATCTTTCAACGTCCAGAAAACAACTTCTACTATGTTTCTATAGGAAATAGTGAAGATCCAGTACTACTATATGAAGTTTTAAAGAAAATGAGAAAAGATCAAGACTTAAAAGATACTTGGATACTCAAAATAAATATCCAGTAATCTATGCGATGGAACTTAAAACCTGTACAAAATTCTGAAAACGTACAAACTCTTTCTCAAGCCTTACACGTTGATCCTATTATCGCACAACTTTTAATAGAAAGAAATATTGATAGTTTTGATAAAGCAAAACAATTTTTTAGACCTTCATTAGACGAACTCCATGATCCATTTCTTATGAAAGATATGGAGAAAGCCGTTACACGTATTGAACAAGCTATCGCACAAGAAGAAAACATACTCGTTTATGGAGATTATGATGTAGATGGCACCACAAGTGTCGCATTAATGTCTTCCTATTTAAAAACAATTCACCCCGCTATTGCAACTTATATTCCAGATCGATACGCAGAAGGGTATGGAGTTTCCTATATGGGTATTGATTATGCATCAGATAATGATATTACTCTTATCATTGCATTAGATTGTGGTGTAAAAGCAATAGATAAAGTAGCCTATGCAAAAGAAAAAGGGATTGATTTTATTATCTGTGATCATCACCGCCCTGGACCGCAATTACCAGATGCTATTGCTGTTTTAGATCCTAAACGTGAGGATTGCGAGTATCCATATGATGAGTTGTGTGGTTGTGGAGTAGGATTTAAATTAATAAGTGCGCTTTCGCGAAAGCGTAATCAGCCATTTTCAGAGCTTCATCCATACCTAGATCTTGTTGCCACCGCAATAGGTGCAGATATTGTTCCTATTACGGGTGAAAATAGAATCCTTGCGTATTATGGTCTTGAAGTAATCAATACAGCTCCTCGGGCAGGCTTTAAAGCGATCATACATCAACTCAAAAAAGATACCCTTACCATTACAGATGTTGTTTTTATCATCGCACCACGTATCAATGCTGCTGGACGTATGAAACATGGAAATCATGCAGTAGCACTACTCATAGAAGAAGACGATCATACCGCACAGAATTATGCTGTCGAAATAGAACAATACAATTCAGACCGTAAAGAGGCAGATAAAGCAATTACAGAAGAGGCACTAGTTCAAATTCAAAAAAACAACGAAACAGAGAGAAAAACAACCGTTGTGTATCAAGAAGATTGGCACAAAGGTGTGATAGGTATTGTTGCCTCTAGACTTACTGAAACCTATTATCGTCCTACATTAGTTTTTACAAAAAGTGGTGAAAATCTTGCCGCCTCTGCTAGATCTGTAAAAGGATTTGATGTCTATAATGCATTGCATCAGTGTGAAGAGTTTATAGAGCAATTTGGAGGTCATAAATATGCCGCAGGACTGACCTTAAAAGAAGAAAATTACGAAGCATTTAAACAACGCTTTGAAGAGGTAGTAAAAGCATCATGTGAAGAACGATTATTGATTCCAGAAATCACCATAGATGCCAAAATTAATCTTACTGATATTACACCAAAGTTTTATCGTATTTTAAAACAATTTGCTCCCTTTGGACCTGGTAATATGAAACCTACCTTTATGACAGAAAATCTTGTAGATACAGGATATGGAAAAAAAGTAGGCGCAGACGAATCACATCTTAAAGTAACGGTTACCCAAAATAATACAGGGCCACGCATAGGAGGCATTGGTTTTGGACTAGGAAATGCATATGATCTCATTAGTAATAAAAAACCATTTAGTGCAGCTTATGTACTAGATGAAAATACATGGAATGGTGAAGTAAGTTTACAATTACGAATAAAAGACATTAAATAACTATGAAAGTAAAACATATACTCGCATTATTCTTGATCGCATATATTGTGATGACTGTAGGGGCACTATTAAAAGTTATGCATTGGCCTTATGGGAATGAACTCATTACATTTTCTACAGTATTAAAAGTAATTGCGGCCTTAACTGCTATATGGAAGGTCTTCACCATGCAAAGCTTCAAAGACTTTCTGAATAAATAGAGAAGAGATTACTTAATAAATGCTAAAATCATCTGTACAATTTCCTGTGGCTTCTCTTCTTGAATAAAATGCTTTGCCTCTAGAATATGTACATCTTCATCGTTTATTCCTAAATCCTTCTGAATAGCTACTTGCTGTGGTTCAAGTTTTAAGAATGTGTCATTCTTTCCCCAAATAATTGTAGTAGGCGTATCCATTTTTTGAATCATAGGCTGATACTCTGGAAGTTCATTACAAGTTTGTGTAAAAAAGTAATACATAGCTCGAGTTTTCCCTTCTTTAAGTGGTCGTTTATACCCTTCTATGTCTGTTTTATTTAAGTTGTTTTCTGTGAGTCCTTCTTTAAAAAGACCCTTCAACATCATATTTGTTGTAATACCATTACGATAACCCCACATAGCCACGCGTGCCATAAATCCTGGTTCAAAACGTATAGGAGGGTCAAACCCTTCTTCATAAATAATGGTATTTAAAATAACTAAATGATTTACTTTATCCGAAGCTTGTTCTAAAAGTTCCCAAGTCCACAAACCTCCAGCATCATGCATTACGTGTGTCCAAGAATCTATATGAAGATGGTCTAATAATTCTAATAATCGTTGTGCATGCATCTCTTCAGAATAAATCTCATAGCCTTCTGGAGAATCACTATTTCCAAAGCCTAGCATATCTGGCGCAATCACACGATAGCCACTATCTACTAATGGATCTATCATTTTACGATATAACCATCCTGACGTTGGAACTCCATGTAATAAGACAATAACAGGACCTTCACCTTTGTCTATATATTTTATAACACCATCTCTTGAAGTATACGATTTTTGCTGTGCTCTAAAACTATCATACGTTATTTGTTCTGGTCTCATAGTAGTTGACTGATAAGGTTTACAAGCCGTGAAAAATAAAACAAAAGATAATATTGTAAGAATGTATCGCATAACTCTTAATTTCTATAAATATACACCTTAGTCTTGAGTAGGCTCAAATTTCTTAATTAAAAACGATGTTCCATCAAAAACACCATAGGTATAATGATCAATCCAATCTCCTATATTAAAATAAGTAGATTGTTCTCCTACTTTAATTTCCATAGGTAAGTGACGATGTCCAAAAACAAAGTAGTCGTAATGTTCGGTCTCAAGCTTACGCTTTGCATATGCTGCTAGCCATTCATTTTCTTCTCCTAAAAAGATATGATCGTCATTTCCAGAGATTAACTTATTTTTTACTGAAAAGTATTGTGCGATACGCATCCCAATATCTGGATGTCCCCATCTAAATATCCACTGAAAAAAACGACCTCTAAAGACTTTTTTCATGCGTTTATATCCTTTATCTCCTGGTCCTAATCCATCACCATGTCCTAAAAAAAACTTTTTGTCATTCATGGTGAAAACCTTAGGGTCATGATATACCGGAATACCTAGCTCGTCTTCAAAATAACCATTCATCCATAAATCATGGTTTCCAACAAAAAAATAAATTTCTATTCCACTATCTCTAAACTCGGCAAGTTTGCCTAATGTCCTGACAAACCCTTTTGGAACTACCGTTCTGTATTCAAACCAAAAGTCAAAAAGATCTCCTAATAAGAAAATAGCATGTGCATCTGGTCGAATCTCATCTAGCCAACGCAAAAACTTTTTTTCTCTAGGTCTACTCTCATTATGTGTAGGAGCTCCTAAGTGATTATCACTAGAAAAATAAACTTTCTTTCCTGCTGGAATATTCATAGGCTAATTATCGCTTGCAAACCACTCTGCATAACTAGAACGAGTCTCTTGAAGTCGTAGTGAGTGGAGTTTAATATGATCTGGAAGTAAGGGTTGAATTTTTTGAGCAAAATCAATGACCATCATTTCACTAGTAGGTTGATAATCTACAAGCAATACATTATGTCCTCTATCTGAAAGCTCTTTGGCAAGTTCAACATGAGGTGTATTCTTATTAAAAACAGTAGCATGATCAAACACATCTACAATTTCTTTATTTACTATCTTTTTGAGGTCTCCAAAATCAATAACCATCCCATATTTTACATGATTTGAATCAGAGATAGGAGATCCTATTACAGTGACACTTAATTTATAACTATGACCGTGTACATTTTTACATTTTCCGTCATACCCATAAAGTGCGTGACCCGTTTCAAATGTAAATTGTTTTGTAATGCGAATATTTGCCATTATATGCTTTCGCGAAAGCGTACTATTAACGCTTTCTATTCTTAATTTTATTGTATAAAAATACGATAATTAATACGAGTGCCAGTATTAGGAATAAACCGCTTCCACTCAAAAAACTCAAAAAGTCCATATGATAAAATTATTTTTAACTATGAGGTTATATACTTTCTTTTAATTTCTGTTCTACTATTTAATTAATATCCTACCACTTTTCGTACTCTAGACAAGACATCATTTGCAACTATTCTTGCTTTTTCTGCTCCAATAGCAAGCGCCTTGTCTATCTCATTTAAATTTGCCATATAGTGATTATAACGCTCTCGTTGTGTTGCGTACCTATCAATAATGAGTTCGAAAAAAGCTTGTTTTGCATGACCATATCCATAATTACCACCTTCATAATTTGCACGCATCTCAGTAATCTGCTCTGGAGAGGCAATAAGTTTATACAATGCAAATAGATTACACGTGTCAGGATTTTTAGGCTCTTCTAAGGGTGTACTATCCGTTTGGATGCCCATGATTTGCTTGCGTAATTTCTTATCTGGCTGAAAAATATCAATAATATTGCCTTTAGATTTACTCATTTTGCCTCCATCTGTTCCAGGAACATACATGGTATCTTCATTATGCTTTACCTCTGGCATAACAAATATTTCCTTCCCTGTAGTGGCATGAAAACGATTTGCTACATCTCGCGTCATTTCTAAATGTTGCGCTTGATCTTTCCCTACAGGAACAATCTCTGCATCATATAAAAGAATATCTGCTGCCATTAACATAGGATATGTAAATAGTCCAGAGTTTACATCTTCCAAGCGATCTGCTTTGTCTTTAAAACTATGCGCAAGTGTTAGTCTTTGATATGGAAAAAAGCAACTTAAATACCAAGAAAGTTCTGTTACTTGAGGAATATCACTTTGTCTATAAAATACTGTCTTTTCTATATCTAGTCCAAAAGCTAACCAAGTAGCTGCAGTACTATAAGTGTTCTGTCTTAAAATATCCCCATCTTTAATTTGAGTAAGCGAATGCATATCTGCAATAAAAAGAAAAGATTCATTGCCGGGTGCATTTGCCATTTGAATTGCTGGAATGATTGCTCCTAATAAGTTGCCTAAGTGAGGCGTTCCTGTGCTTTGTACACCTGTTAAAATTCTTGCCATACTAATAACCTACAAAAGTAGGTGTCACATTATATAATTATTATTTGATCTAGACACATTCTGTAAGATTATGCCTAGTTTTTACAGCAAAGTTACTTTTTTCTAGGCATAGGCTACTACCTTTTGCCTATTTTTGAGGCAATGAATTTTTTTAGAAAAATTGGGATGGCATTATGGAGGATATGGTTTTATCTTCTTATGCTTATTATTATACTCATATTATTTCCGATACTTATCATAAGTATCTTAAAGGAGTCTTGGTATCCTTTATTTTTTAGATTGGCTCAAATATGGGCAAGAGGCATTATGCTTGGAATGGGCTTTTATCCTAGTGTTATTAGGGAGCAAAGCTTGACAAAGGGAGAGAGTTATATGCTTGTCTCTAATCATGCTTCTATGCTAGATATTATGCTGATGCTTCATCTCTCTAAAAACCCTTTTGTTTTTGTAGGAAAAGCTGAACTTGCAAAAATTCCATTATTTGGATTCTTTTACAAACGTACTTGCATTCTAGTAGATCGTGGTAATGCGAGAAGTCGTAAAGCGGTATTTGATCAAGCTCAAAAAAGACTTCAACAAGGATTGAGTATTTGTATTTTTCCTGAAGGAGGAGTTCCTAATGATACGTCTATTGTTTTAGATAGTTTTAAAGATGGGGCTTTCAGACTTGCTATAGATCATCAAATAGCTATCGTTCCGATGGTATTTTATGACAATAAAAGATTATTTCCTTACCAATTTTATGAAGGAGGCCCTGGAAAAATGAGGGCAAAAGTTTTTTCTTTTATTCCTACAAAAGGAATGTCTCAAGATTCTAAAAAAGAACTGAGAGAGCAAACACGCACCGTTATATTGGATGCATTATTAGAAGATCAAAAACCTTAATATATTAAAAAGAAAAGGCGTCGTAACCAGCGACGCCTTCTTGTAATTATTGCAAGATTTTGCAACAACTAACCTAACCAACTAAAAAACTAACCTAACGGCAAGTATTCTTTTTTAAAAGCGATAATTCACTCCTGTGTATAACCCCACATAATATGGCTTAAATTCACCTACATTATTGTTGTAAGCATTAAGCTGATATTTAAGTGACGGTTCTATATTTATTTTTACTTTTTCTGTTACTTTATAATTAAGACCTAATCCTAAATTTGTAGTAAAACTTACATCATTAAGAGCGTTTGAAGTCCCTAAACTTGTACGTAAACCATTTGATTCTAAAAAGACCTCATTATTATTCAATACCAAAGTACTCAGACCTCCTATAAGTTCAACTCCTAATCGCTTATCTGAAAGCACATAAATAGCCTCTAAAGGAATTTCTATATAACCTACATTTTGTTGAATCTCTCCATTAGAAACAGTATTTCCTCCTTGCCCGAATCCATCTTCAGAAGGGCTTGCAAGTGTAGTTGATGGGTTTACCCTATCTGTTATTTCTAAAAAACTAGCATTTTGAGAAAAATCAACACCTCTCAATGTTTGAGCACTATTACTAGGTGTAAATGAAATATCTTGTGTATTATAATTAAGATCAACATTACTAACTCCTGTACGTACTTTAAATTTTGGAGTAACTGCATAACTTACTTGTACACCATAACTCAAATTTAAATCACTTGTTTTGTTATTATCTTTAAACTGAGGATCAATTCCTGAACCCCCAAAATCACCATAATAAACAGGAGCTGCTACAGCCCCCACATCCCATCTGCGTGCAATGGCTTCTTTTTCTTGTATATCTTCTTCTTCTGCATTAGCTTCCGCTATACGTGCAGCTTCATCAACAAGAGATTTTTTATTTTCTTCTTCTAGATTTTCTTCTGCATCTTGATTCTGAGATGTATCTGTTGTTTCTTCTGTAACAGCGACAGCAGTATCATCTATAGTGTTATCTATCGTAATATTAGGATTAATCAGATCAGATCTTTTTTGTGGAGTATTATTATTTTGTTTTTCTTCAGTTGTAGCTACACCAGTGGTTGTAGACTGTTCTGTATCTATAATAGTAGTCGCATCACTATACGTTTGATTTGACTTTTCTTTATTTTCTATCTGCTGACGCGCAGTGGGGCTTTCTTGATTAGCTATCGCTCCTTGAGTGTCACTAACTCCAAAAAGAGCGTTTTTTTCTCTTTTTTGTGGTTCATCTTCAGAAGACAATTCATTAGAATTTGCATTTTCAACAGCAATTCCTGATTCTGTTTGTTTGGATTGAATAGGTTCTACAGCATTATTAGACTTAGTGTCTGTAGTTGTTGAATTGTTTTTGTTTTGATCTGACTGAACAAGTTCTGGAGTTGTATCATTGACATCTGAAGCATTATTCCATATTGCAATACCCGCAGTAAAAAGCAATAAAGCTATTGCAGCTACACCCGCTAGTCGCCACCATATAGGGACAATCTTGCGATCTTTTTTCTTCTGCTTTGCATTGACAATATTTTTCCACACCTGATCACTAGGATGTGCTTCAAAATTTTTAAATTTCTCCTGAAAAAGCCTATCTATATTCTTTTTCTCTTTCATTGGTTTTGAGATTGACTTAAGGTATAGTCTTGACTAACCTCAATTTTATTCTTTAATATTTTGCGAGCACGCGCTAAATTAGATTTAGATGTGCCCTCTGAAATTTCTAATAAATCAGAAATCTCTTTATGAGAATACCCATCTAATACATATAGGTTAAACACCATTCTGTATCTATCGGGTAATTCTTGGATAATTCTAAGTAAATAATCTAGAGGCACACTTTCTTCTTCTACCTCTACATCGACTTCACTTATATTTTCTTCATTTATCAAATTAAGTACTCCTGCTTTTCGATATCGCTGAAGTGCTGTATTGATAGCTATTCTTTTTAACCAACCCTCAAAAGAACCTTGGTTTTTATATTGAGAGACCTTATCAAAAATGATGATAAAAGTGTCTTGCAGTATGTCTTCGGCATCTGCATAACTAGAAGCATATTTCAAGCAAACCGAAAAAAGTGAACTAGCATAACGCTTGTATAACTCTTCTTGGGCTTTTGCATGTTTCTTTTTACAATTATCAATGAGTCGTTCTAAACTCAAAATATCTTTATTGGTTAGTTTCCTTAATTTATTCTACAATAGGTACATTAAATGTTATAAATGTAGGGTCTCCTATTTCATTATTTCCTGTAAAAAAACTTAAATTTAATTGGCCTGCTGCTTCTGGTGTAATTACCAGAGGAGCTGTTCTTAAATCATTTTCTAAATCGGAACAGGTAGCTCTTCCCTCAACTACTTTGGTAATTACTGCAATCTCTCTTATATCTCCATCATTTGTAATATCAAATCCATTAAATGCATGACATGTAGAAGGTCTTCTATATGTTACTTGTATAGTATCGGTTTGACCTACCACAAAAACATCTGGCACATCACTCACGACATTTACGGGTGTCACTTCAAAAAAGAAGAAAGGAGCATCATCTGTACTACATCCTATAAGAAGTAAAAAAATAATGGATAATATGCTTATTTTTTTCATATACAATGGCGGCATTATATACTTATAGATACAAGATAGGGTAAAAGGTTGCGTCTATTTATAAAAAAACCTCCTAACTTTAGGAGGTTTTTTTATATATCTATTCGTTTGAAACTTTAATGGCTTCGTGAATTTTAGTTTCTAATTCTTCCATAAGATCAGGATTGTCTAACAGCAATGCCTTTACTGCGTCTCGACCTTGACCTAATTTAGTGTCTTGATAACTGAACCAAGAACCGCTTTTCTTGACTATTTCATAATTTACACCTATATCTATAATCTCACCTACTTTAGAGACTCCTTCTCCATACATAATATCAAACTCAGCCATTCTAAATGGAGGTGCTACTTTATTTTTGACAACTTTTACTCGGGTTTTATTTCCTATAACATTCGAGTTGCTGTCTTTAATTTGAGTAGATCTTCTTATATCTAAACGTACAGAGGCGTAAAATTTTAATGCGTTTCCTCCAGTCGTTGTTTCTGGATTACCGAACATCACCCCTATCTTTTCACGTAATTGATTAATAAATATAACTGTACAGTTGGTTTTACTAATGGATCCCGTAAGCTTACGTAAAGCTTGTGACATTAATCGAGCATGTAATCCCATTTTAGAATCACCCATCTCTCCTTCTATCTCGCTTTTAGGTGTTAAAGCAGCAACAGAATCAATAACTATAATATCAATAGCTCCTGAGCGTATCAGGTTATCTGTAATTTCTAATGCTTGCTCTCCATTATCTGGTTGTGATATGATGAGGTTTTCTATATCTACATTTAATTTTTCTGCATAAAAACGATCAAAAGCATGTTCTGCATCAATGAAAGCAGCAATTCCTCCTGCTTTTTGAGCTTCGGCTATAGCATGTAGTGTCAAGGTTGTTTTTCCAGAAGATTCTGGTCCATATATTTCAATAATACGTCCTCGAGGATATCCTCCTACTCCTAAAGCAACATCTAATCCTAAAGACCCTGTAGGAATAGCTTCTACATCTACAATAGCTTGATCTCCCATCTTCATTACGGCTCCCTTACCATATGTTTTGTCTAGTTTGTCTAGGGTAAGTTGTAATGCTTTTAATTTTGCATCTTTTTCACTACTCATTTTCTTCTCTGTTTTGAATTCTAAAAATTGGATAGTAAAAGTAGGGTTTCTATTTGAAGGGGGCAAGGTACGCTTTCGCGAAAGCATAATATTTTTTAACAAAAAAAATACGCAACCCTTTTCTTTTTTGAAAGTCTACTTCATGAGAAGTAATATTAAAAATGAGTTTACAACGAATTAAATACAATAAAATCCAGCTTAAAGCAAGGCGTTATTTGATGCTAACGTATTGCAGAAAGTTGGAAGGCGGCTAGTTTTGATCCTATTTCTGTGCTTGTAACACAAAGAAATAAGTCTAACAAATGAATTAGCCGTTCAAAAAAATGCCCGCAGGATCGACCTCCGGGCATTTTTTGTGGTAAGAACTCTTCCATTTTTTTAAATTGTCTATTTTTGCAAAAAATTAATTCTTTTAAACTTAAAAAAGTATAGCATGCAACTGTACAACAAATTAAGTGCAAAAGAGAGAGCAGCTCTTATTGACGAGGCTGGAGACGAGCGTTTCACACTCTCTTTTTATCAATATGCACACATCGGTAATCCTGAACTTTTTAGAAATCATTTATTTATCGCTTGGGACGAAATGGACGTTTTAGGTCGTATTTATGTAGCCAAAGAAGGTATAAATGCTCAACTTTCTGTGCCTGCAACAAATTTCAACACATTCAAATCATTTTTAGACGGTATTCATTTTTTATATAATGTACGCCTCAATATTGCTATAGAACAAGACAATAAATCCTTTTTAAAGCTCAAAGTAAAGGTTCGTAATAAAATTGTAGCAGATGGTCTAAATGATGATAGCTTTGATGTAACAAATAAAGGAGTTCATGTAGATGCAAAGACTTTTAATACGCTTATCGAAGATCAAGATACCGTTTTGGTAGATATGCGTAATCATTACGAAAGTGAGATTGGTCATTTTAAAAATGCTGTAACACCAGATGTAGATACCTTTAGAGACTCATTAGATATTATAGAAGATGATTTAAAAGATCATAAGGAAGACAAAAAACTTGTGATGTATTGTACAGGGGGTATTCGATGTGAAAAAGCGAGCGCTTACTTTAAACATAAAGGATTTAAAAATGTATATCAACTTGAAGGTGGTATTATAGAATATGCACGTCAAATTGAACAGCAAAACCTTGAAAATAAATTTAAAGGGAAAAATTTTGTGTTTGATCACAGAAGAGGGGAACGTATCTCTGAAGATATTATCTCAAATTGTCATCAATGCGGGAATCCTTGTGATACCCATGTAAACTGTGCCAACGAGGCTTGTCATCTTTTATTTATACAATGCGAGTCCTGTGCGGCACAAATGGAAAACTGTTGCTCTCAAGAATGTGTTGAGATCACACATTTGCCATATGAAGAGCAGAAAAAACTACGTAGTGGTAAAGGAAATAGCAATAAAATATTTAAAAAAGGGCGTTCAGAAAAGCTCAAGTTTCAAAATAAAGTATAGTTTTTCTATTACTTTTTAAGAACTCTTAGTAATGTTTGTGCATCAGAATCTAGTGCTTCTGCTGTTACAAAGTAAATACCTGTTCTTAAATATGAGAAATCCATTTCTAAACTAATCGTATTTAAATCACGATATTCAAGAACTGTTCTCCCTACAGCATCTCTTACTATGATTTGCTTAAAGGGAACGGGTGCACCTATAGTAACTACATCACTAGTTGGGTTTGGAAATAGCCTTACCTCATCAAAAACTTGATCTTCTAAAGAAAGTTGCCCCACATTAAAGGTGTGAGTGTCGCTTTCTCCATTATAAGTAACAACATACGTCCACTCTCCTGTTTCGTCACTAATTGTTCTTTGTTGTGCCCACCAAGATGCTACAAAATCATCATTAAAATTGGTGTCCCAACTTGAAAATAAATCGCCGCTAGGATCATAAATTTCATTAAGAGCCGATGTTCCTGTAACTTGATCTTTAAAGTATCCTGCAAACCATATAGTATCCCCTGGATCAAATTGAGTACTTTCAAAAGTCTCTTCTATTTCAGGGCACGTTCCAAAATCAGGAAGATCAGTATGGGTAAGCGCTGCATTCACTCCGGGGTTAAGATATTCTTTTTGATCTACCCACCAGCTTGTATCATTTAAATCATTACAAGGACCAGCATAAGGGTCTATAAGGTTATTATTTTCGTCATACACTTCAAAATGTAAATGTGGACCCGTAGAGTTTCCAGAACTAGCAACAACCCCAAGATATTCCCCTTGTGCCACAGTATCTCCTACGCTTTTTGAAGTAAGACTCCCAGCTTTCATGTGCCCGTACCAAGCAATACTCCCATCAGAATGCTCTACAAAAACAGCATTCCATTGTTGACCATTTCCGCCAGCAGTACAATTTTTATCAAAGCTTCCATCGTTTTTATAAATGATCTGACCTGCAGCTGCTGCAATAATCTCCGTTTGTTCTTCTTCAACTTGTTTCCAAGTAAACGGCCATAAGAAAATATCTACTCCTTGATGATCATATCCACTAGATGTATCATATGTACGAGTGCCACAATTCCAATCTTCTAATCCTCCCGTAGTATCATCATGATCAAAATACACAGAAATTGCCCATGTACTATTATACTCAAAACCATCTGTTTGTTTCACAGGCCATATGAAAGAAACTTGTTGTTCAGAACGACTTACATTATTCTGATATAATCGTAATCCTTCTCGAGATAGATATTCTTGATTTGTAGCAACAGCATTATGATATATTTCATATTCTTCGGAAGAAACACAATTAACTCCATCAGGATTAAAAACTCTTTCTCCTCCAATAGTTTGTGCAACACTTGTACTAAGCGCTAAAAACATACACAATAAAAAGGATACACGTAGAATTAGTTTCATAAGGTGAACTTTAAGTCTTAAATTTGTTCGATAACTTTTTCTAATGCTCATAGAATACCTTAATAAATTGGTATCTTTAAACTTTAGCTTGATTATCAAATCTATTAATAATAACGAGTAAAACACATAAATATATTAATTATATATTGATTTTAAGTGTTTTGCCTTAAGATATATACTATATGGCGTGTGGAAATTGTGGAACAGGGGCTGATGGGCAACCAAAGGGTTGTAAAAATAATGGCACTTGTGGAACAGATGGATGTAATAAACTTACCGTTTTTGATTGGCTTTCAAACATGACTATTCCAGAGGGTCAAGAAGCATTTAATTATATAGAAGTCCGTTTTAAAAATGGACGTAAAAACTATTACAAAAACACTGAAAACTTAACGTTAAGCATTGGAGACATTGTTGCTACTCAAGCAGCATCAGGACATGATATAGGAATGGTTACACTTACAGGAGAGCTTGTTCGTGTGCAGATGAAACGCAAAAAAGTTAAGCAAGACACGGAAGATACCTTAAAAGTATATCGAAAAGCAACTCAAAAGGATATTGATATCTGGACAAAAGCTAGAGATCGAGAAGAACCAATGAAGGTAAAAGCTCGTCAAATAGCTATCCGATTGGAATTACAAATGAAAATTTCAGATATCGAGTTTCAGGGAGATGGATCAAAAGCCACTTTTTATTATACCGCCGAAGATCGTGTAGACTTTAGACAACTTATCAAAGAATTTGCACAGGAGTTTAGAACTCGTATTGAAATGCGACAAATTGGACTGCGTCAAGAAGCCTCTAGATTAGGAGGAATTGGATCTTGTGGTCGTGAGTTATGTTGCTCTACTTGGTTAACAGATTTTAGATCGGTTACCACTGGAGCTGCTAGATACCAACAACTATCACTTAATCCTCAAAAACTTGCTGGTCAATGTGGGAAGCTTAAATGTTGTCTTAACTATGAGTTAGACGCATATATGGATGCCTTAAAAGAATTTCCTAAAACAGAGGTCAAATTATATACAGAAAAAGGAACTGCTGTATGCCAAAAAATAGATATTTTCCAAGGGTATTTATGGTATGCTTACGAAGGAGAGTGGATGAACTGGCATAAACTCACTGCAGCTCAAGCTAATGAGATAATTGCATCAAACAAAGCAAAAGAACCTGTTGCGAGTCTTGAGGAATATTCTTCAGAACTCGTATTGGACACTAAAATTGACTTTGGAAACGTTGTAGGACAAGATAGCCTTACGCGATTTGATAAACCAAAAACAACAAACAAACGTCGAAACAACCGAAATCGAAACAAAAAACGCGCAACAGCTACCGCCAACAATAAAACAAATCAAAAGAAAACCGCTCAAAAAAACAACCAAAATA
This sequence comes from Dokdonia pacifica, assembly GCF_900188275.1. Classification (GTDB taxonomy): domain Bacteria; phylum Bacteroidota; class Bacteroidia; order Flavobacteriales; family Flavobacteriaceae; genus Dokdonia; species Dokdonia pacifica. The sequence continues at coordinate 1,067,117 of NZ_FZNY01000001.1, forward strand.
AAGCGGATTCAAAAAAGTCAGCTCAAAAAGAAAACACAAACGCCAAACGATCTAATAATAGACGTAATAGATCAAAAAAGAAGCCTAATAACAATGCATAAAGTAGCCATACTTTTACTGCTTGTGGTCATGATGACCTCTTGTGATCCTAACCGTGTATATGACAATTATGAAACGGTAAGTAATGGTTGGAATATAAATGATTCCATCCAATTTGAGATTTCTGACGTAGATAGTATAACACCACATAATGTATTTATTACATTACGTAACACAAATGCCTATAAATACAGTAACATATTTCTTATCGCAAAAATGGATTTTCCAAATGGTAAACAGCTTACAGACACCCTTGAGTATGCCATGGCTACACCTGAAGGAAAATGGTTAGGAACTGGATTTAATGACATAAAAGAAAATAAGTTATGGTATGAAGAAGGGGTACGCTTTCGCGAAAGCGGCACCTACAACTTTTCCATAAAGCATGCAGTACGTAAAAATGGAAGCATCAGTGGTGATGAACGTTTAGAAGGAATTACAGAAGTAGGATTGCGTATAGAACGCTCTCAAAAATAATAACAATGGCAAAGAAGCAAATTAAAAAAAAGCAAGCTACAAGTACTCAACCCAATTTTAAAAAATTCATTAAATGGTTTTGGGGATTATTTGCAGGAGGACTTTTAGCTGTCGTGCTACTATTTTTACTAGCAAGTTGGAATGTATTTGGCAAACTTCCCACCTTTGAAGAATTAGAAAATCCAGAAAGCAACCTAGCGACCAAAATCCTCTCTGTAGATGGAAAACAACTAGGTACATATTACAATGAAAATCGTACACCTATTAAGTATGAAGATTTACCGCAACATCTTGTAGATGCATTAGTAGCTACTGAAGATGAGCGTTATTTTGATCATTCTGGAATCGATTTTAAAGGAACAGCAAGGGCTTTTGCTTTTTTAGGAAGCAGAGGTGGAGCAAGTACAGTAACACAGCAATTAGCCAAATTACTATTTTCAGATACGCCTAGGTCTACCCCAGAGCGTTTAATTCAAAAAGTAAAAGAATATGTCATTGCTACACGTCTAGAGCGACAATACACTAAGGAAGAGATTATTACCATGTATCTCAATAAGCAAGGATTCTTGTTTAATGCTATTGGAATAAGCTCTGCTTCTCGTATTTACTTCAATAAAAATGTAAGTGATTTATCTATAGAAGAATCTGCTGTTTTTGTTGCCATGCTTAAAAACCCTAGACAGTTCAATCCACATCGTAAAATATCTAGAGAAAAGTCCAAGAGACGTCGTAATCAGGTATTCAAGCAAATGGAAAAAAATGGCTTTCTCACTACTGCCGAAAAAGACTCTCTTCAAGCATTACCCATGGTGGTTCGATTTACACCTGAAGGTCATAGAGATGGAATGGCAACGTATTTTAGAGAAAACCTTAAAAAATTCTTAGCAGATTGGATTAAGAAAAATCCAAAAGGTGAAGATGATGACGGAAATCTAGAATACTATAATATTTACAGAGATGGATTAACGATCACAACAACCATAGATTCTAGAATGCAACAAATGGCAGAAGAAGCTGTAAAAAAACACATGCCTAGATTGCAAGCTGAATTTGACAAACAAAATATAAAAAACAAAATAGCTCCTTTTAGAGATATAGAAGAAAGTGAAATAGAAACCATTTTTAATAATGCTATAAAAAGTTCTGAGCGTTGGCGTAAAATGAAGGCCGCAGGAAAGAGCGAAAGCGACATTCGAAAATCTTTTGATATAAAAACAGATATGTCCATTTTCTCTTGGCAAGGAGATATAGATACGGTGATGACACCTCGTGATTCTATACGTTATTATAAAAAATTCTTACGTACAGGTATGATGTCTATGGTGCCGCAAACTGGAGAGGTTCGTGCTTGGGTAGGAGGTATTAATATGTCACATTTTCAATATGACCATGTACAAACAGGAAAACGCCAAGTAGGGTCTACATTTAAACCTTTCTTATATGCAACTGCTGTAGATCAGCTACATATTTCACCATGTGATACGCTTCCAAACACCTTGTTTTGTATTGCTGAAGGGAAAATGGGAAATACAAAAGAATGGTGTCCTAAAAACTCTGATGGAAAATATGGTGGTATGATGACCATGAAAGACGCCCTTGCAGGATCTGTAAATACGATCTCTGCAAGATTAATGAATGAAGTAGGACCTCAACCCGTAATTGACCTTGCCGAAAAACTAGGCGTAGATGTAAGCAATATTCCTCCTGTTCCATCTATCGCTTTAGGAACAGCAGATTTAAGTTTGTATGAAATGGTCTCTGCCTATAGTGCTTTTGCAAATCAAGGCGTATATATAGAACCACAAATTGTAAGCACTATTCAAGATAAAAACGGAACTATTTTATATCAACACGTTCCAAAAACACACGATGTTATAAGTGAAGAAGCAGCTTATGTAACCTTAAAATTGATGGAAGGTGTTACCCAGTCTGGATCAGGTAGAAGATTACGTACCGGAAAATCTAATCGAGCTGACTACAAAAATGTAGTCACTGGACATCCGTATTCTTTTACAAATCCAATTGCTGGAAAAACAGGAACCACACAAAACCAAAGTGATGGTTGGTTTATGGGGATTGTTCCTAACCTAGTAACTGGTGTCTGGGTAGGAGGTGATGATAGAGCTACCCACTTTAGAACAACAAGATATGGACAAGGAGCTACTATGGCATTACCTATATGGGGACTCTATATGAAAGATGTATATAGTAATAAAGACCTTAAAATTTCTAATGGTAAGTTTACAAAACCTGAGGATATTTCTATCGAGGTAGATTGCGAAAAATATAAATCACAAAATACAGATAATGATGATTATGACGAATTAGATTTTTAATTCTTCTCATCATAAAACAGCTACAGAACCCTATCTTTTTTGATAGGGTTTTTTTATGCTTTCGCGAAAGCGTACTCCCCTCTAATTTTTGTATTTTTAGTTCAAATTACAAGAACAATGATCACAAAGAAAGTAGACGGGGTCCAAAATGCCTTACAAGGAGTAAAAAGCGGAATGACAATGATGCTTGGAGGTTTTGGATTAAGTGGTATTCCAGAAAATGCTATCGCAGAACTCGTGCGTCTTAATATAAATGAACTCACCTGTATCTCTAATAATGCTGGAGTAGATGATTTTGGACTCGGATTATTACTTCAAAAACGGCAAATCAAAAAAATGATTTCTTCTTATGTGGGAGAAAATGCTGAGTTTGAAAGACAAATGCTTAGTGGAGAACTTGATGTAGAGCTTATCCCCCAAGGAACACTTGCAGAGCGATGTAGAGCTGCTCAAGGTGGTTTTCCAGCATTTTATACCCCTGCAGGATATGGCACTGAAGTTGCCGAAGGAAAGGAAACACGCGAGTTTAATGGAAAAATGCATGTATTAGAATATGCCTTTGATGCAGATTTTGCCTTTGTAAAAGCATGGAAAGGAGATACCGCTGGAAATCTTATTTTTAAAGGAACTGCTCGAAATTTTAACCCAAATATGTGTGGCGCTGCCAAAATTACTGTGGCAGAAGTAGAAGAGCTTGTTCCTCCAGGAACCCTAGATCCTAATCAAATACATATTCCAGGCATTTTTGTACAACGGATTTTTCAAGGAGAACACTATGAAAAACGAATCGAACAACGAACCGTTAGACAAAAAAAATAAAAACATTAAATTGATTACACCATTAACTCATTGTAGATATGGCATTAGATAAAAATCAAATTGCGCAACGTATTGCTCAAGAAGTAAAAGATGGCTATTACGTAAACTTAGGTATAGGTATTCCAACATTGGTCGCAAATTATGTGCGTCATGATATAGAAGTAGAATTTCAAAGTGAAAATGGCGTATTAGGTATGGGACCTTTTCCATACGAAGGTGAGGAAGATGCCGATATTATAAATGCTGGAAAACAAACCATCACAACACTTCCAGGAGCAAGTTTTTTTGATAGCGCTACAAGCTTCGGAATGATTCGTGGGCAACACGTAGATCTTACCATTCTAGGAGCTATGGAAGTAGCCGATAATGGAGACATAGCAAACTGGAAAATACCAGGTAAAATGGTAAAAGGAATGGGAGGTGCTATGGACCTTGTTGCTAGCGCAGAAAATATTATCGTTGCTATGATGCATACAAATAAAGCAGGTAAGTCAAAATTATTAAGTAACTGTAGTTTGCCACTTACTGGAGTAGGCTGTGTGAAAAAGATTGTTACAAACCTAGCTGTATTAGAAGTAACTCCAGATGGCTTTTTACTTTTAGAAAGAGCACCTGGCGTTTCTATAGAAGATGTAAAAAATGCTACCGAAGGAAGATTAACCATCCCTGAAAATGTTCCAGAAATGAATATATAATATATGGTTATTTACGACCTTCAAGACCACCCACATCGATATATATATGATGAAGATCGTGATTATACTGCTGTTCCTGATCGATTTTTACGCAATTGCTTTAAAGCACTAGATTATTTACATAAAACCAATGCGCTTACAATTACCTATGAGGATGATGGTATTTTGGAAACTGTAGATATTATAGATGTTCTCATTGCAGATACTCAAAACGATATTAAAATTGTTTATTCTGAAGGCCGAAACTTTTATAACCCTTCAAACAATACTGTAGGTTTTTATGACACCCATGGAGTGGTATTTAGAAAGAACCACAGAAAAAAATGGTTTACAAAAAACAAGGGATATAATTCTCCTATGGCAGTGCTTGCGCATGAGCTTATACATTGTTATAATGAATTATATGAAACAGAAGATTATCTCAAACGAAAGAGAGACCATTCTCCTAGAGGAAAAAAATTAGATCACATAGGTCGTGACCTTTCTTTTCCTAATAAAGAAGAAGAATTTGTTATCAGAATGACAAATCAAGTTACAAAACGACTTCAAGAAGATAATCGCTCCAACTACGGAAGATCATATTACAAAGTTGCAGATGTTTGTGATGTACGAAAACACGGAAAAAACAAAAAAGGAAGAATTAAGCAGATTTTTAAATAATTTCGTTTCCTAAAAACACTTCTTCCAACAAGCATTTTTCTTTATTTTTCTCATTTCAACGATTAAAAACTCAATAAAATCGATGAAATACACAAAATTTTAACATTCAAACGAAAAATTTAAGAATAAAGTTTGCACAAGTGAAAAATTATACTACTTTAGCAGTCCCCAAATACAATAATTGATACCGATAAAGTGTACGAAAAATCAGATTAATGACCAACTAGACTTTATCTCAACCAAATAGCTTTAAAAACTCATACGAGTGTTTAATGTTATGATTTGTTAGAAATCCGCAGGGGGAGCCCTGCGGATTTTGTTTTATCCCTAAATGACTAACATGCAAAAAAAGTACGCCCTACAACCTTTCAAATCAATTTTCGATAGTATTAAAGAAGCTTTTACATTTATGGTAAATTGCCTATACCTTGCTAAAAAGGTATTCCTATTTATGATTTAAGCACCTTTAGGTATTGCATCAATCAAGTTTTTAGTATACGCTTTCTGAGGATTTCTATAAATATGATCTGCCTCACCTATTTCCTCAATTTTCCCTTTATTCATTACCACAAGCTGATCTGCCATATATTTAACCACAGCTAAATCATGTGATATAAATATATATGTAAACTTAAAATCTTGCTTAAGTTCATTAAGTAAGTTTAATACTTGTGCTTGCACAGAAATGTCTAATGCACTCACAGACTCATCACATATAATTAATTTAGGCTGTACGGCAATAGTACGTGCAATTCCTATACGTTGTCGCTGACCACCACTAAACTCATGAGGATATCTATTAAAATGAGAACTGTCTAAGCCAACCCTTTTCATGATCTCTAATGCTTTCTCTTTACGTGCTTCCTTGCTTGAAAAAAGTGTATGAACCTCCATAGGTTCAATAATAGCTTGCCCGACAGTAAGCCTAGGGTTTAGTGAAGCATATGGGTCTTGAAATATAATCTGTATTTCTTTTCGTAATGCTCTTAATGCTTTTCCTTTAAGTTGTGTAATGTCTTCTCCTTTATATAATATACTTCCTGCCGATGCTTTATCTAATTGTAAAATAGCATTCCCTAAGGTTGATTTCCCACAACCCGATTCTCCTACAAGTCCCAACGTTTCTCCCTCATAAAGAGAAAAAGAAACATCATTTACTGCTTTTACAATTCTAGACTTTCCAAACAATCCTGTTTTTGAAATATATGTTTTCGCTACATTATGTACTTCTAAAATAGGTGATGTGTCATATAACTCTTTTAACCGCTGTGTACGCTCTTCTGGAATTTCAATTTCTGTTTGTAATGTATCAGATAGGTAATCTTTAATAGTTGGTAATGTAATGAGTCTATTTTCAAGAGAGGGTCTTGCGTTTAGTAATGCTTTAGTATAGGTATTTTGAGGAGATCTAAAAAGTGTTTCGGCTGGAGCTTCTTCTACAATATCTCCTTTATACATGACAAGTACTCGATCTGCAATCTCTTTTACCAATGATAAATCATGAGAAATAAAAATAATACTCATCCCTGTTTCTTTCTGAATATCTTTCAAAAGTTGGATAATTTCTTTTTGAACGGTAACATCCAGTGCTGTTGTAGGTTCATCAGCAATAAGGATTTCAGGATCGCAAGCAATAGCCATGGCAATCATAACACGTTGCTTTTGACCTCCACTTATTTGATGCGGATACGCATTAAATAATTCTTTAGGATCTGGCAGCTTTACTTTTTCAAAAAGTAATAGTGTCTTCTCCTTTGCTTCTTTATTAGAAAGAGACGTATGCTGTTTTAAAATTTCCACCACTTGATAACCGCACGTAAGAGAAGGATTTAAGGAACTCATAGGCTCTTGAAAAATCATAGATATGACACGCCCACGAATGTTTCTATATTCCGATTCAGAGAAAGAAAGTAATTCTTGATTTTTAAAATTGATCGCTCCTTTTACAATTGCCTTCTTATCTAATAATCCTAAAGTTGCAAGAGTTGTGATAGATTTTCCAGATCCAGACTCTCCAACAATAGCTAGAATTTCATTCTTATAAAGATGAAAAGAAATTTGATGTATAATTTCTTCCATTTTTTTCCCTTGAGGAAAGGATATTGAAAGATTTCTAATAGAAAGTAGCGTTTCCTGATCCATATGTTTCAAAATTACACATTAATTTATGGTATTCTGTCGATAAAAGCAGTAGCACTTTCTTTATTTTAAAAAATATCCCATCTCTTTTAAGATAAAAACTCAAATATTTCTGTGTTCGCTTTCGCGAAAGCGTAATTTTCATGCAAAAATCCTTAAAAAAAGAGTTTTTACCATAAGAATTACTTTTTAAACTACATAATTGCCATAAGAAAAAACTATAGCTCATAGATAATTAACATATTTCATTTTTAGCGCTTTTTTTTCCTTTTTAAACCTAATTTATTTTCTCGTTTTTCTACTCATTCCGCTTTAAACAAGCTTTTTCCTCTTCATTTAGTTTGTTTTAGAAGCAAGCCTTTTGTTGCCATAATATTGCAGTGTCAAAATAATCGAACGCATTTACAATTCGATTTACAAAACTGAATTAAGAAAAAAACAATATCAAAAAAATTTAAAAATGAAAAAGACAATTTTATCAGCATTTGCTTTATTAACGATACTCGCAGCATGTGAGTCTGATGACAACGATATATTCGTTGAAGAGCAACAAGAAGAACAGCAAGAAGAACAACAAGAAGAGGCGAACTTAGTAACCTTTGACATTACAGTAACTAACGCTGCAAATTATTTTGAGGCGATTCCTTTCTCTGAGCGTTTAAGAGATGGTGATGCTCCTACTACTGGACCACTTACTCAAAATGGAGATCAATACCAAATTTCTTTCCAAGCAGTACCAGGTACAAAATTTACACCTGTTACAATGATGGGTAATAGTAATGATTGGTTTTTAGCACCCGAAGATTTTGCAGGTATTGATTTATGGCAAAACGGAGCTCCTCGTACGGGAGATATCGCAAGTGAACTTATCTTATTTGATGCAGGAACAGAAGCAGACAATCTTCCAGAATTTTTTCCTCCAGCTGGAGCAAATGTAGGTCCTGAAGATCCAAATCCTGCAACACGTATTGTAGATAGAGGAGGTCTTCGCGGTGACACCTATTTAACAGCAGTTCTTAGCTATGAAGCAGGTACAGCAAATAGTGCTGGTACGTTTACATTTACAATTACTGCTATTATGACTCCAGATCCAGATCAAGCACCTAGCTCACAAAATGGATTTGTAGTGACACCTGGTATTACTGTATTACACGCCCTAGCTAATCCATTATTTACATTAGGAGAAGTAGATCGCGGTGTGGGTCTTGAAGGTATTGCTGAAGATGGAATGCCAGCGGTTTTAAATAACTGGTTCCATGAAGAAGGACCTAACGGAGATCCTATTCGTTTATCATCTACATACAGTGTACTTTCAGGAGGTGTTGCATATGCATTTACTCAAGAAAGTGATCCTTGGTTCTCTCAAGGGAGTGCTGCAAACCCAAATAGTGGTGTAGAAGAAATCGCTGAAGATGGTAATAGAACTGTAGCAGTAGCTTATTTAAATACACTTGAAGGTGTAACAGCAGTTGCAAATAATGAAAATGCAAATGTGCGTCCAGGTGAGAGCCTTACTTTTGAATTAACAGTACCTGTAGGAGCAGCCTATAAATTTGGATACGGAACCATGCTAGTAAATACAAATGATTGGTTTATTGCATATAACAATGTAGGATTCCCATTATTTGAAGAAGATGGAGAAACTCCATACTCAGGATTTGGAGCCTCTGCAAGATCGTACTTATATGATGCAGGAACAGAAGTAGATCAAGCTGTAGGATTTGGTGCAGATCAAGCACCTCGCCAAGCAGGTCCTAATACTGGAGCAGTAGATTCAAATACAACCATACGTCGTGTAAGTAATCTTGAAGATGTACAATATGGTAAAGGAGTATATAACAGTGGCCCAGGAGTGGTAGCTGTAGAAGATGGACGAGGAGGTTACAACTTAGTAACGGTTGAAATACGTCCAAGAAACTAAATATATAAAGTGTTCATAATTGATTGGTTTGGTTTGTTGAAGGGCTGTAATATCTTATTACAGCCTTTCTTTTTATATGTATATATCTTAAAATTGAGGGAATCCCTCAATTTAAGTTGTTGGTTTTCATCAAAACATGCAATTTCAAATGTTAAAATTGTGTCTTTCATCGATGAAATTTTCCACTTATTTACGGGTAAAAGATTTTTTTGCACATTTCATCGAAAAATTTTTTTCTTTCTAATTTTTTGATTGACTTTCGCCGCCGTAGTAAAAACATTGTAATGTAGTTACTTACCCCGAACCATAAACAACAATCATGAAAAAAAACTACCTAAGAGGACTCTCTTTAGGATTGGCATTATGCGCAACACAAGTATATGCACAAACGCCAAACCAAATCGCACAAATCACCAAAGAAAACAATCAGGAACGTCTTGCTCAACTAGAACAACAATTTCTACAAGTAAGCGCTCAACAACGCCAATTTGCAAAGCAACAAGCTTCTCAAAAAGGAATCCCTACACAAATTACATTAGATAACGGAGGGATTGCTGAGCTACAACGTATCCTTCCTGACGGAACCCCTATTTACTATAGCACTTTTAATGCAGATGCTGCAATTTCTACTAGAACAACACACATTAATGCTGGAGGTTCATTAGGTTTAAACTTAATGGGTCAAAATATGACAGCATATGTATGGGATGGTGGTCATGCAAGAGCATCTCACCAAGAGTATGACGGAGCAGGAGGCACAAATCGCTACACAGTTCAAGATGAAGCTAGTGAAGGCATTCAACTTAATTTTCATGCTGCGCACGTAACAGGAACTATTATGGCTTCTGGAGTTCAAGCTGAAGCTCAAGGAATGGCTCCACATGCAAAAATTAACGGATACCGTTGGAATGATGATGTAGCAGAAGCAACTGCCGCTGCTAGCAACGGAATGCTTATTTCTAATCACTCTTATGGATTATTAGGAACTAATATTCCAGACCAATGGTTTGGATCTTATTCTAGTGAGTCTCAGAGCTGGGATGAAATTATGTATAACGCACCTTTTTACCTTATGGTTGCCGCTGCAGGTAATGAAGGAAATATAAACACATACAACGGTGCTCCTTTAGGAGGAAATGCTGCTTATGATAAACTTACTGGAAAAGCTATTACAAAAAACAACCTTGTCGTAGCAAATGCTCAAGATGCTACTATCGCAGCCGATGGCTCTCTAATAAATGTAAATATAAACAGCGGAAGTAGTGAAGGTCCTACTGATGATTTCCGTATCAAACCAGATATTGCTGGTAACGGTACAGAAGTATATTCTACATACCAAAACAGTGATACAGCTTATAATTCTATTACAGGAACGTCTATGGCGTCTCCAAATGTAATGGGATCATTGTTATTAATACAACAACATTATAATGATGTGAATGGCGCTTTCGCGAAAGCGGCTACATTAAAAGGACTTGCTTTACACACAGCAGATGATGCCGGAGCAATTGGTCCTGACGCTATCTTCGGATGGGGATTATTAAATGCAAAAAGAATGGCAGAAACAATTACTGCCAATGGAACAACTACTACCATTGATGAACGCACATTAGCAGATGGTGGATCATACCAAACACAAGTTACTGTACCAGCGGGTAAAATTTTACAAGCATCTATTTCTTGGACAGATGCTCCAGGAACTCCAGTAACAGGAACAAATGATCCTACACCAGTACTTATTAATGACCTTGACTTACGTATTACTAAAGATGCAGACACATTCATGCCATGGAGATTAACTGGTGTAGACTCAAATGCAAAACAAGATAACGTAGTAGATCCATATGAACGTGTAGATGTTGCTGATGCAGATGGAACATATACAGTTACCGTAACTCATAAAGGAAGTTTATTCTCTGGAAGTCAAAATTACTCCCTTATCATAACAGTAATAGATACTCCAGTAGAGCCAGACAATAGCTGTGTAGCAGAAGTAACTGCTTTCCCTTACAGTCAAGGCTTTAATAACACTATTGGACAGTGGTCTCAAGATACTAATGATGATTTTAACTGGACAGTAAATAGCGGAACTACTCCTTCTAATAGTACAGGACCTTCGGGAGCTGTAGAAGGGTCTCATTATATATATATGGAGACTTCAAATCCTAACAATCCTGCAAAAGTAGCTAACTTAAACTCTCCTTGTTTTGATTTTACGGGAATGACAGAAGCACATGCTACTTTCCAATATCAAATGACAGGAAATGCAGTAGGTACTATTCGTTTAGAAGCAAGTACTAATAGCGGTATCTCATGGACAGAAGTATGGTCTAAATCTGGAGATCAAGGAGCGAGCTGGCAAAATGCTATCGTAAACTTAGATGCTTATACAGGAGGTACTCTTACATTGAGATTTAATGGAACGTCAGGAAACTCTTGGCAAGGTGATATTGCTATAGATGACCTAAGAATTGCTGAAGGAGCATTTGCAGATACAGTAGCACCTTCTACACCTATTAATTTGATAGCATCAAATATAACAGAGACTACAGTTGATTTGTCTTGGGATGCTTCTACAGATAACGTTGGTGTAACTGAATATGATGTATATGTAGATGGGTTAATTTCTACAACTGTTGTTGGAACAACATCACAAATACAAGGTCTTGTTCTTGACACTACTTATGATTTTCAAGTTCGTGCAAAAGATGCAGCAGCTAATGCTTCTACATTAAGTAACACACTTACTATAACTACAGCTGGTGGTATACCTACTGGATGTGTAGGAGGAGAAGCAATTCCTTACTCTGAAGGATTTGAAACAAGTATTGGTTTATGGACGCAATCTACCAATGATGATATTAATTGGACTAGAGATGCAAATGGAACACCTTCAAGAAGTACAGGTCCATCAAGCGCATCTGAAGGTGCTTACTATATGTATGTAGAAGCATCAGGTAACGGAACTGGATTTCCAAATAAACAAGCAATTATTAACTCTCCGTGTCTTGACTTAACAGGATCTTCTGTAATCAATTTCTCTTTTGATTATCATATGTATGGATCTTCTAATGGAGGAAGTATTGCCTTAGAAATTAGTGATGATGATGGTGCTAATTGGACAGCTATATGGACACAAACTGGAAATCAAGGTAATCAATGGAATACTGTATCGCTAGATTTATCTTCATATGCAGGTATAGGAATCCAACTTAGATTTAATCGTATCACTGGAGGAACTTGGCAATCTGATGTCGCTATTGATAATATTTCTCTTGATTCAAGTGCTACGAACGTAACAAATTCTAATGAAGAAAGTATTTTGACTTCTTCAACAACAGAAGAAAATATATCAATTGAAGAATCATTTGACTTTACTGTATTCCCTAATCCAGTAACTAGAGGACAACTTTCTATTCAAGTTGTAGGAGCAGATGTAGAGAAGTACACAATCTATAATATGCTAGGTCAAATTGTAAAATCAGGATCATTTAATAACACATTAGATGTTTCTGGACTTAAAGCTGGGATGTATATTATTGAAGTTGCTACAGGTAGTGAAGCGCACACCAAGCGATTTGTTAAAAAGTAATACTACTTGAACACACTTTTTAAACTAGTGTAAAAAAACCCGATGCAATTTGTATCGGGTTTTTTGTTTATCGTAAATGCATAATCCTACTACTGATTTTCGCATTTTTCTCAAAAAAAACAAACAATTATTGCTATTCTTTTAAAGAAACCATTTTATTTCTTTCTTTTTTTAAAGATTTTTCTAAAAATATGTGTATTTCATCGAAAAAATTTTAGCAGTTGTCAATAATTCCTTTTTTTTGCGAAAATGTTTAACTCTTTCTTAAGAATTAACATAAAAACACTAACCAAAATTAAACAAATCATGAAAAAACAGTACTTAAAAGGATTTTTCCTTTTAGCAGTGCTTTTTGGATCCATGCATGTCTTTGGACAAACTCCCGCTCAGATTCAAGAAATCACAAAAGATTACGATCAATCTAGACTCGTACAATTAGAACAAAAATTCTCCCAAATCAATCAACAACAAAAACAGCTAGCAAAGCAACAAGCTGCACAACGAGGATTGGCACTAAAAATAACTCTAGATGATGGTGGATTTGCAGAATTGCAACGCATTTTACCAGATGGTACTCCTATTTACTACCGTACATTTAATGTAGATGCTGCGAGATCTACACGTACTAATCATTTAAATACAGGAGGGTCTTTAGGGCTTAATCTAATGGGACAAAATATGACTGCCCACGTTTGGGATGGAGGTCATGGTCGTGTAACGCATCAAGAATATGATGGTCCTGGAGGAACAAATCGCCTAACAATTAGAGATCTTGCTTCTGAAGGAGGGACACAATTAAACTTTCATGCTGCACACGTATCTGGAACTATTATGGCATCTGGTGTACAACCCGATGCTAAAGGAATGGCTCCTTATACAAAAGTAGATGGATATATGTGGAATAACGATATAGCAGAAGCTACTACTGCTGCAGCAAATGGAATGCTCATATCTAACCATTCTTATGGCTTTAGAGGTGATCTTGTTCCTGATCAATATTTTGGAGCTTATATTGATGAGTCTCGTAATTGGGATGAAGTAATGTATAATGCACCAAACTATCTTATGGTAGTTGCCGCTGGTAATGATGGAAATCAAAATGGCTATAATGGAGCTCCTTTAGATGGAAACTCATCTTATGATAAACTAACAGGACATTCTACTTCAAAAAACAATCTTGTTGTTGCAAATGCACAAGACGCAAATATTGCAGCAGATGGTACTTTAGTAAGTGTTTCTATTAATAGTAGTAGTAGTGAAGGACCTACAGATGATTATAGAATTAAACCTGATATTACTGGAAACGGTACGGGGGTTTATTCAACATATCAAAATAGTGATACTGCTTACAATTCTATTACAGGAACATCAATGGCTTCTCCAAATGTAGCAGGATCTTTATTATTACTTCAAGAGCATTATAATAATGTAAATGGTTCCTTTGCTAGAGCTTCAACAATTAAAGGATTAGCATTACATACTGCAGATGATGCAGGGCCAAATGGACCAGATGCTGTTTACGGATGGGGATTATTAAATGCCAAAAAAGCAGCAGAAACAATTTCTGGAAATGGAACATCATCTATTGTAAGTGAATTATCTCTTGCAAACGGAGGTTCATACCAAGTACAAGTAGATGCTAATGGAGGACCACTTTTGGCTTCTATATCATGGACAGACCTTCCAGGAACTGCAACTACAGCTACTAATTCTTCAACTTCTAGATTAGTAAATGACCTTGATATACGTGTTACTAAAAACGGAACTACATCTACACCTTGGAGACTTACTGGAATTACAACAAATGGAAAAGGTGACAATACTGTAGATCCTTATGAGCGTGTAGATATAGATAATGCAACAGGAACATATACTATTACAGTAACACATAAAGGCTCTCTTTCTGGAGGAAATCAAGCTTTTACTTTAATTGTAACTGGAAATGGAACAGCAACACCTCCTCCACCTATTACATGTAGTACAACTGTTTCTAGTTTCCCATATAATGAAGGGTTTGAAAACACATTAGGTGCTTGGTCTCAGGATACAAGTGATGATATAGATTGGACTATAAACTCTGGAGGAACTCCTTCTAATAGTACAGGACCTTCTGCAGCTAACGAAGGAACTTTCTATATCTATATGGAAGTATCGGGTGACGGTGCTGGATTCCCTAATAAAACGGCAATCCTTAACTCTCCATGTTTCAACCTTACAGGCGTAAACGCTCCTTCTGCATCTTTCAGTTATCAAATGACTGGTAATGCTGTAGGAACTGTAAGACTAGAAGCAAGAGAAGATGGATCACAAACTTGGACAGAAATATGGTCGCAATCAGGTGATCAAGGAGCTGCTTGGATTGATCAAAATGTGAGCCTTGCTGCTTACTCAGGTACTGTACAACTAAGATTCCGTGGTACAAGTGCCGCTTCTTGGCAAGGAGATATCGCTATTGATGGATTCAGTGTTGAAGGTGCACAAGCAGGAGATACACAAGCGCCAACAGTGCCAACAAATCTTGCTGTAACTGGAGTAACTACTAGCTCGGTAGCACTATCATGGACAGCGTCTACTGATAATGTAGGGGTAACTGCTTATGATGTATTCCAAGGAAGCTCTAATCTAGGAGAAGTTACAGGAACAACAGCGAACGTAACTGGACTTGCAGAAGGAACAACTTACCAATTCTCTGTAAGAGCTAAAGATGCTGCTGGAAATGTATCGGCTAATAGTAATACCGTTTCTGCAACTACTAGCACAACTCCTCCTCCAACTGGCGGATGTTCTGGTGGTGTGGATACATTGCCTTACGGCGAAAGCTTTGAAGCTAACTTAGGATTATGGACTCAAGCAGGAGGAGACGACCTGAACTGGACACGTGACTCTGGAGGAACTCCTTCTAACAATACAGGACCATCTTCAGGATCTGATGGATCTTTCTATATGTATGTAGAAGCATCTGGAAACGGAACTGGATTCCCGAACAAAAGAGCTATCTTAAACTCGCCTTGTTTTGACTTAAGTGCACAAACTGAAGCTTCTTTCATATTTGACTACCACATGTTTGGATCTACTGATGCAGGACGTGTAGACCTTGAAGCAAGTACGGATGACGGTGCTACTTGGACTAGTATCTGGAATCAAACAGGAAACCAAGGTAACCAGTGGAATAATGTAACTATTGATCTCGCTGCTTACTTAGGAGGATCTGTGCAATTAAGATTTAACCGTATCACTGGGGGTACATGGCAATCTGATGTCGCTATTGACAACACAAGAGTAGTCGCTGGTAACGGAAATGATCCTAACCCACCATCTGGATATTGTGCATCTAATGGACAAAATACAAATGATGAGTATATTTCTAGAGTACAGATAGGAAGTATTGATAATTCATCTGGAGCAGGTGCTGGAGGATATCAAGACTTTACAAACTTATCTACAAACTTAAGTGGTAGTGCATCTATTACTATTACTCCTACATGGACAGGTACTGTTTATAATGAAGCATATGCCGTATTTATAGATTGGAATAGAGATGGAGATTTTGCAGATGCAGGAGAAACAGCATTCTCGCAATCACCTACTCAAGCAACTTCTATCTCTGGTACCATTACAGTGCCGTCTGGAGCAGCTCAAGGACTTACCCGTATGCGTGTATCTATGAAGTACAACGCAGCACCAACTTCTTGTGAAAGCTTTAACTTCGGAGAAGTAGAAGATTATCTAGTAAATGTGAGCACTAATTCAGCTAACACTACTTTTTCAGATCCTAATACGTTAGATAATGACGGTACTACAATTTCTTCTTTTGATTTTACAGTATCGCCTAATCCAGTAACTAGAGGTCAACTGAATGTACAGGTAACTGGTGCTGAAGCGGAACGTTATACTATTTATAATATGCTAGGGCAAATTGTTAGTTCTGGATCATTTAATAACACATTAGATGTATCTAGACTTAAATCTGGTCTATATATTATAGAAGTCGCTATAGAAAATGAAACACATACGAAGCGATTTATTAAAAAATAATTCTATCTGAATATTCAAAAAGTTAATATTCAAAACCCGATATCAATATATGATATCGGGTTTTTTATTTCATAATTCCATTTTACGTAAAGTCTATCGATTTGGTAGGTTTTTGTTTAACGTTTTTGCTAAAAAATTAAATCTTAAAGAAATCTTAAAAAAAAACTGTGCGTTTCATCGATTAAATTTCATTTATTTCAAAATTATTGCGTTTTTTATCAAAAATCTTGAGTTTTTTACAAACAAGTTCCTAATTAACAAACAAATTAATAACGATTATGAAAAAAATGTACACATTTTTCTTAACAGCTTTTCTGTTAGGATCAACTGCGTTTGCACAAAATATGGATGGCATTGTCCAGAATTATTTTGGAAAACACACAGAAAAATCCGAAACCGGGTTTTCATCTCAGGATGTATCTGAATGGAGAGTTACAGATATTGTCCCTTCTTTAAACCCACAAATACAACACGTATATGTGCAACAGATGTTTCAAGGAGTACCTATTCAAAATGGTACTTATAAGTTAACTGTTAAAAACGGTGAAGTAACTTGGGAAATTAATCAATTTATTAGTGACTTAGGAGCAAAAGCGAGTGTTACCCAAGCTTCATTAACACCAGAGAGTGCGATTATGTCTGTTGTTAATGCACATCAAATTTCAACACCTTCAAATTTAAATTCAACCCAAAAATCGAAAGATGTATTTGTATACGAAAATTCGGGAATAAGTATTGAACCTATTAGTGTTGAAAAAGTATACTTATATCAAGACAGCACTTTACATTTAACATGGAAAGTATCTATTTATCCACTTGATGGGGAACATTGGTGGAGTGTAAATGTGGATGCTACTTCGGGAACTATTTTAAGAACTGAAGACTGGGTAATTTCTTGTAGTTTTGGAACACCAGATCATTCAAATCATGGTCACGATGCTACTGTTGCAGAAGAAAGCATAGAAATGGGACCTGTTGCTTATAGCATGACTGCAGTAGATGCTGCTTTAGTTGGCGGTGGTACTTACAATGTATACCCATTAGGAATTGAAAGCCCTAATCACGGAAACCGTGTATTAGTTTCAGATCCTGCAAATGCTACAGCATCACCTTTTGGATGGCATGATACAAATGGAAGCGCAGGAGCAGAATTTACAACAACTGTAGGTAACAATGTTACAGCTCAAGATGATACAAATGGAAATAATGGAACAGGATCGAGACCAAATGGAGGAAGCTCTCTTAATTTTGATTTCCCATTAAATCTTAATAATGCACCATCTACTTTCTTACCAGCAGCAACAACAAACTTATTCTATTGGAATAATATCATGCATGATGTATGGTACCAATATGGTTTTAATGAAGCTTCAGGAAATTTCCAAGAAAACAATTATGGAAACGGAGGAGCTGGTAGTGATTCTGTAAATGCAGATGCTCAAGATGGTAGTGGAACAAACAATGCAAACTTTGCGACTCCGCCAGATGGATCGAACCCTAGAATGCAAATGTTCTTATTTACAAACCCAACTAGAGATGGAGATTTAGATAATGTGATTATTGCTCATGAGTATGGTCATGGTATTTCTACACGTCTTGTAGGAGGTCCTGGAACAAATGCATTAGGAGGCTCTGAGCAAATGGGAGAAGGATGGTCTGATTGGTTTGGATTAGTAATGACAATTCGCCCTGGAGATGATAGAAACACAGCAAGAGGCGTAGGAACCTATGCCATAGGACAACCTACTACAGGAGCGGGAATTCGTCCAACAAGATATTCTACAGATTTAGCAGTAAATGGTACTGATTATGGAGATATAGGAGGTCTTGCTGTTCCACATGGTGTAGGATATGGTTTTGCTACTATCTTATGGGATATGACTTGGGATCTTATTGATCTTGAAGGATATGATGCAAATCAATATACAGGAACAGGAGGTAATAATATTGCAATGGCACTTGTTACTGAAGGTCTTAAAAACACAGCTAATAATCCAGGATATGTATCTGGACGTGATGGAATTCTTCAAGCAGATCAAGATCTTTATGGAGGTCAGTATAATTGTTTAATATGGGATGCTTTTGCTAGAAGAGGTGTAGGTGTAGATGCTGTTGAAAATTCAAATGGAGGAACTAACACAAATACTGATCAGGTAATATCATTTACAAGCGGATGTGCTGGACCACCACCACCTGCAACTTGTAATTCTACTGTTTCTAGTTTCCCATATAATGAAGGGTTTGAAAACACATTAGGTGCTTGGTCTCAGGATACAAGTGATGATATAGATTGGACTATAAACTCTGGAGGAACTCCTTCTAACAGTACGGGACCTTCTGCAGCTAACGAAGGAACTTTCTATATCTATATGGAAGTATCGGGTGACGGTGCTGGATTCCCTAATAAAACGGCAATCCTTAACTCTCCATGTTTCAACCTTACAGGCGTAAACGCTCCTTCTGCTTCTTTCAGTTATCAAATGACAGGAAATGCTGTAGGAACCGTAAGACTAGAAGCAAGAGAAGATGGATCACAAACTTGGACAGAAATATGGTCGCAATCGGGTGATCAAGGGGCTGCTTGGATTGATCAAAATGTGAGCCTTGCTGCTTACTCAGGTACTGTACAACTAAGATTCCGTGGTACAAGTGCCGCTTCTTGGCAAGGAGATATCGCTATTGATGGATTCAGTGTTGAAGGTGCACAAGCAGGAGATACACAAGCGCCAACAGTGCCAACAAATCTTGCTGTAACTGGAGTAACTACTAGCTCGGTAGCACTATCATGGACAGCGTCTACTGATAATGTAGGGGTAACTGCTTATGATGTATTCCAAGGAAGCTCTAATCTAGGAGAAGTTACAGGAACAACAGCGAACGTAACTGGACTTGCAGAAGGAACAACTTACCAATTCTCTGTAAGAGCTAAAGATGCTGCTGGAAATGTATCGGCTAATAGTAATACCGTTTCTGCAACTACTAGCACAACTCCTCCTCCAACTGGCGGATGTTCTGGTGGTGTGGATACATTGCCTTACGGCGAAAGCTTTGAAGCTAACTTAGGATTATGGACTCAAGCAGGAGGAGACGACCTGAACTGGACACGTGACTCTGGAGGAACTCCTTCTAACAATACAGGACCATCTTCAGGATCTGATGGATCTTTCTATATGTATGTAGAAGCATCTGGAAACGGAACTGGATTCCCGAACAAAAGAGCTATCTTAAACTCGCCTTGTTTTGACTTAAGTGCACAAACTGAAGCTTCTTTCATATTTGACTACCACATGTTTGGATCTACTGATGCAGGACGTGTAGACCTTGAAGCAAGTACGGATGACGGTGCTACTTGGACTAGTATCTGGAATCAAACAGGAAACCAAGGTAACCAGTGGAATAATGTAACTATTGATCTCGCTGCTTACTTAGGAGGATCTGTGCAATTAAGATTTAACCGTATCACTGGGGGTACATGGCAATCTGATGTCGCTATTGACAACACAAGAGTAGTCGCTGGTAACGGAAATGATCCTAACCCACCATCTGGATATTGTGCATCTAATGGACAAAATAATAGTGAAGAGTTTATCTCTAGAGTACAGATAGGAAGTATTGATAATTCATCTGGAGCAGGTGCTGGAGGATATCAAGACTTTACAAACTTATCTACAGACTTAAGTGGTAGTGCGTCTATTACTATTACTCCTACGTGGACAGGTACTGTTTATAATGAAGCATATGCCGTATTTATAGATTGGAATAGAGATGGAGATTTTGCAGATGCAGGAGAAACAGCATTCTCGCAATCACCTACTCAAGCAACTTCTATCTCTGGTACCATTACAGTACCGTCTGGAGCAGCTCAAGGGCTTACCCGTATGCGTGTATCTATGAAGTACAACGCAGCACCAACTTCTTGTGAAAGCTTTAACTTCGGAGAAGTAGAAGATTATCTAGTAAATGTGAGTAGTTCTGCTAATTTTGGACCAACAACTCCTGCTGGAAATGAATTATCTGAAAACCCAGCATTTGATTTCTCTATCTTCCCTAACCCGGTAACTAGAGGAGAACTTAATGTAAGTGTAATTGGTGCTGAAGCACAAAACCTTACGATATACAATATGCTAGGGCAAGTTGTACGTAAGGGAGCATTTACAGAAACAGTAGATGTATCTAAACTTGATGCTGGAATATATGTTCTAGAAATAGAAGTAGAAGGCAGCAAAATGATAAAAAGGTTCATCAAAAAATAGAAGTATTTTTTGACACTAACCATTCAATTATGAAAAAAACCCCAGTCATTGACTGGGGTTTTTGTTTTATCTATACTTTTAAAATATTTATACTGAGATCACTTCATGCGGTTCTAGCAATTTTTCATTGCGCAATCTAAGTAAGATTTGAGCAACTGCTAGTGTATCTTTTTCACAATAAATAAGAATCCTATCTATATCACCTTCCTCATAATATACACTTCGCACCTCACTTCCATCCATATCATCTTTTGGAGAAGGAATTCCTAAAATATGCGTAAGTAATTTGAGAGATGTATAGTGTTTATAATCTCCAAACTTCCACAAATCTAATGTGTCTA
Organism: Dokdonia pacifica; assembly: GCF_900188275.1. Lineage (GTDB taxonomy): Bacteria > Bacteroidota > Bacteroidia > Flavobacteriales > Flavobacteriaceae > Dokdonia > Dokdonia pacifica. Next base: position 1,088,484 of record NZ_FZNY01000001.1, read on the forward strand.
AATGTGGCACTTCCCATGGTTTTTTGCCAAATAGGTTAAGCTTATACGGTAACTCTACACCTAATATAATCATACGTCTTGCGATATATGGAAAATCAAACTCCTTCCCGTTATGAGCGCATAGTATGTGATGTGATCTATTAAAATGTGTTTCTAAAAGATTTTTAAACTCTATAAGAAGTGTTCGTTCATCTCCATAAAAAGATGTAGTTCTAAATGATCTATTGTCTCCTGTTGTTTTAAAATAACCAACAGATATACATACTATTTTTCCAAATTCTGCCCAGATACCAGCTCTTTCATAGTATTCTTCGGGGGTATATTCTTCTTTACGAAGGTATTTTGTTTTATCTGCATATAATGTTTTAGTAGTCTCATCTAACGTGTCAAAACTCTTGGCTTGTGGCACTGTTTCGATATCTAAAAAAAGGATGTGTTCTAATGTTAACTTTGAGATCATAGCTTTGTTTAAAGCTCTAATGTAAGAAAGTGTTTTTTATATACTAGCTTCCTATGATCTCAATTGCTTTTTCTATGAGTTCATCTCTTCCTTCTTTGATTCCTTTTATCGTTGGTTTTACTTCAATATCTGGAACGATACCCACCCGTTGGGTAGGAGAACCATCTGGATAAAATACACCTATTCCAGAAATCATAGTTCGTAAACCTCCAGGCAATAAAATACTAGACACATTCCCATCTGCGCCAGCAGTTGTACTACCTATAATCGTACTATTAGGAGCTGCTCTAAATGCCATAGCTGTATATTCTGCTTGACTTTGACTCAGTTCATTTACTAAAACTACTACTTTCCCTTTGAATTTGTCTTTTGCTATGTTGCCTGCGCCTATCATTAAAGGGGAGCCCATAACAAACTCACCTGGGTTTTTAAGATTAGGTCGTGTAAATTTCACAAACTCTGTTCCTCTTGGAGCAATAAATTGACCTAGTGCAAAAGGCATAAATGCAGAAGGATAGTTTCTAATATCAATGATGATTCCTTTACAATTAAGAAACTCTTTTGAGATAGATTTTGGATCTTCTCGTGTAATGTTTGCTAATGTAATATACCCGATATTATCCGGGAGCATTTTATAGCTTTTTACACCATCTTCAGGCTCTCTATACCAGCCGTAAATATCCAATTCCTTCCTTTCGTACAATGGCATCTTTATTTTAATTTCTTTTCCATCTCTCAAAACAGTTAGATCAAGAGATTCTCCATCTCCCTTAAGTATCTCTGATGAAATATCCCTCATTCTTGCCTCATGATTGGATGCAGGATAATACGGAATTTTCTCTTCTATTATTTTTGAAGCAGGAACTCCTTTTATTGCTATAATAGCATCCCCTAATTCTAAATCAAGAGAAGATTTCATTTCTGGATTATAAAAATCTACAACAACTAATTTGTTTTCTATAAATTGAATATGTACAGGAGGGAATTTACTTCCTTTTGTAGCTTCCCATTGATCATCTCCTCCCCATAAATTAGCATGCGTATCTTTGATATCTCCTATAAGTTGAAGTGCAGCAATTTCATACTCTAATTCATTTTTTGCGTTTATAAATTGAGGAATATATTCTCCTAAAACAGCATTCCAATCTTTATCCATCACATCTTTATAAGGAAAATAATAATGTATCATATTCCAATATCTATAAAGTGATAATAATCGAAAACCCGTATCGGGATATTTCATAGATGCGTATGTATTCTCATTAGAAAATACAGGATTACCAACACGCGGCGTTTTATCTATATAATAATGTTTCCCTTGATATCTATTTATATAAATATATTGAAGTCGTTCTTGTAAAGCTTCAGAAATACCATTTGATGCCATCCATGCATTATCTGGCTTTAAATACGCTTCATCATCTGTTTCTTTACATTTTTTACACTTAGGAATAGTACCATAACTATCTATCCATTTGAGGATACGTTGGTCTCTTTCTGAGTCCGCTTTCGCGAAAGCGATATCTTCCATAACCCTAAATAATTCATAGTCCCAATTAATATCTCCTATAGCGACTGCTGGGTGATGGTACTTAAGAAAACCCCAAACCTTTCCTAATACTGTAAGATTTTTAAGTTGTTGTGTTGTAGGTTTGGATATAGAAAACTGAGACCCTTCATCAAAAGCAGTGTCTTTTTGAGCTCCAGATAGCTTTTTAGGAGGTGCCTTATCAAGAGATTTGCCATCTACGGTTACCTCCAAATCATCTATCCATATTTTTCCTTTTCCAACAAGAATTCCTCCTACTACTATATTTGTAGCTTCATTAGGTTTTAAATCAAGTTCTATTTCATATTTCTTCCAATCTGTAGATCCTTTAATCCCTCTATTGTTCATATTGTCAAAACCAACTTGGGGATCAATACGCATCCATAAACCACCATATCCATCAGATACATTTTCTGTCTTTACATACCCTGTAAGCTTTATTTTTTTTCCTCCAAAAGTTGCTGGAATCGTAAATCCCCAAGCACTAAAGTCTTTTCCTTTTTTTATACTTTCTATAGAGGCTGAATAGTTACCTTGTTTTACAACCGTAGAATCAATATTTACTTTGTAATCATCTCCTCCAAAACTGTTCCATTGTGATGGTTTATTTTCAGAGATTTGTTCAAAATCTAAATTAAGCGTTGGAGTTTGTTGTGCAGAAACAATACTGGCAATAAATATTGCGAAATAAAATATAGTTATTCTCATGGTGGATGTTAATTAGTGCTTTAAAACTATAAGGTATTAAACTTATGAATCTAAAGATTACGTTAAATAACATCTTTTTAAGAGTTTTCAAGCATCGCATAGGCTTCATCAATATAGATGAAGAAGTCTTCTGTAAAAGAGGCGTTAGGCATAAAATTTCCTCTTTTATGGCCTAGCCTAACAATAATAAGGTTGTCTTCTGGAATAGTAATTACATATTGTCCCAAAATACCTCGCATTACAAATATTTGTTTGTTTTTGTGATTACTAAGCCAAAACCCGTAACCATACATATCATCTCTTGAAAACCTAGGATGGGTTGACTTCGCAACAAAGGTGGAATCTAGTAGTTGTTTTCCATTCCACTTTCCATGATCCTTATAGAGTTTTCCAAATTTTGCAAAATCTCTAGCATTACTTGCTATACAACAGTATGTTTTTACGAGTCTGTTTTCAGTATCGTCTACTTGCCATAATGCTGATTGTTCCATACCTAAGGGTTTCCAAAAACTTTCCGAGAGATATGAGGCTAATTTTTTACCTGTTGCTTTCTCTAATACCATCCCTAATAACTGAGTATTACCACTTAAGTATTTGAAAGACTCTCCTGGTGTTTCTACTACTTTTTGATTCAGTATGGTTTCTGCTAAATCATCATCATAATAAGCTCTTGCCGTTACACTAAAAGGGCTTGTATAGCTTTCTTCCCAATCTAGTCCTGATGACATAGAAGACAGGTCTCCAACAGTAGTTTTAGTTCCTCGGTATTGTTCAAAAAAGTCTCCTAATGGTTGATCCAAACTTTTAATGTAACCGTCTTCAATTGCTTTTCCTAATAAAGCACTTGTTATGCTTTTTGCCATAGAGAAAGAATTTGTTTTTGAAGTAGGCCCGTATGTTATTTCTTCATCATTTTTATAATCTTCATACCAAATACTATCATTTTTTATAATCAAAAATGCTATAGTTCCTAGCTCTTTATTTGTTTCTTGTAGTGCTGTCGTTGCTTTAACAGTATTATATGATTGGTGTAATGGCCAAGGTTGTGGAGTGCTGTTTATTATTTCTTCATTTTCAAAATGAGGATAATCATCTATATAAGCAGTTACATGCCCTGTCATATATACAACTCGTACTCCTTTTAGGATGTATTCATAATCTGTTATATATGCAATCACAACTAAAAGAAGGATGATACTAATGAATCCTTTTAAAAATTTCTTTATAAACTTCATAACACTAAAATGTCATTTAAAATGATGTATTATTAAAAAAGTGAAACCTGTTTTACGGGACTTTCGTGTTCTAGTAGCCATTTTTTACGATGTAATCCCCCTGCGTATCCTGTAAGAGATCCATCACTTCCAATAACTCGATGACAAGGAATGACAATAGAAATAGGATTTTTACCATTTGCACTTGCAGCAGCACGAATAACTTTAGGGTCTCCAAGTGTTTTTGCCATATCTAAATATGACGCTGTCTTTCCAAAGGGAATCGTTTGTAATGTACGCCAAACTTTTGTTTGAAATTCTGTGCCTTGGGCATTCAGTTTTAAGTCAAAAACAGTTCTTTTTTTAGCAAAATATTCATCAAGTTGTTGTACAGCATCTTTCAAACTCTCTGGTATCACTGTAGATGGAGCCACCTCTTTATCTAAAAAAGTGATTGCCATAATCCCTTGATCATCGCCCTCAATTTCTAAATCTCCCATTGGGCTTTTTATATATATTTTGTGCATACATAAAGGTATGGATTTTGTAAAAAGTTTGTTATTCTTTTTTTGAGTAATTTTGTTTAGCCTCATAATCCCCGTAGATGAAGTGTAACCTATGCTATATCATCCTTTTTTGCTTATGCGCAAATCATACATTTGCGCAAGAGAAATCAATATCTGAAATTTCTCAAGACAGTATATACAGCTTAAGCTTTTTAGTATATAACAGCATAGATAATCTTGAATACAAGAATGCTATTGAAATTGCTACACAAATTATAGCTGAGGGTGAAAAACAACAAAATCCGTACTATGTTTTTATGGGCTATGATCTCATGGGGAGTATTAATAGCGAAATGAAGGATACCATTCAGGCTAGATTAAATCACGAAAAAGCTCTTAAAATTGTAAAAGAAACCAAGCAGGATTCATTGCTTTCATGGGCTTATTTAAGTTTAGGAAATGTAGAGTCTGATGGAAAAAAGAACTATCAGAAAGGAATCGATTATTATAAAAAAAGTATTGAATTAAATACTGAGGGCAATGAATTTGAAAATATCCCTCCTCTTCTTAATATAGCTTGGACATATCTAGACGAGAATAAAGCTAATGAAGCACTTCCTTATTTACTTCAAGTAGAAAAACTCTATCAAAAAGATACAATATACCCTGTAGAGGTTGCAGAAACGAAAACCTTACTAGGAAGATATCACACCCAAAAGGGTAATTATGCTTTAGCAGGAGAAGTATTTAAAGAAGTAGAAGTAATTCTCAAAACAGAAAAGTATCCTTCTGTCGCTTTAGAGTTTTATAAATACTATGGGGAACTTTCTGAAATGCAAGGGAATTATGAAAAAGCATATCAGTTACTAAAAAAAGCAAAAGAACTAGATGATAAAAAATATGAGCAAGATAAATTGAGGGAAGTCCAAGCTGCAAAAACTCGATTTAATATTAAGGAATATGAACGAACGATAGCTTCTGCTAGAAATGAGCAAATCATCAACGATAAGCTTATTGAAAAATCTAGAGATCTTAGAAATATATTTATTATCGCTTCTACTATTCTATTAATTGCACTCATTGCTATCTTTTTTGCTTTTAAGTCTCGAAAAAAATACATTAAACGCCTTCATGAGAAGAACAATCAATTAATGGTTGCAAAAGATAATGCAGAGCGATTATCACAACTCAAAACACAATTTTTTTCTACTGTAAGTCATGAATTACGCACCCCACTCTATGGGGTTATTGGACTTACTTCTATTTTATTGGAAGACGAAACTTCAAAAAACAAAGAAGATCTTAAATCTTTAAAATTTTCAGCAGATTATTTAATGGCGCTTATAAATGATGTGCTTCTTTTAAATAAAATGGATGCCGATGGTATTACTCTAGAAAAGACATCTTACCGACTATCTAGTCTTGCAAAGAGCATTACACGTTCTTTTGAGTTTAGTTTAGAACAAAATAACAACAAAATACACTTACATATAGATGAAAACATTCCAGATAAACAGATAGGAGACTATGTAAGACTTTCTCAAATTCTGATGAACTTAATAGGAAATGCTATAAAGTTTAATGAAAATGGAAATATCTGGGTATCTATTGATCTTTTAGAAAAAACAAAAACAGGATTATATAAAACACAGTTTACAATAAAAGATGATGGAATAGGGATTCCTGTTAGTAAACAAAAAACAATTTTTGAAGAGTTCTCTCAAGTAGAAAATCGAAACTATAATTATCAAGGTACAGGACTTGGGTTACCAATTGTAAAAAAACTATTGGCTTTATATGAAAGTGAAGTTATATTAAAAAGTGAAATGGGTAAAGGGTCTATATTTACTTTTACTATTGATCTCGAAGCAAATATATCTGATGAGAGCGAAGCAAGAAAGAACCTTGAAAATGAAGGAACTGCTATTCATGTGTTTGAAAATGTTCATATTTTAGTAGTAGATGATAATCGAATTAATCAAAAAATTACTCAAAAGATTCTTGAAAAACGTCAATTTAAATGTTCTCTTGCCGATGATGGTGAACAAGCAATTGCTCTAGTAAAAGAAAATACTTATGATCTCATTCTTATGGATATCCACATGCCTAAAGTAGATGGTGTAGAGGCAACAAAAGAAATTAGAAAATTTAATACTGAAGTGCCTATCGTAGCACTTACAGCTGTAGAACTGGATGAAATGCGTGCTACGATTATGAATTCAGGCATGAATGACATCATTCTAAAACCTTATGATATCTCACAGTTTTTAACTACCATTTTGAGAAACCTTAATAAAGCATTTGCAAAGTCTCGATAGTTGCTACCATCCGCTATAATCTGGAGGAACAATTGTATTTAAATTAAGATATACTATTATTTGCCCTCTATGATGTGTAAGATGATCTTGTAAAAGATTTAAAATTTGGAGTTTAGATTTAGGTCCTGCAAAAAAGTTTACCGTTTCTTTTAACTCTTCTTCTGGAGTTTGTTGAACAAACTCATATACTTCATCAAAAGACTTTTTTAATGCATTAATAATGGCTTGTTTTCCTTCTGGTATGTTTTGAGAAAGTGTTTTTCTATCAAATCCTTTAGAAGAAAAATAAGTATTGCCCAACCAAAGCATATTACCCCTCATATGTAATAATTGCTCACCAAAATTCATTTCTCTTTCTGTAGGAGCGTATGTATATTTATCTTCTGGCATTGCCTCTGCAATAGCGATTAAATAGTTTTTAGAATTATTCCATTTTTCAAGGAAGGCATCTTTTGCATTGTCTTTTTGTGCGTAAGTAAATGTGGTAAAAAAACAAAGTACTATACATCCTATTTTACTCATCTGATTCCTTATTTTCATCCAAAAGCCCAAGTTCTTTTGCTCTTTTTTCCCAATTTTTTCTAGCTAATGTTTGTAAATCTGCAACACGATCACTCTCATCCATGATTTCAAGACCTAATAATGTTTCTATAACATCTTCCATGGTTACTAAACCACTTGTGGTTCCGTATTCATCAACTACCAATGCAATATGGTTTTTTGAAGATATTAATTCTTCAAAAAGCTCAGGAATGGGAAGATTGCGATTGGTAATCATTATAGGACGTTGTATATCATCTAATGTTTTTGTGTGATTATCAAGTGCCATTTCTCTATATACTTCACTTTTTAAAACAATCCCTGTGATATGATCTATATTTTTATCATACACTGGAATTCTAGAAAAACGTAATTCTTGATTTTCTTTAAAGAAATCACTTATGCTCGTTTTAGATGCTGCCGTTTTCATCACTGTACGAGGAGTCATCACATCTTTTGTGAGCACATCTTTGAAGGAAAGTAAATTGGTTAATATCTTACTTTCTGATTCTTCAAATACACCTTCATCACTAGCCATTTGTGCCATTGCAGTAAAATCTTCTCTACTTAAAACACTTCCGTGGTGTCCCTTGCCACCTACAAGTTTTGTGGTAAGTTGTAATAACCATAAAACCCCTGTCCATTTAAGCGGAAAAATAAGAACCCTGAGTGCTTTTGCAGTAAAGTTTGCTAGTTGTTTCCAATAGGTAGCTCCTATTGTTTTGGGTATAATTTCTGATGCAACTAGTATAAGAAATGTCATAATACCAGAAACTAATCCAACAAAGTTTACTCCTATAATAGTAAAATCAGGATATAAATCTGCTGCAACATTACCCACCATCATTGCACCTACCGTATGTGCCAATGTATTTAAGGTTAATATAGCTATAAGAGGTTTATCTACATCTTTTTTTAAATCTTCAAGATCGGAGGCATAGGTTTTACCCTCCCCCTTTTTAATATTTATAAATGTAGGAGATATACTTAGCAATACCGCTTCTAATATAGAGCACAAAAATGAAAAGAAAATTGAAACGGTTGCCCAAAAAATGAGTTGACCCATGGTTTATTAGACTGTTTGTGTAAAGGTATATAAATTGAATTGAATTTGCAGAAAGAAAATTTGCAACCATTAAAATATAGAAGTACGATTATTTTAAAACAGTATTCTTTACTTAATTTTTGGGCATAAAAAAAGGCGGAAAGTTCCACCTTTTTTTGCCCCAAATCTACCATGAACTTAACCTACTTATGCTATGGCTCTGCTAATATAGTATTGATTTGCAACCATACAATATCTTTTAGACCAAATACACGATTTTTAGACCAAATACACAAAAAATATAAGATTTGTGATTTACTTAAGATCAAACTAATAGGCTCTAGCGCTATTTCCCTCCATATAATTTATAAAAGCACGGTTAACGACGCGATTCCCTCCATTAGTAGGGTAGTCTCCCGTAAAATACCAATCTCCTAAATTTTTTGGACATGCTTTATGAAGGTTTTCTACCGTCTGATAAATAATTTCTACTTCTGGCTTTACAGTTTCATCACTCAATAATTCTGAGATTTTTGATGAAATTTCTTGATCTGTAAAAGGGGCATAAATTTCTTTTACAAAATTTTGCACCTCTTTATCTTTAAGGTCTACCTGAGCCTTACATTTCTCATATACTTCAGAAATGATAGCGTCATTTCCTTTTTCTTTAAGCAATGCTATTGCGGCTCTAAACGCGATAAAGTCTTCTAATTTTGCCATATCTATCCCGTAACAATCAGGATATCGTATTTGCGGAGCAGAAGAAACTACAATGATTTTTTTAGGATTGAGACGTGCCATCATTTTAATGATACTCTTCTTAAGTGTTGTCCCTCTTACAATACTATCATCTATAATAACAAGCTTATCTTCAGGCTTAACAACACCATATGTCACGTCATATACGTGAGCAACGAGGTCATCACGACTACTATCTTCTGTTATAAATGTTCTAAGTTTTGCATCTTTTATAGCAATCTTTTCAGTTCTTAGCTTACGCGAAAGTATACGCTCAAGTCCTGTTTGATCTAGTGTTCCTTTTGCTTCAAGTATTTCTTGTCCTTTCTGCTTATTGAGTTCATCTTGGGCAGCTTCTACTAGTCCATAAAAAGAAGTTTCGGCTGTGTTTGGAATAAAACTAAATACTGTATTCTTAGTATCATGATCGATACTTTTTAGTACTTCTGGCATAAGTAGCCTTCCTAGTAATTTACGCTCTTTATATATTTCGGCGTCACTTCCTCTAGAAAAATAAATGCGTTCAAAAGAGCACGCTTTTCGCGTAAGCGGTTCTAAAACTCTTTTAATACTTAATTCCCCATTTTTCTTTACTATAAGAGCTTTTCCAGGATCTAATTCCTTTACTTCTTCAAAAGGAACATTAAATGCTGTCTGAATTACTGGACGCTCACTAGCTACAACAGCCACCTCATCATCTTCATAATAATAAGCGGGACGAATACCTGCTGGATCTCTTAATACAAAAGCATCTCCGTGTCCTAAAAGACCTACCATGGCATATCCACCATCCCAGTCTTTTGAAGCTCTTTTTAAGATTTTTTCAACTTTTAGACGTTCTGCTATTTGTGGAGAAGCCTGTTGTTTATTATATCCTTCTTTTTTTAATTTCTTGTATAATTTTGCTACTTCGTCATCTAGAAAATGTCCTATTTTCTCCATGACAGTAATTGTATCTGCATGTTCTTTAGGATGTTGCCCCAATGAAACAAGCTTATTAAAAAGCGTACTTACATTGGTCATATTAAAGTTACCTGCAACAATCAAGTTACGATGCATCCAGTTATTTTGGCGTAAAAATGGGTGTACACTTTCTACACTGTTTTTTCCAAAAGTTCCATATCGTACATGACCTAAAAGAACTTCGCCTAAATACGGCACATTACTTTTTTGCCAATCTACATCATCTTTACGATCTGGATTTGCTGTCATAACTTCATTGATACGACCATTAATCTGCGCAAAAATATCTTGTATAGGTTGTTGCTCTGTAGATCGTTGTCTAGAAATATAGCGTTGTCCAGGAGCCATATCTAATTTAATGCTTGCAAACCCAGCACCGTCTTGACCACGGTTATGCTGTTTTTCCATCATTAAATACATTTTATTTACACCATAAAATGCTGTGCCATACTTCTCTTTATAATAGGTAAGTGGTTTTTTTAATCGTATTAGGGCGATTCCACATTCATGCTTTATTGCATCACTCATAGTAAGTACTTTATAGTAAAAGCAAATGCGCCCCAAATTTGGAGCGCATTTATATTAATTAAGTTCTATTTCAAACTGCGTTAGTTGTTTAAACTGCTGCAAGCGTTTTCTTATTTCTTCGGTTGTTACGTTTTCCAATCGTTCTGTTCCAAATTTTTCTACGGTAAATGAAGCTAGACAAGATCCATAAATCAAGGCTTGTTTCATGTTTTCAAAGGTAATATCTCCACTACGCGCTAAAAATCCAGCAAATCCCCCTGCAAATGTATCTCCTGCTCCTGTTGGATCAAATACTTCTTCTAATGGTAATGCAGGTGCAAAAAACACTTCATCATTATGAAAAAGTAATGCGCCATGCTCTCCTTTTTTAATAACAACATACTGAGGGCCCATCTCATGTATTTTTCTTGCTGCAGTAACTAAAGAATATTCTCCACTTAATTGACGAGCTTCTTCGTCATTTATTGTAATAACATCTACTTTTTTTAATGTTGTCTTAAGCTCATCTAGGGCAATATCCATCCAAAAATTCATGGTGTCTAAAATAACAAGCTTAGGATTGCTCATCTGTTCTATCACGCTTAATTGTACGGTAGGTTGTAAATTACCTAACATTACAATTTCTGCATCCTGATAGGAAGCTGGAACTTGAGGGTTAAAATCTGCAAGTGTATTTAATTCTGTAACAAGAGTATCACGAGTGTTCATATCATTATGATATTTACCACTCCAGAAAAAGGTTTTTCCTCCTTTAACAATTTCAAGACCTTCTAGATTAATATTTCTATTTGTTAATAGGTCTATATATTCTTTTGGGAAATCTTCTCCTACTATAGATACAATAGATGAGTCTACTTTAAATTGAGAAGCTGCAAGACCTATATATGTGGCTGCACCACCTAGTATTTTATCTGTTTTACCAAAAGGGGTCTCAATAGCATCAAATGCACATGTACCAACAATAACTAATTTACTCATCTATATTTTTTTGCAAAGATATAGTTTTAAAGAAAAAGAAAAACACGAAATCTTGCTTCAATTTTGAGCTATTTCTTTATGCGAATCTAATTTACGATGTAGCTCTTTAAATGTTTTAAAAGGTCCCTTTACAACAAGAGGGTTTACAATGATTGCAGGCACCCTCCCTCCTGGATCCATATGTATTTGTTGTGTGGCTCTTATGCCTCCTTCTTCTTTCTCTAATAACCAAAACCCTGAAAGTTTCTCAATACGTAAACAATTATTTTGAATATCTAGAACATCAGACACCGTCTCTATAGATAAGTATACTCTATCTTCTGTGTACTCTATTAGTTTTAGTTCTGTAACAACATCCCTATCTTTTAAAGGCCATGGCATTTCTTGTTTGTAATAAAAAAAACGTGAGCTTTCTTTCTCACTAGCTATGCGATAACTAATATTAAAATCACAAGTAGGTGTATACATTGGAGCATCATATAGCTCTTGTAATAGCTCTTCAAATGTAGTATCTAAAACCGATGTCGCTTTAAATTCTTTAAAAGGACTATCTGGATATGCTCGGGTGTATATCTCTATAGCATCTTTTGCTTTTTTAAGCTTCCATGGCCCAGGAGTAGTTACACTCAAAGGTAGTATCATAAAAAAAGTTAGATAAAAAAATGTCTTCATAGCGGGGCTTTAGTAGCGGAAAAAAGAAAAAAATTACATGTTAAGAATGTTAATATGGCTATTTTCTTCCAAAGTCTGCAGGAATCTCTCCCCATGCTTTTGTTTCCCACTTTACAATGGTAGTGGTATATGTATTTGTTTTAAGCCATTGTTCTGCACGACGTACGAGATTGTATACATCTTTATTTCTAGGAGTTTCTTGCAGTTTTGTATTGCAGGCTTTCTTTTTAACCCATCCGATAGCAATACGTGAATCTGAATAAATAATACGATCACTTCCTATTTTTTTTAAATACGCCAGTCCGTGTACAAGAGCAAGAAATTCTCCAATATTATTTGTTCCCTGTTTAAAAGGTCCTTGATGAAAAAGCTGTTTTTCAGTTTGTGTATCTACACCTCGATACTCCATAACACCGGGATTTCCAGAACTCGCAGCGTCTACTGCAATAGAATATAGATTTGGCTCACCATAAGCTGCTTTTTCTTCTGGAGTAAGGACTTTCTTTTTTTTAGAAGTTCCTTTTACATCTGCATAGTCTTTATTGTAAGCGGTTTTTGCTTCGGCAAATGTTGGAAAAGATTTATACTGTGCTCCTGCAAATCCATCTATCATGGCTTTACAATCTTTCCAAGTAAGATAAATTCCTGGTCTCTTACCTTGCCACACCACATAAAACTTTTCTTTTTTCTTAGACATATGTATTTATATTCTCCATAAAGATGGAGTTTTCATGTTTAAATTATTGACTCTTCAGCAACTTTTCTATGACTATAGGAAAGTGTTCATGTTCTAATTGATGCACTTTTTGAGCAATGGTTTCAGGAGTATCCTCTTGGGTAACTTCTACTTTTTCCTGAAAGATATATGCACCTTTATCATATTCAGGAGTTACCTTATGAATCGTTATTCCTGTAAAGGTTTTTTTTCCTTTATGCGCTTTCGCGAAAGCGTAAACAGCCTCATGAACATGCTTTCCATACATACCTTTACCCCCAAAATCAGGTAATAATGCTGGATGAATGTTTATAATTTGGTCTGGAAACAGATTTATTATTTTTTCTGGAAAAAGCCATAAAAAACCTGCTAGCACAATTAAATCTGGTTGCGTTGCTTGTAAAAGATGTACAATATCATCTGTTTCATAAAGCGCTGTTCTGTTAAAACTAATCGCACTAATTTTACTCTTATTTGCGCGTTCTAAAACTTTGGCACCCTTGTTGTTACTGAGCACTTGCACGACTTGAGCATCCGTACGACCCTTAAAATGATTAATGATACGTTGGGCATTTGTACCGTTCCCTGAAGCAAAAATTACAATACGTTTCATATATTTATGACACTGTTATAATGTGCAAAACAAACGATTATTATTAACAATTTGAAGGTTTTTTGTAGAGAAATTCTTTAATATTTACGTAAATTACCTTCATATTTTTGTGGCAATAGTGATCAAACCATAAAGGTTTGTTATTTTTGCCACTTAATTAAAAAATTAAATTTAGAAATTATGTCAGACATTGCATCAAGAGTAAAGGCGATCATCGTAGACAAATTAGGCGTAGATGAGAACGAAGTTGTAACCGAAGCTAGCTTCACAAACGACTTAGGTGCCGATTCACTAGACACTGTTGAACTTATTATGGAATTTGAGAAAGAATTTGATATTCAAATTCCTGACGATCAAGCAGAGAATATTGCTACCGTAGGTCAAGCAATTTCATATATAGAGGACGCAAAATAAGTCTTAAACTTATGGAGTTAAAGCGAGTAGTAGTTACTGGACTTGGTGCACTTACACCAATAGGAAATAATATTCAAGAGTACTGGGATGGATTATCTTCAGGAAAAAGTGGGTGTGCTCCTATTACATATTATGATGCAGAAAAGTTCAAGACAAAATTTGCTTGTGAACTTAAAAACTTTAACGCTCTAGATTTCTTTGACCGTAAAGAAGCTAGAAGGTTAGACAAATTTGCCCAGTACGCGTTGGTGGCTTCAGATGAAGCCATCAATGATGCTGGAATTGACTTAGATAAAGTTGATAAATTCAGAGTGGGTGTTATTTGGGGTGCCGGAATTGGAGGATTAGAAACTTTTCAAAATGAAGTTATTAATTTTGCTCAAGGTGACGGTACACCTCGATTCAATCCTTTCTTCATTCCTAAAATGATCGCAGATATTGCACCCGGTAATATCTCTATTAAGCATGGCTTTATGGGACCAAATTATACAACGGTCTCTGCTTGTGCTTCTTCAGCAAATGCAATGATAGATGCTATGAACTATATACGTTTAGGGCATTGTGATATTATTGTTACTGGAGGAAGTGAAGCAGCTGTGACACAAGCAGGAATGGGAGGGTTTAATGCTATGCATGCATTATCTACTAGAAATGAAGATCCACAAGCTGCATCAAGACCTTTTGATGCAACACGTGATGGTTTTGTTCTAGGAGAAGGTGCAGGTGCATTAATATTAGAAGAATATGAACACGCAAAAGCTAGAGGAGCCCATATCTATGCAGAAGTTGTAGGTGGAGGTATGTCTAGTGATGCCTATCATATGACAGCACCACATCCTGATGGAATAGGTGTAGAACGTGTAATGCTTAATTGTTTACGTGATGCAGGAATGAGCCCGCAAGACGTAGATCATATTAATACGCATGGTACCTCTACTCCTTTAGGAGATGTCGCTGAGTTAAAAGCTATTTCTAAGGTTTTTGGAGATCACGCAAAAAACATCAATATTAATTCTACAAAATCTATGACGGGTCATCTTTTAGGTGCCGCTGGAGCTATAGAAGCCATTGCTTCTATACTTGCTATGAAACATAGTTTAGTACCTCCAACAATCAATCATAGTGTTGTAGACGAACGTATTGATCCTTCATTTAATCTTACATTAAATGAAGCACAACCTAAAGAAATCAATATAGCCATGAGTAATACCTTCGGTTTTGGAGGACATAATGCTTGTGTACTATTTAAAAAAATAGACGCTTAATATTATGAGCGGCATAAAAAAAATATTTTCTTCCCGTTCAGATACGAACGGGATTTTTTTTATGCGTATGCAAAGTATTTTAGGGTTTAAGCCTAAAGAAATAAGTCATTACGAAAAAGCATTTACACATAGATCTCTCGGGCTTAAAAAAGAAGATGGCAATCCTTTAAATTATGAACGATTAGAGTTTTTAGGAGATGCAATGCTAGGAGCTGTTATTGCAGCACACCTTTTTGAAGCAGTTCAAGGAGGAAATGAAGGATATCTTACTAAAATGCGATCTAAAGTTGTGAGTAGAAAGCACCTAAATGAATTAGGTAGTGAGCTCAATTTATTACGATATGTAAAAGCTAATATTCCAAAAGAAAACTTTGGAGTTAATATTCATGGAAATTTATTTGAAGCACTTATTGGGGCTATATATTTAGATCGAGGATATACCTATTGTAAAAAATTTATTTACAAAAGAGTCATAGAACCTTATGTGGATATAGAAAAACTTGAAGGTCGAATTATAAGTTATAAAAGTGTTCTTATAGAATGGTGTCAAAAAGAGAAAAAGACATTTAAGTTTGATACTTATGAAGATACTGGAAAAGATACCGTTAAACATTTTGCTGTTAGATTGTACATTGATGGTAAAATTGTAGCGAAAGCACGGGCAACATCTAAGAAAAAAGCAGAAGAGATAGCTTCCAAACGATCTTTTTATGCTTTTCAACGACAAATAGAAAACAAATAAGCTACATTGTTAAGATTTTATTTACATTTGTTGTTTAACAGAGCCCTAACTCTACATGTCGTTCCGTTTACCAAAAAAATATTATTTTGTTTTTGCACTATTTGCTATTATTAGTGGCATTCTCGTATTTTGGGCTGACTCATACATCACTGAAAAGGAAAAAACAAACAGGAAAATACGTTTAGAGAAGTTAAACAGAAAAACAGCTTCCGATTTTCAGAATGCACTGAATAACTATGCTACTTTGATGTCTGGCATACGTTCTTATGTTAAATTATCACCCGAATTCCCTTCCCAAGAAGCGCTTTATGAGTTTGTAAATTATCAGTTATCTGGTCTTCCTATAGATGATAGTTATGTTATTTCTTATGTAGATTCTACACACCTTTTTAAATATTCTTTTACTAAAGATCAAATCAATCCTAGCAACCTTATAGGAACTTCTATTAAAAACCTCGTAAGCGAGAAAGGAATGAGGTTAATGGAAAAGAAGTTAAACAAAAAGGATTATGTTGCTTTCAATCCTTATAATATCGTAGAAGGGCGCGTGGGATTACCTATCGGTTTTAAAGTTCATGATCATACAGGCTATTTTTCTATCATAAAAGATTTTAAGCCCATTATTGATCGTGTATATAGTAATATAGACACCTCTCAATATGCCTTTAGATTTAAAACATCTACAGGCGTTGAATTTGATAGAGAACGCGTATATGATGGGAAGAAGATATACAATACTAAAAAAGATGAGCAATACTGGAGAAACTTTAAATTACAGGATAGTGATTTTATAGGGACTCAAATTCCTTTTTTCAATAAGAAGTTTATTATAGAAACCGCTTATAAAAAACCTTATAAGAGAAACCCTGGGTTACTATTAATGATGATACTATGGTATACGTTGCTTTTAAGTTTTATGCTATCTGTTATTATACAAATGTATGTATACAAGCGTAAAAACAGAACAATAGCAAAACAGAAAAAAGAACTATCAGAACATGTTGCTACAAAAAATAAGTTCTTTACTATTATTGCTCATGATCTTAGAAGTCCTTTATCTTCTGTGATTAATTTTTTAGATCTTTTAAAAGAAGAGCAAAATCCAAACAATCAAACAAATCAAATTATAGATGCTTTAGGAGATTCTAGTAAAAATAGCCTCTCTCTTTTAGATAATTTATTAAAATGGTCGAAAATTCAAACTGGCAAAATCCACTACGAGCCACAAAAAATTGATATTCTTAATCTTATAAAAGATCAGGTGAAAATTCAAAAACAACAGGCCACTAGAAAAAATATAAACATTGTTATAGAAGCAAGTACAAATAGTAAGGTCATGGCCGATAAAAATATGATTGCTACTGTGATTCGTAATTTATTATCTAATGCTATTAAGTATTCCCATCCTCAAGGAATTATTGTTATAGAATTAAATAAGGTAGATAATTCTTTAGCTTTTAGTATTGAAGATAATGGTATTGGTATCCCTGAAGAATACCTCGCTTCTCTATTTGATGTTACCAAAATAACAACTCAAAAAGGAACTTTAAAAGAAAAAGGTTCTGGATTGGGACTTATATTATCTAAACAATTTATAGAAATCCATAATGGAGTCCTGATAATAGAAAGTACACAAGGCAAAGGAACTATTGCCTCTTTTACACTTCCGATATAAAATCTTTACTTAATTATCTAACTCAAACGTTTGCGTATCTTTTTATACAAGATTGTCGCTTATAACCATACTCCATAAGATTACTTTTGTGTATCTTTAAATTTCGCAGTCATTTTTATGGGGACATTTAAACTAGTATTAGAGGATGATTTTGGTTATGACTTTACGCTTATTGCTATACATGGAGCTATAGAGTCTTATTACCTTGCCTATTTACTTAATAAGCATTTAAAACTTAGACTTAAAAGAAGTAGGAATGATTTAATTATAAGTCATGATGTTATAGCTGCTGAGTTTCCTATGTATGAATATCATAACGAAAAACAATACACAACCTATCATCTTTTTAGTAATCTTACAAGAATTAAAAAAGAACCTGCCGATAATCTTTCTAGCCTGTTTAAAACCGAAACTGCTATAGAAAGACGTTTTTTTTTAGAAGATTTACCTCGTGTAGACTATTTATTAAAAATACGTGAAGAAGGAAGTGGTTTTGCAAAAACAAAAACACTAAAAGAACTTAATCAAATACCACAAATTATAACAGCATATACTGTTGATATAGAAGAACTTAAAACTAAAGAAAACTTAATTTTTGAATAATGCCAACTAGAAAAAAAACCAAAATTGTTGCTACCTTAGGTCCTGCTACAAGTACTGAAGAGACTCTTTTAAAAATGATGAAAGAAGGGGTTGATGTTTTTAGAATTAATTTTTCACATGCCGATTATGAAGATGTCATAGAGCGTATTAAAATGATTCGTAATCTTAGTAAAAAACACAAATACAATACTTCCATTTTAGCAGATCTTCAAGGGCCAAAACTAAGAGTAGGGCGTATGAAAGAAGAAGTAGTTGTAAACCCTGGTGATAAAATTACTTTCTCTACAAAAGAAGAATTTGAAGGAACTAAAGACAGCGTATATATGAATTATGCTCAGTTTCCTAATGATGTAAAAAAAGGCGAACGTATTTTACTAGATGATGGTAAACTTATGTTTGAAGTGGTAAAAACTGATGGTAAAAACGAAGTAGAAGCGAAGGTTATACAAGGCGGTCCTCTACGTTCAAAAAAGGGTGTAAATCTTCCAAATACAAATATTTCTCTACCAGCATTAACAGAGAAAGATGTGAAAGATGCCATTTTTGCAATCAGTCAAAAAGTAGATTGGATTGCACTTTCTTTTGTAAGGCATGCAGAAGACTTAAAACAACTTCAAGCAATAATAGACAAACATTCAGATCATAAGATTCCAATCATAGCAAAAATTGAAAAACCAGAAGCTGTAGAAAACATAGATAAGATTGTTGCTTATTGTGATGGTTTAATGGTTGCCCGTGGAGATTTAGGTGTAGAGATTCCAGCAGAAGAGGTTCCGCTTATCCAAAAAAAGCTAGTTCTTAGAGCTAAAAAAGCTCGTATCCCTGTAATTATAGCAACTCAGATGATGGAAACAATGATTTCTAGCCTCACTCCTACAAGAGCAGAGGTAAATGATGTTGCAAACTCAGTTATGGATGGAGCAGACGCTGTAATGCTTAGTGGAGAAACATCCGTTGGAAAATACCCTGTACAGGTAATCCAAAAAATGGCTTCCATACTAAAAAATGTAGAAGACTCTGAACTTATTCAAGTACCTCAGGATCCACCACATATTCGTACAAAACGATATATTACGAAAGCTATTTGTTATCATGCGGCACATATGGCAAATGAAATTAGCGCCAAAGCAATTTCAACACTTACAAATAGCGGATATACTGCCTTTCAAATATCTGCTTGGAGACCACAAGCACACATCTTAGTATTTACATCAAACAAACGTATCTTAACACAACTTAATCTTTTATGGGGTGTTAAGGCTATCTTTTATGATAAATATGTAAGTACAGATGAAACAGTAGAAGATGTCAATAAGATTGCACATGAAAGAGGATTTGTAAAGAAAGGAGATATGCTTATAAATTTAGCCGCAATGCCTATCGTAGAAAAAGGGATGGTAAACACTTTACGTGTTTCAGAAGTATAATAATCTTCTTCTATTTGAAAAAAATAAAAAGCGTTCCTGAGGAACGCTTTTTTAATTCTTAAGATCTAAACTTCTTATTTAGAAACCTCAACCTCTTTTACAATAAATCCTTTTTTATCTTTTGCAATAGTAACGCTTCTACTATAACCTCTTAACTGATAAGAATATACAATCGATGTGATTTCTGATGTAGTCCCTCTATTTACTGCTATTTCATCTTTAAATGTTTTTTCTCTTTTGTTACTATTAGCTACTATCTCAGATTTTTTCTTTGAAACAAGATCTGGTTGTAGGCTTTTAGGCAAATCGAATAATTCTTTAGTAATTCTATATGCTTCTGTCCAGGTAGAGGCAGGTAGCTCAATGCGTGTTGTAATACCAAATGCTTCCCCTTTTGGGTTTTTAATCTTAGTAACCTTTACGGTATGATCTTTTGTAGAGATACGTTTTGCATAGCCCTCTACAGATTCCCCTTCTTGTGGAGGGGCTAATCGTGTAAGATATCCATCAAAAACAAAACCTCTCGCCCCTTGATATTCTACCTCAATCATATCTCCCGTTATGCCAGCAATGGTCATTGTTGTGTGTTCTGGAGAGCTGAGGTGTTTTATTTGTGATCCATAAGGAAGTGTCAATATTTTCTTTGAACGTAAATTTGTACCTGATCGTAATGAAAGACCGCTCGTGGCGTTTACATAAAATACCGAAGCAACTGGAGCTTCTGTTGGTGTATCTAATTGTGCTAATAATGGCTTTTCTGAGGCAATGTCACTCTTCTTTTCAGAAGTTGTAGCATCCTTTTTAGGAGTTACCTCTTTTTGTGTGTTTGTACAGCTAGTTAGTAAAATAGTTGCAGCGGCGATAGTTGTGATGATAATCTTCATAATAAACAGGTTTTAGTTAAACAATTTATTATGGAAACACATATAACGTGCCATTATTTTAATTGATTATGTTAAAAAATTGATAATAATTCAAAATTTTAACTTAAAACGATCAAATAATTAATTAAAATTGAAAACCAATAGCAATAAACCACTCTCCCGCCTTTACTTCAGGACTGTATGTATACTTCAATTCAAGCGGACCCAAAAAGGTATCCATGCCGTACCCTAATGCATATCCAGTAAAATCAGGACTTGTAAGCCACTCTTCAGAAGTAAAAAGATTATACCCTGCATTTGCAATATTTACACCTATATTCAAATGATTTTTTTTAAGAAACTCATAATCTATAGAAAACCCTGCTTTTACATATCCATCTCCAGCAACACTTATAAAATCATATCCATAAAAAGGAACTAGATTATTGATCTTTTTATTGCCATACCCACCTAGAAAAAAATCAAGAGATCGCACATCTTCTCCTCCTATTTTAAATCCCCCACTTATTTCTGATAGAAATGTCCATTTTTTAGCAATACTTGCTGCATACAAGAAATAGGCATTTGCAATAGAAAACTCAGTAAAATTATCATTGAAGTCTGAAGAAAAAAGGGTTAAATCAAAATCGCCATCAAAATACACTCCTGATTTAGGAAAATATCTATTGTCTAAAGAGTCATATCGCAACTGTCCATAAGCTCCAAAAAAATGACTCTTTTCAAAAACAGAGCCAGGGATATCATCATCATCGTCTACAGTTTCTGTTTCTACATCCAAGAACTTATGCTGGACACCTAAATCTAAAGAAAATTGTTTTACAAATAATGTCTGTAGATAAAGCTGATTAGTGATATCTTGATAATCTAATGTAACTCTACTAAGCCCTGTTAAATCAGCACTGCTCACTTCCTCTACAAGTCGGGCGCTTACCCCCTTTTCAAAATTATTATACGTAGATCTTATCCCTACACTCCAATAATAACCCTTATCTATATAGTAATTAAAAGCATATCGGATATTATCTCCTATAATAAGATCAAACGTAGCAATATCATTATCAAAAAGAATGCGTTTTCTTGTATAATTTACAAGCGCTGCGCTTCGATATAAATCATCATAATGTAACCCTAAACCTATAGACTGCTTACTTTTAGATTCTTGAACATCTATCTTTAATAATGTGCCTTCTGGAATGGGCTTAAAACGATGCCCTATACGATCAAAATTTGCTGTTGCCGCAAGATTATTAATTCCATTACTGAAACGTTCATAATCTAATGTAACTGGCGGATCTAATTGTAATTTTCCTAAGATGTAAGAACGTGTATAATCTTTATTTCCACGTATCACAACAGCATCTATTTTGATACTATCCTTTAGTTTAGGTTCCTCTATACGCTTTCGCGAAAGCGTACGCTGTTTTGTCGCAATTTCTTTTAACGCATCAAATTGTTTTAAGGCTTCAGTCTCTCCACGATCAATAATCACATTAGCTTGATCAAAATCTACCACACTAAAATCTTTGATATCAGGCCGTATATACACATCTGTACTATCTCGCTTACCTTCCATTTCCTTTATAGTACGGTAGTTATTAATCTGTAAAAAAATATCTGGAGCCGTCGTAAGCTTGTCTCTCTTACGAAGTCCGTCTTGTACATCTATTCCTATGATAACATCAACTCCTTTGGCGCGAAGTTCGTTGATGGGATAATTGTTTAAAACTCCCCCATCTATAAGGATTCTGTCTCCTAAAGTAACAGGTTTAAATAACGTAGGAAGTGCACCACTTGCACTTATGGCTTCTGGTAAAAAACCGGTGTCTAAAATTACTTGTTCTGCTTTTTCTATATCAGTAGCAACACAAAAAAATGGAATAGGTAATTGTGTAAAATCATTGGTGTCGCTTACATGTTCCAGAAGTCGAATCAATAGATTATAGGTATTCTGCCCTTTAGAAATAGATTGTGGGAGTGATAATTTAAAATTATCAAAGGGTAATGAAACGGCATACTTCTCTGATGCTTCTTTTTCATAAAATGTCTTTGCCTTACGTGGCAACTCATCTTGAATGATTTTATCAAAATCTACTGCTCTAAAAAGAGAGTCTAATTGCGTTGCACTATATCCAGAAGCGTATAACCCTCCTACAATAGCACCCATACTTGTTCCAGCAACATAATCTACTCGTACACCTGCCTCTTCTAATACTTTAAGTACACCCACATGTGCAAGCCCTTTTGCACCACCACCACTCAACACAACACCCACTTTAAGGTCTTGTTCATGAGTTACCTGAGCACTTAAAGAAAGCACACAAAACAACAACAAAAATGTAAGTTTTAGTTTCACTACTTTGTATGATAATGATTATAAATTATAGCCGCTTTTGAGGTTCCCACTACTTCTGTAAGGCTTTTTTTACTTGCTTCTTTTACTTTAGAAACCGATCTGTAATGTTTCAACAATGTAACAATTGTTTTTTCTCCTATTCCTGAGATTTCTTCTAGTTCTGTACCTAACGCAGCATTGCTTCTTTTATTTCTATGAAAAGTGATTCCAAAGCGATGGGCCTCATTACGTAATTGTTGTATAATTTTAAGGCTTTCTGTTTTTTTATCCAGGTATAATGGAATACTATCCCCTGGATAGTAAATCTCTTCCAGTCGTTTTGCAATACCTACAATAGCTATTTTGCCTCGTAACCCTAATGTTTCTAACGCTTTTAAACCACTAGAGAGCTGTCCTTTTCCTCCATCTACGATAATGAGCTGCGGTAGCGGTTCGTCCTCTTCAAGTAGTCTTTTGTAACGTCTAAAAACCACCTCTTCCATACTTGCAAAATCATCGGGTCCTTCTACTGTTTTTATATTAAACTTGCGATAGTCTTTTTTGCTGGGTTTTCCATTTTTAAAAACTACACAAGCGGCTACAGGATTTGTTCCTTGTATGTTAGAATTATCAAAACATTCTATATGTCTAGGCTCTTCAGAAAGTCTTAAATCTACTTTCATCTGTGCCATAATTCTATTGGTATGTCGGTCTGGATCTACAATTTTAGTTTGTTTAAAACGCTCCATTCTATAGTACTTTGCATTGCGTTCTGAAAGTTCTAAGATGCGTTTTTTATCCCCTAATTTAGGGATCGTTACCTTTATTGAATCTCCTAGGTCAACTTCAAAAGGCACATAAATCTCTTTAGATTGTGAATCAAATCGCTGCTGAATTTCTATGATTCCTATTTCTAGCAATTCTTTATCTGTCTCGTCAAGTCGTTTTTTAAGTTCTAGCGTATGAGATCTAATAATAGCCCCATGTGATAATTGTAAAAAATTCACATACCCATAGCCTTCATCACTAATAATAGAAAACACATCTACATTGGTGATTTTAGGGTTTACAACGGTACTTTTTGCTTGGTAATTTTCAAGAATGTCTAATTTTTCTTTAATGCGTTGTGCTTCCTCAAACTCCATAGCGGCCGCATGTTTTTGCATCTGGTTTTTAAACTGATGTAAGGATTCTTTAAAATCACCTCGTACTATCTGACGAATGTGTTCTACATGCTTGTGATAATCTTCTTCTGTTTGTTTTCCTTCACAACCTCCTTCACAATTACCAAGATGATATTCTAAACAAACTTTATATTTTCCAGCTTCTATCTTTTCTCTAGACAGATCATAATTACACGTTCTGAGCTTATATAGACTTTTAATAAGATCTAGTAAGATCTTTACTGTTTTCATGCTTGTATAAGGCCCGTAATACTCACTTCCGTCTTTAATTAAGCGTCGTGTAGGAAATACTCTAGGGAAACGCTCATTTTTTATACAAATCCATGGATAACTTTTATCATCTTTTAAAAGGACATTATATCGAGGTTGATATTTTTTAATCAGATTATTCTCTAGAAGCAATGCGTCGGTTTCTGTGGCCACTACAATATGACGTACTTCATGTATTTTTTTAACCATTGTACGAATACGACCATTATCAATAGTTTTATTAAAATACGAGAGCACTCTTTTCTTTAAATTCTTTGCCTTTCCTACATAAAGTAACTTCTCTTCTTTATCATAATACTGATAGATTCCAGGGCTTGTTGGGAGTGTTTTTAATTGTATGTCTAGTTGAGAAAGCTCCATACTCAAAGATATAGATTCTCTTGGATAGACGCTATGAGATATGCATAAAAAGTACGCTTTCGCGAAAGCGTATAAAGAATCCTTACAACCCTTAAAAAACACATTCATTAAATTATGTAAATTGCAAAAGTGATTCTTGTTAAGAAGAAACAATTCTTACAAATGAATTTCTTTTTTAAATCTCTCTTTCATGAATTTGAAAATACTTTCTCGTAATGCACATCTATATTCTACAAAAAGACTTGTAGAAGTAGGTTTGCAAAGAGGTCATAGTGTAGAGGTCGTTGATCCCTTAAAATGTGATCTTATCATTCAAAAAAAGAACCCAACGGTGTACTATAAAGGTAGGCATCTTGATACTACAGATGCTATTATACCTCGTATAGGAACTTCAATAACGTATTACGGAACAGCCGTGGTAAGACAGTTTCAAATGATGGGGGCTTTTACGACAACCACTTCAGACTCTCTTATTAAAAGTAGAGACAAATTGCGAAGCTTACAGATTCTTTCTAAGTGTAAGTTAGGACTTCCTAAAACTATTTTTACAAACTATTCTAGAGATGTAAAGGAAGCCATACAGCATGTAGGTGGTGCTCCCTTGGTCATAAAATTATTAGAAGGTACGCAAGGTCTGGGAGTGGTTCTTGCTGAAACAGAAAATGCTGCCGAATCAGTAATCGAAGCCTTTAATGGTCTTGAAGCAAGGGTTATTGTACAAGAGTATATTAAAGAAGCTCAAGGAGCAGATTTAAGAGCTTTTGTTGTAGATGGAAAGATTGTAGGTGCTATGAAGCGTCAGGCAAAAGAAGGAGAATTCAGATCTAATTTACATCGAGGAGGCACTGCGAGAATTATTAGACTTTCTGAAGCCGAGCAATATGCGGCTATTAAAGCCGCTGAGGCGATGGGGTTAGGAGTTGCTGGAGTTGATATGTTACAAAGTGATAGAGGCCCTCTTATTTTAGAAGTAAACTCGTCACCAGGACTTGAAGGGATAGAAAGAGCTACCGGAACAGACATTGCGACCGCAATTATTTCCTATATTGAGCGAAATATATAAAGAGATACATGGCATTTATAGATACTGATAATATACTCACCTTATTAGGTCAAAAAGTAGCACCGGGCGAAAGTGCTACTATCAACTTTAATCTTGCCAAATTATACACTACGTCATCTGTTGAGATACCAGTTATTGTGGAGCGCTCTAAAAAAAGAGGGCCTGTTATTTTAATTACGTCTGGTATTCATGGAGATGAAATAAATGGTGTTGAAATTGTACGTCAACTTATCGCTAAAAAAATAAACAGGCCTAAAAAGGGAACAGTTATTTGTATTCCTGTTCTCAATATCTTTGGGTTTTTGGATATGAAACGTGCCTTTCCAGATGGAAGAGATTTAAATCGTGTGTTTCCAGGAAACCCAAGAGGGTCTTTAGCTAGTAGATTTGCCTATCAGTTTGTAAAAAAAATACTTCCTATTGCAGATTACTGTTTAGATTTTCATACAGGAGGTGCAAGTAGGTTTAATGCGGCACAAATTCGTATAGAACCTCAAAATAAAATCGCTGCCGAGTTTGCTGCCATTTTTAATGCCCCATTTACATTACATTCAAAAACAATCCCAAAATCATACAGAGCAACGTGCTCTAGATTAGGGGTTCCTGTTTTATTGTTTGAAGGGGGCAAATCTAAAGTAAGTGATAAGGAAATTGCTAGAGTAGGAGTAGATGGAGCCATTCGTTTTTTAAATCACTTAGGGATGTTAAGAGCAGCTATTGAAGTGCCAGCTATTCAAGAACACTCTGTTCTTGTAGAAGCCACCAGATGGATGCGCGCAAAATACAGTGGATTAATGCATGTAAAAGTAACATGTGGACAATATATATCTAAAGGAGAGCATATCGCAACTATAACTGATCCCTATGGGAAATTTAGACATCCCGTAAATGCTCCACATGATGGGTACATTATTAATGTAAATGAAGCCTCTCTTGTATATCAAGGAGATGCAATCTTTAATATCTCTACAGATAAAACCACTAGACATGGAAAAAAAGAAGCTGAGGAAGAAGTATAAAGAACTCAGAGCAAATTTATCTGAAGAAGAAATAGACACAAAAAGCCTAGCCATAGCAAATCATTCTCTTGAATTAGACATATGGGACTATGAATACTATCATATTTTTTTACCTATAGTCAAACAAAAAGAAGTAGATACTTCATACATTTTAAATATTCTTCAAGGAAAAGATAAACACATACTTATTTCAAAAAGTGATTTTACAACAAATCGTATGAAGCATTATTTACTTACAGATGCTACACGATTTGTTATAAACGATTATGGAATTCCAGAACCTGAAAATGGTATTGAGATAGATTCAAAAAAAATAGATGTTATTTTCTTGCCTTTATTAGCTTATGACCTTCAGGGAAATAGAGTTGGATATGGCAAAGGGTTTTATGACAGGTTCCTTTCTGAGTGTAAAAAAGAGGTTGTAAAAGTAGGTCTTTCATTCTTTGAACCCGAGATGAGGGAAATACGTAAGGATGATACGGATTTACCTCTAAACTACTGTATATCAGCAAGAAAGATACATAAATATTAGTTTTTATTACAAAATTTAGATATATTATGAATCCCAAATCATAATATATGTTACTAAAAAGACGAAATCGCTTCAGTGTTTTTTCCTCTAAGATAAACACCTCCAGTTATATAAATTCTTTATGTAATAGTTTTCGTTATCATGATATTTCAAATGTAACCGCTTCTGGATATTGGGGTGTAGATTTTATTAAAAAACAATCTCATTTAGACCCTCAAGCAAGAAAACTGTTGCAAATACCTTCAGATTATATCCCTTCTTTAAAAACTGGCTATCGTTTTTTTGATCTAAATGATCTAGAAAAAGCAGCTACTTTATTTTCCTTATGCTCAAAAGGAGAATCGTTCAAGACGGAAATAAAAATGAAAACTTTTCATGGAAAAGCTTTTTATGCTAGAGCACAAGGAAAAGCTATAAAAAATGAGCAAGGTAATATCATAGGAATACGAGGTGTTTTCCAAAACATTGAGGAAGAAAAAAAGCAAGAATTAAGATTACAAAAATCTCTTAAACATACTGAAAAACAAAATATGTGGTTATATCAATTATCTCACATTGTAAGTCATAATCTCCATGCTCATGTATGTAATTTACAGCTTACTTCTAAGCTTATAGATGTTGAAACATTAACCAAAGATCAGGAGGAGTTGGTTAATAGTATAAAAAGCATTAGTCATCGTTTAGAATGTACCTTGGAGCACCTTAATACAATTGCTACTTTACATAGTACTAATAAAAAGCTTCAATACATTGTTGTAAAAGATCTATATCAAGAAGTAATTCAAAAAATTAAAAATTCTAATATCCAGCAAAGAGCATTATACTATACTGAGTTTTCTGAAGTTGAAGTTGTAAAATATATTCCTGCATATTTAAAAAACATTCTTTTTCATCTTATTAAAAATTCTCTATTAAATAAGCATCCTGAAAGAGAGTGTGAAATCAATGTATTTACCTATGAAGAAAACAAAAAAATATACTTAGTTGTTAAAGACAATGGAATTGGATTAAGCCAAAATAAGATAGATTATTTACTATCAAAAACTCAGACTGGGTATTCTTATGTAGAAGATGAATCTGGTCTGGGTATTTTTCTTATAAAAAGTCAAGTAGAAGCTATGGGGGGAACTTTATTGATAGAAAGTAAATTGGGAAAGGGAGCAAAATTTACTATACAGCTATAACAAAAATGCTTCAGAAATAATTAAAATTGATTGTTTTTTCCGTGCTTAACAGTTTGAAATATCGACAAAATACACGTATTTATCGGCGAAAAACGCATTTTCTTTCAAAAAAGCATATTAATTCAAAAAAATCTAACTAACTTACGACGTTGAACATTCAATTGTCATGGAGTTAAAATCTATTAAAAAACATTTACGCCCCTCTTTAAAACGCATCTCTGAAGAAAAAACAAATTTCTTTGCTATGGATGATTTCTATTATGAAGAAATCTCTAATCTTACACAAGCTGGAGGATGGAGTGTTGATTTTGTAAACAAAAAAAGTTTTTTTGACAAGCAAGCAAGAAGAATACTTAAAGTCCCAGATACATATATACCTACTTTAAATCAATCTTACTTATTTTATGCTGAAGAGCATATGCAAAAAGCAACCAATTTGTTTTTTGCCTGTGCCCAAGGAGAATCTTTCTCTGCCGAAGTCAAAATGGTTACCTATACAAAAGAGGTGTTTTGGGCAAAAGCCCATGGTAAACCTGTAAAAAACGAAGAAGGAGAAATTATAGGTATACGAGGTGTCTTTCAGAGTATAGATGATGAAAAGAAAAAAGAACTACAGATAGAAGCTTCACTAGATATTATAGAAGGACATAATAAGCGGCTATATAATTTTGCGCACATTGTATCACACAACTTAAGATCACATGTGAGTAATCTACAATTAACCACAGCTCTTTTTGAAACTAAAAATTTAGATCAGGATCAAAAAGAACTTTTTGATAATTTCTCTAAAATTGCTACAAACCTAGATGTAACTCTAAAGCATCTTAATGAAATTGTTACATTACAAACAAATGTTAATAAAGAAAAAGAGAACGTAAACATAGAGATAGTATACAAAAGAGTTATAAATTCTATACGACAAATAAGCCTTCAAAACAGAGTCGTATACTATACTGAATTTTCTGAGGTTGAAGAGTTTCCATATGTATCTGCATACTTAGAAAGTATATTACATAACCTTATCACTAATGCTATTAAATACAAGCATCCAGATAGAGATCCTGAAATAAATATTTTTACCTACGAAGAAGATAAAAAGAACTATCTTGTGGTTAAAGATAATGGACTAGGAATAGATCTTGAAAAATATGGCACTCAGCTTTTTCAAATGTATAAAACCTTCCATAATCATGAAGATTCAACTGGATTAGGTTTATTTTTAACCAAAAGCCAAGTAGAGTCTTTAGGAGGAAAAATTACTGTAGAAAGTACCGTTGGCAAAGGTTCTAAATTTACAGTGCAATTATAAAACTAACGAAATCAATTATAAATTTCATTAATCCCCTTACAATGAAATACCCAATAGAAATGGCCTGTATTATTGATGATGATGATATGTACGTAAACCTCATCACCAAGATACTAGATATGAAAAATCTTGTAAAAAACCTTCTAATCTTCAAAAACGGAAAAGAAGCATTAGATTATTTTGTGGGTGCATTAAAAAAACTAGAAGAACGTAAAATCCCTCAAGTGATTCTTTTAGATTTAAATATGCCCGTAATGAATGGTTGGCAATTCCTTAGCAGTCTAAGTGAGTATGATTTTCCAGAATTAAAAGACTCTACACTGTATATTGTGAGTTCGTCTATTAACCCTGTTGATATGGAGCGTTCAAAAACAATAGGTTTAGTTACAGATTTTTTAATTAAACCCGTAACGATGGATCAATTATCAGAAATCTTTATGGATAAGTCTGCTTAATTTTTTCTTTATAACATCTTTTTTGATTTAATACGTAACTAATCCCAGTAAGCTAATATTCTTAATTTAATAAGTATATAGTGTATTAATCTTGTGAGACTATATAATTTCAACTAGTTTTATATAGTTGATTAACTATTGCGTTTATGGCATCAATATTGAATGATATAAACAATAAACAAACAGCTCATGAGACTTGTTATTTCTCCTTTTATCATAATTACTACGATCATTATGTCTAGTTGTGGTGGTCATAAAAACACTTCCTTTGAAAAAGAAGGAACTCTAGTATTTAAAAATGCTACCTATTCAAAATGGGTTGCAGGTATTAAAGGTGGAGGTGCTGGATATAATATCAACCTATTGCTTGATCAAGACTATCAGGAGGTCAAATTAGATTCTCTTTATTTTAAAGAATTTAGCACTTCACTTATAGGAAATGGTGCAGGCCTTTATACTGGCTATATTGATAACGGACAAAATAGCGAAGTACTAACTCCTGTTTATGGAGAAAGTCCAAAAGTAACAGAGACTCCGAATCAAAAAAACCTACAGACACTATTTGAATTGACAGGCGACGAAGCTGTTGTCTCTTATTTACAGGATGGAGATACTAAATATTATAAACTTACGCTTACTCGTAATACATCTATATCATTGCCTAGATAATACAGAAAAGATATTTTTGTACGCTAGATATAAAAATGACACAACAACTTACATTTTCTAAAAAAGAAAAACTAAAATCAAAAAAGCTTATTGATGCTCTTTTTGTAGAAGGCACTTCTGTAAAAGCATTTCCATTACGTGTTGTTTTTTTAGAAACCCCACTACCCTATCCTGATATTACTATACAAACAGGTGTTTCTGTATCAAAACGAAATCATAAACTAGCCGTTACTCGTAATCGTATTAAACGGCTTATGAGAGAGGCATATCGCAATCATAAACATCTAGTAGATACAAAAGGCACAACTTTTGCACTACTGATTATATATACAGGCCGTGACATAGTGACGTATCCCGAAATGGAACGTGCTATGATGAAGGTCTTAAAACGATTTAATGATGCGACTACTACTACTCATTCTTAGCTTTTTTGTTCTTTTATCTTGTTCTGACAAACAACATGAAAATGCATATTTGGGACGTCAAGATTCTTCAGGACTTTTAGGTCTTTTATCTTCTACAGAAACGAATGATGCTTATTATGAAGAAATCGAATCTTCAGAAATTGTTGCTTTGGAAAACATACAAGCTCCTTTAGCTACTCAATCTGTTTCTCAAAAGATCATCAAAACAGGAAATCTCCGTTTTGAAACACAAGATCTTGCAAAAACACACCAAAAAATACTAGATGCTGTACGTAATGCAAAAGGATATGTACAACGTGATAATACTGGCAAAAACTATAATTCCCTTTACCATAATCTTACTATAAGAATTCCTTCAGAAAACTTTGATGCTGTGATTCAAACCATTTCTGATGGGGTGACCTACTTTGAAGAAAAGACCATTTCACAACGTGATGTCACAGAAGAATTTGTAGATCTCAATGCGCGTCTTAAAGCAAAACGAACCTTAGAAAAGCGTTATTTAGAATTACTATCTAAAGCTAAAGATGTAAAAGAGATGTTGGAAATAGAACGCGAACTCTCAAAAATACGCGAAGAAATAGAAGCTCGAGAAGGCAGGTTACAATACTTGCAAAACCAAGTTTCAGAAAGCACCATCTCTATTTACTTTTATAAAATAACTTCAGAAAGAGGTGTTACCGTTTCGTATGGAAGTAAAATGGTAAATGCCCTTAAAAATGGATGGAATGGTATCTCAGAGTTTTTCCTTGGGTTGCTACACGTCTGGCCTTTTATTATCTTAGTGGTCTTAGGCATTTTTATGATTCGTCGTTGGATCAGGAAAAGAAAAAAGAAATAGTACGCTTTCGCGAAAGCGTAAACAATATAAATACCGATGTTGGGTTTTACATATATACAAGGTATATCCTATACTAAAACCCTAGTCGGATAGAAGATAGTATGAGTCTATGAAAAAGAAAATTAGTATTTCCGTTATTGCTGTTGTGCTCCTTTTTACAACGGTAAGTTTTAAAAGTGATTTTTTTGAAATTGCTAAACAAATAGAAATTTTTACGACCCTTTTTAAGGAGCTAAACATGAATTATGTAGATGAGACCAATCCTGCAGAACTTATGGATGCTGCCATAGAAGGGATGCTTGATGATCTTGATCCATATACAAAGTATTGGACAGAACAAGAAGTGGAAGATGCAAAAATTAATAGAAGTGGGGAATACTCTGGTATTGGGTCTACGGTTCGTACCAAAGATAAAGTAATGACTATTATTGAGCCTCGTAAAGGCTATCCAGCAGATAAGGCAGGTCTTAAAGCTGGTGATCAAATTATTAAAATAGGTGATATTTCTATAAGTGATTTTGAAGGAGATGCTGGTGATTTATTAAAAGGAGCTCCTGGAAGTAACCTAAATGTGACGTATCTAAGACAAGGTAAAACTGCACAAGCTACTATAAAAAGAGCTGAGGTAGATGTAGATGCTGTTCCGTTTTATAAACTTATTGATGGAAATACTGGATATATTGTTTTGACAAAATTCAATAAAAAGGCATCTGCTCAAGTAAAAGAGGCACTTATCAATCTTAAAAATGATGGTGCTGAAAAAATCATACTAGATCTTAGAGGAAATGGAGGCGGATTACTCGTAGAGGCTATTCGTATTTGTAATTTATTTTTACCTAAAGGAGAAGTGATTACTACAACAAAGTCTGTTGTAAAGAAGTATAATAAGACCTATAAAACCAAAGAAGAGCCTGTAGATACAGAAATTCCATTAGCCATATTAATAAATGGTCGTAGTGCTTCGGCTAGTGAGATTGTTACAGGAGGTTTACAGGATTATGATCGTGCTGTAGTAATAGGTGCTCGTAGTTTTGGTAAAGGTCTTGTACAGCGTCCTAAACCACTTACATATGGTACACAACTTAAAGTAACTATCTCTCGTTATTTTACACCTAGTGGTCGTTGTATACAAGCATTAGATTATTGGAATAGGGATGAAAAAGGAAATGCTGTTCGTACAGATGCACAAGATTATAAAGAGTTCAAAACTAGAAATGGTCGTAAAGTTTTTGATGGTGGTGGTGTTTTTCCAGATATTGAAGTTGCTTCTGCACAAACAAGTCCTATAACTAAAGCATTAAGTAAAGACAATGCCATATTTGAGTATGCAACAACTTATTATTATAAGCATCAGTATGCAAACTTGGATGAATTTAAATTTACAGATGCTGATTATGAAGATTTTAAAAAGTTCTTAAAAAATACAGACTTCAAATATGAAACAGAGACGGAGTCTGCTTTCGCGAAAGCGTTAGAACAAGCTAAAAAAGATGGTTTAGATAATGAGGTTTCTTCTATATACAAGCAATTAGAAAATACCATAGAAAAAGCTAAAAATAAAGAACTAGATGATCGTCAGGAAGAGATCCAAAATTTACTTATCGATGAAATCGTAAAGCGTTACTTCTATCGTGATGGATTGTATGAATATCAACTCATAAATAATAAAGAAATAGCCGAAGCCGTTAGTATATTAAATGATGCTAAACGCTATGAAAACACATTAAAATAAGCCTATTAAGCAATTTTATATACATATTGTCTTTTTACTATATACTATGATTTCTATTGCACAAGTAGATAGATCTCATGAGACTTTTTTTGATACAGATCAATATGATATAACTCCTATAGAAACCGCAAAACTTAATCGTTTTATTGCTAGTTTACCTAAAGATAAAATAGAAGATATTTCTATTTATGGGTATTGTGATGATAGAGGGAGTGATGCTTATAATAATAAACTCTCTCAACAACGTGCAGATGCCATTAAAGCTATTTTTTCTGAACAAGGTATCTCAGATACTATTATTAAAAATTCTGATGGAAAAGGAGAGCTTTTACTCACGAGACTTGATGATATCACAAATGAGGTACAACGTAAGCTCAATCGTAAAGTAGAGATTATTGTTTCTATTAAGCAGCCTCGTGTTATAAGTCAAGAAGAAGAAGAAAGTGAAAAAGAACTTACCGCTGCTGTAGAAGAAAAACGATATAAATCATTTTCTGATACCATTACAAAAGGTGATCGTATATTATTAGAAAATATCCTCTTCAAAATCAACTATAGTTATATAAAAAGTAGTTCTTATAAAAGCTTAAGAGAGCTGGCTAAGTTTCTTAAAGAAAATGATAATATCATTTTTAAAATCCAAGGACACGTGTGTTGTGTAGGTAGAGGACGAGATGCTATAGATTTAAAAACTGGTAAGCGTAATTTATCTGTTTCACGCGCTAAATTTGTGTATGATTATCTATCTAAAAATGGTGTTTCTAAAAAAAGAATGCGATATGAAGGTTTTGGAAGTAGATACCCTCTAGGTGGAGATACCAAATTGGATAGACGTGTTGAAATCCTGGTAACGTATGTCAAAAAGAAGAAAAAGAAGAAATAAATGAATGCTTTTCTTGACTTTTTTGAAGTAATGCCCATCTGGCAAAAACTTATCTGGCTTATTGCTGTAATTACTATTTTTTGGATATTAGAAGGCTATTATCCTTTTCGAAAAAAGAGCTATAAAAAATGGAAACATGCGCGTACCAATCTTACGTTGCTTTCTTTTACAATGGTAATTAATACTGTTTTTGGAATTGCTACTGCAGGTATTTTCTTATGGGGTCAAAAGGTTCAATTAGGACTATTGCATTGGTTTGAAGCTCCAGTATGGGTAGAGCTCATTATCTCCTTATTATTTCTAGACCTTATTGCACAATATGGAGTACATTATTTACTTCATAAAAATAAATGGCTATGGCATTTACACACCGTACATCATAGTGATACACATCTTGATGTTACTTCTGGGACTAGACATCATCCTATAGATTTTATCATGAGAGAGGTGGCAGCACTTTTTGCAGTACTTATTACTGGAATGCCTATTTCTTTTTATCTTTTTTATCGGATTATTACGATCTTTTTTACCTATTGGACACACACTCGTTTTGCAGTGCCAGAAAAGCTTGACAAAGCTTTAAGTTATATTATTGTAACACCCGGAATGCATCGTTTTCATCACCATAGAGAAATGCCGTGGACAGATACTAACTATGGCAACATTCTTTCTATATGGGATCGTTTATTTGGAACATTTTTATATGATGATCCTAGTAAAATTGAATTTGGACTAGATATTATTGATGAAACACAAACTGATGTTCTCAGCTATCAATTAGGGCTTCCTTTTGATAAACGTATAACCTATAAAAAATAGTTATTTTTCTAGGAAGTTCTTATCATCCCAATATGTGGGATTCCATCTTCTAAGTACCCCTCTCCTACTTCTTTAAATCCAAGAGTATTATAAAATGATTTTAAATACGTTTGTGCAGATATTTTAATTGTAGTAGTATCATATGCTTTTTCTACAGCTTCTATAGATTTTTTCATAAGATCATATCCATACTTATGCTTTCGTTCTGAAGCGCGCACTACTACCCTACCTATACTAGCATCTTTAAAATATGTTTGAGGCGGAAAAATACGTGTGTAAGCAACGAGTTCTTTATCCTTATACCCTAATACGTGTAGTGCTATATCATCTTTACCATCTATATCTTGATAGACACAATCTTGCTCTACTACAAAAACTTCAGATCGTAATTGAAGCATCGCATACAACTCATCTCTATGGAGGTTTTTATATGATTTTATATCAAAAACGAGCGGCTTGGTTTGCATTATAGTATCCGCGAAGCGGTTTTTTGAAAATTAACAATGTGATATTTTATCTACTCTTCGCTGATGACGTCCTCCTTCAAAATCTGTCGTTAAAAAAGTTTTTACCATTTCTAATGCTTGATTTTCTGAAGTATATCTAGCTGGAATACTAATCACATTTGCATCATTATGTTGTCTTGCTAATGCAGCTATTTCTTTCATCCAGCAAAGTGCAGCACGTACATTTTTATGCTTATTAACGCTCATCGCAATACCATTACCACTACCACAAATTACAATCCCAAAATCTACAACTCCATTTTCAACATCTTTAGCAACTAAATGTCCAAAATCTGGATAATCTACACTATCTGTAGTATCAGTTCCATAATTTGTTACTTCATGGCCTTCACTTTCTAGATACTTTACAATAGTATGTTTGTAATCTGGACCTGCGTGATCATTTCCTATGGCAATTTTCATGAGTCTGCTGTATTAGTTTCTACAAATTTATATAAACTCTAGGTTTATAGCATACGCTTTCGCGAAAGCGTATATACTTTTAATAAACAATAACAACTACTTCTAGTTAAATACCTAATACTTGTTTATAAGCTGTGAATAGCTTTTGTCAATAACTTTTAAAATTTATTAATAACTGAAATTGGATACTACCATTTTTTTTACAATACAGGCTCTATAAGAATCTCACAACTTTTTATTTGATTAGTTTTTATCAATTATATCAGTCGTTTTTCATCCAATATTTAATAACTAACAAGCTAAATTATCTTCAAATTGTTGTCAATTATGGTTTTCAACAATTGTGAATAGCTATTTCTAAAACTCCTATTTTCAAGAGATATAGGGTATATATTACTTTTCATAAATAGTGAATAACTCATAGTAAGTGACAAATCAAAAAAAATGATCAAAAAGTTATACCGCTATTCACATCCTATTATAATCATCATATTTTTTTAAATTTTTAAAGAAAAAGAAAAGATAATTATATAGTATGTTGATAACTGATTTTATTTAAAACTAAAAAAATGAAATGTGATTTTGAATAAAAAGAAAACTAGAATAGCTGGTTAATTTTAACTAGCGATATTTTCTATTTGAGAAGAAGAAGAAGGGGTAGAAGTATGGTTACCGTCTTCATTAAAAGAATTATTAATATAAACCCCAATAACAACGAGTCCCAATAAAAATATTAGGATAAAAAGGACAGTGGTTTTATTTAATTTTTTAATAGAAGTCATGACTAGTGTCTTAGTAAAGACGCAACTTTTTACTAATTGTTACACTAAATTTAAGTTTTTTTTAAGAATTACACCATTTTTGTTTAATTGAATTGTATTATTTTATTGTTAAATAGATATTTAATTAAACATTTTTTTATTAATAGTAAATATTTCCGTTCTTTACAAAAACATAATGGTAAAATGAAATTTCCATTACTTTTTATTCTCATTCCTTTTGTAGCCTTTGGACAAATTCAAATAGGTCAAACTATTGATGGAGAAGCCGAAGGTGATCTTTTTGGAACTAATGTTAGTATTTCTTCTGATGGAAATGTTATAGCTATTGGTGCATTTGATAATGATGGGAATGGCATTAACTCAGGTCACGTACGTATTTATGAAAACCAAGGAGGTACTTGGACACAAATAGGTCAAGATATTGATGGAGAAGCAATTGGTGATCTTTCTGGAACAAGTGTAAGTCTTTCTTGTAATGGAAGAATTGTTGCTATTGGAGCAAGTAATAACAATAATAATAAAGGTCACGTACGTATTTATCAAAACAATAATAACTCCTGGACTCAGATAGGTCAAGATATTGATGGTAGTGCTGCACAACGATTTTTTGGAAGAAGTGTAAGTCTTTCTTGTGATGGCAATACAGTGGCTATAGGTTCAAATATAAACATTGCAAATAATCCTGTTTCTGGACAAGTAGGCGTTTACAGAAATCAAAATAATAATTGGGTTAGAATAGGAAACAATATAAACGATGCAGTTTCTGCTAATGTATTAGGAACTGTGGTTAGTCTTTCTGACAATGGAAGTACAGTTGCTATAGGGACTCCTTTTGATGTTGGTGATGGTGTTTTATCTGGTAATGTTAGAGTATTTAAAAATCAAGGAGAATCATGGGTTCAAATTGGTAATGATATTACCAGTGAAATGGTAGGTGATCAATTTGGTAGAGAATTAAGTCTTTCTGGAGATGGTACTGTAATTGCAATATCTTCTTTGGTTGATGGTGTAGATGAAAATAACCAAATAGGTGAAGTAAGGATTTATAAAGATGAAGGAGTAAATTGGGAACAAATAGGAACAAATATTGTTGGTGAAATGCCTGGTGACCAATTTGGTAGAGGATTGAGTTTATCTACCAATGGAAATATTGTTGCTATAGGCGCAAGGCTTAATGATAACGATAATGGGATTTCTTCAGGACATGTACGTGTGTTCCAATTTCAGAATGATCTTTGGAGACAAATAGGAAATGATATAGATGGTGAGATGCCAGGTGATCAATCTGGTATTAGTGTTAGTCTTTCTGATAATGGTAGTATTGTTGCTATAGGTTCAAACTTGAGTAATGGAGGCAAAGGACATGTACGTATTTTTGACCTTAGTGATACCTTATTAACTGTAAAAGAAGAACAATCTATTACTTCTCGATTTAAGCTATTTCCAAATCCTGCACCTTCTAATGTTACTATTGAATTACCAGAAGAGCAAGCTATTGTTATTCAAGATATCACAATGTATAATAGTTTAGGACAACGTGTATTATCTACAAATGAAACTATTATAAATACATCACAATTTCCAAAAGGAATTTACATCGTTCAAATTCGTACAGCTGAAGGAATTGCTTCTAAAAAACTCATTGTAGATTAAGTATTTATTTCTGATAAATGATGTTACTTTAACAAACTCATTATTTTTTTACTAAAATTTAAAGTACTTATATTACTTTGATATTCTTCAGAAATAAGATTAAAAAAACATTCATTTAATCTTAAAATAAATCTATAAATATTCCATTTAATATTTAAAACGTAGCTTTGCAGTAATCTTAATGAATTTATATTAATGAATTCATTCTATTTTATAGACTTCACAGTACATACGCATTTATCCTCCAAAATGCATTACAATACATTCATTAAGCAAAAAATAAATACATTTCTATATATGATAGAAATACAATATGATTACAATTTTAAATGACTAGAAAGAAACGCAGACGCAGTTCTGCAAAGATTAATAACCTCACAGAAAGGATCATGCGTATCCTTAAAGAAGACCACCATAAAACTTTTAATTACAAGCAAATATGTGCAAAACTCGATATAACAGATACGAGTAGTCGCAATATGGTAATTAAAAGATTAGGGCAATTAAAAGCCAAAGGTCAAATTATAGAACCCGAAAGAGGGAAATACCAGCTCACGCCTAATCGTAACTACCATATCGGAATCCTAGATGTTTCTGGAAAAGGTGGTGGATATGTGATGGTAGAAAATATGGAACAAGATATTTATGTTCCTCCGCATCACTTAAATAAAGCATTACATGGTGATGAAGTAGAAGTATACGTATATAAACAACGCCGAAGTAGAAAACACGAAGGCGAAATTGTTAAGATTATACAACGAAAAACAGAAGAATTTGTAGGTGTTATAGAAATCCAGAAAAAATTTGCTTTTGTACATACATCAGAA
The DNA here is from genome assembly GCF_900188275.1 of Dokdonia pacifica. Classification (GTDB taxonomy): domain Bacteria; phylum Bacteroidota; class Bacteroidia; order Flavobacteriales; family Flavobacteriaceae; genus Dokdonia; species Dokdonia pacifica. The sequence continues at coordinate 1,128,309 of NZ_FZNY01000001.1, forward strand.
AGTAATAAAATGTATACAGATGTATTTGTACCTCTTAAAAAAATAGGAAAAGCAACACATGGTGATAAAGTACTTGTAAAGCTAGAAGACTGGCCAGATAAAGCAGAATCTCCTTTTGGAAAAGTTACTAAAGTACTAGGAAAACCTGGAGAACATAATACAGAGATTCATTCTATTTTAGCACAGTATGGACTCCCATATGAATTTCCTAAAGAAGTAGAAGACTATGCAAATAAGATAGATACTTCTATTAAAAAAGAAGAAATTGCAAAGCGTCGTGATATGCGAGATATTCTCACATTTACGATAGATCCTAAGGATGCTAAAGATTTTGATGATGCATTAAGTTTTCAAAAATTAGAAAATGGAAATTATGAGATAGGTATTCATATAGCCGATGTAAGTCACTATTTAGTACCAGGAACCTTACTAGATGATGAAGCCTATGAACGTGCTACCTCTGTATATTTAGTAGATAGAGTAGTACCTATGCTTCCTGAAATTTTAAGTAATGGTGCTTGTTCCTTACGACCTCATGAAGAAAAATATACCTTCTCTGCAGTGTTTGAAATGGATCCCGCTTCCGCGAAAATACATAACCAATGGTTTGGACGTACAGTCACTTATAGCGATGCACGTTTTGCTTATGAAGAAGCACAAGCTATTATAGAATCAAAAAGCAATCAAATTCCTGCTGAAGTATCTTTAACTGGAAAAACGTATACCGTAGATGATGCATTAGTAGAAGCTACACTAGAATTAGATAGACTTGCTAAACTCATGCGTAAACAACGTATGAAAGATGGTGCTATCTCTTTTGATAAAGTAGAAGTAAAATTCAATTTAGATAAAGACGCAAATCCAACAGGAGTATTCTTTAAAACTTCAAAAGATGCAAATAAACTTATAGAAGAGTTTATGCTTTTAGCAAATCGTAAAGTATCTGAGTTTATTGGTAAAAAGACACCAAAACATACTTTTGTATATCGTATCCATGACGAACCTGATGATGAGAAATTAGCAGCCTTAGAGAAGGTAGTAAGTAATTTTGGATACAAGCTTAACCTTAAAGATAAAAAGAGCATTACAAGCTCTTTAAATAACCTACTCGTAGACGTACAAGGTAAGAAAGAACAAAATATGGTAGATACCCTTGCGGTACGTACCATGTCTAAAGCTGTATATTCTACAGAAAATATAGGTCATTACGGACTTGCATTTGATTATTATTCTCATTTTACGTCTCCGATACGTCGTTATCCAGATGTAATGGTACATCGTCTTTTACAACACTATTTAGATGGTGGTAAATCGGCGAGTGAAGAGGAGTATGAAGAAAAATGTAAACATTCTAGTGCCATGGAACAGCTGGCAACCAATTCTGAACGTGATAGCATTAAGTATATGCAAGTCAAGTTTATGCAAGATCATAAAGATGAAGAATTCTTAGGTGTGATTTCTGGTGTAACAGAATGGGGTATCTATGTAGAAATTATTTCTAATAAATGTGAAGGAATGGTTCGTTTACGTGATATTAAAGACGATCATTATGAGTTTGATCAAGATACCTATTCTATTATTGGACAACATACAAAAAACCAAATCACTTTAGGTGACGAAGTAGTTGTGAAAGTAAAAGAAGCCGATCTTGTGAAGAAACATCTTGATTTCCATTTAATAGGAGTGAAGGAATAATACCAACGTCAATCTGAACTCGTTTCAGGTTCTTATCACATTGAAAATTTCTATAGTAAGATTCTGATATTACGTTATAAATGTGGTTTAAATATATACGCTTTCGCGAAAGCGTATACATCTATAAAATCACATTGATTTTTAGTTAATAGCTGTCAAAGAATATTATAGTACCTTAGTGTATCTATGAAAAAAACATTCACCTATACAGTTTTATTTTTCTATAGTATTCTTAGTCTTTCTCAAAATGTGGTGATAGATAAACCTCCAGCGTGGGATGATTCGGGATATGTATCTATTATTACTTCAGAAGGTACAGACGGGATGGGTGTGTATGCAGCAGATAAGTTTATACTGGATACTGAAATTGTTTTAGGAGAGTTAGATGTTTTTGGTGTCAATGTAAATATGCCTGTAGACGAAGTACTTTCTAGTATTAATGTGTTTATTTATGCAGATATAGGAGGTGTTCCTAATGGAGATCCTTCCATAGAAGGATCAGAAATTATAGGTTTAACAAATATTACAGAAGATTTATTTACCTATGAAGAGCTTATTATTGGACAACCCGTCGTTAATTTTTTAGCTATTCAATTAACAGCTGCAAATGGAGGAAACCAAATTACACTGCCGCCCGGTAAATATTGGCTTTGCTTTTTTCCTACTATTACTGGTGTAGGACCAAATTCTACATGGTTATGGACAGAATCTGATATGATAAATTTAGATGAAACTGTACCTATGGTTATAGATGCAGATGGTATTTTTGGATGGACCGATGGATGGCTTACTAATGCTGAAGCAATAGGAACAGATCTTACATCACTTTCTTTTCAATTAAGAGATGAAGAGGCATTACATATTGTAGATAAGGAATTACAAAACGTAAGTCTATATCCTAATCCTGCAACAAATAGCATCTCTATTTCGGATATTGAAAAGCAGATTATTCATTCTATAAAAGTATATAGTACGTTAGGAGAAGTACTAATTACTCAACAAGATACTACTCAAATAGATGTCTCAAGACTTTCAAAAGGTGTGTATTACATAACCCTTGAAACGGTATCTGGAGCTACAAAAACAATGAAATTTATAAAGAGTTGATTTTTTGAATTATTCTATGATTTCAAAACCTTCTAAAAAGGCATCAAAGCGATCTATGTTTTTAGCATAGGTTTCGGTGGTAGCATTAAATAAAATGATACCGTAATAATTCTTGGTTTGAAAAGACACCTTTTTAGAATGATACATTTGCATACTTTTTAACATGTATTGCATTCTATAACTTTCTCCATTAAAAGCACCGATATTAGAGAGTTCTTCTTTGAGTAGGAGCGTATAATTTCCATCGGATTCTCCTATTTTACCTCTAGGCATCACCTCATCATTAAAGGCCTTAAACGATTTGTAATTACTCTTGTTAGTAATATTAATAACCACGGCATTTTTGACATTATTTACATCAGGAAAACTAGCATACCATTGGGTTTCACTTTGAGAATCTATGACATTTAAGTAGTCAGGAACGATAAATTTAAAGTTGGCACCCTCATAATTAATTGAAATAGGATCTTCAGAGGTATGCATAATACGTTGTCTTAGAAAATTCATTGAGATGGTTGCCGGAAAGATGTCTACTGTTTCTGAAACGGTTTTGATATACGCAAGCTTATCTTCTTCATTTTCTGATGAGAATAAAGGAAAACTTATGGTTGCCATTGTATCATTTACAATAAAACAAAGAATATAAATTTTTGAAAGATAATCTTCCTCTAGATTTACTTTAGATTCAGGAATTCCATAATTAAATAGATAAAAAAGCTTTCCTTCTTCATTCGTGAAAAACTCCTCAGAAGATGGGATTTCCATTTGTAATGCCTCCCTCATATTATTGACTTCAGAGGCTTTGAAGGTGGTCAATACTGCCTTTTCTTCTTCAATACTTTTACCATTATGATAAGCGTCAGTGTCATACGGTGCATTGATAATATTAATGATATAATCATTGGTTTTAAAAGCACCATTATCCATGTATTGTACGTCTTCCCCAGGAAACTTCATCGTATAAAAAATCTCATTATTGATATAATGATGCCCACCATCTCCTTTCATAAAATAGATTTCAGGAGCATTTTCTTCAGTAACTGATGTATCTTCTTGCGAAAAGATGGTAAAAGGAAGCACTAAAAAACAAAGAGTATAGATAAGAGTACGCATAAAAAGTAAAAATGATTTTTTGGAAGATACAAAAAAGGAAATTCCTCCTAGCTTTTATGTGGTGACTAAATGATTTCGAAGCATGAGTAATTGTATCGAAGTCACCTTACGTTTTTAAAAATAAAACACTACGCTATTTTATATACAAACCACTTCTATCCAATAACCAAATCATTTCTCCCTTTGGGAGAAACAGGAATGAGGGCTTTAAAAGAAAATTTAAACAGGTAGCAGTTGACATAAGAAAGTATAATTGCTACATACGCTTTCGCGAAAGCGTATAAATTATATAGCCTATCAATCCTAATTCCTATTTCAAAAAGACATCAAGATTTCCTTATCTTTCCCTATAAAAAACGATCTATGATTAAATCTATTAGTAGTCTTGTTATAGCACTTCTTCTTTGCCTTTCCTGCAAACAAACTCCTTCAGAAGTTATTTCTTTAAACGATACGGGTGTTCCTTTAGAAATGGCAACCTACAGACGCTCGCAAGTAGCAGATGTAACCTACCAGCTCGGATTTGCTATTCCTGAAAAAAAAGAAGATCCTATTACAGCGATTTTTGATCTAGAGTTAACCATTAAAGATCTAACACATCCCTTATATCTAGATTTTAAAGAAGCATCTAACGCATTACAAAGCCTTGTCGTAAATGATAAGCAAACTGCTATCGTACATAACAAAGAACACTTGATTATCCCTGTAGAGGCTTTAAAATTGGGTAAAAACCATATAGATATTAAATTTTATGCAGGAGAATTATCTCTAAATCGTAATGATGATTATCTATATACTTTGTTAGTTCCTGATCGTGCTAGAACCGTTTTCCCATGTTTTGATCAACCAGATATCAAAGCAACATATACCCTCGAAATATCAGTTCCTAAAGAATGGAAAGTACTCTGTGGAGCACCATTGGCATCAAAAAATGAACTGGAAGACTTTACGGTGTATCAATTTGAACCTTCCGATAAGATGAGTACCTATCTTTTTTCGTTTGTAGCTGGACAATTTGAAGACGTAACATCTCAAGATACCAAGCGTGAAATGAACATGCTTTATAGAGAAACCAATGAAGAAAAAATAACCGCAAGTACCGATCGTATTTTTGAGCTACATCAATTGTCATTAGATTTTCTAGAAGCTTATACGCAGGTTGATTTCCCATTTAAGAAGTTTGATTTTGCAACCATTCCAGGCTTTCAATATGGAGGAATGGAACATACAGGAGCTATTCAATATCGAGAATCTAGTCTGTTTTTAGATAACAGTGCCACACGATCTCAGGAATTATCCAGAGCTAAACTTATTGCACATGAAACGGCTCATATGTGGTTTGGAAACCTGGTTACGATGGAGTGGTTTAATGATGTATGGATGAAAGAAGTATTTGCCAATTTTATGGCAGATAAGATTGTAAATCCAGTGTTTACAGATATTAATCATGACTTACAGTTTTTAACGTCTCATTATCCAAGAGCTTATAGTGTAGATCGTACAAAAGGCACCAATCCTATCCGTCAGGATTTGGATAATCTAAAAAATGCAGGTTCCTTATACGGAAGTATTATTTATAATAAAGCGCCTATTATGATGCGTCAGTTAGAACTAGCTTTAGGAGAAACAAAATTTAAAGATGGAATAGGGGAGTACATTGCAACCTATGCAAACGGAAATGCAGATTGGAATGGCCTCGTAGAAATTCTAGATACCAAAACAGATTTAGATTTAAAACAATGGAGTGATGTGTGGGTAAATTCAGCTGGGAGACCCGTGTTTTCTGGTGCTATTGCGTATGATAATAATAATACCATTCAGCAGTTTACCCTATCTCAAAAAGCAGAAGATGGATCTGATCATCTTTGGCCACAATCTTTTGATATTAGTTTGGTGTATAAAGACAGTATTACTACAATTCCAGTAGTAAGTAATAAAAAACAAATAGAAATATCTCAAGCCGTAGGAGCCCCTGAGCCGTTGTATGTATTGTATAACAGTAATGGATATGGGTATGGTGTATTTCCAGTAAGTGAAGTCTCTAAAACACCTACTATTCAAGATGAAGTTGCCAGAGCACATGCTTATCTAAATACGTATGAAAATACTCTTAATGGTACCATAGTAAATACAGTGGCTTTTAAAAATCTCATCGAAGGAATCAAAACAGAATCTAACGAATTAATCCTTCGTATGATTACTGGACAAGCTTCTAGTTTGTATTGGAACTCTTTTACAGAAGAAGAACGTATAGCCAATCAACCAGATTTAGAAACCACTATTTATAAACGACTCAAACAATCAGAGTCTAAGAATATTAAAAAGACATTATTTAATACCTATCGTTCTGTGGCACATTCTGAAGAAGGAATAGCAACACTTTATCGTATTTGGAATAAAGAAGAGACCATAGATAATTTAGTTTTAAATAAAGATAATTATACCAGTTTAGCACAACGATTGGCTTTATATGGACATCCTGATGCTGAGGTTATTTTGACGAAAGCCAAATCAGTACTTACCAATCCTGATAAAATACAACGCTTTGAATTTTTAGAACCTGCATTAGATTCAGATCCAACAGTAAGAATCGCTTATTTTGAATCATTTAAAGACGCTACAAACAGAGAAAAAGAAAATTGGGTACAAACAGCATGTTCGTTTATACATCATCCCTTACGTCAAAAAGAAAATGGAAATAGCGTTGCGTTAAGCTTAGAATTATTAGAAGAGGTTCAAGAAACAGGAGATATTTTTTTCCCATTAGGATGGTTAAACAGTACCATAGGACAATATACCTCTCCAAAAGCATATACCTTAGTAAATACTTATATTGCTACACACCCTGATCTTGATCCTAATCTAATGAGAAAATTATTGCAAGCCACAGATAACTTAAACAGAAGACATCATAAAAGATAATATACGTAAAGAGGTTCCTTCTCCTTTTGGGAGAAGGTTAGGATGAGGGAAATAATAGATATTTCGTCTTAAACTGTAACATATAAATAGATCATAGGTCTCTATTACAAATAAGAACAAAAATGAAGAAGATCATAATGACAGTAATTGCAGTTTGTATTTCGGCAATTACATTTGGACAAATCACAAAAAATGTAGGAGATTTTACAGAAGTAAAAGTATATGACCGTATTGTAGTAAACTTGGTAAAGTCTGATGAAAATAAAGTAGTGATTTCTGGAGCAGATGCGAGTCAAGTAGAAGTTGTCAATAAAGATGGAAAATTAAAAATTCGTATGGAGTTTGATTTAATCTTTGACGGTAATAACACCTTTGTAAATGTGTATTACAACAATTTAAAAATAATAGATGGAAATGAAGGGGCAGAGATTACTTCAAATGAGTTGATAGAGCAAGATAACATTGAAATTAAAATGCAAGAAGGCGCTCGTATCAATGTAGGACTTAAAGTACAAAACGTTACGATGCGCGCTGTTACAGGAGGTATGATAGAGGCTACAGGAATGGCAGTTACACAAGATGTTACTGTAAATACGGGAGGTGTTTATGAAGGAAGAGATTTAGAAACAGAAGAGGCAAAAGTATTTGTACAAGCTGGAGGAGAAGTAGAAGTATATGCTTCTAAAAAAGCAGATATTACCATACGCGCCGGAGGCGATGTAGATGTGTATGGAAAGCCTGCAGAAGTAAAACGTAGAAGAACTTTTGGAGGAAGAATTAGGATTTTATAAGTGTTAAAATAGTTCAATGCTAAATAAAGGTATATACACTGTATGTGCCTTTATTTTTTTGTGAAATTCTGTTTTGAAAAGCGGGATCTATAGTTAAATACCTCAATCCTTGAATTGATTTTCTGAATTTAGAGCTTTGATCTCTTTTATTATACGCTTTCGCGAAAGCGTACTCAGTAATAATACATGATAAAACAAAGAGTTCTTTGGAGGTTAACGCGCATTCCCTAACTTTGTGTAAAAGGCTTTAATTATATGTTTCAAGATTTTCCGGCTGCACTTACTTCTGGTCTCGTACTAGCATTTATGATAGGTCCAGTATTTTTTGTGCTTCTTGAAACTGCTGCTACCAAAGGATTCAGAGCCGCAATTATCTTTAATTTAGGGGTCTTTACAGCTGATATTGTCTTTATCGGAATTGCCTATTTGAGTAGTTATCAACTGTTAGAAAATCTTAGTAATGCACCAGGACTCTATGTATTTGGAGGTGTGATTCTTATTGTATACGGCTTAATGATGTATCTAAAAAGACCCACACGAGAAATGCTTGATCCTACCAGAGTAAAAGGAGGAAAACACGGATATCTACAACTCTTTATAAAAGGATTCTTACTCAATTTTATAAATATAGGTGTACTTGTGATATGGTTAGGAGTGATCATTGTTGTAGGTCCTACGGTAGACAATGACCCCGTACGACTATTTACCTTTTTAGGAATTATGATTTCCACCTATTTTATTGTTGATTTAGGGAAGATTATACTTGCTAAACAACTCAAAAGATTTCTTACACCTAGACGTATCTTTAAAGTCAAAAAATTACTAGGGCTTATTTTAATAATTTGCGGACTTGTACTTACTGTAAAAGGCTTTTTACCAAAAGATAAAATGGATATTAAGAAAGGCTTAGAAAATATAAGAGATAGTAGATCGTAACCTACTCATATACGAGCACAGCAACTCCTTCTTCACATACTACATCTATAGGCACTGCAGGAACATCACAGGTAGAAGCGATCCCATAATTTGCATTAAAAATAGCTTCTTCTGTTGTATAATTTTCTACCAATAATAGAAAGGCCTCTACATCTATAGTAGTAGGATAGGCAATATACCCTTGAGGGCCACCACAGGCTTTAGATCCGTAAGCTACAAACTCCCATTCGGTTTCATCGGTACATGGCGCATCGGCCATTAGGGTAATGTCAGCAAATAGTTCTTGTAAGAGTTCTAAATCTTCCTCTTGATTTCCTGAGCTAAAATCGTCATCAATACTACATCCATAAAAAAGGATAGAAAGGCAGCATAGGAGTATGGTATTTTTTAATGTATTCATCATCGTAGTTTTTAATAAGATGCTACGAATACAAAAGGGTTGCGTTATCTTATTTTAAATAACAATTTCTTAAAATAAACATCCATAAAAAAAGAGCTTCAAATTTGAAGCTCTTTTTGTTGAGGTATCGAGCGGATTCGAACCGCTGTAGATGGTGTTGCAGACCACTGCCTAGCCACTCGGCCACGATACCTTTTTAAGGTGATTGCAAATGTAATATATTTTTTAAGAGTATAGAAAATAGAACAAAAAATATATAGATATTTTATATGCGACTTTTACTGCGCTCTACCGTCACCATTTCTACATCGCCTCCAATAGGAGGATTTAATTTTGAAACCTGCACAGTAGCGTGTTTAATTAAGGGTTCTTGATCTATAAATCGCTGTAAAATACGCTCACAAACCGTTTCTAATAAATGGGAAGACATAGACATCTCCTCTTTTACAATATGGTTAAGAAGCACATAATCTACCGTATCTCCTAGTTGATCTGTTTGTGCGCTCTTAGATAAATCGGCATCTACCTCAACATCTACTCGATAATCTGATCCAATTTTTTTTTCTTCTGTTAAGCACCCGTGATAGGCATATACTCTAATATTGGTTACTCTAATTTTTCCCATGTTTATTTCCTACAAAGGCAGGAATCTTTTTTAGTTTAATACAAAGTTACTTTAAAAAATAAAGAATGATTTTTGCTCTAGTAAACGCCCCTTCGACACGCTCAGTATCACATTTCGCGAAAGCATACGTAGACATATTTCTAGTTAAAATTATCCAGTAAATAAATCAAACACATTACTAATAGCGCTTGTTTTGGCTTTATAAAACTCTGTATAAGTACAGTTTTCACAAGTAACAGAAGTATACTTTTCTGTTTGTACGTCAAATATTTTTGATAACGTTCCTCCAGTAGCTCTCATTTGTCCAACGGTATAATGACGGTGATTGCATTTTGGGCAACTATAATTTAAATGTTTCATGATTGATGTTTATATACTATAGGTATAAGAAGTATTCATTTTGTTACACGCAACCAAACAGGTGATATAACATCTACGATATATATCAATAATATAATTATATGTTCAAAAAGATAGTTTTAAGTGCATTATTAGTTTTTCTTATATGTTGTAAGAATGATGATGAGAATAATGTACAAACATTTGATTCTGAAGGAGTAATTACTGGAATAGATCTTAGATTATGTCCTTGTTGTGGAGGTTTTTTTATTGACATAAATGATGAAACATATAATTTTGAACCTAATGACCTTCCAAATAATGATATTGAAATTACAGAAGATAACGCACCTATTTTTGTTGAATTAAATTGGGAAAACACAGAATGTGGAAATTTAATAACCATCTCTGCAATAAGAGAATTATAGCATTTCCCCTTGTTTTTGCAGATATACAAAAACACAAATTTTATACAGTGAGACTCTTAGTTGCTTTTATTAAATTTGCTTCTTGATTAAATAACTATGAGTGATACACATAAATCATTGAATTTTTTAGAACAAATTGTAGAAGACGACTTAGCAAATGGGTATACGAAAGACCAATTGCGATTTCGATTTCCACCAGAACCTAATGGGTATTTACACATTGGGCACTGTAAAGCAATTTGTATCAGTTTTGGACTAGGAGAGAAGTACAATGCTCCTGTAAACTTACGTTTTGATGATACCAATCCAGCTAAAGAAGAGCAAGAATATGTAGATGCGATTAAGGAAGATGTAGCTTGGTTAGGATACCAATGGGATAAAGTGTGTTTTTCTAGTGATTATTTCCAGAAATTATATGATTGGGCTGTTCAAATGATTAAGGATGGAAAAGCCTATGTAGATAGCCAAACGAGTGAAGAAATGGCTCAACAGAAAGGAACGCCTACACAACCAGGTGTTGCGGGTCCATATCGAGATCGCTCTGTAGAAGAGAATTTAGATTTATTTACACGTATGAAAAATGGTGAGTTTAAAGAAGGAACTCATGTATTACGTGCAAAGATTGATATGGAAGATCCTAATATGCTGATGCGCGATCCTTTAATGTATCGTATCATGTATAAAGATCATCACCGTACAGGCAGTGATTGGTGTATCTACCCTATGTATGATTGGACCCACGGAGAAAGTGATTACATAGAACAAATCTCACATAGTTTATGTTCCTTAGAATTTAAACCTCATAGAAAGCTGTATGATTGGTTTTTGGATCAAGTATATACGGGAGAAGATGTACGTACAAAACAACGCGAATTTGCCCGTTTAAACTTAAGCTATACCATCATGAGTAAGCGTAAATTATTACGTCTGGTGGAAGAAAATATAGTTTCAGGGTGGGACGATCCGCGTATGCCTACCATTTCTGGATTACGTAGACGAGGATATACACCAGCAGCTATTCGTAAATTTATAGATACGGTAGGGGTTGCAAAGCGTGAAAATGTGATTGATGTCTCTTTATTAGAATTTAATATTAGAGAAGATCTCAATAAAACAGCCACTCGTGTTATGGGTGTTCTAGACCCTGTAAAGTTGATCATTACCAATTATCCAGAAGGAAAAGAAGAACTCCTTACTGCCGAAAATAACCCTGAAGATCCTAATGGAGGAGAACATCAGGTTCCTTTTAGTGGAGAATTATACATAGAAAGAGAAGATTTTAAGGAAGAAGCAGGCAATAAATTTTTCCGATTAACACTAGGTAAAGAAGTACGTCTTAAAAATGCATACATCATCAAAGGGGAAAGTGTTGTTAAAGATGCAAACGGGACAATAACAGAAATTCATTGTACCTATGATCCAGAGACAAGATCTGGAAGTGGTACAGAAGCGTCTAAACGCCCTGTAAAAGGAACCTTACATTGGGTGTCTATTGCACACGCAATTCCTGCAGAAATACGCTTATACGACCGTTTATTTAACCACGAAGCACCCGATGGAGATAAGGAGAAAGATTTTATGGAATATATCAATCCAGATTCTCTAAATGTGATTACTGGATACGTTGAGCCCTATCTTGCAGATGCAAAAGTAGGAGATCGATTCCAATTCCAGCGTATGGGGTATTTTAATGTAGATACAGATAGTACTCCAGAAAAATTAGTGTTTAATCGTACGGTAGGATTACGTGATTCTTGGGCAAAACAAAAGCCCAAACCACAACATAAACCTCAACAACAAAAAGCCCAACCTCAGCAAAAAGCTTCGGCCTTAAGTCAAATCAATAAATTAGGTAAAAAACTAGCGAATCTTCCTGAAGAAAAACGTCTAGCAACGATAGAGACTATTCAGAAACTAGCGTTAGATTTAACCGAAGAAGAGGTGATAGGGTTCTTTAATACAGCTGCCAAAAAAGTAGGAACTCGTATAGCGGGGATTGAGAGTTTATACGCTTTCGCGAAAGCGCATTCAAAAGAAATTTCAAGTATTTCAGGAGCTGAAGAATTTGTTCAGAAAGCAAAAGAAGATAGCAATGAGTTATTGAGTGGCGCTGCCAGTAAATTATAAGAAGAACGTATGATATGTTCTTTAACTCGATAGATTTTGCAATATTTTTTCCAATTGTTTTAACACTGTATTGGATGGTGTCAAAACAGTTGACACTAAGGAATATTGTATTGTTGCTAGCGAGTTATGTTTTTTACGGATGGTGGGATTGGCGATTTTTGTTATTGATTGTCATTAGTTCTGCTGTAGATTTTAGTGTAGGAAAGAAAATAGCCGCCACAGAAAAACGTACTACTAGAAAAGCATGGCTTATAGTTAGTCTATGCGTAAACATTGGTTTATTAGCCTATTTCAAGTATGTAAACTTCTTTATCACCTCATTTATTGATGGGTTTCGTTTATTAGGTGCCGAGCTTGACATAACCCCTTTATCTATCATTTTACCTGTAGGAATCAGCTTTTATACATTTCAAACACTTAGCTATACCATTGATATTTATAGAAAGAAAATTCAACCTACAGAGAATGTATTATCCTTTTTTACATTTGTAGCATTCTTTCCTCAACTTGTTGCAGGACCTATAGAAAGAGCCTCTCATTTATTACCTCAGTTTCAGAAAACACATTTACTTGTATATGAGCAAGTAAAATCTGGATTATTGCTTGTGGGCTTTGGTCTTTTTAAAAAAATGGTCATTGCAGATAGGGCTGCCGTATTGGTGAATACAGTATATGAATCTCCTTCTGATTATAAAGGATTAGAAGTGATTATAGCAACTATACTCTTTGCTTTCCAGATTTATTGTGATTTTTCAGGCTATACAGATATTGCTAGAGGTACTGCAAGAATGATGGGATTTGATCTTATGAAGAACTTTAATGCACCTTATTTTTCTAGATCTATTACAATGTTTTGGCATCGATGGCATATCTCATTATCTACTTGGTTTAGAGATTATGTATATTTTCCTTTAGGAGGAAATAAGAAAGGACATTATAGAACCTATCTTAATTTATTTATCGTATTTGTAGTTAGTGGCCTTTGGCATGGTGCCGCTATTACATTTTTAATTTGGGGTGCCATACACGGGATTATTATTGTCATAGAAAAGGCTATTAGGAATACGATTTCTCAGGATTTTATAGATAAGAAGTCCAATTATTTAAGCAAATTTCTTTTAGGAACAATGACATTTACAGTAGTGTGTTTTGCTTGGATTTTCTTTAGAGCTGAAACCGTTACAGATGCCATTATTATGATTGAAAACCTCTGTAAACCCGCAGATACATTTCTTTTTTCCGAAAAAGGAGATACTTTAGGGCTTGATCGTACCCATATGATGGTATTATGGATTGCAATAATAGGGTTACTAGCTTTAGAATACATAGGACACTATAAAAATGTGTATAAAATACTACAGAAGCAGCACAGTATCATACGCTGGAGTGTTTATGTAATAAGCGTCTATATACTTATTATTTATGGCTATTATGGATATGAAGATCGTTCACAATTTATTTATTTTCAATTTTAAAGTTTGATATGAAGAAGTTGTATCTAAAAAGTTTGTTGCTATTGATCCTTACGTTAGGAGTATTATTATTTTTAGATAGTAAGGTGATTCATAGTGCGCTTTTTAGTCAATACTATAGAGAATATACAGCGGGCAATGAACCAAGTGATTTTGTGTATCTAGGAAACTCTATTTCTCAACGTTCTTTTAATCATCATAAAATAGATAGTTTATTAGGCACAAAAAGTTATTGTCTGGGAAGTCCTGGACAGCATTTTTATGTTACCTATGCTATATTTAATGAACTTATAAAAGATAAAAACATACATCCAAAACAGCTATTATTAGTTTCAATTTCACCGAATCAATTTGTAGAAGTACGTACAGACAAACAGAAGTTTTCACAAATGAAAGTGATTGATGAACTTCCTTTTTCTTTAGAAAAGATCAAGCTTATTCATACCTATTATGATATTGATGAGTATCCCGAAGCATGGAGTTCTAGTATACGATTTCACGATATTCTTCATGAAAAAATATACGAATCACCTTATCGTTTAAAAGCTGCAAAAGACGTAGATAGGAGAGGCTTTTCTAAAATTGTCACGACCGCTTTAAAAGAGACTCAAAAAGCAAAACAAAATGATTTAAATAGTATAGCAGCAACGTATAGTGACCGTTTGGATGCGACAGTAATTGATACTATTGATTTGGCTTCTCAAACGTATATTAAGGATATGATTCGCAAAGCCGAAATACATGATATTAACCTAGTTTTTTATACAGCACCTTCTATATCATATATTCGAGAGAAAAAGTTATTGGGGCAAATGAAAATGATGGAATTATTTATCAAAGAGAATTCAGGAAAGTATATAAACTTGAACAGGTTATTTAATGAATTACATCTTACTGTAGATGATTTTAGTGATTATACACATTTGAATATTCAAGGAAACTCAAAAATAGTTCCTGTTTTTACAGATAGTATTTTACCAATGTTTCATCTTGAAAAGAATTGATGATACGCTTTCGCGAAAGCGTACTCAAAATGGATTCCAAAATTTTAGATGCTGATGAATGTAATCAGATGGAATTGTCAAAAAATGTGCAATTTTAGACCCAAAAACATGTGATAAGTAAAATCAATACTATATAAAAAACAATAAGTTTAATTTATCAAAAATGGCTTTGTTAGAAGTGTTTTCATGTACTTCTTTTTTATAGAAACCCAATGACATCGTTTTGAAAATAAAGTGGCTATATAGGCTTTAAAATGTCTTTTTTGCTATTAAAGCCTATTCGTTATTCCTTTTTTAATTTCTAGCAATATTTCCTTTTTGTTTTATCATAAATGGAGTTTTATAAGAACTGATTTTAGAAATCGCTTGATGCACTTATAAAAAGAAAAACGCCGAAGAAATGTTTTCGGCGTTTTTTGTATTTAATTCTAGAAAAAATTAATCGTCAGCTTTATTCTTTCTATTTACAATTCCTTTTGCTTCATTCTCTTTTTTCATTTGTTCTCCTATTTGATTAGAAGCTACAAAAGAAGTGATCATATCATTAAGCATATTACTTCCCGCTTGTGGAGAGTTTGGCATTAAGATCAAGTTAGAGTTGGTTTGCTCACCCATAGATTGTAGGGTATCATAATGTTGCGTTACTACAATAAGTGCAGATGCTTCTTGAGAATTAATTCCTACATTATTTAATACATCTACAGACTCTTCAAGACCACGTGCAATTTCACGACGCTGATCTGCAATACCTTGTCCTTGTAGACGTTTAGACTCTGCTTCTGCACGTGCTTTTGCAACAATTTTGATACGCTCTGCTTCTGCTTCAAACTCAGCAGCTACTTTTTCACGCTCTGCTGCATTAATACGGTTCATTGCCTCCTTTACCTGTAGATCAGGATCAATATCAGTTACAAGAGTTTTAATGATATCAAAACCATAGTTAGACATTGCTTCATTAAGCTCTGATTTTACAGCAATTGCAATATCATCTTTACGCTCAAATACATCATCCAATTTCATTTTTGGCACCTCTGCACGTACCACATCAAATACATATGATGTAATCTGATCATGTGGATTTTCTAATTTATAGAAGGCATCATACACAGCGTCCTTACGAACTTGAAATTGTACAGATATCTTAAGACGTACAAATACATCATCTTTTGTTTTTGTTTCTACCACAACATCTAGTTGTTGGATACGTAAATTAACGCGTCCTGCAATTTTATCAAATACTGGAATTTTAAATTGAAGCCCAGAATGACGTGTCCCTATAAATTTTCCAAAACGTTCTATAATAGCAGCTGTTTGCTGTTTGACCATAAATATCCCGGAAAGAATAATAAGAACTAATAGGAATATACCTGCGTATGTGATGATTTGTCCCATAATAATTTTTTTAGTTAGTGAATTAAAGTGTTGAAGTTATTAAAATAACTACATATATGTCGCCGTTATCTTAAAAATGTAACAAGTCTCATAGTATTTACTACATTTGCGACCTCAACAAACTAACTATAACCCCAATCAATATTCCCCTAACTCTATGAAATTACATCTTTTTATATTTATACTTTTAGCTAGTGTTGCTTGTACTTTTGCGCAATCTCATCGTAATACAGGTAGTTACAACAGAATAGGATTACAAGGAAAAATTTTACTAACCGCGATAGATAGTGATAATCTTGATATAGATGGGAGTGAAGGTTTTCAAGGAGGATTCACAACACGAGGCCGTCTCTATAACAATTGGGGAATTGTCTATGGTATTGATTTTATAAGCGCAAATGTTTCTGTACAAGGGGCAGGTGCAAGTCAGGCGATAGATAATCAAATAGACTATAACTTTATTGGAGCACAGCTTAACTTCTTAGTTAGTTATAATATTATTGGACAGAATCTAGCGTTAGATTTTGGTCCAGCATTATTGGTAAATGGTAAAATGAACCTTAAAGATGATGGGCAAGCCGATACAAGGATTGCTGGGTTTTCAAGTTTAACAGGAAACGACCTAGAAGAAATCTCAAAGATTAATCCTTTTGCAGTAATTGGATTAACAGGTGGATTTGAAAATGTGCGTTTGATGGTGCAATATCAATATGGCGTTACCAATATACTTAACGGTCTTAATAAACAAGATTTAGAGCTTATAGACTCAGAAGCTAGAGATTTTAAAGGAACTGCTTCTTTCATCTCTGCTGGGGTTGTATTCTATTTATAAAAACACAACAACAAACAAAAAAGCTTCACTATAACAGTGAAGCTTTTTTGTTTGTAAAGGTTTTCTTTATTATAAAGTCTCTATGGCTTTTTGAATACGAGCAATCGTTTCTTCTTTGCCTATAGTAGCTGCAATAGCAAATACATCAGGTCCTTGCATCGCACCTACAAGGCTAAGTCGTAGCGGCTGCATTACTTTTCCAAAACCTAACTCATTACTAGTAATCCACCCTTTTACAGCATCCTGAAGTGTCGTCGAGTCAAAAGTAGTTACTCCTTCTATAACCGTAATGACTTGTTTCATAATAGCGCCTGTATCTTCTTTCCATCCTTTTTTAGCCGCTTTTTCATCATAAGAAGTAGGTGCTTCAAAGAAATAACTTCCTAAGTTCCATAAATCAGATACGAAAATAGCACGTTCTTTTATAAGCCCAGTCACTGTTGTTACGTATGCTAGAGAGGTATCAACCCCTTTTTGTGTAAGAAGCTCCATAAATTGAGCAGATACCACATCATTAGAAGTTTGTTGTAAATAATGTTGTTGGAACCACTTTGTTTTTTCTGGATCAAATTTAGCTCCAGCTTTATTTACACGTGTAAGATCAAAAGCTGCTACTAATTCTTCTAAAGAAAAAATCTCTTGCTCTGTTCCTGGATTCCACCCTAAGAAAGCAAGCATATTCACTACAGCTTCTGGAAAATATCCATCTTCTCTGTATCCTGAAGAAACTTCATTCTTTTTAGGATCTTCCCATTGTAATGGAAATACCGGAAACCCTAATTTATCTCCATCTCGTTTGCTTAGTTTTCCTTTTCCTACTGGCTTCAATATTAATGGTAGGTGTGCAAACTTAGGAGCATCCCAACCAAAAGCACGATATAATAATACATGCAAAGCAAGCGATGGTAACCATTCTTCACCACGAATTACATGTGTGATTTCCATCAAATGGTCATCTACAATATTAGCAAGATGGTAGGTAGGCATACCATCAGATTTATAAAGCACTTTATCATCTAGGATATTAGTGTCTATTTGGATATCGCCACGTATTTCATCTTGCAAATGCAAAATTTCGTCTTGTGGTGCTTTAAAACGAATCACATAGGCATCTCCAGCATCAATACGTTGTTGTACCTCTTCTTCAGAATGCACTAAAGAGTTGTCTAATTTTAATCTGTTATGCCAGTTATAGATAAATGTTTTGCCTTTAGCTTCGTGGTCTTTACGATGTGCATCTAGAGCTTCAGCGGTATCAAATGCATAATAAGCATTTCCTGAATCTAATAACGCTTTCGCGAAAGCGGAATACATCTCTTTACGTTCACTTTGTCTATAAGGTCCGAAATCGCCTTCACGACCGGGTCCTTCATCATAAGGAATTCCACACCAATCTAAACTCTCTTTAATGTAGTCTTCGGCGCCAGGTACATACCTGTTTTGATCTGTATCTTCTATACGCAATACGAAGGTTCCTTTGTGTTTTTTTGCAAAGAGGTAATTAAAAAGGGCTGTACGTACACCACCTATATGTAATGGTCCTGTTGGGCTAGGTGCAAAGCGTACTCTTACTTGTTGAGACATAATGTATCATTTTGAGGGTGCAAAGATAAATGTTTGTAGGATGATTTTATGAAAAATCAGGACTATAAATCTCACAAGTAAAACCTTTAAAAGAAGATATGAATTCTGAAGCGAGTTTGCTCTTTTGCTCTTTTTTAAGAGAGATTAATATCTCTTTTTCTGTATGCTTTTTATTAAGTAAATAAATATCAAACGTATTAAAGGAATGAGAAGCATCTGGATTTGCAGCAGAAACGAAAGCATACTTCTGTCTCTTCTTAAACTTAAGAATGGAGAAACATGTCTTATTTTTTAGATTAATTCTTTTTTTATATAGTAAGAAATTAAATAGAAATATGCCTTTATATATTTGATGATCATCCATTGCTAAACCCTTTTTTGTCATCACTGTAAGAATAAGGGTAATAAAAAGTGGAATAGATACTATAAGTCCAATAACACTTGAAATTATTAATGTTGCAATTGCTATAAGACTCATAAGAAACATTTGATGGGAAGTGAAGTTGTATTCGAGAGATAGCGTTTTAAGTTTTGTGTTTCTTGGCATAGAAATAATAGTGTGTTTTTAAAATAGGACGCATATTGCTGTTTTTGTTACAAGGCATGAATAAATATAATACACCGAAACAACTAGCTATTTATTAATAGAATGGAACCCCAAGTAAAGATTTGTCGGAGCTTAAAAAAGTTACTTCCAGCGCTTTATCAATTTTATAAATTTGACTATAACTCACTGTTTTTAAGGCTTTTTCATTAGTAACTTCACTCCAGTATTAATTTAAAAAATGATAATTATGTTAAACAAATTTTCAAACTTAGGCACCGTATTAAACGAAACAGAGCAAAAGTCAATTAATGGGAGTGGATTTTGTATCCCACATCGTTGTCCTATCGGAGAAATATGGGATAGAGTAGTGTGCGGATGTGTAATTGATTACTGTGATTGATCCCAATTCAGTATGCTAATTTTCTATGAAAGATTACGAATAAGCGGGCTTTGCTCGCTTATTTTTTTCTCTTTTTAACTCCTATAAAAATGAAATATATACCAACAGCGATCATGGCGATAGAAAAAATGAAGAGTGGTTTCATAACGAGTATTATGTGATTCTTATAAGGAGTATTTTATGAAGTAGCCAACACCTTTTGATCTTCAGGAACTCTTTTATTCATGATTTTAAACCAAATAGGAGGGAAGAGGGATAAGACCATACTAGTAGGATACCCATAAGGTAATTGTGGGCTGATCTCATGGTAATCTAATAATTGAAACTTTTTATTTGCACGATAATGATGATCACTATGACGCGTTAATTCAAATAACATAATACGTCCAAACACATGATTACTATTCCAAGAATGTACTTCTCGTACACGTTCATAACGACCGCTTTCTTTCTTTTTACGACGTAAACCATAATGCTCTATATAATTGATGGTTTCTAAAAGTAAAAACCCGGAAATAGCGGCAAACAACAATATTTTGAAACCTAAAACCCCAAAGAAATAATAGCCAGCAACGAGATACCCTATTTGAATAATTGTATACCAAAGCATATCATTTTTATAGGATAAAAAAGAACGATTTTCTCTTTTCAATAAATCTTTTTGTATGTGCCAAGCGCTTGTATATTGTCTCGTAACAGAAGTAATCCAAAAATGATACAAAGGTTGATTGTATTTTGCAGTAGCAGGATCTTCTGGAGTTGCTGCTTTAAGATGATGACCAAAATTATGCTCTATAAAGAAGTGCATATAAAGTGCAGGAAGCAATAATAACTTACCTAAAAACTGTTCTATTTTACTATTGCGATGTCCCAATTCATGAGCAACATTAATACCGTTAGACCCAATAACGATTCCACACGAAAAAATAAGTCCTACCAATTCGTATGTTGCAACTTCTTGAGAAGTCACTTTAGAAATTGTCAGGTATAACAACCCAAAAACGACTATAACATTAAGGTATAATAGAAAATCTGTCCAGTGCAAAGTAGCCTTAGACTCTTTTTCTTCATCAGAAATATTGGTGTCATTTACGGGGAAGATAAGCTCTAATATAGGAACAAGTGCAAAGGCATATATAGGTGTTAAAAACGACCATACTCCCTGAAGAGAAACTCCAATAAATGCACATAATGGCACAAGATATGCTGACAAATACTTTAAATCTTTCATAAATAGGCAAACTTTAACAAGGCGTTATAAAAGTATACTATTTAGAAAACATAATAAAATTGTAGTTTTAGGGGTTAACTTTATAAAGCTTTTTGGATTGAAATATTTTTTACTAGGATTAATCAACATATTGATTTTTAATAATGTAGCAAATGCTCAAGATATAGACACTACTTATTTTAGATATGATTACAGTATTGGTACTAAAGAATTATCTAACTATTATGAGATAAAATCCAAAGAAAAGGGAGGAATATATAGTGTTGAAGAGTTTTTTAGGTTTACTAGAAAACCAGAATTAAAAGCTTCTTATACAGAAGATAGTGACGGAAAAAAACAAGGAGCTTTTATTAGTTATAAAAAAAATGGAGCGGTAGAAAAACAAGGAGCTTATCAAAATGATCTTAAAGAAGGTGCTTGGATTTATTATCGAGATGGTCAAGTACAACGTAAAGTATTTTATAAAAATGACACTTTGCAAGGAAAGGCATATTATTACCACGAAGGTGAAGAACTATATCAATGGAATTGGAAAGATGGAAAATCTGATGGATATAATGAACGTATACACCCCAATGGAGAACTATATTTTAAAGGCAACTATGTAAATGGAGAATTAGAAGGGCTCTCTCAGTATTTCTATGATAATGGGCAAGTAAGTGGTAGTAGAAATTATAAAAATGGAAAACTACACGGAACTTTCGAAAACTTTTATGATAACGGACAAACAAAGAGTAAGGGAGAATATGAAGATGATAACCAAATAGGAAATTGGATTTGGTATAGAAAAGATGGAAAAATAGCTAGTAAAGAAGTTTATAATAAAAATGGAAAAGTAAAGGATATCGTTTTTTATGATTTAGATGGGAATCAAATCAAAACAAAGAAAAAAGATATTCTTCAAGGTGTTATAGATGAAAAAAAACAGCTTAGCAAAACGATAAAAAAACACGTAAGAGACAATTTTGAATTTCCAGATTCAATGTATAGAAAAGGATTTGAATCAAAAGTATATGCAATTTTTGTAATTAATAAATTAGGAGAACCTGATAAAATAGAAATTGAATCAGAAGGCCCTGAAGTTTTTGAAGAAATAGTAAAAACTATAATTTCTGATATACCTACTCAAAAACCAGGTATAGTACATAATTTACCAGTGAATGTTAAGTATAACATTCCGATAACTTTTAGAATAGACGATTGAATACATTTAAAAACATAGAACAAAAGCTAGAACGCTTTATTCGTAAATATTACACAAACGAACTGCTTAAAGGAATAATTCTCTTTTTTGCCTTTGGGGTATTGTATTTTTTACTCACCCTCTTAATAGAATATTTTTTCTGGTTAAGCCCTGCAGGAAGAACCGTGTTATTCTGGCTTTTTATAGGAGTAGAAATTGCTTTACTTGCAAAATTTATTATCATCCCATTGGCGAGACTCTTTAAATTATCTAAAGGGATAGATTATAAAGACGCAGCTCAAATCATTGGGGATTACTTTCCTGAAGTAAGTGATAAGCTTATCAACACCCTTCAATTACATAGTGAATCTCAGGACTCAGAACTTATGCTTGCTAGTGTTGAGCAAAAAAGCGAAGAACTAGAACCCATTCCTTTTCGCCTAGCGATTAACTTTAAGAAAAATGTCAAATACTTAAAATACGCAGCGATCCCAGTTGTTGTGTTTTTGATTGCTAATTTTATAGGGAAAGACGAGGTTTTTTCATCTAGTTATGAGCGTGTTGTAAATTACAGTGAAGCCTATGAACCACCAGCACCATTTAGTTTTTTTGTTGTAAATGAAAAGTTAGAGGTAGTAGAAAACAGGAATTATAAACTACAGGTTAGAACCGTTGGTGATGTAGTGCCAGATGAGGCATCCATACACTTCAATAATGAGATTTATTTTTTACAACAAGTAGCACCAGGAGAATATAGTTTTACGTTTGAACAACCTACGAGTGATATTTCTTTTTATCTCCAGGCAAATAAGGTGACTTCACAAGCATACAACTTAGAGGTTTTAAAGGTGCCTGTGCTCGTTAATTTCGAAATGCAACTAGAGTATCCGCGATACACCAAAAAGACCTCAGAACTCATTAAAAACACCGGAAATGCCATTGTTCCAGAAGGAACTAAAGTAACTTGGATGCTTGATACACGTGAAACAGAACAAGTAGAGTTAGTTTTGAAGGATACGTTATACGCTTTCGCGAAAGCAAAAGAAAATACCACTACAACGTCTTATCGTTTAGCACAACGTATTTATAAAAATACGGCCTACGAAGTCAGCACTAGTAATACGGCATTAAAGAATTTTGAAAATCTTGCGTATAATCTACAAACGATCAAAGATGAATATCCTCAAATGAACCTTGAGGTGAAAACAGATAGTATAAGTAATCAGCAAAACTATTTTTATGGAAAAGTAAGCGATGATTATGGGCTTACGAAGTTACGTCTAGTATATTATCCTTCTCAATCTGAAGATAAAAAATATAAAGATATTGCTGTATCAAAAGGAAATGTAGATCAATTTATTTATGCATTTCCAGATACGCTTCAACTTCAAGAAGGTGTGAATTATGAATACTATTTTGAAGTTTTTGATAATGACGCCATTCATAATTTTAAAAGTACCAAGAGTAGTGTTTTTAGTTTTGTAAAATTTACAGAAAGTGAATTAGAGCAACAGCAATTAGAACAACAAAATAAAGCGATATCGGGTCTTGATAAATCGTTAGAAAAATTAAAAGAACGTGAGAAAGAACTAGAAGAAATTTCTCGTAATCAAAAAGAAAAGAAGGAACTTAATTTTAATGATCAAAAGAAACTTCAAAACTTTTTAAAACGCCAAAAACAACAAGAGGAGTTAATGAAAGATTTCTCTAAGCAACTCAAAGAAAATCTTGAAGAGTTTCAAAAAGATGAGCAGCTTACCGATGAGGAAAAGGAAAAACTTAAAGAACGATTAGAGCGTCAAGAAAAGAAGGCAAAAGAAAATGAGAAGCTTCTTGAAGAGCTTGAAAAGCTACGTGAAAAAATAAGTAAAGAAGAACTCTCTGAGAAACTTGAAAAATTACAAAAACAAAATAAAAACAATAAACGTAATCTAGAACAAATGGTAGAGCTTACAAAGCGTTATTATGTTCAGAAAAAAGCAGAAAAGATTGCGCGCGATCTAGAAAAACTTGCAAAAAAACAAGAAGAGCTTAGTAAGAAAGATGGGGAAGAAAATTCTAAAGAGGAACAAGATAAATTAAACGAAGAGTTCAAAAAACTAGAAGAAGATCTTAAAGATTTAGAAAAAGAAAATGAAGGACTAAAAAAACCTATGGATATTCCTTCAGACCCTAAGAAGCAAGAAGAAATTAAAGAGGATCAAGAAGGTGCTTCTGACGATTTAGAAAAACAAGAACAACAAGAGCAAGAAGGGAAACCGTCTAGTAAATCTGAAGCACAGAAAAAACAAAAAAAGGCAGCTCAAAAAATGAAGCAAATGAGTCAGTCTATGCAATCTCAAATGCAGCAATCTGGTGAAGAAGGAATGGAAGAAGATGCAGAGATGCTACGACAGATTTTAGATAACCTTTTAGTCTTTTCTTTTGAGGAAGAAGATGTGATGAAAGACTTCAAGGCGATGGATGATAAGAATCCAAATTTTGCTAGTAAATTGAGACTTCAAAATGTGTTGAAACAAAACTTTCAACATATAGATGATAGTTTGTACGCATTAGCATTGCGTAGACCAGAACTTGATGAAACTATCAATGAATCTTTGACAGAAATTGATTTTAATATCAATAAAGCATTAGAGCGATTGGCAGACAATCAAATTATTCAAGGAGTAAGTAGTCAGCAGTATGTGGTGACTGGTGCAAATGAATTAGCAGATTTTTTAAGTAGTTCATTAGACCAAATGAATAATCAGATGAGTGGTCAAGGACAAGGGCAAGGTCAGGGTCAAGGTCAGGGACAGGGCCAAGGCCAAGGACAGCAATTACCCGATATAATTCAAAGCCAAGAAGAGCTTAATAAAAAGATGGAAGAAGGCAGCAAGCCAGGCGAAGGGAAAAAAGGTAATGAAGGAGAAGATGGTGAAGGCGAAAATGGAGAAAACGGAGAAGGGGAAGAAGGCGAAGGAGAAGGACAGGGTGAAGGAGAAGGAGGAAATGGTCAAGGCGAAGGTGGTAAAAATGGAAAAGATGGTCGTGGTGATGGTGAACAAAAAGGAGAAGGTAATGGAGGAGACCAAGGTGATGAATATGAGCAAGGATTGCTTTATGAAATTTATAAAGAACAACAAAAACTTCGACAACAATTAGAAGACGAGATTCGTAAAAGTGGATTAGGTGATGATGCAGAACAATTAGTTAAAGACATGAAAGATGTAGAGCAACAATTGTTAGATAAAGGTTTTAATAATGAAACCTTGGAGCGCATGACAGAATTAAAGCATGAACTTCTAAAACTTAAAGAAGCAACATTTCAACAAGGTGAGGAAGAAAAAAGAGAATCTAACACCAACCTTAAGAACTATGCTAACCCTGTAAATTCTTCCTTAGAGAAAGCTAAGAAGTACTTTAATACTACTGAAATTCTTAATAGAAAAACCCTACCTTTAAAGGAAGAGTATAAGAAAAAAGTTCAGGACTATTTCCAACAAGACAATGATTGAATTTAATACGGTTAATGATTTTGAATTAGAAAATGCCGAGCACATTTCTAAGTGGTTGCAACATGTAATTCAAGATGAAAATAAGCAACTAGGAGAACTCAATTATATTTTCTGTGACGATGAATATTTACACAAAATGAATGTTCAATTTTTAGATCATGACACATTAACTGATGTGATTAGTTTTGATTATACACAAGGAATAATTATAAGCGGTGATGTCTATATTTCTACAGAAAGAGTGGTAGAGAATTCTAAAGATTTTGAGGTTTCATTTAATGACGAATTGCACAGAGTAATGGTGCATGGGTTGTTACATTATTGCGGATATAAAGATAAGAGTGAAGATGATCAAGTGCTGATGAGAGCTAAAGAAAATTACTATTTAGAGAAGAGGTGATTTATAATTGTTCCACGTGAAACAACTCTTAATCATCTTTAAAAAATTATAAAAGAAAGGGCGTATATTTGCAAGCTAATTTTTTGCTGACAATACACCCTTTTTGTTTTGTTGCAAATCTAATGTTCCACGTGAAACAATGAGCCTATTTCAAGATGTATATGATGTGATTGTAGTTGGTGCTGGCCATGCTGGTTGTGAAGCAGCAGCTGCTGCTGCCAATATGGGTAGCAAGACACTGTTGGTTACGATGAATCTTCAGACCATTGCACAAATGTCATGCAATCCAGCAATGGGAGGTATTGCAAAAGGACAAATTGTAAGAGAGATCGATGCCCTTGGCGGGTATAGTGGTATAGTTTCTGATAAAACCGCAATACAATTTAAGATGCTTAACAAATCAAAGGGTCCTGCTATGTGGAGCCCTAGAGTTCAGAGTGACCGAATGCGATTTGCAGAAGAGTGGAGATTGCGATTAGAACGAACCCCAAATCTTGATTTCTATCAAGAGATGGTGAGTGGTCTAATTGTAGAAAAAGAACGGATTGTTGGAGTGCGAACGTCTCTGGGAATTGAGGTAAAAGGTAAGTCTGTTGTTCTTACGAATGGAACTTTTTTAAATGGATTAATTCATATTGGAGACAAACAATTTGGAGGTGGTAGAGCAGGAGAAAGAGCAGCAACTGGAATTACAGAACAACTAGTAGGTTTTGGTTTTGATACAGGTAGAATGAAAACAGGAACGCCACCTAGAGTAGATGGAAGATCTTTAGATTTTTCTAAAATGATCATTCAACCAGGTGATGATATTCCTGAGAAGTTTAGTTACTCTAAAGAGACAAGTCCGCTTACACATCAGCGAGCATGTCATATGAGTTATACCTCTCCAGAAGTACATGAATTACTTAAAGAAGGTTTTGATAGATCTCCTATGTTTAATGGAAGAATTAAGTCTATAGGCCCTAGATATTGTCCTTCAATAGAAGATAAAATTCACCGTTTTGCTGATAAAGATAGACACCAGTTATTTGTTGAACCTGAAGGTTGGGATACTTGTGAAATCTATGTAAATGGATTTTCTACTTCTTTGCCGGAAGATGTTCAATTTAAAGCATTACGTTCTGTAGTTGGGTTTGAAAATGTGAAGTTTTTTAGACCTGGTTACGCCATAGAATATGATTATTTCCCTCCTACTCAGTTAACACACACCTTAGAAACAAAGCTTATAGATGGTTTGTTTTTTGCAGGTCAAATTAATGGAACTACAGGCTATGAAGAAGCTGCTTCTCAAGGATTAATGGCAGGAATGAATGCGCATTTAAAAGTCCATGAAAAGGATCCTTTTATGTTGCAACGTAATGAAGCGTATATAGGTGTTTTAATAGACGATTTAATAACGAAAGGAACAGAAGAGCCTTACCGTATGTTTACATCCCGTGCAGAGTATCGTACGCTATTAAGACAAGATAATGCCGATGAAAGACTCACACCTTTATCCCATAAGGCTGGTTTGGCTTCTCAAGAACGCTTAAAGTTAATGGAAGAAAAAAGAGAAGCTTCTGAAAAATTAGTGAAGTTTTTTGAAGACACAAGTATTCTTCCTGATGAAGTAAATGACATTTTAGTAGAAAGAGGATCTTCTCCTATGAAGCAATCTGATAAAATGTTTAAGGTGTTTTCAAGGCCTCAAATTTATTTAGACGATATCAAGAAATTTAAAAAAGTTGCTGCTTATATAGAAGATAATGCTATAGAAAAAGATGTGTTAGAACAAGCAGAAATTAAAGTAAAATATGCAGGATATATTGAAAAAGAAAAGGCAAATGCAGATAAATTAAACCGTCTTGAGAATATAAAAATCCCAGCAAATTTTGATTACAGTAAGTTAAAATCTCTCTCTTACGAAGCAAAAGAAAAATTAGAAAAAATAAGACCAGCTACTATTTCTCAGGCATCTCGAATTAGTGGAGTTTCTCCTTCGGATATTAGTGTAATGTTGGTGTATATGGGACGATAATTTTATGTTCCACGTGAAACATTAAGCCTTTTTTATATTTATGAAAACGACTATTGAAGTAAAAGATCATTCCGTTTCTGGAGAATTATTTCGCCTAGAGTATGATGCAAAGCTTCATATGTATACCACATCACCAAAACCTTCAAAAGAGAGTTTACCTTCCTATTATGCTAGTGAAGATTATATTTCTCATACAGATGGGAAACGATCATTGTTTGAAAAAATGTATCAGGTGGTAAAAGGAATTACGCTTTCGCGAAAGCAAAAACTACTCCATTCTTATTTACCTCAAAAAGGATCTCTTTTAGATATCGGAGCAGGCACTGGTGATTTTTTAGAATATGCAGCCGCAAAAGGATGGACAGCTTCTGGAGTAGAGCCAAGCGAAAAAGCAAGATCATTAGCAAAACAAAAAAATGTTACTCTTATTGAAGAATTGCCAGAAACTTCAAGTGGATACGATGCTATTACAATGTGGCATGTACTAGAACATGTATATGATTTAAAAACACAAATTCGTTGGATTAAAAACAACTTGAGTAGGGAAGGAGTGCTTTTTGTAGCTGTTCCCAATTTTGAATCTTATGATGCATCTTATTATAAAACTGATTGGGCTGCTTATGATGTGCCTAGACATTTATATCATTTTTCAAAAAAATCAATTGAGCTGTTATTTGAAGAACAAAACATGTCTGTAAGAGCAATACACCCTATGAAATTTGATGCCTATTATGTGAGCTTGCTTTCAGAGAAATATAAAACAGGAAAAATGAAATTTTTAAATGCTTTTTGGAATGGATGGCGTTCGAATCAAAAAGCGAGAAAAACAAGAGCTTATTCATCACTTATTTATGTGATAAAGCATCAATAGTAAAAATAAGACACAAAAAAAGCCGCTCATAAAGCGGCTTTTATTTTTTTAATAAAAGTTTATTGTCTAGTTAATACGATTTCACTAGTAAGGTTAACGCTAACTGTAATTCCTTCCTGTGTTACTTCTTCAGATACATCTTGACCTAATCGTAAAGTAGTTTCTGTTAATTCAAGAATAGTAACATCATTCATAGTCATATCTTCAGTAAGAGGGAAATCAATATCTACATCAACAATACTTCCATCTACAGAAAGGATGTTTCCATTTCGCTCCCATGTTCCTTCTCCTTCAAAATTATCTACAGAAGAAGTTTCTGTTTCAGTCATTCCATTTACATCAAAATTAACGACAACATCATAAGAACCTGAACTTCTATATTCATTAGGAGACTCTGTAAATTCGATTTCAAGATCTAAATTTTGACCTACTCCGTCAAAAGAAGTGTTTATAGGCTCTCCTAATAATTCAAAACTAGTAGCTCCTTCATATTCTAAAGAAGTAACTGTCCAAGTTCCTACTAAACTAGCAGAAGTATCATTGTTTGAATCATCATCAGAGCTACATCCTACGAAAGAAGTAATAACTAATAATGCAATACATAATTTTCCAATTCTGTTCATAATTTTTTTGTTTTTTAGATTGTTTGAATTTTGAATCGGCAAATAAAGCAAAAAATTATCATACATGCATAGATTTCTTATGATTTGCCTTAAATAATTTCAAATATGTATTCATAAACTTAAAATAAGCCGTTTTAAGCGCTTTTCTTTCACAAAGTGCTATACTATCATTTACTTTTTTTTATTCTTTACTAGAAATAAGCTTGGTAAATCAATTTTAATAATATTAACTTATTGATTATCATGATTTCTATAGATTTTACTTATACATTAAGATTTTTGCAATTTTTAACCTCAACCAATTCAAACTTTTTATTTTTGCCGCAAAACATACATACCATGAAAAAAATAGGAATCTTAGTTGTCGTTGCCTTTTTATCTATTGCATGCCAAACTGAAAAAACAGCATTTGTAGATACAGAAACGCTATTTAAAGATTATGACGAACTTAATGATGTAAAAGAGCGTTACACAAAACAAAATGATGCAATTCTTAATGACTTAGAAGTAAAAATTCAAGCGTTTGAAATAAAACAAAACTTATTTCAAAAAAATGGACCTTCTATGTCTCAAAAAAAGCAACAAGAAAAATATAATGAACTTGCTGCTGAAGCACAGCAATTACAGCAAGAACGCCAATTGCGTTTAGGAAAACTTCAAGCAGATAGCCAGGGATCAATAGATAGTTTACTTACTAAAGTAAAAGATAAAGTAAAAGAATATGGAAAGACTAATGGTTATACATATATCTATGGTAGTAATGATGCCGGAAGCGTTATGTACGGAAAAGAAGAATTGGATATAACTGATAGTGTTTTAAAACACCTTAATGATGCTTATAAAGCTTCTAAAGAGTAGTTTATACATGTCATAATACATACAGCGATGAATCTCTTCATCGCTTTTTTTATGCTTAATTTTAAATTTTACAAGTATAAACTGTGATTTGCAACTGTTTTTAATGATTAGATAATAACCATACTCCAAAAATAACGACTATAAAGTAACCTACTATTGTAAAAGCACCTGCATAATCTTTTGCAATTCGTTGCCCAAATAATAACATTAATAATGTAATTGCACCCGTGATAGATCCGTATAATCCCATCATTGGATTGTTGTTTATAGCAAGTTGATAAATACCTATTCCAGCAAGTACAGATGCAAGTAAATCTAAGACCACTAAAACACCTACTAAAAGGGGGACCATGCTTCCTAAAAATGTTTCTTTAAAATGACTGTTTAACCAAGCTATTTGACCTTTCCAATCAAATACTTTATCGAGTCCAGATTGTAAGAAAGTGATAATAATAAATAGTAAAATTAAAATCTCAGTAATATTAGGTAGTAAATAGTCCATATATTGTATTTTGTAAAACTAAATATATTTTTAGAGAATTCTAAAAATAATATAACTCATTGATTATATCGTTATTTACGATGAAGTAGTCGTGTTAATTTTATAGAAAGATCCGATAAAATAATACGAGCATTACCATTGCGTTCTATGTGATATGATGCATCTTGAAGCTCAGAAATGATGTCCATAATGTTATTTCCATGCACAAAAGGGGCAAATTTTCGAAGGTCAAAACCTGTCTTTGGTTCAAGATATACAAGCGTCTCTGTTTTGTAATTTAAGAGCATCGCTTGACGGAAAAATTGCACACAATAATTAAGGAAATTTTTCTGTGTTTCTCGACCCGTTTTTGCAATCATTTCACTCCAGTCTAATAGCCCAATAACAGACTCTTTTTTGCCTTTGGCCATAAAAGCAGTTCGAACCCAAGTAATAAACCATTTTTCAAATTGTACATCGTCTCCATCTTGACGCAAGATGTGTAATGCGGTATTATAATCCCCTTGAGCTTGATGTGCTATTTTTTGTGCTTCTTTAGGATCAGATTGCTGTTTGGTTATAAGTGCATTTGCAAGATGAGCTTCACTTATTGCAGGAAAATGCAATACCTGACATCTAGATTTGATCGTATCTATAATCTGATCTTCATTTTCTGTAATAAGAATAAATAGTGTTTTAGATGGTGGTTCTTCTATAAGTTTTAGAAGTTTATTTGCTGCTGCGGTATTCATTTTTTCGGCCATCCAGATAATCATCACTTTATAACCTCCTTCATAAGCCTTTAACGCAAGTGATTTATTAATATCTATAGCCTCATCTACACCTATTTGCCCTTGTTTTTTTTCTATATCTATATGTTTGTGCCATTCGAAAAGATCACCATAGGAGTTTTCTTTAACAAATGACCGCCATTCGGCAGCAAAATGACTAGATACAGGATGGCTTTTTACAGAGCTTGTTGTAGCTACGGGAAATGCAAAATGTAAATCAGGATGTGCCAGTTGCTCAAACTTAAGATTACAAGAGGCATTACCTCCAGAATTTTCACCATTTGTATTTAAACATAAAATATATTGTGCATAGGCAATAGCCATAGGTAAAGTGCCTGATCCAGCCCTTCCTACAAAAAGCTGAGCATGCGCAATACGACCTGCATCCACACTTGTGGTAAGGTGATTTTTAATAAAATCTTGACCGATAACGTTTTCGAAAAGCATATGTGTCAAATATAAAAGAAATGTAACGTATATAAAGGCTCTAACTACTATATTTGCTAGTAAACTACATTGGAGCAACTCCATAAGCTAGTTTAAATAAAAATCATTTGATTGCAAGGCAGGCCTTGTAATTTTTAAATCTCGATGATCGAGTAAAATTAATGAGTAATGAAGACAGTAGACCACTTCAATTTTGAAAATAAAAAAGCATTAATACGCGTAGATTTTAATGTACCATTAGATGACCAACTTCAAGTAACCGATACTACAAGGATTGAAGCTGCAAAACCTACCATTTTAAAAATTCTAGAAGATGGGGGAGCTGCAATTTTAATGTCACACCTTGGAAGACCGAAAGCACAAGAAGATGAATTTTCTATGAAGCACATTTGCAGTAAGGTTTCTGAAATTATTGGTGTAGAAGTTATATATGTATCTAATTGTATAGGTGAAGAGGCTATTCAAGCTGCCCAAAACCTAGAGATGGGTCAGATTTTATTACTTGAGAATCTTAGATATCACGATGAAGAGAAAAAAGGGGATATTGCTTTCGCGAAAGCGTTATCAGAACTAGGAGATATTTATGTAAATGATGCCTTCGGTACAGCACATAGAGCACACGCATCTACAACAATTATTGCTCAGTTTTTTCCAGAAAACAAATGCTTTGGAAATTTACTTTCTAAAGAAATAGAAAGTTTAGATCGTGTATTAAATAATAGTGAAAAACCAGTTTTAGCAATTTTAGGAGGAGCTAAAGTATCATCAAAAATTACAGTGATTGAAAACATCCTTGATAAAGTAGATGCTATGATCATAGGTGGCGGGATGGCTTATACATTTATTAAAGCTCAAGGAGGATCTATAGGAAATTCTATTTGTGAAGATGATAAAATGCCACTTGCTTTAGACATATTAAAAAAAGCCGAAGAGAAAAATGTGACGATTCATTTACCTATAGATGTATTAGCTGCAGATGATTTTTCTGAGGCTGCAAACACAAAAGTGATCGCTATTAATGAGATTCCTGACGGATGGCAAGGCTTAGATGCAGGGCCAGGTTCTGTTCAAGTATTTGATGCTGTTGTTCAGAAATCTAAAACTATTTTATGGAATGGTCCTTTAGGTGTTTTTGAAATGGCCCCTTTTGCAGGAGCTACTATTGCACTTGGAAATAGTATTGCAGAAGCTACTAAAAATGGTGCCTTTTCTCTCGTTGGAGGTGGTGATAGTGTTGCAGCAGTAAAGCAATTTGGCTTTGATAACAAAGTAAGTTATGTGTCTACTGGAGGTGGTGCTATGTTAGAAATGTTAGAAGGAAAAACATTGCCTGGTATTGCTGCTATTTTAGAATAAAAACGATCAAAATTTATAAAGTTAAAAAGAAAGCTGCCTAACTAGGCAGCTTTCTTTTTTATGATAATAAAGTATATTAATACGCAACCATAATTAAGTTTATGGGTCTTTATAGTATAGAAGAATACTAACGATCTCATTCAATCAATTATGAAAAACTATATTAAATTTTTTTTATTCTTAGTGTTTGTAGGAGTAATATCCTGTTCTGATGATGATGTTTTACCGGATGATGCAAATAACCCTATAGAAGGAGAAACACCCGATGCTTCTAATTTTTCTGAGAATTTTGGAGCAGAAATAAGCCGAGATTTTATAGGTCGTATAATTGATATAAACAGTATTCCTATTCCGGATGTACAGATAACGATAGGTTCGAGTACAACGACAACAGATGTAAATGGCATTTTTATTATTGATAATGCTACCGTTTTTGAGCGCTTTGGGTATATAAAGGCTACAAAGCAAGGATATATTCATGCTTCTAGAAGTGTTACACCTACAAATGGAAGAAACAGCATCACCATTATGATGCTTGAAGAAACGGTATCTGGAACTACCTCAAGTGGAGAACAAGCACTTATTGATAATGGAAATGGCGCTTCTGTATCACTTTCAGGCGCTTATGTAAATGCAGATGGCGAGGCTTACGAAGGAAGTGTACAGGTAATATTACATCACTTAAACCCTACAGACGAAACCGTTAATCAACAAATGCCTGGGATGCTTTATGCACAAGATTCGGATAATAGAGAGCGTGCATTACAAACCTTTGGAATGCTAGCTGTTGAGTTAAGAGGTGAAAATGGAGAAGATCTTAATCTTGCCGATGATACAACAGCAGAAATCACAATCCCTCTAGATGCTAGCTTATTGACAGATGCCCCTCCTACAATTCCATTATGGTATTTTGATGAAGATAAAGGATATTGGATTGAAGATGGTATAGCCGTCCTTCAAGGAAATACATATGTAGGAACAGTATCTCATTTTTCTTTTTGGAATTGTGACATTCCAACAGAAGCTTATGTTGTGTGTTTTAATGTTGTAGATGACCAAGGAAATCCCTTTTCATATCAAACAATAAAAATAACAAGTACTGTATATGGATCAACATATGGTGCTACCAATGCACTAGGAGAAGTCTGTGGATTCGTTCCAGCCAATGAAACATTAGTTTTAGAAGCTTTTACAGCAAACTGTGAAAATTCTGCAATTCATATTCAAAATGTTGGTCCATTTACGGAAGATACTACAGTAAATATAGTCGTTACCTTTGAAAATGAGGAAATTTCAGAAGCTATTACTGGTGTATTAAATGATTGCGATAGTAACCTAATTAATAACGGATATGCAATTATTACATATGGAGCAAGTGAACAGGTAGTAGGAGTTACAAATGGTGCTTTTGATACTTCATTTATTCGTTGTAATGATAATTTAAATTATACGATACAAGGATTTGACTTAGATAATCTTCAACAATCTGATATTTTCTCCTATACATTTACAACTCCCTCTTCTAATGCAGGAACGATACCTGTATGTAATGACTTGGATGAATTTATTGAATATTCTATTGATGATGGAGCTCAAAGTTTACTTATTACTTCAAATATTTACGCCGTTTTAACAGACCTTTTAGTAGCAGATGTCCCTACATTAATTATTAATGGTTCTGAACCAACATCCAACAACGGTATATTTATGTACGGTCAATTAAATCCAGCCCCATATATTGGAACCTACGATTATTTAGATTTTAATGATTTAGAAAATGACAGAGGGTTTGATATTTCTGAATATCTAGGTCAAATGGATAATAATACCATTTTATATACTCTTGAAAATTTTGGAAATGTGGGGCAATACATTGACATTACATTTTCAGGAACCTATGATAATGATTCAGGAACACATACTATTACAGGAACTATTCATGTATTAAGAGATGAGTAAGGTGATATACCCTTATTTAAGAAAAAAGCCACTTTGTTTAGTGGCTTTTTTTCTGTCTTTACAGTCGTATTTTGAGATCACTTATGAATAAACACCTATATTTGAAGAACACACAATTCATACGAATTTTGTAATACCCTCGTTGTAAAAACTATGAGATTACTTCATATATATACCCTTGTTGGATGTTTGTTGGTTTCCGCTTTCGCGAAAGCGCAAGACACCTTATCCTATGAGACGTTTAAGAAAAATAATAAAGAACGTGTGGGTCTAGAAAGAGATACCATTACGATTATAGATTCTATTACGACCACTTCTTTTGTAAACGAAATAGATAAAGTAGAACTTAAAACTCTTTCAAGAGACTCTGTAGTCTTTAAACTGGAAGATGAGCCGCTTGCAGCACGCCTTGATTCCTTGTGGCGTCATGAGTTAGCTCGCATGGATTTGTATGATTCCATCACTAATATGGTTCAAGGATTAGAATACAAAGAAGAGGTGTACTTAGATTTACCTACAGATACCCTAAAAAAACGGCTTGCACTTATAAATGAAAGAACTCCTTTTAATGTTGGATATACAGCTTCTTTAGAAAGCGTAATAAAAGGCTATTTAAAGCGCCATAAACCAAGTATGGAGCGCCTTATGGAGATCAGTCAGTTTTACTTCCCGATGTTTGAAGAGACCTTAGATAAATATGATATTCCATTAGAGATGAAATATCTTGCTATTGTAGAGTCGGCATTACGACCACGTGCAAAATCTAGGGTAGGAGCAACAGGCTTATGGCAATTTATGTTTAGTACAGGAAAGATATATGGTCTTGATGTAAATTCTTATGTAGATGAGCGTATGGATCCTATAATGGCTACCGAAGCTGCGTGTCAATATCTTTCAAAACTCTATGAACTTTTTGGAGATTGGGATCTTGCTTTGGCGTCTTATAATTCTGGACCAGGTAATGTGTCAAAAGCGATTAGACGTAGTGGAGGGTATCAAAATTATTGGAATATCCGTAATAATCTTCCACGTGAAACCGCAGGATATGTACCAGCTTTTCTAGCAACGATGTATCTTTTTGAATATGCAGATGAGCATGGATACCAACCCAAGAAAGCTCCAGTAAATTACTTTGAAACAGATACAGTACACGTAAAACAGTTAATCACCTTAGAGCAAGTTGCTAAAATTACAGGTGAGCCACTAGAGGTGATACAGTTTTTAAACCCTTCTTATAAACTTGATATTATTCCCGTTGTAAAAGATGAGAAGTATTACTTGAGACTTCCAGTGGAAAAAATAGGACCTTTTGTACAGAATGAGGAGGAGATATACGCTTTCGCGAAAGCGGAAATAGATAAAAGAGAAAAACCATTACCAAAATTTACAACCTCCAGTAGCCAGGTGCGATATCGCGTGCGAAGTGGTGATTATTTAGGGAAAATAGCCAATAGATATGGAGTGCGAGTAAGTCAAATAAAAAAATGGAATAACCTTAAATCTAATAATTTAAGAGTGGGACAACGCTTAACAATATATCCTCGTAAGCCTGTTACTTCTTCCAGTTCTTCGAGTAGTGCAAAAACAGTAGTAAATAATGGGAAAAAGGTATATACTGTAAAGCAGGGAGACTCTTTATGGAAGATTGCAAATAAATTTCCAGGGGTTAGTGTAAGTAATATTAAAGTTTGGAACGATATTAGCGGTACTAATTTAAAACCGGGAATGAAACTTATTGTTTCAAAATAAGGACATTAAAAACGTATGATATCATGAAAAAATTACTCGTAGCCATTCTCTTTTTAGGAGTTTTTATTTCTTGTGAAAAAACTTCAAAAAAGCCATCATTAGAGGGATCTGTAGGAAATACTAATACTATAAAAATGGTTGTAGATAAGGATCTATGGCAAGGACGTGTAGGAGATACATTGCGTAGTATCTTAGCAGCTCCAGTAGATGGATTACCAAGAGAAGAACCTCTTTTTACCCTAGATCAAATAACTCCAGATAAGTTTACAGGTTTTGTATCTAAAAGCAGAAACTTTCTTTCTACAAAACTAGGAGAGCCTTCTAGCTTTTCTATAGAAGAAGATGTAACAGCAAGAAGGCAAACAGCAGTGATGATTTCTGGAGAAGATGAAGATGCTATTATTGAAGTTTTTAAAACAAATAAAGATAAAATTATAGAAGCTTTTAAAACGCGAGAACTTAAAAATACACAAGCACGTATACGAAGCTCTCTTAAAAAAACAGACTCTTTAAAAGCTACTTTTGGAGTCAATATGCGTTTTCCTACAGCCTATGATTATGTAAAAAAAGAAAAGAATTTCTTTTGGATGCGTAAAGAAATAAAAAGAAGTGGAAACATGAATATTACAGTATATGAGGTACCACTTCACGCAATAGATCAAGATACTTTTTCTGTAGCACGTATAGTACGTATGAGAGATTCTGTTTCTGGGGCTAATGTTGGTTTAAATCAAGGTCGTTTTGTAACAGAACTTTCTCTTGCTCCTCAATTATTTGAATCAGAAATAGATGGTCGTTTTGCTTGGGAAATGAAAGGAACTTGGGAAGTAAGAGATGGCAGGCTTATGGCTGGACCATTTATAAACTATGCTATACGTGATGAAAAAAATAATAGATATGTTGTGGTAGAAGGGTTTATATTTTCTCCCTCACTAGATCAACGTGATAATATGTTTGAACTAGAAGCAATTATAAAATCTACCCGTTTTTTAGACAAGTAAGATTTTTTCGTAAATACATAAACTTAAAAAGCCCAATGTTTTTACATTGGGCTTTTTGATTATACTGTAATTAAGATTATTTTTTCTCTTCTAATTTAGAGTCTCCATCTTCATCTTTGGAAGCTTTTTTAAATTCTTTAATACCGCCTCCAAGGCCACGCATCATTTCTGGTATTTTTTTACCTCCAAAAAGTAATAAAATAGCTAAAACAATAAGACCTATTTGCCAAGGTCCGACCATACCTAAAAATATACCTAAAAAATTCATGTCTTTAATTTTAGAATAGCAAAGATACTAAAGAAAAATGATGGGGCAGTAGTATAGAGGCATTTTTAACCTAGATTATGCCTTAGAATCTCGCAATGAAGACATGAAGTGTAAAAAAACAACATAGTTTCTATGTGTAAAAATGGTCTTGCTATAGCTAAACTTGGAAATATAATGAAGATATCTATTCTACAGTAGTTCGCATCTAAAAATACCTGCCTAGGATTATACTTTAGATGGTTATATTTGCAAGCATATGTCACGTAAAAAAGGCGAAAAAAAAGCAATAGCACAAAAACTCCTGCATAAATACAGGCTTGTTATCTTAAATGAAGACACGTTTGAAGAACGTATATCTTTTAAATTGACAAGGCTTAACGTATTTATTTTGGTGGGAATTTCTGCTATTATACTCATTGTACTCACTACGTTACTTATAGCATTTACCCCTTTACGTGAATACATTCCAGGCTATTCTAGTAAAAAACTGAAATCACAAGCCGAAGAGTTATTAATAAAAACAGATTCTTTAAAAACAGTAATAGCCATTAATGAACAGCAGTATGCTTCTATACGCAAAGTACTAACGGGAGATATAAAAACAATAGAGTTTGACAAAGACTCTATAGAAGGTGTTATTAACTCTGAAAACGATGATATTACAATTCAGCCATCTAAAGAAGATTCATTGCTTAGAGCCACTGTAGAAGAGCAGGATAAATATAATCTTTTTGAAACCGCTACTAGATCGGCAGATTTTGCACTCTTTCCTCCTGTAAAAGGGCTTATTAGTTCTAAATATGATAGTGCTACAAAACATTATGCTGTAGATATTGTCACAGAAAAAGACGAACCTGTAAAAGCAGCAGCAGATGGTACAGTTATTTTTGCGTCTTGGACAGCAGATACAGGTCATGTAATTATTATAGAACATCAAAATAATTTAATTACTGCATATAAACACAACGCCTCTTTGTCAAAACAACAAGGAGATCTTGTAAAAGCAGGAGAAGTAATCGCTATTGTTGGTAATACGGGAGAATTAACAACAGGACCGCATTTACATTTCGAATTATGGAATAATGGATATCCCATAAATCCAACCAACTATATAGATTTTAAATAAGATGTCTCTTAAATCGTTTGCAGCAAAAATATTCGCAAAGCGTATACAACGCAAAATAGATGCTTGGGCTTCCAATCCTATAGTAACGCAAGAAAAAGTCTTTAAGTCGCTTATAGATGCAGCACAATATACAGCATTTGGAAATGATCACCACTTTGATAAAATTCATTCTCATGAAGACTTTGTACGTGAAGTACCTATAAGAGATTATGAAGCACTTCGTCCATATATAGATCGTGTCGTTGCAGGAGAATCAGATGTTGTATGGCCAGGAAAACCCTTGTACTTTGCAAAAACATCGGGTACTACATCTGGCGCAAAATACATCCCACTTACCAAAGATAGTATGCGTACACATCCAGATACAGCACGCAACGCAATTTTATGCTATATCGCTGAAACTGGAAAAGCAAGCTTTGTAGATGGGAAAATGATTTTTTTACAAGGAAGTCCTGAAGTAGAAGAAAAAAATGGCGTTAAAGTAGGAAGACTTTCAGGTATTGTAGCCCATTATGTTCCTAATTACCTTCAAAAAAACAGACTTCCGAGTTGGGAGACTAATTGTATTGATGACTGGGAAACAAAAGTAGATGCTATTGTTGATGAAACAATAGATAAAGACATGACAATTATAAGCGGTATTCCTTCATGGGTACAGATGTACTTTGAGAAGCTTATAGAGAAGTCAAATAAGCCTGTAGGGACACTTTTTAAAAACTTTAACCTCTTTATATACGGAGGTGTAAATTATGAGCCTTACCGCGCAAAATTTGAAAATCTTATAGGGCGTCGTGTAGATAGTATAGAATTGTATCCTGCTAGTGAAGGTTTTTTTGCATTTCAAGATAAGCAAGAAGAAAAAGGGATGCTTTTACAATTAGATAATGGAATTTTTTACGAGTTTATAAAAGCAGATTCCTTTTTTGAAGAAAACCCTCAAAGAATCACTCTTAAAGATGTTGAGGTGGGCGTAAATTATGTGATGATTATTTCTACTAGTGCAGGCTTATGGGGATATAATATTGGTGATACCGTTATATTCACTTGTGTAAAACCATATCGAGTTCTTGTTTCGGGAAGAATTAAGCATTTTATTTCGGCATTTGGAGAGCATGTTATTGGAAAAGAAGTAGAGCAAGCATTGCAAGAAGCTATTAATGGAACTGCTATTCGCATCAATGAATTTACGGTAGCTCCACAAATAACACCAGAAGAGGGATTGCCGTATCATGAATGGTTTATAGAGTTTGAAAATGAAGATGGAGATGTGTCCGCTTTCGCGAAAGCAATAGACGCCTCCTTACAATCTCAAAACTCATATTACTATGATCTTATTGTTGGAAAAGTGTTACAACCGTTGAAAATATCCAAAGTAAAAGAAGGGGGATTTAATGAGTATATGAAATCTATAGGCAAACTAGGAGGGCAAAATAAAATCCCAAGACTTTCTAATGATCGTAAAATCGCAGACAGATTACCGATTATTTAAGTATCTTTGAACTTTAATATGAGTATATTAAAAAAACAAAGGCGTACACGAGCACAAGAAAGTAGCAGCGCCATCGAACGCATGTACATTACCATGCGACACCTATTTAACCGTGGCTTCTACAAACCCATGGGAGTTTCTGGAGAAACATTACGAGAAGCATTATTAATCTTACGACCCGAAATTTATGGCTCTATTGCTGAAGAAAAAGTAGAGTTAGATGGATTATTGTATGTAATTGATAGACTTCCAGAAAGGATTGAAGAATGTAGATTTATTAATTTAACGAGTGATGAAGGCTATAAAAACAGCCTTTTTGAACCTATTATTCCGCGTAAGCGTAGACGTAATTGCTATCGAATAGATGAAGAGCAAATGAATATTGAAATCACAAGAGGACGTTCTGAGATTTATGATATTCTGACACATCTTACGTTTCTTTTTGTAGAATCTCACAAGATCATGAATCGTGTATTGATAAATGATAGAGGTGATCTCACTAGAGATTGGCAAAAACTCGAAAAAGCAGTACGTTCTGATGATGAGCTTACACAAAAAGAAAGAGAAGTTGCTATTACCCATACAGCAAATATTCTTGGGAGAACTTTTGAAGAAGTAAATGAAGTAGCTCCTTTATTCAATACAAAGAGTAATTCAAGACGTTTTCTTGAAATTATCTATTGGTTAGGCAAACTTGCTATTGCAGAAGTAACAGAAGATAAAAAGCGCACAGTTACATTTAGTCCTGTGCTTAGAGAGCGCCTAGGGCATCATATACATGGAGAAATATGGGCTCAGAATATCAAAAAGACACTCAAAGAGAATGATCTTATCCATAGACCTATTCATATCATAAGCGCAAACATGCATAGTGTAATGAATACTATATATGCTCCTCTTGCGTTAAAAAATGAACTCAAAAAAGGATCTAAACTAGATATTTATGAACTTTTGAGTGAGGAAAAAAGCAGTAAATTAAGAAGCAAAGTCGAGAAAGTTGCTACGCAAAATGGAATGATCTATGTAGCAGACGAGAGTGGTACAAATATCAATGTGCAAATTTTTGATATGTGTAAACTTGCGGTAGAAGAAAATGAATTTTGTGATCATACGACGCAACCAAACGATAATCCTGTCATCTTAGTAATGGACTATGCTTTTGGAGAGCAGGCTTATGAGACTATGGAGGAGTTATTAAAACCTTTTAAAGAAGAGGAAAATACCACATATCTCGATATACAGTCTGTATCTATAATGGGTAAAGCAGGGATTTTAGAAGGCGGGAAAGGAGATATTATGATTCCTTCTGCACACCTTTTTGAAGGAACAGCCGATAATTACCCTTTTAAAAATGCACTTAAGAAAGAAGATTTAGAAAATCATGGTTTGCGCGTATTTGAAGGAACGATGGTTACCGTATTAGGAACTTCATTACAAAACCGAGATATTTTAAAGTTTTTCCATGATAGTACTTGGAATGTGATAGGGCTAGAAATGGAAGGTGCTCATTACCAAAAAGCAATTCAAGCGGCATCTAAATTAAGAGGAAACATACAGGAAGATGTTGAGGTGCTTTATGCGTATTACGCTTCAGATAATCCATTAGAAACAGGAAGTACACTGGCTTCTGGAGGGTTAGGAACAACAGGAGTAAAACCTACATATTTGATTACAGAAAAAATACTGTATCACATTTATGGGTTAGTATAAACTTTTAAAATATGATAAATAATGAAAAAGTGTATTGGTTTTAAATACGTATTCCAATGGATTACTAAAATAAAACAAACACTATTCATTATCTGTTGTTTCTTTATATTTCAGAGCAATTTTGCACAAAACATCGAAATGGAGGTGGGTGTTGGAATTGGAAATGTTGTAGGTGAAGTACATGAAAAGGGCAAAGGAGAACTATTTCTAAGTGTGTTTAAATCTTATAAGTTTGGAGAACTTGGATTAGATCTTTCTACAGGTGGAAATTTTATTCCAGGGAATTTAAGTACAATGGAAGAAAATATAGAAATAGTATCACCTAATGATTCAAAATTTTGGAGTATTTCAGCTTTATATAGATGTAAAATAAAGAAACATTTTTTTATTGAACCTAGATTGGGCTTTGCTTCACTATATTCTTTTGTTCATACAGATAATACGAGAAGAATTAATCAATCAAATTTTACGGCAGGATTTGGAATAGGAGCAAGAATAGAAAGATTTGTAGTTTCTTTGCGTTATCAATATTATGGGGAAACTGCAGATTTTGAAGGTGTACGTAATACAGAAACGATTATATCTAATTCAGAGCCTTTTGACGCAATACTATTGAGGGTTTCTTTTCGTTTTGGATTGGGCAACCTTTTTAAGAAAAAAGAAAGTGAATGATAAAAATATATAAAAATAATGCAGTTTATTAGTACAACTATTTGTACGTTACGCTTCATTTTAGAAACTTTATAACAACCAAAAACCAAAAAATACATGAGTGCATCGCAACCAGCTTCCAGTGCTGATCAAGAAATGGACCTCACAGATGTTTTTGCGCTTTTTCAGCGTATATTTTATAAGTGTTTAGCTCTATGTTTTAAAGCCATTCATTTTATATTTAAGTTCTGGTGGATTATTCTATTACTCATTATAGGAGGAGCTGCTTTAGGATATTTTA
Organism: Dokdonia pacifica; assembly: GCF_900188275.1. GTDB lineage: Bacteria > Bacteroidota > Bacteroidia > Flavobacteriales > Flavobacteriaceae > Dokdonia > Dokdonia pacifica. The sequence continues at coordinate 1,172,032 of NZ_FZNY01000001.1, forward strand.
CCAAGGGAAAACCAAAATATGAATCGACACTTATTCTAAAAACTAATTTTAATAGTCAGCCATATGTTTATAATGCTATTAAACAGTTTGATGATAATTTATCTGAAAATGACGCAGGGTTTATTAAAGCGGCAGGATTAGATATCAATAACCTAGGAGTTACTGGACTAGAAATAACACCTATTATAGATGTTGTATCGCTTATAGGAGGAGATTCTAAAATATCAGACAGAGCCTTAAGTACTGTTATAAAGGAACTAGATGTAAGTGATGATACAGAGATATTTGCAACAGATCGTTTTTATTCAAATTATAAATATCATACCCTAACCATAGGAACCTCTGATGAAAAAGGGAAAGAAGATATAAGTAAAGTAATAGCATATATAAACAGTCAACCATTTATTAAAAAAGTATCTGAAGAAGGTGTCAAAAATATGATAGATCGTATTGCAAAAAGTGATCTTACACTTGAGCAAACAGACTTAATGATAAATAGTTATGTGAAAAATAGCGACGTTACTAATGAAGTGCAAAGTGATGAACTTTCTTTTTTTAATAATCAAAACAATTTAAACTTAAACGGGGTGTTAGCTTTTAAAAGCACACTTATTACTGAAATAGAAGCACTTAAAAATGACCTTGTTACATCTTCTGAGGCAGCAGTTATTGTAAGTGATATTCAAGTAAATAAAACAGCATCTTTAAAAGATAAAAAAGAAGTTCTATACCCTATACTTTTTGTGTTTTTATTCTTGTTTTTTGCGGGAGTTCGTTTTACATATCTCTCTTTAAAGAAAGAATTACAAGCTAAAAATTTACTAGACTAATCAAAGACACATTTTGTCAAAATAAATAGCATGACCAAAATAGCATTAATAACAGGAGTTACAGGACAAGATGGGGCATACCTTAGTGAATTCCTTCTAAAAAAAGGATATATAGTTCATGGTATTAAAAGAAGATCCTCTCTTTTTAATACAGACCGTATAGACCACCTATATCAGGATCCGCATGTAGACCATCGTAATTTCTTTTTGCACTATGGAGATCTTACCGATAGCTCCAATTTACTTCGTATTATTCAAGAAGTACAACCTGACGAGATATATAACTTAGGCGCGATGAGTCATGTTCAGGTTTCTTTTGAAATGCCTGAATATACTGCTAATGTAGATGGACTAGGTGCCTTAAGATTACTAGAATCTATACGAGCATTGGGTTTAGAGAAAAAAACAAAAATATATCAAGCCTCTACATCAGAACTTTATGGAAAAGTGCAAGAAGTTCCTCAAACAGAAAACACACCGTTTTACCCTAGAAGTCCCTATGCAGTAGCTAAGATGTACGCATATTGGGCTACTGTAAACTATAGAGAAGCTTACGATATTTTTGCTTGTAATGGAATTCTTTTTAATCATGAATCTCCTATACGAGGAGAGACCTTTGTTACGCGTAAAATTACTCGAGCAACCTCCAGAATAGCATTAGGGCTTCAAGAAAAAATGTACTTAGGAAATCTAGATGCAAAACGCGATTGGGGACATGCAAAAGATTATGTGAAAATGATGTGGATGATTCTTCAAGCCGATGAAGCCGAAGATTGGGTAATTGCAACAGGGACGACAACTCCTGTGAGAGATTTTGTGAAAATGGCATTTAACCATATCGGCGTTACTTTAGAATTTAGTGGAGAAGGTGTGAACGAAAAGGGAATTGTTGTAGCATCAGAAAACCCGAAGTATCCTGTAAAAATAGGACAAGAAGTCGTAGCTGTAGATGAAAAATATTTTAGACCTACTGAGGTTGATTTATTAATTGGGGATGCCTCAAAAGCCTATGAAAAATTAGGATGGAAACCAGAGTATGAGCTACAAGATCTCGTAAATGATATGATGAAGAGTGACATTAATTTAATGAAGAAAGACAGCTATCTTAAAGAAGGAGGATACACAACCCTAAACTACTTTGAATAGTTTATGAAGAAAGATGCAAAAATATATATTGCGGGACATCGAGGATTAGTTGGAAGTGCCATAAAACAAGATTTAGAAAAAAAAGGGTATACAAACCTTATCTATAAAACACATAAAGAGTTAGACTTAATAAACACACAAGAAGTTGCAACTTTTTTTGAAACAGAGCAACCTGAATATGTGTTTTTAGCTGCCGCAAAAGTAGGTGGAATTATAGCAAATAATACCTATAGAGCAGACTTCATTCATGCTAACTTGATGATTCAAAACAATGTGATTCATCAAAGCTATAAGAGCGGTGTCAAGAAGTTACTTTTCTTAGGAAGTACGTGTATTTATCCTAAGGAGGCACCACAGCCTATGAAAGAAAATAGCTTACTTACAGGCCCTTTAGAATATACCAATGAGCCCTATGCAATTGCAAAAATTGCAGGGATTAAGATGTGTGAGAGCTATAATTTACAATATGGCACTAATTTTCTTTCAGTGATGCCCACAAATTTATATGGGTATAATGATAATTTTGATTTAGAAAAGTCACATGTGTTACCTGCTTTAATTCGTAAGATGCACTTAGCAAAACTACTTTCGGAAGGCAAAAAAGAGGAAGTGGTCAAGGATCTTAATGTTTCCGCTTTCGCGAAAGCGCAAGAAACCCTAAAACAATATGGAGTCTCAGATACATCTGTTGAGATTTGGGGAACAGGAGCACCACGCAGGGAATTTTTGTGGAGCCAAGACATGGCAAATGCTTGTGTGTTTATCATGGAAAACACCAATTTTAGTGATGTAAAACCTAGCCACGGAGATGTGAAAAACACGCATATCAATATTGGTACAGGAGAAGATATCTCTATCAAAGAACTAGCTGAAACTATCCAAAAGATTGTTGGATTTCAAGGAAACCTCACCTTTAATACTTCAAAGCCAGATGGGACGTTACGTAAACTTACAGATGTTTCTAAATTACACGCTTTAGGGTGGAAGCACAAAATCCAGTTAGAAGAAGGTATAGAAAAACTCTATGCATGGTATCTAGAAAAGCAATAAATGATTAAAGGCAGACAACTTTTTTCTAATCAAGGTATAGGCAGGTATTTTACAAATACAATATGGCTCCTTGCAGAAAAAGGACTGCGCATTATTGACGCCTTTTTTATAGGTATCTGGTTGGCACGATACTTAGGTCCAGATGATTTTGGAATATTAAGTTATGCCGAGTCATTTGTATATCTGTTTGCTGCTTTTGCCGCTTTGGGCTTAGATCAAATTGTAGTTAGAGAGCTGGTAAAAGATGAGTCTAGAAGAGATGAACTTCTAGGAACAACGTTTGTCTTAAGACTTTTAGGATTTGTCGTAATGTTTTTAGGGATTTTCTTTGTGACACGAATTTTGGATAATACGGCGATTAAAAATACCATGGTGATGGTTATTGGAATCACCATTTTTTTTCAAAGTATTAGAAGTGTTGATTTTTATTTTCAAAGCAAAGTACTTAGTAAATATACAGCCATAAGTAATCTTATAGCAGTTGGTATACTTAGTATTATAAAAGTAATTCTTATCCTTTCTGAAGCACCTCTTATCTATTTTGCATATGCTCTGGTATTAGAATGGATATTAATTGCTATAGGGTATAGTATTTCTTATATACACCATAAACTATCATTTTTAACATGGCGATTTAAATGGTCTGTAGCAAAGAGTTTATTGAAAAAAAGTTGGTTTTTAATTATAGGATCTGTTGCTGCAGCACTATACATGAAGATAGATCAAATAATGATCGATGAAATTCTTGACGAACGTTCTGTAGGTCTCTATAGTGTTGCTGTAAAAATGACGAGTATATGGATTTTTGTGACGGTTGCTATAACACAATCTGTTTTCCCATCGTTAGTAAGTATGCGTAAAAAGGATAAAGCATTGTTTTTAAAGAGGCTTCAGCAACTTTATGATGTTTTAATCAAAATTGCCGTGATGGTTTCTATTCTTTATACGATTTTTGCGAGCTATTTTGTGCCATTTTTATTTGGGAGTGAATATACAGAGAGTAGTCATATATTAGTGCTTTATATCTGGTCAATTGTTTTTGTGTTTTTAAGTAATGGTTCTTGGGGCTATTATTTAAATGAAAACCTAGAACGATTTTCAAGTATAAGATTGGTAATAGGGGCGGTTATTAATATCACATTAAACCTATTTTTTATAGAATGGTATGGACTTGTAGGTGCTGCTTATGCAACATTGATATCATATGCTATTTCTGGATATTTTGTAAATGCATTATTTACAAAGACAAGAACAAATTTTTATTTACAAACCAAAGCGTTTTTAAATATCTTTAAAATAAACACGTGGATACATCCATTATGAGTGAAGAATTAAAAGCAAAAGACCTAGCTACTATTGAATTTTCAATAGATAAAGTATGTACACTATATTTTTATGAAGATAGAGTATTAAGAGGTATTCACAGTGATTATACGACTCAAGTTCGAGAGATGTTTGATAGCGGAATGATGCAAGAGCTTGTTGAAAAACAGCTTTTTGTAAAAACATGGATTTCTGATACAAAGATTGAAGGATATGAATTAGTGATAGAGCATGAGCGTATACCCTATTGGAATTATCCATATGAGTGGTCTTTTACGATGCTTCACAGAGCAGCAAACCTTGTATTAGACGCAAATGAAGTTGTAAATAAATATGGGTATGAGCTTTTTGATGTACATGCATTTAATGTAGTGTACGATATGGCAAGACCTAAATATGTAGATTTTGGAAGTATCTTAAAAAGAGATCCTAAAAACGGTAAAAGTTGGTCTGGATATCTTAATTTCTATAATTCATTTTATATGCCTTTGTATTTGTATAACAAAGGATTTTCAGATCTTTCTAATAGTATCTTTTTATATAATGGGTTTTTTAGTGATCAGGATCTTTTTCAATTACGACATAAGTATGCTAGTTTCTTTGGAGGAAAAATAGGAAACCTTTTATTCAAAATACACAATAATTCAAGAAGACTTTCGGTAGCGAGATATAGTCGTGTGATAGATAAATATGGTCGTCATAAACACATTGATAAATTACTTAAGTTTAAAAAATTCAATCAAAATAAGTATACGACAAAAAAGGCTAGAAAAGCGATTAAGAGCGTAAATAAGAGCCGAATAGATTCTTACTGGAAAGACTATCACAACGATAAAAACCCTTCTAAGGATGCGCGTTTTTTACGTATTACAGAACTTATTAAAACAAAACTTGCTGACGCATCTTCTCTAATTGAACTAGCTTCTAACCAAGGAAAGTTTGCAAACTATGTCTTAGAAAGTACCCAAATAGAAAAAATCATTGCTACAGATTATGATAAAAATGCACTAGATCGCATCTTTATCAATAATGAAAATAGGGAAGATGTACTCCCGCTGGTATACGATTTTGTAAGACCTAATAATAGAAGTAATACGCTCAAAATTGATCAGAGAATCAATGCAGATATTGTAATGGCGCTCGCGGTGACACATCACTTAATCTTAACACAAGATGTGAGTTTAGAGCACATTTTTAAAGTACTTGCATCACTTACAAATAAGTATATAGTGGTTGAGTTTATGCCATTAGGGCTTTACTTTGGTGATATGGATAACATTCCTCCATTTCCAGAGTATTATACATTAGAGTGGTTTAGAGATGCATTTTCAGAGAAGTTTGAACATATATTGGATGAAGAAGTAGCGATCAATAGACATGTATTTATTGGTAAGCTAAAAGAGTAAGCTTTCGCGAAAGCGTAAAAAGAAGCTTTAGAATAGAATAAATTAAAAGCATTTAAAGACGATAAATAAGAACCCACAATGGGACTCAAAGTTATTTTACTTTTTGCCTATGCACTTATATCTGTTGCGTTATTTGTAACGTTTGACGGTGATATAGATGTGTGGTTTTCTTTCTTGATTAGTGCATTAGTTCTTGCGGGAATTACAGTCTATCACATATTTGCAGAGCGAGTATATTCTCCTTTTATATCGGCATTTATAGTTTTTACTTTTTTGTTTTTTATAGTAGCACCCATGGTGCAGATTAATTCTTTTGAAGGGTTAAATCCTTCTTTTAGAAATAGATTTCCTTATGATAAAGATTTAGCGATTTATACAAATAACTTAATCGCTTTATTTAATGTTGTTTTCTTTATAACGTACTTGTTTTTTAAGAAAAGTAAACGCATGGCTCGTGTTCCGGTATTTAAGGAAAGTTCCAAAAGAACAACACCGGTACTAATTGTTGTCATTGCTGTAGTTACAATTCTTGTGTTTTTAGGCAGTTATTCTTTTGTAATGGATGAATTAGGACGTCCGGCATGGAAGTCATCTGCATTTTCTGTGGTTGCATTTTTATTATGGAAAAAAGTATTCTTTTTATTACCATTTGCAGGAATTATATTGTGTTTTCAGTATTTCAGAAAAGAGAAAAAAAAGGCTGTAAACCTGGTTACAATCTGTGCGGTATTTCTTTTTTTAGGATTGCTTCTTTTTTGGTTTAAAAACCCATTAGTTGAAAAAAGAAATGCTCTAGGCCCTCTATATATAAGCTTGTTTTTTCTAGCAGTACCTAAAATGTTTAATACAAATATTAAGACCCTATTCTTTCTATTTTTTACAATGATTGTGGCTTTTCCGCTTTCTGCCATACTTACACACTCTGAGGCTTCATTTCAAGAAATACTAGAGCAGCCTTCTATTATTTTTGATCATATGAAAGGAGGAGGTATTGCATCTGCATTTAATACCTTAAACTATGATGCATTTTCAAATATCATGGCCACGATGGATTATGTAAAAGAGTATGGCTTTTCTATGGGACATCAATTATTAAGTGCTTTTCTTTTCTTTGTTCCTAGAGGATTATGGGAAGATAAGCCTCTTTCTACAGGAGAGTTGGTAGGAAATCACCTTATAGACACGTATGATTTTACCTATAGTAACCTATCCAATCCTTTGGTTTCAGAAGGATTTATAAACTTTGGTGTTGTGGGTGTTATTATTGCTCCTATATTACTTGCTATTGTGTTGGTAAGAGCTATTGCATGGTTACAAAGTGATGATTATTTAAAGAAAATGATTGCTTTTTATTTAGCAATCCATTTAATTTTCTTGCTTAGAGGTGATTTTACAAATGGATACACCTACTACATTGGAGCGTTTCTAGGAGTCGTTATAATCCCTAAATTTATAAGAACACTTTTAGAGTTTTTTATATATAAACAAAAAGTATGGAAACAAACAAAAGCCTTAGAGGAATAAAGATTGTCAAGATTACTATTGGTCTTCTTTTTGCTTTGGTGGTGTTGCCATCCAATTTAAAAGCGATTGCTATTTTGTTATTCGGAGTTGCAGTATTAGTTAATGCTTTGCAACGACCTTGGCATTTTGACAAGCGCTTCTTTATTACAAATGCGTTATTATATATTGTTATAGCAATCACCTATTTGTATAGTTATGATATAGATTATGGGCAGCGAAAGCTGACACAAATGTCATCACTTATTGTATTTCCATTTGTATTTGCAATGCTTACAAAAACGGAAAGCAAAGAGATTTTTAAAAACCTTACTACCTATTTATGGATATATATAACAGGAGTTTTCTTATTTAATGTGATTCCTTTTATTTGGTTTTTTGCCACTCAGTATTCCTTTCCTGAAATGATGGAGCATTTTGCGACTGTACTTAGAGTCAAGATGGGTAAATACAGTATACACCCTATTTATTTATCGATGCACTGTAGTATTGCGATTTTATTTTCTTTCTATGTGCTTAGAGAGTTGCGGTCTAAAATTAAAATAGCTGCTATTTTAGGAATGGATATTACATTGGTGCTATTCCTATTGCTTTATGCGAAAAAAGGGCCGCTTATCGCGCTTATTATCGTGTTTTCATTATTTGTGGTTTTTCAGAGAAAACAAAAATTACTCAAGCCTTATTTACTAGCAATTACAACATTAATTTTCTTAACCATTATAATACCCAAAACAAGAAATAAGTTTGTAGAATTACTTAAAATTGAAAATATTGATAAAGGAGAAGTAACATCAACAAATATTAGATATACTATTTATGATACCGCACAACGACTTATTATACAAGCTCCTTGGGCTGGCTATGGTATTGGAGATTATAATCGGGAGTTAGTAAAGCAATATGGTCAAGATGGAAATCAATTATTAGTGGAAGGGAAGTACAATGCGCATAACCAGTATTTTAGTTTATTATTAATAGGCGGAATTATATGCTTGATTGTATTTTTATGTACTACAGGTATGAATTTGATATATGCTATTCGTTTTAATAATCAGTTGTTGATTTTATTACTCATCTTTTATGTAATAGTTATGTTCACAGAAAATATTTTAGAACGAGAAGCAGGGATTATTTTCTTTGCCTTCTTTTTAAACTTCTTTAGCCTTAAAAGCCTTTATTTACGTGAAGAAAACTAAATCGATACTTATTATTGGTCCTTTTCCAGAACCTACTACTGGAGTTTCTTTAGCTAATAAAGTAGTGCGTGATATCTTAAAAGAACAACCTAATTACAAAGTAGCAAGTATCAACACTTCGTATTCAAGATTTGACGAAGCTATTGGGAAGTTTTCATTTCATAAACTCTTTTTTAATCTTTCTTTTTATCCCAAGGCATATAAAATTCTATTTAACAAGACGATTTATATCACACCTGGACAGACTTTTTTTGGTGTCATAAAGTATACAGCCTTTATTGTATTAAGCACCCTTTTGCGTAAAGAAATTATTATCCATGTACATGGTAATCACTTGGGTAATGAGTATAAAATATTAAAAGGGTTTAAAAAGAAATTATTTTATTATTTACTTTCCAAAACGACAAAAGGCATTGTGCTTTCAAAATCTCTAAAAGGAAATATGACCCCTTTTATAGCAGCAGAAAAAGTGAAAGTACTTCCTAATTTTGCAGAAGATTATTTACTTAAAACAACTACAGAAAAATCTTTTGAGAAGCTTCAAATTATATACTTAAGTAATTTAATGGAAGAGAAAGGTATTTTCGATCTTTTAGATGCACTTGCATTACTTGAGGAAAATAAAATTCCATATGAGGCTAAAATAGCAGGCGCTATAGATCACACACAAAAAGAAGAGATAGAAAAACGCTTTTCGAAACTTCAACATACTACTTATGTTGGTATTGTAAAAGGGAATGATAAGAATGATTTATTAAATTGGGGAACCGTTTTTGTATTACCAACCTATTATAAAATGGAAGGACAGCCTATTTCTATATTAGAAGCGATGGCTACAGGAAATGTAATTCTAACAACAGCGCATGCAGGAATTCCTGATGTAGTTACAGATGGAATACACGGTCGTTTTTTTGAGAAGAAAAACCCCAAAGAGTTATATAAGTCATTAACTTATTTTGACACAAACAAAAAAGAGTTGTCTCAAATAAGTGATGCTAATAAACAATACTTTAAAGAGCATTTTACTCGATTACAATTTAAACAAAGGCTTTTAGAAATTATATAAATTTTATGCGTCTCTTTTTACTTCTTTCTTTAGTATGTATGGTAAGTAGTTGTGATATGCTAGAACCCGTTAAGCTAGTAGGGTGGGGTGATAGTATGATGAAGGGTTCAGGAGGCGAAGCTTCTATCTTAGAAGTTATATCTGATGAGTTAGATATCAAGCATGAAAATTTTGGAGTAGGGGGATTAAAATCTCATAGTATTGCACTATTACAAGGAGGAAAACCAATGCAATTGGTTTTTAAAAACCAAGAAATCAAAAAATCAGGCCCTTCTGAAATAGCGTATTATAATTGGGAACCTATAAATTTTCAAACAGAACAATATAGAACAGGATTTATAGATACAATAGAAGGGAAGATAGAGCGCCTGTCTGAAAAGGAAAACAATAGAAAGACACTTGGGTATACATTTACGGCAACTCATTTAAATGAAAACGTTCCTGTTAAGGACACCGTTGTTTTTAAGTTTGAAGATGGATTAAAATATAACGATAGGTGGACTATTATTTGGGCAGGAAGAAATGATAAAAAATCTGGAGATCACATCTTTCAAACAAGAGATAATATTCAAGCAATGATTGATCATTTAGGGGAAAATGGAAAAACACATGTTCTTGTATTATCTATTTGTAATGGAATTGCAGATGCTGAGTATAAAGGAAGTGTGCCTCATGCAAGAATTTTGCAACTTAATAAAGTGCTTGAAGAATCTTTTGGAGATCGATTTATAGATGTACGTAGTTATATGGTCAATAAAGCAATTTATGATATGGGTATGACACCTACATCACAAGACCTAGAAGACATAAAAAAAGACTGTATTCCGAGGAGTTTCTTTAAAGATAACGTACATTTTAATACCTTGGGCTACGAAGCCACTGGAAAATACCTAGCAAAAGTGATTAAAGAAAAGGGGTGGATACTAGAGAAATGAAATATCAAAACTTAGATCAATATAAAACACCTTCAGATTTTAGAGGAAAATCTAAACTCACTGTACAACTATGGTGGATTGTACAAGCTATATTATTTAGATGTTCTCCACAGTTTTTATATGGTTGGCGTAGATTTTTATTGCGCTCTTTTGGAGCCAAAATAGGGAAGGATGTCATTATTCGCCCTACGGCAAGAATTACTTACCCATGGAAACTCACTATAGGAGATTATAGTTGGATAGGAGATGATGTGGTTTTATATACCCTAGGAGAAATAGAAATAGGAGCCCATGCTGTGATTTCTCAAAAAGGATACATTTGTACAGGAACGCATGATTATGAATCTGCAGATTTCAGGATTTATGCCCAAAAAATAACAATAGAAGAAAAATGCTGGCTCGCTACAGACACCTATGTTGCTCCAGGTGTAACCATAGGAGCAGGTACCGTAGTAGGAGCAAGAAGTAGTGTTTTTAAAGACTTGCCATCGGGTAAAATTTGTATAGGAAATCCAGCAAAACCTATAAGAGATCGTGTATAACTTCTCAAAAAATACGTTCTTTGTAGCTTAAAGATTTTTTTTGAAAAAGCGCACCCATATCACATTTATTGGACTCAACTTCTTTCCAGAAAACACAGCTATTGGCTTATATTCAACACAATTAGCTCAATATCTGGAAGCACATGATATGCAGTTGGATGTTATTACAGCGTTTCCCTATTATCCACAATGGAAAATAGCAGATGAATATCAAAATAAAAAATCATACCTTAAAGAAGAGTTAGGGTCAATAAATGTATATAGATACAAGCAGTATGTACCTAAAAACCCTACATTTTTAAAACGAATCATTCATATTCTTTCCTTTACTTGGGGTTCTTTTTGGAATCTTTGGAAAATAAAAAAATGTGATATTGTTATTTCAGTAGTGCCATTTACAAGCGCTACACTTTTAGGCTATATTCAGCAAAGACGTTTTAAAGCAAAGTCTTGGATTCATATACAAGATTTTGAATTTGATGCTGCTTTTCAATCAGGACTTACAAAGAGTGGTGAACAAAAAGGGGGTATCATCTATCGGATCTTAATGTGGATTGAAAAATCTCTTTTTTCAAAAGCAGATAGCGTGAGCACCATTAGTCATACGATGATTAAAAAATTGGAGAAAAAAACAACTGCTCCTACGTATTTTTTACCTAATTGGATAGATGAAAAGCAAATTGATCCCGCTTTCGCGAAAGCGCACTCATATCTAAGCTCTTCAAAATTTAAAATTTTATATTCTGGAAATATAGGAGACAAACAAGACTGGGAATTTTTTATAAAATTTGCTCAAGCAATAGATAGGGAGCGTTTTGAAATTATCATTGTAGGAGATGGAGCAAAACGGGTATGGCTTGAAAAAGAGATCGCATCATATGCTGGAATTACACTTCATCCACCAGTGGCTTATGAAGAATTATCAGACCTTTTATGTACTGCAGATGCTCATATTCTCTTTCAAAAACCAGAAGTTTTAGATACGGTTATGCCATCCAAAATATTAGGAATGATGGCAAGTGCAAAACCATCTATCATTACCGGGCATGCTCATTCTGAAGTTGCTACTGCCATGTCACAATCTCAAGGAGGGTTTTATAGCTCTGAAAAAGAAGTAGATACTGTAATACGACAATTAAATACCCTTATAAATGATCCCGAATTAGCAAAAGAAATGGGTGTAAAAGCTAGGCATTATGTGGTTTCAAACTTTGCTAAAAATCAAATTTTAGATGCGTTTTTAGAACAACTCTCGCAATTATAACTCCTATAGGCATAAAACTGTAAATACTTCCCTATTTTTGTGCTTTAACTCAGTTAAGATATGAAGATAACCGTAGTAGGGACAGGCTATGTTGGTTTAGTAACAGGAACATGCCTTGCCGAAACAGGTAATGAAGTAGTCTGTGTAGATATAGACGAAAACAAAGTACAACGTATGAAAAACGGAGAGGTGCCTATTTATGAGCCGCATCTTGATGTGCTTTTTGAGCGTAATATAAATGCAGGAAGGCTTTCTTTTACAACAAAACTCCAAGAAGGTCTTGATCATGGAGAAATCATATTTTTAGCATTACCCACTCCAGAAGACGAAGATGGATCTGCCGATTTATCCTATGTACTTGGTGTAGCTAAAGATATTGGAGCTCAAATGAAAAGCTATAAAGTCATTGTAGATAAAAGCACTGTTCCAGTAGGAACTGCAGAAAAAGTAAGAGCAACGATAGCAGAAAAAACAACCGTTGATTTTGATGTGGTATCAAATCCAGAATTCTTAAGAGAAGGATTTGCTGTAGATGATTTCTTAAAACCAGAACGTATTGTAGTAGGATCTTCTTCAGAAAGAGCTACAAAACTCATGGAAAGACTTTATAAGCCTTTTGTGCGATCTGGAAACCCTATTATCATTATGGATGAGAAATCAGCAGAACTCACAAAGTATGCTGCAAACTCTTTTTTAGCCACTAAGATTACGTTTATGAACGAGATTGCAAATTATTGCGAACTCGTAGGAGCCGATGTAGATAAAGTACGTAGAGGAATGGGAACAGACTCACGTATTGGGAAACGATTTTTATTCCCAGGAATAGGTTATGGAGGATCTTGTTTTCCTAAAGACGTAAAAGCATTGCATAAATCTGGAAAAGAATCTGGATATGATTTTCAGATATTAGATGCGGTAATAGATGTAAATAATCATCAAAAAGTAAAATTGATTCCTAAAATTTTATCACATTTTAATGATGATATACAAGGCAAAACAATTGCTATTTGGGGACTAGCCTTTAAACCAGAAACTGACGATATCAGAGAAGCACCTTCTCTCTATATGATTGATGCATTACTTGCAAAAGGAGCAAAAATTAAAACATTTGATCCAGAAGCAATGGACAATGTAAAAGCAAAGTATCATGATCAAATAGAATTTGCTACCACAATGTATGGCGCTACCGAAAATGCAGATGCATTGGTTATAAGTACAGAATGGAGTATTTTTAGAACACCAGATTTTACAAAACTTAAAAATAACCTTCATCAATCTGTAATTTTTGATGGACGTAATTTATATGATGTAGATGATATGGAGAAAGAAGGATTTACATATATATCTATAGGTAGAAAAGAAGCATAACTATGCGTAAACGAGTATTAATTACAGGAGCTGCAGGTTTTTTAGGATCTCATTTATGTGATCGATTTATAAAAGAAGGATGTCACGTAATAGGAATAGATAACCTTATTACAGGAGATCTTGCAAATATTGAACACTTATTTAAACTAGAGCAGTTTGAATTTTATAATCATGATGTCACAAAATTTGTACATGTACCTGGACAACTCGATTACATATTACACTTTGCATCGCCAGCTAGTCCGATAGATTATTTGAAAATACCTATTCAAACACTAAAGGTAGGTTCTCTAGGAACCCACAATCTTTTAGGGTTGGCAAAAGAAAAAAATGCACGCATCCTTATCGCTTCCACATCAGAAGTATATGGAGATCCGTTAGTACATCCTCAAACAGAAGAGTACTATGGAAATGTAAATACAATAGGACCTAGAGGGGTTTATGATGAAGCCAAACGCTTTCAAGAATCTATTACCATGGCATACCACCGTTTTCATGGTCTAGAAACCCGCATTGTACGTATTTTTAATACCTATGGTCCAAGAATGCGACTCAATGATGGAAGAGTTATCCCAGCGTTCATGGGACAAGCATTACGAGGAGAAGATTTAACGATTTTTGGAGATGGGCTACAAACACGTTCTTTTTGTTATGTAGATGATCAAATAGAAGGGATTTATAGATTGTTAATGAGTGATTATTCACTTCCAGTAAATATTGGAAACCCTGACGAAATCACCATAAAAGACTTTGCAGAGGAGATTATAAAACTAACAGGTACAGATCAAAAAATCATTTATAAAGAGTTACCTGTAGATGATCCAATGCAACGCAAACCAGATACAACGCTTGCTAAAAAGATTTTAGGATGGGAAGCAAAAGTACCTCGTAACGAAGGAATGAAAAAAACATTCGAATATTTTAAAAGTCTTACAAAAGAACAGCTTCATAAAAGCGAACATAAAGATTTTTCAAAGCATATAGTAAAGTAACAAATGGCCTACAAAAAAGGAAGATATTCTGGCTTTATTAGGCCTATTATTTATAGTCTTGATCTTCTGATCATCACCATACTTGCAAAAGTGTGTCTAGTCATGGACACACACTTATTCCTTTTTGTTGGTTTTATTACATTCACATGGATTGTTTCTGCTATAAAATCTAATTTTTATGAGGTATATCGATATACACCTCTTATTAGAATCTTTTCATTGTTAGGCATTCAATTAATTTTATTTACCCTATTGGTTTTTGCCTTTTTTGGATTTTTTAATGAAATTAATAGCACCCCTAAGCAAATTATCTATTACATATTGTATGTGTTTTTAGGAATTACTGTAGTTAAATTGGGCGTGTTCTACCTTCTTAAAAAGTATAGAACCGTCTTAGGAGGAAACTTTAGACGCGTCGTTATTTTAGGAGTTAATTCTAAAACACAACAATTAGAAAACTTCTTTAATTCTAATAAACCTTATGGATATCAAGTAATCAATAAGTTTGATGTACAACCTTCGGGACACCAATCCTTAGAATCTTGCTTTGCTTTTGTTATAGAAAATAGTATTGATGAGATTTATTGCTCTATTTCTGAATTTACAAACGAGCAAATACGAGAAATATCAGAATTTGCCGATAATAACCTTAAGATTCTTAAGTTCATTCCTGATAATAAAGAGATTTTTACCAAAAAACTCAATTATCAATACATTGGAATTACCCCCATTTTATCATTACGCAACATACCTATAGATACACCACTTAATCAGTTTATTAAACGTACGTTTGATATTGTGATGTCTATTTTGGTTTTGGTAGGAGTGCTCTCTTGGCTCACACCTATTATGGCTATCTTGATTAAATTAGACTCAAAAGGTCCTGTCTTTTTTAAACAAAAACGTAATGGTCTTGATTATAAAGAATTCTACTGTTACAAATTTAGATCTATGCAACCTAACCCTACGGCAGATCTCCATCAGGTAAGTAGAAATGATCAACGTATTACACGATTAGGAAAAGCTATAAGACAAACCAGTATAGATGAACTTCCTCAGTTTATTAATGTACTTAAAGGAGAAATGTCTGTAGTAGGACCAAGACCTCATATGGTAAGTCATACACATATGTATGCAGAGCGGATAGACAAATTTATGGTACGTCACTTTATAAAACCTGGAATTACAGGACTTGCACAGGTGAGTGGCTATAGAGGAGAGGTAGAGACCGATCACGATATTATAAATCGTGTAAAATTTGACATTTTCTATATAGAAAACTGGTCATTACTTCTAGATATAAAGATCATTATTCAGACCATAATAAAGGCATTAGCAGGAGATGAAAAAGCCTACTAATCAACTGCCGCTTGTCTCTATTATCACACCGCTGTATAATGCAGAAAATTATATCATTGCTACCATCAAAAGTATTCAAGCACAAACCTATACAAACTGGGAGCATATTATTGTCAATGACTGCTCAACCGATGACTCTTTAGAAATTGTATCAGCACTTGCAAAAAAAGATACACGTATAAAAATAAGTACGCTTTCGCGAAATAGTGGCGCAGCACAATCCCGTAATAAAGCCACAGAACTCGCTACTGGAGATTATATTGCTTTTTTAGATGCAGACGATTTGTGGCATCCTGAAAAACTGGAAAAGCAACTGCATTTTATGCAAGAGAATAATGCAATGGTTTCTTATACAAATTATCTACATATTGACGAAGAAGGAAAACCACTAGGAAAACGCATCAAAGCATTACCAGAGCTTAGTTATAAGAAGCAACATAACAATAATTATATTGGAAATCTAACAGGTATCTATAAAGCTTCAGAAATAGGCAAAATAATAGCCCCTAACATACGCAAACGCCAAGACTGGGCTGTTTGGTTAGAAGCTATTAAAAAGTCTAATACACCCGCCCTAGGACTTCAAGAAGACTTAGCCTATTACAGGATACGAGAAGGCTCTATAAGTTCTAATAAATTGAATCTTGTAAAGTATAACTTTAAGTTCTATAAAGAGTATTTAGGATACTCTTGGCCAAAAGCTGCTTTTTGCCTCCTTCGATTTTTCTATGAGTACTTTTTTGTGAGAACAAAATGGATTGAGAACACTAAATAATCTTAAAAATTTAATTTCTATGAAACGTCTTTTCTTTTATCTTTTATTACCGCTTTTAATAACTTTTAATGCGCAAGGACAAAATGAAAAGTATACGATTTATAAACATGGAGGAAAAGTATATAAAACAAATAGATACGTAAGAAAGACAGGGTTTTTAAAATTTAAAAGTGATAATAATTCATATGAATTACCTTATCTAGAGTTAGACAGTATTGTTTCTTATGAAAAAAATAAAAAAAGTAAAAAGATAGAACCCGTCGTACAAATGTTTATTCCTATTTCTAAAAAACAAGGTGCTTTAATGAGAGTCGTAGAGAGAGGGAAGTGTACTCTTTTCTTATGGAGATACGCATTAGGAGGAGGAACCTCTACAAATTATTACGCATATAGGGAAGGAGAAAGAACACCAAAACTAATAGCGACGCGAGATTTAATTTCTCCTTTAAATTTTATTAAAGATACTAGTGAGTACTTTAGTGATTGTGAAGCATTAGTAGCTAAGATTAAGAACAAAGATTTTAAAAAGAAAGAAACTCCAGAAATGGTGAGATTTTATAATACCGAGTGTAATTAGTTAGGTAATTTACTCACAAACTGCTTTAACTTCCCACGTTTACTACGATCCATTTTTTTAACTTTTTCAAAAAGCACCCTAAGACCTTCTTCTAGGTACTTATAGGTAGCTAGTTTGATGGTTTCCTCCTCTTCTGGAGTCAACGCTCGTTGTGCCGTATAGATCACTTTAAACGTGTCTAAAGCGGTTTGTTCTATCACAAATTCAGAGACATTTCCATCTTCTTCAATCACACTTTTAGTAACATAATAAAAGGTAAGACCAGGCACTACTTTTCCACTAGGGAGACGCGCAATGTCATTGGTACGTCCCGTGAGTTTTTCTAGAATGGGTTTTTTAGGAGTACTTTTTCGCGAAAGCGTACCCACATCTCCAATATCATAACGTATAAAAGGATGCGCTTTATTATACAAAGATGTGATGACAATACGGCCTGATTCTCCATGAGGTACAGGCATGTTTTGATCATCTAAAATCTCAACATATAATAATTCGCTATCTACTTGAAATGCATCTTGAGAGTTTTGAAATGCAATAAGACCTAATTCTGAAGCGCCATATTCGTTTATTACAGGAACTCCAAACTGTATCTCCATGAGTGCTTTATCACTTTCAAAAAGCATTTCACTCGTTACAATACATGCTTTGAGCGTGGGACAACTCTCTTTAAGAATAATCTGGTGTTGTTTTAGGTATTTAGCAAAAAGCACAATACTACTTGTATACCCGTTGAGGTATTCAAAAGCAGTAGCGGTAAACTTCTGATGTATTTTTTTTAGTTGCGGTTCGCTTAAATCAAAAATGGGGAAACGATATCTATTCCCTAACCAATCTTTAAGACGTTCTTTACGATAACCCATAAAATCAAGAGGAATTCCATAAAAACGAGCCTGTTTTGAAGTGTTTATATCAAGATCAAACCACGCATACCTATCTTGAAAACTAGCCCAAGAAAGCGCATGAGATGCCTTGTCTTTTGCAAAAATAAAGGGATGCCCAGAAGATCCTGAAGTTTTATTTACATATACATTTTTGCGAGTATACTCATTAGAAAGCCGTTCCTGTAATGGTTGTTGTAAATGAGCTTTTGTAAGTACTGGCAAGTCATTCCAAGCATTACTTTTTTGTTGAGAAGTAAGTTGTTTATAAAAGGCATTATGCTGTTTGTGATAGGCAACAATAGCTTGTTTTTTTTCTTCAATATAACTCTGATATTGATCTTCAGGAATAGATTGGATACGGGCTAATTCCGCTTTCGCGAAAGCGATATCAAACCCCTTAAATTGTAATGTCCAATTAAATAAATCCACAAGCCAAGTATGAGTCAACCAAAATACAAACATTTTTATTCCCTCGAAGAAAGGAATCCCTTTCTTTTAGAATTTATCTTACAATAAACCCAGAATATTTTTATGAGTTTATCTTGCCCTAAAAGTATAGACAACCTACTTTTGTGTTTTGATATAAAACACGACTCAATGAATATTTTAATCTTAGGATCTGGCGGAAGAGAACATACGTTTGCATATAAAATTGCACAAAGTGAACTTTGTGATACATTATTTGTTGCCCCTGGAAATGCGGGTACATCTGAAATAGCTACCAATCTTGCTATTGGAGTGACAGATTTTGATGCCATAAAAACGGCAGTGATTAAAGAAAATATTGAGATGGTTGTTGTGGGACCTGAAGATCCTTTAGTACAAGGAATATATGACTTTTTTAAAGCAGACGAAGCATTAAAACATGTAGCAGTTATTGGTCCTTCAAAAGAAGGAGCAACGCTAGAAGGAAGTAAAGAACGTGCTAAAGAATTTATGATGGCGCATGGAATTCCTACAGCTGCCTATCAAAGTTTTACATCAGAAACACTTATTGAAGGGCAAGCCTTTTTAGAAACACTACAACCTCCATATGTCTTAAAAGCAGATGGACTTGCTGCAGGGAAAGGAGTTTTAATTATAGAAGACCTAGAGGAGGCTAAAACAGAACTTGCTACAATGCTTTCTGGAAAATTTGGAGAAGCAAGCACGACGGTAGTGATAGAAGAATTTCTAGACGGTATAGAATTAAGTGTTTTTGTTCTTACGGATGGAAAGGATTATAAAATTCTTCCTACTGCCAAAGATTACAAGCGTATAGGTGAAGGAGATACTGGATTAAATACCGGAGGGATGGGTGCTATAAGTCCAGTTCCTTTTGCAGATAATGCATTCATGCAAAAAATAGAAGAACGTGTTGTAAAACCTACAATTGATGGTCTTGCAAAAGAAAATATAGCGTATAAAGGCTTTGTATTTATAGGATTGATCAAAGTAGGAGACGATCCTAAGGTGATAGAGTATAATGTTAGAATGGGAGACCCTGAGACAGAAGTAGTATTACCTCGTATTCAGAGTGATTTAGTAGAGTTGTTCCTGTCGGTTTCTAAAGGTGATCTCGCTAATCATAAAGAGTTAGTAATAGATGAAAGATCGGCAACAACAGTTATGGTTGTTTCTGGAGGATATCCAGAAGCGTATGAAAAAGGAAAAGTAATTACTGGAATAGAACAGATAGAGAATAGTATTGTTTTTCATGCAGGAACGACTCATAAAGATACAGATGTTGTGACTAATGGAGGTCGTGTCATAGCGATCACTTCTTTTGATACAAACTTTAGAGAAGCCATAAAAAAATCCTATCAAAATATAGAAAAACTACACTTTGATAGGATGTATTATCGTAAGGATATAGGTTTTGACCTATAATTTGTGATCTAATTCGCTATCTTTTCCTAAGAAACCATGAGAGATGGCATCACGACGCTCTGCACCTTCTGCATTGTGTTCTACAAGTTTACGCATCCAGTATACAATGGCAACACAACATATGATCATAAATAACCAGTTGATAGTGTTTGCTCCCCACCAGTTGGTAAGTTCCATTTCTGCAAGTGCATTAAATGGTGCAAATAATGTTTCTTCTGCAAATGCTTGTATTCCTTCAAAAAATCCTGTCAAACTCATAAGTTCGTATGTTTACAATAATGGTATCTTAGCTATACGTAGTTCTATTATTTACTACGATAGCGCAAAAATAGAAAAAACCACCTATGCTCACAAGCTTTTTTAGCACATCAAAGCCCATTCATACCATTATTGTCTTGGTATATATGTCTGTAAGTTATTTTGTGGCCAATAATACATTGTTTTCTAATGCATTTTCTTGGAAGCCATTTTTACAAGCTGTAGGTGTATGGTTATTGTTTATAATGACCCTATTTATCTTAAATTTTGTGTCACAGAAAAATGAATTAAACAAACGTTCTTCTTATAGAATTTTATTATTTGCAGTATTTGCTTCTGCATTACCAGTAGCATTACAATCTCCCAAAATTGTTATTACGGGTGTATTTGTCATGTTAGCACTAAGACGAATCCTTAGTTTTAGATCAGGATTACATATGGAACGTAAACTCTTTGACGCGGGTCTTTGGTTGTGCCTAGCTAGTATTACCTGTTTCTGGACAGGAGCTTTCTCTATGCTACTTTTAGCAGGATTATTATTTTATGGAAGCACAACCCTACGATATTGGTTTATACCGTTACTTGCCGTTATTTGCGTTGCTATATTATGTACTTGCTATGTTATTTTTATAGGTGAAGATCAATCCTATATATTGAGTATTATAGACGATTTTTCTTTTGATTTTTCTACCTATACATCTTTAACAATACTCATTCCTATTGCAGTTTTTTCAACACTATTTTTATGGACGGTTTTTAGGTATATACAAGACTCAAAAAGAGCCACTATTGCGCAACGCCCCTTATATCTATTAGTTATTTTCATGGCAATTATTGCCATAGCCATTGTGGTCGTTACAGATAATAAAACAGGCGCCGAGTGGTATTTCTTTTTAATACCATTAGCTATTATAATGACTAATTATCTTGAAAATGCCTCTGGAAAATTCTTTAAAGAGTTTTTACTTTGGATTGTTGTTTTATTACCATTTACACATTACTTCTTGTCTTAAATGAAATGAGTAAAAAAATGATAAAAAGTAGAAATTATCACAAACCCATTATCTGGGAAGGAAATTTGAATGATGATTGTACCGCAAAATGGGCTGGTTTAATGTTACGCGCCGAATGGATGGATGAAAATTATTGGTGGTGGTGTGTGTATGACATGCTTGACAATCAAAACCAAATTGATAGTTCTAATGAATACAATGAGCAATGTATTGGTGGAGAAGCTGCAAGGAGTGAAGCTCAAGATGTAGCAAAAGAATTTTTAAAAAATGAATTGATTTCTGAATTAAAGAAATCTTCCGAGGCTTTAGATGTTGATAAACTAATATCTGAATTAAAAGTTATAGGAATTTCGGCAGGGAAATCAATAGTAGTACTTCTTAAAGATTTTGACTTTGAATATTCAGAAGCAAAAAATAAAGTGTTTGAATCTCCAGTTTGGAAAGGACTCCGAGAACAATCATAAGCATTAACTCAAATGTTTCTTAATACTGGAACCAAAGATGCAGATAAAGTAGAATATACAGAAGGGGATCACGTAAAATCAATTTCATTTGAGTTAAGAAATAAACCTACAGATAAAAAAAGCAAACCCAGAAGAAGAGTACTCATAATGATTGTAAATGTTTGTCACGATACTAAGACCTTGGAAAATAGTATCGTTTATGATGACTTCAAATTTTATTACGAAGTTTTATTCCATAATTCAAGTTTAATAGAAACCGAATAACGCCCAAGAACTCCTTACATTTGCAACCCACAGATATATCACCTAAGATGTATATCTAGGAAGCACCATGAATTACATAGGATCAAAACATAGACTCTCTGATTTTATAAAAACAACTGTAAAAGAAGTTTGTGGCGATGATTTAAGTCAAAAAACATTCTGCGATCTATTTGCAGGAACAGGTAGTGTAGGACGTAACTTTAAACCTATTGTAAAATCGGTTATTGCAAATGACCTAGAATACTATAGCTATGTTTTAAACCGAAATTATATTGGAAATCATAAGGAACTAAGTCCTGAGAGATATTTTCAAGAGCTTAATGATTTAGAAGGCGCATCAGGTTTTATTTATACAAATTATGGAGAAGGAGGCGGAAGTGATCGTTTGTATTTTTCAAAAGAAAATGCACAAAAAATAGATGCTATTCGTCAGAAAATAGAAAGTTGGAAACAAACCGGAACCATTTCTGAAGACATTTATTTTTTATTACTTGCTTCTCTTATTGAAAGTGCCGATAAAATTGCAAATACAGCATCGGTATATGGTGCCTTTTTAAAGAAAATAAAAAAAATGGCTTCCGTTCTCATACATGTAGAACCAGCAAGTTTTGATAAAACCCCTAATAGCCACACGGTATTTCACGAAGATGGAAATACGCTTGTAAAAAAGATAGAAGGAGACATATTATATCTTGACCCGCCCTACAATGTGAGACAGTACGGATCAAACTATCATATATTAAATACTATTGCAAAATATGATACCTTTGTACCCAGAGGCAAAACAGGTTTACGAAACTATAACAGAAGTGCCTATTGTAGTAGCGTAAAAGTAGTAGCGGCTTTTGAAGAACTTATAAAAAATGCACAATTCAAGCATATCTTTTTAAGTTACAATAATGAAGGTCTGATGCCACCAGATATTGTAAGACAAGTGATGCAACGTTATGGAAAATATGATCTTGCAACAATAGATTACAAACGCTTTAAAGCAGATATGAATAGAAAACATAAAGCTAAACGCACTACAGAATATTTACACATTTTAGAAAAGTAAAACTATGTTTACAGACAAAGCAAACCGTATTTTTAGAGAAGCGATAGAAAATTACCATATTATCAATACGGTAGACCAAGCTTTTGAAAACAAATATGATAAAAACGAAGATGTAATATGCCATCTCTTATATCGTAAATGTTGGATAGATACAGTACAATGGCATTATGAAGATATTATTCGTGATCCTCAAATAGATCCAGTTGCTGCTCTTACTTTAAAACGTAAAATCGATGCTTCCAATCAGGATCGTACAGATATGGTGGAGTATATAGATAGTTACTTTTTAGACAAGTATAAGGATGTACAAGTAAAAGAAAATGCAACTATAAATACAGAAAGCCCTGCTTGGGGAATAGATCGTTTATCTATTCTAGCTCTTAAAGTATATCATATGCATGAAGAAGCAACTAGAGAAGATGCAACACAAGAGCACCGTGATGTTTGTAAAACAAAATTAGATGTGCTTTTAGAACAGCGTGCAGATCTCTCTACAGCTATTGATACATTGTTAAGTGACATTGCTCACGGTGATAAATATATGAAGGTGTATAAGCAAATGAAGATGTATAATGACGATGAGCTAAACCCTGTACTTCGTAATATTAAAAAGTAAACCGAAAAAGTCTTCTCCCTCTGGGAGAGGATTTAGGTGAGGGATCCTATGCAAAAACCACAACACATCCTTGTGATTCGTCTTTCGGCTATGGGGGATGTGGCTATGGGGATTCCTGTGATATACGCTTTCGCGAAAGCGCACCCAGAAATAAAAATAACGGTACTATCGAAACCTTTTTTTAAGGCTATCATCGACACGATACCCAACCTACATTTTGTAGCCGCCGAAACCAACACACAACATAAAGGAATTCTTGGGATTTGGAGACTTTCACGCCAACTTAAAAAGGAAGGAATTACGCACGTTGCAGATATACATAATGTCCTCCGGTCTAAAATCCTTCGTTTCTTTTTAGGACTTCCCAATGCTAAAATTAATAAAGGAAGAGCCCAGAAAAAGGCCTTAACTTCTCAAAATAAAACCTTTTTTAAACCCCTTAAAACAACAGTGCAACGTTATGTTGAGGTTTTTGAACATTTGGGATTCTCAGAAATTTCACCAGCAGTATTACCTAGACCAGATCTAAATCATAATGTCCATAAGGTTATTGGAAAAGCAACACATAAACTTATAGGAATTGCTCCTTTTGCAGCACATCAGGGGAAGCAATACCCTATAGACTTGATGAAAGAAGTGATTCAAAAATTAGATAAATTATCAGGAATACATCTATTTTTATTTGGTGCACCAAATGAAAAACAACTTCTACATACAGTAACAGAAAACTGCCAAAATGCGACTGTAGTAGCAGGGACTCTAAAATTTCCTGAAGAAATTAATTTAATAGCCCAACTAGACATAATGCTTTCTATGGATAGTGGTAATGGACATTTAGCCGCTATGTACGGAGTACCTACAGTAAGCTTGTGGGGAGTGACGCATCCGCATGCAGGATTTGCACCCTTGTATCAAGAAGCACATTGTTTACTTTCCGATAGAGAGCAGTATCCTGCTATTCCAACATCTATTTATGGAAATAAAGTTCCAGAAGGATATGAAGATGTAATGCGAACGATTACACCACAAAGAGTCGTAGATAAAATCGCAAGTTTAGTATAAATTTATTATGCATGCATACTATTTTTGTATATTTGAATATATAAATTCCTAGGTATGACTCAAAAAACACCACTTACAGAACTTCTTGATATAAAGTATCCTATTATTATGGCTCCTATGTTTTTAGTATCAAATGTAGCGATGCTCAAAGCGGGTATGGAGTCTGGAATTGCTGCTTGTGTGCCTGCTCTTAATTACAGAACTATAGAAGAATTAAAAGCCGCAATCACAGAATTGAAAGCAGCTAAAGTGCCAGGTGGCGCCTTTGGAATTAATCTTATCGTAAATAAATCCAACCTAAAATATCCTGCACAATTAGAAGCTGCCTGCGAGCTTGGAGTTGATTTTATAATCACTTCTTTGGGAAGCCCAAGACAAGTAATAGAAAAAGCAAAACCCAAAGGAATTAAAGTGTTTTGTGACGTGGTAGATCTTGCATATTCTAAAAAAGTAGAAGAGATGGGATGTGATGCCTTAGTTGCGGTAAATGATCAGGCAGGAGGGCATCGTGGAGATGCTACCCCAGAAGCATTGATTAAAGAATTGAATGAAAATTGTACCATCCCTGTTATTTCTGCAGGAGGTATCGCAGATAAAGAAGATCTAGATAAGATGATTTCTTATGGAGCCATAGGAGCGAGTATAGGAAGCCCATTTATTGCAAGTGAGGAAGCACCAGTTTCTCAAGAGTATAAACAAGCGTGTGTAGATTATGGTGCTGATGATATTGTGATGACTCAAAAAATATCAGGTACTCCTTGTACTGTCATAAATACACCTTATGTACAAAAAATAGGAACCGAACAAACATGGTTGGAAAGTATTCTTAACAAGAACAAGAAACTCAAAAAATGGGTGAAAATGATTCGTTTTGCCAAAGGAATGCGAGACACCACCAAAGCAGCACAAGGCGCCACCTATAAAACTGTGTGGGTAGCTGGACCTTCTATAGAAAAAACAACTGCTATTGAACCTGTAAAAGAGATTATAAAGCGATTTATCTAAAAATAAGTATGCTTTCGCGAAAAAACAGTTAGAAGTATTAGTTTACTTACACTTTATTTAATACAAAAAAACCTCTCATATTTTGAGAGGTTTTTTTATGCATGGAAATGTGCTGAAAAAGAAAATACTTTGCTGAAACTACTGAATAACAAGTGTTTAAATCTTTTGAAATAGGTTTATTTAATAGAAGTTTGCTTAAAATAATCATAAATGAATAAAAATGTGTCAAATAAGATTTACAGTACAAACAACAAATAATATGGAACCTATTTTAAGCGGTCAAGGCAGATATAGACGTATAGGTGATAAAGACTGGACAGACTTTAGTATAAATGTATCAGACCCAATGACTCCCGATATCACTATTATTGGAGATTATGAACTAGAAGTAAGAGTTAGCTATTTAACGACCCCAACAGAAACAGATTGGAGCTCTTGGAAAGCAAGTACATTTGAAATAGCTAATGATTGTGATCGCTCGTATTATTATGCAAGAGTAAACCAAGTAATAGGAGCCTTATGATTGTAATTCACTCATTATATTCCTTACCTCTCTTGAATGATAGATGGGGACTTCAACATCAATTTGAAAAGAGCTTCTTTCTATATTACTTGTCCTTTTTATACGCAAAGAGATTAGGGTATGAAGTGGTCCTACACACGGATGATATAGGTTATGAATTATTAAAAAATATAGGCTACGATAGAATAGAGTTGAGCTTAAATGATCTAAAACCAGAGGACGCTACATTTTGGTCTTTAGGAAAAATAAGAGCTCTAGAGTTAGAAGGATTAAATAGCATTCATATAGATGGAGATGTATTTCTAAAATCAAATCAAATCAAAACCCTTTTTGAATCTGATTATGATGTCTTAACTCAAATGATAGAGTCTCAAGATGCTTTTAATCATGATTATGTGCCACAAATAGGCCTTTTAAATTCGGTGTCAAATGTATTAACCTCTAACATTAAACATTCCTACAATTGTGGCGTGTTAGCATTTAAAGACACACAGTTATTCATAGAGTATGCTAATTTATTTAGAGAGCTAGTAGCCATTTATAAAAACGATCTTAAGATTAAAGACTTCTATAAGAACGAGTTTAGATATTATGAAAAAATGCTAATTATAGAGCAGTATAGCTTGCCCGTTCTTACAAATAAGTTGAATAAGAATCCCAAGTTTATAATCAATGAAAATGAAGACTTAATTGAAACATGTAATCATTATGGATTTGTCCACGCTCTAGGAAGTTCTAAATATGAAGCGTCTTTTCAAGCCCTAGTAAAACAAAGAATAAAAGAATTAAGATAATGATATATAGCCAAACATTTAGTACAGATTTACTACACACGCTAAAAAAAGAAGACGTGTCTTATATGTTGAGTTTACACTATCTAAGTGCCTTGTCTATTTCTAGATATCTTAAAAAAGATGATGAGTTTATATTAATTACAGATACAAAAGGAAAAGAACTTATAGGTGATGCATTTCCTTATACAAAAGTTGTTAATGCGCTAGATGATTACCCCTATATACGTCCATTTAAGATGAGCGCATATAAATTATACTCTGTAGAGCTATTTAAAAATAAAGACTTTGTTCATTTTGATAATGATGTGTATTTATTTAAACCCATTCCAACATTTGAAGATACCTTAGTACAGAGTAATGAAGGGTATTTTGTACGGTATATCTATTGTAATAAAATAAAGCACTTTGATTATATTTTACCAGAGTACACAAAAGATATGCGTAATAATTATAACCCTGGTGTCTTTGGTTTTACTAAAGATTCAATAGTTAGGGAGGAGTATTTTAATACCTTTTTAGAGTATTCCCATAAAAACATTCGTAAGTATGCAGCCATGTCTGAGGGGCTTCAAAAAGAATTTTTTCTACTCAATTTTCAGGACGTATATCTCGTATTAGAAGAAGCTCTTTTGCACTATCTATGTGAAAAAAATAAAGTTCCCGTAACCGAAGTAATTCCAGATAAATATGAAAATCATCCTGGTGTTTGGGGCGTGTTTTACAAAAAAAAGTATCGAGATATTAATTGGGATGATATCATAGAGATAAGCCATCATAGCTGGCGCAAACATGAGTATTGTCATTTAGTAAGTCAAAAAAATGATAAAAACACACATGTACAAGAAGTGATGTTAGAAATATATAAAGAAAATAAAAACACAGTTAATACCTTTTTAGAATGGATCTAGTAATTACAGGGCGAAATATATATGACTATTTATTTGTTAATTATTTAATCTACGGTTTAGAGTATAAGCTTAAAATTATTTGGAGTAATACAATTTCTGACGATATAGGGTTTATGTATAAAGACCTAGAGGACGCAAGTTGGGCAATAGAAAACGATGATTTTGTAATCCCTCTTTTAAAAGATTATCACGGTCTCTCTAAGACCTTATTTGTAGCCAAAAATGAATTTGAACAACTACAAGCTATTTATAATAATGAGAAGTTAGTTGTAAACTTTTCTAAGTTTATAACGGTTAAAAATTATGAGGCGATTAAAGAAAGACTTATTAACTTATAAAAGAATTTAAATATTACAGGAATTTAGAATTAAAACTAGGTTATTGTAAATACCCTAATCGTTTCAAATCTTCCACACTTTCGGCTGTTTTACAAACCCCATCTACCATCACTAGATGACGATCGGAAATATCCAGAACATCGCTATAATAATGATCGGTGAGGAGGATTCCTTTTTTCGCTTTAAGCGAAAGTAAAAACTCCTTAATAACCTCTTTATACAAAGGTTCTATCATAGAAAAGGGTTCATCTAGTAATAGGAATGGATGCTCTAGATGCGCTACAAGTAATAACTCCAAATAGCGTAACTCTCCCAGTGATAAAGTTCCTATTTTACGAGTCGCTATTTTTTCTACAAAGGGAGCTCTAAAAATACGATCTTGATCATCTCCACCTGTATGAAATAACGGAATTACATCACGTACTTTTATATGTCTAGGAAGAAAATGATCCTGTGGTAAATACCCAATGAGTTGATTTGGAATGATATCTCTAGGAGGTATATTTTTACCGTTTATTGTTAGTTGGATAGCATCGGCTTTAAGAGTTCCAAATACTATTTTAAGCAAGGTAGATTTCCCAGATCCGTTGCGACCAAACAAGCTTACAATTTCGCCTTGAGCGAACAGTAAAGAAACGTCTTTGAGTATTTCTTTTTTACCAAACCTCTTACGCACTTGCTGTATGTGAAGTTCTTTTTTCATCGTAAAAAAGAAATAATACCTAAAAAAATAATGGCAATGATCCCGTTTACGAACCAAGCACGTTTAATAAGTTGTGCTTTTGTAAACCCAAGATTATGATACATGTAGTATTGTGCCTTTTGGAAATAATTGAAAGCAAGAACGCCTAGCCCTGTTCCAAAGACACCAAAAATAATGACCCCGTTATAGAGTCTGTCTATAAATGAATCATACATGGCAGCACTAGCGAAAGAAGTGAGCAATGTAATAGCTAGTGTGTATAAAGTAACATCTCTGTAATACGTCCACATGCTCGAAAAATACAAATTACAATCTCTAAAAATCTAAAAGAAATGGTAATTTAAAAAAGAATCAAGACTAAAATAGAGTAATACTCTATTTTTAAATTTTTTATACACATAAGTTCCTTCTCCTTTTGGGAGAAGGCTAGGATGAGGGAATATTAAACATCATCATAATCTACCACCAGTTTTGCTGAGGTAGGATGCGCTTGGCAAGTAAGAATGAGTCCTTCTGCTACCTCACTATCTGTAAGAATTTGGTTTTTTTCCATCACAGCAGTACCTTCAGTGACACGTGCAATACAACTACTACAGATACCACCTTGGCATGAGTGTGGTGCATCAATATCTTCATCAAGAGCAGCATCTAGAATGATGGCATCTTGAGACATAGTCAATTCAAATTCTTCATCATCTACCAGAATTTTAACATGCGATTGTCCATCTAAAGCCTCTTCAATTACGACTTCTTCTGTAGAAGCTGTAAAGAGCTCAAAATGAATAGCAGACTCTGCCACTTCATTAGATCGTAATACATTGCTTACTTCTTTAATCATAGGTTCAGGACCACATAAATAATAGTCACTAAACTCGTGAGAAGCATATTTATTTTTAAACACAAAATTGACGGTAGATTTCATAATACGTCCAAAATGTGCTCCATCTTCTCTTGACTGACTGTAGATAAACTCTATAGAAAAACGATCTTTATACTGATCTCTTAAGGCGAGCAATGCCTCTCTAAAAATAGTGTCTTCAGGGCGTTTGTTTCCATACACAAGTACAAAACCACTTTCTGGAGAGTTTTCAAGTGTTGTTTTGATCATACTCATAATAGGTGTGATTCCAGAACCTGCTGCAAATGCTAAATAGGTTTTTTTTGCTTTCGCGAAAGCAGAATCCAATACAAACCTTCCTTCTGGTGGTGCTACTTCAAGCGTATCACCTTCTTTTAACTCCCTATTTGCAAACGTTGAAAAGGTGCCATTTTCAACCTCCTTAATCGTAACACGTAATTTTCCACTTTCTGGAGTGCTACAAATGGAGTACGCACGACGTACTTCCTGACCATTAATGGTTGTTTTTAAGGTGATATATTGCCCCGCCTGATAGCTAAAAATGTCTTTTAGGTCTGAAGGAATCAAAAAACCAACAGAAATGGCTTGTGCTGTTTCTCTGGTAATAGATTGTATCGTAAGCTTATGGAAATTTGACATTGTATATTTTTGTGCGCAAAAATACAAAGGATTACGATGAAGATGTAACATTTCACATTTTTTAAACACTAACCATCCGTAAACAATCAAGAGCAATGATTAAACGATTTCTGAATTTAGAATGGAAAGCATTCTTTAGGAGTGCTTCCTTTAAAGTAAATGTATTCCTGAAAATTTTAATGGGATTAGGGGCTCTCTATTTCATTTTTGTATTTGCAGGATTAGGAATAGGCCTTTATTTTGGATTAGAAAAAAGTGGTTATGAACCTTTGGTAACCCTAAACAAATTCCTTATTTATTATTTTGTGGCAGACTTAATAGCAAGGTATTTCTTTCAGAAAATGCCTGTGGTCAACATAAAACCTATGTTGTTGATGCCTTTTAAGAAAAGTAAGATTGTAAATTTTGCTTTAGGAAAAACGGCACTTTCGTTTTTTAATATCATACATGCCTTTTTCTTTATTCCTTTTAGTATTATTCTTTTAACGCAAGGATTTAGTCCTCTGGGTGTTATAGGATGGCATTTAGGAATCATGGCAT
The DNA here is from genome assembly GCF_900188275.1 of Dokdonia pacifica. GTDB lineage: Bacteria > Bacteroidota > Bacteroidia > Flavobacteriales > Flavobacteriaceae > Dokdonia > Dokdonia pacifica. The sequence continues at coordinate 1,203,175 of NZ_FZNY01000001.1, forward strand.
TGATTTATATGAACAACTTCATCAATGTGTTCTTAAACGATGAGACCGTTTTTGTAGTGCTTTTTGGAGCTGTATTTGTCATTTTAGGAGGACTACAGTATTACGGATATTTTGATATTACCACTTATACAGGTGCCTTTTTTCAAGGGCTGTATGAAATGCCTTGGTTAGCAATTATTCCTATACTAGTAGTAGTAGGTGTTGCATATTATGCATTTACCTATTTCTTAAAACGCTTATATCTTGATGCAGGATTGTCTAAAAAGACAAAAACGGCAACTACAGAAAATATGGAATGGCTAGATCGTTTTGGAAAAGGATCTACGTTCTTAAAAAATGATTTAAAATTAATTCTTCGTAATAAGCGTTCCAAAACCACAGTATTTTTAAGTGTACTCTTTCTTTTTTATGGATTGTTATTTTTTGGAGATGCTATAGAGGTATATAGCGGCCCTTTTTGGAGAATGTTTGCCGCAGTATTTGTAACAGGAGGATTCCTATTTAGTTTTGGACAATTTGTGCCAAGTTGGGATAGTGCGTATTATCCTTTAATGATGACACAAAATATCAGGTATAAAGAATATTTACGATCTAAGTGGTTACTCGTGGTTATTGCTACAGGAATATCAAGCATTTTAGCAATTCCTTATGTGTATTTTGGATGGGAAGTACTCGCCGCAATTTTTGTGGGAGCTATCTTTAACATGGGTGTCAATGCACATTTAGTACTTCTAGGAGGTGCTTATATTAAAACACCTATAGATCTTACCAGTGGTAAAAAAGCGTTTGGAGATAAAAGTGCTTTTAATATCAAAACACTATTAATCAGTATGCCAAAAATGCTAGGCCCGATGGCATTATATGCTATAGGACATTTTACATTAGGTCCTGTTTCTGGATTTGCACTTGTTGCTATTGCAGGTCTTGCAGGATTTGCCTTTAGAGATAAGGTGTTTAATATGATTATTAAAATCTACAAGAAAGAAAAGTATAAAACATTACAAGCTTACAAGCAAAATAACTAAGACTATGATTGAGATACATAATTTATCAAAAAAATATAATGGAGTAAGCGTTTTAAATTTGGAACGCATTAGTATTCCTAAAGGACAAGCTTTTGGATTAGTAGGAAATAATGGTGCTGGAAAAACGACCTTATTTAGTAGTTTATTAGATCTTATACAACCTACTACAGGATATATAAAGAATGGTGGATATGAAGTTAATAAAAGTGAAGAGTGGAAAACCCATACAGCTTCGTTTATTGATGAGAGTTTTTTAATAGGGTATCTTACGCCAGAAGAATATTTCTATTTCATAGGTGATTTGCGAGGACAAAACAAAGCAGATGTAGATGCGCTTCTTGCAGGTTTTGAAGACTTCTTTAATGATGAGATTATTGGAAAGCGTAAATATCTGAGGGATTTATCTAAAGGAAATCAAAAGAAAGTAGGTATTGTTGCAACACTTATCGGAACTCCAGATGTGATTATACTAGATGAGCCATTTGCAAATCTGGACCCTACAACACAAATACGTTTAAAAGGAATTATTAAAAAATTGGCAACAGACAAGAACATTACGGTACTTGTATCTAGTCATGATTTACAACACGTAACAGAAGTGTGTGAACGTATTGTAGTATTAGAAAAAGGAGAACAAGTAAAAGATATTATGACCTCTCCAGAAACGCTTAAAGAGTTAGAAAGTTATTTCTCTGGAGAAGAGGTAATTTAACGGGTAAAATTTCTCTTACATATAAGAAACGCTATTTTTTGAATGCCTATTTATTCAAAAAATAGCGTTTCTTTATTTAAAATGTATAAACTATAGTATATAATACGCCAATTTTAAAGATGTAACTCTCGGTTTTTTCAAAAAGAAGTGTATTTTTACAGGCTTCCATACTAAAAATGGTCATTTTCTGTTTTTATCAAAAAACAATGTGAGTTTGAAACTACTTATAAAATATACTTGTTGCTTCTTCTTTGCAGTTCTGTTCTTAACAAGCTGCTCTCGTAAAAAGAATTCTTTCTTGAGCCGTAATTATCATGCGGTGACTACAGAATACAATACCTTATACAATGGTGAAGTTGCTTTAGACGAAGGACGTGAGTCTTTAATCTCTACGTTTAATGATAATTATTGGGACATCCTTCCCATAGAACGTATCGCCTTTAAAGATGAAATATCAATACGTCTCGACGAAGAAGATGGTGATCCAAACTTCTTAAAAGCAGAAGAGAAAGCAATAAAAGCCATACAAAAACACTCCATGAAGATAGATGGAGAAGAATATAACCCTCAAGTAGATGAGGCTTTTATGATATTAGGAAAGGCGAGATATTATGATCAAAGATTTGTACCTGCTTTAGAAGCTTTTAATTATGTGTTAGCATACTATCCAAAAAGTAATAATATAGCACAAGCTAAAATCTGGAAACAAAAAGCAAATATTCGCTTAGACAATAATGAAGTTGCTATTGAAAATCTATTAAAGATTTTTAGAATAGAAGATAAGCTTAAAGATCAAGATAAAGCAGATGCTTATGCAATACTTGCACAAGCATATCTTAATTTGAAACATCAAGACACCGCACTTATTTACATGAAGGAAGCTACTAAGCTTACGAAAAGAAATGAAGAGCGCGGGCGATACAATTATATAAAAGGACAATTATATAATAACTTAGGTCACAAGGATAGTGCAAATCTGGCCTTTCAAGAAGTTATAGACTTAAATAGAAAAATTCCTCGTAAGTATTTAATTAATGCTCATATTGAACAAGCTCGCAATTTTGATTATGAAAATGATGATCAATTAGTACTCTTAGAATTATTAGAAAAATTAGAAAATAATAGAGAGAATAGACCTTTTTTAGACAAAATCTATTATGCTAAAGCTGAGTATTACAAAAAAACAAATCAAATAGATTCTGCTCTTGCAAATTACAATAAGTCATTAAGAGAAGATTCTCAAGATAAGTATCTAAACTCTCGTGATTACCTTGCTATAGCAGAACACAATTTTGAAACGGCACAATATCAAACAGCAGGCTCTTATTATGATAGTGTGTTGGGATCGCTAGATGATAAAACCAGAGAGTTTAGAATCATTAGAAAAAAGAGAGAAAACTTAACAGATGTTATTAAATATGAAGAGCTTTCTCAGCGTAATGATAGTATACTTCGATTAACATCACTATCTGAAGATGAACAGCGCACATTTTTTGAAGAATATATTGCAAAAATTAAAGAAAAGGAACGTCAAGATTCTATAAGTCGTGTAGAAGACATTAGAAATAATGAGTTCTTTAAAAGTAATAATAGCGCTAAGAATACGAATGCTGCTAGATCAGGAGCTTTTACAAATAGTAGCTCTGGAAATGCAGTAGGAGAGTTTTACTTTTATAACACAACAGCAGTAGCATATGGAAGACAAGCCTTTAGAAAACGTTGGGGAAAAAGAGGGTCTTCTGATGGATGGCGTATTTCTACAAGACAGGATATTCCACTTAATCCAAGTGCATTACCCTTTAGAGGAGATAATGGAGAAGAAGATACTGCGTTAACAGTAGATGATTACATGTCGCTAATTCCAACAGAAGAAAAAGCATTAGATAGTCTTAAAAAGGAACGTGATTTTGCATATTTCCAATTAGGGCTTATCTATAAAGAGAAATTTAAAGAATACCCTCTTGCTTCTAATAGATTAGAAAAATTGCTGGAATTTAATCCGGAAGAACAATTAATATTACCTGCTAAGTATAACCTGTACCAAATATATGGTCAGATGGAGGATGCAGCAAAGCAAAACAGTTATAAACAAGATATTACATCAAACTATCCTGATTCTCGTTACGCTTCTATTATCAATAACCCAGATATAGCATTAGAGCAAGATGCATCTTCTCCAGAAGCTATTTATAACGGACTCTTTAGAGAATTTCAGAATCAGCGTTTCGGACCTTTGTTAACGAGCCTTGATGAACGTATAGAACAATTTTACGGAGATCCTTATTTACCAAAGTTTGAATTGCTTAAAGCAATGGCGTTAGGAAGATATAAAGGATATAAAGCATACAATGAAGCCTTAAAATATGTTGCACTTACCTATCCTAGAGCAGATGAAGGAAAAAAAGCGCAAGAATTACTTAATAGAGCAATCCCTAAAATGAAATTCAGAAGCTTCCAAGATGAAGCAACTGCAACTAATTGGAAAATAGTATACGCATTCAATAATTCAGATGTAGAAGCTGCTAATACCTTAAAAAAGCAATTAGACGAAGCTTTTGAAACCATAGGCTATACAAATTATGCAACCTCTTTTGATGTCTATAATGATAAGCAATCTTTTATTGTAGTTCATTATTTAAATAGTAAATCTCAAGCAGAAGGACTTGTAGAATTACTGGCCGTAAATAAAGATATTAAAGAGAAAATAACTAAAGAGAATACAATTATAGCATCCGGCAATTATAAAATTATTCAACTTCATAAAAACCTCGAAGACTATATACAGCAAAGCACAAAATAACCCTCTATAACCCCCTCTAACTATGTTTTCAGATAATAAAAAAGGAAAAAACTTAGATCACAGTAATCAACAAAATAGAATAAGTCAAGGCACAAAGATTGTAGGAGATATTACATCTCAAGGTGGTTTTAGGATAGATGGAGAAGTAGAAGGAAACATTAATACCCCAAATAAAGTAGTGATAGGAAAAACGGGTGTTGTAAAAGGGTCTTTAATTTGTAAAGATGCAGATATAGAAGGATTGGTAGAAGGAACGATGCAGGTAAGTAATCTTCTGTCTATAAAAGCTACTGCACGTATTGAAGGAGAAGTGACTGTAGGAAAACTTGCGGTAGAACCAGGCGCTACTTTTAATGCCTCATGTGATATGAAAGGCAATTTAAAATCCATTGCTAAAGATGGGAAAAAACAAGGAGAAAAAAGCGCTTAAAAACTGGGCCGTTTTTTCTGGCATTGGTTTACAAATGGGACTCACTATATTCTTAGGGAATAAGTTAGGTATTTGGCTAGATGAAAAATTAGAAACGTCTTTTCTAGAAACAACCCTTACGCTTATTGCAATTTTTGCCTCTATGTTTCTTATTATTTATCGTGTAAATAGACTCAACAAAGAATGATCAAACAACGAGGTCTCTATAGTATTATTTTTATACTATTTTCACTTGTAGGGTATTATGTACACACAGGTGTTTTTGTTAGTTTAGCAAACCAAGCACCTTTTTCTTTACAAGGCGTATATCTATACCATGGTGTATTTTCATTCCTATTATTCATTATTTTTTTAGCGTTGTTAAATAATAAAAAGTTTAAAGACCAATTAGGCTTTTTGTATTTAGGAAGTGTAGCTTTAAAAATAATAGGCTTCTGTTTAATTTTTTATAAGCCTATTTTTAAAGCAGCATCCTTCACAAACAAAGAAAGCGTTAACTTGTTGATTCCCATAGCCTTATTTTTGATTTTAGAGGTGTTTTTTATTAGTAAATTGCTAAATAAAAAGACTCCTTTAAAAAATGATAGATAAGGTGTTTTAAGTCTAAAAATAATACCTATCTTTGCGCCGAATTTTAGACCTCATTATTCGGATCATAAAGGAATTAAAAAGGAATGAAGGTAATATCAAAAACAATTACGTCTTTAAGTCTTATTTTACTTTTCTCACTTACCGCTTTCGCGAAAGGAGATAAAAAAGACGGTCAAAATAGTCATGGAGATCCTATAAATACGCAAGAGGAAATCAATGAATATATTCAACACCACGTTAAGGATTCTCACGATTTTCATTTATTCTCATATTTTTCTGAAGGAGAAGAACATCATGTAGGTTTTCCACTTCCTGTAATTCTTTGGGGAGAAAATGGATTGGCGGCATTTATGTCTTCTGCATTTCATCATGATGATGACGGAAAAGAGATCGTAGAAAAAGGAGGAAGTAACTTCGTAAGACTACACGGAAAGATTTATGAACTAAATGCAGGCGCTACTGAAGTTAGTTTTGATGAGGCGCATCACCCTACAAATGCTTCTACACCTATAGATTTATCAATTACTAAAAGTGTATTTGGAATTCTATTATTAGGACTGTTAATGTTACTATGGTTTGGAGGATTAGCAAAGCAATACAAGAAAAAACCTATTCCTACAGGTTTTGGTAGAGTATTAGAGCCATTAGTGCTTTATGTACGAGATGAAATAGCAAAGCCAAACATTGGTCCTAAATACAGAAAATATACAGGATATTTAATGACTGTATTCTTTTTCATATGGATTTCTAACTTATTAGGATTATTACCATTTGGATTTAATGTAACGGGTCAATTAGCCATTACTGCATCATTAGCCATTTTCACATTCATTATCTATATGGTAAGTGGTAATGGGCATTTCTGGAGTCACCAATTATGGATGCCTGGAGTACCTTATTTATTGAGACCAGTACTAGCAATTATAGAATTGGCAGGAACGCTTATTATTAAGCCATTTTCATTAGCAGTACGTTTATTTGCAAACATTACAGCAGGACACATTGTATTAATGAGTTTGATTGCTATTGGAATTACCATGCAAGAGCAAATGCATCCAGTAGGGTCTACGATATTATCATTTGTATTATCATTATTTATTATGCTTATAGAATTGTTAGTAGCATTCTTACAGGCGTATATATTTACAATGCTTTCAGCTTTATTTATCGGAATGGCGGTAGAAGAGCCTGAGCATCACTAAACATCGAATTTATTTTTTTAACTATATATATTTAAATTATGTCTTTAGCAATTCTTCAAGAAGCAACTACAGAAGCAGTATCAGCAGTTCCTATGTTAGTAGGTGCTGGTCTAATCGTGATCGGAGCCGGTATCGGTTTAGGTCAAATCGGTAGAGGTGCCATGGAAGGGATCGCTCGTCAACCAGAAGCATCTGGAAAAATCCAAACAGCGATGATTATTATCGCCGCTCTTTTGGAGGGACTAGCATTCGCAGCGATTTTCTTAGGGAAGTCGTAAATGAACCATCATTTTCCTGCAACGGTTGGTTGCAGGAAAATGATTATTAAAGCAACAGTTAAAAAGCATTAAAATATTATGGATCAATTATTAGAAAATTTTTCACTAGACTTATTCGTTAAGCTTACTGTCCTTTTTCTTTTGCTTATTTTCTTAATGAGAAGATTTGCTTGGAAACCTATTCTTACAGCATTACAGGATCGTGAAGAAAGTATTCAAGGAGCATTAGATGCAGCTGAAGATGCTAAGAAGGAAATGGAAAACCTTCAGGCAGATAATGAAAAGCTTATCAAAGAAGCTCGTGCAGAACGCGAAACCTTACTTAAAGAAGCTCGTGAGATCAAAGCAAAAATGATCGAAGATGCAAAAGGAGAAGCAAAAGCAGAAGCAGAGAAGATGATTGCTCAAGCACAAAGTGCTATTGAAGCTGAACGTAAATCGGCTATTGCAGACCTTAAAAGTCAAGTAGCATCTCTTTCTGTAGATATTGCAGAGAAAGTTGTTAAAAGTGAACTTTCAAATAAAGATAAGCAACTAGGTCTTGTAGAAGAGATGCTAGGTCAAGCCACTTTAAACTAAACCAATATGGGTAGTACAAGAGCAGCAATACGTTATGCAAAAGCAATCTTGAATCTTACAAAAGATTCTGGATCTACAGACGCTGTACTAAATGATATGAAGGATGTTGTAGCAACTTTAGGTGGAAGTAAAGACCTTCGCCTTGCGCTACAAAATCCAGTTATAAAGGTAGAAGATAAAAGAGCTGTGTTAAAAGAAGTTTTTAAAGGAACTTCCAAAGAAACTTTAGGACTTATAGACATCTTAGTAGACAACAAACGCGTTGATTTATTAGGACATGTAGCTACTAGTTTTGTAACGCTCTATAACGAAAGTCAAGGAGTGCAATTAGCATTAGTAACAACAGCAGTACCTTTAACTGCAGCAATAGAGAAAAAAGTGTTAGCAAAGGTGACTGAGTTAACAGGAAGTACAAACGTAAAATTAGAAAACATCATTGATGAAAGTATCATTGGTGGTTTTGTATTACGTGTAGGTGATACACAATATAATGCGAGTATCGCTAGCCAGTTAGGCAAATTAAAAAGAGAATTTAGTAATAGTTTATAATAAACTTTCGCGAAAGCGTAAAACCAATATAAAATGGCAGAAGTTAAACCAGCAGAAGTTTCAGCAATTTTAAAACAGCAACTTTCAGGATTTGAAGCAGCAGCTTCACTTGACGAAGTAGGAACTGTATTAACCGTGGGTGATGGTATTGCTCGTGTATACGGACTTTCTAATGCTCAATACGGAGAATTAGTAGAGTTTGAAAGCGGCCTTGAAGCTATCGTTTTGAACCTTGAAGAAGATAATGTAGGAGTTGTACTTCTAGGAGCTTCTTCAGATATTAAAGAAGGAGATACTGTAAAACGTACACAACGTATCGCTTCTATTAATGTAGGAGAAGGTATTGTAGGACGTGTAGTAAATACACTAGGACAACCTATAGACGGTAAAGGACCTATTTCTGGTGAAACCTATGAGATGCCATTGGAGCGTAAAGCACCAGGAGTTATCTTCCGTGAGCCAGTAACTGAACCATTACAAACAGGTATTAAGTCTATTGACGCTATGATTCCTGTAGGTAGAGGACAACGTGAGTTGGTAATTGGTGACCGTCAAACAGGTAAATCTACCGTTTGTATTGATACCATCCTTAATCAAAAAGAATTTTACGATGCTGGTGAGCCAGTATATTGTATATATGTAGCGATTGGTCAGAAAGCTTCTACTGTAGCAAACATTGCTCAGGTATTAGAAGATGCTGGCGCACTTGCATACACAACTATTGTTGCAGCAAACGCATCAGATCCAGCAGCAATGCAGGTATATGCACCATTTGCTGGAGCAGCGATTGGAGAATATTTCCGTGATACAGGACGCCCTGCATTAATCATTTATGATGATTTATCTAAGCAAGCGGTAGCATACCGTGAGGTATCTCTTTTATTACGTCGTCCACCGGGACGTGAGGCATACCCAGGAGATGTATTCTTCCTTCACTCAAGATTATTAGAGCGTGCCGCAAAAGTGATCAATGATGACGCTATTGCAGCAGATATGAATGACCTTCCTGATAGTTTAAAACCTATCGTAAAAGGAGGAGGATCTCTTACAGCACTTCCTATTATTGAAACACAAGCAGGAGATGTATCTGCATATATCCCAACTAACGTAATTTCGATTACAGATGGTCAGATATTCTTAGATGGAGATTTATTTAACTCTGGTGTACGTCCAGCAATTAACGTAGGTATCTCGGTATCACGTGTAGGAGGTAACGCTCAGATTAAATCAATGAAGAAAGTATCTGGTACCTTAAAACTGGATCAAGCAGCTTTCCGTGAATTAGAAGCATTTGCTAAGTTTGGATCAGACCTTGATGCAGCAACGTTAAATGTAATTGAAAAAGGAAAGCGTAACGTTGAGATTCTTAAGCAATCTGAAAATACGCCATTTACAGTAGAAGATCAGATCGCAATTATTTATGCAGGTTCTAAGAACTTATTACGTGATGTTCCTGTAAATAAAGTAAAAGAATTTGAAGCAGAGTATTTAGAGTTTTTAAATGCAAAGCACAGAGGTATTCTTGATACATTAAAATCAGGAAAACTTACAGACGAAGTAACAGACACGTTAGTAGCTGTTGCTAAAGATCTTTCGGCTAAGTATAACTAAGAGTACGCTTTCGCGAAAGCTGTCTTAGTCACAGTAGAAGTAGCGAAAATAGTAGTATAATAATAACCCTTAACAAGAGCGCCAATGGCAAATCTTAAGGAAATTAGAAACAGAATTGGTTCCGTATCTTCAACGATGCAGATTACCAGTGCCATGAAAATGGTATCTGCTGCAAAATTGAAGAAAGCGCAAGACGCTATTACAGCAATGCGTCCATATGCAGATAAGCTTACTGAGCTATTGCAGAACCTAAGTTCTGGACTAGACAGTGATTCTGGAAGTAATTATGCAGAAAACCGCGAGGTGAATAAAGTGCTTATTATCGCTATTTCATCTAATCGTGGTCTTGCAGGAGCTTTCAATTCTAACATCATCAAAGAAGCAAAACGACTAGCAGAAGAAACCTATGCTAATCAAGAAGTTAGTTTTGTGACTATAGGTAAAAAGGCAAATGATATTATTGGAAAATCACAAAACGTGATTACAAACAATAATGAAATATTTGACGACTTAACTTTTGATAATGTAGCTGTTATTGCAGAAGACTTAATGGAGCGTTTTGCGACAGGTGAATTTGATAAAATCGAAATCATCTACAATAAGTTTAAAAATGCAGCAACTCAAATAGTAACGACAGAACAATTCCTTCCAATACTTCCAGTAGAACAAGGAACTACTTCTAATGTTGATTATATATTTGAGCCATCTAAGCAACAAATTGTAGAAGGATTAATTCCTAAAGCTTTAAAAACGCAATTGTTTAAAGGAATACGCGACTCTGTAGCGAGTGAGCATGGAGCACGTATGACAGCAATGCATAAAGCAACAGATAATGCAACAGAGCTTAGAGATGCACTTAAATTGCAGTATAACAAAGCACGTCAAGCGGCTATTACCAATGAAATCTTAGAGATTGTTGGTGGAGCAGAAGCATTAAACAATTAATTCATTCCCACGAAGGTGGGAATCTCGATATAAAAATCCCGATCTTTTTTAAGATCGGGATTTTTTTGTTATGCCTTATTTTTAAAGGGCTTATCTAACTTTTACAAGCCAATTACGATGTTTAATTTCGGAAACGATTATCGGGACTCACTGGTTTTGTGAAGGTTGCACATACATTTACAACACTTTCTTCACAAATATTTTGGTTTGAGTTATAAGCCTCGAGATGTAACATTCCTCGAGGCTTATCTTTTTTCCGTAAAGACGGAAATCTCACTACGGTATAGCAAAGACTTCTTCTTGTCCTTAAGCTATCCTAAAGATAAACTCTGACTGTAATCTTACATTCATATTACTTGCCTTTTTAGATATAGTAACATTTTTTCATAAGTGACGTTAGGTTTTCCCTATCAAATGCATGTTTAGACACTATAGAGTGGTTTTCTTCTTTTTTATAACAAAACCCCAAGATTGATAGTTTAAAGCGTTCATAGGGCCTTAAAATGAATAAGAATGATACCATGTTTTTCCGCTTTCGCGAAAGCGTATACCATAGCATTGCATTTTTTAAAATTATAACAGCATTTAAATACAAATTTTAGTAAACGATTATCGGGTTTGACTGATATCCTGAAACTTATAGATACATTTATATCACTTTCTTCACAAATATTTTGGTTTGAGTTATAAGCCCCGAGATGTAACATTCCTTGGGGCTTATCTTTTTCTTATGAAGACGGGAGTCTCGTTCTGGTTTAGTTCAAATCTTTTAATCATATGACTAGAGTCACAATAAGAATGTATCGTAATAATTTTATTACTAATATCTTGTTTATAGTTTTGTCATATATGCCATAGAGGCACCTATAAATTTGTTACTTTTAACAATAGATAATACTTCCTTTTTTGAGTACACTTAAAAACCTTTTTAAACACACATTTGTCTATGGTTTAGCTACTGTATTACCAAGAGTACTTACTGTATTGCTAACATGGTTACTTACCAAATATTTAGATACTGAGAGTGATTTTGGAGAAGTGTCTATACTTTTTACTTATATCGTTTTACTTAATGTAGTACTTACATACGGTATGGAAACAGCCTTTTTTAGGTTTTACAATGGAGAATCTGCGACTGAGAAAACAATTAAAACATCACTTTGGACTCTTGTAGTAACGACATTAGTTTTTGCTATATCATCTATTTTTTGGATAGAACCTGTAGCAAGGCTAAGCGATATAAATGTATCTTATTGGAGATGGGTTGTAGGGATTTTAAGTTTTGACACCCTAATGGTGATTCCGTTTGCATTAATGAGAGCAAAAAATCAGTCATTGAAATATGCGATTATTAAAATGATAAACGTGGTTATCTCAGTAGGAACATCAGCTGTTTTCTTAATCGCTACTCAAAAAATGACAAGCCTTTTTACATGGCTTCCTAATGATAAGAAAGAACTCTTTTTTATCTCTGGCTGTATGGCTAGTGCTCTTACATTACTTTTTGTAAGTAAACCATATATAAGTAAGTTTTATATAGATATTTCTTTGCTAAAAAGAATGTTGCGATACAGTTGGCCTATACTTATTGCGGGTCTTGCATTTGCAATAAATGAAGCCTTAGATAAAGTGTTACTTCAATGGTTATTGCCGCTTGACGAAAAAGCAGCAAAAGAGCAAGTTGGTATTTATACGGCGTGTTATCGTTTAGCGATTGGGATGACCTTATATGCAACTGCATTTAGATTAGGAGTAGAACCCTTCTTCTTTAGTCAGTCTAAAGATAAAAATGCATCTCAGCAGTATGCCATGATTACAAAAGCATTTGTCGTGCTAGGAGCCATAGGAATGTTTGTTTACATTGTTTTACTAGATGTTATCAAACCATTATTGATTGGAAAACCTAGTTATCTAGTAGGTATGAAAATTACACCTATTGTTGTGTTTGCCTTCTTCTTTTTTGGCATTTATCAAACGCTGTCTGTTTGGTATAAAGTAACAGATAAGACAAGATATGGAGCCTATATTTCTATAACAGGAGCAGTATTAACGATTGTCTTAAATGTAGTATGTATTCCTACCATAGGATATATGGCAAGTGCAATGGCTACCTGTGCAGCATATGGTTTAATGATGATTGTATCTTATAGTATGGGGAGAAAACATATGCCTATTCCTTATGATATAAAAAATATTGTTTTATATATTATTTTGTCTGTTGGTTTTTCGTCTGTTTTCTTCTATCTTTTAAGAGATTATTTTGGAATAGGGAGTATACAACTTTATCTTGCAGGCATCCTTATGACAGCTATTTTAGTAGGTGTTATTTGGTATAGAGAGCAACCTTTATTACAACAAATATTACGAAGAAAGAATGAAAGTTAAAATCATAAATAAATCAAGTCACGCTTTACCACATTATGAAACTATAGCTAGTGCTGGTATGGATTTACGAGCAAATATATCTGAGCCAATTACGATGGGCCCATTAGAAAGAGCTATTGTCCCTACAGGACTTTTTATAGAACTTCCTATTGGGGTAGAAGCACAAGTACGTCCTAGAAGTGGTCTTGCTGCAAAAAAAGGAATTACAGTTCTTAATGCACCTGGCACGATTGATGCTGATTACAGAGGCGAAGTAGGTGTGATCTTAGTAAATCTTTCTAACGAATCTTTTACTGTAGAAAACGGTGAGCGCATTGCTCAAATGGTTATTGCACAACATGAACAAGCTGTCTGGAAAGAAGTGATTGAACTCTCAAGTACAGAAAGGGGAACAGGAGGTTTTGGAAGTACAGGAACTAAATAAAATAAAGATATGAAAGGTGTTTTTAAAAAAGGAATTGCTTTAAGTTTGTTGTGTCTAGCTATCACTATACAAGCCCAAACTGAAAAGCAAAACAAAGAAGAGGTAATGGCAACCATTATCTGTGAATGTTTAGAAAATGCACCTTCAGAAGATTTAACTAAAGATTTTGCAAAGGAATTTGATGATTGCCATAAAGCTAGTGTTTTAGGAGCATTACTTTCAGGATTACCTACCGATAAAGATTCGACTATAACATTAAACTCAGATGGAAGCTCTGATGAGGTATCTAAAGAAGACACTAACAAAGCAGTTAAGATATTAGAGAAAGATTGTGATGTATTTAAAAGCTTTGTAAATCAGCAAGGTGCTCAGGAAGAATATGTAATAAAATCTGCAAATCATGCATGTGATTGTATAAGTGAAATTCCGACCGCATTAGGACTAGATGAAAAGAATAACCTTATTTCAGAATGTATTGTAAAAGCCGTCTCTGCCTCTGAAGCGAGAGAGCATATAGATTTAAATACAGTAGAAGGTATCAGAGCATTTTATGATGATATACAACGCACGCTTGTAAATAATTGTGATGCATTAGAAAAAGTAACTTTTGCTAGTGATGAAGAAAAATTAAACTCCTATTCTTCTAATAAAAAAGCCATGGAATTTTATAGCCAAGGTATTGATGAGAGTGAAAAAGGGAACTTTAAAAAAGCTATAAAATATTATAAAAAAGCTGTAGCCCTAGACGATGAATTTGTGTTTGCTTGGGATAATTTAGGAAGAACGTATAGAGAATTACATGAATATGATAATGCGATAAGTGCCTATAAAAGTTCTATAGCGGTAGATTCATTAAACAGAACCTCATTAATGAATATTGCAGTTGCATATAATTACAAAAATGACTTTGAGAATTCAGAATATTGGTATACTAAATTAAAAAAAGCATATCCCGAAGATCCAGAAGGACACTATGGGCTTTCTTTAGTATATATGAATAGAAATAAACTAGAAGCTTCACTAAACAGTGTTATTGATGCCTACAAATTGTATAAAGAATCAAAATCACCTTATTCGGCAGATGCAGAAAAAGTGATGAATTATTTATACACATTATTTGAAAAGCAAAACAAAACAGATCGTTTTAAAGAAATATGTGAAGAACGAGATATAAAACTTAATTAAAATGCTCATTTTAAGCAGTGAGAAATAAAACCTACTAACTCCCATATATGAAAATAATAGTACCTATGGCTGGACGCGGAAGCCGTTTACGCCCACATAGTTTAACAGTACCAAAACCATTAATACCTGTAGCAGGAAAACCTATTGTTCATAGACTTGTACGCGATATTGCGAAAGTTTTAAAACAACCCATAGAAGAGATCGCTTTTGTACTGGGAGATCCTGCCTGGTTTGGAGATGATGTGGTTAAGAGTCTAGAAGAACTTGCAAAAAGCTTAGGAGCAAAACCATCTATTTATCGTCAAGATCAACCTTTAGGAACAGGACATGCTATTATGAGCGCTGCACCGTCACTTTCAGGGCCCGCTGTAATAGCTTATGCAGACACATTAATACGTGCAGAGTTTGACCTAGACCCAGAAGCAGATAGCGTAATCTGGACTAAAAAAGTAGATAACCCAGAAGCATATGGTGTTGTAAAACTAAATGAACAACAAGAAATTGTAGAACTTGTAGAAAAACCAGAAAGCTTTGTTTCTGATCAAGCAGTTATTGGAATATATTATTTTAAAGATGTAGCCGTTCTTAAAGGAAAGCTTCAAGAAGTACTTGAAGAAAATATCATGAATGGAGGAGAATATCAAATTAATGATGGTATTAAGAAAATGATGGCAGATGGACGTATCTTTAAAACAGGAACGGTAGATGAATGGATGGATTGTGGAAATAAAGTCGTTACGGTAGAAACAAATGGTAGAATGCTTCAGTTTTTACATGATGATGGAGAAGAAAAATTGGTGGCAGATAGCGCTGTTTTAGAAAATGCAAGCATTATTCCGCCATGTTATATTTCAGAAAATGCAGTGTTACGCAATGTTACAGTGGGTCCATACGTTTCAGTAGGAGCAGATACGGTAATTGAAGACAGTACCATAAAAAATAGCTTGATTCAAGCTAATAGTGTTATTAAAAATGTACAATTAGATCAAGCCATGATAGGAAATCATGTAAAATACAATGGTAAATTCACACAAGTAAGCCTTGGTGATTATACCGTTTTAGAATAGTAGCCCTTTTTGGTAATAACATATACAATGAAAAAGAATCAGTACATATTATTATTGTTTTTGTGTCTTAGTATGCTTTCGCGAAAGCATATATATGCACAAGACCCAACGCCATTTGCAGATCAAAATGTAGATGACCTCGGTGATGTATCTGATCAATTTCAAGAAGCGTTCTTTGAAGCCTTAAAACAAAAAGGAATAGAAAATTATGAACTAGCAATTACGTCACTTAATGAATGTATAGCTATGGAGCCTGCAAGAGCGATTTTGTATTTTGAGAGAGGTAAAAACTACGAAGCGCTCAAAAAATATGATCTCGCCGAAGAAGATTTTTTGAAAACACTTTCTCTAAAACCTAATCAAGAACCTGTTTTAGAATCACTATATGAAGTGTATTATAAAAACAGAGACTATGAGAAAGCAGAAAACATAGTAAAACAGCTTATTCCTTTTGATGTACAATACAAAGAAGATCTTGCAAGAATATATGTCTCAACAAAACGATATGATGAGTCCTTACAGTTATTGGATGAATTAGATACCGTAAAAGGAAGTGATGTTTATCGAGAAGAGTTAAGAGATCGTATCTATAAACTTTCTGGAAATGAGAAAGGACGCACTGATGCTATAGAAAAAAAGATCGCAAGTAATCCTACCGCCGAAGCAGATTATCTAAAACTTATATACTTATATAGCGAGCAGGGAGAAACTAAAAAGGCATATGAAACAGCGTTAAAACTAAAGGAAATCAACCCTAATGCTGAAGAAGTAAACCTTGCTTTATATAAACTCTATCTAGAAGACGGAAAGACAGATGATGCTATTGAAGCAATGAAAAATACAATAAAAAGCAAGAAAATTACACCTAAGGCTAAACATAGAGTTTTAAATGATTTCTTACTTTTTGTAAATAGTAACCCTCAATATGAGACACAATTAGAAGAAGCAATTTCTCTTTTTGACTCTCAAGTTGCTGATTCAAAAATTAATCAAGAACTAGCGAGTTACTATATTAACAAAGGGATTAAGGATAAAGCATTGCCTTACCTTAAAAAAGCACTCGCAAATGATGCTGAAAATATAGATATTATAAAAAGCACACTCTTATTACAGTTAGATACAGGAGCATATGCAGAAGCAGAAGAAGTAGCATCGGCAGGATTAGAATTATATCCTGCTCAGCCATTGTTATATCTTACGTATGGTGTAGCACTTAACAGACAATCTAAATTTAAAGAAGCCATAGAACAACTTGAAGTAGGGATAGATTACATTATAGACGATGTAAAAATGGAATCTGATTTTTACCAACAATTAGGAGAAGCGTATATAGGAACTGGAAATGCCACAAAAGGACAACAGTATATGAACAAAGCAACTGCGCTTAAAGCACAAATGGATAAATGAAAAAGATAGCATTTCTTCTCGTATTTAGTATTCTAGCTAGTTGCGGAGGTACAAAAAAAACGACCAGCAATGTAACTACAGAAGATATTGCTACGGCACGTCTTATTGAAAATCATTATGGAAATAGCTTTGACTTTACAACATTGGTAGCTCGTACGCGAGTACGATATCAAGACAAAAAATCAAGGCAAACGGTTACTGTAAATATCCGAATGGAAAAAGATAAAAAGATATGGATGAGTGCTTCTATTCTAGGAATAACAGGAGCAAAAGCACTTATTACTCCTGAGAAAATATCTTTTTATGAGAAGATTAATAGACGTTATTTTGAAGGAGATTTTTCATTTTTAAGTCAATATTTTGGTGTTAAGATGGATTTTGAACAATTACAACGCCTACTTATTGGACAAACCGTATATAATTTAAGAGATGGAAATTATCAGGTAGATCAGGTTGAAGGTTTATATAAGATTACTCCTAAAAAACAATTAGATATTTTGAACCTCTTCTTCTTTATGGAACCTCAAGATTTCTTAATCAAAAAACAACAGGTAACACAACCTCAAGATAACCTCTCACTAGATGTAAACTATATTACACATCAACAAGTGAAAGGAAAGTTATTCCCTAAAAATATTGCAATTGAGGTATTAGAAAATACAGATCAAACAAATATAGATATAGAATATAGGAGTGTTGAAACAGATGTTTCTGTACGGTTCCCATTTTCTATACCTTCTGGTTATAAAAAGATAGCGTTAGATGAGTTCTAGTAAAAAGAACTATATATTGATGTTTATAGGATGCCTTTTCTTAGGGATGCTACAAACAGGTTATGCTCAAAAACCAACTCGTAAACAACTAGAAGAACGTAGAGCTTCTTTAATTGCAGAAATGCAACAGTTATCACGCTTGCGCGAAACCAATAAGAAGAAAGAAATCTCTCTATTGACACAGGTTGAAGATCTAGATCAACAAATAAAAGTACGTTCAGATATCATAAAAGTTACAAATCGTCAGGCAAACCTCCTCACACAAGAGATTAATGAAAACCTCAATAAAATGGATAACCTGAGGGATGAACTTAAAGATCTTAAAGACGATTATGCATTGATGATTCAAAAGTCCTATAAGAGTAAAAGCGGACAAAGTAAGATTATGTTTCTCTTGTCTAGTGAGAGCTTTAAACAGGCTTATAAGCGTATGCAGTATATGAAGCAATATGCAAACTATCGAAAAAAACAAGGAGATCAAATAAAAGAACGTACGGCACTATTGCAACAAGTAAATACAGATCTTATACAGCAAAAGAAAGATAAAGATGCATTGATTGCCGAAAATAGACTTGCTAGAAAAGAACTTGACAAAGAAAAACAAGCCCAAGATGCGCTAGTAGCTCAAGTGCGTAAAAAATCTAATGTATATGCTGCTCAAATTCGAAAAAAACAGCAAGAAACAGACGAAATTGATCGCCAAATAGATAAAATTATTGCGGATGCAATTGCAGCAAGTAATGTAAAAGCAGGAAAATCAAAGTCTAATAAGAAATTTGCACTTACACCTGAAGAAAAAACGTTGGCTTCCAATTTTGCTTCCAATAAAGGGCGTTTAATCTGGCCTGTAGAAAGAGGGCGTATATCTAGACGTTTTGGTAAAACTAGGCATCCTACATTGCCTAATATTACAACGTATAGTAGTGGAGTAGAAATTGAAACATCTCCAAACGAAAAAGTAAGAGCTGTTTTTAAAGGAGAGGTATTAAAAATACAAAATGTTTCGGGAAGTAATCTGGCAGTTTATATAAAGCATGGGGATTATATTACTGTATACTATAACATCAAAAAGATCACAGTAAAAGTAGGAGATAAGGTGGATTTTAAGCAATCTATTGGAGAAGTAGGCCTTAATGCTTTTAATGGCAAAACAATTCTTAAGTTTTTGGTTAGAAAAAACAACACAAAACTAGACCCTTCAGATTGGGTAAAAGGGATGTAATTTTTCCTCCTTATAAATTTATACGCAACCAAATGCCTTTTTGTACATCTATTATGTATGTATAAAAAAATACCCTTTCTATTACTTACCTCATACTTCTTTATGGTAAGTTGTAGTGATCCGATACAAAACAATAGCCGAATCTCTTTTGATTTTAAAGTAATTAATGAATCCAATCAACCTATTTCTGATATAGGCGTAAGTGCATCTGCACTAAGATCAGGGGTAAGTATATTTATTCCCATAATACCAAGCTTTGAAGGTGTTTTAGGTGTAGGAACTACAGATAATCAAGGTGAAGCCAATTTAATTTCTCTAAGTCCCGATGAAACGATAAGTAGGATAGGAGTCTTAATAAACAGTGAAGAGCAATCTGCTGAAACTCCATTAAATGAAGACTATGGCGTTGTGATTTATCAATTAGATAGTATTATTACAAGAAATACTGTACTGCCAGATGTAGTCTTAAAAAGAAGCGCCACATTAGAAATAGAAATTATAGATACTCCTACTTTAGAGGGAACTTTAAGCTATGCAATTACGTATCCTGCTAGAGTCCAAAAATTTCAGATTCCCTCTGGGGAAGAAGCTATTAGCGAAACAATAGAAGGCTCAGGAATTCTGGAGTCTTCAGAAATACTTGTGCTTGAAACTCTTCAAAACACAACAGCACTATTCACATATTTTATTACCTCCAATGGAGTAACAGAATCAGATACTATTGAAATTCCTATTAATCAAGAAACAGTTCAGTATGCATTCGAGTTTTAAGGTTTTAGCATGTATTCTTTTGTGTACTCAACTAGGTTGGTCTCAAGAAAAAGTAAAAGATACGACACATACAAGAAACGAATTTTCAAAAACATTTTTTGAAATTGCCTATACACAACCAGTATCTTATGGAGATAATTTTATAAATAAAGGATATGATCTTAGCGGTACTATAGATGTAGGAATTACAACAGCGTTTTACTATAACACAACGTTACATTTTGATGTAAACATTGCATCTGGAGATGTTACAAGACCCGATTTGGTTGGAAATATTAGATCTGCAATTTTTACAAGGATTTCTGGAGGAATAGGATATCCTCTTGATATAACAGACAAGCTCCAGTTTATACCGTCATTGCACATAGGATATTTAAAAATAGGTCAAAACGGTTTTGATGGAGAATTTAGAGATGATGGGGTTTTTCTAGCTCCAGAAGTAGCGTTTTATTACGCAGTTTTTGGTTGGATAGATATTTCGTTAGGTGCCAGAAATTATTTTGATTTTATACGTATAGACGCACCCTCCGATGTTCGATCTTTTTTTAATAATGCACAATCTGTATATCCTTATATAGGATTGCGATTTTTATTAGATAAAGTCTAATTACATTCTTCACGTTTGTTTAACCTTTTCTTAGCTATTGTTTATGAGCAGGTTAGTAAAACTTAACACTTTTTGATTCTTTCTTTGTTTTATACTAAAAGAATCAAGCATGAAAAACAGTCTATTATTTATATCCTTAGTTATTTTGTATAGCAGTCATAGTCATGCACAAACAAAAGAAAAAATTGAGATAGTACCTACAGGCGCTACGATCGTTAGTAAAGATAAAACACAATTTGAGCTATATGAGCAATATAGAGGTGTGTTCTTTAAAAAAACGATAAGCCCTTCTATAAGTATACTAACAGGGTTAAATTATTCAAGTATTGAAAATAAGGATTTTCTAGAGTTTCCGTTACTTTTTCAATATCAATTTTCACCAAGATTAAAAGCGTCAGGAGGTTCTCAATTTGAGATGGTCCGAGATAGAGAAACTGGCATATTTACAGTAAGAGGAGTATCCTTCTCTACAGGAGTTGATTATCAGTTTACAGAAAATTGGGATGCGGGCATACAATTTGTACTACCAATTATCAAAGGAAAAGCATTTGAAAGCTCAAGTCCTTTTGTTCCAAACCCCATACGATTACGTACAGGGTTTAAATTTTGATATCATTTATTGTATAATAATTCGCTCTGTGAATCTTCCCTCTAAGGTATTAATCGTTAAAAAATAAGTCCCGCTAGAAAGCGTATGTTCAAGTACGTTTTGAATATTGTCTTGAGATCTATATTGTTTTACAATACGTCCAGTTACATCTATAATAGCAATGTCATTAATAGTTTTCCCTTGTAACCCTTTAATAGAAAATTGTCCTTGATTTGGATTTGGAAAAACCGTAATTGTATTTGCCAGAATCTGGTCAGATACAGAAAGTACATTGCCCTGAAACCTGGATAAGATACCCGCTCCATTTTGAACAAAGTATAAATCATCATTATAAAAACTCACACCAAAGGGATTGTTTTGATTACTTACAAGCTCTATTGCAGTTGGAGAGGTTTCTGAGGTGTCTATTCTAAAAATAGATCCGTTCGTCACAAACTCAGTAACAAGAAGTATAGAGCCCTCTGCATGTATTCCTGCTGGGTTATTAAGCCCCGTAACGACATCTTCTAGTACAGGAGTGGTTTCTGTCACGTTAAACTTTGAAACACGATTAGCGCCTGCGTGAGCTATAAATAACTCATCGCCTATAAGTACAATTTGCTCAGGAAAGTTAAGTCCATTAATAACTGTCGATACTGCTCCAGTAGTAAGATCAACACGACCAATTCTTCCGCCTTGAAATTCAGAAAAATACAAGTCATTATCAATTCGTACCATAGAGACTGGTGTTACAAGTCCAGATGCAATGGTGACTTGATTTGATATGAGATCACTAGCATCTCTACGTGTGATGACGCCTCCTACTTGAGAAATATACACATCATCTCCATCAAAAAGAAGACTCGTAGGTCCATTAATGCCTGTTATGACGTCTTCGGCAGTTGGATTTGTATCAGTAAGATCAACGCGTACTATGGCATTACCTGAAAACTCAGCAACGTACGCATCAGAACCTTGTATGACTACATCAAAAGGATCAGAAAGCCCTGTGACAACAGAAGAAACCTGTGATATAGACAGAAATGGAATAATCAATAAAAATAAGAATGTAGTTTTTTTCATAATAGGTAGGATATTAGGTAGTTATTAGTACATATACACAATGATATATGCATATTTATAGTGTAGTCTTATTGCGAAAAGAATGCTTACAGATAATATGATTTTGTTCTTTGCTGGGTACGCTTTACCGCTTCGCTCTCCCTACGGTCGTGAATCTCACAAATTCGCTTTCGCGAAAGCGTATAAAACATCAATAGAATTAAAATTAGATACAAAAAAAGCCTTTATACGTATAAAGGCTTTCTGTTATATTGTTGGGCTATTTAATTTATGTAAAAAGCGCTTTTAACTCTGTAGCATCGTTAGGTTGCATTTTACCAGCAAGCACTAAACTTAATTGTTTACGACGTAAAGCACCATCATAACGTTCTTTTTCATTATCGGTTTCTGGAGTTACCGGCGGAACAGGAACAGGCTGTCCTTGTTCATTTACAGCTACAAATGTATAGATTGCTTCATTGGCTTTGCTACAGATGCCACTCTCACGATCTTCAATCCATACATCAATGTAAATTTCCATAGAGGTTTTAAATGCTCTAGAGATTTTAGCTTCTACAGTGACTACACTCCCTAGGGCAATTGTTTTATTAAAAGCAACATGATTTACTGAAGCTGTTACCACAATTCTGCGAGAATGTCTTCTGGCAGCAATACTAGCAGCTCTATCCATACGAGCGAGAAGCTCACCTCCAAAAAGATTATTTAAAGGATTTGTTTCACTAGGTAAAACAAGATCTGTAAGTACTGTTTTAGATTCGCTAGGCGTACGTGATTCCATAGATTCTTATTTTTTTGGCAAAGGTAGGGGTATCTATCGAAATATGAAGTTTGCAACCATAAAATAAAACATATTTATAGAGGCTTTATAGTATAAGTATGCGTTATAAACAAGTAAACTAAATGGGAATAAAAACTAGAGTTCTCTTACGTCAAGCCAAGCTGTTTTGTTATCTTCTTTTCTGACATTGCGAAGAATAGCTAATGCTTCTTGAGCATCAGAATAACTGCCATATACTACTTGGTGTAAACCAAATTTATTAACTCCTACAAGTCTTGCCTTAGTGTATCCCTTGTCTTGAAGTTGTTGGATTCTTTTTTCGGCATTCTCTTGAATTCTAAAAGCACCTGCAACTACATGATACTTTCCTTTAGGTTTTATGAGATCTAGTGTTATAGCAGGTAGCGGATTCTCTATAACAAAGGTAGCTTGTTGTATTTTTTCATCTACCTGAGTTTTTGCTTCCTGTTCTGCAGCATAATTATGTTCTTCTATATTTTTAAGGTATTTAAACCCTCCAAAACCAGCCATGCCAAGACCTATAACAGCAATTGCTGCATATTTCATCCATCCAAAAGAAGCTCTTCTTTCTGGTGTAAATGCAATAGGTGTTTTTTCTTCTATCGCTGCTATTTCTTCTTTATATACCTCACGTGCAATTTGAGGAGAGGTAAATGAAGATAGTCCAAATGAAGAAGTAAGATAGTTGAGGTGATATGAAGGTTCAAATTGCAGTGTGTTTTCTTCACTCATTTTAAAAGAACCTACATTTTTAAACTCAATAGGAGTCCCTTTGTGTAAATTGTCAAATAAGAAACGTACATACGATGCAATTTTAGTATTTGCATCTTCATGAGGGATCATTTCCTTTGTAGCAATGTAGTTTGCCAATAGTCCATCGGTATCTGTAAGCTGTGCATTGAAAGAAAGCTTCTTTTTTGGTGGGTAAAAAGCTTTTGTGCTCTCATGGATGATAGCCGATTGATACTGAGTTAAAAACGCCCCAAAACCAGGCACGATTACACACTCATAACGATATAAAAGGTCACTTATGTATTGGTCTAATTGCATAAAATAAAGATACTTTTTTTTAAAACTTTGCAAACACTCATAATGATATTTTATTAACAAAAGTAAGATAGGGGCACGGCTTCTTGATTTAGAGTGTGTTACTTTAAAAGTATGGTTTGCTATTTATAAGTGTTTTTTGATGTTTTAGACATGCTTAGAAAATGATAGAATGTGCTTTTATCTCATCAATAAAAATTGTTTCTTGTGTATTTGTAAACGACACATATGCCTGAAAACGAATTCCTTTCTTTATTAACGCTTCAACATATTCCGCATTTAGGAGATGGAAGTATTAAAAAGTTGATTCAGCATTTTGGGAGTGCAGAAGCTGTTTTGCAACAAAAAAAGAAAGATCTTCTTCAAGTAGATGGCATAGGAGAACATAAACTTCAATCTTTTTGGAATGAAAAGCATGCCGCTTTCGCGAAAGCAGAATTAGAACACATCCAAACCCATAAGATCGCTTATAGTTGCTATACAGACAATGACTATCCACAACGATTAAAGCATTGTATTGATGGTCCTGTTGTGTTGTTTCAACGAGGTAACATAGACTTACAACAACGTAAAATTATAAGTATAGTTGGCACTCGAAAAGTGACATCTTATGGGACTGCGTTTGTCGAAAAATTGATAGAAGAACTCGTTCCTTTTAATCCTGTTATTGTTTCTGGATTTGCGTATGGGGTAGATATTACGGCACATAAAGCAGCACTGGCTAATAATTTACAAACTATTGGTGTTTTAGCACACGGACTTCATACCATGTACCCTAAAGTACATAGTAAATATGTAAAAGAGGTAGAGCAAAATGGCGGTTTCATGACCGATTTTTGGACATCAGACACGTTTGTACATACTAATTTTTTACAACGTAATCGTATTATTGCAGGTCTAAGTGAAGCGACTATTGTGATAGAAAGTGCCGCTAAAGGAGGATCATTGGTAACTACAGATTTTGCTAATGGATATCATCGCGATGTGTTTGCTGTTCCGGGAAGAACCACAGATCCATTAAGCATAGGATGTAATAATTTGATTAAACAACACAAAGCACATATGCTTACTTCGGCAGCAGACATTGCCTATATCCTTAATTGGAAGTTGGAAGAAACAACACCATTACCAGTTCAGAAAAAACTATTTGTAACCCTAGAAGATGACGAAAAATTGATTTGGAATTTTCTAAAAGAACAAGGGAAAGAACAATTGGATATCATTGCGTTGCAATGCAAAATGCCTACACATAAGATCGCAGGAACTTTACTCAGTATGGAATTAAAAGGAGTCATACGCCCTTTACCAGGAAAGTTGTTTGAGGTGGTTTAATTTCAGATATACGCTATTTTGGAAGTAGCGAAAAAAGCAAGAAACCCAAGTAGTACTTGAGTTTCTTTATTATATGCATTCCTGATTTCGTTTTTCTACTTTCGTTTTTCGATTACCCTTTTATTTTCCCAGGTAATGCTTTATATCCCATATTATAAAGTGTAAATCCATAGATATCTGCATACTGCTCTATAGTTTTACTTACGGGAGTTCCGGCACCGTGACCTGCATCGGTTTCAATACGGATAAGGGTAGGAGCGCTTCCTGCCTGTTTTGCTTGTAATTCGGCAGCAAATTTAAAGGAGTGCGCGGGCACTACACGATCATCATGATCACCTGTTGTTACAAGTGTTGCTGGGTATGAAACGCCTTCTTTTACATTGTGTACTGGTGAATATCCTTTCAGGTATTCAAACATTTCTTTACTGTCTTCTGCAGTCCCATAATCATATGCCCATCCTGCACCTGCGGTAAAAGTATGGTATCTAAGCATATCCATTACACCTACAGCGGGTAAGGCTACTTTCATAAGATCAGGACGTTGCGTCATCGTTGCTCCTACAAGCAATCCTCCATTTGATCCTCCTCGTATGGCTAGGTAATCACTTGAGGTATATTTTTGTGCTATAAGATATTCTGCAGCAGCTATAAAATCGTCAAATACATTTTGCTTTTGCATTTTAGTTCCTGCATCATGCCATTCTTTTCCATACTCACCACCTCCTCGTAAATTAGGAACAGCATACACACCGCCTTGCTCCATCCATACAGCATTTGTAATACTAAAACTAGGTGTAAGACTTACATTAAACCCTCCATAACCATAAAGTATAGTTGGGTTTTTGCCATTGAGTTCTAATCCTTTTTTGTGAGTAATAATCATAGGTACTTTTGTCCCATCTTTAGAGGTGTAAAATACTTGCTTGCTTTCGTAATTATCAGAATTAAAATCAATATCTGGTTTTCTAAATAATTCTGAAGTCCCTGTTTTTATATCATATTTATAAGCACTTCCGGGTGTTTTGTAATTACTAAAACTATAATATAGTTCTGTTTCTTCTTTTTTAGTACCAAAACCACCTACAGATCCTACCCCAGGTAATTCCACTTCGCGAATCAATTTTCCATCATAATCATATTGCATTACTTTAGAAACAGCATCTACCATATAACGGGCAAAAATAGACCCTCCACCAGTACTAGCATTCAATACATTTTTTGTTTCAGGAATAATATCTACCCAGTTTTCAGGACGCGGGTCACTTACATCTACAGCAACAACACGTTGGTTTGGAGCATTAAGGTTTGTTGATAAAATAAGTTTTGATCCTACATTATCTATAAGGTATGTATCACTATCTGTATGATCTAGAATAGTTACTAGACCACTGTTAGGTTTTGTAAGATCTTTAATGTATAGTTTATTACCAGAAGTACTTACTCTTGGACTAATGGTTAAAAAACGATTGTCTCTAGAAACGTTTCCGTAGATATAACGGTGTTTTTCTTCTGGGGTTCCTCCAAAAACGAGGGCGTCTTCAGATTGAGGTGTTCCCAGTTTGTGATAATATACTTTATGTTGATCTGTTTTGGCAGAAAGTGCACTTCCTTCAGGCTTATCATAACTTGAGTAGTAAAAACCTTCATTTTTATACCAGCTCATTCCAGAAAACTTTACATCTACTAGGGTGTCTTCTACAATTTTTTTAGATTCTGTATCCATGATCAGGATTTTACGCCAATCACTTCCCCCTTCAGAAATACTATACGCGAGTGTCCCTCCATCTTCAGAAAAACTAGCACCTCCTAATGAAATGGTACCGTCTTCTGCAAACGTATTTGGATCTAAAAATATAGTAGCCGTATCTGGATCGTCTCCTGTTTTATAACGATAGATGACATATTGATTTTGTAATCCATCATTTTTATAAAAATAAGTGTAATCTCCTTCTTTAAAAGGCGATCCTATTTTTTCATAATTCCATAGTTTTTCTAACCTTTCCTTAAGTTGTGTTCTAAAAGGAATGGTGTCAAGATATCCATAGGTCACTTGATTTTGACGTTTTACCCAATCTTCAGTTTCAGAACTGCGATCATCTTCTAACCAACGATAAGGATCTGGCACTTCAGTACCAAAATAGGTGTCTACGGTATCAGTTTTTTGGGTTTGGGTATAGGTCACTGCAATAGAATTTTCTATAGATTTTACATCATTTTGACAAGAGAATAGTACGCTACTCACAAAGGCTAAAAAAAGGACTCTTTTCATAAGGGTGTGGTATAAAATTGAAAGAGTGAAGATAGGGATTTGTTCGCTTTCACGAAAGTGAAGTTTATACTGAGTTCGTGGAAGTACGAAAGCATAAAAAATCCCGCCAAAAATAGGCAGGATTGTTATGATATATTAAGATGTTTATCTATTGTATTAAGTGTCTGTAATTATTCCAGTTCTTATAAATAAAATAGATGTTTACAATAGCTACTACTAATGCAGGTACTATATTTGGTGGGTCTAAAACAGCATGAAAAAGAACGACATTAACAGAGATAGGTAGTAATGCTAATAATGCAGCTGGAAATGCTTTTTTAGTAATAAAAAGAATCCCGACAACAGCCTCAAGCCCTCCTACTAATGGCCACATATAACCACTATCTGTAAATGCTTGAAATAAATTTGCAGCACCTACATTTTCTCCAAATTCAAAGTCTGGCATAAACCAGAAAAATTTATTAAGTCCAAATGCAAGCAACATAAGTCCAAGTCCGATTCTAATAATTGTATTTACTATTTTCATGAGTTTGTTTGTTTTGGTTATTATAGCGACTTAGACGCAAGAGAATACCATCGATTACAAATAAACTTCAAAAAAATTGTCAATTTGACCTTAAGGCATTTTGTTTAGGCGTTAAGCAGATTTTGAAAAACATCTATAAAACGGCTTACATGAAGGCCGTCTATAAGACCATGGTGAACGTATATCGCTACAGGCATTGTCTTTTTTTCACTTTGAGTTGTTACTTTTCCAAAGGAAATTTTAGGCTCACTTCCTTTAGCTTTAAACATTCTGGCATGGGTGATGGAGCTGAAATTAAGCCATGGTATCGCCGAATAATGGATTACATTTTCTGGATTTTCTGGAGGAAACAGTGTGTCACTTTCTTGAATACGCTCTATTTCTTTTTGTAAAGAAGTCACAAACTCATTAAAATCTTCTGCATAAGGAATATCACTAAATGCAAATGTTTCATTCTTTCTCATCAATGTTGCTGAGGCACCAATATGATCATATAAAACCACTTGATTATCGGGAGTGATACGATATTTAAAGTTTTCTATTTGATTGGAAGCAAGAACACATTTATGTAAGTAATATGAAAAAAAAGAATATCCTTTTTCTTTTGCAACGCGCATAGCTTTCGTAACGTCTACAGATACAGTGACTCCGAAAAAAGGTTCTTCAAATTGCGTAAAAAAATCAAAGTGTTGTTTGCGTTTCCAAGTAGAAAGATCGATTGTTTTCAATGGGATTAATTTATTTTGAGAGTAATCTATATTTAAAATCTACTGTTTTTTCTCCTTCATTAAATTCTCCACCTTTAATATCAATATATAATTGTTTTGATACATCTATATAGCCAAGAGTAATGCTATATACTTTTATAACCATATTGTCTATGTTTTCAAAATCGATAGTTGTACTATTTGATTCTTCATTAATCCATTTATATCCTCTCCAGCTACTATTAAATACATTATCAGGAGATTCAATAATGAGAGGGCCATCAAATGCAAGTGTCTTTTCATTAATACGAGCTTTTTTAGATTTTAAATCAATAACGATTGATGTAAAGTCTGTTGTATCTGATGATTTCAGATAGATTTTGTTTTTAGAATAAGAAATATCAAAGTATAATTGTCCCGTAGAATTTATTTTTACATCAAATTTTTTAGTAACCATATATTCATATTCTTCCTTAGTAATTCCCATCCTTTTATCATAAGGCATAGGTTCACCTTCTTTTGCAAGAACGTTATTCACTTGTTGATTAAACCATTCTTTATTTTCTGATAACGCTTTTGTGAATTTTTCAATAATTTTTTCTGATCTATCAGACATAGAGACACCATTCATAATCTCAAAATCTACTCTCCCTTCAGGTAGTAAAAACACTACATCTTGATTAAAATCACCAGAATACTCAAAAGATTGAGCATTCATAGTAGCGTAACTATACAAAAGCAGCAAAAGTGAAAGAATAGATTTCATTATATGTGGTATTTACTTATGACAATGTACTAAAAAGAAAAACCTCCACAAGGGAGGTTTTCTATTATATAGTATTTGATATTACACCAAATTATTTTCTACAAGGTATTCTCCAATCTGAACAGCATTAGTTGCTGCTCCTTTTCGAAGATTATCAGAGACAATCCACATATTCAATGAATTTTCTTGTGAGTGATCTCGGCGTATGCGACCTACAAATACATCATTTTTACCTTCAGCATAAATAGGCATAGGGTAGGTGTTTGTATCTGGATTGTCTTGTACAGTAACACCATCAGTTTCACTTAACAGCTTGCGTATATCAGTAAGATCATATTCATTATGAAATTCTAGATTTACAGACTCACTATGGCCTCCTACTACAGGAATACGTACCGCAGTTGCCGTTATCGCAATGGTACGATCGTCTAGTATTTTTTGAGTTTCATTAACAAGTTTCAATTCTTCTTTGGTATATCCATTTTCTTGAAAAACATCACAAGCAGGAATCGCATTACGGTGAATAGGGTATGGATATGCCATTTCACCTTTCTCTCCTGCATACTCGTTTTCTAATTGCTGTACTGCTTTTACACCTGTTCCAGTAATTGATTGATATGTAGAAACTACCAGTCTTTTAATGCCATACTTTTTATGTAATGGCGCTAGTGCCAATACCATTTGTATCGTAGAGCAATTAGGGTTTGCAATAATCTTGTCGTTTTTAGTTAAAGCATTTGCATTAATTTCAGGAACAACCAGTTTTTTTGTTAAATCCATTCGCCATGCAGATGAATTATCAATTACAGTAGTTCCTACTTCGGCAAATTTTGGAGCAAATTCAAGAGACGTGTCTCCTCCAGCAGAAAAAATAGCAATATCTGGTTTGGCAGCAATAGCATCTTCCATAGAAGAAATAGTGTACTCCTTCTGTTTATATAGCACCTGTTTTCCTACCGATCGTGGAGATGCAACAGGAATTAATTCTGTTATTGGAAAATTACGTTCTGCAAGCACTTGCAACATCACTTGGCCTACCATTCCGGTAGCACCTACTACGGCTACTCTCATTAGAATATGAATGTTTTTAAATTAAAACCTCAAATTTAGGGAGATGTACTTGATTTATGAACTTTAAAACAAATAAAAAATGCATAATATTTGAAGGTTACACAAAAGAATTAAAAAATGTATAATTACTAACAAAAAACTGCCTTAGCTAGATAACTAAGGCAGTTTACGGTTAAAAATATGTACTGTAGCGGTGGCTACGTATGTTTATTTTTTAAGTGCATCTCTGATTTCAGTCAATAAATCAATTTCAGATGGTCCTGCTGGAGCAGGCTCTTCAGCTGGTTTCTTCGTTTTATTGTATGCTTTTACAATTAAGAACATAACAAATCCTACAACGATTAAGCTAATTATAGTATCGATCCAAGCTCCATATTCTACTGCTGCAACCCCTGCTTCTTTTGCTGCTTCAACAGTTTTATATTCTACATCTCCTGGAGTCCAGAACTTATCTGAAAAGCTTGCACCTCCAGTTATTAGACCAATAAGAGGCATAGCAATTTTAGAGACGAACCCATTAATCACTGCTCCCATTGCTCCGGCCATAATTACTGCAACAGCAAAATCAATGACGTTACCCGTCATAATAAAATCCTTAAATTCTTTTAACATTTTAATTTGGTTTAAAGGTTAATGAATCTCTAAGGTACTAAAAAAACAAATTCAATTAACAAAGTTTTAAGAATATACAAGTTGCTATCGAAGAACGACACGTTTTATCCGTTGAGATACCGCGGTGAGTAGTTCATATGAGATAGAATGAATCCTAGCAGACACATCAACAGCAGAGACTTCTTCTCCAAAAATAGTGACATCATCTCCTTCTTTACAATCAATACCTGTAATATTAACCATAAGCATGTCCATACATACGTTCCCTATAATAGGCGCTTTCTCTCCCTGTATAGTGACATATCCTTTACCATTACCATAAGCTCTGGAAATACCATCGGCATGTCCTATGGGAATCGTGGCTGTTTTTTCATAATGAGTAGCTGTATAGGCACGATTGTATCCTACAGTTTCATTAGGCTCAATCATATGTATTTGAGAAATGACGGATTTAAGGCATGCTACAGGACGTAAATTTTGATCTTCCTTAGGAGTATTGCCATAGCCGTATAATCCTATACCCGTGCGTACCATATCAAACTGAGCTTCCGGATAATTAATAATAGCTGAGGTGTTACTCTGATGTAAGAAAGGAGTATCATCCAATGCTTGTAAAAGAGTATTTGCAGTTTTTGTGAAACTAGCAATCTGATGTTGGGTAAACGTTTTTTCTTCTAAATCTTCACTAGCCGCTAAATGTGAAAAAATAGAGGTGATTTTAATAGCATCTGTTTCTTTAAGACGTTCTAGAATCCAGTCGGTGTCATTTTCCCAGAAACCTAAACGGTTAAGACCGGTATTAAATTTTAAGTGAACAGGATAGTGTTTTTGTTTATGCGCTTTCGCGAAAGCGGAAAATTCACGAAAAACACGGGCGCTATATAAACTAGGCTCTAGACAATTTTCAATAACCACTTTAAAATTATCAGGTTGAGGATGTAATACTAAAATAGGAATCTGTATTCCTGCTTTACGTAAAGCTTCTCCTTCATGAGCGTACGCTACAGCAAAATAATCAATTCCTAATTCTTCTAGGAATAGCGCTACTTCACAGGCATCACTTCCATATCCGAAAGCTTTTACAACCCCCATCATTTTTACATCTTTAGCAAGTTTAGACCTGAGATAGGCGTAGTTATGTTTTAATGCATTGAGGTTTATTTCTAGACGGGTGACCCCCATAAGAGATTATTTATCGGTGTTTGTATCAGGTATTTTTTCTATAGAAACTTCGGTAGGATCATTTACCTCCATTTTTTTAAGACGATCACGCAACATGGCTTTGTAATAAGCGCCTCTACTTAGAGGTTCATACTCTTCGGTTTCTCCCAAAAGTACAATGTTGTCATTTTGTGCTTTACGATAACTATATTGGGCTAAGTTACCCGTACGTGTGCATACGGCATGTACTTTAGTAACATACTCTGCCGTAGCCATCAATGCAGGCATAGGTCCAAAAGGATTTCCTTTAAAGTCCATATCTAAACCAGCAATAATAACTCTAATGCCTCTATTTGCTAGGTCATTACATACTTTTACAATTTCGTCATCAAAAAATTGTGCTTCATCTATTCCTATCACATCACAATTATCTGCAAGAATAGGGATATTTGCTGCCGCAGGAACGGGTGTAGAACGTATTTCATTAGCATCGTGAGATACTACCATTTCTTCGTCGTAGCGAGTATCTACAGCAGGTTTGAAGATTTCAACTTTTTGTTTTGCAAACTGGGCGCGTTTAAGCCTGCGAATGAGTTCTTCTGTTTTTCCAGAGAACATTGATCCACAAATTACTTCAATCCAACCGAATTGCTCCTTATGATTTACTGTGTTTTCGAGAAACATTTTGTACTTTTCAAGACCAAAACGTCTTTTTTGACGTTTGGTTTTAGGTCAGGGTAAATTTATCAAAAAAGAGACGTAATCAACGTTAAGTATTCGAAAGTTATGAAGAAATCTATTAAAGCAGAATTAATAAGTCTCGCACACAAAATATTACAACTTAAAGATGATACTTCATATGCGCAAATGACAGAGCAATCTAGAGCGCTTTATGAGAAATTGATGGTGCTATCTTATGCAGAAAAGCTAGAACAATCTGGCCAACCTACTATTGGATTGTCTAAAATTGAAGCAACAATCAATGAAATACATGAGGAAGAGGCAATAGCTCCTGTTATTGAGAAAATATTAGAAGAAGTACACGAAGAAGAAAAAATAGAGACGCCTGAACCTGTTAAAGTAAAAACACCAGCAGAAATTGTTGCCGAAAATGAAGCGCGATTTGCTGAAGCAAGAGCAAATGACAGGCATAGGCCAGATGGTACTGTTTTTAATCAAGATGAACCTGTACACGAACCTGTAATTGAAAAAATTAAAGACATCGTAGCCGAAATGCCTCCAGAAGCTTCGGTTATAGATGAGCTTGTAGATTCTATAGAGCCTCAAGATCGCTATCAAAAAAATGATATGCTAGAAATAGGGAGGGAGTTTGCTCAAACACCTGTTTTTGAACCTGTCGCAGTAGCCGAAGAAGATGTAATTCCTAAAAACCTTAATGATAAACTTAAAAGTGGTCTTAAAATAGGACTCAATGATAAGCTTGCTTTCATAAAACATCTCTTCCAAGGTAGTGATGCCGACTATAATAGAGTATTGTCACAATTAAGCACTTTTAGGTCTTTAGAAGAGGCAAAACAATTTATATATCAGATGGTAAAGCCTGATTATGATTCTTGGGAAGGGAAAGAAGAATACGAAGAACGTTTTATACAGATTATTGAGAGTAAGTTTAATTAATACATCCTAATGAAAGTTCAAAAAATCAGCTATTGGATTGCTACAGTGATAACCTGTGGTATTTTTATATTTTCGGCACAAATGTATTTTATAAATACAGCCATGGTAGAGAGCTATTTTGAAGCACTTCAATATCCTTCTTATATTGTAATTCCACTAGCGATTGCAAAAGTATTAGGTATTGCGATGGTATTATGGAGAGGCATTCCTTGGCTTACAGAATGGGCATATGCAGGGTTGTTTTTTGATGCTGTCTTAGCATTTGCAGCACATACACATGCAGCCGATGGTGAATATCTGTTTTCCTTGATCGTATTAATTTTCTTGCCAATATCATACTTCTTAGGAAAAAGAATACGACCTATGTATGACTGAAAATAGCAAATTATACCTCGTTCCTACACCTATTGGAAACTTAGAAGATATCACATTGCGTGCTATCCGTGTTTTAAAAGAAGTAGATCTTATTCTTGCTGAAGATACACGAACTAGCGGAAAGCTATTAAAGCATTTTGAGATTTCAACGCAGATGATGAGTCATCATATGCATAATGAACATAAGACAGTAGAAAACCTTGTAAAACGATTACAAGCGGGTGAGACCATGGCTTTGATAAGCGATGCAGGAACTCCAGCGATCTCTGATCCTGGGTTTTTATTAACGAGAGCATGTGTAGAAGCAGGTATTACAGTAGATTGTCTTCCTGGGGCAACTGCATTTGTACCTGCCTTGGTAAATAGTGGATTGCCTAATGATAAATTTGTTTTTGAAGGATTTCTTCCTGTAAAAAAAGGAAGACAAACCCGTCTTCTCTTATTAGTAGAAGAAACAAGAACTATGATTTTTTATGAATCTCCTCATAAACTCATAAAGACTTTAGGAAATTTTGCTGAGTTTTTTGGAGAAGAGCGTCAAGTATCGGTTTCTAGAGAGATTACAAAACTCCATGAAGAAACTATTAGAGGTACAGTAAAAGAAGTATTAGCACATTACACAAAAAAACCGCCTAAAGGAGAAATCGTAATCGTGCTAGCAGGAAAAAAATAACAGCAAAAAGTACAATTTACATTCCTTTTCTAGTAGCTGCTGTTGTGCTTAATCTTAGTATCATTGTGATGACAATAAGTAGTATGTTAAAGTTCAATTCCTATGGAAACATTATTATCCTCAATACGTTCTTGTGAAATATGCAAAGAACACCTTCCTTTAGGTCCTAATCCTATAGTCACAGCACATCCGGATGCACGTGTGATTATTATAGGACAGGCTCCAGGCACAAAAGTACACGCGACCTCTATTCCTTGGGATGACCCTAGTGGCAAACAATTACGAAAGTGGCTAGACTGTGACTCAGAGGTGTTTTATGATCCTACAAAGGTATCTTTAGTTCCTATGGGATTTTGTTATCCAGGAAAAGGAAAAACAGGAGATTTACCACCAAGACCAGAATGTGCTCCTCAATGGCATGAACAATTATTAAGTAAAATGCCCAATATACAATTGATCATTCTTATTGGGATGTATGCTCAAAAATATTACCTAAAAGACACAGCAAAAAAGACGCTTACAGAAACGGTAAGAAATCATGAAGCATATGCTCCTAAAATTATTCCATTACCGCATCCTTCACCTCGTAATAGGTTTTGGCTCACAAAAAATCCTTGGTTTGATGTAGAAGTTGTGCCTAAACTTCAGTCCGCTTTCGCGAAAGCGGTCTCAGATTGATTCCCTTTTAAAAAGAATATTTAGCCGCAAGAATAAGATTACGTCCAGCTGCCGAAATACCTGAAGCATACGTTCTGTATAACTGATCTGTAATGTTTTCTAGATTAGCAGTAAAATTCCATTGATCATTTAATCTAAACTGACTAGATACATTAAGTGTATACCACTTTGGAGAAAAAGGATTTCCATCTGCATCTACAGCAAATAGTTCTGGGCTGTCACTTACTTCTGGAGATAAATCTTGAAAATCTAATGCGCCATTATAATTTACAAAAGCATTTAAAGTCCATCTGTCTTTTTTCCAGATAAGATGTGTGTTCCCAAAGGTAGGAGCCACATGCCTTACGGGAAGTAATGATCCGTCTTCTTCTTCTTGCTCGCCTCTAGTAATATTAAACTGAGAGGTCACATTAAAGTTATGAGGTAGTTTAATGTCAATACCAGCTTCAAAACCCCATACTTGAGCTGTGCCTGCATTTTGAATAGCTTCTATATTTACAGTTTCTCCTTCAAACTCTATTGTTGAAGAACCATTAAGCGTAAAATCCCTACGCACTAATGCATTTTCTAGTTGAGAGTAATATACATTGGCATCAAAAGTGACCACATTATTAAAGTTAAGAACCGTTCCTATTTCTGCATTATAAGCATACTCTGCTTTTAAATCTGGATTAGGAATGATGAGGTCTCCATCACCACTATCAAATACTTTCCCTATGTCATCTATATTAGGAGCTCTAAAGGCAGTAGATAAATTGGTTTTAAGAAGCACTGTTTTAGAAAGTTGGTAATTAAGACCAGCACTTCCCGTTACATTCCCAAAATTAACACGTGACTTTTCAAATGGAAAATTGAAAAACTGATTATTATCTCTAAAATCTGTAAAAATAAATAACTGGTTATAACGTAAACCTGAGTTTAGTTTTAGTTTTGGACTAAGGTCAAATTGACCGCTTACGTAGGCGGCAAGCGATTGCCATTCAGATCCATCTGGATAGCGTGTATCTGTGAGTTCAAACTGACCTGTTTCTATATCGGTAATAGAGCCATTTGAGTTTACATAATTATAAACATATTCAAGACCGTAATTAAGTTTTGTCTTTCTGTTTTTAAGTGTTTTTTCAAAATCAAGTGCTCCAGAAAGTGCATTTACGCGTTCTGTTCGTGTGCGAAGATCTGTTCTTCCTACCCGTCTATCATTTCTGCTTTCTTCCGAATTTTGAAACGCAACAGTTCCTTGCACTCTATCATACCAAGGACCTCCTCCTTCTTTATTTACTTGTAAACTGGCTAAGAACCACTTTTGAGGTCCATAAAACCATTGCGCCGATCTAAAACTGCCATCATCATCTCTTTGTGTAAGTCTATCATAACGATCATAATCTGAAGTGGTGACATACGAAACATTAAAATTAAAATCCCATGTATTATTAGGCACATACCGTACTTTTTGCATGAAATTATAACTACTATAGCCCGTGCTTACTTGTCGTAAAGGATCCTCATTTTGTACAACAACATCTTCCCCATCAATACGACGTATAAATTCGTTTCGTAAAAAAGCATCTGGTCCATGGCGTCCTTGTCTTTGATCTCCATAATCAGAATAACTAGCACTCGTAAGAAATGCCCATTTTTTAGACCCTAAATTAAAATCAAAATGTCCTGTTTTTTCATTGTTAGAAGTACTGTAACGTGCAAGTGCATTTCCAGAAACGGTAACCCCTAACGTATCTTTCTTAGAAAGCTGTGGTTTTTTTGTGTAGAAATTCAAAACACCTCCTACTGCATCACTTCCATAAACCACAGAACCTGGACCCAAAATCACTTCGGTTCTTTCTAAAGCAAAAGGATCTATAGAGATAATATTCTGGACATTTCCACCTCTGAAAATGGCTGTATTGAAACGAATACCATCTAGGGTAATAAGGAGCCTATTTGTAGAATACCCTCTTATGGAAGGACTACCTCCTCCTAGCTGACTTTTCTGTACAAATACTTGCCCACTTGTTTGTAATAAGTCGGCAGAAGTTTGTGGATTATATAATTCGATATCTTCTTTAGAAAAACCAACAATTTTTTGAGGGATTTCACTTTTTTTCTGACCAAATTTTGATACGGATAATACAATTTCACCAAGGGTGTTTTCTAATTGTTTTAAAAAAACTTTATTCCCGTAGGCAATTATTTGAGCTTTTGTATAAATCGCTTGTTTATGAGCTACTTCAGAGAAAATGATTTTTTCCGCTTTCGCGAAAGCGGTTATATCTGCCTTTCCATCAAAATCGGTAATAGTACTTATACTCTTATCTTCATTATAAATAGCAACACTAATGATAGGTTCTCTAGTGTCTATATCAAGAACGGTGATTTGTTGTGCTTGCGATGCTATAGTTATAAATAAAAATAGAATAAATAGGTAGCGCATTTAGGTAAAAATTGAATTAAGCACAGCAAGTGAGCGAGGTTTTTTAAAACCGTGCAAATGTAGCTCATAATACTGTAATAACATAGTGAGGAAATCACTACGTTGTTTCTGGTTTAGTTTGATTTCTGGTAGTGTATCAAATTTTATGCCTAATAGCTCTTTTAGAATTTTTATTTGCTTGCCGTTTTGACAATATATATTTATTTCTGAAGGCTCAAATGTTCCTTCTATAAGATTAAAGTATTCGAACTCAATATGTGTCTCGTCAGGATAAAATCCAAGATATTGAGTGAGTTTAAGTAAAAAGAAAAGATGGAAATTTGCAATGGTATCATGAGTGTCCAACCATATGATCGCTGTGGTTAGGTAATCAAATAAAAAGCTGTTTTCCTCTTCTTCTATAATTGTGCTTCTGAGCATATCTGCAATAAAGAAAACAAGCGCTGTTTTTGTAATATCAGTATGTAA
Organism: Dokdonia pacifica; assembly: GCF_900188275.1. Classification (GTDB taxonomy): domain Bacteria; phylum Bacteroidota; class Bacteroidia; order Flavobacteriales; family Flavobacteriaceae; genus Dokdonia; species Dokdonia pacifica. The sequence goes on from NZ_FZNY01000001.1 coordinate 1,241,960, forward strand.
ATTTCTGTATTGATAGGCTACTTTTGCTTCACGTATGGTTTCTAAAGTCCCCTTATCTTTATGATTAGCTTCTATTTCTAACTGCATTAGCGGTTGAAACATTGCTGTTCTGAGCTTCCCTTTTTTGGATTTTAGGATATTACGGAGTAGGTATGATTTTAGACCACTACTTTTTGTAAAGCATTTAACGATAAGGTCTGCTTCACTATATTTAATAGCAGAGATTACAATTGCTTGGGTAGTAATAAGCATTATCGTATAATCATCAGTTTGGCAATTTGTGTTTCTAATGCATCAGGACCCGTAATAAGAATAAGATACACTCCAGAAGCAACACGGTGTCTTCCAAAAGCTCTAGTATCCCAAGTAATACTTCCTCCTACGGTATTTTCTTCATAAACAAGATTTCCAGTGATGTCTGTGATTTTTACATTGGTACGAGCTGTAAGCCCTTCTATAGTCACTTCTCCATTAAAAGTAGGTCTAACAGGGTTGGGGTAGACCACAACCTCTTCTAAGTCTTCTGCAGGTCCTGTGTTTGATCCATCAAAAGAAACAAGCCCTCGAAGTGTTGCAAAATACACAGTTCCTGTTTCGGGATCTAGGGCAATATCTTGTACGTTATTTGATGGTAGTGGAGAGTTATCTTCTGTAAAGTGTTGCAAGGTTTCTTGCCCGCTTGGAGAAAATAGAAAAACGCCAGAATCTACCGTAGAGATCCATTTGTTATTGGCACCATCTACAACAATTTCTGTTATAATCTGATCATTAAGTAACTCTTGAGGAATACCATCTTGTAAAATGATAATCGCATTTGTAGATACATTAGGTTCTGTAAATATAGATGATGGCGCAAATAAAACACGAAGCCCTCTTCGAGTTCCAATCCATAAAGACCCGTTTCTGTCTATGGTAAGTGCTCTAATGTCATCATTAGGAAGATTTGCAGCACCCTCTTCTCCTGCAATACGAGCAAAACTTCCGGTATTTGGATCATAACCAGCAACACCTTGATTACTAGTTCCAATGTAAATTCTGCCATCTCCTGCAATGGTAACATCATCTATACCATTTGCTTCTTCTACCAATGTAGGAAGGTCATCAAAGAAATTGACAGTATTAAACTGGCCATTATCAGGAGAAAGTCTACTAAGAATATTAGGAACTCTAGAGTTTGAAACCCATAAATTTCCTTCTCTGTCAAAAGCAGTTCCATTTATTCTTACACTATTGTTATTTGCTCCAATACCTACTAAAGGACTATTGTTCTCATCGTAAAGAACCGTTGGTACTTCTTCATTAATTTCTAATAATCCAGATCCAAATGAACTTACAAAAACTTGACTAGTATTTTGAGGATTAATGGCGACAAAAGAAAGATCTCTAGCACCAAAAATACTATCCTCCGAAATATTATTCCATCCAGTTTCTGTAACAAGATGGCTTATGCCTCTTCTTCTATTTCTTGGAGCGTATGAAACACTATATTCTCCATATACTACCCATAATTCATTAGATGTAGCACTAATATTAAAAGGATTATTAAACAGAGGGCCATTAGGTAGTATCTGAGATGCTTCATTTCCATTAAGAGGCACTCTAATCACTCCAGAGCCTATAGTAGCAATAAATAGAGATCCATTTACAATAACAGAAGCACTGTAGGGATCATCAAAATCAGCAATATTTGAAAAGGAATTAATAAGATTTCCTCCTGCATTATAAATAGAAGCTGTGTTTTCTGTAATAACACTTAATTCTACACCATTTGCTTCAAGATCTTCTATGGGTTCTGGAAGTTGTTGGAAAAGAGAAAAACTTGTTCCTGTCGTAGATTCTAATAATTGTGAGCCATTGGCTAAATAAACAGTATCATCAAGAGCAGTAATACCCTGAAAAGAACCGTTTAAAACAGTAGACCAATTATTGAAATCTATAATGTTTGTATTATTTACAATGGCTCTTCTTAAACCACCTTCCGTACTAGAAGCATAAATATAATCATCAAGAATGGCGGTTTGTGTAATGTCTAACAACGAACCATTATCTCCAATAAAATAGGAATCATCAAATTCTAATTGGCCTAAATCATATAATGAAATACCAAACCCAGTAGAGATATATACAAACCCATTAAATTCTGTAAAGTGATTGATTCTTTTTCTATCTGGAGGGATAGAAACTCTATTAAATATATCTACAACAGTAATCACATTTTCACTATTGCCTACAATAACATCTATAATTCCATTTTCATACCCTACGAGTAAGGTGTCAAAAGCTTCGCTATAATAAATAGAAGAAATATTATTTCCAGAAAGACCATTGATTGTTGATCTAGTGATGGTGCTTCCGTCAATGGTAGAAAATATAAATACTGCATTTTCTGAAGCAGCATAAATGCGTCCATTTCCTTCATCAATATCTCCTACAGAAGCAAAAGAAAAGTATCCTGTCCATTCATCAGAAAAATCTTGACTATATAGAGGCAGGGAAAACAGTACTATTAAAAGTATATAGAGTTGTTTCACGTGTTTTTATTTCTTCTTTTAAAACCGTTCAAAAATACAATTATTGCCTTAGTCTTTAAATAAGGGAGTGAGATATTGTTTTTTTTCGCTTAAAGCGAAAATATATTTAAAAAAAAGGCGACATATGTCGCCTTTTTACTGTTTTATATGTTTCTAAAACTTAGACCACACCTTGTGCCATCATTGCTTCTGCTACTTTTACAAAACCAGCAACATTAGCTCCTTTTACATAATCTACATATCCATCTTCTTGTGTCCCATATGTTACACAAGCCTCATGTATATCTAGCATGATATTATGAAGTTTTTCATCTACTTCTTTTGCTGTCCAGTTATATCTTAAACTATTTTGAGACATTTCAAGACCTGAAGTAGCAACACCTCCTGCATTAGATGCTTTTCCTGGTGAGAAAAGAATTTTAGCATTTTGGAAAGCTTCAATAGCTTCTGGTGTAGAAGGCATGTTTGCTCCTTCTGCCACACAGATACACCCATTAGCAATCAATGTTTTTGCAGCATCGTGATCTAACTCGTTTTGAGTTGCACATGGCAGTGCTACATCACATGTAATACCCCAAGGCTTTTGCCCTTCGTGATATTCGGCAGATGGATATTTGTCTAAATATTCTTTAATTCTACCACGACGCTCATTTTTAATTTCCATGACATATGCTAATTTCTCAGCATCAATACCGTCTTTGTCATGTATAAAACCACTAGAATCAGAAAGTGTTACAACTTTCCCTCCTAATTGTGTTGCTTTTTCTGTAGCATATTGAGCTACATTTCCAGAACCAGAAATAACTACTGTTTTTCCTTCAAAAGATTCATTTTTTGTTTTAAGCATACTTTGTGCAAAGTATACATCTCCATATCCAGTAGCTTCTGGGCGAATTAATGACCCTCCGTATGATAATCCTTTTCCAGTAAGGACACCCGTAAACTCATTACGTAATCGTTTATATTGACCAAACATATATCCAATCTCACGACCACCTACTCCAATATCTCCAGCGGGTACATCTGTATTTGGTCCTATATGACGAGATAATTCTGTCATAAAGCTTTGACAAAAACGCATTACTTCTGCATCAGACTTTCCTTTTGGGTTAAAGTCAGATCCTCCTTTTCCACCACCCATAGGAAGTGTAGTAAGGCTGTTTTTAAATACTTGTTCAAAACCTAAAAACTTAAGAATACTTAGGTTTACTGAAGGATGAAAACGCAATCCTCCTTTATAAGGGCCAATAGCACTGTTAAATTCTACTCTATAGCCACGATTTACTTGAATTTCTCCACTGTCATCAGTCCAAGGCACTCTAAATATAATAGTACGTTCTGGCTCTACCATACGCTCTAATAATTTTTTACCTTGATATTTTGGGTTTGCTTCTATAAAAGGAATAACTGTTTCTGCAACCTCATGAACGGCTTGCATGAATTCAGGTTCATTCTGATTGCTTTTAGCAACATAATCGACAAAGTTTTTAATGCTGTCTGACATATCTTTTAGGTGTTAGATAATTTATATATTAAAAATACGTTTCTAATAGGGTGCAAATATAACGTATCCTGAAAATTGAGTCGTTTTTTTTTCGAAATTCATAAAAATATTGCGTTTTTTTAAAAATTTACTTGGTTTTTTGAAAGCCGATGGACATAAAATTTCGCCGTTAGCCTAGTTTTTATATATTTGTTGCTGTCTCAAATTACCTATTTTCATGAAAGCCAGATACCTACTCATGGCAATTATTTCATTTTGCTTTGCTCACCAGGAGCTTAAAGCGCAGTTAGGCTTTTCCCACGAAGTCGGCGTTATCACTGGTCCTGTAGCATTTCAATCTGATTTCGGATTGCGTAATAACTTCGATACAAACCGCGGAAATATCGGTTTTGGTATCGGTATTGTCCATTATTTAAACTTCGCTTATAGAGCAGATTGTAACTGCTATTCTAGGGATACATACTTTAATGATCACTTTAAAGTAAGGAACGAAATAGATTATCACGTCACAAATCTTGACCATTTTGGAGAAGAATCTGAAGATAATGATCTAGGAGGTTTACAACTTAGAGGTCATAAAGGAAAAGCCAATGTCTTTGAGATTGGTTCTCAATTGGAATACTTTCCAATGAGTATTCGAGATTTTACTGCGGGCGCATATAGAGTAGCCCCTTATGTAAGTCTTGGTGTTCACTTTGTTTCCTATGATCCCGAAGCTACTTCTGAACTTGGAGATATTCAAGGACAGTTTATAAATCCTTTTAGTGGAGAATTAGCACCCACTCTTTTTCAAGGCTTTGCACAAGGAGAAGGACAAAATAATAGTGGTATTGATGATAGACCAGGCTCTACTTGGGCTATTACTTGGAGTGCTGGAATTAGATATAAGCTAGCTCCCCTTAGTGATTTAGTGCTAGATGCTAGGTGGCATTATTACACCTCAAACTGGGTAGACGGATTAAATCCTGACCCTAGACCAGTAAATCGAGCAAATGATTGGATTTTCTGGCTAAACGTAGGATACATATATTATATAGAATAATGTATACGCTTTCGCAAAAGCGTATAAAAAAATATAAATAATAAAAATGGTTGCTATACATAGCAACCATTTTTATTATGATAACATAAGAATTAAGCTAATGCTTGTTCAATATCTGCAATAAGATCTTCTATGTCTTCAATCCCAACACTTAAACGGATTAAAGAATCTTTAACTCCTGTTTTTTCTCGTTCTTCTTTAGGGATTGATGCATGTGTCATAGATGCTGGGTGACCTGCAAGAGATTCAATACCACCAAGGCTTTCAGCTAGGGTAAATACATTTAATTTTTCTACAACTTTTACAGCACCTTCATAAGAATCTTCTTTTGTCGTAAATGATACCATTCCTCCAAAATCATTCATTTGTTCTTTTGCAATAGAATGATTTGGGTGATCTTCAAATCCAGGCCAGTATACTTTATCTACATTAGGATGTGTTTTTAAAAAATGTGCAATTGCCTTTCCGTTTTCGCAATGGCGTTGCATACGTACGTGTAATGTTTTTATCCCCCTTAATGCAAGAAAGCTATCTTGAGGACCGCATATGGCACCGCTTGCATTTTGGATAAAATATAATTTTTCAGCAAGTGCCTTATCTTTTACAATAAGTGCTCCCATGACAAGATCACTATGACCACCTATATATTTTGTAGCACTATGCATGACTATATCAGCTCCTAAATCTAATGGTTGTTGCAAATAAGGTGTGGCAAAAGTATTATCTACAGCAAGAAGGATATTATGTTTTTTTGCAATGAAAGCAGTCGCTTTAATATCTATAATATTCATCATAGGGTTTGTAGGAGTTTCAACCCATATGAGTTTTGTTTTATGAGTGATATAGTTTTCTATAGCATTGGCATTTTCCATTCCTATAAAATGAAACTTGATACCAAAACTTTCAAATATCTTAGTAAATAGTCTGTAAGTTCCGCCATAAAGATCATTTGTAGAAATAACCTCATCCCCTTGCTTTAAAAGTTTTAAGATAGCATCTATTGCAGCAAGACCAGATCCAAAGGCAAGACCATGATTTCCATTCTCTATACTGGCAAAGGCATTCTCAAGAGCGGCTCTAGTGGGATTATGTGTTCTACTATATTCATAGCCTTTGTGTCCACCAGGGGTAGATTGTGCATATGTAGATGTTTGGTATATAGGTGGCATTACAGCGCCATAGGCTTTGTCATATTCTTGACCCCCGTGTATCGTTTTGGTGTTGAACTTCATAATAATGTATCATCTATTTAAGAAAACAAAAAGACGTTAGACTGTTGCTTGACTTTCTTTTCTGCTCAAAATACAATTAAACATTACTATATACAAAAGAACTGTTTATGACTTAGGTTACGTATTAGAAGGTATACGCTTTCGCGAAAGCATATATTATATATAAGTATTTGAGAAAACTGTTTTTAAAAAATGAAAAAAGACTGATTATTTGATTTATTTAGAAGAATCAAGAAATGAGATGTCTGTTTTTTAACATTTTCAGGCATAAATGAGATATTCGTAAACGCGTTTTTGATGTTAATATTGTAGCCTTTTGGTAAAATTTTATGTTTTATGGCGATTAATAGGTGTCACTCATCGAAAATATGTTACATTTTTCTTAAAAAAGATTTAGAGTATTTATCTTTTAGGTCCGCATTTTTATGCGATTTCACTTTAAAAATAAACCAAACATGAAAAAAATTACACTATTACTATGCCTTTTTGCCGTCGCGGCATTTGGGCAAAATCCTCTTACTCTTCAAGAGTATGTAGACGCTGGTTTACAAAAAGAGGTAGCAACTATTGACAAACCAGATGGTTCTGTTGCTTCTATTCAAGCTAGAGGAGCAAATGTTACTACTTTTGATGACAGAGACGATTATCTAGCAAACTGTTCAAATGGAGACATGTTAATACTAGAAGATTTTGCAGGAGGTCCTGGAGCTCTTATAGGATGTGGAGAAATATTAAGCTCTGCAGGAGATACTTGTTATCCAGCTGGTGAATTACAGGAAGGGTTTGAAATTACTGTAAATACTCCTGGAAACGTAACTGTATACTTAGATCCAGCTGATGGATTTGGTACTCTAGACCCAGCAGTAGGTTCTAACACATTTACTGATTTTACAGTCATTAATTTTACAGGAGCTGATCCAGTAACAAGTACGGGATTTGACTTATATTCTCTTACTGGTGGATCTAGTGTAGATATTAGAGTGATTGGAGAAGGAGGATTAATAGATACTGTAACAGTAGATGTTACTAGTACAGGACCTGTTTTTGTAGGTATTCTAGCAGCAGAAACTATTGTAAGTTTAGAATTAGAAGATCTTAGTGGAGCAAATGTAGAGCTTGTTGCTCAACTATTATATGGTACTTGTGCACCACCACCACTTAATGACGATCCTGAAACGGCTGCAAGCTTAACAGTAGGATTAGTTTTTGAAGATTTCCCAGTTATCGCAGATAATACAGAAGCAACAGCAACGGCTATTGATGATCCATCTTGTGGAAACTTTACTGAAGCAGATTTATGGTATAGCTTTGTAGTACCTGATAGTGGTTCTGTTACTGTAGAATCTCAAGAAGATGATGGTTCTATTACAGATACAGCTATAAGTATATATGAAGGAGAAATAGGTTCTTTAGTTGAAGTAGTTTGTAATGATGATGGTGGAATTGGCTTATTCTCTTTAGCAGAAGTAGAAGGACGTACACCAGGAGAAGTACTATATGCACGTGTATGGGAATGGAACGGAGGTTCTCTAGGAACTTTCCAAATGTCTGCATACGATACACCTCCTCCAACAAATGATGATCCAGAAGGAGCTATTCCTTTAACACTAGGAGCTGTATTTACAGATTTCCCAGTAACTGCTTCTAATGTAAGTGCTACAGATACAGCAATAGATGATCCATCTTGTGGAAACTATGGTGGAGCTGACGTATGGTTTACTGTTGTTCCTCCAAGTACAGGACAATTAACAATAGAAACTGATACTGCAGGTGGTATTACTGATACCGGTATGGCTCTATATAGTGGAGAAATAGGAGCATTAGTTGAAATAGGATGTGATGATGATGGTGGAAACGGATTATTTTCTTTAGTAGATTTAACTGATCAAGAGCCTGGAGCTGTTCTTTACGTTCGCGTTTGGGAATGGGGAGGCGGAGGCTTCGGACCTTTCCAAGTTGCTGCATATAGTAATTGTCCAGTAAATGCTGCAGAAATCGAAACTTCTACAGGTGATACAGAAGTAAGCATTTGTGTTGGTGATGATATGCCAGACCCAATTGATGTTACTATCGTTGGAGATCCAGTTGGAACAAATAATGGATGGATTATTACAGATAATGCAACAGGAGAGATTTTAGGATTACCTATGGCACCTCCATTTGATTTAGATGGTGTTGAGCCAGGAGTTTGCGCTGTATATTATGTACGTTATGAAGATGGACTTGTAGGTCTTGATATGGGAGCTAACATAGGAGATCTTGATGGATGTTTTGATCTTTCTAACCCAATTCTTATAGATAGAGTTGACGAAGGAGGAGTTTGTGAAATGTGTGAATATACACTTGAAATGAATGACTCATTTGGAGATGGATGGAATGGAGCAATTATGGATGTTCTTGTAGATGGTGTTGTTGTTTTAGATGACGTTTCTTTAGATGACGATCCTAACAATGACGGAGTACAAGGAATTCTTACTTTCCCAGTAAACTCTACAGCAGATGTTACTACAATGTTTATAGATGGAGGTGGATTCCCAGGAGAGGTTTCATATAGAATATTAGATGTTAATGGTATAGAAGTAGCAAGTGGTACAGCAGATCCTGCTACTGATATTATGTCAGGAACACTTACAGCTGATTGCCCTTCTTGTGTAGCTCCTCAAAACTTAATGGCAGGTAACTTTATGCCTGGTACTGTTGATATTTCTTGGGATCCTTTTATGGATGCATTAGGATATATCTGGGAGATTCAAGATCAAGGTGTGCCACAAGGTACTCCAGATCCTATCGCTTCTGGTTCTACAATTGATATGACAACAGATTCAGCTGTTGGACCTTTCATAAGTGGAAACTTCTACACATTATACGTACAATCATTCTGTACAGAAGACGATTCTAGTATATTTGTTTCTATAGATTTCCAATTCTTATTACCTCCACCTAATGATGATTGTGAAGAAGCTATTGCATTAGAATGTGGTACTACAGTTGCAGGAACAACATTAGGAGGAATGGATTCTGGACAGAACCCTTCTGCAGATGTATTCTATACTTACACAGGAAATGGGGCTACTGAATTTGTTACGTTATCTTTATGTGATGGATTAACAACATATGACTCTTTTATCCGTGTATTTGATGATGGTTGTGAACTAGTAAACGAAATTGCTTTTAATGATGATTTCTGTGGACTTCAATCACAAGTAACATTTACTTCAGATGGAACAACTACTTATACTATAATGGTTGAAGGATTTGGAGCATCAGTAGGAGATTTCTCTCTAGCTGTATCTTGTGAAGAAGCAGCTCCTCCAGGAGAATGTGAGTATACATTAGAGATGTTTGATTCATTTGGTGACGGATGGAATGGAGCAACTATCAATGTTTTAAGAGATGGATTGATCATTCTTAATGGTGTTTCTCTTGATGATGATCCAGCTAATGATGGAACTACAGGATCTATACCTTTTGAGATCAACCCAGGTGAAGATATTACAACAGTTCTAGTAACACCAGGAGGATTCCCTGAAGAAATAAGCTATAACATTTTAGCAGTTGATGGAACTACTGTTATCGCATCTGGTGATGCAGATAATAATATTGAGTCAGGAACATTAACTTCTAGTTGTACTTTATCTGTAGAAGAGAATACATTAGAAGGATTTAACTTCTTCCCTAATCCAGTACAAGATGTAATTAATCTTGATGCTAGAACAGGAATAGAAAATGTAACAATGTTTAACCTATTAGGTCAAAAAGTACTTGAACAAAAAGTAGATGGATCATCTACGTATCAATTAAATGTAAGTACTATGGCTAAAGGAACTTACTTAATGCAAGTAACTTCTAATGGTGTAACAGGAGTATATAGAGTGATTAAGAAATAGTAATTTTCTTAAAAACTAAACTTAAAAAGCCCATCACTCGAAAGTGATGGGCTTTCTTTTTTAATGGTATCTGTGTTTTAAATAGCTTTTACTAATGCCATAGCGTACCCTAAGTGTAAACCTTCATGAAAATTATTAAATGCGATAGCATCTTCTACTTTATGAAGCGTTCCTCCACTTGTACTTAAAGTATAAGTTTTAAACGTTTTAAAAACACCCTCACTATAATCTTTTTCTAACTGGTTTATTGTTGAAAATAATAACTGTTTTATTTCTTCTATTTCTTCTAAGGAGGCTGGTTTTTCAGGTTTTGTTCCTTTTTTATAGAGATCAATAATATGTTTTGGAATCTGAATATCTTCTCCAGATAGCCCATATACTAACAACTGTTGTGTCGCTATACTATGTCCAATATTCCAAAGAATGTTATTATTATAACCATCGGGAATTTTGTTGAGTTGCTCAGGAGTTAACTTCTCCATTAGATTGTGTAGTAATTGTCGGTTTTTTTGACAAATGTCAAAGTCGTAAATCATGATGTGAATTTTTTATTAAAAGTAGTTTATTTCATAATAAATGACCGAATTTTGTGATGATAACTCATATAGCTATTTTGTTGTGAAAAAAATATACCATCTCTCTACTTGTAATACCTGCCAACGTATTATACAAGAAATTAATACAAGCAATGATGTAGAATTACAAGACATAAAAACTGTAGCGATTACTAAAGAGCAATTGGAAGCGATGCATGCTTTTACTGGAAGCTATGAAGCTTTGTTTAGTAAAAGAGCGCAGCTATATCGTCAGCGTAATTTAAACGAACAAACCCTTTCTGAAGAAGATTATAAAAACCTTATTTTGGAGCATTATACCTTCTTAAAACGCCCAGTAATGATTGTAAATGATGCCATTTTTGTTGGAAATAGCAAAAAAGTAGTTGCACAAGCTATAGAGGCGTTTAAATAATCATGAGTAAGCGTCATTTAGCATTACTAGCAGCATTTGGAGCTAGTTTTATTTACGGTGTAAACCATACACTTGCAAAAGATCTAATGCCCACATATATTAAACCTTTTGGGTTTATTATGCTACGAGTTTTAGGAGCTGCACTGTTGTTTTGGATGACTAGTTTATTTTTTCCCAAAGAAAAGATAGATCGTAAAGATTGGGGGCGTATTGTTCTTTGTGCTTTGTTTGGAATGACTATCAATATGCTCATGTTTTTTAAAGGACTAGCGTTATCTACTCCCATAAATAGTAGTGTAGTCATTACATTATCTCCGGTTATTTTATTGGTGTTATCTGCTATTTTTTTAAAAGAAAAAATCACATGGTTTAAAGGCTCTGGTATCGGTATAGGATTAGTAGGAGCACTTGTTTTGATTCTTTTTGGAGCAAAAACACAAGAGAATGCCCCTAATATCCCTTTAGGAAATATCTTATTTATAGTAAATGCTACAGCATATTCTGTGTATCTAATTATAGTAAAACCATTGACTGCCAAATATTCATCCATTACACTAATGAAATGGTTTTTTTTAATAGCTGTATTTACAAATTTACCCGTTGCATTACCTGAATTTATGGAAGTACAGTGGTCTACATTACCAATGTCAGTAATTGGAGTAATGATTTTTGTAGTAGTTGGAACCACTTATCTTACATACCTATTTAATGTTTTTGCATTACGTACACTTAGGCCATCTACCATTGGAGCATTTATTTACCTTCAGCCGTTATTAGCAACATTAGTAGCTATAGTCCTAGGAGCAGATTCTTTAACCGGAATTCGTGTTTTTGCGGCAGCATTGATTTTTTTAGGAGTATATTTAAGTACAAAACGTAAAACAACTACTACGGTTGAGTGATTTAAAAGTTACATATTATACTACGGTACAAGAAGTCTCTGATACGGTATTCGAAACATTAGCATGTAATCACACTTTATATTTTACAAAGGAATTTCTTTATGCTTTTGAAAAAGCAAACCCAAAAATAGAATACTGTTATTTAGTGCTTTCTCAAGATAATGAAGTTGTGTCTTTAGCTATTTTACAACGAATGAGTGTGGCTATAGACAATGCACAAGAGCATCTTCCTTTTTCAGAACGTATAGCACGCTCGTTACAATGCTATATAAGCGCTCGAAAAATACACACCATCGTATGTGGTAACGTATTTTTAAGTGGAAACTACGGAGTTATTATAAAAGATGAAATTCCTCAAAATCCCATTTATAAGAAGGTTGCTCAGGAAATAAAGAAGGTTCACACAAAAAAGAAAGCCTCTGTTTTTTTCTTTAAAGACTTTACTAGTCTTGATATTCCGGTAGTTTCTGAAGTAGAGAAACACCAGTTTCAGCCATTTGCGGTAGAACCAAATATGTGTCTTAGTATACAAGAAGAATGGACAGATTTTGATCAATACAAGGCTTCGTTAAAGTCAAAGTATCGTGTAAAAGTTAATAAGGCAGATAAAAAAAGCGCACCATTAACTATACGATCTTTTGAATCAGAAGACATAGACACACACCGTAAAGAATTGCAACAACTATACTGCAATATCACAGATCGGGCATTGTTTAAGACCATAGATTTAGAAATTGAAACGTATCGATTATTGAAGTTACGCTTTCGCGAAAGCGTACTCATAAACACCTACTGGTTTAAGGATCGTATCGTAGGCTTTGCAACCGCATTTATGGTGGAAAATAGAGTAGATGCACACTTTATTGGGATAGATTATGATTACAATAAAGAGTTGTCCATTTATCCTAGAATTCTAAATGATTATGTACGTCTAGGAATCGAAACGAAAGCTAAAGAAGTTAACTTTGGAAGAACCTCATCAGAAATTAAAAGTACGCTAGGTGCCGTCCCAGAAAATCTTACGTGCTATGTGCGACATCGCAGAACTGTGGCGACCTTACTATTTAAGCCTTTGGTTAGACAGATCAAGATGAAAGAGTACAAACAGCATACACCTTTTAAAATATAAAAAGCTCATTAAATAATTTAATGAGCTTTTGTAGTATAGTTCAGTATGTAATTATATCCAAGCGTTGATAATACCTCCCATTATAGCTAGTGTTACTGTCCAATATCCAGCAGCAATCAAAACATATTTGATAGATTTACGTTCATATAAAGCGATAGTTCCAAGAACAGGGAGTATTACAAAAAGCCCCATGAGTGTACCATGAAAAGCCCCATGTTTAAATGTAAGGAAAGGTTCTTGCCCATGGATTTCTCCACCACCACCACCTATCATGACTTGCGCCCACATAGTGAATGATAGAAAACAAGCAAAAATAAAACTCAATCCAAAGATAAGCGCCATATTGCCTTCTTTCACTTTTTCTTCAGTCATCCCAGATTCTTTCATCCAGGCTTTGCCAAATAAGGGGCCATACCATACAAAACCTACAACCAGAGAGGAAGCAGCAGCTACTAGAAGTGCTATCCAATTAATGTCATAATCTCCCATAAATTTTAATATTTTTTGATTAGTTATGAATTAAAGTTACTAAAAAAAGTAAACTTTGTTTAACATAAAAGACTTGTAATGCTGCTTTAAGGATTGTAATTTTAAACAAAACAAGGTGTTATATACACAATAGATAAATAAAAAACAATTCTATAATTATGGAGACAAAAGAAATCGCAGAAAAATTAGTGAGCTGGTGTAATCAAGGAGATTATGCTAGTTGTTACCAAAATTTGTATAGCCCAAATATTGTAAGTATTGAACCCAAAGGAGCCCAAATGGAAGAAGTACAAGGAATGGAAGCCGTAGCTCAAAAAGGAGCTTGGTGGGAAGAAACCTTTGAAGTGCACAGTAGTAAAGTAAGTGAACCTACGGTGGCTGATAATTGGTTTTCTGTACGCTTTGAAATGGATACCACACATCGACCAAGCGGACATCGCTCTCAATCTTCAGAAATTGCAGTATACCAAGTACAAGATGGCAAAATTGTAAAAGAACAGTTCTTTTATGATATGCCACCTAGTGAGTAGTTATAAAAAAGCCTGAGTATGAAAATGTACTCAGGCTTTTATTTTTATGAAACCGATTCTTCCAAATGCACAGGGGCTTGTCCATGTGCACGCATATCTTCTTTGGTTAATACTTTATAATCTGGTGTTTTTGGAGCATTTTCTAACATAGGTAGTAATGCCTCGGGGAGACCACATAATTTACGTGTAGTTAGATCTATCCATCCTCCTTGCATAGTACCACGAGCTATATTACGTCCCTTGTAGTCGTAAAAATTGTGTACAAACTTAAAAAACATACCATCTGGACTACTACCTCCTAATTCAAAACTTACACGAATAGGTTTGCCTTGAAAGGCTTCTTTAAAAAAGAATAATTGTTCATGAAATACAACAGGGCCAATGTTATGAATGACCATTTCTTTTTGGCTTAATCCATTTTCAATCATAAAACCCATACGGGTGTGACTCATAAAATTTACATAAGCACTATTGGCTAGATGCCTATTTGCATCTATATCACTCCATCGGATATCAAACTCTTTAAAGTACATAATTATTTACCGTTTTATATTTTAAAAATTCTTTAATACTATCTATAGTTTCTTGGCCTTTCAACATATGATTTTGACCTTGAATATATTTTCGACCTATGTGCGGTAAATGCTTAATTGCATCTTTAATAGGTGCTAAGGGAGTTACACTATCTGACTCCTCGTGAATGACTAAACAAGGAACATCTACCTTTTCAAAGAATCGTTGCAAAGTTACTTCCTCAAAAGGAATTTTAAGGACTGTATCTATTTTATTACGAAGATTTTTTAATGCCTTTTTTGAAAGAAAAAGCATTTCTTTGGAATATTGCAGAATAGCATCTATTCCTGTAGGAGTTCCCATGATGACATAAGCACCTATAGGCGTTTTAGAATTTAATAAATATTGGTAACTCGTAGATAGAGACCCTAAAGAATGACAAATGGCACAATCTACTTCCCCTATATGATACACTGCAGATTGAATGGTTTCTCTATATAATTCTACATTAAGATGATTTCCTTCAGAAGCGCCATGAGCGGGCGCATCTAACGCATAGATGGTATATTCTTGTAAATCTAGCTGCTCTACATATGGTTGCCATTGTTTGCTATTACTCGTCCAACCATGTAAGAATAGTAGTTTTTTATCTCCCGTCCCCCAATGATGTAAAGCCACATTTGTTCCCCTAGAAGTTGGTAATAGGATAGTCGTGCCTTTTTCAAAAAAAGCTTTTGTAGCAGGCTTTAGTGGAGGTTTCTTTACTTTACAAAGTAACTTAAATTGAAGCTCTTGATTATACTTTGTGAATATAGTAGTGGCATTAATGTAAAAACCGATACACTTTAATACTAATTTTTCCATAACGATTTATTTATGATACCAATCGGTATCTATAAGGTTAAATTTTTTTTTAGATTACGATTTCTTTTACAAGATTTCTTAAATGATTAATGGCATGTGTAATAGCTGTTTTATTATTTTCTAACCTACTCATCATAATACCTCCTTCTAGTATTGCAATAAAAATAGTTATATAATAATCTATAGCTATTGTTGATTTTATTTGGTTGTTTTTAATCCCATTTTGGAATAAAATATGCATAGACTCCTTTAAGCGAGACAACATTACTAATGCTTGTTCCTTTATAATGGGATTTGCATCATCAGATTCTATAGCGGCATTTAGTAAAGGACAGCCTCCTTGATACAAAGGTGTTTCCATATAACCTTCAAAGAAAATGAAAATAGCTTCCATTTTTTCCTGGAAATTGGTGGCGGCTTTTATAGAAGTACTTATCTCTTTAAACATACGTTTAGAAAGGCTATGTAAAGCTTGCCGTTCTAAGTCTTCTTTGTTTTCAAAATGACGATAAATAGCTCCTTTTGTAAATCCTGTAGCTTTCGTTATATCAGATAGGGAAGTGGCTTTATATCCTTGTGTATTAAAGAGATCGGCGCTTTTTAATATAATAAGTTCTTTTGTAGCTTCAGGATTTCGCATACACAAAGATACCGATTGGTATCTATATATGCAATATTTTTATTTTTGAGAAGTATTTAAATAAAAAACCCCCTAAAAAAGGGGGTATAGATTTTATAATGATCAATATTAGATTTGACTCATTCCTCCATCAATTTCAATTTCAACACCATTTACATAACTAGCATCATTGCTTGCTAAGAAAGCTGCTGCACCGGCAATTTCTCTTGCTTCTCCAAAACGTTTAAGAGGAACGCCTTGAGCAAAACTAGCGCCCATTTCTTGTACTTGTTCTTCTGTCATACCTTCCATTTTATTGTAAATAGGTGTTCCTATAGGTCCAGGAGCAATACTATTCACACGAATCCCTCTAGAAGCAAGTTCGCTTGTCAAAACACGTGCATAGGATCGTAAGGCACCTTTTGTTGCACTATAAACTCCAGCACCTTCAAATCCTTTTTGATGAACAATAGAGGTGTTAAAAATGATACTAGCTCCATCATTAAGATTAGGAATTGCCTCTTTTACAAGAAAAGCAGGGCCTTTAATGTTTGTATTAAATTGATTGTCAAAAAAGTCTTCAGTAATTTGATCAGAGGGAGCAAATTGAGCGACACCTGCATTTGCAAAAAGCACATCAATTTTCCCATAAGTATTTACTGCTTCTTCGATAAGACGTTTGCTATCTGCAGGATTAGATTGATCTGAAAGTACGGCTTTAAAATCACCTTCTAATAATGAAGAAGCCTCATCTAATGCTTCTTGTCTTCTTCCTGAAAAAACAACTTTTGCTCCTTCTTCTAAAAAACGTTGTACTGTTGCAAATCCTATTCCTGAATTACCTCCAGTAATTACAGCAACTTTATTTTCTAATTTTTTCATAGTATTTAATTTTTGATTGTTTAAAATGTTGAGATTAATTCTTTTGCGTTTGAAATAGCTAGATCTTGATTTGCCACTACTTCATCGGCAGGTATAAATGTGATATCTGTGATACCTAAAAAGTTTAAAAAAGTGGTAAGGTAGGTGGTCACGTGATCTACAGGAGATTTTAATTTTGTGCCTCCCGTTGTTATAATCACATATGCTTTTTTGTCTTTAAGTAAACCTATAGGACCATTTTCTGT
The DNA here is from genome assembly GCF_900188275.1 of Dokdonia pacifica. Lineage (GTDB taxonomy): Bacteria > Bacteroidota > Bacteroidia > Flavobacteriales > Flavobacteriaceae > Dokdonia > Dokdonia pacifica. Next base: position 1,259,298 of record NZ_FZNY01000001.1, read on the forward strand.
GTATTGAAAGCTAATACCAGCTCTAGATATAGAATCTATGTAGGTTTTAAGTCCTGCGGTTACCGAAAAATTATACATAGGTGATGTAATAATATAGGTGTCTGCATTTGCAAATTCTTGAGCAAGTACATTTGAATTGTATACAGCAGCTTTTTGCGCTTCTGTTTGTTGATTTTCAGGAGTAAAGAATGCATCTACCTGATCTTGGTTTCCTAACTGTACGAGGTCATCATAATATACATCTCTATGTAAAACGATATCTCCTTCTCGTTGAAGATGCTCCTGAAGGGTAGTGGCAAGTTGGCGACTAATCGAAGTTTCTTTTCTAGGGCTACCGTCTATTCTTAATAGTGTTTTCATTGTATATATTTTTATTTGAAACAATCGTTCCAAAAAGATTCAAAAAAATTTAGTTTAATATTTTTAATGTGTTTGCTACTATTTTTTTTAGTTTTTGCTCATCACGTGTTAGCATACCTGTCATTCTTAACCCCTGAAAAGCACTAAATAAATAATACGCATAATTATTTGAAGAGTCATCTTTATTAATCACACCTTGTTCTTGACCTTTATCTATTAAATCCTTAAAAATGGAGATAGTATATTCTTGTCTAGACGTCAAAAATCCTCTTATACTTATATCAGCACGAGATAATTCTGTTGTGCAATTCATATTAAAGCACCCTTTGCCTTCTACGTCTTGTAAAATAGCCTGAATCATGTTATCAAATACAAGACCGATTCCCTCAAAAGCATTTTCAGTTTGTGATAATGCCGTTTCAAAAAGCGCTTTCCCTTCTTCTTGATATTGTTTTAAAACCAATTCATAAAGTGCTTTTTTATTTCCAAAAGAATTATAAATGCTGCTTCTGTTAAGTCCAGTAACATCTACAAGATCTTGCATAGATGTCCCATTGAAACCTTTGTCCCAAAATAAGTGTTTTACTTTTTCTAACACTTGAACTCTATCAAAAACTTCGACTCTTGGCATTTTTATTTGAAATGATTGGTACAAATATAATTGAAACGATTGGTACAAAATGAATTTTTAGAAAAATTTATGATTTCAATGTTTTATAAGCGGCTTTATAAATGCTTTGATTTCTGTGTATCAAATGTGTATTTTTATCGTCTTGTAGAAAATCACTTATACTCAATCAATGCCTTTAGTAATGTCTGAGTTTCGTGCAAACGGACTCTTTAAAAACACACACTTTTCTACCATTTACTCTGCTAAAATTCGGCAAGTAAAGGGAGTGCATCAAGAACGTGAGCGTGTTACATTGCCAGATGGGGATTTTGTAGATATAGATTGGTCGTATACGCTTTCGCGAAAGCGTACTCAGAAAGTGGCCTTACTATTTCATGGGTTAGAAGGAAATGCGCAACGCACCTACATGCTTGCCATGGCAAAATTATTGATCCGAAATGGATATGATGTTGCTGCCGTAAATTTTAGAGGATGCAGTGGCAGTGATAACCTATTGTATCGTTCCTATCATAGTGGAGAGACAGACGATATGCGCTTTATTATACAAATGATTGCAGAAAAAGATCTCTATAATGAGATTTTTCTATATGGAGTGAGCCTTGGAGGAAATGCACTCCTTAAATATGCTGGAGAAAAGAAAGGGATACCGTCTCAAGTAAAAGCAATAGCTACTGTAGGTGTACCAGCTGATTTGAAAGCATCTCTTGAACAATTAAATTATAGCGAAAATTGGGTGTATCGCACCTCTTTTCTTGTAGATTTAAGAGGAAAATATAGAAAGAAAATGGTAAAATACCCAGAACTCATGACTTCAGAGGTATATGCAACTATAAAAACCCTCAAAGATTTTGATGATGTATACACGGCACCAGCTCATGGTTTTAAAAATGCATTGGATTATTATGAGAAAGCAAGTAGTTTTGAGTTACTTCCTGAAATTGAATTACCTACATTAATTTTGAATGCAAAAAACGACTCTTTTTTACACGGAGATTGTTATCCGTATGAGCATGCCACTTCTTCCAATGATCTATTTTTAGAAACTCCAGATCATGGAGGCCATGTAGGATTTTATAAACGAGGTGAATTTTACTATAGTGAGCAGCGTACACTAGACTTTTTTGAAGAAAAAACCCCGTAAAATAAGGAAGTTTAGTATCTTCGACGTTCTAAAATAAGTTCCCTCGAGACAAGCTCCCGAGATATTTATACAAAACTGAATTCTAATTTATAGGCAAGCTTTTGGATATTAAACCCTTTGGCGGTGCCAATAAAACGACTAAAAAATGAAAATGACAAGAATTTTAATGGCATTTGCTCTTATAGGGCTGTTGGTGAGTTGTGGTGGTGATACAAAAGAAGAAAAGAAAGAAAAAGTAAAAATAGGTGGTGCTAAAACTGAAAAGAAAAAAGATGACTCTAAAGTAAATCTTGCGCTTTCAGGAAATGACCTTATGCAATTTGACAAAAAAGAATTTAAGGTAAAAGCAGGTCAAGAAGTAACACTTACATTACGCCATACAGGAAAGATAGATGTGAAGGTGATGGGGCATAATTTTGTACTGTTAAAATCAGGGACTGAAATTCCTGCGTTTTCTGCTAGTGCTGCTTCTGCAGGACAAGGATCAGATTGGATTCCTGATGGAGGAAAAGATGTGATTGCTCATACAAAAATGATAGGTGGAGGACAAACGACTACGGTTACATTTACAGCACCTGCTGCCGGAACCTATGATTTTATCTGTAGCTTTCCAGGACATTCGGGTCTTATGAAAGGAAAGTTTATTGTAGAATAATCTTTACGAAATACTCATAAAAAGAAGAGCGGTTATCTTTATGAAGATAACCGCTCTATTAGTTTATTAGTATAATACCTTATAGGTGAATGATTGGATCAGGATTTCCATCAGGATCATTGTTTACAAAACCATCAGTAGAACCATTACTCAATAAAAGAACACCAGCGGCATGTGGAGCAGCCATTGATGTACCACTTATAGTATTATATCCTCCACTTTTCCAAGTTGAAAATACAGCAACACCTGGAGCTGCATAATCTACAGGAGATCCAAAGTTTGAGAAATTAGCAAAGTTATCATTGATATCCATTGCAGAGATCGTATATACATTGTTTCCATTAGCTCTTGCAGGAGAAGAATTATTAGCGTCTTGAGATTCATTACCAGCAGCAAGTACAAACTTCACACCTGTTGAAGCTGCCGAAATCACAGCATTATCAAGTGCTGTAGAAACACCACCACCTAAACTCATATTTGCTACATCTCCATTAGCTCCATTTGCAGCTACGTAATCTACACCTGCAATTACACCAGAGTTAGAACCGCTTCCTCTTCTATCTAATACTCTTACAGCAACTACAGTAGTTCCTGGAGCAACTCCTACAGATCCTATTGCGTTATCGATAGCTGCTATTGTTCCAGCTACATGTGTACCATGACCATTTTGATCATTAGGAGATTGGTTATTAGGAGATCCAGAAAGAAAAGAAATACTACGTCCAGTATCAACATTTAAATCTGGGTGTGTTAAATCAATACCACTATCAATTACCCAAGCAGTGTTAGAAGAAGCAGTTGTACCACCGCCTACTCTTGTTGTACCATAAGGAGTTACTTGCGCTGGGTCACCACCGCCACCATTTCCATTTCCTGGTTTACCCATTTTGATAGTAAAGTCTTGCTCAATACTAGCCACACGAGGATCTTTTCTTAACTCGTTAAGTTGTACATCAGATAATTCTGCTGCAAACCCATTAAAAGTATATCCGTAAGTAGCTTTAATGTTTTGTTCAGTAAGTCCAATTTTAGAAAACTCACTAATAAAAATGTCCTTTTTAGAATTAATTTGCGTTTTGTAATCCTGTATTGAAGTTGCTTTTTTTAATGAAGGCATTCGGTTATTGATATCGTTATAAGTGATTATATAACGTCCTTCTATAGGTGTTACATTATCACCAGTAACAGTTTCTACTTGTACTTGAACTTCTAAAGAAGCACTATCGGTTACTGCACCATCTTCACTGTCTGGTTGACAACTAATTACTGCTACACCTAATGCTGTTAACATTGTGTACTTAAAAAAATTAATCTTCATAATAAATATTTTGATTTTGTTGTTAATAGTTAAACAATATATAGGAATAATTGTTAAAAAAATTAACAACTGTAGTATTTTTCGACGAAATACACGTTTTTAATTAAAAATACATCAACATTTACGAAATCGATTGCGTATGATGTTTATTTTGTTTAACGTTATTGATTTTTGCTTCATCTATAATGAGTGTTAAGTTTCATGCAAAAAGCGCTGTTATTTTAAAATAACAGCGCTTTTTGTATTGAGAGGAATTTGTGTTTATAAAAACTGATCACACTCTTTATATGCGTCGATCACACGTTGCTCTCCAGTTGTACCATCTATAGAATTTCCATGCTCCATACCCAATACACCATTAAAGCCTTTACTATGAATGTATTTAAATACATTTTTATAGTTAATTTCTCCGGAGGTAGGTTCATTACGTCCAGGATTATCACCTATTTGGAAATACGCGATTTCATCCCAACATTTTTCAATATTCGGAATCAAGTTTCCTTCTTGAATTTGTTGATGATAAATATCAAAGAGTATTTTACACGAAGGACTATTTACTGCCTTACATATCTGATACGCTTGCGGAGACTCTGATAAGAAAAGCCCAGGATGATTTCTAAAATTCAAAGGCTCTAATACCATCGTAATACCGTGTGGTTCAAGGATAGCACTGGCTTGTTTGAGTGTTTCAATTACGTGAGCAGTTTGATATGCCATATTCTGGCGTAAGTCTATATGACCCGGTACAACAGTCATCCATTTTGCTTTTACACGCTTGGCAACATCGATAGAACTTTTAATATCAGCTAGAAACTCATCACGCCACGCTTGTTTACCACTGGCAAGATTAGGTTCTGTCCAATAGATTTTATGTGCTACAAAAACACCCATAGTCATACCATGTTTTGCCATGGTTTTTGCCATGGCTTCTTGTTGTGCTATAGGACGATTACGCATTTCATTATCTTCAAAAGCAGTAAACCCTTGTGCGGCCATAAATTCTAATTGCGCAACAGGATCTTCACCAGCATGGTTTTTAAACATGCCTATATGTGGTGCATATTTTAAATTGAAATTGTGTGATGCTGTGTCCGCTTTCGCGAAAGCGGAATTATGCTCAGTTGTTGCCATAGCATGGATTCCTAATCCGCCTAAAGACAAAAAGGAACCTGTGAGGGCTCCTTTTTGAATAAACTTTCTTCGTTTCATAATGTGGTTTCATATCCGCGAAGGCGGATATCTTATACCGTCATCGCTATTACTTAGTTATATGTCTGAGATTCCCGCCTACGCGGGAATTAATTATAAAGAATATGCCTTTCCTCCAGTAGCTTCGCTTACAGGAAGACACCCAACTTGTTGCCCAGGAATAGGTTCATATTTCAAGACTTTTTCTCCAATTTCTTCAGAGTTTTTCCATCCCCAGATAGTCATTCCTCTTAATTGCCCAAATAATTGATTACAGGCGAGATCACTATCTAGCTTAGTACTTGGATCTTTTACAAACCCTTGATAAAACTCTCCAAAACGTTTGTTAAATGCTTTTTGCTCTTCTTTATCTACGGCAAGATATTTTCCTAATAATTGATCAAATTCTTCAGATTTCCCAGCTTCTAATTCTTTTGAAAATGTTTTTTTAAACTCTTCAGCGAGGCCTTTGAATCCCATACGTACTTGTGCTTTTCCTTCTTCTGGAATTGCTTCATTCCAGAAATTATCTATAAACTGATGTACACCTACATCTACAGCTCCAGGAATAGCAGCATCAGATGGAATGATAAGATCTACAATACGACGTAGTGCGTGTCCTTCTCCTTTTGTTAAAAAGTTTGGAATAAACTCAGGTTCATTTGTACAGCTTTGTAATAAGCTCATTATCGCAGGTGTAGCTACAAGTGCTGTGGCTCCTAACCCTAAATTTTTAAGTACTTGTCTTCTATTCATCTTATGCTTCTTTTTTTAATTGGGCAGCAGCGTGATTTGCAGCGCGTGCGGTAAATGCCATATACGTAAGTGAAGGGTTTACACAACTTGCTGAGGTCATAAACGCACCATCAGTTACGTAAACATTAGGGACTGCATGTAGTTGGTTATTTCCATTACATACAGAAGTTTTAGGATCACGACCCATACGAGCAGTTCCCATCTCATGAATTCCATTTCCAGGAGCACTTGGGTCATCCATTGGTTGAATATCTGTAAATCCAGCTTTTTCAAGCATGTCTTTTGCACTTGCAATCATATCCTTACGCATTTCCCACTCATTTTCTTTCCACTCTGCATCAAAGTTTACCTTAGGTAATCCCCATTTATCAAGATCATCATAATCTAAGGTCATTTTATTTTCGTGGTATGGAAGACATTCACCAAAGCCCATTAATCCCATAGTCCAACCACCTGGTTCTTGAATTACTTTTTTAAGGCCTGCTCCATATCCTGCTTCTGCAATTTGAGGTTGATAATCTCCTCGTCCAGCACCTCCTTGATATCCATATCCTCTCTTAAAATTAGGTTGATCTGTCTCACCTCCTAAATTTCTAAAACGAGGAATGTATATTCCATTAGGACGACGTCCTTTATAATATTTGTCTTTATCACCATCCCATTTTCCAGTAGCTCCTGCTTTGAAGTGGTGATCCATTAAATTATGTCCAAGTTCTCCAGAGTCATTACCCATTCCATTAGGAAAACGATCACTCTTAGATTGCATTAAAATACTAGCACTTGCAATAGCCGATGCACACAAGAAAACTACTTTAGCTTTAAATTCTAGCTTTTCCATAGTCTCTTGGTCAGTCACTTTAACGCCTGTTGCTTTTCCAGTTTTTTCATCATACATCACTTCGGTTACAATAGAATATGGACGAAGTGTCATATTTCCAGTACGCTCGGCAGCAGGAAGTGTAGATGAGTTACTTGAAAAATAACCTCCAAACGGACATCCTCTCATGCATCTATTTCTAAATTGACAAGCCGAACGACCGTCATATGTCTTGTTACCTGTAATATGTGCAACACGACCTATAGTAAGTAAGCGACCATCTTTATAGCTTTCTGCCATATTCTTTTTGAGCACTTCTTCTACACAGTTCAATTCCATAGGAGGAGAGAATTTACCATCAGGTAAGACTTCCAACCCTAAGCTTTCCCCAGAAACAGAAATATATTCTTCTACTTTATCATACCAAGGTGCAATATCTTTATAACGTACAGGCCAGTCTACAGCGATTCCTTCTTTTTTATTTGCTTCAAAGTCAATGTCAGATAAGCGATAACTTTGTCTTCCCCACATAATAGAACGACCTCCTACGTGATACCCACGTATCCAGTCAAAACGTTTTGTTTCATTATAAGGATGATCTATATCATCTACAAAAAAGTGACGACGTTCAGCTTTATGAACATATCCTGTACGAGATTGTTTCTCGTAACGAGCATTAATTTCGGCAGTGTTTTCTCCTTTAAATTTAGAGTCCCATGGATCTACATGCATTGTTGGGTAATCTTCAATATGCTTAACCATTCGACCTCGTTCAAGAACGAGCGTTTTTAAACCGTTTTCGCATAGTTCTTTAGCAGCCCATCCACCACTGATTCCTGAACCTACGACAATCGCGTCGTACATTTCGTTTTCTGTAACTGTATTCACTATAATATATGTTTATGAAAAAATATTGTGATCTATTTTACCAAATATATAAATTTTAAGTTGTTTTTTGTCAATTTTAAAAAAAGACTAACTTAGTCAAACCGTAGATTTAACAGTTGATCGCGAGCGAAAACGTTATAGTACGGCATTAATTAATTAGAACTCCATGAAAAATTATTTTACGATTGCATTAGTATGCGTATTTGTCTTTATTTCTTGTAAAAATGATGCAAAAAAAGAGGATGAAAACACGCAAAAAGAAGAACCAAAAACAGAAGTTGTGACAAAAAACAATGATTTCAAACATTCTTTAGCACAATGGTCATTAAATAAACCATTCCGAGACGGAAGTATGGATCCTATGGATTTTGCTCATATAGCAAAAGATTTAGGGTTTACAGGAGTAGAGTATGTGACACAATTATATCCATCTGTACTTGAGACTGGAGATAATTATAAAGAACGTGTAATGACCCTAGCCAGTAAACTTCATGAAATAAGTAAACAAGCCGAAATGGATAACGTACTTATTATGGTAGATCATGCTGGAGAGCTAGCAGATCCTGATCCAGAGAAACTGAAAGAAGCTATCGAAAATCATAAAATTTGGATGGATGCAGCAAATCTTATGGGAGCACACTCGGTAAGAGCCAATCTTTTTGGTGAATTAGATCCTGTAAAATGGCATGCATTATCAGTTGCCTCACTTAAAGAGTTAGGAGCCTACGGTAAAGAAATAGGTGTTAATATTATTATTGAGAATCATGGTGGATGGTCTAGCGATGCTTCTAAACTTGTTGCAGTTATGAAAGAAGTGAATATGGAAACCGTAGGAACACTTCCTGATTTTGGAAACTTTTGTGTGAAACGTGAAGGAGGAGAACGCTGGGGAGCACCGTGTGTAGAAGAGTATGATACGTATAAAGGTACTCAAGAGCTTATGGAATTTGCGGTTGGTGCAAGTGCAAAATCCTATAACTTTGATGAAAATGGGGATGAAACAAAACTAGATTACCAAAAACTTATACAAATCGTAAATGATTTTAAAACAGATCGTTTCCGTGATTATATAGGAACAGAATATGAAGGACCTCTTGAAGATCCTAAAGAAGGCGTTAAATTAACCAAAGCATTGGTTGAAAAATCAATCAATAACCTTAAATAATATATTATGAAAGCATCAACTAGAGTACAGTTATCCATTATGATGTTCCTTGAGTTCTTTATTTGGGGAGGATGGTTTGTAACCATGGGAACTTTTTTAGGTAATAACTTATCTGCCTCTGGAGCAGAAACAGGAATGGCTTATTCAACACAATCATGGGGAGCTATCATAGCCCCTTTTATTATAGGATTGATTGCAGATCGTTTTTTTAACGCAGAAAAAATTCTAGCAGTATTACACCTTATTGGAGCTGTACTAATGTATCAAATGTCGCAGACAACAGATTTTAATGTGTTTTATCCATACGTATTAGGATACATGATTGCCTATATGCCAACATTAGCCTTAGTAAATTCTGTATCCTTTAACCAAATGACAGATCCATCAAAAGACTTTCCATTCATTCGTGTATGGGGAACTATAGGATGGATTGTTGCAGGACTATTAATTAGTTTTGCTTTCAAATGGGATTCTGCAGAGAGTATTGGAAACGGATTATTAGCAAACACATTTTTAATGACTGCTATTGCGTCTGCTTTGCTAGGTATTTTTAGTTTTACATTACCTAAAACTCCTCCTAGTGGAAAAGGAGAAAAAGTAAGTGTTTCAGATATTTTAGGATTAGATGCATTGAAACTATTAAAAGATAGAAACTTTCTAGTATTTTTTCTTTCTTCAGTATTAATATGTATCCCACTGGCTTTTTATTATCAGAATTTAAGCCCTTTCTTAACAGAATCTGGAGTTGAAAATTCTACAGCATTAGCATCTATTGGTCAAGTATCTGAAGTTGTATTTATGCTGTTACTACCATTTTTCTTTAAAAAATATGGTTTTAAGAAGACCATTTTAGTAGGAATGCTGGCTTGGACTCTTCGCTATCTTTTATTTGCATATGGAAATACAGGAGATTTATTCTTTATGGTTATAACTGGAATTGTGTTACACGGAATTTGTTATGATTTCTTTTTTGTGTCAGGACAGATTTATACAGATAGTAAAGCTGGAGAAAAAATTAAAAGCGCAGCACAAGGATTAATCACACTTGCAACCTATGGAGTAGGAATGCTTGTTGGGTTTTATGTTGCAGGAAGGATAACAGATGCTAATATTGTAGGAGAAGGTCATGATTGGAATTCAATATGGATTTTCCCAGCGATTTTTGCGGCGGCCGTATTTGTAATTTTTGCCTTAGCATTTAAAAATGAAAAAATAGAATACACAGAATAAATAGACTATGAGTAATAAAATAAAATGGGGCGTCTTAGGTGGCGGGGGTGACAGCTTGATAGGTGTGCTACATCGTGTGGCAGCCAGTATGTTTGATGCCTATCAACTTACAGGCGCTGTTTTTAATCCTGATGTACATGTAAGTCTCGCTTTCGCGAAACAAATAGGGATCTCTACAGATCGTATTCATGCCAATCTAGATGATATGATTGCTGCAGAACTAGCACGTCCTGAAGAAGATCGTATTCAAGTATTTTCAATATTAACACCTAACTTTCTACACTTCCCAATGGCAAAACAGCTATTGGAAGCTGGATTTCATGTGATTTGTGAAAAACCAATGACCATGACCTATGAAGAAGCATTGGAGCTACAGAAAATTCAACAAAAAAATGAAAATATCTTTGGGTTGACACACACCTATACGGGATATCCGATGGTGCGTCAAATGAAACAAATGATTGCCAATGGAGAGATAGGTGCTGTTCAAAAAGTAGATGCACAATATTATCAAGGGTGGATCAATCCATTAATACACGACCAAGAGCAACGCGCTACGACATGGCGTTTAAATCCTGAAAAATCAGGAATAAGCTGTTGTATGGGAGATATAGGGGTACATGCCTATCAAATGTTAGAATATGTGACGGGTCAGAAGGTACAATCCATTCTTGCAGATTTAAATCATCTATATGCCGATAATCAAATGGATATTGATGGTACTGTATTACTCCGTTTAGGAGAATATACTAAAGGAGTACTTCGATCAAGTCAGATTGCTACTGGAGAAGAAAACAACTTTACAGTTGCGATTTATGGTAAAAAAGCAGCATTAAAATGGGAGCAAGAAAATCCTAATTACTTGTATTTACTGGAAGAAGGACAACCCTTACGTGTTTTAAAACCTGGGCATGGTTATAATAGTGAGTTCTCATTAGATGGAACCAAGCTTCCTCCTGGGCATCCAGAAGGGATATTTGATGCGATGGGTAATATCTATAAAGGTGTTGCAAAAGCCATACGTGGAGAAAAATTCCATGAAGGTGAATTCCCAGGAATGACAGACGGCGTACGCGGAATGAATTTTATAGAAAAATCCGTGCAGTCTCATCGTGATGGGAATGTCTGGGTGACGTTAGAATCTTAAGCATGAAATTTTTAATATACGTTTTCGGAATTATCTTTTTGTTTGTGGCATGTTCTGTTTCAAACACAAAACAAGAAGAAAAAGCATGTTCGAAAACGTATAAGAATGATTTTAAGAGAATTGTATATGTACAATTTTCGAAATCAATTACCAAGGATTCTTTGCAACTCACCGAAGCCAGATTTGAATGTATAAACACTTCATTTGCAATAAAAAAAGGTTTGTATGATACCTATGGAGTTTGGGATAAGGCCATTTATGTACAGGGTCAAAAACACCCAATTCTTATATGGAACAATCGCATGCTATTTGCAGGACAAATAGAACAATATAACATAGCTGCTTATGGCGCTGAAAAGAAAAATACGGTATATGCATCTGCGATGGTTTTTAATAATTCAGGAGAAGATATGTTGAGTTCTTCAGAGAATAAGAAAATAATAAATAAACTGTCTCAGTTAATTAAAGATAACGATAGTAAAAAAAGAGATTTTTATGAAGCCTACTGGACAGAGGTAGACCCTAACGCTTGGGAAAGAATGAAAAAAATGTAGTATACGCTTTCGCGAAAGCGTATAAAGGAAAATAAATAAAAGATTTCTGCTTACGCGGAAATAGGAATGAAAAGAATACTATGAAAACAATAAAAGGACCAGCGGTATTTTTAGCGCAATTTATGGATGATAAAGCACCGTTTAATTCACTAGACGGACTTTGTAAATGGGCAGCAGATTTAGGATATAAAGGAATCCAAATCCCAACTTGGGAAAGTAGATTGATAGATTTAACCAAAGCAGGAGAAAGCAAAACGTATTGTGATGAACTGAAAGGGAAAATCAATGATTATGGCCTTGAAATCACAGAGCTTTCTACACACTTACAAGGACAACTTGTGGCGGTACATCCGGCATACGACTTGATGTTTGATAATTTTGCCCCAGATGATTGCAAAAACAATCCTAAAAAACGTACAGAATGGGCACGCCAACAAATGATAAGTGCTGCACGAGCAAGTAAGCATTTAGGATTGAATGTAAGTGCTACTTTTAGCGGTTCTCTACTATGGCATACCATGCACCCATGGCCACAACGTCCCGCAGGATTGGTAGAATTAGGATTTGAAGAGCTCGCAAATAGATGGCTTCCACTATTAAATGAGTATGATGAAAATGGGGTTGATGTTGCGTATGAAATCCACCCTGGAGAAGATTTACACGACGGTGTTACCTTTGAACGTTTTTTAGAAGCTACTCATAATCATAAGCGTGTTAATATACTTTATGATCCAAGCCATTTTGTATTGCAACAATTAGATTATATAGAATATATAGATCATTACCATTCCTTTATAAAGGCTTTTCACGTAAAAGATTCTGAATTCAAACCCGATGGAAAACGAGGGACTTTTGGAGGCTATAGTGACTGGCAAGACAGGGCAGGGCGTTACCGTTCTCCAGGTGATGGACAAATAGATTTTAAAACTATCTTTACAAAATTGACCGAATATGGTTGTGATGTTTGGGCTGTTATGGAATGGGAATGTTGTGTAAAAAGCCCAGAGCAAGGAGCTAGAGAAGGTGCTCCATTTATCGCAAGCCATATTATAGAGGCTACACAAAAACGATTTGATGATTTTGCAGGAGCTGATATCGATAAAGAATTATTAAAGAAAATATTAGGATTATAAAACTTGAAACCAATGAAAAAACTAATCGTACTTTCTGTAGCTGTGGCTCTATTTAGTTGTAAAAATGAAACAAAAGACACAAAAACAGAAGCTGTTACCGAAGACACAACCGTAGTTGAGAAAAAAATGGAAGAAAACACATCCGAATGGATTACATTATTTGACGGAACTTCTATGGACCAATGGAGAGGATATGGTTCTGAAACGATGCACTCAGAATGGGAAATTGTAGATGGCGCTATGGCTTTTACTCCAGGAGAAGAAGGAGGTAAAAATATTATTACAAAAGACACCTATGAGAATTTTGTGCTTTCATTAGAATGGAAAATTTCAGAAGCGGGAAATAGTGGTATTTTCTGGGGAGTCCATGAGTCTTCAGATTTTAAAGAAGCCTATGAAACAGGACCAGAAATCCAAGTATTAGACGATGCAAAGCATCCAGATGCAAATAGAGGAGGAAAAACGCATAGAGCGGGTGCTCTCTATGATATGATAGCTCCTATGGATAATATTGTAAAACCTGCAGGAGAATGGAATGCTGTTGTGCTAGAAGTAAATCATAAAACAAACCTAGGGAAAGTAACTATGAACGGTACAGAAATGTATACGTTTCCTGCACATGGCGCAGAATGGGATGCTATGGTAGCGACATCTAAATTTGCAGAGTGGAAAGGATTTGGTAAATATCAAAATGGCCATATTGGACTACAAGATCATAGTGATAAAGTATGGTATCGTAATATTAAGATTAAAAGAATTGATTAATTGTTTCTAGAAAGAAACAAAAAAACAAGTGATAAAAACAAATCCTGATCGTGTATGACTGTAGAAAATAGTGCACTTTTATTTCAAGGGATTTTGTTTTTATCACTTGCTTATTATTATCTAAAAAAACCTCCCAAAAAGATCAACCATTTGTATGGGTATCGCACTAGGCGATCTATGGCTAATCAAGAAATTTGGGATTTTGCAAACCGTCAAAGCGCTAAGGATTTTTGGCGTGTAGCGATTGCTACAGTAGCTATAGGAGTCATCTTACTCCTCTTTGACATTTCTTTTAAAGTGTTTATACAAGTTGGCGTATTGCTTATAGGATTAGGTATTTCTGTATGGCACACTGAAAAAGAGATTGATAAATTTTTCGATAAAAACGGAAATAAAAAAGGATAAACCCTTCAATACTTCTCTGTGATTTTTATAATCTGAACATCCTGTCGGACTGTATAGAAGTTTCTTTAAGAATACGCTTTAAGGCTTTGCTCTCTCAGTGGTTGTGAATCTTATGAGTTCGCTTTCGCGAAAGCATATATAGCCATCTTTTTCTTAAAAAAAATAGCTGATGTAGTGATTTCAAAACCCGTATATTTGCTCATATGATAAAATCAATGACGGGTTTTGGGAAAAGTGTTATACAACTTCCCGGAAAGAAAATCACAATCGAGATTAAATCTCTTAATAGTAAGAGTTTAGACTTAAACGCGCGTATCCCATCTACGTATAGAGAAAAAGAACTTGTAATGCGTAATCGTGTAGCAAAATCATTAGTGCGTGGCAAGGTAGACTTTGCATTATATGTAGAAAGCACAGGTGAAAACACAAATACCAAGGTGAATGAGTCCATTGTAAAAGAGTATATGAGGCAGTTAGGAAATGTAACTAACAGTGACGACACAGAACTCTTAAAAATGGCAGTACGTCTTCCAGATGCTTTAAAAACGGAGCGAGAAGAGATGAATGAGGATGAATATAAAAGTATTGTCACTACATTAGATAAAGCGCTAGAAGAAATTAATGTATACCGATCTGATGAAGGGGCATCACTAAAAGTTGAATTTGACCTTCGCATTAAAAATTTACAAGAACTATTAGAGAAAGTGGTTGTGATGGATGTAGACCGTCTGGATACTGTAAAAGTACGTTTAGAAAGAGCGGTAGCAGATCTTAAGGTAGAGCTTGATGAAAATCGTTTTGAACAAGAACTTGTTTATTACCTAGAAAAATATGATATCACTGAAGAAAAAGTGCGTCTTAAAAACCATTTAGAATATTTTACGGAGGCGTTAAACTCTGAGAATTCAAATGGAAAAAAATTAGGATTTATCAGTCAGGAGATAGGTCGTGAGATCAATACAATAGGTTCAAAATCTAATTATGCACCAATGCAACAATTAGTTGTACAAATGAAAGACGAATTAGAGAAAGTAAAAGAACAAATGCTTAACGTACTTTAAGGGATAAAACGTGACAGAAGTAAAAGAACATTTTGGCAAACTTATTGTTTTTTCGGCTCCTTCAGGAAGTGGTAAAACAACCATTGTGCGACATCTTTTAGCACAAGAAGAATTCAATTTAGAATTTAGTATTTCTGCAACAAGCCGTGAGGCTAGAGGCGAAGAACAAGACGGAAAAGATTATTACTTTATCTCTCTTAAACAGTTTAAGCAGCATATTAAAGATGAAGACTTTTTAGAGTGGGAAGAAGTATATAGAGATAATTTTTACGGCACTCTTAAAGAGGAAGTACATCGTATTTGGGGGATGGGAAAGCATGTAATCTTTGATATTGATGTAGTAGGCGGATTACGTATTAAAAAGAAGTTTCCTGAGAGAACACTGGCAGTTTTTGTAAAACCACCTAGTGTGGACGAACTTAAAATACGCCTTAAAAAGCGCAAAACAGAGAGCGAAGATAAAATCAATATGCGTATTGCAAAAGCTTCTGTAGAACTAGCAACGGCGCCTCAGTTTGACCATATAATTCTTAATGACAATTTAGAGAAAGCATTAGGAGAGGCAGAAAATCTTGTAGAAGAATTTCTTAAAGTCCCCGTGCGAAGAGACGAAGAAGAGGAAGAATAAATAAGCCTACGATTAATTATGAAAATAGGACTGTATTTTGGCACATTTAATCCTATACATGTAGGACATCTCGCTATTGCAAATCATATGGCAGAGTATAGTGACTTAGATAAAATATGGATGGTCATTACCCCACATAATCCTTTTAAGAAGAAAAGTAGTTTACTCGATAACCATCATCGATATCAGATGGTACAAAGGGCATTAGAGGAATATCCAAAAATTGAAGCAAGCACTATAGAGTTTTCCCTCCCGCAACCTAATTATACAGTTTATACACTGGTGCATTTACAAGAAAAATATCCAGATCATGAGTTTTGTCTCATTATGGGAGAAGACAACTTGAAAAGCTTGCATAAGTGGAAAAACTATGAAGCTATATTAGAAAACCATGAGGTGTACGTATACCCTCGCATTTCTGAAGGTGTGATAGAAACTCGATTTGATAATCACCCTAAAATACATCGAGTAGCTGCCCCTATTATGGAAATCTCTTCTACTGCGATACGCAATGGGATTAAAGAAAAGAAAAGTATACGTCCCTTACTTCCTTATGAGGTGTTTCAATATCTTGATGAGATGAATTTTTATAAATCATAAGTATGCCTAAACTAGATGACGGTCATTTATACACTAAAAGAGCTTATTACTTTGGGATTATTGCTTTGATATCATTTCTTGCAACACAAGGGTTATTAAGTCTGGATAAGTATGCGAGACTAGAGCTTCCTATTATACTCCCTTTAATACTTACCATTCTATTTCTCTTTTGTAGTTTTATGTGTATGTATGCTATTTACAAGGCTAGAAATGAACATAATTCTATAAAAAAAGTAGTAGCTACTTTTTTAGCGATAGGGTCAGTGGTTTATATTATTCTTTTAATTAGAGAGTTATTCTCAGTTAGTCTTTAAAAATAAAGGCTGATTATAAATAACCAGCCTTTATGAATAAAAAATGTAATTAAGAATATTCTTTTAAAAGATAATTGGATTATCGTCATTTGAACCTGTATCACAATCTGATAGCAGAGCGCTTACATACATCGCCCAGTTGTTACCATCAAAATCTTCACCTTCTGCCCATGCTGTTTCTCCACCTGTAGGCCCAGAAACTTCAGCATGTGCTGCAAAACAATAATTGTCATCTAAGACAGAGGCATCGAAGATATACACTACTTGATTGGTGCCATCACTATGAGTGGTTGAATGTTCAAAGCGACCTACTTTAGGATTTCCAGAACCCGTAGTAGGAATGCTTTGTTCTGCACAATTACCTATACTTAAATGTGTAGCTCCAATGCTCCAATCTTCATTTGTAGTATAAGTGATAATAATATCATCGCCATCTATATCTACAGTAACAGTTCCAGCAATATGATGTTGTCCAGCAATAAGATTTGTAGTAAGACAATGTTCTTCTTCTGCATTTCTATTGTACTCAGTTGCGTCTTTAATTGTAGCATCAGCAACTCTAAAATTAGGATCTAGTGTAAGATTCAGAGAATCGTCTTCAATTTGTTCAGGGGAACAACTTAGCATTAGGAATGTAACTAATGCAAAAAGTTGCAAAGTAATTTTCTTCATAATAATATTGATTTGGGGTTAATCGGGCTAAATCTAAAGATTAAGAAGAATATAATCGGCAAAAAACATAATTATTCGATGTAATACACAAATTATTATTAAATCTATAGAAAAACTGTTAAAATATTACGGATAAACAGTACTGTTTTTGTTATTTATTATGAATAATATTTTACACAAAAAGAAACCGCCCACACTATAAATTAACACTAGGTGAGCGGTTTCAAACTAAATAACCAACCAAAATTTTTATAGCGCTGTTAGCTTTTGAAGCTTTTTTGTTTTAAGCGCTTGTATGTCTTTTTTAATGTCCTCCGTTTTCTTTCTATACTTAGGAACATTTTTATCTTTATTTTCTTCAGAGGTTCTAAACTGTATGTAACCTCTTCCTTTAAATTCATAGGTTGTTCCAGTACTTACTTGAAACAATTCTATGGTTTCGTCATCTATAACGATCAGTTCAAAAAATTCATTGTCTGGAAAGTTATAATCTAATGTTAAAGTTTTTTGATACAAATTTCCAGGAATATCATCTACATCATAAATACCGTCATAATCCCAAAATATATTATCAATAGCCGTGCCATTTACATCTTCTGAACTCCTAAAATTACCACTTTGTCCAGCTGGAAGGAATTGAAGGAAGTTTTCATTATCAAATGGATTGATAGTTCCTTCATCACTTGTATAGGTTTTTTCCCAAGCTTCAAACTCTTGTAAGAAGTAATGGATGTTCTCATAAAATACAAGGTCATAATCAAAAGTGCTTCTTTGATATCCTTCTAAAATATAGGTTGCTCCAGTATTAGGATGAAATAATTCTATTTCATTTACAGACAGCTGGCGCACATCAAAACTATAAGATCCGTCTAGGTCATGAAATGCATCTAATTCAAAATTAAAAGTATCATAATACCCTACATCTATCCCAAAACCTCCTCCGTTACTACCAATACCTGAAAGATTATTATTTGCAAAGATATTTCCGTTTCTGAAAGAGATCGTAAATGCTTTCTGTAAAAAAGGAATCGCTGTATTACCTGATGAGCGATTAATATCTACATACCAGATTTCATAATCATTTAATACGTCATTTAATGTAATTACGGGCGCATCTACTACCACAATATCATCTTCAATAACTACTTCTGTATAACACGAAGTACATAAAGTTGCCACTAGTGCAAATGCCGAAAGGAGTTTGATCGTCTTCATAATCTTGCTGTTTTTTGATTTGCTTATATAAAACCAAATGGCGTGCCAAAAATATAAATATCTAATAATCAATATTTTAATATTATTTTTTACGCTTTCGCGAAAGCGTACTTAGCCCTAAATCTATAAGAGCTAATGATAAAAATGTCTTATTTTTACATCATAGTCATAATTTTAGATAGATGAAACAAAAACCAACATTTGGGGTTATTGGAGGGGGAAGTTGGGCAACAGCTATTGTAAAAATGCTTTGCGAAAATTTAGATCAAGTAGGGTGGTATATGCGAAGTGTATATGCTATAGAGCATTTAAAAAGAGAGCAACATAACCCTAGTTACTTAAGTGCTGTAGAGTTTGATCCTAATCAATTGCTATTAAGTAATGATATTAATGAGATTATAAACTATGCAGATATTATTGTTTTTGCTGTTCCTTCTGCTTTTATAGGTGGTGAACTTAAAAACATGACGGCTTCATTACAAGGGAAAATCATTTTTTCTGCCATTAAAGGAATTATGCCAGAAAGCGGTAAGCTAGTTGGGGCTCATTTTCATGACATTTATGATATTCCATTTGAGAATATAGGCGTTATCTCTGGGCCTTGTCACGCAGAGGAAGTAGCGCTTGAACGATTATCATATTTAACCATTGCTTGTGCAAACAATGAGATTGCTCAAACAGTAGCAGACCATGTATCATGTCACTATATAAAATGTACGACAAGTGATGACATTATAGGAATAGAATATGCAGCTACCTTAAAGAATATATATGCTATTGCAGCAGGAATTGCACATGGTTTAGGGTATGGAGATAACTTTCAGAGTGTTTTAATGAGTAATGCTATACGAGAGATTAAACGGTATGTAAAGCGTGCACACAAGATGAAACGTGATATTAATGGTTCTGCTTATTTAGGTGATTTATTAGTAACTGGGTATTCTGTTTTTAGTAGAAATAGAATGTTTGGTAATATGATAGGGAAAGGATATACCGTGAAGAGTGCACAAATGGAAATGTCTATGGTTGCCGAGGGATATTATGCGGCAAAAAGCGCTTTAGATCTTAATAATACTCGAGAGAAAAAAGCACGTATTCCTATTATAGAAGCAGTGCATAGTATCTTATATAAAGGGAAAGAACCTAAAAAGGTTTTTAAAAAGCTTGCAGATAGATTGGATTAGATAGCTAAAACCCCTTTTTTATTCATAACTGGCACCATTGCAACATTGGAATCTTTAATACTATTTGCAGGAAACTCCCAACGTTTTTCATACATCTTGTTATTTAAAAAATAGGTGACAGAGTAAAAGTTGTTTAATGTAAAGACACTCTCTTCTATAAATTCAATTTTAGCAAATCCTTTTGCAGGAAGCACCTCAATTTTATGACGCATATGTGAGGTCATTTGTGTTTTATTATACCCTTGTGCTATAATAAGAACAATTTCTAGAGGTTCATTTCCATTATTAACGATATAGACGTTCCAATCGTCTGTTTTGAATTTGTCATTGAATTCTTTTACAGCAGCTATGTATACATCTTTTACTTCAGGAATATCTATGTCTTTACGCATGATCTTTAGAATTAGAATAAAATAATAGAGGCTCAGGGTCTTTAGGGAGCGTAATTGTTTTTATATAATGGAGCCCTAACTTTTCAAGCAGTTTTTGTGACCCTATATTTTCTTTAACGGTGATTCCGTTTACATTGGTAATCCCGTGTACTTCTTTCCCATACTCCATGAGTTTAGCAGTACTCTCATATCCATACCCTTTTCCTTCATACGAGGGCAAAAAGGCAAAACCAACATCAATCCCTTCTAAGCCTTCTCTATCATAAAGACCGCAACACCCTATTTTATGATGATCTTCTTTTCTAATGACGGTGTAATTGCCAAACCGCTTTTCTTCAAACTGAGGGAGCATTTTTGATGTGATATAATGTACAGCGTCTTCTTCGGTATATACCTTACGATTTCCTATGTATTGAAGCCATTTTGGAGTGTTGAGTAATTCTAAAACAAAAGAAGCATCCTCTATAGACGTAGGTCGCATATAAAGACGTTCAGTTTCAAAAGTATACTCTTCCATAGCTTTTAACTTCAGGATAAGACAAAATGATCACTTAAACTAGAGACTTTTGACTTTGGATTTTAGGCTTTTTTATTCTGCTTTAACGCTTCACTCTCCCTTAGATCGCGAACTTGCTTGACGGTAGTCAGGTCTCAAGAATTCGATTTCGCGAAAGCTTATAAAGCACTTTTAAATTGCTCTAAGAAACGTATATCATTTTCACTAAGCATACGGATATCAGAAATTTGGTGCAGTAATAGCGCGATACGGTCTATTCCCATACCAAATGCAAACCCACTATACTCTTTACTATCAATACCACAGTTTTCAAGTACATTAGGATCTACCATCCCACAACCCATGATTTCTAACCACCCTGTTCCTTTAGTCATTTTGTAATCGGTTTCTGTTTCCAGACCCCAATACACATCAACCTCTGCACTAGGTTCTGTAAAAGGAAAGTAAGAAGGACGTAATCTGATTTTACTTTTCCCGAACATTTCTGTTGTAAAGTATTGAAGTGTTTGTTTTAAATCAGCAAAAGAAACATCCTTATCTATATAAAGTCCTTCTACTTGATGGAAAAAACAGTGAGAGCGACCACTTATCGCTTCATTACGATATACACGTCCTGGAGATATAGTACGTATAGGAGGTTTATTATTCTCCATATAGCGTACTTGTACCGATGAGGTATGTGTACGTAATAACACATCTGGATCTGTCTGAATAAAGAATGTGTCTTGCATATCACGAGCAGGGTGATATTCAGGTAAATTTAATGCGGTAAAATTATGCCAATCGTCTTCAATTTCCGGACCTTCAGAAACATTAAACCCAATTCGAGAAAATATATCGATGATTTGATTTTTTACAATAGATATAGGATGACGTGCACCTATCTCTATCGCTTCACCGGGTCTAGAAGTATCATTAATACTACTTGAAGATATATCATTAGCATCTTCTAATGCTTCTTTAAGTGTATTTACTTTTTCTAAAGCAGCACTCTTAAGCATGTTCATTGCACGCCCATAATCCCTTTTCATTTCATTAGGAACGTCCCTAAAATCGGCTATAATATCATTAACCAATCCTTTCTTTCCAGAATACTTAATACGGAATGCCTCAACCTCCTCTTTAGAGTTTGCTGTAAAAGCCTCTACCTCGGACATAAGTTGCTTTATTCTATCTAACATAATTCCTCATTTTATCCCTTTAAAAATCGGGAGGTGCAAATTTAGTAAAAAAGGTGTATTTGTGGTTGATATCTAAAGAATAATACTTTTTAGTAAATGATTATAAATAAAAATAGGAATCTTTCTTTAAGTAGTCGATATTTTTATTACAAATAAGTTTCTTTTTGAAAGAATTAAAAGTGTTGTTTATGTCTGAAAAACAAATAGTTAAAAAATAAAATTAACAATGTCCAACACCTTTTTTGACTATCTTTATAAGGAATCAAAAATTTATATTATGTTAAAAAAAATGTTAGAATTTAAAGGAGCTAAGGAGATTAGTTCAAATGATCAAAAAGCAGTAAGCGGAGGTTATGTACCTTATCCATGTAGCGGGCCAAATGGATCAAACTGCTACAGAGGCGGAAAACATTGCCCAGGATCATGTTTAAATGGAGAGTGTATTCCTTGGTAAATAAGGAGTAGATTATATACTAAAATGCACCTTTATTTCTAAGAACTTGTTTATTCTTCTCTCTCTATAGAATAAAGTCCCTCAAGTAGAAATAAATTCCAATAAATAATAGTGTGTTTTAGTGTATTACTTTTTAAGTAGTTGTTCTTTAACTTTTACAAGATCTACTCTATTAAAATATTCATCTATATTTTTCATTCCTTCTATAGACATTGAGATAAGCTCTTCATTTACATCTCCATCACTTAATAAATATTCTTCTATAATTATTTTTTTATCGATTCCTAAAATGAGCAATATGGCAGCTATGACAATACCTGTTCGATCTTTTCCTGAAAGACAATGTATTAATACAGGAAATCTTAGATTTGGGTTTTCGAAAGCACCTATAATTTTATTCAGCCAAACGCGAACTTCTTTTTGTGTGGTATCGTATTTTTCAATTTTGTTTGACATAGGGAAGTGTAGATAATCTATATCAAATTCATCAGGATCTGGACCATTTCTAAGATTAATAACCGATTTTACGTGGTCAATTTCTTTATGTGTTGTTACATAATCAATACTGCCTCCTCTATAAATACGTTGTTCGGGAAGTAATTTATTTCCAGAAATTAGATGTATAAAAACACCTACATCTCTAAAATTTACACAACCATCTGTATAATCTAAGCCCATCGTATTTTATGAAATCAATTCTTTCTCAATAAAATATTGGACAATAGCTTCTTTCATTAAAATTTGTTGCTCGCCCGCTTTTAAGGGAGGTAATGGTTCTATAACTTTATAATGCGGCCACCCATCAGGATCTTCAAAATCAAATTGATAATACCCAAAAGGCTCAAGTAGTCTACATATTGCAATATGCATAAGATTGACCTTATCGTCTTTTTTAAAGGTAGTTCCTAGTTGTCCTAATTCTTGAATGCCTATTAAGTATATAATACTATCAAGATCTAATGTGTCTCCTTCAGCAAAACGTTCTGAAAGTAGACTTACAACAGTTTCCCATCGTTCTTTTAATTGTTCGTCTCTTGCCATAGATAATCGCAAAGATAACTTTACATAGGTTAAATTACTATATTTATGCTATGAATACGATCGATATTGTTTTTGGGATTATTCTCATTTTGGGGGCTATACAAGGGTATAAAAAAGGCTTATTTGTAGAATTGGCATCTTTGGTAGGGCTTATTGCAGGAATCTTTGGAGCTATTTATTTTTCCCATTTTGTGGGAGATTGGCTTGCAGAAAAAACCTCTTGGAGCGAGCAAGTAATTAATCTTACGGCTTTTGCTATCACCTTTATTATTATTGTGGTAGCGATTTCTATGGCTGGGAAACTCCTTACTAAAATTGCAGATTTTGCCATGCTTGGTATCGTTAATAAAATTGCAGGAGCTGTTTTTTCAGTACTCAAATTTGCTTTTTTATTGAGTGTCGTGATTATGTTTTTAAATGCCGCAAATGATCGTATTGGTTTTGTAAGTGAAGAAGCTATGGAAGAATCTGTTCTTTTTAACCCTGTAAAATCAGTTGCACCACTTATCCTTCCTTCTATTTTAGCCAAAGCGAAAGAAGAGAATATATACAATCCAGATAAAAAAGAAGAGGAATCTGAATAGATTCCCCTTTTAAGTTTTGCTGAGTACGCTTTCGCGAAATCGAATTTTTGAGATTCACGACCTAAGGGAGAGCGAAGCGTTAAAGCGTATAAGGACTAATTCGTATTTTTCACAAAAGTCTTTAAGTAATTCATACACTCATCAAATGTTTTAAAAATACATTCCTTTGGAACTAAATCTGGGATAATGTCAATACGTTCCATCATAAACAACGGTTGTTTTTGAACCCCAACAATATAAACACTAATGCCGCGTAGCTGTAATGCCAGCACCGTGTCTTCTACGGCATATACACCCGATTGATCCATATAAGGTACTTTGTCCATACGTAAAATCACGTGAGATGCAGTATCCGGTATTTGTTGTGATAACTCTTGAAACTCATTAGTATAACCGAAAAATAAAGGGCCACTTAAGTGTTTTATAAAGATTTCTTCTTTTAAACTTTCTGGGAATGAAGCTTCATCACTCCATAAGATTTCATTTTCTTGAGTATCTATATAATTTAGCACTTTAGATTGTCTTGCAGTAAAATCTCCCATTTTTTTCATAAACATTAATGAAGAGAGAATAAGCCCAACACCTACGGCATTAATCAAATTCCAAAATACAGATAGAATTAAAACAATAAGCATGATAAGCACTTCAGAGCTTAGTTTTATACCACCTAATAGTTTAATATCTTTTGGAAGATCAGGTATAGCTTTTAATCCTTTATAATCCATAACACCAATACCAACTGTTAGTAAGATACCAGCAAGAACGGCAGCTGGAATTTTTGAAGCTACAGGACCTAATGCTAATAAAACCACTAATAAAAGGACAGCGGCAATCATACCCGAAAGTTTTGTTTTACCTCCGGCATTAATATTAACAACAGTACGTATGGTTGCTCCAGCTCCAGGAATTCCTCCAAAGATAGAGGCTATAGCATTTCCAATTCCTTGACCAACGAGTTCTTTATTGGGTTTGTGTTTGGTTTTGGTCATATTATCTGCAATCACAGAAGTAAGTAGCGAATCTATAGTTCCTAAAAAAGCCAAAGATACAGAGGCTAGTATATAAGGCGTAATGGCACTTAGACTAAAACTGGTAAAGATCTCGGTATTTGGTAAAGGAAACCCAAAAGGGATTTCCTGAATAGAGCGATACTCTAGTTTTGCAAAATATGCAATGCCAGAAACTACGACTAATGCGACCAAGGTGCTAGGAATAGCTTTGGTAATTCTTTTAAAACCGTAAATAATTAAAATAGTTGCTAATGCTAGAATGAGTTCCAGATAACTATTTTTTTCCGGATTGTTCATGTTTTTTATAGCTCTAGGCAAAAGTTTTACAGCACCTACAACCCCAGATGCATTTGAAGCAGCCAATGTTTCGGCTTCTGTATTGATTTGATCTTGCGTAATAGCTTCGCCTGCTTTAGTAGTTTCTTTAAAATCATTTAGCACAAGGAAATCTTCTCCTTTTTCTTCTTTTAATGTATTCTCTAGAATAACTTCGTTTGCCTGAGCTTTAAAAGTGTCTACATAGGTAGTGTCTTCTTTAGGATAATACCCTAATGCAGGTAAGATTTGTGTAATGATAATCATGACCCCAATAGCAGTCATAAAACCTGATACAACGGGGTAGGGGATGTATTTAATATATTTCCCAATTCCTAAGAGACCTAATCCTATCTGTATGAGTCCTGCTAATAGAAAAACTGTTAGTATAATCGGTAATGCTTTAGAGGCGTCTCCATCATTAGTAGAAACGATACTTGCTATTACGACCATACTTACAGCAGTCATAGGAGCTGTAGGTCCAGATATTTGTGTAGAAGTACCTCCAAAAAGTGCTGCAAAAAAAGCAATAAATATCGCACCGTAGAGTCCAGCACTAGGCCCTAAACCAGAAGATACCCCAAAAGCTAGTGCTAAAGGCAATGCAACAATACCTGCTGTGATACCTCCAAAGGCATCTCCTTTTAAATGTTTAAAAAAATCTTTCACTGAATTACTGATTATGGTTAATTAGATAAAAAAATAAAAGGCTGATTATTTTAATTTTAAAAAATCAGCCTTTTAAAAATACTACATTTTATGTGATTAGTCCATAAAAGTTACTTTTCCATCGCTTACGCTATATACAGCACCTACGATTTTTATCTCTTTATTATCTTCCATTTCTTTTAATACTGGAGAATCATTTCTAAGATTTTCTATAGTAAGAGCAACGTTTTTATAGACAACAGCATCAAAAAACTCTTTATTCTCATACGTGCGTTCACTAATTTTATCTGGTGTTTGTACCGCATGTACAGAAGGTTTTATCCCATCAAGTAATGATCTAATGCTTCCTAATTGTAAAGGGCTTGCTGAATTAGCATCTTGGATGGCTGTTTTTACAGCTCCACAACCGGTGTGACCAAGTACAACAACTGTTCTTGATCCAGCAACTTTACATCCATATTCGATACTTGCTGTAATATCAGGACTTACTACATTACCCGCAACTCTTGCACTAAAAACATCTCCAATCCCTTGATCAAAAATAGTTTCTACTGGAACACGAGAATCTATACAACTTAAAACAACTGCATGAGGCCACTGACCACCAGAAGTATCACTTACTTGCTGTAGTAGATCGCGTTGCGCCGGAGAAGTTGAAGTAAACCTTGTATTACCTTCTTTTAATCTTTGTAATGAATCTGAAGGCGTAATTGCTGCTTGTGTATCTTTATTTAATGCTTTCATAGTTATGATGTTTTAGGTCTAAGTTTAAAAAATTCAATGTAACTAGGTGGGTTTTCTACAATCCCACGTTCTGAAACGAGTTTGATATCTATGTTACGTTGTTTTGCTTTATGAGCAAAATCTTCAAGTATTTCAACAATATCTGGATCTAAATAACGTGTTTTTCTGACATCAAGCTCTAAGAATGAATTTTCAGGCAATGCATCTAATTCTTTTAAGATAGAACCTTTATTAAAAAAAGTTACTTCTTCTGCAAGTGTCATTTTTACTTTTCCATCTGTAGGATCATCATTTTCTTTATGTAAGAAATGTGAATTTTTATAACTCTTATAGAGCACAATAACAACCCCCACAATTAATCCTAGGGCTAGTCCCTTTAGTAAATCTGTAAGAACAATACCTAATACAGTAACTATAAAAGGAACAAACTGTGTCCAACCTCCATCATACATAGCTTTAAAAGTTGAAGGCTTTGCTAATTTATATCCTACAATAAATAGTACCGCAGCTAGAACAGAGAGCGGAATCATTTGTAATAAAAAAGGTATAGCTGCTACAGATGCAATTAATAGAAATCCATGAATAATAGCTGACGATTTTGTCTTTCCACCCGATTGAATATTGGCAGATGAACGTACAATTACCTGAGTAATTGGCAATCCTCCTATAAATCCTGAAATAATATTTCCAGCTCCTTGTGCTAATAACTCACGATTTGTAGGAGTTACTCGTTTGTCTGGATCTAGCTTGTCAGTCGCTTCTACACACAGTAAGGTTTCTAAACTCGCCACCAATGCAATTGTAAAAGCCGTAATAAGAACAGGAGTAGTAAATGCTTGACTCCAGTCAGGTGTTACGAACTGTGTTAATAAATTATCAGTATTTCTATCTTCACTTAGAGAAACCAAATGTTGCTGAGAAATCCCAAAATCAGTTCCTTGAGTTAATAAATGGTAAACAATACCTATAACAACTACAACTAATGGTCCTTGAACTAATTGAAATATTTTAGATTTTTTAGCTAAAACATTACTCCATAGTATGAGTATTGCTAATGAAATTAAACCTACTAAAGTAGGTCCAAGACTAGGATCTCCAATAGCATTTATAATTTCAGTAAAAGTGTTTTCTCCATCTATTTGAAAAAATGCAAAATCTCCTTCTGGATCATCATCATCACCAAGGAAGTGAGGTATTTGTTTTAATATAATAATGATTCCAATACCTGTGAGCATTCCTCGTATTACAGAACTAGGAAAATAATATCCTATAATTCCTAATCGTGCTATACCAAAAAGTACTTGAATAACACCTCCTATTACGACAGCAGACAGAAAAATTTGAAACCCTAATTGATCAATAGCAGCAAATACAATAGCGGCAAGTCCAGCAGCAGGACCACTAACCCCTATTTGAGAACCACTTATGGCTCCTACTACAATACCTCCAATAATTCCAGCAATAAGCCCTGAAAAAAGAGGTGCGCCACTGGCAAGCGCAATCCCTAGACATAAGGGAAGTGCTACAAAAAATACAACGATACTAGCAGGTAGATCGTTCTTTAAATATTTGAACATGATAAATACATATAATGCTATGGTTAAAAAAACACATAGCTGTTTAGTTTAAAATAATAATGGGTATGTTGCTAAGATAGAAAATAATGAATGGTACTTCTTTTCCTATCAAAGTATGAATACAGCTTAATACCTAGATAAAATATTTTGGAGGTGGAGACTGTACATCAACTATATGACTTCTATACTGATGTAGTATATGATTATTTAGAGAAATTTGATGACATTTTTTAGCAATTATAGGTGTTGTATATAATTGAAAAAAAGCGTCTTTTTCATCAAGTTCTTTCTTTGTATCCTTTTTGTTTTCTTCTTCCCCTAAATCTAATGCAATTTCTATATCACAGTGACCATCAATAAGCATCAAAAAAGAAGGCCCTAAAATAGAAAGGGACAACATAAATGATAATGATATGATAGCGATACTTTTCAAAAAAACTAAGTTAAATAAATTTATGGTAAATTAAGTTACAGAGATTTAAAAATTATTTAATAGTTTGATGTCTCCAGTTGGGATCCAGCCAGTTTTACCGTCTATGAGTTTGATGCGATTCCATTCATTTACTTCTTCTAGCACAAAAACTTTAGTCCCTTCATGTAAAGTAAAAGCTAAGGTGCTAGATAAGTTGGGTTCGCTTTTTACTTCTACTTCAGGAGTAAAAACAATAGCAGGATTATCTTGTTGCGCTTTCGCGAAAGCGGTATAAGCAAAACTAACGCTCATAATAGCTATGATAAATACGACTAAAGATGAAATAAAAAATGCACGTTTTTTGATAGTTGTATATGAGAAATAATACCCTAAGAAAAAGAGGATAAAAAGAATAACGCATAGTACCGCGGCTTTTGCCCATCCATCTATTGTAAAGAGACTAATAACACTATTGGTCCATTCCTGAAGTGTATTTTCTGGAAGAGGCTCTATTGCATCTATTTTCATGTTTTCTGCAAAAGCTGCATTATTACGTATATCTGGATCTCCTGGCGCAAGTTGTAATGCCTTTTCATAATAATATACGGTGGGTGCTACATTATTTAATTTATAATGTGCATTTGCAAGATTATAATAAAGAGCAGCAGATTCTACTTTTTGATCTAATATTCTTTTGTAAGCGTCTATTGCTTCTTGAAATCTTCCTTGTGCATAGTGATCATTACCAGCTTTAAACAGTAAGTCTGTTTGTTGCGCATAGGTTGTGCAACTTAAAAGAAAAGCTACGACAACAAGAAGGAATTTTGAAATTTTTGTCATCTTATAACTGTTTATCCATGGTTGATATTACGCGTACTGCCTTCTCATAATCTTGTTGCATCGCTACATTACTAGAAGGTGTATATCTAGCAAACTCACAACTTTCTAAAAGTCCGATAAATTCAATAGTGTTAGAAGTATCTACTTCGCGCTCTTTAAGCAATCGTGTAATACGATCTTTACTCATCTCACTAGTTTGGATATTGAGTTTTGCTTTTAAATAGTTATGAAGTGCGCGTTCCATAGCAATGTAAAATTCTTTTTGACTTCCTAAATTCTTTTTAGCTTCACTCAAGAACTTACGTGCAAGCTTATCTGCTTTTCTAATACGATTTCCTTGCACATCACTTGTATAGGCTTGTCGTTTTTTACGAACAAACATCGCGATAGGAATCAATAAAAAAGGCGCTCCTAATAAGGTCCAGAATAGCCCAGATTTAAAGAATTGCTTTTTTGTTATAGATTGAAGATTAGGAGTAGATTTTATATAGGCAAATTGCTTGTCGGCAGCAATTACTTGTTGCTTATTTGTTCCACTAGTAGTGGCAGAGGTGTTTGCATCTGCATTTGAGTCTACAGGACCGTTCATTACTTCAACAACAATCTCATCAGAAGTTTTACGTTCATAACGCTCTGTTTTTGGATTGAAGTAACTAAATGATATAGGCGGAATAGGGTATTTTCCTTTATAAGCAGGAACTACTGTATATGTACTTCTTTTAAGACCGCTCATTCCGCTTAAATTAGTACGTACTCTATCTGCATTTTCTGGTTCATATACTTCTAATTTACTTGGTAAATTAGGTTTTGGAAGATTAAAGAGTTTTAAATTCCCATTACCTTTTGCTTCAACACTTAATTGAAAAGCTTCAGATGCATCAAGTGAGTTTTTATCTGTTTTTACAGTAAAGTCAAACTCTCCAACAGCTCCTGTAAAGTCATCAGGCCTTCCGTCTAACGGGAGTGGTTTTACATCAACAGTTCTGTTTTTTGCAGCTACTGTAATGTTTGCGTTTTGGGTTAAAAAACGTCCAAAAAGATCACGTCTGTTTGTGGGTACTGCAACAGATACGCTTAGGCTTAAGGGCTCAATATTGAGTTTTCCTGTTTTTTGAGGATATAGTACAGTACGTCTTAAAATCACATATCTATAAGGTTCGCCTTGATATTCTCCTTCGTATATTTTAAATTGTTTTTCGTCTATATTTTGACTCCAGAAATCGGCAAATTTTGGAGAATCTATTTCTCTCCAGTTACTTACACTTGTTTCTGGTGATACATATAATTTATAAACAACAGTAAATGCTTGATTGAGATATGGATTGTTTTTAGAGACTTCTGCAACAAGGTGAATCTTTTCTGAAGCTATGTATGCAGCATCATTTCCGTCTTTTGGTTTATCTACAGCAGCAGTTACTGTTACTTCTAGAGGAGGAGACTTATACACCTCTCCTTTAATCGTAATCTCTGCTTGTCCTATGGTAAATTTCCCTCTTTTTGTAGGAATGAGAATATAGCTAAAGGTTTTAGAATAGGTTCCTTTGCCATTTACCCAACTTCTGCTCACCGCTTGATTGGGGCCTGAATACACAGTGAATCCTTTAAAATCAGGTCTTTTAAAATTATCTCCATCCTGATTTACCTCAAAATCAATACGTAATCGTTCATTAACACCTAGTTTTTTCTTATTTACTTTGGCATTAAAGGACACATCCTGTGCAGATACCGTTGCTATAGATAACAATATGATAGAGAATATGTACAGTTTTAGTTTCATATAAATGTTTACGAATTTACCAATCTTTCTCGGTTTTTACTTTTGCTCCTTTTTGCTTTTTGGCATTTATTTTTTCTTGCGTCTTTTGCTCTTCATTACGCATCGCCTCTAAGAGACTTCGTACTTGTTGAGGTGATAATTGACCAGGCTGAGGAGCTTGTTGTTTAGGTTTCTCTTTCTTTTCTTCTCCTTTGTCGCTAGATTCTTCTTTTTCTTTATCCTCAGGCTTTCCATTTTCATCTTCTTTCTGTTCTCCTTTATCTTCTTTTTCTTCTCCTTCATCATCAGTTTCTTTCTTTTCGCCGTCGTCACTTTCTTTCTCGTCTCCTTCTCCGTCTTTATCTTTTTCGTTTTTATCTTTATCTTGATTCTGATCTTTATCTTGATTTTCGTTTTCATCGTCACCGCCACCGCCACCGCCGCCATTTTTATCTTTTTCTTTTTTGGCTAACATAAGGTTATAACGTGTTTCTTCATCTGTAGGATCATTACGTAATGCATTTTTATACGCTTCTACGGCACCTTCCCAATTTTCTTGTTGGTATAATGCATTTCCTAAGTTATGGTAGGCTTTGTGTTTTTCTTTTTTGGTTTGGGCTACTCCCGTTGCTTTTACTAAAGAAGCAGTACTCTCTTCGTATTTTTCATTACGGTAGTAATTATTTCCAGCATTGTATTTTGCAGGAACACTAGAAGGGTCTAATGCGATAGCTTCTCTATAGGCTACTTCCGCTTTCGCGAAAGCGTTGTCAGTAAGATGCTCATTGCCATCTAGCACAAGTTCTCTTGCCGTATCTGCATACGGATTTATAGGAGCTTGCTTCTTGTTCTTATTCTGAGCAATTACTGTCAAAGAAAAGCTTATAAAATATATGTAAAGAAGGTGTTTCATGACGTTCTTTTAATTTTCATTAAATAAATTTAATTTTTTTAGCCAACTCGTTTTGCGATCTAGTAAAAAGATATCTAAAAAAAGAAGTAATAACCCAGCTCCTAAAAACCATTGGAATTGATCTTTAAAATCTGCAAACTGTTTTGCTTCAAATTCTTTTTTGTTCATTCCGTTAAGAATTTCTTTTACTTTCTCAGTAACATCTGCGGTGTTTTTCCCATAAATATATTCTCCATTGGCTTCTGAAGCAATATCTTGTAGGGTTTGTTCGTCCAGTTTTGTGATAACCGTTTCTCCGTTTTGATTTTTCTTATAAGATTGGATAACACCATTACGTTTTAGAGGGATAGGACCTCCTGTAGTTTCGCCTACTCCTATTGTGAAAATGCGAATTCCTTCCTGATTCGCTTGTTCTGCAATATTTGATGATTCTCCTACATGATCTTCTCCATCAGAAACAATAAAGAGTACTCTATTTGTTTGCTCTTCATCATTATAATAGGTCTTTGCAAGTTCTATGGCTTCACTAATTGCAGTTCCTTGACTGGAAAGCATATTAGTATTCATCTGACTCAAAAACAATTTTGCACTACTGTAATCTGTAGTAATAGGCAATTGAGGATAAGCACTTCCTGCATAGGCAATAATCCCTATACGGTCACTTCCTAGATTATTGATAATTTGAGTAACTAACTGTTTGGATTTCTCCATACGATTGGGAGCAATATCTTCTGCCAGCATACTTTTTGAAACATCAATAGCAAATACAACATCTACTCCTTCTCGTTTTACAGTTTCTAGTTTTGTTCCCATTTTAGGGTTTACTAAAGCAACAACTAGGAAAAAAATAGAAAGACTTATTACGAGGATTTTGAGCGCTGGTTTAAATAGGGAACGTTCTGGGCTTAATTTTTTTAGCAAAGCACTATCTGCAAAGCGTTTTTGTGCAGTACGTTGCCAGAAAAGAACGCCTAAGAATAATAAGATTATTGCTGGGATTGCCAGTAATAACCAAAACCATATTTTTTCTTCTAATAGATACATTGTTATAGGTGCTTTCGTACTTCGACAGGTTCAATATCAACTTTGACTATGCCGAAAGCGTATTTATTTTTTATTATGATTTTAAATACCAACTTGTTTCCACAATATCTTCTGATACTTTAGACATCATTTCTAGTTGTTTTTTATAATCTTCATTTTTTTGATCTTCTATATCTGGTATTATAAAACGACTCATTAGAACGCCATTGGTTCCTATGATTGCCATCCACTTTATATTATTATTCCCTATTTGTATTTGAGGAATCTTTGCGTTAGGTGCTTGAGCATAAATAGGATCAATCTGATTGAAAACATGACCGTTTAATATTGTTAGAAATTTTGCGTCTATTAGATGTTCTACATCAGGTTTTCCATCTTTATCAAAATCTAATGACCAACCAACACGTATGTCATTTCCTTCCCGAATGGCTTGTATTAAAGATTCTATAGATCCTTCAGATACATTCCCTTCACTATTTGTTTTTACTAAAACTTTAGGTGATTGGGCAAATGTGCTATTAAAAGTCACTATTATGAATATGAGCAGTACATGTTTCATCGTTTTTTTTGCTTTCGCGAAAGCGTATTTATTTTTATTAAACAAAACTTCTAAACACCGTAAACTTAAGTAGTAATTCTAGTAGCAATAAGATGCCAGCTAATAGAATAAGAGGGCGGTACTTTTCTTCAAAATTGGTGTACTTGAACTCTTCTACTTCTGTTTTTTCTAGTTTATCTATTTCGTCGTAAATTTCTTTTAATTTTTCATTATTTGTTGCTCGGAAGTATTTTCCTCCTGTAACTTCTGCAATTTCTTTTAATAAATCTTCGTCTATCTCTACAGGGACATTGTCATATACAAAAGATCCATTGTTATTTATTCCAACGGGTGATCGTGCCGTTCCATTAGTTCCTACACCAATGGTGTAGGTTTTAATACCAAATTCTAAAGCGAGCTCACTAGCTATTTTAGGATCTATAAAACCAGCATTATTAACCCCATCTGTCATTAAAATAATCACTTTACTTAGGGCCTTACTATCTTTTAACCTATTTACAGAAGTAGATAGTCCCATTCCTATAGCCGTACCACCTTCTATAATATTATTATATCGTATACTGTTAAGGGAGCTTAACACAATACTCTTATCACTTGTGATAGGTGTTTTTGTATAACTTTCTCCTGCATACTCTACAAGTCCGATACGATCGTTAGGTCTACCTTTAATAAAATCTGCAGCGACTAGTTTTAAAGCTTCCAGGCGATTAGGGCGTAAATCTTTTGCAAGCATACTTGCAGAGACATCTATGGCAATAATAATATCAATACCTTTTGTACTTTTAGTACGGGTAGAAACATCCTTTGTTTGAGGCCGTGCCATTGCTGTAATAAGAGCAGCTATCGCAAGCAATCTTAATAAAAACAAGAAAGGGCGTAGTTTAGGTAAAATGCTATTTGTTACTTTAAAACCTTTTATGGTTGAAAGCTTTACCGATGGAGTTTGTTTTTTACGCTTCCATATATACCAAGCAATGGCTACTGGTAATGCTAAAAACAACCAGAAAAACTGCGGATTAGAAAACTCAATATTATCAAACATTATTTTGTTTCGGCTTTTTGAAGTTCAACACTATTGATAATACGTTCTGCTATTTCGGAACTGTAAGTATCGTCTTTGTCCCAAGTAATGATCACTTGTTGAATAATATTTTCTGCTACAAAATTTAACATTGCATATTCTCCAGATATAGAAATATTTTTTTCTTTATCAATCATAAATTTTCCAGTACCAAACGTTTTAATACCTTCTGCTCCATTAGGGGTTTTAAACTCTTCTTGTTTTACAATATCTGCTACAAATCCTTTCTCTTCTAATTTGGCAACTTGTCCGTCTATAATTTCTTTTATAGGAGGTTCTGTGCCTTTAGGAAGAATTATTTGAATTACAGCAACACTAATGGCTGGAGGATCTGTTTGCCAACCAAAAGCATTAGCTTGCATTTTATCCTTAAGATCATCTGGAATTGGGGTTTCTAGTCTTTCTAATACTTTAGGTGTGCTTATTACAACACTTGGATAGCCATATTCACTTGTGATCCAATTACCTTCTGCTAATTCTCTTGTTTGATTCCCTAAGAGATAATCTTTAACCTCATCATATCCTTTTATCACAATTCCTGCAATAAGTGCTATTAATAAAATTCCCAAGACACCTGAAACTCCCGTAAGCCATAATTTACGAGTGCGTCTGCGTTCCATCGCTTCCCGAAAATCTTGATCTTTCATGAGCTCTTCTATCGTTGGCTCAGGAAGTGCTTCTTTGGTTTCTTTTACAATTTGCTCTATTGCATGGCGGTCTGCTTCTGCTTTCCCGGAAGGGGGATTAATACGCGCAAACTTAACTAGATCTGCACGTTTAAAAATATCTTTAAGTTGTTGTATTGTTTCTGGATTGAAATCAATGTGACCACTATCTTTTTCTGCTTCTAATCTTGCTATAAGCTCATCTGTAGTACTTTCTAGTGCCCTGTCGTATACTTTTTCTTCATAATAGCGACGTAGAGTATCTGTAAGAGTAGAGTAGTATTCTTTATACTTTGCAGAAACGATAAAATCTGTTTGGTCAAGTTGGCGTAAAGAAGCTAATGCTTGTTCAAAAGGTGGAATGTATTTTTCTGCTTCAATGCGTTTTTTGTGCCTGCGTAATAACCAAAATAAAAATAAAGCTATAGCAATTAAAATAGGAAGTATCCATAAGAGATATTTCCAAAACTTACTATAATCTGTAGGAAGTTCTATAGCAGGTTTGATATCATATAGACCTTGTGTTAAAGTATCTAACTTTACATTGGCAACATCTACTTGAAAAGAGTCTGTTTGTATAGTACGATCGCCTATAATGATACGTTGTCTTGGAATTTTATAGGATCCGCTATCAAATTGCGTAAGACCATATTTTTTAATTAATGTCATTTTCGCTTCCGCGAAAGAAGTATCTACTTTATAACTCTCAATCATTTCTAAAGGAGAGAATGTTTGTCCTTCTGGAAAAATAACATTGGCAAGTTGATCTGCTTCTACAATTACGGTATAGTTAATTTGTTCACCAAGACGAATTTTGGTAGTGTCAATCTTTGATTTTACAGTAGGCTCCACTTGAGCGCTTACTGATAAAAAAGAGAAAAGAATAAAAAGTACAGCCATGCCATATGCATAGGTTGTGTTTTTTGTTCTTGATATGTTATTATGGGGGTATGTCATCTCCTTTTTTATTATCCTCTTCGTTTAAAATAACCTAATAATTTTTTTACATAACTCTCGTCAGTACGAACATTTATAACACCCGAACCGCTTCTTCTAAAACTTTCTTCATAATAAGAAACACGTTCTTTATAATACGCTTCATAATTTCTTCGTACTTTTTTTGAAGAAGTATTTATGAGCATCAATTCTCCAGTTTCTTCATCTTCCATTTGTACCATCCCTAAACTAGGAATGACTTCTTCGCGTTGGTCATAAATACGAATCCCTGTAATATCATGTTTATTACCTGCAATTTTGAGTGTTTGTTCATACCCGTCGGCAATAAAATCAGAAAGGATAAACGTAATTGCTTTTTTCTTCATGACACTACTTAAGAACTTAATAGCTTGGGCAATGTCTGTTTTTTTAGACTTTGGCTTAAACTCTAAAAGTTCGCGTATAATTCGCAGTACGTGCGATTTTCCTTTTTTAGGTGGAATAAATAGTTCTATTTCATCAGTAAATAAGATCAGTCCTATCTTATCATTATTTTGCATCGCACTAAATGCTAATGTAGCGGCTACTTCAGTTACAATTTCATTTTTAAATTGTTTATCTGTTCCAAAAAACTCAGAACCACTTACATCGGCTACAAGCATCATGGTAAGCTCTCGCTCTTCTTCAAAAACTTTGACAAAAGGTTCGTTATAACGAGCCGTAACATTCCAATCGATATTACGCACATCATCTCCAAACTGATATTGCCTTACTTCACTAAAAGTCATACCTCGACCTTTGAAAGTAGAGTGATACTCTCCTCCAAAAATATGATCAGACAGGCGTCGTGTCTTGATCTCGATCTTACGTACTTTTTTAAGTAATTCCTTTGTATCCATTATTGATTTTAGATTGTTGATTTACGATTTACGATTGCCAATTTTTAAATCAGCAATCAACATTCGTTGATCTTAAATCCTATGGTACTTCAATTTGGTTTACAATCTTGTTAATGATATCTACAGAAGTAATGTTTTCTGCTTCTGCTTCATACGTAATACCAATACGATGACGTAAAATATCATGTACAACAGCTCTTACATCTTCAGGAATAACATATCCGCGACGTTTTATAAAAGCATAACATTTTGCTGCAGTAGCAAGGTTAATACTTCCACGAGGAGAAGCTCCAAAATTGATAAGTGGTTTTAGATCTGCCAATTTGTAATTTTCTGGATAACGTGTAGCAAAGATGATATCTAGAATATATTTTTCGATTTTCTCATCCATATATACTTCCTTTACTGCTTCTTGCGCACGAAGTATTTGTTC
Organism: Dokdonia pacifica; assembly: GCF_900188275.1. Taxonomy (GTDB): domain Bacteria; phylum Bacteroidota; class Bacteroidia; order Flavobacteriales; family Flavobacteriaceae; genus Dokdonia; species Dokdonia pacifica. The sequence continues at coordinate 1,297,147 of NZ_FZNY01000001.1, forward strand.
TACAGAAACGACAGCATTTACTTTTTCAAAACCACCTTTTAGATTTTGACGAATAATCATTTGCTCATCTTGTATTTTAGGATAATCAATCACTGTTTTAAGCATAAAACGGTCTACCTGCGCTTCAGGTAATGGATATGTTCCTTCTTGTTCTACTGGGTTTTGAGTTGCCATTACTAAAAATGGCTTGTCTAATATAAACGTCTCATCACCTATAGTTACTTGCTTTTCTTGCATAGCTTCCAAGAGTGCAGATTGCACTTTTGCAGGAGCACGGTTAATCTCATCGGCAAGTACAAAGTTGGCAAAGATGGGACCTTTCTTAATACTAAAGTCATTGACTTTCATATTATATATCATGGTACCTACTACATCGGCAGGAAGTAAATCAGGAGTAAATTGTATACGACTAAAAGAACCGTGTACTGCTTGAGCAAGTGTATTAATAGCAAGTGTTTTTGCTAGACCAGGAACACCTTCTAGTAAGATGTGGCCACGACCCAGAAGCCCAATAAGTAACCGTTCTATCATGTGTTTTTGACCTACAATCACCTTATTCATCTCCATGGTCAAGATATCTATAAAAGCACTTTCTTTTTCTATCTTTTCGTTGATAGCGCTTATATCTATCGTCGTCATATTTTCTTCCATACTTTAAAATTAAATTTAGTGGGATTTTAAAACATTGCAAAGTGGGGTTTTATTCCCAAACTTCTTGTTAACAATTGGTTAAAAATTCTATTAAATAAAGGGCTTCACACGTATTTTTCTATCTTGGTAACCCGTATTTTTAATGAGAACGCAAAATATAAAATGAATAAAAAATTTTCAAAAATAATTCAGGGATGTATGACCTGGGGTGCTTGGGGGAAACAACTCAATGACACTCAAATGATTGATCTGATGAATCACTGTATATCACAGGGCATCACTACGTTTGATCACGCCGACATCTATGGCGATTACAGCACAGAAGAGGATTTTGGAACCGCTTTCGCGAAAGCGAATATAGACCGATCTACTATTCAATTAATTTCAAAATGTGGTATTCAATATACCGGAAATGCACGACCAGAAAATCGTGTAAAGCATTATGAGTATACAGCAAAATATATTATTTGGAGTGCAGAAAGGTCACTTCAATTATTACAAACAGAGTATTTAGATCTCTTATTATTGCATCGCCCAAGTCCTTTAATGCAATCTGATGAAGTTCAAAAAGCCATTGAACAATTAAAAGCTTCTGGTAAAATACTTGACTTTGGGGTGTCTAATTTTACACCTTCTCAAATAGATTTGATTAGCACAAAATCTCCTATTTCTGTAAATCAAATTGAATTTAGCTTGACGCAACATACGGCAATGCATGATGGAACGTTAGATCATATGCAAACCAAAGGTATTGTACCCATGAGCTGGAGTCCTTTAGGAAGTGTATTTAGAGAAGAGACACCACAAACACAGCGTATCAAAACTTTATTAGGTACATTGACAGAAAAATACAATGCAACAGAAGATCAATTGTTACTTGCATGGATTATGCAACATCCATCTGGAGTACATCCAGTAATTGGGACAACCAATAAAGAGCGTATTACTAACGCTGTAAAAGCAGTAAGCATTACACTTGAGTTACAAGACTGGTTTGCATTATTGATAGAAAGTCAAGGACATAAAGTGCCGTAATTATCTAACTACCACAGAAAAAATTAGTTAAAATTAGTTTGAATACTAAAAGATACCCGTCTTTGCGGGCATATATATGAAGACAGCATTAATAACAGGGACCACCAGTGGTATCGGAAAAGCAACGGCAGAACGGTTTGCTAAAGAAGGGATTAACTTAATTCTTTGCGGAAGAAGACAAGAACGTCTTGATGAATTGCAACAAGCTTTTCAAAGTCAGGTAAAAGTACATACATTAAATTTTGATGTGCGTGATAAAGAAAAAGTAGTACAAGCAATAGCTGGATTACCTGATGACTTTAAGCGCATAGATATTTTGATTAATAATGCTGGAAATGCTCATGGTCTTGACCCTATTCAAACGGGGAATACCGATGATTGGGATGCGATGTTAGATATAAATGTAAAGGGATTATTATATGTGAGTAAAGCCATTATCCCACAAATGACAGATAGAAAAGAAGGGCACATTATTAATATAGGATCTACAGCAGGGAAAGAAGTATACCCCAACGGAAATGTATACTGTGCTAGTAAACATGCAGTAGATGCTATCAATCAGGGAATGCGCATAGATCTTAATAAACATAATATTAAAGTAGGAGCGGTCAATCCAGGAATGGTCCATACAGAATTTAGTGAGGTGCGTTTTAAAGGAGATACAGAACGAGCAGATAAAGTATATCAAGGTTTTGATGTGTTAAAACCAGAAGATATTGCAGACATTATCTATTTTGTAGTATCAAGACCTTATCATGTAAATATTGCAGACCTTGTCGTGATGTCTACAGCACAAGCTAGTAGTACAATTATTAATAAGAACTAAAGACTCCTTCTCCTATTTTGATTAATAAACGACTACTTATTAAAAACTTACTTTCTCATAATGATGAGAATAGCTTTTATGATAAGAAGCGTAAGATTGATATTGGAAGTAAAGAGGGAAAGGCTAAGTTTTTAAAACACATTTGTGCACTTTCTAATTCAAATCCCAAAAACAATTCTTTTATTGTTATAGGAGTAGATGATGGTGAAAATAAAATTATAGGCGTTCCTTTCTTTGATGATAGTAAGTTGCAAAATCTTATTAACGCCTATTTAGAGAACCCACCCCTCATATCATATGAGAATATCCCTTTTCCACACTTGCCAGAAGATAGAGTGGTAGGTTTAGTTACTATTAGGGAGCAGGATAAGCTTACAGCATTAAAAAAGAATATTTGGAAATACTGGGGCGGAACTGTTTTTTTTAGAGATGGAAGTATGTCTATGCCTAAGGTTTTTAAATCTGATGTAGAAGATGTAAATAGCGAGATCGTTGCTTCCATAGAAAATCACGCAAAAAATAGTATTGAGTTGACATTAGATGGGGTGATTGATTTTATAAATCATCGTCATAACGATATGGAGAGTCGGTACAAGGTGTTTAAAGAACAATTTGTGCTTTGTTGGGCAGGACATAAAAAGGTAGTTAAAGGAGAAACCTATTACTCAAGAGTAGATATTGAACTTATTAATGAGCAAGTACGATTATTTTATTCGGCACTGGATGAGGTGTCTATACATTATGACGAAGATTCGTTTTCTATATTAGAGTATGTGCATTTAGGCGTTCAAGAGCAGTTTAAATATTACCCTTTGGAAGAAGTAGTGATACGCTTTCGCGAAAGCGGAACCTACACGATTGACACGGAATTAATTTTTGATCCTCCAAAAGTAGATAAACGTACATTGTATCATATATATAATAATAACAATGTTATTTTTTATAAAATGAAACGTCAAATAACTCTGAATCAGGGGGAATATAATGATTTGTATGAGTTGCCTAACACCTATTTGATATGTTATCTTAATGGTTTTGAAGGCGCCATTCATAAATTAGAAGAAGTAAAACCGTTTCTTAAAAAATACAAAGGAGCTATTTATAGTCGTTATAAAGAGACAATGCGCATTTTGCGTAAAGTAAGATATAATTAATATGGGAAGAACATTAGTTGTAGGAGATATACATGGAGGCTTACTAGCGCTGAAGCAAGTGTTGAAGAGAGCAGAAGTGACAAAAGAAGATCATCTGGTCTTTTTGGGAGATTATGTAGATGGCTGGAGTGATAGTGTTGGTGTTATTGATTTTCTTACGGAGATGTCATTACATCAGGAAATTACTTTAATTAGAGGGAATCATGATGATTTAGTATATCAATGGTTGAAAGGCAAAGAGATGAGTGCTAAGTGGATACAACATGGCGGGCAGACTACAAAAGATGCATATGCAAAATTATCAAGTGAAGAGCGATATGAACATCTCCCTTTTTATGAAAGACTAAAAGATTATTATATAGATGATCAAAATCGTATGTACTGTCATGCAGGCTTTCAGAATCTCAATGGGCCGAGTCATGAATGGCATAGTACCGCATTTTATTGGGATCGTACTTTATGGGAAATGGTGTGTGCAATGAGAGAAGATTTGTCACCCTTAGATAAGCTATACCCAAAACGTTTACAGCTTTTTAAAGAAATATATATTGGACATACACCCGTAACACGAGTAGGAGCAACGGTTCCTCTGCAAAAAGCAAATGTTTGGAATATAGATACAGGAGCTGCTTTTAAGGGAAGTATCTCGGTTTTAGATGTAGATACTAAAGATTTTTGGCAGAGTGACCCAGTTTGGGAGCTATATCCAGAAGAAAAAGGGAGAAATAGTCACTCTTTTTTAGGGGCAAAGGCCCTCATATAACTAGAAATAAATAAAAAAAGGGGCATTTACCCCTTGTGATACTTCTAAAGCTATTTGATATTTGCAATGTATTAACCATTCAAAATAGTAGGCTTTATTTATAATCCTATTCACGAGTTATAGACATTGTTTATAAATAATGATTTGAATGCTAGCGTATGTTAGTGTTTAGAGTTTAAAAGGGGAAATAGCTTTACGTGGATTTTGTAAAAATGCTTATGTGACTATATGCACCACTATAGTCATTTTGAATATAGAAAACGTCCAATACTTGGGGGAGTAGAGGACGTTTTTTTATGGATATATGTAAGATGTACACCTTTGATTAATAGTTCACAAAGGGGTATTCTTTTTAAAGATTAGAAAGCGCTATAATTATTCTAATAATTAAAAATAGAATCACCCACCATCCTTTTGTTTCTAGATTTATATCTGAGAAACTTTTAATAGGAGCAGGAGGTTCGTGTCCATAATTTACATGTTGGACCACCTCTCTTCTTTCGATAGGAGCTTGCGGCGGCATATCTTGAGCAACGTGTTGCTCTTGATGAGAAACAATTATCTTTTCATTACTTCCAAGTATATGCATCCAATGGTTAAATGCCATAGCTGCCTCTTCTGAAAGTGGAGTATTACATTTACCTTCTGCCTGCAAAACTTCTAGTGTATATGGATTAATTTCTACAGTTGCTAATTTCTTTATAGTATCTCCTTCTTGTTTTCTTAGTGAGAAAATACTTGTTTTTTTAGCATAACAATCATCAATATAATCTGCTACACAGTGATTCATGTCACATCCCTCCTGATATAACTCTTCAGAAGTCAAAAGCTCTTTTGCACTGTATAGAATAGGAGCGTCATTTTTTACAATTTCTAAATGCATCCCTTTGATACCACTAGGAAGCCATGATAAGTAATTAGCCTTATTACGCATTTTTTGCATTTCTAGATGCCATTCTTGTGCTTGATTTAAAAGTGCCTCAAGGGATCTTCCTTTCATAGAAAAATATCTATCTCTTTGAATTCTAGCCTCCAGATACTCCAATGCTTTATAGAGATCCCAATGATTGACTTGTTTTTGAATTGAAAAAAATTGAACTACACTTCTCCAAAATGAAGTGTTTCCTTCTATTTGAGGCAATTTTGATCTTGTAAGCTCCATAGCCATTTGTTGTGATGCTCCATATCCTAATGCTTGTGCACGAACAATCGCTTCTGGCACACTAAATCCTCTAGGGGTATTTCTAAACTCGTGCATCATTTTTGATGTGAATTTATCTGGCAAACCACTTAGTGATTTAACACTTTTACCAAAACCTAACTGTACATACCAAAGCTGATGTCTTAATGAAGATTCATAAAAAGAACTAATCAAAAAGACAGGAGTAGGATATTTTGCAAAGCAATAGTCGATTACATCTTCCAGTTGCTCTTCAGGATCAAAACTTGGGCGTTGCCACATTTCAATAGGACGTACTATCTTAAGTCCAAACGTACTTATGTTTGCTAGTACTTGTATATATAACGGACTCCTTAAGATTTTATAACACCCTTGTGTATGCATGAGTATAAGTAAATCTTTAAATGTTGCACGTTTCCAAGTATGGCGTGTTTTGCTCATTTTTGAAAATGAACTCCATAGAAATGACTCTACTGTGCCTTTATTTTCTTGAGGTTTGTTTTCTGCATGGTAGATTTTTTCTACGAGAAGAATGTATTTACTCTTATTTTTTGAAGTTGTAGTTACTTCGGGTGGTTGTGTATTGTATAATGTTTCCATGATTTCATAAACTTTAATTTTAGATGAAAGACTGGAAACACTGTGATGTTTTCAGCCTATAGTTTGCTGTTTGTATTTGATAGCATATGATTGCTTTTTAATTGTATTTAAAACAAAAACCCCAGAGTTTTGAAGCTCTGGGGTTCTATATATTGTTGACTATTAATTAACTACAATATCGTGCCGTGAGCTGCGCATGTGCCTCGGAAATTTCTTGATATGTAATTACTATTGACATTTTTTCTTTGTTTATCTCATAAACGTTTTGTTTATGAGGATGCAAATCTAAAGGCTTTTTTATGATTTCAAAATTTAATGTGTTATTTATATTTAGTCTAATTTTTATTCAGGCATTTTATTTTTTGCATATGCCTTGTATTTTGTAGATTTAGTACTCCAATTAAAAACCAATCAACTATGGGACTTTTTGATAAAATAAAAGAGAAACTTACCAATGAATTTATTGACATTGTTGAGTGGCTTGATTATACAGATGATACAATAGCGCATCGTTTTGAGCGCTATCAGAATGAGATTAAGAATGGCGCAAAATTAATTGTACGAGAGGGACAAGCAGCCGTTTTTGTGAACGAAGGACAACTTGCAGATGTATTTACACCAGGCTCTTATGATCTTACAACACAGAATTTACCGATTTTAACAACACTTAAGGGATGGAAGTATGGATTTAATTCTCCATTCAAAGCTGAGGTGTATTTTGTAAACACGCATCTTTTTACGGATGAGAAATGGGGGACTAAAAACCCTATTACTTTAAGTGATGAGCGTTTTGGTCTTGTCGAAATACGTGCCTTTGGAACGTATGCTTTTAAAGTGTCAGACCCAGGGAAATTTATTATAGATATTGTAGGTACAGATAGTAATTTTACCAACTTTGAGATTAATGAGCATCTAAAAAGTTTAATTGCTACTCGTTTTACAGATACGGTAGGAGAGGCAAATCTCCCTATAGAGTTATATGCGGCAAATACTTCAGAGTTGTCAGAAACCTGTCAAGAAGTAATGCAACCTGAATTTACCTCTGTGGGAATTTCATTAGAGCGTTTTTATATAGAAAATGTCTCTATGCCGGAAGAGCTTAAAAAGGAGATCTTCGAATATAGTCGTATCGATAAATTGGACCTAGATAAGTTAACTAAATTCAAAACAGCTAAGGCTATCGAGGCAGCCGCAGCTAATGAAGGAGGTACCGCAGGAGCAGGAATGGGAATGGGAATGGGCTTTGTATTGGCACAACAGATGGGAGGAATGATGAGCCCTCAAATGGGAGGACAACAACCGATGCAACAACAAGCGCCTGGAGTACCACCTCCAATGCCAGCACAAACACAGTATTTTTATGCGGCAAATGGGACACAACAAGGGCCCGTTTCTTTTGAGCAATTGAAAGCGCTTTTTGCAAGTAGAACTATAAATCGTGATAGTTTAATATGGAAGCAAGGAATGGCTAATTGGACAGCACTTAAGGATGTTGAAGAATTGAAATCATTCTTGGGAGGAAATACACCACCACCATTACCACAACAATAAATAGAGATTTTTAAATTCATAATAAGTTGCGCTTTTTAAAGCGCAACTATCTCAATGTATGTCAACACCAGAATCTACTGTACAACAACACACAGAACTTAAAAGGTCATGTATCAATTGTGGAGCCGAGCTTAAATATAAGCCCGGAACTACATCTGTTACTTGTGAGTATTGTGGTCACAAAGAAGAAATCACAGTAGATCCTAATGGTTTTGAAGAACTGGAACTCTCATTATATCTTAAGGAAATGGGAGCACAGTCACATAGTGAGAAAATCTCTATGTTACATTGTAAAAATTGTGGTGCCAATCAACATATAGAGGAGAATTACAAATCACTACATTGTGTGTATTGTAGTATGCCTTTAATTGTTGAAGACATGTATACAGAAGATTGGATATTGCCAGGTGCTGTATTGCCTTTTCAAATAGATCAAAAACAATCATTCCAAACCTTTAAAAAATGGGTGAGCGGTCTTTGGTGGGCTCCTAATAACCTTAAAAAGGCATCTCTTGATCCTCAGTTCACAAAAGGCTTGTATTTACCTTATTGGACTTTTGATGCACAGCTAAGAGCTACTTATACTGGACAACGAGGCGTATATTACTACGAAACACAACGATATAAAGATAGTAAAGGAAACTCACGCACACGACAAGTTCGTAAAACACGATGGTATCCTGCATCAGGCAGAATATCGGGTTTTATAGATGATACTCTTATAAAAGCTTCACAACAAAAAACAGGGCGTATTCCTAAGAAAATTGCACGATGGAATCTGCAAAAACTACAACCTTTTAATAGTAGTTTTTTAAGAGGATTTATCACAGAAAAATATACAATTCCTTTGCAAGAAGGACATTTAGAATCCAAAGAAGAAGCACGTCGTATAGCAGATCGTTGGTGTAGAAGAGATATAGGAGGAGATACACAACGTGTAAGCAGTATAGATATGAAGCTTTCTGAAGAAACTTTTAAGCATATATTACTTCCAGTTTATGTGAGCTCATATAGATATAATGGAAAAGAATATAATTTCTTTGTAAATGGAGAAACTGGGACTATTTCTGGAAGTAGGCCGTATTCTTTTTGGAAAATCTTTTTTGCTGTTGTCTTTGCTATCCTATTGATTGTAACTATTGTGTTTATAGCGCAAGCCTCTGAAGGTGCTTCTTACTGATTTTATATCTATTATTTATTTAATAAATGATCCAAAAGAAATAAGTATAATACCCCTTTTTATAAACTAGGAATAAATCCTTCAAAAATAATAGTATCGTAAAGTGCTTTATAAAGCTCAATTTGTGACTGACTACGAGCTGTCCACAATAGTATAGGGACTCCCTTCTCTTTAAAGTAAGACACTCTTTTATTAGGTAAATCGTCTATGTCGTATGCGACAAAATCAGGAGACATACGCTTGTTCAATTGAAAATAATTATAGATATGATTTATTGGAAAAATTAACGTAGAAGGCTCTGCAAGTTGTCCTACATTGTAGGTGTGAGTTTGCTTACTTAGCCATTTTACAGAAGATCTATTAAAGGACTGTAAAGCGACATCGCCTTTATACTCTTTAAGTAATGACAATGTATTTTTTTCTAGTTTTTTTGAGAGACTATGTGTTTTAAATTCTATTAATAAAGGTACTTGCCCTTTTACAAAGTGCAATACTTCTTGAAGTGTAGGAATTGTTTGAGATGTATTAAAAAGAGAGTGGTTTTTTAATGTTGTTTTAGTGAGTGATTTTGTTTTTTTTGAACTATTACAAACTCGTTTTAAATCGGTATCGTGAAAAACAATAACGGTTCCGTCCTTTATAATCTGTATGTCAAGTTCTATCGGGTAATTTTCTTTTATTGCTTTCGCGAAAGCGGATAAAGAATTTTCCGGAATTTTAAGATTGCCATCATGTAAACCACGATGAGCAATAGGTCTAGTGGTAAGCCATGTAGCAATCTTTTTCACTTCAAGGGTGTGTTAATTATGCTTCTTCTGCAAGTTCTTTTTCTGTAAAAGCTCTAAAAGCAAATTTGTATCCTTCATATCCGGCAATAGCATAGAAGAATAAATCCATACCACTGAAAGTTTCTTTCATCATAGGGATGATTTCGGAAAGATTGATTAAACTAAAAGTCTCAAAATAACCAAGATTTTCATAATTAGCTATAGAGCCTACAAGGCTAAAGTAGTTTCCTAAAAGACAACTAACAATAGCAATAATAGCACCTGAGATTCCAAAAATTTGATCCATCCCTTTACCGAAAATACGCATAGAAATTCCTACACCAGCACCTATGGCAATGGCCATATAACCAATCTGATACCCTGTGGCCACTGTGATTGCAGCCCATAATAAGGCGCCAATAAAGCCTACCAAAACCCCTGTGCCTATAGCTGCAGGAAGATTTTGCTCTGATCTGTATTTTTCTAATGCTTTCTCTGAGACTCTAGCCATTGCAACTTGTCTATCAAGTGCTTCTGTGTCATCCATTTGTTCTAATACAGTTTCGTCGTAATTATAATCTCGACATTCTCCTTCAAAATCAGCTTTCCTTTTAGTAAGGCTGCATAAGAGACCCTGTTCCATATCTAATTCTCGGTTAGTACATTTTTTACAAAATTGAAGATGTTCTTCTCTTGTCATAATTTGAATGGTTAATTGTTTTTAATTATTAGAATAGGAGGGTTTTGTGAGATCAATATACATTAATTTTATAGAGCAATAAAAAGCCCCTTCTATAGAAGAGGCTTTTTGTGTTAAATTAGAGAAAGAGTTGTCTATTCTTTCCCGTAATCATGTTCATCTTGCCATTTTTTAAGTTCACCCCATTTTCCTTCGGCAGCTAGTTTTGCTTGCATAGGCCATGATTGAGGACGATGTATTTCAAAACGTTTTCCACCACTTTGAAGAACTTCTTGGCATTTTTCTACAGTAGTGTCTCCTAAAGAGGCCCATGTCTTGATATCAAAATTGTGAAATAGTTCTCTTATTTTTGGACCAATTCCTTCTACCACGGTAAGATCATCTTCTTTAATAGTTTTTCCAAAAGCTGCTTTTGCAGCTGCAGGATCATAAGGAACAATGGTAATAGTAGGTTCAGGAATTGTTTCCGTTTGAGCCGCAAATGATGAAGACATACTCGCAGTACTACTAGCGGCAACAGGTGCTGCAGTTGCTGTTTTAAGTTGTGAACGGCATGCTTCTAAATCTGCCTTTAAAGAAGCATTTTTACGTTTCCATAAATCGAGGTCATCACTAGAATCATTGCCTTTTCCAGCAAGACGTCCTAATAAGTATCCTAAAATTGCGCATATAAGGCCAACAAGAAGCGGTATGAGCCAGCACGGTATGTTTGATAAGTCTATTATTAATAAATTCATTTCTTTAATTTTTTAGTTAGTTTATTCTGACGATAGAGCGTCTGTTTTTTGCTTTACCTTCTTCGGTTTCATTAGAAGCTATAGGTTCGTCTGGCCCTTTTGAGGTAGTAATGATTTTGGATTCAGGTATTCCATTACCTTTAAAATATCCTTTTACATAATCGGCTCTTTTTTTACCTAAAGGCATGTTTGTAGCACGACTACCACTATTATCTGTATGCCCTTCTATAGTTATAGAAGAACCTTCTACTTTGTCTAAATAACGACTAATATCTGCTATTTTTTGACGCTGTTCTGTCGTAAGGTTTATGGATGCTTGCGCATTACCGAAATGAAGAATTAACGGATCGTCATTAATACGTTTTTTGAGATTTTCTAATTCTTTTAAATCACTGGCTTCATCAGTATTTGCGGCTCTATTATGTATTAAATAATTTATAGGTCCTTTAAATATAGAATCATTTGCTATTAAAGAATTGTCTTCTTTTCCAAAAATATTTAGTTGCCTAGAAGATATTCCTTTTGAACTTAAGTAATTCTTTACAGCATTTGCTCTAGCAACTCCCAAATTAGGAAATGCAGAGGGGTTATTTTCAGTAGAGGTATAAAGTCCTGTAATATCTAAATATTTCTCATTATTCTCATCAAGATATCTTTGCAACTCATCTATTCCTATGTTTATTTTATCAGAGATAGGGGTTAATGGGTTAAAGTCAGAAATAGTAAAGTTAAAATTATCATTGCTTGAATATGCAAAGTTTCCGTCGGGGTCTTTAAAAGTAAAGCCCATGTTTGTAGCAGTTGGAGGCGTTGTTTCAGCTACTGCTTCTTTTTGATTATTTAGGTGTTGATCTTCTTTAGATTCTTCCTTGTGTGTTGCATCTTTACAACAGAAAAACCACATTAAAATCATTCCAATAATAATCGTAAGCAAAATACCGAAGAGGTATTTCGTTTTCTTACTCATTTTGGTTAGTTTTTGGTTAATAGTGTTTTAAAGTTACTAAAAAATGTTAAAGAAACGCATTAGCGTTTTTTGGAAGAATATTTTGTAAATAATCGATAGAGATGCTACGGTTGTCGATAAAGAACTTAAGAAACGTTTTTTGTTTTAAATAAAGTAACTATACAAGGCTCATTGTTGTATCATAAAAATAATCAATTACTTCTTTTTCTATAAATAGAAATTAAACCAAATAATGGACCTATTCCTAATACTAAAAATAAATAGGAAGGATTTATAAATGCTTGTAATAGAAGTAATAATTGAATACTTACAATGGTAATTGCAAAACCAATACAATTTACAATAGTAAGAGCTGTTCCTTTGTATACAGGGTCGGCATTTTGAGCAACAAGTGTTGAAAATAAAGGCGAATCTGCGATAACAACCATCCCCCATACAGCTAGTAAGGTCATAAATAACAATTGTGAAGGTATTTCAAATAATAAGGGTGACATAAAACAAAAAACACCAGAGAGTGCAAGAGCTATAGTGGCTGTTTTTTTTGTTCCTTTTTTAAGGGATACATAACCAGCTATTATACAAGAAATAGCTCCTATCCCTATTACAATAAAAGAAGAAATGGCGATGTTTAAAGTGCTTTCAGGATGTAATGTATTATAGGAAGCTATAATCATAGGAACAAATGCCCAAAATGCATATAACTCCCACATGTGTCCAAAGTAACCGAAAGCTGCGGCTTTGAATTTTTTATTTTTAAAAATGTTATGGATTACAGAAAAATCTAAAGTGGCGCTTTTTTTTCTATAAGGACCATCTGGAACTAGAAAAGCTAAAAGGAGTCCTCCTAGCAAAGCAATAATTGATGTAATTACTACGATTGTTTTCCAAGGAAGTTGTTCTGTAAAACCTTTTAAAATATGTGGAAAGGCAGTTCCTAATACTAGAGCTCCCACGAGAAAACCTAAAGACTTTCCTAATCCCTTATTGTAATAATCGGCAGCAATTTTCATTCCTACAGGATAAATACCTGCTAAGAAAAAACCAGTCAAAAAGCGTAAAATAAGAATACTTGTAAGAGAATTGTGATTCCAAACAATTGCAAGGTTAAAAATAGCAGCAATGAAGGCGCTTATTAAAAATACTTTTGAAGGAGAAAATCTATCGGCAATCGTAAAAATAGCAAATAAGAGCGTCCCTGCTATAAACCCAAATTGGACCGCAGAGGTTATATGGGCGAGTGTGTTTTCTGGAAGCGAAAAATGAATAATAAGATCTTGTAATATTGCATTACTAGAAAACCAAAGTGATGTGCCACAAAATTGAGAAACTACAATAACTGGTAAAATCCATTTAGGGATGGGTGTATTATTGATCAAAACTATTATAGATTAGTATGTGGTAATATATGTCTGTAAAATAGAGAATTACTATCATTTTATGACATCAATTTTATTTTTTTCAAATAAAATGAAAATATAGGGTAGGAGTTATTGCTTTTCTGTTGTTTAATAAGCAAACGTATTAATCCTACTGATTAGAATTAAGTTTTTTTAACTGGAAATCATAACAAGACTACTAGATCTTAATCCTACTTATGCTATCTCTGTTTAGAAAGTACAGTTAAGAAATTCTTAATCGAAACTACAAAACTACACAAAAGAAACCCCCGCATAATATATATTATGAGGGGGTTTTAGTTTTATATACTAATACCTATAGCTTATAGATCAAATTTGATTCCTTGAGCTAGTGGCAATTGTGTCGTATAATTAATTGTATTTGTTTGACGGCGCATATATACTTTCCAAGCATCAGAACCAGACTCGCGCCCTCCTCCTGTATCTTTTTCTCCTCCAAAGGCACCTCCTATTTCTGCACCAGAAGTTCCAATATTTACATTTGCTATTCCACAATCAGACCCAGCAACACTTAAGAAACGCTCAGCCTCACGAAGATTATTAGTCATAATAGAACTAGATAATCCTTGTGCAACACCATTTTGAAGTTCAATAGCATCTTCTACACTTCCAGAATATTTAAGAAGATATAATACAGGAGCAAATGTTTCGTGCTGTACAATTGGGAAGCTATTATCTGCTTCGGCAATAGCTGGTTTTACATAGCATCCACTTTCATATCCTTCTCCAGATAACACGCCACCTTCAACAATAATTTTACCTCCTTGTGCAACTACTTGCTCTAAGGCATTATTATAATTTGCAACAGCATCTGTATCGATTAATGGACCCACATGATTATTTTCATCTAATGGATTTCCTATGCGTAATTGCCCGTATGCATCTACAACAGCATCTCTTACTTTGTCATAAATACTTTCATGAATAATAAGACGTCTTGTTGAGGTACAACGTTGACCACAAGTTCCCACAGCTCCAAATACACCTCCAATAACAGTCATCTTGATATCTGCATCTGGAGTTACAATGATAGCATTATTTCCTCCTAATTCTAATAAAGAAGTACCTAGACGCTCTCCTACAGTACGAGAAACTATTTTACCCATACGTGTACTTCCTGTTGCAGAAACTAATGGAATTCGAGTATCTGTAGTTAAGTATTCACCTACTTTATAATCGCCATTAATAAGACAAGAAATACCTTCAGGAAGGTCATTTTCTTTTAATACATCTGCAATGATATTTTGGCAGGCAACACCACATAAAGGTGTTTTTTCTGAAGGTTTCCAAACACATACATCTCCACATATCCAAGCAAGTGCAGTATTCCAAGCCCATACAGCTACGGGAAAATTAAAGGCAGAAATAATTCCTACAACTCCTAATGGATGATATTGTTCATACATACGGTGTCCAGGACGTTCTGAGTGCATTGTAAGGCCGTGTAACTGACGTGAAAGACCAACTGCAAAATCACAGATGTCTATCATTTCTTGTACTTCTCCAAGACCTTCTTGATATGATTTCCCCATTTCGTAAGAAACCAATTTTCCTAAAGGCTCTTTAAGTTCGCGTAGTTTTTGTCCAAACTGACGTACTATTTCTCCTCTTAATGGAGCTGGTTTTGTTCTCCAAGTTTTGAAAGCAGCAGTAGCCGCATCCATTACTTGATCATAATCTTCACGTGTTGTGCTGGTTACTTTTCCTATAAGTTGGCCATCAACCGGAGAGTGTGACTCGATGATAGCTCCGTTAGAAAACCAATTATTTCCTGTGGAAGTTCCATCGTTTATATCTTTTAAACCAAGTTGTTTTAAAGCTTGATCCATTCCAAAATCTGTAGCGACTGTACTCATTTTGTTTCGTTTTTTATATTTAAGAAATCGTTTGCGAAGATACAGATAATACTATGCCTGTAAAAGAATAGAGCATCTTTCTTATGGTTCCAGTTGGATAATATCCCACCCTTCTTCAGATTGTGTATATAATACTCTGTTGTGGAACCTAGAGGCATTAAATTCTAAAAATTCGATACGGTAAGGTTTGATTTTCCAACCACTCCAATGAGCTGGTTTATTGATGGGTTGCTGTCTTTTTACGCTTTCGCGAAAGCGTACCCTTAATAATTCTAAATCTTTTGCAGGGGCTCCTTGTGTACTTATGGTACTCACAATTTGGGATTCGTAACTCCTATCATTAAAAAAGAAAAGGGCATCTTCTTCGGAAATTACAGAAGCTGTTCCTTGAATGCGTACCTGACGTTTGGTTTCTTCCCACCAAAATGTAAGTGCTACTTTGGGATGTGCATCGATTTCTTTTCCTTTTCTGGATAAGGTAGATCCAGTGATGATGAGATATGGTTTTTCTATAGATTTGAGAGATACATTTCGAGCATTAGGAAAACCATCTAGTCCTTGAGTAGATAGGACACACGCAGATGGGTAGTTGTTTTTGGTAATGGATACGTATTCCTGTAGCCAGTGTGCAAATGTATCTATGGGTTCTGGATACTCTTGTTTGTTCATGAATTATTCTTGCGGAACAAAGCGTTTATCTGTAGGCATTATTTCTCCACAATTAGAGCAGGTGCGTTTTTTCTCGTCACCGTAAAAATCTATAAAATGACCTAAGAAATCTTTTTCAACATCTTCTAAAAGAAAGCGTACTTCATATAGTTTGGTATTACAGTTATCACAAAACCAAAGTAATCCGTCTTTTCCGTTTAAATGAATACGTTTACGCTCTATCACAAGACCAATAGAATTTTCATGTCGTACAGGAGAATGAGGTACACCTGCGGGATGTAAATACATATCTCCAGGTCCTAATTTCATTGTCTTTTTTTGTCCGTCTTCTTGAATATGTACTTCAATATGTCCTTCAAGTTGATAAAACAATTCTTCTGTTTCGTTGTAATGATAGTCTTTTCGTGCATTTGGACCACCTACTACCATTACGATATAGTCTCCAGCATCTTTGTATAAATTTTTGTTTCCTACAGGTGGTTTAAGAAGATCTCTATTTTCTTCTATCCATTGATTTAGGTTGAAAGGTTTTGCTATAGCCATAATCTTAAAAGAATTTGTATAAAAATACAACAATCTCTTTTAGGTAGCTTCATGGAAGATTCTAATTCATATGCAAAAAACAACCCCACCAGTAAAATACTAATGGGGCTGTAAACCAATTATGGTTTGGGGTTCTTATTTAACAAAAATGTGTGTAAAGAAATTCACACCACTTTCTGTTTGTGCGACACTTATCCCTGAATGGGTAAAATCGCTTTCTATTGCTTCTTTATGATCTGGACTATTCAACCATCCATCTACTACAGCTTGAGCAGTACGGTACCCAAAGGCAACATTTTCACTCACGGCATCTGCGCCATTTGCTCTTAAGTAATCTGAACGTTGAAAGAAATTATCATGGCTTACTTTATTATTTACAATCATGTACGCCGTATGATCCAAAGCTTCTTCTTTGGCTAAAGTGTGTTGGGAAAAAGGTGGAAGATTCAGCGTTGCTCTATGGTCATTTATAATAGCTAAAATCTCATTAGACATAGCATCATTATTTTCAACAATGAATTCGCTTTCAAAATTTACAGAGGCAGATGGATCATCGATTTCATCTGTACTACATGATACGAAAAGGCATACGAATCCCATGACAAACAGGGCATTTGTAATTAACTTCATGATTTGGGGTATTATGATTTGGGATTACTAATATAAAATAAAAATGCAGATAAACGTTATAATTGTATATTTAATCGATGAAATACACAAATTCCTACAATATTTTTAATGAAACTATTGGAATTCTTACAAGAAGAAAAGGGAATTATAAAAATCACTAGTAATTAATTTATTACTTTTAAAAGGTAAGAAACGAAGTTTTGTGAATGTAAGTTATCATTTTTACACTAGAAGTAATAATTAGTATACAACTAAAAAAGAACACTATATACTATGGAGAAAAATTGTCTTGAATGCGGAACACGTATTATAGGTCGTTCTGACAAGAAGTTTTGTAATGATTCGTGTCGTAATAGTTATAATAATAAATTCAATAAAGATTCTAAAAACCTTGTGCGTAATATAAATAATAGATTACGTAAAAACTACCGTATTCTAGAAGCGCTTAATCCTGACGAAAAAACAAAAACAACAAAATCAAAACTCACTACTGCAGGTTTTGATTTTAATTATTTCACTAGTATATATACTACCAAGGCAGGGACGATATATTATTTTGTGTATGATCAAGGATATTTACCCATAGATGGCGGTGAGTATTATGCCCTTGTGAAACGTAAAACATAAGAATAATTGTCAGTTATAAAAACCTATTGAGCTTGTGGCTTAGTTTTTGTGATACGTTTAACGCGTATTTATTATGAATCTTTAAAAAGATTTTTTAAGTTTGATATATATACGAGGGGATATAAAAAATGGAGGTAACATGCTGTTTTTTATACGATAATTAGTATTTGTCCGTTGTACATAATACACCCTAAATCAAAAACAATAGATTCCTTTTTTAGGTATCAGTTCGCTTTCATGCACCACTTTAGAAAAGCGTTTTGTTTTTATAAATAAAACATAGTATAATTTAATTTTTAAAGTATTGAAAAAGCAACTAAACTTCTTTATGTTTTTACGTGCAAGGCATGATTTAAAAACAGTAACCTAATATTCTTTTTATCATAAAGAATAGTAATAATTCCTTTTCTACAACCACACTTTAAGGAAAGTTTAAAATAAGTACTTGCTCTTATGTTTGAGAGCACTAAAATCGAGACTAAAATAGACGTCGTTGGGGGACGATACCTATTAGATGAATCGTAAGCTATAGTATAGGTAACCATATGTATTATAGCTTGATATGATGGTATTTCTTTATGAGAAATATCAGTACTATGACTTTTTATGCACCACATCTAAAAAGCATATTAGTGCTCTCCCTAAGAGCAATTACAACAAATAATTTAAAAAGAGATTCACATGAAGAAATATTCTTCAAAGGCAGATGTGGCCTTAATTGACCCAGCATTAAATACAAAGAGCAATAACCAGTATCTTATATATCCTCCAGCAAATAAAACAAGTCATTTTATTAAGATTACTCGTATAAAAAATCAAGACAAGAGAGCAGCTGCTATGAAAAAAGCAGTAAGAATGTATAATGTATTTGAAAACAGTTTAGAGATTCGTAGTGCATTACCATCATTATATGACTTTTCACTATGGCTAGCAGCACATAAAGAAGATTTTTCCTATCATTCTATTAAAAGAAATATAAAACAGACTACCTTATTATCGGAAGCACAAGAGATATTTTTATGGGAAAATCTGATATATCAAATTGTAGAGAAACAGTCATTAGTTGTTAAAGAAGCGCTTATCCGTTTATTAGTAACCAATGAATTTTTAAAAACGTTTATTGATTTTAGTCAGCAAAATGATACCTATCATGAAGATGTGCTATTTACAGAAGAACAGTATCAAAAGTTTACAATGATAGCAAATGCAACTGTTGTCATCACAAAAGAATTGCTTGATGCAGAAATAAATGTTTCTGAGATTGGAATTAAAGACCAAAAACAGCAATTGTTTATTGAAAAATGTATTCTGTTACAGAATAAAATAGAAATGTATAAAGAAGTATTTGTAGAGCTAAAAAAAATAAACACCTTACATGATAAAGAATATGATCAAGGATTTAGCAAGGCGTTACAGCAACAAACAAAAACTATTACACTTGTTGCAGATAAAGTGTTAAGCACTAAGGAAACAATTATAGATGTTTATACCGGAGACGAAATTGATGAGCAAGTTAAGATTCCTTCCTTTTCATTTGAGGTTAAAAAACCATTACAGCTACAATCGATACTCCACAAAGTAAAAGAAGCGTCAAAAGTAGTAATTGAAAAAGAATTAATTCCTGTTTGTAAAACACTCCTTGAGGGGTTACATTTATTAAGACAAACTATTCTTTATTATCAAAGATGTATGGATATATTCTCATCTAAAGCTCTATAAAATCTAATATGGTTTTATGCAGTACCTACAAAGCCTTGATGTATGAATACATCAAGGCTTTTTTTTAGAAATTACTATGAAAAATAAAGTGATTGCATCACTTTATTAATTTAGTTGCAACATACGGTTTGCTCTGAAGCAGTTTGAACCTCACAATCTACACCACAAGTAGCGCCCTCACAAAATGATTGAGCAGTATCACACCCATTTCCTGGTGTTGTTCTCTTAGGGAGTGCTTTACCTCCTTGAATTGACATACTATTGAATCTAGAAATAACTTCTTTGTTAAGCGCTAGGCTTTTGATACTCTTTTTTTTCATAATGATATATTTAAGATGAATACCTGAAATTAAAGCAACTATAGCATGCATACAATAGTGCATGTATATACGCGTGTAAAAGCTGTAAAACTGCTAGAGAGCACTTCATAAGAGTATTTTTATGGAATTATAAGGTAAAAGAAAAGCGAACCGAAGTTCGCTTAATCTAGAAATGAAGTGTTTAGTAACAAATATAACAGGCTCCATACTCCCAAGAGTATCCATAACCAAAACATTGAGCTTGTGAATAGTTTGTTCTTTTTCCTCCTGTACCACCACATACATTAGGAATAAGAGGCGGTAAACCTCCAGCTATTTTTTTCTGATCTGCCTTGTCTAAAGTAATTCCTAAGGTTGACATGTTTTTTAACATACTTCATGATTTATTGGGTTAATAATGCAGTTAATATAATTAAAATAAATTGATAATCAACATGTTACGGTTTTCGCGTAATGTGTATATGAAGTGTGTTGTATACGCTTTCGCGAAAGCGTATCACTCATTAAGGGAAACCGTACGATAGGCAAGACAATACTCTGTATTTTTCTTTCTATATTTAAAGGTTTGATAATCAATAAGATTTGTAAGGTTTGTAAATACAATAAAAGAAGTGTTTATTAGTATCTAAAAAGATGCATGAAGCTTTAATTATAAGAAAGAATGACGATAGAATCCATTTTAATATATGTAGGGAAGAGTATTGCTAGACTGGCTTTCAAAACAGCTTTAAAAAATAAAATCACCCCTCTTTTTGGGGATAAAGAATCGTATGAAGCAAGCTTGTATCATGTGATTTTAAAAACCATAGAAGATTTTGAAAAAGAACATCCTAGCTCTAAAGTGACAGGTAAATTTCCTTTTTATAAAAGTCACTTGCTTTTTGATGCTTTAAGTCGCTATGTTTTATTTAATGAAGGCTCAAAGGAAACGTTAGATATTGCCTTTAAAGAAAACACAAACATTATACCTCCAACCAAAGAAGAACTTGAAGCATTCTATCAGTTGTTTTTGGACAATGTAGTTCAAGATCAAAAACTAAAGGATCTGTTTATCAGTGAAAATTATCAAAAACAAATATTTTCCAATACTGAAAAACTGAAGAGTTTAATTAATTTAACTACTTCTGTAAAAGACGATACTCAAGAAATTATTAAACGATTAGACGGAGGGGTCTCTTCTCAAATTCCCAAAGAACTCACAACCCTACTACCTAAGTTAGAAAAAAGGAAAATTGTAGGAAGAAGATCAGAACTGGAAAAACTTAAAAAAAGCTTATTTGACAATAAACAAGTCGTTTTGGTTAATGGTATGGGAGGGATAGGAAAGACAACCCTAGCGACCGTATACTTAACAGAGTTTTTTAATGAATATAATCATATTGCTTGGATAAGCGCCACTCAAAATGGATTCTATAATGATGTGGTTGCGGCAGCTGGACTTTTGGAATCTTTACGAATAGAATTAGGAGGTACTCCAGAAGAAACATACAATGCCGTAAAAGCAAAGCTGAACAGCCTCAAAGGCAAAAATTTATTAATTATAGATAATGCTACAGAAGATCTGGCTATTTATGCTTCTTATTTGCCTAGTCAACCTAAGTGGCATTTACTAGTGACTTCACGAGAGAAAATTGATTTTTTTGATACGATGGAGATTGGTTTTTTAAGTGAACCCGAAGCCGTACAACTTTTTAAAGAACACTACAAGTACCAGAAACTTCAAAATAAGGATATTAAAGAATTGGTAGCGGGTATTGAATACCATACCCTCACTATAGAAATATTGGCCAAAACTGCCCAAGAATTGCGAATGTCTCCAACAGCATTGAATGCCGCCATTGTAAACAATATGGAGACAGATATTATCACAAGGCATCGCAATAAAAAAATAGGTAAAATCTTGTCTTATTTAACAGCTGTTTTTGATATGAGTGAGTTAACTAAAGATGGTATTACCGTATTAAAATATATAAGTGTATTACCTTCTGAATACCTGCAAAATGAAGATTTGGAAGAGGTACTCTCTTTTTTACCAGATATCTTGCCTAGAGGGCGTGCAGAATTACTAAAAAAAGGATGGGTGTTATATAACCCATCGGAAGATGCTTATAAACTACATCAAATTATTCAGGAGGTTGTAAAATCTAAGTTTACGCATGATGCTGAGTTTTTGGAACCACTTATAATCTCATTGCAATCAGTTTTAAGCTTTAATATTGAAAATAAAGACAATCCCATCTCAAAATTTAAATGGATTCCATATGGGAAAACGTTTTTAAAGCAATTCGAAGAGAATACAGCCATAAATGTATCTACAATTCAAAATAATTTAGGGTTAATACTTAGGGATTTAGGAGATTATGTGGGTGCTAAGGGTGTATTGGAAAAGTCAGTAGAGTCTCATGAGAAGTATTTTGGGGAAGATCATCCTAATACTATTAGTAGTTATTCTAATTTTGCGCTCTTTCTTCAAGATATAGGAGACTATAGAGGCGCAAAGAATTTAATAGAAAGAGTAGTGTCTTCTGATGAGAAAAATTTTGGAGAAGATCATCCTAATACTGCAATTAGTTATTCGATTTTGGGATTAGTACTTAAAGATTTAAAGGACTATAGGGGCGCAAAGAATTTATTAGAAAAAGCATTAGTATCAGATGAGAAGAACTTTGGAGACCACCATCTTAATACTGCGACTAGTTATTTAAATTTAGCAACCACACTTCGAGGTATAGGGGATTATGAGGGCGCAAAGGATTTAATGGAAAAGGCGATGTCTTCTTATGAAAGAAATTTAGGAATGGATCATCCATACACTACTACTAGCTATTCAAATTTAGCATTGGTGCTTCAAGATTTAGGAAATTATGAAGGCGCCAAGGATTTATTGGAAAAGGCAATAGCATCCGATATAAAGAACTTTGGGGAACATCACCCTGCTACTGCAAATCGATATTCTAATTTGGCTACTGTACATAAAGATTTAGGAAATTATGAAGGTGCAAAGGTTTTATTGGAAAAAGCTTATCAAATCTTTTTAAATAAACTAGGAGGTGAGCACCCTAACACCAAAATTGTGAAAGGTAATTTAAGTGTAATAATAAAAGAAATGGAAAATCAATAAAGATCTGGCAACAAAAACACAAATTAATCATTACCCTAGTTAAAAAGAAATAACGGGAAAATAAAAATGAAAAGCGAACATAAGTTCGCTTTGTAATATATTATATATAGTTCATCACCACTATTATAGTTCATCACCACAACCGAGTAGCGTCATGCATTGCTCATAATTATTATCACTATCCAAAAGATTATGACATAAACTATGTGTCAAATTACATCGTATAGATCCTCCATTAATATTTTTTTGTTCTTGCTTGTTTAACTCTTGAACTCCTTCAAGGTTTGAAATATTTTTTAGCATAATGATTAATTTTAGAGTTAGTATTCTAAGCTAAAGATATTAAAATTAATTGATTTCTATGTATTTAGCATGCACAATAAGTGGTGTTAGTGTTTTTAAAAATTGACTTGAGATTTAGACAGATTATCAATATAATTTATCAGTTATTTATGCTAGAATAGTATTCTTAAACCAAAAAGACTCCTTGTAAAACAAGAAGTCTTTAGTACCTTGGGTGGGAATCGAACCCACACTCCTAGGAACGCGAGTTTGAGTCGCGCGCGTCTACCAATTCCGCCACCAAGGCATTTGTTATCAAAGTGTATCTCTGATAATTCTGAGCTGTTCTTTTCCAACCCCAGATTTCCAGTATTTTTCTCGTTTCCGAGCACTGGGTCTATCAAGACATGCTTCTTGATAAATAATTTTATAAGGAAGATACGGTTTGGTAGTACGTTCTCTTCCTGTATTATGTCTATGAAAACGTTCTTCTAGATTCTCAGTCATTCCTACATAAATATAGTTATGATGTATACTAGAGAGTGCGTAAACATAGATCATTTCTTCAAAATTTCAATGGCTACGATAGTGAGTCGCAGCGCGCCTGCCTGTCGGCAGACAGGTCTACCAATTCCGCCATTTCGGCTAAGTGGACAGCAAAATTAAAGAATAAATTCGATCAAACAACATAAAACACTGACTTTTCTAAGGCTAGACTTATTTTTATTACTATTTTTGCACCTCCTTTTGAAAAAGGAATTAATAATCAATCTGTTTAACCGTTACCAAAGATGGCCGCTACAGTACCACAACCTAAAATATTTGCTTGTCAAAAAAGTAAAGTTCTTGCAGATGCAATCGCTAAAGCTTTTGGGCAACCACTAGGAAATGTTATTACCTCTACCTATAGTGATGGAGAATTCCAACCTTCTTTTGAAGAGTCGGTACGTGGTTCTAGAGTTTTTATCATTGGAAGCACGATGCCTAACAGTGATAACCTCATGGAAATGTTGTTAATGCTAGATGCGGCAAAACGTGCGTCGGCTAGACACATTACTGCCGTAATTCCTTATTTTGGATGGGCGCGTCAAGATCGTAAAGACAAGCCTAGAGTTCCTATCGCAGCAAAACTAAAAGCAAGCTTATTAGAAACTGCTGGAGCTACACGTATTATCACTATGGATTTACACGCAGATCAAATCCAAGGATTTTTTGAGAAGCCAGTAGATCATTTATTTGCTTCGACGATATTCCTACCCTACTTACAAGACTTAGGATTAGAAAATCTTACCATTGCCTCTCCAGATATGGGAGGTAGTAAAAGAGCCTATGCCTATAGTAAAGCAATGGAAAGTGATGTGGTGATTTGTTATAAGCAACGTGCTAAGGCAAATGTGATTTCTCACATGGAACTTATAGGTGATGTAGAAGGACAGCATGTAGTGCTTGTAGATGATATGGTAGACACTGCCGGTACCTTAACAAAAGCTGCAGATTTGATGATGGAGAAAGGCGCATTAAGTGTACGTGCTATTTGTACACACGCAATTTTAAGCGGTAATGCCTATGAAAAATTAGAAAATAGTAAACTCAAAGAATTAATCGTAACAGATTCTATTCCTAGAGAGCACAGAAGCGATAAAGTAAAAGTATTGAGCTGTGCACCACTATTTGCAGATGTAATGCACCGTGTAAATAGCAACACGAGTATCGCATCTAAGTTTGTTATGTAATTAATTAATACTTAATATATTTTAAAATGAAGTCAATTTCGATCAAAGGATCTAAAAGAGAAAGCGTGGGCAAGAAAGCTACTAAGGCCTTACGTAATGCTGGACAGGTACCTTGCGTAATCTACGGAGGGGATCAGCCAATGCATTTTAGCGCAGGAGAATTAGCGTTTAAAGGTTTGGTATACACACCAGATGCGCATACTGTAGAGATTGAGCTTGAAGGAGCTACTTACCGTGCAATCCTTCAAGACATCCAATTTCACCCAGTAACAGATCGTATCTTACATATCGATTTCTATCAAATTTTTGATGACAAGGAAGTAACTATGATCATCCCAGTAAAATTTGTAGGAAGTTCAAAAGGTGTACTTAATGGAGGTGTTCTACGTAAGAACAACCGTAAATTAAGAGTAAAAGCATTACCAGATAATCTTCCTGATTTTATCGAGGCAGATATTACAGAGCTTAAGATTGGTAACAAATTATATGTAACTGCACTTGAGAATGATGATTACACGTTCATGCACCCTGATAACACAGTAGTATGTCAAGTAAGAACATCTCGTAACGCTGTTGCAGAGGATGAAGAAGAAGACGAAGATGAGGCAACTGAAGCTGCTCCAGCCGAAGCTGCAGCAGAATAAGTATACTCTTCTAAATAATACTATTAAAAGCGTCCTATATCAGGGCGCTTTTTTTATTGTACGCTTTACAAATACAAGAATAGATTTTTAGTGCACGCGATATTTGTCAAGGCGTGATGCATTTAGTACTTTTATATTTTAAACGAACAGCGTATTATGTTTTCTTTTTTGAATCGCATTTTTAAGAAAAAAGAGAGAAAACTCCCTGCTGAAGATCCTATGAAAAAATTTCTCATTGTAGGTTTGGGTAATATAGGTCCCAAATACACAAATACAAGACATAACATTGGTTTTAAAGTTTTGGACGCTTTCGCGAAAGCTAAAGAAGCCACTTTTGAAACAGAAAAATTAGGCGACATCGTCAAAACCAAAATAAAAGGAAAAACAGTAGTTCTTCTCAAGCCTAGTACCTATATGAATTTAAGTGGAAAAGCAGTGCGATACTGGTTACAACAAGAAAAAATCCCATTAGAAAATCTACTTGTCATCACAGATGATTTAAATCTAGAATTTGGAACCATCAGAGTAAAAACCAAAGGAAGTGACGGTGGACATAATGGTCTAAAAGATATTCAGGCACAACTTAACACAACAAAATACAATAGATTTCGGTTTGGTATAAGTGACCAATTCTCAAAAGGACGTCAGGTAGATTATGTTCTTGGAGAATGGACCCCAGATGAAGATGCGGCACTTCCTGAACGATTAGAAAAAAGTTGTGAGGTAATTACCTCTTTTATAGGAGCAGGAATAGGGAATACGATGAATGCATATAACGGCAAATAAGATTGAAAACACATTCAAGCGCACATACATTTACTAGCGAGAAAGGAACTGTAGTTACTATAGGAACTTTTGATGGTGTTCATATTGGACATAAAAAAATCATCGCTAGACTTACAGAAAGTGCCCAAGTAAATCAGTGGGAATCTGTAGTGCTTACTTTTTTTCCGCATCCTCGTATGTTATTACAAAAAGATGCCGATATAAAATTAATTAATACCATTACAGAACGAGGAGATTTATTAGAAAAACTAGGATTAGATCATCTTGTAGTACACCCATTTACTATTGATTTTTCGAGAATGCATGCCGAAGATTTTGTAGAAGAGATTCTTGTAAATGCCTTACATGCTAAGAAAGTCATTATAGGATATGATCATCGTTTTGGACGTAATCGTACAGCAAATATTGATGATTTAAAACAATTTGGAGCACAATTTGGATTTGAAGTAGAAGAGATTTCTAAACAAGAACTAGAAGATGTAGCGGTGAGTTCTACTAAAATTAGAACTGCTTTACATGAAGGTGATATTGATAAGGCAAATGCCTATTTAGGATATCCTATCATGCTAGAAGGGAATGTGGTTTACGGGAAAAGCCTTGGTAAGAAATTAGGATACCCTACAGCAAATCTTCACATTCAGGAAGACTATAAACTCATTCCTGGGCAAGGAGTGTATGTAGTGCGCTCTTATATAGAAGGAGCTATTGTATATGGAATGATGAACATTGGAACGAATCCTACCGTAGGAGGTGTAGCACAAACGATAGAAACTTATTTCTTTGATTTTGATAGTGATTTGTATGGAAAGCGACTATCTATAGAAATTCTTTGTAAAATACGTAGCGAGCAAAATTTTGAATCTGTAGAGCTACTTATAGAAGCAATGAAAGAAGACGAGATATTTTCGAGGACGTATATCCAATCACTAAAAGTGTAATAGTAAAAAGAACCTATATGAAAGTGAATCAATTTCTTTTTTCACGTATAGATAATAGCCCACTAGTTGTTTTTAGGGTGTTCTTTGGGTTATTAATTATGCTAGAAGCATGGGGAGCGATTGCTACAGGTTGGGTAAAACGCATTTTTGTAGATCCGGAGTTTACATTTAATTTTATTGGGTTTGATTTTTTACAAACCTTTCCGGGTACAGGACCGCAAATGTATGTTTACTTTGTAGTGATGGGTATCTTTGGGCTCATGGTCATGTTAGGCTATCGTTATAGATTAGCCATTATAGGATATGCCATTATGTGGAGTGCCGTATATCTTATGCAAAAATCTGCTTATAACAACCACTATTATTTGTTGATGTTGTTGTTATGGATTATGGCCCTATTTCCAGCACATACGTCTTTTTCACTAGATGCTAAAAGAAACCCTACTATACGAGATGAGAGTATGCCAAGATGGGTGCCTATTCTTATTATAGCACAACTATGGATTGTATATACGTATGCCTCTATTGCAAAGCTATATCCAGATTGGCTTGATGGAACGGCCACTCGCTTGCTGATGTCAGGAAGAAAAGGTACTTGGCTTATAGGAGACATGTTACAATGGTCTTGGGTTCCTTGGGTAGTAGCATATGTAGGAATTCTTTTTGATGGACTTATTATCCCAGCATTGCTTTGGAAAAAAACTCGAAAATGGGCTTTTGGAATTTCTATTTTCTTTCACTTGTTTAATTCTGTCGTATTTCAAATAGGCATCTTCCCATATATGTCTCTGGCATTTACCTTATTTTTCTTTCCTACGGATGTTATACATCGCATATTTGTAAAAAAATGGAAGCTATTTTATCAAAAAACAGATGAGATTCGAGTTCCAAAACTCAGAAACATAGGACTGGTAGTAATTATCACATACTTAATTGTACAAATAGCGTTGCCTTCTAGACATTGGTTAATAGATGATAATGTATTATGGTCTGAAGAAGGGCATCGATTAAGCTGGCGTATGATGTTACGTACAAAGTCAGGAACAAGCCATTTTACAATACTAGATAAAGAGACTAAGAAAAAAGAAAATGTTAATCTTAAAGACTATTTATCAAAGAAGCAAATGCGAAATATCAGGACAAAACCTGACGTAATTTGGCAATTTGCACAACGTCTCAAAAGAGAATATGCTGCTAAAGGTCAAGATATTTCTGTATTTGTAAATTGTCGTGTCCGAATAAATGGAAGAAAATCAGCTAGACTTATAGATCCTAAAGTAGACCTGGCAGCTATTCCATGGGATCCATGGAATCATACAACGTGGTTGTTAGATAGTAAAGATTATTTAGATAAAGAATAGTACCTCTTGTTTTACTATTTGCTTAAATTTGCCATCTTAAATAAAGGACCTCTAGGCAAAGCTCATGAGGCATTTATACGAAACTGAATTTTAATTTCGAGGCTTGCCTCGAAGTAGTAAACCCTTTGGCGGTGCCAATAAAAAGAAGATACTATCATGCTAGAAGTAGCTCAAATTAGAGAACACAAAGATGCTTATGTAAAAGCACTTCAAAAAAGGAATATAGATGCAGCTGGATTATTAGATCAAGTTGTTGCTGCAGATGAAACTCGTCGTTCAACACAATCCCAATTAGATCAAGTATTAGCAGATAGTAACAAGTTTTCAAAAGAGATCGGAATTCTTTTTAAAAATGGAGAAGCTCAAAAAGCAAACCTTCTTAAAGAAAAAGCGACAGGGTTAAGAGAGCAATCTAAGGTATTGCAAGAGCAATTAAATGAAGCAAGTGATGCACTTGAAAAACTATTGTTCACCATCCCCAATATTCCACATGAAAGTGTTCCAGAAGGAAATACAGACGAAGATAATGAAGAAGTATTCCGTAAAGGAGATATTCCTACATTACACGAAGGAGCACAACCACATTGGGAACTAGCAAAGAAATATGATATCATAGATTTTGAACTAGGCGTAAAAATTGCTGAATCTGGATTTCCAGTATATAAAGGGAAAGGTGCGCGTTTACAACGTGCTTTAATCAGTTATTTTTTAGATAAAAATACAGCTGCTGGATATACAGAATATCAAGTGCCTCATTTAGTTAATGAAGCCTCTGGTTTTGGAACTGGGCAATTACCAGATAAAGAAGGGCAAATGTATACGATTCCAGAGAAGAACCCTTTGTTTTTAATTCCAACAGCAGAAGTTCCTGTTACTAACATGTTTAGAGGAGATATGATCGCTGCGAGTGATTTACCTATTACCTGCACAGGATATACTCCATGTTTCCGTCGTGAAGCAGGATCATATGGAGCGCATGTGCGAGGACTCAATAGACTACATCAGTTTGATAAAGTAGAAATTGTACGCGTAGAACATCCAGATAATTCTGCAGCAGCACTTGACGGAATGGTAGATCACGTAAAAACTATCTTAGACGAATTAGAATTACCCTATCGTATTTTGAGACTTTGTGGAGGTGATTTAGGATTTACAGCACATCTTACGTATGATTTTGAAGTCTTCTCTACTGCGCAAGATCGTTGGTTAGAAATTAGTTCTGTATCAAACTTCCAAACCTTCCAAGCAAATCGTTTAAAACTGCGTATTAAAGATAAAGATGGCAAGAAAATGCTAGCCCATACACTTAATGGAAGTGCATTAGCATTACCTCGTGTACTTGCCGGAATTCTTGAAAATTGCCAAACCCCAGAAGGAATTAAAATACCAAAAGTTTTAGTGCCTTACTGCGGATTTGAGATGATTCAATAGAAAATAGTACAAAATATTGTTAAAACTCTCTTCTCCCTTTTAGAGAAGGGGTTTAGGGTTGTGGGCTTTTATGTATATTTAGCATATGAAGAAGAGATGTATATTTGTAATCGTACTTGTTTTTGGGGTATTCGCTTTCGCGAAAGCGCAAACCGAGCAACTTGCACGTAATTACTTTGATCAGGGGCAGTTTGAAAAAGCACGTATTTCTTACCAAAAGGCACTAAAGAAACAGCCTACAAATAACACCGTACTTCTAGGTCTCATTAAAACGCATCAACAATTAGAAGACTATGCTGCGGTTAAAACACTCATAGAAAAACAAGTTGATAATTCACGTTATAAAGGACTCTTGCATGTAGAATTAGGCTATAATTATCAATTACAAGGACAAGACTCTATCGCAAAAGTTGAGTATGAAACTGCAATAGAATTAGTAAGAAATCGCATGACGAGTGCCTATCGTGTAGGCAAAACACTTCAAGACCATAGTCTTTTAGAAGAAGCAGTTAGAGCATATCAAGCAGGTATGGATGCCAACCCTAACAGTAATTTTAATAGACAGCTAGCTCGTATTTATGGAGAGTTAGGGCAACTGGATAAGATGTTTGATAGCTATCTAAATTTAGCTAATGAAAACCAAGCATATGTTGCATCTGCACAGCGTAATTTTGCGATGTTTATTACAGAAGATCCTACCAATGAAGCAAATATTGTTTTTAGAAAAACCTTACTTAAACGTCTTCAAACCGAACAAAATATCATTTATAATGAATTGTTGAGTTGGCTATTTATCCAACAGAAGCAATATAAAAAAGCATTTGTACAAGAAAAGGCAATATTTAAACGTACCGATGGTGATATTACAGGTGTAGTTGATCTTGCGGGTATTACGATAGAGGCAAATGCATTAGATGATGCACAAGATATTCTTGAATATATTAAAGAAGTTGCTATAGATGATGAGACAAAATTAGATGCAGAGCAACAACTTCTAAAAATTGAAATTAAAAAAGCAACTACCAATTCAAAAAGAGAAGAGATACGTAGTCGTTACGAAGTGCTTCTTGATCAATATGGAATCAATAGTTATACGGTACCTCTTCAAATAGATTATGCACATTTCTTAGCTTTTGAAATGAAAACACCTGGTGAAGGAGCTACCTTTTTAAAACAAAGTGTCAAAAAAGAAATCAATCGTTTTGATGAAGCAAGATTAAAAATGGAGCTTGCTGATATCTTAGTGTTACAAGAAAAATTTAACCAAGCTCTTATTTATTATTCTCAAATTCAGAATAAAATTAAGAATAGTGTCATTTCTCAAGAGGCACGTTTTAAAGTAGCAAAAACAAGTTATTATAAAGCAGATTTTAAGTGGGCAGAAACACAGCTAGATGTTTTAAAATCTAGTGCTACACAACTTATTGCCAATGACGCTTTAGAGCTTTTATTGGTTATCCGTGACAATTCTTTGGATGATACATTACAAACAGCATTAAAGAAGTATGCCAGAGCCGATTTGTTAGGCTATCAAAATAAACCAGAATTGGCCATAAAGAAATATAATGAGATTTTAGAACAGCATAAAGGAGAGAGTATTGAAGATGAAGCACTGCTCGCTCAGGCAACGTTGTATGAGCAGAAGTCCGCTTTCGCGAAAGCGGAAAAAAATTACATCACCATTATAGATTTTTATAAAGATGGCATCTTAGCAGATGATGCATATTACAGATTGGCACAACTTTATGAAGGACCATTGCAACAGCCTGAAAAAGCCAAAAATAACTATGAGCGTATTATCTTTGATTTTGCAGATAGCATTTATTATGTAGAAGCGCAAAAACGATTTAGAGCGCTGCGTGGAGACGCAATTAATTAAGCTGTTCTTTTAAACATACAGTTAGTTATGATCATATACAATGTCACTATAAATATTGAAACTGCGATAGAGCAAGAATGGCTTATCTGGATGAAAGAAGAACATATTCCAGATATGTTAGCCACAGGAAGGTTTACAAAAGCACTAATGACTAAAGTTCTTGTTGAAGAGGAGATGGGCGGTATTACATATTCTATACAATATACCTGTTCAAGTGCTTCTCAGTTACAGGCATATTATGATCAAGATGCAGAGCGGTTACGATCAAAAAGTAGTCGTTTTACAGGGAAATTTGTGGCTTTTAGAACTGAACTTGATGTTATCTCAGAACAACATGTATAAAGAGTATACTATAAATATATCACTTTGGTATCTCGTCAAACTTCTGTTTGTAGGGATAAGAGATTTTTTTAAGTTGATCGCTTACATCTGCTTCATTCTTTTACCTGATTTATTGGTGAATTGGTGGGTAGAAGGTGCTATTCTTTCTGAATACATAGAAGATTATAAAGCAGATATAAAAGACGCTCATTTAAGAAGGAGATGGGGAACTTTTGTGGTAGGAATTTCAGAGAATGAAATTTTTACGAATGAGGGTGATTTTCAGATACATGATATCACTTCTTATCACCCTTCTTTAGGCAATAGTGAACCATATGTAATACTTACAAATGGAAGCAGAATTGTTATAGAAACTTCATGGCTTAAAAAAACAGAACGGTTAAAAGTAGATACTGCTTTACAAAAACTTATTAATGGGAAAAGGACATAAATCAAAACGCACTTTTGAAAAGTCACACAAAAAATCTACAAACCGAGATAGAGGGATTGTTGCAAAAAAACATCTAGGACAACATTTTTTAGGAGATGAAGAAGTAGCAGAACGTATAGGAAATACACTTACACTAGATGGATATTCAAATGTATTAGAGATAGGTCCGGGAACGGGAGTACTCACCAAATATATTCTTAGTAAACCTGTGCAATTGATTGTTATGGATCTGGATACAGAATCTATAGGGTATCTAAATAGTTCTTTTAAATTGGAACAAAAAGTAAGTAGTCCAGATAAATTTCAAGTGCTGGAGGCTGATTTTTTAAAGTATCCATTAGAGACGTTATTTCCAGAGAAGCCTTTTGCAATCACAGGTAATTTTCCATACAATATATCTACTCAGATTGTATTTAAAATGCTAGAGCATAAAGAACGTATTCCTGAATTTACAGGCATGTTCCAAAAAGAAGTAGCACAGCGTATTTGTGCTCCTCATGGGAATAAGACCTATGGGATTTTATCGGTGCTTGCGCAAGCATTTTATGAGGCAGAGTATCTTTTTACGGTACCTCCCACGGTTTTTATTCCTCCGCCAAAAGTAGATAGCGGTGTTCTTCGACTACGTCGTAAAGAAAATTATAAAGACATAGGTTGTGATGAGAAACAATTGTTTAAAGTGGTGAAAATGGCATTTCAACAGCGACGTAAAACGTTACGAAATAGCTTAAAAGGAATGTCGCTAAGTGACCGCTTTCGCGAAAGCGAAATTCTAAATAAACGCCCCGAGCAATTGTCTGTTCAAGATTTTATAACATTGACTAGTGATATTACATCGGATTTAGAATAGGGTTTCCCTATATTTGTGGCTGCCTAAACCGAAAAGGTATGTCATTTGAAATTACAGACATATTATTAGAAGAGATAAAAGTTCATATACGCAATGAAGATGATAAGATCTTGCTTGAACTTTTTGAAGATGTGCATCACGCCGATGTCGCAGAGATTCTTGATGAAGTAAATTGGGATGAAGCGCTTTATTTATTACGATTACTAGATAGTGAGACTACTTCTGAGGCACTTATGGAACTGGATGATGATGTTCGTGAGCGTTTATTAGATAGTCTTACCCCAAAAGAAATTGCTGAGGAGATTGAAGAAATGGATACGGATGATGCGGTAGATGCTATTGCAGAGTTAGATTCAGCTATTCAAGAGGCAGTTATTGAGCAAATTGAAGATGAAGAGCACAAGGCCGATATCCGTGAGATGTTGCAGTATGATGAAGATTCTGCAGGTGGTCTTATGGCAAAAGAGCTTATTAGAGTAAAAGAAACCTGGACAGTTGCAGGTTGTGTGCGAGAAATGCGTCGTCAGGCAGAAGAAGTAACACGAGTACATTCTATTTATGTAGTGACTAAAGAAGATGTTCTTATAGGAAGATTGTCTCTTAAAGATCTATTAACTTCTGATACAAAGACTAAAATTTCTGAAATATATATTCCAAAAGTAGATTCAGTTCACGTAAATGATGACGGGGAAGATGTTGCTAAGTTGATGCAGAAATATGACTTAGAAGCTATTCCAGTAGTAGATGATGAAAAAAAACTTTTAGGACGTATTACGATAGATGATATTGTAGATTTTATACGTGACGAGGCAAAGGAAGATTATCAGCTGGCGGCAGGTATTACACAGGAAGTAGAGGCAGATGATAGTATTATTGAGCTCACACGTGCACGTTTACCATGGTTGTTTTTAGGATTGATAGGAGGAGTAGGAGCGGCTACTATTATGGGTGGTTTTGAAGATATTTTAGAAGATTATGCGTTGCTTTTTTTCTATACGCCACTTATAGCTGCAATGGCTGGAAATGTAGGGGTGCAATCTAGTGCTATTATTGTACAAGGATTGGCAAATGATGATGTAAAAGGGAGTATAAGTAATCGTTTATTAAAAGAGATGGCACTTGCTGCTCTTAATGGATTATTATTAGGATTAGCTCTTTTTGCTTTTACAGCGCTTTGGTATCGTAATGAACCAGATAGTTTACATACTGCGCTGGCTATTTCTATTTCTCTTTTTGCTGTTATTATTATGGCAGGAATTATAGGTACTTTTATTCCATTATTTTTGAATAAAAGAGGGATTGATCCAGCAATTGCAACAGGTCCTTTTATTACAACAAGTAATGATATTTTTGGTATTTTGATTTACTTCTGGATCGCCAAACTCATCTTATTTTGAAGCCACAGACATTTGAATATGAACTTACAGTACCTTCATCTGCCATAGATGTGATGGGACATGTGAATAATGTAGTGTATTTGGATTGGGTACAAATGGCAGCCTCAAAACACTGGAATCACGCAACTGCATCTTATTTTAAAGATGAAGATCTTACCGAAGAGCGTATAGGAATCAAAAAAATGGCTTGGGTAGTACTAGATCATCATATTAGTTATAAAGCAGAAGCACTAGAAGGTGATGTTTTAATCGTAACTACTTTTGTAGAAAAAATGACGGGAGTTCGCTCAGAACGCCATACAAGAATCACTCGAAAAAACGATCAAAAACTATTAGTTACAGCAGTTACAAATTGGTGTTTACTTAAAATGCCAGAAGGAAAACCCATGCGCATCCCAGAGGAACTACGCATTTTATTCTAATTATTTCTTTTGTTATTTTAAATCTAAAGCATCAAGCTTTGATTTGATATTGGCATCAGAAGGTCTAGTGGCATCGGCACTTACAATATTACCTTCTGGATCTATAATGATAAATCTCGGAATTGCATTAATAGCATAGTCTTGAATAAACTCAGAGCTAAAAGCATTTTCAGAGATAAGTTGTGTGCCTCCTAGTTCTTTATTGGCAACCATAGTGCGCCACTTTGAATAATCATTTTTTTCATCTACAGAAATGCTTACAAATTCTATATTCTTACCTTCATAGGTATGTTCTAATTCTTTTAAATAAGGAATCTCTCCAATACAAGGACCGCACCAGGTAGCCCATACATCTATATATACATATTTACCTTTAAGATCTTGTAATGCTGTTTCTCCTCCTTTAAAATTTTCATAGTCAAAAGTAGGTGATGGCTGTCCTTTTACAAGTTTTTTAATCTTGTCATAACGTGCTGTAATGGCTTCTTTTAGTTTCTCATCTGAGGCTAGTGCTAATAACCTGTCTTTCATAATGTGTACATCACTTTCACCAGGGCTAAAAGCAAATAGCATGCTATTTAGTATGTGATTTTTAATAGTAGGGCTTTTATAATTTTCAAGTTCATTAACAATCCCTTCTAAGAAAGGAGCGACAGTATCTTTTTTTGCTTCTAGTGTATTTATAAGATCGTTTGTAACGATTTCTAAATACATACTATTATATTGTTTTGCGTCTGTATCGTTATCTTTATTTAGTGCGATTACATCCTCTAAAAACCCTTCAGGAATCATGGAGTCATCTCCATTTGCTAAATACTTTTGATGACTAGCATATCTCATCTTTAGATTCATTTGGAAGAGTGTCAATGCCTTTGATTCTATTTTTTTGAATGCTTCTGGAAAGACACTAGAATCGAGTGCTTTCATTTGACGTTCTTTTAAACTATTGATATCACTTATGAAAGTCTCAGGTTCTTGACCGAAAAATAATTCATAATCCTGCATCAAACTTACTTGACTTTCACTTTTAGTCATAATATATTGCTGTATTGCAGCGCTTTCCCCTGTAAAAACAGTTGGGCTATCTTGTGAGGCAATATCTGTAGTGAATGTAAGTTCATCTCCTTGAGATAAAAACATATCAATAGTACTATAACCAGCTCTTAATTTTACATATCCGTTTTGAGATAGATGTAATGTATCTGTAAAAGTTCCATCTGGATTAACAGTGATAGGGCCATTAACAGCAGGATTATCAAATAAGAACACTTTTAAGTCTCCAAGGTTTTTAATATTGCCGTGTAAAATGGCATAATCAATGACTTCTTCTTTCTCTTTTTTCTCACAAGATGTGATGCATAACATACATAGTGCTACTATCAATACAATGTTTGTTTTCATAGGATTTATGATAAATGTATAATGTAGTTCAATTTATATATTTTAAAAGAAATTATAGATGTTAGCTAGTATATTTTATTGTTAAATATCAATATCTTAGTACTTAAAAACAGAATGTATTGTTATGAAACCTATTAATATAAAAGAAAAATATACCAAATTTGATACCCAATGGCATCCCCATCAAATTGCTTTGGTGGATGATATGCAAGTGATTTTGGCTAAAATTTCAGGAGAGTTTGTATGGCACAGTCATAAAAACGAAGATGAGTTATTTTATGTACAAAGGGGTACATTATATATGCGCTTTCGCGAAAGCGGAAACCTAGAGAACGAATGGTCTGAAACTGTGCATGAGGGAGAAATCATAGTGGTGCCTAAAGGTGTTGAGCATTGCCCGACTACAAAGGACGGCGAAGAAGTACATTTATTGCTTTTTGAAAAACAAAACACGGCTCATACTGGAGATGTTCAGCATGAAAAAACACAAACGGAATACCCTAAAATATAAGGGCTAAAAATCCATTGCTTCTTTACGGGACTTTATTTGAAGCTTACTGTATATATTACTTACGTGAGATTTTACAGTGCTTACACCTATGTTATGTTGTTCTGATATTTCTTTGTTGGAGTGACCTGCTTTTATGAGATCAAATATTTTTCGTTCTTGAACACTGAGCGCTTTCAATTTTTTTGAAGATCGAGTGCCGGTTTTTGCATACCATTTATTTAAAAATACACCCGTAAACAAAAAGATGATCCCTAAAATAAGATATATCCAGAAAGAAGATAACTCTTTTTGAAGTACGAGTTCTTTGCGTAACATAGAAAAATAAGAAGATTTTTCTTTTTCCCATTTTTTGAAATATTCAGTATAAAATTCTGGATGTTCTATGGCATGACTTCTATAGTCACTTTTGTAGAGTGCATATAGAGAGGGTAAGGGCTCGGATAGCGTATCTGCTATATTGCGTAATTTTTCATGTACACCTGTAGCAATGAATTCTCTTTTTAGTTGAGAGCCCATATTTTGCGTACTATCTACATAACTCGCTATAAGATCAACTTGCTTTAACCAACCAGTAGCAGAAGAGTTTGAAACAGATACTTTACTAAAAGGGAATTGTTGAGAATATCCTTGTAATGAGACGCCTTTGGTTTTGCTAGCAATTACAAAAAAGTGATTTTCTTCGGGGCCGCCAATAATTAGAGAGGCTATAGGAGCTCCCTTTTTTGAAAAATGAATTCGATATACCTGCTCTTCTTCTGGGAAGTAATTGGTTGGAAATTCAAAATAACCTTTTGAGTTAATGATGGTTTCTGCAATGATCATGTCTTTTGATATAGTATACATATCATTAAATGATCGAATATGAGAAAGGTATGCTTTGGATTCCCAAAGTGTAGAATCCAAAACAAACGTTCCTTTTATCGCGATAGTTTCTTGTGTGTTTTGAGCAATAACACCTATAGATGTAAAACAAGAACTATATAGAGATATTAAAAATATAAGAGCTGATTTCATAAAGTGATGCGGCTACTTATTATCTGACATTGGTTTTTATCAAAATATCTGCGGTTACTTTTTTTGCTACAAACGTGAGAATCCAGGATCCTTCCATTGGACTTGGAAATCGCTTGTTTATAACACCACCTACGGTTTCTGACCAACCTGACTTATCATTACTTCCAATTACTGAGAAATTTCCCCTTTTAGTTCCTTTAGGGTCATAAATTTCAACATTAAGAATTCCTGAGTTTAAATTACAATTTACAGAAACTAGAAACTCTAAAGAACCTTTATTAACTTCTATAGGAATTGTTTTTGATCCTGAATTATCAGAGAGCCTTATAGATCGGGTTAATGTGAAATCGGTTTCTTCAGATCGAGAAAATCCAGTTGCGATAACACGATTTGTAGTTATAGGAAGACTGTCTATGGTATGATTTGTTTTAAACTTAAAGGAGTTTTTTAGTGTGACTGCTGGTGCTTCAAAATAGAATGTGTCAACCTTTGTAGGTTTCACTTTTTGACCAAAAGATTGCTGACCAATACTAAAACAAATGATAAGGATTAATAACTGTACGAACGTTTTTTTCATGATGAGAATATTTAAAAATTTGTATGATACAAATCTATAAGTAAGTATCTCCAAATACAGAAAATAAAGGTTTGAAAAAGGTACTAAAAAAGGTTTAAAAAAGCCTGCATATTCTTATCTATAAGGGTTCAACCTATTTTATGTTGTTTTAATGAGTGTATATAAGGCTATTGTAGTTTATGCTATTAGCATGGGGATTTTTATAGAAGTGTATACGCCTTTAGGTTGTTGATTTTCAAATTGGAAATTAAAATTATCTTGGTATAAGGTATCAAGACGAGCCAGAATATTTGTTAAACCAGTGCCGTATGTTATTTGAGAATTTTTTAAAGGAGCTCCATTATTGGCAATAGTTATAAATAGATAATTTTCTTCCCGATAGATGTGAACATCTATGTTTAAAAAATCATGCGAATAGGAATAACCATGTTTAATGGCATTTTCTACAATAGGTTGCAATAATAACGGAGGCAGAAGACAGTCTTCAATTTCTGTTGTGTATTGAATATCATATTCTAGCTTTTCCTGATATCTTATTTTTTCTAATGAAAGATATTTACGAAGTAATGTCAACTCTTGTTTGAGGGTAATAAATTTTGTGTCTTTTAAACTAAGAGTTTGTCGTAGCATATCACTTAAATCTGCAATAGCATCTTGTGACTTTTCAGGATGGATATCTACCAATGAAGAGATGTCATTAAGCGCATTAAACAAAAAATGAGGTTGTAGTTGAGATTGTAGTGTGCTCATTTTAGCATCAGATAATTGTGTTTTTAAGATAGACTCTTGAATTTTATAATCTTTCTGTTTTTTAAAAAAATTATATGCATATACAATAGCAATTACAGAGAAGTATAAGAAGAAGTTATAATCAGTTCCTAGAATAGCTCTTGTATAAATATAGTTCCAAGAGATGGCATCTTGAGTACCTAAAAACCAATTAGAAAGTAAGATTTGTGAGTATATAGAATAAAAAGTAAGTCCTACAGCAAAAATTGCATGAATACATAGTCCTATCCAATTTTTTGCTCCTTTGGCATATATATATTGTACGGTATAAATACCAGCCATAATAAATACAAATTTTGAGATATAACGCATCAATAAGTTTGCAAATAAACCACTCCAGCTATAACTTGAATATGCAACGCCTATCCCTTTTGCAATAAAACCCCCTATTCCAGAAATTAAAAAAGCAACTACAAAAAATAGTAAAATATACTTAAGTAGTGTTGTATCTATCTTATGTTTAGAATGGATGTTCATTTAATTCCCATATGATTTAAAAAATCAGATTTATATTTTTTGGAGAGAGCATAAGAAGTTTTGTCTTTCATTACAATACTATAATCTCCAGCACCTTCACTTATAACTTCCTGGATATGTTTTTTGTGTATAATAACGGATCTATTGACTCTAAAATAGTGCGCAGGATCTAGTTTTGATAGTAAATCTGTCATAGAGATTCTATGTACATGTCGTTCATTTGTTTCTGTAAATATTTCTACATAATATCCAGAAGAGGTTATATATTTTATATCAGATACTTTTAAGAAGTAATACTTCTTTTTTGATTTTAAGACAAGTGTTTCTATGTAGGAAGTATTTTCAATAATAGGATATCCTTCAAGATGCGGAATAGATGCTACAAGTTTTGAAATCTTGTTTTGAAAAATATGCTGTTGCGATAATTGTAACTGCTTTAGACCTCTATCAAATGCTTCATAAAAACGATCTTTTTTATAAGGTTTTAGTAAAAAATCAATGGCTTGTACTTCAAAAGCTTTTACTGCAAATGCATCAAAAGCAGTAACAAAAATGATGATGGGTATTTTATCTTTTGGTAGTTGCTGAAGTACTTCAAAACCGCTCATGTCAGTCATTTTAATATCTAAAAAAACAAGGTCTATTTTATATGTTTCTATAACGTGAAGTGCTTCTTTACCACTTGAGGCTTCTATAATTGTGCAATCTATAGTACTTTCTGTTATAAACTTCCTAACACGTTTACGAGCCAAAGATTCATCATCTGCAATTAATATATGTATGTGTTCTGATTCTTGGTACATGAAAGAATATTAAGTAAGCAATTAAAGATACTATGTTTTAAGGAACATATATTTTGATATAAAAGATAGTATTTTATGATATATACCCTTTAAAAACTGATATAAAGATGTTTTGTTTTCGCGATAAGCGTCTTAATTAAAGGAGATTAACTTCATATCATAAAGTATAGTATTCATATCTTTTTTAATCCAGCATTGATACGTTTATGCAATATTTATAGCTCAATTTTAAAACATATTATGATGAGACTATATTACCAATTGTTATTAAGTACTTTCATATGTACAAGTATTTCTATACAAGCACAATCTTTTGAAGAAGTTTCTGTGCCAGGACTTACAAATGTTCCTACAGCCTCGAGAAGTGCTAACTTTATTGATGTAAATGGAGACGGATGGGATGATATATTTATATCAAATGGCCCTTTTTCTGGACAAAATAACATGTTGTTCTTAAATGATCAAGACAATACATTTACAGCTGTTTCAGGAGAAGCGATTGTATTAGATAATGATCGAAGTGATGGCGCTAGTTTTGCAGATGCAGATAATGATGGAGACCTAGATGCCTTTGTTGTTACATTTGGCGCTAATGGGCAAGGGAAGAAAAATTATTTCTATCGCAATAATGGAGATGGATCATTTACATACGAGCCTACCATTGCAATGGGAATACCACTTACCTATTCAGAAATGGCAAACTGGATAGATGTTAATAATGATCAAAACTTAGACTTGTATTTTACCAATAGCGTTGGGAACTTAAGAAATCTCTATTTTGAAAACCAAGGAGATATGTCTTTTGAAAGTGTTACTAATCTAGCTATTACAGGTGAGGTGCGTGCATCAAGATCTATAGACTGGGTAGATTATGATCAGGATGGCGACAATGATTTATTTGTGACCAATGAAGAAAATAGCAGAAATGCTTTATATCGAAATGATGGCCCCAATACATTTACACAAATCTTTAATCTTGTTATCGTAGACCAAACAAGAAACTCTGCAGGAAGCTCTTGGGGTGATATTGATAATGATGGCGATTTTGACCTATTTGTAGCAAATTATGGGAGTAGCGGACAAGCAAATCAGTTGTTTATTAATAATAACGGTTCTTTTGTAGAAGATACCAGCTCAATAATCGCTACACCTTTAACAAACTCGTTCGGATCTT
This sequence comes from Dokdonia pacifica, assembly GCF_900188275.1. Taxonomy (GTDB): domain Bacteria; phylum Bacteroidota; class Bacteroidia; order Flavobacteriales; family Flavobacteriaceae; genus Dokdonia; species Dokdonia pacifica. The sequence continues at coordinate 1,339,402 of NZ_FZNY01000001.1, forward strand.
CTTTTGGTGATATAGATAATGATGGTGATCTGGACCTATTAGTGTGTAATTCATTCTTAGCAGGGCAGAATACAAACTTTGTGTATATCAATGACGGAGCAGGGAATTTTAGCTTAGATACAACGAGTAGTTTGGCAAATCATCAAGGCTGGACTTTTGGCACTGCTTTTGGAGATTTTGATAATGATGGTTGGTTGGACGTCATACTTGCCAATACCATAAATGAAAGTGAAACCAATTCTCTTTTTAGAAATACTGGCTCAGGAAATAACTGGATTAAAATCAATTTAGAAGGAACAGATTCAAATACAAGCGCCGTAGGAGCAGAAGTATTTTTAACAAGCACTATAAACGGGCAAGAAGTAACACAAACTCGTCATATCGCTGCGGCAAGCGGGTATTGTAGTCAGAACTCGTATAGTGTTCATTTTGGATTAGGAAACAGTACGATCATAGATGAGATACGCATTGAGTGGCCTTCAGGTCTTTCAGAGTCTTATGTAGATGTGTCTGTAAATGAAATCTATAGTTATTTAGAAGGCGCTACTTTTAGTGTAAATGAAACAAATAGCATACAACCCCTTATTTACCCTAATCCGGTAAAAGATCTGTTACATATTGTAGGTTTAGAATCTCTAGAAACATCACAAAACCTAAGCATACAAATATATACGACAGAAGGAAAATTAGTTCAGGAAGAAATGCACTCTAAAGGGATTCAAACACCCATACGTGTTTCAAAATTGGCATCGGGCACTTATATCTATACCATCGTAAGCGATGATAAACAAATGTATTCTGGCAGATTTATAAAGCAATAAAACAATAGCTATACTACAAACGATTATCTGGAAAAACCAATGCGTATCTTTGATGTAAATTACATTCAACGATGCGCATTCTTCATCTCGACCAAAATCATCCACTATTACTAGAGCAATTAGCACTTGCGGGACATCATAATGACGAAAATTATACCATTTCAAAAGAAGCAACAGAAAAGATCATTTCGAAATATGACGGTATTGTCATACGAAGCAGATTTAAAATTGACAAACAATTTATAGATGCTGCATCACAATTAAAATTTATTGCACGCGTAGGAGCTGGTTTAGAAAGTATCGATATTCCATATGCAGAAGGTAAAGGTATTTACCTGATAAGTGCTCCAGAAGGAAACCGCAATGCAGTAGGAGAACACGCATTAGGAATGATCCTTTCACTCTTTAATAAATTAAATCGTGCAGATGCTGAGGTGAAAGCAGGACATTGGAATCGAGAATCCAATCGCGGCTTAGAACTAGAAGGAAAAACGATTGGAATTATTGGATATGGAAATATGGGAAAAGCTTTTGCAAAAAAACTAAAAGGCTTTGACTGCGAAGTGCTATGTTATGATATCTTAGATCAAGTAGGAGATGACAACGCACGTCAAGTATCCCTTCAAGAACTTCAAGAGAAGACAGATGTATTGAGTTTACACACCCCTTGGACGCCTCAAACAGACAAGATGGTTGATGATAATTTTATAAACGCTTTCGCGAAAGCGTTCTATCTCATAAACACGGCGAGAGGGAAAAGTGTGGTCACATCTGCACTGGTCACTGCTTTAAAAAGTGGAAAAATAAAAGGAGCAGGACTCGATGTATTAGAATATGAAAAACTATCTTTTGAAAACCTCTTTACTTCAAAAGAAGAAATGCCAGATCCATTAAAATACCTTATTACAGCACAAAATGTATTACTAACTCCTCACATTGCTGGATGGACTATAGAAAGCAAGCGTAAATTGGCACAAACCATTGTAGACAAAATTCTCGCTAGCTTTTAGTATTTTTAAGACAGATGAAGAAGACGGTTTTAATATTTGGGATGCTAGCTTTAGCCATTTTGGCATTACTACAGTTGAGTCAATATAGTTTGCTGTCTGGAGATTTGAAAATAGAATTTGTCATAAGCGGTATTGCTATCGTGTTCTTTGTTATAGGGGTGTTTATTCAGAAGAAATTTAGAAAAGAAGAAGCTCCCTTTGTAGAAGTTGATCAAAAACAAATTGAAACCATAGGATTAAGCAAAAGAGAATATGAGGTGTTAGTTGAAATGGCTTCTGGTTATAGCAATAAAGAAATTGCCGATCGCCTTTTTGTGTCAGAAAGTACCATCAAAACACATGTCTCGAGTGTTCTTTTAAAATTAAATGCAAAAAGACGTACACAAGCTATCCAAAAAGCAAAAGAGCTACAGATCTTACCATTTTAAAGCGATTCCTACCAAAGTAGGAGGTATTTAGTACTTTAGTATGAGACTGTTTTTTTAGAGTTCAGGTACTTTTGATCCAACAATTCTAAACTAATAAATTATGAAATGAGCATAAGCAAAATTAATTTTTTGCTTGTCTTCCGAAATAATTAAATTTTTTATGCGAAAGCGTAGCGGTTGATCTAAGCATTAAATTTTTGTTTAGTTTATTTCATAATAAATAAAAATTTTAAGGAGATGAAAAAAGTAGTTTTTAAATATGTAGCATATGCTATGATTACTGGGATGATAGCGTTTGGCTTTTCGTTGTTCTTAGGCGCTTCAGAAGTATTAGGATACACGGCAATTTTTGTAGCCCTATCTTTTGTGTTTTTTGGAATCAAATATTTTAGAGATACCGAAAATGATGGAAAGATAAGTTTTACAAAGGCTTTTATAGTGGGAATATGTATCGCATTATTTACAGCACTAGGTATTGCTATTGTAGATGCATTATATGTTACTGTTATTGATCCTGATTTTTATCAAAACTATGGAGAAGCTGCTGTGATAGCAGCTAAAGAAACTGGAGATGTAGTAAAAATTACGGATGCAGAAACGCAGTTAAAAGAATTTAGCGCAATGTCAATAACACAACTAGGCCTTTTTTCAGGAGGTTTTATGTTTGCTCTCGTTGGAGTAATAGGACTCATTATCACGATTATTTCAGGATTGATATTACAGAAAAAGTAAATAGTTTAATCATTAAAAACACCACGCTAGAGACGTGGCAAGCATATGAAAAGAGTTACAGGAATAGGAGGGATGTTTTTTAAAAGCGAAAACCCCGATGCACAAAAAGAATGGTATAAAAAACATTTAGGATTACCTACAGATCAATACGGTTGGACATTCTGGTGGAGAGATGAAAACGGAAATAAATGCTCTACACAATGGAGTCCTATGGGAGCAGATACTACCTATTTTTCCCCAAGCGAAAAGCCATTTATGTTTAACTTTAGGGTAGACAACCTTATAGAATTATTAAAAGTTCTTAAAGAAGAAGGAGTAACTGTAGTAGGTGATGTAGAGGAATATGACTACGGGAAATTTGGATGGATTCTTGATCCTGAAGGAAATAAAATAGAATTATGGGAGCCTGTAGATAGCGCCTTTTTGTAAGATTATACTGCTTTTTATAACATGTTTATATTTAAATAATGGAGTTTTTTAAGATTTCTGCCCTTTTTTTAATAGTTTTAAGATTCTAATTAACTAATCAATACAACAATGAGCGAAGAAACGAACGAAGGTCTAGGGGATGATCTTAAAGACAAAGCAAAAAAAGCAGCTAGTGAAGCTAGTGAGAAAGCAAGTGAATTTGCAGATGATGTAAAAGAATCTGCAAAAGAATTTTCTGATAGTGCAAAAGAAGAATGGAATAAAGTAACTAACAGCAACGATAATAAGAAAATACTTGCAGGAATATTGGCAATTATCTTAGGATCTTTAGGAATTCATAAATTTATTCTAGGATATCAGAAAGAAGGAATTATACTTCTTGTGGCTACAGTAATAGGATATGCCACTAGTTGTATAGGAATAGGCTTTTTTATTTTAATGGCAACAGGAGCTGTTGGTTTAATAGAAGGGATTATATACCTCACAAAATCTGATGAAGAGTTTTACAACACGTACCAAGCGGGAGAAAAACCTTGGTTCTAAAATAGTATAGAGAAAAGCCTGAAAATCATTTTCAGGCTTTTTTGTTAAATTTAATATCGTAATATTGCTATATTACTTTTTTATTTCTAATTTTGTACTAACATAATGGATGAATCCTCACAATAAGAGTCTATACATTATGTTAGTTTAACACTAAATACATCTATTATGGGAGTTACAAAAAGACACATACACTCTATGAGAGCAAACCAAATGGCAGATCTTGCAAAGGTGCTTTCTAATCCTGCCAGAGTAGCTATTTTAGAATATATAGGAGATTGTGATGGTTGCCTATGTCAAGATATCGCAGAAAAAATAAGACTATCACAACCTACAACCTCACAGCACTTACAAGTGATCCGAAAAGCAGGCTTACTAAAAAGCCAGTTTAAAGGAAAAGCTCAGTACTACAGTATTGATGTGAGGAAGTGGGAACAATTACAACAACACTTCCAAGATTTCTTTGAAGCTACCAAAGCAAAATGTTGCTAATTGTATGAGTACACCTACACTACATAAAGCATACGATAGTCGTTTATTTAGTGAACAAGGGAATGACTTAATCCTGCAGATAAGGAATCATCTTGAGCAAAATATAACAGGACAAAAAGAAACCATCACTAAATGGGTAGATCCTCAGGATGAATATACTTTTTGGAAGACATATACGCAAGAGAATCATACAACACAGTCTTTCTTTGAAACCGTTTTAAAACGCTCTATACACATACATCATCCACATTATATTGGACATCAAATAGCGCCTACAGTGCCTGTATCTGCATTGGCAAATTTGTTGAGTGCACAACTTAATAATGGAATGGCAGTGTATGAGATGGGGCAAGCGAGTTCTGCAATAGAAAGAGTGGTCATAGAGTTTTTTACAGAAACCATTGGGTGGCATGAAGGAGATGGATTTTTAACCTCTGGAGGAACATTAGCAAATCTTACGGCATTACTAGCTGCAAGAAAAATAAAAGCAAACTCAGATATTTGGAATGATGGATATGATGGCAAACTCGCTATTATGGTATCTGAAGAAGCACATTATTGTGTAGATCGTTCTGCCAGAATAATGGGACTAGGAGAAGCAGGAATTATCAAAGTACCCGTAGGAGAAGATTACAAAATACGTGTAGACCTCTTACAACACTATTATGATCAAGCTGTACAAGATGGCTTTGAAGTTATTGCCGTGATAGGAAGTGCGCCATCTACAAGTACAGGAATATACGATGATTTAGATGGGGTTTCCGCTTTCGCGAAAGCGAATAATATCTGGTTTCATGTAGATGGAGCTCATGGAGGCGCTGCGATTTTTTCTAAAAAATACAAACACCTACTGCAAGGCATAAACAAAGCAGATTCTGTTATTATAGATGGTCATAAAATGATGGGTACTTCTGCTATCACAACAGCAGTTCTTTTTAAAAATTCAGTAGATAGTTATGCCACCTTTAGTCAAAAAGCCCAATACCTATGGGAACAAAATGACGACCCAGAATGGTACAACCTTGCAAAACGAACCTTTGAGTGTACAAAAAGTATGATGAGTTTGCGATTTTATGCAATTCTTAATGCCTATGGCGCTCAGTTTTTTGATGATTTTGTAACCACACTTTACGATAGTGCATATGTGTTTTCTGAATATATTAAGGAAAGCCCTGATTTTGAACTTGCCTTAGAAGCTCAAAGCAATATTGTGTGTTTTAGATATACGGGAGGTATTCCAAAAGAAAAAATTCAGGAAATAAATAAAACCATTAGAAAGACCCTTTTAGAAGAAGGGACATTTTATATCGTTTCTACTACTTTAAAAGGAGAATTGTGGTTGCGTACCACATTTATGAATCCATTTACAACAGAAGAACATACTCAAAAACTAACAGATAAAATAAGAACAATAGCAAAAAGCATACATCATAAAATGCAAGACGCATAAAAAATAAGAAAGATGAAAACACAAGAATTTTTAGAAATATTAAAAGAGCATCAAGGCAAATCATTATTATTTGAATATGCTCCCAATTTATTAGTAGGTGCAAATTATCACATCACAGAAGTAAAACACATTACCATTGATTCGGTAGATTGTGGTGCAGGTGTCGATGCTTGGAAAGAAACCATTATTCAACTATGGGAAGACCCTAATGAATTAGGCAAAACAGAATTCATGAGTGCTTATAAAGCCATGGCTATTCTAGCCAAAGTAGGTCGTATGAAACCTTATGTAATGGATGCAGAAGTACGTATAGAATATAGCAATGCAAACTTTCATACAGCACAACTATATGTTAACGATTACGAAATACGCGGAAACAATTTACTGCTTAAATTAGTCGGGCAACCTACAGATTGTAAGGCTAAGGAAGCTTGTGGTATTGCTGCTCCCGTAACCGCCGATGCACAAGCAGGTGGATGCGCTCCTGGAAGTGGATGTTGCTAATAAATGATATGCGTGTAGCTCAGCCAGATATTCAAATACGTTTGTTTCAAAAAAATGATTATTCCGCTTGCGCGAAAATTTATAAAGATGGCATGGATACAGGTATTGCAACTTTTGAAACAAAAGTACCAGATTGGGACACATGGAATGCTAAGTTTTTAAAGCAATGTCGTTTTGTAGCTGAAGCAAATCAAACCATTTTAGGATGGTGTGCTCTCACGCCTTTCTCATCAAGAAAAGTCTATAAAGGAGTTGCTGAGGTGACTATTTATGTAGCAAAAGAAGCACAGCAAAAAGGAATAGGGAAGTTGCTATTACAACATCTTATAAAAGAAAGCGAGAAAGCAAATTTTTGGACCCTACAAGCAAAGATTTTTCCAGAAAACATTGCTAGTATCAAGTTGCATGAAAGCTATGGTTTTAGAAAAGTAGGAGTACGCAAAAAAATTGCTATGCGCGGTGGGATTTGGTATGATAATGTGTTGCTAGAGAGAAGAAGTCATCAGATTGTATGAAGTGGTTATTAATTGTTGTCAAATATTTATTAATACTATGAAAAAAATAATGTATTTAATTTTCCTTCTGTCAACGCTACAAATTACTAGCCAAGAATTGAATCTTGAGATTTTGAAAAAAACAATTACTACATTAAGTAATATTGAACGTGTTTTTTATACGTCAAGTTTTGAAGGAAATGAAGAAGGAGTCACGTACATCAATAGTGAAGATGCTATTTATTTTGATTTTTCAAATAGTACCAGAAATAAGACACCAAAATATTATATAAAAAATAAAGAATCCGAACTGATATTTGATGGAGAAAGTCATGTCCAATCTTTAGTGAGTGAGAAATTAATAGCAACAGGAGGTTCTAGAAACCCTAACAATCCTCTATTATTAACATTGCACCCGATTAAAGAACTATTACCTCAACTAATTACTAACGAAAATGTCGAAATAAAAAGAAGTAATGATGTTTTTGTTAATGAGCAAAAAAACTACCAATTTGAATTCGTACTAAAAAATAGTAACATCGATTGGGAAAGACTACGTATAAATACTTTTGATCTAGCAGATGTAAAGTATACTACGTATATACTAAACATAAATACTTCTGATTATTTACCCAGTAAAATAATAATGCCAAATGGACCCTCTGGAACCATGAGCAGAACTATAGAAAATGTAAACCTCAATTATAAAGTTGATCCAAATCTATGGACTGGTGACTTACTTCCAAATGAATTTACTAAGATCTCTTTTGGAGATTATGTAAAGCAAATGCAAGAAAAAATGATGTTGCAAGTAAAAGAGAGTACTGCTAAAAATGAGACTAAAAAAATTGAAAATTGGGAACTTCCTAATTTAGATAATGATAAGCTTATAGATTTTTCAACATTTAAGGGGAATGTTGTTTTGTTAGAATTTTGGTTTAAGTTCTGTGGTCCATGTGTTAAAGCAGTACCAGAACTTAATGCATTAAGTGAAAAGTATAAAAACGAGAATTTTTTACTCTACGGGATAGAGTTTAGAGAAAATTTTCCAAAAGAAAATTTGCAAGAATATACTTCCAAAATAAAGATGAGTTACCCAACATTATATAAAGGGAAAGAACTAGCTGATAAATATTCAGTTCAAGCGGCACCTACAGTAATGATTATAGATAAAAAGGGAACTATTATTTATGTAGCATCTGGATTTGATAAGGAAAAAATTGAAAGTATTATTAAAGATAATTTGTAAAAAGAATATTTATAAAGCGTATCAGATTATAATTACAAATTAAAAAAGATATCCGCCTTCGCGGATATGGAAATGAATTAATTATGAAAAAAAACATACTCGTACTTTGTACAGGAAACAGCTGTCGTAGTCAGATGGCACATGGATATTTAAACCTATTAGCAGGTGATAAGGCAACGATCTATTCGGCAGGAATAGAAACCCACGGGATCAATCCGGGAGCAGCGGCTACTATGGCAAAAGATGGTATAGATATTACTGGGCATACCTCAAATCATGTAGATGAATATGAAGGGGTGGATTGGGATTTTATTATTACCGTATGTGATCATGCTTATGAGAACTGTCCATTCATTGCAGCGCCTAATGCCACACGATTACATCACAACTTTTACGATCCCTCAAAGTTTGTAGGATCTACTGAAGATACAGAGGCCGCTTTCGCGAAAGCGAGAAATGAAATAAAAGCATATTGTCAAGATTTTATATCAAATCATTTGTAATTTTCTTGATTTAACGGGATTTTCTTACAAAAACAGGGAATTTCCCCTGTTTTTGTAATTATAATTTTTTATACATTTAGGGCTATAAATTAACTAACCAATCCATTTTAGACAATTTCCTTGTCAAAATTAAAATAGTCAAGTTCCCTCGTATTGTCATTGGGTTACCAATAACAATAAAATGAATCTTAAAAAATCAGTAGGCATCGCCGTCGTACTCGGCATTGCCTTTATTGCCATTTGGGAACTTTATGTCCGATCGCTAGGATATGTTTCAGAACTTGATGATAATAAAGCACTTTGGGCTATTCAAAGAGCCAAAGTAGATAAGCTCTCTTCAGATGATATCGTATTATTGGGCTCTTCAAGAGTTCATTTTGATATTCAACTCAATGAATGGGAAGAAGCTACAGGCGTTCGTCCTATTATGCTAGCTTCTGATGGTACAACACCCACCCCTATTTTTAAAGAAATTGTTGAAGAGACTGATTTTAATGGTACCGTGGTCATAGGTGTGGCTCCGGCATTATTTTTTTCACAACCAGGAAAAGGATTTATGTGGGATCGTCCTACCAAAAGACTCCGTCATTATTATGAACAAACCTATGCCCAACGTGCCAACCATTACCTTTCCCTTCCTTTAGAACGCACCTTTTCGTTTCTTAATGCATCAGAAGAAGAATGGTCTGATGATATAGATTTAAAAACCCTAGTTAACAACATTAAAATAGGCAATCGTTTGCCCGAAGGGAGACCTCCTTTCAATAATTTTGGATTCGTAGATGCCGATCGAAATGTGACCATGTTTGAAAAGACCAAAACTGATACAGCCTTTGCAAATGGAATTGTCAAAATATGGCTAGGAGGGATAGAGCGACGCCCAACACCTGTAGTAGACTCAGTAATACTTTATTACCAGCCTTTAATTGAAAAATTAAAAAAACGTGGAGGAAATGCTATTTTCATACGATGTCCTTCTAGTGGAAAACTAAGAGAAAAAGAGAACGAAATATACTCCAGAACTGTCTGTTGGGATGAACTACTTTTACAATCTGGACTTAATGGCTATCACTTTGAAGATTATACACAGTTAAATCAATTTACCTGTCCAGAAGAATCTCATCTCTTTTCTACAGACGCACGTATTTTTACCAAAGAGCTAGTGAAAATTCTTCTAGAGGATCAACAAATTTCTAACCTTAAAACTCGATAATTATGTTATTCAATTCACTCAGTTTTGTGGTTTTTTTGATTGTTGTTTTAGCGCTTTATTATTCAAAAATACTATCCTGGACCGGAAAAAAGCGCATGCTTTTGCTATCTAGTTATGTGTTTTATGGAATGTGGAATCCACCCTTAGTTATTTTACTTTGGATTTCTACAGTTGTAGACTGGACTGCAGGAAAAAAACTAGCAACGCTAGAAAATAAAAAAAAGAGAAAACTATGGCTCTTGTTGAGTATGGTTGTAAATCTTGGGTTTTTAGGATTCTTTAAGTACGGTAATTTTTTGTTAGAAAATTTTACGGCGATACTCCAAAGTATAGGAATAGAATACGAGGCACTTCCTATGGATATCATTTTACCTATGGGAATTTCTTTTTATACGTTCCAGACCATGTCATATACTATAGATATGTATTATAGAAAAGGGGAGCGTGCCCGTACTTTCCTAGATTTTGCATTATATGTGACCTTCTTCCCGCAATTAGTTGCAGGACCTATTGTGAGAGCAAAAGACTTGATTACACAATTTTATGAGCCCAAAAAGGCAACGATTCATCAGTTTTTATGGGGATTGTTTTTATTGACCATAGGTGTGTTTCAGAAAGTAGTTTTGGCAGATGCTTTACTCTCTAGTACGTCAGATAAAGTTTTTGATGCAGGTAAACTACTTCATGGGGTAGATGCATGGATAGGTACACTTGCCTTTTCAGGACAAATATTTTTTGATTTTGCTGGATATTCTACCTGTGCAATCGGGATCGCATTGATGTTAGGTATTATATTACCAGATAACTTTAGATACCCTTATGCATCTATAGGTTTTTCTGACCTTTGGCGTAGATGGCATATTTCGCTGTCTAGTTGGTTACGTGACTATTTATATATCCCATTAGGAGGGAATCGTCATGGAATTACAAGAATGTATGTAGCACTTATGCTTACTATGTTATTGGGAGGATTATGGCATGGAGCCGCTTGGACATTTGTAATCTGGGGTGCTTTGCACGGAATATACTTGGTGGGAGAACGTTTACTTAAAAAATTAATTCCTATAAAAATTAATGCATGGAATGGAATTTTCTTAGCGTTCTTAACCTATACATTAGTCAATATTACGTGGGTCTTTTTTAGAGCCAAAGGATTTGCTACTGCAAATGACATGATTACCTCTATGTTTTTTCTGAATCCAGACGGAAGTAAAATTTTAGGAATTGCAGAAATTGGAAAGGTTGTTATTGTGATTACAGGACTGTTTTTATGTCATTGGTTTATGCGTAATACATCTATGAAAGAGGTGTCACTTAAAACTCCTTCTTGGGTATTAGGTGTTGGTTGGGCAGTATTATTCTTTTTGATTTGTTTAGCGCAAGGAAGTGGAGAACAGTTTATTTACTTTCAGTTCTAAACTATTTTTTGGTTGTTTTTGCTTTCGCGAAAGCGAACTTATGAGATAAGAAGAACGAAATGTTAAAGTGGGGAGATGAAATAAAAAGACATTCTCACAAAACATTAACAGTTCGTAGCGTGCTTTTTCTGTAATTTTAGGAAAACGAACCTTACCAATGAAAAAAGTATTATTCTCACTAAGTTTTTTGCTAGTTGTTTCTAGTACAATTGCTCAAATTAATCTTGATTATCAGAAGCCTCCAAAAGAAATTTTAGACCTTGTTGATGTGCCACGTGCCCCAAGTGTACGTATGAATACAAATGGCGATACGATGTTACTTTTATATAGAGATAGTTATAAAGATATCGCTACACTATCTGAAAAAGAACTCCGTTTAGGAGGGCTGCGTATAAATCCAAAAACAAATATTGGGAGTCGTGTTACCTATTTTAATAATGTTAAAATAAAAGGAGTTACCGAAAAAGAAGCACGACAGATTACGGGACTGCCTGATAATCCAAAACTAAGTAATTTTAGTTGGTCTCCAGACGAATCTAAAATGGCACTTACAAATACTATAGATGATGCTGTAGAAGTCTGGATTCTTGATGTAGCTACAGCGAAAGCATCAAAGCTCGCCACACCTGCTCTCAATGCAAATATGGGAAACCCAATACGATGGTTTAAGGACGGTAGTAGCTTGTTAGTAAAAGTGATTCCAGATTCTAGAAAAGCACTTATTAATACAGCAGAAGCAGTACCTACAGGACCTACCATTTCTACAAGTGATGGCTCAAAAGCTCAAAATCGTACATATCAGGATTTATTACAAAACCCAAATGATGTATTTAATTTTGAACAATTAGCTACTTCTAGTCTTATAAAACTTGATTTAAATGGGATTATTACACCATGGAAAGAAGCGGCAATGTACAGCGGTATTTCGTTATCTCCAGATGGAAAATATTGGATGATTACTGTGATAGAAAAACCTTTTTCATATATAGTGCCTTATCGTCGTTTCCCGCAAACATCTGTGGTTTATAATGTAGACGGGACTATTGTGAAAACGGTAAATGAAGTTCCGCTTATTGAAGAATTGCCCAAAGGTTTTATGGCTGCTCGCAAAGGGAAACGAAGAATGCAATGGCGATCTGATGCCCCTGCAACCTTGGTTTGGGCAGAAGTGTTAGATAATGGCGATCCTGAAGTAGATGTGGCATTTCGTGATCAAGTATTTATGCAAGCAGCACCTTTTACAAATACACCTCAAAAAGTACTTCAAACGGTAGGACGTTTTAGCGGAATCCAATGGGGGAATGATCAAACAGCTATAGCTTATGACTATTGGTGGAATACACGTAATACAAAAACGTATCTTTTTGATCCTTCTAGTAAAAGTAATAATGGGAAGATTATTACAGATCGTAATTACCAAGATGTGTATAGCGATCCAGGTGCTTTTGTGACACACGAAAATGAATATGGGCGTTATGTTCTTACCATAGAAAACAATGAACTCTTTCTGACGGGAGATGGTTATAGCGAGAAAGGGCAATTTCCGTTTATAGATGCAATGAGTCTAAAAACAGGAAAAACAAAACGCATGTATGAATCTACATATACAGATAAGCTAGAAAATTTACTAGGCGCTATCGATATGAAAAAAGGAGAAATTTTAGTTCGTATTGAGTCACCTACAGAATATCCTAATTACTATATACGTAATATCAAAAAAGATAAACTTACACAGATTACAGATTTTGAAAATCCTTTTGCAAGTATACAAGATGTGCATAAGGAAGTGATTACCTATAAGCGAGATGATGGTCTAGAGCTTTCGGGAACTTTATATTTGCCAGTAGGTTATGATAAGGAAAAGAAAGAAAAAATGCCCATGATTTTATGGGCGTATCCTGAAGAGTTTAAAGATAAAAATAGTGCATCACAATCTACTAAGAACGCAAATGCATTTACATTTCCTTATTATGGATCTATGATTTATTGGATTACTCGTGGATATGTAGTGTTGGATGATGCTTCTTTTCCAATTGTAGGAGAAGGAGATGAAGAGCCTAATGATAGTTTTAGAAAACAATTGGTGGCTAATGGGAAAGCAGCGATTGATGCTGTGGATGCATTAGGATATATAGATCGTAATCGAGTAGGCGTAGGAGGTCATTCGTATGGAGCATTTATGACGGCTAATTTACTTTCTCATTCCAATTTATTTGCAGCAGGGATTGCTCGTAGTGGTGCATATAATAGAACCTTAACACCCTTTGGTTTCCAGAGTGAGCAACGTAGTTATTGGGAAGCACCAGAGGTATATTATAATATGTCTCCATTTATGCATGCAGATAAAATGAAAACCCCTTTACTTCTTGTACATGGTGTAGCAGATAATAATTCAGGGACGTATCCTTTACAGAGTGAACGCTATTTTAATGCACTGAAAGGGTTAGGAGCCACAGCAAGGCTTGTCATGCTTCCTAAAGAAAGTCATGGATATCGTGCTAAGGAATCTATACTTCACCTTTTATGGGAACAAGATCAATGGTTAGATACCTATGTAAAGAATAGAGGAACTTCAGAGATTAATGATGACGAAGAATTAAAAAACTAATACGATATAAGTATAAAAAACCACTTGACTATCTGTTTATCTGTTAGGTGGTTTTTTTACCTTTCGCTCTTTCTGTGGTTGTGAATCTTGCAGGCTCGATTTCGCGAAAGCGAGAAAAGCTATAAAAGAATGCTTAATTATAAGTAACATCTTAACTACTTAAAACATCGGCTACTTTTGCTACATTTTTACTTTCAAACCAACGTATAAATCGAATCACCCATCGCAAAATCCTACTTTTAGTAGTAGATAGTTTAATGGCTATATCCCCAATAGAAGTATCGCGTTTTGAGAAAACAGTTTCTTTGTCTGTAGCATCATGATATTCATTGGCAAATAACCATGCTTCATCACGAGCAATATTAATGCTAAAGGTCGCAATAAGATCTTCTTTTCCATCTGCTACTTTGTCAAGTAAATAAAAGAATGGAGATACACGTCCTATCTTTTGCTGTACACCGTCTACCATACTGGCTAAAATGGCATTGATTTTATTAAAATCTGCATGAATATTTTCTAAATTACCATCTGGTCCCATAGTTTCAGAAACAGCGATACCTAGGTCTAAATTAATATGTGCATTAATTCCTAAAAGAAGATGCTGTAAGATTAAGAGCCGTTGATTTTTTGCAACTTCAAAAGCATTTTCCCATGAAAGCGATGGTTTTTTTCCTTCTTTATACGTAAAATAAGCCTCTAGATATCTATTGGCAAAAATCACATCAAGTCGCTCCATTCTTGGATTGTCTTCAAATTCTTTTTGAATGATTCCTTCTTTAATGCGTTCTGTTACTTTTTTATAAAGGATTGGAAAAAAAGCAAGATTACTATTTGCAGCTACTTCGGTAGTGATAATATCTCCCAAAATTGCAATAACTTCATCTATGGTTGTAGCCTGTTTCATGTCATATAATCAGATAGTTATAGAGATTAAAGTTAGAGATAAGTAGGTATATGATCAAATTATTTAGAGACTATAATCTTTAAAGGAGATATTTACTACTTAATTTAAGTATATAATTACTTACTTTTAAAGCATAAATTAAATATCATGAAAAAATTTGCATTTCTTTTTTTAGTAGTATTAAGTACGACAATCACTTTTGGACAAAGTGATAAAATTAAAGTCCAAGAGACCGTTACAAAATCAAAAATTGAAGGGCATATTTATTTCTTAGCTGATGATTTATTAAAGGGAAGAGAAACAGGAACTCCTGAAAATAAAATTGCGGCATCGTATCTAGCAAATACATTGCGTAGTTATGGCGTAAAACCTAATCCTAAAACTGGAGATTATTATCAAGAAGTAACTCTTCAAAAAATAGCGCCACCTAAAGATGTTATAATCTCTATAAATGGCAGCACTATAAAAGACTATGCGGTATTAGATGTAGCAGTTACAGATTTTTCTAAAGGCGCTGTCTATTTAGGATATGGATTAGAGCAAGATTATAAAGGAAAATCAGTAGATGGGAAGCTTGTTATTGTAAAAGCGGGTAGTGCCGATGCAAAAGATGCACGTGCTGCTTTTGGACTCCGAGATCTAAAACGAGAACTGGCGAAACAAAATGGTGCTGTAGGAGTTCTTGAATTATTAGATGCACAAGAACAAATGTGGGGATTTATAGAGCATAATTTTAATGCTCCTTCACTTGATATTGTAAAGGAGGAAAGTAAGAAGTCTAACATGCCTTATGTCTGGATATTAGATAAAGGAAGTAACATAGCAAACAGCCTTTCTACAAATAAACCTGTAGCCGCGTCACTTACAATGAGTGATTCTCAAAAAGAGATCGTAAAATCTCAAAATGTAATAGGTATTGTAGAAGGTACAGATCCAACATTAAAAAATGAATATATCATATATTCTGGGCATTATGATCATGTAGGGATAGGTACGCCAGACGAAACAGGAGATGTTATTTATAATGGAGCTCGTGATAATGCCGTAGGGACAACCACAGTGTTGAGCATGGCAGAAAACCTTGCAAAATACCCAACAAAACGATCGGCGTTATTTATTTTATTTACCGGAGAAGAAAAAGGATTGCTTGGAAGTTCTTTTTATGTAGAAAATCCTGTGCTTCCTCTTGAACAAATGGTGTATTGTTTTAATAGTGATAATGGTGGGTATAATGACACGTCTTTGGCTACAATTATTGGATTGCCTAGAACAACTGCGGCACAACATATAAAAGATGCAGCAAGTGCTTTTGGATTAACGGCTATAGATGATCCTGCACCAGAGCAAGGACTTTTTGATAGAAGCGATAATGTAAATTTTGCTGCAAAAGGAATTCCTGCACCTACATTTTCCTTAGGTTTTACTGCTTTTAATGGTGATGTGACGAAATACTATCACAGACCAGGGGATGAAGCAAATACGCTGGATTATGACTATCTATTTAAGTTTTTTAGTGCTTATGTACTTGCGGGAAGAAATATCGGGAATGATCCAGTAACCCCTACTTGGACGGCTGGCGATAAATATGAAGCAGCAGGGAAGGCGTTGTATAAAAACTAATTTTAAGCCTGTGTACGCTTTAACGCTTCGCTCTCCTTAATAGTCGTGAACCTCACAGGTTCGCTTTCGCGAAAGCGTATAATGAATAAGATAGATTAAGAATTAAAACCGTAGAAATCGAAGACTATTCTTCTTCTAGATTTCTATGGCCATATTTTTTTTCAAGTTCTGCTTGAAACTCTTCCATTACAGGCTTTACAGTACTTTCAGGAAGGTCTGCAATACGTATGTACATAAGACCATCTACTGCGTTATTAAATAGTGGGTCTACATTAAAGGCAACTACTTTTGCGTTTTGTTTTATATATTTTTTGATAAGTACAGGAAGCCTAAGAGAGCCCGGTTCTACTTCATCTATGAGCTTGTCAAACTTGTTAAGATCGGCAGCGCTTTCGTCAAAAACAAATTCTTTATCGGCGTCTTTAAGTCGTACTTTGAATTCTTTTTTAGGGCGAATGTATTGGGCTACATAAGGGTCCCAATAATGAGATTTCATAAACTCAATCATCAAGGATTTTGAAAAATTTGAGAATTGATTAGAAATACTAACTCCTCCGATGAGGTATTTATGTTTTGGAAAACGTAAGGTAGTATGAACAATACCTTTCCATAATAGGAATAAGGGCATTGGTTTTTGTTGATATTCACTAATAATAAAAGCACGTCCCATTTCGATACTTTGGCTCATCATTGTATGTAATTCGGTATCAAAACGAAAAAGGTCTTGAAGATAAAATCCATCAATACCATATTTTTCATAGATTTCTGAACCTAATCCCATACGGTAGGCTCCTGCTATTTTTTTTGCATCACTATCCCATAAAAACATATGATGGTAGTAACGATCAAATTTGTCCAGATCTGTAGCTTCATTAGTTCCTTCTCCAATGGCTCTAAATGTGATTTCGCGTAAGCGTCCTATTTCCCGAAGTGTATTGAGCATTTCATCTGCAGGTGCAAGAAAAACTTCATAGTTTTTGGATTGTAACAGGCGACGGTCATTAGATCGTAGTTTATCAATCTCTTCATAAATTAAATCACTACTTATTGAAACGGCAATTTCTTTGGGTTCTTTAGGAACTTTAAGAGTTTGTGGTATGGTGCTAAGACGACTTTTTGTTTCAAAAGATTTCGCTAGCATATATGTTTTCTTACGAAGAAACTCTGTAAAACTAGGTAAGTCTGTATATTCTTTTTGAGCAGTAACTTTTATAGGGTTTCCAATACGAACTTTAATCACTCTATTTTTTTGAGTAAGTAATTCGCTAGGAAGTTTAGCGGTTCGTAAGGTGCTACTTATACGTGATAGTTGATAGAATAACCTACTGTTTTTTGCATGAAAATAGATAGGTACAATAGGGACCTCTGCTTTTTTGATAAGCTTTATAGCTGCTTCTTCCCATGGTTTATCAATAATGAGTTTGTCATCTTTATAGGTAGAGACTTCTCCTGCCGGGAAAATTCCTAGTGGGCATCCATTTTGGAGATGTAATAGTGCATTTTTAAAACCAGCAATACTAGATTTTACATCTTTACGATCTTCAAAAGGATTTACGGGCATTACGTAAGGTTTTAAAGGATCTATACGGTGTAAAAGAAAATTTGCTATAATTTTAAAATCATCACGCTGTTCAAGCATGAGTTTAAGTAAAAGAATACCATCAATCCCTCCTAATGGGTGATTTGAGATAGTTATATAAGCACCATTTTTAGGAAGACGTTTAAGATCTTCTTCAGGGATATCAAATTTGATTTGAAATTCATCTAGAAGGGCATTTAAGAAATCGAGATCACTCAGATGTTTATTGCGATCATAAATTTTATTTAGGCTAGAAATTTTAAGTGTTTTCATGAGTGACCAACCAAGAAAAGTACCTATAAAGCCGAATTTATCAACGTTTATGGCTTGGGCAACTTCTTTTGCGGTAACTAAACTCATATACTATTATTTATAACTATATAATCAAATATAACAATACTTACTCTTCTTTTAGCACATACTGAGTAACTGTTCTATTTTCTTGTTTTAAAAGTACTTTTCGTCCATGTAAAAGCAGATTCATCTCATTAGGTGAAGCATGCCTAGCAGTAAGTAATGTAACACCTTCATTCCATCTTACTTTATAGGTTGCTCTCAATTTTTTAAGTAACGGTTCTAGGGTATTAAACTTATTTTCAATGCAAACGGAAAAGCTAATAGCTGAGTTTTGCATCATGGTTACTTTCATTTTATAGATGTGCAACAAGTTAAAGATGTCACTTATATTCTCTTCCATTATAAAACTAAAATCAATAGAAGATAAGGAGATAAGAATTTGGTTTTTTTTCACAATAAAACAAGCAACCATAGGATCTAACTGTATTCCTTTTCCTATGTATGTGCCTGGATTTTCAGGAGTAATAAATGATTTTACATAAAGTGGTATTTCTTTTCTCTGTAATGGTTGCAGCGTTTTAGGGTGTATTACAGAGGCTCCATAAAATGCCATTTCAATAGCTTCATTGTATGAAATTCGTTTTAATAATTTGGTGTTTTTAAATACTCTTGGATCACCGTTTAAAACACCAGGAACATCTTTCCAGATAGTGAGATTTTCTGCGTTTAGGCAATATGCAAAAATAGCACCTGTATAATCACTTCCTTCTCTACCCAATGTTGTTGTAAAATTATTTCCTTCAGAAGCAACAAAACCTTGTGTGACGAAAAGCCCTTCTTTTTGAATGGTATCTTGGATATTTTTTTTGGTTGTTTCCCAATCTACATGAGCATCTCTATAATTTGCATCTGTTTTTATAAGTTCGCGAGCATCTATCCATTGATTTTTAATATTATTTTCAGAAAGGAAAGCACTCACTATATGTGTAGATGTAAGTTCGCCGTAGCAAATTACTTGGTCATAAACAAAATCATAGTTAGGTGATTTATTAAGTTCTAGGAAATTTCCGAGCTGTTTAAATAAAGTATGAACAGTCTCAAAAATAGCGTGACCTTTAGGAAAGAGAATAGAAATTATATCAAGGTGATAGTCAAGGCATGTTTCAATAGTATCAGTAACCTTAGTGCTATCATTAAAATATGCGTGTATTACATTTTCTAATGCATTGGTGGTTTTTCCCATAGCAGAGATCACAATTAATTTATTTGTGAAACCTGTCTTTTTTAAGACAGTGGCTATGTTTTTTACGCTATCTGCATCTTTTACAGAAGCTCCTCCAAATTTAAATACTTGCATTTTATATCGTAATTATGCTATTGAACGAATATAGTTATGTAATCTCTCTTTATTCATTTGAACAAGATGCCAATTTTTTAGTAATAGTGCACCACTATTTTCATAAAAAGTAATTGCAGGAGTATTCCAGTCTAACACAACCCATTCTACTCTATTAACATCTTGACTTATAGCATAACGCATAACTTCATTATATAATGCTCTTCCAAAGCCTTTTCCTCTATAATTTTGTGATACAATAAGGTCTTCAAGGTGTAAAGATTTTCCTTCCCAAGTAGAAAATCTATAATAAACAAGTGCCATTCCTACAATTGTTTCTTCATGTTCTGCTACAAAACAAGTAAATAAGGGATTTGTTCCTGTGCCGTTTTTAATAAGGGTGTCTACAGAGATGTTAACTGCATCAGGTTCTTTTTCAAAAACAGCAAGCTCATTGATAAGAGCAAGAACAGCTGGCATATCCTCTACCTCTGCTCTGCGAATAAAATAATCCATAAGAAATCCGATCTAAGCGAGCTAAAGTAAAAAAATATATAGATAAAAGAATACGAAATCGTTGTAGTGGTGGTGTTTTTTTTGAATATTTTTGCAAAAAAATAATGATAGACACTACATGGCACGTAAAAATCAAACTTTAGGAGAATTTATAATAGAAAATCAATCAGAATTTAAGTATTCTTCTGGTGAATTGTCTCGACTGATTAATGCAATTCGATTAGCTGCTAAAGTGGTAAATCATCAAGTTAACAAGGCTGGACTTGTTGATATATTAGGAGGAGTAGGAGATACAAATGTACAAGGTGAAGATCAACAAAAGTTAGATGTTATTGCAAATGAAGCTTTTATAAATACACTTAAAAATAGAGAGATTGTTTGTGGTATTGGTAGTGAAGAAAATGATGACTTTATTACGGTAGAAGGGCATAATGACGATCATAATAATAAGTATGTAATTCTTATGGATCCTTTAGATGGTTCTTCAAACATAGATGTAAATGTTTCTGTAGGTACCATTTTTTCTATCTACAGAAGAATTACTGATCCAGGAACTCCTGTTACTTTAGAAGATTTCTTGCAACCAGGACGTAATCAAGTGGCTGCAGGATATATTATTTACGGCACTAGTACAATGTTAGTATATACAACAGGTCATGGAGTTAATGGATTTACATTAAACCCAGCAATTGGAACATTTTACTTATCTCATCCTAACATGAAATTCCCTGAAGAAGGAAATATTTATTCTGTAAATGAAGGAAATTATACACATTTCCCACAAGGGGTAAAAAACTATATTAAATATTGCCAAGAAGAGTCTGAAAACCGTCCTTATACATCTAGATACATAGGATCTCTGGTTTCAGATATACATCGTAATATGATTAAAGGAGGTATTTATATGTACCCAAAGAGCTCTCTTAACGCAAAAGGGAAGCTTAGATTATTGTATGAATGTAATCCAATGGCATTCATAACTGAACAAGCTGGAGGCAAGGCAAGTGATGGATATACGTCAATATTAGACCTCCAACCTACTGAATTACATGAGAGGGTTCCTTTCTTTTGTGGAAGTAAAAAAATGGTTGAAAAAGCAGAAGCTTTTATGGCAGAATCATTATAATCCCTATATGTCTAGGCGCTTATCGTCATTTTTTATATATTTGATTTGCTATAACGCAATGAATCCCTCATCACATTATGTCTAAAGGAAATAAAGAGAAGAGCAATCAAAATCAATTAGAAGCAAATTCTAAAATAGATGCTATTAAGCAGCTTATTTTTGGAGAAAACATGGCTGAATATAGCCAAGAGTTTGATACGCTAAAAAAAGAGCTTGAAAAAAGACGACACGAGTTAACAGATTATATTGATGACACTCGAAAAGAACTTATGACTGCTATTGACAATCTAAGTACAGATGTTAATATTCGAATATCTGACCTAGAAGAATCATTAAATGACAAAGCAACGTCTTTGGATGAGAAAAAAGTAGATAAATCGCAATTAGGCAATTTATTAATAAAGTTAGGCGAGAGTATAAAATCTTAATAGTTCTAACTATTCTCTGTCATGGACTCTAAGGAAAGACTCGAGATTTTAAAGGAAATCTTACTTACAGAAGAGCGTGAGTTTGACAAAGACCTTGTGCTTAAGATTGAAAAATTAAAATCAAGACAAGATAACCTTTCTGATAGAGTAACTCCAATACTTGATGAACGTATGGATGATTTTGTCGAAAATATGCCTAAAGCGCTAGGACCTGTAATTACAGAAACTCTTAAGACAGAAATAAAAAAATCTCAAGAAGCAGTAGCCGAAGCACTATACCCAGTAATGGGTAAAATGATTAAAAAATATGTTCAAGCTGAGATTAAAAAGCTTAATGAAGATATTAATAAAAGGCTTAATAAAACATTTTCATTTAGAAATTGGTTTTCAGGAAAGGATAACAATATTGATGCTGCCGCATTAATGTATGAACAGTATAAAGCAAGAATTGAGCAAATTATGATCATTGAAAAAGGATCAGGATTGCTTAAAGCTAATTATGCTAAAAGACCTACTCTTGATGAAGATATGTTAGCGGGCATGTTAACGGCTATCAAAAGCTTTGTAGAAGATGCCTATAACCAAGGAGAGATGGAATTGGAAAGAATAGATTATGAATTATTTACAATTCACCTTCAAAACTTTTCAAATTATTATATTGCAGTAGTTATTACGGGTATTTATGACGATGATTATAAAGATAAACTAGAAGATGTGCTATTAGATTTTGCACAATTTGTTGTAAACAAAAGCGATTTAGAAAACCCAGAAACTTTTACCAAAAAATTAAAATCATATTTTACAGATGAGCGTATCTAAAAAAGTTGTACTGTTAGGACATTTTGGCGTAGGAAAGTCTTCACTTCTTAGACGTTTTGTAGAAAATACCTTTTCAGAAAGTTATACCGTTACTATCGGAGTTCATATCATGAAAAAGGAAGTGCATTTAGAAAAAGAAAGCGTTACTTTAGTGATATGGGATGTTGAAGGAACAGACGATTTTACTAAATATAGACCCTCATATCTTATGGGAGCGTCTAGCTTTATATATGTTTTTGATGCCTCTAGGCCAGTTACTTATAGTGATATAAAATATAACTTAGAGCATCTAAAAGAGAAATTCCCTCATGTTTCTGTGCACATTATCGGTAATAAAGTGGATTTGGTCGATTCTGAAGTGATTTTAAATGATTTAAAAGCACAAGATATTCAGCATTCTTATCTTTCTAGTGCTAAGACTGGAGAAAATGTTGAATTGCTGTTTCAAAATGTAGCAGCACAATTACTTGAGAATGCTTGATAAGCTCAGACAAGATTTTTTAGAGAAGACCACTCAAATACTTATTTTAGATAATACAAATCGAGTTTTAGAGACGGATAACTCTTTATTTTACATAAAGAGAGATTCTGATATTACTGATTTTCACCCCTTCTTTCACGTTATTTCATCTCTTTTTGAAGATAAGAGAAACGAACAAAAGTTCTATTGTGTACAGATGGAGGTAAAAGGTAAAACTTGCTTTTATGATATAAGGACAGTAGTCGATTCTGAAAAAAAACAAATTGTATTATTTATAGAAGACCTTACTGATCATTATAAAACGGTACATCAAATAAAACAAGTGCGTAATGAATCTATTATAAACTTTAATATTACGCAAGAATTGAATCATGAGCTAAATGTTCAAAGAGGATTTAAGAACAAGTTTTTAGCAAATGTTAGCCATGAAATTAGAACGCCTCTCAATAGTATCCTAGGATTTTTAAGTGTACTTGAAAATACAAGTGTAGATAGAGAGCAATTAGACTTAATAAGTATTATTAAAGAGTCTTCTAAAAACTTAGTCTCTATCGTAGATGATCTTTTAGATATTTCAAAAATAGAAGCAGGAAGGCTAGAAATCAAGAATAAGCGATTTAATTTTAAAAAATTTACAGAGTCACTTGTAAAAACGTATGAACTTCAAGCTGAAGAAAAACGCTTGAAATTTGTTGCTGATATAGGAGCAAACCTTCCTCGTTTCCTGATTGGAGATCAACTTAGATTAAATCAAATTTTAATTAATTTACTGGAAAATGCTTTAAAGTATACACATCAAGGTACTGTTATGCTACGTGTATCAACAAACTCACGTAATATGCGTCGTATTCCAGTAACTTTTGAAATTAAAGATACAGGTATAGGGATTCCTAAAGAACACCTTACTACTATTTTTGAAAGTTTTACGCAATTAGAAAAACGAGGTTTGTTTGGCGGTTCTGGATTAGGACTTAGTATTGTAAAACAGCTTACCCAATTAATGGATAGTGATCTTGAAGTAGAAAGTGTAGAAGGTGAAGGCTCTATATTTAAGTTTACGATTTATATGGGTGTTTCTCATGATCAAAAAGAAGAAAAAGAAGTATCGATTACTAGAAAAATAGATAGAAAAAGCGGAGGTGCAAAAAAGAAAAAATATCGTATTCTATTAGGGGAAGATATAGAAGTAAATCAGCTTCTCATGATGCGATTATTTGCAGATGAAGGCAGTTATAGTTTAGATATTGCAAAAAACGGAGAGCAAGTAGTGCTTTTTCTTGAAAAATATCAATATGATCTTGTTTTGATGGATTTGACCATGCCTGTTATGGACGGATATGACGCTGCATTACGAATTCGAAACCATACAGATAAGAAAATAAAGAAAATTCCTATTATTGCTTTAACTGCTCGTACTACAGAAGAAGAAAGAGAGGCGGCTAAAGAAAGTGGAATGAATGCATACTTGACAAAACCTGTAAATTCGGAAGTTTTATTTAAAACAATAGATCGATTATTGCATCGCTATAAGAATAAGAAAACTCAAGAAAGTGTGAAATAATAAAAAAGGCGACAAATTTGTCGCCTTTTTTATGAAATATGATAGTGTTATTAACGATTCATTAATTTGATTTCTTCCTTAAAAGTATCTAGATCTACACCTTCACTCACAAGAGACAATGCTTTGTCTACAACATACTTTACATTATTTACTGTAAATCCTAAACCTACAGCAAGTCTTTCTAGCATGATAGTTTGCTTATCTCCAAGCTCATGATCTGCATAAACCATTCTTCCTAAGTCAAAAAGACGTTCTAAACGGCTTTCATATGTAATAGGAGGATTGATTTTATGAGTTTTATAATCTTTTAATATGGCTTTGTAATCTTCTTCTGAAATATCGAGATTACGAGCTGTTCTATCTAGGAATTTTTTTTCATCTTCAGTGATGATGGTATCACTCATTGCAATACGTACCATAGCTGCAAAATGATCTTCATTACGCTTGCGGAAACCGCTATCATACAAATCTGAAATAGACATAGTTTTATCTTTATAATTAAGTCGCAAATATAGCTATTATTGCATCATTTTTAATTTGTACATTTGGAAAACCCCCTAATATATTTTTGATGGATACTTTTTGGTTTTATTTTAAAGAAGGACTTTTCCATGTACTTGATTGGAATGCCTATGACCACATTCTTTTTATTATAGTTTTAACCGTTCCATACACTTTTTCTAACTGGAAAAGATTATTATCGTTAGTAACTATTTTTACCGTAGGACATACCATATCGCTTAGTCTTTCTGCATATGAAGTTGTCAAAATTAATACAACCCTTATAGAGTTTCTAATTCCTGTGACGATTCTAATTACAGCCCTATATAACATTTTTACAGCAGGGAAAAAGGGAAGAAAAGAACAAGTGGGGGTTTACTTTATTAGTACATTGTTTTTTGGGCTTATTCACGGTTTTGGGTTTTCTACGTATTTTAAAATGATGACCGCTAGTACAGAGAATAAATTTATACCCCTATTAGAATATACATTGGGTATAGAAGCATCTCAAATTATTATAGTACTTTTAGTGCTCATTATGAGCTTTGTAGGCCAGTTTTTGTTCCGTTTTTCATTAAGAGATTGGGTCATGGTCATTTCTGCTATTGTG
The DNA here is from genome assembly GCF_900188275.1 of Dokdonia pacifica. GTDB lineage: Bacteria > Bacteroidota > Bacteroidia > Flavobacteriales > Flavobacteriaceae > Dokdonia > Dokdonia pacifica. Next base: position 1,365,074 of record NZ_FZNY01000001.1, read on the forward strand.
ATTGGGGTTGCAATTCCTATTTTTAGAAATGCATTATTTGCGTTAAATATTTAATAATCGGTTGCGTATCCCGTAAGAGGCACTTACTTTAGTAGTTATAAATTGGGTTTGGTTATTTATACGCTTTCGCGAAAGCGTATACCCGCATAATAAATACATGGGTTTAAAGCAACATAAATACGATATCGCCTATCTAAGAATGGCGCGCGAATGGGGAAAACTATCTTACTGTGAGCGTAAACAAGTTGGCGCAATTATTGTAAAAGATAAAATGATCATATCTGATGGCTATAATGGAACGCCTACAGGATTTGAGAATTTTTGTGAAGATGAAGAAGGATATACAAAGTGGTATGTTTTACACGCCGAAGCAAATGCAATTTTAAAAGTAGCATCATCTACACAATCTTGTAAAGGAGCTACGTTATACATTACATTAAGTCCTTGTAAAGAATGCAGTAAGCTTATTCATCAAGCTGGAATAAATCGCGTTGTTTTTAAAGAAGGTTATAAAGATCAGAGCGGTGTGAAATTTTTAGAAAAAGCAGGCGTTGAGATAGTACATCTTTCAAATTTAGAAGATTAATGAAATTAAAAAAGAAATACGTACCCATCCTTTTTAGCTTAGGAATCGTTTTTGGAATTGTGCTAGGTAGTTTTTTAAACTTTGGTACTTCTTCCGATACCGCTTTTTTTAGTTCAAACAGTAAAAAAGAAAAACTTAATAAACTCATAGATTATATAGACTATGAGTATGTAGATACTGTAAATACAGATAGTATTGTAGAAGTAACTGTAAATGGAATTTTAGATAACCTAGATCCTCACTCTACATATATTCCTCCAGAAGAATTAAAAGAGATTGAAGAAAATATGAAGGGTGATTTTGTAGGGATAGGTATAAGTTTCTACCCTTACCAAGATTCTGTTGCTGTTATACAAGCTATAGAAGGAGGACCTAGTGCTAAAGTAGGAATACAAGGCGGAGATCGTATTGTATCTGCAGATGGCATTCCGCTTTCAGGAAAAGCAATGGATGACGACTCTTTATCTAAAATTTTAAAAGGACGTATCGATACTTCTGTAAATCTAAAAATAAAAAGACAAGGTGAAGATGAGCTTATTTCATATCGAGTAAAAAGAGATGTTGTTCCTATATCAAGTGTCATTGCAAATTATATGCTTACAGACCAATTAGGATATATTAAGATCAATAGATTTGCCGAATCTACCTATGACGAATTTAAAAAAGCATTAAAAGAGCTTAAATCACAAGGAGCTACACAACTAGCATTAGACTTAAGAGATAACCCTGGCGGATACGTCTCTAGTGCAGAGGCAATAGCCGATGAATTCCTAGAAAAAAATAAACTCATCTTATTTACTAAAAATAAAACAGGAAAGATTAATAAAACATACTCAAATCGAGGAGGTATTTTTGAAGATGGAGAAGTGTTTATTTTGATTAATGAAAACTCAGCTTCTGCTAGTGAAATTGTTGCTGGAGCATTACAAGATAATGACAAAGGACTCATTATTGGAAGACGTTCCTTCGGGAAGGGGCTTGTGCAACGAGAAATGGCCTTGGGTGATGGTAGTGCTGTACGTCTTACCATAGCGAGATACTATACTCCCACAGGTAGATCTATCCAAAAACCCTATGAGTTAGGAAATAAAGACTATTTTGAAGATTATTTAGAGCGTTATGAAAATGGCGAATTACGAAGTGCAGATAGTATTAAAGTAGCCGACTCTCTTAAATTTAAAACCCCATTAGGGAAAGTCGTATACGGTGGAGGAGGTATTATACCCGATGTCTTTGTTCCTAAAAATACTGATTATGAGATAGAACACCTTAATTATTTACTCAGATCTGGATATATGCGTATGTTTATTTTTGAAGAGTTAGAAAAAGATCGTCCGTATTATAATACCCTTTCAATAGAGAAATTTCAAAATGAAATTATAATATCAGATACAATTGTAGAAGATTTTATATCTTACGCACAATTAAGGGGAATTAATTTAAGAGCAAAAAAATACAGGGACGTTTATAAAAGATACCTAAAAGCCACTATGGCAAAACAGCTCTTTGGGAACAATGCTTTTGAACAAATGGTTAATCAAGATGATGCGATTATCCAAAAGGTTGTTAGTATAAGTACCAATTAATTAGGGGATATATTATATATGGTTATAATTGCATCAGTATTTGTATTTATTATCGCTGTTATCTTTAGATTACTAGATAACAGTGCTAAGTTATTTATCTCTAATGGGATCTCTGTAAGTCCATTTTATCTTTCAGCAGAAACGGTCATTGAAGAAATGAATAAACTTGATGATGATAAATTAAAACAAAAACTAAAACGTAACCTACTCTACCAAAAACTACATAAAATCTTTACCATCTTATCTATTATTACATTAATGGTAGGTATAGGTTTAGAAATATATAAGCCTGAGCTTATTTATTTATTTTAAGGTTTTCACAAAACTTATTTAGCACTTCGTCTTTGCTCCTTTTGCTTTTTTGCAATCTTTCTAGAGAGTTGTAAAATAAGAAGCAATATAATGGCACAAGTACTTCCTAAAATACCTATAAGAGCTACAGAGCTATCTCCTTGAAAAGGAGCATCAAAATTAACCTGTGTTACATTATAAATAAGTAAGATTGCTGCAAGTGCTATAAATACTGGGATGGCAATACGCATATGTTCTATTTAAATAATTCCTGAATATTTGATGTAAATAATTTTACGGCAATAGCTAGCAAAATTACACCAAAAACTTTTTGAATCACAGCAATTCCATTTTTACCCATAAATTTTTCAATATGTCTAGAGGTTTTTAAGACAATATATATGAGTAAAATATTAATAGCAATAGCCACAATTATATTTTCAATCTTATACTCTGCACGTAAGGCTACAAGTGATGTTAAACTTCCAGGACCTGCAAGTAATGGAAACGCTAGCGGAAATACCGTTACTGTTTTAGGACTCACCTCTTCATCCTTAAATAATGTAATACCTAGAATCATCTCTAAGGCAATAAAAAATAAGATAAAAGAACCCGCCACGGCAAATTCATTTACTTCAACACCTATCACATTCAAGATGCTTTCTCCTAAAAAAACAAAAGCAATCATAATCACTAAAGCTATAATAGATGCTTTAGCGCTTTGAATATGCCCTGCTTTTTTACGCAGTTTGATCACAATAGGAATATTCCCTACAATATCAATAACGGCAAATAGGATCATAGTTGCCGCTGTTATTTCTTTAAAATTAAAATCCATAACCTGATGGTTTAAAATGCGCGGTAAAATTACTACAAATTATAGGATCTTACTTGTATATTCCATATGAAATTAAGGTAAAATTTATGTGAATTTATACGCTTTCGCGAAAGCGTATACAACCATATTTATTTCTATAACCATATTTTGAATAAAGATGTATTGATATAACTAATAGCTGTTTTTTAAATCTTAATACGGATATTTTATAGCTCATACTTTTCGAGGTATCTTTGTGATATGTTTCAGCTTAAAAATACCATCGTTTCCGAAGATATTATAGAAAAAGATTTTGTTTGCAATCTCAATGCATGCAAGGGAGAATGTTGTATAGCTGGTGAAGCTGGAGCTCCATTAGAAAAAGAAGAGGTTGAGATACTAAAGACTATTTATGATGATGTAAAACCTTTTTTGAGACCAGAAGGTATTGCAGCAATAGAGCAACAAGGAACTTCTATTGTGACAGATTTAGGAGAATTAGAAACTACTTTAGTGAATGGTGCTGAGTGTGCCTATGTGACTTTTAATGACAAAGGATTTGCGAGTTGTGGAATAGAAGATGCATACAATGCTGGAAAAGTAGATTTCAAAAAGCCTATATCGTGTCATCTATATCCTGTTCGTGTTCAAAAATACAGTTCGTTTTCTGCGGTAAATTATCACAGATGGCCTATTTGTGATGATGCATGTACACTAGGAAAAGAACTACAAGTACCAGTTTATAAGTTTACGAAAGATGCGCTTGTCCGTAAGTTTGGAGACGCTTGGTATGCAGAGTTAGAAAAAGTGGCAGCAGCTATAAAAAAGTAAGGTCAGGCTTATAATAGAGACAGTGTAAGTGGTCTGCGCTTTCCATTGAAAGAGAATATACTATGAAAAACACTTCCAAATTACCCGAGGTAACCAACTCTATTTTTAGTGTGATGGGGCAGATGGCACATGCACATAATGCTATTAATCTCTCTCAAGGATTCCCAGGTTTTGATACCGATCCCAAATTACATGCACTAGTTACTGAGGCAATGGCTTCTGGCCATAATCAATATGCACCTATGCAAGGTGTGTATAGCCTTAGAGAACAAATAGCTTTAAAACTTAATACGCTTTATAAAAGCGATTATCATCCAGAAACAGAAATTACAGTAACGGTAGGAGCAACACAAGCCATTTATACAGCAATCTCTGCATTTGTACATGTGAATGATGAGGTTATTGTACTAAAACCTGCGTATGACTCTTATGAGCCTGCTATATTAGTAAATGGAGGTAAGGTAGTGCCCATACAACTTAAGGCTCCAGACTATAAAGTAGATTGGGAAATAGTTAAACAAGCGATTACGCCAGCAACAAAAATGCTTATTATTAATACACCTCATAATCCAACGGGTACTGTATTGACGAAAGAAGATATGTTAGCGCTACAAGCTATTTTAGAAGGAACCAATATCATATTACTGAGCGATGAGGTGTATGAACATATTGTTTTTGATAGGATAGTACATGAGAGTGTTGCTAAATACCCTAAACTGGCAGAGAGAGCTTTTATAACAGCTTCTTTTGGAAAAACATTTCATAATACAGGGTGGAAAATGGGATATGCTGCAGCGCCTAAGCATTTAATGAATGAATTTCAAAAAGTACACCAATTTGCTGTTTTTTCTGTACACCACCCTACACAAAAAGCCTTTGCTCACTATTTAAAAACACCCAATCATTATTTAGAATTAGGCGCATTTTACCAACGTAAAAGAGATTTGTTTTTAGAGCTGATTAAAGAGTCTAGATTTAAGATGACACCTTCTTCAGGAACGTATTTTCAATTATTGGATTATAGCGCTATTACTGATGAACATGATGTAGCTTTCGCCGAAAGGCTTATTAAAGAAAAAGGGATAGCTTCTATACCTACGTCTGTTTTTAATCTGGATCAAGAAGATTTTAAAATGTTACGTTTTTGTTTTGCTAAAACCGACGAAACATTAGAACAAGCGGCGACGATACTTAATGCCATCTAAGAATGAAAAGTGCTGCTTTTTATATACTGCTTGGTTTTTCTATTTTAAATGGATTTACGTCTTGCACTGTGTTGCAGTGGCGATCTAATGATGCAGAAATTCAAGCGTATTTTGCAGAAAAAGAAATTCCTACAGAGATTAGTTATTTTGAGATTGATAGCATGGATTTAAAAATTCGTGTACAACACATCAAACAATCAAAGTCAGATATTAATATTATTTTTTTTCACGGTTCACCGAGTTCTTTGTCTGCATGGAATGGCTATTTAAATGATACAGCCTTTGTAAAAAAAGCAAGGATTCATGCTGTAGACAGACCAGGATATGGCTATTCAAATTTTGGAGATGCCATGACTTCTATAGATACACAAGCTAAAGTAATGAGTAATCTCTTAGATCATTATGATCTTGAGAATGTGATTGCTATAGGTTCTTCTTATGGAGGACCACTTGCTGCAAGACTTGCATATGAAAATCCTCGTGTAAAAGGAGTTGTGATGATCTCTCCAGCCATCGATCCAAATAATGAAAAGAAAATTTGGCAATCTAAGTTTACACAATGGTGGATTACGCGTTGGTTGTGCCCTACAGGATATCGTGTTGCGGGAGATGAAAAAACAGTACATGCGCAAGAACTCGCTCTTATAGCAAATGATTGGAGTGCCGTAACTGTTCCTGTTTTACACATTCATGGAGATATAGATGATATTGTTCCTTATGAAAACATACAGTATACTAAAGAAGTTTTTCCGGATATAGAAATTATTACAACGCCTAATACAGGTCACGAGATTGCGTGGGGACGGCCAGATTTGATGAAGCCTTTGATTTTGAAGTTTATGGAGAAGGTGTTTTTAGAATAGTAATAATTACTCCTCATACCATCTCAAAACTCCAAAGTCAAAAGGTGTCCATAAACTTGCTTTCATATCACTTTCTTTAAGAGCAGTATTGGTCCAACTATTACAGGTTTTATAAAACATATAATTGCCATGGGCTTTATAAAAATTATCTCTATCTGGAGTATAGGAAGCTCCTTCTATAAGTTGTTTTCCAGTATCATTTTCATCAAAAGTTTGGAGAATATATGTATTAAGTTTTTGAAGTTGTTTTTCAGTAATCTGAACTGCAATCCAACGCTCTCTTTTTGTGCGGTATCTAGTAACATGCATTAGGGTACTACTTTCTAAAAAGGCCGCTCTAAATGCAGTAGAGAATTTGAGTTCTCCCCAAGTAGGGGTATTTAAAAAAAAGTTTTCTTCTCCCCAACCATAGGCAAAATACTGTTCTTTAGGATGGTATTTTTGCCCTTTAAGAAGCTCGGGGATCATAAGCGTTTTAGGTAAAATTACATCACTATGTACACCATTCGTAGTTAAATAGATGGTATTATTTTTTTGAGCTTCTTCTATTTCGTCTCCCACAGGAATGTATGTGAGAATTAGCGATATAATAATATAGCTAATCGGGATAAGTAAGACATAACCAATGCCTTTAAGAAGAAGCTTTATATATCTCATCCATTATAATGTTTTTGTAAGTTTAGCCATAAACTCACCTATTTTGCTAGGCTCTAACCATCGTGTAACAACCACAAGATCATGAGCACGATCTACAATAATAAAATTTCCTCCAAACCCAGCAGCATAGTATACATCTTCGCCTACCTGCTCCCAATGTCTAGGTCCTTTCTTATTAAGCCACCACATAAAGCCATAATTTACATTAGGCTTAGAGGGTGCTATCGCATCTTGTATCCATTCTGAAGAGATCAAACGTTCGGTATTCCAAACCCCATCATTTAAAAATAATAACCCAAACCGCGCCATATCTTTAGCACTAATAAATAATCCTGCACCACTGTGTCCGCCACCAGTAACAGATTTCATTTGGATACCATCTACCTCTACCCACGCATCTTCATAACCATGCCATCTCCAAGCAGTAGAAGCTCCTATTTTATCCATAATTTCCTCTTTTAAAACTTGAGGTAGGGGTTTGCGCCACACATTTAAAAGACTATATGATAGTACATTTACACGTACGTCATTATACTCCATGACAGTGCCAGGAGTTTTGGGTGCTGCATACTGCCAGTCATCTAGATCACCTTCTCTAGGTGGGCGATCTGCCCAATCTTTTCCACCCCATAAAATTCCTTGCCAGGCACTATTTTGTTGTAATAAATGACGCCATGTAATTTGAGAATTATGACGTCCATCAAATGTACCGTCCCAGAGATATTTTTTTACAGGATCATCTACACTAGCAATAAGGTTTTTATCAATAGCGAGACCAGCCATAGTAGACAAGAAGCTTTTCGTCACAGAAAAAGTCATATCTACGCGTTCTGTATCTCCCCATTGCGCTACGAGCTTTCCATTTTTTAGAATCATTCCAGCAGGGCCACCACGTTTTTTTGTAGGGCCTAAAATTTGGTGAAATGGTTCGCGTCTAAACCCTTCTAAAATAGCAATACGCAGGTCTCTAGAGCCTGAATATTCGTTCGCTTTCGCGAAAGCGATTACATCAACAAGACCTTCTGAGTCAATACCCGCTTCTTTAGGAGTAATTTCCTCCCAATTGGCATTGCGTTCAGGAAAATAATAATCTTGTGCCGTACCTTGAAAAAATGTAAGGCTAGCAATAAAAAATATACTGAGTGTTTTCATAGACTTTAAATGTACTATTTTACGCTTTATAAATAAAAAAGATAGGGTTGTTTCAACTAAGAATACATAAAGAATGAGTTTGAAAATACCCGTTTTAATAGTAATCTGACAATTTTATAAGGCCTTAGATAGTAATTTATGAATTTTTGAGAAAATAAGCTTGTTGTAGAAAAAGGGCGCTAAATTCCCTTGTTTTTTTATATCTTAAACCCATGAATAATTCACTATTTGATGCCATTCGTTCTGCAGACCTAGAGACGGTCTCAAAAATATTGAATGCACATCCAGAGCTAGTTGATATAAAAGACCCTAGAGGATCAACTCCTCTATTGTTAGCAACGTATTATGGACATAAAGATATTTCGGAAGTAATACTGAAGCACAAACCAGATGTAAATGCAAAAGACGGATCAGGAAATACACCTTTAATGGGGGTGTGCTTTAAAGGATATCCAGAAATTGCAAGACTCCTTATAGATGCTGGGGCAGATGTAAATGCTATTAATTTTAATAATGCAACAGCACTTATTTATGCCGCTACTTTTGCGCAATCTGAGATTGCAAAATTACTCATAGAAAAAGGCGCCGATAAAAACCACAAAGATGAGCGTGGACATACAGCTTATGATCATGCAAAAATGCAAGGAGTGACAACTCTTATGGAGATTTTATCATAAGTCTGATCATTTCTAATATGTAATTTTAAAATTCCCTTCAGTAATATCAAAAGAAGGATTCCCTTGAAGAATAGGCTTTGTCGTAAAATAGAAAGTTCCTTCTATATGTTTGTTTCCTATATCATGTGTCGTAATAGTGACAGAGCCACGAGTTGCAAATCCTGCAAGCTCTTCGTTTTCCTGATATTTTCCTTGAACGAGAAGATCCTCAAATTTATAAGTTCCAGGAGTTACTTCTTGAGGGAGAATTAACTGTATATCTTCCCCTGTACCCATTGCTCCAGTAAGTAGCAATGTGTTAGGTATTGTAGAAATAAAACCAGTAACGTGAATAGCGTTATATGATTTTCCATTTACAGCTGCTTTTAAACTATTTGTTGATACACGAATAGACTGTTTTTGTTCTTGTTGTTTACAACTGTTACTACTAAGTAAGGAGATTGTAAATAATAGGATGTATATATAGCTTGTGGTTTTCATATGTTGAGTTTTATTTTGTTAATGTTTGCGCCTAATTAAAGGCGCAAACAAACAAAAAATGGGGTGTTTTAGTGAGATAAGGTTACTATATACATAAGCGGTTCTTAAAACTTATATACATTCATATAGTAGCGTAATTAGTCCCCATTTAGAGATGGCAATTCTGATATTATAATTGAACGATTTCTACACGTCTATTTTGAGCTTTGGCAGTTACGGTATTTTCATCAGAAAGTGGCTCTGATGATCCTTTTCCAAGAGTTTGAAGTCTTGAAGAATCTATTCCAAATTCTTTCTTTAATATTTTTTGAACGGCAATGGCCCTATTTTCTGATAAAGGAATATTAACACTATCACTACCATCATTATCTGTGTGTCCAATAATCTTATAAGATTTGTCTGGATTTGCTTTCATTGCTTGAGCAATTTGCTTTAAGGTTGCATATGATGATGCTTTAATACTTGCAGATCCACTATCAAAAGTGATTCCATGTGCTTGATAGCTTCCACTTTCAAATAAACGATCGGAACTATTAACCCCTGTTGCAAACTTGATGTTATTGAGGTAAAAATGCTCATTTTCAGTAGTGATTTCAGATTCAAAACGAATGGTTTTAAATAAGATATCTGATTCTGTAGCTCTAGGAATGTCTATGACTTTTTCTTCATTGGAATATACCTTTATACGGGTTCCTTTTTTAAGAATAGAAATATGTGTAATTTCATATGGAGTTCCTTCTTTTGTAAAAGAAATAGGATAACTCTTACTCGTCATATTCAAGCCTTTATTAGGCGTTTTTTTTGTGAAGAAAACACCTCTTCCACTACCACTACCTACTGCAAGACCTACTTTAGCATAGTGCTTCCCTTGGTTGTGTTTTCCCATATATGTATTGGGATCTGCTAGATCTGATAATAGGATATTTAAATGTCTTTTAAATGCCCAGGAATCGGGTTTAAAGTCATAAATAATATCAAATTCTAATGTAAAATCTTCTGGGATATTACTTGGTATTTCTGAAAATACATATATACCCACTCCTTTCCCAATGCGCATCCAGTTTCCAGGTGTTGTATTTATAGTAACCACTTCAGAGCTTAAGTTGGTATTCCATTTTTGAGGTAAATCTCCTACAACATCGCTAGAGAAATCTTCATAAGCAACTAGCTTTTCTCCAGGGATAAAATCATATTTAGAGTAGGCTTTAAAACCTACTTCTGGAGTGGTTTCAATTTCATTTTCTGTGGTGTCTTCTGTTTCAGAATTTGAAGCGTCTTTTTTCTTTTTTTTACGTTTTTTCTTTTTTTTCTTGTCTCCATCAAAAACATCATCTATTTCTTTGTCAACTTGTTGGTCGACTTTTTGTTCAATTTTTCGTTCTACCTTGTTTTTGATTTTTTTAAAGAGTTGTGCTTCTGCTTGTGAGCTGTATAATAATGCAATCATCACAAGTATTAGAGAGATATATTTCATAATGAGTAGTTGTTGATTCCACATCTTTATGAAAGTCATTTTAAAAAGGTTAACATAGTCTCGAAAAAAAAAATTATTTTAGGCTTGCTGTTAACCTTCTACTATCTATTTACATAAATGAAAAACGAACCTTCTATTACAACACTTAGAACTGGAGATTCAGTTGCATATCAAGTGATTTATGAAGGATATAGAGATGCTTTTATTGCTTTTGCTAGTAAGTATGATATTGATCAAGATGCTATTTTAGATGTCTATCAGGAAAGTATGATTGCCTTGTATGAAAATGTGATGAAAGGAAAGGTAAAAGACTTTAGCAGTACTATAAAAACATATCTTTTTGGTATTGGAAAGTTTAAACTTTATGAGCAGTTACGAGCTCAGAAAAAAATGGTGCTTGTAGATGATTTTAACGACCAAGAAACCATGGAAGAAGTAGAAACAACAGCGCTTACAGAACGACAAAAAGCATTAAAACAACATTTTCAAAAATTAGGAGATCGTTGTCGTAATATATTAGAACTCTTTTATTTAAATGGTTTAAAAATTAAAGAGATTATGATAGCGGCCAATTATGAAAATGAAAATACAGTAAAAGCACAGAAGTCGCGTTGTCTGAAACAACTTAAAACAATGATGAACCCCCAAAATTATGGATAGGGATTTACTTATACATAAATATTTACATCAAACTCTTACTAACGAAGAGCAGATGGCTCTGAATGAGTTATTAGAGAGTGATCCTGAGTTTAAAGCCAATTTTGAACTTGAGAAAGACTTACATACAGTACTCATAGATGTTGGAAAAGAAAGCTTAAAACAACAGTTTGTTGATTTTGAAAATCAAGAACAAGAACAGCAGTTTGAAAAAACATCCCCTTCATTCTTGAGATATGCAATTGCTGCTTGTTTGATTATAGGGCTTAGTATTTTTGCATCTAAATATTTTATAAATACAACAAGTACAGACGATCTTTTTGCAGAAAATTTTGTTGCTTATCGCAATATCGTACTTCCTATAGAACGAGGAGAAGGAATAGATTCTCCTGAAAAAGAAGCTTTTTTCAAATATGAAATGAAAGAGTATCAAGCGGCCATCAATGCTTTTGAAACAGAGTTTTCTAGAACTCAACAACCATATTATTTGTTTTATACTGCAAATGCTTATTTGGCATTAGGAGACACAAAAAATGCTATTACACTACTTGAGAAACATCAGCGTTTTAAAGATGACTTTTATGAAAAATCACGATGGTATCTAGCCTTAGCATACCTAAAAGAAAAGAACCAAAATAAAAGTGTGATGCTTTTAGAAGAGATTAGTGCTAGTGATGGGTATCATCATAAAGAAGCAAGCGTTCTATTAAATGCTATTCGTTAGCTTCTGTACGCTTTCGCGAAAGCGTATACAACACTCCTAAAAGTATAATTCCTCCTATAATATACCACCACATATACGAAGAGTTTACAATAGGAGAGGTGTCGCCACTAAGTATAAATCCAGCCCAATAATAGGGTTGTTTTAAATCCTGATCTGTGGTTGTGCTTAAGTATAATCGTTTTGCCTCTTGTAATGCCTTATCCTTTGTCATTCCAGATTCTAGATTATTATAAAAATAGGTGGTAATTGTAGCGGTTTCTTGATCAGGGACTTTCCATAATGTCATTAAAGTGCTACTCACACCTGCATAAGTAAATGCACGAGACATACTCATGACTCCCTCTCCTTTTTCTAATTTTCCAAAACCAGTATTACACGAACTTAAAACAGCAAGATTTGCCTTGAGATTAAGCCCATAAATTTCAGAAGCTGTAAGTAAACTATCTCCTTGCTTCTGAGAAAAAAGCATTTTATTATAAAGTGGGTTGTTTTGATCTACTTCAGTATGCGTTGCGAGATGAAGAATATTATATTCTTTACTCAACGTGATAAAATTTTCTTTGGTAGCCTCTTCTCCAAGGTATGATTTTCCGTTTGTGATTCTTTCAATTTCTTTTACTTCTTTTGCATTGTTAGGCAGTGGGTTTTTATCATATTTTGGAGCAAAACCTAACCACCCTTTTCCTTTATTATTTAGGTTGATTTGTTCTTCTAATAACTGTAAAGATCCCGCATAACTAATCGCATAATTCTCTATAAGAAATGTTTCTTTTTGTTGTAATACTTCAAATGGGAGTAAGCTTAAAATATCATCTGTAATGAAGGTTAATTTTGTGATTTCGTCTGGGAGTTTTGGTAATAGCTGATCCCACATTTTTTGTGATAATGCGCTATTAAATTTTTGTTTGGATATAGAAGTTACTAATTGATTAATATCCTCTTTTAATGACTTAGAGGTGGAGAATTGTTCTATATAGTTTTTGTTTTTAGTAATAGTAAATCGATACCATGTATGGGTATCTATAAAATACATAATGATGGCTTCTTCTTCCTGAAGATATTTGTTTGTGAAACCATTAAAATCTTTTGTGGCAGATAAGTATTTAAGGTTTTTTAATTTAGGATATGTATTTTGAATAGCTTTTTGTAAACTATCGTATGTATGTTCAAACATAAGCTGTCTATTATATAGCTTTTGTATTTTATCTGAATCTTTATACTTAGATTGTTTTGTATTGTAAATACGTTTATTATTACGCTGTAATGAGTCTAATAATTGTGCTTCCGTATACAGTAATTCTTCTGGGATACCGGCTACTTTTTTAAATCGTGTTCCTTGAATTCCCTCTAATAAAACTGAATTTTTATTGATTTCTAGGTATCTGAAAAAAATTGACTTCAAATCTTCAGAATCTTCTAGTTGTATATTGTCATAAATTTTTGAAATAATTTTAGCTAGAAGTTCTTTTATTGTATTACCATAAATGATCTTATTAAACTGATTTGGAAATCTGTTTTTATGATCAATAATTGTTTTTAAAAAGTGTTCATATTCCTTACTTGTTGGACTACTCTTTAAAAGAAGTTCATAAGCTTCAATTTTTAGCTCGATATCTGGATATGTATACTTTTGAGGAATTTTTTCTTTAATCGATTTGAGAGCTTGTGTTGCGTTTTGAGTATCATTTACTGCAGTGTAGTATATGATAGTATTCATATCATTACGCCTATGAAAGTAATCTGCATCTTTAAAGCGATCCTGCAAGACTTCCTGAGATTTTTCTAGTAAAGGAGGCACTTTCTCTAATTGATTGGTTTCAAAATAGAGTTCAGGAAGATTGTTATACACATCTATCAAAAACAAATCTCTATTGATAGCTTGTGCAACACGCTCTGTTTTTAAGAAATAGGCTTCAGCTTTATCTAGCATTCCTAAATCTTTATACGTGTTTGCCAGATGAAGATATCCTGCGCAAACCCAATGATGGTTTTCAGGCACTACTTTAATGACAATATCTATTGCTTCCTTTCCTAATGAAATAGCCTCTTCTTTCCTACCTATTTTAGCGTATACCTTACCAAGGGTGCGAAGTGATTCTGCAATACGAGATGGTTGCTGGCTTAAATATAACTTTGCGTGTTCTAGTGCTTTTTCTCCATAAATCTGTGCTTTGGTATAATCGCCTATTTTCATATAAGAAGTGGCTACCTGATTATAATCTAATGCTAGATATGGATTTTTCTCATTAGCTTTTGAATCATATTTTACAGCCTCTTGAGCGTAAAAAAGACCTTTTTGATTATTCCCTAACCGATCACCAAACATAAGTGCAAGATTATAACTAGTGCTTGCTAGTACATCAAGATTTGGTTCTTGAAGCTGATCTCCTATTTGTAAAGATTTTTCATAGTATTTTGCAGCCATCTCAAAATCTTCTGTGAGATCATAGGTGGCTCCCATAATACTATATGCAATACTCACCTGATTTTTATAACCTAGATTTGAAAATAATTCAATAGCTTTTGTAAGACTTAAAATAGACTTTTCATACTCCCTCCAGTCTTGATGTATCCTTCCCATATACTCATGACTCAAGGCTTCTATAAAAGGATCATTTCCTGGTTTGTTTTTATAGGTTGTAACGTATGTTTTAATTTTTTCGGTATCGTATTTTTTTGAAACTTGAATATCCAGATACATCTCATAATAGGCAATAGTATGCTTTATTTTTAGGTCATTAAGAGAAGCCGTTTCATAGTTTTTTTTTGCTTTTTTTATGAGTGTTTCTGCTTCATTAAAACGCCTCTTGTTTGATAGAATACGGGCAATATATACGGTCGCTTTTGTATTTTGAAGAGGAGCATTTTGAGTTTGCTTTTCTATGTTTTGAAAAGAGGTAAGTAAAGAATCTTGTTTACTCATAGCTCCTGTTTTGTACATGAGCTCAAATTCAGATATAGCACGATCTAAACGATCCTGATTAGATTGTGAATGGGTAGTAATACCATTACACAAAAAAGCAATCATAAAAAGGATGTATGGATAAACCCTTGAATTCATAATAAAGAAGATGGTTAGTCAATTACTTGCATGTCAGTGTTAAAGATACCTTTTTTCAAATTGTGTACGATTTAAAATCTTCTACCCAATCTGTACATCCATGTTGTAGCATCATTTCTTTATTCTTTAGACCCACTCCTAAGAAATCAATTTTTAATTCTTGCGCAGCTTTTAAATCCCATAATCCATCACCTACAGCTATTATTTTATTAAAATCTCGTTGGTAATACTCTTTAGATTTTTGAATAGCTTCTTTTACAAAGCCAACTCTAGAAACACTCGTTATGGAAGTGGCTAATACCTCTGGAATAAAAGGAATATTAGCATCATTCATTTTAATGGCTGTCGCTTTTGGAAAAGCACCAGTTCCATAGGCAAATGGAATTTCTTTATGTTGAAGGTTTAATAATAGTTCTCTAGCGCCAGGTATTTCTATAACAGGGTCATGTTTGCGAAGCTCTGTTTCCAACAATGTATCTAATTCATATCGTAATGAGTCGGGTGCTTTTTTGCCAAAATTACGCTCGTAATTATACTCTAATGCATATCTATCTGTATGATGTAAGTAATTGTCATAATCTGTATCGATAGTATGTAAACCAATATCGCCAAGTACTTTTGTAATCACTTTTAAATAGGTTGGAATACTATCAGTAAGCGTTCCGTCTATATCAAATATATATAAGGTATTAGAAGCGTTCATGTAAATAATTCTTTGAGCTTTAATGTGTCATTTTGTGCAAGGCGTTTACATATTTTTATAAATGCAATAGCCGTAATCATAGCATCTCCAGAAGCGGTATGCCTATCATATAATGGTATTTTTAACGCTTCACTTAGTTGATCTAAACTATATCCTTGTTGCATATTCATTCTATTTACAGGATGTTGTAATCGTTTGTATAAAGTTCCTGTATCTAAGGTTTTATTCTTTAATTTCCCTAGATGATGGCGTTGTAGCATTTTATTAATGACTGCAATATCAAAACCAATATGATGCCCGATAATAATATCAGTACCAATAAAATGTAAGGTTCGTTGTATGGCTTCAATTGCTGAGATTTTATCGTAAGCCCCTTTTTTTAAAATCCCATGTATGGGTGTGCTTTTAGGATCGTAATGATCCTGTTCTACATATAATTCTAAATTATCAGAAACTGTAATTGTATCTCCTTTTATGGCAATGGCTCCTATAGATAAAATGCGATCTTTTTTTATGTCTAAACCCGTGGTTTCTGTATCTAAGGCAATAAACCGAGTCTCTGCTAATGGTTTTTGTTCCGCTTTCGCGAAAGCGGACTCATACTGCTCCCAAAATGGAGGGTATTCTTTAGTATGTTGCCATGGCCATTTCATAGTATGGGGTTAAATATTTTGTGTTTGATATCGTACACGAAGCACCTCCTGAACATCACGTAAAGGCTTGAAACATCGTTTTAATTTTAGCTTTTCAGCCTTTGTAAGTGCTTCTAGATTGATAAAGCGACCACTATCATTTTGAGCCATCCCTCTTTTAGTACGAAATTTTAATAATGCCCTAAAAGCATATGAGCAATTCTCAAATAGCTCTCTATTAGGCGCATCTATTGCTGCCAAAGCTGTAAAACGCTCTGAAGTGTTTTTGGTATGTAAAATACCTTGCCCAAGAGCTAGCACTCTTGCAGCATCACTTAAAGGAGCAATAGCTCTATGCTTTATGTCAAAAAAATCTTTATGCTCTCCATTAGATTCTACTATGAATTGTCTAAAGAAACTAATAGGCGGTAAGTTTTTAAGTGCATGTTTTGCCATATGGCGCAATACAACTTTTTGATGTGCAAGCTTTTCTGAAATATGATCTGTGAGTCCTTTTACTAATGTTTGATCTCCATACATAAACGTATAATCAAAGAAAATCCCTGAAAGAAGAATATTTTCTGGAGTAGGAGTTGTAATCCAAGTAGAAAACTGTGCTTCCCATTCTGAAAGAGAAAGACAATACAACGGATTACTAGCCATCATATCTGCAGGACAATAATCATATCCAATCTTGTGTAATCGTTTGTTCATTCTATTAGCAAGCTTTAAGAAATACTGCTTTACTTGTTCAGGATTTTCTGTATCGCTATTTGCATAGATCAGGGCATTATCTTGATCTGTATAAAGTAATTGTTCTTTTCTCCCTTGACTTCCTAATGCTAACCATGCAAAAGTAACAGGTGGTGTCGTTTCCATCTTACGCAGTGATAACTGCATCGTTTGATGTATGAGAGCATCTTTAAGTTCGCCAAATATTTTAAGAATTTGTGATAACGGGAGGTTTTGATCTAAATATCTTTTTAATAAAAGCATTGTTTTACTCCAAGCCTGTCGTAGATGTTTTGTACGTGTGGCTCGTTTTATTTCTTTAAGTAATCCAATGGGACTATTTGCAAAAGAAACCACAATATCATGCTTGCTTAAAATACCTACAATAGTTGTTTGAGGAGTTCCGTCTTTTGTGATCACTAGATGACTTATACCATGTGTAAGTAATATAAGCTGCGTTTGAGTCACATTAATATCTGGCGATGCACAAATGACAGGAGTGACCATCACCTCTTTTACCAAAGTAGTTGCTGTAAATTCTCCAGAAGCAATTACATTACGCAAATCTCTATTGGTGAGAATTCCAATGGGGATATTATTTTCTGAAATGACTAAACAGCTTATCTGATATTTCTTCATCTTACTAGCTGCTTCTTGAATAGAGATATCTTGCGAACTTTGAATTACTTTTTCTGTAAATCGAGCTTTGGAAACTCCGTAAATGTTTTGAGATCTCTCAGGATCATATTCACTTAGAAGTTGCCCACTATTCTCAAGGGTATATGGATCTTTTATATTAGAAGCAAAACTTGTGATGAGATAGTTAGAAACTGCCTTATTTTCTTTTGTAAGGGTCGCAAATGCTTCCATAGGAAGCGCATAGATAATTGTTTCTTCATTAGCAATAGCAGTCGTGCGATAAGAATCTTCCTTAGTAACTCGTAATCCTAATAAGTCACCTTCATCACAAATATCTACCGTCTTAATTCCTTGATGAGAAGGACGTGAGAGTTTTATAGCTCCTTGGTGTACAATGTAAAAGTGTGTGTTATAAGGAGCATCTCGCTTAAAAAGTATTTGATCTTTGTCCAAATACTGTACTTGTGCCAACTCGCAAATTTCTAACAAGTCTCTTTTTGCCATAAATTGGAATGGTGGAAACTGCTTTAAGAAATCATAGATACGATATGCAATCGTATTTTTCATTTATTTTAAGGTGCTTAAAATTAGTATGTACATAAGAGGCTTTTCAAAGTTACATAGAATTTGGACATTTAAAAATAATAAAGCTTACTTGTTAGTGCGATATAATCTTAATATTGCAATATTACATTTATGTAAAATGCAATATATTTATTTTTTAAACTTCTTGTATCTTTGGAGTTATGATAGATACACTTCAAATTGCCATTATTCAAACCCATCTTGTTTGGGAAAATGCTACAGCAAATCGTAAAAACTTAGAGGCTTTAGTAGCGCAAGTGTCTGATGAGGTGCAACTAATTATTTTACCGGAAATGTTTACAACAGGTTTTAGCATGGATCCTGTATCTCTTGCAGAGCCTATGGATGGAATTACTGTGCAATGGATGAAGAAATGGGCAAGCCAAAAAGATATAGCAATTTGTGGGAGTATCATTATAACAGAAAACAATAAGTATTATAACCGATTTCTTTTTGTAAAACCAGATGGCACTATAGACCATTATGACAAACGTCATCGATTTATGATGGCTGGAGAAGGTGAGTTATATACTGCTGGAGAAACTCAAGTTGTAATACCTTATAAAGGTTGGAAATTGTTTCCACAAATATGTTATGATTTACGCTTCCCTGTTTTTGCTCGTAACACAGTAGATTATGATGTTGTGATTTATGTAGCAAATTGGCCAAAACCTCGTGTAGCAGCGTGGGATGCTTTACTTAAGGCAAGAGCAATAGAAAACATGAGCTATGCGATAGGAGTAAATCGCATAGGGCTTGACGGGAATGGATTGGAGTACGTAGGCCACTCTGGAGTATATAATGTGTTAGGAGATGAGATTGCTTTCGCGAAAGCGGAAGAAAAAATAATCACAGCTACATTATCTAAAAGCCATATTGAAGCCACAAGAAAAAAATTACCTTTCCTTGAAGATAGAGATCAATTCACACTAGTTTAATCCTTTAATTCAAAAGTAGGAACGAGAGACCAACTGGCATTTACCTCAATAGCTTCCCCATAATGAATTACCTTTTCAGGTTGACGTTTTTTAAGATAGTTTCCAGTATCATAAATCTTATTGCCATTTGTATCTTCAATTAATTGTATCAGATAGGTAGCAGGTTTTAATGTAGTAAAGTCAAATACAGTTTCATTAGTGGTATAACGTTCTTGTATCACCTCTCCTTTTTGATCGGTAAGCTGAATGATATATGGGAAGTTTTTTGCATTGACTAACGTAAGTTTGATACTCCCGTAATCCGACGCTTCTTTTGTAGTAGAGGTGTAGGTTAATGTGTCATTTACATTTCCAAAAAAATCGGTCATAGCACCTGGTAATGCCAAGATAGAATATTTGGTTTTTTCTTCTGTTTTAAATGACAAAGAGAGTTTTGTATCTCTTTCTGAAAGAAGTAATTCATAATCTAAAGGAATAGAATCTCTAATTACCCTTATAAGGCTATCTTGTATTTTTTCTATAGGAATATTACTCGTTATTTCAAAAGGCGAATCTAGAACAAGTGTTCTTCCTGTTTTTGAAGAAAAGCGTAAGGAATCTACTTTAGGAGTACGTAGTTTTGCTACTAGCGTATCTCTATAGGTCGGTCCTGTTGCTTCAAAAACAAGAGAATCTATTTCGGGCTTCGGATCAAACCAATAGTACAAGGTATCTGAATTGATTTTTTGAGTGATTTTAGATCTAAAATTGGGAGGCGTTTCTGTAAGTAAATTTATAGCGATACTATCTATAGGTCCAGATACACCAAAAGTAATTCTATTGGAACCAGAATGTCTAGGTCGAGATGATTTGGTTTCAGGAACCTCTTTAAATAGCTTTAGCGTATATGAACTGTCATTAGGAACCGTTATAAACTCCTTTAAAAAAGCTACTTTATCTTTGTTAGGTTGAAATGTAAAATTGGCATCCTCATCTTTCATGGCAATGAGCATATATTCTCCCTCTTTTATATTCCCTATTTCAAATGTGGTAAGACTATCTAATGTATTAGTAACATAGCGAGGGCGTTCATTATAGATAATAGAATCATTAAATGTACTATCTATAGTATATAACATCACAGATACAAATTCATCAGGTTTTGTTTTTAATTCGTCAGTAATAGATCCTTTAACGGTAAGACTATCTATATAATCACCCGTAGAAAACACATATTTAAAATAAGAAAATGGGTTACTCTCATTATTATCTACAATACTTTGACCAAAGTTAAATACATAGGTTGTATTAGGTTCTAATGTGTCTTTAATTTCAATATTTACATATTTAGCAGCAGACCCTTGCGGAGAAATCACACTATTTTCTAAAGGTGGCGATACTATTAATTGCTTTTGATAATCTTTAAGCTTAATATATTCATCAAAATAGATGCGTATTCTATTACCATCAAAATTTGTAGTAAAATTAGGCGGTTCAGATTTAATAAACACAGGAGGAATGCTATCTTGAGGTCCTCCAGTAGGAGATCCTCTCTTTGCGCAATTCACTAAAGTAAGTGACATAAACACAATCATACCAACATAATAGAGGCACTTTTTTGCTTTCAAAATATATAGAGATGTAGTATTCATTTATGGTAACAAAGAAACAACTAATTTTTAGCCAAACGAAATACTTATTTCGCTATTGCCATTGTTGCAATACTTAACTTTATTTTAGGGATTTTTAGTAATTGTAATGCACATGCTTCTAAAGTAGCGCCAGTCGTTAGAATGTCATCTACTAATAAAATGTGCTTTCCTTCTAGCGCATGTTTATCTGTAATTGAAAAAGCATCTAGTACTTCATCACTTCTAGAAAAGCGCCCTTTAAAAACTTGTGTCTTGGTATTTTTAGATTTAATTAAAATATCATTTATATATGAAGCCTTAAGATGTTTTGATAAGGCAATAGCAAATCCTGTTACTTGATTATAACCACGCTTTTTTTTCTTTTTAGGGTGTATAGGAACAGGAATTATAGTATCTATAACTTGATATGAAGGCAATTCTGCTAGTTCTCTTCCTAACCAATCTCCTAAAAACGTACTGATCTCTTCTTTATCATTGTATTTTAAATTATGCAATAATTTTTGAACAGGACCTTTCTTTTCAAAATAGAGTAAGGCTGTTGCTTGTTCTAGCATAATACGACCATAAAATACTTTTTGAATAACACTGTCGTTATACAAATGAAACTGGGTAAGTGGTAAATAATGCCTGCATTGTGTGCAAATCATATATTCTGATGCTTGTAAGCTTTCAGAACACGCATAACAAGTCTTTGGAAATAAAAAATAGCGTAATGATTGCAACATGCATTTGTTATTTTTTTTCTAATTTAACCACTTTTCAAAGAATATAGAACTTCTATGGGTACTAAAAGTACTAAAAACACACTTCTTATACTTACTATACTACTTTGTTTAGTTGTTGTAGGCTTGGGAGCATACACTATAAAAGTTCACGGTGATATGCAAGAAAATGAATCTCGCCTTAAAGAAGAAAAAGCCATTATTGAGAGAGAACTCAAAGAAGAAATAAAGAAGTATAATGATATTTTAACCGAAAAGAATATCCTCTCAAACGAACTTTCTGATGCTAAGGAAAGCTTAGAAGCATTACAAAAACGATTAGATAGTAATGAAATAACCCAAGCTACAGTCAGGGCATATAGAATAGAACTCAATAAAATGCGCCGTGAGCGCGAACTATTATTTAAGCAAAATGATAGTCTTCTTAATGAAACAGAACGCTTAGCAAAACTCAATGAAGAAACACAAGATGCTTTAGAAAAAGTAGTAAAAGCTAAAAATGAACTAGAGAATGACAAGAGAGTTCTTGAAAATAAGATAAGTCTAGGAGCTCAGATAACGGCTAGTAATCTTATTGTAAGAGGTGTTATTCAGCGTAATAGCGGTAAGTTTTTTAATACTTCCAGAGCAAATCGTGCCAAAATGGTACGTATCTGTTATGAGGTAAATGAAAACAAATTAGCAAAACCAGGAGATCTTAACTTTTTTGTGCAAGTACTTAATAGCAAAGGCGAAATGATAGGAATTCCTAGAGAAGAAAAACTTTCTAATGGAGAGCGCATCCGTTTTAATTCGCGCACTACAATACCCTATAGTAATAAACCTTTTAACGTATGCGAGTTGGTGCTACCAGTACAAACTTTTGAAAAAGATGCTTACACTGTAAACGTATTTCATGAAGATAGACTCTTACTTACTTCCATACTTGAGTTAAAATAACACAATTTCAATTTCTTCAAATTAAGAGGTATCCCTATTTTTGCGATCTTATTATAAATAGTTACTCGTGTAATTACTTGTAAAAAGTATACGCTTTCGCGAAAGCGTATAAAGCAATAAAACAATATAGCAACAGCATAAAGAAATTAGAAAACAAGTTATGGCTAAGCAAGAAGATCAATTTAAGAAGGTAATCTCTCACGCAAAAGAATACGGGTATATTTTTGGAAGTAGTGAGATTTATGATGGATTAAGTGCGGTATATGATTATGGCCAGAATGGGGCAGAACTTAAAAAAAATATACGTGAGTACTGGTGGAAAAGTATGGTCAATATGCACCAAAATATTGTAGGACTTGATGCTGCTATATTTATGCACCCTACTACTTGGAAAGCTTCTGGTCACGTAGATGCATTTAGTGATCCACTCATAGATAATAAAGATTCTAAGAAGAGATATAGAGCCGATGTTTTGGTGGAAGATTATGCTGAAAAATTAAATATTAAAGCCGAAAAAGAAATTACAAAAGCTGCAAAGCGTTTTGGAGAAAGCTTTGATCGCGATCAATACGAGACTACAAATCCTCGTGTGATGGGATATCGTCAAAAACAAAAAGATGCTACTACTAGACTCGCTAGATTATTAGAAGCAGAAGATCTTGCAGGTGTAAAAGCACTTATAGAAGAACTAGAAATTGCTTGTCCAGAGTCAGGATCAAAAAATTGGACAGATGTACGCCAGTTTAATTTAATGTTTGGAACAAAACTAGGCGCCTCTGCAGAAACTGCTACAGATTTGTACTTACGTCCAGAAACAGCACAAGGGATCTTTGTTAATTTTTTAAATGTTCAGAAAACAGGAAGAATGAAAATTCCTTTTGGAATTGCTCAAACGGGAAAGGCATTTAGAAACGAAATTGTGGCAAGACAGTTTATTTTCCGTATGAGAGAATTTGAACAAATGGAAATGCAGTTTTTTGTACGTCCAGGAGAAGAAATGAAATGGTATGAATACTGGAAAGAAACTCGTTTAAAATGGCATAAGTCACTAGGGTTAGGAGAAGAGAATTATCGTTTTCATGATCATGAAAAATTAGCACATTATGCTAACGCTGCTGCAGATATAGAATTTAACTTCCCATTTGGATTTAAAGAATTGGAAGGGATACATTCTCGTACAGATTTTGATCTTAAAGCTCATGAGGAGCATTCAGGTAAAAAATTACAATTTTTTGATCCAGAGCTTAACGAAAGTTATGTTCCTTATGTAGTTGAAACCTCTATTGGTCTTGATCGTATGTTTTTAGCGGTGTTTTCTAAATCTCTACAAGAAGAGACATTAGAGGACGGAACATCTAGGGTGGTTTTAAAATTGCCTTCTATCCTTGCTCCTGTAAAAGCAGCGATCCTACCACTCGTTAAAAAAGATGGCTTGCCAGAAATAGCACAACAAATCGTAGATGATTTAAAGTTTGATTTTAATGTAATTTATGATGAAAAAGATGCAATAGGTCGCCGTTACCGTCGCCAAGATGCTGCAGGTACTCCTTTTTGTATTACGATAGATCACGACACTATTAAGGATCAAACAGTCACAATACGTCATCGCGATTCTATGAAGCAAGAACGAATAGCTATAAAAGATATTAAAGGAATTATTGAACAGCAAGTGAGTTTTAAAAACTGGATATTATAGTATAAAGTATTATGCATACATAGTTAAAACAAGGAATTGTGTGTCTTTTTATGTTGTAGTTAGCGAGATTTTAAGTAAATTTAGCAACTTTTTAACAAAAACTTTATACTAATAGACTAAAAAACTACACACGATGAGTAAGTTCATGAAACTAGTGGTAGTTGCATTATTAGCCTTCGGCTTTAATGCTACTGCTCAAGAGAAATTTCCAGCAGGAAGTAAAGGAACATTGCCTGCGCCAATATTGGTTCCTAGTATTGCAGACCAGATTAAAAATGGTACCGTAAAATACGCAGACAATACACCTCAATTAGGACACCCTAAAGGAAAACCAGGAAATAATGTTGTGCCAGGTAAAGGAGCATTAGAAGCACCAGATCCTTTAATTGAGTTACAGCGTAATACTGTACAAACTCGAATGAGAGCTCCAAACCTTATCTTTACAGCAGATATTTCTCAAGCTACACCATCTGATCCAACAGGAGCAGCAGGTGTAAACCAATACATGGCGGCTTGGAATAGTGCCTTTAGAATTTTTGATAAAGATGGAAATCCAGAATCAGCAGAACTTGCTTTAGGAACTATCTTTCCAGGAAATAATATTGGAGATCCGATTATCTTTTTTGATGCTGAAGCAGAAAATGGAGATGGAGAACCAAGAGGACGTTTTGTAATCACTGAGTTTGACAACAACCCTAATGGATTTAACGTAGCAGTATCTACAGGTCCAGATGCAATGACATCTGCTTGGCATGTATATACTACAGGTTTTGGAACAGGTGCTTTCCCTGATTATACTAAGTTTTCTGTATGGGGAGATTCTTATATCGTAACTGCAAACGTAAATAACGGAGCAAACGGAGATAGAGTATTTGCTGTTGAGCGTAATGAAATGTTACAAGGTAATGCTGCACAGTTTGTAGGATTCCCATTACCTGGAATCGCTACAAACGGTTTCTATAGTCCACAAGGATTCCATATTACTGATGATCAGCATCCAGATCCAGGAACACCAGCGCCAATTATTTACATGCAAGATGATGCATGGGCTGGAGTTACAGAAGATCACTTACAAATATGGGAAGCTACTATCGATTGGGCAAACCCAGCAAACCATGGTATTGTTTCTGCACAAGAAATAGGCCCTTCAGAAGGTTTAACTCCATTTGTATCTGTTTTTGATGGAGGAAGTTTCTCAAACAGACCACAACCAGGAGGTCCAGATCTAGATGTATTACAAGCAACTGTAATGAATCAAGTTCAGTACAGAAGATTCGGAACTCATAACTCTGTTGTACTTAACTTCGTTATTAATGATAATGTTAATCAAGCAGAATTAGCGGTAATCCGTTGGTATGAATTAAGACAACCTACGGGTGATGATACTGAGGATTGGGAAATATACCAAGAAGGTACGTATGTAGCACCAGATGGAAGAGATGCGTATTCTGGTAGTATGGTAATGAACACAGAAGGAGATATTGCTTTAGCATATTCATCTTCATCTGCTACAGATATGATTTCTATACGTTATACAGGACGTCAAAGTGATGATGCATTAAACGTAATGACATCTGCAGAAGAGCTTATCGCTCAAAGTACTGGTGCAAACCCATCTAACAGATTTGCAGATTATGTACAACTTACTATTGACCCAGTAGATGATACTTTCTGGCACATTGCAGAATATTTTGAACCTACACGTCGTGATGTAGTGGCAAACTTTGAATTATTAGAGCCAATGCCAGATGATATTGGAGTTTCAAGTATTGATGGTCCAATGAGTGGAGTTTTAACAAATGCAGAGGATATTACAGTATCTATCAGAAACTTTGGTAATAATGATATTACAGATCCTATGGTAAGTTACTCTGTAGATGGTGTTGAAGTAGCAACAGAAATGTTTTCTGGAACAATTACAGCAGGAACTACTGAGTCATATACTTTTACTGCTCAGGCTGATTTAGGAGTTGATGGTCAAACATATGAGATATTTGCGACTACACTTCTTTCAGGTGATTCTAACACAGATAATGATTCAAGTACTATAATGGTAACAAATTCAGTTCAGTTATGTGAACCAGTATCTAACTGTGCAGGATTTAATGATGGTGTAACAGAGTTACAACTAGCAGATCAAGATATTAGTGTAAACTGTGGCGCTACAGGTTATAGTGATGATCGTGATATCATATTTACATTTGATCCTGATGGACCAGGAGGTTTAGATGGTGTCTTACAAATGGGATTTGCTGATTCTATTTTTGCAATCTGGATTGATGTAAATGATAACGGAGTTTTTGAATCAGGTGAAGTTGTTGCTTCTGAGCAAGTAGCAAGTGCAGATACTGATTTTGCATTTACATTAGATCTATCAGCATTTACTGTTGAAGAATTATTAGGTGAGCACACAATGCGTGTAAGAGGAGAAGACGAAAGTACTGCTGGAGATGTATTAGATCCTTGTGGTGACTTAGCATTTGGTAGAACAAATGATTATACAGCATTCTTCGATCCTGCATTAAATGTAAATGAAGAAGTATTTGAAGCGTCTGATTTAGTAATTTCTACTTTAGATAATAATATATTCGATATCAACTTTATTACTCCATTTGATGGTAGAACAGCGATAAGTGTATTCAATTTAGCTGGTCAAAGACTAGTTTATAATAACCTTACTAAAGAAGGGAATCAATTTAACTATAACCTAGATATGTCATATGCGGCAGCGGGAGTATATTTAGTTCAATTTGATGCTATTGATGGAGGATCGCCAATTACTAAAAAGATTATTGTAAAATAAACAAGTGTAGTTTATTTAAAATAATACATAAATAATAAAAGCCCTGTCTTACTAAAGACAGGGCTTTCTTATTGTTAACTATCTTCAAAATAATATGTTATATAGTTTAATTGATATGTGAAATATTAATCAAATCGTAATAGTTTTAACTTTTTCTTTAGAAAAGTCTTTTTTTTTCGATACTTTTATCCTTCATAAATCCTATTAAAATAATATAACATGATTAGAAAACTAAAATTGGCAGTTATTGCCATGCTTGCTATTGGGTTTAACTCAATAGCTCAACAAGACACCGAAGCTCAAGGTGGTACCTTAGAGTATGTTGGTCACGCAGCATCTATGCGTATTGTGCCTTCAATGGCTTCAAGATCTTCTTCATTAATTCCAGCTCCTGAATGGAATGGTAAAGAGCCTAAAGATGGTAAATATGTAAGAGGAGTAAAAGCTGAAGTAGTACCAGGTAAAGATCCTCAAACAGAAAACGATAGACTTGCAGCTAATCCAGGTAGATTAGACAAAGCAATCCATTTAAACAGAAATTTAGAAAATGACTTTGTTGTAAATAACAATGTTGGTTCTCCTTCAGATCCAGCACTAGCTGTTGGACCTGATCACGTATTTATTGTATATAATACAGGATATATTATTTACGATAAAGATGGAAATGATCTTACGGGTCCTTTAAGTGTAAACAATATATTTTCAGCTGGAGGATGTTGTGATTTAACAGCTACATATGATAATAATGCTGATAGATGGGTGATTACGTATTTATTTGTAGGTGCAGGTCTAGAACTTGCTGTTTCTAGTGGGCCAGATCCTATTACTTCTACTTGGACGTTATTTTCATTCCCACAAATAAATGATTATAATAAAATGTCTAGATGGACAGACGGATATTATATTACAGATAATGGTGCAAATGATGTTTGGGTAATCGATAGAGATGCCGTATTAGCTGGAGATCCAGCAGCAAATATCCAAGGCTTCAATATAGCAGGAGTGCAAGGACAAGGTTTTACAAGTGCTCAAGTAGCAAATATTACAGATGATGTAATGCCTACTACAGGAGGTGCTCCTTTAGTGTATATGAGAGATGATGGTTTTGCGGGTGTCACTACAGATGCTATTAATATTTGGACACTAGATATTGATTTTGATACACCAGCAAACTCTACTGTTTCTGCTCCAGAAGTATTTGCAGATCCAGTGATAACACCATTTATTAATGTATTTGATGGAGGTGGGTTTAGTAATTTAACGCAACCAGGAGGAGGAATTCCTATTGATGCACTTCAGTCAACGATTATGAATCAGATGCAGTTTAGAAAATTTGCTACTCATAACTCACTGATATTTAACTTTGTTGTAGATACCGATGCTAGTGCAGGAGAACTTGCAGGAATTCGTTGGTATGAGTTTCGCCAGACAGTAGATGGTGGTCCTTGGTCATTAGAACAAGAAGGCACCTATACTGCACCAGATGGAAGACATGCATGGAATGGAAGTATGGCAATGGATAATCAAGGGAATATCGGAATGGGATATTCTTCTATGGCAGGGCCTACAACACCAAACCCTACAGATTTTAGAGTAGGAGCTTATTATACAGGACAATTAGGAACTAGTACGCCTGGCGTAATGAATGTTGCTGAAGAATTTATTGGTAGTGCTGGAAATATTGCAGGACTTAGATTTGGAGATTATGCAAAAGCAGATGTTGATCCAAGCAATGATAAAGAATTCTGGTTCATTACTGAATATCAAAATACAAACCATGTAGCTGTATTCCAAATTCAATCAGATTTTGATAATGATATAGGAGTGGTAGCTATTGATACTCCAGTAGATGGAGATTTAGCAGCACCTCAAGATGTGACGGTAACTATTTTTAATTTTGGTCTTAATGATGCATCTGGTTTTGATGTTACGTATTCAATTGATGGAACAACGGTTGCAACAGAAGCTTTCCCTGGAACAATCGCTGGCGGAGCTAGTGAGCAGTATACATTTACTGCACAAGGAGATTTCTCTGTAGTAGGTCAAACATATGAGATCACAGCAGCTACAGTTTATGGAGCAGATGAGTTTAATGAAAATGATGCTACAACAAGAAATGTAACCCACCTTAATCCTGATGATGTAGGAGCAATTAGTATTACAGCAACACCATCTGATGCTGCACAAGTAACTATTGAAATTGAAAACTTTGGTACGGCAACACAAACATCTATTCCTGTATTTTATACATTAGATGGAAACACGGTTCAGGAAACGTATACAGGGTCTATTGCTCTTGGAGAAACAGATACCTACACATTTACAACAACAGAAGACCTTTCTGCATTAGGAGATTATGTGTTTACTGCGGGAACTGAACTTGCAGGCGATGCAGATGAGACTAATGATGATGTAACAGCTACAATAACAAACGCTATTTGTGAGCCTGAGTCTAATTGCGCAGGATTTGATGATGGAGTTACTCAAATTCAATTAGCAGATCAAGATATTGCTACAAATTGTGGAGGTTCTCCAGCAGGATATAGCGATGATACAGATATCATATTTAACTTTGTGCTAGATGAAAATCCATTTGAAGGCGTATTACAAGTAGGTTTTAATGCTTCTACATTTGCTATCTGGATTGATTTTAACGATAACAATTCTTTTGAAGCAGATGAGCTAGTTGTTACAGATTTAGTTGCGAATGCAAATAGTGACTTTGCATTTACTGTAGACTTCTCTACAGTTGCTGCAGATGTCACTCCAGGAATGCACAGAATGAGATTGAGAGGAGAAGATGATGATCAAGCTGGAGATCTTTTAGATCCTTGTGATGATTTAGCATTTGGTAGAACGAATGACTATACGGCTAATATTAGTGGTACTTTAGGAACTACAGATGAGTTATTTGCAACTACAGATTTACAAGTACACTCTTTAGGAAATGATCAGTTTGAAGTAGTATTTAACAACACTTCGAGTTTCACAGAAAAACTTCCTATTGCTGTATACAATACATTAGGTCAAACATTAGCATATTACACTGTTGATAATAACGGTGGAGGATATACAAAAACCATAGATATGTCTTATGTGTCTGATGGAGTTTATTTTATAAAAGTGGGTAATGCCGATTTAAATAAAGTAAAAAGAATTTTAGTGGGAGCTAACTAAGTCTAGTTCTTATCTATACTTTAAAAAGGATGAAAGTGTAACTTTCATCCTTTTTCTTTTGTACTAAATATATAAATTGATTCTTTCGTTTTGCGCTTTATCGCTTTGCTTTTCCTATGGTCATGAATCTCACGAGTTCGCTTTCGCGAAAGCGTACCAATAATGAGTAAAGTATATATAAAAATAGGTCTAACTCAGAAACCGAATTAAACCTATTTTACGATGGTGTTTTTAATTTCTTTTAAGAATATAGTAGTTATTCTTTTGCAACTCGCATTTCCTCTATAGATACCGGATTTGCTTTTGTACAACGATTCATCATACGTAATCCTCTAAATTTAAAATAGACAGCCATGCCATCTTTTTTGTAGCTGTCTTCTAAGTTAATAGGATCATAATACAATCCATCTTTTAACTTGATGGTATACTCGCAATCATCTTTTTCTTTAGAATAAGCAATGATACCACTTGTGTATCCAGTTGGGTCAAATGCCTCCTCAGCTACTTTTTCTTCAATGTTATCTTTTGCCACTTTTTCTGTGTTTTTGCAGGAATTAAAACATAGCAATGCTACAGTTCCCAATACTAATAGTGTAGTTTTCATAATGGTTTGATTTTAAAAATTAAAGGTCGTAAAAATTTTAGAATAACGCTTTTAATTGAATATTTCCTGTGTGTATGGTTCTAGAATCTTCACTTTTTCTACCAAAATAGGAGATGTTTAAATCTAAAAATTTAGTCAATCTTTTTTGAGCAATTAGGTTCCATGTAAAATTGGTACCTGGTTGCAAACCTTCTAGTATCTGATACGCAACAGGACTAAAAGCACTTCCTTCAAATTGATTGTCTATATAATTAAATTCTCCCATAAGAGATAGCTTCTCACCATCTGCTATCGCAAAAGAAGTGCCAAAACTATTTTGCTGTAGCGCTTCTAGTCCTCCATTGGTGTTCTTTTTATCTTGATATGTGTAAAATAAAGATACCCTAGAAGTCTTACTTATGAGGTATGAAATCTTAGGATTTGCATTGGTATTGTCAATACTAAAATTTCTAGATGGAAAATTTTCTGCAACACTTTTTGTTGTTCCAGTTTCTCCTTTAAAATTAAAAAGCCAACTCTCTTTTATTTTATGTAAAAAATTAATTTGATGTG
This sequence comes from Dokdonia pacifica, assembly GCF_900188275.1. Lineage (GTDB taxonomy): Bacteria > Bacteroidota > Bacteroidia > Flavobacteriales > Flavobacteriaceae > Dokdonia > Dokdonia pacifica. The sequence continues at coordinate 1,396,488 of NZ_FZNY01000001.1, forward strand.
TTTCTAATTCGTTATCCTGAAGCCCGGTTGAAAGTAAATTAGTAGATTGATTAGAAATATAACTATACGTTGTGGTATAGTTTTGTTTTCCGCGATTAAAGGTAAATGCATTACGAAAATTCAAACCTAATCCTATTTCATTTTCATCGGCTTCAAATGGATTGATTGTAAAGCTTTCTCCTTCGCGCAAAGCCCTTCTGTCTATACTGTAGTTGGTTTGGTTGTAAAAGTGTGATAAAACCTTCTTAAATCCCTTCTGGCCATTCCATTGTTGAGGATTAATCGTTAATTGGCTACTTAATTTATTCTGATGTGTCTGTAGGAAAATTTGATTAGGTAATAAGACACGTATAAAATCGGCTTGATCTTGAAACTGAGCAAGATCAAATTCTTCTAATTGCTGAATACCATCCCCATTAAAATCATTCCAAGTATGTGTACCCTGTCCTTCATCTACCGCAATAAATGTAAACTCCTGTTGTGGTTGAGTGCCGCTATTGGTTTCAAAAACAGTATTAAGTCTGATAATGTCTTTTGCAAAGCGCTGATCATATAATAATCTTGAGTTTAATGAATTTTGAGTTTCTATAGCAGTATCTTCAAACGCCAAGGTTCTATAGTTTACAAAAAGAGACAAATTGGTTTTTTTATTCTTTACCAGTTGAGATTTTAAAAAATAAGTATTTGAGGTATTTACGCGTTGTATGCTATTTGCTCGTAAACTATCATTGATTCGATACCGGTAGCCCGCCTCTATATAGACATTTGTACTATCACCCACACCCACAAAACCTTCATATAGTTGAAATCGCTGACTGTCGGGAGTAATAGAATCATTTGCCTTTGTTATTCTCACATTATCTTCCGTATAAAATTTACCTCCTACCCAAGCTTTTTTAAGATCATATACTGCACTACTGTATAATTTGGAGAAGTTGGAAGTCACATTCAGGTCGTTTGTATTTAAGATACTTCCTGTAATAGCTCCTTTTACTTTTTTAGAATGAATAGTACTTGCAACTGAATGCCTCGTTCCTGAATACGTAGTATTAAAATCTAGATTTTCAAAACTATATATGATAGAGCCTAGTTTATTATTCTGATATCGTAAGCCTGTGGTCAAAAAACTTTGATTTCCTGTTATAATAAGTCCATTTCCATTAGTGTTTTGAAGCCCTGTGTCTATATTCCAATCACGGTTAAACTCTACATTATATAAACCTTCAACATTGGTAAAACTTTCTTGAATATAATCCCATTTTCCAAAAGCCTCCAATGTAGCAGTGCTGTCTTTTTTAAACAATTGCTGTTTTGCATTGATATGTGTTGCAAATGCATTGTTATCATCATCATCGAGATTAGAAAAAAGATTTAAGTCATTTTTACTTCCCGCAGCTTCAAAAGAAATAGCTGTTTTTTCTGAAGGGGTATAACTTCCATTAACAATAGCAAGCTGTAATAAGGTAGGCGCAAAAAGTCTAATTTGAGGAGCAAAAGAGCCTTGAGAAACCCCATCAATAGGGGCGACATATTCAAAAGTGCGTCGTAATGTATTAGTGGTGCTTAAAATATAATCACCTTGATTAGGTCCTACATTTGTAAATCGAACATTAAATAGTTCTTCTTCGGGATCGGTACTAAATTCAAATACATCTACACCATTTACAGTAATCTGACGGTATAAAACTTTATTATCACTAAAGGTGTCTGGCACGGCACTTTGAGCAACCATTTGGTTTGGATCGTCACCAGCATTGGCAAGTACAGCGACTTGAGCCTCACTAAGTGTTTGCTGTAAAGGTTGGTTTTTGGCATCAGATTCAGAATACACTTGTGCGGCAATCTTAAAAGTATCGCTTTCGCGAAAGCTACCACCTCCATACGCCACAAAACGAGTAAAATTGCGCTCACTAAACTGATAATCTACCGTAATACGCATCTCACTGGTGATGGGAAATGTAGAATTAAAACGAATCTCACCTGCATTATAATCAATGATATAATCTTTTGCTTCGCCACGTTCCAGAAGAATTCCATTTACATATACAGCCTCACTTCCAGACACAATCAAAACGAAAAGTTCGCCATTAGGCCCTGTAAGTTTATAAGGCCCTTGATTTCCTTCTTGCCCAGTAAATACACTAGTATTAAAAACTCCTCTTACTAGAGCGCCTGTTGCAAATAGGTTTGTCTTACTATCTTCAGAATGGTTAATGTCTCCACGTAAAGACAAGCCCTGTATTTTTTTAGTAAACTGTCCGTAATAAGATTCGGTGTCTTGAAGATTAATATCTCCTGCTCGAATATTCCAATTGTCACTAAAAAGCTCAATAAATATTTGATCAAACTCATCTAAATTTTGAGAAAAACCACCTTCCTGACTAGGGATATTAGCGTCCTGTATAGAAGCTCGTAGCGTAACTTTATCACTTAGTTTTCCACTTAATTGTAAATCTAATTCAGAATTTACAGTGCTATTTTGATTGCTTCCTACCGTGACACCTCGTACAATACTACCACTTGTATTTAAACCATTAAAGGGTGTAAAACCTTTTCGTTTTTTTTGATTTCTTAGATTGGTAAGACGATCTAAATTCCCAGAGCTACTAACAATACGTTTCTTATCAAATTGCACATATTTTCGAGTAAGAAAATTGGGATATACCCTGTAGGTGATCACTAAAGTGTCTGTAGGGATGGTTTCTTTCGCTTTAAGCGAAAGCAAACTATTGGGATAATCAATCGTATATTTTGTACTATCTAACGTAGCACCTTCTCGTGTTGTGATTTTAAACAAAGAAGGGTTGATACTAACCGAATCTAATTGTATGGAATCTCGTAAAGGAATTCTTTTGGTGCGTACCTCTTGAGCTACAAGTGTAGCTGCGCATAAGAAGAAAAACAAAAAGTAAAGATTCCGCATTATAACTAGAACTCTCTTGTATTAAAAATATTTTGTGGGTATTACAAATCAAAGGTAAACTTTATAGCCTTTTTAACTTGATATGTTCACTACTTTTATAAATTAGCATTTTAACATTTTTAATGCGAGAACGCAGTGGTTAGACACGTTCTCAATTTTATAAGTATTATATTAAATAACTATTAAAATTTAAACGTGTGAAAATTATTTCTTACAATGTAAACGGTATTCGTGCCGCACTCCGAAAAGGATTTGATACTTGGCTACAAGCTACAAACCCAGATGTTGTCCTAATTCAAGAGACAAAAGCAACTGTAGATCAAGTAGATGTGGCTGTTTTTGAAGCATTAGGATATCACCATTATTGGTTTAGTGCACAAAAAAAAGGCTATAGCGGAGTGGCTATTTTAACCAAGCAAAAACCCAATCATGTCGAGTATGGTACAGGCATAGAATCTATGGATTTTGAAGGTCGTAACATCCGCGTAGACTTTGATAACGTATCTGTAATGAGTCTGTATTTACCATCAGGTACCAATAGCGCTCGTTTAGATCATAAGCTAGAATACATGGATTTATTCCAATCGTATATTTCTGACTTAACAAAAGAATATCCAAATCTTGTGATAGGAGGGGATTACAATATCTGTCACGAAGCCATAGATATACACGACCCAATACGCAATAAAAATACAAGTGGATTTTTACCTGTAGAGCGAGAATGGATTGGTAATTTTATGAAAAGTGGTTTTGTAGATTCTTTCCGTCACTTAAATAAAGAACCTGATAATTATACTTGGTGGAGCTATCGTGCCAATGCCAGAGCAAATAATAAAGGATGGCGTATCGATTACAATATGGTAAGTGTCCCTTTAAAAGATAAAATTGCACGCGCTGTTATTTTAAAAGACGCTATGCATAGTGATCATTGTCCGCATATGGTTGAATTATCACTCCCATAAATCAAAAACAATAATAACCCAAAAATTGAGAATACCTAATGATAAAGAAAGTCCTACTCCTGTGCCTTGCTGGAATTACCTTAAATTCTTGTGTTTCAAAAAAAGTCTTTGAAGACCTTGAGTCAAAATATGCACGACTTCGTAAAGAAAATCGTAATCTGTCAAGTGATCTCGCTTCCGCGAAAAAAGACTTAGCTAAGCTGACTGCAGATTATGACGCAGCTTCGGTAGAACTCGATGCCGCAAAATCTTCTTTGGCTACGTATAAAACTAATTATGAAAGTGCGCAAGCACAGTTAGCAGCTTTGCAAGCCTCTTACGATGCTTTGGAAGCGAATAGTAGTGCAAGTATTGCAGCAAATTCAAAGAAAAATAGAGAACTCCTTGCAGAGTTAGAAGTAAAACAAGCAGCTCTTGCCGCAAATAAAGAAGCTTTGGAAGCAGAGCGCAAACGACTAGAGCAATTACAAAAAGACCTTGCAGATCGCTCTAATCGTATTGATGAATTAGAAGCTGTAATTGCAGCAAAAGATGCCAACTTACGAAACCTAAAAGATGCGATATCAAAAGCACTTACAGATTTTGAAGGGAAAGGACTTACTGTAGAGCAAAGAGATGGGAAAGTCTATGTGTCTTTAGAAAACAAACTCCTTTTTGATAGCGGGAGCTGGACCGTTGGAGCAAACGGAAGAACAGCCGTAAAGCAATTAGGAAATGTATTAGGAGACAACCCCGATATTGCGGTATTGATAGAAGGACATACTGATAATGTACCTTATTCTGGAAGTGGAAACTTAAAAGGAAACTGGGACTTGTCAGCAAAAAGAGCCACAGCCATTGTCAATATATTACGAGAAAATAAAAGTATAGATCCAAAAAACTTAACGGCCGCAGGTCGTGGAGAATATGCGCCCGTAGCTCCTAATGATACTGCCGAAAACAAAGCGAAAAATAGACGTATCGAAGTGATTTTAACACCAAAACTTGATGAAGTCACTGCGTTATTACAAGATATAGATTAAGTGATTAAATAATGAGACAATGAAAGAATATATGGATTTGACCATTAAGGAGTTCCTGCGTATTCTTTCTTATAGCCTTATCGCATTAGTATCTGTGTCTTTATTAGTTTTTTTATTATTCATAAATACAATGGGTAATCATTTTGTTGAGAAAGAATTCTCATCTAGTATTTGGAAAGCCGATCAAGAAAGCCGAATAGAAATGATAGATGATCTTGTAAGTAAAAAAATAATAGATGACTTACCGGTATGGCAGATGATTACTCTTCTAGGTATGCCAGACGAAGACTGTTATTTTTATCAACCAGATCACGATATGATCTATTATTTAGGACCAGAGAGAGGTTATTTTAGCATAGATAGTGAGTTTTTGCTAATCTGGTTAAATGATGATAATTTTGTAGAAAAATATGAAATAGTGCTAGATTAAATAATCTAGTTGTAATTAAAAAACCGTTGCTGCGGAAAAAGAAAAATGAAATACACCCACTTACCAAACACAGACATTAAAGTCTCAAAAATATGCCTAGGTTCTATGACTTGGGGAGAACAAAATACCGAAGCCGAAGGGCATGCACAATTAGATTATGCCATATCACAAGGTGTTAATTTTATTGATACTGCAGAGCTATACAGTGTGCCTAATGCACGTGCAGAAACCTATGGAAGCACAGAACGTATCATAGGAAGCTGGCTAAAGAAAACAGGAAAACGCGATCAAGTAGTCATTGCTTCTAAAATTGCAGGCCCTGCCGAGTTTACAAAACACATCCGTACCGGTGGATTTGCAAAACATGAATTGGAAGATGCGGTCAATAAAAGTTTAGAGCGTCTCGGGACAGATTACATTGATTTATACCAGTTGCATTGGCCAGAACGACCGACTAACTTTTTTGGTCAATTGGGATATACACCTAATGATGATGATGCTTGGGAAGATAACTTTGCTCAAATCTTAGAAGACCTAGATGGATTGATTAAAACTGGGAAGATTAGAAATGTCGGACTCTCTAATGAAACACCTTATGGATTGTCAAGATATCTAGAAGAAGCGCGTAAAGGAGCCCCTAAAATGATTACGGTACAGAATCCATATAGTTTACTAAATAGAAAAGATGAGGTAGGACTTACAGAGATTATGCATAGAGAAGAAGTAGGTCACTTACCGTATTCTCCTCTTGGTTTTGGACAGTTAACTGGAAAATACCTTGATGGATATCCTCCAAATGCGAGAGTTACCTTATTCCCAAATTATGCAAGATATCATAATGAAAACTCATTTGAAGCAACCAGACGTTATAAGGCCATTGCAGATACTCATGGGTTAAGTTTGACACAAATGTCACTTGCTTATGTAAATACAAGACCTTTTGTGACGGCAAATATCATAGGAGCTACTTCTGTAGAACAGCTTACAGAAAACATTGGTAGTATTGATGTCAAATTATCTGAAGAGGTACTAAATGCTATCGAAGAGGTACACGCAGCTATTCCGAATCCTGCGCCATAACTGTTGTAAAATACGTTGAAAATATAAAAGCCTGTATTAGATTTCTAATACAGGCTTTTGGCTTAAAATAGGTCTTAAATTTAGATTATTCTAGTTTACGCTTTCGCGAAAGCGTATAAAAACTTCTCTATAATTTTATAGCGTATGTAGGTTTTTTAAAACGATTTAAATTAGGGTGTTAGATTAGGAATAGCTTCGTTATATATTTCTGATAAATAAGTTTACATCAAATAATATATTGTGTTTACTCGTTATAAAGTATAGTTTACTCATTCATGTCAATCATTGGCTCAATTCTTGTTTACATCCTATAGTCTGAATACTACATTTATATTAAAATAAGCCAATTATGAGAAACGTGTATCTATTAGTATGTTGCTTTTTTATTTGTCAAGTGTATTCACAAGGAGAGTTTAAAGAATATAAAAATGGACTGATTTATTCGCCTACAGCTATTTCTAAACTTTCAGAAATTGTGGGAGATAAGAATGAAGAGTTTAGGACTTGTGATATCACTAAAAATTTTACGTCTACATTACAAACAAAGGGTTATGTTTTTGAATTAGGAAAAGCATATAGAAGTATGTTAAAAAAAGACCTAAAAAATAATATCTCTTTAGAGGCTTTTATTTCAAAATATAAAACAGATAAAAAACCACTTTCTTTAATCGTAAAATCATCGTATACCAATAGGTATGAAAAGAAAAAATATGTTCGATTAGATGAGTACCCAGGAGAGAATTCTGTGCGTATTTTAGAAGATAATTGGATAGATGCACAATTTGGTTCTTGGATCGTAGATTTTACTCGAAAAGACCGCCTCAAGGTTATTTATTTAGAAGATAATTTTAAGAGTGTTGCATTGCCAGATACGTATAAAAGAATGGTGCAATATTCAGAATGCTTAATAGATTCTACAACGACTGTTTTTAAAAAAAATACATCAAGAAGTTGGGATGGGTATGAAGAAAAAGATACACTTAAGAAGCAGAAACAAAAAAGATTTTTTGATTTTGTAAATAGTAAGTTAAGCGTAAAACCTCCAAAATGGGAAGATTATGAACTAAAAAACGGCGATACTAATTATAAAAAATATAGTAAAGCACTTGTTGCTTATGAAGCAAAAAAGAAAGAACATATAACTTCCTATTTATCTGAAGACCCTCAATTTATACAATTGTTAAATCAGACGTATGAAGAAGCGGTAGAACATGGAAATTCTAATGATGAGATAGAAAGATATATTGGTGAATATCTGTCAAAAGCAAAAACATTAGAATTAAAAAGAAATAGAATTGTAGTGGGGTCATGTAGTATGGATAATAGTCCAAGAATTCATGCGATGAATATTTCACAATTATCTGCAGAGAGTTACAATTGGGATGTGTTTTTGAGAGCACATCTTAATATTATGAATGATCGCTTTGAGAGGGCTTCTGATGGAAGTTATGCGTGGCAACAGCGCCATACCTATATAAAAGAATTAGAAGTTCTTAATATCAATGTTCCAGATTTGTTATTAGGAATGACGTTAAGAGTGAATAATCCTAGTAAAAACCATTATTATGGGAATATAAGTAGGTTGGGGCGTGCAATTGCAGAGAGTGAAGATCTAACTGCTTTTGAAAATATCATTGTTAGTGCGATTGGTGATCCAGCACTTGATGATTATAATAGATTACTCATGTTTTATTTATATGGGAATCTACGCTATAATCTAGATAAAAATGCAGGATTAGAATTTGACAGAACCGTACTTAAAGAAAAGGGAAAGCTTCTTCCTGAGTATCTGACAAAAGAGATTCATTGAGAAGAGGAGACATTTATCCAAATAAATGCCTTACGACATCGTGTACTTTAGCTACTTTAATGATGGAAATCTTATAGTCATGATTTGGAATTTTACAGTATTTAGAGACAATAATTCCTCTAAACCCTAATTTTTCGGCTTCATGGATGCGTTGCTCTACTCGTGTAACTGGACGTACTTCTCCAGCAAGGCCAATTTCGGCAGCAAGGCATAATGATTTGTCTATGGCAATATCTACATTACTAGATAACACCGCTGCGATCACAGCAAGATCAATGGCTGGGTCGTCTACAGAAATTCCTCCAGTAACATTTAAGAATACATCTTTTGCACCTAATTTGAAACCAGCTCTTTTTTCTAAAACCGCCAATAGCATATTGAGACGTTTTACATTATAACCTGTGGCACTACGTTGAGGTGTTCCATAGACAGCAGTACTTACTAATGCTTGGATTTCAATCATGAGAGGTCGTAAGCCTTCTAAAGTTGCAGCGATAGCGGTACCACTTAAATCTTCATCGTTTTTTGATATTAAAATCTCACTAGGGTTTGATACTTCTCGCAAACCGCTTCCTTGCATTTCATAAATACCTAATTCATTGGTGCTCCCAAAACGGTTTTTATGGGCTCTTAAAATTCGATATACGTGATTACGATCTCCTTCAAACTGGAGAACAGTATCTACCATATGCTCTAAAATTTTTGGCCCAGCAATATTTCCATCTTTAGTGATATGACCAATTAAGATAACAGGTGTTGCGGTTTCTTTTGCATATTTGATGAGCTCTGAAGTGGTCTCTCGTATTTGGGAAATGCTTCCAGGGCTACTTTCTATGTGATTGGTGTGTAACGTTTGTATAGAATCTATAATGACAATATCGGGTTGTATCTCTGAAATATGTCTAAAGATATTTTGTGTTTTTGTCTCTGCAAGAATATAGCATTGATCACTATCTGGATGGATCCGATCTGCTCTCATTTTAATTTGTTGCTGACTTTCTTCTCCAGAAACATATAGTGTTTTATAGGGAAGGTTTAAAGAAATTTGAAGGCAGAGTGTACTTTTTCCAATACCAGGTTCTCCTCCTAATAGTGTTAAGGAGCCAGGTACTAATCCTCCTCCCAAAACACGATTGAGTTCGCCGTTTTTTGTGTCTAATCTTTTTTCGGCAGAGGCGGTAATTTCATTTATTTTTAATGGTTTATTGGTACGGGTATTTGCTTTCGCGAAAGCGGTATCCTGTTTCCAATCCTTTTTGTCTTCCTTTTGGATGACTTCTTCAACAATAGTATTCCATTCTTTACAGGCATGACACTGTCCTTGCCACTTGGCGTGTTGTGTTCCGCAGTTTTGACAGAAGAAAGTTGTTTTTGTTTTGGCCATTGTTAAATTTCGCTTTAAGCTAAAATACTAATAAAAATAGGTAGAAATACGTGCTTTTTGATAATAAGGACGCCTTATATTTGTCTCAGTCAAAAAACATGTCGTGTTTTGATAAAATATTTGATTGGGGGATTGAATATTATGCAAAAGAGCAGTTACTTAGTAACTGCTCTCTTTTGTTTTAATACGTTTTATTACGTCTTAATAACCAAAATCTGCTTTAATCTGATCTGCTTTGTCAAGCATTAAATCCTTGGTTAAAAAAGATATTTCTTCTAGTAAATATGCATTTTGATATGTACGCATTGCTTTTTTAGGTTCTCCAGATTTTTCAAAAGATAAGGCAAGGTAATAATTACCTAACATGGTATCAGGGTATTGTTTTCTGGCTAGTTGCCCTAATTGTTCCATGCCTTCCCAATTTGATTTTTTTTCTAACGCCTTTCCTACAGCAATAATATCATTAACTCGCATAGCATCATCTAGTCCGAAAAGCTGCTTTACCGTAGTGTATTTGTCTATAAGGTAATCATAAGGAGAACCGTCTAGTTTTAGAAGTACTTCTTTGTATTCTTTTTTGCTAATAGGGCGGTATATAGAAAAAATTTCTTCAATTGCCTTAGGAATGGCTCTTCCTACGAGAGAGTAGTGTGTTGCTCCTTCAAAATTATCGTAATAATATTTTAAGTTTGAATTTGAAACTAACTTTATTTGACTGTTTAAAGGTTCTATGGTTTCTCGTAAAACACGTATGTCTTCTGTAGCAGTAGCTAAATAGTAAAATATTTTTTGCTCTGTTGCACCTAGTCTTGCCACAAGACGAGTTTCCATTTCTGGCGCTAGGTCAGGACTTAATGATACGTATCCTTGAAAGAGTGCAGGACTCTTCATAAGGTAATAATTCATAAAATTTGCAGTAAGGTCATGACCTACGACCATTCTAAATTGATTCGTACGGTATTTTTCATCAAGCCATGGCATTAACTCTAATCCTATAAATTCAAAAAAAGCAGCGCCTTCGTCTACAGGTAAGTAACTTACATCATCATAATAAGTATCGCTATCTCTTGTATCTACCTGATTAATTCCAACAACAATGACTTCTGGCATTTCTTCCCAATAGCTGTAATAGTCTACATTACCTGCTACAGGTTCAAATAAATAATCCCCATCTAGTACAACAATGACAGGATATGTTTTTTCAACATTAGACTCGTAATTGCGAGGCAATTGTATTTTAAGTTGGCGTGTTTCGTCTAGTTTTATAGAAGATATTTCTTCATACTGTGTTTGTGCTGTGCATACAAACGAAAGACATAGAAATAAAACTGAAAAAAATAGTGATTTCATTAGGGCTGTTATTTTAATAAGTGCCCTAAAATACAAAATTTTATCTGCGACGTATTACAAATACATAAAGAGCGCAAATACCACCTATGAGAATATTAAAAATGGTTTGTGTTCCCCAGATAATAGATCCAAAGGCATCTCCATCTGCATTTGTGTATCCAAAAAATGTAAATATGCCCGCCATTGCCAATGGATATAAGCCCATACCTGCATTTGTTGCACTCATTGAGAAAGCGCCTATTACAAAAGCGGTTAGTGTAACGCCTATAGAAACTCCTTTTAATCCAGGTACTGTAAGTGTTACGATCCAAAACATGGCAATATACATTGCCCAAATAAAAAGTGTATGAAAGATAAAAGCTGCATTTTTTTTCATAGATAAAATGCTCTTTACACCTTCTAAGATTCCTAAACCAAACTCACGAATTTTAATAATAAATGGATGTGATGATTTTTTTAAAATACGTAGCCCTATAATTCCTATTATTAGAAGAACAGCAAGACTTATGATAGAAGAAATAAGATTTGTTTCTTTATTAAATAAGTCAATGAGTGCTGTAGATTGTAACACCACTGCAATGATCATAATTAATAGTAACATTACAAGATCTGCAATACGTTCTGAAACTATAGTTCCAAATGCTTTTTCAAAAGGAATGTCATCTGTGCGTTTTATAGAGACTGCACGTAAAACTTCTCCCGATCGTAGTACAAAGGTATTTGCAAAATAACCTGTCATTACAGCAGCTAGACTATTACCAAATTTAGGTTTATACCCCATAGGTTCTAGCATAAACTTCCAGCGATAGGCTCTTGACATATGACTTAGGATAGAAAATATAAAGGAAATTAAAATCCAGAGAGGGTTTGCATTTTTAATAGTATCCCACAAGTCAATTCTATCTTGAGGTGTCATTCCTCCAAGCCAGTACCACATTAAAAAAACTCCCAGTGCGAGTGGGAGTATAATTTTGAGTGTTTTTATAGCTTGTTTATAAGCCACAAGTTATTTTAATAGGTTTGTGCTTTCGTCTGGAAAACAGAGTGTAGGTTTGAATTTTTTTGCTTCATCAAAATCCATAAATGCATACACGATTAAGATTAAGATATCTCCTTTGGCTACTTTTCTTGCAGCAGCACCATTTAAGGTAATCTCTCCACTTTTTCTAGGCCCAGGAATTGCATAGGTTTCTAGACGCTCTCCATTAGTAACATTTACAATTTGGACACGTTCTCCCTCTATAATATTTGCAGCATCCATAAGATCTTCATCAATGGTAATACTTCCTATATAGTGTAATTCAGCTCCTGTTACTTTAACACGGTGAATTTTAGATTTTACAACATTTACTAACATGGGGGCAAAGATAGGTATTTTAGTTAATAGCCATATTGTCTATGAGACGTATTTCTCCTGAAAAAGCAGCAATAAAAGCGCGATACTTTTGATGGGTACGCTTTCGCGAAAGCGGTTTTAGATTCTTTATATTAGAGATTTCAAAATACTCTAACCTAAGATGAGGATTGTTTTCAAATTGAGTAGTCACCCAAGCTCTAAGCGTGTGAGCACTTTTGGTTTTAAAATCCTCTTTCACTTGGCGGAGTATTTTGTAAATAAAAGTAGCTTCTTCTAATTGTTGAGGTGTTAATCTGGCATTACGACTACTCATTGCCAAGCCATTTTCTTGTCTATGAATAGGGCATCCAGTAATTTTTAGTGGTAATTTTTCAATTTCTACAAGTTTTTTTACAATAAGTAATTGTTGGAAATCTTTTTCTCCAAAAAATGCTTCGTCAGGATTTACTTGTCTAAATAAATGATTTAGAACGGTTCCGACACCATCAAAATGTCCAGGCCTATGAGTACCTTCCATGACAGTTTCTATGCCATTAAAATTGTATTGCTTTGATACGACTTTATCTCCATACACTTCTTGAGGTGTAGGGGCATAAATACAAACACTTTCTTTGTATTTGTCTAAAAATGAGGCGTCTTCATCTAAAGTACGAGGGTATTTTTCTAAATCTGAAACATTATTAAATTGTGTGGGATTCACAAAAATACTTACAATTATATAATCGTGACGTTTTAAACCAAACTCAATAAGTGATGCGTGTCCTTGATGTAAAGCTCCCATTGTTGGGACAAAGCCTATGGTAGATTTTTGCTTTCTTTTCTCTGAAACATATTTAGCTATTTCAGTTTTTGTTTTTTTTAAGTTCACTTTATTAAAAAATTAACGTCTGCAAACTTACTATATTAAAGGCAGATTGCATAAAATTTAGTATTTTTGCGTGTTTTTAAATCAACATTATACATATGAAAGATAAGAGGATATTGTACGTGTCATCTGAAGTTATTCCCTATTTACCAGAGACCGAAATTGCCTCTATGTCGTTTGAAGCTCCTCAAATGGTGAATTCAAAGGGGGGTCAAATACGCATTTTTATGCCTCGTTATGGTAATATCAATGAGCGTAGACATCAGCTGCATGAAGTAATAAGGCTATCAGGGATGAATCTAGTTATTAATGACTTTGACATGCCTCTCATTATAAAAGTCGCTTCTATTCCTAAAGAACGCATACAGGTATACTTTATTGATAATGAAGAATACTTTAAAAGAAAAGCAACGTTTACAGATGAAGATGGAAATCTTTTTCCTGACAACGATGAACGTGCTATTTTCTTTGCAAAAGGCGTTGTTGAAACGGTAAAGAAGTTAAATTGGTCGCCAGATATCATTCATGTACATGGATGGTTGGCATCCTTACTACCATTATATCTTAAGCAATATTATGCTAGTGAACCTCTTTTTAGTCAAAGTAAAATAGTTACGTCTATTTATAACCAAGGCTTTGAAGGATCATTAAATAAAGAAATGATTAATAAAATTGCTTTTGATGGTGTAGACACAGAAAGTATTTCAGAATTACAAGATCCTACATACGAGAACCTTATGAAAGTAGTAGTGAAAAATTCTGATGCTGCTATCGTTGGATCTCCAGAACTAAACGAAGACTTGGCTAAAATACTTAACACATCTAAGATTCCTGTTTTATCGTATAAAAAGAAAGAGGAATTTCCACAAGCGTACGAAGAATTTTATACCACTAAAGTACTAGAGTAAAAAGACTATGAAAATTTATAATTATATAAGTAAAGGCTTGGTAGCCTTACTTTTCGTATTTGCATACATTGCCTGCGAAGAAGACTTAGGTGAAGTAGGTACTGGCATTGTAGGCGAAGTAAATTTTGATACCGAAATGGTAGACGATCTAGATGTTGTTTCCTATAGTATGAATTATCCTGTAGGTGTTCAAACCAATGGAGCGCCAGTAGGAGTTTTAGGAGTGTATAATGATCCTGTATATGGTAAAACAACAGCTTCATACCTGTCTCAAATGGCACTTTCAAGAACAAATCCAGATTTTGGTGATAATACCGTGTTGGACAGTGTTATATTTACATTGCCATATTTTGCGAGACAAGTAGAAGTAGATGAAGATGGGAATAACACTTTTGAGCTTGATTCTATATTTGCAAATACAGGGGGTATTACATTATCTGCATTTAGATCAAATTTTTTCTTAAATGATCTTGATCCAAACTCAAATTTTGAAGATCCAGAAATCTATTTTTCTAATGATGTTCCAAACTTTCAAGGTGTAGAAGGAGATTTATTATTCCAAGTAACAGATTTTATTCCACAAGCAGATGAAATTATTTTGACAGAAGTAACTTTTGATGAAGATGGAAATCCAATTTTAGATGACGACAATGAAGTTGTTAAAGAATTTTCTGAACGCATTTCTCCAGCATTAAGGCTAGAACTTAATACAGACTATTGGACTCAAAATATTCTAGAAAGAGAAGGAGATGATGTGCTTTTAAATATAAACACATTTAATGATTATTTCAGAGGTCTTTATTTGAAAGCAGAAGATGCAGATAGTAATGGTAATTTATTCTTGTTTGACTTCAGTCAAGCAAATATTACGCTTTATTATTCCTTTGAAGGAGATGATGATTCTGCAGATCCAGGAGAACCTAGTAATGATGGCTTTGGGGAAATTTCTTTAAATTTTAATGGTGTTAGTATAATTGATTATCAAAATGAGTTTAATCCTGCAATTGTTACTGCAATAGAAAACTCTGACATTGATAATGGAGAAGATAATTTATACCTAAAAGGAGGTGATGGTAGTATTGCTATTGTAGAGCTTTTTGGTCCTGATTTTGACGGAGATGAAGTCGCAGATCAACTGGAAGTACTTCGTACGTGTGATAATATTATTATTAATGAAGCTAACTTGACTTTTTATGTAGATCAAGATGATTTAGGTGCTGGAGGAGGTGCTTTGGAACCTGAGAGATTATTTGTAGTAGATTTTGATAATAATAGTTTATTAATAGATAATTTAATAGACAATACAGCAGGAATTAATGGTCCAATTAATACAAGGACTAATCACTTAGGAAGACTTGTAAGAGAAGAAGATGGGAATGAATCAAGTTTAGGACAGAGTTATAGAATACGAATTACACAACACGTAAATAATATCATTAAAAATGATTCTACAAACGTGCGTTTGGCGTTAGCTGTATCACAAAATGTAAATGTAGATAATACAGCCATTATAGGAGGTACAGGAGGTATAGAAGATGCTCAAAGAACGCCTATTTCTAGTGTGATTTCTCCGGAAGGAACTATTCTTCATGGTAATTTAAGTGCTGATGAAGCCAAAAGATTAAAATTAAGAATATTCTATACATTAACAGGAGATATAGACCCTGACAGTCCTTGTGGTCAAATATTAGGTTTAGATAATTAAATAATTGAATAACATATAGCAGTATGTGCGGAATTGTTGGTTACATAGGATATCGAGATGCATATCCTATCATTTTACAAGGATTACAACGTCTTGAATATAGAGGATATGATAGTGCTGGAATAGCACTCTATGATGGTGAAAATCTCAAACTATCAAAAACAAAAGGGAAAGTAGAAGATTTGAAAATTCGTTTAGAAAGCGAGATAACTACAAATGGATCTATAGGTATAGGGCATACAAGATGGGCAACACATGGTGTTCCTAATGATGTTAACTCTCATCCACATATCTCTAATTCAGGAAACCTTGTTATTATACATAATGGGATCATAGAAAATTATGACCCATTACGTAAAGAGTTGATTAATAGAGGGTATTCTTTTACTTCAGATACAGATACAGAAGTACTTGTAAACTTGATTGAGGATGTAAAGATCAAAGAGGGCGTAAAGCTTGGGAAAGCTGTGCAGATAGCACTTAATCAAACAATAGGCGCTTATGCAGTGGCTGTTTTTGACAAAACGAAGCCTAATGAAATTGTAGTGGCTAGACTCGGAAGTCCATTAGCAATAGGTGTAGGTGATAATGAACTTTTTATTGCATCAGATGCAACTCCTTTTATCGAATACACAAATAATGCTATCTATCTTGAAGATGGTGAGATGGCAGTAGTTCGTAATCATAAGAAATTAAAAATACGTAAAATTAAAGATGATTCTCTTGTTGATCCATATATACAAGAGCTCCAATTAAATCTAGAACAGATAGAAAAAGGAGGTTATGATCACTTTATGCTTAAGGAGATTTATGAGCAACCTGATGCGATTACAGATACTTTTAGAGGGCGTATGCTTGTAGATAAAGGTATTGTGAAAATGGCAGGAATAGATGATAATTTAGAGAAGTTTTTGAACGCAAGACGTATTATAATTGTTGCTTGTGGTACTTCTTGGCATGCAGGTCTTGTTGCAGAATATATCTTTGAAGAATTTGCTCGTATTCCTGTGGAAGTTGAATATGCTTCGGAATTTAGATATAGAAATCCAATTGTATATAAAGATGATGTTGTTATTGCAATTTCTCAAAGTGGAGAAACTGCAGATACTATGGCGGCAATTAAATTGGCAAAAGACCAAGGAGCTTTTGTTTTTGGGGTATGTAATGTTGTAGGGTCTTCTATTTCTAGAGAAACTCATGCAGGAGCATATACACATGCAGGACCAGAAATAGGTGTAGCTTCAACAAAAGCATTTACAACTCAAATTACAATCCTTACACTAATAGCTTTAAAATTAGCAAAGCATAAAGGAACACTTTCAAACTCTGAGTTTAGAGCTTATTTGCAAGAATTGGAACGTATTCCAGCAAAAGTTGCTAAAGCATTAAAATCTAATGAGCAAGCAGAACATGTAGCTTCTCAATATAAAGATGCTTCAAATGCGCTATACTTAGGTCGAGGATATAACTTTCCTGTAGCTTTAGAGGGAGCTTTAAAACTTAAAGAGATTTCATATATCCATGCAGAAGGATATCCTGCGGCAGAAATGAAGCACGGACCCATTGCATTAATTGATGAGCAAATGCCAGTAGTTGTAATAGCTACCAAGAAAGGGCATTATGAGAAAGTAGTAAGCAATGTAGAAGAAATTAAGGCGAGAAGTGGAAAAATCATTGGAATTGTCACTGAAGGAGATGAGGAAGTGAAAAAATTGGCAGATCATGTTATTGAAATACCAGAAACATTAGAGCCATTTACGCCATTGCTAGCTACCATTCCATTACAGTTACTGTCCTATCATATTGCAGTAATGTTAGAAAAGAATGTAGATCAACCTAGAAATTTAGCTAAATCTGTTACAGTAGAATAGTAGATAGATTTAGTAATACTATAAAAAATCCCGCTATTTGCGGGATTTTTTATATTTTATTATGAGTTCCTTATAGGTAATTTTAATTGCTCTTTTTCAATATCAAAGTTGGCTTTAAGCCAATCTGATATTTGCCAGATATGCCTGTATTCTTTTGGTCTTTCAAATCTATTTATAAATGTTCTAGAATATGTGGCAAAATGGATAATTAGGTAGCATTTCCGATGTATTCTTTTAATTTCTAATGAAGAGTATGTTTTATCACGTAAAGACTTAATGAGTGTTTCATGTGTGTTAGCGTTTTCTTCTTTCTCTCCCATAAACTCATTTCTTGTTTTTAAGTACTAAGCTTTTAGTAATTTCCTTAAGTGCTTCCTCTTCATCTCCCCATCCTTTGCTCAATAATATGTCTCCTCCAATATCATAATGTAAAAACCAAGATTCTATCATGTTTTTTGCATGCATGTATTCTTCAGAAAAACTTTTGTAGGTAGTAGCTTTTATAATACGTTTTTTAGGGTCTTTTGGGACACAAATGATTTTATAATCGTATGCTCCATTATCAAACAATTTAAGCATTGCAATAGGAATGGCCTCTATGATGGATCCAGTAGGAGTTGACTCTGAAATGAGTAATATATCTAAGGCATCTCCATCACCTCCTTGAGAACTATCTGAGAGCGTAGATGGGATAAAACCGTAATTTGCTGGATAGGGTAAGAACGAAATAATACGGTCTTTGCCATCTCTTTGATCTACTACAAAAGAATGAGTTTCGGGATTAAATTCTATTTTTTTATTGGTTCCTCCAGGAATTTCTATGACACAATGTAAAGTACCTTCTTTAGAAAAAGTAGGAGTGTTATATACATCATTTTTAGAGGTGCAGTTTGTAAGTAGAGATGCTATCAATAACATATAGAGTATGCGTATGGCCATATTTATTTATTAAAGGTTAAGAGCTTTTAAAACGTTGGCTTTATAGGTTTGGCCAATGGGTATCGTATGAGAATCTAGCATTATTTTATTTCCCGAAAGGTGATTTAACCTACTTAAATTTATACTAAATGATTTATGAGTGCGCACAAAGTAATCAGGAAGGTTTTCTATAAACTTAGAGAAGGTGCTATGTGTGATAATAACTTTTTTCTCAACCATTACTTTCACATAATCACCATAGGCTTCTATATATTGAATATCTTTAAAAAACACTTTATGAAGTACTTTATTTTCTTTTAGAATAACAAAGTCATCTAAAATTTCTTTTTGAGGAGTATTGTTTAGGACTTTATGTATTGCTTTTAAAAAGCGATCATACGCGATCGGTTTTAATAGATAGTCAATAGCATTTACTTCAAACCCTTCTACAGCATATTGAGGATAGGCAGTTGTAAATATGACAGCAGGAGGATGCTGTAGGCTTTTGTAAAAGTCTAATCCAGATTGTTGTGGCATATTAATATCTAGAAATAAAAGATCAACATCATCTTGTAATTGTAAGTATTTATATGCCTCTGATGAATTATTGCATACTTGTTTTAATTCTAAAACCTCCGTGTCTTTAATAAAATGCTGTAATACGCGTTGAGATGAAATTTCATCATCAATAATGAGGCAACGTATATGTTTATCTTTATTGGTGCTCATCTTTAATTTCAATAGTTACTTTAAAGGTGTCTACTGTGTTTTCTACAATAAATTGATGACGTTCAGGGTATACCAAATGTAAGTTATTCTTTAGATTTTCTAGACCTACTCCTGAGTAGGTGTCGTCTAGATTGTTTTTTGCAGAAGGATTTATAGTATTAATGATTACAAATTTAAAATGATTTTCAGATTGTAGTAGTTCAATTTGTATTGTTTCAGTAGTATTGGGATCAAGGACTCCATATTTATAACTATTTTCTATAAGTGGTAAAAGCAACATAGGGTATATTTTAAAATGCTCATTTTGGATAGCTATTTTTAAATGAACACTATTTGTGGCATGTGTGCGATACTCCTGAAATGCAATATAGTTTTGTAATAATTTCACCTCATCTTTTAAAGTGACACGCTCTGTATTTGAGTCGTAAATTACATAACGCAATACATCAGAAAGCTCTACAATTGCTTTTGTAATATGGGCATCTTTTTCTAGTGCCATAGCATAGATCACGTTTATGGAATTAAATAAAAAATGAGGATTTATTTGTGCTCTTAATGAAGATAGTTGTGTTTGTATATGCTGATTTTCTAGTTTTAAAATTTTGTTTTCATTTGTGTTGAAATAAAACCAATCTTCAGCTAATTTTAAAAGTGTTGTCGCTATTAGAAAAATACTAAATATCGTATATCCATTTGTGTTGGATATATAGAATACAAAGAAAAAATCGGGGAATACGTAATCTAATAATGATTGAAAAAACAGTATATAAATTGTTGAGAAAAAGAGCAGATTTATAATAAATAATGAAATATAAATAACATATTTTTCGAGCTGAAGAAACCTTGGAATTAAGACATAAAAATTAATGGTTACTGGAATTGCCATAAAAAGTAGAAATACAAAAGTGTATATGTAATCTACTTTTATTGGAGTTTTTCCTTTTGAAAAAATAAACAGTAAAATAACAAAAGCAAGTAACCACAGTACACTATTAAAAATAAGTGGTCTGTGGTAACTGTTTTTTTTAATAAACGTATTAAGACTAAAGTGTTGCATCTAGATGAGCTTGGTTATTTAAATAGCTTTTTTTGTTAATTTCAAGATGTCTGATGATTTCCATTTGTCTTTAATAGAAGATGCGTTATATTTTTTTAGAAAGGCTGAAAGTTCTTTTGATGAAGCGGTTAAAAGCAACACCTCATCCGGACCTACGATTTCATGCTTTAAACGTAATTTATCTGCTTTAAATAAGTTTTTTATATGCTCTTCTGTAAGCCATAAAAATGAAATATTATTTGTATCGTCAAGTTCTATTTTTGCAACCGAATGTGTTTTTAAAAGATGTTGTGACGCTAAATCATTAATACTTTCAGAATCAAAATCATAAGGAATAAAATCTAAAAAATATTGTCCTTCTATTTTAAATGGCATTGCAATGAAAAGAACTTCTTTATTCTTTTTTGTATAATTAATAATATACCCGTCTTTATAGGTTTCAAAAGATTCTTTTTCATCTTCAGATAGTTTTTCTCCCTCTTTTAGGCCTTTCGCAAATTCTTCTTTTACGGAGGTGACACTCCACGTATCATTTTTTTGATCTGTCCAAGTGCCTATGAGTTTTTCATTGTATGAGAGATCTTCAGTATTATAAAAGGGTTGTAGTGATTTTACAATACAAGAACTAAAAAGTAAAACAGACGTTAGTAAGATAAGAGCCTTAGATTTCATAATGTTTAATTTTAAAAGTTTTGGCTAAACTCACAGTTCTATACCTGACTAACAACAAATTTCGACAAACACAAAGGAACTCATGCCAAACACTATAGCTGCCTAATTATTCTGTTGATGATGTATAAGATGTACACCTCTTACATATTTTGAGTTTTTAGATAAACGGCTCGTAAGTTGCTGCGTGAGTTGTCTACTTTCTTTATCGTGAGGAACTTCGTATTTCAGTTCTAAAACAACATCAGATAGTTGCGCTTTGGACACTTCGTAATTTGTAAAATGCGGATTATAAAAAGTCATATTGTAATCGATAGTGATTCTATACCTTTTACAATTAGATAAGAAATACCTTCGCTCATATGAGTTGTATAAAGAAGGTGTTAAGCTGCCAAGTTTTAAAGCAAGTTCTTGCGGGTGTGCTTCTTGAATAGCTTTTGTAATCTTTTGTTGAATTTCTTTTGTCGAATCTTCTTTGAGATTAAAAGTGTTTTCGCTTAAAGCGAAAGACAATTTATCACCTACAGCGCCATATTTTTTCTTGATCTCAAGAACTGGATTTTCTATAATTTCAAAAGCATCTCCATACCACCGAAGCCTATATTTATCACGAATTTCATCTCCAGATACATTTTGATGATAAAAACTCATAGATGCATCATCATAATAAATATTATTGACGGTACGGCGGTGAAAAATTTCGCGAAAGCAAAAAGAATTAGAAAGCACAACAGTATGTATAAGATCTTCAGGGGTTCCTGTCTCATAAATAAATTTACGCTCGTATCTTAAATTTTTAGCGGCTACTTTTCCCATATTCCTTACCGTACATTTGATCAATTACATTGTCAGATACTGTTTTGACAGTGATGTCATTTAATATGAGACTGGACTTGTTCTCTATCAGGTAATCAAGCTCATTCCCTTGTAGCGTGGTGTTTTTAAGTGTGATAGAAGCTACACCATATTCTGATTTTTTTTGAAAAGCAGAAATGCCAAGACGCGTATCTATAATACTTAAATTAGTAAGCTCTACCCTAGAAAGATCCTTGCTTACTACACCTATTTCTCCTCCTGAAACATGAATGTCTTGACCCTTGATTAGACTGTTTTCTCCAGCACTAATTGCTTTATCTGATGGGTTTTTTATAGTGATATCTTTTAAGTAAAGTTCAGACCCTGATACATCAATACCATCATTGCCTGCGTTTAAAAAAGTACACCGTTCTAATGTGCCCGTTACAAAATCACCATCAAATGCATCAGATTTTGTGCCTTCAAATCTACTGTCAGTTATAGAAAATGACGAGCGTATAATGTTTAGCCCATCTTCACATCGATTATTTATAAATGAGGAGTGTGTGATGATTACGTCACTTTCGTGAAAATTGACCGCGCCAGATACTTCCCAAATAGCCGATATCGGATTAGAAAGATTATCAAACGTACTGTAATGTATTTGTGATTGTTGTGCCGCATTTGAAACAAAAATACCTCGACCTGTACTATCTGAAGAATAAAACTTGATAGGTTTTTCTTTTGTTCCATTACTTAAAAAAGTAGCATAGGAAAGGAGTGAGGCATTATTTTTAAAATCCAGATGGCAACCAGGAGTTATTTGTATAGTATATCCCGAAGGAATAATAAGGTCTTTTGTAATCTCGTGAACCCCTTCTTTAAATATAAGAATCTGCCCTTCTTGTTCTTCAATAAAAGAGAACTCTTGAAAGTTTTGTGCTTTCGCGTTTTTGTAATAGGCAATACTTTTATCTAAGCTTTGATTTTTACTAAAAGGAGCGATGGGGGCATTTCTTTTTGTAGAGATCCCATTTACGTAATGAGAGATTCTCAATTTTTGAACATCTTTTGGGTATTGAAATGTTCCTTTTTTATTTTTTTTGGAGACAAATGCATTTACAAAATAGTTGCTGAGTGAAAAATCAACGACAGTACTGGATTTTTCTTTTAAGGTAATGGCACTTTTATTTGTACTTAAAACTCTTCCTTCTGTGTCTAATAGACTTTCGATGGTAATAGGATGTCCAGACACATTATTTATTTCAACCTTCATATGGCTCTTATCAAACGATACGAGGTCTGCTGTAATAAGAACTGCTGGATTGATTTGTTTTTTAATGAAGTTGCTATTGTAGGTAAGAATGTCAAGATCAAGTTCGTTATTATATTCTGTATAAAGACTTTCTTCTAATTGCTCAAGCTCTTTTGTATGGCGAACAATCAGCTCGGTTACAAAACTAGAACTGCTCACTACTTTAAGTTTTTCTAATACCTTTTCGTGAAGTATAGTATCATTTTTTGACATAGGATATTCGAGCATCTTACTTAAACGAGTACCGCTATTTGAATCAAAAGAAATAGGTTCTAATTTATTGGTAATGGGGTTGTAGTAGATGCGCAAATTATGCCAGATTAGTCCGTGATACCCTCCAAAGAGGTTGGTAAGTGCTAAAAAAGTAGCAAGCTTATCGGTGTCAAAAACATCAGAAGGTTGGTATTTTCCTTGTCGTAGTCCTTCTAATAAATCTTTTGCAGTTTCAAATTGCTTTAAAAGTTTTGGATCAGAAAGCACTTTATTTTCATTAAACACTTTAATTTGAGCATTAGCCAAGCTATGAAGCGTTTTAGATTGTGCATTGCTTTCTAGTCCCAACATGCGTTGTTTTTCTCTGTCTTTCCATAAAAGAGACTCATCAAAACCAATAATGATTCCTTCTCTCTTTTTGTTGTTCTCAATAAGAATTTTATCAAAAGACTCTTCTATAGCCATAATCCCCATGGGGATTTTTGTAGTTGTAGTATCTTGCACCTGTATTGTTACATCTGCAAAACTATATCGTAATCCTACAAGATCATGATCTTTTATAGCTTTATTAAAAAGCCATTCCCATAAATAGTTTCGCACTACTGGATGTTGCACAGAAAATTTACGCATTCCTTTAAAGGTGTTTTCACCTTTCATAATTAAACGATACGACCACTTATTTTCATGTTTTAAATGATCTGTCCAATCTCCTTTAAGGCGTAATTCTGTTTTTTGATCTTCTTCATCATTAAGGCGTACACTTCCATTTACAAGATCATCATCTTGAGAAATATGAATGCCTTTACTTAAAGCATCATCTCTTTTGTTTTTTATTTTATCAAATGCTTTTTTAGAAATCGTAATTTCAATATGATCCAAACCATTGTATAATTGACCCGAAGGAATATTGGAAGGATCTAATTTTCTAAGATCAAGAGACCTTCCTACAGTAGGTTTAAACCGTCCAGTATTGATATAGTCAATGTTGTTAATAGGAATGTGGCCTTCTTTATAGCTGCTACTTGTTAAATCTCTCTGAAAAACATAATAGGTCTTTCCCTCTATTAAAAAGGTTTTAGGTTTTTGTATAAAATCTACATTTGCAAACTGCGCTTTCCCTTTTAGTTTAGAAGAATCTTTTACATAGACGTGTAGAAAAAAGTTATCGGTAAGTTGGCGATCACTAGGTTCATTTTTATACGCATAAATTACTTTAGGAATTGCAGTGCCACTCATTAAGTAGATGGAGAGTTCATCATCATCGTGGAGTGCATAATCGGAAGAACTAAATAATTCATTGTATTCAACAGTAGGAAGTGTAGTGCGAGTATTTAAATCTTCATTATTTAAAGAGGTTGTTTTGGACACCTCCTTTTGAGTGCTATTAGTAGTATTTGTTAGTACAAAAAAACTCAAACATAATACCCCTATAATAGCTACGACCGTAAAGGGGTTTACTTTTGCAGAGGTGTTATTTTTAATTTTCATGAATACTATTTAAAGCGTATTATCTATAAAAGTTACTTGTACCTTAGGATCTATAGCAATCAATTTGGTGTTAATGCTATTTAAATCTTCTAATGATTTTACTTTTACCAGAAAATTAATAGCTACAGATGTTTCTTCGTGCTGTATTCTCTTTACTTCAACTTGTGTTGTGTTTGCACTTACCGTATCACTTATCTCTTTAATGATCGCTGTTTTTTTATCGGTATCACATGTTAGGTTTACTAGTAAGTTTTGAGTAATAGAAGAGCTTTGACCTTTATGTTGTAGTATGATAATTAAGAGTAATACCACAAACCCTATTAATGTTGGTAATAACTGATTAGCTCCCATACCTAATCCTATAGCAATAGCCATAAAGAAATACCCTAATTCTTCAGGCTCTTTAATAGCGGTTCTAAAACGTACTATAGATAAAGCTCCTACAAGTCCTAGTGAGAGCGCTAAAGATGATTTTACAATAGATATAATGATAAAGGTAGTAAGTCCTACAATCATTAAAACTTTAGATAATTGAGATCTATTTGAAATAGATTGTCCATACCTATTGTATATAACAGCTAGTAAATAAAGTAATGCAGCACAGAGTAAGATGTATGCAATATAATTTGTGGAAGAAAACGAATCTTCAACAGTTAAAGAAAATTGTTCTAAAAATTTATCCATAAATCAATTGTAAAATTAATGAAAAGCTAATGTAAATTTATTTCTTTAGACCAGCTAAAATTATTGTTAGTTTTTCATTGTTATACTAGGATATTGTGATGATAAGAGATGGATTTTTTACTTTAAAATGGAAGCTGTTTTTAAGCAGTTTTAGTACGCTTTCGCGAAAGCAAAAACTTCCTTATAAAATTTAAATAGAATAGGCTTTTTTATAAAGAAGAAAACAGTATCTTTGCGCGGTGAAAAACGAAGTATTTTTTCATCATATATTTTGCTAAACATTAAATAGTTAATAATGTCAAAAGTTACAGGTAAAGTTGCACAAATCATTGGCCCAGTAGTAGATGTAGCATTCGAAAGCGGCGCTGAATTACCGAAAATTTACGATTCACTAGAAGTGACAAACTCAGATGGAACACTATTAGTTCTTGAAGTACAATCACATATTGGTGAAAACACAGTACGTACAATATCAATGGATTCTACAGATGGATTAAGCCGTGGTGTAGATGCAACGGCTACTGGAGCACCTATCCAGATGCCTATTGGAGATGATGTTTACGGACGTCTTTTTAACGTAATTGGAGATGCTATTGATGGTATCGGTAACTTACCTAAAGCAGGTGAAGACGGATTACCAATTCACCGTCAAGCACCAAAATTTGAAGATTTATCTACCTCTACAGAAGTACTTTTTACAGGTATTAAAGTAATTGATCTTATTGAGCCTTATGCAAAAGGAGGTAAGATTGGATTATTTGGAGGAGCTGGAGTAGGAAAGACAGTACTTATCCAGGAATTGATTAATAATATTGCAAAAGGTCACGGTGGACTTTCTGTATTTGCAGGAGTAGGAGAACGTACACGTGAAGGAAATGACCTTTTAAGAGAGATGCTTGAGTCTGGTATTATCAAATACGGAGATGACTTTATGCACTCTATGGAAGAAGGAGGATGGGATCTTTCTAAAGTTGATAAAACAGCGATGAAAGAATCTAAAGCGACATTCGTATTCGGACAGATGAATGAGCCTCCTGGAGCACGTGCTCGTGTAGCACTTTCAGGACTTACTATTGCTGAGTACTTCCGTGATGGAGCAGGAGAAGGACAAGGAAAAGATGTACTTTTCTTCGTAGATAATATCTTCCGTTTTACACAAGCAGGTTCTGAGGTATCTGCACTTCTTGGACGTATGCCATCTGCGGTAGGATACCAACCTACACTTGCAACAGAGATGGGAGCGATGCAGGAGCGTATTACATCAACAAAAAGAGGATCTATTACATCTGTACAAGCGGTATACGTACCTGCAGATGACCTTACCGATCCAGCACCAGCAACAACGTTTGCTCACCTTGATGCAACAACAGTACTTTCTCGTAAGATTGCAGAGCTTGGTATTTACCCAGCGGTAGATCCATTAGATTCTACATCTCGTATCCTTACAGCTGATATCTTAGGAAATGAGCACTATGATTGTGCACAAAGAGTAAAAGAGCTTTTACAGCGTTATAAAGAACTTCAGGATATTATCGCCATCTTAGGTATGGAAGAACTTTCTGAAGAAGATAAAATGGCTGTAGGGCGTGCACGTCGTGTACAACGTTTCCTTTCTCAACCATTCCACGTGGCAGAACAGTTTACAGGTATCCCAGGAGTACTGGTAGATATTAAAGAAACAATCAAAGGATTTAATATGATTATGGATGGAGAATTAGATCACCTTCCAGAAGCAGCATTCAACCTTAAAGGAACCATCGAAGAAGCTATAGAAGCTGGAGAAAAAATGCTTGCAGAAGTATAATTAAGTATACAGTAAAGAAACAATATAATTGTTGCTAACACTGTTTTACTGAAAAACTAAAAAGTATGCACTTAGAAATTGTAACACCAGAAGCATCACTAGTAAAAGGAGAAGTAACATCTGTTACAGTACCTGGCGTAAATGGAGAATTCCAAATGCTAAATAATCACGCTGCTGTAGTATCATTACTTGCAGAAGGGAAAGTGAAATTTGCTGGAAGTCCTGAGATTGCAGAAGGTTTTGAAGATAAATTTGTAAAAGAAAGTGACGGAAGATGGTCACTGGCTATTACAAGTGGAACTATCGAAATGAATAATAATAAAGTGATTGTACTAGCAGATTAAGTATCATCCTTTAATCAAATAAAAAAATGCGAAGCTAAAAGCTTCGCATTTTTTGTTTTTAAGAGTAATTGTTTACTTAGGATCCAGCCACATATCACGTCTTTTTACTATGGACTTATCGGATATTGTCGTGTCTAATTGAATAATATAAGAAGGGTCTTTTTGTAAAGTCGCTGTTGTTTCTTTAGTGACCCCATAACGCTCATAGGCGATGTTTAAGATATCATTAGGAGAAAGTGATGCTATGATATCTTTAAAGGAAGTGTCCTTTGTTACAGCCGTATTATTCACTTTAATGATTTTATCTCCTTTCTCTAATCCTGCTTTATAGGCAGCAGTGCCTATAGTTGTATTTTGAGTAATGGTTCCATTTGTGATATTCACACCAAAAGAAGCTTTGGTGGCATCTTGTGATATTGATACACCTACACTTTCAAAAAGACGATTCATATCTGGCATATTACTTTTGTAAATGTAATTCTGAAAGAAAAAATCTCCAAAGGCATCTCCAGCATATTTCTTTAATAAGTTATGCAAATCTTCTACGGTATATGGTTTTTCTTTTTTGCCATGTTTTTGCCAAACTAGTTTCATATAATCATCTAGTTGTAATCCTTTTTCTCTAAGAGATAGGTCTAAAGCAAGTCCTAATGCACTTCCGTATGAGTAGTAAGATATAAATGTGTTGTTTCTGTTTACGGGATCTACGGCGGTAGCAGCATCTACAAAAGGTGCTTGGTAACTCATTTCTATAGGATTGAAAAAGTCACGAGCTGGAGAGTTCCATACATAATTAAATGTACGTGTTAACCCCTTTATGTACTCTTCTTTTGAAAGAAGTCCAGCTCTACACATCATTAAACTCGTATAATAGCTAGTAAAACCTTCGGCAAACCATAATTCTCCGCTCATATTAGCTGCTTCAAAATCAAAAGGCTCTAAGCTTTGAGGTCTAATGCGTTCTACATTCCATCCATGAAAAAACTCATGAGATACTGTGCCTATATTTCTTTTTAAACCTCCATTGGCTAAGCTTCGAGTACTTGTGAGAATTGTAGAGTTTCTGTGTTCCATGCCATCACCAGATGCATTAGGAATGTAACATGCTAGAAAGTAGTAATTATCATAATCATAATTAGGTAGTTTCCCAAAGACTTCTTTTTGTTGCAATACTACTTTTTTTACATCTTCAAAATAAGTATCTAATTCTGCTTCTGTACCGTTGTGATGTAGTACAAAATTAATCGTTTGCTTATCTACGGTAAAAGAGCGTATACTGTGATTACTAATTTCTGTTGGACTGTCCATAAAATACTGTAAGTCTCTTGCATAATAGCTGTTGTTGCCATTAGATTTCAATTGGGTAGCGACCTTCCAGTTGAGGTCTTTTCGAGGCTTGAAAGTTACCTGTATTGCTTTATCTGCAAGGCTTGGCATATACATAAACGTAGCAGGCATATTAAGATGTGCATGTGTTTCGTCTATTTGTGCGTAGGTACCGTCTCCACGATTTGCAAACAGTGTATAAGACACCTGAACAGTTCCGTCATGATCTTTTACGTTCCATGAGTAAGGATCTGGTCGTGTGGTGTTAAGCGTGTTTCCTTTTCCATCTGTGACTACCACATTATATACGTTTTTTGCAAATTCGTGTATGGCATATCTTCCTGGGGATGTTCTACTCATCCTGAAGGTTACTTCTTTGTCTTTTACATTTGAAAAAACTGCCATTACTTGGGCTTCATGATGGATTGCATTTTCAAATGAAATGGTATAAGAAGTAGCTACTTTTTCTTTTTGAGCTTGTATTGTAAAGGATAAAGAAATGGTGAGTAGTAGTACTAAGATGTATTTCATAGTATGTGATTTTAATATAATATAACGTTTTATAAATGCTTTTTTGCTTTCGCGAAAGCGTATTTAATATAAATCCCAATTGCCTTGTTTGTAATACGTATACAATGTGGGTTCAAATATGGTGTTGATTTTAATTCCTGTAGTATCTACAAGGGGTTTTCCAAAAGAAGTAATAGCTGGTAATACTTCTTTGTTAAGCCATTTAAGTTGAAGATTTTTGAAATCAATAGATTCTAAATCTTCTTTATGTAATGGTGTTTTTTTTGCAAGAATCCATCCCCATTCTCCTAATGTAAGTATTTGGTTATGCATAGGTAATGTGTGAAATCCAGATGTTCTTAGTGTTTTTTCAATACAATAAAATGCTTTGGTAGCATAATAAGGACTTCCTGATTGTGTAATAAAAGTACCCTCATCAGCAAGGTGATTGTAACAAATGGTATAAAATTCTTTTGTGTATAATTTATTGAGATCTACATTGTTTGGATCTGGTAAGTCTACAAGGATAACATCATAGGTGTTTTTTGATTGCTCTAAAAAAGTAAAAGCATCTGCGGTAATTGTAGTTACTTTAGGATGATTGAGCGAGTTTTTATTTATAGAAGCAAAAATGGGAT
Source organism: Dokdonia pacifica (assembly GCF_900188275.1). Taxonomy (GTDB): domain Bacteria; phylum Bacteroidota; class Bacteroidia; order Flavobacteriales; family Flavobacteriaceae; genus Dokdonia; species Dokdonia pacifica. Next base: position 1,426,645 of record NZ_FZNY01000001.1, read on the forward strand.
GTGTTTTTCCAATTTCAATCATTTTTGGATCTAAATCTACCAGTGTGATGGTATTTACATGTTCATATTGTAGTAATTCGCGCGCTATACATCCATCACCTCCGCCTAATATGAGAATATCTTTTTTAATAGCTGTTATTCCTAAGGCTATATGTACCATAGGCTCATGATACAGGTATTCATCAAAAGTAGATAACTGCTGATTTCCATTGATGTATAGCGAATGCCAATCACTCCATTCTGTGATCACTATTTTTTGATATTTAGTCTGTTCGCTAAAGACAATCTTATCTTTATACTTTGCTTGTTCTCCAAAAAGCACAAGTGGCTTTGCATAAAGTAATCCTAGTAAGACGATACTAAAAACACTTATATAAGAAATCCATAAAACACGTTGAAGTTTCTTAGAAATATGTTCTTTAAGTGTGTAGAACAGCCAGAAAGAAACGATAAGATTTACCAATCCTAATACAAAAGGAGTGTAAGTCAATCCTAAATACGGAAGTCCAATGAACGCAAAAAATAAACCTCCCAAAAGACTACCATAATAGTCTTTTTCTAAGATGTTAGAAATGTTAAGTCGTAATTCTTCATACGAATCATTGATACGTGTTGCAAATGGAATTTCTAGCCCTATGAGTAGTCCTATAGCAATGGATAATAGATAAATGATAATCCAAGAGTTATTAGAATACCCATATACCATATAAGATGCAATAGCCGAAAATGAAACGAGTAGGGATAAGAGCAATTCTGCAATAACAAAATAGAATACAATATTTGAGCTAAAGGTTTTACTAATTCTACTTCCTAGCCCCATTGAAAATAGCATGATAGATACTATGAGGGTAAATTGTAAAATAGCATTACCTATAAAATAACTCGCTAGTGTAGATAAAACATACTCCGCAACAATACCACTAAAGCCCGTTGCGAATAGCGCTATTTTTAATACGAGAGATTTCTTTTTGTTTGAGATACTCAATGCAACCTTTATTTTCCAAACCCTCCAGAACGAGAACGCGTAGAAGAAGAGCTATTATAGCGAGAACTACTGCGACTTGTTTTCTTCGAAGAAGTCGTATATGATTTCCAAGAATTGCTTGATCTTTTTCTATTAAAAAACGACGGACGCTTTGCTTTTTGATACGTACTATTGGTACCATATTTTGATGTACCATTAGATTGTGATCCATAATAAGATCTTCCAGCAGCGTTAGCAGTTCTATATCCAGCATAATCTCTTTGATATGTAGGCCTGCGTAACATCCAATACCAGAATAGTAAACTTGGTCCGCGCGAACGCCATCTTCTTTCAGATTGATTATTTGTTGTACTAGCTGTACTTGTACTATCCTGTGTTTTTGATACCTCTTCCCACTCTCCATATTTAGGATTTCCAATGGCCCATCCAAATCCTACAGGTTGTGCTGTTTTTGAAAGCTTGCCATTGTGATTTGAGACAATTTCCATTCCTAAATCCTGTTCGTGTTTTTCAAAAAAAGCTTGGTTAACAGGCTTCCATGATAAGGAATCTACCACAAGAGAGTCTTCTATTACTTTAAGAATATGGTATTTATGTTCAAAAAGACGTTTGTTGTCTTTTTCAGAAATATTCATATCATTTAATACAATAGAGAAGTCTTGCCCTTTTAATTGCTTAATAATTTCTTGAGAAGGTTCTACAGGGACTTTGATACTTTCCATTGTACTTTCCCCACAAGAAATAATGAATATTGAACACAAAGCGATAAAAACGTAATAAAATGTAGACTTCATAAGTGTGTATGTATTATGGATGATACGAGTTGCTAATGTACTGTTTTTTGAGTTTTCCCAAGAATTAAGAGTGGTGTAACACTTTTATTAATTGGGTTTTATATTTTTTAATGCTTTCTCTTTTACTTCTATGCCAGAATAAACAGCAAGTGTTTCATCTCTCGATTTTTCGATAGTGAGAATAGTATCATCACTTGCGTAAAACATAAAAACCTCTGTTTTTTCCCAACTGCCACCTAATGTTTGGTTTTTACAACTCCCTCTATAATGCTCTTCTTGTTCATATTCTTGACCGTCATAAATGATAAACTTAGTAGCAATTCCATCTTTTAATGTCTCTTCAGGAATGATAACGCTTTCGCTAAAATAAATCTCATAATCCCCTTGATGGCGTTCTACTTCTAAGAAAGCTTCACTATTGTTTTTAGAACGAATTTTATATTCTATACTCTTTCCGTCTACGCCCCAGTCATAATCAGATACCTCTATAATTTCCCATGCAGTACTTTTATATTTAAAAGTAGTGCCTACTCTAAGCGCAGTAAGTTGTATATCATTAGAATTTCCAAACATATATTATTTTTTTATATCCTTTCCACAATGCGGGCATAGGCACTGCTCTTCAGAAGACTTTTTTGTTTTTTCTCGGTTGTATTGTATCTCTTCAATGTAAGCAGAACTTATAATTCCAGTAGGTAATGCAACAATACCAATACCTAATAAAGCAATGACTCCACTTAAAATTTTCCCTATTCCGGTAATAGGATAAATGTCACCATATCCTACAGTAGTTAAGGTGGCTACAGCCCACCACAATGCTTCGCCAATATTTGCAAATGCCTCAGGTTGTGCAGCATTTTCTATGTTATACATTAAGGTTGCAGAAAGAATAAGCAGTAATGAAACAATAAATACAGTAATTAAAATATCACTTTTTGTTCTTTTAAATACTTGTAGAATTAATTTTAAAGAATTAGAATGCCTATTTAATTTCAAAAGACGTAAAAGACGGAAGAGTCTTAATACTCGAATAACGCGTAAATCTATCTTTATAAAATACGGTAAGTAAAAAGGAACCACAGAAAGTAGGTCAATAATCCCCATAAAAGAGAATATATACTTCAACCTAGCTTTATAAGGCTTTACATCTTTATATTCTAAATCGGCTGTCCAGATTCGTATAAGATATTCAATAGAAAATATAATGATAGAGAAAATCTCAATATACCAGAATAGTGTTTTGTACTTTGTGTTGATGTTTTCATAAGATTCTAAAAACAATGCAATCACATTAATGATAATAAGTGCAGATATAAAATAATGAACAAAGGCATCTGCTTTATTATTATTTTGATTTTCATCAATTAAATTATATATCTGCTGTCTAATTTTCATTTTTCATAGCATTTAATGCTTCTATTCTTTTTAGACCCCCTCTTTTGATATCTTCTTCCTCATAATGAGTAGCTTCAAAAGCTTGTTGAAGCCATAAAATCCCAGATGCAAGTGAATATGATGGACTACACGTAAAGATATCTAATGCGACATACTTATGTTCTGGCCACGTATGAATTGCAATATGACTTTCTTGAATCACAATGACACCACTTATTCCGATAGGAGAAAACTCATGAATAGTTGTATTAATTACTGTAAGCTCCATCATAGCAGCAGCTTTAAGTAAAGTGTTTTCAATAAAATCTCTAGTATTTATTTTTTCAGGATCACAACCATAAAAATCAATAGTTTTCTGATATCCGAGGTGTGTTTTATTCATATCCCAAATATAAAGGAATATGTAACAACAGGAAATCTTTCAGAATGGATCCCTTTTTTATATGATATTAGGGCTAAGTACGTTTTAACGCTGTGCTATCTACGGTTGTGAAATTCACAGATTCGCTTTAACGCTTTGCTCTCCCTTTGGTCGTGAATCTCGTAGGTTCGCTTTCGCGAAAGCGAATAAAGAATATAAAAAACTAAATGTTATTCATTCCAATCCCAATTCACAATTTCCCAGGAGGTACCATCGGTAATTTGAGTTTCTAGAATTTTAAATCCAACACGCTTATGAGCTTCTAGAGAACGGATATTTGATGTCGCTACTTCTGTAAATAAGCAATCATATGTAGTGCTCAACTGCTCTTTGTAAAAAGTATACATTCCCTTAAAAACCCCTTGGCCTCGATAAGGTTTGTCAATGCATACTTGCCCCATCGCGACATAGTTTTTTCCTTTAAGTAACCTGTCGGCAGTTTCAAACATAGGAATAAGAATAGGCATTTCATATTTAAAACTACGCAACATTACGAGTGCATATCCAGCAACACGATCACCATCCATAGCAAGTATATGAGGGCAGGCATCGTTCATTTTTTTTAAAATATCAAATGTATGAGGAACCGTAATATATCCTTGCTCTTTTCGCTCTTGAATAGAAATAACGGCTTTTAAATTGCGTTTTTGAATCGCTAATATTTCTTGTAATTCTTGATCTGAAGCTGCTCTCTTGTATGTAATCATGGTGTTTTTAAACCGTTAAATCATTTTCTTTTTGTAACTCAATACCTTTCTGGAATACTTTTGCAATGATAAAAAGAATAGCCGCAAGAAATAAAAATTCTTTACCACTTAAAGTGAAATCAATATCAAATTTCTCTACGATACGTTGACCTCCCAAAGTTAAATCGGCTTCAAATCCTTTTTTTATCAAACGTCGGCAGTATCGGTCTGCAATAATTGAAATAACCCCACAGCTTAATGCTAATTGACTAATTTTTGAGATAAGAATCGCTGTAGCTTCTGTGAATGGATGTTTTAAATTTCCTGTAGTTGCTATTTTTATAGCAAGGTATGCGATGTAGGCTTGCATGCTTACCACAGTTATTGAGAGAGAACCGACACTCATAAATGCTCTTATGTCTGTTGTGCGAAGTTTAAAAAGATCAAGCCCTAGGTATATATTTCTAGCATTTTCAGGATATATAATGCCCAAGCCAAAAGTGAATACTAATACACCTGCTGAAATTAAAAGACCAATAAATACAACCCAAAATATAAATTTTAAGATGCTTATAAGTTGTTGTGTTTTCATAAGATAGTTGTTATAGTGATTCAATACTAAGTGTGATTTAGTATTGAATCACTGCGATCATACATTATTTTATCGATGATAAATAATCAATGATCTCTTGTTGTTTGTATTTTTTTGCATAGTCCAAAGCTGTTCTTCCGTTAGGAGTAGCTTTTGTGATAGCTCCTTTTTTTATAAGAGTTTTGAGCATATCTAAATGACCATATTTTGCAGCATATTGTAGGGCAGATTTACCACCACATGTCTTTTCTAAATCAATCTTCTCTTGAGAAAGTAAGTGATTAAAAATAGACGTGCTTTTAAACTTGATGCTAACAGCCAATAAGGTGTACGGATTTCCTTTTATATCAAAACATTCATTAGTCTGAGTCAGGTCTACATGACTCTTTAATGCAGATACATTGTCATTTTTAAACGCTAGGTACATGTCTTTTGTAAACTCCTGAGCATTTGATGTTGTTACGATACATAGAAATAAGAAAATGGATAAAAATTTGTTCATAATTGTTATTGATTTAAGATTGATGAATTAGTCTTCTGTGTACTCTAAAATATCTCCCGGCTGGCAATCTAATGCCTTGCAAATAGCTTCTAATGTTGTAAAACGTACTGCTTTTGCCTTTCCAGATTTGAGTATAGAGAGATTTGCGGTAGTTATACCAACAATCTCTGCAAGTTCTTTACTTTTCATCTTGCGTTTAGCAAGCATAATATCTAAGTTGATGATTATTGGCATATTCTAAATAGTTAAATCATTTTCATCTTGCACACGCTTACCTTTCTTAATTAAATCTATATAGAGGTATACAAATAATGCAATGCATAAATGTGGGATAGGTAATATATATTCTGAATCCATTCGTAGAGGTGTATTCTGAATTCTATCTATAATAAAATAGAGAAGTATAAATACTGGAGGGATAAGATTTAAAGACCCAAAAAGCTTTAATTTCTTTATAGAATATTGGGTAAATACTTTCGTTTTTGTAAATACTTTAAAAAATTCTGAAAGCGCATAAAAATAGAAAGCATAAAATCCAAAGCTTAACCATAAGGCTATAATCCCAAATGAATTAATAAATTCTATGTGTAATTTTGAGAAAGGAATTGTAATAGAAGTTTGATTTTCTACAATAGTGATCAGAGGCATATCTATATTAAAACGATTTTCAAAAAATGACAAGGCACTAAATAGAAATATAAAAACCGTAAAGGCAGCACATATGTAAAAGAAAATACGGCTTACTAGATATGTGATTTTTGATAGATTCATAATTTAATAATTATCGTTTTACGATAACAAATATATGAAAATTATTGAAAAACAATAATAAATTGTTCTTTTTTGATAATTAATGAAATTTTTGTCGATTAATTTTTCAAGGTATATTTGAATAATGGGAGCAGAAAAAGTAATCATAGCAGATACGGTAAGACCTTTATGGCAAAACATTCTGGCTGCTGTTTGTTTTACGCTTTGTGGGTATGTGTTTTGGCTATATTTTTCTAGATCTCCAGAAGTTTCCGATCTCGAAACACATAGAGATTATATGGAGATGGGCGTCTTTTTTCTGATTTTAGCAATAGGCCTTTGTTATAAGAGAGGAATACAAATAAAACCGCAATCAAAAGAATTTAAAGCTACCTTTGAAATAGGCCCTCTTGTTTTAGGGCAATGGAAAAAAATACCTGATCCAGAATATGTCTCTGTTTTTCAACAAGCCGTACAACAGGGGAATAATATTTTTAAAGTTAATCTTTGGTATGATAGAAATAAACACTGGGAACTGTATACGAATACAGATTACAGGGAGAGTTTTTTAATTGGATTTGATCTTTCAGAACAGTTAGCTATAGATTTACTAGATGCAACAACTCCTAATGATTATAAATGGATAGATAAAGACGAATGGCGAAAAAAACTCAATGAAACTTCCTAATAAACTTCAAAAAAAAATAGAACAACGTATAAAAAACAATACGTTACGGTCATTAGGAGAATCTAATTCTCTCTTTGATTTTTCGTCAAATGATTATTTGGGATTTTCTAAAAACAGCTCTCTTTTAGATAAGGCATCTGAGATTCTTCGAAAGAATAATATACAACATCAAGGAGCTACAGGAAGCAGATTGCTGTCAGGGAATCATAAATTATATACACTTGCCGAAAGTGCCGTCGCAAGTTTTCACGAAAGTGAAACAGCATTAATTTTTAATTCAGGGTATGATGCTAACATAGGTTTTTTTCAAAGCGTTCCCCAACGAGGTGATGTGATTTTGTATGATGAGTATATCCATGCAAGTATCAGGGATGGCCTCACGATGAGTCATGCAAAATCTTATAAGTTTATACATAATGACTTAGGAGACTTAGAAAAGAAAATAGCTAATTATGCACTAGAAGAAACGGGCCAAGAAATCTATGTGGTTACAGAATCCGTCTTTTCAATGGATGGGGATACTCCAGATCTTTTAGCAATGCAAACCTTGTGTGATACCTATAATGCGCATCTTGTGGTAGACGAAGCACATGCCACGGGTGTAATAGGTCGCTATGGCCAAGGACTCGTACAGCAATTAGGATTAGAAAAGAAAGTATTTGCTCGTATCGTTACCTTTGGTAAAGCCATTGGAGTCCATGGAGCTGCTATTTTATGTAATGAAAAATTACGTGAATATCTGATTAATTTCGCACGATCTTTTATATATACAACAGCGTTGCCGCCTCATACACTTGCTACTATTTTAGCAGTATATGATGAGCTAAGTTTTGAGGCAAAGAATGAACCTCATTCAGCTATCACAAAACTACAAAACACCATAGGTGTATTTACAAAGCAATTAGAAACCCTTAAAATCAAAGATCATTTTATACCCAGTTACTCAGCGATACACTGTATGATCGTTCCAGGAAGTAGTCAGGTAAGTACGCTTTCGCGAAAGCTAAAACAGCATGGATACAACGTAAAACCTATACTTGCGCCTACAGTGCCAGAAGGCCAAGAACGCTTGCGTTTTTGCTTGCATAGTGAAATGACAGAAGAAAAAATAAAAAGCGTATTATCTTTACTAGAAAGTTTTATTCATGAATCTATCACTTAATCGCCCTATCCCTTACACACAAGGCTGGAAACAAACAATAGCTATTGGTAGTATTGTTGGGGCAGGGTTAAGTATGCTTTTAATCTTTTTAGAACCCTTTGATACCAGTGAGGTACAGTTGAGTTATAAAGTATTAAAACTTGCTGGATATGGTTTGTGTTTTTTGATTCCTATTCTAGTAATGCACCCTATTGAGAATGCTCTTTTTAAAAAACAACAATACCGATGGTATATTCTAAATGAGTTAGGGTATATCATTATTTGTTTGCTCTTGATATACACGACTTGTTATTTTTATAATACATACATTGTAAATAATGGAGGGGTTGCTTCTCTAAAAGGATGGCAGTATTTTATGATTTATTACGGGCTTCCTTTTATGCCTTTTTTAGGCCCTTTGTGGTTGTATTTTAGAAACCGATTTGGGAAAATTACCTTGCCTGAATCTACAATGCAAAAAGATATAACAACAACAATAACTGGAGAAAATAAAAAAGAAAGTCTAACAATTTCAGTTTCAGATTTTGTGTATGCACAAGCACAACAAAACTATGTGGCAATTCATTATTTGGAAAATGAAACCTTGCAAAAAAAGATGATTAGAAGTACACTTTCTAATGTTCAAAAACAAATACCCGATGCTTGGCAGGTACATCGATCTTATTTGGTAAATCTAGCCTTCGCAAAGACAATTTCTGGTAATAGTAGAAAACGAGAACTATTCTTAACTGAAACACCAGAAGCTATTCCAGTATCCCAAAAATACTATGAAGCACTACAAAAAAGAGGTTCAATTTCATCCCTAAAATAACAATCAGAGCCCTAAAAATGCAAATTCAGCACAAAAGGGACGCACTCGTCACTATCATTTTTTTACTGTGTTTTAAGCCCTTCTATTTGTAAGGAATTTTAAAACACAAAACATGAAAACAATACTTATAGTCATTAGCTTCTTATGCATATCTGTACCATCATATGCGCAATTTGATCCATTACAAGAACGAAGAGAATTAGTCAACACCATTATAGATCTTACAGATACTCATATGTGTAATCCCGCTTTTTTAGAAACCAAAGAATGGGATGTATTTGTAAATTATATTCAAAGTGAAGAAGTACTTTCTTTAGATGATGCTCAGTTTAAAAAAGCATTTAATATAGCAACTCAAAAACTAACATTCTCTCATTTTTATCTAAAGTATTCTGCTAAAGAAAAACGTCGTAAAGCTAAAAAGACAAAGAAAAGAACAGTGACAAAAAAAGCATTTGAGTTATCAGAAATAGATGCAGAAACGGCCTTACTTACCGTTCGAAAATTTATACCAAATGCCTCTCTTATGAAATCATTAGTAACAGAAATATCAGAAAAAGAGTATAAAAACCTCATTATAGATGTACGAGGGAATAGAGGAGGGACATTAGATGCGGCAGTTGTATTAGGGCAGTTTATAACACCTAAGATGATAGATGCTGGATCTTACCTGAGTCGCTCTTGGTTTGAGCAAAACGATCACTATCCTACACCAGAGGAAATTACAAGCTTTCCATTTCTTCAAGATATGACCTATGCTGGATTTAGAGAAGCGGCTAAAAAACCAGCCTTTAGAATGGTAGTACCTCCGCATAATAATCCTACGTTTACAGGGAAAGTGTATGTGCTTACAGATAAGTATACCGCGAGTACCTGTGAGCCTTTTGTATACCTTTTAAAAGAACAAGGTGTTGCAGAAATAGTGGGAGAGCATACTGCTGGAGCCATGTTAAGTGGTGTAAACTTTAAACTTAATAAAAGCCTGAGCCTCTTTATACCTGTACAAGATTATATCACTGCAAATGGTAGTAGACTAGATAAAATAGGAGTTGCACCAACCATTAAAACAGCACCAGAAGATGCGCTAAACACAGTCTTAGAACTTCTTTAATTTTAAGATATATTTTAATACCAAATGCCTCTCGAAGATAGAGGCATTTGGTATTTTTGTAAGATGTCTAATACATTTATTACCATTGCTAGATATCAATATTCTAGTGAAGCACAAATTATAAAAGGACGATTGGAGGCAGATGGGTTAGAGGTCTTTATCGCAGATAATTATACCATAGATACAGATCCTTTAGTAAGTAATGCAATAGGTGGAGTGAAGCTTAAAGTTAGGATTGAAGATGAAGTAAAAGCCAAAGAAATTCTCAATAGCATAGAAGAATATTCTCAAAATGACGAAGGTACACCAATGATATGTCCCAACTGTCAAAGTACTAAAATTCATTATATGACTAATGTGACCGATCTTAAATCATTGATGTCTTTTTTAGTGAGTATCCTAGCAGGAGTATTACCACTTTATACCAAATATAATCATCGTTGCGAAAATTGTAAACACAAGTTTTAAGTACTATGAATACCTATTTTATAACAGGAATCTCTACCGAAGTAGGGAAAACAATAGCATCAGCTATTGTCACAGAAGCATTGGAAGCCGATTACTGGAAACCTGTTCAAGCAGGAGAACTTGATCATAGTGATACCCACAAAGTAAAATATTTAGTATCTAATGATATATCGCAATATCACGATAACTCATATGCATTACATACCCCAATGAGTCCTCATGCGGCAGCTGAGATAGATGATGTAAAGATTACAGTGCCTAGTATTAAGCGCCCTAAAACATCAAATAATCTTGTTGTAGAAGGAGCAGGAGGATTATTAGTTCCTCTAAATGATACAGCAACCATTATTGATTTAATTCAACCTAAAGACAAAGTAATCATTGTCTCTAGACATTATTTAGGAAGTATTAATCACACCTTATTAACCGTCGAGGCCTTAAAGAATAGAAATCTTACGATAGCGGGTATTATTTTTTCTGGAGAAGAACATCCTACTACCGAAGCAATCATTACTAAAATGGCAAATGTCCCTATTATAGGTCGTATCGATGAAGAACCTTATTTTGATGAACGTGTTATAAGTGAATATGCTTCTTTATTTAAGGAAAAATTAAACGCATTATAAATCTTCTGAAAGGGATCGTGTATATAGCGATTCATTACATTTGTGTTGCAATTAATTCCGAGTAGTATGAGTATTTCGTCAATAGACCAAGCACATATTTGGCATCCTTTAACACAGCATAAAACCAGTAATGCTCCAACGCCTATTGTTAGAGCAGAAGGAGCCATGCTTTATGCCGAAGATGGTACTGCATATATAGATGGGATAGCATCTTGGTATACGGCAATGTATGGACATTGCAATCCATATATTATTGAGCAAGTAACGGCTCAAATGAAAACGCTAGATCAAATCGTGTTTACAGGATTTACACATGCTCCCGCAACAACACTGGCGCAGAAAGTGTTGGAAATTCTTCCAAATAATCAGCAAAAAATATTTTTTAATGATAATGGTTCTACAGCAGTAGAAGCGGGTATCAAAATGGCATTACAGTACCATCATAACAAAGGAAATACACGTAATACTCTTATTGCTTTTGAAAATGGATTTCATGGAGATACATTTGGTGCCATGTCTGTAAGCGGACTTTCTGTATATAATGGTCCTTTTGAGGAGTATTTTTTACAGGTAGAACGTATTCCTACTCCTACAAAAGAAAACCTTCCACACGTACTTCAATTATTAGAAACCATTATAGCTAAACATCCATGTGCAGGTTTCGTATATGAACCTCTAGTACAAGGAGCCGCAGGAATGCAGATATATGATGCAATAGGACTTGAAGCAATCCTTAAAGTTTGTAAAGAAAACGATATTATTACAATTGCCGATGAGGTGATGACAGGTTTTGGGAAAACGGGAAAACATTTTGCTTCCTTATATTTAGAAACCTACCCAGATATTATATGTTTAAGTAAGGCGCTTACAGCAGGCTTAGTGCCTATGAGTTTGACTACATGCACACAAGTTGTGTACGATGCTTTTCTAGATGATACTGTGGCTAAAGGTTTTTTTCATGCCCATACCTATAGTGCAAACCCTATAGCCTGCGCCGCCGCTATTGCAGGAATTGATTTATTAATTAGTGATGATATTCAGCTTCAAATACAGCATATTCATAAACGTCATTCCGCTTTCGCGAAAGCAATAAAAACCCATCCCAAAGCGATCAATATACGTGTGAAAGGGGTGATCTTTGCTTTAGAACTTCATACCGAAATGGAACGCTACGGAAACGTGCGAAATCAACTTTTTAAACACTTTATGGATCATGGTGTCTGTTTAAGACCTCTTGGTAATACGATCTATATCTTACCTCCTTTTGTAATTAGTGATGCCCAATTAGATCAGATTTATAAAGCTATAGAAGAAGCTTTAGAAATCTTTTAGGAGTATATATAAATGTAGACTGTCCGTTCGAGCGCAGTCGAGAACTAAAAAAGAGATACTACTGTGTAACTCTTTAAAAATCCTCTTCTTCCTCTGGTTGATCTAATCCTTCATTAAGTAGGTTAATGACCTCATTGTTTTGATCGATTCTTACTTCTTGCTCGCTATACGACCAGACATCATTTCGCTTTTCACCAACTACATAAATAGTCCCTTCTCCTTGTGGGCCCTTGATAGGAATTCTAATATCAGCATCACCATCATTATTACTAAAATTGATACTTCCTTGCATGATTCCATCAATCTCTATGGGTTCGCCTAACAACTCAATAACTTGTTCATTACTTTGCGCTTTCGCAAAACTATCTTGATAAGGCTCGGTACCAGAAATTGCTTTAGTGACTCCAAAAACTACAGAAGCTATAAAAACGATAAATAAAATAAGTAACGTAAGGCATCCCCCAGTAGGCACGACCCATTTCCAATTGCGTTTCCACCATGATTTTTCTTGAATAAGTTCGTTTTGATCTGTCATTTGTATAATATAGTTTTAGTCGTTTAATGCATCTTTTATATCAATTACTTGATCAGTACCTTCTACAGTAATCATACACATAGAATATACCCATTTCCCATCTATTTTATCAGCCTTTGCTATGAGCGTTCCATCTGCTTTCTGTCCATCAAGCTCCATCTGTATATCTAAACGATCTTTAGAAAACTCAGGATCATACCCTTCATCTCGTATCTCTATAGGTTTTCCAAGCGCCTCAGCTACTTCTTTATTTGCTTGAAGCTCAGTTACCACGTTAATATACGCAATAATAGAAGTGCTTTTAGTAAGTGAGTTAAATGTAACCCCTATAACAATAGCAATAATGATTAAAATAGTAAGACAACCTCCTGAAGGCAATGCCCATTTCCAATTGCGTTTCCACCAACTTTGTTTGATTTCTTCTTCCATAAAAATAGTGTGTGATTTGCTAATAAGTAGATCAAAACAGATATATGTTACGAGATTGTGCAAACAAACTTTGCATTTTAGTTTTTCCTAGATTTATGAACTCGTATTTTTGCGAAAAAATAATCCTCCTTGAAGACTCCTATCGCAATTACAGGACTTGCATCATTATCTCCACTTGGCACAACAAGTCAAGAAGAATGGGATGCATATTTAACAGCAGAAACAGTCATTGCATGGGACAATATATTGAAAGCACCTGTATCTAAATTAACAGAAGATGCATATACTATCATTGATGCGTTACGAGAAGAGAATACACATTATAAAAGATTAGATCCATCTGTGTTGTATGCTATTGCTACAGCCCGTAAAGCAATAAAACAAGCGGGATGGAAGCAAGGTGATTTTGGGATTAATATTGGATCGTCAAGAGGTGCTACACAACTTTTTGAAGCACATTATAACGCTTTCGCGAAAGCAAAAACAACATCTACACATGCTTCCCCATCAACTACCTTAGGTAATATAGCCTCTTGGGTGGCACAGGACCTTAAAAGCACCGGTCCTGATATCTCTCATTCTATTACGTGTAGTACAGCATTACATGCAGTATTAAATGGAGTAGTATGGTTGCAATCTGGGATGACATCTAAGTTTTTAGTAGGTGGAAGTGAGGCTGCACTTACTCCTTTTACCATAGCGCAAATGCGTGCCATGAAATTAATCCCCGCGCAAGCAGGAACCCCTCCTAGCAATACTGGAACTTCATCTGGTAACACTAATAACATATCACAATACTACTGTAAAGCTTTAGACTTGACCAAAACCACAAATGGCATGGTATTAGGAGAAGGAGCTGGTGTTGCTTGTCTAGAGGTTGGAAAAAAAGAAAATGCATTAGCCTACATTACAGGTATAGGATATGCAACAGAAGAACTTACACACGCCGTTTCATTATCGGCAAATGGGAGTTGTTTTCAGAAGTCTATGCGTATGGCTATAGGAGATATGGACCCTTCAGAAATTGATGCTATTGTGATGCATGCGCCAGGTACAGTAAAGGGAGATCAATCAGAAATAGAGGCAATTCATACGATTTTTTGTAACAAAATGCCTTTATTGACTACCAATAAGTGGAAGATAGGTCACACTTTTGGTGCTAGTGGACTGTTAAGTCTCAAACTTGCCGTACAGATGTTACAACATCAAACTTATGTAGGCATTCCATATCTGGAAGAGAAAACAAGATCCCAAAAGCTCAATAATATTCTCGTAAATGCAGTTGGTTTTGGAGGTAATGCAGTAAGTGTATTAGTCTCAAGATAAAGCTTTGCCATCGCAGATAAAGTCGCTATCTTTTCAAAGTATTTTTTATACTATTTGTTCATTGAATTTGCTGGAAAAGAAAATGATTATTTTTTTCTTTATATGAGGAATAAAAATAAGGCATAGCCTTAGCTACGGCTTTTTTTTATTCTGAAATAGAAAGGGGAGAAGGGCATTTTATTACGGTAAATTCAATGAGCAAATGGGATTAGTAACCTTTTAAATGTTTTCTTATGCAAGAATGGTATAGTGCGCTCTCTAGTTTTGAGCAAGTCTTTTGGGGTATCGCTTTAATTGCTTCTGTGTTTTTTGTTTTTGTTCTGGTAACTACCTTGTTAGGAGGTGATGCCGATGGTCTCGAAGGTGATGTAGATGCAGAAATAGAAGGAGATACAGGAATAGGATTTCAGTTTTTCAGTTTTAAAAACCTAGTTGCTTTTTTTACCATTTTTGGATGGAGTGGCATCTCTTTTCTAGAGGCAGGTATGTCTAAGGGAATTGTCGTACTGCTTGCTTCAGCTTGTGGTTTAGCGATGATGTTTGTGATGGCATTTCTATTGTATCAAATGCGTAAAATGACCAGTAGCGGAACTTTAAAAATGAAAAATGCTATCGGTCAAATAGGATCTGTATATCTTACCATAGGAGCAAATCGTTCACGAATAGGAAAGGTGCAAATTACCGTACAAGGAGCACTACGCGAGCTAGAAGCGCTTACTGATGAAAATGAGGAAATTACAACAAATACTGTCGTGCAGGTAAAAGAGGTTACGGCAAACGGAATTCTAATCGTATCACCAACTAAATAATTAAAATCTATGTCAAAACTATTGTTATTACAAATAGAAGGGATGTCAAGTGTTATAGCTATTGGGGCAGCTATTGCATTCCTCTTTATTATTGTTATTTTTATTATACGTCGTTACAAGCGATGTCCTTCAGACCGTATCCTTGTGGTCTATGGTAAAGTAGGGGGAGGGCAATCGGCCAAGTGTATTCATGGTGGTGCCGCCTTTATAATCCCTGTTTTTCAAGATTATGAGTTTCTTGATTTAACACCGATGTCTATTGAGGTAAACCTTATTAATGCCTTAAGTAAGCAGAACATTCGTGTAAACGTACCTTCTCGATTTACGATAGGTATTTCTACAGAGCCAGGTGTGATGCAAAATGCAGCCGAGCGTTTACTAGGACTTCGTATGGAAGATGTAAAAGAACTTGCCATGGAAATTATTTTTGGGCAATTACGTCTGGTAGTAGCTTCTATGGATATTGAAGAAATTAACTCAGACCGTGATAAATTCTTGACAAATATTTCACAAAGTGTTGAAGGAGAATTAAAGAAAGTAGGTCTGAAACTAATCAACGTAAATATTACAGATATTGTAGATGAATCTGGATATATTGAAGCTTTAGGAAAAGAAGCAGCAGCACATGCGATTAATGCAGCGCGTAAGTCGGTGGCAGAGAAGACCCGTGATGGGTCTATTGGAGAAGCAAATGCAGTGCAAGATGAACGTACACAAGTTGCAGCAGCAAACGCACAAGCGGTAGAAGGTGAAAACCAAGCAAAAATTGCTGTAGCAAATTCAGATTCGTTACGTCGTCAGCGTGAAGCAGAAGCAGAGCGTGTGGCAATTGCAGCAGAAAAAGTACAGAGTGCAAAAGCATTGGAAGAGTCGTATGCAGCTGAAAAGGATGCCGAACTTGCTCGTGCAGATAGAGAGCGTTCTTCTCAAGAAGCAGATGTTATTGTACCAGCCGAAATCGATAAACGTAAAGTAGAAATTGACGCCGAAGCCGAAGCCGAAAAAATAAGACGTCGTGCAAAAGGAGAGGCAGATGCTATCTTATTCAAAGCGCAAGCAGAAGCACAAGGTCTTTATGAAGTATTAACAAAACAAGCAGCAGGTCTTGATCAGATTGTAAAAGCAGCGGGTAATAACTCTAAAGATGCAGTACTATTGTTAATTGCAGATAAACTTCCTGAGTTAGTAGCTACACAAGCAGAAGCGATTAAGAATATTAAAATAGATAAAGTAACTGTTTGGGAAAATGGTGGTGGAAAAGACGGGAAAACGTCTACTTCAAACTTTATTTCAGGAATGTATGGTGCCGTACCACCATTACAAGAAATGTTTAATATGGCAGGTATGGAATTGCCTGAGTATTTAAAAGGAAAAGACATTTCAAAATCTGATACAGATGTTGTAGAAGATGCAGAAATAGCTGATGACGAGACTGAATAGTCATACCCTTTTTGTAAATTATAAAAAATCCGCTGTTATGGCGGATTTTTTTATTTTTGATAAGATGCTTTATACGCTTTCGCGAAATCGAGTTTACGAGATTCTTGATCAAAGAGAAAGTGAAACGTTAAAGCGAACCTGTGAGACTTATCTGCCAGTAGGCAGTTTCATGACTATAGGAAGAGCGAAGCGTTAGCAAACACAACAATATGCACTCATGAAAAATATACATCTCCTTCTTTTTGTCATAAGTATTTCAATGACATCATTAGCACAAACAGATCCAAGCATCTATGAGAAGTTTACAGAGCAAACCATCAACATAGATGGGTATAACATCCATTTAGAAGTAAAAGGAGAAGGCGATGCTATCTTTTTCTTGCCTGGAGGACCCGGAAATTCTCATGACTATATGCAAGGAAATTTCGGGCAGTATTACAAAACACATAAAGTGGTGTTTTTTGATTGGTTAGGAAGAGGGAAATCAGATAACGCCAAAGATGTCTCTGAATATTCTGTAGAAGCAGATATCGAAATGATTGAAATAATACGCAAACATTTAGGATTGGAAAAAATTTCGGTAGTAGGTCATTCATACGGTACAGTGCCTGCTCAAGGGTATGCAATAGCATATCCAGATCGCGTACAGCATATGGTACTCATTAATGGATTTCATAGTGGCGCTATGTGGCAAGCAAACTGTGATAGCTATAATCATTATGCAAAAACACATTTTCCAGAACGTTGGAAAAAAGTAGATTCCTTACGGGCATTAGGATATCTATCTACAGATAAACCTTTGCAAGAAGTGTATGGAAATTTCCCTACAAAATATGTGTATTATCACAATACGAGTTTAAAACAAAATGTACCTTCGGAAAAGTATAGAGGATGGGCAGGTGATGTATATGAACAAATTATAGGTCCTGATGGAGATTTTGATGTGAGCGGAAGTATGATACATCAAGATTATAGAAGAAAATTAAAAGATGTATCTGCAAAAACATTGATTATAGCAGGGAGGTATGATGGAGTCTCTACACCAGAATTTGCCGTGCAGTATAAAATATTTATGCCACAAGCACGTTTTGAAATGTTTGAAAACAGTGCACATAATCCATATCTTGAAGAGCCAGAAAAATTCTATGATATTTTTGACGATTTTTTTGGAATTAAAAAGTAAATTAAGAAGCATATTTATAAAAACTAACGGAGCAATCACCGCCCTTTTTCTTATTTTTGACGTATGAGTGAAATCAGACACAATTGGACCAAAGAAGAAATACTTTCTATTTATAATAAACCTATGATGGAGTTGCTTTATGAAGCAGCTACCGTGCATAGATTACATCACGATCCTAATACGGTACAGGTATCTACATTACTTTCTATAAAAACAGGAGGATGTCCTGAGGATTGTGGGTATTGCCCACAAGCTGCGAGATATCACACAGATATAGAAGGAAATGATTTGATGTCTGTACAACAGGTAAAAGCACAAGCGTTACGTGCAAAAGCTTCAGGAAGCTCTAGGGTATGTATGGGAGCTGCATGGCGTAATGTAAAAGATGGACCTGAGTTTGATAATGTGCTAGAAATGGTACGTACGATCAATAAACTAGATATGGAAGTTTGTTGTACGCTAGGAATGGTTACCGAAAATCAAGCGCAACGTCTTGCAGAAGCAGGACTATATGCTTACAATCATAACCTAGATACATCTGAAGATTACTATAAAGATGTGATCTCTACACGTGCTTTTGAAGACCGTCTAGATACGATTTCAAATGTGCGTAAAACCAATGTAACGGTATGTAGTGGAGGTATTATTGGAATGGGAGAGGCTATTGAAGATAGAGCAGGAATGCTTGTAGCATTGGCAACATTAGACCCACAACCAGAATCGGTGCCTATTAATGCACTGGTTGCTGTTCCTGGTACTCCTATGGAAGAGATTGAGCCTATTTCTATTTGGGAAATGATCAGAATGGTAGCTACCACACGTATTGTGATGCCACAAACACAAGTAAGACTTTCGGCAGGCCGTACAGATATGAGTAGAGAAGGGCAGGCAATGTGTTTCTTTGCTGGAGCTAATTCAATTTTTGCTGGAGATAAGTTATTAACGACTCCTAATCCAGATGTAAATGAAGACATGAAAATGTTTGAATTGTTAGGATTGAACCCTCAAAAACCATTTGTTAAAAAGGCACAACCAGAAACTGTAGAAGCTGAAGATTCTCAATACGAATCACTAGGAGAAAAACCAAAATGGACACGTCCAGGGCATAAGATAGAACGCAACGAGGCTGCAAAAATGGTTGCTAAGGATAAATAATTACTAGATGAATAATATATGAAAAGCTCATTTTGTAACAAAAATGGGCTTTTCTTATCTTTAGTCTTATAATACCTTTTATTTTTTAGATTATTTATGCTATTAGAAAATATAGAAAGAGTACATACGATTACAAGAGCATCGTTTTTAAAAGATTATGTAAAACCACAAAAACCTTTGGTCATAGAACATCTTATAGATGATTGGCCAGCCTATAAAAAATGGTCTCTGTCTTATGTAAATGAGGTTGCTGGAGAAAAAGAAGTGCCATTATATGATGATCGTCCTGTAAAACATGATGAGGGTTTTAACGAAGCACATGCTACGATGAAAATGAGTGATTACGTAGCACTTCTTAAAAAAGAACCTACAAATTATCGTATTTTTCTGTACAATCTTATGAAAGAAGTTCCTTCTTTAAAAGATGATTTTAAGTTTCCTAAAATAGGTCTTCGATTGTTAAAACAAATTCCTATGCTCTTTTTTGGGGGAGAGGGAAGTAAAGTATTTATGCATCACGATATTGATTGGGCAAATATTTTGCATTTTCATTTTGAGGGAAAAAAACAATGTGTTTTGTTTCCTCCTAGTGAGACAAAAAACCTTTATAAAGTACCGCATAGTTTGATCACAAGAGAAGATATAGATTTTGATAATCCTGACTATGAAAAGTTTCCTGTTTTAAAGAAAGCAAAAGGCTATATCTGTCACCTTAATCACGGAGAAACGTTATATATGCCAGAAGGATATTGGCATTTTATGAAATATGAAACGCCCGGATTTAGTATGAGTTTGCGTGCGCTTCCGCGAAATATGAAACATCTTCGTTACGCATTATACAATGTTTTTATTATGCGATTTTTTGATAATTTCATGCGTCGTCGCAAGGGACAGGCTTGGATTGATAAAAAAAATGAGCAAGCCATTTCTAATACACATAAACTACACAAGTTGATATAAGTAAATTCAACCCCCTTAGCGATTTATGGGTTTGTATCGTGCTTTCATGTATCTAGTATTGCATTTCGCGAAAGCGTAATCAAGAAAATGATTTCTAGCTTAATTAAGTAAACGTTGTTGTAGGTTTTCTTCAAGATCTACCACTTTACTTTCCAATTCATGCAAACGGTGATAAATATCTACAGGTTCTGGCATTTGTTTTGAAGCATACATGGTTACATACCATACTTCCATAATATCTTCAGCATTCATCGTATAAGTAGGGTAATTACCATCTGTATTATCACTTTTTAAAATGAGTTTGCCACGCTCTGCAATTCTATTGATGGTACGTTTTAAAACAATACCATCGTTTTTACTAACAATCACATATACACGGCCGTCTTTAATATCACTTAGATCTTCTACGTATTTTCCAAAGACAAGATCACCATCAAAAAAAGTACGTACCATAGAGTTTCCGTGCACTTCAAAACAGCGGTAAGTGCCATTGGTAAGATGGGGCATATGGAAGGTAGGTAAGGTTTCTATATAATCGGTATCTCCATAACCGTCCAAATATCCAGCTCTTGCTTTTATAGGAACGTATACTACGTTTTCTTCTCCTGATTTATTAACAGCTACCACTTGTGGCATTCCTGAATATGTTTGAATTTGAGAAGTGTCCTCTTTAAGCATGATTTCGCTTTGTCCAAAGAGGTAATCAGGATTGATTTTAAAGGTTTCTATAATGGATAGTAGGACGTCATACCCAGGCTTTGTTTTCTTTCGAGTCCCATCTTTCTGGGGTCTCCCGTTTACGATACTATCTATAGTTGTACCAGTAACACCTATTTGTTTTGAGAACGAGAAGTTGTTGAATCCAAAATGCCTGATAATGTTTTTTATCTTATCATTTATAGTTTCCATAAGGGGTGTCATTTTATTTTGCTTTTTGTGAAAAAAACAACACAAATGTTTGTTTTAAGCTGCAAAATGTTTTATATTTGTACTGTGGTTAAGCGCTAACTTACAAAAAAAAGCTAAATAATTAAACATTTGTGCAGAAATTTAACTTTTTTACGAGTATTCTAGAATACTGCCATTCCTAAATTGAAAGATGTATTCTAACATTTTTGGGAATTATTATATGACCTTTTCAAGCACCACTTTAAGAAAAGAGTAATACGTGTCCTTTTATAAGGATGAATATGAATTTTTTAATTTTTAAAGTTTTGAAAAAACCAATTGTATTTTTTTAAGTATCGTTATGTTTTAACACGCAAGGCGTACGTTAAAACTCAGATCAAACATTCAGCATTATCTTAGATTTTGTTGAACACCCCTCACTCATTATTGTTATAGAACTTTTGTAAAAGATCTAGAAGACTATATATAAGCATTTTGACATGTTTACCTGGGATTTCTATGGTTATATGTAAAATGTTGCATACCAAAAATAGTTTTTCTGTCTTTCTCAACAACTATTCTATAGACAAGATGTATTGCTATGACCTAAGGTGCCTTATTCTATTCAGGTATCTAACCTCTTTTCACACGCCACATTAGAAAAGCGAGATGCGCTCCCGCCTGGGACACTCATGTAGAAAAATAAAAAACAAAAAATGAATAAAAAACCTGCAAAAGCAAGTCTATTTAGATTTGTAACACTTAGAAATCCGCAACTTTTATGTTCAAAAGAGAGAGAACGTGGTTTC
Source organism: Dokdonia pacifica (assembly GCF_900188275.1). Classification (GTDB taxonomy): domain Bacteria; phylum Bacteroidota; class Bacteroidia; order Flavobacteriales; family Flavobacteriaceae; genus Dokdonia; species Dokdonia pacifica. The sequence continues at coordinate 1,448,502 of NZ_FZNY01000001.1, forward strand.
GTATTCTTTCCAAAATCAGAGAAAAGCCAAAGTGCCTTTTTAAAAGATGTAGATGAGGAAGAAGAAAATGATGATGTCATCAGAGCAGCAATGCAAACCAAGTTTGCTACGTATGCTCCATTTACGAGAAAAAGTCATGTTAAAGCGTTATCTGAAGATTTGTATGAATTTTCAGCTTGGTTAATGAAAAACAAAAAAACAATTACGCTAGATCAATTTACGACAAGAGCAGAAACAGCAACGCCACTTGCCAGTGCAGAGCGCGTAAGGTTGTGGGATAATTTGATTTATCAAACTTCACAGAGAAGATCTGATAGTATACGTGAAGCTGTTATCCAAATGCTGGTAGCGGATAATTTCTTGCGCAAAAATGATTTTCTTACAGAAGGAGTAGATAAATTGATTAATACTGACGAAGAATTACAACGCCTAGCCTGTGCATATGTAGTAATTCCTAGAAATGTTTCTGCTAGAGAACCCATATCTGATATAACTCATAGAAAAGCAGACGCTAAAGATAATGCTATTTTAAAATCACAATTAGAAAGCCATATTGCTACAAGTAAACTCGAAGATTATCAAAAGATATATAGCGAAATGGAAGCTGTAATTAAGACAGTGGAAAATGATAATGCAGAAACCTTTGAGACCGCTTATATAACGCATCAAAGAGCAGTTGATTTAGCATATAGTAAAGCGACTGTAGTTATTGATCCAGATACAAAAGAAAATACATATCCAGATTTAGTGCTTCCAGAATTTAATTTTAAGGAAGTTACTTTTGATAAGTCTCAACGCTTTCAAGATTTGACTTCTGCAAAAACAAAAAGCTTTATTAATGAAAGATTGGAATCTGGAATTAATGATGGATATGAGATTTTAAAATCTATCGATGATGAAATAGGGGAACTTACAAGAGTTTTGCTTGATAATGAAAGTCAGAATCGAGAAAAGACAATCAATTATAAAGGAACCATTGTCAAAGAGAAAAAAGCTTCTTTACCAGCGGGTAGTTTTGTTGGAGCGGCAGTGTCTTCTATAGGAAAACCTAACGAAGTTAACCTTCATTTTAATGTTGTAACTGGTATAGCTACTACTCGTATTCAGGAAGTGCTTTTTGAAATTTCCGATGGAAAGTCATTTGGTACAGAATCTTCTTCTTATGATGTTACTCATACAAAAGAAGGGATTATTTTGAAAAGTACTGAAGGATTTACTATTCCAGAAGGAACGAAGGAAGTTAGTATTACAGCAACTATTACTACGTATAATCATGAAATTGGGGAAATAGATGTTGATATGATTTTGCCTGTCAACGGGACTATTATAGAGGAAGATGGTAGCAGAAATGGAATCAATTTTTATTTCGCAAGTGCTAAGCACAACCCTGTTTATGGGATCAAACAAGTAGGTGTGGCAGATTTTAGACGTGTGGAGCAAGAGGTATGCTGTTATGTGCCAGGAGAAGTATCGCATATTGAAAATATTCTAGCACGTGAGTATAAAGAACGTTCTACACGTAACTTGATAAGTTCTGAAACAACTACAGAAACTACAAGTGAAACAGAAACAGAATCGCTTACTGATACGACCACTTCAGAACGTAATGAATTAAGTTCTGAGGTCTCTCAAGTGCTTAATGAAGATCAATCCAAAGATTATGGAGCTTCTGCAGGCGTAAGAGGAAATTTTGGAAAAAAACTAAGCTTCTTTGCAGATGGATACTTCAATGGAGCATCATCATCATCATCGTCAAATTCGAATACGACCTCACAAACCTATGCAGAAGAGGTGACTACAAGAGCTCTTGAGCGTGTAGTGCAAAAAGTAAGTCGTAAACGTACATCTCGTATTCTTCGTGAGTTTGAAGAAACCAATAAACATGGTTTTGATAATACACAAGGAACGGAACATGTAACAGGTGTATATCGTTGGGTAGATAAAATTTACAACAATAAGCTTGTAAACTATGGGAAACGTATGATGTATGAATTTGATATCCCAGAACCATCACGTTTCTTTAAACAAGCCATTATAGAAAAAGCCGAAGCTGGAGTAGCGCCAGAAGGACTGCCAGAAGGATATATCTTACCTGAATTGCCAGAACCTCTTCCTGCCGAGATAAAGGATTCTAGATATATATTTCCAAGTAATTATCAAGTACTCGCATCTAAGTATAATGCAGAAGTAAATGCGCCTCCTGTACAATATATTAAGATAGGAAAATCATATTCTGGAGGAGAATTTGCAGAAGCAAATGGATCACGTCAGTTTTCATACAATGATCTAGAAGTGCCAGAAGGATATAAGGCAACGTATGCAAATTGGAAATTTGATTTTAGACGTGCTAATAATAAAAACCTAAATGCACAACTCCAAATTGCAAATAAAGAAATCCGAATTAATAAATCTTCAAATGAAAGTTTAGGATATAGATCAACACCTCATTCAGGAAGTCTATCTGTACCAGATTATATAGATAGTTCTATTCCTGTGAGTGTAGTAGGATGGGATATGGGTAGTTTTGCACTTAATGTGACTATTTCTTGTGAGCGTACCGAAAAAGCATATCAACAATGGAAAGTAGAAACGTACAATGCTATTATAGAAGCCTATGAAATCCGAGTGCAGGAATATAATGATGCATTACTGGAGAGTACGATTCCTACAACGCCAGAAGGAGAAGATACACGTCTTGAATTTTCATCTGCCCTTAATCGCACATTGGAAAAACGTGAATTAAAGCGTATTGCCATAGATATGATGACACGTCCACACGGGATTGATACCTCTAAAAATAATTATGTGAGTAATTCTTATACACGTGTCAACTTAAGTTCAGGGTTTGAAAATCATGCTTCTTATGTAAAGTTTTTTGAGCAAGCGTTTGATTGGGAAATTATGGCGTATACCTTCTATCCATACTACTATGCAGAAGAAAGCGATTGGATTGATTTATTTAAAGAAAGTAATGGTTTGGACCCTATCTTCCAAGCCTTTTTACAAGCAGGAATGTCTCGTATGGTCGTGCCAGTACGTCCAGGATTTGAAGAAGCAGTTGCCTATTTCTTAGCAACAGGTAGAACTTGGATGGGTAATGGTCTTGCGATTGATTCTGACGATGAGCTCTATCTATCTATTGCAGAAGAGTTGCAATCTGTAGATGGAGAAGTAGAAAAAGAATGGGAAACGCGTGTGCCTACAGCCCTTACCATTGTACAAGCAGATTCTGCGGTACTGATGGAAGGTGGATTACCGTGCTATTGCGAAAATGAAGAAAGAGATAGTACCATTTTACTTAGTGAAACCATATTGACAGGTGCTCAAAATACACCAGAAGCCCCTGCTGAAGGTGATGGTGGACAAGTCACTTTTTAAGAAGTAGTTTTTAAAAACCTTATCTCTTTTGCGAAGGTAGTAGTGGTCACGCTTTCGCGAAAGCTAACACAGCCCATATTCACGATGAATATGGGCTGCGATAAGGGAGTATGAGTGTCTATGTCTGCACACATGGATGCTATGTTTAATTAAATAAAAATAAAAACAATGAGCATATTTGAATTTGCAGACCAATTGGGGTTTAATCCGCCCATTGTGTTTGAAGATGATACTGTTTCTGAAGAAGGGCTTTATAATGATGTAATTGATTTTGATAAACTTGCTAAAACTATTGGGAAGTATAGAAGTTTTGAGTTTGATTATAGAGAGTATATTTCAAATAAAACAACTACGCCTTCTATAAATGCAATAGATGGTACAGAACCTGAATCTTATAAAATTCACATTCCTTTAGTAATAAATGATCCGGAAAAAGGAGAAAGAACGTTACAATTATCAGGAGTGTTAAATAAGAAAATAGGAAAAGTAAACAGGAATGAAGGGAGCTCTTTATTTAGTTTTAAACTAGATGCAAATAAGAGAATAATTAGTTACATAAAAAAGATTAAATATGAAACAAGCAATGAAATTGCAATACGAATAGAAACACCTGTTTATGAAGACTATCTATCATTATCAGAGATCGTTAAGACAAGTAGCAATAAAGAAGTAGATGCATTAATTATTAGAAAGTTTAATGAAGCTTTTAGAAATGTAAAAGATGACGCGACTTTAAAATGGCTGTATGAAAAAGCACCTCTGTTTGTATTACAACAACGAGGCAATGAAACTCTTATTAAAGATTTAAAAACACTGCTTGCTTATGATTTAGAAGGTGCTTTAAGTTGGTTTAAGGATAGTGGTACTGCTGTTATGAAATTACTTTTTGGGTTTACAGATCCAAAAGTTTTGTATGATTATTTTAATACAAAACCAGAAGAAGCTATACGTATATATGACGCACTTCAAGGCGATGCAGAAGTGCAGTTTACAACATTATTAACAATGTTAGCTCAGTTATATACTCGAGAGGTTAAAAATGATAACATTATACAAGGAGCATCAAGACGAGCTGTAACTTTCAATATAGGTAAAGGTTACAGGCTGAATAGTGATATTCTTATAAAAGATGATCAAAAAAACATTAAACTTGAACGATTTGGACCTAGAGAATTTGAATTTGACATACAACTTAATAATACAGATGGAGAAGCCGTTGATATTCCATTAAAAGTACCTATTAACGCTCTATTAGAGGGTCCTACTATTTTTCATCCATTAGATCTTGTAATTTTAAAAGATGCAAATGGGAATGGTGAAGTGCCAGTTTGTGCATTAGAAGTAAAGTATCTTTCTGATGAAGCTGAGTGGGAAACTGTAATCAATACAACTTTGATTATTGTTAATATTGTAGGTATACTAGTATCTGCAGGAGCCTTATCTGCAGGAGCTACAGGTCTTACAGCCATCATTGCCACAGCAGACATTGTGATAAGCACTATTGACATTGCTGTAATTCTGAGAAGACCAGAATTAAGAGGAACCCAAGAAGGTGCATGGCTTGATAGGAATTGGGAAGCGATAAGCGGTACTTTTGCTATTGTTAGTGTATCATCTGCCGTAAGACAAGGTCTTATTAAAAATGGCCCTGGTATTGTAGGAAAGCTTAATAAAGTAAAAGATGCCAGCTCTATTTTAATTAGAGAACGTATACAAAGATTACTTTTTCAAGCAATCATAAATGTTGAGATTTCTAATTTTGGGAAAACAACTTTTAGGGTAATGCCTATAATGCGTTCTGCATTAAGATTGAAAATATTACAGTCAAATATAGAACGTTTATGGAAACTCGGAATTACAGTATTGGAAAGTCAAATAGAAGGAAAGGCATTTTATGGACTGATGTATCAAGGAGAAGTTTTATTTACAGGAAACTCCAAGAAGATTAATAACTTTTTAAAGAACGAAATTTTTGTTTATGGTATAAAAAATGAAGACATTATTAAAGTTTTTGATGAGTTATTAGAAATAGAAAAATTAGGATTACGATTAGAAGCAGGAAACTGGTTTTGGAAAAATGGCTTTGGTAGAGAGTTAAGATGGGCAAAACTTAAACCTCAAATTATATCTAAGAATATTGATATAAAATTAGAAGCCATCAGAAAAGGAGATGTTTTTGAAGGGGAAGTAGGGAAACGAATGCTTGAACTGTCCAAAATTCATGGTGATGAACTAGTCGATTTTTCAAATCAGGTATGGGGTAAAAATGTAAGAGGTAAATTTAAAGATGATTTTGGAGATATTGATTTTGCAACTAAAAAATATATAGGTGAAGTAAAATCTAAATTAAGTAATTCTAAAATAATAGAACAAGTTCATGCACAACTTCAAAAATATTTGCATAAAAATTCATTAATTGAAGAAAAATTTTTAAACCCACAGCTAAAACAAGTGGTTTTAGTTTATGAAGATTTAGGTAATTTTACCTTGAGTGATCCATTATTAAAAGAATTAGCAGAAGATGGTGTAATATTTATAGAGGGAATCAATAATTTAAAAAAATTATATTAAAATGAGAAATACAATTTTGCTTTCTAAAGAGTATATAAGCAAAGAAGAAGTTTTACAAAAACTTAAGCAATTAGGAGAAAAATACCAATATAGGATTAATGATGTAGATGCTTTAGATCTTAATGACATTGATTTTTATAGAGACATATCAGATGAAGAGACATATTCTATAGGTTTTTGGGTTATTGATAAGTCAAGATTTTTTGAAGATGTTTATGAGATAGATAGTAATAATTATTACATATCTATATTTATAACACATCATTCGGAAATGTTAAGTGAGTTAAATATTTTGCTAAAAGATATTATGACTCAATATCCGGAGATGAATGTGACTGATGAATTTTATGAAGATTTTTATAATATTGAAGATATAAATTCAGGAAATATTGCTGCTTGGTTAAAAGAGTAAAGATAAACTATGGATACCTCTGCTCCCGCCACGCTTTAGCATGGTGGCGTTAAGAGTGATCAAAATAACAGTAATAAGCAAAAAGCTATGACCATGTGTTATAGCTTTTTGTATTTTAGGTCAAATAGAAGTGTGTTTTGTGATGTTATTTGTTTAGAGTTTTACTCAATACGGCACTCGTCACAGACGAGCGCTAGCGGAGGGGGCTTTTATAGGATTTATAGTTTCTATGGTTATAGAAGCTTTCTTAACAGGCGGTATAAAAAACGTGCAAAGTATTGTTTCCAGAATAGGATCTATAGCAGAAAATATGCTGGCATTTATGCAGCGTGCTATTACGACCTTCTTTGGGAAAAGCCTTAAGAAGTTAGGCGATGATTTAGTAGGACTATTTACAAAAATTACAGAATTTTTAGGAAAAGGAACCGATGAGATTGTAAAGTTGATACGGCTGTTTTTTGCAGAACTGCAAGCTCAAGCTGTTGTTGCAAAGAAATTTGGAGGGGTTGGATTTACTTTTTTTGAACCTTTTATTTCGCCATTTTTAATAAGAAAAATAACAAAGGCGGGACTTTTAAAACTAGAGAAGGCTAAAGTTTTTATTAAAAGAGGAAAAGGTGTTTTCTTATTTGAGTTTAAAGGTGTTATTTTAGGTGCTTTTAAAACAGAGAAAGAATTAGCAGATAGACTTCGAATACTTTTAAAACAAGATAAAAATAATTTGACACGAAGTTTAGATGAGTTGTTTGAAAGAGTAGGAATGGGTGTTGAAAAGATTCTAAAAGTTAAAGGCAAAGCCGTTGCGTCTTTTACAAGAGGAGAAATTTTCGAAATTTTAATCAAAGATGGCAGGAAATTATTTGGGGGTAATAGTATTAAACTAAGCAGGGAATCTACAGTTGTTGTTACAGGAACAGTTAAGGATGTTGAATTTGTTAAGACTTTTTCTAGGAAAGGAAATAGAGTATGGAAAACAGGAGTTAATATAGGAGGAATAGATATACTATCATCTAAAAGATGGTTTGAAATCCAAGAGAAATTTATTAAAATAAAATCTACTAATCTCAATTTATATTGGGAAACAGTAAAAGATGAATTTTGGCGAGAGGTTAATCAACCTTGGTTAGATGATGTAATCGCTAGAGGAGATAGTGTTCGATTTGTAAGTAATCCTAAATCAAAAAAATCTCTTTATAGTACTGATAGAAAAACAGGTAAACTCATAAAAGATGAATCGGGAGGGTTATTTCTCTCTATATTTGGTAGAGAAATAAATTATTTAATAAAAAACGGGTATAAAATAGAAGGTGAAATTGCTTCGAAAATAAAATAACATTATGAATGATGATCAATATTATGCGGAAGATTTTTTTAATCATGAACTGGTAAAACAAATAATGGAAGAATTTTCATGGCCAATAGAATATCAATTAATAGATGGTGATTTTTTTGTTCAAATTAAATTTCCTAATTGTACTATAGATATATCTTCAGATGGTCAAGGGGGTGTGGAAATGGAATTTTTAACATATGATTCTGGTAAGCCATTAAATATAACCCCTGGAGTTATATTTGAGGTGACAGACTTTGATCCTAATACTCTTGAATTAGAAGATATAATAGAAATATGGCCAAATATAGAAGATACTAAAAGACAAATTAGAAATAGGTTTAAAATTTTGCAAGGATTTTTTATTCCTTTTATAAAGGGAGAAGATTATAGTTGGGTTGAAGCAGCTATAAAATGGAATCTTTCTTAATTGGTAAATGTTTTTTGCCAGATTTCTATGATAAAAATAAGTTTGGAACTATAAAATTTAGGCAAATGTTGCTGTATTGAGTGAGGGTTTTCAGCTCTATAGTTCGCGTATATAGAGGAAGTAATATAACTCCACTCCCACCAATTTGTAATTGGTGGCACATACGAGTAATCAGAAAATAACAATTTGCAAAAAGCTATGACCATGTGTTATAGCTTTTTGTATTTTGGGGTAAATAGAAGTGTGTTTTGTGATTTGAGATATTATTTGTTTAGAGTTTTACTCAATACGGCACTCGTCACAGACGAGCGCTAGTGGGGGAAAGAAGTGTGTTTTGATGTTTATGTATTTAAATAAAAATTAAGAGTAATGAAATTTAGACAAGAAGTACAAGAGCTTTTTAAAAAAACCGGTTGGTATGAAGGTAGAAATATACAATCAGTTTTCGATGGTATTCCTAGGTTTAATGAGTTTCCTGAATTTCTTAAAGAATTTTTATATGAATATGGCGACTTAGAAGTTGAAACATATAAATATTCTGAGGAAGATGTAACGGCGTATTTAAATCTAAAAGCTATAACTAAGGGCATTTATAAAATAAATAATTATCTTGATAATCCTAGGTATTATGGAAATATAATAACATTTCCTATCGCAGATTATCATTTAGATGTTACAACTCTAGAATGTGATTTGGAAGGTAATATATATATGTCAGGTGATTATCCGTGTTTAGTTTCCAATGACTTTAGGGAAGGTGTTGAAAAGGTGATTATGGAAGATTATTCTAATACTTTAGAATGGAACCCAGAAAAAAAGATATGGGTTAAAGAGTATTAGAGTACTTACTAGCTCCTATTAGTTTATAACTAGTGGCGTAAAGAGTGATCAGAAAATAACAATAAGCAAAAGCTATGACCCTACGTCATAGCTTTTTGTATTTTAGGTCAAATAGAAGTGTGTTTAGTATTGTTATTCACATAGAGGCTTAATAATGAGGTTAATAATATTATGATACAATTTGAAATAGAAAATGAATTGATTACTCAAGAAGAATTAGAAGAGTTCGAGCAACAATTAGATGGATTAAAACTTCCTGAAGATTATAAAGCGCATATGCTAAAATATAATGGAGGTATTACTATTGAAGATTACATTTGTGGAGATAATGAAAATATTAAATTCATGTATTTTCTGCCAATTAAATATGGTAGTGATACCATGGAAAACTCTTTGATAGCAAGAGAAGATGTTTTACCGATAAATGACATCTATATTGGAGCAGTAAGAGGGGGAGAATTATGTATGTCGTTAGGTGAAAATAATGGGTCTATTTATGTGTTTTATTCAGATGGTGAACGTATAGATTTGGCATCTTCTTTTACAGAGTTTATAAATGGACTAAGCTTAATGTAAGAGAATGACTGTTAGTACTTTGATTCCTTCTAAGCCTAATAATTTACTTCCTGCTCCCGCCAGTTTGTAACTGGTGGTAATAAGAGTGGTCAGAAAATAACAATAAGCAAAAGCTATGACTATACGTCATAGCTTTTTGTATTTTAGAATAAATAGAAGTGTGTTTTGTGATTTGAGATGTTATTTGTTTAGAGTTTTACTCAATACAGCACTCGTCAAAGACGAGCGCTAGCGGGGGATATTTTAAAGTATTTACATGATAATTATAGTAGCTTCTTAAAGAACAAAGATAAATTTGAAATATTAGAGTAATAATGAAAACATCATATCATACCTATAATAAAGAAAAAGGATTCTATATAAAGGAATCTTACTTTGAATTAGTAAGTTTTTTTATAGTAAAATCATTTATAAACGAAGAATTAGAGGACAAACCTATATGGTATCTAAATATATATGAAGATTTTTTAGATATAACAAATGGGCATGTTCAAGGCTATGCTTATTTTAATTTTGAAGGAGATTTAGAATTCATTGAGGAACGTGAACAAGAAATAATAGTCATTTTAGAAAAAGCTATAGATATAATTACATTAGAAGGGGATAAAATTCCTTATAATAAGTTAAATAAATGGGAAGAGGATAAGAAAGATTGGCCAGATACAAAAATAGAATGGATATCAGATGTTTACACTGAGGATTTGATTAATGTAATAAATATTTTAATAAAAATGCTTAAACACGAGTGGAAAGAAAACATTGATGTTGATTGGAAAGCGAGATAATCCCTCGCTAGCGCTCGTCTATGACGGGTGCCGTCAAGAGTAATTAGAAAATAACAATATATAAAAGCTATGATCACGCATCATAGCTTTTTGTATTTTGGGGTAAATAGGAAAGAGGTTTTTTGTGTTCTTAATTCTGGAGACACTCGTCACAGACGAGCGCTAGCGGGGGGAGGTAAATTTTGTATCTCAATGAGAGAAGAAGATTTCGGTTCAATTTATCAAGTATTCTTAGATGGTACTGCAGATGAACCAATATATATTATGGATTCTTTTGAGAATTTTATCAATGGATTAGAAGATCCTAGTGTATATGAAGTAGATTAAGTAAATTAAAATATATCTTCAAAAAGCTATGATCATACGTCATAGCTTTTTGTATTTTAGGTCAACGAGTATAACCTATGGAAATAACAGATATACAATTAGATTTTTTATGGTTAACGAAAGGGGGACCTATTCTTGATGCTCCAGACCCCTTTTGGGAAAAATGGAGAAAAGAGAAATTAAAATTGAGTAATTTTATAAAAACAGAGTCTATACCTAAATTAATACAGCTTATTGTGACAGCTTATAAAGATCAATATCCACGCAGTTATTGGGGAGGAGGGATTCTTTTAGACCTTGAAAACTATGCTCCCAAAGAAGAAGAAGGATATGTTCTTATAGAATCTTCTAGTATGATAAGAAAAGATATTAAGAAGATCAAGAAGAAACATTACACAGATAATGAAGATTTAAGCTATCTCTCAGAATTAATATATGAGTTTACAGATTCTCATGAACTAGAAGTGCCAATAGAAACCATTTTAGAAGGGAAAGTGTATGAAAAAGTTACTAATGTAAATGTGATTACATATACGGTAGAAGAGAGCCCTATAGCACAACTTGTTATTACACCTCAGAGTTTTAAACTCATTGTAAATGAAGCTTATTTTGTGTACTTAAGTTTATAACTTGACTATAAATTAGTATTAATTTAAGTATTTCTTGACCACAAGTTTGTAAAAGGTGGCGTTAAGAGTAATCAGAAAATAACAATAAGCAAAAGCTATGATGTCAAGTCATAGCTTTTTGTATTTTAGGTTAAATAGAAGTGTTTTGTGATGTTATTTATTTAGAGTTTTACTCAGTACGGCACTCGTCACAGACGAGCGCTAGTGGGTGACATTTATGTAGAAAAATAATTATGAATATAGATTTTAAATTAGATTTTTTGTATTATCAAGAAGAAGGTATTTTAGATGGAGTTGATCCTAAGATGCAAGAATTATATCCTCATATTAATAAATTTGGAGAATTTATTAATATGACAAGTATTTCAGATTTACTTCAACTTTTATGTATATCCTATAAGAAAGAATATTGTCAAGAGCATTATTGGTTTGATCAATTTATGATTGAGGGTGCTTATAAAATCCGAACTATTTATCCAGATGATTTAGATGAAGAAATAGACCTTTATCTTCCTGAAGAAAAAATGGTTAGAGATGACTTACAATATCTAGCTTTCAAAATGTTTAACGATATTAATAGAAACGCTTCTTTTGTGAAAGAAATAGTGATAAATTTTAAAGAATCACAGAATTATCTTGCAATTGCTCAAAGTATAGAAGATGGATTAGAGGGAGTTTCATTTACTAGAGAAGATATACTAGATGAGACCATATTTATAGTTTTAAATTCTCCTATTGCTAATATTATGATTAGTACAGACTCTTTTAAGATGGTCATTAATGAAAATAAGTGGATAAAATACTTTGGCTAATTAAACATTATTACCTCGCTAGTTTGCAACTGGTAGCAGTAAGAGTAATCAGAAAATAACAATAACCAAAAGCTATGACCTTACGTCATAGCTTTTTGTATTTTAAGTATTTCCTTATACGCTTTCGCGAACCTGCCTGTCGGCAGACAGGAGCGTAAGAATAGAAAATAACACATAACACATAATAAATTTAAACAAATTACATAAATATTTGTATTTTATTTGTAATATGTGTATATTTGTAAAGAATCTTACGACTAAGAAACCAGAATATATGCTATGAAAAATTCTTGAGGTTTCTAGTCTTACCAACAAACAGTCGAGAATATAGTGAAGCTTGCTACTAGCTAGGAAGCTTGTATCGCAACGCCCCAAACATGATGTTGAATTTTTAAAAACAATTGCTATGGAAACAGAAAAAATAACAAAAGTCCTATTTTGGGTATGTACGATACTAGCGCCTGTACAAGGGATGATGGTGACTATGATCTTCCTGATTATCGTAGATTTTATCACAGGATCCTACGCTTCTTTTAAAAATGGAGTGGCCATACGTAGCTATCGTATCATGCATACCATTTCAAAGTTTTTTATCTATAACCTGGTGATTTTGGCAGCCTACTTTATGGAAAAACATATTCTGGAAGAAATCCCATTATTAAAAATTATTGCAGGCTTTATTGCCATTGCAGAAATCAAATCTATTCTAGAAAATTTTAATAAAATCTATGGGGTGAATCCTTTTAAAGCCTTAACCAATCTTTTAAAGAATACCGCATTAAAAGATACCTTAGATCAACTTTCGGAAGACCCTTCCAAAAAGAAGAAAAAGAAAGTGTGAATTTGGATCAAAAATTAAATGACCTATCAAAAAGTTGTCGTAAAATTTGAAGTGAAGATTCCGTAGAATTTCATATTGTTTGAGCAAAGCGAGTTTAGGAAATTCAGGAATTGAGCAATAAATTTAGACAAGGTTTTGTAAGTCTAGACTTTTTTGATTCTTTTTTTGGCAATGAAAAAAAGAATAACTAGTTAAAACACAAAAGGTGACTGAGTGATTTACCGAAGGTAAATGGTATCGAAGTCACCTTTTGTATTTTATTAAATATAAGCGAACTACTGCTTTATAATCTTCACCGTTTGTGAGGTGTTTTGCGCTTTATCTAGAATAGACAAAAAGTAAATTCCAGTCGTTAACTTCTCTACATCTAGCGTTGTACTATTGGCAGTCATTTGCTTTGTTTCAGAGAGTACTCTTTTTCCATCAATACTATACACTGTAAGAGTTACATCACCTTGATAAGCTCCAGAAATTTGAAGTAGGTTTGCTACAGGATTTGGAAATACGGTTACAGGGGTGATCACTGCTTCTTCTGTGCTTAAAGCTTCACCAGAAAAATAGGCAAGTCCTCTATCATACACATCGTTTCCTATTTCTTCTCCTAAAAAACGCCCAGGAATATCATCTATAGGAGGGTGAATACCTCCCCAGATTCTAGATAAACTAGTTTGATCAGAGGCATCTTTATAGGTAGCCCATTGTAGTGTCATATCTACTGAAGGGCCTTCTTCAAATACAAGAAATTCATTTTGAGCAATGTCAAAGGTTCCCATTCCTCCTGGGAAAAACGGATCACCCGTTACTAGCGTAAGAATTTGAGCGGCCGCACTAGAAAATGTAGAGTGCCCAGAGATATACCCTGCAAAAGGAGGGGTAACAAACGTAGGTCTTTGATATGGCCACCATCTATTAGCATAAATCCAATCTACACCCGCAACATCAGTATCAGGGTCTTCAATAAAATCAGGACCTTTCCATGCATTCATTTTTAGTTTCCCAACAAATTCATTTGCATCACCCGCTAGCGGATCTCCTTCTTCAATCACTTCAATAAGTCCGTCAATAAGTGGAAGTCCATGTGGATCATAGTTAGTCAAAGAGTTGTCATCACTTTGTCCTTTTCCAGCCATATAACGTATGGCAGAGATAGGGCGTACATAGTCATAATATCCTTTTAATCCCCATGTGTTGACAGCACTGTCATGCATAGCTGCGCCTAATAAGAAATAGGTTTTGATATCCCATTCCAAATCACTTAACGTTTCCCCTTCACCACCTATTTTCTTTTCTAGAAGAGGGTTATCATTTACATAATTCAAAATGGTAAACCAATGTCCTGGTGGTGTTTCAGAATCTGGACCATCAGCCCAAAATTCGGCAAGTACTCTTGCATAATCTGCTCTAGGAACCATTTGTGTTTCATACGGCTGTCCTGTTGCTGGATTTACAGTATGTCCAATACTGGCATCACCGCCATTTTCAAAATCATAAAAGGTTTGATATTCTTCAAAGGTAGTAGGGTAGCTTTGTATATTTCCAATGCTTGCAGGAGAAATATCTATCATCACCCCATCTGCTGGGTCTAACTGTTTTGACCAAGAAGCTACTAATCCAAATCCCCATTTATAAGGATCTTGTAAGGCATCGCCATCAGAATCTTGAATATATGACGGACTTCCAGGATCATTATATACATAGTAATCAAATCCGTTTATAGGAAAGATTTCCAAATCATCTTCGCTTAGTGCAAAAGGCGTTACAATGCCCCATTCTGGACTTAAAAAATCAGGTACTTGCGTAGGAATTGGATTTCCAGATTGATCTATAAATGTCTCAAAAGAAAGCGGTTGCCACCTGTTTGGATCTATATCATTAGTTTCTTCATACATATCTAATAATAAAGGATCATTTACAGGAAGATAGGATGTGTTTCCATAATCAAAATCTTCATTAGAACCATCTTGTAATCCAAAAGCAATCATTTGTTCAGCCATATAATTTCCTAAAGCAGCAAACGATCCTGAAGAGTAATCAGTATCTGTAAAAGAAGCATCATATGATAATTCAGAAAATTTGGCTTCTAGTGCAGGTAATGTGTCGTCAGCTCCAGGCGAATTGGCAAATCGATGCATTAATAATCGAAATACAGCATAACTTATCACTTCGTCTCTTGTCGCTTCTAATTCGGCTTCATCAGTGGGAATTGTGATTTCTTCATAGGGAACTTGAAAACCACCAAAAGATTTTCCTAAAAATAAAGGAACAGAGGTTTCATCAAAAATAGCCCATGCATCATACATCAATACCGATGAGTGAAAAAGATTACGTGCATGTACCGTAGGACGAGCAAAATCATTACGGACGGCTTCTAAAAGTTCTTCATTCCATTCTCTAGCAATAGATTCCTGAGAATGTATAGAGATCGTACCTAAACATAAAAAAAGTACACAGAGTAATGTTCGCATCATAATTTCAGCTTTTAAGGATTGGTTTAGTGAGTATGTAGTCAATACTACATTTTTGTGATTATTGTAAAAGTATGAATTCTTAAGAATGTATCATTTATATTGCCTGTTAAAAACACAGTTTAGTGCTTTTATTTTACCAATAATGACTGTAAAATATGTATTTACAGTATGTTATAAATAAAAAACACTAAGAGGTTCTCTTAGTGTTTTTATAAGTTTATGGATTATTTTGTTGTAAATAGTTCCTTTAATTGTGTAACCATCCCACTATTTCCAGTAAGGGTAATTTCACCAATTTTGTCAGCTATTTTTTCAACATATTCCATTTCTTTCAGCTTATAAAGCATTTCATTTTCTTCCATAAGCTTTGCAGTATTTAATAAACTACGTGTACTTGCGGTTTCTTCTCTACGAGTGATGACATTTGCTTGCGCTGTTTTTTGTGCAATGAGCACACGATTCATAATGTCTTTCATTTCTCCAGTAAGAATAATATCACGCACGCCACAATGTAGTACCGTAACTCCTAGCTTTTTTGCAATGTCTTTACTGTCTTCAAAAACAGATTGCGCCAGTGCTTCTTTACTTTCTAGTAATTCATCTAGTGTATAACTTCCTACAAAAGCACGTAATGCAAGTTGTAATGATACATATAGTTGCTTTTCATACTCTTTTGTTTCTAGCAATGCTTTCTCAACATGCGTTACTTTATACTGTGCATAAAAGTTTAAACGTACCGTCGCTTTATCTTTAGTAAGTAACTCTTGACCTGCTATTTCTAGTTGCAATTGACGTAAATCTGCTTTTGCAATTTTAATAGTAGTGTCATTACGCCAAAAACGATACGTACCTCCAGTTAAGGTTTTTACATATTCATCATTTACTAACATGACTGCTTTTTCATGAGCAGCTACTTCAAACACACGAATGTGACTGTGTAAGTCATACTTAGCAAATACAGCTTTGTCTATCTTTTCTGTGATGTAAATCTTCGTAAGATCAGCGCGAGTAAAATCATAGGTTACAAGGCCTTTCCAGAAGACATAACGTCCTGCAGTAAGCGTTTGGCTATATTTTCCATTTTTGTATACAATCACAATCTCGTGATCTAATACATCAATAACATGCCATAAGTCAGTAAGCTCTTTATCTCGTAAAAAGACTTCTAGGTCTAATGCATTTGATGTAAAAGAAAGAGAGGTGTTGTATATGTTTACGCTTTCGCGAAAGCGTACCCAGTGTGCACCCTCTGTAAGGACACGTTTGTAATCTCCATTTTTGAAGACTAAGCCGACTTTACCGGCATTAATACGTACTTTTCTCATTTTTTAAATGCCCTAATAGGGTCTTTCATTTTAATTAAACATTGGTTTTGGGCATATCGCCCGAATAAAACTTCTATGACCGGTATACATAGAAGTTATATTTTATTAGTAAAACACTATTATGAAAAGTCTGAAGGGCAAATTCAGAATAGTTAGTTGAACTAGATGCTATCTAAAAGGTGTAATTTTCGTCAAACTGAACTTGTTTCAGTTTCTCATTACACGAGTAACGAATTTGATAAGATTCTGAAATGAATTCAGAATGACGTATTCAGTTACTTTTTAATAGTTTCTTCATATATTATTTTTCATTTCGCTAGTGCTATTGTTTCTGGCATAGCTTTCGCGAAAGCGTAATTCTTTTAAAAAACAATACAAGAACTATCATCCTTTATGAACGGAATAAGAGATTTTATAGACTAGCCTACTATTGGTTTTTTAGAGATTGTAAACGAGAAAGAAAAGTATAGAAACAGTTCTTTGCCGAAAACAGGTACTATAAAAAAGCAACAATTTTGTAGCATCTAAAATCAATGATTCAAAGTGCATACAAGATTTGTTGTGATCTCCCTAAAGAGATAAACAACCGATAACCCTTGCATTGTTTATAATTTATACAGATTAACAGTCTGTTGATCAGTTTTAAAAGATGATCAGCTTGATGGTGGAGATGTAACGTATCTCCTAACGTCAAAAAAGTGTAGTGCTCTACCGCTGAGCTACAGACCCTTATTTTTCTGTATGATTGCGGGTCTGATAGGATTCGAACCTATGACAGCTACGTCTCGTTTTTGCCAGAGCCTAAACCTGGTGCGTTTACCAATTCCGCCATCCTGAAAGCAGGAGTGGGACTCGAACCCACATAACGATGTGTTGATTTTTGGATAATCAAAAACCTCTATGTCAAGTTGGATATGCAGCCATCATACAAAAAATGTAATACCGCATACAATAGTGCTATACAGAAACACCCAACAAGACTTGCATAGTGTGAAACAGATACGAGTCGAACGTATATCTTCAGGGCTTCAACCTGACGCTTATACCGCATAAGCTACTGTTTCAGTATTGCACGCCCACAAGGATTTGAACCTCAACCCTAAGTTTTGGAGACTTAGATGCTACCGTTACACCATAAGCGTGTGTCATATTTGAGATATGTACTCTCAATATATAGTGAAACAGATACGAGTCGAACGTATATCTTCAGAGCTTCAATCTGACGCTTATACCACATAAGCTACTGTTTCAAGTGTACATCAAGAATATTGATGTACGTGTCTCCCGAGAATCGAACTTCAGACTTGTAGGATTTACCTACCGTGCTAGCCATTACACTACAGACACATATGTATACTTACATATAGTAAGTGTTGGATACAGAGTGTGATAATGAAGTTTACGTATCGTAAACAATATTCTTAGTAGCTTAAAAATGTGCACTACTAAGCTGACCACCACCATCAGACCACACTCTTTTTTAGTATGAATTTTATTCATACTTAATCATTTTATTTTAAAATCCCGCCATACGCCATGTTATGACGGGATACCCCTTTTTGAATACCTCATTGATTCCAAAAGATGAGGTCACTCAATCATTAATCACAGTGCAAATGTGAAAAGCTATTGCGCAGTCTTTTTGCGTAGTAATTAAAAAATATTTTTTTCCTAAAAAAGAATGGTTTTCTGTTTTGAGCAGGTGTTTTTTATACTCCTTTTCCAGAGGGGTTTTACGGCTTTTCCATAGAAATAAGGGGTATTGTGTTTTTTAAGGAAATTCTTGTCAATAGTTCCTTGAGTTTTTTATAACTTAACTAATAACTAACTTATTTTTAACACCTTATACTAATCAAAAATGAAGAAAATTACACTTTTTATTTTATGCCTTTTTGGTGCGTTTACAGTTTACGCCCAAGACGGATCAATGTCACCTACCTCATATGGTCAAGCAGAATATATGAGAGAGATACCAGCACTATCTTCTATGGATAATATCATAGCTGCTGCTGGATTTGAACATGTAGCTCCTCCTAAACGCAGAGGATCCAATACATTTATTCCAGGAAAAGGACTTCCTGCAGGACCAGATCCTTTACTTCAAAAACAAGGAGAAGTACAAGCTATTCAAGGAAGAGCTCCTGTGGCTTCTTTTGGTGCTCATCAAGGAACTGTATTAAATGATCCAACGGGAGCAATAGGCCCAAATCATTATGTATATGCTTTTAACTCTGGTTTTGGAATCTTAGATCGCTCAGGAAATGTATTGCTTCCTGAAGCATCTTTAGGAACTATATTTCCAGGAGAGACATTAGGAGATCCTGTTGTAGTATATGATCGTTATGCAGATCGTTTTATTATTATGCAATTTAGTAATACACCTAATGGTTTCTTAATAGCAGTAGGACAAGGGCCAGATCCAGTAAATGATGGTTGGTTTACATACCGTTTTAATACAGGATCATTTCCAGATTATGAAAAATTATCTATCTGGAGTGATGGCTATTATATCACTGCAAATAAGGATCAAGGTTCTATTACAACAAGTGAGGTTGTATTTGCTGTAGAGAGAGATGAAATGTTAGTAGGAAATCCAAATGCTCAATTAATAGGATTTCCATTACCAGGAGCATCAAATAATGGATTTTATAGCCCAGGAGGATTTAATGCTACAGGACCTACATTACCACCAGTAGGCGTACCGCATCCTATTGTATATATGCAAGATGATAGTTGGAGTGGTGTTTCTCAAGATCATTTAAAGGTCTGGGATATTAGTGTTAATTGGAACAACCCAACGAGCTCTTCGATTTCAAGTCCGCAACAAATTAATACCGCATCTTTTGACGCTGTGTTTAATGGAGGGTCGTTTAATAACCTCGATGAACCAGGAAGTGGTCCTAATATTGATGCTATTCAAGCAACGATGATGTACATGACTAATTATAGACGTTTTGGAACTCATAATTCTGCGGTCATGAACTTTGTAGTTGATGTAAGTGGAAATGATACTAGAGCAGGAATACGTTGGTATGAATTACGCCAAACAGGAGATAATCAACCATGGACTATTTATCAAGAAGGTACTTACTCACAGCCTAGTTATAGTGTGTTCTGTGGAAGTATAGGAATGGACTTCCAAGGAAATATAGGATTGGGATATACCATTGTAAGTAATTCTATATTTACGTCATTACGATATACAGGGCGATTAGCATCAGATCCATTAGGAACCATGACAGTTGCTGAGCAAAATATTGTAGACGGAAATGCACAAACAAATAGACCAGATGGACGTTATGGAGATTATTCACAACTTACGATAGATCCAACAGATGATTTAACGTTCTGGCATATTGGAGAATATATGAATGGAAGTGCAGCAACTGTTAGAAAGAGTCATGTGGCTGCTTTCCAAATTGGTTCGGCGGTACCAGATTCAGACCCTCCATCTACACCTACAAGTTTAGCTGCTTCAAATACAACAGCAACAAGTACTGATTTATCATGGAATGCTTCTACAGATAATATTGGAGTGACTGGATATGATGTGTATCAAGATGGAGTTGTGGTAGGAACCGCGTCTGGAACTAGCTTTACAGTAACAGGATTAAGCCCAACAACAACCTATAGTTTCTTTGTGATTGCAAAAGATGCTGCAGGAAATCAATCAGGACAAAGTAATTCAGTAAGTGTAACCACAGGAGCGATTACTGCGTGTACAGGTGGAATTTCTTCATTCCCATATTCAGAAAGTTTTGAAAGCTCGCTGGGAGATTGGACACAAGCAACAGGAGATGATTTAAACTGGACGCGCGATTCTGGAGGAACACCTTCTAATAATACAGGACCTTCTAGTGGTGCTGATGGTGCATTTTATATTTATGTAGAAGCTTCTGGAAATGGAACAGGATTCCCAAATAAGCAAGCGATCATCAATTCTCCATGTTATGATTTGAGTAATGAAACAGAAGCAACCTTCTCATTCCAATACCATATGTTTGGATCTAGTGATGCAGGTAGCATAGCATTAGAAGCTAGTAATGATAATGGACTTTCATGGACGGCTATCTGGAGTCAAACAGGAAATCAAGGAAATCAATGGAATACGGTAAGTCTAAACCTAGCGGCTTATGTTGGAAGTGGTGTTCAGTTACGTTTCAATAGAGTTACAGGAGGAACATGGCAAGCAGATGTTGCGATAGATGATATAGCTCTTACTACTTCAGGAGGAGGACCAGGAACAGGATGTTCTGGAGGTATCACTGCATTCCCATATGCAGAAAGTTTTGAAAGCTCGCTAGGTGCTTGGTCACAAGCTACAGGAGATGATTTGAACTGGACGCGTGATTCTGGAGGAACGCCTTCTAATAATACAGGGCCTTCTACTGGAGCAGATGGTGCATTTTATGTATATGTAGAAGCTTCTGGAAATGGTACAGGTTTCCCAAATAAGCAAGCGATTTTAAATTCTCCATGTTTTGATTTGAATAGTGCTTCACAAGCAACTTTCTCATTCCAATACCACATGTTTGGATCTACAGATGCAGGAAGTATAGATCTTGAAGCTAGTAATGATGATGGAAATACATGGACCTCTATTTGGAATCAAACGGGTAACCAAGGAAACCAATGGAATACGGTAACTCTTGACCTTGCCGCATATGTAGGTGGAGGGCTTCAGTTACGATTTAATAGAGTTACAGGAGGGACATGGCAAGCAGATGTTGCCATAGATGATATCTCTCTTACTACAGATGGAGGGCCAGGTAATGATTGTGCCGCTGGTGATTTAACACTTACCATCAATCTTGATAACTATCCAGAAGAAACTGCTTGGACATTAACATCCGGAGGAGCAACAGTAGCTAGTAATAGTTATTCTACTGCAAATCCAGATGGATCTACAGTGGTTGAAAATATTAATGGATTAAGTTCTGGAGATTATACTTTTACGATTACTGATTCTTTTGGTGATGGTATTTGTTGCGGATTTGGTAATGGATCTTATACGCTAGAAAGTTCTGAAGGCGTGATTGCTTCTGGAGGTGATTTTGGAGCTTCTGATGTGACTGCTTTTTGTGTAGACGATACAAAGTCTCAAGCATTAAGAACACAAACACTCGCTAGAGAAGATAATAATCTGTTTAGAATATTCCCTAATCCAGCTGAAAGAATACTTAATATTGATGTACAAGACAAAACAATAGACAATATCAAAGTATTCTCTATGCTAGGAATGCTCGTAAGTGAAATAAATGATTCAGATATTCGAAGTATTGATGTGTCTAATTATAAATCAGGAACCTATTTTGTTAGGATTACTTCTGGTGATATTACTATCACAAGAAGATTCATAAAGAAATAACCAACGTTATTTTTAGTATAAGATGCCTCCCTATTGGGAGGCATTTTTTATGCTAAAAAAATAAGGGTGTTTTCGGGATTCGAACCCTGTTATCTAGATTCACAGTCTAGCACTTTACCACATAAGTTAAAAACACCATATTGCACTCATAACAATGAATTTTTGATATTCTAATAGAGTTTAAATCATGTTAAGAACTTTTAAATATTTAGTTATTTTTATTGAAGTGCTAATCTTCTCAAAAACTTATCTTACAGGCTAATAGTAGAATAAAATATAATTTAAATTATGAGATTAGAACATCTTTATTCTTTACGTAGTAACTTTATGGTGATTGGTTTAACTGGTCGTACAGGATCTGGTTGTTCAACAATTGCAAAACTTCTTTCCGGACCATATTCTGACTTGAAAGAAGAAGGTTTAAGAGAATTTAGTTCGGAAGAAGATTTAAATTCAACTTTTTCTAGAAAATATAGCATCATTAATAATTTTATGGAAACTGGTAAAAATTGGATTCCATTTAATGTTATTAGTTATAAAGATGTCCTCCTTCTTTATTTGATAAAAAGATATGGAACAAAAAACTTTGGATTGTGGCGAATCCTCAAAGAATATTATAGAGAATCTAATAAAGAAGATAATACCAATATTATTCGAAAAACATTTGAGGAGTTAAAACAAATAGAATTTAGACATAAAGTTATTATAGAGGATATAAAATCATTAAAAGAATTTACTGAGATTAAGTCTTCAGATGATTTAGTAAAATTAAATAATGTTTTTTTTGACCAACCTTTTAGAGAGTTAAGTGATGAGGTGTTTAATATTCTTCAAGTTAATGGATATTACAGAAGAGCGTATTTACTTCATAATATTTCTTGTAATATAAGACAATCAGGAAACCCTAGAGGTGGAATAAAAAAAAATATTTCAAATCTCTTTGAGATTGCTAGTATAATAAATCGAATTATAAAAGCTAAAAAACATATTAATAATAGTGCTCCAACAAGAATAGTAATCGATTCGTTGCGTAATTCACTAGAAATAATGTTTTTTAAAGAACGTTATTCAGGGTTTTACATGTTATCAACTAAGGATGTACTTGGCAATTCAAGAGATAGAATTGAAACAAGATTACCCAAATCTATAGGTGATAAGTCTAAGCGCGAGGGTATAGTGCAAAAAATATTAAGTTTAGATAACACTGAGTATAAGACAAAAGATTTCTCAAAAGGTATTTTTTCTTCACCAGACGTTGAAAATTGCATTCAAAAAAGTGATTATCATATTTTAAATCTTAAAAAAGAGAATGTTGATAAATACCTAGATATCTACAGTCCACCATATGGTAAATTGAATTTTTTAACTCGCGAAGAACAATTACTTAAATTAATTGCTTTAATATCCCAGCCTGGAATTATAACCCCTAGTTCTGTAGAAAGATCAATGCAAGTTGCTAATTCTGCAAAACTCAACTCAGGATGTATCTCAAGAAATGTAGGGGCAACAATTACTGATTCTTCATTCCATGTTAAGTCAATTGGATGGAATGATGTGGCAAAGGGCCATACACCTTGTAATCTTAGAAATGTTGAGGATATAATTTCCCCAATATCAAAAGATTTGTTAGATAACTCTCAACATTATAGTCCTTTTGAAAAAGGAGAAGTTTCAGATAATTCTTCTTATAAATACAAGAATGAAAATCCAGGGAATTTTAAAGATGCACTTACTGATTATTTTAAAAACTCTTTAGATTCCAAGAAAAATGATTTAAATGGGAAACCTTGCGCTTTTTGCTTTAAAACTGTGCATAATCATTATGAAGGAGAAGCTAATCAAGTGCATACAAGATCATTACATGCGGAAGAGAATGCAATGCTTCAAATTACTAAACTAGGAGGACAAGGTGTCGAGAACGGAATCCTTTTCACTACCGCGAGTCCTTGTGAATTGTGTTCTAAAAAAGCATATCAACTAGGAATAAATACAATTTATTTTATAGATCCTTATCCAGGTATTTCGAATGATCAAATTCTTAGGGGAGGAAGAAATGAGACACAACCGAAAATGATACCTTTTTCAGGAGCGATTGGTTTAGCTTATCATAAATGTTATGATGCTTTTATGTCATATAAGGACGAGGTTACTATGACCTTAGAAATGGAGGTAGATAACAAAATTGGAATTCAATTTAAAGAACTATTAAAGTCTATTAAAAAGAAAGATAACCAAATAAGTGATTTATTAAGCAAAACACTTGATTTTACAGATGATGACGTAGTTGCTTTATTATCAAAAGCTTTAAAAGGAGATAAAGGTAAAAGTTAGAATACTAAACAAAAGATTATAAATAATTTGATTAAAGAGATCACAAAAATATTTCCAGCAAAAATAACTTCTGAAATATCAGGATATAATAATTTAATAAATTTTTATCGTCAACTTGAATTTCTGGAAAATAGTAATGTAATATTAGATTTACGAAATACATATTGGTTTGAAGCAAATCTTTGTGCAGCTCTTGGTGCTATGATTGAATTTTTAAAGAAGCGTAATAACTCAGTCCAAATTGTAAATATTAGAGCTCCTAAGGACATTTTGGCAAGGAATGGTTTTCTTAAATCTTATGGTTATGAACGTCCAAAATTTACACACAATACAGAGATTGAGTATAGAACATTTAAGGAACATCAAGGAAAAAATTTTTCCAATTATGTAGATAATGAAGTTTTAAATAATGAAGATTTCCCTAAAGTCTCTCCGTTATTAAATAAAAAAATAAATCAAAGTATCTGTGAACTATTCGAGAATGCAAGAACACACGGTCTATGTGAAAATATGCATACTTGTGGACAATACTTTCCAACTAAATCCACAATGGATTTTACAATTGTTGATTTAGGACAAACTATTAAAACTAATGTTAATAATTTTTTGAATGAATCTTTAAATGGAGCTGATTGTATAGAGTGGGCAATGAAAGAAAATAATACGACTAAAACAGGTAATGTTAGTGGTGGTTTAGGGTTAGCTTTGATTTTTGATTTTATAGAGAAAAATAAGGGGAAAATCCAAATAGTTTCGTCAGATGGTTATTGGGAATTTAGAAAAGGAAAAATAAAAAAGGAAACTTTAGATTCTTCATTTCCTGGTACTATTGCTAATCTTGAGTTTAATTTTTCGGACACAAAATCTTATATGTTAAAAGAAGAGGTAGATATCGACAATATTTTTTAATTTTGCGTAACTTAAGAAAATGGATTCAATAATAGTTTTTAATATTATACACGGTAATTTTGCTGTAACAACTGATGATGGTAATAACATCTTTGCTATGGTTGATGAGTATCTTGAAAAAAAGGAGAAGGTTATATTAGACTTTAAAGGTATATCTATAGTAACAACTGCTTTCCTTAATGCTGCCATTGGACAATTATACCATAAATTTAGTTCCGAAGATATAAGTCCATACCTTATACTTAATAATGTTGATGATGAGGATTTAATCCTTTTCAAAAAAGTGACTAACAGAGCTAAACAATATTTTGCACAGAAAGAAAGTTGAAAATCTATTATTATAATTTACCTTCTTTTCCATATAAGATGTTTGAAAACATTTATAATTAGAACATATAATTTTTAGGGTGTTTTCGGGATTCGAACCCTGTTATCTAGATTCACAGTCTAGCACTTTACCACATAAGTTAAAAACACCATGTTGTACTCATAAGAAGTACATTTTATAGATAACCTGATAGGATTCGAACCTATACCGCCAGAGTCAAAGTCTAGTATGCTGCCGTTACATCACAGGTTAATATGATACCTAAGAATAGGTGTGATTTTGCAGATCTAAAAGGAGTTGAACCCTTACCCCAAGGTTCGTAGCCTTGTGTGCTATCCATTACACCATAGATCTAAATGGTACGCCACGTTACATAGAGATCAAGAAACTAGAAGGTAACCTATACCCATATATTCTATGTGAGATTCGTAGCGTACTTCCCAACTAAAGTTTGTTAGGCTAATGAACGTATGTGGTATAACGCTTTTATATGCTTTCGAGAAATCGAACTTGTAAGATTCACGACCTTAGGGAGAGCGAAGCGTTAAAGCGTACTCAGAAAGAATCACATACGATTATTATTTTAATAAAAACGATTTGAGAATACTGTCGTTTTGAATATGCTTTCCAAGGATTATAGCAATGCTTTCCCTTGTTTTCCACGCTTTTCCTCTTCGCATTGAGGAAGCACGTACATACCCGATGCCTGATTACAATGTAACTGTTCGGCAACTTAGACTAGGCTTGCATAGCGGTTCTATGTCCGCACTTTGCAACTACAGGGGTTGGCTCCCCCACCATTAACAAGCGTCTCCCTTACGAGCGGCTTGCGAGAATGTTTACCACATACTAAAGGCTTGCGGCCTCTAATATCCCATATATTGCAATGGGTTTAGGCAACTACTAACTGTTACAACGCCTGAAGTCTTTTGCGTTTGATTGTTGCAGATTGAACTGCTGTCCTGTAGATTAAATATCTACTGCTCTACCAGCTGAGCTAAAAAACATGGAATGTTTTTCTGGGACTCGAACCCAGGTATACAAGTTGACCTTAGGAGAAGGGCTTCAGAGATGGCTTCATGGATTTTGGCCCACAAAATACCAACCTTCTCCTTGCAAGCTTCTCAGCTCACCGTATTTTTAAATCACCGGGCAGTTTCCTGCTGGGTAACCTATCGTACTGCTACCAGCACCGCACTAATGGATAGTTAATACGTTACCAAATAGCTACAACTTTTCCTATTGATGTCTCCATCTCAAGCCTATTTTTAAGTTGGCTATATCTCCCTAAATCTTCTCAGCGGTTACCCCTGAATCTTCATAGAAATATGTTTGTTGCTTGCTTACGTGTACTCTTTTCTTTACAGAGAAAAGTCTCCATATGCTGTGCCAGCATACAGATTTATCCTTGTTACCAAGTTTATCTAAGGACTATAAGCAGCCCTCACCTTATCAAAATGTGATAAGGGTATTGTGCTCCACCTTGGATTCGAACCAAGAAATCGCAGGTTTTAAGCCTGATGCCTTTTCCGTTTGGCCAGAGGAGCATTATATAGTACAGAAAGAGAGATTCCCTTTGACTTCGCTCAGGATAAACTTCTCATCTCTCTGTTTAATTTATATAGCATTGCTATTAAAAACAGCTATAAATAGTACAGGAAGAGAGATTCGAACTCTCAAAAGCTTGATTCTAAATCAAGAGCGTCTACCGTTCCGCCATTCCTGCAATTTGTTGTATTCCGTAGGGGAATCGAACCCCTAATTCCACATAGAAAGTGTGGCGTCTTCACCATTTGACCAACGGAACAATAAGTTGGAGTATCAGGATTCGAACCTGAGACCTCTACCATGTAAGGGTAGCACTCTACCACTGAGTTATACTCCAGTATAAATTGTTGGGGCATTAGGACTCGAACCTAAAACCTCTGGTTAATGAGACCAGCACGCTAGCCAATTGCGTCATACCCCAAGTTTATAGTAAATGCATTATTATAATATGTAACATAAAGCACTCGTCTGAACCTTCTACCATATAGGGGTAGCGCTCAGACGTAAGTGTGCTCTTGTTGTTATATAATTGTTGAGGTATTGGGACTCGAACCCAAAACCCCCGCGGCATCAGCACGGTGCGCTAACCAATTGCGCCATACCTCATTGAAAATCAAATTCAAGAATACTTTATTTGATTCTTTTGTCTAAGAGGCAGGATTCGAACCTGCAACCTCCCGCATCCAAAGCGGGTAAACAGCCATTGTTATTCTCCTAGATATTACAGTATATATCCATACTGTTTTTGATATCTAGGGATTATGTATTGCGATCATAATCCCTAGATGAAAGCCCTTTCTAGACTCTATTTGTTTTGCAGTTCCGATGGGATTCCCTTCGATTTCGCTCAGGATAAACTTCTCATCCCGCATGCTGCTTTGCAGTACCGATGGGATTCGAACCCACAACCTTCCGAGAGACAGTCGGGTGCACTAGCCGTTGTGCTACGATACTATAAATACCTACTAAGATTCGAACTTAGACTTAGGGATTAGAAATCCTTTGTGCTTCCGTTACACCATAGGTATGTGTTGATCTACCAATAAGATCATTATCACTGTTGAGCAGTTACTGAGATTCGAACTCAGACCTAAAGAGTGGAAGTCTATTATGCTGCCATTAACACCATAACTGCTTATTGTGGAAGTAGTAGGACTCGAACCTACATGCTCTTGCGAGACCTGATTTACAGTCAGGCGAGCCAGCCAATTGCTCAATACTTCCGAGTAGTAGAGACAAGGATGAGATTGCCGCGCTTTTTCATAAATCACAAAATGGATTTCTACAGTATTCAAACAAGTTTGATACTGTTTCAATCATTGAGACAAGGATGAGATTCGAACTCATAAATAACGGGTTTGCAATCCGTTGCCTTCGCCATTCAGCCACCTTGTCTTTTGCGATACTGATAGGATTTGAACCTATACTTTGAGAGTTAACAGCTCCCAGCTCTACCAGTTAAGCTACAGTATCAAAATGCGGAGAACAAAGGGATCGAACCTTCACTGCTGTAACGCAGACTCGATTAGCAGTCGAGCGCAACAAGCCAATATTTGCCTATTCTCCATAGCGGAAGGAGTGGGAGTCGAACCCACACGAGTCGTTAGCTCCTAACTGTTTTCAAAACAGCGACCACCGCCCATTGGCTTGCCCTTCCATAAACTCATATTTTACTATAGAATACGAGTTAAAGTAGACATGATGAGATTTGAACTCATAACCTCCCGGTTAAAAGCCGGGTACTCTGCCAGTTGAGTTACATGTCAATGTATATATTTATTAGTTCATAAAAGTGTATTCTAGATATATGATTTATAGAGATTCTTCTGCGTTCGCTTTCGCGAAAGCGTAATAAACCATAAATCAATAGTTCATAATTATACATTAGTACTTTATGAAGTAACTCATATATGTTGGTTTTTCAATATGTCAATGATCGTAGTGCATAAAAAAAGACGCCTTTTCTGGGCGCCTTTTTTATAGTATAAGAAATCGATATATGCCTATATGCGTTTCTGTTTTTGTTCTATAAAAAAGACGTATATGTCCGAGTCAATGTATAAGCCGAGCACTCTTTGTTCAAAGCGACTCCCTAAATGAAATCTAAAACTCGGTATCCTATTATTTGCTTTCATGTATTACGTTTTTATCTCTATTTAGAAACAACATTAGATTGTTTCTGATTGCGATGCAAAGATCGAATTATTTTTTAATTCTCCAAATAAAAAATCAATTTATTTTATTGATAATCAGATAGTTATATCTAATTTTAAACATAGGAATCCTTGTCCGTCTTATGACAGATATTGGATTTTTATGCAGTAGACTGTCTCTCTGTTGCTTAGCTTCCAAATGGTTTTTCTATTATGTGATTATGCTTTTTTCAATAGATGAACTATTTTTTTAATTTTTTTTTCTGTTTTTGTTTTATTCATAGGGTTTTTAAACATTTTTGGCATAAAAAAAGCGCCCAATTTCTCGGACGCTTGCTTTATATATGTTTGATTTTTCTTAGTTATACTATCATTGTGTAAAATCTTTAGAATACATACAAGCGTCCTTATCCATAACAATAAATTCATTTATCCCACGGTAATCGCACCACTGGCTTAACAGTGATTTCGGTGCTGTATGTTGTATTCTTCGTATCATTTACGGCACAAATATGTTATATTTTTTTGGTTTCTGAAAAATATAGATCTAATTTTTTATTGAAAAGATTGAGAAAATTTCTAAATACTTAATGTTTTACCCTCTTTTATATATTCTTTTTTGATTCCTTCTAGAAGGATATCATATGTGATTATAGTAGTACTTTTTGCAATTGTTTTTAAGCATGCATATTGTATAATGTTTACAATATTAGAGCCTGTGATAGCAAATTTCCTAGAGATACTCTCTAATGAAATACTTTCTTCGAGAGATACTCCCTTAGGCAAATTATTTTCCCATAATTGTAAACGTTCTTTATGAGTAGGAGTTTCAAATTCTATTATAGATTGAAATCTACGTGTAAAAGCGGTATCAATATTATTTTTAAAATTAGAAGCAAGAATGACAAGACCTGGATGCGCCTCTATACGCTGTAATAAATAGGACACTTCTTGATTTGCATATTTATCATGTGCGTCTCTCACATTCGTTCGTTTTCCAAAAATGGCATCGGCTTCATCAAAAAATAAAATCCAATCTTTGTGAATAGCTCTATCAAATAAACTAGAGAGATTTTTTTCTGTTTCTCCAATATATTTTGAGACTACCATTGATAAATCTATTCTGTAAACATCCTTTTCTGTATATTTTCCAAGTAAACCAGCGGTTAATGTTTTTCCAGTACCAGGAGGTCCGTAAAACATAACACGATAACCCGGTTTTATTTTACTTTTCATATTCCAGTCATTTAATAAAATATCATTGTACTGTAGCCAAGTCTCGATTTCTTGAACTTCGTTTAAGGTTTTGTCATTTAATACAAGATCATCCCAAGATAATTCTGTAGTTATTAAACTAGCAGGGAAGTCTTGACTTAGTGTTGGCTTTATCTCTAAACCAATAGTCAGTTTTGTAAGGGCTTCCTCATTTATTAATAGCTTGCCACTTAAAGAGGGTTCTCCTTTTGGAACTTGTTCTATATAAAGGGTTTTATTCTGAAGTAATCTGTTTGAAGTTTTTAAAGATGTGATGACTTCTAGGCGCATATTAATGGCGCTTCCTGATAATATATACACTACAGTCTCTGCAGTAGGTAATATGCCCCTATGATTTTTTCCTTTTATACCTCCAAATTCTGGAAACTCTCCTCCATTAGGTAAAAAGTCAGATATAATACTACTTAAAAATTTAGGAGAAATATGAGGAATGATTGCTAAACATAGGCATATGATTTCTTCAAAAGAAAGGTTTTCGTCTTTTATGTATTGTCCAAGTATAGAGGTGTTATTTTCTATATTTAATACTGGAATAGGAAGCTCTTCATTCATTAATTCTAAAGAGAGTCTATAGTTAATATACTCTTTTAAAAAACTAAAAATAGGTGCCACATAAGTGTTAGTCGTATTGTCAATTTCAAGATCTATCATTGTTTGTTGTATTGATAGTTAATGTGCTTTTTTAGAGCCATTTACTTCATTAATTACCTTATTTATATATTCATTACTATCTAGCATACGTTTCATGTATTTATAACTACTTTCTCCCATATGTCTAGATAAGGTGGGTTCGTAATATTGCCATTTATCAAAAAAGCCTATAGTATCAGTACCTGTCATAGTAAGAATCTTCTCATTATGTTTTGATAAGAGAGTATCTAATTGTTGTTTTTTACTTTTATCATATGTGCCAGATATGTGTTTTTCGATATCCTTTACCGTAATTTTATGAGGTAAATAAATAGGGTAGTAGGCTACTTTACCTTGTAAAGATGTTGTAGTTGTATGTGGAGATTTCCCCCAATTTGTAAAGAAATCACTTAAGTACTTAGGTATTTTATTATAGTTTAAAGCAGTAGTTAGATTTACAACAATATTGTCTTTTTCTGATTCATCAATAGATCGCACATCAAACCCGCCTTCTATAAATTCATCCATTAAGTGATCTAAGTATAAAGTTTTGCTATTTATAATATCAATAAAGACTACTTTTTTATTACTGAATAAGGAGTCTTTAGTTTGATTTCTTAGATAATTGAAAACATCTAGATTGCCCAGTAAGCCACTATTATCTATAACTCCAGCATCCATATAATGTCCGTAACCTTTAATTTTTGCCGCAGGACTTAACCCAGGAAATCTATTTGTCATAGATACGGCCTGGTAGTAGGGAAGTGTTTTATCTTTATTCTTATATAAATCGGCTAAGTTATCGGCATTTGAAAATATAGCGTCAAATGATAGACTATCTTTAACAGACCATAAAATTCCTCTATTAGCTCTTACTCCAGCAGTATTCATAATAAGGGATGGAAAATACCCTTTTGCACCATTCTTTTCATTTTTAAAAGCATCAGCCCAATATTGTCTATAGGCAATATCACTCAATATTTTTCTATCAGGGGTTTCTTCTATAAAGTTTTGGTATTTAATCATAGAATAATAAGATCTATCTTGTAATCCTAAACCATTGGTAAGTGGCCAAAGTTTTCTATAAAGGTCAAGTCCTAAAGTAAATGTCAGATCTGCCGATGCATAATCCTCTCTAGAAATCGCATCTATTTTTTTCCTTAATAAAGTATCATCGGTACCATAATGTGCGTATAATCCTGTATAAATGGCAAGCCCTAAAGAACCACCAGAAGCTCCAGATAATGAGATGGTTTGATTTAAAAAGTCATGATTTGTTTCTTCTTGAATTTTCTGTAAAACATTAATCGTCCATGCATTGGCTTTAAGACCTCCTCCATATGAAGAAACAAAAAAGACACGATCTTCTTTGATCTCTTTTACTGCTTTTATAAAAGTAGCTTCATCAATTACCTTCGAAGCACTAGTAACATTAGCAACGGTTTCTATTTCATGTGTTTTTTGTTCTGCAAAAAAGAAGGATACAAAAGCAAGTACTGCAAGAAGGGTAATGCCTAAAAAAGTTAATTTATAAGTTCTTGTATCGCAGTATTTTATTTTCTTTCCAGAACGCGATTTAACTTTCAAGGGGCTATTTGCTACAAATAAATATTTTCCCACATTAGCTATGATCCAATAATATGCAAATAAATAAACGAGTAAAATAGGGATTACATTATTTCCTAGTTCACCTCCCAATAAAGCCATCATACTCCAATAAGTAATTAATAGCATCGCAATTACAAACACAAAGACAAATGTCTGTAAGTACCGCAATGGATTTTCAAAAAACGTAAGCGCTTTAATAAAGATTCGGAGCTTATTTTTAGGATCTAAACTATCATACACATCTGATGTTTTAGATCGTACTAATCTAAAAAAGACATAACAAAACATCATACAATAAGTACATAACATCACCAGTATAAATCCATACCTGCTAAATATTGTGTCACTAATAAGTATATAGGTAAGGAGTATTACTGAGAGTAGTGTTGCCAGAAAGTAATAACGTGTTATTCGGGTATATAATGCGGTCTTATTAACGATTTTATCTTTGACTATTCTATATTTAATAATCGAATAAATGATAATAGGAAACATGAAAAACACCCCAATGATCCAAGCAATTGCTTGTAATGATAAACCTAACTGATCATTAAAAAGTAGGTTGGGACGTACACTTTTGTATATAAAAATGACCCAAACCGCATATATGACAATACCAATACAATAACGTAATACATTGGCAGTAACACTCATCTTATAATCCTTGGTGTCTAAACGGTAGATAAAGTATGGATAGGAGAAATTAAACTTTTTGAAAATGCTAAATTTTATCCTTTTATCTTCCCATGTAATAGCATCTTTACTTTTATTAAATCCTTGTGAGTAGTAGGTGTAGATAGGATAGTGTGATAATGTAACAGCTAGTGCATTTACAAAAAAGAAG
Organism: Dokdonia pacifica; assembly: GCF_900188275.1. Taxonomy (GTDB): domain Bacteria; phylum Bacteroidota; class Bacteroidia; order Flavobacteriales; family Flavobacteriaceae; genus Dokdonia; species Dokdonia pacifica. The sequence goes on from NZ_FZNY01000001.1 coordinate 1,482,220, forward strand.
CATAAGAATAAAGATGACTTATCTTCTTCTAGCATGTATACCATCATCGTATAGGCTTGATCCATTTTGAATAAGATCAATAATATAAGCCCTAAAACTAGTAAGCTTAGAAATGAAGATTTTGTAAAGTCTTTGGTAGCGCTTCGTAATCCTCTAATTAATGATACCAATTTCTTTGTCATTTGTATATTTTTTACAGTTTGTAAATTTGTTAAAATACTCACTATGAATATATTAATTTTTATTTATACGCTTTACCGTTTCACTTTCCCTTTGGTCATGAATCTCACAAAGTTCGCTTTCGCGAAAGCGTATACCACCTTCTCTTTTTTTAAATCATACTAAAGGTTCTATTGAGAAAACATCGATGTTTGATTTTTTAAAATTCCGAGTGCGCTTCATGGCTGCGATTCCATTTCTAGAGCCCTCATGATTAGTATTCCCTTCAATAGTTTCTATAGTGGTACCGTCAATATCTGTGATAATTCCTGTATGTGTCCAATCTAGTCTTGATTTTTTGATTAAAAAGATATCCCCAGGTTTGATGAGAGATGGATCTTGATTTAGGGTGCGATTACGGTGTAAAATTCCTTTTTCAAGTCCCGTATTTCCTAAAATATCACAGCTTACGGTTTGTGGCATTAAGGTGGTGAAATTTTTACCCTGTGCCGAGGCAGCTTGATCAACAATCATTTGTACAAAACCCATGCACCAAAACCACATAGACCCATCATGACCATCCATATAACTACGTACCCAAGGACCACTATTAGATTGCCCTTTTATAATGAGTTCTCTAGGGTGTGATTTCACATGATTTTCAGCTACTTCTAGTACTAAGTTTCTAAGATTTGAGCTTTGCAAGGGTGTTTCAAAGGCTTCTCTCATAGGAGCGCAAAGCTTATCAAATAATGCTTGGGTCACCATGCCAGATGGCATAATATCATTTGCTTTTTGATAATTTTTTACGGCACGTTCTGTTGCAGGGCCATAATCCCCATCGATGCCTGTTGCTGTACCAGCATTAGGATGGCCAATGGCATAGAGGGATAACCATGATTGTATTTTACGTACATCCGCTCTGTTATTAGACCCGTTTCTTTTTTGTGTTCCCTTTATAACTAATTCTTTTTTGTAATCTGTTTTTTTCATGGTGTGTTGGTTTTAATGATTATTTATCAATTCGTAATGATTCGTATAGCTCTTTAAATTCTTCATACTTAAAATCAGGAAAAATTTTAGGCATGTTTTCTTTAAAACTATCAACATTAGGTTGGTGTTTTCCTGTTGAAATTTCTACAAGTGCATTTTGCCACCATCCAAAACCTCTAGATATACTTAGCAGTTTTAAATATCCTTCAAAATCAATATGAAGAGGGCTTACAGAACTGTCAGAGTGAACTAGATAAAGCCCTTTTTTATCTTCCCTTTCTACATAAAAACCTACAAAACCATCGCTATCATAAAATAGGTCTAGTGGTCTAAATCCTTTCATGTCTGGCGCCCAATCATTACCTCCTAAATCATCATCCCATGAATTACTCATTACTCGTTCAAATGTTATGAAGTCAAAGGTCCCTTCTGCCTTAAAATTTAATTCAGATTTAGTTTTCCAATGAGATTTCCAAAACTTATTACAGTTATAAAAAGCAATGATGTTTTGATCTAAAACTATTTTTTCTTGCGTATCATTAATTTGACTTTCGGCTCTGCCGTAATTACTGTCAATGTCTAGAATTTTTTCTTTTGCTCTAATTATAGGAACAATTGAATCGTAAATATCAAAAAACCAGTTTTCAATTTCTTCTTTTGTTTTCATTATAAATTTATTCTATCAATTAATGTTTGTTTTCTTACTCTTCCTCCACTTCCAGAAATTACTTTTAATAGTTCACTATGTAATGTATCATGGTCAGTAATAGAGAGTCTTGGATTTTCCCTAACAGTCAAGAGGGCATTAACAGTTGGTTCGGTTAATCCAGCAATTAAAAAGTCTTCTCTCGATGCATTACGGTATGATACAGGATAGCTTAATACTCTCTCATTAGTAACTCTATAATCTTCAGGGCGATCTCCAATAGGGTTTGGAATGTCTGGAGTGCTAATATTATATCTTCCAGAAGATTTTTCTACCCAACTTCCATTTACATCTTCAAGTTCAACAGATTGGGCTCTAAGAGATATAGGAACATATCTTTCAGCTCTTATAATTTCTATAATAGTATCTCTATTAGCTTCCACATATTCATTTTCTGATGCTTCTACTTGGGCAATTAATGAGGTGTTTATCCCTCTAGTATAACTTACTGTTACTACATATCTAAAAGCCTTAAACTCAGGATTACCTTCTGAAGGTAGCGCTTCTTTTAGAGGAGCTTCTATTTGATGTAAATGTCTTGAATTTCCAGAGGAACTTAATGGGGTTAAGTTTTTCCAATCATCAGGTCCGTGTAAATTAGCATTTAAAAGATGCCCATTTCTATAATATTTTTGACCTCCAGTATTTTTTCTTTGCATGAGTATCTGATTCTCTTGGAAAGGTAAGTTACTAGATTCTGCACCTGTTGTTTTGCTTTTTAAATATGTGATACTCATAGAACTTCCAAAGCTTCCTATTCTACTACCCCAAGTTATATTATGTTCAGGAATATCACTTACGGGAGCAGCGTCCATAAATGAAATTGTCACACGACCTAACTCATCTAGCTTTTGGTCAACTTGAGTCCTATCTTCTTCTGAGACTTCTTCATCGGCAGTAATACTTGTTACTATTCTATCTACCTCTCTAGCTTTTGCTAAAGCGGCATCTTTTGCTGCAACCATATCATCGTCAGGGTCTTCAATTCTATTAAAATGTAACATGATAAAATCCTCAAAAACAGTTGGAGTGCTTTCTATAATGATATCATATCCACCATTACTATTTTCTCTTATATATAATGTATGATCTTCACCAGATGCTGTATCAATCTCTTCGTCAATACCTGTAAATTCTCCACTATTTCTTTCTTCTGCTTCTTCAGGTTCTGCTTCTGTCTCATCACCTCCTCCCAATCCAAGAGCATTTAAAAAGGCTGTTCCTGCGGCTAATGCTCTATCTATTAACCAATCAATCCCTTCATTAATCATGGCTCGAGTATTCTCGATCATTTCAGCAATTTTCTCACTGATATCTCCTAAGCCTAATTGTTTTGCTAAGAAGGATATCGCTACAGGAATACCATCGGCAAGAGCCGTCTCTAAGAAGTTAGCGGCAGATTGTATATTTCCTCTTGCTATGTCTGCAATACCCGCTACAAATGAATTGACAATCTCTAGAATTTCGCGTAGTTTTTCTATAAAAGAAGAAATCGCATTAAAAGCAGTTTGTACTCCTCTAATTACAGGCATGATTCCAGTAACATCTAAGAATGATAGTAACCATCCCATGGCTTGTTGGATGACTCTTTCTTGAATGAATCCCATAATGCCTTCTTTGATGACATTCCATAAATTGCTTATTTGATCTTGAATATATTCCCAAATAGCAATGGGGCCTCGTTCTATCACATCTCGCACAAAGGCCCATACACCTGTAAGTGTATCAAGTACTGTTCGTATTTGTGCAACTCTCTCAGGTCCAATTCTAATGGCTAGACGTTCTAAAATATTATCTAATGTGATGCCTAATACATCCATGGCCATGCCTAGTAAGGATCGGATACTTAAATCAGAAGGTATTTCAACGCCAGCATCTGCGAGTGTACCGAATAGCCAATTTTGCAATCCGCTTAATAAGTGGGTGCCTATATTATTAAGGAATTGGATAAATCCATTTTTAAGCGCATCCATTAAATGCATCAGGAAGGCCACAGGATCATTCTTGATATCTTCAAAAGCAGACATGGCATTTGCTATTATATTAGCAATCATATCTGGTGGAATTCCCATGATTTCTAATATCAATTCGATAAGTACTTTAACAACCTTAACTATAAATGTGAATAATTTGATGATGGGTTCTCCAAACTGTGCTGTGATACGTTCAAATGCTGGTAGCGGATCTACTAAATCGTCTATAGTAAATGAATTCCACAGATCAGTAAATAATTGGATAATCGTCTCTGCCGACATCCCTAATTGAGCAATTAAGGCTTCTATTTGTCCAGCAGCTCTTGGAATTACTCCAGACTCTCTTAATTCCTGATATTTTGCTTCCCCACCAGGAACTAATCCCATAAAACCTCTAATGATATTTTGAATAGATCTCTGAACTACTTCACCAGTAAGCGGATTTCTTTGGATAATAACGGTAAGAAGTGTAAATCCAGGAATTTCTGCAGCTACGGTACTTAACCAACCTAATAAGGCATCCTTTATAAGCTTCAATACTTCTATAGCGATAGTACTCGCAAACTCCCATAATCCTTCAAGGAATTCACCCGCTTGTGTTGCTAGACTACTAAGACTATCTAGAATATTAGGTAAATTCTCTGGTTGAATAGCATCCCATGCGGCATCAATTAAACTAGTAAGTTGTCCTAATAAAGAAGAGAAAGCTCCCATTTGAGTGTCTAACCAATCTGCAGTTTCTTGCAAGGTGCCTCGTTCTCTCATCTGCTCTAATTCGGTTTCTTTTCCTATGAGCATAAGGAAGTCTTCTAATATCTCTACTGTTTCAGCACTTACTTCTTCATCACGTAAAGGGTCATAATGAATTACTTTTTTAAGAAGTGACCATGCTTGATTTTCTTCTAGATAAGGTTCGGCTACATCAATAAGTGCTTCTTTGATCCAAGTAAGTAATTGTTCTGTAAGAGAAGACACAAATCGAATTACTCTATTTAATAATGTATCGAATTTGCGTGTTAAAATATCAAGGGCATTGGTGTATGGAAATTCTAATTCATTCCATGCTTCTCCTATTAAATCTAATAACGCTGTAGAGGTCAGTCCTAGTTCGCTGAGTTGTCCACGCACCCAATCAAAAGCTCTTTCTAGAATACCATATTCTTGAAGTTTATCAAAAATAGCAGGTCCAGCTACAGGGATGAGTTCTAAGAGACCTTGTACAAGATTAATGGCTGTTCTTTCTACTCTTTGGCTTGTAATTGGGTTGTATTCAATAATGACTGTAAATAATGTATATCCAGGAATTCTTCTAGCGATATCTCTAATTTCATCAACAGCAAGACTTGGTAAATCACTAATAGCAAAACCTTGAATCATTATAGGTGCAGATGATATTTGTAGCGGTTTGCGTTGTACATCGGCAGCACCTTGTTGAACGGTATGAGTTAATTCATGAGCTAATAAATGCTTGCCAGAATCACTCCCTGGGTTGTAATTTCCTTCATTAAAATAAATATCGGAACCATTTGTAAAAGCTTGAGCTCCTAGTTGCTGATTCATTTGTACAGCAGTACTATCATTATGCACACGAACTCCACTAAAATCTGCTCCAAAACCAGATTCCATTTCGTTTCTAGTATCGTTATCAAGAGGGCTTCCGCCTCCTTTTGTACTTTGTAATGTGTTTTCTACAGAAGGACTTACTGTGCTATCTTCTCCAGATGTTTGTTTTTGTAATGTCTGTACTTCTTCTTCCTCTTTTTCTTGAACTTCTTCCTCTTCCTTTTTCTGAAGATCTTCACTAGACATTTGTTGCACAATTGGAAGAGGAGGGGTGATTTCTTGAGACATTTCCTTAGACTGAGTTGTATTTTCTATCGATGATTCTTGGATTTGCTCCGTATCTGTCATCGTTTGAATTTCTTCTTCCTTTGTCTTTTGAATAGGAGTAGTTTCTTTAAGTTGTACTCCTGGAATTATAGTATCTACAACAGGCTGTTGTTGTATGTCTGTCTCTTGAGTTTCTTGTTTTTGAACTTCTTCTTCTGCGTTTTTTTGAATAGAAGGAGCAGGAGGGAAGAAAGGTGTAGTTGTGTCATTACTTTTTGCTACAATCTGATCGGCAGCTTTATCGGCTTCTACTTCATATTTGTCTCCGGGTTTTCCAACATCTAGTTTTGGCTGGATAAAAGTAGTACTTGATCCAGAGTTGAATAAACTTGGATTTCGAGATGGTGTACTATTTTTAGTTGCAGCGGCAAACATGGCTCTATTGCTTTATGTTGAAATTTAGGGGGAGTTTTCAATGTTTAAATGCTTGTTTGTTTACTTTTTATTTAAAATATCTAAGAATTCTTTAGATAAAATGACTTTATACGGGAATGAACCTAAAAATGATAATGCTTGATTTTCTGTTATTTGATCTTTGACTTCCTGATGCTCAAAATCAAATAATACAATGATTACATTACATGTGTGTATTTTTTTTTTATTAGCTACTTCTATAACTGTATCTGCATAGCTTTCATAATAGGAGCAATCTTTTATAAACTCTGAAAACAAAATGGGTTTTTCTATAAATCGTATGTCTTGAAAATCGTGGTCATACCATCCAGTATTATATACTTGCATGAACTTTGAGAACCCTTCTATATCAGAATTTCCAGTATTATATTTTTCTTCCATCCAATCATCACGGAATTGCTCATAAGTAATGTCACTTATGGTTCCGGCCCAAATAGATAATATTCCTTTTTTTTCTCCCATTGTTTATACTAAAAGTGATTCCCATTTTTGAACTAATTTTTCGTCGTAATCAAAATCATCAGGATCAAATTTGTATAGCATTTCATCAAAAAGATTTAATCCTTTCTTTTTAACCCAATGTTCTAAAAAACTTTTAAAAAGGGAAAAAGAATCTTCTATGAGAAATTCATCAGGCGCTAATGAGTCCCAGTCCATCCAAATCTCTACATCTGCAGAAACTCCATCAATAAGTAGTTTCATCCCATCTATAAACTCTTTAAGACTTGGATGTTTTAAAGAAGGATCTTCTTGTGCCCAAAGAAGAAACTCTAGTATTTTTTTATATAAATCTGCTTTTTTCATTATTAAAGTTTTTTAATGTCGCTATTATTGTTTTTATCTTCGTAATCCTGGTGGTAAGTCTGATACTCCACCTACAAGTGCAGTTTTTGCCCATGCGCTAAGTCTGGTTGCAAAGTCATCTAAACTACTAGATTTACTTATTATATCCGCTAGTTCTATATGCATAAGCCCAGAACCATGATCTCTAGGAGGCGGAAACTTATTTGTAAGCCTAATATCCTTTGTTGGCGTTCTATGCAACCAGATTTCGGCAATGGTAGTTCCCCATCCTTTAACATGTGGAGTTTTAGATACCATAAGCCATTCATGTTGACCTCCAGGGTGTCGTATTCTATTACCTATTGTAACTTTATTTGCTTTATTGGTTAATAACAATGCTAATTCTTTACTACTTAATGCATCAAACCAAGCTGCAAATTTACCACCTCCAACTCCAGGAATATGTACTGCTGCATCAATAGCTTTTAATATTTCTTTTAATTTCCCAGGTTCTTTTAATATATCTTTTAGTTCATCTGCTGTTTTTAATACTCCTTTATCGAGTATTTTTTGAAATTGTTTAAGATTAGTTAGATCATTAGTAGCTACTAATTTTTTTAATAATCCGATGTCAGAGATTGTTTCGCTTTTAAGCACTTTCAATAAGTCTGCCATAGAATCTACTTTATCACTAGCTAAAACAATATTAAGATCTTTAATGTCATCTATTTTTCCAGTAGCTAAAGCATCGGTAATTTGTTTAGTACCTCCTTTAATTTTACTAAATTTAAATAGATTCTTTAAATCTTCTAGCTTTTTTACTGAAGAATGATGTAGTAATTCTGCAATGGCTTTACCTGAAAAGTTCCCTTTGTTTTTTACTAATCTTCCTAAAGAGGTGAGCTCATCTATAGAATTTATTAGTTTAGAATCAAGAGCTCTTAATAATGTTTCTCCTGTAAACTTTGTTTGGTCAAATGCTTTTAAAATATTTTTTGACCCAGGAACTTTTGCATTAGCTAAAATAGTATTGAGTTGCTCTATTGATTTGACCTTACTTGATAGTATTAGTTTAACAAAATCTTCTCCATTTGCAATTTTTGAGGACTTTAATAACTCATCTACTTGTGCTAAGGTTGCTTTATTAAACTTATAATTAGTAAAGAAACTCATAAAGTTTTTCTTCCCAAACCTAGAAATAGCAGTATTAATTTGTTGTAATGATTTTAATTTATCAGATGCAACAAGTTTCATGATTTTTTCAATATCGTCAGCACCAAATACATTGAAAAAGTCATCAATTTGTTTTAAAGAGGCGTTTTTAAACTTGCTGTTTTTTATAAGAATTGCAAAGTTTTCGGCCCCTACTTTTGCTATTATTTTCTCAATTCGAGATACTTCTTTTAGCTTTTTTAATGCTGCCATTGCATCATCAACACTCTTGAATGATAGTACAAATCTTTCAATTTTAGATACATCACCTATTTGCTTAAAAAGCTTTTCTGCAAGCGCGACATCCTTGGTTAACTTTAATAGTTTTTCTGCTTCATCAGCACTACCCATGGCCTTGATTAATTTGCTAATTCTGATGGGGTCAGCATTTTTAAGGCCTTTTATACTCCTTGTTATTTTTAAAACTTTTCCTATTTTTAGATATCTAGCTGGGATTAAAGTAAGTACCACTTCAAAAACAGCTCTCCCTACAAATTGACCTCTTTCATAGTCACTAAGATCATCACGAGTTATTGCTTGATATACATAATAAATAACGAGAACTATTGCTACGATAATACCTATGACTAGTAACACTGCTGCTACTATTGCAAATTTAACAGCAAGCACTACAACAACTATAATTACAACTATCGCAAGTACCGCCATCCAAAAACTGGAAAAGATAAATGCCAGAAAATCATAAATAGCCATAAAGAAACCAACAAATATTCCTCCTATAAAATTTAAAGCACGCTCCCACCAACTCTCATTTTCTATTCTCTCGGCTTCTTTGGCAATTTCTCCCTCAAGCCCTATGGATTTATCTTGAATCTTTTTAACAGCAGGCTTAACGTTTTGATCAACTTTTGCTTTTGTGTCAGCTATAGCTTTATCCCACCCATCATTTTGTTTCTTTATGGATTCAGCAGATTTTTCTTTAAATGAAGTAGTAATCTTTGCAATACTTAATTTGCCATCTTGAGCAATCTTATTGATTTGATCTACAGTATTGGTTCTAGTTTGTATAATGTTTCCTATGATAGCATCTACACTACCGTCTATGCCAGAACTTGCTTTGCTGTTATTATTTTTAGTACTACCAAGTGTATTGTTTTTTGTGCCACCCATAGACTTGATCGTATCATTTCCAATAATGTTTATCTCATTATTAAATGACTCGATCATAGTTAATAATTCTGCCTCGGCTTGTGTAAAAGCTTTTTTTGCTTCTTCTCCTTTAGAATTACTATTTTCTGTAGTAACGGTAGTAAGAAGATCATCAACTATTTGTAGGGCTTCTACCGTTTGTTTATCTACATGTTTTATTGCATCTTGAGCTTGATTATCTAGTTCAGTACTAAGCAATACAAGCAGTTTTTCCATCTTGTCTTCTTCTCCATCTGTTTTTGCTTTTAATGCTTCTATGAAAAGTGTACCATTCTCATCTAATTGCTTTACAGACTTATCTGCATGTTCTTTAATTGCTTTTGCAATAGCATCATTTTGCCTCCAGATTTCTTTGACACCTTCTGTATATCCTTCATCAAATTTCCCAGCATTTTCATCTCCATCTTTTATAATTTGATCTGCTAGGTCATCTAAAGGTTTTCGTACATCTTTAAGTTGTTTTACAATATCATTTACTTCTTCTATTCGAGCACTAGCTTTTTCTTTAGCCATCGCTTTGATACGATTTGCTCTATCATAATTTTTATATTGATCTCCCTTTTTTATAGCAATAAAGAGCATTTCAAAAGACTCTGTTTCGGCAGCATCTTTAATCTCTTTCATTGCTGCATCACCTGCAGAACGAGCAATTTTTGATTGTTTTTTTGCTTTAGCTTTTAAATCAGATTTTTGCAGATCTCTTTCATTTGATAATGTAATTACTTCTAGTAATGAGGCAGCATGTACTTCTTCTATTTTTTTCTTTTCTGCTTTTCTAATGAGAAGCTTCTCTCTTGTAAGTGCCGTTTTTATCTTTTTCACTCTGCCAGCATGCCCCTGTTTTAGGTTGCCTTTTTGTGATGAAAAGCCAGCGATAATAGCTTGTTTTTCTGCTTTATTTCGGTTAGTAATTTTTTCTTTAACAGCTTTACTATTTTCTATAATACCTTTACGATGAGTAAGTACATTATTCTTAAAAGTAGTATACTCTTTTGATACTTTTGTAATTTCAGGAAGCTGAGGTTCATTATATAAATCTTCTGCTTGAAGTTCTTTTTCTTCCTTTTCTTTATTTTCGCCTTTCTCTTTTTTTGATTTCTTATTTTTTCCTTTGTCAGGATCTAAACCGTAAATCTGATTTAACTTTTCAGGATAACTTTCTTCTTTATCTTTTCCTTTTTCAGGGATATCTTTATCTTTTCCTTCCTTTTTTTCTATCTCAGGTAATTTTTCCTTTTTCCCTTTATCTTTTCCTTTTTCGGAGTTGTATTTTTCTTGTGAACCCGTTACCTTTTTTTTCTCTTTAACTTTTACATTCGTGTCTTTCTTATCTCCAGTAGGAGGATCTGCATCCTGTTTTTGAATAACTTTTGCCTGTACTGAATTTGAAGCCCCTTGTTGAACTGTGTGTGTTAATTCGTGTGCTAATAAGTGCTTGCCAGAATCACTTTTAGGATCATATTTACCTTCATTAAAATAAATATCATTCTCATTAGTAAACGCTTGCGCTCCTAGTTGTTGATTCATTTGTATAGCATCACTATCATTATGCACACGGACCTCACTAAAATCTGCTCCAAAACCAGACTCCATCTCGTTTTTGGTATTGGTGTCCAATGGACTTCCGCCTCCTTTTGAATTTTGTAATGTACTTTCTACAGAAGGATTTACACTGCCTTCATCTCCAGATGCTTGTTTTTGTACTGTTTGAGTTTCTTCATCCTCTTTTTCTTGAATGTCCTCCTCTTCTTTGCTTTGAAGGTCTTCTTGAGATGTTTTTTGTGTCGCTAGTAGGGTAGGAGTAATATCAATAGCTTCTTTTGTTTGAAGCGTATCTTCAGGAGATGTTTCTTTTACAGATTCTTTATCTGTCATCATTTGAAGATCTTCTTCTCCCGTATTTTCTTCTTCGTCCGTTTTCTGTTCTGTTGAAGCTTCCTTGAGTTGTACTCCAGGGGTTATTGGGGCTACTACAGCTTGTTCTACATTACCTTCTTGTGTTTGAATTTCTTCGTCAGGTTGTCTTTGAATAGCAGGTGTTGCAGGAAAGAACTGTGTAGAAGGCTCATTACTTTTTGAGACAATTTGATCTGCTGCATTATCTGCTTCTACTTCATACCTATCATCTGGTTTCCCAACATTGAGTTTAGGCTGTATAAAAGCATTTTCTCCTTTACTGGCTATAGCCGAAGAAGCAGATTGTGTTGTGTTTTTTGCAGCAAACATGTATTATTTGTCTCTTTAAAACTTTTGAATTGTTTTTATACGCTTTCGCGAAAGCGTATATAGTAAGGGTTCATTTTATTAAACGGCTAACTCCAAAATCTTTGAGAAAACACTATCAATCACTCTGTTTTTGAAATGACCAATACTAATTCTGCTAATTCCTGCATTTTGAAGTGTTTTTAATATCAAAAGGTCTTTTTGGCTTTGTAATAACCATGCGAGTTCTTCTTTATCAATTTTGCCTTCTGCAAATAAGAGTGTCCATTTCTTGAGTTTTTCTTTAGAATGGGTTAAATACTCTTCCATATCTGCAATAATATCCTTGCCTTGCTCGCCAAATTTTTCTTTGGCCTCTGTGATAATCTCTTCTTTTAAATCGTTAAAAAGTTCTTCGAAATTCATAATCTTATTTTTTATAGGTTACTTATAAAGTTTACAACTGCATTTTCATTGGTTTTGTCCTTTTTTTCTTCGTATTGAATCAGGATATTAAAAGCTTCTTCAATTTGTGGTTTGGCTTCTTGAATAAAAGCAACATTAAGACTTCCTTTTTGCTCCCATAGTGCTAGGTAACTTTTTATTAATTTATTGTCATTATTAAGAACCTCCCACATTTTGGTAGTGATCTCATTCTTGCCTTTGCCTTTCTCATAAGTGAGCATTTTTTCTAATTGATTTTTTAAAGCGATCACCTCATTTTCATGTGAAGAAAAGGCATCATCAGATTTATCCATAAGGCTTAATGCCTGAAGTTTGGTGTCTATAGTTTCTGTGTATGTAAAATGATCATACAAAGAGCTTCCACAGCTGGTTATTGATATGGTGGTAACAAATGCGATGAAGTAAATTTTTAGTGTTTTCATGAGTTTTGTGGTTTCTATGATTTTATAATTGTATTTCTGTGTGTAATGTGACATTACTAGTTGAACCTTCTTCTGATGTGGGAGATATCAGTGACAAGCTCATTTTAAGAGTATATGGCTTGTTTTGATTATTAATTGCTTCTTTTAATTTTAATCTATAGGTATATGACTTTTCTGGTAATAGTGTAATTACTGGTTTATTTACTTCTTCTATTTCAGGTAACCAATCTTGATGGTTTTTTATACCAGATATTTCAAAATTCCAATCCTCTTTAGGATCGAGTGTTTCCTTATTATTAATTAATGGGATGGGAGGTTTATTTATACTTGGGATTAATTTCCCTTTTCTATCATATAGCTGATATGTTAAAAAATAGATGGGGTTATTTAATGATATTGAATTACTATGATTGTTTGTAAGCTTTACTTCAATATTACCAATCTCTGTAGAATCTATAATTGCGATAACATCAATTGATTTGAGTTCAGATAATGGTGAGGATTCTGAATGATTTACGAATTTATATGTTGTTTTGTTTTCTTCCATTTTTGTTTTGTTTTTATGATTACAATTTGACAAAACGATTGTTATTATTGTAATAAAAAATAGGCTCTTACTTTTCATACTATATTGGTTATTATGGACACACTGGAGGACAAGATGGCCATCTATTTCTTCTAGCATGTCTACAAATTCTTCTTACCATTGGGTCAACAATTGCGTGTTCGGCAGTATCGGTTGCTCCACCTGCATTATGATCATTAGCAACTAAAACTAAGATTTGAGTAAGCCAGTTTGCTTGAGCAGTTCTAAGAGCAGCGATAAATCTTGGGTCAAACCTTATAAAAAGTTCTGCTATAGTTGGGTTATTTACCAATAAGGATGCGGGGATATTTATAGCTTCTATGGCTGTTTCTAACGGTGTGATTACAGAAGGGTCTATAAGCGCATTTCTAAATCGTGTAGCATGAACGCGCTCATGTGCTAGTACTGCTTCTTGCATATACCATTGTGCTGTAGGAGGACAATTTCCTAAACTATTTAATTCTGTGATTTGAGCGCAATAGTTTGCAGCTGTTGTATTCCCTCCAGGTCCCGTAACTTCTGTTTGACTAGGTAATATTCTTTGTTGTAAAGAGTAATTACCTACTACTTCAGACAATATAGGTTGCCAAGTTGCACCCGTATTTATGACATCTACTCTTACTTGAACATTTTCTGGAAATGTGAGCCCATAATCACATGCTCCTAAAGGAATTGAAGGAACGGCTCCAGGTTGAACAATTGCATTTGCCACATTAAATGGAGCATTTGCAATTACAGGTCTTATAGGAGGATTTACTTCTGCTCCTCGGTCTCTTTTATCTAAAAAATCTATGGTATTGGTTCCTACAATGCCATCTACTGTTATTCCTACATCGGTTTGAAATGCTCTAACGGCTCTATTTGTTTCTGATCCAAAATCACCATCTACCCCAAAATTAGGTAAAGGATACCCTAATTTTATTAATACCTCTTGAATTCTTCTTACATGGGTTCCTTTGTTTCCATTAGTTATAGTTCTGTGATTATCAAAAGTAGCTTCTAAAGCTTTATTTTTAGAAAATCGGCTAGCAGGAGGGAAATCATGGCCATCACCTATTTTTAGTTGGACCTTTTTCTGAACCATTCCTTTTTGCTGAATCGTATGAGTTAATTCATGAGCTAATAGATGCTTCCCGTCTTTAGAATTTGGGTTATACTTTCCCTCATTGAAATAAATATCATTGCCATGCGTAAAGGCTTGTGCTCCTATTTCTTTATTCATTTGAACAGATTCACTATCTGTATGAATTTTAACATGTCCAAAATCAGCATTGAAACCTGATTCCATTGAAGATAAAGTGCTAGGATCCATTTTTCTTCCACCTCTTCCTTTTCTTAAGGAACTTTCTAATTTTGAATGTGTGGAATTTTGGGATTTGCTTTTTTGTAATGGAGATTCCTCATTTTCATTTTTTGACATTTTCTTTTTTTCGCACTCACTACATTTTGCTTGTACAGATTCTTTTTCTTGTCCACATTCTGCACATTTTGTTTGCACAGCTTCTTCCTCCTCCATGGCTTGAACGGGTTCTTCTTCTTCCATTTTTTGAACAGGTTCCTCTTCCTCCATTTTCTGTACGGGTTCTTCTTCTTCCATCATCTGTACAGGCTCCTCTTCCTCCATTTTCTGTACAGGTTCTTCTTCTTCCATCATCTGTACAGGTTCTTCCTCCTCCATTTTTTGAACGGGTTCTTCTTCTTCCATCATCTGCACAGATTCTTCCTCCTCCATTTTCTGGACAGGCGCTTCTTCTTCTGAAGCTTCCATTTTTTGTACTAAAGGAGTCACACTTTCGGCAAGTGGTTTTTGTTGTACTTCTTCTTCTCCTTCCATTTTTTGTACAGCCTCACCAGATCCTGTTTTATTGACAACTTTGTCTGCCATATGATCTGCTTCTACTTCATACTTATCACCAGGACTTCCCATAGCCAATTTTGGTTGGACTTTTGGTTTAAAAAATGAATCTCCACCCAGAACTTGGTTTGGTGGAAGTTTTGATTGCCTCCTTCTCATAATCCGCGTTTTATATTTTTATTACCAATTAGTAAATATCATATGATCAAGCCATGGGAATCTACAAATGCCTATTCCCCATGGAAGTTTATCTACTAAAATGTCTTGTGTTTTTCGTTCTATAACAATCTTAGGATTGTCTTCTTTAAAACTTAATTTACCTTGTCTTTGTAAAAATTCGTGACGTAATAAATCTGTAGATGCATTATGAAGTACTCCCCAATTTTCAATCACAGATGTCAACAATTCTTCTGCTTGCTCTTTAATAGTATCTGATAATTGGATGTGTCTTCTAATGGGTGTTTTCACAGGAACACCGCATAGAAATTTTTCAAATAGCATCTGACTTTCTAATTGCTGCTCTTTTTTTGTTGCTAGATAGTGTAATGCATGAATTGCTAACTCCTTATTTATAATTTCATTATTGTCATTTGTGATTTCACAATTCCTAAAAAAATGTTTTAAATAAGGGTGTAAAATGATAAGCCCAGCATTAGGCACATAGTATGTCCCTGTATTTGTAAATACGAGTTCTTCTCGTTGTGTTGTGATTTCTTTTATGTAAGTATCTATAGTAAGGGACTCGCTTTTGTTTTCTTTTTGAGGTAGTGATGTAATTTCTTTGTCATCTTCGTTTTTGTTTTCTGATACTTCTTTTTGAAGATGATTATCAAATCGTTTTTTATCTCCTGAAATATGTGTAGAATCAGCTATTGTATTGTCTTCTGTTTTATTGATTTGTTGTGATGCTTTTTTGGGTTTATTGTCTACATCTACATCTGCATTTATATCTGTAATACTCTGTGTTTCTTTTTGTGATTTGAGATCATTTTCTTCTGATGATGCTTCTTTGTCTGCCTCATTTTGAATAGTTATATTTTCTTTAAACATTACTTGTTCATTATCTTTTATGAGGTTGGTTAAGACGTTATCATTTGGAAATTTTTCATTAGTATTTGCAGTGTTTTCTTCTATTTCTTTCGGTTTTATAGTGTTCGATTTTTGTAATTGTAATACTGGTTGTAACACTATTGATGCTTCCCCAGAAAGACCTATCTCATTGTAAGTGTGTATGAGATGTGCTACTCGTGATATGTGTGTTTCAGAGGTGTTTTTTACGTCACTTTGTAAGATCGTAAGGGTATCAGGTTTTGAAATTTTAAATGCCTGTTGTATCATGGCTAAGACCGCTTTCGCGAAAGCGTATACATCTTTATCCTGAATCGCTGTATTTTTTATAACAACCGAAGAAATCGTTTCTATAAAAACAGTGAGATTTTTTGATTGTAAATAAGTGATGAGTTCACTCCACATATAATCTCTAGCTATTTCGCTTAAAGAACTGAACGACTTTATGATGTCATCATGTAGGACTTTAGTTTGAGCACTGTTTTTAAAGGTAGCTTTCAGTATTGTTTGTAACTCTGGGTCTGTAAACTGTTGAATAGAGCGTTTTTTACAAATAGGTTTGTGAAGTAAATTCTTGTATTGGTTTGCAAAAGAACTACTTGCAGCAATCTCTGTAATTTCCTGATGTGTAAATTGCAATGAATCTCCTGTAGATTTCCACCAAGGTGTATATCCGTTTTCAATAAAAAAAAGTAACGATCGTTGATGGTGTTCTTGGGTATTTATAAGCAGTACTTCTTCTGTAGCTTTTGAAGGTGCTTTTAAAATGGCATCAATTTTTTGAACTAATTTTTCTTTTGTATCTGTTTTTAAAGTTTTAAAATCATTGTGATTTGTCGCTTTGATATCCAGTCTTAATTGTGGTATTTGTACAATTTCTGATGGAAGTTTTTGCTCTATACTTTTAAAATAATTTTCTAGATAGGGAAGAATATCTTCCTTTAAGAACATTCCAAGGCGATCCTTGAGATCATACGCTACAGTTGTGCTGTTGGTCTCAATCTCAAGGAAAACCTTGTTTATGATATGTTCTTGTTCTAGTATCATTATGATATAGGTGCAATTAGGTCTATAAAGTCTTGTATACGTACTCTTGTATAGTTAGGTAGCGTATCACTATTAAGACATTGCATTAAGAATTCTCTTAAAGTTCCTTCTAATTTTTTTGGATCAGGATCCCCTATATCAAATTCCGTATTTGAAAGTGAACCTAGTGCAGTTTTAACAACATCCATAACTGGATCTAGATTTGCTATATCTTGATCGTTTAAATCATCTTGGCAATGGAGAATATGTATTAGGAGTCTAATTTGTACTCGTAAGTACTTTGATGCAAATATAAATATCTCTGAGCCAGCTTCTTCTTGTAATAGCCCATTAGAAGTAAACGTAATGTGCTGTGAAAATGCCTCATTCAATTTGTCATTTCTATCTCCATTTATATATAGATTAATATCATTCATGACCCTTTCATATAATGCCTTTGTTACATTAACGATATGATTAGGATTCTCTGAAGAAGGATCATTTTTTATGGTGTCATAATCATCTGAAATTGAATTAGCTACTCTTTCATTACAATTTTTTGGTTCTTCATTATTGAAAGTTACCGTGATTTCTGTATTATCTGATATAAAATTATCACAGAGACCTCCAGAGATTATTAATATCCCATTTGTAGAAAAATCAATAAGTTCTTGAGGATTATCTGTTGGTAATTGAAATGTTACTTCAGCACCTTGTCCATTACCTTTTTCTCCTCCTTCAAATTCCCATCCTACATTTGTACCAGGATATAAAGTAGCATCATAGTTTACTGCGGTAAATGTGATTGTAATTTCAGTTTGTCCGTCTACTAACTGAATATTTTTAGGAGACCAGTCTATACCAAAATTCACAAGTTCTCTCCTAACAATTAATGTTTCTGAAGTATTTACCTCTCCATTTATAATAAAACGTATCGTTTCATTAAACCTATTGAAAGCTGAAGTAAGTCGTATTGTACGTGTTGATCTATTAATTGAAATTCCAGTACTATTACCTTGTACATCTATAGTTGTGTCAGGAGAAAGATTATATTGAGTTACAACCTCATTTCCTCCTTCTTCAAAACAAACGGCATTATCATTTAAATTAAACTCAATATCTGGCTCTGTAATTTCTATAGTTACCGTTCGGGTAGTAACCTCTACAGGATCACAAGAAGAAGTATTCAGCATTAATGATATATCAAAAGAAACCGGGCCAGTTGGATTAGCTGGTATTGTAAAATTATGTAAAGGATTTAGGTCTATTGAGGTGTTTTCATCTCCAAAATCCCAAGCAGCGGTTACTTCAGTTTCTTGTTGTGGTGTTAATCCGTCTATAGAAAAATTAACTTCAACAGTTGTAGTACCTCTTTCTACAGAAATAGTGTTTGGTGACCAATTTATAGCAGCATTGGTAGGTCGTTCTCTTACAACAAGCACCTCAGATTCTATGACTTCACCATCTATAACAAATCGTATATCTTGCCCATAGGCATCAAATAGGTTATGTTGTATGTTTATAGTATCTGTTAATACCTCAATTCCTGGGATGTCACCTTCAACAGTCATAGGCGCAAGAGGAATTACTTGAAAGCCTACATCTATAAATCCTACTTCTGGATCGAGACATACTTCATTTCGATCTAGTTGAAGTGTATGGTCTACATCTGTAATCGTAATCTGTATTTCTTTTGTTATTTGCACAAAACTACATGGTCCTCCTTCTATGGAAAGCACTACTGTAAAAGGATGCGTGCCAGGTTCTAAATTTGCAGTGTTATATTCATGTGTAAAATCAATTTCACTAGAAACTCCTCCATCTCCAAAATCCCAATTGAACCCTAAATCTTCTTTCTGCTCATCTGTTAGACCTGTAACTACAAACGAAATAGAAACACTTGGTGTTCCTTCTGCCACCGTTGGGTTTTCTGGAGTACAAGTGAAATCTGCAAAGTTATTTTTGTTTGTAACCACTAGTTCAGGAGTGGTTTGAGCTTCGTCATTTACTGAAAATGTAATTGCAGTATCATATGCAGTAAATTCTTGAGGATTTATTAATATACTATTTCCATCAATACGTATTCCTTCTATTTCTCCATTTACAGTTACTACTGCATTTTGAGGTTGTACATTAAATGATATTTCTTCTTCTTGATCACTTTCTGGATCTACACAAGGATTTGAATCGTCTAAAATTAAACTTGTAATAGGATCTAAGAATGTAATATCATTTATATCTGCATCATTTGCACAAAGCTCATTGGTAACAGTTAAGGTTGGAGATACTGTATTGTCTGGTGCAATCGGTAATGTATATATATGACTTACGATACCATCAGAACCTGGTCTCACTGAAGAAATAGGAGTGTTATCTCCAAAATTCCAAGCAAATACACTTGTTGTATTGATTCCCGTTCCGGATACTTCAAAAAATGCCTCTACTCGAGTTCTATCGTCATTATACACGAAGTCATCTTCTAAAACGATAACCACAGGTTGTGGGTTTTCATATACAGTAATAACAGCTGTAGTTTCTTCGTCATTTACAGTAAATCTAATGGCTGTTCCAATTAAACTAGAGTGAATTTGATTAGCGTCAAATGCATAGGTGCCATCATCGTTTTGGATAACGCCTCCAGATATGTCACCTTCTACAACAGCTTTTACTTCACCATCTGGAGGTGAAACTGTAAATGGAATAGGAGTTGTGCTATCGTCTAAACAGATAAAAGATGTTGGGAGACTTAAAGAAACGGGTTCTTTAGGTATAATGAAATTCACTGGTGCACAATCAGAACAGCACATATACGGTAATGCAAAATCAGCAATAACTGTATTTCTTGTTGTTAAGTTTCTTGTGATGATCTCGTTTTCATCAAAAAAGATTCTTTCATTCGTATTGATAATTGCGGGATTTAAGAATTGAATAAAATTCTCTTCTTTTCTAATATTTTGATCTAGTAGCTCTATATAGAGTCTATTTTCTTTAGGAATCGCTTTACATTTTTTAGATAAGCCAGCTACTCGCCATATGTTGTTGAAGAATTCTGCAAGATTATAGACCGTTTCTTCAATGCTATCCCCAATCATGACAATCTCATTTCTAGGCACTGGAGTTACTTTTGTTATTTCTTCAAGAAATATAAATCGTGTGCTTATTCTATCGTCCCAAAGTTTGATAATACCTCCATTCGTATCAAATGGAGTTTTAAGGCGCTTATTTATAATACGATCATCACTATTTTTATCAATTATAATGTCAGGAAAAGGACTGTTGATAATGACCTCGTCCACTTTTGGTTGTTCTAAGAATTCTAATTCCAACCGTACAGGTTCATAGGCTACATTATCTTCTGCATTTCCTGTTAAATATGCCATTACAAAAGTTCCCCCTTCTGGTACACCTCCATAATGTCTAAGCCCTGGATGTTTTTTTACAAACTCAGAGAGTTGTAGTTGCGTTAAAATTTCTTCTTTTCTTTGTTCTATTTCATCAAGAAGGATCGCTAATTTTTCTCCTGAACAACACACGAATGAAAGTTGATTTATTAGAAGTCCTAAAATATCTTTTAGTGTATCTTCTAAATCTAAGGTTTGATAAGTAACCTTAAAACGTTTTACAAGTTGACATACCTCATCCAATGTTAATTCATAGGTATCAATATTACCTGTGTCAATCTCAGAAATAGATTGCGGTATTCTTTCAGAAAGAATATACGTTACAGATAACAGGTCAATAACATCATTGTATATAAAGTCACGGACGTTTGGTTTTGCATTCCATTCATCTGTAGATAGCAATGCATCTATTTTTGACTTTGCTGCATTTTTAATGTCATTTGCAGAGCCTTTTTTGTTTTCTTCAAAGGCCTCTTTCATATAACGTCCTATGGTTTTTTCTTCTGCAATAATACTTTCGTCAATGACATTTTTTTGATAAGGTTTGCGTGTTTGTTTTCCAAAAAGGAGTTGGTCTTTTCGCGATAAAATAGGCTGCTTATCAATATTAAAATCTACGCTAACCTTACCTTTAGGAAGTACATCTGCGGTGATGTCAGGGTTAATTTCAATATTAGCATTTGGGACTTGTTTGATTTGAGTATAATCAATTTTCCGTATGTTATCTCCTACTTTATCAGTAGTAAACCCAGAAAAGAAGTTAGCCATAGATGCTAGTATACATTCTTGTTCTGTTGTCCATGCTTTAAGCAGTACATTGAGATCTTCAAACTCACAACGATATTCTCCTAAATCAATATCTTCTATGGTTGGATTTACAGATAAGACTTTTACGTCAAAATTTAAACCATATTCTTTTTTTAAGATTAGAACTTGATCTAAAGCGTCTCTGTACGATTTCCCCTGTATTCCTTCAATTCTCAAAAAGTTATAATTGTCTATTGCATGGAGAAGTGGTTTCCGGACAACAGGAGATGTAGAAAGATTTGCAGTATGATAACTTAAGTTTGAAGTTTGAGTGAAATTTTGATATTTTTCATAACTCCAATTATTTAAAAATGCATTGGTTACATTATAGTAAAATGGAATAGTTTTATGACTTAAAAGCCCTCGAAGTCGTGAAGGAGTTATTTTTATTTCTTCCCCTTTTTCTGTTTCTAAATAATTCTTTATAATAAGTTGTACTCTGTTTAATAAACTTTTTACCTTTTTAAGGTTAGTATCTTCGTGACCTATAATAGGAGATTTATAAAAGCGGTGTCTTAATGATTTATAATGTGTTTGGGTTTCTACTAGTCTTCCTAATAACAAGTGTTTTGGGAATGATCCAATAGAAGGACAACAGTGCACATTAAGATGTAATAGTAAGTTTTTAATTTCTGTGTATGTGTCTACTAAGTCTTTTAATACATCATATCTGTATTGAAAGTCAATAGGAACAGCAGAAGGGCTTATATCAAAAAGAGCTGAGATATCGGATGAGATGGTATTATTTCCAAATTTTTGTAGAATAGCATCTAATCCAATACTTAGATCAGCTAATGTATCATTGTCCTTGATGAGTTTATAATAGTTTTGTTTTAAACGGATAAACTCTTTTGTGTTTTCATCCGTAAGAATATCTCGTCGCACTGCTATTTCTGGTAAAGCGAGATAGTATTCATACCAGTCGTGTTCATTATAAATAGGATCTTGTCCTGCAATTGATTTTGCGTCATCAGTAGATACTAATAATACGCGTAATCTAGCTATTTGTTCTATCCCTTGATTGTCACAATCTAAGGCAGTACATAAGTCACCTTTTTTAGGATAATTTTCTAAATATAGCAGGACAACTTTATCGTTTAATTCGGCATTAGATAAAGTATTTAAGTTTGTATATGTAGTATTCGTAGTATCTATATCCTCCTCTGGAAAAATCTCTAAAAGTTCTATTTGAGTTTCTTCTTTAATGAAAGGGGCATATAACGCATTACTATCATCAAAAGATCTGAAATGTGTATATGTTTTGAAAGCATTTTGCACAAGTTGGAAACCAGGAGATATCACTTGCCCTTCAATAGGTTTTTTAGGTTCTACAAGTGCTAATAGATCACCATCAGTAGTAACGCCGTACCCTTTGGTAATATAGATTTCTTTTTTAGAGCCATTATATGTAATGTCAAAACCACATACAATTCCAACGCCACTTAAACTTATCCTAGATAAGTGATCTTGGTCTTCAAAATATTCTAAAAATTGATTTAGTTGCCCTTTTGTCAGGACTTGATTATCACTAAATTTACTATACTGTGTCGTTATGGTAGTTAGCTTTGTGTTCATCCTAATATTTTTTATAGTGTTCCTATATTCGTTTGTCCTAATATGATTTTACCCTCTAATTCATCGCTTTCATCATCGCAGTCTAGCAGACGTCCTACAGGATAAATGGTATTTAAATCTCCTAATGCTTTTAGTAATCCTTTTAACTCATCTAGAGGTTGTTTATCTCGTAATGATGTTTTTGCAAATAGGTATGCTTTATATTTTTTTTCAAATTCTACAAGATCATTGGTCTGATCTTTAATACTGTCTAGGTATTCTAATCTTCTTTCTTCAATGAGAATAGGCACTTGTATTTTTTGTGCTTCTAAAGCCGCTATCTGTGCTTCTAAATCTTCTGGTGGAGGCATTTTGTTTTGCAACGCTACTATTTGATCATCAAGTTGTTTTATAGTAGAAACCTCTTCGTTTTTTAGTTGTTGTAGATACTGTTCTTTGATATTATCTAAATCACTGTCACGATGCCCTATCCAGCAAATTTTAGGTAGTACATGCGCTGGTAACTCTTCCTTGATAATATTTTCCATATAGTTTCTAAAATCAGGATTAGAAAAACGATAGGTATATCCAGGAATAACAATACTCACACGATATGAATAAGGATCAATGCCGCAATCATCTTCACAATTATCTGTACAAATAGGAAGGAAGGGAGGTTTTGGATCTTCACTCACTTCTTCAACTTCTTCTGGAATCTCAACTTCACTTTCTTCTGAGACTTCACCTTCTTCTATAACATCTTCTTCTTTTGGAAATTCAGGTCGTAATAAGATATGTTCAACAAGAAAAATACCTTCTTCCGTAAACTTGAATTTCATAAAGGATATAATATCCAGAATGGCTTTTTTAATTGCTGCTGCAGTATCATAATATTTAAACTGTTTTGCTACAATATGATCTTTACTGCTCTCAGGTTGGTCAAGATTAACAACATCAAAAGAGTATTTGCCACTATCAGATATATGTATGTGTATATTCCCTATAGTTGTTTCATCTTCAATCCCATTTTCACAAGCCTCTTGAACTTCTTTTTCAGAAGTCTGTATAATTTGTAGAACAGCAAAATATAATTCTTTATTTGCAGCGGCAGTAGTTTTGTATTCCTCAGTCGCAGATAGAATTATATTTTTGTTTTCGTCTTTAATACGCCATCTGAAAACTGTTTTCAGATCTGCATTTTCTAATGAATAGATATCCACAAATGAAGAGCTTAGGACTCTTCTATTATAGTTTTTTATCCCAACTAAACGAGAAACTCTTTTCTGAAAACCTGAAATGTTATCAGTGTTCCATAGTTTCTTTTTTGGTTGCTTGTAATAATTAAAAGCACTACCTCTTTCTGAGCTTATAGCGATATAATCATTTAAAAATTCTTTTTTATTAGTGAGTACAATCTCATTGGTGGCTGTGCCAAACAAGGCTTTCATTAAAAAGGTGTAATCACCAAATTTTTCGGCAAAGCGTGCTAACAAATGATCTACAATTTTGTTTCTACGATCTACGGTATCATCTTGTTGCCCAAAAAGTACTTTTGTAAGCTCTTCATTAGTTGCATCAGAACTTATGATTGGATACTCATTTACGAGATCTTCAAAATCTTTAATATCTTCTACCACTTGCGTGAAATACGTCTTGTCAAGCCCCCCATTAATAGATAATAATTCTCTTACATTACCTAGATGTTTAAAATAACTGGCAAGTACTTTATCAAAGAAAAGGAGGTACCCTTTTAATTGTTTTACTTGCGCTTTTCTCTCGTTTGTTGCTATTGCAGAAAGTCCTGCTTGCCCTATTCCATAGGTTTCAGGGAAGTCATTTTGTATAGTGGTATAACTTTCTGGTGCGAGATATGTGCTTTCAGGAAATGTAAGATCTCTTTCATCTTCTGGAACTTCATTTTCTATTTGAGCATCTTCTTTTAATTGCTCTAAATAAATGTCAACTTGTGTTTCATTAATGTTTAATGGCAGTACTCCTTTGTTGTAACTAAAAACACTATCACTACACAAAATAGGTTTTGTATCTGCAGGGATGCAAATCAACCATTCATTTAATTGTTCTTCACCAGACCCACAATTTCCTATAGAGATATCATTAATATGCTTAACACCTTCTATATTCATGATTAATTTCATGATATCAGATAAGCGAACCTCACTTCGGAGATCGGCCTCTTTTAATTCTTCAGGATCTATAAATCCATGATCTAATAAAAAAGGACCATCAAAGATTTGATCAGGAGTATATCCTTTATCCAGCATTTGTTTTATAGAATAAAAACGAAGTGTCGTCGAAAAGTAATTGGTAATCGCTGTTAAAATTTTAGCGTGAATTAATTCTTCATCAGCTTCTGTTTCTACTTCAACACTTGCACATACAGAAATTGGTTTTTCAGGAACTTCTTTTATTTCTATAAGATCTTCACACAGACTTCTATTAGTATGATATTTTTCTAGTATCGTATCTTTTATTTCTTGAATTTTATCCTCTTTCTCTTCATCACTAAGGGTATCGTCTAGATCTTCAAAATCAACCAAAAGCGTATACAACCCTTTTAAATCATATTCTCTTTGAAACTCAATAGGTAACCCTTCAAAAATGGTGTCGGTATATGATAAGCAATCATTTTTGCAATCGGCGTATACAGTTCTTTTAGCAATGCGTAACCAACAATTTCTAACACCTTCTATATCTATAAATAATTTTCTATAATCTACTGCGGTGATTGCTTTTGTTGGGAAAATATCGGATGCTCTATAGAATTGATTAGATAATTGCTCATTAGCTTTATCTGAAGCTAATAAGTTTTCAATAGGAAGATCAATACGCATCCCTAAATCTGTGATAGCATAGCATAACATCTCAAGCATGGTAATACCAGGATCATGAGAATTAAAATCAGTCCATAGGCTTCCTCCAAGCTCTTCAATATATTGGATCCCTAATTTTCTTAAATAATGAAAATCTAAGTCGTCATTTGTGGCAACGCTTTTTGGGATGGCGGTATGTGTATTTGTTACTGACATATTAGTTTTTCTTGTACATTATTGTCTCCACAAGGAGTCAAGACAGTGCTTATGTTGTGTGATTTGGCAGAAACCAAGATAGATCTAGGATTAGAGGGTGTTACCACGTTCCCCATGACAACAGTGTCCTTTTGTATAGTTACATTTTGTAAATAATCTACATAAGGGAGTTTTTCGATATAATCAATTAAAACACTTCTGTGTAAATCAATTCCAAAGACAACTTCTTGATGTGTATCAAAAGCCCATGGCGAAAGAAATTTTATAATATCTTCTTCAAGTTGCTTACTATAAAAACGCTCATCATAACCCTTTAAGAACTCAACTTCTAAAGTAACAGCCACCTCCTCATATCTAGGATTAATAACATCGGCAGTTACTTGAGATGTATTATGTTGGTTTATAAAAGCTTTAATTTTATTAATCAACCCCTTACTTACGCGAGGCTGATAGATATCAAACACATTCTTATTGACACTATCAGGAATCACTACTAAGGTTACATGTCCAGCAGCGATATAGTTATCTTTAGTAGTATCATTTTCATCCTGTATATAGGTATGATTTAAACACTTTACTTTAAATACCTCTGGGAATTCTTGGAGAATTAAATGCTCATAATCCCATAAGGTAATGGCTCTGTTTTTGTGTCTTAGACGCTCACTAATTCTTCGATAGAATCGAGTGTCAGATTCTTCTGGAATCCCATTAAAAGAAGTATATGGCTGACTTACCCCTTTTACCTGAGGAATACGAGTAATTAACTTTTTAATTGTTTCAGCCGCTAATCCTTTATCAAGATGTGCTAATTCATTATTGCGATCTTCAAAAGTGGCAAGTACTGCCTGTGTATGAATATCAATTGCTTTACAAATAGCATTATAGGCTCTATGCATTTTTGCACGTATCCAAATATAACCCTCAGGTAAACGTGTGTTATCTTGAGTGGCTTGTCTTGGAAGTCCAAATTTTACAATACCAGAACTTAAAAAATTACCCGTACTATTGGAAAGAATATCATTAGTAAGACTCTTCCATTGATTATCGCATAATACTGCCCATTGTATTTCCTCTCTTTCAGCAAAAGAAGTCACCTGAGGATTTTCACTCCCTTCCAATACCTGAACAAGTAATGCTATATTTTGTTGAGCTTGTGCATCTTTAAGACCAATAAATAACTCTCCGCCATCACAATATTTTGGTACTAAATAAGAATGAATAGTAGACTTGTCATAAACATCTCTTATTCCTTTTTGATACCTTTTTAATTTTAAATATGTATGCTCCTCACATTGACCAAAAGGATGTATGTGAAACAGCTGAATACGTTCTTGTGTATGTGCATCATTTGTATTTAGAGGATGTACGGTTGTTACCTCATTGATAGGTACTATTTGTGATTGAATACTTCTAGTTTCTTCCGCACTATAATTTACAGTAATGTTTTCGGCAATAGGTGTATAAGGCGCATTAGGAATATTACCTTCTGTCGTTGATGTTGTGATGGTTGTATTATCTTCTGTAGATACAACAGTACTCGTTGTATTTCCTATTAATGATGAGGCATACAACTTAGGAAACAAATCATGTAAAAAAGAAGTGTTTAAGCGCAAGCGTATAGGACCCGTTTTATCTACCTCAAAACCTTGTGTGTTTCCTATTTGCACAGCACAATTGTAAACAGAAGTATCTTCTTCTTTTGTGAATAATACTTGCGTATCAGAAGTATCAGGAATCCAATTTTCTTTATGTAATATTTCTTTTAAAGCGGTAAAATGCGCATCGTTTTCTACAATAACACCCTCTGCACTTTCTCCAGGGATTGCATTTTTTTTGTAAGCATCATACCAATCATTAAATCCATTTTCGGGTGTATTCTTCCAAGAAAAATTAACGGTTATTTCATTCCACGCTTTCGCGAAAGCTTCCTCATAATTAATATAAAAATTAGCATTTTTTATAGGTTGTGGCGTAAATGGGAAGAACGGCTTATTTGCTTTTAATACCCCATTATCATTTTCTATATGAATCGTTGAGGCTTCCTGAACATCTACAAATATCTTGATCGCTATTAGAGATCTGTTTAAGGTTGCACGATGAAAAGAAACGCCATCTTGTTTTGAGGTATCTATTAAAAAACGAATGACAGGAAATGTAGTGTCGTATTTTTCTAATAGAAAAACATCATCATAAGGCATAATAGCTGGCATATCCTTATTTAACTGAAAAGAAAGTATAAGATGATCTATAGTCTCTCCTTGTATGACTTCTTGTTCAACTTCTCCTTCTGTAAGATCAATACCATCCACCCATTTTTCAGAACCACTACCATTTATAGAGATCACATTTTTTAGAATATCCGTATTAAAATCAGTAAGGCGATGTCCAGTTTCAATAGTTTCTGGTGCAAAACTTAAAGTGATTTGTACCGTTCTTGTTCCTTCCTGTAACAAGAGTAGAGGAGAAGCCACTGCAAAACCAATAGTGGCATCTGGTAGTTCCGTATACTTTTTTTCTTCAGAGGTATATCCAAAAGGCAACCAGTAAGGCTCATCTTCAGGAAGTGGCTCTTCAAAACCATCTAAGGTTTTTGCATTAGGACTTGCTTTGATTTCTTGAAGTGATACATCTGTATACACTGTTTTTAAAGAAGCAACTTTTGCTTGATTTGCTATAAGCTCCTCATCGGTAGTATAAATACGTGGATTACCATTAGCATCTGGTTTGCCATTTAATTCTGTAGTGACAACAATTTG
The DNA here is from genome assembly GCF_900188275.1 of Dokdonia pacifica. Taxonomy (GTDB): domain Bacteria; phylum Bacteroidota; class Bacteroidia; order Flavobacteriales; family Flavobacteriaceae; genus Dokdonia; species Dokdonia pacifica. The sequence goes on from NZ_FZNY01000001.1 coordinate 1,510,709, forward strand.
TTCTTCGGTGCTTTTTTTAGCAAGTTCAAAAATAACGTGTACATTATCTGGTGTTGCCGCACGTTTATCTACCTGTAAAATATTTTTGTAATAGAAATCTAAATGCCTTTTGGTGAGCCCATTAAATCTATTTTTGGATTGCTCTAAGAGCTGTAAGAAACAAACAAAAAGGGTAAGGTGAGGCGTTAATGTACCAGCCGCTTTGAAGTTTGATAATGCAGTTGTAATCTGTTCTTTTTGTCGTGTGTATGCTCTGCTTGCGCGAAAAGGAATGGTGGTTTCTTCAAAATCGAAACAATTAAAAAAATCTTGCCAATCTCCTTTTATAGCAGCACTATTTTCTGTGTCAAAATAATTGACATGTTTGGCAAAATTATACGTAAACAGTAACCAATCTTCGATATCAAAATCGTTCAGTTCAAAATGAGAAGGCTCAAGTTGTGATACAAATCGCTCACCTTGACCTGTGCCATTTCTTTTTAATACGTTATCTATGTCGTTACACTTGCCCATTGTCTTTATGATATATCAGTTCCCTCTTCTTTATAGAATGGGAATACTACATTGGTTCTTGAATTGGTAGCTCTCACTATATAATCTATAGCGATGACGAGCTTTCCTTCTAATGGATCTGTTTCTGAGATGTCTATTTTAAGTACATCTATTCTAGGTTCATGATATAGAATAGCTGTTTTGATGAGGTCTACAGTATAGGTGATTAATGTTCTATTAAGCGACTCAAACAATAGTTCTTCCAGATTACAACCGTATTCTGGAAACATCACACGTTCTCCTAGTCGTGTTGTTAGTAAAATATGTAAGCTACTTTTGATGTCTTCCTCATTAGAAATCATCTTTGTTTGCTTTTGTTCTTTTACAAACTCTGGCGGAAATGCCCATCCAGTTCCTAAAAACGAATTTTTAATATCCATTGTTTATCCTATTAATACGGTTACGTCACCTAATACAATACTTCCTCCGTGTGCTGTAGAATCTCCTAATCTGGCTGCGGGCATTCCCCCTATAAGCACCGATGAAGATCCCGCTACAATACTATCAGGAGGTCCAACACAAGTTGCCATGTCACCTACTCTTGCGGCAGGTAAGTTTCCAATAAGTACGGTAGGTTCACCAGCAGGAAGAATAGGCCCTCCTACATGTGGTACCGTTCCAGTAACCATTGGACAAACATGCATATCTGTTATTCTTGCAGCGGGTGCTCCCATAGTGATTAAGTGTTTTGCTATCAGCGTAGCTTCTAGCCGTTTTGTTTTTATGCTTTATACGCTTTCGCGAAAGCGTACAATGGCGTATTATTTTCTTAATTTATTTGTACTAATGATCCTTTTAATACAGCAATAGCACTGGTAGAGACTTCGGCTCCAGCAGATCCCTCTGCTTTAAACTCTGCATTGGCAGTGATGCCTACATTTGTACCTTCTATCGTAACATCTCCAGAGGCTTTTATTGCAATATCTCCTGCACTCTCCATAGAAATTCCATTACTATCTATAGTAATTACATTAGAGTTGTCATCTTCTATAACAATAGTGCCCGCATCTTCATCTAGTGCGATTAGTTTTCCCGCAGGTGTTGAAATATTAATTGACTTTTTATCATCGTCAAAAACAACTTTCATTTCACTTCTAGTGACAAATCCTTTCTCATGATTATCATCACTTGCTGTAAATGGAGCGGGTTTTGCACTACTATGTAGCATCCCTAAAACAACAGCATCGTTGGGGTCTTCATTTATAAATCCTATAATCACCTCATCTCCGAGTTCTGGTCTAAAAAAAGCACCTCTGTTTTCTCCAGCATCTAGCGACGCGACGCGACACCATATCCCTTGCTCTTCATGATTAATGATTGGGATTTGTACTAAAATGCGCTCTTCTCCATCGGGATCTTCTTCTAGTTGAGAAACCACACCTACTTGTAAACCAGCAATGGCAGGTAATAACCCTGAAGCAGGTTGTGCATTGATATCAAACGTTTCTGAAAACCATTCTGGATGTAACCCAAATTGTGCATTTACAGTCCAATTTCCATCCGATATCGTATGACTTACACCGGTGATGTATGCATTTCCATTAAATCGTTCACCGACACCTTCTAATTTTAGAATGGTATTAGGTTTTACAGATGCAATTCCTTGAAATTTTACGCGCCCACGAATTTTAGCAAGCTGTTGGAATAACCATTTACCATCTGCCCAATCTTGTAGTTCTGTATCAGTTACAGCACCTCCATGGCGTAACTCCATGGTTTCTAATCCTATAATTGCATTCAAGTCACTGGCAGCAATATTGCCATTTAATGAGACAGAAGGATCTGTACCATCTATTTCTAAGAGTTCTTGATCTGCATGATTCCATCCATAAGAAGATACTTTTTTGATTTGATGTCTCGCATCTATCTCTGCATCAAAATCTAACATAGATCCTCCATAAGTAATGGTTTCGATTTCAGATTGTCCGATATCAGGTTTAGCAATCGTTACTTTACCATCATCTATGAAACAAAGCTTTCCATTTGCTTGCGCTCTTGCAATCATAAAATCCCAATCGGAAGCGTTGTATTGCACCAACTCTGGATGCATATAATTTGTCGCTTCTACGTCTTTATCAAGCGAGTAATTCCCTAATAATTCTTCAAATATTTCACTGTCTTTACTCTCATAGAAATACGTACTTTTTTTGCCTATGGTCATTTTTACAGCCTCATCTTTACACTCAATAATAAGGTGTGTTCTTTGGGCTCTAATTTTTAGATTATGCTTAATAACAATTCCTTTGAAAATAGTTTCTTCATCTGAGTGATATCCAGCTGTAATTTCAATGCTTTTTCCAGGAATCAAGAGATCTTCATTACTTAAAGCAAAATCTCTTTCTGATGCCTCACCGTCTATCAGCACAATTTTAGCCATAGGAATTCTATTTACTTCCTTTTGTACCATGATGCTTTTTACCTGGTATATATTTGAAAGCTCCTGTCCTTCTGTTAAGATCTTGAATGTGACAAGATCTGGGCTTTGTGCTGTTTGTATGACGCCGCTATTGTTCATTTATGATGTTTTTGTCAATGGTGGAAAAAACAATTCTTGACCTGGTGTTAGTTTTCTGAAATTATGTAAGTTGTTTACTTTGGCTATTTCTAGATAATACTTTGGATCTCCATAAATTCGATGGGTCATTAAAGACAAGGTATCGCCTGCTTTTACAGTACGGTAATGTGTTAAATCTGGTGATTGATTATTTTCTTTTGAAGTTCTTTTTTCGTGATCTTCAAAAGAGATAAACTTTGCTTTAGCTATCGCTCTAATAGGAGTGCCATCTGGTTTAAATAGTTTGTATTCTATAGATAACTCTGTAAGAACTCCTTTGTATAATAAAGCTCCCCAACTTACCGTGAGGTAATTCGGTTTGTGTTTTTCACCATTATAATCATATACTGTTTTTTTAAAATTTGCGATATCTTCAATAATGCCATTTCCTTGATCTTTGTATACCGTATCATCCGAACTAGCTTCTGGATCATCTCCATAATGAATAATAACACCTGTTCTATCAAAAAGAAATTCTAAATCTAGTTCTGAAGGTAATGACCTCGTATACTGAGGTGCATTATTACTAGTACCTTGCGCTTGATCTGTTTTATATTCTGCTTTAAAGGATTCTGAATATTTTTCAGGATTTAATAAAGCAGTATACTTAGAGATCTCTTCATTAAATTTTTCGTCTTTATAGCAACGTATAACAAGCTTCTGTAACTTTCCTTCGTTCATGATTTCTTAGCGTTCTTTTTGATCCTTTAGTTTTTCCATAACTTCTTCTATACATGCTGCAATAATTGCTGCCGAATCCTCTGTAGTTGATCCACTACTTGCGTTTTTAGAATCATCTACATTGATTTTGATATAGAGCTCTTTGATTTCTATGGGCATGATATTATAAGATGTTGAAATAGTTATAGGATAATTCTAAGGTCTCGATGACAATTTTATTCTCTTCAGCATTAAAATCGCCAACATTCCATTTTACAGGATATGCGTGTGCAATTTTCCATGACTGTAAAGGCTCGTGCTTTTCATCCAGTAAACTCACAGTAATATCTACAGGTTTGATTACATATTTTTCTAATGCATCTCTACACCATTCAATCACACCTGAGTCTATAAGTAATCCTCGTTTAAGAACTAAATTTGGATACTTTGTACGTACTGGAATTTTATGTTTGAATCTATTTTCTCCTCCTTCAGCAATCTCTTCGGTTTCTAGATCTACAGAAAGCCCAGAAACCGATTGAAATTGGTGATCATTTTCTTTGTTCGAAATTCCAGAGAACTCGACTTTAAAATGAAATCCTATAGGTGGATAATAGGTTGCCATATTATACCAGCGCTAATTTTTCATGAACAAACTCTGCAGTCTCAATTGCGATTTCATTTCCATCGGCTTTTAAGTCTGTAGACTGAATTTTTGTGATATAAGCGTTTTCTGCTTTCCACGTAATTACAGGTTCGTGTTTTTCGTCTAGCATACTAATGGTAAGATCACCACGGTATTCTTCTTCTCCTTCTTGGAAGTATACCGTTTTCACCCACTGGCTATAGAACTCTTTACTCTTATCTGCAAATGTTCCTCTTTTTATAGTGATATTGCTATATTTCTCTAGGCCAGGTTGTCTTGTTTTATAGTACACATTGTCTGCACCTGCTCTATACTCGATCATTTCGCGCTCAAAATCTAATCCAGATACTTCTGTACAATTAAACTCTGAGTCTCCAAAAGTTACTTTAAAATGAAACTTTGGTAATGGATATGTTGCCATGATATTTTGTTTTTAAATTATTTGTGATTAATTAAGCTTCTTGCATTTTGTGAGAGAATTTCAGGATAATGAATTCTGCTGGTCGTACTACGGCCATTCCAATTTCAATAATCATATTCCCTTCTAGAATATCTTGCGCGGTCATTGTCTCTCCTAATCCAACACTTACATAAAATGCCTTATCAGGTGTAGGTCCAGCAAGTGCTCCTGCTCTCCACTGTTGTGTTAAGAAGTTATCTATCATTGCTTTTACACGTACCCAAGTATTTTTATCATTAGGTTCAAAAACAAATTGTTCGGTTGCTTTTTTAATAGACTCTTCAGCCATATTAAAGAAACGTCTTACTGAGATATAGCGCCATTCATTATCATTACCTGCAAGAGTTCTAGCACCCCATACAAGGTTCCCTTTTCCTACAAATGCTCTTATGGCGTTTATAGATTTACCAGCATTTACATCTACATTAAGATCTCTTTGATCGTCATGTGATACCTGAACCGTAGGTTCTATAACATAGCTTAAGCTTACATTTGCTGGTGCTTTCCAAACGCCTCTATCTGCATCTACTCTAGCATAAATTCCAGCCATTGCACTACTTGGAGGTAATTCTAATGGTAAGTTTCCAATCTCAGTTAAAATTTGATTGTATGCTTCGTTATCAGATACTTCTAGTGAAGCTAGACTTCTACCGTGTAATTCACCATTATTGGTATCTAAGTTGATATTCTGATCGCCTACTGCTGCTTCGTCAAGAATAGCATCTCTTACTAATGCCCATGCTGCTGAAATTCCATCAAAAATGGTTGCATCTGTACTTTGAATAGGCGTGATTTCTGCTGGTGCAGCAGCTGCCATATCTACGGTGATTAACTTGGTGATTTCAGCTACAATGTTTGATGTATTATTTTCTGTAACATTGGTTACCTTGGTTAGATTACCCTCGTCTATAAACTTCTTTAGATTGGTAGTTAGCTTAGTGAGTTCAGTATACACAGGTTCTATAGTGTCTGTATCTTCAAAAAGTAAATTAAAAGCGTCTAGTTGTGCCTGAATATCGGCTACATCGGCAGCAGCGCCTAGTTCATCAGAAAGTGAAGAAATAGCAGCATTTGCTTCAATATTGATGTTTTTCTTAACATCAATTAAAGCCCCTAAATCTGTCAATAAAGTAGTAAGTCTACTATGTAATGTTAATGGTCTAGCTCCTGAGTAATCTTTACCTTCGCCACCTCTTTCATCTAAATTAAGTCCTTCGTTTCCAGAATTGATACTATATAGATAATTTGCAACAGCAGCTAAAGAACCATCTAAATCTGCAACAGCTTTATCGGTAACACTCTCAATTGCTGAAGGGATATCTGTGTCAATACTATTAATATTGGCTGTGATAACTACTTTTGCTTGAGGATCACCTTTATCAGTATGATTAATGACAATATCTTCATTATTAAAGATGAAGTTTAAGGTAGTTTTTAAGTATGGATAATAAGCAGCTCCATATTTTAAGAAATCTTTTTCCGCACTAATTTCATCTCTTAAGTTTTGAATATTAGCATCCGTAGGACTATCTGCATCATAGCCTCTTGTATCAATAATTGTAAATCTATCCTGTAACTCTTTACATTGTTTTAAGGCTTCATTATACAGCGTGTAAAATTCTGTATCTGTACTTAAAGCTGTTGCATCTGGAAAAAGAATTAATGTAGGTTCATCTACTTTTCTAATAGCTGCTAATCCTGTATTAAAATCATCGGAGTTATTGATAGAAGTAACTGGGCTATCTGCACTATCCAAATCACTACCATAACGTCCTACAGAAACGATATAACATGGGCCTCCTCCATTTGCAAAATATAGTTGCATAGAGTAATACATTAAGAATGGTTCACGATCTGTAGGTTGATCTACTACAATAGAACGTTGTCTTGTATCATCTACAAGTACATCTGTTACGTTTACCTTAATTGTTTTTTCTGGTCTGGCACCTCCAAAAAAGGTTTCATACTCTAGCATAGAAGTAATGCGAGTAGGCAGACCTTTTAAGTCTCCTGTTACTTTATTGGTTGCCTTTTCCGTATAACCTATAAAAGCAGGAATTGCCGTTTCAACTTGAGCTACCGATGGTGGAAACTTTACAATCTCCTCTATGTAGACTCCCGGTGTTTTGTACGTTGTCATAATTTTAATTGTTTAATTTTTGTTTTAAATAAATATTTCAGAATAGTAATCGTCGTCTTCTTTCTTTACAGTAGCTACTGTAGGGTTTGGAAAGGAATAGTTCTCAGGATCTGTGTCTTCTGGTTCAAGACCATCGGCATCAAAATCATCTGTTTTAATTTCTATAAAACCGTTTCTTGCTGACCATTTTGTGCTATTGGTAGTAAGAATTGCATTGTCTGAGGTGCTGATGTACCTCCAGAAGGTTTTTTTATTTATAAAACTTAGGGTAAACTCAGGAAGTATTTCTAAGGTGTACTGTTGTATGTCATCAGGATCGGTTTCATCATATTCTAGAAGGTGATTGTCATCATCTCCTTTTGCTGATAGGCGTAGATATCCTATAATCCCTTGTTTCTTTTTCTCTTGAATGAGTGCATTAAGTACTTTTTTAACTTGATTTGTTTTTTGTTCATCAGTTAATTCCTCATCTGCTTCTATAAGATCTATTATATGTGGTATAGAAAATTGATCGGCTACTGTGGGTTGTGTAAAATCATCTTCTGCAGCAATGTCTCTTAATAAGTCTCTTGTAGCTTGTGCTTTTAATAAGAAACGCTTATCTACAACACCTCCATTCTCATCAAAGATATTTTCAAAAGCACTGATTTGATCTTCAGGTACTGTATTGGAAAATAAATACATTCTATTTTTAGAAATATCTACGATATCCGTATAGTTATTAAAGTAAGCGTCGGTGGCACATATTTCAAAAGTTAAGACTGCGGTATCATCTAAAGGAATGATAGGACTATATCTTCCTTCTTCTTCACCTTCTTCTGTTTCAATTAAAAGTCTAAATCCTTGCTTATGAGGTCGTAATAGCATACGATGATTCTTACATAGGTCTTGCGTTGTTTTACTTGGAATTATCTTTAGATACTCGTTTATGGAATAGGGTATCAATGCTTTTTCTTTTTCGATATCACTTAATTCCTCATCATCTTCATCAATAGGAAGAAACTTTTGATCTCCGCTATCTAGAAAATAACCGTGATGAATATTGATATTAAAAAGTGCTTTATAAAACATGATTATTTATTTTTTAAGCCGCTGTTTAGTCCTGAAACTACAGTACCTCTATTAGACACAACATCTCTTTCTATTTCTAGTAAGGTGACTTTATAGATCACAGAAGGATACTGTTTACCTCCAAGCGTACCCCATATAAAATTGAGTTCTTCAAATGTGGGTGTGTAGAGATCTGTTATAAATCTGAAATCTCCTACATTCACCATATCATCTACACGTTCAAAATTGGTGTTGTCCTGAGTGAATACTTTTTTTCCTTGAAAAAACTCTACCACCTTGGTAAGGTTTTTTAAGGCTTCTTCATAAAGTGTATTTGTACTACTAAAGAGGATGTATAGGTTTAAATTGACTTTTGGATTGCGATAGTTTACCTCTGTATTATTGATATAATGATTAGGTATATTCTTCAGGGTAAACTCTTCTTGTAAGTTGATGAGTGATAGTACAACATCACTGCTGTCACCGCCTCCTCCACCGCCTCCTCCACCGCCTCCTGGCTCAGCTTCGATGGCAGCGATATTTTCTAAAGAAACAATACTCCCTCCAAAATAGGAGTTTACTTCTTCCTTGATAACTTGGAGTGTTTCAAAAATCATGAGGTCTAGTGTGTAATTTTGGATCAAGAGTGATTATCACTTTTGGGAGTTTAAAATTACCTCATACTCATTATAAAAATGTAGGCGTAATTGCTTGATTTATAAGGGGTAAATGCCCTTTAAAAAAAGGGGGATTCAACTATTTTTGTAGGAAAATAGGAGGGAGATGTGTTTTTACGCCGATGATTAGAGAAATTTATAAGACCAACGAACTTACTTCTAAAAACACATTGGATTGCTTTATAATCAGGAAGTTATGTTTTTGTCGTGTGTGGAATCAATATTTTACAAGAAATCTGTATGTTTTTTAACGTTTCACTTTCCCTTTGGTCATGAATCTCGTAAACTCGATTTCGCGAAAGCGTAACCAATAGAAACAAAAAACGCTATGATTCTATCATAACGTTTCTGTAATTGATTTAAAGTTTGAATGTAATAACTTACATTTTTTCATTAACATATTAACCACTTGCTTTACCTTGTAATATATTATCTATACTTAGACTGGGATTAAATGCTCCTCCTTCTATTACACGAGAGTTTACTATTGTGTTTTTTACAAATGTATTTAGAGGCTTCTTTTCTTTTAGTTTTTTCATTTGCTTTAATTTTTAAATTAAGGTAACAATAATACTTGTCTAAAGTTTAAAATAAACGTTAAAAATCGTCTCACTAGATTCTTTAAAATAGGGATGTATATGTTGTAGTTAAGGAATATACTTTATACCTATATACTCTAATTTAATCCAAAATAATTTAATTATGTTAAAAAAGATTTCAAGAATTACTGGGGCTCAAGAGTTAAGTAAAAACGATCAAAAATCTGTAAAAGGAGGATTTGGTTTTCCAGGTTTTCCGGGTGGAGATTGTTGTGCGTGTACTTTTTTCCCTGCAGGGAGTCCTTTTATGGTATTCATTACGCAATCGTGTGATGATCCTTGTCCACAAAACGGCGCAACAGAATATCAAGATACTGGTTGCTAATAAGAGATAAAAGAAAAGCGAACTCAAAGGAGTTCGCTTTTCTTTTATATGACACAGCTATATCTTACGATTGTACTTGTGCTACAATTTTTGAAAGTACCGTATCTACAATCTTATTTTTAAAATGACCAATACTAATACTACTCACGCCTATATTTTGTAAAGACTTTAATACAAGTAAGTCTTTCTGACTTTTAAGTAACCAGATTAATTCATCCTTATCTATACTTTGTGCTTTAAATAGCTTTGCCCATTTTTGTAATTTCTCTTTAGAATGTGCTAAGTATTCCTGCATATCTTGAGCAATAGCAGTACTTTGCTCATTAAACTTGTCTTTGGCAAGTTGTGCAATTTCTTCTTTTAATTCTTTAAATATGATATCAAAATCCATGGTCTTACTTTTTTATGGTGTCAATAAAATCAATGATGGTGGCTTCTGTTTTTTTGTCCTTTTTTTCTTCATAAGCGATTAGAATATCAAAGGCCTCTTCTATTTGAGGTTTCGCTTCACCTATAAATACAGGACTTAATGTTCCTTTTTCTTCCCATAAAGTGAGGTAGCTTTTTATAAGTTTCTCATCATTATTAAGAACCCTCCACATGCGTACAGTGATATCATTTTTGGCTTTACCTTCTTCATAGGCAAGCATTTTTTGCAACTGATTTTTAAGTGCAGTCACTTCCGATGCATGAAGTGAGTAAGACTCGTTACTTTGTTCTACTAAACTTACCGCTTGTATTTTTGTAGCAATTGTTTCTGTGTAAGTGTAATGATCATAGAGGCTGGCACAACTACTTAAAATAAGTGCAACAACTCCTAGTATCAAAGATATTTTACGTGTTTTCATAACTTAGGTTTTATACTGTTTGTAGATCAAATCTAGGTTATTTTGCAAGTAAAAAGTAAAATAAAAGCACTGACAATCAGTAGTTTCAGTAGATTTTTAGAAATGCTAATTGGAAAGGAGAATAGTGCCTGTTTTCTCTGTTTGAGATGTTTCTATAATTGCTCCAGAAAGATTGAACCAGCGTTGTGCTCTATCAAGAATCCAAGCATCAGAGCTGGCAACTATATGTGTGCTTTCTGCAAGTATCTTATCTGGGTTATACTCAAGAATACATTGCCATGCATAATTACGCTTTCGCGAAAGCTCACCCAGTAACATTTTCATCCGGCCACTATTACTCACAGGCTGATCAAACACCCAGATCACTTCCTTGACTTGCGCCTCCTTTAAAAAATCTCCCACGGCAATAAGGACTTCTTGTGTTTGCTGCACACGTTTATAGGTCCCGTGTACACTAGAGACATCGCGATAACAATCATCGAGGCCTTTAAATACATAGGCGCCTGAAAAGAAACTCTCTAAAATAATTAAGATATTAAATGCATCTATAACAAGTGTTTGATCTTTCAATTGGTTTATGAAAACTCTAGTTGTTTTACGATGGATTACTTGCTTAGTTGCGGCACTCATCCCTTGAACCGCTTTTTGTTGACGTGCATTGAGTCTATATCGATGGCCTACCAATTGCACCGATGATTTTTCAGAAAACCCTCGGGATAGTAAATACGAGATATCGGTTACCGCTTCTTTTATGTTGTATTGCATTTTTGGGTCTCCAAATAAGAGATCATCACGTCCTTCTTTTCCTCGGTTTCTAGTAGTCATTTTTTAAAAGTAAAAAAACGCCATGACATACATGGCGTTTTATAGTTATGATACGACTTGATCAAGAACGGTTGCTGTTACTTTTTGATACTTTAAAAGTGTTAAAGCAACAGATCCTCGACCACTCGTTAAGGTTCTTACATTTGAGATATATCCAAATGTTTCCAAAAGTGGAACTTCAGCACGAACTTTTCGTTTCATACCGTTATCCTGGATTTCGGTAATCATACCTCGCTTTTTATTAATGTCTGAAGTGATATTACCTAAATATTCTTCAGGACACTCAATTTCTGCTTGCATGATAGGTTCTAATAATTGCGGTTTAGCTAAAACGGCAGCTTGTTTAAAACCAATTCTAGCAACCGTTTCAAAATCCAATCCATTTGAATCTTCTTCGTGCATTTTTCCATCTTGAAGAACAACACGCATAGACTCTATAGGATACCCAGCAATGACTCCAGTTTTCATGGCTTCTGTAAACCCTTTTTTTACACATTGGATATACTCCTTGGTAATGGTGCCTCCTTTGATTTCGCTTACAAAATCCAATCCTTTTTCTGAGTCTAATCGCGGTCCTATGGTAAACATAATTTGCGCAAATTGACCATTACCTCCATTTTGCTTTTTAAGCGTTTCCGTATGTTGTACGGTTGTTGTTAAAAGCTCTCTGAAAGAGACTTTAGGATTTCCTTTGTTAATAGCAATTCCAAAATCGGATCGCAATTTCTCCAAACGAACATCTAAATGAAGCTCTCCCATTCCTAAAAGAATTGTTTGCCCTGTTTGTGGATCATACGACATCTTTAAAGAAGGATCTTCATCAAGTATTTTGGCGATAGCCGTTCCAAAATGCTTTTCATCATTTTTGGATTTAGGTTCAATAGCGATACTAATTACAGGATCAGAAACTTCAATAGTTTCTAGTACAAAGCGGTCATTTATCATTGTTAATGTATCTCCCGTTTTGACATTTTTTAATCCTATAAAGGCAACAATATCTCCAGCATTGGCTTCTTGCAATTCTGTATACGTATCAGCATGGACTTTTAAAATCCGACTCACACGGTTTTTTATGCCCGTTTTTGAGTTGATAATAGTTTGTCCAGCTGGAATACTTCCAGAATAGATTCTTGCCATTGCGAGGTTTCCTACATACTTATCTGTAACAACTTTGAATATAAAAGCAGTAAATTGTTCACTTTCCAATCGTGCTCTTTGTTCCTTCTCATTTGTGATGAGATTTATTCCTTCTACATATTCCAAATCTTGTGGCGCAGGTAAAAATTGAGCAACTGCATTTAATAAAGGTTGTACTCCAATATATTTATAGGACGACCCACAAAGTACAGGAACAGCCTTACGTGCTATCGTTATACGACGTATGCTTTCTAACAATTCAGAGGAGCAAATCGCTGCACCATCCAAATACTGTTCTAGAATAGATTCATCATGACTCGCTATGGTTTCAAGCAAGGTTGTTCTCCATTCTTTCACACTAGAAAGATATCCCTCAGGAATATTTTTTTCTTCCCAAGTATGCCCAAGGTCGTTTGCATTCCAATACAAAGCTTTTTCTTTAATGAGGTCTATGACTCCTTCAAAATCATCTCCATCTCCAATAGGAAGTTGAGTGACTAAGGTGGTGACATTAAACTCACGCTCGATATCTTGTACTACCTTATAAAAGTCGGCACCTATGCGATCCATTTTATTGATAAAACAGATTTTAGGAATCTGATAACGATCCGACTGACTCCAAACTGTTTCTGATTGTGGCTCGACACCAGATGCAGCGCAAAATAAAGCAACTGCTCCATCCAGAATACGTAATGAACGTTCTACTTCAATAGCAAAATCAATATGTCCAGGTGTATCAATAATATTTATTTGATATTCATGTTCTTGATATGCCCAATTTGCAGAAATCGCCGAAGACGATATTGTAATACCTCTTGTCGCTTCTTGAGGATCACTATCGGTTACGGTATTACCATCATCTATATTTCCAGGTTTGTGTATCGTTCCTGTATAATATAACATGCGTTCTGTCGTGGTTGTTTTTCCAGCATCTACATGAGCTATGATTCCTATATTTCTAAGTTTTCTATATTTTTTCATCTTTTTAATAATTAATTTGTTGTGCATAAAAAAAGCCTCTCGATAGGAGAGGCTTAGCAGTTGTTTTTATACAATAGGCTATCTCTCCCGAAGTTTTCGGAATGTACTTTTTACTATAAATTTTAAGATGCACATGAGATATATGTTTTTATACTAGGCTACGTGATGTAGCCCCTATTGTTTTTAATTGTCTGGTAAAATAGGTAGTATAAAAAAAGGCTTCCTAAAAGAAAGCCTCATATATAAATATAGAATTTTCAGTTTAGGATACGATTCTTACACTACCTAGGTACACAGTCCTGATAGCGCCGTTACATGCAATGATGTTTCTGTTGTTAAAAATCGTTTTCATTTCTTTTGTTTTAAAAGATGGTTCAAAAGTACGCTTTACATTGAGATTTGCAAAAAAAATATTTTTGAAGCTATTTTTTAAAAGCTATTGATGCTTACATTTGATTTATATAGTTCTATCAAATGGAAAAGTGCCAGCCAAAAAATTTAAAGGAGGCTATAGAAATATTAGAAAAAATAATTCCGCAATCTTTAAAAAATGAAATTCTAAATTCTAAAAGTTTTGAAGAATTTAATCTCCATTTTACTTTAGGATTGGATTTAAGAAATAGTTTTTCAATGTGGAATGAAAATTCTCCTTTAGTGATCAATACGGGAAGTAGTGGCGATCAGCTTTCAAGTACAGTTTTAAAATGTTTTTATTATCATTTAAAAAGAACATCTCGAGAAATTATTTATGATCCTGAAGAAGAAATGGAAGCTTTTAGAAATCAAAAAAGTTCCATTGATATAATGGAGCTTTTTTATAATATGTTGCTTATATCATAATGTATTGCTAAAAACAACAAAGGATATATGAGACTCGAACTCATACCTCTCTGATCGCAACCGAGCGCTCTTCCAGTTGAGCTAATATCCTTTGCATTTATATATAATGTATATGCTTTCGCGAAAGCATATAAAGAATTTTCATTATATAAAATCACAAAGAACGGGTGAGATTCGAACTCACAACCCCCTGCGTGACAGGCAGATATTCTTCCATTGAACTACCGTTCTTTGCTTTTTTATATCACATTACCAATTTACTATTTTATAATTCTTTAATAATGCTCCTACAGGATTATGTATATTTTGTATTCCTTCTATGATGGGTACCATAATTCGTGCAGCACCATCTACAGGATCTAATGGAGGAATATATCCTTTTTCAAATTGTTTTTTACGCAATGCTTCTTTAGCACCCGTAGAGACCCATCCTACATCTACCGCATTCATATAAATACCGTAGGTTTCATATTCCTTACCCGAAGTGCGTGTAAGCATATTTAAAGAAGCCTTGGTCATATTGGTATGTGGATGATAGATCGTTTTATTGCTATAACTAAATATCCCCTCTGATGAGGTCACATTGATAATAAACTTCTTGTCAAATGTAGACGCTTTTAAAAGAGGCGTTAGTTCTTTAATCAAAAAATACGGAGAAATCTGATTGATCAGATTTACCTCCAAAAGCTCCACCATTCCCACTTCTTCCAGTGTAGCATTCCAACTTGTCTTTGTGCGGTTATCTATAGGTTGTCCAAATCGATTTAAAGAAACAAACTCTTGATGCGCATCATTTTCTAATAGCGTATGGCCTGTAATGGGAGTGCAGTTTGGCGTTCCCCATTTTGTGTCTTCTAAAAGGGCTAATTGCTTCTTCTCCTCAGCGATTAACGGGCTATAATATGAGTCTGTATATTTGATGGTTTGCGCCGCATTATTAATGAGAATATCTAACGAATCGTGTTTTTGTTTATAATCCTCAACAAACGTTTCTACCGCCTTTAGATTTCGTAAATCCAAACCATATAACGTGAGATTTTCTTTCCATGTGTGATAATCTTTCTCCTTCTTAAATTGAGCCAAAGCCAATCCTGGAAAACGTGTTGTTACCGTCACTATGGCGTTGCTTCGTAACAATTTTAAGGCTGTAGCATATCCTATTTTTACACGACCTCCCGTGAGAATCACATGTCGTCCAGATAAATCAATAGTTTTAAACCTGTTTTCATAATTATTCTCAGCACATATGGGACATAATCTATTGTAAAAGAAATGCGCTTGGATATAATTCCAATTACAACAATAGCAATTTTTGGGAATTTCTAGTGTTGTAAATGTATTCGAAGCCTTTTCTCCTTCAATACATATCATAGGGGCATTATGAACACTATAGGTAGTAGTGTTTTGCAAAGCATTTTGTGAAATAACAGAGTCATTTATAATATCTAAGTCACGTTGTTTCTTTTGAGAATAACTTTCTTTACGTCTAATTTTTTTGGCTTGTTTCTGAATTTTTGCAATTAAGGCACCAAACTGTCGATTATCAGGATTGTCAAAAGGATCGTCCTTAAGTAAGAGAAGTACTTTGAGGCAATTATTCCATTCAGTTTCTGTAAATGAGTATTTTGTAAAATCGTTCATAATCGTTTCATATTTTAACTCACAAAAAAGGCTCTAAAAACCCAATGAGTTGTGTGCCTTCTTTATTCCATCGAATACCGTGACCACTGGGAACTCTAATTTCATACACAAGCTCATGCTTGTAATGATAAAAGATATTCCACCAAGTTTGGGTTTGGATCATCTCTGTAATTTGTTTTTTTATGGTTTCTTCTTTCTGAGTTGGATTTCCTTTTGCAATTCCCCAAAATGCATCTGAAGAGCGTCCCATATGTTTTTCCCATGCTCGTGTCACCATCGTAATTTGATCATTATACGGTGCAAAACAACTTTCTAATAAGGTTTTTTCAGAAGGGGGAAGGGCATGTATATCTTTTATACTTGCCGAGGTCCATCGTTGTCCCATGATGACCAATAAATGCTCAAATGGTGTGGCTTCGATAGCCTTTGCCCATTGTTCTGGGGTCGTGTCTGTTGCTTGAAACAAGGGTTTAAAATGTTTCAATACAAACTCAGGATCTGGCGTCACTTCTTCTTTAAAATACGGCAACCCATACTCTTTTGGGATTCCCTGCTGTGTATAAATGTGTAACGCTTTCGCGAAAGTGTATAAAGCTTCCTCCTCCAAAAAAGGAGCATACTGTTCCTTCCATGTTTCAGAAAGGAACGGAATGCTTGTTTGTATGGTTTTAATTATATTCATTGATATATTGCTATTTAACAATATTAGAATTATTCATTGCTTCTTGTTTCATTCTTCTTTTTACTTTCCAAGGTGCATTTTTATCATGATCACCAGCCATGATACATCCGTATGGCATCACTTCGTCAATGACAGTACCTAGACCAAATTCATCCATTTGTGCTCTCACAGCTTTGGCGCTTTTATAGGCGCTTGGTAGTTCTGAAACATCAATCTCTTTAGAAAAGAAACGTACATCTAGACCTGCTGTTTCTTCTTCAAAAACAGCTTCATTAGTCATAGTTGCTTTTGTTTTTTTATGATACGTTCTGCTCACATTTCTTCCGGCTCCATGTGGTGCAAAACCAAGATTATTTGTGGTAGTCTCGCCAGACACAATCAATACAGGTTCTGCCATGTTTAACGGAATTAAACGCGGTCCTGTAATATCAGGCATAAATTTCGCGTCAAGCGGTGTAGCTCCTTTGGCATGGTAAAACAAATCTCCATCTTTAAAAACAAAGTTATGTTCGTTCCAAAATCGGTTTTCTGCTTCCAGTCCTAGCTTTTCTAGGGTCGCATCATGAATACATTCATGGTTTTGCTTCGTCCATGCACGCATCACTTGTAAGGCTTCCCAATACTGTTGACCTTCTTCAGTATCAAAAGGAATCCATGCATTTTGACGTAAGGTATCTGGTGATAAGATCTTTCTAAAACGCTCGGCGATTTGCATCCCTTTTTTATACAATTTGGCACCCGGTGCTCTTGATCCGTGATGGGTAATCATCATGGTGTTTCCTGTTTGTTCAGAGATTCCTACAAATAAGAAGTGATTCCCATCGCCTTGTGTTCCTAAATGGGCACGAGCCGCTTTGATGATATGTTTATCATTCAATATAAAGTTGCCTTCAAAGGCGTCTAATAACTCCTTAGGAAATCTATATTGATCATTACGATCTCTTCCTCCAGGTCCAAAATGCGTACTCGCATGTGCAGCATCTAATACTTCTTTCGGAGCTGCTTTTCCAAAATCGGTTAGCATTACTGAACAACAGATATCTGCACTATGCATTCCTGGATGGATGGCATTTTTGGTCACCACCACACCACCTACTGGAATGGTTCCTGTAGGTCCCGACGGACATGCATCTGGCATCACTGCACCATCTACTACCGTTGGCGTTTTCATAAGCGTATTCATCGTATTGATTACAGATGTTACATTATCTTCTTCCAGTTCATTTTCTGCTTTGATATTGATCTTATAATCGATGGCAACTTCATGTAATTCTTGTATAGGAGGGAGTTTATATTGCTCTAGATAGGCAAGTATGGCTTCTCCTTCTAATCCATTTTCATTGATATGTGTAATCGCTTCTGGAAACCATTTTCCAGATCTAAATCCTAAGTCGATTAATGTTTTTCCTGTAATCATTTTTTCTATTCTTTGTGTTTACTGGAGCAAATATTATACAGTGTTACGCAGTGGTTTTGCGTAGTTTTATTTTTGTAATAAATTATAATTAGTTTTCCCTAAGTCTTTATCATCGATACTCATAAAATCAAATAATTCTGGAGAAAATTGCTTTGCTAATTCTCCTAAATCTACAAACGTAAATTGTTTACTTAATCCTCGAATAAATTTTTCTAGTATAGTTATTATTTTAATATTAATAGAAATATACATTTCATCATCATTAGGTTTTTTATAAAGTTTTTTAAGATGTTTGAATAAAGTATTATCGTCCTTTAATAATTTTGTTTCAAATTCTTCCCATTCTTTTTCTACATTGATACTTGGTTTAGAGTGACCAGTTACAATATCAAAATTATGATAACGAGCAAATTTTCCGAACTCTGATAATAAATAGAGTAATTGATTTAAATTCTTGTCATTACTAATGAAGTCTCTATCTTTTTTTAAATATTCATCATTAGAGTGCCTTATTGAGAAGTATTTTTCAGTAATTGTTTTTTTTAATTTTTGAATATCATGTCCATGATTTTTTAGCATTTTCAATTCAGGAAATGTGTTGTTTTCCCCATGAAAACCTAAACATATATAACATTTTAGAAAACGTTCGATACCGCTTGATAAAAGTTGTAGAGGTAAATGATAGAAATTATTATCAAGACTAATGTTTTGAATTTCAGCAAAACCTAATCTTATTAATTTAACAGAATCTCTAAATTCATTATGTAAGAACATAATTCTAAGTTGTTCATCTTTCATAAAATTCATCTCTAATCATTATTAACAATTCATTTACTTGAGCTTTATGAGGTTTTTCTATCAGCTCAGAAGTCTCATATAATACATCTAATTCCTCTTTTAAAACTTCTGCTTTAGCAACCAAATCATCATATTCAAAGACCCCTTTTTTAATCCCTAATAAAAATTCACGATCGGATCTTCGCACATTGATCATTCCATCTTGTGCAATCTCTTTGGCCATATGTAATAACCGAAAGGTATGCATCATGTTTTTGGTATCATAATTCTTTCCATGCGCAACATTATTTTCATAACGGGCTTCATTTCTTTTGGCGACCCAATCCCAGTATTCTTTATATTTCTTACAATAGGCGGCATACCCATCTATATTACAATAAAGTAAGGCGATAGGGGTTTCTTCTTTTTCTACAGAACTCAGACATACTTCATTAGCATTTGCTCTCGCAACACCTTGATAGCCTTTGTTTGCTCCATAAAAGAGGTTGTAACAATCTTTCATATGAGGAATGTTCACCAATCCACAATGCGTCTCTAGTAATTTATTTTCCTCCAAATATTCGTTTAAAGGAATAGATGCTTTAGCATTTCTTACATAGCAAAAGTCCAATACCGTTTTACGCTCTTTAGTCATGGGATTGACTATTTTTTTATGGAGTCCACGTGCTTTTTTGATTTGTGTATAGGCATAGTTTGCAAAAGAGTTTTTACACAATTTTGACAAGAAATAGTCCATTTTAATACGATCAAACAAGGGATCTTTAATCAAAATACAATCTTCAGGTATGTTGAGTAACTCCAAAATATTAGGATTGTTTTTTGAGAGTAAAGTGATGAACTTCCGCAATTCATAATATACCACATCATTGGTCGCATCATTAATTTGCTCCACATAATCCATACTATAAAATAGTTCCTTAGGCAAAATGAAAACCCCTCGGATATCGGTATCCGAGGTAGCTGTGTCCAGTCCATAGGCCTTACTGCCACTAATGCATTCAAAAATGATGCAACCAGATGCTTTAAGGTCTGCTATTGTTTTCATGAGATTACTTTTTGATAGGTTATGGTATTTCTAAAGGTAGTAAGATCGGTTATACATTTTTGTAAACCTTTATTGAATCTTCCTTTAGATAAATATATTGAGGTAATACGTGTGTATTCAGAAGCATTCATATCTGAGATCGTTACTTCTGAAAATTGGTATTGCCATGTTTTATTAAAACTAACATATAAATTGATTTCTGGATTATGGATTGCTGTTACAATCCAGTATTCTGACTCCCAGATATTGGCATTACAAATGGTTGCTTCAATAATTTTCCAATCGTTTTTTATAAGGGCTTGTTCTATATGGTATTTATACCCTGTTTGTGTTTTCATTTTTCTTGTATTCCGTATTTTATCAGACTGATTTTACCGAAGGAGGGATGAGTTTCGTCAAACTGAACTTGTTTCAGTTTCTCATCAACATTGAGCAACTTTATTGAGATTCTGAAATAAATTCAGAATGACGTATGAGGTTACTCATTAAATAACTCTAACTCTCTAGTAAGTTCAGCCTGATTTTTTAGCTTTCAGTGATGCACTTGTATAGAAAACTATTGATACGTTCTGTACCTGGTTTTCCGCTAGCAAGTGTTTTTGCATATCGATCATTGATTGCGATGACTTCTGATATGAAGTTGCACACAGATTCTGGTCTTTTATGCATATAACTTTCGGCATTTTTAGATTTTATGTCCATGAGATGTGTTATCTCATCTGCGATATCGTTTGTGATTAAGGGTAGCATTTCGCGAAAGCGTACAGGAGGCATAGTCCCATATTCCAAAATCCATTTTCCTGCCATGGCGGTGCGCAAGGCATAAAAAAGGCTCTTTAACTTCACTGTGTCTGCTACTATTTTTTCTTCATATTTCTTACTCATGCTGAGGTAATGAAACATGGAAGCAATAGGAGAGAAGCAGTCTGTTGCGATACCACGTAGTTCTGTCAACACCCCTTCATTTCCTTTATAGATCATAGGAGAAAAGAGATGTTCTACTGCTGGGACGTTGGACTTTTTAAGCAGTAGTAAACTTTTACGAAGTTCCCATCCTACGGCATCAAAGTCGCCATCCATGATGTCTATTGTATCTCGTTTGTCTGAGATAGAGAGATACCAGGGAAGCGGTTTTGTGTATAAAAACCGTACGTCATAGTCGCTGTCTGGAGAGGCAAATCCCCATGCTCTACTACCTGATTCGCATGCAAATAATATATTGACATCGCGTTCTTTTTCTATATGTGTAAGTCTTGTTTTCATGATTTGTATGTATTTATAGTACAAATATGAAATGGTAGTACGCAGGGTTTTTGCGTAGTTAAAATATTCTTGTTAAAAAAGAGAATTAGGGGCTTTGTTCATTTTCTTTGCTTGTCCAAAGAAAACGGAACCAAAAGAAAAGACACTTTTTCTTAGGTATTTTTTCGCTTAGCGCGAAAAATCATAAGAATTTCTCTAAATTTTCTCCAAGGCTTCAAAAATTTTTAACGAGAGATTCTTATTATACTTGAGAAAAAGAGATCATCCATGTAGTCATGTTAGTAATTAATGAAATATAATAACGAGTTTATTAAATTTTACGACAATTTTTCGAAGGCCGTTTTAATTGAATACTTGTATTTAATGAAATGTAATAGGGTGTTTATTTTCTAAAATGGTGTAGGTGATAGAGATCAAATTTGCTTCGACAATATCTGTGGTTTTGAAGTATATATCTTGTAATGTATCTAATGTATTTTTTGAAAATAAATGATTTGTAATTAGTTGATATTGGTTATCATTTACCTTAAAAGGAAATCCGTATAACACACCAGATACGATATATGAATAGTTTTTAGAAGAGATAGATGCAAACCAACTATTTATAAATTTGGTAAAAACGCTATATCGATTTAAAAGTTGTAACAGATCACTAAAATAATAATCTGATACTGTCTCAAGATGTATAAAACTTTCAGATAAGGCTTCAAAAAAAAGATCGATTGCTTTAATTTCTTCTTCAGGCCATGTTTCCCATTCGGCATAGGTTAGTTTGTCTGAAATTAAAAAATTAGAGATAAGATCATTATTAGGTTGTGCTATTAATTCTAGGATACGCGGTAAAAAATGTTTGTAATGTGCAATGGTTCCTATCGTATAAATAGAAGAAATTTGATAACATTCAAGGTCATCACTGGTTAATGCGTGTAAAGGTGTTGTAGCAAGAACGCCTACTTTTCTATCATAACAGCAAGGACAGCTATGACTTTTAAATTCTGAAGCATCAAAATGATACGTTCCAAATACGTTATAAAGATGTTCAATGGAAAGAGAGAGTTCTGATTTCATACCTTTAATTTCTCAGTTATTTTTCAAAGGTGAAACTAGATTACGCAATGGTTTTGCGTAGGAAAAATAAAGACATAAAAAAAGCGCCATTGAGCGCTACACTTATGACACAGGTAATATCTCTATTACTTTGCCATATACATTTTTGGTCCATCCGTTAATGTGACCTCGGTTGTTACCGATCTGTAATCCTCGTTTTACATTTTTCCCTTTGACAAGGTGTGTAAAACAGTTGCCTCTTACTTTACAAAACACAATATCTCCTGGTTCGCAATCTTCCCAAGTGACGGGTTGAAGAACAACGGGTTGTTTTGATTTTAAGATAGGTAACATAGAATTACCGGGTTCTTTAGAGACAATGGTCTCTCCATTCAATAGCTTTTGAATTTTCCAATTCATTTTTATAGTATTTAAATTAAACTTGAATACCAGATTATAGCTGATATAATTCAAAAACTATGGAGTATGGTTTTTTTCAAAGAACGAGTGCGGTAATGCACATCGTAAAAGTATAAAAAATAAAGGCAAAAAGACAAATAGTCAATATATATCCTGAGCTACCCTATATATAGGGGTAGGAGTTGAACCCACGCCTCTCATAATAAAATGAGCGCTCTAGCCGAAGTATGACTATTTTACGGCACTTTATATTTGTTTTATACGCTTTAACGCTTTGCTCTCCCTACGGTCGTGAATCTCGCAAGCTCGATTTCGCGAAAGCGTATACATTAAAAAACAGTAAGCAAAATTGTAATAACTAAATAAACATTCGGGGCTTCGTCAGCTGGGAATCGAACCCAGTTAGTTTGTAAACTAAACCTCCCCTTTTTTTTGGGTGCGAAGTATGTCATTACGACGGCATTACTGTTTTTTTATAATATTAAGAATGGTAACGATCATATAATCCTTATGCGGGATTCGAACCCGAACAAAATCAGCCTATGAACGAAGTATGATTATACTAACGACACATTCTTTTTGAAAAGAGGTAATATATATAAAATGCATTTTTGTAACCGTTAAAAGACGAAGTAACACTTTATGACGACACTCTTTTTTTGAGTCTATATTAAATGAAAGTAAGGCAATAAACGATAAAAGAAATTATAATCGTGCTCTACCTCTTTGAGCTACACTCCTTTTCTTGTTATTTTGTTTTAGAAGGAGTGGTGGGACTCGAACCCACAACCACGGCATCCTGAGTGCGAAGTAACTTTAATCTACGGCGCTTACTTTTTTATTATTTTAGAATTAAAAGAGGCAACATTCAAAAAATGTTTTCTTACGAGCCCTCACTAAATAGGCCTCATTGCTGAGTGCTGGAGTTGCACCAACTTTCTCGTGTGTAGTTCGAAGTAACATTTTTTTACGGCACTCTTATTTTTAATAGTAAGAAACAAGGCAAAAGGCAATCAAAGTAGTTTTACGTGCTCTATCCATCTTGAGCTACACTCTCATTTGTGTGTTATTCTTTATAGTGAGAGTGATGGGACTCGAACCCACAACCACGGCATTAGAAGTGCGAAGTATCTTTAATTTACGGCACTTGTCATTACTAAATATGTGTATTAATAAAGTAAGGTTACTAGCGAGAAGTGTGTTAGGTATCATGCTCTATCCAGCTGAGCTACTTCCCCAAAATAGTATGTTTTTTAGTAAGGAAGGTAGGATTCGAACCTACGACCCTGATATTAGATGAAACGAAGTAATACTTATCTACGACACTTACTTTATAGATTTTAAAATAAACAAGGCGAAAAAGCAATATGAGAGATTGCATGCTCTACCAATTAATTAAGCTACATAGTTTTCGGTACTATTATTCGGAAAACTATGGTGGGACTCGAACCCACACGTTTTTCAAGTTCGAAGTAACTCATATCTACGGCACTTATTTATTTTTATTGTAAAGAAAACAAGGCAAAAAGCAAAAAAGGAGATGCTCTTGAAAGAGCGCCGTTCTTATCCCGTAGGACAGTGAACCGGTGATTTGACATCTCAGAGAGACTTACGTATGCATGAAACATACTTTTCACCATGTCGGTTTTTAACCCGACTTCGCTAGCACAGTCGCCTGTGTTACGCTACCTTAGGACCGTTATAGTTACGAAGTAACCTTTTTTTACGGCACTTGTTTTTTCAATATTTGTATTGAAGTAATTTAAGCTTTCCCTATTGGCTAAAAAATGCCTTTTTACTCCCATATTTCGTTTTTTTCTTACATCGTAGCGCTGCTATGCTGTTCAAAAAATACTTCATCTGGAAGCAAAATCATCAATTTTCGCTTCAATGTGAAAGTTTAACTTACTTCATTTTCAAAGAACTTTTGTAAAAGCTCACACCCATTTTAGATGTGAGCTTATCATTATTATAAGGATTGCTCCTGTATATGTTGGATTGCTGAAGCTCCATTTTCAATTGCGTCTAGCACTTCAAAAATTTTATCACTCCAACCTCCTATTAAATGTACATCATCATGTGTGATGTTAAGTGGTGCATTTTTGTATCCCATTAGATCAAAAATGTATAGTTTGGCATTAGGCGCGATACGTTTGTATTGCTTCCATTCAGTTGCGATATGCGTATCTGAATTGTAATGACCGCTATTCCATAATTGGCAATCGGTAAAAATCATCACTTTATCTACAATTCGTTTTTTTGTATTCAAATCTTGAATTACTTTATAACCATTTGTAGCATAACCAACTTCACCTTCAATCTTTTTGAGCTTCATCACATTGGATAATACATCCCCTTTTGGTAAAATATATCGCTTCCATCGATCTCCAAAAAGACCTGTAATGATATTTTCACTTTTGTGTTGTAATAGCATTCCCAATACAAGACCAATATCATAGGCTTGAATCTTGCTATTTTTAGAAATAGATTGCATCATCGATCCAGATACATCACAAGCAATAACAACTTTAGTGTCTAGTTCAAATCCTTTTATATTATCAACACTTACTTTAATTGCTGTTTCTAGTGCTTCTAACATATATGGTGTATATGAAGACTTAATGCTCATTAATTCTTGATATGCTGCCATAAAACGAAAAGGAAATTGTTTTGATCTTTTTACGTTGTATGGATCTGTAAGCGTATCTGCTATTTTGCTTATATGCACAGCACTTACATCTGCTTCTAAAATATTTCTCAGGTTACGCATTAAAGCCATATACCCTAGCTTTTTGCTATCAATCAAGGCTTCCCATACTGCTGTAAACGCTTTTTGCTTTTCCTGCGTATTTTTAAAGGACTGTTGTCCTACTCTCGATAGCTCTACTTCCCATGTATAAGGAGTCTCTAGCGTATCTTGAATCACTTGATTAAAAATTGCTTGTTGCGCATCGTCTTTTGCTTTTGGGTGTGTTAAGAAGATCGCATCTTTAAAAGTCACTTCTGTTTGTCTATTATACTTTGCAAATTGGTAAGCATCAAACTTATTTAAAGCCATCACGATACCTTTTTGAACTTGCTTAGAAAGCTTATTCAGCTTTTTAGTGCCCGTTCTTTGATTTGCTACTTGGTAGTATGAAAGTAATTCTGTGATTTCATCAGCACGTTGGATAACACCATTTACTGTTCTACTTACTAGATTATCACCGCTATGTATTTTTGATAACTCTACTGCCAATACAATAGGAATAGATCGTAAGTACATTTTTTGACGAGCATAAACCGCTAGTTGTGCTACAAAGTAAGGGTCGTTTTTCTGAACCAAATCAATGATTCGTTCTAATCTATCCTGTCCTTTTTCATAAGTTGTTTTTTCTAAGGTAGAATTAACAACAGCTGTGTACAGTTCCATTTTAGGAGTTAGTCTATATGCTTTTGCTCCTTCGTAATTTCTTACTTGTTTTTTTGTCTTTGTAAATACATTAAATTTCATTGCTTCTTGTATTTTGTTGTTAATTACAGGGCAAATATTTCAATGTAATACGCAATCTTTTTGCGTAGTGAAAATTATTTCATATTTTTTCAAAAAAAAGGGAAGAAAACTTATAAATGGCTCATTATTTGACATGTTATCTAGTATGATAAGAAAACTATTTTTAATTGTTTTGGTGAGTTGTTTTTCTCTTGTAGCAAAAGCTCAATTAAATCCGTCTCAAAAAGAAGAGTTAGCAAAGCTTATTACTGAAAAGGTTAATAAACTCAGAAAAAGTAAAGGGAAGCAACCTATAGGAAGAAATATAGATCTTAAGAAGGCAGCACAATTACATTCTGATTATATGGTGAGGACGCAACGTCTATCTCATAATGAATATGGAAAAGACACGTATGCAACTCCTCGTGATCGTGTAACGCAGTATAGTGATATTTACATAGCAGTAGGGGAGAATATATTATATACAAAACCTATCCGAACGGCTATTAATACATTAACCCTAAAGAAAATAGCGGTAGATATTTTTAGAGCTTGGAAAAACTCTCCTGGGCATTATAAAAACATGATTTCTTCCGAATATGATTATGGAGATCTTGCTTTTACTTATGATCCAAAGTCAAAACGGGTATATGCAACCCATGTTTTTGGACGTAAAGGATATAAAATTCCTGGACAATTATCTGAAAATGCTTTTGGAATACAAACTTTCGATGGGGATTGTAGTTCTTTATTTAATGGCTTTCAAAATATTGTTACTAATATGGGGAATGCCGTTCAAATAGAAGGTAATAAAGTCATTCTTAGTTATCACAGTGTCTCTAAAGTAAAACAAATTCTTACAGATGCTAAAGACGGTATTGCTGTAGATTTAATCAATAAAGAACAATTTGCTTGTGATGATCCCACTCAATTAGATGCTTCTCCAATTTATGATGGCGTATTATTGAAACCAATGTATAGAGATGCATTATTTGCAAATAATATTGCTAAAAGTGAGTATCGATTTGTGGTGGTATTAGGGATTATTCCAGAACACTTACAAGGTAAAACCATACGACCGAGTTTAGTATTTATAAAAAATGGATACAAATGTAGATATGTGTCTCCAAGAACGATTCCAAGTGGACGGTATCCTTTAGCGAAAATTCCTCCTGTGCTCTATGAACCTGAAATCTCATTAAAAACACAGGGAGTAAAAGAGGTAGAAGAACTTATATATCCTTTTTATACAGATGAAACTGTGCCTGAAAAAGTGCCAGAGCTGAAAATAGTATCTGATCAATTATATGCTGCAGAAATTCAGAGTTATTCTTCTGTAGAAGGAACTGAAAAAAGAAACATAGGATTACATAATGCGAGAGCTGCATTTATGAAATCTCATGTTTATGAACAATTAAAAGACATAGCCATTGAATGGGATATTAAAGCAGAAGAAAATTGGGAGTTGTGTGAATACCAAATGGAATTATTAGGCAAAGAGTCCATATGGTCTAAAGGTAAAAGCGCTACACGAGCGTATGTAAATTCAAAAAGTAATGATCCCGTATGGGAGCGATTTCTTTCACAACAGCGTATCTCAAAAACAGTGTTGTATTGGAAAGGAGCATGGAGTTCAACAGATTCTTTACATGCAACGTATAATTTGATAGATGCATTATTAAAAGATGACAAGCCTCGGACAAATAAAGCATTAGCACTAATTTATAAATCTAAAACAGCAAACCCTCTACCACTATCTTTCCTCAAAAAACGCCTTTTTTCAAAACAGGAATTAGTGCAAAATGTATCAGCATTATTACTGAAAGATATAGATGAATATCAACTAGAAGATCTAGTGTTCTATGTGAGGACCTGGCTTCAAAAAGCAGAAAATCTCTCAGAAGGTGCTCAGAAAAATTTATTAAATCTCTATGCGATCACAAGTAGAAGAATGTTGAGCTCATGGGACTTAAGTTCTGAACAACTTTCTAGAGTAATGCATCCTGGTAAATTAGAAAATTTAATTGAAAATTATAAATCTGAAGATGTGGTCAATCCACTATTTTTAAATTTTCATATGGCCATCATACGTTATTATGGTCAAATAAATGATAGATCTAAAATTGACATCTCTTTTGATTTTATTACCAATTACTTTAGAGAAAAATCACTGTCTATAGAAGATGATTGGAGACTTGCATTGTTTTTTAATAGTTGGAGTAGGTATGATCTCTCTTTAGAATTACTAAGCAAGCCCTATAAAGAAGGGACGTTAGATGAAAACACTTTGTTCTTACTACTCCAAACAAAAATAGGATATCCCTATGGAGGAGAATTACCCTTGCAAGAACTGCATCAAGAAGCATCACAAAAAAATGAAAGACGATGGTGTAGTTGGATATATTATGATTTTGAAAATTTACGAGACAATGCTATAAAAGAGTTGTATTGTAAAAAATGCAAAGAATTTGAAGCTAATTTTTTAAACTTTAATTAATCTCATATGGCTGCCAATAAAAATGCCCTTATTCGATATAAAACCATAGACCAATGTTTACGTAATAAATACCGACAATGGACCCTTGACGATTTGATTGATGCCTGCTCTGATGCTTTGTACGAATACGAAGGTAAAGACGTATATGTGAGTAAACGTACCGTGCAATTGGATATCCAAACCATGCGAAGTGATAAGTTGGGTTATAATGCACCTATCGAAGTCTACCAACGTAAATACTATCGCTATACCGAAGAAGATTATAGCATTATGAACATTCCTGTCACCGATAAGGATGTCAAAGTAATGAATGAAGCCATTCAGATTTTACGCGAGTTTAAAGACTTTTCCCTTTTTAAAGAAATGGACGGCGTGTTACAGCGACTGGAAGATTCTGTCTACTCCTCTCAGGAAAATAGGAGATCTATTATTCATTTAGATAAAAACGAACAGCTCAAAGGCCTAGCGTATATCGATGTGATTTATGAGGCGATTCAGCATAAAAAAGTGATTGAAGTCTCGTATAAATCCTTTAAAGCACGCAGTGAAAGTAAGATGATTGTGCATCCTCAATTATTGAAAGAATTCAATAATCGCTGGTTTGTCTTAGCGCTTTCAAAAAGCAAGTATACCACACTGGCCTTAGACCGTATGCTAGGTATCACCATCAAAGATGACATTCCTTATGAAGACAATGAAGTACAAGGAGATATCTATTATAAAGATGTAGTAGGGGTGACGGTATCTGAAAATGTACAAGCGCAAAAAGTAACCTTTAGAGTAGATCGTAAAAATGCACCGTATGTTTCTACAAAACCTTTTCATGCCTCTCAAAGAGAAATTAAAAAAACTGAAGACGGGACTATTTTTGAAATTCAGGTACAACACAATTTTGAATTGGAACGCCTTATTCTAGGATTTGGAGATAGTATTGAAGTCCTCAAACCAAACCATCTTCGGAAGCGTATTTTTCATAAACTTAGAATCGCTTTATCTCAATATGAGGATAAGGATTAGTTCGCTTTCGCGAAATCGAACTTGTGAGATTCACGACCGTAGGGAGAGCGCATCGGTAAAGCGTACAATGAAACAATTGAAGTAAGGTATAGGTTTTGTCAAAGGTTGGTTTGTTCTAACAGAAGCTAGTAGATTATCTCTTCTTTTTCTCAAGTATAACAAAGATTTCTCGTGAAAAATTTTTGAAACCTTGGAAAAAATTTAGAGAACTCTTTGTGATTTTTCGCTAAAGGCGAAAAAATACCTAAGAAAAAGTGTCTTTTCTTTTGGTTCTGTTTTCTTTGGACAAGCAAAGAAAATGAACAATATATGTTAATTCCAAATCGATAATTTATAACAGTTATCCCCTTGATAGTTAGTTATGTCCATTTTTATCTTTATTTTTAAGAACTCCCTAAAACCAATATATAATGATTTTTTTTTATGATAGAAAAAATAAAAGACGCTATTAAAGACGATAGCTTAATTCTTTTTGTTGGAGCAGGAATGTCTATACCTTTTGGTTTTCCAAATTGGGCAGATTTAATTCAAAATATTTTAGAAAAACTGCATCAAAAATATGGAACGACAATACCTGTTCCTTTTGATTATTTTATAAATCAAGGTAATAATGTAGATGTATTTAAAGTATTATCATCTTTAGAAAATGAAAATTGTAAAAGTGAAGTCAATACATTGTTGTATGAAGAAATTACATCTGTAGATATAAAAGATTGTGATTTTAATAAGCAAGAAAAGCTATGGCAGATTAGTGATAAAATTATTACAACAAATTATGATAAAGTTTTAGAAAAGAAAAAACCAGAAGATATACCATGGTTTTCAAATTTTAATGAATTTCAGCAATCAAGAAGTCTAAACGACAATCCTTTCTTATATAAGATACATGGGGATATTAATAATCCTGATAAGTGTATATTTTTTGAATCTGATTACAAAAAGCTATATGATGAAGATACTTCTGATAAAGAAACTTTAAAAACTTTTTTAAAGACTAAAACAATTCTCTTTTTAGGTTTTAGTATGAATGACCCTTTTATTACTAAACAGATTGAATATCTATATGCTATATATTCAGGATACAATAGAAATCATTATATATTACAAACAAAATCTAACTCTAAAGATTTAAGAAAACATAATTTACAAACTATTCCAATTGATAATTGGAATGATGCTTTTGATGATTTCTTAGATGAATTAGTAGAAGCTAAAAAAGAGAACTCAAAAAATGATATTGTAATAACTCCAAGTAAAAAAGAAGATATAGACATTTCTAAAATAAAAGACACTATTCTTTTAGAGAAAATGTTTGATGAAAAAAAAGAAGAATTTGATGAGGCAGAAGATCATTTAAAAAAGAAATTTGATAAAGAGTTACGTGTAATCAAAGATCGAATGATAGAGTTGCGTACTAAGCAATTTAACTTTGATTTTAAGATACCTGATCATGACCTAAATGAACTTGAACATATATTTGAAACAATTTATAATTCAGAAATACTAAGTGATTTAACTAAAGGGAAAATCAATAAAATAAAGAATGTCAATGAAAAGATATATCAATGGTATCATCGTAGTGTTATTGTAAGTGCATTAGCATGTAGTCTTGTAAATCATCATAAAATAGATATAGCAAAAATTGATTTACTAATTGACTTTGTAAATGAAAGCGAACCAAAAGTATGGCAGAAAGCTATTACATATCTATTTATAGTATTAAATTTTTTAGGTAATAGATGGATTCGATATAAGAAAAAATTAGAATCTAAAATAGAACGTTTAAAATTAAACCTAGAAATACAAGAGTCATTAAGAACTATCATTTATTTTATGCAGATAGGTTTACAAAGGGAAAATGCATTAGGGCAATATGTATTTGAAAATAAGCATTTTAAAAACAATCCATTTAATTACTTTCTTCCTTTTTTTAAAGGAAACCCCTCTGTAGATAAACTATACGATAATGAAAACATAGAAGATATCGAGGGTTTTATTGAATTTTTATACGATATACCTTTGCCTGACTCTTTTAAATATTTAGTTTGTAATGAGGAAAATATTATAGTAGAAAAAAAATCGCATCATCAAATAGATGAAGGGAAACTGCAAGACTCTTTATCTATATTTACCATGCATATCACTTTTGAACCTTATTTAAATTATGCGAGTGAATTTTTAAATTTTTATGAGAATCATCCTGACATTAATAAATCAATCAATGAAAAAGGAACAATAGTAGAGGTTAAAAATTTAAAAAATTATTTATTAAATACTATAGAACATCATCGTGCTCTAGGTAGACAATTTATGATAGAAGAGCAATGGGGCAAGGCAATTACACATTATCAACAATTATTAGTAATTAAAGAAAATGATATTTTGGCACTTAAAAGTTTAATTACTTGTTTTGAGAATAAAAAAAACAGTACTGATGATCGTTTGGAGTTACGTTTAAAGATAGAAAATATAGATCCAAAAGATCATGAAAATTTATTTAAAGTTGGAGTATTATACAATGAGAAAAAGAAATATAAAACTGCTATAAAATATTTTGATAAAGCTATAATTTTAGAAGATAAAAAATCAGATTACTATGGTATTAGAGCTAGCTCAAATAGGTCATTAGGAAAACTAGAAGATTCTTTGAAAGATCATAATAAATCTATAGAATTTGATAGAGAAAATGCAATGTATTTTAATAATAGAGGTAATACAAAATTTGATTTGAAAGATTATGAAGGTGCCCTGAGGGATTATAATAAATCTATAGAATTAGACGATAAGTCAGCGGATACCTATATTAACAGGGCTGGTGTAAAAGTTAAATTAAAAGGCCATAAAAGTACGGCCATAAATGATTGTGATACAGCCATACAGTTAGATAATAAAAATGGCAAATACTTTAGAGAAAGAGGGAATATAAAATTTGATTTGAAAGATTATGAAGGAGCTTTAAAAGATTATAACTACGCAATAAATAAGAATAGTAGAGATATAGATTCTTTAAATAATAGAGGCCTTACTAAGGATTCTTTAGGAGATTATGAGAACTCTTTAAAAGATTATGACAAGATAATAACTCTAGATCCAAATGATATTGCTGCTTACACAAATAAAGCTAATTCTCTTAGAAAATTAAATCAAATCAATGAAGCTTTAGAAACCATAGCTATAGCTCAAGAATTAAACCCTGAAGATAGTATGGCATGTGGAACAAAAGCCGCGATATATGCTTCGCATGGAGATGATGAAAAATTCTATGAATTTTTAGAAAAAGCTTTTCAGTTAAATGCTAAAGCAAACTGGTTAGATAATGATATTAAAGAGAAATATAAAAATGAAAAACGTTTTCAAGACTTACTTAAAAAGTATGATCAAACTTTAGAAGAAGAGTAGATAAATTTATGTAAAGTAACTTAGTTTGATCAAACTGAGCTAGTTTCTGTTTCTCACACTTTTTGATATCTGTGTGATGAGATTTTGAAATAAATTCAGAATGACGTGCTAAGTGACTTTAAGAAAATAGAAAAGGATTTACCCCAAACACCAATCCATGATTTTGGCGATATTCTTGGCATCATCCACACCTCTGTGATGGGTGCCTTCCAAAGGAATATTTAGGATGTTTAAAGCGCCTTTCATACCTACTTTCTTTCGGAGATCTTTAATCTCATAAAAAAGTTGCTTTACATTGATATGATCATGAGACAATGGGTAATCGATATTTCGAATTTTGCATTGTCGTTGCATCATGTTGCGATCATAATCACCATAACTCACCCACGTATTATAATGTCCTTCGTAGGCATCACGTACGATATCACAGGCATCTTCAAAAGAGATCCCATCCTGATCTAACATGTCTTGTGTGATGGTGGTAAGCTCGGTACAAAACGGACTCACCGTGGAGCGTTCTGGCTTAATGAGAATGCCTCTAGGGTCTGAGATTTCACCCGTTTGTGCGTTTAAGACGCAAATACCGATCTCTATGATCTCATTTACTTGCCCTTTAGGTATGGGACCATTCCAGCAGGTAGCCTCTAGGTCTATTACTAATATATTATCTGTTGTATTCATTGTTTTATGTTTTTAATTAATCTATAGGTGATTTCGTTGTTAACACTTCGACAAGCTCAGTGTGACAATTTTTAACTCAATCACCTATAGATTTTGTTTTGTATTACTCCCTATCTTTAAAGGGAGGTGTCCAGTTTTTCTGGAGCATTATGTGTTTTACTTCCTCGTAAGAAAGCGGATAAAAATCATGACAATCTACACCTACATCAAAAGATCTAGAAGTAGGATCGTCAGGTAAATTCCCATGCGAGTGACCGTATAAATGCCAAGTACCTCTAAATGACGATCGCCAGACGCGCATTGCATAATGTAAGAGGATAATTTTTTGACGTCCATTGGGTGCATCTGCATCAGGAACGCTGAGTTCAAAGTAATCTTTAATCCATTCAAATCGTTGTGGATTTGCTTGTGCAGCACCTTCGTGATTTCCTCGAATTAGATAAATCTTACCATTGAGTCGATCAAGAATATCTTTCATTCTATGCGACTTACATAAGCCAAAATCACCTAAATGGTATACGTGATCGTTCTTACTTATTTTACTATTCCAGCGTTTGATGAGTTCTTCATCCATTTCTTCGACACTTTCAAAGGGTCGGTCTGAGAATTTTATAATGTTTGTATGACCAAAGTGATGGTCTGATGTAAAATATATGGTATTCATTTTTAGTTATGTTTTTATAAGTGTAATGGCGCCTGTGTTGGTTTCAAAAACCATTTGTTGTACAGTAATGCCCATCATCACATTTTCATTTTTTAATATGTCTATACATGAGTTTGTATCATAAGGAACTTGCTCACGTAGTAATTCTTGAGTAGTTGTATACCTCCCGAAAGATGTGTCTCGAAGCATATTACTCTCTATAGTTACTTCATTATCAAGAATTTTATAATCATTAGTCACAATGATATGATCTTCATTAGAAGTTCTCGTCGCACATCGTATAGGTGTTCTTTCTAACACTATTTTTTCTTCTTTTTGAGTACCTGATAATAGGATCAAACAGTCAGAAATAATAGGTTTTTGTTCCAACATAGATTGTGCTTTTTGAAAAGATGTAGCATTTTCTAAAACATCTCTCAATAAAAAAGAAATTGGAGTTGCAATCTGAGGTTCATCTTGACTAGCAACAGCATTTAATGTTAAACTAAATGCTCTCGGTCGTACTCCAGATAATGCCCCTATAAATCCAGGCCACCCTATAGTTTTAAAAACTGTTTTTCCTCTTCTTTGAAAATTAAAAATCTTAGTGTAACTACTTAAGATATTATTATCGGTATGCCAATCTAAATTTCTAGCATGTCGCATTACACCTTCGTTATATACTGTAAAAGCAGTACATCCAAAGTAAAACTTTAAAAGATCATAATACAGATTTGCTGTAAGAATTTCGCTAGCTGAAAAATCGCAGATAGCAGCAATTCCTTCTATTTCTTTTAAATAGATGTCTGAAATAATAGTCTCTTTGTATATTTCTATTCCAGAAAAAATAATATCTGCTTCTTTAAAATCTTGTAAATAGGATTGAATCAACTCATTTACTTCTTTCTTTATTTTTATTAAGGAACTCCACCTTTCTTCCGGAGGAAGATCCAAATCGACGATATATTGTTCCATTTTTTGTTTGTTCATTTAAGTATTCGTCATTTAGAGAGAGCGAGGTACGAGGTACGAGAAATCGCATAACAGTGAGCATATATCTTCTTGTTTTAGCTACTTGTGCGATTCCTCCTCATACTTCGTTCGGAATGACAATACATTATTTACTATTATCTAGGCATTGTAATTAACTCTTCACGATCCAACGGGTCGATATCGTATTTGAGTAATTGTAATGCAGCTTGTACAGCCCAGCATTTATCACTTGAGTGTATGTTACTGTATAGACTTAATAAAAAAGAAGGCTCTACAATGTTCCACCCTTTTACGGTACGTTGAGGTACATTTTTATTGACAAAAAAGTCAATCGTAATTCGAAAGAGTTTTCCTGCATGTTCTTCTGTTTTTTCATAGCGTCTAAACTGTTCATCACTGGGTAAATGATCATAGCGCGTCCATACTTTTTTAAAGCCACGTTCTTGTAAAATATACATGACTTCGGCAATATTTTGTGGTGCTATAAATAAATCTATATCCTTATGATCATGAGCATGTTTAAACTCTTGATGTCCTTCTGGCGATAAAAAATGCCACGCCCATCCTCCAGACAAAACCACAAGCTCTCTTAAAAAGTGAAGCTCTGTTAGTGCATAGCTTATTCTATAGTCAGGCCATAATTCGCCATATCGTTTTTTGTTATGTGGTGCTCCCATATCGTATGTTTTTATGGATTCTTATTCTTTAGAATCCGTTCGTTCTTTTTTGTTTTTTATTCGGTTTTCTTCACATTGAATGTCTGTCATATACTCATTGTTATACGTATATTCTTTTGCCAGTTCAATGTGTTTTAATGCTTGCGCATATTCTTTTTTATGTTCAAACACTAGTGCGTTTTTTAGATGTAATTCGGCTTTATCTGTTCCTTTTACAGTGAGTGCAAAATCAATGAGTTTTTGTGCCTCATTAAGATCTTCATTCCACAGCAATACATCAATGTATTTTGGATAGATATAGATCGCTTGCATATCTCGTGCCAAAGCGCGTTGGAAATACTCTTTGGCTAGTTCATAATTTTTTATGTGATGTGCATACATCTGACCCATAAGACATAAGGCAATAGGATTTTCTTTATCATACGCCAATGCATAATCAATAGCTTCTACAGCTTCGCTCAGATTGTAATCATAGGTGTCTAACGCTTTACACAGGTATTTGTCTAATGTTTGATTCATGTCTTTTCTTTTTTTGGCATAAAGCCTTCGTCTAGGATGTTATGCGATTATTTCTTTTTCTTCTTTTTTGAAGAATTCTTCTTTTTCTTTTTGGAATTCTTCTTCTTGGAAGTTTTTTTCTTCTTCTTTTTCTTTGGAGCATCTAGTTTTCTTTTCTTTTTAATGCGTTTTATTTCATTATCTAGAAAGTCAAAATAATGCTCGTTATAGGTTTCTTTTTTTGCTTTTTTAAGTAATTGAATACTCTTTTTAAAGTCCTCTTTGCATTCATACATATATGAGGTAAGCCAAAATAATTGTGCCTCATCTTTTGTTTTTTGAGTGAGCCCAAAGTCAATTACTTTCTTAGCACGTTCTAACTCATTTGCCCAAATTAATAAGCGTGCATAGGTGGTATAAACCTCTGTATACTCAGGATTTGAAGCAATGATTTTATCAAAGCATGAAAACCCTTCTTCATAATTGCCTAAGTGTTCTGCTTGTATTTGGCCTAATAAGCATAAGGAGGGGGCGTGTGTTTCTTCATATGACAAAGCATAGTTCAAAGATTCACATAACTGCTCCCAGTCACTACCAAAAAAACCCATAGATCCTGATGCCTTTAAATAGTATTGATCTGCTATTGTTAATCCCATGATTTCTTTTTTAAATCGTTTTTAAGTGACTGCCTTTTTGAGGCGTAACTTTTATTCTTTTTTTGGTGTTTAAAATCACTTCCTTCAAAAACACGTATGGGGTTTCCTCGTTCTATGTTAAGGTGTTGTTCCCAAGTAGCGGTGGCTTGCTCTTTTAGTTGTTCCAAATGGTGAGCTTGGAACTGATCTTTAAGACGTTGCAATGCTAGTTTTTTGTTTTGATGTTGTGATCTACTATCCATTGCGACACATTGTATTCCTGTAGGAATATGTGTAGCGCGTACTGCCGAGTTTACTTTATTTACGTTTTGTCCTCCAGGTCCTGTACTACGCATGGCTTGATACTTGACATCTTTCTCATGAAATGATGTAGTTGCTAGTTGTGGTACTTCCTGTAATTTTATAAACCAATTTTTACGTTTGTGATAGGTTCTATACGGTGATTTTCCAATCCATTGTATGGTGCCTATCCATTCGGAAAGAAAGGTGTCTAAATTCTTTCCTGAGATACGTAGTATTACTGATTGTACAGCGGTGATGCCTGCTTGTTGTTTTTGTAATACAACATGATTGCCATTATGTTCTTTGAGTGCTGCGATAAAGGCTTTTAATACTTTTGCAACGACCCAATTACATTCGGCGGGGCCTCTTCCTGCTGTAATTTGTATAAGTGTGTCCATTGTTTCTAATTTTTTCTAACGATTCTTAGGAGTGCGTTAGGGATTGCCGTGTAAATCCCACAGGCACGCTTTGCGTGACGAGGAATTGAAACAGAAAGCCCGACGGCGTTTTGCTTTGAAAGCAAGACGCCGTAACGCCCTAAATGATATATGTTTAAAATTCATAGTACTAAAACCAACTACGAAAAAGACGTTTCCCCCTCCCTAAAGGGAGGTCTTTTTCATAGTATCTTATGGATCTAATTTTCGCACCCTTTAGGGACGGGGAAGCGAAAATGAGTACTACTTTTTCCCTAATATATCTTCCTAAAAATCTACTTGTCCATACGAACAATTTTTGGTGTAAAAGTGCCTACCACTTCTACGAGTTCTTGTTGATTTGCCATCACTTTTTTGATGTCTTTATACGCCATAGGTGCTTCATCTACACCTCCGCCTATAAGGGTTACATCATGTGCGGCTAGTTCTTTCTTAATAGCACTTTGGGTAAATTTTTCCTTGCATTTACGACGTGAGTGCAAACGACCTGCTCCGTGTGAAGCCGATTGTAAACTGTCTGGATTTCCGAGACCTCTTACAATATATCCGGGTGCTGTCATTG
Source organism: Dokdonia pacifica (assembly GCF_900188275.1). Lineage (GTDB taxonomy): Bacteria > Bacteroidota > Bacteroidia > Flavobacteriales > Flavobacteriaceae > Dokdonia > Dokdonia pacifica. Next base: position 1,549,130 of record NZ_FZNY01000001.1, read on the forward strand.
ATCCTGGGATGATGCCCAGTTCTCCTTTGGCAGCAGGCGTGGCTCCTTTACGATGCACAATACATTCCTTTCCATCTATTTCTTGTTTCCAAGCAAAATTGTGATGGTTGGCAATATTGGCTAAAGGACGTGCACCAATTAGTTTGCTTATTCGAGCGTGAATATTATCGTGACATGCTTGTGCATAATCACCAGCAAGATTCATTGCAATCCAATATTCTTGTCCGTCATGTGTATTTAAATCCAGCCAAGCTAGATGTTGTACATGTTTTGGTAACGGACATTGCTTTGTGGCGAGGTAGGTATAATGCTTTGCAATATTGGCTCCTAATCCTCGTGACCCACTATGTGATAATAAACTCAAGTACTCGCCTGGTGCTAAATCCCATTCATTATTTGGATCTGTAATTTGTACACTTCCAAATTCTACAAAGTGATTCCCGCCTCCAGAGGTTCCTAATTGCTTGTAAGCTTTGTCTTTAAGCCTTTTTACTAAAGGAATATTTTTAAATGCATGATGACTAAATATCTCATGGTCATGCTTGTTTTTATGTGTTTCATACATCCCAAATTTGGTATGTTCTGAAAGGATATTGACCAGTTGATGTTTCTTTCCTTTGAGGTATGATATTTTAATAGGATAGAGTGTTAAACTCATACGACATCCTATATCTACACCAACTCCGTAAGGAATCACCGCATTGTCTGTAGCAAGTACGCCACCTATAGGTAAACCATATCCGCTATGGGCGTCTGGCATTAAAGCGCCAGCGACAGCTACAGGTAATTTAAGCGCATCATATAATTGGTATTTTGCTTGATCATCTATCTCGTTTTCTCCATAAACCATATGAGGAACTCGTGTAGATCGTAGTGTTTGTTTTTTTACTACTACAGGATCTGTAAGACTCTCTGCTATTTTACCCCATACGCCATCACCTATATACTCCTCTGGATTTGCTAGTACCAAAGCTGCTTGTTGCAATACTTGTTCTTTTTTAAGCCGTTTGTGATATCTGTTAATCTGACCTAAAGTGATATTTATGCTATTATTTTTTGGAAAGCCTAATTTGATTAGATCTTTTCCGCTTAGTTTTTTTCCCATGATAATTCTTCATTAATAATGTCTTGGATTTCGCGTTGTGTCAACCCTTTTAGTTTTGAGTTGATATAGTTCCTGCCTCTTCTATTGTAGGTAGGCCATCTTGATTTCCAAGGATTCAATTTTTCGACAGCTTCATAGTATCCATTGCGCATGAGGAGTCCATCCAAGAAGGCATCTTCTTGCTCTAGTAGTGGGTCTATGTTACGTCTATGTGTGATGTACGCCCGCGTATATTTGATACGGTATGTTCCTTTTGGGAGTCGCACATAAAAGCGAGTTCTTAGTGTATGCTTTCGGATATAATATCTAAAAGGAACACAAAGGCACTTTGCTTGATCGCTTAGTTTTCTGAATTGTTTTTTACTAATGGAGGGAATCTCTTTGACAATACGATGATCTTCTACTCTTTTTGACCATGCTTTATTTGCCTCTTCTTTTGTTTTGCCCCAAACATGCTTGTCAAGTTTTGCTATGATTTCTAGCATAGCGTCTTGATTTTTATAGCGTGCTATTCGTTTCGTAATAACAAGTTCTTTGTACCAGCCGTCACGTATAGGAATGTCTAATTTTGTGTATCCTAATGCGAGTTGTGCTTGCCAAATTTCCCATTGCCTGTGTTGTATACGACGTACTTCTTTTAATCGCTGGCATTTGATATGTGCCGGTTTCATAAATCAGTGTATTTCGTTGATACTTTTTGATTTTCGATTCCGGAATATGCCTGGCGATTCCAGAATCTTATGGAACTAGGTTTTTAGGTTTCATAAGAAATAGTTTTAAAAAATTAATGAATGGTTTCAGGAAATGATTACTCTGTAATGCGCTTTTCATTGCTAGTAAAAAGGCATAAAAAAAGCCCGAAACGTTTTTTGTACTTCGGACCTCAGAGTATTGCTTGTGATAAAGCTATACGGTGTAGAAGTCTCGAAGGGGATATCCTGTAGCGTCTACGTTTTTTAGGATATCATATGTGTTTTTGTTTTTAAACATATATACTTCGATTATTAAATAATTAAACAATTCTTTTTCGTTACAATTGCGATGCAAAGATGAAATGCTTTTTTGAATTGTGCAAATAAAATTTTAATTTATTTTATTGATTATCAGGTATTTGTGTTAAATTTTTAGCAAAGAATCTCCTGTTCGCTTTCGCGAAAATACATACAGGACTACAACTTTTTGATTTCCTTTGTTTTAGCTTTTTGCATAAAAAACAGCGGAAGTAGCAACTTTTTTGAGATTTGCTATTATTTTTTTGAGATCCTCTCTAAAAAATAGCCTAAAACAAAAAAAGCGTCCAGTTAACTGGACGCTTTTTTGTGATATCTCTTAAAGTTTTCTACCTAAAAATTGGTTTCCTAACCCCAAAAATGGCGTCCGTGATATGTACGTGAAATAAACTCATAGGTTACTTTATATTTTATAATTTCTGGTGCAAATATGAGGAATAATTTTTAAATATAATTTTGTCACTTTTAAATAAGTGAATTTTTGGAGTTTATAAGTATATAAAATAGTTCCCTTATTCCTAGGTAATTTTATGATATAAAGCATGTTAGAAAGTTTTGTTCTTTTTTAAGTACATTTATATAGCTAACCATCAAAATATAAGAGGTATGTTTTTACGTAGTTCATTGTTCATCGTTATTTTAATTTTTCAATTACATACAAATGCACAAGAGCAAGTCTCATTAGAGGATTTTGGTGTTTCATTTACTCTTCCCGCTGGTTGGACAGGAGATTTTCAAGGAGATTATGTGGTATTAGGTCATACTACCATTCCGGGGATGATGATCTTGTCAGATAATCCTACGCGAACTATTGAAACTGTTGTCTCCACTGCACAACAAGGAATTCAAGAAGACGGATTTAACCTTACGGCTGATGGTACTTTTAAAAAAGTAAATGCTAAAAGAGCCGAAGGGTATTATAAAGGCACTTATGATTACAGTACAAAAGTGAAAGCCTATGCGATTGGTCTTATAGATGGTCAAGGAAAAGGGATGAGTATCTTGATTCTTACAGAAACCAATGTTTTTTCTCAAGATCATGTGAGTGCTGCCAATCAATTGGCTACTTCTGTAAACTTCTTTAAACCGAAAGCATCTAAAATCACTAAAGAATGGGAGCAACGATTAGTGGGGCAAAAACTTACGTATCGAAATACAGGAGATGGACCAGATGGGGGAAGCGTAACACGCATTATTAATCTTTGTACTAATGGTACGTTTACATTTTACTTTAATGCACATGCCTCTTTTGATGTTGCCGAAGGGTTTGGCTATGCTAATAGTAATGAAGACAGTCGTGGTCGTTATACCATTTACTCTTTACATAATGATTCTTACCTCACCTTAAATTTTGATAACGGAAAAGAAATAGAATATAAACTCACTTTAGATCCAAAAGAATATCCTGTATTGAATAATACAAAGTTTATCCCTCTGGACGCTGAAGGCTGTGAGTAATATTTTAACTTGTTTTATCATCCTCCAGAATGATAAGTTCTAGGTTAGACGAACTTGTTACAGGAACTTGAAGTAGCGTTTTGAGATTCAAATCCGAAAATGGATATCCATACGAATCAGATCCTTCATGAATAGCTTTTGCATAGGCGTTTCCATGACCACTTGCAAAAGGAGTCATCGTTGGAAATTGCGAACTATCATTAGTCCCACTTGCCGAAAAGTATCCTTCATTAATACCTACCATAACATCTCTATATACAGCCGCACAGGTATCATTAGGACTCATAGCGTTTCTTCTTACACCATTATAAACACAAAATCCATTACTTAAATAAATAGTTTTATTCGTTAAATCGGCAGCGGGGATTTCAAAAGTAAGCTTAGGAGATGTTGAAGCTAATGAGATACTTCCATTAGTATTAAATTTCCCTGTAAAATTATATTTTAAAGGACTTGTTGGGAGGCTTTTTATAGTTAAAGATTTTCCTGATAATGCCTTTAAATATGTATCATACGATGGCTGATTCATATACAATACATTAGCGCCTACTACTTTTGTATTCCCTTTGCCATTTTTACGTTGTACAGCAGTACCGTTGGTTCCTCCTAGTGCAGTTGCAATATCTTTAACAATAGCATTATGGGATTTTGAATATCCTAACTTATGAGAACCTAATGTCATCGCGATAGGAACACCAAATACATCTACAGATGAGAGATCTGTCCAAAGGACATTATCTGTTCCTAAAGTAAGTTCTATATATCCATAATAATTGTTTGAGGTAGGCACTGGATTTACAGGTAGTTTGGAATGATATGAAATATATAAACGTCCACTAATAATATGTGTAAGATCAAAAGAATTGTTTGTTAAAGATGATAGTGCTGTAGGTGTGTTTACAGAAATTCCAGAACCTTTAAAACTATTTCCTGTTAACATAAGAAAGATATCGCCAGCATTTGTAATTGCTGATTTGTTTGTAATTGTGATTTTCATAAAAGTAGATTTTTTAAGTTAGTTAAAAATATACTTCTGTTAGTGAAAAAAGTAACGTACTTCTACGGGGTTTTAAACACTATAGTTCTCTTTGTCAATTATATATTGATACTTAATACATCATTAATGATGCAATTTCATATACGATCTCTTGTCTAAAATCTTCATTATAATCACAATTTGCAAGAAGAAGAATTCCAATATTTTGTTCTGGAATCATCATTAAAAAACTCCTAAACCCCGTATCGCCTCCATAGTGACCTATTGCTTTATTTGAATGGACATTATATAATTGAAAACCAAGACCTATGTATGGATACGATTCAAATGATGGTAAGATCATATTTTGATACCTTCTATTTGAAGGATCTTTTAAGTCACTTAAAAATGAAATCATCCATAGACTTAAATCTCTTGCCGAAGCATTTAATGTACTACTAGGTGCATGTTCTCGCGTATACGGGTAGTTTTTTCTGATATATGTTTTGTTAAACCAACTTCTAGAATGAGGAGAAGTACGGAGGTGATCAGGAATATTATAATATCTAAAATCACTATGAGGCATTCCAATTGTATTCAGAATTTCTTTTTGGACATAATCTTCAAAAGATTGATTTGTTATTTTTTCAATGATATATCCAAGAATGTTATATCCTAGGTTGCTATATGAATACGTGGTAGATGGCTTTTGTTTGCATTTCAAGCTTAATTTTAATAAGGAATTTTTGAGGCTGTTTTTAGATTGGTTATGAGTATTCCAATTGTAATTAGAAATATCACCTAAACCAGATGTATGATTTAATAACTGCCGTATTGTAATAAGACTCACATTTTTATCCTGAGATCTTAATTCGGGAGCAATTTCTACAAGAGTATCATCAAGACGTAAGCAGCCTTTATGTTCAAGATCTATAATAGCAATCGCAGTAAATAATTTACTAATTGAAGCGGTATGAAATACTGAGTTTTCTGTAACAGGATCGCTCGTATAGATACTTCTTACCCCATATCCCTTTGTATACATTATAGTGTCTTGAGAAATAATCCCAATAGCAAGCCCAGGAATATCATATTGCGCCATTTTTTTAGATACTATAGCATCTATAGTTGTTTGTAATTGTTGTGTTTGAGAGGACTGACCGTGAAGCTTTTCAATAGTCAACAGAATACAAGTAGCATATAATACGTATAAACAAGAGCGGATTTTCATAGTAAGAAGAAGTTTTAGATATTTTCTTTAATTTCTTTATAAAGCAGCGTTTCTTCTTTATGAATGGTTTTCAAAAAAGCATTAGCAATTTTATACACTTCATTTGAGAAGGTCCAGAAGTTGTCTACATTGGTATTGATAGATGCATCAATAACTAGATCATAATTCGGAAATAACACCAAAAAATTTTGAGATCCTTTACTCACACCACCATGATGTACCATCCAGATAGGAGCTTCACCATCTAAAAGATCAGGGTTTTCATATGCTAAATAAGAGCGCCATCCTAATGCATATAATTGCTCATTGATCTCCCCTGTATCTAACTTCATTGGTGTCCAAAATTTGCGCTTTGTTTCATGACTTAAAAAGACATCGTCAGTGAGGTATGCATTCCCCATTTTGACAAGATCGGTAGGCGTTGAGATAAAACCACCACCGGCCCACTTATAACTTAAATTAATATCATATACCTGCTCAAAACTCCTAAACTCACGATAATACTTGCCTTCAGTTTCATAAAAAGTGGCAAAATGTTCGGTTTTTGGACGGTCGTGGTCACCATAAGTATCGCTCATTCCTAAAGGCTGAAATACATTCGTTTCCATATACGCTAAAAATGGAGTGCCTACCGCTTGTTCTAGAACTACACTCGAAAGATTAATGTCAAAAGTAGAATACGCAAAAGAGGTGCCTGGTTCAAAAATTAAGTCATATTGGTCAAATACAAGTAATCCCTCTGAAGCGGTTTTAAATTCATAACAATTACACAGGGTATATTTTCCAGAGGCTATACCAAAATCGGTATAGTTTCCAACCCCAGCAGTATGACTTAATAACTGTTGCATACTAAAATCCCATTTCTTTTTTGTCCAATTGGTAATGGTATCTCCAATAATAGCATCTAGTTGTATTTTATGAGCATCTACTGCACGTGCAACCCCTGTGGTGGTCACTGCTTTTGAAGTACTACCAATACGGTATTGTGTTTTTGGAGTGGCTGCAATACCAGCCTCCATATCTTGATAACCGACTGCAGCCGACCAAATGACCTGTCCTTTATGTCCTACGGCTACAGAAAAAGAAGGTAATTCCTGACGTTTTCCTATCGTATCGAGATACTTTGTAGCTTCTTCGATTTGAGATGTATAGTTAGGATGACTAATGGTCGTAGTGATGGGTGCGCTTTCGCGAAAGCGTGTAAACGTAGAAAAATAATAGACATTCCAAAGTACGATGAATCCAAATAAAACGCATACTGTTCTCCAAAAACGACGCCCTATCTTATTGAGTTTAAATTTTTTCATTGCTGTTCGTTATTTAAATTGATAAAACAAAGATGTTATAAAGCAGTAGGCGTATTTTAAAAAATAGACCAATGAGCCGTTAGGAGAAATAGAAACCTTTTATGTGTAGATAAATAAATTCATCTTCGACAACCGCTTTTTAGTCGACGATGGATCTGATCTGGTCGAATAGCTGTAATTTTATACCCAATAAAAAATATTTTTGAAGTAATGATTGTACAATTAGCCGAAGGAACGATAAAAACCAAGTACGGAACGTATAGAGAAATCCTGTTTTACGATGGTATTAAGGAATCTCATGCATTGGTAATGGGAGATGTAAAAGACGGAGAAGATGTGTTATGTAGAGTGCATTCTTCTTGCATTTTCGCGCATCATTTTAATAGTGTAGAATGTGATTGTAGAGAGCAGATGGAAATCTCACAGCAATTGATAGAACGAGAAGGAAAAGGAATTGTGATTTGGCTAGAGCAAGAAGGAAAAGGCAACGGACATTATGCATTGCTCAATACCTTACCGCTTAAAAAAGAAGGAATGCCACAAGCCGAAGCTTATGAAGCAGTTGGTTTTCAAAAAGATAATCGTGATTTCTCAGCAGCGGCAAAAATTTTAAAACAGTTGGAAGTAAAATCAATTACCATGATTACAGGAAATCAAAAGAAAACAGAAACCCTCACACGTCATGGAATTGTGGTATCTGGAATACAACCTACAGTGCTGTCGTGATGTATTCCCACGAAGGAGGGAATCTCTTCTTTTTAGGAATACCATACATTGCACGTCAACCTGAATTTATTTCAGGTTCGCATCATAAAATATACGTTATGTATTATGTGATGCTGAAACAAGTTCAGCATGACATAGTATGATATACAGAGATTGATTATTCATTTTCTTTGCTCACTCAAAGGAAACAAACCAAAAGAAAGAATATTTAAAAATATAACAACCTAAAATTGGTGTCTAAAAAAACAATAAAAGATCATATTATATTCTGGGGAGTATTGCTCTTTAGCTTTGCATTGATACAGTTTTTTCAAGATGGTAACGCACAATCATTTTGGATTATTTTTGCCCAGAATTTAAAGCATTTACCAGGATATCTTTTAGCAGCGTATGTTTTTAATTATGTATTATTGCAATATTACTATAAAGAAAGAAGATATGTAATTTTTGCTATCTTTTCTATAGGTCTTTTTTACATTTCAAGTGCTTTAGATCGTGTGTTTACGGTATATGTATATGAGCCTATTTTTAGAAAACCTCCATTTGTACAAGAATCACTTGCGCAAATATTTGGAGATTGGGAGTTTTTGATGGAAGGGTATTTATTACCTTTATTAATGGCCACATTTGCCATGACTATAGATCGCATTATTACTCAAAAAAATAAAAATGAAAAGGCGTTACTTCAATTAGAGCGAGATAAAAATAAAGCAGAGTTAGGTGCTTTAAAAGCACAAATTCATCCTCATTTTTTATTCAATACGCTTAATAATCTCTATGCACTTACGCTTCAAAAATCAGATAAGGCGCCAGAAACGGTTGCTACACTTTCATCTATGTTAGATTATATGTTGTATCAATGTAATGATAGGTTGGTGTCTTTAGAAAAGGAAGTGGCTTTATTGGAAAATTACATTGCTTTAGAACGATTACGATATGGTGATGATATTGAGATCGCTTTCGCGAAAGCGATAAATGAAGAAATGAAAATTGGTCCTTTAATTTTATTATCTATTGTAGAAAATGCTTTTAAACATGGAGCGAGTGGAAGTATTGATATTCCTAAAATCTATATAGAACTAAAACAAGAAGGAACACAGCTATATTTTACGGTAAAAAACACCAAAGATGATATTCAACAATCTGATGAAACTTCGTACACGAAAGGAATTGGAGTGTCTAATGTTAAGAAACAATTGTCTTTATTGTACACAGATTATTCGTATGATGTAGTGGATGAAAATGGGTGGTATTGTGTAGCTTTACGTATAAATACAGATATAAAAAATGATTAGTTGTATTGTTGTAGATGATGAACCTTTGGCACGCTCTTTATTAGAGCAGCATATTGCTGATGTCCCTTTTTTAGAACATAAGGGATCATTTAAAAATGCTTTGTTAGCATCTCATTTTTTGGCAACCAACACAGTAGATGTCCTATTTTTGGATATTCAAATGCCTAAATTGACAGGGATTGATTTTTTAAAATCACTATCACAAGCACCTACGGTCATTTTTACAACGGCGTATCGAGAGTATGCTGTTGAAAGTTATGAATTGCAAGCACATGATTATTTATTAAAACCTATCACATTTGAACGTTTTTTTACGGCAGTAAGTAGATTAAAAGTTGCAACTCCTACACCTTCATTACCTATAACTACGATACCTCCAGAGACTCCTACATCTCCTGCTCATATTTTTGTGCAGATAAATAAGAAACACATCAAAGTAATCCTATCTTCTATTCAATATATAGAGAGTATTAAAGATTACCTGAAAATCCATACCCTGACAGAAACTTTAGTGATTAAAGAGAGGATCAGTCACTTTATAGAGCAACTTCCTAATGATCAGTTTTTACGGGTACACCGATCGTATATTGTACATCGAGATCATATTACAGCGTTTACGCAACAAGATATTGAGATTGGGCGGTTAGAAATCCCCATAGGAGGGAAGTATAAGGAGCATGTAATTTCTGTTTTAAAAGGCTAGAGTAATGAAAGATTCATTACTCCATATTATAGATACAATTCATGAAGGCTATAGTACGGTACTATTTGAAAATAAGAAATACGGTCTCACCAAAATCACATTTACCAACGGTAAGTCATATAAAATCTATGCTGAAGAATTACAAGGCACCGATTTTATAAGTTTAAATTATTATATCACTAGCGCTTCTGAATTATTAAAACCTTGTGAAATGCCTGCGGAGAAAGTCATTCGGTTTTTGAGGGAGATGGTAATTTGAACTCGCTCATTTTAATACAATTTCTCATGCTTTGAAATCATTCAATCACCTTACTAAGATATTTCTACTCATAGATCATTGAGTGATTTGCTAGAAGCAAATTGTATCGAAATGACCGGCTCTATCATTTTCAAATAGAGTAACATTCTAAAATAGAGCAATACTCTATTTTTGTAATTCTTGATTCAATATCTAGATTTTGTCATATCCTACTAACAAAAAGCTCCTCCTCTTGGAGAGGGGAGGTGGCTGTGTCGAGGTACGAGATACAGACGGAGGGGAGCGGCTCATTTGTAGCACAAATCCCTCATTCCCGTTTCTCTCATAGGGAGAAAAGCTGTTTAGTGGAAACCATACGACTTCCCGTGACAAAAATCCTTTTCTAATGACTAATATAGCTGTATATTAATGCTTTATAAATTTCACTGATCATCTATGATTGAACCATTATCTTCTTTTGCCATTAGTATAGCTGCGGGTGTTGCGTTAGAAATCTATCCAGCTATGAAGAACTTTCGTAAACAAGGTATAGATAAACAAATCAAATTGGCCTTTAATGAAGCACTTAATGATTGGTCTGTAAATGAAGATATACGAACAGAAAAGGAACGTGAATTTAGATCATTACTACAATCGCATATTGAAACAAAAGAAATTAGTATTCTTAAGGTGGTGAATCCAGAAACCCTTGATTTTCTAGATCATTTTGAAAAGCGATTGGCAGAGCATACGCAAGCATATGATTATTTAAAATCTATTATCGATCAACAACGCCATGATGAGGTTGTTTTAGAGTTTTCTACTATAAAAGAGCAGCTTTCTGAAATTCAAGAAGAAATTAAAAAAGGAAATATAGATGCCAGAGATGTAGGAGATTGGTTAGATAAAATTGACTTTAAAGAAGGACAAGAAAAGGTGATAGAGATAATACGAAATTGGTATTTTCAAAAAGATATAGAACTCGAGTTACGGGAAGTATTATTACTAGCAACTAAAAAGATTTATGAACGAACAAATGAGTTAAACCAAGAAATTAAAGAGTTAAAATCTCAAGGAGACACATATTTAGCTGGTGTTTTAGAACAAATCAAAAAGGCTGTTGAACAACGAAAACCAGATGTATTAACAGCGATTTATGAAGCATATCTTCAAAAAGAGAAAGAGCAGAAAATAGAATTATTACAAGAATTAATAGATTCTTCTAAAGCCATATTTGCATATGAAGAAGTAAAACAGTTTTATAAAGAATTGTTGAAAATAGAACCTTCTGCTCAAAATCATTATTTATATGGAAAGTTTTTACACGATTTTAATTTTTTTGAGGATTCTATAAAACAATATAAAAAAGCTCTAGAAATTCTTCGAGGATTAGCGAAAAAGAACCCACGTGTATTCTTACCTTATGTAGCAAATCTATTAAATGATTTGGCTGTTTTATATCATTATAAAAAAGAATTTCAAAAAGCTTTAGTTAAATATGAAGAAGCCTTAGAGATACGTAGAGCGTTAGCTAAAGAAAATCCATATACGTATTTGCCAGATGTTGCTACGACGTTGAATAATTTAGCTATTTTACACAAGACTAAAAATGAATTTCAACAAGCCTTAGATAGGCATAAGGAAGCTTTAGAAATACGTAGAGGTTTGGTTAAAGAAAATCCAAATATATGCTTGCACGATGTTGCTGTTACATTAAACAACTTGGCTAATTTATATTCGATTAAGAATGAATTTTCGTTGGGATTGGATTCATATATAGAAGCTTTAGAAATACGTAGAAATTTGGCTAAAGAAAATCCACATATATATCTGCCTTATGTTGCTACTACATTAAATAATTTAGGCAATTTATATTCTGCTAAAAATGATTTATCATTGTCCTTAGATTCATATACAGAAGCTTTAAAAATACGTAGGGATTTGGTTGAAGAAAACCCACGTATACATTTACCTGTAATAGCTCAAACACTACATAATTTAGGCAATTTGTATTCTGCTAAAGATGATTTATCATTGTCCTTGGATTCATATAAAGAAGCTTTAGAAATACGTAGAAATTTGGCTAAAGAAAATCCAAATTCATACTTGCCTGATGTAGCTATGACATTAAATAATTTAGCTGTTTTACATAAAGCTAGAAATGAATTTCAATTAGCTTTGAAATCTTATGAAGAATCATTAAGACTCTATAAGAGCTTAGCTGAAAAACATGAAAAAGTTTATGACGTTATTTATGCACAATCATTTCTCATGGGGGTTTTTTTATTCAAAAAAGATACCAGTGGTATAGAAGAAATAAAAGAAATTTTACAGCGATATGCTGAAGTTCCCCAAGCAAAAAAACTTCTAAAAACAATTGATAATTTGGAAAAGAAGAAAGCCCCATAACTCCTTTTGAACAATAGAATACTACTCTAAAATAGAACACTGCTCTATTTTAAATTGAGGGTTATAAAACGTATACTATTTTTCAAAAACTGTAACACTTTTCATTAGAGAGACTCTTTAGTGAAAACAAATCAACATGCGTCTATTTTTAATTTTCCTTTTTACAGTTACCACATTTCATATACAAGCACAGTCTAAACCCGCTTATTTAAAAACACATCGTTATGATGTACGAGATGCTGGGTTTTCATTTCCAGAAACTGATTTTAAAATCATAGGTTTTGGTGCCTACCATGGAAGTGTAAAAACTGAAGAAGTTTCTTTAAACTTACTGAAAGCTTTAACCAAAGAAGGAAAGATAAAATATTACTTCCCAGAAACAGATTATAGCACGGCACACTATTTCAATACCTATCTTAAAACAGGTGATGAAACTTTGTTGAAAGATCTTGTCTATCATTCAGGTGTGACCGTTCCGCAAGAACGTACCATAGAAGTCTATAAAATGTGGAAGCAATTAAAAGTATTGAATGATGCACTACCTAAAGAAAATCAAATTACGGTTATAGGCATTGATATTATTATGACGTATGGTTATTCTGTAAAACATATCCTATCCTTATTGAAAGAAGAAGGGCATGCATTTCCTGCTGTTAAAGCATTAAAAAAAGCAATGGAAAACCCTGATACTGATTTTGTATCCTATTACGATAGTCCTGGTAAACTAGCAGTAAAAGCATTTGTTACTGATGTAGATGCACAACCAGAAGTCTATCATAAGGTTATTAAAGATCACAAAGTTTTTAATCATATCCTTAGCAATATCCGAACTACATTAGGTGTATTTACAGGAAAACGAGAAGCAACTATTTTTAATAATTACATAGCATTAAATGAGGTATATGATTTTAAAGAAAACCCTCAATATATGCGTATCGGTTTTGCACATCTAGAAAAAGAAAGAGAAGGGAAAAATGCTTCATTTTTTACACAGTTGATAGAGAAAAATATATATAAAAGAGAAGAAGTTATTGCGGTGATAGGCTATTTAACCCAAAGTGAAGTGCTGTGGGATCAGCTATATGATGAAAAAGGAAACTATACAGGATACACCAAAGAAGCTGGATTTGGGATAGGTGATTATGAAGATGAATATTTTAGAGGGATTCAACATTTAAAAGATGCAAAAATTTCTGATATGACCTTATTTCAACTCAACGATATAGAGACACCATATAGTAATAATGAACCCGATTTGATTGAGGTCATTATGAAATCAGAACCATCTAATGGGAACCTAGTTGCTGGAAAATCAACAACAGCTTTTTTAGATTATGCCATTTTGATTTCTAACTCAGATGCTAGTGTACCCATAGAAGAAATGGAATAATAGGATAGATGCTTTTGCAAATCTGCTCGCTAGAAGACAGGAGTACAAAAAATTAAATCGTTTCTACCACAAGGAGAAACGGAAGTGAGGGAAAACCAAGAATAGTAATAGTGTCAATTTTAACATTTTTATGTTAAAAAATTGGCATTTCTACGCAACCAAAACGACATCACTGTATCTACATAATAAACCCACCTTATGAAATATATCATATACATACCTATATATTTATTTCTCTGTTTGTGTTTTATTGTCCTTCAGATGATGACAACACCTTCTCGATAGATCGTCTCTATGAGAATATCCATTATAGTTGTGAAGAACTATATATACAGAAAGTAAAGATAACTGCATATACAGCGTACATAGTTTGATGTTGTACCTAGTATCATGGTTGCTTCTTACGCAACTAAAAGCTATGATTACATCTCGTCATAAAATCAACTTTAATGAAACGAATCTCTCTTTATATACTACTCTCTTTTTTCTTGTTTTCTTGTGCTAATGATGATAATGAACCAGAAATAGCTTGTGATCTTATAGATGCTATATCGAGCAATCTCTTTATAGAACTAGTCAATGCAGAAGGTGAAAATCTTATTGAAAACGGAACGTATAACCCCAATAATATTACAATAGATTTTAATGGAAATACATTTACGGGCGTGATTACTGGAGTAGAAGGAATACAAAATTTTGTGACCGTAGGTGTTTCTGGAAATAATGGCGATAATACTTTTGAGATCAGCCTTTCCGATATGGAGACAGATACTCTTGTTCTTGATCTTACAAGAATGGAAACAGAAGGACCGTGTGCTCAATTTGTTTTTCAATTAAACTCGGCGATATATAATGGAGTATCTAGAGAACTTCAGGATTTTGGAGGAGATTTTCTGATTACTATAGTAAAGGAGTAAATACGTTATTAAGTATATATAAAAGTTTCTTTATACGCTTTCGCGAAAGCGTATACATTCATCCTTATGGGTTTAGTTAAAGCTACAATGACTATATTTATAGAGTAATCAATCATAGATCTAGTGAAAAATCGAATCTATATCTTTTGTCTTTTATTCATTTTTTCGTTTTCAATTACCAATGCGCAAGTGTTTTTTAATGAGCAAAGTCAGACATTGGGTCTTGCAGGCAGTTCTTGGGGAGAAGATGGAAATGAGAATTTTGGAGGCGGGATTTCTTTTTTTGATTTTGACGATGATGGTTGGGATGACTTGACGGTGTCATCTAATGAGGGTTTGCCTATACGTTTTTATAGAAATAATAACGGAGTCTTTGAGCTTTTGAATATGCCAGGCATCAATGACGACCTTTTTGAAACCAAATCAGTGCAATGGGTAGATATTGATAATGACGGCGATTATGATTTTTTTGCGAGTAGTAATCAAACCGATGGTGATAGCAGACTTTATGAAAATTTGGGCGATCTTACTTTTGTAAATATCACAGAAACCGCAGGATTATCAAATCCAGGTCACCAATCTTTTGGAGCATCATGGGGAGATTATAACAAAGATGGGTTTTTAGACTTGTTTCTTGTTTCTCGATTTTTTGATAGCGACACACAGTTCAATAAACTTTATAAAAATAATGGAGATCACACTTTTACAGATGTTTCTGTAGAGGCTCACCTTATCCAAGAAAACAGCCTGTCGTTTTGTAGCGCATGGATTGATTATGATAAAGATGGGTGGCAGGATATTTATATCTCAAATGATAAAACCCAGAATAAAAATATACTCTATCATAACAATCAGGATGGTACATTTACCAATGTTGCACAAGCTGCTGGCGCCGATGTAGCTATAGATGCGATGTCTACAACTATTGGAGATTATAACGACGATGGTTGGTTAGATATTTATATCGCCAATACGCAAGCTGGAAATGCCTTTTTAAAAAATAATGGAGATGGCACTTTTACGGATGTTGCTCCCAATAATGGCACCTTATTTCAATCTGTTGCTTGGAGTTCTGTCTTCCTAGATGCCGATCATGATAAAGATTTAGATTTATATGTAAGCGCCAGTGTGACCAATGTAGATTCGGGACAATTAAGCGCTGCATTTTATCAAAATAATGGAAATGGATTATACACCATACCCAATAATGCGGGATTAGATGAAGATATTGCGATTAGTTATGGGAATGCTATTGGTGATATAGATAATGACGGAAAGTATGACATTGCTGTGTTGAATTGTTTGCCAGATGATGTCTTTTTATGGAAAAATGAATCTGAAAATGAAAACAATTGGATCAAGGTTAAATTGCAGGGAACAGAAAGTAATCGACAGGGGGTAGGGGCTCTTATTGAATTATCTTATAATGATGAAAAGCAATACAATTATGTGCTCTGTGGTGAAGGATATTTAAGTCAAAATTCATCATATGAGTTTTTTGGAATAGGAGAAGATACAGCAATAGATTTTATAACAATCTACTGGCCGAGCGGCATTGAAGATGTGGTTACTAATCCGGAAATTAATACGACACTTACTGTAATAGAAGGGGATCCTCAACTTGGACTTGAAGAGATAGATCAAGAAAAAATTACTGTATTCCCTAATCCAAGCACTTCAACGCTACACATTTCAGGGATGAACAATTACGTAAATGGCGCTTTGCAAATCATAGATATGTCGGGTAGGGTTGTACAAACTCAAGCCATTACTGATGTAAGTATGGAGATAAATATTTCTTCTCTTACCAAAGGAATGTACATCGTACAAATGCGTTCTGGAACATTATCTGAGTATAAGAAAATACTGAAGATGTAGTTTTGTTACTATACGCTTTCGCGAAAGCGTATACCCTTTAAAACAACAACGGTACAATCCAATAAGCAATCGCAAAGAGTAATCCTACAGAAATTAAATTTAGTACAATCCCGATACGTGCCATTTGACTTACTCGTACATGACCACTAGCAAAAACAATGGCATTAGGAGGTGTTGCCATAGGAAGCATAAAGGCACAACTTGAAGCTAAGGTCACAGGAATAACCATTTGTAAAATAGGAACATCCATACCAAGAGCAATTCCAACAACCAGAGGAATGAGTATGGTAACCAAGGCAACATTACTCATCAATTCTGTCATAAATAACATTAAAAAGATCAGTACAGCAGTAACGACCCACATACTCCAGTCGGTTTGACCAGAAATATAATCACCTATCATTGCAATAAATCCAGCATCTTTTAGACCAGATGCTAGGGCAAGACCACCACCAAATAAAATTAGAATTCCCCAAGGTAATCGAGAGGTGTCTTTCCAATCTAAAGGGAATTCCCCTTTTTTTAGATCTAAAGGAATAATAAACATGGCAAGCGCTGCAATGACACTTATAGTGGTATCGGTAAGTGTGATATTGGGTAATAGCGTGTTGAGGTAACTACGCAACATCCATGCAATGGCAGTACATAAGAAAATGATTAATACAATCTTTTCTCCACGACTCATTTTCCCAAGCTTATTGAGTTCTGTTTGAATAATAGCACCCGAACCACCTATATTCCCAAGTCTGTTAGGAAAGAAAATACGCGTGATACAGAAATACGTAATGGTTAACATCAAAATAGCAAAAGGAACGCCCATTTTCATCCACTGAAAAAAGCCTATATCAATATTGTAACTATCATTTAAAAAAGCAAGCATCACCGAGTTAGGAGGTGTCCCAATTAAGGTAGACATTCCTCCAATATTTGCAGCAAAAGCAATTCCTAACATAATAGAAAGTGCAAAATTCTTATCGTTTTTAGTAAAACCATCAGCATCATCCATGAGTAATTGAATCACAGAAACTGCAATAGGAAGCATGACCACCGTACTGGCAGTATTAGAAATCCACATGCTCATTAGGGCTGTGGCAATCATAAACCCTAAGACAATTCCGTTGGCCTTGGTGCCAGTAATCTTAAGAATAGAAAGCGCAATGCGTTTATGTAATTGTACTTTTTCTAAGGCGAGAGCAATCACAAAACCTCCAAAAAATAAATACACAATAGGATTTGCATAGTTGCTTGCAACACTTTTAATATCACCTATTCCTAATAAGGGAAATAAAGCAAGAGGGATTAGCGCCGTTACAGAAATAGAAACAGCCTCGGTGATCCACCATACAATCATCCAAGCGGCAATAGCTATGACCCGATCTATCGCGGGGTCTATAATATCAAAGGGTATTACTAAAATTAGAATACACAATAAAGGCCCCGATAAAAACCCTATTTTTTTAGAAATTGGAAATGTGTTCATTGGGATTAAAGCTACGGAAAAAGATTCCGCTTGTCAACTATTCTATACAACAGTTCTTATCCAAAATAGCCTCCAAAAAGTAAATGACATAATAGAAAGGCAATTACAGAAAGAATAATTCCTATTAGGAAGATCGTAAAAGAAGATCGTAAGAGTTTAAATTTTCTATTGATGGTTTTTCCTAAGTAATACGTGTCTTTGGCAATCGTCTTATAGAGCTCGTCACCTTGATTCATTAAATCCGAAATCTGATTGACATATGCTTCTTCTTCCATATCATGGAAGTTACCATAAAACATAAGGTTATTCGTGCTTCTACTTCCGTGTTTTTTTTCTGGTCGTGTTGCAATGACAGCATATCCTATCGATATAAGATTGGTCATCAAAATTAAGATAGCTGGATAAATCAAATGTGGATCTTTATCTAATTGGTCTAATACAGTTCCTAAAACAATAGATAAAATAAGCGCATTGATAGAGATCAAAATGTTTGATTTCCGATCAATCATAGCATTCAACGTATATTGATTTTTTGATAGTAATCTAAATAATGTTTCGACCCCTTTTTCAGGTCGAGGTTCAATTTTAGAGAGCTTCTTCTTAAGAGATTTTAGTTCGTCTTTATTGATATTTAGATCTGACATTAAGATTTTGTCTTTCTCTTTTTCAATTTCTTTTTTTGATGCTTCCATAAGACTATAGCTTAAATCGAATACCTGTTTTTATATATAGATTATTATCTTCAGATATTTCTGCAAGTGTATTTCTAGATCTATCTCTAAATTCTACCGAGTTACTCAGGATGTAACTACTATTGATATAATACTCAATATGATCGGTAAATTTATATTCATAGCGAAGTCCTCCTACAACGAGTTGTTGTCTAAATCTTCGCGCAATTTCTTGATTTTCTCCTACTTCAATACCGCGTTGTAAATTAGCTCTAAACCCATCTAGACGTGCTACTAATTTAAATCTGTGCTTTGAAGAAGCATGGTATTGTAAGTTTATTTTAGGTACTCCTACATTATAAGACCACTTAGGATGGAACTTGCGATAATAACTTATAAAAGGGAGTATAGGAAACCCTCCTTTTCCAGAAACAGAAACACCTAAGATAAGTCGGTATGGGATATCATTGTCTTTTTTATCTTTTATAAACACGGCATCTCCAGAAAGAATAGCATCTTCAAAAGAAAGATTACGTGCTTTTAAATTAGAACTAAATCCAGGTTGAATTCTTGCACCAAAACGCCAATCTTCATTCAATTTGAATGTGTACCCAATATTGAGATCAAACAATTGAAATTCATCAATTTCTCGAGGGTCAAAACTCACTAGAGATTCATCTACATTATAATCGATATAACTATAATCTAATCCAACAAACAAATAGGTGTCTTCTTTAAGCTCTATAGGAAAATTAACGAGTGCTCTAAATCTATTAAAAGAAGAACCATTGTCACTCCCTTCAGGAAGCCCTATATATTCTATTCGAGCAAGATCAGAGAGTTGCGCATATGTAAAACTACTGATGAGTAGAAAGATAAAAGATGCATTTTTAAACTGTTTCGGCATAGGGTATTATTTGTATAGTTTTTTTGCAAGAGTTCCAATACTCAATCCTTGACCAATAATAGAGAATAAAACAACTACATAGGTGATGTATACAATTAATTCACTAGATAAAGACTCATGAAGGCTTAATGCAAGTGCAATTGAAATGCCACCTCGTAAACCACCCCATGTTAAAATAGCTATTGTCTTTATCGGTTTTTCTTCTTCGTGTTTTAATAAAGAATACGGGACAAATACAGAAATAAATCTCGATAATAATACGATAATAATTGTAATAATACCAAGGATTAAATAATCTATATTAAATGCTAACAAATGAATAGCTAGTCCTATCAAAACAAACAAAATCCCATTAAAGACATCATCCAGAATTTCCCAAAACTCATTAAGAGACATCTGTAATTTGTTTTTATTTTCATTGATGTGTACTTTATTTCCAATAAATAATCCTGCTACCACCATCGCTAATGGTCCTGAGACATGAATCATAGAAGCAATCGTATATCCTCCCATTACCACCGCAAGACTAATCATAACGGCGAGATTAGAATTATCTTTCAGACTCTTTATAAGCTGTAAACCTAAAAAGCCAATGAGTAGTCCAAATAAAAGACCTCCTACAGCTTCTTCTAGAAATAAAGTGCCTATTTCTGCTCCAATTTCAGTTTGACTATGCTCGCCTGTTGCTGTAGCAATTAATAAAATTCCAGAAAATACAACCACTCCAATACCATCATTAAATAATGATTCACCTTCTATTTTGATCCCTAAGCTTTCTGCAATATTTGCCTTTTTTAAGATAGCCATCACTGCAATAGGATCTGTAGGAGATATTAAAGCTCCAAATAATAATGCATGAATAAATGGAAGCTCTAATCCTATTAACATAGCAACCCCAAAAACAAGCCCTCCAACAATAAACGTAGAGATAAGGACACCAATAGTTGCAAATAAGAGTACTGATTTTTTTTGCTCAGCAAGTGCGCCAAAATCAACATGTAAAGCCCCAGCAAATAGCATAAAACTTAAAATCCCATCTAGCAGTAGTGTTTTGAAATCTGCATTGACAATAATATCACAGAAAAACTTATAAAAAGCAGGAGCAATAGATTCACTTATAGTGATAATAATTACTAAACCTAAACTCAATAGTAATAACCCTATAGTAGAGGGAAGCTTTATCCATTTACTGTTGATGTAATTAAATAAAACGGCAATGGTAAAGATGATACTAAATGATTCGAACATGGCGTTGCTGTTTTTGTGCCGTAGTACGCTTTCGCGAAAGCGTACCAAGCATTAATATATTTTTGAAGGTAAATCGAGATCTTGTATATCTTCTGTTTTAATACGCAATTGATACCAATCTTGTATCTTAACTACATTTCCTGTGAGTATAGATGGCTTGCCTATATAAGGTAATATTTGCTCATTTATAGGATTACCTTCCGTATCTGTGAGTAAGTAATATTCAGCAATATTGTTTTTGTCTGTAGTTGCTAATACAGGTGGAATTCCTCCTGAAATACATAAGGTAGCACAACTTCTATGAATTTTACCTTTACCAGGTTTCATTACGCCAAAGTAGCATTTAGGATCAATAATCTCTCCCTTTAATTCCATTCCTGAAACTAGAGGTTCTGTTTTTGGAAGTCGACTTGGATTTGCTTTTTCAATCAGTGAGATTTTTTCATCACTTGTAATTTGAATAAGTGTCTTCCCATTGTAGTAGATGAGGTTTCCTTCTATACGTAATACACTCCCTGATAATGGACCTGCTTCATTTCTTATTTTTTGTAAAAATGGATTGGCGCTTGATTTTCCAAAGCCTAATAATAGGATGTTTTTGTATACATTTTCGTCAGTTTGAACACGTAACATAGGATACGGCATCTCATGATAAACCCCTGTTATTTTTGTATTTGTTGTTAGCTCAAATGTGCTGTTTTTGAACGTGTTTTGAGTAAGGGCAAATAGGAGAGCACCACCTACTAATAATAGTATTCCAAAGAGTACAAATGATTTGATTCCTTTTTTTGTTTTGGGAGATACCGTATCTAGATACCCAATGTAAAAATCGTCTTCTTCTTCTTTCATAACTTTTTGATTAAAATGTAACGGGTTCTATTTCGGTTCCTTCTGCCATAGCTTCAGGAAGTATATAGATGCGATTATTTTTATTTTTAATACGGTAGGTAGCTACTTTTTCTGTAAATGGTGGTGGCGATTGTCCATTATGAGGTAAGTATTGGTATCCATGCCAAGGGCACGTAATACAACCATCTACAATTTTACCTTCACCTAAAGGGCCTCCTTGGTGTTTACAAACATTTGAAATAGCTGAGAGCTTGTTGTCATATTTGAAAATAGCAACACGCTCATTTCCTACTACAAAAATCTTTGCTCTGTCTTCAGAGATTTCATCAATTTCACATACATATTCCCAGCCTTCTTCTTTCTCTGTAGTTTGAATACTATCTGTTTTAGATTCTTTAAAAGCAGTGGTGATATGTAAAGAGGTAATCGTTAAAAATCCGATTCCTAAAAATGCAATTACCATAATAGATGGTTGTTGCTGAAAGGCTCCTAAGAATACGTGAAGTATCACTAATATATACGCTACGTATACAAGCATATGTAATCGTTTCCATGTTTTTGGAGAGAGGTTTTTTAACCAGAAATCATGACTGGTAGCGGCCATTAGAAATAAAATAACCAATGCAAAAAAGCCTAATACTTGAAAAGGAAAATTAGCTAAAGAGGTATATTCCATATTAGACGTAAACAATGCATAAATGGGGTTTACATTTCCTAAGGCATGAAATTGAAATAACGAGAACCCACCATGAATAAGTGCCGCAATAAACATGCTCACTCCTAAATGTCTTCTATTATATAAGATGGGTAATAATCTAGGGTTTAATCTAGCTAAAGGACCAATACTTAAGATAATATGTAATAAGACAATAGCTAGCGTTCCAAAAGCTCTAATAATGAGTGTTTCCGGACTAGTTTCTCCATTAGTGAGAATAGTAATTCCAATAAAACTTACGAGATATAACAGCATCCCTATGGCAATCCATTTGTCGTATGTTTTCTTATGCTTATTCCAAAGCACAGGTTGATAATTTACTCCCATGATAGATCGATGTTATAGATGACACTCTTTTTTATTCCGTCGTATAGCTGGATCTTTTTCACTGTTTTTTCAATATCAAAAGTATACAAGCCTTTGTTATCTATGCTTCCTATAAATGTGCTTCGTTCTTGATTTTCATCGACGGTATATACACTTGTAGCGGCACTTTTTAATGGTTTTTTTATAACAATTTGTAACTTATTGACAGTTGCTAGTTCTTCTATACTTGCATATAACTGCGCGTTATTTTCAACAGGAACTGCTCCCTTCTGTGTTTTGGAGGTAATGATCTCATTATCAATTCCTAATGGTTCTTTTACACTGTTTATTGATAATACAATAAGTACGGCGCCTAGGAGACCTAAAACCATCCACATTATCTTGTGGGTTTTTCGTAATCCAGAAGTCATAGATTTGTTTTTGAAGGTTTTAGTAATCTTGATAATAGGAGAGGCCATAAGCCTATAGCTCCAGGTACCAGTAAAAGCCGCACGGTCCATTTACTGTCTTTGATAAGCGCATCTAGCTGTGCAGCGCCTCGTATAAAAAAATAAATTCCAAATACGAGGCCTATGGCTAGATAGATCAGAATGATGGTTGGAATAATCTGAACTAGTATATCCATATGTTTATATTAAAGTTGCATCTGTTATGATTTCTAATAAAGCGGGGCCATTATGCGCTCTTAGTTTTTCTAAAGCAGGGATGAGCTCTTCTCTTTTTGTGACTCTAATACCTAGAGCGCCACAGTTTTCTGCAAATTTTGAAAAATTTGCATTATGCAAAGAAGTTTTCCAAACATCTAATTCTGCTGCTTTTTGTTCTTTAGAAATTTTTCCAATTTCTGAATTATTAAGTAACACATGTTTGATGTTCATGTTATACTTAACAAGGGTCATCATTTCTCCTAGATATTGTCCAAATCCTCCATCTCCAGATACAGACCAGATAGGTCTTTCTTTCCCTTGTGCTGCCCAAGCGCCCATAGCTGCGGGTAAAGAGAATCCAATAGATCCTAAATACCCAGACATCAAGACCGATTGGTTTTTTGGCTCAAAGTAGCGTCCAAAAGAATAGGTGTTATTTCCTACATCTACTGCAATGACTGCATTGTCTGGAACTACTTGATTCATGGCTTCAAATACAGCTATAGAGCTTAACCCGATTGCACTTTCGTCTTCCAGTCTACTTTGTTTTTCTTCTTTCCAAATGGCCCAACGCTCAGCAATTTCAGGGCGTCTGTCTATGGTATTTAATTTTCCTTTAGTTTCTTCTTCAATAATGGTAAGTGTTTCAGATATTTCTCCCCATAGTGCAGCATCTACTTTATGGAATTTACTCAAGGCTGTAGGATCGTAATCTACTTGAATAATTGGTTTTTTAGGAGTAATTCCTGTGTGATTTGAGAACGAAGCGCCAAATACTATTAATAAATCACTTTCATTCATAAACCAAGAAGCGATAGGAGTACCACTTCTTCCTAGAACCCCACACCCTAATTCATGAGAATCGGCAATAAGACCTTTTCCTTTGAATGTAGTAATAACGGGGCAGTTTAACGTTTTCGCGAAAGCGGTAATAGCTTCCATATGAAAACGAGCTCCATGACCTACAATAATAGCAGGCTTTTCTGAAGCAGCTAGCATATCTACTGCCTTTGCTACCATTTGCCTTGGCGGCGAAATATTCATAGGTGTGATTCTATTCTCAGGAGTTTGAGCTTCTTCACCTTCTGTTTTTGGCATAAATGCCACTTCATCTGGGAAGGTGATATGTGATACATCTCTGTTGAGTAATGCACTTTTTATAGCAAGGCTCATTAACTCACTATGTTTAGAATTTTGCTGTACGCTATGGTTAAAATGTGCTACCGTTTGAAATGCACCTACAAGATCTACTTCCTGAAATGCTCCAGTACCTAATACTTGTGTATTTACTTGTCCAGACAGTGCTAATAGGGGAGCGCGGTCTACTTTTGCATCCCACATTCCTGTAAACATATTGGTAGATCCAGGTCCTGCAATTCCAAAACAAACAGCAGGTTTGCCCATTAATTTCCCATAAGCAGAGGCCGCAAAAGCGGCAGCTCCTTCATGGCGTATACCATAAAATTGGAACCTCCCTTTTTCTTCTTGTCGTCTCATGGCATCGGCGACGGCAAGATTAGAATGGCCTACCATTCCAAAACCAGTATCTACACCCCAATTTACCATGGTCTCTATCATGACATCAGAGATAGTCTCTTCATGTGTATCTTCTTCTTCAACAGCAACAAG
The DNA here is from genome assembly GCF_900188275.1 of Dokdonia pacifica. Lineage (GTDB taxonomy): Bacteria > Bacteroidota > Bacteroidia > Flavobacteriales > Flavobacteriaceae > Dokdonia > Dokdonia pacifica. Next base: position 1,574,246 of record NZ_FZNY01000001.1, read on the forward strand.
AATGGCATCCCCTTCTTCTTTAACTTCAAATGTTTTCACCCCATCATCATAGCCTCCAGGAGGTAATCCTGTACATGGGTGAAAATCCCAACCATGCCAAGGACAGCGTAGCATTCCATTTTCAATAGACCCTTCTCCAAGCGGACCCCCTTGATGTGGGCATTTGTTATCCAATGCAGAAAACTTCCCGTCATAATGCGTCAAACAAATACCTTGATGACCAGCAGTTACTGTTTGAACACGCCCTTCTGGTAATACTTTTTTGTTTTCGAGAACTTTATACCATTTTTTAGTTGTTGCCATGCGTTTTATTTTTTGTTGAATTTTATTTTGAATTGATCTTGTCGGATACTTACGGCTCTATATGAGTATTTAATGAGCCAAAAAAGCCCTAGGAGTAGCATTATAATTCCTAGAATAATTACATATAATGCAAGTGCTGTTTCTATATCTAATTTTAAGCTAATACCTCCAATGAGTGCTGCGGTTACAAGACAGGAAATAGCAATGTAAAAGAGCACCATAGCTCTATTCAATAATTTTAATTGAATTAGTTTCTTATTGATAATCACATCATTTTCATCAGTATTATGGATAAGTGTATTGATCTCTGTAGATAATGTGACCATTAAATTTGAGGTAGATAGAATTAATAATCCTATACCTGGAATAATTGTGATAGGGATATACCAGTTGTCCATATGATTTTTGTTTTAATATGCTGTTAAGCAATCTATAAAGCGATACAGTACTACTTTTTAAACTGATGTATAGTTTCTTGAAAGAACTGGACAGTTTCAGATTCTACTAGGTTTGTAGCAGGGAGAATAGCTCCGGTAAAACCTTGATCTACCCATTTTCCTAAACTCAAATCACTAGAAGAAGAAGGAAGTATTGCTTTGCCATCTTTATAGCCGCTGATATAAAAATAATGTTCGTCAGAAAGTGTATCAGGAATTGCCATTCCTATTCCAATAGAAATACCAGTGTCATTTAATGGTGCATAGGCTCCCGTATCAAAATGGTGAGGCCATATACGTATAGGCGAATCCAGATGATGTGTTTCTACAATACTTTCTAGGGTATACTCTGCAAGAATCCTTAAGTTACATAGATGCTCTAATGCAGCAGCATCAGTTAATTTATACTGATAGGCATCATTAATTGTATATGGTAATTCATAATGAAACTCATATACATATTCCTTTCCAAGATGTTTTTGAGAACATTCTTGTAACCATTGTAATATCTCATTATGTGTTTTCCCGTCAAGGGAAAGTGAAATCATGCCATTTTTAGAGATCCATTCTAAAGAAAACCGTCTATAGTTTAATGCTAACCTGTCTCCAGAAGGAGACAAATCATAGGTTTCCATTTTCATGGTATCTGTATCAAAGCCTACATTGGTATGACTATCGTCTGCTTTCTTTTCTAGAAAGCTCATGTTTGCAGCAGCTAAATATTGAGATGCTAGGTGTAATTGATCTTTCATTGATTTAAATTCCGGCATAGTTAATTCCTGTTAGTTTGTGCATATCTCTGTTAAATGTGGATAGATCATCATGATTAAACTTACTGATATCATCATATCCACATGCTCTCGCTACTACTTTAATCAAGTTGTTTGTAGCATCAAAATAGTTGTGTAATTGCTTAGCAGAGCTATCAATAATTAAACGACTACGTAATGATTCTTTTTGGGTAGCAATTCCTACAGGACAGTTGTTACTACCACAAGCACGCATTCCTAAGCATCCTATGGCTTGCAATGCCGAGTTAGATACGGCAATAGCATCGGCTCCTAACATTAACGCTTTCGCGAAATCTTCTGCAACACGCAATCCTCCTGTAATGATAAGCGTCACATCTGTCGCACCTACTTTATCTAAATATTTTCTAGCTCTTGCCAAAGCAGGAATTGTTGGAACATTGATATGATCTCTTAAGATAGTAGGAGCAGACCCTGTACCGCCACCGCGACCATCAAGTATAATATAGTCTACACCTACATCTAGTGCAAACTGAATGTCTTTTTCTATATGACTAGCAGCGAGTTTAAATCCAATGGGGATTCCGCCAGTGCGTTCTCTTACTTGGGTGGCAAAGGCTTTAAAATCTTCTACCCCATGAAAATCTGGAAAGGTTGCTGGAGAAATAGCTGTTTCGCCTTCATTAAGACCACGTACTTCTGCAATTTCTTTACTTACTTTGGCGCCAGGAAGATGACCTCCTGTTCCTGTTTTGGCTCCTTGGCCACCTTTAAAATGAAAGGCTTGAACGTTATCAAGCTTGTCCCATGAAAACCCAAATTTCGCGGAAGCGAGTTCATAAAAATATTTAGAATTATTGGCTTGCTCTTCAGGAAGCATTCCTCCTTCTCCAGAACAGATTCCTGTTCCTGCTAACTCGGCTCCTTTAGATAAAGCAATTTTTGCTTCACGAGATAGTGCTCCAAAACTCATATCACTTACAAACAATGGAATGTCTAAATGGAGTGGTTTTTTTGCTTTTTTACCGATCACTACTTTGGTCGCTACATCATCTTCATCGAGTAAAGGGCGTGATGCTAATTGTGCAGGTAAAAACTGAATATCATTCCATTTAGGAAGAGTATTTCTATCTACTCCCATAGATGCAGAAAATCCGTGATGCCCAATATTTTTCAATCCGTTTTGAGCCAGTTCTTTAATATAGGTGGTATAAGGTTCTGTCTCTTCAGGATGCGTATCTGCATAGGCTCCTAGGTATTGATCGCGATTAAAAGGCTGTGGGTGATTTACTAAGTATGCATCTATTTCAAACTCGTCTACAAGTAAATCGTCTCCATCAATTTTTGTAGAAAATTTATGTAAAACCTCTTTATTGTTATATTCCGAAACGCCAGAATCTACACGGTAATCCCAGCCATGAACTCCACATATAAGATTATGGCCATCTACATGACCGTCTGACATTAAGGCGCCTCTATGAAGACAGCGACCGTATAATACCGAAATATCATCATCAAATTTTACAATTACTAAATCAAGTCCGTTTACGAGTGCATGCTCAGGTTTTTTGTTTTCTAATTGAGAAATTTTTGCAATAGAAATTGGTTTTTTCATAGGTTTTAGTACTGTTGTTAGTTAAAATATATGTTTAAAATGCAAACCCTAGTACGAATACAATTCGCCCTCCGTCATTACTTCCGTAATATCCTACGTTTGCTGTAAATGTGTCAAGACCACTAATCCAGAAAGATCCTCCAGCGCTCGTGTTTATGGTACTAGATTCATCAATGATAGCAGCAGCTTCATTGCCTTCCCATACTCTTCCGTAATCAAAACCACCCGTAATTCCATAATTTAAAGGGATAAAACTACTTTTGAATTTTCCTAGTTTTAAACGTAGGTCTGTGTTTTGATAAAAAGCGTATTTACCAATAAAACGCTCATTTCTAAAACCTCTTAAACTATGATTACCTCCTAAAGTAGCTCCGTGGAAGAATTCAAAGTTATCGCCTAGTATGGCTTCTCCTCCTATTTTTGTAGCAAATACGAGATTGCCGCTTTTAGAAATTTTATAGTCAAAGGCAAAATGGGATTCTACATATCCGAATTTATTGTCGCTATTACCTCCGTCAATATTGGTTTTATATCCTGCTGTGATTTCTGTATCTAATCCATAAGTAGGGAAGGCAGCGTTATCCTTGTTTTTAAAACCATAAGAGACTTCTGCTCCTGCATAAGTTTGGTTTTCAAAAGTGAGTGCATTTATTCCTGCTAGATCATCTGTAGCAATAAAACGATCTGCGGTATTTGCTACTTCAAAAGATTCTATGTGAGGTTTGATTTCAAAATATCCGCCATTATCTCCTCTTCTTATGAGGGATATGGCTCCTCTTAATTGACGTATACGTACACGGTTAAAATCTAGTTCTACTTCATTTCTGTCATATTCTGTATCATTACCAAATCCAAAGAAGTTCTGAGCAAAATTAGGGCTGTTGTATTTGAATTCAACACCGAAATTCCAATTATGAAATATGTTTGCAAATTCTCCACTATAGCTTACATCATATCCTGAATTTCCAGAATAGTAAGATGCGGTTATAATGTGTTTTGAAGTGAATGGATTGCTTTGTAAACCGTGAGTGGTAAATGTATTTGTAAACCCTATTCTAAGTCCATCATCTGGGTTTGCTCCAATAATAGGTAGTAACTGATTTACATTTTCTTTTCTTTTTTTGTAATCATAGTTATTGATTTCATAGTCGTCTACTAGCCATTTTTTTGATCGTTTATTTACGATGGTATTCTCTTTATTTTTATAATCGTAAATCTTTATCTTTTTTGTGTTTTTAAAATCATAGGTGTCATTTTTCTTACCACCAATTACTTTAATTTTAATAAGATGATCTCCTTCTCCTGTAACATTAAAAGTATCTTTTCCTTCAAGGCCATAAATCCAGATCTCTTTTGTTTCGGATGCGTTAAATGTACGTTCAAAAAGACCATTGTCTTTACGCATAATGGCTACGTGTGTTTGTCCATTAGGAAGTCTTTTTATATTAAAAACATCACTTTTTTGAGTTCCAATTAATACAGCATGCTTGTTTACATAATCAAAATAAGATTTTGCAATGGTTAAGAGATTGCCTCGTCTTCCTTTTAATTTTGATTTAATTTCTTCTATGGTTTCCCCCTTCATTTCTTCAGGAAGATTTTCAAAGGCTTTTGCTATGATTTCATCTGTAACGTTATCTTGAATATATTTGGCTTCTTTTTCCCAAGCAGCCCAATCTGATTTATTGATAAATGATTCGTCTAAAGGGTAGGGTTCAAAGCTAAACCATCTTGGACTTTTTAGTTCATCGTCAAAAGATTGCATCATTCGTAAAGCTGGTACTGCTACACGTAAAAATCCAAAAATACTTCCATCAAATACAGAGAAAGCCTGATCTCTATCTCTTGGAATAGGTTTGTATGTTTTTTTACCATCTTCTTTAAATACAGCCCATCGCCATTGATCTTCGTGACGATCCCAATCGCCAATAAGCATATCAAAAAGACGTGCTCTGATATAAGAAGATTCATCTACAGCAGATTTACCATTTTTATGAATTTCTTGAAGTACGTCTGCGGTACTTACAATATCTTCAGGATATCCAAAGCTTTTAGCATCTTTATGTCCAGATTCTACACGTTCTTCTAGTAAATATAATTCGTCACCATATTCATCATTGTATTCTCCTAAGGCTTCTTGTTTAGGAATGTAATATAAATTGGGATTGGTATGATATACCTTTGCAGCATCTGCCAAATCTCCTATTGTAGTAGCAGTATAAGGATGTGCTGCGGTATAAAAATCTAACACAAAACGATCTGCAAAACTGCCTTCAAGCTCTTCTTCTACGTAGGTTTCTTTAAAAGCAGTTGCTTGTAAGAACTTGGTGGCACTTTTACGTAACGCACGCATCACATATTGCTTACCATCTTTGTCTTCTAGTCGTAGTGATTTAGATTGGTGTCCGCCGCCACGTCTTACAGGAGTAAGCCCCCCTAATAGAGTGTCTATAAATGCAACGGGAGCTTCTACTTCTTTGCTGTAAAATTCGCGATAGCGTTTTCCCCAAAGCCCTTTGTAGAGTTTGCTTTTCTCAGTTTCTTCACTAGCATATACAGCAGCCTTTTTAGTTTCTGGGTAGGTGTTTTTAGGTTCAAAAGAAATGGAAGATGTCTGTTGTGTATTTTCGAAAAGTGTTGTTGTAAATAACACGCTATTTTCATTTTTGAAATGTACAGAAAGGCTACCATCCGTATGGATATCAAGACGTGCGTATCCTTTTTCGCTTGAAGCGAAATCGCCACTATTTTTAATTACCTTTTTAACATTTTGAGTGTCTCCAGAAGCGCCGCTTATAATCTGTGGCACGCCAAAATCATTGATATATTGCAGGTTTTTATCACTTCCAGAAACAAATACAATCTTATCGTTTTCTTGAGCGATAGTGAGTAATCTATTGCGTAAACTCCTGTATTGCGTATGCTGAAAATCTTCTTGAGAAAAACCACCTGTTCTTGCAAAAAATCCAGTTTTAGATAATGAGAGCATTGGGTGATGAATGGCAATGATCTTTGTTTTTGCTTGCGCCTTTTTCAAAATGCTTTCAAACTCTAAAAAGAAATCATTTCTGTTTTTGATATCACAATCTTCATTGAGATACGTTTGTTTATCCCAATCTTCTAGATACCATTGAGAATCTATAGTGATAAGGATTGCATTATCAGTAAGGTTTGTCTTTTTGATAGGACATCCTTTATCTGGGTAAAACTTGGCATCGCTATTTTTTTGGATATACTTTTCAAAAGCTTTTACACCTTTATAACCATTAAATTCCCATTCATTATGCCCAGATGTAAAGATGACATTCTTTTTTAATGAAGAGACAATATTGAGTTGATCATCTACTACAGATATTGCAGTATCATCAAATCCATTTTCAGGAGTTGTATTCCCCAATAAGAGCAGCTTAGAGTTTTCAGAAGCGTCTTCTACAATGGTGCGTAGTGTATTTATTCCTTCTGTTGTATTTGTATTTCCGGTAATGTATACAGAGATTTCTTTTTCTTGTCCATATGTATACGATGTTATGCAAAGTATAAGAACAAAGAAGGCTTTGTAAATATGGTTTTTAGAATTAATCATTTGCGAGTTTATGTTTGATAGTGGTTAATTTTTAAAATAGTTCTCCTTGCAGAAGCATAGTAGGAATACCTCTGAAAATGAAATTTATAATAATATGTTATTAGTTATTGATGGTTAAGGGGAAACGAATCATCAATAAAATTTATCCTTAATATATGATTCTACATCTAGGGCATTTTCAGCCAATAATGGTACTTTATAATTTGATCCTATTAAGATACTATAATTTGTTTTGATGCTTCTTTTTTAGTTGTTGTATACTAATAATAGCTTCTTCGGCGTATGTACTTTATAGAGGAGATTGTGTCTAATAAAATAAAATAGAAAACTACTGATAGTTAATAGAGTGACAATTTGTAAGTAATTTAAAGATACAAATTTGGTAAATTCAGAATTGTCAGAATTTCCTAAAATATATAATAAGTACTGTGTTGGGTATTTGCTTGAGAGCACAAGAATAAATCCAATAAGGCATAAGTAGCCTAGTGTTTTATGTAGCTTCATGATTTGATTAGTTGTTGTTGTTGCATCTGTCGAAGTGTTCTAAAATTCCTTTCACAAAAAATTTAAAATATTCAAAAAACATCATGATACATAGTGCTATTTAGATGTTTATGAATCATTTATTTCTTAAGTTTTATAATAAATTTTGTGTCATATTGAATATCTCCATCCTTGCGCATTGAGCTTAATACATTACTTACCGTCTGTCGCGATGTATTTGTAAGTCCAGCAATATCTTTGTGTGTAAGTAGATTTTTTGCGACTAGATTACCTTCTTCATTCGGTGTTCCAAACTCACTTACATAATCTGCTATAAATTCTTTAATTCTCACATGACTATCCTTATATAAAAGATCGTGTAATTTCCGCTCTAAGCGCTTTATACGTGTGCCATATATTTTTAAAACACCATTTTTAAGTGATTTGTGTTTTTGCATTAAAGCCTCCATTTGCCCTGATTCAATATAACATATCACGCAATCTTCAAGTGCATATGCAACTTCTTCAGAAGCCATTTCTTCATCATATAGTGAGAGTTCTCCAAATATATTACCACGTTTTGCAACATATTTTACTGTATGGGTATTCTTATCTACAATTTTTACGACTCCTTTTTTTAGAAAGAAAATACATTTTTTATCGACGCTTTGAAGATTAATAACAGAGCCTTTATCTATATTATCCATTTCCAGAATTTCACAAATGGACATCATCGTGACAATGCCTAATTTTCTAAAGAGATTAAATTCTTCTAAAAACCAATACTTAGTAAGTGTTTTCAATAATTTAAAATATTATGGTTGCTCAAAAATAAATAAATGCGTCTTTAGGAAATAGTTTTAAAAAAATAGAAGTTACTACAGACGACACTTATGGTATATTTTTTTTTGAGTTAATTGATTTTTAGTGTACGTATCATCTTTTTTGCAGTAGATATAATCCCAATTTTATTTTCCAATAAGGAACTTGCTCTTCGAAGTGCATAAAGTATGATTTTAGACTAGAAGCATCTTCAATCTCTTCTTGTGCTTTCTCAATTTGCGCTATTTCTTGTGTCGTTATAAATTGATCAAAATCTATATGCATACCGCCTTCATATAATTTTAAAACATGATTAAATATAGATCCCGTGGTTAAATTTCGTGCTTCTGCAATTTCTTCTATAGAGAGTCCTTCCTCAATGTAAACTCTCGTTTCTTCATGGGTTTTACCTATTTTGGTTTTTTTAGGTTTTTTAGTGTGTGCTTTAATGACATTGAGAAAATCAGTAGCATATCGTTCTAATTTTGCTTGTCCTACACCACTTATTTGAAGAAACTCAGCTTCTGTAGTTGGTTCTTGATCTTCCATGTCCTTTAGACTAGCATCACTAAAAATGATATATGCAGGCACATTTTCATCTCGTGCTAATTCATTACGTAACTCACGAAGCTTTTCAAATAAAGTTCCTTTTGGTTTTTTAGGTTTTCGTTCTTTAGGAATTTCAACGATGGGTTGCACTAGGTTAGCCAATTGTACCTTTTTACCCTTAAATAACACTTCTTTAGCTAGAGATGTGAGGAGGAGTCTTCCGCTTTCGCGAAAGCGTATTTCTAATAACCCCTGATTAATCATTTGAATGATATACTGTTGTAAATCTTTCCAGGCAATATCTTTAGCTGCACCAAATGTTTTAATATGTTGATATCCCTTATCGTATACCGAAGCATTATGAGCTCCTCTTAGTACATCTATAACCATACCCAAGGCTTCTTGCTCTTTTAATCGAGTCACACCAGATAGTACTTTTTGGGCAATGGTCGTACCATCAAAATACTCAGGATTATTTTTACAGATATCACAATTACCACAGTCTTCTATTAAAAACTCACCAAAGTAATTGAGCAGTACTTTTCTGCGACAGCTTAAAGCTTCTGCATACTGTTGCATTCGTTCTAGCTTTGCAGTTTGATATTCAATATTAGCGCTGTTTTCTATAAACTTGCGTAATTGTATAGTATCTGCATAGCTATAAAAAAGCAACGTATGAGATGGAATCCCATCTCTACCTGCACGACCGATTTCTTGATAATAGCCTTCTATATTTTTAGGCATATTGTAATGTATTACCCAGCGTACATTACTTTTATCGATTCCCATTCCAAAGGCTATTGTAGCAACAATGATAGGCGTTTTGTCATTGATAAAATCTTCTTGAATTTTTGCACGTTCTTTTGCATCAAGGCCTGCATGATATGCTTTTGCTGTATGGTCTGCATCTCTTAATTTTTGCGCGAGTTGTTCTGTGCTTTTTCTACTTAAGCAATAAACAATACCACTCTCAAAAGGATGATTGTCTAGAAAGGCAAGGATTTGCTGTATTCTATTTTGTCCAGGTCGTACATCTAGAAATAAATTGGGTCTGTCAAAAGATGCTACGTAGCGTTTTGCTTTTGGGATGGAAAGCTGTTCTGCAATATCATCTTGCGTTGAGACATCTGCGGTTGCTGTAAGAGCGACCAAAGGCGTTTCAGGGTATCTTTTTTTAAGATATCCTAATTGAGTATATGCAGGTCTAAAATCATGCCCCCAAGAAGAGATGCAATGTGCTTCATCTACAGCAATGAGGTTTACTTGTATTTCTTGTAATAAGGTGTCTAGTAATGATAAACTTTCTGGAGCTACATAGATAAGGTCAAGGTGTCCTTCTCGCAAATCATGAGTAACTTTTTCAATTTCTTCTGGAGCTTGTGTGCTATTGTAGTATGCCGCTCTGATACCATTTGCTTTTAAGGCATCTACTTGGTCTTTCATTAATGCTATGAGCGGTGAAATTACAAGGGCAGTGCCAGATAATGCAAGAGAAGGAAGCTGAAAACACATAGATTTTCCACCTCCAGTAGGCATAATTACTAACGTGTCTTTTCCTGAAATGATATCTTGAATGATATCGAGTTGGTTTTCACGAAAGTGATCATACCCAAAATGGGTTTTAAGTAGCTTGTGTAGATTATCTTTCTCTGGAGTCATAGGCAAAGTGCAAGCTACTAAATATGCAGTGTAATCAAAGTGATTCTATAGATAAAAAATGATTTTATATAACAACCATTTTTTTAATAAAAGTTGTTGTGTTATTATTTATTGATATAAAATAAACGCCTCCGGCCATATTTGAAATATCAATAGTGTGATCCCGACTAGGACTGTCAAAGCGTTGTGTTTTGACTACTTTTCCTTGCATGTCAATAATAGAAATAGTGATTTCTTGTTGGTTTTCAGGATAGGTAAAATGGATATTGTTTTTTGCTGGGTTTGGATAAAGTGTAATGTCATTTACTGTAAATTCATCAATGCGTAAAGGGTTAGATCCTTCAACGATATGAATAGTTTGATTAACGTCGATATCTTCAATGCGATCTATCATGCCACTTAACCAAGTAACTTCAATGTAATCAATATTGGTAGCGTTACCCATGCCAAACAACTCAGCGTCACTATTCTGATTCATATATCCCTCTCCACAGAGTGTATATCCATAATATACGTTATCTCCAGCACCTACTTTAATTTTTGAACCTACGCCCATTTTATTGCTTGTAGTCCCTTCTAGTGTTACTTTAACCCAATTGTTATCTGTAGTCGTTGTGTTATTCCAAAGGGAGATAGGGGCATTATTTGCATTAATGACAACAATGTCTTGTAAACCATCGTTCTGAATATCTCCTATAGCATTTGAATAACTTATAAAATTATCTTCTTCGATACCAGTGCCTGTGCTTACTGTATAATTACCTGTCCCATCATTAAGATATAGCGTTGCAGAAGGTCTGCCATCTTCACCATCTACACTACCACTTACATATAGATCTTTATAGGTATTATTGCTTGTGTCTATGCATACGGTTCCCCATCCTATACTATCAAAGCGAGTACCATTTTCTAAAGCTACGTTACTAAATGTGCCATCCCCATTATTTAGTAAATAAGCATTCCCAACAGTAACATCTTCTTCAAAAGGAGGATAAAAATTAGTTACATAAATATCTAACCATCCATCATTATTAAAATCATCTATGGTGGTAGACATCGCACTCATATACAAATCTGTACCACTTTCGATGCTTACATCTGTAAATGTTCCATCACCGTTATTTCTATATAAGGTATTAGGTGTGATGCATTTATCATTAGCAGTGTAAATATCTTGGTCTCCATCATTATCATAATCAAAAAAGGAAGAACAAAATGTAATATAACCTGCTGCATCTATTCCAGCACTTGTTGTTGTGTCTGTAAATGTGCCATCTCCGTTACCTTGAAACAATAAATTGCCTTGTATTTGATCGGCATCTCTTATACTTATAAAGACATCTAAAATGCCATCATTGTTATAATCTCCCCAAGAAGAACCCCAATATGGAATATCTGTGTCTGGTAATCCTGAAGTGTCTGTTATATTAGTAAATGTATTATTTCCTTCATTTCTATAAAGCCATATATACCCAAGATCACTTGTGGCAAAAAAATCATGATCTCCGTCATTATCGATATCTACCCATATAGCATGTCTAGCTTGAATATTATTACCAGTGATGCCTAGATCTACAGCTTGAAAATTGCCGTTTACATTTTTAAAGAATTGAAAATCATGAATTGCAGAGGCAGGAATCGTGATATCATCCCATCCATCTTGATCAAAATCAAAGAAAGAAATACTGGGGCCTAATACACTTGAACCATATATCGTCTCTTCATCAAAAAGTATAGATTCATCATTCCTAAATTCAATCTGACCAAACGTTTGATGTGCTATAAGAATAAAAAAGAATAGTAATCTCCTCATGTGAAAGCAATTTTAGTATCTCAAAGTACTAAAACTTTTTTAAAAAATTGAGAAGAGAAGTCTAAGAAAAAACAACACGTAATTTACCCGCCTACATTATTAGGATTGTAACCTAAGTATGGGACTTGATATTCCTTAAACGTAATGCCATATTCTTCTAATTCTTTTAGAATAGGAGTATATACTTCTTTTTGTATAGGAAGCTGGACACCAGGTGTAATAATATCTCCATTTAGAATACGAAGTGTTGCCATTGCAACAGGAAGACCTACCGTTCTTGCCATAGCAGTTTCGATTTGATCATTTCCTATGTTTACCATCGTAGCATCTATTTGTTTACGTTTTCCGTCAAGTTCGTATCCAAATTTATGGTACATAACAATCATATCTTTGTCTTCTGGAGCTAGGGTCCATTTATCTTCTAAGATACGCTGTAGGCATTTTGCTGGAGTAGCATTTTTTAAGCCTAATTTTTTATCTGGATTAAAAATATCTAATTCTACCAATTTATCCCAAAGTAGGTCATCTTGATCTATTTTGAGATAGTGACGTAATTTTAACTCTACAGAATCAGTAGGAGAGTAGGGAAGGAAGAGATTTAGAAAATCTCTATAACTCATGTTTTCTGTTTCTTGAAGTGTATAACTATCGTCAGTCATACCCATCATCACAAAAATATGCCATGCTTTAGAAAATCCTACGCGACGTATAGTACCTCGGTATAAAGTAGGGATATCATCCAGACCATACACCGATCTATATTTTAACGAATTTCTATTTGCATATCCTTCAAAACGACCATATCCTTCTATTTCTAAAAACTCTGTACGTCTAAAAAGACGTTGGTATGGAATGTATTTATAAGCTCCTTCTTGTATGAATTCTGCAGCCCCTCCTTGTCCAGCAAGTACTACATTGCGAGGATTCCAAGTAAACTTATAGTTCCATAAGTTAGTGTCGCTTTCTGGAGCGACAAGACCTCCAGTAAAACTTTCAAAGAGAATCATTTTACCTCCATTATCACGTATGCGATCTATGACTTGCATTGCACTCATATGATCAATACCTGGATCAAGTCCTATTTCATTCATGAAGATAAGTCCCTTTTCTTTGGCAGCTTTGTCTAATGCCTGCATCTCTTTAGAGATATAAGAAGCTGTCACCATAGATTTATTATACGTGATACAATCACGGGCTACTTCTATATGGAAACGAGCAGGAAGCATAGATACAACAATAGTTGCTTCTTGAATTACTTTTGCACGTTGAGATTCATTAAATACATCTAGAGCTATAGCTTTTCCTCTAGGGTGATCGCCTACAAGTTTTTGTGCATTCTCTATCGAAATATCGCCTACAATAATTTCTAGGTTTTCTGAAGTTGCTTTGTTAAGAAAGTAATTTACTAGTTGAGAAGTAGATTTTCCAGCTCCTATAACTAAGATTGTTCTTGTAGACATATTGGTTGTAAATTTGTGGAGTACGAATGTAGTTATTTGATTAATTATATAACAAGTTATTTTATGAACAAACGACTTTTAGTAACTGGAAGTATTTTAGGATTTCTGGCAGTAGTGATTGGTGCTTTTGGAGCACATGGTTTAGAGAAGTCTTTAGATGCCGATGCTCTAGCAACTTTTGAAACAGGTGTTAAATATCAAATGTATCATGCATTATTAATGCTGTTAGTGGCTATTTTCGCTTTAAGCGAAAAAACAAAAAAAACGCTTCACATCCTTATTCTTACTGGCGTTATACTATTTTCAGGATCTATATATGGACTTGCAACAAATGCACTTACAGGTTTTGATTTTACAACGATTGGGATCATCACACCTATAGGTGGGACGCTTCTAATTATAGCATGGGGACTGCTTATTGTTAAATTCTTCCAAATGAAGAAAGAGAAATAATATAAAAATACTGCTCCAACTCCAAGGTTTTTTTACCTTTGCGCTTTAAAAACAACACAACAAATACCATTTTTATGGCTTCTGACACTTCAGTTACGAAAACGATTTCGTTAAAACCTTATGGAATTGATAACGCAACCGCCCATTATCAGCTAGAACCTCAAGACTTACATGCTATTTCTGTAAAGAATGATATGGGTAAGACAGCTTCTAGTGGAGCACTTGCGGTTAATACAGGAAAGTTTACTGGACGATCACCGCTAGATCGTTTTATTGTAAAAGATGCAAAAACCGAAGATTTAGTATGGTGGGGATCTATTAATATCCCTTTTGAAGCTGACGCTTTCGCGAAATTAAAAAACAAGATTACAGATTATCTTTCAGGTAAAGAATTATATGTGAGAGATAGTTATGCATGTGCAGATGATAAGTATCGATTAAATATTCGTGTAATAAACGAATATCCTTGGTCTAATATGTTTGCATACAATATGTTTTTAAGACCTACTTCTGAAGAGCTTGAGAATTTTGATCCAGAATGGACTATTTTAAATGCTCCAGGATTTCTTGCAGATCCTGAAGTAGATGGAACTCGTCAAAGTAACTTTGCTATTTTAAGTTTTACAGAAAAGACTATTATTATAGGAGGAACAGGATATACAGGTGAAATTAAAAAAGGAATTTTTTCTGCTTTGAACTTTATTCTTCCTGTAGATAAAAACACACTGCCTATGCACTGTTCTGCAAACGTAGGTGATAATGGAGAGACCGCTATATTCTTTGGGCTTTCTGGAACTGGAAAAACAACACTTTCTGCCGATCCTAACCGTAAATTAATAGGAGATGATGAGCATGGATGGACAGCAGAAAATACGATCTTTAATTTTGAAGGAGGGTGTTATGCAAAAGTAATTAATCTATCTGCAGAGAATGAGCCGGATATTTATAATGCTATAAAGCCAGGGGCTATTTTAGAAAATGTGATTATGGATGCCAATGGTGATGTAGATTTTGAAGATACTTCTATTACTCAAAATACACGTGTAAGCTACCCAATTAATCATATCAATAATATTCAAGTGCCTTCTTTGGCAACCAATCCTAAGAATATATTTTTCTTAACTGCCGATGCTTTTGGAGTACTGCCTCCTATTTCAAAATTAACACCAGGGCAAGCAGCGTATCACTTTATAAGTGGGTATACCGCAAAAGTAGCAGGTACTGAGGCGGGAGTGACAGAACCACAGCCTTCTTTTTCTGCTTGTTTCGGAGCGCCTTTTATGCCATTACATCCTACAAAATATGCAGAAATGCTAAGTAAGAAGATGCAAGAAGCTGGCGTAAATGTATGGTTAGTAAATACAGGTTGGACAGGCGGTCCTTACGGGGTTGGATCACGTATGAAATTAAAGTATACAAGAGCAATGATTTCTGCTGCAATGAATGGAGAATTGCCATCTGAAGTTACACATGATGATTATCATGTACATTCTGTATTTGGAGTAGCGCAACCTAGAACATGTCCAGGGGTGCCTACAGAAGTATTATCTCCTCGTGCTACTTGGAATAATGATGAAGGATATTATGAAACAGCGCATAAACTAGCAAAGTCTTTTAAAGAGAACTTTAAAAAGTTTGAAGCGTATGCTAATGAAGAAATTATGAACGGTCAGCCACCATTAGGCTAGTAATGTTATATATAATGTAAGGGGATTATATAAAGATCTCTTTTTCAAAAACTATTAAGATCTCTTGATAGTTTGTTTAGGGATGAAAGGCGATTGTGAAAACAATCGCTTTTTATCTTTAAAAGATAGTGGTCAGAGTTTTTTAAATATCCTCACAAACATTAATCACTTGTTGTTTTTATCTTTTCTCGCTTTAACGCTACGCTCTCCCTTTTTCGTCGTGAATCTCGCGAGCTCGATTTCGCGAAAGCATATTAAGATTTCCCTAGAAGATTATTTTTTTGTTGTAGAAAACGACACTTTTTATAACGCTCTCTTTGTAACCCATGCTCGATAACCAATAATGGCAAGTTGCCATTTTTTTGCTTTCGCTAAATCAAGTTCTTTTTTAGAAAATGATGGAAGTAAAGCTTTGTTTAGTTTGGCTAAAATTTTGAAAAAAGTCATGTGGTAAAAATAAATAATACTAAATAAACTATAAAATGTTAAGTATAGCCTTTGAATTATTTATTTTTATTGAAAGTCATAAATACGATGCGCAAAAAAATAAAAGCACTTGTCCTTTTAATAGCTATTACTTTATTGGTAATAGTTGTCTCTAATTATTCTATAGAGTCTTATGCAAGTGATAAAACGTTTAGCGCTGTTTCTGATATTAAAAAAAATAAGGTAGGACTGGTATTAGGAACCTCTAAACTTTTACAAAATGGACGTACTAACTTATATTTTACATATAGAATAGAAGCAACTGTAGCGTTGTATAAAGAAGATAAAATTGACTTTGTTTTAGTGAGTGGAGATAATAGTACCAAGCTCTATGATGAACCTACTGATTTTAAGGAAGAACTTGTGAAAAGAGGGATTCCTGAAGATCGAATATTTCTAGATTATGCAGGATTTAGAACATTAGATTCTGTAATACGAGCTAAAGAAATATTTGGGCAAGAAGAAATTACTATTATCTCTCAAGAATTCCACAATGAACGTGCTATTTACCTTGCAGGTAAGAATGATATAGAAGCAGTTGGTTTTAATGCACGAGATGTCTCTAGACGTTATGGTTTAAAAGTGCAACTTAGAGAATATCTAGCGAGAACAAAGGTGTTCTTAGATATACTATTTGGTGTAGAGCCTAAGTTTTTAGGGGAGAAAATAGAGATTAAGTAAGGGATGAAAAAAATAGTTTTTGCCATATTGCTCGTATTTATTTTAGGCTTTCTCACCTATTGGGGGATTGAAATGAGTCAATTTGCTCATGGGGTCAAAAATGACTCAGTACAACTTGAAAAATTTGAGTCTTATAAGGAAATCCAGAATGGCGATATTATTTTTCAAACCTCAAAATCAAGCCAGAGTAAAGCTATTCAATTAGCAACAAACTCGAAGTATAGTCATATGGGTATTATCTATAATATAGATGAACAGTTTTTTGTATACGAAGCTATCCAACCAGTAATGATAACTCCTTTACAGGATTGGATAAATCGAGGAAAAAACAAGCATTATGTAATTAAGAGGCTTAAAAATGCTAATGAAATACTTACAAATTCAGTAATTGCTAAAATGAAACAAGTAGGAGAACAATATAGAGGAAAGCCTTATGATCTCTATTTTGAATGGTCTGATGATAAAATTTATTGCTCTGAACTTGTATGGAAAATTTACAAAGAAGCTACAGGGATAGAGATAGGAGAACTTGAACAGCTTTCTGATTTTAATTTAAATAATGATGTGGTTCGTGCTAAAATGAAAGAACGTTATGGTGATAGTATTCCAATACATGAAAAAGTGATTTCACCAGCTGCAATGTTCAATTCAAATGCATTAATAACTATTAAGCAACATTAAAAAATGCCTATTACTTTGCTAGAGATAATTAGTAATTGTTGTAGCTATGCTGTCTTCGTTTTCTTATTGACAAGATATACACCAACAATAATAACTAGAGAAGCAAAAAATTGCCAAATAGTAAATTTTTCAGCATAGTTGTGTTACGGAAAGTTTGTTGGATTTTTGTGCTTCGCATTTTACAAAAATCAACAAACAACCACCCCAATAGTAGTTATGTAGTTTTGGTTTTCTTATTGACAAGATATACACCAACAATAATAACTAGAGAAGCAAAAAATTGCCAAATAGTAAATTTTTCAGCATAGTTGTGTTACGGAAAGTTTGTTGGATTTTTGTGCTTCGCATTTTACAAAAATCAACAAACAACCACCCCAATAGTAGTTATGTAGTTTTCGTTTTCTTATTGACAAGATATACACCAACAATAATAACCAGAGAAGCAAAAAATTGCCAGATGGTAAACTTTTCATCATCTAATACTCCCCACATGACGGAAATGATGGGCATAAGGTAAGTCACTGATGAGGCAAATACGGGGTTGCTTATTTGTACTAACTTATTAAACATCACTTTTGCCATGGCGGTTCCAAATAAGGCTAGAATGACAATATACCCTAATGATAGTTGTACTTCCTGAGAACGTAATAATTCTTGATTAAAGAAATCAGAATACACCAATAAAACCAATGCTGGAGGAATTAAAAAAATAAAGTTCCCTGTCGCAATAGCGATAGCAGAAATATCCTGCATATATTTTTTGATAATATTTACATTAAATGCATACATAACCCCTGCAGATATAACAAGTAATGCATACCAGTAGTTTTGACTAGGATTGATACTTGCTCCAATAAGAATTAATGCTGTGGCACCGCTCAAACCTACTAAAACACCTAGTAATTGACGTTTTAAGAATGTAGCGCCAAATAATGTCAAGCCTAATAGAAGTGTCAGTAAAGGAACACTAGAGTTTAATATGGCAGCGATCGCACTATCTATTTCTGTTTCGGCATAGGCAAATAGAAATACGGGAAGACCAGTTCCTAAAACTCCAGAAATAATAATCCATTTCCATTCTGCTTTTTTGATAGTGCGTAAACTTTTCCAGCCGATGAGTAATAAGAAAAATGCAGTAAATAAAATACGTAAAGCTCCAAGTTGAATAGGCGTCAAGCCTACAAGTCCTTTTTTTATGAGTATGAAAGAACTTCCCCAAATAATGGATAATACCACGAGATATATCCATTTTAATGTGCTGTTTTGCATTGCAAAATTTTAGATATGCAAAGTTCGGAAATTCCTTGGTGAGTTTATCGATTTATGAGTTTAAAATAAATTGCTTTCTATAAATAATGGTAATGACTTCTGTTTATAGAGCGTAGTGAGGAAATGATATGATTCTTATAAGTTGTTTTGATGCTGGGTATGTTTTCACGAAAGTGAAATTTATATGGAGCTTGCCGAAATACGAATGCGTACTAATCTTCTGTAGACCAAGTGATCGTTTCCATAAGATGACGAATATCATTCTTAAGATATGCAGCAGCGGGATAAAGGCTATCGTAGTTTGGTTTTGCATTAAAATAAATAGAACCCGTAATAAAATGTTTTGTGCTATCTGTTACATAAAACTGTGACTGAGAAGCTGCATTCCCTCGCACGTCATAAAACATACCGTATACATTTTGTAGCTCATTGATGTATTTTTCTTCAATAATATCATCTGCTTTGATGACATGCTCATAGGTGAGCTTTTGGGCATCTCTTAATAAGGAATTTATATTATTATCTACTTTTCGATACGTCAAAAATAAGGTGCCGTTGAGTCCAGGGTAATTAATAGTTGCAGAGCAGTTATCTTTAAAAACAGCAGTGCTTATATAATTGTTTTCAAATTTATAATCACAATTTGAAGGGGTAGTGACATAATTGGGGTTTGGGTATGTAAGACTTAGATAGGCTTCTGGTTTTGGTAATACATCATCTCCACAAGAAACAAGTACTGCACAACAGATTAGAATTTGGATATAATAGCGTAAGGTCAAGATCGTATGGTGAATTTAATTTGTTTTATGCGTTTCTTATCTATGGTTTCAATAGTAAACGTATATTGGTCATAACTTATTACTTCATTTTTTCTAGGAAAACCGCCGGATATTTCTAGTATAAAACCTGCAATAGTTTCGGCCTCTCCTTTTTGATTTTCAAAAATACTATCATTTTCAAGATGTATAATACGATAAAAATCTTTTAACGATGTCTTTCCGTCGAAGACATAATTGTGTTCATCTATCTTAGAATAAATGATATCTTCATCATCAAATTCATCACTGATATCACCTACTATTTCTTCAATAATATCTTCTAGTGTAATAATCCCACTAGTACCTCCGTATTCATCTACCACAATTGCAAGGTGGTTTTTCTTTTCTTTAAACTCGGCAAGTAAATCGTCCAATTTTTTATTTTCAGGCACAAAATTAGGTTCTCGCAATAAAGATGTCCACTCAAATTTTTTATCAGAAAGATGAGGTAATAAGTCTTTTACATATAAAATCCCTACAATGGTATCAATACTATCTTCAAATACGGGAATACGAGAATATCCTCTGTCTTTTATTTGTGCCAGTATATCAGTGTAGGAATCTTCTTTATTAAGGGCAAAAACGTCCATACGAGGTCGCATAACCTGCTTAGTATCGGTATTTCCAAAGGCTACGATTCCTTGTAGTATTTTTTGTTCTTCTTTGGTGGTGTCGCCTTCACTAGTAAGTTCTAATGCTTGTGATAGTTGGTCTACATTAAAATTTGATTTTTGATCTCCTAGCGTATTATGTATTTGCAAAGTAATGTAGCGCATGGGGCCACTTAATGGCGTAAAAATAATATCTAATACTCTAAGCGGTGTTGCCATAAAACTCGCAAACTTAATGTTGTTGCGGCTTGCGTAAATTTTAGGTAAAATCTCGCCAAAAAGTAAAATCAAGAACGTAATGATGATGATCTCAACGATGAATCGTACTGAAATACCAAGAAATGTAGTAGTGATATCACTAAATAAAATATCTCCTACACTAGCAAAAAGAAGGACAATAGCAATATTAATAGTGTTATTTGCTACTAATATGGTGGCTAAGAGTTTTTTAGGTTTTTGTAGAAGTTTGGCAACTGTTTTTAGCTTAGGATTTTGATGATCTGTTGCATCGGGCTCTTCTATATCTGTAGGTGTTAATGAGAAAAAAGCAACTTCGGCACCGCTTATAAGGGCAGAGCATATAAATAATGCTATTAATAGAATACTACTAATAAGAATGGTACTATCAAAAGCTAATAGTATAAGCAAGGGTTCAGGGTCAGGATCCAATCGTATTTAAATTCGTTAAACGTGATTCTAAAATGGAAGGTCATCTACATCCTCTGCAGGATTTGTTTGAGCTGGAGTCGATGGTGGCTGTTGAGCTGGTTGTGATGATTGAACGGGTTGTGATGCTTGTGCAGGTGTATTGCTTTGTTGCTGCCCTTCTCCTTTAGGAGTAAGAAACGTAAAATCTACACACTGTATCTCGGTACTATAACGCTCAAGACCTTTGTCATCTGTCCACTTTCGAGTTTTTAAACGACCTTCTATATATACTTTATCTCCTTTTTTGAGATATTTTTCACAAATTTCGGCAGCTTTATTTCGTACAACTATATTGTGCCATTCGGTATTACTTACGCGCTCTCCTGTTGTTCTATTGGTGTATTCTTCATTGGTAGCTAATGGAAAACGCCCTATGCTATTACCTCCTTCAAAGTAGTGCATTTTTACCTCGTCTCCCGTGTGACCAATTAGAATTACTTTATTAATAGTTCCTGCCATAGTATCAAATATAAGAAAATATTAAGCTGTAATCTATAAACTTATAGATAAACAACTATTACAAGATGTTGATTTTTATAGAGGGAACCTGATCTGTAACTTTAATAGAAAATATAAGAAAGGCCTCTCGTTAGAATTATCTAAAAGAGGCCTCACTAAGCAAACTTAATTTTAAATGAAAGAAATAAGTATTTAGATGATTTTTATTTCTTTATTGTAAGTAGTTAAACCATTTCTTACTTTAATACTGTAACTTCCTTTATATGCCTTTTTAAAGTTAAATGACTTATGAATAGTCTTATTGTCTTTGATTGTTTCAGAAAATACAATACGCCCAAAACCATCTCTGATGGTAATCTTTATTGGATTTAAATCCAAGTTTAAAAGAATTACAGATACTTTTTCATCTTTTTCTCTAATGACTAAATCATCTGTAATGGTTTTGGGATTTGATTCTTTTGTCTCTACAAATGTTTCCAATGTTGTAGCATTTACATGTACACTAGTGATTAAAAGTGCAAAAAGCAGTGATAATTTTAATGTGTTTTTCATAATATTCGATTTAAATGATTGATGACTAAATTATTATGACACAAACATACACCAGAATGCTACCCGTTGCTATTACATTATTTTCATATTAATGTTCTAAATTACCCTCTGTTAAATTTATGATTTATTATTATGTTAATTTAGCACATATTTAAGGTAATTTTCTAACGATTTAACTTCAAAAGCGTTTTTAACTTTAGCCATAAAAGCTTGATATGATTTTACAGAAACCTACTTTAGAAGCGATCACCCCTAATTTTGGAAATTCCTTTCTATATCAAAAATTTGATAAGGAAAATAGGAATGATAATACGGTATGGCATTACCATCCTGAGTTAGAACTTGTATATGTAAATGGAGGCACAGGGAGAAGACTTGTAGGAAGTAACCTTTCTTATTATACATGGGGTACTTTAATTTTAGTTGGTAGTAACTTACCTCATTGTGGATTTACAGATCATCAAACAGGCAATAAATTTGAAACCGTCATACAAATGAAAGCTAATTTTCTTGGAGATGATTTTTTTAATATTCCTGAAATGTCTCATATTAAAAAGCTTTTACAAGTATCAAAACGCGGGGTTGTATTTTCTGGAGTCACAAAAACAGAAGTAGGTGCTCTTATGGAGAGCATGGATCAGCAAAGTGATTTTGAGCGATTACTATCTTTTTTAAAGGTCCTTAATAGACTTGCTACTACAAAAGAATTTAGAATACTTAATGCAGATGGATTTACCTTATTATCTAATGTACACGATAATGATAGAATTAATTTAGTGTTCAATCATGTAAAAAACCACTTTAAAGAAGAAATCCCTCTAGAGCAGATGTCAGAACTAACGCATATGACAGTTCCTTCTTTTTGTCGTTATTTCAAGAAAATAACAAATAAGACATTTACGCAGTTTGTCAATGAATATCGCTTAGTGCATGCTTCAAAGTTGCTCTCTGAACACGCTATGACAATTACTGATGTGTGTTTTGAAAGCGGATTTAATAACTTCTCACACTTTAATAAAAGATTTAAAGCATTTACAGGACAGAGTCCTTCTGCATATAGAAAACAAATTAAAACTATTTTAGATTAAAATATGCTACTATAAATTTTTCAATAAGCACAGGAACAGGATGCGATGTTAATGTTTTGATTTCTAAAGCAGTATCATCTAGTTTTTCTACATCAATAATCCAAAATATAGTGTGTAAGTGCTGATGGGATAATTTATGCACAATAGGTTTTATGTTATGTTGCTCTATGCTTTTTATTGTGTAAGCTGCTGTTTTTTTTAGGAAGAGTTCGCTTTCGCGAAAGCGGGAAACGTCAAACTCCCCTTCAATCATAGGGAATTGATAAAGACCTTGCCAAATTCCTTTTCCTGTACGCCGTTCAATTATAGTTTTATGATCTGATGATTTAAACACAAGATAATTTAAATAGCGATTTTTAACTTTTATTTTCTTGAGCTTTACGGGTAATGTGTTAATACTATTTTTTTGAAGTGCAACACAAGAATCATTAAAAATGCAATGCAAGCAATAAGGGTTTTGAGGTTTGCATTGTATAGCACCAAACTCCATAATCGCTTGATTGAAATTTGCAGGTTGCTCTATATCGATAAGCTCTTGAGCTAAAGCTTTAAATTCTTTAATACCTTGTGTGCTATTAATAGGAGTATCAATCCCAAAATATCGAGATAATACACGATATACATTTCCATCTACTACGGCTGTGGGTTCATTAAAACTAATACTTGCTATAGCACTGGCGGTATAATCTCCAACACCTTTTAATTTTAAGAGTTCTTTATATGTATTAGGAAAAATGCCCTCACAATCTTCCACAATATATTTTGCAGCTGCGTGTAAATTTCTTCCACGAGAATAATATCCTAGTCCTTGCCATAATTTTAACACTTCTTCTTCAGAAGCGTTGGCTAGATCATGTACAGTTGGAAAAGTTTCTGTAAACTTCAAATAATAGGGTAATCCTTGGGCAACTCTAGTTTGTTGAAGAATGATTTCAGAGAGCCAAATACGATAGGGGTCAGTAGTTTGTCTCCAAGGCATTTCGCGCTTGTTTTCTATGTACCACGATATAAGTTTATTAGAGAATTTCAAAGGGAAATATAGGTTTTTTGCTAAAATATATACTTATCTTCTTATATTTTAAAAGATTATGCTTGAAAGTTTGAGTTTTTAATGCTTATATTTGCGAACTTGAAATTTTAACCCCTAAACAATTTTTAAAATGACAAAAGCTGATATTGTAGCAAAGGTATCTGAAAAATTAGGTATCGAAAAGAATGACGTACAAGCAACTATCGAATCATTCATGAGTGAAGTAAAAACTTCTTTAGAAGGTGGTGATAACGTTTACTTAAGAGGATTTGGTAGCTTTATTATTAAAACAAGAGCGGAAAAAACAGGTAGAAATATTTCTAAGAATACGACTATCAAAATTCCAGCGCACAACATACCTGCGTTCAAACCTGCAAAAGTATTTGTAGAAGGAGTAAAGACGAACGTTGCAGTATAATTTATTAAGTAACCTAATAAAAGAATCATTTTATGCCAAGTGGTAAAAAAAGAAAAAGACACAAGGTAGCAACGCACAAACGTAAAAAGAGACGTAGAGCAAACCGTCACAAGAAGAAAAAGTAGTCTAAGACTACTTTTTCTTTTGAATTATACATATATCATTAAACATCTGATATCTAGAGCTATAAAAATTTGCGTATAAAATGATTACACTTAAATTTTACAGAGGGTATTCTCTATTGTAAAATAGGTAGTAAAGTGATTCTTTTTTTAGGCTCGTTTTGTCTAGATAGCATTTGTATAATTCATTTAGTTCTTTGACATCGTAACAAAAAAACCCTAATACCTTGAGGTTTGTATGTTACAACGTATTTATTACATTTTGTATACATAGTTATACGTTATGATACCTGTGATAAATTATTGTATAATCCATTTGTCACGCACTATGTGCATGATGGATAAAAATTACTAAAGAGTGAATAAAGAATTGATTATAAGATCTAGTTCCTCGGTAGTTGATTTTGCCTTACTAAAAGATGGAAGACTTATAGAACTTCACAAAGAAGAAGATGGAAATAAATTTAATGTTGGTGATATTTATATCGCAAATATTAGAAAAACAGTTTCTGGACTAAATGCTGCATTTGTAAATGTAGGATATGAAAAAGATGCTTTTTTGCATTATCATGATTTAGGTCCAAAACTTCCAACACTTCTAAGTTACATAAAACGTGTAAGCACAGGTAAATTAAAAGACTATTCTTTAAACAACTTTCCTTTTGAAAAAGACATAGATAAAAACGGTAAGATTACCGATGTCTTGAAACAAAAACAAAGTGTACTGGTACAAATTGCCAAAGAACCTATTTCTACAAAAGGCCCTAGAATAAGCAGTGAGCTTTCTATAGCTGGTAGATATATTGTTCTCGTGCCTTTTTCTGATAGAATTTCTATTTCACAAAAAATAGAAAGCAAAGAAGAAAAAGCGCGTCTTAAGCGATTAGTACAAAGCATCCGTCCTAAAGGATTTGGTGTGATAGTACGCACAGTTGCAAAAGGAGTAAAGGTCGCCGAACTAGATAAAGACCTTCAAAATTTGGTAGACAAATGGGCTACCATGAGTAAAAAAATTCAAGGCGCACATCATCCAAGTAAAGTGCTTGGTGAAATGAACCGAGCATCCTCAATTTTAAGAGATATCTTTAACGATTCTTTTACGGGGATAACAGTAGATGATGAGGCGCTCTATTATCAAATCAAAGAATACTTAAGCGAGATCGCTCCTAAAAAAGAGAGCATTGTAAAATTATACAAGAATAATACGCCAATTTTCGAAAAATTCGGGATAGAACGACAGATTAAAACATCTTTCGGAAAAACCGTATCTATGAGTAAAGGAGCGTATCTTGTAATCGAGCACACAGAAGCCCTACATGTAGTTGACGTAAATAGTGGTAACAGATCAAATAAAGCAAAGAGTCAAGAAGACACTGCGCTAGAAGTGAATATGATTGCCGCTTCAGAAATTGCACGCCAGCTTAGCCTCCGAGATATGGGAGGTATCATTGTGATTGATTTTATAGACATGAACAATGCAGAAAATCGCAGAAAACTCTTTAATCATCTTAAAGATGAAATGAAAGATGATCGCGCAAAGCATAAAATATTACCGCCTAGTAAATTTGGATTAATCCAAATTACTAGACAGCGAGTACGACCAGAAATGAATATCAAAACCCGCGAAGAAAATCCTAATGGATCAAACGGAGAGATAGAAGCGCCTATTGTAATGGTGCAAAAGATGGAAGGTAAACTCGATAAAATTCTTAAAAACGGTAACAATAAGGTGACGCTTCATGCACACCCATTTGTTGCAGCTTTTCTAACCAAAGGATTTCCATCTATTCGTTCTAAATGGTTTTTAGAACATAAAAAATGGGTAAAAGTAATGCCCAGAGACGCTTACACGTATCTTGAATATCGCTTTACAGATAAAAGCGGTAAGGAAATTAAAATATAGAATTATAAAACCCTGTTCCCTAAAAGGAATGGGGTTTTTTTATGCCCAAAAATAAATGGAAATAGTATTTTTAACCCGTGATACAACCCATAAAAACGTATACAGTAGAAGAAGCAAAACGCAAGTTAGAACGATATTGTGCATATCAAGATCGTTGCCATCAGGAAGTGCGTAAAAAGCTGGTAGAGATGCGTATGATTCCTGATGCCATAGATGTAATTATTGGGCATCTTATCGAACATGATTTTTTAAATGAAGAACGTTTTGCAAAAGCCTTTGTACGAGGAAAATTCAATCATAAATCTTGGGGAAAACAACGTCTTGTAAGAGAATTAAAATTAAGAAAACTCTCAGCATATACAATCAAAACGGGGTTGTTAGAAATTACTGATGAAGACTATGAAAAGGTTTTTGATGCGCTTTCGCGAAAGCGTATACAGCAATTATCATCAGAAAAAGACAAATACAAAAAAAGAAAAAAACTAGCTGATTATCTTATTTATAGAGGTTGGGAGGGAGACTTGGTGTATCAAAAAGTGAAAGAATTAGTCCCGTAATAGTACTATTTTTAGCTTAGTCTAAAATAAGTTTTTTACTAACCAACATAATTAATTTACTTTTGCCGTATGTATACAAGAGCAGAAGAAAATTATTTGAAATGTATCTTCCATTTAGAACAAGAGCATAAAGGCGCTGTTGCGACAAACGCAATTGCTCAAATGATGAGCACTAAAGCGTCGTCTGCTACAGATATGATACAGCGTCTTGCTGATAAAGAACTCGTTTCCTATCGTAGATATAAAGGAACTACACTTACAAAATCAGGTATTGCTGTGGCAGTTGCAGTCATACGTAAACACAGACTTTGGGAAGTGTTTTTAGTTGAAAAACTAAACTTTCAATGGGATGAAGTTCATGAAATAGCAGAACAATTAGAGCATATCCAATCTGAAGAGTTAATTACACGACTTGATAAATTTTTAGACCACCCCGATTACGATCCTCACGGAGATCCTATACCAGATAAAGATGGGAATATTAAAAAAACTGAGAAGAAGGTGTTGTCAGAAATGAGTAAAAGTCAACATGGTATTTTAGTAGGAGTACGAGAAACTAGTGGTGAGTTTTTGCAATATTTAGATAAGCGTAATATCGCTATTGGAACTAAAATCAAAGTGCTTGGAAAAGAGTTTTTTGATGGTTCTATGATTATTCAAGTAAAGCGAGAACAATTTTTTATCTCCAAAAAAATAGCCGAAAACTTATATATCCAAGTATAATATACAAATCTTAAAAAATCCAATTTTTGAAAAAATCAATAATTATAATGTGCCTTTTGGGCTTTAGTATACAGCTAGTAGCTCAAGAAACTGAAACAACACCAGATTTGGTTACAGATCGGCCTGATGCTACAGAAGCGCCTACAGTGGTGCCAGTAGGAAGTTTACAAGTAGAGACGGGAGCATTGACGACATCATTTGAAGATAACGGTATAAAAGAAGAAGTCTTCACCTATAATACAACTCTATTACGCTATGGGATTTTAGATAATCTAGAATTGAGAATAGGTTGGAATTTTGAAGAGGTACAAACTACCATTAACGGCATGGAATCTAATGATGTTGCGAGTGGTTTGTCTCCTTTGTTATTTGGTGCTAAAGTTGCTATAACGGAAGAAAAAGGATGGTTTCCAGAAATAGGATTAATTGGTCATATATTCTTGCCTTTTACAGCGAGTTCTGATTTTAAACCAGAATTTACAGCAGCCGATTTTAGATTTTCCTTTAATCATACGTTAAGTGAGCGCTCAGGTATTGCTTATAATCTAGGAGGACAATTAGGAGGAGAATCTGCTGAGTTTGCTTATATATATACACTAGCCTATGGATATTCAATTACTGATAAATTAGGAGCTTATGTAGAGGTATATGGAGATCTGCCAGAAGATAGTAGTGCAAATCATTTTTGGGATGCAGGACTTACGTATGCTATTGCACCACTTATTCAGCTAGATGCTACCGTGGGGCAGAGTATTACAGAAGGTCAAGATATATTGCTTAGTGCTGGTGTTAGTTTTAGAATTGATAAAAAATGAACATAAAAAAAATACTCGTATTCCTTTTTGTTTTAAGTGTACTTGGTTGTAAAAATGAAAAGTCAACAACCAATGATCGCTTAAATGTAGTCACCACTACAACCATGATTACAGATCTAGTAAAAAATGTAGGAGGTGATATGATAGAGGTACAAGGGCTAATGGGAGCAGGGGTAGACCCACATCTCTATAAAGCAAGTGCTGGTGATGTTACAAAACTTTCTAGAGCAGATATTATATTTTATAATGGATTACATCTAGAAGGAAAATTGGTAGAAGTTTTTGAAAAAATGGGATCTGCTACAAAAACACAAGTAGCATTAGGAGAACGACTAGATAAATCAACACTAATAGGATCTGATTACTTTGCTTCAAATTATGATCCACATGTGTGGTTTAATATTCAATATTTTAAGCAATTTGTAGATGCAGTCGTTGAAGTACTCTCTACAAATGACCCTAAAAATAGGGAACGTTATGCTGCAAATGCCAACGCTTATTTAAAACAATTAGATGCGCTTGAAAGCGAAATAAAAGGAGTCATAGAAACGCTTCCTAAGGAAAAACGAATTTTAGTGACGGCGCATGATGCTTTTAATTACTTTGGAAAGAGCTATGACTTTAATGTAGTAGGCTTGCAGGGATTATCTACTGCAACAGAAGCTGGTGTAAAGGATGTACAACGTTTATCTCAATTTATTATAGATAATAATGTGAAAGCCATTTTTATTGAAAGCTCGGTGCCAAGACGTACGATAGAGGCGTTGGAGGCTGCTGTAAAGGCAAAAGACCACGAAGTGGTTATTGGAGGTTCACTATATAGTGATGCTCTGGGAGATGCGGGTACAGAAGAGGGAACGTATATAGGGATGTTTAGATATAACGTGCATACGATTGTAAACTCGCTTAAGTAGCGTGTATACGCTTTCGCGAAAGCAAACAATGAAATAATAGATAAATGAAAAAAATAGCCATTCGTGTAGATGATTTAACGGTAGCTTATAATTATAAGCCTGTGTTGTGGGATATTGATTTAACAGTCCCAGAAGGCGTGTTGATGGCTATTGTAGGTCCAAATGGGGCAGGAAAATCTACCTTGATTAAATCAATCTTAGGTATTATAGACCCTATTGCAGGGAGTGTTTCCATTTATGATAAACCCTATAGTAAGCAACGCAAGTTAGTAGCATATGTGCCTCAAAAAGGAAGTGTTGATTGGGATTTTCCAACCACAGCATTAGATGTCGTAATGATGGGAACTTACGGAAAACTTGGATGGATAAAACGACCAGGTCAAAAAGAAAAAAAAGCCTCTCTTGAAGCATTAGAAAAAGTAGGAATGCTTCCTTTTAAGCATCGACAAATTAGTCAGTTAAGTGGTGGGCAACAACAACGTGTTTTTCTTGCAAGAGCTTTGGTGCAAAATGCATCTATCTATTTTATGGATGAACCCTTCCAAGGAGTAGATGCGACAACAGAAATAGCAATTATTAATATTCTAAAAGAACTCCGCAAAGCAGGAAAGACAGTCATTGTAGTACATCACGATTTACAAACGGTACCAGAGTATTTTGATTGGGTGACTTTTTTAAATGTAAAAAAGATCGCTACCGGCCCCGTGAAAGATATTTTTAATGATGATAATTTGACAAAAACCTACGGAATTAATTATAAAGTAGCGGTTAATCAATAGTCGTTTGTCTTTAGTCGATTAGACAGTATAAAATAAAATATGGAAAAACCTAAATTTAAGTTTGAAGATTTAAAAGTATATCAGAAAGCATTAGATTTTGTGGATTATGTATATGTAACTACAAATAAGTTTCCTAAAGAAGAAGTCTACGGATTGTCTTCTCAATATAAAAGAACTTCAATGTCTATTCCATTGAATATTGCAGAAGGAGCTGGTGATACGGATGCTCAGTTTAATCGTTATTTGCAAATGGCTTGGGATTCTGTCAAAGAATGTGTTGTATGCTCAAGCATTGCTAAAAGACAAGGTTTTATAAGACCAGAAGAAGATAACGAGGCAAGAGTAAAACTTTCTGAAATGGCAAAGATGATAACATCCTTAAAGAAGTACTTAAGAAAGAATAATTAATTTATAAAAACTACCGTCTAAAGACTATAAACTACAGACTACTAAAACCATGGACATCAAAGAATATTTTAGTCTCGTATTTTCGGATTATACCTTGCGTACTATTACACTTGGTACAGCTATTCTTGGTGCTATATGTGGTATGTTGGGAAGCTTTGCAGTACTTCGGAAACAAAGTCTTTTAGGAGATGCCATCTCTCATGCGGCATTACCAGGTATTGCATTGGCATTTATTATTACGGGTACAAAAGATACAAACCTACTGCTTATAGGAGCGCTTGTAAGTGGTTTGATAGGTACTTTTTGGATACGAGGAATGATTACAAAAACACATCTCAAAAGCGATACAGCTTTAGGGCTCATTTTATCTTTATTTTTTGGATTTGGGATGTTGTTACTAACGTATATTCAGAAACAACCTAATGCAAATCAAGCAGGTTTGGATAAGTACTTATTTGGACAAGCTGCAACCTTAATAGAGAAGGATGTGACACTTATGGCAATAGTAACAGGGATATGCCTTGTCGTACTTTTATTGTTTTGGAAAGAATTTAAAATATTACTCTTTGATGCAGATTATACAAAGACATTAGGGTTTAATACGAGATTTATAGACATACTGATCACTTTTTTTATTGTGCTAGCTATTGTATTGGGACTTCAAACAGTAGGTGTGGTCTTGATGAGTGCTATGCTATTAGCACCTGCCGCTGCAGCAAGACAATGGACCAATAAGTTAAGTGTCATGATCGTACTTGCGGCTATTTTTGGTGCCTTTTCAGGAGTATTCGGAACCGCTATTAGCGCAAGTCAAAATAATTTATCTACAGGTCCTGTAATTGTTTTAGTAGCAGCAGTATTTGTATTGTTTTCATTTATTTTTTCTCCAGGAAGAGGAATTCTTTTTAAGCAAATTAGATTCTGGCAAAATAGAAGAGATTTAAAGCTTCAAAAAACATTACAGTTTATGTTTGATATTGCCAAAACACATGAGGATATATCACACCCTCATGCCATTAAGATTTTGAATAACTTTCAAGGATTTACAAAAGGGTCGCTCAAGAAAATGGAAGAAAAAAATTGGGTAGCGTTACAAGGACAAAAATGGTCATTAACCCAAGATGGTTATAATGCAGCCAAAAATTTATATACTCAAGAATAATGACAGGTACTCAATTAGAAATACAATTAATTGCAGCTATCGTAGCCATTGCATGCGCAATTCCAGGTGTGTTTTTAGTATTGCGTAAAATGGCACTTATTAGTGATGCGATAAGCCATTCTATCTTACCAGGTATTGTGATAGGATTCTTTTTGACAGAAGATTTAAATTCTCCATGGCTTATTCTATTAGCAGCAGTTACAGGAGTCATTACTGTTGTCTTAGTAGAAGCGATTCAGAAAACAGGCTTGGTTAAGGAGGATACCGCTATAGGACTTGTATTTCCCGCACTTTTTAGTATTGGCGTTATCTTAATTGCTCAAAGAGCAAATGATGTTCACCTTGATACAGATGCAGTATTATTAGGAGATCTCACATTTGCTTCTTTTGATCGTATCGCTTTAGGAGAAGTCGATATGGGTCCCAAATCATTATGGGTTATGGGCATTATTTTGAGCGTTACTATAGGATTGCTTGTTGCGTTTTTTAAAGAACTGAAAGTAAGTACATTTGATGCGGGCCTATCTTCGGCATTAGGATTTTCGCCTGTTGTTTTACATTATGGGCTAATGTCTGTATCATCAGTTACAGTCGTAGGTGCTTTTGACGCTGTAGGAGCAGTGCTAGTAGTAGCACTCATGATTGCGCCAGCAGCAACAGCATATTTGCTTACCTCAGATTTAAAAAAGATGATAGGTTTATCCATTCTTTTTGGAGTGAGTTCGGCTATTATAGGATATTGGATGGCACATATATTAGACGCTTCTATTTCTGGATCTATGACTACCGTATTGGGAATAGTATTTTTAATGGTATACTTATTTGCCCCTAGTAAAGGGTTGATTGCTGTGATGTACAGACAAAAACAACAGCGTACAGAAGTTTCCTTGCTTACATTTTTACTACACCTTAATAATCATACCGAAGAGAGTGAGCGTCATATAAACCACTTAAATGAGCATATAAATTGGCAAAGAGTGCGATCGCAAACAGTATTAGATCTTGCTCAAAAAAATAATATGATTACAATTAGTGATAGTATTGTTTCTTTAACTCCTAAAGGAAAAGAATTTACAGATCTTGCATTGGAGTATATCATCACTAATAAAGATGAGAAAATAGAACACATGAAGGATGACTTCTTTCTTTTTAGAGGATAAACCTGTAACATGGCATCGTTCTTGTCGTATTTATGTAATAAATTAGATAGTATGAAAATCTTACGTATTGTATTTGTTCTTATTTCTTTTTGCGCTTTCGCGAAAGCACAAAATGCATCACCCACAAAAGCAGCAGATCAGATTACCTTTGAACTTGGCTTAGGAGAGCATCAGCAAATTAATGCTGTAGAAGTTACTTTTTTAGAAGTAATGGAAGACTCTAGATGTCCAAAAGATGTAGATTGTATTTGGGCAGGACAAGCAAAGATAAAGGTTCGAATTGTAGAAAAAGGATTAAAACCTATTGAAAAAGAAGTGATTTTTGACGCTTCTGGGAAAAATAATATCCTACATACTTCTGATGATGTAGTTATAAAAGCAGTGCATCTATCTCCTTATCCTAAAACAACGACTGCTGTACATAATCGTGTGTATTACCTGAAGTTGCAAGTATAATGTAAATGCCTAAGAGGCTTCTTTACTTTGTATATATGCTTTAATAGAAAAAAGTAGTACAATCTCTATGGCAAAAGCAAAAATGCATAGGAGATAATGAATACCAAATATATAGTGAAGAATAAGAGCAAGAATAAAATTACCAACAAAATAAGCTACACCTACAGCTAGCTCCTTTATAAAGTTCTCTTTGTCATTTTTGAAGTCAAGAATATATCCGATAAGAACAAAGAGTAAACCCATTTAGTGACAACCACAATTACCATCGCCACATCCATCTTTAGATTTTCTTTTTAAAAAAGAAGGTGTCCAAACAAATTTTGATACCAAATAGCAAACAGCTATTAGAAAAATAGAAAAGACAACGATGTTTTGAAATTGATCCATAAATACTATTCTTTTTTAATAAGTGCCTTAGTCTAGTCGTAATAGATACGTTTTCTTTACTTAAAAACTTGGTACGCTACCAAAGCTACAAGATACGCAAAACCACTCATTACTCCTAGTTGAAGCATAGGCCATTTCCAAGAGTTTGTTTCACGTTTTACAATAGCAAGCGTACTCATACACTGCATGGCAAAAGCATAAAATAACAGCAAAGAAAGACCACTTGCAAAATTAAACCTAGGTTTACCAGAGTCTGCATGTACCTCTTGTGCCATGCGTTTTTTTATAGTCTCCTCCTCATCATCTCCTACGCTATATATAGTAGCGAGTGTTCCTACAAAAACTTCTCTGGCAGCAAACGAAGTGATAAGGGCAATCCCTATTTTCCAATCATACCCTAAAGGTTCTACAGCGGGTTCTATAAACTTTCCAAGATGTCCGATATAACTTTTTTCCAACCTATACGAAGCAATTTGTTTCTCTAAATCTGCTTTCGCGAAAGCGCCCTCCTCCATTTGAGCAGTCACAATAGCTTCTGCATTTGAAAATTCTTTGGTAGGGCCATACGATGCGAGCACCCATAAAACAATAGAAATGGCAAGAATGATTTTACCAGCATCTACGACAAACGATTTTGTCTTCTCTAAAACATTGATCGCAACATTTTTGAATAACGGAAGTTTGTAGTTAGGCATTTCTATTACAAAAAATGACTTGCTCTTAATCTTTAAAATCTTATTGAGTAACCATGCAGATCCTATAGCTGTTCCAAACCCTAGAAGATATAACAGCATAAGCGTGAGTCCTTGTAAATTAAAGAATAAAAACTTCTCATCTGGAATAACCAATGATATAATAATAAGATACACAGGTAATCGAGCAGAACAGGTCGTAAATGGAGTAACCAGTATGGTAATAAGACGTTCTTTCCAACTCTCTATATTACGTGTTGCCATTACAGCTGGAATGGCACAAGCAGTCCCAGAAACTAGAGGGACAACACTTTTTCCGCTCAATCCAAAACGTCGCATGACTCTATCCATAAGAAATACAACACGGCTCATATAACCGCTTTCTTCTAGAATAGAAATAAATAAAAATAAAAAGGCTATTTGAGGTATGAAAATAACAATACCTCCTAATCCAGCTATGATCCCTTCGGCTATAAGACTTGTAAGCGCTCCCGATGGAAGTGTATCTTTCACCCATTCGCTTAAAGAGGCAAAACTAGCGTCAATAAAATCCATAGGATATTGAGACCAATTGTAGATCACTTGAAAAATAAGCATGAGTATGGCAAAGAAAATGACATACCCCCAAACTTTATGGGTTAATATTCTATCTAAACGAGTTCGTAAGTCTTTTGCATTAGCAGTATCTATCGTTAATGTTTCTTTTAAAACATCATTGATAAATTTGTACCGTATAATTGTTTCTTTTTGCTGTAAGCGTTTAAGATTGCTAACAGATTCTGTTTTAAAAGAAGCAATGGTTTTCATCTCATTACGTTCTACTTTTCCAAAGTTTACATCTTGTGTAATGACAAGCCATAATTTATATAAGTCTTGATTTGGAAATGCTTTGCGTAATCTATCAAAATATTCTGGTGCAATCACAGAGGCATTTACACAAGGTTTTGTAGAGATAGTTTTATAGTCAGATATAAGTTGTTTGAGGTAATCAATGCCTTGGTTTTTTCGACTACTTATTAAAGCAATCTTTGTATTTAGATGTTCTTCCATTTTTGGAATATCTAAACTGATAGCTTTTCGTTTCATACGATCAGCCATATTAATAGCTAGAATTGTAGGAATACCAAGGTCTTTTATTTGGGTAAAGAGAAGTAAATTTCTTTTTAAATTTTCTACATCAGATATGACGACAGCAACATCTGGAAAATCTTTATCTTTTTTATTGAGTAATAATTCAATGACTACATTTTCATCTAGTGAAGAAGCATTAAGACTATAGGTGCCTGGAAGATCTAAGATATGGGCTTTTACACCTCTTGCTAGCTTACAAATTCCTTCCTTTTTTTCTACAGTTATACCAGGATAATTCCCTACTTGCTGATTAAGTCCTGTAAGATGATTAAACACAGAGGTCTTTCCTGTATTTGGATTTCCTATAAGTGCTACATTGAGTTGTTTTGCCATAATGTTACGATGGCGTTTCTATTAAGATGTGTAAAGCGGTCTCTTTACGTATAGCAAGATGACTGCCATTTACATTAATATACATCGGGTCAGAAAAGGGAGCTAATTGTAAAAGTTGCACTTCATTACCAGGAAGACAGCCCATTTCTAATAACTTTAGAGGAACATTATCTGTAGCTATATCTTTAATAATAGCTTTTTCTCCTTTCTGTAAGTGAGCGACTGTTTTCTTCAATGCTTATTTAGATTAAATTTAAACAAGGCAAAAGTACGCCATTTCTATTAAAGTGAAAAGATAATTTTTGTTAAGAAAATAGATGGGATTAATTGAATAGTTTTTTGAGCCATCCTTGTTTGGGTTCATATTCTGTTTTCAGAATTTCAATATCTTCTAGAAGGACTTCTATGGCATCGGAATCTGTTCCGTCATAATATCCTCTTATTTGTCCTTTTTTGTCTACGAGCATAAAGTTTTCTGTATGAACCATAGCATCTTCTTCCCCTGGAATATCTTTAACAGCCAGATAGCTTTTTCGCGCAAGCGTATAGATTTCTTTTCTAGATCCTGTAACAAGATTCCATCGTGTATCATCTACCCCTTTCTTAAGGGCATATGCTTTTAATATTTCTGGAGTATCGTATTCTGGAATAACAGAGTGAGATAGTAAAAGTACCTCATTATCTTCCTTGAGTTCTTTCTGTATTTCTACCATATGTTCTGTCATTATAGGACAAATGTCTTGACAAGTGGTGAAAAAGAAATCTGCTACATAAATTTTATCCTTATAATCGTCTTGGGTAATAGTATCTCCATTTTGATTAAGGAGTTTGAAAGGGGCAATTTTGTGATATTTTTTCACATATTGAATGGTGCTATCTACAAGTTCTTTATCTACCATTTCTGGTTGATAAATGGGTAATTTTTTAGGAACTTTTAATAACGTATAAATCATCGTAATAATAATGACAGATAAAACAGCCATTACAATGGCAAATATTTTATATCGCTTAAAAAAGTGCAGCATACAACTCATTTTTTGCAAAATTACGACTGGAATTTGAGTTGATATGCTTTTTTACCTTAAAAAAAAGTGAAAAGGCACGTACAAAGTAGTAATTGCTTTCTTATGCCATGTGAAAAGGTTACTTTTGTGCGTTTTAAATTTTGACTTACAACAGCCATGGAGCTATTTATACAGATATCACAATTTGTTCTTGCCATTTCTATTTTAGTAATCTTACACGAGTTTGGTCATTTCTTGCCAGCACGTTGGTTTGGAATTAAAGTAGAGAAGTTTTTCTTGTTTTTTGATGTGAAGTTTGCCCTTTTTAAAAAGAAAATAGGTGAAACGGTGTACGGTGTAGGGTGGTTGCCATTAGGAGGCTATGTGAAAATTGCTGGGATGATAGATGAGAGCATGGACAAAGAGCAAATGAAAAAAGATCCAGAACCATGGGAGTTTAGATCAAAACCAGCTTGGCAACGTCTTATTGTAATGGTAGGAGGAGTGACAGTAAATGTGCTATTAGCTTGGCTTATTTATAGTACAATGCTTGTTGTAAATGGCGATACATATATCCCAGCTAATAATTTAAAGTATGGAATTGATGTAAGTGAAGCTGGTGAAGGCCTAGGTTTTAAAAATGGCGATCAGATTCTTGCTATAGATGGAAAACCCGTAAAGCGATTTGATAAGTTTTTACCAATGGATGTGCTTTTGGGTGATGAGGTAACGGTGTTAAGAGGAGATCAAGAAATGACGTTTCCGATTAAAGACTCTGGAAAGAAACTAGTACTTAATGCTGAAAGAGGACGATTTATCGCTCCAGCATTCGCACCTAAAGTAGGAGATATAGATGAAGAAAGTATTGCTGAAAAACTGGGACTACAAGTTGGCTCAGAGATTATTAGTATGAATAATAAGAAAGTTAATTTCTGGAGTGACGTGCACAATGCTATACAAGATAGTAAGGGAGGTGTTCTAGAAATTAAATATACACTTAATGGAAATTTCTCTCATAAGTTTGTTCATCTACCAACAAATGGAACTTTTGGAATCTTTGCAGATACGAAGGGGTATTCTAAAACTGACGAATATGGCGTTTTTTCATCTATTCCTGAAGGGTGGAACCAGACTATAGGTGTTCTTAAAAACCAGATAAAACAGTTTAAACTTATTTTCAATAGCGAAGTGCAAGGGTACAAAAATGTAAAAGGCCCAATTGGTATTGTAGAAATGATGGAACCTACTTGGGACTGGACTGCTTTTTGGTCTTTCACTGCAATGTTTTCGGTTTGGTTAGCATTTGTAAATATTTTACCTATACCAGCATTAGATGGAGGACATGTGATGTTCTTGCTATATGAGATGATTTCTGGAAAAGCACCTTCAGAAAAAACATTAGAACGTGGACAAATAATTGGATTTATCATTGTGATGGGACTAATGCTCGTTATTTTTGGGAACGATATCTGGAATTTGTTTAAATAAACTTCTTTTGCTTTCGCGAAAGCGTATAATAGTAAAATCTTATCTAAAAACTTATAATTATAATTTTTTATTATGATTGTAAATTTACAGCTCTTTTTAATGTGAGTTTAAGACCTTTTTTTGAATAGGGGTTGCCTCTACTATATTTTTACTAAAATAAACCTCTTAAAACGTCTTTAATTTTGGATTTATCTTTTTTCTTAAAAATCGGATAAACTTTTTTGAGTATTTCTAATTGAATACTTTTTACTTGTACTTTTTTATTTAAATATATTTTTTTACGGTTAAATCTGTGATTTTTACGGTTTTTCCATAAAAAAATATGCATTGTTAATAACTATGTGAATAAGATTATGTATTTTGCCGATGTTTTTAAGCTTTTCATCGATCATGTTCGATTTTTCAAAATCTTAAAAATTAGTTAAAATGTTAATTTTTATTTTAGCTAGATGATTAGAATGTTCATTCTTTTATATAGTTCCCTACTGTATAAGAGATCCCTAAAATTTGAATAAGTAATAATCAAACCAAAAAAAAGCTATGAATAATAAGGTTGCCCTCGCCTTGTTGTCAGAAACGTCCGCAATCCTAAAAAGCATATCAGTATTGATACTGCTATTCAATTGTGTGTTTCTAATTTTTCTTCAACAAAACAGCAATTTCCTTGCTGTAAGTGTACTTGGTGCTTTATTAATTTTTATTGAAATGAATGCTAATACGTTCAAAAGGCTATTGAGTTCTTTTTTACGTACATACAATATATATACACTAATCCAACATCAAAATAATATACACTTGATTAATTCAAGTGTTAAAAGAAGAAGCGTATGAAAATCAATACTCGATTCTCAACCATTTTAAACAAAATTCATACTATATATACGTATAGTGTGCTTTGTGTTTTAACATTGTTTGCGACTATACCTGCGTACAGTCAAGAAACACCTATTTTTCCTAATAATCAAGTGCTGGTATCTGGTACTATAAACCAGCCAGGATCTGTTTATAGGTTCTCTGATGTTTCTTTAACAGTAAACGGCGGGACAATAGATGTAGATGCTCTTGTAACACTTGTAGGCTTTACAGGAACACCTACCGTAAATACGGTAGATGGAACGACAGCTATTCTAAATAGATTTGAACCTTCTATAACATATGATACAGCTAATGAAGCAGTAAGTTGGAGTATCCAATTTATTGTGGCAGATTCTTCAGAGCCTAATCTGGCAGATGCAGTTCCAATACCTCTAGATTCTTTTACCATGGAGGTGATAGATAATGATGCTGGTGAATTTGTTATTGCAACTACCCCTGCAAGTTATGAATTAGAAGCTGGAGGATTTCCTAATTCTATAATTGTGGCTGGAGCACCAACAGGAGGAACGATAAGATTTGATAGTTTTAATGTTACAGATCCAGGGGTTAGTGAATTAAATACAAGATCTATAATACGTTTGAATTATGTAAACACAAATACGATAAATTTTACATTAGGAAGAACAAATGCTGATCCTTTTACAACAAGACAAATCTCTATTGGATTTTTAGGAGAAGTCGTATTTGGAAACCCTGCAGTTGTTGTTACTAATGAGCCTCCAGTGGTTGTAGATAATTTTGGAAATGTTGTAGAAGTAAACTCTACAGGAAATACGCCTATAAATGTATTAACGGGCTCTTCAGATCCTGATGGGAATTTGGATGTTTCTTCTGTAACGTTAATAGATCCTAATGACCCTACAAATATTGGTACGGTTGGAAGTCCTTTAGTAATACCTGGTGTTGGTACTTATGTAGTAGATGCTACGGGTAATGTAACCTATACTCCAGCAACGGGTTATACAGGTTCTGCTAATATTAATTTTAGAGTCGAAGATGATCTAGGAACTTCTTCAAATACTGCTTTATTAGAAATTACAGTTGTTACAGATTCTGATGGTGATGGTGTATTTGATTATGCTGATGACGACGATGATAACGATGGGATTTTAGATGTAGACGAACTTAATTGTTCTCCAGATCCTGTGGCATTAGGACAAACATTTGATTTAAACAGTACAGAATTTGTTTCTCAGAGCGACTTATATAGCTTTGATCCAGATGGTGCAGGAC
Source organism: Dokdonia pacifica (assembly GCF_900188275.1). Classification (GTDB taxonomy): domain Bacteria; phylum Bacteroidota; class Bacteroidia; order Flavobacteriales; family Flavobacteriaceae; genus Dokdonia; species Dokdonia pacifica. The sequence goes on from NZ_FZNY01000001.1 coordinate 1,614,804, forward strand.
CTCTCCCGGCAGTAACAGCTACTTTTACTGGACAGCTAGAGAATACAACTGATACAAATGTAAATGGTGGTACTGGACCTAATTGGCCAAACAGCGGAGGAATAGAAGATGCTTCAAGTGGAGCTATCTTGCAGTCGCGACTTGATGATTCTGATTTTGATGATGGAAGAACAGCTTTATATACATTAACATTCACGGAGCCTGTTTATAATTTAGAGTTTTCCTGGGGAGGCTTGGATAATGGAGATCGTTCAGATTTTGCGTCAGATGGAGAATTGAGAATAGAAAATATTGATGCATTAGATAGTACAGGCTCTTTTATTAGTGGTAATTCTGTGACGAGTGTAGATGGTACGGGTAATCCTCCACTAAATGCAGTGAGAGTAATTACTTCTGGACCTGTAACATTTGTAACCATAAGAGCTGCAAAAGATGAGCCAGATGGTTCTGATGATAGTGGTTTTGTAACTTTAGGATTGTTTGACCTAAAGTATTGTTTGTTAGTAAATACAGATGGTGTTGATGAGCCAGATTACTTAGATACAGATAGTGATAATGATGGTTGTCCTGATGCTGTAGAAGGGAATGGTGATTTTGAGCAATCTGATCTTACAACGTCAAATAACCTTGCAGATGATGATGAAGGACAGGTAGACGGAAATGGTGTGCCTGAAAGTACAGGGGGAGTTTCTCAAGAACAAAGCACAACAACAGGTGTTACACAAGCGACACAAGTTGTTATTACAACAGATGTTTCTGATCAAGCTGTGGTTACAGGCGGAACTACCTTTACGGTGGTTGCTAGAGGGGATAATGCCACAAGTTATTCTTCTGGTACACCTGTGTATGGAACTGCGGGGAATGCAAACGGAGGTCTTAATTACCAATGGTATCAGGGTGATCCAAATGCAGGAGGAACCCTTATAGATGGATCAGATACAAATTTTGAAGATTTTACTACAGCGACTCTCACAATACTAGATGTTGCTGGTTTAGGAGGAGAAGAATTTTTTGTAGTCGTTACGCATGATGATAATGACTGTATTGAGTTAGAATCTAGCGGTTTTTTAATTGTTCCTGAAACAAATGATGATACTGCAAGTGTTGATGAAGATACGCCAGTAAATATTGACGTATTAGATAACGACGTGGTTACTGGAGGATCTTCAGAAGTAACTGAAGTGACAGATCCAGCCAATGGAACAGTAACGATTGAGTCTGATGGTACGGTGACTTATACACCAGATCCTGATTTTAATGGCACAGATAGTTTTGAATATACAGTAGTGGTAACCAATGCAGATGGATCTACCTCTACGGATACTGCTACAGTTGTTGTGACTGTGAATCCAGTAGCTGATGTAGTTGATGATGCTGATAGCACCCCTGAGGATACTCCTGTGAATGTAGATGTATTAGACAATGATACTTTTGAGGGAACAGATAATGAGGTGACTGCTGTAACTGATCCAGCTAATGGAACAGTAACGATCGAGTCTGATGGTACGGTGACCTATACACCAGATCCTGATTTTAATGGTACGGATACCTTTGATTATACGGTAACGGTAACGAACGCAGATGGATCTACAACGACAGAGACGGCTACGGTAGTGATTACAGTAGATCCAATAGCTGATGTTGATGCGATGGATGATGTTGCTAGTACGGATGAGGATGA
>NZ_FZNY01000031.1 GCF_900188275.1 Dokdonia pacifica
TGATGTAGAGGATGACTTTGAGACGACTAATGAGGATACTCCTGTGAATGTAGATGTATTAGACAATGATACTTTTGAAGGAACAGATAATGAAGTTACTGATGTAACTGATCCAGCTAATGGAACAGTGACGATTAATTCTGATGGTACGGTGACCTATACGCCAGATCCTGATTTTAATGGTACGGATACCTTTGATTATACGGTAACGGTAACTAACGCGGATGGCTCTACAACGACAGAGACGGCTACGGTAGTAATTACAGTAGTAGGAGAAGGCGATACTTCTGATGATAGTGCAACTACAGATGAAGATACACCAGTAGATATCGATGTGTTAGACAATGATAACTTTGATCCTACGAGTGATGTAGAAGTAACTGAAGTGACAGATCCAGCTAATGGAACAGTAACGATAGAGTCTGATGGTACGGTAACTTATACACCAGATCCTGATTTTAATGGAACAGATAGTTTTGAGTATACAGTAGTTGTGACCAATGCAGATGGATCTACGGACACAGAAACAGCTACGGTTGTTGTGACTGTTGACCCAGTAGCTGATGTAGAGGATGACTTTGAGACGACTAATGAGGATACTCCTGTGAATGTAGATGTATTAGACAATGATACTTTTGAGGGAACAGATAATGAGGTTACTGATGTAACTGATCCAGCTAATGGAACAGTAACGATAGAGTCTGATGGTACGGTGACCTATACGCCAGATCCTGATTTTAATGGTACGGATACCTTTGATTATACGGTAACGGTAACTAACGCGGATGGATCTACAACGACAGAGACCGCTACGGTAGTGATTACTGTAGTAGGAGAAGGCGATACTTCTGATGATAGTGCAACTACAGATGAAGATACACCAGTAGATATCGATGTGTTAGACAATGATAACTTCGATCCTACGAGTGATGTAGAAGTAACTGAAGTGACTGATCCAGCTAATGGAACAGTGACGATCAATGCTGATGGTACGGTAACTTATACACCAGATCCTGATTTTAATGGAACAGATAGTTTTGAGTATACAGTAGTGGTGACCAATGCAGATGGATCTACGGA
>NZ_FZNY01000005.1 GCF_900188275.1 Dokdonia pacifica
GAAAAAATAAAAAGCGGAATTTGTAAAAATCAGCTTGTGCACAACCGAATGGTAACAGCCATTTTCGCCCGCACTGCCCATATACAATTCCGTTGTACAACATTAGATGAAACGAGAAATCAAAATATCTGACTTTCTAAAAACAGGAAAATTTGGAACTGTAGAAATTAATGACTCAATTAAAACTGTTATTGAAAAACTTGGGGAGCCAGACGGAAATATAAATGTATCTAAACCTAATAAAGGAATTCATTACAGTATGTATGAACTGATTTTCAGCAATGACAAACTTGAATCAATTCAAAATGATCGATTTGACCCTAAATACCCTGAACTAACAGAGTTTGAAAATGATAAATTTAAACTCAATTCAGAGTTTTTAAAAGCAGATAGAATTCAGAGATTAGGTGAAATAGAATCTGAACTCGATAAATTAAATATTGAATATAATATTATTGATTATTGTGATAGAAAAGCAATTAAGACGATTGGAAATGTTGTAATTGACTTCAACGATGAAGTTTGGTCTGATAATCAAAATGGATTTGTAAAAATCGAGAATGTGAAGGATTATGTATTAATTGGAATTAGATACTATCCTAATAATGAATAAAAAACGTTGTACAACAATGTATAACTGCAATTACGGCGGATTCGACTACGCCCGAATCCACTCGGAATTGCTAACGTCAATGCCAAATCGAAAAATAGTACTTTAAAACCCTTAACTGGCGGTTATACGAGACCGTTGTGCGTCACTCTGAAAAAACTTCTGGACAATAATGAACTACCAAACATACGAACCACATTCTGACCTAAAACCACTTGTAGATTGCTATTGGACTTTGGAAATTCCTGAACAGTCCGAACCCCAAAAACAACGAATTGTACCTGATGGCTGTATTGAAATGGCATTTATTCTTGGAAATGACATAAAACGTTACACCTCCGAAAATGAATTTATACTTCAACCACGTGCAATGGTGCTCGGACAAACAATTGAACCTTTTTACATTGAGCCAACAGGGCTTGTCAAAACATTTGCTGTCCGATTTTATCCTTATGGGTTTGCAAATTTTGTTTCTGAACCAATCAGCAATTTGGCAAATAAGGAAACACCAATAGTTCAACTTTTTGGAACAGAAAATGCAGATGATTTGGAGCAAAAGATAATCAAGGCGGAGAATACGGAGCAACGAATAAGTATTATCGAAAAATTTCTTTTGGATAGGTTAAATGATGAAAAGACGATTAATATAATTGTAAAAAACACCGTTGATTCCCTTTTATTCACAAACGGAAGTGCCTCAATAAACTCGATTCTGAAAGACGATTTATCAAAGCGAAGACAACTTGAAAGAAACTTCAAAAAGCAAATTGGAGTAAGTCCAAAGCAATTAGGAAAAGTAATTCGATTACAGACAGCTTTAAAAATGATACTCGATCAAAAGTCGGAAAACCTGACGGATATTGCGTATGAAAATGAATATTTTGACCAAGCCCACTTTATAAAAGACTTTAGAGAATTTACAGGAATAAACCCAAAAGAGTTTCTTACTAACGAAAACTTAACCCTTTCTGCTCTTTTTTATAAATAATTCAGCGTGTCGCATTTTTACAATTTCAAACGACTTTCTACCGTTATTTTTGTTCCGTCAACAAAGAACATAAAATGAAAGGAAAAATATTTATTACAATTTTGGCTTTAACCTTAGGCATTACTTCCTGCAAAAACAAAGGAACTTCTTCCACCAATTTAAATCCTACCACAGAAACAACAATCAAAAACGATAAAAATATGAACAGTTTTATATCAATATTTGAGATTCCAGCAACAGACATTTCAAGAGCGATTAACTTTTATAGAGAAATTTTAGGTGTCGAAATTGAAAAAATGGAATTCCCAGGAATGGAATTGGGCTTATTTCCCTACCAAGACCAAATGGTAACAGGAGTAATTATGAAAGGTGAAGGTTACGAACCTTCTGCCAGCGGAGTTACAATATATCTGAATGGCGGAGAGAACTTGCAAACAATTCTTGATAAAGTAGAAGGAAATGGTGGAAAAATAATTATCCCTAAAACACCTCACGCTGACGAAATTGGATTTTTTGCAATTTTCCACGACTCGGAAGGGAACAAAATCGGACTTCATTCGCCTAATTAAAAAAAAGCGAACGCACAACAATGTATAAAAGCAATAGCGGTTCGGGAGTAAACTCGAATCGTTTTTGCGTTTAATTAAGTATATTACTTACCGAAAAGTAGATGCGTTTTAATCCGCTACTGCTCTTATACTAACCGTTGTAAGTAATAGAAGATGAAGAATATAATAGACTCAGTAGTTTCAAAAGTAAAAGGTATTATTGCAAACTAAATTTCATTCTATTTTAAAATGATAATTCAAGAATTTCAACCAATATCAGACTTGTTAAAAAAGCATATCAAGTCTTTTTACTTTATGAAATCTACAGATAATAAAAAAACAGAATTTGTTTATTATCCACATTTTATTGAAACCATAAATATTTTTTCTAATTCCATAGTTAAAATTAACGATCATACTTTTTGTGTTAAAAAGAGAAAAAATAGTAATTCTATTATTTTAACAGCAACAAAAACAAAATTTAGAACTGCGATTGTAAAAGACGAATATGATATAATAGGTATTCAATTTTTTCCTTTAGCCATCAATAACTTTTTCGATAAAAATACATTTTCGAAGATTGAAAATGGCCTATACAATATTAACTATCAAGATCTTAGTCGTATCACTTTAATTGGTAGTATTGAAGATAGGATTAACGAATTAGAACTATTGTTTATTAAAATTTTTAAGAATGGACAACTAGATTTACTTAATTCAATCATTCAATTAATTCATACCACAAAAGGAAATATTAAAATGAATGACCTTGAAAATCAAATTGGTTTAAGTAGACGAACTATTTTAAGGCAGTTTAAAAAATATTTGCATTGTTCTTTTGAAGAGTATAAAAACACATTGAGATTTAGATTGGCAATAGAAAATTGGTCAAGTCAAAACCAAAATACTTCAAATATTATAGGTGATATTGCCTATTATGATCAATCCGATTTCATCAATCATTTTAAGGCACTTTCAGGTGAATCTCCAAAAAAATTATTAAATAGAATCACAAATAATCCTGAATCCTTAAAATACTTCTGGAAAGTAAAATAAATTTTGAGGATGTCTCAATTCTCCAATCATAGGTCTTCTTTATCAATTAATTTTATAAAAAATTTAGAACCAATGAATACGCTCACATCAATCAATCAAAAATTTGCAACATGTTTATTATTAGCAATTACACTTCTTTTTTGTACGTCTTGCAATAGTCAAGAAAATTTTAAAAAAGAAGCCAGCTATCTATCTCTAATTGAGAATGGACTCCTACCGAAGGTCCAAATAGAAAACGACCCTGTTTATTACCAGCTTGAAGAAAGAATGAAACATTACGGAGCAATAGGCTTCTCATTAACCACTATAAAAGATTTTGAAATTGAAGACTCAAAAGGTTATGGTTTTTGTCAAAAGGAAAACAATATTAAGACCAATACAAATTCAGTTTTTAGAGTTGGGTCCATTAGTAAATCCTTAACTGCCATATTAATATTAAAGCTTCAAGACAAGGGTATTCTTGATATAGACACAGATATTAAAAACTATTTAAAATCATGGAAACTACCAAAGAGTACTTTTATTGAAAACACGCCCGTAACCTTGAGAGCGTTACTTACACATACTTCAGGTTTAAAAAAACAACAGCGTGTAAAGCTAGGAGATCATGGATTTGTTAAAGGTGAACGAATATATACACTCAATGAAATTTTAGATGGTAAAACTGTTTTACAGCCCATTACGTTTACCTCAAAACCAGGAGAAGAATTTAAATACTCCAATCAAGGTTATAACCTCATAGAAAAGGTGATTGAAGATGTTACCAATCAATCTTTTGAAGATTTAGCCCAAGAACTTATTTTAACACCATTCGAAATGACAAATAGTACTTTTAAAACAGTATATCCTGACAAAAGTAATACCACGTATTGCTATGCGTATAAGGATGAAATCGTACATGAAGGCTTTTATAAAAACATAGCGCAAAAATGTGGAGGAGGTCTGTTTTCTACATCGCAAGATTTAGCAAAATTCTCGATAAAAGTAGCAAACATAGTGAACGGGAAAGATGCATTCTTAAGCTCAAAACTAGCAAAGCAAATATTTTCGAAAGAAGATTACGGGTTGGGATTTGATCTTATAAAAAAAGAAGATTTATTTCTATTTTCACATTCGGGAAGGGTACCTGGATTTTATAGCTTTATGGCTATGGATCCTCAAAAAGGTAACGGATTCGTAATGATTGTAAACTCTGACGGCGTCGATGACTTATTCAGAGAAATGTTACGCTCGGTCTCAAAAACATTCGAATATGACCTTTGGAAACCAAAACAAATCACAAAAATTGATATTGATATAAGGGACTATAATAACTATGTGGGCAATTATAAATACGATGGTGCAGATGATAATGAAGTAATAACGGTTATTATTAAAAACAATCAACTATATTATCAAGAATTTGACGAAGATGAAGTTTATGAATACCCTTTAGTTCCCATTTCAAAAAATGTTTTTATTGATGGAATTGATGGTAATAAAATTGAATTCAAAACTAATGGAGATGCGATTTTGGGAGCTATTTATGATGACGAGTATAGCTACACTAAAATTTAAAGTCTGGGTGGCTCTTCTTTAAAGCCTCTAAATCTATAATTAGCATGTTAATTTCGGAGTCTACTACTTACAACAACGTTGTAGCCAATTTGAGAATGAGCTATCATGGTAACTCGAAAATATTTTGAATAGATATTGTATGAGATTTTCCTTGTCTTAACACAATCAGAGACATAAGATTTAAGTCATTTAGTATCATGAAAAAAATAATTAACACCAATACCAGCCGTTAAATAATGGTTCGTTTGATGTGTTGCTTTTGGCATATAGTATGATTTCCAAATTAGGTTATCAGGCGCTTTTTTTTCTAATAGATTAATTGATAAATCAAAAGCTGTTTTCATTTTATCAACTTCATTTTCTCCCATACTCATAAATAGATTAGAACTTAAAGTAGGATTATCTTTCAGAAAATCATCAAATTTCCTCACAAAAGTATTTTCCTCTCTCCAAAGAGCTGGGCTCAATGCAATTCTAGTATTAAAAAGATTAGGTTTTACAGTTAGCGAATAAAGGACCAATAACCCTTCACGAGAATGTCCAACGATAGTTCTTTGATTATTTGTGCTATAGTTTTTCTCAACTAATGATATTACTTCACGTTCTAGATACTCTAAAAAACTATCAGCCTTACCTGTTGGAGAATTAGTTTCATCTAAATCTTGCTTTAAGTAAGGTGGTGTTAAATCGCGTTGCCTTGTCTTTTGGTCAATACTTGGTATTCCAACGACTATGACTTCAGGAATATTGCCAACACGAGAAAGTAAATCAGTGTCTGCTGCAATAGTATAGGTTAGAGAATTACCTCCTAGTACATACACTACTGGATATTGTTTCTTATTTGTATAGTTTCTTGGTTTTTTTACTATTAACTCTCTCTTCTCTTGAAGCACTATTGATTCTATCTCGTAGGTGTCATATGTTGATGGTGTTTCTGATGTATCTAGAATAATGAATGTCGCAAAAGCTGACATTAATGATGCTATACATGCAATCAGTATTGTATAAATTGTTCTTTTTTTCATTTTTATTCATTTCTAATTACTTATTAGAAGACTCAAATAACAAAAAGGTTACAATTAATAGTACTTTTATTTAATGAATGTCATTTTTAGTTTGAAACAGTATCTTACCTAAGGACAAGACCTATTATAGAAAACAAAAAAACTGGCTGCAACAACGTGTATAATTAATTACTTAGTTGGTTAAGACAAGGAAAATCTCCTACAAATTACTATCTTGTCTAGCGGAAACATTTGAGCCCAACAGCTCGCGTCTTTCCTCGAAGCTTCAGTCGCACATGCGAGCTGCAATTCCACAACTAACCTTACACAAACACGTTGTGCCCAATTTCATAAATGAGAAATATTGAAAAATTAATAAAACAAATTATTCCGCCACCAACTCGCGAAGAACGGGAAGGCTTTACTAATGATAAAATCATTGCTGGACTTAATAAAGAAGAGTTTTTGTCAGTTGAAAAAAGATTAATTCAGGAACTTGAAGAAAATGACGACCTTTTAATTGGACAAACATTAGTCGAAATGAAATCCGAAAATGCTCTGCCAGTTCTTTCAAGAAGACTTAAGAAAAAAGATTCTCATTTTGAAAAAATTACTTGGGCTGCACTAATAAATGACTTAAAAAAGGGAGATCCCGAAATGGAAGAAATAGCCTTTGAAGCATTTGAAAAATTGGAATTCATTTATGCTGTACAAGGCAGTATTTTTATGGACTTAATAAAGTTTAACAGCCCAAGAATAAATAAACGAATTGAAAAATTTGTGGACCATAAGTATGACTTGGTAGCTATCCACGCTAAAGCGGTTTTGAATAATAATGGTTATGATTCCAAAAAATGGTGGGAAATTTGGAAATAAAAAAACTGAGTACAACAACGTGTATAATTCATTATTTGTTCTGTGACTATTCGGAAAACCCAACGGATTTACCTATGCTCTTGTTTTATTTATTAATTTAGTTCCTAACCAACACAACGAAATCATACACGAACACGTTGTATGCAATTATAACTCGCGTAAATCTGAAGAAATGGAAGATTTAAATCAAAATATAGAAGACCATTATCTGAAAGAAGATTTATATGAAGAAATTGTCCATCGTCTTAAAGCACAAAACATTGATTTAAATAATGTAAAAAGAGCTGATATTGCAGGTGTAGATGAATTTCATGTACGTGGAGCAACAGTTTCTAGAGAACTTGCCAATAGTATTAACATTAACGGATTAAAAGTTCTTGATGTAGGTTGTGGTTTAGGTGGGCCTTGCAGAATGCTTGCAGATGAATACAATTGTCAGACAACAGGAATAGACCTTAGTAATGAATATATTAGAACTGCAAATAAACTATCTGAACTTGTAAATCTAAAGAATAAGACCACCTTTATTCAAGGAAATGCAACTGAACTTCCATTTGAAGACAACCATTTTGATGTTGTTTGGACTCAACATGTTCAAATGAATATTCCGAATAAGAAAAAGTTCTATTCAGAAATTAATAGAGTATTGAAAACTGGTGGGCATTTTCTTTTTTATGACATCCTAAAAAAAGGAAATGGAGAAGTTAATTACCCAATGCCTTGGGCTAGTGATTCTAATCTCAGTTTCTTATTCAAATCAGAAGAAATGAATGACTTCTTGGAAGAGTTCGGCTTAACAAAGAAGCAATCTACAAATCATACCCAAGCAGGAATAGATTTTTTTGATGTACTTGTAGCTAAATTAAAAGAATTAGGACCACCAAAAATGGGGTTGAACGTCCTAATGGGAGAAACTACCAAACCAAAATTAATGAACCTTTTGACTCATTTAAGATCTGGAGATCTTGAATTGAAAAGCGGAGTCTATAGAAAATAACTATAGCCAACAACGTGTATAGTTAGTAATGTATAATAATGGTTCGGGAAATTCTACCGAATTTCCGCACTCTTCATTCTTTTTTGCTAATTTACTGCTTCAACACTACAAACCATACACGAATACGTTGGCATTAATTAAGAAATCGCAACGTTGTCTAATAATTATCGTCTTTATAAAATATAACTAACAATTAATATTATGAAGACGTTTAAAACTTTACTTATTCTATTACTTCTAATTTTTACTATTTCTTGTTCCAAACAAGAAAAAAAAACTACTTCTACTGAAATAAAAAACAAGATTGATAATTATCTTAATAAAACAATGGAATTACACAATATTCCTGGTATGGCATTGGCAGTAATAGAAGAAGATAAAGTAATCTATAAGAATTATTTAGGACAAGCCTCCTTAGAAAATAATAATCCTGTAGATAAAAATACTTTATTCAGAATTTTTTCTGCAACAAAATTAATCACATCAACAGGTGTATTTCAGTTAATACAAAATGGTAAACTAAATTTAGAAGATGAGATTTCAAAATATCTCGATAATTTACCTATTCAATGGCAAGAAATAAAAATTAAAAATCTATTAAGCCATTCTTCTGGTTTACCAGATATAATACGATATGAAAGTACTTTATCCGATAAAGAATTAATTGAAAAACTATCTGAAGATAAAATGGAATTCGTGACTGGAAATCAATTTAGGTATAACCAAACAAATTACTGGTTACTTACACAAATAATTGAAAATATTTCAGGTATGACATTTGACGAATACATTTTGGAAAATCAATTTGATAATTCTACAAATGGAGTTTTATTTTCTTCTAATTCACAAGAAATTATACCTAATCGAGCCAATAGATATTTCTATAATGGTAAATCAAAAGAATTTGAAAAAGACACTAACAATAGTGGAAAAAGAGGATATTCAGGTAATGGCTTAAATATTACACTTGACAGATTCATAGCATGGAATAAACTATTAGACAACAACAAACTATTGGATAGGCAAACCAAATCTAAAATGTGGACACCATTCAATTTCACAAATCAAAAGGATAACTTCTTATATGGTTGGGGCAGCTATACTGTGAGTGAATCAAATTCTTATGGTTTTTCTGGTGGAAATTTAGCTGGATTTAGAAAGTTCGTGAACAATAAAACAACCATCATTTTATTATCGAATGGCTACGAAATTCCTGCTTATGACATTATTATCAATGACATTGCAAGAATCGCAATTCCTGAATTAAAAGTCAAAGGGTTGACACTTGAAGAAGATGTTATGAGTTTTGTTTTAAATAGTCAATTTAATGAAGCAAAGCGATCATTCAAAAATCTTAAAGAGGAAAATCCAAATTCTGATTTTGATAATTTAAGATGGAATATAAATAGTCTTGGAAATTCATATTTGTATAATGACCAGAATAATGAAAAAGCATTTAAGGTTTTCAAATTTAATGCAGAAGCCAATCCAAATTGGTGGATATCATTAGCAGGTCTTGCGGAAATTTATGAAATAAAAAAAGATACTTTAAATGCACTTGATAATTATCAAAAGGCAATCTTATTGAATGAAAATAATGAGTGGAATTATAATGAACAAATGAAAAATAAAATTGTCAAAATGGAAAATAATTAATGCAAACAACGTGTATAATTAATTGCTTCGAAATTTCCTCGTAGGAAATTCACTTGAATTAATTAACTTGCTAATATGTTGGAAAAATCAGTTATGATTTTCGGCAATTAACTATACACAATACATTGTAGCACATTAAAGAAACTGTTTTCATATTAAACTTAATTTTCAGCACATTAATTTTTGCTCAAAATTCTGAATCGTCTACTCTTTATGAAAAAGAGTATTACGATTTAATAAATTATGTTCCGAAAAACTTGGTGTATGACTCAATTAACAAACCTGAAAGTCAACTATTACAGTCAGAATTAAATACAGTAAGTAGTATTCAAATTTACAGCGGATTTAGAAAAGATTTTAAACTGACCGAAAGTGACAACCAATGGTTGGACAATAAAATTGAGCAAATTGCAACTGCCCTATTTCTTGACGGAAAAAGAATTTTAGTTAGTGCTGTTGGAGGCTATTCAGGATGTCCCGATAAAATGATTGACACTATTCGATTAAACAATATCGAAATTGTCAATTTAAAATTTTGCCATACTTGTACAGATGGTTTTCGAGACGAAAAATTTATCAAAACTTTTAATGACAAAATGTATTCATTAATGCAAATTGAACCACCAAATAGGAAAACAAAACTATTTTATGGAGAATATAAAGAACAAACAAAAGACCGATTTGAAATTAAACTAGTTTTAAAAGAAGATAGAACTTTTAAATTTTGGATAAATAAAGGACATAGTTCAGATTTCACAGAAGGCTTGTGGAAAAACAAAAACGACACACTGATTTTGAATTCTAAAACTTTAGATAAATCTGATGACATAAGTTTTGCTTTATCAAGTGCAAAATGGATTGAATTTAATGATTTAGAATTTCAATTAAAAAAAGGAAAACTGTCTGAATTAAATAGCGGGAATTTGAAATTAAAACAAGCAGTCGAATAAAAAACGTGGGTAACACCGTGTATAAAAATTGCGTAGTTTAATGCTAAACCAAAATCAGTTTCAATTTTAATACGTCTGATTTTCCTGAGAAAAATCCTCGCACACAAAACCACAACTTTCCGTACAAAAACACGTTAGCCATAATATGAAAGCCAAAAACATATGCTCTTTAAAAGAAAAATAGATGAAGACATATTAAAATATCATTTTAGTAAGGACAAGAAACTTATTAGAAAAGAGATTGAAAGTACCAATCTTGGAATTGGCTGGATTCATGTACCAATTAATACTTGGCGAAAATCAAAAGAATTTACAAATGCTGATTTTAAAGAATGCATAAATGAATATTTCCAACCACTAATCGCTACCCAAGGATTTACTGGAAAGGATTATAAATTCTATAAAGAGGATGATAGTAAATTTTATTTAATCAACTTTTTCCCCGATAGAAATGGCGGTGGAACTCAAGTTGACTTATTAGTAAAAGTTAAAGGAATAACATATCCGCCAAAACATTTTAAATTCAATAAAAGTAAAAGCACAAAATATTGCGAATTCAGTAAAAGATTATCACCCATTAACACGTCTGTTTGGCATTGGGCATTTAAATCAAATAAAGACGATAATAAAGCTGTTTTAGAAGATATATATCGAATTATTTTAGAAAAAGGTATCCCCTATTTCAAACAATTTGAAAATCTTGATACAATCTTATCAAAAATTACAATCGGAACTTTTGAGAATTTAAAATACGGAATTCAAGATCCAAAGACTGGTTTTCCTTCATTCTATAGAGAATTTCATGAAGATATTTTCCCTTCAATTTACTTTGTGTTTAAACATGCTGACATAAATGATGATAAAGACAAGGCATTTAAACTTGCCAAATATGGAATTGGAAAACTTCACAAGCCCTATAAAAAGTATCAGAGACCATACACAGAAGAGTTTGAAAATTATATAAAAGAAAATAATTAATACTACAGCTACTATGGCTATGAGTAATTACTTATTCTCTCTCGCTTCTGAAAATCCTTACGAATTTTCAGTTTAGTGTGTGCTTGTAAAATTAAGAGCTAAAGTACATAACCACTCATAGCCGAAGCTGTTCTTTGTTAGTATAAAAAATAACATCATTAAACCTTTACATACTTTCATAGTCAATATGAAAACAAATATGCCTGAAAAAGAAGAAAAATCAACAAAAGAATAGGATTTACCATTTAAAAAAAGAAAACTGAGCACAACAGCATATATAATTTATTACAGTTACAGGATTATATATGGAAATCCTAAAAGGCACATATTCAATAGACCAAACATTAATGAAACTAGCCGTAGACTTTATACTAATAATAGGTATTTTATTGAATATAATAGCATTAATAGGCTTGCTACGTTTAAAACAAAAGAAATTACCGCAATATATATTAATTGTTTTTTGGTTTTTAATTCTCAGTATTTTTATTTTTTTCTATGCGAACTTACATGATTTAAAAACATTACGATTTATTGCCAACTATTTTCAAGGCGGCGCACGCTTTTTAATTCCTCCATTAATATTTCTTTACATAAAATCAATTTTTAGTAATAAACCAGATTTACTTAAAAAGTACTTAATTCATTTCGTTCCTTTTATCCTTTATTTTACATTTTATACGGTGCCTAATTCTTTGGATTTTCAATATGTTCAACTAATTGATGAGTATATAAACAGGGCATTAATAAAAGACATATATGGAATCGTATATCTTAGTCTTTCGCTAAAGCTTTTCTATGTAGTGAATAACACTATGAAACAGAATTATTCAAACATTAAAGAAAAAGATTTTCTATGGATTGAAAAATTTCTAATCTGCTTTCTACTTGTTCTTATCATTGACCTTCTTCTTACGATAAGTGAAATTTCATTTGGATACAATGTTTCTTGGGATGGTTATATTACTGTGTTTTTTATAGTAGTCGCAATGTCATACCTCGGTTATTATGGAGTCACGCAATCTGAAGTTTTCTTACCAGATTTTTTAATTCAAAAGCACATTACAAAAACTATTAAACTAGAAAACAAAACCTTTTACTTAAAAGATGAAGAAAAAGAAGTGTTGAAACAAAAGTTTTCCCAACATATGAATGAGGAAAAATTATATTTATCACCCGATTTGAATTTAAAGATGATTGCAGATAGAATGGAAGTTTCTGAACGTAAGTTATCAGCATTTTTTGGGGAGGTATTAAATAGTAGTTTTTATGATTCTATTAATTCATTTCGAGTAGAAGAAGCTAAAATTATTTTAAAATCTAATGCTGTTGAAAGTCATTCTATTACTGGAATTGGACTTTCTTGTGGTTTTAGCTCAAAAAGTAGCTTCTATAGAATCTTCAAAAATAAAACAGGAATGTCACCTTCAGTTTATAGAGCATTAGCTTTAAAAGAGTCTCATCGCACGTAGTAAGACCATATTCTTTTATTATTCTAAAATTTCTAGTTGCAAAAATTTAATATTTGACATTATTAACAAATCAAGAAATGATACTATGAATACGTTTTTTTTCGTCCCTGTACTTCTTTTATTGTCAAGTTTATTTCAATCCTGTGAGGAAAACCCTGAAAAAAATCCAATTGAAATAGTAGAGGCTCACAACAAACTCCTCAAAAAAAATGATGATTATGTGACTGTTAACCGCGGAAAGATATTCAGTCAAGAATTAGACGGCTTTAACACTACCATTGATTCTTTAGAGCAAACCGTGCTAAAATTGCTCAATAAATACAAAAGAAATTCTGAAGAAATAGATGCGAAAATATTAGATAGCTTATTGACTGAAACTACATTCAAACACAAACGCTATCGGTTGTTGTATCCAAATAACTATCATCGTTTTGCTAACTTTAAAAAAAACGCAGCCGTCTCCAAAGACTATTTTGAAAATGTGATGAAGGGAAGTTTTGAGAACCCTTCCTTAGTTCAATTTAAGGAGTATAAAAGATGTATGAATTTTTATTTTGATATTCTTTCCGCAGGAAAATACAAGTTTTCACATCTTGAATATGTTCCTTTAAAACGTTTAGACAATCGTTACAACGCTATCGTTGAGTTAGACGCTCATCAAAGCGTAAAAGATTTTTTTATTAAGAAACATTTTACTTCCAATATTTGGACCTACCGTGTCGAGGCTTTTGATTACGCTTTCGCGAAAGCTATTAAAGATGTCAAAAATGAAGAATATATCAAGAAAATTAAGGATACCTACCAAATGGGTAAAGATAGAAGGAATGCTGCCAGCGAAATAAAAGCTTTCAAAACGGTAGACGGTATCACGCTTAATGCTCATATTTTCTACCCAGAAAATCATGATAAAACTCAACCAAAACCTGTCCATCTATTTTTTAACGGGGGAGGTTGGGCGATTGGACTACCTGAATGGAGTTATGGAGCTTGTCAAGGTGCAGCAAAAGATGGAAGAGTTGCAATTGCTTTCGATTATCGAAAAAGAAATGTATACGGTACAGACGTAAAAGCTTCGGTAAGTGATGCGCTAACTGCCATAGCTTGGGTACGTGAAAATGCAAAGGAATTAGGCATTGACCCAGACAAGATTTTGGCAGATGGTTTTTCTGCAGGAGCTCATTTAGCCTTGGTTTCAAGTATGATTGAAAACAGAGAAGATTTTGGGGTGACGTCAAAATATAGTTCAAAACCAAATGCTATCATTTTAGGTTCTTGCCCATACGACATTGAAGGTAGAGATGTTTACAACGTTTCTTACGACACGAAAACGATCTCACCTCTTTATCTTATAAAGGACAACCTTCCTCCTATCCTTGCCTTTCATGGTGAGAATGATGATATGGTGGAATTTTCTGAATTTGAAAAATTCAGGGACGCCATTCAAAAAACCAAGAATAGTTTCACTTGGCGTTCCTATGCTGGTGCCGAACATTTTTATTTTGAAGGAAGTTCTCAAAAGGATTCAGATGAAAGAAGAAGACTTACGGAAGAATTTTTACTGAAAAATGGTTTTAAAGTAGAATAAAACCTGCAAAGAACAATGTCTATAAGTAATAGCGGTTTGAGTTCTAGCTCGAGCCGTTATCATTAAATTAAAGTATATTGTTATCCGAATAGCGGTCGCTTAAAATCTGCTACTACTCATACACTAAACCGTTACCCGAAAGCTGAACAAAAAATTACGTGAAACAACTTGATTTTATTGCAGAATTAGAATTTTTGACATCAGAACAAGGTGGCAGAAATACACCTGCACATTCAAATTATCGGCCACATATTGAATTTGAAAATTACCCAGAATACTTAACATCTGGAAACCAAACTTATATCGGAAAAGAAAACGTTGAACCTGGAGAAAAAGTAAAAGCAAAAATCGCAATTTTAGGAACGGAATATTTTTCAAAACGGCTTTATGATAATATGAAATTCAAATTTTGTGAAGGAAGTCGGATTATTGGTTTTGGAAAAATAATCGAGATTATAAATACTGACTTAAAATGCGAATCTGATATTGATCAAAAAACAATAAATCTGAATTTATATCCAACTGATATACTAAAAAGACTTGAATCTGATTTTGGAAAAAACTCTGGAGATGCAAAAAGAAAAATTCAAGAATTAATAAAATCTAATAAAGAATTTAGGAGTCACAGAATTGTTCGTTCATTAATATTTGCAGGAAATAAGGACATAAATCATCTAAAAAAAATGATTGAACTGACTAAAACTGACTGGAGAGACTTACTTATGAATGCTGAATATGAATATCCAGAAAAAAGAGTTCGTGATTTTAATAACGAATTTGGAAATGAAAAAATATAAAAGCCAACATACAACACTGTATCACCACAATTACGGCTGATTCGATTACCTCCAAATCTAATAGGAATTACTAACTATTCATACTAAACCGAAAATAATGGCTAATTTAACCCGTAACTAACGATTAAACGATCCATAACAAACATTTAAAGACAAAATGAAAACAGAGTTTAAGGTTGACTTAAAAAAATATAATTCAACTCGCGAAAAACATAAAAAATTCTTTAATTGGTTTTTTATACTAATTGCGATTATAATTTTTACAATCTATTACCATATTTTCGGAACTGAATCATTAAATACAATAATTTATCTTATCATTTCATTTTTAATAGTTGGATTTTTAATTTACTCTGCAATAAATAAAGGGCTTAAAGATTCGGAGAAACAATGGAAATCATACACTATTAAATTAACGGAAAAAAGCCTCATACGCGAATTTCTTGAGCCAATTCATCTTGAATTTCAAGAAACAAGTTGGAACAAAAAGATTACTGAAATTAAGTGGGAAAATATTGGAATCGAATTAAATCCAGGTTTTGTGATTTTCGACAAATCCATTCCCTCATTAAAAAGAAAATTATTCAATCAAGGGGAAATCCGAATTCCCAGTGAAATGGAAAACAAGAATGAACTAATTGAGTCAATAAAGACGTTTACTAACAATATATAACTGTAATTAAGGTGGATTCGACTACATCCATTTTGCTAGTAATTACGAACTTTAGTACTTACTTAGCCGAAAAAAGTAACTTTAAATCTGTAACTTACGATTAGATGAAGCCGTTACCAAAAACAAGAAATGTTTTTCATAGAAGCATTTTTACAGGATTAGACATTTCTTTTTTAATTTTATGCTAACATTTGATTGGATTTAATAAAAGCACCTACAATGAATCATGCATAATATCATTAGCGAAAATTCTATGGAAAATATATATTTTTACTTTTGAATCTGACAAAAAGAGCTTCTTATTCATGAGTGAAACACAACCATCCAAGAATGCAGTAAAGAAAGTATGGCATAAATTTATAGGTAATTCTAGAGGGGGTTTATTTCAGAAAGCAATTATATTGATCATTTTCTCTTTAGTCGCAAACCATATAGCAGCAAGTGATAATTTTTTAGGTAGTAAATCATATAGATTCCCCATAGAAGGTTTCTTGTTTACTATTGTTTTGTCTTTTTTAGTTGGAATTATAGCAGATCTTAACTTTAAATTTTACAAGAAAAAGTATTTCTCTAAAAAGATAGAAATTCACACTATCGTAAAGTTTATGGCTTCTACTTTAGGGTATATTACCATCCTGTATATTCCAGCAAATATTATTGTAGAAATGGTTGCAGGTGGCCAAATAGCGTTCTATTATATATTGATTGGTCTACTAATTACTTTATTAGTATGT
The DNA here is from genome assembly GCF_900188275.1 of Dokdonia pacifica. Taxonomy (GTDB): domain Bacteria; phylum Bacteroidota; class Bacteroidia; order Flavobacteriales; family Flavobacteriaceae; genus Dokdonia; species Dokdonia pacifica. The sequence continues at coordinate 16,482 of NZ_FZNY01000005.1, forward strand.
TTTATTCTCATAGGTTTATTATACGCGCAAGACATCTATCATTTATACACATTGTCTATAAGAGATGCAGAAATCACTATTGAAAGTGGCGCAAAAATGACGAAGCTTACCTATGAAAATATTGCATGTTTTTATAGTGAAAATAAGATTGTATATACTGTTCAAAATGATGGAACTACTATTCATACGGATTTTACATTGAATGCGCTAGAAGAAAAAATAAACGATCAATTATTTTTTAGAGCCAATCGACAAATTATCATTCACAAAGATGCGGTAGACCAAATTGAAAAGATTGAAAATGGCAAGTTGCGTATTCGATTAAAAGCTCCTATTGAAAACGATGCGATTGCTGAAATTAACATTAGCCGTTATAAGCGAAAAGCATTTATGGATTGGTTTCAATAAAAGAAGCCAAAAAGGATCAACTATTCAGTTATAAATTTACGACCATTCAGTAAGAACATAGATATTTAAAGAATCTTTTAGAGATTTTGTTCATTATTTCGCTTTAAGCTTAAAATTAAAAAAAATGAACAAAATCAATTTACGACAACTAATAATCCCATTAATTACCGTTTCAGTTATCTGTTTTATATGGTTTAAACCGGTCCAACTAAGTTACCTAACAAATGTTATTGCTTCACTAATAATTATTATAGCAAATTATATAGAATACAAAGGAAAACCATTTTCAGCACTTGGGTTTCAACGTGAAAAATTCACATCTAAAAACATCTTCGTACTTGCTCCATTATTGGCACTTGGACTCTTTGTTTTTTATGTCTTTGCATTGGTTCCTGGAATTACAATACTCACAGGAGTTCCTATAGATTATTCAAGTTTTGATGAGTTAAAAGGTAATCTTCCAGCCTGTTTAATTACTTTGGTTGTTGTGTGGGCTACTGCAGGGTTTGGGGAGGAAATTATCTTTCGTGGTTATTTTATGCGACAATTTGTAAAATTCTTTGGAGAAAGCAAAATCAGTATCGTGCTTAATATTGTGCTGCTTGCTTGCTTTTTTGGCTTTATGCATAGTTATCAAGGGATCACTGGACAGCTTGTTGCAGGAATTGTAGGTGCTATCTTAGCCCTGATATTCTACTTGCGGAAATACGATTTGTGGTTTGTTATTGCGGTACATGGTTTTTTTGACACTATTGCCTTAGTGTGTGTTTATTATGGGTTGGTGTGATGATACACTTAAACCTTGAACTTACTGAATAAACACGTTCTTTCATCAGCTGAGTTAAAAGTTATTTATACACAAAAAATACAGGTTTGAAATTCTTATTTAAAAAGAGATCAAAGCATTATATTTATGGTTATTGAGTTTTTCCTACTCATCGAATTGAATAATATAACATCCAATAATGAGAAAAGAAAAACTCATAAAACGAAGCATAACACATCGCGAGTAAAGGATGTAATTAATTAGTAAGATGAAAAATAGTTTTAAAATTTCTAGAATTCAAGAAAATGATATCAAACTATTCATAGAACTTATAGAACTACTGAATGAGGTTTTTGAGGAGCCTAATCAAGTTGCCTCCGAAAGACAAATAAAGAAACTCTTAAATAAACCTGATTTTTATGCTATTGTAGCAATCAAGGAAGGTAGAATTCTTGGAGGACTGACTGCCTATGAACTAGAACGATATTATACAGATAAAAGTGAACTATACATTTATGATATAGCGGTTAAAACAGAATTTCAAAACCAAGGAATAGGGAAAGCGTTAATTCACTATCTAAAAGATTATTCAACGAATAATGACATTGAAACAATTTTTGTTGAAGCACACTCAGAAGATACACAAGCAGTTAAGTTTTACGAATCTACTTTTGGAAAAGCAGAAAAGGTAGATCACTTCAATTTTGAAGTAAAAACTATAAATAGTAATGTATAAATGCAATTACTACTACAATAGATTCGATTACGTCCTAATCTTATTAGAATTCATATAGTCAGTTAAAATGAAAATTATTTAACTTTAAATTCATTTTAATGAAAGAAACTATGTCGCCGTCTTCTTATGAATTAATTTTAAAAAACATTAGTCGTTTTATAGACTTAAATCTGGAAGAACAAAACTTATATGTTTCTTTATTGAAACAAAGAATCATTAGAAAAAAAGATTTTTTATTAAAACCTGGAGAGGTTATAAAAAATGAATATTTTATTGTTAAAGGTTGTTTAAAGGTGTATCGTATAGATGACAAAGGTACTGAGCGTATTTCTATGTTTGCTATTAAGGATTGGTGGACTGGAGATATGGCTAGCTTTATCACCCAACAACCATCAAACTATTTTATTCAAGCGCTTGAAGAATCTGAAGTTCTCCAAATTTCAAGAGAAAATTATGAACTGCTATTTAAAAAAATACCAAAATTTGAACGTTTTTATAGAATCTTATATCAAAAGTCTTTAGCAAATTATATTCGTAGATCTGATCAAAATATATCATTAAGTGCAGAAGATCGTTATTACAATTTCGTTCAAAAATATCCTTCTTTAGTACATCGAGTTTCTCAAAAAGACATTGCTTCTTATATAGGCGTTACGCCAGAGTTTTTAAGTTTATTACGAAAAAGAATATCATCTAGCTAATTTCTTAATCTAGATTATTTTTTCAGAGAATAAAGTTTCTGTCCTTTGTTTTATAAAACAATAACACTATATAAAATGAAAAAAATAATCGCATTAGGAGGAAGTAATAGTAAAAATTCTATAAATAAATTACTAGCTACTTATGTAGCAAATAAGGTTCAAAATGTAACCGTTAGTATCTTAGATTTAAATGATTTTGAGCTACCCATTTATGGAATAGATATAGAAGCAGAAAATGGAATTCCAGAAAATGCTAAAAAATTAAGTGACCTGATAGCATCAACAGATGGACTAGTGATTTCATTAGCAGAGCATAATGGCTCTTATACTTCCTCTTTCAAGAATACTATAGATTGGTTGTCTAGAATAGATATTAAAGTTTGGAAAGATAAACCCATATTACTATTAGCTACTTCTCCAGGCGCCAGAGGAGGCGCTACTGTATTACAATCTGCTAAATCATATTTTCCATATTTAGGTGGTGATGTAGTTGCAGATTTTTCACTCGCTAGTTTCTATGAAAATTTTTCAGAAAATAAAATTTCTAATCATGAGTTGAAAGAAGAATTACTTCAGAAAATTCGACTTTTTGAGCAAAAAATAACTCATATATAGTTTAAATACGTTAAGAACTAGTACAAACCATTTAAAAAACATAGGTCATTTTGCTAAAGCGAAAGGTGTTTATAATTGAAAGGATTTTCTATTCAGTTTGTATTTGGTAATTTAGTAGATGAAACATCCTATATTCATATACTAAAATCACCCAATAAACGAAAATGAAATGCTAAAAAAAATACTTTGGGGATTACTAGTTGTTGTTATCATTGGTGGCATTTTTGGTTATAATGCCTATGTAAAAATAATGGCGCCTAATGTCCCTGAAAAATTGGAGAGTACTACTGTCACTATTCCTACAAATTCATCATTCAACGACGTTGTTAAGATACTCTATAACAATAATCAAATTATAGATACCGTCTCATTTCGTAAAGTGTCAGAAATGATGAACTATAAAAAAGAGATCATGAGATCTGGAAGGTATAAAATTACTCCATCGTGGAGTAACCGTTCATTAATCAGTCATCTTCGAGCAGGAAAACAAGAAGCAGTAAATTTAGTTTTAACTCACGGTTGGTTATTAGAAGATGTTGCTGGCAAAGCTTCTAAATTTATAGAAAGTGATTCTACAGACTTGATTACCCTTTTTCGAAATAAAGATTATATAACTCAATACGGATACACTACTGAAACCCTTATGAGTTTATTTATTCCAAATACCTATGAATTTTATTGGAATACAAATGAAAAGGAATTCTTTGAAAGGATGATTAAAGAACATAAGCGTTTTTGGAATTCCAATAATAGGCTTGCAAAAGCAAAAAAATAGGGCTAACTCCAAAAGAGGTTTACAATCTAGCTTCCATTGTAGAAAGGGAAATATCAAAAGATGACGAAAAAAAACGCGTAGCAGGATTATACCTAAACCGAATTAAAATAGGTATGAAATTAGATGCAGACCCAACAGCAAAGTTTGCAACGAGAGATTTTAAAGCAACGAGAATTTTATATAAACATACTCGTTTTGAATCTCCATATAATACGTATTTGCACAGAGGACTCCCTCCTGGCCCTATAAGTATGGCCTCTATTACAAGTATTGATGCGGTTTTAAATTCGGAAGACCATAACTTTTATTATATGTGTGTTGACCCAGAAAATCTGGGATATCACCTTTTTGCAGCATCTATTACTGAACATAATAAAAATGCCAGAAAGTATCATCGCTGGTTAGATAGTCAAAGGAATAAGAAGTAGCGTTTAAAACTTAGTTCTATGCCAGAATAAAATATCCGTACCTTTCTTATGTGAAAAACTATAAACAAATACGTTAGCATACATTCCCAACAACAGAAATGAAGCCAGCTCAATTAATCATCTTATTTCTTCTCGCCATCTTTTTAGGGTGTAAAAATCCGACATCTGAAAAAGTGGAAAAAGCGCCAGAAAAATCAGAAAAAGCTATCCAATCAAAACCAGTCGTAAGTTTTACATTTGATGATGGGAATACGTCTAACTTAGCAGGTTTTCAATTTAAGAAATGGAATAGAATGATTTTGTCACATCTTGAAAAAGAAGATCTGAAAGCTGTATTTTTCATTACTGGAAAGAATAAATTAAACACAAAAGGACAATACTTACTTAAAAGTTGGAATGACGATGGACATACCATAGCTAATCATTCCTTTTCTCACCCAAATTTCAATTCCGAAAAAAACACCGCTCAAGTTTTTGAGAATGAACTTATCAAAACGGACATGATTATTTCAAAGTTTAGTAATCATACGAAGCTTTTTAGATTTCCTTACTTAAAAGAAGGACAGCATCAAGCTAAAGTTGACAGTATTAGAAACATACTTAGCAAACATAATTACTTGAACGGCTATGTCACCATAGATGCTTCAGACTGGTATGTTGACCAACGCTTAATTAGAAAGATAAAAGAAGTAGGGCTTGACGCTATAGATATTGATACGTTCAAAGACTTTTATGTACAACATATCTTAGAACGCGCTAGTTATTATGAAAAGCTTTCTTATGAAATGAATGGAAGACATATCAATCACACACTATTGCTTCATCATAATTTGACATCTGCATTATTTTTAGGAGATCTCATTAAAGAGTTTAAAGAACAAGGTTGGGACGTAATTGATGCTGACAAAGCTTTTCAGGATGAAATATTTAAAAGCATTCCAAAATCAAATTTTGCAGGAGAGAGTTTAATTTATTCAATGGCAAAACAGTCCGGCAAGTATGACCATGTATTGAGATATCCGGCAGAAGACAGCAGATATGAAAAGGAAGAAATGGATAAGCTCGATCTTTAATTTATAAGAAAATCATAAATTTTAAATTATGGTTTTATACGCTTTCGCGAAAGCGTACCCATGCATACACCCAAAATGAGATGTAATCTATTTTAAGTAATCATCATATCAGAGCTTGTTGTAATTCATTATCTTTAAAGTACAGTAAATGCATGTATACGTTGATTTTTAATATGCGTAATACATCATAAATAATGATGTTAGTAATCATTTTACAAAAGTAAAATCACATGAAAAATAGAACGTTTGCATTAGTAATTACTATTCTAATTTTAACTTTAATAGGTTGCTCAAATCCATTCATTCAATTTGAAAATGATCAATTGGAAGTCATCAATAGAGACATTGTATCCATAAGCGATTCCAAAAACACTTTGGTCCTAAACAATAAAAAAGGAGATGGAATGGCAATCATCAAAGACCTAGAATTTAAGAAAGGAGTTATTGAGTTAGAAATAAAAGGAGAGAATAACCCAGGGAAAAGTTTTGTTGGAATTGCATTTAATATTCAAAATGACTCTACATACGAAGCCGTTTACTTCAGGCCATTTAATTTTCAATCTACTGAGAAAATAAGAAGAAAGCATGCGGTTCAATATATTCATCATCCTACATATACTTGGCGGTTTTTGAGAACTAACCATGAAGGGCAATATGAAGCAGCATACCCACGTCAACCCTTACCAGATGAATGGTTTGGTATAGAAGTAAGAATTGATGATAAAAAAGTATATGTGTATGATCAAGAAACAAATACAGAATTACTTTCGGTTGAGCGATTAACAAAACAGGTTTCTAATAGAATAGGACTGTGGACAGGATTTGACTCAAAAGGTGCGTTTAGAAATCTTAAAGTAAAAGAATAGATAGCAAACTGGAAACAGCAACTACAGTTCCATTGAGCATTAAATTCTTTTCGAACAAATCATAGTACTTTTGAAGTAAGTGACACATCTAGTGTAACAATAGCTTTGTATCATAATTAAAAACAAAGGATTATGATAACAAATCGATTACTCAGTATTTTATGTGCCATTTTAGTATGGGGTATGGGCGTTACTTTTTACCTCATATCATTTTACATTCCCATTTTAGAAAATCTGGAACGACAAGCCAATATTACAGTAGCATTAGCAATTATCCCAAGTGCATGCTTAGGCACCTATTTATTTTACAGAAAAGGGAAAATGAAACCAACAACGTTAGCACTTACATTTATTATGACTGCTGTTGCATTGGATACATTAATCACTGTTCCTTTATTCATAATTCCAAATGGTGGTAGTTATTCAGATTTTTTTGGAGATCCAATGTTCTATACCATTATCGTTGAGTTTTACTTTATTGTAACATACTTCGGCAAACATCTTACGGAAAAAATCAGAGAATAAAATCCACCTTATTATTTTCATTTTATAAAATACTCCCATGATTATTAGTTTGGAACTAAATAAAAATAATCACTTGTTTTCTGCCCTACTTACCATATATTTAGAGCTGTAACACATTTGAAAAAATACATGAACAAGTACACATTACGTATTCTCACGCTTTTATTTTTAGTGCCAACCATTGCCATAGGACAAATTCCAAATGGATATTTTTTAGATGCAGATGATACTGCAACAAGTGGATATAAAGCAAAACCATATAAGCAAGAGAAAGAAGGCATTTATCATTATGCGGTCTTAACAGAATTACCATTTGAAAATAAGTGTAGTGAGGGGCTTTCAGAAAAAGATCAAAGTGATTGTGCAGAAGCGAGTTTAAGAAATTTAATCTACCCTAATATTCCTTCTGAACTTGACTTTAAAGGAAATGTATACGTGTATTTGACTGTAAAAAAAGATGCGCAAATAGCTAATGTTACTGTAAGTTCGTATCCTACTTCAAAAACAATAAACAGTTATATAAAAGAAGCGATTGAAGCAGTAACATTTAAACCTGGAAAGTTTAATGATAAAATAGTCACCTCAAGGCTTTGGACTTCATTTACGTTTCCGTCTTCATCAAAGGAGCTTTTTTCTGTGTCTTTGAAAAAGATGAAAGAAGATAAAAATCCAACATATGAAGATTATGAAAATTTAGTTTTCGACGCAAGTCAATATATATTTTCAAATCCTGTGTATCCAGATGGAACTGAATTTAAAGCTGCTACTCAGATCGTTGGGTTTTGGATGAATAAAAACACTGGTATGAATTTACCAACCTTTGGTGATTTTTTTACTTCACTCACAAATAGAAACCAACAACAATTTCTTTATACAGTTGCAATGATTAATTATGGGTTAGACCAAAAAATCAATCACGATCGAGTTTTAAAATGTGTAAAAATTGAAGGGCAAAAATATAGTGAACAAGAAGACGTCAAAGAAGTGCAGCTAGAAGGTGCAAAAATCTTATTAGCATTTATTGGAAATGAAAAAAACAATGTTCTTATGAGTTCAAAAGCAAGAAAGTTTTATAAGGCTTATGAAAAGGGAGTATTGGAAGAAAAATTATTTGATTAACAAATGGATGAATCACATGCAGCAATAATTGAATTAATTTTTTGAAATAAAAATACCTAAATAGTAAAAATTACTATTTCTCATATACTATACTGTTGTACTATATCTAAACTTATGAAATCAGATAACAAATTGATTCAACTGAGACCACTCAAACATTCAGATAGAACACAATTAGCAAAGCTTGCAAATAATAAAAATATTTGGGATAATTTGCGAGACTACATCCCCTACCCTTATGATGAAAATGATGCCGATTATTTCATAAATCTAACCCTACAGGAAGAACCAAAACAAAACTTCGGAATAACATATAACAACGAGCTTTGTGGGGTCATTGGAGTTATTCTTCAAAAAGATGTGTATAGGAAATCTGGTGAAATTGGGTATTGGATAGGTGAACCTTATTGGGGAAAAGGAATTGCAACAAAAGCGATAGAATTAATCACTACATATGGGTTTAACAAACTTCAGTTACATAGAATTTATGCTGGAGTATTTGACTATAATACGGCATCTATAAAAGTACTTGAAAAGAATGGATTTCAACCCGAAGGCATATTCAAAAATGCTATTTTCAAGAATGAAAAACTTTATGATGAGCATCGTTTTTATAAACTGAATAATCAATAACGTACAGCGATACTCATCGTTGCAATTTACTTCTCGATAAATACCGTATAATCAATTTCCATCACTGTAATATTTGACAAAAAATTGCGCAAGTGATTACTTTCGTATATATTTGCAAGCAATTACTTGCGTATTTAATATGAGACGAGATATATTTAATGCCATAGCAGATCCAACAAGAAGGAGTATACTTATGTCATTGACAAATGAATCACAGAATGTCAATGCATTGGCAGATAAATTTGATATGACTAGACAAGCGGTATCATTACACATCAAATACTTACAAGAATGTGGTGTTATTACTGTAAAAAAAGAAGGTAGAGAGCGTTACTGCAATCTTGAAGTTCAAAAGCTAGAAGAAATAGGTGATTGGTTAGAGCCCTTCAGAAAAATGTGGACTGGTAAATTAAATCAGCTTGATGAGTTATTAGGAGAATTACAATCAAAACCTATAAAAAAAACCTAAAAACACAATTCTTATGGAAAACCAACCATTACTAATAGAACAGGAATTTAATGCTCCAATAGATCTTGTTTGGAGAGCTATTACAGAAAAAGAGTTAATGAAAAAATGGTATTTTGATATCTCAGATTTCAAACCAGAAGTAGGTAACAAGTTTCAATTTGAAGGTGGTGAAGAAGGCAAACGGTATATGCACCTTTGTGAGGTTTTGGAAGTAGTTCCCTTAAAAAAACTCAAGTATTCATGGAAATATGAAGGGTACGAAGGGATTTCTTTTGTGACGTTTGAATTATCATCTATTGGTAAAAAAACCAAAGTAAAACTCATACATGAAGGTATTGAAACATTTACAAACCCAGATTTTAGAAAAGAGAATTTCGTAGGTGGATGGAAATACTTAATCCATGAGTCTTTAAAAGAATTTATAGAAAATGGAAAAGCCCTTAGATATTGGTAGCATAGAGGGTACATACCAGCATTCAGAATAAAGATGATTCTTAATGATCACTACAATGAATCGGTTTCAAATTTCTTAGTAAGAAAATAAGTAACTTACACATGAAAATTGTCACTAATTGAAGTTAGACCTTTTATCTTAAACATCACATTATAGTTGCAAGAAATGAGAAAAACACTCGTCTTAATCTTTATTTTTATAGGAATAGGTTGCTCCCAAAATTCTTCTGATTTTTTTATTGGAAAATGGCAAATTTTACGTGTAGTTGAAGATACTACGTCCATTGTATTAAATGATAACTGGATACATATAAAAAGTGATGGGACTTTTACTGGGTATGATGGGGAATCTAATACAAACGAAAATGGCAAATGGACGTATAAAATAAATAAAAAAGTATTGTATCTAGATGATGCTTCGGGGGATAGTATGAATAGTAAATGGATTTTATCTTTTAAAAATGACACTTTATTTTTTAAAAATAAAAAGAATAATTCCTACTTAATTTCGAAAAAAGTGAACTAAAACTATTTTACGGTAATGAACAATAAAACAAAAACTTACTTAATTCCAGGAGTCCTTCTCACATACTTTGGATTAAAGGATGATGATTTTTTAATTTGGTACCATGGGGTAGCATTGGCATTAGGAATTACAGCTTTCGTTTTTGCCTATTTGGAATATAATAAGACCAAAAATAAAAAGTCAAACAAATAGTTTAAGAAAAAGTACTTATAGGATTGATCAATAAATACACACCAAGCTTTTTACTTCCTACAACATTGAAAAACAGCACAATAACAAACATTCTAAAAAATATACTGTACTTTTAGTATATAAAACAATATAAATAATGAAGACGCAACTACTTCTTAAGCTGCTAGTAATTACAATTTTAGTATTCTCAATGATATCCTGTGGAGATGCACCTTCATCAGAAGCACAATATGAAGAGGCTGTAGAGACTGCTGAGGTTCCTTCTGATATAGAAGTAGGAACACCTCCACCACCTCCGCCTCCACCTCCAGGCATAGAAGTGGAACCTGGTGATCCAGAAATAGGAAACACCATAGACATTACAGATGAAGAAGTAGGAACTATTGGTAATACTACGGCTCCGGATCTAGAAAACTATAAGGTGGTCTTATCTGTAGATGGAACTATTAATATGAATGAAAATGGGGTCTTAGTCGTGTGGATTGGCGCCGATACAGTGGAGGTAACTTTTGAAGAAGGTACGGTACAAGATGAAACTACCATCCCGACAGAAATAGGGCAATATGCAAAAGTAACTCCCTTTGCTCCTGACTTTGATATCATAAATCCTATAGAAGATTCCTGTTATAAAATACACCCTAGTGGTTCTGAAATACGCTTTTCATTACAACCTAAATCAACAGGCACCTACAATGTGAGCGTTAACATTCAATTATATGAAACTGATGACTGTCAAGGCGCGTTTGTTCCTAAAACATCCGAAACCCTCTCTGTTATAGTAGATGTAAATACCCAAAAAGAAATAGAGAAAAAAGTAAATACTCTTGGAGAAATCGTTTGGGAACAATTTCTAAAATTCTGGGGTGCATTGGTTGCTTTAATTTTTGGGGCTATCCTATTTATTATCAGAAAGAAAATCAAGAAAAAAACGGGGTACGAAGAAAAAATAGATGAGCCTGAAAATGGAGGCGAAGAAGCATAAATAATTGCAAAACCTCCCTATCTAAATTGTACTGTTCGTAATTACGCTTTCGCGAAAGCAAAAACTTATATCTATATAGTATATTCACCATATAGTAATTATATGAGTGTATACTAAAAGAAATCGAAGTGATATTTGAAAAGGTAAACAATCATTTTAACACTTAACAATCCCAAAATGAGTACATCATCATGAAAAAAAATATACCCTATTGGTTATGTAATAAAGGAACCATATGTAGTAGTGATTATTTTGAAGATGGTACAACTATACATCATATAGCAGAAGTACAGCTCATTAAACTAAAAGATGGACGGTATCAATTTTCGCAAGATGGGGTCTTTAAAAGAATCCTTCATGGATATGATTATACACTTATAGATCGTAAAATTGGAGCTGTTTTAAAAACATATGTACCTGATCAAATTGAGATAGCTGATATTGTAATTTTTAGACGTGCAACTAATGAAGAATGGAGTAATTATTGTGAGTTGAAGATGAAACATAAAATTGATTACACACAATATCAATCTACAGAATCCTCAGGTTTAAAAATTTATAGTCTCTTAGATAATTTAATCTATATTTCACCCGATTTAAAACATAAGATCGAAGAAGCATTAGAAGATATCTCAGATATTGAATTTAAAAGAGGCGTACCCGCTATTGGATAAACTTTTTATAGTACTAAAGAATGAACACTGTAAACCCAGAAATAGAAAGCGATTATAAAAGTAGAATCAATAGAGTGTTTCAGTTTATTGATGAAAACTTAGATAGTGACTTATCATTACAACAGCTGTCAAAGATCGCATTCTTTTCTCCTTTTCATTTTCATCGCATCTTTAAATACATTACTCATGAAACTGTAAATGAATATGTAACCCGACGTAGATTGGAAAAAGCTGCAATTACATTATTACATACCCATACACCTATAAAAGACATCGCACTTTTGGTAGGCTTTAATGATATCACTGCATTTTCCAGGGCCTTTAAAAAGTTTTATGGAGTATCTCCTTCTCTTTTTAAAAAAGAACATCCTAATACCTTTAGCAAGATAAGACAACTTCAAAGCAAGAATGGTCAAGTATATCCCGACTATGAAAAATACATTTGTACCATTACAAATCTTAAAAAATGGATACACATGAATGCACACATTGAAGTAAAAGAAACCCCAACATTACAGCTAGCAGGCGTTACACACATTGGAATACAGGGTGTTGAAAATGCTTTTGGCAAACTCATACAATGGGCAAATTCAAAAAGCCTATTAAAAGCTCCCGAAGCAAAACTAGGTAGAGTTTTCTATGACAGCATAAAAGTAACGGCTCCAGACAAAGTACGTATGAGTATCTTTTTGATTACGAATACTCCATTTGAAGCCGAAGGAGAAATCCACAAACTAACCATTAATCAAGGAAGATGTATTGTGGGACGTTTTGAAATCACACCAGATGAATTTGAAAAATCATGGACAGGTCTTTTTATTTGGATGAATGAAAACGGATACAAAAAAAGTTCTGAAAACCCCTATGAAATCTATCATAATGACTACAGAGAGCATCCTGAAAATAAGTTTATCGTAGATTTATACATTCCTGTTGAGTAAGGGTTTCATTTGTAACGAATAGCCTTTTAGCAACACATATATAACAAAGACTACTCCGTTATGAAAAGAATCTTGCTCGTACTATTAATTGTAGTGTTTACACTTTTTTCTTGTAAAACGCATCGATTTTCAGATACGCATTGGATAGCTGTAAAATCTTCACCTATTCCTCTCGAAACAGGAAATAATGTTTATGATGGATTAACCATTCATTTCAAAAATAATAAAGCAATACTAAGTAATGTATATGAAACATACTCTATTGAGTTTCCAATAAATGTTGATAAGAATAAAATATTTTTAAATGACACCTTATTAGGTACTACTGTAACTGAATATAAGGATAGTATTTTTATAGATATTAAAGAAAGTGCACGTGTAAAATTTGTTAAGCTAGATAAGCAACATGCAATTGAAGAAAAAGAGCAACTTTGGAAACATAAGGATTGGATATTATCAAATAATAACTATGTAAGAAACCTCTATTTAAAAGATACAGTGTTTGCTGATTGGAGTGATTTAAGGATTTGTTTACAAAAAGATGTTACAAATAATAGAATGGTTAATAGATTTGATAAGTGGGAGATATTAAGTATAAATGATAATCAATTATTTGTTAAGACATTCAGACAATTTGAAGATGAATTCTACAGAATCAAAAGCTACGATGGGGACTCCATAATCCAATTAGAATCTCTTCGCTATCCTGAGGTAGTTGTTACCATGACTAAAAGACCCTATATCGATAGTGCTGAAAAACAAAACATTATCTCTAAAATTCAGAATACACATTGGAAGATGTCCTCTATTATCAAGCTTGATAGTATTTCAGAAAGTTTTAAGGGATGGAAAAACAAGATTACTAAATTTAAATCCTTAATAGATAAAAAGGTTTCTTTCAAATTTTCTGAAGATAGCTCTTATCAAATCTATGAATCTGATACTATTGTTTCTAAAGGAACTTGGAAATTATCACCTACAGGTAAAGAAATTATTCTAAATAAAGGAATTTCTCCATCTGACTATATAAGCCTTATACAAATGCACTCTGATAGTATTACCATTGGGCATTTAGAAAATTTTAGAGCATTAGATGAATATTCAGGTCTTAATATTCAAGAAATGTATTACGTAGTTACATTAACTAAACAGTAGAAACTTTACATTTGGAAATATAACAAAGCAAAAACCATCAAACACACCTATATGAAATTTAAAATTTGCATGCTCCTTTTTTTCTTTAGTGCTACTCATTTTTATGCTCAAACAGCAAAAGCAAAAATTACCACTTTGGTATGTGACTGTTTTGAAAATGCTCCAAAAACAGGTAAAATCCAATTAGATTTATTAAAAACGTGCTATGACTTTTCTAATAGTAAATATCAAGAATTATTTAAAGAAGTTGCAAAAGAAGAAGTAAATAGGTTAGGCATAGATACACTTAATACAGACGCAGACAATTATCAAAATGGTTATGAATTAGGATACGAATTAGGAAAAAGAATGTTTAATGAAATACAAGAACCTTTAGTAAGAAATTGTGACACCTATTTCTATTTTATGGAAGAAACTAAAAAAGAAATGATATCAAATCTTGATAAAGGTATAACTAAGAAAAGAGTAGATTCATTAAAACGCGTATTTAAAAAAGAAAATTGGGACCCTAATGTACAATGGGAAATAGGTGCCTATTATTTGTTAAAAGGAAAAACTAAAAAAGCTGAAAAAAGCTTAAAAAAATGCTTATCAAAAGACCCTGAACATATCCCATCTATATTCTTTCTAGCAATTATAGATGACATGCATGAGAATTACGAATCTGCTATCAATGGGTTTGACCGGGTTGATGATGATTTAACAAACCCGCTTTCATTTGTTGCAACTATATTCTTAGAAGCTTCAAAACGGAAAAAAAGAGAAAATCGTTCTTGACGCTTTTAAAGATTTACATAAATATTCTTTCAGTATACGCTTTCGCGAAAGCGTATAAAGAAATTGAAACTAGTATATTTACTTTTAAATCTGCAATACATTAATACACTATGAAAAATAATACCCTAATCATTATTTTAATGATGCTTATAAGTTCAACCGTTTTTTCTCAGAAAGAATTTGAAAGAGTTGCAAACAAGCTTTGTAAATGCATTGAAAAAGAAAAAGCAACTACTCAAGGCGACGTAGATTCTTGTTTAGAAAGAACATTTGCTAAAAATATGGACGTATTTTTTAAATATTATGATGCAAAAACTATAGATGACATTGATATGGAAGAAGTTGGAAATGTTATAGGAATTTACATTGCAGAAAATTGCACCTATGCTGCAGAAGCATTTATGGACGAAGCTGGGAAAGAGTCAAATTTTATAGAACCTGCAGAAGACCTTACGTGTTTAGATATTCATCAGGGAGAATACTATTATACAAATGAAGTAAAAGAGCTTAACTTTATTGATACTACGTACGTGAGCTTTAATGGCGATCTGTATTTAGAACGGATGAAAAATGGTAAAACATATTCAATATTAGACATAGAATGGATTAATGATTGTGATTTTGAATTAACGTTTAAAGCAAGTAATGATCCTATGAAAAAAAGGCTCAGTAAACCTGGTGATATATATAAATATCAAATTATAGACAAAACACCTACGTCTATTATTATAGAAACCTTTTGGAACAAAAGGAAGTATCAAGTCACTTTTCATAAAATCTAATCTTATAAAATTTGATTTATATTGTACTCAAAATGAAAACAATATGAATCCATCTTTACTATTACTTCATGGAGCTCTAGGATCTAAAGAACAATTTAATGACCTCAAAGATTCATTATCCAATGAATTTGATGTACATACCTTAGACTTTGAAGGACATGGCGGTAATGCGTCTTCGACTCCATTTAGTATGGAATTTTTCGCCTCCAATGTGAGGGATTATCTGAAAGAACATCATATTTCTAAGACGCATATATTTGGATATAGCATGGGTGGTTATGTGGCATTACAATTAGCCAAAACTCATCCTGAATTAGTAGAACATATTGTCACATTAGGAACTAAATTTGAATGGACTCCTGAAAGTGCTGCCCAAGAACTAAAAATGCTCAACCCTGAAAAAATTGAAGAGAAGGTACCGGCTTTCGCCAAAAAACTAGCAGCCGTACACACCCAGAACGATTGGAAAGAAGTCATGCGCAAAACGGCCCAGCTCATGCACGGTTTAGGAAATGGGAAAAAAATAACTGTGCAAGAATTAACCCAAATACAGCATAATGTACACATCGCAATTGGTCGCAAGGATCATATGGTGAGTATAGAAGAATCTAAAGAAAGTGCAAATGCGTTACCTAATGGTCAGCTACACATTTTAGAAGAGGTCAAACACATGATAGATACAATCCCTATAGAAAAACTGAAAACACTTATTTTGGATGCTATAAAACGTTAATTCAAAATTCATCGCTAAACACACAACAACTCATTAATCGCTCCTTATGAAAATAATAGATTTATCAAAGCCCATTCAATATAATAAAGAAGACCCATGGTTTATGAAGGTGAAGATAAAACATAAACCTCATAAAAAAGCAAAGTGGCTCATTCGTGCGTTAGGATTACCATTCAAATTATTTCCTAAGGGTTTTGAAGGCTGGGCTGATGACACCATTCAAAAAATGGGAGTACACTCTACTACTCACATAGATGCCCCGTGGCACTACTCTCCTACCACCAATGGTAAAAAATCAAAAACCATAGATGAAGTTCCATTAGAATGGTGTTACGGAGAAGGTATTGTAATAGATATGAAACACAAAGAAGATTTTGATGCGATTACTATAGAAGACATTGAAGACTTTTTAAAAGAACAAAACCTTACGATCAAAGAAGGCATGATTGTGTTGATCAAAACAGGTAGAGATATATACAATGGCACCAAAAATTTTCACGAAATAGGAACAGGTATGAGTGCAGCAGCTACAGAATGGCTGATTGACAAAGGAATTAAAGTCATGGGGATTGATTCTTGGGGTTGGGATTTACCACTTCCATACATGCTCAAAAAAGCAAAAGAAACAGGCAATTCAGAATTATTTTGGGAAGCGCATTTGGTGGGTCAAAAGAAGGAATACTGTCATATGGAACAATTGGTTAATCTTGATGCTTTACCCTATAGTGGGTTTAAAGTGGCTGTTTTTCCATTAAAGATTGTTGGTGCATCTGCTGCGCCTGCACGTGTTGTGGCAATGCTAGATTAAAACAAATATTTTCCTATTCTAACCAGCATTCGTTGCATTTTTAAATAGAATATACATCCGTTATATTTTAAGAAGTAAGCACAAAATAACATCTAAGAGTATTGTTATTTATTTAGCATATACTACTGCTAGATATTACAAAAGTTAATGTATTTTTAATTCCTATCACATCATTTGAAATATTATCTATGAGTTTATTTAAAAAGTTATTTGGGAAAAAACAAACGGTTTCAACTTCAAATACAAAACAAGAAAACCCTACACCTTCAAAGAAAGAATCAAATTCATCTATAAATCCTGGAGTTCAAGAAGAGTTAAAAAAAATGATGAATCAGATGCAAGGCCCTAAAAAAAGTGTTGAGCAATTTGAATTTGAATTATTAAATGACTCATTTGCTAGGTATCATAGTAATCCTGGGTATCGCACCGAAATAGAAATACAAAATGAAAAAGGAGAAGTAGTGCCTTTGCATGTTGCATTGCATGAATATTACCAAGAATGGCAAGGAATTTCCTCCTTTTGGGATAGGATGTCGTTATTGTATAAATATTGGGATACTCAGTATTATGAAAAACTAGAAAAATGGCAAATTGTAGAGCGATTAGTAAAAGACAGATATGCCATGAAAGCTATTAAATTTCACGAGTCAGCCATAACTCAAGAAGATTTTCAAGATATGCGATTGGTGGTAGCATTATCAAAGTTATATAGAGCAATGGATTCTTATGAAAATGCGCTCAACTATGCTAAAGGAGCCTATGAACTAAGACCTGACCTCGCTATTGTTAAAACAGAATATGCTACCGTATTACATCTATCAAAAAACCCTGATGATCAAGAGCTAGCACACAAGATGATACAAGAAGTGTTAGAAACTAAAATTAATGAACATATTAAAGACTCTGATGAAAAAGAAATCCCTTTATTAAATTGGTTTTTATTTTCTAATAATTACATTGACTCATCAATATTTGCTGCTGTTTATTTACAAATTGGCGAATGTGATTTAGATACTTGGAGCGCTATAGCAAATGATTATTACTGGTGTCCTGTTTTTAGATATCAACACTCTGTAGCCTTGAGTGATGCTGGAGAAGGAATGAAAGCTATTGCTAAATTAACATCACTTTCTGACGAATTTCCTTGGTATAAACCTGGAGTCCTCGCTTGTATTGATGGTATCAATCAAATAAGGAGTCAATTAAAAAGTGCGGATATGATGGAAGACGCTATGAAAAGAATGGAGCATTATAAAAGTGTATGGAAAAAGTAACCTATACTTCAAGTAAGGAATCATGCTACTACCCTACTAAGATTTCTATAACCATAAAAAAAGAATATGGATAGCGTAGCTCAGACTCCTATTAAAATTGATATTGTATCCGATGTAGCATGCCCGTGGTGTTATGTAGGTAAGCGTAGATTAGAAAAAGCCCTTGCGCAATGGGATGGTGCTGCTGTAGAAATAGAATGGCACCCTTATCAATTAGATCCTAATATGCCTGTAGATGGTCTCAATAGAGACACCTATCTGGGTAATAAATTTGGTGATATTGAACGTGCGCAACAAATGACAGATCATTTGACTACTATAGGAAAAGAAGAAGGCATTGATTTTGACTTTGGAGATACATGGCTTGCTGTAAATACATTGCCTTTACATCAAATGCTTGCCGTTGCTGGGCAAGAAGGTTTTAAAAATGAACTCAAAGAACGTTTCTTAAAAGCTTATTTTGTAGAAACACTACATCTTAATGATATACAAGTATTAGAAACTATTGGAGCTGAATTTGGTTGGACTCCAGAAAAAGTGCAAAGTATTATCCAAAACAAAGAATTAGGGAAAGCAATTCAGCAAAAAATTGCGCAATACCAAGAACGAGGCGTTTCTGGCGTTCCATTTTTTATTATCAATAACAAATACGGCATTAGTGGCGCACAACCGTCAGAAGTATTTTTAGATGCTTTTAAACAAATTACTACTTTAGAAAATACCACAGAGGGAGAAAGCTGTGATATCAACGGAGAGAACTGCTAAAAACCTTATATAACGTATAATATATACAACCACTTCTTTCTAGGAGTGGTTTTTTTGTTCGCTTTCGCGAAATCGAACCTGTGAGATTCACGACCATAGGGAGAGCGAAGTGATAAAAGGCGTAAAGAAATCTATAAAACAAAACAGTGTATTCATTCTATGTATATTTTCTGCTTTTGAAAAAAAATAATTTAAATTTGAAAGAAGATAGGTTACAAAAAAGCTAAAATGACTCTATTAAAAAATATCCTATAGTACATCGTATACAATCCATGGTGAAATCACTACCCCTATATACATCTTATAAATTCCATAGTATTATTGCTACCATTATAAGCATATGGCTGGTTGTCTTTTTAGTGCTTATTGCACCTTTTGATGCATCAGACTTATCCTTTATGATTAGACTGCAAATACTCCCTTTTTATGGTGTTATTTCATTTATAGGTTATATGCTACTCGTTCCTTTTCAGAACTGGGTGTTTAAAAGAATGAATCGTTGGACGATCATTTTTGAAGTGCTATTTATTTTCGTCTTTAATATTCTTGTGCTTTTAGGAAGTTTCTGGTATTATAAAACCGAAATTATTAATGGTATCTATTCCTTTTCTAAATTTTCCATAGAAGTCTATACACCTATTTGTTTTATTTTATTATCCATTTTGATTTTTTCAAGATGGTTTCTCAATAGAAAAGCACCCACAAAGCCTACCTCAAAAATTACATTAACCGGAGATAATAAGTTAGATATTTTACAAATCTATCCTTCCGATCTTGTTAGTATTTCTAGTGCCGACAATTATATAGAAGTAAGTTATCTCAAAGGAAATTTGCTACAAAAAAAATTATTGAGAAATACCTTAAAAAATATTCAAGAAGAAATCCCGAGTTTAGTAAGAGTACATCGTTCCCATCTTATGAACCCTATTCATTTTAAAGAATGGAAAAGTACTTCTGTATTAGGATTGACTCAAAGTGAAATTCCTATTTCAAAAAAATATAAGCAAGCAGTTTTAGACCTAAATCATTCATCCCTAAAAACTGATCATTCGCCCCAAACCTAATAAAATAGATGGTTTTGGTGTTTTTCAAACCTACATTTGAGGCATCGTTTAATTCTTAAAAATCAAACCATGCAAAAATATTTAATTCTTATAAGTGCTTTGTTTATTTTAAATAATGCATCTGCACAAACTCAAAATAAAACAGCAGATTCTTTAGTAGCATCACTCGTATCAGAAAACATTGTTGTAGGTGTTGTTGCGGGATATTCTGTAAATGGAGACGTCAAATGGCAATCGGCTCAAGGGGATGCAGATCGTGAAAATAATAAAAAGATGGAGCTAACCACCATCACAAGACCGGCTTCTATTGCAAAATCAATGACTGCCATTGCAATAATGCAACTTGTAGAAAAAGGACTTATAGACATTGACAAGCCTATACAGACTTATATTCCTGATTATCCTACACAAAAAAAGACACAAATCACGACGCGACATCTATTATCCCACACTTCTGGAATTGCGGGTTATAAAAACGGAAAAGAAGCGCAAAACACAAAAGAGTATGCAACAATGGCGGCCGCTGTAGATGTGTTTAAAGACAGGAAACTACTTTTTGAGCCAGGCGCTCGCTTTAGTTATACGACCTATGGATATGCTGTTTTAGGGCTCCTCATCGAAAAAGTCTCTGGCGTCACTTACGAAGAATACATGCAAAAGAATATTTGGGATAAAGCAGGTATGAAAAACACAGGGATCGAAAAATATGGTGTCAAAATATCTAATAAATCAATGTTATACCATCGTGATAAAAAGGGAAGAATAAAAGAGTCTACACAAAACAATTTGAGTAATAGAATTCCTGGAGGTGGTTTTTATATCACACTAGAAGATATGTTCCTATTTGGAAATGCTGTCCTAGAAAACAAGTTAATATCTGAAAGCACTTTAGATTTGATGAGGCAACATCACAGTTTAGAAAAAGAAGCAAACGCCTATGGTTTTGGTTGGTTTCTATACAATCCAAAGCCCAATGAAGGTGCTATTATTGGTCATAGCGGGGAGCAATCTGGCAGTGCATCACAACTCTTTATCATTCCAAGTACAAAAACAGTTGTCGTGGTATTAGCCAATACTGCTTTATCATGGAATGAAGTATTTGTAACTACGGCAAAACTGATGAATCTTTCACAAAAAGAAGTAAAAAAGGAGTAAGTTATATATCCATTCAGGGTTGTTGTATACGCTTTAACGCTTCGCTCTCTCTATGGTCGTGAATCTCACAAGTACGCTTTCGCGAAAGCGTACTCATTCAAAAGTTAATACTGAATGTCACACAGAGCCTGTCGAAGTGTTCTATCGAAATATGAAAGCGTATATAACCGTTCCCTCAATGAAATAAGGCATTACCTCATTATATGAAACATTCTTAAGCAAAATGAGTTAGGTTTGTGTATTGAATTACAAATCATAAGCTTTTACTTTGAAAAATATAGTTCTCGCACTTTGCATATTAACCTCGGGGCATTTACTAAGCCAACATGATAAATTAAACTTCTTAGACTGGCAACTTCGCAAAGGAGATATAGGTGCATTAACAGAAATTGCAACCTATTTTGATAGTAAAAAAGAAGTGATCACCCATTTAGGATATCATATAATTCATACAGATGAATCTTCTGAGGCTAAAAGAATTCTCAATGAGAACACAATGTTTTTAGATACTGAAATACGTATAGACACCACTACCACCGCAAGACAGTTTCAGGATTTTCTAAATAAAAACAGAGACAAAATTACCTTCTCGACACTCGCAGACGCCTTTATTATGACGCCGTTTGAAGAACGAGAAACCAAGTATGAGATAACTGGATTGACACGATTTAAATCTAATGAATTAGAAAAGAAACGAGCAGAGTTATTGCGTTTAGATTGGGTGATAGATCATAAAATAGATAAACTTATAGCTGCAAAAAATCCGCAGGCACTTCTTAAAATTGCATCCTTATTTGTAAAATCGAGATATCGATTTAATGAATATAAAGATACGCATGAGGAAATGATAGACCTCATTCGTTTATTAACGAATACAAACATTTCAGTTCCTAATATATATAATGAATTAAGTTTCCATCTTGAAAATGAATTTTATACCCCATCAAAAATTAACTTACTTACATTTTTTGTAAATCACTATAAAGAGTATACATGGGACGATACATCGCAGACCTTTAAAAATACTATGTTAGACATAAAGTTTATTGCCCCTGAAGAAAACCTCTTTGAAGAATTACAAAACGAAAATGACACTATAGCATTAAATGCATTTACAACATTATCTCAACTTAATGCGCTTAAGGCACAACCTCTCATTGATAAATACAGTAATTCTGGAGTATCTAATAATTATGAACTTCCAACTTTTGAGTATCGCTTTCTTAAACAATTAGTCCTATTAACAGACTATTGTGATGCAAAAAAGATAGATTATAAAGGAAGTACTCAATTACGAGATCAAATAGCACTTCTTAAAACAAACCTTACGTTTAAAGAACGTCACCAGTTAGAAAATAACATCATTGAAAACTTAACATTAGAAGATATTACAGCTTTTGAATATTGGTCATTAATTGATGAAAAATCCTGGGGCCTCACATACTCTGCTGGGAGAATTCTTGATGTTTTCTATTCTAGAAACTGGCAACAACTTATCAATAATCCAACATATTTAGAAACCTATTTACTAAAGTCTAAGCTTTTTGACGATCTCGGAATTATTGGTTTTTGTAATAGTTACCTAGTAAAATTTACAGGAGCTTCAGATGATATTACAAGTACCTTACAGGCATTTTCTTCTTCGTATCCTAAGGTTCAAAGCCAATTAAAAAAAGCTAAAGAAATAGCATTAAAGCCTCTTGTTTTTAAAGAAAAAGAAAAAAAGGATTGGACGGGTATCTCATCTAAAAAGGTAGCTGATTTTCAGAAAGAGTTTAAAAAAATCAAATTAGCAAACAATGATTCTACTAAATACGAAGAAGATATTGTTTCTCTTCTTTCTAAAATAAAGTATAGTCAGATAGGAGAAGCACTACAAGCCATTGAAAATATTCCTTTTAAGTATGAATACTCAAAATATTCATTTATGAATCGGGATTTTGGATTTTCCTATATCAAGAGTTTTTCAGATCAAAAAAATAGAGAGGAGTTTTTAAAAAAATATACTGAGCTTACAGAGATACAACTTCATACTCACTACGCAAAACAGGCAGGTATTGATTTTATGACTTCTAATAATGTTTTAGATTATGATAAAATCTATGATATTTTAAAATTTAATATAAACAATGCCTTTGTAGGTGGTGGCGGGAGCACAAAAGATAATGGGGCTTATTCTATTATTAAAATTCTCGAATTGACATTTACTACAAGGCTTGGATATCCTCACAAACTTTGTTCTTCTGATAATATGTATGGATGTGATTCTCGGGGTCGTGCTACAGCTTGGATGCACTATTTAGAAACTAATGGACTACTCAAAAAAAAGCATAAAGATCCTGTCTCTTTTGCCTATGAGTAAGTGTCTCTTACAATGCATTTTCTTGACATTTTATAAATATGCTTTAACGCTTCGCTTTCCCTATAGTTGTGAACCTGTCTGCCGGCAGGTGGGTCTTACAGGTTCGCTTTACCGTTTCACTCTTCCTACGGTCGTGAATCTCACAAGTTCGATTTCGCGAAAGCGTACATCAAAATTAAATCATGACCATACATAGGATATAATTTCAATTTAGTAGCTTTACCTAATGATTGTTTTAAACAAAGGAGAATATACCGGTGAAGTCGTACATAAAGCCCATATTGAGGGTAGTACGATTACCAATACGCTGTATTCTGAACGTAAAAACAATCCAGAATGGCATTATCACGAAAATCTCCATATCTGTTTTGTTTTTGAAGGAGGGAAAGCCGAAACGAAACAGCAAACTACCTATAGCAAAAAAGAAGGAAGCATCTTTTTTTATCATGCAGAAGAACAACACCGATGGATCGCTCCTAACCCTATATCCAAAAGTGCGAATATAGAAATCGAGCACTCATTTCTTAAAAAATACGACCTGACGGCACATGATATCAAAGAAGCGATTACGACCAATGTAAGTGCGAAAGCATTGATCTTAAAAATGCAAAAGGAATTGCTACATCTAGACACACAAGATTATCTACAACTCCAAACCCTTTTACTATCCTTAGTTTCTAATCAAAAAGAGCGTTTCTATAAAACCAAACCGCAATGGATCATTCTGCTTGAACAACTATTGCATGATAAATGGAATGATGAGTTGTCATTACAAGAAATTTCAATACTTGTAGGGGCACATCCCGTAACAATCTCTAAAAACTTCAGAAAATACTTTCATTGTACATTAGGTACGTATAGAAGAAGACTAAAAATTGAGAAAAGCATTGATTTGATAAAAAATCCTGAAGTATCATTATCTGAAATTGCTTTTTACTGTGGGTTTACAGATCAGAGTCATTTTATTAGAAATTTTAAAGAACTCACAGGTTTCCTTCCTAAAGATTATCGCAAGTTTTAACGAATTGGCTAATCTCATTCTATTTTAGATAGTACTGCCTATCTACATTTGTGGATATCAAAAAACGAATCCATGAAATCATACCCTAAAAAGAACCTTTTAGTAGTCATGTTATGTGTACTCTGTTTATTTTCAGAAGACATCTATGCACAAAAAGAAGATACAAAAGCAGTCTCTGCATCGGAGGTTAGTACTATTATTGACTCTATCACTTCCATTGTAAATCGATATTATATAGATCCAGAAATAGGAGATCAAATCACTACACGTATCCGTACTAAACATAAAAACGGAGCATATCAACAGCTCACACAACCTCAAGTCTTAGCAGACACACTTAAAAATGATTTAAGAGCGATTAATAATGATTTGCACATGAGTATGGTGTATCGTGCACCTAGAGAAAGAGCTACCACAAATACAGCCCCTATACAAGTAAGCGAGACAGGTCTCTGGACCAATTACGGACTCTCAGAAATCAACGTACTTGATGGTAATGTAGGGTATTTAAAAATTAAGCACTTTACACGTCATCAATACTTAGAGAACATTAAACCTATCGTTACAAGCGCTATTGAGTCTCTCAAAAACACCGAAGCTCTTATCGTAGATGTACGAGACAATGGCGGTGGTTTTGAAGATATGGTGGCTTATTATATCAGTTACTTCTTTGATAGTAAAGCCCCTATTCATCTTTCAGATTATCGCTGTACCTTACATGATCATACATATGGAATCTCTACAGATCCAAATGTGACAGGAACCAAGCTTCCAGATATCAAGTTATATGTTTTGGTCAATGCCAACACAGGATCGGCAGCGGAATCTTTTGCTTATATGTTGAAGCATTTAGGAAGAGCTACTATTATAGGAGAAGTGACTGCGGGAGCGGGTAATGGAGCTTCTGTACATCCTGTTAATGATCGTTTTAGTGTGCAGGTGTCTAGTGAAGAGACCATTAATGCCATTACCAAAACGAGTTTTGAACAGGTGGGTGTGATTCCGCATATAAAAGTGAATAGTCAACTGGCATTCGATGAAGGCTATCGATTAGCGCTTACCTACCTTAAGGAGCATAACAGACAGAATATTCATCCTTCTAATTATGATACCTTATTACAGTTTATTACAACTCCTGAAAAAACACCCGCTATTGATGAGGCATTGTATAAAAAATACATAGGCACTTATAAAGGAGGAGGGATTACCATCACAATTACCTTAGAAAATAATGTATTATACGGTCAGCCGAAATCTAAAGGTGGGAAGATGCGCTTAACGCCCTTAGAAGCACACATATTTAAGGTAGGAGAGATCAAAGAACGGGTTCAATTTACATTAGATCCTAATGGCAATGTGATACAATTGATAGGTCTCGATTCTCCAATGGAACTCACGAAAGTTGAATAACGTCATCGTACCGTTGTAACTATAGCACCACTTCTTTATAAGGAGTGGTTTTTTATACGCTTTCGCGAAAGAGTATATAGTTTTGAAATATGTTTAGTGCTGATAATAAATTAGTTAGATTTGTTCATGCAACAGTTTGCAACTATATGCAACAATACACATATATTGAAAAAAAGAAGTAAAGCATTTTTAGAGGTTGGTTTTTATTTATCCAAATTTGGTGTAATTAATGAAAATGATAAATATCCCTCTCCTCCCATTCGTTTAAAGGTTCATAAGTGGAATGATGCATATAGAGTATTTTATGAAAAAATACATGGAGATAGAACAGTTTTAGCATTCGAACGAAGCTTAAAGAATACGCGAGATGCATTTGACAGCCACTTTCCAAATTCTAAAAGGATCGGTTGGTTATCTGATAATAAATCTCCACATCCATTAGGAAAAGATATGCAAGCTGTCTTCGACTCTTTTATTAATAAATCTGAAGAAGAAGTTTGGATAGCTATTCAAAAGTATGCTGACTTAAAAGTCAAAGAATACAAACAAACTTACGATGATCTTATTAGTATTCAAGAAAGTGAGGCTGAATATATAATAGGTACTACAGAAGGAGGAAAAAAGGTTACAACATCGTATAGTTATGAAAGAAAGCCATCACTTAGGAGTGATGCTGTAAAAATTCATGGACTTGAATGTGTTGTCTGTGGTTTTAACTTTGAGGCATTTTATGGAGATTGGGGAAAAGGTTTCATTGAAGTCCATCATATTCAACCATTATCTGAAAACAAAGGCCAAGAAATAGAAACAAACCCAAAAACAGACTTAACAGTTTTATGTGCAAATTGTCATAGAATGGTTCATAGAAAAAAGAAGATTACATTATCTATTGAAGAACTAAAAAAGAAGATCAGAAAAAAATAAACTTATAAATTTTTAAAACATCTCCCCTACTGTAACGATATTCCATAAGCACGGTCTTTGAATAAACCTTCCATAAATGAAATCAAAGATCATTGCGATAATCATTACGATACTTTTTATTTCTTGTCAAAAGCAAATTCAAGAACCCATCTCTATAAATGGCGTCTGGGAATCTATAGGATCTGGTTGGGTCTTACAGATTCAGGATAGTACACAGTATACACTTTATGATGTAACTGATATTTCATGTCTTCCCAATAGACAGGCATCTTTAGAAGAAATTAGGAGTTCGCTTTCCCTTCAAAAGGATACACTATCATTACAAAAAGGCGTGATGACCTATCGATTTACACGAGCTACAGAAATACCAACACACTGTACAATACCAATATCGACGACCCAAAAACAAGATGTGTTATACAATTTTGAAGTCTTTGCACAGACTGTAAAAGAACATTATGTGTTTATGGAATTGAATCAAATAGATTGGCCCGAGCTTTACCAACAGCAAAAAGAAAAAATCCTCAACAATCCAACAGACCCACAGCTTTATAAAACCATCGAAGAAACCTTAGAACTCTTAGGTGATAATCATGCCTACCTAGAAGCTACTGATGCAGTATATGAAGCCTTAGAAGCACTAGAGGAAGAACAAGAAGAGCCCTCTGCCGAAGAAGCACTCGTTGAATATGGCGATTTCCAAATAGCCAATATGGTCGCCGATACCTACCTTACCGAAGACATGACCAAAGATTCTTGGTTGATCAAATGGGGAACCATGGAAAATAATGTGGGATATATGCAAGTGAAAGCCATGTGGCTGTATGCGGCTTTAGACATTCCACAAGCATTGATTGATGAAGTAGGTTATGTAGATGCCTATGTCACCACGTTTCACACCATGAATGAAGGTACATACATCCAAAAAGAAGTAGCGGGAATTGCCAAGACTATGGATCAAATTATGAATGATCTTAAGGACACACAAGCTATGATTATAGACGTACGCTTTAATGGAGGAGGTCAAGATGCCGTGAGCTTTGAAATATTAAAACGCTTTAATGATCAACGGCGACAAACCGTCAAAACGAAATTAAAACACAATAATGGGTTTTCTCCCGAGCTTCCCTTGTTTATGGATACAAGTCCTACGGCTTATAAAAAACCTGTGTATGTTTTGACTTCCCAACAAACAGGAAGTGCTGCTGAAGCTTTTGCCATTAGTTCAATGAGTATTCCCTATCATAAAAGAATAGGTGCGCATACCCAAGGAGCACTCTCAACTGCTTTAGAAAAAACATTGCCTAATGGATGGTCATTTTCTATTTCTAATGAAATTTATATGGATGTACACGGAAACTCCTATGAAAATAGAGGCGTTCCGGTAGATTATAAATTGGATTACCCAAAAGATAGACAGGATTTCTTTAGATATATCGCACATAATCTAACTGTCGATAAGCAGCAAGTATTGGAAGCGATGAAAGCGTTAGAAGTAAACTAAACAAGAACTTACTCCAAATCTGTGATCCATTTAATTCCTTTTGAAGTAAGCGGATAGTCTTTAAGTGTTTTGGCGGTTGTTTTGATCCAGAAGGTATCCTGACGATGTGTACCTTCAAAAATATAGGTCTTATCTGTTTCTTTCTTATATCTAAATTGATAAATGTCATTGGTATCTCCTCGCATGGGGTGAAACGTTATGGTGCGTGCTAGTGTATCGGCTTTAAAAGAAAAATAGTCATTAAAATTATTCCCTTTGCTCATAGTAAGGGTTTCTGGAAGATAAGAACTACCATTTATAATCATAGATTTCCAAACAGTATTACTTTTATCTAATGAGAGTGTATCTCCATTTTTAATAAGCATTTTAATCGTATGATGGCCTGTTAAAGAAGGGTATTGATTAGCAGTTTGGCTATCTATACGACCTGAAAGATGATAGCTAAACGAAATCAAAGCATACACGAGTAATACACCTTTAAAAACATATCCAATCCTTTTAGATTTTTGAGTAGTAAACAAGGAAGGAAGTACATTAGGCTGAGTTGATTGATTAAGAATCATAAAACGAACTAATCGCTTGTAATCATAGGCAAGAAGCAATAACGTCATTAAAAATAAATGTATCGCAAACATCTTGACACGTACATCATACCCTATATCTATCAAGACTACATTTGCCATCGCAATAAACAGAATAATCGCTCCTATAAAGGTGGTTTTTCTAAATAGTAAAAACAAACCTCCTATTACCTCTATCCATCCACTCGTCATGGTATAAAACTTAGAATAACTCATAAATGTCCATAGGTAACTCATCCCATTATGACTACCTATGGTTCCTTCTAATCGATTTAAATCCATCTCACCAAATTGGAGCATAAATACTTTTGCCAGACCATAAAGAATGAGGGTAAGTCCGACGTGATATCGCAATATCGTATACAGAAATACTTTCAGTTTTTGAGTATATGACACCTTGCGTTTTGCATCTATAAATAACCAAAGTGCCGTACCTAGTATTGAGAGTACGGTAATAAGACCAAAACGACTGTAATCATACTTAGAATCAAACCCATTCATGAGATTAGACCTGTTAAACTCCCAACCAAAAACGGTTTCTCCAAACCAAACTGTCATCCCTTCCCAAAAAGAAATATCACTGGTTGTTAATTCCTGAATATATTCAAATCCGTAGGGATAGATATACAAAACAACATATAGAAATAAGAAGCGATAACCCGCCTTTTTGAAAAGCGTTTCCTCTTGATGGATTATAGTATCAGTCATACAATATTCGTTTTTAATAGTACGAATGTACTAAATGATCTTATGCAAAAATGTTAATGCAGTATACGCTTTCGCGAAAGCGTATATAGTATATTTACAATTCATTAAACGGCTATTGAAACAAAGACAAACATGAATAAAAAAATCGTCCTCCTAGTTATTTTTTCTTTTGTAATGCTTTCTGTAACTACTGTATATTCTCAAGAAGAAAAAAGAGCCTCAGATTTTGCGCCTATGCATCAAAAGGTAGATATCTCTAAATATATAGGCAAAAAATTTAGAGTCTCTGCTCATATACGAAAGGAAACTTTTAATGGAAATGAATCTGTAACAATATGGACACGCATCAATTTAAAGGATTCTAAATCTGGTGTATTCAATCGTGATATGGGAGGTATTCCAGTATCTAAAAACTGGCAAAAATATTCAATTGAAGGAATTCTAGAAAACGAGAATGCACAAAGCCTATCATTTGGGCTAATGTGCACAGAAAATGGGGATTTCTTTTTTGATGATTTTACCCTAGAAATTGAAGAAACTCCAGAAAATTGGGTGTCAATCGCTATTCAGAATCCAGGTTTTGAAAAAGCTCCAGAAATACCAGAACAGATTTGGGGTGATACAGCGATCTCTAAATTAAAATTTTATACGGCAAGCAGAACTACACAAAATCCTTATAAAGGGACTTATGCATTACATATAAAAGGACGAGGGGTCTATGGCCAGAATGATAACCAAGGTGGTTTTATTGAAGTTAATGGTGTAAAAATATACCATGAAATATATGGAGAAGGTGAGCCTCTATTATTACTTCATGGTGCAGGACAGTCTATTGAAGCATTCAAAAATCAAATAGATGTGTTTGCAAAAAATTACAAAGTGATTGCCATAGATAGTCGTGGTAGAGGGAGATCTACAGATAATGAACAAGAGTTAACCTATATGAATCAAACAGAAGACATGAGGTTATTTATGGAAAAACTCAATATAAATAGTGCTCATATTGTAGGCTGGAGTGATGGTGGAATTATAGGACTTATCATGGCTATGAAATATCCAGAAAAGGTTAAAAAGCTAGTCGCAATGGGCGCCAATATTCATCCAGATGGTTTATTTCCAGATAGATTAGAAGAGCATAAAAAAACATTGAAGCGACTAGAAAGTCAAAATAATCCTGATTATAAAATCTATATCAAACTGTATAAACAACTTATCAATTATCCGCAATTACAATTTGAAGAATTAACTAAAATAATAGCCCCAACATTAATCATGGCGGGAGATCATGATGTGATTGAAGATGTACATACCGTAAAAATGTATCAAGCTATTCCAAATGCTTATTTAGCAATTTTACCGGGAGAGACCCATTGGTTACCTAGAGATAACCCTACGTTATTTAATACAACTACACTTGACTTTTTAATGAAAGAGTTTAAAGAACCAAAACGTTATTAATCATCCCTAAAATCAAGTACTTATACGGTAGTACAAATAAGAGTAACCTATTATATTGACCCTATTAATTAGGAACTCAATATAATAGATTCAGCATGACTAGTAATACAGACATCTTTAAAGGCATATCTACTTTACACGGAGAAGTATTAGAAATTCGACTTGATAATGATTTCCAGTTTTCATTAGACGGTTTTCGTAAGGCGACCTCTCGAATTCGATATATCAATAATGAAACCTATCCTGCAGTGTATCTGTCAGAGAATGATTTTGGAGGATTAACAATTACATTTGGCGACAACAAAAAATTACAACTCATTATAAATTTAGAGTTCTATTATGTCTATGGCTTCTTGATAGGTAATGATGTATACGGATTTCAAGGAGAAGGGATTACGGCTTTAGAAAAATTAGGCTTTAACGTTACTCCTATTTCCTACGGAGATGGTTATTCAGATATTAGACGTCAATCTCAAAAAGAACACTTACCAGATGTCACTACCATGAAGGTACGTTTAAGTACCTTACTCACAAGTATGGAAAACATTATCAATCCAACAATCTCTTTTGATCAAAAAAGCAACGATATCCTAGTTACTTTTTGGTCATTGATAGAAGGGATTCGTTTTGCCAAAATATCAAATACCATAGGAGATCTTTTAGAAAATCAACCCGTAACTGCTATTTATGATGACTTCTATAAACTAGCTGTTATATGGGCAAAACTATCGGTTGCGGCTGCAGATAAAGGAATTTTAAACCCTGATATCGCTGTCTATGAATTACACAGAATACATCGTCATACTGGAGAATTAAAAAGCTAAGTATCCTCACATATAAAATCAGGTAGATTTACGGGTATACAAATACTATTAAAATGAGTAATTTAATGCTTCACAATTAACCAAACGATTTTAGTAAACATGGATACTACCGCTACACAAACAAAAGACAGAATTAAACTTCCTTTTACATTTGACACAGCAAAGATGCTAGAGGAATTTAAAAATTTACAGTTTGGACAGTTTGAGTATTATAATGTCATTCCATTACGTGCACCTTCGCACGAAGTAGACACAACACTTCCTTTCCCACCTCCTGCAATGGATTATGCAGATGGTTCATGGACAGACTGGATGGATACACCTGCCTTAAATGCATCTCCATACTTACAAAATGTGATCAATACATTTAAAGAGCATACCAAAGTAACTTTAGTACGTTTACTTAGATTAGCTCCTAACTCAACGGTAAGAGAACATACAGATCCTACTTTAGGCCTAGAAATAGAACGATCAGTGATTAGACTTACGGTACCCATTCTCAATAATGATCAGGTAGAATTTTATCTTAATAATACTACAGTTCCTATGAAACCAGGAGAATGTTGGTATTTACGTCTTACAGATCCACATAGAGTTATCAATGCCGGTTCTGAAGAACGTATTAATCTTACTATCGATATGATTCCAAATGATTGGATTCGAAAAATAATTGCCGATAGCCAAGACGCATAACATCTACTTCACCAGCATCTATTTTTTTTAATTAAATGACTTATAAGATATTATAAGTATATTGAAGCAGGATTGCTTTGCCATAAAGCACCTAATTACTATACAAAAACTATCCAAATTATGAGTTCTATCACACAAATAGATGCCTATCAAAAAGAACCATTTACCAGCACATTACGCAATGGAAAAAAGGTAACTAATACGATTTATACACAAGGAAACGGACCTAAAGTAGTCATCATTATTCAAGAGTTGCCAGGTATAGGACAAGAGACTTTAGCACTTGCCGATCGTTTTGTGAATAAAGGATATACTGTGGTACTTCCACATCTCTTTGGAAAAATAGGAAAAACAGCCACGGCTGCAAATTTTGGAAAAGTACTCTTTTGTATGCGTCGTCAGTTTAGTGCTCTTGCTAGAAATCATTCAAGTCCAATCGTAGATTTTTTATCAGCACTTTGTACATACACCAAAGAAAAACATCAAGTACAAGGCGTTGCAGTGATTGGGATGTGCCTCACAGGCAATTTTGCAATCTCCCTTATGGCAAATGAAGCTGTTCTTGCAGGATTTGCTAGCCAACCATCACTTCCCTTTAAAAGAGGAGGTTTACATATGAGTCCCGAAGAAGTAACACATGTAAAAAACAGACTGGATGATATAGGGCCTATGCACTGTGCCCGTTTTAAAGGAGATAGTATGTGTCCAGCATCACGTTTTGATCTTTATAAGAAAACATTTAATACCGATAGAGAACGTATTATCCTTCATGAATTACCCGGTGATGGACATGCTATATTAACCTTAGACTTTGTAGATGAAGAAGGACATGCGACCAAAGATGCCCTCAACGATGTGATTACGTATTTTGATGGCCAGTTAAATTAATACTTCTATTTAGGAATTCTACGCTTCATTTCTTCTACAATATTAAACGCAGCTGGACACATCGCTACATTCTTAAGCGTAAGATTAGAAATTTGCTGAAATTTTTTACGATCTGTATGTGGGAATTCTCTACATGCTTTTGGACGAACCTCATAGATAGAACAGTAATTATCGGCTCCTAAAAATGTACAAGGAACACTTTGCAACACATAATCATTATCTTCATCAATACGTAAATAGGTATCTATAAACGCTTGTTCTTTCATTCTAAAGTGCTTAGAAATACGGGTAATATCTTTAGGAGTAAAAAGCGGACCTGTCGTTTTACAACAGTTGGCACATTCTAAACAGTCGGTACGTTCAAACTCAGCATCATGCAATTCCTGCATTAAATAATCCAACTTCTTAGGTGGTTTTTTACGCAATTTTGCAAAGAACTTTTTGTTCTCGTTATGTTTATCTTTGGCAAGCTGTGATAATGATTTAAGCAGGTCTTCCATAGCACAAATGTAAGCACTATTTTATGGATATAGACATATTTGGACAAGCCGTCAACGATTACTTTGATAAGCAATACGCTGAAGATATTATAGTTCATTCTTCTATCGCAGAAGACGATACGATTCCTATTCCTTATTTATTTCGCAAGTATCATGAAATGCCTGCCATAGAACAGAAAGCGCTTCAATTGTGTAAAGGAAAAACACTAGACATAGGAAGTGGAGCAGGCAGCCATAGTCTTTGGTTACAAGAACATGGAATTGAGGTAACCGCTCTGGATATTTCTGAGGGATGTGGTACGCTTTCGCGAAAGCGTATGATCAAAAACAGTATTACGAGTCATATTTTAGAACATCAAACTACCTATGACACCTTACTATTACTCATGAATGGTACTGGAATTTTTGAAGAAGTATCAAAAATTGATCTGTATTTACAACACTTAAAAAAGATGCTTACACCTGGCGGACAAATTTTAATAGACGGATCTGATATAAAGTATATGTTTGAAACTGATGATGGAGGCTACTGGATAGATATACATAGTGCCTATTACGGCGAAGTAACGATGGGAATGAGTTATAAAGGACAGCGTTCTCCTGATTTTAAATGGTTGTATTTAGATTTTGAAACACTGGCAGTGTATGCAAAAAAAAATGAGTTCGATTGCGAACTCATTTTAGAAGGTAATCATTATGACTATCTAGCACGACTTACTGTTGCATAACATAGCCTTTCTCTGCTAGTTTATCTACAAGATTTCTATACAAATCACGACTCCAAATTTCAGAGACCTCTCCTACTCTATGTGCAATTTGTTGTTCTGATGTTAATATTTTTTGACCAGTTGGTGAATTATAAAATACAGATGCTTCTTTTTGTTGTTCACTAGTTAATGCCGTTTTATCCGCCAGTAATTGTTTTCCTGTTGAAGTTTCATAAAAAGCGATCATATTCTTGATATCCTCATGCTCATAAATACCTCTGTATGCAGAAACCAACATATTTAAAATCTTATTCAATTCTGGTGTAGACTCCTTTTTAAGTTCACCCCAAACCTCATCAGAGATATTATGCTCTTGATATTGCTTGCCTAATAATTCAAATAGTTGATCTATTGCTGCACTATATTGATTTGCAGTTCCGTTCATAGTTAAATACCTCAAAACATCAGCACGATGTGAAGATTCTTGAGCATTAAAATGCAATGAACTTAAAAAAATTAGTGCAAAAAGTAATTTTTTCATCATTTTTACGATTAAATTAGAGGTTTAAAGATATAAAAATGATATTGAAAAGATTAAAACTTCCCTTTCTAACCCTTTTATGTGTTGCATTTACCGTTGTAGGGTGTGGAAATGACGATGAACAGACAACTACTCCACCTACAAATCCAAATGCTACTGCAAATCAGCAACCGTTGGGAACTTCTGCAAATGAATTATTAGCATCTACAGAATTTAGAAGTTTACGATTAGAACTTGCCTATGCCGAAGGTTTTAGACCTACGCAACAAACCATAGATCTTATTCAAAGTTTCCTTGAGGAACGTTTAGATAAACCCGATGGAATTACTATTGTAGAAAATTTGATTACACCTGATGAAGTAGCTCCTTATGATATCAATGAGATTGTAGCTATTGAAGATGCAAATCGTACCGTATTTAATGATGGTGACGAAATAGGTGTGTGGATGTTCTTCTCTGATGGAGTCTCTGCATCTAATTCTGGAAACTCATTTGTATTAGGGACTGCCTATCGTAACACTTCTATGGTTATTTATGAAAAGACCTTTATAGATCTAGCAAATAACTCTACAACACCTATCAATAGAACATTATTAGAAACATCTACACTTCGTCATGAATTTGGACATATATTTGGATTGGTAAATTCAGGTACGCCACTTACTTCTGATCATGAAGATGAAAATAATGAGAGACATTGTAATGTTGAAGGATGCCTTATGTTTTTCCAAACCGTAACTAGTATATTTAACTCAAGTGATATAGCAACCATTCCAGAGTTTGATCCGCTATGTATCGCAGATTTACAAGCAAATGGAGGTTTATAAAATCTAATAAAACATCAATAAAAAAGGCTGTTACAAAATGTAACAGCCTTTTTTATTTGATATCGATATATAATTAGTCTTCTACTTCTTCTGGAGCATCTTGAGAAATTTCTTCTAACATCAATCCTTCAGAATACTTTATAAGGTATATCGCATTATTATAAAATCCGCCAGCACTTTTTTGATGATAACGGAACTTATTTTCTACATAACTAGTTTCTATACCCGATTTAGCTGCATCATATAAATTTTCTGCGAAAGCAAGGCGTAATAAGGTGTCATACGCAATATCATACCCTCTTATGGCTTCTTTACTAGGCGTAATATCATAACGATCTTCATACGCATCTACAAACTCTTTTGTTGTACTATACGTATACTCTTTATTCATAGAAGGGTAATGAAAATTAAGATTCATTAAATGCATATGTTGTATAGCATCACTATCATATGCTCGCCCTCTGCTTGTAGTAAATAATGAGACTTTACGAGTTGTTATTATGGTATTAAGTTTTGTAGTTATAGAACTTATTAATGGTACATCATTCGTTTCTACAATCACCCAATTTTCTTGAAACTCTGAGATCTTATCTGTAATGTCATATTGCCCTAAATAGGGGCCATTATCCCCTTCTCGTATGGTAACAACTTTTGCACTAGGAAATAATGATTGTAGCCTTGCTTTTATTTTGCTGTTTTTCTTATCTGCTATAATGATGATATTTTTCCCTGCTACTCTAGGCTTTAAATAATCAAGCATGACCTCTCGCATTTGAGCTTCACTAGGCCTAGATTGAAAAACATTGGATCTAAAATCTACCGCTTGTGTTGTTAAAGGAGATATTAAAGGAATTCTTTGACGTGCTAAAAGACTAGAAGCCCTATTAAAATTACTAGCCAATAGAGGGCCTATTACCACATCTACATCAGAAAAATCATTAGCGGTAATAATACGTTCTACTTTTCTAGCATTGGTTGCGGCTCCATCAGATCGTATATATTCTGTATCGAAGATTTGCAAATCTGTAGAAATTCCTCGTTGTTTTGCATGATCCAATGCTAATAAAACACCACTATAAAAGTCTAATGAAATTCTAAGAGCTCTATCTTTCTTAATAATAGTTTCTGCATTAGAAAGTGAATCTGCTGTAGTACGATTCAAACCAAAGGGCAACATTAATACAACTTTCTTAGTAGAAAAGTTAGATAAACTATCTAGTAGACTTCCTCTAGTAGTATCTGAGGTCATTTCGATAGTAGTTCCTGCATCTGCAGTCGTATTTGTTATAGTGCCAGCAACACCCTTGGGAACTTTAAGAATCATTCCTTCTTTTAGTCCATCGGCTACGGTTGGGTTTAACTCGACTAATCTATCTGCGTTTATATTAAATTCTTTTAATAAGCTATAGATCGTATTTCCCTTTTTTACTTCATAAAAAGCATATACATCTTCATTAATGACAGCAGTGTCATCTTTTTCTATTGCAGTATTAGGTACTTTAATAGTCTGCCCAACTTTTAATCCATCTTTCATTTCTGGATTTACGGCTTCCAATTCGGCAATTGTAATCCCATATAAGCGTGCAATACCATATTTCGTTTCTTTTGCTTTTACAACATAAGGTACAAATGCAGCACCTGCATCTTTAGGTGCTTCTTCTTGAGATACCCCTCCACCTGTATTAGTGATGGTTACTTTCTCTTCTACAACACCCACATAATTTAAAGGGATTCTTATTTTATCACCTTTACGCAAGGTTTCGCTATACAGACGCTTATTATATTTTTTTATAGCCTCTTGTGTGACATTATACTTCTTAGAGATACTATATAATGTTTCTTTACGTCTTACTTTATGCGTTTTAAAACGAATATCTTCTTGTTCGGCAGCGGTATCATTTGAGGTCGAAGCAGATGACGGAAGAATCAGAACAAGTCCTTCATAGACTCTCTCTTTTGCATCTGGATTCAATTTAATAATATCTTTTTCTGTAAGCTTATACTTACGGGCGATACTATATAAAGTCTCTCCTTTGGCAACCTGATGTGAAATAAATTCTTGAAAAAATGTAGGTGTTACGGATTCCGCTTTCGCGAAAGCGAACGACACCACACATATACATACTAAAAAAAGATGTTTCAACTTCATAATTTTGGTTTATTCCCACTCAATAGTGGCTGGCGGTTTAGAGCTAATGTCATATACTACTCTATTAACGCCTTTTACTTTGTTTATTATATCATTAGATACTTTCTGCATAAATTCATACGGAAGATGTACCCAATCTGCCGTCATACCATCTGTACTTTCTACTGCTCTTAAAGCGACACATTTTTCATAGGTACGTTCATCTCCCATCACACCTACAGAGTTTACAGGCAGCAACATTGCACCTGCTTGCCACACACTATCATACAGTCCCCATTCTCTAAGACCATTAATAAATATATGGTCTACTTCTTGTAATATACGTACTTTTTCTGGAGTGATATCTCCGAGAATACGTATGGCCAATCCTGGTCCCGGAAATGGGTGTCTACCGAGTAATTCTGCCGATAATCCGATACTTGCTCCTACTCTACGCACTTCATCTTTAAAAATCATACGTAAGGGCTCCACTACTTTTAGCTTCATGTAATCCGGTAATCCTCCTACATTGTGATGTGATTTTATGGTAGCACTAGGTCCTCCTGTTGCACTCACAGATTCTATCACATCTGGATAAATGGTTCCTTGTGCTAGCCAAGTTGCATTTTCTACCAGTTTACTTTCGTCATCAAATACCTCTACAAAAACACGTCCAATAGCTTTACGTTTTGCTTCTGGATCACTTTCTCCTTCTAGCGCATCCAAGAAGCGTGCCGAAGCATCTACTCCTTTTACATTAAGGCCTAAACCTTCATATTGTTTTAATACGTCTGTATATTCATTTTTACGTAATAAACCGTTATTTACAAAAATACAGTGTAAGTTTTCTCCAATAGCTTTATGTAATAATGTTGCCGCCACTGTACTATCTACGCCGCCAGAGAGTCCAAGGATCACGCGATCGTCACCTATTTTTGATTTTAACGCTGCAACAGTAGTCTCTACAAACGCGTCAGGCGTCCATGTCTGGGCAACACCAGCGATTTTCACTAAAAAATTTTCTAATATTTTTTTTCC
Organism: Dokdonia pacifica; assembly: GCF_900188275.1. Lineage (GTDB taxonomy): Bacteria > Bacteroidota > Bacteroidia > Flavobacteriales > Flavobacteriaceae > Dokdonia > Dokdonia pacifica. The sequence continues at coordinate 55,991 of NZ_FZNY01000005.1, forward strand.
ATCTGTAGAGTGATATACCTCTGGATGAAATTGTATTGCATAGGTATCTTCTCCCTCTATTTTATAACCTGCATTTTCTACATCGTGTGTAGATGCAATACGTATAGCTCCTTCTGGAAGCTTTTTTATCGTGTCACTATGACTCATCCATACTTGGCTATCACTAGAAACACCTTCTAAAAAAGGTTCTCCTTCTTTAACCATAGAAAGATTTGCTCTCCCGTATTCACGTGTATTAGACTGCCCTACTTCACCTCCATTAAAATGAGCTAAGTACTGTGCTCCATAGCATACTCCTAATAATGGTTTTTTACCTTTAATTTCAGAGAGATCTGGATGTGGTGGATTTTCTCCTCGTACCGAATGTGGTGATCCTGATAAAATCACTGCTTTATAGCTTGATAAATCTTTAGGAGGATTGTTATAGGGTTTAATTTCTGAGTAAATGTTAAGCTCGCGTACACGACGCGCTATTAACTGTGTGTACTGAGACCCGAAGTCTAAAATAAGGACGTTGTTTTGCATAGGCAAAAATACCAATTTTAAGATCAGTATTTCAAAATTATAAACCACAAAATAAAAGGAGTTTTTAACATCTTTTAATTACTAGATTCGTAACATTTTAAGTTCTAAATCTTCTATATTCATACAGAATAAACTAACCATACTTATGAAAGCTAAAACTTCCCTTATTCCTCTTGTTGCCTTTATCGCGATACTTATTCTTATCATTAGTAGTAGAGAGTGGACTACAGATCTTTTAATAACACAAGGGATCACTTCCTATACGAGCCATAGTTTATTTTCAACAGGAGTTAATATTGTAATGAGTATCATCGCATTTGTATTTATACGAAAATATCAGTTACAATCATTGGCTGGTATTCGTACTGGAAAAGTGCAGCATATGTGGTTGTTATTATATCCGCTTTATTTAATTCTCATCAATATATTGTTTATGGATGAAATTCCAACTGACAATTTATGGATGAACATCTTAGTACTTCTTATATATTGTATCAGTATTGGGTATTCTGAGGAGTTAAGCTTACGAGGATTTATGCAATCCTATCTTATAAAAGCATACGGTCATTCAAAAAAAGGGATTGTCTTTTCTGTATTTGGAGCTGCATTTATTTTTGGGGTTTTACACCTCTTTAAATTTGATAAAGGAATGTATGGGGAAGTATCTCAAGTATTCTTTGCTTTATTCATAGGCGTTTTATTTGGAGCACTATTACTACGTACCAAGCGACTCTATCCTCTTATTATCATACATGCACTTATTGACTTTTTTGCAAAACTAGATGGAATGGGAATTCCTAAAACAGCTACCGAAGTAACACCACAAAGCTCGTCGCTAATGAGTGCCCTCATCACTACATTAATAGTTGCTCCCTGTCTTGTTTTTGGAATCATTATGTTGCGAAAAGTAACCGTAAAGGAGTTATAGAAATATTCTTTCATAAAAAGAAAATGGAACAAAAATATATTTTTTAATACATAGAATTATGATGTATTGATATTTTATGTATATTTGAACTATGTATTCAAAAGAACTTTTAAAAGGAACCTTATCCGTTATTATATTAAAACTATTATCTGAGCATAAAAGAATGTATGGTTATGAAATTTTCAAACTCGTAAAGGAAAGGTCTGATGAGAAAATTTTACTTAAAGACGGCTCTCTATATCCAGCTTTACAAAAAATGAATCGAGATGGTCTTATTTCATTCGAAAAAGAATATATAGGGAAACGAGTGCGCAAGTATTATTACTTAACACCGGAAGGCGAAAGTGCAAAAACTACTCACATAGAAGAATTAAAAGACTTTATGAAAACACTTGACAAAATTATTTTTAACCAACTTAATCCTATATGAAGTTAACACCTGAACAAGAAGATATGATTAGTGTATCTGTAAAGAATCAGGGAATACAATTACCATCTTTACAAGATGACATCATTGATCATTTATGCTGTGTTATAGAAACTCAGCTTGGTAAAGGAAAAGAATTTGATAAACTTCTAGAAGAAGCTATTCATGACATTGCCCCAAATGGATTAAAAGATATACAACACCAAACATTATTTTTATTAAACGCTAAACGTATTTTTATTATGAAAAAACTTATCTATACTATTGGATTTTTAGGAGCTTTATCATTAACAGCAGGAATAGCTTTTAAATTATTTCGGTATCCTGGAGCAAATACTCTTTTTATAATAGGTATTGTGACCTTATTTCTATTATTTATTCCTTTAATAGCATTTGACCGTTATAAAGTAGCGATTTCTAAAGCTATATCTATTCGATTAAGAATAGTATTAGGCGCGCTTTCAGCAGTAACTGCTGGCTTATCTGTGATTTTTAAAATGTACCATTTGCAAGGAGCCGATATCCTATTAGGAGCAGCGGCTATTATATTTGGGTTTGGATTTTTACCCTTTTTATTCTTTACAATGTATAAAAAATCTATTGCGTAAAACTATAGTTCACTCAAAGAGAAGGATAGATTTTGTGTATCTAAAGTTTCGCATTCGTCATTAAGGCGTCCTACAGTAATGGCATCTGTAACTACCGTTTGAAAACCATCTAATTCAACTACAAGTACATAAGAACCTTCTCTTTCAAAAACACCTTGATATGTTCCTGGTGTTGCAGCTACTTCCGCAAGGACCTCTTCAAAGATATTTCCTTCCCTAGCGGTGATCATCACACCAGATAAAGGATTTCCATTGGTAGCGTTAACCACTCGAATTTCAAAACCTGCAAGAGTAACTGTTGGACATACCACTGGTTCTACTGTTTCTCCTCCATCATCACTTCCACAAGACATTAAAAAAGCACAACATACAATTGCAAATAAGATTCTCATAACTTTTATTTTTTGCTAATATAATAGATTACCACCTAAATTAAAGTTATAAAAATAGTAACTTTAGTTGCTATTGTTATCTTATTAAACAATATTTTATGAAATCCATCTTATATCTTGTTAGTTTTCTTTTCATTATATCTTGCCAGAAAACAAAAACACCTAATTTTCCAAAAGGAGACTTTGATTATCTCATAGGGAATTGGGAACGAACCAATGAGCAAGAAGGCAAAGAAACCTACGAAATTTGGGAGCAAACTGATAAAAATAAATATAATGGTATCGGGTATACCCTTCAAAATAATGACACCATTTGGAAAGAAAAGATGCGACTTACACAGCGTGATACAATCTGGATGTTAGAAATATATAATGGTACTGAACCTATAGTGCCTTTTACAATAGTAAAAAGAACTCCCACTAGTTTTGTAGCTCATAATCCTTCTAATGAGTTTCCTACCCATATTCAATATCGGTATTTTGATGATACGATCACTGCCATCGTTTCTTCTAAAGAAATGGAAATTCCATTTATTTTTTGGAGAGTAGAAGAAGAATAGATAAAAGATATCTTATATATTAGGAGTGTTCTAAAAAGTAACTTATTCTTGAGAACCTTTTGAAAAAACAAACAATCTATCTAATGCGCCGTATTCTATTTTTTTCGTGTATTCTTATGTCCATACTATCCTGCAAAGAACAGCCAAAACATATTCCAGAAATATATGAATCCTATACTGATTATAAAGGACCTGAAAATAAAGACTTATGGCTAGCCTATAGTAAGGAAGCTACTACGTTTAAAATGTGGTCTCCAGTTGCCGCAAAAGTGCAAGTACATTTGTATAAAAACGGCCATGATGGAAAACCTTATGAAACCTACCAGCTAGAACCATCTACAAATAGTATATGGACAAAAACGCTCAAAGGTGATTATGACGGAACCTATTATACCTATCAAATACACGTAGATGGGGCATGGTTAAAAGAGACGCCTGGCATTTATGCAAAAGCAGTTGGGGTAAATGGAAATAGAGCGATGGTTTTGGATCTGGAACGTACCAATCCAGAAGGATGGGCAACAGATAAAGGCCCTTCTTTAAAAAGCCCTAATGATGCTGTAATTTATGAATTACATATCCGAGATATGACTATACATCCTCAATCAGGATCGACGATGCCTGGTAAATATCTAGGATTGGTTGAAAATGGAACGAAAGGACCTAATGGCGAAGCGACAGGATTTGATCATATGCGTGACCTAGGCATTACACACGTACATCTTCTACCTACCTATGATCATTATTCTATAGACGAAACCAAATTAGACACGCCACAATTCAATTGGGGATATGATCCTCAGAATTATAATGTACCCGAAGGTTCTTTCTCTTCAGATCCTTACAACGCCGAAGTGCGCATCAAAGAATTTAAAGAGATGGTCTTACGTTTTCACGAAAGTGGAATTGGCGTTATCCTAGACGTTGTGTATAATCATACCGGAATGCCAAACGATAAAGGAGATACCAACGGCTCAAATTTTAGCTTAGAATTTCCAGGATATTATTATCGCCAAAATGAAGATGGTTCTTATGCAAATGCTTCGGCCTGTGGAAATGAAACAGCCTCTGATCGTGAGATGATGCGCGAGTTTATGGTGCAATCTGTCAAGTATTGGGCGGAAGAGTATCATCTAGACGGATTTCGTTTTGATCTCATGGGAATTCACGATATCGAAACCATGAATATCATTACCGAAACGCTAGAAGAAGTAAATCCTAACATTTTTGTGTATGGCGAAGGTTGGACGGCAGGAGATTCGCCACTCCCCCTTGAAGACAGAGCATTAAAAGCGCATATACAAGGAATGCCAGCTATAACTGCATTTAGTGATGATATCAGAGATGGATTAAAAGGTTCTGTATTTGATGACCAAAGTACGGGGTTTGTAAGTGGTGCAACAGCAACCGAAGAGTCTGTAAAATTTGGTGTTGTAGGTTCCATTCAACATCCGCAGATTGATTATAAAGCGGTTAACTATTCTGATGATCCATGGACAAATGAACCTTGGCAAGCTATTTCATATGTATCCTGCCATGATAATCATACACTCTATGATAAATTACATGTCTCTCGAAGAGATGCTACCGAAGAGGCAATTATTAAAATGGATAAACTAGCAAATGCGATTGTCCTTACATCACAAGGAATTCCTTTTATTCATGCTGGTGCAGAACTTTTGCGTACAAAAAATGAAGAGCATAACTCTTATAACTTACCCGATACCATCAACCAGATAGATTGGAATCGCAAAACTCAACATGCTGATGTTGTCAATTATTATAAAAATCTCATTGCATTACGTAAAGCACATCCTGCATTTAGAATGCCTACAGCAACAGAAGTTCGTAAGAATCTAACATTTAAAACGCAAAAAGAAGGTCTAGTGAGTTACCAACTAAGTAATCATGCAAACGGAGATACTTGGGCAACTATCTATGTGATTTATAATGCACAAACAAAACCCTATACATACCCACTAAAAGGAAATTGGAAAACAGCCGTGCTTGGTGATGATTTCAAAACTACTAAAACAGTTTCAGGAACGATTACTGTTCCAGACCTATCTATGGTTGTTTTGTATCAGGAGTAACTATTTGTGAAGGTCGTTATAGAAATACAGCACAACTCCCTACTTTAAATTCTTAAGTATAAAATCTAATTTGGTATTTGTATTTAGATTTTTAGCATAAGAATCGGTGATATGCTTACTAGGAATGGCTAATCCCATATCCATCATTTTCTTAATTACAGGAAGGTTTTCTAACGTCACTTTTCCTGTAAGTAATAAGGATAAGTCTTCCCCTTTTTGATAATAATCGTAAATCTTTTTAAGTCCTGTTAAGTACAAGAAATCTTTGGTAAACCCACCACCTCTATGAACACGTAGTGTAATCTGCCATGCTTTTTCTTTAGAAACTTTGTACTGATTAAAAAGTAAATCAAAGGTATCTACAAAGCTATACCCTTTTATAAGACTATCTGCTGCAATCACACGGTGCGCCAATTCTTTAAGACGGCTTAGTGTCAAATTACCACTCATGTACTCACTAAAAACGGCCAATCCTTCTTGGGTCTCTGTATTATTTACAAAACCATTAGAGAATATTTTTAATGGCTGTGATTTGCCATTATGAGTAGTCACTAAGTGAACACCTATCTCATGATTTGCCAGCACTTCAATTTGATTTTTACAGAAAGAATGATTCTTCTTTAACAGCATGGTATCTGAAGCATTCAAGACCATAGCCGCTGCAGAGATATGATTACTTTGTTTGATATTGAAATCAAAATCATATCGTTTTCCAAACTCTTCAAAATAAGCTTGTGCTTCTTTTACATTGTATTTTGGAATCATTGCTTCTCCCTCATTTTCATCTGCAAAATGAAGAATAAAACGTGCATTTTCTACATCGCGTTCTTTAGGAGTTCCAAATACTTTCAGATTGTTATAATAGAATTTTTTTCCTTTTCCTATCGTTTCTATACACGCAATAAGTCCCGAATACTCATAGATAATATCGCGGTATAAACGTCTGATATCATCATCTTCTATACGTTCTAGGCGTTGATTAAAAAACAAACGCTGCAACTTAAAAGGACTGAATTTTATTTTGCGATACTTAAACTGAGGTTCTACGGTATATTTACTCGCAAAAAAACGCTTCTTCTCTACCTCTATATTCAAAGGATTGAGATAGTTCAGTAATTCAATATTATGAACTAATCGATCAAGGTTTTGATCAATTTCAAAAATAGCGGCATTAGTGTCAACAGCTTGAAAGTGCATAGCAATATTTAGAACGTCAAAAATATAAAATTCTTACCGACTAGACTAGCTTGGTAGCAATCCATTTTTCAAGATAAAATCATTGTAAAAAGTAGTCGCATGATTGCGCAAGGTAAGTTTTAGTTGTTGTTCTATAGCATCTACCACTTCTGGATATAAAATATAGTCATACTCATCACAATAGATTTTTGAAAACTCTGTCGCAAGTACTAAAGTATTTTGGGTATTTTCAGTAATATATTTCAAGAAATATCCATTGCCTTGAAAGGTATCATTAATGGCAGCAGTGGTTTCTATATCATGAGGTAATGTAATATTTTTTAGTGCGTCGCACCACGCTTTCGCGAAAGCGGAAAAACGTTCATTATCAATATTCTTAGTACCTAGGTTTATAACAGGAACAGGTCTGTCCCATCGTTTCCAGTTATAGGAATGCATATCATATACAATAGCGCCTCCAAATTTTTCTTCCATTTTTGAGACCAATGCATGCACTACCTTGTAGAAAGTAGCATGTTTGGAAAGACTTTTTTGTTTTTGATCTTCTGGTAAGGGAGTTCTCCATAATTGTTTTCCCCAAGCGTCGTCATAAATGGCTGTTTCTGGCGCACGATTAAGGTCATACTCAAATCGGCTATCCATTCCTGCAATCACCATAGGGTTGGATTGAACCATTTGCTTGGTACATGGGTCTTCCTCATACCAACGATCATATTCAGAGTGCAAGCAATTGTCCCATAATTCTTTTCTAAACTGGTGTCCGTCATGTACGGCACCACAAAGAAAGTAAGTGTATTCTTCTATTTTAAGCGTAAATGAATAATCATCAGAAACGGCATGAAAAGGTTCTTCCATTTCAATTTTTGAAATCATGTCGTCACTTGAAAGTCTAAGCATCTGCTACCGTTTTTCTGAGTTTAGCTCTTCGTTCTATACGACTTACGCGTTCTAATACTTTATCTTCTACAAAATTGATCACCTTTTCTTGAAGCTTTGTTTTATAGACTTTATTGATATAGGTAATGCCCCCTGGGCTCATCACATTTACTTCTACAAGCATTCCATTAATCACATCAATACCTACAAAATAGAGTCCGTCTTTTACGAGTTTAGGACCGATGCGACGACATAATTCTTTTTCTTGCTTAGTAAGCGAATGCTTCTGTACACTTCCACCTGCCGATACATTAGATCTATGATCATCATTACCAGGAACACGCTTCATTGCGCCTATAGGTTTTCCATTTAATATTAAGATTCGAACATCCCCTTGGTCGGCACCAGGTATATAATCTTGAAGTATCACATAATTGGTCGTTCCATCTTTATTATCTATATAAAAATCTAATAAGGAACGGATACTTGACATGGCACGTTTTTCTATAAGAATAACACCCGAACCTCCAAAACCATTAAGTGGTTTTAAGATCATTTTATCTTCTTCAGACTCTTTAATCATTTTGATCAGATAGTCTTTATTTTTAGTCACATGCGTACGCGGAATAAAATCACGGGTATTATCTTCAAAGGCTGCTGTATATAATTTATTATTTGCACGTCGTATTCCATCTACATCGTTCATAATAAACACATCATCTTTTACAGAGTCTAAGAAGTTGAGCATGATCATATCCAACGGTGGGTTGCTACGTAGTATAATGACATCAAAACCTGCTAAGGGAAGCATCTCTTCTCGTAAAGTCGCTTTTTTATGAAAGGATTTTAAGTTGCTAGGGACTTTTTCCATTTTGTTGATAGCCCTACAAAACACAAAAGTTTCACTATCTCTAATGGTCAAATTTGCGGGTGTTGTAATCGCAACACCGTGATTACGCTTTACACACTCATGAATTAAAGAAAGGGTTGTATCATTATCTGGGTCCATTTCCTCCCATGGATACATTATGTAGCATACATTCATAAAGTCAAATTTTAGTGTACCTAAAATACTAAAATTGATGAAACAATAAATAAGTTTCCAAATTTTTATATTAAAAATAAATGCTATCCGTTCAAAATTTATTCAAATACACGAAAATTATCAAAACCCGCTTTATCTTCATTTCCATTTTGATTAACGATAATAGTTATACGAACATTAGTAACTGTTATAGGTATATTAATTGTTTCTGTTCCGCTTAAAGAGGCGTCTGCATTTCCTTCAAGAATCGTATATATGCCTTGACTTACATCATCATAAAATAATTGATAGGAAACACTATCTCCAGTATCAAATTCAAAAATGTCATAATCAAAACTTAGTTTAGGTGCTGTAGCAGATGAAATATCTACATTATCAAATACAATCATATGATCTACATTCATTCCTGCGATAGGGTTATCTAAATCACTACACCCTAGAAAATTGCCTGTAAAATCAGTAATATTATCTAATGATCCCACTACCGCCCATATATCTTCTAAAGCAGGAATAGTGTAGCTTGTTGGAGTTAGTGTGAAATTCCAAGAAGTAGTTGCATCAAAATCTTGCGCTGCAAATACAGTAAATCCCGGAAAAAAAGGATCATCTGTACACACCCATGTAGTTCCCGTAAAAAACTGTAAACACTGCACGCCTTCTACCGAATCATTAATAAAAACAAGTAATCCTACATCTGTAGTCGCTGTATTGATTAAGTTTCTTTGTGCTATGGTCATGACGGGAGGCATCAAGCCTCTATACGTAGCTCCTCCATCAGATGTTGAACTTACTTCTAACATAGAAGCTGCCGAAGGGGTTGTGGTTCCTATCCCCACTTGGGCATAAGAAATAGAAATAAAAAATAAGAAGATAAGGTGTGCTATATTTTTTTGCATGGCTATATACGATTAAGTAACGTCCACGCATATAGACATCTACATTTTAATTATTACAATTATACAACTATTTTTAAATCTCGCTTATTCTTTTAAAGTTTTTTTCTAGAAAGAGATTATTTCTCAGGATCAAAAGCGTCATCTGGATCTTTATTTGGATCATAGTTCATCATGCCTTCCCCTTTAGCAATGATAGAAGATACGGTAGCATCTCCTGTTACATTCACAACCGTACGACACATATCTAAAATACGATCTACAGGGAAGATAATAGCGATCCATGCTGGATTGAGTCCTACAGAACCTAAAACGACAATTAACATCACTAATCCTGCACTAGGCACTGCAGCAGAGCCTATAGAGGCTAGAGTTGCCGTAAGAACAATCGTAAGTTGTTGTCCTAAGGTCAAATCTATCATATGAAATTGTGCTAAAAACACCACTACAATTGCTTGGTACAATACTGTACCATCCATGTTTACGGTAGCACCAATAGGTAATACAAAGCTCGTTATCTTTTTATCTACACCAAGATTGTCTTCTACACATTCCATAGTAACAGGAAGTGTTGCAGCACTACTAGATGTAGAAAAAGCAGTAGTTTGCGCTAGTCCCATCGCCTTAAAGAATCCACCATAAGGCACCACACGAACAATTAATTTCATAATAAGCGGGTATACAATAAAGACCATTAATGCTAATCCTAACACAACCGTAAACGAATACCACGATAAACCTTTAAAGATTTCAATTACTTTTCCTACATCATTTCCGGCCATTTTACTAATGACACCTGCTAATAAGGCAAACACAAAAAACGGTGCTGCTTGCATTACAAAATCAATCATCTTTAAGAAAGCTTCCATCATTCCATCTACAAGCTTAATAACAGGTGCAGCTTTCTCTTTAGGAATAAATAATAAACTGATCCCAAAGAAAAGTGCAAAAAAGATCACTTGTAGCATCAAGCCATTATCTGTTAATGACTTAAAAATATTCTGAGGTACTAAATCAACTAAGGGTTTTAAAGGTCCATCCTTCTTATTTTTTTCTACAGTTTCAAGGCGTGAAGCAACGGCTTCGTCTATGGTTTTATTTTTTTCTACTTCAGTCACCGCAGCAACACGATCTTTATATTGCGGGTCTTGTAAAAAATTCAATCCATCTTTCACCTCAACGCCTGCATCTTGCGCCCATAATTCATAACTAATTCGGTTATCAATACGGCTCGATTCATCTACCATTTTACCAGGCATCATGACATTTACCAGTACTAGCCCTAAAGCAACTGCTAGTAGCGTAGTCGCTAAATAAGCAATAAGGGTCTTCCCTCCCATTCTTCCTAAACTAGAAGGGTCACCTATTCCAGTCACTCCATTGATAATAGAAAATAATACAAGTGGTACAGCAATCAATTTCAGAAGATTGATAAATATGGTTCCAAAAGGAGCAATCCAATTGTCTGTAAACGTGCTCCATCCTAGCGAACTAGAGACTAATGCCCATATAATTCCTAGTACTAAACCAATAATAATCTTCCAATGTAATGCTAGTTTTTTCATCTATGTATTTGTTTTCGCGAAAGCGGACAAAAAACCCACTTTGCTTTTAAATTTATGATATTTTCCCAACGTATTTTAGAGTCTTCTAAAGATACATTATAACTTGATTGATTTATCTCTCAACATAAAATCGGCAATGACCAATGCTGCCATGGCATCTACAATAGGCACAGCTCTAGGCACCACACAAGGATCATGTCTTCCTTTTCCTTGCATCTCGACCACATTCCCATTGGCATCTATGGTTTCTTGCTTTTGCATGATCGTAGCCACAGGTTTAAAGGCAACTTTAAAATAGATATCCATCCCATTACTGATCCCGCCTTGCACACCACCACTTAGATTGGTTTTTGTACTGCCATCTGCATTAAAGATATCATTATGATCGCTTCCTTTCATTTTTGCCCCTTCAAAACCACTTCCGTACTCAAATCCTTTGACGGCATTGATGGAAAGCATGGCTTTTCCGAGTTCGGCATGGAGTTTATCAAATACAGGTTCGCCCAATCCTACAGGTACGTTTTGGATCACACAGGTAATCACGCCTCCTATGGTATCACCTTCTTTTCTAATCTCTTTGATTCTGTCTATAAACGCTTTCGCGAAAGCGTCATCAGGACATCTCACATCATTACTATCAATCTTACTAAAGTCGAGGTCTTTGTAGGGAATATCCATTTCCAATTCCCCCACCGAAGAGGTATAGGAATGAATTTTAATATCTTTTAAAAACTGTTTTGCAATCGCACCTGCTACCACTCTACTGGCTGTCTCACGTGCCGAAGAACGTCCACCACCGCGATAATCACGCGTACCATACTTTTGATCATAGGTATAATCGGCATGGCTAGGGCGATAGGTGTCTTTGATATGTGAATAGTCTTTGGACTTCTGATTGGTATTTACAATTTCAAAACCAATAGGTGTTCCCGTGGTAGTCCCTTCAAAGATTCCTGAAAGGAAATCTACAGTATCGGGTTCTTTACGTTGGGTTACAATTTTGGATTGTCCAGGCTTGCGACGCTCTAATTCTTTTTGAATCGCTTCAAAATCAAGTTCTAGTCCCGCTGGGCATCCATCTATAATGCCTCCAATAGCTTTTCCGTGTGATTCTCCAAAAGTTGTGAGTTTAAAAAGGGTTCCGTAGGTATTTCCAGCCATAAAGTAAGAATCGTGCGTTTATTCTAGGTTTAAAAACAAATGTAATTTTAATATACGACACTTGAAAATGGATTTAGAGAGAAAATGAGTATTAAAGTTATTATATCTCCTCGTCTTCTTTTTTCTTTATTTCCCATAATGCGGTGATACTGTCTGCATCTCCCTTTTCTTTTAATTTCTTGTCTTCCACGAGTTTTTGATATCTTAGTTCTAACTCTTTCTGTACTGCATCTACAAATTCTTGATCATCAGGCTCCCATTCCCATTTTATTTCTACATTTTTAAGTTTGCTACTTGCTTCTTTTTCAGATTCAAATATTTGAACATGTCCATCTTCTGGAAACCAAGGATCTATTTCCTTTAAAATAGGTTTTTTATCTTCAGTCATATCTTTAACTAATACAGAACGATGTTTATTAAATTCTTCTGAAGGTGGTGTTATCTCATAATCTTTATCAGACTTTGGTTCATAACTAATCAATACTGGACTTTTCCCTTTATCTACAAGGTTTAAAAATGTAGCAGCCGAGATATGATCACAGGAACCACCTCCAGTTTTCCTTAATACAAAGTCTTTCCATACAATCTCTATGAGATTAGAAAAATCAAAATCAGTATACCTAATCTTTTTTAATTGATCTGCCCTATTTTTTCCTCCTGTATTTTCAGCAACATGTGCTGATACCATCTTTTCATCATCACCTTCCTCTGTCATAAAGTTCTTTCTATACAATGCATCCCTGCCTAGATAAGCCATACTCTGAACATCAATAGTAGAAGAATCCATTGAATTTTTTTGTTCTAATAGTAAACTTTCTAATTGTGACGCTTTAGCAAAACTTTCTTTTGCTTTTTTGGAACTTGTTGTTTGATTTCCTGGACCATCGGACATTTTTCCCCTCACTTCTTTAACAGTATCTTCTTCATCACTAAATTGTATTGGAGCATCACTTTGCAGTTGTGCGACTTGTTGTACTGGTTTACTTAATGCAAGAGTCATAGCATTAGGATATCGATCTACATTCTCACTATGAAAAGATTGTGCTTCTGGACCATACATTCTAAAGAAATAACGAGGATCCGAATCGGCAGGCTCATCAGTACTTGCTTCTTCTTTTTGCCTTACATAATTTTCCATAGTAATATAATCTGCGCCACTCCTAGCAATCACTGTCGCAAAATGATACGGTGCAGGATTATCAATATAATTTCCTGTACGATAATCCATCACACTTATTCCATCTCCTTCTTCATTTTTTATTGAATTTCCTGTTGAAAAAATAGCCATAGCATCTCCTGCATCTGGTGCAGCACTTTCATTAATTCCTAATTGGTCTATGATTGCATTGGCTCCAGGTTGATTTAAAAATTCCTCAGAATACTCCTGTCCAATTATATCTGGCATGTTAGGATCTGTAGATTTTGTTTTATTATCGTAACCAATAATTTTATATATAGATTCATTGGACGAATCTCTTGCCGTATTCATAAGCTGTTCTTCATCACTAGGATCAGTTGTACTAAATATACTAGACATCTTATTGTATGCTCTACTCATATATGAAGAAGCATCGTAATCATTTTTATCTTTAAGATATGCTGGTAGAAATCTCATAAGCCTGGGAACCAAATCTCGCCCTAGTACTCCAGAAGGGGCATTAATATCATTTGTATTATCATTATATTTTACATGGAACCCACCTTGATCACCATTCAATTTTGTAATTGAACAAGCAGCTTCATTACAATTTTCTGGAATTCTAATATTGGTTCCTGTAGCCTGATCTTCAGCGCCTTTATTTTTAATAGGAACAATAAGGTCTAACACATGTGCCAACCCATTTTCATCGTGTACTGTAATCGTAGCAGATCCCATATCAAACGATATAGGAGAGTTAATAGCTTCCATAGCATTATTAGCTTGTTGTAGAATATCTCCATCTGCATAGAAAAATTTTGCTTGCCGAGCTCCTAACTCAGAGTCTTCTATCGCCATCTTTCCAGTAACAGCTACACGTACTTTACTTGTCTCTTTTGTTTCAAGTTGAGCTCCATTTCCTGTATCATCTAAAAATGTTTTCCCTCCTCCTTCTTTATTTCTAGAGACCTGCGATGTAAAACTTCCATCGACCTCAGCATCTGGTACAATATATCGTTGGGTTGTGTTTTTTGAAATAGTAACAGTTTGTAGATTAGGTATTCTATCTATTGACTGTAATTGCAACGCCTTCTCCCCCATCTCATCGGCCTCTTTTTCTAGCCCTTCATCATCATTAATATTCACTTTACTTTTTAGTTGCTTAGTGGGTTGTACGCGTCCTTGCTTTTGTTGTACTACATGCCAAGCCTCATGAGGTAAGTGTTTTTCTTGTCCCGAAGCGAGATGGATATCGGTTCCTTGTGCATAGGCATGGGCATTGAGTTGTGTGGGTTTGTCTGAATTGTAATGCACTTTCACGTCGTCCATAGCATATCCAGAAAGGTTTTCAATACCCGATTTTAAATCATCAGGAAGTCCTGTATTGTTTTCCTTTTTTTGAATAGGAAGCGTACTTGTGCTATTTTCTACTGCACTTAAAGTTTTTTGCTGTATGGTAGTTGAAGGTCTATTATCTTCTAGAAACATGCCGTTTTCTCCAGCATCTCTGATAGTGGTTTCTTGAGAAGAATTTGCTTCTTTATCTTTACCTTGTATGTGATTGTGAAAACTCATCCTATTCTTTTATAGATACTTCTACGGGGCCTTGAACTCCTTTATAATTCATTACAGAACAATAATTATAATCATGTGTGAGTGCTTGCAATCTTTTAAGTTTAGGGCTATAATAGGGCAGCACTACGTCTTTGCCTATAAGCAATTGGATTAAGTATCTATTTTGTAATGTATGTTTTGTAAACATATGATACTTATCATGTAAGTACACCAACTTTTCTTCTTCTTTATCTAATTTCAAATAAGCATATACACCAGCTTCTATTTGTTCAGAAAGAACCGTAAGTATATGATGTATATCATGTTTATGGGAAGTCATAATAAGGCATACATGACTCCGCGTTATTAAATACCCAGTAATTTTAATTTTTTCGTGATATACACAATAATTAAGTGCAATACTAACAATCACCGGTACCTCATCCTTTGGAAGGTCTTCTATCCAAGGACCCAAATGTAAAAGCAAGCTATGCTTTTTATGGGTAGGTTTTTGTTTTGCTGTACTCATGGTGTTTATATACTACTGTAATCGTGTGATTGTTTTATTTTCTTTTTTGAATTCTCTTCGCAAACCTGCTAACAGCTCATGAGATGTAACCACGGTATCATTTCTTTTGATTGCTGCTAATGCGCAGAATCTTAAAATATTAATAATAGCGCCTCCTGCAAGTTCATAGTCTTGCGCGATTTTCCTTAGGTCTATATCAGGATGTAACGTGCAGGTATCTGAAAAGGCCTTTTGCCATAATGTATAACGCTCTTCCGGACTAGGTATACTAAAATGAATCATAGATTGAAAACGCCTTGTAAATGCTTCATCCATGTTTGCTTTTAAGTTGGATGCAAGAATAACAACGCCAGGAAAGTCTTCGATACGTTGCAATAAATAAGACGTTTGCTGATTGGCATGCCTATCATTGGAAGAGTTTGCTTCGGTACGCTTCCCAAACAAGGCATCGGCTTCATCAAAAAACAGAATCCAATCCTGATACTGAGCAATATCAAAAATTTTAGAAAGGTTTTTTTCTGTTTCTCCTATGTATTTTGAAACGATCATAGAGAGATCTACTCGATATACTTCCCTACCTGATGCTTTTCCTAATAGTGAAACAGTTAAGGTCTTTCCTGTACCTGGAGGTCCATAAAACAATGCTCTATACCCTGGTTTTATTTTTCTATATAATCCCCAATCATTCATTAATGTATGCCCATGTTCTAACCATGCATTAATCTCTGATACTTGATCCATTACAATATCATTAAGCACCAAGTCTTCCCAATGTAAATGGGTGTGTAATTGTGTAGCTGGGAAGGTGCTACTATGTTCTAACTTGGGTTTTTCTCCTTTTATAAAAAAATCTAACCAGCGGTTATTGAGTCGTAATACCCCATTATGCTGAGGCGTAAATGACACCATGTTTTCAAGACTTACTACTTGCTCTTTATAAAGAATAGAATCCCCTCCTAGCGCTTTCAGAACTTCCAGTCGTGCTTCTATATCGCTAGAGGTTGCAATAAATAACAAGGTTTGTCCAGTAGGTAAAAAACCACTGTGGTGTTTATCTATAATACCTCCAAACTCTGTAAATCCTCTGTCATAGAGTTTATTTTTACCAAAAAAGATATCTAATACTTCTGGACGTATATGTGGTGCTATTGCTAATGCGAGTGTAAGACGCTCATAGATGGTTAATTCCCATTTTTTAAGAATGTTTGCATATGGAGTATCTACATCTGTATACGCTGGGGCTTCAATTTCTTTCCAATCTGTATAGTTTCCATCTTGTTTTAAATAGATACCTATTGCATGATGTATTACTTCTTGTAACCATTCTATCTCTTGATATAGTGTATATAATGGTGTATTAGTATCCATAAACTGTAAATAGCTTTTCTATATCATCCAGATTTGCATCTTCCCATTTAAAATAAGATAATGCTGTATTAGGATTAAGCTGATTCGCTTGCAACATATCTAAAACACATCCTTGTGCAGTCATAGATACAGAGCTAGGAAAATGTACCGTATCATGGTAAAAATCATACTCATAAAAGTCAGTAGCCCAATTTACTTTTTGCGAATTTTCTTTGATCAAATCACTTATAAACACATCCAATTTCCCTTGTTGCACGACTAATTTTTTGGCTTTAAAAAAGGACGGTTTTTTCTTCGTTTCTTTATGATAGTATTCTATATCTCGTGCTTGAATGGTTTTGGAGTTAGCATCTATAAATAGATCTACCAATCCAAAGCTTTCTGATTCTGTAGCGATCTCCAATTCTGCTTTTTCCGCTCCAGCTATAGCCAGTGTCCAATCTGAAGCAACTGCACTTTCGGTAACAACATATACTTCTCTAAAAGAAAATAAGGTTTGTGTGAGCTTTATAATTAATTCATTTTCGATCTCATTCCAGTTTATCAATTTTACTGCTTCTGGATCTTGCGCACAAAAGAAAAAACTCCCCTTTTCTTCAAATGCTAGTACTTGTTTACTAAACTTAAACTCACCATCTATGATATTGGTACCTTGATCTCTCCCTGAATATGGTTTTGACACACCATCATTAAAATTCCAATTGGCACCATTTAATGCAATCCCATTTTGAAGGACAATATCTTCTTTTGCAATAATACCGTTACGAAATATATTTCCTAGCAAAATCATTTCTCCATTACGAATTTGGAAAAAATCACCTGGATAAATATTCTGGTTGATCGGTTTGGTAGGAATAAATCCAGAGGTTCTACTATAAAAAGATCTATAAAACTTCTTAAATACGTTTTTCATAAGTTGTTTATTAAGTTATTATCTAGAAAGTTAACAAATAAGTAATTATCAGAGTTAGTGCGTTTATTACAATTGACTGGATGCTTCACATGGTTTGTTATGCATCATTAAACGGGTATACGCTTTCGCGAAAGCGTATAAAAGAAACACCTAATTAATTTATAGTGTCGTAGGATCTGCAGGTGCGTTTACAACAACAGCATTAGGTGTGGTAAATTCATAAGCATCAATACCACTTACCCATCCATGACCAGCAACTTTTCTATACCCACCGTGTTGCGCTATATAATGTACATGAGCTCTTAGATTATACCCTAAAACACTCCATTGAAACGTTACGGTGTAATCTTGTGAATCTCCTACTTGAGCTGCAATAGCACTATTCCATGCCGTAGAAGGGTCCCAAGCTGTATAAATATCTGGTCCATCTAAATAGGTTTCATCTTCATCACTATAGTCATCTTCATACAACTGATCTTCATATTCTTCATCATAATAATCATCTACATAGTCTTGTGTTGTTTTTTTATACTTATCTCCTCTTTCAAATTGGATAGGAGTAGTATGCTCTTTTCGTTGAACAACAGCCTGTCGATTATCTTCTAGGAAAACGCCATTATTCTTTTTTTGAACAACTTCCCCTGACTGAGATGTTCTGGCACTTATATTTTTCTTATGTGTATACATATCACTAGCTATTTACGTAAGATATGAAGCTATCTAAAAGTATCATTTTGTCGAATCTGTTTATTTTTTATCGCATTACTATTTACATATTAATGAGATTCTAAAATAAATTAAGAATGACGTATCCAAAATTATTTTTAGATAGCTTCAAAAGAAATTTATGATGCTAATGCTGCTGCATTTGCTGCCGCAAGACCAGCTTCTAACGAACTCAAATTCATCTTTGCGCTGTCTAAAGCAGTAGTTGCGTTGCTCAACTGCTTTGTTGTATCATTTTTAGCATCTAATGCTAGTGCATATAACTCTAATGCATTATCATACATCGTGTCTATTAGTGTCTTGATATTTGTTTTCGGAAGATCTTCATGTGTATTACTTGGGTCTTCTTTAGTCATAAAATCATATAGCTTTTCTGCATGAAAATTTTCTAATATAATGGCAGAATCAGATTCTGTAGTATTAGCGCGTGCTGTAAATACAGAGTCCAATGCAACTAAAGTGAGAGCTACTGCATTGTTTGCATTTGTCCCTGCATTGCCTACCATAGTGACTAACTCATCTGAAATAAGTGGGTTTTTTGCTTTTTCTCTCACTATTAAATTAGAAAGATAGTTTATCTCTTCAGCCGAATAGATTAATAAATCGATCACTTTTTTAATATCAAGTGCAACGGCTCCTATTTTTTCACAAGAACTCTTTATTTCTTTATCAATAATCTTTGAGCTTTTTTCAAGATCTATTACTTGGTCAACTACTTTATCTACTAATTCTTTATTGTTTAAAGCTTTAGTTTTATTTGCATCTCTAGCGGCTAATTGCGCTTCTACTTTTGTTGACTTTTCTGCCAATGAAGTAACGACAGCTTGTAACTCTTCTACTTGATTTTGAGCAGCAAGCACTTGAGAGGTTAAGGCGTCTAGTTCTTTTTTCTTTTCTTCTGTAATGCTCTTTGTTGGCATTAATGTTTGTAATGTACTCATACTTATATTTTTAATACGTTAGTTATTGCTTTTTAAAAGGTGCTGTTTTCTTAAAATCTGACAATGCATTTGTGATGGTCTTATTATTTTTCTCTGAATCACTAGAAATGGCTAATATCACAGGGATATAACTGCTTCCTTTTTTAAGTCTATTTCCAAAATTGTCAGTCATATTTGATTTTAATTCTATAGAATAACCTCCAGTACCTGTAGATGACTCTCCTGCAGGGGTGTAACTTCCTGCTGGAATTTTTTCGGCAATAGAAAGATCAAAACAAAATCCAGGAATTTCATATTCTGTGTGATTATGTTCTGGAACTTCAATACCAGAAGGGTCTTGATGTAATTTTTCCTTTTTCTTTTCTAAGGCTTCAATTTCTATTATAAGTAAATTCAGTGCGTCATCTATTGATGCTTTTTCAGCTTTTAATTTTTCTATAGCTGCTGTTGATTTTGGCGTAGCCTTACCACCTGCTCCTTTTTCTATTTTCTTAATGATTTTCTCTACATCACTTTCAAAGCCTTTTACTTCTGTAGTAAGCTTTGTTATTGTTTCTTCTATATCTTGTATTTGAGATGCTGTAGAAACGGGAGCTTCTATGGCACATAGTTCTCCGATCGTTAACAAGCCTTTTGTTAACTCTTTATTATCTGGCAAGAATATACATCGGTAGTCTACTTTTGTTGTTACCACAGCCTGATTTACACTAAATGTAAGTTTTTGTGGTCCTTTGTCTTCTGAAGATGTATTAGCATCTGTTAGTTTTGTAGGTGGTATACCACTTGGAGTAACAGCTGTATTTGACGGTACATTTAAAAGATTTCTAACGGTAAATGTTGCAGACGGTGCTGTTAAATAATTATCAAATGTGTTGATTTTCTTTTTGTAATCAGCTTTTAAATTGGCATACATAAATACCACATAATTATCACCTAAAACAAATTCTTCACCATCAGAATCCAACAACTTATCTACTACAATTTCTTGTGAGTATGATGCTGCGTCATCTACAGCTGAGATTTCAATAAAAAACTTTTTATCAGTATCATTAGTTTTAGAAATAATATTTTCAGCATTAACGGTAGCAAATGTTTTTTTTGCGTCATTTTTCACCAAGAAGAGATAGTAATTGTCTACAGGTTGTATAGGTGTATATGTAGGAGGAACAGTCGTTTTATCTTCTTTAGGAAAAGGGCTTAAAAAAGCATTAAATGATACTGTATATTTCTCCTTCTCAGCAGATTTAGTGGGTGTTACTGTAGGTAATGCAACACTAAGATTTAAATTGAGTTCTTGGTTACTAACAACATATGAGGCTTCTGCAGCAATTTTTGTTGCGTTTACAGTTTCTAAATCTCCTTCGGCTTTCTTTTCGACATTATTTGCTGTTGCCAAATCTGTTGAAGAAGCTGTTACTGTATCTGTAGCTGCTGTAAGTTCGGCAGTAGCAGTATCTAACAGTGTTTTGATAGATGTATCTGTAGCTGTTGCTTTATCTGCTACAGTACTTGTTGCCACTTCGGCTATTGTTGCTGAAGCTTCCATACTATGTTGCGAAGCTAATTCGGCTTGATAAGCAGTGATATCCATGTTAGCTTTTACCGTCTGACTTTGGTCATAGATTTCTCCACCAAAGTTGGCCGCCTGAACAATACTATAGATACTCCCTGTATCACTAGCAAGTTTTACAATGGCATTGGTAGCTATTTGTACATTAGCAGCAGCTACAGCAGTATTGGTTACTGTAGTAGCCACTTGATCTTTTGCATTGGTAGCAGATCGTACTACATTGGTAGAAATATCACTATCAATTACAGCTTGTTCTGAGATATTTTCTTGGTCTTTGAGCTCGCTATTAGCATCGGCTAATTTTTCTGCAGCGGTCATGCGACTTCCTTCTGCATAATACAGAGATAATAAAGAGGCATCATATTGCCCTTTTAGTTTTTTAAGTTCTATTTCTTGATTGTTCAATGAAGTAACAATTTCAGAATGAAGATTTTCATTGTAAGAATTCATAGAAAATGATTTTTAGATTATTAATTATTTTATCCTCTTATGAGGTTTCGTTTTAGTAAAGAGTAGTATTCCTTTTTGACTTAACTCGTATCTATAAGAATACGCTCTATATATGGTGCTTTCATAAGTATTATTTTTAAAAAGACCAGGAGACATGTAATGGTTTAGTCATCCATGGTAATTTGATTATTGAAAATGAAAATGGTGATTTAAGCATGAGGATATCATATGCTTTTTTTTCTACTGTTAATGTCCAGCGATCTTCTTCTTCTCGTAAGATTCCATCTCTCACCAGCCAATTCCCTCTAAATCCTTCTATAGAAGTATCACCTATTGCCGGCCAGTATCCTATCACTGCTTCTATAAGCCCTTCTATTAATGTTTTATGCTCTTGAGAGATATCTATTCCATCTTTCACTGGTGTCTCTATAGGAATTCCACAGAGCAATTTATTAAGTACAAGGAATGACTCTTCAGTCTCCGTTAGTCCGGTTACGATATATTGTAAATAATGTACTGCGTCTTCTTGTGCTTCTCTAGAATTAAAAGCAGTATTGCTTACAAGGCCTAACCTCTCCATAAGCATTGTAAAATAAGTATTCATCATAACTAATCCTGCATTATGAATAGTAACTCCTTGGTCTAAAATGCTAGATAATTCATCTTGTGTACTCATAGTTTGTTCTTTAATTATAGTTTCTTGTATAGGGCTAGGTTGCGCTATTTTTCTTGTTGTTTGTAATTGCTGATATGTGATTTGAAGAGCGATAGGCATTTGTATTTTAACAGTATCAAAAGCTTTAAAAAAAGAAGTCTTAGATAGGTTTCTTTCTCCGCATAATTCCCATATTAATTCATTCCAAATCATACTATCTGAAATCAATTCCCAATTTGCATTCTTCCAAGCCTTCATGATTTTATAGAATAACAAGAAGGGTAACATGCCAGCTGAAATCCCTGATAGGTGTACAGTTTCTAAAACAACGTAGAGTTTTTTTAGTGTCTCAAATTGTTTTTGTTGTTTTGGGTATCGCTTACTTAATGTATCTACAAAAGAGTTGAAATTCAAAGCTTTATATAAGTATACATATTGAGCTTCTGTAATAGTGTTTCTTCTTAGAATTAATAACAACTGTAGCGGGTAGTGAATTGCTATATCATGTAATAATGCTCTTGCAGATTGATACTTTTTAGTATAAAACCAAGAAGGTATTTTACGATAATTGAATATATATAAACATAAGGCTTCCATTTTGCCCACAGTAATACAGTAATCAATATCTTGTGATATTGTTGTTTCTTCTGTTGTTACTAAGAGGTTTTCAAAAGCCTTATTCTCTTTCATCAAGGTGTTCTTTAAAACAACTGGAATTTCAATATGTCTATCTTTACTAAACTTGATTAAGAAGCTTGTACTTATTCCTTGCTCTTTAGATAATAGATCAAGGGTATATATGGTGAGTTCTTTTAAAACAATAGTAAATTTCTTTTTCCCATTAAACATCATTAATAATTGTTCCCAAAAATGATGTGTAATTCCTGTAAAAGAATGTGTTGGTTTTAGTTCATGTAATAAACGATACAATGCAGAAGTAGCTTTATAAAATTGAGCGATTGATTGATCTTGTATATCGCTAGAAATTAGTGCTACAAACTGCTCAAAATCAATAGATTTTATAAATACTTCTCGTTGTCTTTTTGCTAAGGTCTTAGCAGCAAGTAAGGTTCTTACTTTTTCTGGATTTTGTTCTAGATTTACAAACAATAATGTTTTAAAAGTAACCTCCTTGTTATCAATTGATATCGTTTCTTTTGAAGCAGCAAAACATCGTTCCATATACGTACACACTCCTTTTTCAGATAGCTTAAGAGTTTTATATACAGTCTTTACAGTTTCAATCTCTTCTTTTACACCCTTTGTACCCGCCATAGAAAAACGATATTTGATTGCTTTCTCATAAAGCATCTCAAATTGTTTTACACTTCCTCTGTAAGAGGAATAATCTGCTAAACATTTCCAGAAAAGAAATTCTAAAACGGTTGTTACTTTTTGTTGTTTGTGAGTATCTTTTTCAAAAGCATATAGTGCTATGTATTTTTTTGTATAATCAGCTAGTGTGGTTGTATTCTTAGGTAGTAAATAGTCATAAACAGTTGTTTTAATTTTTGTAAATGCAACGGTTGTTATGATAGTGTTTAGACGGAGAACTTTAAGCAATTTCCCAACATATACTTGCTGAGATTTTGATTGCTTCATGAGCTGTTCTATATGCTCTAAAGGGTCTATATCTTGTATATATATTTCCTGTTCTTCTCTTAGTAACTTTTGTAAAGAACTATTTTTAACACGTTGTTGAAGTATTGAAATGATTTCTGAGATCGCTTTCGCGAAATTTGATACTGTCCCTACTCCATCCCGTACTCGTAATTGTTTTACTATCTGAATCACAAATTGTTCTACTGTAAGGTTTTTAGAACTAAAAATGATTTCAAAAGCAATCATGGTCATACATGATTTTATGGCTTTAAGTGTTTCTGTAGTTGATACAGATTGCCCCATTGCTAACTCAATACTATCCTGAAAATCTTTTAATACAGATGCATACTTAGGATTGGTTTTTTCTAAAAATGCTTGGATTTTATACTCATTTACAAGTACAGGCATACTAGATAATAACTGCTCTTTATCAGGAAGTCCAAGTAATATGTTCCAAGTTTCTGTAGCACGATGATCTATCCATCTTAAAATGATAGATTGTAATTCTTCAATTATATGTTGATGTGAATCATGATTATTTATGATATTTTTTAATCTACGCAATGCAATAACAAATTGCTCTTTTGAGAAAAATGTATCTATCTGCTTGATCTCTTCCCTGTGCATTTTCTTTATAGCATTATACACAGGTATTGCATTTATTTTTTTAGCATCTTGAAGTATTTCTGTTTGCAATAGTATATCAAGCACTTGCATTTTGGATAACGCATGAGAGGTATATATCGATCTGACGACCTGTTTTACAAACGTTTCTTCTGCATATACTTCTGAATGACTCTCACGTAAATACTGAAGTCCTAAGCTCCAAAGTTTTTCTTCTTTAATACGAAATGTTTGTTTTGCTATTAAAACATGTATAAACTGAATTTGGTCAATGATACGTGTTGCATTTTGTGGTGCTATTACATGGGCTATTGCCTTTTTTGTTGTTATTTCTAATTCTTCTAAAATGTATACCCAATTATCAGGCTTTATTTCAGGTGAAATAAGCAGTTTTCTAAATCTAGATAGATCTGTTTTTATAAAATATTGAATCAGATCATTAATCCTAAGTGTATGATGCTGTGTAGCTTTTCGCGAAAGCGGATTTAAAAAGAACGCCTTTAATAATGCCCAACTATTATCTGTTTGTTTCTGAGTTACTGGAGTCTTATGATATTGGTTTTGCTCTTTTGAGAGTGCAATAAGAATGTGTATAAAATCATTCTTTATAGCGGTTTTCCCATGTACTTTATAAATAGCTTCTTCTATGAGTTCAAACAAGGCATAATACTCAACATTAAAATGATTTGCCATTTGTTTGATATTACTTTTTACAAATGACATCTTATTAAACATCGTACCTCTCTCCACAAATAAATAATTGAGAATCCAAAACCATAGATTCTTTTTAAAATCCTGAAGGCTTGTTTTTACAACTGTTTCTTGTTTTTGAATCTTAGTTAATTCATCTGAAAAACTAAATATCTGTTGATGATTACTAGGTTCTATACTCTCTATGATTGTTTTGATATGACGTTCTTTAAATTGCCATGCAATTCTTTTTCTTACATAATGATGTTTACCTATGGCAATAATCATATCCATAAGTATTGATCGATTATGAAGAGTTTGTTCATCAAATAATGTGTGTATACTTTTAGCTAGGGCTTTATAATTCCAAGGTAAGACTCCTTTTAATAGAAAGTATTTAAGAGATTCTATATATGATATATCGTCATGAACGACTTCTAGATATTGTGCATGCATATGAGGATACATAATGATATCTTGTAGTTTTTGATGGAGTTCTGCTTTTAGTTTTAGTGTTAATTCTTCTTCAAAATTATCATAGGAAATACACCCTAAATCGACCTCAAGTGTATTTATTTTAAGGGTTTGTCCTTCTGGGCATATGGTATTAAAAAGTGAGGATAACTCTCTTGACAAATGATGATGACTCCAGTAGCTCACTTTATTTTGTAATTGGACACCAAGTTCTTTTGAATCAAAAGTTGTGTTCCAATTACAATGTGCGATGATATGTTGTCTATGATCAATCATTAAGTTCATTAAGTTTGATAATTTCTATGGCGAGTTTATTAACATTTTCAAGGACTACTTGAGGATCTATTTTAGTAACCCCATTTTTAGGATGTTCAGGAAAGTGTACTAAACTATTATACCATATCACATATAGTGGAATCAATAGTTGTATAGTTTTAAGACAGGTAAAAAAGTTTTTTGGTGTTAAATGAATAGGTAATTCCTGAGCTAGGAAAAAGTCTAATCTCTCTTCAAAATGGGTTTTCTCTCTTCTTGTATGGTTTGCATTAACGTCTTCAATAGGTAGTTTTTCATCTTGCTCGTCTTGAAAAATATCAGGAAAGATGGATACAACAGTATTGCTAAACAAAGGGTCATTGATTCCGATGGTTATCTCATCATTTAAATGAGTGAAAACAGCCCATTCATACATGGTATTACTAGAAGGCGCAAAATAGTCTTCAGGGACAGTTGATGATTCAGATACTTCAAACTGTAAATCTTCTCCAAATACTTCTCTAAAATCATTTTTTATAGTATCAAAATCTTTGTTGTTTGTGTTTTGTAGCACCTCATTAACGATTAATACTTCTTGGTAATTCATCATTTTCTTTATGAGAATAAACTTTGTTGAAAAAGCTATCTTTTTTAGAACAATGGAATACTGAAAAGATTTTTTTAGTAGATCAGTTTCTATAAAGAAGAATCCTTTTCGATTATCTAGAAGCCATAACGCACTTTCATTATCCTGTATTTTTTCTTTGTCTTCTTCATCTACCCTATTATCTATCATGTAGTTGTGATAATATCCATTAATCACAAATAACAAATTAATTTTCAGCGCTATGGTAGGATAGTTTTGATAATCAACAGGAGTTATATATTGTTCTGTATCTATACGTTCTGTATCAAAAATAAAATCAGTTTGATTACCATTTAGTAACTGGTTTATATAGGCATCTGTTACTGGTTTTAGTTTAGCGTTTAATCGTGTTGCTCCAGAATAATTATAGGCTTTACATCTATAATAGGATAAGGTGCCATAGTTCTGTAACAATAAACTTTTAATGATGACTTGATTTTTTTTAGGGTTAGCTGTGTATTGGTGTACACTTATGACATTGTCAATCACAGCAGGAGATTCTCCATGTCTAGCTAAAAGATGATCAAGAATAGTATTACGCCTTTCAAGATTTACATCTTCATCTTCCATAAAAGACATAAGACCATGCATATAAGCATTATAAGGGTCATTTTTATATGCTATCCAACTATCTTCTAATAACTCTTTTTCAGATTTAGCTTCAAAACTATACTTATAAGTATCATTATTTTTAAGTAGGGGTCTTATATGTGGTACTGTATCATATAATGATTGATAGAAGTATGTAGATGAAAAGTTTTTATATGGAGCTGGGTACCTACTATTCTTTTTTTGATACTCATTTTTAATTTCATAAAAATGTTTTTCATCACTAGGAGTACCTGTCATAGGGTTTTTAAAAGAAAAAAGAGTGCCTATGTTTGCTAATTGCGCAAATTGATTACTTAATACCTGATCAAAAAGGGTTAAATATCCTTTTAATTGTCTGGATTGCGATATTTGAAATGAGCTAGCTCCAAGATCTAAACTGTTTAATCCTACTGCATAGATTTCTGGAAATGTATTTTGTATGGAGTAATAATTACTTATGTCTCTATATTTCCCTACAGGAATTTTTGGGGTTAATTGTATTGCTTCAACGGCTTCAAGTTGCGTCCCATGAAGTTTTGCTGGAGTCATACTTTTTATATGATCATTATTACTAATTGAGTCTACTATTTTTCCTTTTTTAGTAATTTTAAAAAGTCCATTACTCCCTATAGAATTGATAAGATCAAGCTCTATAATTTGATCTATTCCTGATCTAACTACATATAACATATCTGTTCCTTCCTTAGCTATAAAACAGATATCGGAAACGGCTACAACTCCTGAAACATTTTGAATTTCTTTTTGAATTTCAAAAGCTTCAATGGTATTTTTTTTTGAATCGGATTGTATATTATGAGTCCATCCTCTTTTAAGTTTTGGACCATTAAAAATTTCATTTATTGAATATCCTTCTGCTTCTAATCTATCATATCCCGTTTGAAGTATTCTAGGGAATATGTAATTATTGATTTTATAATTAATGTTAGTGATAATAACATCAAGATTATAGCCTTCTTCAATTTCTATGCTCCCAGATATGTTGTATTTTAAAGGAATTAAAAGTTTTGGAGTTAGAAAATATGCTCCCAGATTACGTACTTTATTGACTTCATTCAGTACTTCTTTACAAATATCACCAGAGGTATTGAATGATTTGTATGCGTGTACATATATTTGATATACATTAGATGTTACTACTTGTATATCACAATTAAGAGCATCTGGTATTCTATCTATAATATATTTATAATAATCATCCTTAGTGATTGGAGATGTTGTTAATATATCTTCTGGTAAATAAAATTGATTTTCTATTTCTAATACACCTCTATTATTTGTTAGAATATCTTTTATTGGAAAATTAGTACAGTACCCTAATTCAGTAAAAGCATAGCATAATTGGTCTAAGATTGTTACTCCTGGATCACTTGGGTTTAAATTTGTCCATTGATTTCCACTATGCTTTTGGATATAGGCCAATCCTTCCTCTTTAAGAGCTTTAAAGTCAAGTTCTACAGGCAATTTTGTATCTTCGATATAATTTTTTTCGTCTACCATAAATACTGAATTTTTGAAGCATCTAATGATGGAACGAATAAAGTGTTATCGCTATCTGAAGATTGATTTTTTATAGGATCGCTATAGTTTATTTTTTTTGTTATAGGGTCTATTTCACCAATCTCTATAAACACATTATCAATACTGGCAATTTCTTTTTGACTTTTTATAAATAATGCTATTTGAGCTGCACTTATACCATTACCTATCGTGATTTGTTGTTGAGTTGTATGAATCCAAGGTGATAGAAAAACATCAATCTTTGGATTCATTATTTTTTTTACCCCTGAAATTTCAAATCCACTCTTCACATAAATGTCAGCTACTACTCTTATATATTTAAATTCAAAATTGAGCACTTCGACTTTTGCGAAAATTGGAGTACGGTTTTTGAGAAAGTCTTTTATTTCTAATCGCTTACATATCGTTACATAAGGCCTAAAAGCATTTGCATCTGTATATTTATCTTCTTCTTTTGAAACATAAATTTTAATACGCTCCGTAATCCTATCATATGTAGATGTTACCTGATAAATTGAAGGGAAGTTTTCTTTGATTATTCTATAATAATCTGTTCGAGAAACTAATCTATCCTTTGTTTTTAATCGCGTGCTTACACGACAATCCATCTGTATATCTGTTTCTGCCGCTACACCACCAAAAGAAGAAAAAGGTTGTGTTATATTGGTTAATTCTGATATTCCATTAAAAGTAGTCTGAATACTATTTGCTTGTAAAAATGGTACTTCAGTATTGGAGAGATGTTTTGTATCTATTCTTGTAAGCTTTATGCCATTTGTTTTTAAAAATGTAGTTTCTGGGTAGGTATTTATATCGTCTTGAACTCCTATAGAAATGTAATAAGCATTACTTGATTCAGGCATTGTATGATGCCCTAGTGTAATATCATCTGGAATAGTAATGGTAACTATTCCTGAACAACTTAAGCCATACGTTTCATCAGATAATATTTGTAATGGCTTCCATCCTCTCTTTGATAAATAATTATATATAATTTTTGAAGAATCTACTACATTTTTGTTTGTAGTACTTGTTAGTTCAAAATAAAGACTTATTGCTGCTGGAGCGACAAGATTTGAGAGTGCAATAAATAGCTTTCCATTATCTGTAAAGTCATTATAAATAGGAATTTCATTCTCTTTATTCTCTAATGTATTATTCAATCTCCCTTGTGTATTATCATATATTTTATAATTACAAAACATATCATAATAAAAAAGTTCAACCGGGTATGATGTTCTTGATTCATCAAAAGTATATGTTACACAAGATGAATAACTCGCTGTAAATAGATTAACTGTAGGCGTGTATGGTTCATTAGGAGCTTCTACAATTTCTTCTTCACTATCATTATTTGCAAGTTTAGCAATAATGGCCGCATTATATAATGCAATAGCACTTATTACTTTTGGATATAATAAGAGACCAAATCCATCTAAAGGGGCTATTAACTGCATTTTAAAAAACCCTGAAGTGCTTTCATCTGAAAACTCTAAAACTTCTTTTTGAATCGTAGGGTCTATATCTGTTTGGTTATTATATCCAGGAGTATAATTAAAAATACTAGAGCCTTTCCCTTCTTGTATTTCTTGAAATAATGATAAGGAGATGGGTCCTTCTTCGATAATATCGTCCTCTATCACTACAACGATTGGACAAGGAACCTCATCGGGTTTGCTATGATCTTCGTTTGATTGAAAAGAATTCATAAAGACGGGTATCCAACCTCCAGATTGTAATAACTGAAATGTCACCTTAAAGCAATCATTTGTAAAAAGTCCTAAGCGAGACTTTTCATCTTCTTCATTAAATTCATTTCCATCTGTTACGGATTTCTTACCAAGTGAAAAACCTAAAAGAAATCCTTCAATAAAACTTTTTATGGATGATGCAATAGAAGCGTCTTTATTTATTTTTTTATAATCTCCCTTTAAGTAGTTATTATATTTTTCATAATACGTTTCAAAATTATCTAATAGTGTATCTAATCCTATTTGTGGTAAATTATCCCAATCTAGTTGAATAGTAAACGTATTTATTCTTTTACTAAAGATCTCATTACTGCCTATAATAAAACTTTGATCTTTTTCTGGGGTAGGTCCAAAAAGAGGAAACGGGTTTTTAGTTTCTAATTGCCCGAAATCATTATATAATTGAAACGTCTTTAATCCTTTTACATCTACTTTTATATATAGAGATGTAATCTTTGGAGCTTCTACGGCTGTTTTAAAATTAGAAAATTCCATCTTACAAATAGGCCAATCACTAGATATACTATTTATAGGTTCTATAAATGCTTCAATGGAAGGATCAGTATCCAGTATACAAATAGTTAGCGTAACCACATTATTATGTATACTAACTACTTTATCATCTGTATTTAGGCAGTTTTTAGTTGTCACATCAAGCCAACCAGATTGTGTACTCAAATAATAGTGTGCATTCTCAAATAATTCTTTATCTATAACATCATCATTTAGCGTATATTCAATAGTTATTGTGCGTGTACCTCCTTGCAAAAAAAGTATAGGTGAGGCAAATGCAAACCCCAACGTCACTAATTTAGTAGTATCATTTAGTGTAGTGCCAAAAGTTTTCCAGCTTTCAATGATATCATCTTCATTTTTCTTTACTGTATTAACATCTATATGTTCTGTTATATTTAGGTAATAATTATCTTGAATATTTGTCGATTCCTGATTATTCGTTTTTGAGACAGTATACACCTTTTCTATACTAGCAGGGTTAATAGATACTGGCATTTCATTATTAAATAAAATTGGAGTTGTATCCTCATAATTACCACCAAGAAACAACGTATTCTTAGGTAAGGTATAGGTAAGATCTTCTTCTATT
Source organism: Dokdonia pacifica (assembly GCF_900188275.1). Classification (GTDB taxonomy): domain Bacteria; phylum Bacteroidota; class Bacteroidia; order Flavobacteriales; family Flavobacteriaceae; genus Dokdonia; species Dokdonia pacifica. The sequence continues at coordinate 87,382 of NZ_FZNY01000005.1, forward strand.
AAATCTGTACTTACAAATACTTGATCAGCTTTAGCGCTATTATTCTGTTGTTTTAATATGTCTTTAAAATAAAAATCAAGATGCTTTGAAGAGAGCCCGTTTAATTGATTTTCATATATGGTTAGTAATTCTGTAAATGTGCGTAATAATAGAGTGTCGGGAAATTTATCTTTTTTATTTTTCAAAGATGCAAACTCAACAGAGGCATATTCAATAATATTATTTTGAAAAGAGAAAATTTGATCTCCTATTTCAATAAGTCTTCGATAATAGAGATAAATATTATTCTCATTGGGTTGTTGTTTTTCATTTTTAAATCCAAATAGAATCCAAAAAGGGGTATTATTCTTACCGAGTTGCCAAATCTCTTTATCAAAAGATTGAAAAAATGACCAATTTACTTCCTTCACTTCATCCTGTGTAAAATGAATGGATAAGTATTCTTTTAGAGATAAGATAGCCCATAAATACTTACTATACGTATTCTTAATCTCGTCGTATATATAATATTTTAAGTTATAGGTCTCATCTGATTTCCCAAGATAGTATGCCCATCGTTCTATAGTTATAAATACATTAAGTATTTGATCAAAAAGTACTTCAATTAAATTAATAGGGATTTTTATTAATATAATTTTTTTAAACTTTTTTTCTTTTATCTTATTAAGATTACTTATAACTTTTTTAAAATTTTCATTTTTTTCTAATACTGGAATTTCTATTCTATAAAGCTTAATTATGATATTTATTTCTCTAGGATCTATAATTTTTTTAGTACACTCGGTACTTACTTTAATGTATTTCAGGTACTTTTCATGAAAGGGCATTGTGGCTATTGATGCCATTAAAAAAATAGGGTCTTTTAATAAAAAAGGTGCCCAATTACCATTCACCTTATTTTTATGATCATAAAAATTAATAAGAGAAGCAAATTTTGTTAAAAAACTTAACCTATCTATTTCAGAACGACTATCTATTAAACAAGCACTTGGTTTTAAAGCCTTGTTTAAGGAGGTAATTGCACTATTTTGATCTATTGAAATCATAGGTTAGTATCATAAATTGGTTCCTTCTTTTATATAAAAAGGGTATACATAATTATGTCTTGTATTGGTTTGATTATATTCATAATCAATTGTTATTTCTATTCTTCCAGCTAACATATCTGCAAAAACGACAGCTATATTTAATACTGTTATTCTAGGCTCATTATCTAATAGGGCTGTTTCTACAGTTTTCTTTATTTCCCCTTTTAGAGTTTCATCCATTTTTTTAAAGAAATATTGTTGTAGACCAGAACCAAACTCTGACGCTAAAGGGCGTTCTCCAAATTTGGTTTGCATGATTACATCAATAGAATCTTCAATATTCTTTTCATATCGCGTTAGTACTAATTGGTGATTTCCTACAGAAAATGTCACAGGAAAGGACCATCCAGAGCCTAAAAATTCTTTTTGTCTATTTGTCAAACTATTATCCACCTATCATAACATTTAAAGCCCCCATTAGAATTTTACCGCCATGGGCAGTAGTATCCCCTAACCTAGCCGCTGGCATTCCTCCAATTTTTACAGTAGCCGATCCTTTAACAATACTATCTGGAGGGCCTACACAAACTAACATATCTCCAACTTTAGCTGCCGGTAGTCCTCCTATTAAAACATTAGGTTGTCCTGGGCCTATTATAGGACCTCCTACATGAGGAATAGGAGAAGGTACTGCAGGGGTTTGCATAGGGCATTGATGGAAATCTGTTAATCTAGCTGCTGGTGGCATATCCTTTATATTTTTAATTAATCATTACCATGGCACCTTTTATGGTTGTATTCATACCTCCGTTAATTTGCGCAGACATACTTGCCTTTGCATTAAGTTGTGCACTTGCCGTAAGTTTTACATTAGTTCCTTTTACAGTCACATCACCAGGTGAGGATTCTATATTTACACCTTGTTTTCCTTTTATAGTTACTTTTTGATTTGCTTCTATATTTATATTTTTAGGACTCTTTATATCAATACCAGATGAAGACATAACTATACTGTTATTGCTTTCATCTTTAACTGTAATTTTTTTGTCTTTATCACTTATAATAATGGTGTTTTTATGAGGTGTCTCAATCGTGAAAATTTTATTTTCATCATCAAATTCAATAAAGATTTTTGAATTTGACACAATAGCTTTTTTACTATTTTTCTTATTCGGAGTTAGTCCTTTAAATGGCTTATGTTTTGTATTACTATATACACTTCCAAGTATAATTGGATATCGAGGATCTTCATTTAAGAAACCTACTACTACCTCATCACCTACTTCCGGAAGAAAAAAGACACCTGCTCCATTTGTAGAATAAAAATTAGTCAATCGTGCCCATATTCCTTCTCCTTTCTTATCAAATAGAGGAATTTCAACTAAGATTCGATATTGATTATCTGGATCTTCATCAATCTTTTTTACAGTTGCATTAAACAAACCTTGAGCTCCTGGTAATAATCCTGAAGCTGGAGGAGCCATTACATCTGGTTCTTCTGTAAACCATACAGTAGAAAGTCCTATAGAAGCTTCTGTTATCCAATCTCCATTAGAGATTGTGTGTACAATTCCAGAAACTAAATGATCACCATTAAAACGCTCCCCTAATCCATCTAACGTAATATACTTTCCGGGCTCAACTACTTCTGTGCCTTGAAACTTCATTTCTCCTTGAATTTTGGAGTAACTACTTTTAACCAATTGTGCCTTTGACCAATCTGTTAAGGATTTAGCTTCTATAGGTGTTGAGCTTTGCAAGTCATATTCTGAAAGCCCTACCACCTCTGATAATTTTTTTGAAGAAATATTTCCAGCTCCTGCATAACTATTTGAAGCTTGTCCTATTGCTTTCTTTTGTGTTTTATAATCCCATCCAATTGCTTTTACATTAGATAATTGTGTAATTGCATTCAGGTCTGCATTAAACTCCATGAGATTATTCCCATACTCTATCTCTAATACAGGCTTTGTGTCTTTTGTAGGAGGAAAGACAGCTATCTTTCCATCAAGAGTAGTAACTATCATTCCATTTGCTTCTGCTCTAGCTAACATGAAGTCCCAATCTGTAGTATAATATTGTACTTGCTCTTCCCAAACGATAGAAGTTGCTGTTACACTAGAAGATAAGCCTGAATAATTTTTGATAATTGAACTTATAATATCACTATCCTTCTTTTTAAGGAAAACTTCGCTTTTTCTCCCAACAATCATTTTTATAGCCTCATCCCTACATTCTACTTCGAGTATCGTTCCTTTTGTTTCATCTATTCTAAGGCTTTGTTTTGTAACTATTCCTTTAAAAATGGTGTCATTTTTAGACTCATAGCCGGCTTCAATCGTGATTTTATTACCTGGAACAAATGTATTTGAAGAACTTACTGGAAACGTACCAATATCTACCTGTCCATCTAATATTATAATAGAAGCTTTAGATATCCTATTGAGATATTTCTCAACAGTAATACTTTCTATCAATAATTCATCAGAAATAGCTTTTCCTGAAACTTTGATTGAAAATGTAGCTAAGCCACCAAAGGGTATGTTTGTAGATGCACTCATTCGGGTTTTATTATTGGAGGAAAAATTAATTCCAGCCCTCCTCTTAGATTTCTAAATTTATTAAGATCATTATATTGAGCTACCTGAACATAATAGTATGGAGTATCCCAAATTTTATTTGATAGTTGAGGTAAATTCTCCCCTTCCTCTACATCGACAAGATGTGTTATATCTGGTGATGTTTTCTTTTCTTTCTTCTTTGCCTTTTTTGGAGCTATATATTCACCAAAACTTAAAGACACTTTGGCTCTTAATGGATCCCCATTAGGTTTAAATAGTGTATACTCAGTATTAAATGTTTTAAGTACACTATCAAATATTTGCCCTTGCCCCCATTGAATTCTCACATAATTAGGCCTATGGATTTTACCTTGATAAGTATAAACAACCGTTTCTAGATCTTTTATTTCTTTTATCATATCTAGACGACTCCTATCTACAACACCTGTACAATCTATAATAATATCAAAGTTCAATTCTATACTAGGCGTACTCCTATACTTTTGAGAAGAAGTACTAGAATCTAATGGTTGTTTATTACTGTAAGTGATCTTTCTATTCCATTTAATAGACTTGGGATTAATCATTACTGTGTATGGATTTATTCCAGCAGTAGGATTCATAAAACTCCCATCACTATATGGAGTCATTTTTAAATATTTTAATCCCATGACGTATACTATCTATTAAAGTGTGTCTTCTTATTTAAATCAGAAATCATACGTTTACAAGACTCTAGTAATTCTAGTTTCATAGCCATAAAATCTTCTGTTTTTTTATCATTTTCTATGGTAGAATCTATGGTTGTCCTTACTTCTGTTTTAATAATAAGTTCTCTTATTTCTATAGGCATACTATTATAAATTAAGGCATTAACTTACCGGAGAAATAGTAAAATAAGTATATGCTAGTTCTATGGATTCTATAAGAATTTCACTTTGCTGTGACTTAAGATCAGAAACCGAATACTTCACTGGATATGCTTTATAAAAAACCCATTTCATAGACACTATACCATTCTTGTCTAATAAATTAACAGATATATCTTTTGTAGTAATAGGTTTTGATAATCCTCCATCTATACTATCAACACACCATGTTAACAAGGACGATGTATCTAAAACCAACGCTCTTTTAAGCACTAAATTCTTACTAGAAGACCCTGTAGGAAGTCTATATTTATATTGGTTTTCACCACCTCCTACAATATCTTCTACATTTAGTTCTTTAGAGATACCAGACACTTCTTGAAAATCAACATTAAGTTCATCTCCAAGCGAAACAGAAAAGTAAAACCCTACAGGGTATTTACCTACCTTTTCCTCTTTAGATTTTTGATTATCCTCCATTTGTTATTACAAGTTCTTCATGGGCAATTTCTATCGTATCTATAGCAACTTCATTCCCGTCAGATTTTAAATCTGTACTAGAAATCTTTGTTGGCCATGCATTATTGAGTTGCCATTGCATTGTTACCTCTCCAGACTCATCCAATAGTTTTATAAGAACTGTTCTTCTTTTAATGGTATTCATCTTTATTTCTGCATGCCAATCCCAGAATTTATTATCATTTACAAAAACACCACGTTTCATAGTGACATTTCCATATTTGGCAATACCAGGCATTTTTTCTGTTGAAAAAAGAGGGCTATTACTCTTGCGATATTCAATGATTTGATTTTCGACATCCATTCCAGACACTTCCTGAAATGCAACTCCTTTTAATTCATCTCCTAAATCTACTTCAAATCGAAACTTTGGCATGGGCCACGTTGCGCCTTGTGCGCTTCCATCATCTGCCATAATTATATGTTTTTATATTAATTAATAAATATGTTTTAAAATTAAATTGGGCTAGAACCATTCTAACTAGATTTAGCCATTTGTTGCTGGAATGTCAATACAATAAATTCTGCAGGACGTACAACAGCTACTTTAATAGTTACATTCATAAACCCTTTTAGGATATCTTCAGAAGTCATTGTTGTTCCAAGACCGCACTCTACAGAAAAAGCATCTGCAGCACTAGCACCTTGAAGTCCTCCTTGTTTCCAGATATCATTCAAGAACCCACCTATCATAGCTTTTACTGCTTCCCAGGTATTCTTTGTATTAGGTTCAAATACATATGCATTTGCAGCGAGTTTACACGACTGTTCTAGGAAGTTCATTGTTCTTCGTACAGATAGGTATCTCCAGTCCAAACTATTGGCATCTAGTGTTCTTGCTCCCCATACTAATATTCCTAAACCATTAAAAAACCGAATAGCATTAATAGCTTTTCCTGAAATAGCATCTACATTAAGATCGCCTTGTTGCGCTTCAGATAATTTAATAGGTAATCCTACAGCACCTACAATAGATGTGTTGGCAGGTGCTTGCCAAGGTCCTACTTCATTATCAGTCTTGGTAATCACTCCAGCCATACCGCCACTAGGAGGTAATATATTGGCATCTGCCAGTACTGTATTAATAATCATACTATACTCTGGACTTGCTGTGATTAACGAATTATTATACTGACTCACGGTAAGCGGATCTCCCGGAGGATTTTCTATATTGGAAATAATTGTTTTTACCACCTCATTAGGACTTGAAGCGGGACTCAATAAGGGTTCTAATTGCTTGAGATCACCTCCAAATAAATTAGTGTAATCTATATCACTTCCCTGCATAATGGTCGTTCCTATAAAAGGATAATAAGAAGTTCCATAATCTAAGCCATTAGACCCTGTACCATTTCTAAATGCAGTAATATCATCCATATATTTAATAGGATCTGGATTACGTCCTCCTATAACATCAAATATGCTTACGGCTGTTTGCATCGTAGAACTTTGCAATAACATTTCTTGCATTAAAGCCGCATTATTATCTACAGATAATAAAGTCGCTTCTGGGCAGATATACATGGTAGGTTCTTGCTCATTCTTTAAATAGCCCAACCCATTTGTAAGATCATTTACCTGTACATTAGGATTTACAATTTGATCCCCTGGGGCCATTGGTGTTCCAGAAAGAGGTCCATACGTTCCTACAGAAACAATATAGGCATCTCCTCCTCCATTATTATAAAACAACTTCACACTATTATAGAGATAATAAATAGAGTTTGGGTCTGGAACTATAGAGTAATAGTCTCCAGCAATCATGAGATAATCCCCTTTTTCAGGTTTACTATCTTGTTTTACTAAGTAATACTGTGGTTTATATTGCTTTGCAGCATCTGCTGGTGGTGCTGGATTTGGATAACAAAATATAGTCTCAAAATCTGCGAATGACGTAATCTTTGTGGGTACATTCGTATACGATTTCCCTTCGTACATAGCTTGTGGTGTATATCCAATAAATGCCGGTACAGCTGTTGCAATAGGCACAACCGCATTTGGAAAAGCATTAATCTCATTGATATAAACCCCTGGAGATTTAATAGTTGATAAATTCATAGAACATTGTTGTTACATTGATATTTGTTTTAGTTATATATATATGTATAAAGGCGATGCAAGCTGAGTTATATCGCCTTCTGTATATGTTTCGACAGTAGTACTTGCAATAGGTAATCCATTTATAATAGTTTGTGTACGCGGGTTTCCTAAGTTGGTTGTAGTACCTATCAGATTAAATCTATGGATGACTTTTCTACTTATTGGTAATTTTAGAGTTCCAGAAGAAAACAAAAGTGCTTTTTCATTATTTGGCAATGTCACTTCTGTAGGCCCTTCAAATTGAATATCGGAATCACTTTGTATTTCTAGTTTTTCAAAATGTAGATTGCTCTTATTAATGATATAATAACGCCATTGCGTTTTCTGAGCATCAAATTTGATTTTGTAATCAGGGTTGTTTCCGCTTTCGCGAAAGCGTATAATAGCATCATACCCTATAGTAATTGAAAAAGAAATTGTAGCGGTATTTACAGGGGTGAATTTTGCATTTAAAACAGACACTTCTCCTTCACTGGAAACCTCTGAACTATTAAAAGAGAATATGCCAGTTTTCGAAATAGGATAGCTTGTAAAAACAGTAAAATATGGGTCTAAAGAGGTTACATCAAATGTAAATGATGTTTCATTATCTGTAGTGGTTAGGTAATCTAAAAAGTCTTTTATTGTTTGATCTGTTGTAGCATAAAATGAAAAACCAAGAGGTGTTTTTTGAAGAAGTAAACCATATTTATTCATTAAACGTTGGGTCGCTAAAGACGGCATATACACTAAATCTTGGCATATCCCATCTGCATAATACGTATGCTCAATGGTTATAGAAAACAATAAGGAAAAATGTGATGTCATGGAGTAGAATGATTTGAAATGTTAGTAATCTTAGGGACAAACTCATCTATACCTGTAGATGCAATCGTTATTAATCGCATTTTATAAATAACAGACGGTTGGTATTTTGCACCTAATGCGCTCCATAAGTTATGCATTTGCATATAATCTCCTCCTTTTTGAAAATCAAAATCTAATTTTTGAAGCCCTTTGGGAATATCAGAGTTTGTAGAAGCATCTAATATTTGATGCTCTTGAAAAAACTCTATAGATGCATTCAAAAACTTTAAAGTTTCATTATAATCATCAAAGTAAGAGGTGACTAACAAAAATATATTGTATCGTTCTGATGGTGGTGTTGCAACATAATTACCATCTGATAACTTTTGATTTTTAGCATAAAATGATTTTACCGTTTCTTGATCTACATGTATTAAGGAAAGAATAATTTTATTTTGATTTCCTACAGGTATTGCACCACTTTGATCTACAATAGTATTGATGACTACTTTATCTTCATCTACACCAAATTTATTTTTAATAAACTGATTAAAAACAGACTGTGTATATTGAAATGCTTCGTGTATCATATAATTATGCTTTCAAGTTGTATATACATACTATAAAACAACCAGCATAAAACTATGAATACTAAACAGATAGAAGCTATTTAATGCGTATACGTTTTATATACACAAGTATAGATTATGATATAAGCCGTAGACAAATCGTAGACAAACACTTCTAGAGCAAAAAAATAATTTAGTATACTTATGGGAAAATCAGATAACTAGCTAGTAACTAATTTGAAAAAGAACGTAAATAAAGGCGTAAATCTTGATTTTTTGATAAAGTCATTTTCTTTTTTAAACGATACTTATGTGTACGCACACTTTCTTGATTAATTCCTAACACATGAGTAATATCTTCATTAGACATATTCATTTTTAAATAGCAGCAATATTTTAAATCTTTATTGGTGAGATCTGGAAACTTACTTGATAATTTTTTCAAAAATTGAGGACTTATATTTTCAAAGTATAATTTAAAATCTTCCCAATGTTTTGTGTCTTTTATATTTAGTTTTATTGTGTTTACAATAGACATTAGTTTTGTTCTTACTGGATGATCTACATCGGGGTATATATCTTGAATACGGTCCTTAATCTTAGAAAGTGTAGTTGCTTTCTGATCTAATTCCATAATATACCTTGCTAAATTTTTATTTTCATGTACAAAACTAGTTTGATGTATTTTTGGAGCCCTATGTGTAGTAGTATTCTTTTTAATCTTAAGAGCTAAATTAAGAATGCTCTTTACATTAGTATTTAAAAGATGATCTCTTATTGCCGATTCGTAGGATTGTGTAAATAGTATCATATCTATATCCTGTACATCTATTGTTGTATGCGATCGCGTAAGGCATAGTATCGGAATTGACTTTAGGTCTTTATATTTATATAAAGTATGGATTAAATCTTGTGTATTTCTAAAGTAAAAAATAAGTAACGTTGGAGATAACGATTTTGATATATGTATACAGTCTGGTATTCTCGTTGCCGTGATAAATGAGTAATGACTAAATCCTTTTAAACTTCTTATGATAGAAGCCAAAGAAGAAGAGATATCACTTCCAATGAGGATATATTCACTTTTTTCCACGAGTATATTAGAATAACTTTATAGCGTATTATAACCTACGATTACTACTATAATTTTGGGTTGATTATACCGCTATAACTGTTAACATAGTATAGCGATACATTTTCTGTAAATGATTTGTTAAATATATTCTTGAAAATTATGAGAAATAAAAGTAGAATATATACGTAAAAACACCTATTTATAAAATTGATTACAAAGAGATTACATTTTTACATAAAAAAAAGCCCCTATATGAAGGGGCTTTCCTACTATATAAAATTATTGAAGTTATCTTACGATTAGTTTCTTTACAATAGTTTGATCTTCACTTACTATCTGCATAAAATATACCCCTTTAGAAAGGTCATTTATAGAGATTTGTTGTGATTGATTAAAATTAGTAAGGTCTAATTGTTTTACTATTTGACCGTTCACATTAATAATAGTTGCACTCTCTAATTGTTTGTTTCCAGTATATCCTAATGTAATTTCTGAAGAAGCTGGGTTAGGGAATATTGAAATTTCATTACTCTCAATAACCACTTCTTCTGTACTTAATACTTCTCTCTCTTCAAATACAACAATAAAGCGATCTGGTTGGATTCCTTTTGATGCTGTAAATGTATATGGGGCATCTTTAAGGTTTGTTATGGTATTAAGTGTATTATCTATGATATATACAGGCGCATTTTCAAGTCCAACACCTTCTAAATGATCTATACTAATAGTATATGTTTCTTCAGTGTCTACTGTCGTTGAAAAACCTACACTTAGTTCCATTTGTGTATTAAATGCTTCACGTCCTTGTATTGCTAAATACTCTCCTTCTAAGTTTGTAAATAAGGAGATAAATGTTCCTAATCGTTGTGTATCATATCCATCATCATAACCTGCTGTAGCATCTTCTGTAAATCCTATTCCAATTTGCGATGTAGCATTCTCATAGGCAGAAGTAGTTAAGTTTAACCAAAGCTTATCAGTATTAGAAATACTTTCATTACTTCTAAAGCCATCATTGTTTCCAGTAACTCTCATGCTATTTGTAAATACAACAGGTGTATTACTGGCTGCTTCAGATTGTAATGCTTTAATACCAAATCCTTGTGCAGAAGACATAAACTGTCCAGGTGCTATTGGTCCTCCCATATTTACCGCTGCAGTTCCCATCATAGCATTTCTGATAGAAATATCATTCATAGAGAAATTACTAGTTCCTGGTCCTGGTAAGGTTGAGTTTGGATTGGTAATATGATCCCAATAATAAACCGCAGAAACAGCATCATTTGCATTAATAAAAGCAGTAACATCTATGGCTGATGCATATGGGTTTCCTAATAGATTATAATTATTTACAGTGGCAGGGCCATTATAATTAATAGGTACTGTAATGGTTCCTGAATTTAACGTGCCAGGATTCATGGCATCTTGTGTATACGTAAGTGTATAAGAACCATCACCAACATTAGGTGCTGGTTGAGGGAACACTAACTGCCCTATACCTGCGGCTGGCAATGCGGTACTTCCTGTTACTGGTAATAAGTAATCATTATCATCATCTAAGAAGTTTTCTGCACCTGCAAACTCTGGAAATGCCATGAGATCAATATCAAAAGGTACAAAGTTACTAGGTATAATACTAAAGACAGCTCTTGAGTTCCCATAAACTCTATCTCTTGCTTCTGCAGTGACAGGACTACTCATGGCTACATAATTACGATCATCTATAACCGGTGTAATTTTCTCAACAGTAATCGTTCCATTATTAAAAGTTTCTGCAGCTTCATTTACTTGAACCAGACTACCTTCATTAGAAATATCTAAGGTACCATTTACGGTAACATCATTTAATACACTTACAAAATTACCATCTTCTACAGTCAGTGTAGCTCCTGCATTAATAGTTAGTGTACATGCTGTAATATCACCTAGTCCCATATCTGCTGTATCATAATCATCAGCTATAATCGCTCTTACAGATGCTGTAGGAGCTCCATTATCCCATCCACCTGCAGTTGTATATGTTGTAGTCGTAGGACAAGAATCTAAATTTACTTGATACATTCCGTTACCATGTGTTCCTATAAGCATTACACCATCATCTGGACGATATACCAAACTACTCACTATGGCAAGCGCTACTTGGTCTGGAGATTCTAATGTCCAATCTGTTGTCGCAGGATTTGTACTTGAGTACAACCCTCTTGCTGTACCTACAAAATATCTAGTTTCACCGTCTGCATCTGTAATGGCTGCAGATCGTATAGAATGTACTGACAAGTTACGTTCTGCAAGCGTCCATGTAGGATTTGCAGCTGTAAGATTTGAAGTTATATAAATATTATTTATTCCATAGTTTGAATATACTACCATTCCTATATCAGGATTTGTAGGATGGATTGCAACACCACTCACTACTGAATTTGCTGCAGTAGAAGCACCAGAAGGAGTAATATTAACCGCTGTATTTAAATCTGTATTACGAGGGTTTACGTGTTTAAATACACCGCCATTTTGTCCACCTATCAAAGTAAAACTACTTGTAGTATATGTTCCTCTTGTAGAGGCCATACTACGTATATTTTGACTCGTAGATAAGCTTCCTATGTCAACCCATGAAGCTGAAGAAACTGTTGAAGTAACCGTAGCAGCATTAAGCGCTCTATAAATAGTAGTACCATCTGCATAATACAATGTATTGGTATCTGGATCAAGGTAAAAGTATGTCACAAAAATACTACTAGTTGTTCCTGTAGGTCTAACATTTGCAAAAAAAGCACCAGAGTTTCTAAATGTAAACATATCTCCTCCTTGTGCGCCAAAATATAATTGAATATCATTTAAATTAAGAGCTCCGTTACCAGTTCTTCCTATCGCAGCTGAAACACCATCTCCTCCAAAAAAGTCAAGATGTTCTGTACTACTACCTACACCTGTAAGAGCTGCTGCACCACCAAGTGACGTACCATTATCCTGTGCACCTCCTATCACAAAATCTGTTCCTGCTAAAGGATCCATCCCCACGTGATAGTATTGATAGGTTTGATAGTTATTATTAAGTGTAGTCCAACGAACCGTACCTGAAGTGGCATCTGTCGTGTGTACACCACCATCAGTTCCTGAAAGTAATGTGTTTGCATTAAAAGGACTAAAAACTAGATCATGAATATCTGGATGGTGAGTATCTCCATCATTGGCAGCTGCATCTCCAGATCCATACGAAGCAAAACTAGTATTACTAATATATCCTCCTATACGTTCAAAAGTAGAACCTGTAACTATATCACTTATTCTATAAGCATTTGTTCCTCCTATAACGACAAAATCAGCATCATCGGGTTTTACACTTACTTCTAGATCATATCCTTGTTGTATAGAGAAAGGATCATTACCCCCTAAATCTCCTCCTGGTTCGTCAGGAAGTTTTCCTGAGAAATCTGTCCATGTGTCTGTTCCTAAATCATAGCGCCATAAATCTGCCTCTATTTGAATAGGTGGTAGACTTGTTGTTTGTCCGTTATTATAAAGTGCATACACTACATCTGTATCTGAAGGAGCTATTCCTAAAACAACTCTTCCAGTAGAGGCCCATCCTGTTGGTGATCCATTCTGCGCAATGCGTGTATAACTTCCTGTTCCTGTTGGCGAAGTATACACTCCGTTTTGAGCACTATTAATTCCTCCTACAGAAGCAAATACTCTACCTGTAGAAGTAATTTTAACATCTGTTTCTTGAGCAGAAGATGCATTTACTTCTAAATTAAAGTTAGTTCCATCATATCTGAATATCCCTTGAATCGCTGCAACAAATAAATCTCCTGTAGTTGGATGTACAGCTAACGAATTAATAATATCAAAATTAGAATCAAATACTTCAAAAGTTGAATCTGTTCCAGGTATTTGAGTCCAAGTTTGTCCACTATCTGTAGACCTCCAAATTCCCTGTCCTAAATAAAAGGCATCTCCTAAAGAAGCACTATTCCCAAAAACTTCTCCCGTTCCATAGTACCAGATGTTTTGAAATCCTACCCTAGGGTCTTGCGCAATAGCAGTCACATTATGGATCTCATCATTTGCAGATACTTTTGTCCAAGACGCTCCTCCATCTGTAGTTCTAAACATTCCACTACTTACACCACCTGCAAGCATTGTATTTCCTGTATTGTCACTGAGGTCTACCGCTAATGCTCTTGTACGTCCTCCTAAATTAGAAGGTCCTCTTGATTCATAAGGAATTGTAAAAGCTCTTGAATCTGAACTTCCAGACAAACTATTAGATTTTTCCCTCATTGCAGCTTCTAGCTCTAATGCTTTTTCTTCTCTTGGTATTAATCCGGTTGCAGGATTTTTTTGCATATCAAACTCAAACTGAGCTCTCTGCTCGATGGTACGTCTTTTTTCTTCTAGAGACTTCTTTTCTTTCTTCTTTTCTTCTAAAGATGTCAATGCCTCTTCCTGAGTTTTCTTATTGACTTCTGGTCTAGATTCCGTCTCTCCATCATAAAAAAACAGAAAACAAAATATCCCAAGAAGAATAACTGAAATGGTTAGTATTTTTTTATTCATAATTAAGTTAGTTTTAGAGTTTAGGGGGAGGTTTAAAAAAAATGATTTGATTTAAATTATATAAATCTATACCTAATACTAAAATGATATAGAGGTATGTAAAGTTTAACTGGCTAAAAATACATATTTTTTTCAAAAAAATATCGACAAAAAGCATTAAATACCGACAAAATACATAATTATATTTTGAATAAAACACCAAAAACATAAAAAATTTACACAATACGCTTAAAACCAATATTTTAAATAAATAATCAAAATCTTAATATAAATATAATTTTATAGCACAAAAAAAGAGCTATCTGTGACAGATAGCTCTTTTTTTATGTTGAGTAAAGTATACTTATTTTTTTGAGACTACAGGGGTATTTAACTTGCTACTCATTTCTATAGAAATAGCAGATCTTTCAAATTTCATTTTTCCAGCTCCAGTTTCTAAGACAAACGTAGTGTCATTTAATTCTAGAACTTTCCCGTGTAAACCACTTTTGGTAATTACTTTATCACCTTTTTTTAGGGCTTTATCAAAAGCCTTTTCTTGCTTATTTTTTTTCTGTTGAGGTAGTACTATAAAAAATATAATAAATACCGCAAATAGCAAGATGGGTCCTAATAATTCAGTGCTCATATATTATTTACTAACTCCAGCGTTTGGCGCATTTACAAAAGCTTTAATACGTAAAGTTTCTGTTCCTTTTTCTGTATTAGCTTTAATCGTAATTGTTTTAGTAATTGCGTTTGTACCACTAGCGTTATACTTTACTAATAACTCACCTTTTTCTCCTGGTGCAACTGGATTTTTAGAATACTCAGGAACTGTACATCCACAAGAACTCTTAGCATCAACAATTACTAAAGGAGCTTTTCCTGTATTTGTAAAAGTAAATTTATGCTCTACTGGGTTTCCTTTGTCTATAGTACCAAAATCGTATTCAGACTCATCAAAAGTCATTACAGGGAATTCAGTTGCTTGAGCATCACGTGCTGCAGCTACTTCTACATTGTCTTCTTTTACTTTACTTGTTGCATCTTCTTTACAAGATGTAAAGATCATAGCAGTTAGTACACCTAATACTAGAATACCTTTTTTCATTATTTTATAATTTTAATTAATATAGTTCAACCACAAAAGTACTAAAAATACTTATAAACTAAAGTTAAGATAATTAGTTTATGATTCTATTAAATATTGAAGCAAAAAACAAATTAAGTCACTAAATATCAATAATTTAAATTCTAATTTTATTAAAATAATTACTTTAGTCCTCTTCCTTCTTTCTTAAATTTATTGGTTTTTTCGTATTCTTTAACCAACTTATCTAATATTCCATTAATGAATATACTACTTTTAGGAGTAGAATATTCTTTGGCAATTTCTAGATATTCATTAATAGTAGCTTTGACTGGAATGGATGGAAATTTTAAAAATTCACATAATGCCATTTTAATAAGTACAAAGTCTACATCGGCGATACGTTCTTTATCCCAATTTGGTGTATTCTTTTCTATCTCTGCGCTTAAAAATGCGTTGTTACCAAAAGTTTGTTCCAATAATTCTATACTAAATCGTTTATCATCTTCATTTTTAAATAAACTAGGAAGAAATAGACTTTCTGGCGAATTTGGTTTTACTTTTTGTAATCGTTTTAAAACAGTCATATTTACAATAGGAAGGTCATCCAACCACGTTAACCTGCTGTCTTCTATATAATCGTACAGCTTATCGTTTGGTGCGATTAACTCTGTATACCATTGTATAATAAAATCTTTTGCACTTTTAAAATCAGTTGTAGGATCATTCATGTATTTCTCATAAAGATCACTTGCGATGAGTTCATTAAATATGACAGCTACATACTCATCATCCATGCGCCAATTTTTCAATTTGCGCTTATCTAGTTCGTCCTGTAACAAAGCATTTTCACTTAGTTTTACAAGAACTTCATTGGTAATAAATTTTTGGTTTGGATTCTTCTCTTCTTCGGTAGCAAGGATTTTTTTAGATAGTTTTTCTGAGTGCGCTTTCGCGAAAGCGTGTACCTCCACCATCATATCTAGCATCAAAAGATACAGGTTATATACCTGTGCTATACTTTCGTTTACAAATTTACCTTCTACTTGGAGATTGTTATTCTCCTTGCATCCCATTGCATAAATGGTTTGCATCACCTTCACTCGAATGTGTCTTCTATTAAGCATAGCTACAAAGAACTTTTTTCTTTTAAATAAATTAAAAAAGGGATTTTACCTTTTTTTGATAAAATCCCTGCGAAAATACATATTTTTAATAGTAGTATACCTACTTATTTTCATTTTTACGAGCCTCAATACGTTCTACTGCAATTTTAAGTGCAGCTTGATGTGTTGTAATGTGACTAGTTTCGGCAGTACGCAAGATTTCTAATGTAGTATCATAAATATTTTCTGTCTTACGCATGATCTCTTGTTTACCGTAATTTTCAAGCTCTGCATATACATTAATAATACCTCCTGCATTAATTAAGAAATCTGGAGCATATACAATGCCTTGTTTCTGTAATAAAGCACCGTGAAGATTTTCATCTGCAAGTTGGTTGTTTGCTGCTCCCGCAATAACTTTTGCTTGTAATTTTTGGATTGTATGATCATTAATAGTAGCTCCTAGTGCACATGGCGCATAGATATCTACTGGGGTATTATAAACATCATCTCCTCTATAAATTTCTGCTCCATATTTAGCACTTACTTCTTCTAAACGTGCTTCATTAATATCACTTATAATTACTTTTCCTCCTTCATTAGTGATATGCTCTACAAGTACTTCTCCTACATGCCCAATACCTTGTACAAGCACCGTACGTCCTTCTAGATTATCTGATCCATAAGCATATTTTGAAGCAGCTTTCATCCCCATAAAAACTCCATAGGCTGTTATAGGTGATGGATTTCCAGCGCCTCCTTTACTCTCAGAAATTCCAGTTACATAAGGAGTTACTTCACGTACTAGATCCATATCTGCTGTTTCCATTCCTACATCTTCTGCAGTAATATATTTTCCACTAAGAGAATGTACAAACTCTCCAAAACGCTTCATTAGTTCTGGTGTTTTTTGAGTTTTAGCATCTCCTATAATAACTGCTTTTCCACCTCCTAAGTTAAGGCCTGTAATAGCACTTTTAAAAGACATTCCTCTAGAGAGACGAAGTACGTCATTAAGAGCATCCCACTCAGTTGCATAATTCCACATACGTGTACCTCCAAGAGCAGGTCCTAGAACTGTATTATGAATCCCAATGATTGCTTTTAAACCTGTATCTTTGTCATTGCAAAAAACAATTTGTTCGTGATCATTGAAAGAAAGCTGTCCAAACACTGGATCTGCTTTTTTTAGTTCTTGAGGTGTAAGTATATCTGCAGTCATAACTATATGTATAAAATGAATATTTTATCTTTTTACTAAAAAGATCGTGCAAAAATAACGAATAGTTCAATTTGTTAATGCAAAATTGACGTTAAAATGAGAATTTGTTAATAAAATAAGTATAGCCTATCCATACATGAAAGCCCTTAAATCTTTAAACCACTACTTTTTACGTTATAAATGGAGGCTTATTATTGGTATTTTTACCATCATTGCTGCTCGTTTTTTTGCAGTTACAGTAGTCACACTTGTTGGGAAATCTGTAAAAGTGATTGAAGCATACCTAAAAACTGAGATTACAACTACTCAATTTGAAAATGATCTTCAATACTATTTACTCTTATTATTAGGTGCTGTTTTTCTTTCTGGTTTTTTTACTTTCTTAATGCGACAACTTATCATTGTTGTTTCTCGATATATTGAAGCAGATTTGAAAGATGATATATATGCACAATACCAAAGATTATCGTTAGGGTTCTATAAAAAAAATAGAACTGGAGATTTAATGAATCGGATCAGTGAAGATGTAGGAAAGGTTCGTATGTACATAGGACCTGCTATTATGTATATGCTTACTGCCTTAGTGCTTTTTGCCACAGTGATACCTTATATGTATACTACAGCCACTAGTTTGACGCTATATACCCTTATTCCATTACCAATATTATCTATTGCGATTTATAAATTAAGTAGGGAGATTCATAAAAGGAGTACCATTGTTCAAGAATATTTATCAAAACTCACCACATTTACACAAGAATCTTTTAGCGGCATATCCGTGATTAAAGCCTACACTTTAGAAGGATACACCCAGCAAGGATTTACAAAACTAAGTGACGATAGTAAAAATAAAAACTTAGATTTAGTAAAAGTACAGGCATTCTTCTTCCCTTTAATGATCGGATTAATTGGTTCTAGTAACCTATTGGTAATCTACATTGGAGGAAATCAATATATCAATGATCAAATAAAACTTGAAACATTAATAGAGTTTATCATGTTTGTAAATATGCTTACATGGCCAGTAGCAACTGTAGGATGGGTTACATCTATTATCAAAGCGGCAGAAGCATCGCAAATAAGAATAAATGAATTTTTGAAGATTGAGCCTGAAATTCAAAATACTATAGAGACGAAAACCCCTATTCAAGGAGAGATTACATTTGACAATGTAAGTTTCACGTATGAAGATACGAATATTACAGCGCTTAAAAATGTATCTTTCTCTATTCAAAAAGGGCAAACACTAGCTATTATAGGACGTACAGGTTCTGGAAAATCTACTATTCTTGAGCTTATTGGAAGATTGTATGAAGTGACATCTGGAGAAATTCGTATTGACAATACCCCTATTCAAGATCTTAATCTAGATAATTTGCGTGCATCTATAGGATATGTACCGCAGGATGCTTTTTTATTTTCCGACAGTATTAAAGAAAATATCAAATTTGGAGCTCCAAATGCTACCGATGAAGAAGTAATTTCTTATGCAAAGGCTGCTGTAGTACATCAAAACATCGCCGAATTTAAAGAAGGATATGATACTATTTTAGGAGAAAGAGGGATTACATTATCTGGTGGTCAAAAACAACGAGTATCTATTGCTAGAGCACTCATAAGTAAGCCAAAATTAATTTTATTAGACGATTCATTAAGTGCTGTAGATACAGAAACTGAAGAGCAAATTTTAGAAAATCTTGATCAAACAAG
Organism: Dokdonia pacifica; assembly: GCF_900188275.1. GTDB lineage: Bacteria > Bacteroidota > Bacteroidia > Flavobacteriales > Flavobacteriaceae > Dokdonia > Dokdonia pacifica. The sequence goes on from NZ_FZNY01000005.1 coordinate 106,562, forward strand.
TAAAAATACAACCACGATAATTGTAAGTCATAGAATTTCATCTGCAAAAAATGCAGATCAAATTATAATTCTTAATGAAGGACAAATAACGCAACAAGGCACTCATAATCAGCTTATAAAAGAAGAAGGATATTATAAAGAATTATATTTAAAACAGCTAGATGAGAAAGAAATGTAAAAAAAAATTGGGCGACATTCTTTTTTTTATCATTTTTGAGCTAGGAATTACTAAAAACTAAAACTACAAATTGACTATGGGTGATTATGATTCGAGGGATAATGAAGAAATTTTCTCAAAAGTATTAAGAGCTGGTAGAAGAACATATTTTTTTGATGTGCGCTCTACAAAAGCAGGAGACTATTACTTAACCATTACTGAAAGTAAGAAGTTTACAAATGATGATGGTTCATTTCACTTCAAAAAACACAAAATTTATCTTTACAAAGAAGATTTTTCTGGATTTACAGATATTTTAGAGGAGATGACTACCTACATTCTTCAAGAAAAAGGAGAAGAAGTTATAAGTGATCGTCATCAGACTAATTATCAACGTCCCGAAGCAGTAGAAGATAATGACGGAACTACAGATGAAGCAGATGCGCCTAATGCAGAAAGCTTTACTAATGTAAATTTTGAAGATATATAATAGATATCTCTTAATGTATAAAATGAAAAGCTCATCAGAAATTGATGAGCTTTTTTATTTAAAAGTGTCAATATCTTTTTTATTGATAATATACTTGTTAAAAGCATTCTAAACTTTAGTATACACAGGAAATTTTAGCTTATTTTTAACGTCTCTGGAATAAACCAAACAGATAACTCACTAATAACAAACCAAATACGTCATGCGTTTACTTTACGTTTTTCTTTTTTTAACAATTACTTCATCCTTTGCTCAAACTGGCAAAGTAGATATGTCTTACTATTTACCACAAGATGTTTCATATAACAAAGCAATTCCTACACCAGAAAGCGTGATTGGATTTGTACCTGGAGAATGGCATGTAAGTCATGACAAATTATCTGAATATATGCGCACATTAGCAGCTGCTAGTGATCGTATTACTATAGAAAACAGAGGAACAACCTTTGAAGGAAGACCTATTTTATTACTTACCATTACATCACCTGCTAATCATAACCGTATTGAAGATATACGTAAAGAACATGTAAAACTTACGGAAAGCGGAAGTGCATCACTCAGTACTTCAAATATGCCTATTGTAGTATATCAAGGTCTATCTATACATGGTAATGAACCATCTGGTGCAAACGCTGGTTTAGTTGCTGCTTACTATTTGGCTGCAGCGCAAGGAGCAAAAATAGATGCCTTACTAGAAAATACTGTCATATTATTTGATCCGTCATTTAATCCTGATGGCTTACAGCGTTTTGCCTATTGGGCAAATACAAATAAGAGTATCAATATCAATGCAGACCCTCAAGACCGTGAATATAGTGAGGTTTGGCCTGGAGGCCGTACCAATCACTATTGGTTTGACATGAATCGTGATTGGTTACCTGTACAGTTACCAGAATCTAGAGCACGTATTAAAACATTTCATCATTGGTATCCTAATATCTTAACAGATCATCACGAAATGGGAAGTAATGCTACTTTCTTTTTTCAGCCAGGAATACAATCACGCACACACCCACTAACACCAAAATTGAATCAAGAACTCACAAAAAAGATTGGAAACTATCATGCAAAAGCATTAGACAAAATAGGAAGTCTGTATTATACAGAAGAGAGTTTTGATGACTTTTACTATGGTAAAGGTTCTACCTTTCCAGATATCAATGGAGGTATTGGAATTTTGTTTGAACAAGCAAGTTCTAGAGGTCATGCACAAGAAACTGATAATGGTTTATTAGAGTTCCCATTTACCATTAGAAATCAATTTACAGCTATTCTATCTACACTAGAAGCTGCTCAAGGAATGCGTACAGAATTATTAGACTATCAAAAAGATTTCTTTAATAAAGCGCGAAGCGAATCTAAAGGAGGAGCATATGCATTTGGAAGTGAAAAAGATGCCGCTAGTGCCTACCACCTTGCAGAAATATTGAAAAGACACAAAGTTGAAATTCATGAAGTGAGTAATAGCTTTCGCGAAAGCGGAAAAGAATACAAAAAAGGCTACAGTTACATCGTGCCAAAAAACCAACGTCAGAGCAGGCTAATCAAAGCAATGTTTGAAAAACGAACAAAGTTTCAAGACAGTTTATTTTATGATATCTCTGCTTGGTCATTTCCGCTAGCATTTGGACTAAATATTACTGAAAATGCGTCTACTTCTAATGCAGGACCTGCCATTCAAGAATTGCAAAAGCGTACTCCAAATGCAGTAAGCAGAAGTACGTATGGGTATTTAATGGAATGGCATGAATACTATACTCCAAAAGCACTTAACAAGATTCTAAATGCAGGGTTACGTGCTAAAGTAGGTATGAAACAATTTAGCTTAGAAGGTAATTCATATGATTACGGTACCATCCTAATTCCAGTACAAAATCAAAAAATGAATGCCCAAGAACTTGCAGCTTTCTTAAGTGATGTTTCTAAAGAAACTGCTGTAGATATTACTGCCGTTGGAACAGGTCTTACAGAAGGAATTGATTTAGGAAGTAACCAGTTTAGAGCTTTAGAACCTGCAAAAGTAGCCATCTTAGTAAGTGGAAGAATGAATCCATATGATGCTGGAGAAATATGGCACCTATTTGACACGCGTTATGATATGAAAATCACCAAACTTGATGTAGATAATCTAAATAGAGCAGACTTAAGTCGTTATACAGACATCATTGTACCAGCATCTTACGGTAACTCATTAGATAAACCAAAAACTGAAAAACTAAAAACTTGGGTAAGAAATGGTGGTACACTTATAGGATATCGTAATGCAGCAAACTGGTTAGAAAGAAACAAAATGCTTAACATTAGTTTTGAAAAAACTAAAAATCCTGCAAATAATATCAGTTTTGAACAACGCGGTGATTTTAATGGAGCGCAAGTAATAGGAGGTGCTATTTTTGAAGCAAAGCAAGATCGTTCACATCCTGTAAATTTTGGATATGAAGATGATCGCATTTCTATGTTTAGAAATACAACCATTTTTATAAAACCAGATTCTACGAGCTACAGAAATCCAATTCAGTATACTAAAAACCCATTGCAATCTGGATATATCAGTAAAATCAACTTAAAAGCAATTTCTGAAACAAGACCATTTGTACATCAAGGATCAGGAAGAGGAGAGATTATCTTATTTACGGATAATACCAATTTTAGAGCCTTTTGGTATGGAACTAATAAACTGCTCATGAATGCAATCTTCTTTGGAAGTGAAATGTAAGTAATCGTTATGGCCACTAAAACTCCGAAATTCCCAGTACACATTTCAGGAACTCATGGGGTTTCTATTCCAGAAGAACATGCCATAGTATTCTTAGAAGCTGGTCAAAAACGAGTACAGGTGAAAGCATTTTTCAAAGATCATAGTATTGACTTTCATGGAGCCATACATAAATACCAAGGACAATACCTTATTAGTTTTGGGAAACGCTATCAAAAAGAATTAGGAGTCTTTCCAACAGATTTTTTTGAATTTCAACTTGTTGAAAATACTACAGAATACGGTGTTGAAATTCCTGAAGCTATGAAAGCAGTAATGGAAAGTGACCCAGAAGGTTTATCCTATTTTAAGAACCTTACTGATGGAAGAAAAAGAGGACTTATCTATTATGTAAAGCGTTTTAAAACAGAACAAACACAAGTAGATAAGGCATTAGTAATTTTTGAAAACTTAAAACGAGGAATTACTGACCCGCGAGAATTAATCAAACCTATCTAATATGATCCTTTGGGATCAATAGAAAAACCTGTATATTAGAGTCTATTTTTTAACCGAACCATTAATTTCAAAAAAAATCGCATGAAAACAAAATATATAGCTACTGCTATGATCGCTATGGCTTTATTTGCAAGCTGTAAAAATGATACTAAAACTACCGAAAAAGAGGTAGTGAAAGAAGTTGAAAAAGAAGTAAAAAAGGTTGAGGAAGAAGTTGAAGTAAAGAAATTAAAATTAGCTTTAGAATCTAAAAGTGATAGTAAAGCTACTGGAAGCGTTCTTTTTGAAGAATCTAATGGTACTGTAAAAATGATTGCTGCTATACACGGCTTATCAGAAGGTACCCACGCTATTCATATTCACGCTAAAGCAGATTGTTCATCTGATGATGGAAAATCAACAGGAGGGCACTGGAATCCTACAGCACAACCACATGGAGCATGGGGAGCAGCAGAAGGATATCACAAAGGAGATATTGGAAACTTTGAAGCAGATGCAAATGGAAATGGTCAAAAAACATTTTCTACAGATGAGTGGTGTATCGGATGTGGTGATGAAAAGAAAGACATTATTGGAAAAGCGATTATTGTACACCAAGGAACAGATGATTTAACATCACAGCCTAGTGGAGCTGCCGGAAAACGCATAAGCTGTGGAGGAATTATTATGTAATTCATAAACCATAAACAAATAGAAAAGGCCTTAATACAAAAGTAGTGTTGAGGCCTTTTTATTTAACCCAGATTATGATGGTGTATTTTTATGTATATTGAAATCTGATTATGAAGCATTTATTTTTAATATGGTTAGGGCTGTTTACCTTTTTATACATACCAAACGAATCTTCTTCTCTTACTATTTCTAAAGGCAAACAACAACAATATTTTCCCAAAGAACTCAAAAAGAGAGGAGTCTATTTAGGAATGCCATTAGAAAAATTAAAAAGAAAAAAGAAAGAAACACTAACACTGGATACTACTTCAGCTTTTAAAATAGAAGCCTCTGAACCCTCTACAACTGATACTATTGTTTCATACACCTACCTGTTTACAAAATCAGAACGTCCACTACTCTATCAAATTATTATTACCTACGCTTCTATGGAAGGATTGCATGATAGCGCCATCGCATTACTTGGCGCTCCAAATCACAATGAAGAATGGCGAGTTGACGCATCAGATATAAAAGAAGATTTCACCATGGGAATATGGACATTTGGACAAAAATGGGTCTATAGTAGCACCCTTAAAGGAAGTGAATGGGAAAAAGGATTTTCAAATTAAAATGATATGAATACAATTCCTGAATTATATTTTCCACGGGATATAGAATGGCGAGAATGGTTGCATGAAAACTATGCAAATTATGGTGGCATTTACTTAATCTTTTATAAAGTAGATACAAAAGTCCCTAGCATGCGCTGGGAAGAAGCTGTCAAAGTAGCCCTATGCTATGGCTGGATTGATAGTACTGTTAAAAGTCTAGGAGATGGAAAAAGAAGGCAATACTTCTGCCCTCGTAAACCAAAAAGTGTCTGGAGTAAGCTCAATAAAACCTATATCATAGATCTCAAAAAACAAGGACTCATTCATGAAAGTGGAAAAAAAGTGATCACTGAAGCAAAAAAAAATGGCTCATGGACAACATTAGATGGTCCAGAAAATGGCATCATTCCAGAAAATTTACAAAAGGCTTTCGATCAAAACTCTGTTGCTTTTGAAAATTATCAAAACTTTGCACCAAGCTATCGCAAAAGTTATTTATACTGGTTAAATCAAGCAAAACGAGAAGAAACACAACAAAAAAGAATACAAGAAATTATTCGCCTCTGTGAAGCAAATGAGAAATCTCGTGACGGGGTTTGGGGGCGAAAAAAGAAATAACTACTTAATAAAAATTGAGATAATAATAAATGAGATTTCCGCTTTCGGCACAGCCGAAGTTTATACTGAACTTAGTCGAAGTACGAAAGCGTACACAAAACGAATACCAGCTATGAAAAAAATAGGTTTTTTACTATTCACGTTATACCTCACACAACTTTACGCACAAACCACCTTACAACCAGATGCTGTTTTTGATGGAGAAACCCTCCATAAAGATTGGGTCGTGGTCGTAACAGATAGTATTATTACCTATACAGGTGTTTCAACTCCTGAAACAGATCGTTATTTTAGAATTCCACTAGAAGGCATGACACTCATGCCTGGACTTATAGAAGGACATTCACATCTTTTACTACATCCTTATAATGAGACCAACTGGAATGACCAAGTACTCAAAGAATCCCATACAGAAAGAGCGATACGAGCTACTGTTCATGCTGAAAATTCCTTATTAGCAGGTGTAACAACCATGCGAGATTTAGGTTCTGAAGGTGCTGGATATAGTGATGTTTACCTAAAGAAAATGATTGATGAAGGTGTTATTCCTGGCCCTCGTTTACTTGTTGCAGGACCTGCTATTGTTGCAACTGGAGCCTATGGCCCCAAAGGGTTTCACGAAGGGGTTACCGTTCCATTAGGTGCCGAATCAGCTAGTGGCACCACCGAAGTTATCAAAGCCGTTCGTAGACAAATAGGCAATGGTGCTGACTTTATAAAAATTTATGCCGACTATCGTTGGCGATCTGGAGAACCCTCGCAAGCTACTTTTTTACAAGAAGAGTTAGACGCCATGATTGCAGCTACAGAAAGTGCTGGAAGATATGCCGTAGCACATGCAGGTACACCAGAAGGAATGAAAAGAGCGATTCTTGCAGGTGTAGAAACGATTGAGCATGGAGATGGAGGTACCTTAGAAACTTTCAAACTCATGAAAGAAAAAGGAGTCGCCTTCTACCCTACACTTGCCGCTGGAGATGCCATTTCTCGATACAAAGGGTGGCGAAAAGGCATTGATCCAGATCCAGATCGCATTCGTACCAAGAAAAAAACATTTGCACTCGCATTACAATCTGGAGTTATTATTGGTTTTGGTGGAGACGTAGGTGTATATACCCACGGAGAAAACTACCGCGAGTTAGAACTCATGGTCGAGTATGGAATGACGCCCCTACAAACCTTAAAAGCCGCAACCTCTATCAATGCAAACGTATTCCACTTAGATAAACTAGGAACGATTAAAGAGGGCTTCTGGGCAGATCTCATCGCCGTTACTGGTGATCCTACCAAAGATATTACCGTAATGAGAAATGTCACCTTTGTTATGAAAAACGGAAAAGTATATAAACAATCAACGCCATGAGAGCCCTATATAAAATGACTCTAATTACAACACTATGTATGTGTATAGGTTGTAAAAAGGAATCACCAAAAGAGCCGTTTGATCTTGTCATATCAAATGCAAATATCATTGATATTGAATCAGGTGATATTACAAAACAAACACTCTATATCAATAAAGGAGTAATTGTAGAAACTACACCTGAGATGAAATCTAATTATATTGCTTTAAAACACATGAATGTTAAAGGCAATTATGTAGTACCTGGCTTTTGGGATAACCACGTACATTTTCGCGGAGGCGAACAACTCATTTCTCAAAATGAGAAATTCTTAGAACAGTATATTAAGTATGGTATTACAACGGTACGCGATGCGGGTGGTGATCTCACACCACAAGTACAACAATGGAATCAAGAAATTCAAAACAACCATCGCATGGGTCCTACCATTTATACATCAGGTCCTAAATTAGACGGTCCCAATGCCCGTTGGGAAGGTTCACTTCCTGTAGATTCTCAAGAAAGTATTACAAACGCATTAGACTCCTTGCAATCCCTAAACACAGATTATGTGAAGATTTATGATAGTACGCTTTCGCGAAAGCAATACCTGGATATTATCAAAACAGCAGAAACTCGTGATATGATCACTTCGGGACATATGCCATTTACCGTCGAATTACAGGAGGCTATTGATGCTGGATTGGATAATATTGAGCATTTATATTATGTCTTAAAAGGTTGCTCTTCTCAGGAAGCAGAAATCACCCAACAGATTATTGATGGCACGCTTGGTTTTTGGGGAAGTATGGAGCAGCTCATCGCGACTTATGATGAAACCACTGCACAGCAAACATTTGCACGTCTAAAAGCAAGCAATACCTTCGTTACGCCTACACTGCATATTGGTGATGTATTGAGTTATTTGGATGAAGTAGATCATTCACAAGATGCTTACCTTTCCCATTTGGAAGATGCGTTTATTAAAACCTATGAAGGCCGTAATAAAAGGGCTATAAACGCTTCCGCGAAAGCGAAAAAAGATAGAAAAGAATTGCAAATATTCTTTATCCAACTCACGAAATCCTTACACGATGCCGGGGTGCAACTCTTGGCGGGCTCTGATTGTGGTGCTTTTAATTCCTATACCTATCCTGGGCCATCACTGCATAAAGAGCTAGAACAGTTAGTTGAAGCGGGCTTAACTCCGCTACAAGCCTTACAGACTTCAGGGTATAACGGAAGCCAATTTTTACAAAAAGAAGGCTATGGCATTGCCATAGGTAATAAAGCCGATTTGGTGATATTGGAAAAAAATCCGTTAGAAAACATTAGGAATACACAAAGTATACGACATACCATCAAAAATGGGGTTGTATACACCATCTCCGAAGATTAATGAATTTGTCTATTCTTTAAAAAAACACTCATGAATACCATCAAAACTCTTGTATGCAGCATACTATGTGTTGTATCAATGACCAGTACTGCGCAAATCACAAAACCAAGTTTAAGTCCCAAAATTGTGACCAAACAGCAGGTAGGATTGGCTAATTTCACCCTAGAATACGGGCAACCAAACAAACAAGGAAGAACCATATTTGGCGGATTAATTCCATATAACAAACTATGGCGTACAGGTGCTAATGCCTCTACAAAGATTACAGTAGATACTGGTGTTACGTTTGCTGGCCATCCAGTTCCTGCAGGTACTTATGGATTGTATAGTGTTCCTACAGATAAAGAATGGACGATCATTTTAAGTAACAATAGTAAACGTTGGGGTGCTGGTGGATATGATACATCGGAAGATTTGGTACGTTTTAAAGTTCCTTCTATTTCTTTAGAAGATACCTTGGAAACTTTTACCATCCATTTTGAAAACTTCAATACCAATGGTGGTGATTTGATCATTGCATGGGAAAATACAAAAGTAAAAATCCCTGTATATGTCGATTCTGACAAAGCCATTTTTTCAGAAATAGAAGCCAAAATCACTAACGCTACAGGCGAGATTACAGCGGCTACATATTTTGATGCTGCGCAGTTTTATTATCTTAAAGGAAAAGATCTAGATAAAGCCGTTACCTGGTTTGATAAAGCCATCGAATTGCGTCCGGGTGCGTTTTGGTATGTGTACTATAGAGCTGAATTGGCACTACAACTTAACGATACTAAAACAGCAAAAGCATACGCAACACGATGTCTAGAAGATGCTAAAAAAAGTACTGCGAGTGATTTTGGATATATCGCAAAAGCAACCTTATTACTAGAGAGGATAGAAGGCGCTGGGAAGTAGTTTATGACATTCTGAATTTATTTCAGAATCGCACCTGTTGTTTATCAGTGTCATGAGAAGCTAAAGCCAGTTCAGCTTGACGTAAGATTCGTTTATTAAACTGAGCATGTCAAGTCATTTCGACAAAGCGTAGCGTCGAGAAATCCCACAAGTGGCTCTATTCAATTTCCACTTCTAAGAACTTACTGTTATGTGATTTCTCGTCACTCGTTCCTCGCTCTGTCGAAATGACGGTTCTTTTGTCATTCTGAATTTATTTCAGAATCGCATTCTACTATTTATCAGCATTATAAGAATTTGAAACAAGTACAATACATGCAAGTTCAGCTTGACGTATTATGTATTCGTTTGTCAAACTGAGCCTGTCGAAGTTTTATACTTTTTAGTTATAAGAGCCCTTCGACAAGCTCAGGGTGACATTCAAAAAACTGCATCTTTTTAAAGATCATAGCACAAATCCCCTTAACACCTCTTTAACATTCCTACCCTACCCAATTCCGTACCTTAGAAACCTAGTAGTTCCTAATTAAAAAAATGAAATACCATCCATCATTTCTTCCTTTGGGAGAAATAGGAATGAGGGATTTGTATCTCAAGTAAAGCAACCATAATGACCAAAAAACTCATCATTGCATGTATTGCGTTAGCACTTGCCATTCCGGCAACGGCCCAAAAGAAAAAGAAGAAAAACAAAAAAGATAAAGACGAAAAAGAAGCCAAATGGGATGTCGCCAATCCCGGAGCTGGTTTTAACTACAAACCCCATTCCTTTACTACAGATGAAGGGACTTGGATGAATCTAGATGTCAGTCCTGATGGAAAAACCATTGTGTTTGACCTCATGGGAGATATTTATACCATGCCTATTACAGGAGGAAATGCCAAAGCACTCCGTACAGGAATTCCCTTTGAAGTTCAACCTCGATTCTCTCCAGACGGAACGAAAATCTCTTTTACAAGTGATGCTGGTGGTGGTGATAATATTTGGATGATGGATGCAGATGGTAGTAATGCCAAACAAGTCACTAAAGAAAAATTTCGACTCCTAAATAATGCCACTTGGACAGCCGATGGACAATATCTCATTGCACGTAAACATTTTACCTCTGGACGCTCACTCGGTGCTGGAGAGATGTGGCAATATCATCATACAGGTGGTAGTGGTTTACAACTCACCAAACGTAAAAACGATCAGCAGGATGTGAATGAACCTTCCGTATCTCCTGATGGGAAATATTTATACTATAGTGAAGATGTGTATCCAGGCGGATTCTTCCAATACAACAAAGATCCAAACAAGCAGATTTATGTGATTCAACGCTATCATTTTGAGGATGGGAAAATCCAAACCCTCACCAATGGTCCGGGAGGTGCTGCGCGCCCTACCGTATCACCAGATGGGAAGTTATTAGCATTCATCAAGCGTGTTCGTACCAAATCGGTATTGTATATTCATGATTTAACTACTGGTGAAGAATGGCCTGTGTATGATGCTTTAAATAAAGATCAGCAGGAGGCTTGGGCGATTTTTGGCGTGTATCCCAATTTTGATTGGATGCCTAATAACGAAGAACTCGTGTTCTGGTCAGGTGGAAAAATCAATAAAGTAAATATCAAAAACTACAATCATAACGTAATTCCATTTACAGCAGATGTAACACTTCAAATTGCAGAAACGGTGCATTTTAAATCACCTGTTGCTCCTGAGGAATTTGATGTGAAAGTGATCAGACATGCCACTACGTCTCCTGATGGAAAAACAGTAGTGTTTAGTGCGCTTGGGAAATTATACAAAAAAGCCTTACCGAATGGAACACCACAACGTATCACGACTCAAAACGACGATTTTGAGTTTGAGCCTTCTTTTTCGGCAGATGGACAACGATTAATTTATGTAACGTGGAATGATGAAAACTACGGAAGCATCCGCACGATTTCTATCAATGGTGGGACCTCACAGAAGCTTACGACAGAAAAAGGGATTTATAGGACTCCCGCTTTCGCGAAAGCGTATAATACCATCATCTATCGTAAAGAGTCACGCAACACAGATCAAGGATTGGCATTTGCTAAAAAACCAGGAATTTATACCTTGACGCAAGGACAACAGCCGAAACTCATTACGCAAAACGGAGAATACCCTATGTACAGTGCTGATGGGAAGCGTATCTTTTTACAGACAGGAGGTACCTATTTTGGAAATCTTACCAAGAGTTTGATTTCTGTAAATCTTGAAGGAAAAGATGAGCGTACACACGTAACATCAAAATATGCCAACAGATTAGTGCCGAGTCCAGATAACAAATGGATTGCCTATACCAATCTTCACAAGGCTTTTGTTGCGCCTTTAGTGATGAATGGACAGAAAATTGATTTGGATAACAATTCAAAATATGTTCCGGTATCTCAAATTGCAAAAGATGCAGGAATCAACTTGCATTGGTCACCAAACAGCCAGAAAGTAATGTGGACTTTAGGGGATCAGTATTTCTCTAACGAACTCAAAAACAGATTTACATTCCTACCGGGATCACCAGAGAAAGTACCCGAAATGGATGTGACGGGAATTCCTATTTCGCTTAAAGCGAAAACAGATAAACCTTCTGGTGTTACTGCATTTACAAATGCACGTATTATCACCATGGAAGGAGATGAAGTGATTGAAAACGGAACGATTGTCATTACAGATAATAAAATCACAGCCATTGGTCAGAATGTAACGATTCCTACAGGTGCAAAAACAATTGATGTCTCTGGAAAAACCATCATGCCAGGAATGGTAGATGCGCATGCACACGTAGGTGCTTTCCGTTATGGATTACCTTCTCAAAAACATTGGCCATTTTATGCTAATCTTGCGTTTGGAGTGACAACCTCACATGACCCAAGTGCGAATACAGAGACTATTTTCACGCTAAGTGAATTATTAAAAAGCGGGGATATGGTAGGGCCTCGCCTCTACTCTACGGGTTTTATCCTCTATGGAGCTGATGGTGATTTTAAAGCTGTAATTAATAATATAGACGATGCCCGATCGGCAATACGTCGTACGAAAGCTTTTGGCGCAAAATCAGTAAAGAGTTACAATCAACCACGACGTGAGCAACGTCAACAAGTAATGCAAGCGGCTCGCGAATTAGGAATTAATGTAGTACCGGAAGGTGGATCTACATTCTATACCAATATGACTATGATTATGGACGGACATACAGGGGTAGAACATAATATTCCTGTAGCGCCTGTGTATAAAGACGTATTGGAATTATGGAGTGCAAGTAATACCGGATACACTCCTACACTGATTGTAAATTATGGTGGTGTAAATGGAGAATTCTATTTCTATCAAAATGATCAGGTGTGGGAGAATGAAAAGCTTTTAAAATATACACCGCGTACGTTGGTAGATTCAAGAGCGCGTCACCGTACGATGATTCCTGATGAGGAATATAAAAACGGTCATATCTTAACGTCTGAAACGGTAACGGCTTTAGCTAATAAAGGTGTGAAAGTGAATATGGGAGCACATGGTCAATTACAAGGATTGGGAGCGCATTGGGAAACTTGGATGTTACAACAAGGTGGAATGACCAATTTACAAGCATTACAAGCCGCTACAATTAACGGTGCTGAGTATATCGGCGCTGGTGATGAAATTGGTTCGCTGAAAGTAGGTAAACTTGCCGATTTGATCATCATTGATGGGAATCCTCTTGAAAATATTAGAGATACAGAACAGGTAACGCATACGATGGTGAATGGTCGTTTATATGACACATCAACGATGAATGAAGTGGGAAATACCGCAAAGAATCGTGGAGAATTCTGGTGGGAAAATACCAAGCAAAGCGAAGCATTCCCTTGGCATGAGCAGAGTAATAGCTTTACTATTCCTGGGTGCGGATGTCATGTAGGGCATCAGTAAAAGTACGAACGACGAAGTTGGAAGTACGAAGGTTGAAATGAAAAAGTTCAAATAGCATCCATGGTGGTGGTGTATTCAAAATGATTTGTAGCTTTTGGTACAAATCAGTTTTGAATCTTCCGTTACTATAAAGTTAAAGGCATCAGTAAAGGTACGAATGACGAAGTTGGAAGTACGAAGGTTGAAATGAAAAAAGTTCAAATAGCATCCCCGGTGGTGGTGTATTCAAAATGATTTGTAGCTTTTGGTACAAATCAGTTTTGAATCTTCCGTTACTATAAAGTTAAAGGCATCAGTAAAAGTACGAACGACGAAGTTGGAAGTACGAAGGTTGAAATGAAAAAAGTTCAAATAGCATCCCCGGTGGTGGTGTATTATAATGATTTTGTAATTTTTTCTACAAAATCATTATAATCTTCCGTTACTATAAAAAATATATGATTTGTAGCTTTTGGTACAAATCAGTTTTGAATCTTCCGTTATTATAATGCTAAAAGCATCAGTAAAAGGAGGAAGTACAAGGTTTGAAGTACGAATCATGAAGTAAAAAACTTCTCTCCTAAGAAGGCGCTGCACTGAGCCTAGCCGAAGTTAGAGATTGAGGGAGGTGTGAAAAATAGCTATTGGCTATTAGTGTTAGCTTTTAAAACTTGAACTTAAAATAATGCAATACGTATTTCTGAATCATCATAAAATAGTGAGACATGAGTAATGTAGATAAACAAAAACTAGAGGTTATCAAAAGTTATATGACTGCATATAACAGTTTTGATGTGGAAGGAATGCTAAAGAACCTGTCTCCAAATGTTACATTTAAAAATAGTACTAATGAGGTTGTTGACTTAGTTACAAATGGAATTGATGAATTTAAAGCACAAGCAGAAAAAGCAACATCATATTTCAGTAATAGAGAGCAAAAAATAATAAATACTATACAAGAGAATGGTATTATAACAATTGATATTGATTATACTGGAACGCTAGCTATTGATTTACCTAATGGATTAAAAGAAGGAACTATACTTGAAATGCAAGGAAAATCAATCTTTAGATTCGTAGGATTACAGATCATTGAGATTAATGATTTTAGTTAAATATGTTGGAAAAATAAAAAAATACCATGATGTAGGAGACTGAGTGATTTTATTTCGCCGAAAGGCAGAAAGAAAATAGTATCGAAGTCCAATTTTATAACTATAAAAATAGAGTACTAATCTAAAATAGAATAATACTCTATTTTAGAATAACCATATAATAATGAGATTCTGCTTTCGCGAAAGCAATAACAAGACCTCCGTCTTCGCGGAGTTGAAAAATAAATAACCATGAAGAAAACACTATCCTTATTTGTATTAGTTAGTCTTTTATGCATGACGTCCTATGCACAAGACAAGATGATGTCTAAAGAAATGATGTCACAACAAGTGCGCGTTCCAGTAGATGAAACGGTGGTCACTAATCACACAACAACCATCAAAGGAAAAACAATTCCTTATAGTGCTACGGCAGGTTTTCAACCTGTATGGGATGACGAAGGAAATCCTGTAGCTTCACTATTGTATACCTATTACAAACGTAGCGATATCAAGAATGATGAAAACAGGCCTTTAGTGATCTCTTTTAATGGGGGTCCAGGATCTGCTTCGGTATGGATGCATATTGCATATACAGGTCCTCGCATTTTAAAAATAGATGATGAAGGGTTTCCTGTACAACCTTATGGCATAAAAAGTAATCCAAACTCTATTTTAGATGTTGCCGATATTGTTTTTGTAAATCCTGTAAATACAGGCTATAGTCGTATGCTACCTGGAAAGGATGGGAAGATGCCAGACAAAAAAATGTTCTTTGGAGTAAATGCAGATATCAAATATCTCGCTGACTGGGTAAATACATTCGTTACAAGAGTAAATCGTTGGCGTTCGCCAAAATATCTTATTGGAGAAAGCTATGGTACAACTCGTGTTTCTGGGCTTGCTGCTGCACTTCAAAACAGAAAATGGATGTATATCAATGGAGTAATTTTAGTATCTCCTACCGAAATTGGATTTGAATTTGATGGTCCTGTAGAAGTGGCAAATCGTCTTCCCTATTTTACAGCTGCTGCATGGTACCACAAAGCCTTACCACCAGCTTTACAAAGTAAAGATCTCACAGAAGTACTTGCCGAAAGTGAAGCCTATGCGGTAAATGAGTTACTTCCTGTAATGGTTAATACGGGATTTATAGATCCAGCTAGAAAAGACGCAGTAATCAAAAAAATGGCGTATTATTCTGGATTGTCAGAACGTACCATAAGACAACATAACTTAGAGGTTCCTAAAGCGTATTTCTGGAAAGATCTTTTGAGAGATCGCGACGGACTTACCATAGGTCGTTTAGATTCACGTTATAAAGGACTTGACGTAAAAGAGGCTGGTGATCGTCCGGACTATAATAGCGAACTCACCGCTTGGTTACATGCCTTTACACCGGCTATTAATTATTATTATCAGCAAGAACTTGACCTTAAAACAGATTTGAGTTATAATATGTTTGGTCCTGTGCGTCCTTGGGATCGTACTAATAACAATACGGGAGCTAGTTTAAGAGAAGCAATGGGGGTTAATAAAAATCTACACGTTATGATTCAAAGTGGTTATTTTGATGGTGCAACTACCTACTTTAATGCAAAGTATGTGATGTGGCAACTTAATGCTTCAGGAAAGCTTTCTGATCGCCTTAGTTTTAAAGGATATCGTAGCGGACATATGATGTATTTACGTAATGAAGATTTGATTCAGGCAAATGAAGATATACGTGATTTTATTCAAAAATCTTCTGCAAATATTAGCCAGGGAGCTCGCTACTAAGACTGTAAAAAAGATATACTAAATACGACTAATCTGGAGTGTTTATGGGTACGCTTTCGCGAAAGCGTATACAGGAATGATATCAAGAGCTAATAACATGAGATACTCACCTTCGTGGGTATTGAATTAAATGAGATTTCCGCCTTCGCGGAAATTTAAAAGAATATGAAAGCAATAAAAAAGATTAGACAATTAGGTGCGCAATGGGAAACACAAGATCCCTTTTTATTTTGTGCGTATCATTTAGACAACTACCCGAAAGGAAATGAAACTTTAGGTCCTGATGCTTCGCTTGCTGGACGTAACATAGGCATGGATTTTCACGGAAAAGATGGTTGGAATATGTACCATGGCACTACGGTTCCAGGTTTTCCTGCACATCCACATAGAGGATTTGAAACGATTACCGTTGTAGAAAAAGGACTCGCAGATCATAGCGATTCTTTAGGAGCGGCAGGTCGTTTTGGAGAAGGAGATGTACAATGGATGACCGCTGGAAAAGGAGTGCAACATAGTGAGATGTTTCCATTATTAAATCAAGAGGGAGAAAATCCGTTGTTACTATTTCAATTATGGCTAAATCTTCCTAGAGCTAGTAAAATGGTAGAACCACATTATAAAATGTTATGGAATGAAGATATTCCTATTGTGACACATCAAGATGAGGAAGGTCATGATATCCGTGTGAAAGTGATTGCAGGTTCTTATCAAGGCACAGAAGCACTGTCTCCTGCTCCAGATAGCTGGGCAGCTCAAAAAGAAAATGGTGTCGAGATTTGGTTAGTCACACTTGCGTCTAATGCAACATGGTCTGTTCCCAAAGGAGCAGCAGGACTTAATAGAACGCTCTATTTTTATGAAGGTCACGAAATAATAACTGAAGGATATCAAATTCCAAAAGAACACGGACTTGATCTTATTTCTGATGAAGAAATCACACTTCAAAATGGTAATCAGACTGGATCTTTCTTATTTATTCAAGGAAAACCTATTGGAGAGCCTGTGGCAAAACAAGGGCCATTTGTGATGAATAGTTATGAGGAAATAAATGAAGCTATTCAAGAGTATCGCCAAACAGAGTTTGGAGGTTGGCCATGGCCTAGTCATGATCATACGCACGATAGAGAAAAAGGGAGATTTGCTACTCATGCAGATGGCACCGAAGAAATAAAAAATGTATAAAAAAACGCTTCCTTTTCAGGAAGCGTTTCCATTTAAACTAAATAAATTATTTCAATTTAAAATAAACTGACTTTTTTAATACATATTACGAAGTGCCGTAATATCATTGTTGTTAAACTCTCCGTCTTCACTAGAGCTAAAACAAGCTTGCATTACTGAAGTTACATCTCTTCCAGTTGGTGTTCCTGCAACATGTACAGCACCATCAGAACCAGATCCTTCATTTCCTTGAGAAGAGGTTGGACAGCTTAAACGGTCAAACCAATCTGAGTGACGGAAACCAACTGCATGTCCAATCTCATGAGTAATTACATGCTCATTTACATTTGTAGAGAATCCATCAAGATTATATATCTGTATAAATTTATGTGGACGTCCTGCGCTTGTTGGGAATCCAGCTACACCTCCAGAACCACTATTATTAGTAGAGTTGTCATATACAACCATATCTGCAGCGTTAAAATTTGTACCATACGTTAAATTAAACTGTAATGTTACTCCACTTAAACGGTTGTAGTTGTTTACAGCCCATTGTAGTGCCGTTTGCCCTCTGTTAGAAAGTCCAAACTGATCATTTCCTGTGTACCCTAAAATATCAATAGTACGATTATTTCCAGTTACTAAATTAAATGTACGATACTGACGACTTTGTGCATCTATAGCTTGCATCGCATTTAATTCTGCCTCTGTAACAACAATATCATCTCCGATATAAATACGTTGCTCAATAGTTCCATCTGGTAAATGGAAATCACCTTTAGTAACAGCACCAGCATCTATATCTAAATTATTGATAAGGTCTAGTACTTTTTGGTCGGTAACAGGCTCTCTAGTGGTGACATCAGAGTTTACAATATCTGCTGCAGAAACTTCAGTTACAAGATTTGCATCATCTTCAATAGTAACTTCGTCACGTTCACAACTTGAGAACAATAACATCGTTCCTGCCATTAAAAGAAAAACTGATTTAAGATTTGTCTTCATTTTGATAAATATTTTGATTAGTAATGGTATAAATATACTAACAAAATGCTAAAACAATGAGGATTATTTAAAAAATTAACATAAATTATATTAAAATTTACGGTAAAACCATAAAAAAGACTGTTTTTAAGGTTTTTCCTTAAAGCGATTTTACAAGTAAATAAATGAATATTAAGTTGCTTACTGGCAACTATATGGAAGGGTTGTATTTAATATACGCTAGAAAAAGAAAAATAGATCATCAAAAAAAATATTTTTTTTTAAACGAACATTTTATAGGATATGTCAGTTAGGTACGACCTAGAGATTTTCAAAATCTAATGGATCAAAATTTTTAAAATGACCATTCATTTTTATAACTTCTTTTGTCCTATTTACAGATCGTATGGTTGGTAATACTATAGTAAGGTGTTGAATCAAATACTCATATCGTTCTTTTTCTGAAGAGATTTGGAGTAATTCATATTCTTGTGTTATAGTAAGTCCCATTTTATGAGATAATGTATACGAAGTTATTGTTTCCGGATCAACCACTGGAGTTGGTATCTCTAATTCTTTATAGAATGAGGTAAGTAACTGTACGAATTGTTTTCTTAATGCTTCAGTACCGTCTTTGATCTCATTATAAAATTGTACGGTACCGCCAGCATATAATCTATCATCCAATCTATTATAAAAATCGACCAATTTAAAAACACGAATTCCTTTACAAATAATATCACTTGCTCCTGTGGGATACCGCTTCACAACTTTTAGCAGTTCCATCTCTGTGCCATATTCAAGGCGTTTATTAATATAAGTAGGTATTCCAAATGTCACTTTTTCTTCTTCACAATCCTCTAGTAGTTGTTGATACCGTAGTTCAAAAATATGAAGCGGAAGCTCTTCTCCAGGAAAGGCAACTAATTCAAGAGGAAACATAGGCAATGTAGCGATCATTTCTTGTGGTTTTTATATGAAATTTACAAAAGAAGCTTATAATTGTTATCGAAATCCTAAATTTTAACCTTCTTGTTGAACTTTTTATGTTTTAGGCATTGTCCATTAAGAATAGTCTACTAATTTCGTAGGCAAAAAAATGTTGTTATGACAAACAAAGATCTTTTACGAGTAGTTCAGGAACATGACAGTCCTGTATATGTGTATAATGCCGAAACTATTACTAGGCAATATAAACGTTTGACTTCTGCTTTTAAAAAGGTCAAACAATTACGATTAAACTATGCTGTAAAGGCGTTAAGCAACATTTCTGTCTTGCAACACATACATGGTTTAGGGGCAGGATTGGATACTGTTTCTATACAAGAAGTACGTCTTGGTTTAGCATCTGGATGCCCAGCAGATCGTATTATTTTTACCCCTAATGGAGTCTCTCTAGAAGAGATTGAATCTGTGTCAAAAATGGGGGTTCAAATCAATATTGACAATTTATCAATACTTGAACAATTTGGAACCAAATATCCTAATATTCCAGTATGTATTCGTATAAATCCGCATGTGATGGCTGGAGGAAATACTAATATTTCTGTAGGACATATTGATAGTAAATTTGGTATTAGTATTCATCAAGTACCTCATATTTTACGTATTGTCGAGAATACCAATATGAACATTAATGGTATTCATATGCACACGGGAAGTGATATCCTAGATATTGATGTATTCTTATATGCTTCTGAAATTCTTTTTGACACAGCAAAAAACTTTCCAAATTTAGATTTTATAGATTTTGGTAGTGGTTTTAAAGTACCCTACAAGACTGGTGATATTGAGACCAACATAGAAGAGTTAGGTGATAAATTGGGAACGCGTTTTAACGCTTTCGCGAAAGCGTATGGAAAACCTTTAACATTAACCTTTGAGCCTGGAAAATTTCTAGTAAGTGAAGCAGGGAAATTCTTGGTAAATGTAAATGTGGTTAAGCAAACCACCTCAACCGTTTTTGCGCAAGTAGATAGTGGTTTTAACCATTTAATACGCCCAATGCTCTACGGAAGTCGTCATGAAATTCATAACATTAGCAATCCAAATGGCCGTGAACGCTTTTATAGTGTGGTAGGATACATTTGTGAGACAGATACATTTGCAAATAATAGACGTATTGCTGAGATAAGTGAAGGTGATATTCTTGCTTTTAGTAACGCAGGGGCTTATTGTTTTACAATGGCTAGTAACTATAATAGTCGCTACCGCCCTGCTGAAGTACTCTGGAAGGATGGAGAAGCGCATTTAATACGTAAACGAGAAACTTTTGAAGACCTTCTACATAATCAAATTCCATTAAAGGAACTTGCAGAGGTCACCCAATAAATAACACATCGTATAAACGTAACAAAGCGTATATTAGTTCGTCTTTTAAAAAATGACTCGTATGCGCTTTGTTATAATATTATGCTTATTTCCACTTTATTGCTTTGGGCAAATACAATTAGACTTCACCAAAGAATATAAAGAAGATTCTCTTTACCTAGGAATTAAAAACAATTCTATTATTCCAATTTGGTATAAAGAATTAAAAAGAGATACTATTGATTATAGTACACATCGCTATAAGCTTGCAGTCATGCAACCTAAGGACTCTCTATTTCCTATTGCCATTATTCCAATAAATGCTATAAAGGATACATCTGATATTGCTATCAAAGATTTCATTAATTATAGACTTGTGAAAGCAAATCCTGATGCAGTTCACGATGATTCATTTTTGTATGAGTTACCCTATGCAAAAGGAGCCCAATATGAGGTTATTCAGACATTTGGAAATTCGTTTAGTCATAACAAACCTACATCAAGATATGCCGTAGATTTTAAAATGCCAATTGGTACTCCCCTATTTGCAATAAGAGGAGGTATTGTAATGGGTGTCGTAGAAAAATATAAAGAACATGGTGGTGAAGACTTTATAGATAAAGGCAATAATATTCTCATCTTGCATGATGATGGCACCTATGCACAATATTCACATTTAGATTATAATGGCGCCGATGTAGAGATAGGTGACGTTGTAGAACAAGGAGATTATATAGGAAAATCTGGACATACTGGTTATTCTACAAGGCCACATCTGCATCTTGTCATTAAAAATGGTGATGGTATTTCCCTTCCATTTTATTTTAAAGTACGTCCAAAGAAAAAACTTAAAAACGGAAAGAAATACATAAGAAGGTAAATAGGTACATTGCATTTTAAAAATTAGTATTTTTAAGAATGCGTATTTCTCTTTTTATGCTCATTGCTAGTAGTTTATTTTTAGGTTCTTGTACGACACCTATAGACACTGTTTTAGAATCATCAGATCATCCAGCTATACAAAAAGTAATGGATAGCTTGGAAAACCATGAGATTCAAATCCTATATACACAGATAGATACTACAGATAAAGGTCTTATTGAGTTTACAGATTATACATTTCAAGAAAATAGAAAGCAATATTTCTATCCAGCTAGTACTGTCAAACTTCCTATTGCATTACTTGCTGCAGAATATGTAAATGAGCACCCTGAACTTCATTTAGACACACCATATATTTCTACTAGAGACTCTATATTACATAGTGTTGCAGACGATATACGGCAAATTTTCGCCGTGAGCGATAATGAAGCATATAATAGATTATATGATATGTTAGGGAGAGATTATATAAACAAACGTCTTAAAGAACTAGACCTCTCCCCTACACGTATTGCACATCGTCTTTCTACAGGTAATGCAGCTATTCCTGAAAGAGGTACTATCAAGTTTTTCCCGTCTTATGAAGGAGAAGTTGTTGCCTTAAAAGGGCTCACTGACCAACCTATTAAGAACGTATCTATTAAAAATCAACAGAAAGGAAAAGGATATATAAAGGATGGAAATCTGATTCAAACACCTTTTGACTTTACAGAGAAGAATTATTTTCCTCTCAAATCACAACACACATTGATGAAACGTTTCTTTTTTGAAGATCAATTTGATCCAGATGAACGTTTTGATATCTCCTATACCGATAAAGTACGTATTCAAAAATCAATGTATACGCTTCCGCGAAATGCAAAGTATGATGCTGAGACATATGATGATAGTTATGTAAAGTTCTTTATGTATGGAGATTCTAAAGATACAATTCCTGATCATATCAAAATATATAATAAAGTAGGGTATGCCTATGGCACTCTTACTGAAACTGCTTATGTCGTTGATGAAAAAGAAGAAATACAGTTTTTACTTTCTGCAACCATACTTGTAAATGAGAATGGTATTTTTAATGATGACACCTATGAATATGATACTATAGGCATTCCATTTTTAGCGCAATTAGGTAGAGAAATTTATGATTTAGAGAAAAGTAGAAAACAAGAAAAATGAGTGCTTTCGGTAAAGAGTTTAATTCCACTTTTTTTTGTTTCTTCGCGATCAGAACAACCTAAGGCACTATGAGTAATTTAAGAGAACTCCAAAAAAGAAGTACTGTATGTGAATTATGCGCTAGCGATGAAGGACTACAAGCGTATACAGTGACTCCAAAAGAAGCACAAATTCTTATCTGTGCTAATTGCGTTGGTCAAATAGAAGACTCAGAAACAATAGACTCCAATCACTGGAGGTGTCTTAATGATAGTATGTGGAGTGAAGTAGATACTGTAAAGGTTATTGCTTGGCGTATGCTACATCGTCTTAAAAAAGAAGGGTGGCCACAGGACTTACTAGATATGATGTATCTAGAAGAAGATGTCCAATCATGGGCAGAGGCTACAGGAGATCATATTGAAGAAGATGAGAACACCATTATCCATAAAGATTCCAATGGTGCACGCCTGTCACATGGTGATAGTGTCGTTCTTATAAAAGATCTAGATGTTAAGGGTGCTAACTTTACTGCAAAACGAGGTGCTTTTATGCGTAATATTACACTCGTACACGATAATGCTGAGCATATTGAAGGTAAAATCAATGGTCAACAAGTGGTGATTGTTACTAAGTATGTAAAAAAGAGTAATTAGTTCTTTATTATTTTATGAGTTTTGCCATTCAACTTTAAAAAGTATACACCTACTGATAAGCTGGAAATATCAATTTTAGTATCTTCAAGCCTAATGTAAGATGTATAATCCTGACCAAATATCGTATACAATTTAATGTCTTGAACTATTAATCCATTTGTTTCGATTTGAATGTATGTACTACTTGGATTTGGATATACTTTCAAATTTTCTGATTCAAAATTTTCGACACTCAACGCAGAGTCAAATGGATATAGATCAAAACCAATAGCATCAAAATAACTTAACCTGTTTGGAATTGTTTGAGTAATGGTATTATAATCTTGACTGGAAATCACATCAGCACGATACCTGGCAGCCAACCATGTCAAAAAACTCTCAGCTATATCTTCTGTGGTTGGGTTTGCTTCCGCATAGGTAGAAATAAATTCATCATCTAAATTTTGAGCACTTATCCATCCGTTAGATGCTGCATGTGTTGCATCTAGTGATGTATGACTAGCCTCATGTATTAATGTTTCTTCAAGGATTCCATCGTTTTCATATAGAACAGTTTGTCCAGTATGAATGAGTATAGAATTATTTCCTCCTCCAAAAAGTTCTGTTCCTTGATGAATCCATATTTCATCTACATCTACTCTCAAAGCTGTAGGTAATTGTCCAATTAAAAATGCATATTTTTCTGCTTCAATAGTAGCATTATCGACACTACCAAACTCACTATTAACTTGAGCAACACTTGTTAATCCATCATCCCAAACAACATCAAACAAAAAAGCATTCACGGTTACCCAATCGTTTACTCTTCTATCAAACATCACCACAACATCTTGTCCTATATATGTAGTACTTAAAATTGCAGAGGGATCTTCTGAAGTAATAATATCTGGATCAAAAAAAATAGTCCCATTATAAGGTGCTTGAGCCTTTAAGCAATTCGTAGAGATTACTATTAGAAAAAATATAAGTAGTTGTCTTACCATTTTATTAAATTATAGATATGAATAAAGGTAATTTATCCTTTAATAAAATGGAAAATGATATATGCTCATTTCTCTTAAAATAAAATGGATATAACGGTATTATGTATAATAAAAAATTGAATGTACTTTTCAAAGTAATTTACCTCACGATCATGCGTGTAACAAATTCTGTACAATAAATAGTCAAAATATCTATTGTATCTATTATACTTTTAGCATGTTATTTTCATTTTAATTGAAATCATAGTTTTTTAAGTAAAAAACCTCTTTTTCAATTGTTCTATATGAATTATTCCGCATAAACACTTTCACGACAGTAAATTTCTTATCTAATTTTGATTACATAGTATACTATATGTTTTTAAAAAATAATTTCTAGGCTTACAATTCTAAAACTAAAAAATCAAAGAGCCTAACAATCATTTATAATATCCTACAAATAAACTACAATTATGAAAAAAATTACACTTTTGGCATCTTTAACTGCCTTAACAGCATTTGGACAACAACCAACAACAGCATCTGAGTACGTACAAATAAATTTAGACAATACGCAATTACAGACAACTTCGATTAGATCTCACACTAGTGCTTCTAGATTTCAGACAGAAAATATAACATTATTTGAAACTAGAGAAGCATTTTTAGACAACTGTGCTGATGGTGAATTTCTAACTTTTGAGGATTTTGAAGGGTTTACAGGAGGTCCAGATGACTCTGTAGAAGCATGCAGTACTATAATTGATTCTTCTGGAGATAATTGTTTCCTTGAAGGAGAAATACAAGAAGGAGTTTCTTTTACTAGCAGTGCTGGCAATATGGTATTTTTTAATGAGGGATCATTTGGAGTAGAAAACCCAGGTGTAGGTGCAGATGTTTTCTCATCATTCACTATTATAAACTTTACTGCAGCTAGTTCTATTACTAGTGTAGGTTTTGATTTATACTCTCCTTTAGG
Source organism: Dokdonia pacifica (assembly GCF_900188275.1). Lineage (GTDB taxonomy): Bacteria > Bacteroidota > Bacteroidia > Flavobacteriales > Flavobacteriaceae > Dokdonia > Dokdonia pacifica. The sequence goes on from NZ_FZNY01000005.1 coordinate 131,808, forward strand.
AGATGGAGGACCTATTGAAGCTAGAGTATTTGGAGAAACTGGACTTATAGAAGCGGTTACCTTTGATGTTGGATCTACTGCATTTTTTGTAGGTATTGTTGCAGATGAACCGATTGTACAAATAGAATTAGAAAATCCTGAAGGTGTCATTATAGAGCTTGTTACTCAATTCTATTTTGGAAATTGTGAAGCTCTTAATATAGAAGAAAATACTTTTGGAAATTTTAATTTCTTTCCTAATCCAACTCAAAATGAAGTAACGATTAGTTCAACAATAGCAGTAGAAAAGATTTCCATCTATAACCTTTTAGGACAAAAGGTTAAATCACAAACGGTTAATTCAACCACCTCAAATATAGATGTTTCTAATTTAAAAACAGGAGTTTACATTCTTGAAGTGACTTCAAATGGCCAAATAGGTGCATTTAAAATGATTAAAGAATAATCATAGAAATTATTGATTCTTAAAAAAAAGAATTATTAAGGAAATAAAAATTATTTCAATATAAAAAGTGACTATCTAGACTTTTAGATAGTCACTTTTTATTTGAATACATACTTATTATTATTCTAACATATTTATTTTAAAGAGGAATCGTTTAAACAAAAATAAACTGACACCAAAATAAGTGTAAACTAATAGTTATAGAATAGTAACTTTTAATGACTTATTATTTATAGATTAGTGTAACTACAAAGTATACTGCCTGATATTATAATTCTAATATTGATCCCTAAGTTCAATAATTGTTTTAACGCTTTCGCGAAAGCATATACAAAAAACGCTTCCTTAATAGCAGAAAGCGTTTTATTATAACTTTTAAAAATACTAAACTGGCCTAGTAAATATTTCTAAGTGCGGTAATATCATTCCCATTAAACTCTCCATCAGTACCAGCTCTAACACACGCATTCATTACAGATGTAAAATCATTTCCAGTTGGTGTTCCTGAAATATGTACAGCACCATCAGATCCTGAACCTTCATTTCCTCTAAGAGGTCCCACTGGACAACTAATTCTATTAAAGAAGTCTGTATGTCTAAAGCCTACTGAATGCCCTATTTCATGTGCAATTACATGCTCTATGGTATTTAAAGGTGCATTTCCTATACCAAATATTTGTACCCACTTAAATGCACGTCCTGAGCTATCTGGAAAACCAGCTACACCACCTGATTCACCAGGTCTATTTGCTGTTATATCATACACTACCATATCTGCTGCTTGAAAATTAGATCCATACGTTAGATTAAATTGTAATGACACACCACTTAATCTATTATAATTATCAACTGCCCATTGCAATGCTGTTCTTTCATTATTATTAAGCGAAAATTGATCATTATTTACATATCCTAAAATATCAATAGTTCGATTATTACCTGTTACTAAGTTAAAAGTTCGATATTGACGACTTTGATCTTCTATAAACTGCATTGCTTGTAATTCAGCTTCAGTAATAGTAATATCATGACCAATGTAAATACGTTGTTCTACAGTCCCATCCGGTAAATGGAAATCTCCTTTTGTTACATCGCCTGAATCGATTTCAAGAGTTCTAATAAGGTCTAGTATTTTTTGATCTGTTACGGGTTCTTGAGGTATGAATTTGTCTACTACTTCTTGTGAAGATTCTGTTACAAGATTTGCATCTTCTTCAATAGAAATTTCATCTTGCTCACAGCTAAATAAAAAGAATGTAACACCTGTCAATAAAAGAAAAATTGATTTTAAATTTGTTTTCATTTTAATAAAGTTTTGATTAGTAAAAAATTAAGTTTATTAAAACTACATACTCTTAAATTTTTCTTAAAATAGAATCTTTGGTTTTTGTTCTATTTTAAAATTGAAACAAGTTTTTAATTATGAAAATAAAATCGATTTAACATTTTTAATTAATAATTGTTAATAAATCTAAAAAAAACATGTATGATTACTTATAATTTAACCATTTAAAACACCACTAAATAAAAGAGGATTGGGAATAGCAAAATCACACAATTCATTCAAGATAAACTAATTAACAATCTTCAAAAACTATGAGAGTAATATTTCATCTAGGACATGTATGACTGCATCTACATTTTCTTTGGTAAAACATAACGGAGGTTTTGATTTTAATACATTATTGTAAGGACCGTCCGTACTTATTAAAATGCCTTGATCACGTAATGTATTCTTAATCTCACTTGCTAATTCTGTGTTTGGTTTTGTTGTATTCTCAAATACAATTTCAATACCTAAAAACAATCCTGATCCTCGTACATCCCCTATACATTTATGCTTTTTTTGTAATTCTTCAATACAATTTTTATAATATGTTCCTACTTCTTTTGCATTTTCTTGTAACCCTTCTTCTTCTATGACATCTAAGACAGCTGTTCCTATAGCACAAGAAACGGGATTTCCTCCAAATGAACTAAAAAACTCTACTCCAGTGGCAAAAGATGCCGCAATTTCATCTGTACAGATTACAGCACCCATCGGGTGACCATTTGCAATAGGCTTTCCCATAATCACAATGTCTGGTACTACCGCTTGTGCTTCATATCCCCAAAAATGGTTTCCTAAACGTCCAAATCCTGTTTGCACCTCATCACTTATACAAACGCCTCCTTGCGCTCTAATAGCCTTATAAACTGGTTTTAAATAGCCCTTTGCTAAAGGAATCTGCCCAGCACAACCTACAATAGGTTCACATACAAAAGCAGCTATCATATTATCTGATTCTTCTATTTGATGTATGGCTTCTTCTGCATATCGCTCACCTACATTTTTAACTGCATTTGTATATTTTCCATTATACACATTGGGAATTTGCGTTTTAATAATGTATTCTTTCTGACCTTGCCCTTTTGGGTTATTAAATTTATAATCACTAATATCAATAGAGGCTTGCGTATTCCCATGATAACCAGATTCCATCACCATGATTTTTTCGCGTTTTGTATGTGCCTTTGCTAATCGAATAGCAAGATCACTCGCAGCGCTTCCAGAGTTTACAAGAAATACTTTATTTAAAGATGTAGGGAATTTAGCAGCTAATCGTTCTGCATATTGAGAAAGCCCATCATAAAGGTATCTTGTATTTGTATTTAGGGTAGCCATTTGTTTTTGACCAGCTATTACTACGTTAGGATGTGAATGCCCTACATGCGGAATATTATTATAGGCATCTAAAAAAGTGTTCCCATAGGCATCATACATATATTGAAAAGCGGATTTCACCATGTATATGGGTTTGTTATAGCTAACTGATACTATAGAACTTATGTGTTTATTTCGGTGAGCTAACACCTCACTACTCGTTAACACTTCTTTTATTGGAATTCCTATCGCTTTTCTAAATTCATTTTCAGCATAGATGGGGTTGATCTCTAATAAATGGTATAGCATTTGCCATGCATACTTCTCACTTACAGAAGCATAGGCGTTGTCTGGGTTTACTATTTTTGAATGTGCAGAATTACATACACTTATGCATAATCTTGAAGCAATGAGATAATATAAAACGGCTACTTCAATTTCTTGAATAGGTAATATATGATGATAGCTTTCTAGAACATAACAAGCCCATTGTATAGGATCGTCTTTATCATAACATGCATAGGTAATAGCAACAGCCAATTCATTGATAAGATAGGAATAGGCTACGTCACCAAAATCAATAATACCAGACACCTCGTTCTTTTGTACTAACACATTCCATTCATTAGCATCATTATGAATGATCTGTTTTCTTAATTTTTGAGAGAGAGGCCTCACATTCACTTCATATTGCTGAAAAAAATAATTTACAAGACTTCGATCTTTAGCATTTGGAATGTCTTGTATGTATTTTGTATTTAAATCCAGAGATGCAATATCCCATTCCCATTTTCTTGATTTAATCGTATAATTTGAAAAATTTTGAAGTGATAGATTTAGTCTTGCTAGAAAAGTTCCAAGTGATCTATATACTGTTTCAGAAGGGTTTGCATCTCCTAAAAAATCACCTTCTAAAAAAGATAACATTCTACAGATATGATCTTTTCCATTAAGTTGCAGCACCTTTACATATGACGTGTCTTTAAAAGGTATAGGTTGTGGGTAGCTTTCATTATTAATAGACTGAAGATGTCCCAACAATGCGTTTTCTGCCAAGACAAAATGATATATTTCTTCTTCCTTAGGATACGTTTTAAAAATATATTTTCCTAGTTTGCTTTTAACCAGATAATTTGAATTATCATATCCATCCAATCTTACTATATCTACATCTTCTAATTCGAACTCATCATTGAGTACTTCTTCCATAACTATATCAAAACATTTCTTTCAAATATAAGATTATTGCAAGTAAGGCCTCTCGGTATTTAACACGTCTATCATTTTTTCTACTTGTCCATCAGAAAATCTACGTCTACATAGTAATCCATTAGTATCTGTTCCTGCCCATTGTGTCATAAAATTAAATGTATCTGGTGTGTACAAATCACCATTACTATCTGTTTCAGTACCCACATAATTACATGTAGGTTCATTTATATTAGAATCATTTAAATCTGGCGATGCTGGAGTATCACATATAAAGTCTCCAGCAGTTTCACAATTTGAACCATTAACGAGTTCTAAATTACCATTAGCATCTGTAAAATCATCACTTGTATGGTATAATCCAAAATAATGACCCACTTCATGAGTAAGTGTTGCGGTATTTTCAGTAACAAATGCAGAAGTACTCAACTTAACATTATTTCCTTGATCAGGAAACAATGCAGTAGCACCAAGTGTTCCTGTAATTACACCATTTACCCTATTCCCTATTTCATTAAAGTAGAAAATATTTAAACTATTTGGATCTTCAAAAGGTTCTAGAACACGTTGCTCTATAAAATCATCTTGTTTGACAAATTGTATATTCCATTCAGTATTATCAAGAAAATTTATTTCTTTTGTTATAAAACGTATACCCCAAGCGTTAAAATTAGTATTCAAATAACTCATCATAAGGGCTACTCTCTCATTATTTATTACTGCATTTCCTCCATTGTCATCTCTTGATATATGATGAACTACAGCTATTTCTATAAAATTACTTGTATCTTCCATCTCAATATCAGTAGACGCATTCGTGTCATCATTACAACTAGGAAATGATATCATTAATATTAATGATATTAGCATATATTTTTTAATTAGTTTCATGTTTTTTTTAAAAATAATTAGTAAAAAATTTCTTTTGAGTGTGTAATTTTTTTTAACTCCAAAGAATTTTATTAAAGTTTAATGTGAATATAATTTATGTGATTTATTATATACTGCCATACTATTTAGCAGCAATAGCCTCAATTTCTAACAACCAATCTTGATTATAGATTCCAGTTATTATGATAGTCATAGCTGGTTTTATTTTCAGGAGCTTTTGTTCTCTTAATTGGCCTATTGCATGTAGATATTTTCTGTCAGATACAAAAAACGTAACTTTAACGAGATTTTCCGAAGTCATATCTGCCTTTTTTAACTGAGCTTCAATGTTTGACCAGGCAACATCACATTGATCTTTAATATTATCAGGCACTTTATCGTCAATAGTAACTGGAACTTGTCCGCTTATAAATAATAATTCAGAATAATCAGATATTTTTACTGCTTCCGAGTAATTCCAATTAGTCCCACCTCCAATATTTTGCTTTTTTAAAGTTTTAACTTCAGAGGTTTGGCTAAAAATTAAATTAGGCAACATTATAAAAGCGACTATGAACACGTAAACACGATAAATTTTTGTGTTATTTTTCATCTTACTATACTAATTAATAATGAGGTATTTTTTTTATTTGATAAGTACTGCTGTTCCCGATAATTCAATCAATTTCTCCCTGCTATAAAGTGAAGAGATTCCAATAAATACATTTGGTGGCATTTTCATGTCTCCATAGAGTCTTTCTCTTACTCTAAAAAACATATCCAAATCTTTATCTGGATCATAATCAACAATATAAATTTTCATTTCTACCAAATCAGAAAAGGAAGCACCAGCTTGTGCTAACCGCTTTTCAATGGCTTTATAAGCTGTTTCAAGCTGTGCTTCTTTAGTATCTCCAGTACCTACTTGACCAGCTATGTATATGCTTTTAAAATTTTCATATTCTACAGAAACTACATTTGTTAATGCAGTAATTGGATCTATATATTCTTTTGTGATTTTTTCTTTTTTTGCAGAAAAAAAATAATTAGAAGGAACTGGTTGTAAAATATCTTCAAAATATTTTTCCCAAACACCATCTTTCAATCTTTCTCCATATTCATGAAATTCACCATTTTTTGTCTTCTCAAAAGTGAGTCGACCTTTAGCATTAAATTGAACTACAAATTTACCATCTACATAATACCCTTTTGACTTCTTATAACTTTCGGTTTTACTTGTAGGTTGATAATAATAACAACTATCTTCTAAATTATATGTTATAAGTGTATGAAGTTGAACAGCTGAAGAGGTTACATCTAAAGTAATCGCATTTCCATCTAAAATATAATTTACACTTTCGTTAACTTTAATTTTTGTGGTGTCGCTTTTTTTTAATGAATAAGAAGCACCAGACCAATTTCCAATTAAGAAAGATAGCTTAGCCATATGTTGTTTTTCGGTTTCTTGACTATATATTAAGCTAGTTAAAGTTTGAAATACTAAGAAAACTATTATCACGTTGGTTTTCATTAATCTATTTATCATAATATTTATAATTATATTCTTGGTTTGTGTATAAGTGTTATATAAAAGCTAGCTTACAAACTATATCTATCCTATAAATCACATAAGGTATATGCTATTAATATAATTAAGAAATAGAAAAGAGATTAGTAAATTAACAGCTTAAGCCTTTGATTTTAAATGAATTTAATTCAATTAGCAAAAATTTCTTTTGAGTACTTATAACTTTTAAACTCTAAAGGATTATCGCTAAAATCTAATACAAACATGGTTTGCTGTTCTCCACTTAATCCTTTATATCTATCTTGAGGTTTTATAATAAAATCTAAACCATTATTTTGTAATCGTTCTTTTATAATTTCAAAATCCTTATGTTCTAAAACACATCCAAAATGAGGGATAGGAACTTTAAGCTTTTCTACAAAACCACAAAAGTCTAATGGAGGTCTATTGTTGGATACGTGAGCTGAAAGTTGATGTCCAAAGAAATTAAAATCTACCCAATTTTCTGTTTCTCTTCCTTTTTCACATCCCAATATATCTTGATAAAACTGTATAGTGCTTTGGATGTCTTTTACCTTAAATGCAAAGTGAAATGCAGTTTTCATTATATGTATTTACGTTTAAATTATTAAATTTTCTATGTGTTCAGTTATCCAAATCTGAATATTTTAAAATTACATGTAGTATATTGCATATAGAAATTGATTCATTAGATTTATTTAATCTTGACAAATGAATCAACTTTAATTTAACAATTTAAGTATAAAAACAAATGATAGATTCTATTGACAACAAGCTTTTAGCTATTTTAAAAGATAATTCACGATTATCTTTTGCAGATCTTGGTAGAAAGATAAATTTATCACCTTCAGCGGTTCGTGAGCGAGTTCAAAAAATGGAGGATAATGAAGTGATTGAAAAGTATAGCATACAGATAAATCAACGAAAACTAGGGTACGACATTGAAGCTTTTATTCTTCTCAAGGTATTTCAAGGACAATTAAAACATGTTATTCAACAAGTAGCAACACTTCCAGAAGTAGTTGAAGCACATAGAATTACGGGAAGTCAAAATATTCATTTAAAAGTACTGCTTAAAAGTCAACTTGATCTTCAAAAGTTAATAGATAAATTAATGAATTTTGGCGATACCAATACATTTCTTATTCTATCAAAAATTTAATAGTAATCAAGTGTTGCTTCATACAATGGGAGTTCTCTTTTGTACGCTTTCGCGAAAGCGTATACTCTAAAAATCAATACGTAATATGTTAGAACTTATAAAACTGAAAATAATTGCATAAAAAACTAGTTAATTAAAACTAGCTTTTTTATGCAATTATTTCTCTTAATTACTCAATAATGAGTTTAGATGTATAATTACTTACATCATTTTTAATATTCATGATATAAACTCCTTTAGCCAGACCTGTTGCATTTACAGAAATATTTCCTTCTAGATTAACGAAAGTATTGTATACCTCTCTTCCATTAATGTCATAAATCTGTATTTGCCCTTCTCCAAAGGTACCAGCAATCTGTACTGTAATGTCTCCATTTGACGGATTTGGGAACACACTAAAAACAGTATCTAAGTCGTTTTCATTTACACTAAGAGACGATCTAGATTCTTGACAAGAAATATCGCTAGGTAGATCAAATGCTTCTACATTATCAAATGGCGTGAAAGTATCATTTTGTTGCGCACTGAAACCTAAGCCTCGATTTGCAAATGCATTCCAGATAATACAAGACACAGCATCTCTCTGATTATCAGAAATCAATCTATTTATTTCTACTGCTGCTAAAATAGCGTCTCTTCCATCTACAAATCCAGGTCGGCACGGTTGTAATTTTAACCCATCTACCACCAATTGTAATGCTATATTATTACCACCTGTACCGTTATATAAATCTGAATCAAACCCATATTCATCTATAAGATCCCAAGTCATATCCCATAACATCGTTGTCCACACACTCCCAACATCATGTGTAATTATTAGGTTCTGAAGATCCCCGTGTGTTAAATCATTAACCGCAAAATCAGTACTATACTGTCTGGTTCTTCGTATTCCAGGTCCATCAACAGGCTGTCCTAAAATATAAGTCCCAACGCCTCTTGCATCTTCAGGAGCATCATTTGCTGTCATCGTCATCATTAAACCAAAATAATCAGACCATCCTTCATTCATATTTTCTCTATTACCAGAACATGCTATAGTGCTGGGACCTCCTGTTAATCTTACAGTTATTCCATGCCCATATTCATGAGCAACAACGCCATTATCTAAAGCGCTATCTCTCAAATAAGGACCTCTATTCTGTAGCTTGGCAATCATTGGGTTCCCATCTCCTAATAAGGATATAATATCTTCTCCATTAGCCTGTGAGATCATAATACTAGGTATCGTTATTGAATCTACATAGATAGCACCTGTAGGAGGAAAGGGATCTCCGGGCACATTATTCACTATTATAACAGCAGTAGCTCCAGCATTTTGAGCTGCAAATACTTTACTATCAAAAGTACAAGTCCCTCGCCTAATAACAGCTATATTCCCTTCTAAATCATCACTATTCATTAGAGAATCACAGGCATCATTAGCATCTGTAGAGCTACCTGAATTATCGTCTTCCACTACAACTAAAGAGCCTACGATTGGAGTTTCTAGAAGTGTAGGTAATCCTGGACCAAATGCTGCTTCTCTAGCGAGGTATGAACCTTCAAATGGTTCGTTTACAATATTTAGATGGAGTCTTGAAGCATTAGGGTCTCCCCATAAATTCATTCTCATGGTTGGGCTGGTACCATCTGGACTTATAAATATCCTTGCATCATTTACATCATTTCTACCACCTCGTTGAGCTTGCACTTCTACAGCGTCTTCTCCTAGGCCTGCGTTTCCATAGTTATTTACTTGAAAATTACCACTTTCTTCATCAAAGCCATATTGATAAAAAACATCATGCATGATATTATTCCAATAAAAAAGATTGGTCATATTTGCGTCAAGCGAATTTATTGGAGGCGCATTGAAATTATAATTTGAATAAAAAGATAAATCTTCTCCCCCATCTGCTGAAGCTCCTGGGATTGAATTACCATCACGATCTTCATATACGTATGTATTATTACCTCTAGTAATTGTAAATTCAGCACCTGCAATACCATCTGTATCATGCCAGCCTAATGGAGATGCAATTGGATCGTGAGGATTCATTACTAATCTGTTAATACCATGATTTGGGCTTTCAATAGGCATGGGAAATACGTTATACACCCCACCTCCTGAAATTTCGTTTACTCGCATAGGATTGTGAACTTGATCCAATTGTGAAGGCATTTTTGCGATATTATGGTTTGATAGTTCTACTGTTTGATCATGATGACTGTCAAATGTGCAATGCATAACTCCATCATATTGATCAAGAAGTTCACCTGTGATAGCATCTACACGAACACTGTACCAATGTTCTTCATCTAATGTATAGATACTTAAATCCCAAGCTAATTTAAGACTATTATCTTTTGTAACTTGATACACCAATTTAACAGGTACTTCTTCTAAAGAAACCCCTCCATTAGAAAGGGTAAACTCTTTTGTAGAAACTTTTTTATCTATAATAAAATTAGATCTTCCTAAACCTAGAGAAATTGATGCATTACTAGCAGCTTGTAAAGGAGTAATTCTTGGAGATACTTTAGCAGTTCTTGATGTAATACCCGTCTCTAAATTATGTGACAAATAAATAATCTCACCATCTTTAAAAGTAGCATTTACCATACTATTATAGATTTCTATATCATTTATTTTTTGAAACGCATATACATGTGTTACTCCTGTTTGCTTTGAGTAAACAATATCTTTAATTACTAAGTCAGAAATATCATCACTTTGAATATTTTGTAATGATTTATTCTTATTAGTGTTAATATAATCTTTAATAATCTTACTGTAGTCTTGTCCATTTACAAGTGTAGTAAAAGATAATACACATGCAAATACAATGATTCTGTATAATTTAAACATTTTGTAGTTTTTAGATTTTATTTGATTTTATTTTGAAAATTCAATAAAAAACGTTGCAACATTTTATATGGATATCTCTTTTCAAAGAGATGTCAAAACTACTTTCAATTCACACAAATAAAAAGTTTTTTCAATCAAAAAATGTTTATTTTTCAATTGAAAAAACTTACTAAACGCTAAAATTAAATTTTATCAATTCCAATACTAATAAAAAACAAATTATTCAACTTAATAAATTAATAATTACATAAAATACTGATATAATGAATAATAAGCTCTTTTATGCGCTTTCGTGAAAGCACATATTTTACAAATTTTAATATATACTACTATATATCAGAACTTATATAACTAAAAATAAAAGGTATTAAATCTCATGGCAAATTCTGGACTAAAAAGGAATCGACTCAAGGGTCGAGATATCAAACCAAGATTCCTCTAGATATTGAAAAGAGTTCAATAAACAGCTGGGTTAGCCTACCTACCAGCAGAGTCAGGTTTAATTATCTATTTTAGATGCGTCTTATAGACTTTACGGAATAAGGGTCACTAATAATAATACAATACACAATCTTTTTTTAATAAGACAATTATAAAATTCAATCAACTTAAACTTCATTATGAATATAAAAAAGAGGGTTTCGACAATGTTGAAACCCTCTTTTCTTTTAAAATAATATACTTCTTTTATTGTATGATAATTTTAGAAGTATACGTAGTGCTATCATTTACGATGTTCATAATATATACACCCCTGGCAAGTCCTGTAGCGTTTACAGATACCCTCCCTTGAAGCGTTGCAGGCTTATTATATACCTCTCTACCATTGATATCATAAATGCGAATGTTTCCTTCTCCGAATGTACCAGCTACATTCACAGTAATTTCACCATTTGAAGGATTAGGGAATATGTTAAATACAGTGTCTAAATCATTTTCATTGACACTTAATAAATCTTCGCAACTTTCAATAACATCACTAGGAAGATCAAAAGCCTCCGTTTGATCAAATCTGTTATTAGAACTTCCTTGCTCAGCACTAAAACCAACACCACGTGTAGCAAACACATTCCATATGGTACATGTTGCGAAATCTTTCTCATCTTCTGGAATTATTGTATTGATTTCTACTGCTGCTAAAATACCATCTCTACCATCAACAAAACCAGGGCTACACGATTGTAATTTCATACCATCTATTACTAATTGAAGAGCGATGTTATTACCACCTGTTCCATTATAAAAGTCGTCATCAAAACCATACTCATCTATAAAAGCCCAGGTCATGTCCCATAATATAGTAGACCAAATAGTACCTACGCCATGAGGTACTGAAATGTTAGCAGCATCAGACACATCTCCATATGTCAAATCATTAACTGCAAAATCTGTACTATAAGGTCTTGGTCTAATACCAGGACCATCTGCTGATTGTCCGAAGGCATATGTCCCTATTCCTCTTGCTTCCTCTGCAAAATCATCTGCTGTCATGGTTAAAACCATTCCAAAGTAATCAGACCATCCTTCTCCCATTTGTTCTTCATTTTGCAAACAACTTACATTTGTACCTCCACCAGTTAATCTATTAGATATACCATGAGCATACTCATGAGCTACTACAGCATTATCCAAACTCCCATCTATCTGAAAGCTTCCTGAATTTATTAAAGAACCATTTATAACCTCTCCTCCTTGAAGTGCCGCTATGATAGCTTCGCCATCACTTTGACTTACCATAATACTAGGTATAGAAACTTGATTACCTACAGCTCCAGGTCCCATTATCGTAGGAGGACCTTCTACATTATTTACCATAATAACAGCAATAGCACCTTCGTTTTCTGCTGCTAAAACTTTTACTCCAAACTCACATTCTCCTCTTCTAATAATCGCAATATTACCAGCTAAATCTGCCCCATTTATAATTGTATCACAAGCATCTATCGAGTCTGTTGAATTTCCAGCATTATCATCTTCAGTTAAAGCTAATTCACCTTCTAATGGTATATCATCTGGTAATGGATCACCAAAATTAGCTGGAGTACCTATATAGCCTCCATCTAAAGAACCCCCATCAATCGTAAGTACTTCTGTTGGGGCTGTAGAAGGATTAAAAAGGCCCACTCGCATTCTAGGATTTGCCCCATCTGGAGGTGTTCCAAAAAAAGCGCCCCCAAATGAATTTCCTTCTTGAGATTCAGCATTTACAGAATCACCCTGTCCGCCTCCGTTTCCATAATTATTTTCTTGAAAATTTCCACTTGCTTCATCAAAACCATATTGATATGTAATATCATGTAAAATATTATTCCAATAAAATAAATTTGTTGTCGTAGCGTCAACCATGTTCACAGGCTCTGTATTAAAATTGTACGCAAAATTAAAATCCAACGCGTCACCTCCATCTGGAGAAGCTCCAGGAGCATTATCTGGATTTATATCTTCATAGGCATACACATTATTTCCTCTAGTGATGGTAAATTCTGCACCTTCTACCCCATTAGTATCATGCCAACCAAAAGGAGATGCTATTGTATTTTGAGGATCTACTACTAATTGATTTATGCCATGATTTGGGCTTTCTACTGGAAGCGGGAATACATTATATTGTTCACCTGCTAAAAGTTCATTAGCAATAATTTCTTCTCGAACACCAAAGCCAGAAATAAATGTATTAGTAGTTACAGATGAACTTTCATGATCATGATTTTCGAATTTACAATTAACTACCCAGTCATGTTGTTGAAGAAGCGTTCCATTAAGTGCATCTACACGAACGCTGTACCAATGCTTAGCATCTGTAGTATGAATACTTAAGTCCCAAGCAAGTCTAATTGTATGATCTTCCATAGATTGATACACCAATTTTACAGGAACTTTTTCTAAAGACACACCACCTTGTGTTAAAACAAATTCTTGTGAAGAAATGGTTTGATCTAACGAGAAATTAGCATTTCCCAAACCTAAAGAAGTCGCTGCATTAGAAGCTGCTTGAATAGGCGACAATACCGGAGAGACTACATTTACTCTAGAAGCAATATCACTTTGCAAGTTATTTGCTACATGAATAATTATACCATCTTTGAAAGCAACATTTATAACACCATTAAAAATTTCGATGTTATTTATTTTTTGGATAGCATACACATGTGTTGTATTGCTTTTCTTGCTAAACACTTCATTTTGGATAGTTAACCCTGAAATATCTTGATCCGTAATTCCAAAGACATTTTTGTTGGTCTCTAAATGATTTTTAATAAGTATACCATAGTCTTGCGCACTTAAGGCAGAGGTAAAAATAACCACACACAAGGCAAGAAGTAGTTTGTAGGATTTTAACATTTTATTTACATTTTAAATTAACTATAAAAGTAATTTCCTATACATTGTTATTAAAATTGAATCAATTGTTTTTAAAGTGCATTTCAGAAGAAAGGTGTATTTAAATTCTAAAAAAAACACGAATACATAGTTATGTTTTTTTGTTGTCCAATACTTACTTCACAAGAGATTAATGAATAATTAAGTAATTTCTAGTTATTGATATAACAGTAAATAGTATACTAGTAAAGATGTTTGTGAACCTCTTTCTGAAAGTTATCTATCAAAATACTATTGGTGAACATAATTTATACGCTTTAACGCTATGCTCTCCCTTTTGGTCGTGAATCTCGCAAGCTCGATTTCGCGAAAGCGTACTTCTACATACATCAAAGTAAAAATAAAAAGCCAATCGAAATTGATTGGCTTTTAGTATCACTCACCTATAAAAAAGGAAACCTTTATCATTATGGCTAGAGTATCTGATTATATTTTTTGAAAGGGAAAGCGGTTAATTTCATTTTAACATTTTTTTAGTAAATTTAACATTCCTCAATATAAATTTCTAATTATGAAAAAATTAACCAATTTTTTAATTATTGCGCTTTTAATAGGAATTTTTTCTTGTACAAACAAGAAGAAAGAAAAAGCTGAAACGAAAGCAGCAGTAGAACAAATTGAAGCTGTAGAAAGTGAAATTGAAAACGTTTCTAAAGAAATAGAATCTAAAGCTGAAGAACTAGAAGATTCTTTAAAAGAACTGGACGACATTTAATTAAAAAACCTAACTACTCCTGTTTTACATTCTATTATTTAAATACATACACAAAATAAATTATGAAATATATTAAATTCATATTTATAGCATTATTCATATGTGCTATAAGCAATCAAGAGATCATTGCACAAGGAAAATCAAATGTTGCTAAAGAAAAAGCGCAACAATTAAAGAAGGAAGGTAAAGATAAAGCTGAAGAAGCAAAACAAAAAGCAAAGGATAAAGCAGAAGAGGCAAAACAAAAAGGACTAGGCAAAGCCGAAGAAGCAAAACAGAAAGGAAAGGACAAAGCCGAAGAAGTTAAAGATAAAGGCAAAGAGAAATTATCTGATGCCAAAGATGAAGGAAAAGAAAAGGCAAAAAAGGCTAAAGATAAAGGAAACGCTTATGGTAAAGATAAAAATGGTTTGTCTGGAAAAGAATTTGGATTAGCAAGAGCAGAAGAAGCTAAAAACAAAATAAAAGAAAAAGAGGAAATGCTAACCAAAGAAAGAGCGAGAATATCTAAGGGACGAGAGAAAATTGCAGCTGCTAAAGAAAGACTTATAAAATTAAAAGAAAAAACTGGAGAAGATGCATTAACTCCTGAGGAAATTGCTAAGAAAGAAGCTAAAATTGCAAAAGCAGAGGAAAAACTAAGTGCATTAGAAGCTTCTATACAAAATGGAAAAGAAAAGTTGCAAAGTGAAAAGCAAAAGTTGCAAAGTGTCTATAAAAAAGAAGAATAAGCACTTAAATATTACATATAGTTTACAATAAAAAACAGATAAGAATACTTATCTGTTTTTTATTATTTATTATAATTAAACATCCACATAAAACGTCAAGCCATTCATATCTGGATCATAAAAGGCAAACTCGCGTGTACCCCAAGATGTTTCTTTTAGGGAAGTTTGTTTATGGAAGACATCCTTTGTCTTATACTCATCATACAAAGCTTCTATATCTTGAATGACAAATCGTAGTGAAGAAGCATTCATTTGCTTCCAGTTAGAAGCATCATGCCATTGTATATGAATCTCGATACCATCACGCGTAATACCAGCATACATGGGGTTGTGTTGATCATCAGCAAAGGCAATCTGAAATCCTAGTTTTTCTACATAATACCGCAATGAGGCTACTACATCTCTTACAGGAAGTACAGGATGAATCGTTTTTATGTAGCCTTTTGTCATCGTTTATAAATTAGGAAGCGTACTAAGTTCAGTTTTCGCTTGATTATATTCGGTGATCATTTCTGAAACAATCTGACCAGCTGGTTTGATATCGTGAATCAATCCTGAAATCTGACCAATTTCTAATTCGCCATCTTCTAGATCTCCTTCAAACATTCCTCGTTTTGCACGTGCACGCCCTAAGAGTTCTTTCAATTGTTCTGGTGTAGGCGATGTTTGATATAACTGAGCCACTTGCTCATAAAATTTATTCTTGATTAAACGCACAGGAGCCAATTCTTTCAAAGTCAATACGGTATCTCCTTCTTTGGCATCTACAATCGCTTGTTTAAATAACTGATGTGCACTCGATTCTTCACTTGCGGCAAAACGACTTCCCACTTGCACCCCATCGGCACCTAGCACCATTGCTGCTAGCATCCCTCTTCCAGTACCTATTCCTCCCGCAGCAATCAACGGAATACCAAGTTGTTCTTTTACCATTGGAATTAAGGTAAGTGTAGTGGTTTCTTCACGTCCATTATGTCCTCCAGCTTCAAAACCTTCGGCAACTATAGCATCTACACCAGCATCTTGTGCCTTTAATGCAAACTTGACACTACTTACCACATGCACTACTTTAATATTATGCTTCTTGAGATGCGCTGTCCACAGTTTTGGATTACCTGCACTTGTAAATACAATAGGCACTTTATAATCCACAATAGTCTTCATATGCTCTTCAATATTTGGATAGAGCATTGGAATATTTACTCCAAAAGGCTTGTCGGTTGCTTTTTTGCATTTCTCTACGTGTTCTACTAACACTTCTGGATACATAGAAGCCGCTCCTATTAATCCTAATCCTCCTGCATTACTCACGGCACTTGCAAGGCGCCATCCACTATTCCATATCATTCCGCCTTGGATAAGCGGATATTCTATTCCAAATAAATCTGTGATTTTTCCCACTATTGTTTTATCAGCTTTTGTGTTGTAGATCGTTCTGAATCTTGTATCTGTATAATGTATACTCCTGAAGTAAGTGTGTGTACATCAATGCTATTATTAGTTTTAGATATTTCTTTTGATAGCACGCGTTTCCCTAATAAATCATAGACCAATATTCTTGCCTGTGAGCTTCCTTCTGGAAACTGTACTTGAAAAATACTATTGGCAGGATTAGGTGATACGGTATACGCTTTCGCGAAAGCGGACTCCTCTACACTTAATACAAATGCATTAAATGCATCTTCAAAATTAGGGATCCCATATCCCATCTGTGGTGTAGGAGCATTAAATAAATGTGCCGACTCACGTACAAATTGCATAATCTCTGCATTGGTACGTTCTGGAAAAGCTTGCCATAAACTGGTTACAGCACCAGCCATAATAGGCGAACTAAAGCTTGTACCATTACTAGTATCTATATTTCCGTTAGGTGTAATTACAGCACTACTCTGTCCTTTTGCCATCACATCTGGCTTTACACGGCCATCACTAGAAGGGCCAATACTGCTAAAACTTACATAGTTTCCATTACTGTTTACAGCCCCTACGGTAAGAACCCCTGGAGCATCAGCTGGAGCACCAATCATACCTGTACCTGAATTTCCTGCACTGGTTACGAGTAGCATTCCTTTTTCAAAAGCAATATTAGAGCCTCTAGAAATAAAAGCAGTTTGCCCATTCATATCCTCATACGTATAACTATATGCTGGATTATCATAACCTCGATAGCCTAATGATGTATTAATCACATCTACACCTAAACTATCGGCACGTTCGGCGGCTTCTACCCAGTACGATTCTTCTACAGGGTTTTCACTGTTAACATCTTCTGTTCGGAAACAGTATAAAAAAGCATCTGGAGCTGTTCCCACAAATTGATCTTCAATAAAACCAACAATATCACTAGCGGTACGTGTACCATGACTACTACTAGAAAATGCAAATTCATCATCTACACGATCTACAAAATCGTATCCATCTAATAAACGTCCATTATCACGTACTCTTGCAAAACCTGCATTGGTATCTATACCTGGAAAACCAGAATCTAATACTGCAACAATCATCCCTGCACCCGTAAAATCTTGTTGGTGTAAAAAATCTGCACTCAGCATAGTCACTTGATTTTCGGTAGCACCATAGGTATAATCTACACGTTGTTGATTAACATCTTCAGGATCACCTTTTACAAAACCAAACCCCTCTGAGGATCTAGTAAGACTATCATCTGCAAACTCAATACTATCTACAAATTGTAGCGCTTCTAATGCATCTATCGCTTCTTGTGAACCTCGTACATGTACACAATTAAACCATTTTGATTTGGCTAATACGATAATACCTGTTTGCGCTTTTACTTGAGAGATATACGATTCGTTTACAGGAACATCACGCTCATCTATTGCTACGCCATGCATTTCTTTTCTATCGATTGCTTCTTGTGTAAGAATGCTTATAGGATTTGCAATACTTTCGGATACGTTTTCTTTATCGACAAAAAATACCCACGCATCTTCGTCTTGTGCAAACGTAATAAAGGGAATTAGTAGGAATACCCAGTGTAGTCGTTTTTTCATAAGTTATGTTCTTTTTCATTTCCACACTTTGGCTATGCTCAGCATAAACTCTAGTGGAAATCTTGTAGTTTTCTATAAAGTTACGAAATAACTCCGGAACCTAAACAAGAATCTCCATCATACCAAGCTACAAATTGTCCTTCGGCGATAGCTGTTTGTGGATGATCAAAAATCACATACAGACCTCCTTCTACTCGATATAAAGTTGCCTTTTCTAGAGGTTGTCTATAACGTATACGCGCTTCAACCTCCATGGTTTCGTCTACCGCGAGTGTTAAATCTTCTCGTATCCAGTGGATTTCTTCTTCTCTCACAAAGAGTCCTTTACGATATAACCCAGGATGGCTTTTCCCTTGGCCTGTATAAATTACATTTTCTTTTACATCGGTTTCAATGACAAATAAAGGCTCAGCAGTTCCTCCTACAGCAAGTCCTTTACGTTGTCCTTTTGTGAAGTAATGGGCGCCTTGATGTTTTGCAACAACTTTACCATCTGTAATCGTATACACTGGTTTTTCTGCAAGTTGAGCTAAATCTGCTTTCGCGAAAGCATTGCTAGCTACATCTTCACCTACCATCTGTGGGACAGCTTCTTTAGGAATTTCAACAATTACCCCTTCTTTAGGGCGTAATTGCTGTTGTAAAAAATCAGGAAGACGCACTTTACCAATAAAACAAAGCCCTTGTGAATCTTTCTTTCCTGCCGTCACTAGGTCTTGCGCTAATGCAATCTCACGTACCTGCGGTTTTTGAAGGTGTCCAATAGGGAATAGTGTTTTTGCCAATTGATCTTGCGATAATTGACATAAGAAGTACGACTGATCTTTATTAGGGTCGGCTCCTGCTAGTAATTGATGTATTTCTTTACCATCTTTAGTAATGGTTTCTTTCTGGCAATAATGCCCCGTAGCCACATAATCTGCTCCTAAGCTTAAGGCAATTTTCATAAATACATCAAACTTAATCTCACGATTACAAAGCACATCGGGATTAGGTGTACGTCCCATTTCGTACTCCTTAAACATATAATTGACAATACGTTCTTTATACTCTTCACTTAGATCTACTGTTTGAAAAGGAATCCCTAGTTTATTAGCAACAAGCATCGCATCATTACTGTCATCTAGCCATGGACACTCATCTGAAATGGTCACTGAATCATCATGCCAATTTTTCATAAAAAGACCAATAACACGATACCCCTGCTCTTTTAATAAATAAGCGGCAACACTACTATCTACACCTCCACTAAGACCTACAACTACTGTTTTCATAATTCTCACCCGTAATTCACTTCCAAGAAGAGAACGTTTTAGGGTGTTCGTTTTATTATTATACATCATTTATACGCTTTCGCGAAAGCGTATAAACATTACTTTTAAATAGCCTACAAAATTACGCAATTATTTGAGGCAGAACTATTCCTTATTTAACAAGTTTTGTATCAGGGTATGCAGCTTGCCATCCAAACCAAAATGCATTAAATGTATGTATTCTAGGTCGTACTTCTCCTGATGCATTTTCTATACGATCTTCATACAGTGTCCAAGTTTCCCCACGTGCATCTGTAGCGGTACTTTGTTGATTGTATTTTTTGAAGTTCAAATTGGTTGCATCATACACTCTATTGGCGCCTGTTTTATCTGTAAATACTACAAATCGAGTATCCTCTATCGTAGATTGATATATAGGGTGTTTTTTGAGATATTTTACAGAAATCGCTAAGGGTTGCTCTGGATACTCTGGAAGTCGGATTGCGAGTATGGATTGTTTGTTTTTTAATTTCCCGTCTACAGATGGCACATTAAACATCAAATTGTCATCTGCAAAATAGGCTTGATACGCAACCCCTTCTCCATAATCACGTTGATACCCTGTATTTAATGAAAGCACTTGGGTTTCTGGGTGACGTTTTTTCCATTCGCCCCAAGTAGTTGTAACTACACTTAAATAATCCATTTGGATTCCTTTCCCAACGAGTGGTCCGACTACAGGTTTTCCTTCTAATGTACTCCACAATGACTGGGTAGCTTGATCATACATTAATTTATTAGATCGATATAAGAATCCGCTTGTTCCCATTTGATGTACTATTCCATTTACCTCGCTCTTATAGAGTATTACAGTACCACATAATGTACAATAAACGCCTGTCACAGGAATACCGCCTACTTCGTCTACAAACATTTCATGCCATGCTAATATTCGTTTGGGATAAGCTCTCGCATCTCCATTTACTTCAATTCCAAATACCACATGATCATCTTCAAGATACGAAGCTTGTTTTGCTGGAATCATCGCTGGATCTCTCAAAGGAGGAATTCCATCTTGTTGCACACCACCCCATCGTATTTCATCCATACGGATTAAGCTCGTTTCTTGCCTTCCTTGGAAATAATTCTCGAACTTGGCATCTAATGATTTGTGTAATTGTGATTTAAAATAGGCATATTCAGGAAGTATTTTTTGCTCTTTACTCCAAATATATTCATACCATTTATTGAAATCTAGCCCAAAATTCTGGCCCGTTTTTTTCTGTAGCAACAGTGCCATTTTTAAGCCCACATCTGTAGAATAGCCAAAATACATGACTTCCAGAGCCATAATTTCATATTCAGGCTTCCATTTTTTTTCAATAGTCTTTAACGCTTTTTCTTGCGTTGTTCTACTGGATGTAGTTACGATATCTAAAAAGTAATGTATATCACTATTGGGTGAAACTTCTTGTGCTCGCAATGGTAGATGGGTAGGAAGTACAACTAACACTCCTACAAAGAGCATCAGCGTAGCTTTTTTTATACTTTGCAACATAACTTTTCTTTTAAAAGTCGTTACAAATGTTAAGTTCTAACGTTTACTAACAGAATTTTAAGGAATTTAATGAACGCCGCCTAGTTTGTTAAGTGGAAATTTTAGTGTTTTATCTAGTTTTCCATTTTTATAGTATTTCCAAACACCATCTTTCTTATTGTCTTTATAATTTCCTTCACGCATGATGACTCCATTAAGCTCATATAGTTTTACAGGTCCATGTAACTTTCCATCTACATGAGTATATGTTTTAAGGACAACTCCTTTTTTTGAATAATGTGTTTCTACACCATTTTCTTTTCCTTGTGTATATGACATACGTTGTGCAACTGCACCTCCTTCATAATAAACAATGCGCTCTCCATCTAAGAGATTATTTTTATACATCTCTTCTGTCATAATAGTAGTTCCATCTTGATGATAGTATACCCACTTCCCTTCACGAGAACGCTGCTTCATCTTCCCTTCACTCACTTTTTTCCCATCTGTTGTATAAAAAATCACTTCAAAAAACTCTTCACCATCTGTATACTTTTTGATGGCTGTAGGGTGACCTCCTTTTTTATCATAAAATTTAAATTCACCTATTTCTTTACCATGATCAAAAGTCCCTTCATACCGCAGTTGTTTCGTCCCCTCGTAGAACTTATGCCAATTTCCGTGCTTTTTATTATTTGCATCTACACTGTTAAACTCTTGCGCATTTCCTAAAAAATAAATGAAAAAGCAGCATAGATAAAAAATTAAATTACGTTTGCTCATTTTATGAAAATTAAAACGTTTATTTATTGTTGATACACATATATTTGCAAAAACAATGAGTATCAATTATGAAAAAAATTTTACTAAATACTAAGATAATAATCCTAGTTATAACGGCAATAGGAATTATTTCTTGTGCAGATGATGATGATAATGGAAACATTATTGATAACACACCTAGTAATACTATTTTAGATATTGTTATTAGTAATCCAGATTATAGTTCTTTTCTTGCTGCGTTAAATCAAACAGGTGTAAATGCTACGGTTGCTGGTAATGGTAACTTTACCGTGTTTGCTCCAAACAACGCTGCTTTTGATGCATTATTAGGTGGTACGGCTATAGAAGATGTAGATAATGCAGTATTGACACAATTAGTATTAAATCATGTTATTAACGCAGAACTTTTTGCTGCCGACCTTACAACTGGATATCAAAAAACCCTTGCTACAGAAGATGCATCAAATGCAACTATAGATATGTATATCGATACAACAAATGGAGTTGTTATCAATAATCAGTCTACAGTGATTGCAACAGATACAGATGCAGATAATGGTGTATTACACGAAGTCGATACGGTTATTGATCTTCCTACTATTGCAACATTTGCAGTTATAGATCCTTCATTAGATTCACTTGAAGCTGCCTTAACAGATGAAGGAAATACAACATTCACAGATTTATTTTCGGATACAACATTAGATTTTACTGTATTTGCACCTACAAATGATGCGTTTACTACTTTTCTAGATGGCGCTACTATAGGTGATATTGATAATGATGTACTTGCACAAGTTCTTTCTAATCATGTACTACCTGAAACGGTAGCAATATCTACAGCGCTAACAAGTACCTATGTAAATACAGCTGCTGTATTTAATGGCGATGCAAACGCTCCTATTACTATGTATGTAAATACTGATAATGGCGTACAACTTAATGGAGCTTCTTCAGTAACCCTAGCAGATATTGTTACTTCAAACGGAGTTATTCACATTGTTGATACTGTAGTGCCTCTTCCAGATGTTACAACATTTATATTTGCAGATCCTAACTTCTCTACTTTATTAGAAGCCATTTTAGCAGATCCAAATGTAGATTATATTACTGCTTTACAAACTCCTTTTGGAGATGGTGCTACACCATTTACAGGTTTTGCACCTACAAATGATGCATTTACAAACTTATTTACTGACTTAAATGTGACAGGAATTTCTGAAATACCGCTTATGGATTTATCTACTATTGTAGAGTTACATAATATCGTAAATATGAATATTAGAGCAGAAGAGTTAACGACTATGGACGGAATGAGTTTTACAACTTTTTCTGGACTTGATATTACAATAGATGCTATGACACCTGCTGTAATAGGACCTGATGGAGAGCCAAGCCTTTTACTTATGACCGATTTACAAACTACAAATGGTGTCGTTCATACTATAGACAGAGTCTTAAGAAACTAAATAGACACAAATACCAATATTTTAAAGCCTTAATATGTAAAAACATACTGAGGATTTAATTACTAAAAATGAGTACGCTTTCTTAAGCGTACTCATTTTTTTTTATAAAAACATCCAAAAACATATTCCTGAACGTATGTATTATAAAGTAGAGAATTGTATAAATAATTTGACGCTTTTATTTCCAAATCACATTAATACTGATTTGCAAGTCCTAATACTCCATTATTAAAATATTGTCAAGTTTATTGTGAAAATTTTACATTTTGTTTAACGATTTTAACTTTATTTTAAACATTAAAATTGTTTAACGATTTTATATTTGCATTAAACAAACAAACACAATTTCTATGAAAACACTAAGTAAGTATTTAAAAATAGCGGTATTCGCTATAGCTTTTACAGGTATTATTTCTTGTGGTGACGACGATGATAGCGGAGTTATTATTGGAAGTACACCAAACACAATTGCCGATATTGTAACTAACAATCCTGATTTTAGTTCATTATTAGCTGCCTTACAACAAACTGGTCTTGATGCTACATTAGCAGGAACTGGTAATTTTACAGTATTTGCTCCTACCAATGCAGCTTTCGAAACATTTTTAAATGGTACTCCCCTAGAAGATGTAGATAATGACGCATTAACACAGATTTTATTAAATCATGTTCTTAATGTAGAGTTAGCATCTACAGATCTTTCTACTGGATATCAAAAAAATCTAGCAACAGAACCATCAAGTGGGGCTAATATAGATATGTACATAGACACTACCAGTGGCGTTGTTATTAATGGTCAATCTACAGTAACCACACCAGACGTAGATGCCGATAATGGTATTGTTCATATAGTGGATACTGTCATTGAACTTCCAACTATTGTAACATTTGCAACTACAAATCCTGCACTTAGCTCATTAGTTGCTGCACTTACAGACGATGGAAATACAACTTTTGTAAACTTGCTATCTGATACAAGTGGAGATTTCACAGTATTTGCGCCTACCAATGATGCTTTTACAACATTTTTAGATGGTGCTATGCTTAGTGACATCGATAATGATGTATTAGCTCAAGTATTATCTAATCACGTAATTCCAGGAACAGTAGCTATTTCTAGTGCTTTAAGTAACTCATATGTAAATACAGCTGCTGTATTTAATGGGGAAGCAGATGCACCTATCAATATGTATATCAATACAGATGATGGCGTAACACTTAATGGAGCATCAAATGTTGCGATAGCTGATATCGTAGCTGTAAATGGAGTTGTTCATGTAGTAGATGCCGTAATAGGTTTACCAGATGTGACAACATTTGCTACTGCAGATCCAACATTTTCATCATTAGTAGCTGCCTTAACAGCTGATGCTTCTTTTGGTTATGTAGCCGCTCTACAAACACCTAATGGAACTGATCCTGCACCTTTTACAGTATTTGCGCCTACCAATGATGCTTTCGGAGATTTATTAACCGATCTAGGGCTTATGACACTAAGCGAAGTACCTGTAGATGTTCTTGCAGCAACTCTAGAATTACACGTAGTTACAGGTGCAAATGTTAGAGCTGAAGATCTCTCAGGAATTGACGGTAATGCCGTAGAAACATTTGGAGGCGGCGATATTACTATAGATGCAGCAACGCCAGCTATTATAGATCCTGATGGAGGTTCTAATGGTATTGTCGTTACAAATGTACAAGCAGCAAACGGAGTTATTCATGCAATAAGCCGTGTAATAAGAGATTTATAATCCATAATTAGTCCCTTACTGGTACCCAACTTACACGATTAATGACCCACACCAGTACGGTAAAAGCTTCGATATTTTCAGTTATATCGAAGCTTTTTTAGTTTATATAACTATTACCAATAGAGGAAAATTTGTCTATAAAACAATACACACATAATCTCTAAATAACATTATAGAAACAAGTACGATCTACTTTTAGGTACTTCATTTAAAAGTAGTGTACATGAGGTATCAATTAATAATTAGCTATGCCGTTATATGCATCACATTGATCATTATAGTAGGTTTTCCTTCTCATCATATAGTAAACACTGGTGCCATTACGTTTAAAAATATGAATGCCTCTAAAGATGCATTTACCATAAAAACGCAATCTATATTACCCCCAAACACGCGTATATTCTTTACAGATACCGAATGGAATGGTTCACATTTTGGAATCGATGAACATACCTTACTTTGGAATTCTGGAAAAGATAGTATTCCTATAGGTAGTATTATTCACTTTAAGAGTTTAAAGTCACATACAATACCTTCTATTGGGCATGCCAAAGGAATACTAAAAATAGCATCTAAAAAGGAAGCCATTTTTGCATATCAAGGTACAGAAAGAATGCCTACGCATTTTATTGCAGGCATTGCATATCAACTATCAGATTATGGGACATTGGATCATACAGGGCTTATTATAGATAGTACAGCAGTAGTTTTACATTAAAATCATGCAAATCAAATAAGCATAAAAAAAGTGGTACATCCCTGTACCACTTTTTTAATATAATATTGTAAAGGATTATTTTCCTTTAGCATTTTTTTGTTTCTCAGCTTGCTCCATGATCTCGGCCATTTTCTTTTGAAAACGCCCTTGTTTTTTAGGTCTAGCTTTCTTTACTTCTATTTTAGCTTTGATTTTTTCTTCATCAATAATATATCCTTTAATTACTAAAATAATTCCAATAGTAATTAAGTTAGAAATAAAGTAGTATAAACTCAATCCACTAGCATAATTATTAAAGAAGAATAACATTAATAATGGAGAGAAATACATCATATACTTCATCATTTTACCCATATCTGGCATTCCTTCTTGAGTAGGCTGTTGCATTGCTTGATTTCCTGTAGTAAGTCTCATAGAAAAGAAAATTGTCACTGCGGCAAGGATTGGGAAAAGACTCACGTGATCTCCATAAAACGGAATATTGAATGGAAGTTTTGCAATCTCATCATAACTAGACAAATCATCAGCCCATAAAAAGCTTTCACCGCGTAGACCAAAAGCAGATGGGAAGAATGTAAATAATGCATAGAATACAGGAATTTGTAAAAAGGCCGGTAAACATCCAGCGGCGGGACTTGCCCCTGCTTTACTATATAACGCCATGGTCTCTTGTTGCTTCTTCATCGCATTATCCTTATACTTTTCTGAAATAGCAGCTATTTCAGGCTTCAATACTTTCATTTTTGCTTGAGATACATACTGTTTGTATTGTACAGGAGACAGCAATAACTTGATAGCTATAGTCATTAAGATAATAGCAATTCCTGCAGGTAAGAAACCTGATAAAAATCCAAAAAATGGAATTACTAAATACTTATTTAAGAATCCAAAGATTCCCCAACCTAATGGCATTGCTTCATCTAAGTTACGATCATATTCTTTTAGTATTTGATAGTCTGTAGGACCATAATACATATTCATTGCATAGTTTAACTCTCCATTTTTAGGAGTTAGTAAAAGATCTGCTTTATACTCTTTTGTAAACTCTGTATCCTGATCTGCATCTTGTGCTTTTTTCAAGAGGTCATTAGAGTATAATTTTGCTTCTTCAAATGGCGTATCTGTCAATAGCATAGAGCTAAAGAAATGCTGACGATAGTTCATCCAAGAAAGGTTTTCTCTAATTTCATCATCATCACCTACCTGTCCTAACTTATCTGTTTTTCCGTCTTCATATTCATAGGTAAGGCGTGTATAGCGATTTTCATACTCTTTACTTTTAGCATGGCGCATCCCTTTAAAATCCCACTGTAAACGCATAGGTTGACTTGTATTAAACACACGAGAAAGTCCCTGTGATTTTAATCCAAAATCAAGCATATAGTCGCCTTGCTTTAACTCATAACGATATTCTAAAAACTCATTAGGTGATACTTTAAGACGCATCGTTAGTACTTCATTATCCCCATTTTTAGAAAACTCAGGCTCAAAGAATAAATCTTTAGTATTCAGATTACGATTATCTGTAGTATTAAATGAGATATTGAATGTACTATTCCCATCTTTTATTAAGTATACAGGAATAGAATCATAGGTTTTATGTTGTAATAAGGTAGCTTTTACAATATGTCCTCCTTTATTACTTACCTCTAACTCTAAGACATCATTTTTTACAACAGTTACTCCTTCTCTTGCAGAAGGTAATGTTCCTGAATATCCAAAAGCTCCTAATTTACTATTTAAGAATTCACTTCTAAGAGAATCTGGTTGTTGAAGCGCTTCTTTTTGAAAATCAATAGCAGCCTCAAGACTCCCTTTATCAACCATTCCTTCTTCTGGTTTTTCACTATCAATTTGTTCTTGTTTTGCTTCTTCTCGAGCTTGAATCTCTTCTGGAGTAGGTCTCGTATACATAATGTATATAATAATAAGCCCCATTAAGAGCATTCCTATCACTGAAGTTCTATCAAATTTTTTCATTAATTGGTGTTATATAAATCGCTTTTGCGAAAGTAGTATTTCTTATAAGAGATAGCAATTCTATCTCCAAACGTTTATTTTATGCCATAGTGACACTATTTTTTTTCAGAATATGTTAATGCAGCCTTTACAAATGCCACAAATAATGGATGCGGATTTGCAACGGTACTTTTATATTCTGGGTGGTATTGTACTCCTACAAACCAAGGGTGATCTGGTAATTCAATAATTTCTACCAATCCTGTATTGGGATTTGTTCCTGTTATTTTCATACCTGCCTCTTCCAATTGGCTTCTATATGCTTCGTTAAACTCATAACGATGACGATGACGTTCTTCAATGACCGCTTTCCCATAGACATCTTTTACAATACTTCCTTCAGCAAGTGTACATTCCCAAGCTCCTAAACGCATCGTTCCGCCCATATCGGTAATGCTTTTTTGCTCTTCCATTAAATCAATGACTGGATATGGAGTATTTGCATCCATTTCGGTAGAGTTCGCTTTCGCGAAAGCGCACACATTCCTACCATATTCTATAACCGCCATTTGCATTCCTAAACAGATTCCTAAAAACGGAATCTTATGCTCTCTGGCATATTGTACTGCTTTAATTTTTCCTTCAATACCACGTTCTCCAAAGCCAGGAGCAACCAATACCCCATCTAATTTTGAGATTTGATTTTCAATTACCGTATCACTAATGTATTCACTGTGAATACTCTCTACCTTTACTTTTACTTCATTTTCGGCACCAGCATGAATAAAGGCTTCTAATATAGATTTATAGGAATCCTGAAGCTCTACATACTTCCCTATAAGTCCTATTGTAACTTGTGATTTTGGGTTTTTATGTTTTGTCAAAAACTCATTCCAACGCGTAAGTTTTGGAACTTTTGTGTCATCAAGGCCTAATTTCTTTAATGAAATCGTATCTAAGCCTTCCTTAAGCATCAAATTAGGTACATCATAAATGGTACTAGCATCTATAGATTCAATAACGGCTTCTTGTTCTACATTACAAAAACGAGCTAATTTAGAACGTAAATCATCATTTAATGTATGCTCTGTACGACATACGAGAATATCTGCCTGAATCCCACTTTCCATGAGCGTTTTTACACTATGTTGTGTAGGTTTTGTCTTTAGTTCTCCGGCTGCAGATAAATATGGAATTAAAGTTAAATGGATTACTAATGAATTATTTTTTCCTAATTCCCATTTCAATTGACGTATACTTTCAATATATGGCAGAGATTCAATATCACCTACGGTACCTCCTATCTCAGTAATTACAATATCATAATCGCCACTTTTACCTAATATTTGGATACGTTCCTTAATTTCATTGGTAATATGCGGAATCACCTGCACAGTCTTTCCTAAAAACTCACCTCTACGCTCTTTATCTATCACACTTTGATAGATACGTCCTGTGGTTACATTATTTGCTTGTGACGTAGGAACGTTTAAGAAACGCTCGTAATGTCCTAAATCTAAATCGGTTTCTGCGCCATCATCAGTCACATAACACTCTCCATGTTCATATGGATTTAGTGTACCAGGATCTATATTGATATAAGGATCTAGTTTTTGGATGGTTACTCGGTGTCCTCGTGCTTGTAGGAGTTTAGCAAGGGATGCGGCAATAATACCTTTACCCAAAGAAGATGATACTCCGCCCGTTACGAAGATGTATTTTGTAGCTGCCATTAATGGAAATCTATGATTCGTTTACGGGGCGTAAAGGTACATAATTTTATAGGTAGTATCAGTATTTTTAAAGGGGATTTTTAATGAGTTTTATAAATAATAGCAAGCTTATTTGCTGTCGTTTGAATTTTGAAGCTATAAATCTTAATGCTTTTAAAACAAGAACAATGATTACATAATTGATTACTTTTTAAGTATATGTTGTATTATAGCAGTTAATTAACAAGTGTAAAAAGAAATACTATGGACAGATTTGAAAATGGACCGTTGATTCAGAAACCATCATCCAACAGAGATATATTGATAATGATTGCCATTATTTGGATGGTTTTTTCAAGACTTTTTTACTTTATACTTTCAAAGTTAAACATCGACTTTTTCACATCTGATCTTTTTAGATTTGCAAATGCTTTATTTTCTATTGTTTGGGGAATCATTCCTCTTCTACTGGTGTTTTCTGTAAAAGATAAAAACAAACAAATATTTCTTTTTATACTTGCGGGTATCTATTTGTTAATGACAGTAGTTGACTTATTCGAAGAATTTATTGGAGCAATTATATAATAACAAAAAGCCTGAACAGATGTTCAGGCTTTTTGTATTGTTTTATGTAGTAAAGAAGTTATTACACATTAAAAAGGAAATGCATCACATCACCATCGGCTACGATATACCCTTTTCCTTCTACACCCAATTTTCCAGCTTCTTTCACTTTTGCTTCACTTCCGTATGAAACAAAATCATCGTATTTAATAACCTCAGCTCGGATAAATCCTTTTTCAAAGTCAGTATGAATCACTCCAGCGGCTTGTGGCGCTGTAGATCCTATATTAATAGTCCAAGCTCTTACTTCTTTTACACCTGCTGTAAAATAGGTTTGTTGATTTAATAATTTATAAGCACTACGTATCAATTTTGCGCTTCCTGGTTCGTCAAGACCTATATCGGCAAGAAACATCTGACGCTCTTCGTAATCATCTAATTCTGTAATATCTGCCTCTGTTCCTACTGCAAGTACTAATACTTCTGCATGTTCATCTTTTACAGTCTCACGTACCTGATCTACATATGCATTTCCATCTACAGCACTATTTTCATCTACATTACATACATACATTACTGGTTTATCCGTAATAAACTGCAAAGGCTTTACGTATTCTTCACGAGCGTCTTCATCTATATCTATAGCACGTACAGAGATTCCGGCTTCCAAGCCTTCTTTTAGTTTAATAAGTACAGCCTCTTCTGCTTGCGCTTCTTTATTTCCTGTTCGTGCAGCACGTTTTACTTTATCTATTTTTTTCTCTACCGTTTCAAGATCTTTTAATTGTAGTTCTATATCAATAGTTTCTTTATCTCGTATAGGATCTACACTTCCATCTACGTGTACAATGTTATCATTATCAAAACAACGTAATACGTGCAGAATCGCATCCGTCTCACGAATATTTCCTAAGAATTGATTTCCTAATCCTTCTCCTTTACTCGCCCCTTTTACAAGTCCAGCAATATCAACAATCTCTACAGTAGCAGGAACAACACGCTCTGGATTTACCAATTCTTCTAATTTTTCAAGACGCGGATCTGGTACATTTACTACACCTATATTAGGTTCGATCGTACAAAATGGAAAATTAGCACTTTGTGCTTTTGCATTAGATAAACAATTAAACAATGTTGATTTTCCAACATTAGGCAATCCTACGATTCCTGCTTTCATAATAGATACTTCAAATGATTATGTATACGCTTTCGCGAAAGCGGTATTAATCCGCCCTCTTTTTCAGCGTGCAAAGATACAAGGGAAGAATCAAAATACCATCATTTTATAGCTTTATACCTAATAAACCTTAAAATCTTCTTATTTATGAGCCTCAAGTGTTTTCTCTCCTAGGCTACCATACCAACGAGCAATCGTATTTTCGGCAGGTTTAAAACGGGGAGTAAAGTCTACATTTGTTTTTGCCCCTTCTGGAGTAGTACGTGTATGCCATTGCCAAATATAACAACCAGCAAACCAAGGCTCATTCCATAGTTTTTGAAACATTGCTTCAAAAGCGCGTTGTTGGGTTTGATCTGATTTTTTCTTAGTAAGTGCACCAGTTAAAGCACCCCATTCCCATGGAGCTATGGTTGCAGCTTCATCACTACGGTACCCTATTTCTGTAAATAAAATAGGCATCTTATAATCTGTTGACGCTTTTCTTAATGCAGCTATATGTGTATCCCAACCCATTTTGATTGTTTCTAAATCTGGGTTTGTAGCTGTAGTTAAAGGAAAATAAGCTTGCACTCCTATATAATCAAGCTCCTTCCAGAAAGGAATATCTTCTATAGGATCATCCCAATTTGAAGCATATGTTAACCTCCCTGAATAAATTGTTTTGATTTCTTTTATAAATGGAAGCCAAGCATCTGGTTGATGCTTAATGGCTGTTCGCAGTTCTGTACCTATACAAAATAAAGGTACGTCCATCTTTGCAGCCATACGTGCGTATTGTAGCATTCGTTCTTCATAACTTTTAAACCATGTTTCCCAATCTTCTTGAGAAAGTTGGAGATTAGAACGCCATCCTTCTCTCAACCAAATATGTGGTTTTAAATGCACACGTATATCACGTTCCAGTAATCTTTGTATGTAACGCATTGTTACAGAATCTCGACGAGACCAAACACCCGGAATCACTGTTCCTTCTATACGATTGGAGGTTTCATTTTCCTGATCTATAAAGGGAATCACAGTAGCCCATTCTATATTATCTTTTATAAGATCTTTAGTAGCCTTTTGATGATCTTCTTTATCATAAGACCAAAACACACTCATCCCTCTATGTTTTCCATCTATATCATAAAGGTTTGTAGCTTTTTCAGAAGTGTTCTCAATACTATAATCCCAGTCATAATTAAAAAACTCTGTACTATTAAAAGTAATCATCCCTTGAATACTTATATAGATGACAAAAAGAGGAATGACCAAAGAAAAACTAAATCGTTTTAATGCTAAACTCCATCCTTTTTTCTTAAAACCACGTACAGCATATCGTATAATAATAAACAGCCCATAAACAAGTAGAAATAAAACGTGAAAGGCTATAAGAAAACGTTGTGTAGGCACAAAGACTCCTAGCATTTTAATAGCCTCTACAAACGAGACTTCTGCTCTCCAAATACCAATACAATACAACACAAAAAAAAGCCCCCAAGTACTTAGATACAGTTTTAAAAGGGTACGAAGTGTTTTAGTATTCATGGGTGTTTTCTAAAAAAGACCTATTACTTCTTAGAAGCTTATTCTCTATAATTGTTACACAATTATTCTTTTTTAAGAACTCGGTCTATGGCATCTGTATATGCTGGAAATATAACTAGGTCATTATGACCCCCTTCAGGAATCGTAATAAATTCTTTTGATGAAGTCGTCACTTTCTCAAATAGTTTCTGCCCGTGTTCATAAGCTACAACGGCATCTTCAGTTCCATGAAATACTGTAATAGGACAAGAAACGGATCCTATAAATGTGTATGTCGGCATTTTATATTTTAATAACCGTTTTACAGGAAGCCATTTAAAACGCGAACTCGCCTCATCTTCTATACTGTAAAATGGGGTTTCTAATGTAAGGTTTTTAGGATTGTTTTTACTGGCTACATAAGTGGCAAATGTGGTTCCTAAGCTTCTACCGTACACATGAATTTGTGATTCTGGATAGTTCGCTTTCGCGAAAGCATACCATACCTCACTATCGGTATATAAAGCCTGTTCTGGGCTCGGAACCTTTTCCTTAGCATCCCCACTTTTACCATAATTGCGATAATCCATCACAATCACCGAATATCCTTTTTTTGTAAAAAAACTGGTAATTTCTCCCCAACGTCTTACACTACCGGCATTACCGTGATAATATAAAATGACACCTTTGGCATCTACTACAGGAAAATGGAGCCCGTGTAGTTGAGCACCTCCTTCTCCTTCTTGATATACTTCTTCAAAAGGAGCATCAAATTCAAAAACATAATCTTTAGGTAACTGCTCTGGGTGAAATAGCATACTCTCCTGAAAGAAGTAAAGACCACCACATAAAATTGCATAAATATTTCCCAAAACAAACAGCAGGATTGCTCCCCTTTTTAGTGTACGCTTCATCGCATAAGTTTATAATACACAAAGTAACTGTTTTTAATAGGAATAAAAAAGAACACCTAAGTGTATACGTCTATATACCTAAGTGTTTGTTTGGACAAAATAATAGAATTGGCAAACAGACTGTGGTGCTCGTCTATTTACCTTTTATTTAGAGTTTAGCCTCCAAAACCTCCAAAACAAGATCTATTATCATAAATGCACAGTTGTTGTCCGCTACTTGTGGTACCACAAGCAGAAATACAGAAAGGTGCTCCTGGAATTTGACAATCTGCATCTGTATTACAGAAAATAGGAACAGAACCTCCACTTATTAATAACTGTTGTTCTTTGCTCAATTTTTGAGCTCCTTTTACACTTGAAATCTTTTTTAACATAGTATTGTTTTTTAAAATTAATATGACTCTGAACTAAAAACCCAGAGAATTTCTCGCATCTAGTTCTAGAACTAGATACCTATGACTACTATTTAATCTCCGATTCCGCCACCAAAAATTAGGCATTGATGGGTTTCATAACTGCCTTTACAGCATCCATTAGCAAGAGGACCACCACCACAAGCAATACATTCACTTGCTGGATATGTAGGACAATTTGCTCTAAATCCACCACTAACATCTCGTTGTTCTGATGTATTTAATTTTTTAATTCCTTTTAATTTTAAAATGTTTTTTAACATAGCTTATAAATTTAAATGATACATACTCTGATCAGTTTAAGACATCCAGAGTTTCTGTCTAACAAACTAGTATTGTATGATTTAAATGTAGATTCGTTTATCAGGTTTTGCAAAAAAACTATTCCATTTTTCATGAATAATGATAACATCTAAAAAGCTCCCTACAAAAGTTTACTCACAGCGCTGATTACATCTGCAATGCATTGTAAGCAAACAACTTACAGTTACCATGTGGATTTACAATTATTTAAGAATTTGAATAAGCATATTAGACTACTTTTAAGAAAAGTAATCTATATTAAAGAATGTAACTACAGAATATATGAATAAAGGAAATACAGCGTGTTGTATCTAAAATACCTAAGCATTTTTGCGTTTTGTATTATGGATTACCTTAAAGCTAGAACCTTCTAAGTCAACTTTTTTAGGTGTAGAATGAAGAATTTCAGTAAGCATTTTATGATAGCTCTCAAAATTATTAAGGTTTTTATGTCCTCCGTCTATCACCGTATATAACTTCGTAAGTTTAGGTTTAATTTTAGAGAGTTTTACACTCGTTTTATAAGGAATTAATTTATCGTCAGTTCCATGAATAATATGAATAGGACACTGTACGTATTTAAGCCATTTATAGGTTGGTAACGGGTACTTGATTAATAAAGACAATGGCATAAAAGGCGCATACCGTGCCGTTACTTTTGTAAGACTATAATAAGGGGCATCTAAGATTAACATCCTTGGATTATTTACAGAAGCAATCTTGGTAGCAAGTCCTGAACCCAAACTTCTTCCATATAAAATGATATGCTTCTCATCTACATGCTCACGTAGTTTATTATAAATCACTTGTAAATCACGTTTAAGCGCTTTTTGATTACGGCGTCCAGTACTTTTCCCAAACCCTCTATAATCCATCATTACAACATCATAACCATTACGGGTAAAATCTACTGCAAATTTTCCCCATCCTTTGATACTCTTAGAGTTCCCTTTGAGATATAATACCACGCCTTTAGGTTTTTCAACTTTAAAATGAAGTCCGTTTAATTGAGCGCCATCTCTAGTTTCAATGGTGTATTCATCTACTTCTTGATTTTCATAAAAGAACTGAAAATCGGCAGGTAATTTTTCTGGCTTAAACAGGAAATAGTCTTGTAAGTAATACAGTAGTATACTTATAACCACATATATTACTAAGATAAATATTAAAGTTGAAACCCAATACGCCATGCTTAAAGGTAGGGAAAAAGCATAAATTACATAATACACATAGTGAATTGTTCTTTATACGCTTTCGCGAAAGCGTACTCAGTATCAATATCATTGCTATTTTAGAAAGACTAAAAAAGCTCGTAAACCCTTACAAACGTTAAATTCTTTAACATAAAAGCCCTTTTATAGACACTGATAGTGTTGTACATTGTACCTTTCTAATAAACAAAAAACTATGACTTTACAAAAATCTCTACAACTAGCGTTTATGGCCATCATATTCTCTGGTTTTTTTATTGCTTGTACAGAAGGTGGTATTTCAAGCGGTGGTGATGCCGAAGAAAGCTCTTCCTTATCTGTAGATTATGAAAAGTATGAACTTGAAAATGGACTTGATGTCATTTTACATCAAGATAAAAGTGATCCTATTGTTTCTTTAGCTATTCAATATGGTGTAGGGTCAAATCGTGAAAAAACTGGACGTACAGGATTTGCGCATCTTTTTGAGCATATGTTATTCCAAGAATCTGAAAATGTACCTCAAGATCAGTTTTTTAAAAAAATACAAGATGCAGGAGGAACCCTTAATGGAGGAACATGGAAAGATGGGACTATCTACTATGAAGTAGTACCTAACAATGCTATGGAAATGGTTATGTGGTTAGAAAGTGACCGCATGGGATACCTTATTAATACGGTAACTGAATCTGCTTTTTATAACCAACAAGAAGTAGTACAAAATGAAAAGCGTCAGCGTGTAGATAACAATCCATACGGACATACCAATTGGGTGCTGGATAAAAACATCTATCCAGAAGGACATCCATACAACTGGCAAGTTATTGGAGAACTAGTAGATCTTCAAAATGCTACTATTGATGATGTAAAAGAATTTTATGCAAAATACTACGGTCCTAATAATGCAACACTTGTATTAGCTGGAGACTTCGAAAAGGAAGAAGCAAAAGCAATGATCGAAAAGTATTTTGGAGAAATTAAAAGAGGTCAAGATGTTCCTAAATTAAAGCCTCAACGTGTTACGTTGGCTGAAACAAAGAAATTATATCATGAAGATAATTTTGCGCAAGCGCCACAATTACATATGGTATGGCCTACTCTAGAGCAATATACTGACGATGCATATGCGTTAGATTTCTTAGCAGAAATTCTTTCTGACGGAAAAGAGGCTCCTATTTATGAAGTACTTGTAAAAGAAAAAGAATTGACTTCAAATGCATTTGCCTATAGCAATGCGCAAGAGATTGCAGGTGAGTTCCATATTATTGTAACTGCTAGTGCAGGAAAAGATCTTGACGATGTAGAAGCTGGAATTTTTGAAGCGATGCAACGTTTTGAAACCAATGGAATTCCTGAAGGAGATGTAGATCGTATCAAAGCTAGTCTTGAAACAGATTTCTATAATGGAATTAGCAGTGTATTAGGAAAGTCTTTCCAAATGGCACAATACAATGTATTTGCTGGAGAGCCTAGCTTTATTGAAAAAGATATTGAAAATATCAAGAAGGTGACAGAAGCAGATATCATGCGTGTGTATAATACTTACATCAAAGACAAGCCATATGTATTAACTAGTTTTGTTCCTAAAGGACAACTAGATCTTATTGTTGAAAATTCTGAAAAAGCACCTATCGTAGAAGAAGCAATTACAGAAAATGTAGTTAAAGAAATAGAAGATGCAGCAACTGAAGTTGTAAAAACACCTTCAAACTTTGATCGCTCGGTAGAGCCTGCACAAGGACCTGCACCTGCACTTAACATTCCTGATAGCTGGACAGCAGAATTAGGAAATGGAATGAAAGTATATGGTATTGAGCAAAACGAAATCCCTACCGTAAACTTCAACTTAGTAATTGAAGGAGGACATTTATTAGATAGTAAAGACAAAAATGGTGTTGCCAACCTCATGACAGATATCATGATGGAAGGAACAGCTACCAAAACACCAGCTGAGCTAGAAAAAGCAATTCAAAGCCTTGGTGCTAGTATCAATATGTTTACAGGACGTGAGTCTATCGTTATACAAGGAAACACGCTTACACGTAACTTTGAAGCTACTATGGATCTCATTGAAGAGATTTTATTAGAACCACGTTGGGATGAAGAAGAGTTTGGACGTATTAAAATTGCTACAATCAACGGGATTAAGCGTTCTAGCGCAAATCCAAATGTAATTGCAAATAGAATTTATACAAAAACACTATACGGAGAAGATCATATTTTCTCATACCCATCTAGTGGTACAGAAGCTTCTGTAAATGCACTTACTATGGATGATTTAAAAGAGTTTTATAACAAAAACTTCTCTCCATCTATCAGTAGATTCCACATTGTAGGAAAGATCAAAAAAGAATCTGCATTAAATGCACTAAAAGACCTAGAAGAAAAATGGGCAGCAAAAGATGTTGAAATTCCTACTTATGAAATTCCAGAACAAAGAGGAAACTCTTCTTTATTATTTGTAGATGTGCCAAACGCAAAACAATCGGTGATTAATATTGGATACCTAGGTTTAGCACGTACAGATAAAGATTTTTATCCTGCTGAAGTAATGAATTATAAATTAGGAGGTACTTTTAATAGTGTTGTAAACTCTATACTTCGTGAAGAAAAAGGATACACCTATGGAGCGCGTACTAACTTTAGTGGTACAAAAATCCCAGGAACATTTACGGCTTCTTCTAGTGTACGTACAAATACAACAGGAGAATCTGTACAAATCTTTAAAGATGAAATTGCACGTTACAAAGAAGGTATCAATGCAGAAGACCTTGAGTTTACGAAAAATGCATTGATTAAATCAAATGCACGTCGTTTTGAAACGCAAGGAGCTCTTTTGGGAATGCTACGTGAGATGAGTGCCTATAACTTAGCACCTAATTATATAGAGGGTGAAGAAGCGATAGTACGTAATATGACGCTAGAACAGCACAAAGCACTTGCAAACAAATATCTTGATGAGTCAAGAATGGCATATTTAGTTGTAGGAGATGCTGCTACACAATATGCTCAGTTTACAAAAATGGGATTTGACGAGGTAAAATTACTAGACAAAGATGGTAATGAAACAGAATTAAAAGCTGTAAAACAGTAAACCGTTTATTAGAATTATAGAAAAGGGACATCACTATTGATGTCCTTTTTTTTATTCCCTTGAAGAAAGGAGTTTGTTTCTTTTTTTGGCGATGAAAAAAAGAAAAATTGGATATTGAGATCCTTATTTTTCGTTTTCCCGACCCTAAAGGGAGTGAAAAATAAACAGTCGTACTAATAAAAATATGCTCATCCATTTTAGAAATAATGAAAAGCATATTCAGCTTAATAAAATTAAATAACCAGCTGCCTATCTCCATAGGAATAAAAACATCTTTTTTAAGTACCTTAGTCTTTCCTATAAAAATCACCTATTCTGAATCTTTTTGAACATATCAAAAAATACCCTGTTCTTACCATTTCAATAGGACTCTTACTACTTTTTGCAGGATTTGTTTTTATAGATACTGCTGGATTTTACAATCATATAGAAAGTGCATCACTTTGGGTTAGAAAATGGTTTGGTCATTTTTATCTCTATTTAGGATTATTCTGTGTGCTTTTTATTCTAGGATTAGCACTCTCCCCTTTCGGGAAACAAAAATTAGGCAGTAAAGAAGATACGCCTGAATTTTCGCGTTGGGCATGGATTGCTATGTTATACAGTGCAGGAATGGGTGCAGGAATTTTACTCCGTGCTGTACAGGAGCCTGTATTTATGCAACAACATCCACCTATTCAAACGGGTGCTTCGCCAGATATCATTGCATTAGAATATACCTTTTACCAATGGGGTTTTACTGCTTGGGCATTTTATGGTCTCTTTGCACTAATTATAGGGTATTACCTATTTACACAAAAACGATCGGCGCTTGTAAGCGCTTCTATTCAAAGTATTACCAAACACAAACTTCCTAGGCACGGCATTGATATACTAGCTACGTTTACCACTGTTTTTGGACTTGTAGGTGCTGTTGGACTGGGAACTACACAAATTAATGGAGGCCTTAATCATATTACCCAAGGTGATTTTGGACTTTGGACTACTATTGGTATTACACTGTGTATTGCTATTCTTGCCTTTGTATCTGTTTGGAAAGGGATGCATAAAGGAATCAAACGCATCTCTACACTTAATATTTGGATGACACTCGCTATTCTTATCTATGTGTTTGTACAAAGTGATATGGTAGCAGTTGTATACGCTTTCGCGAAAGCGGTCACACATTACATCAAAGATTTTGTCCAACTGAGTCTTGCCGTTGGAGCCTATGACCCTGAAGAGGCTTTCTTAACTGATTGGACGTATTATTATTGGGCATTTTGGCTCGCATGGGCTCCGTTTACAGGGATTTTTATTGCTCGTATTTCTCGAGGACGCACCATACGCGAACTCTTACTGGGTGTCTTAATCATTCCGGCGATGGGTACATTTTTTTGGTTTAGTGTCTTTGGGGATAGTGCATTTACGATCATAGAAAATTGGGGCGCCTATAACAACGAGTTTGGGTATGTATTTTCTTCCATTTTTGTATTTTTTGAAAACTATCCGTTTGCAAGTATACTCAATGTGATTACGATAATTTTACTAGTGAGTTTTTTAGTCACTTCGGTAGACTCGGCTGTATTTGTATTAAGCATGTTTACCGATAAAGGAAACCCAAACCCTAAACGCAGACACCGATTGATTTGGTCTGTAGGCATTGCTTTATTTGCTATTGCAATGATTGTATTAGGTAATGCTCGTCCGGAAATCAATGTATTGGTAGCATTGCAAAAATTATTGATTATTACTTCCCTCCCATTTGCTTTATTTATGGTCGTGATGGTGATGGTGTTTGTGAGGGATATAGTTCGGAAGAAAAAAGTATCCTATCTTTAGAAAAACAAGTCATAACCTAGAGCATTACTTTCTATAATATAGAAACTAGTTATCACTACAAATAATTACGTATGATAACTTTCTAGAAGTACATTCATAATATAATTAGTAATTTTAAGATTGAATCAAATTTCAGAAAAATGAAAACAACGACATTTCTAACATTTGTAGGTGATCAATGCGGAAAGGCTAAAGAGGCCATAGACTTCTACACTTCTATTTTTCCTAATTCAGAAATTAAAAGCATTGTGAAGTATCAAGAAGGAGAAGCCGGAGGAACACCAGAACTTATTAAATATGGGGTTTTTACATTAAATGGCACAGCATATATGGTTTCTGAAAGCAATTATAATCACGCATGGTCATTTTCACCAGGAGTATCAATATTTGTTACGTGTACTTCTGAAGATGAGATAGATACTTTATTTGAAAAATTTGTGTCAAATGGAGGGCTAGTAATGGTCCCTCTTGACAATTATGAAACTGGTGATTATGGTTTTGGTAAAAAATTTGGATGGTGCCAAGATATGTTTGGTATTTCATGGCAATTTAATCTTTCTGAATAAATACTAAATGGTAGCATCTCCTGTTCAATATAGAGGAATAGAAAAACAAAAAATAACATGAAATCAATCGTTTTAAAATCACCTGAATATATAGTCTTGATCATGGTGTTTTTAGCTGGATATACTCCACCTTTTTATATCAACCCTATTTGTATTGGAATTATTGTTATGCTAATACTACAAATTCTATATAAAAATAGGATTCTAGGACTACTCATAGGAACACTTTATTTCCTTATTAATTTATATTTCTTAGGGGCTTTACTTTCTGAATTCAATGAGTTTACTACATTTAACCATAGTGCAAAACAGTTACTCATAGTTGGTGTATCTATTTGGATTATAAATATGATAGCCTCATCTCTCATGATCTATAAATACGCTATTCAAAACATTAAAAAAAAGCCATCCATAGCATTCAAA
The DNA here is from genome assembly GCF_900188275.1 of Dokdonia pacifica. Classification (GTDB taxonomy): domain Bacteria; phylum Bacteroidota; class Bacteroidia; order Flavobacteriales; family Flavobacteriaceae; genus Dokdonia; species Dokdonia pacifica. The sequence goes on from NZ_FZNY01000005.1 coordinate 173,538, forward strand.
AACTGAAACGTATAAACGATTCTATAAAATCTCTAAGCACACTAAATATGACACATCCATTAAGGCAACATATTGAAGAAATAATTGACCTTACCGATGAAGAATTCGAGTACATTTTTAGCCATTTTGAAACTGTAAAAAAACGCAAACATCAATACCTAATTCAAGAAGGAGAAATTGCTCAAAAAGAATATTGGATTCTAAAAGGATGTGTAAAAAGTTATTTTTTAGATGAAAATGGCAAAGAACACATACTGCGATTTGCAATGGAGCATTGGTGGATTACTGATTATGAATCTTTTGTAATACAAACTCCCTCTAACATCTATATTGATTGTTTAGAAGATTGTGAGCTATTGTACATATCTTATGAAAATCGTGACAAGCTTACTTCAGAAATGCATAAAATGGAACGCTTCTGGGCTAAAAAAAGTAAACTAGGTCGTATTGCACTACAAAAAAGAATTCTTTCATTATTAAAAAATTCAGCTAAAGAGCGCTATGATTTACTTTTAGAGCAATACCCAAAACTTTTTCAACGTGTTCCTAAAAAAATGATTGCTTCTTACTTAGGTGTATCTAGAGAAACATTAAGTAGATTAAACTCATAACACCCTCTATTCCAACACATATTCTTATATAAAGTGATCTAGGTCACTTTATCTTAGTGATATATGTCCTGTTGAAAGGCATATATATACCACAACTTTGCATCATAAATTAATTACAAACAAAAGATTAAGACATGAATGCTCAAAGTAAAGAACAAAATAGTACTGCCCGATTACTAATATACTTTTTAGGTATCACTTAGATATCCTTGCCATGTATGTATCCAGAATCACAATACTAGTTTCCATAGATTCTAAAACGGATATCATTTCATACACAAACAATTATCAATTTAAACATGAAAACATGCCATATATCAATATTAAAATCACTGATGAACAAGTGACAAAAGAACAAAAACATCAATTAATTATTGGAGCCACTCAATTGGTCATTGATGTATTAAATAAAAATGCTAAAACCACACATGTGGTCATAGAAGAAATCCCTATTGATAATTGGGGAGTAGACGCAAAACAATATTCAAATTCAAACAAATTTAAATCATGAAAAACAAAACCGTAATTATTACTGGAGCCTCAACAGGAATAGGGAAAGCGATAGCCGCTTATTTTATTGAAAGAGGGAGCAATGTCGTTATGAATTCATCCAATAAGGAAAATTTACAAAAGACATATGAAGCACTCGGTGCTCCTAGCAATGCTGCCTATGTAGTAGGAGACATTAGCCAGCCAGAAACAGGACAGAAACTAGTAGAGACCGCTTTAGAAAAATTTACCTCTATAGACGTATTAATAAACAATGCTGGTATCTTTTCTCCAAAACCGTTCCTAGAAGTCGAGGCAGAAGACCTAGATCTATTTTGGAATGTAAATCTTAAAGGAACCTATTTTACAACACAAGCAGTCATCCCTCAAATGATACAACAAGAAGGTGGTGCTATTATAAACATAGGAACTGTACTCGTAGACCATGCGATTGATGGATTTCCAGCTACTGCTCCATTAACCAGTAAAGGAGCTATCCATGCATTAACGAGACAATTAGCTGCAGAATTTGGTAAAAAAAATATAAAAGTAAATACAATAGCTCCAGGAATAATTAGAAGTCCGCTACAAGGTAAAATGGGAATCCAAGATGCAGATAGTCTTGCAGGATTGCATTTATTAAACCGTATTGGAGAAGCAAATGAAATTGCCGAAGCTGCTTATTATCTAGCAACTTCAAATTTTATTACAGGAGAAACCATTAACGTAGCTGGTGGACACACCGTAGGCCATGCAATTTAAAACCTAAAGATCATGTATAAAGAAAATATCAAAGCAATAGAGAATCTTATAACCCATTATTTTGAAGGCATCTTCTATGGAGATATTGATACGCTTGAATCATGCTTTCACAATGATGTATATATCTATGGAGATATCAATGGTGATGCCTATATGAAAAGTATTCAAGCCTATTTGAATGGAGTAAAAGAAAGAAAAAGTCCTAAAGATTTAACTGAAAACTTTAAAATGGAAACCATTGGTATTGATATCATGGGAAACATTGCCATGGTAAAATTACACGTACCCATGTTAGGCTATAACTACTATGACTATTTATCACTCACCAAGATCAATGATGACTGGAAAATTGTAAATAAGATTTTTACGCACATCGCTTCGTAGTTACTAAAAAAACGAGTTACATTTTCTTATGTAAAACGTCATTATTGATAACGTACTCCAATTGCAATGAAAAAGAAACTATTTAAATTTCTAAAAATAATAGCAAGTCTATTATGCCTTCTAATACTATTAATTACTATAGGTATTTTTTGGCCTATGCCGACATTACAACCACCGCTAAAACACGATACAGTGATCATAGAGTCCATTAATATAATTGACGTGAAATCTGGTCATATTTTAGAAAAAAGAAATGTACTCATAAAAGGAAATACCATATCGGCTATTGATAGCATAGAAATTTTAAATAGAGACCCTAATTCATTAATAATTGATGGTACAGATAAATATTTAGTTCCCGGTTTTTGGGATATGCATACACATTCAAATCAGCATTCTGAATGGCTTCACCATCCGCTTTATATTGCAAATGGTGTCACCGGTATAAGAGATATGTCGGGACAACTAGATCGTAGAGATAGCTATTGGGCGGGTAGCAAAGAACGCTTAGTATGGAATGCTGAATTGAATGAAAATAAAAGAGTAATGCCTCGATACGTATTACAAAGCAGTTATCAAATAGATGGAGCTGCCAGTGTACCTGATGGTTTTCCAGAGTTTTTCAAACTTCAGAAACCAGAACATATTGATTCGCTGTTACTATTTTATAAAAATGAAAAGGTAGATTTTATCAAAGTATATCAGCAAATCATACCTGAATCCTATCAACAACTGGCAAAAAAAGCTCCAAAATATGGCCTCCATTTAGCAGGGCATAAGCCCGTATTCACAAGTCTTGAGGAAGCAATCTTATTAGGTCAAAGAAGTTTTGAACATGGGCGTGTTTTTATGTTTGAATCTTTTCCTGGTGCCGATAGTTTGCGTACCGCTACAGATTGGAAAAGCTTTTACTCTAAATCAAAAAAATCCATGATCGATGATTTTGATCCCGTAAAAGCTAAAAGATTGATGACGCTCATGAGTAAACATGATGCACATTGGGTCCCAACGCTTCAAACATTAAAATTTGAGGCATATGCACATGAAACTACATTTACAGAAAATCCGCATCTAAAATACATCACAGGCGTCAGAAAAAAACTATGGTGGAATATTGACCGTTCAAATAATGCAAAAAGAAATACCGCTGCATCTACAAAAGGGGTGAGTAAAGATTTTTATGAAGCATCAAAAAAACAAGTGCAAATGGCAAATCAATTGGGCGTACCAATTATGACGGGCACAGATGTTACAGACTCGTATACATTTGCTGGGTTTAGTATTCATCAAGAATTAGAAGAACTCACCAAAAGTGGACTTTCTAATCTAGAAGCTATCCAAAGCGCAACAATTATTCCTGCAAAGTATAGTAAAAAGGAACATAAGTATGGAAGTATTCAAGAAGGAAAAATAGCAGACCTACTTATTTTAAACCAGAATCCGCTTATGGATATTACACATACCAAAGACATTAATGGAGTGCTAATGAATGGCATTTATTATGATACTGATAAAATAAATGAATTAAAAAAGTTTACAGAATCAGTAGCGTCAAGTTATCACATGAACGTTAAAGTATTCTTCAGTCTTATAAACAGCCCATTAATCAGAGTTCAATTTGCCGATTAATCCTAGCGTATCGAGTACAATAATCTTTAGAATCCTACTGGTTAGAATGTGTTATACGCTTTCGCGAAAGCGTATACATTAAAAAACGAAACAGCATTCATGATTGAGATCATTGAGGTGTGTAACCAAACCTTCTTATGTGCCGTCTTAATAGAAATCAATCAAATAATCAATCATGACTTCTATTTTTTTAAATGCCAGTGAAAGCAGGCTCAAAACGGGTTGGCGCCTACTCATTTTCTTATGTGTTTTCTGGATATGTGCCTCTCTTATTTTTCTAATTAAACCTTTACTAGGCGACATCGGGAAAAAAGAGTTTTTACAAGATTACAGCCTGCTTATTGTTACTATACTTGCCTTTGCAGCAACTCTTTCTATATATTTTGCTAGAAAACATTTAGATAAAAAAACGTTTACTTCTCTTGGACTAAAAATGAATAAAAGAACGTTTCAAGATATCATATTTGGTTTTTTATTAAGCGGATTGATGGCAGGACTATTTTTTATGATATTAATAAGCTGTAATCTCATAGAATACAATGGTATTCAGATAGGAGCTTCAGATCTAAGCACTACAGATGGTTTTAATTTTGTAAGGTATATGAAAGTTATTTCCATAGGTTCATTATTATTACTCTTATTAGAGCATATTTTAGTAGGTTATTGGGAAGAAATCTTTTTTAGAGGATATCTATTTCAAAATATGATAGATGGGCTAGGATTAAAAGTAGCAATCATTATTTCCTGTATTTTATACGGTCTTATACATGCTATGAATCCTAATGCGGGTATTCTTTCTTCTTTGATTATACTACTTTTTGGGTTTCTAAGAATTTATGGATACCTCTCTACAAAACTATTATGGCTATCGATAGGAATGCACATAGGGTGGAACTTTTTTCAAGGGCCTATTTTTGGTTTTGCCGCAAGTGGACATCAGAAGGCAACATTATTGAATAGTACGTTTATCTCAGAGAAAGATTGGCTTACCGGTGGCGCCTTTGGTCCTGAAGGAAGTATCATTATCATTCCAATACTTATGCTAGCCTTATGGATAATGAGATGGTATTCAAAAAAGTATCACTCAGAAACAAGGAACCCGAATCGTGAACTGGTCATTACTAGTAATTAATTAGTATCTTTAAGTAGCCTTGATACTTATAAACATGGAAACTAAACATAAAAGAAGGTTAGGGATACTTGCTATTATAGGAACGATTTTACTCATTCCGCTTATTGCTATGCAGTTTACAAATGAAGTCCGTTGGACATTAGCAGATTTTGTGGTAGCAGGCGTATTATTGTTAGGAGTAGGAAGTATTGTAGAAGTCATTATTCTGAAAATACAAAACCGTAACTACAAAACACTTCTTTACATCGCTCTTATTATCGTATTTCTTTTGCTATGGGCAGAGCTTGCTGTTGGTATTTTTGACTCACCACTGGCAGGTAGTTAAAATTCAACCAATTAACAAAATATTGATTTTTTCAATCTTTTTTAAAAGCTACTTTAGGCGCTAGCTAAAACCAATCTCATGACCAAAGAACTATTGCTAAGTTATACGGTATACCTTCTTGTCATTACTTTTTCATTCGGTCAATCTAAGAATGATTATACCACATATCATCAAAGTGTATTAGACATAGAACAAGAAATCATTACTGAAAAATACAGTGACGCCCTTTTCATGTACGAACAATTATTTGAAACATATGACTTCATATTTTTGAGAGACTATAAGATTGCAAGTCAGCTAGCAGCGTACACAAAAAACAAAGAGAAAACACTTGCATATATTGAATTAGGGATACAAGGAGGATGGTCTTTAAAATCTATTAAGAAACATACACTTTTTAAAGAATACCTTTCAAAAGAAGATTGGAAAATCATCAAAAGGAAATCCCCTTCTCTTGTAGCTATATATGAACATAAACTCAACAAAGAAGTACAAGCGCAAGTCAAAAAAATGTCTGCTAAAGATCAGTGGAAAGCGTTGAAAGCGCTGTTTCGATTTAGTGACAAAGCGCAAACCCGATATTCCGAAAATAAATTTGCGCCTCATAGCGAGCAACAAATGGCAAAACTTATGGATATCATAGCTAATCATGGGTATCCTGGAGAAAAACTAGTTGGTAAAGGATATTGGATGTCTACAATTATTAGTCACCATAACTCTATATCTACTACTTATAATCAAAAGGATACACTGTATCTATCGTTAATTCCAAAACTTAAAGAAGCCATTCAAGATGGGAGTCTCTCTCCATATCAATTTGCTATTATAGATGATTGGTACTTGACATCTTTAAATGATGATTCAAAACCAAATTATGGAATTATAAGACCGCCTTCTCCAGAACATGTATCTAAGACAAATGCTCCAAGAGCTGCTATTGGTATACGTACAATAGCGCTAAGAGACTCATTACTAACTGTTGAAGATAAAACAGGAATTCGCCTATATATTACAGATATATGGTAAACAAAACATGCAAGACCTTGTTAATTATGTTAAATCAATCTAAATACGGCTCATAAAAGTTCATCTAGGCGCTATCTTTATAAGTAGAATTATAACGTAATAAAGTAATAGCTATGATGAAAACTAACTACCTATTCGCCGCGTTTTTTTTACTTTCCCTCTCTTTAAGTTTTACTAGTTTTTCTCAAAACATAACACAAAGAGGTCCAAATAATCCAGGAGTTCCAACAATAGTACAGGTATCTGCAAAAGACTCTCTATATGTAATGAGAGAACATGTTGTATTACAACTAGCGAATGAACAAATAAACAATGATCTCTTATTTTTCAAAGCATATCTTTTAACAGGGCCACAACAAAACAGATACAGTAACAGTCGTGTATTACATATTGAACTCCAAGATACAGATGGAACTACGGTTAAAAAGCAATTTCATGAAATTGTAAACGGAATGGTAGCGGGTAATATCATAGTACCTAAACGAACAAAAGAAGGAAATTATACGGTAAAAGCATACACACAGTGGATGAAGAATTATAGTGACACTCCGTATACCCAAAAGCACATACAAATTGGAGATGCATTTGATGATACTAACATTGCTCCCAAAAATACAATTACCATTCTTCCAGAGGGAGGGACCTTCTTACAAGGGTATAAAAATAAAATAGCATTTCAGATACCATCTCAACTTGTGAGCAATGATGGTACACTTGGAACAATCATAGATAGTCAGGATAATACGATTATCAAAGTACAGGACTATGATGCTGGTTCAGGTATTGCATTTTTAGAACCTAAAAATGGGGAACGCTATTTTTTAAAATTAGACAATGGCACCACCTATCCCTTACCTAACAGTGAAGACCAAGGTCATCTATTACGTATTAATAATATAGCACCTGCTATTGCTAGTATTCAAGTAGTACGTACTGAAAAAGCACAAAAAACACCACTCAAACTTGTGGGAACACTTCGAGGTGTACCCTATTTTGAGAAGAAAATCAATTTCACTAAAAATAGTGCAGATATAAAACTAGATAAAGAAAAAATACCAAGAGGTATCTTACAACTTCAATTGATTGATTTAGAAGGAAATTTAATAGCCAAAAGACCTATTTGGATAGAAGGACAATCCCTACAAATCACAATGGATCAAGTCGCTTCTACTGACAATGAAGTTACATATAAAGTAAAAGTGACCGATCAAAAAAATAAGCCTGTAAAAACTGAAGTAGCACTTAGTATTATTTCTGAAGGAGATAAAAGTACTAGCATAAAAGAAACCGATCTCTTTTCTTCACTATCCCAAGAACGCAATGCTACCACAGAAAGGAATAGACGCTTTTTACAAGATATGAGAGTGCTTATTGCACATCAAGATAATGGCACAGAAGCTTCTATAATGACAGATAATATAACATATCCTATTCAAAAAGGACTTCGTGTAATAGGATACGCTTATGATCTTAATAATAAACTATTAATCAATACACCCGTTCAAGTGATGTTTACCAATGAAAATGGTATTTCTATCGAAGAGACGACCACAGATGCAAACGGGGTTTTAAGAGTAGATAATATTCAGATTGATGGAGAAACAACACTCGTATGTAGAACCAAAGCTGATGATACAAAATCCAGATTGGTACAATTAGAACGTATTGAAGATGCTTTTTATGTAGATCCTGAAAAAGAAAAGGCAAGAATAAAAGAAGCAAAAAGAGGTTCAAAGAAAGAACGTAATGTATCTCAAGAAGAAAAAGAACTTGCTGTAAAACCATTTGATACTTCAGGAACGCTTGTTTTATATGAAGTACCATTAACTGGGAAAAAAACAAAAGAAGCACCTCCAACAGAAACACCTTCTGTGTATGGCGTAAAGCCACCTAAGCACCGAATAATATACCAAGATCCTGATAAACCAAAGCAAGTTGGCGAATTACTATTAAGAATTCCTGGCGTTATTGTTTCTGGCCTCGGTGATATATCTCCTACTGTTTCTATTCCTCGTGCATCTGGCTCTCCGTTATTTGTAGTAGACGGGTTTCCTATCACACAAGCAAGTAATGGTTTTGGCAATTCATTTACTGGCGGTATTTTATCAAGTGCCCCAAGATCAAATTTAAATGACCTTCTAGCCGTGGTAAATTATTCGGATATCCAACGTATTGAAGTGTTGATTGGTCCAGACGCTGCTATTTATGGCTCTAGAGGCGCTGGAGGAGTAATTGCTGTATATACGCGTTTTGCAGAAGATACTTTTATTCCTAGAAAAAATGCGCAACTTGAGTTTCAGGGATATGAACCTGTAGTTGCTTTTGAAGAATACCAACAAAACCTTTCTAAAAGAGAACGTGAAAATGCTGCTGTACTTTACTGGAATCCATCTATAGAAACCAATGAAAACGGCGAGGCAATGATTACCTTACCTATCACGGATACTACAAAACCACTGAAAGTAAAAGCCACCACCATTAATCAAAAAGGCAACGTGGGTATACTACAGACCTCACTTAACTAATATGTTTCTGGGTACGCTTTCGCGAAAGCGTAGATAGGAAATTCACGACCAAAAAGGGAGAATGAAATGGTAAAGCATACAGAAAAATCATAAATAAATAATATTATTTTTTTATTCCTAACCGATTGTTTAGTTTTGTATTGTTTTTGAAACCCTATGGCTAGAAAAAAAGAATATAACGAAGACGAAGTTATTGAAAAAGCAATGCGCCTATTCTGGCGTAATGGCTATGAAACGACTTCTATGCAGATGCTTGAAAAAGAAATGGGTATTAATAAATTTTCTATTTATTCTAGTTTCGGAAGTAAAAATGGAGTCTTTTTAGAGAGTATTAAATGCTACAAGAAAAAACTAAACGATATTTTAATTCCTTTAAAAAATACAACCAATGGCGTAGAAGGTTTAAAGCAATACTTTTATGATTTCATAGCTTTTTCTAAAGATGAGCATTTTGGAAAAGGGTGTTTAATTACGAATGCTGCCAATGAACTACAGGAAGATGCAGATCCAGAAATCAAAGCTGAACTCAGAAAGTTTACAGCCGAAATTAGAAATCAGTTTGCGCTAGCGCTACAAAAAGAGAAAAACCAAGATCCTAACACCATTGAAAAAAAGGCAGACTATTTTATTATCTCCATGTTTGGACTTGCCTCGGCATCTAGAGTATTTCAAAAAAGCCAATTAGACAACTATATCGAAAACATATTTACAAACAGTTAATATTTTTTTAACCCATAACTAAACGATTGTTTAGCTATTTTACAAACATAAATTACAAATAAAAAAAAGCATGAGTACATTAACAATTCACACTATCGAAACCGCTCCAGAAGAGAGCAAAGAATCTTTAAAAAATTCGGTTAAATCATTTGGGATGCTTCCTAATTTACACGGAGTTTTATCAGGATCACCCGCATTACTAGAGGTGTATAAAACTACACATCAGTTATTTTCAAACTCTTCATTTAATGCCGAAGAACTCACTGTAGTATGGCAAACCATAAATGTAGAACACGAATGTCATTACTGTGTTCCTGCACATACAGCTATCGCACATATGATGAAAGTAGACCCTGCCTTAACAGAAGCCTTACGTAATGGAGAGGCAATGCCTACCGAAAAATTACAGGTATTACAAGACACTGTATTGAGCATTGTTAGAAATCGCGGTCATATTAGCGATGCAGAATTAGAAACATTTTATGCGCAAGGGTATGGTCAAAGACAAGTATTAGATATCATTTTAGGTGTTTCTCAGAAGGTAATTAGTAATTACACCAATCATATTGCTAATACCCCTGTAGATGAACCTTTCCAAAAGTTTGCATGGACTAAATAATTTCCTCAAGTCATATTTTATATACAAAAGCAGTTGAAGAAATAATCTTCAACTGCTTTTTCTTTTAAATGTTTATCTTGAAAATGAATTAATAACTTTAGACTTTGTTGAAAGCCATATTTTTTACTTTATTGCTAGTGCTTTTTTTTAGTTGTCAATCAAGTGACACTAAGGGATTAAAATTCGTCGCATTAGAGGCTTCAGGTAAATCAATTAATACCAGTTATGACTTCTGTTCTGTCGTAGCGATAAAACATGAATACTCTTACAGAATAAATACATGGGAATTTATAGTCAATGATTCTATCAAAATAGCAGAAGGTCCTTATATAAATACATTAGTTACTATTGATGATCATGGCGGATGTCCATATTCTTTTTTCACAGATTCAATAGCTATCGAAAAATGGTCGTTTTGGGATTTAAAAGGAAATCGTATTCCACCTAATCAAAGACTAAAAAATATCATTACCTCTAAAGACACGCTATGGGCTATGATAGATTTAAGTGACTCGCTTTGAATAAAACTTTTCTGGGTACGCTTTCGCGAAAGCGTACTTACAAGACTCACAACTGGAGAGAGAATGAAATGGTAAAGCGTACTCAGTCTAAAAAAAATACAATCTGCTTATTTTAAAACCTCATATGCATAGAGTTACTATCTTGTGATCTCTTATGAAAAAAGAAATTACATCCAGAGAAGATATTCATCTTCTAGTCACTACGTTTTATAGTCGCATTCGTAAAGATGTATACCTCGCTCCTATTTTTGAACGTCATATCCATGATTGGAAAGAACACTTTGTACACCTTACCGATTTTTGGGAGGCACAGCTCTTTTTCAAGAAAAAATTTACTGGGAATCCATTAGCAAAACATCAACAAGTGGATGCTGCAGAAGGATACACTATTCATGAACAGCACTTTGGTATCTGGATCAATTACTGGATACAAACCATAGATGATTTATTTATAGGAGAGAAAGCGGCAACACTTAAAAACAGAGCAAGAAAAATAGGAACCTTCTTGCATGTGGGTATGTTTAATGCAAGACCAAAACAATAGATTTATACAATCTCTGTTGTAGCAATGGTATCATAGATTTTTTCAATAAAATCTGCAGTGACAAAGGGCTTTAAAATATACCCATCCATTAATTGTCTATTGATTTTATCTTCGATCTCTTCTGTAGAGGCGGCCGTTAAAGCAATGATAGGCGTTCTATTTCCATTATCTCTAATGATTTTTGTAGTTTCATATCCATCTAACTCAGGCATATGAATATCCATTAGGATACAGTCAAATGAGGTGTCTTCCAGTAGAGTGATTGCTTTCTCACCAGAATCTACTACTTGAGAAGTAATATCATACTGATCTAAAATCTTTTTAGTTACTAGTAAGTTAATTTTATTATCATCTACCACCAAAACCTTCTTATGCGCTAATCCTTTGGTCAAATCTTTAAGATCTTCATCTTTTATAATTGCTTTACTACTCTTAGATACTTTTAATTCAAAACTAAAGGTTGCTCCTTTGCCTTCTGCACTATCTATCGCAATCTCACTTTCCATAGCATCTAACATCCGCTTTACTATAGAAAGTCCTAAACCTGTCCCTTTAAAAGAATTTCCTGTTTTAGAATGTTCTTGATAAAACTCTTCAAATATTTTTTCCTGACCTTCTTTAGAAATACCAACTCCATCATCTTGAATAGCAAAATATAGGGTTACCTCATCCCCTATGGTTTCTACTAATTTTACACGAATTATAATCGTACCATTACTTGTAAACTTAATAGAATTAGAAATAAGATTGATTAATATTTGGGAAAGCTTTAGAGAATCTCCTACTAAGACTTCTGGAATAGTGGCATCATATACTAACTGTACTTTATTATTGCTATCGCGAATGGCATACTCTAAACTTTCTACAATATCTAAAATTAAAATCTTTGGTTTAAATTCTAAAAACTCTACGGTCATTTTTCCCGCTTCAACTTTATTTAATTGAAGGACATTATTAATGAGTGATAATAGATGATTTCCTGAAAAATTGAGAGACTCAAGATATTCTTTATGACTACTATTCACGTTTTCTTTTAGTAATAGTTTAGAGAGTTCAATCACGGCATATAATGGCGTACGAAGTTCATGACTAATTTCTGAGTAGAATTTACTCTTTACATTAGATAAGTATTCTGCTTCTTCTTTTGCTATTTTGAGTTGTTTGTTTTTATTAAATATTACATACACCGCTAGTAAAAGGATAACACTCACGATAATAAATATAATATTAGACACACGTGATTTCTTAAAAGCAATGGCTTGCTTTTCTTTTTCTTGATTTGCTAGAAATAACTTTTCTTCATTGTCTTTATTACGAAATTTCGTTTCTATTTCTTTAGCAATTTCTAATTCTCTAAACGTATAGATCGTATCGGCTACTTGCGTATATGACCGTAAGGCTAGAAAAGCATCTTGATAGTTTTCATCTTCAGAATAACGCTCGGATTGGGTTCTATAGAGCGTAGCTAGAATTCCATAAAAATCATATTGCTTTGCGTAAGCGACACTCTCATCAAAATAGAACATATAATTTTCAACATCACCTTTTTCAAAGTACACATCGCTCAACCTCATGTACAAATACCCAACAATAGATCTTCCTTTTACAAGTGTCGATTCTTTAGAGAGTCTATATGCTTCATTATAATAGATGAGCGCATTGTCATAATCCTTTTCAACATTATGTAAATACCTTGCATAATTATAGAGTGGATATATAAGTTCATCTTTATTCTGAGAAGCTCTTCCCAAACTTATCGCTTCTTTAAAATACACATTTGATGTTGAGATACTATCCAATTCCCGATAAGTGACACCAATATCACTGGTTACTTTGATAGCATTTCCTACATCATCAGATTTAAGAAAATAGTCTCTTGATTTAAATAAGAAATCAAAACACAAGTTGATATTACCCGTATTGTAATATGAGTTCCCAATAACATTATATGCTTTGGCTCTTAAATGATCATTTTCAGTTGCTGATGCATAGGCAATGACTTGATCTGAAATTTTTATCGCTTCTCCGTAATCAAATTGATCAAACAATTTATAAGCGCGTTCTACCTCTTTGTACATAGAATCTACGATAACACTGTCTTGCACTTGAGCATAGCTAAAGCTATAAATGCTCATAAGTAAAGTACAGAGTACATACGTATATTTCATTAATCAAGTTGGTTATAAGTCACTGTAATTTAAGTAAAAAACATTAGAAACCTTTTTTACTCCTTAAAATTATTACTTAATAAAAGAATGACGTTAACATTCGTTAACCCTTTTTTATTGCATTCTTAGTTACTTTTGAAAAAAACAATTTCATGAGAAGTTACCTTTTTCTACTCTTTTTAAGTAGTACAATACTCGCCAATAGTCAAGTCACAAGTATCCCATTTGAAAAAAGAGGTTTAGTGTATATACCTGTACAAGTACCTGGAAAAGACACGGCACTCACATTTGTTTTTGATACTGGAGCTTCTACGGCCGTTATGGATAAAGCAGTTGCAACACGTTTAGGAATAAAAGCAGATACCAAACAATATGCGACTGGAGCATCAGGTTCTCAAGAGTATGAAATTGCGATCAATAGAACACTTACCATTGCCGATGTAGATTTTAATAGATTAAACCTAGTACTGGTCGATCTTCAAGAATTAAGTAATCGTTCTGGTATGCAAATAGACGGTATTATAGGATATGATGTGATTAACGAGTTTGTGACTCAGTTTGATTTCGCTGAAAAGCAAATACACCTTTATAAGAACGCAAAAGATATTAAAGATACGACTGGATATACTGCTCATTCTATAAAAATGGATAGTTCCATTCCTAGAGTAACACTAGATTGCACTTTTAAAGATGGTTCTACAGTCTCTGGAAATTTTCTCTTTGATAGCGGTGCCAATCTAGGGATTCTTTTTAATACTCCTTTTGCAAAAAAACATCAACTAGAAGAGAAATTAGATAAAAAAATAACCATTTCTTCTCGAGGACTCACAGCAACATCTACCTCTATAGTAGGATTGACAAAACAGGTTTCTTTATTAGGAAATACCTTTTCTGATGTCCCTATTAGTCTTTCTCAATCCACACAAGGTGTAAGCTCTCAAAAAGGTTTTGCAGGCATCCTTGGCGCTGATATTATTAATCGTTTTGATATGATTTTAGACTACAATAAAAAGAAACTATATCTAAAACCTAACGGTTATTACAAAGACGCGTTTGATGTTCCTTTAGTAGGGTTTACTATCAAAAAATCAGGAGATTATATTGTGATAGGAGACGTTATTCAAGATACTGAAGCTGCCCAAAAAGGAATTCAGAGCAAAGACCAAATACTTGCTATAAATGGAACATCACATACCGATTTAAAAAGCTATAGAGAACTCTTAAAAAAAGAAGGACAGACCATACGTATACGACTTAAAAAGGCTTCTGGAAAAGAAGAAGAAATCGAATTAAAACTAGAGCGCTTATTATAAACCTATATAAAATTCAATAGCAACACCTTCTCCCTGAGGGAGAAGGCTGGGATGAGGGTTTTATCTAGCCTATATTATTCCTTCAATACCTAAGAGAAGGCCGGGATGAGGGAAACTAAAAGTTACTTATACCGTTTTCCATGTTTAATCACGATATCTACATCCTGTAAGAGACTTATATGACGTAGTACATCCCCTTTTACAGCAATAATATCGGCAAATTTCCCTTCGGTAACAGTGCCTACTTCGTCTGCAACTCCCATCCATAAAGAAGGCCAATACGTTGCACCACGAATGGCATACATAGGATCAATACCAAATTCATTTACCCAAACATCTAGCTCATTCCATGTAGACTGACTATGAAACTTCATAGGAATACCGCTATCTGTACCAATCATCAATACAACACCCGCATCCAGCAGTTGATTAATCTTAGTCTCTAAGGTAGGCTTACGCGCTGGTGTTAATTGGAAATAAGGTAATCTATCCTTATGCTTAAAGCTATTTTTAATATCAGCAACAATGGTGTCATGCAGTCCGCGATGCCAAGAATCATTATCCAGATGTTCACCATGATCACGTACATATTCATAATTATACAACCCTTCTACTGTTGGACACCAAAATAAAGGTCCCAGATTCATCTGTGCAGTACGCGCTCTAATAGCATCCATCACATCATCAGGATATCGCGGTGCAGATGAAAGCCCTGTATGCTCAAAACAATCGGCTCCTGCTTTTAAACCTGCTATAATTTCCATAGGACGGTGCCCGTGCGCCACCACTTTTAAGTTATGTTTATGTGCCTCATCTACTACTGCTTGAAGCTCGGCAGTAGTCATCTGATCTTGATCTATCAACTTGATACAATCTACTCCTGCATCGGCAAGGCGTTTTACTTTTTTACGCGCATCATCTGGCCCATTAATGCCCCATCGAAATGCTTCGGTACCTGGATAAGGCTTCTTCTGAATAAAAGGACCTGATACATATAAAGTCGCTCCAGGAATCTCTCCATTATTGATACGATCCCGCACCGAAATACTCTCTTCAAGAGGTGCTCCAAGATCACGCGCACTCGTGACACCCGCCATCAATAATTGCTCGGCAGAAGCTGGCATAATCGTATTTTCTAATAATGGCAAATAGGTTTTATCCCAATACGCATAATCTGCATGCCCATTAATCATGGTATGTACATGCATATCCCATAATCCAGGAAGTACAGACATTCCTTCGGTTGAGATGACTTCAGCGCCTTCAGGAATTGCTAAAGTGGCTACCGTTCCCACAGCTTTTATTTTATCACCTTCTATAAGAATCACGCTATTCTTTATAGGCGTAGCCCCATAACCATCTATAAGCGTCCCTCCTACCAATGCTTTTACTTGCGCTTGAAGCGAAACAGTTCCTATTAAAAATGCAAAGAGTAATTTTTTCATGGCGGTTATTTTTTCTTAAATATAAATAAATCAGACGTATTATAAAGAGATAATCTCTAGTAAACAAGCAAACATGATCCTTCTGAATGTACTACAAAACCATGCTATATAAGCCATCAAAACAATATCATGTGATAGGGTATCTTTGTAAGTACGCTTTCGCGAAAGCGTATACAAGAATCACACAGGTAGAAAATAAGATTCCTTAAAACAACACAATGCTGTTAATCAAAAACTAAATCGCATTTCTACACAAGATTTATTCCTATGAATTCGTTACTTTTAAAGTCGAACACTTTTTCTAACTATAAAGACCACTCCTTTTGAAGATTAAAAAATTCTGGAAACGAATTTTAATAGCGCTCATCGTAGTTCCTATAGTGATACTAGGAGCGCTCATACTCTATATTCAGAGTAACCAATCTGAAATTATTAAGAGTGAGATTGCCAAACTCAATAAAGAGCACAAAGGCCAAATTAATGTAGGGGAAAGTGAATTATCCCTTTTTGGCAACTTTCCGCATATTTCTATAAAAGTGTATGATGTGCAGGTTCTTGAAACAAAAGAAGAAAATGCGCCTATCATTATGGACGTAAAAGACATCTATATAGGGTTTAATCTATGGGATATTGTCAATGGAAACTATGACATCCAATCGTTATTACTAGAAGAAGGTGTTTTCAATATTGTCATTCACGAAAACAATACCACCAACATTCAAAACTCCTTAGCAAGTACTTCTGACACAGAAACACCCACGACTAATATCCATCTTAAAAAGATCAAGTTTAAAAATCTAGATATTCATACCTTAGATGAAGCCACCAATACCGATGTCGAAAAGTTTGTATATGCGGGCACCGGTGGGTTTAGCCGAAAAGATAGTATCATCGCTGGGCATATAGACACCTATTTTGAATTAAATGTGATAAAAGATAGTGATACCACCTTTTTTCGTAAAAAGCATTTTGAGATTAATACAAACCTCACATTTAATGAGCATACGGGTATTCTGAACATACAACCTTCAGGGATTTCGATGGAAAATGGCGATTTTGAATTAGAAGGATCGATAGATACCAAAAATGATGTAGACTTGGATCTGTCTATAAAAGGCACCAAGAATAATTTTGATATGTTTATCGCCTTTGCACCTACTGATATCATTCCTGTATTAGAAAAATATAATAATGCGGGTAAAATCTATTTTAATGCAACGATCAAAGGTGCTGCTAATAAAGGAAATCGACCGCTTATCAATGCCGATTTTGGCGCTGGAAAAGCCTTCCTCGAAAACACCAAACGCAAGAAAAAGATAGATGAAGTAGGTTTTAAAGGTCATTTTACCAATGGAGCCAATAGAGATGCCAGTACGATGGAGTTTTCACTTACGGATATGAAAGCCTCTTTGGAAAAAGGGGAATTTCAAGGCTCCGTATTTGTCAAGAACTTTGAATCTCCCGAAGTCGAAATGCAAATCGATTCCAATTTCAATCTCGATTTTATCGCAGACTTCTTCGAGCTAGAACAAGTACAAGACGCCTCTGGGCAGGTTTCTCTGAAAATGAATTTTCATGATATTATTGATGTAGACCATCCTGAAAAAGCATTACAAAAACTCAATCAAGCCTACTTTTCAGAACTGATTGTAAAAGACTTGAGTCTAGACGCCAAAGAACTTCCCGTTCCCTTAGATAGCCTGAATGTACATCTTGTCATGAATGGCAAAAAAGCAACCCTCAAACAATTTGAACTATTGATGGGCAATTCAGATCTATCCATTAGTGGTTTTCTTTCAGATTTACCTTCTATTGTACATCATACAGACATTCCGGTAGATGCCCATTTAGATATTACTTCCAAGTATTTAGATATTGCCGAACTCACAGGATTTACAAAACAAGACACCATCCAAATAGGTGTTGATGAACAAATAAAAGATCTGACTTTAGGGCTTTCTTTTAAAGCTTCCGCGAAAGATTTTACAGAATCTAACTATTTACCAAGAGGCGAATTCTTTATCGATAGCCTGTATGCCGACTTAAAGCATTATCCGCATACATTACATGATTTTAATGCCGATATGTTTATAGATGATGAAGATGTAGAAATCATAGACTTTACAGGCTATATAGATGATAGCGACTTTCATATAGATGGGCTCGTACATGATTATTCGTTTTGGATGCAACCCGAACTTCAAGGAGATGTGTATTTAGATATCAACCTATCTTCAGAAAAATTAAGACTCGAAGATGTCTTCTCTTACAAAGGAGAAAATTATGTTCCGGAAGACTATAGACATGAAGAATTTGATAATCTGGCATTGCATTTCGCGTCAAGCATGCATTATAAAGATTCTGTATTACATTCCATCGATCTCGCTTTAGACAAGCTAGATACAAAAATGAAAGTGCATCCGTTACCCTTTGAAAATTTTAGAGGGAACATTCATTATGAAGACGATCACATTGTTATCAAAGACTTTCATGGCGAGATAGGTACGACCAATTTCAATTTCGATCTCAATTATTATTTGGGAGAAGATCCACAAATAAAGAAAAGAGATAATTACCTCGAATTAAACGCAAATTATATTGACTTTGATGAGCTGTTTAATTTTGAAGAAAATACAACAACACCAACAGAAGTAGCCGTTTCAAAAACAGCAGATGTAAAAGCACATGCAGAAGCCTTCAATCTCTATGAGTTGCCATTTACAGACATGCAATTCAAAGCAAATATTGGGCATTTTATATATCATAAAATCGATCTTCAACAGATCAAAGCAGATATACGCACCACACCCAATCATTACATCTATATAGATACTCTCAATATGGATGCCGCAGGAGGAAACATCCGATTGAGCGGTTATTTTAATGGAAGCGATCCTAAGCATATCTATATGCAGCCTGATTTGGTGATGACCAATGTAGATTTGGATAAACTGCTCTTCAAATTTGAAAACTTTGGACAAGACCATCTCGTATCCGAAAACTTACAAGGCAAGCTCACCTCTAGAATCAAAGGGAAAGTACGAGTATACCCAGATATGACCCCAGATTTGGATCAGTCTACCCTAGAAATGGACGTAAAAGTATTAAACGGCCGATTAAAAAATTACGATCCTATGTTGGCACTTTCCGATTATATGGGCGATAAAAACCTCCAAAACATTCGATTTGATACGCTACAAAACAGCTTAGACATACAGAAAGGAAAAATCCATATTCCAATGATGACCATCGAATCTACCATAGGTCATATGGAATTATCCGGTACCCATGACAGCGATCAAAATATCGATTACTACCTACGTATTCCTTGGAAAGCCGCTAGAAAAGCTGCTTGGCAAAAGCTATTTAAAGGCAAGAGAGACACCCTTGTAAACCCAGAACAAGAAGATGCCATTGTAGCCATAGACACCACCAAAAGAATCAGATACCTCAACCTAAAGATCAAAGGAAATGTAGATGACTACAAAATCTCTTTAGGTAAGAAAAAAGAAAAGGAGTAAATACAGCAAAATGATGTCATAAAACTAATGCGAAAAGAATGCTAAAAAGGATTTTGAAAATAGTACTTTTCATTGTAATAGTGATCGCTATTGGAGCTGGGTATCTTTACATTCGATTACATAATAATATTGATAATGTTCTAATTGCAAATGATACTTGGAGGAGTGAAGTTCTGGAATTCCCATTAATTTTTGCTGGTGACTTAGACTATCAAGGAGAAGAACATATTCGGTTTGCTCCTGGATGGGGAGAAAAAAATAGTGAGGATTATTTTTCATATGTTTTTTTATGGATTCTTGAAGAAGATCCAAATATAAATGCCTCTGAATTGGAACGTATAATGGAAATCTATTTTGATGGTCTTATGGGTACTGGAGCCATTACTAATTTAAATTTCTTTAAAAAAATCCCCGAAACAAAATCTTCTATACAACAAACCGCTAATAACACTTTTGAAGGTTCTATTGAGATGTATGATGAATTTTTCAAAAAAGAGATCATTACGCTCAACGCAAAAATTAAAAGCGAGTATTGTCCACATCAGAAAAAATATTTGGTTTGGTATTATGTATCTCCACAAGAGAAAAATCATCCGATATGGAATCAATTAATGAATATACATACAAGTACTAAGTGTCATTAAACGAAAACAGTTGACAACAGTCCTGATACGAAAAAAAATTACCACTAGACGCAATATTCTATTTTCTCTTCTTTCTTCTCTCTTCTCTCTTCTCTCTTCTCTATTATATTCTATACTCTATACTCTATACTCTATATTCTATATTCTATATTCTCTCTTTCAAAAAATTCGCTTTCGCGAAAAAGTATAATGAAGCAGAAGTTTATACTGATTGTCACACTGAGCGTGTCGAAGTGCAAAAAGATATACTTCGTCACTTGAGCAACAAGCAGTCATCTCGACTGCAGGAGAGATCACACATCAAGCTAAGATTCCACAAATAAAATACTCACTGTTATGCGATTTCTCGTCGTTCACTCTTCACTCTGTCGAAATGACGAAGACAAAAGTTTATACTGAGTGTGTCGAAGTGCATAGTCGGAGTGCGGAAAGATAAACTTCATCACTTAAGCAACAAGCAGTCATCTCGACGACAGGAGAGATCACACATCAAGCTAAGGCACTCACTGTGATGCGATTTCTCGTCGTTCATTCTTCACTCTGTCGAAATGACGAAGACAAAAAGCAACTTTCTCCCCCATTTACGGGTTTCCGTAACGAAGGTTGTGGGGAATTGGGTAGGTTTAGGTTTAATTACAAACGTTTATAAATAGTTGTAGTCATTTGCACACAATAGCTATTCATGACAGTAAAACTGAAAACAACTCACAAACAAACAATTACAACTATATTTATAAAAAATTACACTACATTTGAGAAGAAACGTTTATATAAAATATATCGTACGTGTATGATATAAAGTAGTTGTAGTGCATTTAAAATTAAGATGCTAAGAAGATTATAATAGATGAGAACTTATTCGGAAAACACTGAAGAACTAGAAAAAAAACACAGTTTTAGTTTTCCTTTAGATAACAAAAATTAGAGCTTATACATAATAATATCATTTTACGTAATGATATTGCATACGTATTTTTCAAATCCAGAATCTTAAATTCACTAAAATGCAAAATCTATTTGAAAACGAATTATCTAGTGAGTCATTTTTGGACAAAAAAATTAACCAAACGGATAGACTTAAAATTTATAAAACAATAAAAAATCAGTTTCCCGTGCCAGTTAATGAGAGAAAGAAATTGAGTTTGTATTCTTTGTTTTATTTAAATGAAAAACCAAACATCAATAGTAGATTATTAACCATTAAAGATTTAATTTGTGATTTAATCAAGTAAAACAGATTGACGATTAAGAGAGATTTTGAAACATTTTTTAAACATGAGCTTGATAACTTAAAATACTAGAACGACACTACAACAATATGTGAAAATGTATTAAAAACGCATTTTACACTAACCGTTGTATGTAATTAACAAAAACGAATATGACAAAAGAAAATTTTCAGGCAGATATTGAAGTAAAGGGTAATAGCGAAATTTTCTTAAATTATCTTCAAGGAAATCAAATTTGGTATTTTACAGATTACTTGAAAGTAGAAAACCCTTCAGATACTTACGATAATTTTAAAAAATTTGTTTCTCAAAGTTTAGGAGTTAGTTTTAACAATGTTTGCATTGTTGGTAGCGGAAAATTAGGCTACAGTTTAGCTCCGGATAAAAATTTCAGCGATTTTAATGAAGAAGAATCAGATATTGATTTGGTAATAGTCTCGAGAAATTATTATTACAAATTTTGGAATGCATATTTAGATCTTTATGAAGACAAGGTTAATATCGGATATAGATATATAACTAGTAATATTTTCAGAAGGTTTATATCTGTAAAGGAACCAAAGCCAATTCACCCTTTTTTTAAAGATTGGATATCAAGAATTGAAAAATTCAATAAGGATTATCAACTTTTATTTGGAATAAAACACGATATTAATTATAGAATATACGATTCGTGGGAATCAGTTGAAAGGTATCATCTAAAAGGAATTCAAGAAATAAAAGAATTAAGTACACAAGAAAAATAGAAAAATGGCATCAATAACAGATTATATATATATTGAAAGAAAAGACGTTAAATGGTTAACTGACCAGATTAAAAATGAGCTTCTACACGTTGATAATACTTTTCAAAGACAATACATTTGGACAGTAAAAAATCAAATAAGACTTATTGAGACAATTTTATTGGGTTACGCAATACCTGAAATCTATTTATGGGAAAGAGATACAGAAAGTGAATCTGGCAATACAAATTTCAGCGTAATTGATGGACAGCAAAGATTGGGTTCAATTTTTAATTTTATTAATGGAGATTTTAAACTGAATGGTACTTATTTAGATTTTAGAGACGCTGGTTACACTGGTAAAACTTTTACAGAACTAACCGAAAGCGAGAGAAATCAAATTTGGAAATATCCAATATCTGTTAGGTTTATTAAAGACAACGTATCCAGAGAAGATATAGTTAATATGTTCTTAAGACTTAATAGTACAACTACTACATTAAATCCACAGGAATTAAGAAACGCTGAATATAGTGGGTTGTTTCTGAGACTAGCCAATGAACTGACGGAAAATCCAATATGGCTAGAAAGTTCATTATTCACAGGATTGGATTATCGTAGAATGAAGGATATCGAGTTTATCAGCAGCCTACTAATATTTATAAGACTAGGTATTGAAGAAGAGACAACTCAAAAAAGCATAAACAAAGTTTACGATACTTTCAACGAAGAATACCCAGATTATGAAGAGGATAAAAATCTGTTTGAAAATTTATTATCTATTGTTAAAAAGTTTTTAGACGCTTCGGATTCAAATAAAAAACTCATTTCAAGAAAAGTTCACTTTTATACTTTGTTTACAGTAGCTTATTACTTATTTCAAAAATATGGAGACGCTCAACAAAAGCATATTGATAACTTCAACGCTTTTGTAGAAGATTATGGAGATACAGAAAATCGAGTTGGACTAATTGAAGAATATTTTCAACTTGGACAAGAAGGAACTCAAAGAAAAAGTAACAGGATGAGAAGATTTGAAATTTTGAAAGAAATATTGGAAAAATAACTACTAAACACAACGTATACGACTTATAATCGGGTAGTTGTTTAATTGAAGTTAAGGCTTATTTGATAGTCCGCCAAATTTTTAAATTTAGCTTTTAGTAAAAAAAAGAAAAAATCAGAAATTCAGCTCGTGCATAATTTGAAAATTCAATGTCTTTGTACACGCTACGTTTCATATACAAGACCGTTATTAAACTAAAAAAATCAAATGTTTGGATTATTTACTAATAAGAAAAAGCAGAAAGAAAAGATTGATTCCCTATTAATCGAGAAGATGAGAGAATATTCAGATGTAACTGAAAAATCTTATCGAAACTTTATTTCATATATGAAAGAAGACTTTCCAAATGACCAAATAAGTTTATCAATCTATGGTATTTACAAAGCTCGATTTGGAACTAATTTAATGGTGGCAATTGGTGCTCAATTTAGCAAATCAAAGATTGGTTATGGAAGTGGACAAGAAATGTTTAATGATATACAAATAGCTTCTGCTTTAGCTCATGAACCATTTTCTCAACCACAAGAAATTGATTTTATAGACAAGTCAACTATTGCCAAACAAACTGAAGAAATTATTGAATATATAGTCAAAGCAATTAAACCATATCAAGAAGAACTATATAAATCAAATATTGACAACTCAGCGGAGTATTTTAGTAAATTAAAAATCTATTTTCATAATTGTATTGCTGAATGCATTTCTGAAAAAGAACTACAATCCAAAATCATTGATATTGAAGATATTTATTTCCAAAATATCACGAATCAAAATTTGAATATTTTAATTGACTTTATGAAGATATAAATAATTACAATAATGCATACCCTTCAGGATACGTACCATAGCTAGAGCGTTATATCTTCTACGAAATAAACTAATCAAAATGTCTAAAAAAGTTGCGCTAGAAACATTTACATTAAAAGAGATTTCAGGAATATTTCAAGAATCTCTCAAAATTGCCTTGCCAAAATCCAAAGGGGCAATTGCACATAAATTAAAGCAATTTAAAAAAATAGGAATAAGCAATTCCAAATGGATAAAAACTTATGAAGAATTTAAGGGAGCAAAATTGAGTTTCTATTGTGAAAAAATACCAACTGAATCTCAACCCATTGTAAGTATCGGAATGACACATAGAACAAGTAACGGATTATTACTAGTTACTGCTGACACTTCAAATGGAGGAATTTCACCTACTGGTTTTGTGCAAAATTCAAGTTGGAATAAATGGGTTCGAATATATACTGGACATTTTTGTAAAAGGTTTGCAGAACGAATTTTAAAAAGTGAAAATTCTACATTCCAAATTGGTTCTAAAGGAATTATGTTCTCTGATATGCAAGGACCAGTTCGAGTTACAGATACTATTGCAGAAGGAGTAGATGAAATTGAGTTTCAATTTAAAGAAGGACAAGCATATGGATACAGAGATAATAACAACAAGATCACATATTTTAGAACTACATATTCAAATGACATGCTAAAACACGATAGGTTGGAGTTTAGAAAAGAATGGGAGCAACCCTTAGAAGAACTTTATGAATTATTTAAATGGAAAAAATAAAAGTCAAGTTCACAATTATATATAGTTAAGAGATAAAATAAAAAGTAAAAGAGTTTGTTTTTTCTTACTACAAACTTAAAAGTAAATAATATAAACCCGTCCTATTGTCTAAAAAACATATAACCCAATCTCTAGCAATCTCAAAACAGCTCCCCCACTTTCCCAAAACATTTCCATAACTTTAATCGGTACCCATCACTTTTTTTTGCGACACTTTTAAAAAAAGTACGTTATTATAATAAACCAACACATCAAAACCGATTTTTGGAACAATCAGAGTTAATAGAAGCATGTAAAAACAATAACCTAAAAGCACAAATGCAGATCTATCTTAATTATAAAGATATGCTGTACAATGTGAGTTTTAGAATTGTAAAGAGCCAACAAGATGCACAAGACACCGTGCATGATGCTTTTATCAAAGCGTTCCAGAATATTTCTAAACTTGAAGACCACCATCACCTAGGGCCCTGGTTAAAACGTATTGTGATTAATTGCTCTTTAGATTTCTTACGAAAGAAAAAGAAATTAGATGGATTACAAGACTCGGTAACGCTTCAAGAAGAGGAAGAAGAAGACACAGATACCTTTGAAGAGACGTCTTTAAAAGTAGCACAAATTAAAAAAGCAATCCATGCATTAAAAGACAAATACCGAATCATTTTGGTACTGTACCTCATCGAAGACTATTCGCATAGAGAAATCGCAGAACAATTAGACTTAAATGAAAGTACTGTACGTAACCAATACAGACGAGGAAAGCGTCTTTTAATACAACAATTGCAAAAAAATGTAGAAGTATGAGTGTAGAAGATTTTATTAAGAAGCATAAAAAAGCATTTGACGATCAGGAAATGCCCAACAATGCAACGCTAGATTTTGAAGCGAGACTGAAAAAAGAGTTGCATACATCTAAGCCTTCAAAACCAGTGAGAATGATACGATACCTATCCATTGCGGCAAGTGTGGTGATCGTACTAACACTTGGATATTTCTATAACCAAAACAAAAAAGAACAATTAGAAATTAGAGATAATCTGGTGCTTGCTTTAGGAGAAGATCAAACCAATAGCACACGTTTACAAGCCATCTATGACATCGAAGATCAATACCAAAATCAAGAAGAAGATGAAAAAATACTCCATGCCTTTTTTAAAATTCTAAAAGAAGATTCCGATAGCAATTCTAAAATAGCTGTGATTGATGCCCTTTTAAAGTTTCCGAATAATCAACTAGTGCGAAACAACCTTATTGAAGCCTTGGAAACAGAGAAAGAACCCTTAGTACAGCTAAAACTTATAAAATCGGTTTCTATTTTAAGAGAACAACGAGCCAAGGAACCACTTAAAAAAATTATAGAAAACAAAGAATCATTACCCTTAGTAAAAGGGAACGCATCTGCCTCATTGGCGATGTTAAATCAATAAAAACGAACAAAATGAAACATATAATCACAGTAATGACCTTCCTTTTCATCATAGGAACTGGATACGCGCAAAAGAATGAAAAACGCATTGCCTTTACAAAAGGAACCTTAAAAATATGCACCACCTCTAATATGACCATTAGTGGTTATGACGGTGATGAAGTCATCATCAAAAGCCTTAATAGTAATGCAAACTATGCCTATTATAACCGTTACGGTGAAAAACTAAACAATATAAAATCATCAGACTCTTTGGTATTTAGATATAAAACTTTTTTTAATGAAGCAGAAAATAAAGAGCTGGAAGAAGGGCTGACACCACTAGGAAATAAATCAAACAATCCTGCTGACAATTTATATTTAGACATTACAGAAAAGCCAGGAGAGTTAATTATCAAAGATTATAATGCCACGTCTAATAACACGGGAATCATAAATGCAGTTCATTTTAATAACAAATATGAAATGCTCATCCCTAACTCGGTAAAACTATTATGGAATACAGATGGGTGTAAAAAAACCAATTCAAATACCTTTTTTATAACATCAGGCTCTAATGCTTGGGAACTATCCGATTTTAAAGGCGAAGCCGAAATATCTACTTCCTATCGTTCTATCAATCTAACCGATGTGAGTGGTCCTGTAATCGCTAATACGATAGGAGGAAATATAAAAGTGGTTTTTGATAAAGTATCACCTACAAATTTATATTCACTTATCAGTAATGACGGATACATCGATATGTCATTACCTCAAAATGCTAATGTACAACTAGATGCCACTGGAAATCGCATTTTAAGTGATATTGACTTTAAGGTTTTAAATGAAGATCTCACCGAATTTGATGGAAAACGAATGCGACTCCAATTAAATGGAGGCAAAACCAACATAAAACTAGATGCAAGCTCAGGAAGTATTTATCTTAGAAAGAGCAAATAGTACGTTCTAGAAAATAGCATCTTATCATTTTCAATAGAAGCTATATATACGATCATCAATCACTAAAAGCAAACAGCATGCGTATTCCATATATTCTTACGGCCCTATTCGTACTATTAAACAGTTATGTGAGTCAATCGCAAGAAGATCAAAAGCAATTAGAAGAGAGAATTGCTCGAATCGAAAATGGTCTTCAATCCAATTTACAAATACAGTATGGCGATAGTATAAGCATACAGTATTATACTATTGAAGATCGAATGAAGGAGTTAAACATTCCTGGATTGAGCATTGCCGTAATGAATAATGGCGTTATCGAATGGGCAAAAGGATATGGAATCGCAGATAGTACAGAAAATCGTAAAGTAACCACAGAAACTCTATTCCAAGCCGGCTCTATCAGTAAACCTGTAGCCGCCACAAGAATACATCAATTGGTAGAAAAAGGAGTCATCAATTTAGATACCGATGTAAATAAATATCTAAGCAGTTGGAAAGTACCCGATAATGAGTTTACAAAAACAAAAAAAGTAACCCCACGCGGACTCCTAACGCATGCTGCAGGACTCACCGTACATGGATTCCCCGGCTATACTAGAAGTGATGCCATCCCAAGTGTCGTTGATATTTTAGATGGTAAAGGAAATACAGGTCCTGTAGAAGTATTTAGAGTGCCTGGCGAAGGCTGGAAATACTCTGGAGGTGGTTATACCATTATGCAATTGATGATTACGGATATTGAGCAAACAGAATTTTCAGACATTATGCAAGAACAGGTGCTAGACCCATTAGGAATGACCAATAGCACGTATAGCAACCCATTACCCAAACAATATCATGCCCTAGCTGCCACAGGACACTATGCAGATGGAACATCTGTTGAAGGCAAGTGGCATGTATATCCGGAAATGGCTGCGGCAGGTCTTTGGACCACACCATCTCAATTGGTTTTATGGACCAAAGAAATACAAGAAACCTTACAAACACAAAAAGATGGATTCCTAAAAGCACAAACAATTAACGATATGCTCACAGAATACCGAGGAAATCAAGGACTAGGACCCTATGTTCTTGAACATACCTTCGGTCATGGTGGCGCAGATGAAGGGTTTCGCGCAGATCTAAGAGCTTGGAAAGAACAACCTATTTCTGTAGCAATGATGTCTAATTCTGATAATGGAAGTGCCATCATGCAAGAGATCTTTTTAAGTATCGCAAAAGAATATAACCTACCCGATGTATACCCTAGAAAGAGAGTATTTAATAAGCAATCACAGAAAGAATTAGAACGATTCATAGGAAATTATAACTTCCCCAATAATGGAGATGCTATCATTAAGATAAAAGATAATGGCTTAGAGTTTAATGGAGACATATTCCAAGGACCGGGGGTTTTCTTATTACCTGAAACAGATAGCTTATTCTTTAATCAAGAAACTGGCACCTATTATGAATTTGAATTTGAAAATGACACCGTCATAAGCGTACAATTTTCACGTTATAAAGCGAAAAAAATTAAGTAAAACAGATATCTATTTATGGATACTTTATACGCTCCTGCCTGCCGGTGAGGCAGGTTCGCGAAATGTCACTGTATACGCTTTCGCGAAAGCGTATACAACAATAATTCATTTCTACTCATTATAGCAGGAACACTTTAAGTAAGACATTTTCCCATCCATCATTCATCAAATACCAAAACTTCGTTAAAATTCAACCTTATTAACAAAAGCCTTCAACCCATTTTTGTAATTTTAGGAGTTATGAGATTGTTTTTAAAAGTCTTTACGACGTCATTCTGAAATGAATTCAGAATCTCACAGGTATGATTCACATAATGGGATCCTGAATCAATTTCAGGATGACAACCATAAAAGTTTTAGATGATCTCATAGAATAATCACTAAAACCACACCAAAAAATGAAGATTGCTTTCAACTATCTCATGCTATTCCTATGCGCGGTTAGCATGACGCTTCATGCGCAAGAAAAACCAAAAAATCCGTATAGCGGTTTAGAATTTAGAAACATTGGTCCAGCGATGACCTCTGGAAGAATTGCAGATATTGCTATTCATCCAGAAAATGAAAACGTATGGTACGTTGCCGTAGGATCTGGAGGTATCTGGAAAACAACGAATTCCGGAACGACTTGGAAATCACTATTTGATAATGAAAAAGTCTACTCCATGGGATGCATCACTATTGATCCTAACAATCCAAGTACCATCTGGGCAGGATCAGGAGAAAATGTAGGCGGACGCCATGCAGGATTTGGTGATGGGATTTATGTAAGTCATAATGATGGGAAATCATGGAAGAATATGGGGTTAGAAAACTCAGAACATCTTTCCAAAATTATTGTCCATCCAGAAAATTCAGATATTATATGGGTCGCTTCTCAAGGGCCGCTTTGGAGTAAAGGCGGTGATCGTGGGGTGTATAAAACGACTGACGGCGGTAAAAATTGGAAACGCACCTTAGGAGATGAGGCTTGGGTAGGCGCTACCGATTTACTTATAGATCCAAACAATTCAGATGTACTCTATGCTGCTACGTGGCAAAGACATCGTACGGTAGCAGGTTATTTAGGAGGTGGTCCTGGATCAGGATTACACAAAAGTACCGATGGAGGAGAAACCTGGAAACCATTAAAAAGTGGGATTCCAAAATCCAACCTTGGAAAAATAGGACTCGCTATGTCTCCTTTTAATTCTGAAGTGATTTATGCAGCTATCGAATTAGACAGAAGAAAAGGGGGTGTCTTTATGACTAAGAACGGAGGAACTACGTGGACCAAACAATCAAATGCAGTTTCTGGAGGAACAGGACCTCACTATTATCAAGAAATTATTGCATCACCTCATTATGAAGGGACCGTGTATATGATGAATAATGCGGCATTGATCTCTACCGATCATGGGAAGACCTTCACCAATATGAAAAGATCCAATCAGCATAGTGATAGCCATGCATTGGTATTTAAAAAATCTGACCCTAATTACTTATTAATCGGAACCGATGGAGGGCTCTATGAAAGTTTTGACAATACCAACAGCTGGAAATATGTACGCAACCTACCGATTACCCAATACTTCAAAATTGCAGTAGATGATGCCCTCCCCTTTTACAATGTATACGGAGGAACCCAAGATAACGGATCGCATTCAGGTCCTTCCAGAACCATTAGCTCTGATGGAATTGCTAGTGCCGACTGGTGGAAAACCTTAGGTGCCGATGGTGCACAAACCGCTACAGAGCCTGGGAATCCTGATATAAGTTATGGAGAATTCCAGCAAGGAGCTTTATGGAGAATCGATCATAAAACTAGAGAAACGGTGTTTATTCAACCACAAGCAAGAGAAGGAGATCCTTTTGAGCGTTTTAATTGGGATGCGCCTATTGTGGTGAGTTCACATAATCCGAAAAGACTCTATTTTGCATCACAACGCGTTTGGAAATCTGAAAACAGAGGTGATGGTTGGGAACCTATCTCTGGAGATTTAACCTTGAATCAAGAACGTGTGACCTTCCCGTATTATGACAAACCTCAAAGTTGGGATAATGCGTGGGATGTATATGCCATGTCAAATTACAATACGATTACCTCATTAGCCGAGTCGCCAAAACAAGAAGGACTGCTCTATGCAGGTACCGATGATGGTTTGATTCAAGTGACAGAAAATGGAGGTGCAACTTGGTCAAAATTTACACTAAATAATATCAAAGGCGTTCCAGAAACTCCTTTTGTAAATGATGTACGCGCCGATTTATTTGATGCCAATGTGGTCTATGCAGCTCTAGACAATCATAAATATGGAGATTATAAACCCTATATCATCAAGAGTACAGACAAAGGGAAAAGTTGGAAACTCATCAACGGGAATTTACCTGAAAAATTACTCATCTGGAGATTGGTGCAAGATCACGTAAAGAAGGATTTATTATTTGCAGCGACAGAATTTGGTGTATACTTCACTAATAATGGCGGCGGTAACTGGACAAAGTTAAAAGGCGGTATGCCTACCATTCCGATTAGAGATATTACCATTCAACGTCGTGAAAATGATTTGGTAGCAGGATCGTTTGGTAGAGGAATTTTTATACTGGATGATATCACCCCTTTAAGAAATTTCGCGCCAAGCATGAACAATACAGAAGCAACGCTATTTCCTGTAAAAACGGCACATTGGTACCGACAACACAATCGTGTAGGAAGTCAAGGAGATGCCGAGTGGAAAGCAAAAAATCCGCCATTTGGAGCCAACTTCACATATTATATGCCTAATAAATTGAAGTCGATTAAAGATGTACGTAAAGCAAAGGAAAAGAAAGGCGATGCAAAATTCCCAGGATGGGAAGCGCTGGAAGCAGAAAATAGACAAGACAAACCTGCGATACTCTTAGTAATAAAAGATGCCAATGGTAATGTAGTAAATACGGTAAAAGGAACGAATAAAAAAGGCTTTAACCGTGTGAGCTGGAACCTATCGTATCCTCGTAAAAATGGAGAGCGATTACAAGCACCAAGAGGTCGTCGTGGCTTTAGAGGTGGTGGTGTGATGGCAACGCCTGGCAACTATACTGTAACCCTTGTAAAGCAAATAGATGGTACACAAACCGTATTACAAGGTCCAGCATCATTTACTGTAGCACCATTATTTGATGAAACAGCTTTACCTAGAAAATCCTATCAGGAAATCGATCGTTTTAGAGAAGCTACGTTTGCTTTTCAACAAGATTTAACTGCTACCAATATTGCTTTATCTAAAAGTCAGCAAAAGGTAGATGCCATGTTACGTGCGTTGAGCAAAGCAACTTCACCATCTAATGATTTATATACTCGTTTACATGACGCTAAAAACGCTTTATTAGATATTGATAAAGAACTACACGGAAATCCTGTAAAAGATGAGATTGGAGAACGCAATAACCCAACCGCTAGTGATGGAAATTCGTTAGGAAGATTTTTAGGCAATACCTACGGTCCAACCGATGAGCATAAAGGTTTATTAAGTAGAGTGCAAAGCCAACTTAAAAAAGTAAAAGCAACCTTACGTCCTATTGTAGAAACAACACTCCCTGCATTAGAACGTGATTTAAAAAACGCTGGCGCTCCTTGGATAGAAGGACAAGGATTGATTCAGAATTAAATCAATAGTCATGCTGAATTTATTTCAGCATCTCATAAAATTGAAAACCATGCTATTGAGACGCTGAAACAAGTTCAGAGTGACAAGTCCAGAGTAGGCACTAGAATAAATAAAAATTATATGATAAAAACAAAAGCGCCTCTGTTTGGAGGCGCTTTTTCTATTTAAGTGTTTTCTATTCATTTTCTTTGCTTGTCCAAAGAAAACGAACCAAAAGAAAAGACACTTTTTCCAAGGTATTTTTTCGCTTAAAGCGAAAAACCACAAAACTTCACCTAAATTTTTTCCAAGGCTTCAAAAATTTTTAACGGTAAAGCCTTGTTATACTGAGTAAAAAGAACGCTATTTAACTTACTTATCAACTAAAAAATGTAAAATCAAAAAAACGTCTATAAATGGAGGTGTTTTTTTATTGATTTAGAAATAGGTCTCGACTGTTCTCGACCTGGTAAATTATTTAATCTTGTCCCATCGAGCGCAGTCGAGATGTTTTTGCAAAATCATAATGAATCATACTTCATATCTTTTTCTATGTGGTATCTAAAGAAAAAAACTTCATACTGAATTTAGTTCATCATCTCATAATTGAAAACCGTTCTAATGAGACTCTGAAATAAATTCAGAGTGACGTATTCAAATGGATACGTACTAGTAAAATAAAAAACACCTCCATTTGGAGGTGTTTTTTGTATACATTAAAAATGTTTTTTAGCCTTCAGGATGCATAAACGCTTGTTTTCCGAGAAGTTCTTCTTCTGTTTCTACATGGTCATCATCAGGAACACAACAGTCTACTGGGCATACTGCCGCACACTGAGGTTCATCATGAAATCCTTTACACTCCGTACATTTATCGGGAATGATGTAATAAATTTCGTCGCTTACTGGCTCTTGAGCATCGTCTGCATTGACCGCATTTCCATTAGGTAGTATGACATCTCCTGTCAAACTTGTTCCGTCAGAATAACGCCAGTCATCGGCTCCTTCATAAATCGCTGTGTTTGGGCATTCAGGTTCGCATGCTCCACAATTTATACATTCGTCTGTGATGATAATTGCCATAGGTTCTTTTTTCAATAACTTTGCACAAAAATAATGCCTAGCCGTAGATTAGACAAGCACATATGAAATTACTAGAAAGAATTAACGCTTTTGTTCAACTTGGAGACTTTTTATCTCAATTTTCTAGAGCAGAAATATCCCAAAAAGAAGGAGTTGCTTACAACGATCTTTTCTTTGATGGCTTTCAACATCAAATCAAATTGGCTAGCGAACATAATGGTTGGTTTACTAAGGAAAATATCTTGTATGCCATAGAAGGATGGGCGTCATCGCTTACAGAAAAGCATCTTTCAGAATGGTTGACTCCATATGAGTCCGCTTTCGCGAAAGCGTATACCTCCAAAACCATTGCCGTGATCATGGCAGGAAATATTCCGCTGGTGGGTTTTCATGATTTCTTATCGGTACTCATAACGGCACATCAAGTTATCGTTAAACAATCGAGTAATGATAAGCACCTTCTCCCCTTTCTTGCGAAGTATTTGGAATATATACATCCAGATTTAAAAGGAAAAATCACCTTTACAGAAGATAAATTACCTCCTCATGATGCAGTGATTGCGACTGGAAGTGATAATACGGCGCGTTACTTTGAGTACTATTTTGGTAAGAAACCTAATATTATTCGTAAAAACCGAAACTCTGTTGCGGTACTTACTGGAAATGAAACTCCTGAGCAATTAGAAGCGCTGGCTGAAGATATATTTCGTTATTACGGATTAGGGTGTCGTAATGTGTCAAAACTATATGTTCCTAAAGATTATAATTTTGATGGTTTCTTTAATGCTATTTATGCCTGGAAAGATATTATCAATCAAGCAAAGTATGCTAATAATTATGACTACAATAAAGCGGTATACTTAATGAGTCTTTTTGATTTATTAGAAAACGGATTTTTAATGCTTAAGGAAGATGCAAGTTTTGGATCTCCTATTGCGACTTTATTTTATGAGCGTTACGAATCTTTAGAAATTTTATATAAGACACTAGAGGATCACAAAGACAATATACAGTGTATTGTAGGTGAAACGCTAGATATAGAAACCATTGCGTTTGGGCAGACACAAAATCCCCAATTGCATGACTATGCTGATGGTGTAGACACCATTGCATTTTTGTTAAAAAAATAGTGTATAAATTATCATATTATCAATGCCATTGTAGGTCATTTTAGGCATCTTTGCATTGTATTTAAAAATCAAATACTCAATGAAAAAGCATAATTTTAGCGCAGGACCTTGTATTTTACCACAAGAGGTTTTTCAAGAAGCTTCTCAAGCTATTTTAGATTTTAATAACTCTGGATTATCCATTTTAGAGATTTCACACCGTAGCAAAGATTTTGTTGATGTGATGGATGAAGCTCGTAATCTTGCATTAGAGTTACTAGGTTTAGAAGGATTAGGATATAAAGCATTATTCTTACAAGGAGGTGCAAGTACGCAGTTTTTAATGACTGCATATAACTTATTACAGACAAAAGCTGGATACCTTAATACAGGTACTTGGAGTGATAAATCCATTAAAGAAGCAAAGCTTTTTGGAGATATTATCGAGGTGGCTTCGAGTAAAGATGCAAACTATAAATACATTCCTAAAGGATTTGTATTACCAGAAGGATTGGATTATTTACATCTTACAAGTAACAATACCATTTTTGGAACACAGATCAAAAATTTCCCTGAAGTAGATTGCCCATTGATTTGTGATATGAGTAGTGATATTTTTTCGCGAAAGCTAGATTTTTCAAAATTTGATTTGATTTATGCCGGAGCTCAGAAAAACATGGGACCTGCTGGTACTACTTTGGTCGTAATACGAGAAGATATATTAGGAAAAGTAACACGTGCTATTCCAAGTATGTTAGACTATAAAACACACATTAGTAAAGGAAGTATGTTCAATACACCTTCTGTATATGCAGTGTATGTATCTATGCTTACTATGAGATGGCTTAAAGCGAAAGGTGGTATAGATGCTATAGAAGAGATAAATGATCGCAAAGCAGGATTACTATATTCTGAAATAGAATTAAATCCATTATTCACTGGATTTGCTGCCAAAGAAGATCGTTCTTCTATGAATGCAACTTTCTCACTTACAGATGGTGATTTGAAGGAAACTTTTGATGCGATGTGGAAAGAAGCAGGTATCAATGGCTTAAATGGACACAGAAGTGTAGGTGGATATAGAGCTTCTATGTACAATGCAATGTCACTAGAAAGTGTTGGAACATTGGTAGATGTAATGAGTGAACTAGAGCGTAAAGCGTAAGCAAGATTAATATAAATTGATTAACAGATTCCCGTCTTCACGGGAATGTAAATTACCCGCTTATGCGGGCATTACTATGAAAGTATTAGCAAACGATGGTGTTTCTCAAACAGGAATTGATGCACTAGAAAAAGCCGGATTTGAAGTAATTACAACAAAAGTTGCGCAAGAACAACTTGCTAACTATATCAACTCAGAACAGATTGATGTCGTATTAGTACGTAGTGCAACTACAGTTCGTAAAGAAGTGATTGATGCATGCCCAAGCCTTAAAATTATAGGACGTGGTGGTGTAGGTATGGATAATATAGATGTTGCTTATGCACGTGAAAAAGGATTACACGTGATCAATACACCAGCAGCGTCATCTGCTTCGGTAGCAGAATTAGTATTTGCGCATTTATACGGAAGTGTACGTTTCTTATATGCTGCAAACAGAGATATGCCTTTAGATGGAGATTCAAAATTTAAAGATCTTAAAAAAGCATATGCTAAAGGAACTGAACTGAGAGGAAAGACATTAGGAATTATTGGTTTTGGACGTATTGGACAAGAAGTTGCAAAAATTGCTATTGGATGTGGTATGAATGTTATTGCTAGTGATCCATTTATGGAAAAAGCAAGCATCGATCTTTCATTCTTTGATGGACAATCATTATCATTTACCATTGAAACAATTGCTAAAGAAGAGATATTAAAGCAATCTGATTTTATAACACTTCATGTACCTGCTCAGAAAGAGTATGTAATTGGAAAAGATGAGCTTGCGCTTATGAAAAATGGCGCAGGTATTGTAAATGCTGCAAGAGGTGGTGTGATAGATGAAGTGGCTCTTATTGATGCTTTAGATAAAGGGAA
Source organism: Dokdonia pacifica (assembly GCF_900188275.1). GTDB lineage: Bacteria > Bacteroidota > Bacteroidia > Flavobacteriales > Flavobacteriaceae > Dokdonia > Dokdonia pacifica. Next base: position 210,214 of record NZ_FZNY01000005.1, read on the forward strand.
GTTATCATTTGCTGCATTAGATGTATTTGAAAACGAACCAAAGCCAGCAATTCAAGTATTGATGAACCCAAGAGTATCATTGACACCTCATATTGGTGCTGCAACACAGCAGGCACAAGATCGTATTGGTACAGAACTGGCAGATCAGATTATAAGTATCTTAAAATAATAACCTATGTGTATAGGTAAAAGAAAAAGCCACCGATATCGGTGGCTTTTTTATGTTCTAAATGAATGAGAATGGATTTACATCATACAGCTATGAATTCCCCATCCTTCGCCATCTTTACCACATGAATTAGGAGCACAACAAAGAGATGAGTTATTTATAATGGCATTATGACAATCTCCTTGTGTATCAAAGCATCCTCCAAAAGGGACTTGAGGATTATGATCTATCCCTCCTTTGATAGTTTGTTGCTCACTTTTACTTAACTGTTTTCCAAGATTTGAAATGTTTTTTAACATGATGAATATATTTTAAGTTATATACTAAAGAGGCTATATTCTCATTTTGTTACCTAATCAAATATGTTAAAAAACTACATGAATGATACACGAATAATTACATATAACAACTATCACAAGCAAGATTATAAAGAATTGTATATAAATAAATTATGAGTGCTTTGCATTATTTTCCAAATGAGTTTTTATGTATTAAGAATATAAATACCGACAAAAAGCATCATTTTATCGATAAAACGCATTTTTAGAAGCATCATCCTACTTTCCCTTAAATATTTCGTAAATTGAAATCAATTAATAACTTAAAACAATAAAAGGATGTCAGGATTACTAGACTTATTAAATAGCCCAATGGGAAAGCAGATTATTAGTGGAGTGAGCGGGTCTACAGGTCAATCAGAAAGTGATACAGGTAATTTATTAAGTATGGCAATGCCAGTACTTATGGGTGCCATGAAAAAAAATGTACAAACACCAGACGGAGCAGCAGGACTAATGGGTGCGTTATCAGGAAAACATGATGGTAGTATATTAGACAATCTAGGTGGCCTTTTTCAAGGAGGCGTAGATGAAAGTGTAACAAAAGACGGAGAAGGAATATTAGGACATCTTTTAGGAGGCAACCGTCCTAATGTAGAAAATGCTTTAAGCCAAAAGTCAGGAATGGATGCTGGATCTGTAGGTCAAATTCTAAAGGTAGCAGCTCCTATACTAATGGGTGTACTAGGAAAGCAAACAAAACAAGCAGGTGTAAATGATGCAGGAGGAATGAATGCACTATTAGGTGGAATGCTAGGAGGACAACCTAAAGAAAATCAAAGCTTAATTTCTTCTTTACTAGATGCAGATGGAGATGGAAGTATCTTAGATGATGTAGCTGGTATGGTACTTAACAGTGGAGGCAAAAAAGGTGGTCTTGGAGGATTACTAGGAGGTCTCTTCGGAAAATAAATCACAAGTAACTTAGTTTGATATTTAAAATCACACACTACTTCGGTAGTGTGTGATTTTTTATTTTAAAAAGACTTGAAAATTACTTTTATTTCTTAGCTGTAAACATAGAGTATTCTTTTGTAATTTGCGTTCCAACAATATATCCATCTATGGATTTTAATATATACCTCACTGTCTGGAATATCCTAATTGCTATATCAACTATCGTTGGGTTGACATTTGGAATATTATTACTATTTACTAATAGAAAAAATAAAGCGGCTAATCAATTTATGGCTATTGTTGTCATCATTATGTCGCTTTGGTTAACATGGGTATATATTGCAGATACAAAAATATTAGACTATTATCCTAGATTCACCTGGTTTCCAATTACTTCTTATCTATTAATTGTCGGACCTGCATTATATTTCTATGTTAGAAAGTTAATTACACCAGATTTTAAACTTAAAAAATCAGATTATCTTCACTTTAGTCCGCTCCTACTCGATATTACATTTCATGGACTTCAAGTATTCGATAGTTATCATTCTGGAGTACCTATTCATCGCACAAAAACATTTGAACTATTAAGCCCCATTTTACAATTAATGGCAATTATCTCTGTTGCAGTTTATGTCATACTATCAATCAAAAAAATAAAAACATTTACTTTATTACTTATTGAAAACTATAGCAATAGTGAAAAGTACAAACTTACATGGCTAAAAAGGATCGTTTACTTTTTTGGTATTATGTGGTTACTCTGGTTACCCTATACTTTTATAGACTATTTCTTTTTTGAGTATCAGTTAAATTTCAAATACTACTATCCATTATACTTAATTATGGGAATTGTTTCTGTCTGGATGGGAATGGAAGCTTTCTTAAGGCCTGAGTATATTATTGTACACTTAAAAGAACCAAAAAATAAAAAAACAGTAGTCATTCATGACTTAGAAGAAAAAATAGCCTGGTTACAAGAACAAATGAATCAAAATTTATTTTTTCTTAATTCTGAATTAACATTAAACACGCTTGCAGAAAACCTACAAATACATCCTAATCTCCTTTCCCGAATAATTAATGAAGGAACCAAAAAAAACTTTTCTGATTTTATAAATGAATATAGAGTACATACGGTTATAGAAAAAATGAAAAGTAAGTCCTATGAAAATATTACCCTTATTGGAATGGCTCATGAAAGTGGATTTAACTCAAAAACCTCATTTTATAGAACCTTTAAAAAGTTTACGAATAAAACACCTTCTGATTATTTAAAGTCAATAAAATAAGTGAATACGCAAGTAATAAGTGCCAAATTTATAATCTGGCACTTATTTTTAAAATTTGAAACGAGGCTTCTAATTTTTATTTAGGAGTATTGTAATATCAATATGGTATTATGAAAACTACTATTCTTTCTTTAGTATTAATCATCTTATTTGCTTGCTCTGAAAAACTAGATGAGCAATTGAAAAGTTCTCCGCTAGAATATACAATTTCAAAGGATAAAAAAGGTGTCAATACTAAGATACTAGGTGTATGGAAGTCTATAGGAAATGGTTATTATCTTGAAGCCACAAAAGATCATATTTTAGTATATAGTTATACCGAAAACTTCTGTTACAAAGAAAAAAATGAGTATCTCGAAGGGTTACTAAACTCTCAAAGTCAATTTATCAAATCTAAAGATACGCTTAGTATATATCTGACAGATTATGGTGAAAAAACAAAAGAGCTACAAACTAAAAAGGATTTTGTACGTATTGAGAGACTCCCAAGTCACTGCTTGAAAATAGATGAAATAAAATCACTTAATGTAAATGATTTACATAAATTATATTTAGAATCGCTTAAAGAGAATTACGCATTCTCTCAAAAAAGAAATCTAAATTGGGATTCTATATACAATACTAAAAAACATCATACATTAACTAAAGATGAATTATTTGAAACTTTAGGAAACATAGCTATACTTACAAAAGATCAACACACTAAAGTCATAGCTAACGATAGCACATCTTTACAATATCGTATAACCCCAACAGCAGAATTAGTTAAAGAAGCTTTCTATGAGCAATCAAAAATAACTAACCTCAATAATTACTACAATCTATTTTTTAAAACAAATTATAAAAACATCACAGAAGATATTCTTCAAGGAAAAGGGAATAAAATAGCAAACAATAAAATTGAATGGGGTAGTGTACATCAAGATATTGGATATATACATATTCATTCTTTTGCTGGTTTTTTTGAAGAACCCATTTCAAGAAAGCAACAAATAGATAGTTTAAATATGTATATGAAACACATCATTACTTCTTTTCAAGAGAAAGAAGCTATTATTATAGACGTTAGTTTTAATTTTGGTGGTTATGATGCTTCAGCTCTTACTATAGCTAGTTATTTTACAGAAGAGCCTGTTTTTGCATATACAAGTCAAGTCTTTAATAATGGTGAGTTTTATAATGAAGATGGTGTAATAGTATATCCTGCAAAATCTATTTCATATACAAAGCCCGTATACATAGTAATGACCGACATTAGTAGAAGTGCAGCTGAAGGTTTTGTCATGATGATGAGAGAACTACCAAATGTCACAATTATAGGTACAAATACCTTAGGGACGTTGTCGGGCATGTTAGGTAAATCTATAGGGCCTTATTATACAACGGTATCAAATCAAAGATTAATGACTCATAAACAAGAATATTATGAGGTAACAGGAGTTCCTCCAGATATAAATAAGATTATATTCTCAAAAGAAACTATTTTAAACAGTCACAAAATAGCTATTCAAGATATCATTAAGTCAACACTAATAATCGAAACGAACAAATGAAAAAACACCTAGCTATAATTGGGTTAATTATCTACTCTATAGTTTCCTATGGACAAGATAATATTGTTTCTCAAGGAATTACTGATTCAATTTATTCAAAAGAATATACAAAAGTCAATAAATATGCAAGTCAAGTTAACTACCCCCCTTTTATTGGTTGGAGTTTGGATAGTAAAAAAATGTTATTCAATGGTGGAAAGGTTATTTATTCAATGAGAAAACATACGTCTGAAATTCAAGAATATAAAGAATTTAGCCAAAATTTCAGTTCTTACCTTTCGCCAAATCACAAGTACTTTCTCTACCAAGAAGATGAAAACGGTAATGAGGACTATCAGCTATTTTTATATAACATTTCTACTAACACGAATAGGCCTTTATCAAAAAAAGGAGACAAAACTTACGACCCATTTTGGAGTTCTAACAATAATAAAATTGCTTATAAATCTAATAAAGAAAACTCTTCCAGAGTCGACTTATATATACGAGATATTTCTATAAAGAATAAAGAAGACCTTATTTTTAAGGGCTTTTCGGATGATGGCCAAGTATATGATTGGTCTTCTAATAAAAATCAAATCTTAGCTGTTAAGGTTATATCTGAGAATGATAAATTGCTTTATTTAATCAATGACACTTCTTATGAAATTGAACAAATAAATCCTAATGATACTAAAATTGCTTACTCAGATGCTAAGTTTATCCCAAATCAAAATGCTTGTTTAATAGTTTCAGATGAATTTTCAGAGTTTTTACAGCTTCATCATTACGATTTAGTAAAGAAAGAGTTCACGACTATTACTACAAATATCCTATGGGATGTGGAATCTATAACAATTGATAAACAAGGTCAGAAGGCCGCATTTAGTGTTAATGAAAATGGACTGTCACAACTTTACATTCTTGATATACCTACTCTAAAGTATACAAAAGTGAATAATTTCCCTGAAGGTATTATCCGAGATTTAATAATAAATCCAAAAGGAACAGAGGTTGGATTTAACTTTTATTCTAGCACCTTTCGTAGAAAAGTTTATGGTTATTCTATTAAAAAGAATATTTTAAATCAATATACAAGAAAGGGGAAACCACAAACAGATTCAATCGTTTTTATAAAGGCTGTCCCTTTTACATTTAAAAGTATTGACATTAAAACAAACAAAGAATATGATATCCCTGCATTTATCTATAAATCCAAAAAAGAATCTTCACCTGTGTTCATAGATATTCACGGTGGTCCTGAATATCAGATTAGAGCATATTTTAACGGGTTCTATCAATACTTAGTCAATGAACTTGGCATTACAGTAATAGTTCCAAACATTAGAGGTTCCAATGGCTATGGAAAGTCCTATATGAAAATGGATGATGGACTTAACAGAGAAAATGCAATCCAAGATATTGGAGGTTTACTCAATTGGATTACTCTTCAAGGCAATTTGAATGGAAATCGTGTTGCCATTCACGGAGAATCTTATGGCGGTTACGTTGTTCTTGCTTCACTTGCAAAATTTCCGAACCGTATAAAATGCGGAATCGACATTGTTGGTATTTCAAATTGGATTACTTACCTAAACAACACAAGTGATTACCGAAGAGATTTGAGAAGGGTTGAATTTGGAGATGAACGTAATACTGAAACATATCAATATCTAAAAAAAATTTCACCCTTAAATATGGCCAATAAAATAAATTCCCCACTACTAATTTTTCAAGGACAAAATGACCCTAGAGTCAATTACCAAGAAGCTGAACAGATGTATGAATCACTAAATAAGCAAGAAAAGGAAGTTTGGTATATTTTAGCAAAAGATGAAGGGCACGGATTCCATAAATACAAAAATTACTTATTGCAAAAAAATCTTACTATCTCATTCCTTAAAAAATACTTATCAATAGAATAAATACTATAATGAATTAAAAAACATCACTCAATCAATGAAATCAAAAATCACTCTCATCCTACTTTTTACTCTTCTTTTAAATAGTTGTAAGGAAGAAAAAGAAGTTATAATCAATAATCCAACCGGTACATTTATATCAGAAATAGATCAATTAAAAGATTATTTTCAAATTCCAGGTCTAGCGGTTTTAATAAAAGAAGGAAATACGGTTATTCATGAAGACTATTTAGGGTATGCAACTATTGCAGATAGTATTCCACTAGATAAGACAACTACAATTCCAATGGCGTCCCTGACAAAAATATTTTCTGGAATTGTAATCATGCAATTGGAAGAAGAAGGGAAGCTATCACTTGATGAGGCCGTTAGTGATTATCTTCCAGAGATGGGAGTTCCTGATGATATTAAAATCAAACATATCCTCTCCCATACTTCTCAAGGAACTATAGGAAAGCATTTTTATTATAGTAGTCGTTTTGGCATCTTAACGCCTATCATTGAAAAAGCAGATGCGCAATCCTTTGAAGATGCTATTCAGAAAAGAATCATCAATAAACTTCAACTGACAAATACCTATTTACTTAAGGATTCGCTACAAATTAGTTCTCAAAACAGAAAAATAGCCGCTCCCTACTTTTTAGGAGGTGATATGAAAGATGGATTCCTTCTAAAAGAAACAAAAGATGGTTTTATAGATTATGGATTTTCTGCATCGGCAGGAATCACTTCTACCATTCAAGATTTAGGTATTCTAAGTAATGCATTAGATACCAATACACTCATTACTGAAGCATCCAAAGAAAAAATGATGACACCTTTTACCAATAATTCACCTTATGGTTTAGGCATCTTTACACAAACATTTTTAGGAGAGCAATTAATTTGGGGATATGGCCAATACGACTGTTACTCTAGTTTATTCCTTAAAGTTCCAAGCAAAAACCTAACCTATATTATAGCAGCAAATAATAATTTAATGAGTGATCCTGCACGTTTAATTAACGGAGATCTCACTACCTCTTTATTTGCGATGAGTTTTCTGAAAAATTATGTATTTCATTTTGATGAAATGCCACTTTTTGAAAAAACAGCTTCATTAACTACAATCAAAAATAATATCAATGACACTAATCGTGAGTTCTACCGTAAAAAACTAATAGCACAAGCATCTGCAGAAGCCTACATGATGCGATTTGATAATAGCTATGGTGATCATAGCAAAGCCATTTTAAAGGAATATTTCAACCTGTACTCTAATGATGAAACTAATACAGATCTGACACTTCTTTTTAATCTACAGTTTTTAAAAACAATGGCTACTATGCGTGAAGAACCTGAATTCACTGCATTTGATATGGAATATAAAAAAATAGGTACACAATTACTTTCTATAGATACTCATAATCCATATGCAAATTATTATATGGCTAATTATTATCAGACTAAAAATAGTATAGATAGTACGACCCATTTCTTTAAAAAAATAGTTGATGCAGAAAACTTCTCTCCATGGTGGTATACTAATGAAGCAAAACAATGGTTAGATAGTCAAGACTAAATAACCATTTTAAAATACCCCTATTCACTCAAGATTTTCATATCATCCTGAGTGATTTTCTTTAGGTAATATACAATCCACTCATTCAAACTACCCATTCCCTCATTTATCATTTTAGCAATCGCGTAAGTAGTATAGATTTGTTCACGACAAAAAGCAGGAATGATACTGCTTTACATTAACACAAATTTTGAACTAAAATCAGTACATTTAAGATTATTATTATGAAAAAGATACTTTACACTTTACTCCTAGCCGCCTTTATAATAGGATGTGCTACCACCAATACGAAAAATGATATTGCAAATACTGCTGGAAATGATTCCGATACCGTACGTATAGCAAATGACAGTTTAGAATTTGAAATTCTTATCATAGAACCTGGTTTTAATAATTGGTTAGTCACACAACAACCAAGAGGATATTACGAGCAGCCCTATTTAGAAAATAGAAACCTCATGCGTGTGATAGAGTATAATAATCGCGTACTTGAAAGTTCGCGATTTGATCCTAATATCTACTTACAACAAATAAATTACGAGCGAGGCGTAGATTATGGATATGAAGTGAATTATTTATTACATAATTGGTTTAATTTTTTTGAAAGACGCTATAAGCAAAAGCTACGATAGTTGTATTTTTGTTCTGTGATACAGAACATCAAAAATCGTTGGGAAATAACTCAAAATTGGCAATTCATCCATATTATTCTTGGTTTGATTGCCACTTTTTTTTCTGCATACCTCATCGCAAAAGGAATCATTACATCGTTTGCTATTCAAAATGAAACCTACTCACTAGTAGCGATTAGTATATGTACACTATTTGTAGCTTTTATTTTATTAAAAATCACATTTTGGCTATTTAAAAAACTTTATAAGCGTTGGAAAGTAACCCATCGTTGGCAATTAATTGCTATGTTTTTAGTCTTTGCTGTGACGGGATCTACAGCTGGTAAAATATCAGATCCGCTTATGGAGTTAATAGGGCTTTCAAGAGAAACTACCAATGGATGGATTTACTGGCCTGTTAGAATTGTGTTAATTTTTCCTATTTATCAAGTTTTATTAGTGATTTTTGGATGGATATTTGGTCAATACATTTTTTTTAAGGACTTTGCGATCAAAATGGCCTCAAGAATGGGGTTTGGTTTTTTATTTAAAAAATAGACTTGCGTACATTTCGTTCACATATCATAAAAAATATATCGGCAATTGCCCTTCTATTTTTCTTGTTACTACCTACAGTAGTTAACTTTTTGCATAGTGCAGAAGGACATGATCATGGTGACCGTTGCGAGAACAAATCAGACACACACGTACACGAAAAGAAGCTTGATTGCTGTCTTTGTGATGTTACACTTCAAAATAACGGCGTTTTTACTCCTACTAAAAATATCCTATTTATATCATATCAGGATATTCCTAAAAAAACTATTCATACACAAACGGTATATCTATCTGTATATCGTACTACAGAATCACGCGGTCCTCCCGCATGTTAACAATACGCTACACTACGCTTTAGATTAACAAATTTTTTATTCATGAAATTTTTCATTGTACTCTGTGCAGTTATGTACAGTAGTATGAGTATAGCACAAGACTGTACTTATACCCTTACCGGTTATGTTATTGATTTACACGACCAAGAAACACTAGCTGATGCAACACTCAGCATAGAAGAGCTAGGTAATACCATAAAAACAACTACTAAAGGAAAATACACATTTAGTAATTTATGTAATGGTGCTACCTATACGATACGTGTATCTCACCCTTTATGTAATACACAAACTATTAATGTAACCATTAATGGAAATACAGAGCGTACCATAAATATGGAACACCACTTAGAAGAATTAGGGGAAATTTCAATCACTGGAGAAGCTCAAAAAAATGGTGGAAAAACAGCTATCGAATCTCAAGTATCTAATGAAGCCATTCAAGTAAATAGTGCAGGTTCATTAGGGGATGCTTTAAACCAGTTAAGTGGTGTTTCTTCTTTAAATACAGGAAATACTGTTGTAAAACCTGTGATCCAAGGATTACATAGTAGCCGTGTCGTATTAATTACAGAAGGCACAAGACTACAAGATCAAGAATGGGGTGTAGAACACGCACCAAATGTAGATTTAAATAATGCAGGAAGTATCTCTGTAATTAAAGGAGCCGCTGGATTACAATATGGAGGTGACGCGGTGGGGGGCACCATTATTGTGAATCCAAAACGCATTCCTATTTCGGATAGTCTGTATGGAGAAACGCTTCTTACAGGAGTCACTAATGGACGTGGTGGTAGTGCCACAACTACGCTTACAAAATCTTACAATTCTGGATGGTATGCTAGTTTTCAAGGAACTTTAAAACGTTTTGGAGACTTTGAAGCACCAGATTATATTTTAAGTAATACAGGAGCCGATGAGCGTGATGCCGCAGTACGCATTGGAGTTAATAAATATTCATATGGAGTAGAAGCTAGTTATTCTATTTATAGTAATAAGTTAGGAATATTACGTTCTTCACATGTAGGAAGTGCTGCCGATCTTGCCAATGCGATCAATAGTGACAGACCTTTATTTATAGAAGACTTTACCTACGATATCAACCCTCCAAGACAAGAAGTAAAGCATCAAGTAGCAAGACTTAATGCTTATAAACGTTTTGATAATATTGGAAAGTTTAGTTTTCAATATGATTACCAACAAAACAATCGTTTGGAATTTGATATCAGACGCGATAGTGAAGATGTTCGCCCAGCTATAGATTTACAGTTACGCACGCACAGTACAACATTAGATTTTGAATATACAGCAGATAATACCGTAGAAGCCAAAGCTGGAGTATTAGCACGTACACAAACCAATTTCCCAGATCCACTCACAGGCGTACGAAGGTTAATCCCAGATTATGATCGCTTTGATTTTGGAATATACGCGCTAGCTGCAAAAACACTAGATGCATGGACAATTGAAGGAGGTATTCGCTATGATTATAACTTTATAGATGCACAAAAATTCTATCGTACGTCCTTTTGGGAAGCGAGAGGTTATGATGTGTTATTTCCAGAATTGGTTATAGAAGAAGTTGGGAATCAAATTTTAACCAATCCTGAATTTACCTTTCATAACGTATCGGCTACAGCGGGAGTTGGATATGAGTTTAATGATATCTATAATATCACAGCAAACTATTCACTAGCCAATAGAGCTCCTAACCCATCGGAATTATTTAGTGATGGGTTACATCAAAGCGCTGCTCGTATTGAGCTGGGTGATATTCGTTTTGATCAAGAAACCTCAAATAAAATTTCTGTTGCGCTTTCGCGAAAGCATAAAAATTGGTCATTTACGGTAGCTCCATTTGCCAACTTCATTTCAGACTTTATCTTGATAGAGCCTACTGGAAGTCAGCAATCCTTACGTGGTAATTTCCAAGTTTGGGAATACCGTCAGACCGATGCACGATTACTCGGGGTAGATATTGATAATGAATTTCGCGTAAGCGAGCATTTTAGTATAAATAATCAACTCTCTGTCGTAAAAGGACAGGATACTACCTTGGATGTACCATTGATTAATATCCCGCCTGTAAATACTACAAATCGCGTCACATATACCAATGAAAAATGGCACAATTTAAAAGTATGGGTAGAGAGCCAGTATGTCTTTAGACAAAATGAATTTCCTGATAATAATTTTGAAATTTTTATTGTCGAAACCGATAGCAATGTATTAGTAGATGTAAGCACACCTCCAGATGCCTATCACTTAATCAATTTAAGAGGGCAGCTTGATTTTGCAGTAAGTAACAAATCTACCTTACAAGTAGCATTAGCGGTCAATAATCTTTTTGATACTTCCTACCGAAACTATTTAAACAGACAACGCTTTTTTGCTGATGACCTTGGCAGAAATCTAAGTTTACAACTTAAAATAAACTATTAAAAATAAAACCTATTAAACAATTAAATTAAAAACAATTATTATGAAAACTATTAAATCAATGAAGACTTTTATAATCGCATTAGTAGCAGGAGTTATTGCAATTTCTTGTTCTAGCGATGATGATAATACACCAGTGGTAATTAATGAAGAAGAAGTAATTACTACGGTAAGAGTACAATTAGTAAGTACTGCTGGAAACGTAACCTTAGAAAGTGTAGACAGCGATGGTGATGACGGACCTAATGCTCCAATGATTACAATTACAGGTGATATCATGCCAAATACTACTTATGCAGGTACCGTAACTTTCTTAAATGAAACTGAAACACCTGCCGAAGATATTACTGAAGAAGTAGAAGAAGAAGATGATGAGCATCAAGTATTCTATACACCAGCTGCTGGTCTTAATATCACTACTGAGTACGGTAACTTTGATGGTGATGGAAACCCATTAGGAACGGTATTTACATTAACTACAGGTGATGCTAGTAATGGAAACTTTACGGTAACACTTCGTCATGAGCCTACAAAACCAAATACAGGTCTTGCTGATGCAGGTGGAGAAACTGATGTAGAAGTAACATTTGCCGTAACAGTGCAATAAAAATATATTTTAATAAGGAAGGCGGTTGCAAAATTAGGAACATTGTACATATCATAATTGATATATAATAACCGCCTCCTTTTAAAAATAAAATGCTCTTAGATAAAGCTATAAAACAAAAATCATTGTTAGTTATAGCATAAAAATAAATATTTTGATTAGCAAGGCGGTTACATTTGATTAGTAACCAAGAATACCGTAACCGCCTTCATTCAAAATAGCACACTATGCTATTTTTAGCTGAAATCAATTATACGCTTTCGCGAAATTTTATATCGAATTTACACTTCGGTTGAGTTGTAAAAATGACAAGTTAAGAATAATTTACTTGTTATTAATACTTCTTAATACTTACACATACTCCAAAAAGAAATCGGGTTCAGGACGTACTCTATAATTATCGGTTACATCTGCAAATTGAATAACGCCATTTCTATCTGTAATAATCACAGTAGGTAATACAGTATCACTATCATATCCCAATACTTGAAACCCAAAAGGAATGCCGTTTTTAGAAGCAATTCCTAATTGCTTAGCAGCAGTATTCTTTACATCCGTTAAAAATTGAAAGTGCAATCCATGCTTCTTTGCTAGTTTTTTTGAAAACCCATGTGGTTGCGGACTCACAAAAATCATATGTACTCCTTTTTCTTCTAACGTTTTATATTGATCTACAACTTCTTGAATTTGTGCCATACACAACGGACACCAATTCCCTCTGTAGAACAAAAAAATGGAAGGTTTTCCTATAAACGAAGTAGAAGACACCTCTTCTTTTTGATGAGTTTCTAATGTAAATGTAGGAAGTGTATTTCCTACTTGGACAACAGATGTATCTCGATTTCGAAACACCGAATACCACACGAGATATAACCACCACCCTACTATTAATAGGGATACATACACATATTCTTTAGATTCAAAAGCAGCCCTGCCAAGAATAGTCAACACAAGTCCAATCGTAATGGTTACTGTATATAAAATTAAAAACCTACCCGTGCGAGCACGTGGCATCACAAATAAACCTATAAAAAATACGACAATAGAAATTGCCATGATCATAAGACCTACAGTTCCTAATTGTGGTTCATTCTGTATAATCTCTAAATTATATCTTCCTGCCACATATAATGCGAATACTGGGAAAGCAGAAATAAAAATAGATTTAAGTAGATTTTGCATATAAGATGAATTTCAACACTAAGTAGTAGAAGTTATAGATTCATTACATTATTATTAAACACTTATATTTTTTTTGTATAAATAATATATACTACTTAGAGAATAAACTTACTCATTGTTCATTTTCTTTGCTTGTCCAAAGAAAACGAACCAAAAGAAAAGACACTTTTTCTTAGGTATTTTTTCGCATAAAGCGAAAAACCATAAATGATTTCCTGAATTTTTTCCAAGGCTTCAAAAATTCTTAACGAAAATCGTTTATTATACTTTAGAAAAAGATAATAACCCATTTAACAAGTCTTTGAGCAAACTTTTTAGTCTCTCCTACCCTTCTTCTTGTGGTGGTTGTTCTGGCTTAGCAAATAGATCCATATAAGCTCTTCCTAAAAACTCAGTAACATCACTAGCTATGAGTCCTTCAATACCATATTGGTTAATTGCAATATCGGCGGCTCTACCATGAAAATATACCCCCATCAATGCTGCTTCCATAGGGTGATATCCTTGCGCTAATAGTCCTGTAATTACCCCCGTTAATACATCACCACTTCCTGCTGTTGCCAGTCCTGGGTTTCCAGAATCATTGATGTATAGCTTCATATCATAGGTAGTAATAGTATGTGCGCCTTTCATGACAATAGCAATGTCATGCTTTTTAGCAAACTTAGCTGTCTTCTCTAATCTATCAAAATCATCTTCCCATTTCCCAATCAGGCGTTCTAATTCGCCAAAATGAGGTGTAAAAATAGACAGTGCTGGTACATCAGCTAGTAATTCAGGAATTGCCGCAATGATATTAATCGCATCGGCATCAATCACCAGTGGGTTTTTCTGTGTTTTCAAGAAATCCCCCATAGCTTTTGCCGTCTTAGAATCGGTACCCATTCCTGGTCCTATCCCAATAGCATTTGCCTTTGTTTGGAAATCTATCTCTTCAAATACTTTTCCATTAAAGTTATCGGTTTCTGTCATTACTTCTGGCAATGCCGTTTGTAAGATAGGCACCCCTATTTGTGGTATATAGGCAGTTACCATACCACTACCAGCACGCATTGCTGCTTTACTAGCAAGAATAATAGCACCCATTTTCCCATAACTTCCTCCTATAAGTAAACTATGTCCAAACATCCCTTTATGCGCAAATTGAGGACGACTACGATACATCTGAATCACCTCTTGCTTTCCAATCAATTCTACATCGGTAGCAGTAGTGGCTAGGTATTCAGGATCCAATCCAATATCTAGAATATCCCATGCCTGCATGATAGGAGCCGTATCTGGTAAAAAGAACGGTAATTTTGGCGCTTGAAAACTTAACGTAAAACGAGGCAGGATAATAACGTCCCCTTCTTGAGGCGCCATATCCATATACATTCCAGAAGGAATATCAATACTCAACACATAGGCATTAGAGTTATTAATGGCTGTAAAAAGTGCCTTCACCCAATCCTGAACTACTCTATTAAGACCAATGCCAAAAATAGCATCTACTACAATATCCTGTGGACTAATGGCTGGTAATTCATCTCCTTCATTAATCACGATAGGCCAATTTTTGGTTGCCGATTTTAATCGATCGTACGCGCCCAGAAAATCAGGAACTCTTTTGTTATTATAGTTGACCACATAGGTAGTCACATTGTAATTGTTTTCTATAAGGTAACGTGCCAGTACCATCCCATCGCCTCCATTATTTCCAATCCCACAGAATACTTTAATAGGTACTTGCCCCCCTTTAAGGCGTTCGTTCACCCATTCATAGATATATCCTCCTGCACGTTCCATCAAATTAATAGACGGAATTCCTTCCTTTTCTACCGTTACTTTATCGGCTTCGTATATCTGTGCTCTGCTATATATTTTCATGGAAATGTTCTTTCTTTTATAGATTAAAAAATCGCTACGATCTCTTTGTTGTAAAAATACTACTTTTTTGGAGCTCTCTGGGGGTTGTTTTCTATACGCTTTCGCGAA
This sequence comes from Dokdonia pacifica, assembly GCF_900188275.1. Lineage (GTDB taxonomy): Bacteria > Bacteroidota > Bacteroidia > Flavobacteriales > Flavobacteriaceae > Dokdonia > Dokdonia pacifica. The sequence goes on from NZ_FZNY01000005.1 coordinate 225,631, forward strand.
AGCGTATACAGATAGACATAAAAATAACCATAACTCAATAACATACACATTAGAAATTCCTAACAAAATATAGTATCTTTTTACCCAATCCATTTCAAATACAAAATCATTAAACACTATATCTCAAAACATAAAAAGAGAATTCCCTAATGACCAACCGTTTTCTAGCATTCATCTTCAGTATTCTATTGATAGCTTGTCAATCGCCTATTGAACCTGTTGACTATCTTGGGCAAACACAACCCGATACTATTCCTGTAATTTTTGCGCCCGATATCATTTCTGTAAAAGGGAGATTAGAACATGGTATTTCATTTACACCAGATACAAAAGAAGTTGCCTTTGGCATATTAGATAAAGACAATTTTAGTGGTGATATAATGTATGCTAAAAAAGAAGATAAGCATTGGCCTACTCCTACCATTTTTGAGCCGTTAAAAAACGAAAGTGTATTTCTTCCCTATTTTTCTCCAGATGGAACATCATTGATTTATGCAAAAAGTAAAGCAGATTCTATCAATTATGTCACTGATATTTGGAGGCTTACCAAGAATACAAATACATGGAATCACCCTCAAAAAATCAAAGGTCCTATAAACACCACAACGAGAGAGGCTTCAGCTTGTATGGCATTAAATAACACCCTATACTTTTCATCAAATAGAGATCAAAGCGGTCTCGCCGATCTCTATGTTACATCACTAGATAATGGCACCTACACACATGCCAAACGTATAGATGCGATATGCTCAGGAGGTGATGAAGAGAGTATTTATATCGCTCCAGATGAGCGTTATATTATTTTTAGTAGATACAGCAGCGTAGAAAAAGGACCCGATTTATGGATCAGTTATCAAGATGCTAAACATAATTGGACAAAACCCAAATTATTAGATACAACCATCAATACTACAAATTGGGAAAGAAGACCCTTTGTCTCCAATGACCAAAAATTTCTGTTTTATACTACACTCACTTTTAACGAATCCGTAATGACCGAATCGGATATTTATTGGGTAAGCACTCAAAATATCTTTACCCCTTATGTTTTTAATCCGATTAGAGAAAAAACGATCAAAGTTGGAGAGGAAACAAAAATAATACTACCGTCAGATTATTTTAAAGATATTGATGATGATCAATTAGAAATTCGTCTTAACAATGAACCTATAGATGGGATTACATTTGATTCGAAAAATAGAACATTGATCATAACGCCAAAAGAGGTAGGTGAATTAGAATTGATTTTGACTGCTACCGATTCATTTTCAAACAAAACAGATGATATCTTAAAAATTAGTGTTAAGGAATGATTCAAGATACTGCACACATCGAAAAACGATATCTACGATTTATAAAAACAATTAGTGAATCTGAAATTGTTTATGCCCTTAAAAACAAAAATGGGTTTGCTACTTCAAGTTCAATACATTTTGAAGATGACAAAGGGTTTCCCATTGGATTGATATGTTTTTGGGCTGAAAAAGCATTCGCAAAGTCCTGTATAAAAGAAGATTGGGCAACGTATAAAGTAATCAAAATTCATCTATCTGATTTTATGGAGAACTGGTGTATTGGAATGGAAAATGATGGACTTCTCATTGGAGTAGAGTTTGATCAAAACATGTTTGGATATGAAGCAGAACCTTTAGAAACAATTCTTGATATCACTACTACTTTAAAAACACTAGGAAAGGATTTAATCTTTAAAAAATTTACAAGTGTAACTGATTTAGACCAACAAGTAAAAGAAATTTTAGAATAAAAACGGACGGCTTCCTGTATACGCTTTCGCGAAAGCGAGTTTACGAGATTCACGACCAAAAGGGAGAGCGCAGCGGTAAAGCGTATAACATAACAATTAAAACATATCAACGCCCCATTACAGCCATAAATGAGTAACTAAATATCTTTTACTCAAATACTCAAAATCAATATTTTAATTTCATATTCCAAAATATTATAAGTACTCATCTAGAATACTTTTAAATACATTTCTTCTTTTCTTAGGTTGAGCATTTTATTTAGTGTACTTTCAAAATCCTTTAAAAAAACCATCCTAAAAATTCTTTATGCCAAATTCTATTATACGAGTTCAACCCAAAATAGGTCAGCCACAACTTTTAAATTCTGAAACTATACCTTGGCAACTCGTAAAAGATACCATTACTTCTTCTGAAACAGAAAAAACAGTAGCCATCAAAAAACAAGGGATTTCATATTCGTCACATGGAATTGAGTCCGAAAAAAGTATTCCTGTAGCTGTCCCTGGCACTATACTAAATGCTGTATTAAGGGATAAAGATTGGCTTAAAACCAATATACTAAACCAAGAACAGTTAGTAAAAGAAGGTAAAACTGTACATACTGATTTCTTCGATCCTTTTTTTGATACCAATCAGCAATTTATACCCGATATATTTGACAAAGGCATTGAATTTTACACCTATTGGTATTACGCAGAATTTTCTTTAAAAAATGTAGCATCAAATCAACGCTTTTGGTTGAATTTTAGGGGTCTTAATTATACCGCAGATGTATTTGTAAATGGGGTTCAAAAAGGAACCCACTTACAAGGGATGTTTTTACGAAATTCATTTGATATTACTGATTGTCCAAGTAAAGACGGTGTATATAGAGTTGCCGTTCGAATTGAACCACCATCCACCCCTGGAAAACCAACTTTAGCTAATAATGGAGGGGTTCTTAGTGTACCTAATATTGGAGAATGTGTTACTATGCGCCATACGGTAGGTTGGGATTGGACTATTTCTATTCCAGATAGAAGTACAGGAATTTGGGATCAGGTATCGCTTACTACGACCAAAACATTAGTGATCAAACATCCTAAAGTAACAACAAAAATTAAAGGAACGACAGCTATAGTGACTATTCAGACACAAGTATATAATCCAACTAACGAGCAACAAACAGGATTTATAAGCTATGAATTGGATGGAAAAACACATCAGAAATCAGTAACGGTTGGTGCTGGAAAAACATTACAAATTGACTTCCCGCCTCTTGATATAATCAATGCTCGTTTGTGGTGGCCTCATGGAACTGACCCTATAAACCCAGAAAACAAGCCTGAGTTATACGAGCTTAATATATATGCTAGTACAACAAAAGAAATGAATGCTGCGTCGCTTTCAGATCAACATACCATAAACATTGGAATGCGAGAGTTTTCAAATGAATTGGTCAAAGTTGCAGTTCCAAATGATACAACTGGCGAGAAGACAAGAAATAGTCGTCAATTTCTTGTAAATGGATTACCTGTCATGATTCGTGGTGGAAATTGGATGGGAATGGATACCTTATTTAGAAATAATGCAACGCGTTATAAGAATGAAGTCCGTATGCACAAAGAAATGAATTTAAACTTAATTCGTGTTTGGGGAGGTGGACATATTGAGCGTCCAGAATTTTATGAAGCTTGTGATGAATTAGGAATTATGGTGATGCAAGAATTCTGGTTTTCTAGTGAATTTATATATGAAGATTCTGAAATACCAGAAAACTATAAAACTACATGTACCCAATGCGCTATAGATACCATACAGATGTTAAGAAATCATACAAGCTTACTGTTTTGGTGTGCCGCTAATGAATCAAAACCTCCTACATCTTTACTTACAGAATTAGAAAGCTATATAGGAGAAAAAGAAGAGGCTTTATATGATACTACCCGACTGTTAGTTCATAATTCTTTAGATATAAATGGAAATGGATACCCTGGTACAGACGGACCATATGGGATTTTAGAACTGAACAATTATTTTAAATGGTTGCCTGACGGATATACCAATTCGTTCAATCCAGAAATAGGGTCTTTAGGAATCCCTACGGTAGAAAGTATTCAAAGAATGATTCGAGCAGAAAATTTAACATCAGTACCTGAAGAGTATGCAGTCTTTAAGAAAACAGGCAAAAACCATCCCATCGTAAATGAAAGTTGGAAACAATTAAAATATAGTCAGTATATGATTGATCATAATGTGCCAAAGCCTAGCGATCAAATCTACACATATGGAACCCCAAAAGATATCGAGGCCTATTGTGAACGCGCACAACTTGTTAATCACCTACATTATAAAGAACTATGGGAAGGTTATTTATTGCATATGAAGGAATGGTATACTGGATTAATTATTTGGAAATCTCAAGGTTGTTGGACGGGTGTAAGAGCGAAGTTATACGATTGGTTTTTAGAACAAAACGGAGGTTTTTGGGGAGTAAAAACCGCTTGCGAACCTATACACGTACAACTAAATTTAGAAAATTATCCTACAGCAACTAGTTATGACGTACATGTTGTAAACCAAACAACCCATGAGTATAAAAACCTCAATCTTCACTGGGAAATTTATGATGTAAAAGGCAGCATTGCATCAAAAACAGTTCCTGTAAAAACGGAAGATGGCACCAATACCGTGTGTAAAACTAGTACTACTAAAATTGCAACTTTAACAATTAAAGATCTACTTACTTCATTAGACCCTGACCTATACTTTGTTATTTTAAAATTGGTAAATGGACAGAAAACAATGTCTCGAAATTTTTATTGGTTGAGTAAAAGTGGAGACTATCTACCGTTGGATGCCTACAGTACAGCATCACTAACTTATACTGCAAAAGGTCAAAAAACAACCCAAGGTAATTATACATTGCAAACAACATTTAAAAACAATAATGATCAACTCTCTTTTTGGAATCGTTTGCAAGTTAGAAAACCAATTAAATCTAGTGAAGACATACGCGTATTACCTGTATTTTATGAAAAAAATTATTTCTCTCTATCAAGTCAAGAACAGCTATCCATTGGTATTGAATTTCAGCACGATCAAAAAGAAGGAATTCCAGAACTATGGATCAGAGAATGGAATCAAAAATGGGTACAAATACCTATCAATTGGGGGAAATAATAGTAAACGAATAGATTTTCTAGCGAAGTTCTGAAAAAAGGGGGTGAAAATGTAATACAAGGTTTATAGAGATATACGCTTTCGCGAAAGCGAGTTTACGAGATTCACGACCAAAAGGGAGAGCGCAGCGGTAAAGCGTATAAATGCATAAAAAAACACGTAAAAACCCTTGATACTCTTCATTATCAATTATGTATGTTTAAGAAATCATAAAACATACATCCCATGGCACAATATAAAAGTCGTAAAGAGTTTCTTCAGGATAACCCTAGAGCTACCGCTTTTGCAGCATTAGCAGAAGCTACGCGTCAGCAAAATGAAATTACAGACAAAGCAATACCACTTAAACCGGGACAGCTTAAAGATAAAGAAGTAATTATTGTAGGTTCTGGTGTAGGCGGACTTACCACTGCCTATGAATTATTAGCACAAAAATCGGGTGCTAAAGTCACCGTTTTAGAAGCGCAAAACAGAACTGGCGGACGCTGCTTAAGTTTGCGAACTGGAGATGTGTTAACCGAAGATGCAAATAGCAAATTATTTGATTCAGAACCAGGAGAGCCTCAAGTAGTGCGTTTTAAAAGACCTACAGGCGATGCAGAACCTTATTTAAATGCAGGACCTGGACGTATCCCTAGTAGTCACAAACGATTGCTACATTATCTTAAAAAATTCTCTGTAGAGGTAGAAGTATATATCATGAATTCTGAATCTAACCTCGTACAAAAGGATAAAAGTTTTGGTGGAGAAGCAATGGTATACCGTCGCTTAGATCACAATACACGTGGTTGGTTAGCACATATGGTATATGAAGAGGCAGATAGATTACTTCGTAATCCTAAACTGGGAATTAACCAAGATCAAATAAAAAATAGAGTTGAAGAATTACAGAGCTTAATGATTAGTTTTGGAGAGTTAGATGCAGATGGAAAGTATGCGGCTACGGCAGGAACACCTGGATTTGAAGATGGTAAAACTCGTGCAGGATATAAAGAATTGCCAGGAGTTGCCGCAGGAATTGTGGCTGACGTTTTGAGTTTTGATAGCTTACTAGAATCAAAGTTTTGGGAAAGTACTCGTTTTTATCAGCCTGTAGATTTTTTATGGCAACCCACCCTATTTCAGCCTGTAGGCGGAATGGATCAAGTACAGCATGCGTTTGCACAACAAGTAGCTGCGCTAGGTGGAGATATTCATTTAAACAGTCCTGTAAAAAAGATAGATTGGTGTGAAGACACCAAGAAATTTAAAGTTTATGTAAGTCAAGTAGGTACCGAAGATGTTATTGAATACAAAGCAGACTATTGTGTATGTAATCTTGCAATGCCGTTTTTAAAAGGAATTTTATCAGAATCTTTGATGAGAAAAGGAAAGAGTGGTTTTGAAGGTCGATTTAAAGATGCACTCCATGCAGTATATGTGGCACAATTCACTCCTACCAAGGCACCTGGGTACAAACCTAGAAAAGATAAATATGTCCCACATTTTCTAGCCAATACTACAAAAGTAGGGTGGCAAGCAGATAGGCATTTATGGCAAGGAAGCCCTATCAATCCCGCTACGGGGTCTGTAGAAGATTCAGAGGTTGGAGTTGTGCCAATTTTTGGAGGTATCTCATGGACCGATAATGATATCCAACAAATTTGGTATCCATCTACGGCATATCAAGATAAAAAAGGGGTACTCACGGGTGCTTATAATTTTGATAAAATAGCACACAAATGGGGGAAAATGCCTATTAAAAAAAGATTACATCATGCACGAGAACACGCAAAAAAATTCAATGAAAAATTTGGAGAAGGATTAGATGATGGCCTTGCCATTGCATGGCAAAACATGCCTTATATAAAAGGAGGGTGGGCGTATTGGCAAGCAGTGGGCGAATCAGAGTATGCCACAAATCAATATAATGCGATCTCTCAGGGATCAGGGATTTATGATGAAAATAGTGATACATATAGTATCCCATGCTTCTTTATTGTAGGAGATCAAATTTCATCTTTACCAGGTTGGCAAGAAGGTGCGATTGCTGCCGCTATTAAAGTAATTAGTCGTATGGCAAAACCAGAACTGGAAATTGCACCGCTAAAACGTTTACCAGATACACGTTTAATGGTAGAAGGTATTTAATAGTATACGTGCTATACGTATGACAAACGAATACTAAAAATGCGATGTAGAAACAATCTACATCGCATTTTTAATTATATCCAATAGAGACGTTATCTTTAACAAAAACAAAGAATGCGTCAAGACAGAATCGTTTGTATAGGTGATAGCTTAACAGCTGGATATGGTGTTCAAACACATCATAGATGGAGTCATTTATTAAGTTGTGATTTAAATATTGACGTCATTAATAGCGGTATCTCTGGAGACACTACCGCTGGTATGCTCGCTAGATTTCATGAAATGGCTATTAAACACAATCCCTCGCATATTATTATTACAGGAGGAACCAACGATTTGTTTTTAAATCTTTCAGACAACATCATAGTAAGTAACATTCTTGCTATGACAAGATATGCTAAGTATCATGGTATTACTTCAATTATTGGGATTCCTACTCCATTTTTTAATCAAGAAATGAATGCAGACGAAAATCAATTTAATGATGATGCTAGTGTAAGTAAACGCATTTTCTCATTTCAAGAAATATTAAAGCAATATGCTTTGAATGACAATCACCCAATTATTGACTTTACTATACATATGACGCCAGATCTATTCTTAAAAGACGGACTCCATCCTAATGAAAAAGGACATCGAATAATGGCTGAAAATGCAAAAGCAAGTTTGAATAATTATTTTAATCATATCTAAATATTTATTTAACTAATAAAGTAAATACACCATTATCTTCAAGAAGATCATGATACATGACTCATTTTACATCATAAATTAATTATATTTGATTGCCCTCATTTTATTAACTAACATACCTACTTATGAAAAAATCACTACTTTTTTTCATTATAATCTCGTGTGTAATAAATTCGTCAGCGCAAGAGCATTTAATAGAAATTCATCCAGAGGGCAGAGTGGCTTCATTATTAATGGAACCATCAGAATACAACAATTGGATTATTAATGATGAATTCAATAACGCCTCAATTAGACATGCCCTTTTTCAAGATATTTATCAATTCTTTGGAGATGATTTTGACTTTGTCTTTTTAATCTTAAATGAAGATACCCGTCCTAACAACCTTCCTTTTGGTCAACTAATTAATGTATCGAATGCTATTGAAGGCATTGGTAAAAATATATTTGATAATAGTTCCAACTACGGTTCTAATGGTCAATTAAAAGCAGTCATGCATCTAACAAGAAGAGATTATTTAAGAGCTGGACCATCGTTACATGAAATTATGCATAATTGGGGGAATTCTGGAATTTATACGGAATCAGTATCTACTACCGGAGACGATCTCACTTCATTTCCCTATATACCACATTGGGGTTTTACAGGAGGAAGTAATAAAGGGCAATTAGGAGGTTTTAGTCAAAGTACTCTTATTGAAAATGGTGGAAACTCATATACTGTCGAAGATTTTGGACCTAATGCAAATGGAGGTAATTCTGTTCCTTATTCTCAAATGGAACTCTATCTTATGGGTATGATTCCTATTACTGATGTTGACCCCTTTGATGTTTTTACAGATATTACATCTTTATCAGTAACTCCGCCAGATGATCCTGATGAATTTCATTTTGAAGCAAATGATAGAACAACCTATACCCCAGCACTTATAGAATCTACTTTAGGTACTAGGACTCCTTCTTATATAGATTCTCAAAAAGATTTTAAACTTTTAGTGTTAATTTTAACCGATACTCCTCTTAGTACAAACCAATGGGATTTAGTAAATGATCATTCTGAAAAATTTGGAAGGCCTGCATCTGATGATGCCTCCCACACTAATAATTTTTGGGAAGCTACTAATGGGATTGGTACTTTAGAAACAGGTAATTTATTTGATTCTTTAGGTATTGATCATAGTGTCACCAGTAGCGATATAGAAATATACCCCATTCCTACTAAGGATAACATCTTGATAACATTTAATGACCAGGTAAATATTACATCTACTTTGTTATATAATGTATTAGGTCAAAAAATAGGAGCTTATGAGTTTAAAGGTTCTTTAAATCAGAATAATATCGATATGAGCAATTACCCTTCAGGAGTCTACTATCTTACATTTATAACTAATAAAAATCAAATCGTTACAAAAAAAATTATCAAAAATTAGAGTATCATATCACACACATTAAACAGATAGCATATATTGATAGTAAATCATATAAGAAGGATGTATCACTAAAAAACTTTGGTAACGTAATAACTAACATAGAATTAAAAAAGAGTATATATTTTATACCTATACCTAGTACCTCCCATCATTTCTAAAACCATAATCTAAAAAATTCAACACACATGAAAACACGTATAGTATTGATGTTACTAGGTATTAGCTTAGTAAGTTCCTGTAAGAACACATCTCCATCATCTGAAGGCACCACTGAAACAACACCAAAAAAAGTCGAAGTCTCAGAAAGAAAAATCATCGATTTATCTCATACCTATTCTGATGAAACTGTATATTGGGTAACAGCAAAAGAGTTTCGTTTAGACACTGTTTTTGAAGGGCAAACGGATAAAGGATATTATTATTCTGCCTATAATTTTAGTACTGCAGAACATGGTGGAACACATATAGATGCTCCAATTCATTTTGCAGAAAAAGGCCAAACAGTCGATGAGATTCCTCTTGAAAAATTAATGGGGTCTGCTATAAAAATTGATGTATCTAATAACGCATTTAATAATCCTGATTACTTAATCACTATAGATGATTTAAAAGCATGGGAAGCCAAAGAAAAAACTCCTATCCCAGATGGGAGTATTGTTTTATTACAAACTGGATTTTCAAAATATTACCCTAATAAGGTAAAATATATGGGAACTGATGAACGTGGAGAAATTGCTGTTAAAAAACTTCATTTCCCTGGACTTTCTCCTGAAGCAGCAAAATGGCTCGTAGAACAACGTACTATTAATGCCATAGGAATAGACACACCAAGTATTGATTATGGGCAGTCTGAATATTTCAAAAGTCATGTCATTCTACTTTCTAAAGATATCCCTGCATTTGAAAATCTAACCAATCTTGACCAATTACCCAATCGTGGATTTGAAGTCATTGCACTACCTATGAAAATTCAAGGAGGAAGTGGCGCACCATTACGAATTGTAGCAGTAATAAAATAACAGCATCACACTTGATCGATTCATGTATCGCTTCAAAACAGTAACTTATATTGTAAATCAAAGACATATCATACATTATACTGTATAGAAGTATTCGTAATATTAAAATATAACGATCAATGATGTCAAGAAAATTATTAGAAATTATAGCAGTCTTTCTAACAGCTATCGGAAAATTTGTGTTCATGGATTATTTAGAATGGAGATTCCCATATGTAGTGGGAGCTTCTCTTTTCTGGTTACTCTATATCATATACCGTTGGAGAGTTACTCCAGAAATCTTTAAAAATTGGGGATTTCGAAAAGATAATTTTAAAGAGGTTTTAAAAATCGTGTTGCCTTTTGGCATTATGGGTATACTCACTATGATTATCATTGGTAGTATCCAAGGAACCATAAACATCACATGGCATATCATTCCTATTTTTATAAGTTATCCTATTTGGGGTACGATTCAACAGTTCTTATTAATCGCACTTTTAGCTGGAAATTTAAGTGATTTAAACATCCCAAAACTTAGTAAGCCTATCATCATTTTAATAGCTGCACTTATGTTTGCTGGCGTACATTATCCATTTTGGTGGTTAATTATTGCTACGTTTATCCTTGCCATATTTTATGGTTATGTTTATTTAAAAAAACGAAATGTGTATGTATTGGGTCTTTTTCATGGTTGGTTAGGAGGTCTATTTTACTATACAGTGATGGATACCGATCCCTTTTTAGATACCTTTGGAAAACTCATTTATGGTTCATAAGGCTTTGCTTTCGCGAAATCGAATTTGAGAGACCTGCCTGCCGGCAGGCAGGTTCACAACCAAAAGGGAGAGCGTAGCGTTAAAGCTTAAAAAAGCGTATACAAACTAGTGACAATAATTCCTTTAGAGTTAGGTAATATAACAGACGAGATCACTTTTCTCTCTTTTACTTTAAAATAAAACGGAGCAGCTACGATATCTAAACCACTCTGCATCTTTAATCGGGTGCCTTGTCCGGCAATGATATCTTTATTAGGAATAAAATCCCCTTCAGGAAGGTGTTCTGTAAGAATTACATATCTAAACGATGTTAGCTTCACAAGAATTCGTTGTACCTCAGCATTGGATAGGTGTTGTAATACCTGTCGTACAATAGCACAATCACCCAAAGGCAAATCATCCTGAGAAATATCTAAGCAATGAAATTCTACCTGTGCAGTTTTAAACGTTTTTTTATGGTGTACAATAAGGTCAGAAACAATATCTATGGCATAGTACTTCTTTGCATATGGTATCAATTCTTTTCCTACATTAAAATCGCCACAGCCTAAATCACATACAATAAGAGGTGTTTCAAAAGAAGTCAAAAATGAAGTGATAGCATTTATATAGGGCTGTATAATCAATGGGTCATGAGAACCTTCGCCAGAATAATAAGTCACTTCCCCACCCCATAGATTTTTATCATAAATCTGCTCCATAGCATCTTTTGTAGGCCAAGGTTTCTTTTCTTTTTTAATGTTAGCATGTTCTTTACTCATACATACAAATCTATACCCTTTTCTATGTTTACATTTTTACCACACATCCAATCATTCTAAAATTAGTATATCTTTATTATTTTTATGAGAAGGTGTTATCTCATTACGTATGAAATATAAAAAATGAAAATAGAATTAATCACTAAGGATCATATTTTTTTAGAAAAAGGTATTGCCTATTTCTGGAAACAATGGGGAAGCGAATCCAACTTTGATTTCTACAAAGATTGTATTGAAAACTCTCTCTCTATTGATAACGCACTCCCAAAGTTCTATCTCATGATAGAAAAAAATACAATTATAGGTTCCTATGCTTTATTAACTAATGATATTATAAGCAGACAAGATCTCATGCCTTGGTTTGCCTGTTTATATGTAGATAAAGCCTATAGAAATCAAGGAGTCGCCAAAAAACTCCTAACCCACGGCCTGAATGAATCATCCAAAAAAGGATATGACACCCTATACCTTTGTACAGATCTAGAGGGTTTTTATGAAAACAGCGGGTGGATATATTATGCCACTGGATACAATGTAAATGGGGATAAAACTAAAATCTATTCTCAAAAAACGGTATAAACAAATAGTCTCTTCTAAACATAAATAAAAGTGAATCCCTACGACTAGAAATTCACTTTAGATAAGATATTCTCTATTAATGATTAGAACGCCATTGTGCCCAATCTTTCATACTTCCAAACAATACCTTCTTTCCTGCCGAACCATTGGTAAGTACAATTATTCCTGACTTTGAATCAAAATCAAGCATAAATCCTGATTGCCAACCTTGATTAGAACCGCCATGTCCAGAAAGTGTAAAATCTCCAAAACGATTCATCACCATATAGCCCATTCCATAATTTCCTCGTGATAACTCTGTAGGAGCAATTAATAATGCAATACTCTTTTCTGATAAGACAGGGTTTGTTGATAATGACGCTTTCGCGAAAAGAATTAAATCCTCTATAGTTGTGTGTAGTCCTGCTGCTGCTTGCGCATTAAAGAGACGTAATGGGATTTCATTTCCCTCATCATCATAGCCTCTAGCCGATGTTTTCAAAATTTGTTGATCAATCGAAAAACTTGTATGCTTCATTTTTAAGGGTTTAAAAATAGTTTTCTCCATATAGCTCGCAAATGATTTGCCACTCACCTCTTCTATTACCAATTGTAAAACTGTATAACCGCCTCCAGAATATTTCCAAGTAGTTTCAGGTTGCATAATTAATTTCACCTGTTCTTCTTCTCTTGTACTTCCATTTAAACAATCTACCAAAGAACTTAGCTTATCCTTACTTTCATATCCAGGATATCCATGTACAGATAAACCAGCCGTATGTTGTAATACATTTCTAATGGTTACTTTACGAGCATCATATTCACTAGATGGTAACTTCCATTTTGAAATATACGTTGAGACGGGAGTATCTAAATCTATTGTTCCATCTTCAACCAATTTCATAATCCCCCAAGCAGTAAACATTTTGGATATAGACCCTATATTAAACCCTGTCATTGTCGTAACCATTTCTTTATTGGAAACATCAGAATATCCGTACCCTTTCTTAAGAATAACTTCTCCATTTTTAATAATAGCAACAGCCAGCCCAGGCACATGGTTTGCTTCTAAAGCTTTTGGAGTATTTGTGTCAAAGGTTTTAAGAAGGTCGTCTTTTGAGGTATGTTGCGCACTTATAATAAAGGGCATCATAACTAATAAGAATAATGTAATACGTGTTTTCATTTTTGTTTTTTTATAAATTCTATACAAACATATCATCAGAAACCAACGCTCTTAAATATTTATGACAAACATCGTAAGCCATTTGACAAAAAATCAATTTCGCAATGTATACGTCGTTTACCCAGTTTTTTAAACCGTTTACAATCACATATGGTGAGTTAATCAAATAAATACTCGATTCGTAAAATCATCAGATAGTTTTGAGGTCTAAACTTTAATATATTTGAATGATGACTTTAAAAAAAGTAACTATAGGATCGGCGTTATTATCTCTAATGATCATCATCTTGATGATTATTTTTAGAGATACAAAAAGTGAATTATTTACAATGCTATCTATTGCATTAGGCGCTACTATCTTTTTTACGCTTTTATACTATCTCTACACCACAGAAAGAATAAAACAGAATACCCCAAAAACTACGTACAAATATCTCTTCTTTGCGATAAGTATTCCATTTTTGATTTTTGCTATTGATGTAACAGAAGAATCTGAAGGTTTTTTAAAAGAAGCCATTAGAGTTCTTTTAGCCCTTGAAATAGGGTATTTAATTTTCTCTTGGGTTTTTACAGAATGGAAAAATATTCAAACACTCAAAAACGAAAAAGCAAAAGCTGAATTATCATTATTAAAAGAACAAATCAATCCGCATTTTTTCTTTAATACGCTTAACAACCTCTATTCTTTGATAAAAAAAGATTCAGATGCTGCACAAGAATATGTGCTTCAATTATCTGACTTAATGCGCTTTACCATTTATGATAGCGCCAAAGAGAAAGTATCGCTTCAACAAGAAATAAACTATTTAAATAATTTCATTGAATTACAAACGGCACGCTATCATAAAGATATTGATATTAATTTCGTGAAAACGATTCAAAACTCTGACACTAAAATTGCGCCCTTGTTATTTATAGTCTTACTAGAAAATGCATTTAAACATGGGGTAGAGCAAATAACAGAAAATGCATCTATACATCTAGAATTAATTGAAAACCAGCATAACATCCTTTTTACGATTAGAAATAACTTTGATACAGAACAATTTTCAAAAAACGAAGGCATCGGACTCAAAAACCTAAAAGAACGTTTAACTTTAGTCTATCCAAATCGACATCAATTAAACTGTACAATTGAAGAAGATATCTATACGGCAACTTTAGAAATCATAAAACAATGATCAAATATATAATTGTAGATGACGAAACGGCTTCGCATGATATTATAAAAGAATACGCTGCAAGTGTCTCCTATTTATCATTCCAAACGAGTTGTTACAATGCATTTGAAGCTATTGAGTATCTTACTAAAAACAATATTGATCTTATCTTTTTAGATATTAATATGCCTAAGCTATCGGGTTTTGATTTCTTAAAAACGCTTTCCAATCCGCCTAAAATTATTGTTACTACGGCCTATAATGAATATGCTTTAGAGGGATACGAACTAAATATTGAAGACTATCTCTTAAAGCCTTTCCATTTTTTGCGTTTTATGAAAGCTGTAAATAAAGTGTACGAAGCATCGACACCTTCTTCCAAACGTATTCAAGATACAATCACACCAGATAGTGCTACGATTTTCATCAAAGAAGAGAAAAAGTATCATCAAATTAGTTTAAGCAATATCCTTTTTATTGAAGCATATGGAAACTATACAAAAATTCATATGACCGATAAACTGATTGTTTCGCATCAGACATTATCCTCTTTTACACAAAACTTACCAGAGAATCAGTTTATAAGAGTTCATAAATCTTATATAGTGTCTATTCCTAAAATTGAACTCATAGAAGGAAATAGAATTCTTATCAAAACACATAAAATTCCAATAGGTAAAATGTATAAACTAAATGTCGACAAATTACTTTCATAGATGCTAAAACAACTAGTATATCTGAAGTTTTTTTAAAGTGATATTGCAATTTTATTAGTATTTTAGAGACTCAAAAATGAGTTGATTTCGATCATCCACTCTTTATATCATTTGTATACTTTAACAATATCAATGAGCTATCAACCACTACTAGACTATATAAAAAAGCATGTTGACTTAACTCCTGAGGAAAAGGCGATATTACTTTCAAAAATCATTGATAGAAGGTATCTCAAAAATCAATATATCGTACAGCAAGGAGATATTTGTAAAACCATTAATTTTATTATTGCTGGATGCACCAAAATGTTTTATGTAGATGAAGAAGGGCAAGAACATATCATTATGTTTTCTGTAGAAGACTGGTGGAGTTCTGATTTAGGAAGCTTTATCACACAAACCCCTGCCGACTTTAATATTCAGTGTTTAGAAAATACGCAGCTTATTCAATTTTCATATGATCATCTGGAAGTATTATACAAAGAGGTTCCTAAATTAGAACGCCTTTTTAGAAAAATTACAGAGCGTGCTTTTGTGGCTTCACAAAAGAGAGTTGTTAGAAATTTTAGCCTTTCGGCGAAAGAACAATACGTAACTTTTAGGAACACCTACCCTAAAATAGAACAACGCGTTCCTCAATACATGATTGCTTCGTATTTAGGGATTACCAAAGAGTTTTTAAGTAAAATTAAAAGCCAATTGATCCAAGATCAATAAATGTTAATCTAGTTTAACATCATTTCATAATCTACTTCATTTCGCACGTTTTGAATGTTTTGGACATTTGTACCATAATCATTTAAAACTAAAAAAGATGAACACATTACTAGAAAAAATCAGCACTATTAACGACATGATCTTACAAGGAAAAGCTTTAGAAGCTTTTGACCAATTCTACCATGAAGATGTCGTAATGCAAGAAAATGACAATCCTATTATTGAAGGAAAAGCAGCAAACAGACAACGTGAAGAAGATTTCTTTGGAGCCATTACAGAGTTTAGAGGAGCGACTCCTTTAAAAGTGACGATTGGAGAAAATACAACCATGGTAGAATGGCACTTTGATTACACTCATAAAGATTGGGGCGTAAAAAACTACACCCAAGTAGCTGTTCAGGATTGGCAAGATGGAAAAATAATTAAAGAAAAATTCTACTACGGATCCTAACATACCGATTCCAAAAACACAAATCACAAATCACAAATCACAAATCACAAAACATATAAATAATTATATCATGAAAAATTCAATTAAAAATATCGTGAGCATCGTACTCGTAGCCTTGTTTACATTATCGTTTACAACACCAGAAAACACCAAAAAAGAAGTAAAAACAACCCAAAGTAAAGTCGTTTGGAAAGGCTATAAAGTAACAGGATCACACGAAGGAACGATTGCCATACAAAAAGGAAACCTAATTTTTAATGGCTCAAAATTAACTGGAGGAGAATTTACAATAGACATGCGTTCTATTTCCAGCACAGATTTAGAGGGAGAGTACCAAAAGAAATTAGAAGGGCACTTAAAATCGGACGATTTCTTTGGCGTTGAGAAATTTCCAACAGCATCGTTAGTTTTCACGAAAGTGAACGCTACAGGAAAAAACTCTTATAAAGTGACAGGAAATATCACTATTAAAGGACATACAGAAGTTATCACGCTAGACCTATCTGTTTATGGAAATAAAGCAACGGCTTCCTTGAAAATAGATCGCACAAAATTTGATGTACGATACGGATCTACCAGTTTCTTTGACGGATTAAAAGACAAAGCAATTTATGACGACTTTGACTTAGTAGTTGATTTAGAGTTCTAAACTCCCCACATTCATATACATTTAAAAAAGCGCACATCCCTATGATGATGCGCTTTTTTAATATATTTATAAGGAATGAATCTTACACGTCTATACACTTGCATTTTTTCTCTCATCGCTACGATAAGTTATTCGCAAACACCTGCCAAGTTTGAACCAGCAGATGGAAGCTGTTTGGTGTTTGTAGGTCAAGATCTAGAAGCCACTGGCGGACTCAATGCCTACACTAATGGATACACCGATTTTTTTGACACACCCGCTGGAGTTACAATCTATACCAACATCTCCCCTAGTGATGAATCATTTGGATATTACAATAGAGGGCTTGACGGTTTACAAACCAAAGCCAATTGGGGTGCTGGAGATTGTTGTGCGCAATGCTACTTAGATAATACTACCTATAAAAATACCATCATCTCCATAGGACTCTCTATCGTTAATCACGAAAAGAAAGTTGGTAACGGGAAACACGATTCCTATATCATAGCCTTAGGGAATTGGATAAGAGAAAGTAAACGTCCTGTCTTTTTACGAATAGGCTATGAATTTGATGGGCATGATTGGAATCATTATAATCGTAAACATTATTTAAAAGCATGGGAGCGTATTTATAACATTTTCAGAAAAATGCGTGTAGACAATGTGGCGTTTGTATGGCAATCAAAAGGAACGGGATCAGATCAAGAAGCCTTAGAAGATTGGTATCCTGGAGATGATCTGGTAGATTGGTGTGCCTACTCCTACTTTGGTAATCCCGATACCGAAATGCTTACGTTTGCTAGAAAACACAACAAACCAATTTTTATCGCAGAAGCCAGTCCTACCCTACAAACAGATAACTTATTTTTTGACACCGACCTCAAAAAAGATATCATCGCCAAACGAGCGTGGCAACAATGGTTTCTCCCATTTTTCAAAACCATAAATGACAATAAAGATGTGATTAAAGCCTTTAGTTATATCAATACAGATTGGACTTCGCAGATGATGTGGATTAATAATGACACCTTCCAACAAGTAGATTCTCGCATTCAAGTAAGTCCATACATTTCTGAAAAATGGACCCAAGAACTAGCAAATCCTAGGTATCTAAAAGCGAGTGATGAGTTGTGGGGGAATTTAAAATTCTAAAATAACTTTATACGCTTTAACGCTGCGCTCTCCCATTTGGTCGTGAATCTCTCAAGTTCGATTTCGCGAAAGCGTACTCAGTCATAAATAATTCATAATAAAACAACTTGTTATTAATGAAATCGTTCTAGGAATATGAAAAGTAAATTGACGAAGTATATTAAGAAAGTATGTTACTTACTTGTCATTCTATTTATAGGTTTTTTCTCTATTTTTCAATACTTGAAATATGACTTCAATAAGCATTTAGATCAAAAAACCTTTGAAAATGTCATTCTAGAAGTACAAAAAGCAGAACCACTCCCAGAAAACTTTATAAATCTATATGAACAAATACACCCTATTACAAATATAAACGGACTCTTATATGATTCTCTAAGAGAAAAATACGATCGGAGATGTCCTTGTAGAAGTTTAAGCTTTCTAACCTATTCTCCTAGAGAAGGATTCATTAGACATCAACACTCTTTGGATATCTATTTTCACACTAAAAAATTAGAAAAAAAGGTTTCTCAAAAAGCATGTTTAAATGCATATATAAACACTTTTGATTTTTTATTTAATACGAAAGGAATTAAGGACGCATCAAAGTATTATTTTGATAAAGAGCCTTCTACTTTAAATGAAGAAGAAATGATTACGATGATACTGATGCTACAAAACCCAAGACGATATAATCCCAAACGATCTGTAAGCCAAAAAACATTAGCTACAAAAATTATAGAGATCAAAGAAAAAATAGCAAATCAAAAAGAATACTAACTATGAACCTAGAACAAAACAAACAAAACGCCATTGCTTTTTACAAAATGGCGTATGAAGGCAATCCAAAAGAAGCGGTAAATCAATATATTGGAAAAGAATATATCCAACATAATCCTGACGTAGCTGATGGCACCAAAGGGTTTATAGCCTATTTTGAACGCATGCAACAAGAATATCCTGATAAGTCTATTGCGTTTGTGCGCTGTATCGCCCAAGGTGATCTCGTTGCTTTACATACCCATCAGACATGGCCTGGAAATGATCAATATGTAACCATGGATTTTTTTAGATTTGATACAAATGGAAAAATCTGTGAGCATTGGGATGCTATCCAGCAAATCCCAAAACAATCAGCCAATCCAAATACAATGTATTAACATCATAAAATTCTGAATACATATTCCTATCTTCATACCCATGAACAGAAGAACATTTATTGAGTCTATGGGAATCCTAGGAGCTGCTTCCCTCCTCCCTATATCTTGTCTACATATGCAACCCACTACCAACTACAAATTAGGATATCAGTTATTCTCTATTAGAGATGAGATGACAAAAGACCCTATTGGCACTTTAAAACTTCTTAAAAAATTAGGCTATCAAGATTTTGAAATCTATGGTTTTGATGCAGAAAAAGGAATGTATTATGGATATACCGCCGCCGATTTTAAAATGATCTTAGATGACTTAGGACTCACCGTATCTAGCGGTCATTATGGATTTTCAGGATTTTTGAATGCACCAGAAGATATATTAATTCGTTTTGTAGATCAATGCATTCAAGGAGCTGACACCTTAAACAGTGCCTATATCACATGGCCATGGATTGCTCCAGAGCAACGTACACTAGACAACTTTAAAATCATGTCTAAAAAACTAAACATCATTGGAGAGCAAGTAAAAGCTGCTGGATTAGGTTTTGCATATCATAATCATGGCTATGAATTTGACGATCACAATGGACAAAATGGATATGACATCATCCTTTCCGAAACAGATGCCGCGCTAGTAAAACTACAAATGGATATGTATTGGGTGATGCATTCTTCAAAGTATACACCCAAAGAACTCATTCAAAAACAACCTGGACGTTACGTCATGTGGCATATCAAAGATATGGATACAAAAACCAGAGATTACACGGAACTAGGAAATGGTTCTATAGATTATACCACATTATTACCTGATCCTATTGCCTCAGGACTAGAATACTATTACATAGAACAAGGCGGTAATTTTGCACAAAACTCTATTCAAAGTGCCACCGATAGCGCTACCTATTTTAAAGAACATCTTCAAAAGTATTTGTAAACTTTATTTACACTAGTAATGTAGCAATATTTTAAAAAGTGTAATAAAACCTGCCTTCATTTACATATCTCACAAAATAAGAGGGTATTATTTTTAATTCCATAAAAATCAGTAGTTGCACTTGTGCACTAAGGTAAAAAGAGTACATTTAACTATTGTAATGTATATGAGGACATCAGCATACATATTTATTTCTACGATTACCATTTCTACATTTGGTACAATTACCCCTATGGGGTTATAGTCATTACATATCATCCATTCCTATACCCGTTTATCGGTATCACAATCAAATAATACATCATACACTAAACTATCAAGCATCATTGATATAAAAACACCCATCATTAGGGCGCTATCATGAGAATACTCAAATTTGGAGGAACTTCCGTTGGAAGTCCTGAAAACATACAAAAAGTCATCGCCGTTGTTAATGCAAGAGCTCAAAAAGAAAATGTAGCTGTTGTGGTCTCAGCTGTTGGTGGTATTACCAATAAATTATTACAAGCGGGTCATTTAGCTTCTAAAAATGACACGGCATATATCTCATTATTTGAAGAAATAAAAGAAACCCATCTCACGTATACAAAAGCACTTACGCAAAGCAAAGAGACATATACCCAAGTAGAAATACTCATGAACGACCTAGAAGCCTTATTACAGGGTATTTTCTTGATTCATGAGTTATCTCCAAAAACCATTGATAAACTTACTTCTTTTGGAGAACGTACCTCTTCTGTCTTGATAACAGCGGCTTTTCAGGAACAAAACATTCCAGCTCAACATAAAGATACGCGTGATTTGATTCTAACAGATACAAAGCATACCAAAGCCTCTGTATATTATGAACAAACACATACAACTATACAAGCATATTTTAAAGATGTACAAACAGCTATTACCGTATTACCTGGTTTTATTGCACGCTCTGAAACGGGAGAAACAAGCACTTTAGGTCGCGGCGGATCAGACTTTACAGCGGCTATTATTGCAGCCGCTCTAAAAGTAGATGCTCTCGAAATATGGACCGATGTAAGCGGTATGTATAGTGCCAATCCAAAACTCGTAAAGCAAGCACAACCTATTGCGCATATCTCTTATCATGAAGCCATGGAGTTATCGCATTTTGGTGCCAAAGTTCTCTATCCTCCTACGATCGCACCTGTGATGCAGGAAAATATTCCTTTATATATTAAAAACACCTTTGATCCAGAAGCAATAGGAACTTGCATTTCTAATGAAGCCAATGGAAAAAACAATCCCATAAAAGGTATCAGTCACATTAGTGATATTGCCTTATTGACGCTAGAAGGTGCAGGAATGATTGGTATTTCAGGAACGTCAAAACGACTTTTTGAAACCTTATCTGCGGTAGATGTCAATATTATTCTAATTACACAAGCCTCTAGTGAACATAGCATTTGTATTGGTGTCGCACAAGAAGATGCGCAACAGGCTAAAGAAGCCATAGAAACCACCTTTGCCTATGAGATAGCAATCCATAAAATAGATCCTGTCATTGTAGAACAAGACCTTTCCATTATTGCATTGGTAGGAGAACGTATGAAAAGCCATCAAGGTATTTCTGGTAAAATGTTTAGTACACTAGGTAAAAATAACGTCAATATTAGAGCTATTGCACAAGGAGCTAGTGAAAAAAATATCTCGGCAGTGATTGCTTCTAAAGATGTAAAGAAAGCACTTAATAGTTTACACGAACGTTTCTTTGAAGATCAACGCCAGCAACTCAACTTATTTATTATGGGCGTTGGAAATGTAGGCGGACGATTGATGGCACAAATTGAGCAACAGCAACAATACCTCTTAGAAAATCTCAAATTAAATCTCCGTGTGATCGGAATTTCGAATAGTAGAACCATGGTTTTCGAAGAAGAAGGAATAGACCTTTCCAAATGGCAAGCACTACTTGCCGCAGGCGAAAAAGCAGATGGTATACGCTTTCGCGAAAGCGTACAAAGCCTCAACATACGCAACTCAGTATTTGTAGATGTTACCGCAAATGAGGAAGTAGCGATGAGTTATGCCCAGTATTTACGCCATAGTATTGCAGTCGTTGCGTGTAATAAAATTGCTTGTGCCAGTACTATGGAAAATTATAGTGAGTTGAAACGTTTAAGTAAAAAATACAATGCCTCATTCATGTTTGAAACCAATGTAGGCGCTGGACTTCCTATTATAGATACGCTCAAAAATCTCATCGCATCGGGTGATCGTATTACTAAGATTCAGGCAGTACTTTCTGGTAGTCTCAATTTTGTGTTTAATAATTTCACCTCAGGAAGTAGCTTTCATGATGTGGTACAACAAGCAAAAGCAGAAGGCTATACAGAACCCGATCCGCGTATAGATTTAAGTGGTGTAGATGTGGCTCGAAAAATACTCATTCTTGCTAGAGAAGCGGGATTGCAACTAGAACTTGAAGACATTACTAACACTCCTTTCTTAACACAGAATAATTTAGAAAGCACTGATGTTTCTCATTTTTTTGAAACCTTAAAAGAAGATGCCTCTCATTTTGAAACCTTAGTGAGTGATGCTACTGCAAAAGGGCATCGTTTAAAATATGTAGCACAGTTAGAAGGTGATAAAGCAAGTGTAGGTTTACAATCGGTGTCAGAAGAAAGTCCGTTTTATCAATTAGAAGGTAAAGATAATATTGTACTTTTCTATACGGAACGATATCCAGATCAGCCATTAATTATCAAAGGTGCTGGTGCTGGTGGTGACGTAACCGCTAGTGGTTTATTTTCAGATATTATAAGACTAAGACAATATTAAACATGGGAAGGAAAGAACAGGAAAAAGATCTCCGCCTTCGCGGAGATGAAATTAAGATATTTTGTCCCGCAACTGTTGCCAATGTAAACTGTGGATTTGATACGTTAGGTTTTGCACTAGAGGGTATTGGTGATAAGATGGTGTTTCGTAAAGTATCCACTCCAGGAGTTACTATTACTGTGATTACTGGAGAAGAATTACCTATGGAAGCACATAACAATGTCGCTGGCGTTGCAGGCAATGCTATGCTTCAGGGGATTCAAGCAGATTTTGGTGTCGAAATAGAAATACATAAGAACATACGATCAGGAAGCGGTATTGGTAGTAGTGCAGCTAGTGCTGCAGGAGCCGTTTTTGGAATTAACCAATTACTAGATCATCCAATATCCAATTTAGAACTGACTCGATACGCCATGAAAGGAGAAGCCTTAGCCAGTGGTAATGAACATGCTGATAATGTAGCCCCATGTATTTATGGAGGTACTACGCTCATTACAGGATATGATCCTTTACGAGTGATCTCGCTCCCTCCTATGGAAACGGTATATGTCGGAATTTTACACCCACATATTAAAATTGCCACCAAAGATGCACGCGCTATTCTCCCAAAAGAGGTACCGCTAAAAGATGCAATTACACAAGCACAACGCCTTGCTGGTTTTGTTGCGAGTCTGTATGAATGGGACAAACAGTTATTTATAGAAAGTGTACAAGATGTATTAGTAGAACCTCATCGCAAGCAATTGATTCCACATTTTGATACGATAAAAACACTGTCCAAAGAACATGGATGTATGGCGTTTGGTATTTCTGGAAGTGGCCCTAGTCTTTTTGCGTTCGCTTTCGCGAAAGCGAATATAGAAAGCTATTTAATGGCAAGTAAAGCTTATTATAAACAACAACATTTAAAAGTAGATACCTACTCCAGTCAAATAAGCGGTACTGGATGTCAGGTAATACAATAACAACTATGAACTACTACAGTTTAAACAAACAAGCCCCTAATGTCACTTTTGATGAAGCAGTGATACGAGGCATTGCACCGGATAAAGGATTGTATTTTCCTGAAGAAATTCCGCGATTACCAGCATCCTTTTGGGATACTATAGAACATCTATCTAAAGAAGAAATCGCATGCACAGCCATGAAACCCTTTGTGGGTGATACTATAGATGATGCTTCCTTGCTAGAAATTGTGACAGATGTATTGTCTTTTGATTTCCCGATTATTGAACTTGAAGATCAAGTGGCAACTTTAGAGTTATTTCATGGTCCCACCATGGCATTTAAAGATGTAGGAGCTCGGTTTATGGCACGTTGTCTAGGATATTTTTTAAAACAACGCAATCAAAAAGAAGAAGTTACGGTACTGGTAGCCACTAGCGGAGATACGGGAGGTGCCGTTGCAAGAGGGTTTTATAAAGTGCCCGGTATTAAAGTAATGATTCTCTATCCCTCTGGAAAAGTAAGTGATATTCAAGAAAAACAATTAACAACATTGGGTGAAAACATCACTGCTTTTGAAGTTGCAGGTACATTTGATGATTGCCAAGCCATGGTAAAACGTGCATTTCTAGATCAGGAGATTACAAACAAACGCCAGCTTACCTCTGCCAATAGTATTAATGTGGCAAGATGGCTACCCCAATTATTGTATTATCTATTTGCGTATAAAGAGCTAAAAAAGAAAGGAAAACCATTGGTTTTTTCGGTTCCGAGTGGGAATTTCGGGAATATCTGTGCAGGAATGATGGCACATCATATGGGGATGCCGGTACAGCAATTTGTTGCTGCTGTAAATAGCAATACAACCATCCCTCGCTTTATGCAGTCAGGCGTGTATGCTCCTACTCTAACGGTTCCTACTATTAGCAATGCAATGGATGTGAGTGATCCAAGTAATTTTGTGCGTGTATTACAATTATTTGAAAATGATTTGAGTACGCTTTCGCGAAAGCTAACTTCATATTCTTACTGTGATCAAGTAACGCGTGCAACTGTAAGGGATGTCTATGAAAATTGTAAATACATTTTAGATCCTCATGGAGCGGTAGGGTATCTAGGATTAAAAGAGTACTTAAAAGGAGATACAGAAGCTTATGGTGTGTTTTTAGAAACAGCACATCCTGTTAAGTTTTTACCTGCAATTGAACCTATAGTTGGGAAGTATAAAGAATTACCAGATCAAGTTAAAAATCTTGTAAAAAAGGGGGGAATCACCCAAAAAATTGCAAATTATGAGGAATTAAAGGGGCATTTAACCCTAATAGATTCGTAACATTTGATTTAATTTTGTCACTTATATATTGTTAATCCCCAACTAACGAACTATATATTATGCAAAATAATGTTATAGAGTATTCATTTGAAAACACATTTCAGATTGCTCAAAAAAGAACACGGATCATTGCTTTTATAATTGATCTTTTTATTTACGCTATAATAGGCATTACTTTAGGCTACTTTTTAGGCGAACCTATAAACGAAATTGGTTTTATGCTTAAAGGAGGAACTCCCATTTATGTGATGATGCTTCTAGGGTTTCTCCTATGGCCTATTAGTGAAGGTATTTGGGGACAAACCATAGGCAAACGAATATTAAATATAAAAGTACTTACAAATCATTACCAATCTATTGATATAACAGCTTCTTTAACACGTTACATATTAGGGTTTATAGATTATGTACTCTTAATAGGATTTATAGTTGCTGCAAATAACAAAATGAATAAACGTATCGGGGATATAGCAGCTAATACGATTGTTGTACAAATGTAAATTCTCATAGAGAATAACTAATTTCTTTAGTAATGATTCATCAAAAAACAACCATCCATATGAAGACAATGACATGCAAACAATTAGGGGGTGCGTGCGATATGACTTTTCAGGCTAATACATTTGAGGAAATTGCAGCTATGAGTAAACAACATGGTACTGCAATGTTTGAAGCACAAGATGAAGCACATTTAAAAGCAATGGATGATATGAAAGCCCTTATGAGTTCTCCTGAATCTATGCAAGCATGGTTTGAAAGTAAGCGAAGAGAATTTGACGCGTTACCTGAAGATTAATACTAAAAAACATACGTATTTTACACCTATGTTTTCTTAAGAACTACTCTATAGAACAAATCATTTTCTACTTTTGAACTACGGTCCATTCATAATTAATTTTTCTTTTTAGATATACCGCTAAAGGTTCTAAGCCTATGGCAGTTCTACGCTGGTCTACATATTCGGGATCTATAATAGGAAAAGGTTCTAAAGTACGCGCTTCATTATACCTAAATTGCATTCCATAAATTTGTGGTTGATTCTCATTTACCAGTATACGATCCTGAATCTTAGCATATTCCATACAACTCCCTTCCCCATCTAAACAGGATTGTTTTATTTTTTCTAAGTATTTCTTTCTAACTGCGTCATCTTCATGATGATTAATCACTAATAGAGGAGCATCTGCTGCTAATTTCCCTACATTAGTATATGTTGGCCAACCATTCGCATCTAATAATTGAAGCATCGTCTCATAATTTTCTTTTACGATTTCTTGTTTATAAGCCCCTATAGGATAATACCATTGAGGAGGGCTTCCTTCTTTCATGAAATGAGATTTTGCTTGATCTATATAATAATCCAATGCTTGATCTTTTATAATAAGTTGTAGTAACTGTCTAGCGTATTCAGGTTGTTTTAAAACGCCTTGATCCTGTTGATATTTATGCAACTGACTTTCTTCTATTGAAGACCAACGAGGGTCATCAATTAAGGCAAATAAATTGGTGTCTGCCAAAGGCCATAAAGAGGTGTCATTTTTTAAAGAGAGATTGAGATAATGAAAGGCACTATCTTTTTGAAAGATCAGCGCATACGTAGATGCAAGCTTATACCCCACCTTCTTATCCTTAGTCATATTATAATCTTTTGTATACGATTTTATTGCTTCTATTAACTTCCCTGCATGTCGCAAACTATCGGCTTTAGATACCTTAGATTGCGCATTACTTACACCGCTAATGCTTAGTATTAAGAATAATGTATATAGTATTTTCATCTTGGCATTATTTAGAGGAGATTTCATTGAAGATTCCTTTTAGTGTTTTACAGCATATAAAGAGGCATAATCCTAAAACAGGAGTTATTAATGCATAAGAAACACCTTGAAAAATGAGATTGGGGGCTATTCCACCTGTTTTTCCTATAAAATAAAAACTATGCATCAGCCCTAGTAATAGAGACAATATGCTAAGTATCAAAATCCAAAATGCCGCATTATTTATTTTGGTATTATGATACTGTAATAGATCTATAGTTACTTCTTGCTTTCGCAGGCTTAGTTTTTTAAAAAAGTGAACGATAGCCCATCCACTAAAAATGATAAAGACTATAATAAATTTTAAATCACCACTGGTGACAAATTCTGAAAAAGGCATTCTCATAAAGATTCGTTTTAAAAATTGATATCTCAAAAATACTTATGAGTTATTGCGGTTTTATTTTTTTTCGATAGATCAACAGGTTCCTATAGGTTTTAACCTTTTTTACACCGTGTTTTATACGCTTTCGCGAAAGCGCATAAAAAAAGAGGCTACTAAAAAGCAACCTCTCTATATTTTATGTAAAACCTATGATGTTAATTAACAATAAGTTTTTTTACAATGACTTGATCTTCAAAAACAATCTGCATAAAATAAATGCCGGTAGAAAGCTTTTGTATATCTAATTGTTTCGTTTCATTAAAGTCTCTTAGAGCTACTTTCTGGACTAATTGTCCATTCGTATTTGAAATAATCATTTCTTGTAATTGTTTATTTCCAATATATCCCAACGTAACTATATGAGACGTAGGATTAGGAAAAAGAGTAATTTCATTTTCTTGTACAGTTTCATCATCTGTATTTAGAAGGTCTCTTTCTTTAAATACTATTATAAATCGATCTGGTTGAATTCCTTTTATCGCGGTAAAGTTATAAGGAGTTTCCTTAAGATTTGTCACCGTATTCAAAACATTATCAACAAGGTACACTGGTGCTGTTTCAAGATGTATCCCTTCAAAACGTTCTATACTAATGGTATACGTAGCTTCTTCTTCTACAGTAGTAGAGAAACCTACAGGTATTTCCATTTCATTATCAAAAGCTTCACGCCCTTGAATCGCTAGATATTCGCCATCAAGGTTTGTAAATAATGACAAGAACGTCCCTAATCTTTTTGTATCATATCCCGCATCATATCCAGCAGTGGCTAGTTCTGTAAATCCAACACCTGTTTGCGATATGGCTTCTTCATATGCACTTGTGGTAAGATTAAGCCATAGTTTTTCGAATGAAACAGGTTCTTCAGATTCGTTACTTCTAAATCCATCATTATTTCCTGTAACACGCATGGTATTGGTAAATACAACAGGGGTATTATTAATCATTTCAGCTTGTTCTGCTTTTATTCCAAATCCTTGACCTGAAGCCATAAATTGACTAGGAGGGGCGCCTCCATTTACAGCAGCTACGCCCATAAGGGCATTACGGACAGAAATATCATTCATAGAGAAGTTACTCGTACCTGCTCCTGGTAAATCTGATGTAGGGTTTGTAAGATGATCCCAATAATACACAGCGCTTACGGCATCATTTGCATTGATAAATGCAGTGACATCTATAGCTGAGGCATATGGATTTCCTAAAATATTATAGTTATTTATAGTCGCCGGACCGTTATAATTGATAGGAACTGTGATGGTTCCTGAATTTAATGTCCCCGGATTCATTCCATCTTGCGTATAGGTGAGCGTGTACGATCCATCTCCTACATTAGGTGCTGGTTGTGGAAATACAAGTTGTCCAATACCTGCGGCTGGTAACGCTGTACTACCTGTAACTGGCAATAAGTAATCATTATCATCATCTAAGAAATTTTCTGCATCTGCAAACTCTGGGAATGCTACTAAGTCTATAGCGTAAGGCACAAAATTACTTGGGATGATACTAAATACTGCTCTTGAGTTTCCATAAACTCGATCTCTAGCTTCTGCGCTTACTGGGCTACTCATCGCTACAAAATTACGATCGTCTATGGTAGGTGTTATTTTAGCTACGCTAATGCTTCCGTTATTAATAGTTTGTGCATTTTCATCTATTTGCACTACGCTTCCTTCATTTTCTACAATCAATGTTCCATTTACAGTAATATTTCCTGCTATATTCATAAAATCTCCTGCTCTGACTGTTACAGTTTCTGTAGCATTAATCTGACACGAACATGCATTAATATCACCCAATACAGCGGTATCATACGTATCATCAATAATAGCCATAGAAGTTCCTGTAGGAGCATTATTATCCCAGCTTCCTGCAGTAAATGTAGTTGTATTTAGTGCACTTCCTGTAACTGTTACTTGCGTAGTACAGGTGTCTGTATTTCCATCACTATCTGTTACCGTTACAGTAACCATATTAGTTCCTATATCCAAACAGGTAAACACGCTTTTACTTAAAGAAGTTTCGATAGTCCCACAACTATTTAACAAACTAACGGGTCTTCCTCCAAAAGTAGCAGAACCATCGGATGTAAATAGTAATTCTTGCCAATTGCTTTGATCAAGAGCTCCAGAAAAAGTAGGCATTACATTTGTAATAACAGCCGTAGCTGCTCCAAATCCATTATCATCTGTTCGAACTGTAAATCCAAATATTTGACCAGCAGTTAACGATACACTAGAAGATCCGCTTTGCGCTGCTATAGCATCACTAGTTAATTGTGTGTAAGTTGCTAGATCATCTATTACATATCCAAAACTATCAAATCCTGGATCATCTGCAGTCGTATAATCCCAATCAAAAGTTATGGTAACATCTTCTGTAATTGTAATTGCAAAAACAGAATCACCTTGCGCATTACTTCCATTATTACCTCCGACTATAGTCACATTTGTAGGTGCTGAAGGATCAAATAATGCTGTTCCATCTGCTCCTAAGGCTATAGTAGTATTCAGACATGGATTTAATTCTGGTAATACCTCTGTAACTGTTATAGTGTCTGTATCTGATCCCATAACACCATTACAATCTATAGCAGTATACGTAATAGTATGAACGCCTACTCCAGCTACTTCTGGGTCAAACGTAAATGTCGCTCCATTACCGTCATCTATTACACCTGGACCACTATAAGTACCGCCTCCAACTAAACCTCCGGATAACGTTTCTTGTCCGTTTATTCTACATAAATCACTGGTAGATACATCTAATGTTATTGGTGGCACAAGAAAACCAGCTGTACCATCAGCTCTAAGATTAGAAGATCCTTGTGTAGCATTAAATCCTAATCCTCTAGCAGCAAATGTTTCCCAGATAAGGCATTGATTATTTCCATTATAGATTAATTGATCTGCCAACAATATTGCATCACGACTATCTACAAATCCTGGACTTGCAGGTTGTAATTTAAGTCCTTCTGTAACTAAAGCTAATGATATATTATTACCTCCTGTTCCGTTATATAAATCAGGATCAAATCCATATTCAGCAATAAGTGCTTGTGTTAAGTCATACAGCATAGTTCCCCATATTTCACCTACAGCATGTGGTGCCACTCCACCTCCATTTCCTAGATTAATTAAGCTCTGATAAGTTTGAGGATTTACACCCATATCGTCACTATAAGGAAATGAACGAATTCCATCACCATTGATTCCTTCTCCTACAAGAAACGTACCTACGCCTCTAGTCCCTGTCGCATTACTACTATTCATGGTATACATATATCCATAATAATCACTCCATCCTTCTCCTTGCTGCTCTTGATTATTTAAAGCTCCAGAATTAGCAGCTCCACCTGTAAGACGTGTAGAAATACCATGAGCATATTCATGAACAATTACTAAATTATCATAGGCACCATCTTGATTTCCGCAAACAAACATTTGCATTCTCGGAGCACTTCCATCGGGTGGTGTTCCAAAATTTGCATTACAAGTTCCCGATCCATCTTGATTATCTCCTATGACACTATCACCTCCAGCGCCTCCATTACCATAGTTGTTTTCTTGAAAGTTACCACTTGCTTCATCAAATCCATATTGATAGGTAATGTCATGAATAATATTTGACCAATAAAATACATTTGTCACAGCAGCATCTAAAGATGGGTCTGCTGCAGAGTATCTAGGTATGGTTCTTCCTGATCCAGCGTCAAAAACGGTATCATCAAAAGCAAAGCTAAAATTGAGTCCAGCTCCACCATCAGCTCGAGAGTTTGCATCGACATTATTATCAGCATTTAAATCCAAGTGAGAATCAATATTATTTCCTCTAGTTGTTGTAAATTCTGATCCTACTACTCCATCAGTATCGTGCCATCCAAAAGGAGATGCTGTTGGGTCTTCAGGATCTGCTACTAATACTCTATCTCCATAATAAGGACTTTCTATAGAAACTGGATATACTAAATACGAACCTACAAAAGCTTCTTCTTCTGAAATTTCCATCGCTTTTGTAGTTGAAGCATATGTTTCTTCTTCACAAATCTCTTCTTTAAAAGCATTATGTGTATGCTCATTATGTGCATGATCCATATTACAGGATTGCGTAAAGTTATATTTGTCAATAATAGTTCCTGTACTGGCATCTACTCTAAAATTCCACCAGTCTGAAGAATTCAATTCTTGAATAGAGATCTCCCATATCATTCTAATCCCATCATTAGGAACTAAGTAATACATTTGTTTTGCTGGGATTTCTACTCCTGAGATTCCTCCTTTACTAAAAAGTTTAGAGTGATCCGTACTTTTTGAAGTTATTTCTGTAAGATTTGTAACGTTCCCATAATTCATTTGATTTGCAATTGCTTGTATTGCATCTGAGGCAGAAAGCGAAGCTCCACTACTCTTTACTTGTGTATGTACACCAGAAATAACGTTTGTGTTTTCTTTTACAAATGTTCCATCACTAGCAATGTGTATACTAGATTCGGTTCCTTGTATTTCAATTCCATTAATTGCTTGTCTATAATAGATATGATGAACACCACTAATGCGACTTACGTGTTCACTTGTGACTACGTAATCGGCATCTTGATCTGTAAGTTTTTGATCTTGTACTAGTAAAGAAAGAAAATCACGTACATCACGAGGGTTTTCTTTAGTTAGATCAGTACTACTTACCGTATTAATTGGTATTGAAACTCTTTGTTGGGTAGAAGGAATACTTCCTTTAGGTCTTTGTTGAGCAATAATTGAATTGCACAACAAAACCAGTCCTAAGACGTATAATTTTTTTTTCATTTTTGAGGGGCTTTTAAGAAAAAAATTTGTTTAATTTCCGCAAAATACACAAAATCAACGACAAAAAGCACTCTAGATGTTTTATTTTTTTAACAAATTATTCTAATTACCTACAAAACAAGGGTTAATGGTGTTGTTGTTTGTAAGAAATATACTTACAACAAAGATGGTTTTACAACAACTTCTTCTAGCATGAGCATAATTTGTTTAAAAAAAATCAAATCTTTAAAAAAGCCTCTTATCCGAGGATTAATTTGATTATTTCTAAATACAATGTTACATACTTTTTATACCTTCATACTATAAATAAAATCAACACATGAGTTCTGAAAAGACCAAAGAAAAATATACCAAGAAAAAATACAATGATCTTGGATTAGGTGTAAAAGAAACTTCTGGAGTATATCGTACCTTAAATAAAGATGGAACTTTTAATGTTCGGAAAACAAATGTTCCTTTTTTAGAACGAATTAATTTTTTTCATTCCCTAGTCTCCATGCCTTGGCCTCGGTTTCTAGGGCTTATTCTTATAGGTTATTTTGTCATAAACACCTTATTTGCATCTATTTATATGCTTATAGGTGTAGAGCACCTTACAGGAATGAAAAAAATAGATGCTCCTATGGAGCAATTTATGGAGGCATTTTTCTTTAGTGCTCAAACCATTACGACACTAGGATATGGACGTGTAGCGCCTGTAGGTCTTATGGCAAATATCGTAGCTGCCACTGAGTCTATGTTAGGGTTACTCACATTTGCACTAGCAACAGGAATGCTATATGGTCGTTTTTCAAAACCAAAGGCTACTGTAAAATATAGCGACCATGGAGTAATGGCTCCTTATAGAGATATTAATGGTTTTATGTTTAGAGTGGTAAATGTAAAGGAGAACCAATTACTAGAAGTTGAAGTTAAAGTATCGCTCTCGCTAAAAAGAGAAAACTCAGATTTAAGAGATTTCTTTAGTCTAGATTTAGAACGTTCTAAAGTAGTGTTTTTACCTTCTGTATGGACAGTGGTACATCCTATAAGCAATAAGAGTCCTTTATATGAATTTACTCCTGAAGATCTTGAAGAAAAGGATGCAGAATTTATAGTAACCCTTAAAGCCTTTGATGAATCCTTTTCACAAACAGTCTATTCGCGCACTTCTTATAAACCTGCTGAAATTAAATGGGGGCAAAAATTTGTATATCTCGTTACTTTTGAAAGTGACAAGATTGCGATTGATGTAGAACGTCTAGATGAAACGTATGATGCTGAATTAAATGTATAATCCTTTATATAAGCTAAAAACAACTTTATAATGAAAATGTATATTCTTATTAAAGATGATATTCCTGAAGGTTTTGCTATACTAGCAGCTGCCCATGCTGCTCTTGCTACCTATCTAAAGTATAAAGAAGATACTGATATGCAAACATGGATATCTAGTACATTTTATAAGGTTGTCTGTAAAGTAAATGACAAAGAATTTCAAAAAGCAAAAGAATTTGAAAATCACGTAGTACTTACAGAATCTGCATTAGATCATAAGGAAGTTGCTATTGCATTTAAACCTAGAGAAGAATGGCCAAAGCCTTTTAAATTTTACAAGCTGTATAGATAAGTACATAGGACAACATATTTTTAACATAAATACTTTAGAATATCCGTATCTTTCTATCCATCATTTTAATTCTAAACCATTCCTATGAAAAGATATAGTATCTTATCGCTACTTGCTATTGTAATGGCAAGTTGTATAATTTCTTGTGCTCAAGATAAAGGGCCCAAAACCACTCCAATATTTGAAAATGGAGAAGCACAAATAGTCCCTGCCTTTGAAGATTCTGATAGTTGGATACGTCATGACCTATGGGTTGAAACCGATTTTAATACAGACGGTGATGACAAAATGGATCGCATGCATGTCGCTGTTACACGACCTCAACAAACCGATACAGAAGGTTTAAAGCTTCCTGTTATTTATGTGAGCAGCCCATACTTTGCAGGAGTTGCCGCAGATACACCAAATTGGAATGTAGAGCATGAAATTGGCGAAACTGCAGAAGAGCGTTTACATCCAGAAGCAAAACGTACTGGAGAACGCCCTATTATTTCTAATTCTCATATCAAAACATGGGTACCAAGAGGGTATATTGTAGTACACTCTTCTTCTCCAGGAACTGGGCTTTCACAAGGAGCTCCTACCGTAGGGGGTCCTAATGAATCTTTAGCTCCAAAAGCGGTTATAGAATGGCTAACAGGAAAAAGAAAAGGATATACATCTCCAGATGGTACAGAAACGGTAGAAGCCTTTTGGTCTACTGGAAAAGTAGGAATGACTGGAACATCTTATAATGGTACTATACCACTTGCTGCTGCAACTACTGGTGTAGAAGGATTAGAAGCAATTATTCCTATTGCACCAAACACATCTTACTATCACTATTATCGCTCTAACGGGCTCGTGCGTTCTCCTGGCGGGTACCTAGGTGAAGATATTGATGTACTCTATGACTTTATACATAGCGGAGACGAAGCAAAACGTCCTTACAATAATAAAACAGTACGAGATACTGAAATGAAAAACGGTATGGATCGTGTAACAGGAGATTTTAATGACTTCTGGGCAGGTAGGGATTACCTTACTCAAATGAAACCTATGAAAGCAGCTTTACTGATGTCACATGGTTTTAACGATTGGAACGTAATGCCAGAACATAGTTACCGTATTTATGCACAAGCTAAAGCACAAGGCATTCCATCTCAGATTTTTTATCACCAAAATGGCCATGGAGGTCCGCCACCTTTAAAAATGCGTAACAGATGGTTTACACGATATTTACATGGTATTGAAAATAGTGTAGAAAAGGATGCTCGTTCTTGGATTGTACGTGAAGATGATAAAAGAGATCAACCTACTTCCTATGAAGATTATCCAAATCCTGAAGCATCAAATGTTACCTTATTCCCAAGTAAAGATGATTCCAGAAAAGGACTTTTGAGTACATCTGAAAATACTAATGAAGTACCCGCGTCATTCAAAGATGACTATACCATAAAAGGGGCAGATCATGCGCAAGCAGAAGATTCAAAACATCGTTTATTATATGTAACACCAGAGTTAACTCAAGATGTACATATTTCAGGTGTGCCAAAAGTAACCATACGTATCGCGAGTAGTAAACCTGCAGCAAACTTATCTGTATGGCTAGTATCGTTACCTTGGAATGAAGGTGATAAAATAAAGATTACTGATAACATTATTACACGCGGATGGGCAGATCCTCAAAATCATAGCTCGATACGTCAAGGAGAGCCTTTAGTTGCAAAGACTTTTTACGATGTCACTTTTGATCTCATGCCAGACGATCAGGTGATTCCTAAAGGACAGCAAATAGGATTGATGGTTTTCTCTAGTGATAATGAGTTTACTTTACACCCAAAACCAGGTACAGAGCTTACATTAGATCTTAAAGGAACGACACTTTCTCTCCCAGTGGTGGGTGGTGAGGACGCTTTCGCGAAAGCAATAAAATAAACAACCCAATACATCTAGAAAAAAGGCACTCATAAGGGTGCCTTTTTTATGTATATACCCATTCAACTGTAACAG
Source organism: Dokdonia pacifica (assembly GCF_900188275.1). GTDB lineage: Bacteria > Bacteroidota > Bacteroidia > Flavobacteriales > Flavobacteriaceae > Dokdonia > Dokdonia pacifica. The sequence continues at coordinate 261,676 of NZ_FZNY01000005.1, forward strand.
TTATATAGAAATAGCATCTTTAATAGTATACAGTAACTATCGCTATGAAACTAACCTTACTTTTTTTCTTTATATCTACATTATCACATACATTACACAGCCAAACTTCGTTACAAGATTTACAATTAGAAAACGGAAACTATACGGTAGGTTTTAAACACTATACTGCTGTAGACAGTACACGTACATACACGCCAAAATCTGATATAAATACAACAACGGTATTTAGACCCATTCCAATAAGCATATGGTATCCATCTGATGCAATTACTAAAAATGAGCAATCGCTAGCTATTTTAAATTATATGGAAGTTTTAAAAGAAGAAGAAGAATGGGAGCATCTACCCAATTATTTTCTTTTAGATTGGTTTTATTACAAAAACACACCCACAAATCAAGCACACCTCAAAGAAAAAACAGCTGCATTTAAAGAAATACCTTTTGCAAAAGGCACATTTCCAGTCATTATATATGCGCCTAGTTTTCAAGCATCTTCTATAGAAAATTTTGCGCTTTGCGAACTCTTAGCGAGTCATGGATATATTGTGATAGCAAGTCCAAGTAGAGGGACTACTTCAAAACGGTTTCAAAAACTAGAATTAGCCATAGAAACGCAAGCAAGAGATCTTGAGTTTCTAATTAAAGAAATATCACAGTATCCTATCTCAGATACAAATCGTATCGCAACTATGGGATTTAGTCTTGGAGGATTATCCAATGTACTTATGCAAATGCGCAATACAACCATAAAAGCCAATATGAGTTTGGATGGTACTATACGATATCGTCCAGATATTATTAAAAAATCACCTTTTTATGATATCAAGAAAGTATCAGTTCCTTTTATGCATTTAGCACAAAAAGAAATTCCTAAAAATGTTATGCAAGAAAGAAACATGCCTGATTCTTTAAATACTCATTTCACATTTTATGATGATTTAATAGCTAGCGATGCATATAAAATACGCTTACACGATCTATCACATTCATACTTCAGTACATTGGGCGTCCTTTTTCAAGAACGAGACCCAAAACAAGATAAAAGCGATCCAGAAATTATGGCTTCTTATAAAATTGCTACGTCCTATAGTTTACATTTTTTTAATGCATATCTCAAAGATGATACTACCTCTCTAGCCTTTGTAACAAACACCCCAAAAGAAAATCAGATTTCAGATAAGCTTATTACTATTGACTCAAAAAAGGCCAAAAAATCATTGTTTTCATTTTATGATTTTTTAGAACAAGCTAAACAACAGCGCTATAAAAATATAGATAGGCTTTATGTTGAATTAAAAAACAAATATCCTACACTTGAGATTCCAGAAGGGGTACTTAACACCTTAGGATTACAACTTATTTTTGATCCTTCAAAAGCAACTGAAGGTATTGCTGTTTTTAAATTTGCACTCCTACAGTATCCTACATCTGCAAACCTATATGATAGCCTAGCCGAAGGGTATTTATATCTAGGAGATATAGAGAATGCGAAAATGAATTTTAAAGAATCATTGGTCTTAAACCCTAAAAATCAAAATGCAATCACTAGACTTCAACAGTTAGAATAGTAGTGTTTATAGGTAATTAACAAGATTTTATCGCAGCTTTAACGTAATCTTTTGACATGCAACTTCTATATTGTACGCAACTAATTAACATATATCATCATGAATACAATAGTACCAGATTACAGTCGTCGTGACTTTTTAAAGAAATCTTCATTTGCTGCAGCAGGAACATTAAGCTTAGTTTCTATACCTATGATGGGAGCTTCTTATACGCCAGTACAAGACGAGCTTAATATTGTAGGTCCTAAAACGGGATATTCTCCACAAATAGGAACACTCGTTTCTATGATGAACTGGATGCGTAATGTTGTAGAGGGACAAGTAAGAGGTCTTGAACAAGAACAGCTAGATTTTTTAATAGATGACAAAGCCAATACCGTAGGTGCTATGTTAATGCATCTAGCCGCAACCGAGCGCTTTTACCAAATCCATACTTTTGAAGGAAAAAATTGGGGAGATTGGTCTCGAGAAGACAGTAAACGTTGGAGTACTGCCTCTGGGTTAGGGAACGATGCCCGCAAAAAAATAAAAGGAAATGATCTTCCCTATTACTTAGATACGCTTAATGAGGTACGTGCTCATACATTAAATGAATTGAAAAAACGGGATGATGATTGGTTACTTAAAGTTGACAATAATTGGCCTTGGGGACCGACCAATGCTTATTGTAAATGGTTTCACGTCGTAGAACATGAATCTAATCATAACGGACAAATTAAGTTTATTAAAGCAAGGATGCCTTCCTAAGAACCAATATTATAATCATTTATCACAAAATAAATAAGGTGTTGAGTTGAGTATTTCAAATAATTTCTGGTTATTGCCATAAATTTAAAAGCGATGTTCCAAATGCGTTTATGCCTTCTAGTATTATTTATAACTCAACCTATCTTTTCACAATCCATTACTCCAGAAGAAGTCATGGGGGCTTGGAAGGTAAATGCAGTATCCATAGCTCAAAATACAGATGCGCTACCTGAAAAGGTAAGAGAACTAAAAAAAGTTTTTGAAGGGGCTATTTTCAATTTTCAAGGGAATGGAGTTTTTGAAATAGAATTACAAAATAAAAGTAGTCAAATAGCCTCTATATTTAAGGAATTTACGGGAACGAATTGGATACTTAAAAACAATAGCATCCACATAGGATATGAAGCCGATATCTATAGCTATATGCGAATTCAAATAGAAAAAGGAGCTAAAACACTTTTCAAACTTCCTATGATACAATTGGAAGTCACAAAAACAAAAGATGCAAAACCTAAAAAGTTTAAAAAACTAAAAAGTAAATATCCAAAAACAAGAGTTCTTAATTCTCTTAAAAAACCAGTATTCAAAACAAAAGAGTTTGATGAAGGTACAGTAATACCCTATTCAGAAGTACAGACGCCTCCTGTAATAGGTGATTGTGAAATTACAGCTGATATTGAAGAGATGAAAAAGTGTACATCACAAAAAGTATCTCGTTTTCTAAATAGAAAATTTAATACAGAGATAGCTAATGACATCAATTTTTCAGGAACAGCCGTCACTAAAATAAGATTTATTATTGATGTAGATGGCTCCGTTTATAATATTAGTGCAACCTCTACACAACCTGAATTTGCCGAGGAAGGGAAAAGAGTTATTGGTTTATTACCTAATTTCACACCTGGACAACACAATGGAAAACCCGTTGCAGTCTCATATGTATTACCTATGACATTTAAAGTAGTAGAATAAACATATGACTCCCTTAGCAATTATTCAAAAACAACTAGACGCCTATAACAATAGAGATATAGAGACCTTTGTTTCTTGTCATGCTCCAGAGGCACAATTATATTCTTTTTCTGAAACAGTACCTTTTGCAAAAGGACAAGAACAAATAAGAGCTATCTACTCAGAGATATTTGAAAATTCACCTAATTTACACTCAAAACTTATTCATCGAATTGTCATAGGTAATAAAGTAATAGACCATGAAGAAATAACCGGTCGAAAAGGAACTGATATACTAGAATTTATAGCTATATATGAGGTGAATGATACTTCTATAGTTAAAGCGCATTTTATACGTAAGTAAACTACATTTATAATTACGATATAGCCTGACTATATATTATAATTTGCTTATTACAAATAGATACTCAAAACTTTAGTATATTTAAATTTGATTTTATGGATTATTAATATGCCAAAATCTATACTTATATTTTTTATACTCATATTACAAACTTATTCCTCAATAAGTCAAAATTCGTATGTAGATAGTCTAAAGCTAAAAGCTGAAAAAGAACCTGATGTACAGAAAAAACTTAAGCATTATATTGATATTTCCAACAATTACTTTCAGAAGCAATTACATTATGACAGTGCATTAGTGTATTTGGAAAAAATTAGAACTATCGCTCATAATGAAGGGATAAAAGAAAGAGATATAGAAGCTTTTGCGATAAATAACCAAGCCATTATATATTATACCCTAGGTGATAAAGAAAGAGCAGTGACTTATTTTAATGAAGGTTTATCACTCTCAAAAAAACTCAATAAACCAGTTCGTGTTGCTCTCTTATATAATAATGTAGGAATGATCCATAAAGAATTAGAGGAATATGACAAAGCTATCACCTATCTTGATTCTGCATTAACAATAGTTAAAACAGACGTTTCCAAAAGACTCTTAGGTGTTGTTTACACTAGCCTTGGTGAAACCAATTATGCTATGGGTAATTATAAACAGGCAACACATTACCTAAAAAAAGGAACTCAAAGACTCGATAGTTTAAAGCAGCCTTCTAGCGAAGCAGATATTGTTCTGGCAAAATCATACAACGCAGAGAAAAAAATAGATTCAGCTATTATACAAGCTCAAAAGGCATTTCAGCAAGCTAAAGAATCTAAAGCTCCTAAGAGTGCCTATGAAAGTAGTGTTCTACTCTCTTCCCTATATTCAGAAACAGGAGATATTCAAAAAGAAACATTTTTTCTAAAAACAGCTTTAAGCTATAACGATTCACTTTCGTTAAGTACCAGCCTAGATGATATTGAATTAAAAGAATTAAAGGAACAACAAAGAGAACAAGAATTACAATTACAGACTCTAAAAGACAAAGACTTACTTTATAATATATTGTATCTCGTTGGAGCCGCTATACTTATAGTATTAGGAATACTATTATTCAAAATACGTAAAAGCGCAAAACTAACTAAAGATATTCATGAGGTGCAAAAAAACTTAATTCAAAGTGAATTAGAGCGCAGGGGAAAGAAACATCAAAATCAATGATATTTCTGAAACACTTTTAATGCTTCATTATAACTACTCTCAAAAGACATGGTATTAATATTATCCGTAGCTTTTACAGAAGCAAAATAAGAGATAAGCTTTTCTGTAGGCATGTTTCCTGTAAGTTCATCTTTAGCCATCGGACATCCTCCAAAACCTTGAATAGCACCATCAAAACGACGACATCCAGCATTATAGGCTGCATCAACTTTTTCGTGCCATGTAGTGGGTGTGGTATGCAAATGTGCACCAAACTCTATGTCTTGGTACTTTGGAATTAAATTAGAAAACAAGTAATTGATATTTTCAGGATTAGAAGTACCCACTGTATCAGATAATGAGAGAATTTTCACCCCCATAGCACTTAATTTCTCTGTCCACTCCCCTACAATATCTACATTCCAAGGATCTCCATACGGGTTTCCAAATCCCATTGAGATATACACCACCACTTGTTTATCATTATCATGAGCTAGGTCTAATATTTCTTTAAGTACCTCAACAGATTGTGCAATGGTTTTATGCGTATTACGCATCTGAAAGTTCTCAGAAATTGAAAAAGGATACCCTAAATAATCTACCATTTGGTGAGTCACAGCATCTGTAGCACCGCGAACATTTGCAACGATGGTCAATAGCTTGCTCTCTGTTTTTGAAAGATCTAAACGATGTAATACCTCTGCAGAGTCTGTCATTTGAGGAATCGCCTTGGGTGATACAAAGCTTCCCACATCAATAGTATCAAAGCCACAACGCAACAACGACTGGATGTACTGAACTTTAGCATCCGTAGGAATCCAATCTTTAATTCCTTGCATCGCGTCACGAGGACATTCTATGATTTTCACCTTGTTATTCACTATGTAAAAATAGGGCTAATTACGCTTTCGCGAAAGCTAAATTAGAATGAAAACCGCAATCCCAATAAAAACAATAATCTGTAACCATTTTAAAACAGTTCCTATTTGATTGCTTTTTTTAAGATATCCAGAAATACTTCCTGCTAACACAGCAATTCCACCAAAAATGAAAAAAGATTCTATCATAAATAAAATACCTAATACATAAAACTGATACACGGTATTTCCATCTGGATCCCATAAAAAACCTGGAAAAAAAGCGAGAAAGAAAATAGTGACTTTAGGGTTTAATATATTCATGATCACCCCTTGTTTAAATAAACTCCAATAACTCTTCTTTGGAGCACCATCTGTAAGTGATACTCTTGCATCACTTTTAAATACTTTATAAGCGAGGTATAAGAGATAAAATGCTCCTAATAATTTAATGATAAAGAAAATAGTAGGTGACGTTGCAATAATTGCTGAAACACCAAAAGCAACAAGTGTCGTATGTACAATACAGCCAGAAATTAAACCTGTTGTAGTTGCTATACCTGAAGCACGTCCATTTACAACACTTTGAGTCAATACGTAGATATTATCAGGTCCTGGGGAAAATGCTAATAAAGCCGTGGCTCCTAAAAATGCAATGATAGATTCAATCATAGTGTAAAGCTGAGAAAAGTGTATCTTTATTACAAGTTTTCGTCTTAAAAACTTACGGCTATGAAAAAAAGAAAAATAACCATCCACTGGAGTATTCTGTTATGCATCTTTATGACTACTTCTATAGCTATGTTTGCGCAAGACGGAGGGATTGCAACTTATACGATTTCATTTGATAGCACTTGGAGTCAAGAAACACATCCGCATCCTACGGGTAATTTACCATCTGTATCACATTGGTCTGATTTAGTAGGGGTATCTCATAATAACCAAGTTACTTTTTTAGCGATGGGAACTCCTGCTAGTACTGGTGTTCAGAATGTAGCTGAACTTGGAAATAGTACTGTGTTTTTTCAAGAAGTACAGCAAGCAATTACAGAGAATACAGCATATAATGAGTTAGATTTTGGAGATTTAGACACTGCTTCAGGTATGATTCAAGGGCAATTTGAAACACGTCCAGAATTTCCGCTTCTTACTGTGATCTCTATGATAGCTCCAAGTCCTGACTGGATGATTGCAGCAAATAGTATCGCATTACAAGATGAAAATGGAACATGGAAAGAAGAAATTGTTATGGATCTTTTTCCATACGATGCAGGAACAGATAGCGGTATTGATTATACTTCTGAAGATCAAATAACATCACCCGTTGGAGTTATAACAAGTTTAGAAGGTATTTCCCCTTTTTCTACCCAAAAAATGGGAACACTTACCATTACTTTAGATGGTGTATTAGGCGTTGAAGAACAAGAAATAGTAGACGGATTTTCTATATTCCCAAACCCTTCATCTGGTATTATATCAATTGTAAATAGAGATTTAATTACTCAACAGCTTTCTATTTATAATACCCTAGGGCAACTAATGCATAAAACCACTGTAACTGATGAATTAAAAACCATAGATCTTACACCATTGGGTTCAGGAGTTTACTTTTTACAGCGTAGTTCTCAGGAAGGAAAACTATTTACAGAAAGAATAGTGATTAAATAAAGTAGACTTACACTACCACTGACGCTCTTTCCACACTAGAAAAAGTCCTAAAAGAAATAAAAACCCTGCGGCACCTACTTTTACAACTTGTGGTATAAAGGATGCTAGATCTGGTTTTAAAGAAAATAGCAATACCATAACAGAAGCTAGAAGTACTTTATGAGAATTTCGCATAACAAATAATGATAAAAATAAGTTGAATTTGGTTTAGCTATAGGGTTTAATCGTAAAATAAATCAAACATTACAACCTAAAGCTATTTTTTAAAATAACCTTATTGATCTCGTTTTAGTAGTGCCTTATTAATATTCTTGATTAAGCTCGGGCCTTCATATATAAATCCAGTATATAGCTGTATAAGACTTGCACCTGCATCTAGTTTATCTAATGCATCTTGTACCGAATGAATCCCTCCTACTCCAATAATAGGAAATGATTGGTTACTCTTTTCAGAAAGATAGCGTATCACACGTGTCGACTTGTCTGTAATCGGTTTTCCACTTAGACCACCGTTTCCAATTTCATCCAAGCGTTCTTTTGTAGCTTTTAACCCTTCTCTAGAAACAGACGTATTACTAGCAATTACCCCATCTAACTTGGTCTCTTGAACAAGTTCTACAATCTCATCAAGTTGATTGTCATTTAGGTCTGGTGCTATTTTTAAAACAATAGGACGTTGTATCTCATACTGCTTATTGGCTTCTTGAACTGCTTGTATCAATTCTACCAGATAGTCTTTATCATTGAGCTTTGCATGACTCGATACATTGGGACAACTTACATTTAGTACAAAGTAATCTACATAAGGGTGTAATGCATGAAAACACGTCAAATAATCTGCGGTATAATCTTCAGGTTTAATACCTGTATTCTTACCTATATTACCGCCTATTAGAACATTTTTATTCTTCTTAAGGCGTTCTACTGCTGCAGCTACCCCACCGTTATTAAAGCCCATTCGATTAATAATCGCCTGATCACTCTTTAAACGGAATAAACGCTTTTTAGGATTTCCTATCTGTCCTTTTGGAGTCACTGTACCTATTTCTATAAATCCAAACCCTACATTATCCAGTTCTTGATACAATTTGGCATCTTTATCAAAACCAGCTGCAAGTCCCACTGGGTTTTTAAATTTCAATCCAAATACTTCACGTTCTAGAGCTTGGTCCTTTACTTGCCATAAGCTTCTAAAGAGCCCACCAAAACCTAGTTTGGTCATATTTCTAATAAGAGAGAATGTAAAATAATGGACTTTTTCAGGGTCAAATAAAAAAAGAATAGGTCTGACAAGAAGTTTATACATAATCGTTATAGATCTTGAGTGCAAAAGTAATCGAAAATGGGTAATTTTATGCTTTCGCGAAAGCATAAAAAAAATCAACTGTATTTATGAAGCTACACTACGCTTTTTTACTACTTTTTTCTACACTATCTCTACAGGGCATTGCACAACAAAACAGTGCGCCTAAGACGCTAGAAACAACACCTTTTACTATAGGAGAAACTCGTACGTTTTACTCTGATATACTAAAAGAAAACAGAACGATAAACGTATACCTACCCGCTTCTTATACTGAAAAAAAAGAAGCTACCTATCCCGTTATTTATCTTCTAGACGGTAGTAAGGATGAAGATTTTATTCATATTGCAGGTATTGTACAATTTGGAAATTTCCCGTGGATTAAAATGTTACCAGAGTCTATTATTATTGGGATTAGTAATGTAGATAGAAAACGAGATTTCACATACCCAACAACCAATAAAAAGGACAAAGAAGACTTTCCAACCACTGGAGGCTCGGAAGCATTTATCTCTTTTTTAGAAAAAGAATTACAGTCATACGTGGCAAACACCTATCGTATTTCGGAAGAACGCACACTTATCGGGCAGTCATTAGGAGGCCTTTTGGCTACCGAAATCCTTTGGAAAAAACCTACATTATTTTCTAAGTATATTATTGTAAGTCCAAGTTTATGGTGGGATGACAATTCATTACTTCCCAAAGAAAGAGTTGCTATTACAAAACCGACAAATGTATATGTAGCTGTTGGAAAAGAAGGTCCCTATATGGAGAGCGCTGCTTTTAGTTTGATTGGAACTTTAAAAGAAGATAGAAATATCACTTCAAATTTCACCTATTTTGATGGTCAAGACCATTCAAATATTTTACACAAAGCAGTATATGAAGCTTTTGTACATTTTTACCCAAAAGAAGAAGAGAAAAAAGAATAATTTCGCGTAAGCGTAAAAGAAAAAATTAAAAATATAAATCAAGAAGACGGGCTGAGATTCCTGCCTTTTCGGAAATGACATTACTATGATTAACAAACAAGCCTTAATAGACCGTTTTATAAGTTACGTAACGATAGATACAGAAAGTGATCCAAATAGTGATACCACGCCTAGTACAGAAAAACAATGGGACTTAGCACGCATTCTCGCAGCGCAATTAGAAGCAATGGGAATGCAAGATGTTTCTATAGATGATAATGCCTATGTCATGGCTACGCTTCCATCTAATGTATCACACGAAGTACCTACTATTGGTTTTGTCTCTCACTTTGATACCACACCAGATTTTACAGGAAAAGATGTGAAGCCACAGATTATAGAAAATTATGATGGAGGTGATATTGTTCTTAATGAAGCTCAGAATATCATTTTATCACCCGATTATTTTGATGATTTAAAGCAATATCAAGGACAAACGATCATTACCACCGATGGAACTACCTTATTAGGAGCCGATGATAAAGCAGGGATTACAGAGATCATGGAAGCTATGAAATACCTACTTGCACATCCAGAAATCAAACATGGTCCTGTACGTGTGGGCTTTACTCCAGATGAAGAAATAGGTAGAGGTGCTCATAAATTTGATGTAGAAAAATTTGGAGCAGCATGGGCATATACCATGGATGGTAGTCAGATTGGAGAGTTAGAATATGAAAACTTTAATGCTGCTGGAGCTGTAGTGACTATAGAAGGAAAAATTGTACATCCTGGATATGCTAAAGGAAAAATGGTGAATAGTATGTACATCGCTACAGATTACATCAACTCATTACCAAGACTTGAAACTCCAGAACATACTGAAGACCGTGAAGGATTCTTTCACTTATATAGTATAGAAGGAAGTGTAGATAGTACACGATTAGAGTACATTATTCGTGATCATGATAAAGGACATTTTGAAGCTCGTAAAGAAATGATGTCAAAACTTGCTACTGAACTTAATACGCAATTGGGTAAAGATCTAATTTCTGTAGTAATTAAAGATCAGTATTTCAATATGCGAGAAAAGGTAGAACCTGTAATGCATATTGTAGATATTGCCGAAGAAGCAATGAAATCATTAGACATTAAACCATTAATTAAACCTATACGAGGAGGTACAGACGGTTCTCAATTATCATTTATGGGATTGCCTTGTCCTAATATTTTTGCAGGAGGCCATAATTTCCATGGACGCTATGAATATGTTCCTGTAGAAAGTATGATGCGCGCTGTAGAAGTGATTGTGAAAATTGCAGAAATTACTGCTCAAAAACAATTAAATTAAAATATTAATTTAAAAATAACCACAATATAAAAAGCCACTGTTATTCGTAACAGTGGCTTTTTATATACTTGCAAAAATTGCAGTTTTTTTTAAGTTCTTTTGGTATTTTTTGCAATACAATTATAGCACCTATCCTTATATATTTGTCTTAATAGATATAAGGAAATTTATTTTTGTTGATGCTCAATCAAAAATACAAAAACATTAATAAACAGCAATTTATATGTAAATCACTCTAATTATCGTTCATTAGAAAAGAATATTTTTTTGGCATCACTTTTGATTAATGAACACCTATCAAATATCGTTTTAATACTATATCAATGAGTTATTTATTAAAATACAGATTGTTAATTTTTGGTTAATCATATTTTATTTAAGCAACCATTTTAAACTTTATGAATCTATAGAATTAATAACGAAAACTACAACAACACAATTAATTATAAACATCAATCTTATGAAAAAAGCGATCACATTATTAACACTTATCATTTCTACTTTTGCATTTGCTCAAGAAGACACAGAAGAACAACCAGTAAACCTTAATGAAATCAATAATAAAAAACATGAGTTTCGTATCGATGTTCTAGAAAGTCTTGCCTTACCTGCTATAGATGTTAGCTATGAGTATGTATTAAGTAAATATTCAGGATTAGGAGCTAGTCTTAATGTTAGTTTCCAAGATGAAGAAAATGACTTTAGACAAAATTTTGCCTTTACTCCTTATTTTAGACAATACTTTTTTAATAAAAAAGAATATGGAGCAAGAGGCTTTTTTGCCGAAGGGTTATTACAATATGCCACTGGGGATAATGAAAGGTTTTTTAATTTTGATGATAATACTTTGGATGAAAGAGGAACTTGGAACAAATTTGGAGTTGGAGTCGCTATCGGTCAGAAATGGGTAAGTAGAAATGGCTTTGTCATAGAATTATCTCTAGGAGGTGGTCGTTATTTAGGTGATAACGATGACGGTTTATCTCCAGATGGATTCTTTAGAGGAGGCGTTTCTTTTGGATATAGATTCTAAAAGAAAGTTCACAAACATAAAATTTATTAAAAGAGCTGTCTCGTTGTAGACAGCTCTTTTTATATTTATAGAGTACACATATTTTAAAAATCATTAAAAAGCAACAAAATCGTGTACTTAAACTATTGCAGTGTGCATTTCATCGATAAAATGATCATGATATTTATTCTGAATAATCGACGAAATACACAAAATTGCCTTTTAAATGTTAAAATTTTGAGTATTTGGTCGAAAAAAGGTGTGCTTTCATCTAGCGTAGCAACTATCATAGTATATTAGTGTCACCCAAATCGACAACAATATGAAAATCTTTACTACCCTAGCTATGGCTATGATGGTATCTTTAAGCACGATTGCTCAGATATCTTCTACAGAAAAACAAGCTTTAATAGATTTATATACACAAACTAAAGGTGACACTTGGACCACTTCTTGGGATTTAAATAAATCTCCAGAAAAATGGAATGGTGTTATTATCTTAAATGATAAAGTAATTGCATTATCACTTACAGATAACAACCTAACAGGAGAGCTTCCAGAAAGTATTGGGGACTTAACTCACTTAAAGGTTTTAAATCTTCACAAAAACAATATAGAAGGAAACATTCCTGAAGCTATTACTAATATTAAAGGGTTGAAAGTTTTAAACATGTCTTTCAATAAATTAGAAGGATCACTTCCTTCTAACTTAACAGACCTTGCTAGCTTAGAATATTTAGATTTGTTCTTTAACAACTTAAGTGGAAAGCTTCCTGAAGATATAGGAACCTTAAGAAACCTAAAGAGAATAAGCTTATACAGTAATAACTTTGAAGGTCAACTTCCTGCTTCTATAGAGAATCTTGAAAACTTACGTGATATCCAAATCAGTAGTAATCAATTTAACGGAGAATTACCATCAGGAATCGCTTCTATACCTTCTCTTAAGAGATTAAGCATTTTTGACAATAACTTTTCGGGAGATTTTCCAGAAGTAATTAATACACTAGATCTTCAAGAGCTAGCCTACCAAAATAACAAGTTCAATACAACAACAGCTATCGCTGTACGCGATAGATAAATTACTCGCATACTAGTTAATTACAATTAGTATTTACCCCAAATCTTTTTAGATTTAGTTTTAAGAGCCTCCATTGGAGGCTTTTTGCTGTTTTAACAATAGGTGAATTATATTTCTAAACTCCCTTTTCCTTCTCTTATTAAGATAGGTTCGCCACTAGTAAGATCAATGACTGTAGAAGGAATATTATCTCCATAACCACCATCTACCACAACATCTACTAGCTGCTCCCATTTTTCAAAGATAAGCTCAGGATCTGTCATATATTCTACCACCTCATCTTCATCATAAATAGAAGTAGATACAATAGGGTTTCCTAACGTATCAATAATTGCTTGTGTAATAGCATTATCAGGAACACGTATCCCAACTTCCTTTTTCTTTTTAAAGACGGTAGGTAAATTATTATTCCCAGGTAAGATAAATGTATATGGCCCCGGTAAAGCTCTTTTTAGTAATTTAAATGTAGTTGTATCAATTTGCTTTACATAATCTGAGAGATTACTCAAATCTTTACACACAAAAGAGAAATTTGCTTTTGCTAGTTTAACTCCTTTAATTTTAGCTAATCGTTCTAGTGCTCTATTATTGGTAATATCACACCCCAAAGCATATACCGTATCACTTGGATAAATAATTAAACCGCCATCCCGAACAATAGAGACAATTCGCTCTATCTCTTTAGGATTAGGGTTTTCTTCATATATTTTAATAAATGCTGCCATATACCTCAATAAGAACGCAGTAAAGTTATGTAAAAAAGGTATACGCTTTCGCGAAAGCGTATAAAAATCCCTCATAAGTATATTTTCATCTCATTTTAAAAAAAGAGGCACGTTAATTGATGCAAAAAAGAAATCGTATACATATACATACGTAATTCATCAATACAAACGTTATACTAAAAAAAACAACCAATGAGATATCTGTATATACTCCTAATTGCTATTGGCTTTTCTATTTCATTTTCTAGTTGTTCTTCTTCTGATGATGAAATCACAACTGATGACACAACAATCATAGAACAACCTACATTAGAAGCCGTTACATTTACCGATGTTTCCTATGGAGCTGATCCGCAGCAAGTGTATGACCTTTATTTACCGGAAGGAAGAACAGCAGAAGCTACCAAAGTTATTGTACTCATACATGGCGGAGGATGGACTTCTGGAGATAAGAGTGATATGGCAGCTTCGGTGGCATTTGTACAAGCGTTTCATCCTGATCATGCGATTGTAAATGTAAATTATGTACTTGCAACTGTCTCTGGAACACCAGCATTCCCAAATCAATACTTAGATATTCAAGCGGTGATTAATCAAATCACAACACAAAGCGAGGCCTTACAAATACTACCTGAATTTGGAATGATTGGAACAAGTGCAGGCGCACACCTTGCTATGATGTATGACTATGTGTATGATACTAATGATCAAGTGAAATTTGTGATTAACATTGTAGGACCTAGTGATTTTACAGATCCTTTTTATACAAACGATCCTACTTTTAATATTGCATTAAACCTCTTAGTAGACGAAGATCAATTTCCAGAAGGCACTAATTATGCAGTTGCTAATAGCCCTGCATTACAAGTAACAGCAAATAGCAGTCCTACCCTACTCTTTTATGGAGATCAAGATCCGCTTGTACCACTTTCTAATGGAATGCAATTAGACAGTCATCTGAATACAGCCAATGTACCGCATCTGTTTACCGTATACCAAGGAGGACATGGAAATGATTGGAGTGAAGAGAGTACGTTAGATTTGACACTAAAATCTAGTGAGTATATCAATACATACTTGCCCGTGATTATTCAATAATCTTAAGCTTCGCAAAACGTAATAATAATTTTTTCAGCCCTCCATTTTCGAAATTAATTTCGGCTTTTTGATCTTGTCCTTTTCCTTCAAGCCCCTCTACAATACCACGTCCAAAACGGATATGCTCTACGATAGTTCCTCTTTTTAAAGCACCTACTACACTAGAGATAGGAACATCAGATGTATCTGTAGGTTTTATTTTTCTGAGCTTACGCAATTGATCTCCTGTAGGTGTTCCTACACTTGGCGGTCTACCACTTACTGGTTTCTTTAAGCGCAGTTTACTTTTATCAACATCTCCAAAAATATCGGTATCCATTAAGGGTTTATAACGATAGCTTTGCATAGGTGTTTGGTAATCCAGATACTTATCATCTATTTCTTCAATAAAACGACTAGGCTCTGCATCTACCAGTTTTCCCCATCGGTACCTAGATTCTGTATAGGTAAGATACGCTTGCTTTTCGGCTCGGGTCAATGCTACATAAAACAAACGTCGTTCCTCTTCCAGTTCACTACGCGTATTCATACTCATCGCACTTGGAAAAAGATCTTCTTCCATTCCTACGATATATACAAATGGAAACTCTAATCCTTTTGCTAAGTGAATGGTCATAAGTGCTACACGATCTTCATCTCCTTTATCATTATCCATATCGGTAGCAAGCGCAACATCTTCTAAAAACTCTGCTAAAGAACCTGTGGTATCTGCGAGTTGTTTTTGCTCTTCTACAAAATCACGCATACCATTAAGTAACTCTTCTATATTCTCTATACGAGCGATCCCTTCAGGAGTTCCATCTTTTTTAAGTTCTTGAACAAGACCTGTTTTTTTAGTCACAGTTTCTGCCACTTCAAAAGCATTTCCACCATCATTTAGAATCTGAAAGCTTTTGATCATGGTCACAAAATTGGATAACCTAGTTTGTGTACCTCGGTTGATATTCATAGAAGCACCTAACTGCTCTATTTTCTCCATCACTTCAAAAATAGAACGTCCATAATGCTTTGCAGCCACAACCAGTTTATCTACTGTGGTACCGCCTATCCCACGTGCAGGATAATTAATCACACGCTTGAGTGCCTCTTCATCTTTAGGGTTAATAATTAATCGTAAATACCCTAGTACATCTTTAATCTCTTTACGTTGATAAAAAGAAAGTCCTCCATAAATACGATACGGAATATCACGCTTACGTAAGGCATCTTCCATTGCACGAGATTGTGCATTGGTACGATATAAAATGGCAAAATCACCATTCATTAATTGGTGATTCATTCTATTTTCAAAAATACTAGAAGCCACATAACGTCCTTCTTCTCCATCGGTAGGACTTCTATGTACAATAATTTGCCCGCCATCTTCATTGGCTGTCCAAACTGTTTTATCTAAACGGGTTTTATTTTTTTCGATTACAGAATTTGCTGCTTCTACAATATTTTTAGAAGATCGGTAATTCTGCTCCAGACGATACATTGCTACATTATCATAATCCTTTTGGAAGTTCAAAATGTTATTAATGTTTGCGCCTCTAAATGCATATATACTCTGAGAGTCGTCTCCTACCACACAAATATTCTGAAAACGATCTGAAAGGGCTTTTACGATTAGATACTGACTATGATTGGTATCTTGGTACTCATCTACCAGGATATATTGAAAACGATTTTGGTACTTAGCCAGTACTTCTGGAAACCTATTTAAAAGCTCATTGGTACGCAATAACAGATCATCAAAATCCATCGCACCTGCCTTAAAACAACGATCTACATATTCTTTATAAATCTCTCCCATCCGGGGGCGTTTTGCCATAGCATCTGCCTCTACAAGATCAGGATCATTAAAATACGCACGTACGGTGATTAAACTATTTTTAAAAGACGAGATTCGGTTTTGTACCTGCTTGTACTTATAAATATCTTTATCCAGTTGCATCTCTTTGATAATAGCACTGATCAATCGTTGAGAATCCTGCGTATCATAAATAGTAAAATTAGAAGGGAAGCCCAGTTTATCGGCTTCAAAACGAAGGATTTTTGCAAAAATGGAGTGAAACGTTCCCATCCATAAATTCTTTGCCTCACTATTTCCTACAATACCCGCAATACGTTTTTTCATCTCACGTGCTGCCTTATTGGTAAAGGTGAGTGATAATATATTAAATGCATCAATCCCTTGACTCATCAAATAGGCAATACGCATGGTAAGCACTCGTGTCTTCCCAGACCCTGCTCCTGCAATCACAATAAGTGCCCCATCCTTGTGTAAAGTGGGCGCTCGCTGGGCTTCATTCAAACCCTCAATATATACTTCTAACTTAGAATCCATAGCTTTTGCCAAAGTACGATATGAAGTGCTATTTTAAAACCAATCTCTTTCCTTTTTATCGCGTTTTTTCAACAATTTCTCAAAAGAAAAAGATCAGGTTTATGTTTTAAAGTTTCAGGTTTCAGGTTTCAGGTTTCAAGTTTCAAAGTTCAAAGTTCAAATATCGTATTATTCTATTGTATAGGCGGGACTTCGGTATAATTTTCTTTCTGCCTTTCGGCGAAATCAAATCACTCAGTCGCCTTACTTCCTACTTTAAATTCCAAATCTCAAATTCTAAACGAAGAACAACGAACAACGAACGACGAACGATGAACGATGAACGATGAACGATGAACCGATAACGAATTTAAAAACAACTTTTAGACCTGAAACCTGAAACTTTAAACTCCCCATTCAAGAGATACATAGCTATTTTAAAATCTCAAATTCCAAACGACGAACAACGAACCAGTAACGAATTAAAAAACAACATTTAAACCTGAAACTTTAAACTCAAGATTCCCCATTCAAGAGACGCTTAGTTATTTTAAAATCTCAAATCTCAAATTATAAATCTCAAATTCCAAACAACAAACAACGAACGACGAACGACGAACAATGAACCGGTAACGAATTAAAAACAACTTTTAAACCTGAAACTTTAAACTCAAAACTCCCCATTCAAGAGACACATAGTTATTTTAAAATCTCAAATCTCAAATCTCAAATTCCAAACAACGAACGATGAACGATGAACGATGAACGATGAACCGATAACGAATTTAAAAACAACTTTTAAACCTGAAACCTGAAACTCCCTATTCAAGAGACGCATAGTTATTTTAAAATCACAAATTATAAATCTCAAATTCCAAACAACAAACAACGAACGACGAACATCGAATGATGAACCAGTAACGAATTAAAACAACTTTTAAACCTGAAACTTTAAACTCAAAACTCCCCATTCAAGAGACACATAGTTATTTTAAAATCTCAAATCTCAAATCTCAAATTCCAAACAACGAACGATGAACGATGAACCGATAACGAATTTAAAAACAACTTTTAAACCTGAAACCTGAAACTCAAGGCTAAACTCACTACTCAAGAGACGTATAACTATTTCCAAAATAACAGTTATTAAATTTCATCTTCATCTTCATCTTCAATTTCAATTTCGATTTCGATTTCGATAAATTATAAAGTATCTTCACACAGAAGAACTATCTTATGAAAAAACTAATATATATTATATGTTTATTCGCTTTCGCGAAAGCGTACACACAACAACCCACATCGCAATCAGGAAAGGTTATCCCAGAATTTGGCAAAACCTATGAAGTGCCGAATCCAGATTTTAAAACCAATACAGATTTGGAATTTAAAGCGGTATTCGATGTCGCCAAAGCTCCTGAAGATAGAAGCAAACGTAATCCCTATATCGAAACAATTGCTCGTTTTCTAAACATGCATGAGAAAGCAGGTGTTCCTGTAAAAAACCTACACGTACGTATGGCAATGCACGGACAAGCCTCTTACGGATTACTCACAAATGAAGCGTATAAAGAGAAGTTTGGGGTAGATAACCCGAATATTGAATTACTCGAAGCGATCGATAAAGCAGGGGTTGATATTATTTTATGCGGACAAACAGCAGGCGCGCGTAATATTACAGAAGATCGTAGACTCCCTCTTACACAAACCGCACTATCTGCCATGACTATTTTGATACAGTCACAAGGAGAAGGGTATCGATTGATTGCTTTTTAATATGCATGTCTATAAAATTATAATCTATGCGCTATTCACTTGTTTAGTCACATTGCCTATTCAATCACAAGAAGCAGAAGCAAAAAAACTTATAATACAACTAGATTCTTCTGTTTCTAAAGTTATCTATCAACCTGATTTTATTTTTTGCGAAACATTATTTGATAGTAAGAAAAAAGTACAGATACAGTACAATTTATATAAAGAGTCCTTAAAAAAGTTTCATGTGACTGATTCTTGTGAATTCGGAGAATTAGCAGAATATAATTATGAAATAAGACCTAATAAAAAAGTAAAGGGAGGTATAGCTCATACCATATTATCATGTATAGCTTATACTAATGAAGATATGAAAGAAATAACTAGCGAAAAGTACCATTACAAATCGGAAGACATTCAGAAATTCTGCTTAGATTTATTCGATCGCATACAAGTTGTCAAAAAAACCATATTTTTAGATTAAATAAACATTCCATACAATTCTCAATAACATTCATGAGATTCCCGCCTTAATGGGAATGAAATACATTACTATGAAAAAACTCCTATTACCACTACTCCTACTCTTTGTAGGAACTACAATTGCACAAACAAGCTTTGATAAAGATGTAGAAGCTGTAAAAAATAAAGTCATCGAATGGCGACGTGATTTCCATCAAAATCCAGAATTAGGAAATCGCGAATTTAAAACTGCCGAAAAAATTGCAAAGCATTTAGAGTCTCTTGGTATCGAAGTGCAAACGGGTGTTGCCAAAACGGGTGTTGTAGGTATTTTAAAAGGAGACAATCCTGGAAAAGTCATTGCACTACGTGCAGATATTGATGCGCTTCCTGTAACGGAGCGTAATGATTTGGCTTTTAAATCAGAAGTAAAAACTACGTTCTTAGGCGCAGAAACGGGTGTGATGCATGCCTGTGGTCATGATACACATACGGCTATCCTTATGGGTGTTGCCGAAGTATTAGCAAAAAACAAAGATAAAATCAACGGAACGGTAAAATTCATTTTCCAACCGTCTGAAGAAGGACCACCTCCTGGAGAAGAAGGCGGTGCAAAACTAATGGTTAAAGAAGGGGTTTTAGAAAATCCAAAAGTAGATGCCATCTTCGGATTACATATTAATAGTGGTACTCCTGTAAATACCATTCGTTACAAACCAGGTGGAACCATGGCGGCGACAGAACGTTTTGTGGTAAATGTAAAAGGAAAACAAACACATGGAAGTCAGCCGTGGTCTGGTGTAGATCCGATTTATATTTCGGCGAAGATTATAGATGGTTTCCAAAGTATTATCTCTAGAGAAAGTAAATTAACTGATGAAGCTGCAGTCATTACAATTGGAAAAATCACATCTGGGTTACGTTTTAATATCATTCCTGAAAGTGCAGAGATGATTGGTACTGTGCGTACACTGGATCCTGATATGCGTGAGAAGATCATACGTCGTATGGATGAAATGGCGCGTGATATTGCGAAAGCTTATGGTGGCGAGGCGACCATTGATTGGCAAAATATGACCGTAGTAACGTATAATGATCTTGCTTTAACGGAGCAAATGCTTCCTACATTACGTAAAGTAGGTGGTGCAGAAAATATTCAATTACAGAAAGCAGTGACTGGAGGAGAGGACTTTTCATTCTTTCAAGAGAAAGTACCTGGGTTCTATTTCTTTTTAGGAGGAATGACTCCTGGAAATACAGCAGCATTTCCGCATCATACACCAGATTTCTTTATAGACGAATCTGGCTTCCAATTAGGCGTTAAAGCATTAAGTCAGATGTCAATAGATTATTTGAATGGGAAGTAAATAGCTACTCAATGGAGCGGGTGGTTGTTTTCTGTGTCACTATAACATCAAATGCATAATGATTATTTAAATATGAATTAATATAACTCCATATATATGTTTAATTTTTTCAGAAAAAAGAAAACGTCTAAAAGAGAGACTAAAAAACATAATGATTTATATACTCAGGCTATGGCAGGAATGTCTGAAGATAAAGAAAACACAAGTGATCTAAAAACACTTGTTGAAAAAGCAAAAAAAGCAAAAAGTTTAGAAGAAGTTGTTGATCTTTTTTCTGATGCCATTCAAATAGAAAAAGAAAAATCAGAACCAAATACCATCTTTATTTCTGATATATACAATAAACGTGGAGAAATTTACCTAAGCCAAGGAGTTGCTGTATTATCCTCCTCAGATTTTTCACAGGCTATCGAATATAACCCAAAGAATGCTGAAGCTCATAACAATTTAGGAATGTGGTTTACTATTGAACATTTTATACAACCTGATTATAAAAGAGCTTTAGAACATTTTGAAATGGCAGTGAAATTTAGCTCTAACAGACCAGATATTTTAATGAATAGAGCTATTATGTACATAAGAAATAACCAAAAAGAAGTAGGCAAGAAAGAATTAGAGAAGTTAATACAAAACGGATACACCGAAGCACAACAAGCTATAGAACGATTTTGTCAATAACAATCCAGATTTCTGTTATTAAAAAATTATCCATTTTTTAATACATTTATAATTCTTCATAAATCATATCTATGAACAAAGCTTTTATCATCATACTTGTAAGTGCATTTCTAACTTTAGTAAACTTCCATACACTAAAAGCGCAAAACATCAAGACTATAGAAGCTATACAGGAAAAAGATACTGACTTTTTTGACTATGAAGATTATGAGCAAGATAAAAATGGTACTCTTAGACCTGTAGGTGATCTCGTTTTTTTAAAAGGATGTAATTGGTATTGTGGCGGTACCGTTAGTACTATAATGGCAACTTCAGAACTAGCTACACAAAGTGATAATACCTACACTGCAGAAAACACTCATGATTTTGATCACAATACTGCTTGGATTGAAGGAAAAGAGGATTATGGTATAGGTGAATCTATCACATATAGTATTGATTTTAGTAAGGATCAATTTTATGAAGGTCAATTAGGTATTAATAAATTGATCATTGCCAATGGATATAAAAAAAGTAAAAAAGCTTGGCAAGCGAACTCTCGAATTAAAAAACTACGCATGTATGTCAATAACAAATCATATTATGATATCCTATTAAAGGATAGTTTCGAGATACAAACAGTCGCCATAGATAAACTGATGTTTCCTAAAAATACAGTAACAGAAATCACTTTTGAGATTAGAGAAGTCTATGAAGGTGCTATCTACAAAGACACTGCATTAAGCCTCCTCATGTTTGATGGTGTTGGGGTGCATTAGTATAAGCAATTACTCACTGTTGTTAAAAAGTTTGAAAATGATGTGTACACCCTAGCTAAAACCGTTAGGATTGGTGAAATAGATACTCTGCTTAAAAGACTGGTTACAAGTAGCTTGTCAAAAAGCAAATTAACTATAGGTCATATATCTTTACGTTTACATCCTTTTCAAAATACCGTATTTCTACCTATTTTAAAATAATCTATATGCTATATATTATCCTATTGCATTTAAATATTTCTTTTAAAACTATAAGGTATGAGAAAAATAGCTGTTATTGTGGGTCATAATCAAATAAGCCAAGGAGCTCAATCTATAACTCCAATTGACCGTTCTGAGTTAGATTTCAATTCAGAATTAGCACAAGTCATGTTACAAAAAGCTAGTGATTTTAATGTAGAAATTAGAGTATTCCATCGAGAACATCAAGGATCTTATCGTAGAGAAATTCTTAAGGTATATGGCGAAGTAAATGAATGGGATCCAGAATATTCTACCGAATTACATTTTAACTCTTCTGTATTTACAGTATCTGGCAGTGAAGTATTATCAAGTGGTTCTAGAAAATCATTGCGTTTTGCTAAACTCACTCAAGATGAAATGGTTAATCTATTTGACAGAAAACGAAGTAATCGAGGGGATAGAGGGGTAAAAACTAGAAGACAAGGAAGAGGAGCACTCTCTTTATTATCCGGAAATGCGCCAGCTATTATTGTAGAGCCATTTTTTGGCTCTAATAGAGCAGACTGCAGACGCATGAATGAAATTGGAATAGAGAATCTCGCAATTGCCTACTTAACAGCGATGAGCAAATTGTAAATACCATTAGATAGAAAAGAACAAATTTATAAGAGGAGTCTTGAAATTCTAAAAACACTACCCTATACTATCAATTCCTGTAATTAATTCGTATTTTTCAGTCAAATCATTTTTTACAATTCAAACCATATCTATGAAATATACAAAAGCACTCCTTGTAAGTGGGATTATTTTGGTGTCCGCTTTCGCGAAAGCGCAATCACTAGAAAAAGAAATTAATGCTGTAGAGTCTAAAGTTATTGAGTGGCGTCGAGATTTTCACCAAAATCCTGAATTAGGAAATAGAGAATTTCGTACTGCCGAAAAAATAGCAGCGCATTTAAAGTCACTGGGTATTGAAGTACAAACAGGAGTTGCCATAACAGGAGTTGTTGGAGTATTAAAAGGAAAACGCGACGGAAAAGTGGTTGCTTTACGTGCAGATATCGATGCTTTACCTGTAGAAGAACGTGTAGACCTGCCGTTTAAATCGACCGCCAAAGGGACCTATCGTGGTAATGAAGTGCCTGTAATGCACGCATGCGGACATGATACACATATTGCTATTTTAATGGGCGTTGCAGAGGTATTGGCAAAAAATAATGACTTTGCAGGGACTGTAAAATTTATCTTCCAACCTGCCGAAGAGGGAGCTCCTCCGGGGGAAGAAGGTGGTGCAGAACTCATGGTGAAAGAAGGTGTGCTTAAAAACCCTGATGTAGATGCTGTATTTGGATTACACATTGGCGCAGGGCAAGATGTCGGGACTATTGCTTATAAACCAGGAGGTATTATGGCGGCCTCACAGAGTTTTGAAATTAATGTAAAAGGGAAACAAAGCCACGGTTCTACTCCATGGACGAGCATTGATCCTATCATGGCATCTGTAAAAATTATAGATGGGTTACAGACTATTATCTCTCGTGAATCTCCTCTTACTCAAGAAGCTGCAGTACTTTCTATTGGAAAAATCAATGCTGGAGTACGTAGTAATATTATCCCAGAAAGCGCGCAAATTATAGGGACACTCCGTACATTAGATTATAATATGCAAGCACATATTAATAAGCGTATGCAAGAAATGGTGCCTGCAATTGCTGCTGCCTATCGTGCCGAAGCAACTATTGATATTGCAAAAGGATATCCTATTACGTATAATCACCTAGACCTTACGGCACAAATGCTTCCGTCTATGGAAAAAGCAGCAGGAAAAGAAAATGTAAAACTGATCAAGGCCATCACAGGTGCAGAAGATTTTTCATTCTTTCAAAAAGAAGTGCCAGGTGTATATTTCTTCTTAGGGGGTAAAACGCCTGGAGATACTACAGCGGCTCCACATCATACGCCAGATTTTCATATTGACGAAAGCGGCCTCCTATTAGGTGTAAAGACTTTTGTGCAAATGACTATGGATTATTTAGGGAACTAAAAACGGTGAAAGGGTGGTTGTTTAAGAAATTGCGTACTTTTTCTTTACGTAATTTCTTAAACTTTCCGTTACTACTGCTGCAGTACAAATGACGATAGGATTTCGATATACTTCGTTTTTATCAAAGTATGCTATCATCTAGAAATAAGTCTCAGAATAATAGAGTGTTATTCTGAGACTTATTTGTTTACATAAAAATCACTATTCACTATAGTCTAGACAATACTAAAATAAACACTACCATATTTTTAAGTTATATTTAGTCTTTGTATCGTTACCTGTAAACTAAAAAATGAGAATAATAAAAAATACCCTTTTTCTTATTTTAATATTCATTATTCCGAGTTGCTACGCACAAAAAGAAATAAAAGAATATTATTATCAAATCGGAAAAAAGAAAGAAGTCAGCGTTTATAAATACGTTGATAAAAACAATCCGAAGAATATTGAATATTGGAAAGTTACTACTGATCCAAAAACAAATACCATTCTAACAGAATCGTATACAACTGATTTTAGACTTTATAATATTTTTGAGGAACAATTAAACACAAAGGGGGCAGAGGTTATTAGATATGCTGACTTTGAACAAAGTGACGACGGGCAAAATATTCGAGTTAATGGAATAATAGTAGATAAAAATGTTTATAAATGGGTAGATCATAATAAATACAAATATTCCATAAATTATAAAAGTCCTAGATATGGAAATGGACAAATGATAAAAGCGCGTACAAAAAATAAATATGAAAATATTGAAGTATACGGAACTAAATATGCAACGGTAAAGTTTATGGATGAGTACGAAATCAAATATCTTGAAAATGGTCAAAACTATGATTTCTATCAATTTACGTATTACGCAAAAGGTATTGGAATGGTAAAGTACCAGAGATACCATCCAGATGGAACAACCATCGAATTAGAATTAAAGGATATCCTAACTGAAAAAGAGTTTTATACCATAAGTAAAAAAAACAGCAAGTAATAAGCATAAAATACAACCCGAAGTGAGTCCATCATTACACTATATTCTATGACAGAAAATCAGCATAAGATTAATCAGCTCTTTAGTGCAGTAGAACGACTACTAAAGAAACAAGAATCTATCTCTAGTGACATTACTTTATTGCGTAATGAGATACAGAAAATACAAGATGACGAATTAAAAAATGAAACTAGAAAGGAGTTTCGTCAGGAAGAAGAAAAAACAATTACCCCTTCTCCTTCTGTAAATGAACCTATAAGAGAGAAAGAAGTTGTTACTCCACCTATTCTTGATCAAACAAAAGAGAAAGAAGAGATTATTTATATGTCTTCTCATGAGAGATTTAAGGAAGAAAAATCAGCACAAAAAACTATAGTTTCTAAATCAAAAACTCCTAAGTCTAAAAATGATTTAGAAAAGTTTATAGGGGAAAACTTAATTAATAAAATTGGAATTGCTATTACCGTAATTGGTGTTGCCTTAGGAACAAAATACTCTATAGAAAATGACTTAGTGAGTCCACTCACCCGAATCATTCTAGGATATCTTGCCGGTATTGGACTTTTAGGATTTGGTATTAAACTTAAGAAAAAGTATGAAAATTATAGTGCTGTGCTTGTAAGTGGTGCTATCGCTATTATGTACTTTATTACATTTTCAGCGTATAATTTTTATCAGTTAATCCCTCAAACCATGGCATTTGTCTTAATGGTCATATTTACCATTTTTAGTGTCATTGCAGCCATAAATTATAATAAACAGATTATAGCACATATTGGTTTAGTGGGGGCTTATGCCATTCCCTTTTTACTGAGTGATGGTTCAGGAAGAGTGGGTGTACTCTATAGTTATATGGCAATTATAAATATTGGTATACTTATTATTTCTTTTAAAAAATATTGGAAACCACTCTATTATTCATCGTTTGGGCTCACTTGGCTTATTGTATTAGTATGGTTTGCTACAGAATATTTAACAGATAAGCACTTTAGTCTAGCTCTTACTTTTATAACGATATTCTTTGTCACCTTTTACCTTACATTCTTAGCATATAAGCTTATTAAAAATGAGAAGTTTGGCATTGAAAATATCATCTTACTTCTTATTAATTCTTTTATATTTTATGGGCTTGGATATGCTATTTTAAGCGATCATGAAACAGGTAAAGAACTTGTAGGCTTATTTACACTTTGTAATGCTGTCATCCATTTTATAGTAAGTGTTGTTATTTACCGTAAAAAACTAGCAGACAAAAACTTATTTTATCTTATTGCTGGTTTAGTACTTGTCTTTATTACGATTACTATACCTGTACAACTAGATGGAAATTGGGTGACTTTGTTATGGGCTGCCGAAGCTATATTATTATTTTGGATAGGGAGAACAAAACAAATTCCTGTTTATGAAAAGCTATCCTATATTGTGATGGCAATTGCTTTTTTAAGTCTCATACAGGATTGGGGTAATGCATATGATTTTTATGGGTATTCCGAAGAAAAAAACATGCCTATATTTAACATCCACTTCTTCACGTATTTATTCGTTATTGGGGTTTTTGGAGGTATTCACTTCTTAAATAACAATAAAAAATACATCCCTGCATTTGGAACTAAAAACCAACTTTCGGCAATCATTTCGTTTGCCATTCCTGCGCTGATTATTTTTATAAGTTATATCGCTATTCGTTTAGAAATATCTATGTATTGGGATCAGGTATTAGAAAACTCTACCATTTCTTCAAATGATAATAGCACGAACTACTTTGGGAATCATAAGAATTATAGTATCAAAAGTTTTAAAGCTATATGGATTATTAACTATTCGTTAGTATTCTTCTCCATACTTGCATTTTTGAATCTTAAGAAGATAAAGAGCAAGTCATTAACCTATATAAGTCTTGGTTTAATGACACTCATGATTTTTGGTTTTTTATTCCGTAGTCTTTATGAGATAAGCGAACTAAGAGAAACGTATCTCGACCAAACATTATCAGAATACTATCCTAGAGGGTTATTCTATATTGGTATACGGTATGTATCCTTTGTATTTGTAGCTATTACTCTTTTCTTATGTTATAGAAGTATACGACAAGATTTTGTGCAGAAAAAGCTTGACATCCCTTTTAATATTTTATTACACGTCGCCATACTATGGATTGCAAGTAGTGAATTAATCCATTGGATGGATATAGGTGAATCTGAACAATCTTATAAACTTGGACTTAGCATTCTCTGGGGAATCTATGCCTTATTATTAATTATACTAGGTATTTGGAAAAAGAAACAATACTTACGTATTATGGCTATTGTACTATTTGCTATTACACTCATAAAATTATTTGCATACGATATTGCACATCTTAATACCATTTCAAAAACTATAGTCTTTGTATCCTTAGGTGTACTCCTATTGATCATTTCATTTTTATATAATAAATACAAAAACAAGATAGCTAATGAGACTACAGATTAATTTAGTTCTTACGTTCGTATTACTCACGATTTCATCTTCATACGGACAGATGGAGTCTTACGAATATAAACGTGAGTTAATAGGTGTTCAGGATCAATGGCACAAGATTGTTATACCTAAAACCATGTTTGGTACGCTTTCGCGAAAGCTTACCGATATTAGAATATATGGTATCACAAAAAACAATGATACGATCGAAGCACCATATATACTTCAAAAATTAAAAGATCATACATCTATTAAAAATAATGAGTTCAAGATCATAAATACGTCACATACTGATACTGGATATTTCTATACATTTGAAGTTTCTTCAGCAAATCCTGTCAATCAAATGGATTTGGATTTTGGACAGCAAAACTACGACTGGCAACTTCAATTAGAAGGAAGTAACAATCAACAAGAATGGTTTACAATTATAGATGACTACCGAATTGTTTCTATTAAAAATGAACTTACTGACTTTACTTTTGACAAATTGAGTTTTCCTAGTTCTAAATACAACTATTATAGACTACAAGTTGATTCAAAAACAGATCCAGATCTACAAAAAGTGAGTATCCAACAACAAAATATTGTAGAAGGCTCATTACAAGATTATGCTATAAAGTATCAAAATTCTTTAGAAAACAAACAAACGAAACAAACAGAAATAAGTATAGAGTTAGAGCATGCAGTACCTGTAAGTTTTTTAAAAATAACCCCTAATGCAGCTTTTGATTATTATAGACCCGTAAGTATTCAGTATGTATCTGATAGTACTCTTGTAGGGCTAAAGTGGAAATTTCACTTTAACACATTAACTTCAGGAGTATTAAACTCTAATGGAAATAACGAGTTTAAAGCTGTAAGCACAACAACAAAAAAGCTAAAAATACATATTCATAATCAGGACAATCAACCGTTAGATATCAATAGTATTCAAGTAAAAGGATACGCACACGAGCTCATTACTCGCATTACAGAACCTGCTACCTATTATCTGACTTATGGTCATAAAAATGCTAACCAACCTCGTTATGATATTGCGAAATTTAAAGAGTCTATTCCTTCAGAAATTAAAACCATAAAATTGGGAGATGAAATCATTATAGAAAAAGCTGAAGCAACAAGTACGTCTCCATTATTTGAGAACAAATTATGGCTTTGGGGTATTATGATCATTTTAATACTCGTTTTAGGAGGATTTTCTTTTAAAATGATCAAGCAGAAGTAAAGAAAATAGCCAGACTCTAAAATAGCTTCATATCCTATGAAAATATCTATAAACAATACATTGATAGACAAAACCGAAATTCTATCATTGATCAACAACCAAAAAAAGATTTCAGCGATAAAATTGATGAAAGAGCAATTACAAATTGGATTAAAAGAAGCAAAAGACATTGTAGATCATCTAGATGAAGACCCTCATTATTATGATGGCAAAAATCATACTATTGATATGATTCCAAGAGAATTATTTAACGATTCAAATGCTATAAAAACTTCTCAAACCATAAAGAGTCATCAGCAACAAAGAACTCCATTTATCGAAAGAAGAAAAACAGATTCTAAAACCTATATCATATTATTTTTAATTAGCTGTATTATCCTATTGACTTACTTATATATAACCAAATAAGTTAAAATAGATTTATAAGGAATCTTATTATATTTTTTGAACTTCTCAAAGACCATCGTATTTTTAAGAAAAATTACATTCGCATATGGATACCATTTTAGACTTCCTAGGTAATATTGCTTGGTGGGGTTGGATACTTATCATTCTTGCTATTATAGCACTACGTGATATTTTTCAGCGTAAGCATACAATTCGTCATAACTTCCCGATAGTAGGAAACCTTCGATATATATTTGAAAGCATTGGCCCAGAAATGCGTCAGTATTTTGTGGCTAATAACAGAGAAGAGCTTCCCTTTAATCGTATAGAACGAGGATGGGTATATGCATCATCTAAAAAAGAAAACAACTACGAAGGCTTCGGAACCGATAGAGATATTTATGCCCACCAGCATATATTTATTAATAATGCGATGATGCCATATAAAATAGATGACAATCATCCAAATGCAAAAGACAAGTGTTTTTTACCGTGTGCGAAGGTAATTGGAACCTATCACAAGCGAAAAAGACCCTATAGACCGGCTTCTGTTATTAATGTAAGTGCGATGAGTTTTGGTTCGTTGAGTGCAAAAGCTATAGATTCTTTAAATAGAGGCGTTAAAATTGCAGGTGCTTATCATAATACAGGAGAAGGAGGTCTTTCTCCATATCATAGTAATGGTGGCGATGTTGTATTTCATTTTGGAACTGGGTATTTTGGTGTTCGTGCAGCAGACGGAGGTTTTTCTATGGAAAAAATGGTGAAATTAGTAGAAGACAATCCGTTTATTCGTGCTATCGAAGTAAAATTATCTCAAGGGGCAAAACCTGGAAAAGGAGGGGTTTTACCGGGTGCTAAAATCACACCAGAAATTGCTAAAATACGTGGTGTCGAAGTGGGTAAAGATGTACTCTCACCTCCTACACATAAAGCTTTTTCAAATGTACCTGAAATGGTTGATTTTATAGAAGAAATTGCTGAAGCAACAGGGTTACCTGTAGGTATTAAAGCGGCTATTGGTAAATTAGACCAATGGGAAGAACTGGCAGATATTATGCTAAAAACAGGAAAAGGTCCTGATTTTATTACTGTAGATGGTGGTGAAGGTGGTACAGGTGCTGCGCCCCCTAGTTTTGCAGATCATGTTTCTTTACCTTGGGTATATGGGTTTAGTGATCTATATCGTTTATTTCAAGAAAAAGGACTCTCTGAGCACATTGTATTTATAGGAAGTGGTAAATTAGGATTTCCTGCTAAAGCTGCTATGGCATTTTCTATGGGTGTAGATTGTATTAATGTAGCTAGGGAGGCCATGATGAGTATTGGATGCATCCAAGCGCAAATATGTCATACCAATCGTTGTCCAGCTGGTGTTGCCACACAAAGCAAATGGTTACAAAAAGGAATAGATGTTCCATTAAAATCAGAACGCTTAGCGCAATATTTCAGAACCTTTAAGAAAGAATTTGTAGAAATCACACATGCTGCTGGTTATGAACATCCATGTCAGTTTAAAATGAGTGATATTGAGATCAATCTAAATGATAATAAAATCTCAACAGAATTAGATAAAACGTACTGTTATGAAAAAACACCTGTTCCTTTTAATGGCATGCAAGAACTCTATGATTGCCAGTATTTAGGAGGGAAAAATAAAGCTGAAATGGAGAAAGCACATGCATAATTCATATATTTCTTTATACGCTTTCGCGAAAGCGAGTTCACAAGACTCACTATCTTAGAGAAAACGAAGCCGTAAAGCATAAAAAAACCCACTCAATACGAGTGGGTTCTTCTTTTTATAATAGTATATATTAATCTCTAATGACGTGTAATGATCCGCTTATGGGTTGTATCATTGCTGAGTTATCTGAATACGTACCTGAGAATGTGATATCTATATAATCCCCTACGGCACCAAAAGCATTTAATTGAAATGTAATATTGATAGGCGCATTATAGTCTATATCAATTTGAGATAATACTTCATACATTTCCATTTCAAAAGAACCCGGAGGTGCCTGTTGTCCATTACCCCAAGTATACGTTCCTACCGCAGTATCTGAACTACTTATATAGAAAAATTCATTTCCGTTACTTGCATTCACACTAAAGTTATTCCCGTTATCATAGGTATTTATAGGTGATGTTAAAAAACGTTGCACCCCTTCTGCTTCCCACTCTATATACTCTGACACTGCATTACACGAAGTGATTGTCCCTAATGTTGTTGTAGGTGGTGTAAAAGTGTAATTAATAATTCCGCTTGACTGCTGATTTACAATATCTATTGCTTCTAGTGTAAACGTATTGCTTGCAGGGCAGCTAATGAGATTGATATCAAATGTTCCAGCCGTTACAGGCTCATAAAATACACTTCCTCCATACTCTAAAACAACATACCCATTGGTAATTGGATTATTAGAACAGTCATTAAAGTTCCCTATTACCTGTTGTGATGTTGATGATCCTGGATTTACAGAAATAGGTCCATAGGTAGTTGGTCCTGCAAAGGGTCCAATTACATCAGAGAAAACAGGATTTCCACATAGATCTACCACTTCTATAGTCATCGTTAACCCAGAAGGTACTTTTCCACATACTTGCCCGTTTTGATCTGTCACACCAGATCTTGGATACGGTGTATTAGGACTTGTAATAGTTACGGTTGTATTTGCTAAAGCGTTTCCATTATCATCTAATACTGTTGTACAAAAATCGACTACAGGGAAAGGGGCATCACAATTCCAGAAAGAGAAGTGAGATACTTGTCCTACATACTCATTTCCTTGCAATACAGCTTCACCATCTTCTATCCAGTATCCGAGTTCATCATTAAAACTCCATAACGGAATAGTAGCTGGTGCGACACCTTGTAATGCTGGATCTAAAGGAAAACGCAATTCTGCTGGGTTATTAGGGTCTATATTTAACTCATTACCACTTGTATCACGTAATTCTACAGAGATCATTCCAAATGTTTCAAGATATGCTTCGTCTCCAGCTGCATCTTCAGCATATAACATTCCTGGCATGACAGCGTCCAAATCGGCAGATGCAGGATCTAAGTAATCTAAGATTACATCTACAGCACCTGAATAGGCATTTCCATTTTCATCAATATAAGCACCTGGCAAAGCAACGCTAGTTCCATTTCCTAATTGTACGGTTTCTGGCGAACCACTATTTACTGTAGCAGTTACATCTGCACTAAGCAACATTATTTTCACACGGTTAATGCCATCGCTAGGACGTAAAGCTCTACCACTCGTTACATACCCCGATGCCGTTACTCGCAGATATGCAAACTGTTCATTTACAGAAGCATTTTCTGCAGAAAAAATCCCATTATCATCGGTAAAAACTGTCAACGCTCCTACCTTTACAAGTGCTCCTTGAATGGCATTATTATTTTCATCTACAACTTGACCAAAAAAATCTCGGTTGACTGCACTTCCAAAAAACTGATCTAGATTCCCCGTATCAGTTGGATCGTTATTATCATCTATAATCACCGTATCATCAGGTGTATCTGAATTATCATCTGTAAAATTATCATCGCGTTCACAAGAAGTAAATACTAAAGTGAAAGCAATCATTATCATGGTTAAAATTCTAAGCGTTTTCATAATTAAAAATTTTGTTGTTACATCCCTATATCAACACCTTTAAAATTTTGTTACCCCTAAATTTTATTTTTTTTAAAAAAAGTAAACATAAAATAAGTACATGCTATGTAATAAGGTCCTTTATACGCTTTCGCGAAAGCGTATAAAACAAAAACACCACTTAGATAAAGTGGTGTTTCAATTAAATTATATTGTCTATTTCTAATGATCTCTTATTACCTTCATCTCGCCTGTGACACTTTTTAACTCTCCACTAAGATTTGTGTATGCACCACTAAACTCAAGTTCAATATACTCTCCAATTTCTCCAAATGCTGTCAATTCAAAAACGAGTGTATTCGGTTCTGAAGGATCAACTTTCAAATCTTCTAGATATACCTTCAAACCTTCAAAATTATCAGTTGTATCAAAAGTATAAGAACCTAATACCCTATCAGAACTATTAAAATTGTAAACTACATGATCTCCATTTACTCTTACCTTATATCCATTATCATCCTCATTACCATACCCAACAATATTTGCAACATAAAAAACTGTTTCTTCTCCAGATATCGTATAAACAATGAATTCTTGCGACGGAGAACATACAGTGATTTCTCCAAGATTAGTAACAGGAGACTCTATACTAACATCTATCATTCCTGAAGACAATAACGTATCAACATCAAAAATTTCGTAAGAAAGCGTGTCAAGTGAAAGACAGTCAAAAAGAACTACATTTAGCTGTCCATTTGTAATCGTACCATAAGAAACTTCATCTCCTAAATAAAAAATCACATATCCATTAGTAATAGGTTCTTGATTGCAGTTTACTACAGTACCTACTGCAGAAAAAACATGATCATATTGAAGTATTGGTGCAGTAACATCAATTGTTGTGTCTTGATTAAAAGGTCCTATGACGCTTTCATAAATAATTTCATCACATTCATTCTCTATCGAAAGATCAAATGAAAATCCTGCTGGTACTTTACCGCATACTTCTCCATTTAAATCTGTAATCCCTGAACTTTCCCCAGGACTATTAGAAGATGATAATATAACGGTAACATTAGAAATTGGATCTCCATTCTCATCGGTTACGCCTATACAAAAATCAACAAGACGGAAAGGAGCATCACAATTCCAAAAAGAAAAATGAGTTACCGATCCTACATATGCGGTTCCATTAAATACAGCACTTCCTTCTTCTATCCAATAGCCAGCATCTTCATCAAAACTCCAAAGCGGAATGATATCTGGTGCTAAATTATAAAGACTAGTAGGAACAGGAAACGTTATTTCTGCTGGACTATTAGGGTCTATGTTTATCTTATTTCCTACGCTTCCGCGTAATTCTACAGAGATCATTCCGTAGGTTTCAAGTGCTGCTTCTTCTCCCTGTATATCTTGGCCATATAACATCCCGGGCATCATCTCGTTAATATGAGGATCTAGAGGGTCTAAGTAATTTGTAGTTACTCTTACACTACCTGTATAGGAGTCTCCATTTGCATCTATATAAGCTCCTGAAAATACTATGGAAGCTCCATTAGGTAAAGTTACCTGTGCCTCTTCGCCACTTTGAATAGTCGTTGTAGAGGAGTCACTAAACAACATGATCTTCACACGATTCACACCTTCCGATGGACGTAATGACCGACCGCTTGTCACATACCCTGAGGCACTTGCTTTTAAATAGCTAAACTTTTCATGTGTAGAGACATCTCGTAATGAAAAGATCCCATTGATATCTGTTCTTGCTTGTTGATTCCCTATTTCTATTAATACACCCGGAATAGGATTACTATCTGTATCTACTACTTCTCCAAAAAAGCTTCGGGTCACTTCTTGTCCAAAAAACTGGTCTAGATTTGCCGAAGTATTAGATACCCCATCAGGTAAAGGACCATTTTGAGGCAGTGTATCATCTAGCTCACAACTAAAGCAGATAAGGCTTAAAATAAAAATAAAGATGTACGATTTATAGATTGTTTGCATATGATTGATTTAGGTATTTATTTATAAAGTAAGAAGTTTAATATCTAGTTCTAGATTACATTCTTTCTTACCCATTACAGTAAATTTTATATTCTATTCATAAGACTTTAGCAAATGCTAAGGGTTGCGTGGTATCAAAAAAGTTTTCTGAAATCTCAAAAAATCATCGATAAACATTCAAAAATTTACCTTCTATTAAAACAAAGCTTACACACCGACGTTGTAAAACTGTTATAAATCATTTACATTAGTCATCCCAAATTTGTATATCCATGGAACAAAACTTAGTTAACCTTGCTTTTAATTTGCTCCCTGCGCTTATTGTTGCGGGTATTTCTTATTACTTTTTTAGCCAGTATACCAAAAGTGAAGAAGGTAGAAGGCGTTTCCTTTTGCATAAGGCTAACCAATCTTCTGCACTACCCCAAAAATTACAGGCTTATGAGCGTTTAACACTATTCTTAGAACGTATTTCACCTGGAAGTTTGTTGATACGTGTAAAACCATATAGCGATGATAAAAATGAATACGAATCTCTTTTACTTCGCAGCATCGAACAGGAATTTGAGCATAACTTAGCACAACAAATCTATGTTACTGAAGAATGCTGGAATGTAGTACGTACTGCAAAAAATGCTACGATTTCTATCATTCGCAAGACCAATATGAGTGGTAAAATAGATAATAGCGATAAGTTACGTGAGACGATCTTACAAGATCTTATGGATCAACAAGCGCCAAGTGAAGCTGGAATTACGTATATAAAAAGAGAGGTTGCTGAGCTTATTTAATGCAAAAGAAAAGAGAGCATAGAATATAGATCGCTTCGCTTTTAGACTTATACATCTACAATTCAACAATTTAAGACTTAGGACATAGGACTTAGGACTTAGGACTTAGGACTATATTATAAGTTTACACGTTCTAAATACGCAAGTTCTTTTTTAGAAAGCAACGGTCTCACACTGTCCATAATATCTTTAATGCGGTCTTCTTTTACTAATTGATTTAAAAGGTTTCGAGCGTTTTCTCTAAATCGCCAATTATGATGTGTACATGCTTCTACAAGGTTTTTAAGACTTGTTCGATCAAATGATTGTATTTGAGATAGGAATTGAAAGGCATTTTCTCGTAATTGAAATGGATAGCCTGCACCTGTATAGGAAACCAATTCATCATATCGAGCGCCGGCTTCATCCCCTTTATAATCTTGTGTCGCCAAACTTAAAGTCAGCCATAACGTACGGATATTTCCATCAGAAAAACCAAACTGCCCATCCATTTGATTAAGTAATGCTTTCATCTTTTCGGCGTTATTATTGGCACGATATAAAAGCCATAATTTCAAAAATGCCTGCTCTCGAGTAACATAACTATCATCCCGAAGAAAGCTTTCAAACTGATACTCTAATGGAGGTGGAATTTGCTCTACAGAAGTAGCAATTGCCTGTCGTATCAGGGTGTTTTTGCTGGTAAATGCTAGTTTATACAACCCGATGCTTTCTCTCAAATTAGTCTCCGCCAGTTGATATACCGCTTCTTGTCCTAAATAATCATTGGGAAGTTTTAAGGTGTTTTCTAGTGGTCTTAATTTATCTTTTAAAGCAATCGTTCGCAATGCTTGTAATTCAAAATAAGAACGCATAAACGACGATTTCTTTAGGGATTCTAATGCTTCGGCGGCTTGAAAAGCACTCTGGTTGAGCCAATTCTTTTTATACGTTGTTAAGTCTTGTCCAGAAACCGCTTCTACCTCAGCCATAAAATCATCGGTGGTGACATTTTTAAACTGATACTTCGTGAGATAATTTTTAACTGCTTTCGCGAAAGCGGACGCCCCCACTGTTTCTTTTAATATATGTAACGCCCAAGCTCCTTTTTGATAGTAGGTCAAACTACTCCCGCCAGCGGCTACTAATTTTTGACCTTTGCCTTGATCGCTTAATTCTCGTAATTGCTCGGCTGTTTCATAGAGTTTATAATAAAAGTAATCGTCTCCAAATATTTCGCGTTCGGCGAGTAATGCATAATAGGTCGCAAAGCCTTCCTGAAGCCAGTGGTGTTTACTTCTTGTGGCAGTTACCAAGTCACCAAACCACTGATGTGCGAGTTCATGTGCATTGACATTTACATAATTACGATCGGTAAATCCGATGCTATCTATTACAAAACTATCCGAAAAAATAGTTGTTCCTGTATTTTCCATTCCTGCATACAAAAAGTCTTTTACGGGAACTTGCTTGTAATTTTGCCAAGGATACGATACCTCTATTTCTTTTTCATAAAAATCAAAAATCTTCTTAGAATATCGGTATGTTGGTTCTGCTAGGAAAGCATCTTCTGGGTAATAATAAAACTCTAATGGAACCCCAGAAGTAGATGGGAAGGTAGTTTTTTGATAATCACCTATAGCAAGTGCTACCAAATAACTAGACATCGGTTGTTGCATATCAAAACTCCAAACGGTACGACTACCAAGTGGCTCTTTTTTGATCATTTTTCCATTAGTAATCACCTGATAAGCTGTGGGTGCAATTACAGAAATATCAAATTCTATTTTATCATTTACATCATCAATACTTGGCAACCAATGTGATGTATACTTTCCTTGACCCTGTGTCCATATTTGATCATTCCCATCTTCATTGACAAAATATAAGGTTTGTTTTGGAGTGGCGGTGTAATCAAATCGTATGGTATATTTTTTTGAAGCTTTAAAATCTCCTGTAAATAGAATATGCTCTTTTTGGGCTGTTACCACTGCGATATCAGAGCTATCTATAACCGACATGTTTTTTGCATCTAGTCGTACTTCTGTAACATTTTCAAGTGGTTTGAAACTTACCCAAACCTGCCCTTCTATACTTTTAGATTCATATTGTGGGATTACTACAGCACGAATACTTTGTATATCTACAGTAGCCGTTTGTGGTGTGATCTCTTGTGTATACGCTTTCGCGAAAGCGAACACAGCAACCATGAAAAGAATAAAATACTTCATAAAAGTAAAAATACAATTATCTCATGGCTTACACGATATCAAAAATGCCTGCTTCTTATTTTTTCACAAGATTTTAGGACTATGAATCCATCTTATGACGCTCATTGCAAAATCTTGTATATTTAATACCAATTGTATTTTAAAATTATCATCTAGTATGGCCATCCTTGAAAATCCTGTTTATGTATTATTAGTGTTATTAGGAATGGTCATTCTATCTGTGTACGCCGCTAAAACGAAATTGGGAAAGAAACTTGGTGTTGCCTTAATTGTTATTCTTTTTACAGCTGTTATTGCAAATTTGAAACTGATTCCATCTGCGTCAAATTCAATTCCTTTATACAGTGCTATTTTTACATACCTAGCGCCTATTTCGATATTTTATTTGCTCTTAAATGTAAATCTTACCTCTATTAAAAGAGCTGGAGCTCCCATGATTATTTTATTTTTAATTGGTTCATTAGCCACCACACTTGGTATTTTGATCTCTTGGTATGTGATTTCACCTCAACAAGTTTTAGGAGATGATGCCTCGATTATAGCGGGTATGCTTACGGGTACCTATACCGGAGGTAGTGTTAATTTTAATGCCGTGGCTTTAGAATATAATTTTCAGGAACGAGGCGTTCTATATGCCGGTACAATTGCTATTGATAATGTTGTTACTACCTTATGGATTATTGTGACATTAGCCTTTCCAGCAATATTACGTAAGTTTTGGAAAGACAAAAAAATAAGTACTCCAGACAAAACTAGTGATACCGAAGAAAATGAAACTATAAATTTTCATAGTTTGATGTGGTTGCTGTTCTTAGGACTTGCCGCTTATTTTGTATCAGATCTATTGGCTACCTATGTACCTCAAATTCCTTCTATGATTACCATTTCTACCTTAGGAATTTTATTAGCTCAAATACCATTTGTTGCAAGGCTTAAAGGGAGTCAGACATTAGGATTGTATTTAGTTTATATTTTCTTGGCGGTAATTGGAGCATATTGTGAACTCAGTGCTGTCGTTGAACTTAAAACCATCGGACTTACTTTACTTGGTTTTACAGCATTTGCTGTTTTGCTACACGGTATTTTTAGCATTTTTCTAGGGGGTTTAATATATAAAGATTGGGATATGATTGCCATTGTAAGTCAGGCAAATATTGGTGGTGGTACTACGGCGATTGCATTGGCAGAAACTTTTAAACGTAAAGAACTATTGCTTCCTGCTATTCTGGTTGGTTCCTTAGGTAATGCAGTGGGTACGTATTTAGGATTTATGGTTGTATATATATTGTAATGTTTTGGTGTACGCTTTCGCGAAAGCGTATACACAAATACTACATGTCTATTGATCACCGTTATACTATCACTAACTCACAACTCATCTTATGAAAACCACACTCAAGATTTCTCTTATTGTAGCGTTATATTTTCTTTCTTTCCATCATAGTATCGCACAAGTAACGACTACTACTTCTGACATTGCTACTTTTACTACTGTAGAAAAAAACTATCCTGAGAGTAGAATTGACGGTTATAATCTATATGTTCCTAAATCCTGTACATCGCAATCTGATGCATATCCAGTAATTGTTTTTTTACAAGGAGGCCTTGGTGTAGGTGGAGATGTAGATGTTATATATGGTTGGGGGTTACCAAAAATGCTCAAAGAACCAGAAACAATAGATGCAGATCTTAAAAAACTAGTAACCGATACGTTTGTAGTTATCATGCCGCATATTCAAGAAGGACAATTCTACACTAATGAAAAAGCGATACAAAGCATTATAAAAGAGGTAGCTAGCAATCAAAATATTGATACGAAACGTATCTATTTGACAGGACTAAGTAGAGGCGGTCATGGCACTTGGGGACTGGCAAGCCGAATTCCAGAAACTTTTGCTGCTGTAGCACCAATTTGTGGAGGAAATCACGGAATTTCTGATTATACATCTTTAGCACAGCTTCCTATTTGGAACTCCCATAACACAGGAGATCGTAGAGTAAACTATAACAATTCTGAACGTACTATTTCAAGATTAGAATCTGCAGGACTGTCTTTTCACAAAACCAAGAGTATTGCAAGTACAGACTATAAAAAATATGATCATATTTTTACAGCGACAGAGAGTGATAGTCATGATGCATGGACAGAAATGTATGCTGATGCGAGTGTATACAACTGGTTTTTAAAATATCGTAAAGAGTAATTATATCAATAAGTCAAAAACAAATCATAAATGAACATATTTCAAAAAATAGCTAGAAAAATAATAAAGCAATCATTTGATATTTCTGTTTCAACCATTGAGTTTTTTAGTGATATGACTCCTTATGAAAGAAAGGTTTCTAAATTAAGAACCTATAAAAAGGGGACACTAGGAAAAGAAATTGCAAATTGTCTAGATGCTCATGATCTAACACTAGTTCCTAAATACGAAAGTCACGATTTAAAACATGTTTTACTCAACTATCAAATGACTCCTGAAGATGAGATCCGAATGCAGGCTTTTATGATTGGAAACGGAAATTACTCATTTCCGTCTTTCGCAATTTTTATTTTTGGAGTACTACTCCTTCCAGAATTAGGGCGTACTTTTTATGCTGACTTCAAAAAAGGAAGAACAACTATACCAATTTCTAAATGGACAATAGAAAAATTTGCTGATAGAAATCTTATGGAGTTAAGAAGTACATTAGCTAAACCTACAAGACCAGAAACAGTATTTAATTTGAGAAAAATCACCAAGCTTGGAGCTTTTGCTTCTATAATCGCGGGTGTTTTTGGGATGATATTTTGTTTACCATTTTTATTTTCATCAAATATGGCTGATTTAGTTGGTGCTGGTTTTCCATTTATTGGAGGAGCAATCCTTTCAGTTGGAGGTCTTTTAGCATTATCAAATGTATCACAATCAAACAAGTCACAACTAGCACGTTCATCATTTTAAGTTTTTAAAAATGAAATATAATCTTTATCAAATTGATGCATTTACTGATACTATTTTTGGCGGAAATCCAGCATGTGTAGTACCACTTGAAAAATGGTTAGCAGAGGATGTTTTATTAAAAATCGCAAAAGAAAATGCAGTTGCAGAAACCGCCTTCTTTATAGATCAAGGTGATAAAATTCAATTACGCTGGTTTACTCCTGAAATTGAAATGGACCTATGTGGACACGCAACACTTGCTACGGCACATTGCTTAAAAACAATACTCAACTACAAGAAAGATAACATTGTTTTTGATACGCTAAGTGGTGACTTAACTGTTACGGTTGATAACGATATGTATAAAATGGATTTCCCATCAAGAATGCCTATTACAGATAGTTTACCAGATATCATTACACAATCTTTAAGTATCCAGCCAATGGAGGTTTTAAAATCAAGAGATTATGTTTTAGTATATAAAAACGAAACAGAAATTAGAAATATTAAAATTGAAAGACATCTCTTTGATCAGATCAATCTTGATCCAGGTGGTGTAGTTGTAACAGCTATGGGTGACCATTGTGACTTTGTTTCGAGGTTTTTTACTCCACAAGCATCTATTTTAGAAGATCCCGTAACTGGCTCGGCACACTGCTCATTAATTCCTTTTTGGGCTTCGAGACTTCGTAAAAAAAAGCTGCATGCACAACAAATTTCGGAACGCATGGGACACCTCTTTTGTGAACATAAAGAAGATCGTGTCATCATTAGTGGAAAAGCTAAAACATATGCTATTGGAAATTTCTGGATAGACTAAATAATTTCTTTAGCGTAACTATAAAAACCAAAAAAGAGAAGCTCTTGTAAAGAGCTTCTCTTTTTAAAATGTTATATATACTTTCTATCTGTAAGCAATAGCAACGTTTTCTACTCTAAAAGAGGTTACATCTTGCCAGATACCAACTCCAGAAAATACAACTGAATTTGTATGTGTAGCTAACGTAAGTGTTCCTTCAGAATTCATATCTGGAGCAGATAGAGACACCTTACTTATGAGATTATCTGCATCTAGTTTGTATGTTTCCGTATTGACTACAGTACCTGCTTTCACAAAGTTAACGGTTACACTTGCTGTCTCTCCTTGAAAGTCTGTTGAAAACTCTAATTGAGTCATTGCTTCTTTTGCTGTTGTTGAATAAATAGTGGATTTTACGATTCCCATGATAATTGTTTTTAAAAGGTTATTATGATTTTGGAGTGTTATTAAGAATTTTAAACGCATAAACGTCTTTATATCAGTCAATTCCTTAACAACACATCAAATATCGAAACACAACATTAGGATTACATAGAAAATAGCATAAAGACCAAAATCTTTACAACAAGAGCGATTTTTTATAGCACAAGAATTTTTATAACATACTGATATACTACAAAATATACAGGATTCAACATTAAAAAAGCTGAGTTGTTTAAAAACAAGTAGTATAGACAACAAAATCCTAACATTTCCGTGTCTAATAGTATTGTTTAATTGAATTGATTATTTTGTGATGGAGGTACTAGTATTTTATTCTCTCTAAAGTAGTTGGTAAAAAACAGATATATATTACAATTTGAGTGCAAGAAGTAGTCATATCCATTTCATTGAAATACTATCAAGTATAGGTGTTTTTATATTCTTAGGGATTTATTTTTATGCGACAACGCGCTACCCAGGAGGCTCTCAAGCTGCTACAGATACTGTTGGTTTTGATTGGGTCAATAATTATTGGTGCAATTTAATGAATGAAAAAGCCATGAATGGGCAACAAAATCCTGCAAGACCATATGCAATTGCCGGAATGGTTATTCTTTGTTTTAGT
The DNA here is from genome assembly GCF_900188275.1 of Dokdonia pacifica. Classification (GTDB taxonomy): domain Bacteria; phylum Bacteroidota; class Bacteroidia; order Flavobacteriales; family Flavobacteriaceae; genus Dokdonia; species Dokdonia pacifica. The sequence continues at coordinate 304,520 of NZ_FZNY01000005.1, forward strand.
CTGGCCTTATTCTTCATACAGTTTGCAAAAAAAATAACCACTACGCTATTTTTAAAACGTGTCATTCCATTATTTGGAGGAATAGCGATGCTACTAGCTGTTTTTATTTTCACAAAGTATCATGATCTTTTAACGATCATATCTAGCGCATTTGGAGTCATTGCTGTTTTAGGGATTCTTTGGGAAGTTTATAAGAGTAAAATGATTATTTTTAAAATAGGTGGCTTAGTATGTATTCTATTACTAGTACTAAACAATTATATTTATTACAGTAATTACTGGATAAAACTCCTGCCACTCATTCAAAAAATTACTTTTGTTTGTGTTCTAACTTGGATTGTAGGTCTTAATTATAAAATGATGAAAATAAATGCTACCTCGTAGTCTATAATACCGATACTACTTTTAAAACGTAAATACAATGAAACAAATAGTTCTCACAACATCTATATTGCTATTTAGTTTGATAAGACTACCGTTATATGCTCAAGAAGTTGATTCAAAGATTGAAATTCTCCCAGTAACTATACAACAAGAAGCCACTTCCATTTGGAGAACAATAAATGACATTACATTCTTCGAAAAACAAGGATACACCATACATCTTCCTGACGATCAACAAATAGATTCATTAATTATGAAGTCTAAAAAAGGAACTTTTGGTAATGAAGATTTTGAAATTATTTATAACCTTTTAGAAACTAACATATTTGATAAAAGGCATTATATACACGCTATTAAAAAGATACGGGAACAAGAACAACTTATCAATTCTTTACTTCATCAAATAGAGAGCAAGAAAAAGAATTGGGATTGGAAATTTAATACTTTTAAAACCTATAAAATTATACTCACTCTATATGGAACTGGAGGGAGTTATAATGCTGATGAAGGAACAATCACCTTACTAACTACTAAAAAAGGTGATTTTATGAATTATCAAAATCCAGCAAACACCATTATTCATGAAATTACTCATATAGGAATGGAATATCCTATCGTTCAAAAACATAAACTTAGCCACGGCAATAAAGAACGTATTGTTGATACCTTTGTATATCTTATGTTTAAAGAAGACCTTCCAAACTATAAAATCCAACAAATGGGAGATCAAAAAATGGATTCCTACTTAAGCGAACCAAAAAAAATCAATTCATTAGACACTATAATATCTAAATTTTTCAAATAGCAATTTATCTAAATAACCCGATTTCTAGTATCAATAAAATATCTAAAACAAAATACTCATTATGAAAAGTACCTTCTTAACACTTTTATTCATTTTTAGTATGGGTATTACGCATGCGCAAACACATCGTGAAAAGGAGAAAAAAATCAGATCTGAAGTGAAGGAGCTGTTTAAAAATAAACAAGCAAATTGTTATGATCAGGTAGATGCTATTACTGACACTCATGGAAAAATAGAGTTTTGGAATATCTGTACATTAGAAAATGGCTATCGAATTTTAAAAATAGAATCGTATAAAGAAGATACCTATTATCAAGAAATTTATTTTGAGAAAAATCACTCTTTAGTGTATGCTAAAGAAACAGAGAACTATATTCCAAAAAATCATTTTTTACAAATACCATGGAATTGTGAGTTTTATACAAAAGATGAAAAACTCCTCACTTATATCTCTCATGGACATGGAAAAACAGAAACAGATACTTGGAACCCTGATGTGATTTTTGATATGTATCGGCAACGTATTTCCGAATTAGAACGTATTAAAAAATAATCTTATAAGAGAGCATTCTTTTACTCATACAAATATTCAAAATAGAGAATTACCAAACGTTTTGTAACTTTAGTAAAGTCAAATCTACTTAGAAAACAAAAATCATCTATGTAGATATGATAGAACAAAACAACACTCAACTAACCAAAATCACTCATTATGAAATATTTAAAGTATCTAATCATCCTTATTTTAGTGCTTGGAATAGCTTTTATAGCAAAAGGAATGATCACCCCTTCTATATCTTATGAAACTGAAATTGTCGTAAATAAACCTGTACAAGAATCTTGGGCAGTGATGTCTGATGAATCCAATTTACCCAAATGGATTAGAGGATTTAAAAAGATAGAACCTATAAGTGGAACCCCTAATACTTTAGGAGCTGTATCTAAAGTCTATATTGAAGAAGAAGGAACAGAAATGATCATGGAAGAAACGATTACCGCTTTCAAAGAAAATGAGCATATGGCCATGTCCTTCACTATGGACTTTATGAATATAGATTATGAAATGTTCTTTAAAGATCAAGGTGGCAAAACAGTGATTACCACAAAAACAAATACGACAGGTAATAGTATGATAGCAAAATCAATGTTATCATTCATGTCAGATGGAATGGGAAAACAAGAAGATGAAAATTTAAATAATCTTAAAAACTTAATTGAAGGGAATTAATCCGAATAATTAGCCACTACATAATCACCCCAATCTGCTACTGCTTTCAATAGCGGGATTAAGGTTTCTCCAAAATCTGTTAAAGAGTATTCTACCTTTAACGGAGGCTTTGTAGTGTATACTTTTCTTCGTATCACTCCATCCTTCTCCAATGTTTTTAATTGCAAACTCAATGTGCGCTCAGTAACTGTTTGCATATGCTTACGAAGTTCATTGTAACGCAAAGGCCCATCTATCAAATGAAATAAAATCACAGTTTTCCACTTACCGCCTATAATACCCATCGTAATACTAGTACAACATGGGTATTCCTTTCCTTTTATTTTATACATAATTTCCTTGTTTTATAAGGGATTAGCCTACTATCATTTTTGACCGTTATTGCAAAGTTATACAACTATACTTAGTTTTGCAACTATAAAAAATATAGTACATCATGAATATCACGAAAATAATGAATTGGAGATACTCAACAAAGAGTTTTGACCCATCTAAAAAAATATCAAAAGAAGACTTTAAACACCTAAAATCATTACTAAGAATGAGTCCTTCTAGTACCAATATCCAACCTTGGCACTTTATCATTGCAGACAATGAAAGTGGAAAGGAACGTATTGCTAAAGGTGCAGAAGGTTTTTTTCATTTTAACGAACCTAAAATTAAGAATGCTTCGCATGTAGTTGTATTTTGTTCTAGAACCAGTGCTGATCAAGACTATATGCAGCATTTATTAGCACAAGAAGATAAAGATGGGCGTTATCCTAATGAAGATATTAAACAAGGCATGCACGATGCTAGAAATATCTTTGCAGACATTCATCGCTATGATGTAAAAGACTTTCAACATTGGATGGAAAAACAAGTCTATTTAAATATGGGAAGTTTCCTATTAGGTGTTGCCGCTATGGGCATTGATGCATTACCCATGGAAGGCGTAGATCTAAAAGCATTAGATGAAGAGTTTCACTTACGTGAAAAAGGATATACATCCATTGCCGTTATAGCTATTGGATATCGCGATGAAAGTGACTTTAATATCACAAACAAAACCCCTAAATCCAGACTTCCTGAAGAAGAAATATTTACGCTATTATAAAACAACAAAAGCCTTCCTAACTAAAAGAGGAAGGCTTGTTTATCATAACAAACATGAGTAAAACAATTTTAATCACAGGAAGCACAGACGGTATAGGAAAGCTTGCCGCTACTCAATTTGCCACAAATGGACATGTGGTATATCTACATGGAAGAAACGCAGATAAACTAGCAGCAACTATTTCTGAGATAAAGACAATTTCCCAAAATAAACAAGTACATGGTTTTATAGCTGACTTTTCAGATCTGAACAGTGTGCATGCGATGATACTTCAAATACAAAATGAAGTGCCAAAACTAGATGTACTTATTAATAATGCTGGAATATTTAAGAGTCCTATATCAAAAAGTAAAGATGACATAGACATTAGATTTGCAGTCAATTATTTTGCGCCATACATCCTCACTCAACAACTTATCCCCTTATTAGAAAAATCTACACAACCCAGAATCGTCAATCTAAGCTCAGCGGCACAATCTCCTGTTTCATTAAACGCATTAGTAGGGCAAGAAGAAATCACAACACAAGCTGCCTATGCACAAAGTAAATTGGCGCTCACTATGTGGAATACATATCTTGCAATGACGTATAAAAACATAACAAGCATTGCCGTAAACCCTGGTTCCTTATTAAATACCAAAATGGCAAATGAAGCCTATGGACAACACTGGTCTCCTGCCGATAAAGGAGCCAATATCCTGTATGATTTAGCGATTACAGAAGCATACATCAAAAACTCTGGCGCCTATTTTGATAATGATAAAGGGGATGAAAAAGGACACTTTTCCAATGCGCATCCAGATGCAACAAATCAAGAAAAAATCCAACAACTCATTACTACAACCGATACATTTCTAGCATCATTATAAGCAACTACCACAGAACATTTAAATCTCTATGATCGAGTAAGCACTATGCAAACACTTCAAAAAATTGCACAAAAAGGAAAGCTAAGTTTAGGATTAGTTTTCCCAATTGAATCCTATACAGGCGCTATTCCAAAAATGGAACATCAAGAACAACTTGCCAAAAGAGCGGAAGAGTTAGGTTTTAAAGCGCTATGGTTTAGAGATGTCCCATTTCATGACCCGCAATTTGGCGATGCAGGGCAAATCTATGACCCTTGGATTTACATGACGCATATCATGAATCAAACCAAGGATATAGCATTAGCCACGGGAAGTATCATTTTACCTCTTCGCCATCCTGTACACACTGCCAAATCATTAGCAAGTTTACAAATACTTTCTAAAGGCAGAATCATTTTAGGCATAGCCTCTGGAGATCGCCCTATCGAGTATCCCGCGTTTCATCAGGACATACAGAAAAAAGGAGCACTCTTTAGAGATAGTTTTGCCTACATAAAAGCTTTACAAGGAGATTTTCCAAACTATACATCGGAGTATTATGGAACGACCAATGGTGCGATAGACTTACTTCCTAAAAGTTCGCATCAAACACCTTTTCTGGTAACAGGTCACTCCGGACAATCCTTAGAGTGGATTGCCAAACATGCAGATGGATGGTTGTATTACCCTAGAAATTTCAGTTTTTTACAACAAACTTTATATAACTGGAATACAGCTTTAGAAAAGGAACAGCAACCCTGGAAACCCTATATGCAATCTTTATATCTTGATGTATTAGAAAACAACACAACCACACCACAAGCTATTCATTTAGGTTTTAAGTCGGGAACAGACTATATCGTCGAACATCTAAAAGCGCTAGAATCCTATGGTGTGAATCATGTGATCATTAATTTAAAATATGGCTCAAGACCTGTGGCCACTGTTTTAGAAGAGTTAGGAGAAACTGTGACCCCTCATTTTAAGTAAAAGTTGTGGTATGATAATCATTCATTATACGCTTTCGCGAAAGCATATACTATAATTCTCAACGTTTATTATAACATAAAGTGGTTAAATAAAATTTTCAAATCCTGTATAATTTCATTTAACTTAGCTTTAATGAATCCCACGTTTCTTCAAACACCTATAGACTACTTAAAAGGCGTTGGCCCAAACAGGGCAGATTTGTTACGTGCAGAATTGGGAATTCATACCTATCAAGACCTCATCCATTTATTTCCAAATCGATACATAGACCGAACGCGGTATTATACTATTTCAGAATTAGAACGCAATAGCGCCGATGTGCAAGTAATTGGAAAAGTAACGAGCCTGAAAATGGTAGAAGGAAAAGGCAGACGACTCGTCGCTACTTTTAAAGATGATGGCGGGGTTATGGAACTCGTTTGGTTTAGAGGTCAAAAGTGGATTCGTGAAAGTATCAAACTCAATACGACCTATGTGATTTTTGGAAAAACCAATTATTACAACGGGAAATTTTCGATGCCACATCCTGAAATGGAATTGCTCGCAGACCATAAAAAAAGTTTACGCAGTGCGATGCAACCGGTCTATCCAAGCACCGAAAAATTAAGTAATAAAGGGATCACAAATAAGGTCGTAAATGCATTGATGCAAACGCTCTTTATAGAAGCAAAAAATCACCTCTATGAGAGCCTTTCAAAACCCATTGTAGAAGCCTTAAAATTAATGTCCAAAAGAGAGGCCTTATTAAACATTCATTTTCCGCAATCACAAGGAGATTTAGCAAGGGCGCAATACCGCTTAAAATTTGAAGAATTTTTCTATATCCAACTTCAACTTGCCTTTAAAAATCGGATGCATAAAACCAAAATAAAAGGGTATCCTTTTGAAAAAATTGGAGACAACTTTAATAACTTCTACAACAACCATTTACCCTTTGAATTAACCGGAGCGCAAAAAAGAGTATTGAAAGAAATTCGTCACGATTTGGGGTCCAATGCACAAATGAGTCGGCTTTTACAGGGAGATGTAGGTTCCGGGAAGACAATTGTAGCGCTATTGTCAATGTTAATCGCACTTGACAACGGTTTTCAAGCTTGTTTAATGGCACCAACTGAAATTTTGTCAGTTCAACACTATAATGGATTATTAGAATTATGTAAACCACTGAATACCAGAATTTCATTATTAACTGGATCAACTAAAACTTCAAGTAGAAAAATTATTCACGAACAACTCGAAAGTGGTGAATTACAGATACTTATTGGCACACATGCATTGCTCGAAGATAAGGTAAAATTTAAAAACTTAGGGCTTGCCGTGATTGATGAACAACATCGTTTTGGTGTAAAACAACGCAGTAAATTATGGCATAAAAATGAATTCCCTCCACACGTATTGGTAATGACTGCTACACCTATTCCGCGTACACTTGCCATGACCGTTTATGGAGACCTTGATGTATCGATTATTGACGAACTTCCACCGGGTAGAAAATCCATAAAAACAGTACATCGATATGACGCAAATAGACTCAAAGTTTTTGCCTTTATTCGAGACGAAATTAAGAAGGGAAGACAGGTCTATATTGTGTACCCATTAATCCAAGAATCTGAAGCGATGGATTACAAGGATTTGATGGATGGATATGAGAGTATTTCGAGGGAGTTTCCCCTACCCGATTTTCAGATTTCTATCGTTCATGGAAAGATGAAACCTGCCGACAAGGATTATGAAATGCAGCGCTTCATTAATGGCGAAACACAAATTATGGTCGCTACTACGGTGATTGAAGTTGGCGTAAATGTTCCCAATGCTTCGGTAATGATTATTGAAAGTGCAGAGCGTTTTGGATTGAGTCAGTTACATCAATTACGTGGTCGTGTGGGACGAGGAGCCGAGCAGAGCTATTGTATCCTTATGACTAGTTTTAAGCTCTCTAGCGACTCTAAAACGAGATTAGAGACCATGACACGCACCAATGATGGTTTTGAGATTGCAGAAGTCGATTTGAAGCTTAGAGGCCCTGGAGATATCACAGGTACACAACAAAGTGGTGTATTGCATCTTAAAATTGGAGACATCATTCGGGATAATGACATTCTAAAAGTAGCTCGGAGTTACGCATGGGGTGTGGTGAAGGATGACCCCACTTTCGCGAAAGCGGAAAACCAAATCATACGATTTATGTATGCGCAAATGGTCAAGTTTAAGAATATCTGGAGCTACATAAGCTAATCTAATACCACAAGATTCCAAGGGTGATCTGTCACTTCGAGATTAGTTAAAAGCGCTGCATCATTAGAAAACTTGGCAACACCGCCTTGTGTTTCGCCATTACTATCGGTATAACGATATCCAATAAGCCATGATTCAAGGCTAGCCGCATAATTCATCGTTGTTCTTTCTAAATTACTCCATCCATTTTCTTCGGCAAGAACTGTCAATGCTGGCGTAATATCTACCAATGTTGTTTCTTCTGAAGCAATATCATATACCGCCGGTAAATCTTCAATAACAGAAGGCTCTGGCAACATAAACGTATAAAACAATTGCCCATTTATAATCGATTCAGATCCGTCTAGCACACGATCAAAAGAAGAAGTCCCATTTTCTAATGGTGTAAAAGTAATAGCATCATAACGGATGTATGAATTATTACTTAGAAATACGTAGAAGTCATTAGCATCGCCAAAAGCAAGTCCAAAAATATGAACACCTTCCAATACTTCTAGATCAATCAAGGAGGTCTCATCTGTATTTACTAAGACAAGTGTAGACTGTTGTCCACCTGAAGTGGTAGATTGATTCTCATAAAAAGCTAATCTTCCATTGTGATATGCAGGAATACTATTTTGGCTTAATGCGCCAATTTGGATATCAGACACCACACTGGTATTTAGACTTATGGTACGAAGTCTAAAATTATCCAGCGCATCAGAATCATTATACCCTGAAAATACTTCTTGTTCAGAATTAATAGTCCAACTACGGAATTCTGTATCTGATTCTTCAAAAAAATTGGTTCCTGAAGATACTGCACCATTACGGATATTTTTAAGCCATACCATATTTCCCGAATACAAGCCTACCACCTCCCCTGCTACTTCTACTCGTTGTATATTAGGGTTAATACCATCCAGTGCAGCTATATTTGAATAGGATCCCATTTGTTCAAACGCTCTAAACTGATATTGAAGTAGCTCGGTACTATTTGAAAAATTAAAAAAGGAAAAATCTGGAAAATCAGTAGTGGTATCCACAGGAAGTATTTCTGCAGAGTCGTCTGTATCTGAGCAACTGCATAGCAAAACAGCGCTTAACACAAGGGTATATATAAAATACCTCATCAGCTTTTTTTTAGAAAGATACTTAAAAAGCCGCTTAATTTATAGATAGAACACAAAAAAAGCTCATCGAAATGAGCTTTTTTAAAATGATATATGAGAAAAGAATTAATTGATATCTTCTCCTTTTCTAAGCTTATCTATGTTTGCTTGTACATTTCCTTTAGCTCCTGCATTAGGTGCATTAGCCAATGCCTTCTCAAGATACTTGATAGCTGTTTTATAATCTCCTTTTGCAGAGTAATATCTTCCTAAACCATATTGTGTAGGCCAAGCATTGTTATTTTTCTTTGCATTTTCTTTAAAAGCTTTCTCTGCTTTTTCTAAATTTCCATTAGCAATAAGTTGTCTTCCATATTGATGCATTTCCAATGCTGTCGCTTGATCTAATACACTTTCTATTTCTGCAATTGCTTCATTTGGTTTTCCCATTTGATTTAAAATCGCCGATTTGATCTGTGCATTTGCAAATGTCTTTTGACTAAAGAACCACCCAGTTTGTGCACTATTAATCCACTCTAAAGCTTTCTCCATATTTCCAGCTCTAAATGCATATTGCGCTGCATTTTCCCATGCTTGACGGTTAAACCCAGTTTGATCTCTCAATTTATTACTGATATCATCCATAACAATAGAAGTCACATCAAAACCAATTTTAAAAGGAATGGCTTTTTTCTCCCATTGTAATGCAACTGTAGCTGAAGTGGCGTCTACTGCTGTAAATTGATAGGTAAGTAATTCTGTATGTGGAATTGCTGTTGTTGTTACTTTTACACGCAGTGCATCTTCCTTTTCGTCATAAAAATAACTTCCCCAAGATGATGAATTATTAGAAAATACAATCGTTGCTGTATTATCTTCTGCAAGAGCCACATGCAATCCATAAGTACCTGCTTTAATAGATTTTCCTTCTACAGTAGCGTCATGTGTAAATGTAATCACTGTATTTTCATCGGCACCAGCACGCCAAGGTGCAGCTGTTGATGTTCCAAAACCTAGATTTTGAAAACCATAATGTGCAAGAGGTGTCCCCCATATTTCACGACCGCGTACACTAGGTCTCGAATAAGTAATACTTATATCAGAAATTCCTACCGTTTGGCTCACTGTTGCTTTCTGACTAGTAGCTGGTGTTTTGATTTGTGCCGTACCGTCTATACTAAACACAAGGAAGCAGATTACCGAAAAGGTAATCCATTGTTGTATATTTTTCATTGTAAGGTTGTTTTTTAGACTTTAAAAGTACAAGACCTTCTCCTATGATAATGTTATGCTCTTGTTAAAACCTACTCCGTCAGTAGATTTTTAACATACTGATCAAAGTCTTCTTTAAAATCTATAAATTTCTGACCAGTTGCTGCACCATTAAAACCTGTATGGATACGTCTTACTTTGCCTTTTTTATCTATAAAAATAGACGTAGGGTATGAGATAATATGATTGAGCATGGGGAGTTTTTCTTGTGCCAACTTCTTATCCTCGGTTCCATATTGCGCCAGTAAAATAGGATATGAGATATCCAGTCGATCTTTTAAACGCTGTATACTTTTAAACGCTTTCTCTTCTGTAGGCGCATATTCAAAAGCCAATCCTATGATTTCAAAATCAGGATTTGGGTTTTCTTTAATATACCTTGCATAAAATTTTGATTCTTCCAAGCAATTAGGGCACCAAGAGCCTAATATCTGGACGAGTACTACTTTATTTTTATAACCTTGATCACTCAACGATACCATCGTACCATCTGCTTCTGGAAATGTAAATGCTAGTCCATCATATCCTTCTTTGATATACGTTAAGTCCTTTGCATCGGGAAGTTCATAACTATCATTACGTTTTGAAACAAAAGGTTCTTTCCAATGATTTCCACTATAAAAATGACCTTCTAATGTACTATCAGTAACTGTTGCTGTAAATAGAAACGCATGTGCGCCATCAAAAGTAGAAAGTTGTAATTGATCTCCGTCTATCGTTCCTTCTAAGAATCGATAATCACCGGTGGTGGTTCTAAAAGTACCTGTTACCTCACTTCCATTTTGCTTGAATATCCCCTTAGCAATATAGGTATCTTCTGGTCCGTTTTCACTAAACACAGTTTCCCAATTTCCTGTAATATCGGTTATAGGTTTTTTTACGCTTTCGCGAAAGCGTACTCCGTCATCATATACCATTTTAAAAGGAACCACTCTATCTAAGCTAGGCTTAATAAAATCTCCTGTAATTTGTTTTCCGTCTTTACTAAATGATCCTTGAAAATATCCTTCAAATACGGGGGTTTGAATACGAATAGCATTCCCATTAATTTCAATTTCATCTACCGTGATGCGCTCTTCGGCATTTTGAATAACCAATGTCCCATTATCTTTTACTTCAAAAATAAAAGGAAGTTCTTTTTGGTCCTGCACTTCTAATGTTGCTCTCCAAAAACCAGTAGTTAAAGTAGGTGTTTGAGTTTCGCACGAAAGTGCACATATGCATAGTATTACAATGAGGAAGATTTTTTTCATAGCAGGTATTAAAGTCTATCTGTTGGAGGTTTTCTTACAATATACGCAATCTAGTGTATAAAAAAATCGCTTAAAAACGAATCTTTAAGCGATTTTATAATTTCTAAATAATTTTGTTACTTCTTTATAAACTTTTTATGGATAGTGCGTTGTCCATCATTAATGGTGATGAAATACACTCCTTTACGTAATCCATTTATTGTAGTAGTATTACGAAATGTATTTTGAGCTATTTGCTGTCCTAATACTGTATATACTGCATAATCTACTACTCTATTATCTGCCATTTGCAAATGCAGTCCTTGACCTTTTTGTATAAACTGTACATCATAAATTGCAATTTCAGATTTCAATACTCCATCTGTTTTAAGTACTGGAGTTGCAACCGCATTCCTATTGGAGTCAATGGTTACATTATAATCTTCTACTTCTCCATAAGAGAATGTTTCACAAGGGGTTGGCACCCCGTTCCACTTCATTGCCACACGCATTCTGGTAGTTCCTTCAAAAGCGCTTGTAGGGACTGTAAAGGTGTAGGATAAATTTCCTGCACTTGACGTAGAACCTGTCACTACTTTTTCAGAAGAATCAAAAGTTCCATTTTGATTAAAATCAATCCAAACACCCCAATTTTCGGTGTACGATTGTCCTGAAAAACCAATACTTAATACGATTGAGTTTGATCCATATCCTATTACTCCAGTTTGATTTGTAAAATCACCATATCCTCCGTTGGCACCTGTTGCATTAGAAATGCCTCCTATTCCTACAAAATCAATATATTCAAAATTCACATTATTACCTCCCGCATTACAGTAATTTAAAACAATCGCATCTGTAGTTACGGTTATTGAATTACTCGCACTGGACACATTAGAAGCTGCATCTTTTGCACGTACGCTAAATGTATAGGTAGTTCCTGCAGATAAACCGGTTACTGTATACGTAGTATTTGCTGTTGTAGCAATAACTGCATTTCCGTTATATACATCATAATCTGTAACTGCTACATTATCTGAGGATGCATTCCATGATAATGAAAGCGAAGTCTCTCCTACATTAGATGCAGTAAGATTAGAAGGTGCTGTGGGTGCTTGTGTATCTGGTGCTGGAGTATTTCCCTCTACTGTATGAGATCCTAGATCACTCGTTGTATTAGATGGAAAGCTATCCCACTCTGATGTGGTATATGTGGTAGATGGCGATAACACTGTTGGCTTTCTTCGAAGGATAACGTCTTTTGCAAAGTTTGAACTTCCTCCATTAAACGTTCCTATAATATCAATAAGGACTCCATTTTTAAATAAGCCTACTGCATCATTACCGTTAAAGCTGATTACTGTGTTTGTGGTAGTTGTATTTGCCACATTTAAAATGGCTGTATTTGCAGAGCTATGAGCTACGACAAAAACGGCTTCATTATTTAAAGAACCACTTAATGAAAAATCTGAGCTCCAGCTGCCTGCGCCATTGGTTTGTTTACGTAATGAGTAATTAGCTAATGCTACAGATGTTCCTGTAAAATTGGCAATTTCGACGGCTTTATTAAATGAAGATCCTTCTATATATTCAGAAAAGAATAACTCTGTTGCTTCAGCATCTCCATTTCCTGGGTTTCCTGTTGTGTTTCCAAATCTATCTTCGGCTTGCGGTCCTCCCCATATTTGAGTTGCAAATACTGGATTATCAATAAAAGGATTTCTATTTCCTTGTATTCCTGCTAGTACGTCATTACGGGTATCTTCAAAAGCACTTACAGGATCTTCTACATTCCATTGTAGGAATAGATCAATCATATTAGCGTCACTGGCTACTGCATTTCCTACCCCTACATTAGAAGGCAAACAACGGCTATTATAACGGATGTACATATATAACATCATACGAGCAACATCGCCTTTCCATTCGTCTCCTGGATAAAAATGACCTTGTGCCGTTACGCCTGCATTTCCAGAACCTGCAGCATACTTTCTATTACTACGTTGGGAATTCAATTGAATATCACTTGGGCGAATGTGGTGTGCATCAGATCCTGGGCCTGTACTTCCTAAATTAGGGTTTCCTAAAGATCGTGGGTAGGCATGTTCTCTATTCCATTCTCCTGCACTTCCTCCGTTTAAGTTTTTATCTCTAGATCTATCTGTTAATGTATTACCATCGGTATCGTCATATCCATATATAAGCAATACATTATTAGCATTGGTAGGATCTAAATCTGCCGCTTGCAATGCTTGCCATACTCCAGGGGTATAGCTTAAAAAAGTAGTGTGGGTTTGCGTGACTTTCGTTGATAATTCATTTTGCAAGGATGTGCCCTGCAATGTTAGATTTACGTCATCATAATACGATGGTACTTGACTAAAAGCAATGGCAGTAACACAAAACAGTGCTACCATTAGTAATGATTTCTTCATAAAAAATTATGTTTGGTTAGTGTACTTCTGCAAAAATAAAGATTACAATCTAAGATTCTTATTATTAAACTGTTACCTCTACATTACGTCACGAATCTACTAGAAAAATCTTGTTATTCCTATGCATGCATAACACATAACCTCAACAATACTAACAAAAAACACATAAAACAATAACAAACAGATAGTTAACTGTAATTTTATTGTTTATAATTCTTTCTGAAAAATTGTTGAAAATATATACCAGATAGTCTCTTGACTTCTTTGTCTGCTTATGATCTTATTCTATCTTTGTCATCTTATTAAATTAGTATTTAGAATTCATGAAAATATCCTATAACTGGCTGAAGCAATTTATTAAGATAGATTGGGATGCAGAAAAGACTGGAGAACTCTTAACAGATTTAGGTCTTGAAGTAGAAGGTATAGAATCCTACCAAAGTGTTAAGGGAGGACTTGAAGGTGTTGTTATTGGTCACGTACTTACTTGTGAGCAACATAGCAATGCAGATAAACTTAAAGTAACTACTGTTGATATAGGAGGTGATACTCCTGTTCAAATAGTTTGTGGTGCTCCAAACGTAGCTAAAGGTCAGAAAGTACCTGTTGCAACTATAGGTACTACTTTATATACTGATGAAGGAGAAGCTTGGACTATTAAAAAAGGAAAAATAAGAGGGGAAGAATCTCATGGTATGATCTGTGCCGAAGACGAACTAGGTCTTGGAAAAAGTCATGATGGGATTATGATTCTAGATCAAAGCCTAGTTCCTGGAACTCCTGCTGCCGATGTATTTGAGATAGAAAACGACCAAGTATTTGAAATTGGACTTACGCCTAACCGCGCAGATGCAATGAGTCATTTTGGAACTGCTCGTGATTTACGCGCAGGTTTAATACAACAAGATATTACTCCTGAACTTATCACCCCTTCTAATTCGTCTTTTAAGATTGAGAATAGACTTAACAAAGTAGATGTTTCCATTATAGATGGGGAGCGTGCTCCTAGATATGCTGGTGTTGTAATAAGCGGTTTAAAAGTAGCCGAGTCTCCTGCATGGATCCAACATCGTTTAAAAGCTATAGGGTTAACTCCTATCAATAATATCGTAGATGTTACTAATTATGTATTACACGAATTAGGGCAACCACTTCATGCATTTGATCTTGCAAAAATAAAGGGCAATAAAATTGAAGTTAAGACTGTAGAAAAAGGAACAAAATTCACCACTCTTGACGGTGTAGAACGTGAATTACACGAAGAAGACCTCATGATATGTGATGAAGAAAAACCCATGTGTATTGCTGGTGTCTTTGGAGGTATTGATAGTGGAGTTACAGAAGGAACAACAGCAATCTTCCTAGAAAGCGCTTATTTCAATCCTGTATCTATACGTAAAACTGCAAAACGCCACGGACTTAATACAGATGCATCCTTCCGTTTTGAAAGAGGTATTGATCCTAATATTACAGATTACGCACTCATGAGAGCAGCTGTCTTATTATTAGAAGTAGCTGGTGGAGAAATCACAAGTGAAATTGTAGATATTTATCCTAAAAAAATAGAAGATCAACAAGTATTCCTGAGCTTTGAAAATGCTGCAAAACTTATTGGAGAAGAATTACCAAGAGAAAAGATCAAAGCTATTTTATCGTCTTTAGATATCAAGATCAACAATGTAACAGAGTCTGGCTTAGGAATGACTATTCCTGCTTACCGCAATGACGTTACTCGTGAAGCTGATGTGATAGAAGAAGTATTACGAGTATATGGTTATAATAACATCAATTTTGGAAATAAATTAAATGCTACCATAGCGAACTCTTCCAAATTTGAAGATCATAAAGTACAAGACACTGTTGCAAATCAACTTGTCGCGCAGGGCTTTTATGAAATCATGGCTAATAGTTTAACAACTCCTAGTTATGTTGATTATTCTGACCTACTAAAAGCAGAGAATAATGTAATAATGCTTAATCCTTTAGGACAAGAGTTAAGTATTCTCAGAAGGTCTATGCTTTTTTCTGGGCTTGAAGCCATCTCATATAATAACAATAGAAAACGTTCTGACATTAAATTCTTTGAATATGGAAAAACGTATCATAGCTATGAGTCAGGGACAATAGAAAACAAACATCTTACACTTTTTGTTACAGGGAATCGTCATTCAGAGCATTGGAAACACACTTCTGAAACTACAGATTTTTTCTACCTAAAAGGAATTGTAAAATCAGTATTAGATAGACTTGGTATCACAAGAGGAAGAACAGCTACTGTAAAAAATGATATTTTCTCTGAAGCTGTTGGAATACAACTTGGAAAAACAAAACTTGTAGAATATGGTCTTATCAAAAAATCTATTCTTAAGAAGTTTAACTTGTCACAAGATGTATTTTATGCAGATTTTAATTGGGATAATATATTAGAGGTAGCAAAACGAAATAAAATCAAATTTCAGCCTATCCCTAAATACCCATCAGTACGTAGAGATTTTGCTTTATTACTAGACACATCAACGCGATTTGAAGAAATTCATACCATTGCAAAACAAACAGAAAAGCAATTACTTAAAGACATTCAGTTATTTGATGTTTACGAAGGCAAGAATTTACCAGAAGGCAAAAAAAGTTATGCTGTAAGTTTCTTATTACAAGATGAGAATAAAACACTTACTGACAAGCAAATTGACAAGGTAATGAACAAGCTGCAATTCCGTTTTGAAAAAGAATTAGGCGCGAGCTTACGATAATATAATACTACATTAAATACAAAAGCCCTGTTTTATGTAAAACAGGGCTTTTTGTTTAATGTTTATGAAAACTAGTTTCCAAACTGTATCCATATTGACATGTATTTCAAAACTGCGTATCTTTAAAAGAAAAAGAATATGCTACTTCAAAGAACTAATATTCAAGAGAAATTACTCAAAGAGCGTAGTAAAGTAGGCACAGGAGACGATATTTTAGCACAAGTACGTCATATTTTTGAAGAAGACCGCTTACGCGAAAAGGGAATTATAGATACTTTAAAAGGAGTCCATAACGAAGAATCGACATCGTTTGACATTGACTTGCTTGATAAGGACAGAATCTTCCACAGTAAACAAATTCAAAAAATTTGTATCAATTATAGATTGCGATTTTTGGATACTAAGTATTTTAAAGGTAAGTACCCACAAAGCGCAATAGATGAAATTAAGTATTTAGAAAACAAACACCGTATCTCAATAAGCAACTTTAAGATTATCGCTCCTTCAAAAATGTTTGTTCTTGAAAAAGCTGATGATCCTCTACTTTTTGCTCCTATGGGAAATGGTTATTTTTATTTGATTCACAAATGGGGAAATGACCTTCACCCATTGCGTAAATTATTAATGTGGCCTTATAAATCTTTTGAAAATTTAATTGTTTATATCATACTATTAAGTATACTTGCAACAGCACTCATTCCAGATGGTCTGTTTACTAAAGAGCAAAATTTTTCTCAATATATTATGGTGTTCTTTTTTATGTTTAAGTCTATTGCTGCTGTTGTTTTATTTTATGGCTTTGCATTAGGAAAAAACTTTAATACTGCTATTTGGAATAGTAAATACGACAAAACACGTTAAATGAATATTCTTCCAAAATCTCAATACGAACAGATTTTTCACGGTTCACAAATTACCACACAACATATAAAACTAGTACTAGAAGAAGCTGGTATTACAAGTATTATAAGAGATGATGGAGAAAGTGCCTTAAGAGGTGGATTTGGGGCTGCACATACAAATGATGTCAAATTATTTGTAGATAAAAAAGATGTTCTAAAAGCAAAACATATTGTTACAAGTACTGCAGAAAAACTAGAAACTGAAAACATCTCAGATGAAGATTTAGAAAAGCTTGCACAACAAAAAGACCCTGTTGTTCCTATAACTAAAACTGTATCAAAACAAAAAAAAGAGACCTATCGTAGATCTCCTTTTAATTTATTTATAAATATTGGGCTTATCATATATTCTGCATGGAGACTTTCACCTTTACTTAGTGGCGGAACACTTTCTACATTTCGGATAATTGTTAGTTCTGCTATTCTCCTAGTTTGTAGTTTGGCAATTATCATGCATTTTACACAAAAAGACACCTAATACTAGTTATACATACTAGTACGTAATTCTTTAATTTTAGCATCGCTCATATATTCATCAAATGTCATGTAGCGATCAATTACACCTTTTGGCGTAAGCTCTATAACTCTATTTCCTACAGTTTGCGCAAACTCATGATCATGCGTGGTTAACATTACAGTACCCTTAAAGTTTTTTAATGCATTATTAAACGCAGTAATTGATTCAAGATCTAAATGGTTTGTAGGCTCATCTACCATCAATATATTAGCACGCTTCATCATCATCTTACTAATCATACAACGTACTTTCTCTCCTCCTGAAAGTACATTTGATTTTTTTAAAGCTTCTTCTCCACTAAAAATCATTTTCCCTAAAAAGCCACGTAAATGTACTTCTTCTCTTTCTTCTTCAGTTTGTGCATATTGACGTAACCAATCTACTAGGTTTAATTCTGCCGATTGGAAATACTCAGAATTATCTAAAGGAAGGTAGGATTGTGTTGTGGTAATTCCCCAAGAAAAATCACCATTATCAGCTTTTTCTTTTCCATTAATAATCTCATAAAATGCTGAAGTTGCTCTACTATCTCTAGAGAATAATACCGCTTTATCACCTTTTGCAAGATTGATATCAATATTTTTAAATAAAACTTCACCATCAACAGAGGAAGCTAGTCCATTTGCATTAAATATCTGATCTCCTGCTTCACGATCACGATCAAAAATAATTCCCGGATAACGTCTACTAGAAGGCTTAATCTCTTCAATATTTAATTTGTCAATCATTTTTTTACGAGAAGTTGCTTGCTTAGATTTAGCAACATTTGCACTAAAACGAGCAATAAATTCTTGTAATTCTTTCTTCTTTTCTTCTGCTTTTTTGTTTTGTTGCGCTCTTTGTCTTGCTGCTAACTGAGAAGATTCATACCAAAATGTATAGTTTCCACTATAATGTGTGATCTTACTATGATCTATATCTGAGATATGTGTACACACAGCATCTAAAAAGTGTCTATCATGCGATACTACAATAACACAGTTATCGTAATTTGCCAAGAAATGCTCTAACCAATTGATTGTTTCATAATCCAAATCGTTGGTAGGCTCATCCATAATAAGTACATCAGGATTTCCAAATAATGCTTGAGCAATTAAGACACGTACGCGCTGTTTTCCATCAAGATCTGCCATTAATGTATAATGAAGTTCTTCCTTTATTCCTAAATTAGAAAGCATCGCTGCCGCATCACTATCTGCATTCCAACCATTCATCTCATCAAACTGTAATTGCAATTCTCCTATACGGTCTGCATTTTCATCAGAGTAATCTGCATATAAAGCATCTATTTCCTTTTTAATAGTATACAAAGGTTTATTACCCATAACTACAGTTTCCAAAACATTATACTCATCATATGCATAATGATTTTGTTCTAGAACAGACATACGTTTACCTGCTTCTAAATGTACATGTCCAGATGTAGGGTCTTGTTTTCCAGAAAGTATTTTAAGAAATGTAGATTTCCCAGCACCATTGGCACCTATAATACCATAACAGTTACCAGAAACAAAAGATGTATTTACTTCATCAAATAAAACACGTTTCCCAAATTGTACCGATAAATTAGAAACTGAAAGCATAGTATATATCTATTTATATTTTTAAGCCTGCAAAAATACCGATTATTAAACAGATTGTGAAGTAGATTTAAAAGTATACGATGATATTCATTGATTTTATTGAAGAATATATATACTAAGACGCTATTCTAGTATAAATATCAAGAATCTGCTCTTATTACAAATGCTACAAATAAAATGAAAGCAACTAAAAAACAAAATAATGTTATGAGAAGATCATAAAGAACTTGATGAAATCCTTTTGAAAAATGAGAAAGTGGCTTAGGCTTTTCACCTTTTAAATAATCAAGTAAATAAAAAACCATGAAACGTACAGAAGCTCCTAAAAAGGTAAACAAAAAAATTACGATAGGATATTTTATACATAACTATAAGTAAAACAAAATAGCAACAAGTTACAATTCAATATATATAAATTAAAAGCTGTACTTTAGGCAAACTGATAAGCGTTTTAACTTCTAATTAACAAGAGTTTTTCTTTGTAAAAGTTACATTTGAAAGTTAATCGGTAAAATATATAGTTATCATTCACACTCAACTACATACAACTATCAAAGGAATTATTCCCATTCTCATATCACTATTTGTGTTAAGTGCTTGTGACTCTTCTAAAAAAGATAAATCTGATGGCACCTATCTAGGAGGAGAAATTATTAATCCTAAATGGAGTTATATATTACTTCAAAAAAACGATAAAATCGTAGATACAATTCCGCTAGATGCACATAATCGTTTTTTTTATGAGTTTACAGATTTTGATCCTGGTTTATATTGGTTTTGGCATAGAGAAAACCAATTAATACACATAGAACCTGGTGACAGTATTATGTTACGTGTAAATACACTAGAGTTTGATGAATCTCTTAGCTTTTCGGGCAAAGGATCGGAACGTAGTGGTTTTTTGATCGATTTATTTTTACAATGGGAAGAAGAAAATGAGGGATTCATACATCATTATCAAAAAGAACCTAAAGACTTTCAGACTTTACTAGACTCTATACACCAAATACGCATACAGAAATTACGTAAGTTTTATGAAAAGTATGATAATGTTTCTGAGAGTTTTAAAGAAATAGCCGAAGCATCTGTTTATTATGACAATTACCGTCGTAAAGAAAGCTATCCATTTTCGCATTATAAGAAAAATGACAAACTCACTTTTATAGAAGAGTTGCCATCAGACTTTTATAGCTTTCGCGAAAGCATAAACCTAAATAACTCCAATTTAAGAGATTTATATTCATACCAACGCTATTTGAATGCTTTTTTAGATCACCAAGCCTATAAAGGGTATTGTCAAGACCAATCTTATAACACCGTATCTTTTTTACACAATTACAATAAAATAAAAGTCATTGATAAGTACATTGAAAATTCTGAGCTCAAAGACATGAATTTATATAGAACTGGGCGAAGGTTTATTGAAAATAGTAATGACAAAAAAGGAGTTAATGAAATTTTTAGACTAGTTACGACATCTATTACTTCACCTGAAGTAAAGATGAATGTAGAAAAACTATATGATTCTCATAAAAAGATGGAGGCAGGAAATATTATTCCTGACTTAATGCTTGTAGATGCAGAAGAACGTATGGTTACACTTTCAAGTAGAATACAGAAACCTACCGTGCTTTACTTCTGGTCCTATTACAACCACATGCATTTAGAAGAATCGCATAAAAAGGTAAAAGATTTACAATCAAAATATCCTGAATTTAATTTCATAGGAATAAATGTAAATGATGAAAATGACAAGTGGATAAAGCATGTGAAACAGCATAAGTTTAATCCTTCTATGGAATATAGATTTAACAATGTTAAAGATTCTAGAAAATCGCTAGTGATTAATAGTTTAAGTAAAACTATTGTTCTTGATCGTAAAGGAAAGATATTAAATAGTCATGCTAATATACATAGTATTGATTTTGAGAACGAACTCCTAGCTTATCTGAATCAATAAATAATAATTTTACAGCATAAAAAAGCCGATTCAAAATGATTGAATCGGCTTTTGTTTTTATGATGAAATTAGAAATAGTTTTAGTTATTTCCTTTCTTATAATCTGCTAAAAATTTTGCAAGTCCTATATCTGTAAGAGGGTGTTTTAATAATCCTTCTATAGATGATAATGGTCCTGTCATTACGTCTGCGCCAATTTTTGCACAATCAATAACATGCATTGTATGACGTACAGAAGCTGCTAAGATTTCTGTTTCAAAAGCATAGTTATCATAGATATGACGAATCTCTGCAATTAAATTAAGACCATCTGTAGAGATATCATCTAAACGTCCTATAAATGGAGACACATACGTTGCTCCAGCTTTTGCTGCAAGTATTGCTTGTCCTGCTGAAAACACAAGGGTTACATTGGTACGAATACCTTTATCGCTAAAATATTTACACGCTTTTACACCGTCTTTAATCATAGGTAGTTTCACTACAATTTGATCGTGTAAAGCTGCTAATTCCTCACCTTCTTTAACCATGGCATCATACTCAGTTGCAATAACTTCTGCACTAACATCTCCATCAACGATATTACATATATCAACATAATGTTTTAAGATATTATCGCGACCTGTAATGCCTTCCTTTGCCATAAGTGAAGGATTTGTTGTCACACCGTCTAGCACGCCAAGGTCTTGTGCTTCTTTAATTTGAGCAAGGTTTGCCGTATCAATAAAAAATTTCATAGAATAGAGTGTTATTGTTTTATTTTTTTCAAAAATAGGCAAAGTAACAATCCTAAAATATAAGTGTAGTTTTAATTTATCTCACACTTATGCACAATCTATAGTTTATAATGGTTTAAAAGCAATTTTTCATACCAAGTATCTGGCAATATTCTCTTCAGTGCAATACTAAACTTCTGCATAAAGAAACCTACTCTATAATGTACTTTCGGGTTTTTAGAACGCATGATACGGTGTATTACTGTAGCCATCACTTTTGTATCCATTCCTGCTTCTACATGCTCATCCATTAAGCGTAATGTATTTCCGTAGTTTTCCTTATATGGAGAATCATCAAGAATGGGTGCATGATAACGACCTGCTGCAATATTGGTTGCAAAATCACCGGGAGCCACGGTTGTCATCTTGACATTAAACTCTTTAAGTTCCATACGATATGCTTCTGTAGTAATACCTAATGCTCCTTTTGTTGCGCTATAGATACCTCTGTAAGGCAATCCCATATATCCTGCTATTGAAGTAACATTAATGATCATACCACTACGTTGTTTACGCATAGTAGGTAAGACCGCTTTTATGACCTCTAAAGCTCCAAAATAATTGGTTTCAAAAACACGTCGCACTTCATGATCTGGAGTTTCTTCTAATGGTCCCGTAATCCCCATTCCTGCATTGTTAATCACATAATCTATTTGATTTTGTTCTTTCAGGATCGTGTGAACAGCATTTGTAATAGATACTTGATCAGTAACATCTAAAGAAATCATACGCACCTTTCCATCTAAAGCTGTTTTAGGATTACGGCTTGTTCCATATACCGTATACTCTTTATCAGCTAGATAATGAGCTATTGCTTTTCCTATTCCAGAAGACGCACCAGTAATTAAGACAACTTTAGACATGGTTATTTCATTTATGCGCAAATATCAAACTACGCACATCAATATGCAAATTATAAACGAAAGGATTATAAATGACTAGTAATATATTTTAAAACATATTAAAAATCCTTTATTCGCAAGATAATAGATTGAATAAAACTATTGATTACCTCTAAAAAGTCTATAGAAAGTAACGAAGATCACTGTTGAAGTGTACAGCAAATAACAACTATTTATCTAATTGCACGTGCTTTATCTAAAAATGCAAAATAACCACTTGTATCCCTTAACATACTATATGCAGAAATACGCTCTTTTATTTTACCATTTGCATCCAGTGCTAATAAAGTAGGAAAAGCCCCTTCTTTATTGTATTTTTTTTGAAGCTCTTTATTTTTTTTAAATTGTTCTGGTGTAATAATGTCTTCTCTAAAAGGAACATCTACTTCTAACAATACAAAATCTTTTGATTGTTTTAAAAATTCAGGATTTTGCCAGAAATCTTTTTTAAGCATCTTACAAGGTCCGCACCAGTCACTTCCAGTAAAATACATTAAAATAGGCTTGTTTGTTTTTTTAGCTACTTTTTTAGCCTGATCAAAGTCAGTAATCCAATTTGCCTCTTGTGCATTTGATACAGTAGCTATAGCAATAAAAAGAATAAATAATAAGCGCTTCATGATAAGATTATTACACTAACAAATTTAAAATTTTATAGGAAATCAACAAACATCATAACCATCTGTTTCATTTCTCTTATTGAAAATAACAATAATCTTGCCAAAATATTGTCAATATTTCATTTAAAATTCAATCACTGCATCAGATAGTGTCTTTCTCACTTTTTTAAAATCAGCAAACATATCATCTTCTGCGCGATACCCAATAGGCATTACTAATACTGATGAAAGTCCTTTTTCAGAAAGCCCTAAGAGCTCATCATAGCTTTCAGAATTAAATCCTTCCATAGGACAAGCATCTATTTTTTCTATAGCACATATAGTAAGTAAGTTACCCATTGCTAAATATGCTTGTTTTGTTGCCCAGTTTTCTATAGCCTCTGGAGATTCCTTTTTAAAATGTCCAAAGAGGTACTCTCTAAATGGTTGTAAAATTTCATCTGGAGTATTTCTAGTCTTTTTTACATTATCAAAATAAGCTTTGATATACTCCTTATCAATATTCTTTTCAATACAAAAAACAAGTACATGAGAAGCATCTGCTACCTGTTGTTGATCCATTGATATGGAAACTAGATCATCTTGTAATTTCTGATCCTGAATAACAAGTAATTTTACAGGCTGTAATCCAAAACTAGAAGCCGTAAGGTTAAATGCATTTTTAACAACTGCTATTTTCTCAGTGGTTAAGTAACGACCTGCATCAAATTTTTTAGTGGCATATCGCCATTGAAGCGCTTCTAATATATCTGACATAATAATATGTATTAAGTACTACAAAGATACTATCTGATGGTTATAAAATAATACCATAGGAATAGTAAAAACTAATAGCAGTATATACAACATGCTATAATAGTAACTAAAAAAGCCTTCCTAAAAAAGGAAGGCTTTTCTATTATATAATATAATACGAAAGCTTATTTTTTAAACTTAGCGTATTTGTTTTTGAATTTATCTATACGACCAG
Source organism: Dokdonia pacifica (assembly GCF_900188275.1). Classification (GTDB taxonomy): domain Bacteria; phylum Bacteroidota; class Bacteroidia; order Flavobacteriales; family Flavobacteriaceae; genus Dokdonia; species Dokdonia pacifica. Next base: position 329,116 of record NZ_FZNY01000005.1, read on the forward strand.
CTGTATCAACTAATTTAGCTTTTCCAGTATAGTAAGGATGAGAAGTTCTAGAAATTTCTAGTTTGATAAGTGGATACTCCGTTCCATCAACTTCAATCGTTTCTTTAGTGTCCGCAGCAGATTTTGTTAAAAACACTTCATCATTTGACATGTCTTTAAATGCAACTAATCTATAATTTTCTGGGTGTATACCTTGTTTCATCTCGTTACTCTATTATTAATGCTCGATTTTTCGAGGTGCAAATTTACATATAAATAAATAATTTACAAATATAAAAACATAAAAAATACTTTAAAAAATCGATTTTATTAATTTTAAGAGTACAATGTAACGTTTTGGTATCTTTGTACACAAATGTAACTATAACCAACATTTTAAAGAAATGAGTAAATCAATGAAATCATCATCGTTAAATTATGGACTCATCGCAGGAGCTGCATTAACATTACTATATGTAATATTATACCTTGTTGATGCCACTTTATTAAATAGCTTCACTTTAGGTCTTATAATTTTGTTAGGGTTAATTATACTCGGTTTTGTATCTACAGCAAAAGCAAAAGCAATAAATGGTGGATACTTAACCTTTAAAGAAGCCTTTACCGCTTATTTTATTCCTGTAGCTATTGGACTATTAATTCCTACGTTATTTCTATATGTTCTTTTTAACTTTGTAGATCCAGAAACGGCTGAGTTTCTAAAACAAGAAGGTATAGCTCAGGCAGAAGACCTAATGCGAAATTTTGGCGCTCCTGAATCGGAAATTGAAAAGGCACTTGAAGATGCCCAAAATCAGAATCAAAATTCTTTAGGGTCTACCCTTACCCGTTATGCTTTTATTTTAATATTTTTAAGTGTTATAGGGCTTATTGCTGCACTAACCATGAAAAAGAAAAAAGAAGACTAAATGCAACTATCTGTTGTCATCCCTTTGCTCAATGAGCAAGAATCTATAAAAGAATTACACCATTGGCTTTCAGAAGTACTGGAAGCCAATGGTTTTTCATATGAAATCCTATTTATTGATGATGGTAGCAACGATCAATCGTGGGATGAAATATATACGCTTTCGCGAAAGCATACACATGTAAAAGCCATTCGGTTCAGTAAAAACTATGGAAAGTCACAAGCTTTACACGCTGGGTTTGCAGCGGCAGAAGGTGATGTGATTATCACCATGGATGCAGATTTACAAGATAATCCTGAAGAGATTCCTGAGCTGTATCGCATGATCACAGAAGAAGGATATGATTTGGTTTCTGGATGGAAAAAAAAGCGATATGATTCTGTAATCGCAAAAAACTTACCTAGCAAATTATTTAATGCGGCCGCACGCCAAACCAGTGGTTTGAAATTACACGATTTTAATTGCGGGCTTAAGGCATATAAAAAAGAAGTAATAAAAACGGTAGATGTATATGGAGAAATGCATCGTTATATTCCCGTATTAGCTAAAAATGCTGGTTTCTCTGCTATTGGAGAAAAAGTAGTACAACACCAAGCACGTAAATATGGTACTACAAAATTTGGAATGGAACGTTTTATTAATGGTTTCTTAGATTTATTAACCATTTGGTTTCTATCTAGATTTGCTAAACGCCCTATGCATCTATTTGGAGCATTAGGCGTGTTTATGTTTTTTATTGGATTTTGTTTTTCTCTTTACTTAGGAATAGACAAACTCTTTATAAATCCAACTGGTCGTTTAATTACAGATAGACCACAATTTTACATTGCCTTAGTAGCAATGCTTATAGGAGTTCAGTTATTTATAGCTGGTTTTATAGGAGAACTTCTACAAAGATCTTCTAAGGATAAAGAACGTTATCAAATTAAAGAGACGATATAAGACGTATTAAATACACTAACGCCTTATCAAGGTAAAGTGTCCATAATACTCTGCTCCTTCATAATTGATACGATACCAATAGGCACTGGTAGGCATTAAGATCCCTTTATAGGTACCATCCCACCCCCTATCATTATAATCCATTGCATAGAGTAGTTTTCCAAATCTATCAAATATGGTTACTTCTAAGCCTTGATAATTAATTGCTTGGTTGACATGCCAAACATCATGAACCCCATCATTATTAGGAGTGAAATAACGAGGAGCCCCTCGTATTAAAATGATTTCATTATACTCATTACAACCATCCAAATCTCTTACTACTAGATTGTAATATTTAGGAACTAGATTGGTAAAATTACCATTCATTTGAGTAGTCACTCCTCCATCTATAGAATACAATAAATCTATAGATGTATTACTAGGGGTTACTGTTATAGAATTGTATTGTTGGAAATCTGAAACCTCAATACTAATTTCAAATATTTCTGTTTCAGTAACATTAAACTGTATATTACCTGTACAACCTCCAAAGCTTTCAACTCCTACATTGTAACTACCGGCTTCGTCTACAATAATACTAGGCGTTGTTTCTCCTGTAGACCATTGGTATGAAGCATATTGATCATCTGTCACTAATGCGACTCCTCCATCAGAAGTACAAAAATTTATTTCTTTGTTCTCTTCTTCAACTCCTAATAAAACATCAAAAGTCACCTCCCCTACTGCAAGACAATCTGCACTATTTGACACGATATAATAGACACTTAAAAAATCTAATGCAATTATCGAGTGTGGTACCGAACCCAAATCTAATTGATTCACTTGTATAACAACATCATCTAATGTTAAGTAAAACGCTACTGTAGAATCATCAGCGTAATTTTGAAGTATTTCACTTCCCAAATTTTGTAAAGCAGCCCAAACGTCTTGCTTACTCAATAATATATCACACAACTGGTACGTAAAATCAGTACCCGAAGGGTTTACAGAGACATCAAGTGTTACTTCTATGATATTATTACAAGACTGATCATCCCCTATCACTAGGTATACTATCTCTCCATTAAAATCATTTAAATAGGTGGTAGGGCTCAAAATAGGATTCTCATCCAATTGAGCATCTTCTAAGGAATTATAAAACCTGTACAATAAATTATTGGTTTCAAATTCGGCATTAGCAAAGTCAACTAAGTTAAATACACTCCGTCCGTCATCTACTCCATCAATGTCACATTGTGTAAAAGTAATATCTTCTGGAAGGTCTAATAGAGGTATAATTTGTACAAACTCTACAAAGGTTTTTGGAACGCGGTCAGTAAATTCAAACGTAACTGTAACGGTATATAATCCAGCTTCTGTAAAACTATGAGTAGGATTAATAGCAGTAGAGGTATTATCTGCTCCACTGGCAGGGTCTCCAAAATCCCATGAAGCAGTCGTTACATTTGCATTAGGATCTACTGTAAAAGTAGTTTCGTCATTCTCGCAAATATGATCTATTGTAATAAAAGATTCGAAAAAAGACTGGATATACTGTGGCAACCCAAAGGAACTACTTCTAAATCCTAAGTCTACAGAATTTTGACTAAAATTAACTGAAGGGCCTACTAATTTCGGATTATTAATTACGGATATATTCATACCAGGAAGTGCATGATAGATTTTCCTATTCATGGCGATTTGTAATCCCCCTGCGAGATCACTTAATAATCCGTTCTCAAGATCTAGTACATTATATCTTGAACCTATAATTGATGGCGCATTTAAATCATATTGCTCAATCACAATACGATCAGATTGCCCTAAATCATCTATAGTTTTTCCACTAAAATATAATTTAGATGAATCTGATGAAAATTCAACTCCATAGTATACAAGTTCATCACTAATCAGTGATTGATTACTTACAATGCCTGTTTCATTATCAAAATCATATAAATAAGCAAGCCCGCCTAAGCTAGGTTGAAACAGACAATGTGAAATTGCTAGTTTAGAACCATTAGGAGCAATTTTCATAGCACCTCTAAAATTCTCAAAGTCATCAATATTTGGACCAATAGTAGAAATTACTGGTGTTGTATCAATTCCTGTAGCATCTAATAGATATGAATAAAATGTGTCTTGAAAATGTGTAACTACCCAATAATTAACCCCGTCGGCTGTTTCGACAACAGAGATTTTTTCTGAACCTTCTACTAATAAGTTTGTATTCTTTTCTATGACTTCTCCTAGTCCACCATCGCCTAACATAGAAACAATAGAATAGTTAATTCCATTTCCCATTCCAGTATTTTGATAAGCTTGAACCTCATCAGTAGTAATGATATAAAAAATAGTATCACTGCCCGGTAATGGAATAATCACAGCAGATTGTGTAGATGATAAACTCCCTAATAAATTCGTCCCATTAGCCATCACATCGTTATTCCTATTCCAAACGGTAGTGCCTTCTGTATAAAAAAGAATTTCTCCTGTATCTTTATCTGAAATTGCAGAGCATCCCTCTGTAGTATCTAATGCTCCATCTTCTATTGGTACAGGAATACCTGAGTTAAAATCTAATCCAGCAAAATTTCCAAAATACCAATTTGCTGCATCTCTTTGAGCTAATACTTGAAATGAGACTAGTGTGAAAACTATAATAGCAACTAATTGTTTCAAAGTTTCGGTTGGATTTGTGTAGTTGTTTGAGTCTTGTAATTATTCAAATATCTTCGATAATAAGTATAAAATAGTAATTACCGATAAAAATTAACACAAAAACGTATTTTTGTAGTATAATCTTTACGCTAAAAAATGATTTACCACAAACCTGAGATTCTCGAAAAAGCAAACGCTTGGTTAACTGACACTTTTGATACAGAAACACAAGATGCCATAAAAGACACTATTGCCTATAACCCTGAAGAACTAGAAGACAGTTTCTATAAAAATCTGGAATTTGGTACAGGAGGAATGCGTGGTGTGATGGGACCAGGTACCAATAGAATCAATAAATATACATTAGGAAAAAATACGCAAGGACTTTCAAATTACCTTAAAAAAACATTTCCAGAAACACCTATAAAAGTTGCTATTGCCTATGATTGTAGACATAATAGTAAAGAACTTGCAAAGGTAGTAGCCGATGTCTTTTCTGCTAATGGAATAGATGTGTTCTTATTTTCAGACTTACGTCCTACTCCAGAACTAAGTTTTGCCGTAAAACATTTAGATTGCCAGTGTGGTATTGTACTTACTGCAAGTCACAATCCACCGGAGTATAATGGTTATAAAGTATATTGGGTAGATGGAGGACAACTAGTACCGCCACAGGATAAAGAAATTATCCAAGAAATAGAAAGCTTAGATTTTAAAGATATTCAATTTCAAGAGCAAGCAGACCGTATTACATATATTGATAAAGAAGTAGATAAAGCATTTATAGATGCTAGTGTTGCCAATGTAACATCAAATGTGACATCAAGTCAAAAAGAAGAGCTTTCTATTGTCTTTACATCTTTACATGGAACTTCTATAACACTTGTGCCAGATACTTTAAAACAAGCTGGATTTACAAACCTTCATATTGTAGAAGAACAAGCAGTTCCCGACGGAAACTTCCCTACAGTAGACTCTCCAAACCCCGAAGAATCATCGGCACTTCAAATGGCCCTTACGTTAGGAGAAGAGAAAAATGCAGATATCGTTATTGGAACCGATCCTGATTGTGATCGACTAGGAATTGCTGTACGAGGAGACGATGGTAAACTAGCGATTCTCAATGGAAATCAGACCATGATCTTAATGACTGATTATTTATTAGAACGCTTTCGCGAAAGCAAAAACCAGCAGGACAACCCATTTGTAGGATCAACCATTGTATCTACACCTATGATGGATGTTTTAGCACAATCTTATAATGTAGAGTGTAAAATAGGCCTTACTGGTTTTAAATGGATTGCCAAGATGATTCAGGATTTTCCTGAGCAATATTTTATTGGAGGTGGTGAAGAGAGTTTTGGGTATATGGTAGGGGATTTTGTAAGAGATAAAGATGCTGTTACTTCTACATTACTAGCCTGTACTATAGCTGCTAGAGCAAAAGCGCACCAAAAAACATTATATCAAAAACTAAAAGACCTGTATATACAACATGGTTTTTACAAGGAATCTCTGATATCTCTAGTTAAAAAAGGACAATCTGGCGCAGCCGAAATTAAACAGATGCTACTTAATTTGCGTGAAAACCCTATGAAAGAGATTAATGGCAGTAAGGTTGTACGTGTAGAAGATTATCAATCTCAAACAGCAACAAATAGTATGACAGGAGCTACAGAATCTATTGATATACCAGCTTCTAACGTACTTATTTATTACACAGAAGATGGAAGTAAAATTGCTGCTAGACCTAGTGGTACTGAACCAAAAGTAAAGTTTTACATTAGTGTTCAAGCACCATTACATGATCTAGATAGTTATGACACAATTTCAGCACAACTAGATAATCGTATAGCTGGCATAAAAAATGCGTTAGGCGTATAAACTAATTTTGCTTTCGCGAAAGCATATACATTCTTATGAATTATTTCAAGAAGATTCTGCGCTTTGCGCTTCCATATAAAAGATATGGAATTTTAAATATTATTTTTAATGCGCTATACGCACTTTTTGGTACGCTATCATTCATATCGCTAATACCAATGCTTACAGTACTTTTAAAACAAGTACAGCCTAGGTTTATAAAGCTCACATATGAAGATGCATGTTCTCCTAAAGAATATCTTGAAGAAAGCCTCAACTACTTTATAAATACAAAAGTAGAAGAGCACGGTGATGTATATGTATTAGGAATCATGGTAGGAATTGTAATAGTAGTATTCTTCCTTAAAAACCTTTTTGGATATCTAGCCAATTTCTTTATTACTTACTTGCGTAATGGTGTTTTAAAAGATATTAGAGATGTGATGTATAAACGCATCTTAAACTTAAATCTTAGTTTTTATTCAGAAAAACGCAAAGGTGATACTATCGCAAGAATTACATCAGATGTTTTAGAAGTACAACACTCTTTCTTATCTATACTAGAGCTTTTTGTAAGAGAGCCGCTTAATATCATTTTTGCAATAGGTAGTATGATCTTTATAAGTGCAAAGCTTACTTTATTTGTATTTATTTTTATTCCTGTAGCTGGTTTTATAATCTCTCGTATAGGAAAAACACTCAAAAAGAAGTCAAATCAAGTACAAACGGAGCAAGGGTATTTTTTATCACTTGTAGAAGAAACACTTGCCAACTTAAAAATAATAAAAGGTTTTAGTGCCGAAGATCGGTTACAAGAAAAATTTGAAACTTCTACAGAGCGCTTTAAAGACTATAGCAATGCCTTAACACATAGACAAAACTTAGCGTCTCCTGTGAGTGAATTTTTAGGTATCACAGTTATTGGTACATTGTTATGGTATGGAGGTAATATGGTTTTAAACGTAGATTCTGGATTAAATGGAGCTACATTTATTGCCTATATGGGACTTGCTTATCAAATACTTACACCTGCAAAGGCCATTGCAAAGGCAAGCTATTCTGTAAAAAAAGGAGATGCTGCTGCAGCAAGGATTTTAGAAATTATTGAAACAGAATCTGAAATACAAGACGCACCAAATGCGATAACAGCACCACTATTTTCTAAAGAGATTTCTATAGAAAATATTTCTTTTAAATATGATCAAGAAACAGTTTTAGATAATTTTTCACTAAAAGTTCCTAAAGGGCAAACCATAGCTCTTGTTGGACAGTCTGGTTCTGGTAAAAGTACCATTGCAAACTTGGTTACCCGTTTTTATGATGTGCATAAAGGGACTATTAAGTTAGATGGTGTTCCTATTAAAGAAATAACTAAGAAGTCACTTCGTGAGCAAATGGGCTTAGTAACTCAAGATGCTATTCTTTTTAATGATAGTATTAAAAAGAATGTAAACCTTGGTAAGGAGGATGCTACAGATCAAGAAATTATAGAAGCCTTAAAAACCGCTAATGCATGGGAGTTTGTTAAAGAATTACCTGAAGGTATAAATACCAATATAGGTGACGGTGGAGGCAAATTAAGTGGAGGTCAGAAACAACGTCTATCTATTGCTAGAGCTGTATTAAAAAATCCGCCTATTATGATTCTGGACGAGGCAACCTCTGCACTCGATACAGAAAGTGAACGTATAGTCCAAAAAGCACTAGAAAACATGATGCAAAATAGAACCTCTATCGTAATAGCACATCGTTTATCAACAATCCAAAATGCAGATCAAATTATAGTGATGCAAAAAGGAGCTATTGTAGAGCAAGGAAAACATCAAGAACTATTGGACAAAAAAGGAGTCTATAACAACTTAGTTGCTATGCAATCTTTTCAATAAAAAAAAGCTACTTTTAAAAAAGTAGCTTTTTTCAGGTTAAGTTATAAGTTTTATAGATACCACATTTGGGGCTCGCGGTATCAAAAAACATATCAAAATAAAATCAACATATGAATTTGGGGTTTCAGTAGGTCGATCATCGTTCAATGATGGTTCAAATATAATATGAGTTTTTTAAAAAACAAAGAAAAATATGCACTTTATCCGAAAAAATATGCATTTTATCGATGTTTTAAATAACGTAGTATCCATAACTCGTTCATTTCCAGTGAAAAATTAATATTATTTTAAGATTAAACTTTTTCAAAAAAAAAGAGTCAAAGTATCGTGATAGAAACCCAAATAGTAGAAAGTCAACTTATAGAGGACTTAAAAAGGCAACCAAATCGTGTTGCTTTTAATACCTTGGTACAACAATACCAAGAACGTCTCTATTGGCATATTCGGCAAATGGTAAAGAATCATGAAGATACAGATGATGTTTTACAAAATGTTTTTATAAAAGTACACCGCAGTATTCATTCATTTAAAGGTGATAGTAAATTATATACTTGGCTGTATAGAATCGCTACCAATGAAGCCATTACATTTTTAAACAAAAGAGCAAAACAATATCAAATATCTAGTGAAGCTTTACAAGAAAGACTTATAGACTCTTTAGAAAGTGATCCCTATTTTGAAGGGGATCAAATTCAAATCAAATTGCAAAGAGCCATTCAAACGCTTCCTGAAAAACAACAAGCAGTTTTTAGGATGAAGTATTTTGAAGATATTACCTATGATGAAATGAGTGACATTATGGATACATCAGTAGGAGCATTAAAAAGTTCATATCACATTGCAACCAAAAAAATTACTACGTATTTAAAAACACATAGTTTGTAAAATAATAATCAGGAATGGACACAAATAAAGACATACCAAAAAATACGGATTACCAAGTTCCCGAAGACTATTTTATAGATTTTCAAGAACGATTAGAGGTTCAAATAGAATTTGAAGAAATTGTGGGTACAAAAAAGACTTCTGGTTTTATAGTACCCGAAGGTTATTTTTCAACTTTTACAGAAAAGGTTACATCACAAGTTCAAGAAACAACAAAAGTGGTTTCATTATTTAAAACTAAATGGATGTATGCAGTTGCAAGTGTTGCTGCTATTATTATATTGGTATTCCTATTAAGATCGCCAAATACAATAACACCGTTTGAAGATTTAGAAAGTGATACAATAGCTTCATACTTAGAAACAGATAATTATTTAATATCTGACTATGAACTAGGTGAATTACTAACCGATGATGAACTAGATGATTTATCGGATAATATACAATTAGAAGACACAGAGGTACTAGAATACCTTGATATAACAACAGATCCATACGATCTAATGATTCAATAAAATACCATGAAAAAAATAATTATAATCGTACTCTTAGCATTTACAACATTCGCAAATGCTCAAAGACCAAATAAAGAAAAAGTAAAGGCTTTAAAAATAGCTCATATTACTGAACGCGTTGCCCTTTCTTCCGAAGAAGCACAAGCTTTTTGGCCTGTTTACAATACCCATGAAAGTAATATGGAAAATTTAAGGCGTCAAGAGCGCAAGCTCTTAAGTGATCTTAAAAATAATTTTGATCAGTTATCAGAAGAAGAAAGTAAAACTGCTCTTAATACATTATCTAAGCTTTCACAAGATAAATTAAATGAAAAAGAACGTCTTATAACACAACTTAAAGATATCATATCATCAAAAAAAATCCTGACACTATTAAAAGCCGAAGAAGATTTTAAACGTGTTCTTTTTGATCAGATAAGAAAAAGAAGAGGGAAGTTTGGCAATCGCTCTAACGGTGGAATGTGAGTTTAACAAGCTTATTTCTTCCACCTGCATATGCAACACTATCATTTAAGAATCGGAAGCTTAAAAGCGCTTCTTTAGAAACCTCTTTCCAATGATTTCCTCCATCTTGTGAATAGGAAACCCCTGTAAAACCAAGAGCTATGAGCTCTTTTCCTTTACTATTAGGAACATACTGTACGCAACTTTTATATCCTTGATTTGCATTATCTGCGGTAGTTGTCCAGCTTTTTCCACCATCTTTAGTAATCGCTATATTTGAAATAACGCCCTCGGGTTGTGTATAATCACCTCCATATATAATCCCAGTATAAGCATCATAAAAGTCCATGGTATAGGCTCCTGAAGTTGCCGTTCCTTGTTGTATAGGAGTTTCATATAATTGCCATGTTTTCCCTTTATCAGAGCTATATAAAATACGTGACTTTATTCCTCCAGTTACAATCCAAGTATGATCATCTATCACTTTAATATTTGTATCGCTTGCCGCGAAAGCAGCTTCACCAGCAACAGTTGCTGGTATTGAACTACAATCTTTCTTTTGCCATGTCGCTCCACCATCTCTTGTGATAATAATTGATAAACAACCATCTACTGGATCACCCATAGCGATTCCCTCCTGATCATTCCAAAAGGTCATTGCATCATAAAAAACACCTTCTACTTGTTCTATATACACTAAATCAATTTTTCCAGTTGTTTTATGTATTTGATATAATAATGCAGGATTATCTATACTTAGCACAAAAAAAGCATCTTTTGTATTTGCTAATGATCTAAACGCTGGTTTTTTATCTAAAAAATCTATCACTCCGCTATTCTTTGATTTAAAATAAGCAGGAATAATAGTTGAACCTTTTGTTACAGTTTCTGTATTTATTTCAAAATAACCATACTTGCCATTACTTCCTGCAAAAAGCACTTCTTTATTAGACACCTCTACAGCTCTAATGCTTGTAGAATCAGAATAAATCTCTTCCACTGTTACGTTAGAAATAGGAGAAAAAATAACGGTAGCTTCTTTTTTTGCACAAGAACAACAAGAAATAATGAATATAAAAATGATGATTCGCATGGTTTAAATTTTATCAAAAATAGAACTATTAATAGAAGAAGCAATACCTTTGCACCATAATAGAAATTATGAAATTACATCGCAATCTTGTTTTTGCTGCTGTAGATGCTTTAAATCTTATTTTTAATGAAGAAAAGCAAGCAGACAAAGTATTAAAACAAGTACTCAAATTTGATAAACGCTGGGGTGCTCGTGATCGAGGGTTTATAGCAGAAACTGTATATGATATTGTACGCTGGAAACGCTTATACTCTGAAATTGCCGAAGTAAAAGCTCCCTACTCTAGACCTAACCTTTTTAGGCTTTTTGCTGTATGGGCAACTTTAAGAGGAATCACAATTCCTGATTGGAAACAAATAGAACCTGTACCTACAAGACGTATTAAAGGAAAGTTTGATGAATTATCTAAAATTAGAAAGTTCAGAGAATCTATTCCAGATTGGATGGATAGTGTGGGAGAAGAAGCATTAGGAAAACAGTGGGATAAGGAACTTGCTGCGCTTAACCAGCAAGCGCCTGTTGTTTTAAGAGCTAATAGCCTTAAGACGACTCCTAAAGAATTAAGAAATATTCTAGCCGATCAAGATATAGATACTAAACTGGTAGATGCCTATCCAGATGCGGTTCAATTACTAGAGCGTAAAAACGTATTTACATCGCAAGCATTTAAAAACGGTTTTTTTGAAGTGCAAGATGCTTCTTCACAAAGAGTGGCTCGTTATCTAGATGTAACGCCTGGAATGCGTGTTGTAGATACCTGTGCTGGAGCTGGAGGAAAAACACTTCATCTAGCGGCTCTTATGGAAAATAAAGGGCAAGTCATTGCTATGGATATCTATGAAGGAAAGCTTAAAGAGTTAAAAAGACGTGCTAAACGTGCCGGTGCTCATAATATAGAAACACGTGTGATTGATAGCACAAAAGTGTTTAAAAAATTATATGGAAAAGCAGATAGAGTGTTAATAGATGCACCATGTACAGGGTTAGGTACCATTAAGAGAAGTCCTGATCTTAAATGGAAGCTTCAACCAGATTTTGTACAAAAAGTAGTAGACCGTCAAGCATCACTTCTAGCATCTTATAGCAAAATGGTAAAGCCAGGAGGTAAAATGGTATATGCTACTTGCTCTATACTCCCTAAAGAAAATCAAGAACAAATTAAAGCCTTTTTAGCCACTGAAGAGGGAACAAATTTTACACTAGTTAAAGACGAAAAAATAAGTCCAGCTAAAACTGGATATGATGGATTCTATATGGCTTTGCTTTCGCGAAAAGCGTAAAAAAAATGAAAAAATGAAAAGAATAATACTATTATTTACAACAATCTGTGCAATACAACTTCATGCACAACAACCATATTATGACGATGTAGATCTTTCACTTACTGGGTTAGATTTATATTTAGAATTACAATTAAAACTATCTGTTTTTAACGAAGATTATACGTATGGAGATGTAAGAGATTCATTTTTAATTACAGATGTTGACCCAACTAACAGTAATGATGTCCTGTTAGTATATGGTTTTAATGATACAGATGGTGATTGCACTACAGATAGAACTAGAGATAGTGATAATTTTGGAGGCGATCCTTGTGAATATAATCGCGAACATGTATTCCCAAGAAGTAGATCTGAACCTCCTATGGGAGATGCTGTAAACAGTGCTACTGGAATTGTAGCCGACCCTCATAATTTACGCCCAAGTGATGTGCAACGTAATGGAAATAGAGGTTCTAAAAAATTTGATAATGGATCTGGAAATTCTGGAGACGTAAATTCTGGAAATTGGTATCCTGGAGATGAATGGAAAGGGGATGTAGCTCGTATTATTATGTATATGTATGTACGATATGGAGAGCAATGTCTTCCTGAATTTACAGGGATAGGGTCTACACAAGGAGATACAGATATGTTGCAAGTATTCTTAAATTGGAATGTAGAAGATCCTGTTTCTGAAGTTGAACAACAACGTAACCCTCAGTTAGAAATTGAATATGGTAGTCGTAATCCTTTTATAGACAACCCAAGTTTTGCAACTTTAATTTGGGGAGGTCCCCCCGCAGAAGATCCTTTTGATCTTTTAAGTACTGATGAGTTTTCTATACCTAGTTTAGAAATGTATCCAAACCCAGCAAGTGCATCTGTATCAATAACGACGACACAACCATTACAAGCAATTGCTATTTATGATATTACTGGGAAGTTAGTATTAGAAACAACATCTGATGTTACGATGTCTTCTATTGTAAATACTTCTAATTTTAAAAAGGGACTTTACCTTGTTCAAACGCAAGGAATTACTCAAAAACTTATTATTAAATAATAGATTTTTATCTATATAAAAATAAAAAAGCGGGCTATGGCCCGCTTTTCTTATATATAAATACACGTTTTATTTTACAATAATTCGTGCTGTTCTATAAGTTTGAGGATTTTGACTTCCTAAACGAATAATGTATACTCCTGATGCCATAGCACTCATGTCTAATGTCATTCCAAATCCAGTGCTAGTCTTAGCAATTGGTTTGTATTTAAGCTGTTGTCCAAGTGTATTATAAACAGCTATAAACAAACGATCATCAAAACTTGTTGTGAAATTAATATCAAAAATATTATTATCTAATGTACTTACAACGAGTCCTCCATCATCAATAGCTTGCTCTTCTGCGCTTAATGTTCCAGTGATGTTTGCAGTATAATCATTAGTTCTACCAAATTGTAAATCTCCACAAGGATCTAATACATCTCCAGCTGTACTTTCATCTTCACCTCTAAGTCTCATTCTGTGTTCTCCCGCTGTTACTGCAGGGATATTTTCAAAATCAACTGTAAATGCAAAATCTGTGTTTGCAGAAGCAACAAATTCATTTGCTACTAATTCTTCAGTTTCAAAAATATTATTATCATTAAAATCTATCCATAGTGCAAATACAGAATCATTGAATCCCATCTGTAACACCCCTTCAAACGGGTTACTATCTAGTGCAAAATTAAATACGATATCTGTATCATCACTGTATCCATCTGGAGAATTTCCACAGTTTGTAGTAATATCTTGATCTGCTAATGCAAATTCTGTAACACCGTCATCAAATCCAGCACAATTAGATGTTGGTTGACAAATAGTATTTGTTATTGTTACACAGGTAGTGTCATTAGAAGTGTCTGAATCACCAGTAAGGTTTGTAGATGCACAAAGATTATACTCTTGGAATCCAGATACATCTATAGTTTGAGCAAATGTATAATCAACGGTTTCTCCAGAAGAGATAGTTCCTGTAAATGTTTCTGTTGTAACCGCTCCATCTAAATCAAAAGATACTTCAAAACCAGTTTGATCTGCAGATCCAAAATTTTGTATGGTAATGATTACATCTTCAGCATCTGTAAGGTTTTCTCCAGTCTCTGGAGCTACAATAGCAACAACACCTACATCATCCATTGATAAATGCTTTACTTCTTTTGTCATACAATCATTACAATCAAACTCATCACCAGCTAGTGAAGTACAAACTGTAATACTATATTCTTGTCCTTCTACCGATAAATCTAAAGTTTGTGTAAATGTATACGTTACTGAAGCTCCTGGAGCAATAGGTCCTGCTACAACTTCATTGGCAACTACTGTCCCATCAAGACTTAAAGATATAGGAACATTTGAAATTTCTTGAATTCCAAAGTTTCTTACCTGTACCTCTACAGTCTCTGTAGTAGTTAATGCGCCATCAGATGGAGATAAAATCATACCTGAACCAGCATCTAAATCTAATCCATTTGAAAGGTTAAATGATGCAACACGAGTTACCCATGAATTATTAGAAGCGAAATACTCTGCAGTATGCCAGAAAGTAAAATTATCTGGATCCATTGATAATTGTGAATAATCACCAAATCTATTGGTAGTTGTTTGTACACCTACTCCATCTACAATAGTCTCTTCAGGAATGGTCATTTCTCCTAATGGATCATCTTGATATCTTCCTGTGTATGCTATTCCTACTGGTGTATCTGGTCCTCCAACATTAAAAGCTAGACCAATATTACCTTGCTCATCTATAGCTCCACTTCCCATAAAACGACTATTTCCGTCTGCTGGTGCATATGTTCCTTCTTGATAAACGTCCCAATCATCGGTATCAGAATCTCTTAATTCAATCCAACGAACTCCTGCTGTAGAATTATCACCTTCTACATCAACATTAAAAGTAACTAGCCAAGAATTATGATCTGCAAACGATCTATAATGAGCAGCATAAGAAATTACTCCCGTAATCATGTCAATACGTTGTGCTGCTCCAGGCTGTTGCAATTCACCAGCACCAAAAGGAGCTAGAAAAGAATCAAAAGGAGCTACAGGGATTTCAAGTGGTGCTGATACTGAAGAATTTCCTGGTGTAACAAAATCAATATCAAGTTCCCAAACTTTTAAATGATCAAAAGCTGCTCCCCAACCATCATCCTGTAAATACGTGATATATCCTGGACTAGAAGGATCAAAGTCTGTTCCTGTAAGGTATGCTGGTTCAGGACTAAATACTGTATTCGGATTATTAATCACACCTGGTAATGTAAACCCTAAAATTTGTGGGTCTGCTCCTCCTGCAAGCATAACATCTCTTTCAAGAGCAAATATATTTTGTCCTGATTTATTAGCTGTCATATAATATGCATCATGCCAAACAGCATAATGAGGATAATCTGGAAAAGAACTTAATGGAAATTCATATAAGAAATAAGCGCCTGTGGGATCTGGTGTTTCAGAAACAGCAATCGCTAGTCCATTATTTGAAAGATTAAATTGACTCACAAACCAACGATCTGCAAGTTGATCATACATAATAATTGGATCTCCGCTATTTTGACCATCACCAATAAAGTTACCTAAAGAGGTAGGTCCAGCAAGTACATTACCAGATTTATCAAAAATTTTAACCACTACATTTACAGCATTTACATAGTGATTCGGTCCAACAGCTCCTGATGGATCTGGTGGAAGCGCTCCTCCTTCTGCAGCAGTAATTCCAACAAAGTTTTCGCCATTATTACAACTAGCTCTCTGCTGAAATGCAGCAGTAGCAGCGTTATTAATTGCAGATTGCCTTAAAGGGTCTCCATCTAAAGGAAGTGCATTTTCGACTTCATATCCATTTACAGGAAAATTATTAGGTACAATTCTTAAATCGGACTTACCTTCATGTGCTTCTGAAATAACAGGAAAGTCGCGTAAGGGTATCGTTTTGCCAAGGAAAGTTCCTTGTCCAATTGACTCAGGTGCCGCAGCATCTTGAGCAAACAAGTTAAGCGTGGCAAATAATGCCAACGCAAGTAAGATAGTTTTTTTCATAAAGTGTAGTTTTCTTAGTTTAAGAACAACTAAGATATGCATTTTCCTACCTATATACATAATATATTTATATCTATTACGATTTCAGGCACCAAACACCTTATTTCACCTTAAACACCTTGTTTTAAAAAGTTTACACAACAAAAAATGCGGGCATTGCCCGCATTTTTTGTTGTGTAACTCTAATTCTATTTCACTAAAATCTTTTTTGTTATAAATCGACTTGAACCTGTAGTCATCATTTTAACAAAATAAACACCAGAAGCTACATTAGACATATCTAACGCCACATTAAATGTATTTCCTTCTCTTTGTACTGGTTTATATTTTAATTGTTGTCCTAGTGAATTATAAACACCAATAAATATAGTTCCATCTACTACTGAAGTTAATTGCACGTCAAATTTCTCATTGTCTAAAGTCGAAATTATAAATTCTGAATTTGCAAATGCAATATCATCTACTCCTAATGTATCATCAATAATCACTGTATAATCTTGAACTTCTCCAAAAGAAAAACTAGAACATGCTTCATTGATATCACCTGCAGCAGATGTATCTATCGCTTTTGCTCTTAAGATATGACTTCCTAATGGCGATCCAACAGGTATAGTCAAAGTAAAATCTTCAAGAACTCCTACTTGTTGGAAAAATTCTCCAGCAATGAGTTGTTCTGAATCTTCAAAATCACCATTATCATTAAAATCAATCCAGACAGATAAAGCTTCTACACCAGGGCCACCTGGCCAGTTTTGCTGTGCTTGTAATATGTACTCATTTTGACCATCTACATTACTCAATGTAGTAGATAAGTCTGTTCTATTTGCATATCCTTGAGGTCCTCCTTCAGGTTCTGTATTACAACCATTCCCACCATCATCAGCATTAATAGTATTTAATACAAATTGCTTGATTCCATCTATATTACAACCTTGAGTAGCCATAGGCATACAGATATTTAATAATTCAATACTTGTCTCATCATTAGATGGATCTTGATCTCCAGCTAAATTTGTTCTTGCAACAATCGTATGATTTCCAGCTACTGTGACATCTGCTTGTGTTGTAAATGTATAGCTCACTGTAGAGTTTGCTGGAACGTTTCCTGTAAATGTTTCTACTACTGGAGCTTCTGCATCTAAGATATATTGAACCTCAAAATTAGATTGTGCAACTCCTCCAAAATTAGTAATATCTACAGTTACGTCTTCTACTCCTAACATACCTGAAGTAGGTGACGTAATAGCACTTACACCTAAATCATCTGCCAATAAATGTGTTACTTCAATAGATGCGTCATCATTTACAGGTTGTTGATCTCCATCTAATAATGTATTGGCTGAAATTACATACGTTTGACCTTCTATATTTAAATCTAATGTAGCTGTAAACATATAATTTACAGATTCTCCACCAGGTATAGTTCCTGTAAATGTTTCGTTAGCAATAAGAGCGCCATCTAATCTTAATTCTAAAGGAATATTAGATTGATCATCTGTCCCAAAGTTTCTTATAATAATTTCTACAGTTTCTGAATCGGTAAGATCACCAGTCTCTGGAGATATAAAACCGTTTACACCTACATCTGTAGCAAATCCATCTGAAAGTCTAAAAGAAGCAATTCGTGTAGCCCAAACATTATTTGATGAAAAATACTGACTCGTATGCCAAAATGTAAATTCATTTGGATCTAATGTCATATGCGCATAATCTCCAAAACGATTTGAATTCGTTTGTACGCCTGGTCCATCAAATATCACATTTTCTTCTACTGTCATTTGTCCTAAAGGATCTGAAGCAAATCGACCTGTATGACGAATACCAACAGGCATATCACCACTACCAATATTATAAGCAAGTCCTATGTTACCTTGAGCATCCATAGCAGCACTACTCATAAAACGACTATTTCCATCATCTGGCGCAAACGTTCCTTCTTGAAATAATGTCCATGTATCATCTGCATCTGTATTTCGAAGTTCTATCCATCTAATCCCTGATGTATCATTTCCATCCACATCTACATTAAATGTAATTAACCAAGAATTATGATCTTCAAAAACTCTGTAATTTGCCATATAAGATATGATACCACCTTGACCTGCTAATTCTTGAGCAGTTCCTGGCTGATCAATTTCTCCAACTCCAAAAGCAGCAAATAACGAATCAAATGCATCTACAGGTATTTCTTGTGGGTTTGCAGAGATCGTAGAGTTTCCAATATCATCCCAATCAATAACAGCCTCCCAAATCAACAATTGATCTGTATCTATATTTCCATTCCATGAATCATCCTGTAAATACACGAAAAAACCTGGTGAGTTTTCTGGTGTTGCAAAACCTGTTAGGTTTGCAGATGCAGCGCTAAAAATAGTAGTTGGATTTGCAAATTGTCCTGTAAGATTAAGTCCTACTATTTGTGCATCTGGATCTCCAGCTAGCATAGCATCACGCTCCAATACAAAAACTTCTCTTGGGTTAAATCCACCACCACCACCATTACCATTGGTAGTAAGATAATAGCCATCTGGCCATATAGAGTAATGTGGATAATCTTCAAATTGCCCATTAAGAATTTCATAAAGGTTATATGCTCCCGCAGGATCTGAAGTCTCTGAAATAGCAATTAATAAAGAATTTGCTCCCTGTCCAAACTCGCTCACTAACCACCTATCGGCTAGTTGATCATATAAAACTATTGGATCTCCACTATTAGAAGGGTTTCCTAAAAAAGTTCCTAAGGCTACAGGACCAACCTCTAAATCACCATCTTTCGAAAAAATTGCAATAGAAGAGTTAACAGCTTGCACATAATGATTAGGTCCTACTGCTCCTGTAGGATCAGGAGGAACAAACCCTGTTGCACCTATTCCTATAAAATTAGCTTCAATAGCATCTGGTGCTAATAATGGTCCCATTTCTCTTTGTATTGTAGCTTCAGGATCAGACTGACCTTCTACTAAATTATCAAAAGAGCCTTCATAACGGTTGGGTACAATAATAAGTTCATCTACGCCAAAGTCATGATTTTGCGCAGTTGGAAGATCTCTAAGTGCTTGTGTCTTCCCTTTAAAAACAGCTTGAGAAACCTGACTAGGTCCATTGGTCTCTTGTGCAAACATCCCTATACTTAGAAAGAAGATTGCAATAAAAAATAATTGTTTTCTCATATAATGGTTGATTTCTTTACTTTAAAACAATTTAAAGATACAATTTCCTACCTGTAAACGTGTATTATACATATTGAATCTAATTAATTCAAATCATCACAAATACATACATATTAACAGGCA
The DNA here is from genome assembly GCF_900188275.1 of Dokdonia pacifica. Lineage (GTDB taxonomy): Bacteria > Bacteroidota > Bacteroidia > Flavobacteriales > Flavobacteriaceae > Dokdonia > Dokdonia pacifica. The sequence continues at coordinate 348,934 of NZ_FZNY01000005.1, forward strand.
TCAAAAAAATCTGTTTATAATATATACAACCTATGCGTTATTCATCGTGTGTATTTTGCTTAAAAAATGTAAATTTGCGCCTTTAAATAACATCACATACTTACCTGTATGATTTACTTCTTCGGAAATCCAAAAGAAACTGTATTTGCAGTTCAAAGTAATCAAGATTTAACTCAAGAAGATAGCCAAAAGCTAGTGTGGCTTTTTGGCAATCAACCTAAGATAGAAGCGTCCACAATAGACGCTTTTTTTATTGGACCAAGAGCAACAATGATAACACCATGGAGTACAAATGCTGTTGAAATCACTCAAAATATGGGGATTAAAAACATCATTCGTATAGAAAAGTTTTCTTCCTCTACAGAGGATGATACTTCTTTTGATCCCATGATTTCTCAAAAATACACTGTACTTAGTCAAGATATTTTCACTTTTGACATAGAACCAGAACCTATTATTGAGCTTGATGATATTAGAACGTATAATGAACAAGAAGGACTCGCTTTAAGTGAAGAAGAAGTTGTTTATTTGGAAGAAGTATCCAAAAAAATAGGTAGAAAACTTACAGATTCGGAAGTTTTTGGATTTAGTCAAGTAAACTCAGAACACTGTCGTCACAAGATTTTTAATGGAACCTTTGTGATAGATGGAAAAGAAATGCCCTCTTCTTTGTTTAAACTTATTAAAAAAACGTCTGCAGAAAATCCGAATACTATCGTATCTGCTTATAAAGATAATGTAGCATTTACTGAAGGACCTCGGGTTACGCAATTTGCACCAAAAACTGCCGATAAGCCAGATTTCTATCAAGAAACAGAATTTGACAGTGTCATTTCGCTTAAAGCGGAAACCCATAATTTCCCAACAACAGTTGAGCCTTTTAATGGAGCTGCTACAGGATCTGGAGGTGAAATTAGAGATCGACTTGCAGGAGGGAAAGGATCTTTACCACTAGCAGGCACAGCAGTATATATGACGCCATATTCAAGACTACTGGAAGATAGACCTTGGGAACAAAATATGCCCGCTAGAAAATGGCTATACCAAAATCCAATAGATTTACTGATTAAAGCTTCTAATGGAGCATCAGACTTTGGAAATAAATTTGGACAACCCTTAATTACAGGATCAGTACTCACCTTTGAACATGAAGAAGAAGGACGTAGGTTAGGATACGATAAAGTAATTATGCAAGCTGGTGGAATAGGTTATGGAAAAAAAGATCAAGCCCTTAAAGACACTCCTAACAATGGTGACAAAATAGTCATCTTAGGAGGAGAAAACTACCGTATTGGTATGGGAGGTGCTGCAGTATCATCTGCAGATACTGGTGCTTTTAGCTCTGGTATTGAATTAAATGCCATACAACGTTCTAATCCAGAAATGCAAAAACGTGCTGCAAATGCCATACGAGGCCTTGTAGAAAGTGAAGAAAACCCTATTGTTTCTATACATGATCATGGAGCTGGAGGCCACTTAAATTGCCTTTCTGAACTTGTAGAAGAAACTGGAGGTCATATAGATTTGGATCAACTTCCTGTAGGTGATAAAACACTCTCTGCCAAAGAAATTATTGGTAATGAATCACAAGAACGCATGGGACTTGTGATTGGTGAAAAAGACATGGAAACACTTAAGCGTATTTCTGAACGTGAGCGTTCACCAATGTACGAAGTAGGAAATGTTACCAATGATCATCGTTTTGCTTTTGTGAGTAAAACTACTGGGGAATCTCCAATGAATCTTGCATTAGAAGACATGTTTGGTAGTTCTCCTAAAACAGTAATGACTGATACAACGATTGATCGCGCATATAAAAACCCGACCTATCAATTAGAAAACTTTCATGATTATCTAGAACAAGTACTACAATTAGAAGCTGTGGCTTGTAAAGATTGGCTTACTAATAAAGTAGACCGTTGCGTAGGAGGTCGTGTCGCAAAACAACAATGTGCTGGTCCTATACAACTCCCTCTTAATAATGTAGGAGTTATGGCACTAGATTATAAAAGCACTGAAGGTATTGCTACTTCTATAGGACACTCTCCCGTAAGCGGGCTTATCGATCCTGTAGCTGGAAGTAAAAATAGTATTGCAGAAGCTTTAACCAATATTGTATGGGCACCACTTACTGATAATTTAAAATCTGTGAGTCTATCTGCAAATTGGATGTGGCCTTGTAAAAACGAAGGTGAAGATGCTCGTTTATATAAAGCAGTACAAGCTATTTCTGACTTTGCAATAAATTTAGGTATCAATGTGCCTACTGGAAAGGATAGCCTTTCTATGAAACAAAAGTATCCTGATGGAGATGTAATTGCACCAGGAACTGTTGTTATCTCTGCTGCTGGAAGCTGTAATAATATCAATAAAGTTGTAGAGCCTGTTCTTAAAAAAACCAGAGGAAATATTTATTATATAAATATGTCTCAAGACACCTATAAATTAGGCGGATCTAGTTTTGCACAAGTATGTAAAACCATCGGTAATGAGGCACCTTCTATTATAGATGATTCCGCTTTCGCGAAAGCGTTTAATACCTTACAATATCTTATTAAAAATGATTTGATTTTGGCAGGACATGACGTGGCTAGTGGAGGACTTATCACCACCTTATTAGAAATGTGTTTTGCAGATACTGAATTAGGCGCAACTATAGATCTTTCCGATTTAGGAGAGCAAGATCTTATCAAAGTATTGTTTGCTGAAAACGCTGGAGTAGTATTTCAAGCCAAAGATGACTCCGTAGAAAGCATACTCTCTGAGCAAGGAATTCCATTTTCAAAAATTGGATCAGTGACACACTCAGATACATTAGAAATTAAAAATCACGGTGTAGAACTTGGACTTACTGTTTCTTCTTTAAGAGATACTTGGTATAAAACGTCTTATCTATTAGACAGTAAACAAACAGCAAATAATCTTGCTAAAGAGCGTTTTGATAATTATAAACTACAACCTTTAAGATATATATTCCCAGGTCATTTTACAGGAAAGCTTCCTCAAATAGATGCTAGCAAACCTCGTCCAAAAGCGGCTATTTTAAGAGAGAAAGGGAGTAATTCTGAAAGAGAAATGGCAAATGCTATGTATCTAGCTGGTTTTGATGTAAAAGACGTTCATATGACAGATTTAATATCTGGAAGAGAAACATTGGAAGATATTCAATTTATAGGTGCTGTTGGTGGTTTTTCTAATAGTGATGTACTAGGATCTGCAAAAGGTTGGGCTGGAGCTTTCTTATATAATGAAAAAGCAAATAAAGCTTTAAAAAACTTTTTTGCTAGAGAAAATACAATGTCTATCGGGATTTGTAATGGATGTCAATTATTCTTAGAACTAGATCTCATCAATCCTGAACATGAAAGACTTGCTAAAATGACTTATAATGATTCCAAAAAACACGAAAGTAGTTTTACAAGTGTTACCATAGGAAATACAAATAGTATCATGATGTCTACCTTAATAGGCACAACAATGGGTGTATGGATAAGTCATGGAGAAGGGAAATTTAACCTCCCTATGGAAGAGTGGCATTATAAAATAGTAGCTAAATATGAGTATGCAAATTATCCAGCAAACCCTAATGGTTCTGATTATGATACTGCAATGCTTTGTGATATAACGGGTAGACACTTAGTAACTATGCCACATATAGAGCGCTCAATATTTCCTTGGAACTGGGCACATTATATAGATGGAAAGCATGATGAAGTATCACCGTGGATAGAAGCATTTGTAAATGCTCGTGAATGGATTGAAAAAAATAGTTAGAAAATGTAATTTCTAGGTAGGAAATCCTACTATTAAATTGTTTTTATACTATACTACAATAAAACCTCCTTGATTAATGAAAAATATTTACTTGATTATATTCTTACTTTCTTTTTTTGCTATATCTGCTCAAGAAAAACTAGAAACATACCAACGTGCTAAAATATCTTTTAATCAAGATAGTGACCTATTTAGATTACAACAGCTTGATATTCCAGCTGATCATGGAATTAAGAAGAAAGATCACTTCATCATTTCAGATTTTTCTGTTAGTGAATTAGAACGTGCTCGTATAAATGGTTTTCAAGTAGAAGTACTTATTGAGGATATAAGAGCACATGCTGCAGAACAAAATAGATTAAACACTCCTCTACAGAGAAATGCAAGCTGTAGTGAAGATACAGGTGCAGTCTACCCTACTCCAGATAACTTCAATTTAGGATCTTTAGGCGGATATATGACATATCAAGAATTTCTAGATGAATTAGATGATATGCATGACCTATACCCTAATTTAATTACTGCCAGAGATGGAATAAGTGATTTCTTAACTGAAGGACAAGCTGACAACTCTGTGACACCATCTATAGGAGACAATAGAATAGAATGGGTTAAAATAAGTGATAACCCTAATGAGACTAATGAAGGGGAAGCACAAATACTCTATACGGGTATTCATCACGCTCGAGAATTTGCTACATTATCAGAGTTAATTTTCTATATGTGGTATTTATTAGAAAACTATGAAACTGATGCTGAAGTACAGAGTATCGTAAATAACACAGAACTTTATTTTGTTCCTGTTGTAAATCCTGATGGATATTTATACAATCAAGTATTGGATCCTACAAATGGGCAAGGATTCTGGCGTAAGAATAGAAAAAATGGTAATGGAGTAGATAACAATCGTAACTATGATTACCACATTAATGGTGATCCAAATAATGGTTCTTGGGGAGGACCAGGCGCTTCAAATAATCCAGGTTCTGAAGTATATCACGGCCCTTCTGCATTTTCTGAAGTAGAAAACCAAGCTATCAAATGGTTTGTCGAGCAACACAATTTTGTAATTGCATTAAATAATCACTCGTTCGGAAGATTATTATACTACCCATTTGGTTATGCAGATGTAGCAACGCCTGATGATGCACTATATCAAGGAATAGGAGCTGAACTAACATCATTAAATGGTTATAACGCATTAAGAGATTCTCCTTTCTCTGGAGATAGTGATGATTTTATGTATGGTACGGTAGGAACGCATGACAAGATATTTGCATTTACACCTGAAATAAATAATTCTTTCTATCCGCCTTCAAATCAAATTGAAGATATTGCTAGAGAGATGATGTTCTTGAATCTTACAGCTGCAAAAATGACTAATAATTTTGCAACATTATCTGATACTTCTTCTCTATTTATTGATACAACTACACCCGATGCTTCTTTTAATATTAGACGTTTAGGCATCAATGGATCTGGAGATTTTACAGTAAGCATAAATCCAGTATCTAGTAATATTATAAGTGTAGATACTCCTGCTACATTTTCTGGTCTTGCAACATTAGAAGATCAAGACGGTAGTATTGGATTTACCTTATCAAATAGCATTGTAGCAGGCGATATCGTAGACTATGAACTTGTCGTTAATAATGGCTCTTTTGATACATCAATTTTTATTTCTAAGATATTTGGAGAATCAGAACAGGTATTCTTTGATGATGGAAGTAGTTCAACAACAAACTTTGAGACAAATGATTGGGGAATTACAGACGATTTCTTTGAGTCGGCACCAACTTCTATCACTGATTCTCCAAATGGAAATTATAGCAATGATGAAAATTCATCTATTGTAATAAATACACCTGTAGATTTAACAGATGCATTATCTGCTTCTGTATCATTTTATGCTAGATGGGAGATTGAAAACACATGGGATTATGTACAGTTTGAAATCTCAACTGATAATGGTTCGACTTGGATTCCTCAGTGTGGAAACTTTACAACAGAGGGAACAAACATACAACCCCTTGGTGAGCCACTATACGATGGTACTCAATCTGAGTTTGTATTAGAAGAAATTTCTCTTTCAGACTATCTTGGAGAAGAAATTATCGCTAGATTTCAATTAGTTTCTGATGACCAAGTAAGAAGAGATGGTTTTTACTTTGATGATCTAGAGTTTCTAGTAGTAAACGAAGAGGAACTATCTGTAGGAGAAAGTATTCTTGAAAATTTCACTGTTTTTCCAAATCCTGTAAAAGATATTTTAACCGTACAAGCTCCACAAGGAGCATATACTACAACGGTATACAATATACAAGGACAGCGTGTTTCTGCAACAACAGAACACACTGGAAGTGCTCAGTTAGATTATAGCAGCTATGCAAATGGTATTTACTTTGTAAAAATAGCTTCAAACAATGCATTAAAGACTATTAAAGTGATTAAAGAATAAATTCCATACACTAAATATTTTTACAAAAAAGGGCTAACAAATTGTTAGCCCTTTTTTGTAGTAGTAACTATTTCTATGCCTTTAATAGCAAGCATATTATAATTCCTATTGTTAAATAATTCTCGATTCTTAAAAATATCCTACATGATTTTAACATAATCAATAAAAAAACCATCATTTTTTCATATTTTGCAAGGATAAATTATAGTACATGGAAATTACGAGACTTTTTGATTTCCCATATTACCAATTAGAGAAAAATAATATTTCTGATGCGCTTTGCACAAAGAAAAATGGTGTTTGGGAAGCTACTTCAACTCAAGAATATATAGATAAAGCAAATGCGATAAGTAGAGGCTTATTACGTTTAGGCGTAAAACCTAATGACAAGATTGCATTAATATCAATGACCAATAGAACAGAATGGAATATTTGTGATATTGGAATATTACAACTAGGAGCTCAAAATGTTCCTATATATCCTACCATATCTATGGAGGATTATGCCTATGTTTTAAATCATTCTGAATCAAAATACTGTTTTGTTTCTTGTGCTGAGGTTCATGGTAAAATTTCTGCTATCATGGATCAGGTTCCTTCTTTAAAAGGAGTGTATTCTTATGACGAATTAGGTGATTGTGATAATTGGACAAAGGTATTAGAGCTTGGTGCTGATGATAGCAATCAAGACGAAGTTGAAAAACTTAAAGACAATGTAAAAACAGATGACCTAGCAACACTTATATATACTTCAGGTACTACAGGGAGACCAAAAGGAGTGATGTTATCTCATAAAAATATCGTGAGTAATGCACTTGCGAGCTCACATAGACTTCCAATACCTGAAAATGATGTAAGAGCATTAAGTTTTCTTCCGGTATGCCATATTTATGAGCGTATGCTCATGTATTTATATCAATACATGGGAGTTTCAATTTATTTTGCAGAATCATTAGAAACTATAAGTGATAATCTTAAAGAAGTAAAACCAGTTGTGATGACTGCTGTGCCTAGACTATTAGAAAAGGTATATGATAAAATCATAGCTAAAGGAGCAGACCTTTCAGGTATAAAAAAATCACTTTTCTTTTGGGCTGTAAAAATAGGATTACAATACAAACCATATGGACAGAATGGATGGTGGTATGAGAAAAAGTTAGGATTAGCACGTAAACTTATTTTTTCTAAATGGAAAGAAGGTTTAGGAGGCAATTTAAAACTCATAGCTTCTGGAAGTGCTGCACTACAACCTAGACTAGCACGTATTTTTAATGCAGCCGAAATGGGAATCATGGAAGGCTACGGTCTTACAGAAACATCACCTGTTTGCTCTGTAAATGATATGCGTGAAGGAGGTTTTAAAGTAGGAACGGTAGGGAAATTATTACCTGGTGTAGAAGTAAAGATAGCTGAAGATGGAGAAATTCTTGTAAAAGGGCCTAATGTAATGATGGGCTATTATAAAGATCAAGAAAAAACAGACGAAGTAATTAAAAATGGATATTTCCATACAGGTGATATCGGAGAGATTGATCAAGATGGATTCTTAAAGATCACTGATCGTAAAAAAGAAATGTTCAAAACATCTGGAGGAAAATATGTAGCACCTCAACTTCTAGAAAATAGATTCAAGCAATCTTTATTTATAGAACAAATTATGGTTGTAGGTGATGGAGAAAAAATGCCTGCGGCATTAATTCAACCAAATTTCGAATTTTTAACTGATTGGGCCGACAAAAAAGGAATCTCATATACAGATCATGCAGATCTTATTTCTCAAGAACGTGTTGTAAAACGTTATCAAAAAGAAGTAGATGAAGCTAATGAGACATTTGCCAAATGGGAAAAAGTAAAACAATTCCGTTTAACGCCAGATACTTGGTCTGTAGAAGAAGGTCACCTCACTCCTACTATGAAATTAAAACGTAAAATTATAAAAGAAAAATATAAGCCACTGTATAATGATATTTATGGCCATACAGAATAATTATTACTAAAAGCTTAAATAAAAACTCCATTACTACTATTGTAATGGAGTTTTTTTATGACCAATTTTCATTTTTTATACGCTTTCGCGAAAGCGTACACACAATAAAAAACTAAAATAATAGTTACATAACTACAAAAATAGTTGTTCAACTAAAAAAATCGTTATACATTTGAAATATCAATTACACTATCTTTTAAAATAGAAGATATCATCAATCAAATAAAAATTAAAAAAATACCGTTTGCACGGTCTATACATATGGAGAAATTAACTAATAAAGAAGAGGAAATAATGCATTCCTTATGGCAACTAGAAAAAGCCTTTGTTAAAGAAGTAGTAGCAACATTGCCCGCAGGTAATCATTACAACACGGTATCTACAGTGATACGTAATCTTGAAGAAAAAGGATATGTATCGCATACTGCATTTGGAAAGACACACCAATACTACCCTATAATTACGATAGAAGCATACCGTAAGCAATTTATGCAAACTGCAACTCAAAAGTTTTTTGATAGTTCATATAAAGAAGTCGTATCCTTTTTTGCAAAAGAAGAAAAAATTTCTGCTGCTGAATTGAGAGAAATTCTAGCCATTATTGAAAACAAAGAAAATAAAGCGTAGCAACTAGTAACTATTCTCTTTGGTGAGAGAAAATCAAAACGTATGGAACCATTCATTTACATTATAAAGAGTATAACGATCCTCTCTATATTTTATATTATTTACCGTATAGTGTTACAAAAAGACACCTTTTTTACCGCAAATAGACATTATTTATTAGCAGGTATTGTTGCGGCTCTTGTATTTCCTTTTATAGAATACACAAAGATCATTTATAAAGACATCCCTATTATAACTACTACTGTTGAAGACTCTCCTATGGTAATGGTCACTGAGACTGTACTACAATCTCCATCAGAACCTTTAGTTATAAATTGGTGGCAAATAGCACTTATTGTATATACCGTTGGCGTATGTATTATGATGGTACGTTTATGTATACAACTTATCTCTTTACATAAGCTTATCTCTTCCTACCCAAAAACTTATAGTGACGGGTATACTTATGTTCAAATTACTGATAAATCCATCACGCCTTTTTCATTCTTTAAAACAATATGTTATAATCCCAACCTACATAATTCAAAAGAACTCACTATGATCTTAGCGCATGAGAAAATCCACGTGCGTCAAAGACATACCATAGACGTTTTGCTTACACAATGCCTACTGGCGATACAATGGCTTAACCCATTAGCCTGGTTATATAAGAAAAGCTTGGAGCAAAACTTAGAATTTATTGCAGACAGTGGAGCTATCCAAGAAGTTCCCTCTTCTAAAGAATATCAACATACACTGGTTAAGGTCTCATCAACCATCGTACAACCAGCACTTACTAATAATTTTTATCATTCATTAATCAAAAAACGAATCGTTATGCTAAACAAACAAACATCGCGTAAACGCAACTTATGGAAACTAGGTCTGGTCTTACCAATACTAGCTATATTTATGTATTCCTTTAATGTAAACGAAGTCATAGAATATCGTGAAGTACCTAATACTCCAGAAAACGCTATAGAGCCTTCTAGTGAACGTATATCTATACTAGAAGAAGAAGTGCCACTTACTAAAAATAATGACAATACAAATGACTCTGTAGCTAATAACAAGGCAATAGCAACTCCAAATGAGCAAAAACAGTTTACAATTACAAATACAACTACTGATGCTTATTTAAAATCTATAGAGGCTCATTTTGCAAAAACATTTAAAAGTACTTTAATTCGATTTTCAAAAGTAAATCACATAGATGATCAACTCGTAGGATTTGAGTTTCAAACAAAAATGGCTGATGATCCGCGTTTTTTCACTCGCTTCTCAGTAGATAATGCTGCAAATTTTAATCCGTTTAATTTAATACCAATTGCTGAACATGAAATCTTAATGGCTGATGCCAAAGGGGCTAAGATTAGATTTACACCTGAGCAATCCCTTAGCACTTTTAAAGTACAAGAAACTATGGGGAAAAATCCTATAGTCGTAGTAAATGGAAAAGTCATTCATTCGGATTCCAATACAATTTCTTATGAAACTGATCAAGGTATACTTACAGTATTGCCATCTAAAGCAATGGCATTATATGGAGCCGAAGCAAAAGATGGAGCGATTGTTATAAATGATCCAAACTATACCACTAAGGTAAATGGGAAGTATATAAATACACCTAAAACAAATGCAACTACAAATAACACAATAGTTGCTATAGCTTTTAAAGTACGTATTACTAAAAATACTACAGATGCAGAATTAGAAACCATCAAAAAAAATCTTAAAGAAAATCATAGTGTGGAAATTGACTACTCTGTGACACGTAACAATAATAATGAGATTACAGGTCTGAAAATAAAGTACAAAACTGCAAAAAACAATACAGGAAATTACACTGTTAGTGGAGACTCTCCTATTGCTGACGTATTTATATTTGAAGATGAAGATGGTTATACAGGTATAGGAAATACAGGTTCTTCGGCAGAGATTCGTGAGCGAATGGAAGAGAGACAAGCTTTATTACAAGAACGATACAAGCAAATGGAGGAGCTACATAAAGAACGACAAGAAGAAATGGAGGTGCTAGAAGAAGAGCATAAAGAGCGTCGAAGAGAACTTGAAGAAAGAGTTGAGAAACAACAAGAAAAATATAAAGAACGTTTAGAGATTCATGAAGAGAAAATGGAAGAACGCCAAAAAGCACTAGAAGAACGAAGAGCTATTTTGGAAGAGAAAAGAGAAGAGATGAGTGAAGTACGCCAAAAAGCACTAAAAGAAAAAAGAAAAGCTTTAGAAGAAAAGAGAAAAGTACTAGAGGAGAAAAGAAAAGAAATGCATAAAAAGCATTTAAAAAGTGCTCAAGTCGTACATGGATACAATACTAATAGCCAAAGACTATTCATTACTTCTAGTCCTACTGGTATTATTACAAATGCAAATAATGGAGGAGTTGTCACAAATTTTGTCACAAAAGAAACTTCAAATGCAGAGTTAAAAAATATTCAGGCGTCATATGCCGAAGATGATATTAAATTCTCATACAAAGGTTTGAAGCGTAATAATCAAGGAGAAATTATTGCTATCACATTAAAGCTTTCTGATAAAAACAATAAAACATCGGCAACATTTAAAAATAATAATGAAGCTATTCCTATGATATATGTAGGATATACTGGAAATCAATAAGTATCCTTATATATCGACTTTAAATACCTTGAACATTATAAAAGTTTAAGGTATTTTTTTGCAAAGTTTTAAATATCTCATATGTAATTTAGGGTAAAAAACAATACTTGGCATTACCTTTGATATAGTATAATAAAACTATAACTCAAATATGATGATACGCAAAATTTTACCACTACTCCTTTTTTCATTTATTTTATTCTCATGCGCTAATGACGATGATATTAATACAGATACTATTGGACAAACTTTTGAAATCAGTAATGTAGACTTTATAACTACAGATGGATTTCAAGGCGTTGTAAACGTCGTAGTACCAAACAATATTTCTGTTTTTGAGTCTGATGTTCCGTTAGTATTTATTTTAGATCCAGCAGCAACTGCTGCAAATGGAGTAGATGTATTTGAACCACTTCCACGAAGTTTCTTTTTTAATAATGGTGGTTTTGCTCAATATAGATTTAATTTCATTTTTGATGATGCAACAGGAATCTTTGACTTAGACCTTGTATTAGAAAGTGACGATTTTGATGCATTAGGAAATGATTTTACACAAAATCAAATATTCAGAATTGTAATTGTACCATCTGAATTTGCAGAAACGCATAATACAGATAATTTAAATACTGTACTATCAGAACTTAATTTAGATTAAGTTTACACTATACCATTTTTAAAAAACTGCTTTTGAATATTTTCACAGCAGTTTTTTTTATGCCTTCACATTTCATAAAATTAAATTTGCCCCTATTACGCATTAAAAAAGGCTTTTTTAATGCGTAATTTTTTACAATTTCTACAGGTAAAAAATAATTACAAAAAGATGAAACCCCCATTTTTAGGCCTTTTTATGACAAAAGTCCCCTAGAGATTTTAAAAAGCTCCAAAATACCCCCTACAATTGTTTCATATTTATACAACAACAATAAAATAAGGTTACATATATTAATTTTGTTGTAGATATAATTTTAAATATTGAAACATATATGATTTTTTTACTTACAAATTAGTATCCAAATGCATAAAATCTATTAAAAATATTTTGCAGCTTCATACAAACGCCACTTCTTTGCTGTATCAATCAAAAACAACTATTAAAAACTTTTAAAATTATCTATTATGAAAACGCAAGAAATGACATCTAGAAAACATGTAAGAACAAACAAAGCTTTAGGTATATACACCGTATTTATGGTATCACTATCTATAAGTTACATCGTCACCAGTTGGTTACAATATGTTGGGTAACCTAAAAACATAAACATCAAAAAGTATTTATTAACCACTTAAACTCACTCACACTCATGGTACAAATTATTATTGCCGCTTTAGAAGTTATCTTTGGATAACAACCTGACCACTTCCGTCTAAGACCGATGCATATCCTAAGACGTTACTTATCCACTTGATGAATTATTATGGGTTACGCTTTCGCGAAAGCGTACCATCTCATCACATCATTTTTCACTAAAATATAGAATACAGCCACATTTGCGACTACACACGCACGGGAAACTACGTCCTATTTTTAATACAGAACTGACTAGTTTATTGCGTTTTCAAAGCTAGTCAATACAAACCTCCTTGCTCTTGATCAGAAATAGGAGGTTTTTCTATATAATATCTTTAGTACTTTTGAAATTAATTTGGCATCAAAATTGAAACTTGATAAAAAAGTCAATGATTATGAAGTACGTCTACACAACATTATGTATACTCTTGTGTCTTACAAGTTGCTCATCTGTAAAAAAATCTACCTCTTCTATTTTAAGTGGTGATTATGATGAGGCTATAAATACCTCTGTACAGAAACTACGCAAAAACCCTACTAAGAAAAATAAAGAGTCACATATACTGCTTTTAGAAGAAGCCTTTGCAAAAGCTGTACAAAGAGATACAGATCGTATTACGTATTTACAAAAAGAAGGAAACCCTACTAAAATAGAAGAAATCTATCAATTATATAAAACGCTACACAGAAGACAAGAAAGTATTAAACCATTGCTTCCATTACAATTACGAGAGCAAGCTAGAAATGCTGTTTTTGATATTAAAAACTATGATAATGAACTTATCACATCAAAAAGGGAACTTACAGACTTATTATATAATCAAGTAATTAATTCACTAGCTGCTGCAAATTCTAAAGTAGATTACAGAAGAGTGCATAATGATCTGGAATACTTAGATGATTTAACTCCTAATCACAAAGATGTTCATCAACTTTTAGAAGAAACCCATATTAAAGGAACAGATTATATTGAAGTAGCACTATATAATGATTCTGATATTTTATTACCAAGACGATTACAAAATGATCTTTTAGATTTCTCTACATATGGTCTTAATGATTTTTGGAAAGTTTATCACAGTACTCCGCAACAAGGGGTGACCTATGATTACCTCATGGATGTCTCATTACGAGAAATTAATATCTCACCAGAACGTTTTAGAGAACGAGAAGTGCAAAAAGAAAAAAGTATCAAAGATGGTACAGAATTCTTATTAGATGACGATGGTAATTTTGTACTAGATGAAGATGGAGAAAAAATTGAGGTAGATAAAATGATCACTGTTCGTTGTAACTATTATGAAGTATTACAAACCAAGGCTGTAAATATTATAGGTCAAGTACGTTATACATCACATACTACAAATCAGGTGATAGAATCATTTCCTCTTGCTAGTGAATTTATTTTTGAACATTACTTTGCCACTTATGATGGAGATAAAAGAGCCTTAGATGATGGTTTACTAAGATATACACGTAATAGAGAAGTTCCATTCCCTTCTAATGAGCAAATGGTATATGATGTAGGGGAAGATCTAAAACAGCGTTTAAAATCTATTATAGTAAAATCTAATTTTTAAAAACAATCTAAAAAGGCTACTCATTTTGAGTAGCCTTTTTAAAGTTATATATCGTACTATTTTTATAAATACTGATGCAATACAGGAACGTTTACAGCTCCGTGGCTATCTGCATATACAGCTGTTCCATTTTTGATAACAATCATTTGTGGGCTCTGATGTATTACTTGAAAACGAGCCGCTACTTCATTAGACACCTCACGGTATGCTTTTAAATCCAAATAATATATATCCATTTGAGTAGCATCTATATCATAAGTAGATTCAATTTGTCTTAATACCATACGACTGATTCCACAAGTAGTAGAATGTTTATAAATCGCAACAGGTTTAGCTTTAGAATCGTTTGCAATTTTATCTAGTTGGCTAATCTCTCTCAAGTGTTGCCAAGGAATTTCTGGTTTTGGTGCTTTAGGTTCTTTAGACCCAAATAATCCGTTAAATACGCCCATATTCTGATTTTTTATACAAAAATAGTCGTTTAGGGTTTAGTAAGCTTTCGCGAAAGCAAAAAAAGTATCTACATCTTACGTCATATTGTAAAAACAACCTACAGAAGCAATACAACAACACGTCAAAACGTCACTAAAAATAAGCCTTCACACGTCATTTTGTCTTATTACGTACCTTGGAATAACTATTGACAAGTATCAATCAAAAAACAACTATAAAAATTTAAGAAGCCATGAACTTCAATAATTTCACTATAAAATCACAAGAAGTCATACAGAAAGCACAACAAATTGTGCAAGAGCTAGGACATCAACAAATTGAGAATGAACATATTTTTAAAGCCATCTTAGAAGTAGATGAAAATGTAACTCCATTTTTATTGCAAAAACTAGATGTAAATATCCCGTTACTGAAGCAGATTTTAGAAAGTACGCTAGCAAGTTTTCCTAAAGTATCTGGTGGAGATATGATGCTTTCTCGTGAGGCTGGAAAAGCGATCAACGATACAACGATTATAGCAAAAAAAATGAATGATGAGTATGTATCTGTTGAACATATGATACTTGCTATTTTTAAAACTAAAAGTAAGATTGCTCAAATCTTAAAAGACCAAGGTGTTACAGAAAAAGCACTAACAGCAGCTATAGATGAACTCCGAAAAGGAGATCGTGTTACTTCTCAAAATGCAGAAGAGACCTATAATGCACTTAATAAATATGCAAAAAATTTAAATCAACTTGCGAAGGACGGAAAATTAGATCCCGTAATAGGTAGAGATGAAGAAATACGTCGTATTCTTCAAATTTTATCAAGACGTACTAAAAACAATCCTATCCTAGTGGGAGAACCAGGTACTGGAAAAACAGCCATTGCAGAAGGATTGGCACATCGTATTATAGATGGAGATATTCCAGAGAACTTAACAAACAAGCAAATATTTGCATTAGACATGGGTGCCTTAATTGCAGGAGCTAAGTTTAAAGGAGAGTTTGAAGAACGCCTTAAAGCTGTAATCAAAGAAGTAACTACTAGTGATGGAGATATTGTTCTTTTTATAGATGAGATTCATACACTAGTAGGCGCTGGAGGTGGTCAAGGCGCTATGGATGCAGCCAATATTCTAAAGCCAGCCCTAGCACGTGGAGAATTAAGAGCAATAGGAGCTACAACGCTAGATGAATATCAAAAATATTTCGAACAGGATAAAGCGTTAGAACGCCGTTTTCAAAAAGTACTAGTAGATGAACCGGATACAGAAAGTGCTATTTCTATCTTAAGAGGAATTAAAGATAAATATGAGACGCATCATAAAGTACGTATTAAAGATGATGCCATCATCTCTGCCGTAGAATTATCACAACGTTACATTACGAGTCGTTTCCTTCCAGATAAGGCAATTGACCTAATGGATGAAGCCGCTGCAAAACTTCGCATGGAAATCAATTCTAAACCAGAAGAATTAGATGTCTTAGATCGTAAAGTAATGCAACTAGAGATTGAAATCGAAGCGATTAAACGTGAAAAAGATGAAGCAAAATTAAAAAGCCTACATCTAGAACTCGCAGAATTGAAAGAAGCTCGAAATTCGATAAGTGCCAAATGGTTATCTGAAAAAGAAGCTGTAGAACGGGTACAAACGACTAAGCAAGAAATAGAAAATTATAAACTAGAAGCAGAAAGAGCTGAAAGAGATGGAGATTACGGACTCGTAGCAGAACTTCGTTACGGAAAAATAAAAGATGCACAAGAACGCTTAGAATCTTTACAAAAAGAACTGGTTGCTCACGAAGAAACTGCACTTATCAAAGAAGAAGTTACAACTGAAGATATTGCGGAAGTTGTTGCAAAATGGACAGGAATTCCTGTAACAAAAATGCTCCAAAGTGAACGTGAGAAGTTACTTCATTTAGAACAAGAATTACACAAACGTGTAGTGGGGCAACAAGAAGCTATCATTGCAGTAAGTGATGCTGTAAGACGTAGTCGTGCAGGATTACAAGATCAACGTAAACCTATAGGTTCCTTTTTATTTTTAGGAACGACTGGTGTTGGGAAAACAGAACTTGCAAAAGCATTGGCCGATTATCTTTTTGATGATGAAAATGCAATGACACGTATTGATATGAGTGAATACCAAGAACGTCATAGTGTAAGTAGACTTGTAGGAGCACCTCCAGGTTATGTAGGATATGATGAAGGAGGACAACTTACAGAAGCCGTGAGGCGCAAACCATATTCTGTAGTTCTGCTAGATGAAATTGAAAAAGCACACCCAGATACATTTAATGTGCTCTTACAGCTACTAGATGAAGGAAGATTAACAGATAATAAAGGACGCACAGCAGATTTTAGAAATGCTATTGTTATCATGACTTCAAATATGGGAAGTCATATTATCAAAGAGCGTTTTGAAGCTATTCAAGATATGGATAGCGCCATAGAAGCAGCTCGTGTTGATGTACTAGGTTTATTAAAACAATCTATACGGCCAGAGTTTTTAAATCGTATTGATGACATCGTAATGTTTACACCACTCACCAAGAAAAACATACGTGATATTGTAAAATTACAATTACGAAGTGTCAAAAAAATGCTTAATAAACAAGGCATTGTACTAGACTCTACAAGACAAGCTATTGACTTCTTAGCAGCAAAAGGATTCCAACCTGAATATGGGGCTAGACCTGTAAAAAGAACCATTCAACGAGAAGTATTAAATCAATTGTCAAAGGAAATATTAAGTGGAAAAATAGCCACCAATAGTATTATTCTTTTAGATGCATTTGATGATGTACTAGTCTTTAGAAATCAGGACGAATTAACAGGCGAAGAAGAATAATTGTTGTTGCAATTCTATAAAAAAAGCACCTATATGGTGCTTTTTTTATTAATTTAAGTAGCTTAGAGCCATAATCCAATATAGTAATGTTAACCATGAATAAATCTATAGTACTTATAATTTGTATGATTACCATAGTAATTATTACAAGTTGTAAAGAAGAAAAAACTTCAGTACCTCCTCAAGAAATAAGTAAGGAAGATATACAAACTGATCTTGTAAAAGTTCCAGAAAGTTGGGTTACAGAAAGAGTGACTAAAGCGAAAAATAGATTGCAAGGGTCTCCCGCTGGAACTATCGTATGGAATGCCATGGAAGCACATGGAGGTTTAACCAACTGGTATTCAAAAGGACCTATAGCCTTTCATTTTGATTATAAACCTCTAGATGGAAGTACACGACGTAATACATATCAAACAGTAGATATGTGGCGTAATACAGCTAGGCATCAACATTATGATGATCGCTCTCAAGAGTTTGGATGGGATGGTTCTCAAGCTTGGACAAAAACGACAGATAGTACCGCTTTTAAATACAACCTTCGTTTTTGGGCATTAACTCCTTATTATTTTCTTGCACAACCCTTTGTACTTGATGGGGAAGGTGTGATCCTAGAACAGTTAGAAGATAAAAATTTTAAAGACAAGATATACAATGTTATTAAAGTAAGTTTTGCAGAAGGTACGGGTGATGCACCAGATGACTATTATGTTCTCTATTTTGGAAAAGAAGATCATACACTTGGTGTAATTCGTTATATCGTATCCTATCCAGGGTATTTTGAAAAAGGAAAACATTTACCTGAAAAGTTTATGGAGATACAAGGAACTACTACAATAGATGGTATTATAGTAAGCAAAGGATACCACACGCATTGGCTACTAGAAGATGAAACACCTGGCGAGCATATCACAACAATTACTGTAGATTCTATTTCTTTTCAACCAAAAACTAAAAAAGAATATCTTGAGGCACCTCAAGAAGCTACAATTCTAAGGGGATTAAAATAATATCTTATTTTAAAAATAGCTATGCTTTACATTCAATTTGAAATTAAAAACCCAGAAAAGTACTATGCTTTTAAAAAAGTATATAAAATACTTTTTGAGATTAAACCTAAAGGAGAAAGTAGACCGTTTGAGTTTTGGGAAGATCTCATTCCTGCATATTCGAAAAAATTTTTAGAGGGGTTTTATAAAAAAGAAAATGCCCTTTCAGATCTTATTAGAGAAGACTTCACATCTATGATTAATTACTTAGAGTTTGGATTAGATGCAGATTTTATAAACCTCCAAATTCTTAATCCAACAACAGGGCAAGTAGATTTTGCGGCTTTAGGATTTCCTTATGGAGGTATGGACAGGCTTCTTGTTTTTTTAAAATCATATGATTGTATTCCAAAAGAGATTTACAATGGGTTTTCTGTATGTAAACTCACTTGGATAGATAAATACACTTATGAATCAATAGATTTACCTGACAAAACTGAAGCATACTTGAATTAAATAAAACTGTTACACTAGTGATTTTTTAAAAATTTATTTAATGATTCTAGAGCTAGAAATATATACTTCTACTAGATACATACCATTAAGTTTGTAATTACAATACTAATTTTTACATTTAAGATGTTATTCAAAATGTAAAAAACATATGCGCCCTCTTTTAATATGTATTTGTAGTCTTTTTTTATTCATAAGCTGTACGCAAACTATCTCTACTCCTGCAACATTAGATACCCTAACAAAAGAGAGTCCTCGTATACAAGGGGAAAATGCCTACCTAGAATCTCCTTATGTAACCGCAGGTGATCGTGTATATATGGTAGGGCATCAAAATGGATCTTTTCCTGAATTAGGCTGGCATATTAAAGATGAAATGGGAGGCATCTGGAACCACCCCATCAAACTAATAGATGGTTTTGATATAGAAATTCAAAAAAACAATACTACGGTAGCTTTAGATAGCGCACACACTTTTACAAATTATCCATATGCCAATAAACATGAATATACGTTACAAGAACAAGAATTAAAAGTAGATCGCTGGCAATTTGTACCTGATCATAAAGAAGGTATTTTCATTCAACTAGCAATCAGGAACACTAGCAATACAGAGACTAGTTTTGATCTTGCATTTACAGGTAATGTAGATCTTAGACCTACTTGGCTTGGAAAAGAAACCAATATGATTGATGCGCAAGATATAGCAACCTATGATGCTACTACTGATCACTGGATAATGAAAGATCAGAATAACCCTTGGTTTGTTTCTTTTGGATCTGATCACACCTCTATAAAACAAAAGCAAAAAAAATCTTCCTACAGAGGTATGGGAGTAGCTGGAGAACTCGCCTATCATATCTCAATACCTGCAAAGAGTACTGAAACTATCAATTTTGTAATCGCAGGAAGTTATATCTCAAAAGAGAACGCTATAGCAACCTATCAAGATATACATACATCGGCTATAAAAGATATTCAGTCAAAAAAGCAACGCTATGCTCAATTAGCAAAACAATCTAAACTTACCATTCCTGATAAGGATATCCAAGAAACTTTTGAATGGCTCAAATACAATAGTGATTGGTTAGTACGTACCGTTCCAGAAATAGGTTCTGGAATCACAGCAGGTATTCCTGATTACCCATGGTGGTTTGGCGTAGATAGTGAATATGCACTTAAAGGATATATGGCTATTGGACAAACAGAACCTGTATACAATACCATACAACTATTAGATAGTGTATCAAATGCTCTGAATGGTAATGGACGTATCATTCATGAGATGTCTACCAATGGAAAAGTATTTAATCCTGGAAATATTAACGAAACGCCACAATACGCATCTCTTATTTGGGAAGTGTACCAATGGAATGGAGATCGTACATTTTTAGAGCGCTACTTCCCTACTATTGAGAAAGGCCTAGATTGGTTACTCAGTGAGAAAGATGCAAATAACAACCTATTTCCTGATGGGTTTGGAATGATGGAAATTCATGGTCTCGATAGTGAAATGATTGATGTAGCCGTCTATACCCAAAGAGCCTTTGACGATGCTGCAAAGATGGCTTCAATACTTAACAAAAATGAACTCTCAAAGCGATACGAAGAAATTGCTCTTTCGCTTAAAGCGAAAATAAATACAGAATTCTGGTCTGAAGACTATCAGAGCTATGCAGATTTTATAGGAACAGATACACAAGCATTACATCTTATAGAAGATGCCATTGTACGTGCAGATACACTTAACAAACCATGGGCCGTTGCTGAGCTTAAAAGCACGCAACAAGCGATCAAAGCAAACCCATCATCACAGCCAAGACCTTTTGTATTACATCATAATTGGGTAGTAAATACGCCTATGGAAATGGGAATTGCAGATTCTACAAAGGCATTACAAGCATTACAAACCGCCGAAAAGTTCGTAAATCCTTTCGGAGTTTTTGTAACAGGAATAGACAGAGATGATTCTGCCGGAAAAGACGATGGGTCTTTTAAAGGAAGTAAAATCTTCTCCTATACAGGTGCCGTCATGACACTTCCTACTGGTGTACAAATTGTAGCTGAAAATAACTATGGACGTCCCGATCAAGCTCTGAATTATTTGAAGCGAATGAACAGAACCTTTAGCTATGCTTTTCCTGGAAGTATGTATGAAGTATCTCCAGATTATGGAATGATCACACAGGCATGGAATATTTATGGATATGCAGTTCCTATTGTGCAACAGTTTTTTGGAGTACAACCCAATGCAGCCCAAAAGAAAGTCACTATACAACCTCAAATGCCGAGTACATGGAATGATGCATCTTTAGAAAATATCAAAATAGCCGATAATGAAGTCTCTATATATTACACAAAAACGGGATCACAAATCCATCTAAAAGTAATACAAACCAATCCTGAATGGGAAATTACTATTGAGTTACCATCACAAGATGGAAATAGTAAGAAATTTACTTCTAAAGGATTAACTCAAGAAGCACATAATTAATTACACTAAAAACTGAAATAAATCTGGTTTATCATTCAGGTAATCACCAAAGAATTTACGTGCATGCATTCTATTAACGAGAGGTTCTAAATCTGTTACTTTTTTTAGTTGAATTCCTACCACGGCAGGCCCTTGCTCCCTACTCGTTCGTTTAGAATACTCAAAGTGTGTAATATCATCGTCAGGACCTAAAACCTCAGCAACAAACTCCTTTAAGGCACCTGCACGTTGTGGAAAACGGACAATAAAATAATGCTTTAAACCTCTGTGTAATAAAGCACGTTCTTTAATCTCTGCTGTACGAGTAATATCATTATTACTTCCACTTACCACACACGCAACATGTTTTCCTTTAATCTTATCTGCAAATTGATCGAGTACGGCTAGTGTTAAAGCACCAGCGGGTTCTACGACAATAGCATCACGGTTGTATAAATCTAGAATAGTTTGACACACTTCTCCTTCTTGTACCGTAACTACTTGATCTAAAAACTGACGACATATTTTAAAATTACGCTCTCCTACGCGTTGTACAGCAGCCCCATCTACAAACTTATCGATATCAGATAAGGTTGTATTTTGACCACGTTCTATAGAAGATTTCATAGCGGGTGCGCCTGCAGGTTCTACTCCTATCACTTTCGTATCTGGAGACAATAAATGAAATACCGTACTTAATCCAGCAGATAGTCCTCCACCGCCTATGGGTACAAATACATAATCCAATGGCGTAGTAGATTGCTTAATGATTTCTAACCCTACCGTTGCTTGTCCTTCTATAATTTTTTCGTCATCAAAAGGGTGTACAAATGTTTTTCCTTCTTCTAGACAGCAGGTATTCGCTTTCGCGAAAGCGTCATCAAACGTATCACCTTCTAAAACCACCTTGATCCAATCTCCTCCAAAAAGCTTGACTTGTTCCACCTTTTGAGAAGGTGTAGGCATCGGCATATAAATCGTACCATGTATCTGTAGTTTTGCACATGCAAAAGCGACACCTTGGGCATGATTTCCAGCACTGGCACATACAATCCCTTTCGTTTTTGCTACTGAAGATAACGAACTCATCTTATTGTAAGCTCCTCTTATTTTATAAGATCGCACTTGCTGTAAATCTTCTCTTTTTAAAAGAATAGTCGCATCATATTTTTTAGAATATGTAAAACTCTGCATTAAAGGTGTTTGAGTAACAACTTCTTTAATAGCTTCTGAAGCATTTTTTACAGCATCAAGCGTAGGATAATATGTGGTTTCTGTTTGCATAATTTTCATTCTCGCACTTCGGCTACGTTCTGCATAAACACCAGTGGGAATATCATTCTTATTAATTTTATCATTCCTCCTTCTCGAAGAATCTATTATTAGTGTCATTTCGAGTGCAGTCGAGAACTGATTACTAAAAAACTTCATTGAGCTCTCGACTGCGCTCGAGCTGACAACACTAATTTAAAACAGCTTCTGGTGTGTCTTCTGTTTTTACTTTTTTCATGGCAGTCATAGCTTTACGCAATCTTGCACCTACTTTTTCTACTGGATGATTACGAATGGCATCATTTACAGCAATAAGTTCTTGATTATCTACGCTATTTGATTTCGCGAAAGCGGTACCTATCACATCTACATCAATAGTTTTCATAAAATCAGTAAGTAATGGCTTGCATGCATGATCAAAAAGATAACATCCATACTCTGCTGTATCAGAAATGATACGGTTCATTTCAAACAGTTTTTTACGAGCTATCGTATTTGCAATAAGTGGTGTTTCGTGTAATGATTCATAGTAGGCTGAGTCTTCAATAATACCTGCAGCAGTCATGGTTTCAAAAGCAAGTTCGACACCAGATTTCACAAAAGCAACCAGTAACGTCCCATGATCAAAATACGTTTGTTCAGAAATATGATCGCCTGTAATTTCTTGTTTTTCGAAAGCAGTTTCTCCAGTGGCAGCACGCCATGTTAAAAGGTTTTTATCATCTGCTGCCCAATCTTCCATCATAGTTTTAGAAAAATGCCCCGAAATAATATCATCCATATGCTTTTCAAACAGCGGGCGCATAATTGTTTTTAAGTCTGAAGCTAGTTGAAAAGCTTTGATCTTAGCAGGATTACTTAAGCGATCCATCATGGTGGTAATACCTCCGTGTTTTAATGCTTCTGTAATCGTCTCCCATCCATATTGAATAAGTTTTGCTGCATACGAAGGTTCGATTCCTTTTTCAACCATTTTATCAAAACAAAGAATAGATCCTGTTTGTAATACACCACAAAGAATGGTTTGTTCTCCCATGAGATCACTTTTTACCTCAGCAACAAATGATGATTCTAATACACCTGCTCTATGTCCCCCAGTTGCAACTGCGTAAGCTTTTGCTTGCTCTAATCCTTTTCCTTGCGGATCGTTATTAGGATGTACTGCAATAAGTGTAGGAACTCCAAAACCACGTAAATACTCTTCTCTTACTTCAGATCCTGGGCACTTAGGTGCTACCATAATTACTGTCAAATCTTTACGTACCTGCATTCCTTCTTCAACAATATTAAATCCATGAGAGTAAGATAGTGTTGCTCCTTCTTTCATAAATGGCATTACTGCCTTTACAACAGCAGTATGTTGCTTATCTGGAGTTAAATTAAGTACTACATCTGCATCAGGTATAAGCTCTTCATAGGTTCCTACCGTAAAATCATGTTTGGTTGCATTTTGATAAGAAGCACGTTTTTGATCTATAGCACTTTGGCGTAAAGCATAAGAAATATCAAGACCACTGTCTCTCATATTTAATCCTTGATTTAGTCCTTGCGCACCACAACCTACAATAACCACTTTTTTCCCATCAAGGGCTTTGGTTCCGTTAGAAAATTCATCGGCAGTCATAAAACGACATTTTCCTAATTGTGCTAATTGATCTCTTAATGATAATGTGTTGAAATAATTTTCCATGTGTGTATCTTATTTTTTCATCTCCGTATAGACGGAGATCTAATCTCTCTCTGTCCTTCGGACATCTCTCCTAAAGGGAGAGAATTAATAATCTTTTATATTTTTTAATTATGCTGTTTATGCTTTCGCGAAAGCGTACTCATCTTCTTTACTTAACTCTTTTAAAAGTTGAGAAATAGGCATTTCTGATTTTGTGACCGCAATACGCCCTGATCTGACAAATTGCATAATCCCAAAAGGTTTTAATTCTCTGTATAATAATTCGATTTCAGAGCGCATTCCAGATTTTTCAAGTACAAAAAACTGTTTGTTTACTGTTACAATACGCGCATGACTATCTTTTATAATGTTTTGGATTTTTCGTTCTTCAAAGAGTAAATCTGATTTAATTTTAAATAATGCACTCTCTGTAAAGATGGTTTCCTCATCGGTATGGTAATAGGCTTTAATGACTTCTATCTGACGTTCAATTTGTCCTATAATTTTTTTGATTTGTGATTCTGTTACTTGCACAACAAGTGTCCATCTGAACACATCATCTATTTCACTTTCTGAAGCAGAAAGGCTTTCTACATTGATGTGGCGACGTTGGAAAATAGCCGAAATACGGTTTAATAACCCTATATTATTTTCGGTATAGATACTTACGGTATAGGTCTTTTTCTCCATAACTTTTATTTTAATTCCTGAGAAAATGTGTATCTCATTACTTTTAAATTAGTGTTCTTTTAAATTAGAATAACTCTTTATTATTTATTTCCCCTTTGGGGGTTAGGGGCCTTTTACTCTAGCCTTATATCTGATACAGATGCGCCTGAAGGAATCATAGGGAATACATTATCTTCTTTTTCTACACATACTTCTAGGAAGTATGAATCAGTACAAGCGATCATTTCTTTGATAGCTCCCGCTAGTTCTTCTCTTTTAGTTACTTTTTGTGCTTGGATATGATATCCTTTTGCAATAGCAACAAAATCAGGATTCACCATCTCTGTAGAAGCGTATCGTTTATCAAAAAACAATTGTTGCCACTGTCGCACCATCCCTAGAAACTCATTATTTAATACCACAATCTTTACAGGTACCTTATTTTGAAAAATAGTTCCTAACTCTTGAATGGTCATTTGGTATCCACCATCTCCTATAATAGCGACAACTTCTCTATCGGGTCTTCCCATTTTTGCTCCTATAGCTGCAGGTAATGCAAAGCCCATAGTTCCGAGACCTCCAGATGTAATATTACTTTTTGTTTGATTAAACTTTGCATAACGACAAGCTACCATTTGGTGCTGCCCTACATCAGATACAATAATGGCGTTCCCTTGAGTTTCTTTATTAATACCATCAAGGACTTCTCCCATGCTAAGACCTTCTTTGTTTGGCACAAGATCATGCTGAATAATCTTAGTATATTCTACTTGATACAAGTCTTTAAATTGTTGATGCCAATCTGTATGTACATTGGGCGACACTTTGGATAGTATTTTAGAAAGACTCTCTTTACAGTTACCTAGTACAGCTACATCTACCATTACATTTTTATTAACCTCGGCAGGGTCTATTTCAAAATGAATGATTTTTGCTTGTTTTGCATAGGTATCTAAAGATCCCGTTACACGATCATCAAAACGCATTCCTATTGCTATTAATAAGTCACATTCATTAGTTAATACATTAGGAGCATAATTACCATGCATCCCTACCATACCTACATTAAGAGGGTGATCTGTTTCTAATGCAGACACTCCTAAAATGGTCCACGCAGATGGGATCCCCGTTTTTTCAACAAAGGTTTTAAAAGCTTCTTCGGCTTCGCCAAGAATCACCCCTTGTCCCCAAACGATCATAGGTTTTTTTGCGGTATTAATTAATTGTGCTGCTGCTTCAAGAGCCTCTTCTTTTACTTCTGGAACAGGTTTGTAGCTTCGTATATGAGTACATTCTTTATATTCATAATCTAACTCGCCAAACTGCGCATCTTTTGTAATATCAATAAGTACTGGTCCTGGACGACCACTACGTGCAATATAGAAAGCTTTCGCAAGCACTTCTGGGATTTCGGATGCTTTGGTTATTTGATAATTCCACTTGGTAACAGGTGTTGAGATGCCAATAATATCTGTTTCTTGAAATGCATCACTTCCCAATAAATGTGAAGCTACTTGACCTGTAATACATATCATAGGAGTACTATCTATTTGAGCATCTGCTATTCCTGTAATAAGGTTGGTTGCCCCTGGTCCTGAAGTGGCAACTGCCACACCTACTTTACCTGTAGCTCTTGCATATCCTTGCGCAGCATGCGTTGCTCCTTGCTCATGTCTTGTAAGTACATGTTGTAATTTATCTTGAAACTTATACAGCTCATCATACATAGGCATAATAGCACCGCCGGGATACCCATATATGAGATCAACTCCTTCTGCTAGTAAACAATGGATAATGGCTTCGCTTCCTGTAATAGTTTGCTTTCTAGTTTCTGTATGTATTATTTTTTTTGTTTCCATACCCTCGCCTGACCTCTCCAAAAGAGAGAGGAATTTTTAATTAATTCTTTTATTTAAAACTCGTCTGTTACACATCCCTGTGAAGCAGATGCTACTGTTTTTGCATATTTATATAAAGCACCTCGTTGTACCTTAAGAGGAGGTTGTGTCCAATGTGCTTTCCTATTTGCTAATTCTTCTTCACTAACATCTACCGATATGGTGTTAGCTTCGGCATCAATTGTAATGATATCTCCATCTTCTACAAGTGCTAAGGTGCCTCCTTCTTGAGCTTCTGGTGTAATATGACCTACTACAAACCCATGGGTTCCTCCAGAGAAACGGCCATCAGTAATAAGTGCCACTTCTTTACCTAATCCTGCTCCCATAATAGCTGCTGTAGGTTTTAGCATTTCTGGCATTCCAGGGCCTCCTTTAGGCCCTTCATATCTAATAACAACAACATCACCAGAGACGACTTTTCCTTGTCTGATTCCATCATTAGCTTCAAATTCTGAATTAAATACACGTGCGCTTCCGCGAAAGCGAACTCCTTCTTTACCTGTAATTTTTGCAACAGATCCTTCTGTAGCAAGATTTCCGTATAGAATGCGAATGTGTCCTGTTTTTTTAATTGGATTTTCTACTGAATGAATCACATCTTGATGTGCTTTTAGATGATCAACATCCGCAAGATTTTCAGCAAGTGTTTTTCCTGTAACTGTAAGACAGTCGCCATGTAGCATTCCTTGTTCCAGCATATATTTTAATACAGCGGGAACTCCTCCTACTTTGTGCAGGTCTTCCATGAGGTACTTTCCACTTGGTTTTAAATCTGCTAAGAATGGTGTCGTATCACTTATTTTTTGAATATCGTCAAGCGTAAAAGGAATTTGAGCTGCTTTGGCAATCGCCAAGAAATGCAAAACAGCATTTGTAGACCCACCTAACACGGTTACAAGCCGAATTGCATTCTCAAGCGATTTAACCGATACAATATCAGATGGTTTGATATCGTGTTCAATAAGATGTTTTAATGCATTTCCTACTTTAGCACACTCTTCGGTTTTGTTTGTACTTATTGCTGGATTTGATGATGTATATGGCAAACTCATTCCGAGTGCCTCAATAGCAGAAGCCATTGTATTTGCTGTATACATTCCTCCACAAGCACCAGCACCAGGGCATGCTTTTTTAACAACAGTTTTAAATTCCTTTTCTGTAATAGTACCTGCAACTTTTTCACCCCAAGCTTCAAAGGCAGAAACTACATCTAATTTTTTATCTTCATGACATCCAGGAGCTATGGTGCCACCATATACTAAAATAGAAGGTCTATTTAATCGTAACATAGCCATAAGGGCACCTGGCATATTTTTATCACATCCTACCACCGTCACAAGCGCATCATAACTCATTGCTTCTACGACTGTTTCCATAGAATCTGCAATCAAATCACGGCTTGGCAATGAAAATCGCATTCCAGGGGTTCCCATAGAAATTCCATCACTCACACCAATGGTATTATAAATCAACCCGACAAGATCTGCTTGTTGGATACCACCTTTTATATCTTTTGCTAATGCATTTAAATGCATATTACAAGGGTTTCCTTCGTACCCTGTACTTGCGATTCCAACAAAAGGTTTTTGAAAATCATCTTCTGTTAACCCTATGGCATGCAACATAGCTTGTGCAGCAGGTTGCGTTGGATCTTGTGTAACGGCTTTACTATATGGATTGAGTTCTTTCAATGTTATATTATTTAAAATGTTAAAACTAATAGCTATTCATTATTTAAAAATTCTCTTTGCTGTTTACTTACGTTATTCAATAGCACCAAAAAACACATAACAACCTAAATAACAGCATTTTGTGTTTTTATTTTCTTTCCAAGTCACATCATAAAAAAAGCCTGTATCAATAATGATACAGGCTTTTATATAATGGGTATAGCAGTCCGTATCATTCCCTTTGAGGAATAATAATAATGACGCTATTGATAATTTGGTTTCTCATAAACATGGGATAAATGTATAAAAAGATTTTTGAAAAAAACACGAAAAATTCAAAATGGTAGGTTCTATTTTCAATCGCTTCAGTAAAATTGTACTTATTTTTGTAAAAAATATATAGTGAATATCCCAAGCCTCATTGATTCGCAACGCACCTATTTTACTACAGGTAAGACAATAGCTATCTCATCACGCATTCAGGTTTTAAAAAAATTATACAAAAGCGTAAAAAAAAATGAAGAAGCCATTCATAAAGCGTTGTATTCAGATTTTAAAAAACCTATATATGAAAGTATTTCAAGTGAAACGGGAATTGTGTATCGAGAATTACGACTTGCAATTAAAGAATTGGAATTTTGGGCACGACCAAAAAAAGTAAAAGGATCACTACTTAATTTTCCATCAAAAGATTATCTGTATTATGAACCCTATGGAACAACGCTCATTATTGCGCCCTGGAATTACCCGTATCAACTTGCATTAACACCTCTTATTGGAGCCATTGCAGCAGGAAATACTGTTGTTATAAAACCTAGTGAACTTACTCCAGCGACAAGTCAAGTTATAGAAATTATTATTAGCGAAGTGTTTACTCCAGAATATATTGCTGTGGTACAAGGTGCTATTCCAGAAACAACCGAATTACTTGCGCAACGTTGGGATTATATATTTTTTACAGGGAGTGTGTTTGTAGGCAAAATTGTAGCACAAGCTGCGGCAAAGCATTTAACACCTACTACATTAGAATTAGGAGGTAAAAACCCTTGTGTCATTGATGCATCTGTAAATATCGCATTGGTTGCAAAGCGTATTGTTTGGGGGAAGTTTTTAAATGCAGGACAAACATGTGTTGCCCCAGATTATATATTGATTGATGCTTCTATAAAAGATTCATTTTTAAAAGAATTGGAAAAAGAAATAGCGCTTGCCTATGGAAAAGATCCTTCAACTTCCCCTGATTTTGCTAGAATTATAAATGAAAAGAATTTTGATAGGCTCACTAAAATGTTAGAGGATGCACCTATTGCATTTGGAGGAAAAATTGATCGTAATCAACTCTATATAGCACCTACAATTATTGATAATCCAAGCATAGATAGTTTTGTTATGGAGGATGAAATTTTCGGCCCAATTTTGCCCGTCATCCCTTATCAAACCAAAGCAGATATAGAAGCTATTATAGACCGTTATGAGAAGCCATTATCGGGGTATATTTTTTCGCGAAAGCGGTCTTTTACAAATTGGTTTTTAAGTCGTTTTTCTTTTGGAGGAGGTGCTGTAAATGATACCGTGATTCAATTTGCCAATGAAGCATTACCATTTGGCGGTGTAGGTCATAGTGGTGTAGGTAGTTATCACGGAAAGCATACTTTTTTAACTTTTAGTCATACAAAAGCCATTGTCAAAAAAGGAAATTGGTTAGACCTTCCTGTCAGGTATGCACCCTATAAAGGGAAAAATAACTTACTAAAGGCTGTTTTAAAATGGTTATGATTGTATGATGAGATTATGTTTCATTACATAAATTACAGCACCTACTCTAGATGACACCCCTAGTTTTCTAAATAACTCTGCGCGTCTATTTTCTATGGTTTTAGGGCTTAAATTCATACGGTCTGCAATTTCTTTGTATCCTAAATCGGTACCACAGAGGTAATTTAAAAACTCCTGATCGGTAGGTTTTAATTGAAATTTTCTATGGTTACTAATCTCAGTTTCTTTTTCTTCAGAAATACCATTTAAAGCCTTTTTACGAAGATCTCTATCTACTATTTCATTATACACAAATTCTCCTTTACTAGCTCTTACAATAGAGGCATTTAATTGCGTAGGTTCTACATCTTTAAGAAGATAGCCTTTACAACCGAAGAAAATCATATTAGAAATGGTTTCTTCATCATCTTCCATGGTAATGGCAATCACATTAATTTCTGGACAATTATCTTTAATCCATGCCATCGTGCTTAATCCATTCATGATGGGCATACGGACATCTAACAACACAACATCTGGTTGTTCATGACCACTTTTAAGGTATTCTACAAACTCTCTACCGTTTTTGGCAACAAAAACGACATAGGTATCTTCAAAACCTGAGACTAGTGTTTTTAATGCTTTCGCGAAAAGAATATGATCGTCAACAATGGCTACTTTGAGCGGTTTCATTTAGGGGAAGGTTGGTATGTTAGTGTTATTTCGGTTCCATGACCTTGTTTGCTATGCGCCACTAATTGTGCATGAATCATTTCTGCCCTGCGTTGCATATTAATAAGACCTGAACCTAATTTATTATCATGGGTATTATATCCTATTCCATCGTCTTTTATCATAATATGAAGATGTTTCTCCTCATAAGATATATTTATAACAAGGTGTTGTGCTTCTGCGTGTTTAATCACATTACTACAACATTCTTGCACTATTCTAAATATAATAATTTTTTCGCGTTCTTCTATAAAAATAGGTTCACCAGTTACTGTAAGTGTAGAATTGGTATGCGAAAAACGATTTAAGCGATCTATCTCTACTTGTATTGCTGCTTGTAAATCCATGTTTGCAAGAACCTCACTATTAACAATTTTAGAAAGCTGACGCACCTCAGTAAGACTCAAATCTACTGTTTCTAATGCCTCTTTAAATGTTTCTTTTTTATCATCAGGAAGAAGTGAAAGACCTGATCGTAATTGCATTTTAGCAACCGAAAGGAGTTGTCCTACATTATCGTGTAACTCCATCCCTACATTTTTAAGGGTTGCTTCTTGTATCTCATTTTCGGCTTGTACAAGAGCACTCTCATATTCTTTTTGAGCCACTACTTTTTCTATAAGCAGTTTGTTTTTACGACGTTGAAACGTATAAAAGAAGAGAATAAATAGAAAGACAAGGACTACGACTACTATGATAAAGTAGGCGACGAGGAGAACTTCGTGCTTTGAGATTTGTTGAACCAATAACATTTTACAATACCAAAGATAATAATTCCATACAGGAAGTAGTTCGCATAACTTAAAATCAATCGATAATATTTAGTAAATACGATTTCTTCCGACTTTATATATTGACTACTCAAAAATAGTGGTGTGACCGAAATAAAATATAATAAAACACCTACAGAAATATAAAAAGGTAATTTATGAGTTATCTCTAGAATTCTATCAGATGTCAAAATCTCATAATAGTACATACATAGAACCATCACAATAAGAATCAATCCAAATAAATTCATGAGTTGAGAGTACCCAATAAAAAATATCTCTCCAAATATAAAATCAAAGATGGTTATTATATTGAAAGTAATCATCGAATAAATAACTATAGATTTTTTCTTACTAGATATCAGTTGCTTAAAGAAGTACCAAGTATAAAACATATAGGCAATTGCCGTATATATATTGAAAAGCCAATAATTTTTAGACCATTCTGGATTATTAATAAAAAATGGTAGCTCATCAAATTTATATGGACAAATTAAAAATGTGTATGAACCTAAAACTTCTACAGATATAACTATCCATAGATATATACTCAAGAATTTAAAAGTCTGTGTTTTTAGTTTTTTGATTTTTATATAAGAAAATGTGGCTACTACTGCAGCCACAAATTCTAATATCAATGAAAAATTAATAATATCAAGTAAAGTTTTTATCATTTACGGATTGTATTGTGTTGGAGGCCATCCTCCTTGAGTATTATTGAATGGATCAATATCGTAATTATTTTCATCATCATCATCTCCCCCTCTACTTGTACTTGCTGTTTTTCCTTTAGTAGGGGCTAAGAAAAAAGTTGTTTTGTCAGATTTTGATGCATCGTATGCTCCAAAATATAAACGTACGCCTGGGTTTGATACTCCTTGTTTTTTAGATTCATCTTCCACATAATCTAAATACTCTCGAAGTTCAGAAATACTAAGTGAAAATTCACAGGTATCATGTTCTCCTAAGCTTTCTCTAAGAGTTTCTCCCCTTGTCTTACTCCAGTGAGAAAACAACTTTTCAGCATCCTGAGGTGAGATGCATTTTTCTGGTTTTGCCATAATGTAAATAGTTAAAGTTAAGTTATGAAAGTAGCAAAATATAACTCGTTCTCCAAGAAGATTTATATAAAAACAGGTAAAAATACCTATTTATGTTACGGTCTTCCTGTATAAATTAGCGGTAAAATTCTTACGAACCTATATTAAAATTCTTACGAGGATAAACAAATATATAGTATTAAAAGATTCTAATTATGAAAAGAGCCTCAAACTCAGAAAGATTACTCGCACCAAGACCTATTGTTATGCCATCTACTATCACATTTTGTAAACTTACTATTAGAAAATTATACGCCAGAGGAAAGCGTTTGGGAATTGCTGGTTGGAATAATGAAGCAGATTATGCAGATTACATCCACAACCTATGGGAAGCTATTTCTTCACATCGCGAACTCAAATCAGAAGCAAAACGCACTGAAGATCTTTTAGGAAAAGGAGATGTTATTCAATTGCTTAGTGATACGGTTATGGAACAGCAAAATGTTCTAGCTAGTAAGTAAAAATGATACGGTATCATCTTGTTTTTTCTGAGCTAATACATTCATAGCACTTTCAGAAAGTTGTAATATGCGTGGGTATCCGCCTGTAGTTTGACAATCTTGCATTAAAATCATCATTCGTCCAGAGGGTGTTAACTGTACTGTACCGGGAATCACTGGCCCTGTTGTTATAGAAGGTATTTTATGAGCTATTGTATCCTCTAATTGTATTGCCATTCGATTCCAAAGTTTGGAAATAGTAAATGTTTTTTTTGATATATCAGCACGTAACTTCTCATCCAAAAGATCGTATTCAGGTCCTTTATATGTAATGAGATCTTCTTCTTTCAGGTAAGAAACAATAGCAGTTTCCTTTTCAATTTTAAGTCGGGCGCCTTTTATTGCACCATATAGAGATATACCTACAGGAATACTTGCTCCCTTTTGTATTGTTTTGGATTTTGTAATAGGCACATACATACTTTTACTTTCTAATACTGATGGTGATTGCATTCCTCCAGCAATTGCAAAATAGCCTCGACAGCCTTCTGTAATTTTAGTGAGCTCTAGAATTTGTCCTTTACGTCCTTTATAAACTGTATTATTTTTGATGGTTTTAGCATCTAGGGTTGCAATGGTATTTCCGCCAGTAATCACAAAGTGTCTATCACAAAGAAATTGAATAGAAGGGCCTACCAAAGTATATTCAAGCACTGCTTCATTTAGGGAATTATTGACAAGTGTATTTGCAAGTTGCATCGCTTTTTTATCCATGACTCCACTTTCTGGAATTCCTAAATGAGCATATCCAAAGCGACCTTGATCTTGAATAGTTGTATAAAAACCTGTACGTTCTATTTGAATACTATCTTTCATCTTCTTCTTCTAGTATTGGAAATACGGTTTCTGTAAGTGCCTGATTTTTTATACGTTGATACTCTTTTGCGTCTATTGCATAAAATTGAATAGCATCTCCTGCTTTAAATGGAGAAGGTTGCTTTTTTGAAACATCAAATAGTATACTAGGACTATGTCCAATGGTGTACCACCCGCCAGGGCTATCTTGAGGATATATTCCTGTTTGTTTTCCTCCTATAGCCACACTTCCCTTTTTGACATTTTGAGATGGGATTGATTTACGTTCTATATGTAATCGTTTATCAAGGCCTTCTAAATAAGGAAATCCTGGTAAAAATCCCATAAAATAAACAGTATACAATGGTTTTGTGTGTAGTTCTATTAATTGATTTAATGTGAGCGAAGTCTTCTCTAAATAGGCATCTAAATCATCTCCAAATAAGGATTCATAGCATACCGGGATGCGATGAACTCTTGTTTTCTGGTCTTCCTGAGGGATTGTTGCTTTAATAATTTCGCGAAAGCGGTCTTCAATTGTATTTCCAGAAAGAGAATCTATGGTAACATATTTAAGTAAAATCTCTGTGTAGGTATGAATAATCTCGGCATCAAATTCTTTTGCAAGGTTTTTTTTAACAGCAAGAAGAAACAGCAATAATGATCTTGAAGGAACAGATTTCCATTGAATACTCCAAGAGTTCTCTCCTAATTTAAAAATATGGACATTGTGATAGTACATCAGTATATCTGTATTTGATGACTTTTAAGACCCTGATGTATTTCGGTTAAAATTTGAAATGCAGAGGGTGTATCACCATGAACACATAAAGTGTCTATTTGAAATGGTAATTTTTCATTCGTACTAGTGATGAGTTGTTGGTCTTTAATC
Source organism: Dokdonia pacifica (assembly GCF_900188275.1). Lineage (GTDB taxonomy): Bacteria > Bacteroidota > Bacteroidia > Flavobacteriales > Flavobacteriaceae > Dokdonia > Dokdonia pacifica. The sequence goes on from NZ_FZNY01000005.1 coordinate 384,259, forward strand.
ATCGGAATAATATGCGCAAGAACTTCTTTTGCATTATGAATTACAGCATCAGGTTTTGATCTACTCACCAATGTATAATCATTATGATACCTACGGTCTGCAAACCCTTCTACTTTTGTTTGTAATGCTCCTTCTGCCGCTCTTTGAATGACAGATTGATAAGGTACATATAGTACTAATTGATCATCAATTTCCTGAACTACATCGATTACTAGCTTTGCTATAGTGATATCTACGGCAGCTAAATTATATAGTGCTCCATGTACTTTTACGTGATGCAATTTTTGATGTTGCCTTTCGGCGAAATTTTTTACCGTTTGTATTTGCTCCTTAAGACTATTCCGGAGATCTGTTGTTGTCATATCGAGTACCAATCTTCCAAAATTTTCTTTATCTGGATAGCCTGGATGTGCTCCGATCTTTACATTATTTTTGATGGCTAGTTGAATGGTATGCTGTATTGTATTTGCATCGCCTGCATGTGCTCCACACGCAATATTACACGAACTCAACAGTGGAAGTAATTGCGCTTCATTACCTACACCTTCACCTACATCACTATTTATATCAATATGATACATTACACAACGTTAAATGCTTTAAGAATAAGACGAAGCCCTACTCCAAAAACGATTAACCAAATAGCTACACTTAGTATATTTTGCCACGTCTTGTTTGTATAAGCTCCTAATAGTTGTTTTTTATTTGCTATCCAGATTAAATATCCTGCAATGATAGGTAATAAAACTCCATTAGCAACTTGTGCAAATAGAATAACATCCCCTGGTCTATAGCCAAGTGAAGAAAATATAATTCCTAAGAGTAGGATTATCACCCAAACCCATCGAAATCTCATAGATTTAATATTCTTCTCCCATCCTAAACACCCCTGTACTACATACGCTGCAGCCAATGGAGCTGTAATTGCAGAAGTTAATCCAGCTGCAACTAACCCTACTCCTATAAAATAACGTGCATATTCTCCAAATAATGGTTCTAAACTTTTAGCTAAATCGGCGGCATTAGAGATCTCTTGTCCTTGAATTGCTGCTGCACAAATAATAATGGACATAGAAACCAATCCACCCAAAATAACAGCTACAATTGTATCTTTTCTTGCAATAGAAAGATCTTCTGGTCCTCCCCATTTTTCAGTTACTAAAGATGCATGAAGAAATAAATTATAAGGCACTACAGTAGTTCCTATCAAAGCAACAATAGTAAGTATACTTTCATCTGGAAATGAAGGGGTGAAACTATTTTTTAAAATAGCTACAATATCTGGTTTTGTAACAATAGCTGTGATCAAGAATGCGACACTCATAAATAGTACTAGCCCCACTAAAATACGTTCTAGCATCTTATAGTTTCCTATATATAGAATTATAGCTGCCAGAATACCTATTCCGATACTCCAAATATTAAGTGATAATCCTCCAACGTCAATTGTGCTTATTATTCCAATCGCTTCCACACCTAGTACACTACCACTTATATTACCCGCTTCATACGCGGCATTTCCAATCACAATAGCACTTAGAATTAATAAAATAGATAACAATCGTACTAATGGATTTGTAATTTGAGATCGTATTACTTTAGCAAGACCATTATTGGTTACAAGTCCTATCCGAGCAGCCATTTCTTGTAATACAATGGTGGCAATAATAGAAAGTACCATGGCCCATAATAAGGTAAATCCAAATGATGCACCAGCATCGATACAGGTGGCTACAGTGCCAGGTCCAATAAATGCCGCTGCAATGAGAACACCTGGGCCTGAAATTTTATACTTGCTTTTCACTAGATGTAGAATATTTTAAAATGTGTCATATAAAATTATTTTTTATTTTTCAATTCTCGTTTTAATATCCTTAATTCTATTTTATTTTTTTTATCAATTATTTTTTGAATTCTATTTTTCCATAGTCTAAAACCAAAAAATGATAACATAGAACCAATAAGAAAAAACAAGCTTCCAAATAAGTATATAAATTTTAACTTATTTTTTTCATATTTAATACCTCTTTTTATTGACTCTAGTTCAACCTTTTTCAATTCTAAGCCCTTTGAAGCTATTTCCATTTCTTTTAAAATTTTGTCTATTTCTTTCAATTCAGATTGCCCTGGAATTATTTGATCTTCATACTTGAAAATAAATGCTAAATATTCTCGCCATTTTGGATCAGCTTGAATGTTAGCTAAATTCTGTTGATATTCTTTTCGAGAATTCTCTGTATAGTCCTTTTCAGGAAAAGATCTCAATACATTATTAATTGTTTTATACTTACTTTCAAGTTCCAATCTATAACCTTTAAAATAAATACTATCGACTTTAAGTTTTTGCTCAGTTAGCTCCATATTTCGGATTTCACGTTCTAATTCAAAACTCGTTAAAAGAATTATACTCATCGAAAATATTGCTATAAAGATTCCTGATAACGCATAAAATTTATACAAGTTATCAGTTGGTAAATTAGGTACTGAGAAAGGAGTCATTTTTCTTTCATTATGAATGGACAACTAATGTATAAAAAATACTACCCATTCATCATTTTTCTTTTTGTAAAATCATTTTTCATGACTGTAATTACTTTTTTAGTAAGTACTCTTGCTAGATATCCTTTTACAAGTTTAATAGCATTTCTAAGTAGCCATTTCTTTTTAAAACGCGTCTTTATTTCATAATCTAAAATGACTTTTATTCTATTTTTCAGAGAAGACTCTATACTTTCAAAATATCCATTTCTAATTTCGGGGAAGTCAGGAACTGTATAAAAATATGGATTTGTCTTTCCTTCTTTTTTAGCTTGGATAAATAAAATATCAGGAATAATTGGAAAATAAGCTTTCTCTACTCCTTGATCATCTGTATCTTCCTTAAGGAAAACATCTTTTGCTTCGGCAGTGAGGTCTTTGAATAAAGGATGCGGATTTGCTTCATCATACTCTAAAGAAAAGAAAGCTCTTAGGAAATTTCTAGCATTATCTCTTCCTAAGAAAAAATCATGTTTTCTAAACTCAATATCTAAAAAACCTCCAAAACCTCCTAAGGCACTACAGGCTAGTGGTGGATGCTCTGCCAGTTTTCCGGGTCTTTCCCATTTTACAGGAAATATGAGTAACCTAAAGTAATCTTTATAAAAAGCACCCGATCTTTTTACACGAACTTGTTGTTGGAATAATGAATATCCCTTTCCGAGTACTTGCCAAATATTTTTTTGAAAAAAAGAAGTTTCCCCTTCAATATCCTCAGCGAGATCTTGATTGTAAAAATTAGGGAATGGGTCTATCATAATCGTTCCAAACATTGGGGTTTCCTTATTATAATTGGGATGCATACTTTCCAGCACATTGACCACTTCTGCATAAGGTTCATTGTTTATCGTTCCTCCATCTATATTTGTAAAGTCAAAATTTTCTGTTTCTAAGTATATTTTTATTGCAGAGCGCTCCTGTACACCTAGGCTTCTTAAAATAGCATTTTCTATATATGCGGTTGTGAGTTTTCCATCAAATTGTCTCATTTCGAGTCCAATAGGGAAAGCTCCCGTTCCTTTTGTACACAGCTTCATTAGCTCTTTGGCTTCTGTATCATAAGGATCAAAATTTAAATAAATGTCGGTATCTGTTGCTGCGTCAAATTTTAGTTTAAAGTGCGCAATTATCATATGTTCATGCATACGATGGCCTGGTGAAAATGGAAAACTAGCCGACGTGAAATTTTGAAATTTAATCTCAAAAGGAATACCTCTTACACTACAAAGAGTTACTAGTACTCTTAGGTCTTCAGATATATACTTAGGGCGTTCTCTCTTTTGATTTTGAGGCGGTACTTGATTGAAAACTCGATCTGCAATATTATCTATTGGTTTAGAATTTAATAATGAAGGAACCCCATGCGTACTTTCATCTATATCGGTAACGGTAAGCATTTTTTGAAACGTAGCTACTTTATTTTTAACAGCGGGCGCTACATCATCATCTAATAACACCCAACTATCATACAAAATATTACCTGTTTTTTCATTAGAAGGTTTGCGTACAGGTTCCATTTTTGAGAATGTTGATAGTGCGGTAATCATACCTACCATCCCTCCTGCCGAAGCACCTCCAAAAGCATCTATACAAACATCATACATAGGAATAGTGGGATCATATTCCGGACTCTCCTTTCCTACACTCCTATTCCTTTCTTTCTTTTCTTCCCACAATTCTAGAACTTCTATTAAATAATCCATAAATCCAGCTGTATATGCTCCTGCCGATACAGCACCTGCCATTGTAATTCCTATATGAAATGTTTCTGTTTGTGTCGCCATGTCTTTTGTTTTCGTGTCAATCAGTTAACGAATAGGAAAGTACATATTTTATCATAGATATGAATACCCTTTATGAGGTATTTTAATCTGCATTATGCAATAGTTTAGGACATTGGGTGTTTGAGTATACGCTTTCGCGAAAGCGTATAACAACATATAAATTGCAAAAAAATAGCCGTAGGAATAATAAAGAGGGAGTGCACCACTACCCCCTCTTTAAATACTTTATTTACATAAACATTTCTAATAAAATAACTACACTTTAATTGTTATTGAACTGTTTACGCTAATTTATCAATACAACTAACAAAAATAAATTAGGCTTGTAAATAACAAGGGAATCTAAACTACGCTATAGATTTATATAACACAATAGTCACTATAAAAGCGCTACTTGCCCTTTCATATTTGTAGTCATAATATGTAAAAATGTATGTGTCCTGCAGTATATATTATGCAGGTATCAAGTTTACTAGTAGAGCTAGGATGTAAAATCTAAAAAACTATTAGACACCCATTGCTCATCTAAACTTATTTGTGACCAACCGTTTTTTTCTTCATAGGCAAAGACTTCTTGATTTTTTACAACAGAACCTACCACGTGAAATTTTGTAGAAGGGCCACTACGTACATTGAGTACATGGGCATTTACAGTGGCTCGTTTTATTTCTTTTACATAGTTACCAGAAACCCATTCTTCTTTATTTTCTGATATTCTGTACCAATTATTTTTCTCTTCATAAATACGTACCACTGCTCCTAGAGAAGTTTGCCCAACACGTTCAAATGAAGAGCTTGCTCCTTTACGAATATTTAATAGGTTTGCTGTCACATATCCATATCCTATGATAGAAGAAGATATTTCTCCTGTAATAGGTTGTCCTATAGCAGCTGCAACAAGCGGTAGAAAATGCTGCTCACAATCTGATACTTTATTACCTCCAAAAAAATTAGTGCCTGGACAACTCTTTGTACCCGAACCTCCATTAGTACGCGCTCCTGTACTCAGGTTAAACCAATGATGGTATACAATCCTATCTGTAGATACTGGCACATTAAAACGTTTACATAATGCGGCAGTAACCGAAATAATACTTTGACGTTGTAAATCTGTCATTTCATCTTCTCCAGTATCAAAAAAGCCTATATTTTCTATACAGATAGCGTGTTTATTATTTCCATAAATACAAGCAGGAGATCGCTCAAAATCTCTTCCTGTAAGAATTCTTCCATCTGGAAAAATACTAAGATGTTGCCCAATATCACTCCATCCGTTATTATTGACATGATGGTTTTTCATGCTCTTTTGCATATCAAAATGATTGTCTCCTTTAAAGTGAATATAACTAGGTGAAAATGTGTGATGTTGCTGAACAAACAGCACGGTACGCGCAATATTTTGTTGCTGAATCCATCGTTCAAATTCAGAAACGGTGAATGAGGTAAAGCCAAATTTTGTTTTCATGTTGATCTATTTTTTGAATGGTATCACCTCTAAAGATACTTTAAAATACTCACTATCAGTAGCTACGCCTTATTTTCTTACAATAGTTTCAGTAGTTTTCTTGAAATAATGTTATAGACAGTGTTTTTTCGCTTTCGCGAAAGCATATATAATATATGCAGATATACACTTAAATCATGATGCATCTTGCAATCCAAATTCACATTCTATTACCTGAAAAAAATGTATTATTCTTTAGGTAAAAGAGAATCTCTTTTTACATTAATAACATGAAAATCTCCATAATAACTTGAAGAAACCCGTACTTGAATTCTATCGTTATAGTAAATGATCTCTAGCTTATCAATTTCTGATACTACAGGTTTTTCTTTCGTAATTTTCACTCTTTCAAATTTACCTTTTACAAGCGCTCTATCTATACCACTGTAAAAATTATAAAGAGGTTTTTCTTTTTCATTAAATTCAAAAGTAATTACGAGTCTAGGGTTATTATCTAAAGACAATGTAGCATTAGCCATATAAACTGGGATCTCGAGATAATCACCAGTACTATCTATAACTTCTTTTGTAGTAGGATCTATATTTTCAAGTATATTTTTAGATACTTTAATGACACCCCCTTTAGCCATTCCTATTTTAAGTTTGTAACTCCGTAGATCATCTATGTATGTGAATATATTTCGGGATGAGCTTAAATTACTATAAAAATCTATTATAGATTTCTCAGTTTTTAGCGATTGATCTTTTTCTATAAAAGTTTTAAAAATTAATTGCAATGTTTCCTCATAAGTGTAGTTAGATTTTAATGTTTTTATGAGGTTTTTAAAGGCGTCATTATCATTTTTTGGTATTTCAATATCTGTGTTAAGTTTTTCATTGATACGTTTTACAAATATTTCAATTCCAGTTTCGTCTTTTTTGTAATCAAAATCTACAAGTTTATTTATTGTATTGGCTACAACTTGTCCTAAACTAAGGCTTAATACATAAGTTCCTGTTTCAAAATAAGAATAATAACTATAGTCAAAAGATTTTACATAATTCTCATGACAGTAATTTAGTATTGCTAGTTCACATTCTGTATCAATACTATATTTATTTCTAGTAAGTGTTTCGCTAATTTTCCTTTTAGAACTGGCCGTAGGCGAGAATACTATAAGGTCATCATACAATGGTATATTTATTCCTTCTCCTTTATCATATGCGCTAAGTTGTATATAACCTCCACTATTTCTTGAAGAAATACTATTTCTTGAAAGACCAAAAAATAACTCTTCTAAACTATGATCTACCCAAGCAGTTATATTTGAAAAATCCTTACTATCTTGACTTTGAAGGCTTGACACGCTACAAAATTCTTGAAGTATCGGTAATGCCGAATCATAGCTTTGTTGCCCATAAGAAACTAAATGTATAAGTAATAAGGCTAAAAAACTATAGCTATATTTATTATTAGAAATGTAATTCATGTTATTTATGATTTCTTATATCTTCTATTCCCATTTACAACTTCATAGGTTCGTTTTATCTTCCCATTATTATCATACTCATAATAAACTCCGTTACCATCTTTTAATGTTCCTTTATCTAATGGGTTTCCATCACTATCATTAGCCTCAATAAGATTAAGAATTTTTCTGTTTTCTCCATATTCTAATATGGACTTTACGATTCCATTTTCATAATACGAAATGTATTTCCCTACAGGCACATTCATGTTATATATTTTTTCTTCTCTAGGATTCCCGTTCTTATAATAATTCATGCTCTTTCCGTGTAACTTTCCATCTTTATAATTTTCCTCCTTCATTTTAATACCATTGATCGCATAAATTATATACTTCCCATTTTTCTTTCCATCTTTATAATTAGCTTCACTTTGTATTTTTTGAGTCTTTTCATAATATTTTATCCATTTACCATCTTCTTTGTAATATGAATAATTTTGAATAGCGACTTTTTTTCCTTGTTTATTAAAAATACGCTCAACTCTATATTTTCCTTTTTTAGAGTATTTAATTTTTTTGTGAATGTTACCATCTCTGAAATAGACAATAACCTCTCCTGTAATATTATTATTCTTATAGGTTTCTTCTCTTTTAAGTTGTTTATTATCAAAAAAGAATTTCCACGTATTAATTCTTTCTCCTTTATCATTATAACATTCTATACTCAACGGATTTCCATTATCGTAAAAAAACTCAAAACATTCATTCTGACTAAAAAGAGTACTTATTGTAAAAAGTGTTATTAATAGGGTTACTAATTTTGATTTCATACATTAAAAAAATTAAGTACGTAAAAGTAGTTTTTATATTCCAATACTTTATATGAAGATTTATCTCAACATACAGTGTGCTCAGATTGCATGATTTTGATGTAAATAATAGTGTTGCTGGGTATGCTTTCGCGAAAGCATATATAGTACTTTTATAAAAGACAAGTAAAAAACACTTTTTTGATAAAAATATGTTAATAAATGCACTTTAACGGCTTTATAGTGTTTTTTGTCGATTTTTAATTTAAAAATATTTAATTTTGCTTTTTAATATATATGAATATATCAAGTTATAATACCTTGCGCTAATTAATTCAAGAAGAAACATTCTTAACCCTATTTTTCAAGCATTTTCAAATTTATATTTTTATTAAAAATAACGAATAAATCACCTATATAACTTGCACCCCATTTTAGTATATGGTTTTTAAAATTTGTTATTAAATCCTACTATTAAGTGTACCAAAATCATAACCTACATGTTTTTCAAAAATGATCATTTAAGTACCCGGAATCTTACAAAAAAATATGTATTGTTGTTCATTTTTGCAATAACAACAATGACCTCATATTCTCAAACAAGAGCTACGATTAAAGGTACTATTTCTGATCAATTTGGAGGTCTTCCAGGTGCTACTGTAAGCATTGAAGGAACTACTCAAGTTACGACTACAGATGTAAACGGAATGTATGAATTTTCTGTAGATGAAGGTACGTATATCATAAATGCAAGTTTTGTAATGTATGTAACAGACTCCAAAGAGACATCAGTTATGGTTGGGGAAACAGTACAACTTGATTTTTTATTACAAACTGGTTTTTCTATAGATCAACCCATAAGTATCGGTACTCGAGGGAATCCTATATCTAGCTTAAACACGTCTTCTCCTGTAGATATCATTACACCACAAATGCTAGAGAATGCAGCTGGATTAGAGCTAAGTACGGTATTACATTATTTAGTCCCTTCTTTCCATTCTACACATCAAACTATTGCAGATGGTACAGATCATATAGATCCAGCTACCTTACGTGGATTAGGTCCTGACCAGGTATTGGTACTTATTAACGGAAAACGTAGACATAGCAGTTCGCTTCTCAATGTAAATGGAACTGTGGGTAGAGGTAGTGTAGGCGTTGATTTTAATGCCATTCCACTAGCTACTATTGAACGTATTGAAATCTTACGAGAAGGTGCAACATCACAATATGGATCTGATGCTATTGCAGGAGTGATCAATATTATACTCAAAAAACAAACTGAAGTTATAGATATAGATAACAGAGTCCTTATCAATAGTGAAGGAGATGGTTTTGAGAATTACTCTTCAGGAAATTTTGGTTTAAAACTAGGAGCCAATGGCTTTGTAAATGTAACTGCAGAGTATCGAAATAGAAATGCAACCAACAGAGCTGGAAACTATACTGGTAATGTATATAGCGATGATCCAATTGAAGATGCATTGTTAATTGAAGAGAATGATTTCTTTAATCAAACGGGATATGATGATAGGCAGGTGATGGAAATCGGAAATGCAGAAACACAAAACCTTGCCCTCTATTTTAATGGTGAATTTAAAATGTCTCCTAACGCTACTATTTATTTACATGGAGGAAGGAATTATAGAGAAGGAAAAGCAAAAGGTTTTTATAGATTTCCAAAAGACGAAGATCGTGTAGTATTATCACTTTTCCCAAATGGTTTTTCCCCAGAAATATTAACCGATATTCAAGATGATGCAGTTGTTGTAGGAATTAAAGGGATTAAAAATGGCTTTAATATTGACTTTAGTCACACTATTGGCAATAACAGAATAGACTACACGATTAATAATTCTAATAATGCATCCTTAGGGATTACATCACCACGCACCTTTTATTCTGGAGGTTTTTCTTATCATCAAAATACAACCAATCTCGATATATCAAAACCTCTTGATTATTTCAAAGGAGTAAACCTAGCTTTTGGAGCCGAGTTACGGGTTGAGAATTATCAAATTATTGCTGGCGAGGAAGCATCCTATGTAGATGGTGGTGCTACCTTTATTGATGCTAATGGAGAAGAAAGACCTCGTATCCCAGGAGCTCAAGTATTCCCAGGTATACAACCAGAAAATGAGTTGAATAGATTTAGAAGTAACTCATCAGGATATATTGATATAGATGCCAACTTAACAGATAATTTTTTAATGCGTTTAGGAGGTCGATATGAATCTTCAAATGATTTTGGAAGTCAAGCGGTATATAAGATCGCGAGTAGATATCGTATTGATGAGAATCTAAGCTTCAGGGCGGCATATGCTAAAGGATTCAGAGCTCCTTCTTTACATCAAGTATATTTTCAAAATATAAGTACACAATTTATTAATAATACCATTGTACAAGTAGGTACCTTTAATAATGAAAGTGCGGTAGCAAGAGAAGCTTTTGGAATTGATAGACTCAGCGCCGAAACTTCAAGACATTTTAGCGCTGGTTTAAATGGAAAACTAGGAACTAAAATTACATTTGGTTTAGATTATTATCTTATCAATATAAAAGATAGAATTGTACTTTCTGGACGATTTTCAGAAGGGTATGAAGATATCTTAGATCCTTTTAACGTAGGAGCCGCACAATTCTTAACAAATGCTATTGACTCCAAAACCAATGGTATAGACTTTTCAACATTTTATAAAGACCAATTAGGTAACGGAGTGCTTAATGTTTCTCTTGCAGGAAATTTCACAAAAACAGAAGTCGTTGGACCTATTAAAGTATCTTCTTCACTTATTGGACAAGAAGAAGTTTTATTTAATAGAGAAGAAGTAGCACGTGTAGAAAAAGCGCAACCAAATTTTAAAATAAATTCAAATGTCTCTTATGAATGGGACAAATTCAAAGTACAAATAGGAAATACTTATTTTGGAGAAGTTACTTTCTTACATCCTAGCGATGGTGATCCTGCAAACTGGGTACTCAATGAATATACTGGAATTATTGAATCTAGAGATCAAGTATTCACTCCTAAAATTATCACAGACGCATCTATAAGTTATCAAGCTAGTACAAATATTATCTTCACTCTTGGAGGTAATAATATTTTAAATGTGTTTCCAGATAGACATACTCATGAGGCAAATACAAGTGATGGAAGTTTTGTTTATAGTAGACGTGTACAACAATTTGGAATAAGTGGTTCTAACTTCTTTGCAAAATTATTACTACGCTTGTAATGAAAAAGGAAATAAAGCACACCATAAGGATTGTTTTTCTACTACTACTTAGCATACATAGCATAGGTGACTTACAATCCCAAAACACAGAAAACAAGCAAGTAGAAAGATTACAACGTGCAATTTTTGTCTATAACATTGCACAACAAGTAGCATGGCCAAACGCTAACAGTTTTAAAGAAGTTACTATTGGTGTATTAGGTCCAGATAGAACTACTATAGATCTACAAGCAATGGCCCAAAAGCGAAGCATTGGAGGAAAACCAGTTCGTGTAATTACCCATTCTAAAATAAAAGATATAGGAGCTATTCAAATACTCTATGTAAATAACCGCTTTCATTATGACATTGCTTATATATTACAATCTATAAAAGGGAAAAATATACTACTAATTACAGAAGATTATAGCTATAATGCTTCTATGATTAATATGGTCTCTGTTGGAAATTCATTTGAATACGAACTGAACGAATCACTCCTTTCTATAGAAAACTTTACCATAGCACCTTCCCTATCCCAAAATGCAGTAAGCTCTGCACAAAAATGGAAAGCCTTATTTAAGGACACACAATCATTACTTGAGAAAGAAAAAACAACGGTCATAGACAAAAACAAAGAACTATTAGAAAAAGACACCATACTTAAAAATCAACAAGACATCTTAAATTCACAAAAAGATGCTATTAGCCAACAAGAAAAGAGTTTGCAAACTAAAGAACAAGCGTTTGAAAAGCAATTAGACTCTATAAATGTATTGTGGTCTATCAATCAGATACAGGAACAAAAATATGAAGATAAAGTAGCTATTGAAAAAGCGCTTGAAAAACAGATCACAGAACAAATTGCATTTTCAAAAGTCACACAAGATCAAATTATAAAAAGTAGAAAAAAGCTTGCACAACAAGACTCTATATTAGCTTTAAAAAACAACCAGATTACAGAAGCAGAGGCAATTATAGATAACCAACAATCTATCATTACAAGTAAGACCAAAATTAATATGTTGCTTGGCGTGATTGCTGGACTATTGTTATTAGGTGGGGTTTACTTTTTTATTAATTATCGTAAAAAACAAACACTCAATACCACACTTGCATCCAAGAATAAAGAAATTAACAAACAATCTAAAGCACTCTCTTTAAAAAACAGTGAATTAGAGCAATTTGCGTATATCGCGAGTCACGACCTTAAAGAACCACTTAATACCATCTCTAGTTTGATCATGCTTATCAAAGAAGATGCTGGAGAGACGTTAGATGCTAGTGCACTAGAGAATTTAGATTATATGGATGCATCCAGTACCCGCATGCGTACTTTAATAGAAACCTTATTGCAACATTCTAAATTAGGTGCCATGAGTGATGTAGAAATTATTGATTGTAATGCGCTCTTAGACGATCTTCAAAAAGACTTAGCCACTGTTATTAAGAAAAATAATGTCGTTTTTCATATTGATCAATTACCCGCAGTAAGAGCATCCAAAGTAGAACTCCGATTGGTATTTCAAAACCTACTTGCCAACGCGATAAAATTCAGGAAAGCAGACACCGTTCCTATCATTAAGATCACTTCGTCAAAAGACGCAGATGAAGCATTTCCTGATCAATACTACCATACTTTTTATGTAACAGATAATGGAATTGGGATTCCAGAGATTCACCAAGAGAAGATCTTTACTATTTTCCAGAGATTACATGCAGATGAAGCCTATGAAGGTACAGGAATTGGACTCGCGCATACCAAAAAAATCATACAAGCCCATGGTGGAATCATCTCAGTAGAAAGTGAGCCAGGACATGGAAGTACGTTTTCATTTACGTTGCCAGTGTAGTTGCTAGTGTATTTTATTCTTTTTTCGCTTTCGCGAAATGTTATACATTATTGTTGAAATAATAAATAACCAGCACTACCCCAACCATCCATCTCTATCCAAACTACGATACTGTATGGCTTCGCTGATATGTGTTCCGGTAACGGTTTCACTTCCAGCGAGATCTGCAATGATACGGTCTACTATAAATATTTATAAATTATATCAAAACAAAGAGGCTTTACAAGGCATATGTCTGTTATTTTGACATTCAATGAATTGAAAAAGTATTCAAATTTATTTTTTTTGATTATTCTTGTAAATAAAAAGCCCGTAGTTATGCCATTTCCTTTGTGATTGAAAGGCGTCTAAATCCCCATCTCCATCAATATCATGTAATTTTATTCTCCAAGAATTCCCGCTGGAATTCCCAATAAAATGAGATGTAAAATAACCTGTCCCATCATTTTCTAACCACATGAGTTTGTATTTATTCATAAACGCTTCGACGTCTACCATAACATAATCTGAAGTTCTGTAAAGGATATCAATATCGCCATCGTTATCAATATCACCAGTATAGATTAATTTTTCAATATTTGGCGACTCTTCAATAATTTCTATAGGCTGCATTATCTTATTAGCATTTACTTTACTCCAACTCAGTTTCCGTCTCTCATCAATAAGAATATCCTCTATAGAATCATTATCAATATCTGCCATGATCAAATTGTAATAAAATCCATAACACTTTTCAAGAAATGGAACTTTAAATGTGTTGTTTTCTTTATTTTCAAAAGAAGTATAGCACTCACATGCTTTACTTAAGTCAATAATTTCTAGTTTCCCATCTACATTGGCATCAAAAACAAATAATTGTTTAAATTGATCTGATTCTGAAATGGTTACAGGTGGGGTGTTAAATGTCCCATTTTCATTAAGATAGACATAAAATCCTTTACGACTATTTCCATCTGTTCTTCTTATTTCATAGGTAACAATATCAATATCGCCATCATTATCAAAGTCAATCAAGTCAGCATTTGGAACTCTTGTATTCATTAAGTTAACTTCTTGATATTCAAACTTACCCATTCCTAAATTTTTATACCAACCTACACGATCTATCTTGGTTCTTTCATCCCACCAGAACACATCTTGAAGTCCATTATTATCCATATCTGCCAAAATGATTTTATTAAAATAGTTCTCATTTTGTATGATGGGTACGGCATCAGAAATTTCTCCATTCTTAGAAACAGGATAATAAAATAATCGGTGCTCTGAAGCTGCAATGATATCTTTAATTCCATCATTATTGATGTCTAAAAAATCAAAATCACTAATACTCCCTGTGATGACCCAATCGTCTTGATATACCAATGTCATATTATTATTTATACCAACTGAAATTCTATATCCGTTCCTTACAGAAAACTCGGTAAAGTCTCCAATACCATCATCATTCATATCTGTAATCATAAGGTAAGCCGACTCATGTTTTGCGACGATTGGTTTTTCTTCTGAAAATTTTCCATTTTCAATATTTTCTAACCAGAAATTTTCTGAGGGTTTTGTAGGTGGTACTCTGATGTTTTCTACAATATCTAAATCCTTATCACCATCCATATCGGAAAGAAAAAATGTAATTGGAATCTCTTTTGTTTCTATTTTGTGTTTTTTATAATAATGCCCTTGTTCATCACGCTCATTCCAATAGATACCATTATCATATTCACTCGCATACACAAAATCCAGATCACCGTCGTTATCAATATCTTCTATATAAAATACATCTACTCTGGTTTGAATCTCGTATGATCCCTTTTCAACATAATTTCCATTCTTAAATGCTCTTATTTTCACTAATATTTTATTAGTGTCACCTGATGTAGTTACCTGTTCAGAAATGATCTCTTTTTTACCATCTCCATCAATATCCTTAGACATTACAAATCCAAAATCTCCAAAAAGTTGCCGAAATTCCTTAAACTTTTCAAACTGTCCTTTACCATCTCCTGTAAAAGCCATAATACTGCCTCCAAAACGATTGATGAGTATATCTAAATTGTTATCGGCATTAATATCTGCTACATATATGTCTGAATACTCAATAGCATAATATCCAATCTTAAATTTCTGTTTCAGTTCTTTAAGACCTTTACTTGAATTCATAAAAATCTTGATTTTACCATCTTTATGTAGCACCACAACATCATCTAAACCATCATTATTAAAATCAGCTACACTTAAAGTTTCCATATTTTCGGACTCAGCAAATTGAATGGTTTCTTGTTTGTGCCCATCACCATTGTTAATATGAACAAATGGATAAGCCAGGATGTCAGGAAATTGGTCTTTATTATAATGAATAAAGCGTGCTTTTTTACCATAAGTAAAGCCTATACTCCCTATAAGTTCACCTTTACTAAATTGCTGTGAGGATACAATATCAGGACAAATAAAAAGACAAATAAGTATAAGAGTTCTGAACATAGATTTGTTTTTATTCAAAGATAAAACAATAAAAACCATCAAGCATTTACTAGTTATAATTCCCTCGCTGGCGCCAGTTTGTAACTGGTGCCCACTCATCACAACCTACACTTAGATACGATGTCGTTGCTAACATCATAAAATCACTTCCTGTTCTCATTCTAGTTACCCCAACCATCCATCTCTATCCAAACTACGATACTGTATCGCTTCGCTGATATGTGTTCCGGTAACGGTTTCGCTTCCTGCGAGATCTGCAATGGTTCGAGATACTTTTAAAATACGATCATACGCTCTCGCAGAAAGATTCAGACGTTCCATAGCGGTTTTTAATAGCGTTTTAGAAGCCTCATCAAGCGCACAGTACTTTCGGATTTGCTTGACATTCATCTGAGCGTTGTAGTTTGTGGATTCGCTTTCGCGAAAGCGGACTACTTGTAATTCCCTCGCTGCCGTCACTCGTTTCCGAATCTCGACGCTGGACTCGGCTTTTTGCTCACTACTCAATTTTTCAAACGGAACGGGTGTTACTTCAATATGAATATCAATACGATCTAATAAAGGACCACTCACCTTCCCTAAATAACGTTGCATCTCTGCTGGACTACTCGTCACTGGAGCGTCGGGATCATTAAAATACCCTCCTGGACTAGGATTCATACTCGCTACCAACATAAAACTACTAGGATAGGTTACTGTAAAGCGGGCTCTGGAAATGGTCACTTCTCGATCTTCCAATGGCTGACGCATCACTTCTAATACCTCACGTTTAAACTCGGGTAACTCATCCAGAAACAACACCCCATTGTGAGATAATGAGATTTCGCCTGGTTGCGGATAGCTTCCGCCTCCTACGAGAGCAACATTTGAGATGGTATGATGTGGTGATCTAAATGGGCGTTCGCTCATCAAACCTTGGTCATTCTTAACACGTCCCGCCACACTATGAATTTTAGTAGTTTCCAACGCCTCTCGCAAACTCATCGGCGGAAGAATGCTCGGAAGTCGTTTAGAAATCATGGTCTTTCCTGAACCTGGAGGACCTATCAATATAATATTATGTCCGCCTGCAGCGGCAATTTCCATACAGCGTTTTATAGACTCTTGTCCTTTGACATCGGCAAAATCAAATTCTGGATGTTCCAAACTTTTATAGAACTCGGCTCTTGTATCTATAACGGTTTGTTCTAATGGAATGTCTTTATCAAAAAAGGCAATAACTTCGCTTATATTTTCGACACCATACACTTCTAATCCATCAACAATAGCAGCTTCTTTAGCATTTTGTTTGGGAAGAATAAAGCCTTTGAAACCTTCTTCTCTTGCTTTGATCGCAATAGGCAAGGCACCTTTTATGGGTTGTAATCCTCCATCTAGAGAGAGTTCGCCCATGATAATGTATTCTTCTACGCGATCTCCTTTAATCTGTTGTGTAGCGACTAATATTCCTGTTGCTAATGTAAGATCATAGGCAGAGCCTTCCTTACGCATATCGGCAGGTGACATATTGATAATAATCTTTTTTCCTGGGATTTTATAGCCATTATTTTGAAGTGCTGCTGCAATTCTATAATTGCTTTCTTTAATGGCATTATCAGGTAATCCTACAAGGTGGTATCCGATTCCTTTATCTACATTGACTTCAACGGTAATGGTGGTGGCATCTACACCAAACACTGCGCTACCAAAAACTTTGGTTAACATACATTTTTAGTTAGTGTAAGATAGAAATATGCGCAGCTCTATACCTCACTGATTATAAGACCATAAATATAAATGCTTTTTATGGGTTTACAAATCAATCTTTTAGGAAATTAAGCTTTATAAAAAAACCTGCAAAGCGAACTTCACAGGTTTCCATATGGGTCTTAATTTTATATAAAACTATTTTACAAGAATCTTCCCAACTTCAATTTCAGATCCGTAAACTACTTTATAAAAATAAAGACCAGAAGTAGTAAGATGATAGTCTATTACTACTGTTCCTGCATCAAACTCTTTAGATTTGTATTCTTTTACCATCCGACCATAACTATCATAAATCATCACAGTAATAGCTTCTTTTTCTTCCAAAGGAATCGCAATCACTCCATTTCCATCTGAAGGATTAGGATAAGTTATTATCTTACTTTTTAAAACGGTACTTATATCTTTTATATCATCTACAGAAATTCCATCTGGTACATTACTACGAGTAGGGCAATCAAA
Source organism: Dokdonia pacifica (assembly GCF_900188275.1). Lineage (GTDB taxonomy): Bacteria > Bacteroidota > Bacteroidia > Flavobacteriales > Flavobacteriaceae > Dokdonia > Dokdonia pacifica. Next base: position 402,054 of record NZ_FZNY01000005.1, read on the forward strand.
TGGACAAGTATCATTCCAAGTACCATTTCGCATTGCTCCGCCAGAAGTAAAATTGAACCAGCCTTCACGGTCTCTAAATAGATCTACAGATTGACTTCCATTATTCCCATTATTAAAAACAATTCCAATTTCAGAACTACTTACGCCTGTTGGTAATGTGATATCGTAAAAGTACCAATTAGCAGTATCGGGAAGGGCTGTCATTTGTAAACCAGGCCAGTTGGGAGTACCCGATAAAACACCATTTTGAGTTGTATTAAATGTATACGCAAAAATCGTGTTCCAATCATTAGGTTGATGGGCATAGATACGATAGGTATTTGTAGAAGTTCCAGGACAATCTGAAGGACAAACATCTGACCAAGTACCATTTCGTAAGGCACCGCCAGAAGTAAACTCAAACCAACCATCTTTATCTCTAAATAGATCAACAGATTGGCTTCCATTATTCCCATTATTAAATACAATCCCGATTTGATTGGTACTCACTCCTGTAGGTACATTGATTTCATATTCATACCAAACTGTACTTCCTGAAACGGGTGTCATAGATTGCCCAGGCCATCCGTTGGTACCAGAGAGCACACTATTTGTTGCTGTGTTATATACATAGATATCAAGTTCATTCCAGTCTAATGGTTTTTTAGCACGTACAGTAAATGATGAAGGAGGAGTTACACTATTGCCATCAAAAGCTTCTCCTATTAAGACAAGACCAAACGGGCTGTTAAAATCTGCGGTATTATTTGTCACCGTAGCAGTATTTCCTGAAAAATAATCAGTAAGTTCAGTTCCATCTGGCCATAGATTAAACACATTTAGTGCATTCTGAAAGTCACCATCATTTCCTGTATACACTAAACTTTTGTCAGATAACACGCCGTTATCAAACTCTCTTTTAAAGGTATATGGTGTATCCTGTAATTTTGTATGTACACCCGCCCCTACAGAAACATGCTCTCTTCTAAAGCGTCCTATCTTTTGGTGATGTAATAAGGTGAGTGACGCTAGAGAATTAGGGTTTGAAAGATCTCCAAAATTCATAAATGATCGTAACGTAGCATCACCTGTTGCCCCACCGCCGGGTGTTAAGGTACGTGCGGTTTCATCTCCATAATATATTTGTGCGGTAGAAGGTGACAGTAAGAGCTTGGTACCTGCTTCAAAAGTTCTCGTTCTATTGATATCAAATACCTCAGCAGTATCATGATTTGCCAAGAAATTCATCACAGAAGCACCTCCTAATTGATTTTGCAATAAATTGTTATAGCTAGAAAATATACTCTCTAAGCCTTGATTTGCGACAAAACGAAAATCAAAATTGATAAGGTTTTCATACCCATTATTATAATAATCTACATTAAAACCATCTCCATTAAATACACGCTGCATTCCTAGTGCAAAATAATTAAACACCTCTCCTGTCATCCAGAAAGGTTGATCGTCTACTTTCTTTTGAGGATTATTTCCTTTCCAATCTTGCAGTGCAATAAGCCCTTCTGTTTTTAATTCGGTCCATACAGATTCTTCTACATGTTTTACAGTATCTACTCTAAAACCATCTACACCATAATCTCTTACATAATCAGTCAACCATTTTATGATATAAAAACGAGGAGCTCTCGGATACCCTGTTCTATTAAAGAACGCATCAAGTTCTGCTAGTTCCTGATCTTTTCTACCTTCATTTTCCCATTTGTCCAATAGCCACTGAGGAAGATTTACGGGAGTATTACTCTCTGTTAAAATGTCTGGCAAATTAGCAACTAACTCACAAGGAATTGTTCCTTGAGGCCCATTAAAATTACAATCTGGATCTCTTCGTACCCAGTCACTTGGCCAAGACTCATCATCAGGATTATCTGGTCCTACATGATTTAAAACAACATCCATAACAATACGAATACCATGATCATGCGCGGTATCTACTAATGTTTGAAATGTCGTTTCAGTACCAAGATTACGGTCTATGGCCGTCCAGTCTTTTGCCCAATAACCATGAAAGGCATAATTTTTCCCTGGACCTTCATCTGTTGCTCCATGAATATTTTCATAAGGTGGTGTTAACCATATGGCACTCACTCCTAAGTCGTCAAAATAACCTTCATTGATTTTATTAATAAGACCTTGTAGATCGCCTCCTAAATAACTTCGTAGTGGCGCGCCGTCTTGTTGTCTTCCATACGAAAAATCATTAGAAGGGTCTCCATTTTCAAAACGATCGGTAAGTACAAAATAAACAGTTGCATTTTCCCATACAAAAGGAATATCTCTGCTCTGTCCTAAGCTAGTTATGTACGTAAATAGTACACATAAAATTGTCAAAAATTTAGTTGTTTTCATAATTCTGGGGGATTAATTGGTTATACGTATTAGATTCTTCCTATCAAACAGTATTTAAATCACTAATAATCTGATAGATAAACCCATTTAAAAATAAGTGAAAGTTCTAAGATATTCTGTTCAAAAATCCATTAATTTTTAAAATCGATATCATTTTTAACATATTGATATTCAATGCTTTCAATTAAATACGTTAACGAAAACGTTATCGTAAAAATTATCAAATTCGCAATATTTAGTAAGGGTTATTTAAGAAAGGTTTCAGAATAGAAAAAATAGAGAGATCTATCTTACACATTATACATAATAATTCCTGTTATGAATACATTTTCAAATGACGAAATTCATACAATGTTTTATGAAAATCCTATCATTCTAGTAGGAATTAATACTATACTCGTAATTCTCAAACAATCGGCAAATAGACATAAAATCAAGATGAAATACATTTGCATCTTAAAAAAAAGTTAACAAAAAAGAAAATACCCCCATTTTTCAGAAGAAAACTGAGCAAAAAAAATCAAAAAAGGGGGATTTACCCCTTTCCTAGCACATAAGTATCCTATACTTTTAACATAGAAAACAAATAAAGGTTTGTTTAGATTTAACAAATGGGGGATGTGACGTTTTTATTTGAGTGTTTAAAGACAATTTTAACGCACAATACCATTTAATTTAGGGGTGAAAGGCATCCCGCTTCTCTGCGGGATGTTTTTCTAAAAAAATCTAAACATCAATATATATAGTGCGCTTGCTACCTACGCACAAAACAATATAGGGGGTGAAAGGCATCTCGCGGCTTAGCGGGGTGTTTTTCCGTTTTAGGACATATCTAAAATAAAAAAGCGCACCTGGTAGGTGCGCTTTTTTATTTTAGTAAGATATCTTATTTCTATCTCAGAATACTAAATGAGATTCTAGAAGTATGAAACACAGTATGTGTTTCTTTTGTAAAGTCAGACTTCTTAGCTTCAAAAATATTATCTACATACGTTTGTGGATTCAAATCAATAAGCGGAAACCATGTACTTTGCACTTGAATCTGTATTTTATGACCTTTCTTAAAGGTATGTAACACATCTTGCAACTTGATGAAAACTTCTTCTTTTTTACCAGGTACAAATGCTTCTGGACGTTCCATGCTTCTTCTAAAGCGTCCTCTCATGACTTCGCTACGCACCATTTGATGGTAACCCGCCATTTGAACACCTTCTTCTGTCTCTTCTGTATTAGGTACATCATCTGGATACACATCAATGATTTTTACAATCCAATCTGCGGCAGTTCCAGTAGTAGCTACTTCTAGTTTTGCCATAATCTCCCCAGCGAGTGTCACCTCATCATCTAGTACAGGCGTTTCATATACTAATACATCATCCCTTTTAGCTGCAAATCGTTGATCATCACTCATATATTTACGAGGTGTAAACACCATTTTCTTCCCTTCGGCATACGGAACTGGATTTGCTGGATCACTCACAAAAGTTTCTGCTCCATTCTTAGTAGATGGGCTTCCAGACAACCTATTATTGTCATCTAAATAAAATGTAGCTCCCATTGTTGCTTTAGGTGGCCATACATCAAATGACTTCCACTCTTTCGTTCCAGTATCAAATATATGTGCTTCGGGTAATTGTGTCTCATTACCTCCCATTCCTTTTAAGAAGTGATTAAAGAATTTTGTCTCTAATTCTTTTTGAAAATAATCAGAGATATTATCTCCAAAATACACATTACCTACAGCTTGTCTTTTTCTATCACGTGCCCAATCTCCATGACTCCATGGTCCAAAAACAACGGTGTTATAATTATTGCTACGTTTTTCTATATTCTTATACGTTTCCCAAGGTCCATATAAATCTTCTGCATCAAAAAGACCTCCTACTGTCATAACAGCAGGTTTGATATTTTCTAGATGTTGAATAATCCCTCTAGATCTCCAAAACTCATCATAATTAGGATGCTCTTTTAATTGTGTCCAGAACTCATTAGTTTCATCATAATATGCATCTAGATTTGATAACGGTCCTGTCTTCAAAAAGAAGTCAAACTGATCGTCACTATCTAATTTTGGAAATTGGTACCATGCATCTGTAGTTGGGCCTTCTTTTTGATATCCAAATAAAGCAGTTGCTCTCCAGTAACTCAGTAAATAAGCTCCATTATGATGAAAGTCATCAAAAAAGAAATCTCCAATACAAGCCTGTGGTGAACTCGCTTTTAAAGCAGGGTGACCGCTTAATAAAGAATAGGTTGCATAAAAGCCAGGGTACGAAATTCCCCAAGTTCCAACATTCCCATTATTATTTTCTACGTTTTTCACTAGCCAATCTATCGTATCGTAGGTATCACTTGCTTCATCTACTTCATTACCTTCTTTATTAGGAATATAAGCGCGCATATTATCATACTTCCCTTCACTCATCCATCGCCCACGTACATCTTGGTATACAATAATATTTCCTTCTTCCATCATATACTTATTAGGCCCTATTTTAGAACGAAATTGTCCTTCCCCATAAGGTTTGCTACTATATGGTGTACGTTGCATTACAATAGGATACGTCTTTGAAGTATCCTTTGGAGAATAAATAGTCGTGTGGAGTTTTACGCCATCACGCATCACAATATCCACCTCTTGTTTATTGTAATGTGCTTTTACATCATAGGTTTCTTGTGCATACGCTTTCGCGAAAGCAAAAACAAATAGCAATACGAATAGTTTCTTCATTATATATTAATTATTATTAAATCGTGTTATTCCTTCTTTTAACCAAGCTAAATATTCCTCAATATCAGGAGTATAAGATACTGGCTTATTTAATTCTTTTTCGTCATGGTCTAGCAATACATAGTAAGGAGCGGCTAAAATACCATAACGTTCTATCTGAAAATTACTCCATTTATTTCCTACTGTTTTTATACGACGTCCTGAAGCACTAACGCCTTGTTCACTTTCTGGGAGTTCTTCTCTAGAGTCACCGTATAAAGAAATTAAAACAATATCATTACGTAAAACATTTAATACTTTAGGGTCTGACCATACGCGTTCTTCCATTCGTCTACAATTTATACAGGCATATCCCGTAAAATCTAAAAGAATCGTTTTATTTACCTTTTTTGCATAGGCAACTCCTGCATCATAATCTGTAAAAGATAATAAATCATGTGGCCCCAACTCTGCATGTTCTGGAATTTCTTCTTCTGAAGAAACGATAGAAGATTTACCACCTACACCATACGGAGATTCACTATTTTTCATAGGAGGAGGAAAACCACTTATCAATTTAAGAGGCGCTCCCCATAGACCCGGTATCATATATACTACAAGACTTAATGTAGTTAATCCAAGTAAAAGACGTCCTACCGAGATATGATTTAAATCACTATCATGAGGTAACTTTAATTTCCCGAATAGATATACCGTTAGCCCTATCATGATAGCAATAATGATCGCTAAGAATATTTCGCGCTCTAAAATATTAGTTTGTGCAACAAGATCTGCATTTGATAAAAATTTAAATGCCAATGCTAACTCTAAAAACCCTAATACTACTTTTACAGTATTCAGCCATCCACCTGATTTTGGTAATGAGTTTAACCAACCAGGAAACATCGCAAATAATGCAAATGGTAATGCTATAGCAGAAGAAAAACCTAACATACTTATGATAGGTGCTATTCCTCCTTTTGTTACAGATTCAACAAGAGCAGTTCCAACGATAGGTCCTGTACAAGAAAAAGAAACAATAGCCAATGCCAATGCCATAAAGAAAATACCGATCAACCCTCCTCGATCTGCTTGTCGATCTACTTTATTTGCCCATGATTGCGGTAACATAATTTCAAATGCTCCCAAAAATGAAATAGCAAATACTACGAGTAAAACAAAAAACGCAATATTAAAAGGGACACTTGTAGAAACCTCAACAATGGCAGTTTCTCCAAAAATAGCTGTCACTGCAAGTCCTAATACTACATATATAAGTATAATAGATAAGCCATATATAATGGCATTTTTAATTCCTTGCGCACGTGATTTGCTCTGTTTTGTAAAAAAGCTCACGGTCATGGGTATCATAGGAAATACACATGGTGTTAAGAGTGCTGTAAACCCACCTAAAAAAGATAGAAAAAATATGAGCCATAGCCCTTTTTTATCTTCATTTTGATCATCATCATCATCGTCTATTACCTTTTCTTTTTTAGCTGTATTTGTATCGGTTCCGTATTCCTGAAATGCAGTAAAATTATCAAAAATAACCACCTTGTTATTTACTAAGTCATGTACTACATTAAACTCTTGATTGATACAAACTTCTTTACAGGTTTGATGTTTTATTATCGATTTTACAAAGGGTGTATTTGGATCGTTAAGCGTAATCTTTTGAGATAATCGTCCTGTATCTTTCCAAAAAACCTCATCTACTCCAAAAATCTCGCTATACTCTCTATGAGTAGGACTTTCGACTGCGTTTCCTTCTAATATATAAGTGGCATTACTTTTAGGAAAAAACTCAAATCGCAAAGGATTTGGTCCATCTTCAGGAGTAAACTGGCTATATACATGCCAATCCTTTTCTATAACAACATTATAGTGTAAAATATATTCTGTATCTGAAATTTTTTCAATTTCTCCAGACCATTTCACAGGGTCAAACTTCTGACCACCTCCAAAGCCTTGTCTATCGCCAAACCCTTGAGCCATCGCAAGTGTTGCGGTAAGTATAAATACTCCGAGGAGTGTAAGCGTTTTACGCATCATATTGCATATGTTATTTTTAGTAGTTTTTTTGTATCCTCTTGCGCACTATATCTTCTATCAGAACGATACCCTAGTATCCAAATAATTCCTTTTTGGTCACATAACAACCAGGTATTTTCTTTGGCTACCAAAGATAGCTTTTCATCTTTAAAAAATTTACTCAATTTCTTTTTCCCTTGCATTCCTGAAGGATAAAAGAAATCACCTTCTTTCCAACGGCGTACAGTCATTGGAAATTGTACTTTAGAAAGGTCTACATATATCTCAGTATCTAAGACAGTTGCAATAGCATCTACCCCAGCAAATGACAACCTTCCATAATCGCCTTGATGTTCTTGTATGTCTTCCTTTATTAGAAAAGAAGTCGTTTTATTTCTTTCTTCTTTACGATAAGGGTAAAGTTGTAATGTGGTTCGGTCTTTTAGTAGTCGATGTGTATCCGAAAAAAGTTGTTTGCCCGATTGCGCTTCTAGTAAATGATACACATCTTCCCAAGCAGTAAATCCATAATCCTTATACAATACATAAAGTACAGCATGAGGAGTTGGATGCGCTTTTAATTTAGGAATGTCTACACAGATAGCACGAGGTCCTATTAAACTATCCAACGGATAGAAATATCGGTCCTTCAGTTCTTGCTCATATACATTTAATAAGCTCACCGATTGTTGTACATGCGTTACTGTTTTTTCTGCCGTGTGTAGTATATCTGGTCGTATTTTTTCTAGTTCAGGGATAACATGATGACGGATCGCATTACGTACATATGCATCAGAAGCATTACTACTATCTTCACGCCATGTAATTTGATGCGCTTGTGCATATTCATAAATACGCTTTCGCGAAAACGGTAACAGCAACCTCAACACATTCCCAGAAATAGCCGGTATTCCACTCAAACCATCTATTCCTGTACCTCGAGTTATATTAATCAGCAGTGTTTCTAGATTATCATTACTATGGTGTGCTGTCAGTATATAATCGTATCCTTCAGCGGCAGTGAGTTCTTTAAACCAAGTATACCTTAAATCGCGAGCTGCCATTTGGGTAGAGATGGTATGTTTTTTTGCGTAAGCGGATGTATCAAAACTCTTCTCGTAATACGAAAGCGTGTTTTCTGCAGCAAGCGCCTTTACAAAACGCGCATCTTCATCACTTTCTTCTCCTCGTAAGTTAAAATTACAGTGTGCAATCCCTATATCTAATCCAGATGATATACAAAGGTGTACCAAAACAGTACTGTCTAATCCTCCACTTACGGTAGCTAGTAATTTTGTATTCTCTGTGAGGAAAGGAAATTGTTTTTTTAGATGTGATTGAAACGCATCAAGGAGCATACTAAACGATCTTAAACTCTTCCTTTAAGGGCATTAAACACCCATGCAATGGCAAAAAAGCCAAAACCAACTGCGGCAAAGCCCCATCCGGCAACATCATCATATCTAAAAGCTCCTAAAGCAATAAGTGCTAGTCCAACTACAATCATTATAAAGGTAGCCCAAGCGAGCACCGTATTCTTATTCATTCCCATAGATTCAATTTAAGTTGTTCAGCAATTATAAGAATAATTGTCATAACAAGGGATCGAAATACAAATATCGACTAAATTTCATAAACGTGAGGAAGAGAAAGCTATAAGGTTTTCGTAAATTCGAACATTATTTTACGTCTTATCCATTTTAACAAAAAAATAAGGCGTTTTTAAAAACATTATTTTTAATATACCTACCTATATAAAAAAGCGTATTTCAGTACTATGGATATAAAATTCAATAAAAACGAAGATCATAATAAACTCTTACTTTCTGATTTAAAAAGAAAACTTGCAAAAGTAAAATTGGGTGGCGGTGAAAAGCGTATTGAAAAACATCATTCTAAAGGAAAACTAACGGCACGAGAACGAATAGACTACCTAGTAGACGATCCAAAAAAATGCATCGAAATAGGTGCTTTTGCTGGTGAAGGAATGTATGAAGAACATGGTGGCTGCCCTAGTGGTGGTGTGGTTATAAAAATTGGATACGTATCTGGAAAGCAATGTATTGTTGTTGCTAATGATGCTACTGTAAAAGCAGGCGCTTGGTTTCCAATCACTGGAAAGAAAAATTTACGAGCACAAGAAATTGCAATAGAAAATAAATTACCTATTATTTATCTTGTAGATAGTGCAGGAGTATATCTTCCTATGCAAGATGAAATCTTTCCAGACAAAGAGCATTTTGGGCGTATTTTTAGAAATAATGCTGTAATGAGCAGTATGGGTATTACTCAAATTTCTGCGGTTATGGGTAGTTGTGTTGCTGGAGGTGCCTACCTTCCTATCATGAGTGATGAAGCACTTATTGTAGATAAAACAGGGAGTATTTTTCTTGCTGGAAGTTACCTTGTAAAAGCGGCAATTGGTGAGACGATAGATAATGAAACATTAGGAGGTGCAACAACGCATTGTGAAATAAGCGGTGTAACAGATTACAAAGCAAAAGATGATAAGGATGCTTTGGATACCATTAAAAAATTAATGGATAAAATAGGAGATTATACAAAAGCAGGATATAACCGTAAAGAGGCTGCACTTCCTAAAGAAAATCCTGATGAAATTTTTGGTATTCTTCCAGCTTCCAGAGCCGATCAATATGATATGCGTGAAATCATCAAACGTCTTGTAGATCATTCTGAGTTTGATGAATATAAAGAAGGATATGGACAAAGTATTCTTACTGGATATGCTCGTATAGATGGTTGGGCTGTGGGTATAGTAGCAAATCAGCGTAAGTTGGTGAAAACTAAAAAAGGTGAAATGCAGTTTGGCGGTGTGATTTATTCTGATAGCGCCGATAAAGCAACTCGTTTTATAGCCAATTGTAATCAAAAGAAAATTCCATTGGTATTTTTACAAGATGTTACCGGATTTATGGTAGGTAGTAAAAGTGAGCATGGAGGTATTATAAAAGACGGTGCAAAAATGGTAAATGCAGTATCAAATAGTGTAGTGCCTAAGTTTACTATTGTTATTGGAAATTCCTATGGTGCTGGTAATTATGCCATGTGTGGTAAAGCTTATGATCCTAGACTTATAGCTGCTTGGCCAAGTGCAGAGCTTGCTGTGATGAGTGGTAATTCTGCAGCCAAAGTATTATTACAAATAGAAACGGCTTCTCTTAAAAAACAAGGAAAAGAAATTACTCCAGAAGTTGAAAAAGAATTATACGATAAGATCAAAGCACGTTATGACGAGCAAATCTCTCCGTATTATGCGGCTTCACGTATTTGGACAGATGGTGTTATAGATCCTAGAGATACAAGAAAATGGATTTCTATGGGAATTGAAGCTGCAGACCATGCTCCTATCGAAAAGCCTTTTAATTTAGGCGTTATTCAAGTTTAAATTCAGATTACTCGACAACATTACAAAAAGCCGTCTAATTAGAAATTAATAAGACGGCTTCTATAACTAAAAAGTAGTGGGTTAATAAATATAAAGTGGTGTTTTATGATCTTTCAAATTGTTGACCATCCAGAGTAAGAATATTCCCCGAAATTGACCAAGTACTTGTAAATGCTGAGGGTGGATCGTTTTGCTCTCCAACGCAACTACTTACATCTGTTGGTGTAATGGTTATACTATTTCCCGAAATCGTATAATTAAAATCTGTAATGATCCCTCCATTCATACAGATATCGTTACAATCTGCTTGAAAAACAGATCCGGAAGAACTTGAAGTGAAATTAAAGAAGTTTCCATCTCCATTAGCATTGGTACACTCTGTAGGTATTTGATTCCATCGACCTAAAATTTCATCTCCTCCTGTATTAGAGCTTGATCCCGATACAGTTGCAAAACTATTTATCGTATCCCAGCTTACAGTATCACCATCGTTTACTATACCGTTTGTAAGAACTCTAGTCAGTTCAAGATCAATAAAACTAGAAAGTTCAAGTGCAGTTCCTCCTCGGTCTAAAACAACTTCTACACTTCTTGTTTCTCCTCTTTCTAAATCAAATAAGTTTGCTGTTTCTTCTCCTCCTATATCATTGCCATCACTATCGCGAATTAAAGGAAACGAAACATCTTCATGTACAGAGTTCCATGTAAATATCAAGTCGATTGTTATTGGACCTGAATCGTCATCTGAACATGAATTAAACAAATTTGCACATATAAGTAGCACAAAAAATAAACTAATTTTTTTCATCATAATTAATTTTGAAGATTTAAAGGCGTAAAAATCGTAGTTGTAAAGAGTACTTAAAATACCCATTACTAGGCATTTTTATACATTAGAATTTATGGCCTATATTGTAAATCTTGACAGTTAGGAAAAGTATCAGTGTCCCAATAAAGTTTAAGGTATTTTAAAAGACTCCTTATAATATTTCGCGAAAGCGGACAACATCATACTAAAACATATATTTCTGAGTTTTAATTTAGAAAAGGTTTGTATACATTAGCAGTCTATGATTAAAAGGGGACTTCCAACTTATATTTTATATTTATTTTCTACGTTTTTTTGTTTTGCACAAACAGATATACCTACAGATTATTTTACAAATCCGTTAGAGATACCGCTTGTTATGGCGGGTACTTTTGGAGAACTACGAAGTAATCATTTCCATAGTGGATTGGATATTAAAACACAACGCAAGGAAGGGCTAAAAGTATACGCCACTGCAACGGGTTATGTAAGCCGAATTAAAATTTCTCACTACGGATATGGGAAAGCGCTCTACATACAACACCCGAATGGTTATACAACAGTATATGCACATCTCAAGAAATTTAGCCCAGAAATAGAAGCATATATAAAGGAGAAGCAGTATAAGAAAGAACGTTATGAAATTGAAGTGTTTCCTACCTCAGGTACTTTGACAGTTACTCAAGGAGACCTAATTGCTTATAGCGGAAATACAGGCGGTAGTGGCGGACCTCATCTACATTATGAAATTCGAGATGCTAATGCCAGACCTATGAATCCCTTTTTATTTGGGATTGATGTAGCAGATCATAAACCACCAAAAATCACAAAAGCATTTGCCTATCCATTAGATGAAAACTCTTATATAAATAGTGCTCAAAAACCTGTCGAACTTAGAGTAAGAATGCAAAAAGACAGCACCTATATTACTGAAAAAATCAAAGCCCAGGGAAATATAGGTTTTGGTATAAGTACCATAGATCAACAAGATGGTGCAACTAATAAAAATGGTATTTATCAAATTCAAACTACCGTAAACGGGGAAGAAAACTTCTTACTTTCCATGGATAAATTTTCTTTTGCCGAAACACGCTATCTCAATAGAATGATTGATTACGGACGTTATATCAAAAAGAGAAATAGGGTTCAGAAATTATTTATAGAAAAAAACAATCCGCTTAGTATTTATAAAAACCATGTAGATAATGGTGTTCTTACCATCAATGATAGCTTGTCTTATCAATATGGCATAAAAATAAAAGATTATGCAGGAAATGTGACAGCTATTAATGTTCCTATTGTTGGAAAAATAGATACACTAGCAACACCTAATCCACCTATTGCTACAGATAATTATGCCTATTCAGATCAGCCTTTTTCATTTACAGATGGTAAGTTTTCTGTTTATATTCCAAAAGGTGCTTTATATGATCATACATTTCTGAATCTAACATCAAGTTCTGATACACTTCATTTTCATAATGAAGAGACTCCTTTACACAAAAATGCTATTATCAGCTACGATCTTTCGGCTTACAGCGGAGAGGATAGAGAAAAACTATATTTAGGGAGATTGAACCGTAAGGGGAATGATATATATTATACGAGTACAAGAATTAAGGATAATGCACTCACAACTGCTACCAGAACTTTCGGAAAATATACCATAGGAATGGATAAAACCCCTCCAGTTATTACACCAAAGAATGTAGCTAATGGGAGGTGGATGTCTAAGTATCGCTACCTTAAATTTAAGATTGAAGATGCCAAAAGTGGCATAAGAGGATATCGTGCTACCGTAAATGGTAAATTTATCCTGATGGAATATGATTATAAAACTAATACCTTAGTACACGATTTTAATGATAATATCGTTACTGATACAGAAAATAACTTAAAACTAATCGTCACCGATAATGTAGGAAATAGTACTACATTTGAGACAACATTTTTTAGAAAAAAATAATCTCTTGAAAAAAAGATACTTCCTACCTGTACTCGCTTTCCTTTTTTGTCTGACAACATATAGTCAAACAGCTACCATAAGAGGAGTTTTATTAGATGAAAATCAAATCCCTGTCCCAGGAGCTAATATCACCTATGGAAATGACGGTGGAATTACCAATGACAATGGATTCTTCCAAATTGAAATTCCAGCAAATCAAGAAGTAACGGTTGTATTCTCTTATGTCGGGTTTAAAAATATCACACAAACGTTTAATCTACCTGCAAATGCTGATATAGAGTATAATCCTATTATAAAAACAGATATAGCACAATTAGGAGAAACGATTATTACATCAAATAGAAGAAGAGCTCGAGAACAAGGGGTTGTTACGATATCGCCAGAAGCCATTCGTAAATCAGTTGGGGCACAACCTGGAGTCGAAAGCCTACTAAAATCGCTTCCAAGTGCCAGTAGCACTAATGAATTAAGTACGAATTATAATGTACGTGGAGGAAACTTTGATGATAATCTAGTGTATGTAAATGAAATCGAGGTATATCGTCCTTTCTTAATACGTTCAGGACAACAAGAAGGATTCAGTTTTGTAAATAGTGACTTGACACAAAGTGTCTCTTTTAGCGCAGGAGGGTTTCAAGCAAAGTATGGTGATAAACTAGCATCTGTATTGGATATCTCTTATAGAAGACCTACAGGATTTGGCGCTAGTGTAAATGCGAGTCTTTTAGGAGCAACTGCATCTGTAGAAGGGGTTTCTAAAGATGGAAGACTTACAGCTATTACAGGACTTAGATATCGTAATAATGGGTTATTAGTTTCTTCAAGACAAACAGAAAGTAATATCAATCCTATTTTTGCAGATGCACAAACTTTTATAACCTATAAGTTTTCAAAGAAATTTCAGTTAGACTTCTTAGGTAATATTGCTATTAACGATTATGATTTTGAACCTTTAAATCGTCAAACAAATTTTGGAACACTTGCAGATCCTGTAACCCTATTAATATTATTTGACGGACAAGAGGAAGATAAGTACGAAACCTATTTTGGTGCCTTAAAAGCAACACAATTAGTCAATGAGAATTTAACCTTAAAACTTATTGGCTCTATTTATCACAGTCAAGAGCAAGAGTTTTTTGATATCCTTGCACAATACCGTTTAGGTACTCCTGATAATAATATCGGAAGTGAAGATTTGGGAGAAGTAGAGTTTACACAAGCTGCAGGAGGTCAATTTAGAAGTGCTCGTAACTTACTAGATGCATTATTTGTAAATGTAGAGCACAAGGGAGAATATGTAAAAGGCGAAGATCAAATAGATTGGGGAATTAAATATACTCATGAAGATATACGCGATCAATTACGTGAATATGAGATTATAGATTCTGCTGGCTTTGCGGTACGCCCTCCTATTCCTGATTTTGCAAATGATCAACCATTTACTCCTTTTGAAGGACCTATCGAACCTTTTACAAGTGTGCGTGCAAGAAATGATGTACAGATAGATCGTTTTTCTGGGTATGCACAATATACCAAACGTACCGATTGGGGGGATAATGAAGTATCATTTAATGTAGGTGTGAGAGCTCATCAATGGACCGTTAGCGGTCAAGGTCTAGAAAGCTCATCCCAAGCCGTTTTTAGCCCAAGAGCACAGTTTAGTATTAAACCAGATTGGGATCAAGATATGGTTTTTAGGCTTTCTGGAGGGGTCTATCAACAACCACCTTTGTATCGTGAATTACGAAATGCTATAGGTGAAGTGGTACCCAATGTAAAAGCCCAAAAATCTATCCATGCTGTTATTGGTCATGATTGGAGTTTCAATATGTGGGGAGGACAATTTAAATTGGTAAATGAAGCCTTTTATAAAGATCTTACCGATGTAAATACATTTACATTAGAAAATGTACGTATACGTTATCGAGCCAATAATAATGCTACTGCACGTATTTATGGTTTTGAATCTAGACTTAATGGAGAGTTTGTTCCCGGAACAGATAGCTGGATCAGTGTAGGATTACTTCGTGCCGAAGAAAATCAAGACAATAGAGGTTTTATAGCTAGACCAACAGATCAACGATTTAAAGCAGCGTTCCTTTTTCAAGATTATATTCCTACGGTGCCAAGTGCAAGATTATACCTTAATATGGTTTATCAAACAGGATTACCTGGAGGTACTCCTAGTAATGTAGATCCATATGATTTTGAAGACTTACCAAGATTACGTGATTTCTTTAGAGCAGATTTAGGAATCTCTTACGTGTTTACAGATGAAGAGAAAAGAAAGAAAAAAAACTATCCAAAAGGACACTGGTTATATCCATTTAAAGAATTAAGTGCTGGATTTGAAATCTACAATATCTTTGATAGATTAAACTCGATCACCAATACTTTTGTGAGAGATGCTAACTCTGGACAACAATTTGCAGTTCCTAACTTCTTAACTCCAAGAGTCTTTAATGTACGTGTAAATATGAGGTTCTAAGTAATTACTATTACTTATCATATCAATTTTTTACCCATTGCAAAAAAGTCAAAATGCTCTTCTCCTATGGTGAAGTCATGATTGCCTATGATATCAAATCCATTCTTTTTATAAAATTGGATAGCGCGTTCATTACTATTAAGAACAGATAACCAGATATACTCATAGTCTAATTCTTTTGCTTTAAGAAGTAATTGTTTTTGTAATTCGCGTCCAATTTTTAAAGAGATAAATTCTTTTAATACATAAATTTTCTGAAGTTGACAGATTACTGTAGTTTCTACAAATGAAGTAGGAGAATTTAATTTTAGTTTTGAATAACCTACAGCTTGCCCATCTATAAATGCCAGCCAAAAAATACTGGTAGCTTTACATAAACTTGTTTTAATTTTAGTTTCTGAAAATGTAGTTTCTAAATACTGATGAAGATCATTCGGGTTTCTAAAGAGGTGTCCAAAAGTTTCGGTAAATGTAATTTTCCCTAAATGAGAAATAGGTGTAGCATCATCTTGGGTAGCAATACGTATTTCTAGGCTGTTCATGAGTATGTATTCATTTTCGCGAAAGCGTAAAAATACAAACCTATACCAAAAAAATATCCTAGCTAGGCTAGGATATTTTCACTTTCAATATATTCTTTTAAGACGCCTACCACATAGTCGACTTCTTCTTTTGTATTATAAATAGAGAATGAAAAACGCAAACTTGGTTTCTTAAAATCTTCATCATTCAAGACTTGCTTAAGCACGTGAGATCCACCTGTGCTTCCGCTTTGACAGGCACTTCCTTTAGAACAGGCAATTCCCTTCATATCTAGTTGAAAAAGAAGCAACACCGCTTTTTCTTCTGCTATAGGAAGGCATACATTTAAAAGTGTATAGGTGCTTTTTTCTGAATGACCACAATTCCCATTCAACTTAACATTAGGAATCTCCTTTTGAAGCCTTTCGGCGAAATATGTTTTAATCCCCTTTACATATGCACTTTCTTCTTCCAGGTTTTTATATGACATATGAAGTGCTTCTTCAAGCCCTACAATATTGTGAACTGCTTCGGTACCTGCACGTAATCCTCGCTCTTGAGAGCCTCCAAAAATGAGCGGTTTTAACCCGCTATTTTTACGTACAAATGCAAAACCAATTCCCTTAGGCCCATGAAATTTATGTGCTGCTGCTGCTATAAAATCTACTGGAATCTCTTGTAAATCTAATTCATAATGCCCCACACTTTGTACCATATCTGAATGGACAAGTGCACCATGTGATTTACATAAGGTTGCAATAGCTTTAATATCGATCATATTACCGATCTCATTATTCACATGCATTAAGCTTACTAATGTTTTTACGTCACTAGCCTTTAGAAGTTCTTCTAAATGAGCTTCATCAGGAGTACCACATTCTTTAAGATTTACAAATTGTAAATCTATTTTATGGCATGTAGAAACTTCCTCGGCGGCATGAAGCACAGCATGATGCTCTATACGCGATGTAATAATGCGTCTAACCCCAAGGTCTCGAACAGCGCTATTAATAACTAAGTTATCTGCTTCTGTACCTCCAGATGTAAATACAATTTCTCCAGCTGTAACATTAAAAAGTTTGGCAATACGCTTACGTGCAGTTTCTATTTGGCTTTTAGCCGTGCGACCAAAAGCATGCGTAGAAGAAGGATTACCTGGCACGTCTCGCATAACTTCTGTCATGCGGTCTACTACTTCCTTTCTTATTTGGGTAGTAGCAGCGTTATCAAAATAAATAGAATTCATCAAACGTTGTAGTTTTGTTAAATAACAAATGTAAAGGAAATAAAATAATTTTTGTCATTACTTTGTTGCTTCCTTTCTACTATTTTTGTTTAAAATTCATTTTAATGAAAAAGTTTTTATCTGCTATTATAGCTATCTATTGTTTAACATCATGTGATGATGGTGATATTATAGTTACTTCTTTTGACTTTGAAGAGCAAACTTTAGAACGTTGTACAGATTTTGAGTCACAATTTGTATTCTTTAAAATCAATCCTGACAATAATGAAAGCATTGCATTGTCATTTACCACCACCGAGGATATCTTTGGTGCTGGTGATGGAATGGAAGCAACCAGAGAAACCTCCATACAGCTATCCGGAAACGACAATATAACGTATAGACGTTTTGATAATACAGTCACCAGTGATTATTTCTGTAATCCTATACCACCAGCTACACCTATAGTAGTTGAAGAATTTATAAGTGCCGATGGAGATATTACTGTATTTACAAGTGGCACCTATGCAGATAGTGATGGGATTCCATCAGATACAGAAGATCCAACAGGACTACAAGACACCGATGGCGATAGTATACCAGACATTCTAGATTTTGATGATGATGGAGATAATGTCCCAACTGCTCAAGAAGGTGTCGTTTTAAATGATGATGATACTATTAATACGGAACTAACACGTGATACCGATGGTGATGGTATTTTTGATTACCTAGATAATGATGATGATAATGATGGAGTATTAACGATAAATGAAGACGCAAATATGGATTTAGATCCTAGCAATGATAATTCAGATCCAGACAACGAATCTTTAGATGATTATCTTAATCCTGCTTTTACTGGTACCGTAAACACACAAGCTTTTAGAGAACATTCCTATTTCTTAAATGATATTATCATCACCATTAATACCCAAAATCTAGATTTTCGTAATCAAAACGGAGAAGAAGTAATACGTGATATACGTACTGTTATTTTTGGAGAGTTTACTGGAACACCTTCGGCTACTTTTACAACAACACCTACTTTCTAATTATTTTCGTTGTGCGTTCTGATAGACATAAACCTCAGTAGCACCCGCGCCATATTTTTGATAGTCGGCACTGTAAAATTTAATCCCATCATACCTGTTAAAGAGATAATATAGCTCATCTTTTAGCACACCCTCTCCTACTCCATGAATAAATACAATTTTAGGAATACGCTTTGATATCGCAAAAAGTAATTGTCGCTCTGCCGTATCTACTTGAAGGGTAAGAATATCATGATTGGTCATATGCCTATATGACTTCACCAATTTCTCAATATGCAAATCTACTTCCATAGGAGGCAAGTTGCGTTCCTTTGGTTTTACGCGAGCAGTTTTGGGTTTAACTTTAGGTTCCTTTTCTAGCCCTTTCTGATACGATACATCGATAAGTTTTTCTTTAATGGTGTTACTTATAGCAGGGATAATTTCGCTTTCGCGAAAGCGTATAATGAATCCATCTGTGGTTTCTATTGTAATGTATGGCATATCTATGGCGACTATAATGCCATCTAGATTATCATCTAGTACCTGAATTGACTGTCCTATTTCGAAGTTTTTGCTCAAAACTGTGTTTTTGAACGACAAAAATATACAAACTATCGAAAAGCTTAGCCCTGACAAGGAATTTGGGAAAAAAAAGTTAAATTTGTTTTTGAGTTTTTAAAGTAAAACATTATGAAAAACCTACTTATTGTAGCACTAACTGCCCTAAGTGTTACAGCAAACGCTCAGTTGTATGTACAACCTAGTGCAACTGATGCTTCGTATATTTATGTAAATGATACATTTATTTACGTAGACAAAGACGTAGAATTAGAAACGAATAATGTAACAGGTATCAACAATGTTGGTATTCCTAACATATTATTACGTAATCAATCGCAATTATTACAAGGAACTTCTACTGGCTCTGACGAGCTTAATAAAGGAACAGGTATTGTTTCTTTATATCAAGAAGGTACTACCAATCAATATGATTATAACTTATGGGCTTCGCCTGTAGGTCTATCTTATCTATCTTCTGGTTCTGTTACTCCAGATGGAAATGGCTTGTTTGCATTTCAACCGTCATTTGTTTCGGGAGGTGTAAGTATACCTCAGCAAGTATTTTATGTACCTGCAGGGTCAAACCCAGAGACAACAAGTAACCCTGCCTTAATAGGACCTAGTCTTAATGGTACTGCTGGCCCTAACTTATTAAATATCGCTTCTTTCTGGATTTATGGATATGAAGCAGGAAACGCTACTGCAGATTTCATCCCTGTACAAAGCACAGGTACATTACCTGCTGGTTTAGGATTTACTATGAAAGGTGTATCTGGAGTAGATGCTACAGATGCTGGTGATGGGGTAGCAAATAACTTAGGTGTATTAGGAGATGGTCTAGGACAACGTATTGATTTTAGAGGAAGACCTAATAGTGGTACAATTACTGCTAGAGTACTTCCAGATACACAAACAATCACTGGAAACCCATACCCTTCTGCATTAGACTTAAATTATTTCTTATTACTGAATTCAAACTCAGGTACTTTCACTACAGAAACCTTACCTAGTGGAAACACAGTAACTTTTACTGGTACAGATGTAACAGAGGGAGTAGCGTATTTTTGGGATAGTGACCCAACAGCACAAACACACTTTATAGAAGAGTATCAAGCTGGTTATGGAATGTATTCTCCAATGGGACTATTAGCAACAGATGGAATGTATGTAGCTGCTCAATTTCTAATGTATGATGAGGCAGGTAATCCTATTGTAGGATCTGAAACTGGTGTCGTTGGACTAGATTATGACAGAAGATTTTCTCCTATTGGACAAGGGTTTATGGTAACAGGATCTGCTACCCAAACAACAGATACTTTTACTTTTACAAATGATATGAGAATCTTTGTAAAAGAAGGAAATAATTCTGATTTTAGAAGTAGTGAAAACACTTCTGAAAATGAAGTTGTTGAAGCTATAGGTGTTGGTACTTATTATGAAGATATAAACAACTTTCCTACATTTTCTCAATTTAAAATCGGGATTAACATCAATGATACTTACGGTCGTGAACTTGGAGTAGGAATTCTTGATCATGCAACTAGAGGTTATGACGTTGCTATGGATGGTAAAGCTGCTGGAATATTAGAATCAGATGTTACTTTTTCAATTAATGAGGAAGAGCAATATGTAATCAATGCAGTTCCAGATGATGAATATCAAGCACTAACATTAGCAATAAACGCAGAAACAACTTCTGAATTTAGATTTATTGCTAGAGATGTAAGAGATTTTAATTACGAAGGAATCTTTTTATTTGATACTGTTTCTGAAACGTATTATGATATTCAAGAAGAAAGCGTTCTTTTACAACTACCAGCCGGAAACTACCCAAAAAGATTTGAAATTCGTTTTACAAGGGAAGTAGAAGAAGGAACTTCAATTCCGAATGACGATGATGATGATGAAACGAATGACGATGATGACGATGAAACTAATGACGATGATGACGATACTCAATGGGAAGAAGACACTCAATGGGAAGAAGAAGAGGAAGAAGAAGATACTACCACTAACACTAATGATGATGATGATGAAACATTAAGTGTAGATGAAGTTGTGATCTCAGAAAGTATATTAGAATCGTTTATAATTTTCCAAAATAATAACGCAAGCCAATTAGAAATAAGAAACCCTAATCGTATCGCATTAACTAATGTTATGTTATTTGATATGACTGGAAAACAAATATTCTTAGGAAAAGATTTAGGTGATCGTGATGTATTTACATTCCCAACTAGCAATTTAAGTGCGGGAATTTATATTGTCACATTCAGCACTGAAAACGGACTGACAAAGGCTCGTAAAATAAACGTAACTAACCGATAATAGCATTCCCTATGGAGGAATATATGCTACCATGCCTAAACAAAAAGTATCTTGGATATGAATGTATGGGTTGCGGAATACAACGCTCTGTAGCATTACTTCTAAAAGGTGAATTTATAGAAGCATTTTATATGTACCCAGGAATCTATCCTTTGATAGCGCTCCTGGGTTTTTTAATAGCCAATCATTTTTTTACTATTAAATATGCTAATAAAACTATTATTTTTTTAGCTATATTAACGGTCTCAACGATCATTATAAGTTATTTGATCAAAATTACGCACTAAATTAACTAATTAATCAAAACACAAATTATGGAACAACAAAAATTACCTAATGTAACGATATCACTTGTACTAGGAATTATATCTTTTATAGCATGTTGCTGTTCTTCTGGAATTGGAGGTGTTCTCTTTTCTGGAATAGCACTTTTCTTAGCAAATAAAGACAAGAAAACATTAGAAGCTAGTGGAGACCCATCTATATATACAAATGCTAGTCAATTAAATACGGCTAGAATTATTGCAATTATAGGGTTAGTAATAAGTGCTCTTATATTAATATGGTCTATCTATCAAATTATTGCAATTGGTGGATGGGAAGCATATATGGAGCAACAAAGACAAATGATGGAGGATTTAGGACTTCCTTCTTCTTAAAATACACTATTTGTATTAAATTATTAAAGGCAAATCGTATGATTTGCCTTTTTTTAGTATTATTTTTTTCATAATCAGAATATTCTTTTAAATTGAAAATTATATTCACGAAAACTAATAACTAATGGAAAACCAATCAACAATGACATCTGACAATATTCCTCAGAGACCAAATAACTATTTAATACTTGCTATTGTCACAACATTCTTATGTTGTAATATTACTGGTGTTGTAAGCATCATATATGCAGCTCAAGTAAATGCAAAATGGGAAGGCGGAAATTATGAAGGTGCCATAAGTGATTCTAAAAACGCAAAACTTTGGGGACTTATAGGTCTTATAGGCGGTTTTGTAATTATAGGAGTTATGATGCTTCTTTACGGCGCTATGATTTTTGCGGCAATAAACTCTGGAGGTAGCGGATACAATTATTAATAGAATCAAGAAATATAAATATATAAAATACGGGTATCTCTTACTAGGGGTACCTCTATTTTTTGTGGCGCGTTATTATTATAATAACGACCCCGAAGTTGCTAGTGGCGAAGGGATTTTTCCTAGATGTATTTTTAATCTGGCTACAGGATTTCATTGCCCCGGATGCGGAAGCCAAAGAGCAACGCATGACTTGTTACATTTTCGTATTGGAGAAGCTCTTAAGCATAACATAGTTATTGTACTTATTGCGATCATTATGATCTCAAAAGTATATGCGTTTCTCTCAAAAAAATACTTTTCAAAATATTATTACAATCTAGGGCATAAGTCATACTTTACTTATATAGTCGTTGGTATTGTATTTCTATATTGGATTCTTCGCAATATCCCCTATGAGCCATTCGTACATCTAGCACCATAAATAATGGTGCTATAACGTATAGTATACGCTTTCGCGAAAGCGTAAAAAAACCGTCTACAATAATGCAGACGGTCATTTATAATTTATAGAAACCTATGTTTACTTTTCAAAAGCTTTTAATGTTTTTGTAATAATAGAAACACAGTCCAATAATTGCTCTTCATTCATTACCAAAGGTGGCGCAAAACGAATAATATTTCCGTGAGTAGGTTTTGCTAATAATCCATTATCTCGTAATGACATACAGATATCCCAAGCAGTCGAGCTATCTTCTGTATCATTAATTAGTATTGCATTGAGTAATCCTCTCCCTCTCACTAGATTTACAATAGTACTATTTTCTATATACTCATTCATTTTTTCTCTAAAGAGATTTCCAAGAGTTCTAGCATTTTGAGCAAGGTGTTCATCCTTTACTACTTCTAATGCTTCTGTTGCTACTGCTCCAGCAATTGGATTTCCTCCAAAAGTACTTCCGTGTTGTCCTGGTTTAATTACCTCCATAATAGGGTCATTTGCAAGTACTGCAGACACAGGATAAGCGCCACCTGAAAGTGCTTTTCCTAAGATTAAAATATCTGGTGTCGCATAGCTCTCTTGCTTTTCACAATGTCCTTCACAAGTACAGTTTCCACAAACAGCGAGTAAAGCTCCTGTACGTGCAATACCTGTTTGAATCTCATCTGCAATAAATAATACATTATGTTCATTACATAATGCTTGTGCTTTACGCATATAATCATCATTTGGTGTATACACTCCTGCTTCTCCTTGAATAGGCTCTACCAAGAAGCCTGCAATTGTTTTACTTGATTTTAATGCCTCTTCTAATGCATGCACATCATCATATTCGATTTTAATAAATCCTGGTGTATAAGGGCCAAAATTTTTACGCGCATCTTCGTCATTTGAAAAAGAAATAATCGTGGTGGTACGCCCATGAAAATTATTAGAACATACAATAATTTGAGCCTCATGTTCTGCGACTCCTTTCTTTTCATATGCCCATTTTCTTGCAAGCTTAATAGCTGTTTCTACAGCCTCAGCTCCAGTATTCATTGGGAGTACTTTATCAAACCCAAAATACTCAGTCACATACTTTTCATAAGGTCCTAATGTATCGTTATAAAATGCACGAGATGTAAGGGTAAGTGTTTTTGCTTGTTCTGTCATTGCATTTACAATGCGAGGGTGACAATGCCCTTGATTTACTGCAGAATAAGCCGATAAAAAATCATAATATCGCTTTCCTTCTGCATCCCAAACATATACACCTTCTCCTCTACTTAATACGACGGGAAGTGGGTGATAATTGTGAGCTCCATATTTGTCTTCTAATGCAATTGCCTCTTGTGACGAAAGTTGATCAACTGTTGCCATAATCTAAAAAAATTTAAAATTAAAAAAACGCAATTCCTGCTGTACCTTTATCCTTTCGAAAGCTCGAAAATTCAGCGTAGGAGAGAAATCATCCTTAGAGTTTGCAATTTAATAAAATTAAGTGTTGAAAAAAATCATTCATGCAATTTTGACGAGAGTGTTGAAACTTGTAATTCTAATCGCTTTAATTCTCTTATAATACTATTCTTATCCATCTGCATCCATATATAAAGCTTGAGCATAGAGAGCATTAACATACAAAAAACTCCAGCAACTGCCCATTTAATAAGTTCATTAGTTACATCTGTTTTAAAAAAATGTATGATACAATACACAAAAAAACCTAATACAATAACATTTACAATATTCATCATAATAACAATCCATTTATTCTTTCCCATAAATACCCCTCCAAACATTTGTAATAAGTTTTGCTCATCTAAATCATCATAAAACTTTGCTTCTTCTTCTGTTAAGGCTTCTTTTATCAACTGGTCTATCTCTTCATATTCTTTTCTCATAATTTCTAGTTTTTAAGTATTGTTTTTAATTTCTCTCTTGCGTAATAAAGTCGTGACTTTACAGTTCCTTTTGAAATGTGTAGAATCTCACTTATTTCAATTAAACCATAAGATTCTATATAAAATAACTTTAATACACTTTGTTGTTCTTTAGAAAGTGATGCGATAGCCCGTCTGAGTTTTTCTTTAACGAGTAGATTTTCTGGAATAGCTGTTTCTTCTACTATTGACGTATTATTTTTTGAGGTAATCTCTTGTTTCTTATCAAGAGTTCTTTTATTTTTTCGATACCAATCAATCGATTTTTTAGTCACTATAGATAGTCCCCAAGCACCAAATTTATCAGGATGCTCTAGTGTATGGATATTCTTCAATATGGTAATCCATGCATCTTGCGCGATATCTTTGGCAATATCAAAATCATTAGCATAGCTGTAGGCTTGTTTACAGAATTTCCTGTGCCACCTTTTTACAAGTACAGCCATGGCACTTTTATGACCTTCACAATAACGAATTACGAACCAAGCGTCTTCTATTTTTCTAGATGATTTCATATCACTTTCTATACTATAGACGACAGGATTTTAAATAGGTTCATTTTTAAGAGAGCTATTTTATAATGTTAAGGTAGGAATATTAAAATATACGCTTTCGCGAAAGCGTATACAAATACAATACATAAAGATGAAGATTATCTTTAAAAAGAAAAGCCTTCCTGAAAAATCAGGAAGGCTTTTTATTGCAACAATAACTAATAAATACGTATTAGTCCTTTTCCTTTTCTGCAAGCTTAGAAGCAAATCCTCCAACAGCTACTCCAGCTCCGAAAGGGTTAACATCAAATCCGTTACCATTATTATTATTATAAGCTAATGAACCCGTAAAGCCACCTATAAAACCACCTACATCAGCCCAGAACTTACCTTTAGCTCTTGATGCTCTACCCCCTTGCTCATGATGATCCCAAAACAGATAAGAATGTTTTGCAAGTGAAATTGCACCTAAAAGTGTATTTCTTGAATCAACGCTCAATTGCTCATCACTTAGTACTCTACCTACTATTTCTTCAGTATTTGCGATAAATTCATCATTAGAAGTTCCAGATGATAAAACCAATTCAAGATCACCTAAATATGCTTTCTCACGATCTTCAATATATCCTTCTACCCAGATATGAGTATAGTAGTTATATCCATCTCCAGCTATTGAATTTATATCTATTCCTAATGGTTCTAATTGCCCAAAACTAGCAGAATCTTCACCCATTACATCAGATAAATACATTACCATACCTTCATACGTATCGTCTCTTGTTTCTATAGCATTAGCTAGTGCTAGGTTATGTAACTCTCCAATATATTCTAATGGGTTTGCACTATTAGATCTATTGAAACTTGTATCTAATGTAAGATTTTGTTCATCTTTAATGTTTGTATCGTCCTGAGTACAACTTGAAAACGAGACAACAGCCAACATTACTATAAATATTTTTTTCATTTGTTTTATTTTGATTTTCACCTACTCATACGCTTTTCGGAAACCGCGACTTTATCTTAAGTATAAGTGATACTTTAAAAATTTTCGAAAATCATTTTTGTTCTGAACACTTCAAATATTCTGTGATTTAGTGAAATCTACAAGCATATCATATCTTGATTACAAAATCAAGAGTCTCTGTTTTTAAAATCAAGAGTTGTTTAAAAAGAGTTATTTTTATATTCTATTTAACTCAAAATAAAGAGATAAGAATTATGTGCTTATTTCTAACTAAGCCCTCCTATATGATCCTAAGAAAGGTTTTTATCTTTATAAGTATTATCATTTTTATAACTACTTCCCAAGCCCAGGAAGAGTTTCAGGAACAAATAGAAAAACTAGACTTTAAAACAATTTATTCAAGGTTTGAAACATACTATAATGATTTAGATTCTATAAATGCATTACGGTATGCTGAAGCTTATTATATCAAAGCAAGAAAGACAAAAGATACTAACCATATTGCAGATGGGTATTACTACAGAGCCTTAATTGATAAAGAATATAAAAGTCTTCATCTATATGATTCCATTATATCACTAACATCAGATGTAAAGAAAAGTAATTATCCTACTATAGCTTATCTTCAAAAAGGGTATTACTTTGTTAGTACATATCAATATGATAAAGCATTAGAAAATTTTATTCAAGCTAGCATAAAAAATCATGGTAAGAACAAAGAAAATCTAGCTTTACGTATCAATATAAGTATAACTGAGTTGCAAATAAGAATTGAGGAAAACAATAAAGCTCTAACTACTCTTAAAAAAATTTGGAAAGAAACTGTTGATGTAAATTATAAAACTAAAAATCCTGATATATATAATGAAATACTATTTGGACTAGCCAATGCAAATAGAAAACTACATCATATTGATACTTCTAATACATATATAAACCTAGGACTTCTTACTAATGATACTAAGAATAAAGAAAGTAATTATTACTATTATTTTTTACTACTTAAAGGCATTAATGAGCTAAGTAATGATTTTAATGGAAATATACCTCCAAAATTAAAGACCGCAATAAACTATATGAATCGTGTAAACTTTAAAGAAAATATAGCTTTAGCATATCATTATATAGGAGAAGCGTATCATAAAAAAGGAGAAGAAGAAAAAGCATTACAATACTTTTTTAAAGTTGATTCTCTCACTGAAAAATCAGCTTCTATTTTACCAGAAACACTAGGTTCTTATAATTATATAAGGGATTATTACAAAAAAAGTAAAGATGTTGTTAATGAACTTATTTATGTAAAAAAAATTATAGCCTTTGATAGTATTCTAGATATAAACTATAAATCCATAAATAATAAAATTAGAGATAAATATGAATTACCTACCCTAATAGAAAAATACAATCAAGATTTTGCCACTTTAGAAAAGCAAAACTCAAAGTCTAATACATTAGTGATTATTTTATATAGCATAAGTAGCATCACATTTATTGTTTTATTCTATGTACTCTTTCAAAGAAATAAATACAAAAGACGTTTCAAGCAATTACAGGAATCCAGTTTGAATAAAAGATTAAAGAAAACATCATCTAAAGAAAAACCAGATTTACCAGAAAAAGTATTTATTAAAGTAAAGAATTGTTTAGATGCATTTGAAAAAGAGCAACAGTTCTTAAATCACGCTATGAATTCTGAAAAACTAGCACAACAAATAGGAACCAACAGGCCATATTTTGCAAAGGCATTTAATTACTATAAAAACGAAAGTTTTAATGTTTATTTGCGTAACCTTCGCCTTAATTATGCTCTAGAGCGATTAAGAGACGATCATATATTTAGAAAATACACCATTAAAACAATTGCAAACGAGTCAGGATTTGGCAACTCAGAATCTTTTTCTAAATACTTTTTTAAAGCATATGGCATTTACCCATCTTTCTACATAAAGTCTCTCAACAATGAAAACCAGAGATCTAATAGATCATAGATTATAGATTATAGCTCTATATTTCAAAATCAAGACATATACTGGTATTTTTCACTTCAGTTATATAAATTAATCTAGTATGTTTATTTCATAACTATAAAAGCTAATATTCAAATGAAAAAAATGAAAAACAAATTATCTTTTGATACATTTAAAATAGCAAAACTCTCTTGGAATTTATCAATGATACGGGGAGGACAAGGACCTACAACTACTCTTGACGAACATACTCATAATTGTCCAACTGATCCTACTCAAAGCGATACTTTAAGTCAAAAAACTAATTCTTCTCTAAGATGTAGCAGTAATGATTGTGCGGGTTAGTATACCTAGGGGGGGGTAAAGCAAAATACATTTTATCATAATACCTATTTGTATTGAAAAAATGATCCTAAAATTCATATAGCCTGTTTCATAAAAACAGGCTATTTTTGCGTGATGTCTAGAAGAAAACAAAACCGCAAAGTTTTTACGGAACTTGAAGTAACAGATGCTGGTGCCAAAGGCAAAGCAATCGCTCATGCACCCGACGGAAAAGTCGTTTTTATAAATAATGCTGTACCTGGCGATGTCGTAGATGTACAGACTACAAAAAAACGTAAATCATACTACGAAGGCACGGCTACACATATTCATACGCTTTCGCGAAAGCGTACACAACCACAATGTCAACACTTTGAAGTATGTGGTGGGTGTAAGTGGCAACATATGGACTATAAATACCAACTAGAGTATAAACAGCAAGAAGTTGTCAATAACCTGACTCGCTTAGGAAAAATAAAACTCCCAGAAGTAACGCCTATCGCTGGAAGTGCTTCTCAATATTTTTATCGCAATAAGATGGAATTTGGCTTTTCGGATAGTAAGTGGCTTACCATGGAGCAAATCAAAAGCGATGAAGTAATAGAAGACCGAAATGCCCTAGGATTTCATATCGCTGGAATGTGGGATAAGATTTTAGATATTGAAAAATGTCATCTACAACAAGATCCAAGTAATGCGATACGTAATGGTATTAAATCATTTGCTACCAAAAATAATATGGCATTTTACAATGCCCGCAATCAAGAGGGGTTATTGCGTACCTTAATGATACGCACATCATCTACTGGAGAATTGATGGTGCTCGTACAGTTTTACAAAGAAGATGTTGCGCAAAGAACACTCCTACTCGATTATATAAAAAATGAATTTCCCGAAATTACATCTTTATTATATGTAATTAATTCAAAAGGAAATGATACTATTTATGATCAAGAAGTAATTTGCTATCATGGGAGAGATCATATTTTTGAAGAAATGGAAGGATTGCAATTTAAGATCAATGCAAAATCTTTTTATCAAACCAATTCTGCACAAGCCTATGAATTATACAAAATCACAAGAGATTTTGCGGGACTAACTGGTAATGAACTTGTATATGATTTATATACTGGTACAGGAACCATTGCACAATTTGTTGCAAAGAAAGCAAAGAAAGTGATTGGAGTAGAAGCAGTTCCTGATGCGATTGAAGCTGCCAAAGAAAATGCACAACGCAATCATATCGATAATGCCGAATTCTTTGTAGGGGATATGAAAAAAGTATTTAATGAGCAGTTTATAAGTACACATGGAATCCCTGATGTGATTATCACAGATCCACCTAGAGATGGAATGCATGCCGATGTGGTTAAACAAATCTTAAACATTGCGCCA
The DNA here is from genome assembly GCF_900188275.1 of Dokdonia pacifica. Lineage (GTDB taxonomy): Bacteria > Bacteroidota > Bacteroidia > Flavobacteriales > Flavobacteriaceae > Dokdonia > Dokdonia pacifica. The sequence continues at coordinate 432,085 of NZ_FZNY01000005.1, forward strand.
CAAAAAGTAGTTTACGTAAGTTGCAATAGTGCAACACAAGCACGTGATCTTGCGTTACTAGATGAAACCTATAAAGTAACAAAAGTGCAACCTGTAGATATGTTTCCGCAAACGCATCACGTAGAAAATGTAGTACTACTAGAAAAAAGATAGAACTACGCTTAAAAACAAACCATCATGATCTATAAAAACATAAGTGCTTCTCTAATTGTCTTACTACTCATCTTCTCATGTACATCAAAACCTGAGCATAATACAGCGTCTTCTGAAACAACTAATGAAGATATTATTATAACAGGAAACATTGATAACCTAGATGTCGCTAAGTTTGGAGACAAAGTATCTTTTGGATATCATGATTATATGGCCGGTGATTATCGAGAACTAAAAGCTTCTATAGATACACTAACAGGCGATTTTATAACAAATATTTCTTCTATCGCACCCGTTCAGATCTACTTCTATCATAATAATGGCTTAGAAATTATAGTATCTCCAGGAGATAGTATCCATTTTAAAATGGATGGTAGTATTATTGATAAAACAGCTTTTGTTAATACCCTTGAAATAAGCGGTGATGCGGTTCAGACAAATAAAAATCTTATAGCATTTCATCAAGAATTTAAGCCTGATTATGCACGTAATGAACTTGAAATAAAAAGAGGCAATCCAGAAAATTACAAGAAATACTTAGACTCCTTATACATAGAACGAAATAAAAAAATCCAAGATTTTGCTTCTAATAATGAATTGAGTAATACGTTTAAAAACTGGCTAACCGTTGAGGAAAAGTATGCGAAAAATGCTGCTTTATTACAATATCCTCCACTGTATAATATGTTTACTAGACAGTTTCTTGATGTAACTCCAGATTACTTTAATGATGCTATGAAAGTTCCTAGTTTTACAAAAGAAGATCTAGCAAATAGCACCCTCGCAAGAAATTATATACAATATTACTACTATCAACTTAGAACAGAATTACAATCAAAACTTTCACAAGAAGATTTGAGAGAACCTAAAAAAAGAGATTCTGTGTTCTATACATCAATCAATACTATAGCCAAAGACAATAAGTTAATGGCACAGCTTATTACACTAACCGCTTTGCAAGGAGAACTTAATAACAATACCATAAAAGGATATGAGGATAATATAACCCAAATAGAAAACTTGTTTGCAGACAGTGATTTTTCAGCTCCCCTGAATGCCAAATATCTAAAAGTAAAAAACCTATTAGAAAACCCTATACTTCCAGAAGACTCTAAGTTATTATCCTTTCAGACTGAAAACCCAGAAGAATACCTTAAAGAGATTATCTCAAATGCAAATGGAAAGGTCATATACATAGATAACTGGGCAACTTGGTGTGGACCTTGTAAGCAAGAGTTCAAACAAAGTACCCCACAGCTAAAAGAAAAATTCCAACAAGATGTTGAGTTTATTTATCTGTGCCATCAATCTAATGAAAAGTTATGGAAGCCTTCTATCGCCGAGTTTAAAGTGACTGGAAAACATTATTTCCTTTCACAAGAAGAAAGCAATCCTATATTTAGAGAAATAAATTTACAAGGATTTCCTACCTATACTATTATCAATAAAAAAGGGGAAATTGTAAAATCTGGATTTGAATACCGCCCTAGTAGAGCAATTACTTCAGAAATCCTAACAGAATTAATAGCAGAGTAATGACAAAACGTTTATTTATAATAGGAACTGTACTCTGGGGATGTATCATGCTCTCTTCTTGTGAAAGAGACGATATATGTGCAGAAGCCACACCCGTTACCCCTTTATTAATCATTGATTTTTTTGACATTGAAAATCCAACAGAACCAAAGACACCCGTAGATTTAACGATTAGAGAAGTAAATGGAGATACATTAGACGGCTCGCCTTTTAACACTTCTACAGTCTCTATACCACTGCGTACAAATCAAGATCAGACGGATCTACTCTTTGTACTAAATACGGGTAGTGAAGAATTAGAAACCCCTGAAAATATAGACGGACTTAGCATCAATTATGTTCGTATTGAAGAATATATAAGTAAAGCATGTGGTTTTAGAATAACATATGATGCGCTAGATGCAACTCCTAGCTCCCAAGATGGTGAATTCTGGATACAAGATGTAATAATAATTAACACAACTGTAGAAGATGAGACTTCAGCACATATCCAGATTTTTCATTAGCCTATCTATTATTTTTATGAGTGCATTCCTTAGCGCTCAAGAAAATGAAGATACTACAGAGACAGCTACTAAAGATGTTACACAACAAAATGTCCAGTACTATGGCTTACGTATAGGAGTTGATCTTTCAAAACCCGTACGTAGTCTTTTAGACGATCAGTATAGTGGTCTTGAGATTGTAGGAGATTTTAGAGTGAGTAATCGTTATTATGTAGCCGCAGAACTAGGAAATGAAACATTTACAGTAGATGAATTTTCAAATATTGATGTAACTTCTTCAGGTTCATACATAAAAGCTGGATTTAACTATAATGCCTATAATAATTGGTTTGGTATGAATAACCTTATCTATGCAGGTGTTCGTGCAGGTTTTTCAACTTTTACTCAAGAACTAAACACCTATACAATTTCTACCTCAAATACATTCTTTGAAGAAGATGTGCGCACAGATACTAGAGAATTTGACGGACTAAATGCCACTTGGTTAGAATTTCAACTAGGTATACAAACTGAACTGTTTAGTAATTTTTATTTAGGAATTAATCTTCAAATCAAAAATAGAGTTACAGAAACAGAACCCGATGGATTTGAAAATGTATATATTCCAGGATTTGGAAAAACTACAGACGAGAGTAAATTTGGTGTAGGTTATGGATATACACTATCCTACCTTATTCCTATTTTCAAAAAATAAAAAGTGTATTGTTTTGTACGCTTTCGCGAAATCGAACTTGTGAGATTCACGACCGGAGGGAGAATGAAATGGTAAATCGAGCTTGCAAGACCTGCCTGCCGTCAGGCAGGTTCATGACCAAAAGGGAGAGCGTAGCGTTAAAGCATATAAAGGATATCTCTTATTTTTCTTTGGTAAATAAGAGATCATCTGCTGTCTCACTATTATATAAGGAATCCAGAAAAGAGAGAAACTCCTCTGTAGAAGTACGCAAATCTATTTCTTTTTTCTGTCCCACAAATCGAACCTTATCAAAATGAGGAAGGATAAGTGCTACAAATTCCTTATTAGAAACACCTGATACATTTTTAAGATGATGTGGTACATATTCTATGTATAACATTTTAACATCAGTCAGGACATCTTGCATACCCTGTAAAGCAAAATACTCTGCCCCTTCTATATCTACAATAATGTGATCTGGTTTTGGAAGGCTTTCCTGTTTAATATGATCATCCAAACGTATCATATCTACCTCGACCGTATCTGGATTATCATGAGAATACAGATAACTGTCCTTAATAGGTTTTATCTTACTCCCACCACTATTAAGTGTATTTTTATAAAAAGATATTTTCTTTTCTGAATCTCCTACGGCATAATTAAAAAGCGTCGCATTCTCTAAATCATTTATTAAAACATTTTTAGATACATATCCAAAAGTATCTGGATTTGCCTCATACCCGACAATGGTCTTACATTGCTTCCCTATAGGTACTAAAAGAGTCCCTATATGAGTTCCCAAAACATATACAATATCATCTTTATGGATATACGTTAAAAGCTCTTTGATTTCAGAAATATTCCATCCTCCTTTGAAACCAAGATAACGACCAATTGTATAATCATCTATAGGCGCTAGTATCATTCCATTTTCAGTGTCATAAATAACTCCTTTTGCATGATGCCCTAATACTTTCTTTCGAAGTTTTATTTTAAACTGACGCTTTTTAACCTTTATTTTTTTCATATCTAAGTATAGATAAAATCGTGTTTATGATTGTTGGTGCTTTGCTTTTCGGGTTCCTTCGTACATTTCGTATTTTACAAATCTACTCTCTAGACTACCATTATATAGTTTTATTTTTCGACTTGGTCGTAATCCTACATGTTTTAATGCCTCCATATTTGAAGTAATAAACCAAGCATGTGATCCTGGATAGCTAGATTTGAGTGTATCTCCAATTTCTGCATAAAAAGCTTCCATAGAAATAGGGAGTCGTTCCCCATAAGGAGGATTAAATACCAATTGTAAAAAGTCATTCCCTTCTTTTTTAGAATCAAAGAAGTTTTGTTCTTTAATGGTTATAAAATCTTGTAATTGCGCATTTTTAATATTATCTCTTGCTTTACTAATCACAGAAGGCGCCTTATCATACCCTATAATCTTATATTTAAAATCCTTTACCTTTTTTAGGGCAGAGGCTTCTATAAGATCATATAAATCTGGATCCCAATCATCCCACTTCTCAAAAGCAAATTCTTTTCTATTTAAATTGGCAGGGACATTAGCGGCTATCATTGCAGCTTCTATAAGCATGGTCCCACTACCACACATAGGATCTAATAAATCACTCTGACCTTCCCAACCACTCATAAGAATTAATCCCGCAGCTAAAGCTTCATTTATAGGCGCTATATTCGTTTTAGTTCTATATCCTCTATGATGTAAAGAAGCACCACTACTATCTAGTGAGATAGTACACCAATTATTTTGTATATGCACATTAAGACGTACATCTGGGTGTTTTGTATCTACATTTGGGCGTGTCTTTTCTTCTTTTCTAAATTTATCTACAATCGCATCTTTTACTTTAAAAGATACATATTGTGAATGCGTAAATGTATCACCGCTTACGGTAGCATTAATAGCAAACGTACGATCTACACTCATAAAGGATCGCAGATTCATTTTTTGAACACGACGGTATAAATCATCTTCATTCATGACACGAAACTCTGCAATAGGTTTTAAAATTTTTATAGCGGTACGACAACAAAGGTTGGCTTTGTACATAAACCCTTTATCTCCATCAAAAGAGACATTACGCACACCTATTTCTACATTTCCAGCACCTAGATTACGTAATTCATTTGCCAAGATTTCTTCAAAGCCAAAAAATGTTTTGGCTACCATTCTAAAGTTTTGGTTTGATCCATTCATATGCCACAAAAATACAGTATTTTTACCCACTCAAACTTGTACAAAACAAATAACCTTTGACTGCTTTCTTATTACCTCTTTTTGCCGTTATAGTTGGATTTTTAATTGCGCTAGTTTTAAAACCATCTATTAGTAATAAAGTCAATCTATTACTATCCTTTAGCGGCGCCTTTTTATTATCTACAATTATCTTTGAATCATTACCAGAGGTTTATATAAATCAAGACCATAACGTTGGAATTTTTATAGTAGCTGGTTTACTTATGCAAATTCTATTAGAATTTAGTTCTAAAGGGGCAGAACATGGACATACCCACCAAAAAGACACCGCTAGTTTTCCTTGGTTACTTTTTATAAGTTTATCTATACACGCACTTATAGAAGGCTTTCCTGTTTCTGAAAATGATCATATGTTGTATGGTATTGTGGTTCATAAATTACCTATTGCAATCATTATATCTTCCTTCCTTCTGGCTTCTCAAATAAAGTTATGGAAATCTATTTTATTTATAGTAGGTTTTGCTCTTATGACTCCTCTAGGAAGTTATATTAACCAGCAAGCTTTTATTCTAGATTCTTATAAAACACCTATTAATGCCTTTGTCATTGGGGTACTTCTTCATGTTTCTACTACAATACTATTTGAAAGCTCAAAAAATCATCAATTTAATGCTTCTAAACTAGCAGTTATTATATTAGGATTTATTATTGCATATTATCTATAAAATAGGATTTTTCTTACTATTAAGCCCAGTAATAACGAGGCTAAAATTTTGTTAAGAATAATTTATCATCTAATTTTAGAGCCTCACTAAAAAAATCAATTACAATGGGGAAAAAATTATTTATAGCAGCATTTGCTATGCTATTCATTATGAGTTGTAGTACTGACAACGAAGACAATCAAACAGTAACCATAGACGAAAGTATTCCTGAAATTTCAAACCTTATAACTCATGTTGCCGCAACTGCATTTGATAATTCTGCCCGTGGAAAATATGTAGGTGTATTTGGTCATTATCAAAATTCAGAGTTACACGGTAAGATATATATCAATAACGGTATGGATACTAGACATTCAGCAATTATTGAGCTTATAAATGGAGAAACATTAAAATTTCAAGGAATTCCTCAGTCTAGGAGTAATCCTAATCTTATCTATTTTGAAGGAAAAGCAGGAAGCTTTGATCTTAATTTTGAAGATTACGCAAATCCACAAGCATCTAATGTGTTTATGAATGATGTAGATACAGAAGGATATATTACATTAGTAAAAAGTACAAGAGGAGCTGATCCATTGGTATTTATTGGAACCTATGAAGAAACAGGTAATGAAATTGAATTTTTCGGAAATTGGGATTTAATCGCAAATCCTGCAACAGCAACATCTACACCATTTTCTACAACTGTTCCTGGCGTACCATTTCCTATTAGCGGTACTGCAGTATCACAAGAAATTGTAACCATGTCTATAAGCCATGCTGGATCTACAGATCCTTTTGTTATAAATGGAGCAGATGATTTTGATATAAATGCTGCTGTGGCTTGTGCTCCTGCTGGAATAGCTATACCAACTACTGAGCCTGTAATTCTTGATATTACTATCCCACCACCTTTTCCTGGATTTCCTACAACATTAGTAGATGCTATTAGTGCAGGGGGTCAAACCTCTATGATTAATGGTATAGAAGCTACTTGGAGTTTTAACTATACATCAGCAATTCCTATTGCTGGAATAGCTGAATCATATATAAATAATGATTGTACTGCTGCAGTATCAGGAACTTGGTCTTGGAATGGAAGAACAGGAACTACAACAGCTGTAATCGAATAAACTACACCATTTTATACTGGTTTAAAATAACTAATATGAGGATTCATAACTAATGAATCCTCATTTTTTATACCTACATTTATTTTTATGTTTAGTAAAGAACAGTCAAAAGAAATACGGCAACAGTTTTGGATATTTTTTGATAAACGATATCCCAGAAAATGGCTTTTATATAATACAGCGATTAAAGATGTGAGTCTAAAGTTTGATTTTGATACAAAAAAAGCAATCGTAGCTATAGATAGTACTTCTAATGACGAGATTTACAGAACGTATTATTTTGATAAATTCCTAAGTCTTAAAAACATTCTTAAAGAAGAAGTATCTTCAGACCTTAAATTTGAAGAACATTATTTACTTCCTAGCGGTAAACTCATCTCTCGCTGTTATCTTCAATTAGACGGTGTAAGTATTCATAACAAAAACACATGGCCACAAGTATTTGATTTTTTTAATACTAACATGGATAAGATTGAGCAATTCTTTGTAGAATATAAAGATTACATTTCTTCTTAAACGATAAGTAGGCTAGTACTTAGTTTATTTTCGCTTTCGCGAAAAGCGAATTAGGTTTCTTTCAATACAAAAAATGATATATCATACTAGGTATAAGGTAGGAGTTTGGGGACTTATCTTGTTTATATACTATACATTCTTATTTTAATGAAACATAAAGTAAGTAGGTAATTAGACAATCTGCCCCTAAAAAGAAACATTAAGAGACATGTAACCTCAAAATCCTGACTATTGTAGTCAGGATTTTTTTGATTTAAAGGACGTATACTATATTTCTACAAATTATTTAACTCATTTGTATTTTTCTTCATTCGCTTTCGCTAAAATCTATTCTGTATGTATATGTTTTAGGCTAGTTTTGTTTTTCAATACTTTGATTTCCTCTTCATAAAGCAACAAGGTATACCCTCTTTCTCCTTGACTTTAGGGCATAAAAAAGGTTTAACACATTATCTGTATTAGACCTTAAAAAAGCGGCGTCTCTACGCTCCACTCGATGTAGTACTCTCCTTCATAAAGCAACAAAGTATCATCTCTCTTTTCCCTTGACTTTAGGGCATAAAAAAAGTCTAACACATTAATCTATATTAGACCATAAAAAGCGGCGTCTCTACGCTCCACTCTATGTAGCACCCTCTTCATAAAGCAACAAGGTATCATTTCTTTTCCCTTGACTTTAGGACATAAAAAAAGGTCTAACACAAATTGTATTAGACCTTAAAAAGGCGGCGACCTACTCTCCCACGATTGTAGTACCATCGGCGCTGGCGGGCTTAACTTCTCTGTTCGGAATGGGAAGAGGTGAGCCCCGT
>NZ_FZNY01000016.1 GCF_900188275.1 Dokdonia pacifica
TCTACATCTGATAAAATGAAGAAATCAAAAATACCATCATTATCGACATCACAAACTTCTAAATCTGCAGGAACAACAGGAACTGGAAGTAAAAATACTTCGATACGTAATGGTTCTGTTGAGAAACATCCTGTAATATTATTGGTCACCCTTGCAAAGACAATTTGAATATTCGTTGTATTTGTAAACATTGTTGGATCAGGAATCGAAGCATCATTTACATTAGCGCCTGCTAAGGTAAGATGATAGCTTACTGTAACTGTTGGATCAAAACCACCCGTAATCTCTGCATTCTTCACTGTTAAATCTATAGTAGTTAATCCATCAGGAGTACCATCTTCATCACAAATAATTAAATCAGTTGGAAGAACAGTTGTTGGATTTTCATTGATAAATAATTCAAAGAATAAATTAACTTCATCAAAAGTGCTACAACCAGTAATGGTATTAACAGCACTGTAGTATATAGTTTGTGGTTCACTAGTATTAGGATAGATCGTAGGATTTGGAATCGCTATTGGAGGAACCGCTGTATAATCAGCTAGTGAAGCATAGTAGCTTACAACATAATCTGGATTACCTCCCGTGATTTCTATATCTTTAGATGTTAGGTCAAAAATACCAAAAACACCATCATCACTACATTCAACAAAATCTGTAACATCTGTATTCAATACAGGATTTGGTAAGACTGTTAATTGCACATGAATTCCTAAACCAATACAATCATTGGCCGTATCACCATCTACACGCACATAAATGCCTTGAACGCCATTTACATCTGTTAGTGCAATATTATTGGTGTAATTACTAATATCTGGAATCGCATTTACTTCACTTTGTGCTTCCTGAAGAGTTTCGTAATACGAAACAGTTAATAATTGTCCTGCAGGAAATAAGGCCAAGACTTGGGCTGTGGCATCACTAAAGTCAAACACAGAAACCAAATCTCCATCGGTATCACAAGCTGTATACTCTAATAAGAAGTTAGCTGGGATTTGAGAAGTGTCTACTTCTAATAATAACTGAGCAGGGCGTGTACATCCATTTACAGTAGATACAATTACATCTATCGTCTCATTATTGACAATAGCATTTGTATATGCGATAGGATCTGCAATTGAATTTCCTGCTTGATCAAAGTATTGGAAGGTCTCATTTACAAAATCTGCAGAAATTAACACTTCACCTTCTGTTAAATTAAAAACAGCAAATCCATCATTATCTATATCACATTGTGTTAATAGTGGTGCTGGATTTATGATGACTGGTAATGCTCCAACGACTAAATCAAAAGAAATGACAGTAAAACAATCTGTGAAATTATCATTTTCAAGCCTAACAAAAATTGGCTGTCCGCCTACTATTGTATTTGTGAAAAATAATGGTAATGGACTCTGATCCAATAGGGCATCATTTGCATCTATATGATATGTGAGTGTAAACTGTGTTGGGTCTTGAGTCCCTAAAATGGTATTGTTTAGTGAGCCTAAATTAAACTCTACAAATCCATTTGTGTCACTTCCATCTGCAGTATTATCACAGACAACAAAAGGACCTGGGTCAACTGGAATAGGTCGTTGATTTACAATAACCATAAATGATGATGTGTCAAAGCAACTTGTATTGGCTATGTTTTCTACACGAATAAATATTTCATCATTAGGTGAATTATACCCTCCAGCTGTTGTAAGGGGTGCTACATCATTATCTGCGTCGTTTTGAGATAGGTGAAAACTTACTTCAACTTCGGCAAGAGTAAATGGTGCAATTATAAAAGGGATAAGACCATCAAGATCAAAGACCTCTAGTCCGTCATTAGACGGATCATCACAATTAATTTGATCAGGAACTTGGTTTATAACAGGAAGTATATCTACAATTAGATTAATAGGAGTTGTGTCAAAACATATAGCACTTAAATTATTTTCTATTCTGGCAAATATTGTAGATGTTCCAGCTTGATACGCCCCTGGAGTAGCTATGGGAGCGGTCCCATTTGTAGCATCTAAAGGAGTTGTGTGAAATGTAACAGTGTATGATAGAGGACTTTGTGTTCCTAAGACTGTAGCGGCTAATGGAGTAAGGTTGAAAATAGCTAATCCATCATTCGTTGGGTCATCACAAACAATCTGATCAGGCACTGGATTTGCAATTGCAAAATCATTTACTGTAATAGTAAATGAAAGTTCATCGGTACAATTATCAGGATCAGCTTCTACTTCATCAAATATAAAAATGGTAGTAGTTGTAGTTATAGGAATCGTCCAATCGATAAGATTTGTAGTAGGACTAATTTGTGGACCATCGTAATATTGAGGATTGTTTAAGAAATTTCCAGCAATAGTACTAGGATCTGGTAGCGAAAAGGTTTCACAAGCATCTATATTTGGGATTGGATTTAGAGCAGGTGCATCTACGAGTGTAATTGTGATATCTACATCTATAGGGTCACATTCACCAATAGCGACATAATTATAGACGAGAGAAGGATTGGAAATAGGATCAGTAAGGGGGTCAAAAATGTCTGTCCCACTATTAAGAGCTGGTGTCCAGGTACCACCAGTAGGGGGATTCCCATCAAAACGATCTAATAGGTTGATAGGACCTGCATTTGTACACACATCTGTTTCGGTATCTTCAGGAGTTACTGCAAATCCTGAATAGTATCCTCCAAATCCAGCAGAACCGCCTAGACCTTGAGCTACATCTCGATTATCACTTCCAAAAAGACCTACAGCTATCGGGCCATCAGCAATAATGGAAATATCACCCATCTGATCTTCTAAAAAATAAGTTTCCCAATCTGGTGTTCCAGGGTTTCCAAGTGCATCACCAACTGGGATTACAGTACCATTTACTGTTACCGTATTTCCAACTCTTGAAGTGATTAAAAGATTTCCAACATAGTCTTCAATACTATTGGGGTATATTTCATCTACAGCTGGTATAAGATCAACATCATTTTGAAAGAAACAACTAAGAGGTGGAATAAAATTCATTCCTGGTGTTGCATCTGGAACATCAGGTGGTGTTATTGTTTGATCATTTGTTCCAGATCGACCTGCTAAAAATTGGTACACATAAATGCTTTTAGTGTCATCATTAGTACTTATATACATATTTCTATGTACAGCATTGGGATCTGCAGGTAAGTAAAGGTTGTCATTATCAAGTATGGTGTATTCACCAGTATTTAAGGTAACTCCAATTGGATTTCCATTTACAAATATCTCTGTGTTATCTTGATTAGCAATGATAAGTGGTCTTTCGGAAACTGGATTTCCACCTCCACGTATGAGCATGTACTCAAAACCTGTGGCACTTTCGTCTACAATTTGGTCAATCATATGGTCAGACCAGTTAGCAGCTGAAGTGTCTGGATTAGGCATTGTTCCTCTAAGGTTACCACTATTTACTACAATGGGTTTGTCAGCAGTTAATAGAGCCCCAATAAAACCTTCATTATTATCTGGGTCTCCACTATATCCAGAAACCACAAACGTTTCTCCAGCATTCAATGTAGGATTAGGGTTTAATCCATTTTCAAAGGTCATGTTTGCTGCATCATAATCAGAAAATGTAATAGAAGTATTATCCTCTGTTGCCATGATGGAAGCAAAAAAACTATGCGCAGAATTATTCGGGTTAAGAGGACAGCTTCCTAATCTAAAGCTTTGCCCAAGTGCATCTTCTCCTTTTGCGGTTAAGTACCCCGCATGATTAAAATTATAAGTTCTTAAACTAACGTAAAATAATTCGGTTGATTCTAATATAAGCCCTTTGTCTGCGATTGGAGTGTTAAGTTCAGAGTTTTGAACAACTATGGGAGAATTAGCAAATAAATCAGGTTCATATATAGCTGGGTTTCCTTGAGAAATAGTAAGTGTTGTTAAAACGGTTCCATCTCCTCTTGATATCGTTACATTGATGGGTGTAGGAAAAGGAGTAGAGAGATATACTGTAGCGTCGGTAATACTTATACGTCCGTGAAGTGGTGGGATATAATGCGTACTTCCTAATTGAGCAAGTGATGGTAAAGTAGATAAAAATAAAAATAGTAATACTAAGTAGTTTTTTATTCGCATAACCTATTAGAATGATTAAATGAAAGTAGGGCTTCTAAAAATAAGTATATATTTTAAGAAAACTTTATAGAAACACTGTTTTAACAGCTCTTGCACTGATAAAACGTGTTAATTTTAAATAAAAAGCTTTCTTTTTTTAATGTATTACTCTTGTTGTGTTGTATTTATTTGCTTTCGCGAAAGCATTATATTTACATAAAACAATTTATATGACAAGTAAAGTAACCTACTTAGGTGACCTAAGAACGGAAAATATACACCTCAAATCAGGCAATGCATATATCACTGATGCACCTACAGATAATAAGGGAAAAGGAGAGGCGTTTTCTCCAACAGATACTGTTGCTACTGGATTAGCAAATTGTATGCTTACTATTATGGGGATAAAAGCAAATCAAATGGAACTATCTATTAATGGTACAACTGCTACTGTTACCAAAACAATGAGTGCAGATCCTAGAAGGATTTCAAAAATTAAAGTGGTTTTTGATTTTCCTAAGGGCATAGATGTGAAATCTCAAAAAATATTAGAACATACAGCAAATACATGTCCAGTGCACTATAGTTTACATCCAGATATAGAGAAAGATATCACTTTTAATTGGTGAAGGGGTAGATAATTAAAAAGCCCTGTTCAATTTGAACAGGGCTTTAAAAAGAGTTAATCGTTTATTATAAATTCGGCTTGAGCCTTATTTTACTTTGTTTACAATAGCTGCAAAAGCTTCTGGGTGATTCATAGCAAGATCTGCGAGCACCTTACGGTTAAGCTCGATATCATTTGCTTTTACTTTCCCCATAAACTGAGAGTAAGACATTCCGTGCATACGAGCACCCGCATTGATACGAGTAATCCATAAAGAACGGAAATTTCTTTTCTTTTGACGACGGTCTCTGTATGCATATTGCATAGCTTTGTCCACCGCATTTTTTGCAACTGTCCAAACGTTTTTACGACGTCCGAAGTAACCTTTTGCTTGCTTCAATACCTTTTTTCTTCTGGCTCTTGAAGCGACTGCGTTTACTGATCTTGGCATAATTTTACTTTTTTTGTAGTAGGCGGTCTAAAAAGACACTTGCTCAATTTAATGGCCTAACTCCAGGGTTTATAAATTTTAATGTAACCGGTTAAAGTAATTACTTCATACGAAGCATTAATTTAACATTGTTTTCATCTGCTTCATGAACTAATCCGTCATGAGTCAGTTTAAGCTTACGCTTCTTAGATTTTTTTGTCAGGATATGACTCTTAAAAGCGTGCTTTCTTTTGATTTTACCAGTTCCTGTAAGCTTAAAACGCTTTTTAGCACTGGATTTTGTTTTCATTTTAGGCATCTGTTCCTAGTTTTATTTAATTAACTCTCTTTCTTTTTTTGCTTCTATAAAGAAGCATTTTATCGTTAATAAACCCCTGAATTTATAAAATTCAAGGGTTTGTTATGTGATTACCTTTGTTAGGTATTATTATTTCTTCTTAGGAGCGATAAACATGGTCATACGCTTCCCTTCAAGACGAGGTAACTGTTCTACTTTTCCTAGTTCTTCTAATTCTTGAGCTAATTTAAGTAAAAGGATTTCCCCTTTGTCTTTGTAAATAATAGAGCGTCCTTTAAAGAATACATAAGCTTTGAGCTTAGCGCCTTCTTTTAAAAACTTCTCTGCGTGTTTCTTTTTAAATTCGTAGTCATGGTCATCTGTATTAGGTCCAAAACGTATTTCTTTAATAATCACTTTAGAGGCTTTCGCCTTCATGATTTTTTCACGTTTCTTCTGCTCATACACATACTTCTTGTAGTCAATGATCTTACAAACAGGTGGAGAGGCATTAGGTGATATCTCTACAAGATCTAATTCTAGATCTTCTGCTATGCTTAATGCTTTTGCTATAGGATATACTCCTACATCAACATTGTCTCCTACAAGTCGAACCTCACGGGCACGAATTTTTTGATTGATCTTGTGTTGATCTTCTTTTATGATCCTTGCAGGACCTTTCGATCTTTTTCTACGTATTGCTATGGCTTACTATATTTAAAATTAAACTTCAAATGTTTTTATTGTGGCTTCAACTTCGGTTTGTACCGCTTTCGCGAAAGCGTCCACAGTCATACTCCCCATATTTTCACCTCCATGACGTCTTACAGATATTGTGCCATCTTTTTCTTCTTGCTCGCCTACGATAATCATAAAAGGGATTTTTTGCATTTCTGCATCCCTGATTTTTTTACCCATAGTCTCGCTTCTATTATCTGCAAGGGCGCGAATTTCGTGATTTTCTAGCAAATTTAAAACTTTTTTGGCGTATTTCTCATATTTCTCACTCAGCGTAAGTATAATAGCTTGCTCAGGCATGAGCCATAAAGGAAAATTACCACCGGTATGTTCAAGTAAAATCGCTATAAAACGTTCCATGCTTCCAAATGGAGCTCTGTGAATCATTACAGGTCTATGTAGTTCATTATCACTACCCTTATAAGACAGTTCAAAGCGCTCAGGTAAGTTGTAGTCTACTTGTATTGTCCCTAATTGCCAGCTTCTTCCAAGGGCATCTTTCACCATGAAATCTAGTTTAGGGCCATAAAAAGCTGCTTCTCCAGTTTCTACAACATAATTCAGTCCTTTCTCTTTTGCGGCATTAAGAATAGCATTTTCGGCTTTTTCCCAGTTCTCTTCGCTACCTATATATTTTTCTGGCTTTTCAGGATCCCTTAAAGATACTTGTGCGGTAAAGTTTTCAAAACCTAGTGATCCAAAAACGTAAAGAACTAAATCTATAACATTTTTAAATTCATAATCTATTTGATCTGGAGTACAGAAGATATGAGCATCATCTTGTGTAAATCCTCTTACACGTGTTAACCCGTGAAGTTCTCCAGATTGTTCATATCGATATACAGTCCCAAATTCAGCATAGCGTTTTGGGAGTTCTTTGTAGCTCCAAGGGCGTGCATTGTACATTTCACAATGATGTGGACAATTCATGGGTTTTAGTAGAAACTCTTCGCCATCTGCAGGTGTGTTAATGGGTTGAAAACTGTCCTCTCCATATTTAGCATAATGCCCCGAAGTTACATATAGCTCTTTTTGAGCAATGTGTGGTGAAACTACCATTTCATACCCAGCTTTCTTCTGAGCGTCTTTTAGGAAGTTTTCAAGCCTTTCCCTTAAAGCAGCACCTTTTGGTAACCATAAAGGAAGTCCTTGTCCAACTTTTTGAGAAAATGTAAAAAGTTCTAGTTCCTTTCCTAATTTTCTATGATCTCTTTTCTTGGCCTCTTCAAGAAGTTCCAAGTATTGCTTCAAATCTTTCTGTTTTGGAAAAGATGTTCCATATACACGAGTAAGTTGAGGCTTGTTTTCATCACCTCTCCAGTATGCTCCAGCAACACTCATGATTTTTACGGCTTTTATAATACCTGTATTAGGAATGTGTCCTCCGCGACATAAATCTGTAAAGCTATCATGATCACAAAAAGTAATAGTTCCGTCTTCTAGATTTTCAATGAGTTCTACTTTATACTCATTTCCTTCGGCTTTATATTTATCTAATGCCTCTGCTTTTGAAACAGATCGCATTTTGAAATCGTGTTTTCCTCTGGCAATTTCTAGCATTTTGTCTTCAATGCGTTTGAAATCCTTGTCTGAAATAACATGATCTCCTGTATCTACATCATAATAAAACCCATTTTCAATGGCAGGTCCTATAGTGAGTTTAATTCCAGGGTATAATTCTAATAAAGCTTGAGCAAGCACGTGAGATGATGAATGTCTGAAAGCTTCTTTTCCTTCATCATTATTCCAGGTGAATAAAACGATAGATCCATCTGTGGTCAATGGGGTAGAGGTTTCAACAGTTTCATTATTAAACTTTGCTGAAATTACATTTCTAGCAAGTCCTTCACTGATGCTCTTTGCGACATCCATAGGAGTCACTCCATTTTCCATTTGTTTTACACTGCCGTCAGGCAAGCTTATATTGATCATAATATTATATTTACGAGGCAAAGATAATGTCTTCTATTATCGTGTACAATATCCAGATGATCTATTACTGAAAGATGTTATATTTTTCTTTTTATTTAGTGTACATATATTAAGGACAGGATGTGTAGGTGATTGATCTTGTATGTATTTGTTTGATAGGGCGTTGTGTTTTTTTTGAAAAAAGAATATTATTTTTCTTTTTAGTTAGAAAAGAGGTGTTATCTTTGCGGTCCGCTTTCGCGAAAAATGTTCTTTTTTAAAGTTGTTGTTTTATTGATTTTGAGCAAGAAAAAAAATAAATTTTTATTTGTTTAAAATAAATTAATAATTGTACATTTGCACCCGCTTTAAGAAAAAGACGGTTGTTGTGTTGAGAAAGAAGTGAAAATAGTTCTTGAGTATATTGTTTTAAGATTTTAAATAAAGATAAAAAAAAGATTAAATTTTTTTCATTTTTTGTTTGTTTGGAATAAAATAATAGTTGTACATTTGCACCCGCTTTGCGAGGGATATTGTAGAGCGAA
>NZ_FZNY01000020.1 GCF_900188275.1 Dokdonia pacifica
TTTGATTATACGGTAACAGTGACGAATGCTGATGGTTCTACATCTACAGAGACAGCTACAGTAACAGTAGAAGTTGTTTGTGCTGATGATGTAATGGATGATACAGCAACTACAGATGAAGATACTCCAGTGAATATCGATGTATTGGACAACGATGATTTCGATCCTACGAGTGATGTAGAAGTAACTGAAGTGACAGATCCTGCTAATGGAACAGTAACAATCAATGCAGATGGAACTGTAGATTACACGCCAGATCCTGATTTCTGTGGTACAGATACGTTTGATTATACGGTAACAGTGACGAATGCTGATGGTTCTACATCTACAGAGACAGCTACAGTAACAGTAGAAGTTGTTTGTGCTGATGATGTAATGGATGATACAGCAACTACAGATGAAGATACTCCAGTGAATATCGATGTATTGGACAACGATGATTTCGATCCTACGAGTGATGTAGAAGTAACTGAAGTGACAGATCCTGCTAATGGAACAGTAACAATCAATGCAGATGGAACTGTAGATTACACGCCAGATCCTGATTTCTGTGGTACGGATACTTTTGATTATACAGTAACAGTGACAAATGCTGATGGTTCTACATCTACAGAGACAGCTACAGTAACAGTAACAGTTATTTGTGTAAATGAAGCAATCGAAATCACAAAAACAAGTACATATGATCCAGTAACGGGTATCATAACTTATACGTATACTGTAGAAAATACAGGAGATGTAACTGTATTTGATATCGAAGTGATTGAAGATGCAGGAGCATTTACAGGAACAGGAGTGTTGCCAGTTCCAGTATATGATATGGGTGGTACAGATGAAGATGGTGAAGGAGATGCTTTTGATTTACTACCAGGGGAATCACTAACGTTTACTGCAGATTATGTAGTGACACAAGACGATATTGATGCTGGTATCATTGAAAATCAAGCAGGAACAATTGGTTTTGAGGAAAATGGATCTCCAGTAGAAGATACAGCTTCTGATAATGGAGATGATACCGATGGTAATACAGAAGATGATGTTACTGTAACTGATGTGTCTGAAAACCCTGAAGGTAATATAGATCTTGAGAAAATAGCAGAAGTTGTTGATGCAAATGGAAATGGTATTATTGATGCTGGTGATGAAATTGTATATACGTTTATTGTTACTAATAATGGGAATGTAGATCTTACAGGAATTACAATAACTGATGATATTGTAACTGTGATAGGCGGACCTATAGATTTAGCAATAGGAGAAAGTGATTCAACGACATTTACAGCAGTATATGTGATTACACAAGATGACGTAGAAGCAGGTGGTGTTGTAAATACAGCAATTGCAGAAGGTACAAGTCCAGATGGAACTATTATTACAGATAGTTCTGATGATCCTGATGATCCTACAAATACCGATACAGATAATGATGGAGATTTTGAAGATCCTACAGTAACAATTATTCCTCAATTACCTAGTATTGAATTAATCAAAACAGGAGAGTTTGTAGATATAAATGCTAATGGATTTGCAGATGTTGGTGACCAGATTCAATATACATTTACAGTAACAAATACTGGAAATGTAATCATAGAAGGTGTAATTGTAACAGATGATTTAGTAACAGTAGTAGGAGATCCTGTTGATCTTCTCCCAGGAGAAAGTGCAGATTTTACCGCAACATATGTGATTACTGAAGAAGATGTAGAGGCAGGAGAAGTTGTTAATACTGCAACCGCAATTGGATTAGATAGAGGTGGCGTTACTGTAACTGATATATCTGATGATCCTACAGACACTACTGATACTGATGTTGAAGGTGATGGTGATGCAGATGATCCAACAGTAACTATACTTGATACAACTGAACCACCTACAGACGAAATAATAGTACATAACGGTATTTCAATAGGAGAAGATGGACAAAATGATACATTCATTATCTCAGGTATTGAAAACTTCCCAGATAATACAGTGAAAATATTTAATAGATGGGGTGTACTAGTTTATGAAGCTGAAGGCTATGGTCAGAATGGAAATCAGTTTAGAGGACTTTCAAATGGACGTGCAACTATAAGTCAAGATAAATTCTTGCCTGTAGGAACCTATTATTGGACATTAGAATATGTTGATAATGGTGGTCAAACACGAACAAGTGCAGGTTATTTATATATTCAAAGATAAATTATTAATTTTCAGGCGTGTAATACGCCTGAAAATCAAAATAGAAATTTTTTTATGAAAAATCATATTGTTTTTGTCAGTTCATTTCTTTTGGCTCTTTTAAGTGTTTGCCAAGTTAATGCACAACAGGACCCTCAATACTCACAGTATATCTATAATACTGTGGCTATTAATCCGGCATATGCGGGAAATAGGGGAGTTACAAGTATTGTAGGATTACACCGTAGCCAATGGGTTGGTTTAGATGGCGCTCCTCGTACACAGAGTTTAAGTATTCATTCTCCTATCTCAGAAAGTAAAGTAGGATTAGGGCTATCTATTGTAAATGATGCCTTAGGCCCTTCTCAAGA
>NZ_FZNY01000017.1 GCF_900188275.1 Dokdonia pacifica
ACGGGGCTCACCTCTTCCCATTCCGAACAGAGAAGTTAAGCCCGCCAGCGCCGATGGTACTACAATCGTGGGAGAGTAGGTCGCCGCCTTTTTAAGGTCTAATACAATTTGTGTTAGACCTTTTTTTATACCCTAAAGTCAAGTAAACCTTGTCTAAATGAGCACTTCCATAAATACCACAACAAAACAATCTACATACACTTTAGCGTAAGCGAAATTATATAAGATCATAATGTATAATCAATACTATTTTTTGATTAATAGCGGTTTTGTTTTCTTTGAATTATTCTTAAGAAGTAAGTGGATTCTTTCAATTTTATTTAAAAGATCATTTATAAATATTTGATAAATTATTAATATAACATTAAATTTTGGTAATCATCGATCGTAAATTCTTTGTTAGAGACTTAAAACTATCGATGAAATGCACAAAATTATCGATGAAGTGATTGTGGTTATCCCGTAATTTTGATAAGTAAAAACCTTTTCTATATTTGTGTTTCCCAAATCATTATAAAACAAGTATATAATATTTTGTTTTATAGCAACAATCACTAAAATGAAAACTATTACTTATCGAAGAATAACTATCCTACTTAGGTTATTTACTTTTTTTCTATTATTTCCATTTACTATACATGCTACTATTGAAAGAGAAGAAAATAATATTTCTTTTGCTTGTACGGGTACGGTTATAGATACTTTTCCTTATACAGAGAGTTTTGAAACTGGAAACTTTGATTTTACTCAGAATACGGATGATGATGGTGATTGGACAAGAGACAATAATGGTACTCCTTCTAATAATACAGGGCCTGATGATGCTAGTGATGGTAATTTTTATTTATTTACAGAGGCCTCTACGTCTGGTCAAGGAGCGATGGGATTTAATGCTTCAGCAATTTTAACAAGTCCGTGTTTTGATTTTACTGGAGTGGGTGGTGCTACGTTTAATTTTGATTATCATATGTATGGGAATGCAATTGGTCAGATTAGTGTAGAAGTTAGTGATGATGGTGGTGTTAATTGGAACGTATTACAAGTGATTTCTGGACAACAGCAAACTTCAGGAAGTGCTCCATGGATTACTTCTTCTATTAATTTAAATGCATACGTAGGCAATACAATTAATGTTAGAATAGTGGGAACGACAGGTAGTAGTTTCTCTGGCGATATGGCTATAGATAATGTGGAAGTAACCGTTACTCCTGTTAATCCTGAAATTAATATTACAGGTTTAGGGAATGATATAGTAAGTGGCGACGTGACTCCAACTGTTGCTGATGGTACTGATTTTGGAGATATTACACTAGGTCTTTCTAATTCGAGTACATTTTTTATTGAAAATTCAGGAATATTAGAACTCTTATTAACGGATCCTAACCCATATATAACTATTACAGGGACAAATGCGGGTGACTTTAGTATTGCAACAATTCCTACAACACCTATTGCACCTGTTAATGGAAGCACACCCTTTGCGATAGGATTTACACCATCTGCAATTGGAGATCGTTTTGCAACGATATCTATTGCTAGTAATGATAGTGATGAAAATCCTTATGTTTTTGATATTATGGGTACAGGAGTTGCTCCTTCTTCTGAAATAAATGTCTCTGGACTTGGAAATGCAATTATGTCTGGAGATGTCATACCTTCAGTATTTGATGGTACTGATTTTGGTTTTACTACATTAGGTACTTCAGTAAGTAGTGATTTTGTTATCATAAATTCTGGATTGTTAGGATTAGATCTAACAAACGCTTCTCCTTATGTTAATCTAATAGGAGCAGATGCGAGTCAATTTTCTATTTCTGTAATACCTAATAATACAATTTCAAATAATGGTGGAACTACACAATTTCAAATAACCTATACTCCAGTAAGTGTTGGTGTACATACAGTAACAGTTTCAATTGTTAATAATGATCCTGATGAAAATCCTTTCGTTTTTGATATTACAGGAGAAGCTGTAGTTACTTTTGTTCCTGAAATAGAAATTACTGGTAATGCTGTTGAAATTGTTAATGGGGATATGATTCCTGATGTTTCAGATGCTACAGATTACGGTACAATCTCATTAGGAACTAAAAAGAATGTTGCTTTTACTATAAATAATGTTGGATCTGGAGCACTAACTTTATCTGGTCCTCCACCTTATTTAACTATAACAGGGACAGATGCTTCACAGTTTTCCATACAAACAGAACCTTCAAGTTCAATTGCAGCCTCTGCTGCAACGGTTTTTCAGATACAATATAACCCTTTTGGTTTAGGAACGCATACCGCCACAGTTACTGTAGTAAGTGATGATAGTGATGAACCAAATTATTCGTTTACGATTACAGGAACGGCTATCGAGAATGAAAATCCATTAGAAACTCCTTACTATGCCAATTTTGATACTAGCGATGATAATTGGGTAGCCTCGAACCCTGGTGGGGGTAGTATATGGACACATGGTACCAATGCTGTCGAAGTAGGAACAGAAGGTGACTATTGGTATACAGATACTTATGATGACTATGCGTCCAACTCAGATACATATGTAACAAGCCCTATTATTGATCTTTCAGGATATCAAAATTTAACATTTAAAATTGATATCCGTTATGATACCGATGGAGATACTGGGGGTGACGACGGAATGAATATCGAATATTCTCCTGATGGAGGAGCAACATGGTTTGTTTTAGGTGCCTATGCAGATCCTCAAGTGGATAACTGGTATAATGGAGATAATGTAGATGCACTTGGTAATGGTATCGATGGTTGGGCAGGATTTAGTTTTGACATTGTAAGTGCTACAAAATCTGATTTTATTCAGGCAAGTGTTGATTTGCCTGTCGAATTAGTGAATAACCCTGTAGCTCGTTTTAGAGTGCATTTCGCATCAGATAATAGTCAAAATGATAATGGAGTGAATTTTGACAATGTATTTGTACTGGGTGACCCTATAGTGTCAGATGATCCTATAGAAGGTCCAGCGGGAGTATATACAAACCTAAAACTTTGGTTGAAAACAACTGAAGGTGTTGGAGGAGCTAGTAATGCAGGTCAGTTAGCCGCTTGGGAAGATCAAGCATTAGATAATAATGCAACACGTGGGGATAGTGGGCAACAACCTATTTATTACGATGATATTAATGAAAACATAAATTACAATCCGGTAGTGAGTTTTAACGATGTTATTGATTCAGAGTTAAAAGGAAAAGGAGGATTTAATACACAAGATTATTGGATTGTAATGCAGGCAGACGGAAGTGTAAATTCCTCAAGCCCTATTAAGGGGGTTATTGCTGGAAGAGTTTCTAGAGATCAATTTTCTGAAGATGGTACTGGACTGTGGATCAATCCAGGGTCACTAAGGTTTAGTGGGGTTGATAATATTGTAA
Source organism: Dokdonia pacifica (assembly GCF_900188275.1). Taxonomy (GTDB): domain Bacteria; phylum Bacteroidota; class Bacteroidia; order Flavobacteriales; family Flavobacteriaceae; genus Dokdonia; species Dokdonia pacifica. Next base: position 3,396 of record NZ_FZNY01000017.1, read on the forward strand.
GTCATATGGTAGGAGCAACAAGTGCTTCTGCTTCAGATATTGGAGATGGTAGTTACGGTAGGGCTTATACAAGTAGTACCGATAGTTATGATAATGAGCCCATCATTCTAAATGTAAAAGTGAATAATGCTGGTGATCAAACTGAGATTTATAAAAATGGAATTAGAATAGATAATTATACAGGGAAAACTACTGGTTCTCCATCTGAAGATTTGCCATATATTAATGTTACCAATTCTAGTTATATATTAGGGGTAGGTCGTATTACAGTTGGCGGAACCAATTATGACTCTCACTTTAATGGAAAGATGTCAGAGGTAATTAGTTATGCAAATCCTCTTACAATATTCGATCAAGAAAAAATACAATCGTATTTAGCTATTAAATACGGTATTACATTGCACGATACTAATAGTACTTCTATTACAAGATTAGGAGATCAGAATTATATAGATTCAGATGGATCTACAATATGGAATGTTGCTGCTCATACAGGATATAATTATGATATTGCAGGTATAGGTAGAGATATTACTTCTGGATTGAATCAAAAACAATCAATTTCAGTAAATTCTGGCGCGATTGTAACGATGGGGCTTACAGAGGTATATAATACTAATAATGAAAATATTGCTAATAATACGAATACTATTGTAGATAAAAATTTCTTGATGTGGGGTAATGATAATAAAAGTTTGAATGCTGCTGCCTCAATTATAGTAGATTTAAGTGATGGTATTGCAGGTTTAAATACAGTAGTTGATATTACGTCTGTAGAGCGTTCATGGAAAGTAGTAGAAACTGGTACTGTAGGAAGAGTGAAAGTTTCTGTTCCAGAAATAGCATTAAGTGCTACTCTTGATCCACCAGGTAGTTTCTTTATGTTTATTTCAGATACACCAACTTTTAATCCTAGTTCTGAATATCGCATTATGCTTCCAAATGGAGATAATGTAGAAGCTGAATATGATTTTGAAGGAACAAAGTATATTACATTTGGATATGCGCCAGATTATGTGTTTGATCGTTCTATTACATTTAATGGAACAACAGACTACATGGATGCTCAAGATTATTTAGATATTGAAGGAGACTTTACCATATCTACTTGGATTAAACACTCTAGTCAAGACTATACGGTACTTTCAAAGAATGATCCTGCTTTTAATGAAGGATATGAGTTAAAGATTAATACGGATCGTACAGTAAGTATGATTTGGAAGAATGGAAGTACGCAAAGTATAACGTCTAGTACACAAATACCTAATAATGAATGGCATCAAATAGCTGTTTCTTATGATGGAAGCTCGGCAAGTCTTTATATAGATGGCGTATTGGATGTTCAAGCGCCTCTAACAGCTCCTGTTACAAATAATGAGAAATTTTTAATAGCAGCAGGACGAGGAAGTACTCCTGCAGATTTTTATGAAGGAACAATTGATGAAGTAAGGGTTTGGGATGCTGCCCTAACAGCAAACCAAATTCGATTCATTATGAATCAGGAAATTCTTGAAAACACCAACCTTATGGTAATGGGAGAGATTATTCCTGCAACAATTTCTAAAAATGATATTGATGCAATACCATGGGATTCTCTTGATGGATACTTTCCAATGACTACCTACGCTTTTACTAATGTAAAAGGAGCATCTAATAATACTGTCGTTGCTGCGATTAAGAATTTGAAAACAGTAGACTTTCAAACGGCACCACTTCCTTATGTTTCTCAAGCCAACGGGAACTGGACAAATCCAGCAACTTGGGAAAACGGAACAGGATTCCAAATTCCTAATGCCACTTCTATTGTAGACAATACGGTACGTGTAGATTGGAATATTGTACAAACAGCACATAATGTAACTACACAAGAGAACAATACTGTATTAGCATTAGATGTTCAGACCGATGAACTATCTATAGAAAATGACAGCAAGATTGAAGTGTCTCACTACCTGAAATTAGACGGTGTGCTAGATCTTGTAGGTGAGTCTCAATTAATTCAAACTGAAAATAGTGATTTGGATGCTACAAGTACGGGTTCTTTAGAAAAAGATCAACAAGGTACCGCAGATACGTATTCATATAATATTTGGGCTGCCCCAGTAAGTACAATCAATGGTACCCAAATTAATACAAATTATACCGTAGCTAGTATGATGAAAGATGGCACCAATCCAAATAATCCATTAAACATGAGCTTTACTGGAGGATTGAATGGCGCTGCGACTACTCCTATTACCATTAGTTCATTTTGGATGTTCAAATATGGAAACGGAATAGAGCAGTTTCAGCCTATTGGTTCTACAGGAAACGTAAGTGTAGGTGAAGGATATACGATGAAGGGGCCAGGTTCTGGGGCTATTACAGATCCTCAGAACTATGTATTTGTTGGAAAACCAAATAATAGTACCGATGCCGAAGAAATTATTGTTCCAGCTATTGCAGATAGAGATTATATGGTAGGAAACCCATTCCCATCTGCTTTAGATGCAAACGATTTTATCAATGATAATCCACACCTTGATGGAACGCTTTACTTC
>NZ_FZNY01000009.1 GCF_900188275.1 Dokdonia pacifica
AAGTCAATACTGTTGGTAGCAACTACGTTTAAGATTAAGCCTGTTGCAGCATCTGTAATTACATATCTGTATGATAAGTTTGGTGCATCATTCTCGTGTACCACAACTATTGGATCAGCTTGTGAATCTAAACAGATCACAGCTTCTGTATCTCCATTGAAACTTGTCGTTCCATTTGGATTTCCTGTTGCGTCTAAATCTATTGATACTGTTCCTCCGTCTGCAGCTTCTCTGATAATTGTTACTGCATTGTCTGAAATATCTGAACAATCTAAATCGTCTAATGCCGAAAGTGGCTCTCCGATTTGATCTAATCCATTTCCAGGAACACCTCTGTAAGACCATCCCCAAATTTCGCATACACCAGCAGCTACTCCGTTTAAGTCAATACTGTTGGTAGCAACTACGTTTAAGATTAAGCCTGTCGCTGCATCTGTAATTACATATCTGTATGATAAGTTTGGTGCATCATTCTCATGTACGACAACTATTGGATCAGCTTGTGAATCTAAACAGATCACAGCTTCTGTATCTCCATTGAAACTTGTCGTTCCATTTGGATTTCCTGTTGCGTCTAAATCTATTGATACTGTTCCTCCGTCTGCAGCTTCTCTGATAATTGTTACTGCATTGTCTGAAATATCTGAACAATCTAAATCATCTAATGCCGAAAGTGGCTCTCCGATTTGATCTAATCCGTTTCCTGGAACACCTCTGTAAGACCATCCCCAGATTTCGCATACACCTGCAGCTACTCCGTTTAAGTCAATACTGTTGGTAGCAACTACGTTTAAGATTAAGCCTGTTGCAGCATCTGTAATTACATATCTGTATGATAAGTTTGGTGCATCATTCTCATGTACGACAACTATTGGATCAGCTTGTGAATCTAAACAGATCACAGCTTCTGTATCTCCATTGAAACTTGTCGTTCCATTTGGATTTCCTGTTGCGTCTAAATCTATTGATACTGTTCCTCCGTCTGCAGCTTCTCTGATAATTGTTACTGCATTGTCTGAAATATCTGAACAATCTAAATCGTCTAGTGCCGAAAGTGGCTCTCCGATTTGATCTAATCCGTTTCCTGGAACACCTCTGTAAGACCATCCCCAGATTTCGCATACACCAGCAGCTACTCCATTCAGATCAATACTATTGGTAGCAACTACGTTTAAGATTAAGCCTGTTGCTGCATCTGTAATTACATATCTGTATGATAAGTTTGGTGCATCATTCTCGTGTACCACAACTATTGGATCAGCTTGTGAATCTAAACAGATCACAGCTTCTGTATCTCCATTGAAACTTGTTGTTCCATTTGGATTTCCTGTTGCGTCTAAATCTATTGATACTGTTCCGCCATCTGCAGCTTCTCTGATAATCGTTACTGCATTGTCTGAAATATCTGAACAATCTAAATCGTCTAGTGCCGAAAGTGGCTCTCCGATTTGATCTAATCCGTTTCCTGGAACACCTCTGTAAGACCATCCCCAGATTTCGCATACACCAGCTGCTACTCCGTTTAAGTCAATACTGTTGGTAGCAACTACGTTTAAGATTAAGCCTGTTGCTGCATCTGTAATTACATATCTGTATGATAAGTTCTCTGCACCTGGATTTTCATGTGCTACTACGATAGGGTCTGCTTGTGAATCTAAACAGATCACAGCTTCTGTATCTCCATTGAAACTTGTTGTTCCATTTGGATTTCCTGTCGCGTCTAAATCTATTGATACTGTTCCTCCGTCTGCTTCTTCTCTTACAACAGTAATAAATTCTTGAGATATATCAGAACAATCAGCATCTCTTAAGGCTTGTAATGGACCTCCTCCAAATGTAGCAAGAGCTCCAGCTTGACCTCCAAGGCCAGAATAACTCCATCCCCAAATAAGACAAGTACCAGGACCTGCTCCATCAAGGCTAATTTCATTTGTAGCTACGATATTAAGAATCGTTTCTTCAGGACTGTTATCCGTGATTACATATAGATATGAACGTGTTGCATCTGTTACGTGATTTACAACTACAGGATCAGGATTTCCATCTACACAGATACTTACTTCAAACTCTCCGTCAATACTAGTTGTATTTCCTCCTGCAGCATTCGTAGCATTTACATCAAGACTTACAACACCTGCATCGGCATCTCCCCAAGCTCCTGGGTTACCACCTCTAGTTCCATCAGTATTAATAATTCCTGATACATCAGATGGAGGGCATGTAAATGAAACTGATGCAGTCGAACGACTCCATCTTCCTGAATTTACTCCTTGAGCAAGTCTAAATCCAGCACCTGTTCCCCAACGTACATAATCTCTTAGAATGTCAGGGTTACTAGATCCAAAACTAGAATTTGTAAATAGCATTAAAGTACCACTTCCGGTTGTTGGAATATCATTCCACGTTACCGTAATAGAGGCTCCTGCAGCTAGCATCGTACTCTCTGTAGTTAATGATCCTACAGAATCATATCTAAATCCATTAGTACATAATTGATAACTTCCTATATCAACCATTGTATCACCAGAATTGGTGATGGTTACCATTTGTGAGTTTGGATTCAGGCTGGTAAAAACCGGATCTGCTTGAGCAAAAGCATTTATGGAGAATAACACCATAATAAGCCAGAGACTCATGTTAAATAGTTTTCTTTTCATGACAAGTAATTTTTTTAATAGTAGTTTTTAAAAATTTATTTGATTAAACATTGGTAATTGTATGGCGTTTACATTAGTAGTCTAATTTTTTTGATGAATGACTACCTAATGATCATAGCATATCATTAGGCAGTCAATTTCAAATCAACAAATCAACTTAGCTAACGCAAACACTAACTATCTTTAAAGCGTAATTTGATTTAAAGGAATTATAGGTTTCTTATTTTCCTTACGATCAATATGGCGGCTTTTAATTTTCATTTTGAATTTCTTTTCGTTTCTTTTTCTGATGCAAATAAACTATGAGAAAGCACCTTATTACAAGTAAAGATGTGTGATGTGGAAAAAATAGCTTTAAAAAGGAATTCTTTTAAGCCTTGATATACCTAGGCTTACAAAGGATTAGTGTAAAACCTTATGGAAAAAGTCAGGTTATACGAGCAGATACGCTTATTCTTCAATAATGTTATAATGAAACTGTATTATGATAGTATACGCTTTCGCGAAAGCGTATATATGCTATTTACTATTTAAAAGTGAGTGATTAACTATAAACTACTTTTTAGAATATTTTAAAATAGGAATAGAGCAAAGAAAAAATAGGTATTACAAACTATGTACAAACAAAAAAGGGATACAAAATAAATTGTATCCCATCTAAAGAATGTAGTTTTATGTATGTCTATAATTGAATAAAATAGGTGGCATGAAATCCAAAGTGAAGATTACCATCTCTAAAGTTGAAATTGTTTTCTGTTTTGATGATGAATTTATCTTCTACAAGATTTCTTGCATTTGTCAGTTTGAATTGTAATAATAAATCTGAGACTTCCCAATTTGCTCCTAAACTAAATGGGCCGTATGTATCTACAAAGTCTACGGGATTTGCTACATAATAATACTCTGACACAATAGAAACATGATTACTTACTTTATATCTTGCTCCAAAACCTAATGCAAAATGATTAGGATTTGCACCATCTACAAGCTCATCTTCTGCTCTGTAAACATATGTAGGTGCGATTTGAAATGAGAAATTTCTAGTAAATTTTCTTGCAATTAATAATTGTGTAGTGGCTGCAAATTTATTTTTTGATGGTACTTCCCTCATCATAGTAGGATCATCTATATCATATAATACTCCTTTAAAAGAAGATTTATTTCTATAAACACCACCTTGGAAAAGAGTGATACTAAATGGAAATTTAGACCCTGAGTCTCTTTGATAAAACAAGCGATATTTTGCATATGCATCTATAGATCTGTATCCTGTACCATAACCTACTCCAGTAGTTAAGCGATCTGAAATTCCGTAATCTACTCCTATTCTACTATTCCATTTATCGGCTGCAAATGTTTGTACACGTTCTGAATCTGGGATAGGTCTATTCCAAAAACGATTCATCGAAGATATTTCTAAAACTCCTTTTTTACGGGTTTCTACTGAGTGTCCTATAGAGATATGTGTTCCTTTAAAAGTAGCAATTGTAGGTTGAGATTCTTCTACAGATGCAGCTTCTAAATCCTTTAAAATATCTTGTGCATGTATCATATTGACCATGCTCAAAAACAACAGTGTATACAGAAATTTACTTTTGATTTTCATTAGGTGCATATTGAAATTTAAAAGATACTTGAATATTTTTTGCAATATTAGGAGATAGTATTGGAGGTACTTTGATTTCATAATCTTTAATAGGTACATCTATTGTCCCAGTAATACTATAGATTCCATCTGTATTAACTATGGTAGCTTTAACTTCTACAGGTTTTGTAATACCTCTTAAGGTAAACTCTCCTTTTATAATCCTAGTTTGTGATCCTTCCTGGTTTGGGTCAAAATCAATAATATCTCCTTCAAAAGTAGCTTTAGGATATAAATCTGATTCTATATAACTTTCATTAAAGTGCTCATACATTAGTGATTTTTCAAATGCAAAAGCACGCATCAAAATTTGCACACCCACTTTCTTATTGGTCGTATATAAAATACTCAACACCTGATTATTGGTGGCTTGTATATTTTCTACAGACGTATATGAAAAGAATGTAATTTCTCCCTGTCTTGTAATGTGCTGGTCTTGGGCATTTACAAAACCTATCCCATAAATTGCAAAAAATAATAGTAGTAATTTATTCATTGACTTCTTCTATGACGATACAATTTAATAAAATTGCATCCATTAAAAAACCTTTAAGTATTCCTTTTACCATTACCTCATCTCCTATTTTGAGTGATTCGACTATTGGGGCTTGATCTACTTGCATTTCACATAATACAAGTTGGTCTATTTGATTCCCTCTTAAGAGTAGTGAGTATTTATTATTCTTATAGGTAATTTGATATAATGTTCCTTTTATTTCAAGTGCTTTCTCTATGTATTGTTCAAAAGAAGCTTCTTTTTCGTTATTAAAGTTTTTAAATAACTCATTTGTTGTGATACTCATTTCAGTTTTTGCTTCTCTAGTATCGATACCTTCATAATTAAAAACAGCATATAATCCTATCACTGCTGCAATGCAGACAATAATGAATAGACTTATTTTAATATATGAATTACTTTTCAAGCTTTTGTTTTTTTTAAAAAGTTGTTTTCTTTAATAAGAAACCAACAGAAACTAAAATCATTATTTCCACCACAAATGTAACGCACCTTAACTAGTATTGCCCTATTTAAAAGGTGCAAAATAGCTCAAACGGAATTTTTATCATTAAAAAGGAATCTCAAAACTTTAAAAAACAGCTTCATCTACAGCAATGTATTATTTTAGCTATATGTTAATTAATACTCTTTTTGAATGAAGTATCATCCATATTATTTATACACAGCATTAAGCCTTTCTGTATTGTATATTATTATAATACTTATAGCCACACCATTTTTTATGCGTTTAAGTATGAATAATGCCTTATCGAATGATATAGAAGCCGCACAACAAGAAGCACGCATTATTGCAACTATGAGTGAAGGCATTACTGTAAAATCAGATAAAGTAAAACTAGAAGAATTAAAAGACCGTATTCAAAAAAGTATCCAAGGAACTAATTCTAATAATGTATTTAACTCCGTATTAGATTGGTCTGGTAAATACATTTGTTATCCAGACAAAAAAAGCATAGGTAGTGCTCCACCTGAGAGTGATGGGCTAACCCCAGGTGTACAGAATGAGCTTACAGGTGAAAATTTATATGATATGGTTTTTAAAAAAACTGATTCTATCATTCCTTCAGAAATTATTAAGCTAACGTATGTTACAGATTCTGATTGGATAATCGCTAGTCATATCAATAAAGAGAAGGTAATTAATCAAGCAAGTGTTATACGCAGTCAGATATACATTGCATTTATAATTATTGGTCTTATCACTCTAGTGTTCTTTTTAGGAACGATACGTATTATAAGTAGTTATTATGAAAAACAACTAGCGCTTAAAAACACAAAGCTTGAAGATGGTGTTCTTAATTTATCTAAACTTAATGCTTCTTTAGAAAATTATCAGAAAAACTTATCTGATTTTAATCGTGAACGTGAAGAAGATCAAAAACTAGCCGAAGAACAAACAGAAACAATCGTTACTACTGAAGAAACCAAAATATCAAAAACAACTACAAAGCAACGTATTCTTACTTATGTTCGTAATGAATTACTCCCTATAGCTACAGAAGACATCTCGTATATATATGTAGAAAACACGATTACATATATTGTACGTAAAGATGGAAAGCGCTCTACCTCTAGTGAAAGCATGGATTTAATTTATTCCTACTTAGATGAGAAATCCTTCTTTAGGGCTAATAGGCAAATTATTGTAGCAATCTCTGCTATAGAAACCATCACAAAATTTGGGAATAGTAAACTTAAAATACAAGTAAACCCTACATCAGAAATAGATATTATTATTGGAAAAAACAAAGCCGCGTCCTTTAAGCAATGGTTGGATCTATAAATATCTAATGCTTCGGCATTCATTTTATTTGATGATGTACATACATACGCTTTCGCGAAAGCGTATACTTTACACTTCCAAAAAAGCACACATAATCAACTAGCAATAAACAAATTAATAAATATATTTATTGAAAACCTCTCGATCTTTTATTCATATTATTGAAATTAGTTATCTTCGGCAGGTTGACAAAAAGTTACGAACTCTATGCAAATTTTAGGCATTGACATAGGAGGGACTGGAATTAAAGGTGCTCCTGTAGATTTAGAAAAAGAAGATTATCTAGGAGAACGCTTTAGAATACCTACTCCAAAACCCGCTACGCCTGAAGCCGTTGCTGAATGTGTTCAGGAAATTATTAATCATTTTAATTGGAAAGGACCTGTAGGTGTAGGCTTCCCAACGGTTATTGTAAATGGACAAGCCAAGGCTTATGGTAACATGGACAAAAGCTGGCTTAATGTGCAAATAGACAAGCTATTTGAAGATAAAACAGGGCTTCCTTTTACAGTTATTAATGATGCCGATGCGGCAGGACTTGCAGAAATGCGTTTTGGTAATGGAAAAGAAAAAAAAGGACTTGTCGCTGTAATCACAGTGGGTACAGGTATAGGTAGTGGCCTTTTTTATAACGGACAGTTAATTCCAAATTTTGAATTAGGACGTATCCAATACAAGAAAAAGCCTATTGAATTTTATGCTGCAAACTCTGCACGAAAAAGAGAAGAACTTTCTTATGAAGAATGGGCTGAACGTTTTGACTTTTTCTTAAAACAAGTAGAACTAGTTTGCACACCTGATTACTATATCATAGGCGGAGGTATTAGTAAACATATTGATACATTTAAACACGTATTAACCACTAAGGTTCCTCTTGATGCTGCAAAAACCAGAAACCATGCAGGATTAATTGGTGCAGCCTTTGCTGCTATGGAGGCTTCTGAAAAATAAAAAACTGATCAATTTCTTGATCAGTCTTATACTATTTCTTATAACTCTTATAGAGTAGTAATATAATTCGTTATGATTTCATAGCTCTATGACGCTCTCTTGCTAAAAGCGTATTTTTAAGTAACATCGCAATAGTCATCGGTCCTACACCTCCAGGTACTGGAGTGATATAAGATGCTTTTTTACTTACTGCTTCATAATCTACATCTCCTGTAATGTAATATCCTCGCTCTCTTGTTTCGTCAGGAACACGTGTGATACCTACATCTATAATCACCGCATCATCTTTTACCATTTCTGCTTTTAAAAACCCTGGAACCCCTAATGCTGTAATAATGATGTCAGCCTGCGATGTAATTTGTGTTATATTTTTAGTATGACTATGGGTAAGGGTTACTGTAGAGTTTCCTGGAAAACCTTTACGTCCCATTAAGATACTCATGGGACGACCTACAATATGACTACGCCCTATCACAACTGTATGCTTTCCTTTGGTTGATACATCATAACGTTCTAGTAATTCTAGAATTCCGAAAGGAGTTGCAGGAATAAATGTACTCATATCTAATGCCATCTTTCCAAAGTTAGTTGGGTGAAACCCATCTACATCTTTATCTGGATCTACAGCAAGAAGTACTTTTTGCGTATCTATTTGTGGTGGTAATGGTAATTGTACAATAAAGCCATCAATATTAGCATCATTGTTAAGTTCTTCGATCTTATCTAATAACTCTATTTCACTTGTGGTACTTGACATTTTCACCAATGTAGATTCAAAACCTACACGTTCACACGCACGTACTTTACTTCCTACATAGGTAAGGCTTGCACCATCATTACCAACTATAACAGCAGCTAGATGTGGGACTTTTTCTCCATTAGCCTTCATTTTATCAACTTCTACTTTGATTTCGTTTTTTATATCATTTGAAGTTTTCTTACCATCTAGGATTGTCATATTTAAGGTATTTAGTTAAGAGGTTACTATTAAAAACTGCTTACTGGAAGTGTATAAATTTACTTCTGCATTCTACTCATAGCCTGCATCATCTTACGGCCTCCACCACCTTGCATCATCTTCATCATCTTACTCATTTGATTGAATTGCTTCAGTAATTGATTTACCTGTTGTACAGAAGTACCAGATCCTTTTCCTATTCGTTTTTTACGACTAGAATTAATTACAGAAGGATTTGTACGTTCTGCAGGAGTCATAGAATGAATAATTGCTTCTATGTGTTTAAAGGCATCATCATCAATATCTACTCCTTTAAGCATTTTTCCAGCACCAGGTATCATCCCCATTAGGTCTTTCATATTACCCATTTTCTTCACCTGCTGAATTTGCTTTAAGAAATCATCAAACCCAAATTGGTTTTTAGCAATTTTCTTTTGAAGTTTACGTGCTTCTTCTTCATCAAACTGCTCTTGTGCTCTCTCTACAAGAGAAACAACATCTCCCATCCCTAAGATACGATCTGCCATACGAGAAGGATAGAATACATCTATCGCTTCCATTTTTTCTCCAGTACCTATAAACTTGATAGGCTTATCTACTACAGATTTAATAGAGATAGCAGCTCCACCACGTGTATCACCATCTAATTTTGTTAAGATAACACCATCAAAATTCAGAATATCATTAAAGGCTTTTGCAGTATTTACTGCATCTTGCCCTGTCATAGAATCTACAACAAATAATGTTTCTTGAGGTTGGATTGCTTTATGGATATTTGCAATCTCGTCCATCATTTCAGTATCTACTGCAAGACGACCCGCCGTATCGACAATTACTACATTATGTCCGTTTGCTTTCGCGAAAGCAATACCTGCTTCTGCAATAGCCACAGGATCTTGGTTACCTCTATCGGAAAACACATCTACTTTGATTGCGTCTCCAACTACGTGTAACTGATCTATCGCCGCTGGACGATACACATCACAAGCAACCAATAATGGTTTTTTTGTTTTCTTAGTTTTAAGGAAGTTTGCTAGTTTACCTGAAAATGTTGTTTTACCAGAACCCTGAAGTCCAGACATTAAAATAACACTAGGATTTCCAGAAAGATTTACTCCAGAAGCATCACCTCCCATTAACTCAGTAAGCTCATCTTTTACAATCTTAACCATAAGCTGGCCAGGTTGTAATGTTGTAAGTACATTTTGACCTAGTGCCTTTTCTTTTACTCTATTGGTAAAATCTTTAGCAATTTTAAAGTTTACATCGGCATCTATAAGTGCGCGACGCACTTCCTTAAGTGTCTCTGCAACATTTACTTCTGTAATACTCCCGTGTCCTTTAAGTACGTGGAGCGCTTTATCTAACTTATCACTTAAATTATCAAACATATCTTACTACTGAAAAATTGAATTTCGATATTTAATTATCGAGGTTGCAAATTTAATGATTTGAAGCATATATACATAGTGGTACCCCAAGGTATTCTACTATTATAGCCATAAAATCTTATACACAAGCAAATAAAAAAATGGCTAGATTATAAAAATAATCTAGCCATTGCATATATAAATACATAAACTTGAAGAAACTACTCTTCACACTCCATAGATTGGAGTGTTATCATTGTTGTTGTAAATTCTAATGTTTCAGGGTTTTCTATGCGTACGTAAATCTCTCTTACATCTGTTATAATAGCAACATCTGCTGGAATTGGATTTGTAGCAGCATCTGCATCTATTTGTGTATCATAAAAAGTAATTTGCCACTCAATAGGGTCTGGTAATTCGCCCATATCATCTACTACTGGCTGTGGAGCAGCGATCACAATAATACATTCTATATAATCTTCTAGTACAAAAGATGCAACTCCGGGCATATCTTCTTCTTCACACGCTTCAAAAAGTAATGTGGTACAATAGGCTCCAGCTTCACATTCTTTTTGTAATATAAATTGAGTTTCTGTATCATTCTCAATACCTATCATAACGTTAGATAAAGAGCGTACTTTCCAATCAAAGTTCCAATCTTCCCCTACTACTTCATCAGTATCAAGATTGATATTTAAATGTAATTCGTCTTCTATAAAGTAAAAAATCCAAGTACCATCATACCTATCTCCTCTATAGAAAAATTCAACTACACCAGCTCCAGAGAGTTTAAAAACGGCATCTACATAGGTATTAAACACAACATCATCTGGAATTTGAACTTCCCATACACACTCTACTGCAGAAGATGTTGCATTCCCAATAATCACTTGTTGCTCTACTTCTATACAGGCATCTATCGCAGCTCTTAATTCGTCTTTATCATTTATGGTTAATGTCGTTCCATCATCCAGTTGACTGGTAATAGGGAAACTCACATTAATAAATTGTCCGTCTTCTACAGTTCCTAATACATCACTAAATTCTTGATCATTATTTACAATAACAGAAGATTGAAGTTCTATATTTTCATCATAAATAACGACCGTAAATGAATAAATAAAATCTATACAGGTTACATCTGTTGCATTAGGATCATCTGTTGTGATTCGATCCATAAGAGAAAATAAATCAGAATCTTCTGCAATCAATTCGGCTTCGGTGATTTGAAAAAGATCATCTAAATCTTCATTGTCACAACTTACCAAACAAAAAAGAATACTTATGCTTAAAAGGAAATTTCTAAATGTCATAAAAAAAGGATTATTCATAATTAGGATATTACTTTAGGATCAAAACCATTCGTTTTACTATTCTTAGATATATGCTTTCGCGAAAGCGTACACAGAAAATAAACGATCTTTATTTGATCTTATATGTATATATCGTCACATCTAGAAAAAGGTTGCGCCTTATTATGAAATAAAGGCATAAAAAAAGACTAACATTGCTGTTAGTCTTTCAAGTATATTATATATCTCAAAGGATTATGCCTCTCTTCTAGCCTTACGAGCTTCCATTTTTTCTTTAACCATTTCTATAATAGATCCTCCTACCCAGTAAGGGATCACAAAGGTTAATAAGAATATCATTAACCAAAAACCAATAGTTAATATCGTTAAGAATGCAAGAAATCCTAAATATTGATCAAAATCAAACATGAGTAATGTGTTTTCTAAATTTTGGTCAAAGATACCGTATTAAATTCTATTTTCACAACAGAAATTTCAGATTTATTGACAGGTTATTGACAGTAGATTTGAAACCGAAATTTGTAAATTTGTCATATAAAAAAACAAACTCACAATGGAATATAGAATTGAGAAAGATACAATGGGGGAAGTAAAAGTTCCCGCAGATAAATTATGGGGCGCTCAAACGGAAAGATCTCGTAATAATTTTAAAATAGGAGCGCCAGCTTCTATGCCTTTAGAGATTGTATATGGATTTGCTATTCTTAAAAAAGCAGCAGCCTATACCAATTGTGAACTAGGCGGTCTCCCTATAGAAAAAAGAGATCTTATTGCTCAAGCATGTGATGAAATACTGGATGGAAAACACGATGATCAATTTCCGTTAGTAATATGGCAAACGGGTTCAGGTACACAAAGTAATATGAACGTAAATGAAGTTATTGCAAATCGTGCACACCAACTTGCTGGAAAAGTAATAGGAGAAGGAGAAAAAACATTACAGCCTAATGATGATGTAAATAAATCTCAATCTTCTAATGATACCTTCCCAACAGGAATGCATATTGCAGGGTACAAGAAAATTGTAGAAATCACATTACCGGGTGTAAAAAAACTGAGAGATACTTTAGAAGCAAAGGCCATAGAATTTAAAAAAGTAGTTAAAATAGGACGTACGCATCTTATGGATGCGACACCTTTAACACTAGGTCAAGAATTTTCGGGATATGTATCACAATTAAATCATGGTATTAAGGCTTTAGAAAATACATTAGATCACCTTGCCGAATTAGCACTAGGAGGAACAGCTGTTGGCACGGGTTTAAATACTCCAAAAGGGTATGCAAAACGTGTCTCTGAATATATGGCTCAATTCTCTGGATTTCCATTTCGTACTGCCGATAATAAGTTTGAAGCATTAGCTGCACATGATGCTATTGTTGAAACGCATGGAGCGCTTAAACAATTAGCCGTTTCGCTTAATAAAATTGCAAATGATATACGACTTATGGCATCAGGACCACGTAGCGGAATTGGAGAAATTTCCATTCCTGCTAATGAACCTGGATCATCTATCATGCCTGGTAAAGTGAATCCTACACAATGTGAAGCATTAACCATGGTATGTGCACAAGTTATCGGAAATGATGTTGCTATTAGCGTAGGTGGATTACAAGGGCATTATGAATTAAATGTATTTAAACCTGTAATGGCTTCAAATTTATTGCAATCTGCTCAACTTATTGGAGATGCCTGTGTGTCATTTTCAGAGCATTGTGCTTCAGGAATACAGCCTAATGAAAAACGAATTAAAGAATTACTTGATAATTCTTTAATGCTCGTTACCGCTCTTAATACAAAAATAGGGTATTATAAAGCTGCAGAAATTGCAAATACTGCGCATGTAAATGGCACAACATTAAAAGAAGAAGCTGTTAATTTAGGCTATGTAACTCCAGAAGAATTTGATGAATGGGTGAAACCTGAAGACATGGTAGGAGAATTATAAAATTCCTACAAAATTTACAAATAAATAGATAAAATACACAAAAACATCGATCAAGTGTTGATTTGTTAATATATATCACTATATTAGCACCCATATAATTATGTGCTAATGCGATTGATATTTTTTATCGTTAGTATATTCTTTGTGATTGGAGGGGTATCACAGGAATCAATTTCCTATTATAAAGCTACTACCGATCACCAGAATACGATATCAGAACTTAAAGAAATAGAATTCTCTCCTATAGAGGATATAAATCTTGGAACAGACAATGGCATCTATTGGTTTAAAATAGATGCTATTGATCTGCCTAGGTCTATTATAGAATTACATACATCTCATGTTAAAGAAGCATCATTACAGGATGCCAATGGAAACAAAATCGGATTAATGAATGCAACTCGATATCCATCCTTTTTTGTTATAAATAAAACAGTACAATACCCATTATTTCTTAAAGTAGATTTTCCATTAGAAGCTCATTTTCCAATTGAAGTCTTAGATGAAGAAGCTTTTGCAAAACATGAAAAAAATAGTTTTTTAGGAATTGGCTTTTTCTATGGTACTGCCCTTGCACTCTTATTAGCTACACTTATATTTCTGATTACTACAAAAAACAAGCAATTCCTTTTTTATGGGATTCTCATTGCTGCTGTATGCATCTCTATTATGACAAGAGATAATATTTTATATTTCTTTAATGCAAAACCAAGCATCATAAGTAGTGTGGAGTTATTTGGACATTTCCTAGTGGGCCTTAGTGCTACAGGTTATGTATTTAGATATTTAAAAATAAAAAAGAATAAAAAGTCAATAGAAACCATATTTGTGATATTAAGTAGCATTTCATTTGTTTCCTTATGCATTTATTGGATTTCAAACACACATTGGAGCTTTTTATTAACTGATTTTACAACCGTATTAAGTGTTTTACTATTATGGACACTTACTTTATATAATGCGAAAAACACAAAATATCTACCTATAATGATTGCCATTTATACGTTAGATATTGTTGTACTGACTGATGCTTTTTTATTGCACGGTCTTGGGATGAGTATCTTTAATCTCTCCTCGCTTCAACTTAGCATTATATCATTAATTAATTTTACATTAATAGCACTTGCATTAATATTTAGTTTCAGAAAGTTACAAGGCAAAACTGTGATCATGAAGCATCAAATAAAGATGCATTTAGAACGCCTCTCACAACTGAATAGTTATAAAAATGTGCAAGACTCTAATGATCAATATTTAGAATCACTCATCCATCAATTTGAGCTTGAGAATATTGAAATTAAAGTACTGGATGGTATTTCTAAAGGGATGACAAACGAGCGTATTGCTACAAAGCACAACCTATCTGTAGAAAAATTAAAAACAGTAACCTCAAATTTATACCAAAAATTAGGTATTGAATCTGATCAAGAAGCAACCACTCTTTTTAGTTAAGACTTTTTGTAATACTTAGCATATTTTCGGTAGGATAAAAATCCTAGAATTGCAATAACACCTACAGATATGATAATTTTCTGATTAGCAATATCACCTCCACTTTGGTATGCATGCAAACCAGACAAGTAGAAATTAACTCCAAAGTACGTAAAGAGTACACTTCCTAGAGATATAATCGCTAATAAGTTAAATAACCATCTTCCTCGTAATCCAGGAATGAGTCGCATATGAATCACAAAAGCATATACAATTAGAGAGATTAACGCCCACGTTTCTTTAGGATCCCAACCCCAATAACGTCCCCAACTTTCATTGGCCCATTGTCCTCCTAAGAAAGTACCAATAGCAAGTAGTACCATTCCAACAGTAAGCGCCATTTCATTAATTACGGTAAGCTCTTTAATATTAAGATCCATTTTTTCTTTATTCTCTTTAGTTGTAAAGATCATTAGTAGTAAGGAAACAATTCCTAAAATAGCTCCAATAGTAAAAGGCCCATAACTAGCTACGATTACTGCTGTGTGTATCATTAGCCAGTAACTATTCAAAACGGCTTGTAAGTTTGCAATCTCAGGATTCATCCAATTCATACTCGCTGCCCATAAAATAAATCCTGTCACAAAGGCAATACTTGAAACTGCCAGTGCTGAACTTTTCTTATCTACCAAAATATCTGCAAAAGCCCCCAAACCAGCTCCAACTATAGCAAATGGAGTCATTAACTTATTTACCTTATGAATAGAATACACTTTTCTTGTTGCCGTCCAGTCCTGAATAGAAATAGCCAATCCAAAGAACATGGTTGCCCATGCCACATATAGTACAGATTCATAGGCATCACTCCAAGGAGCATGGCCAGAAATATACCAACGCCATATAAGAGATCCTGTATGTAATAAAAATAAAAGTGTAATCATGACGAGTCCTGCATTCACCATAAATGACACAAACTTACTAGGACTAAAAATTTCAACAATGACAAAGCATATCATAAAAAAGGAAGCAAGCATATACATCCAGTATAGCTTTGTAAAAGGATCATTGTTATTATACAAGATTTCGGCATCAATCTTTTCTGCCGTAGGCATGATATCGCCTCCTAATCTTCTTTGAAACTTTTCTATTCCTTCCAAAATCTTATTCGCATCAGAATAATCTCCATCTACTTTTGCTTTTCGAAGACTCAATAAATACGCCGGGAAAATCTGATGTGCAATCACAGAATCTGTAGCCCTATAACCACCATCTCCTGCAGCTATTGGAGAAATCCATTCATTATTTGAATCATTAGGTTTAGGAAGTATTTTTAAAATTTTCTTAGATAATGTTCTATCTAATAACCCTAATCGTAAGGCTACATCTCTAAATTCTTTATCAATTACAGTAGGCGTTGCTTCACTAAACGCTTGTGCTAAATAAGGTTCTAATTTATACTTAAAGTCATCAGTAAAGAAATCCATTACTTTAAAATTCTTTACATCACTAGGAACTCCTATCACATTACGAATACTATCATTCCCCTTTTTAAGATACAAGACATCTACATAATTCCAGATAATAGGATTTTCCATCATAGAGAGCAATACCTGATCTGCATTCAGTCCTGCATATTGATCGCTACGGCTTATTTTACGTAGCAACATACTCGCATACGTGTTGATAGGCATCATACGCCCACTATCATCTTGTATAATCATACGTCCAAACTTGGCGGCATGTTCTGCAGGAACTGCATTAGCTACAATAGCCGAGTCTATCTGTGTTTTTGTAGGTTGCGTATTTTGATGATCTACATGATCATCTCCAGAAGATAAAATTGGGAGAATAGGTTCTTGCTTTTCTTCCAAGCTCGCAATTGTATCCTGAATCACTACGGCCGATGTATTGATGTCTTGTGAAAAAGCTGTTTCCGCTTTCGCGAAAGCGAATACCAAAAGAAGTATCGTAAGTTTCTCTTTTTTGGCCTTAATCTTTTTTAGTGATTTCTTTAAATCCCCAAATCGAGAACCTTTATCCAATAAGATAAGCATCATTCCAATATATAATAAGAAATACCCTATATAGGTAACCCATGTTCCCCAGAAATCATGGCTCACTGAGAGTATGGTGGTACGCTCTTCATCTTTAAAACTCGCCTGAAAGAAACGATACCCTTTATGATCTAGGACATGATTCATATAAATGTCATAATCGAATGTTTCATCACTTTCTACCGTAATCTTACTTGTAAAAGATTCGTAACTACTTTGAGTGCCTGGATATTTTTTTGCAATAAAGTCTTTTAGTTTGATTGAAAAAGGAAGCTCTAAAGACTTACTTCCATAAGACAAATACATCTTATAACCACCTACTTCGATTTCCTTTTTATTATTACTATATCCCTTCCCTCCAAGGAGTCCAACAGTTTTTGTTTCGCCATTTGCCGTAACATCTACAAACAAGGCATCTTGTTGATTTTTTTCTTTAAACTCTTTTTCTACAATACCAGATCTACCTCTTACAGCAGGTTCTGGAAGAACAAAAAGAATTCCTTGTAAATTATAAAGTGATCGTAATTTTAAAGGCTGCACACTATCTTTTACAAACGTATAATCTGTTTGTGTAGCCATCACCTTATATTCTCCTTCAAAAGGAGATCGTATGGTATAATTTTCACCATCAAAACCTATGTTGATAGCGCCATCTGTAGGTTTGTTAAAAGCATAAAGCACATTATGCATATTGACAAGTTCCCCTTCTTTAAGGAAATGTTCATGTCTTCCACCTCCATCGCCTGTCTCTACTATCTTGAGATGGAGATCTCCTGCTTCATCTTCTATAAATCCTTCTTCTGCACCACCTATAAATTTATTGTGGGTTATTTTGATAGGGTCATTATTAAAGTCTGTATTCCAAGTGAAGTTGTTACTAAGCCTTGGCGAAAGCATTAACTCCTTATCCAATGTTCTTTGCATAGGTTGTCCATCAATCTCTCCCTGCACAAGAACTTCTAAATATGTTTTTTCACTTAAAAACGTACTTTCTGTTTCTCCTTCAGAGATAGGCATCACTCCTTCAAAGCTTATATATCGTGTAATACCAGCACCTATAAGAATAAAAATAAAAGAAATATGAAAAATTAAGGTGGTGATTTTTTCTTTTCGGAAGAGTTTAAACCTTGCTATGTTCCCTAAGAAGTTAATAACAAATAAAATATGTATTAATGTAAACCACCAAGAATTATAAACCCAAACACGGGAGTACGGTGTAGGAGACGTGTCTTGTCCGCGGTCTAAAAAAGTACCTACTGCCATCGCGACAAAATAGGTTATAAAAAGCATTCCCATCAATCGAGTGGAGAATAAAAAATTTACAATTTTCTTTTGCATAGCGTTTGGCTAATTTTCCGAGTGCAAAGATAACCCACAGAAGGCAAATAATCGTATAACTCACCCTGTTAATATTCGTTAAGAAATAGATGGCTTTATTGTCATGATTGACTTCCCAAATACCCATTCTCACAAATAGCATAATACCAACAAAAGCCCTATTTTTACCGCGATGATGACGATCAACCTTATCGGAACTGGAAACGTAGCATGGCATTTGGCAAATCATTTGGCTAAAATACCTGAGTGTACACTACAACAAATAGCAGGACGTTCTCCAGAAAAAAGAGAAAAGTTTAAGCATTTAGCAGAAAACGTTGTTACGATAGATGCGCTACAACCAGCTACGGTTACAATCATTGCTGTATCAGATAATGAGATAGAAAAGGTAGCAACTTTAGTTCCCTACCAAGACACCTTAGTAGTTCATACATCAGGAAGCATTACCATCGAAGCGATTTCTCAAAACCGTAAAGGTGTTTTTTATCCGTTACAGAGTTTTTCTAAAAACGATACCGTAGACTTTACAAACATTCCTATTTGTATAGAAGCAACAACCAAAGACGATCTGGATATACTTCAAAAACTAGCGCTATTTTTAAGCACAAAAGTGTATCACATAGATAGTCATCAGAGAAAACAAGCACACTTGGCAGCTGTATTTGTAAATAATTTTACCAATCATTGTTATACTATTGCACAAGAGCTGTGTGATACCCATCAAATTCCATTTGAGTTATTACATGCGTTGGTAGGCAAAACAGCCCAAAAAGCCATAGACCACTCCCCTAGCGATGTACAAACTGGTCCTGCAAAACGGAATGACACACAAGTGATCAATGAGCACTTAGATATGCTCCAACAAGAAGACCATAAATCAATATACCAAACCCTTACAGCATCTATTATAGCACATTATGGAAAAGAGTTATAAAGAATACCTTCACCAAATCACCACTTTTATTTTTGACGTAGATGGCGTCCTTACTGACGGAACTTTAAAAATCACCACCGACGGACAAATGCATCGTGAGATGAATGTAAAAGATGGATACGCCTTAAAAACAGCTCTTAATGAAGGCTATAACGTATGCATTATTTCTGGAGGAACAGATGAAGGTGTACGTCATCGTTTACAAGGATTAGGGATCAAAAATGTCTATCTAGGAGCACATCAAAAGGTACACCAACTCACAGAATACATCAACGAACATAATATCCAAACAGAAAACATCTTATATATGGGAGATGACATTCCAGATTATCCTGTGATGAAAATGGTGGGATTACCCGCTTGCCCTCAAGATGCTGTCAAAGAGATCAAAGAAGTCTCCAAATATATATCACACAAAAATGGCGGAAAAGGCTGTGTACGTGATGTCATTGAGCAAGTACTAAAAGTACAAGGCAAATGGATGCGTGAGTTTGACGCAGGGAGTCATTAATTTTTTAATCTATAGTTGTTAGTCTTTAGTCATAGTTGACAACTAATAAAGAACTTCATAATGTCTTTCTCTCCCTCTGGGAGAGATGCCCAAAGGGCAGTGAGGGATCTCGCGAAAGCGTATAAAAACACAACTTTCTCCATATCAAGCTTAAATATCACTTCACTTTAACACTAAAAAAACGTTGTTATTGACTACTATCACTAGTATAGTGTAACATTTTCCATTTTTTGCTACTAATCAAGAAAGCTTTTGAAAAAAGGAATTCCGTAAATCAATTTTTTTACCGAAATTGAACCTTCAATTTAAGTACGTTCAACAATTAAAACTATCCATACCTATGTCTGATGATTTTGACTTATTAGAAACCAATGACGCGTCTCAAGAAAAAACTGAAAAAGTAGATGTAAACTGGGGGAAAGCTGTAGATACTATGAAATCTAAGCTTGCTCAGGAAGACGATCCTGAAATGCGCCAGAAAATCCTAAACGCAACACTAGATGATGTGGTGGGAATGGCTGAAAAAGACAGAACATCACTGCTGGACGCAATTAAAGACCTTACCGATTATCAAGATGAGGTAGGTATTATTTTTGAAAAATTCTCTACCCTAAATGCCAATGAGCAAAAAGTAATAGACGATGCACAAAAAGCTTTAGAGCGTGCAAAGATGGAACTGGAAGATGCTCAAAATGTAAAAGACAATTGGTGGAATAACCTTTGGGGACGTAAAGCAAAAATCCAAAAGAAAATAGAAGAACTCGCGGCTAAGCAAAAAATACGTGACGGAGCAGATTTAAAAGCGAAGCAAATGTTTCAAGAGCGTATTGAGTCGGCAGATATTCAAACACTTTTAAATGAGCTTTCTTACAAATCTCAAGCTGCAGTAACACGTCTTAAAAATCGTGAGGTAGAAATCAAAGAAGTAGAAGACAAACTGCAAGTAGCAATTGTTGAAGCGAGTAAAAATCACAACAAAGCCCTTGAAAAGAAAAAGGAAACAGAAGATAAACTCGAAGAACAATATGCCCTTTTAAAGCAGGCACGTCAAGCTCTTGAAGAAGTAACAGATAAACAATCTACAGAGTACTCTGAAGCGATTGCAAAAATCACAGAATTAGAGCAAAAAGTAGAAGAACTGGAAGGGCTGAAAAATGCCTACACCACCCTTGCTGCGAGTAAAGATAGTTTTGTACACAAACATAACTTGACAATTAAAGTATTGACTTCATTACGTAGTAACTTACAAACACATAGAGCAAAGCTAAAAAGTGATACCGATGAGCGTTTAAAGTATTATGATGGTTATGTGGTGGCTTTAAAAGCACGTACCGATCAGGAATTTGCTGCGATCTTAGAACACTTAGGTGTGAAGACTGATGAGCATATTGGACAAACATTGGCTGCTATGCATACCGCTAGTTCTAAAGCACGTCAGGATATGATGGACAACATCCCAGTACACGAAAAAGTAATGCAAGGAGTATACAGCAGTTATGCTGAGTCATTGCAAGAAATTCGTGAGAAAGATGCTAATATTCAGAAAGATTTTGCCAACCGTTATGGAATTGATATGAAAGAAATCTTTGAAGAGTATTATGCAACCGATGGCGATGCACCTGCTGGTGATGGCGAGCCAACTCCAGAAAAGAACGACGATGCTGGAGATGATGATCTTTTAGGGTAATCTTATAAATACGCTTTCGCGAAATCGAACTTCTGAGACCTGCCTGCCGGCAGGTAGGTTCACAACTAATAGGAAGAGCAAAGCGGCAAAGCGTATACAACTACCATAACACCTCATTATAAACCTCCCCTCTAGAAAGAGGGGATCGAGGGGTGTGTTGTCATAGTTCTTAAGTAACAAAATAGCTCATACTAATTTGAAAAAACCGGTTTACATACTACTCTTTTTGATGGTCATTTCACTACTTTCTTGTGGTCAAAATTTATCTGAAAGACAATTAAACGGGAGATGGTATGAAATTCAAAACTCTGGGAATACCAAATGGGAGTTTTATCCAGATAGTCTTAATATAACAATAGAAGATAAAGAAAAAGTTGAATGGAATGCAACGAAATCAAAAATTGAATTTGGGTATCCTACTCTTCATTGGGATTCTTTAGGAATACCTAGAAATATTATTAATAAAATTACCATCGATTACAAACTCACTGATAATAAGGATAGTCTGTATGGAATATATCATAGTATGTATGGAGAATTTAATTTCAGCTTACTAAAAGCAAAAGATTATATAGATTTTCTTACTAAAAGATATAATATTGATTTTTCATTACCAGATGACGATGCTGTAGAAGAAATGACACTTAGTAAATTTCACGGGCTTAATGTATTTATGGGATATTCTGGTAATAACATTATTGGAAAAACAGAGCTTTCTGATAATTTAAATCATTTTAAGTCTGATATCTTGACGTTTAAAGATAGTATTCATCCTGATGAACGGCAAGAACTAATGCATGATAAATATCATGATTATAGGTTTCATATAAGAGTCTTTGCAGACAAAAAG
Organism: Dokdonia pacifica; assembly: GCF_900188275.1. Classification (GTDB taxonomy): domain Bacteria; phylum Bacteroidota; class Bacteroidia; order Flavobacteriales; family Flavobacteriaceae; genus Dokdonia; species Dokdonia pacifica. The sequence goes on from NZ_FZNY01000009.1 coordinate 21,951, forward strand.
ATTCCAGATTCTATAATCACTCAATATTTATCTGTAACAATTGAAACTGATGCTGCTAAAAGAAATAAATTAGTTCCTATGCCACCACCAAGAGATTCTTTACCTATTAGGATTTATAGAATGTATAAAGCTAAAGAAGAACCAGATTTTGGTTTTCTTAGAGGAAGAAAAATAAATACAAATGCTAAATATTTATATAATTAAGAAAGGCACAAAGAACTATGAATAAAACACAATGTATAGGAATCGGAATTATACTTATTGGAATAGCAATGTCTTTTTTCGCTAACCATACTGCCCTCACCACACTTGCGGGTGTTTTATGCGCAATTGGTTTAGGACTCGCATTAAAATTCATCCCATTTAAAAAAATGAAATCTTAATTAATAGTACCCTTCTAAATGCCCATAAACGAAATCATAACGCCATTAGATAGTGCTACTTTAGAAAACAAGGAGCAATACAAGGTGTATTTTAAAATTGTAAAACACGCATTTGATGAGCTTGTCAAGGCGCTCAAAGAAGAGCAGTTATGTACACCTTCTGAGACTACCTATATCAAGCAGTATTGTGATTTACTTACCTATACCTTAGAAGCATTTAGAGTAAAGTACCTCTTTGATGATGAAGAAAAAATGAAGGTAGATCTTACCGAGTCTGGACTTCCTAACTATTCTGAGTTTCGATATCTCGTAAATGATATGGAGCTTAAAAATGAATACATTCAAAAACTTCCTGCAGTAGAAACCTTAAAAGAGGAATTTCTAGAAACACTCTTAAAATACAAGGAACCTATTTCTGATAAGAAATTACATCAAGCATCTTCTATAGTCTATTATACTTCGGTAGAAAGTAAATACTTATTCAAACGTTTTGTACAAGGGAAGGTGATTAAAACAGCACCTTCGGCAGATACAGAATTTATGGTAAGCTGGGCATTTTATGATGTAGGCGTCAACAGACCTTTTATTTGCTTTATGTATTTCGATTTACATAAAGTAGACATGGAAGAGTATATCGAAGATATCTATAAAGTACTCGAAGCTACGGCAGATCGTAGCATCACCTTAGACAGTATGGCGTATGCCATCGATAAAAAATTACCAAATCTATTACCTAAAAGAATAAAGAAAATAGATTTGGGTCCGGTACATAATGTATTTGCTAAAGACGAGCTGCAAGTCACACATGCAATCTTACAGTCTATCGTTGAAAAAAGCTTAGATCTTTCTGCATATGCAATATCTATTACGGTGAATGAAACATTTTCTAAAGACAGTATCTTAGAAGGAAGCATCTTTAATAAACAACACCTTCAAGTCTGGGAAAATAAAAGACCCGAAAATTATTTATTTACATCACATCGAGTGATGCAATTACTCTACGATAAAATTCCGGATAAAGTCTACGGACTCACCAGAGACCCTATCGAAATTGCAACACTTAAATTATAACCTATGGAACACAACACAACTTTCCCTATAAAATTAAGCGAACTTGCCACCCTACGTGATGAAGCTACATCGTATTTAAAAGGTGTACAATGGGAACAAGGTAGTAAAGCGCAACGCCGTGATAAAAATCAAAAAGATGAGTCAATCTTATTGTATCTCTCTAAAGCTACAAACGGTGGAGGAAGTGATGTCACGTCAGTTTCTAAAACCATATTAGCACTCAAAAAGAGACTCCTACCCGACTCTGTAGCTATTCCGTTGCATTTAAATCAAGCATTATATGCACTACAAGAAGGAATCACCACAGGAATCTGGTTAAAGGATAGCTATTTTGATGCCTCTGGATTATCAATTCTAAACGAACGTAAATCTACATTAGATAACAGTGGAAGACGTGAGTATGAGTCAAAAATGCATACGGCTACCGCTTTTATGCTATATGGTACAGCCTACCGCATTTTATTTGATATTAAAGAAGCAGCTTCAGACGATTTGAGCGTTATGAAAAACAAATTTGCAGGCATTCCTGAACTCTCGTTTATGAGTCCGTTGAAAGGGATTTCCTGTATGCTTTTTTATTATGACAAATACCTGAGTCATCCAGATATCATAAAATCTGATGCCGATGTTTTAGATTTTACGGTTGTCTTTTTTGAAGCCATTATTAGTGAGATCCAACAACGTATCGGTTCGTTAGAATATACAGACACTATTACTGATAGAACCTATAAACTAGAAAAAAGTGAATTTGCTGTCTCTGGATGGGAAAATGTATTTGAAGGCACGGCGGTAAGTGTTGAATTTAATAAAATACAATTTGAAGAAATTGTAGGAAACCGCGATGCTAAGCATTTCGCTCGCCGATTGACGGAGCGTATGTTGAGCTATGATTTTGAAGCAAAGAAAAATCCATTTCAAGAATTAGGTGGTTTTATGCCTGTTTTTATGGGATATGGAATTCCAGGAACTGGAAAATCGATGCTCATTGCTGCGATTGCCACACGATTAAAAGAACATTGTGATCATCTGGATATTCCATTTTTATTTCACCCTATGCCAGATACATTAATCTCTACCTTCCAAGGAGGATCGGCAGAAAAAATGGTACAATGGATGAAACCTATGCAAGACCCTTCACGACTCATTTTTGCTCCTATTGATGATGCAGAAAACAATTTACAAGAGCGTACTGCACAAGGCGTTTCGGCAGGAGTTAAAGAAGTGATTGGCGTTTTCTTGCGGTATACAGAAGGTGCGTATGCCATTAATTATGGAAACAGCTCCATTGGATTGTTTACCAATCTTCCAGAGATGTTGGATAAAGCCGTGATCTCACGTGTACAAGGACGTTTTAAAATAGATGGCGCTCGTACCATTCCTGATTTTATAGATCAAGATTATATCTGGTGGAATAAGCTAGAAAAGTCGATGCCCGACTTTATCAATATGACCAACCCAGAGAAATATGAGTTCTTAAGCGAACAAGGGCTTGCTAAAAACTTAGGAGAAATCTTAAACCAAAGCGAGAAACCAACAGAGGCTAAAGTTTTAGAGATATATGAGCAAGTCGCTTCTAAACACAAACAAACAGAGCACTTATTTTTTGCCGAGTTATATAAAGAAATTCAAAAAGCATTTCCGTTTTTCTCTTCGAGAGATATTCGTAATATTCAAAGTGCTATCTCATTACGTCTCACCGATTTTGATTTACCTGAACAGTGGTTTGAAGACCCATCGGCGTATTTCAAAAAAGACTATGACAGCAAACTCGTGCTATTACAAGACTTGATGAAGCAAAACATGAAAGGCTTGAACTTCTCAGATATTCGTCGTCAGGAAGTAGTGCGTTATCTAGATAATGTCGCTACCATTGCCGATACTGATTTTAAACGTAAAGTAGATGGGCGCGTGCATGATATGAATGTACAACTAGAAGCAAGACGTATTTTTGAAAGTGGAGAATAACCTAGCAAGGTAATTGAGTGATTTTCGCTTTCGCGAAAATAGTATCGAAATGACTGACTGGATTTAAAAAGAAGAAAGAATATAGAAAAGAGGACATAGACTTAAATATGAAGTTCCGTCATCTCGACTATAGGAGAGATCACATAAAGTAGCTTCATTGTTTTAATGAGAATTTGCTTAAAAGAACAAAACATAGAGTGTTACTCTATTTTGAAATCAAAAGTACGCTTTCGCGAAAGCGTATTAAGAGAGATTAGAATTAAAACCATGAGATGCCCACCTTCGTGGGCATGAAAAGAATCCGCTTACGCGGGCATACGCATGAAAAAACTAAAAGAAGCAGGATTATATGGAGGCGCATTAGTGCCCGTATCAGGATCGTTAGCACAACGCTATAACGAGTGTCTTGCCATGTTAGGAGTTGCACCTACAGCATTAACCAATTTTGCTATAGATGCCATGGGATGGAGCCCAGAAATTGCTACAGAAAAAGGAGAAAATTATTACCTCAATATTGGAGAAGCCAATACCAATGCAATTATTATCTCTCCAGAACAGCGCTACAAACCTGTGCATATGCCAAGTCATAGTTTTGATCGAGACTTGATGGAAGCTGTATTTGCGGCAAATAATAGAATTATAAGAGATATTACAAAAGATGCAGCCATTTGTGTACATATAGATCAAAAGATAGATGCATTTTATGAGCCTTTTGATTTATTAAGGTATGACACGATTACAGTAACATTTGATATCTTAAACCAATTAGACGTAAAACAGGCCGAACAAAACGAACTCATTGCAACATTTCAGGAAGGGAATAATTTTATAAACCGTGAACTTCATAAAAAGCTAATTGAAAATGCTAAAAAATATGGAGATTTACGGCATCGTAAACTAACCATCGATCCGTTACCACTCAAAGTAAGCTCTTTTTATACCAGAGCTTTTGGTGGTGTGTTTGTCTTAAAAGATTTTATTACAGATATTATGATCTTTGAAGACAAAGCGGTATTTGACAAAGCTATTACAGATACTGGACATGATGTGGCTTTATTTCATAAAGATCATGATGAGCTTATTGATAAACTAGTAAAAGACTTTATTATAGATAATGACCTTAAAAAGGCTTCAAAATCAAAGCGTTTTGACCGTATCAAAAAGCATCGATTTATGGAACACTCAAAAGAAGCAACACACTCTTTTGTTGAAATTCTAGATAGCCATTTCTTATTTAAGAAATACATTACAAGCCTTGATATTGAAGTGCAAAAACAACTGAATGGTGTAGAGCTTTTCTTCCAAAAAAGTATTATTAATAAAGAAATAAAGCAGGAAGATTATATTGATACTGTATATTATAAAGCATTACACCAGCCACATTCTTCTTTGGAAGAAGAGCAAGCAGAATTAATATGGAAACTTTTAATTAAGATGCAACCTATTGACCCGTTGCATTTATATTGGTATGATAAAGCACAGTTTTATGAAGCTTATCAAACATGGCCAGATACCTATCAAGATTGGGTAATTCAAGGTATCTTAGAGGAGAATTCGTGATAATTCTTAAAATAAAACATGAATAATGAATAAAATTAATTTTAAAAGTTGGGCATTTCGTTTCATGGTTTGGGTGATTATCATAAATATAATAATTGCATATTTGACGGCCACTTATGTTGGTTTTTTTTATACTGAAGACAACACTGGTCAAGTCATTTTTAGACTTGGATTGGTTGCCACGCTTTTATTGGTTTTAAGTATATTATTTATCATTTTAAGTATCATTAAAAAAGAAAATAGAAATTACCAATTTTGGGTTGCTACTGTTGGAATATTTGTATTTGGAGGTTTTCCGTTAGTAATGGCTGTATTTGGGTAGTGATAAGAAGAGAAGAGAAGAGAAGAGAACAGAGAACAGAGAACAGAGAGCAAAGAGAAATGACAGGAAAAAGGCATAATTATAAGAATCTGAAAATTTGGAAGGTTGGATTAGAAATTGCCAAAGAAGTTTCAGATCTTTTAGAAGCATTTCCAAAACATGAAAGATATGACTTGACTTCTCAGATAAGTAGGTGTTCTATTTCAATACCGAGTAATATTTCAGAAGGATCGTCTAGAACGAATACATCATTTAGTCATTTTATAGATATTGCTTTAGGATCTTCGTTTGAATTAGGAACTCAATTATTAATAGCAAAACATAAGAAGTATATTGACAAAAATATTTTAGAAGATTTAGAAGAAAAAATAGCCGAATGGCAACGTATGACTATGAGTTTTCAAAATGGACTTAAAAAATAATTTAATTCATTTAGAAGTCTCTTTTCTTTACTCTTTTTTATAGTCTTATATACAAAAACAGTAACAAAAGATTTAAAAACTATACATATAATAAAGGCTCGAGAAGGTTTTCTGATTTAAAATCTCTTTTCTCTTCTCTTTTCTCTTTATTCTAAATAACAAAACCATGGGCTTAGAAATCATCATATTTATTGTTTCCATTCTTTTAGGGATTGTTCTGTACTGGAGGGAATCTAAAAGCAATGCCGTATATCGTTTTATAAACAAACTCACACACAATAAAGAGTTGCAAATGAAACCTGATAATCGTAAAGGTTTTATACACAAACAACCCTTTTTAATGCGTTTGGTGTATGTAAGTTTATTGTATCTCGCTGGTGCTATTGTATTACAATTTGTGACACCTATTCAAGCGTTTGTTCAATATTTTGTTTCGGCAATTGTAGGGACATTAGTAGGTACCTATATTGCTTCGGCATTTTTGTTTGCACGTGATAGTACCAAAAAGGAAAACCTAGAAAAGGTATTTGACAAAGGAAAAGAAATGGTGCAAGATTTTACCGAAGATGTAAAAGAACATTTTGAATCTGATACTGCTCCTGAAAAGGAGACATCAGCGACTCCTGAACAAGAAACTCCTAAAAAGAAAAGTGCCCGAGATCGCTTTAAAGATAAAGGGATGATTAAGTGATTAACGATTGGAGATTTTTGATTGTTCGAATTAAGAAAAAAGAATATAGAGAATAGAACATAGACCTAAAATACAAAACTCAGTCATCTCGACGATAGGAGAGATCACATAAAGTAGCTTCTGTTTTTATTAAAAGTCCGCTTTCGCGAAAGCATAAAAAATAATTTGAATTCTAAAAAACAACATATCATCTTTACATGTATTACCTGTTTTGTAGTACTATTGAGTTGTACTCAAAAAATTACTGATCCAAATATTATTTTATTTCAACAAGAACTTGGAGAGGAGAATATTGCGATGATTGACCTTTTAGTAGAGGAATTTGAAGATCATTTAGAGTCACATTATCCAAAACTTAATACTAAAGAAGCGTATACACAATTCTTAAAAGACATAAGTGATCAAGATACCAGTAATGACTCACTTTTAATTACATACCAATCTAAAGCATCACGAGAAAACTATAGAAAAAGCGCATTGTACAAAGACATTTATATTAAAGAACCATATCATCAAAAAATAGAAGGGCTTGTTGAATTAAATCAACCGCCTCCAGATAAGAATAATCCAATCAATGAACCTGATAGTATATGGCGCGTAAATAATATTGGTAAGTATATGCGAGCGTTATTTGCTATTGAAGGAGATAGCTTAGTACAAACGTATTTCCGAAGCAGAGAAAGTAGTGGACTTATGTCTACTAATCGATTTGCAAAAGGCATTCAATATTACAAACCAGACTTTGATAATTATATTCACAAGAGAATTGTCGTAATAGAAAATAGTTTATAAACTGATCACCAAAATAAAACAAACACAACCATGATAAAATCATATTGGCAAAAAGGAGGAAAACAAAAACGTATTGTGATTATCAGTGCGATTGTACTGGTCTTGCTGTTATTTTTCTTACGAGATGATTATCAGCCTGCGTTATTATTTTTACGCAAGTATGTGTTTATTATCTTGATCAGCACACTGTTTTTGTGGTTTATGCTTAGAAGATTTCGCGCAAGCGCACACATAGGAAAACGTATTTTATATCTGGTTGGAATTGCTGCTTTCTTTGGAGTCTTATGGTTTGCAGGATGGAAGACAGGATTGTATCAATACATGCAAACGTATAATGTATACAACAATCTAGATCTTGTTGAAATACACGAACTCCCATTAACGCAAAATGAGCGTATCCAGCCATATAATAACATTGTAACGATGGCCTATGAGTCTATTGGAGAAACACAAGAAGTATCGCCTCCTCAATTGGTGCGTATTGATACGATAAATCAATGGACCATGGCAGTACAACCTGCTAAGGAATATTCGTTTCAACGTATGAGTGATAATACTGAAGAGCTTTTTACAGTAGAAAGCACCTCTCCTTTTCCACGTTTTACGGATAAAAGTAGAGTGCCTGTTACCTTTTCTATAGGAGAATCCCTTGCCTTTAGTAGAAATACATACAATGCCGTAGTGCAACGTTTTAATTTCTTCCAATTATTTACACTAGAGCCTAGTCAGGTATATTACATGAAAAATGATGATGGAAAATGGGTTCAGGTAGTAAATCTAATCAAATGGAAAGGTTTTTTCTTTCCATATCCATCGTATGGAGGAGTAATGATTATAGAATCTGGAGAGCATACAGCTGCCGATTATCTAGAGCGTATCACTATAGGGAAAGGCACCTATGTACCACCATCAAAAACACAGGACTATCCATTTTTAACAAAACAGAATACATTAAGTGAAGAGGTGTCTAGGCTGCAAGCTAAGTCACTTCAGTTTTTAGGCGGATTTACCGATCCATTGCCATGGAATATGGAAACCGCTGTAAAAATTCCAGATCTAAAAGATGATGAAAACCAACAACCTTTTGTCACTGATTTTAATTGGAGTGGTATGGAAACTCAAGCATATAGTGGTTTATACCATTGGTTTGGATTAGAGCCTATTGGAGAAGAGCGTACTAGTTTATCGTTTAGTGTTTTGATTCCTGGAGATGGAACAGACAAGGTATATTATTACAATCATGCTGCTAAAAAAGAAGGACTCGCTGGGGTTTCTGCAATGCCTTTAAAAGTAGTAGAATCTCGTAAGGAATATGATTGGTCTGTTAATAAACCGGTAGAGTTTAGACCTTTTATTAAAGAAATAGCAGGCCGTAAACGAATGTTTGTGATCAGTACCATTGCTGCAAAACGAGATGATAGTAAAAAATTTGATGGTGCTGCTACTCCCGATCTTGCTTTAATTGATACAGAATATCGAGATGTGATATGGGTAGATGCAAAGCATCCTTCGCAATGGGAAAGTACCATTATTGAACAATTAGGAGAAACCTGGAAAAGTGATGAAGGCCTCACTGATGAAGACCTCTACCCAAATAGAAATGATATAGATGTTGAAGGGTCTAGAGATCTTAATGCGATCATAGAAGCTACGCAAAACACCATAAAAGAAGATGTTGAAACAAAAACAGATTCGATAGTTACTGAGATTAAAGAAGTTGTAAAAGATTCTTTACTAAATGACAATTAGTTACATGTATAAATCGTAGTTAAAAATTAAATGTTTCTTTTATACTCTAATTAATTTACAGTACTTTGCTCTAAGATACACCACACAGAACAAACTAGAGTGAATTATTTACGCCTTATTCGATTTCCTAATTTGATAATGATTATTGTCATGCAATGTATTATCATGTTTGGGTTCTTTAAGCCTTTTGAAATTGAACTTACCTTAAGTAAATTAGGTTTTACATTTCTTGTAATAGCAACAGTACTTATAGCAGCTGGAGGTTATATTATTAATGATATTATAGATGTTACAGCTGACAAGATTAACAAACCCAAAAAAAGAATTGTAGGAGTTTCCATAGATCCTAGACGCGCAAAATTCTTTTATTATCTATTTACTTTTGTAGGAGTTGGTTTTGGATTTGTGATTACTGCAGGATTAAAAGAACCCTTATATTTTTTGATTTTTGCAGGAACTGCTTTTTTACTTTACCTGTATTCTAGGTTTTTAAGAAAAATGGCGTTAGTAGGTAATCTTTTGGTGAGTCTTACAGTGGCATTATCCATCATAATTGTAGCTATATTTGAATTATTCCCTATAAGTACTGGAATAGATCCTGAACTTAAAATATTCCTTTTTGATATTATTATAGACATTTCAATAGCTGCTTTTCTAATTAATCTCATTAGAGAAATTGTAAAAGATATTGAAGATATTCAAGGAGATCATGTAGCTAGATATCGTACATTACCTATTATTCTTGGTGCGCAAAGAACTGCTCGCATCGCCTCGATAATATGCCTGCTGACACTTACTCTCATTTCATGGTACACGTTTACTTTTTTATATGAACATAAAAAAACGGTTGCCATATTGTTTTTTGGGGTTATTGCACCTCTTGGATATGTGGCGACACGACTATGGGAAGATGATAAAAAAAGTCATTTCACCAGACTTTCACTTATTTTAAAAATAATCATGTTTATAGGCATTATTACCATTCCACTAATATCTCAGACTATCGCAGATGCTATCTAAACGATTACAGCACAAAAACATTATTCTTGCTTCTGGTTCTCCTCGCAGACAACTTTTTTTTAAAGAACTTGACTTAGATTTTACCATCCAACTTAAGCCTATTGATGAAGTTTTTCCAGAACATTATAAAGGCGCCGAAATCACAGATTATTTAGCACAATTAAAAGCTGCAGCTTTTACTAATTTACAAGAGCATGATATCCTTATAACTAGTGACACGATTGTATGGCATCAAGACAAAGCGCTTAACAAACCTGAAGATAAAACACAGGCCTTTGAAATGATTTCTAGCCTTTCTGGTAATACTCACGAAGTAATTACGAGTGTTTGCTTTACAACTTCTACACAACAAATCACCATACACGATATCACAAAAGTAACATTCAAAACACTTACAGAAGAAGAGATCCATCATTATATAGATCATTATCAGCCTTATGATAAAGCGGGTGGTTATGGAGTACAAGAATGGTTTGGGTATATTGCTGTAACACGACTAGAAGGTTCCTATTTTAATGTCATGGGATTACCTACTCATAAAGTTTATGAAACGTTAATACAGCTTGCCGACTCTTAAGTTTTTAGTAATTTTAACTTAAAATTCAACGCTATGTCTTTTCCTAAGAAACTATTTAAACAAGAACGTACTCTATTTTTTTTAATGGTAGCTGTTGCGCTCATCGCACTACTTGCAAATTGTAAAGGAGATACAGAAACCACAACTCCAACAGAAATGCCCGTTGCAAATAGCACACTAGATGCTACAAAAAACAGAACAGTTACTCAAGAATTTAAGGATTATTGGTATGCTGGAAAAGCAGAAATTTCTTCTTATAAGCTTGAACAAGCTCGTTATGGAGAATTACGCGATGGTACTGCGGCACTTATTTTTGTGACCGAAGATTTCCTTCCTGAAATACAAGTAAAAGCAGATAGGCAAAACGATAAAAACATTCCTGTACTTAAAGTGAATGCTACCAAAAATTTCAATACGGGTATCTACCCATACTCCGTAATGTCAAGTACTTTCTATCCTGTTTTTGAAGAAAAACATGCCATTAAAGTATCGCAAAGCATGCAAGAATGGTGTGGTCATCAATATGCTCAAATCAATAATAGAGATCAGTTTGAGGTAAATTCACATTCTTACTTTGAAGGAGAGGCAGATAAAAGCTTTACGTTGGCAAAAAATGTATTAGAAAATGAATTATGGGCACAATTACGTATCGATCCAAAAGCATTACCCACGGGTAATTTTAAAGCGATTCCCGATTTTTCATTTACACGTATGAAACATGTTCCCCTTAAAGCATATGATGCCAAAGGAACACTTACTGACACCTCATACACTATAGAATATCCTACATTGAATCGTTCTTTAACCATCAACTTTTCTGGTGCTTTTCCTTATACGATAGAAGGATGGGAAGAAACCTTTGTTGATGGATACGGTGCTCGTGCTAAAGAACTCACCACCAAAGCTACTCGTATAAAAACTATCAAAAGTGCCTATTGGGGTAAGAATAGTAATGCAGATAGTGTCTTAAGAACAGAACTTGGATTAGAATAATCATTAAGTCAAGGGGTGGTTGTTTTGAGCTTTTTGTAATTTTTTCCTTTACAAAAAATCAAAACTTTCCGTTTACTCTCTTCTACAATGCAGATAATGTTTCCATACTGAACTTGGATTAGAATAATATAGATTGTTGATTACTGACTATTTATCCAATTACGGGGTGGTTGTTTTTGGTTTTTTGTTTCTTTTTCCAAAACAAAAAAACTAAAAACTTTCCGTAATACACATCCATGATTTTTGTAATTTTTTCCTTTACAAAAAATCAAAACTTTCCGTTTACTCTCTTCTACAATGCAGATAATGTTTCCATACTGAACTTGGATTAGAATAATATAGATTGTTGATTACTGACTATTTATCCAATTACGGGGTGGTTGTTTTTGGTTTTTTGTTTCTTTTTCCAAAACAAAAAAACTAAAAACTTTCCGTAATACACATCCATGATTTTTGTAATTTTTTTCCTTTACAAAAAATCAAAACTTTCCGTTTACACACTCTATAATGCAGATGCATGTTTACATACAGAACTTGGATTAGAATAATCATTAAGTGAAGGGGTGGTTGTTGATTTTATATACTAGATTTAAAGTAGTAATTTCAATAACTGTTAATAGTTAACCATTATGAAAAAAGTACTAATCGTTATAACCCTTTTGTTTTGTATTGTTTCTTGTCAGAAAAATAAAACAGAAGATGTCATTTTTACAAAAGGAACTAAGGCTCCAAACATTCATCATACTGGAGATGTCTGGCTTAATAGGATTAGTGAAGCAGATAGCACATTTAACTATAATATCGTAGTTGCATCTTTTGAGCCTAATGCAAAATTGGATTGGCATGTACATCCTGATGGACAACAATTACTTATTATTGAAGGAACAGGATATTATCAAGAAAGAGGTAAACCAGTGCAGATATTACAAAAAGGAGATGTAGTAAAAAGCCTTCCTGGCGTTGAACATTGGCATTCTTCTACACCTAATACGAAATGTACATATCTTGCCATATATGGCGGAGCACCTACAAAATGGTTAGAAAAACTTACGGATCAAGAATATAAAGATATAGAGCCATAAAGGTGTATATTTTTATTAAATAATCAACTCATAATCTATCCAAATCCTCCTTTTTGTTAAAGAAAATGTAAAGGATTTCTGCACGCATCCATTTTGGTTATATTTGAAAAGACTCAATACACCACATATAATGCGTACTATCACTTTTGTATTTGCACTTCTTTTTTGTTCGCTTTGCGCGAAAATAAACGCCCAAGGAATCACAATCAAGCCCAAAAAACCAGATGCTTCTGCCATTTTTGAAGATATCAAAAAGCTAAATTTTTTAGGCTCTGTTTTATATGTAGCGGCACATCCTGATGATGAAAACACAACTGCAATTTCTTATTTTGCAAATACTGTAAAAGCACGCACAGCCTATCTATCACTTACAAGAGGTGATGGAGGACAAAATATTATAGGTCCAGAACTACGCGAACTATTAGGTGTGATTCGTACACAAGAGCTCCTTGCCGCTCGCGCAACCGATGGTGGAGAGCAACGATTTACAAGAGCTAATGATTTTGGCTATTCAAAACATCCCGATGAGACACTTGCCATCTGGAATAAAGATGAAGTACTAAGTGATGTTGTTTGGGCGATGCGTACCTTCAAACCAGACGTAATTATCAATCGTTTTGATCACAGGTCACCGGGATCTACTCATGGTCATCATACATCAAGTGCAATGTTGAGTGTAGAAGCTTTTGATTTAGTGAATGATCCAACAAAATATGCAGATCAATTACAATACACAGAAGTATGGCAGCCAAAACGCCAGTTCTTCAATACAAGTTGGTGGTTTTATGGAAGTAGGGACGCTTTCGCGAAAGCGGATAAATCCAACCTCGTAAAAGTAGATGTAGGTACGTATTACCCAGGATACGGACTTTCTAATACAGAGATTTCTTCCTTAAGTCGTAGTCAACATAAATCTCAAGGATTTGGAAATACGGGTAGCCGCGGAAGCAGTGACACTTATTTTGAATTGTTACGTGGAGAAATGCCTACAAATAATGATGTATTTCAAGGCATAGATACTTCATGGGGACGTGTAGAAGGAAGTAGTAAAGTTGCTTCTTTACTCGCCCAAGTCGAGTCTAACTTTGATCACGCCCATCCAGAAAAAAGTATTCCTCAACTAGCACAAGCTTATGCAGAACTCCAGAAATTAGAAGACCAACACTGGAAAACTATTAAAAGCAAGGAGATACAAGATTTAATCGCCGCATGTTCTGGATTGTATTTAGAAGCTGTTGCCAATACACAAACTGCAACAACAGGAGAAGAAGTTTCCTTAAGACTCGAAGCTATTAATAGAAGTGATGTAGCTATGAAAATACAAAGCATTGGGGTACCTTCTAAAAAAAGTAATCTTATTGGAGAAGATCTTACAAATAATAAACGTTACATAGGTGAGGAAAAAATAACCATCTCTAATGAGTTTGCATCTACCAATGCCTATTGGTTAGAAAACTCTGGTACATTAGGAATGTATCGCGTAGATGATCGTAGACTTATAGGAAAACCTGAAACCCCTAGAACAAACGTAGTTACTTTTGAAATAAATATTGATGGTGTCATTTTTAAATTTGACAAACCAATTGTTTATAAATACAATGATCGTGTAAAAGGAGAAGTATATGAGCCCTTTGAGATTGTTCCTGAAGCTTCAGCAGGTATAAAAGATAAAGTGCTTATTTTTGCTAATGCTGATGCAAAACAAATTCCAGTAACAGTAACTGCTCACAAAGATGCATTATCTGGAACCGTGCGACTTGATATTCCGAAAGGATGGAATGTGTCTCCCAAAAGTGCACCGATAAATATCTCTAAAAAAGGAGAACAACAAATCATTGACTTTACAGTAACACCTCCTTCAAATCAAAATGAGGGCATCATCGTGCCAAAAGTAACTGTTGGAAATACAACCTATGATAAAGAATTAGTAAAAATAGATTATAGTCATATCCCTTTACAATCGTTATTCCTTCCCGCACAGGCAAAAGTAGTACGATTAGATATAGAACGTAGAGGAGATTACATAGGATACATACAAGGAGCTGGAGATGCTGTTCCGCAAAATTTAGAGCAAATAGGGTATCAAGTGGCTGTTATTACACCTGAAGAAATCACAAAAGAAAGACTTGCTCAATTCGACGCAGTTGTGGTAGGAATACGTGCTTATAATGTTGTAGAAGCATTACAGAGTAAACAACCTACCCTTCTAGAATATGTAAAAGAAGGAGGAACATTGATTGCGCAATATAATACAAGCGGTCGATGGGGAAATACAAAAATAGGAGCCCCCTACCCTATGAAGCTTTCTCGTGATCGCGTAACAGACGAATATAGTGAGGTGAAAATAGTAGCAAAAGATCATCCGCTCATGAACTTCCCTAATAAAATTACTCAAAAGGATTTTGAAGGTTGGACACAAGAACGAGGACTTTATTTCCCTAATGAATGGTCTGATGAATATACACCTATATTATCTATGCAAGACAAAGGTGAAGATCCAAAAAAAGGAAGCTTACTTGTTGCTCCATATGGAGAAGGTCATTACATCTACACTGGACTCAGTTTCTTTAGAGAACTACCTGCTGGGGTTTCTGGAGCATATCGCCTTTTTTCAAACATGCTCTCCATAGGAAAAGAAAAACCTAAAAAAGTAAAAGGATAAAACCATGAATAAAGAACCTAAATACGTTTGGAAAAAATCCTACACCCTAGTTCTTATAGCTAACTTGGTGTATTTTATTTTGTTTTTCCTTTTAATGAAACAATACGCTTAATATGGAAATTATTGATTGGATTGTTCTTGGAGCAACACTTGTATTTATTGTTCTGTATGGTGTATATAAAACGCAAGGAAGTAAAAATGTAGAAGATTATATACGAGGCGGAAACACTTCAAAATGGTGGACTGTAGGTTTATCTGTTATGGCGACACAAGCCAGTGCAATTACATTTCTATCTACAACAGGCCAAGGGTTTTATAGTGGAATGGGCTTTGTTCAGTTTTATTTTGGACTTCCTATTGCCATGGTGATTATATGCTTGGTATTTATTCCTTTATATCATAAACTCAAGGTATACACAGCCTATGAATATTTAGAGAGTAGGTTTGACTTAAAAACTCGATCACTTGCTGCTATTCTATTCTTAATACAACGTAGTCTTGCCGCTGGAATTACCATTTATGCGCCCGCTATTATCCTATCTGCTGTATTAGGTTGGGATCTAACCACATTAAATATCGTTATTGGACTCATCGTAATTGCTTATACGGTTTCTGGAGGAACAAAGGCAGTGAGTGTGACGCAAAAACAACAAATGGCAGTCATCTTTATTGGGATGTTTATTGCCTTCTTTTTAATTCTAGACTACTTACCTGAAGAGGTCTCTTTTTCTGATGCATTAAGCATTGCTGGTGCTGGAGAACGAATGGAATTGCTTGATTTTTCTTTTGAACTTGATAATCGATACACCGTTTGGACTGGTATTTTAGGGGGTACTTTTCTTATGCTTTCTTATTTTGGAACAGATCAAAGCCAAGTGCAACGGTATCTGTCTGGAAAAAATATTAGAGAAATGCGTATGGGGCTAATTTTTAATGGCCTTCTTAAAATCCCTATGCAATTCTTTATTCTTCTTGTTGGAGTGATGGTATTTGTTTTCTATCAATTTAATGCAACGCCCCTCAATTTTAATCCTATGGCTACAGAAGCCGTATACGCATCTGAATGTGTCGAAGAATATAGAGCCATAGAAAAACGATTAGAAGATAACCATAAATACCAAAAGGAAGCTGCTTATAATTTTGCAAATGATCCCGCTAGTGACATTTATGAAGAGGATGGAAAACAACTATCTTATATCGCTAAGTTTGAAGACGTAGACAAAAAATTACGCGAAGAAGCAAAAGAACTCATAGATAAAGCAAACGATCGTGTAGAAAGTAATGACAAAGATTATGTGTTTATTCATTTTATTTTAAACAATCTTCCCAAAGGGCTTATAGGCTTATTATTAGCAGTAATTTTATCAGCTGCGATGTCTTCAACAGCATCAGAACTGAATGCACTTGGAGCGACCACCTCTATAGATTTATATAAACGTAATCTACGGGAAGAAAAGGAAGAAGAACATTATGTCAATGCGACAAAACTATTTACACTTGGTTGGGGAATACTTGCTATTATTGTTGCATGTACAGCTAGCTTATTTGAAAACTTAATTCAATTAGTAAATATTATAGGTTCTATTTTTTATGGGAATATTTTAGGGATTTTCCTTCTTGCGTTTTTTATAAAATATGTGAGTAGTAATGCTGTATTTATAGCAGCATTAATTACGCAAGTAGTTGTAGCTGTAGTATATGGGTTAATACACTTTGAAGTAATAGAATTTCCTTACTTATGGCTTAATGTATTAGGCTGCGGGTTTGTAATGTTATTAGCCTGTCTGATAGAAGCTATACTTCGTTCTAATGGAAAACTACCTATTGAAAACTCTTAGATAGTTTTACGACAAAATAGTATCTTGCATTCTATTTTGTCGTAATCAACAAACCATTGAACGTAGAAAAATTTTCTCCAGAGATTAACAAAGTATACTTTATTGAAAAGCATACACTTATTCATGTGCTTTCAGGAAAAGGAAGTATTCAGGTTGATTTTGAAAATTATTTTGATTGGCAAGAAAAGGCTATTTTCTTAGAAAAAGGCCAGTATATTAAGTTTTTATCTGATGACTTTACAGTTCGAAGAATAGAATTTACCGACGAGTCAAAGTTTTATAATAATGATGTGCGAGTGCTTTTTAAGCATCTCATATCGCTTGGATATATTGACTTAATGGAATGTGAAGAATGCCAAGCATTTCTTTCAAAATCTGCGATAACCGAAAACTCTGCAACTATCATTGATGTCTCTTCAAAACAATGGTTCTGGCAAAATCCATTTAAAGCAAATAAAGAAGAGTATCAAATTATTTTTGATACTAAAGAAATTATAGATCAAGAATATGCACATCACCTATCAAGTGCTGATTTAGTAAATTTAATTAATGATAGAGGGTATAATGCACAAACGCTCATAAAAGATAAAGTAGGCTTATCTGTAAAACATCTATTAGGCGCAAAAAGACTTAAAGAAAGTAAAAAAGAAATCGTATTTACAGATAAAAACATTCAAGAGATCTCTTATGATCTTGGTTTTAAAGATGATGCTTATTTTAATCGTGTATTTAAAAATGCAACTGGTACTACTCCACGACAATTCAGAGAAAGTTTTGACTTTAAGCATAGAGACCAATTCACACAAGATATTTTAGAGCTTCTTCGAGAATACCATACACAGGAAAGAAACTTAAATTTCTATGCCGACAAAATGAACCTTTCCATTAAAACATTGTCAAAGAAAGTTCAATTAAAAATGAATACTTCTCTAGGACAATTAATACGATTAGAACTCATTAACACTGCCAAGTTAATGTTATTGGAAGGGCAAACTATTACTTCTATTTCAAGGCAATTAGGCTTTGAAGAGCCTAACCATTTCTCTAGTTTCTTTAAGCACTACTCAGGAAACACTCCTTCAGAATTCATCACTACAAAGTACAATTCTTAGTCCTTTTTTTGTAGCATTCTAGTTTTGTTTTCACTGCATCTTTGCAGTGTAATAATTAGTAATTCTCAAAACAAAAAAAGATGAATATTAAAGAACAAGTAAACAAAATGGATGCTATAGTAGGTCAAGGAGCTATAGTAGACGCAGTAAAAGAGTTTTTCGCAGAAAATGCAACCACTTCTGATTATGGAAATGGAGGTACTAACGGAAAAGCAGAAATGATTGCTAAAATGGAAGGATTTGCAGGAGCTATCGCTGCTGTAAATGGAATCACACACCACCACTCTATTGTAGATGGAAATGTATCTGCATCAGAATTTACATTTGATTTTGATATGAAAGATGGTAGTAAAATATACTGGCATGAAATCATTCGTAGAGTATGGAACGAAGAAGGTAAAGTAATTCAAGAAGAATACTTTAACGCAGCTTAAAAATTAGAATACATCAAAAACAAACAATAACACACAATTAAAAAAACAAAAAAGAAAATGAAAACAGTTAAGTCAACCCTAACATTAGTAGCACTCTTTATAGCTACATCCCTATTTGCACAAGACAAAATGGCAAATAACGTAGATAATAGTAATATCGCACTTCAAGGATACAGCCCAGTTTCTTACCTAGATTTAGGTCTAGCTCAAAAAGGAAATAAGGCTTATAAATCTGAACACAAAAAAGTAGTATACTACTTTACATCTGCCGAGCAAAAAGCAACATTTGATAAAAATCCAAGTAAATATCTACCACAATATGGAGGATTCTGTGCTTTTGGAACGTATGCAGGTGCAAAGTTTAGAGTAGACCCAAATAAATTTATCGTAAAAGATGGTAAATACTACTTATACTTAAATAATGTAGAGTTAGATGCAAAACAATTATGGCTTGCTGAAAACAACCATGGTAAATTAAAAAGTGTAGCAGATAAAAACTGGAGTAAACTAAGCAAAACGCACAACTAATAGTTATCATACACCACATAATCATATTAAAAAGCAAGCTGTAATAGCTTGCTTTTTTTCTATACATTTATGTCGTATTATTTGTGGTACAAATAACTAGTATATAGAAGAAAAATGCATAACACTCATTGGGCTATTTTAGGATGTGGCCATATCGCTCATAAATTTGCAGAAGACCTTATAGCAACGCAAGGAGCTACACTCTATGCCGTAGGAAGTCGCAGTTTAGAAAAAGCAGAAAATTTCAAACAGCAACACCAAGCACATAAAGCCTATGCATCCTACGAAGCGCTTGTTAAAGATCCAAAAGTAGCCATCGTATATATTGCCACACCTCATGTATTTCATAAAGAGGTGACGCTACTTTGCCTAGCACATGGCAAAGCCGTTTTGTGTGAAAAACCTTTTGCTATGAATCACAAGGAGGTTAAGTATATGATCGCTTTCGCGAAAGCGAAACAAACCTTCTTAATGGAAGCCTTATGGACTTATTTCCTACCGCATTATCAATATGTATTACAAATGGTGCACTCTAAAGAATTAGGAGCTATTAAAAGTTTAAAAGCAGATTTTGGTATTAATGTACCTAAAGATCCATCTCATCGATTATACAACAAAAATTTAGGAGGTGGTAGTTTATTAGATGTAGGTATCTATCCTGTATTTGCGGCTATGACCCTATTAGGAAATCCAGATAAAATTGAAGCCAAAGCTACGTTAGACACCAACGGAATAGACCTCAACTGCGATATGGAACTCACCTATCCTAATCAAGTAAAAGCGCACTTATTCTCTGCTATCGATACAAAAACAGATACCACGTGTCTTATCGAATTAGAAAAGGGCACCATATGCATTAACAGTCGTTTCCACGATCCAGCTGGCATATCTATTACGATTAGCAAAAATGGCGATACAAAAACCATTAATTTCCCAGGAAGTGTTCATGGGTATCATTATGAAATTTTACACTGTCAAGAAATGCTTGCACAAGGTAAGATAGAAAGCGATATCATGACTTTTGAAAAAAGCATACAATTAATCACACTATTAGATACTATACGTAAAGAAATTGGTTTGGTATATGAATAAGTAATACGTATTGCTGTTCTCAAATTCTCAAGACAATTATCTTCATTTAATAATTCTATATATTTAAGGCATGAAACACCTAAAATATGAAGAAACACAATCTATGTATTGGTTTACTTTGTTATTTGGAACAGTAACTATCTTTATCATAGCTGCCACCTATTTTCAATGGGGTAGTAATCCTATTTCCTCTTGGCTCTTTGCTCTTCCATTAATTGTCATCAATATACTTCCGATACTTGCCTTTTATAACATGAAGATTGTAATAGACTCCGAAGTAGCTAGTGTCAAATTTGGAATAGGGTGGTTACACAGAAAAATACCCATACAAGATCTTGACCTCACTACGGCAGAGGTTGTACGTCTTCCTTGGTATGCTGGTATAGGGTATCGTATCAATAGTAAGGGTACCTTTTTTAATACAAAACCAGGCACTGCAGTATTCATAAAGACAAAGAATAGAAATACCGAATTTTTTGTAGGCACTAAAAATGGAAAGCAAATTATAGCTCTTTTAGAAGAAATTCAAAACGCATAAAAATCATTTTATAGTAAACTATCTTTGAGACAAGCCTTGGAGTAGTAAACCCTTTGACGGTGCCAATAAAGCAATTGTGTAAAAAGTTACCTTACACGACATACCATTGAAAAGAATAACTAGTATCGCCATACTTAACTACATAAGTAGCGATATTTGGAAAACAGCAATAAACCAATAACTTACAAAACAATGTCGCAAGAAAATCAGCATATAGAAACCTTTAAAGCTACAGCAAAAGGAAATGGATGGACTACCATCACACAGATCACACATACAGAATGGGTATTACAAACTGATGAACCTATAGAAGATGGAGGTTCAAATACGGGAGCAAATCCTATGCAGTTCTTCACAGCATCATTAACAGGTTGTCAGAATGAACAAGCACAAGTCGTAGCAGAAGAACTAGGAATAACCATTAATAAGATTGATATTAAAATAGAAATTGATATGGATCTTTCAAGCTTTATGGGAATTACACAAACCTCTGAAAATAGTTATAAAGAAGTTCGTTTGAAGGCTAAGGTACATGGAAAATTAACGCAAGAACAAGTAATAACACTTGGTAACAAAGTAGATCATCGTTGCCCTATTTTAGGGTTGCTTAGATCAAGCGGTTGTACCATTAAAAGTAATTGGAGTATTTAATAACCAAACACAATTTAAACTTAAAAACGCCTTCAATGGTATTGAAGACGTTTTTAGTTATGCTATAAAAAAGTAAGAGTTTATAGTCCTCCCCACTCTTTTAGTGAATCCATATTTAATTTTATATAATCTGCATTTTTAGCCTCTTTAGCTCCTGCAAGAGATGCTTTAGCTGTTGCAATAGCACCTTTCTTATCTCCTGATTTTGCTTGGATAAGTGATTGCTGACGTAACTGCCAAAAAGCAGGCTTCTCTATCATTGACATTGCTTTATCCATATATTCTTTTGCTGTATTAATGTCTTTTCCATTGTTAGCCATATACACAGCAGCCGTATAATAATCTCCAGCACCAGGACCTTTCATCACTTTCTCTATTTGAGCAGAAACTGCATCATCCGTAGGAACTCCAAAAGGAACGCCTACATATGCATTCTCCCATAGTATTCCTAGGTTTGCTCCATCATTTTTAAGATCATCAAAAGTCATTGTAAATGACTCAATATCCATAGGCATTCGCTGTACAGGTACATTTACCATTGCTGCTACTTTTGAATCATCCCATTCTCTTGGTGCTCCACCTCCTTGGTACTCTGTATAAAAATATACCGTCCATGAAGAAGCTTCTGGTTTTGTGAAAATTGCATACGTTCCAGCTTTCAATTCTTTACCTCCTACTGTAAAATCAGTTGAAAATGTAATCTTAGTACGCTGGTTTGCTCCCGTTCTCCAGATTTTACCATAAGGCACTAAATCTCCAAAAATAGTTCTTCCACGCATTGCGGGTCTTGAATATTCTAAACTAACTTCTGTTAATCCAACTACTTGTTCCACTTTTGCAAACGGACTAGGTGCTGGTGTATTAATTTGAGCAGATGCACCTACTGTAAATAAGGCCATTGCTGCCACAAGGAGTAATTTTTTCATAATAATTTAGTTTTAAAAAGAGTTATATCGTTTGTACGTTTTATATACTACACTGGTTAGTGTATATGAATTACGTTAATCGTTTCACAAAAATACCATTCCCACATCTATCAAACGTTAACAAAATCTTAATATCGCAACACGTATCTTTGCATAAATCAAAAAAATATGAAGCGATATATCGCCGAACTTATTGGTACATTTTCGATGGTTTTTTGTGGTTGTGGAGCTATGACCATTAATGAAATTACAAACGGTGCAGTGACACATCCAGGTATTGCGATTACTTGGGGACTCATTGTAATGGGAATGATCTATGCCTTTGGAGATATTTCTGGAGCACACTTTAACCCAGCAGTTACTGTAGCTTTTGCTTACGCGAAAAAATTCTCTTGGCGTGAAGTACCTAAATATATCGTTGCACAAATCATAGGAGCAACACTTGCTGGAGCTATACTTTGGTTTTTATTTCCTGAAAGTGAGTTTTTAGGAAGCACCGTCCCTTCTTTTGAACATTACAAAGCCTTTATCTTAGAAATTTTACTCACCTTTTTCTTAATGCTGGTGATCATAAATGTATCTACAGGATCTAAAGAAATAGGCGTTATTGCTGGAATAGCCATTGGTGGTATTGTACTACTCGAAGCTATGTTTGCAGGCCCTATGACCAATGCCTCTATGAATCCTGCTCGTTCTATAGGACCTGCTATATTTTCTGGAAAATGGGAACCTATGTGGTTATACGTAACCGCACCTTTTATTGGTGCTTTCCTTGCTGTTGTAAGTTGTAAACTTGTAAAAGATGATCAATGTTGTGATGATGATTGTTAATCATTATATAAGAATACGGTAATAGTTTTGTAAGTCAAACTCATTATTAATAAATACTAACGTTATGTATCTCTATTCATAGCGACCTATCTTTTAGAAAAGAATTGCCTAACTTTCTGATGGCTTTTTAAAAGATACATTATGGATAGAAGAACCTTTAATACCAAACTATCAAAAGCAGTAGGAGGTGTTGCTTTACTAAGTAACATTCCACTAGCATGTGCTTTCGAGTCCTCAGAAAACAAAAAAAGCTTAGGCGTTGCTTTAGTGGGCTTAGGTATCTATAGTACCTATGAACTAGCGCCTTCCCTATTAGAAACCAAACATTGCCATCTCGCGGGTATCGTTACAGGTACTCCCGAAAAAGAAAATATTTGGGCAGAAAAATATAAGATTCCAAAAGAAAACATATACAATTATGACAACTTTGATACGATCATAAACAATGATAGTATTGACATTGTATATGTAGTATTACCCAATGCCATGCATGCCGATTTTTGTATCAGAGCAGCAAAAGCAGGAAAACATGTAATCTGTGAAAAACCAATGGCAGTAAGCGTTGCCGAATGTCAAGCTATTATTGACGCTTGCGCGAAAGCTAACGTTAAACTAAGTGTTGGGTATAGATTGCATTCCGAACCACATACGCAAGAAATACAACGTATTGTTAAAGAAAAGGAATTTGGTAAGATTAATTTTATCACTACAGAAGCTGGATATCCATCGTATGGAAATCCAGATCCTGACCAATGGCGCTTGAATAAAGCATTGTCTGGCGGTGGTGCACTAATGAATATGGGTGTATATGCTATTCAAGGAGCCATTTATGGTACAGGCGAAAATCCCATATCAGTCACGGCACAAGAATTTAGCACAAAACCTAGCTATTTTAAAGATACAGACGAGACTATTACGGCACAGTTTGAGTTTCCAAGTGGCGCTGTAGGTTCTATATTCACTTCTCATAATGCCAAAGCAGATCGTTTATATGCTTCTTGTGATAAAGGATGGTTTGAATTGGATATTGCCTATACCTATGGTCCGCTACATGGCCGTACATCTAAAGGAAATGAAATCACATTTCCGCACAAAAGACAACAAGCCCTGCAAATGGATGACTTTGCATTACATATTACACAAGGACTTCCAAACAAAGTCCCTGGTAGTATGGGATTAAGAGATCTTAAAATTGTAGAAGCTATTTACCAATCTATCAAAGAAGGAGGTAAAAAAATAGCATTGAATTTATAATTTTATCGAAATTTAAATTTTGTTTAACCAAATATGTTTTATTCTTAAACAAAATAATAATACTTTTATAGTCTATTAGTAAAATAGTCTATGAAAATATACACATTACACGCAAAACAAAACTTACCTATTACGCTTGAAGAAGCGTGGAGTTTACTATCTGATCCTAAAAACCTAAAGACCATTACCCCAGATTATATGGGATTTGAAATCTTATCTGGAGCAGATAGACCTATGTATCCTGGGCAGATTATCCAGTACATTGTCACCCCAGTATTAGGTATAAAAACCAAATGGGTCACAGAAATCACGCATGTACAAGATCATGCTTATTTTGTAGATGAGCAGCGTTTTGGTCCGTATGCATTATGGCATCACAAACATTTTATTAAAGAGATTCCTGGCGGTGTAGAGATGGAAGATATTGTAGATTATAAAGTTCCTATGGGAATTCTAGGACAACTTGTACACCCTATCTTAGTAAAACCAAAACTCAATGAGATTTTTGAATATAGAAAAAAGAAATTAATCGAACTTTACGGAGAATTTAAAGCTCCTACTTCATAATTTATAATACCATACACATGTCAAAAAACATACTTCTTATAGGCGGTAGCCACGGAATTGGTTTTGAAATTGCTCAAAAGTTACACTCACAACATACGGTATATGTAGCTTCTAGAACCAATGAAAACCTAGGAAATTTAGATGTAAATCATATTGCATATGATGCCGAGACTGATCAATTAGATCTTACCGCATTACCCGATCATATAGACGGTTTTGTATATTGTCCAGGTACGATCAATCTGAAACCTTTTAAAATGCTTTCTACAGATGTGTTTAGAAGTGATATGGAACTTAACTTCTTAAGCATGGTTAAAACCGTACATCAAGTAATGGCGCACCTTCAAAAGTCAGAACAAGCTAGCCTCGTATTTTTTAGTACGGTGGCTGTAAAAGTAGGAATGCCATACCACACGAGTGTTGCGGCTGCAAAAGGTGCTATAGAAGGCTTTGCAAAAGCACTGGCTGCTGAGTATGCTCCAAAAGTACGTGTTAATGTGATTGCACCTTCTCTCACAGATACACCCCTTGCAAAACGCCTTTTAAGTAATGACAAGAAAAAGGAAATGATGGATGCCAGACACCCAATGAAACGTGTAGGTAATCCGCAAGATATTGCTAATGTAGCTTCGTTTTTATTGAGTGATGAAAGTAGCTGGATTACTGGGCAAATACTAGGCGTTGATGGGGGAATGAGTACCTTAAACGTCAACTAATCATACTTGGTACGCTTTCGCGAAAGCGTATACTGAAACTATTTAGGCAGGTAAGTGTAAGCAAAAGTATATTTTGAATGTCACACTGAGCTTGTCGAAGTGTAAAGCCGAAGTACGAAATCGAGCTTGCGAGATTCACGACCAAAGGGAGAGCGAAGCGATAAAGCATACGCTGAATGCATAGAAAAACACTAAAATGAGATTTCCACTTTCGTGGGAATGAAACAAGAATATACATGAAAAAAGTAACCATCTTCTGGTTTAGACGTGATTTACGATTGAATGATAATATAGGGCTATTCAATGCCTTACAATCCGAATTTCCAGTACTTCCTATCTTTATTTTTGATAAGAATATTCTTGACAAATTACCAAAAGATGATCCTCGAGTGACATTCATTTTTGAGACACTCCAACAGTTACGTAAACAACTTCAAGAACAACATCAAAGCGCGATAGCATTCTATTATGACTCACCTGAAGCTGTGTTTGAAAAACTATCTACAACCTATGAGGTACAAGGGGTTTATACAAATCATGATTACGAGCCTTATGCACGAGAAAGAGATGAGGCCATAAAGGGTTTGCTTTCGCGAAAGCGTATACCGTTTCACACCTATAAAGATCAAGTCATTTTTGAAAAAGATGAAATCGTAAAAAATGATGGTCTCCCCTATGTCGTATACACACCCTATAAGAATAAATGGAAAGAACGTTTTAACCCCGAAATTGATTTAAAAGAATACAATACTACTGCATATCTAGGAAACCTTATACAGAATCAAGATCTTCCTGATCTTACCCTAGAAACTATGGGTTTTAAAGAAGCAACTATAAAAGTACCATCATACACAGTGACGGATACGCTCATCGAAAATTATGAAGCTACTCGTAATTTTCCAGCAAAGGAAAATGGAACTTCCCGATTAGGACCACATCTTCGTTTTGGTACGGTGAGTACACGCCAAATGGTCAAAAAAGCCATTGCACAAGAGAATGAGGTTTTCTGGAGCGAACTCATATGGCGAGAGTTTTTTATGCAGATTCTGTGGCATTTTCCGCATACCAAAGACAAGGCTTTTAAACCCAAATACGATCGTATCGAATGGCGGAATAATGAAGCAGAGTTTAAAAAATGGTGTGATGGACAGACGGGATATGCCTTTGTAGATGCCGGAATGCGAGAACTGAACACCACAGGTTTTATGCATAATCGTGTTCGTATGCTAGTGGCAAGTTTTTTATGTAAACACCTGCTTATCGACTGGCGATGGGGAGAAACCTACTTTGCAGAGAAGTTATTAGATTATGATATGAGTGCCAATGTTGGAAACTGGCAATGGGCAGCGGGTTCTGGGGTAGATGCAGCACCCTATTTTAGAATCTTTAATCCTATCACGCAAATTGATAAGTTTGACAAACAAAAGGAATATATCAATACCTGGGTTCCAGAATTACAAGAACTTACCTACCCTCCTATGATAGTAGATCATAAAATGGCACGCGAGCGTTGCTTGAAAGTATATAAAGAGGCTGTGGGGTAATACAAATAGTATGAGCCATATTACTCTTCTTTTAAATTTTTTAAAAGTCTTAATTTAGAAGTAACTTTATATATGTGTTTTATATGGTAGTTATAATCAATAGCAACGCTACCTAAACGAATATTAATATATGAAAACAATTATCTTTCTAATTTTTCTTCTAATGGTGTCATGCAAAAACAACAAGACGAATAAAACTGAGACCGAATTTAACATTATTCCAATTACAACATCTTCAAAAGAAGCAAAAAAATACTTTGAAGAAGCTAGATATTTAGTTCAAAACGGAATAAACGGGAATCCAATTGAACAATATGAGAAGGCTATTAAATTAGATAGTACTTTTGTAAGAATGTATAATTTTATATCTATCTATTCACCAAATGATTCAATAAAAAAACTGAATCATGAACTTGCAAAAAAATATACACATTTAGTATCTAAAGAAGAACAAATATTAGTTGATGCTACTGAATTTAGACTTAACAATCCAGAAGATATTTATGAAGAAAAGTTGTTTGAGCTAGCTAAATTATGTCCATCAGATAAATACCTACATCACACTATTAGTTTTTTACTTTTCAGAAAAAATCCTAATCTAGCCATAAAAGCTGGAGAAAAATCTGTAGCGTTAGATAAAAACTATGGCTCAGGTTATAACATTCTTGGATATGCCTATATAAATAATGTTGAATTAGATAAAGCTGAGGAAGCTTTTGATAACTTTATTAAAAGTGAGCCCGAAAATGGGAACCCCTACGATTCAAAAGCAGATTTAATGTTGCAACTAGGAAAATATAATGAAGCCTTGAAACTAAAACAAAAAGCTTTTGAATTAGATTCTTCTTTTGATTGGATTCCAGAAGAGATTATCGAAATTAAAGAAAAGATAGACTCACTAGACAATAGATAAATTACTAGTTATAACAACGTATTCTATGAAAAGCGTGATAGAAGTTAATAATTTGAGAATTCTTACTTCTAAAAAAATAATTAAGGCTAAAAACATATACAAAGACCGATTATAGCATATTAGAAAAGTAAATCCATGAGCAAATCAAAAATTGAAATCCCAATAGAAAGACTGGAACTCTATGATAACCTCATTGGAGATCATCCTACTATAGAAAGAAAAGGAAAAACAACACCTTATACTTCTATAAATGGCCATATGTTTTCTTTTTTATCTAAAGGAGGCACGATGGGATTACGGCTTTCTGCAGAAGATAGAGATGAATTCCTACAAAACTTCAATAGTCAATTAATGGAACAACATGGCCGGGTGATGAAAGAATATGTTGAGATCCCTAATGACTTATTAGAAAAAACTGAGCAATTAGCTGAGTACTTACAAAGGAGTCTAGATTATGTTTCTGGCTTAAAGCCAAAAACCACTAAAAAATAAAAAAGGAGTTTATAAATCATGGAATATACCATTCAAACATTAATAAGTCAAAAGGAAGTTTCTATTGAAGAGTTAAAAAAGAATGAAAATATAGAAGTAAATCATAAAAGACTAGCTGAACTTAAAAATGCAATATGTTGGCTTCAAAAATTATCTGAGTTAGACATAAAGAGTTTAAACAGATATGACATCATCGAACTTCCAAATTT
Organism: Dokdonia pacifica; assembly: GCF_900188275.1. Lineage (GTDB taxonomy): Bacteria > Bacteroidota > Bacteroidia > Flavobacteriales > Flavobacteriaceae > Dokdonia > Dokdonia pacifica. The sequence goes on from NZ_FZNY01000009.1 coordinate 50,885, forward strand.
GGAAACCGGATATTCTGATTATAGGATTATGAATGATTGCGAGTCTGATGATCGTAAAAACTGGATCGAATGGAAAGATCATCCAACTATAACTGCTGGCGATTTTATAATTAGCAAGAAACCATAAAAGGATTATAAAATATGAATACTGAAAATAACATTTCAAAAGACAAAAATATTCTTTTGATCTTATCGGATACTAAAGATCAAACTGGCAATCTTCAGTACTTAACCGAAAACTTTTGTGGAATTATTGTGCAAAGTTTCTCAGAAATTCAAACTTCCTTAGACCATGCAAGACTTTATGTATGTGGAGACATCAACAAGTATACTAATGAAGGAAACCATATACATATCATTCAAGAACTCTCTTATAATTATGAAAATTTCGATACAGAAAGTTATCAATTAATCACTTTAGGTCAAGTTCCAATTATTATTCATAATGCAGGTGTGTATTATAGGCACTTATTTGGTGATAGTGATTACTTCAATGCCATAAAATCTGAACACGATTTTCAAGAACTTACAGAGTCTAACAAGCAATCAACAGCTTTACGAAAAGGGATCTATCTAGCTGAGGTATCAAAAGATAAAGAGGAGTCGTTACATTTTCACTTATTGAGATGCTCTAGTAATTTGACAGGGCCTACCGATAATTTCAGAGATACAGATCATCACATAGTAGGATTATTAAACAATGCTGTCACGCATGACTTTGAACAAGAAACAAAATTAAATCACGTACTTGCTCAAATATACCTAAACAAGAAAAAAACGGACGGTAAAAAGAAAGAAGTTAAAGCAAAAATCAAAGCGCATTCTGATAAAACAAAAGATATGCCTAAAGAAGGACTTATTGCGTTTTGTACTTTTTATGACACTGCTAATTTTGAGCATTTACAACCTTCCAAAACAGATCCGTATGATTGGTGTTATAAACAAACAAGTGGATTAACACGATTACTATTTAAATTAAAAAATACCGTTGATGATGATTCTCTGGAAAAAGAATTCAGTGTTACTCTATATCCTAATTCTGCATTTTTAATTCCACTTTCTACAAATAGATTGTATACTCATGAAATTAGACCGTCAGTTCTAAATATAGATAAAATACCTGTCAGGATGGGATATGTAGTACGTTGCTCAAATCTAGAAGCTGTTTATGAAAATGATCAAACCTATATCAAAGAACAAGGGGAATTAATAAAACTAGAGGAAATGACTCAGGAAACTATGGATACTTTACGAGAATCCTATTATGAGGAAAATAAAACAGAGAAAAGAGTCAAGTATGGCAACGTTCATTTTAGTATGAATTCAGGAGATTATAAGAAACCTATCTATTAATATAGAAAATAATGAATGACATTGGCTTTTATAAAATTACGCTTCCCCTGGAAACCAATATTTTTCAAAAATTAAAAGATACCACTCATTTTGAAAACGTAGGTAAAGGGAGAATAGGGAATCATTTGGTTCAGGTAAGTGACCAAGGAGTTCCAATAGTAAGAACAACTACCAAATATACTGTTCCAGCACACAACTTCTCTCCTATTCATCATAATGTAATAACACATATAAATACAGTAATTCAAAATGAGGCATTAAACCATATTCCCTCATTAGACTTCAATAATGCATTGATTGAAGTGTATGATCATCAGTATACTAAAATGGGATATCATTCAGATCAATCACTAGATCTGAATCCTAACTCATATATCGGGCTTTTTTCTTGTTATGAGCATCCAGAGGAACTATCTGAACAAAACATTAGGAAACTTAAAATTATCAATAAAGAAACTAAAGCAGTATCTGAATTCTTATTGACTCATAATTCGGTGATATTATTTTCAGTAGCTACTAATACCAAGTTCCAACATAAGATTATACTAGAGCAAGTCAAAGGCAAAAAACCATTAGAAAAAGATAACAAATGGTTAGGAACTACTTTTAGAACTTCGAAAACATATGTTCAATTTAAAGATGATGTTCCATACTTTTCAAATGGAACCCCATTAACACTAGCAGATGAGGATCAACGACACGAGTTTTTTATCTTAAGAGGGCAAGAAAATAGAAATAACGATTTTATATATCCTGAATTAACATATACATTAAGTGAAGCCGATTTGATGATTCCTAAATAATAGAAACAGTTATTCTTTATGCCTTTGTAACATTTTATCTGTAACACTCACTAATTATATACAACTGTTATGATTGCAATTATAATCGCGTAGCATATTTATATGACATTTGATATTATACAACCGGCTTATTTTGAAAATCTTAAACCTTTTGCTCCATATTATAAGTGGATTACTGGAATAGGTTTTTCTATACTATATATCGATTTATATGGCGCTTCAATACTACCTAAAAATAAAACAACAACTATTATTTTGATTAGTGTTGTTCTTTTGTCTTTTATACTTTATATGTTAAACAATGCCCTTTTCACAAGGATAGGAAACATCTCTTTTGAAAATGAAAAGGTCATAATCATTAAAAATGATATTCGTTCTGAATTTTTAGTATCAGATATTAATGTTATAAAAATCTCAGGAAGAGATAGAAAACAGTATACGATAAAAGCGACACCACTGTTTGAAGAAATTATTGAATTACAACAAGATGATTTAACCCAACTCAAAAACTTTCTAACTGACCATCACATTGACTATAAACATCATTCAATCATGAACTGGTTAAAGAACTTAAGCTTTATAAAAAATAGATAGTTATTTCTTTATGAACAGGTAGTTATTCAAGAGTAGTCTTTAAACAGATAAACGTATAGTGAAATTAAAGAATTGACCAATTACTCCTAGCTTTTCCTTATCTTAGAAGCCACCATTAACTCAAGCTTCTTATGAAACACTTTTACCTCGCTATGTGTGCGCTCCTCATTTCTTTTGGAGTCTCTGCACAGAAACTATCAAAAAACAAAAAAGCCATCATTGCTTCTGTTGAAAAACACCAACAAGCACTTATTGAAATCTCTGATAATATCTGGGCACTTGCCGAGACAGCTTTTGAAGAAACACAGTCTAGCAAAATCCTAGCAGATTATGCTGAGAAACAAGGATTCAAAGTAGAAAGAGGTGTCGCAGGAATGCCTACTGCTTTTGTAGCTACCTATGGTTCTGGAAGCCCTGTAATAAGTGTTTTAGGAGAATTTGATGCCTTACCTGGAATCTCGCAAAAAGCAAAACCAACCAAAGAAGCATTAAATGAAGGTGCTGCAGGACATGGCTGTGGACATAATTTATTTGGTGCGGGAAGTCTTGGTGCTGCTATTGCCATTAAAGAGCTTATTGAAGCTGGGAAAATAAAAGGAACCGTTAAATTTATGGGAACCCCATCTGAAGAAAAATTCTTCGGAAAAATATGGATGGTTCGCGAAGGGGTTTGGGACGGTGTAGATGCTAATGTTTCTTGGCACCCTTCTGCTGCTACCAAAGCCGATGTACAAAGTTCGCTAGCACTTGTTGATTTTAAAATTGAATTTTATGGGCAAGCAGCACACGCCAGCGCCGATCCTTGGAATGGTCGCAGTGCTTCTGATGCTCTAGAAATTTATACAACAGGAATTAATTACTACAGGGAGCATGTAAAACCAACCGTACGTATGCATTATCATATCCAAGATGGTGGTCAGGTTGTAAACGTAGTTCCTGATTACGCTAGATTATGGATGCGTGTACGCGATACCAAGAGAGAAGGAATGATGCCTGTATATGAACGTGTTCAAAAAATGGCTGAAGGAGCTGCAATTATGGCAAATGTAGATTATAAAGTTTCGCTCATTTCTGGAATTTATGAAGTGCTTGTCAATAGAACTGGTGGTGAGGCTATGCAGAGAAACCTAGAATTACTAGGCCCTATTACATATACTCCAGAAGAAGAAGCTTTTGGAAAAAAGATACAGGAAGTCACTGGAAAACCGCAAGTTGGTATGGATAGTAATATCAATCCTCTTGAAGCTACAAAAGAACATCCAGGCGGCGGAAGTACAGATGTAGGAGATGTAAGCTGGAATGTACCTAATATCAATTTAGGAGTTACTACAGCCCCTAAAGATACCCCTTGGCACTCATGGGCCGTGGTAGCCTGTGGCGGAATGTCTATAGGTCATAAAGGAATGGTATACGCAAGTAAAGCTATGGGAATGACCATGCTGGATCTTTTTGAAAACCCTGAACTTTTACAAAACGTAAAAGACGAATATAAAGAGCGCAAAGGCGATGCTGTTTATGAAGCTATTGTACCTCCAGGACCTCCACCAATCAACGGAAACTAAAAATTAAATAAACTATACTTAAATCCTATACGCAATGAAAAGAAAATTATATTCTCTGGCGGCAATTATTTTGGTGTCCGCTTTCGCGAAAGCGCAAGTAACCTTTACGGATGCTACCAATCTTCTTGAAAACCAAACGCTTTCTAGTGGCGTTGCCATGGCTGTGGTTGATATGAATAATGATAGACTTGATGATATTATTAGATTAGACAACGGTATCAATCTTCAAATAGAATACCAACAACCTGATGGAAGTTTTAATCGATTACAGATTGGAAATGTGGCAAGTCCATGGGGAATCTCTATTGCCGATGTAGACGAAAATGGTTTTAATGATATTATTGTTGGTGGCTCCTATGATGGATTACGTCTTCTTACCGCAAATGATGATGGTACAGACTTCTCATTAACTACGCTTGGAGGTCCAGCTATTTTTGTGCAAAACACCAATTTTGCAGATATTAATAACGATGGGGCTATTGATTATTTTGCATGTCATGATGATGGTATTTCTTCTCCCTATGAAAATGATGGAAGTGGCGATTTTACCTATAATCTTGATTTGATTAATGCAGTAACCGCAGGTGATTCTGACAATTCAGGAAATTATGGTTCTATATGGACAGATTATGATAATGATGGCGATTTAGATGTATTTATTTCTAAATGTAGATTACAAGCAGCAGGAAATCCTGATGACCCACGTCGTTTAAATTTATTATATCAAAATGATGGATCAAACAACTTTACAGAAGTTGCTGAAGAAGCTGGTTTACGTCCTAGAAGACAAACGTGGTCTACAAATTTTGAAGATATTGATAATGATGGTGATCTTGATGCAGTGATGGTTAATCATGGTCTGAGTAGTCAGATTTATGAAAATAATGGAGATGGTACCTTTACAGATATTACAGCAAGTTCTGGTGTATCTGCTCAGCTTAGCGCATTAGGACTTGGTATTCAAGTGATGATGGAAGACTTTAACAATGATACATTTATTGATATATTCTTAACCTCTACAGATCAAAATCATCTCCTACTATTAAATGACGGAGACAAAACCTTTACGTCAGTTTCTAATGCATTTTCAGACAGTAATGACGAGATTCAAAGTGCCGCTGTGGGTGATCTTAATAACGATGGATTTATAGATGTAGTTACTGGGTATGCTAGTGGTTTCAATAACCCATCTAATACGGATGATCAACTCTTTCTAAACGACGGAAATGATAATAACTGGATTAAAATAGCATTACAAGGTGATGAAAGTAATAGTAACGGAATTGGAGCCCGTATAGAAATAGAAGGAAGTTGGGGATCACAAATACGTGAAGTACGTGCTGGTGAAAGCTACGGAACTCAAAACTCATTGATTACACACTTTGGATTGGGTGCTGCTACAGATATTGAAACAATTACGATAACATGGCCATCTGGAATAGAAGATATTATTGAAGATATAGATAGCAATATCACGATTACTATTGCAGAAGGAGAAGGTCTATTAGGACTTGAAGATGTTGTGAATACTTCAGGTGTTTCCAGTATCTTCCCAAATCCAGCTACAACACAAATTAACTTTACAACCACTTCTGAGATACAAGAAAATACAATTTATGTATATGACTTATTAGGAAGACAAGTGATTGCACAATCCATGCAAACCGTAGGTACACAAACAATAAATGTATCTAGTCTAAATTCAGGTGTATACTTTGTTTCTATTGGGAATTCGGTTCAAAAATTTATTAAAAAATAAATGAATAAAATATATCTTTTCATCTTGCTCATAAGCTGTACAGTTACAACTTATGGGCAAGAAAAAAATAGTGCTATGAAATTTTCTATTGATCACTATGCCATTAACGTTACTGATTTACAACGCAGTGTAGATTATTACCAATCTGTATTTGGAATTAAAGAGATTTATAACGGTACACAACTAGACCATATCAAATGGTTTCGATTAGGAGATCAACAAGAACTTCATATTATAAGTGTAGAAGAGCTTAACTTACAAATCCCTAAAGGTGTACATCTAGCATTAACCACAGCTAACTTATCTATTTTTATTAATCATTTAAATGCCTTAGATATTCCATACTATGATTGGCCAGGTAAAAAAGGAGCTGTCTCTATTCGACCGGATACTATAGAGCAAATATATATTCAGGATCCAGATGGGTATTGGATTGAGATTAATGATGGGGAAAAACGTTTTAAATAATATTTTATGTCACAACAACAAGCTGGAGCCAATTATAATGCTTTTATAAAAACAATTACTATTATCCATATAGCCTTGATGGCTGGTCTTGCCATGACTACTATTATAATAAGCGGTATAGGTACTGAAGAGTTAGGAACATTCTCATTTACACAACAACCTAAAGAACTCCTTATCCCAGTAGGATTTATAGCAGCTATTATTTTAGGTCAATTCTTAAGTAAATCAATGCTCAACAAACTAGACAGTAAAGATACACTACAAAAAAAACTTGGCGTAAATCAAACGAGTCATCTCATAAAAGTAGCTCCTCTTGAAGCGATTGGTTTTTTATGTGTATTTACATATTCCGAGACTAACAATAGCTTCTTTTTAGCAATTTTAGCATTAGTATTTTTACTATTTATTTCTCTATTCCCTACCAAAGGAAAGATTGAGAATGCCATTCCTACAAGCACTGAGGATCAACCGTATTTACGTAATCCTGAAAAGCCATTTAACTCTTAAAACTGTTAAGGGTTTTCTATTTTTAAACGTATTTTTTTAAGATAAGTTAGATAGAATAGTAGCTGTAATATGAGGTTGGGTATAATAATTAACGCTCCCATTTTAGCATCTAACTCTGGAAAATAGAGATTGAAAAAAAGATATATACTTGTAGCTATACCTGTAGGCAAGAAAAATAAAACACGCTCTGTCTGAATACTAAAATTCCATCTTTTTATGGCTACAAATAAAAATGGAATATAAGAAAGGATCCAGAACATCATATAGAAGATACCTATCACATTGATAAGACATCCGTCGCCAGAACATTTCTTTGATGCAATAATAAAAGGAATTGCATTTAATACAAGTACTAACGTATATATTTTGACATTATAGAATTTCAAACGACAACTAGTTTGACTCAAGATACGATGAACTCTTCATTAAATTAATTTACTTAGTACATTCAACAGATAACAACTAGTTTATTTAATAATTACTTTTAAAGATTCAATGCTATTTTGAGTTTCAACTTTAAGGATATAGAATCCTGAAGATACATCGTGCACTTGAAGTTGTCCCGTATCTCCGTGTATTGAAGAGCTTACTACCTCTTTCCCTGTGGTATCGTATAAAGTAAGATCTCCTTCTATTGGATTTTTACTTTTAAAGAATAAAATACCATTAGCATCTACTGGATTAGGAAATACATTAAAATCATTAGTAATGGTAGTTTCTGCTACACTTAATAGTTCTTCACCTTCTATGATTGTCAAAGAAGCATTAGCCTCTATATTTTCATAATAATCTACTTGTCCACTTAACCAAGTAACTTCTATAAAATCTATAGTCGTTGCGTCACCAAGTCCAAAAAACTCATACGCGCTATTCTGTCCTAAATACCCTTCCCCACAAAGTGTGTAATGATATTGTTCTTCTCCATTTACGCCTATTCGAATCCAAGAACCTATTCCCATACGATTGCTCTCTGTTCCTTCCAATTTAACTTTTATCCAGTTATTATCTTGAGGAGTTTCATTTTTCCATAGATAAATTTCTTCAAAACCATTATTCATAACAATAATTTCTGGATATCCATCATTATCTACATCTCCCAATGCGTTTGAATAACTACTTCCATCATCTCCTACAAATCCAGCCGTATCTGGGATTAAGAATGTATCATCTCCTTGATTTTCATAAAAGGCAGCTTCTAGAAATTCACTCTGGTCACTTATATTTCCACTTACATATAAATCATGATCTGTATCATTATCTGCATCTAAAAATACAGCACCCCATCCTATACTATCAAATCGAGTCCCGTTTTCTTCGGCAACATTAGTAAAAGTACCATCGCCATTATTACGTAAAAAAGCATTTCCAACAACCCCTGTATCATCTTCAGGAGGGTAAAAATTAGTTACATAAATATCCAACCAACCATCATTATTATAATCATCTATGGTTGTAGACATAGCACCCATATAAAGATCTGCACCTGTAGCTTCTCCTACACTTTCAAAAGTACCATCGCCATTATTACGATATAATAAATTGGGAGTAAAAAATTTATCATTAGCTATATATATATCTTGATAACCATCTTTATCATAATCAAAAAAGGCACTGCAAAATGATAAGAAACCTGTAAGGTCTAACCCAGCTTCTTCAGTTACATCTGTAAAGGTACCATCACCATTATTTTTATAAAGCAAGTTATAATCTATTTGATTAGGGTCTCTTATACTTAAAAACACATCTAAGAAACTATCATTATTATAATCTCCCCAAGACGCTCCAAAAAAGTCATACACAGTTCCTGGAATACCACTTTCTTCACTTACCTCTACATATACACCATCACCATCATTACGATACAAACGGCATTTACTTTGATCACTCGCAGAGAAAAAATCTGCATCGCCATCATTATCATAATCTACCCAAATAACTTGTTTTGCTTGTTCTCCACTATTAGAGATTCCCAAATCATCTGCTACAAAATAACCACCTTCATTTTTTAAAAAGATATGATCGCCTCCATTTGCTGCTGCTAATGTGATATCATCTAAACCATCATCGTTATAATCATAAAAAGAAATACCTGCTCCCAGAATATATCCTTCAAATTGAATATCTGCTCCCAATGATGAGGATTGGTTTTCAAAATAAACCTGTGCGTATGAATTATAACAGCAGATTATGCCGATAAAAAAGAGTAATTGTTTCCCCATATCTCGATTTTTAGATCAGGTAATTTACTAAATTATCCTTAGATCAAGAATATGCATGCTTATAAAAACTTAGATTCAATGCTATCTAAGCAGTCTTTCAGGCCATTAGGTCAATTTGCTTAAGATTTTCTATACGATTACGTTGTAAGAAATCATCGATGGTTTCAAAGTGTTCTATCACTCGTTTTTCTTTAAACTCAAATACTTTCTTAGAAAGCCCTTGTAAGAAGTCTCGATCATGCGACACAAGAATTAAAGTACCATCAAAATTCTGTAATGCTTCTTTGAGGACATCTTTAGATTTGATATCTAAATGATTTGTAGGCTCATCCAGAATCAAAAGATTTACAGGTTCTAGTAATAATTTTACCATAGCAAGTCGTGTCTTTTCTCCTCCAGATAGGACACTTACTTTCTTATCTATATCATCACCTGCAAACATAAAACGCCCTAAAATATTTTTGATTTGCGTGCGTACATCTCCTTTTGCTACTTCATCTACAGTTTGAAAAACAGTAAGTTCTGAATCGAGCAAGGCTGCTTGATTCTGAGCAAAGTATCCTACTTTCACATTATGTCCTAGTTCGCAATGACCTTCATAATCTATTTCTCCCATAATGGCTTTTATCATGGTAGATTTTCCTTCTCCATTTCGACCGACGAAGGATACTTTTTCGCCTCGAGCGATAGACATATTAGCATCTTTAAAAACTACATGATCCTCATACATTTTTGTTAGCTCCTCAACTTTTACAGGATAATCTCCCGAACGCATTGCGGGTGGAAACCTCAATTTTAAAGAAGAAGTATCGATCTCATCAATCTCAATGATTTGTAATTTTTCTAGCATACGCTCTCTAGAGGACACTTGATTGGTTTTAGAATATGTTCCTTTAAAACGCTCTATAAATGCTCTATTATCTGCAATAAATTTTTGTTGCTCTTGATATGCTTTTATCTGATGTGCCCGACGATCTGCGCGTAATTCTAAGTAATGAGAATAATTTGCCTTGTAATCATAAATACGTCCCATCGTCACTTCTATAGTACGGTTGGTAATATTGTCTATAAATGTTTTATCATGAGAGATCACGATCACTGCTTTTGCTTTATTTAATAAGAAATCTTCCAACCAAATAACAGATTCGATATCTACGTGGTTGGTAGGCTCATCCAGCAAAATAAGATCTGGTTTTTGAAGTAAGATTTTAGCCAGTTCTATACGCATGCGCCATCCGCCACTAAACTCACTCGTAGGTCTCTTAAAATCGGTTCTCTTAAAACCTAAACCACGAAGCGCTTTTTCTACTTCCTCCTCATAATTGGTATCTTCTATCGCATAAAACTTCTCGCCAAGATCTGATACCTTGGTAATGATATCCATATACGCATCAGATTCATAATCGGTTCGGGTTTCCAGTTCTTTATTAAGACGATCCATCTCATCACGCATCTCAAAAATATGCGCAAAAGCCTTAGATGCCTCTTCCATAACGGTACAATCATCTTCTGTCAATAAATGCTGAGGCAAATAAGCAATAACAGCATCTTTGGGAGTTCGTACATTTCCACGTGTTGGTTTTTGAACCCCAGCAATAATTTTCATCATGGTAGATTTCCCTGCACCATTCTTACCCATTAAGGCAATTTTATCTTGCTCATTAATAGAAAAGGATACCTCACTAAACAAGGTATCTCCACTAAACTCTACGGCTAAATTATCTACTGCAATCATGCGCTTATTTTTAAGGGTGCAAAAATAAGTAAAAAGTGACTCTTTTCTCTTAGAGTATACTTAGAGTATAGTATTGTATTTCTTTTATAAAATAATATGATCTCAAAAATATAAATACCTAAAAATCAATGAATTCATATAGAAAAAAGGGACTTTTGCCTGTATTTTACTTCTAGAACTCAATGTAATTTTGACACATTCAATAGAATGACTATTGATAAATAACCAAAATAAATTTAATTCGTATGAAAACCATCACATTAACCATTGTATTATTTCTTTCTTTTACTCTTGTAGGGAACTCTCAAAAAAGTAATTCAAAAGCAGTCAATAAAACATTAAGTTTTATTCTTACAGATTATGCAAAACTCAACAAGGCAAAGCCACTTTCTTTAAAAGATTACCAAAGGTATTTAGCTAAAGAAAAATTAAATGCTAAAGGAATGAAAATTGAGAAAGTGGTTGCTATTAACTATCTAACCAAAAAGAATCAGAAAAACACTATCTATCTTATTAAAACAATAAAAGGAATCTCTTTTAGCGGACCTTCATGTAGCTTCAACGATGATCTATTCGGAGGAAGTTATGAAAATCAATGTGACACTTCTGGAGATGAAGGAGATTGCGAAGTAATTACAGATACCTGTAATTTAGACGGTTGCACAGTATACTGTGTTGTATCAAGTACTTGTGACGGAAGTAATGAGTCCTATCCAAATTGTTGCGATGGGCAAACATGTACTGACGGAGATGGCCTTATTGATGATTTGATGACCCCACTAGAAACCCTAATGGGATAATCTATAAAACTATAATTATTAATGAGAAGTATATTTATATGCTTCTCATTAGTTTTTATTCCCTTCCTAACCGATCTACTTCTTTCAATAAAGTAGGAAATCGAAACTCCCCATGCATGTCTTGGATATAAGAAACCGCTTGTTGTAATGAAATTCCTTTAGCAGTAATGTATAATGGTTTTTTACTATCTCCTCTTTGTATAGGTATTTTTAAGGTATCAATCTTTGCAAAGTTATTTTTAGCAACACCTATTACAGGAATTTTCTGATCTAAGGCATCGTATAAATAGCCTCCAAGACCTAGCGCACCTTCATCATCCAGCACTACAAATCCATCTACGACAATGATATCTATAAAGGTGAGATCAACTTGCTTTAAAAGACTTACAATGCAAGGAAGTTCTCTTTTATAAAACTCACCTGATTCATACGGTTGAATATCCGAGAGAATTTCTGAATATACTTGATGCGGCACTTCATCTGTCCAATTTTCAAACTGTACAGCGACTGTTTTTGCTTTGTCATCAAAATAATGGGTATCAAAAGCAAGGATCATGAGATTGTATTCTTTTATAATTATTTAAAAAAAGAAGATACTTTTATACGCTTTATCGCTTCGCTCTCCCTCTGGTCGTGAATCTCGCAAGCTCGATTTCGCGAAAGCGTACGTATATATAAAACTATTTTTTCACCGATGAAACGAATAGCATACTACTCCACTCCTGCTGCCGCACTTGCATCTAAAAACCAATGTAAATCTTTAGATGTAGGAGCTACAAGACTTGCGGGGTATTGTAAATAACTGTCTTCATGATTAAAGATTGTTTTTACTTTTTCTTTCTTAGAATCTCCAGTCACAAGGAAAGCAACCGTTTTTGCATTATTGATAATGGCACCCGTAATACTAACGCGTTTCTGTCCAGAATCTGGATGTGTCGCTACTTCACACCAATGAGTAGCATTCCATAATTCAATCTCATGGGGAAATATAGATGCCGTATGACCATCATCTCCCATTCCCAGTATGATGAGATCAAATTGAGGCACTCCATTCTCTATTGCCAATTGAGTTTCTAGTACGTTACTATAGCGTTCTGCCTCTTCTTTGGGAGCATTTTCACCTTTAATTCTATGTATATTTTCTAAGGGTATATTGATCTTAGACAAGAGGTGATCTACCGTCATTTTATAATTACTATCTCCATCTGTAGGAGGCACACAGCGCTCATCTCCCCAATAGAAATGAAACTTTGACCAATCTAAATCTTGATATTTTTCTGCTAATTCATCAAAAACAATTTTTGGTGTACTTCCTCCAGAAAGTGCAATGGTGATCGTATCTTTTGTCTTAGAGAGATCTATTAGAAATGTTATAAAATTTTCTGCGACACCTTTTTTTGTGTCTGATGTATGTAAATTCATCACTATATGTAATTAGGTGGTATGCTTTTGTATTTTGGTTTTACTCAGTATCAACTTCTACGTCGCATTGTTCCTAGAAAGCGTATCATATCTTAACAATCTATAACACAATATCCAGGATCATCTGCTAGGTTTCGTCCAGGATTTCTCCATTCATGTGTACCTTCTATCAGTTCATTTGCGTGTTCTGGCCCCCACACCCCTGCAGAATAACCATATACCTTTGCCTTTGGACTTTTCCAATAATTAAGAATAGGATCTGTAAAACGCCAAGCTGCTTCTACTTCATCAGCTCGTGCATACAACGTAGCATCTCCTTGCATTGCATCTAGCAACAAACGCTCATAGGCTTCCATGATATGTGAATCTCCTAAACCAGAATAGTAAAAATCTAGATTACCACGTTCTACTTTGAAGCCTTGTCCTGGTACTTTCACACCAAACTTTAATAAAATACCTTCGTCTGGCTGTATTCTTATAATAAGTTTATTATCCTTATTTATGTTAGAATTTTTAAAAATCTGATGGTGTGGTGATTTAAAATGTATGACAACTTCTGTCACCTTTGTAGGCATGCGTTTTGCTGTTCTCACATAAAAAGGGACATCTGCCCAACGCCAGTTGTCTACAAAAAACTTTACAGCTGCATAGGTCTCTGTAATACTATCTGGATCTACATCTTCCTCTTCTCTATACCCATTTACACGCTCACCATCAATCATAGAGCTCAAATATTGTCCTCGTATCGTATCTCTCTCCAAGACTTCTGGATCTGTCATCATCCGTAGCGATTTTAGTGCTTTTAGCTTCTCATTACGAATCTCTTCTGGATCTGCACTTAAAGGGGGTTCCATAACAATTAACGCTACCAATTGTAATAAATGACTTTGAAACATATCGCGTAAGGCTCCACTCTTGTCATAATAACCTCCACGAGACTCTACGCCACCACTCTCTGCATTTGTAATTTCTATATGATCTATATAATCACGATTCCATAGCGGTTCAAAAACGCTATTTGCAAATCGTGTGACTAATATATTCTGAACTGTTTCTTTCCCTAAGTAATGATCTATTCTGTAAATCTGAGATTCTTTGAAATACCTATGCAAACCTTCATTAAGAGCTTTGGCAGTATCTAGACTATATCCAAAAGGTTTTTCTACAATTAATCGTTTCCATCCCAAACGTTCATCATTAAGTCCTTCTGCTGTGAGGTTTTTTGCTATTGCTTCAAAAAGACTAGGCGGTGTAGATAGATAAAAAATAAAATTGTTATTACACTGATATACGGTATTGAGGTTTTGTATGCGTTCATTAAGTTCTCTATAACTTACGTCATATTTTTTATGCAAATCTTCATAAAACAATTTTTCTGAAAACGCTTCAATAAATGCTTCACTATCGTCTAGATATTTACTTTCTAATGCTACGCGATTTCTAAACTGCTCATCTGTCATAAAACTACGAGCAACCCCTAGTACCACAAAATGCTCTGGTAAGTGGTCATCTTTATATAATTTATAGAGAGCAGGAACAAGTTTACGAGCAGTAAGGTCGCCGGACGCGCCAAAAATGACTAATAATTGGTTTTCAGTTTTTGGCATAAGGAGTAATTTTCATTTGTCGCAAAAATAGAAAATTATATACTGCTTCTTCATATACTTCCTTGTAATCTATCAAAAAAAACAGATTATTTCTGTTACTTTTGTCACACATATAGGTGGAAACAATAGGCCCCTTATAATGTATTATTTTATGGAGAATGTATATGATTTTGGCCTCGTAGGCTTAGGCGTGATGGGACGCAACTTTATTTTAAATGTAGCAGATAATGGTTTTACTGCAATGGGTAATGACCTGGATACAGAAAAGGTGAAAGCACTCATAGATGAAGGCGGCGATACAGATCGAGTAAATGCGGTTGTAGCTGTTTCCGCTTTCGCGAAAGCGTTATCATCACCACGCAAAATTATGCTACTTGTTCCTGCTGGAAAAGTTGTAGACATCGTCATAGACTCGCTTTTACCACACCTAGACAAAGGAGACATTATCATAGATGGTGGGAACTCTTTTTTTACCGACACCGACCGAAGAGAGGCATACCTTGCTGAAAAAGGTATCCATTTTTTTGGAGCAGGAGTATCAGGCGGAGCAAAAGGAGCGCGCAAAGGACCAAGCATCATGCCTGGAGGATCTAAAGCGGGATATGCTGCTGTACAACCAATTTTTGAAGCTGTATCTGCTAAATATAATGGAGAGCCTTGCGTAGCTTATTTAGGACCAAAATCTGCTGGAAACTATGTAAAAATGGTGCATAATGGTATTGAATATGGTTTGATGCAACTCACTTCTGAGATGTATGATATTCTAAAAAAAGCAGGCAAGTTTTCTAATGAAGAACTTCATACGACATTTAAAACATGGAATGATGGGCGTTTGCAATCTTTCCTAGTTGAGATTACTTCTAAAATAGTCGCTAGAAAAGACACGCTTACAGAGGGTGATCTTATAGATCAAATACTAGATAAAGCAAAACAAAAAGGTACTGGAAAGTGGACTTCTCAAAACGCCATGGATCTTGGGATCCCTGTTCCTTCTATAGATATTGCGGTGAGTATGCGAGAAATCTCTGCGCTTAAAGAAGAGCGTATTCAAGCAGATCATGTATATGACCGACCAGAAGTTGCTACGATTGCAAAAGACAAACTGAGTACACTTACGGAAGAAGCTTTATACTTCTCATTTATTGTAACCTATGCACAAGGTTTACATCAATTATCTGATGCTTCTAAAGAATATGGATATGGTCTTAATATTGCTGAAATTGCAAAAATATGGCGTGCAGGATGTATTATAAGAGCGAGATTACTGGCAGATATAACGGAGGCTTTCCAAGAAAATCCAAGTTTAACTAATTTACTGTTATCTCCTTCTTTTATTGAAAAAATAAAAGGAACGGTAGCTTCGGCGAGAGCGCTTGTTGCTTTTGGTGCTACAAATGGCATCCCTTTACCTGGATTATCTAACTCCCTTACGTATTTTGATGCATATACCTCATCTAGACTTCCTCTTAATTTGATACAAGGACAACGCGACTTCTTTGGATCACATACCTATGAGCGACTAGATCGTGAGGGTATTTTTCATACAGAATGGGAGGAGTAACTTAATAACGTGAACTCGATGTATATTTAGATGTTCATTACTTTAATTTTCTAGTTGATTTTTTAGACGTAGTTAGAAATAAGTAATTACTCGTAGTCATTATTATGTATTTGTTATTTATTCCCCGTCATTAACTTAGCAATTTCATTTGCATTCTTAATTTCCAATTCTTTTAAAATTTCACTTATTCGGTTTTCGAATTTGATTTGGTTATTCCGACATAATTTGATTTCTGAAAGAAGCTCTTGTTCTGAAAACTTATATTTTTCTGATATACCATTAAAATCTTCCAAATTGTAATCTGTGTAATCCGATATTGCAATATAATTATCAATTCTTTTGTAGAAAATCCAAGGATGTCCAATCCATAACTGAGTCCATTTATTCAATTGAGCATTTCCAACTTCTTCCCAATTTCGAATATCAGATATATCTCCACAGCAAGTTGGTTCAAGTATAATTTTATCATTTTCTAGTATTACAATACCGCCAATTATTTGGCTAACACCTTCTTGAATATTAGATAAATCGACATCTTTAAGTTCTTTTTTAAGAATAGTTTTTAATTCAGATTCTCCAATTTTATTTATGTCGACTAAATACGATCCAAGTTCAATCGGTTGTAAGTTTTGTAAGTGACTATCAGAAATACATTTATACCAGAAATCACTCCAGTCCTTTGGGTTTTCAACTTTCGAAACAGTAGGTGATTCATACTCATTTTTCGCATAATCCAAAGGTTCAATTTCGATTGTATTCAATAATTTCATTGTATTTCAAGAATTTATTTTAATGACATACAACTTATAAATAAAAAAGCACAACATAAAGATATGTGTGCTTTTGAAAAGATTATTTTGCTTTCGCGAAAGCGTATATTATGCTGTTCTGATGATTTTTGCACCAATCGCACGAAGGCGCTCATCTATATTTTCATAGCCACGGTCTATCTGCTCGATATTGTGAATCACAGACGTTCCTTTGGCGCTCAATGCCGCAATTAGTAATGAAATACCTGCACGTATATCTGGAGATACCATCGTTGTAGCTTTTAACATCGATTTAAAGTCATGTCCGATAATGGTAGCACGATGCGGATCACAAAGAATAATTTTTGCGCCCATATCTATCAGCTTATCGGTAAAGAATAGACGACTTTCAAACATCTTTTGATGCACCATCACCTCTCCTTTTGCTTGTGTTGCTACGACAAGAACGATACTCAATAAATCTGGTGTAAATCCAGGCCAAGGAGCATCTGCAATGGTCATAAAAGAACCATCTATATAACTTTCTATTTGGTAACCATCGGTATGTGCAGGAATATAAATATCATCCTCTCTACGCTCTACGGTAATTCCCAATTTTCTAAACGTGTTTGGGATAATTCCTAAATCGTCCCAGCTTACATTCTTAATGGTAATTTCACTACGAGTCATCGCAGCCAAACCAATCCAAGAACCGATCTCAATCATGTCGGGTAAGACACGATGCTCACATCCTCCTAGTGACTCAACACCTTCTATATGAAGCATATTTGATCCTACACCCGTAATCTTTGCTCCCATGCTATTTAGCATTTTACAAAGTTGTTGTAAGTAAGGCTCACAAGCTGCATTGTAAATGGTCGTTTTCCCTTTAGCAAGCACAGCCGCCATGACAATATTTGCCGTTCCTGTAACCGATGCTTCATCCAAAAGCATATACGTACCAGTAAGGCCATTAGGTGCTTCTACACCATAAAAACGTTCTTCTTTATTATACCTAAAATCGGCTCCTAATTTGATAAACCCTTCAAAATGGGTATCTAATCTACGACGCCCTATCTTATCACCACCTGGACGCGGAATATATCCTTTTCCAAAGCGAGCTAATAAGGGTCCCACAATCATAATAGAACCACGTAAACCACTTCCCTCTTCTTTAAAAAGCTCGCTTTCTAAATAATCCAATTGAAGTGCATCACTTTTAAAGGTATACGACCCTTTTCCTAGCTTTTGAATTTTTACACCTAAATTTCCTAGAATATGAATCAGTTTATTAACATCTCTAATATCTGGAATATTGGTAATAGTTACTTTCTCAGGAGTTAATAATACCGCACATAAAATTTGTAATGCCTCGTTTTTTGCTCCTTGTGGTTGGATTTCACCTTTAAGTTGATGTCCTCCTTCTATTTGAAATGTACCCATGTAATGTTGTAAAGAAAGGTGTTAGTTAGTATCGTTTTTTACGTCCGTAATTTTTAGATTTTTTAACCGGATGATCTGCCGCTTTTGCTTTTTTAGTCGCTCTGATTAGTTTTTCAGACTCACGTAATGTTTCATCCTTTTCGCGTAAGTTAATATCGCCTTTGCTCAACTCAAAAAGATGATCAAAAATAACATCATCCTCTACCGTGTCTTTATTCCAATTAAGGAAACACTTTTTCATATGATTGGCAATGGTATATTCTAAAGCATCACGCATTTCTCCTTTTTCCCATCCTACGGCAACATCAATCATACGTTTGATATTATTTCCATAAAATCGATACTTAGGAAAGTTTTGAGGATACCCTAAAGGTTCTGGACGTTCTGCCAATTCTTCTTTAGAAGGCTTCCCAAAAGGGGATTCTACATCCAATTTGAAATCAGACATGATAAATAACTGATCCCATAATTTATGTTGAAAATCTGGCACATCTCTTAAATGCGGCTGTAAATTACCCATTACAGATATAATAGCCTTTGCCATATTATTGCGCTCTTCTCTGTCTTCTATCTCTGTCACTTGATCTACCATCTTTTGGATATGACGTCCATATTCCGGAATGATCAGGTGATCTCTCTCTGTGTTATATTCTAATTGATCTATCAACTGTAAAAAATTAAGTGAAGTTTGTCTACCTATGTAAACTGATGCAAAATACTAAAAATTGTGTAAACTACTATTTTAATAGTTTTATTTTTACCCATATGAAAATTAAAAACAAATCTTTAGCGATCATTTTTATACTTGCCATCGTATTAGTCGCAATCAATGTACATTTTGATTTTATTGATAAAACAGAATTAGTAAACCAACTACTTGCAGGAGTGGTATTTTCATTACTGATCTCCTATGCATTCATTTCTAAGGAAGCGAGTTATTTGAAAAACTTTATATTTTTTATTTCTACAGGCATGTTAGTCTCAAGCCTAGAGCCTATTATTCATTTATTGATTGAATCATTATAAAGTATATCTATAATGAGTGTTTCTTTTTTATACGCTTTCGCGAAAGCGTAAATAACTACAAACAAACACTTTAACACCCATTTTACTTAAGGTCACAATTTATTTTTAAACAAAATATGTAACATTTTTTGAAAATGACGTCTATTAATTAGATATTTGTCTAAATACTTAATTACTTGAATACACTATTTAAAGCACTCAATGATGAGACACGACGAGAGATTCTCAATCTTTTAAAAGAGAAGGATCTTACTGCTGGAGAAATCGCAGCGGCATTTGATATTTCAAAACCCAGTATCTCACATCATCTTGATTTATTAAAACAAGCCAATCTTGTAAGCAGTATCAAAAAAGGGCAATATGTGGTGTATAGTCTCAACACGACCATATTAGAAGAGGTCATGCAATGGATTATGCATTTAAAAAATTAACCGATTAATAGCCATTATTATGAATGTACGTAAAGAACTTCCGTTACTCTGTATTGTTGTATTACCATTTTTATATCTAGCATATATCTATGCAGATTTACCAGCGACAGTTCCAACACATTGGAATGCTGCTGGTGAAATAGATGATTGGGGATCTAAAGAAATACTTTGGATCATACCATTTGCTACTGGATTTTTAGGGTATGTACTATTAAGTATTGTACCTAAAATTGATCCCAAGAAACAGATCAAACTAATGGGTGCTAAATTTTACCAGCTCAAATTTATTTTTGTATTATTTTTAGCTGCACTAGGATTATACATTCTGTATGCGACCAAACAACAATCAATGTCAAATCCTAATATCTTATTTATACTCATAGGGGTCTTTTTTACGGCTTTAGGAAATTATTTACCATCTGTAAAACCTAACTATTTTGTAGGATTACGTACGCCGTGGACATTAGAAAGTGCTACAGTGTGGAAAAGAACACATAGACTCGCTGGAAAATTATGGGTACTTGGAGGCATTGTCGTTATCCTAGCTTCGCTCCTACTACCTCAGCCGCAAAATCTAGTTGTCTTTTTTGTGATTATTGGTATCATCACATTGATTCCACTTGTGTATTCCTATATATGGTATAAACAAGAAAAGACAGAAATTAACTCTAGCACGATGTAAAAACTAGTTTAGGAGAATTCTTTTTCTTCAGTATAACAATACTTTACCGTTGAAAATTTTTGAAGCCTTGGAAAAAATTTAGGTGAAGTATTGTGGTTTTTCGCTTTAAGCGAAAAAATACCTTAGAAAAAGTGTCTTTTCTTTTGGTTCCGTTTTCTTTGGACAAGCAAAGAAAATGAACAATAGTATTATACGTAAATAATACTCAATTTTAAGAAAAGTAAATAAAAAAATAAACAGTTCTCTACATAGAGTTCACATTAAATTATTTGAACTACCTGAAACAAGCTTCGAAGTATGAAACACTTTGGAAACACCAATAAAAAAGGTGCGGAAAATCTTCCGCACCTTTTTTTATGATAAAGAGGTTATATACTATAAAGAAATAACACCTTCAACCTTTCCTACTTCTTTGTATTTGGCAATTACAGCATCAGGATTTTTCATACGTACATTTATAGACACACTTGTATACTTACCCGTACGTGATTCCTTTTTAGTAATAACAGCACCTATATGATCAAAAATATCTTCTATCTCTTTAATCTTAGCAACACTAGAAGGCACAATAAACTTATATAAATAAGGTGCTGGCCATAATGAAGTATCACTAAGCTGTTCTTTTAATTTTTTGTAAAAATCTTCTGTATTATTATTTGGTGTCATACCGTTTATTTAAGTCGGCAAAGATAAGACAAGCATATAAATTTGTGGTTCGTCTTTGTTTACCTAATTTTGTCTAAACTAGTACCATTTTTATGCCAAAAAGCATTTTACTCATAGGAGGCCCATCAACTGGGAAAACGACTCTTATAAATCATCTTAAAACACTTGGATATCCATGCCTTGAAGAAATATCAAGACAAGTCACTAAAAAGGCGCAAAGTGAAGGTATAGACCAACTTTTCCTTGAGAAACCATTGCTTTTCAGTCAGTTGTTAAAAGATGCTAGAATACAGCAGTTTCAAGAAGTCGCTACCTATGATACTGACTATGTGTTTTTAGACAGAGGAATTCCTGACACAGTGGCATATATGGACTATATAGGACAAGATTACACAGAAGAATTCGTTACTGATTGTAAGACCTATCACTATGATGTTGTTTTTATACTACCGCTATGGAAAGAAATACATCAAACCGATGGAGAACGTTATGAAAGTTTTGAACAAGCTCAAGAAATACAAGATCATTTACTTGCAACCTATCACACCTATGGATATGCACCTATTGAAGTTCCAAAAGGCGATGTTGCATCCAGAGCATCATTTATTATAAATACATTAAAGGGTTGAAGCACACCCCAAAAGACATACTAAAAAAATACTGGGGATATGACTCCTTTAGACCTTTACAAGAAGATAGTATACAAAGCATTTTAAATGGTCAAGACACCATTGCTTTATTACCTACTGGTGGAGGCAAATCGTTATGCTATCAAATCCCTGCATTATCTACAGAAGGAATTGCCATTGTTGTTTCACCTCTCATTGCCTTGATGAAAGACCAAGTCCTGAATCTTCAGGAAAAAGGAATCAAAGCCCTAGCCATTACAAGCGGCATCAAATACAGTGATCTAGACATCTTACTAGACAATTGTATTTATGGAAACTATAAACTCTTATATGTATCACCCGAGCGATTACAACAAGAACTCGTTATAGAACGCATCAAACAAATGAATGTCTCTCTTATTGCGGTAGATGAAGCACATTGTATCTCACAATGGGGACATGATTTTAGACCCGCCTATCGTAAAATTTCCCGCTTACGCGAAATAAAACCCAACGTGCCTTTCATTGCTCTTACAGCAACAGCAACACCCAAAGTAATTCAAGACATTACCGAAGAGTTGCATTTAGAAAGTCCGCTTCTATGTAAAGGATCGTACCATAGAGAAAACCTCACCTATACCCTTATTCATAGCACCGATAAAAATTTTCGCCTTGAGCAAACCCTAAAAAACACCACACAAAGTGCTATTGTATATGTACGTAATAGAAAAGCAACCATAGGTACAGCACAATTTTTAAAAAGTCGCGGGATTACTGCAACCTATTATCATGGTGGCATGTCTCGAGAAGACAGACATACCCATTATAAAAACTGGCGTGATAATAAAACACAAGTAATGGTTAGTACCAATGCCTTCGGAATGGGTATTGATAAAGCCGATGTAGACACCGTTGTGCATCTAGAAATTCCGGATAGTTTAGAAAACTATTTTCAGGAAGCAGGACGTGCCGGTAGAAGTGGACAACCAGCGAAAGCTGTCCTTATATATAATGAAAACGACACCATACGTCTTAACAATCAGTTTTTACAGATCATTCCTACCGTTACCTTTGTAAAAGAAATCTATAGCCGACTCAATAATTACTTTCAAATCTCTTATGGAGAAGGAGAGCTAAGCAACCACCGATTTAATTTCAGTACGTTTTGCCAAACCTACTCTCTACCTACTATGCGAACATATAATGCATTATTGGCATTAGATCGTAATAGTATTATAAGCTTATCACAAGAATTTACAAAAAAAGCAACCGTTACCTTTAATGTAACCGATGTGGCACTTACTTATTACTTGATTAAGAATCCGCAATGGGAGGAGATTGTAAAAACAATACTCCGCACCTATGGAGGTATTTTTGAACAAGCCACCGTCATTAATCATAGTATCATTGCTACAAAAGCAACTACATCTATACATAAAGTACACGATACCTTATTAATGCTTGCCAAAGATGATATCATTACCTATGAGCATCAAAGCTATGATACGGCCATTACCTTTTTAGTTCCCAGAGAAGACGATCGCACCATTCATGTAATTGCATCTCACATAAAAACACAAGCCAATTATAAGAAGCAACAAATAGAAACGATCAAAAACTATGTGGCCAATACTACTACCTGTAGAAATGTGCAACTCCTCGCCTATTTTGGAGAACAACACACAACACCCTGCGGTACCTGTGATGTATGTGTTTCTCAACAGACACCACCAAAACAAAGCGGTACGATTACTGAAGCTATTTTAAATGCGCTTTCGCGAAAAGAGCAAAGCTCCCGTGACCTTTGTGAGTTACCTTTTACAGAAACCGAAATTATTACCACATTACAATTGCTTTTAGATCAAAAAAAGATTACACTTACCCCAATAAATACATATAAGATATTATGAGAGACATACGCATCGTTTTTATGGGCACACCAGACTTTGCCGTTACTATATTAGAAACCTTAGTTACCAAAGGCTATACAATAGCAGGTGTGATTACCGCACCAGATAGACCTGCAGGAAGAGGACAGAAATTACGAAAGAGTGCTGTAAAAGTATATGCCGAGTCACAAGACCTTCCTATACTTCAACCTACCAATCTTAAAAACGAAGACTTTCACGCAGCATTAAAAGCGCTAAATGCAAATCTTCAAATTGTCGTAGCCTTTCGTATGCTTCCCGCGGTGGTTTGGAAAATGCCTGCATACGGCACCTTTAATTTACACGCCTCTCTTCTTCCGCAATATCGAGGAGCTGCTCCTATTAACTGGGCCATTATAAATGGAGAAACAGAAACTGGGGTTACTACCTTCTTTATAGATGAAAAAATAGATACTGGTGCCATTATATTCCAAGAGCGTCTTGCTATAGGTGAAAATGAAAATGCAGGAAGTCTCCATGACCGTTTAATGCATCTGGGAGCAGATCTTGTTACAAAGACGGTAGATGCGATTGCAGAAAATAATGTCACAACACAAATACAACCCCAATCGGGCGATTTAAAAACAGCCTATAAACTCTATCCTGAAAACACAAAAATAAATTGGGACGCTCCTACCCAAACTATCCATAATCATATACGAGGTTTGAGTCCATATCCAGCAGCTTGGTGTTATCTTATGAATAATGATAAAGAAGAACGGGTTAAAATTTATAACGCTTTCGCGAAAGCGTATACAGAAACTTCAGAAGAAAAGGAAGCAAAAAATACAATAGGAACCATTCAAGTAGAAAACGGAAACCTAAAAGTCACCACCTTAAATGGATACCTTTTTATTACAGAAATACAACTTCCAGGCAAGCGAAAAATGGATATAAAGTCACTTTTAAACGGCTATAATTTTAACAAAAATGCCAAAATGCGCTAAACCCGCACTGTCATTGGGCTTACAGAAATAGCCAAAAAAGGCCTTCTTTATTAACAATCGCCTTGATTTATTAACAAAATCGCCGATTTCCCTTGCTATTACTTGCATGAGTGAATTTTACGTATAAATTTGTTGTAGAATTAAACACACAGTTTAACTAACAATAATTAATTAAATTTTACATTATGAACAAATCAGAATTAATTGATGGAATGGCGGAGCACGCAGGAATTACTAAAGCAGCTGCAAAAAAAGCATTAGAGTCTTTCTTAGGAAACGTAGAAGGAACACTTAAACAAGGAGGACGTGTTTCTCTAGTTGGATTTGGATCTTGGTCTGTATCTCAGCGTAATGCTCGTGAAGGAAGAAATCCACAAACTGGAAAAACAATCCAAATCGCTGCTAAAAATGTAGTAAAATTCAAAGCTGGTTCTGAGTTAGGAAACGCAGTAAACTAATCAGACTTTGATATAACATATACATGAGATACATATCTCATTATATTAAAGAAAGCTCAGCAGTAATGCTGGGCTTTTTTTATAAGAACGCATCAAAAGATTTCTACAATTCAGTTACATTTGTGGTAAACTACCTCGGGAAAGCCCACGAGACATTTATATGAAACCGAATTTCAATTTCGAGACAAGCTTCGGAGTATTAAACCCATTGGCGGTGCTAATAAAGTTATAGATTCATGAACCCATCGGCTTTAGGTTGGATAAAAAAACACTTACCATACTTCTTACAGTTTATGGACAACCATCCTATGGACGAAGAAGAAATGTATGCACAGCTTCGAGTAAACGGGTTTATCTATGGTACCTCTATCAAAACACTATGCGATGAAGAGAGTGAGCAATTAAAATGGACCGAAGAAGAAAAGACAAAAGTCAATCTATTTGATGCACTTGCTTTCACCTATTTTGATTGTATAGAAAATGCTACCACTACAGATTGTATAAAAAGTATGATCTCTTTTTACAGTCATTTGAATAAAAACCAAGGCGGTCCTCCTATCAAATTAGGAAGCTCTACAGAGGCTAATTATAGGATTCTTGAAAAGATCATTACAGAACGTATTCAAACCAACGAACCACTCTTTAAAAAGAATTTTAGCCATATTATTACCAATGCGCTATTATTCTTAGATGTATTAAGTTTTGATCATTATCTTATTTCTGGTGAAGATCCTTTACCCTATGCCGTATGCTTAGAAAAAAACCTCACACAAATTGTCTGGTTAGCCCTAAAACAAAAAGAAAATAAAGATCATTATAACGAACTTCTTATCAAGTTATTTGAGAGTTCTATTCGTTATAATACCACGATAAAAAGTGACAATCTTACGCTAGAGGATATACAAAGCAATGTGGTATCTCAACCGCTAGAGCAACTATACTTACTCGACTTATGTGCGTTATCCTTATTTGATGATGAGCAAATAGATGATCATGAGGAGATTTTTATGAATGAAGTTTCTCAAATATTGCATATTTCACCTACAGAAAAAGAAGCATCGCTTGTTGCGGTTGCTCATTTTATTTCAGAACACAAAGAAGATATCGCCTACCTCAATTATAGCAATCCTGTCAAACATTTCTATAACCAAACCACACGAACAGTTTCTACCTTAATACTACGTAATAAGAAACGTCTAGTAAAAGAAATTACACAAAGTAAGGACTTAGTCATCTTATTAGGAAACTCTACCGTACGCGACCTCTCTGACGATGAAAAGAAAGTCGTTAAGAACCAGTTGTTGGATATTTGTAAATCCATTCCTTCTCTTGCTATATTCTTATTACCTGGAGGCACAATCCTACTTCCTATTCTTATGAAGTTTATTCCTACCCTATTGCCAAGTGCTTTTAATGAAAATCAAGTAGACTAACTTGCTATTGATTGCAGATAACTGGTTACAAATAAATCACTGACTATCAATTATATTGCTATATTTGGTATTGGACATATATTAGTGATTCATCACTAGTAATAGACTACTCACAAGAATCCTCGCAAATTCTTTATTCCGTTTCTATTTGCTAAATTAGGTACTTAAGCATATAAAAACACGTTGTGCACATACATAAAACCGTTGGTATTAATTATGAAAAAAGTAATCTACATTTTAATTTCTTTTATATTCTTCAATTTTTCATGCAATAACACTACTCAGCAATCAGAAGAAAAAACAGATGATATTATTGAAGCAGAAACGATATTATCAAAAGAATTCAAACATAGGCTAAGTATTTCACCATATGATATCAATCTGAGAAAAGCTGAAAATAATTGGATATCTGACAAAGTACTTGAGAAAAAAGATAAAGACGGTTATTATAATCTGTTAAAAAAGGTAATAGAAAACGGATTTAGCGATGAACTAGTTTCTGGGATTTACAAAGCCGAATCGAATAATTTAAAACTACGTGAATTCAGACTCATTTTTGAAGAAAATAAAACAATGTTGGACTCTTTACCTAAAGATTCTAGTCTATTTAATATCAATCAGTTAATACAAGAACTTATTTCAAGTAGAAATGTAACAGCAGTAGATATATCAAAAAGTCTATTAAATGGAATTCAGCCAAATGATTTAGATAAAGAGTTTTACCAAAACATCATTATCATCTTTTATAGCTCGATTATTTAAAACGAATCTGAAAAAATAAAAACGAATGCCTACAATAGCTATATGTAATTACTTGTTATCACATACTTATAAAATGAAGCACTAACCTACATAACTACTCATAGTCGAAACTAGTAACATTAATTTAAAAATGAAGAACGCAATAATATATTTCATATTGATTTTCACACTTTTTAGCTGTAAACAAAAAGAAGTTGACGGAATCGAAATCGGACAGACTCTCTATGCAAACCAATCGCTTGAACAGAATAGAAAACTAACCGAATTAATATCACAAATTCTAAATAAAGACTCAAACGCTTTATCGGAGTTGACTGAATTTTGGTGTGGCGGCGGCGCTGGTTGTTATGATTTGGGATTTGTTACAACGCAATTGGTTTATCGAATTGGAGAAAATGATTTTATTAAAATGGCGGAAAAATTGACGGAAAAGCAAAAAATTTTATTAAGTGGCTTATTATCTGTCGGATTTGAATATGGATACTATACTGAAAAAAATATTGTTACGGAATTCCCGAAACTGAATAAATTATTGACGGAATAAGAAACTAACATCAATACTGTATAAAATCATTAAACCATATGGAACATAATAACGTTGCCTAACTACGTATTCAATTAATTGTTCATACTCGCCTACTCACAAAAATCCTTGCAAATTCTCTATTCGGTTTCTATTTGCTAAATTGAGTACTTAAACACACAACAAAGTATATACAAATACGTTGTGTTTCACTAATTTGACAATGACAAAAAAATTAAATTCAAATATCCTTCAAGAAATTTTAAACCACCTTATAGATGATGGTTATAAGATTACTTTCGAAGGACAAGCTTGGTCAAACACAAGAGCTTCTTGGATTTACTTCAATACTCGTTTAAACACAGATAGTTTAATAAATAGATTTGATCCTAAAAAAGAATTGATACTACATCAAAATGACGACCCAAGGTCAGGAAAAGAAAAAGGGCTAATTGATAAATCTACAGAGGAAGGTATAATGGGTGAATTTTAAAGTCATTTATGAATAAGAAGTACAAAATACTACTTAACGGTCAAGAAATTGGAACTACGCAATTGGAAAAAGCAGATGCTCCAATGGGAGTTGTATCCGGTCAAATTAAATCAACAATTCAAAATTTCGGATATAAATTTATTAAAGACTTCTGTAGGTCAAATCAAATTGAAATAGCTGATGATTATCCTGAAGACAAATTGATATCAACTATGACTATTGATTCTTTGATCATTAAAAATGAAAGTGATACTGTAATTAAAGGAATTGGAAATCAAATTAGCGGAATGGATAGCGAAGGATTTGAAATCACAATTCTAGGAATATCATATCCGTTTTATGAAGAAGAATTTCCACACCATGTGAAAGCCTATAATGAGATGTTTAAATAATAAAAACGAAATAAAAAGTTTTGACTAAGTCCTTATTTGAAAGTTCACTACTTTTAATTCTCGTACAAATCATAGCCGAAGCCGTTGTAAGCCATTTGAGGAAACTCAAGATTAAATTTTAAATATGATAAAGAAAATAAGTTTTCTACTTTTTATAATGCTAACGAGCATTGCTTATTCACAGAATGATAGTATTCCTGGAGAAGCAGAATATCGAAAACATTATGATTGTACTTATGAAGAAGGAAATATTTTAATAGTTCAGAGAAAAGGAAAAAAATTAGATTACGAAAAGAGCTGGAAACCTTCAAAAGAAGGCTTTGTCATGAGAATGGAGGCCATTTATGATTTGGAATTTTCAGATGGAAAAAGATATAGAAGTAGTGTTTTGAAAAATATTTCTGAAGATAGTATCACAATCAGTTCAACAATGAATGAAAAGTGCGCTGAATATGAAGGAATACAATACGAACTAATATCTTATCCTATAAGTTCTATAAAAATTGCACGATTTATAAACGATAGATCATTGGGATTTTTTTCTAAAAAGAAATTGGAAAAGAAATATGATTTAATTGTAAAAAAAGTTGATAAAGCAAAAT
This sequence comes from Dokdonia pacifica, assembly GCF_900188275.1. Lineage (GTDB taxonomy): Bacteria > Bacteroidota > Bacteroidia > Flavobacteriales > Flavobacteriaceae > Dokdonia > Dokdonia pacifica. Next base: position 80,418 of record NZ_FZNY01000009.1, read on the forward strand.
TATGTCCGGCTGTTTTGACTTTTCCTAAAAGAAATAATGAGGTCAAAGTTTGTCACTACTATTTGACAAGTCAAGGGTATGACATCCTCTTTGAAACTAATGGATTTTTGGATTATATGCAATACCCTGTAAATTGGAATTAAAAAACTGCACACAGCAAACTTATGAAATACCATAGTATTTTTCTTCTTACATTTTTGATTTTTGGATGTAAGGCTCAAGGGCAAAATCGAATATTCAAAGAAGAGGAGAAGAAAGCGAAAGAATTTATGGAATCCAAAATAGTGGAAATCTATAATGACCAATTCAAAACAGAATTCATTGGAACTTGGCACGAGTTTGGAAAAATATACGGGTTCAAATTTTACGTCGTTGAAAATAATGACAATCCTATTGCTGTTGAATATAATCTTGAGAATCAAAGTCCATTTGAATTTAACAAAGAGGCTTTTGAGAAGGAATATGAGTCAATTAAAGTTAAAATAAAGGCTTCAGAAGAACTTGAGAAAAATATTAGAACTTATTTTTCAAATGCAAGAGTATTATCTGATAGAATTGAAAATCGTGATGGAACTTATCGTTGGGTAAATACTATTTACACAGCAATACCTTTAGATAAGGCCAAAGAAAAAACATTCTCTCAATTAGATTCTTTATGTATGTCTTTATTAAAAAACATTAAAGAACAAGAGGTGTTTTATAATTTCTATTTTCCAAAAAAAATTAATAAAGCCAAGTATTCAGACAATCGATTTTCTTTCTTTGAGTATGATAATTTTCGTAAAAAACATATGTACCACTACCGAGTTGACTTTACAAAAAATGGAGAACAATTCGAGAAAACGAATCAAAAACTATACGATAACTTAAACGAAAAACAGTCAGGAAAATTAAAGGACTCCATAGAGAAATGGGGAAATAAAAATGGATTTGAGGACTGGGAAATATCATTGCTTATTGAAAGTAGTATTGATAGAGATCTTGACTACAAAAAGTTTATGTTAAAGAGTTCGAATGGAGAGAAAAAGTTTGGATTTATTAATAAAGAATCGAATGAGATAATAGACTGACTTTAATATCTGACAACGGAAAAACAAAAAACCGAATAAGAATTACTAATACCAACAATGTATAATTACAATTACAACGGATTCAACTACGTTCAAATCCACTGGGTAATTACTAAAATCTGTGTCAAACCAAAAATAATCACTAATTTACCCTATAACTGACACCTATATAAAACCGCTGCCCCAAAGTCTAAGATTTAATATAACCAACAAAAAAGATTCTAAATGAAGCACTTAATCAGAGAAATTATTCCCGTAATTCTTGGGATTCTAATTGCATTAGCGCTCAATAATTGGAATGAAAACAGGAAGGATAAAAAATATCTGAATCAAATTTATACATCCATTGACAATGAATTTGAAGAAAGTATCATTAATTTAAAAGCAAGCATCCCAAAGCAGCAAGTACTACTTGATAGTATTACAAAATATATTAATGATGAATCAATTTCAATATATGGAATCATAACTAAAGCAGATGGAATTCAAAAACCTACAATTAACACTAATACTTGGAGAGCAATAGCTAATTCTAAAATCGAGTTAATTCAATTTGAAAAATTATCAGCTTTATCTGAAATAGAGGAGTCAAAAAAGAGCCTCGAACTAAAAACAACAAAACTTGTTGATTTTCTGATTGAGAATCTTAAAACGACGAATCAAGAGAAAAAAGAGGTCTTTCTCTTATTGAGTCAAGAAATTCTTACTACAACAAAATACTCACAATTAGAAATTGAAGAATTTCTAAAAAAGTAAAAACAACTCTATATATAGCATGTAACTCATCGCCCATGAATCTTAATTGAAATTCATTGCAATTTGCTATCTTTCGATTACATCGGAGAGGTTTGTTAGGCATTTTTCGCAACGAGCCATGCAAAAACACGTTAACTCCAATACATCCAAAATCAAATAAAAATGAAAGTTACTGTCGAAAAAAATGAAAAAGTCGCCAATATGATATTTGCGACCATTTATCCTTTGTATTTGAATAGGTTGAAGAAAAATGATAGAACGAAAGAAGAACTTGATCAAGTAATTAAATGGTTTACTGGTTTTGATCAAGATACATTACAAACACTTATTGATGAAAAGGCAACCTATAGAACATTTTTTCAAAAAGCAAAAATACATCCTAATGCACACATGATTAAAGGAGTTGTATGTGGTTATCGAATTGAAGAAATAGAAGATGAATTTGAAGTATATAAACAATGTAGGCAAATGGAAAAGCTGATTGACGAATTGGCAAGAGGTCGTAAAATGGAGAAAATTTTACGTGAAGAAAAAAAGTAGAAACTATTAAACTCCATTAAAATCAAGTTTAGTCAGAACGTTAGGTAACATTTGAAAAACAATCTTATGAAAAGAATCACCATCATTTTACTTCTTTTTAATATCGTTATTAGCTGTAAAAAAGAAGAAGAAATTAATGTTCAGTATATAACTAATAAGTTTAATGAGAGTGTTGAAAGTATTGATCAAATCCAATATGACGTACAAAATGTAATGACTTTTTCAGATGGCAACATTTGGAACAACAAAGGTTTTGCAATTCTTGAAAAAGAAATCGCTGATACAATTTTTGGATTCTCTTTTTACGGAATTAGAAATGATATTAACAAGTCCTCTATTTATAAAGATGGTGTTGGATTTAAAATCTCAAATTCAGAAAGAAATTTTAAACAAGAAAAAGGCGGATTACACTTTTTGGGTAGTCCAGGCGGGCAAATGATTTACAAAGATTTTTTCAAATTAGATACTGTTTACAAAGACCTTGATTTTTCTGAAACTGATCAAGTATATGTACTCAAATACACATTTGAAGATGATGTAGAAAACAACATAACTGATAAAACTAAAACAATTGAATTAAGCAAGGAAAACTTCCTTCCAAAAAAAGTAGTTACATCACTTCAACCAGATTTTGGGAACAAACAAACTGTCGAATATATATTTGAGAATATCAAAGTCAATCAAGACATTGATAAAAAAATTAATTCATTTATAGAAGAATTAAATGAATATGATCAACTAATAAGAGAAAAACCAAAACCAAATCCGTTATTAAAAAAATCATTACCAGAAATTACACTAAAGGATTTATTTGATGAAAAAGACAATGTAGCTATTGGAACAAATAAACTGACTCTCATTGACTTTTGGGAAGTTTGGTGTGGCCCGTGCATTAAGGCTTTTCCAAAGGTAGAAGATATCAAAAACAACTATAGCAAGGACCTTATTGTAATCGGAATCGTCTCTCAGGATATTGAAAAAGCAAGAAAGTTGGTTGAGAAAAAAGAAATTACTTTTTTGAATTTAATTGGAAACAAGGAATTAAATCAAAGGTTTAGTGTCAATAGTTGGCCAAGATATTTTTTGGTTGATAAAAATGGAATTATCCAAGAAGAATACTATGGGTTTTCTGACCAAATTGAAAAAGACATTAAGAGACTTATTAGCCAATAGTATAGCTACTTAACAGTCCTTATAAATAGTTACTAGCCTTAGTATACTCACAAAAATCCTCACAGATTTTCTATTCGGTTTGTATTTACTAAATTAGTTGTTTCATAATGCAACTAATTTTTTACAATCCCTTTAGGTGTCATTAGCAAATAAAACCAATAACTATAGTTTTAATACAAGTTTATGTTACAAGCCATCCACCAAAATTTAAACTTCTATCGTTCATTTACTTCTACATATACGCCTAGTTTAAGAATTGTAAAACGATCTACTGACATACATTACAATCAAAATCTTACTATTTTATAAGCCCAGATAATTATATACATGGAAGTTACACCAAAAAAAGGATTTAAGGGTTTAGTTGAAAATTGGCAAAGTGATCTTATCGCAGCAGTGAGTGTGTCTCTTATTGCTTTACCCCTTTCATTAGGTATTGCATTGGCAGCAGGAGCACCTGCAATGTCAGGGATCATTTCAGCAATTGTAGGAGGTGTTGTGACTACTCTTTATAGAGGTGGTCATATCTCTGTAAATGGCCCTGCTAAAGGAGTTATCGCAGTTATACTATTGGGTATTGCATTAATGGATGACGGCTCAGGACAAGCCTTTAATTATGTCTTGGCAGCAGTGGTTGTTTCTGGTGCAATTCAAGTATTATTAGGGTTATTAAAGTTGGGTCGATTAGCCGATATCTTCCATTCTTCTGTGATTCACGGTATTTTGGCAGCCATCGGGATTATCATCTTTGTCAAGCAAATCCATGTTGCCATGGGTACGCATTCTGATAGCCCGAGCATTATTCAAAACCTTATTGATGCCTTTAAATACTTACCTCAAGCAAACCCTTTTGTAGTAATTATTGCATTAGTAGGCTTACTTTTATTATTGTTTCATTCCAAAATTAGCAATCGTCTTTTCCATATTTTACCCACACCGATGTGGGTCATAGCACTCTCTATTCCGTTTGTGTATTTTTTCAATTTCTTCGATCCACATACGCTTTCATTTTTTGGAAAAGCATATGAAGTCGGTCCAAGTCTATTGTTAGATATTCCAGATAATATTATGGATTCTATAATGTATCCTAATTTTGGTAAAATTAATACCATTGAGTTCTGGACAACCGTAGTCTCTATTTTAATCATCACAAGTATTGAGTCATTAGCTATTGCAAAAGCAGTTGACAAAATTGACCCATACAAACGAAAAACAAATTTGAATAAGGATCTGACAGGTATTGGCTTGAGTACTATGGCAGCAGGTATGATTGGAGGTTTACCCATTATTGCTGTGATCATTCGAAGTACGGTTAATATCCACAATGGTGCAAAAACAAAGTGGTCCAATATGTACCAAGGACTGCTACTATTACTTTTTATTGTGGTATTGAGTCCAATAATGAGACAAGTACCACTATGTGCTTTTGCGATCTTACTGGTGTATACAGGTTTTAAATTAGCTTCTCCTGCTGTATTTAAACAAGTGTATAACCAAGGAATTGAGCAATTAATATTTTTTATAGCTACATTGGTGCTCACCCTCTACACTAATTTATTAATTGGATTACTTGGCGGATTATTATTGGCTATGGTAAGCCATATGCTATTAGCAAAAGTATCTATCCCTCAATTTTTTAAAATGGTGTATCGTTCAGGTTCAGATTTGATTATGCAACCAGATGGTAGTTATGATTTAAAGATCAAAGGGATTGCAAACTTTTTAGGCATCTTAAAGATTGATAAAATGGTAGCTCAAATCCCTTCTGGAGCAAATGTCAATATTGATTTATCAGAAACAAGATTGGTAGGAATTACCTATATGGATTATATCGTGGATTACCTCAAAATGCAAAAGAATACAGGCGGTAATGTTATCATTAGAGGATTGGATTCTCATGTCTCATCATCTACCCATAATAGAGCATTAAAAATTGCTTTAAATAATCCCGTAGTAAAATTATCACCAAGACAAATTCGTTTACAAAATTTGGCCAGTGAAAAAGATTATCAATACACAAATCAAGTAGATTGGAATACAACCTATCTAAAGAAATTTCACTTTTTTGAAATTAGACCTATTGAACGCAAATCAAATTGCCTCAAAGGAACATTTAAAGGCCTAGATGTACCTTGGGAAATTTCAGATGTAACTTTTAGTGAAGGAGCTGCTTTTACAGCTGAAACGTTTAACATGACACTAATGGTTCTAAAATTACAAAAAAAGATACCTGTTTTCACAATGGAAAAAGAAGGGGTATTTGAAAAAATATTTGATCGTGTAATGGCATATACGGGCTATAAGGATATCGATTTTGAAATGTATCCAGATTTTTCCAAAAAATTTCTGATTATGGGAAATCAGGAATCTGAAATTAGAGCATTTTTCACAGATGAAGTCATTCGTTTTTTTGAAAGTCATCAAATTTACCGTGTAGAAAGTAATGGCGAAGCACTTGTCTTTTTCGATAAAATCAAATTAGCAAGAACAGATGAAACTGTTGCATTTATAGAGTACGGTAAAGAATTGGCCACACTCTTACATAAAGTGTAAATTAAAGTATAGCAACAGAAGAAAAAATTGGTCATCTTACGCTGTATAAGACAGCTAACATATTTTAGCATTGTAAGCCAAGAGACAACTATTGGGGTCACTCATTTTGTTTAAACCAAGGACATCTTGAACATACCACTAGTTGAATCATTTCCAAACGCTACACATCGTATACGTAAAATTATTCCTCAAAGAAGAGAAAAGTAATTAAACAATTTAAAATCGTTCTATAAATTAATCAACAGTATTATTTGGGGTATTTACTTTAGATTCCTAACTTAAATGACAAAATACTGATTGACTTAACTATATCATTATGGAACAATTTTTAAATCTCCTAATATCTGCGCTTATTAGTAGCAGTATTGTTGGTGTTATTCTAGGATTAATTTTCAAAAGAAGAAATGAAATAATTGCTTCTGAAGTTAAAAACCAGTTTGAAAAAAACATGACCGTTTTTAAATCAAATTATATATGGAAAGAGAAGATTATTTCTGAGTTACTTGGACAAATCTATATGCAATTTAATAGAACAAAAAGAGCATTTGATAGATATCAAGACACGAATGTGTATTTAGAAGCAAAAGTGTTAAAAGACGGAAATGAAAAAATAAGAAACTTACTGCTGGAAAAAGCCCATTTAATTCCATTAGAACTCACAGATGATGCCAGTCAACTCATTGAACATTATGATGTATGGCTTGAAGAATTTAATAAGCATAGAAATGATGAAAATCCAAATTTAGATCAGAAATTTATTTTTGCAGGCCCTAAAGGCTATATATTTCCGCGTGTAGCAGAGCAGAATTTTAAGAAAAAATACCACGAATTAAGAGAAGAACTATTCACATAAGTCACAACACATACTTCCCATAATTAGTAACAAAAAAATAGTAGAACACTATGAAAAAAGTATTCCTACCCAGTAGCATCTTCGTTTTCTTTTTATTGTTTTCAATAAACTCATATGCATGCACTTGTAATTGCAAATGGGATTGCACATTTAGTAAAATTTCTACAAAAAATGATTTTGTTGCTTTAGTAAAAGTTATTGAATACTCAGATTATTTGGATATAGAAAATAGATATGGAGAAAAAAGACCTTATTCAATAACTGTAGAAATCATCAAAAAATATAAAGGCACAGAACATCGTAAAAGAATAAAAATATGGGGTGATAATGGTTTTTTATGTAGACCTTATATCTCCGAACTTAAAATTGGAAGCTATTATTTAATTGCACCTAACATCATAAATAGCACTTCTGAACTAGGCAATGCTGGAGACTATGACTTCTTTGTATGCGATGTTGATTATTTAGAAGTAGATTTCGATCAAAAAGTAGCCATTGGTGAATATTCTAAATGGCGAAAAAATATAACACTAGCAGAATTTGAGCGTAAACTTTAAAAATAGAAATCAAACGAAACGATCAATTCCATCCAGATTAGATTATCGAACAGGAGTTTAAAAAAATAAATACTCGGAAGTAACAAGATACACCAATAATTATGAGACTCATAAGAAACACAATAGCCGTTTTAAGCATATTCCTTTTGGCTTGTCATGGACAAAAAGAAAAGCAAGAGTCCGAATTAGAATCAAAACCCATTATTGAATCTTCAACAGAGACAAAAACAACATCAAATGTCTTTATAGATTATTCAGAGGCTGTAGCGCTTTTTGCTCAAGAAGTTTTGGGAGAGAACATAAGAATCCACGTATTTGATGTATCCGCTTTGGAAGGGCCTAAATGTTTAGAAGTATTCAAATCAAATGGACTTGAAAAAATTGTAGCCTATTCAAACAAAACGTATCCAAAAAATACAGCTCCCAATTATTACGAACATTTTACTGTATTTACCGCCACATACAATAGTTCTGAAAATGCAAAAAACAACTTTGAACAATTAAAATCAGATTCCAAATACGGACTTACAGATTTGGAAAACATACATGGAACGCTTGCTGAAAGAGTAAAACTCCTAACGATAGGAGCAAAACCTGGAGGAATGATCATTCAAAAAGGAAAACAACTTTTTAGTTTAGTAGAAACTTGTAGAAATCCACCACATGGAGACAATTGGACTGCCTATGAAAATAAATTTATTTCATATATAACAGCACAAGATGAAGAAATTGAAGTCTTAAATGCCGATTGTGGCACGGACAGATATTATCTTGAAAAAAGAAAAAACTAATGGAGGATCCTAGATTACACACGATAGTAAAAGTAGCGGCGTAACGTACCTCAACATATACACATCAATCAATCCATGTTTTAAAATCCTTCACACGTTCTCTACTTACAATAATTTCTTGCTCATTCCAGTTATTGAGCTTGATTTGTAATCGAGAGTTGGTATAGGAAATGATATCATTGATAGCATTGATATTTATATAAAATTTACGACTTACTCTAAAAAAGGTTTTAGGCTCTAGCTCATCTTCTAGATTTTCTAAAGTTGTATCTAATAGGTAATTTCTTCCTTCGGTAGTTCCCGCATACGTCCCTTTGTTTTCACTGTAAAAGCACTCTATTTCATCTACAGGAATCATTTTAAGATGTTGTCCAATCTTGGTTGTAAAACGACTTTTATATTCACGCTCTACAACGGTAACACCTAATAACTTTTTAATGTCCTCAAAATTCAGTGCTACATCTTGCTGTTTTGGGATACGTTCTTTGTATTTCGCGACAGCTTTTTCTAAATCTTCATCATCTATTGGTTTTAAAAGATAGTCCACACTATTTAACTTAAAAGCTTGTAAAGCATACTCATCAAATGCTGTGGTAAAAATAATAGCGCTTTTTACTTCTACTTGATCAAAAATTTCAAAAGACAGTCCGTCCGATAGTTGAATATCTAAAAAGATAAGATCTGGATGTGCATTACTTTTGAACCAAGCTACCGCTTCTTCTACAGAATGTAACATCTCATTTACGGTTACATCCAGCTCAGAGAGCATTCTATTTAATCTCCTTGCAGATGGTTTTTCATCTTCTATAATCAGTACATTCATCATGATTGGTATGCTAAACGTTTTATTAATTCATTTTAAGTGTAAGCCCATATCAAGTAGTCCTTTATAAACTATTGATCTTGTGCTTCTAATTTCGCTTTCGCGAAAGCGTATACAGATTACTTAACACCCATATACTTTACTATATAAATATAGTTTAATTTGTGTTTTAGACAGCTTATTTATTTAATAATAACTCCATCTTTCCATATCATTTCTATACTAGAAATATGGTCCATAGCCTCTAAAGGGCTTTTAGAGAGTAATAACATATCTGCGATATATCCTTCTTTGATAAAACCTGTATTTCCAATATTGAATTTTGTTGCAGGTAATGAAGTAGCACTTTTTAATACATCTATAGCTGGAATTCCTGCTTTGCTAAAAAAGATAAGCTCTTTATACAAATCGGTTCCCATATTGATTTCTGCATTTGGAGGATCTGTTCCTGCTAAAATAGGGATTCCAGCATCATACAATCGCTTTACTTCTTTTAATAATGCCTCTTCTACTTTTGCTGTTTCTTCTGCTGTTTTTCCATAAAAAAGAGGCTGTACCAGTACATTGGTTAATACTGTAGGGATAACAAAAAAGTTTTGATTTTTTACTAAGTCATCTAATTGTTCTTGTGGTAATTGCCCATCTCCCCAGATGTGCACCAAACCATCGGCACCATTTGACAAAACTTTATAGGCATCTTCTTTTTTAGAAATATGTGCCACTGCCACTTTATTTTGTGCATGCGCTTCTTCTATAAGTGCCTTTGCTATTTCATGAGAAATGGTCGTTTTCCAAGGTTCTACAATAATCTTAATATGATCTACGCCAGCTTCTACTCTATCGGCAATCCATTGTTTTGCGTCTTCAGGTTTTTCTAAGGTAGGTACTTCAAAACCATACTGTGTTCCATGACCGCCAGGGGCTGTTGCAGCATACCCAGCTCTGTACAAACGTGCGGTTCCTTCTTGATCACGCATATTTGTCATATAATGTTGCATCGTTTCTAGCCCATGCATGTCTAATAAATTCAATACACCTGCTTTTGCAGCTTCATATAATTGTGGTACCATAAATGAATGTACGTGGCAATTGGTAAGTGCTGGCATTAAAAATCTTCCATTTCCTTCGACTATTTTGTGATCGCCTTGAATATCCTTCCCTACTTTTTTGACAATACCTTCTTCTATAAGTACAGAGGTATTCTCTATAACGGTTTCTCCATCAAACAACGTCACATTTTTTATCACAAAAGACTCTTGTGCTTGAATTCCTAAAAATGTAAACCAAATGATGACAATGGTGCTATACAACTTCATAATATGTTATTTTTTGATTGATTATTACTTTTCATTCCCTTGAAAAAGGATATTATTTATGTTATTTCTTACTATTACTTACAGAATCTTCTTCTTCTGATTCCATATATTCTTGGATCTTACGTTCTTCCCACTTTTTGTAAAAACTATTATAATGCACTTTTTTAAATACATATAACCAATGCATCAACAAACCTATTCCCCATAAAACGGGAGTAATTAACCGTGCCCAAAATGGAATATAAGAGGTAAACTCTCCGCCATCAAAAACACCTGCATAAAACAATTGTTCTGCGGCACAAAAAAAGATATAGGCAAATAAGTGTGAATACCATCCTTTTTCATTTTGTATTTGTTTTTTGACGCGTTCGTATTTTTCTTCGTCTCTATGATTCATTTTGAAATACTTTTCATTACTTATTTTTTGAAGACCTCTTTTTGATGACATGAGAAAAATCTTCTTCCTCTTCCTCCATAAACTGCTTTATTTTACGAGCTTCCCATTCCTTATAAAATTTTAGAGAACTAACTTTCTTAAATACTTTAATCCAATGCCCCAATAATCCAATACCCCAGAAAAAAGGAGTTGTAAAATGAACCCACCAAGGCATGTATCCAGTAATGCTACCATCATCAAATAGTCCAAAATAAAATAACTGTAATAGTGTATTAATCACTAAGTAGATAAAGAGGTGTGAATACCATCCTTTTTCATCTGCTATTTGTTTTTTTGCTCGTTGTAATTTTTCTTGATCTACAGCTGCCATCTTCTTTTACTTTTTAATTGTCCTCTTTTATTTTCTAATCGTACGTATAAAATCCTCTTCTTCCTCTTCCATGTACTCTCTGATTTTACGCTCTTCCCATCTATTGTAAAAATTTGTGAAACGTACTTTTTTAAATGCATATAACCAGTGTACAAAGACATTAAGTCCCCAGAAAAATGGGGTCGTAAAACGTACCCACCATGGAATATACTGCGTAAACTCTCCGTCATCAAAAATGCCTGCATAAAATAATTGCAATAGTATATTTACAGTGATATAAATGAAAAGGTGTGAATACCATATTTTTTCATTTTCAACTTGTTTTTTTACACGTTCGTATTTTTCCTGATCTATAGCTGCCATTAGAACCAATTTTGACTATTTCTATTTTCCTTTTCCATTTGCTCGCGAATTTTACGTTGCTCCCAGTTTCTACCTAAAAATAAGTCTGTTCCGAAGAGTTTAAATGCTTCTATCACGATGCCTAATCCCCAAAATCCAATAATCCATAAAAACCAAGGGTATCGTAATCCATTTGAATAATAATTAAATCCTAAGAATATAATCCCAAATAAAAGGAAACTTCCTAATTTACCGTAAAACTTTCTAAGTGCTGCTACACGTGCTCTCGCTCTTGCGTATTTATCTTCTTGATATTCCATAGTTTCCATTTTTAAAATTCATCATCACGTAATAATTCTTCTATTTTACGCTTCTCCCAATCTTTATTAAATAAAGGGCTCCATCCAAAAGTTTGAAATGCATGACACAACACGCCTATACCCCATCCTGCTATTGGAAATATGGCCCAAAAAAATGAAGTGGTATAATAATTAATAACAATAAATGTAGGCACCATAAATAAGTATACGATTAAGTGCGTATAAAATTCTTTTATTTCAGCTACATATGCTTTTGCTCTGTCATATTTATGTTGTTGGTGTATATCGTTCATGATTCCTGTGTTTTAAAATTACGATGTAAAGATGATATAATCTAGTATTCTTAAAAAGTAAGAGTCACCCAACTGTTATTTTTTTAGGATGAATTGCAAAAAATAGTATCAAAATTGATTAACACTCATAAGACATAGCTAAACATTTCTTTTTCAATAGCTTTAAAAAACACATGTATATGCTCGTAAATTGTCTATAAGTAATGATTTATCGGCACTCACCATAAACCACTTAAGGGAAACTATATTCGTAGTATACAATTTCAGATAGTACGTGATACACTATAGATTTGATTTTACATCACTATAAGATTGACCTGACAATCTTTATATAAAATACTATTTTGAATTCCATATACACTAAACTTGTAAAACGGGCTGAGCCCGTTTTACTTTTATATATACGATGCAAGATTCCTAATGTTTTATGTCTAATTACGCTTTCGCGAAAGCGTAAAAAGCCTTAATTTAGCATAGCTACTGTATCTATGAAATTCAAACTACAATCCGACTTTAAACCTACTGGAGATCAACCTACTGCTATCAAATCTCTTGTAGAAGGTCTTGAAGCGCAAGAAACCTATCAAACATTACTTGGAGTTACAGGTAGTGGAAAGACATTTACTGTTGCAAATGTGATTGAACATGTTCAAAAACCTACCTTAGTTTTAGCACATAATAAGACACTTGCAGCACAGTTATACAGTGAGTTTAAGGCTTTTTTTCCAGAGAATGCGGTAGAGTATTTTGTCTCGTATTACGATTACTATCAACCTGAAGCATTTATTCCTTCATCGGGTGTATACATAGAGAAAGATCTTTCTATTAATGATGAGATTGAGAAAATGCGATTGAGCACCACCTCTTCCCTACTTTCTGGAAGGCGCGATGTACTGGTAGTGGCTTCAGTTTCTTGTTTATATGGTATTGGAAACCCCGCCGAATTTCAGAAAAATGTCATTGAGATCAAACGCGATCAGATTATTGCGCGTACCATGTTATTAAAACAGCTTGTACAAGGTCTTTATAGCCGTACGGAAATGGAGTTTGGACGTGGTAATTTTAGAATCAAAGGAGATATTGTTGAGATCTTTCCTGGGTATGCAGATATTGCATTTAGAGTTCATTTTTTTGGAGATGAGATTGAAGAGATAGAAGCTTTTGACCCTAAAACAAGTGAGGTGATTGAAAAATACGAACAGCTTCGTATTTACCCTGCAAATATGTTTGTGACCTCTCCTGAAGTACTTCAGGGAGCTATTAATCAAATAGGAGAAGATCTTGTAAAACAGGTTGATTATTTTAAAGAAATAGGAAGACACTTAGAAGCCAAACGACTGGACGAACGGACTAATTTTGACTTGGAGATGATTCGCGAACTTGGGTATTGTTCTGGAATAGAGAATTACTCTCGCTATCTGGATGGAAGAGAACCAGGCACGCGTCCATTCTGTTTACTAGACTACTTCCCAGAAGACTATCTAATGGTGGTAGATGAAAGTCATGTAACCGTTTCTCAAGTAAGTGCGATGTATGGAGGTGATAGAAGTCGTAAAGAAAATCTCGTCGAATATGGGTTCAGACTCCCTGCAGCTATGGATAATAGACCGTTAAAGTTTGAAGAATGGGAACTACTTCAAAATCAAGTGATCTATGTCTCTGCAACTCCTGCTGATTATGAATTACAAAAATCGGAAGGCGCCTATGTAGAACAAATCATTCGGCCTACAGGACTTTTAGATCCTGTGGTAGAAGTACGTCCAAGTCTCAATCAAATAGATGACCTCATCGAAGAGATTAATAAAGTAGTAGAGCGTGATGAGCGTGTATTGGTCACAACATTGACCAAACGAATGGCTGAAGAATTGACCAAATACCTTGTTCGTATTGATATCCGTACACGATATATTCACTCAGATGTAGATACCTTAGAACGTGTTGAGATTATGCAAGATCTTCGTAAAGGGCTCTATGATGTATTGGTGGGAGTTAACTTATTGCGTGAAGGTCTTGATTTACCCGAAGTTTCATTGGTGGCGATACTTGACGCAGATAAAGAAGGGTTTTTACGCAGCAAGCGTTCGCTGACACAAACCATAGGGCGTGCTGCTCGTAACGTAAATGGGAAAGCTATTATGTATGCAGATAAGATCACTAGAAGTATGCAAGAAACCATAGATGGCAGTGATTATCGTAGAACTAAACAGATTGCATATAACGATGCTCACGGACTCAAACCGCAAGCAATTAAAAAGAGTTTAGATAATGCGCTTACGCGAAAAGCAACCTATACTGTAGAAGCGCAAAACCTTATTGATCTCGCTGCTGAAGATGCCGCAACTTATCAAACCAAACCAGAAATAGAAAAAAGCATTAGAGATACCCGAAAAGCTATGGAAGCTGCGGCTAAAGAATTGGACTTTATGCAAGCTGCTAAACTACGTGATCAGATTAAGGTACTTCAAGAAAAATTAAAGGAACTAGCATAAACTTCTAAGATAGCTGGTATTCGTATATTAGTAAACACTAACATAAGAACCTCCTTTCTTGAATATGTACATCTCATTTCTAAAGAGACGCATACTTTTTTCTTTTGTATGCATTCTAGCATGTATCTGGAATGTAGGCATTCTCAACGCTCAGAATACACCTTCTTCTGAAAAAGAAACAGCAAATCATTATTTCGCGCAAGCAAAAGAAGCATTACAATCTAGAGATACAGAAACAGCGCTTCCGCTAATTTATAAAGCAGATTCTCTATACCAAAAATTGGCATTTCCGGAAGAAATAATCGAAACAAAATTGCTAGAGTATCGATGTTTTCATTTTTTAAAACCAATATCTGAATGGAGCACACCCCTATATCAAGCATTATCTTTTGAAAAGAAACTAGAAAAACCTAGTATGACAAAGGTAAAATTATATGCCGCATTAAGTACCAATGCGAGTCTTAATAACCAGTCTACTGTTGCTCATTATTATGGTTCAAAAGCATTAAGTTTACTTCAAGGAGAACACCTCATTAAAGACCCTGAATACCAAGCTTTCTATATGTCCATTTTATATAGAATGGGAAAAACAGAAGAGCGTCAATACAATTATAAAAAAGCTGAAAATTTCTATAGCCAATCATTAGAAAAAGCTAGAAGACATGAACTCCCCTTTTATTTAAGTTATGGAGGGCTTTTTAAAACCTATACACTTACCAATCAGCATCAGAAGATTATAGAAATGGTTGAAGAATTTGAAGCTAAGAAGTATGCACAGTCACAACCAGCATTCTTTGTCTATGATTTTTATTCTTACCATATAGATTATTTAATAAAAAATAGCCTCTATGATAAAGCCATGAAACAGTCTTTGGCATTAAAAAAACTCCGAAATACCGACAAATTTAAATCCCATTTTTATGAATGGTTTTTAAGCGAACGTATTGCTGACATTCATAATTTCCAAGGAAATCATCAGGAAGCAATCAACGAGTTACTCAGTACAAAAGCATTGCAAGAATCTCTAGAAATCAGAAATGTAGAAAGAGCTGCACTTCTAATTAAACTAGCGAAATACTATTTGAATCTTAATGATTATAAAAATGCCCAATATTACAGTGAAGAAGCACTTACAGTAAATACTCAAACACAACGTGACACCACGGCATTTCACATGCCTCTAGACCTAGATAATATTAAAAAAGCGCATAAAAACATATTGCTAGATAATCTATTATTTAAAGCGCAACTCGCTGAAAAATTATATGCAAAAACAAAAAACAACAGCTATTTAAAAACCAAAAAACAATCCTATACTACTGCGCATGAATTGATTAAACGGATGGGCAAATTGAGTGATGAAGATGCTTTTCTAGATGAGACACAGTTCAAGAATGTATATGGTAATTTGATGCAATTATACCAACAAGAATGGCAAACCAATAAAGACCAAAAAACTTTTGATAGTGCTTTAGAATTACGACTACAAAGTCAATATGTTACAATTCTTAATGAACTTAAAGATGCGCAACAACGCAAGGATATTGATTCCATTCCATTTATTAAAAACAGTAGAACCACGTACCAAGGATATAATAAAATATACTATTTCTGGGGACAAGAAGCTATCTATGTACTACACGAAAATAACACGATACAACATTTTGATAAAATACCACTTACAACACAGTTAGAAGAAGCTATTGATATAGTGAGTACTGAAGTTCGTAAAATAGATACTATAAGAAATCATAAAGCACATCAACTTATATATGAAAAACTCTTAGAAAAATACATACAACCTGATTTAAAAACAGCTGTATTACTAGATGATAAATTACATCTTATTCCTATGTCTTCTTTATGGATAGCAGGAGAGAAACAGTATCTATTAGATAAAACTAGTATCATACATATCACCACAGCACTACCTACAAAAGAAACATCACAATCTGAGAAAGCATTACTCATGGCTCCCTTTGCGACACACGAAGGTATTTTTAATAACCGCCTTGCAAAAAGTGCTGATGAAATAAATGCCATCACCCCTTATTTTAATCATACAACCTACCTAGATCAACAAGCAACAAAAAATGTGTTTCTTGATCAGCTAGCCACTTCTTCCATTATCCATTTGGCTACACATGCCATAGCAAATACAGAAGATCCGTTACTAAGTACAATTCAGTTTTATGAAGAAGCATCGTTAGATCCAACAAAAACAAGCTTGACATTACCCGAAATTTATAACCTAAATCTCAATGCAGATTTAGTAACATTAAGTGCATGTGAAACCGGTATTGGGAAAGAAATTAAAGGGAAAGGAGTACAAAGTATGGCAAATGCTTTTACGCATGCTGGCGCGGCAAGTACCGTCATGAGTTTATGGAAAGTACCAGATACAGAAACCACTACGATTATGGCGGGTTTCTATAACTATCTTCATAAAGGCATGCCTAAAGATGAAGCATTACGTCAAGCGAAACTGGCGTATATAAATTCTCAAAAAGACTATCCAGCTTTACAGCACCCTTATTATTGGTCTGGTTTTGTGATTTCTGGAAATCCTAAAACGATACAACATCAAGAATTCCCTTGGAAAAAATGGGGCCTCATTCTAGGAGGTGTTTTCATTCTCCTACTTCTCTTTAAAAAGCCATTATTACAATTGATCAAGAAGTAACTGTGCCTCATTACTCTTAAAGGGAATATTGGTTTGAAGTAAGCTCTTCAAATATGTTTCAGCTTTCTTTTTATCATTTAACTTTAAATAACTTAAAGCTAAATACCACTGAGCTTCCGCATACATCGTATCCGTTTTTTTAATACGAGATTCTAGGGTCAAAATAGCTGTTTCTGTTTCTCCTAATTGTAGTTGAGCATTTGCTTTGTAAAATTCAATAATAGGTTCTGAAGTAGCACTTAATAAGTCATCAAAATGCACAATAGCCTTCTTATAATTTTGTTCATCATAGGCTTTAAAGGCTAGTTCTTTTGTTGTTTTCACCGCTTCTCCTCTAACGATAGGTTGTACAATATTTTTATACGGTTCAAAATATTGAGCATAGAGTGATTCTGTAGAAGAGGTACTTTTTAAATACCATACACTACTCAATCCAATAAGAATTAAGAAGGTAGCAGCTATAGACCATTTTCTCCATGTAGATCGTCTTTCTTCTTTATAAAAAGAACGTAACTGCGTTTTTGTTGTATCATAGTCCGCTTTCGCGAAAGCGTAATTAAGCTCTTCATAAAAGGGTATATCATCTGCAAAAGAAGTATCTTTCTCTATATACTCCTGTAACAACGCTTCTTCTTCTTGGTTGAGCGTTCCCTGCAAATATTTCTGAATTAATACTTCTTTATCCATAACTGGGGAATTTTACGAGTGCTTTTAAACTTTTAAGGCATCTGGATTTCTGACTTTTTGCTACATCCTTACTACTATATCCTAAAGTATCGACAATTTCATCTAAACTGAAACCACGGTAATAAAACAAATACAAGATTTCTCTACATTTTCCTCCTAATTGTTCTAATGCAACATGCATTTGATGTTTTTGTTCTCCATCAGGAATCGTAGCTTCCACAATTTCGGTCATGAGTGTTTGCTCATTATACATGGTTGAAAAGTCTTCTACCAGATGTACTTTTTTCTGTTTACGTAGGTGTGTGTAAATCAAATACTTCCCAATACTAAAAAGATAGGTTCTGAGTTCGCTTTTTAGATGATCCAATTTCCCTTGACGTGCATTATCTCTTAAAATAATAATCGCATCCTGATACACATCTTCAGCCATAGATGCTGTGATAGGGTATTTTTTTGAATAACGCAGAAAAGCCTTGCGGTGGGCAAGGTATATGTCGCGTAATGCTTCTGGTCGATCTTCTTTTAATCCAGTAATAAGGCGTTGCTTTTTCATATTAGTGTATTTCGGAAGCCGAGGTAAACATTTTATGTTATTAAAAGTATAAAAAAGAATTGATGCCTATAAAAAAGGGGACAACTACCTCAATACTAACACCCATTATCACCTAATAAACAACTACTTATAAATAAAAAATAAAAAATAGCAAATCCTGATGTTTACTTTCTAAAACCAATAACACCAATAGATAAATGAATCCATTGCACATATGAAGACTTTTCAAAAATTGTTGTTTTTCTGTTTTTGCGTACTTCCATTTTATATAGGAATAGCACAATCACAGTCTATTAATTATAAAGCCATTATTAGAGATAATACAGGTGCCATTCTAGCAAATGATCTCGTTATTATTCAGTTTACGATTCTAGAAGGCACTACAAATGTCTATTCAGAGAGTCATACTCCTACTACAGATGCCAACGGACTTGTCATTCTAAACATTGGCGAAGGAACAGTATTAAGCGGAGATTATACAATGATTGATTGGGCTACAACCGATCACTTTTTAAACGTACAAATCAATACTGGAGGCGGACTCGTAGATATGGGAACCACTCAGTTTCTATCTGTCCCTTATGCGTTACATGCACAAACAGCGCAAAACGTCACAGGTCTAGAGGAGTTAGATGAAGGAAATGGTATTGGATGGCGATTAAGCAATATAGGCACTGATGCTGATGAAGGATATGGTGCCATTGGATTAAATGCCATTGATTTGAGTGTTTCTGATGCCAATGGCGCTGTGCTTATATTTCCCTATGGTGCAACAGGAGAACATTCTTTTGCAACAGGTGTAAATACAATAGCAACGGCACCTCGTGCTGTTGCTATGGGACAATCAAATAGAGCATCTGGAACCAATGCAGTAGTCATGGGTAGTAATAATATTGCATCCAACACCAATGCAACCGCTATAGGGCTTAATAATGTAGCATCTGGGTCTTCTTCATTTGCAGCGGGAGGGTCCAATACGGCTTCTGGTGGTGGTGCTGTTGTTTTTGGTAGTAACAGTGATGCTATAGGAACTGTTTCTTTTGCACAAGGAATAGGATTACATACAGATAGTTTTCTTTCGGTAGCTTTTGGACGTGGAAACGTAGGAGGTGGGAACCCTGCTGCTTGGGTATCTACCGATCCGCTTTTTGAAATAGGAAATGGACAACCCATAGGTAGTTCGGATAATAATGCATTAACCATCTATAAAAATGGAAATATCACTATGGATAACTCTGTGGTGAGTGCTAATGGTAGTACAGGAGAATTGGCTGTCGCTTTAGGGAATGAAACTACCTCTAATGGTGTATATAGCTTGTCTGCAGGAAGCGGCACCATTGCCAGTGGTCAAACTTCTGTTGCCTTTGGATCTACGACAACAGCGTCTGGTGCAGCGTCTTTTACCACAGGTCTAAGCACAACGGCAACGCAAGCAGGAGCTGTTGCTATGGGCGCTTTTACGGAAGCTTCGGGGAGCTCATCTTTTGCTGCAGGAGCGAGTACCTCAGCTACTAGTACTAATGCTGCTGCTTTTGGTAGTGGTACGACAGCCTCAGGGTTTGCATCGTTTGCTACAGGTTCTTTGACAAGTGCTGGTGGTGCACGATCTTTCACCTTTGGATTGCAGAGTAATGCTGCTGGAAATCATGCAATGGCAGGTGGAGATAATAATATTGCAAATGCAGAGAACTCGGTTGCTTTAGGTACTAATTCTCAATCTTTCGGAGATCATTCTTTTTCCATGGGTACTAGTGCTATTGCATTTTCAAATTCTGAATTTGTGATTGGACGTTATAATGACCTATACGCATCTTCTGCCTCTGGTATAGCAGGTACAGATCGACTATTTGTAGTGGGAAATGGTACAAGTGTTTCTGATCGAGATAACGCAATCACGGTCCTTAAAAATGGAAATACAGGAATTGGCACTAGTGAACCTCAAGAACGTTTACATATTGCCAATGGTCGTTTGCGTATCGGTACTGAAACCGTTGAAGATACTGGTTCTAATCGATTAGAATGGAATTGCGGTCTCTTTCCAGACACCGATAATAGTTTTCAACTAGGCGGTTCTGCCCTACGATGGGAAGCGGTTTGGGCAACTGATGGTACGATAAATACCTCAGATCGTAGAGAGAAAAAAGATATCCAACAATTAAATTATGGCTTACGCGAAATTTTAGACCTCAACCCAGTAAGCTTTCGCTGGAAAGCAAAACCCGAACAAGGAGAAAAACTAGGCTTGATTGCTCAGGATTTATTAGAAATTATCCCTGAAGTAGTTAAAACACATGAATATGTGACCGTTGGGGAGGGCGAATATGCAACCCTTGAAAAAAAGGAATTGGACAGGCTGGGCGTATACTACACCGATTTGATTCCTGTACTCGTCAAAGCTATCCAAGAACAACAAGAAATCATCCAATCTTATAAAAGCGAACAACAGCAAAACAAAGCTGCCATCGCCGATTTACAATCACAAATGAATCAGCTTTCTGAACTATTACAAAATAAAACTTATGAAAAATAATACACTCTTAGTAGTAGTTGGCTTTTTTATGTGTCTGATAAGTCAGGCGCAAAATAATATCAACTATAAAGCGGTCATTAATGATAATCAAGGAACGCCATTATCTAATCAACTAATTGTCATCCAATTCAGTATTCTAGAAGGAGATGATCAAACAATAGTATATTCGGAAAACCACACCCCTACTACGGATACCAATGGATTGATCATACTCAATATTGGAGAAGGGACAGTATTAAGTGGTGACTATACAG
Organism: Dokdonia pacifica; assembly: GCF_900188275.1. Classification (GTDB taxonomy): domain Bacteria; phylum Bacteroidota; class Bacteroidia; order Flavobacteriales; family Flavobacteriaceae; genus Dokdonia; species Dokdonia pacifica. The sequence goes on from NZ_FZNY01000009.1 coordinate 101,768, forward strand.
CTATTGATTGGGCTTCAGATACTCATTTCTTAAATGTCCAAGTGAATTCTGGCGGTGGACTAACAGATCTAGGGACCACTCAATTTCTAACAGTTCCCTACGCTATCAGTGCACAAACTGCTCAAAACGTAAATGGCTTGGAATCTATTACTGAGGGTGGTTCAACAGGATGGCGCTTGGTAGGAAGAAATCCTGATTTTTTTGGAGATATTGGTTCTGGCGCTGTTGACTTGAGTCAGTCGGATAGTAATGCTGCTGAATTTGGAGCGTTAGGTACAAATGCTGTTGCTTTAGGTTTTAGAACAAGGGCAGAGAGCTTTGCTATTGCTGGTGGTTTTGAGACTACAGCTTCTGGGCTTGCATCTATAGCTTTGGGAAATGAAGCTTTAGCTGAAGGCTTAAGTGCAGTAGCTATAGGAAGTAGCGCTACAGCACAAGGAGATGGAGCTACATCCATTGGTGTACAAACTTTTGCAGGAGGAGAACGATCTACAGCTATGGGAAATGTGACTACGGCTTCTGGAGATCAAGCTGTCGCTATAGGTTCTATTGTCAATGCTCGCTCTTTTGCAGAAACTGCATTAGGTCGCTACAACACAAGTTATACGCCTGTCTCTACTACAAATTTTAATGCAAATGATCGTCTTCTGGTAGTCGGAAATGGTACGGCTGCAAATAACACTTCAGATGCTTTAATACTTTATAAAAATGGCGCATTACAAGTAGGAGAAGAAAGTGAGGCTACTGGAGTTCAATCGTTTGCTTCTGGTAGGTTTACAGAAGCTTCTGGTGCTACAACTACGGCAATGGGTAACTTTTCACAAGCCTTAGGAGATCGCTCTACAGCCTTAGGATTTGAGACACAAGCATCGGGAATACAGGCAATCGCTATTGGGACTTCATCTGTAGCTAGTGGCGAAGGCGCTATAGCACTAGCCACAATATCCAATGCTTCTGGGAATTATGCTATGGCTTTTGGTTCAGGAACAAGAGCTCCTTCTTATAGAGAAACTGTAATGGGCACCTATAATACCGAGTATACTCCTTTATCAACTACAAACTTTGTCAGTCTTGATCGCCTTTTTGTTATTGGAAATGGAACAGGTTCGTTAAGCCGAAGTGATGCTTTCACCATTCTTAAAAATGGTAATACGGGTATAGGTACCTCAGTTCCTCAAGAGCGTCTTCATATAGCTAATGGTCGTTTACGAATCGGTACTGAAACCGTAGAAGATACCGGATCTAATCGGTTGGAATGGAACTGTGGACTCTTCCCTGATACCGATGACAGTTTTCAATTAGGTGGTTCTGCATTGCGATGGGAAGCAGTTTGGGCAACCGATGGTACGATAAACACCTCAGATCGTAGAGAAAAAAGAGATATCCAACAATTAAATTATGGCTTACGCGAAATTTTAGACCTCAATCCTGTTCGCTTTCGCTGGAAAGCAAAACCCGAACAAGGAGAAAAACTTGGATTGATTGCTCAAGATCTACTAGAAATCATTCCTGAAGTAGTAAAAACACACGAATATGTAACTACTGGCGATGACGAAGATGCAACCCGCGAAAAAAAGGAATTGGACAGATTAGGTGTGTATTACACCGATTTAATTCCTGTTTTAGTTAAAGCGATTCAGGAGCAGCAAGAAGTTATTCAAAATCTTCAATTAGAACAACAACAACTTATTAAAAGCTATCAAATAGACCAACAAGAAAACAAGGCTGTCATGGCCGATTTACAAGCTCAGATACACGAATTGCTTTCCATACAATCACAAAATAAAGAGTATGAGGACTAAGATATTTTTCATACTCATTTTCTGTTTTTACGTAGGTGTTCACGCCCAAAACAGTATGAGCTATAAGGCAATCATCAAAGATGATCAAGGAATCCCCTTGTCGGATCTATTGATTGTCATCCAATTTGGAATTTTACAAAGTGACGACCAGACACTGGTTTACTCAGAACTCCACACACCTACAACAGATGCTAATGGTCTTATATTTCTAAATATTGGAGAAGGGACAGTACTCAATGGAACCTATGCATCTATAAATTGGGCATCTGACACTCATTTTTTAAACGTACAGGTTAATTCTGGTAATGGCCTTGTTGATTTAGGAACTACTCAATTTCTAGCAGTTCCTTATGCTATCAGTGCACAAACTGCCAAAAATGTAAATGGATTAGAAGCTATTGATGAAGGAGATGGTATCGGTTGGCGTTTAGTAGATAGCAATCCTAACTTTTATGGGTCTATTGGTTTTGGAGCTGTAGATCTAAGCAGATCTACCAGTAATGGATTAGTGAATGGAGCGACTGGACAATATGCCTTCGCTATTGGATTTAACAATAGAGCTTCTGGGTCATCCTCTTTTGTTGGAGGAGAAAACAATATAACATCTGGTGCTGGCGCGGTAGCTTTTGGAACAGGTAATGTAGCCGCTGGTATAACCTCATTTGTCTCGGGCATAAGCTTACGCACAGATGCATTTATGTCTACTGCTTTTGGCACTGGAAATATAGGAGGAGGAGATCCTGATAGCTGGGTTCTTACTGACCCTTTATTTGAAATAGGTAATAGTCCTGGCCCTGTGCAAGGAAATGCTGTTACGGTTCTTAAAAATGGAAATACCGGTATAGGTACTTCAAATCCACAAGAACGCTTACATGTTGCCAATGGTCGTTTGCGTATTGGTTCTGAAACAGTAGAAGACACAGGATCTAATCGATTGGAATGGAACACTAGTTTATTTCCTGATACGGATGATAGTTTTCAATTAGGTAGTTCGGCTTTGCGATGGAGAGCTGTTTGGGCAACCGATGGTACGATAAACACATCTGATCGTAGAGAAAAAAGAGATATTCAACAATTAAATTATGGCTTACGCGAAATTTTAGACCTCAATCCAGTTCGCTTTCGCTGGAAAGCAAAACCAGAACAAGGAGAAAAACTCGGGTTGATTGCTCAAGATGTATTAGAAATTATTCCTGAAGTAGTAAAAACACACGAATATGCAACTACTAGTGATGACGAAGATGCAACTCTTGAAAAAAAGAAATTGGACAGATTAGGCGTCTATTATAACGATTTAATTCCTGTACTCATCAAAGCTATTCAAGAGCAACAACAACTAATTGACCAGCAAAACAAAAAAATAGATCTGCTATCACAACAAACGATGGCTATCGCAAAATTACAAGAACGTATTGTACAACTTGAACAAAATAACCAATGAAAAAAGCATTCATTTTTATCTCACTAGTATTCATGAGCAATGTATTTGCTCAGACCATTGACCGTTTTAGTATTGATAGTGGCGGTGCTAGCACCGCTGCTGGAAATATCAGTATTTTATATACTATTGGAGAAGTACAAGTAGCAGAACGTAGTACTGCCACACTTTCTGTTTCTGAAGGTTTTATTGTGCCTCAACTTATAAGTATACGTATACATCCTATTGTATTCTTACAAGGAGCCTATACAAATCCAAATACAGGAGAAGAATTATTGATGCGAGATGATTTACGTATTGCTAGTTCCATACTTATTCCAACAACAAGTCCGTATGACAGTACTACTTGTGATCCTTCCGTTTTTACTACGACAGGAGCAAATGCCATTGTAGATTGGATAGTCATTGAACTTAGAGATGAAAATGATGTTTCTAATGTGTTGGTATCGCAATCGGCTTTATTGCAACGTGATGGAGATATTGTTGCTATCGATGGTACTTCTCCAGTGGCAATAAATAGAGCATCAGGGAATTATTATGTAGCTATTAGGCATCGTAATCATCTGGGTATTCTTACAGCAAGCACTGTTTCACTTTCAGAAACTGTAACAAATCTAGACCTCAGTACAGATATGAACGCTGTGACTGGAGGAGCGTTGGCTCTTAGAGATATGGGTAATGGCATCTTTGCCATGTATGCGGGTGATGTTAATTCTGATGGGAGTATTCTCAATACAGATGTAGCCAATGCGCTTGCTGTTTCTGGAAGTATCAACGCCTATACTGGTGCCGATGCCGATATGGATGGAAATATTCTCAATACCGATATCGCATTAATTATTCAACCCAATGCTGGACGTATCCAGCAATTTTAAAAATCTACTTAATCAATTATCAATGAAACAAATCACTCTATATATAGTTATGCTTCTAGGAGGTCTGACTATCAATGCTCAAAACATCGAGCTCTCTTTTGAAAATCCTCAAATCACTAATGATGGCATGAACGACTTCTATGAAATAGATGTCATGATCACAAGTGATATAACCTATTCGCAAGGATCAGGACAATTCTTCTTAGATTATAATACAACTGCCTTTGGAGAGCTCGTTAATGGCGCTGGAGCCATCACTTTTGAGCGACCAGAAACAACTATCTTAGGAGGTGTAACAACAGTGGAAGTGGCCCCAGGCACCATCATTCCTTTGGGAGTGCATTATAACTCCTTTTTTATTAATGATGCCACCACCTCTAAAGTATCTTTCATCTGGCAACAGAATGGAAGTGGAGGAATGATTGGGAACAATATTGTAGCTAACACTCCTACGGTATTAGTTCATGTAAGATTACAATTCTTAGATGGTGCTTCCGCTGTATCTCCTGATCTGTGTTTTGATGCGACCAATCCTTTTGATGATCAATTCTTCACCGCTTGTGGTCCGTTTGATCCCCTTGTTGGATTTACCTTCGTCAATGCCGATTGTATCAATGAAGCAGGAAATCAAATCCTAAATTATACACCCGACTGTACTATTCCTGATCCTCCTCTATGTGCCGGATTGCCAGTAACTACCTATACAGCTATGGGATGGGATAATGGTGCTCCTGATAGTATGACGAATGCTGTGATTGATAGTAATTATGATACCTCTACTGTTGATGCTGATATTGTCGCTTGTTCGTGTACCATTAACTCAGGTGCTACTGTAACGGTAACTGCTGGAAGATACGTACAAACTACGGGTGATCTTACCATAGATGGAACGCTTGATGTTGCTCATGAAGGGAGTGTGGTACAAACCGATGAAAGTGCCGTGACTATTAACAACGGATCGATCTCTGTAGCGAAGACCACTCCTACCCTTGATGATCGTAACTTTGTGGCCATGAGTAGTCCTGTGACTGCCGAAGCTAGAGATAGAGCCTATGGAAATTCGAGAGCCGTATTTAGTATCATCCCAAGTAACTTTGTACCTTTTGATATTGACTTAATGGCATTCCCAGAATTTATGGGTGCTGAAAATTTCCTTGATGATGATAATGATTATTTACTCCCTGTCTCAGGAAGTACAGCATTGCCTGATGCAGGTATTGGACAACTCGTATTCCCTCAACCAGCTCCTAATGTAGGGGATGGTGCCTATACCATTACCTATACACAAAATGCTATGAATCCAGGGACCTTAAATTCAGGAACCATTACCGTGCCTATTAACTATAATGGTCCTGCGACAATTAATAACTATAACCTTCTTGGAAATCCATATGCATCGGCTATTGATGTGGAGGCTTTTATCAATGCCAATGATGCGGTCAATGAAGTATACTATTGGGATCACTTAACCAATCCTACAAGTGACTTACCAGGATTTGGAACCAGTAACTTCTCTATGAATGATATCTCAGTTCGTAATGCACTCTTGGGAGTGGCTGCCGTGAATGGAGGAGCAGCGCCTGGACAATTCATGGCTTCTGGACAAGGATTTGGAATCAAAGCAGCACAAACAGAAGCGGGTGCTAATACGCCTGTGGTATTTACCAACAGTATTCGCGTTACTGGAAATAACGATGGGTTTAGAAATGCTGAAAATAGTGACATCGATAGAATTTGGTTAAACCTTACTACAGAAGCGTATGAAGAAGCAACTTCGCAAACAGGAATTGGCTTTACACCTAATGCAACACCTGGATTTGATCCTGGATATGACAGTCCGCGTTTAGGAACATTTATCTCTTTATTCACCACTTTAGAAACGGGAGAACAACTTTCGATTCAAGGAAGAGAAGCTTTTGATACGGAGATAGAAATTAGCTTAGGATTTGCAACTTCGGTAGAAACCGAGGAGAGTTATGCGATTAGTATCGATCATTTGGAAGGAGTAGGTATTGAAAATGCAACGATGTATTTAATAGATAACCTTACCAATACCACAACGAATCTAAATGAGGGTAGATATTCATTTACAGCAACAAGCGGTATTCAGCCAGAACGTTTTACCGTGATATTCCAAAAACGTGATGTATTAAGTACAGACGAATTTAGCTTTCGCGAAAGCGTAACCCTCTACCCTAACCCAGCTACAAATCAGGTAACACTAGGATATGTAGGACAAGCTCAGTTACAAAAGCTAACCATTATAGATATGAATGGAAAAGTAATTCGTATCGTTTCTTTAGAAAACTTCCAAAGCTCACAACTCATCCAAACGAGTGATTTGGCAAAAGGAATGTATTTCTTAAATATTCAATCTAATAAAGACACTATAGTACAAAAATTGATAATTAAGTAGGTTCTTAGTGAGGTACTATAGAGAATGTGAAGGAGGCTGTAAAAAGCCTCCTTTTTTATTATAATTTAAAATATATTTTTAATAGAAAAGATTACTTCTAAAAGAACATCTATCTTTAGGGGCATGAAAAAAGAAATTTGCATTTTATTTGCTTTTTTAATGCTCTTAAAGCTACAAGCACAGGAATCTGATCTTGATTTAGTGCAGCTTGATAAGACATATAAGGAGTCTACTGTAGACTCTATTAAAGTAAAAGCAATGCTAGCATTAGGAGAATATCATTTGGATAAAAACTTCAGCAAGGCTAGATTCTTAATTCATGATGCATTCTCGATACTTCAAAAGGAAGAAAACAAAAACAACTTAAACGCCCTTGCAAATGCTTATTCATTAAAAGGGATTATTGCCCGAAGAGAAGGACATCATGTTCAAAGTTTAGATAATTACTTTAAATCTAAAACGATATACGAGCAACTAAAAGATTCTATAAACATTTCCAGTTTACTTCATAATATGGGAATGGTGCATCGTTATAATAAAGACTACAGAAAGTCCATTCCATTCTATCAAAAGTCTATTGCCATTAAAACTCGTTTAGGAAATCAAACCTACGAAATTGCGAGTAGTTATAATATGATGGGAGTATCTTATAAAGGAATTAAAAAAAGAGATTCTGCATTATGGTGTTACAACAAAGCAATAGCCTTGTTTACTTCTATTGATAAGGAAGAAGATATATACCGTGCAAAAAACAACATAGCAAACCTTTACAGAATAGACAAGAAGTATGAAGAAGCATTAGAGATTTATTTTGAAAGTAATGCCTATTATAAAAAAAAGGGAAGCGTTATTTCTACAGCTAACAATCTATATAACATCTCTACAGTTTATAAGGATTTAAAACAGTATGAAACTGCAATGAAGTATGCAGATAGCTCCCTTAGTATATCCAAAGCAGAAGGGCTAAAAGGACGAATTTCTAAAGTCTATTTAAGAAAAAGCTTTTTGTATGCTAAACTTGAAAATTATAAAGAAGCGTATAATTATTATAGACTATTTAATAGGACCTCAGATTCTCTTTTTAATATTGAAAACATAAAAAAAATTCAAGAACTGGAATTAACCCATGAATTTGAACAAGAAAAACTCGGATTAGAATTAGAAAAGAAAGAGATTAAAGCATTAGCAAAGGCAGAAACATTCAAAAAGAGACTGTATTTATTACTCTTTGTTTTAGCATTACTTACTGCTGGAGTTATTTGGTTTTTAGTACGTAAAATTTATAAAGGGAGAGCGCTCATTATTTCTGAAAAATTAGAAAAAGAAGAAGTACAAAAAGAACTACTGAATCAAAAAATAAAAGCCAAAGAAGGAGAAATAAAGAGTTTGATTGCAGATAATAGTATGCGATTGAGCTTTAAGGAAGAATTATTACAACAATTAAAATCTAAGGCAACGGGAACTGATTTAGGTACGTTAAAGCAGTCCTTGGATTCTCTTATTAAAGATTTACAATCTCAAATAAACACAGAGAGTAAATTCTCTTTATTACAAAGCAAAGTAGATGAAGCAAATGAAGGATTTGATGCTAAATTAAGACGGTTATATCCCGAACTTACAAAGACCGAACGTGAGATTTGTAGTCTACTACGATTAAACTTATCTATAAAAGAAATGATGACAATTCGAGGGGCTTCTCTTGATGCTATAAAGTCTGTACGCTACCGTATTAGAAAAAAATTATCACTATCACCTAAAGAAGAATTAGAACAATTCATTCAAAATTTATAATTTTTCCGCTTTCGCGAAAAACTTGTTAGTCCGCTTAGAATAAGGGCTGCCACTTTTTAATTAGATTTTGCCACTTTTTGCCACCAGCTAAAATCTAGCAACTATAGGGTTCAATATATTTTTACAGACCTAATCCCCCATGTCTGATGAAAAGAACATTACTCCCAATCTCTTCTTTAATCCAACTAGTATCCAATCTTACACACAAAAAAACGGATCATACCTTATCGATTCTCATTAGAAAAAAACGATACCTATTCATTCTATTAATCTGTGTTAGTCATACTTTTCTTGCACAACAAACCACGATTCCAGATGCTAATTTTGAGGCATTTTTAGAAGCTAATGGAATGGGAAATGGCATTGCAGATGATCACTTAGTCACCACTGCAAATATTGAGAATGTAACAACATTAAGTTTTAATGTAGAAAATTTTGCAAACAATGATAATCCACCGTCGTTCAACCCTTCAAGCATCACAGATTTAACAGGAATAGAAGATTTTACAGCACTGCAAGAATTAAACTGTAATGCATTACAACTTGTACATTTAGATCTAACAAGCAATCTAAATTTAGAGATTCTCTATGCTAATGATAATCATCTAGAAACTATTGATGTTACAGGACTTACAGCATTAGAAATTATTCAATGTGAGCGTAATGTACTTGAAAGTCTTTTTCTAAATACAAATCCAGCATTAACTAATGTATTGGCAAACAACAATTCATTACAAGCTGTACATATAAAAAATGGAAACAATATTGGAATCGATTTTTTTAGAGCAGAAAATAATCTATATCCCGTATGTGTCAATGTAGATAATACGGCAGCTAGTTTCCTCAGTGAATGGGATCTGGACCCGCTATCTGGTTTTGGATTGCACTGTGGCGAAACAAATATTCCAGATACTGACTTCGAAGCATTTCTAGAAGCCAATGGTATGGGAAATGGAATTGCAAATGACACTTATGTCATCACAGCAAATATTGAGAATGTAACAACATTAGATCTTAGTATTAGTGGTGCTCCTACTGGGGAGATTCTAAATCTCACAGGAATTGAAGATTTTACCGCATTAACAGCTTTAAATTGTGCAGGTACTAACATTACCACCATAAACCTAAGTACGCTTACACAGTTAGAAACGTTGCATTGTGAAAACACCAATTTAGCTAGCTTGGATCTAACAGCAAATATCAACCTAACAGCCTTATATGCTTTTGACACCAATCTTGCAGCACTAGACCTTTCTCAAAATTCAGCATTAACCATACTGAAAGTAGATTCGAATCCTAATTTAACATCTCTAAATATAAAAAATGGAAACAACGCCAACATTACCTACATTTTTACTGGTAGTCCGGAGTCCAATTTATCGTGTATTTTAGTAGATGATCCTGAATACTCACGAGCAAACTGGAGTTTTGCAAATACTACTTTATTTAGTGATGTAGATTGTGCTACAACAGAGATTCCTGACACTGCTTTTTTAGATAGACTATATCTACTTCCAGAATTAGACGGAGGAATCGCTGGTTCAAACATATTAAATCATAAAGCAGCGACAGTTACAGTTCTAGATTATAGTGGCGCTAGTAGTATTGATGATTTAACAGGTATTGAAGCTTTTACCGGATTACAAGAATTATATTGTGATGCTACAAGTATCACAAGTTTAAATCTAAGTCAAAATACGGCCTTAACTAAATTACATTGCCATGAAAATGCACTAATAAGCTTAGATATTAGTCAAAATGTATTGCTAACAGAGTTACATTGTTTCAATAATGATATCTCAACTTTAGATGTAAGTCAAAACATACTACTAACGGAGTTATATTGTAATAACAATGACTTAACAGATGTAGATGTACACCTAAATACGCAATTGGCAGCATTTGATTGCTCATCCAATCAATTAACACGTTTAAACCTGAAAAATGGAAATAATGGAGCGTTAACTACAAGTAAATTAGATGCAAATCCAAACTTAACCTGTATCAAGGTAGATGATCCTACAGCCCCTTATTTAGCTGATATTTGGGTAAAAGATGATCAAAGTAATTATGATCTCAACTGTGGCGAAACCTACGTTCCTGATGCAAACTTTGAAAACTTCTTGGAAACGCGTAACTCAGATGGAGACACCGTTCCGGTAGGTGATCCAACAAGCATGGGAAATGGCATTGCTAATGACGGCATTGTGTCTACAGCAAGAATCGAAAATGTAACCGCCTTATCTATGGCATTTAAAGGAATCAATGATCTCACAGGAATTGAAGATTTTACAGCATTAGAAAGTTTAAGCTGTCCATTTAATAATATCGTGACTCTTGATCTTTCAAAGAATCTAGCATTAACTTCACTAAATGTAGTAACAAATGATATTGTATCATTAGATGTATCTAGTAATAGTGCATTAACGCATATCGTCATATCAAATAATGATCTTACGTTTTTGAATGTTAAAAATGGAAATAATGAAAACTTTACAGGCTTTTTCGCAACTCAAAATCCAGGTTTAACTTGTATTAATGTTGATGATGAAACTGCAAATTATTTAAATGGTCCTATCTGGAATAAAGATAACGTGGCAAGCTATGCTGAACATTGTTTTGAAACCTATGTACCCGATGCAAATTTTGAAAACTATTTAGAAACGCATAATGCCAGTGGAAATAGTGTTCCATTAAATGATCCGACAAGTCTAGGGAATGGAATTGCTAATGATCAGTATGTTTTGACTAGCCGCATTTCGGGAGTGACGGGCTTAGTGATAGATAATGTAAGTATTGTAGATATCACAGGAATAGAAGATTTTACAGCATTAGAAACATTATTCTGCCAAAATAACGACTTAACGACATTGAATCTTAGTGCTAATACAGCATTAAAAAATCTAAGATGCTATAATAATCATATAACGGCATTAGATTTTACTACAAATGTAAATCTAGAATATGTAAGTGCTGGAACTAATAATATTACAACATTACAAGTTCCATTCAATACAGCACTAAAAGAATTGTATTTGCATACAAATGATTTTACGACATTAAATGTAGATACCTGTGTTGCACTAGAAAGATTTGAGGTAAATGGGAATGACTTACATACATTAAGTATTGTAAATGGAAATAATGGAAGTATCACCCGCTTTGTTGCTACTAATAATCCAAACTTAACATGTATCAGTGTTGATGATGAAACTGCATCCTATTTAAACACTGATATGTGGAACAAAGATGATACCGCATCTTATAGTATCCATTGTAATGAAACTTATATTGCCGATGCAAATTTTGAAAACTACTTAGAAACACATGATGCTAATGGGAATATAGTTTCGCTGAATGATCCAACAAGTATGGGGAACGGAATTGCCAATGATAACTATGTAACTACGGCAAACATAAACACAGTAACGTCTTTAGATATTAGTAGCCAAAATATTTCAGATGTCACAGGTATAGAAGGGTTTTCTGCTTTAGAAACGTTTGTTTGCTACTCAAACAACTTAACAGCATTAGATGTTAGCGCAAATACAGCTCTAAAAAATCTAATATGTCAGACCAATAACATAACAGCATTAGATATTAGCACAAACACGGCATTAGAAGCACTAGTATGTCATACGAATAACTTAACCGCATTAGACCTAACTACAAATGTAAATCTAATAGTATTAGTTGCTAATGACAATTCGATTACTTCATTAAATGCAGATACCTGTGTTACATTAGAAGAGTGTTTGGTATTCAATAACAACTTAGAAACATTAAGTGTCGCCAATGGAAATAATGATAGTCTGACTTTTGACGCTACAGGAAACCCAAATCTAACGTGTATTAATGTTGATGATGAAACTGCAGATTATTTAAATGGTCCTACTTGGAATAAAGATAGCATAGCAACCTATGGACAACACTGCTATGAAACATACATTCCTGATATTAATTTTGAAATCTACCTAGAAACGCATGATGCTGACGGAAATATAGTACCAGTAAATGACCCTTCAAGTATGGGAAATGGTATCCAAAGTGATGGGTATGTATATACCAATCGCATTGCTAATGTGACTAGTTTAGATGTAAGCTTTTTCAATATTGTTGATGTCACAGGTATCGAAGACTTCATAGCCTTAGAATCATTTAGCTGTAATCTTAATTCGATCACTACATTAAATTTGAGTGCAAATACAGCATTGACAAATTTAAATTGTAGTAACAATCTACTTACTGGACTAGATCTTAGTGCAAATGTAAACTTAGAAGTAATACGAGCTTCTCAAAATAATCTAACTACCATAGACTTTCAACAAAATGTAGCTCTAAAAGAAATCTATCTACAAGGAGCTGGCTTAGATACACTCAATTTGGATCCTTGTGTGGCATTAGAAATTGTAGATGTAACGTATAATGGCTTAACGGAGTTAAGTATTAAAAACGGCAACAATGAGCTTATTACACAGTTTAGTGCAGGTGCAAACCCACCACTAAACTGTATTAATGTAGATGATACAACGGCAGACTACTTAAATTCAGATAGCTGGAATAAAGATGCAACTGCAAGTTATAGTGAACATTGCGGAGAAACGTATATCCCGGATGCCAATTTTGAAAACTACCTAGAAACACACGACGCTAACGGAAATATTGTTTCATTAAATGACCCTATGAGTATGGGGAATGGAATTGCCAATGATCAATATGTACTCACAGATCGTATTTCGGGAGTGACTACATTAAATATAAGTCAACTAAATATAGCAGATGTAACAGGGATCGAAGATTTTTCAGGGCTGGAAACCTTTATGTGTTTTAATAATGAGATCACAACACTAGACGTAAGTGCAAACACTGCATTGAAAACATTATTATGTTATAGAAATAATTTAACAACATTAAACACAAATGGAAACACTGCATTAATCACATTAGTCTGTTACTTTAATGAATTAACAACCATAGATATAAGTACCAATACAAATTTAGAAATTATTGAAGCAGGAAATAATGAGTTAACTACCTTAGATGTACACTCAAATGCTGCTTTAAAACAAATTTCTCTATACAATAATAACCTAATAACACTAAGTGTAGATGCTTGTAGTGTATTAGAAATCCTAGACTTAAAAGATAATGACTTAACCGAATTAAGAGTTGTAAATGGTAATAACGGAGCTATCACTGATTTTGATACTACACTAAATCCAAATTTAACCTGTATCACTGTAGATAATGCAACAGAACCGTATTTAGAAGAGTGGTTAATAAACGTAGATGGGTCAACGTCTTTTGGTGAACATTGCAATGAAACCCAAGTACCTGATACCAGTTTTGAAAACTACCTAGAAACACACGATGCAAATGGAAACTCCGTTGGTTTAGGAAATCCAACAAGTATGGGGAATGGTATTGCAAATGATGGATATGTGCGCACACAAAGCATCCAATCGATGACGACTTTAAGTGTTTCCAATTTAGGTATTGCAGACTTAACAGGAATCGAAGACTTTACATCTTTAACAATTCTAAATTGTAGCAGAAATCTATTAACATCCTTAAATGTTTCTCAAAACATATTGTTAGAAAACTTAGTCTTTTCAGATAATCAAATCACGACAATAGACCTCTCTCAAAATACACTACTAGAATATGTATCTGCGGTAGAGAATCAATTGACGAGTTTAGATGTTTCTAACAAGCCATTTTTGGAAGAAATAGATTGTTCAGAAAACCTATTAACGAGTCTAAATGTAAGTCAATGTACTGTTCTAACAGATGTAATCTGTAATAATAATGATCTGCAAACAATAGATTTCACAACAAATACTGGATTAAACTATTTTGAAGGAATTGATAATGATCTTACTAGTTTAGATGTTTCTCAAAATACAAACCTAGAGTATTTCTCGGTGGAGAACAATCTGCTAACAAGCCTAGATCTATCTCAAAACACGAATCTTAGGTCGTTCTCAATAGAGAACAATCTAATAACAAGTCTAGATCTATCCTTAAATATCAACTTAGAAGAAATAATATGTCGTAGCAATGCACTTACCAGTTTGAATATTAAAAATGGAAACAATACTAACATTGATTTGCTATTTATCAATAACAATCCCAATTTAACCTGTGTCGTTGTAGATGATATTACATATGAATTTCCTTTTGAGACTAGAGATATTCAAACCCAATACAATGAGATAACCTGTGGTATTCAAGTCTCTCCAAAAGTATTTCTTCAGGGCGCTATGACAAATCCTAATAGCGGTGAAGAAAATTTAATGCGTGATGACTTACGTGTTGCTGGTTTGATACCTACCACATCTCCATATGCAGATGGAGCCATATGCAATGCTGCTGTTTTTAATGTTACTGGAGAAGATGCTATTGTAGATTGGGTATTTATAGAAGTAAGAGACGCAACAGACCCTACTACGATACTGGCAGCTACATCAGCTTTAGTACAACGTGATGGCGATGTAGTCTCTACAGATGGAGTCTTGGCGGTAGGCATGGATATGCCAACAGCCAATTATTATGTTGCCATCAAACATCGTAATCACTTAGGTGTTCTTACCGCTAGTACCATAACACTCTCTGGAGCCGAAACAATCCTAGACCTAACTACAGACCTAACATCTGTTACTGGAGAAGCATTGGCTCTCAAAGATATGGGGAATGACACATATGCCCTCTATGCAGGTGATACTACAGGAGATGGAAATATACTCAATACAGATATTTCTAATGCTATCAATGCTTCGGGAGGTATCAATGTATATAGCGGTGCCGATGCTACTATGGATGGAAATATTCTCAATACAGATATTCAATTGATTATTCAACCAAACGCTGGACGTATTCAACAATTCTAACATAGTATTATTAAAATATATACGCTTTCGCGAAATCGAACTTGCGAGATTCACGACCATAGGGAGAGCATAGCGTTAAAGCGTATAAAAGCCCATAAACTACTAATCCAATAACCATGAAACAAAGCATACTTATTCTTTTTGCCCTATGCGCAATGTTTACAATCAACGCTCAAAACATCGAGCTCTCTTTTGAAAACCCCCAAATCACCAATGATGGCATGAACGACTTTTATGAAGTAGATGTCATGATCACAAGTGATATAACCTATTCTCAAGGATCAGGACAATTCTTTTTAGATTATAATACGACAGCTTTTGGAGAACTTATCAACGGCGCTAGTGGTATTACTTTTGAACGACCAGACACGACCATTTTAGGAGGACAAACCACAGTAGAACCTGTACCAGGATTAATCATTCCTCTTGGGACTCATTACAATTCATTTTTTATCAATGATGCGACAACTTCTAAAGTATCATTCATTTGGCAACAAAATGGAAGTGGCGGAATGATAGGAGATAATATTGTAGCGAATACACCTACGCTATTGGTACATGTGAAGATGCAATTTTTAGATGGCGCATCAGATGTATCTCCAGACCTTTGCTTTGATGCTACTAATCCGTTTGATGATCAATTCTTTACTGCTTGTGGACCATTTGATCCACTAGTAGGATTGACATTTGTCAATGCAGATTGTATCAATGAAGCGGGAAGTCAAATTTTGAATTATACACCAGACTGTTCTGGAGCTGCTTTACCAGTAATGGCCTGCCTAGGAGGTACAACTACTTTTGCCATTCTAGATGGATGGGACAATGGAATGCCAGATGCGACTATGGTTGCCGTGATTGCAGAAGATTATGACACTTCTATATCTGGAGATATCAATGCCTGTGAACTTATAATTAATGAGATGGTAACCCTTACTGTAACTGATGGGAACTTCATCAATATTCAAAATGATATTACTGTAAACGGAACACTGACGGTAGCTCACCAAGGAAGTGTGGTACAAGTAGAAGAAGATGCGGTAACCATCAATAACGGATCGATTTCTGTAGCGAAGACCACTCCGACACTGGATGATCGTAATTTTGTCGCCATGAGTAGTCCTGTGACTGCTGAGGCTAGAGATAGAGCCTATGGAAATTCTAGAGCCGTATTTAGTATCATCCCAAGTAACTTTGTACCTTTTGATATTGACTTAATGGCATTCCCAGAATTTATGGGGGCTGAAAACTTCCTTGATGATGATAATGATTATTTACTACCTGTCTCAGGAAGTACAGCGTTGCCTGATGCAGGTATAGGACAACTCGTATTCCCTCAGCCAGCTCCTAATGTAGGGGATGGTGCCTATACCATTACCTATACACAAAATGCTATGAATCCAGGGACTCTAAACTCAGGAACGATTACCGTTCCTATTAACTATAATGGTCCTGCGACAATTAATAACTATAACCTTTTGGGAAATCCATATGCATCAGCTATTGATGTGGAGGCTTTTATCAATGCTAATGATGCGGTGAATGAAGTATACTATTGGGATCACTTAACCAATCCTACAAGTGACTTACCAGGGTTTGGAACCAGTAACTTCTCTATGAATGATATCTCTGTTCGTAATGCACTCCTTGGAGTGGCTGCCGTGAATGGAGGAGCAGCGCCTGGACAATTCATGGCTTCTGGACAAGGCTTTGGAATCAAAGCAGCACAAACAGAAGCAGGTGCAAATACGCCTGTGGTATTTACCAATAGTATTCGCGTTACTGGAAACAATAATGGGTTTAGAAATGCTGAAAATAGTGACATCGATAGAATTTGGTTAAACCTTACTACAGAAGCGTATGAAGAAGCAACTTCGCAAACAGGAATTGGCTTCACACCTAATGCAACACCAGGATTTGATCCTGGATATGACAGTCCGCGTTTAGGAACATTTATCTCTTTATTTACAACGCTAGAAACAGGAGAACAACTTTCGATTCAAGGAAGAGAAGCTTTTGATACGGAGATAGAAATTAGCTTAGGATTTGCAACTTCGGTAGAAACTCAGGAAAGTTATGCGATTAGCATCGATCATTTGGAAGGAGTGGGTATTGAAAATGCAACGGTATATTTAATAGATAACCTTACCAATACCACAACCAATCTAAATGAGGGTAGATATTCATTTACAGCAACAAGCGGCATTCAGCCAGAACGTTTTACGGTGATATTTCAAAAACGTGATGTATTGAATACAGACGAATTTAGCTTTCGCGAAAGCGTAACCCTCTACCCTAACCCAGCAACAGATGCGTTTACACTTTCATATCTAGGAACTGAGATGCTTCAAAAAGTAATCATCACAGATGTGAATGGAAAAATAGTGATGAGGGTAAATTTAGACACATTTAATAAGTCGAAAATAATTGCTATTCAAGAACTAGCAAGAGGAATGTATTTTATACAAATAGATTCACAAAAAAATACCATTGTAAAAAAGTTTTTAGTGAGATAATATACGTTTTATAACTGGTAGAGGTTGAGCATTCCATTTTGGGGATTGAACGCTCAATGTAAAGGGGCTTCTTTAGAATTTTTAGGAGTTCCTTTTTCTCTTTATAGAATTCAACTATTAAAACTACGCATTCATAAACAACTAACTACGAGTGGCTTTATTCTATTTCATTTATAGAGCCTCATCATATTTATTAATTTAAAAACCAATCCCATGATTCGTAAACTACTATTTGGAGGGCTATTTCTATGCACTCTCAACTTGCAAGCTCAAACGACTCAAGCTTCCACAAATAAAAGAGTGAAAATCCCAAATATTACCACCTCCCAAATGACCGCTCTCAGCAATGCAGGTATCGATTTGAATTGTGGTATTCATCAGGATAACACAGGTATGACACTAGAACTAACTCCTTATGAGCAAGAACTAGTGCAATCATTAGGGATCAACACACAAGTTCTTATAGCTGATCTATCTACTTTTTATGCAGACAGAGCCGTTGCTGGTATTGCAAATGCAAAAACAACCCTCGCTGCTATGAAAGCACGTATTCCTGAACAGGCAGCCCAACGTTCTAGTATTGTCAGTGAGAGTATCACAAATGTAGGGCAGTATATAGGCGAAGATGAAATTGATTGGGCCATACCTCAAAACTTTAATTTAGGAACGTATGCAGGATCATTAACACTAGATGAAGCCCTTGCAGAATTAGATGCGATGCGAGCACTATATCCTCATCTAATTACCGCAAAAGCAGCTGCTGCCACAGAAACAACTATTGAGGGTAGAACGGTATATTACGTAAAGATTTCTGACAATCCTGATATCGATGAAGATGAACCAGAGACCTTATATAATTCATTATTACACGCAAGAGAGATTGCTACATTAATGAATCAGTTGTATTATATGTGGTATCTATTAGAAAATTACGATACCGATCCTGGTATTAAGAATCTCTTAGACAATCATGAGTTATATTTTATACCTATTGTCAATCCAGATGGATATCAATTTAATATAGATAACAATCCAAATGGCGGAGGTTTACAACGTAAAAACCTTAGAATAACAAGTAATTGCGGTGGAGATAATGATGGAGTTGATTTAAATAGAAATAGTGGTTACTTCTGGAATAATGGCGGTGCTTCTTCCAATCCTTGTGTACAAGATTATAGAGGGACAGATGCTTTTTCTGAGCCTGAATCACGTATCCTAAGAGATTTTGTACTAGACCGAGATTTTAAAGTGGCATTAGATCATCATGGATATAGTAATATTCTGTATCATTCGTATTCTAGTCTTGATGCTCCAACAGGTAGAGAAGATGAGTTTGCTCAATATAGTCATGACATGAGTTATTACAATAGATATGGGTATGGTGCTGTTACAGAAACAGGGCCGCCAGTAGCCAGTGGAAGTCATATAGATTGGTTATTAGGTGGAACGATAGCTGATGCAACTGGATCTACTGGGTCAGGAAAAAACATCCTCGGATTCAGTCCTGAAAATGGAAGTTTAAATGAAGGTGGTTTTTATCCAGATCCTTCCAATATTCTTCCAATATCCCAACGTGCCATGCGTATCAATCTCCTTGCTGCTTATTACAGTGGTAAATATGCAAAGTATAAAGACTTAACGCCCTCCAATCTTTCTAATACGACAGGGCAATTACATATTGGCATCGAATATTTAGGGCAAACCCTATCCCCTATTACGGTAACGGTAACTCCCATATCTGAAAATCTTATCAGTATAGGAAATGCGCAAACTGTGAACCTGAATACCTTAGAGCAAACTACATTAAATTTCCCATATACATTAGATCCAACGATAGCAGCAACAGATCTTATCGAATATGAAGTGACCGTAGCAAATGATGATTATACGTTATACAAAGCGGTGGTTCAAAAAAGCTATAACTCCGTTGTATTCTTTACAGATAATCCAGATATTGATGGACTAAACAATTGGATCTCTAATGGATGGGTCACAACAGCTGATGCTTTTTCTGGAACAACCGCACTTACAAATGCTTCAAATAGTTATGGAAACAATGCTTTTGAAACACTCACCCTAGCAACTCCAATTGACATTTCTACAGCAGAGCAAGCTGTCATACAATATTATGCAAAATGGGATATAGAGCGTGATTTTGATTTTACACAAATAGAAGGTTCTATAGATGGAGGCGCTACTTGGATTCCTTTAACAGGTAGATATACAAAACCTGGAAGTACGCTTGACACCAATCCATATAGTCAAAAATCAACTTCTAATGAAGTACATCAACCAGATGAAGAACCTCTATACGATGGAGATATGCAAGATAAATGGTCTTTGGAAGAGATTGTTATAGATGCTTCAAGTAATAGTACACTTCAAGGAGCCTCTAGCCTACTCATCCGATTTGTATTTGACTCAGATTCTTCAAATTTAGACAGTGGATATACAACCACTTTTGATGGATTCACATTTGATGATTTTAGTGTCACCTCAACCATTCTAGTCCCGCCAGCATCACAAACAATTACATTTCCTGCGATTGCAGATCAATTGACCACAGCAGCACCAGTTACATTACTAGCAACTTCAAGTTCAGGACTTACTATAAGTTATGAGGTGATCTCTGGGCCAGCAACCGTTTCTGGATCATTACTAACGCTTGATGGTACTTCAGGCACTGTCATTGTAGAAGCTACACAAGAAGGGAATTTATATTTTGAACCTGCAACATCTGTATCAATTAACTTTATGGTTAATGAACCTGCTTGTGCATTAGAAACACCACAAAACCTTACGGTAAGTGCTATTACAGATGAAGGTGCTACGATACAATGGGATGCAACCAATGGAGATGGATATGAAGTACGCTTTCGCGAAAGCATATACAGCGATTTTTCACCACCATTTAATGTTACAAACACACAAATAACATTTATCAATCAGGATCCTGAGACAAGTTTTGATGTCAAAGTGAATAGTGTGTGTAACGATGGATCGATATCACCAGATAGCGCTATTATATCCTTTACAACACTACCTCTTCCTATTACATATTGTCATGTTACAATTAGTGATGATAGTGACGATTTTATAAGTAGGTTTGAACTCAATACCATAAACAATAATTCTGGAGGTCAGACTTATAGTAACTTCACGGCGATTTCTACAGATATTGATACCTATAGAACGTATCCTTTTACCATTGAACCTACATGGACAGGGTTTCCGCTTCCTCAAGGATATGCCATATGGATAGATTATAATCAGGATGGTGTTTTTGATGATGCTACAGAACAAGTATTTACACAATCACCTACAAATGCAACCTCTATCACTGGAAGTTTTGCAGTACCTCATGATGCGCTTTTTGGGCCTACCCGATTACGTGTAGCGATGCGTTTTAATGATATCCCTGTGAGCTGCGGCAGTTATGACTATGGAGAAATAGAAGATTATACCGTTGTGATTTCGGAAGGGTTCCCAGATACAGAAGCACCTACAACGCCAACCAATCTTACAGCTTCTAACATCACAGAAACAACAGCTATCTTATCTTGGAATGTGGCTACAGACGCCATAGGTGTGACAGAATATACAGTGTATCAAGATGACGTATCTATTGCAACTGCGATAGATACAACATATACGGTTGTTGGATTAGCTCCAGAGACCATCTATGATTTTTCTGTAACCGCAAGTGATCTCGAAGGTAATGAGTCAAATCAAAGTACTATAATACAGGTAGAAACACAAGTACAAGCAGGTGCTTGTGTAAACGGTATCGAATCATTTCCGTATACATTAGGTTTTGAAAATGGCATTGACACGTGGACACAAAATACAGATGATGACATCGACTGGACAATAAGAGCAAGTAGCACACCTTCTGGAGGAACAGGTCCTCATACTGCCATTGAAGGTTCATACTTTATCTATACAGAAGCTTCTGGTAATGGCATAGGGTATCCAAACAAACAAGCGATTCTCACGTCTCCGTGTATTGATTTAACAGGAAATCCTGAAGCATATATAAGCTTTCAATATCATATGTATGGTACTAGTAATAATCTAGGATCTCTTGATCTGGAAGTAAGTATTGATGATGGAATAACTTGGACATCTATTTGGGGGGAAACAAAAAATCTAGGCGGCCAATGGAATGCAAAAATTATTAGCCTAGATGCCTATGCAGGATTACCTATCTCGTTACGTTTTAATAGAATCACAGGTAGTGATTTTAGAGGTGATGTAGCTTTAGACGACATTGCTATTCATCAAGGAGCAATACCCACAGCTCCTCCTTGTGATACAACAGAAGACGACTTCCCTTATAGAGTAAGCTTTGAAATCGATTTTAATGATTGGACTCAGAGCGATGCAGATGATATTGATTGGAGAAGATATTCTGGAAATACACCCACTGGAAATACAGGACCTAGTAGTGCTAGTAATGGTATTGATTACTTATACGTAGAAGCATCTGGTGCTTCACATAAACAAGCGATATTGAATTCTCCTTGTTTTGATTTAACAAATTTAAGTACACCTACTTTTAGTTTTGATTACCATATGTATGGTAATAGTAATTTTGGAAGTATTGCACTAGAGATAAGTGCGGATGATAGTGACACTTGGGTAGAACTATGGTCTCTTACAGGAAATCAAGGAAATCAATGGATTACCCAAACGATAGATTTGACAGCTTATGCTGGACGTATTGTAAAATTACGTTTTAATAGAATCTTAGGTGGTCATCGTAGAGCAGATCTTGCCTTAGATATTTTTGAACTTAATGAGGCGCCTTTGTATACTAATACTAGTGTCACTCCAAGTAGGTCACAATTTACTACGATAGAAACTCCTATCAATATCTCGTTATACCCTAATCCTGTAAATAATGGAATTCCTATACAAATTCAATCTCCAGTAGCTGTGAGTTTTGATGTATATACCGTAGAAGGAAAACGAGTATATACAGGTTCAAATACAGAACGTTTTATACCAACACAACAACTTAAAGCGGGTGTGTATTTTGTTCAATTTAAAGATGAAGAAAACATCGTAACGACAAAACGTTTTATTGTAAAATAGGTATGAATAGTGCAATCTAACAAAGACACTATAGTACAAAAATTGATAATTAAGTAGGTTCTTAGTGAGGTACTATAGAGAATGTGAAGGAGGCTGTAAAAAGCCTCCTTTTTTAATGCGCTATTTTTTAAATAGACAGATTGCCCTACATATGGCTTCGTATAAAAAAATCTATGAATTCATAGATTTTTTCTTGTATGCAGAATTCATAGATAACAAATAAAACATACTAAGATATATTGCAGTGTTATAATCTACTCCCCTTAAAACCATCAAACTAACAAAACCAATTCGACAACTTATAACATTATGAAACAAACAGTACTCTTTATAGCTTTGATTTTATGGGGATTTACAATCAACGCACAAGCACCTAATGACGAGTGCACAGATAGAGAAACCATCACAGTAACAACCAGCGATTTTTCCGAATATACGATAGATACTTCAACGGCTACTGAGAGTATTGATGCATCCTGTAACACTGCTAGTAACGACAACTTAGACGTTTGGTATGAATTTACCATGCCCGTAAATGGAAATCTACGTGTCACTAATATTCCATCAACTGTGAGTATTACGCTTTTTGATAGTTGCGGAGGAAGCGAAATTGCTTGCTTTAGTAATGACGGATTTATTTTTAATTTACAAGAAGCTACTGATTATGTGATGAGGGTCGCTGAAAACTCGACGTTTGCAGGTACTGTCAATTTTAGAGTACAAGCCTTTGAAACTGCTACCAATGATGAGTGTGTAGATAGGGAGACTATTACGGTAAATACCACAGATGCCCTGGAATATACTATTGATACCGCAACAGCGACTGAAAGTATTGATGCATCCTGTAATACTGCTAGTAACGACAACTTAGATGTATGGTATGAATTTACCATGCCTGTATCTGGAAATCTACGCGTAACGAATATTCCAAGTACCGTAAGTATTACACTGTTTGATACCTGTGGAGGAAGCGAAATTGCTTGCTTTAGTAATGACAGATTTATTTTTAATTTACAAGAGACCACTAACTATGTGATGAGAGTCGCTGAAAATTCGACGTTTGCAGGTACTGTCAATTTTAGAGTACAAGCTTTTGAAACTGCTACCAATGATGAGTGTGTAGATAGGGAGATTATTACGGTAAATACCACAGATGCCCTGGAATATACTATTGATACCGCAACAGCAACTGAAAGTATTGATGCCTCCTGTAATACTGCTAGTAACGACAACTTAGACGTTTGGTATGAATTTACCATGCCTGTATCTGGAAATCTACGCATAACGAATATTCCAAGTACCGTAAGTATTACACTGTTTGATACCTGTGGAGGAAGTGAAATTACTTGCTTTAGTAATGACGGATTTATTTATAATTTACAAGAAGCTACTGATTATGTGATGAGAGTCGCTGAAAACTCGACGTTTGCAGGAACTGTCAATTTTAGAGTACAAGCCTTTGAAACTGCTACCAATGATGAGTGTGTAGATAGGGAGACTATTACGGTAAATACCACAGATGCCCTGGAATATACTATTGATACCGCAACAGCGACTGAAAGTATTGATGCATCCTGTAATACTGCTAGTAACGACAACTTAGATGTATGGTATGAATTTACCATGCCTGTATCTGGAAATCTACGCGTAACGAATATTCCAAGTACCGTAAGTATTACACTGTTTGATACCTGTGGAGGAAGCGAAATTGCTTGCTTTAGTAATGACGGATTTATTTATAATTTACAAGAAGCTACTGATTATGTGATGAGGGTCGCTGAAAACTCGACGTTTGCAGGTACTGTCAATTTTAGAATACAAGCTTTTGAAACGGTTACAAATGACGAATGTGATACGCCTCAAATCATACAAGTACTTCAAGAAACGACCACTGTTATTCCAGCAGATAACCGTGGCGCTACTGAAAGTATAGACGCATCTTGTGACACTGCAAGTTCAGATAATCTAGACCTGTGGTATACTTTCACCATGCCTGTAAATGGAACTGTTGAAATTTCTGCGGTAGCAAGTTCAGAAGGGTTTTCTTTATTTGACGAATGTTCTGGAGAAGAAATAGATTGTTTTTATAACGACGGAAGCTTTTTTGAACTCATTAATGGTAATTCCTATCTCTTACGAGTAAATAAGAGCGCTTTTAATTCTAATGCATTTGACTTTACCATACAAGCTGTAGAGACAGACCCACAACCCTGTTCTGATAGTACTATATGGGATGGAAACAGTTGGTCTAACGGTGTTCCAGACAATACAAAATCGGCATTATTTAATGGAAATTACAATACTATTTTTGAACCTGAAAGCATCAATGCCTGTAGTTGTACTATAGCCTCTGGACGAACCGTAGCAATAGGAGATGGTTTTTATTTACGATCGGTCTTTGATATTACCGTAGAAGGTACGCTTAACGTTGCCAATGAAGGAAGTGTAATACAAGTAGCAGAAGATGCTGTTACTATTAATAATGGATCTATAAACGTCACAAAAACAACACCCGCTATTCAAGCTCGTAATTTTATTGCATTAAGTAGTCCTATGGATGGTGAAAGTAGAGATCAAGTATACGGAAGTTCGCGTGCTGTTTTCGGGATCATTCCTAGCAATTTTGTTCCTTTCGCTATTGATTTTGTGGAGTTTCCAGAATTTGAGTTTGCCGAAAACTTCCTAGATGATAACCTTGATTATTTAGATGAATACACCGGAATTAGAGAGTTACCCGATGCCGGTATCGGATTGCTCGTATTTCCTTCTCCTGAGATAGATTCTCCTTCAGACGCATATAATCTAACCTATAATGAAGGCACACTTCACTCAGGAACTATTACCGTTCCTATCAACTATAACGGTCCAGAAACAACCAATAATTATAACCTTCTAGGAAATCCATATGCATCTGCCATTGATGTAAACGCATTTATTACAGCAAATGATGCCGTAAATGAAGTATTTTATTGGGAGCATATCACAAATCCATCAGGAGATTTACCTGGGTTTGGATCGAGTAACTTCTCTATGAATGATATTTCTGTACGTAATGCATTGGTTGGAATTTCGGCAGTAAATGGAGGAACAGCACCAGGGCAGTTTATGTCTTCAGGGCAAGGCTTTGCTATCAAAGCAGATCAATCACAAGCCATGAGTAATACACCAGTGACTTTTACAAATAGTATTCGCGTTATTGGAAATAATGATGATTTACGTACATCAGAAAATACCAGTACAGATTTACTATGGTTAAACCTAACAACAGCGGCCTATGAAGATGCTACATCACAAACGGCTATTGGTTTTACCCCACAAGCTACACCAGATTTTGATCCTGGGTATGACACCATCCGTTTAGGAACATTCATTTCTCTATTCACCACATTAGAATCAGGAGAACAGCTTGCTATTCAAGGAAGAGAGTCTTTTGATACAGCTATAGAACTTACCTTAGGATTTGCTACTTCGGTAGAAACAGAAGAAACCTATACCATTAGCATTGACAATTTTGAAGGAGTCAATATTACAAATGTGCCTGTATTTTTAATTGATCAAGTGCAAAATGAAATCATCAATTTAAAAGAAAATGACTATCACTTCACAGCACAAAGAGGGATTCAGCCAGAACGATTCCTGATTGTATTTCAAGAGCGTGATGTATTGAACTCTGAAGATATACGCTTTCGCGAAAGCGTACTCCTCTACCCTAACCCTGCTTCAAATCAGGTAACCCTTACCTACGCAGGGCAGGCGCCATTACAAGAACTGACCATCATAGACATGAATGGAAAAATAGTGCGTAATCTCTCGCTGGAGAATTTCCAAAATTCACAAACAATTGACACCAGCAACTTATCGAAAGGCATTTATTTCTTAAACATTCAATCTACAGAAAATACTAGTATACAAAAACTGATCATTAAATAAATCTTCGGGGGGAGATTGAAGATCGTGATCAAGGGAGGCCTAATGGCCTCCTTTTTTTATGCATTATTTTCATTTTCAAAAAATAAGTTACCTGTTAATAATACACACTCACTTAAAAAAGACAGGCATTCACTGAATACTCAACAAAGACATCAAACCTTTTACTTCCTTTATGATCAAAGAAGCAAACAAAACAGTATTCAAATGAAAATAAATAGCAAAAAATATACATTCCTTATCGTATTAGTCCTAGGCATGATGAGTATCTCTTACGCACAGCAAAGAGGTGGTCAAAGACCAGAAAGAGGACAACGCCCAACACCTCCTTCTTTTGAGGAACTATTAGAAAAAATGGATGCAAATGACGATGGAAAATTAGCCAAAGATGAAGTAGAAGGCCCGCTAGCTAGAGATTTTAAACGTATAGATACGAATGAAGATGGCTTTATTTCTGAAGATGAACTTCCAAAAGGAAAACCTGATCGAAAAAGGAGAAAAGCTAACAATAAAGATGGGCTAACACTCACCTCTGTATTTAAAGATATGGATAGTAATGAGGACAAAAAAATTGCAAAAGAGGAAGCAAAAGGAATCATTGCCAAACGTTTTGATGAACTTGATCTTGACAATGATGGCTATATCTCAAAAGTTGAAATGAGTAAAGCATTAAAAAAAATAAATAAGAACAACTAAAATTAAGTGTCATGAAAAAACAAATCACTAAGAACATCATCTATACGTCTCTTTTTCTAGGACTCTTTGCACTTGCCTTTATAGCTTGTGGAAGTGACGATGATGGAGCAACTTCTTCAGACGATGATACAAATATTACTGCACAACTTCATACTGCTTTTGCCGAGTTTGATACTGACGAAACCGATATCTACCTGGATGGATCTGAGGTAGTGATAGAAACTACGGGACTTCCTAACCATACAAGTGTATATTGGGGAGAAGGAAATAGCTTATATATTGAAGAAGCAGACGTTGCATTAACTCCTTCTATCATCCCAAATTTTGATGCATCTACAACCTTACGTGTTTCGGCAAGTCCAACCTTAGCAAGTTCATCTACCTCAACACAATTAGGCGCCATTGGAATTGCAGTAAGCGGTGCAGCTATCTATAATGACCAAGAAGGCAATGGCCCCCTAGATCAAGCTATTGCAAGTTTAGATTATACAGGAGGACATATTGGTCCCTCGGTATATCACTACCATATAGAACCTAAAGCATTTTCAGATGACGATGACGCATTGGTAGGTGTAATGGCAGATGGTTTCTTTATCTATGGAAGAAAATGCAACGCAACTGGCACTTACCCAACAGATCTTGATAGTTCTGGAGGACATGTAGGAACAACGCAACATACCGACGAAGCAGAATATCATTATCATATTATCAATGAAGTATATGCAAATCAATATTATATCATTTTTGCAGGCGATTATCAAGGAAGCCCAAGCACCTTTAATTAAGAGAGGTTTACTCTTTCTGGTCTTTTTAAATCTATACGCTTGCGCGAAAACAAACAAAGAAACAATCACCGTTTCTGAGCAACAGATCGTATATAAAAAGATTAAAGAAATAGAAATAGCTAAAGATGCGCTTATACTCCATCCTGAAAAAGGAATGTGGTATTATCAAGATAGCCCGTATAATGGATATGCAATACACTACGACACAAATGGAAACCTAAGAGAACGCATAGGGTATTTTGAAGGTAAGAAAGAAGGGGTTGCCAAAAAATGGTTTGAAGATGGACAACTTCAAAAAACTTCTTATTACAGCGCAAATAAATTGTATGGAGAAGAAAAAATCTGGTGGTCCAATGGAACCATCGCTGCACAGTTAAACTATAACAACGGTTATAAAAATGGCACACAACAAAGATGGTATGCAAATGGTCAAATCTCTAGAAAGACCCATTATACCTTAGGAAAAGAAGAAGGAATACAACAAGCCTGGCTTGAAAATGGAAAAATATATATTAATTATGAAGCTAAAAATGGACGTTCTTTTGGGTTGCGAAAAGCAAAACTATGTTATGCTTTGGAAGATGAAGTGGTACAGCGTTAATAACATCATGCTTGTAATACTTATACTTTTAACTTCATGTCAAAACAAAGAAAATACGAGTAGAGTGGCACAACTCCCCTACTACCAAGATGCGCTTTTCACCCCAGTTTGGCTAGACAAAGAAAGTGACCAATTACAAGAGTTTCATAAAATCCCTGAGTTTAATCTAGTCAATCAAAATGGAGAGACTATCACTCAAAATACTTTTGCAGACAAATTCTATGTAGCCGATTTTATATTTACAAGTTGTCCAGGTATTTGCCCACAGATGACAGAAAATATGACCGTACTTCAGGAGGCATTTAAAACCGATACAGAGGTTATGTTATTATCACACTCGGTAACACCAAAAATAGACTCTGTCTCTGTTTTAAAATCCTATGCAACAACTAAAGGAGTCATAGATTCAAAATGGCATATTGTGACAGGTGATCGAAAACAAATCTATAACCTTGGAAGGAACTATTATTTTGCAGAACAAGACGTGGGATTAACTAAAGATGAAGATGATTTTTTACATACAGAGAATTTTGTTTTAATAGATAAAAACAGGCACATACGTGGTATTTATAATGGATTAAACACACAAGCCATAGAACAACTTATAGCAGATATACATACACTTAAACTAGAATAAACTAGGGTTTACAAGCATATTTTAGCACCACAAAATATGTGTACTATGGGGCTATCTGAAAAGTAACTTTATACGTCATTCTGAATTCATTTCAGAATCTCATCAAAATAGTTAGCAATCTAATGAGAAACTGAAACAAGTTCAGTTTGACAAAAATCACATCTTTTTAGACAGCCTCATTTATAAAAAAATGATGAGATGATGAGTTAGCAGATTTGTTTTTTAGAAGAGAACTATTGATGATTGATGGTACATAGATAGTTCTTAAAGCCGAAGTAGGATTACTTCGGCTTTTTTTATGAATATACACGATTAGATTGCTCGAAAACCATAATTATAGTATTGATTATACGTACTATTACTTATAAAATACGTATTGACTCGTATTTCATACCTACTACAACACCCCTATCTTTCGCCCAAGAAACCAAATCATATAATGACAAGAAAAATTTCTATCCTACTAAGCTGTTTTTTTGCACTGCTATTTGTAGAAAATATAATTGCTCAAGTTCCACCTTCGGGTCTTATTCCATTTGTATTTAAAGTAAAAACAGACAATGCTGGAGACTCTTCAAATAATCAATTTACCATTCCTATAAATAGTAACCAAACCTACGATTATGATGTAGATTGGGAGTATGATGGAGATGTTCCAAATTATGAAGACGTAAATGTCAGCGGGAACATAACCCATATATACGACTCTCCTGGAACTTATACGATAGCTATCATTGGGGTTTTCCCTCAAATCTTTTTCAATAATAGTGGGGATCGTTTAAAGATTATTGAGGTAGTACAATGGGGAACAAATCAATGGACTTCTATGGAAGGGGCTTTTTATGGATGTGAAAATTTAGATGTTACAGCAATAGATGCTCCAAATTTAGATGATGTAACCTCTATGAGAGCCATGTTTCGTGGGTGTACAAATTTGATAGGAACAGAAAGTTTCAATACTTGGGATGTAAGTCAGATAACAACCATGAGGGATATGTTTGCCTACGCTCGAAATTTCAATCAACCACTTAATCATTGGAATGTTAGCGAAGTAACATCGATGTCTTCAATGTTTAATGGTGCTACCATTTTTAATCAAGACCTTACCTGGAATGTCTCAAAAGTAACAGACATGAGTGGTATGTTTTTTTCTGCACGCGATTTTAATGGAGATATTACAGAATGGAACACAAGTTCTTTAGATTTCATGTTTAGTATGTTCTGGGGGGCAACAAATTTTAATCAAGACATTGGCAATTGGGATGTGAGTAGTGCACGATATATGTCATACACATTTAGATTAGCTTCTTCTTTTGATCAAAACCTTGGGAATTGGGATATTACTAATGTTAGAAATATAGGATCAATGTTTAGTGGTGCAGGTTTATCTACTACAAATTATGATCTTACATTAATAGGATGGGCTACAGACAATAGTGGGCTCGAAGCTGATGGAGAAGATGACATTCCAACAGCGCTTACTTTTCACGGAGGGAATAGTCAATATTGTGAGAGCGAGACTAAAAGACAAGAATTGATAGACATTTATGAATGGGAAATTGAAGACGGTAACTTACATCCCAATTGTGGAAACATTGAACTGAGTTTAAAAGTGTATTTACAAGGAGCCATAACAAATCCTCATATTGGAGAAGAACATCTAATGAGAGATGATCTGCGAGTAGCAGGAGTACTTCCTATAACAAGCCCTTATACAGATAATGCTACAATTGACCCTATTGTATTAAACACATCAGGAAGCGATGCTATTGTAGATTGGGTCTGGATAGAATTACGAGATGCAACTGATCAGAACTTGGTTATTAATGCACAATCAGCATTACTACAACGTGATGGAGATGTCGTAAGTACAGATGGGACTTCGGAGCTAGTATTTTTAAACACACCTGATGATTACAGTATCGTAGTTCAACATCGTAATCATTTAGGAATCTTAACCAATAGTGTTATGTCACTTGCCCTTGATACGTATGTTGACTTTACGTCAAGTAATAGTTTAGTTACTGGAGGAGAATTAGCCTTAATCAACATGAATAATGGAATTTTTGCTATGTATGCGGGAGATGCAAATACAGATGGAAACATCCTAAATACAGATATTAATAATGCAATCTCTGTATCAGGAAATATTAATAGTTATTTAGGAGCAGACGCCAATATGGATGGAAATGTTCTCAATACAGATATCGTGCTCTTTATCCAACCTAATGCAGGACGTATTCAACAATTTTAAAACTATAATATTCTGATTACTCCTTTTATACGCTTTCAAGGAACTGTAAGTGACGAAGAAGTTTATACTGAGCGAAAGTCGAAGTGCGAAAGCGTGTTTCTAAAACCTTTAGGCTGGTTCACAATAGCAGGGAGAACTGAGCATTAAAGCGTAAATGAAAAACAAACACTACATATTCAAAAAAGTATAGCGAACTCATAAATAAAAGGCTGTCTTAAGTTAGAGAGGGATAAAGTTTAATTGTCAGCCTGTACCTCCTTGTCAACAGGCAAGGAGGTTCTTTCAAAAAAAAGAAAACACACTATTTTATATACGTAGTACCACGTATATAATACGTATTGCCCCTTATTTTTTAGTATATCATCGATAGAATATCTTGCCTTTTGTTAAAATTTAACAAAAGAGCAATTACAATAGTAAGTAGGTTTGTTGTGGAAGGTGGCACTATAAACCGAGGAAAGGAGGCTCTTTATACGCCTCCTTTTTTAATTTATAAATGAAAAAAATAAACGTTGAAAGAATTTGTATTTTTAGAACTTAACCATTGCCATGTATAAAACCATTTTAAAATATCATAGCCTTATTTGGTTTTTAATCTATGGGATGGTTTCTGCGCAAACACCTTCTATTAATCAGCGTTCTGAAAAAGAAATACGTAACATCATAAGTGATAACGATAAAACAAGCCTCTATGATAAGGCAACCCTTGAAAAAAAGCTCATCCGATATTACCAAGGGCTTCATATCATAGATCAAGTACATGACAGTATTAAGGTTACTTTTTACAAATCATATACAAGCATTTTATCAAAAAACAATCTATTTAAAGAAGCCAATAAAAATGCAAAAAAGGCAATTCCTTTAATTAGAAAGGTATATCCAGAAAATTTTGAATTAGAAAAGGATGTCTACGCAGACCTAGCTTCAAATTATATCAATCTTCAAAATTATGATAGTACCACATGGGCTTATAAAAAAATGATTGATATAGATCTTAAACATCCCAAAAAACTCTCCCCCTTAATCTCTATGAATAATTTAGGGTTCCATTATTACAATCATAAGAAATATGACTCTGCCTTATATTATTTTTCAAAGAAAATAGACTATGAAGATATTTTACATTTACAAGGAAACTTTAATTGGAGTCTTAATGACAATATTGCCCTAGTATATAGAGCACAAAACAGACTTTCGGAAGCTAAAAAACTCTTCATAGAAAATTATAATTTTTATGCAAATCAACAGTTGGTAGATGGAAGGAAAGAGCGCCGATATAGAGCAGGCTTGCAATGGGCTGATATCGAAATACGACAAGGAAATTTTGTGAAAGCTCAAGAACTTATTACAGATATTGAAAAAAGCCTTCATAAAGAAATCAATTATACAAAGTATACAGAATCATTATTACTATTTCTCAAAACAAAAAGAAGTTTCGCGAAAGCGAAAAAGAATTTCCAAGAAGCAAACCAATTAGCTGAAAGTTACCATCATCTTAAAGATAGCCTTACGGCTGTAGAAGTAAATCAACAACAAAATGATCTTAGCTTATTAAGAGATGCTGCCCTACAGAACGCTTCTCAAATGCTCTTAAAAGAACAAATCATCAGTAGGATTGAAACAGAAAATCTACAACAAAAATCGACAAGGATCTATGGATTATTAATCATTGGCTTTTTGATGACTTTATTGGTTTCTGGGTATATACTCTACAAGAGAAAGCAACAATTTTCTAAAAAAGCACAAGAACTTCAAACGCAATATGCGCATAGTCTTATTCAGAATCAAGAAAAAGAACGAATTCGGGTAGCACAGGAATTACATAATAGCGTGGGGCAAAAACTAGTATTACTATCCAAAAAAACAACGCTTTCTGAAGACCAGGAAGCGCAAGATTTAGCTAAAAATACCCTAGAAGAATTGCGAAGTATTTCGAGAAGTTTACACCCTATTACGCTGGAAAATTTAGGACTTACAAAAGCTTTAGAATCATTAATAGATGATATGGATGCAAAATCTACAATATTCTTCACACATCAGATAGCAACCATTGATCATCTATTTGATCAAAAGGCGACACTCCACATCTATCGTATTATTCAGGAATTATTAGATAACTTGGTAAAACACTCAAACGCAAAAGCTGCCTCTATACATATCACACATAAGTACAATACTGTTAGAGCAATTATTTCCGACAATGGAAAAGGATTTGATGTTACTGCACAACAAAAAAATGTAGGACTCAGTACATTACGAGAAAGAACAAAAATTTTAGATGCACATATCGATTTTGATAGTGATACTAATAAAGGGACTGTGATATCTCTAAATATCCCTATAACAATATGAAAAAGTTACTCTTCGGTATACTAATAACTCATAGTCTATGCTTGTTTTCACAGCAAGATTCATTACAACTAAAAATTGATAACCTTCAAAAGAAGATCAACGTATCAAAAGGCGTTGACAAACTATATCTTTTGGATACACTTACCCAATTAACAAAGTATAACAGGAATCAAAAGTATGACTCAATAGCTAAGGTCACTATTTCAAATGCTATAGCATTAGATGCTGTAAACCTTGCCACAAAACATCTAGGTGAGCTTCTATACTATCAAAATAATAGAATTGGAAAACCGAAAGAAGCTCTAGAATTATTTAAAGATTTCCTAGAAAAAAACAGACCTGTAACAGATACACTCATACTAGCCAAATTATACCTTGAAGGTGCAGATGCACATCTTAATTCTGGATTGGATCATGAATCCCTATCCTGGTATGATAAAACAATGACATTAGCCCTCAAAGCCAAAGACTCTTCATTATATGCAAAAACGAAAGGGTATAAAGCATTTGCTTTAACCAAAATGGGAGATTTTGCCACAGCATCACAAGAATATCAAAAGGCACTCACTGTTTTTATAAAAAGAAAGGATACTTCTAATATTATTAGAATACGTGGTGGGTTATCCATTATTTATGGTCAAAACAATTTTTATGAAGAATGTCAAAAAGAGCTTGATGCTATTGAAAACCTTGCAAAAGCCTCTAATAATATTCCCGCATATCTTATTAGTCTAGGAAATAAAGCCACTAATTATTATGGACAAAAAAAATATAAAGAAAGCATAGAGGTAAATAAGAAAAAATTACAACTCATAGAAAAACATCCAAGGTTCAAAAGCATGGAATCTTCCAGCTTTAAGATGTTGATATTGTCCTATATAAGAACCGATAGCCTTGCCCAAGCAAAGACAATGCTAAAAAAACTGGAAGCCAAAATAAATCCTTCTGATGCAGATTTTGATTTAAAAAGAAAGTACTCAGAAGCATTAGCCGAGGTATATCTTGCTGAAAAAAAATATACGCACGCAAAAAACACTGCTATAGATTTATTTGAAATGCTTAAAACCACTTCAAATTATAGCGCCATTATGGATAATAATAATCTTCTATCCAGGATTGAAGAAAAATTAGGTAATACGGGTAAGTCATTAGAGTATTATAAAAAATATACAAGCATCAAAGACTCCATAGAATCTGTACAAAAAGTAAATGCATTGGCCTATTATCAGACCTTATATGAAACTGAGAAAAGAGATTTTAAAATAGCAACACAACAAAATGAAATTACCCTTTTAGATCAAAAAAATAAAGTAAAACAACAATGGCTATTGTTTGGAGGTATATCACTACTTGTAGTATTTACAATGATATATTTAGTACGTAGGCAAAAGTTTATACGATCAAAAAAACAATTACAGGAACAATTTTCTCAAGGACTAATCAATGAACAAGAAAAAGAACGTACACGCCTTGCTAGAGAATTACATGATAGTGTAGGACAAAAACTCATGTTACTCTCTAAAAATGGTTCTGTCCTTGGAGATAAAAATGCAAAAGCACTTGCGGGAAATACACTAGAAGAATTACGGAGTATCTCCAGAAGTTTATATCCGCCAGCATTAGAAAGTTTAGGCTTATCCAAAGCTATAGAATCTTTAATCAATGAAATAGATGCCAACACGACTACTTTTTTTACACATGAAATAACTCCTATAGACCACACACTTCCCAGAGAAACAACACTTCACGTATACCGTATTATACAAGAAACATTGAGCAATATGATCAAACATGCCGAAGCAAAAGTAGCTTCAGTAACTGTTTCTAAAAAAGAAAAATCTATTGAAGTAGTGATTACTGATAATGGAAAGGGATTTCTGGTAGAAGAACAACTTAAAAAGCACAGTAGCTTAGGAATGAAAACCCTGATAGAACGCGCAAAGATTATTCATTCTAAATTAAATATTGTGAGTGATCTAGATAAAGGAACTAAAATACAGCTCAGTATTCCTTTATAGAAAAATACTACATCTCTTTATCACTATTACAGTGTAATTTTATACGCTTTCGCGAAATCGAGCTTGCGAGATTCACGACCGAAGGGAGAGTGAAACGGTAAAGCATATATAGGGCATAATACTTTTTAAAGAAATAAGCACAAGTAATATATTTACTGGTTTTAGCATTGAAACTATCTAAAAGAAAATTAGAAACGTCATTCTGAATTCATTTCAGAATCTCATAATGAGAAACTGAAACAAGTTCAGTTTGACGATTTTCTATTTTTTAAACAACCTCTCTTCTTTTTACCCCTATACATGCTACTACGTAGTAAATCATACGTACTACCACGTAGATAATACGTACTTCTTCTTATTTCGCGTAAGCGTTACCTAAAATACCTTGCACCCATCTAAAATCCCTTTAAGATGAAAACAATTAAGACTATTATCTTATTCCTTTCTTTCTATTGCATTTTTCAAACGAATTCTTATGCACAATGCGATAGCACGAGCGATGTCATCCAAAATACCTCAAATACAAATGTTGATTGGGGTGCTGGAGGAAACACCTATGGAAATACCTTCACACCAACTTGTTCAGGAAAAATAGAAGGTGTTTCGTTCTGGACTCGTGAGGCTTCTGGTACTATTGGTGGTATCTCGATGACGGTAGAATTATATAGGAATCCTTTAAGTAATAATCCTATATTATTAGCAAGTCAAACACAAGACATTCCTTTTGACAACGCCAACAGAGAGCGTTATTTTGTATTTGATGATGAACCAGACGTAGTTTCTGGTACTTCATATGGCTTTCGGGTTACTAGAAATGATACCCAATTCTCAGTCAAAATTCTTTTGAATAATAACAATCCTTATTCAGATGGTCGAATGTTTCTTAATGATTTTGATGATGATAACATCACCCAGAATTGGGACCTTAGATTTCGAATTCATTATCTGGATGAAGTAGCACCTAATGCAAATTGTATCAACATAACACGAACACTTGGTTCGAATAATACAGTCAGCATTTCCACTGGAGCGATAAATAATAATTCCAATGATGCAGATTCAGGAATTGCCTCAGTATCCATCTCGCAAAATACATTCGATTGTTCGGATATTGGAGACAATATAGTGACCCTAACTGTGAGTGATCAAAATGGAAATTTTAATTCCTGTCAAGCAACAGTGACCATAGTAGATGCCAATGCTCCAGAACTAACCTGCCCTAGTGATATTACATTTAATACGGATCCTGGTGTGCCGACTATTGTAAACTATGATGATATACTATATTCTGATTGCACGGTAGAAACGCCCGATGGTTTTAATTTATTAGGGGTTTGGAACAATAAGAGCTATTTTATTTCGCAAACGCAACGTTTTCCGAGTGAAGCATATCTAGTTGCTGAGTCTGTTGGTGGATACTTAGCAACTATAGAGAATGCTGAGCAAAATGAATTTATCAGAGCTGCAGTATCTGATGCAGGTCTCGGGTTTGACTTTCTCATTGGATATAATGATATAAATGTAGAAGATAATTTTGTTTGGCATGACCCTAATGCTACTTCTACCTACTCAAATTGGTCAACAGCTGAACCTAATGATGCTGGGGCAGGTGAAGATTATACAACCATGAATGGCGGTGGTAGATGGAATGATAGAAATAATAATTTTCAGCGTCATTATATTATTGAGCTATCTCAATCAACAATCATACAGACAGCTGGTTTACCCTCTGGTAGTGTATTTCCTGTAGGAACAACAACTAATGAATTTGAAGCCACAGATGCTTTTGGAAATGTAGGAACATGTTCATTTGATGTAACTGTAATTGAAAACCCATTTGAAACTTTGGTAGAGCTCAATGGTGGGAAACTTACCATTACCGATATTGAGAATGACTCGGATGATCAAATAACACTTTCTAATGATGGTACAACATTAACTATTAGTAATCTCGTACTTCCTACCGTTTCTGGAGGCCCCCTTTTGATAGATGCTACTACGGTAACGGTACCTTTATCAAGTATCATTGCAGGAATCGAATTTATTGGAAGTGGAGGTGATGATACTATTGACATTCCAGATGATTTAACCTTAAGTGGAGGCGATAATGATATGATACTTACCGGACTTGGTATTAACGCAGATTTTGCCTTCCAAAATGATGGACATATTAATA
The DNA here is from genome assembly GCF_900188275.1 of Dokdonia pacifica. GTDB lineage: Bacteria > Bacteroidota > Bacteroidia > Flavobacteriales > Flavobacteriaceae > Dokdonia > Dokdonia pacifica. The sequence continues at coordinate 140,036 of NZ_FZNY01000009.1, forward strand.
TAGGTGGCGATTTTATTATCTCAAATAGCAGTAATGCGTCAATACTATTAGGCGAACTTACTGCAGTCAACTTTAATATCTCAGATGTCTCTTACCTTCGAGATACTAATAATCCTTCTCCAATTACTATTTCAGGACAAACCGATATACAAACAAACGGTAACATTGATTTCTTTAGTAATTCGATTCACAGCTTTTCCGGAACGGTTAATTTAGAAGCTGCGACCATTAACTTTTCGGTGGTAGGCCCACTTACTTTAGGAACTGTAACAACTACAAATCCTACCGATATATTTAGAAATGACATTCGCGTAAGTCCAGGGGATTTAACGCTAACTGCAGATATCGTCACTGCTGGAGATTCAGATCTCTATTTAAGAGGACAAAATACGATCAATCAATCTGGAGGTACCATTACGACAGATCATTTGGTCTTTGATGGAAGAAATAATGGTGAAACGATTGCCACATTATTTGGTGACAACGACATTAATACGATAGAAGTAGCTACTGGAAGGTCAATGGAATTAATAGTCTTCAACGATATCGATGATTTAGAAATTGGTCGCTTTACTATTGAATCTGCCACCCTATTTGCTACTACAATTAATTTAACCGATGATACCGATATTTTTAAAAACGGAACTGGGGTTTTATCCATTTTAAGTTCAGGAGATTTGAATATTACTAACTCCACCAACAATTCACAGGCTTTCGTTACACATAATGGTGGTAGTATTGAGTTTCAGGGCACTACTATTGCTGTAGAAAAACTATTTTATCAGGGTTCAACGGGTACGACCACGCGATTCTTAAGCCCTACTACTTTTAATGATATTGATCTTTTTCTTGAGTTTGGTTCACTTCAAATTCAAGCACCAGTGAACACAGGAGCTACTAATTTATTAATAGAACTGGAAGATGCCCTTTTAGTGGATGATTTTGAAGGTATTTTGAGCGGAAATGCCATATTTGAAGGAGGTTCTACTACTGTAGAGTTAGACGGAACTATTGCACCTGGTGGTGGTACAACTCCTACAACTTTAAGGCTTATAAATAATATTGAGTTTAATAATGGTACGTATGCGCCACATATAGCTAGTAATACATCCTTTGATCAATTGGATGTAGATGGTACAGTCACCTTAACTGATGCCGATTTTGCCCCAACAGGTAGTTTTGTACCACAACCAGATGATGTCGAAATGATCTTGATATCTAATGATGATACTGATGCGGTTATTGGTACTTTTAATAATCTTCCAGAGGGAAGTGTGGTAACTTTTGGAGACTATGAAGGTATTATCAGTTACGTCGGAGGTGACGGTAATGATGTGACGCTTTCTCCTATAGAAACTACTGTAGATCTCACTTCTGGAATATTAACCATTACCGATACGAATGGCGGAGTATCTGATGATTCCATCACGCTTTCTAACGATGGGACTACACTTACCATAAGTGGTTTAACAGCACCAGTACAAATAAGTACAGGTGTAACATTGGTCAATGGCACCTCAGTTTCTGTACCTATAGCTGATATCACTAATGGCTTTTTATTTGATTCTGAAGAAGGTAACGATACCATCACTATAAATGATCCTATAACAATAAATGGTGAAAGTAGCTTCATGGCAATTGCCACTATTGATAATTTTATACAGAATGCAGCTTTAACTATTGGAGGTAATATATTCCTTGAAGGCACCGATTCAGACCTTGTTTTAGGTGAAATTACTGCCGGAAGTTTGAATTTAAGATTATTTAATAATATAAATGATTCTACAGGACGACTGAATATTTCTGATCTGGCTATGAGAGATATCACAGGAGTTGTAAATATAGATAATGGAACACAAACAGAAAATAATCATAGTTTTGGAAATTTTGTCGATATAGAAGCTTTCAGAGTTGCTAATTTTACGGCAGGTTCAGATGTAACTATAGCGATCAGAACTACTGCAACCAATGTAGAAAATACAGTTGCTGTATCCCCTGGAAGTATCACACTTTCTGGATCAAGTTCAACAGCAGGAAATTCAGACCTAAACTTAATAGCAACGTCTTCCATTAATCAACCTGTCGATGCTTCTCTCACGACTCGTGAGTTAACCATTACAGCCAGTACAACAGCAGTATTCTTAGGAGAAACCAATGATATTAATAGATTACGTAGTACGAATCCTTTAGAGTTAATTTCGTTCAATGATATTGACAATCTCGAACTTGGAACCATTACTACCAGTGAGTTTGCATTTACGGCATCTGAAATTTTTATAGATACAGAAACCCTTGTGACTAAAACAGGTTCTGGAGTAAGTACATTTACAGGAAATGTCCTTTCAGATTCTATTGAGTTAGGAACCATAAACCACGAAGCGGGAACTATTGTATTTGATGGAAATACCGGATTAACCGTAATTGATTATAACGGACAAGCAGGTACTACGACTCGATTTATTGGAGAAGGTGCCAAAACAGTTCCAAATAGTACGCTTACATTTGGCACCCTTGAGTCTGAAACTATTTTTAATTCTTCTTTTGATGAAATAACCATTCTCGATACTGCTATTTTTACGGGTAACAATGGGAAATTAACAGGAAGCGGAATTCTCAATGGCCCCGTAAACATAACAAATGATGGAGCAATATCTCCTGGAGGAGATTTTATAGGAGTTTTAACGACAGGAAATCTAAATATAACATCAGGGACATTTGAAACCGAAATTAATGGATCTACTACAGATTTGTATGATTACATTATTGTAAATGGGACTGTAAATTTAACAGATGCTATTTTAAATCCTATAGGTGGGTTTGTCATACAACCTGGCGATGAGGTTATTCTTATAAATAACGACGGTACAGATGCTGTGACTGGAATATTTAATAATCTCCCTGAAGGCAGTAGTGTTACTTTTGGAAACTTTGTAGGAATCATTAGCTATGCAGGAGGTGATGGTAATGATATTGTATTACTAGCAGATACTGAAGATCCAGTTGCGGTATGTCAAGATATTACTTTATCTATAGGTATTAATGGTTTAACTGTTACAGGAGATCAATTAGATGGTGGCTCTTCAGATAATGCTGCTATAAGTGAGATTCTTATTAATGGGCAATCATCTATAGATTTTACACTAGCAGATCTAGGAGATACTGAAGTAATGATTACTATAATTGACCCTAGTGGTAATACCGATGAATGTACAGCGACCATTACATTAGTATCTAATGTCAATGCTACTTTACCTATCTTAATAAGTGAATACCAACCACAGACCACAGACGATCCACAATCTATTGAAATTATAGGAGAACCTGGAGAGTCATTTGTTGGAAACTTTATAGTTATTGAAGGTGATACGGATACTAGTGAAATAGGCGTTGTATTAAGTGCCGATTCCTTTTCAGGTACATTTGATGCCAATGGATTATTAACGGTCACCATTCCTAATATTGTAGGCCCCACGCATACGGTCGTATTGACAACTTCTTTTAGTGGTACTGTTGGCATGACCGATATTGATGATGATGATGACGGAGTAGCAGATGATTTGACCGCTTTCGGGACTATTTTAGATGCTGTAGGTGTTGGTGATGGTGGCGCTTGTTGTCCCATTGATGTACTATACGGTACTGATTTTGGAGGTGTCAACCTACCAAGTATCGGAAGTGTTCCTGGAGCTATCTTTAGAGAAGGAAGTACAGGTGATTTTTTCCAAATATCTACTTCTTCAGGAGCTATTTTTGATTCAACAGGTACTATGATTGATGGAAGTACTTTTGACAATACTCCTACTGTAAATGGAACCTTTGGAGCAATTAATCCAATGCGAGAGATTAGATTACGACCAAAAGTATTCTTGCAAGGTCCCGCTTCAAATCCAATTACAGGTCAGGAAAATCTAATGCGTGATGATTTAAGGGTAGCTGATCTAGTGCCGACATTGAGTCCTTATGGAGATGGAGCCACCACTACATTTTCTAATGGAGAACCTAATAACAATAGTGTCGATTGGGTATTGGTAGAATTGAGAGATGCTACTGATAGTTCCATTATTATAGCGTCTCAGTCTGCTTTAATACAACGTGATGGTGATGTGGTTTCGGTAACTGGGTCGGATGTAAGCTTTAATATACCACAAGGAGATTATTTTGTAGCCATAAAACATCGGAACCATTTAGGAATTATCTCTGCAAATACCGTGGCACTTTCTAGTAGCACAACTTCCTTAGATTTTAGTGCTGATAGCACTCTAGCAAATGGGGATTCCTTAGCCTTAGTAGATATAGGAAATGGAGTTTTTGCCATGTATGCAGGAGATGCTTCAGGAGATGGAAATATTCTTAATACAGATATTATTAATGCCATATCTAATTTAGGAGGAACCAACGTATACAATAGTGCTGACTCCAATATGGATGGGAATATCTTAAATGATGATATTACATTATTCATTCAATTGAATGCAGGACGTATCCAGCAATACTAATCGTAGGTTGATAGCCATTTATTTTAAATACTCAGAAATAGTGCTACTTTTTAAAAAGTGGCACTATTTGTTTTAAAGATATTTAGTAATATTTCGCTTAAAGCGAAATACTATACAATCAACCTATATTAGGATTTACGCTTTTGAAAATAAAGTCAAAGTAGAAATTAAATCTAAAAAAGTCCAACATATCTGTAGGAACGTAAAAAACTAAAAGCTAATAACCGATACCTAATATCTGACGCCTCATACCTATTCCCTTTCCTTAAAATACGTACTACCACGCATATAATACGTACTTCTTCGTATTTCCTACACATGTAAATTCATAGAAATTTGTTAAAAATTTTTTAAGATGAAAAACACCAGCCTACTAAAAATATCTAGATATAAGTCAGTTATCAATACGTTCTCTTTACTACTTTTAACTTGTTTCCTATCAACTGCTATGTGGGGACAAGAAGTTTACAACTATACGGGAAGTATACAAACTTATACTGTAAGTGCCGATGCTGAAGAAGGATCACAACTTACATTTTTAGTAAGAGGAGGTGATGGAGGGCGTGCAGAAGTATGTGATTGTAAAGCAGGAGGAGGAAACGGAGCCATCACAGAAGCTACAATAACTATTGGATCTAATACAAGTGCTGGACAAATACCTGCGGGTACAGAATTACGCTTAATTGTGGGGGGAAAAGGTACGGATGAAATTAGATCTGGTTGCTTTGCAGGTTCTACTGGAAGTGGTGGCGGTGGTACTGCAGTATTGGCAAATATAAATGCTACTTGGGAAATTATTGCAGTTGCTGGCGGCGGTGGCGGTGCATATCAAGGGCATTTCTTTGGTTGTGTTGATAAACAACACGGACAAGGAGGACGGTCGACTATTTCAGGAGGAAATGGTGAAGGAAGTGTACCAGGAGCAGGAGGTCTTAATGGTCAGGGTGCTGATGGAGGAGGCAGTGGTATTGAAGATTGGCGTGATCACTCAGGTGGTGGCGGTGGCGCATTTTCAGACGGAACAGGAGACAATAGTGTAAACCAAGACACACATCCTATGGGGGGAAAGAAAGGTTTTCCTTCTGGAGGTGCCGGAGGTACTGAAGATGATTATGAAGGCGGCTGGGGTTTTGGAGGCGGTGGGGCTTCAGATGAAGGTGCTGGTGGCGGTGGCGGCTATTCCGGAGGCGGTGGAGGAAGTGAATTTAATAATGGCGGTGGCGGTGGAAGCTATATCAATCCACTATACACTTCTAATGTAAATATCATTTCTGGAGGTAATGACAATAATACAGAGCACGGATATATCGAAATACTGAACGAATGTAGTATTAGTGTGACTGGATTTACATATATCAATCACTTATGTACAGAAGATGACCAAGGACGTATCCAATTTAATTATACCATCGCTGATGCAGGAGATTGTGATCTGTCACTAGATTGGAGATTACTTCCTATAAATGGTTGGGATTATCTGGGAGATGGTATCTTCAGAACTGTAAGAGCTGGTGATTATACATTAGAGGTAACGAATACCGATACAGATGAGGTGTTTGAATATAATTTTACAGTAGGAGCTACTAATGAACCACCAGTAGCCCTATGTAAAGACAATATTACTATTACACTAGGCGCAGATGGTATCTATAACAATCCCGACTTTGCCCAACTTATAGACGATGGGTCCTATCATCCAATCTGTAATGACAACTTGCAAATTAGTGCAAGTGAAACTTTATTCCATTGTGGCGATGTAGGAGAATGGGAGGTTCTTTTAATTGTGACATCAGAAAATGGCGCTGTTAGTTATTGTAGCACTCAAGTTACGGTCTTGCCTTATGAAGGTCCTACTGCCAATTGTGTACCTGATTTTGAACTAGACTTAGAAGGCCAATCATTCAAGACGCTTTCAATAGATGACATCAATGATAATTCTTCCTTCTTTTGTGCAGGCGATGGCACGATATCTTTTGCAACGGGTACCGACACCTTTTATGCATGTGAAGATTTGGGGCAAACCGTACCCATTACGCTCATCTTGACTGACCTTGTAGGGAATACATCAGAGTGTACCTCTATGGTAACTATTATTGATAGCAGTACTCCCGTTGCTATTTGTAAGGACACGTATACCATAGCCTTACAAAACGGAACAGCTACACTCAATCCTATGGAATTAGATAATGGTAGTACAGGAAACTGTGATATTACATTTTCTACAGATATCGATACGTTTACCTGTGATGATGTAGGAATACAACAAATCACCTTAACGGTAACCAATGGCTTTGGAAATACGGATTCCTGCATAGTAGATGTTACAGTTGCTGAAAATGGAGAATTTACGGCCTTCTGTAAAAATATTACGGTGGCATTAGATGAAAACGGAACCTATCAATTGGATCCTAGTGAACTCAATGATAATAGTATTGCTATAGGATGTGTGGCCCCTACTTTTGAAGTTTCTCAAGACACCTTTACCTGTGATCACTTAGGAGAAAATATGGTCACCTTAACAATGACCTCTTCAGATGGGCTACAAACCAGCTCTTGTCAAGCCACCGTGACGGTGATTGATGATATTGCGCCTACATTTACAGAAGGTGTATTGGATGAAATAACCTTTGACATTATTACTGGAGGAGTTCTTCAAAATCTTACTAATCAATTCTTTTTTTATTCTTCTGATAATTGTAGCATCCAAAATGTAGAATTTACAGGTCGTACTATTTTTACGTGTGAAGATATAGGAACATCAATCCCTTCTTCTTGGACTATTGAAGATCAAAGTGGAAACATCTATGTACACGATTTTCTTGTGCATGTGATTAATACACGAGAAATAAATCTTGAATGTGCGCCTATTGATATTGATGTAACCAATGTACAAGGGCAATATACCTTAACCGATGGCAATATCTATAATATGTTGTTTAACAATGACGAAGGTGTGTATAGTCAACTTGCTTGTTATGACATAGCAGACCTCACTTTGAGTCAAACCACCTTTGATTGGGCAGCAGTTCCTTATTCACAAGAAGTAACCATATCCCTTACTGAAGATGATGGCACAGAGCACACTTGTACCACAACTGTAAATGTAAATCCTATAAATATTGATATTGTGATTGCACCTAAAGTATACCTGCAAGGCGCTTTTACCAATCCGAATGCAGGAGAAGAAACCTTGATGCGTGATGATTTACGTGTAGCCAACTTAATTCCTCTAGCCACTCCGTATACAGATGGTAAAACCATCGATATATCGGTATTGAATACTACAGGTGACAATGCTGTCGTAGACTGGGTATGGGTAGAACTACGAGATGCTACAGATAACACTATAGTGATAGATGGACAATCGGCTTTATTATTACGTAATGGTAGTGTAATAGATCCTGACGGTACGAGTCCGCTTAGTTTTGAGCAAGATGAAGATTTCTATCATGTAGCCATCAATCACCGTAATCATTTAGGAGTGATCACTGCAAATACTATAGCACTATCATCCACGAAAACATCTATTGATTTTAGTTCAGATATCGCAATAGCCAACGGAGGAACATTAGCGTTACGAAATATGGGCAATGGCATATTTGCTGTGTATGCAGGAGATGCCACAGGCGATGGAAATATCCTCAATACAGATATCACGAATGCTATTGGTACTTCTGGAGGAATCAATCTATATAATGGTGCTGATGTAAACATGGATGGAAATATCCTCAATGATGACATTGCATTATTCATCCAATTGAATGCTGGACGTATCCAGCAATACTAAAGAAAAGAGATTAAAAATTATAATAGTTAGTTATTGGAAATCATACTTTATACGCTTTCGCGAAAGCGTACTCGTGAGATTCACGACCTAAGAGAGAGAAGCGTTAAAGCGTACTTACGAGACCTGTCGGTAGGCAGGTTCACAACCAGAGGGAGAGTGAAATAGTAAAGCGTATAGTACTACTTTCTATATAACAATCAGACACTATATATATTAGAATTAACAAAAAGGTTGTTTGAAAAGTAAGTCTTGAAATATCATTCTGAATTCATTTCAGAATCTCATAATGAGAAACTGAAACAAGTTCAGTTTGACGAGTTTCTTTACTTTTCAAACACCTTTTTTCTATTTACCTCTATACGTACTACCACGTATATAATACGTACTTCTTCGTATTTCATAGACGCGTGCATCGAGATACCTTGCACTCAAATTTTAAAAAGCCCTTTAAGATGAAAAAAAATACAGTGCTCTTAATCATATGTTTTACACTCTTGATAAGTATTACCACAGCATATGCACAAACCTGTGGAACCCCAAACAATATTAATCAGACTGCTACAACAGGCAGTAATATAGCTGGTGATCAGTATGCATTTTACCAAACATTTACACCAGATTGTAATGGTACTATTGACCATATTACGGTTTGGAATACCAACTTAAACAGTGAAACTGCGGCTATCTTTATCACTCAAGGAGCTAATCCAATAGGATCGACTGTTTTGGATCAGTTTACATTTACATTTCCAACCTCTCCTTCTACTTCTCCTTTCCCTTCTATAGAAACAGATATTCCGTTATCTAATACTATTAACTTATTAGCTGGAGTAACGTATGCTTATGCTATGGTTTTTAATCAAGGAGATAACATATCTTTTGATTTCTCAAGTGGTGATCAATATCCAGATGGAGAAGTATTTTGGGTAGGTGAAGATTCTACAACTTGGGAACAAGTACCCACCAATACTGGTGAAACAGGTACTACCGATATGCGTTTTCGTATTGATTGGGTAGATCAAAGTCCCTATGTAACCTGTAGAGAAAACCGATCATTTGCTTTGGGTGCTAATGGTACTCGAACTATTACATTTGGTCAAGTAAGTAATGATAGTGGCGCTTCTACAGGAGAATCGGTAGTCATACGTTCCATCAATCCTACTTTCTTTGATTGTGATGATGTAGGTCCACAAAGCGTGACTCTTATCATTCAAGATACCTCGGGTCAAAACGCATTTTGTACTACGACCATCTTTATTACAGATGGACAAGATCCTGTAGTAACGTGTCCAGATGATATTGTATTGGAATTACCCGTAGGAGATACCGAGGGTACTGTGACCTATGATGCCCCAACTGTTGTTGATTGTACTGCAGAAACTCCTGCAGGATTTACACATTTAGGAGTGTATACCGATCCAGATGGAGATATTAGAAACTATTATTTGTCTGACGATACTATTGCTCTTGAAAATGGTTTCAACGAAGCATCTGACGCTGGTGGTAATTTAGTTACTGTTATTGACCAGGAACATAACGATTGGTTGAGAGAATCCATAAATTTTGTAACGGGAGCTACCAATGTTGAGGTATTATTAGGGTATACAGATCGATTTATTGAAGGCTCTTTTCTCTGGTATGCAGGTTCTGAAAATGATGGCTATGAAAATTGGAATACGGGAGAACCTAACAACTCTGGAAATGAGGATTACGCAGTGATGATACCTAGTGGGAGATGGAATGATTTAGGTGGAACCCAACAGAGAAGATTCCTCCTTCAAATTGAAGGGCAATCTTCAGAAGCAACGCTTATTTCTGGTATCGCATCGGGTGGGACATTCCCAATTGGGACTACTACCAATATGTTTGAAGTGACTGATGCTTATGGAAATATCGCTACCTGTTCTTTTGATGTGACCATAGAAGAAACAATTGCTGAAACAAATGTTATACTATTCAATGATGGAGGATTGGTCATCTCGGATACACAGACGCCAAATGATTTACAATTAACGCTTTCTAATGACGATACAACGCTTACTATTAGCGGCTTAATAAGCCCAAATGTGATAGGTGCTACCCTACTTGCTGATCAGACAACCGTAACGGTACCCCTCTCAAGTATTACATCAGGGATTACCATTATAGGTACGGATGGACAGGACAATGATGTTACTTTTGCCAATGCGCTGACCTTAAGCGGAGCATCTAATGACATCGGCATTGCCAATTTTCAAATTGATACACAAAACTTACCCATTACTGTAGGCGGAACATTCATTGTGATACAGCCAAGTGGTGTTTTAACAGGAGATACTACTATTAACGGAGCGATAGATTTTGATTTTGATGGTAATTTTGCACCCAATGTAACAGGAGATACATCGGATAACTTTGATCAATTAGTCCTTAATGGTACAGTGAGTATCACCAATGGTAATTTTACACCACAAGGAGGATTTACAGCATTCCCAAATGAAGCTGAAATTATACTCATCAATAATGATGGTACCGATGCGATCTCTGGAACGTTTAATGGATTGCCGGAAGGGAGCACCGTTACTTTTGGTGACTATGAAGGTGTCTTAAGTTATGTAGGAGGTGATGGAAATGATCTATCCCTTTTTAGAGATGCTACCCCACCAGTAATTAGTTGTCCAGATGATGTAACTATTGATTGTGCTGATGGGGCCGTAAGTATATTCACCACTACAAGTACCGACACTCCCATTAATATTCCCGATAATAATAATACGGGGATCTCTAGTACATTAAATGTAAGTGATATTATTGATGGTGCAGAAATATTAGATATTACCGTTGATGTAGCGATTGACCATACATGGACAGGGGATTTAAAGATTGATTTGATTGCGCCTGGGGGAGAATCAGTAAACTTAATAGCAGAATCACTGGACGAATCTAGTGACTTAGCTGCAAGTTCCCCGATTATCTTTAGTGATGACGCTGCAGTAGATGGCAATCTAATGGGAGAAGGAGGACTTGAAAACAATGACGTGATTTGTCAAGATGATGGTATTTGTGCATATCGTCCGATGGCAGGAACTGAAAATATACAAGAACAAGATGTTTTTAAAGATTTTATAGATGAAATCATTGCCAATGGAAGTTCGTTTAATGGAAATTGGACATTACAAGTCGCAGATAATGCTGGTGCAGATGTAGGTACTTTAGCTACTTGGCAGATCAATATTGAAGCCACCGACCCTACGGTAGATGGTACAGTAGACACCAATCCTTCTGCAACAGGAACCGCAACCGCAACAGATAACGCAGGAACTGCAACAGTCACCTTTAACGATGTGGTCGTAGATGGATGTGGCATTACTGAAACCATTACTCGAACGTGGACCGCTACAGATGAAGCAGGAAATGAAAGTACGTGTGTACAAACTATTACTGTGACCGATACACGTGCTCCAGAACTTACTCTCTGTCCAGAAGATATTGTATTTGAACTAGCAGATGGAGAGACTGAAGCCATGATTACCTATGATCTTCCAGAAGCTATCGATGTTTGTGGCCCTGTTGTTTTTGTAATACAAACAGCAGGACTTGCTTCAGGAGAGCTATTCCCAGAAGGGGTAACAACAAACACCTTCTCAGTAACGGATGTTTGTGGTAATGAAGTGATTTGTGAATTTACGGTAACGGTGGTAACACAAGAGACTTTAGTGAGTCTAGATGCTGGGGTATTGACTATTGAAGACGTGGGATCTACCTCTGACGATGACATCACCTTATCTGATGATGGAACTACCTTAACCATAAGTAATTTAACACCTCCAGTAGATACATCGGGGGCTGTTACAGAAATTTCAGAGACTTCTGTATCGGTTGCTTTGGCTGATATTACAAATGGCATCATAATAACTACGGATGGAGGAACGAACACGGTGACCGTTGGAGCTTCTACAGCGACTGCAGTTGATATTCAAGGAGACAACACCGCAACTATAGCAATAGATGCTATTGACACAGGAAGTTTAACCATATCAGGTTTTACAGAAATTACAGATGTGGGTAGTGTGATTACAGTAACAGGAGCGACGAGCTTAACAAGTTCGGGACAAATTGCTATCAATGATGGTGAAACGAGTCATGAATTTGGTGGTACCGTTACACTAAGTGCGACCAGAGTAACCTTTTCTGCAGGGGCTAATCTTACGATGGGTGAAGTGACCATTTCAGCTACAGATCCACTTCAAAACTTCTTCATAGCTAATCCAGGAAAACTTACGTTAGATGGTAACATAACGATTACTGATACCAACACCAATCTATTTTTGGAAGGTACTAATGGTATAACTCAACAAAGGGGTATTATTAACAGAGGTTTTTTAATACTACAAGGGAATGGTACTAGTCAGGCTACCCTAGACCAACTCAATACGGTAGGCGCCATAGACATAATAAATACAGTTAATGCAGACCAGAGTGCCTTTACACTTGTTGTATTTTCCAATGCTACTAATACATTCTTAGGAAACATCATCGTAGATGAATTTTATTTTACTGCGCCACAATTTGATTTAGAGCCTGGTTTTACACTCATCACCAAAAATGGAACAAGCGTAAGTACCTTTAATGCAGACATGGATATCAATAATGGTACTGGAACAGCCATTTTCAACCACAATGCAGGGACCATCAATTTTAATGGAGATACCAATGATTTTAATGGCAAAGTGACCTATAACGGCGCGGCAGGTACCATAACGAACTTCAACAGTGATTTCACTGATTTACCAGTAGGAGGACCTGATAGAAACTTCACTTTTGGGTTTCTAAATAATACGACCGGTACTATCGATATTGGAGATATAACGGTAGATATCTTAAATGAAGCCAATTTCTTTGGAGCCAACACGCTTATGACTGGTTTTCCATCCCTAAACGGCGGGCCAACCACCATTTCAGATAATGCGACGATTTCTCCGGGTGGAGGTACTTTCGGTCTGAGGTATAATTTTGATGATCTTATCATGAATACGGGAGCTACGTTTGCACCTTATATTGTTGGAGATAGTACATTTGATTTTGACTCATTAGAAGCAGAAAATGTAACGTTAAATAACGTCAATTTAGCACCTACAGGTGGGTTTATAGCACAAACAGCTGGCGAAATCATCATCGTTAATAATACAGGTGCAAATCCAGTATCGGGTACCTTTAATGGATTCCCAGAAGGGGCATCTATATCTTTTGGAAGTTACAATGGGGTTATTAGTTACGTAGGTGGTGATGGAAATGATATTACCCTCTCTCCTGATCCTGACAACCTCACAACAGTTTTAATTAGTGAATATCAACCCCTATTTTCTCCTTCAAGTGACCCGCAAACTATTGAGATTTTCGGTGCTGCTGGAAGCGTATTTGAAGGTACCTTTGTCGTGATAGAAGGTGATTTTGATAATGATCCAGGTCCAGGTACTGTTGTGAGCGCCGATACCTTCTCAGGTACTTTTGATGCCAATGGATTATTAACCACTACCATTCCTAATATAAATAACCCTACTCATACCGTGGTATTGACTACCTCCTTTACAGGTACGGTAGATACTGGAGCAGATGATGGAACTGATATTGATACGAATAATGATGGTGTAGCAGATGACCTATCTGCCTTTGGACTGATCCTAGATGCGGTAGGTGTAGGTGATGGTGGTATTTGTTGTCCAGAAGATTTCTTATACGGTACTGATTTTGGAGGCATTGATCTACCTAACATTGAAGGGGTTCCTGTGTCTATTTTTAGAGATGCAAGTGATGGGGATTTCTTCCAAATATTGAATACTTCAGAGAATATCTTTGATAACACAGGTAGTGTCATTGACGCATCTCTTTTTGATACAACTCCTACAGAAGATGGTACGTTTGGAGCAATTAACCCTACCATTGCTTCTGATGTAGTGGTAAGTGCAACTGTATATCTGCAAGGAGCCTTTACCAATCCGAATGCCGGTGAAGAATCTTTAATGCGTGATGATTTACGTGTAGCCAACTTAGTTCCTTTAGCAACACCATATACTGATGGTAAAACGATCAATGCATCGGTATTGAATACTACAGGTGCCAATGCGGTCGTAGACTGGGTATTTGTAGAACTTAGAGATGCTACAGATAACACCATCGTGATAGATGGACAATCGGCTTTATTATTACGTAATGGGAGTGTTGTAGATACTGATGGTACGAGTTCGCTTAGTTTTGAGCAAGACGAAGATTCTTATCATATAGCGATCAATCATCGTAATCACTTAGGAGTGATTACAGCAACTACGGTAGCACTATCATCCATGAACACATCGCTGGATTTTAGTTCTGATATCACTGTAGCTAATGGAGGAACATTAGCCTTAAGAGATATGGGGAATGGCATATTTGCTATATATGCAGGAGATGCTACGGGAGATGGAAATATTCTCAATACGGATATCACAAATACGATTAATGTTTCTGGAGGAATCAATACATATGATGGAGCAGATGCAAACATGGATGGAAATATCTTGAATGATGACATTGCATTATTTATTCAATTGAATGCAGGACGTATTCAGCAATTTTAAAATAAAGAAAGATTAAAAATTGTAGTAGTTAGTTATAAATGAAGTTGTATTCAGTATACGCTTTCGCGAAAGCGGACCTGTAAAATTTACAATCGCAGGAAGAGCGAAACGTTAAAGCGTACTGAGTACTTCTTATAACCTACTTCACAACAGCTATATAATGAAAAAATATAATCACACATTACGGCAACGCATTACAGATACGTGCTACTACGTATATAATACGTACTTCCCCGTATTTCATACACAGAATGCTCGTGATACCTTGCACTCAACTTTTAAAAAGCCCTCTGCTATGTATTTTTCAAATCTAACCTACTATAAATTCAATTTAAAAATGAAACAATTTACTCTATGCATAATCATGATTCTAGGATGCATGACTATGAATGCTCAAAATATTGAGCTCTCTTTTGACAATGCCGCTATTACCAATGATGGAGCTAATGACTTCTATGAAGTAGATGTTATGATCACCAGTGATGTTGCTTACACACAAGGATCAGGACAGTTCTTCTTAGATTATAATACGACTGCCTTTGGAACACTTATTAATGGTTCTGGGGGAATTACCTTTGAACGTCCGGATACTTCTATATTAGGAGGGCAAACAACTGTAGAAGTAGTACCGGGTACTGTAATTCCTCTTGGAGCTCATTATAACTCTTTCTTTATAAATGATGCCACCACCTCTAAAGTATCTTTTATCTGGCAACAGAATGGAAGTGCAGGAATGATTGAGCAGAACATCCCTGCGAATACACCAGTTGCCTTAGTTCGTGTAAAAATGCAATTTTTAGATGGTGCCTCGGCTGTATCTCCAGATTTGTGTTTTGATGAAACCAACCCTTTTGATGATCAATTCTTCACTGCTTGTGGTCCTTTTGATCCATTAGTTGGATTTACGTTTATAAATGCCGACTGTGTGAATGAAGCAGGAACCCAAATCTTTGATTATACACCTGATTGTACCGCTCCAACTATTGCACTTTGCGCAGGACTACCTGTGACTACGTATAATGGAATGGGATGGGATAATGGTACCCCTGATGGAAACATGAATGCAGTGATTGCTGCTAATTACGACACTGCTATTGTAGATGAAGATATCACAGCATGTTCTTGTACCATTAATACAGGTACTAAAGTAACCGTAACCGCTGGAAAATTTTTACAGACTACAGGTGATCTTACGGTAGATGGATCACTAGATGTATTGCATGAAGGGAGTGTGGTACAAACTGATGAAAGTGCCGTGACAATTAACAACGGAGCTATCACTGTAGAGAAAATAACTCCTATCATAGACGATCGTAACTTTGTGGCCATGAGTAGCCCAGTTTCTGCTGAAGCGAGAGATAGAGTTTATGGAAACTCCCGTGCGGTGTTTAGTGTAATTCCTAGTAACTTCGTACCATTTGCTATTGATTTTGGAGCATTTCCAGAATTTATGGGGGCTGAAAATTTCCTAGATGATAATAATGATTATTTTGTACCAGTAACTGGAAGTACTGCCTTACCAGATGCAGGTATAGGACAATGGATATTCCCCCAACCCGCTCCTAATGTTGGAGATGGTGCTTATACCCTAACCTATACACAAAACGCATCTAATCCAGGAACCTTAAACTCAGGAACAATTTCAGTGCCTATTAATTATAATGGACCGGCTACTATTAATAACTATAACTTATTAGGTAATCCATATGCATCGGCCATTGATGTAGAAGCCTTTATCAATGCGAATGATGCCATAAATGAAGTATACTATTGGGATCACTTAACCAATCCTACAAGTGACTTACCAGGTTTTGGAACCAGTAACTTCTCTATGAATGATATCTCTGTGCGTAATGCATTATTGGGAGTAGCTGCCGTTAACGGAGGAACAGCACCTGGGCAATATATGGCATCAGGACAAGGATTTGGAATCAAAGCAGCTCAATCTCAAGCAGCAGCCAATACACCCGTTGTATTTACAAACAGTATTCGTGTAACTGGAAACAATGATGACTTTAGAAATGCTGAAAATACAGGTGTTGACAAATTATGGTTAAATCTAACTACAGAAGCCTATGAAGAAGCAACATCACAAACAGGAATTGGCTTCACTCCAAATGCAACACCTGGTTTTGATCCTGGATATGATAGTCCGCGTTTAGGTACTTTTATATCGCTATTTACAACCTTAGAAACGGGAGAACAATTGGCAATTCAAGGTAGAGAAGCATTTGATCCTACGATAGAGCTTACATTAGGATTTGCTACTTCGGTAGAAACAGAAGAAAATTATACCATTAGCATAGATCACTTGGAAGGTATTGGGTTAGAAAATACTCCAGTATTCTTAATCGACAACTTGAATGACACTATCATCAACTTAAAAGAAAGTGATTATAACTTTATAGCTACTAATGGAATTCAGTCAGAGCGTTTTACTATTGTATTCCAAGAACGTGACGTATTAGGAACGGAAGAAGTGAGTTTTGATGAGAATATCACATTATACCCGAATCCAGCTATCGATCAAGTAACATTAAGGTATCAAGGGCAAGCACAATTACAAGAGCTAGCCATTATTGATCTAAATGGAAAGCTTGTAAAAAGAGTAGATCTAAGAAACTTCAATAATGCACAAACGATTCAAACCAGCGAATTAGCCAAAGGTGTATATTTCTTAAAAATACAATCAGATAGAAATACGACAGTTAAGAAGTTAATTATTAGAGACTAAATTTCTCAAAAGTTTTTTAAAAAGAGCTATCAATGATGATAGCTCTTTTGTTTTTAAAAAAAAGTATAATATCTTTATATGACAGCCCCTATCTAATGAAATACTTACTTATCATATGTAATTTTTGTATAAGCTATACTATTTTGGCTCAAACCAATCAATTACAAAATTCAGTTGTTTCGCTAAAAGAACAGATAGGGCAAACCCAAGGTATTGATCAATTAACTTTATTAGATAGTCTTTCCCATTTAATTAAAAATAAAAAAGAATTTGGATATGATACTATTGCTCAAAAAACAATTGAAAGTGCTTTACGATTAAATAAAAATCGTGTAGCAGGTCGTCATACTGCAGATCTTATATTCTATCTGACAAACAGAGCTGGAAAACCAGAAGAAGGCATACAGTTATTTGATGATTTTCTTACAAAAAAAATAGCCCTTAATGATCCTGCAATTACTGCACAATTATATTTGAATGGAGCCGATAGTTATTTTTTTGCTGGGAAAACAGAAAACTCTATTCCATACTATATTACTGCAGGTGAATATGCACAGAAAGCTAATGATTCTTTACTCCTAGGCAATTCAAAAAATTATTTATCAGATGCACTAGCAGGCATAGGGAAGTTTGCAGAAGCTGCAACTGTACTTACAGAAGCCGAAACTATTTTTGAACAAACAAAAGATACCATTCATTTATTAACTTCTCGTAATTCAAGAGCAAACCTATTTAGTCGTATAGGCTTTTTTGAAGAAGCTAATAAAATTCGCAATGAAGTTATTGATTTAGCAGAAAGAACTAATGATTATAGAATGCTACAGTCTGTTTATTTTAATGCAGCTATAGACAATAACAAAACCAATGACCACAAAACTAGAATTCATAATTTAAAAAAAGCGTTGTTTTATGTTCGAAAAGCAAAGCTTAAAAGCTATGAGCCAAAAATACTAAGCGGTCTATTAACATCATATGCACTTACAGATAGCTTATCAAAAGCAAAAAAAATAGCCGATACGATTCAAGCAAATCCAGAAGGATATACACAAGGGCTAGACAGAGCATATTATACAAAAGCCATGGCTTTTTATGAGTATGCGCAAGGTGATTATAGAACTGCTATTTCTTATGCTGAAGATCAATTAAACAATAAAGAACATACAGATTTTGAAAATACAACAACCATACAAGGATTTCTAGCCAAAGCCTATGAAAAAATCGGAAATGATCGTAAAGCGTATGAGCACCATAAAACGTATGCAAAGCTTCGTGATAGTATTTTAGCAGTTCAGAATGTAAGAGCCTTTACGTATTATCAAACCCTCTATGAAACTGAAAAAAAGGAAGCAGAAATACAATTTCAAAATGCTCAGATAGCAGAATTAAATTCAAAAAATAAACTAAAAAATCAATGGATATTTATCGGAGGAATTAGCTTCTTAACATTTTTTACATTTGTATGGTTAGCTCGATCTCGCAGATATGCACAAAAAAAACAAGCATTACAGACTAGGTTTACTCAAAAATTAATTAACGGACAAGAGAAAGAACGCACTCGTTTAGCTAGAGAACTCCATGATAGCGTAGGACAAAAGTTAATGTTGCTTTCGCGAAAAACAAAAACTAGCGGAGATAAAGCATTGAATGTACTTACTGGAGATACCCTACAAGAATTACGTGCTATTCTTAAAGGCCTTCATCCTGCTACTCTTGAAAAATTAGGCTTTAGTGTAGCTATCCAATCATTAATCAACGATATTGATGCCCATACTCCTATTTTCTTTACTGCTGAAATTGATAATGTAGACACCTGTTTAAATAAAGATGTGAGCCTTCACATATATCGCATCATACAAGAAGTGCTGAGTAATATTATAAAACATTCAGAAACAAAATCGGCTTCTGTGGTAATCAAAAAAGATGCACAACATATTATAACAGTAATCAAAGACCATGGAAAAGGTTTTCGTTTTATCGAAAAATATAAAAGTGCCAAAAGCTTAGGGATGAAAACACTTTTAGAACGTGCAAAAATTATACACTCTAAAATAGAAATTAATAGTATTTTAGATGAAGGAACTACAGTTACACTTCATACACCCATTCAAAATGAATAAAGATATACGTATTGTTATAGCCGATGACCACCCTATGCTACTAAAAGGGCTTCAAGATGAATTAACTGTAAATAATTATAATGTAATAAGCGCAGCATCTAATGGCATGCAGGCGCTAGAAGCTATTTTAACTTTACAACCAGATGTTGCTTTATTAGATATTGACATGCCATTATTAAGTGGATTTGAAGTTGTCAAAATGACAAAAGACAAAGGTGTGAATACACATTTTATTATGCTCTCCTTTCATAAAGAAGCAGATTATGTAACACAAGCTAAGTCATTACAAATCCAAGGATATTTATTGAAAGAGGATCCTTTTTTTGAAATTGAACGTTGTATTGAAGCTGTTTTAAATGGACAATTATATTTTAGTAAATCTTTTAATAGTACTATTTTAAATAGTGCATCACAGGATTTAAAAAAACTACAATTACTAACACCTTCTGAGTCTACTATTTTAAAATTAATAGCACAACGCATGGCCACAAATGATATCGCTGAAAGTTTATTTATATCTACCCGAACTGTAGAAAAACACAGAAGTAATATTATAGGCAAATTAGGTATAGAAGGGGGTACTAATCAACTTACTAATTGGGCACTTACCAATAAGAATGTTATTTTAGAATTATAAAAATTCTTCAAACCTAACAACATATAACATTCTATAAAACAGGGACTTCAGCCATTTCTTGTTTTAAAATCACACTACTTATAACTCATTTAAATATTTAACTCATTTAATACATACGTATTACCACGTAAATAATACGTGTTTCTTCGTATTTCTCATACAAGGATCTTAACGTAATTTAGCTGTATCGAAATGGTAATATCATGGTTTAGATATTAATTTCTTTTGAGTTGGGAGGCTTAGAGTAGGGAAGTACTTTTCGGAGTACTTCCCTTGATTTAAAATCCTAAAATAAACGAAGGTTTGCATATGCAAGGTATAAATCGCATCGTAATTGCACATAGAAATCAAGGTATTATAGATACTATAACAGCGCATATCGCTCTTAAATATCATATTACCTGTAAAACAACTAACGATGGATTTGTTGCACTACGAAATATTTTAAAATTAGGGCCTGAACTGGTTATTATTGAAGCAGATCTTCCTTACCTGAATGCAACAGATATTATACGTTGTATTAATAAAAAAGGGTATACCACAAAATTTATTGTTATTACACCAGATATCTCTATAAAACTTCCGTGTGTATCAGAAACTAAAAAAGTAAGAACACTCCCATGTCATACACAAGTAATCAAAACGAGCTATAATCCAGATAATCTAAATCCCCTTTTAGAACTCATTGATCAAATAGAAATCAAACAACGCAAAATTTCTTATTAATTGTTGTTTTAGTGAATAGGTTAATACTAAATTTAATTAGTGAGTAGTTAGAAAGGATATCATTACAAAATGGTATCCTTTTATTTTATAACACTAGGTATAACAAACAGTTACTACAGCTTAGTAAAGCTAGATTATAACGTACTTTAAAATCGTATTTCTTAAAAAAAATAAAATTAAATGTTAAAGTCAAGATTCTTCGTAACATTTAGGATACACTAGGCGTCTTGTTATCATAATTGCGACGTTGTGTGCAGTTATAGTATGTTATACAAAGTATTATGTTTAACATACAACATTCATCAATCAAAACTCAATCAGAAAATGAAACAACTCTTTTTAGCACTTGTGCTATTATTGGGTAGTATAAGCTACGCCAATGCAAACAACCCAGTAGACAAAATAGGAACCGTAAAAGGAAAAGTACTGGACAAACAATTACAAGAACCACTTCCTTTTGTTACAGTATCAATACTGAGCGCAACAGGCGAAATTATAACAGGAGGAATTACAGATGATAATGGTCTGTTTGAAATTAAAGGAATTCCAGAAGGAGAAAGCAAAGTAACCGTTCAGTTTATAGGATATAAAACGTACAGTGCTCCTATTAGTGTAAGTAGAAAAAATAGATCTATAGATTTAGGTACTATATCTCTAGAAGAAGAAGCTACAGGTCTAGATGAAGTTACTGTTGTGGCAGAACGTACTACTATCCAACAAAAGATAGATCGTAAAGTCATTACGGTAGGAAAAGATTTGACAACCTCTGGTCCTACCGCAGGAGATATCATGAACAACCTCCCTTCTGTAACAGTAGATCAACAATCTGGAAATTTATCTTTACGTGGTAATCAGAATGTACAAGTAATGATAGATGGGAAGTTATCTAATGTTCCTGTGGCACAGTTATTACGTCAAATCCCCTCTACCTCTATTAAACAAATAGAATTAATTACAAATCCATCGGCCAAATATAATCCTGAAGGAATGAGTGGGCTTATTAATATTATCCTTCATAAGAATGCAAACTTAGGAACCAATATCAATATCAATACTGGATTTACTTATCAAGACAATCCAAAATGGAATACAGGAATTGATATCAATTACAGAAATGGAAAAGTAAATGTATTTGGAAGCTGGGGAGGTAACTATAACAAAAACAAAAACTTTGGTTTTGTAGATCGCGAGCAAGATCAAATCTTTCAAGACTTTGACTTCTTTGACGATAGTAATTCCAACCTATTTAAAGTAGGATTAGATTATTATATCAATGATAAAAATACCCTCTCTGTTTTTACAAACCAGAATTTATTTAATGGATTTGTAACTGGAACTACCATCGTAGATTTCCCTACAGATGCAAATGATGTAAGTCAAATATTTGATAACCGTAATGACAATACATCACAACAATATAATATTGATTATAAATTAGATCTTGCTAAAGAAGGAAGCTCTATAGAATTAGAAGTAGATCACAATATTTTTGATGCAGATGAAAATGGACTCTTCCTTTTTGATGGAGAAAATGTAGCACAAGATTTTGTAGACTTTATAGACACAGAACGTAGTAGAACAACCATTAATTTAGATTATGTCAATCCTATCTCAGAAACTATAAAATTAGAAGCGGGAGCGCAGGCACGTTTATTTGATTCTGAAATTAACCGAGCTACAGATCAGTTTGTGATCAATCCTTTTAACTTATCTACAGATCCTAATACGTTTATAAATGCACCTAGCACCAACTTTGATTATGCTAGAGATATATACTCGCTGTACGCATCTGTAAACAAGAAATGGGAAAAGTGGTCGGCTCAATTTGGACTTCGTTTTGAATCTGTAAATGTAACTGCCGATACGAGAGAGACCTTTCAAGATGGTGTGGTTACTGATGATTTATCAAACTTTGACACAGATCCATCTGTAGACGTTTCTCGTGACGGAAATAGTGTTCTACGTAATTTTGGAAATGACTATACACAATTATATCCATCGGCATTTATTACGTATAACCCGTCTGAAAAGAACCAATATCAGTTTAGTTATAGTCGTCGTGTAGATCGTCCAGGGATTGGACAAGTAAACCCAATTAGAGAGTTTAGTACGCCGCTTATTTCGGCATTTGGAAATCCATCATTGATTCCTCAGTTTACAAATTCATTAGAAGTAAACTACACACGTAATCTTGAGAAAGGGTCTATTACTACTGGCGTATTTTATCGTTCTGTATCAGATTTGATTAATCAAGCCTTATTATATAACCGTACAGATCCTAACTTAAATAGTTTGATTTTCACTAATGATAACTTTGATGACACCTCATCATATGGTTTGGAGATATCTGCAAACTATAAGCCATTAAGCTGGTGGAGTTTTAATGCGAGTTTTGATGTGTTTTCTCAAACACAACAATCTTTTGCCGAAACAGTAGATCCTACTATAGAAAACCCTACGGTAACTGACATTGTAAGCAACAACTTTGAAATAGACAATGTGGTATGGAACTTCAGAGTGTTCAATAACTTTAAGGCAACTAAAAAACTAACATTCTCTGCCTTCATTTTATATAGAGGAGCAAATGAAAATATCCAATTTGAAGTAGATCCTATGTTTATGACTAATATCGGGGCACGTTATAACTTCTGGAAAGGAAAAGCAACGGCAAGTTTAAATTACAATGACATCTTTAACACCATGAAGTTTCAAGGTACAGGAACACGTCCTTTTAATCAGAACATACAGTTTAACTGGGAAAGTAATACCATTAATGCCGCTTTATCACTTCGTTTAGGAAGTAATAAATACCGTGCAAAATCTAGAAAACGTCGTGACAACGATGAAAAAGAAGGAGGAGGAATTTTCTAGAACTTCATACAATTTATATAGTTCAGAGATAATGCAACGACCTAACTTCCAATGATTCCTTAGCATTATCTACTACTTGAAAACCGAAGTTTCATCGCTTCGGTTTTCTTGTTATATACGCTTTCGCGAAATCGAACTTGTGAGATTCACGACCGAAGGGAGAGCAAAGCGTTAAAGCGTACCCAGCCAGAATATCTTCTCATAGAAAAAACTCCATAACCTATAAACTATGGAGCTTTATTATTTCCGTCATTCTGAACTTGTTTCAGAATCACATCATACTTATTATATCTTTTACTGCTTAATCACCCGTATTACTTCACGTTGATTTCCAGTAGTGATCGTAATAAAATAAATACCTTCTGTTACTTTAGTACCTTGATCTGAAGTTCCATTCCATATGATAGATTGATTTCCAATAGCTTCTTTATCATAAAGAGTAGCCACTTCCCTACCCAGCATATCATATACTACAACAGAAGTCTTTTCTTGACGTGCCGTATCAAATGACAGTGTGATCGCCTCTGTAAACGGATTTGGAAATCCAGAGATCGCAGTGGCCGTTGTACTCACATCGTCTATGCTTAGCACACTATCAGGAAAAATGCGAGTGTAGTATACATCCTGTCCTCCATTAATAGTATTTGTCCATGCGATATGAGCGCCTTCATCATCAGAAACCATATCAAAATAGTCTCCCATTTTATTTTGTTGCGGATATCCTATAGTAGGATCAAAAGAAGCAGAAATAGATTCATTTTCAGACCAAGTGGTCCCTTGATCGTCAGAAAAAGAATAATATAATTCTGAAAAGAAAGTTCCTTCAGGAGCATCACGGGTATCTAACCAAATCATATCAATACGACCATTAGGAGCTACTGCCATGGTTCCAAACCATTGGGTATTGGTGGTGCTCTCATCAGTATTAATACGAATAGGGTCTTCAAAAGTAATTCCGCCATCGGTACTTCTAGAAAACATGACATCGCCTGGATCACTATTTGAATTTCTAGTCACAGAAGCCGCCAGATATACATTGCCTTCGCCAGGGCCATTAGAAATATCTACATCTATCCATGCTTGCCCTAAAAGTCCTTGAGGATTGATAGGAACTCCTGCATTAAGTTGTCCATCTAAGTCTACCAGCGCTACATCTTCCCATTCGATAGTACTTCCTTCATCTTGCGCATTTAAGGAACGAAAAACAACAAATCCTGTTCCATTTGTACCTGTTAAATATAGTATGCTTTCTTTATTAACTGCTAGTGTTCCCCAGAAAGGATCTTGTGGTACGTCAATACAGGTTTCAAAACTCTCACTGCCATCTGTAGATCTAGTAAAAGCACCATCACAAGTAGTAAAAGATAAATTCCAATGGGCATAGTTATTATTCACCCCTTCATTATGATCTACACGCATCCACTGTTTATCTCCACCATTAGCCGGCACAGGGTCTTCCCATACTACACCACCATCACGTATCGCAAATACATCGCATTCAAAATTACTCCGTAAGCTATTATAATATAGATTTCCTTCGGCATCAAAATCTAATACAGGGTCAGATCGAAATACACCTGGATCTAATACACCAGGAAATGTCCACGAGTTTCCGCCATCTAAGGAATAACCATATCCCGCTTGACGGAAGTTATTTGCGGTAGTATCAAATTGCCTCCACCCAATCACAATACGGTCAGGGTTGGTAGGATCTACAGCGATAGAAGGTTCATTGGCAGCATCTCCCACGATATTCATTCCGTTTTCATCTATATTTACTTGAGCTGTAAAGAAGTCACTACTTCTTACATTATAGGCAGGGCTTTTAGGCATGCTTGCTCTAGAAACTGGTATATAGGCATTTTCTTGAATTTCAATATGTCTTTCGCGTAAAGGAATAGATTGATCTTGAGAAATGGCAGTAATAGATATACATATACTTACTGCAACTAGGTAGTATTTTTTCATGGCTGGTAGGATTTTATTCTCTTTAAAGATATAAAATCCTAGAATGCAATAAGATAATCCCTATAAAAAGTTACCTCTAATTATAGAAACGCTTGAAGATTTGCACCAAACGATCTGAAGGAATCATATGATTTTCATAATCTTCCATTTCGTTTAAAACTTGCTCAATAGCTTCTGGACGGATCCCAAGTTTTAATCCGTAGTTACGTAAGGCATCCATCTCTGCAAAATGTGTTTCTTGATCTACATTCATTAATAAAAGTAATCTATGAAACTGCGTAATACGCTGTAACTCGGTTGTAAGCACATTTACTTTTAAGGGATTGGCTTGTATCTCATCTACGTCAGATTTAGAAAGACCTAAACGTTCTGCAACTGCAAGGATAAAATCATATTCACGATCATGCAACACATTGTCTGCTTTTGCCATGGCAATCATATCGGAAATGATCTGTTTTTTTTCTGTACTCAAAGCGCTTGATTTTTGCGCTACAATATAGGGGTTATTCTGTTTTTATGAAAGTGAAACATTTTTATGGTTTTCCGCATGCTATCGCGCTGAGATAGAACTATATTCATAAAAGAGATTAGCGATTTGTGTTTATAATCGAAGGAATGGCTGTTTTTATCTAAAAGCAACTCATAAACAGTTGTTTAAATAAAAAATCTGTTATTTTTAAAATACCTACACTTTAAAAGTTGTATAAAGAATGAGTGAAACAAATATACCTGTAGAATTAAGACAAGCTATTTCTGAAAATAAATTAATCATTTTTGTAGGTGCTGGTCTTTCATATGATCTTAAAAATAGAAAAGGACAAACTATAAAAGGTTGGGGAAATTTAGTAAAAGAAATTATCATTCAACTACAAGCAAAAGGACATAACATAGACTTCCTATTACCACTGCTTAATGTATATGAACCTATAGAAGTATTACACCTCATTGAAAAGCATCCTGATTTTTCTAAAGAAACTATTTATGATATTGCCACTGAGTTTTTAGAATTAGATGATTCCCAAAATGACTATTCATTACATCAAAAATTAAATACACTTTCAAAAAAAATTATCACAACCAATTATGATGAAGCTTTTGAAAGAGCAGTACCTTCTTTAGATAAAAATAAAGCGCATAATGGTAGAAATCATAAATTGAATAAGTTTACAAATCCAGATCTTGAATCCTTATTAAAACTTCATGGATGTATTGAAGATCAAGATAACATAGTTCTTTTTCCTTCTAATTACAAAAAACTTTATAAGCCTTCTAAAAAATCACTGAACGAAAAATATATTTTAGAAGCACTTAAAAGAATCATTAATACTAATTCTATTCTATTTATAGGAGCTGGAATGGGTGATTTTCAAATCAACAACATTTTCAAAAAAATTAAAAAAATACAACAAGGTTATGGTAAAAAGCATTTTATTATTACCAATAAACCACTAGATAGTTCATTAGATTTTTTAACCCTCATTAAAAAGAAACATATAGAAATAAATGATTTTATAGATGAATTGTTAGAGATTAAAAAACAATGTAAATCACCAAAATCTGAAAAGGAAAAAGAACTTGAAGATCAGATTAGAGAATATGAAATTAGAATTAAAGAACTAGAATCAAAAACAACATCCGATGCTACAACAAAGGAACTCCTAGAAGAAGAAGCTTTAAAATATTTTACAAAAGGGTTAAAACATCAACTTTCTGGCAAATTTGAAAAAGCATTTAAGCAATACAAAAAAAGTTTGCGATTAACTCCTAATAATCATCGAACATATAATAATTGGGGGAATGCTTTAGGAAATCTTGCACAAACAAAACAAGGGAGCGAAGCAGAAAAACTCTTCGCGCAAGCATTTGAAAAATATAAAAAAGCTATTGAAATAAAACCTGATTTTCACCTTGCCTTTTGTAGTTGGGGAAGTGATTTAGGAAATCTAGCAACAATAAAGCAAGGACAAGAAGCTGAAACACTTTTTCAATTAGCCGTTGAAAAATCTCAAAAAGCAATAAATATACAACCTGATTATTACTTATCTTTTTACAATTGTGGGACTGCTTTAGGTTATATAGCAGAAACAAAACAAGGAAAAGAAGCTGATCAACTCTACCAACAAGCATTTGAAAAATACCAAAAAACTATTGAATTACAACCTGATTATCATCAAGCTTTTAATAATTGGGGGAATGACTTAAATACTTTAGCCAGAAACAAAGAAGGAGAGGAAGCAGAAATACTCTTTCAACAAGCTATTGAAAAATATAAAAAAGCTATTGAAATAAAACCTAATAAATATGGAGCTTATAACAATTGGGGAAATGCTTTATCAGATTTAGCAAAAACAAAACAAGGAAAAGAAGCTGATCAATTCTACCAACAAGCTTTTGAAAAATATCAAAAAGCCATTGATATAAAACCTGATGATCATAGCGCTTTTAATAATTGGGGAGATGCTCTTATTTCACATGCCTTCAATAAAAAAGGAAAAGATGAAATTTTAAAGGAAGCATACCAAAAATGTAAAAAAGGATATGAGTTAGGTAGTTCTCCTTATAATCTTGCCTGTGTCTTAGCCTTACAAAACAAAAAAGAGGAAGCCTTAAAATATTTAGAATTAGCAATAAGAAATTATAACCAAAATATAAATTTCATCCATGAAGACCCAGACTGGAAAGACTACTTAGAAGACCCAGATTTCTTAGCGATTATTGAGAAATATAAATAAGCAAAACCCTCATTACTGAAACGAGTTCAGCACAGGCACTAACCTTCTCTCCAAGGAGAAGGAACTACTAGGAGATAAAAAAATGATTACCGATAGTCAATTATGATTCTTATAAAAAAGAAAAAAGCTATTTTTATTCATATTCATAGAACAGGAGGTTCTAGTATGATTTCACTTTTAAAACAAGCATTGCCTAACCAAGTAGACGTTATTGCACAACATGGTAATCCTACTACCATGGAAGGCAAACTACTTCGCCAGTATCCAGACTATTTTGTATTCAGTATGGTACGTAACCCGTGGGATCGATTACTGTCTTGGTACTCATTAGTACATAAACATGATCCGTTAGATATAAAGGCAGAACGCGTACGGTTTGAACACTTCTTGAAAGATCATGCGCACAATGATGGTAGTGACTCTTTTCTCTTTAATCAAGTAGATTATTTCGATACTACAACACATACCATAGATGATATTACGATCTATCGATACGAACACTATAAGGAAGAAACTCAAAAAATAGCAAAGCAGCTTGATATTACCATAAAAGAAATTCCAAGAGTGAACGAAACGAAGCCAAAAAACTACAGCGATTATTATACCGAGCAAAGCAAAGCTATTGTCGCAGAAAAATGCGCAAGAGATATTGCGTATTTTGGATATTCATTTTAATTCCCTCATCTTAGTTGCCTCCCAGTCTTGTAAATATAAAATAGAAAATGTTAATCATTATTTGACAAAGAGATCATAAATGTATTGACCAATTTAACGTTGTATATACAAACTAGGATAACATATTGAATCATTATGTTAGATATACTCAAATCTATTCTTACAGGTATCATTGCTACACCCCTTATACTCATGTTTATACTTGGTATAGGGTTAGCATGTGGATTAAATCCACATTTTCTATTAGTTTCTATACTTATCACAAATATCATTGGTGTACTCATTAATAGAAAATCTTCAGATTTTTTCAATATTGGAGTAAGTCTAGTCGTCTTAATGTTTACATACCAAGACACCATCGGAATTGAAAGTGGTTTTCTACAAACTTTCATCTTGTTTACTATACCTGCCATTATTTTCATCATTCTGTCCTGGCTTCCAATTAATTATACACTAGTTCCTAATCGTGCAATTGCACCTCTTATTTTTGGTATTGGAATCTTAATCATTATAAAGCAACTTCCTAGCGCATTTGCATATACACCATCAGAAATTGATTTTTCATTTACTGAAGAAGAAAAGTCATTTTTTGCAACAAATACCATAAACAATTGGATACAACTAGCATTAGCACTTTCTATTCCTATAATTGCTTTGATTGGTCTTCGATTTAAGAAAGGATCAGTTGCTTTATTATTAGCTGCATTTGTATCCATAAGCATTGGTTATTGGTTAGGGTATGACACAAATCTCGTACAACCCAGCGTTCTGAAATTCAACAACTCATTCCAATTAGATTGGACATTTTCTCCAGACATTTTATTTACATCAATCTCAAATGGCATTACTGTTTCTGTTGTTATGTTAGTTAGCTTTTGGAGTGACTTTTCATTACTCAACTATGATGATACAGAAAACAACAATTCAATAAAAAAATCATTAAGAGTTGTTGGAATAGGCAATTTAATTAGTGGATTATTTGGAGTCATGCCTTCAAATATTTCTTTTATTGACTCATTTTCAATAAGAGTATTTGGAAAAACTACATGGGTTAGTAAACTACCTATCATCATTATTTTACTTATCATCGCAATCGTAGGTATTCCAGATTTTAATGTACCTATGTATGCCTTTGCAGGTATGTTAATTTACATAGGGGTTCTTATGGTAATTAAATCATGGAAGATACTTAAAGACTTGCATTCAATAGATTACATTTTCACTATACTTATTGGTTTAATAATCATTCTAAGCAATTATACTATTGGTTTCATCTTTGCAATTGGATATGCTTTGATATTTCATTTGATCATAAGCCAGAAAGAAAAACACCAAAAATCAAAAACTCCAGATCATAAAGAATAATGAGATAACTTTTTACCCCACATTATGTAATAGAAAATCTATTCTAGGTTTAAAAAAGCAGCTTAATTTTTCCTTATAAGAATCTATAATTTTGAAATCTATGATCTAGAAAACAAAATATCTCTAAGTTTGTTTTGCGAAAGCATATAAAGCACTTACTCAAATCGAATAGATTTGACAGGACTGATTTTTGTAATGATATACGAAGGAATTAAGAGCATTAAAAGACATAATACAAATACACTCAGATTCAGCAACAAAATATGCCCAAAACTCATATATACTGGCGCCACACGCACATAATACGTTTCTGGATCTAGCTCTATAATACCAAAATAGCGCTGTGCATATACAAATGCCAATCCAATAAGGTTTCCCCAGAATAAGCCCATTCCGATCAAGTACATGGCATTATAGATAAATATTTTTCGC
This sequence comes from Dokdonia pacifica, assembly GCF_900188275.1. GTDB lineage: Bacteria > Bacteroidota > Bacteroidia > Flavobacteriales > Flavobacteriaceae > Dokdonia > Dokdonia pacifica. The sequence goes on from NZ_FZNY01000009.1 coordinate 171,169, forward strand.
ACACTCCAATCTGAGGTTCCTAAAGCCTTTAAAATACCGATCATACGCGTGCGCTCAAGGATCAATACAAGCAATGCTACAATCATATTAATACCTGCTACAATAATCATAATAGAGATAATAAGCCCGATATTAAAATCAAACAACTTCACCCAATCAAAGATATTACGATTGCGCTCTATCACCGTAATAGAGCGTAAAAAGGAACCTGTATTCTTATATACCCGATTATTTATCTCTTGTACCTTATCAAAATCATCTACAAAGACTTCAAAGGCACCTACCTCATCTTTTTCCCATCTATTAATACGTTGTATATGACGTATATCTGCCATGAGATATACCTTATCAAACTCTTGATACGCACTCTCATAAATCCCTACAATATCCAATCGTAACTGTCGTGGGATATCAGAATTATTATCTACAAAAAAGATAATGACTTTATCTCCGAGCTTAAAACCAAGTCTATTGGCTAGGTATCGGCTTATGAGCATTTCTGTATTGAGACCTTCTGTAAATACAGGGAAACGACCTTCTACTAGGTAATCATCTATTCGATTCCAATCATAATCGGCGCCAAGGCCTTTTACTAGCACACCTTCAAAATCGGTTGCGGTACGAATAATCCCTGCACGTGTTGCCACCGCTTGTACATGCGTCACTTCAGGCACAGCATCAAAATCAGGATAAAAATCTTGTTGCAACGGAATAGGATTTACCGTTTCTTGACTATTATTTCCATCAAAATTAGATACTAAAATATCTCCATTAAACGCAGATACTTTTTCTTTAATTTTCTTTTGTAATCCTAATCCGGTAGCAATAGCGATAATCATCGTGACCATTCCAATCACAATTGCAATGATGGCAATTTTTATAATCGTAGTAGAAGCACTACTTTTATACGATGTTGCCCCACTTAATCGTTTTGCTATAAAATACTCCAGATTCAAAATGCAGATTCTTTTGCTCAAAAATACCTTTTTTTTAACGCTCTTTATGTTATTTTCTTGTGGAAATACACAAAGTTCGAAGTCAGAGATACGAAATACGAATACCAAAGACACTTCTTCTACCTCTAAAGAAGCTAATTACGCTTTCGCGAAAGCGGACTCAACCGTAAAAAACTCAAACTACGAAATACGAAATACAAACGGAACGCACTCTCAAGAGCAAGCCATTGTTGTGGGAGCTAATAGAATTTCGGAATATCTCCCGTTACTACAGCATAAAAAAGTAGGTGTGGTCACTAATCAAAGTGGTCTGATCTTTAAAACACCAAAACACCACAAAGAACAAAGTACACATCTCGTAGATTCGTTACTACAACTCGGTGTTGAAATTAAACGTGTATATTCTCCCGAGCATGGTTTTAGAGGTACTGCAGATGCTGGTGAAAGCGTAGCAGATGGGAAAGACCCTAAAACGGGATTGCCTATCATTTCGTTGCACGGAAAAAACAAAAAACCTACACAAGAACAGCTTCAAGGCATCGATGTATTACTATTTGATATTCAAGATGTAGGGGTTCGGTTTTATACGTATATTTCTACATTAACGTATGTAATGGAAGCGTCGGCAGAAAAGGGAATTCCTGTAATTATCTTAGACAGACCTAATCCTAATGCACATTATATAGACGGACCAACGCTAGAACCTGAGCATAGTAGCTTTTTAGGTATGCACCCTATTCCATTGGTATATGGAATGACTATTGGAGAATATGCAAAAATGGTAAATGGAGAGCGATGGCTTAAAGATGGAATACAATGCGAGATTACTGTCATTCCTTTAGAGAATTGGAATTATAATACCCCCTATTCATTACCTACACGACCTTCGCCTAATTTACCAAATGATCAAAGTATAAACCTTTATCCAAGTCTTGGCTTTTTTGAGGGAACTACCATTAATGCAGGTCGTGGTACAGAAATGCAATTTCAAATATTTGGTTCTCCAAAATTCCCTACCGAGTATTTCCCATTTGAATATACCCCACAACCTAATTTTGGTGCTAGTAATCCTAAAGAAAAAGGGAATGTGTGCAACGGTCTGGATTTACGAGATCAGGAATACCTGTCACGTGTAAATTTAGAATGGCTAGTTGAAGCCTACACAGCACACAGTGATAAAGAGAACTTCTTTAAAACAGCAAGTTTTACATTACATGCAGGCAACGAAAAACTGCAAGCACAAATTATGAAAGGCTATACCTTTAAGGAAATTAAAAAAGGATGGTATGCCGATTTAGATCGTTTTAAAGAAACTCGAAAAAAATACCTTATCTATCAATAATACGTAGACACTCATTTATGAAAAAATATATACCTATTGCTCTTCTCTTACTTTTTTCTATCTCAAGTTTTGCGCAAGATGAAGAAATAGCGATAGAAGCCATTATCGCTCAAGGTTATGAATCATACTTAGAAGGAGATTTTGAAACTTCTGTAAAAGTATATTTGAAAGCACTTGAATTAAATCCTACGTCGGCACTTGCCAATAACCAAATCGCATTGAGCTATTTTAAATTGGGAGATTATGACAATGCTATTTTGTATAGTGATAAAGTCATACAAGATAATACAGATCAAAAATATGTGCTTTCTGCATACATAACTAAGGGTTCATGTCTAGATATTATAGGAGAAACAGATGCTTCTATCGATTTGTTTAAAGAAGGGATTGAAAAATTTCCAGAAGACAATTACCTACATTATAATCTTGCTATTAATTATTTTAAAATCAATGATGCTGCCAATGCAGAGCATCATGCATTACAAAGTGCAACATTAGATCCGGGACATCATACCTCACATTTATTACTTGCACATATCAATAACCAGCAAGAAGAAAAAGTACCTACCCTTCTAGCATCTTATTATTTTTTATTGGCAGAGCCACATACAAAAAAGTCGGTTGAAGCGTTAGATATGGTATATACTAATTTTAGTAAGGGAGTTACGGAAGAAGAGACAAAAGAAGGAGCCCCTAAAAATATAAATATTACGTTGCAACCTAGTTCTGAATTTGGATCTGCCGAGCTAATGCTTTCTTTATTACAAGCATCTAAAAGTTTAGAAAAAAACAAGGACAAATCTGAAGATGAATTGTTTACAGAAAACACCACATCGTTTTTTACAATACTAGGAGAAACAAACAAAGAGACAGAAGGTTTATGGAACGGGTTTTATATTCCATTCTTTTATAAATTAGCGCAGAGCGAGCATATGGAAACCTTTTGTCATTACATCCAGCAGAGTAAGAATGAAAATTCTATTGCGTGGCTTAAAGAAAACGAACAAAAAATAAACGCTATGTTTACATGGCTTAATAGTTGATACAAAATACAGGGGATTACTGCTATGAAAATCCCTATACATATTAAAAAATTATGCATATGAAAATGAAAAAGATTAAATTTTTACTACTCGGTCTTCTTGTATCCTTATCTATGGTAAATTGTTCTGATGATCTAGATGATGTGATCAGACCTGCGAGTAATCTAGAGATTTCAGAATTTATTTATAGAGGTCTTAACTTCTGGTCATTATATAAAGCAGATGTACCTGACTTGGCGAATGATCGTTTTGAAAGTGACGCAGAACGCGCTGCTTTTTTAGAACAATTTGAGTCGCCAGAAGCTACTTTTGATGGCCTACTCTCTCCTAATGATCGCTTTAGTATTATTAGAGATGATTATATCGAATTAGAAAATGCCCTTAGTGGTATACGTCGTTCTACAGGAATGCGTTTTGCGTTGTTTAATGATCCTTCTGGAAATGGTAATGTTTTTGGTCTTGTTCGTTTTGTTATCAATAATAGTCCTGCACAAGATGCAGGTGTACAACGAGGTATGATTTTTACAGGAATAGATGGGGTACAACTTACTAGCAACTCTGACTTAGGAGCTATTTTTGCCCAAGATGCTTATACGATCAACCTAGCTGACTATGACGCCAATACAGAAGTGTTTACGTTAAATGGTACTGATATCACACTCAATCAAGTAGAACTTACGATCAATCCTGTACATACAGCCAGAACACTTTCTATAGATGGAGAACAAATAGGATATTTACATTATACAGGTTTCACCAATGAGTTTGATGATCAGCTCAATAATGCTTTTGCACAATTTCAAGCAGATGGTATTACAGACCTTATCTTAGATTTACGATATAATGGTGGTGGCTCTATAGAAACGGCAAATGATTTAAGCACGATGATTACAGGACAGTTTAATGGCGAATTATTTATTAGACAAACCTATAATGAAGACCGTAATCCTGATAACCAATTTGATCGCTTGTTTAATTCCAATATTGGGAATGGAAATAGTGGCGCTGCTATCAACAGTCTTAATTTAACCAGAGTGTATGTAATTACTACAGGAAGTACTGCTTCTGCAAGTGAGCTTATTCTAAGTGGTCTTGATCCTTACATTGAAGTGATTCAAGTAGGAACAACTACTTCTGGAAAATTTGAAGGGTCTTTTTTATTATATGATTCTCCTAATTTTAGAAGAACAGATGATATCAATCCTAATCACCGCTATGTGATGTTACCATTGGTATTGCGCTCTGTAAATGCAAATGGTCTCACCGATTATTTTGACGGTTTTACACCAGATATTCAAATTGCAGAAGACTTTTCTAACTTGGGGCAATTAGGTGTACAAGGAGAACCTTTACTAGATGCTGTTATTGATGAAATCTTATTAGGGAGAAGACCATCTACCGATGTAGAAACACGTGAATTACCCGCAGTATTCTATAGTGATCAAAATGATATTTTATACCAACGTATGATGAATGAGTAGGTATACGCTCCTGCCTGCCGGCAGGCAGGTTCGCGAAATCGAGCTAGCGAGATTCACGACCATTGGGAGAGCGAAGCGTTAAAGCGTATAAAAAAACAAAACCCCAAGATACTTTCTTGGGGTTTCTTATGTATAATAGTGTAGTTTTTATTCTTCAATATCACAAGAAGCTTCTCCAGGAACTTTGTTTACAGCAATCCCTTTTTGACCTTTAATAGGTGCGATTGCTTGTATTGCATTTCCTGGTCCAATAGTACACGGTTTAAGTACTACATTTACAGTAACGTCTCCCTCCATATCTTGAGGACTCACATCAAGGACATGAAAAGCCGTACGTTCTTGTTTTGCGTTAGTATCATAATAGTTCATAACAAGACCAAATGTATTTGCGTTACTCCCATCATTATTCCAAGTCCAAGGATTTGCGCTTACATCAAACCAAAATTTAGTTCCCGTTGGATCTGTCATGTTTCCGATTACAACGTTTTCTACTCCTGATAAACCTTCTGATTTTACAATAAATGTAATTGAATTTGCTGCCATTTTTACTTTTTTTAAATAGTTAATAATTTGGGGATATTCACATAGTAAAGCCTATAGTACATAAACAGATGCATCATGTTATTATACTTAAAGCCAATTTCTTACATCACAAATATCAAATACTCAATCAGGTATTTAAACCGTATAAATACCTACTTTTAAAAGACGCTAAAACTACTTAAAACTGGTATGGGTAAACAGTAATGAATACCTTGAGGAAAACTCACAAATGGAAACTAGAATAAACTAAACAGTACGTTTATAGTCATCTATATTGAAACAACTAAAAAAGCGAGTATCTCTTTTAGAAATACTCGCTTTTTTATATCATAAATGCATACTATGGATTTACATAGACATTATTAGGAATCACCCCAACATTTAGTGTAGTTGTTAAGGTATTGTTTTGTAAACTATATACTTGTAACGTTCCATTATTCACTCCATTTCCTATAGCTGTTCCTATTAGAGTAACACCATCATTTATAAGGGCTATATTAGAAAAATCGACTCCAGAAATGATGGATGTATTTGGAATTTGAAAATTAGACACCGATGATTTGAACACAGCTCCATCCATATAGTAATAGAGATCTTCTCCAGAAATATTCAAATAATCAGGATGATCTTGTGCTCCAAAAGGAATTGTAGTTACTATTTGATTATTGGCTGTATTTATGATAGAAATCGAACCTGCTGTTTCATTGCCCGTTGAGGCTAAGTTTCCACCTCCTAATATCCATAAGTTGCCATTACCATCTAATTGCAATGAATTTGGCACATCTCCTACTATAAGGGTACTTGCAACAGCATCTAGATCTGGATCTATGATTGTTACCGTACTAATGCTCTGATTTATTACATAAACATTAAAACGATCAAAAACCATTTCTCCAGGGCCTTCGCCTACAGCTATTGTACTTATCACTTCATTTGTAGTAAGATTGATAACTGCTACAAAATCATCGTCTGTTACAGTAGGATCTCCCCAGTTTGAGACATATCCCTTTCCGTTTGCTTCTAAAAAATAACGTGGGTTTTCAAGTCCTGTTTCTATACGGGCTACTTCTTCAAAAGTAAATCTATTGACCACGATAATTCGGTTACTTTCACTGGCAATGATATAGGCAAAGTTTCCAAAAAAACCAATAGATTGCACAGTCATTCCTACCGTATCTCCATTAACATCTTGATATATATCAGAGGTAACTGATGTAAGGTCAGCATTTACAAAATCAACACTTCCAGATCCATTAGAAACGCCTTGGTTTGTAACCAAAAATCCATTTTCAAATGGAAGGGTCACTTCTCCTGGATCTGGGTCTGGATCTTCTGCTACTGTAGCAACATCATCATCACTACAGGAATATAAAAACAATGTTCCTGCAAATGCAATCAATAAAAGTTTGTAGAATTTCATAGGTAGTTTTAATTTAAATACTATTCATAAATGATACGTTCTATAGCGTCACTATGGATGTGTATTATTTATATTTTTTTGTAGTTTATGTGTAATTGTATTAGTTACTAAACGCTTACAAATGATCAAAAGTATGTCTATGATCTTCTCATCATTAGAAATGTTTTTTCGCGAAAGCGCTATAAAAGAACAACTCTTTTTAATACATATGTCCGAATTTACATTCCAAAACATACTTTTGTGACAAAGGTATGTTTTTGTCTTTTTAATCTTACTTTTGAGAAATGAAACTACGCCATCTACAGTATACTATTTTAGTTGTTATTTCCTGCTGCGTTTTAAGTTGTAAAAAGGAAATAAAAGAGCATATTCCTGTAACTAAGAATGAGCATAAGGTTGCTATAAAACATGCAGTCGGTTTTTCTATCACTGAGTTTCCAGATTATACCTTACTAAAAGTCACAGGTGCATTTCCAGAATCAGAAGATGTATATCGATATGCTTTGGTAAAAGAGGGGACTTCCTTAACGACTAGCAGTGCTGAAAACACTGAATCATTAGCAAATCTATTAGAATCAAAAAAAATAAATGCCATTGTAAAAGTACCTTTACAATCTGTAGTTGTAACATCTACTACGCATATCCCTTCTCTAGAAATGTTAGGGGTGGATCATACACTAAGTGGATTTCCGCATCTGGATTATATCTCTAGTGAGCAAACCCGTACGCGTATTGATGCAGGAGAAATCAAAGAATTAGGACAAAATGAAGCGATGAATACCGAAGTGGCTATTGACCTAAATCCTGATGCCGTAATTGGATTTGGCGTAGATGGACAAAACAAATCATTAAACTCATTAGAAAGAGCTGGAATTCCTGTATTATACAATGGAGACTGGGTAGAAAAAAGTCCGCTTGGAAAAGCAGAATGGATTAAATTTTTTGGAGCGCTATATGGAAAAACAAAAGAAGCAGATAGTATTTTCTCTACAATAGAAACTGCGTATCTAGACACTAAAAAATTGGCTCAGAATGTAACCAATCGTCCTACTGTATTGAGTGGTGCGATGTATAAAGACATATGGTATTTACCTCATGGAGAAAGTTGGCCAGCACAACTTATTAAAGATGCAGGTGCAGATTATTTATGGAAAGACACAAAAGGAACAGGTAGTATTGCATTAAATATAGAATCTGTACTTGAAAAAGGGCAAGATGCACACTATTGGATTGCTCCTGGGCAGTTTAATAGTTATAGTAAACTTGCAGAAGCCAATAAAGTATATGCACAGTTTGATGCTTTTAAAAACAAGAAGACCTATACGTTCACTTCTAAAAAAGGAGCTACGGGAGGCTTATTATATTATGAGCTAGCTCCTAACCGACCAGATATTGTCTTAAAAGATTTGGTCTATTACTTACATCCTGAATTATTACCCGATTACCAACCTTATTTCTATACGCCATTTGAAGACTAATCGCTCATATACCATTCCGATTATAGTCTTAACTATAGGGCTTATGTGTTGCTTTTTTGTCAACATAAGTTTAGGCTCTGTTGCGATTCCTTTTTCAGATGTGTTTTCAAGTTTAGTAGGCGGCGAAGTAACGAAACCCTCTTGGGAGTTTATTATTCAAGAATATAGGCTTCCTAAAGCCATTATGGCTATGATGACAGGGAGTGGTCTCGCTATTGCTGGGCTTTTAATGCAAACGCTATTTCGTAATCCACTGGCAGGACCGTTTGTACTAGGAATTAGTAGTGGTGCTAGTTTGGGGGTGGCTTTATTTATTTTAGGCGGTACAGCATTAGGAATTTCTAGCACTCTTGCTTTTGGGAAATGGGGGCTTATTCTAGCTGCGGCTACAGGAAGTTTCTTGGTATTTCTGATGGTATTAGGGGTTGCCTCTAGGGTACGCGATACGATGGCATTACTCATTATCGGACTCATGGTAGGAAGTTTGACCTCTGCTGTGGTAAGTGTACTCTCCTATTTTAGTAAAGCCGAAGAGTTACAACAATATATCTTTTGGTCGTTTGGGAGTTTAGGCGATGTTTCTTGGCAAAGTATTCAAATCCTCTTATACTGTTTTATTGCAGGTCTGATCTTGACTATTGCAAGTATCAAACCGTTAAATGCTTTATTATTAGGTGACACCTATGCAAAGACCTTAGGTGTAAAACATACAAAAAGCAGAATCATCATTATCATTGCTACGAGTATTTTGGCGGGTAGTATCACCGCTTTTGCTGGTCCTATTGCTTTTATTGGTCTTGCAGTACCACATTTGATACGTCAAATGATTTCTACATCAAATCATCGTATTTTGATCCCTGCCGTACTTTTAGGTGGTGCTATTCTTATGCTTATTTGTGATACTATTGCACAAGTGCCAACGAGCGAGTATACGCTTCCAATTAATGCAGTGACTGCCTTGGTAGGTGCTCCTGTTGTCATATGGTTATTAGTCCGTAAAAAGAAATTACTATTCTAATGGAACATACCGCATCAGCACATACCGTTTTAACTTTAGAAAACCTCAGCATTGGGTATACTTCTAAAAAGGGAAATGCGATCATAGCCTCCGATATTCAAGTAACCTTACCACAAGGACAATTGGTAGGTCTCATAGGTATTAATGGTGCCGGAAAATCAACTTTATTACGTACGCTTTCTGGTTTGCAAAATCCCCTTTCGGGAAATTGTATACTGAAACAAACCCCTATCCATTCAATTGCTCCTGAGTACTTAGCAAAGCAACTTAGTATAGTGCTTACTGGGCAAGCAATCTCAAAAAATTTAAGCGTATTAGAATTGGTGAGTTTAGGAAGACAACCGTATACCAATTGGTTAGGTACACTCACCGAAACAGATGTACATATGATCACCGAAGTATTAGAAGCCACAGATACCGCTCACATAAAAAACAAAAAGTGTTATGAACTTAGTGATGGGCAGTTACAACGTGTCCTTATTGCTAGAGCATTGGCTCAAGACACCTCTGTAATGATCTTAGATGAACCTATGACACATCTAGATTTACACCATAAAGCAGCCATCTTAAAACTATTGATAAAGATTGCTCATGAGCAGCAAAAACTCGTACTTTTCTCTACACATGACATCGAACTTGCCATTGCACATTGTGATCAACTTATCGTATTACAAGAAGGAAAAGCCATCATAAACACACCAGAACAATTAATTCAAGACGGTGTATTTGACACTTTATTTCCTTCAGACAATGTGAAGTTTGACAGTGATTCAGGAAGGTTTTTGATTGGGTAATTTTTCTTTTCTGGTTTGAAGTTTTTTGTTTCAAAGTTTCAGGTTTAAAAACGAATACACCATACGTCAAGCTGAACTTGTTTCAGCTTCTCCATGAACACTTATAAATAACGTGATGGGATTCTGAAATGAATTCAGAATGACGAAAGAACAGTCATCTCGACGGCAGGAGAGATCACACAACTAGCTAAACAATACTATTAGAAATACCCATTAGCACAAAAAAAGCTCCTCACCTCAACGAGGCTTGTGCTGAGCTTGCCGAAGCATGAGATGTAGACGGAGGGGAGTGATACATTCTACCACAATTGAAATCACACAAGTAAACATTTTCAACTTCAGTTTCAATTTCGATTTCAACTTCAAAATAGATGTATCATTGTGGAAAACCGTAACGAAGTTTGAGAGATGTTATGTAGTTTAGAAATGGTGTAACCGTTTATAACGGTTATAAACGGTTAAAAAACAACGAACTCAAGAGCAAATAAACTATCAGAATATCTATAAACACATGATTTACAAAGAATTGTTCTACAAAAACAGTAGATTTGTAAGTAAGCATAAAAGATATATCGTGAATGTGTGATATAAAGTAGTTGCCTGCAAGCACAAAAAATGACAAATAAATTTCTTTCTAAAAGTGAAAATAAAAAAATTATATCCATATTTAAATATATTACCGAAACCAAA
>NZ_FZNY01000014.1 GCF_900188275.1 Dokdonia pacifica
AATGGAACTACAGTAGCTACACATACCATGACACAAAACTTCCCTTCTCTAGTTGGAGATATGGTGATGTATGATGAAGGGACGCAAATAAGCAGCTTAAATCTCTATGCAACAACTATTGATAAGAGTCTACAAAAAGTAGATTATGCCTACAATGTTCGTGGATGGCTCACTGATATCAATGATATTAATGATAATTCTAAAGAACGTGATTTGTTTAACTTCCACATCAATTATGATTCTAAAGACGGAATGACTGCTACCGGTAGTATCACCCCACTCTACAATGGAAATATCTCTCAAACCATGTGGAAAACAGCAAACACTGACAATCAAATAAGAGCCTATGGATATGCCTATGATGATTTAAATAGAATTAACAGCGGATTTAGTAGGCGTGGAACTAATTTCGATACCGTAGATAGTTATAGCCTCATTAATGTCAGTTATGACAAAAATGGAAATATCGGTGGTTTAGAACGTAGAGGGTTAGGATCAGGTACAGAGGTAATGGATGACCTTACCTATACCTACGACGGAAATCAATTACTCAGTGTTACCGATCTAAGTGCCAATACATCAAGTAGTATTAGTAATCAGGGATTCTATGATGGAAATACTTCAGGAGATGATTTTGAGTATGATGTCAATGGAAATATGATCAAAGATCGTAATAAAGGGATTACTGATAATATTGAGTACAATCACTTAAATCTGCCTGAGATTGTTAAAATCAATACAACTGACCCTTATGGATTTACTCAACAAGGAACGATTACGTATATCTACGATGCCGTAGGAACAAAACTTGCAAAAATAGTGAATGATGAAATTCAAAATAGTACCATTACTACTTATTATGCAGGAAGGTATATCTATGAGAACAACAATAACTATGAATCTTTAAAAATGTTTTCACATCCTGAAGGATATGTAGAACCTGTCTATGGAACAACTAAATCTATTCAGAAGTTTAGTAATAAAACACAAACGACAAGCTTCTCTAGTTATCAATATGCTTTTAACTTTACTGACCATTTAGGAAATGTAAGACTCACTTATGCAGATTCTGATGGAGATGGAGCTATTGCGCCTTCTTCCGAAATTATTTCTGAAAAGCATTACTATCCACTAGGACTTCAGCAGAAAGGCTACAATAATACGGTTACTTCAAATTCAAACTCGATAGCGGAACAATTTGCGTACAATGGTAAAGAAAACAATCCTGAATTCGGATTAGATTGGTATGACTTTGGAGCCAGACTATATCAACCAGAAACAGGACGTTGGTTTACAACTGATGCATTTGCAGAAATGTACTATGATCAATCATCATATAATTATGTTTTAAATAATCCCATTTACTATTTTGACCCTGATGGTAATGTGGTTAAAGCTTGTTGTAATTGGGAAAAGATTGCTAGTGCGTTTAAGATTGGAATTGGTGCTTCCGCGGGTGTAGGTTTAAAAGCTAAAGTAACAAAATACGCTTCTGCAGGTGTTTCAGCTGTATTAGGAGAAGCAGACTATAGTGTGAATGATGATCTTCTTACAGTAAGAATTTTTGGGCTAAAAGGAAATTTGACTATTGGAGGTAAAGATTTTATAGACTCCAAAGGGGATGTAACTGTAGCTACTTTAGAAATAAGAGGTTTAAGGACTATCTTTAGTGATGAAGATTTAAACGTAGAAACAAAAAGTTTTACCTTTATAAGGGCGGGCGGAAAAGCTAAAATATTTAAATTAGTAAATGCTAAAGGAGAAGCATATCTAATAAAATATGATGAAGAGGAAGGTTGGACTGGATTAGAAGCTAATGGAGATGCAGATATAGAATTAGATAGAGTTTTTGAAAACTCTGATGTCGCTGCTGAGCTTAAGTTTGGAATAAAACTAAAAGCAGGTATAAATTTTACAGAATTATGGGAAGGTTTAACTGAACCAGATCCAGCTAGTACATATAGCCCTATCCCTCCAGAAGAAACTAATAATGAAACTACAAATGAAGTTTGTTCTGATTGTGAAGGGAAACAAGCAGAATCAATAGAAGAGGAGAAAAGCAGCTCTATAGATCCTTCTAAAAAACAAGGATAACATATTCAAAATTAATTAAAATGAAAATTAAATATTATCTAAAAAGAATATCTGCAGCATTAATTGATGTAATTATAATAGCTATTATTATGCACCTATATGCATTAATAATAGATGATTCATTAACCACAGAGGATCAAACTATACCTACCAAAGTATTTTTACCTTTTTTTTATTTGTATTATATAGTGTCCGAAATAATATTCAAAACAACTTTAGGGAAAAGTATTTTTTCTTTAAAAATTAAGTCTGAAAAAAAAATAATATTTTTCAGAATAATTCTTAGGAATATTTTCAATTTTTTAGAAATTGTCTTACCATTTATTTATATAATCCCATTAATTATAACAGGTTATACAACTCCTAAGAAACCAAAAAAACTAGGCGATATTATTAGTGGTTGTTACGTAGCTTAAACAAAATCAAAATGTATAATATTATCTTTATTATAATATCTTCAATTACTTTTATTTTGGGTCTTTATTATTATATTAAAAACTTAAAATTTAAAAAAGATGCAATTACTACAAGTGGTGAGGTAATTGATGTGATTGAAAAAGAGGTGTATTCATTTGAAGAAAAAATTCTCTATTATTTTCCAGTTATACAATTTTCAGATCAAATAGGTAATGAATATAAATTTTCATCTGAAAATGGGGAAGGAAATTCAAAAAGAAATTTTATAGGTAAAAAAGTCGAAGTATTATATAACCCAAGAAACCCGGAAAAAGCTCAATTAAAAAAAGGAAATAATTTTATCATTGTTCTATTATTTTCTATGTCTTTACTTTTTTTATTTTTTGGAATTATAGGGTAGCAAAAGAATAATATATTAAACAGTTGCTCTTAAAACTTAATTAGCAGTTGTTGCTTATGATTAATAATTTAAATTAACAATAAAAAATTATAGTAAAAATGGCCATAAGTAAAAGGCATGGTTATAAATAATTAAAAATTTATAGTTATAATAAAAATTGACTATCGATTTTCAAAAAAAATAAAAAATGCTAAGAAATTTAATTTTAACAATTCTAATCGTCCAAAATATTTATGGTCAAGATTATTTTGAAGGAGAGATATTATATAATGTTACATATGAGTCTTTAGATCAAAATATTTCATCTAGTATTTTGGAAAGAGAAATGGGGAAATCTTTCTCAGCCTATATAAAGGAAGATAAATATCAATTATTTTACGATGCAAAAGGAAAACTTGGATGGATTAAGGTAAGTGTTTTCTTAAATGAAGGGTATACGCTCACAGAGTATGAAAAATCTGATACCCTAATAAAATCTCCTTTTGGTTCTCAGAAAGAAAAACTAATTGATTTTAAAGTTATTTCTTCTAATCAAAAAGAGGTTTTAGGTAAAATGTGTAAATCTATATTAATTCATTACGAATCATTAAATGAAAATAGTTTTTTTAAGGAATTTAGAGGTACATACTATTATTACGATGAGTATAAATTGAATCCAAAGTTATATGAAAAGTATACTGATGGGTTTTGGAATCTTTATGTTAAAGAATCAGAATCAGTAAGCTTACGGAATGAGACAGAATTTTTACCATTTTTTAGAGCAATTCAGGAAGCTGTTAAAATTACACCAAAAAAAATTCCCGATACTATTTTTAATTCCAATCCAAATAAGTATCTATTAATTGAATAAGAAAAAGATGTCTCAAACTAGGTCGTTGCTAGTCATGGATCAAAATGTTGCTTGACTATACTTGTAGTATAAAATGTAGATATAGTAATAATTATAATTGTATAAAAAGAGTATATACATTATTTGTAATACAAGAATGCTCTATCATATATATCGTGAAAATAAATTAATATCATTTTGAAACAACAATCAAAACATAAGCTTGCAGCATTTAACTTACAAGAGATGCTCATTGTGCTAGCCATCATAGGAATACTCTTACTATTAGCGATGCCAAAATTGATGCCTCTAATTTCTAAGGCAAAAGCGATAGAGGCGCAAGCACAATTAAAGCAGATTCATAATATGCAGCTATTATATAGTTATTCGTATTCTAAGTTTTCGGGAGATTTTAATGAGATTGATTTTGAACCCCCTAAAACGGTAAAAGAAGGAGGGACGGCTAATTATGAATACGCGATTATATCTGTTACAGGAGAAGGTTTTAAAGCAAGAGCTACAGCTATTACAGATTTTGATCGTGATGGTATTTTTAATGTTTGGGAGATTGATGAGAATGGTAATCCTAAACAAATCATTAAAGATTGATAGTACTTATAAAAATAGTATTGATAGCTAGTTTACTAGCCATTTTTTATCAAGATCAAAAAGAGAGAATGGTAGACTGGTGGTTTTTTCTAATAGGCGCTATAGGTCTAGCTATACTGCATATTCAAAAAATAGGGTTTTTACAATTTGGTATTCATATATCGATGAATAGCCTTTGTGTATTATTATGTTTATTAGTAGTTGCCAGTTATACAAAAATGAAGATTCCTACTTATAAGTTTACAGAAGCTTTTGCATTAGGTGATATCCTTTTTTTTTGCATGATATTGGTAAGTTTTGGTACTATGAACTTTATGATATTATTAAGCTTTGGTATGATTTTGTCCCTTATACTACATTCAGTTTTAAAGAAAATGAAAGGCTATAAAATATTTGGTGCTGTTCCTTATGATATATTGCAGAGGGAATACCGAGAAAAAAATATCATTTCAGAAGAACACACAGCTCCTATGGCAGGTTATTTAGCTATATTCTTTGCAGGGGTTTTATTAATTCACTGGCTAGGTTTTTATGATCACTTATATTTAATGTAATGTTGGAAGTAGACACATATCATATTCCTGTTGAATTACAACAACGTATTAGTGGGGAACAGGCCTACCAATATCGTATTGTGCCTTTTAAAGAAGAAAATGGAAGTGTTTTTTTCTATTCTGACACCTTAGAACCTGAGGCCTTATCTCAAGAACTTTTAATTTTTTTAGGATATGCAGTCACTATAGAACAAATAGATACAGATGTACTGAATACGTATTTGAGTACAAACTTTCGAAAAGCCTTTGACAATGAAAAACAAACGTTTACTTATACCCAAGATTTTTTAGAGAAAATTCTTTTAACAGCCAAAGCGATAGGTAGTAGTGATATACATTTTGAACCTTTTGAGAATCGATGTCGTATCCGTTTTCGATTGGATGGGAAATTAAAAGAACAATATAGTATTGCTAAGGATGAATATCCTGTGATTATCAATAAGATTAAAAATCAAGCCAATCTTGATATTTCACAGAATCGTTTACCGCAGGACGGGAGAATCACGGTAAAAACACAGACAGATGAATTTGATATTAGGGTATCTACTTTGCCTACACTGGATGGAGAAAGTATTGTCCTTCGTATTTTAAGTAAGGACACTTCTAATATCCATTTAGATCAATTGGGGTTTACTGAAAAGGAATTGCAGATATATAAAGAAGGTGTTCGTAACCCTAATGGTATTGTATTGATATCGGGACCTACAGGTTCTGGTAAAACCACTACTTTATACGCCACCCTTAAGCTTTTAAATAAAACAGACACTAAGATTTTAACAATAGAAGATCCTATAGAATATACCTTAGAAGGTGTGATGCAAATGCAACTCAAGGAAGAGATAGGGCTCAATTTTGAAACGGCTCTTAAAACTTTTTTACGTCAAGACCCCGATATTATAATGGTAGGGGAGATTCGAGATGTAAAAACGGCTAACATGGCCATAAGAGCAGCACTTACAGGACATTTAGTGCTTTCTACGATACATACCAATTCTGCTTGGGGGACTATTTCTAGACTTATTGATATGGGTGTGCCTGCACACTTAATAGCAAGTACACTTAACTTAAGTGTAGCCCAACGATTGGTGCGTAAACTCTGTATCCATTGTAAAAAAGAAATGCCTGTAGAAAAGGATACGTTTCCTATCAATTATAAAGTACCTAAAGAAATAAAAAAACACTATACACCACAAGGATGTTCTCATTGTTATCACACAGGGTATTTAGGTAGAAAAGCAATATATGAACTCCTTCCTATTACCAAGGACTTAACTGTTCATATCAAGAATAATGAAACACAGATCGATCAGTATCTGGAAGAGAAACGTATAAAACAATTAAGCGATCAAGCAATACATCTTATTCAAATGGGGGAAACATCTGTAGATGATGTATTTGCGTTATTAGCAAATAAATAAATGATAAAAAAAATAATATTTGTATGGATGTGTGTCTTTATGACACCACTCATTTTTGCACAAGAGTACGATCAAGAGCGTATAGATCAATTAGAAAATGAGCTTACTGCTATTTCTACAGACGTGTCTGGGCTTACAGAAAAACTCAATATAGAATTACAACAAAGCAATCTTTCTACATTTTTATTAGGAATATCTGAGATTCACAAGATTAATATTGATGTAAATCCACAGTTACAAAGCACACAAATCATCAATAATTTTAAGGATGTCGAAGTATCTGATGTTCTTTTATATGTTTGTAAGAATTATGATCTCACGATTGATTTTACAGGGAATATTTTATATATCACGCCTTATCAAAAAGAAGAGATTCTTAAAGAGCGTAACATTGAAATTCAATATGATCCCACTGGTCAGATACTAAGCGTAGATTTAAAGAATGATAATCTCTCAGAAGCTTTTAAATTAATTTCGGATACTTCTGGAAAGGGGATATTTTATACGCCTGAATTAGCAAACAAAACCATTTCTGGCTTTATTAAAGAACTTCCATTTGCTATTGCCATGGAGAAAATAGCATACTCTAATGATTTGGTTGTTTCCAAAACTAAAGATGGTTCTTTTGAGTTTACATCAGGAATTATACAATCTTCAGCAGAGAATGGAGATAGAAATCAACAACGAACTCGTCCTATAAGAGCTCGGAATGCTAGTTTTTTCTTTAAGGTTTTAGACAAAGAAAATGGCATTTTAGATGTAGATATTCAAAATGTGCCGATAGCAGATATTATTTATGATATAGGTAATGAATTAGGATTAGATATTTTTACAGCATCTCCTTTAAATGAAGCAGGTTTTGCAAGTGTTAGTGCAAAAAACATTTCTTTTGATAGCTTACTAACTAAGATTTTTGAGAATACTACACTGGCTTTGAACTCATCTCAAAATAATAATCAAAACAATACTGGAAGAACAACAGATAGAAGTCAGGATATTACTCCTACAAGTCCTGTAAACCGATTTACTTTTAAAAAGGAAAATGGGGTGTATTATTTTGGAACGTATAGGCAACTTACCCTTCGTTCGGCAGAAGTGATCCCACTTCGTTACCGTTCTATAGGACTACTATCAGATCCTCAACGTTCTGGTAGAAGTGCGGGAAGATCCAATACAAGTTTTGGTTTTAATTCTGGATTTAGAGGGAATGGATCAAATTTTGGAAATACAACAGGGAATGTTGATAGAGGTGTTCAAAGCAGTAGAGAGCGTGAAAATGATCGAGATAAAACAGATATAAGTTCACTTATTCCTGATGATGTAAAACAAGATTTGAATATCATAGCAGACAAAGAACTTAATAGCTTTATTGTGAGCGGTGCTAGTGCCGATATAGAGCGTTTTAAACGCTTTGTAAAAGAAATAGATAAACAAGTTCCTATTGTTATTGTCGAGGTAATGATTTTGGAGGTAAATAAAAACTCTACACTAGATACGGGTATTGAATGGGGTATTGGTTCTCAGCCTACAACAACGCAAGGAGCGATATTTCCAGAGACCAATATTAATTTAGGCGCCAGCACGATTAATCGTATTTTAGGACGTATTGATGGCTCTAGCTTTTTTAATATAGGACAAGTAGGACCGAACTTTTTTGCCAATATTAGAGCTTCTGAATCTAATGGTAACTTTAAGATTAAATCATCTCCTCGTATCACAACCCTCAATGGACATCGCGCTTATTTTTCTAATGGACAGACAAGTTATTTTGAAGTTACACAAAATCAATTTGTGGGAACCCAAAATCCAATATTAAGTGAAAGTGTAAATTTTGTTCCTGTAGATGCAGAGCTTTCTCTTGAGGTACTTCCTTTTGTTTCTGCTGATGGAGAAGTAACGATGGATATTAAGGTGATTCAGTCGAGTTTTAATGGAGAACGTGTCACAGAAAATGGACCACCTGAAATTAGCTCCAGAGAATTTACATCTATTATTAAATCCCGCACCAATGATATTGTTGTATTAGGAGGATTGGAAGAAAATCGAAAAAGTAATTCAGGTTCTGGGGTTCCTTTTTTAGCACGTATTCCAATTATAAAGTTTTTATTTAGCAAACGCGTACGTACCGCTTCCACATCAAAACTCACAGTACTTATAAAACCAACGGTTATTTACTAATGTTAGATGGGGTAAAGCGAAATATCATCTATGGGAATACCTATTGCTGTATAGAGCATCTAGGCTCGGATACTGATCCTGTAATTAAAACCCTTGTCTGTAAAAAACAAAAAGGAGAGCTCGAAGTTTTTGGTAAGACAGAAGTTGCTACTATAAAAGATGTTCGAGCATTTGATGAAAAACTGAAATATGCACATTTAATTATTAATAATCATCAGGTACTTCAAAAAACAGTAGAAAATGGACAGTCACTTTCGGAAATCGTTATAGTAAATCAAGCCTTTCCCAATATTGATGTAGACTCTTTTTATTATGAGATTCTTAGAGTAAAAGAAAAAGCATATGTATACATCTGTAGGAAAAAATATGTAGATGAGCTCATTAAGAGTTATGAGAAGGAGCGTATTTTTATCACTCAGTGGAATTTAGGAAGCACATCTATACATACGCTAGTACCATTTTTAAAAAACCAAGTAGTAGTTCATACTCCAGCAGCCACCGTTTCTCTTTCTAATGGAGAAATACAAAGTATAGATCGTTTAGCGTCAGCTACTTTTCAAAATGAGTATTATGATATTGAAGGTATCAAAATAGAAGGGGATTATATCAATACTTTAGGAGGTGCTATAGGCATTGTTGGTGGAGTTGATGACGATCAAGTGGCAACTAATTTTAGTAAAGAAGTATTACTAAAACAGGCGAATTTTAAACAGTATCGGTTTTTTGCACTGGGATTGCCGTTAGCACTAGGAACCTTACTCATAATTCTTTTAGTTAACTTTTTAATCTATAACCATTATTATACTGAGGTAGCAGTACTACAGGAGATAGCAACTACCAATACACTGCAAAAAAAACGCTTAGTAAAAAAGGATTCTATTGTGAGTCAAAAGCAAAAACTCTTTGAAGATGTGATTGCTTCTGCGTCCTCTTCTGCTTCTTATTTTATAGATGCTATTGCAAGTGATATGCCACATACCATTCTTTTAGAAAAACTTCAATATCAACCTTTAGAAAAAAAGATACGTAATAATAAACCGGTCCAAGTAGAAGTAAGTAATATCATTATAACAGGGGAAACGACTGTGAACAAAGACTTGTCTTCTTGGGTTTCATCATTAGAAGATTTGGAGTTTATAGAAAGGGCTTCTATGAATATTGAGAAGAAAGGAAAGAATATACATTTTAGTATTACACTTACAATGAAATCATAAATGACGATAAAACAAAAAAATACCACCTTACTTATTAGCTTCTTTGGAGTACTTATCCTTGGGTATTTTTTGTCTATTTCAGAAACACTTTCATTAAAAAAGAATTACGATAATTTAAAACAGCAAGAACAGCTGTATGCAAATATCCCTAAACGATTACAGGTATTAGCCCAAAAAGAAAGACACTATGATTCACTGTTAAAGCATTATCAAATCACAGAAACTTCTTTGCAGAATAATTTATTAAAAACCATAGACCGGTATGCTATAGATCATAATATTAAGATTGTTTCATTTGATGAGCCACATAGTGTTTTTGAAAAAGGGAAACAAACAAACTCCTATGCTTTTAGAGTCTCTGGAGATTTTAACTCAATTCTGGGCTTAGCCTATCAATTAGAACAGCGTAGTAAGTTTGGGATGGTAAAGTCATTGGAATTTGAAAAAATCAAAAGCTTTCGAACAGGAAAAATCACACTAGAAGGGCAATTTATTTTACAATTAGTTCAATAAAAATAGATAATGAAATTAAAACACACACATATTAATATAAGCCTATTCTCTTTAGGTTGTTTTATTCTTTTGTTGGGATGTAGCACTACCAAACAATTAGAGTTTGCTAAGGAAAAAAGCAATACAATATCCTTAGGAGCTATTGTAAAAAAAGAAGGTGCGTTAAAAAACAATGTTGAGATCAAAGGAGTACCCGATCTTGATCAAAAAATACGTGTTTCAGTTATAGAAAAAGAGTTTACGAAAGCTTCTTTTTCTAAATATGTAAGGATATTTGATACCCAAAAACCATCTATTGAATTTGATGATACTACAGAAAACAAACCGACATATTTTGAGATAGAGCTTATCGATGATATAGGATATGCAAGTAGTATTAATAACGATGTTACTTCGAGGGAGTATGTGAAAAATTCAAAAAAAGCAGGCGTTGTAAGCAAAATAGTAATGGTTTCTAAAAGTGCTGTAAGTTTTGAAAATATGACATCCGCTTTTTTGGAGGAAATAGAAAATCAATATGTTGTTAATGTATATAACAATGAAGAATTACTGGCAACACTTTCTTTTTCTGAAATAGTTGTTTTTGATTATCAAATCTCTTTTTTCTGTTATGGTAAAAATCAGCGCAATCAAGTAGTTATAATGGATATTGTCGAAGAAGGGAAGTCGTGTAAGAGACCTTTAGAAAGAAAAGCTGAAAAATTAGAGACCATAAAAAAACTAATAGATTATTAAAATGGATAGTATGAAGAAATTAATCGCTCTTGTTTTTGGCGTTCTATGTATTTATAGCTGTGAAGAAATTGTAAGTGTACCTGATATTTCAGAAGATTTAATTACGCTGATTGCCCCTACAGATGATGCTGTATTAGAAAATCCTGAAGTGACTTTTACTTGGGAAGAGATCGAATTTGCAGATCAATATCAGATTCAAGTGGCAACGCCAAATTTCGCGCAGGCAAATCAAGTGGTCTTAGATACCATTTTAGGAGATTCTCTTCAGACATTTCGAAGTTTTACGACAAGTTTAGCCTCCAATAATTATCAGTGGCGTGTACGTGGGTTTAATAATAATTTTCAAACTGATTATACAACTCAAAGTTTTGAAGTAGCTACGATAGAAGTGCCAATAAATTTATCAGAACAGAGCGTTGTGATACTCGCTCCTGAAGATAATTTTGAAAGTGCAGATACGATGATAGGTTTATCATGGGAAGCATTAGAGGGTGCAAATTTATACAGGATCATCATTACGGATACTGTTGGTAATAGTATCTTTTTAGAGCAAACAACTACAGATACAGAAATCACTGTAGATTTTGTTTCTGGAACCTATACTTGGGAAGTGCGAGGTGAAAATGAGAGTCAGAACACGCCCTATACGCAGCAAACTATTACAATCTTATAGAAGATGAATAAAAAGAAACGAACGAGATATTTGTTGATTGCCGTCATTTTAATTTACGGGGCGGTTATTGCTCGTTTTTTTATGTTGAGTAATGATGGTGATTATAGCTTGCCTACAAATGAGCTAGTAGCTTCTTTTAAACCCACTAGCTATGATGTAAAAGAGAACTTCACCATCAATAATGATTATAGAGACCCTTTTTTAGGAACATTAATAAGAGATAATAAAAATACATCTAGCGACTCAAGAAAAGAAATTACCAATAAAAAAGAAGCCTACTTTCCAGCGATAACATATTTAGGAATTATATCTGATGCGGGCTCTTCCAAAAAAGTACTCTCTCTTAGAATCAATGCTAAAGAATATGTAATTAAAGAAGGAAATACGGTAGATAGTATTCAGGTAATTTCAGGAAATAGGCAAAGCCTACTAGTTTCTTATAAAGGAAAACGCAAACGCATTACAATTTCAGATTAATGTTACTAAACAAAAAGATAAAAGCAGGAGCATTACAATTTACTATTTTAGTAAGTGTTGTAATAGCTGCAATACTTAGTGCTTTTATTTTAATTAGTTATTCTCAATTACGCTTTGAAAAGCAATTACAACGGTCTTCTAATGTTATAAAACTAGTTCATGATGGTATTAATTATGCAAAACAAAAAGCGATTGTATATAATGACAGTATATCTATACAACTAGAGGAAGAAATGGCAGAAGAGATAACACTTTATAAAACCCATTGGGGTATTTTTGATAAAGTCATTTCTAGAGGGAAAAGTAAAATTTTTGTATCTCAGAATATAGCGCTCTTAGGGGGGCAGTTATCCAAAGATAAGCGTCCAGCTGTTTATTTGGAGGATAGTAATTCCCCTTTAGTAGTTGTGGGAAATACAACAATTCAAGGGAATGTAATCCTTCCAAGACAAGGAGTAAGGCCAGGGAATATTGCAGGAAACTACTATAATGGCACCTCGTTAGTGTATGGAGGAATCAAACAAGACGCCTCTGTAAAACCTCAAATCACAGAAGAAAAAAAAGACTATATAAAGAGTTTGTTATTTGGAGATCTTCCGCAAGAAGACTCATTACTTATTCGTTCTAGTGCTTCTAAAATTACTGCTACCTTCAAAACAAACCCTAAATGGCTATATCGCCCAGATGCGATAGAAATCGGGAATCAAGAAATTAGAAATAATATTATTATAAAATCGGATAGTTTAATTCGTATATCCGCTTTCGCGAAAGCGGATAATATCATATTAATTGCTCCTTATATTGAAATTGATGCCAATGTAGAGGGCTCTTTTCAAGCCTTTGCATCAAAGGGTATTAGTGTAGGAGAAAACACAAAACTGTCTTATCCATCTGTTTTAGTTGTTCTTGAAAATGAAAATACTATTAATAGTAATCAAGAAGAGTTACAAGGAATTGTTTTAAAAAAAGGGAGCATAATTTCTGGAAGTGTAATTCATTTAAAAGGCTCAGAAAACACTTATCAAAAACCTATGATTACTATTAATGAAGATGCGATGGTTCAAGGGGAAATATATAGCGATCATAGCGTTCAAATAGAAGGTATTGTAAAAGGTTCTGTTTATACACATCAGTTTGCTATACAAGCTAGAGGTTCAGTGTATAAAAACCATCTTTTTGATGCCACTATTGACAGTAGAAATTTCCCAGAATCATTTTGTGGAGTGATAACTACCGAAACAGAAACAAACGTAGTGCAATGGTTGGATTAAAAAAGAAAATACCCGCCTCTACGCTCATGGAAACTTTGGTGGCCACAAGTATTATTTTGATTGTTTTTGTGGTTGCTTCTTTAGTGCTGATGAACACTTTTAAATCGGTAGCAGAGCGGGATACATTTTCTGTGCAGAATCGATTAGAGAAATTACAGTATCTAATAAAGCATGAAAAGATAACCCTTCCATATGATGAAACATATGATACCTATGAAATCTCTATAGTAGCGATACAAGAAGATGTAGAATATATAATCTATAGTGCAAAAAAGACAGCGCAGTCAAAACCATTAGTGATAAAGCAAGTTAGATGACAAAAAAACATAAAATACCTGCTTTTACCCTTAGTGAGATACTTGTGGTCTTAGCGATTACAAGTATTGTTATTACAATAGCATTTACGGTACTCAGTTTAATTTCAAAGCAATTTATTACCATGCAATCGCGATATGAAGAGCGTACTGAGGTAACGAAATTTAAACAACGATTACTGTTTGATTTTGAAAAAGGATCTCAGATATTTTGGAATGAAAAAATACAAGAGTTAAGTATTACCCATCAAGATGAAGTGACTCGTTATGAGATGACTTCAGAATATGTGTTAAGAGATTCAGATACGATTGATTTGAAAGTTTTGAATACACAACTTTATTATAAAGGAGATACTATAGAAGAGGGAATAGTTGATGGTATAGAAATAGAGTTAGAAGCAACAGGAAGGGCAGTTCAATTTTTTGTTTCAAAAGAAATAGATGCTAGGCAGATAGTACAAGAGTTATGGGATTAAAGGTAAAAGATATAAAAAAAGAAAAGCTATCAGAGAATAGCGAATCTTCTCTTGATACTATCTTGAAGAAAGAGATTACACTATTTGGAAATTCTTTTGGTTCTAAAAAGAAAGAGCAATTTTATACAGAGCTAAGTGTACTTCTCAAATCGGGAATTCGTCTTAAAGATGCCTTGTATTTAATTTCTGAATCTCAAAAAAAGAAAGAGGATACAGAACTATTTTTGGGTATTGGGAATCGTATTATCGCTGGAGATGACTTTTCTAAAATCCTTAAAGAACATACATACTTTTCTACCTATGAAGAGCATTCAGTAAGAATAGGAGAAGAAAGCGGTGCTCTGGAGAAGGTGACAGCATCACTGGCTGATTTTTATAAACGTAAAAATGAACAACGACGTAACATTAAAAATGCATTAACCTACCCTGTTTTTTTGCTGATCACTGCTTTTTTGGCGGTGACTTTTATGTTGCGATTTGTAGTTCCTATTTTTCAGGATATGTTTAGACAGAATGATGTAGACCTTCCTGTGATTACACAATCAGTAATTTCAATATCTGAATGGATAGGCACCTATGGTTGGTTATTTTTAGTAGTAATCCTTTTATTCATTATTTTTCAAAAGCAATTAGCTAAAAAGAAATGGTATCGATCTAAAAGAGATATTTTTTTAATGAGATTACCACTGATAGGATCTTTTGTGAAAACATCTAATATTGCACGTTTTTTACAAGCAGTTTCCTTACTAGTAAGCACGAAGGTATCTATCCCACAAAGTATTCATTTAGCTAAAGAAATGATTGATTTCTATCCTTTAGAAAAGGATTTAGAAAAAGTAGAAGAAGATATTCAAAAAGGAAGGAATTTAAGCGATAGTTTAAAAGAATATCCTCTTTTTGATAACAAAATGGTAGCTCTTGTTCGAGTTGCTGAAGAGACCAATAAAACAGAGTTTGTATTTCAAAGACTTAGTGAGCAATACAATGAAGAAGTCCTTCAGAAATCTAAAACATTTTCTACATTGTTAGAGCCTATCATCATTCTTGTTGTAGGTTTTATAATTGGTGTTATTTTGATATCTATGTATCTTCCTATGTTTGAGATAGGGAATGTACTTAAATAAAAAAGATCGGTCAAAACCTGCATGACCGATCTTAATATTGTATAATAGTTTACTTGTTCTTTAGAAACCTTCTGATAAAAAAAGAACTACTATTATGAAAAGAAAGTACAATAGTAGTTTTTAAGCCTTTCATATACAAGCTATTTAAACTAGTGTTTCAATAGTTTCAGTGATTTGTGTTATTAGAAATCAATAATCAATCTTTAAATGAGCTACTAGATGTTCTTGTTTTACGGAAAATAAATAGTACTTTATATGATTATGACTTTTTATTTCTATATTATTTAATTGATTGATCTTCAGATTAAAAAGAAAATATCTGCCAATTCTCTATAATCAATTATAGTTCATTTAAAATGTAGAGATGTAAAGCGCAAACGTGTTATCTTTTTTTTCTTTTGTTAAATCCACTCCCTGTATTTGATACTTCATAACCAACTTTAAAACCAACAGCACCTAATCCAACTTCTGCCTTAGCCGCTGACCTAAATTCTTTAGTGTTCTGGTTACTGATTGATACTAATTCACTACTAGCACCAATAGATGCAAATGATGCGCCAATAGTGATGCCAATTTTATATCCAGCGATAGTTATAGAAGGGGTTAAACTTACTTCTGCTACATGTCCCCGTATGCCTATGCCTATATCTAGACCTTGATTTCCATTTTCTTCATTATAAAACCCAGCTCCAGCAAACCCATCTACATGAAAAACTGAAGCATCACCTTCCAAACTTTTTGTCGTGCCAGCACCTAGTGAGCCTGGGGGTGATAGATCTGATGACCCACTAAATTCGAGAGCTAAACCAGAAGCACTACCACTTATATGTCTACTTGTAGGCCCTTTATCAGATTCATAACCAGCTGTAAACCCTCTAAGCACAGCATTAGCTTCGCCAATTAAAGGATTCATTGCCCTAGCTTCGATTTTAAATCCATTGAATCTACTTCCGCCTTTGGTTTCTTCTACATGACTTCCTTGAGATTTAAAATATACTGGTACCTGGGGACTCTGCCCAGCAAGACTGGCATCGATTGGTGCAGGCCCATGATCATTAGGGTTTCCGCCTCCATTATAACCTACATGGTTTGTGTCGAACTCTTTACAGGGCACATTACCACAGGGTCCTACGCGACCTTGGGGAGCTCTTCCATCGGGATCTGTAAAGTAAATAGGGTTATCAAAGGCATAATTATAAGGGCTGTGTCTTCTCATTAGTTCTGCTAGAGGATCGATATTCATCCATCGCCCAATGGCAGAATCATAATTTCTGGCACCAAAATCATACCACTCTAAATCAAGTTCGGAATTTAATTCCTTACCCCCAAACTTATAAGCTTGAGCTAGAGAGTTTCCATTGGTTGTAATTATCGTATTATACCCTGCTTGTTTTAACCCGAATGGATAGTAATTCGATTCTTCGATAATTTCAGAACTAGGGTTGATAACTCCATCTTTGTTGGAATCAGCATAGCTCAGTCTCACATTACCTATATGATCTTTGTATTGGAATACATAGTTATAACTTGAATATGTAGTTTGCCCATCTCCTTTATCAAATCCTTTAACCGATTTAGATGTTCCAGCTACAGGCTCAATATATCCTTCGGGGTGATTAAAAAACTGTAATACAGGATCATTAATGCCTATTTTTTTGTAAATAAAATTTCCATTGTATTGAGTTGTAGCATTAGGTGATCCATCATCAGGAATATAGATCTTAGCGAGTCTTGTCCCTAAAGCATCATAAATATAATCAACACTTTTTAACCATATTGATTGATCATTGCTTCCAATACTATTTATACTTTTTGGCAAACCTAAATGATTATACGAAATATTGGTAATATTTTTATTTTTATCGCTAATCAAGTGCCCGTTTGCATCATACTCAAAGTCGTCTTCCAAAGTGTTGAGGTCATTAAATCCTTTTGTTTTTTGTATTGGATTAGTTGTATTATCGGTTACGGAATTTAATTGGTTTCCATAATAGTTATAGGTTAGCTGATCCCAGAGAGCAGGACCATTAATGCCATTATATCCATTTCGTGTTAAACTTTGAATGTTGCCATTTTTATCATATTGAAGACCCCAAATACTATGATTATCTGCCTGATCTAATAGGGTCCCTTTCCTGCTATATGCAGCTGTTAATCTATTAAGGTTGTCATATTTGTAACCGTACCCGTGTTTGTCAGAATCTTCACTTCTGCTTCTCCAAATGGTTTGGGCAATATTTCCATTATACAAAGGCTCAGCGTAAGTTGGATCTCCCGCTGTCCCTTCGATATTTGTATAATTGATTTTAAATTTAAATAAGTCATTGGAAGCTTTTCCATCTAACTGTTCATTTACATCATTTATATCGGTTAACCAGCCTCTAATATTGTGTGCATAATTAATATTTTGAAGTGTATTGTTTAGAGTAGGGTTAAACAAATTAAATTTACTAATTTGTGATGTAGGAGTGTAAAATATGCCTTTACCTAATAAATCACCCTCCGAGTTATTACTGATTGTGTAAAATGGTGTGTCTCCATTTCTTCTAAATATGATATCTCCATTGGTTGTTCGTTCGATAGAAAATTCATCTCCTGGTATATACCCTTCATAAATACTAGGAAGTTCATTTCCGTCTTTGATAATGAAAATATCATTTTCATTATCATTATTCCCATCATTAGTTGAGTGCTTTATTCCATACTCAATATAATTTGGATCGATTCCTCCTATGCCATTTCCATAAATTAGACCAACTTTAATAAAGGCGCTTGGCGAATCAATTATATAACTAATGCCTCCTTCTTCAGAAAGCTTACCTTTGGTTGCTAAACTAGCATCCCAACTACTTTCAGAACTCGTTTTCAAAATGGTTCCGTCAAAAGTAACGTCTAGGTTATTAGTAATTCCAGTGTACCCATCCAAAATTGTTACACCTCCTACATTTTTTATCGAAAGCATTCCTAAATCGTCATATTCATTTTCTACAATTAACTGTAGAGGTTCATCATCAATTTTTTGTTTATGACTTAACTGCCTGCCTGTGTGATCGTAATGAAAATAATCATAAACATTAATATCTGGCTTTCCGTTTTTTGAATGTGTAGTTAACGACTCTATAGGTTTTCCAAGAAAATCTATTTTAAGTTTAACAATGTCATCAGTTTCTAAGTATTCATTAATTGAACGAGTATAAATAGTCCTTCCTTTTTCATCATAGAGGTTGAAAGAAGTAATCCAATTATTGGTGTCTAACACCTTAACTTTGGATACACTTGATAGTCCCTTAATATTTGTTGTACATGCTTGACCATAAACCGAAGTAGGCAATACATAATTATCTATATCTACATATTCATCGTAGTAATTAACAGTTAAAATTTCGGCTATTGCACCAAAAGGAGAAGAATTATTTTGATAATAAATGATAGTTCCTCCTATATTTAATGGTGTACCATTGGCAGGAATTCTTTCTTCGTATGTGTCGCCATTACTATTATCGATAAGCCCTTGAAGATCTTCTCTGGAACCCGTGTAGTTTCGAATCCCTGTGTATGCTATTCTTCCAAACACATCATATTTAGTAAATAACCATTGTCCAATTGCTCTTAAATGAGAGTCTTGAGTAAGTAGTGGCCTATCTAATTTATCGTATACAATATATTCCCATCCTTTTCCAGGAACTTTCTTTTCAACTTGTCTGTTTTTTTCATCATAACGATAGAGGTAAGCTAATTTATCAAGTTCTTCTGGAATATGATTAGCTGTATGTACTGATAAGTCTCTTTGGATACTTAAATTTATTCCGTGAAAACTTGCTATTGATGTTCGTTGTAAAACGAGATTGCCATTACTAATCTGAATATTCCCAACAACAAATCGATCAATTTCATTTCCATTATTATCAATGGTAATACCTTCAATAAATCCAAGAGTCATGTCTGGAATTTGTGGCGTAGTATTTAATTCTATTACTGCCATTGGTAATAAAATACCGCTTCGAGAATTATTTTGTAATTGTAATCCAGATTGAATAGATAGCATATCATCTGTTATTCCAACCAATATATTGGTTAGAAGGGTACTTTCACTTGTTAGATAATCTATAGGTCCAAATTGAATAGAATAATTGGAATATGTATTTGAAGTATTAGTGTCATATACAATAAGACTTGAGTCAAGCTTAGGTGATAAAACAAAGGATAGATTTCCAAAATCATCATAGACATAATAAGTGTCAATTATGGTAGGTCCATTAACATTTCTGCTCAATATCATTTGACCCAGTTTATTCAAAAATTCTATAGAAAGATTTCCATTTTCATCATAGGTGCTATTTTCATATAATTCCCCCTCAGAATACTCTCCATATTGCTGCACCTTTCCATTTACGGTATCTCCATTTTCATAAACAACTTTAAATCGCTTTACATGATCTGAAGTTGCATTAATACTATATTTTAAATTAATTGTATGATCATTATCAGTAGTTTCATCTAATTTCCAATCCATACCTGGAGCGCCTTGTTCAAAAATTCGACTCATGGGAGAATTTTCATAAACTATCTCTGTATAAGGGTTAATATTTCCATTGCCATCACTATCGCTGTAGTATTTATTTAGATAATAAGGTTCTAATTCCTGTATAATATTAGGCATCATCATACCATTATTATTCAGATTAGGATTGGCATAGGGTAAATATTGTTTGCTCTGTCTCCCTAATGCATCATATTTAATAGGTGTAATAATATCTTCTCTATTAGCTCCCGTTCTCTGAGCTATTATTTGTTTAGCACGACCTAGTCCATCATAATAGGTAATAGATTCAATCTTGCTGTCGGGGTCAACACTATCATTTGATGTCTCCACTTGATAAGTAGTACTCTTTACATAATTTTCATCAGGAGTTTGTGCAAAAACACAAAGAGGGGCTACTAAAAGAATTAATAAAAAGAAAATCTTCATAGTATTTGATTTTTTGTTTACGGTTGTTAATTGTAATCCATTCATCACTCTTTTTTTTTAATTGTTACACAATACTACATGACGAATCTTTTCTCGTTTGGTAATCTCAAGTTGGGTATCGCGAACTTCACATATGACGATAACTCCTCGAACATCCTGAGCACTACAATCAAAATCTATAGACCAGGTAGGGCTTGATTGATATGGGGTAAACTCACCTCCTTTAATCTTCCATCGATACTCTAAATTATCTGTTCCACCTTCTGCAAAGACTTTGTAACTATGGGTAATTACATTAGCTGCCGCCATGGTACTTGTCAGCTCTACAGAAGCGAATAAGGCATTATACTGATTTGTACTATCGGTAATACTGCTTCGAGTAATACGAACAGTGTCTGGTTCTTGAGGTAAAGAAATGATGGGGGTGGTATTTTGAGGAACACCACTGATAATATCGGGATTGATATTATATTCATACTCTTTTAACAAATTGTTATTTTGATCCCGAACAGCAATTAATCGATTTTCAGAATCATATTCAAAGGTTTGAAAATCTCCGCGCGGATCAGAAACCTTTGTAACTCCAATCATAGGATTATAATTATAGGTTGTCACTAAAGTGTTAGCAATATTGCGAAGCTGATTTTCTTGGTTAGAGCTTAATCCATTTTGAATGTTGAAATTTTGACCGAAAGCAGATAAGTTTTCTATTTGTGAATAAGTGGCATTAACCACTTTTGCAACTATATATTGTTTATTATACCCCCAAATGTAAGTAATAGGTTGTCCGTTTTTTTGTCGTTTTTGAAGAAGGTTACCCCGGTCATCATATTTTTCATAAAGTTCACGAACATGCTTCTCTGTTTCACTACCTTTTTTAGTGTTTTGTTTTATAGGTACTACATTTCCAGAAAGGGTATTAAAATCGAAATCCCTAGTTGCTATTTTATCTGCATTTATATATGATTCTGTTCTTACCACTTTGGAGTATTGGTTATCATTTAAAAGCATAGACATTCCACTTAAACTAGAAACACTTTGCGAATATGGATAATAATACTTGATTGATCGTGATTCAGTATCGCTTATGATGGATTCAGTAATAAGTAAATCTCCTGTTTCTGGAATGTACTCTTGATATTGTTCACTAAACATTTGCCCTCCATTTGGTAAATACTCTGTAGTAAAACTAGCTCTTAAAAGTGCTGTTTTAGCATAATTATTATTGAATCTATAGGTATGATAAGTCTCATTATTCTCAAAATATGGATCATTGAGATTTCCGGAATGAGGATATGCCATAAAACCTGCAAAATAGGTAGTATCGCTATTTATGCTAAAAATGTCATACATGTTTTCAGTTAGTTGAAGTAAAGCTCCTTGATCATCGTATATACGCTCAGATAGCACATTACCATTAATATTGTTATAACTTGTTCTTGGGGATAAACCAGTTAGTAAAGTATTCTTAACGGTCACCCAATCATAACCATTAGCATTAACATTTCCATGACGATATCGAGTAAAACTCTCCTTGGCATAAATATTAGCTCTATTATGGTAGGTTCGTTCTACAGTGCTTAACACAGTATTATTATTATCTAAGTCAGTTTCTTTAACTGTTGTGTATCCTATATGGTTTCCTTGAGCACTTGGTAAGCCTCTAAGAGAGCTAGTAGAAGATATATTAAATTCACTCGGATTCACTCTTGGGTCGTACGAATAATAACCATATGACTTAGAATGAAAGATAATATCATTCATTAATTTTCCTGAAGAAGCAATTGTAGGATCGTTAACATCAGGAAGTGAATAATCATATTGTTTTTTACTAATAAACTCTTGGTTATTGCCAAAATGAGTAATTGAATAAACACGAGCGCCTCCTATTTCAAATCTCTCAGCAAATACTTCATTTCCAGAAGCCTCAAATTTTGTGTAGACTCTATTCTGAATTGACAGGCCTGGAGTACATGCACCATTTGGAGGTAGAGGTTGAATATCTTTGATTCTATACATTCCTGGGGGTACGATAACCTGTCTAGTCAAATTAATCGTTTCAAGAAGGACTTCTGAGAAATCATCATAGTAGAAAATAGGATACTGGATACTGGTATCAAGAGTATTTTCAATAATAAAACGAGGTAAACCTGACCATTCAGGCAAGCATTCAGCACCTTGTTCAGTTCTCAAGTCTGCTTGCACTCTAACAAGAGTAGGGGCAGTAACGGTAAAGTTGGCACTAATCTCTGTTCCTGAATTTCCTGGTTGAAATTCATGGTCATAAAAATTAAACGTGGGATCTGCTGAATTCTTTAAATATAGGTAAGTAAAATTATACAAATCTTCATTCTCAAGGCTTGTATTTTTAATACGATTATTAACTGGGAAACGCTCGGTAACTACATATGGTTGAGTAACATCAATTACAGCATCATGAGGTTCATAAATTAATAGAGAGTAACCACCAGTAGGGTATTCTACTTTAGTTAATAATCCTATTTTTCCATAATTAAAGTTAGCACTTTTGTTATCACCTTCAAAATTAAAATAAGTGCTACCTGTATGAAGTTCTTCTGGATTTCCTGGAAACTGAGGTAAATATGACTTTGCAAACCTTCCTAAACTTGGAATACTAGTACTGTTGGTATGAACACCATTATAAAACCCCCAAAAATCCATCGCATCGCTATCTTTTTTGGGAAGATTATTGGTCTGTTCATAAGTGAATGAATATTCTTTGTCTCCTATAATTACTTGATCAAGTTTTAAGCGTAACCATAGTGATTTATCTGAAGCATTTATTTTATGATCATTAAAATAAGAATTCTGTAAGATCACATTCTCTATAATAGTATTATTGTAATCCTTAATGATAATTGCATTCAATTTTGCTGCTTTTAGGTCATGATCGTTAGTTCCGTGATTTTGTCTGTAGGTTCTTGTACTATTGGTTAGATCACCTGTGAAGAAAGTAAATGTATTAAAGGCATTATTTATAGGACTATATGCATTTTTAAAATCGTTTCCTGTCATCAAATCCTTACGGTCATCACTCACAAATTCTACACTTCCAAAGTCACCTTCAATTTTTTCTAAATAGTTGTTTTCAAAAATATTAACAGTAGCACTAAATTTTACAGCGTTCATGCCATAAGTACTAGTTTGATTAGGTGGATTGGAAAAAGTATACGCAAAGTCATGATTATAAGTGTGTACCTCCGCACCATCTCTAAAAGTTGTTCTTGCTCCATAAGATGGTTGTGAGAAATAGGCACTTTTTTTATAAGTAAAATCTAGTTCTCTTCCTTTAGGAGAAACAATTTTGTCTAAAAGCCAAGAAGTAATAATGGTATTGTCTTGCCCAAATAGATCCGATTTAATTTCCCCCAAAATAGCATCCTTTGCAAAAGCATTATTTGCTGCACTTTGAGATGAGGAGCGCGTAGAACTAAATGGGGTACTATAATCCAAAGTTGAAAAATAGAAGCTAAATCCTTTATCATCAACTAAGGTAAATTTTTGTTGATTAAGATTGTAAGTAATTGTTGCTTGAGAATTATTAAAGATGTGAGTTTGAAGAATGTTATTGGTTCCTTGTCTTTTCTCAAACCTAAACTTATAGTCCTTTCCAAAAATAGATACTTCATAAATATCAGGCTGTAAATCTGCATATAAACGAGGACTGTAGAAGTGATGTGGACTATCTCCATAGCTTTCGTGAACTGTAACTTGATCATTTGGAAGGACATATGGAGAGCTACCTGGATTGTATTGAACCTCAATTGGATTAAAAACAAAAGCAGAGATATCACCATTGGAGTTGGGAATAACATTTTCATTAAGATCGTCAGATCCATTAATAGTTCTTGTTATTCCTACGTGTGTTGAAAGTGACCAATTAAGTCCTATCCAACTCGCTTCGGACTGAACTCGCACACCACCAGAATCATAATTTAAGTTAATTGGGATTTGTAAACCATCAAAATTGATAGTGTGAATAGGAACATTAATGTTTGCCTTTCCATTATATGGATTATTAGAAATATCTCCATAAGTTCCTAGATTTGATGCCTCAGGACTTTTGGGTAAATTTTCATTTATAAAGTTAGGATCAAAAGCTATGTCTTGCTCTTGACCTAAGCAGTAAAATGAAATAAATAAACATATTATAAAAGTTTTAGAAAAAAAAGAATTATTAATCATTTATAAGCTTTTTAAATTGATGTATTTCTTAATAACTGATTGCTAATTTTTCGTTTTAAGAGAACTTATACAATAGTTATTGTATATACACAAAGACTTATTTCATAAATGTTATGATTAATTTCAAAAGTGTTATCTAAGAAGTATTACCCAGTAATTTCCATGAATTTTTTTGAATAATTTTTTTCTTATAAGTAAATTGGCTAGATATCAGCTATTTAGTTATTGTGTTTAATGGCTTTGTTGAAAAAAGTATGAATAGGATTTCGTATGACATAACTATAAAACATAATACTCGTTACGAACTTCTAGAAGATATTTTGACTGAAAAACAAATTGCACAGATTCCAAATTCAAATATCTCTCGTTGGAAAAATGAATCTGATAATAAATTTCATTGTGAGAATATGAAATTTTAAACACGTTTTTTAACTTTAGTAGCTTTAGTCTTTTCAGTACTTCCCAACGACTCATACTTTTTGATTTTTATGATATTGTTTCTTTTCATCTGATAGATGGATCCATCATATAATCTCCATGACACTTTTTAATAAATTATTCCATACACGGGAAGTGATTAAATATCATTAGTTTATTTTTTTATCTGATGGATAGTGTATACTTTTTATTTATGATGTAGACACATAACATTCATCCCCAAAAATAAATTCTTAAGTGTGCCTCTAAATATTCTTGCTTTCGCGAAAAACAAATCGTCTTCCTTGAAAGTCGTTTGATATGTGTTCGTAATGTCAAATTCATTCGCTCTATCTTATTTGTGCAATATCGAAAGCGTCTATGAATTTCTTTTGGAATCAAGCTAGGATAAATGTTTAATCTATCCGTATAAATCCGTTTAGGATTGAGCAATAATATCTTATTGATTAATTGACTAATATTCTCTTTTGTTCTTCCACCAATAACAAAACCAATTAAAGATTTTGTTACTCTTTCAATACCATAAATTAACCAGTTTTGATTTTCACCATTTGCAATCTTTATAAACATTTCATCTATTTCAAATTTGCAACCTTGTTTATCAAAGTAAGGAACTTTGATCGAATTACTAATCTTGAGCATTCTAGATAAAACAGTGTTCTTTGAAATTTTTAGTATCCTTGAAATACTCCTAAGTCCACAGCCTTCTTTTAAAAGATCAATAATGAATTCATTTGTATTGCTGTTATATGCTTTATACGTATATGAAACTTGAAATCGTTTATTACAAACTTTACATTTATATCGTTGAGTTTTATTTTGAAATCCATTTTTTACAGATATACCATTACATTTTGGACAGTGTATTTTTTCCATGTCCTAATTTAATACATGACGATTTAAAGAATCCTTATTTTAAGACCTCTTAGCGATTTTCTTTCTTACCAACATACCAATGAACGAAGAAAAACAGTAATTAACTTTTTAGCTAACTACTGTTTTTCAATAATTTAAACTATCATCTTTGATAATGACCTATTTTGGGACATCACCGAACTCTATAAGATTTTTATTAAGTATCCCAACATCTTCTAATAAACATTGAACAGTAGCAATGAGAGTTCCAAGCATTAAAAAAATTGGGATTACAAAACTTAACCAATTGATTACAGAATTAAATTCAAGTTTAGTATAAAGAATACAAACCCCATATATTCCAAATGCATAGGGTATTACAAACACAATAAATAGCATCAATAACCAAATGAATGCCATAGTTTTTATGAGAAATCTTGAGCCTCCTCTAATATGATTTAGTATGGCTGACTCCGTAAATGATTGTAAACTTATATTATAGTTAAGTAGAGAGTTGGTATTAATAGAAAAGATATTTGAAGTTAAATATTTATATATTTCTTTTTGTTGAGTAATATTTGCCCAAACTGACATATACCTATAGTGAATAAAAGTAAATACTGTTGGTATTAATAATACAATAATACTATCCTCTACAAGCTTAAAAGGACCTAGAGATATTTCTGATATCTTGGAACTTACCAATAAAGGAAAAGCCAATATGCACAGCAACATTATATTAATAAATTTACTGTTGAGTTTTATATTTCCTTCAATTCTATTAGTTAATATATCAAGATATTTTTCTCTATCCTTAATTGGAAGTTCTGCCTCTATTAAACTTCCTATTTTTTGACTCACATCGTTATCCATTAATAAACTATTGTATTTACTTTAAATTTTCAACACACAATTTATTCCAACAAAATATAAACGACACATTGTCAGAATTTTAATTACAATTATTTCAGTAGATAAATTTCTCTATACAAATAGTAATTGCTTTTAAGAGATTAGCCTTAGTATTATATGCAGATACAAATAACTACTTCCGACACTAGCCCAGAACACCTTTTTCGCAAGGAATGCTCCTAGCGGATTCCTCCTTGTCAAAAAAGCTTTACCACTGGGCTTTACCGTCAGCGTATTATTCGTTAACCTTTATATAATACTATGACTAATCTTGAAATTAAAAATACTTTAGAAACTATTGCTGAAAAAGAAGCTGAAACAACTGTTGAAGGTTTCATTTCTTATGATTCTTTAAACTATGATGAGAATGATTGTACAGCCTACATCAAAAATATCATCAATCCTAAAACTTCAATGGATATGATATTTCAGTTTATGGAATATTCAGATGTTGATAGCTTTTATACCACCTATAAAAATGACATTCTTAAAAAACAAAAAGAGTATGGCATTACAGAGAAAGACCTTTCTAAATTTAAGGGAGACAATATTGCTAACCTTTGCTGGATCGTTATTGAAGAAACCGCTATTAGAACGGCAAAAGAATTAGGGCTTAAGATATAGCCTTTTTATTCTCAATATTTTTTTAAAACATCTTATTTCTAAGATGTTTTTTATTTTTCCTCGAAATCTTTAAAGAACTCCTCAAAGGTTACATCAAGAGCCTTGAGTACTTTACAGAGTGAACTAAAACGTATATCCTGCCCCTTTTCATACCTCCCATATTGAGAGCGTGAGATATTATTTTGAAACGCGAATTGCTCATAATTAGGATAGCCTTTTGCTATGCGTAGTTCTTTGAATCTCTTTGCGAGTTTTTCTAATTTCTCTTGTGTTTCTGTATCGTGATTTGCCATATCACAAAACTCTTAGAGAAAC
Source organism: Dokdonia pacifica (assembly GCF_900188275.1). Classification (GTDB taxonomy): domain Bacteria; phylum Bacteroidota; class Bacteroidia; order Flavobacteriales; family Flavobacteriaceae; genus Dokdonia; species Dokdonia pacifica. The sequence goes on from NZ_FZNY01000014.1 coordinate 27,616, forward strand.
CACTTTTTCACAACCTTTTATAAATTGTTCCTTATAAGGTGTATTTTATAAGGAATTTTTCTATGTTTGCTTCATTAGTAACTTAAAATCAATACATAATGAAAGAAATATACCTTTTTCTAGTAATTACCGTACTGTTGTTTTCCATTAAAACAATAGCTCAAGACTTTACCGTAGAAACGTTTACTGATAATACCTCTGGTACAGACATTAGTTTTGTTGAGTTAGATACTTCTAATGATACCTTAGAGATTTTCCAAGGAGACGCACCTCAAGATGTAACAAAATGTTATATTTTTTCTCTTGGTGATTGGATACCTGCTGAAACTCTTAATATCTCATTGCGAGTTGATGGCAGACATGATTTTCTAGACTATGATGGTGACGGTGAACTAGATGTTGTAACCATGTCACGTTTTAGCGGTATTAATATTTTTAGAAATGATGGTGCTAATGGCTTTAGTATTGTATATACAGACCCTACGCCATATAAAGTCGGTAGTATAGGCATTATTGACTATAACAACGATGGGTTTGAAGACGTCTTTTTTACAGGAAATATAGCAACAACAGGTATTAACCAACAAAATGGTGTCCTTATCAATGACTTTGAAACGGATAGTGACAATAATTCTTCATCAGTATTTATTCCGATAAGTACTACTATCCCAGCAATTCACTTTGGTGATATTGCTATCGGTAATGTTGTAGGAAGTGATCTAAAAGATTTAATTGTTACTGGTGATGCTGAAGATATTGGAGCGTATGGCGCTGTATGGGAGAATAACGGTGATGGTACTTTCTCAGAAAGCTTTTTGTTTGATGGCGTAGGTTTATCTATGGTTGCCATTAGTAATAATGGCGATAACTCACTCAATCATTTTGTAGTGAGTGGTTCTGGTGAGAGCGGAACACTAACAACTTTTTATGAAAATATCGGAGGAGGAAATTTTAACCCTAAATCTTCATCATTAACAGGTTTACCTGATTTACGTTTTGGAGATATTCTCTTTCAAGATTTTAATAGTGATGAAATTATGGATATTGCTATTTCTGGTATTGGAGGAAGTGAACTGTATACAGGTATACATATAGGTATTGACTCTTCTACATTTAATTCTGAACCGATAACATTTATTGACCAAGAAACGAATCAAGTAATTGCTTTGGATAACTCTTCTCTTGATGCGAAAGATTATAATGGTGATGGATTAATTGATCTTGTAGTAAATGGAAATGATTTTGGAAATACTAAAAGAACTTATGTGATAACACAAAACTCAGTTTCTCTGGTTACTGTCTATGAAGATAACGATGCCAATGGCGGTCCCGATGGTTTTGGTGATCCTAATATTTCCCAAGAAGTACCCTCTAACAATATTCCCAATGGATTTGTATTAAATAACACTGATAATTGTCCTGAAATTCATAATCCGCAACAAGAAAACAATGATGGTGATACTGAGGGAGATATTTGCGATCTTGATGATGATAATGATGGTTTTAGTGATGAAGAAGAACTTGCCTGTGGTTCTGACCCTTTTAATGAAGAGGAAACATGCGATACTTTAGGTTTGAATGATTTTAATCAAAGTACTGTATCTATATATCCAAACCCTATAGAGAATATATTAAATATAAAAAATACGTCATCCCAAATCATAACTGATATCAGATTATATTCCCTTGAAGGAAGATTACTTTTCACAAAAACATCTCCTACTGAGTATATAGACCTTAATGCTTTTTCTACAGGAATCTACCTTATTAAAATCACTATTAATAATACAATAGTTACAAGAAAACTTATCAAACGATAAGTATGAGTGTGTCCTTTAAATAAAGAATGTCCTAAGTCGAATACTGCGGTATTCTTTTAGGAACATTCTTATCTCGATATGACTCAAGTCGCTCCCTAGCTTTTGAGACATATCGAGGAAAATTCATTTTTTGAATTTTGCAAGATTGCCTTTGAACTGTTCAGTACTCAAAGGCAGTCTTGCTTATTGGGAAACCCCTTAAGAATCCCCACCAACCAAAAAAACCGATAGCGTATGTACCATCGGTTTTTTAAATTCATTCAGTATTTAATTATCTCTCTCGATCGATATCTCGATCTCTTCCCTTATCAAGTTTTTTAAGCTGTTCTAATCGAGACTTCGTTACATTATTTAGCTTGCTTTGATTAAGCTCTTCTAGACGTTCTTTAGAGAAACCGAGCGTCTTAAGACGATAGCGCCTTTTTTCTCCCTGTAAGCCTGTTATTTCGCCATTACGCTCATACACATTCAACTTTTTTAATGCTTTAAAAAAACTCTTTTCAGATGTTGATCTACTATAGATTTCAGCAAGTCGCATATTCATCTGCTGCTTTTCTGAAAGCTTGCCATTTAAGTTTAATTGATGCTCGGCATCCTTGAGTAGTGATCGAGCCTTATTAGAATGCTTTACGCGACTGTGCTTTAAGTTTAAATGCTTATCCTGCCACAGCTCCATACGTTCTTTCACTTCCTTAAACTCTTTGCGAGTTAAATAGCACGTTTTACCTGTTCCCACTTCTACGGAACTGGCAAGACTATGGACATGTAAATGGTCTCTATCAAAGTGAGGCAAGGCTACTACCATAGAATTAGGGTAACGTTCTTTGGCGTAGGTGCGTGCTATTTGTTTCAATTGTTGAGGGGTTAATCTATCCTCTTTATGAAACGACAATATGGAATGATAGAATTTAGTTTCTCCTTTGCGTTTATGAATCCGTTTTCTATCATTCGCTCTATACTGTCCCATCATATTAGCAATACGATTTTCCATGATAATAGACATCTCTTCCATATTATTTTCTATACTCTGTAATGCATTTTCAAAAGGTTTATCCCCCAAAACAAAACGTCGCATTACTTCCCCAGTTCCATCGATACCTTTGGTAAGTACATATCGAAGGGCATTTTCTAAACCTCTATAACTCTTGATACTCTTTTCCTTGATAATCATATTTCTTTCTTTTTAAAAGTGTTTTCAAATTGTTGTTCTAATGCAGAAAGTCGCTCAAAGATTTCATCTCTGATGCTTGTCGTATCATCGTCATCCTCCAATTCCTCTAAAAGATGTATCAAGTGTAACAAGGTTTGATGAATGAGGCCAAGGGATGCGGTATTCATCTGAGAGATACTCTTTCCTGTAAGTGCTGATGCTATTGCCTGATAAAGAAATTCAGAAATCGTATAACTTCCCTTTTGTCTTTCTATTTCACTCAACTGTTTATCATTGAAACCAAGAGTAAATTCCTTTCGTTTTTTACGTTGCTCTCTGCGGTAATGACGATACCAAAGCCTCCAGTATTCCTTTTTTAAAAGAATAATATCTTCATCGCTGACCTGAGATTTATTGTGTAAATTAATCTCTAGATATTCATACAGCGAAGTATAGTTGAAGGTTTCGGTGTCATCATATTGCTTATTAGCGTTCAAGCTCATCTCGCTGCTTTTCGTCTTTATTCTTCTTTAGTTCCGCCATTCTCGACTTTTGAGTTAGATCACTAAAAGGAATTTCTTTAAAGTATATATCCCTTTCAATGGATAAGCCAAAAGGACGTTGAATAGCTTCCATTTCTGTAATTGAAAATGTACCCCACTCATCGTAAGCGAGCCCTGTAACGTAACCAAAACAAACATTCGTTTCAGCATCATATTCTGTAGCGTACCATGTAGCAGATCCTACGGGATCAAAAAACTTAGCAATAATGATAGGGTTCTCCATTTCTGACTGATCACCCACTTCCTTGAAGCGAGCAATTAATTCTTCTGTGATAAGTTTCATATCGCCTCGTTATTAGTGGTCTCAACTACCGTTTCTGTTGAATGGTATTTATCTAAGGATAAATATTGAGCTTCATATTTGAAAGGTGTAATAGGAGTATGACCTAGTGGTAAATCCATTTCCATATACCGTTTATACTTTGGTATTTTGTAATACGGCTTTACTTTTACACAGAGAGGATGCACCCCGCCATTGGGAAGTACAATCACCCTATCAATAGGCATAGTACGTATCTCATCTGCTGACATAAGCGGACGAGAACGTACTACTTTTTTATCCTTATCTGCATAGTATTGCTTGGTTCCAAGGGTCTTTTCAAGGCGGTCGCACTCGTCTGTTAAACCAGTCATATAAATACGCGTAGCATTGTTGATAATGGTTTTTGCATTGTATTGCCCATATTTTTCATAGAGTTGATTTTCAGATTGTAATACACCAAGAATCGGTAATCTGAATTTGCGAGCGTTAGATATGACGTTTGCAAGGTTAGGCATAGGAATAGAACTCAATTCGTCAATAAGCAAGAATATATCCTTATCATCCCCTCTAGGTAAAGTATCAAAGACTTCTGAAAATAATTGCTCAAAGAACAAGCCCATTAAAACCTCATAATATGAGGCATCACTTAAGGGACAGTTTAAAAATAATACGACCTTTTCTTTTCGCATTCGTTCACTATCAAAGGTGTCTACGCTAGTAAGATTACATAGCGTTGCATCCGAACCAATGAAAGATAAACTTGCAATAGCTGAACTGATAATACTCGCCTTCGTATTAGGACTATTTGAGATAATACTCTTATACGTTCGCCACTCATTATCCGTTGCCTTATCGGCAAATAATCCATTAATCACGTCTTCATCCCCTGCTAGATGTTGAAGTAAATAGTAGACATTGCCTAAATTCTGATTGACCTTAGGAGCATGAGTAATTAGAAAAGTTATGATAAGTGCGATAAGTTCCTGGGCTTTGATGACCCAAAAATCTTTAGCTTCCTTGTTTGAACCACTAACAATCATCTTGGCTACTTTCTGAATGTCAGCATCCGTTCGTATACGAGAGAGTGGATTATAATGAATGGAGTGTTCTGCATCATTAGGATCAAATTTTAAAACGGTATATCCCTGATGTATTAAAAAGTTTTTAAGTTGTGATAATTCTCCTGACGGATTATTAATCACCATGCTATTCCCTTCTTTTGATAGAGCGATCTTGATCGCTGTTGGATATAGACAGGTAGTTGTCTTTCCAGCTCCAGAAGGCGCGAATAGCAAACAGTTATTTCTACTTTGAAGCGTAGTCATTGATTTTTGACCCAAAGAAAATCCTGTATTCTTCCGAGAGAAGAAATCAGATTCATTTCCAAATTTTGCATCTAGCAGTTTTGGTTCTGCTTTGAATAAGCTTTCTAATCCTGAGAAAACGTCATCTATGATATCTGTAATAAAGCTCATTATTTATGATTTTAAATTCAACAATTTCTCTGCAATTTTTGCAGTAAGTGTGGAGAGGAAACCAATCACTTTAGCACAGGTGTACAATCCTATCAGGAATAGTTTCCATAGAGAGCGCAGTATGCTCCCTATGGTTTTTATAAATACATTTCCTTTATGTGCCATAACCTGAATCTTTGAGGTTTGCAACAAAGGAGATAGTAATACCCAATTCATTAAATACCTCCCTATACAAATGAGACATCTGTTTAAAGGATTGATCTTGCTCTAATGTTTGAGGTTGGTAGACGACTATAACTTCGATATACGCACTTGGGATAATCTCCTGTGCTTTCTCAAGGAATAATAGTTCTACCGCCTTACTATTATTTTCCAATAATTGAATATCTGAATAACGATAGGTAGAAAACCAAGAAGCGTTTTCTCGTAAATCAGAAAACACGTATAATATTACCCTTTGGGTGGTATCACGCTGTAATATCAACAGTTCTTTTACCAGTGGCTCCCAAATAGTACTATTTTGATAGTTCGTAGAATCAGAAGTTTGATCTAATATCGTGACTACATTTTTTTGAAAACGTTTCACTTTTGCCCTGCGTTTAAACTCATTTCCAAATAATGCCACTTCTGCTTCAAGAGATACTTCATGCCGACTATTATGCTCTAGATCGTTCAATTCTCCATAGCGAAAAAGTAATTGTTGCCATGGGTCATCCTTTAGCTGAAATAATGGAAGTATCATCTTAGAATTAGGCTGTATCACAAAATCATATTCAGTGCGATCATTAAGAACAGATATAATTCTGCCTTGATTAGCGGAATCGGTACAGGAAGCTATCAGCAATCCAAGTCCCAGTGTATAGAATACCCTCATCATTATTTCAGTTTTAAATCTTTGTAGAATACAGGTAACTGTGGAATCGGATTAGAAAAACATAAAGGTGTTTTTCCATCTGATCGATGAATGAGGTTTGTAGAGTAAAATGTTTTTAAACTTTGCTCAAAATAGCTTTGAATAAGTTCTTGTACATCTTGTGCGTAAATCAATAGTTGTTTACGTGTGAGTTCTGCCTCGGCTTGATCTGTTCTAATTTTTTGAATACGAGACTTAAGATCTTCAACTTCTTTCGTTAATTTCTCGGATGCTTCTTTTTTAAGTTTCCATTCATCTAATTGTTGACGCTCTGCCTTTGTTAATTTATTAAAGTACACTGCTAAGGTGGATACGATTACAAAAAAGAGATTCAAGCACATAAAGTAGATTGGCTTAATCCCTTCTGAGTTAGCAATATCATCTCCTGTGACACTAAAGGTTCTAAAGATACCTAAGACATAAAAAAGGATAGCCAAGACAGTAAAGGAGCCAAGTGCAATAAGCCTCTTCTGCATCATTGTACTTCCTTTGTTTATAATTTGCGGTAGGTACTCTGCAATGAGAAAAATACTCATTCCGATTGCTGATCCTACTATGTAAGAAGCAATAAGAGAATACTCCATTGCTTGAAGTGCGGCTGCACTTAAAAAAGTATCGACTAAAATGATGAATCTAAGAAACCATTTGGTTTTCTGATATCGCTTATCTTTCTTTAAAAGTGTATTGTCTTCTTTTTCCAGTTGCCTGTTTGTTAATCGGAGATTATTTTCTTTAGCGCTAAGGTCTTTATGTAACTCTTCTAGTTTATGTTTAGACTCTTCTTTGTCAGATAGTATAGAGTGAGATTCAATATCTACTTGTAGTTCTTTCTTGGCATAAATACCCATCTTTCGGTATGCGCTAAATATAGGATCGGAATAGTGATCTTCTGTTTTATCAGCTTCAGGTTTATTAAGCGTCGCTAAATCTTTGGCTAGATTTAGGGAAACTTCTTCCATGATGATGGTGTGCTCCTTTAAGAGTTCTGCTTCTAGTTCTTTTTGTTGGTAACGGAATATCGTAACCTTACCGTCTGGTTTTTGGTTTTTTACTTGTTCTTTCATAAGAATAAATTGTAAATGATTTTAGAATTGTATTTTTATGAAATGGTAAACCTCCCTCATGGAAGGTTTCCATTTCTTTCTACGATAGGCATTAGCCTTCGTTCAAGGATCAAGTGAACAGCACGTGTAAATTCTTGGCGGAATGACGTGCTGTTTGTTTTTATAGAAATATGTCTAAAAGAGGATCAGTCTCAATGACCAAACATCCCATATAGCAATCACTCATTATTTGATTCAATTCATCATAACTTACTCCTAGGAGGAGTTCGGCATATCGCTTTAGATGATTAGTAGCAGTTTCTTTACGAATTTTTGAGCATAGCTTGAAAAATGTATCTTTTTCTGTATCTGTAAGTACACCTTCTAAGTATGACTTATATAGAGTATTAAACTGTTCAATAACATCTTTTCCTGCTGTAGTATAGTGATCTTGATATTGATAAAAATAAAAGCAATCTTCTACTAGTCTTAGGAACTGTTTGTTGTACTCTAAATGCTTGATGATGACATTTAATACCTTATAAGGCACTTTCTTTTTAAGAGCAACTATATATCCTCCTAAATCTTTAAGTAGTGTTCGCAATTCTCTATCACCCAGATCAGCCCAAAGAGCTATCTTAAATGCTGGCACTTGATTTGAGAACACTTTAGAAATTGTGTTCTCTGCCTTACGATAATCATCTTCAAAGGCATCAAAAAATACTTGATTAGGATGTATCGCCTCTTGCAGTAACCTATTGAGTAATTGCTTTTGCTTTGCAGTTGTTGTGGTGTCGTGATTTGGATTTCTACTGATCGTAATTGTCTTGATAGGTCCAATTTTACATTTACTGGTAGGGTCGTTATTGTGATTTTCTACAAATGCATCTAATTCTTCTTGTGTAATCGGTGTGTTTTGATTCATCATTAATTGTTTTTAAGTGTATTGAAACATCGCTTGTTTCTTGGATGCAATATATTCCAGCAATACTCCTTACTGGCTTACATTATCCATTCTGTATCTTTCTGTCATCCATTCTATTATCCATTCATCCATTCTTCCAATTTTTGAGAATTTTCAAGAGGATAAATTTTTATTTTTGGGGTATGGAAGAAGTCTACTCGAAGAATTTTTGGTTTTATATTAAAAAAGAAAAACTTTTAGAAGCTTTTGAAAAGCCCAAAAATAAAGGAGGGTATACTTTAGCCAAAGAAGCTTTAAGTGTTGAAAATGATTTTATAGAAAAAGCTAAAGAGTTGAAATTATCAGAAATCATTCCCTATATAACTTCTTCAACCGCATATACGACTATAGGAAATAACATTGCACAAGGAAAATTAACTACGTGGAATTTACGAACATTATTATGTCTTTTATTTTCTCCAAAATCAAATTACACAATAGTACATCTTAAAAAACTATTCGAGCAACTGAAAATTTATGACCTAGAAACTCAAGAAAAAGAAGACATCAAAAGCTCTTTTAATATCTTCTTTAAAAAAATTGATTTAATTCTTGATGATACAAGTGAATTTAAAAACTACACCTATGTGTTTAATGTTGAAAAAGAAAAGTTTTTTTGTGAAGCTATTTTTGAAGAAAAAATAACGGAAAAGGGTAAGCTAATAGAAGCTAAGAATTTTGTATCTAAAAACATTAATGATCCTGATAATTCTGATCTTAATCATAGTCTCCAAGAATATTTTAAAAATATTCGTTCAGAATTTAGTACAATTCGACTGGAACTATTTGATTTTGAAATACCAATTTCAAATTATATCCAAAAGCCTCTTGTTTTGGATAACCCTGAACTTATCTCTGAGTTAAAAGAACTACAACAAGAAAGGCATGAATGTTTTACCAGCAAAGCGAAATTTGAAAGAATTGATACCATTGACAGAAGTATCATAAGGATTAACACAATCCTTAAAGACTCACATAATATCATGCAGGTCATTGATATGGGTCATCATCTTTTTATTGAAGCTCCTGCTGGCTTTGGAAAATCCATAACATTGAAGTGGTTGGCACACACCTTTGCAAATCAAAAAACTCCATTAATTCCTATTTTTATAGAATTGATGTATGACACCGAAAATGACTTCCAAAAGCTGTTTGATAAGCAAATTCAATCTTTAAAATATGATCAAAATATACTCTCAAAAGAGCGTATATTATTATTGTTAGACGAATATGATATAGAAACTGTAGATGCTGATAAACTGTTTGGAACTATCAAAACCTTACGATCCAACTATCCTAAGATGCAAGTGGTATTAAGTGGGCGAACAAAACCAAGATTATCAAAGTATAACTTGGATATTCTAACCTACCAAATACCGAAATTTGAACTTTCTGATATAAAAAAGTTTGTTTTTAATTACTTTCAAGATGACACGAAATCGTCTTTATACTATGACTTGATTCTAAGACATAACCTTAAGGTACATTTAAATAATCCACTGTATTTGTGTATGTTTTTATCTCTGATAGGAAACAAGAAACAATCCTATTCTAAAGATCACAATAGTCTAATCAAATCTATTGTAAATAAATGGACGTTATTCAGCAAGCTGATACAGGACAAATTTATTAACGACTACGAGGGAGATAAAATGAGTGCTGATGAAGGTAAATGGAAGGAACGCAAACACCATCATTTTCAAGTCCTTTCGCTTTTAGCCTTTGAAATGGTATTCAAAAGTAAAACAGTAGAGAAAGTTACAACATCAAAGTTTAAAGAAGTTTGTACTCAGTACTATAATAAAGCAACGCTTATTGATTATACCCCTTCATCAACACTTGATGAACTTATAAAACATCATCTTTTAATCCGTAATGGAACGACAATTCACTTTGCAAATGGAGAATTACAAGCATTTTTTATTGCTAGTTACCTGAAAGAGCATGTTTCTAGTTATAATTCACTCAAAAAATATGAAAGAGATGTAGCGAATCCAAAATTATGGCAAAGTATTCTCGGTTATTTAATTGGTGTATTACAACCAAATCAAATTTTAGATTGTTCTTGGTTTCAAGATGGAAATCTGCCTGAGATTTTAACGGAAGAGTTTATAGAGCAATATAAATTAGCTATACAATTTGTTCATCAAAAAAATGCTATTTGTGGTGATTACGAAATTTTGGGTACTTCATTAATTCAAATGAGTCGCCTTTTACTAGATCGCTATGAAACGATAGAGTCTATTTCTATTTTGGATCATATTTCTAGTGGTATTGCCAATGAATTACCGATATTAGATATTATTCAGCCGAATAGATATCAAAAATATAAAGAGCTTAATTTTTTTATTCATCATCTACCTTTTAAAAAATTAGGGGAACTTGGAACTTTTGTCAAAAGACTGACAAAGTATAACTTGGGACTATCTTTTGAAGAACTTATTGAATTTGTAGAGCAAATCAAACGAATACATCGTACCAAAAGTAAGGAAGATAAAGAATTATATGTACATCATATTTATCGAAATGTTCTTGATCAGGAATATACATCTGTTAGACTTTCAACCAATCAGAAAGTAGCCATTACATTTGAGTATTTTTTCAAGGATAGTAGTGACTCCCAATACGTACAGTTCATAAATCAACAAGGGAATCTTTTGAAATTATTTGTTCCTAATGTCATGCGATATCATAGTAGTGAATTCTTTAATTATCTTTTTGATCATCTTGACGACATCCCTATTTTCAGAATCAAAAGATTTATTTACAATACTGTACATAAGTACCGCTTCTGGCTTACATTTAAAGAAGGAATTTTATCAAAAGAAAGTGCAAAACTTATTTTTGAAAGCACTAAAAATGTTTATTTGAAAATAGATGAAAATGTCAAAAACCATATCAAATATGAAAGAGCATTGACAGCATCTACTGATATCTACCTTTTGGACTTGTATTTCAACTTTTTCAATAACGTTATTTTTGACACTTCATACCCTAATAAGCAAAGACTTAGAGCATTTGCATATATGAGTATGTCCTGGAATATTCAGTATCAAAAAGAATTTCTAAACCTTAGTAATCAACGCGCTAATCAAGATGATTTTCTAAATCGCATTATTAAAAAGAATTTTCCGAAAGATTATCGTTATGATAGAGTTGATTTTATTAGTAGTTGTATAGATATTTTATATTTATATATGAACATGGAGTAATAAAAAATCCTCCTAAACAAAGGAGGACATATTTATTCCCAATCGCTGAGTAAATCTCTTATGGAACTGTATTTTTCTGAAGTAATAATAAGGCTGTCTTGCAAATCAATTCCCATCATAATGGCAGTATCTCTGATATGCCTAGCGGTGGTAATATCGGCTCTAGAAAATGTTAAATCTCCACTGGTATGATTATGCACTAATACAATTCGAACTGCATTTGCAACGAGTGTTGTCTGCACAATATTTCTTAAGCTAATTTTTACATTATCAATGCTTCCCATCCCTATTTCAGAAATCCCTAACAAGTAATTATCCGAAGTCATAAGGATAAGCCAACAATGTTCTTTTAAGTCCAGTACGCCATCGTCTATAATTGTCCGTAGATACTTAATGGCAACATCAGGATTTGGAACATGTATAAGCTCGTCTCTGTTTGGACGCTTGTATTTTAATTCTACTTTATTGACATCTGTTATTTTATTCACAATAATTAAGTTTTAAATTCTAGATTATCATATCATTACAAAAACAAATGTCAATATTTAATTACTTGTATAATAGATACTTACAATATTAGATACGATACTTATTCTCTTTAATTCTCTCTCTAGCTTTCCATAATAATTGACGAATACGTGTTCCAGAAACTTCGTATTCTCTAGCAATATCATTAATATGTGTTTCGTGTTCCCAGTATAGAGAAGCTATAGTGAATAATCGTGTATCAAGAAAGGTTTTAAATTCTTTCTTATGAGCAATAAATAATGGTTTAGGAATATGCAGATATCTTTGTTTTTGCATAAAGGTTAGTAGGTTAATTTCGGATAAAACATACCTTAATTATAAAAGCGTAAGCTTTTATAGAAGTATAGAAGAATATTCTTAACAATACTACTGCCAACTATCCCTCTGTAACTGCTTTCTCTGTTCCTGTTCTTGTATCTGCCGTATACGGATATGGTCAGGTATTCTTTCGTTTGCTTTGTACTTTGGTAAAGAAATTTCTTTTGTAGTCCGCAAGTTATGCGGTGGTTTTTCTTTTGTTTTTTCGTTGTAGAACGTAGTTTTTTCTGAGTTTTCAAGTATAAGGGAGTAGTAAACTCGTTGGGCGTGTTTACGCTCTTTAGGGTTGCTTACATCGTTACCTATATAGTCAGTAGCTTGGATAAGTTGTTTCTCCAGTAGTTCTTGGATACCGTTTGTAACACTTCTATTGGAAAGTCCAGTCTTCTCAAATTGTGAGTGAGCTATCCAGTCTCGTTTCTTTACCTGTCCGTTTTGATCTCGCCATCCTAAAAGATTACGAACGATTTTTAAATACACCCGTATAGCTGACCCGCTTAATTCCCCAATCTGCTTATCAAAAAATATATTAGGTACAGCAGTGGTATGGTTAAGCTTCATTGTTTCCAAAATTGATTACTGGCAATGATTCATTATGATTTGGGAACACCATAAAGTCTGTATTAGGTTGATGATACATTTGTAAAAACCATCCACCATTTTCGGTTACCTTAAGAATGCCTACTTTATGGTAGATCTTTTTGCCTATAGTATCTTGGTTAATAGTCTTGCGCGTAACGACATTGTAGAATTTTGTCATTTTAAATTGTTGATTTATGTACCTGCAACCTTAGGACGTGATATCCAATACCCTTATATCTTATGAAGATAGCGGTGTCGTAAAACCCCTATTGGGTTTCGCGACAAGCAAGTCCTGAACCATATATTTTACGACGTTGTATTGTCATATTTTTCACCCCTACTAGGGGCTTGGTTCAGGAGAATGCAGAGGTAGTCATTTCAATACAAAGTATTACTTTGTAAAAACTATCTTATAAAACATAAAGGTATGTATAGTTGCAAGGTACTGGCATCAGTATAACCTAGATAATATTTCTTTACAAATCATTTAAAAAACAACGTTTTTAAAGTTGTTTTTTAGGCTGTCTTTAAGAATCTTCCTGCGGTTTGTTTATATCGACTTTCGGATAGTTGCAAGTAATGCATACTAGATTCAACAGCGATATGTCGAAGAATAGCACTTACATCCCTGACATTTCCGCCTTGATCTAGTATCTCATTGGCTTTTCCGTGTCTAAAACTATGCGGAGTAATATTTTTGTCTATAAGTGTCATTGCTGTGATTTCTTTAATCCATCGTTGTACGCTTCTTGATGTATAGGATTTATCTGTTTTAGGATTGATAAATAAGTAATTGTTTTCTGTTTCCATGCATAATCTCATTCCTAGATATTGATTCAACAGCTCATTGGTATCTGTTCCCCATACTACAAGATTATATCTCATATTCTTTCGAGTACGTACCTTGGCGGTGCGAAGTCCATTGATTCCTTGTTTACTAATATCATTAAGTTTAATATCTAATAGTTCACTAATACGCATCCCTGTATCCCATAGTAAATGTATGATGAGCTTTTTAATCAGTTCATTAGCATATCGCTCATCCAACACCATGATCAATTGCTCAAAATCTTCTTTGGTTACAATATCTTTTTCGGCATTGATAAATTTAGCTGATTTAATCTCTTCAGGATTGAGTTTAGATTTACCACGACCTTTCCAGAATTTAAAGAAGTTACGAATAATTCTTGCTGAGTACGCTATCGTAGCGGGACTATACTCTTTCTCTTCCATAGATTCGTGGTATTCGATAATGTGATCTTCGTGGATAGTTTCAAGTCTAGTGATTGCTTTTTCTTCGAGGAATATTTTAAGTAATTTTAAATGGCGATGATAAGGAACATATGCTTTGTTAGTATGACGATTTTTCCAACGTAAATAAGTCTGTATTGATTCTTTGATTTCCATAGTGCATAAAAGACCCGCTAAAATGGAATGTTAGCGGGTCTTTCATATACCCCAACTAAAAAAGCTAGAGATATTTGAATGAACACGCCGTTTTTTCCATTAATCAATATTATTGATCACCCTTTCGGGCAACGGGGTTTCTTTGTATTAAAATGACTGGTAATAGTGTAGTTCATTTTCGTGCTAATGGCAAGAAGTGTTTTAACTCCCTACATAAAATGCCTAGTATCCCCTCCCTTTGTTCAATATGGTATAATGGTAGTAAGTTGAACGTAAAAAAGTTTCTTTCTAAAGCTCTTAAAAATTATCACAAATCCAGAACAAGTCAAGTAGTTCTTTCACATTGTCAAAATTAAATAACACTTTACCCAAATCTTACCCTTCCCTTTTATGCTATGAATCTCGACTATCTTAACGAGGTCAGCTATTTTGCACGTACCAATTTTAGGAGTGAACACAAACGTTTTGGTATAAAACAAGCCGATAGGCTATTTCATTTGTATGCTTTTGGTAAGTCTGGAAGTGGTAAAACTTCCCTACTTAAGACACTAATGTATCAAGATGCAGAAGCTAGGAGAGGATTTGCTTTTGTAGATGTTCATGGAGATGCCTCACGTGAGGTTATTGAAAAACTTAAATCTCGGTTTCCCTATAGAAGCTATATATACTTTGACGTTACCGATGCTAATCTTGATATTGGGTATAATCCACTTAGAAAAGTATCCGTTTCTAAACGCTCATTAGTGGCTTCTAACATTCTGGAAATCTTCCAAAGAAATTGGAAATCTGCTTGGGGAATGAAGATGGAACACATTCTTAGAATGATCTTGCTTACTTTATTAGATCAGCCGAAAGCACAGCTTTCAGACATCTTAAAACTCTTACACGAGAGATCATATCGAGATGAATGTTTAGTCCATATTCACAACCCCGACATCAAAAACTTTTGGATAAAAGAGTTCCCAAAATACAAACCAAACGATTTGTTACCCATAATGAACAAACTCGGTGGATTTTTATCACATCGAATGGTGCGAAAAATCTTGATTGAAAACACCAATCAGTTA
Source organism: Dokdonia pacifica (assembly GCF_900188275.1). Taxonomy (GTDB): domain Bacteria; phylum Bacteroidota; class Bacteroidia; order Flavobacteriales; family Flavobacteriaceae; genus Dokdonia; species Dokdonia pacifica. The sequence continues at coordinate 42,920 of NZ_FZNY01000014.1, forward strand.
TCACTTCGCTCGATAATTGATAGCAATCAGATTCTTATTATCAACCTTGCCAAGGGAGAAGTTGGAGCAGACGTCGCTAATATTTTGGGTGGATTGCTTCTCACTTCCCTTGCATCGGCTTCTTTCTCTCGCATTGATATGCTAGAGGACGAACGAACGCCATATTACTTATACATAGATGAGTTTCAAACTCTGTCAGGCACAGAACTCATCGCCGAACTATTGGCACAGATTCGTAAGTTCAAAGTTGGACTCATTCTCGCTAATCAATTCCTTTCTCAATTAGATGCCGAAGTACGTAATAGTGTCCTTGGAAATGTCGGAACTATTATTTGTTTTCGATTAGGAATTACTGATGCCAACTTAATGGCAAAAGAATTCTATCCAATCTTTAAAACAACTGACTTCACTTCCCTTGCCAATTACTCCATCTATCTCAAATTAATGATAGACGGAAAACCCTCTGTTCCCTTTAGTGCAGATACCATTCTTTAAAAGGTCTATGACCTCATTTCAATAACTTAAAAACTCAATATCAATGAAACCAAAAAAACAACATCCCTTGGATATTGCTTTATGCAATGAAGTCCAAATACATTACAAACGCCCTGTATATGACGAGACAAAAAATATAAAAGGCAGTAAATCTGCTGAAGCTATTTTTCGTGATTTTGTCGATACTGAGCGATTGGATTTTAAAGAGTTCTTTTTCGTCATGCTTGTCACCAATGCCAATCAAGTGATCGCCATTAGCGAAATATCAGTTGGTGGTACAACCGGTACACTCGTAAACATTAAAGAGGTTGTACAATTAGCCATTCTTACGAATGCTTCTGGAGTACTTATTTGTCATAACCATCCATCGGGCGTGCTTAAAAAATCAACGTCTGATGAAGCAACAACTCAGCGTATCAAGGGAGCCCTTGGCTTACTTGATATTAAATTACTCGATCACATCATCCTAACTACTGAAAATTATACTTCCTTCTCTGATGAAGGTTGGTTATAGCTTGACCTTTTATGCCCAAACTCAAAACTCCAATTACTTACTATGGCGGAAAGCTTAATATGCTATCGCATATTCTCCCACTAATTCCACAACACAAAATCTACACCGAAGCTTTTTTTGGTGGTGGTGCCGTCTTTTTCGCGAAAGCGGAATCTGAATCAGAAACCATCAATGATACAAACAACCTTGTAGTTAATTTCTATGAAGTCGTTAAAACTGATTTTGTTTCGCTTAAAGCGAAAATAGAAGCAACCTTATTCTCACGGGCGACGTATTCCGTTGCTCTAGCAATCTATCGAATGCCTCACTTGTTTAACAAATTGCAACAAGCCTGGGCATTTTACATAGCTACCAATATGGGATTTGCCTGTAACGTGGGATCTTGGGGATATGATAAGTATGGGAAACGAGTTAAGGCATTTAGGAATAAGAAGATTGCCTTTGATGAGTCGATTTATAAACGGTTAGAGAATGTACAGATTGAGAACAATGATGCATTAAAAGTAATCACCAGTCGTGATGCTGTAGATGCCTTTCATTATGTCGACCCTCCGTATATCAATTCTGATCAAGGATTGTATGGCGGATATACCGAAAATGATTATCGTAAACTCTTAGATACCCTTTCTAATATCAAAGGAAAATTTCTCTTGTCTTCGTATCCTTCTGATATCTTGGATGAGTATATCCAAGAGAACGGATGGTACACCAAGCGATTTGAAAAACCACTTAACGCCAGTCTTGGTAAAAGTGGTGAGGCTCGAACTTCTAAAAAAGTAGAAGTACTAACAGCCAATTACTCTATTGAATAACACAAACAAATAATTATTAATTTTTAAAACTGAATATTATGGAAACACCAAGTATTGTTGATACGCTGATACAGAATATCACTACCGATCAAGAACTCTTAAAAGATGCTGATGCAAAGATTACCCAAGCCAAAGAAGAAAAAGTAACTGTTGCAGATCGTCTCAAAGGCTATCGAAAAGAAGCAGAAGTTTTTTTAAAGTATGCAAATGAAGAACAAAAGAAACAGATTGAAGCCCTTGGCTTTGATACTGCTGAAACTAGAAGTTCATTAAATGATGTGGCCACACGAGCATTAAACATTATTATGGAGACTAAAGGTAATTCACTTACCAATGATGAGCTTTATACCATCTATGCAGGGAGTCATAAAAGCCCAAAAGATGCGCTAAACTATACCGCCTTTAATATTAAATGTAGACCATTGTTTAATAGCCAGCGATTAATTCGCAAAAAAGCAGCAGAGGGATTGTCTTCTCGTGAGGATATCATTTCACTCAATGGTACGCCTATTAAAAAGGAAGAACGAAAAGACGGTGTAGTGGAAGTAAAAGAAACATCTGAAATAAAAGATGATGCAAAGCAAGCTGAAAAGAAAGAAGCGTCCAAAACCATTGCTCTTAAAAAAGGGACACCTAACAAGAAGAAAGATGATACGACAGCAACAAAAAAGTAAGGCAATAGATAACGCCTTATGGTTAAACTTTGAACATCGTAGAACTGATAAAGAGTACGGCGTTATTCAAAGTATTGAACATGATTATTTAATAGTGCCTGTCGATCATCCAACCGTTGTTGGAGAAACCTTTGAAATATTACCTGAAAGTTACACTTCCCTTTCCTATGATAGGATTGCCGAAATCTTTGCAGACCTTAATCCATTATGGTTTTGGGAGGAGCTTAAAGGAACCTTTGGAACTTTGAACGGAGAGCTTCTCAGGTTTTTGCTTGCCTATGACATTCCGCTTGAAAAACTGATTCGCTATAGCTTATCTGCTCGTGGGTATGACAAGGAAATGCAATGGGTTGGATTTAATAAAGCTAAGGAGATTTGGTTGGAATAAATGAATATATAAAAGCTCACTTTCTAAAGTGGGCTTTTAACTTCTAAGTCAATTACGGCTTCCCGTAATAAAATATCTAATTTCTTATGTATTGTTATAGAGTCCTTTTAAGAAGAATTTTAAATAACATATCAAAACTTTAGTTATGGATCAATTAAAAATCATCAAAAGATTATTAATACTATTAATCTACATTTCTTTCTCAGTTGGCTATTGCCAGACTAAAATAGGCTTTTCAGCGCCATACCAAACTATAAACTCTAATTCTAAGAATATACAAGTTGTCATAAAAAACTATGATTACGATAAAAAGGTTAATGAGAATCATCATTTTTTAAAGCTTAAAATTTCTCATGCTAATGCTAAGTTCAATGAACTTTTGATAGGAATTTCTAATGATAAAAAATTAGAATTTGTAGTAGACACCTCAAATAAAGAAAGTATTGTAAATATTCCTATATATAAAAATATAGGTTTGGAGGATGAAGAGTTAACCTTAATATTAGAGATCAGTACTCCTAATGAAGGTTATGAGATCATTCAAAGTAAACAAATTCTATATTTTAAAGGACAATCAATTACAAAATTAGGATTTAAATCAAAGGAAACCACTATAAAAATAACAGAGTCAAAAAAACAGGTCATCGAGATTCCTTACGAAATAACATCTTCAATACCAATTGAAGAAGATATTGAGGTAATAATAAAAACTAAAGGGCTTGAAAACTTATCTCCTAAGATAGTTGCTAAATACGAAAAACCATTTAAAGGAAGTTACTCAAATGATAAAATTATAATAAAATTAGATGATTCAAATCTATCAAGTAAAAATAGATTAATAGAAAAAGAACAACAAAACTTAACTAAAAACTTACTCTCTCTGAAAAGGTTTGTTTTAGAAATAGATTCTATTTATTTCAAATCTCAACCTAAATCTCAACAAATAATTAAAGTTGACGAATTAAATAAAGAGAAAATTGTTTATGTAGAGCGTTCATTAACTAAGTCATCTTTTTCTGGAAATTCTTATAATTTTTTTGGCGGGACTAATTTCGATTTAGAAGACAATCTAGAGGCTAATAGTTTTTATTCTGAAATAGATGTTTTTTTACCCGATTTGTCAGGTGAAAGAACAGCAAAATACGGAATAAGAGCAGGGCTATATAAAACAAATAGTGTGTCTCAATTACTTGAGCTTTCAGAAAATCAAGAAGTCATAGAGATTTTAGATGAACAATCAAATTCAGAAGAAATTTTCTTTGAACGAAAACAAGTTAGGCGTGTGCCTAGTGTTTCGATAGAAAATTTAGGTTTATTCTTTGAAGCATTTATTAATTTAAAAGAAACAATTAAAGAAGATTTTGTTTTTAGACTTATGGTAGGTCCTCATGTTGAGGTCATACAACGTACAGAAACTACAACCTTTAACAATGAAGACTTATTTTCATTGGGGGTAGAAAGTATTTCTGTAAGTGATTTAGCAGAAAATCAAGAACTACAAAGCAATTTAATTAGAAGTAGTAATAGAACTTTAACTGTATATGATAGTTATTTTGCAATAGCAATGCCAACCATTTATCAAAGTAAAGGAATTGAAGTCTTTTTTAATCCATTTCTAGGAGGAGGGAACCCAGGAATTAGAGATTCTGGTCAAGAAACATCTACTTTTACCACTTTTGGAGCGTTTCAGTTTTATTTATTAGAAAGATCAGTAGGAATTAAACTTAGCGGTGAAGTTCGTAAATACTTCGCCAGAGGCGAAGATCCTGTGATTAGTGTTAATATCTCCAAATCTATAAACCTTAAAGGACTATTTGAGCCTAAAAATGAATAATATATCAATAAAAAAGGGAAGTAAAATTAATTACTTCCCTTTTCATTTTAAGTTACTCTTTATGATTATATTTTCAAATGAATAGTATCCGTAACTTCTTTAGATTCATTTACTAAATACTTTATTCCAGAATCAAGTCTTCCTCTAACAATATCAAAATCATAGATAGCTAATGAATCATTATCAATTATATTAAAATTCTGAATTTCAGAATTCACTTCTATTGGAAGATCTGCATCAACAGGACAATATGCATTTAAAAGATAATTAAATTTTAAAGTATAATTTTCTGGAATCGTAATCTTTTCTCTTATTAAATCAATACAATACATTGTGAATTCATCTTTATCAAGATTTGGATTTTCAATATCATATATCCAAGTTAATGTTACTGATGTTGAATCATCTGAAAATTTAATGTTATTTTCTTTAGAAAGAACAAACTCTTTTTTCTTAATAGTTTCTAATGACCACTCTTTTAAAGATTTAGAATCACATTCTGTAACGCTTTTCGATTCTACAGATTTTTCTACTGAGTCCTTATTTTCTTTACAAGAAAAAAATGTAACACATACGATACCAATATAAATTAACTTTTTAATTACCATTATTTTTTAAATTTTGTTTCCGATTGTTTTCTTTCTCCCCTTCCCGTCAAAAGTTTAGTGAAAATAGTCTTCTTCACGATCCTTTGAACCTGTATTTGAGGGTTTTTACTTGTATAAGTCCATTTTCCAACTTTTACGCCACCATTATTATCTTTTCTATACTTCTCAACTAGTGATTTAGAATCAGAAGACCATCTATAGCCTCTATGACTATTACTATGCTTTGTAGATATTAGATCTATTCCATCCCATCCATTTGCACCTCCAGAATAATCAGTACCACCAGAAAGTGCATTTATTACTGCACCAATTTCGTTTTCAGAGTTTTTATTTTTTGATTTTAGATATTCTGAATAACCTTTTTGAGTAGCACCTTGTATAAAGTTATTATCATAGAGTACTAAATCTTCAAGCGTTTGTAATTGTGTACTGCCTCCTTCAGCTAAGAAATTTAAAGTAGTACTCGCTATTGCAAAAGATTCATTTTTATCTCCGCTAGATTCTTCTGCAACAGCTGCTGCAAATCCAAGAAACACATCATGACTAACTGCTTCGCCATCATGCTTTAATTGACCAAAACTTCCTTCAACCCATTCATCCTGATAACTACCATCAGGATTATGAGTTCTTTTTTTACCTTCTCCTTCTTGCCATGCATACACATCATCTTTATCATCATCAGTTTCAAAAAGAAATGTTCCATCTTGTGCATAGTAATACGATTCTCCTTCTGGATCAATAAAAATAATCGGATTATTTGCAACATTATGATAAGGAGACATATCAACATATAAATCAGCCATAGGATCAATATTCATCCATCTACCTAAAGAAGCATCATAATTTCTTGCTCCGAAGTCGTACCATTCCAGTCCAAGTTCAGGATTATTTTCTTTTCCGTTGAAGGCAAAACGTTCCGCCATGGAGTTAGAATTGGATGTAACCACGTCATTATATCCTTTTTGCTGTAATCCAAATGGATAATAGTGTTTTTCAGATATAATTTCAGAAGAAGGTGTAATCGCCCCATCTCCATCCGAATCTGCATAGGTGAGTCTTACATTTCCTAAATGGTCTGTATAGTTAAATGCATATTGATACGAAGAGAAGGATGTAGCCTGCGTTAAAGTATTAAATTTCTGGATAGATTTAGAGGTGCTATATACTGGTTCTACATATCCTTCGGGGTGTGGAAACATTTTTAAGGATTCAACATTATTGTTATTATTCTCATAGATATATCCACCTGCATAATAGGTCGTGATAGTACTATTTTGAGACTGATCATCCACAATTTTAGCTAGTTTTATTCCAGTAGCATCGTAAATATACGTAATCGTTCCTTGCTGAGTATTTCCTTGAGAGTCAGTTGTATTGATTTTAACAATCTCAGGCAGATTTAAATGATTGTACTCAATATTATCAGTAATCCCTTTATTACGATCTTTGATCATATTTCCATTGACATCATACTCAAAATCATCTCCTGAAGTATTTCCATCATAGAATCCCTGATTACTAATACTACTTGATGTATTGGCACTTAGATCGGTAACACTGAGTAATTGATTTCCGTCGTAGGTATAGGTAAGGTCATCTATCACCTCTGTACCTGATCCTAACCCTCTACGTTCTAAACCACCAATGTTACCATTTTTGTCATAACTCACATTAATAAGGCTATAACTATCTACGGTATCGAAATTAGTTCCACGCCTACTAAATCCGCTGTTAATTCTATTTAAATCATCATAGGCATATCCATAGGCTCTTATTTGATTATCAGTGTTTGCTGTTTTCCACATGGTTTGAGAAATATTTCCATTGTATAGAGGAGTAATACTTCCTGTGGCGCTCATTCCTTGTTTAGAATCATAATTGATATGAAAATGAAAAAGATCACCTTCTTTTGAGTTGTTATTATTTATATCGGTGAGCCATCCCCGTATGTTATACTGATAGTCTACTTTCTGTAGACTCTTATTAATATTGGTTGCATAGAGATTTAAACTGCTTATTTGCGTCCCTTCATCATACATCACCATATCTCCAACTAGAGAAGGGAAGTTTTGTGTCATGGTATGTGTAGCTACTGTAGTTCCATT
>NZ_FZNY01000018.1 GCF_900188275.1 Dokdonia pacifica
TTAAAAAGGCGGCGACCTACTCTCCCACGATTGTAGTACCATCGGCGCTGGCGGGCTTAACTTCTCTGTTCGGAATGGGAAGAGGTGAGCCCCGTCGCTATAACCACCTTAGTTATATAACAGGATATTCTTTAATAAAGAACCCTTGTCACCCCGCATTTGTTTGCGAGGAAATATCGTAACATACTAGAAAATAAAAAAGAGATAGATAGATTTATATAAATGCATACTCAATACATACACTATTAAAGAGTGTTCCTCCTCCGTCTTGCGACGGAGGAAGCGTACATAAGCTTACGGGTTATTAGTACTACTCGGCTATGACATTACTGCCTTTACACCTATAGCCTATCAACGTGGTAGTCTCCCACGACCCTTTAAAGAAATCTCATCTTGTGGTGGGTTTCGCGCTTATATGCTTTCAGCGCTTATCCCTTCCCGACATAGCTACCCTGCAATGCTTCTGGCGAAACAACAGGTACACCAGCGGTCAGTCCAACTCGGTCCTCTCGTACTAGAGTCAGATCCACTCAAATTTCTTACGCCCACTGTAGATAGAGACCGAACTGTCTCACGACGTTCTGAACCCAGCTCGCGTGCCACTTTAATGGGCGAACAGCCCAACCCTTGGGACCTTCTCCAGCCCCAGGATGTGACGAGCCGACATCGAGGTGCCAAACCCCCCCGTCGATGTGAGCTCTTGGGGGAGATCAGCCTGTTATCCCCGGAGTACCTTTTATCCTTTGAGCGATGGCCCTTCCATGCGGAACCACCGGATCACTATGCTCTACTTTCGTACCTGATCGACTTGTAGGTCTCTCAGTCAAGCTCCCTTATGCCATTACACTCTACACACGATTGCCAACCGTGTTGAGGGAACCTTTAGAAGCCTCCGTTACTCTTTTGGAGGCGACCACCCCAGTCAAACTACCCACCACGCACTGTTCGTCGTTAGACGTTAGACTTCAAATAAGTAAAGGGTGGTATTTCAACAATGACTCACACATGCCTGGCGACACATGATCGAAGTCTCCCACCTATCCTACACATTACTTATCCAAAGCCAATACGAAGCTATAGTAAAGGTTCACGGGGTCTTTTCGTCCCACAGCGGGTAACCGGCATCTTCACCGATACTACAATTTCACCGAGCTCATGGCCGAGACAGTGTCCAGATCGTTGCACCATTCGTGCAGGTCGGAACTTACCCGACAAGGAATTTCGCTACCTTAGGACCGTTATAGTTACGGCCGCCGTTTACCGGGGCTTCAATTCAAATCTTCGCCGAAGCTAAACTCTCCTCTTAACCTTCCGGCACCGGGCAGGTGTCAGGCCCTATACATCATCTTTCGATTTAGCAGAGCCCTGTGTTTTTGATAAACAGTCGCCTGGACCTCTTCACTGCGGCCCTCCATTGGAGGGCGACCCTTCTCCCGAAGTTACGGGTCGATTTTGCCTAGTTCCTTAGCCATGAATCTCTCGAGCACCTTAGAATTCTCATCCCAACCACCTGTGTCGGTTTACGGTACAGGCTGCTTCACTCGCTTTTCTTGGAACCTCCTTCGCTACATTATCACCGCGGCCGTAGCCTTAGTGTACTATCGCATTACTGCTTCAACGTACTATTCCGTCAGTACGCAGCAACTCCAGAGATCCGTCACTTTTAGTGTGAGCAGGTACGGGAATATTAACCCGTTGTCCATCCACTACCCCGTTCGGGTTCGCGTTAGGTCCTGACTAACCCTCAGCTGATTAGCATAGCTGAGGAAACCTTGGTCTTTCGGTGTGCGGGTTTCTCGCCCGCATTATCGTTACTTATGCCTACATTTTCTTTTCTATACGTTCCACCAAGCCTCACAGCTCAACTTCAATACATATAGAATGCTCCCCTACCCATCTTTCGATGCCATAGCTTCGGTAGTATGTTTATGCCCGATTATTATCCATGCCGAACCGCTCGACTAGTGAGCTGTTACGCACTCTTTAAATGAATGGCTGCTTCCAAGCCAACATCCTAGCTGTCTAAGCAGTTCAACCGCGTTTTTACAACTTAACATACATTTGGGGACCTTAGCTGATGGTCTGGGTTGTTTCCCTCTCGGACATGGACCTTAGCACCCATGCCCTCACTGCTGATCAACATTTTATAGCATTCGGAGTTTGTCAGGAATTGGTAGGCGGTGAAGCCCCCGCATCCAATCAGTAGCTCTACCTCTATAAAACTATAAATCAACGCTGCACCTAAATGCATTTCGGGGAGTACGAGCTATTTCCGAGTTTGATTGGCCTTTCACCCCTACCCTCAGGTCATCCCAAGACTTTTCAACGTCAACGGGTTCGGTCCTCCACTTTGGGTTAACAAAGCTTCAACCTGCCCAAGGGTAGATCACACGGTTTCGCGTCTACTCAAACTAACTATATCGCCCTATTCAGACTCGCTTTCGCTACGGATCCGGCCCTGAAGGCCTTAACCTTGCTAGTTAAAGTAACTCGTAGGCTCATTATGCAAAAGGCACGCCGTCACTTATCGCTCCGACCGCTTGTAAGCGTATGGTTTCAGGTTCTATTTCACTCCCTTATTCAGGGTTCTTTTCACCTTTCCCTCACGGTACTGGTTCACTATCGGTCTCTCAGGAGTATTTAGCCTTAACGGATGGTCCCGCCAAATTCATACAGGGTTTCACGTGCCCCGCACTACTCAGGATACTACTATCTGTAACTGTCTTTACCTATACCGGGCTATCACCGTCTATGGCCGCTCTTTCCAAAGCGTTCTAGTTCATAAAGCACAGAATATCGTAGTCCTACAACCCCAATATTGCCGTAACAATATTGGTTTGGGCTAATCCAAGTTCGCTCGCCGCTACTATCGGAATCACTTTTGTTTTCTTCTCCTCCGGGTACTTAGATGTTTCAGTTCTCCGGGTTCGCCTCCTTGCGGATAACATATCTTCAATATGCCAGGTTGCCCCATTCGGATATTTGCGGATCAATTCTTGTGTGCAGATCCCCGCAACTTTTCGCAGCTTATCACGTCCTTCATCGCCTCTGAGAGCCTAGGCATTCCCCATACGCCCTTAATTAGCTTATTGTACTTTTTGCTCTTTAAGGGTTTAAGTATAATGCTTAAACCTTTATATTATAATGAGTTATTCATATTATATTCAATATTTGCGTATATGACTGCTAAGCCATACACGACTTCTCTCGTATTCTTTTTTATTTCCCAATATGTCAATGAACTTCGTGAAAAAAACAGATAATGAATATTATACTGTATCTATCACGGCAATAAGCAAAGAGATAAAATAAATTATCTCTAGGCATCGCCTAGTGGAGAATATCGGAGTCGAACCGATGACCTCCTGCGTGCAAGGCAGGCGCTCTAGCCAGCTGAGCTAATCCCCCATTTTAAAATAGAAATTTCAAAATCTTAAAATCCCAAATTCCAAAATAAAGATTGGTATCCCAACTTCTAAAATTTCCTTCAATAAATAATAAAATGCTAAATAGCACTTTATGAACATCGCGATTTATATGCTTTCGCGAAAGCGTAAAAAGTAGTCTCAGGCAGACTCGAACTGCCGACCTCTACATTATCAGTGTAGCGCTCTAACCAGCTGAGCTATGAGACTGTAATATAAGAGCATAGATGATAGAGTATAGAGAATAGACTCTTACCTTAATCTATAAAGCAAAAACGTCTATATTCTATGTTCTCTACTCTATATTCTCATTTTATTAAATCGACAGCTATTGAAAACTAAAAGAAAATATCAATAACAATATTCTCATCTATAACAAGTAAGTTGGTTGTATGATATCTTATAACTAGTACAAAACATCAGGGACAAGCTCTAGAAAGGAGGTGTTCCAGCCGCACCTTCCGGTACGGCTACCTTGTTACGACTTAGCCCCAGTTACCAGTTTTACCCTAGGCCGCTCCTTACGGTGACGGACTTCAGGTACCCCCAGCTTCCATGGCTTGACGGGCGGTGTGTACAAGGCCCGGGAACGTATTCACCGGATCATGGCTGATATCCGATTACTAGCGATTCCAGCTTCACGGAGTCGAGTTGCAGACTCCGATCCGAACTGAGATAGGTTTTATAGATTCGCTCCGCCTCGCGACGTGGCTGCTCTCTGTACCTACCATTGTAGCACGTGTGTGGCCCAGGACGTAAGGGCCGTGATGATTTGACGTCATCCCCACCTTCCTCACGGTTTGCACCGGCAGTCTTGTTAGAGTTCCCGACATTACTCGATGGCAACTAACAACAGGGGTTGCGCTCGTTATAGGACTTAACCTGACACCTCACGGCACGAGCTGACGACAACCATGCAGCACCTTGTAATATGTCCGAAGAAAAACCGATCTCTCAGTCTGTCATACTACATTTAAGCCCTGGTAAGGTTCCTCGCGTATCATCGAATTAAACCACATGCTCCACCGCTTGTGCGGGCCCCCGTCAATTCCTTTGAGTTTCATTCTTGCGAACGTACTCCCCAGGTGGGATACTTATCACTTTCGCTTAGTCACTCAGTCCGAAAACCAAACAACTAGTATCCATCGTTTACGGCGTAGACTACCGGGGTATCTAATCCCGTTCGCTACCTACGCTTTCGTCCATCAGCGTCAATATATTGTTAGTGATCTGCCTTCGCAATCGGTATTCTATGTAATATCTAAGCATTTCACCGCTACACTACATATTCTAACCACTTCACAATAATTCAAGACATACAGTATCAATGGCAGTGCTATGGTTGAGCCACAGCATTTCACCACTGACTTATATGCCCGCCTACGGACCCTTTAAACCCAATGATTCCGGATAACGCTTGCACCCTCCGTATTACCGCGGCTGCTGGCACGGAGTTAGCCGGTGCTTATTCGTATGGTACCGTCATCGTAGTACACGTACTACTTATTCTTCCCATATAAAAGCAGTTTACAACCCATAGGGCAGTCTTCCTGCACGCGGCATGGCTGGATCAGAGTTGCCTCCATTGTCCAATATTCCTCACTGCTGCCTCCCGTAGGAGTCTGGTCCGTGTCTCAGTACCAGTGTGGGGGATCTCCCTCTCAGGACCCCTATCTATCGTTGCCATGGGGAGCCGTTACCTCTCCATCTAGCTAATAGAACGCATACTCATCTTATACCACCGGAGTTTTAATCACTAAACGATGCCATTCAGTAATACCATGGGGTATTAATCTTCGTTTCCAAAGGCTATCCCCCAGTATAAGGTAGATTGTATACGCGTTACGCACCCGTGCGCCGGTCGTCATCTGATGCAAGCACCAATGTTACCCCTCGACTTGCATGTGTTAAGCCTGCCGCTAGCGTTCATCCTGAGCCAGGATCAAACTCTTCATCGTGTGTCTTTAATATATTTCAACTCACAATAAATAAGAAATTAATCGTCTCAAAATTCTTCTAGTCTTCAATTCTTTTATAGTTCCTATAAACTCATAGAAACTTGCATAATTTATTAAAATTATACGCGCTGTCAATTCAATATGTCAATGAACTTAGAATCTTATCTCTTAAAACAAAATCCTAATCAATTAATTACTCCAAAAAAGCAACCAATCTATTGTTAAGTGTAAAGGAATCGAACCCCTATTTAATCAAGTATCAACTCTCGTTAATACCGCATTACCAAATCACTATTTTTATCCTATGAACTTCGCTCTACAATATCCCTCGCAAAGCGGGTGCAAATGTACAACTATTATTTTATTCCAAACAAACAAAAAATGAAAAAAATTTAATCTTTTTTT
>NZ_FZNY01000019.1 GCF_900188275.1 Dokdonia pacifica
GTATTCAATGATGAAGACGCTGACGGATGTAGTGATGTAGATGAGACAATTACATATACTTTCACAGTAACGAATGAAGGAAATGTAAGTTTATCAGACATCGTAGTAACTGATCCATTAATTGCTGGAATCACATTTGTAGATGGCGATACAGACGGAGATGGAGAGTTAGATGTAACAGAGACATGGACATATACTGCAGATTATGCAATTACGCAAGATGATATTGATGCTGGTCAAGTAACAAACCAAGCAACAGTAGCAGGAACAGATACTAATGACAACCCATTAAGTGATCTATCTGATGATACTTCAGTATTAGAAGATAATCCAACAGTGAGCCCATTATGTCAGTCACCAGCAATTGCGATCCTTAAAGTAGGAGTATTCAATGATGAAGACGCTGATGGATGTAGTGATGTAGATGAGACAATTACATATACTTTCACAGTAACGAATGAAGGAAATGTAAGTTTATCAGACATCGTAGTAACTGATCCATTAATTGCTGGAATCACATTTGTAGATGGTGATACAGACGGAGATGGAGAGTTAGATGTAACAGAGACATGGACATACACTGCAGATTATGCAATTACGCAAGATGATATTGATGCTGGTCAAGTAACAAACCAAGCAACAGTAGCAGGAACAGATACTAATGACAACCCATTAAGTGATCTATCAGATGATACTTCAGTATTAGAAGATGATCCAACAGTAACAGGAGTTTGTCAAGATGCTGCGATAGCAATTATCAAGGTTGGTGTATTAAATGATGAAGATGCTGATGGATGTAGTGATGTAGATGAGACAATCACATATACTTTCACAGTAACAAATGAAGGAAATGTAAGTTTATCTGATATCGTAGTAACCGATCCATTAATTGCTGGAATCACATTTGTAGATGGTGACACAGACGGAGATGGAGAGTTAGATGTAACAGAGACATGGACATATACTGCAGATTATGCAATCACACAAGATGATATTGATGCTGGTCAGGTAACAAACCAAGCAACAGTAGCAGGAACAGATACTAATGACAATCCAGTAAGTGATCTATCAGATGATGATTCTGTATTAGAGAATGATCCGACAATAACAGAGATTTGTCAAGGTGACCCTAATGACGCTATTGCAATCATCAAGGTTGGTGTATTCAATGATGAAGATGCTGATGGATGTAGTGATGTAGATGAGACAATCACGTATACTTTCACAGTAACAAATGAAGGAAATGTAAGTCTATCAGACATCGTAGTAACCGATCCATTAATTGCTGGAATCACATTTGTAGATGGTGATACAGACGGTGATGGTGAGTTAGATGTAACAGAGACATGGACATACACTGCAGATTATGCAATTACACAAGATGATATTGATGCTGGTCAGGTAACAAACCAAGCAACAGTAGCAGGAACAGATACTAATGACAACCCAGTAAGTGATCTATCAGATGATACTTCGGTATTAGAAGATGATCCAACAGTAACAGGAGTTTGTCAAGATGCTGCGATAGCAATTATCAAGGTTGGAGTATTCAATGATGAAGATGCTGATGGATGTAGTGATGTAGATGAGACAATCACATATACTTTCACAGTAACGAATGAAGGAAATGTAAGTTTATCAGATATCGTAGTAACCGATCCATTAATTGCTGGAATCACATTTGTAGATGGTGATACAGACGGAGATGGTGAGTTAGATGTAACAGAGACATGGACATACACTGCAGATTATGCAATTACACAAGATGATATTGATGCTGGTCAAGTAACAAACCAAGCAACAGTAGCAGGAACAGATACTAATGACAACCCAGTAAGTGATCTATCAGATGATACATCAGTATTAGAAGATGATCCAACAGTAACAGGAGTTTGTCAAGATGCTGCGATAGCAATCATCAAGGTTGGAGTATTCAATGATGAAGACGCTGATGGATGTAGTGATGTAGGTGAGACAATTACATATACTTTCACAGTAACGAATGAAGGAAATGTAAGTTTATCAGACATCGTAGTAACTGATCCGTTAATTGCTGGAATCACATTTGTAGATGGTGATACAGACGGAGATGGTGAGTTAGACGTAGATGAAACATGGACATACACTGCAGAGTACACAATTACACAAGATGATATTGATGCTGGAGCAGTATTGAATCAAGCTACAGTAGAAGGTACTGATACCAATGGAGATATTGTAAGTGACTTATCTGATGATGATAGTACAGTAGAAGATGATATAACAACTACTGAATTATGCCAAGGAGCTTCTATTGCACTTATTAAAACAGGAATCTTTAATGATGAAAATGGAGACGGTATAGCACAAGTAGGTGAGACTATCAGTTATACGTTTACAGTAATTAATAATGGAAACGTAACAGTGACTAATATTGTAATTACAGATCCATTAACAGGTCTTGTATTAAATGGAGGTCCAATTGCTTCCTTAGAACCAGGAGAGGTTGATAATACTACTTATACAGGAGAGTATACAATCACTCAAGCAGATATCGACGCAGGAGAAGTTGTTAATCAAGCATTAGCAACAGGTCAAGATCCTAATGGTGACGATGTATCTGATGATTCTGATGATGATAGTCCAATAGAAGATGATACAACCATTACAATACTCCCACAAGGAAGTAGTATATCATTAATCAAGACAGGTGTACTTAATGATGAGAATGGAGATGGATTTGCACAAGTAGGTGAAACGATTACATATACCTTTATTGTAACTAATACAGGAAATGTAACGGTTACTAATATTACAATAGATGACCCATTACCAGGACTTGAATTAAACGGAGGTCCAATCGCAGAATTACAGCCAGGAGAAGTAGATAGTACTACGTTTACAGGTGTTTACGTAATTACAGAAGAAGATCTTCTTAATGGAGAAGTAGTAAACCAAGCGATTGCTACCGGTCAAGATCCTAATGGTGATGATGTAATTGATATTTCTGATGATGATACAAACCTAGAGGATGATGAAACAGTAACAACATTACCTCAAGGAAGTCTTGAATTAGAAAAAACAGGAGCTATTGTAGACCTTAATGGTGATGAATTCACACAAGAAGGAGAGCTTATCCAGTATACATTTAAAGTAACAAATACAGGAAATGTTCCTCTATTTAATATCACAATAGATGATCCATTAGTAACAGTAGAAGGAGGTCCTATAGATTTACTTCCAGGTGAAATGGACAGTACTACATTTACAGCAACATACATCTTAACAGAAGAAGATATAGATGCATTGATTGTAATTAATCAAGCAACTGTAACTGGAGAAGATGAAGATGGAAATGTAGTAACAGACCTTTCTGATGATCCAACTGAAATTGCAGATGTAGATGTAGAAGGAGATGGAGATCCAGATGATCCTACTGTAACAATTATTACTGGGGTACTTAATGAAGAAGATGTTGAAGTCTTTAACGGAGTAACACCAGATGGCGATAATTCTAATGATATATTTATTATACGAGGTATTGATAGATTCCCAGATAATACTGTTCAGATATTTAACAGATGGGGAGTAGAGGTATACTTTAGAGAAGGATACTTAAATGATACTGACGCATTTGATGGTACTTCACAGGCAAGAGCAACCCTAAATAAAGGTAAAGAACTTCCTGTAGGAACATATTATTACATACTTAGGTTTGTAAATGATGATGGTGAAACCAGACAACAAGCAGGATATCTATACCTTAATCGATAATACATAGAAAGTGAATATGAGTGCGCTTTCGCGAAAGCGTACTCATTCTTAAAAAATAAATAATCATATAAATACTATAGCTAATAGAGTATTTGTAAAAGTTGTAAAAAAATGAAGCATTTAACAATAGGATGTCTTATCTATTTTGTGTTTATTACTTTCAATAGTTCAGCACAACAAGATCCTCAGTATTCACAGTATATCTATAATACTGTGGCTATTAATCCAGCTTATGCGGGAAATAGGGGAGTTACAAGTATTGTAGGATTACACCGTAGCCAATGGGTTGGTTTAGATGGCGCTCCACGTACACAGAGTTTAAGTATTCATTCTCCTATCTCAGAAAGTAAAGTAGGATTAGGGCTATCTATTGTAAATGATGCCTTAGGCCCTTCTCAAGA
>NZ_FZNY01000022.1 GCF_900188275.1 Dokdonia pacifica
TTAGAAAAATAAAAGCAAAATATGTAAATTTGGCTTAGTGAGAATTCGAAAGACAGTACTTATTCCTTGCCCTACGTTCCTTACACCAAACGTTGCCCACAATTTGAGAGATGAACTATCTGAATTTTAAAAAACAATATCCGAAAAGCTTAAATAAGTTTTTTTGTTGGGTTTCTGAACAGAACCCTAACGAACAGAATGACTACGTGGATAATATTTATTTTTATCAGTTCTTTTCTGAAATATTTGAATATCATCCAGATTTTGGGGTTTCAATTGAAAACCAAAAATATTTGGATGTATTAAAACCCATATTATCTAAAACGAAAGAAATTGACAATGACTATTGGGAAAATAGAAGTAAAATATTAATGGGAAAATATAGTGATACAGGTAACGAATTTATTCAAATTAGATTTCATCAAGAAAGTGATTATGAAAATGCGTTTTATGTTTTAGAAATACTAATTAATAAAGGGTTGTATGCTTAACAATAAAATACTCGCAAACCATCTTCATAAACTTGGACTAAACATTACTTGTATAACCAATTATATAACTGAACATAATTTTTATGATGCTAATATTCTAAAAGGCGCATATCACGAATGGAAACACCTTAAAAAGTCAAGACAGTCGATAGAGGAAATAAAAGAATACGATTGGGAAAATGCAGTTGGAATAGGAACAATAGCTGGATTTGAGAACTTACATGTATTGGATATTGACGGTTGCACAAATTACGGTTTCATAGAAGATTTATTAATTATTTTAGGTTTACCAAAACATTATGAATGGGTTGTAAAAACAGGAAGTTTAGACGGCTATCATATTTACTTTTATTCAGAATTAATTGAAACATTAGAAGAAGACCAAGTTGCATCTTCATATCCACCAAATTTGGATAATACAGGTTTATTTGAGAAAATAGAATTACTTTGGAGAACACACGTTGTTCTGCCAAATTCTATTCATAAATCTGGTTCAAAATACAGTTTTACTAATTGTAAATTCCCTAAAGAAAAACCTCTTTATATAGATATAAATAAATTTAAAATCATTGAAAGTCTTTTTCTAAATATTTCAGAAATCGAAAGAAAAAAAGTTTACTTCTCACTTTCAATTGAGAAACATAGAAATATAAAACAGCCAAATAAAGATATAAATTTAATAGACCTTTCTTCAATTGAGGGAAATCTATTTTTCCTGTTTGACATAGAAACAGATGGTTTAATTGAAAACAATAATTATCCAAATATTGTTCAAATTTCTTGGATGATTATGGACATAAAAGGTATTGTATACAAAAAGGTAACTGAATTAGTAAATTCAGATTTTAATAAAGAATCAGAAGCATTTAAAATAAACAAACTCAATCCAGAGATAATAAAAAAAATAGGAAAAGAGCCTTCAGAAGTTTATTTAGATATTACTTACGATTTAAAGCATTGTAAATTTATTTCAGCTCATAACTTAAAATTTGACTTATCTGTTTTGGAAAACGAATTTGAGAATCATCAAATTGATTTTAATTTTAATAATTTGACTCAATTTTGCACAATGGAATTCGGGACTGAACTTTTGTCTAATGAACAAAATCCTGATGCAAAATTTCCAAAAATGACCGAATTATATGAATACTTGTTTAATCATAAAGTAAAGCAATTCCATAATGCAAATTCAGATGTAACCATTCTTGCAAAATGTATTAAAGAGTTATTGTATAAAGGAAAATTAGACCATTTGAAAAACAAATAAAAAAACTGTGGGCAACACCGTGTATAATTAATTGCTTGGTTTTAGTCAATTTACGAAAGTCCTCGCGGACTTTCTATTCAGTTTTTATTTACTAAATTCAGTGCTTAAAACACGCAACTAATCATACACAAACACGTTGCCACACATATGAAAAAAAAGATTGTCATTATATTAATTTTGTTTTTCAGCAACATTTTATTTGCTCAAAAATTGAATTTCGGAAACTTC